>OX638348.1:4612500-4852771 GCA_951813085.1 uncultured Opitutaceae bacterium | reverse complement strand
CCATGCGTACCTGGAAAATCGATGGGCCTCCGGAAATGGTCGCCGGAATCGTCATGTACGTCATGACCTCCTGAGCGCTGCGGCCTGCCAACCGAGCCAAGAACCCCCCTATGGATTGAATGCCGTCTTGCGAATTGCCAGCCAGTCGAATGACAGCGTCTTGGATGAGTTCCTCGGAAGGAGGTGGGGATGCAGAAGCCTCTGTTGACATTTATCAGCGAGCATTAGTCGCATGAATTTAAGCAGTCAACCAGTTGGTTACGAATTTGAGAAATATTCATCGTTTCACCTTCTGATTGAGCGATTATCGGCCAATTTAGGCTCTCAAATGCTGTGAATCCGCTCTTTTCGGCGGCGACAGGCGCTCATTTTTCAATAAAAACCACCGCAAATCAAAAATCAGCCTCATGACACCCAGATTCCGCAACAATCTAACCCTTCACCTCTTTTGTAGGCCTTTAATAACTACTCGTTGAGAGAATTCCTACAACCAGTGGTTTAGAATCGCATGAAATCTTGCGCTGTAAATAACATGTGGATAACTTTTGCCGTTTTTACTTATATTTGGAAATTGGTGAATAAGCGCGTAATGCAGCATCCTAAAATGCGAGAAATGGCTTCGGCTACGACGAGTATTCACCTTGGCCATTCATTCCCTCAAGCACAGCGTATTCGAACTTAGGATGCCTCATTCTCCCACCCTGACAGATTCACGCTCGCCTGCGACTCGGCGTTCGCAATTCCAAAGACGTCTTCACGATACATCCCCTCCAAGTCTCAAAAAGCGCGCTTTATCCGCACCCTCTTTTCCCGCCAATTCCTCACGATTATGCGCTAGCTTCCAGCGCTTCTACCAGTAATGTCGCAGTCGGAGTCTCCAAATTTCAAAGACAACGTCGAAGACTCCTCGCTCCCGATACAGGGCGTTCGCGGAACGCTCTTTCTACTCGCGGTGATCCGCGACGAGGACGATGCTGCGACGCTGCGAGCGGACTTGAAGCGGTCTCGATTGAGCGAATACAAGCTTCAGCGCTGCACATCCATCGACGACGCCCGCAATTTGCTCAGAGAGGGAGACTACGACCTGCTATTCCTTGACCTGGATGCATTCGATAGTCCCGAGAACAAGATAGAGGCGCTCAGGATAATCGGTTACGAAGATCCGATTCTTGGACTTACCACGCGGCGGGCCATGAAGCGGTCGGAGTTCGTTCGCCCCAATGGCATCGAAGACATCGTATGCAAGGACGACCTATCCCCTTCGCTGGTCGAAAGTGCGATTCGGGCCACTATCGCGCGACGCTCGCGTCCGAAAGGGCTTTGCTCGAGTCGCGTCTACATCTCTCGCTGGAAACTGGCAAAATGGGCTCGTGGACGTACTACCCGAAGCGAGACACGTTCGTCCTGGATTCAATCGCCCTGGCAATGCTCCAATTTCCATCCAGTCCTGCAGAGTGCACGCTGGACGAAATCGTGAGCAGCGCCAGCGCCTTCAAAGAGGATCAGGCAGCGCTTTTCGAAACGCTCGACCGTTTCCCTCTTAAGAACGACATTATAAAATGCGCATTCCGCGTGGACGGAGACCAAATGCCGCTCAACACGCTCGAGCTCTGCGGACGTATCTGGAATGGGAACGCCACAGACGAAACCCTATTGATCGGCGTCATCAAGGAATCCGCCAGCGCGAACGAGCTCTTCGACCGCATCGCAGAAGCGAATACCGCGATCCAGGAAGCGCTCCGAAAAGCGGACCAAAAGCTTAAAGCGCTTGCTGACGAAATCGCTCTCGGGAGTGAAGCCCTCTCCGCTCCCATCTCGCCACCACCGGCAAAACCTGCCGAACCCGCAGAACCCCCGCGCTCGAGGAAAGCGGCTCCTCCCAAAAAGCAGGTCACCAAAATCGTTTCAAAGAAAGCGGCCCGAAAGCCCGAGAAAGCCCCCGTACCGGAGGTGGAAGAGCCAAGCGAATCGCTTGAGATCGACAAGGACACCGCCTATGAGGAAGTGCTCAAGTCAGTAGGGCGAAAGAAAGCGTCCGCTCCCAAACAGGAGTCGCTCCCATTCGACTTCGCGCAAGAGCCTGTGGCGGGCTACAGTCCACCGAATCCGTCCAAGGAAGGATTCATCGGCGCCACCAAGCGTATGGTCGCCATGACCCGCGAGGAGCACGGGATCGAAGCGAGCATCTCAATTGCTGACCAGCAATCGATCGAGCTCGAGCAAAAGCGCGACTTGCTTTTCGAAATCCTTCGCGAACTGCTTACGAATGTCGTACGCCATTCCCGGGCAAAGCTCTGTATCGTCACGATTTTCAGAGATGAGGACGAGTGGGTCTTGCAGGTGGAGGACGACGGAGTCGGACTGGATGACAAGCTAAAGAGCGTCAATGCGCCGCTCAACAAGATCGGACTGTTTCAAATTCGCACGCAGCTCGCCTTGAAAGGCGGCCACCTCGATATGGTCCCCGCATCCCCTTCCGGGCTCATAGCCCGCGTTCGCATACCGGTTTCGATTCGGGATACCGCTAAGAATAGCTAGATACAGGGAACTTACGCCGTCGATGACCGCTCGACATTGGGCAACGTCACCGGCTAACGTGACGCCATTCAATGAATCTGCTCCAGACCTATTTTATCGAGACCTGGGCCCTTATAGCCGAAATGGGTCCCTATTTGCTGCTCGGTTTTCTCGTGTCCGGAGCCTTGCGCCGATGGATTCGAGAAGCCTGGATCGAGAAGCGACTTGGATCTAAGGGATTGAAATCTATCACTCTCGCTTCCTTGTTCGGCGTTCCCATGCCTTTGTGCTCGTGCGGCGTCATTCCGGTGGCAGCGAGCTTACGGGCTCGAGGGGCTAGCAAAGGCGCCGCGGCATCGTTTCTCACTTCCACACCGCAAACCGGCGTCGACAGCATCATCGCTACGTACGGGATGCTAGGACCCGTTTTCGCGGTCTACCGAGTAGCAGTCGCGTTCATCTCAGGTCTTAGCGTAGGATGGATGGTCGAGCGATTCGGCTCGCAAAGCGCGACCAGCGACCCGGAGCCATCGCAGGAACAAGAAGCGCGGCCGTCGTGGTCCGATAGCCTTCGATATGGCTTCTATACCTTGCCCAAAGATATCTCCGCTTCCCTGCTGATAGGGTTTTTGCTCGCAGGGCTCATCAGCGCCCTCGCGCCCGACGATATCCTCGGCGGGCTGCCCGGCGGCGTCTATACCAGCATCCTCCTGACTACTTTGATCGCGATCCCTTTCTATATCTGCTCAACGGGGTCGATTCCGCTAGCGCTTGCATTGATCGATAGCGGATTGCCTATCAGCGCCGCGCTTGTATTGCTAATAGCGGGGCCCGCGACCAATGTCGCTACCATCACCACCATGCGAAAAACCTTGGGGGGACGCGAAACCATGGTTTACGTCGCCAGCCTCATCGCTTTCTCTTGGGTTGCTGCGCTCGTATTTCACAATTTCTTGGATACATCCGTATTCGAGCTAGGCCACTTCCACGGCGAGACGCTTTCGATTTGGAAGCACCTTTCAGGGATCTTGCTTGTCGCTCTTCTTGGGTTCGCTTACTTGTCGAGCTTCAAGGGACGCGATAAGAGTGTAGACGCCAATCTCGTTGACTCGGCTGAAACCGCCACGTTCAAAGTCTCTGGCATGACTTGCAGCCATTGCCTAAAATCTGTCACCGACAGCCTAAACAGCCATTCCTTCGTCAATCACGCGGATGTCGATCTCCGATCAGGCCAAGCTCGCATTGGGGGGTCGGAAATAGATCGGGACGCTATCGTCGCAAAACTGGACTCGCTTGGATACGGCGCATCCGACTTCTCGGTACAAAAGAATCATTAGCAATGTTCATCCGTTGTCGCACAATCGGGCTTGTCCTAGCCACGCTAGCTACGATGTCGCCTTCCCACTCAAAGGAGAGTAGTCTACGCTTCAAGACGTTCGACGGGCGCCAGCAAGAACTAACCGCCGGTCCGACGTTCGTTATCACTTCCCATTCCCAAAATGACATTGAAGAGGCGCTACGCTGCGCCTCGCTCGTGGAGAGCATCCCCAAGGCGAATTGGATTATCGATGTGGCCTGGCCGCAGCCAGCGGCTACCAAGCGAATTGCCGCGCAGTCGGTTTTGAAGAGCGACTATCTCAAAGCGCATTCGACCATCCTTCCAAAGCCCTTTCCGCTCGCAGTTAGAATCGCTCTCGTGGATACATCCGCAAACATTCTTTGGAGCAGCCCATCGTTTCCCAGCGCCTCTTCCTGGAAGCAGGCCAGAGAAATCGTCGTAGGTCCCCAATAGGTCTATGGCCAGAAACTCCCAATCGCGCAAAGGGCGGAAGCCGCTCACATCCTGGGATCCCGGCCCGATCCGCTATCCTAAAGAACTCCCGATCGCCCAACGCCGATCGGATATCCTCTCCGCGATCAAGGCGAATCCAGTCATCATTCTTTCCGGTGAGACCGGATCGGGCAAAACCACGCAGATCCCCAAAATGTGCGTCGAAGCCGATCTAGGGCGAACTAAACGGATCGCTTGTACCCAACCCCGAAGAGTCGCCGCCCTTTCGATCGCCAAGAGAGTCGCGGAGGAGTTGAATGTTGAATACGGCAAGGAGGTCGGCAGCAAAATTCGATTCTCGGACAAGACGAGCCCCGATACTCGCATCAAGTTCATGACCGATGGAATGCTCCTATCCGAAGTCCAATCGGATCCGCAACTAACCGAGTATGACACGATCATAATCGACGAGGCCCATGAGCGCAGCCTAAACATCGACTTTCTTCTCGGGCATCTCAATCAGCTTAGGAAGCGACGTCCAGACCTGAAGATCGTCATTACGTCCGCAACCATCGATACCGACAAGTTTTCGAGAGCCTTCGACGATGCACCCATTCTCGAAGTATCCGGGCGCGTCTATCCAGTCGGCATCGTATATGCCCCCCTAGACGAGTTGCTCGAAGACGCGGACGAGCTGACCTTTCTAAGAGGTATCGCTGAGTCCGTCGACCGCATCTTCGATGAATTCGGGCAAGGAGACATCCTAGCCTTTCTCCCGACGGAAAAGGATATTCGCGAAACGATGAGCTTGCTCGAAGGGCGTTTAGGGAATCGATGCGCGATTCTCCCTTGTTTCGGTCGACTATCTAACAGCGACCAGCAACGGATTTTCCAGAGGAGCGACAAGCGGAAGATAGTCCTTGCTACCAATATCGCGGAAACGTCGCTGACCATCCCCGGCATTCGATTCGTGATCGATACCGGCCTTGCCCGAATCAGCCGGTACAATCCAAGAGCGCGAACGAAAAGACTGCCCATCGAGAATATTTCTCAGAGCAGCGCTAATCAGCGAGCAGGCCGTTGTGGTCGCGTCCAGGATGGAATTTGCATTCGCCTGTATTCAGAGAGTGACTTCAACAAACGAATCGAATTTTCAATTCCCGAGATACAGCGATCGAATCTCGCGGAAGTCATACTCCGCATGAAAGCCTCAAATCTGGGCGAAATCGAAGGCTTCCCTTTCATTGACCCACCCAGCGCCGCAGCGATCAAGTCTGGCTATAGCCTTCTGGAAGAACTGGGAGCGCTGCAACCCGATCGAACACTCACCGCATTGGGGAAGAAACTTGCGCGCCTCCCGATTGACCCCACTGCAGGTCGGATGCTTCTCGAAGCGGAGAAGAAAGGGGTTGTTGATCAAATGCTGGTAATCGCTTCCGCGCTTACCGTTCCCGATCCCAGAGAAAGACCCCTGGGGAAGGAGGAATCGGCTCGAATCGCTCAAAAGCCCTTCGTTCACAAGCACTCCGACTTTCTTTCCCTTCTCAATGTTTGGGAGAGCGCTCACCCATCGGCCAAAGGCTCCCCTCAAGGGAAATTGCGAAAATTCTGCAAGAGCCACTTTATCTCGTACTTGCGTATGCGTGAGTGGCGCGACGTAAAGGAACAACTGAGTCAAGCGCTTCGCGACTTCGAGCGCTCCTCTCGCAAAAAACACGATATCCCGTCCTACCAGGACGGAGACGAGAAAACGCGCCTCAGGCAATATGGTGGAATCGAATACCGGTCGATCCACCAATGCCTCGCATCCGGCCTTCTGGCAAATCCAGCCCGAAAGGAGGAACCGAATTTCTATCGCGCAACCGGGGACCGCAAAGTAATGCTATTTCCGGGTTCCTGCCTTTTCAATCGCAAGGCGCTCTATGCGAAAACGAAGAAGCAAAAGCAGGATCTCGAACAAAAGAAGCCTTCCCCAGAATGGATCCTTGCAGCGGAAATCGTAGAGACCAATCGACTCTACGCTCGCACCGTGGCTGTGATCGATCCCACCTGGATCGCCCAATTGGGAAGCCATATTCTGAAGCATCGCTACAGCGATCCCGTATTCGAGCTAGATCAGGGTCGCGTAGTCTGTCGAGAAAGCGTCCGTATCCATGGTTTGGAGCTACAACGCAAAACCGTTTCCTACTTGAAAGTCGATCCGGACAAGGCCACGGAGATTTTCATTCGGGAAGGCTTACTCAATGATGATTTCGAAGCCCCGCTCAACTGGGATTTCATAGCCGAAAACCGCAAGCTAAAGAATCGAATGCAAAACGCGCAGACGATCGCAAAGATGCAGAGTTGGATCGGTATCGAGGAAGCGGCATTCCGATTCTACCGAGGCCGGCTCTCTCGAATCGCATCGATAGGCGACTTGAACCGAGTATTGAAAAAGTCTTCACCCGATTCGTTGCTGATGACAGAGTCGGACCTTTCGCCTGAAGCCGAAGCGCCTATCGATCTGTCCTCTTTCCCTGAATCCATTCAACTAGAGAACCGCGCCTTACCGATCGAATATAGCTACGACCTAGGAGCCGACAACGATGGAGTCACTCTCAGTGTTCCCTACCAGCGAGCAAAAGCCCTGAGGGGTCCCTTACTTGACTGGCTCGTCCCAGGCCACCTCGAACCCAAGATACTCTACCTTCTGAAAGCCCTGCCAAAGGAGATTCGACGCAAACTGCAACCCCTCGCTGATACCGCGAAAGAGATTGCTCAAGAGCTAACGCCAAATGAAGCGAGCCTCTGCGAATGCCTCACGAAGCATTTAAAACTTAGATACAGGATTGAAACCTACGCAAGCGATTGGAACGAGGACGCAATCCCGAATCATCTCAAAGTGCGCGTCCGCGTACATGATACAAAGGGAGAAACAGTCATTGAGGGTCGTTCCGCAGAAGCGATTCATCAATCTATTGACGAAAGAGAATCGAACGAGGAGCCAAAAGCGTCCCAAGCGATTGATTCGATATGGCGGAAAGCCCTCGAGCGCCACACCCGACCAATCGATACGCTCGATCAACTTGAGTCGTTGCCCCACAAAACTCAAATCGGCGACCTGAAGGGTGTTCCGGTATTTGCTTATCCCGTCTTGCGATGCTTCGGAAGCCAGATTAAGACTACATTGGCAAGAACAACTTCCGAACAAAGAGACGTATCCAACGAGGGGATACGGGCGTTGATCAAACATGAAATTCGACGCGAACTCGCGTGGATCCAGGAGGATTTGAAAGACTTTTCAAAGTTAGGTCCCGTAGCCGTTGCGTTCTCATCCTTGGACGACTTGAGATCTCAAGCCTATCAGCACCTGTGCCACTTTCTCTGTTCTCATGACTTGGATCGCGTAGACAAGACAGCCATCGCCTCTAAGATAAAGGCCGCTAAGACGAAGTCGCGAGGGCTGGTCTACAAGCTGATGGATCGTGTTCAGGAGATCCTCGATAGGCGGCAGGCAATGATTGTGTCAAAGTCGTTGCCCAAGGATTTACTCGCCGAAGTCGACCGTCTCGTACCTGCCGATTTCCTAGTCACAACCCCGCATTGGGCACTAAACCGACTACCCCTTTACCTCGAAGGGGTTACCCTCCGTTCGCAGGCTAGAGCGAAAGGCCCGAAACGCGATGCAGATCGCGAAGCGATCCTTCGCAGTTTGCGGAACCGACTCGGCGGCCAGTCTCTGACACGCGATCAACGTGACGATATCGCCTGGTCGATCGAGGAGCTGGCTCTGGCTCTCTTTGCTCAATCTCTCGGGACCGCGTTCCCTGTATCCGAAAAACGGATCCAGAAAAAACTCGATGACGCAGCCCTGAACAGACCTGAGTCAAGCAAGCAAACCCTACCGCAAGACAAGGCTTCATCGTCCGCTAAACCAACCATCAACAAACCCACTGAAGCGGACCTCAAAAGCTTGAAGTCCCTCTTCAGCGATCGCTCACGCTAGGCGTTCCCCAACCTCCGCCACCGGGAGTGCGAATCTCAATCGATTCTCCGGCTTCGAATGGGATTGATCCGTTTCCAGGCAAGGGAGAGCGTTTGCCTGATCGATCAATCTTGAATTGCTCTCCGCAAGCACCGTTATTTCCTCCCTGCTGGCCATACGGCGCCACTTTCCGATGCTGAGTCAATATCGATACCACTACCGAATCAAGGAATCGGATACGCCGGATCAATCCGTCCCCACCCCTATGCAAGCCAACACCACCGGAATTCTCTCTTATCTGAAATCGATCAATTTTGGCAGGATAGCGGGTCTCGAATACCTCCGGGTCGGTTATCCCAGTGTTGGTCATGTGAGTGTGGACACCGCTCGCGCCAGCTGATTTTTCCGAAGCTCCTTCTCCCCCACCAATCGTCTCGTAGTAACTCACACGATCATTTCCAAATATTAGATTGTTCATCGTGCCTTGGCTACAAGCCGCAATTCCAAACGCCTTGATGAGCGTATCCACGATCCGTTGGCTCACTTCAACATTCCCTGCGACTATCGGTGGACAATTCTCTGCGTCATCGTCAAAGATTGGATTGAGCATCCCATTCGGTATCCTCAGGTCGACGAGGTCCAAAATCCCCTCGTTCAAAGGCACGGATTCGTTAGCCAGCAACCGCAATACATACAGTACGGCGCTCGTCGCAATCGCAGGCGTCGCATTGTAGTTGGATGCCTGCTGGACAGCGCTTCCAGAAAAATCGATGGTCCACAGAGACGCTCGCTTCGATACCTCTACAGCAATCAACGCCCCATCATCCAGCGATTCCGAATGGGAACACGATCTGAATGGCAATGCAGCGAGAGAGCGGCTCAATGCGTCCCGCGCTCTTTGCTTGAGTCCATTCATATAGAGAGCGATCGTATCTGCTCCTCCCATACGGCATAGCTTTCGCAGCTGCTCCGTCCCAAAACGAATCGACGCCAGTTGAGCCGCCAAGTCCGCGAGATTCTCATCTAAGCGTCGCGTTGGAAAACGGCTATTCTCTAGGGCTTGGGTAACGTCATTCCAATCAACAACGCCTCTCCGAGCGATATGCATTGGCTCGATCACTACGCCCTCTTCCTCAAGCGAGGTTGCATTTGGAGGCATAGACCCTGGAGCAATGCCACCAATTTCAGCATAATGCGCCCGATTTGCGACATATCCGACTAGTTCCCCTTCGTCTGTATACACGCCAGCCAGCAAAGTAACGTCCGGCAGATGGGAACCTCCGAAACCCGGGTGATTCGTAACGATCACATCACCCTCGCCCACCTCAATTCGCTTTAAGACGCTTCGAACGCAAACGCCCAGCGCTCCCAAATGCACCGGGATGTGCGGCGCATTCGCGATCAAGAAGCCATCGCGGTCCAGTAGAGCGCAGCTAAAGTCTCGCCGTTCTTTGACATTAGTAGAAAAAGCGGCCCGCTCGAGCAAGCTGCCCATCTCCTTTACGAGCGAAAGAAATCGATTAGTGTACAGTTCGAGCACCACCGAGCTAAGATGGGTTGCAGAAGGCGATTGAACATCCGCAGCGCGAGTGAGCCTGAGGCTTCCACCGCTTCCAACGATACCCTCCCAACCCTCGTCGATATAGATCGTGCTGAAGGGGTCCTGAATCACGCGCGGGCCCGCGATGAGCTGTCCGACTGACAACGCCTCCCGCCCAAAGCTCGATTCCCCATCCTGTTCCAAGCGCTCACCTGCCGAAGGAAATGTTTCCCCTTCCATGGGTTGGGATTCCGAGCTAACCGCTACTACAAGCCCCACAAGCTCAATTGGCAGCTCTGGATTGAAGCCATACTGGGCTTTGAAATGCGACTCGAACGCTTTGCTCAGCTCCCGCCCGTCTACAACATCGACCATCAGACTGGCTTCCTGCCCAAGATAACGCAGCTCCGCTTGAACAAAGCGGGTTGCGATCGATTCCGGATGGGCAAGGTCATTGAGGAGCTTTTGAGAGCAATCGGCCTTCAACTCTTCGATCCATGCTGGAATCTTTTCTCGGCTCTTATCGAGCGTTTTCAATATCTGCCGTCTTGCAATTCGCTCTAGTCGAGCCTGACGGAGTCCAAAGGCGCTCAGCAATCCAGCATCCTCTGGAAACAGTATCGTATCCATATCAAGGATATCTGCAATGGAACACGCATGCATCCCGCCCGCGCCTCCAAAAGCGGTCAGAGCATATTCCGAAGGAGCATACCCTTCTCGAAGCGATATGCCGCGAATAGCCTCCGCCATGCGCTCGTTGGCGATATCCAGCAATCCAAGCAGGACAGTCTCCGCGTCAACTGCTTCATTCGTACCCTCCTGCAATTCAGCAACGAGTTCCTCGAGCCTGCTTTGCGCCTGCTCCCGAAAAACTGGAATTCCAAATCGAGAGGCATCCATCCTCCCGAGCAACAAATTCACGTCCGTAATCGTCAAGGGACCGCCGGCCCCATAGCACGCCGGTCCCGGGTCTGCTCCAGCGCTTTGAGGGCCTACGCGCAAAGCGCTCCCATCGAACCAGCATATAGATCCGCCTCCTGCCGCGACGGTCTCGATGCGGAGCGCTGGCGCCATAACGGTCGCCGATCCAATCGCTTGAAGGTATTTATACTCCAATCGACCCTTGTATCGCGATACATCCGTACTGGTCCCTCCCATATCGAAGGCAATCGTTTCCGAATACCCGGCTCGCTCTCCCACAGCGGCAGCCCCGACGACGCCTCCAGCTGGACCGCTGAGCAGACTATCCTTCGAACGGTAGCTCGCCCTCGATACCAGACCTCCCGCGCTGGTCATGACTTTGAGCGACCGATCGGGAAGCGCGCCTTGGATGCGATCGAGATAGCTGTCCATGATCGGAGACAAGTAGGCATTGACCACAGCGGTCTCCGCCCGAGGGAGGATCTTTATGACAGGGGAAAGCACGCTCGAAAGGGATATCCGACGCACCCCTTCCTCTCTTAAAATGCGAGCGACTTCGCGCTCGTGGGTATCATTGAGGTAACTGTGCAAGAAGGCGATGGCGACCGCCTCTATCCCAGCCTCTTGGCAATCCTGGGCGAATCCCCGTATTTCCGACTCGTCCACCGGAAGCTCTATATCGCCGGAAGCGCTCAAGCGTTCACTCACTTCGAGTACTTGGGAATGAAGCGGGGGTGGCTTACGAATCCCAATTTCAAATAGATCGGGACGCTGCTGATTTCCGATACAAAGGAGATCCCGAAATCCTTTCGTTACAAAGAACGCGACCGGCGCGCCGGTTTCCTCGAGAAGCGCATTGGTACCACGCGTCGTCGCCAATCGCATCTCCATTGCCGGGAGCGCTTCGTCAAGGCCTTTTCCCGTCACGATTCGCGCGGCAAGAAGCGGCGGTTCCTCGGGCGATAGCAAAGAGCAAAGCTTCCCTTCGCACTCGGCAGGAAGCTCGCTTGCAAGCGTCGCTATTCGGCGTTCGCTCGTCCAATCCTCGATTAATACCGGATTGAAATCCACTCCGTGAACCTGCAATTGATATCCCTTGAAGAAACCATCCTTAACATCTCGAGGGATATCCAGCTCCAAACTACGAGAATCAATTTGCCCAACGCAGCGACCGCGTACCGCAGAGCTCGATAGCACTTTTACGCGATGCGCTTCTCCGTCCGAATCAATCGCCAGGCAGTCGGTGAAGGTTCCCCCAGTATCAATGTAGAATTTCCACATGGTCGACTGCTAGGGTGATCATCGTTTGTCTCCGGTCATTATGAATCACTGGGGAGATCCAACAAAGCGTTTTCCTCTATTAGATCCGTCTGCGTTTTCCACAATTGCGCATAGTGCCCGCGCTCCCTAATCAGCTCTTCGTGCGAGCCCTTTTCAATAATACGTCCTTTATCAAGCACTACAATCTGGTCCGCCTGGCGCACGGTCGATAGTCGATGCGCGATCACGAGAGTGGTCCGTTCCTTAACTAGATTGTCAACCGCTCTCTGTATCTTCGCTTCCGTGAGCGTATCGACGCTCGAGGTCGCTTCGTCGAGAATCACAAGCGGCGGATTGCGCAGAATCACGCGCGCGATCGTAAGGCGTTGCTTTTCACCCATGCTCAGGCGAATCCCCCGTTCTCCAATTTGAGTGTCAATCGTGTCAGGAAGATTGGATACAAATTCCCACGCGCTCGCCCCTTTCAATGCCTCGATCAATTCCTCCTCGCTCGCCTCCTGCTTTGCCAGCATCAGATTCTCGCGTACCGTCCCATCGAACAGAAAAGGATCCTGGGCAACGACGCCGATCCTCATGCGTAGATCCACCAGATCCAATTCCCGAACATCCACGCCATTGATCGAAACCGAGCCTGAGGTGACATCATAGTAGCGCTGCAGCAAATTCGCTACAGTCGACTTGCCCGCTCCTGTGTGACCCACCAAAGCAGTCACTTTCCCTGCTTCAAGGGATAGCGAGAAATCCGTGAGCAAAGAATCGCGCCCTTCGTACGAAAACCCGACAGAGCGATAGTTCACCTCCAGCAATCCGCTCGGAAATGCTTTTGGATTCTCCGGGCTCTTTATCTCGATGGGATAGTCCAGCATCTCGAAGACCCGCTCGCTCGACGCTTTCGCTGTCGCAATCAAATTGTTGAGCCCGTTGAGCTGGCTTAGGGGCATGTACAGCATGCTGCAATACAGAAAGAACATCATGAAATCTCCCTCCCGAAATCGGTCCGGCACTGTCGCATACAGGTATCCCCCGTATCCGACAACGGCGACCGCGCCGAGGCTTACGATGAAGCTGGAAGTCGGTCCATGGATCGACCAGCGGAACATGGCCTTTAAGGTATGAGTTCTCAACTCCTGGGAACGCTGATTGAATCGCTCCTTCTCTTGATCCTTCAGGGCGAACGAGTTGATGAGACGGTTTCCCTGAATATCTTCGACAAGGAGCGAGTTCAGTTCGCCTGCCGAAGAGCGCACTTTTCGCCAGTTCCTTGCCTGGGCGCGAAAGTGCAGCCGGGACAAGCCGATCATGATCGGGATCGGCAGTATCATAAGGGTCGCGAGGACTGGCTCGAAATAAAAGAGGATACAGGAGGTACCAAGAACTGTGAGCAATGCCGTGCTTCCTTGCTCCGTTCCATCGAGGATCGCCCGCTCAACATCCTGGACGTCTTCGATAACACGCGAAGCGATGTCGCCGGATTTCCTGCCATCGAAATAGCCTATCGGCAATTCCATGAGCTTGTCATGCAAGTCCTTTCGAATATCTACGAGCACTTTCTGTTCCAACGTATTGTTAACTCGGATACGCATGAAATTAAAAAGCTCCCGCATGAAATAGCAGCCCGCGATCACCGCAACTGACCACCAGAGCTGGTTGAGGTCCTTCTGCGGCAGCACATCGTTGATGATGTTTCGAGTCACCAGCGGAATGGCCATCAAGAACAGCGTGCCCGCAATGGCTAAGCCAATCGTTAGCCAAAACATTGCCCGATAGCGAAATAGGTAGCTCGATACTCTCCAAATCGTTTTCATTTCGTTCTTCCAAACTCCAGAGAGGGAACCTTCGCATTACAAGTCTGATTGCTGAAAAGGCGGTTTTCTATTGGCTTAAGTCCTGCGGCGACCAAATCGTTGGCCGGCAAATTCATTATCTTGTTGCGAGGTTCAACGACTGTTTCATGGAATGCAGCGAGATGGATATGGAAGCGCCAGACTGGGACATTCTCGATCGCTTGCGGACCGAATTCCTCAACGCGAGCGGCAATGCTGGCGTCTATTGGAAGTCAGAAAGCGACCTCGCCAGTATCATCGATTTTTCGGCGCCCATATTGGTTGGAAGTGGGATGCCGCCATCATGCAAGCGAAGCGCTCCGGCTGGAAGCCGCACTCAAGAACGCTTTATGATTGGGGATGCGGTTCTGGCATCGCCACCTTGCGAATGATCGAAGCCATCGGGATAGAAAGCGTCGACGAAGTCATACTTTGGGACCATTCGACGCTCGCGACCGCATTCGCGAGCAATACCCAACCTTGAAGATCACCCATGACGACCGATCAGATGGGAATCGAGTTACGGACGCCCTATGCCTCGTCAGCCACGTGCTCAATGAGATTCACTACGAGGAGCGAGACGCGCTCAGCAAACGCCTCGCTACCGCTAAGCAGATATTCTGGGTCGAGCCTGGGAACCACGCTAGCAGCCGGATGCTTTTGGAGCAACGAGAGGCGCTTCTCGGAGATTTCATCCCGGTCGCTCCCTGCGTTTGCTCTCAGCCGTGCCCAATGAAGCAAGAGGACAATGCAAGACACTGGTGCCACTTTTTTGGAAAGCCTCCGGTAGTCGCATTTACCGACAGCCACTGGGCCCAATTTGCTAAAATAATGGAGATCGACCTGCGCAGCTTGCCCTACAGCTTTCTCGCCCTCGATTCGAAACAGGTCGCTCGAGCGCAGAGGAGCATCCCGTCTAATCGGCAGGCCCAGGCAATACAAAGGCTATACACGGCTCTACTCCTGCGATGAGAACGGGCTCAACGACTACGAGCTGCAGAAGCGCGACGACAAGTCGCTCTGGAAGATCCTCAAAAAAGGCAATGGGAAATCGCTCTTCAATTGGTCTCAAATCGAGGCGGGCAGGATACGGTCAGGCTCCCCTATAGACTAAGTCTGATCCACCCGCCGCTTGGCATAGAACGCAATTTGTTGTACGATTGCACAACCTAACTAAGCTGGCTAGTGTACTACCCGATAACGACTAACCAACAACCTATACTCGCAATGAACGTTCTAAAACCCTATATTCTCGGCATCGCGCTCGCTGCCTTGGCGCCCCTATTAGCCTCAGGGGCATCGAAAATCGTACGTACCATCGACGAACGCATCGACTTTTCCGACGTAGACAAAGTCGAAGTCAGCACGCAAGGAGGTTCCATAAAGGTCTCCACATTGCCTGGCTCGATGGGCAACGTCACCGTTGAGCAAGTATTTCGCAATGCGTCGGAATCGGAAGCCGATTCAATGGAATCGAAAATAGATCACTCCATCGAAATTCGCGAAAACGTATTGTATGTTTCTTTTAAATACAAGAGCGGGCGAAGCGTCTGGAGCTTCTTCATGCGGGAGCCTACTGTAAATTTCAACATTTCAATTTCCTGCCCTCCAGAGCTGGACGTCGACCTGGATACATCCGGCGGCCAGATTGAAGTAAAAGGCGTTCGCGGCGAAGTAGCCGCCAAAACCTCAGGAGGGGCAATGCAATTCTCGGACATTGGCGGCGCCATAAAGGCGCACACTAGCGGGGGCCACATTCGAGCATCAGAGGTTGAAGGTCGCGTGGATCTATCCACATCCGGAGGACCCATTACGGTGTCATCTATCGGCGGCAACTCGACTCTCAAGACTTCTGGCGGGCCGATCAAGGCTTTGAACGTTCGTGGACCACTCGATGCGAAAACTTCAGGAGGCAGTATAACGGCGAGCTTCCCAAACGGGATAGATTCCGACACGCGGCTGAAGACTTCGGGCGGGTCCATCACGGCCAAGCTACCTGAGGGCGAGCGTTTTTTCCTCGATGCCCAAACAAGCGGTGGAAGCGTCCGCACTCAATTTCCGTTCGCTACCCAAGATGGCCCCATTCGAAATCGAGCGGAGGGTCCTATCAACGGGGGCGGACCCGAGCTTGAGTTGAAGAGCTCGGGCGGGAACATTCAGGTAAACTATCTTTAGCCACCAATCTACTTTCGCTACGGCTGAGAAATCGTAGTATCAAAACGACTCGCGCCACAGGAACGCAAGTCGTTTTTTATTGCGTTCGATTGCAGCGCGATCCTTTTGGATGCCATCGAACAAGGATCTTCCATTGCTGTACGAGGACAACCACTACGTGGCGATCAATAAACCTAGTGGCCTGCTGGTCCATCGAACAGGGATCGATGCGAGCGAAACTCGATTCGCTATGCAGATGCTTCGCGATCAGCTAGGCAGGCGCGTCTATCCCGCTCATCGAATCGACAAGCCCACTTCCGGAGTCTTGCTCTTCGCTCTCGATTCTGAAGCCCTAGTCGAGATCAAGAAAGGGTTCGAGGAGAATCGCATCTCCAAAGAATACCAAGCGATCGTGAGAGGGCACGCTCCCCGCTCTGGAGAAATTGACCGCCCTCTGAGGCAACTGCTTGACTTTGGCCCGAAAGCCAAAAGCGAAAAGGAGCAATCAGCCCTAACTCGATACCAGCTCATTTCGAAAACCGAAACGCCCTATCCCTCGGGCCCTTACCAAACGACTCGCTATTCCTACGTTTCATGCGAACCCCAAACCGGTCGGCGCCACCAGTTGCGGCGACACATGGCCCATATCGATTGCCCAATAATTGGGGATACGAAACGCAACGCTGCGTTTCGGGAACAGTACGGATTCGTTCGTTTATTTCTACACGCTGCTCGAATCGCATTCACTCACCCCATCACACGGGAGCAAATTGCAATCAACGCCCCGCATTGGCCTGATTTCAACCAGGCTCTGGAGGCAACTGGATTGACTCCCCGCTAGATTCGGATTCTTGATAGGCGTCGCGCTCGCAACAATGAAGTGGCCCATCACAACAATCGGATTCGATGCCGACGACACGCTCTGGCACAATGAAAACCTATTCGAGGATCATCATAAGAAGTACTGCGAGCTCCTTTCCGAGTATCACGATTCTGAAACGGTGGAAAAGGTGCTTTACGAAACCGAGATGCAGAACCTGGAGCTATTTGGATACGGCATCAAAGGATTCACGCTATCCTGCATTGAAACCGCTATTCATCTGACCAATGGGGAAATCAGACCCGAAGAGATCCAGCACATCATCGATCACTGTCGGTACATGCTCTCCCATCCCGTCGAGCTATTTGATGACGTCGAAACAGTACTGGAGAAACTCAGCTCGAAGTTTCGTCTCATACTTGTAACGAAAGGGGACTTGCGCGACCAAGAGCGTAAGATCGCGAAATCCGGCCTAGCCGCTCACTTCGATCACACCGAAGTTGTCTCAGACAAGAACGTCGAATCCTATGCCAGGGTCCTTCAGAGAAGTCGCGTACCTGTCGAGCAGTTCGTAATGATCGGCAACTCTCTCAAGTCAGATATTCTGCCTGTATTGAACCTGGGGGGACACGGCATCCACATTCCCTATCGGATCACTTGGGAACATGAGCGCGTAGAATCGACTCCGCACGAACACGACAATTTCTATCAGCTCGAATCGATCGCCCAGCTCCCCGACCTGATCGAAACAATCGTTGCGAACAACGACGACTAGCGATGCCAGTATTTCCCATACCTCAATCGCGCGAATCGGATTCCAGCTCTATACCCTTCACACTGCCGATCCGCATATCGCTCGAGCTTGAGCCAAGCGAACGGTTTCGATATGCCCTAAAGACGCTGCCGGCATTTCAAGAGGTCGATTGTCTCGACGATTCTTCATTCATCCATCTCTGCCTGTCCCGAGATCTAGCCGCTAAGGAATCCTATTCAATTGTCCTTGATACGGAACGACGGGTGATTCGGTCGAGCTCGGAAGCGGGCCTCTATCGAGGTCTTACTACGCTTACTCAGCTCTTGAGCGATTCCAAACTAGAGCTCCCCAGCACGAAAATCGATGACTATCCGAATTTGAAAACCCGGGGATATATGCTTGATATCAGCCGTTGTCGCGTACCCACCCTTGAATCGCTCTACGCGCTCGTCGATCAACTCGCGACCCTCAAGTTCAATCAATTTCAACTCTACACAGAGCACACATTCGCCTACCCGGGTCATGAATCCGTGTGGCATTCCGCGTCTCCCTTTACATCCGATGAGATCCATGCTCTAGATTCGTATTGCTATTATAGATACATCGAACTCGTTCCCAATCAAAACACATTCGGCCATATGGACCGGTGGCTCAGGCACGATGCCTACAAGAATCTAGCGGAATGCCCCGAAGGTTACATCCATCCGTTTCTCGGGCAATTGCCTTGGGGAGGGACACTCAAGCCCAATCGCGATTCGCTCGATTTCGTAGACAGTCTCTTCGAATTGCTCCTACCGCACTTTCGAAGCCAACAGATCAATATCGGAGGAGACGAGCCCTGGGAACTCGGCCAGGGATGGAGCCGCCACCAGGTCAAAGAGCTTGGCAAGCATCGCGTCTATCTCGATCACCTCAAAGAGATACTGAAGCTGGCTTCGGAACGCGGCAAGCGAGCGCAATTCTGGGGGGATATCGTATTGGAATCGCCCGATCTTGCATCCGAATTGCCCGACGATGCGATTGGACTGATCTGGGGCTACGAAGCGGGACATCCATTTCACTCCCAATGCGAGATGTTCAGTCGAACGGGTATCTCGTTTTGCGTTGCTCCAGGGAGCTCGAACTGGAACTCGATCGGAGGCCGCTACGACAATACCGTCGCCAATATTCAGGAAGCAACGCAAGAGGCGATTCGATTCAACGCGGATGGCATGCTCCTCACGAGCTGGGGCGATTTCGGGAATCATCATTTCGCTTTCACAAGCTACCCTGCCTTGATTTGGGCAGCAGGGCTCTCGTGGAACCGCGGCGTCTCCTTGAAGAACGAGGATGCCGCGTATCTGAACGATATCTTCCTAGAAGGCAAAAGCCAGAAGCTCGCAGAAGCGATCGTCACATTGGGAAGAATCCAGAACGGATTTTCGCATCAACCTGAGAACCGAACGCTCCTAAACGATATTCTCTTCGCAAGGGACCAGAAACTAGATCAGGAACTAGCCAAGACATCTATCGATGAGTTGAATGACGCTCTACATCGACTGAATTCGCTCGGTGCTAAAGTAGAACGTCTTAACCATTCCACGGATACAGTAGAAAGAATTGCGGAAGAACTCGCGCATTCGATCGATTGGCTCATATTCGCTGCCTGCAAAGGCCTAAAGGGGTTAGGATGCGATACTGCTCAGCCTCAATCACTGGATAGCTTAACAGACCGCTATCGATTTCTCTGGCTCAAGACGAATCGAATTGGAGGACTCGAGGAAAGCATCCAGCACTTCGAAAACGCCAACCGATAAGATCGTTTCTACCGTTTCAGTTGAGACTCCAGCAATTCAGCATTGGTCGCCGGAGTTTGACACGTGTAGTTTTCGCACACATACGCAGTAGCCACATCGAAATCGTCACCAAACTCCGATAGATGTGGATTGCGCTGCTTCAGCCAGTCCGACTCTTCGTTCAGATAGATTAGGTGAGAGTGCAGACAGCGCTCCGCAAACGAAATCTCTTGCATCGATAGATAGTCGGCATCTGTCGACCTACCGGCAATTATAATCTGCTGAGCCGGACTCTGAGCTCGTATTAGAGCTACGAGCATCAATGGCATTGCCCTCGGCGCTCGAGACCATTGGTATCGAAACGCATTGATCGTATCGACGGCGTACTTCTCAAAACGAGCATCGCCCAAAAGAGCCGCAAGCTTCAAGGCAGCCAAGGCAGCCATCGAATTCGCCGAGGGTTCCGCTCCATCATAGTCGTCCTTCAATCGAGCGATTAAGGAAGTCTCGCCGGCTTCCGTAGCAAAGAAACCATGCCCTGACTCGTCCCAGAACGAATCGATCAAGCGATTCATCAAGCGTTCCGCCCGCTCAAGCCAAACCCATTGGCCCGTAGACTCGTATAGGTCCGTAAACGCTAGCGCTACGCTCGCATAGTCCTCGGCAAATCCGTTCGTATTGCCTCGTTCCATACGAAAGCTGCGAAAGAGTCGATTCTCCGATTCGTCATAAAGGTTGCAGATGATAAATTCTCCCGCACCAACTGCGAGCTCTAGGCAAGACTCATCGCCCCCAGACTGATACACCTTGCAAGCTCCTGAAATCATGAATCCATTCCAAGACGCTAGTATCTTATCATCTAAATGGGGTCGAGGACGCTTCGAACGTATCTCCTTAAGCGTACGGATTGAGTCCTGGAGCGCTGCGCTCGCCTGGCCCAATTCCAAGGACTGGGATTCCGCGATCGCTTCAAGCGACCGTTTTCGCATGAGAACGTTCAGCCCCTTGAAATCTCCGTGCGGATCAGATTCGTTCTTAACATTTCCAGAATCTTCAACTCCGAAATGCGCCTTGAACACCGCCGCGTTTTCTTCGCTCAACAATTTGTCGATTTCTTTCGAATCCCAAACGTAAAAGGCTCCTTCTCCACTTTTCGATGGGTCGCTGGGCAAGGGGCTATCCGCATCTTCCGCTGAATAGAATCCGCCCAACTCTGAACGCAGCTGCTCTCCTACATAGAGCGCAATATTTTGCGCGATCGTTAGAAAATCGATTCGACTAAGAGTCCTGGATGCATCCGCATAGTTCACCGCTAGCTGACCCTGATCATAGAGCATTTTTTCGAAGTGAGGCACATGCCAGTATCGATCTACTGAATATCGATGAAAACCTCCTGCAAGCGCATCCCAAATTCCTCCCTCTGACATGCGGTCAAGCGTTTCCCCAATCGAACGCTTGTTCCCTTCGTCCAGGCCATGAGTATCCGCAGACTCAAGAAGAAAGGACAGATAGCTGGGCATTGGAAATTTAGGCGCCGCCCCAAATCCACCCCATTGCGGATCGAATTGCTGCACTAGCTCTTCCAGGCAACGATTAGGCACTTCCATATCAAATCGTTCCGAAGATGATCGCTCAGACGGCGCATTGAGCGTATCCACAAAATGGCTTCCCTGCTCTACCAATTCATCTCTTCGCTCGCTCCACAAGGAACTGATCCGAACGATCAACTCGGAAAATCCAATACGGCCGTAGCGGTTTTCCGGAGGAAAGTAAGTCCCACCATAAATGGGTTTCAAGTCGGGCGTTAACCAAACGCTCATCGGCCAACCACCTCCACCAGTTAGCGATTGCACATAAGCCATGTAGATCCGGTCAACGTCCGGACGCTCTTCGCGATCGACCTTGATATTAACGAAGCGAACATTCAATTCCTGAGCAATCGCTTCGTTCTCGAAACTCTCATGGGCCATGACGTGGCACCAATGGCATGTCGAATAGCCTATCGATAGGAAAATCGGAAGTTCTCTTGAACGCGCCAACTCGAATGCATCCTCACCCCACTCGTGCCAATCAACCGGATTATCCGCATGCTGCAGCAAGTAGGGAGATCGACTTTGCAACAGGCGATTCTGAGGTCTCTCATTGGGCGAATCCACCTGATCACCCAGTCACAGCCGAAACTCTATAGCAAAGTAAAAAGGGGAGACGGAAAACCGCCTCCCCTTTTCTGTTCTCCTCCCAACTGAAATTCTAATCGCTACAAACTAGTATTGCGAAATCTCGAAATCCTCATGGCGCACTCGGGCGTAGCCTCCTCGCGCTTCTAGCACGCTAACGCGATCACCGGATTTAAACGATGGATCCTTGAGTTCCTGCACCACAACGACCGTGCTGCCGTCGTCCATCTCTATCGTAAGTTCCTGGGCCAGCTTCGCGCTCAGCGCCTTTTCCATTTTCTTGCCTACAACCGCTCCAGCAACTGCGCCTCCAGCGCTTGCCAATACGCTTCCGTCGCCGCGCCCAATGGTAGAGCCCACAGCACTACCGACGATGCCGCCCCCGTACAATCCGAGATTTGAGCTCTGGCCTTCAATTTTCACGGTTCGAGTGGCAACTACTGTTCCTTGATCCAGCGATTGGGTCGTGCTCGCCGCAGAATTCGGCACCGTTTCATAGCTACCCGTTGCGCAACCTGCTAGCAAAGCAGCAAAGAGAGCGCAGAGCATAGCCGTAGTAAGTTTTTTTCCGTTATCCATTTAAGTTCCCTTCTTCGACAATCTAGTTCGGAAAGGGATTTGAAGTGGATTCAAAATAATTCCGCCTCTGCCCGAGCGTGCGGGATCCACCGGAACCAAATGCTCAATAATAATAAGGATATAGAGGATCAGTACTGTTCGAAATCTTCGGGAAGATAAGACTTCGTATCCGGATCCACATACGGGTCCTCATCGGAATGAAACACTCGAGCGGCGCCCCCTGCGCTCGTGTGCAAGAGCACTTCTTCGCCAATCATGAAAAGCGGTTCGCGCCATTCCTGCACGACCACGATAACCGGCCCTTGCTCGACGAAGATTCGCAGCTGGTGAATACGAGCGCCAACAAGGCTACTAGAAATATGGGCAACAGTTTCATGAGCAGGATACTAAGAGTGAACTTAGCAAATAGTCGTTTAAAAAGGCGTCAATCCTTATCCTGGATTGCGCGGATCCATTCCCCAGCCTAGCTGTCTAGTACCTTTAATGAGCCAGAAATTAAAGAAGCCGGCGATCGATCCGATAGATATAGACGCGCGAACGCTAGGAATGCGCCTGAGCGACAACCCGCTTTACCCCATGAACGCAACCCCAAGAAATATACAGGTTTTCAAGTACAATCCACCTCTGAAGGTATTGTCCCGCATCGATGATTCCAACCGACTGGAATCCGAAGACTATCTTTTCGCTCGGCCGAAGCTTAAACGACACATCGCCCACGACCGCGTGTCCCGATATTTTCGTAAGTCCGGATTTTCTGCTCAATCTCAGCTTGACTAGATTCAGAAAATCCAGAATCACTTAATTCACCGGACTCATTAGAGTCCGGTTTTTCGTTTGCGCGTCCTACGACTCGACCCGTAGCCACACGGCGACGAATACCTTTTCTTACTTTACCAAATGGAACATCAAATTGAGACTCAGCTTTCGGTTGAAATCGCGAACGAGCCAGGCGAAATGGCTCGCGTAAGCGATTTGCTCGCTAGCTCCGGGATACATATCAACGCTCTGTCGATTACGGAATCGGAAGACAATGGACGCTTCATCCCCGACGACTCCAAGCGGGCAATCGCGGCGCTAAGCGATTCGGGCTTCGAAGTGACCCAGGAACGCGTCCTATCCGTGCGCCTTAGCGATCGCAAAGGAAGGCTCGCCGCTATCACAAGCGCATTCGCCCAGGCAGGGATCAATATCAACTATGTTTATGCTTCGGTAGATCAAGCAGGCGCATCCACACGACTCGTTTTCAGCGTTATCAATATCCCTCTCGCGACACAAGTGCTCCGAGAAATCAAGGATACGCCAGAGAGCAATCGCCTAATGGAACTCGTCTAACTTACCGCAGCGATAGCTACGGCGCCTTATTTTCAGGCTCTAGCCACGTTTCCCCATCCGCAAGGGTCGCCTTGATCCGTTTGGAACGTTCAACCTGCTCAACAGATTGAATCAAGGCTCCGTCCTCTTGGGCAAGCATGGCATAGCCTCGCTTCAAAGTAGAGTCGGGATGGAGCATTCTTAACCGAGAACCAAATTCGCTAAGCGAATGGCGAGCTTCCGCCAACGCGCTTTCGGATATGAATACAGCCTGCATTCTCAGATCCGAAAGCCTCTGCCTGCGTTCTTGCGCGAAGCGTTCAGGCTTCAGCCCACCAAGCAGAGCGTAGGCTTGGCTCAACCGATTCCTTGATTCGGAAACGTGGGCCGAGAGCGCCGCTCCCAACCGAATGATCAGTTCGTCAGTCCGCAGCTTAGCGTTTTCGAATCTGCGCTGCAGCGAGACCGCCTTCAGACGGATTAGACGCTCGGCAAGAACGCGTCGAAGATCCTCCAAGGTCTCCTCTGCCGAGGAGTCGATCGCCCCACGCGCGTAGTCGAGTCGATCCACGGACTCTAGAAATGCGCTGGAAATCAACTCCGCTGCAGCTGATGGCGTTTCCGCCCGTATATCGGATGCGAAATCTGTTAGAGAAAAATCGATCTCATGCCCGACCGCCGAGATCGTCGCTATCGGCGATGCCGCTACATCCCTCGCAAGCGACTCGTCGTTGAAGCACCAAAGATCTTCCAAGCTGCCGCCGCCTCGACCTAAAACAACCACATCGTAGCCTCCGATCGTCAGAACGCGATCCAAGGCGGAGCGCAAAGATGCAGCCGCATCCCTGCCCTGCACTTTCGCAGGGATGACCGACAATTGGCCACGCCAGCCTCTTCGTTTCAGTATTCGAATGAAGTCCTGGATAGCTGCACCGCTAGGCGACGTGATGAAGGCAATTTTTCGCGGCGCGACGGGAAGCGGCTTCTTTCGATCCGGATCGAATAAGCCCTCTTCGAAGAGCGCCTTTTTCAAGCGTTCGAACTCACGGTGCAATCTGCCTTGACCCGCTTCGATAGCGGCTCGCGCAATAAGCTGATAGCGTCCATGAGGTTCATATACGCTCAGCTCGCCATATATCATAACCTCGGAGCCATTATCCAAATCGAATGAAAGCCCGGACGCTTTGCCGCGAAACATCACCACCGGGAGTTGAGCTCCTTCGTCCTTAAGGGAAAAATACAGATGCCCGCTAGCTTGCCTCCTAAAATTGGATACTTCTCCTCGAATCCATTCCGGACCGAACGAGCCTTCGAGCAAGCGCTTGATGCTCCGAGTGTATTCGGTTACCGTGCGCACTTCCTCGTCTCCGAATTGAGCAAGAAACGAATCGCTCACGCTGTCTCCTTTTCCATCGATTTTCGCTTGAGCCGCGCCTGGACATTTCGGGCCAACAAGCTGAGTCCGATCAGCAAGCTAATCGCTAACAGCGCTATTGCGAAGTTGCCCTTCAAAATAGCGTCTCCCGCCAATATTATGCCAAAGGCCATCCCGATCGTGATCGGCAGCGAGATTCCCATATACCAGCCGAATGGCATGCGGGCGAGCCCGAGCAAATAGTTCTGAAACGGGAAAGGCACGCCTGGCGTAATCCGAAGCAATACCGCTATAGCAATCATGTTATTTCGATCCAGCTCAGGTACGCTGTACCCAAATCGGTGGACGAGACGCTCGAACAGCGGGCGAAACAGCCTGCCCGCTAGCAGCCACGAAAGGGCCATGTTCGAACCAAGTGCGGCAGCGGAGCCTCCTAGGGCTAGCGGCAGATCGTACAACGCTCCCGCAAGGAAAAGGAAAGGCGAGGCAGGCGCCCAGAGAGAAGGCAGTATCGCCATTGCCAAAAAGAAGGGAATTGGACCGAAGCCTGCGATCGAATCGATCAATCCCTGATAGTCGATTTCGCCAAGATGCTCCCGATACCGCCAAGCTACGATCGCGCCGACCGCCAGCGCAGCCAGCGAAAGCCCAATCAGTATCTTCAACCTAGACAAAATCACTCCTACACAGAAACCCGCCACCGCTCTTTAACGCAAAGCCAAAATCACCGCTTAAGGATTTCGGATCGCGTAGTTAACGATCTACGACAATCGACGAGCTTCCACATTGCAATTTACAGGAACCGATTTCAACCTTGCCCTCATTGATGCCAAACGCCGCTGTAGACACTGTCCTAGTCGTTGACGACGATGAAAACCTCCGCACGCTTCTAGGTCTCCTACTGGAATCCGCAGGCATCGAATCGATTTGCGTGCCCTCGGCGGAAGAAGCCCAGACGGCGCTAGCGGAACAAGGAAAAAGGGTTCAAGCTATTCTACTGGATCTCAATCTCGAGGGATTTCGCGGCGAAGATTTCCTAGAGCATATCGCTACAAATTTCCCGGACAAATCCGTCTCCGTAATCAGCGGCTGCCTGAGCGAGGAAATTGAAGAGCGCATTGGAGATAGGACCATCGACGGGATTATTACTAAACCCTTTCAAGCCGATGAGCTGATAGAGACTATCAAGATCGGGGTAGAAAAGCGGCAGCAGCTATACGCCTCAGGCGAACGTGCTTAGATTCTTGCCGGTCGGACCACCCTTGTAAGGGACATCGAAATACAGCAACTCGTCACCGAACGCAACTCCACTGTCCCGGAGCTCGATCGACTTATCGTCTGCCGGGTTCATAATGGACTCCTTTTCCGCTTTCTCGCGCTGTTCGCGGAGATAGGGGAAAGTCCTTTCCAATATGTTCTGTGGATAGAGCGGTTCCATGCTCGCAAAAAATTGATTCCATTCGATTAAAGACGCCTAAATGCTCCCATCGTCCAGGTATTTCCAAGCTTAATTACAGTAATACGCTTTCTACCAACCGTTCAGGCATGTTTTCTTTTTGTTACTTACTATCAATGACTTAAAACTTTTGCTTACACTTGTATAATCCAAGTTTTTCCCAGGATTTTCCTCCCTTAAAGGAAATAAGCTATCCACTGATGAGCTCTTCATCCTAGTGGTCAATATCTAGGATTCAGGCAGATTTTCCCTCCTCAGCGTACCCATTCCGATCTTCTAGCGAGCAAACGCTCATCAACGGAACCAGAAACCAATCTGCAAGCCAATCGCCCGTCCCTATTCCCAATCCAGTAACGCGCAACTGAATACGTTCAATTCATTAGCGCCAGAATCCACAATTCCCTTACAATCTACGAATTTTTCGAAATTGCGCCCGTTCGCTATTGCGAAATTTCGATTAGCGCTCATCGTTTCAATCGTGGAAGGCAATGACATGACGGATAGCGAAAAAGCGGCGTTCCTCAGCCTTCTTGACGACCCCAGTCCCGTCGTTCAGAGAGAGCTCCAGAATACCCTCAACCAAATGGGAGCCAAAGGATTGGAGATCCTAACAGATGCCGCCAAAGATTCCGATCGCATTCTAGGCTGGCACGCGAATCGCCACCTTGCGGCTATGCAATCGGCGGATCCCGCTCAGGAGTTTCGGGCCTTCATCCGATCCCTGAATTACGAATTGGAATCCGGGTGGATCATGATTAGCCGCATCGCTTATCCCGCCTTGGACGTAGGGAGTATTTGCGGGGAACTGGACGCTATTGCGGAGCGGTGCGCCGAGCTCATCGTTCAGCCCGCTAGCTCCCGCGACCAATGCCTGATCATCAACCGCGTACTCTATCATGAGCTTGGATTTCGAGGGAATACGGAACACTACAGCGATCCCAACAACAGCTTCATCAATCGCGTTCTAGATACCAAGAAAGGCCTGCCCATTACGTTGTCCGTGCTGTATTTGCTCATAGCGGATCGGCTTGGAATTCCGCTGGAACCCATAAATGCTCCAGGCCACTTCGTGATCGGATGCTTCGAAGAACAGGCTCCCTTCTACATCGATCCCTTCAAACACGGAAAATTCCTAACGGCTGCCCATATGCTAAAACGCATCGAGGCGACCACCTTGGCTCCCAACATAAGCCACCTATCGCCCGCATCGACGCAGGAAACGCTGTCTCGTATCTGCCGCAACCTCGTTCCCCACTACATGCAGTCGGGAGAAAGCTCCATGGCAGAGCTTTTCGAAAGCTTCCTTAAAGATTTCAAGGAAGCCTACGAGAAGCACGTTTAGACCTACTCAGATCGAAGCGTTCGGAACGCATCGATCCATTCGCTCAAAGTCAATAGGCGTCCCCAAGCTATTGCCTTAGAATTTTCTCGCTCAGCGAATTCCAATCTAGTTCCCTTTCATTCGCATGGAGACATTCAGCGACGCAGAAACCTATACCCTCGAAGACCTTGAGAATTGGTCGTTCAAGGGCGTAAGCCTAGCGGTCCTAGGTTTTCCCGTACGCCATTCTATCAGCCCCGCCATGCACAACGCCGCGATAGCCGAACTGGCAAGAAGCGACGATCGTTTCTCGGAGTGGCGGTACTTCCGATTCGAGGTACCTCCTCAAGATCTCGTGGCCGCGCTGCCCGTGTTCCACTCAAAAGGGTTCTTCGGGCTCAACTTGACGGTTCCCCACAAGGAACTCGCTATAGGCGCGCTCCCTGAAATCGATCCTCCCGCGCGTGAAATCGGGGCGGTCAATACTCTCAGGCGAAACGAGGAAGGCTACAAGGGATACAACACGGACGGCTACGGCCTGCAAATGGGAATCCAGCAAGATCTCCAACGGTTGCTCGAAGACGCCAACGTCGTGGTATTGGGGGCCGGCGGCGCCGGACGCGCTGCCGCTGTTCAAGCCTTGAGGAGCCGATGCCAGTCTCTCACCCTGGTCAATCGCAACCCGGATCGACTCGCCAAGCTTCTCGCGGCGCTCGAGCCCATCGCCCAAGAGCGATCCATTCCCTTCACAGGTTTCGCACCTACCGAGGTTATCCTTCCAGAGGACGCTCTCCTCATCAATGCAACCTCGCTCGGGCTAAATTCCGACGATCCCCTGCCGTTGGCTAAAGAGCGCATGCCCAATTCTCCTGCCCTCTACGATATGATATACAATCCGAGCGTCACAGCTCTGATGACTCTTGTTCGCGAACGCGGAGGACACGCCGCGAACGGACTATCCATGCTCGTGCACCAAGGCGCTCGCGCCCTTGAAATCTGGTCTGATACATCCGTCAGCGCTGACGCAATGCACCAAGCGGCAAGCGCCGACCTTGAAGCTCGCCCCTAAAATCGGAAATCGTTCGAATCATGCTAAACGAGCTCAAGTACATTGACCAAGCCTTCCCTTATTTTTTTCCAACGGTCATATTCATATTCGGAGCATTGGTCGGAAGCTTTTTGAATGTATTCATATATCGGATACCAAAGAATAAATCAATTATTACGCCCGGATCGACTTGCGCCTGCGGCAAGCCCATCAAGTGGTACGATAACATTCCAATCTTCAGCTGGTTCATTCTAGGCGGCAAGGCACGCTGCTGCCAAGCCCCTTACAGCTTTCGGTACCCCTTCGTCGAGCTTCTGACCGCCTGCCTATTTCTCGCTGCCTGGCTCCAGCAGCCGCACGCCAAGGCCGCCTGCCTTATCGTTCTCGTCAGCATGCTTGTCTGCGCGACCTTCATCGATTTCGACCACATGGAGATACCGGATAGGTTCTCCATAGGCGCCGCCTTCGTTGGCGTCGCCCTGTCCGGGCTCGTCCCGTCATTGCACGATATCGCTGAACCGGTGTACGTATTCGCTTCGATCAAAGGCCTATTCGCATCCCTGGTTGGGGCGATGATTGGCTCCGGGCTCATTCTATGGATCGCTCTCACCGCGGAAGCGATCCTTCGAAAGGAGGCAATGGGATTTGGCGACGTGAAGCTCCTAGGCGGCATCGGGGCCTTTCTCGGTTGGCAGGGCGCGGTTTTCGCGCTTTTCGGGGGCGCCGTAATAGGCACGATTGGAGTTCTTCTCTGGACGATCGCCAAAGCGATCATTCCCGGACTTAGGTCCAAGAATGGTGGCGACGAGGGCCTTATTGGGCGAGAGATGCCATTCGGTCCGATGCTGGCGGCAGGAGCGCTCCTCTACGCCTTGGCGTTCGAGAAGCCGGTCGATCTGTATCTATCTCTTATCCAAGAGATGATTCGATAGTATCCGAACTTTCTGCGCCCTCTACGATTCTGGCGCCATCAGCCGTATGGCACTGAAGGACCCCGGGCGATTGCCCGAATCGTCCACGATAGGCCGAGGCGACCGAATCCGCGTAGATTTCCGTAAACGACTCGCCAGTCAAAGCCATGACCGCGCCGCCGAATCCTCCCCCCGTCAAGCGGGCGCCCAGCACTTGCGGCATCGACTCAAGAATGTCCACCAGGTAGTCCAGCTCCTCGACGCTATTTTCAAACAGGTTCCGGGAACTCGCATGGGAAGCGAACAGCTCCTTGCCCACCGCATCTCCATTCCCTTGCTCAAGCAGGGTACGGACGCGCTCAACGCGTTCGATCTCGCCTATCACGTGCGCCGCCCGGTTCGCCAATGTCGCATCCAAGGAATCGCGAACACGCTCGAAGCGCTCCGATGTCATGTCCGCCAAACACGCTATATCCATGCCTTCGCGGTTCAATTGAGCGACCGCTTCAGTGCATTCTCGATGTCGCTCCGAGTACAGGGACTCTACAAGCGAGTGCTTCTTATGCGTATTGAAAATCCATATACTGTACGATCTTCCCAGTGGAATTACCGAAGACTCCATGTTGCGGCAATCGATGTGGACGAGATGTCCAGACTCTCCCATTGCGGAGACGCCTTGGTCGAGTATGCCGCAGGGGACTCCGACGAATTCGTTCTCTGCTTCACGGCTCGCAATCGCAAGCTCCCAAGAACTCAATTCCATTTCGAAGGCGGCGCAAATTGCCTTTGCGGTCGCCAGCTCAAGGGCCGCGCTGCTGCTTAGGCCAGCTCCGGATGGTACGTCGGATTCGACTGCCAACTCAAAGCCTCCTTCGCTCGCAAGCCCTCTCCGTAACAAGCTATTGTATACACCCAGCGGATAGTTGACCCAGGAATCCGAGCCACTCTTCGGCGTCGAAGCATCCTGGACCGTGGCAATATCCGACACCGTGCTTGAAAACCGGAATTCGCGCTCGGGTATCCGCCTGAGGGCCACGAATACATGGCGGTCGATCCCCGCGCCAATGACCGGTCCAAGATTGTAGTCCGTATGATTCCCAATCACTTCAACGCGACCGGGCGCCGCCGCGATTATGTCGGGCGCCGCCGCGAAATTCGCTCTAAAACGCTCTTTCAATGACATCGGTAGCAGGGTAAAACGAAAATCCCGCAGCCGTAAAGCTGCGGGACAGAAAATTACGAATGTCGTTCGGGAAACTAGAGCTGCTCCTTGAGTCCAGCGCCTGGCTTGAACTTCACTGCCTTGCTTGCCTTGATCTTAAGAGGCGCCTTGGTCAGCGGGTTGATTCCAGTACGCGCGTTGCGACGCGTGACCGAAAACGTGCCGAATCCGACCAGCTGGATAGCTACAGCGTCTTTGGCAGCCTTGTCGCTGACCTTTACGCTTTTACCCGCCTTCTTAACGGCAGTCTTGATTGAGGCGATCACTGCGTTCAACGCTTTTTCCGCATCCGCTTTGGAGGCGCCGCCTAGGTTTCCTTGAATCTCTGCAACAAGTTCAGATTTATTCATATATGAATCGTTTTAGTGTTTATGTGTTTATCGGAATTTCCAATGAGGAAAGCCGAAGAATCGAACGGGCATACAGGGCCGCGTCAATTGAATTGTTCGTATTCAATCAATAAAGTTTGGAATCGCGAAAATCGCTCTACTCGGATTCGCCAAACCCGGGTGGCGTCTCGCCCGATCGCCCTGAAACCACTAGCTCGAGCAATTGCTTCATCGCTTCAACTCGACTGATGCCGCGATCCTCCACCCACTGGTCCGCGCGCTTGACGATCTGCCGAGCCATAACAGTCGTCTGCCCCGATTCTGCGCCTAGTCTCTGAAACAGGGCCTCGATCTGCTCAAGCTCTTCTTCCGTATTCATTCTATGAAGCCACCGCTCGCTCGACCTTGATCTCAGGTTGATCGTCGATGACCAGCTCCTGGCTGACTATCGAACGCTTTATCATCGCCGATCCAACTATCGCCCTCTCCGACTCAATCGCGCGCCGCAGTTCACCTGCTCGATTTCCGTCTCCATCTAATAGCGCCCAAGGCCCCGACCCTTCCGGAATCGCAGAAAGACCAACCGGTTCTAGCGAGCGGCGTGGACGACCCATCGATCTCAAGCGAGCCATAACTTCTTGTCCAATGTAGCACCCCTTGCTGTACGAAACCGCTGTTTCCCCCAAATTCGACTCTTGGGGCAAGTCGGAATCCAGGGCATCCCTACCTACTTCAAAGCGCGTTGCGCGAATCGCGCGAGAGGCAACGGCGTTCGTATCCAAAATCTGAACATCCGACTCTGCTATCCACTCCGCAAGCGTCTCGGTGGCGGAGACCACGTTCGTTACGATCTCAAGATTGGGCGATTTACTCCGCCGTCCCAAAAACAAGTACACCCCTTCCTGGCTGATGAAGGACCCATGTTCGGGCGCCGTCATTCCCAAGCGTTCAACGACTGGGCCGATTCCTTCTCCCCAAACCGAAAGTCCTTTCCAGACGCCGTCGCACGGAACGGCGGAAACCTCATCCATGATAATGCGGCTCTCCAAATTCGAGCAAATCGCTTCCGAATCGGATTGATAGCTGACTGCCAGATAGGATTCGCAGGATTCCCTTAGCAAGAACGAGTCTCCAAGGATCTTACCCTTTTGATTGAGCCAGAGTCCATAGACGCAGGTCCCATCCGAAACTCTGAGATCTTGGGAAAACTGGCCCTGAAGGAATTCGCTAGCGTCCTCGCCACTGATGCGAGCCATTCCCCGTAGCCGATATTCGTGCGCTTCCGAAATTTCCATCTGTTGGCGAGTTTTCCCCGTTATTCTCAAAAAAACTCATTGACAGACACCTGACGATCCCTATCAGGTTCGGTCAACAACAAACACTTTCCCGCTCAGCGGGATTTTGGGGTAACTAAGAAAACGAGATGGCGGGCAGCTTAGGGGTAGGCTGCCCGCCTTAGTTTTGGCATCGATTCAGTCGATTCCGCGTGATTTCCGCAATTCGCAATTGAAATTCATTCCGCCCTCTTCCAACTATCACCGCCGTGAAGAAAACCTCCGATATCAACGTCGCCAAAACCATCGCGCTCCCCACGCCGCAGGCGCTGCTCGACGAAATTTCCAAGACCGCCTCTCAATCCGAGTTCATCAGCCAGTCGCGTCAGGAATTGAATCGCATCATCTTTGGAGACGACAAGCGGCTACTCCTCGTTGTGGGTCCCTGCTCGATTCACGACATCGATGCGGGGCTCGAATACGGACGCAGGCTCGCGGCGCTTAGCGAAAAGGTTAAGGACCGGATCTGCCTCGTCATGCGTGTCTATTTCGAGAAGCCGCGCACGTCGCTTGGCTGGAAAGGCCTCATCATGGATCCGGACCTCGACGGTTCCGCCAACATAGATAAAGGCCTCAAGGTAGCGCGCAATTTTCTGCGCGACGTTATCGATCTGGGCGTTCCCACCGCAACCGAGCTTCTCGATCCTATCACGCCGCAGTACATCGCCGACCTCGTTTCCTGGGCCGCAATCGGAGCACGCACCACTGAATCGCAGACGCACCGCCAAATGGCCTCAGGTCTCTCCATGCCGGTTGGTTTCAAGAACGGCATGGATGGCACGAACAAGGTCGCCATCAACGCCATCAAGGCCGCCAGCGGCGTTCAGACCTTCCTCGGAATCAACCACAACGGTCAAGCGTCTGCCGTGACCACACAAGGGAATCAAGCCTGCCATGTCGTGCTGAGAGGCGGTAGCAGCGGCCCGAACTACGACGCCGAGAGCGTGGCCAAAGTGGTCGCGGACTTGCAAGCCGCTGGCTTGAAAGAAGCGGTCATGATCGACTGCAGCCATGGGAACAGCAGCAAGCAGCCCGGGAAGCAGCCTGAGGTTCTTGATTCGGTACTCACTCAGGTTGAGGCTGGAAACGACGCCATTATCGGCGCCATGATGGAAAGCAATCTCGAGGCGGGAAATCAAGCCTTCCCCGCGCCGCTCGACTCCTTGCAATACGGCGTCTCAATCACCGACGGCTGTATCGATTGGGCAACGACAGAAGCGTCCATCCTTTCCGCATACGATCGAATGGCATCCCGTTTCGCGACCGCCTAGGCGAGAGCGGATGAGACCCGGAAAGGCTTCGCTAGGCCAACCGGGCCCGCAAAATAGCATCACTATTTCGCATGCGTTTTTAGTCGCATTCGGGAAAAGGGCGTCCTAGCGTCCCTCCTTTTATGAAAGCACCCATTCACGTCGCAATCACCGGCGCCGTCGGTCAAATCGGATATTCGCTGCTCTTTCGCATCGCATCAGGACAGCTCCTAGGACCCGACCAACCTATCGTTCTTCGCCTCATAGAAATCGAGCCCGGAATGAAGGCCCTGGAAGGCGTGGTCATGGAATTGCAGGACTGCGCGTTCCCGCTCCTCAAGGGAATCGTCCCTACCTCCGATCTCGCGGAAGGGTTCGACAAGGCGAGCTGGGCCTTGCTCGTTGGCAGCGTGCCCAGAAAAGCGGGCATGGAGCGCGGCGATCTCCTGGGAATTAACGGTAAGATTTTTACGGCTCAAGGAAAGGCGATCCAAGAAAACGCCACCTCCGATATCCGCACACTCGTCGTCGGCAACCCTTGCAACACGAATTGCCTCATCGCCATGAACAATGCCCAAGATGTTCCTTCAGACCGCTGGTTTGCGATGACCCGGCTCGACGAGAATCGCGCGAAAACTCAACTGGCCCTTAAGGCTGGAGTGGACGTTGACGCGGTCAAGAAATTGGCAATCTGGGGAAACCATTCGCCCACCATGTATCCAAATTACTTTGACGCCACGATCAACGGAGATCCCGTCCCCAGCATAATCACCGACGAGTCTTGGTTCGCAGATGATTTCATCCCTACCGTTCAGCAACGCGGAGCTGCCGTAATAAAAGCGCGTGGTCTTTCTTCAGCTGCCTCCGCAGCCAACGCAGCGATCGATACCGTCCGGTCCATTGTCACGCCTACCGCAGAAGACGATTTCTTTAGCGTAGCCCGGTGTTCGGCCGGTGAATACGGTATCGATCCGGGATTGATTTTCTCTTATCCCACTCGAAGCGATGGATCCACGCTGAGCACCGTTGAAGGACTTGAAATCGAGCCATTCAGCTCAGAGAAGATCAAAGCAACAGAAGCCGAGCTAAGCGCAGAGAAATCCATGGTAAGCGATTTGCTGCCATAGGCATTAAAAGCAGCCGATTCGACTAGAATCGCTTCAATCGATCGTCAATCCTCTCGCTGGAGTCGCACATCCATCGGCGGCAATTCCTTTACGTGCAGATCGCGCTGAGGATATGGGAACTCGATTCCATGCTCTTTGAATACATCCCAAATCCCGATGTAAAATGAGCTCCGGATATTTCCGATCCCGTCGGTAGGATCCAGGATCCACGCTCTCATTTCGAAATTAACGGAGTTATCCCCGTACTCCGTCAAACGGACCGCCGGACCCGGATCCTTGAGAATTCGCTCGTCCGCGTTCGCAACTTGCAACGAAAGTTCCATGGCCTTGTGAATATCCGAGGTGTAGGAAACGCCAAAGGGGATCTTCACCCGCACCTTGTCATCGCTGAAGGACCAGTTGATCACTTTCTCCGTGATCATCATCTCGTTCGGGATCAAGTGCTCAGTCCCATCGCGCGTTATGACCGACGTATAGCGGGCACCTAAGGTATTGATCCACCCATAGGTCTGGTCCACCTCGATTACATCTCCGGGCTTGATCGACTTGTCACCAAGCAGAATGACGCCGCTGATCAGATTCGAGATCACCTTCTGGAACCCAAAGCCCAAGCCAAGGCCAAGGGCGCCGCCCAGAACCGCGAACGCCGAGAGATTGACCCCCATCGAGCTAATGGCGAACATAGCCGCCGCTACGACGATCAGGACCTTAATCATCTTCACCGCCAGCACCTGCAGCGCAGGAGAAACATCCTTCATCTTGCCGACGCGCGACTCCGAAGTCTTAAGGATCCAACCGGTCAGCGGAACCAAGAGAAGCAAGGTCAGCAAGCCTTTGACGAGCGAAAGTACCGTGACGTTCGTCTCGCTGGATTCCGATATAGGGAACAGCTCGATACTATCGAGCCCTTCTTGGATCACAGCCCAAACCCCCAGCAGGTTCAGAATCAGCACGATCGCTAGGACAAAGAACAAGGTCTTGAAGTAAACCTGCTTCTTTACGCGAGCAGGCAGTGCCCCCGACACCAGCCACAAGGTAAATATGCTAGCCGTCGCTCGAACGAGAAGGTAATTCTTGGATACAGAGAGCTCTCGTTCGCCGCTATTCGAATTCTGAGCGAGCGTCGTTCCGGCCTCGCCCTCGGTCACAATCGGTTCCGCGCTCTCGAATACGGTACGAGATTCCGGGGCGTCCCCGCTCGGCGACAAGGCTAACGAGTCGAGATACAAGGACGCGGACCACAGCAACCCAACGAGGAGTATGCGGAACAAATTGTCGCTCACCCAATCGACCACGCCTTCGATCCAATCGTCACGCTCCTCGATCGCTTCGGTCAAACGCTTGAACAGCGGCCTCAACCCCATCGTGACGATGTATGAAAGAACCACCGCTCCTACAATACACCCCAGCTGAATCGCCAAATCCTCCCCCAGGAACACGCTCTTAAATGAATCCCACCAAGGAACAATAGAGTCCGTCCAGATACCCGTCAGCCAATCATTCACGTTCGCGGCAAAAAAAGGGGAAATAGAAAACGACATTCAACTAGCATAGAAGAGTCCGACCGAAGCATTCAACTTGATTTCTAGGCAGAATCGGTCGATAAGCCCTTTCTGTTCTTTGATTTGTCACGAATGCTGATACAGCATCCGACAGATCGAATCTTGAGAGGGAGACTTTTTCCTTCTTAATTCCTACTTCTTAATTTAGCTGGGGGTGTTCCGGATTCGACCTTAAGTTGGAACGTCTGGCTGCATGTCGAGGATGATGGTTGGCCTCGTTAAAATATCCATCGCACATATAAATGGCACATCTGAAGAAATGCCTCTAGCTGCATAAGCCAGCTACGTCCCCTCCATTGATACTCGCTAGATAGAGGGGGCGACGACTAGCGAGCATAGCCCGGGCGGCTGTCTGTTGCGCCCGAGCCGTACTTCATCAGCGGGCTGGCTGGTCCAAGCAGCGCGGTTTCGTCGCGGCTAGATCGGCGAGATTAAAAACGAGAACAAACATGTAGACGCCTTTCGAGAAGGCTTAGGGGACGCGGGTTCGACTCCCGCCACCTCCACCATCTTAATCAACAACTTACGTAACTTAAACAGTATTTCCTGTCACGTTCATGTCATTTAGGCTTGCAGACTGGCAGAAATATGGCAGAGTTTGCGTATGGCTGCATCTGTTACACCTCCCGTTAAAAAGTGGGAGTATCCAAAGAAGTCAGTGGCTGGACCCCGCAGTTTAGCCCGGTTTGAATGAGAGATTCTCGACGGGTTTCTTGTTGTTGGGCTTGGGTTTAAGCTGCCTGGGACGGAGATCGCCCGAAGGGCGGTCGGAGCCGCAGGCAGGCTAGATTTGCCTTGTGGCAAACTCGCTGGGCGTTAGCGCGCCTGGCGATCCATGGGGCCTATGATTGCTGCAGCAGTCCTTCCAGTCCGCGAAGATCACGCGCGATTCGCTGAGCGCGCAGATCAGCTCGCGGTCGAGGCGTTCCTCGCGGAAGCGGCTGCTGAAGCTTTCGGCGTATCCGTTCCGCCAAGGGCGGCCCGGATCGATGCATAGAGCCTCGATCCCGTTCTCGGCAAGCCAGCCCTGGATGGCCTTGGCGATGAGCTCGGGCCCGTTGCCCGAGCGGATGCATTCGGGAGCCCCATGCTCGCGGATCGCCTCCTGCAGCAGGGCCAGCGCGTCGGAGGCCTTGATCGCCCGGTCGGCATGGATGCAATGGCGCTGGCGAGCGCATTCGCCTATCAGGTCGAAGGCCCGCGCAGAGCCCCTGCCGCCGCCTGCGAGGGCGGCGAGGCGGCACCTGCAGCCCCTCCTCCCTGCGGACGCGCTGGACCAGCCTCTTGGTCGCGCGGTAGCCAAGCGACCTCAGCTTTGCCGAGATCTTCTTGCATCCAAGCGTCGGCTGCTCCCCCGGAAGGCGGACGATCTCCGGCTCCAGCAAGCGCTTCCCCTCGGGCTTGGGCTTCGGGCGATAGCGGAGCGTCGAGCGGCTGATCCCCAGCCACCGGCAAACGGCTCTCCCGGAACGCGACAGCGCGGACTGGACCTCCGCCGCAACCCCGCGCCGGCGCTCCGGGCTCAGAGGTTTTCCCCAGCGCGATCTCCAGGGCCTTGGTCTTGAGCAGCTGGTCGGCAAGCAGCTTCTTGAGCTCGGTGTTCTCCTTCTCCAGGTCGCGGAGGCGCTGAGCCTCCTTCAGATCCATGCCTCCGTACTTGCTCTTCCAGCGGTAGAAGCTCTGCGAGCTGATGCTGCGCCTGCGGCAGATCCCCTCGGTCCGAAGCCCCGTGTCGGCCTCCCTCAGTATGCGGATTATCTGCTCGGTCGCGCGTCTTGTCTTTTTCAGCGATGATGTCCTTTCGTTGATCGACGAAAATCACCTCATCAAAAGTGGGCTAGTTCGCGGGGTCCCAACCAGCGCTTTAGGGAGCGTTCGCGCCACGGTGATGCCTTCGTAGGCAGCGTAATTGAAGCGCCGAAAATCTTCATAGAGGGAGGGGCGGATGAGCTTGCAGCTCTGGCATAAAAACGGGTGGTTGAAGCCACACAAGACGACGCCCTCCCAAATCGCCGAGCTTTTCGCATCGTAGACCGGGATCTATCAGATGCCGGCAGCGAGCGCCTTTCCGTGGATTGGCAATTTGGAATCGCCTACAACGCCACACTGAAGCTCTGCACTATTCTGCTATATGCAGAGGGTTATCGTCCGGAAAAGAAACTCGCCCACTACCGTACCTTGCAAGCGCTGCCGCTAATCCTCGGTTCTAAGTACAATAAAGACGCCGACTACTTGGATACTTGTTGCAGCAAACGTAATACAGCAGAATACGACATGGCTGGCAAAATCAATGTAGAAGAGTCCAAAGAACTTATATCATTCGCTAAAGAGCTTCGTACAGCAGTGCTCGAATGGATACGCTCAAAACTATCCCGAGCTCGATCCCTAACGTTCGCTAGCCCATGCCTAATGATCTACACAAACCCACGACTTGATTCTGAGCAACGAATCTCCAACCTTTCCCCTGGCTCTTTCTGGCGCCATTGAATCTCCTGTAAACTGTGAAAGCCACCCTGAGAATTCTCTTTTCATTCAGTCTGTTTAACTCGGTCACTCTTTTAGCGGAAAACAGGCCCAACATCGTCCTCGTTATGGTCGATGACATGGGCTATTCCGACATCGGTTGCTATGGCAGTGAAATACCGACACCGAATATCGATCGATTGGCTGAGGGTGGCATCCGCTTTTCTCAGTTCTACAATGCGTCCCGTTGTTGCCCGACTCGAGCGGCTCTGTTAACAGGCATCAATCAGCATCAAACAGGGATTGGGCACATGATGTCCGAAGGGCGTTTCAATTTTGACTACGGAGTCGATGGCTATCGAGGCCAACTGAATCGCAGTTGCGTGACCTTGGCCAAGGTATTGGGCTCAGCAGGCTATCATACCTGAATGACGGGCAAATGGCATTTGGGGGATGAGATGGACGACCGCCCGCTGCAAAGGGGTTAGGAGCGTTACTATGGCAGTCTGAGCGGAGCCTTCAGTTATTTTATGCCGCACGGCAATCGTCATCTGATGGAAGGGAATGAGCCGCTAACGCCGCCGGATCCCGGTACCTATTACACGACGGACGCATTTACCGATAGAGCAATTGAATGGATCGAGGGTAAAGATGATGATCGTCCGTTTTTTCTCTACCTAGCCCACAATGCCCCACACTGGCCGCTTCATGCCAAAGAGGAAGATATCGAGCTGTTTGTGGGAAAATACATGAAGGGGTGGGATCAGATTCGGAAAGAGCGTTTTGATCGGCAAGTAGAACTTGGCTTGTTTGACGCATCCTTGGGTGTGTCTCCGCGCGATCCTACCGTCCGACCTTGGGCAGAGGTGCCCGAGGATCAGAAAAAGCGATCCGACTATCGGATGGCCGTCTACGCGGCCCAGATTTATTCGATCGATCAAAACATGGGCAAGTTGATTAAGGCCCTGGAGGACGAGGGTGAACTCGATGACACCCTCATCCTGTTTCTTTCTGACAACGGCGCTTGCGCCGAACCCTACAACGAGTTCGGTGGCGGCGACTTTGAAAGAATCAACGATCCCACTACGGGTGGCATGATTTCCGTTGGTAGTGGTTGGGCCAATATGCAGAACACGCCCTTTCGGCAGTATAAGAATCGTCCCTACGAAGGCGGAATGGCCACGCCGTTCATCGCCCACTGGCCTCAAGGAATTCCAACAAGCCAAGAAGGCGCCATCGTAAACGATCTGGCGCACATCCTGGATGTCATGCCAACAGTGATTGATCTGTCCGGGGCCGAATACCCGGTCCAGGTAGATGAAGAGCTTATCCCGGAACCAGAAGGTCTTAGTTTGCTGCCAATTTTAAAAGGACAGGGACGCGAAGCCCCAGAGTATCTATTCTTTGAGCACGAGATGAATTGCGCCGTTCGTTCCGGTGACTGGAAAGCGATTTCCAAATTCGGTGAATACGACTGGGAGCTCTACAACATCAAAAGGGATCGCAATGAACTCCACAATATCGCCGAGCAGCATCCTGACGTTGTCGCCCGCTTGGATCGGGCCTGGCGCAATTGGGCCCTCCGCGCTAAAGCAGCTCCGAAAGGCCGCTGGAAAGATCGAGGTTACAAATCTCCTCGGGAATAGAGAGTCTAAAAAACCCAATCCAAACATAAAGCGCTTTCTCCCACTTGTCTCCCTCGTCCCGTGTATGTGCGTATTGGCCAATGCCAAGCCTCTCATCGAAAAAGGCGTCATCCATCAGGTTTTCGGTGGCGACCATCCCGACCCGAGCATCGTGCGCGATGGGGAGGATTTTTATCTGACCTACACCTCGTATGACAAGTACATGGCCCTCAAGGTTTGGCATTCCAGGATGGGTACTCGATTACCCATTCCATTTTTTACGGCAAGGGAACAGAAAACAAGGTGGTGAAAACAAACTCTGAACCAAGTCCGAAGAACAGCGCCAGTTGGGCTATGGGAATGAGCTTGGTCCTCTGCCATCCAGCGAGCGTGGCGCCGATAAAAAACAGTGCAGGAGTTGTCACCACCCCATAGGGCAGACCTAGCTGCAAACACGCTATATAGAGAACCATGATCCCTGCTGCCATCAAGGCGATCGCACCTTCGCCTGAACGATCCCCGCGCGGGTCCGGCTTGCGGAATTTACCGACTAGGATGGAAAGTCCAAGGACTGCGACGATAGCGATTACCCAATTCGGGAAATTGGGAACGTCCGGAGCTTGCTCCGGCTCTATACCTCCCAGATCTCGCTTTTTTTTGCTCAAAAATTCGGCCAGCTCGTCGCCCTTGCGGAAGGCAATCCCGATGGACTGCCGCTCCAGTTCGGCCATTACCACGGGGTCCTCCAGGCAGCGTTCAAACATGCCGGCCAACGTTTCCACCACGGGCTGCGGCACCCCTTTTGGCGCCAACCAGTAGTAAGCATTGCCAGAGTAAATGGGAATTCCCTGCTCGGTGGCGGTGGGAATATCCGGGTAGAAACGACTACGCTCGCCGTCCAGTACTGCGATGGCTTTAATGTTCTGGTCCGGAGGGGTTCCTTCGGAGGCTAGAAACCCGTTATACTCTCCCAACGAGAAGATAGCAGCATCCATGTGTCCGCCAAGCACTTGGGTAAATCGTTTCTGACCACCACCGCTCGAGATGTAGTTGACCTCTGCACCAGGCCGGGACGCTTCGATCAACTTCGAATTGAAAAAAGCAGGCGATCCCACGTCGGCGCCCATACGTATGCTCTTAGGATTGGCTTCCGCTTCATCAAGCAGATCGGACAGGTTATTGAAGGGGGAGTCTTCCCGGACGGCTACCAGGGTCGTCAAATTTCCTGTTTGGGCAATCGGGGTAAAATCTTCCGGACCATAATTAACCGTTCCGGATAGCTGGGTGGTAATGACCACATCGTTGATGCAGAGAATACGATAGCCATCCGGTCGGGATCCATACACAAATCGTGAGCCGATGGTGCCCACGCCTCCAGGTTGGTTAATAATCACGAACGGTTGAGGGAGATTTTCGCGGGCGTTGATCGACTTCTGTAGGGTTCGCGCGAATACATCGGTTCCGCCACCCGCCGCGTAAGGCACGACCACTTGGATGGGTTGATTGGGAAAGTCGGTCATCCCGCTACCCGAAATATTCGACAGCCGCCAGAAAAGCAGGATGCAAATCAGGATCGATACGAGCACCGAAAGGATATGCCTGGGAAATTTCATTCAGCGGCGGTGGGCTTTGCGGTTTTGGCAAATCGCTTTCGTATCCAGGGAAGACATAACATGGTAAGCGCAACCAGAAGGAAGGTAAGCGGAATCGGTCGGGTAACGAGCGGCAGCCAGGATCCATTGGTAGAGATGAGGCCGGAAGTAAGATTCTCTTCGGCGATGGGCCCGAGGACGAACCCGATGACAAACGGCGCGAGAGGAATCTTGTTGGATTCCAAAATGAATCCGAGCGCGCCAAAACCGAGCATGACCCATACGTCGAAAAGGCGGTTGGAGAGGGCGAAGGAACCGATGACACAGAAGATGAGAATCACAGGGAGCAAGTAGGTCCGGGGAATCTTGGAGATCCTTGCCAGGCCTCGCATGGAGAACCTCATGATGATGACCATCGCAATGTTGGCCAGAAGCATGGCTCCCATAATGGTGTAGACCATAACCGGATGTTCCTCAAAAAGACGGGGTCCCGGTTGCAATCCGTGAATGACCAATGCCCCGAGGAGCACGGCTTCTACCACCGATCCAGGGAGCCCCATCGAGATCAAGGGAATCAGGGCGCCGCCGATGGTGGCATTGTTGGCAGCCTCACCCGCAACCACCCCTTCGTCGTGACCGGTGCCAAATTTCTCGGGTGTTTTAGAGGAGCTTTTAGCTACGGTGTAGGCAGTCACAGAACCGATGTTGGCCCCAATCCCAGGAAGAAGTCCGATCCAGGTGCCAATCACCGACGAACGCGCGAGATTGAAAAGGTGGTCGGCAATATCCTTGAACCGCAGAGCCACCCCTTGGGTTTCAATCGCCTCCATTTTACTCTCGTTCTTGATATCCATGATGTCCCGGAAAATCTGGTTCACCGCGAAAAGACCGATCAGCACCGGAAGCAACTTAAAGCCGTCGATGAGTCCGGTTATGCCGAAGGTCAATCGGGTTTGTCCCGTTGCCACCGCGATGCCTGGCATAGAAAGCAGTATCCCGAGAAATCCGGAAAACAAGGACCTCGAAATCGACTTGCCTCCGATACTCGCGATCAGAACCAGGGCCATCATAACCAGGCTAAAGTATTCAAAGGGTCCAAACTTGGTCGACAGCAACGCAATGGGGCGCGCCAGCAAAACAAGAAACCCCCAGGAAACTATACCTCCGAAAAAGGAAGCCATGACCCCCAGTCCGAGAGCCCGTTCCGCGTGGCCGTTTTGGGCCATGGGAAACCCATCGAAGGTGGTCACTATTGACGCCGGGGTTCCAGGCATGCGAAGCAGAATCGAGGTGATCATTCCCCCGCTTACCGCGCCCACGTATACACTGATAAGCAGTGTAAGGGCATACTGAGGATTCGCCCCGTAAGTAAGCGGCAAGATCAACGCGATCAGCATCGTCCCCGTCAACCCAGGCACAGCGCCCACGAAAATGCCGAGAGAGGTGCCGAGTACAATGAGAAACAGTCCCGTCGGGGTGAATAGCTGTTGGATGGCTTCCTGCACGCTTGTAGATGGTAGGTTGCTGTCCCCGAATTTCAGGTACGATTATTAAGGTTGGCAAGGTATTAAAGGAAAGACCTGCGGCAAATTGAGTGAAGATCCCCGAGGCAATTAAGGTAGCGGGCGGTTCATCGCAACGACGACGCGATTGACCGCTTTGTCTGGCTTTCCAGGGGAATGTTACCTGCCGCTAAGCATTCACATTGAATTGATCACCCGGAAGTCAGCCATTACTATCCAATGAAACATGTTTCATATTCCCTTCTCGTACGTTCCAATTTTCATGTTCCCCGAGCGATAGGCCGCTCCCAAAATTGAATGCAGCTCCTCCTCGAAACCCACCAGGCCCTGCTTCCACAATACCGCCACATCGTTGAACAGCATGGTCAATTCAGTTTAGCTCGTTTATCTTCCCAGGTTTCTGTTCACCGCGGCGCGGTGCGCAAAAACCTGTTTGGAGACACGGATCTTGAGGCACTCAAAGGGGAAAAAGGACGCTGCCTATCTGAGGAGCAACAATACATGTTTTGAGTTATAGGAGACTCTCTAAAAAATACTTGATTTGAATGCTTAAAACAGTCAATTGTATGTTTTAAGCAGTCAATAATCAATGCGAATCCTCGAAACACTCTTGCCAAAAGCTCGAGCCGAAATCGTTCGACTTCTGTTTTCGGATGCCAGCAAGGAGCTGCATCAACGGGAATTGGCCCGCCTCAGCGGTCTTGCTATCAGAACTCTACAAAACGAAGTAGCGAAGCTCGAAGGGGTAGACCTGCTTATTTCGCGAAGAGATGGAAACCGCCTCTATTTTCGAGCCAATACAGAGCACCCAATTTATCCCGAACTTCACGGAATCGCTATCAAGACATCTGGATTAAAAGAGCGTTTATCGGATGCGCTACGGGGTCTCGATGGCGTATTGGTGGCATTTATATTTGGCTCCATCGCTTCTGGGGAAGAAAACGCTGGTAGCGATATCGACCTTATGGTGATCGGTAAGGTCGGCCTGCGAGATCTCGCGCCCCGGCTTCGGTCCCTTGCTGAAGAACTGGGTAGAGAAATAAACCCGCACACATTTTCCAAGTCGCGCTTTAGAGAGCGTTCGCGCCACGGTGATGCCTTCGTAGGCAACGTACTTGAAGCGCCGAAAATATTCATAGAGGGAGGAGTGGATGAGTTTACAGCTCTGGCATAAAAACGGGTGGCTGAAGCCACACAAGACGACGCCTTCCCAAATCGCTCGATAGATCTTCTCGCTGTCGATTGCGGCCCATACTCCATCAGACAGGCTTATATAATTTCACAAAATAAACGTGCAATTTGTGAATTTTTATACCACTTTAATTCCATGAAATCCATTGAAGATAAGATAGTTATGAGAATTTATGCTAACCATAGGGGTTGGGCATTTTCTAAAAACGATTTTTTGGACATTGGAAGCGACGACTCTACCCGCAAGGCACTGACGAACCTGGAAGCCAAGGGGACGATTCGAAGGGTGCTGCGCGGCTTATACGACTACCCTAGAACGAGTAAATTGATCAACGGCCCTATGGAGCCGGATCTCGGGCAAGTCGCCCAAGCCTTGGCACGCAAATCGGGCTGGCGCATACAGCCTTCGGAGAATACGGCCCTCAATATTCTGGGACTCTCAACACAGGTTCCGGCACAAGCGTTTTACCTGTCCGATGGGCCAAGCAAGACCTTTGCGATTGGGAAACGGGAATTGGTTTTCAGGAAGCGAATCCTGAAGGAATCGGGATTTAAACACAGCGAAAGCGAGCTGGTTGTTCAGGCGCTAAAGGCTTTGGGACGGGACCGAATCACTGCACGCATTCGAAAAAAGCTTAAGGACGCGATTCCCTCCCCCAGATGGGATAAAATCCTCCGAGATACGAAGACGGCTCCCGCCTGGGTATCCGACATCATACGAAGCGCAGCCAAGGAGAGCGCGTCATTAATCGCGTAGCCGCGCTCCCCGCGAGCGATCGAAACGAGCTTTTCGCAGTGACTGCGGATCAGCGCGGCATGGGTACGGTTGCAGTAGTTGAAAAGGACTTCTGGGTCTGCTGGACACTGAAGCGCTTGTTCGAGCACCCAGAGCTTTCGAAGCAGCTCATCTTCAAGGGCGGCACTAGCCTATCAAAAGTCTACGGTCTCATTGACCGCTTTTCCGAAGACGTCGACTTGATTCTGGATTGGAGAGTCGTGAACAGTGAGCAAGAGCCAATGGGAGAACGCTCAAAGACCAAACAGCAAAAACTCAATGCAGAGCTGAACGAAAGGGCCTGCGAATATATCGCCGAAAGCATGATGCCAATGCTAGAGGAGGCCCTCGGCTCGCATTGCCAACTGGAAGTCAAAACCGACGAAAGAGATCAGGGACATATAGTTCGAGTCGAATATCCCCAAACCGCTGATACGAGTGGACTCCTGCCTTATATCCAATTGGAGGTCGGTCCTTTGGCATCTTGGCTTCCGAATTCGGAGAATACAATAAGACCATACGCTGCCGAGGATTTCCCTGATCAATTCGATGATCCAGTTTGCCCTGTTCGCGCGATTGATGCCGAGCGTACCTTCTGGGAAAAGGCTACTATCCTACACCACGAAGCCCACCGCCCTGAAGATTCAGTCCTTCCCGAGCGATACTCCCGACACTATTACGACCTCCATCTGATGGCTTCAGATAAAAAGCTGAAAGCGGATGCACTAGGCAACTTAGCGCTGCTAGATGATGTGGTTCATTTTAAGAAGAAATTCTACCCTAGAGCCTGGGCAAACTATGATGCCGCAAAACCGGGCACTTTTAAGCTCATACCACCAAGCTATATCCTCGATCCTATGCGTGAGGATTATTCAGCAATGCAGGATATGATTTTCGGACGCTGTCCATCGTTTGCAGAAATCATCGAATCACTAACAGAACTCGAATCGGAGATTAACATTTCGTAAAATTCGCGCCCTTGTACGGCTGCAGTCTTTCGCTAAACGATATCTTCGCGAATCGCTTTCGCCACCGCAGCCGTATTCGTATTCGTATTGACCTGCAACTTGTCGTAGATGCTTCGGATGTGAGTGTTCACGGTATGCAGACTGATATTCAAATCGGCGGCGATTTCCTTCTTGATCAGGCCATCTGCCAGCAATCGCAGGATATCGATCTCACGTGCGGTCAGCTTGTAGTCGTCCGTGGATTTGGCGGGCGACAGCAATTCGGAGAACTGTTGCAAGACACGCACGGCGAGCGAAGGCGTCATCGGAGCTCCGCCACTCAGCACTTCTTCGATGGCTGCGACGATCTCGTCCGCCCCGGCCGACTTGAGCAGGTATCCAGATGCGCCAGCGCAGATCGCTCGATAGATCTTCTCGCTGTCGTCGAATGCAGTTAGCACAATCGGTTTGCAATCTGGCGCAAGCGACCGAATGGAGGGCAAGGCGGATATGCCATCGCTGCCCGGCAATTGCACATCCAGCAGTATTACATCAGGAGCGTTCTCCGTTTCCAAGGCAGCGAGCGCTTCCTCCGCCGATCGACATTGTCGCTCGCAGTCGATCGCGTTCGTTCGACTTAGGGAACGGGACACCGCTTTTCGATAGGAATCGTTATCTTCCACCAACCAAATGCGAGTATTCGCTGCAGGGGACATTCTGTTCTATTGCAAATCTAAGGTCTTAACGAAAACACCATCTCGATGCGGGTTCCCTCTCCGGGAGTCGACGCGATATCGCATCGACCCTTTAAGGCTTCGCAGCGGCGACTCAAATTTTTCAAGCCATAACCCTTCGATTGGCTGCTGAGATCGAATCCTCTTCCGTCATCGTGGATCCGCAATGTAAAAGTCTGCCTGCTCACCTCGATCTCGATTCCTACGCGACTGGCATTCGCGTGCTTGCGAACATTGGTCAACGCTTCCTTGAACGCGAAAAAGACGTGCCGCCGGACCTTAAGCGGGGCCATCCCATACGGAATCGCTTCGGACTCGACCTTCCATTCGTAAGGAATCTTGCGCAGTAGCAGCTGAGCCGTTTCGCGCAGTCGCAACACCAGATCCTCCAGTACGCTCCTCTCGAATCAACCAAACGATGTCACGCATGGCTTCGCTGGACCCTGCGGCAATATCGTGGATATCCTGCAGGTCTTCTCGAAGTTCATTGGAGACCTCCGAATGCTGCAGCGCTCCCTCGCTAAGCAGCAGGATCCCCCCCAAGTCTCCGCCGACATCGTCATGCAAGTCTCGAGCGATCTGCCGCCTAAGCTCTTCCGCCTCGCGATTCTTCGCCTTTCGGTACGAAGCGATAAAGCCAATCGCTCCCATCGCCAAAATTCCCGAGATCGCAAAAGTCCCCGCCGTTGCCGCCAAGACTATAGACTCGCTTTTCTGCATTCGCTCGGCCGTCAGCTGAATCAAGCGCTCGCTCAGCGCCCGCCGCTTCTCGAGGCCTTCAAGCCATTCCGGCAGTTCGACAAGACGGTTCTGACTGTTGTATCCACCTACCAGAGCATCGGGTTTCCATCGGGGAAACCTCGGGTTATCGAAGAAATCGGAGGCGGAAACCGCTTTGTTCAAGGCCACGTTTGCACCCATGGAGTACACCTGCAGCTCCCCCAATGCAAACGCATACAAATTGGATCCTTGATAGCGAGCGCCCGTCGCGGCGATCCGTATAAAGCGCGCTTCGGTCCCATCTGCGTGAACCTCGAATGGATTATCTCCAAGGTTTGGATACTCTTCAGGTCCACTATCGAAAATGATTCTCTTGTATTGAAAATCTGCCCGATCGCTCGCCTCAATCTTGAATCGAGTGGGAAATCCCAATCCAGGCAAGTCCACATAATCGGTAGGACGGGCCGGCAAAAGACGTACCGCGTCGATCGGGTAAGACCTTCCCAAATCGACCTGCATCCACTTGTCGGTTACGGAACTCGTAGTGTGCTTGCAAAGAAAGCCATTCGTAGGACTGAAGCCGGGAACAGATGGAGGACCTAAAGGACTCTGGAAATCGGCGAGGTTCGAAGGTCCCCAACCGACCATTCGGAAACCTTGACAAGGACCGACTGCGACAGGACAATCGGTAGCAATGTTGAGAGGTCCTTGCAAAACCATGATCTCCGAGATCGCGCATACCCAGTGACTTAGAACTTGGGAGTGCTTCAATGATGTTATGCGTATGTACCGCCCTCGAACGGATTCTGTCAGTTTCGCCAGAAAGGGATAGCCATCCGTGTGTTCGAAATCCTCAGCGCTTTTGTCCACAACGACCATTCTCTCGGATCGATCCTCTCCCAGCACCTCGATCATAAACCGACGGGGAAACCCATAAGCCTGCCCCTCGAAAATCGGGATCTCGATTGAAACGGGAAGAATGGCAATCTGGTCAATCGATTGCTCTTTCTGCAAATCCACTTCGATCCAGTTCGCATCTTCCGACGAGCTAAATTGTCGGCTGTGAAAGCCAAAGCTCTCGCTGCGGTTGAACCGTTCTGGCTCGGGAAGTCCTTCGCTCTCCTCAACCGTCAATTCGATCTCCGCATCAAGCGCTCTAATCGTAGGGCTGATCCATTTGACGAATCGATCGGACAAACTCTCCTCAGATCGGATCTGAGGCAAAAAAAGAACTGAAGACCGATAGAAACGAACAATAAGTGATATCGATTCAGCAAGGACATCGCTAGCCAGCATGGATAGATTCGTATCGGAAGCTATGTCAAAAAAGAAAAAGGCGGCTCGTTGCCGATGAAGCCCAGGTCGTTTGGCGAGACACCCCGTTGCAGGCCACGCGGCCATCAACCTACCAAGAGAGAAGCGATTGGCCAGACGAGTTCTAGATTAGGAGGTGTCAGCCTCAACGGGTACTTTGTAGACAAAGCCATCAGCCTGGATTCTGCAAAGATCTCACTCAGTAGGGTAGGGCATTTCAAATAGTTTCTAATTTTTATTGATAATATAGTATTTTTTATTACAAATTATATAGTTTTAATATTAATATGTGGTTACTTAAAACAAAGAAAGAGATTTTAAATACGCTCGCTGAGCGCTGTCGGGCCCTACGTCTTGAGCAGAACCTTTCCCAGGCAGAACTCGCTTCTAGAGCCGGGATCGCTCTACCGACCTACCGGCGCTTTGAGCAGGAAGGAAGCATCTCTCTGGAACGATTCATTGGGGTTGTACAATCGCTGAATCGCCTACCGGAACTTGAAGGAGCGTTGCTCGCCTCTCCCATTCAGGACCTCGATCAGATCGAGAAGCCCAAACCTATTCGCAAAAGGAGCCGTTCCCGGTGAGAATTTCGGTCAAGTATCAAGATGCATTGCTAGGACGTCTCAATGACGACACCGGACAATTGCTCTTCCAATATGACAACGACTACTTGTCCAGGGGCGTTGACCTGTCCCCTTTGTACCTTCCCAAACAGCAAGGCGTCATCGAAACGAAGAGCCCATTCGAGGGAAACCTCCCGGGCTTGTTCGCAGATTCCCTTCCCGATGCTTGGGGGGGCGCTATCATAGATCGAAGGCTAAGAGAGGCGGGCATCGCGCCGGAAAGCGTATCCATTCTTAAGCGACTTGCGCTCATCGGAACCGGTGGGCTGGGAGCGCTGACCTATCATCCAGAAGAATCGGAGAACGACTATGAATTCGCAGGGCTGCAAGAAGCGCTCCATTTTGCCCGGACCGTGATGGAAGAGGATGCGGGGGCGCTCCCTGGATCGAGAATTCTGCAGGAGGCGGGAAGCAATCCAGGCGGGCGTTTCCCCAAGCTCCTGGTTGGATGGAATCCTGAAAGCGACAGGCTCTTGATCGGAGTGCGGGCGTCATTCGATGGCTACCTTCCCTGTATTATGAAACTGGATATGGGTGACGACGAATCGTTATTCAATCGAGGGCTATGCGCAAACGAACACGCTCTGCTCAATGCTGCGCGGGTTGCTGAAATAGATACTCCTGAGCACTGGCTCGTCGAAGGCGAGGATGATATTAGCGGGCCGTTCGCTCACTTGGTCGTGCAACGTTTCGATCGTGATGGAGCATCGCGAATCCACGCCCACACTTTTGGAGGCGTAACTCATCAGTTGGCCATCCGCTACGGATCGAGCTACGAAGACTTGCTTCGAACGACTCAAGCTCTTTGCAATGACCATCGCCAAGTGGTTCAGCAATTTCGCAGAATGGCCTTCAACGTTCTATCCGGCAATCGCGATGACCATGTTCGCAATCATTCCTTCCTGTTCCAGGAGACACGCGGATGGACGCTATCGCCCGCATACGACCTGACATCTACGCCAACGAAACCGGAACATGCTTTGAGTATAAATTCCAAGTGGTCCACGATCGAAGACTCCGACCTGCTCGCAATGGCGGATCTCTTCTCAATCGACGGAGCCACTCAAATTATCCAGCAGTGTCGCGACTGTCTGAATGATCAAGGCATGATAGGATAGCAGTGGATCGCACTTTCACGACGTTGAACGAAATTTAGGACAACGCTCGCTGAGTTCACTGGATCCCAATTCCACCGAGAGGGATCGGGCGATGATCCTCGCGAAGCGAGGCGCCGAGACAAAAAAAGGCGGCTCGTTGCCGAGCCGCCTTGAAGCTTAGAAAGTTTCGTTTCTCTAGAACGATCCGCGAATGCCGAATATGTATCGTTTTCCGATCGTTTCGTAGCGACGCACGTAGAGGCTCGGGTCGGATCCATTGAAGCGCTGGTCGCTTGGCTCGTTGCCTAGATTATCCCCTTCGATGAAGAGACGAACGTCCCTATCAGGAAATAGGCGATACTGAACCGACATGTCCCAATTCTCCTTCTCCGCATCGAACTCGAGCGTATCGATCGCGGCGCTCGAGGGACTGCGTTGGAGCTCGGAGATGTAGTTGTAGGATAGACGCACGCTCAGGCGCTGCCACTCGTAGAAGAGCTGAAGATTGTAAATCTCTTCCGCTTGATTGGTGAGGCTATCGGTCAACTGCGAGCCCACCTGCACGATGTTGCCCAAGGCCAGCTGGTCCTGATCGAAAATCGGATTGGTTTGGTCACCCGTGATCTTCGCGTAGTTCGGGACGAAGCTGAAGTCTTGAAGGATCGGAACATTTCCGAAGAAATCCCCGAAGTTGAAGTAGCCTGAAACTTCCACGCCCTTGATGTTCCGGGTCGAGGCATTGGTCCAGAAGCGGATCTCCGACTCGATGTCTTCGAATCCGGCATCGGGATCGGTGTCATCGATCAGGACCTGCACATCGCGCGTGAACTCGTCGAGTTGCAAGAAGTCCTCGAGGTCCTTTTGGAAGTAAGTGACCGAAACCGAATTCCCCTGCCCTGGGCCGAAGTAGTATTCCCAAGCGATATCGATGTTTTCCGAGATTTGCTCAGACAGGTCCGGGTTGCCGATATGGAATTCCTCTTCTCGGTTCGTCAGGTTCAATACGCCTGCTGCTCCAAGCTGCCGATGATATCGGATTCACGCTGTCGGGCCACCGCATCGGATGCGGCCGAGCCATAAACTTTGAGATCTTCCAATTCGTAGGTAGGTCCATCGTCATCTTGAGCCTGGGCGCTATAGGCCGCGCCCAACACGGCGATGGAAAGGAGGCCCCTTAAGAAGCCGCCTGGTAATCGTTTTTCGTTTCATGTGTTGTGTCTGTTCGTTGTAGTAAAAATTCAATCGGCCTGGCCTAGCCATCAGTCCGCAGCTTGAGCATCTTCCTCAAGAGAGTAGCCGATTGGAATCCGCATACGATCGCGCCTAAGCGCGAGCGAGGATGCGCGGGCATACAGAGAACCGGATGGAGGTTAGTCCATCAATTTCGTGGGTTAGTTGGCAGTTAGGTAGTTAAGGGTAGTTTAGAGAAACAAGCGGATCTCGCTGCATTCTCACAAGACGTAGATAATGCGCGGTAAAGTTACCGAACCAACAATAAAAGGCGCATCGCCCACATAATTCCACGTAAACGACCTCAAAGGCTACCAGTCATGGACACGACTTGCCCTTCATCATTGATGTCTCATCAATGACCCCGACAGAGTCGGCGGCTATTCACTCTTCAAACCTGTCGCGGCCAAGGGGCCATTTACATCGAGATACTTCTCCCGTACATACTTGATGTCCGATGCGTTGACCGCGCTGGCATCGTTTCCGAACGACTGGCGGACGTAGGTCAATACGGCGGCCAATTCCTGATCGCCTACCAAGCCTTCGAACCCGGTCATGGGCACCTGCCCTGGATAGCGGGTACCGTTGACTTCCATTGGTCCAACCAAGCCCTTGAGCGTGATCTTGATAAGCGTTTCCTTGTCCCCGGTCACCCAGCTGGTCTTTGCCAAGGGCGGGAAGCCCGCTTCCGGCAAGCCGTTGCCATCGGCTTGATGGCAAGTGACGCAGAATCCTTCGCGCGAGTACACTTCCCTACCCAGCTCGAGAAAGCTGTCTTTGGCCGAATCGCCCCTCATGGCGTAGTTCTTGTCGGTCGCGCTCGGATGCACCGGCAGGCCGCGCAATCCCGCTTGAGCGACCTCGTAGCTGGATAGCGATGCAGCGCTATCCAGTCCGCGTTCCTTGGCTTTCTCCACGATCGGCAAGCCGACTTCGGCCGGCAGCCAGGAAGCCGCCACCAAAGCTTCCAACCGAACGCGCCCATGGGAATCGTCGGCTGCGGAGGCGATCACGTCTACGGCTCCTGGAATTTGGTTGATATTGTAGCGCGCCACTGAAACCGCGGCGCTCCGAATGCGATGATCCTGAGAGGCGAATAGTTCGTTCAGCAAATCCGTATCCACAGCGTTGTGACCCCAGGTCACCCAGAGCGCTTCCAGCTTGAGACGCTCGTCGCTCTGAGCCGCGGCCCAGGCCTTTGCGGCAGGCAGGACATCGTCCGCGTTCCTGCCGCGAAGTTCGCGGCGCGCCCGGTAACGAGTCCGCGATTGCGGATGCTTCAATGTCTCCAGAAGATCGGCGATGGGCGCCCCGTGAATCTTGGCAGGCGTGATCAACGGACGCGATGGGTAGGTCACTCGATAGATGCGGCCGTGGACATGGTCGCGGTGCGGATCGCGAGCATTGTGCTGCATATGGCCGATCAAGACATTGTGCCAGTCCGCAACATAGAGCGATCCATCCGGAGCGAACTCGGAATCGACTGGACGGAAGTTCAAGTCCTTAGAAGTGAAAAGATTGTGCCTAAACTTAGCGGTGAATCCAGAACCGTCCTCGACGAGGCGATGCTGCTTGGCGCCGAGAAAGCCGATCGAATTGAGAAAGAGCAGGTCCCCTTGCACCTCGTCAGGAAAGTGGGCGCTGGAAACGAGCTCCATGCCCGACGTCGGGCGGACGAAGCTATCCGTCAGCAGCTGGGGAGCGATCATATTGTATCCATAAACCGGCTTCACTGTTCCCGGCGTGAGCCAGCTAACGGTAGGATTCGACGTGTGAAGGAAGAATCCTTGGCCATAGTCGTCGAAGGTAACGCCCCAGGGATTGGGAATGTTCAGCGCAGCGATACGGGTCAGCTTGCGGCGATTGGGATCGTACCTGAAGTATCCGCCCCAGGATGCTCGTTCCGGGCCATAGATCGTTTCGATATTGCTGTGAAGGAAATATCCTTCGCCCATGATGAGCGCGCCGGACGGATCCACGCAAAAGGCGCTGATGGCATGGTGCGTATCATGATCGTCGAAACCGCTGAGAATGTATTCTTTTTCATCGTACGAATCATCCCCATTCGTGTCCTTGAGCAAAACCAAGCTATCGCTTTGCGAGACGTACACGCCTTCCGGGGCGATCTCGAATCCGATCGGCATATGCAAGTCGTCCGCGAACACTTTCAACTGGTCCGCTTTGCCATCCTGGTTCGTATCCTCAAGGATGATCAGCTTATCGCTGGGCCGTGGATCGCCGATGCGGTAATGCGGATAGCTGGGCATGGTAGCCACCCAGAGGCGACCCTTGTTGCCGAAGGCAATTTGGCTGGGATTGGCCAATTCAGGAAAATCCTGCTCCGACGCGAATAGCTCCATCCGGTAGCCTTCCGCCGTGTCAATCTCCCCTTCCGAACGGTTGCCAGCGAGGTATTCGATTGTACCATTCTTGGCGCTGGGCGTGTAGTTGGTCGGCACGGGTGGAAGGGCGTGCGTCTTAGCATCTTCAGCTGCCAAATCGAAGGCGAGCCCCTTTGCTGCCGCCCACACGGCTCGTTCGCGGACCTCGGTCATTTCCTCGGTCTTCCGCAATTCATCCGGATAGTTTTGCGGGCCGAAGGGGTTATAGCGCTGTCCATAGACGTGGACGCCGTTGGGAATCTTGAAATTGTTCAGCCAGGCCCAGTTCTTCTCGTTGACCGCATCGGTCACTGCGGCACGAATCCCTTCGCGGATCGAGCGGCTGCCAAAAACGGATTCGGTCAAAAACTTTGCTAGCTTCCGGTAACCTCGATCATTCAGGAGAACGCCATCCGTTGTGAGGACCTCGCTTTCTTCGTACCATCGCTGCGACGCCTCGAAGGCATCGACGAAGAAAACATCGTGCTTGGCCGCGATTTCCGCCATGGCCGAGCTGTAGCGTTCCAAGTTGCCATTGATCATCGCTGCGTCAGGCCCATCGAAATCGCGGGGCTTGTCCTCGAACGCCGTAGGCGACACGACCACCAGCTTGGGTGGACCATATCCGTTGTAGCGTTGGGTAAGCGTATGCTTCACGAATCCCTCGAATTCCTTTTTGTAGCGCTCGAGCCCCGCTTCGCCCTCGAAGGATGAATTGTATCCAAAAAATGCTATAATCGTGTCGGCCCGCAATCGCGTGAGCCATTGATCAGGCGATTCGAAATGGCCCTCGCTTCGGGTATCGATTCTATATTCCTCTTTCACCAGCTCCTTGGCGCTAGGAAAAGCAAAGTGGTAGTCGTAGTGCCGACCTGGATGCGGCCTAAAACCGGGAGTGTTCCCTTCGTCGGCCATATTGCGTATAACAAGATCCTTCTCGGGAAAGCTCAGGTACATTTCAGATTCGAAATGACCGAACTTCGTCATACGCGACGCCATCCCGCTGCCAACGATAACGATACGCTCACCTGAGCCTGGCTCGTTCGTTTGGGCATGTGAAGAAGGAGCGAGAACAGCGAGACCGATTAACGAGATTAAAAATCGTTTCATTGTAATTGTAAGTTGGATATTATGATTAGACAATTTTACTTTAACAGGATACGTCCCGCTAGCGCGGGACTGCATGATGAGGATAGCGATAAATAGAGTTTCAAGTATAGTTCATTGACAATTCAAAATCTCATCATGTCGCCGCTTAGCGGGAGAGCGCATCCTGTTAGACAAAAAAGTCTGCACTACTCGCTTATTAGATCCTCTGGTTTTAGGCCGGCTTTATACGTTTCACCGAAGCCTGAGTTGTTAGGTTCATACGTTCCAACCGTATCCGTTTCGACTCCTGTTTCAGGTATCAGATCCTCTCGCGACATTGCCCAGAGGATGCCTTGCAGAGCGAGGCGACGCATCATCGGGATTTTAAAGTCGTAAGGATGACCCAGGGTTGTTGTGAAAACGCGAGCATGGTTGAAGCCCCCATTTTGCGTCTTTGTCCAAGCCACTGGATTGGACAACGGGTACTGGTTGAGCTGTCCTCGCTCTTCCTTATTGGAGCGCAGCGATTTTCCATTGAGGAGAAACTGAGGGTCTCCTGCCACGGAGTCGCCGCCGCCTTCAACGTGATAGAGCCATGAATACGCGTCGAAGGTTTTCACTCCCCTCAATATAGGATGGCCCTCAGCGGAAGCATCCAAGCTCACACGGGTCAGTGGATTCTTTCCATCGTCGAAGTGGCCGTGATGCGTGATCCATTTTTGCCCTACAAGCTCGCGCGTCAGTTCGCCCCCTGCGAAGCTGTGGACAAACGTGGGGTCGTCTTGATAGCCCCATCCAGCATGCGGCGAATCTTGCGTAAATCGGAAGGCATGGGTAGACGTTCGAAACGCCACCACTGGCTTACCGGAATCAAGATAAGCGAGGATTCGCTGGAAGCCTTCCTCGTCGGGTCGCCGAAAGCGCAGGAATAGCACCATCAGGTCCGCGTCGGCCAGGGCTTCCGTTCCCGTCAGGGAGTCGGCCGCGTTCGGGTCGATCGTCCCATCGGGTCCCAGAGAAAAGCCGACCGATACGTCGAATCCAAAATCACGACGGAGAATCTTGGCCAGCATGGGCATCGACTCTTCCGATCGGTACTCCTCGTCGCCAGTAAGGAAGACGACTTTGGGCGTATCGTTGGCCACGGCGGAAACAGCTAAATACAGGGTCGCGATGAAAACAGCTACATATCGAGGCATGATCAATATAGGGTAAGGTGTTTTTGTAGATCCCTATCCCAAAACCTATCTTCAATATCGTTGCGAGTGAATTCGCTACCGCAATGCGTAAGACGACGCGAGTTGGGCCACCACTGTTCGGGCAACGAACACAATCTGGCATGGGCGGGATTTCCGTTAAACGATTTGAAACATCGCTCACTTCGATCGCTAGCTCCCTCTCCCACTAAGTGGAATCGGGAAATGGGTTTCAGCAGAGCTGAAAATAGGTTCGAAACTAGTCGGCAGGCAAAGCCCCCAAAACATTCTCATCATGCAACCCTGCAAGGGCATCATGCGAGCGAGGCACGAGCGCATCCTGTTAACAAATAAACAGCGCTACTGAGGAGAGTCATTGAATTTTATTAAACAGGATACGTCCCGCTAGCGCGGGACTACATGATGGCTCGCATCGCGATCCTGCATGATGGGAATTAGGGTGGCGGAATTCCAAGGACCGGCCGCTACCTGTTCTCGGGCTGGGTACTTATTTCAGGATTTTCCTAAGCGGTTCCTCGACAACCATGGCTTCGGGGAAATCGGCGGCCTGCTCGCCGCTGCGTCCATGGTAGGCGTTGCCGCGGAGGCGCTTGTTCTGCTGATTCCCGCGTGGCGGATTCATAGGGATGTCCATGCCGCCCAGCTCGTCCATCATAACGTAGAGCCGATCTTGCATGCGCTTTCTTACATCCGCGTATTCGGAATCGTGAAACAGGTTGTTCTGCTCCATCGGATCGGACTGTATATCGAACAGTTCGTCCGTATCCCAAAGCCCGTAGTAAGTCGTGAATTTAAAACGGTCGCCTCGAAGCGAAAAATGGGTCGGGGTCTGCGGGTAATTCTGTTCCCAGTAGTACACGTATAGAAAATAGTCTCGCCAGGGAATGCTCTTTCCTTGGGCCAAAGGGATGAAACTTTGGCCATCCATATGAGGCGGTTTGCGCACCCCCATCGCCTCCATGATGGTCGGAGCGATGTCGATGTTAGCAACCACTTCGTCGACCACGGTCCCTCCTTCGAAGAGGTCTGGGCATTGCATCAGCATGGGCACCCGACTGGAAGTTTCGTAGGCCACGCGCTTGTCGAACAATCCATGCTCGCCGAACATGAAGCCGTTGTCGCCCATGTAGATGACCAGGGTCTCGTCGTAAATTCCCATACGCTTCAATTGATCCAGAACCGCTCCGACGCTGTCGTCCACCGAGCAAAGGGCCTCGCAGTAGTTCTTGTAGAATCGCTCCATGCCTTCGGTCGAATGCAATGCGAAGTCCATGCCATGCCAGCTGTTGCGTTGGTCGAGCAGCCAACGAGGCCGATTCAAGGCGTTGCCGTCCACTGGCGCGGCGCTGTCCGGCTTGACGAAGGGCGTATTGGCGAGCTTGCCGCGGTGCTTGTCTTCCGGCGTAAAGGGGTCATGGACCGCCTTGTGCGACAGGTAGAGCATGAAGGGTTCCTCTTTCCCTTTTTGCTGCTCGAGAAAATCGACTGCGTAGCGAGTCAACAACGTCGTGATGTATCCGTCCTGCTTTACGCGCCGGCCATTGTCGTTGATGGTGTAGTCTGGCGTGGGCGGGAAGTACTTGCCTTGTCCTTTGAAGCTGACCCAGTAATCGAAGCCCGGACGGGGGCCGTCATTCGCATGGCCCATGTGCCACTTGCCCACGAAGGCGGTTTTGTATCCGGCCTTTTGCAGGTACTGCGAAAAGAACTGAGTGCCCTCCGGTACCGCGCGTTGATTGTCTATCACGCGGTGACGAAAGGTATATAGCCCCGTAAGAATCGAGGCCCGGCTCGGTGAGCACAATGAAGTCGTGACGAAGGCGTTCTTAAGGTGCACGCCATTGGCTGCCATGGAATCCATGCGAGGCGTCCTGGCAAATTGATGCCCCATAAAGCTCATGGCGTCGTATCGATGATCGTCCGACAAGATGAATACCACATTTCTCGGCTTCGCATTTTCAATCTTTTGCGGCTCGATCAAATCCGGTACGGGCGTGATCGAGGCTTGGGCCGATGCGCCGATCAGAGCTAAGGAGACAATGAGTTTCAATCGTGTGTGTTTCATGAATTATTTGGCGGGACCAATTTCTGCGGTGATCGGCTATTTTTCGTCATGCAATAGATACGCAATCAAGTCTCGTATCTCTGTGGGTTGAAGAGGATCCAGCAGCCCGGGCGGCATCAAGGTGATAGATAGCTCTTCGGTTCGTTCGATTTGAGTTTTTGGAACGCTGAATTCTTCACCGTCGATTCCGATATACGTTTCCCTGGTTCCGCCTTTGCGGAGGACGTATCCCAATTTCGTTTCACCGCCCTTCATAACAATCTGCCAAGGCTGGTATTGCGGGGCAATCGAGTCCGATGGATTGAGGATGTGGGTGAGCAGCCATTGGGAATCGACTCCAGCTTGGCGATGGATCGAAGTGAGGTCCGGCCCTACCCTGAGACCTCGACCTTCTATTTGATGGCAGTTCGCGCAGGTAGCTAGAGTGGGATGAAAGAAAATCCGTCGTCCTGTATCCGTATTTTGAGTACTCCCTACTTCCTTGAGCATCGTTACCCATTGCGATGCATCCATTGAGCTGGGCTTAGGCTCTAGATTTCGCGACGCCAGGCCTCCTCCTGAAAGCGCCCGCATGGCCTCCGCCGCTACGATCGCGTTCGTATCTTGGCTGAGCTGCTTGAGCAGCGCTTGCTCCGCTTGCGGATCCGCAGCTAATCCGAGAATCGCCTCAGCTCGTATTGTCGGCGATTGACTGGAATTCTTCGCTATCGAAGCAAGGGCGCTCCTCGCGTCCGGATTGCCTGAGCTGGCGAGATTGCGGACGGCTTCTAGGCGAATCTCTGGAGCGGCGGCGCGCGTTAGCGCTAAAAGCGTCTCCATAGCAATGGCGTCCTCGGGCAAAAGACTAAGCGCCAGCGCTCTAAGCCGGGCGGGCTTCGAGGCGTCATCGAGAATGGGCTGCAATTGAGCGGGCGTCGGCAGGTCCATCGGGCGCATTCCATCCAGGCGCTGCTGGGCGGCCATTATTGCCAGCATCAATTTGCGGCTGAGATCTTCCCGATCCAGCTGATCCAGTAGTTGTGCACGATAGCTCGTCAATATATCGTCTGATATCCACTTTATGGCGACATAGCTAACTTGTTCGCTGGAATCCTTCAATAGATCGGGTATCTGTTTCGCAGCGTCCACTGACCCAGAGCGTCGCAAAGCCACCGCATAGTGGGATCGCGCAACAGGATCGTCAAACGTTCGCCAGTCTTCTTTAGGATCGCGAGCAACCACGCGGACCGCTTCATTGCGGACATAGGGATCGGAGCTTCCCAGGTTCTTCAGCGCCTCTCGATAGGTCATCTCTGGAAGGGGATCTCGAGGCCTGGGCTCCAAGTCCGCAGGTCGCTTCAAAGTGACCTTCCAAATCCTGCCATTGCCGTGGACAGGGTAGTCCGATGCGACCCAGTCTGAAATATAAAGCGCGCTTGCATCTTGAGTGTACGCGAAATGAACCGGCCGAAACGCATTCGTCCCGGAAATAAAATTCTCTCGCGTCGCCGCGAAGCTCCGCCCATTCGGAACTAGGGTGTGCAGATAGACTTTGTTATCGCCCCAAGAGGCGATGAGCATTTGCCCGGGACCGAAAGGGACGATACCGCAAGCGGCCTCGCCGATGCCGGTAACCATTCCCAGCGTACCCGGATTCTCGCCCGTCCAGGTGACCATGGGATGGCTTCCGGTTCGTCCGTAGCGAAATTCGTATCCAAAGTCGGCGCCGGGAGCGATATGAAGGAGCCGATTGGGCGGCGTACTGGCGGGATCGTTGTCCGTTGAGAATAGGTTGCCCTTCAAATCGAAGGCCATGCCGAATGCATTCCAGTGCCCGGTCGAAAGCCGCTCCAGTTGGCTACCGTCCGTGCGGCATCGGTAGGTAGACCCCCCTTCGCCACCTCCGGACAGAGCGATCCCGTCGCTTCCGACGAAGGTATAGTCCACTCCCAAATTTTCGCCAAAGCCAAAAGCCAGCCAATCCGGATTCGCGGGATCGATGGTCAATCCGCCCACGCCGTTGTGCGGATATTCGCCCTCGGTTTCGCAGGTCACCAAAATTTCCGGGTCGCCTTCCGCCTTGGCCAGTGTGGTGGCATTGGGGAAGCGACCCACAAACCACCGCGTGGCCACGTACAAATGCCCATCGGGACCGAATAGGAGATCCGTGCTAAATACGTGGCCCTCGTAGAACACGGAACGTTTATCCGCAACGCCGTCGCCATCGGTATCTTCAAAAACGAGGATGCGGTCCTTCTCTGGACCGCTATACCGAGGGGAACGTTGGTGAGTATGATTTTCCTGAACGAATACGCGTCCATCCGGCGCAACCGTGATCCCCACCGGAGTTACGATGTCCGGATTCTCCGCGAAAAGCGAGATGCTCGCGATGCTAGGGTGATCCAAGCGGGTCGAGGAATCCACCGACTGAGCTGCAGCGAAAGAATGCCCTAAAGAGAGCCCGATTGCGGGCCAGATGATTCGTGCGAGATAGTTCATTGGGGCATACAGTTACGATTGAGGAAGTGGCGTATTATCCTACCTGCACGACTCGAATAACAGTCGCGAGGAAAAAATTGGACCCGTCGCAAGGGATCGCGAACAATATTGAATGAAACGTGTTTTTCAGTCGACTCAAGCCTCGGTCGGCCTGTCCAAAAAAGCCCTTCCACCAATAAAGTAGGACATCCTCGACGCTGTATTTCGCTCGTCTCTCCAAGTCCTCGCTACAACCTCGCAGAATGCCCAAGACTCTAGTCACTCTTTACGCTCTACTGTTAGCGGGAGTCGCCACGGTTCGATCCGATTTTAAATCGCTCGACGAGGCACGGATCTTAGGGGCGGAATCATCCGCCTACCGAACGCGCAAGGCGATCAATCTTGGGATTGATCCTCCCGAGCCCAATCTGGACGAATTTCAGGCAGAGATTGAGCCGATTCTAGAGGAGAATTGCTATCGGTGCCATGGAGAGGAAAAGCAGAAAGCGGACTTTCGCGTAGATGCCCTGGATCCGAACCTACTGCGAGGTCCCGACGTGGATTGGTGGCTCGAGGTGATCGACGTTTTGAGCAACGGCGAAATGCCACCTGAGGACGAGGAACCTATGCCGGGTCCGGACCAAGGCAAGGTAATCGAATGGCTCTCCAACGAGCTGCAAATCGCCTCGCAGGTACGTCGCAGCGAGCAGGGTCATTCCTCCTTCCGACGCATGACGCGCTACGAATACAACTATGCCTTGCAGGATCTGCTGGGTCTGCCGTTCGACTTCGCCAAGAACCTTCCCCCGGAAACCTATTCGGAAGACGGCTTCGAGAACAGCTCGGAGATGCTGCAAATGTCCGTGATGCAGTTTGAGACCTATCGCGAGCTGGGTCGAAACGCGCTGGAAAGAGCGGCTATCGAGGGAGTACCCCCGGAGACGCGCTACTACTCCATTCCTGCAACGGCGGCGGAAGCGAAAATGATCGCGCTCAAGGAAGCGGATATCGCCAAGGCGCGCAGAACGGAAACCGATCCTGAGAGATTGGAAAAGGCCCTTGCGAGAGTCGAACAGAGGAGCCGGAATCGCCCTCGCCCTCCCCTTATTCGAATCCTTTCCCACGCTCGCCCAAGCGCCCAAGCGCTCGAACGTAAAGCGCTTCGCTGCATTCTACATGCCGGACGGCGTACCTATGCCCTTGAATGAAGATCCCGCTCACAAGGACTGGGCCTGGTTCCCCCACGGCATCGGCAAAAACTACACCTTTACCAAATGCTTGAGCCCGCTCGAGCCGCTGCGCAGCGACCTGACGATTCTCGGCGGACTGTCCCACCCTTCGGTGAGAAATGTGCATGGACACTCCAATGCGGACCAGTTCCTGACAGGGGCCAACACCGGAGCCGATGGCGACTACCAGAACAGCATATCCTTAGATCAGCTCTATGCCGAACAGGTGGGCGAAAACACGCGTTTCTCCTCGCTCGTGCTCTCCACGGACGGCGGCACCGGCTCGCCTCGCGGCGCCCAGACTCTTTCCTTCAATCGCAGCGGTCGGCCCATTCCCGCGGAGCACCGCCCGAAGCGCATCTTCGACACGCTCTTCGCTACCAGCGACAAAGATGCCGCCCGCAAGCTCGCCATGAGCCAAAGCGCGCTGGACGACCTGATGGCCGACGCGCGCGCCTTGAAACGGCGCCTGTCGCATGCCGACAAGGATCGCTTGGATGACTATCTGCAATCCGTTCGCGATACGGAAACAAAGGTGGAGAAAGCCAAGCGGTGGCTGAATATCCCTTTCGCTCAAGTCGACGTAAACCACCTCAACCTCGACGTAACTCCTGAAGATCCGCGCAATTTCCTGCGCACGATGTACGAGCTGATTTATCTGGCGTTTAAAACCGATTCCACCCGAGTGGCCACCTATCAGCTTGGCCGCGAAAACGGGGTCGGGGTTAGCGACTACCTGGCACGCGCGGTGGGCTTCAACCTAACCCATCAGCTCACGCACAAGACGCGGGAGCCCGGTGGTTGGGAAAATTTCGGCACTTATTGCAACTTCCTCAGCGAGGAGTTCGCCCGTTTTGCGTCGCGTCTCAAGTCCACCCCGGAACCGGCAGGCGACGGCAACATGCTCGACAATACGCTGCTTCTCTTCGGCTCCGCATCCAGCGCTTTCCACCTGTCCCGCAATTATCCCTTGATACTCGCGGGAGGGAAGAAGATGGGCTTCACCCACGGGCAGTACTTGAAGTACGGTTCCGGCAACGAGGACAACCAGGCAACCTCCGGCATCAGCACCGATGCCGGTTGGCGGGGAGAAGTCGACTTCCAGGAGCTACCGCTTTCCAACCTCTACCTAACGATGCTTCAACGCCTAGGCGTGGAAACCAACCAGTTTGCAGACAGCGTCGGCACGCTGTCAGAAGTCTAGGAAGCTACCGATCCCGATTTCTCAAGCCCGAGCCGAAAAGCGACTAGGGAGCGTCCGGATCGACTACGAGGAACTGTCCCATCATACCGCCATCCTCATGCTCCAGGATATGGCAATGATACATGTAAGGGATGTCTGGATCCGCGTAGGTATTGAATTGGGTGATGAATCGCACGGTCTCGTTCGTATTCACTAGAACGGTATCCTTCCAGCCCGATTCGCTGGCATCGGGCGGCGCGCCGTTACGATCCAGGATCAGAAACTGAACATCGTGTATGTGGAACGGATGGGCCTGCCCTCCTCGGTTCACGAGCTCCCAGATCTCAACCGCACCCAGCTCCACCACCTCGTCAACGCGGGACATGCTCATCAACTTGCCATTGATAGGGATCCTCGGGCCTGGGCCTGGCATAGGATGCCCTTCTCGAACGGGGCCACCCAGCATCATGCGCCGCGTCTTGTCCGCATCCTCCGGATCCCAGCGCTCGATCGTGTTGAGCCTTTGCGGGAGCTCCGCCGCAACTCGATCGGTGGCTTCGGGAATGATCTTGAGGATATCGAATTGTCCGTTGCCGATGCCGTCGGCGAAAACCGCCTCCGCCAATAGCGTCAGTCCATAATCAGGGAATGTCTTCAGCAAAGCCTCTTCGCCATCGCTCAGGTCGACGACGATTTCAACGCGTTCGCCCGGTGACAGGCGTATGCGCGTCGTCTCGTGGGGCGACTCGAGCAGTCCGCCATCAGTCGCGATTTGATGAAAACTGCGTTCGTCTTCGAAACCAAAGTAGTAGTCGCGGGCATTCGATCCGTTCAGCAGACGAAAGCGTACCAGGCTTGCAGGTGCTCTTACATGCGGATCTAGCGTTCCATTCACCAGGATGGCGTCACCGTAGTAGGCGCCTTTATTGAGCTCGTAATGCAGCGAACCATCCCGATTGAACAGTCGTTCCTGTATAACCAACGGAATATCGTCGACGCCGTATTCACTAGGCAAATTCAAGCTCTTGCTGTTCTCGTCCTCGATTAGGAACAGCCCTACCAGCCCTCGGTACACCTGCTGAGCCGTCGCCCCGTGGGGATGCGGGTGATACCACATGGTAGAGGCTTCGTTCAGAATGGGGAAGCGTGCTTGCCAACTTCCTCCCGCTACAATTTTCTGATGGGGAGTCCCGTCCATATCCGGCGGCACATGCATGCCGTGCCAATGGACCGTCGTCATTTCGTCTAGCTCATTGGTGACATTGATGACCACCTCATCGCCTTTATCCACCCGGATCGTAGGGCCCAGGAAATTGCCATTGTATCCCATCGTCTCGGCTGATTTTCCTTCCAGAAATTCCATGCGACCGAGCTGGGGCCTTAGCTCGAACACCTTTTTGCCCTCCACCATTTCTGATTCGAGCGCTTCCGGAATACGTAGTGCATTCTCGAATTCAAGACCCCCATTGGTTACGCGTACGTAAAACAGATAGTAGACAATCGGTATGGATACGATCAATACAATCAACAATCCAATCAGGATTCGTTTTAGCAACTTGCCATAATTTGTTTTGGAAACGGTATCAGCGGCCATGAATAGGATCGGGTGTCTACAAGGCATTGAACGCTAACTCTTCAGCTTGCGTTACCAGATAAATCAATAAGCAGACAGGGACTGACTCAACCTGATAAAGCAATCGAGAAATCGCCTGGAATGTGACGCCTCGAAAGCCGGCTTGCGCCGATTCAATTCTCACATCAAATTACAGCCTTTCTATCTCAACCCCTTGATCCCTATGAAAAACCTCCTGCTCGGCTCCTTTCTCGCTGCGGTCGCCCTCTTTATCTGGGGCTTCATCTATTTCGGCATCAGCGGCATTCCCTACAACGTCCTCGGTCACTCTTCCGACGCGGTGGCCCTGTCGCTGAAAGCTAGCTTCCCCTCCGAGGGCACGTATATTTTCCCGGATCCAGGAACGGACGAAATGGCGGAGCTCCAGAAACGAGGCCCTGTTGCCATGGTGCACATAAAACCCAATGGGGTCGCCAACCCAATGTCCATGATGGGTACCGGCTTCCTGCATGGCTGGATCTACTGCATTTTGCTCGCTCTTCTCCTGAAGCAAATCTGTAAGAAGACCGAGTATGGCGGGAGAGTGGGATTCGTGGTTCTGGTCGCCACAACGGGAGCCTTCGTCGCTCGTTTCGGCGACGCCATCTGGTGGCAACAATCATGGGGATGGCTAATTGGCCAACTTCGCCTATGCCGTGATCGCTGGAGCCATCGTCGGCGCTATTCTCGCCAAGTTTATGCCTCGGGAAACGTGAATCCGAATCCTGCAAGCGTTTCTCGAAAAGGATTCTGCTGACCCTTCCCGCTTTCCCTGCGGTTGACAATTACCGAACGAGCTACTTTCAACGCCCTTATCGAATACCCCGCCCTACCAATCGCTCTCCTGCTCACGTTGTTCACCGTGTTCATCGTCACCTGGCTGACTCGACAGGAAACGGCTTGGATTCGCCGGATTCTCGATTGGTTTCCGGCGATCCTGTTCGCCTACGTCGTGCCTGCCCTCGTTACGCATTCGTTCAACTTGGATCTTTCGGGGGTTGTCCTACATCAATGGAGCAAGGAATGGATCATTCCCATCGCGATCGTATCCGTGATGAGCGCCCTTTCCATCAGCCAGCTAAAGGTGATCGGAGCTCGGCCTATCGGACTCTTCGTTTCGGGTTCATTCATCATTGCCGTATTGCCAATCCTGATACTGCTTGCGACCTTACCCTTTACCGACGCGCTCCATGCCATGCTCATAGACGATGGGTACTGGAAAGGACTGGTCCCTATAGTCGGCAGCTGGATCGGAGGAAGCACGAGCCAGCTCGTCTTGAAGGAAATCGTTGGCTGTCCGGAATCGCTCTTCCTGGCAATCCTGGTTCTCGACAACGTTCTTGTTAATCTTTGGACGATTTTCATGTTTCAAATGATCAAGCGGAGCGATTGGCTGAATCAGAAGTTCGGAATCAAGGATGAGGTCCCTGATTTCGTTTCAGAAACCGTAGAACACGATGCTCGCAGGAATACGCTGACGGTCGCCGCGCTCGTCGCCACCGCTATCGCGGCCTATTTCACAGTCCCGTCCTTCATTTGGAAAATCGTTGTCTTATCCATCGGGGGATTGCTGCTGGGCAACGCCATCGCTTGGTGGAGCCACGCTCTGGCTTTGAAAATCGCGAAGTTCAGCATCGTGCTCATCATGGCGATTCTGGGCCTGAAGCTCGACTTCAACGGGTTTGGCCTACCGATTTCATTCGCCGTCGCAGTAGTGGTTTGGCTCTTGCTCCACTACGTATTCATGATGCTGGTAGCGCGCGCCTTCAAGCTGCACATGGCATGGGTACCGATTGCCAGCATGGCCAATTTGGGAGGCATCTCTACCGCGCCCGCAGTAACCGCGGCATACAACGAAGAGTGGATGCCTCACGCCGTATTGCTCGCTATCCTCAGCATGGTTTCCGGAACCGCTTGGGGAGGACTCACAGCCTATTTGTTTGGGCTGTTCTAGCGGGCAAGAAAGCGATTCTCGAGTCATTCGCCGGCACTACTCCGGAACACCCCGTTTCCCTGGGATCGAGCGCCTATTTCTCGGTCATAATTTTCGTTAATGAAACGCAAATCTTACCAAAAGATGGGCTTATCCTCGATCGCCTAACTCTGCTAATACGATGTCTATGGCGAAAAAATACCATTTTTGGTTATAAAAAATACAATCTGAAAACGCCGGATTACGATAGAATGCTCTACAATAGATAATCTACCCCCATACCCCTACCCCGTTCAGGCTACAACGACGTTAAATGCTACCCTCTTCCCAAGGCAGTCCTGAAGTATTTCGCAGCCCGCAATTTCTACCAGCTGCTCGATGCAGGCAGTCTTCAAACCAGCTTGAGCAATTGGATTTCATCGTGAGTGCGACACTCCCGATTTAGCAAACGTAAATTACCCCCCACTAACCTAATATGAAACTAGAAAAACGAATATTCGCAGGCCTCTTAAGAGGCTTGCTCGGGCTCTCTATTGCGAGTTGCCCGATGCTCGTCGCTCAAGACGACGACGAAGGAGAGGAGATCTTCGAGCTCTCCCCGTTTTCCGTTACCGCGGAAGACTCTACTGGATACGCCGCTACCTCTACCCTTGCGGGAACCCGTATTAAATCGCAGTTGCGCGATGTCGGAGCAGCCATCTCCGTCTTTACTCCGGAGTTTCTCGAGGACACGGGGGCTACCGACGCAGGCACCGTCCTTTCCTACGGACTCAATACGGAAGTCAGCGGCGAAATGGGAAATTTTGCCGGAGGCGAGTCCACCAACTTTGGGCCCTCGACGGACGCGCAACGCGCCAATCCGCAAAACAATGCCCAGCGCGTTCGAGGGCTGGCTTCTGCGTCGCTCACCCGCGGGTACTTTCTCACGGACATTCCTTTCGATTCCTACAATACGAATCGCGTAACCATAAATCGCGGCCCCAATTCCCTGCTTTTCGGAGTGGGCAGCCCTGGGGGCATCATCAACAACGGTGTGAAGCAAGCCACTCTCGGAGAAACCTTCGGCCAGATCGGAGTTCGTCTTGGCGAAACGGGAAGCCATCGCGAAACCTTCGACTACAACAAGGTCCTTATCGAGGACAAGCTCGCCGTGCGGGTTTCGCTATTGAATGAGGATCTAAAATTCCATCAAGAGCCCGCATACGAAGAAGACCAGCGGTTCTACGCTGCCGCGGAATGGCTCGTCTCAAAAAATGAGAACTCAGACTTCTTGGGCCGTACTACCATAAAGGCGAATTTCGAGGACGGCTCGATCGAAGGCACTCCCGTAAACGTACTCCCACCACGCGATGGTTTCAGCAGCTGGTTCGCCCCCGAAGTGGATCGAAGCATTGAGGCGATCACCGGTGTAACGCTTCCTGGATACGTCGACAACACGGACGATTCATTCGGCCTGTTTTCTCCTAAGACCATCATCAACACCCTCGAAGGTCAACCGATCGGACGAAATGGATTTCCGAATACGCTCTCCGCTTGGGTGAACATTCCTATCACATGGAACGACATCAATTCGCCGATTCCTTCGGTTGGATTGCCGGGACAGCCGGAAGTACAAGGCGTCAAAGGCCGCGTACTCTGGAACACCGTTCCTGCGCCTCGGGGCCGGTTCGAAGTGCTGCACTCGACAACCATCTACTCGGGAGGACGCACACCCGGATTCACTCCTCCCGTGGTCATGGACCGGAATATAATCGACAACACCAAGCTCCTCCTGGAAGGCACGACCGAATTCGCCTCCCACGACTGGGATGCCAAGAACTTCGCCTTTGAACAGTCCTTGTTCAATGGCAAGGGAGGTATCGAGCTCGTGGTTGACGAACAAACATACAACAACTATGAAATATTCCCGTGGGATGAGGAAATTCGGATCGATACGGCATCGCACCTTACCAATGACCAGCCCAATCCCAATGCCGGTAGGGCATTGATCTATTCGAGATCCCACCCTCCCACAGACCGGACAACCACTCGAGATTCCCTCCGCGCCACCGCATTCTACGAGTTGAATATGACCGAACGGGACGGCCCTCTCGGATGGCTTGGCAAACACACCTTTACTGGATTGTGGAATGAGCAGACCATTGACAATCTACAGCTAAATCAACGCTACGTTTGGGATGGCGTGGATACGCCTCGCGAGGCGTCCGACATCTTCTCCGGCAATGATTCTGGAGGCCGACGCAATGTATATATGTATTCCTACATCACAGGCGACTTGCGGGGCCCTGAATACCAATCCGGGAGCGACATTAGGCTCACCCAGCACATCAACGCCGTTAGGCCGCAGGAAGGCGACCAGTACTTCTTTTCTTGGAACGACCATCCAAATCCTGAGCTCGGGCCGGGAGTTCCAGCCGAGTCTACTCTGGAAACCTATGTTCCAGGATCCGGGGACCCGTCATTCTACAATACGTTCACTCCTCGGCTCACGCTCAACTCTGCTCGCCGAAACGAGCAGGTCATAACCTCGGAAGCGCTGGCCTGGCAGAGTCGATGGTGGAACGGCAACATCGTGGGACTGATCGGATGGAGATCCGACGAATCCGTGAATACGGGCCAGGCAAGCCTAGGTCGGGGACCGAATGGAGCGGCCGATATCGGCCAAACCCAGCTAGCTGATACCTCTGATCCTGCCATCAGCGGCGGTACGCGTACCAACAGCGTCGTGTTTCACGTGCCGGAGGACCTGATCGACCTGGGTGGCACTCGGGTAAGCTTCCACTGGAATGAATCGCAGAACTTTTCGCCTGAGACGACACGGCGCGATATTAGAGGAAACATTCTTTCCAGCCCAACGGGAGATACTCAAGAGCACGGAATCGGTTTTGAATTCCTTCAAGGCGCCCTATCCCTGCGCATCAGCAAGTTCAAGATGTCCAGCGCCAACGTCGACGCCAACTTGACGGGCGCCGCCAACGCGATCCTAAGTCCCTTGGGCGCGTTCCGTTGGGGCGTCATCGAAGCGGAAGGGAATCCGTTCGACGAAATCATTACTCAAGCGACGGATCCCACTCGTTTCCCCGAGGCAGGCACCTTCACTTCCTACGCGGATGTGCAAAATGCTATCAGGTCCTACCTCCCACAAGACATCGAGACCCAGATCAATGCCCGCTACGAGCCGACGCTTCCAAATGTCGGCGCGACCTTCTTCATCGATCCCATAGTCGGTCTCACCGCAACGCGGTCGTTCACGGCAGAAGGAACCGAAATCGAGCTGATTGGCAACTTGACCCAGAATTGGCGCATGCTGCTGAACATTGGTCAGCAAGAAACCGTTACTTCGAATACCGCTCCGGTACTGAGCCAGGTCGCCGATGAAGTAGTGGCTGCCATGCAAAGAGAAGGTATCTGGGGTCTTCAGGATGCTCCGGACAACGATGCGGACGCTACTTTCGGGAGCCGCTTGAATAGCAACACGCTCATTCCGCTCGCAAGAGAGCAGGCGAAGGATAACACCGTTTCGCTCGAGCAACGCGAATGGCGCGTAAACATGACCACCAACTATGATATCTTGGACGGCAGGTTCAAAGGTTGGGGCTTTGGAGGGGGCTATCGCTACCAGTCCAAGGCGGCTACCGGATACGAGCTCCAATTGAATGAGAGCGGCGTCCTGCTCCCCCGTCTCGATCGTCCTTTCTTCGGGCCCGCTGAATGGAATGCAGATCTGTGGACAAGCTACAAAAGACGGATCAACGACAAGTACGATTGGAAGATCCAGCTAAACATCCGCAATGCGCTGGGTGACGATGACTACATCCCCGTTGTCATCAATCCAGACGGAAGAACAGCGGTTGTCCGCAATCCCAACCCAAGGGATATCTACCTGACCAATACGATCAGCTTCTAGCGCCCTGCGATCTAGATCGTTTTCTTTACTGCCGGTCCTCCTTCAATAGGGGGACCGGCTTTTTTGCGCTTTCTCTCCGTACTCGTTATATTTAAGGAACGACTAAACATTGGATGCTATTCGACTGATCCACTGATCCTGGAGAGGCAACGAATTTGGCTTACCTGAAACACTGAGAGTGTCACCAAGTTGGGCAAGGAATCAGATCCCTAGATCAAAATACTTTTCTGAAAGCCCTAGATCAATGACTATCAATTGAGCTGATATCCTTAAAAATGCTATCCGATCTAAGAATTGAACAGTGTCGCATTACGGGCGAGGCCGGCAAAGCCATCGCAGAAATCTTGAATGGTGACGCCCTAAGATTTTCGGGACCGAACCAGAAGAATCATAAGCGCTAACGCAAATCCAATACCCGCAATAATGTATGCATATTGCAAATAACTTCTACCTTGTTGTATGTAGCTCCAAGGCTAGGATCGTGTCTAGCAAACTTACACTGACTCCGACGGAAATCGGATATCGACCCTGCAAGACCAAGGCACCAACGTTGGCGATCAACAAGGCGGAAATTGCAATAAGCATAGCAAAATCGCTACCGAAATTAAATTGGATGACAGCCGATGTTAGCGCAATAATTGCAAAAATAAACGGCAATTTTCCTGTGACCTTCTTATTGTTTCGCATTGATATATGATTTCGTGAAATCGATAAGCATCTTCCGACTATTATTGATTCGTGGATCTTTCGTTCTGCAATGAAACTATTTTGTATATACGAGAATAGACAATTTCGAGGTTAATTGTATTCAGAGATATAAACGATTCTCATTCGATTCAACAAATGAAGCCCACGTCCAGATTCTTTGCGACCACCGCTTTTACTTTTGCTAGAAAGGTTTCTAAAGAGGGATACAGGTATTTCAATACCGTAGAATCAATCTCGCTGCACGATTGCGACTACCATATGCTTACGATCCATCCTTCGAAAGAACGAACCGGCTTTTTGGAGGTAGCGGGCGATCAGCGCTCGCCTCCAACACCGCGTCTTGCCAGCCAAGATACAATGCGGTATAGCTTCCTCTAATATGAATCTCCGCCCAATTCCCCTACTTCTCTTCCTCTTTTCTCCATTCCTCGATGCCGCTGAAAAGCCGAATATAATTCTCATATTTGTCGACGATCTAGGCTACGGCGACCTGTCGTGCTACGGGAACGAAACCATCAAGACGCCCAATATCGACCGACTCGCCACCGAGGGTCAAAGATGGACCAGTTTTTACGCGTCTGGGCCCGCTTGCGTCACGAGTCGCACGGGACTCATGAGTGGGCGTCACTCAGCCCTACTGAAAAAGGAGCCGCTCAGGAACGATCGCTCCCTTCTCCTCCCCGCTATGCTGAAGCGGCAAGGATACGCAACCGCGATTCTCGGCAAGTGGCACTTGGCCGGCTACCCGGAAGACTTTACCCAGACTCCTATGCACCCGCTCGAATGCGGCTTCGACTACCACTTTGGAACTCCCGGCTCCAACGACGCTCCCGGACCTCCCAAGCAAACCCTCGAAGCCTTCGACAAGGCAACGAGCGACACCTGGAAGACTCCTCTAATCCGCGGACGCGAAGTCGTCGAGCACCCCGCTGACCAATCGCTCTTCACCCAACGGTACACAGAGGAAGCAGTTCAATGGATAGAGGATAAGAAAGAGGAAACGTTCTTTCTCTACCTCGCCCACAACATGCCGCACGTTCCGATCTTTGCCTCGGAAGACTTTAAGGGAAAGAGCGAGGGCGGCGCCTTCGGCGACGTCGTCGAAGAAATCGACTGGTCCGTTGGCGAAGTCAGGAAAGCCGTCGAAGCCGCGGGTATCGAAAACAACACGCTCATCATCTTCAGCAGCGACAACGGGCCCTGGACCGTCTTTGGTCCGCGTCATGCCGGAACAGCGAAACCACTACGCGGCGAGAAAGGGACCTCTTGGGAAGGGGGCTATCGCGTACCGGGAATCTTTCACTGGCCCGGAATGATCGAGCCCGGAGAAGTCGACGGCATTGGGGTGAATCTCGATCTCTACGCCACCTTCGCCACGCTCACTGGAGCCGAAACGGTTCCCGAAGATAAGCCCGGCTGGATCTCGACCGATCTGACTCCAACGCTACTGCGCGGAAAGCCCAGTCCTCGAACGACCTGGTTCTACAACCCGGACGTCTATCGTTCGGGCGATTTCAAGCTGCACCGCAGCACCCGGCTTCCAACCGACCCGCATACGCGGCAACGGACTCCCAGCACGCGTCATGACCCACCGCTCCTGTTCAATTTGGACAAGGACATTGGCGAGCAGAAAAACATCGCCGCCGCCCATCCGGAAGTCGTGAGTCGACTCCTAAGGGAACTAGAGGCGGTAGAGTAATCGTTATAACGCCTTACGCATCGCTAGGACTATTCCTCGGGATTGCTCAAAACGCTGCGTAGCCCTTGGTAATACTTTACGGATGGCGTATCCTTAATCTCGAAATAATAGTCGATCAATCGCCCATACGCCTCGCTGCGATCCGATTGGCTCGCGATGAAGAAGTCGTCGAAGGCGCGGCTCAGATCTTGCTTGCCCTCCGCTCGCAGCTGGGGATCCACGATCTGTCGCAAAGGGAAGGCGTCTGGCTCTAGGGAAAACGCTTTAAGCAATCGCTCCTCAGCCTGATTCCACTTGCCCGCTTGAAGCAGCACGTATCCATAACCGAATTGCAAAGCGGCGTCCTCAGGCTGGCGTTCGACGGTCTGCTTGCAGATCGCTTCCGCTTCATCGTATCGCTCTAAATGAGCCAAGGCGGAGGCAAGATCCACTTGCGTCTGCAGATAGTAGGGACTGAGCGCGATCGCTTGTCGAAAGTAAGGAATCGACTCCTCTACTCTGCCGAACCTGAAGTAGATATAGGCCAACTGCATGTAGGCATCGTGACTGCTCGGATGAATGTCTAGGCACGTCTCAATGCGCGCTTGCGCCTCATCAAAACGATTTAGAGCGAAAAACATCTCCCCCAGCAATTGGTGTAAATAGGGATCCTCAGGTCGGCGCTCCAAGGCAGCCTGAAAATTTTGCAACGCTCCCGCTCCATTGTCCCTTCCGACGGCTGCGTAGAATTGATTGAGCTCATGCGTTAGCGTCGCGATCCACTCGTCATGCCCCAGCTGATACGTGAATGGCGGTCGGTCGATGAGCGGCAGTATCCCGTCCAGCTGCTGGATTCTTCCCCAGTCATTCCATCCCAACGCTGCCGCGGCATCGTCAAGGGAAAAGGACCGCTCCGCTTCAACGGCTCCAAGTCCCGGGAGCGCTATCGGCAATTTTTCGAGCAATCCTTCCGCCAATTGAAAACTGCCCTCGAAGGTGAAGTGCACATGCTCGAAAAAGGAATCATATCCCGCGATTGTTTCTGCAGACGCTTCGCTTCCGCCAAAGGCACGCTCCGCATCGAACAAAACGACACCCTCATCCTGGAACGAACGAACCGTTTCTCGTATACGATTGTTTAATACGGTATCCGCCCGAAAGCGCAAGGCATCCAAATCACGGGCATCGCTATAGGCTAGACGCGCTTTGTTACGCTCACCGAGGTGTTCGTAGCAGCGGGCTTTGGCATAGGCAAGGGCAGCATATTGAGGATCGATAGATTCGAGCTGCTGGATCAAGGCCAATGCTTCTTCATGCCTGCCCTGCTCCATCCATTCTGTCACGCGTTCGTATTCGCTTTTTACTTTCTGCTGATCCGATTCGGAGAGCTCCGGCGCGTGCAGCGATGAAAACGGAGGCGACCGTGCTGACGAGTACAGTCGCTCCCGCCCCTCGTCCCACATCGACAATATCCTCAAGGTTGGACTGAAAATGGGAATAGACGCTTTCGAGTCGTGGATCCTTCGAAGAAACCACCTTGTCTACGAAAAGGTCCATGCCTGTCCATTGACCGGGGCCTTCCGGAACGCTTCCCACTCCCCCGAGAACAGCGCCCAACAGCTGACCCAAACGCGTCGACTTGATCCAAACGCTGGCGCGTATGATGGCGAGATTGGGCTGGAAGGCAGTGATCACCGATCCCGGCCCATAGGGGCCGACCACCTCATTGTTTCCCATGTATACAATAAACAAGTCCAGATCGAGAGCGGCGCATTCTCGAGCGATAGGCAGAACCACGTGCGAGTTGATCGCCGTCATGGCGACATTGTACACTTCGAACGCTTGATCGGGGTAGCGCTCTTCGAGTATTGTATCCAGAATGCGCGAAAAACTGTAGGCAGCGTGTGGTACGCCTTGAGCCGCAGAACCTCCGAGAACGAATATGCGCTTCGTATTTTCGGGTTTTCGTGGCGCGATCGATATCGGTTCCGGAATGCGAGCGATGCGTGGATCGAAGAAGCGCCAGGCAAATTTTGTATTGGTTCCGAGGGTACCGTTTTCCTGAGAAATGAAAAAAGATGTGGGATTGCCATAGCCCACAAGTCGCAAACCCACTTCCAGCAAGGCTAGAAACAACAGCGGTGCGCCAACGACAAGCAGCAATCGAAAAATCCAAATTCTGGTCTTTGATATCGAATTCATAGGATCGCTCGAATAGCTGGATCGTCTCCTAGGCGATTACAATGCGAGGCAGTTTCGAATTTATCAAACAAAGTAGGGGCCGCGTCAAGAACGCCTATTCCTCTTTCAATCCATTAGTCTCGGATTATATTGGCGCGGTCCCGCGCCAAAACGCTTGCTACTTGCAGGAACCGCGCTGCTTTCTTGTATTGAATACACGTATACACTTGTGGCTGTGGGATCGTATACGACAAGATCTTCGTTGCCATCGCCTGAAATATCCACAGGAATGGCGTGATAGAATCCCATGCGATGGACCGATTTCCCGTTGGCAGGCGGCAATCCGGGAAGCGGGAAAGAAGACCGATCGTTGAGATCCCACATCAGGCCTCCATTGAACAGCAAGGCCGGGCTATCAGGACCTTCGAAGTACACGCTCTCCATTCCAGTATTGTTAGGGGCTTCGTTCAGGTCGAAGTCTTGCAATATCTCTCCTTTTAGCGACACGACTTTCACGCGGGTTTCGTGCCCGTGACTGCGAATCGCCATCTCCGGCCCCGGACTGGAGGCGATATAGTCCGCGACCCGCAACTCTTGCCCATGCGGAATGAACGATTCCTCCAAGCCCAGAATCGGCTCCGGGTCGATCCCCATCACCTGAGGCGTGCCCGATCCAATCGCCCGCATCTTTCCCGAATCCCAGGGATGCATCGCAACGGAGTCCATGTAAGTTGAGCGCTCGAGCTTCCAGTGCGGGCGGCCCTCTGGAGAAAGCAAGAAGTAGCCCCCGTGAACCTCGTCACGACCATTCCCATCCAAATCGCCTACAGCCGGAAATTTGGGCGGAAAGCGGCTTTCATCATCGAGGCGAATACGATAGGTCCAGAGAACGTTCAACTGATCCGTGACCGCAACCAAGGTATCGCCCGCCTTGAGCAATAGGTCGCGGGGACGCTCCAATCCGCGAAAGTTAGCGATCAATATGCGCTGGTGCGGCCACGTATACGATTTTGGATTATCGATACGGATAGACGCGATCTCCGGGATGTGTCGCTCGCGCAGTACGCGCCCGGTTTTTCCCGATCGTATTTGCAGAACCATGTCAGAGAGCGTGAGCCAGTTCGTCGAAGCATCGGCCTTCAATTCTGGCCGATGCCAGAGGTTCGCGATCTCCGCGATCCCGTCTCCATCGAAATCATACACGCAAACGGGTCCTGGGCGTACCGGCTGATCGCCTCCCTCCCCCTGCTCCCAAAGGGCTTTTCCCTCGATATCGAAGGCGGCAATATAGCACGGCTTGATGCCTCCGTCATGCTGGCGAATATCCCCTCCCTGAGCGCTCCGGTAGACAATGAAGTCGCATACGCCATTGCCACTGAGATCGCCGATGCGGATATCCCCTCCGAAAACGCCCTTCTCGTTGGTTTGCCGGAAGACAGCCGGAATATCGACTTTGCTATAAAGGGAGATCTCCCTGTCATCCGCGATTGTATCGAGCGAAAAGGCTGATCCAGTCAGGATCGACCCGATAATGCAGAGGCTGGTTCGAGCGTTCATACGGATCTACTTATTCAACGACAGCTTGCCGAATAGGATCCGGGTACGTGGAAGGGTTTCCGTACCGCTGTCCCAGACCGCCCGAAAGTCGCCTGGAGCCACCTCCACGAGGGTCGGGTAGGAATTCTTTACGCCCGCGTGAAAGAAAGTTTTCTGAGCGCTCCATTCTCCCTTCGTCGACTTGGTCTTATAGCGCAGGGATGTGCGCCCGCCATTGGGGAATCCCGGCCAGCTGTAGTCCCGCTGGGCAGGACCATCGCTGTACACGTATATGTGACCGTCAGTTGTGGAACCGAAATAGCCTTTCGACTTGGCATTGTGCAGCTCGGGCTCGGGCTTGGCGACGCTCCAGGCCTGTCCCCCATCGCGACTGATGCTGGAGTACGCTCGCGGCGGATCGGTCGTCTTGCTCGTATCGTCATAGTGAGCGGTGCGCATCACGATTTTCAATACATTGGAATCGTCCCAATGAGCGATGTTTCCTTCGTGTAGAAAGACTCGAGTCATCTCTGGTAGAGGGATGTAGGCTTCCAACTCCCACTCCAAAAGGCTGCTGCTGCTCAGAACGAAGCGATCGCGGCTGCCGCGTGGATCGGAGCCCAAAGTATTCCGGTGGGCAGGCAGTAGGTAGCGCTTTTTCCCATCTATAGTCGTCTCGACCACCCCCGCATTCGTGATCAAGGGGCCGGTGTAATGCATCGCTAATTCGACCGGCGTCCAAGATCGGCCGCCATCCGCCGAGAACGCGGCTACCAGCTTCGACTCCTCGCTGTTTTCCTGCTTGATCGAGCAACGCATAGCGAAGCACCAAACCACCTCTTGATCCTCCGGCTTGAAAAGAACGGGATTCGCGTAGGCGAACTGGATGTCGCCTTGCCAAACGTCATGATCGAAAATCGCCACGGGCTCGTCCCACGTATCGCCGTCATTGCGAGACACCATGGCAAAGATATCCCCCATGTCCTTTTTTCCCATTGGCCATGGCGCCGAAGGCGACGATCAAATGCCGGTTCCTCCACTGGGTGATAAAGGGTTGCCAGACTCTCCAGGAGTCCGGATGGGCATCCACCTGCCGGAGCTCGCGAAGCTCAGTGATATCTCCTTCGTATTCCAGGGACAAGGGTCCCGCAAGTAGTGTCGGAAGGCATAGCAAAGTAAGCAGGGGTATTCGGGCTTTTGTCATTTCAGAACAAGCAATCGGATTACAAGAAATTCCGGCGCATCGCAACTGAGAACTTGCTGCCCTGCAGCGGTCCGAGTTTCCGAATGCCGTTTGTTCTCGCATTCGCGACCTCGAACGATTCTCTGGACCGAAAGACCGCTTCATGAAACCTCTCTTCCAAGCTCGATCCCTTCTTTGCGCCGTACTCGTCCTTGTCGCGTTTGCGGCATCGAGCGGAGAAAATGCCCAGCGCTACAACGTCCTTTTCATCATATCCGACGACCTTACGCCGACTGCCTTGTCCTGCTACGGAAACACCGTTTGCAAGACGCCCAACATCGACCGACTCGCCGAGACGGGAACGCTGTTTACGCGGGGCTATTGCCAAGGCACCTACTGCGGACCCTCTCGCGCGTCATTCATGTCGGGCTACTATCCACACGCCACGGGTTCCTTGGGGTACAAGAATCCACGTCCGCAGATCGGCGACCGGGCCATGTGGTCGGAGCACTTCAAGAACAACGGCTATTACGCCGCCCGCGTCAGCAAGATATTCCATATGGGCGTACCCACCGGCATCGAGGAAGGGGGCCATGGCGCTGATGACGCCGCTTCTTGGACCGAGCGATTCAACAGTCCCGGGCCCGAATGGAAAGCCCCCGGAACCGGCGAAACCTTGGAGGGGAATCCGGACGGAACCAAGCCTGTCATGGGAGGCAACACCTTCGTCGTGGTAGAAGCGGACGGCGACGACTCTGTCCACTCCGATGGCAAGACAGCGGCCAAGGCGGTTGAACTGATCGAAACGAAAAGGGAAGAGCCCTTTTTCATCGGAGTCGGATTCGTGCGCCCGCATGTGCCCTTTGTCGCTCCACGGGAATACTACGAGGACTACTTGCCCTACGACTCCATGGTATTGCCGCCCAAGCTGGAAGGCGACTGGGACGACATTCCGACCCCAGGAATCAATTACAAGACCAGCGAGAACATGAAGATGGACATACGCCGCCAAAAGAAGGCCGTTGGCGGATACTATGCATCAGTGGCGTTTCTGGATAGGCAAGTGGGCAAGGTGCTCGATGCGCTCGAACGATCAGGCCAGGAAGACAATACCATCGTGATCTTCACCAGCGACCACGGCTATCATCTCGGAGAGCATGATTTCTGGGCCAAGGTGAGCTTGCTGGATGAATCGTCCGGAGTTCCGCTTATCATTCGCGTTCCGGGTAAGGAGCCCGCCGTATGCCACTCTCTCACCGAGCTGCTGGACCTCTACCCCACTTTGTCCAGCCTGTGCGGACTCCCCAGGCAGGATCGGCTTCAAGGAAAAGACATTTCCCCAATGTTCGACGATCCTGAATACACGGTTCGCGACACGGTCTTCAGCGTCGCTCCCATGCGCAAAGGCTTTCTCCTGCGCACTGACGATTGGGCCTACATTCAGTACAATGAAGACGCATCCGGCGGCATCGAGCTATTCGACATTAACAAGGACCTAGGGCAGTATACGAATTTAGCATTGAATCCTGAATACGCTTCAACCGTCGATCGATTCAAAGCGCAACTAGCGGAGAAGCTCAGGGACGTTCGGGACAATGACCTGAACCTGCCTCAGGCAGTCAACTAGCAGCCGTCCGATTTTTGTTATTAACAGGATGCGCTCTCCCGCTTAGCGGGATCGCTCACGTGATGCTGCTGCGCAGCTACATGATGAGAGTTTGAAATTTCAATAGGTCGCACTCGAATCTCTATTTGCTGGCTTTCTCATCATGCAGGATCGCGAAGCGAGACATCATGCAGTCCCGTCAAAGCGGGACGTATCCTGTTAATAAAATTCCTGTTTTGAAATCAGAACCGTATCTATTTTATATTCAATATCTAACTACAAACGGATCACACCGATTTTTACCTCTAAATCCTTTCAAACTTGAGGCTTTTCTTCCTGCTAACAATCGCCTAGTCTCTAGAGCTATTATGACCAATACCTCAATTTCTCCCATTTTCTCACGCAAATTCAACGTCCGCGCCGCAATCGCCACCCTCGTTTTCGCCGCGGCGCTCACGAGCCACGCTCAGGAGTTCAACGCAGGCAAGCCGCTCGGCACGACAAATGAGGCCGGAGAGCGGATGGAAATGTCCGCCAATGTGAAAGTATTCGGGAGCTTCGATTTCTGCGAAAGCGCTACCTTCGACCCTAGGCGGAACCTCATTCTGGCGATGAACTCCGGCGATCGCACCGATCCTAATAAGAACGACGGCTTCGTTTCACTGATCAATCCGGATGGCAGCGTCCACACCGCCAAGTGGATCAGCGCGAACCAAGAAGGCGTTATACTGAACAATCCGCTCGGTAGCGTCATTGAAGACGGCGTCCTCTACGTGGCTGACGTCGACCATGTGCGCTCATTCGATCTGGCTACTGGAAAACCGCTCAAGTCGACCCACGTTCCGGGTTCCACATTTCTGAATGGGATCGGCGTGTCGAAAAACGGTACCGTCTACGTGTCCAATACCCGGGAACCCGAGCAAGTATTCAAAGTCAATCCGGACGGTTCTTCATCCATTTTCGCGAAAGGTGGACCCATTACCTTGCCTAATGGGGTCGAGATGGACATGGATGGCAATATCGTCGTCGTCAACGTTGGGAGCGCCGCTGTCATAACGTACAATCCTGCCGGAGACATCGTTCGCGTCGAGCGGGCCGTTGAAGGTGGAAACGACGGCCTCGTGATCATGAAGGACGGGACGAAATACGTCAGCAGCGTAAAATTTGGCAGCATCTCGCGCATCCGACCCGGGGAAGCTGCGGAAATCATCGCCACTGGGATTCCCAGCGCCGCCTCTATGGGTTACGACTCCATTCAGAATCAGCTTCTGATTCCGATGAATCCCAACAACGGTCTCGCGTTCCTTAAGCTATAGTCCGAACCGCTCCGCAAGGTCGCCCACGGCGAGCGTGCCCCAGAGCGCCACCAGCCCAAGGCCTATCTTCGCTGCCATTGGCAAGGAGAATCCGAATTTCATCTTGAGAAGGAGATTCGCTTTAGGAAGGTATAGGAGCGACAAGAGTATGTAGAGCGCGCCGGGTACGATGTGAATGATGAAGGCGTTGAGTACACCGATCGCAAAGAAAAGGATACAGAAAAACCAAGTGATCGTATTCGATTTCATGATATGAATCGAATCTATGCCATTTCCTGATGTTCAAGGGCCTCTGAATCTCCGGCCTGCTTGAAAAGTCGGGCCGAACAGATCCACAAGCCAGCGAAGACTCCGTCGATAAGAATTGCCGCTCCCCATCCGGCAATGAAGGCGATGCCCGAAACGAGTAGCTGAGCCACGGCGGTCGCAACCAATGCTCGGTACATTCCAATTGGTCGAAAGCGAGCGACAAGCGAACCGATCCCTGCCACCGCAAGTACTCCCGCATACATCACGTTGGCAAGATTCTCTTCGTTGCCAATGATCCCCACCGCCAAGTTCATCCAAATCAGGGCCAACCCCGAAAACACCGCAATCCCAGTTGCGTAGCGATAGGCGGAATGTCGGGCTTTTCGCGTGACGAATGCAAAGGCTCCACCTGCGCTGAAAAGAAGGACACCCGCAACCAGAAAATCTCCCAGGGCCCAGTTCACTTCATCCGTAAACTGCATAGCGATCAATGGCAGAAACAACAGAAGAGCAGTGAACATTGCGACCCGCGCAAAGGGACCGCTCCGCTCCGCCAAGTACGATAGATTCTCCTTGGCGATCCCAAGCGAGGTTTCGAAATAGATCCACATTGCAAATATAACAACACCTCGCTTCGCCCCGGCACGCTCCCTCAGCAAGCCGGTAAAGGTCTGCGCAATCGACTCTCCAAACCGATCTCGATAGGGCTTTGGATAGAGACTAACGAGCGCAGCGTATCCCGTTCGAAGCCGTTGAATTGTCTTCATAGCGCTCATCGTTCAGGCAAAGCACGGCGATAGCCGAATCTCCCTGGAAATTGCGACCACTTCCCGGTAGCGCTGCAACTCAGCAGCCAAGGCCGTTTGGCCCAGCCCCGTAATCCTATAGTAGACGCGCCGCTCATCGTCCATCTCCAGATCGATCCGCTTGTCGCTCTCTTGCACTAGACCCGACTCAATCATCCGTCCGATCAATCCATAAAGCGTGCCTGGACCCATCTTTACCTTCCCCTGGGTATCGGCCTTGACCCGCTTCATGATCCCATAGCCATGACGGTCCCCGCCCGCCAAGGCTAGCAGTATGTGAAGCGCCGCCGGAGTCAGCGGCCCATTGACTGTATTTTTTTAGCGATGCGACGACTGTATATCCGTTACGGATATATGTCAACTTAAAATTCCCCCTCCTTAGTAGTCGCCTTTATTTCATCTCTTATGATGGCGGGAACAAGAGACATGTCTTCTTCGCTATTGCTCCACGTCGGCCGATAGCGTGATTCGAGTCGATTGACTAGGGGCAACGTAGGCGTTCAGCGCTTCGAACTCCATCGTTATAGATTCGACTGCGTTCCCGGTGCGAACCATGAGGCGTTCCGAGCTGTGCTGCTTTACGACGAACGTGGCTGCGTGACGGTGCAGTCCGAACGGGCTGAGGCTGCGCAGATGGAAATCGGCATCGGAGTGGTTTGCAATCGTGACGCTAAGAATTTCGGCGTCCTGGTAAGCCGCGTCCTCGAATTCCAACGACGCTTTCAGGAGCGGCTGCAAATCCCGCTCCCGTCCCATGAGCCAGTTCTTGTACCACACGACGGTACGCCGATCGAAAAGGGCTTCCTTCATCGAGCTTGCCGAGCGCTCCTTCGCGAAGACCAAGGTAACGGGCCGGTGCCCGCCTTTATGGGGCTCGTAGTCCCAATCGATTAGATCATGCACATCGGACGTCCCAATCAAGGCGAGGTCGTTGTCCAAGGCGATTTGGAACGCGTCTTCGGAATAGTTCTTTCCATTGGCGATCTCTATTCCGTGCAACATGCCATTCTTGATGTTCTGCTTGTGAAAGTCGGAGACCACAGGTATCCCATTAGGGAAGTCGGATGCCCACCAGGAGTGATTCCAGAAAACGAAGGCGCCTTGCTCATTGGCCGCGTCTACCGCGTTTTGGGCAGGCCATTCGCGGGCCGTATCGCGAAACGTCGTCGAGTTGTAGGGGGTATCGGACCCGGGAACGTGATACAGTTTGTTAGCGTCATCGATGAAAATCGCGTTCATATGGCTCGCAGGCATCTTGCGCGTGATCTCCGCGCCGGGAATCACCAGCAAGTCCGAGTAGCGTGCGGCATTGGCAGCTTCCTCGTAAGAGCGATTCCGATCCGTGTGGGGGATGTCCGCGATATGAGGCTGATACTCCAAGTGCTCCGTTATCGCCAGGGCATCCAAGCCATCGCGCGTCGCCTCGCCTACCCGAACCTTTGGCCATACATGGCCATCGGAAAATACAGAATAGGTATGCGATCGAATACGAGCGTTAGATGCTCGTCGGTATCCGGAAAGACGATCTTGCGGGCTTCGTCATTCGGTGGCTGCGGAGCCAAGCCATGGCCTAAGGCCGTCAAGGAAAGGAGAAACGGCAGGAGAGCGTAGAGAAGTCTCTGGTTCATTGGAGTTAGCATAGGTTACGCAGGTTCGGGCCTTTCAATAATCTCCTACATGAGCCTCAATTACAAGCTCTGCGATGCGCCGATTGGGCAAATATCGCTTCTCGGTAAAACGCGCTTACCAAGCGATGCCGTGATCTTCACCGTGGTTGCTCGCGCCCCCCCAGAGAGTGCCGTGGGCATGATCGAACTGAATCGCCGTAATGGGACCTGAGTTCTTCTTTACGAACGTCATTTCGTAGCCCATCTGGCCCAGTTCCTTTCGTACCCAGGACGGCACTTCATCGACCAAGGTCAGCAATCCCGGCTCCGCGACGTGCCTCCCAAACGAGCTGCGCATTTGGCCGCTTGTAATGTTCGCCGCTTCGCAGGCTTCCTGAACCGTCATCCCGAATTCGACGACATTGAGAAAGAACTGCAGCAAATTCTGATCCTGCGTATCGCCTCCTTGAACGCTGAAGCAAAGCAAGGGCTTGCCGTCCTTGAGCGCGATGCTCGGCGTGAGCGTAGCCCGAGGCCGCTTGCCCGGCTCTACCACATTGAAAGGATTTTCAGCCGGATCTAGCACGAAGCTCTGCATCCGCTGACTCAAGGACACGCCAGTCTTGCCCGCGATCACCGCAGGTACCCAGCCGCCGCTCGGCGTGATGGATACCGCCCATCCGTCTTCGCCAGCGGCTTGTATCGACGTTGTGCCACGACGAAACGCTTCATTCAAGTCCTCACGACTCATGGCGATTTCTTCTGGCTCAACTGGCCTCTTTAGATTGGACCATTTCTCGAGCAGATCCGAGAAGGGATTTACCTCGCCCTGGTAGGGATAGGGGTCGCCTGGGCGAATGTCTGGATTGTTCCGGTTCCAGTTTATCAAGCGCATCCGATCGCGGCCGTATTCGCGCGAAAGCAAGCCCTCGAGCGGTTCGCGCGGGGCGAAGTAGGGATCGCCGTAGTAGAAGTCTCGATCCGCGAAAGCGAGGTTCATAACCTGGTACAGCGCATGGATATAGCGGGCGCTGTTGTAGCCCATGCTCTTCAGGTCGAGGTCCTCGAGCATGTTCAAGCATTGCAGCATGGCCGGTCCCTGAACCCAGGAGGTCAACTTGCAGACATCGATTCCCTTGTAGTTCGTTATCACCGGTTCCTCGATCTTCACCTCCCAATTCGCCAAATCCTCCATCGTGAACAAGCCCCCTTGCTCCCGAGCGCTGCGAACGATTTCAGTAGCGATGTCGCCCCGGTAAAACCGGTCGTAAGCCGATAGGATCGCTTGCTTGCGATCTTGCCCGGCGCTGAGCGCATCGGCTTCCGCATCCGCCAACTTTTGTAGCGTATCCAAAAGATCAGGTTGCCTAAAGAGCTCGCCAGGCTTGGGGAATTCAGGACGCCGGCCTTCATGCGGAAAGAACAGGGCTTTCGAATAGGGCCACTGCCGCAGCAGATCCTGGTTCTTCTCAATGGCGAGAACCAACTGAGTTTCGATGGGATATCCCTCCGCCAGCTGCATGGCGGGCGCCAGAACCTCCTTGAGCGACATCGTGCCAAATTCCGCCAGCATCACCATCAAGCCACCGGGCGTTCCCGGAGTGACCGCGGCCAGCGGTCCCTCTTCTGGCGGATACTTGAGATTCATCGACTTGAAGAATTCCGCCGTTGCGCCGGTCGGAGCCACTCCCAGCGCGTTTATCCCAACGACTTTGCCAGTATGGGGATTGTAAATCAGAGCCTGCGTTTCCCCACCCCAACCCAGCGAGTCATGCAAGGTCGAAACCGCGGCCAGCATGGCGCAGGCAGCGTCCACCGCATTGCCTCCATTCTCGAGCATTCGCGCTCCTGCGGTGGCCGCCAAGGGCTTGCCAGTAATCGCCATCCAATGGCGCCCATGCAAGGGAGGCCTCTCAGTAGCGGAAATATCGGTAGCGGGAAGGAAGGGCAGCATCGTGAGCAAAACGGAGAACAGGAACCGATATCGCGCAAGAAGGGGGCCGAGTCGCAGCGAAAACGGGCCGAGTCGCAGCGAAAACGGGCCGAGTCGCAGCGAAAACGGGTTCATCGAGCCACTCTACGGGCCAGTCGACGGATAGCAATAATGTATTTCGTCGGCCGCTCAAACCGAGCGACTTACGTTAAAAAGGGTTGCGATACGCGCCGTGTACGACCAACAAATAGGCGTCCAATCAATAAAAGGAAACGCCCTATGCCTACCCAATCTACTCCCCGTCGAGAATTCGTGAAAACCGTAATGGCTGGAGGAATCGCCGCCGCGGCAAGTCCGCTGGCAGGTCTCGCCGCCCACCACAAGAAAATGGGCATCAAGCTCGGCTACGACAACTTCGCCGTGCGGGCCATGAACTGGATGGTCGAGGATCATCTAGAATACGCGGAAGGGCTCGGTATCGACTCCCTCTTCATGTCGGACCTCGATCACTTCAAGAGCTTGGACATGCCTTACTTGCGCGATGTCCGCAAGAAGGCGGCAGACAAGGGAATGGATATTCACGTCGGCACCTGGAGCATCTGCCCCACTTCAACGACCTTCAAGGACACGTGGGGAACGGCGGAGGAGCACCTGCGGCTTTCTATCCGCGTCGCGGAAGCCCTGGGATCGCCCGTCATCCGCGTCATTCTCGGCAATCGCGACGACCGGGCCACCGAAGGCGGAATCATGGCGCGAATTAAGGACACGGCCAAAGTATGCCGCGCCTGCCGTACCCAAGCCTTGGATGCAGGGGTTAAGATCGCTGTCGAAAACCACGCCGGCGATATGCAAGCCCACGAAGTCGTCACCTTGATCGCGGAAGCAGGGGGCATTCCCTACATGGGCGCCAATCTTGATGCGGGCAATGCCTCGTGGACGTTAGAGGATCCGTTGGAAAATCTGGAAATCATGGGGCCCTACGCGCTTACGACGAGCCTGCGAGACTCAGCCATCTGGACATCGGAGAAAGGAACCACGGTCCAATGGACAGCCATGGGCAAAGGGGATGTTGACTGGGAAGCCTACTTCAAGCGCTTCGCTCAGCTTTGTCCGAACGTGCCCGTTCACATTGAGACGATTTCTGGATTCAATCGCGAGATCCCGTTTCTGGAAGACGGCTTCATGAAACTATTTCCCGACATGAAAGCGTCCACGCTTTCCAACTACATTAAGTGGGCCCGCCAAGGCTCTCCACGCGAGCCCTGGAAAGCGCCTGTAGGACCCAATGCGGATCGAGCCGATCACAACAAGGACATGGCGACCCAGGACTACCAGAAGGCCGAGATCGAAGAGAGCATCCGCTACTGCAAGTCAATTGGGCTGGGCCTTAAAGCGTAACAGCTCGCAATAAAGCGGGTCGGTAAGAACGATTCACCGGCCTTACCGGAATGTCAGCGAGAATGAAAACCGCATCAGCGCGCATCATTCTCGCATGTATTGGAATACTGAATTCCGTATTCACTTTCTCAGCGATTTCCCAAGCGCTGCCGCCTGATGCCTGGCCGCAGTTCCGTGGTCCCCAAGGACAAGCGGATGCGGGCGACCAGGATATCCCGATCGAATTCGGCCCCGATAGCAACCTGCTTTGGCGAATCGGCATTCCAGGGGGCAACGCATCTCCAATCGTCTGGGGCGATCGAATATTTCTAGCCGCATTTCGAGGCCAAGAGCGTCTCATGCTGGCGATTGACCGACACGACGGCAGCGTACTTTGGGAACGGAGCGTTACCGCGCAAAGCGAGGAATCCTTCACCCACCGCCTGTCCGGTCCAGCGGAAGCGACCCCGTGCACTGACGGGAAACGCATCTACTTCTATTTCGGCAACTATGGATTGGTCGCCCTCAACTTCGATGGCTCGCTTGCCTGGGAAAAGAAAATGAGCCGACCACGAACTGGCATGGGAACGGGAACCTCCCCTATCCTTTTCGAGGACGCGCTCCTATTGATTCGCGATGGAACCGACGATCCCTGCATTCTTTCCTTGGATGCCGCAACGGGCGAGGAACGTTGGAAACGGCCACGATTAGGCTATCGAATCAGTCACTCATCTCCCTTTGTATGGAAGAATCGTATACGAACGGAGTTGGTCATAGCGGGGACGAGTTCATTGGTATCGCTCGATCCAACGTCTGGACGCCTCAATTGGAAGGTAGACGATACCAACGGGTTTCCTTGCACCACACCCACCGGGGGCAGCGATCGGCTCTATTTCCCTTCCTGGTCCGCCAACAGTTCTGGAGGTCGCGATACGCTCGAGGCCCATTTCGATGACGAGATGACGTTTACCAACGAGGAGTTGGCCGACCCAGCGCTATTCTTCAAGCGCTTCGATCAAAACGAAGACGGCGCCCTGGAGCGGTCCGAGCTCCCTCCGAGCCGAGCCCGCGACGTATTCAAATGGCTCGATCGGAACGGCAACCAATTTTGGGAAACCGATGAATTCGATATCCTACTGCGACCTGCGGGTAAGGGGCGCAACGTAATGGTCACGATCGAAGCGGGAGGCGAGGGATTGCTCAATGGGAGCGACGTTATCGCTTGGGAATGGCGTAAACACCTACCCTACGTGGCGTCGCCGCTTATCAGCGATAATCGCGTCTTTCTCGTTAAGTCCCTAGGAATCGTGACTTGCCTGAATGCAGAAACTGGGAAGCCGTTCTTCGAAGGCATGCGCACAGGCGTCAAAGGCGAGTACTTCGCATCACCGGTAAAATTCGGAAACAAGATCCTCATCATTTCTAGCCTCGGATCTCTCTTCGTCATCGAAGATAGCGAAGCGTTCAAATTGCTTTCAACGAACACGCTCGGCGAAGAAATCGTCGCCACGCCCGCAATCGTAGACGACACCCTTTATGTCCGTTCCTTCGAAAGCCTTTGGGCATTCAAGAAGGAATCGCCTTAGAACGATCGCCGGCTCCATGCTTGGCATTTAGCAAACTCTCAACAATCTATTTCAATTCGATGAACGCGCTCACAAGACCTCTTCTCGCAGTTGGCGCTGCGTTTTTATGGGCGCTGTCGGCACTAGCCGAAATCCCCGAGAATTTCAAAACGAGCAGTCTGGTCGCCTGGTGCGTGGCCCATCGTTGGGATAGCGAGAATCGAAGTCCGGCCGAACGAGCTGCGTTGCTCTCGGAAATGGGAATCGGGCGCATCGCTTACAATTGGCGGGACGCGGACAATCCCGATTTCGAAGCGGAGATACTGGAATGCCGCAAGCAGGGTATTGAGTACTTCGCCTTCTGGAACGAGAACGAGGACGCATTCGCCCTTTTTGAGAAGCATGGCCTAAGGCCGCAAATCTGGAAAACCTGCCCTTCGCCCAACGCGGATACTCAAGCGGAAAGAGTGGCGCCCGTCGCCCGCAGCATGCTGCCGTTCGCGAAACGCGCGAAAGCGCTCGGATCCCCCTTTGGCCTCTACAATCACCGCAACTGGGGAGGCCACCCGGACAACTTGATCGCGGTTTGCAAGGAATTGCGTCGGCAGGGCTGCGACAACGTAGGCATCGTTTACAATTTCCATCATAGCCACGACGAGATGGATCGGTTCGAGGAGTACCTTGACGCAATGCTTCCTTACCTCCTTTGCATCAACTTAAATGGCATGGCGGACAAGGACACCGTCAACCACAAGACCTTGGAGAACAAGATCATCCCTGTGGGATCCGGCCGTCACGAGATGGCAATGATCAAATCGGTAATGGAATCTGGATACAAGGGCCCTATTGGCATTCTCGATCATATTGAGAGCCAAGACACCGCCAAGAGCCTCCGCGACAACCTCAAAGGATTGAAATTGATCCCTGCCCTGATGCAGGATAAATGAACCGCTACCCTATTGAAATCCACGGAATATACACCGCGCCCGACCATAAAGTATTCGGACAACGAGGCGGAAATCTAGACGGCGCCGATCTACGTTCGCATTCAACCATAAACCTCATTGCGGACTCCGGAATCGAGGGCGATCGATTCTGCCGCCACCGACCTGACTACAATGGGCATGTGACCTTCTTCAGTCTCGAGGTGTGGCAAGCGCTGGCAAAGGCCCTATCGCTACCTGATTCGATGGGTCCCGAAGTGACACGTCGCAACCTCATCGTATCCGGCGTAGACTTGAAAGCGCTCTATGGCGTTCCATTCAGGATACAAGGCGTCCATTTCCTGGGCGCTACACATTGCGCTCCCTGCCTCGCCATGAACCGCGTCTTAGGCCCGGGAGCGCGGGAAGCGCTCCGAAGCCGGGGTGGCTTGAGAGCCCAGAACGCTTCGTCACGGCCCTACTCAATTGGCTACGGATATTGATTTCGACCCCACCAACGCAGCGTCGCAATCGCCCCTGCCTCGAATTCCCTAGACGCTCGAAATCCTCCAATTGTTTTGTTTACCTAGAGTCGGATTCACTTCTAATCTTCGAAACAATGATACCCCACCAATTCCTCATACCCTTCGTGCTCGCTTCAATCGCTAGCAGCCTCTGCGCTCAAGACAATCAACGGGACCGGGCTTGGGTCAATCTCTACGAGCCTCACTCCGACGGCCCCATGCCTTACCGGCTTATGGAACCCGCAGGGTACGACGCCTCGAAAAAGTACCCCATAATCGTTTCGCTCCACGGCGGGGGCGGGCGCGGTACCGACAATGCAAAGCAACTGAGACCTTGGAACGCGCAGCTTGCGGACCCGCAAAGGCGGATGGATTTTCCTTGCTACGTGCTCGCCCCGCAATCGACCGAGCTTTGGGGAGAAACGCAGCTGAATCACATCAAGTCCATCATCTCCAGTCTCCCATCAGTGGATACGGACCGCATTTACGTGCTCGGCCACTCCATGGGCGGTCATGGGATCAACATCATTTTGCAAATCGATTCCGGCTATTTCGCCGCTGCCGCACCGTGCGCGGGAACGGGACGCACGCAAGACAACGACTTTATCGAAGCGTCGCTCATCAAGGATGTACCCGTCTGGGCCTTTCACGGAGACAAGGACACCACCTGCCCCATCGGGCCTCAGCTAACGCTATTCGGAGAAATGAAAGCGCTGGATGGCAACATGAAGCTCACCACCTTCAAGGGCGACGGACACGGCATCGCCGGCAAGTTCATCACAGGCGCCGACAACGGCATTACGGAGGCCAGCAGCGACCGCTGCGATCCGGAGAGCGACTTCATGACCTGGCTCTTCAAGCAAAAGCGGAGCGGTTAAACCGCAGCCAAAGCGGCCACCCATCAACAGGGTTCCGCCAAATCCTGTGAACCAATACCCTTTCCCCTCTTTTCTCATCATGCAGGCTCGCGAAGCGAGCCATCATGTAGTCCTGCGGCAGCGGGACGTATCCTGTTAATAAAAAGAAAGCCCTCACAACTATATCCTGTATTCACTATTAACAGGATTCCGGCTACGCTCTCCGAGCTTCGCCGAGACAAGGCGCTCGCATGATGCCGCTCCGCGGCAACGTGATGAGAGAGCGGTGGCGGCTCGGAGATCCGCCGCTACCATTGTTCAATTGAGGAGAAGCGGCTACTTCACGTCCCCGACCGTTCGATTCATCCATTCCCAAGCGCGCTCACGGTGGATACTGGGTAGCAAAGGCCATCTATCCGTATGGGGCGATTTCGCCCAGTCATTGGGGAAAATTCCAAAAACACTGCCCGTATCGACATAGAGGAAAGTGAAATTGTCAATCGACGCTAAATGCGCGCCGATGAAGATGTCCGCTCCATAGTTTCTCCTATTTTGCGAAACGAGATAAGGGCGTCCTCCGATTCGCTTGAGACGCTCAATTGCGCCCGCTTGGTAAGACGCCAGAGGGCTTCCCCAATCCGTTTTGGTCCAAGCCTTCACTCCGTCAAAGTGGTCATGAGAGATGAATGCGGTCCAAAGCGAGGCAATCTCATCATCATGCAAGCCGATGAAATTCACACCAATCGCTCCTCGCGAAAAACCACACAGAATAACCGCATTGGGATCCGCATGGAATTCGCTGACTATCCGTGGGACATTCACCTTTGCATAGTTGACCGTAAGTCCGACATCGCCCCACCAAGTCACTTCGTTCTGCTGTCCCCCATGCTTGATATAGGGCAACGATACCCAAATAAATTCTCCTCCCGACAGTCCATAACCCAGCGCCGCATCCTTCACTTCGCCCGTCGAACCTGATCGAGGAAAATAATTTCCCGTGTATTCAAAAATAATAGGCAATCGTTCGCCTTCTGAATTCCATGAAACGGGCAAATAAAGCAGATGATACACCTGCGTGCCTTCATACTCCGTCGGGGTAGCGGACACGAGCTTTCCCGCAGCAGGAGCGCCGTCGCTAAGCTCCGGCAACGCCAGCGTATCCATCGATTTCGTATCGAGCAGGACGTTTCCTTCCTTGCCCAGCAAAGGGAAACTGCAAAGCAAAAGGCTACTGACTGCCAAAAACCGTGGAAATTCCATTCTCTTGCGATCCTACTCTTCTAACAAAGGGACATATGGTTTCTCGGTCATCCAACGTTGGTACAATTCTACATTTCGCTTTATGGCTGCGTACCCTTCTGGATTGCGCTTGTTCCTCTCGATTTGGTACTCCATTTCGATGGCGTAAATTTCATCCGATTCAGGACCTGGGTCATGAGTATCCTTCATCCAATCCACCAATCGCTGCCGCATCGAGACCAATTGGCCTTCATGCTCGGGGCGACCTGCCAGGTTAATGGTTTCGTATGGATCGGACACGATGTCATAGAGTTCCTCGATCGGACGGTCAGGAGAAAATAGCAGATTTTCCTGAAGCGTATTCAATTTCCCCTTTTCGTGCAGCTCTCTCAATCGAATCAAGATGGGTTTCGTATCTTTGTAATTCGTGGGTTGCAGGTGCGGCCTGCCAGGGAAGAAATTGCGTATATACTTATACTTCGTCGTGCGGACGGATCGCGTCATGTCTACTGTCTCTCCACAACGATCACGGGCTGCGAATACCGCTTCTTTCGATCTGTAGTCCGAGGCAAAAATGTCGTCACCCTGCATCCATAGAGGTACCGCTTCCTCCGCGAGCGCTAGCGATGTCGCCGCAAGGTCGATATGCTCGATCAGGTCACCACGTACCTGACCACGCGCGATTCCCGGACCACTTATGATCAATGGCGTACGAATTCCCTCGTCGTAGACGAATTGCTTGCCTCGCGCATGACTGATTCCGTTATCCGCAAACAAAACGACAATCGTATCATCGCGAATTCCTTCCTCTTCCAATTGATCCAGAATTTGGCCTACCAACTTGTCCGTATACCTGACTGTATCCAAGTATTGGGCCCAATCCTCAAGGATTAGCTGATCTCGAGGATAGTACGGCGGCAAGACGACTTCACTTGGATCCACGACCGAGCCCAATAAATCCTCGGCTTCTCCCTTATCCCAGGGCGGGCGGTGACGATTCTTGCCACCCCAAAGCTGGAGCTGCGCAAAGAAAGGTTGGTCTTCTTTTCTACCGCGGTAGTACGGGGCTTCGTACATGGATGCGTCCCATTCGAAATTATAGTCGTTTTTCCCCAGGCCCTCCGTTTTTTTGGGGTAGTCGCCATTGGACGTGAAGTACCCCGCTTTCTGAAACAATACGGGAATCGGCTCCACGCCATTCGTTAATTGGATCTTACGCTCACCACGGCCACTCAAATGATTGTGCGCGCCGATCGTGGTCTGATACATGCCTGTAATCATGGACGATCGGGCCGTTGAACAGACGGGAGAGGTCAAGAAGGCATTCGTGAATCGAACGCCTTCACGAGCGAGACGATCAATATTCGGCGTCTCGATTAATTCCTCGCCATAGCAAGACATCTCGCAACCCATGTCGTCTATCACGATCCATAGAATATTCGGTCGGGCCGCCGGGCTTTGCGCCATACTGACTACAATCGCAAGGGCGGAAATCGCGCATTCGAAAGAACTCAATTTAAATTTCATAGGCCAAAAAGAAAGATACTAGCGTTTGTCGATTTCTTTAAAGAAGTCTCCGATCTGTTCAAATGCCCTCAGGGTCTCTGGAATATTCGGGATTGTGTGAGCGCTGTTGTGCCAACCATGAATGACATCATCGTATTCTTCAAGCGCCACTTCAACTCCTGCCGAACGGGCTTTTGCCACAAAGGCGAGGGCATCGCCATACATGGTCTCTGAGTTTCCTACCTGCACCAACAGGGGAGGCAACCCGCTCAAGTCCGAATATACGGGCGATGCGCGAGGGTCCGTTGGAGAAACTCCGTCAAGGTAAGCCAAGGCCATTCGATCGAGATAGGCTTTCGAAATGGCAGGATCCGATGCAGCGTTTGAAGCGAAGGTCTCTGCGCTTTGCGTTAAATCCGTCCATGGCGACAGCAATATGGCAGCCGCAGGTTGCACCCTGCTTTCACGTTTAAGTCTTGCTAAAAGAGCTGCGGATAGGCCCCCACCTGCGGAACTGCCGCCTACAACGATACGACTTGCGGGAATGCCATTAGATTCCAGCCAGCAATAGACGTTGAACGCATCATCCAATGCGGCGGGAAACGGATGTTCGGGCGCTAGTCGATAGTCAACCGTAATGCATTTACAATGACAGGCCGCGCTCAAGTCCGACGCAATCCGTCGACTTGCCTGGGCTGAACCGCGATAGTAGCCGCCCCCGTGCAAGAACATGAATACAGTATCCGTATCGGGTACACCATTGACCACCCATTCAGCAGGCACTCCTTTGGCATCCACCGAAGCAACCTCGGTTCCTTCGCGCGGTTCGCTGCCCGCATCCGCTCCAACCTCCCGAAGAGCTTGGATCGTCTTTTTCGGATCATACGGATTCGAACGCTTTAGTTCGATCAACTTTCTGAGCGCATCGCTAGCCATGATTGATAGAGTCTCCCGGCTCAAGCTCCCGCCAGGATTTCTTGGAGAACCGATTCATCGATCCCGATTCCGAGACCAGGCTTGTCCGGAGTATGCATGCAGCCATTTTCGAACCGCAGCGGCTCGCGCAACAGGCAATCGCCAATCGGGTTGTCGCCAAACCAGTACTCCGACGTCATCGTATTGGGCATGGCGGTCGCCATATGGGCGCTTGCCGCGAAATGTATGGCCGAGCCAATACTGATGTGCGGAGCGAACGCGAGGCCAAATCCGTCAGCCATCTCAGCGATGCGCTTGCACTCGGTGATTCCGCCCGCTCTGCAAACGTCAAGCAATACCACATCCAATCCGCCCGCACGAATAAACTCGGCAGTCTCATAGCGAGAGGTCAATGAATCTGTCGCGATCGGGATTCTGAGAGCGCGAGCCAATTCTCCATAGCCCGCTACATCCTCGGGTGCCGTAGGCATCTCGAACCACATGCAGCCCAGTTCCTGAAGCTCGTGACCCAGCTGCATCGCCTGGGCGCGATCATAAACGCCCGCAGCATCGGTATAGATCATGAAATCGTCCCCCAACGCCTCACGAACCGCGCGGATACTTTTCAAGTCGCCTTTGATTCCTCTTCCAATCGCCATCTTTAGCCCCGTGTATCCATCTCTTTCTAGGTCACGCGCATCGTTTACTAAGCTCTCAAACGCCTCCTCTGGCTGATCGTAGCTCAACGCCGGCAATCCCGATGCATACACGCGTACTGGATTTCGAAAGCATCCCCCAAGCAACTGATAAAGCGGCTTTCCCGACGCTTTTCCGATGAGGTCCCAAAGGGCGATGTCAACGCCGCTAATCGCTTCGAGATAGAATCCCGCCCGGTGACCACGCACGCGCATCCCTGCATACATACGTTCCCACAATACCACTACATCGTGAGGGTCCTCGCCGACAACGATATCAGATAGCAGCAAATCTATAATCTGCTTCGTGGCTTGCGGCGCAACCGGCGCCTTCGACTCGCCCCAACCTACTTGCCCATCATCCGTAGTCACCTTCACGAGTACCGTATCAATCGTTTTGGAATATATAAAGCGACGGCGCAGAGGCGGCGGATACTCTGTCGAAAGCTCGGGCGAGCGATTTTCTTTTCCCCAGCCGCGACTCCCCCAGTAGCTCTTCGCGTCTATAGGCTTCGCCTGTACGGCGTACGTTTCGATTCGTTCGACTTTCATAGCTATTCTTGGGACAGCATTAGCAACAAGGGTCCTTGGCCCCATGGGAAAATTCCAAAAGGCCGCGACGCGTACATTTCAAGTTCACCAATTGGCGTGGCATCGCTGACGCGATCCAATCCACCGTCGGTGCAAACGCATCCAAGCGCAGCGACTCTCGCCTTGCGCTCCATTTCCGAATAGGCATCCGTATCCACCAAAGCATGCTCAAAAGCTTCTCGAAGGGCAAAGGCTACCATAACGGCCAAAGTTGATTCCAAGTAAGTATCGGGTCGGTCGAGGACCGTATGCCATAAACCGCCTGTATGCTGATGCCGCTTCAATCCGTGACAAAGCTGATTCAATCGATCCGTCAATTCACTTCTGTCTGCGCTCGATTCCGGAAGCAATTTAAGCGTTTCGACGAGCCCCATCAACGCCCAACCATTTCCGCGCGCCCAGAGCTGCCCATTGGTACCGCAGCTACTCTCGTATCCATGCCAAAATAGACCTTCCTCATTACTCTGACCATCGATCTGCAAAGCTCGCGCATAGCCGAGTATCTCATCCAGCCCTTGGTTCGTGTAAGAATCGTCCCCGACGAGTTTTCCCAGTCGGACTAAAAATGGAGCATCGACATCCATGCAGTCCACCCAGATTTGACTACGCCAGCCCGCCATATCCGGTCGATGCATTTTCGCTCCAAATGAATTAGCAGGAAAGGATTTGTTCAGGGCTCCAAGTTTTCTGGCGGCATCGACAAATCGATCGTCACCGCATTCCTCATACATCAACAGCAATTCAGTCCCGGGCGCGATATGCTCTTCGTTTCGTGTTCCTACACTCTTTTCTACATAGTTCTGCAATAAGCTTAATACGAATTCGCGATAGGATTCGTTTCCTGTAACACGAAAAGCGGCGAGTAGCCCGCGCAACGCGATTCCTTCACCAAACCCCCACATTCGAAAAGGCCAACGCATCGTGGTGTCCGCCACCCGCGCTACGATATCCCTATGCTGTAAGGATTCGTTGGGCGCAGGGCTCATTGATGCAGAAGTGCTCTTCATCGAATCATCACCTCAATCATCCATCCAATCCAATTCAGCCCACCGCTCGGAACCGTCGTTCGCTTGTCGCGCCCCCGGTGTGCTACGTCCCTCAAGCACATAGGACTTCAGCAAATTCTTCAGCTCACTCACCCGTTTGGGCTGCGACTCGTAGAGGTTTTTCGACTCAGCTGGATCGTTCTTCAAATTGTAGAGCTGAAACCGGGGCAGCCCATTCATTTCCTCCTCGGTCGCTGGAAAACCCCAACCGCCAGAACCCGGCCATAGGATGAGCTTCCAATCGCCCTTTCGAATAGCGAATCGCCCTTCGCTTGAATGCATGACCGTGGCTTCGCGCAATGGCTTCGAGTACTGCTGTCTCGTCAATACCGGCAGCACGCTATAGCTATCTTCGCCCGCTTCATCGGGAAGGTCTACATCGAGCAGTTCCGCGGCGGTCGCCATGAAATCAACCGTGCAAATCGTCTCCTTCGAACGCGAGCCGGCTCGAATCTTACCGGGCCAAGCCGCGATGAATGGCACGCGATGACCCCCTTCGTATATGTCGAATTTCCTTCCGCGATAGATATAGCTGCCATTGTGATTCGCGAGCGGAAGCTCATCCAGCTCGAAATCCGCCCGGGGCGACTGGCCATTGTCGCTCGTAAAGAATAGCAGCGTATTCTCCAGTCGATCATCCGACTCGACCGCTTCCCAAATTCGACCTACCATATCGTCTACGTAAAGCACGAAGTCCCCATACGCGTTCGTATTGCTTTTTCCGATATACTCGGTCGGAGGAATGACGGGGGCATGCGGCGCCGTGAAAGCGCAGTAGAGAAAAAAGGGCTGATCCGAAGCCGCCCGTTCCTGGATATAGCCAATCGATCGATCCACTATATTGGGCAGGGTTTCAACATGCTTAAAATCAGGAGCGATCGGTCCTTTTCGCCAGAACGCTTTTTCGTCGTAGTTAACGGAGATTCCATTCGGCAGAGCAGTCGGCATGCTATTTTCGACATAAATGAACGGGGGCGAGGAAAGGGACGCTGCCGTTCCGTAGGAATAATCAAATCCGTGGTCTCGAGGCCCCCCGCTAATCGTTTTGCTAAAGTCAATTTCCGGACGAATTTTGTCATCGAAGGCCACTTGTTTCGATCCCTCGATCTGCCAATTCCAACCAAGATGCCACTTGCCTACGATTCCCGTATGGTAGCCCTTCGATTTAAAGAGTTCGGGCAAGGTCAGTCGATCGCCTTCAATCAACGGTGGTGAATAGCCATCGCCTCCCCCGCTCTTCCGCGTTGACCGCCAATTGTAGCGACCCGTCATGATTCCATAGCGCGTAGGAGTGCAAATCGAGGCGCTCGTATGGGCGTCTGAGAACGACATGCCCTTGGCCGCTAAGCGATCGATGTGCGGCGTCTCCCAGGCAGCGTTCTCGTTGTAGAAGGAAACATCCCCGATTCCTAGGTCATCCGCTAGGACGATGATGACATTGGGCGGATCTTCTGCAAGCAGCCCGCAGCCTACGACCGCCAGAACCAGCCCTCCCAATCGAATTTTTTCAACTATAAATCTATTCATTCAACAATTAGCTAGTTCTTTCCATCGCGCATCATCTCCTCTGATAGAGACCGAGGTTGCCGCCATCCTAGTTCTTCCTCAGCTTTCATGCAATCGACCAAGGATTCGAGTGAATTCCTGAGAGGTAGGCGCGAAAGCTGTTCCTCGTATACGTCACGAGCAGACCGTTGCTCTAGATTGTCATTCGATGCGACAAAGTACTGATTATAACCCCTCAAGCTGGCAGTCATCGCCGCATGGGCCGCCGCAGCCCCTGAGCGCATAGGCAAGTAGGCGTAGGCATCGAAGCACTTACCGCGATGCATCCCCCCCTTTTCGAACACCTTTCTTAGCTCTCCCTCGTCAAGAAGCAGAGGATACCGAATCGAAACGGAAACGATGCCCTGCGTTTCCGAATAAAATCGCAGTAAGCTCTCCCCTGCTTCCTTGCTTAGAGCGTACATATTTCTCGGTATAGCAGGCATATCGGAATCGAAGGGAATGTAGGGAGTCACTATCTCTTGTTGTTCCCGGTCATCTATCGGCAGGAACCCATTGCAAACCTGTATTGAACTAGCGAATATGATCCTTTTGCATCCCGCAGCAATCGCCGCCCCAAAGACATTTCGGTTCATAACGAGGTTATCATTGTAGATATCCAACGGATTCCCGGTATTCCAATTTGGATTGTTCGCGAAGTGCGCCAATACATCCACACCATCGAACAATCCTTCACACACGCTCGCTATTCTCAAATCTGCATGTACAACTGGAAGTTCTACAGAGTCGTCAACGACGTGGTCCACTCCAATAAAGTCCTCCCCATTTCCTTCTAATGCCCGACAGAGCGTTCCACCCAATCGACCTGAAGCACCTGTAACAACTATCCTCATACAATTGCGCCAAATTATTCGCTACTTCGTCGTCCTGAGCTTGATAGGTCGAGCTCTTCCTACTTTTCGAAGCGTATTGCCTTCCCTGAAATGGCTATCGACGAGGACGACCTTCGGATTCTCTGGAATCCCTAAGTGATTCAAGTTTATATCAGAGAACGTCAGCTTTAGGGCTTCGCTACCCACCAACCCATACCGATGGTCAACACCAGATGCCTGCCAATGGTCTTCCTGCAGTTCAAGACTGGCAAAACCCAGATTCTCAGGCATCTTGTAGCCTAAATTCTCGAGAATCCTATAGACCATTCCCGAGCTGACTACCACGTCTGGCTTGTACGTGTTCATCCACTTTTGAATTCCAACAATACCAACATCCTCTCGAGTCAAAATGGGAATTCGAAGGCTCTTATCAATTAGCATTGTGTAGTAGAGGAATGAAGATGAATAGAGCTTGTGTCCAATACCCCCAGGAGGATATGTCATAATAAATCCAATACGTTTGTAACCCAAGCGACAAATTTGCTCAAGAAGCTCGTCCATCATTTGTAGAAAGCCTGGGCAAGCGCGATTAATCGTTGGCTTAACAATGCTGTAACCTGGTGTAGAGACGCAAAATCCCGAGATATCCATTTCAAACGTTCCCACTCCCGATGGAAATGGCATCACAACGATTCCTTTAATTCCACGGGCGAGCAATATATTGCGTAAACGTTTCGGCGTAACTCCAAGATCCCTAAGATACATAAAGTCTACGCCATAGCCATTTTTCTTGGCTTCTTCCTCAACTCCTTTCGTCAGCGTAACCATCCTTGGGTAGTTGGAAATCTCTGACTTGCGAATTTCAGAAATAATGACGGCAATCGTAGACATGCGTTCTTTAGATCGGAAGGTGCGCATGTGCTCCATCAACTCAGCCACTCGACCATCCTTGACATAGCCAATTCGCTCAGCGGCTTCGTGAATTTCTTTCCGTCGGCGCTCGGACACCTTGGGGCTATTCCGCAATGCGAGCGACACAGCCGATACTGAAACACCGACCTCCTTAGCTAGGTCCCGCATGCTGACCCTATTGACTCTCGGATTTTCGCCCATACCGCTACTTAGACATCCATCGCTCTTCATCATAAAAGCTCAGCGCTCATATCAGCCTAAGCGCGGGGGAGAAATGCAGTATTCCACCTGCGTCCCCCACAATCGAACGCTTATTAGGTCAACAGTTGACTAAATGAGGGTTTCTAAGTCAACAAAAGCCCTTTACGCTCTCGTGTTACACTGATGAACCTTTACCGCTCCCTCTTTCGATGAACGTCTTGATTACCGGTTCCGCAGGCCGAATCGGCCGCGAGGTAGCAACCATTCTCCTGGACAGGGGCGAGCGTGTGATCGGTTTCGATGTCGTCCGCTCGCGCATCGAGCATCCCAATTTTAGCGGCGTTGAAGGTAGCCTGTCGGATCCCAATGCAATCGCCAAAGCATTCCAAGGCGTAGACACCGTTCTCCATATAGGGGCGCTAATGACCTGGAAGGCAGAAGAACAGGACCTGCTATTCGAATCCAACGTCAATGGTACCGTAAACCTGCTTTCTGCCACCACTGCAAACGCGGTCGAACGGTTCCTATTCGCAAGTAGCGGTGAGGTGTACCCGGATCGAAACCCGAATTACCTGCCCATCGACGAAAATCACCCGCAAAACCCAAGCAGCCCCTACGGGTTAACCAAGCTGCTGGGCGAACAAGCTGTCAGGTACCATGAACGCTCGAAGGGGCTCAAGGCCACTATTCTCAGATTTTCGCATACTCAGAATGCTTCGGAGCTGCTCGATGCGAATTCCTTCTTTTCTGGATCTCGCTTCTACCTTCACGCGAAGATTCGGCAGCAGCGCGGATTTGGAAACGACGCCCTAGCGGATCTTTTGGAATCTTACGACACCGGCGACAATCAACTTGTTGTCAGCCGCAACTCGGATGGTCGCCCACACCGTATTGGAATATCAGATACACGTGATACCGTTTCGGGCATTCTCTGCGCGCTTGATTCGGAAGCGGCGATCGGAGAGACATTCAATCTCGCCCCTCCCATGGCGACATCCTTCGACGAGGCTATAGCGCTGCTTCAATCGAAAACAGGTCTTGGAATCGTAGACATCAATATACCCGGACCCGACCTTTACTATGAAACCGACTATCGCAAGGCTCAAGACTTGCTAGGCTATAAGCCTGAATGGACATTTGAGCGCATGGTAGAAGACGCGGCCAGCTCACTCTAAAGGTATCGAACTTGACTATCCGTTCACAGACCGGTCCGTTCGCTTGAGGATTACGAATAAAACTGCCGAAATAGCGAAGAGCACCAAGGAGAAGGCGACGAGCACTCCCGCTTGACCGACGCCGACGATCGCTAGACCTAGCATCACGACAGCGATCACAACCAACGATATCGCTACCATTCTACCAGGCAAGGTATCGATTCTGGCCGCTGGTTGCTCGTGAAACGCTCGCTGCGCCGTCAGGGCGCGTTGCCATCCTGCGTTTTCGCGCTTTCCTGCCAACTCCCAGACGATTAGTATCAGAAATGGCATTACGATTCCACCCAGCATGTCGGCAATTCTCGAATTTTCAGCGATCCAACCGACAATAGGCTGCAGCATTTCGACCTCTGTGAGAAATCCACCCCGAGCAAGGGCGAACTTAACCACATAGGCGGTTACGAATCCCGCTGCCGTGGTCACCCAGCAAGCGGTGAGCCCGATTTTCTTTGAGAAGAGACCCCAAACCGTTGGAAGGAACAAGGGTACGTACAGCAAGGTATTGATATCGACTATGAACTTGGTATATCCGTAGCGAGGAATCAACAAGGCGCCTGCCATAGTGACTAGGCCAAGAATCACGGTGATGACTCTTCCCGCAAGAACGAGCTGAATTTCGGAGGCGCCCTTATTTATCAATCGATGGTAGGCTTCTGTAAATGCTCCCGCGAATACATTGAGACGCGTCGTCGCTTGGCTCGCGGTGGCGGAGGCCATGGCTGCTACCATGAGACCCATCATTCCCGCAGGTAGCACCAGCTTGCAGGCGAGAATGTAGGCTTGCTCGGTATCCGCGTCAGGATTTATGGCGCGATACAGGAGCGGTGGCAACATCCAGAATACGGGGCTGACGAGATATAGAACCGCAATCAGGTAAGCTGACTTCTTCGCATCTTTAGCAGTGGGAACGCATACCCAACGTTGCACGAATGACCAATCGCCAGCGAAAACGAAGAAGTTAACGGTCATCCATCCGAGCAAGAACCAGCCCGAGAAATCAGCGGCTACCGGTTTTAGAAAGCCGTCAGGCGCTACAGACACGAAGGACCCCCATCCTCCTACTTCGATCAAGATCAGTGGCACGACAAACACGACGGATACGGTGAGGATGACGAATTGAAGCACATCGGTCATCAACACCGCCCAAAGCCCTCCAACGAACGCGATGATTATTACAATCAAGCAAATCGCGATCGATGTTAAGGGTACCGAAAGGTACCCAGTCGCCGGATCCGCCAATATGTGGCCCGCCGGCAGTGGCATCAGGGCGCTAACGATCTTGGACAAGGCATACACCGCCCCGCCGCTAGAGAACAAGGTCAAGGATCCTTTGAACCAGGTATAGAATTGAACGATTGAATTACCGAATCGTAGCTGGAGAAACTCGGAGGCTGAATTTACGCCCGCATTCCTCCACACGCCTGCGAGCAACCAGCCCACCAGCAAAGCGGACACTCCGTAACACAAATTGATGGCGATCGCCACAGCCCCGTATTTGTAAGCGATCCCACCCCACACGACAAACGTCCCCGCAGAGAACATCGTCATGAATGCGGACAGTCCGGATACCCACCAGGGCGATTGCCCGCCCGCAGCGAACATCTCCTTGGAATTCTTCATCTTGTTCGCGAACACCGTTCCCGCGCCGACGATGCCAACGATGTAAAGTACGATTACGATATAGTCTACGTTTTGCATGGAGGGGCTATGCTGCGTTTATGCGTTTCTTCGGAGGGCGAATCAAGAGGCTAGGGTCGTTCCAATTGAGAGACGAGCTTGTCAGTTGGCTCAACTCCAATACCGACGGAATCGCTGACTCGATACTCTCCATTGGAACATTCCAATCCGTCTGTAATGAGTCCTTGGTTACGGAGAAAAATCGAATGTTGAAATTCATGGCCGTCCACACCCTCTAGGGCCAATGTGGCCTGCAGGCTTGCCGCTAGAAAAATCCCGGAGCCAATGGTCGCATGCGGGATAACGCGTATGCCCAGCGCATGCGCGGCGCGAGCGATGCGCGTAAATTGCGTAATACCCGTGTGCCCCATCTCAGGCTGGACGATATTCACTGCTTGCGCGTTGAAGCGTAATTGGGCTTCAAAAATGGTACGCCACTCTTCTCCGGCGCCTACGGGCGACGAAACGCCTTTGCAAACACGAGCGAGCCCTTGAACATCTTCAGTCGCGATAGGCGCCTCTGCGAACCACAGTCCATGCGGTTCCATTTCCAATATCGCCGCTATCGCCTCATCCGGGGTGTGGGCCCAATGCATATCTGCGGCAATGCGAGCGTCCGGACCCAGGGCTTTTCGCAGTTCCGAAATTTCTGCAACGATTCCGTCGTCCGCAACCGGAGCGGCGAATTTAAAGCTGTCGAAGCCACGGGCTTGCCATTCCTGGGCAAAGGCGACTCGCTCTGCCAAAGTAGGTTTGGGCAACCCGGAAACGTACCCGGGAAGAGTCTCATGGATACGTCCTCCCAGCAATTCGCAGACAGGCTTCTCCTGCAACCGTCCTGCAGCATCCCAAAGGGCGATGTCGATCGCCGCCAGCGCATCCAAATAGAAGCCACCCGTGTATCCACGAACGCGCATCAAATTGTACAAATCATCGTGAATCTCAGACGGCTGCAAAGGATCGCGCCCAACCACAAAGTCAGCGAGCAGGTCTTCAATTATCGCCGTGGTCGCTCGTGGAGCGACGATCCCATAGGTTTCGCCCCAGCCTACGATGCCCGTATCCGTTTCCACCCGAACAAGTACAGAGCGATCCACGGTGGGATAAACGGTCTTGTTTCCCTTTCGGACGAAATAGCCTTTCGCATTCGGCTCCTCGCCCTCGCGCAAGGCCCCCAAGTAGGGTTCATCCCGCGGCACAGTCAGGATAAAGGGCTCTAACTTGACGACCCGATTCATGCAGCAGCCGTTTTAATAGGAGCTATTCTCAAGATTCTGGAAAGGCTTTTGAGCTGTACGGATAGCTCATCCACGTCGAATTCATCGAATGTAGGCAATGGCGCGCGAACGCGCGCATTCTGAAGTACCCCGCGCTGCGTAAGTATGTGCTTCGTCAAGCGCATGCGATATATCGTCTGAATGATCAGCAGCGGGAGCGAACGCATATACAAGTCACGCGCTTTTTCAGTATCGCCACCGTGGTAGGCATTCCACATATCTACGTGGATATCGGTGATTTCCGCTGCAGGCATGGCGGCGATCACTCCGCGATTCATCTCGTCGATTAGATAACGAGCGCCACCCCCTCCAATTACGCCAATGAGGTGAGCCGACGCAGCTGCTTTCAAGCCACTTATGCGAGGTCCTGAAGGCAGCACCTCCTCCTTAACGTAGCGGATAGAATCGGACGCCGCTACGATACGGGCGATAGATTCCGTACTCAATCCTGCTCCAATCGGAGTCGGCGCATTCTGAAGAATGATATCCACGCCAGGCGCCTTTTCGATGATGGACAGCATGAAGGCAAGCGCTCCGTCCTCATCTTTTTCAAATTGCTTCGGTATCAATACCATGGCGACGGCAGCTCCCAGTGACTTCGCTTTCAGAATTTTGCTAGCGATTTCTTCGGGCGTTCCTTTTCCTCCCCCGCTAACCACGGGAATTCTACCCTTCGCAGCGCGACATACTACTCCCAATAGGGAAAGGCGCTCCTCCAAAGAAAGGTGATCATATTCACTGGCCACACCCGGAAAGACCAATGCGGCAGCGCCGGCATCAATGCAAAACCGGGCCACTTTTCCCATGGCGACTAAGTCGATTTCACCCGCCTGATCGAAGGGAGTTGGGAGCACGGGAAGGATTCCTATTAGTTTTGAAGTCATAAAATTTTATCGCAAATTCTTGAATTGAATAGTCTAGGCAATCGCTGATCCCGGAGAATTTTCATGAGACGACCACTTTCTTTAGGGCTTTTTCGTCAAACTCAATTCCCAATCCAGGAGACTCAGGTACGACAGCGTACCCGGGTTGGAACTCGATCGGTTGCTTGAGAAGTACATTTCCTCGGGAATCGCTTACGCCAGTGGCCTTGTGAATGTTGCCCCCTTCCATGATTACCGCGTTCGGGGTAGCGACAGCGAGGTGCAACGATGCAGCCACGTAGGGAGGCATTCCGGTACTCACATGGGGCGACCAAAGCACTCCGAAGGTATCCGCTAGATCGGCGATTCGCTTGCACTCCGTAATGCCCGCAGCACGGCCAACATCGGGGTTCACAACATCCACGCCTTTATTCTGAAAGAGATCGCGAAACTGAAATCGATTCGATATGGCTTCCCCAGCGCATATCGGCGTATCCAGAGTTTCGGCAAGAACTGGATAGTTGATCCAATCATCCTGAGTCAGGGCATCCTCGAACCAGCCAATGTTGCCCAGCTCATCGAATTGGCGCCCTGCTCTGATGGCTTCATGCAATTTAAAAGCTCCGAGGGAATCTATGAGCAGTTGCCCCTTGTCTCCAATTGCCTCCGAAACCTTCTCCACCACTTCAATCCCTTCGGATCCAGATTTATTGAAGCCCATCTTGACCGCGGTAAACCCCTCCTCCATTGAGCGCTGGGCAGCCTCTGGAGTTCCGGCCCCTTGATAGGTAGGTATTCGATCGCGATACTTTCCACCCAGTAGCTGATAAACTGGCAGCTCGGCGAACTTTCCCAGTATGTCCCAAAGAGCGATGTCTACCGCAGCGATCGACTCGGTGTAGAAACCGGTTGAATACCCGCGAACCCGTTGGCTTGAGTATAGTTTTTCCCACAAGGGTCCAATCGCTCTGGCATCTTGACCCATCAAGATGGGCGCGAACAGATCGGTAATGATTTTTGCATGAACCGCAGGAGCGACCGGAGCATGCGCCTCTCCCCAACCGACAATTCCTTGATTGGTCTCGATTCTGAGAAGCATAGTGAACTTTCGGTCCTTCGTCCGTGAAGGAAGCGAGTGGTTCAATCGACTGCCGATACCTGGCAATTCGTTCATTGCGCCAACCGACGGCATCTCGACATAGTGGTCGAGCGACTCAGCGATCATAGGAGAGGCCACGATAAGCGGCTCTACCTTTGTGATCTTGAGTGGACTGGTCCCCCGCTGGGACGATTCCATCGTCTGAGCTACTGCTTGCGGCATAGAAAAAAAAGTAGCGGCAGCGGCTGTCCCCGTCATTAAAAATTGGCGACGCGTATTGTTCATCTATCAACGAAAGCGGGTTGCTTCTCATATGCAAGCAACCCGCCAGAATAGGATTCAGGAGATTGCGGACTGGCAGAATCCATATGAGCCAGCCCGCAATTTTCCCACATACTTACTACAACAAACCTAATTAGAATCGGAATGTACTCGATAGACGGAAGTTCATTGGATTCATGATCCGTACACGGGTCGGAAGCCCATCGGGATTCACTGCGGTGTAAATGAGATCATCATTGTTCAGTACATTACGAATGTTCAGCTGAATTTTCCAGTCCACGTTATCGTTAAGGATTTTGCGCGCATGAGCGAAGAAGATATCCAGGTTTTGCTCAGAGGGCCCGAATATTGGCTGCGTCACATCAGAGATGCCGAGCTCGCCGACGCCGACGACGCCGAGTTCAGCTTCGGTCGCAAAACCGTTGCGGTAACCTATGCCCACTTCGTCTTGCCAGCGGTAGGCGCCGCCTACGGACCAGCCCTTTAGTCTGCTGTCCTCGGCGAAGGTGTACTTGCCGACGACGTTGAAACGCCATTCGCGCACTTCATTGCTTGAAGCCCCTTCTTGCTGTGTCTCTCTCAACAGCCTGGGCCATTGAACCGTACGAGTCCGTTGATAGATCGTCTGCGGAAACTCATTCTGATAGGTATTTGGCCGAGCGATCAAGTCGCCCATGGCAAGCCATTGAGGCTCCCGAATATCGAAGTACTCGCGGTACGACTGCAGCACGTTCGTCTTCTTAACTTCCTGCTGAGCCGCATTGAATGAGAACGTCCAGTTTGCATTCGGATTCCAAACGCCATCGATCTCGAGACCTTCCGACTGAAAATCGGATACACCCGTTACATTCGAGTTCGGGCTGTCCGAAACCTGTGGTGTTCCTCCAGGAGACGGATCGGGCTCAACTGGGTTCCAGAACGCTTGTCTCATGCCGAGCGGCGGAAGCGTGTACGTATCGGCCCAGTTGATATTGTTCGGCCAGTAACCTTGCGAGGGATTATCGGGATCGCGGAGCTCCATTTCCTGGAGAGAGTTGCGCACGTTATTGTAGAACAAGCGTTCCCAATTAGGGATACTTGCGGAACCCAAAGAGCCGTCGGTTTGGTTCAGAGATATGGTCTCGTACTTGTTTACTCGAAGGAAGAACTTGCCTTGGAAGGCTCCGATCGAAAATCCATATTCAGTCGTTTCTCCCGCAGGGTCTGGATGCGGTTGGCTCAATATCGTAATCCGACCAGGAGACGGTACGAAATTCTCGGATACGCCATAGTGGGCGCTCAAATCCAGTCCGATGTTATCAGCCATGCCACGCGGCAAATGAGCCACGGCTCCCCAGGAGAAGACACTCGCCTTCGTAGTGGAGTCAGGCGTTTTTGATACGCCTAGCGTGTCCAGCAGCGCTATGTTGTCGGAGGTCTGATCCGCTACATCTCGAAATGAAGACGCATCGTCTTCTCGCCAACCGTAGGTCGCCACCAAATTATTGTCCAAGAAATAGCTCTGACCCGTTACCGCTAAGGAATCGATATCCTGCCTGTCTACTGAAGCAGAGGTGAGCGGATCCAGAAGGAGCGTGGAGTTCACGATTCGGTAAGCGCCATTGTGGCCCGGGACGATCGGATCCGCTTGGCTGTCATACATCCATGCCTGGAATTCGTTCAGCCTTGGCGTTCCTCCAGTCAATACGCCTTGAGCAACCGTTCCGCTCGAGGGAATGCCCGTAATAGCAGGTCCCAAATAGCGTTTACCTTGTGAACGGCGGTCCCAGGAACTGGAGGTAAAGTCGCGACTACGATTGGCCTCAAGAACGGCTTCTTGCTCGCCGGTAATCGTGCTGCCATAGTTGTTTTGGTAATTGAGCACTTCACGTCTCTGTTCTGTGATGACACCGGTAAAGACATGACGGCCCAGCCAACGCATGTCGTCGCTCTTCTCAGCGAAATCCAAATCATAGTAGCCCGTAAGCCTAGTGGCGGAACGTTCTGTTTCGGCTTTCCGCATGTTCTCGGTCATTGTCACGTAAGGACGCCCTACATTTGGATTGAGAGGCTCTCTAGTTCCACCCACTCCGTCAGGGACTAGGTATGGCAGAAAGGAACTCACATCGACGTTTACATTGTTGCCAACGCGGTCTCTCGAGAATCGTTCATAGAGCTGGTCGTCATAGGACAGCTCAATACCCGCATTCTCGTTAAAGCGATGCTCTAACGTGATGTTTACCGCGTCGAACGAATAGTCCTGCGTGTTGTCAAGGCCTGAGAGCGATCGACTCCGAAAAGGGAAAACCCAGCTGTTCTCATCAGTCAGTACTCCGTTGCTGAAGCCAGACTGGTTTTCGTCTTCAATATTTCTGTGGGTGAAGTGCGTGCGACGAATTCCATCTGGTCCTGAGGTTGCGGGATCTGGGTCGAAACCGAGCGATGGCTGCTCCGCAGCGGGGCCATCATAGATGTACTGAGCATTGCGGTTTCCTCCGAAACTGCTGAAACCGGATTGTCCAGATGCCCCTGTCGTCGTCACCATTCCAGTGGATACCCAGCTCGGAATATTCGAAGTAGGTGAACTTGTGTTCGGGCGGCTCGCAGTGATGGATCCCATCTCGACGTTCGCCCGGAGAGTCGTCTTCTCATTCGCTCTGTAGTGGATCGCTCCGTAGATTCGGCGATCATCTTCAAATGCTGGCTTTTGCTTAAACTTAGTATCGTCGTTGAGACCAATTATACGAACAGCGAGCTGGTCTTCAATCAACTCTCGATTGAAATCCATGACCATTCGAAACGAATCCCAACTTCCATATCGAAGCTGTATCTCGTTGGAGTCCTCAAACTTGGCTTGCTTCAAATTGTTATTAACAATGCCCGCCGGGCTTCCTAGACCGAACAGAATAGCGTTTGGACCTTTAGCGATCGCAACACGGTCAGTGTTATAGGTATCGAAGCCGATGTCCGTGAGAAAATAGCCACGCGTTCTATCCGGGTTGGCCAACCCACGTACACGAGTCGAATTCGGATTGCGACGTTCCGCGCCGCCGTTGCCGAAGTTACCATCCGGACCCGATGCTTCCGTACTGGTCGTATAGAGGAACAAGTCCTCGGTGCCAGTAACCGAAGTATCCTCAAGAAACTCGGTGGTTACGATCTGAATCGCTCCCGCAAGGTCTTTCAATTGAGACTTGAGGCGCGTTCCCGCCAAAGTCGTGGTGGCTACGTATCCATTGTCGTCGTCAGCCGCAACCGAGAAGGGCGACAATTCGAAGGCCTCCTCCGTATCGTCCTGAGCTTGAAGCCCAATGGGCGCAAGCGCGAGCAGCCCTATCAGCGGGCTACGGTATTTTTGTATAGTCGTTTTAGTGTTCATCTCTAGTTTATAGGTTGGCTTCGTCCGCTTAATCGCCGACGAAGCGACCTGCTTCAAGAAACAGTGTTTGGGTTATAATCAGGGGTTAATGGGATTTAATAATTGCTCGAACTCACAACGGTCGGTCGCTTGTTGAACAGTTGACCCAGTTCGACCTGGATACAGGCATCCTGTAATATCCCGCCCAAGACTCGAATCATAATTAGGTCAATAGTTGACCAAATGCTCTATTTATATAGGGCAGAAGTGATTGCCTATATAAAAGAACGAAACGCCCTCTATAGGATTTATATATCGTCAACTCGTTGTTAGGAAACCCTATGAAACGAATCAGAGACTACGCGTTTAGCGCCGATTATAGTTCTCTTCGGGATGCAGCTCTGCGTCGACCTTTGGCAAGCGGGAGATCATCTCGCGCTTCACGGAAGCATACCGCGCATCGCCTACCAAATTGTGGAAGTTCTTGGCGTCATTCAACTGGTCGTACAGCTCCTCGGAACCGTCTTCGTATCGAATGTAGCGCCACCGGTCCGTCCGGACGGCGTGATTCCGATAGCCTTGCGTACAGACCACGGATCTTCCCGTTTCACTATCTGGCGTCCGCAATAGAGGGACCAAGCTTTCTCCATCAAGCGACTCGACCAGTGGCGTTGCGGTCAACTCCGCCAAGGTGGGATAGAGATCAAGCAGGCTAACCGGCTGATCGCACGTAGCCCCTGCCTGCAATTCCGTACCGGGCGCAGACACGATAAGCGGGACGCGCGTGGTTTGCTCCCACAGAGCGAATTTTTCCCAATGCTCCTTCTGCCCTAAATGATAGCCATGGTCCGCCCACAAGACCACAATCGTATTGTCCGCATGCGGCCCCGTTTCCAAAGCAACTAGCAGCCTGCCCACCATATCATCCGCGAAGCTCACCGAGGCGTTGTAGCCTTGGACGGCTTCCTTCCACTTACCATTGTCAACGGTCCACTTTTGCTAATGACGTCGCGCCATCGCCTTCCCCGCTTCCGGAACATCGTCCAAGTCGTCCGAGGGCGCTTCGGGAAGGACAATCGACTCGATCGGATGTCGGTCGAAATACTCTCGCGGCGTCCACCAGGGAATATGCGGCCGGTAAATGCCCACCGCTAGAAAAAGAGGCTGATCACTCTCTTTGGACAAATGCCCCACCGCCCAATCAACGACCTTAGCATCGGCCATCTCATTCGTGTCGATATCCAGAGGAGCCCAATCCATATGGCCTCTATAAAACGCCTTGTTGCCATTGACTGGAAAATTATCAGGGCGAATCTCTTCCGGCATCTGCCTTGTTTTTGACGGATAGAATTCGTCCCAGGGACGCGCGTCCAGCAATCCCGTAAAGCCTCGAGCGCTTAAGGACGCGGCATGATACAGCTTCCCGCCCCCCAAGGTACGATATCCATTGTCGCGGAAATGGTGCGGCAAGGTCGTGTGATCCTTCAGCATCCGATTCACGCGCCAGTCCTGCCAATTGAAATACACGCCTGTCGTCGCGGGCGCCAGGCCGGACATGACACTGGCTCGTGATGGGTTGCAGGCAGGTGCCGCGCAATGGGCGTTCGTAAACAGCACCCCTTGTTGCGCGAGCCGATCGATATTCGGCGTATGCACCGTGGTCTCGCCATTCATCCCTTCCAAGCAAGCATTGAGATCATCGATCGCGATGAAGAGAATGTTAGGACGTTCGTCCCCAAGAATAGGATACAATCCTGTCGCTGTCGCCGCAAACAATGCGAAGACACGGAAAAACGTTCTACCTATGGTTTTCTGAATCAATTGGACAGGTAATTATGCATGAACCTATACAGGCGCCAATCTTTATACTAAGTATCGCGCAACGCCTTCGAGTGCGGCCGACCCCGATTGTACATTTTCCGGATTTCCTTTTCACTCATCGCTCTTCGCAACAAAACCACCTCGTCCATACGTCCCCGAAAGCCACGCGAACGGGCGCCATCGATTGATTCGCGATACTCCCCAAGGAAACAGGTTCCTGGATCGATGATGGGGACTTCCGCCATATAGCCATCGATGGTCAATTCTCCATTGATCCACGTTCTAGCGGTGCGCGCCTCCACGTCGACCACCGCAACGAGCAGGGACCACTGGCCCGTAGGAACGCGTACCGACGATTTCTTTCGAACCGGTCTGGGAAATGCCCTAGGAACAAAGGACTCTCTGCTGCGCGAAATCTGCAGATGGAGAGACCCTTCCTTCCATCCCATTGAATTCAGGATCGCTGTAAGAGGTTCGTCCATACGATCAAGCTTGACCCAGGCAGCGAAGGTAAAGCGCGGCAACGCCTCAGGGATTTCGATCTGGACGGAATCTCCTTGCTGATCGAATAGGAGGGCCCTCTTCCCAGGCCATCGACCGCTCACCCAGCGGGCGCCTGTAATGGTCCCATCGTTCGCATCGCCATGAAGGGCTTCGTCCTTCAGCAAACGGTCATCCTCAATTTGCTCGTTGAATCCATAGTAGAATACTACGTCCTCATCCTGTCGAATCGATTCGCTGGCTCGAGCCCATCTCGAATAGCTCACATCCGCCGGCGTGAAAAATCGATCGGGAAGAGCGGAGCCGTTTGAATTGATCTGTCCTTTCAATATCCGCGCCGATTCTCCCAGTTCAAGCGAAGCGATCGCTGCATTCTCGCCTGGGTTCTTAACGTCGACACGACCATCGAACACATGGACTTCGCTGTCCCCTGATTCCTTATCCACCGAAACGCCAAATTCCGTACCGAGATCCTCAATATCCGCATTAGGTGTTTCGATCGTAAACCCATGTCCAGTCTCAGGCGCCATAGCGCGAACATTTCCCTTATGCAGTCGCACTCTAAACGCATCGACTACATCAAACTCTGCAGGACCCTTCACTGTCATGGTAACGCCATTACGCAACTCGACTGCGATCAGACCGGAAACAAGCTCATAGGACCTACGCTCCAATATGCCGTCCCGTGGACCTGCGCCCTCCGCGAACAATGCCCCGGACTCGTCTTGGATGTAGCCAATGGGAGCTCTGCTTAGCCACATGAAACACAACAGACCCACCAGCGCTGCAGATGCAGCCATCGCTACCCAAGGCAGCGAGCGCCTCAACATTCCTGCCTCTCTCGTATCCGTGATCCGACCAGTCGATTTACCTGTAGAAATAGCGGAGATTTCATCGGTTGCCAACGCTTCCTTTAGCGACTCGCTATCGAGAAGGTATTGAGATGCGAACGTTCGGTTCTCTTCGCTCGAGCGCAGCGCCGTGTTCAACTCGGAACGTTGTTCTTCAGTAAAGTCACTGTTGAATCTCGAATCTTCGAGCAGCTCTGCGAGACGCTTGCGAACGTCATCCGCATTGGGATCCTTTTTTTCGCTAGTACTCATTTTCCGCTAGGCGGAACTCGCCATTTGCCGTTCTATGCATTTGCCCAGCGACTGCCTTAGTCGCATCACCATCGCCTTTACCGCGCTGTGCCCCCGATCTTGAAACGCAGCGATCTCCTTGAAATTGTAGCCTTTCGCATAGTAGTCAGTGAGCGTCTTCTGGTGCTCGGGCTTCAACTTCGATAGGCAAACCTCCAAGGCATCGATCCGCTCCGATTGCCTCGCTGCGAGAGGTTCGGAGGTTCCCGCCATCGCCATTACCACATCTTCGTCGAAGACGAGACGGTCCCGACTGCGATCGCGGGTGTAGGCGAGAATTTCGAAACGAGCCACTGCGAAGGCCATTTCAAGAAGGAGGTATCTGGATCCCAATCACCAACCTTCTTCCATAGCGCCAGGCACACTTTCTGAAATACGTCCCGGCTATCTTCTGAGTTCCCGATCGATGCCGCGCAAAACCCACGCAAGGCAGATTGCGACTCGGTGAATGCGGTGATGAATCGATCATCAGGCAAGCGGGGCTCTTTGGAGTTTTCAGGCATTTCTTGTTAGCATTACTCCATAGCTCCTTGCGATAGTTACATCAGTTATCGTGAGATACGAACAGAGTCCACCACGGCGTCTTCCCCACATCGAGTGTCTCAATCTGCCTCAAGCTCCCATTCTCCGCATCGACGCTATAGATCGCAAGCTTGTGCGATCGGCTACCGGCGCCGTAGAGGAATTTTCCATCATCCGAGAAGTCGATGGACCGCGTATTCGCTTCGCAGTGAACCCAATCGATGAAACTCACGCGACCACTATCCGGGTCGATCGCGTAGGCCGCGATGGTGTCGTGCCCTCGATTGACGATGTAGACGTATCGACCGCTAGGATGAATCCGAACATCGGATGTCGAATTGCTGGCGTCATACCCATCGGGCAAGGACGAGAGCGCCTGAATATTCGACAACTGCCCATTCGCAGAGTTTAAGCGATAAACGGTTATGGCGCTGCCCTGCTCATCGCTTCCGTAACCATATTTTCCGTTCGTATCAAATCGCAAGTGTCGTGGCCCCGTTTCATTCGCTCGTTGAAGCAAGGGAATCGGATTTTCTTTTACGTGTCCCAAACGGGAATCGAACAAGAATTGATGAATCGCGTCCGGTCTCGTATGGGAAACGAACGCATATCGATTGGAAGGATCGAGAATGATTGAATGCGTACGCTCGTCAGTCGCAACGTCTTGCAAAGGAGATTCAGAAAGCCTGCCCCCATCAAATCGATGGATCTGTATTTTCCCCAACGAATAGTAAGAAGAAAGCAAATACGATCCCGATGCATCCATTTCAATAAAGGACGCATGCGACCCTGTACTCACTTGGCTAGTTAGGGAGCCCTCACCGGTTTCAGGATCGATCCGGAATCCCGCGATCTCTCCATCGCCCGCCAACGAGACGAACAGGTAGTCTTTGTTCGGAGCGATACCCAGCGACTTAGGAGAGGCGCTTGTTTCAATGTCGGAAGCGCGCTCTAGTGAACCGTCTCTTTCGTCTTGTCGATAGACCGCAATGCGATTCTCGCCGGACAGCGCCACGTATAGAAAATCGTTCGCTGCTTCAAGCGCGCCTAGCCCAATTAGGCAGGTCAGGGCGCCAGTAAATACCCAAATTTTGTATACGATATTCATAGCTTGATAGTTCACTAGGAAAGAATGCCTTTCACCACGTGGCCATGCACATCCGTTAGGCGAAAGCGTCGCCCTTGGAATTTGTAAGTGAGCCGTTCGTGATCAATGCCAAGCATATGTAGGATGGTCGCATGCAGATCGTGCACATGGACGGGGTTCTCGGTGATATTATAGCAAAAGTCATCTGTCGCCCCATAGGTCATCCCCGGCTTTACACCCGCTCCGGCCATGAAGATCGTAAAGCAGCGCGGATGATGATCGCGCCCGTAGTTGGTCTCCGTCAGGGTCCCTTGGCTATAGATTGTCCGACCGAATTCTCCGCCCCAAATTACGAGCGTGTCCTCCAGCAGGCCGCGTTGCTCCAAATCCTCGATCAACGCAGCGGTAGGTTGATCCGTATCGTAGCACTGCCCCTTTATTTGCTTGGGCAACGTCTTGTGCTGGTCCCAGCCCATGTGAAATAGCTGTACAAATCTCACGTCGCGCTCAATCAATCGCCGGGCAAGGATGCAATTCTGGGCATAGCTTCCTTTGCGTCTGGAATCCGGACCATAGGCCTCAAAGGTCTGCTCCGGCTCGTCGTCAAGCTGGGTCAATTCCGGCACGGATGACTGCATGCGATAAGCGAGCTCATACTGGACGATTCGCGTAGCTATCTCGGGATCCCCAAATTCCTCGAATTGCTGCTGGTTCAACGCGTTGACATCATCGAGCATGCGCCGACGCATTGAGCGATCCATTCCTTTCGGATCGTTGATGTACAAGACCGGATCGCCGACTCCTCTGAATTTCACCCCTTGATGTACTGTAGGCAAAAATCCACTACCCCAGAGGCGATCGTATAGCGGCTGTCCACCCGGTCGACCGCTTCCTAAAGACAGCATAGCCACGAAATCGGGTAGATCCTTATTCATGCTCCCTAGGCCATATGATAGCCAGGCCCCGATCGATGGCCGACCGGCTATCTGGGATCCGGTCTGGAAAAACGTGATGGCGGGATCGTGGTTGATCGCTTCGGTATACATCGACTTGATGAAGCAAAGCTTGTCGGAAATGCGGGCGATATTAGGCAGCAGATCGCTCACCCATGCTCCGCTCGCTCCATGTTGCTTGAAATCGAAGATCGTCGGCGCGACGGGAAATCGCTTCTGACCCGAGGTCATGCCGGTCAAGCGCTGTCCCTGGCGGATGGAATCGGGCAGGTCTACATCGAATTGCTGGGCCATCTTGGGCTTCCAGTCGAAGAGATCCATTTGAGAGGGCGCTCCTGACTGAAAAAGATAGATGATACGTTGCGCCTTGGGCGGGAAATTCGGGAATGAGCCCGACACGCCTCCGCTGGCCCCCAAGAGGTCTTTGCCCAGAACCGATGCTAACGCTGCCGAGCCAATCCCGGTCGCCGCGCGGCCAAAGAACTGCCGGCGATTCATCAAAAGCTGCGATTCAAGTAGCGGATTCATGGCCTATTGCTTGGTTACGGTTTCGTCGAGGTTTAGGAATACGTTAGCGATCATTGTCATGGCCGCCAGTTCAGAGGGCTCGATCTCGGGATCTGGATTCGAGGCGCCCATTGAGATGAGGTCCACTGCGTCCTGCGACGCTTTTCGATAGTATTCCAGGTATTCAGAATAACTGGACTCCAACCTATCGAGCGTCTCCTTTCCAGGTGAACGAGCGAGAACGAGGCGATGTCCGAAGCGAATTCTATCCATGGGCGAGTCCCCTCCCTCCAGAATCATGCGCTGCCCCAGCATTCGAGCGGCTTCAATAAACTGGGGATCGTTCATCAAGTTCAGGGCTTGCAGCGGCGTATTGGTCGCATTGAAGGAGACCGAGCAAACTTCGCGGGCGGAGCTGTCGAAGTTCATCATCGAAGGCGGCGGCACGGTACGTCTCCAGAAGGTATACAGGCTGCGACGGTAAAGGTCCGAGCCAGAGCCAACGACGTACTTATAGCCTTTGGCGCTCACTTCTTCCCAAAGTCCTTCAGGCTGGTAGGGCATCACGGAAGGACCCCCTCGCCTCTCCGCCATCAGCCCAGATACCGCCAAGGCTTGATCCCTCAAGGCATGCCCATAGAGCCGAATTCGAGGACCTCGGGCGAGCAGTCGATTCTCTGGATCCACTTCGAGCGCATCAGGTGTCACACGGGATGATTGACGGTAGGTAGCGCTCATCAGGATACGTTTCTGCATTCCTTTGACATCCCATCCACTCTCTTGGAAAGCGCTTGCGAGCCAATCGAGCAATTGCGGGTGGCTCGGGTTTGCTCCTTGCGATCCAAAATCTTCGGGCGTCTTTACCAAGCCATTCCCGAAGTACATTTGCCAATACCGATTAACGGCCACTCGGGCGGTTAGCGGGTTGCTGGGAGACACGATCCACTGGGCCAGCCCGAGCCTGTTTTTCGGATAGTTGTCATCCATCGCAGGAAGCGCTCCCGGTACATCGGGATCCAGCGTTTCGCTCATATCGGGCTGGTCATAGGCGCCACGACTGAGGAGATAGGTATCGCGTGGCGTATCCATTTCCTCCATAATGCTCACCCGGATGACATGCTCGCGCTCAAATGCGGCCAACTCCGCTTCCCTGTCCTTTTGACGCTTTGCCAGCGACTTCGCTTGAGGCGTATTTTCGAGCCAAATCCCCATCAACGAATCCCGAGCGGATTCATTCAATTCAATCAGCGACGCATATAGAGGATCCGTCTGGCTAATCAGAGCGACTTCGGTCGGACCGAGCTCCTTATCGAATACCTGAAGATCGTCAATGATTCCGTTCCGGAGCGTGGCGTCCCGCAATTGCTCTTCGGCATCTTTAACGTTGCGCACTCCTACAATGAGCCCAACCGATGAACGGATGGTGTCACCCAAGTTGTCAAGAAGCGTATCGATATCTAGGATACGACCATCCATATAGAGCCTTATACCCGCCGCATTTCCGCTTCCGTCCCAGGTAACGCCCAGTCTCACCCAATCATTTTTTGGAACGACCGTGCCCGATACCACTTCAATTCCACTTTTTTCTCCCCCGTCATTGATCATTTGAAAGGAAACGCGAAAGGCGTCGGAATCACCCGTTTCTTCGAGCATCAATCGATAACCGTAGACGGAATCGGGTTCTACGAGAGATAGGATTGGACCTTCAGATCCCGCAAAGCTCCTAGGCGTGCGCAGATTAACGATCCAGGAACGCGCCTGGTCGGACCGAAATTCTCCGCCATGAGGCCTCAGGATTCGGCCGTAGGTCGATAGGTTGATTTTAAGACCCTTCCCATACTTCGAGTCTGCCAAAAACTTGTAGCGTTTGCTCCGATCGTTCAGGTCCGCCTTTCGTCCTGGCTTTCTCAAATCTGGAGCCGCGCTCTTATCTTGCGAATCGAACGGAACGTGAATTGCTGCAGGACCGATTTCCTCTAGGGCTTTCAGTCGTTCCTTTTGGTCCGCTCGCTCCCCTTGCAACCACACGGCGAACTCCCCTTCGCTTTGGCTTCGTAGGGCATTCGTTTCCGCAGTCACCGCGGCGACCCGTTCTTTCAACGCATCGTGCTCCGACTGAGCCGCGCCGTGATATACCGCCATATTCGGCTGCGGAGCGATGTTTCCGTCCTTTCCCTTCTCGGGGATATTGTTGAAGAAGGCGAACATCCGATAGAAATCCTTCTGCGAGAGCGGATCGTACTTGTGGTCGTGGCACCGCGCGCACCCCATAGTCAATCCCAGCCAGACAGTCGACGTCGTCTCCACTCGGTCAGCGACGTATTCCGCAAGGTACTCTTCCGGAATGATTCCGCCTTCGTTGTTTATTCGGTGATTCCGATTGAACGCCGTCGCCAAAATTTGCGATTCGGTGGGTGCATCCAACAGGTCGCCCGCAAGCTGCTCTAGAGTGAATTGATCGAAGGGCATGTTGGCGTTATACGCATCGATCACCCAATCCCGCCAAGGCCACTGGCTTCGCAGGATGTCGTTCTGGTAGCCGCCGGAATCGGCGTAGCGGGCTGCATCAAGCCAAACCAATGCCATGCGCTCTCCGTACCGAGGCGAACGTAGCAAGCGATCGACCACGCGCTCCCAGGCGCCCGGACCCTCGTCCGCCAAAAAGGAGTCCACTTCCTCGATCGTCGGAGGCAATCCGGTAAGATCCAAGGTAGCGCGCCGAATGAGCGTTTCCTTGTTAGCGATTTTGGAAGGAGCCAGTCCTTCCTGCTCTAGCCGAGCGGCGACGAAGTGATCGATTTCGTTCGCAGCCCAGGCCTTGTTCTGGGAGGACAATGTGGGCAATTCGGGAGATTCGATCGGCTTGAACGACCAATGGGTGTCGTAGGGAGCGCCCTGCTCGATCCAACGGTCCAGCATCTTCTTCTCCTCGTCCGACAGCGACAGTTTCGAGCGAATCGGAGGCATCAGGTCTTCCTCGAAGTCCTCCCAGATACGCCAATGCAAATCGCTCTCTTCCAGGTTTCCCGGAACGATCCCAAATACGCCCCCGAGATCGGCAATGGCGTTTTCTCGCGTATCCAACCGGAAATCCGACTTCTGGTTGTCTGCATCTGGACCGTGGCAATGAAAGCACTTGTCCGAAATGATGGGTCGAATATCTCGATTGAAATCGACGCGTTCTTCAACTGCGGAAACGAAGCTCGCTCCTAAAAGCGCCGCGCTAGCGAATGCGTTCCATAGACTCGCTAAACGAGGCATCGGGGGGCGCATTTCACAGGGGGTCATGGAGACTTTACTCCTCTCGAAAGAGCGGGCTGTCAACAACCGCCGCAATGGTTTCCACGATACGATAGTCGTGCTCAGCCGATCGCTTCAGGATTTTATCCACCTCCCAATAGCTCTTCGGCTCGGCGCCATTGGCATAGGTCAGCAGCTTGGAAATGAAACAACGCACGAATCGGTCGCGGTTCGTATCCGACAACATATGCTGGCGGTACTCGATGATATCCTCATAGCGGGTCCCGTTCCTGAATTCCGCTGTTGCATCGACGGGAATCGGCTCATTGAGCCAAGGCTTGGGCAACGGCGGCAGTCCTTGAGCCGCGCGGAGCAAATCCTCCGCTTGGATCTCCTGAAGCCGCGCCTTCGAGGGGCGATCTTCAATCTGCATCGTATACGCTTCGCGCCAAGCGCCGACGGGATCGAAGTTCTCGAACGCGTATCCATAGGGATCAATACTCTTATGGCAGGACGCGCAGGTTTCGCTTTCGGTATGGGCAGCGAGAATCTCCTTGATTGTCTTGGCCTGCCTCACGTCCGGTTCCTGTATCTCCACATCCGCAGGTGGCGGATTCGGGTGGATGCCCAGCAGATTCTCCATAACATACACCGCTCGATGAATCGGTGACGTACCCAAGCTGTCCGCGGTCAGCGTCAAGAAAGCGCCCATTCCCAACAGGCCGCCGCGACGTCCATCCTTGAAGGTGTATTTACGCAAGATCGAGTCGCGGGGCACGTTACGGGCGCCGTAGACGTTGGCTAGGTCGGCATTGACAAAGGAATAGTCCGCCGCGATAAATTCAGTCAACGGCAGGTTGTTCTCAACGGCATGGCGGAAGAAGGCCAAGGCTTCGTTCACCATGTCTTCATTGAGCCGCTTCTTGTCGTAGAGCGGGTAATGCTCCGGGTCGGGCGACATGAAATTGATGCGATCCAATTGGAGCCAAGCATGCGGAAACTCCTTGAGGAACGGATCCGCTTTTCCCGTTTCGATGCGGCGCTCCACATCCGAGCGAATTGCTCCAAATTCCTTCATGGCACCCTTATGGATAGATTTCCGGAATTCCGCCGTTGGAGGAGCGCTTTTCATAAAATAGCTGAACTTGGTGGCGAATCGATCCGCGGGAGCGCCATCCACTGGATTGATCAGCAAAAACGACGGCGAAATCATGAGGGCAACGATCCCTTCCTTCAGCGCCTCGATATCGCCAAGCTCCCGGGCATTCCGTCGAACGAGGGCCACGATCGAATCGAGCTCGCCATCACCCACGTCACGTCGCCAAGCGCGTTCGGCAATCGGTCGTAGGATCGCTTCCGCATCGGCGACCTTGGGATTCCGTCCAATCAGCGCCACTTGACGCGGCGGCGGCCAACTGTCAAAGAACGGCCCTTCGACCTCTGCATTGAACAACCGCGGCCTCGGACCCTGCCAATAGCCAGTCCAATGACTCCAATGGTTCGGCGCACTAGAACGAAACTTCGACTTCGGGACTTCGTCGCGCACGACGCGTTCGTATAGTTCCCGGTCGTTCACCTTTATGTAGTCATGAGCGATTCGATACTGAAATTTGAAATTTCCGTTTCCGATCAGGCGCAATCCGTCCGTTGGGTATGATAGCTGGAAGCGCGTACCTGCCGCCAGCCATTCATTGAGCTCGATCTCCATGATCTCCCCATCAGGCAAGTCGAAATCACGCATGCGATCGCCCATGTGGGCCCGGAGACGAATCGGATCGCCCTCGTACACGCCCGTTCGTTCCGAGTCGTAAACATTGCGATCTACGCCTGTAGCGCGGATCTTGATACGGTAGTTTCCTGACTCTGGAACCGTTTGAAAGTTGTCGAAAAAAGCATGCAATCGAACATCCAGGATCTCGATACTCTCAGGAGTTCGATTCGCGCGCTCTTCCCGCTGGCTTTGAGCGCGACTGGTGACGCGCAAATTTTCCGTGTTCACGACATAGCGCTTCGACTTCGGCTGCTCGCCAGAAAAGATCGTGGCGTCAACGACTTTTCTCAAGGCAGCAATGTACTGCTCTAAATGAAACTGGCTCATCCCCAGGGCCTCGCCATTGGTATCGAACCCATCTTCGAGAGTGTCGCCCAGCAGGTTCGCCATGGGCTGGTGCGTACCCGGGTCCTCGATCAGTAGAACGTCACGGACGCTATTGGCGAGTTCGCGGTTGTTGAGGCGACGAGGCATGACCTTCGCAGGCCCTTTTTCGCTCTCGTGATAAGCGCTCACTTTTTGAGTCAGGTAGTCAACGATGCGGCCGCGATCGTAGTCGGATAATTCGCTCTTTTCAGGAGGCGGCATATCCTCGGCGGTCACGAATTCTAGACTGTCTTCCCAAAGAAAATAGTTCTCGTCGCTCAATCCTCCGCCGAGATGGCTCAAGCTGAAGTCCCCTTTCAAGTCCTCGTCGTTGTGGCACTTCCCACAGTGCTGCTCCATCAGATCCACATCCGCACGCAGGGACGGCGCAAAGAAGACGGCTGCAAGGATCCCAATCGAGGCGACGGCTGACTGCGAGAAATTCACGACCTCACGGTCATGGCTAAATTGGACCGCGGGACGTTTGATTGATTGATGCTTACGCATGGTTCAGGTCAAAGGTTCCCGTGCTCGTATTGAATGAGTCGCGCTCAATGCCGAATCGATGCTGAATGCTCGCGTAAAGGTTGCACAAGGGCATGTTATTGCCGGCATTGTTGCGTGTATCGATATGGCCATGATGCTTGAAACCGCCGCCTGCGACGAGAATAGGCAAGTTTCGATTGGAGTGCGTTCCTCCATAACCCATCCCGCTTCCGAACAGCACCACGGTATTGTCGAGCATGCTACCCTCCGCATTTGGTTCCTTGATTGAATCCAATTTCTGGAGACAGCGTGAAAGCTGAGCGATCTGGAAAGATTCGATCGCGACCAGTTCCGCGATCACTTCCGGCTTCTTGCCGTTGTGCGTACAGGCATGATACCCGCGCGTGACTCCATCGACATCTGTATAGCTGAGCTGATTGGGGAAAGCGATCGTCGCCACGCGCGTCAGGTCCGTTTGGAAGGCATATGCCACCATGTCGAAAATCGCATTGTAGCGATTTTCTACGGTCACTTCGTAGGCGTTGAAGTGATCGGATATATCGTAGGTGGGCTTGTCGCGATCGATCCAATTCTTGCGATCGGAAAACGCGCCTTCCAGCTCGCGGACCGACGTCTCGTACTGATCGAGTCGATCACGATCTGCCGCGCTGCCATTTCGTTTTAATCCTGAAAGCTGACCGCCCACTGCATCCAGGATGCTTCCGTTGCGCTCGATGAGTTCTCGACGGACCTTGCGCTCTTTCGCGGTCAGATTGAGGAACAAGTGATCAAATAGTTTCTGAGGATCCGTGTAGGGTTTCAGCTCAACGCCATTGGCATTCCAGCTCATCCGTATACCGCGCTCCAAGGCCGCGTGGATCGAAGGGAATCGCACTTGATTGCCTGTATGCCGCGCGACGATTTGATCGATTGAAATATTCTTCTCGGGAAAGGCCCCGCTATTCTGCGGCAGAATGCCATTCAAGAACGACACCTCGCGCCCGTGGCCGCTCACCATGCGGTGGTCCGTGCGCGAGAGTATAGACATCCGGCGCTTGAGCCAATCGAGGGATTGCAGGGTCTTCGGGAGCGTGATGTCCTTGCCGAACTCAGTCGGGAAGAAGTGCTCTGGATGCATTCCCAATGGATTGCCCACTACCAGGAAGCGCGTCGGACTTTGGGAAGCCGCGTTTCCCACGGCGAACGATTCCAGCATGGGGAGAGCCAAGGCACCTCCGATGCCTTTTAAAAACGAGCGTCTATCTAGTTTCATAACAGGTCTTCCTTTGCGTCAGTCTATGAATGGTTAGGAGCGAGGGTGCATGGGGTTACTCCGCTCGCCTCGGGGATGGTTACAAAAACGAGCCGCTGACGTTGATATTACCGCTTTTTCAAGGCTCCCTGGACAGCGGGCTCCGATCAGAACAGCCTACCAATCGACCACGGATCCGTCATCCTCGTCGTACTGCGGAAGATACTCGCGCGGTTCGCCGACTTCCTCGTCGATTCGGTTCTCGTCAATCGTAATTCCCAGTCCAGGACCGGTGGGAATGGGGCGATACCCATCTCGAACCGGTGGCAAAGGTTCCGCGAGCAGGTCGTGCTCGCGATCGCCTCGTTCCTGAACCATGAAATTCGGGATACAAGCCGCAATCTGGAGACTCGCTGCCAGCGAGCATGGGCCATTCGGATTGTGAGGGGCCAGAGGCGCGTAGTAGGCTTCGGCCATGCCTGCGATTACCTTGAGCTCCGTGATGCCTCCCGCGTAGTTGACATCTGGTTGCAGAATCATTGCCGCTCCCTTTTCAAGAATCTCCCTAAATCCCCACTTTAAGAAAACCCGCTCTCCCGTAGCGAAGGGAATGTGCGTTTTCTTAGCCAGGTCCGCCATCACATCCACGTTGAGGGCTTGGACCACTTCTTCGAAGAACCAGGGATTGTAGGGTTCCAGCGCCTTGATCAGCAAGCTGGCTGTGGTCGGTTGCACCGCCCCATGAAAATCGAGTCCAATATCGACCCCGTCTCCATGCTTCTCGCGCAAAGCCGCGAATCGCTCTACGACCTCTCCGATAAACTTGTTACCCTCCGTATATTTGAACGCTTTCCGCGCCGCAACGGGGCCGACCTTCATCGCCCGCACACCCGTCTTCTTATCCGGTACGCCATAGACGAATGCCTTGTCTCGAGTGGGGCCTCCCAGCAGCTTGTAAACCGGGACGCCATAGCACTTGCCCGTGATATCCCAAAGCGCTTGGTCGATCCCTGACGAGATCGCCGACTTGATCGGACCGCCCCGATAAAAGGCGCCCCGATGAATGGCCTGCCAATGGTGGACGACCGGACGCGGGTCCTTGCCGATCAGGTAGTCGCCCACTTCCAAGGCGCCTGCGGCGCAGGCCTTAGCGTCATCCTTCAGCATCTCGCCCCAACCGATTATACCAGCATCGGTCGAGATTTTCACGAAAACCCAGGAATTCTTGAGAACGAAGGTCTCCAGCTTGGTTACCTTGATTTTGTCATTAGGACTGATCGGAGCGGCTCGAGCGATCGGGCTCGCAGCGCTGAGCCCAAAGAGGGCTCCGGTTCCATAAAGCATATTCTGCAGCCAAGAGCGGCGACTCGGATTCGTTGGGGCCATGGGTATTTCCTTTCTATGGGGATTGAAGATTGAGGGGCCTTTTGGTTAAGACGCGTACGAGTGTTCCTGAAATCAGGACGCTTTTCGACTAAATTCTCACGGGGCATCGAGGATGTTCAATGAAGCGCAACGCTCGCGCTCCATACGGGTCAGCTCGATCATCCCAGCGCCCCGCGCCGCTCAAGCGCCAACGCGTCCCAATCAATCGGCTCCTAGGGTACTGAATATCCCTTCGCAGCTTCCCAAATGGCATACCAGTCCTGACGTTCAAGCGCGATTGACCGCCCTTTGATTCCGCTCTCGATCCGCTCGAGTTTATTGGTACCGAGAATTACGGTCGGATTGGCGGGCACCGCTAAAATCCATGCGTAAACCATGGCATCGATAGGAGCATCATCGTACTTAGGTAACAGCTCGATGATCTTGTCCCTCACACGCTTGCCCGCCTCGTCCTGATCGCGAAACAAGGATCCGCCCGCTAAGGGTGACCACGCCATCGGCCGTACCCGTTTCTGAATGCACTGATCGAAGGTTCCATCGTACAAGGGATCCATGCATAAGGGGCTGAATTCAACCTGATTCGTCGCCAAACGGCCATCGAGAAGCTGGTCCAATGTTTCGAATTGATGAATCGTATAATTGGATACACCCACCTGCTTCGCCTTCCCATCTTCAAGCAATTGACTCAATCCGCGGGCTGTCTCCTCAGGATGCGTTAACCAATCTGGCCTGTGAACCAGGAAAAGGTCAATCGCATCGACCCCCAGCAAGCGAAGCGATTTTTCCGCGCAACGGACAAGGTTCTCGCCCGTCGCATTGTAGTGCGGCAATCGGGCGTGGTTTTTCTCGTCCGACGTCACATCTATTCCTGCCTTCGTCACTACCTTGAATCCGGAACGTAGTCGATCATCCGACTTCAAGGAAGCGCCCACTGCTTCCTCCACGCGATAGCTCCCATAAATTTCTGCTGTATCGATCGTATCGATACCACTATCCAAGCATCGATGGAAGCGTTGCGTCAGTTCATCTTGAGCCGGAGGCGTTTCTTCGTCAAGGATCCGCCAGGTTCCATAGGCGAAATCGCTGATATCATATCGAAGGGAGCTATTGCTGTTATTTGCGCTCATAGGTCATGGGTATTCGGACCCTTCCAAGATGAAGCGCGCTATTCGCAAAACACAACAATCGATCCCCACTAAGCGATTAATCCGCTCTGCATAAGCCTCCCAAAACCATTTCGACGAGACCTTTGGAAGGTCTCGCCGAGAAGTAGTGTCACTATAATAACTGCGATTCTCACCGCAGCATCAGTTGGGAGAAAATCAAGCGGCGCGAGGGGGTAGCAACGACATCTAAAGTTTGATAATCGCACACTCGTCCGCTTATCGTACAGCTTGGACAAGATTGAATTCTTTGTCAAATGGAATGAGGGGGGCAGGAAATCAGCTAGAAGCGGCGCCAATTCAGGAATCCTTGCTCTCGTACGAGCATCCTCATAAATCTCCCCCATGTCTCGTAAACTTACGAAAACCCGGTTGTGGCTTTTGTTCATCGCGCTGTCCTCTCTCTCGTTGAGCGCGGCCAAGGGCCCAAATGTCATTCTCTTTCTCGCGGACGATCAAGGATGGAACGGCACTTCGGTTCTTATGGACAAGAATCGGAGCGATTCAAGAAGCGATTTCTACCAAACGCCTGCTTTGGAGCGACTGGCCCGCCAAAGCATGCGCTTTTCCCAGGCTTATTCGCCCCACCCCAACTGCTCTTCAACCCGAATGAGCATTCAGACAGGCAAGAGCCCTGCCCGCTTGGGAACGACCGATATCTACGATGTGAACCCGGGCACGCCGGGGGTTCATCGAACCTTTCTACAATTACTTCTACCTGAACAAGCCATTGAACGTTCACCTGCCAATCGTCGGATTGCCCGAGGAGGAAATCACCATTGGCGAGTTCATAAAGGAGCATCGGCCTGACTACGCTACGGCCCATTTTGGCAAATGGCATATGGGGCCGAAGAACCCATCGGTTCACGGGTACGACATTCACGACGGGCCCACCACGAATACCGAGGGACGCCAAAACGATCCCGATCCCAAGAGAATTCAGGAGGTAACGCGCAAGTCGGTGGACTTTCTCAAAGACCAGGCGGAAACCGAAAAACCGTTTCTGCTCATCGTCTCGCACTATGCGGTACACACGCCTGTGTACGCAGGAGCCGCCTATAATGAGAAATACGCCAATCTGGAGCCGGGTACACGCCATAAAGACGCGGCATACGCTGCAATGACCGAGAACCTGGACCAATCGCTTTCTGCCTTGCTCGATACCCTGGAGAATCTCGAGCTAGACGACAGCACCTACTTCATCTACACGTCCGATAACGGGGGCGAGTTCCAGCAATCGGGTACGCCAACTAGCAATGCTCCACTGAGGAAGGGGAAAACGCATACCTGGGAAGGCGGGATTCGCGTTCCTCTCATCGTTCACGGACTTGGCATCGCAGCGGACACGCAATGCGATGCCCCCGTCAACGGATCCGACTTTTTCGCGACCATCGCAGACTTGCTGGAAATAGACGAGACGCCTCCCGACAATCAGGATGGAGGTAGCCTCGAAAACGTGCTTAAGAATTCCGGGACCGGGTCTATAAATCGACCCACCGAGGAATTCGTGTGGTACTATCCTCGCTACAGGGATTTCAAGGGCGTGTATCCGCAAGCCTCCATTCGACTCGGAAAATACAAGCTCCGTAAGGAGTACGATACCGAAACGCTCTAGCTATTCGATCTCGAGAACGACATCGGCGAGTCCAACGATCTCAGCGCTACGTATCCGGAGCTGACAGAAGAGATTCATCAGCGGCTAAACGATCATCTCGCCTCCGTAGGCGCCAAGATCCCCACCAAGAATTTGGACTACGACTCAAAACTGGATAGGGGCCTGGACCCCATCACCAAAGGCGGAAGGCGACTTCCCGCCACCGAGCGTTCCCGAACTAGGCAAGCACCTGATTGACCACGTGACCGTGAACGTTGGTCAAGCGACGTTCCAATCCGTTGTGATAGTAGGTGAGCCGCTCGTGGTCTAGCCCCATGAGGTGCAGAATCGTCGCATTGAAATCGTAAACGCTCACCGGATCAACCGCGGCCTTGAATCCAAATTCGTCGCTTTCGCCGTAGCTAAAGCCCTTCTTGACCCCCGCACCTGCGAGGAAGCAGGTAAAGGCATCCGGATTGTGATCCCGTCCCGTGCCGTTGGCTTGGAGGAATGGCATGCGTCCAAATTCTGTCGCCCAAACGACGAGCGTATGATCCAGCAAGCCACGTCGCTTCAAGTCGGCGATCAACGCCGCCGTCGGCTGGTCCATGATCTCCGCCTGCATGGCGTGGGTCTTTAGAATGTCGCTGTGCGAGTCCCAGTTCGTAATTCCGTTTCCTCCGGATGGATCGCTTCCATTGAAAAGCTGCACGACGCGCACGCCTTTCTCAACCAGTCGGCGGGCGAGAATGCAGTTCTTGGCATACTCGCGCTTCAGATCCGTGCCCGTGTCCGTTCCGTACTCCTTGTGAATGCTCTCCGGTACGCCAGCCAGATCCATAACATCCGGAACGGAGACCTGCATTTTGCCCGCCAGCTCGTAGCTGGCGATTCTAGCGGCAAGATCAGCGTCGCCTGGAAATAGCTCGAGGTGCTTCGAATTCAATCGATTGAGCAGGTCAACCGCGGCTTTGTCATCCCGATCGGTATACTTGTCCGGACGGGCAAGATTCGCCGGAGGATTCTTCGCGTTGAAGTCGGTTCCCTGATACGCCGCGGGAAGGAATCCATTGCCGAAATTGTTTTTCCCGGAACGCGCTAGTCCACGCGGATCGTTAATCGCCACGAAGGCAGGAAGATCCTGGTTTTCCGTACCGAGGGCGTAGGTTACCCAACCGCCGAAGGACGGAAAGCCTTCCATGGTGAAGCCTGTATTGAAAAAGTTCTCACCTTGAGGATGGGCGCTCGTTTGCGTATGGAGCGAATGGAAGAAACTGAACTCGTCGACCATGCCTCCCAGATTGGGCAGCAGATCGGAAACCATTTTACCGCTCTTGCCTCGCGGCTTGAAGTCCCAGAACGGCTTCGCAATATTTCCAGTCGGCCCTTCAAAGGTCACCTCGGGAATTCCCGGCGGCTTCTGGCCATGAAACTTGGCGAGTTCCGGTTTGTAGTCGAAGGTATCGACATGGCTGACCGCGCCTGGACAGTAGATAACCAGAACTTGCTTCGCCTCGGAGGGGAAATGGGAGCCTCGTGGCAGGTAGGGATTGTCTGGATCGATATGCGGGCGAATCGGAGTCTTGCCGCTAACGGTAATCTCGTCGGCCGCCAGCAATCCGTCCTGAGCGAGCAATTGCGTCAGGGCGATACCCCCGAGAGTCATACCGCTCTGCCGGAGGAAGTCGCGCCGATTGAGAAGGGCTCGGCCTTGCGATGAAAGGTATTCAGCTTTGTTGTCCATGCGCTAAAAGTGTCACGTGCGAATCGTTCAGCATTCGTGGGTTCGAGAAAATCTAAGGCAAGAAGGCGAATTCGTTGGAGTTGATGAGTGATCGGCAGACCTGTGCTAGGCTGGTCTCTTTAGCGACCTCTTGGCAAGCGGCGAGCTCGTCCGCATCTGGCTCTCGATTGAGAATCAATTGAAAGCTCCGTCTGATTTGCTGTTTCATATCGCTTGGGGACGACTCCTGAACAACTCGATTTGCCAGTTGCTCCGCCTGTTCCCGTACAAATGGGCTATTGAGCAGATTGAGCGCTTGTAGCGGCGTCGTCGATACGGGTCGCTTCGCGCGAACCTGTCCGCAATCCGGAAAGTCGAAGGCCGTAAACATCTTGTCATCCACCCGGCGCATCCGTTCTTGATACAGCATGCGGCGCCAAGTGTGCGGTCCATGATTATCAACCACTTCCCATTGGGCGTAAGTTTTCTTCACATTATGGATACGGTAGCCCTTGCCACCAATCGAGGGGTCCATTGATCCCGACGCCAGCAATATGCCATCGCGAATAACTTCAGCCTCGACTCGCCGTGGAGGGAAACGCCACAGGAGCGAAGCGCCGGCATCTGCGAGCAGACCTTCCTTGCTTGGGCTACTAGATCTCTTAAAGGCATCCGACAAAACAATCATTCGGATCATAGATTTCATCGACCATGCGCGATCACCCATTACGGTGGGATCGACGAATTCCGCTGCCAGCCAATCGAGGAGCTCAGGATGGCTCGGCAAAGCGCCCGCTTCCCCAAAATCGCTCGTCGTAGGGACGATTCCCATACCAAATATGTGGTGCCATATTCGGTTTACCATTACACGCGACGTAAGCGGATTGTGTTCGCTTGCGATCCAGTGCGCGAATTTTAGACGTCGAGCGGGACCGGGAGCGCGGGAATCCAGGCCCAGGTCGCCATTTAAGATTAGAGGAGCTGCGGGAGGCACTTCATTGCGAGGATTCTCGGGACTGCCTCGACTCAAGACACGGGTTACGACCGGTTCCACAAACCTGCCAATGAAACTGACTTGAGGTCCCACCGTAGACAACGTTTCCGTGGCCTTGGCAATTTCAGCGATCGCGGCAGCCCGACCGGGCTGATTCTCGTTCGCTTTCTCAATTTTCGGTATCGACGCGATTTCGATCCACTCCCCATTTTCATTTTCGACCTCGACCCGATAGCTAGAAAACGCGAAGTCGATATTAATGGTCTGATAGTCTGTTTCGAAATAATATTCACGATTCGAACTGAGTCGAATCCGGTTTATCTCTTCCGGCTGATCGAAGGCGATTTCAAACCAAGGTTTCTCCTCGCTCTCTTCCTGAGCCTTTAGCTGGAGCCCAAAAGCGCCATACTCTCCATCGTTCACGTACCAGAATCGAGTCCGCACGTCGCCAAACATCTCCTCTGGCCCGCTGGCAACCGCGCCATTCGAGGCCGCCGCCAAGTTCTTTTGTCGTTCTTCCGTTCCGAAAATCTCAATCTCATCGAGCTTCATATTGCGTGTGAGAAAGGAGACCCTGACCTTTTTCGTGGTCACCGCATCGAATAGCAGCTCCTTGTATCCACCCCAGTCTTCTTCCCATGGCCCTCCAGTGGTTTCCAATATACGACGTTGATCGGCAATCGCTCGCCACAGGGGCTGGGCCGCTTTCCGCTTAGGATGTTCCTCTGCGAGCTCAGGACGTCGACCTCCGAATTCGATGTCCTGAAATACGCCTGTCATCGAGTAATAATCGGTGATCGTAATCGGATCGAACTTATGATTATGGCAACGAGCGCATCCCATGGTCATACCCATCATAGACGCGCCCACGGTTTGCATGATCTCGTCCATACGATCCGCCCGCGCCTGCCGAATCGCGGTGGGTTCCCGACCAACGGATTGAGGGGGCACGTGGGAACCTGAAACGAGAAACCCCATCGCTTCGCCTTCATTCAAGGAATCGCCCGCTATCTGCTCCCTGACGAATTGATCGTACGGCTTGTCCTCATTGAAGGCTTGCGTCACGTAGTCTCGGTATACCCAGGCGTTCTTCCGATAAAGGTTAGATTCGGATCCGTTGGTTTCCGCCCAGCGGATTACATCCAGCCAGTGCTGAGCCCAGCGCTCGCCAAAGTGAGGGGATGACATAAGCTCGTCTACGAGCGATTCGTATGCAGATTCTGGATTCGCGCCAAAGTCGCGTTCAAACGCGGCCACTCGCTCCGGAACGGGAGGCAGGCCGGTCAAAACGATCGATGCTCTCCGGATCAATGACCGCGCATCCGCTGCTGGATTTGGGGTCAGACCTTTATCGCTCATCGCCTCCAACAGAAACGCGTCGATCGGGCCCGCGCCATCGATCTTAGGAACCTCAGGGCGCTCCACAGGCTGAAACGACCAATGATCGGACGTCTCCTCTTCCTCCAGCACGGCGTCCATCTGGCCCGGCATCTCTCCTCCTTCAGCGATCCACTCCTCTATCAAGGCGATCTGGGCGCTGGCCAATGGAGCTTCCTCGAACGGCATGCGAAAGTCCGGGTCCGAATCCTTGAGCAGTTCGACTAGGTAGCTTTCGGTGGGATTGCCTGGAATAAGGCTCGGGATCCCGCTATCGCCCCCACGCAGAAGGTGGGCTCGGCTATCTACCCGAAGCTCTCCCTTTTGCTTTCTAGGCCCATGGCAGGAGAAGCAGTTCTCCTCAAATATCGGAAGAATATCCTGTTCGAAATCGACGGCCGCCACGTGCGGTACCGCTACCAATGCTAAAATAAGGGATAAATATCGCATTAACTTAAATAGTATTGCCCTGTCCTATGAAAACTAACGACCAAATCAAAGGTTTTGGCAGAATTATTATAGCAGCAATCCGTTCGCTACAAACGATCGACCTGAGCCTCTTTGCTGCGCTGGTGGAGCCGGCGTCTCAGCGACTCCATTAGATCCGCATGCTCCGGATCATAGGCGAGATTGGTGAATTCCTCCGGATCTCGCTCGTAGTCATAGAGTTCCACGCCATACGAGCCTTCGTCCCACTCTGTGTAGCGGTACCGATCTGTTCTGATCGAACGTCCCAAAAACTTCGAATTGTCCCAGCGTCTCACGGTTCGGCAGTCAGTCACGCTATAGGCTTCGTCGCGCAAACCTAGGCTCGGATTTTGCAGTACCGGTACGAGACTTTGACCGGCAACATGAGCCGGCGGCTCGATGCCGCACAATTCGCTTAGAGTAGGATAAAGGTCCACCAACTCTGTCAAAGACATCGTGGTCTTGCCTTTGGCATGACCTGCTTCTGGAGTTGCTATGATCAGTGGTACACGGGCGGATCCTTCGAACAGGTCGCTTTTTTGCCACAATCCGTGAGCACCCAGATGGTAGCCATGATCCGACACGAATACGACCACGGTGTTCTCCGCAAGCTCCAGGCGGTCCAAGGCATCCAACAAGCGCCCGACTTGGGTGTCCACGAGCGAAATGGAAGCATAGTAGGCCTGGATGATGTCCTTCCGCTGTTCAATTGTTAGGTCGAGCTGATTGGTTCGGTCGGGCAAGGCCGCCTTCGGAATGTCGTCTCGGTCGTTCGGATGAAGCATAACCGGATCGATGGCTTCCGTGGGATAAAGGTCAAAATAATGGGACGGGGCAACGTAAGGGGTGTGTGGCCGGTAAAATCCCATCGCTAAAAAGAAGGGACGACCCGTTTTATCCGGGTGATTCGCTTCCAACATCTCAATGGCGTAGCTCGCGCCTATACCATCGGTGTGCTCTTCGTCCTCACTGTCCACTTTCAGCCAACTGAGCACTCCACCCGAATGCGCTCCAGGGACGATGATATTTATATCCGGTTCGACCACCTTGTCGATGCCGATGGGATTTCGGACTTCCTCCCAAGAAGGCGCGTCATCGTTGCCATTCTCGCCTATGTTGGTGGGGACTCCGTAGTGATATATTTTTCCAATGCGGCCAACGTAGTATCCGTTGTTTCGAAAATGCTGAGCCATCGTCGTCACCTCTGGGATGAACTCACGGAAATGCCCCGCATTCGTATTGATGTTGGTCTGCTCCGGATAAAGCCCTGTCATGAATGATGTACGGCTCGGATTGCAGACAGGGTTCTGCGAATAAGTATGCTCGAAACGAACGCCTCGAGCGGCCAGGCGATCGATATTGGGCGACTTCACCATCGGGTGGCCGTACGACCCCAGGTCGCAATTCATATCGTCGGTAGCGATGAACAGAATATTGGGGCGATCGCTGCCTTGTAGGCTGGCGATTCCAAAGCATACCAAAATTAATGGGAGAAAGGGTAGTTTCGAGAGCATGATAAGAAAATGAAGGGCGTATTATCTGGGGCGCGCCCGCAACCACAACGCTTTTATCAAACTACCTGATAGTGAACGGTTGAGATATCTCAATACGCTGTCCGTGCTCCTATCGCAAAAATCTGGTTGTGAACGACCTAATTCCGTCAACTGCTCTCCATCAGGCTTTACTCTTCCTCAAAACGCGCCTTCCTTAGCTGTCATTCCCCCATGTCCGATTTCATCGCCCAGCTAAGAGAAATCTACCCGTCAGAGAGGCTGTACGAAGATGACGCCCGTATCACGCCCTACGTTTCCGATGGACTGACGGTGTTTCGGGCCAAGCCCGCGGCCGTGGTAATGCCGGTATGCAACGATGAAGTGGTCAAAACGCTCGCGCTGTGCCACGCCCACGACATCCCGTTCGTCGCCCGCGGGAGCGGGACCAGCCTTTCTGGGGGATCCATGCCCATCGAGGAAGGTCTCGTAATTAGCCTGAATCAGCTCAACCAGATTCTAGAGCTCGATCCAGACAATCGGACCGCGCGCGTACAGCCCGGCGTTATAAACACCGGCATCTCTGTTGCCGCTGCCTCGCATGGCCTCTATTTCGCTCCCGATCCCTCGAGCCAGACTGTCTGCACGATCGGCGGAAACCTCGCCTTCAATTCTGGCGGCGCCCATTGCCTAAAATACGGGATGACCTCCAATCACATTCTCGGTATCAAGGTCGCCTTACCCGATGGCGAAGTCGTCGAGCTCGGCAACGACAGCCTGGAAAACACGGGTCCTGACTGCGTGGGGCTTTTTGTGGGAAGCGAAGGATTGATGGGAATCGCTCTGGAAATTCAAGTCAGGCTACTGCCCAAGCCGGAATCCTATCGCACGATACTCGCAAGCTACGACAGCCTTGAAACCGCAGGTGATGCGGTCGCTACTGTAGTGGCATCGGGAATACTTCCTGGAGCCATGGAGATTATGGACGCATTGGCGATAGAAGCGGCCGAAGCCGCCGTAAGCGCAGGCTATCCCGATGATGCCGCAGCGCTGCTCCTCGTAGAACTCGATGGAGAAGCTGCTGCAGTCGAAGCGGAATTCGCCGCGCTCACGTCAGCCATTGAAACCACGGGGGCCAAAGAGGTTCGAGCCGCCCAGGACGAGAATGAACGGATGCTCATCTGGAAAGGACGCAAGTCCGCCTTCTCGGCAGTGGGTAGGCTCTCTCCGGACTACATCGTGCAGGATGGGGTGGTGCCGCGTTCCAAGCTGGGAGAAGCGCTCAAGGCGATTTCCGAACTCAGCGCTGACGCTGGCCTCCGGGTCGCCAACGTCTTTCACGCAGGCGATGGCAATCTTCATCCGCTGATCCTATTCGATGCCAAGCAGCCCGACGGACTCGAAAAAGCGGAGGCGCTCGCAGGAAAAATACTGCGATTGTGCCTACGGCTCGGCGGATCCATCACCGGGGAGCACGGAGTTGGAGTAGAGAAACTTAAATACATGCCCGATATGTTTTCGGATACGGACCTCGAGGCCTTTCGACGCATTCGACGGTCAATTGACACCAAGGAGATCTCAAACAGAGGTAAGATGCTTCCAGGCAAAGAAGCTCCCGCGCTTTCCGATCTGGGACCGCATCCTCTAGAGAAAGCGGGCATCATTTCGCGAATGTAGATTCAATGGATAGCAATCCTCAGTCAATCGACGCCCTGGTATCGCTCGTCAAGAACGCCTCATCCATTAAGGTAAGGGGAAGCGAAAATACATCCACGCAATCGTCTGCAAACGTAATCAGTCTATCCGCCCTCAATCGTATAAAAGAGTACTTGCCTGATGAATACACCATTTCTGTCGAGGCGGGGATGGCTACTTCCGAAGTTCAGTCAACCTTAGCAGCAAAAGGCCAATACCTTCCATTCGACCCTCCATTCGCAAGCGAGGGCACCACAATTGGAGCTACCATCGCTCGTGGCCTGTCTGGGCCCGAAAGCTTCCGGTATGGAATTCTACGCGATTTTATACTCGGAGTAACATTCATCGATGGCCACGGCAATCTGATCCGCGCCGGTGGCAAAGTGGTCAAGAACGCTGCTGGATTCGACATCCCCAAACTCATGTCTGGAAGTTGCGGTTCCTTCGGCATCATCGCCGAAGCGTCTTTCAAGGTATTCCCTGTCGCCCCTGAAACGCGTACGCTTGTATTCAATTATTCCCACTTTGACAAAGGCCACGAAGCGCTCGTCAAGTTGGGAAAATCCCCATTCACCCTCGATGCCCTGGATCTCAGCTCAGAGGGGAGCCTAGTCATCAAGCTTGCAGGCCAACCCGGGTCGACCGATGAACGCATCAGCGCCATTGAGTCATTCCTCGAGTCCAGAGCAGATGCGAACACCGAGGAAAACAATGACTCGATATGGCCAGAGACCGTGCAGCTTCACAATCGCCCTGCCACGGGCACGCTCCTCAAAGTCCCGACCAACCCAAGCAGTGTCATGGCGCTTGAAAGCGCGCTGACAGGAAGCAATGCCCCTCGAAGGTATAGCATCGGCGGATACGTCGCTTGGGTTCACTGGTCCGAGAGTGTTGAAGCGGTCTCTAGCCTACTCGCGAAACTCAATCTATCGGGACAGGTAGTCTCAGGAGGGGCGCCAGCAATAATCATCGGCGATACAGGTCAACGTCCCTTCTACAACCGGATCAAGTCAGCGCTCGATCCCGATGGAAAATTCGGAGACCTATACGCTCCAACCGCGAGCGCTCACCTCTGAGCCCGAATTCTTTTCGCGCATGATCAGTCAAATCTCAAAAGAGAAACTCGGCCCCGAATTCGCCTCGATGAAAGATCCAATCGAAGCGTGCGTGCACTGCGGTTTTTGCCTTCCGACCTGTCCAACGTATTCAACGATGGGAGACGAGATGAACTCCCCACGTGGGCGCATTTTTCTCATGAAGGAAACGCTCGAAGGGAAACTGGAACCTGAGGATGTCGATCCCTACATTGACAACTGCCTGGGTTGCCTGGCCTGCGTTACCTCCTGCCCTTCCGGAGTCGAATATGGAGAGCTGATCTCGCCTTACCGCGCCTGGTCCGAGCGGACACGCGAACGGAGCTTGACCGAGAAAGTCCAGCGATTCGCGATGCTTAAGACCATTCCCTATCCCGACCGATTTCGTAAGGCTTCGAAACTCGCCACCCTCTTCAAACCTATAGGACGCTTTTTACCCAAAGGCATGGGCGCCATGCTCGAACTGGCCCCCCATACGCTTCCTACAGAACAGCCTCTCGAGGAGCTTCATCCCGCTAGGGGTGAACGACGCGGGCGCGTGGCCCTTCTAGCTGGTTGCGCCCAGCAAGCCCTGGCCCCTCGAATCAATCTGGCCGCCATTCGCGTGCTCACGCGCAATGGAATCGAAGTCGTTGTACCCAAAAATCAAGGATGCTGCGGTTCCCTTGCGATGCACATCGGCGCAGCTCACGACGCCCGCAAGGCCGCGCTAAACAATTTTGACGCTTTTCCGGATGACATTGATGCCATCATCTCAACCGCAGCCGGATGCGGCTCAGGGATGAAAGAGTATGGAACGCTCTTCGCCGGCGAGGATCCGGAAATCCTCGAACAAGCCCAGAACTACGCCTCCAAGGTCATCGACATCTGCGAGTACCTCGACCAAATCGGCTTCGTTCCACCCGAGAAGGAAAACGCGACTCCCATAACCGTCGCGTACCACGACGCCTGCCACTTGGCCCACGCCCAGAAAATCCGCTCCTCTCCTCGCAAGCTTCTCCAATCCATTCCGGGACTCACCCTTCTCGAACCCGCCGAATGGGAAATCTGCTGTGGATCGGCAGGCAGCTACAATATCGAACATCCGGATACGGCCAAAGAACTTGGCCAGCGAAAAGTGAAAAATCTCGTCGCCACCGGAGCCGATATCGTCGCTACCGGAAATATCGGTTGCCTCACCCAAATCGAGTTTCACTCAAAAGAGCAGCCGAAGCCCCTGCGTGTTGTCCACACCGTTGAACTCCTCGACCAACAGTTCGAGGAATGAATTAATCGCCCCGAAAAACCCCCTCAAATTTGAGATAAACGAGTTGGTTTATTCGTATAGATTCGTGACATTCGTGGAAGAAAAATTCAACCAATGAACACTATCCAAGAAATCAAACGCCTCGCCTCGCCGGCTACCCGCCCTCAAAGCCTCGCCTGGCATCATGGCCATCTCTGGATGGGCTCCATGGATACCGAGACCATCTACCAGATCGATCCCGAAAACTGGACCGTGCCCTGGGAAGTCAAAGCGCCAGGCGTCCCCTTCGGTATGGTTTCCATCGGAGAAGAGCTCCGCGTCCTGTGCGGCGAAACCGACGAGGACTTCAGGATCATTCGCCGGCTTATCCCCGACCGCGGATTCGACACCGTATTCAAGCTTCCCTGCCCCGACGACACCGGCTCCCAGCTCGGCTTCGATGGATCCAACCTCCATGTCAGCCAATGGTACAACAAAAAAGTGCTCACGCTGGGCGAAGACGATCAAGTCATCCAATCCGTTGATTCCCCGCATGGGATCTGCGGCCAAGCGATCATCGACAACCAGATCTACCTGACCACCACCGACGCCGAAGAGACCGACGAATATTTTTTAACGCGAATCGACCGCGATACCCAAGCAGCCACAGACATCGCTACGATTTCTTTTGGCGCCCGCGCCCTCGCTTTCGACGGTCAGAACCTCTGGACCAACGACCGCGAGAACCACGAAATCGTCTGCTTCCAGCGACCAGAATAGGCCGAAGGCCGATGTTGCGAACACCGCGGCGCTAGTCTCAACTCAACCCACCCAAGCGCGGGCGTTTCGAAACAAGCGCATCCATGGGCTATCCTCGCCCCAATCATTCGGGGCCCAGCTTAATTGAGTCGTCCTAAAGACACGTTCAGGATGGGGCATCAGAATCGTCGAGCGGCCGTCCTCGCTCGTCAGGCTTGTGATCCCGAAAGGGGAGCCGTTCGGATTCAATGGATACGCCTCTGTTACCTCGTGTCGATTGTCGACGAATCGCGCCGAGACCAAACCGGATTCATTGCAAGCCGCTGCTGCCTCCGGACTCTTGAATTCCGCTCGCCCTTCGCCGTGCGCCACAGCGATCGGCAATACGCTGCCTTCCATTCCATCGAAAAGAATGCTGGGAGCTTCTTCTATTTTCACGGAAACAAACCGGCCTTCGTAGCGCTCGCTACGGTTCTGCACGAAGTGCGGCCAATGATCCGTTCCCGGAATCAAGCTCCTAAGATTGCTGAGCATCTGGCAGCCATTGCAAACACCTAAAGAAAACGAATTTTCTCGGGCAAAGAATTCCTCGAACGCATCCCGGGCCCTTTCATTGAACAAGATGCTCTTCGCCCACCCTTCGCCCGCGCCGAGTACATCGCCATAGCTAAATCCTCCGCAAGCTGCTAGGCCACGGAAATCGCTTAGCGAGACCCGTCCACTTAAGACATCCGTCATATGTACGTCGATACAGGAAAAACCTGCCCGATCGAACGCTCCGGCCATTTCGACTTCTCCATTGACGCCCTGCTCCCGCAGTATCGCGATTTTGGGTTTAACCGTAGAGGACCCTGAGATCTCGGAGAATCTCGAGGGGGTTAAATCGAAATCGACTTTAGGGCTGAGTCCCGGATTGTCTAGGTCCTGCCGGATCGCGTGCTCTGATGCAGCCGACTCGGGATTGTCCCGCAGGCTCTGCATTCGAAATGTGACATCCGACCACACCGCCCGCAGTACAGAGAGCGACTCTTCATAGATCGTTTCGCCGGCTTGGACGATACTGATTTCGTTTCGGGTATTCAAGCGACCTACGATATTCGAACAGGAATCCAATCCATGCTGTTTCAAAATCTCGAATACGCTGCCAAGGTCGCTTCCGCTAACCTGTATCAATGCTCCCAGCTCTTCCGCAAACAGGGGCCCAAAAGGGTCGCCTTCGCTCAGCGCCTCAAGATTGATTCCTACGTTTCCAGCGAACGCCATCTCGACCGCTGCTGCAAACAATCCGCCATCTGACCGATCATGATATGCGAGGATCTTCTCTTCTTTCCCTAACTGCTGAATCGCGTTCCAGAAATTCTTGAGATCCTCGGGACTATCTACATCGGGAGTGATTTTTCCCATTTGCGACAATGTCTGTCCGAGAATGGAACTCCCCAAGCGGTTCTGCCCACGCCCTAGATCAATTAGAATCAGGCTTGTATCCAAATTCTGGTCAAGCTGAGCCGTTAGGGAGAGTCGAATATCATCGCATCGAGCGAACGCGCTAACGATGAGCGATGTTGGAGCCGTGACACGCTTCTTGCCGGTTTCGTCCTCCCACTTCGTGCTCATGCTCATGGAGTCCTTGCCCACAGGAATAGTCACGCCTAGCTCTGGGCAGAGCTCCATTCCGACAGCTTTAACGGCATCGTAAAGATCAGCGCCATCGCCCTCAACGGATGGAGCCGCCATCCAATTGGCTGACAGATTCACCCTTGTTAGCGGCCCTATTTGGGCTGCGGCGAGATTAGTCAGGGCTTCGCCTACGGCCAAACGGGCTGAGGCAGCCGCGCTATTGACCGCTGTCGAAGTGCGTTCCCCGATCGACATCGCCTCGCCAGCGTATCCGTCAAAAGATGACGCGGTTACCGCGCAATCCGCTACTGGGACTTGCCACGGACCCACCATTTGATCGCGATGGATGAGCCCGGTAACTGTCCGATCGCCAATCGTAATCAAGAATGTCTTATCCGCCACGGTAGGGTGCGAGAGTACGCGGCGGGCCGCTTCCTCGAGCGAGATCCCCTCAAGGCTGAGTGGGATAAGGTCCCGCCGAAGCCGCTTCTCGTTCCGATGCATACGGGGTGGCTTACCAAGAAGCGCATTGAGCGGCATATCAATGGGTCGATTTTCAAAATGCGGATCTTCTAGAACCAGTTGCCGCTCATCGGTCGCATCCCCAATGATCGCAAAAGGACAACGCTCTCGATCGCAAATCGAAGTGAACGTATCTATGCGACTCGCCGGAATCGCCATCACGTAGCGCTCCTGGGATTCGTTGCACCAAATTTCCAAAGGGCTCATTCCAGGTTCATCGCTATTGATCTTACGCAGATCGAAGCGGCCACCTTTACCGGCATCATTTACGAGCTCCGGCATCGCGTTCGATAGTCCACCGGCTCCGACATCGTGAATGAATACGATCGGATTTTCCGAGCCAAGGGCCCAGCAACGATCGATCACCTCCTGGCAGCGCCGCTCCATCTCTGGATTGTCCCGTTGCACGCTCGCGAAATCGAGATCCTCCTCACCCGAGCCGCTATCCATAGAGCTCGCAGCGCCTCCGCCGAGTCCAATCAACATCGCGGGCCCTCCGAGCACTACCAGCTTGTCGCCGTGAGCGACCTCTCCCTTTTCGATGTGCTCGCGACGGATATTTCCTAGGCCACCAGCGAGCATGATAGGCTTGTGGTAGCCACGAATCTCCGTTGCAGGGCTGAATTCAGAAGCAGGGACAGATTCGCTATCTACGGATTCAGTTCTTTCTGAGTCATCCCCTACTTCTTCATTCTTAACTCTTAATTCTTCCTTTAAATTCTCTTCTTCATTTTTCGTTCCTAGCTCTACACTCTTAATTTGCTTCGCGGGCACTGCCTGCTCGAATGTCCGGAAATAGCCGAGTATATTGGGTCGGCCAAACTCGTTGTTGAAGGCCGCTCCTCCAAGCGGTCCTTCGATCATGATATCCAAGGCGGAAACGATACGATTGGGCTTTCCAAAATCCTGTTCCCATTGGCGAATCGCGCCGGGTATTTTCAAATTCGATACGGTAAAACCGGTCAAGCCTGCCTTCGGCTTCGACCCGACGCCGGTCGCCCCTTCGTCGCGTATCTCGCCACCCGAACCCGTTGAAGCTCCCGGAAACGGAGCGATCGCGGTCGGATGGTTGTGCGTCTCAACTTTGCAGAGGATATCGATCTCCTCTTCGCTGGATACGTACGCATGGCTATTAGGATCCGCAAAGAAGCGATTTGCCCGGCTCCCTTCGAATACAGCCGCGTTATCCTTGTATGCAGAGAGAATTCCTTCGCTCCGCATCTCGAAAGTATTCTGAATCATCTTGAAGAGCGACAATTCCTGAGCCTCCCCATCGATATCCCAGCTCGCATTGAAGATCTTGTGCCGGCAATGCTCGGAATTCGCTTGGGCGAACATCATGAGCTCGATATCGTTGGGATCGCGGCCCAAATTCTGGAAATTCTCTACTAAGTAGTCTACCTCGTCATTCGCGAGCGCCAGGCCAAGGGCTTCGTCCGCATCGACGATCGCTTGCTTCCCTTGCGACAAAACCGGGATGGAATTGAACGTCACCGGCGCCTCATGCCGGAAAAGCGCATCCAATTCATCAGGGCTTCCGAATACGGCCTGCGTCATTCGATCAAGCAATTGCCGATCAAGCGTAGCCATCTGCGTCTCGGAGAGAGCTTCCACGCTCAAGTCTACCCAATAAGCGATCGCTCGCTCTACGCGGACCAGGCTCGACAAGCCACAAATGTGAGCGATGTCCGTCGCCTTGGATGACCACGGCGAGAGCGTTCCTGGGCGCGGGGCAACGACTCGGCAAAGACCTGAAGCATTGTGTTCCTTTAAAGAAGGCCCATAGGTGAGAAGCTTCTCCAAAATCGATTGCTCTTCATCGGTAAGCGACGCCTTCGTCTCCGCTACATGTACGAATTCCGCATAGACCCCATTGATCGGGACTCCCGCGGCGGACAGTTCGGCTAGCAATTTCTGGAGCCTAAATTCTGAGTGGGACGGAGCGCCTCGAAGAATGATCATTACGCAAGGCAAGTTGAGAACTTCCCACGGACCGGGCAAGCGCGGAATCAGGAAAACGAACGCCAGCCTAGGTTTCGAGATGCAGTCCATCTTTGAGCGCCACCTTTGAGAGCGGCTTTCTCCTAGGCGATGGGCAAGGACACGCTTTGACCAGATGCCGCTGAACGCATCCCTGCTTCCAGGATCTCTTGGGCATCTCGCGAATAGTCCGCCCGGCAAAGAAGAAAGACCTCCCCGCCCCGCTTGACAACGTCGACGAAATGACGCGCGGAATCGCGCAACCTGGGCTCCGGTTCGGGGATGTCAATCTCCGATCCTTCGGGATTGTCCTTGGTTGCCCAATACAGCTTCCCCTTGTCATAAGGTTCCACAAGCAACGTGCCCTGCGAACCATAGATTGCGGTTACGTAGCTGGTTAAATTTCCGATCTGCGTCCACGAGGCGGTGGCGACCGCCATTCCACTAGGATACTTCATCGCCATGATACCGCTGTCTTCTACTGAAAGAAAATCCTTCGCCTGACCACCAGCCATTCCCGTTACCGATTCAGGCATTCCCATCAGAGCCGCTGCCAGAACCGATCCATAGCAGCAATAGTCCATCATAGCTCCACCCCCATTCTGCTCCGCATCGAAGAGCCAATCGCAAAAATACTGCGAGCAGCCCAGCTCTTCTGGACCGCAATGAGCGGATCGATAGGTTGCGCTTCGCATCTCGCCTAACTCTCCGGCATCGGCGATTTCTAGCGCCCGCTGCAACTGGGGCCACCAATTGAAGGGCCAGTTCACTACGAGATGAACCCCATTCTTCCGCGCCGACTCGACCATGCGGTTGGCGTCGGCGAGATTCGCTGCCAGCGGCTTTTCGATCAACACGTGCAATCCCCGCTCCATCGCTTCGAGCGCGAGAGCCGCGCCCTCTTGATTGCTGCCAAAGACGTAAACCGCATCTAACGACTCCTTAGCTAGCAGCTCGGACGCGGACGCGTAGACGGGGCACCTATAGGTTTCAGCGAATCGCTTGGCCAAGGGTTCATTGGGATCCGCCCCAGCTACCCATTCGATTTCTCCACATTGCGCTGCAGCATCGGCTTCCGTCCAAATATGGTCATGGGTCATTCCCAATGCGCCTACTCTCAATTTCTCGCTCATCTCTATCCAATGATCCAATCGCTCGAATCGTACAACTCAAATAATCTGCGGTCGCGACGATGGCCAATATTCGCGCCCTCAAATTTGCTTCCATTCACGAGAGCGCCCCCGTAGCGTGCAGCTATGAAACTCTACCCCTTGATCCTTACGATCGGCGCGATCGTGGCAGCGTCCCTCGCCCACGGGCAAAATCAGCAACAGGTTACGCCCGCGCCCGAGACCTTACCCGGCGCGTCGACAGAAATCTACAAGACCGTTGGGGATGTCTCTTTGCCTTTGCATATTTTCACGCCCGAGGATCACCGCGAAAATCAGTCCCGACCCGCCATCGTCTTCTATTTCGGCGGCGGCTGGAGGAGTGGTACACCGGAGCAATTTATCAATCAATGCAAGTATCTCGCATCGCGCGGAATGGTCGCGATCACGGTGGAGTATCGCGTTTCAGGACGGCATGGCACTAAAGCAATCTCCTGTTTCCAAGATGCGAAATCGGCCATGCGCTACGTGCGTTCCAACGCCAAACGACTTGGGATCGATCCTGACCGAATCGCCGCTGGGGGTGGATCGGCGGGCGGCCACCTCGCGGGAGCTCTTGGGACGATTGATGGACTTGACGATCCGCAAGACGACCATTCGGTTAGCGCCGTTCCTAATGCTCTTTGCTTGTTCAACCCAGCCCTCGTCGTAGCTCCGGTCGAAAAGAAGTACCCCATTCCTAGTGAACGAGTCGCCTCTATCAAAGATCGAATGGGCGTATCTCCTGAATCCCTATCGCCTTACCACAACATTAGCGCGAATCAGCCTCCGGCGATTATTTTTCATGGAAACGCGGATACCACCGTTCCCATCGAATCCGCCAAACTATTTGCCGAAAAATCCAAAGCCAAAGGAAATCGATGCGAGCTCTTAACCTACGAAGGGCAGCCGCATGGGTTTTTCAACTACGGTCGTGCGGAGAATGCGATGTTCGTCGCCACTGTAACCGAGATGGACACGTTTTTAAACTCGCTTGGATACCTGAAGGGGCAGCCACGTGTGGAGAAATTCCTGAAATCTATTGAATAAGAAAGGCGGCGCCCGACTGCCAGACAGTCCCTACCCTTTGACACCCAAAACAAGTGATATCCAAATCCTTTATTATCCTCTGTTCTCTTCTGTTTGGCTTAGCTGTCTCCGCCCAGGCCGAGCGACCCAATGTCGTCATCATTTTGGCTGACGATTTCGGGGTCGGCGATATTCAGGCTCACTATCCTGACAACAAAATTGCGACTCCGTACTTGGATAAGTTCAGCTCGGAATCCAAGCGATTTACCAATGCCCATGCCAACACCGCCTGCTGTACGCCTTCCCGCTATGGCTTGCTCACGGGACGCTACGCTTGGAGAACGCGCCTGCAGGAATGGGTCATCGCCTGCTACGAGCCACCCCTTATCGCGAAGGATCGACTCACCCTACCCGGATTTCTACAAGAAAGTGGATACGATACCGCATGTATCGGGAAATGGCATCTCGGTTGGAATTGGGCGGGGGACCAACCTAGCCAAATGGTCGAGAAGCGCAATGGCCTCATGAAATTGAATTGGGATTTCACGAAGCCTATAGAGGATGGACCCATTACGCGTGGGTTCGACTACTACTTCGGGACGCACGTCCCCAATTTCGCTCCTTTCACCTACATCGAAAACGACCGTGTAACGATTCAGCCGTCCGAAAAATACGAATACGATCCCAATGAAGGAACGGTCATGCCACAGGGATTCGCAGGATCGCCTATCGCTCCCGAATGGAAATTCGACGAAATCCTTCCTGAAATCACTCGACGAGCCGTGGACTACGTACATGAGAAATCTAAAGAAAATGATCCCTTCTTCCTATTCTTCTCCATGACCTCGCCGCACGAGCCGGTGGTGCCGTCAGCCCAATTCAAGGGGAAGAGCGGCATTGCCCCGATCGCTGATTTCGTAATGGAAACCGATTGGTCCGCAGGTCAGGTCATCAAGGCGGTGGACGACGCCGGAATAGCGGACGAAACACTCGTCATCTTCACCGCCGACAACGGGCACTCCCACTACACCGGTCTTGAGGAACTGCTCGACGCGGGCCACAAGCCCAGCGGGGAATTTCGAGGGCACAAGAGCAATGTTTGGGAGGGCGGGCACCGCGTTCCTTATCTGGCGCGCTGGCCGGGGAAAGTAGACGCTGGTTCGCAAAGCGACCAAATCCTGAGCCTGAATGACACCTTCGCCACCGTAGCTGAGCTGCTTGGCGAATCCCTCCCGCAAAACGCGGCCGAAGACAGTCTCAGCTTTCTTCCCCAGCTTTTGGGCGAATCAGAGCCACCCATGCGCGATCACGTAATTAGCCAATCCACTCACGGTGAATTCGCCTATCAAGAAGGCCTCTGGAAAATCGTTTTTCTCAATGCTACCGGCAACTTGAACAACGACCGAGGCAAGCCCCGACGAGTAGAGCTTTACAATTTGGATCGAGACGTCGCCGAGACCACCGATGTTGCCAGCCAATATCCGGAAATCGTCGAACATCTCACTCAAAGACTAACGTGGGTAATCGCCCGCGGCACGAGCCGAACCGGACCTGCTCAATCCAACGATACGGAAATCGTCATCGATCGCACGCAAACGCTTCGCTGGGGACCCGCTCTCTAGCTATCGTGTCCCTCAGGATCACCAATAGTCCAGTCCCGACTAGAGCTCCCGGATCTCACCCTAATTTGCGATTTCCTCCAAGTAGTCCGGAATCTTCGTTATGTTGTGGCGGTCTTTGGATTTGTCCTCTTCGGTCAAAGAAGCAAATCCCGAAAAGACATCGTTCATCGTCAATTCATAGAGGTCCCAAGGCACCAGATTTGGGTGATGCTTCAAGGCATCGTTCCGATCGGGACAAGGAATCCAGCCATCGAGGAGCTTTTCCGCGCACCATTGATTGTGCTCGCATTCAGAGAGCATTTCCAATTCGTCGCGCTGCTCAGGACGATTGAGCGTTCGCCGCAGCTCTTCCGCCGTTTCGTTGAGGTCCCTGGACGATTCGAGATCAAACTCCTTCAAACCCAGAAGAGCGCACTTGATCTCGATATGCGCCGCAGCTCTTCTATTCGATTCCTTGAAGGATTCATCGAGTCTTTCCTAGGACGCATTGGAAGGCCGCGTAGGCGATTTTTCGCGGATCTCCGACAAATAGGCCTCGTGCATCACACGAGCGAGACGCTCGGTCCGATTCTCTCTCAAAGCATCCAATCGGCAAATTTCGTCTTGAGGGGGGGAAGCTGCTCAAGCGCTTGCGCGCCATTTTCGATCGAACGTATTTTCTAATTTCCGATTCGGGTTCGTCAGAACGAACAAAGATCTCCTCGATCGGGTAGCGGCGCTGCTGCACCAAGCTGTCAGCTAGGGCTAAATTGCGCGTTGATTCGCTCCGGCACAGAACCGCGATGCGAATCTCGGTCTCATCCGCATCGTCTCCCAGCGCACTTCCCGAAACCAGCGACTCGCTATCGAGATCGAGCTCATAAAACGAGATCTCCGGGAAACAGGTTTCAGCTCTCAACCGTGCGAGTCGCGCATTGCCTTCGTTCGCTATAGAATCGGACGATGGCTCCAATATTGGAAAAGTCGATACGAGTCGATTCCAGTCTTCGACCTTGTCATCGAATACTGATATTCTCACCTGAGACCCCTTCTTGAAGTAAGCCATTCGAACCAGCTGCTCCAGCATTGCCGCTCCCGAAGCGCCGAGCCCGAACAAGTAGACGTGGATCGGCTCGCCCGAAAGGACGCGCTGCGAATACCCTTGGTAGATCTTCTTGACGAGCCGTTTGGCGGATTGATCGTACACATTGAAAATGTACAGCTTGAAATAACCGTCCAGGTTGGAGAATTGCCCTCCAAACTTCAGCCGCTTGAAGGACGCTTCAGAAAAATGGGCATAAAAATGAGTCGAAAATTTATCAGCTGCTAATTTTTCCGATCGTCCAACAACGACTCGTAGATTTCGCGATTTCGTTGATAGGCGCGGACGAGGATCTTCAAATTCAAAGCATCGTCGTCGTAGGCAGCGAACAAATACTTGGCCTTTTCCGCCTTGCACAATCGAGGCGCCTCCGAATCCGTTCCAGAACGCTGAAAAGCAACGATTCCTTTTTTACGCGCCCAATCCAGCTCCTGCTCGTCCAGGCCAAGATCAATGACAATCACCTTCTTTCCATTCGAGAGAAGATCCTCGCACATCAACTTCGAACGAAGGTTGAATCCGTATACAACCGCATGCTGCCGATAGAAGAGCGCTACCTTCAACCGCTTGACCCCCTTTTCGAGAACTGCCGAAAACAAGCTAACCGCTGCCGTAACGGTAACGATGGGAGCGATAAATCGGGCAATCTGCAATTGCCAGCTGATCGAGTATCCTAGCCCTTCATCCGATGTCGCATAAACGAGATAGTCCGGATAGGAAATCGTGAATAGATGCAGCGAAAGGTAGATTGATTCGAGAAGCCGCGCTTTGAAAGAGAGGGAGGGATCGAGTAGCTCGAATACACCGGTCATGCCCAAAATCGCAGCGGCCAACCCAATCGTCGCCACCAAAATCCTGAGTCTCAGTCCCATCACTGCCAGACTGCGAGGCAACCGCTTCGGGTCAACCCTCCGCTATGCGGTTTTTTTGCTTCTAGCTCACGAAAAATTCCCAATAGTGCCGTTGAATGAGTACGCGCGCCGCCAACAGCTTCGTTTTTCCCCATCCCGTATGGAGGATCGGGTTCTCTGGCCATCGCGAGCTGGCGGACGAAGCGCTGCTCGCCTCCTCCTTCGCGCTCAGCATCGGAGAGGCCGGGAAGAAGGTTGAGGGCACGATTGAGTGCTTCCTCTCCCTAGCTAAAGGCGCGGATATCCTCATGGCGGAAGCCTGCCTTCAAACGAACGTACCTTATCATGTTTTGCTTCCCTTCGAAGTGGATCAGTTTCGCGAGGCAATCGCCGCCGAATGGAGAGAACGCTTCGATAGTGCCCTCGACGGAGCGATCTCAGTCGAGTCGTTGAAGGGATCGCGCAGTCGCGAAGCGGCTTTCTATAAATGCGGCATAGATATTTTGAACGCATCCGACATGATGCTCTTTTGCTGGGATGGGGGCGAAGAAAGAGGTCTCGGAGGCACTGCTCAAATCGTGCAAGCAGCTAAGGCAAAGAAATTGCCCTTCGGTTGGATACATGCGCATTCCGGTGAACTTGCCTGGGAGCGATTCGAAACGACCTTTACCGATCCAACCGCAGAGGAAGTCGAACGGTTCGCCTCCGTTTCAATAGATGCCGACGCTCGTGCGAACGCTCAATCCGCAATCGATGAAATTCTGGAAACCGTAGATCGAGAGGCGAGCAAGGCGGCGCCTCAACATCGATTCCTATCTGTATCCAATTTATCCATTCACGCGGTTGCAACAATCATCGCAACCATTGGATTGGGATTCGCCTTCCCTGGCTGGGGCATTGCAAAAGTAATTCTATTGCTCATCGCTCTCTGCGTATTCTTTTTCGCTCAACGCCAGCGGCTTCACGAACGATGGTTCATGCTGAGAGGACTGAGCGAAGTGATTCGTAGCCTTAAATCTTGCGGAGCCTTCCTCCCCCGAAGCGCAATGGACCAGCTTTGGGAAAGCTTCTATCAATTTGGCCAAATCGCCCGGCCCTTGTACAATCTGGTTCACAGCAGATTGGACCCGGAGATAGATTGGGAGCAGAACCGAGCCAACTACCTGAGTCAGCGCGTGGACGACCAGATCGAGTACTATACCCGGCGGGTGAACGCGCTCCGACCAACGCAATCCTGGCTAAATCGACTCTTCTGGGTATTCCTCGGCGCCGCCATCGTGGCCGCGTGCATCTACGCGGCAGAGCATTCCTTTGGACATGGCGAGGCTCACGTCGATCACGCTCATACCGTCGTTACTGACCAACTACAGGAATCAGATTATACCAAAAACGACTGGCTGGGCAAATCCACCATAATACTTCCGATTCTCTCAATGCTGATGATATCCATCAAGAGCGCGCTTGATATCGATCGGCGCTTAGCGCGGTTTTCGGAAATGAAGAGCGCGTTCGAGCGGAGCCGCGAATCGATGAGCATCTTAATCGTGCCGAGCTCCTTCTATGAAGCCGTTGTCGGCGTAGAACGGCGACTCCTGCAAGAGGTTTCCGAATGGTACCAAAACGTCAGGCACCTGCACATACACTGAGATGCAAGCGTGCGACCCACCAAAATCGGCGTCTCAGGCCGGACGCCTCACAAAAAAAATTTGGAAGCCTGGCCTCGCCCTTTTCGCTCTCTTGGCGATCGCTCCTTCAATGTACAGCCAAAAATTCTACGAGACTGAGCCCATCAACTACTACGACAGCGAAGCGGTCGACAAGATCGCTGCCTATTTTTCGGACGCAGAGAATCTGGAGGACTGGGAGCGCTCTGACTCCAACGGCTATCTCGAACCGTTTCTAGAGGCGTTCGACATACCGGCAGCCTCCCAAACTCTGGTCTTTTCAAAAACGAGCCTGCAAGCAAGCCGTATCCGGCCCCAAAATCCCAGGGCCATTTACTTTAACGAGGAGATCTACGTCGGCTGGGTCCCCGGAACCAAGGTTCTCGAAATTTCAGCCCCAAGCCCCGAAACGGGAACCAATTTCTACACGGTCGAGATGAATAGCGTACCCCCGAAGCTGATACGGGAAACGCATAACTGCCTGCAATGCCATGGTGGCTCATTTACGCGCGATGTCCCCGGCCATCTCGTTCGATCAGTATACCCGGATCTATCAGGTCAGCCCATCTTTAAAGCGGGTACCCGCGTCGTCGATCAAACGACTCCTCTCTCGGAACGTTGGGGCGGATGGCTCGTGTCCGATACGGAGGCCGCTCACAAGGGGAATGCGCTCTACCGAGAAACGTCCGATGGAGCCGCATTCAATTCATACTTCTCCTCCGCAGACGTGCCCTCAAGAGGATATCCCTCCCTAGGAAGCGATATCGTCTCGCACTTGATCCTCAATCATCAGGCTCAATTGCACACGCTCCTCGCCGACCTGACGATAGCGACGCGACGCGCCTTTCACGATCAACACGTCATGGATGCGCTCTTGAAGCGTGAGGAACCCATTTCCGATTCGACGAAACGCCGCATCAAGCACGCGAGCGACAAGGTATTGAAATACATGTTCTTTGCCGATGAGGCAGATCTGCCAAAAGTCGACCTAAGCCAATCCGAGATGGCAGCAGAATTCCAGGAACGCGGGCCCAAGGACTCGAAAGGACGGTCGCTCTATCAATTGAGGATGAACCGGCGCATGTTTCGCTACCCATTCAGCTATATCGTCTACACGGATACATTCAACGATCTTCCCCGAGAAGCCCTCGACTACCTTTGGCCTGAGATCGAACGCATTCTAGATCCTGCCACGCGACCCGAAGGCTACTCCCACATTTCCCGAAGAGACAAAATTGCGATCAAGGAAATCCTGCTAGAAACGCATCCCTCTGCGAAACGCTACTGGAAATAGAGGGAATGCAATATTTGGCAGGATTCGAATCTCATCATGTTCCCTGAGAGAGACTGCCCACAATCGGAGAAATCGGGATAACGCTCGCGCCTCTAAAAAGCGGATTTTTACAATGGACGTGGTTAAATTGTACAATGGATTGCCAATTGACTACAATATGGATTGCCCAGAATAGATTATTCTCAATTGTTGGCATCAGTATTCCTTACCACAAATGAATTATCCCAAACTCCATAATGCAATGTGGCCCGGTCTCGTCGGAAAAGGCGGAGATGAACCCGGAGCCGAACCTCCCATCAGCCTCGATCGCATGCTCGAGCTTACCGCCGGCGCGGAAGTCAACGGACAGACGTTCGAAGGCATCGACTACTTCCTGTTCGAGCCGCACACGAATCCCGACGCGAGCGAGGACGAGCTCAAGGCAATCGTAGACAAGATCGCCAATCACGGGTTCGCCGTCGGCTCGCTGGTCGCTCCCGTCTGGCCCGGCACCGTGGGCGATTCGGCCATGGGCGACGACGCTCAGCAGCAGAAGTTCTTGGACGCAGTGGAGAAGGCCTGCCGCATCGCAAAGATCTTCAATGAGCACGGCGTGCGTCAATACGGCGTCATTCGCATCGACTCCGCCGAATTCGGCGTCGAGAAGTGGCGAGAGGACCCAGATACCAATACGAAACGTATCGCGGATACATTCAAGCAAGCGGCCAAGATTGCGGCCGACAATGGCGAGCGACTCGCAGCCGAAGGTGAAATCTGCTGGGCGGGCATGCACTCCTGGAAGGATATGCTCAATCTCCTAGAGGAAGTTGGCATGCCCGAGACGCTCGGATTCCAATGCGACCTCGCCCATTCCTACCTCTATCTCATGGGCTACAACGCGCCCGAACACGCCCTACTCCAAGAAGGCTATAGCGTGGAAGAGTTCGATGCTGCCTATAAGACGATGACCGATGCCCTGCGTCCCTGGACCATCGATTTTCACGTCGCCCAGAACGACGGAAACGTGCACGGCTCAGGCTCGCACGACAAGACAGGAAAGCACTGCCCTGCGGATGATCCGAATGGAAAAGTCGATATCGTCAAGTGCTCCGGCTATTGGCTGGAAGGAGCTGCGGACAGAGGAATCGAGCATATTTGCTGGGATGGATGCATGTTCCCCAACGCGATGCTGGAGAACCCGGAAACTTGGAATACCATTCTAAGCTCAATGATAGACGTACGCGACGCTCATGGCTGGAATGCCTAGAGCTCGTATCCAATTTTCTAATAACACACCAATCACCCCAAATCACATTTAAGGAACATGGCTAATATATCACTAGGAGCAGAAGTATACACCTGGTTCATGCGTGAAACCGGCGCCGCCTACGACAACAAGCTCGAGCATATGATCGAGATGGTCGAAAAGGCAGGTTTTGAAGGTATCGAACCGATGCACTTCTGGATGGGAGACCTTACCGATCCCGTAAAGCTCGGCGAAAAGCTTGCCCAGCACAACGTCAAGCTCGCTGGCATCGCCCTCGTTTGCGACTGGAATAATCCCGAAGAAACGGAGGATGAGCGTCGCCAGGCCGATGAGGTCATCGAAACCTTGAAGCAGTTCCCAGGAGCGCCTCTTTGCACGGTCCAAATGCCCAACGGGCGCCACGACCTCGAGCAACGCCGCCTGAATTTGGTCGCAAACGTGAACGCCGTATCGCGTCGCGCCACCGATGCCGGGCTTAAGTGCTCATTCCATCCGAATTCCCCTGAAACCTCGATCAATCGAACTGAGGAAGACTACGCCGTTATCCTAAACGGGCTCGACACGAGCGTCACGGGTTGGACCCCTGACGTAGGCCACATTATCAATGGCGGAATGGATCCGCTCACCAAAATGAAGGAGTTCAGCTCGCTTATAAACCACGTCCACTACAAGGACTGGGACGGCAATCCAGAATGGGCGCTCATGGGTGAAGGCGAAGTCGATTTCGTTGGCATTACGCAGTGGCTCGTCGATCAAGACCTTGACGGTTGGATCATTTGCGAAGACGAAGCGGACAAGGCGATCGAAGATCCTGACGGCGTCACCCTTCACGACGGCGAATACTGCCAAGAAAAGCTCGTCCCCATCATCAACGGATAAAGCTATTTTTTCAGAACTTTGCAAACGAACCCTGCTGCGATTCGCGGTAGGGCTTTTTTGTTTTAGTTTAACAGGATGCGCTCTCTACGTTCGCTCACATGATCCCGCTGACGCGGGAACTTGATGAATCGCCTACCCTATGCTGAGATCGCCACGTTTAACCTCCAGTCGAGTCGTAGCGAAGTTCACCAGCAACCCTCTGCTGATACCTGTCGCTTTGAGATAGTTTATTAGCTGAGCTTGATGCTCAGGCTGCAATCGTCTTACCGCCTTCAATTCTATCACTATCGACTCATTCACAATTAGGTCGGCATAGTGCTCACCCACCGTCACCCCTCGAAATTGAACATCTACCGAAACTTGCTGATCAACACGAAATCCTGCCTGACAAAGCGCCACCCTCAGAGCATTCTCATATACTTTCTCAACAAACCCATTGCCCAGTTCATTATGAACCTCAAAGCACACCCCAATTATTTTTTCTGTTAGTGAATCGTTTTCCATAGACCTAGGATGCAACCCGAATCAGCAGTAGCAACTACAATACAATCAAGTAAGTCACGCATACAGCGTGACTATCAAGTAGCCCTGCAAAGCAGGGCGTATCCTGTTAAAAACAAATCCCTTGCCGATATTCCAAGATCTTGATTTCCTCACACTTCTCGATCCTGAAAATGTCCTCGACCTACACCACTGATTCCCTTTCCCAGTTCATAAAGGACAATGGGATTGTGATTCCCGGGCTTCTGTTTTTCGTCAAGGACGCAAATCGCCACTTCGTTTACATCAATCAAGAGCTGGCGGATTTCATGGGCTTGGAAAACAAGGAAGACATTGTCGGTCGGCCCGATTCGGACTTCTTTGCTGACGATATTGAAAAAAGCTATGCGGCTGACGACAAGCAGGTCATCGATGAGGGGATTGTCGTAAGAAACAAGGTGGAGCTAATCACCACTTCGCAGCGCCTGATTCAATGGCACATCACCAACAAGGTTCCTTTATTCGATAGTGAAGGGAAAGTCTGCGGCCTCGCCGGGGTGACTCGTAAATTCGAAGGGAACACGAACGCCTTGCATCGATCGGCCCTGGATAAGTCGATCGAGTATATCGCCGCCAACTATTCCAAAGAGATTAAGCTCAAGGACCTTGCCCAAGTCTGCGGACTTTCGCTCAGCGCCTTCGAACGCCATTTCAAGAAGAGCTTCCATCTAACCCCGATCCAATACCTCAATCGCTACCGCATCCAGCAATCGTGCGCCGCCCTTAGCCAAAGCGATGTTCCCATTTCCGCGATCGCTATGGATTGCGGCTTTTACGACCAAAGCCACTTTACGCGATCCTTTCTCCACGTCCTCCACACAACGCCCGCTGCCTATCGAAGGCGGTATACCTAACGACCGACCCCGAGGCTTCCCCTTTTCGCCTCGACCTCGATTGCTGATTTTGTACATATCATTGCAGAAATAGTCCTAGCTTGAAACAGCTGCATTCCCCATAATGTAGACATTGAAATTCCCTTTTTCCGCGAAGGCGCGAGAAATTACGTAAACGTTCAGAATATGCAAAACACATGGAATAGCGAGGACGCCGCCAAAGCTAAAGGCGACCCCCTGCCCTTGAGGGTCTATGCGACTTCTCTTTTGAACGTCAATGCGCCGGATCTAGAGGTATTCGCTACCGTCAAGTCGGACTTGCCGGACATCTTCGGAACGGAACGAACCCTCCTATTCCTCGCTCACGGCTCTAAGCTAATCGCGCTGGAGAACGATCGTCTCACTCGCCTGGGAAAGCTCGGCTCCCTTGCTCCCGAGGAGCTTGAAGCGCAACTCGCACTTTGCGGCGAGCTTCCCATGACGCAGGCGCCTACCCCGGACTCGATCTTGCATGCATCGATCCCTGCCCGATTCGTTGACCAAACGCGGACTGCAGCCACGCTGGCTTTAGCGAACAATTCCAAGTCCGTTGAGCTCGCCGGTGAACTATTCGGCAACCGCGTCGCAGTTGTTGAATCAGGAGACGCATTGGCAATTGCCGAGACGGTCGGAAACAACGCTTTAGACGGCATCCTCGTTCCGGACAAGGGACTCATTACGTTTAGCGATAAAGCCGAAACCTGCTACCAGCGAACGATTGCTCTCAATTCGGCCGCGTCTGAATATTTCGAGTCAAAGTCAATTCCAGGCCCATCGGCTAGCGATGAAATCGTTCCGACGATAGACATCGCCACTTTGCGACAATCGGTATCCAATATCCAAGGTCATGCAACCATTGCGATTCACGACGATTCTCCCATCGCGCGCCAGTTTTCACGAAACCCATCTGCAGCTTCCTTGGGCGCCGTAACGGACGGCAACCATGAGCAATCCCTATCGGACAAGCCATCGACCCACATCGTGTCCTGGCCTGACCGAGGCCTATTCAGTTTTGGCAGGAGCCCGTACACCGCTAGCGCAATTGCTCGTTTTGCGACACACGCGAGCGAAGCCGCTCATTTAGCCGACGCGACTGGCGCGTGGAATGGGGCAACCAGCGCGACACCGGCCGAATGCGGGACAACGGACCGACCGCTTCAAGGCAAGATTGCTCTCGTATCAGGGTCAGCGGCGGGAATTGGACTCGCGACCGCTACCACCCTCGCCGAGGCGGGCGCCTGCGTCATCGGGGCGGATATCAATCCGGAAATCGAAGCCATCATGGAGGAGATCGGAGCCCTCGGCGTCACGGTCGACCTCACCGAGGAATCGCAGATCGAAGGGCTCATCGAGCGCATCGTTCGCTCCTATGGCGGACTCGACATCGTAGTTTCCAACGCAGGCATTTTCACCGCTGGCGCTTATATCGAGGATATGGATCCCAAGAATTGGGATCGAAGCCTAGCAGTCAATCTCACCAGTCACCAAGTTCTCCTCAAGCGCGCGATCCCCTTCGTGAAGATCGGGATCGATCCGACCATAATCATCATCGGCTCTCGAAACGTTAACGCTCCCGGAGCCGGAGCTGCGAGCTACTCCTGCGCCAAAGCCGCCCTCACGCAGCTCTGCCGCGTTGCTGCGCTAGAACTCGCCCCCGATGGCGTACGCGTGAATATCATCCATCCCGACGCCGTATTCGATACCAAGCTCTGGACCAAAGAAGCCCTCGAACGTTCCGCTGAACGCTATGGAATCACAGTCGAGCAATACAAGAAACGCAATCTCATGAAAACCGAGATCACCTCGCGCAGCGTTGGAAACACGGTCGTAGCTCTCGCGTCGGACGCCTTCGCAAAAACCACCGGAGCTCAGATTCCCGTCGACGGAGGCAACGATAGAATTATATAATAACCCACGAATCTTCACAAATCTCTCACCGCGCAATACTACTCGTTCCTAAAGCTCCAAGATACTCTGCAAACCCAATTCAAAACGCCCATTCGTGACTATTCGTGAAATTCGCGAACAATAAAATTATCCCAAATGAAAAAGATACTCAACGACCCCAATCAAGCCGCTCCTGAACTGGTAGACGGACTCGTGGACTACTACAATGGCGCCGTCGACAAAGTGGGCCCGGGAGCGATCGCTCTCGCTGATATCGCAGACGACAAGGTCGCATTACTCGTTGGGGGCGGTACTGGGCACGAGCCCATTTACCACGGTCTCATCGGTCCTGGAATGGCGGATGGCGCCGCCTGCGGCGACATATTCGCAGCCCCTCCTCCCAACGTCATCCTAGATGCGACAAGAGCTGTGAATAAGGGTAACGGCGTCCTGTACTTATACGGTAACTACGCAGGGGACGTTATGAATTTCAAGATCGCGGCTCAGCTGGCTGCGGCAGAAGGCATTAAAGTGGAAACCGTCCTAATTTGGGACGACGTCGCCTCCGCGCCGCCAAGCGAGAAAGAAAATCGTCGAGGCATTGCCGGCCTGATACCGATCGTCAAGCTCGCTGGAGCTGCCGCCGATTCGGCTAAGGATCTGGATGAGCTCGTCAGCCTCGTCACCAATGCCCGCGACAATACGCGTTCGGTCGGTGTCGCCCTAGCTCCTGGATCGATCCCCGCTACCGGCAAGCCTACCTTCGAGCTCGACGATGATTCCATCGGAGTAGGCATGGGCATCCACGGCGAGCAAGGAGTGGGTATCGAAAAAATGATGACTGCGGATGCTCTAGCTGAAAAATTGGTTGACCTCATCCTTGCGGATGATCTGCCCATCGGTTCTGGGGACGAGGTTCTTGTCCTGATCAACAGCCTGGGCTCTACAACCATGATGGAATGCCTCATAGTCCTCAAGAAGGTAAAAGCCATCCTAGTGGACAAGGGCATCGGCATCTACGACATCATGCTCGGCCCACTCGTAACCTGCCAGGAGATGGCGGGGCTCTCTATTAGTTTCACCAAGCTAGACGACACCCTCAAGACGCTCTGGGACAAGCCATGCTCCTCGCTAGGCTATACCAAGCTCGGCAAATAAGGTTTCCCAATCGAACGCCGCCATCTTCCAAACCAATCTCGAAATGGACAATCAAGCCCTCAGCCCCGTCGAAATCAGGGACATGCTTATCGCAGTCTCCGATAAAATCATAGAAAGCGAAGCGCTCCTTTCAGAGGCGGACCGCAAACTCGGGGACGGTGACCACGGTCTCGGCATGCAGCGCGGTTTCACCGCAGCGAAGTCCCAGCTCGAAGCTCTGGAGCCAAAAACGGCGGGAGACGTGCTTACCACTATCGGCATGGCCCTCATGGCATCCATGGGGGGAGCGTCCGGCGCCGTTATGGGCATGCTCTTCCAAAGCGGTGGCATGGCGCTCGCCAATGCAGCCTCTCTTGACGCCTCAGGACTGTCCCAATTTCTGGATGCCGCCCGGGAAGGCGTCTGCAATCTAGGTGGGGCCAAGCCCGGCGACAAGACCATGGTCGATGCCTTGGCAGGCGCTCAGGAATCCGGGCAAGCCGCCATAGACGGCTCAACTTCCGAAGCGTTCGCAGCCGTTGCGGCTGGCGCGACTGATGGCATGGAGAAAACGAAGGCCATGATCGCAACGATGGGGCGAGCCAAGACGCTCGGTGAAAAGTCGATCGGGCATCCAGATCCCGGAGCGGTATCCGTATCCATAATTTTCCAAACAATGAGCGACTACGTCAATCAGCGATAGCGAGTCGGAATTTAAAAACAGCATATAATTGAACACCTAACTACCTTCAGAAAATGGCAGATCTAGACGACATTAGAGACGGCGATAACTTCGGGCTCAACACACCCGCCGATACGGACTCCTTTTACCTCAAAGGACTCAATAGCACCGATTGGGGAATCAAAAATCGCATGTCCCGCATATTCAATCGAAAATCAGGACGCACAGTGATGCTTGCCTTCGACCATGGCTTCCTCATGGGACCGACATCCGGTCTAGAACGCATCGACCTCAGTATCGCGCCCCTAGCGGAACATGCGGACTGCCTTATGGGAACGCGTGGAATGATTCGGTCCTGTATCCCTGCAGACAATACAAAGCCTATTTGTCTCCGCACCGACACCGGGACCACCATTCTTACCGATATGAACCACAACGTCCTCCTCGATGAAGCGGAAGCCATCAGCATGAATGCTTCCGCCATGGCTGCCATGATTGCTGTAGGGGATGCCGCCACGGAGGCCTCAACGATTGCTAACATCAGCCGGCTGGTCGATATCGGCCAGAAGTACAGCATCCCTGTCATGGGCGTGACCGCCGTGGGCAAGGATATGGTACGCCACTCCCGCTACTTTAGTCTCGCAGCCCGCGTCTGCGCCGAAAATGGAGCCAGCATCGTCAAGACCTACTACACCGAAGGTTTCGAGAACGTAGTCGCTTGCACTCCTGTTCCCGTCGTGATCGCAGGTGGCAAGAAGCTTCCCGAAATCGAAGCCCTGGAACTGGCCTACAACGCTATCCAATGCGGGGCCGCAGGCGTCGACATGGGCCGAAACGTTTTCCAGTCGGAGGCACCGCTAGCCATGATCAAGGCAGTCGCCGGCATCGTGCACGATGGTCTGAAACCGAACGAGGCGCTCGAGCTTTTTAATGAGCTCAAAAATGCGTAGTCACAATTCTAGCTTTCGAATTGATCAAGGGTCGGGCCAGTAGGTCCGGCCCTTATAGTATGCTTGTCGAGCAGCGAATCTCCAAGCTAGCGAGTAGTTGCGTATGAATTGACACTCCATACCGAAACCCCTACAAACAATCCAACTCTCTGTTTGAAACCGTGACACCCACTGCGAGCGCCACTCTTGCTGCTTTGTCGATGTTGATGTTTGGCTGCGCAACCCCCGCGTTGAATATCCAGTCAAACAACGATCGCATTAAGGCTATATTCAAGGCTGATACATCCAGCTTTCGAATTCTTAGCTTTTGCTATTTTACGACTATCCCTGAAGGATCTCACGATCATGTCAGTCAGAGAATAGGAATAGTTGGAATGACGGATTTAAGTATCTTGATAGTACCTGGAAATTTGAATACCGCCAGAAACAGCGACGTCATTAGTATTCCTATTTCAATTATTGAAACAGTCAGCATACCCAAAGAGGTTCAAATTACCCACGAAGGTCTACTAACCGCTATCGTTTTATTTCAATGGGGAAACCTTAAAGTGGATCCCATCAAGACCTCCGAACTATTTGAAATGATAGCATACGAAGGGGTGAACACTCTGGATAGTAACAGGAGTTCAAGTCTATACGGATTGCCGAAATGGGGATATGACGATCGCACTTGGAGCGATTCCCATAACGGCGAGTTCGGCTATTTTGTCGATGGACGAGTTCTAAAGCCTAAATCTAGAAAGTGATCTTGGCGAATCCCTGCGATCGAAGGCAAGACCTGGAATTATCCGGCGATCGTGGGCGAAACCTTGCTGATTCGCAACGATCAGGTAGTGGAAGCGCACAAGTTCACTCAAGAATAGGAGAAATGGAATTGTTCCTATACCGCCAGCAGGACCTACCGTTCATCGGCTCCTGCCGTTGCTCATGATCTCTAGGGCCTTCTTTTCTAGGTCCTGAGCGATCTCAGGGTACTCGCGAAAGACATCTGTCGTCTCGCTCAAGTCCTTCCGCAAATTGAAGAGCTGCCAAGGACGGTCGAAGCGTTTGCCGGAGGGTTTCTCGCGACCGCCCGATCCGTTGCCTAGAATAAGTTTCCAGTCGCCATCGCGGATAGCGAACATCGCACCGCCAGAGTGATGAATCACTGGCGCGCGTTTCCAGCCTTTTTCGTGTCCCATCAATAGCGGCGAAAAGTCGAAACTGTCTTGGGCAGCGACACGTGGACTCGGAATCTGTCCTCCTGCAATGGATACCGCAGTCGCAAAAAAATCAGTATGCGTAATGGTCCGATTACTCACGTTTCCCGCTTCCACCGTTTCGGGCCAACGCGCGAGAAACGGAACCCTGTGACCCGCCTCCCATATATCCGCCTTGGTCCCGCGAAGAACGCCATTGGCTGTATGGTGGCCTTCGTAGTAACCTTGTATCGAGGAATCCTTTACATGGTCGTCTCTATCAGGGTCCTGATAGCGGTACATATAGGAGCCATTGTCGCTCGTATAGATCACTAACGTGTTATCCGCTACACCTGCGTCATCGATTGCGTCCAGGACTACGCCCACGGTTTCATCCGTTTGAATAATGAAATCTCCGTAAGGCCCCAAGCCACTCTTCCCCTCGAAACGAGGATGCGGCAAAGTCGGCTTATGCGGCGCCGTCAGCGGAAAATAGAGGAAGAACGGGTTCTCCGCGTTGGCGTTGTCAGCAACATAATCTGCAGCTTTATCCGCAAGCTGATCTAGGCAATCGACGATCGAGAAATCGGAGCCCAGCTCACCTTCCCGTAAATACGCTGGAAACGACTGCCTAGGCTGGATTCGGTCGGGCAGGCCCGTAATCGAATGGCCTTCAACATAGACGTAGGGCGGGAAATCCAGCGATGCAGGAATAACGTACGAATAGTCGAATCCACCGTCGACTGGAGAGTAGTCCAGCTGCTTCGACCAATCCCATTCGCCTCCAGTCTTCTGAAACCCGAGACCCAAATGCCACTTCCCGATTATCGCGGTTCGGTATCCTTCGTCTCTCAAAGCAGTGGCAACTGTCGGTCGATCCGTCTCGATCAAGGGCGCCCCATATCCATTGAGGACGCCCCGTTTCATCTCGCTCCTCCAGCAATAGCGTCCTGTGAGAACGCCATAGCGGGTCGGCGTGCAAACGGACGAAGGCGAATGGGCATCCGTAAAAGTCATTCCCTCGCGCGCGAGCCAGTCGAGATTCGGTGTGGGAATCGTCGACTTCGGATTCAGCGCCTGGATATCGCCGTAGCCCATATCGTCCGCCATGATGAAGACGATGTTCGGCTGCGCAGCGATCAGTCCAATTGCTGAGAGTAGAAGAAAGCAACTCGAGAGAAGGGATCTGAAAATCATAGAAGTCGCATTAAGAAAAGGGTAGCGGATTTTATAACATCGCTCCTTGTCAGTCGCTCGTGTCTCGCTAGGCAAGCCAATGGGTTCTGGCTTCGCCAGAAATAGGCGCGAATTGACGTATAATTAAATTCTTCCTACAGTTCTTTGACGTAAATATTCCGCCAGCGCACTTCGAAGGGACCTTTGTCATTAGGGATCTTGTGCACTTGGAACCCGAAGTGTCCCGAAGCGTAGTTGCGATGGAATTGCCGCATATTCTGATCCACTACTAAATTGCCATTAATATAAGTCTTTATATTGGGCCCGTTGGCCACGATGCGAAAGTCGTTCCACTTCCCATTCTTCATATAATCGTGCGTATTCACCTTCTTGTCATCCGACATCGGCTCCTTGGAAATCCAACCGGTATCCATTCCCTCTCCGTAAACGAATCCGGACTGACCCGGGCCGCTTTCGATTTCGATTTGCGGACCGATGAAGTGATTGTGACCCCAATTGCGGCCCTTTGAGCGCACTTGTATACCCGAGTTGAGCCCGTCGTCGACCTTCACTTGAAACACGATTTCGAAATCGGAATACTCCTTACGAGTTACCAGGAAGGTATTCTCGCTCCCAATTGCAGTCCGACCAACGATGGCGCCATCCTCGACTTGATAGGTCGCGTAGCCGTTCTTGCATTCGAATCCGGTGAGCGTCTCACCATCGAACAAGGCAACCCAGCCATCGCCCTTAGGCGGAGCGGCCGTAGTAGATATTGAAGCGGCCAAGAGGACGCTAATGCATACGATTGATTTTTTTATATTCATTATTTCGATACAGTTTATTTAAGTGCTCTTCTAAAACGCTTACCATACAAGCTCCCTATCGTTCGGTCCCAATTCCCCTGGTTGCCGGACTCCACTCCCTGCAGCTTTGGTCAATTTATCTCCCAAATCCGCCCGGAACGATTCCGCTGCTCTAGATAGCTCAGCGTATATTTCCGGATAATGCTCGATCACATTATTTGCTTCGCCGGGATCGTTGGCCCGATCGTACAAGGCAAGCTCAGCCGTATTCGCATCGTAGGGTACGGGCAATCCCCCGGTACCTCCCGGCCGACCATTGAGAGAACGGTAACCATGCGGGAAAACCAATTTCCACCGATCGTTTCGAATGGCTTGCAACTCGCCATGATGATAGTGGGGAAAGTACTCGTGAGGAGAGCGCGCATCGCGAGCGCCGAGCATGAGAGCGCTGATATCCTTCCCATCAATCGCGTGATCCGGCAGCTCGCCGCCGATCAGCGTTGCCACAGTTGGTAGGATATCGATCGTCGACGCTAGCTCATCGCAATTGGTATTTGCCGGAATTTTGCCAGGCCACCAAAACAATGTGGGAACGCGAACGCCCCCATCGAACGAGGTTTGCTTTGATTCACGATACGGACCGGCTGATCCAGCGTGATCCCCATAGCCTACCCAAGGACCATTGTCCGACGTAAATATGACGAGCGTATTTTCCGCGATACCGTTGTCGCGAAGCGCGTCAACCACCGTCCCAATTCCATGATCGAGCTCCATGACGACGTCACCATACAAGCCAGCGCCGCTTTTTCCCTTGAAGGCATCGCTCGCGTAGATCGGAACATGCACCATTGAATACGGCAGGTAGAGAAAGAACGGATTGTCCTTGTTGCGATGTATAAATTCAACGCCTCGTTCAGAGGCCCATCGAGTAAGATTCTCCTGGTCCTCCCCGGTTACGTTTGCATCGATAACCCGATCGCCTTCCACGAGCGGCAAGTCAGGGTACACCTCGCGCCGCTTGGGATCGTCTGGAGCCAGCCCGTGGTAGCGTGGATGCCAGGGCCACATGTCGTTGGAATAAGGGATGCCGTGATACTCGTCGAATCCATGATTCAAGGGGAGGAACTTAGGATGGTGCCCCAAATGCCATTTCCCGTAGATCGCAGTAGCGTAGTCCTTTTGCTTACACAGCTCCGCGATCGTCATCTCGTCCGGATGGATACCGAACCTAGACTTGGGACTGTAGGCTCCATTGATTCCCATTCGAACATGAAGAACGCCAGTCATCAAGGCGGCTCGGGAGGCCGAGCACACAGGAGCGCTGACCACGAAATCGGTAAAGCGACGGCCTTCGACCGCAAGCCGGTCGAGATTCGGAGTCGGATAGTCGCGAGCTCCAAAGGGCCCTATATCCGCATAGCCCATATCATCGATGAATATCAGTACAATATTCGGCGGGCGCTCCGATTCCGAGTAGGTGGACAAAGAAACCAACGCCATCGTCGCCACTATGAAAATTGTCTTTTTCGCTGTCATAATACTAGTCGCAACAGGGTGCGCTCTCCCGCAAAGCATTCAATTTCTGACGCAAGTTTACCCTTCCACGCGGGTTAGCATGATGAGGCGGAATTCCATGACCTGGGATCCTGGCATGTCGAGGGCGGAAAGGGTCAATTGGCCTTCACCCTTCTCCAGCTCGATGACGCCTAGCTCCATCGTCTTGAAATCCTTTACGTAGGACTCTTGCCTCGGGTGACGGTCATTTTCGCCCCCGCGCGCGGGAGGATCATGGGCTTCGGTGACCTTTCCCTTCAACGAGGCGCCGTTAAAGCTGAGCTCTATCGACGAGCCGACATCCGCCTCGGGGCAAGCGTACTCGATTTCAACCTTGTACTTCCCCGAAGCGCCGACTTCGGCATCCCAGGTGATCGTATCCTTCTCATTCACCCAATTCAGGAAATAGGAACAGTTCGGGTAGCGGTTGGAACGTAGAATTGCGCCATGCCCAACGCCATCCCGGGCAGGAATCTGCGTGTACTTATAATCTGGATGCGCGATAACAAAGGGACGATCGTCCTCTCCATATCCCTTCATAGCGTTTTCCTTGAAGCGATCGATCGCCGCCTGCAATCGCTTCTTAATATTCGGTCTCTCTTCGGAGACATCCCTACGTTGGCCTGGGTCTCGCTTGATATCGTAGAGATTGCCATCATTCCCCAAGCGGTAGCGTTGATTGCGAGCGCTGATCTTGTCCCGCCAGTTATTGATCAGGATCCGGTTATTCCATTCGGGATCGTCTTCCAGCAGCAGCGGCTTTAAGCTGCGGCCGTCCAGTTGCATCTTATTGACGGTGGGGATCCCTGCTAGATCGGCAAGCGTGGGATGCAAATCGATGGCTGCTCCGATTGGCTCAATCACCTTCCCCGCCTCGATCTGGTCCGGCCAGCGGATGTGCATCGCCGTTCGGAGCCCGCCTTCATCGGTCGATCCCTTGCGGCCCTTCATGTCCCCGTTCCAGCGTACGCCGTTAGGACCGTTGTCATGGAAATAGACAACGATCGTATTGTCGGCGATCCCAAGCTCATCGAGCTTACCCAGCAATCGGCCTACATTCCAATCGATATTTTCGCACATAGCTAGCGCGGAGCGGAGGTGCGTATAGTTTTCCTTCTCCCGTTCGCGATTATGCATGACCAGCTCCTTGTCCTTGAATCGATCCCAGAATACGTCCGGCACCTGCATCGGCGAGTGAGGAGTATTGTAGGGCAGATAGGCAAAGAAGGGCTTGTCCTTGTTCTCCTCGATGAACTCCATGGCTTTACTGGTCAGGTCATCCACGATAAACCCTTCCCCTTGCACGATCTTGCCATTGCGCTCGAGCGGGGGTGAGAAGTAGTCGCCCCAATGCCCCGAAGCGAATCCGTAGTACTCCTCGAATCCGCGGCCGTTGGGATGATAGGGATACTGCATGCCGTTGTGCCATTTGCCAAACGCTCCTGTAGCATAACCAGCGGCCTTGAACGTGTCTGCAATCGTCACCTCGTCCAAATCCATTCGCTCACCGCCAGCGGATGTACTGTAAACGCCACTACGAGCATGATAACGTCCCGTTAGGAACTCCGCTCGCGTCGGCGAACAAACGGCGCAAACGTAGAAGCGATCGAATTGAACGCCTTCCTTGGCCAGGGAGTCGATATGAGGCGTGCTCAGGTTCTTGTTCCCGTTGATGCTCAAGTCCCCCCAACCCTGGTCATCTGTCAAGATGACGACGACGTTAGGTCTCTCCGCTGAGAACAGGAGGGAACTCAATAGGGGCAATAGCAGGGCAGCTAGGCAGATCTTCATTTGCTTGCAAAATAGAGACGACGGGATGCGGAATCCCGAATTGGGTAAACGATTCGATGAGGCATATTGAACTTCAGTTGGTCTAGAATGAAAGGAGTCCATTAGGACACGCGAAGTTTACTGAGTAAAGACTCCTCTTGGACGGGTTGAGCGTTGGATTGAACCTGTTTTTTGGCCGTCGCCAAGCAAATTTTTGTCCCGCCCCCTTTCCTCTATTGCCAAGCTGAAACGGACGCTTCAATTTCCCAATCGAATTGAACCATTGAATCCCCCTATCGAAAATTATCACAGATTATGAGTCTTGCTGACAAAGTACTAGCGGTAAACAACGACCTCCCAATACGCACCGACGAGCCCGTGCATAGCGGCAAAGTACGCTCCGTGTACTGGCTGACAAAAGAAGACAGCGCTCGCCTGATTGCCGATCGAAACTACCCCGTCGCAGCGGATGCGCCTCTAGCCATAATGGTCATCAGCGATCGCATCTCGGCCTTCGAGTGCATCTGGCAGGGAAAAGGCGGCATGCGGGGCGTGCCCGGCAAGGGAGCCGCCCTGAACGCTATATCCAATCATTGGTTCAAGCTATTTAGAGAGCAAGGACTGGCCGATAGCCACATTCTGGAGATTCCCCATCCATTCGTTTGGATCGTGCAGAAAGCGCGACCTGTAATGATCGAGGCGATCGCTCGCCAGTATATAACCGGCTCCATGTGGCGGGCCTACGCAAAGGGCGAACGCGACTTCTGCGGCATAGCCATTAGCGATGGGCTGCAGCGAGATCAGAAGCTGCCGGAGCTGCTCATCACCCCATCCACGAAGGGCATCCTTTCAGGCATCCTTGGCGTGCCCGAACAGGACGATGTCAACATCACCCGCAAGGATATTGTAGACAATTTCGAGGCCTTCCAATTTCGCAGCGTAGAGGATGTCGACGTCTACGAGAAGCTGCTGTCCGAAGGATTTGACCTGATAAGCGATTCTCTCGCCGCCTTGGATCAAGTGTTCGTCGATACCAAGTTCGAGTTCGGCTACGTCACCGACATGGATGGCAACGAGAAACTGATCTACATGGACGAGGTCGGAACGCCCGATTCATCGCGAATCTGGGACGGACCCAACTATCGAGAAGGCAAGGTAGTCGAAAACTCCAAGGAAGGTTTCCGCCAAGCCCTGCTCAAGCATTTCCCAGAGCCAGATATCCTCCTGGACAAAACGCGCATGGAAGAACGCACCGCCTTGGCGGCGGACAATGAATTGCCGCTCGATATCATCATGAGTACATCCGAAACCTATACCCAGATCGCGGAAACGATAACGGGCGAGAAAATCATCCTATCCGACAATCCCAAAGCGGAAATCATTGAGATCCTGCGCAGCGAATTCGACCTGATCGAAGGGTAGCCGAACACGGTTCTCGGTAGTGGTCGATCTCCGATCGGCCCTACCAATCCCGCGCAGCCAATCGTGAATCGGCCATTCCGCGAGCGGATTGCAAGGTCCCAGAACAACGATCCTTCAGGGTCGCAGCCATTTTTATTGCGAGTCGAGCCCGCAGGCTTCAGGATACTCGTCTACCCTTCGACATCATTCCCATGAAAACTCGCGCCTACCCCCTCCTCTCAATCGCCTTATTGTTCGCTCTAGCGAATAGTTTCGGCCAGAATCAAAACGGCATTCCGGAAGGGACTCGAATCGACAAGGACATCGTCTACGAAACCGTAAACGGACGGGCGCTTCCCCTCGATCTCTACCGACCTGCCAATGCGGGCGATGCGCCTCTCCCTTTGATTATTTGGGTCCACGGTGGCGGCTGGAAAGGCGGTTCCAAGGACCGAATCAACCGCTGCGTCGGAATGCTCGAACATGGGTACGCCATCGCATCGGTAGAATACCGACTAAGTGGTGAAGCAATTTTCCCAGCGGCCGTGGAAGATTGCAAAGCGGCCGTCAGCTTCCTGCGACTCAACGCCAAAAAATTCGGCCTCGACCCCGACCGGTTTGGAGCCTGGGGTTCTTCGGCTGGAGGGCATCTCGTTTCCATGCTTGGAGTCACCGGAGACGATTCCACTTTCGACACGCATCCGGTAACCCAGAAAGCGTCTTCCAAAGTCCAAGCCGTTTGCAATTGGTTCGGTCCGTCCGACTTTCTTCGCATGAACGATTTCCCTGGAAAGATCGATCACAACGCGGCGGACTCACCTGAGTCCCGCTTTATCGGAGCGCCCATTCAAGACCATCCAGAACAGTCCCAAAAAGCGAATCCCATCAACTACGTCACTGCTTCGGACCCACCGATCCTGCATATGCATGGCGACGACGATCAATCGGTTCCCTTCAATCAAAGTGAACTGCTGCACGCAGCCCTCCAGGAAGCAGGCGTCGACACGGAACTCTACCGCGTCAAGAACGGTGGCCACGGATTTCGCAACTCAGTGGATAGCCCAGAAGCGCTTTTCGAACGGACGAATGCGTTCTTCGCCCAAACACTTAGATAGAGGTTTTTTGTTTAACTGGATGCATGATCCCGCACGCGGGAACTGGATCGATTTAGAGGACCATCCTGTAGCGAGGCACGAGCGTATCCTGCAAAAAACGTCTACCCTCTACTCAATCACCCTCATCACCCCGCGCATGATCACGTGATGTCCTGGAAATGTGCATACATATTGATAGTCGCCCGGTTCAGTCGGAGCGACAAAGTCAATCACTTGCTCCTCCTTGTTTTCCAGCAGCTTGGACGCAAATAGGATCTTGTCGCTCTCCGGCACATAGCCGGTCTCGAAGCCTTTGGCGCCCATGGCAATCGCAGCCAGGCCAATCTCATCCGCCGCGCCGGGCATCACCATAACTAAATTGTGGTTCATGAAATCCGGATTGAAAAACGTCAGCCGTACGTTCTTTCCTGCTTTCACCGCGAACTCCTTCACGTCGAATTGCATCTTCTCCACGATGGTTCCAATCCGCACATCGGTTCGCAGGTCGGTGTCCGCAACCACGCCAGACTTGAGGGCATCTTTTTTCTCCTTCGGAGGAGCCTTCTGGCCAATCAGGCCTTCTCCGCCGGTCGTATCCACGACATACCACAAATGCTCGACCGTCTTCGCCGCGTTTCGCGCATGCGGCTCCGGCGAGTTCAGGACGACCGACAACAAATCATCGTCGATCACGTTGTGCTGCTGGTGCACCCAAAGCGCCTCCAGAAAATGGTGGGCATGCGCTTCCCGCTTCGGATCGAACTGGGCAACCCACGCGTCAACCGCCTCGATCACAGACTTCGTTTCACGACCGCTCAACTCCACTCGGGTACGGTGACGCACCCCGTCAATCGGGCTTTCCAAGTTTCGCATCAATTGCGCGAGCGGCTCTCCCGCGATCCGCGCCGGTTCCTGAAGCGGGCGTTTCGTATTCACCATTCGGTAAATTCGCCCGCGCGTGTGATCGCGGTTCGGGTCGCGAATATTGTGCTGCATATGTCCGATGATCACATTGTGCCAATCGGCCACGTACAACGCTCCTTCCGCTCCGAAAACCGCGTCCGTGGGCCGGAAATTCTTATCCGCGCTGTACAGCAGATCCGTCGTCGGCTCACCCCAAACTTCTCCGCGGCGCGCGTCGCGGGCCAGCTCGTATTGCTTGAGACCCAGGTAGCCGATGGTGTTGCACACGAGAATATTTCCCTGCATCGATTCCGGGAAATTCGCGCTCGAAATAATTACATTCGCAGCTACAGGACGCACTTCCTTCTTGAAGAGCTCGTACATTTTAAAGCTATTCCCTTCTGGACGCACCTGGTAGGTACGGCCTGACGTGCCGTCGGTCGCGTAGTGATAGCCCCAGTAGTCGAACGCGATCCCGTGCGAATTAGGACGATTCTCCGCGTGGAAGCTGATTGCGTAGCGACGTGGGTCGAAACGGTACATGCCCGACGCCGCCGTCGACAGGGGTGGCCCCCAGGGGTGCTCGAACGCGTTTCGCAAAAAGATGCCACTCTGCCAATAGATCGCGCCATCAGGACCATAGATAAAATTGTTGGCCGAGTGGTGCGTATCCGAAGAACCGGTACCTTGCAGGAGCACGATTCGCACGTCTGCCACATCGTCTCCGTCCATATCCTTCAGAAAAAGGATCTCGGGTTGGCTCGCCACGATCACCCCTCCATTCCAGAACTCAAACGCAATCGGATTGTGCACTTTCGCGAACGTAATCGCCTTGTCCGCCACGCCATCCCCGTCCTCGTCCGGCAGGATTAGAATGCGGTCGCCCATCTCCTTGAGCGGTTCCCATTTTGGATACGTTTGCCAAGCAGCCGCCCAAATGCGGCCTTTCGCGTCGACCTGCATTTGCACTGGATTTGCCAGCTCCGGGAAACGAGATTCGTCCGCGAAAAGGTTCACTTCAAATCCGTCCGCGATGTTCATTCGAGAAATCCCCTCCTCGCCACTCAAATACTCCATCGAACCTTCCTTGTCCGGATTCGAACTCTTGCTGCCGCCCCCGACGTTGGAAATCACTGGAATCGGATCCGGCACATTGCTGTCGTCGACGACCGATTGCTCGATATCCCCTTTGGCCACCGCCCAAATGTGCTGGTCGCGATTCGCCGTCATCACATCCAGCATCTCCAGCTCGTGCTGCAATACCGTCGCGTTGGACTGATCGTTAACGAAGGTCAATGTCGACCGGCCGCCCCACACATCATTCCCGTCGGTGGCCCGGTAGCGATTGAACCAGTGCCAGTTTTTGTCCTGCACCGCGACCCGCAAGGGCTCGAACGAAGGAGTCGCCCGCACTCGTTTGCCGAGGAGCTCGCTCCCGATGACCTCCGCGAGTTGGCGATTTCCCTCTTCGTTTAAATGCACCCCGTTAATGGTCAATGGCGCCTCGCTTTTCCCATATAATTCGCGCGTCGCCGAAAACAGATCCACAAAGGTCACTCCCCGCTGCGCAGCAATCTCGCCAATCGCCCGAGTATATTGCGCAAGGCGGGCGTTATTCTCAGAACCATCCGGCAAATTAGGATCGCCCAAATTCTCGTGAGCGATCGGTGAAAATAAAACCAGACGCGGAGCGGACTCGCCATTGGGCTTCAATGCGACCAGCCGATCCAGCATCTCCGTGTAACGGCGTTTGAACGCGAGCAGGTTCTTCCCTCCACCAAACGAATCGTTGTACCCATAAAAGACGAACAGCGCGTCCGCCTGGCAGTGCGTTAGATACGTATCCAAAGGCGTGAACCCGCGGTTCCGAGGCTGCTTGTCGACGGTGTCGCCCGTAAAGCCCAAGTTGCGGAAAACCAGGCGTTTCTCGGGCATCCGGCTCTGGAGCACGGTCTCGAGCCAGCCATCGTGCTGCATTCGATCCGCCAGACCATCGCCAATGAGACACACATTGTCGCCAGTCTCGAAAGTGAAGTCCGCCTTCGCGGAGCAGATTGCCACCAAAGAAATTGCAGCGACTAAAAAACGATCGAGGTTTGTTTTCATAAGAATACGCTCCCATCAGCCTAGCATCTCCGAGAGCATCCCGCTAGCACTGTATTGGCAATGTTTGGCAAATTCTTATATAACGTTCGCTTTTACGTTCCATTCCGCCATTCGGGACGCGCAGACGAGTCGCCAAGGACGTGATTCGGCTATTGTGTTGGAATCGATTCCCCTCTACAAGACACAACAACCCGCCACCCCATCCCAATGAACCTCCCTAAGCTTCACCGCGCGCTCCTCGCGGCTCTCCTGTGTTTTTCAGCTAGCATCGCCCAGGCCGCTTTGGAGCTTCATGGCAAACGCATCCTGATCCTCGGCGATTCAATCACGCAGAATGGCAAGTACGTCAGTTTCCTCTCCTACTTTCTGCAAAAGCAGAATCCGGAACTTCGCTACGACATTATCAGCATCGGGCTAGGTAGCGAAACCGCGTCCGGAAACAGCGAAGCCGACCACCCGTTCCCTCGACCTTGTATCCACAGTCGCCTCGACGACGCTCTGGCGGAAATCAAACCTGATATTGTAATCGCCTGCTACGGAATGAACGACGGGATCTATCACCCGCTCAGCGCAGAGCGGTTTTTCGACTATCAGGACGGAATTGAGTCGCTCGTTAAAAAAATCCAGGCTGCCAATGCCGAGACCGTCCTGCTGACGCCGCCGCTCTTCGATCCGGACGCCAAAAAAACTCTCGCGGAGCCGGGGGCGACTGAATATGGCTACAAGATACCGTATTCGAATTATAATGACGTTCTTCGTACTTATGGAAAATGGATCCTCGTATCGAACCTATCCGCAATCGGAAAGATAGATCTGAATACCCCAATGCTCGAGTACAATCGAGCCCGGCGGATTGATGATCCCGATTTTCATCTGGCGAAAGATGGCGTTCACCCGGGCGACCTCGGCCATTTGCTTATGGCGAAGACGATACTAGCGGAAGCAGGCATTCATCTGGATAACGATCTCGCCTCTGTACTGGAAGCCGCCACAGCAGATCCCCTATTCGCCGCAATCGAAAAACGCCGCAAGATTCGATCCAAAGGATGGCTCGACTATATCGGCTACGATAGAGGCAAGGTCGTCAAGACCGACAGCATTGAAGAGATCGAGGTAGAAGTCGCCAAGCTGCAAGCATCCATTGATCAGCTAAGACAGGGATAAGGGATTCGCTATTCCCCGAAAACCGCTTCCAGCCCGCCCCGCATGACGGAAGCGTCAGGCGTTTTGCCCGTCCAGTATTCAATCCCGATAACGCCCTGGCCGACGAGCATGCTCAATCCATCGATCACGCTGCAACCCGCCGCAGTCGCATCCTTTACAAGACGAGTTTTCGGCGGGTTGGGAATCACGTCCGCCACGATCATCCTTGAATCCAACGTTGAGGTATCGAGCGCTATCTGCGCGTCTACGTCCGGATAAAGACCAATGGACGTCGCATTGATCACAATATCCGTGCCCGAAGGAATGGAGTAGTCGCCTTCCCATGGGACAAAACCGGCTTCGAGCGTGGGGCAGCGTTCTTTGACGCGTCCCTGCAGAAGCGCTTCGAGCTCACGGCCTCGAGTCTCGCTCCGATTCACGATAGTCACCGCGCTTGCGCCCGCCAACGCCATCTCAACGCTAATCGCTCGCGCCGCGCCGCCGGCACCAAAAATCACTACTGACTTGCCATTCGGGTCACCCAATTCCTTCAGAGAAGAAACAAAGCCTTTCCCATCCGTGTTCTCCCCAATGAATTTTCCCTCGCGATTCACGACGCAATTTACAGCGCCCATAAGCTCGGCAGACTCGCCCAAGCCATCCAAGTACTGTATGACCTCTACCTTATGCGGAATCGTACAGTTGAATCCTTGAAAACCGAATACGCGAGCGGCTTCGACGGCTTCCTTGAGACCTTCCGGCTTCACCTCGAGCGTGAGGTATCGCCAGTCGAGCCCCATCGCCCGAAACGCGGGCTCAATCATAGCTTGCGTCGGATTCTCCGCAACCGGATATCCGTAGCAGCCCACCAGTTCCTGCTTAAAGTTCATCTCCATAATTCTACGCTCTCAAAAACTTATGCTCACAATCATCCCTCGTTAAAAAGAATGTAGGTGCCGCTCTTTCCCGCAACCGCAATGTCGAGGAGACCATCGTCGTTCAGGTCCCCGGTTGCGATCTGAAGTCCCGTTCCCGCCGATCCTCGGGCGATCGTTTCCCTTTCAAATCGATTATTGGCCTTGTCCCAATTATAGTAATACAAAACTGGGTCCTCCATCCCACCGGGATCTTTCCCGTTGTGGGCGAATACGCGCTTGCCCGTAATCAGCTCTTCTTCCCCATCTCCATCGATGTCCGCCATGTGAAGTACGTGCGGCTGCGAGAACGAATCGTCGATCAAGTGTTCGCTCCATCGCAACGTCCCATCCGCTTCCGGCTCTAGTTGCTCCCTCCAATAGAGTCCATAATCGTGTCCCATGCCATAAATGAAGTCGTTGCGGCCATCACCGTTCAGATCACGCACCACCATGGGGATTGAGGCGTGAAGGTACCACCCATCGTGATAGGTCCACGGCGTATTGAAGGCGTCTTCCTGCGGTTGCTCATACCAACCCGCTTGGAAAAGAACATCCTTTAGGCCATCGCCGTTCAAGTCCCCGAGACCCAGTCCGTGCCCATTCATGCTCGAACCAATTGTGATCTTCCGCATCGTCGGAAACTCCTCCATCTTCTTCACGCGCTTGTTTCCCTCCCGAACCGTAATCTCCCTTAGCTCGGTATCGAATCGCCAGGCGAGCAATGAGGTTTCCTTGTTCCACGAATTGACAATCAACTCCGCCACGCCATCACCATCAATGTCATGTAGCAACTCCGCCTCATTACGCATCACCTCCGTATCGACGAGCAGCCGTTTCTCCCAGAGCAAGCCAAGCTTCAGCCCATCGGGACCCGGATTGCGAAACCAGTTAATCTCGGTTTCGAAAAATGATTGAGCGATGATATCGACCCACCCATCGGCGTCCACATCGTAAGGAAAGTCGCCGTTGGAGTGGATGTATCCGTTGCGATCCTCGATGGCTCTCAAGGCTCGAGGAACATAGTCCGGACCCGCATACCAATTGCGACCCGCCACGACGTCCAATACGCCGTCGTTGTTGACATCAGCAATCGCGCAACCCTCGTTGGCGTCCACCGCGAGCGGCTTCACAGAAAAAGAGGCCTTTTTTTCCTCCGCAGAGACAACCGTACTGAAAAGGGAGAGAACGCTCCCAAGAAAAACGAAGAGGGGTATTATTGATATTCTCATAAGTTCAAATGCTATAGTCGCGAGGTAGAGGCAGGATTCAATATATAAATAAAAGCAAACGCGGTCCCAACGATTATAGGCCTAGTCAATCTACCTTCCATTGATTGCTTGTACCTGAGCCGTTGAATCCTTTATATCCACAATCTCCATACTAAATTCCTGACCGGTCGATTTACTTTCGGGAATGCCCAATGTAATAGTCGTCAACCCGACCTTCGCATCGAACTCAAACCGATCACTCTCAGATTCAATTTCACGTGAACCCACCCATAAGTGACCGGACGGACCGTTCCATTTCAAGGCTATGCACCCCGCCTTCCCGACATTGATATGGAAACGCATGTAGTGATAACCGGTGCGATGAAGCCGCATCGCTGGTACTTCATCAAGCGGCAAAGACCCATCCACTTGGGCATACAGCGGCTTCCATTCAAATCGCGGATCCTCCGAAGTGACGTATCCAAAAGGCTTATGCCGCAAAATATCGGCAAAGCCACTGCTGCCTCCTTGATTGTCCAAATACTGGAACCGGCACACCCAATTTTTTGAGCTCACTTTGTAGTCCCCTTCCTTGCCCAGTACCGAAAGAAAAGAAACCAGGTCCGCTAGCTCATCCCGTCGCAAAGAAGCTGTAAGTCCCTGCGGCATGAGTGAAACCGGGCTGATCGTTTGCGAGCGGATATCGGCTTGCGCAATTACCACTTTGCGGTCCGATGGATCGCGCAAGGTAATCGTTCTATCGTCCTCACTTTCCAGCGTTCCGGCAAAACTAGTTCCTTCCTTCGTTTCTACGCTAACGACATGATAGCCTTCCTTGATCTTCTTCTGAGGCAAGAGCAAGGAGTCCACGATATAGTCCATGGGAGCGCTAGCCCCCAAGCTCGTAAGATCTGGTCCCAGCGATCCCCCGGCACCCCCGATCGCGTGACAGGTCATACATAAGAGCCCTTCCCGACGATAGATACGCTCCCCTTGCCGTGGATTGCCGCTCTCTGCAACGAACTCTACGAAAGCCGCCATTTCTTCGGCGCTCATTTGCGGATCCAACGGCGCAATGCTTCCGGCTTCTTGCAAGGCGCTTTCCAGCTGGGTCGCATCGATGAGAGCGGAGCTCAATAGCCGGAGGGCTTCGGTCGCAACTTGCGTATCCATTTCCTTGGCACGCATCGCATCGGCAAGCCATGCGGCGAATCGACTTCGAGCCAAGTACGGCCTTACGAGCGGCAACGCATCATCACCTCCCTGCGCTTCAGATAGCGCGGCAGAAACGAAAGGCGCCGCCGCCTTAGGGTCTGATCGGGCATAACCAGCGAGGGCTCGGTAGCGAATCGACCGTGGATACGCCTTGCTTCCAAGTCGGCTCAATGCCGCGCTCGCCGCAGTATCCTTCATTCGAGCCAATCCCTTCCACTGCCGCCTGACTCGCCAGCTCGTCCGCGTTCGAGTCTCCAGCCAGCGTCGCCATTTGAATCTGCGTCTGATTCGATTCGCTACGCAGCAATAACGCGACGTCCTCCGCTGATACTTTAGGCACTTGCTTGCGTTGCGTGGCAGCGTTTCCCAAGGCTCCAAGAATACGCGGGGACCCGCCATGTCCGTTTCTCTCTCGTTCCGCAACCGCTCTAAGGACGTCTCCCAAAATCTCGGATTGCCCTAACTCGCCAATTAGAACCAGCGCATCGACCGCATCCGGATCCTTCAAGTCGCCCGATCGCCACAGGGATACCAACGGAGCGATCCCATCGGCTCGATCCAAACTGCGAACCGCATAAATCAGCGCCTTCGGATCGGCCCCAAAAAATAGAGGATCCTCGGTTGCCGCAGGAAGCCAATCATCGCCGAGAACGGTCATGGTTCGCCACAACGCGAACTCCATCGTCTCATCCATGGAGGTAGAAAACGCGCCCATCGCCACCTTGGCGGCGTGGGGCCCACCCAGCGCTCGCAACGCGTGCAACGTTTCAAGCCGTACGCACGGGTACGGGTCCGCGATCCCCTTTTCGAAGAATTCGTAGGCGCGCTCGTTCTGCTTCGGATTCTCCTCCAATACGCGAATCGTAGCCGCCCGCGCTTGGAAGCCATCCGATTCGAGCAAGGAGGACACGAGCGCGTTATCGACGCTCCGCAAGAACTGCATCACCCAAAGCGCTTCTAGTCGATGATGGTTCCAATCAGGATCCGATGTATCCAAATCACGGATCCAATTTTGCAGGGCTGGAATGACTGCATCCTCTCCTTTCTGCTTCAAATACAGTTTTGCCTGAGAACGCGTCCAGGACTCGGTCGACTTCAAGCGATCGAGCAGCTGCTCGACAGATGCCTCCACGATTTGCGGTGGCTCAACCAGCGGCCGATCTTTAGCGGCGATTCGCCAAATGCGTCCATGCTGGCGATCTCTACGCTCATCGCGAAAGTCGACTTCGCCATGCTGTATAATCGGATTGTACCAGTCCGCAAAATACAGGGCTCCGTCAGGGCCATGCTGCGCATCGATGGGTCGAAAGGCCCCATGAGTGCTCGTCAGTAGATCCGGCTGCTTCACCGAAACGAATCCGCTCTGCGAATCGTCCACCTTGAACACACTGATCCGGTTGCCACGGAAATCATTCACGGATAATCAAGTCCTGCCACTCTTCCGGGAAGTGGCTGGAAGCGATAATCTCTAGTCCGCTCAGCTTCGGCTGTCCCGGATTTAGTCCGCCCAGTTTTCTTTCTACGCCAACAGAAGCCACGAATGCCGATCCAGGAAACGAATAGCTAATTCCCTCGAAACCTGCTCCGTCCGACTGGAATGACTGCCCCCAATAGTCGAATTGATGCCCCCAAGAATTCACCAATCCATTGTTGAATACGTCGAGCTCCATCGTTTCCGGGCGCAATCGCCAAACGCCGCCCGCCTTGAGCTCTCGAATCCCTCGCGGAGTTTCCACATAGGATTGAATATAGATCGATTGATTAAAATAGATTCGGCCTCCAGGATCGGCCCTCAAAGTGTGAATGATGTGATGCGTGTCCTCCGTCCCGAATCCCGACAAGACCACCCGCTCAGAATCGGCAACGCCGTCGTCGTCGCTGTCTTCGTAGAACATGAGATCCTTCGAGTTGCCCACGTAAACGCCCTCTGGAACCGCAAGGACGGCCGTAGGGATCAAGAGCCCATCCGCAAATACGCTGCTTTTATCCGCCACCCCATCTCCATCGGTGTCCTCCAGACGGTATACCTTATCCGAAGCCAGGTTGCCGGGCTTGATGTGGGGATAGGTCGCAGTCGTCGCCACATACAGCCGGCCTTCCGCGTCAAAGCTAATCGCCAAGGGCTTGTCGATCATCGGCTCGGAAGCGAAGAGCGATATCTCGAATCCCTCCGCCGGCTTGAGGAGGCTCAATTGATGCTCCACATCCGGATTCGGAATGTCCGTCAAGGCGCGCTGTCCTTTTAATACGGATACAGATAGGGCAATGGCTCCAATACAGAAATAGCGAATTATCACGGAAATTCTCACTCCGTCTCCCTTTCTATTCGCCTAAAAACCAAGGAATAGGCTTTGGGGGCTCTCAGCTTGGCGATGTTCCCTTCCGCCTTCTCAATGGGCTTGTTCAATTCCTCGATCTCCGCCGCGTTCTGGCCTTGCTCGTACTTTCGAAACCCACGCAAGTAGGTTTCATTCTGAGGACGCCATTGGTGGAAGAACAGCTCGTTCTTCTCCTTTATGGCATCTCGAAGCTCCACCACCTGATCGTTGGAAGGTTCCCAGGCGAGCTGGATCCCCTCCTGCCACATTTCAGAGCTTCCCGATGCCAATTCCCTGCTGGAATGCTCAAGCCGGTAGTCGCCCGGCGGGAGATTGGCTAAGCGCAGCTTCAAATTCTGGGAATGATCTCCCCCCAGTGGCGACAGGCTCAAGCGTTCATCGCGAAGCCGTATGGTAACGCTCGTTTTCGCCTGCGTCACGCTCAGCAACTCCACGCCAAAGGACGATTCCGCTTCGCTATCGCTTCCGATGGAGAGCTGCTTCGTCGACGAATAGGCGGCGAGCACCTGGGCAATCCGTTCCGCCGCCAAGAGATAGCCGTATTCATTGAGATGGACTCCATTGTCGGTGATCGGCCGTTGAGCGCTGCCCGGCGAGCGCGTTTCGAGCGTGTTGAATAGATCAACGAACCAGACGTCTCGTTTTTGCGCGAGCTGCCTCAGCGCTTCCGTGTAAAGCGCTACATTCTCGTTCTGGGCCTCCGCATTCGGCAGTATGTCGCCAAAGAATTCGCGCGGCGTGGGCGACAAGATCACCACTTGGGCTTCGATTTCTTCAATCGCATCGACAAGCGTACCCATACTTTGGATAAACGCGTTCAATCCCTCTTTGCCTCGGAACGAATCCATAGCGCCATAGCTGAGTAGAACTACGCTTGGATCCACCATTGAAAGGTGCCGCTGCAAGTTCTCGAATCCTTTTTCCTCCGGGTCGAAAAAAACGCGGGCACGACCTCTAGCGTTGTCTCCCGCCCAGCCGATATTGCGAAAGATGACGTCTCTATCCAGCCACCGCGCCGTCAGCGCCGTTTCTATATGCCCATACCTAACAGCCCGCTCAAAAAACGTATCGCCCAGAAAGGCTACTCGGTCTCCATCTTTCAGTTCGAATGGAGCGGCCCCCAAAGCAACGGCCGAAAGAGACAGGAGCAATCGACATTTGAGCAATGAATGAAGCCAAGCGCTGTATGCCATAAAGGAATGATCGAATCCAGGGAGAGTAAAGAGTGGAAATTGAAACTCGATTTGGGCGGGAATGCCAAGCGAATAAGCGAGCTCTTGGGACGCTTCATAAATCCAACTATAACGGAGTCGAACCACAAACGCAGCATCGCGTTTCGCTCCAAATTAGGCTCACCAAGAATTAATTTGCAGAATCGCGCCTTGGCGCATGTAATTTTTCCATGCCTCACCCGCTCGAATCCCTAGGCGCTTCCCAATCGCTCCTCTCCGATGAGGAGCGGGCCGCGATCGCAGAGGAAGGCTATGTATCGCTGGGTAAACTACTGAGCGATGACGCGCTGGGACAGCTTCACGACCGTATTGAAACGCTCCTTGAGGAGGAAGGTGAAGACGGCGGTCACGAGCTATTCAATTCCCCTCGTATACGTCATCCCAAAGAAGCAGGAGCTGACCGCTTGGCGAACCTTGTGAACAAGGGTTCCGTATTCGATATTCTCTATACCCATCCAAAGCTGCTGGCGGCCATACGCCACGTACTCGGACCCGAATTCAAGCTGTCATCGCTCAACTACCGTTCCGCTAGGCCGGGCAAAGGACTTCAGAAGCTGCACGTAGACTGGCCCTCCGCAGTCGAGCCCGGCGCATTCAAAGTCTGCAACTCCATTTGGCTCCTCGATGACTTTTCGGCTGCCAACGGCGCCACCCGTCTGGTTCCGAGGTCGCACCTTTTGGGCCAAATGCCCGAAGAAGTAATGGAGGATCCGGAAGCGAACCATCCCGATGAAATCATCCTGAAAGCGCCTGCTGGCACCGCGGTCGTATTCAATTCCCACATTTGGCATGGCGGCACCACTAATCGAACGGAGCGACCGCGACGGGCGATACACAGCTATTTCTGCAGCCGGAGCGAAATTCCACAAACGCCGCAAAAGGAATTGATACGGGAGGAAACACTCGCACGCGTGTCGAAGGAAGCGCGATGGCTGCTGGATGTGTGAGGCATTGCATTGTTCTCGACGATCCAAGCAACCTTCAGTACTGATTCAACGACCGCACTCTTTAGCCTAACCATATCCCAAAATCATCTAGCCTATGAACACGAGCGAACGAAACTTTGTTGCGACCATTCTTCTCTGCTTTTTTCTCGGCGTATTTGGCGCCCACCGATTCTATAGAGGCAAAAACGGTACCGCGATACTCATGCTCCTTACATTTGGCGGATTCGGAATCTGGTTTCTCATCGATTTCATTCTCATCGTATGCAGCGCTTTCAAAGACGCTGAAGGATACTTGATTAAGCCTTAGCCTCACCACTTTATGAATACACTACCCCTACGCATCGCAAAAGGAATTGCGTTGCTTCTCATCGCAATTCCATTCTTGTCTAGCCACGGGCAACGAGAACGGACTCTCCCTTCCGACGCTCAGATACAGGAACGTGTGCCCGATAGCGTCACGTTCATCCCTAACATTGCCTATCGCGAAGGGAATAAGGCCTGGCATCTCGATCTAGCCATGCCTAAGGAACGCTGCGACTCCCCGCGACCCGCAATCGTCTTCATCCATGGCGGCGGCTGGCGCAACGGAGACAAGCGAGCCAACGGCTTCCTCAATCCCACCATCGATTACGCGGCCAAAGGCTACGTTTGCATCACTGTCAACTACCGGATGCTCGCGGAGGCGCCGCTCACTGCCTGCATTGAGGACGTTAAGAATGCCGTTCGCTGGTTCCGTGCCCATGCAGAGAAATATAACATAGATCCCGACCGCATCGGAGCGACCGGAAACTCAGCTGGAGCCCATCTCTCCGTAATGCTAGGCCTCTGCTCGCCTTCCGCCGGATTGGAGGGGGACGGGCCCCTATCAGGACTACTCCAGCATGGTTCAAGCAGTGGCTGCCAGCGCGACACCTGCAAGCTTTCTTATTCCAATGAGCGAACGGCAGCGTCTCCTTCTGGAACGCAGGGCTCGAGGCGAACAAGTCCGCGAGGAAGCGGTGAATTCGCCTCGCTTGGAATCGGACGCGTTTCGAAAGAAGATCTCTCCCCTAAGCTACGTCAGCGCCGACGCGCCTCCTATGCTACTTTTCCATGAAGAATCCGATGCCACCGTCGGCGTCTACCACTCGGATAAGCTGGTGAGCGCCTTGCGTGAAGCGGGCGCCAAGGACGTCAACTATCTGCTGCTCGGCGACGGGACGGGTCACGGCGTTTTCCAAAGGAATATTGGCATTACGGAGCCGATCCGCGAAGCCTTTTTCGCCCGAACGCTTCAGACGAAGTAGAGTCTTTTAATGACTCACGGTCTGGGCATCCGATTTTCCAATACGAGAATCGGTGGACTGTCTTCAAGCAGTTTCTCATACAGGTCCATTTGCCCGTCTCTCATTCCTACGGGAACATAGGCCGCGCCGAGAACGATGTCCTTATCGCCGTCTCCATCGACATCTCCTGAGTCGATAGTGAGCCATCGCCCGTTGTAGGTTGACGGATGGGTCTTAGCCGCAAATTCCAGCGATCCTGTCTGTTCAAGGTAGACGAAGTTCTCGAGCTTATCTCGAGAGAAATCTGGATGGAACGCAATGGCCGCTATATCCAAGTCGCCATCCTCGTCGAAATCCTCTATCTCCGCGCCGTACACGCCATACATGGGATAGAAGTAGGCTTCTTCGAACTTCAGATCGCCACGATTGAGATAAATCCGAATCCCGTGATCGCGTTTCAAGGTATTGTAGGGATCGGAGTCCCCATTGTCGCCATTCAAGGTGAGCAAGTCTAACTGACCGTCGCCATCGAAATCTCGAAGTTCGAAGCCAATGTATCCAAACGAAGGATGCATTTCCCAAAGCGCTTCCTGTCGAAACGCGCCATCTTTGTTGTTGACGAATACGCTGACGTTTTCCCGTCCCGCGCTGGCCATGACAACGATATCCCGGTATCCATCACCGGTAAGATCCACCGCTTCGCCTTTGACGATACCGGGCTGGGCGCTTAGGATTTGCGGTGTCGAATCGTATGGCGCCTCCGGGCTCTCTTTCCGGTATATCGAGAAATTTCCCGTGTAGTCGCCAAAATTGCTCACGAGCAACTCGTCCAAGCCGTCATTGTCCAGGTCGGCGAACTGAAAATCTGCGGGCCGATGAAGCGAGTCCACCAAGACCTCCAGTCCCATGAAAACGCCTCCAAGCACTCTTGTCTTTTGCACTTCGCCTAGTGGCGTTCCGATATTGGACGCGAACAAGTCGCCGATCGACAGTAGGTAGAGGTCGTCCCCAGAGACGTGCGCATCCACGAGCGCGACGCCTGGCGAGGGATGATTGTCATGAAAGCTGAGATTGCGATCCAACACCGTCAATTGCTCCGAGCCGCTATCGTGAATGTAGAGCAAGCCATGGGCCTCGTCTATATGAACCATTGACGTAATGGCGGTCTCCATACGGTACTGAGTCGAACGCGGCCGGAATTGGCTCGTGTCTTCCTCTGGCGACTCGTCTCGATTCATGGAAATCGCGGTTTCAGGCGCATTCGCGACATAATAGGACCTCAATGTTTCCCAGTCATCCTGAGAAGGCGCAGCGACCTCAGGAAACATTTTAGCCGCGCGAACGAATTCCTCTCGTAACGCAATGCTGTCGCGCGTCGACTCCGAAGCTTGTTCGAGAGGGCGAACGTCATCTATCCCTAGGAAAAAACCCATATAGGTCAGCGTAAATTCCCAACTACGTTTTGTGAGGAGATCCGGTTCGGGAACTTGGTGGCAAGCGATGCAATGCTGGGCGGCCAACAAGCGACCGCGCTCCTGCGCTTCCGCACTGACGGACTCCCGCTCACCATCAGGACTGCAGGCAATGCACAGCAGGAATGGAATCCCGGCGGCTATGCCTCGAAGCGCCTGTGAGCGAACAATCATTGGAGCGATGTTGTAGCGATCCAGACCCACTCGGCCAATCAAAACTTGCGTTAGTAGAAAGCGGCGCTCTCCAACTCAAGCAGATCGATCCCATTGCCCGCCCGCAACCGGACGCCCAATATCACGGAAGCAAAGCAATAATTTATCCGTCAATTGCCGATTTTGTACTATTGAACGCAAAGATCGTACTAGTATAATCGGGCGGATTGCCCGATACTTGCTTTCAGCGGGTCTGATCGCGTAGGCATCCCTCCCGCTACCTTCCGGCCTATCGCGTCCAAGAATACTCCCTTTCATGGAATTCTTGCTGTCGCGTGCAGCGAACGTATAATGCACCGCTAAGCCCATCGCTAATCTACGTTTTTGTACCATCCCCACCACCTAATAGAATTTATGAAAGCAAATCTGAAATGCGTACAGATCTCGATTCGACCCGCAAGGCTCGCCTTCTTTCTGGCAATCGCCTTCTTAGGGCCCCTCGCTTCGGCTCAAGACGGCTTTGAATCGATATTCAATGGGAAAGATCTCTCTAATTGGGAAGGCCAGGACGGGCTTTGGGGGATAGAGAATGGAGCCATCGCAGGCTCCACCCACGGCGTGACCCTCGAGGCCAATACCTTCTTGATCTGGCAGGGAGCGGATGTCGCGAATTTCCATTTGAAAATGAGGCTGAAGCTGGAAGGGAACAACAATTCCGGAATCATGTACCGCGCCCAGCCCATAGAAGACGTCCCCTACACGCTTTCCGGAAACCAGCTGGATATTCATCCCAAGCCCGAGTATCTGGGAATGTACTACAGCGAGAAGACCGGCCGCGGGATCGTCGCTACGCGCGGGCAGAAAGCCGTCGTTACTGACGCGGTGGACGCGAAGGGAAAGTCAAAGCCGCGCATTACCGGCGACTTGGGAATGGATCCGGCATTTAAAGTCGATCAGTGGAACAACTATGAGATCATCGCAGTGGGCGCGCGCGTTATTCATAAGGTGAATGGCGTCGTCACGATCGATGTGGTCGATCGGTATCCAGATGTCCCCCGCCGAGGCGCTATCGGAATCCAGCTCCATAGGGGTCCTCCGATGAACGTCTTCGCGAAAAATATCCAACTTAAGAGATTGCGTGGCGCCGCAGCGCGTGAGGCGATTGAGGCCGCTTTGGTCCCGCCTGCGCCGGAACCTCAAGAGAAAATAGAAGAAGGTACTGCGATTAACGAGAATCGAGCCACTCCCCGCGAGAATATCACCGTTAAGGACGGTTTCGACGTGGAGCTTTTGTATTCGGTACCCGGAGCCTCGGAAGGTTCCTGGGTCAATCTTTGCCTGGACAACAAAGGCCGCATCATCGCCAGTGATCAATTTGGTGGCTTGTACCGCTTTCCTATCCCGGCTCCCGGCGAAACGCTGGATCCCGCCGACATCGTCAAGGTGCCAGTGGATATCGAGGCTGCTAATGGAATGCTCTGGGCATTCGATTCTCTCTACATTGGCGTCAACGAATACCGTGACAGCAGCAAGTCCGGTCTGTATCGGCTCACCGATACCGACGGTGACGACATGCTCGACACCGGCGAATTGCTTCGCCAAATCTCCGCGCGAGGAGACCATGGCGTGCATTCGCTCCATCTCTCACCCGATGGTGAATCCCTATTCTTGATCACGGGAAACAATACGGAACCCACCGAGTGGAGCTCATCCCGCGTAAACACGAATTGGGGAGAGGATCACCTCTTGCCACGCATGCCCGATGGGCGGGGGCACAATCGCAACAGACTCGCCCCAGCTGGAATTATCTACAAGGTTTCGCCCGACGGGAAGAACTTCGAAATCTACTCTCACGGCTACCGAAATATCTTCGATGCAGCTTTCAATGCAGATGGGGAGCTCTTCACCTATGATGCCGACATGGAGTACGACTTCAATACCCCTTGGTACCGGCCCACGCGTGTGCTTCACGTGGTCAGTGGCTCCGACTACGGCTGGCGCAATGGAACCGGCAAATGGCCAGAGTGGTATGTCGACAGCGTTCCCGCCGCCGTCAATATCGGACCGGGCTCGCCAACAGGGGTCACCTTCGGCTATGGAGCCAAGTTTCCGGCCAAGTATCAGAACGCTCTATACATTCTCGATTGGAGCTGGGGAAAAATCTACAGTGTTCATCTCCGCCCGGATGGCTCGAGCTACACCGGCGAGAAAGAGGATTTTATTTCGGGAGCGCCTCTGCCTGTGACCGACATGATCGTGAACCCGAGCGACGGCGCCATGTATTTCACGATTGGCGGCCGAAAGGTTCAATCCGGTCTGTACCGCGTTACCTACATAGGTGACGAGGATACCGAATCCGCCATCGCCAAAAACAGCGGGCAAAGGGAGCGTAATCTGCGCCGGAGTCTGGAAGCGTATCATGGCATTGTGGATACCAGCGCCGTGGGAAAAGCGTGGCGCTATCTCGATCATGAAGATCCGTTCATTCGATCAGCAGCTCGCATCGCAATCGAAAGTCAACCCTCTAGAACCTGGTCGAATCGGGCCCTCAAGGAAAGAACGCCCGAACGCCGCATACGCGCCCTGCTTGCGCTCGCTCGCGTTGAAGGCATCGATCCCTTCCACCGCCAAGACGGCGACCCCCCGGTCAACAAAACGCTCGGCAACGACATCGTCAACGACATCCTGGACATTGACTTCGACGACTTGGACGAAACGGGAAGGCGAGATCTGGTCAGAACCTATCAAGTGGTATTCAATCGCTTCGGAGCGCCCAATCCTGGTCTCGCCTTGAGAACGACCGTCAAGCTGGACGCCCAGTTTCCAGCGGAATCGATCGAGATGAATCAGCTGCTGTGCGAAACGCTCGTCTACCTGCAATCTCCCACCGTAGCGGCGAAAGCGATCGCCCTCCTCAACCAGGCGCCGACTCAAGAAGAGCAGCTCGAGTACGCCCGGTCCTTACGCATGCTGAAGGAAGGATGGACCAATCCACTTCGCGTCGCCTACATCGAGTGGTTTCTGAATGCCGCCAACTATCGTGGAGGAGCCTCCTTCGAGATCTTCATTGAGAATATTCGCAAGGAAGCGTTGGAAACGCTAACCCCGCAGGAACGCGTCGAGCTCGCATCGATTCTGGAGCGCAAGCCCGTCAAGAAATCACCCATCGAAGCCTTGACCCAAAATTTCATGAAAGGACGCTCCTTCGTGAAGAATTGGACCTTGGACGATCTATCGGCCGAGGCCAATGCCAGCATGGTCAACCGTAACTTCGAACGCGGACGAGCGATGTTTGCGGGAACAGCCTGCTACTCCTGCCACCGCTTTCAAAACGCAGGCGGTTCTACCGGACCCGACCTCACCGGCTCCGGGGGACGGTACTCGCCCAGCGACTTTATCGATCAAATCATTAACCCGAGCAAAGAGGTCAACGAGCAATTCGTTCCCATCGCGGTAGAGATGCTCGACGGCACGACTCACTATGGCGTCGTCGTGAATCTTAATACCGACAGGGTGACTATCAATACGGACCTCACCAACCCCAATCAGCGCGTCAACATCGATCGCAAGCTCGTCAAGAGCCTGGCGCCCTCCAAGATTTCGCCCATGCCTCCTGGGCTGATGAACATGCTTTCCAAGGAAGAGATCTTCGACCTGACTGCCTATGTGCTCAGCGGCGGTAATCCAGACGACAAGCGATTTCGATAGTACGCCAAATTCCCTGACATATGAAAACGCTCACCTTAATCGCGACACTGCTCCTATGTGCGGCCGAAGCGCATGCAGCAGGCGCTTTCGCTAGGTATCGTGGAAACGACTACAAGATCGTCGGCGTTAATAACGAGAACCTCGTCATTGACTTAGACGGCAAATCGAAAACGGTAAGAGCCGATATGGTGAGCTTTCTCGCCGATGAGTCCAATCAGCTCAAAGGAGTGAATATTGAGCTCAAGGATCTTCTGGTAACAATCAATGACAAAGGGAAGCGCTCGCTTATCATCCAAGCAGAAATTCGAGCCAACAAAACGATAGACGATTGCTACCTGATTCTGGTATCGGGCTCCAGCAACGACATCCGGACGGTAGCGCGCGCATTGCCTGAGCTCGCTACAGAAAAGTCGGCCAAAGTATCGTTCGCCGTCAGGACAAGCGACTTTACGCAGATGGATCCCTATCAGCTTTGCCTCTTTTCGAAAGGTAATTCGATCGCCATCAAAGGCGGTGAGAATATGCATCGCGGCCGCATCACCCCCTATTCGCAACACCCCAGGGTCGTATTTCAAGAAAGGCCTGTTTTCCCCGCAGCGCTAGTAAGCCAGTATACCCAGGCGACAGTCATTGTTGAGTTCACCATCAATGAAGACGGCTTGGTCACGAAATCGAAGATCATCGATTCGCCTCACAAGCAATTTTCAAGCGAGGCCATCCGATCGCTCGAGCGGTCAAAATTCCGCCCACGCTTCGTAGGAGGCGTGGCTCAGGAAACGCGGCTCAAGCAGGCGATCGTATTTAAAAACGCCGAACCGAAGCCTGCGCCAGAGGAGTAGCGCTATTTGCAATGGTCGGCGTGTTCCTACTCAATTCACTCGTGGTCACCACGTGCGTGATAATCCACTACGAGTTCTTGTACCGCCTATCGATCTGGATACCGAAACTTACGATCAGGCATCGCACGCGAATCGTCTTGGGCGTGTTTGGCGCCCTCATTGCCCACGCCGCAGAAGTCTGGGTCTTCGCCTACGCCTACTACTTCATGCATCACTCCGAATTCTGGGGCGAGCTCCAGGGCAATTTCGCAGGGACTTTGATGGACTGCGTCTACTTTTCCTTCTCCACTTATTCTACAGTAGGATTCGGCGACATCGAGCCCGTAGGCAAATTGCGCTACCTGACAGGTATCGAGTCCTTGACGGGCTTAGTCCTCATCACCTGGACCGCCTCGTTCCTATACTACGAGATGCAGCGCTACTGGGGAAACTCAGAAGCCAGATCGTAGCGAGGCCCGCCTCCTAGATAGTGCGGAGGTCACTAGAGTCCGCGTTGCAAGACAGCTCATGGGTTTCACCCAGCCCGGGCTTTGACTGAGCTACGCTGTCGTTCCAACTCGATTCAAGAGAGGGGTTCTAGGCGCAATGACTTCGCTGAACACTTTATGAACAATTTTAGGACTATACATTGATCAATTTAGGCTGTTCTAAATTGTTCAAATAGACCTATAAATCGATTGAATTACTTCAGAACCTATTTTGAAGGCATTGAATCACCCATTGCAATCTCGCGCCAATGCCAGCTAACGAAAATTCGTACGCACCCCACATGAGCAATCAGCCTGAATCTCCCTACTTTGAAATCGGCGCAGTCGCTAAGATAACCGGCTTGTCGCCCAATACACTACGAACTTGGGAACGTCGCAATTTCATTCAGGCCGGACTTCGCTCCCCCACAGGAAGGCGACGGTACTCTCAAGAGCAAGTCGAGCAGTTGGCCCTAATGAAGCGACTTACCAACATGGGCGATTCCATCAGCTCCATTTCCAAATTGTCGCTAACGGAGCTGAGAAGCCGAATGCTCGAATATGAAACGAGGCATGTAGAAGCTCGATCGAAACAGTCAGCCACCGACCGGATCCGCGTACTTCCAATTGGCAAGCTCGCTAGCACTTGGGCAGACATCCTCCCCAATCAATTCGAGAAGCTCTCATCTGACGAAGAGAATCCGGAACTGCTAATGGTAGACCTCGACGCATCCGCAATCGAGTGCCGACGGCGCGTCAGCGTAGCCGCCTTGGAGAACCCAGACATTCCTATGGCTTTGGTCTACGACTATGCCCCGAGCGAGCTGCTGCGGCAATTCTCTAAAGAGGGACGCTTTCTCATTCGAATTCCTTGTTCTCCCAAATTGCTTACCCACTACCTGAATGCCGCTCTGGCAAATGCCACCCACCAGGCAGACCCGACGGCGCAATCAGACATATCCTTCAAGTCCGCGCCGCGAGTATTCACGGATAAGCAACTCGCCACAATAGCGGCGTCCAATCCGAATATAAAGTGCGAGTGCCCTCACCATACTTCGGCGCTTGTCGCCAGCCTCGCCTCATTCGAAAACTACTGCCGACGCTGCGAGATCGAATCTCCGGATGACAAGGAAGTTCACGAGTACCTCGGGACGGAGATTGGCAAAGCTCGGGCCATCGTCGAGGACGCGCTTCTCTACCTCTGCCAAAAAGACAACCTCGTTATCCCTGAAGACAACACGTGAGACCCAAAGTCGCAGTCATCGGCTCGGGAATCGCTGGGATGGGAGCCGCTTTCTATCTTCGTGAAGCGTTCGATGTCACTTTGTTCGATAAGAATGACTACGCGGGAGGACATACGAACACCGTCACCCTCAGTCTCGGAGACTCCAAGGTTTCAGTGGATACGGGATTCATGGTCTACAACGAGAAAACCTATCCGAACCTCTTGCGCCTTTTTCGTGAACTAGACGTCGCCTCATACGACACTTCCATGTCGCTCGGCGTAAGGAATGTGAACCGGAATCTCGAATACGCCTGCTCCGGATTCTCCACCTTCTTCGCTCAGAAGCGCAACTTGCTAAATCCGATTCACTGGAAGCTCTATCGAGACATTCTTAAGTTTTTCCAAGCAGCCGATGCGCTCATAGCGAGAGACGTTTCGGCGGAATTTACACTAGCTGATTTCGCTCGCGAGTACGCGCTCAGCTCACTCGTCCTCAACCAGTTCATACTGCCCATGGCTGGAGCCATCTGGTCCACCCCTCGTCAGGAGATACTCCATTTTCCAGCGCTTCCGCTCCTTCGCTTCATGAAGAATCACCAAATGCTTGGGGTCGGGATACAGCTTCAATGGAAGACGGTTCAAGGAGGTAGCGATCAATACAAGAAGCGACTTCTGGCCGCGCTTTCCCGAGAAACGCAGCTCAATCGAAACGTACGCGGGATTGGACAGGACCCTGACAGCGCGTACTTACGCGACGAAGACGGAAACACCCATCGATACGACTGCATCGTAATCGCCGCTCATGCTGATCAGGCCCTCACGCTACTAGAGTCTCCCGATTCCGAGCAACAGGCTTTACTGTCATCTTTCAAATACAATCGAAATTACGTTGCGCTACACTCCGATACATCGGTCATGCCAAAAGCCAAGCAAGCGTGGGCATCATGGAATGTCCTGAATAGTCGAGGCACCGATGGAATGCCTCAATCCTCAACCCACTACTGGATGAATAGGCTCCAAAAATTGAATACCGACAGAGATGTATTCGTAAGCGTAGATTACCAAGGCCCGCTTGATTCGAACCATATTCATTGGCAATCTGTATACGAGCATCCGCGATTCGACACAGCAGCGATTCAAGCTCAGCCAAATCTTTCCAAACTGAATGAAAAGGGCCGGATCCGCTTTTGCGGCAGCTATTTCAGAAATGGCTTTCACGAGGATGCGCTCTGGTCCGCCCTCAAGGTTGTCGAATCAATCGTAAGCGAGAAAGGAGTCCGCCATGAACTCGTGTCTCTATAAATGCTCGGTCATGCATCGTCGCGCTTCACCCAAGCGTCACGCATTCAAGTACAACCTTTTCATGTTCTACATCGACTTGGATGAGCTCGATCTTCTTGACGAGAAAATTGGTTTCTTTGGAAGAAATCGATTCGCTCCCTATGAATTTAGGGATAGCGACCACTACAATCCGCGGCGCATCGGACTCAAGAAGAGCATTGAAAGCTATATTAGGGAGCAAGGCATTGAGGAACCCATCGGAAACGTGCGCCTGCTCACTCACTTACGCGTTTGGGGCCACCTGTTCAATCCCGTTTCCTTCTACTTCGTAGACAATCGCGCCGGCGAACCGTTGTGCTCGATCGCGGAAGTGGGCAATACCTTTCACGAGCAGAAGCTCTACCTGATTCAGACGAATGCCGACCGCAATTCGAATGCCCGATGCGCAAAAGAGTTCTATGTTTCACCCTTTAGCGAGCTCGATACGCAGTTTCACTTCAAGATTGCTGAGCCTAATCAACGACTACGTCTCGCAATTGATCAGTCACGAAATAGCGAGGTCTACTTTCGAAGCGCGCTGGTAGGCAGCAAGCAACCTATCAGCAGCAGGGCCCTCGCGATGAGCGCGTTGCGATTTCCATTTATCACGATTCAGATTGTCGCCGCTATTCATTGGCAGGCCTTTCTTCTATTCCTAAAGGGAGTTCCCTTCCATAGGAAATCAGAAAACCCACACCTTCAAACGAATACCCATCCTTACCTCGTAAAGGAATCTTACCCTGAGCGTTATTGAAATGAACTCGCTATACAAAAAAGTAATCTTAAACAGCCTGAAAAAGGGTCGCATTGGAAAAATTCGTATCCAACTCGCGGATAGAACCACAATTGAATGCGGTGTCGCCGATTGTGAATACGCGCCCACCCTTAGCGTTCACAACGATGCATTCTTCACCGAGCTCGCGCACAAGGGGGGAGTGGGACTAGGAGAAGCCTATCAGCGAGGCTATTGGTCCTCGAGCCATCTTACAGAGACCCTGCAATGGCTCTTGAAGAACAGCCCCTACTTCGCATCCGATGTCAGTCCCTATTTCGCTTCTATCGCGCGCTGGGCAAACGCAGCGCTTTCAGGTATGCTGCATTTTCGAAATCGAAACAATATCGACGGAAGCCGAAGCAACATCCATGCTCACTACGATCTCGGGAACTCATTCTACGAGACCTTCCTCGATCCCAGCTTGACTTACTCCTCCGCTTATTTCCAGAGCGAGTCGGATAGCCTAGAGCAAGCGCAAGAGGAAAAGTACGATCGGCTATGTCGCAAACTAGACATCTGCTCCACTAGCCACGTGCTGGAAATCGGCTGCGGCTGGGGAGGATTCGCTCTATACGCTGCCCAACAGTACAATTGTTGCGTTACGGGCACCACTATCTCGAAGGAACAATACGACCGCGCTTGCCAACGCGTGAGAGAGGCCGGACTCGAAGATCGTATCGACATTACAATGACTGACTATCGCAAGCTACAGGGCACCTACGATCACATCGTGTCGATCGAGATGCTTGAGGCCGTAGGCGAGGAGTATCTAGGCGCCTATTTTAAACAGGTCGAATCGCTTCTTGAGCCCAATGGTCTCGCTGGAATCCAGGTAATTGCGTGCCCTAATCCTCTCTATGATGAATACAAAACGCGAGTCGATTGGATCCAAAAGCACATCTTTCCCGGGTCCCATCTTCCTTCAACGCACGCTTTGATCGAAAACGCCGAGTCCAACGGCTCGCTCGACTTGTATCATCTGGAGAGTTTTGGATTGCACTACGCACGAACGCTAAGGGAGTGGCGCATCCGGTTCTTGGAAAAATGGAACGCTATCCAACCAATGGGATTCGACGATGCCTTCAAGCGCAAGTGGGAATACTACTTGGCTTATTGCGAAGCCGGATTCGCCCAACGCCACGTGAACGTATGTCAACTTGTCTTTGGACGGGCAGACGAAACCGCCTATCGCAATGAGATGCGGACCAAGACAAAACAAGAACTCCAAAATCCCTACCCGAGCTGCGCGGCCATCTAGTTTCACCCGCCTACCAATTTAATTCTAACCATCTATCCATCTATTTATGAACGCTATCGCATTTGCAGAAAACGGTCGACTCCCCTATTGGCTTCTACGATTTGGGATCCGCTAAAGAGTCGGGAAGAAACTTTCTATTGAAAATTCCAAGTCGCAAGAGGAACGCAGCGCATTCCTGCATCGGCTCAACTCAAGCCCTATCGCCCAAGATACGGACAAAGCCAATGAGCAGCACTACGAAGTCCCAACCGGATTTTACCAGCTCGCTCTAGGCCCTAGGCTCAAGTACAGCTGTTCCTATTGGCCACGCGGGTGCAGTACTCTCGAAGCTGCTGAAGAAGCCGCTCTGCTCCAAATAGAAGAGCGCGCTCAGCTATACGATCGCCAGAACGTATTGGACCTCGGCTGCGGTTGGGGCTCATTCTCTCTTTGGGCAGCGCCTCGCTATCCCAATTCAAATTTTTTGGCTGTATCCAACTCCCACAGTCAAGCCGCGTACATTCGAGAGCAAATCACTGCTCGAGGCATTGAAAATCTGACTGTGGTTACCGAAGACGTTAACGCGTTCAATCCGGAACGCGTTTTCGATCGGATCGTATCCGTCGAGATGCTGGAGCACGCGCGAAACTACGAGGCCCTATTCGCGCGAATCAGTTCTTGGATGCACGACGACGCAAAAATGTTCGTGCACGTATTCTCGCATCGGCAATTCGCCTACGACTACGACTCCAGCAATCCCAAGGAATGGATTTACCGGAGGAATCATGCCTTCGCACGACTTGCTTCCCAGCTTCGACAACCACCTCAAGCAGGAAGCATCCTGGGTACTCGACGGGACTCACTACCAAAAAACAGCCGAAGCCTGGCTTCAAAACATGAATCACAATGAAGCGGCGGTAAGAAAGCTAATCGACGCCACATACGGACCGCAGGACAGCAAGCAATGGCTATGGCGCTGGCGACTCTTCTTCCTCGCCTGCTCAGAGCAATTTGGATACAGAGACGGGACGGAATGGGGCGTATCACACTATTTGCTCACGAAACGAATCTAATCGCGGTCGAGCCAATTCAATAAAAGGAACACCACCAGCATGCTGATAGTCATCAGTTTCTTCATCGCCCACTGGTACGCGAGCGTATTCGCCCAGAGCTTCTTCTTGCACCGCTACATGGCTCATCGAATGTTCTCCATGAGCGCCTTCTGGGAAAGATTCTTCTACTTTTTCACGTTTGCGACTCAAGGATCCTCGTTCCTCCACCCAAAGTCCTATGCCCAGCTCCACCTTGAGCACCACAAGCACAGCGACACGGAAAACGACCCGCATTCCCCCCATTTCCTTAAAGACGTCGTTTCCATGATGATCAATACGGGCCGCATCTACCTCGATTTCAAGAATGGGAGGCGCCAATCCAGCTCGCCCTATATCGAAAGCCTCCCAACTTGGAATACGATCGATCGAATCGGCAACAGCCACCTAGTTCGACTTGCATTCTGCGGGCTATATGTAGCCCTGTATCTGTGGGCTAGTCCACCGATATGGATGTATGCCCTTCTACCTATCCACTTTCTCATGGGACCCGTCCATGGGGCATTCGTCAATTGGTGCGGCCACAAGTATGGATATCGCAACTACGAAACGAGCGATCGATCCAAGAATACGTTTCCCTGGGATATCCTGTTCGTGGGAGAGACCTTTCAAAACAATCATCACAGATTTCCAAACCGCTTGAATTTCGCAACTCGTTGGTACGAACTGGATCTCGGCTACCCTGTTATTTGGTTGCTAGGCAAACTCCGAATAGTGGTTCCTCGATGAGCGCCGTGAAATCCATCGCTCTATTGGCCTTCGTTCTTCTAGCTGAGGTTGCGACCTGCCTGGAAGACTCAGGAGATGTCGAAGTGGGCGCCACGACTCGATACAATGTAGGAGGCGTATTTCATGTTTTCGACGCCACGTTCAAGGCTCATCCTGAATCGGCTCGCTCGAATCCGCTTGGCGACTTTCCAAAGTCGATAGAGTTCACCTACGCGCGCAAGATCAAGAGCAATCAGCTTATCGGAGCCGCCGAAAACATCCTCAAAAGAACCCTCCCGGAGTCTACGCTCGCTTCAATTGGAGAGCGCATCAACAAACTGAATGCGGCTTACGACAACGTTGAACGAGGCGACACCTACACACTGCAGTACCATCCAAAGTCTGGCACGACTCTCCTACGAAATGGCAAGGTTGTTGAAACCATTGCCGGAGCGGACTTTCATCGGGCCTATTTTTCAATCTGGCTAGGACCCGATTCCCCGTTCGGCTTGAGTCCCAAGGACTAGTCTCTGGAATTGGTTTGCGTCGCCAAGTCCACTGCCGATCGACTCTACTCTACTCTTTTCGCTTCAATTTCATCTAGTTTAAGTCAGACTGGTGCCAATGAAGTCGATACCCCTAATATTTCTTATCAGCCTTCTAAGCGCTCCCCTCGCTTCGCAGCCATTCCTGGCCAACGGCGTCAAGATCGGTGAGGTCACGCAAGATTCAGCAGTCGTCTGGATGCGTTTGAGCGCATTGGAGAAAGGGAACCCGTTATCGATTGAGCAGGCGGCTCCTGCGGCAAAGGGATATGTATCGATCGCCTATCGAGTGCCCGGACGAGATCCCGACTGGAGCCATACGGATATCGTCGCGGTAAATCCTGACAACGACGCCACCGCTCAAATTCGTCTCGAAGGACTCAACCCGGGCTATCGCTACGAGTTTAAAGCCAAAGCGTACAATCTCGACAAGGAGGTCACCCATACCATCTCCGGCTCATTCCAAACGGCGTACGCTTCCATAGTCCCCGCCCCCGTTAGAGTCGCCGTAGTCAGCTGCCAGGGAATCGGCACTCAGGACGATCCTATGAAAGGTCACCTCGCCTACAGGGAAATGCTGGACCGCGAGCTTGATTTCTTCGTCCATACCGGAGGCATCGTGTATTATGACAAGGACTACGAAGGAATGCATCCGCTATCGAAGAATGTGACCCAAGCGCGTCAGCGATGGAATCGAATGTTCGCTTACCATTGGAATCAGGAATTCCACAATCAAACGACTTCTTATTTCATAAAGGATGACCACGACACATTGAAGAACGATTGCTGGCCAGGGCAAACCTATGGAGACCTTACGTTTGACGAAGGCCTAGCCCTATTCAAGGAGCAGGTTCCGAGCAGCCCTCTCCCTTATCGCACCTTTCGTTGGGGAAAGGACCTGCAGGTCTGGATGCTCGAAGGCCGTGACTACCGGGATCCGAATCCCGCTCCCGATAATCCCGATAAGACGCTATTAGGGCAGGAGCAGAAAGCGTGGCTCAAGAAGGGCGTGCTCGCTTCCGACGCGACCTTCAAGATCATTATCAGCCCTTCCCCCATCGTAGGTCCAGACAAGGAGGGCAAGAAGGACAGTCTTGCAAACTACGTCTACCAGCATGAAGGAGATGAGATACGTGCGTTCCTATCAAGTATCGAAAACGTGTATACGGTATGTGGAGATCGGCACTGGCAATACGCATCAAAGGATCCCAAGACAGGGCTCATCGAATTTGGATCCGGTCCGATAAACAACGAACATGCGCTCATCGGTGGTAACTCGGGCCTGAAACCCGAGCATCTGTACTTCGGTGGAGAAAAAGGCGGTTACCTCCTCATGGAAGTCGAGCGAATGAACGGTATCCCGACGCTCATCTTGAATTGGATGAATGTCGACCCGTCTACCAAGGCTCGCGACGCCGGGAATGTGAACCACACGATGTCATTCACTGCAAGCGGGTCATAGTCGCGCGCTTCTCTAGATGATACAACCGTTGATCAAAGCGGCCATTCGCCTTCGATTCAAAGCAACCCGCCGAGAACAAGCGAGCCAGCAAATAGCAGATACGACGAGGAGCTATATGGAAATCGCAGAAAGCCTAAGCGAATCGGAGGCTGCGAACGTTATTGAGGTCCCGCCGATGATGGGAGTCGACGAGGACATGGGACGCTGGTCGTTCTTCATGCTTCTCGAGCATAATGCCATCGGAAATCGCTTGCAGCTTAGCTCAAGGAAAGGAGCCAACCGGTCCCGGCACGATCGATCCCAAAAAAGACGCCATGCCTTCTGCTGCTCCTGGCCTTGAGCAAATAGGCTCCTTTCAAGAATCCGTCGCCGACCATCTCGATCGCGTGCGCTCGCTGCCCGTCAATTGGGGTCCCGATCGCAAGCGTCATCCCATATTCGGCAGGCTTACTGCCCATGGCTGGCACTGCATGTTCCACCTGCACCTAACCGTCCACCTCAAGCAAGCGAACGCGATAGTCGCTCAGGCCCGAGGGAACTAGTCCAAGCCTAAGGCGAGCTTCACTTCCCTCCAGTCGAAGGCTGCGACATTGCCATCGTTGTGAACCGCATAGAAAACGCCTTCCGTGTAGCGAGGCAAAATAGGCTCTGGGCAAAACCAGACGCCATCTGTATTTAACGTGTAACTACCTTCAAACGCGCCCACAAATTCCAGGCTTTGTCGATCGAATACACGATAAATGTTTTGACGCATGCCTTGATCGGTACAAATCCAAAACCCGCCGCCACCTTTGCCAGGCACCAAGGCTATTCCTTCGGATTGTCCTAATATCGATCCCTTAGCAAGAATGCGATCCTGATAGTTCCCGTCGAAGTCGTACACCTTGAATCCGCTCGTCGCGTGCTCGTTGTCCTCCTCCGCGATCAGGAGATTGCCGTTCTCTGGATCCCCGTATATCGACTCGACGATCCTCAATGCTCCATCCCCAGACGTTTCGCCAATGAAGCGTACGAAATCGAAATCCATCGTTCCATCGCTTACCCCTTCTACCTCAACTTCGTAGACCGCAACGCGTTCCCCTAGCTTTGAATTTTCAGGTATGGACTCATCCGCAGTTTCGTAATTGTCGGTCACGTACGCTTCGTAAAGGCCGTCTCCGATTCCGCGAACATAGAGCCCCATAGGGATTTTCCAACTCCTCTTCAGCGAAGGTCCCGATCGCTGAAAAGCTAGGTAGCGCCATCACTTGAACCCGTCGATTATCGCGTTCGACGACAAAGAGGAGATCGTCTATTACCCAAATCCCATTCGGTCGATTGAACTGACCCAGTTGGGAGCCGAGACCGCCAACGCGTTTTATGAATGCGCCATTGGAGGCATCCTCAATGAGTATGCTGTGAGTCGCCTTCGTTGAGCTAAGCAGCCATTGCTGTCCATTCGGGCCCAGCCAAACCGCGGTCGAATCGACGTTCTCCACATGATTGCGGGAGGTGAAGAATACCTCGTTGATTCGAGCTACACTCGAATGAGCATCACCCAAAGCGATGGACGCAAAGGGTGACAAGGCTATAAAAGCCGCTACCGCCATGCGGCGGCAGCGGACTAAGAAGTTTATTTCGTTCACGTGGCTATTATTAGTGGATCCACTTGAAACCGAACTTCGCAGAAAAGCCATATTCTTCGAATTGGCGCATGCGTGTCGGAGCTCCGAAGTAAGCGCGGAACGGTTCGTCGTTCAAATTGATCGCTTCCACAAAGATTGAGGAGTGATCTTGAAGACCGCCTTCGCGTCCAGCTAGAAGTGGTCGTCAACATACTCGTCCTCGAGTGGATCACCTTCAATCGAATCCAGGTACTCGCTACGGTGCGTACCTGCGAGACGGAACAGGAAGGATTCGTTTTCGTAGGTCAACGCTACGTTGGCAATCGTATCCGACTGCTTCAAGAAGGGCAAATCGCCGTCAGCATCGCTATCGCTCAGCGTGAGGTTCGTTAGATGCCAAATCCATTGAATGCCGGAGCAAACTCGGCAAGGTCTTGCTGACAGCCAAATTCAACGCCCGAGATAGTCGCGCTGTTGCCATTCATAAAGCTCACGAGTTCAAAGTCGTTTCCATCAATTACCACGTCTTCGGTTGAGGAAAATATGTAGGAATCAATATCCTTGTGGAATACCGAAACCGACACAACGCCGAGCCCTTCCATATACTGGTCGTAGGCGATATCGAAGTTCATCGATTCATAGGGATCCAGGTTAGGATTTCCACTGACGATTTCCTCTTCAGCAATATTCGTCTCACGGCTAAACGCTGATTGACTGAACTTTGGACGTGCGATCGTATTGGTCCAAGACAATCGCAGTATCCCCGTATCCGATACGGCGTATCGGCCGGAGAGCATCGCGAGCAGATTGTCGTAGTCCTTGTTGAAAGAGAGCGGTTCAACACCGGCGAAATCCTCTTCCTCGTCGAAGAGGATGTTGTTTCCAGTTGTCGTGAAGTCAGTTTGCTCGTAACGGGCGCCACCCGTAACGGTCCAGTCACCGATATTGGATTCAACCATTCCGTAGAGAGCGAGAATATCTTCGTCAGAGGTGAAATCTGCCGAACTCGAATCGATCGTAGAGTCTTCGTCTTCGAATTCGAAATCCCCCATCGAACTATTGAAAAATTGCCTCGTCAGGGCTGGGTCTGCCTTAAGGTAATTCGATGGACCCCGGAAAAACGGAAAGCGCGATCCGGTTTGAAGCACATCAGCGAGCGTGCCATTCGAGCTATCATTGCTGTAGATGTCTATTTGACTATCTACCGTCTTTTCCTTCTGGCGAAGTTTAGCGCCAAATTTTACGAAGCCCGGATTGTCTCCGAACAGGACGTCGCGACGCGCATCGAAGAAAAATGCCGTTTCGTCTTCTTCCGCGATATTGTTTTCAACCACGGCTTCATCGAACAGGAAGTTCGACGCGTCGAACACGCTTGCCGAATCCGCTACGCTGAGCATGGGATCGTAAGAATTGGCAAAATTGTAGGACGCGTCATAGAGCTCCTCGCTACGAAAATCCACGTCAAGTCGGTCTGGTTCATTTTCCTCAGCATGAGCAAACGAAATTCCGTACCCAAATTTCCAATTCTCATAAGAAGATTCACCCCCCGCAGAAAAAAGAAAAATCTCTTGTTCTTCGAAGCGATTCTTGAGATCGCGGTCCGTTTCTTCAATATCGGTAATGACCGCCGTAGTATCGGTGAGCGACTGAATCGTTCCATCTTCGAGCTTCACTTCGGTGCGGGAGCGAAACTCCTAGTCGCTGAAATAGTTGTAAGCGCCGCGTAGAAAGAAGGTCGCATTTTCGTTAACTTGATTCTCGAAGTTCAAGCTGATCGCCTTGCGCTCGCGGGTCACTTCATACTCGCGAAATTCGATTTCAGGAGCGAAGAATCCCGAGCTCCCGTCCTCAGCGGTTTCCTCCTCCCAAGGCCCATCGACCTCCATATTGTCGGAGCCAAACTCGCGCTCCTGGAAGCTAGCTGCAACCATGAGGCCCATGTTCCCGCGCTCGCCAAAAACGTCACCATACGCCACGCTTACCATGGGAGAATAGGCATCGACCAAGTCGTTGTAGAGAAACTGGGTCTTGATTGAAGCGAACTTGCCTCCTTTGTCGAATCGGCTGATCGTCTTCAAGTTTACACTACCGCCTATGGCATCGCCATCCATATCAGGCGTTATGGTCTTGTGAACCTCCAAGCGCTCGAGAATCTCGATGGGTATTACATCCAATGCGACGGAACGCGTACTGCTCTCCGGAGCAGGAAGCGAAACGCCGTCTATCGAGATATGGTTCAATTCTGGGTCGATGCCGCGGATTACGGCATAGCGCCCTTCTCCCTAGTCTCGCTCTATGGAAACGCCCGAGATGCGCTGCAAGGCTTCCGCTGCATTCTCATCAGGAAAATTCCCGAAGGCATCCGCTGAAACGATGTTCGCTAGGTTATTTGCGCTGCGTTGAATATTGAGCGCCTTTACCTGACCCGACTTACCGCCGCTTACGAGCAATGGGTCGAGGTTAATTACGTTTTCTCCAAGAAAGAACTCGAGCTCGTTAGCCTGAGCGCTGAGACGACTGCTTCCATAGCCAAAGTAGGACGCTTCGATCTGGTCTTCACTGTCCACATTGGATAGGCGGAATCGTCCCAAGTCATCTGTAATTGTTTGGTTTGATTCGCCGACTACCCGTATAATCGCTCCACTCAAAGGAGCCTCTGAATCAAAGGACTTAACGGTCCCTGAAATTGACTTGGCTGATGCCAATGCAGTGATTGCAGCGCTGGCCGTGATTGCGGCTAGGGCTAGTTTATATATAGACTTCATGTAGTATAGTTTGGTTCGTATCCGAGCGCAGTAGGATCTACGCTCTCTTGTCTTCACGAGGCTTTTACGCACCTGTCAACAGACTTGGAGTCCCGTTTCTAAAACGGAACGCAAGCGGCACGGATTCGTAACAAATCCGTCTAACTAGCGACACGAGGCGGGTCGCTTCAATGAACGTTCAATCGCTTGGGCTTCTGCCCTAATCGCCTAGCTGTTTAATCTTGAATCGCTCGAGCTGGGCGGGCTCATGCGCCCGCTCCATGATTGATTCGATCTTCGCCACCACATCGGGATAGGCGCTCGCCACGTTCACTTTCTCCCTGGGATCGCTTCTCAAGTTATAAAGCTCGATCTCCAGGTTTCCCTTGAAAATATTTCTTCGGAGAGCTTTCCAATCGCCCATTCTTACAGCCTGCTGACCTTCATAGGCAGGGAATTCCCAATACAGGAATTCGTGCGTCCGCTGCGGTTCGCCGCGAAGGGTTGGCAGGAAGCTCAGTCCATCGACATCCGCAGGAATCTCGACATCCGCCGCTTCGCATACCGTCGGTAGCACATCCCAAAACGCAGATATGTGCTGCGAGGTATGCCCTCCTCGAATCACGCCTGCCCAACTCGCAATCATAGGAACGCGAATACCGCCCTCGTGAGAAAACCCTTTAGCCTTTCCATATTCGCTTTCAAAGGGGCTGGCGCTATCGAAGAACGCCGAATCGCTGCCTCCGTTGTAAGTGGGGCCATTGTCGCTCGAGAAGAGAATGAGCGTATTCTCATACTCGCCCAGCGTCTTCAGCTCCTTGACGATCGCCCCTACTTGCTCGTCCAAGTAAGAAACCATCGCCGCGTAGGTAGCGCGGGGCGTCCGATTGGGGAAATAGCCCTTGTCTCCAATATACGGGGACTCCGGACCGAATTTCTCTTGATAGTGAAGCACCCATCGCTCCGGGGCCTGCAAGGGAACATGAGGAATCGGTGAGGCGAAATAGAGGAAGAAGGGATCCGATTTGTTCTCGCGAATAAATCCGAGCGCTTCGTCGAGCATTAGCTCAGGCGTGTAGCCGGTCAATTGATACTTCGCATAGCTATCCGGGTCATTTGGATCCGCTCCCTCAGCCAATTTTGTCCCTGGCACTACGAGCTCGTTGTCGAGCCAGTCTTTCTCCTCGTTCTTCCAAAGGTGCCGCGGGTAGAAGGTATGAGCCTGACGCTGGCAATTGTATCCATAGAAAAAGTCGAATCCTTGCTTGTTAGGAATTCCCTCCGTGAGCGGCGCTCCCAATCCCCACTTGCCTACGATCGCAGTCTTGTAGCCGCCCGACTGTAGCAAGGTCCCAATCGTATTCGTACCGGCTGGCAAAGGACGCTGCCCTTCCAGATTGGGATCCTCCACCGCTAGGGCGAAATTCCAAGTGTCCCCGCGCTCTTTCCATTCGTCGTTCCCTCGGATATGAGCGTGGCCCGTGTGCTTGCCCGTCATGAGAACGCACCGCGAGGGAGCGCAGACTGGCGAACCTGAGTAATGTTGCGTAAACCGGATTCCGCTCGTGGCCAGGGCATCGATATTAGGCGTCTCAATCTTGGTTTGGCCATAGCAACCTAGTTCGCCGTATCCAAGATCGTCCGCCAATATGTATACGATATTGGGCTTTTCGGCAGCGAGGGATTGCAGCGTGGCAATGGCGACAATGAGTACGGCTCCAACTAATTTCATGGCAAAGCTCCTTCTTCCGTTCAGGCGATTATATCCAAGGGTTTCGTATTCTTCCATTCACCGCGGGTGAAGTCCGGGAACGCTTGCGAGGAACCGTCTTCCTTGACGGATGCTTCGCTAAGCGGAGTAACCGCGCTCCAAAAGCATCCTTCGTAAAGATTCTGATCGAGCGGCTGTCCCAGGCGCAGGCACTCAATGATGCGATAACGCATGATAAGGTCCATTCCCCCATGGCCTCCCATTTTCAGAGCGAGCGCGCCGAGTCGTTTGTAAAGCGGATGCTCGTACTTCTCGAAGAGCGCCTCGAGCTTTTCACCCTCCGCCCAGCTATGATGATCATCGGTGGCGCCGTCGACGCCCCCTTCCAAAGCCACTCGCGTTGGGAATCCGGTCAGCGTCCCTTTCGTTCCCTGTATCAGGTTATGGCGCGAGTAGGGCCTCGGACTCGTTTCGTCCCACTGCACCATAATCGTGCGCCCCAAGGTCGACCTGATGATCGACGTGTTGATATCGCCTCCCTTGAAATCCATCTGATTCCATTTGTGATCGGCGGGGAAATTGGCTTTCGCGTACAGATTCCGCCCTCGGCCTGGCGACGAAAAGGAGACGAGTCGTTCAAAATTGTCTTCCCCTCTCGCCAAGTTCATGTACTGAGCCACGGGACCTAATCCATGCGTTGGATACAAATTGGCGTCACGCTTCGCATAGTGGTAGGTACGCCACGATCCCGTTCCGCGATCGACTTGGTTCATTTGGCGGCGAAGCTCATGGATGTAGGCGGCCTCTCCATGCAGCAACTCGCCAATCACGCCCTGACGGCACATGTTCAAGTATAGAAGCTCTTCCCTTCCATAGTTGACGTTTTCCATCATCATGCAGTGCTTGCCCGTGCTTTCCGATGTATCCACAATCTCCCAAAGCTCTTCATTTGTAATTCCCAACGGAACCTCGACAAATGCATGCGCACCCTGCTTCATCGCCTCTATCGCCATCGGTGCATGCAATACCCAAGGCGTCACTACGAAAACCGCGTCCGGACGCACTTCCTGAAGCATCGTCTTCCAACTATCCCCATTTTCGTTATACAGGGCAATATCCTTATGTCGTTCTCCCTTTCCTGCTTTCTCGCATTCGGCTTTTGATCGCTGGGCCAGATCTTCGTAGAGGTCGCATATCGCTACTATCTCGCTCCCTTCGATCTCCGCCACCTGACGAGCGTGGCCTCGACCCCGAGCGCCTACCCCGATGATCGCTACGCGAACCGTATCGATCTTAGGAGCGGCGAAGTCTCCCATGTACTTCGCCTGCGAAGGTCGGGAGGGGGTGGTTGAGTCTCCCTTTTCCGCCACCGCGCAGCCAGCGACGATTCCGGCTCCAACAGTCCCTACTACCTTAACGAAATTGCGACGTGAGTCCTCTGGAGTATTCATGACAGTATTTTCTCTTTTCGATCGATATCTATTAAATGCGCCCACCGACAGACTTGGACGTCACTAGTTTCAGTCCTATGGCGATTCCAACTACAAGGAGAACGATTCCGATAAGGATGTCGCCATAGATGAGCTTACCTATTCCAAACAAAAATCCGTATACTGAAAGTATGCCTAAAACCGCTTGCCCAACCTGAGGCCCCATCGCATCGGGACGCGGCAAAAATTCCTTGTTCTGCTCGCGAACAGGATTCCAGCCGCTGCCCCCTGGCCGCACGCGCTTGTAGAACTTGAGCAGATGCTTCTTGTCGCTCGGAGGCGTAGCCAAGGTCACGGTCACCCATACGACGGTCGTCATTCCGATGCTGGTGATTAGCTCCACCCACCAGGCCCAACCCGGATCAACGACCTTGAATCCGACTGCAAATATGAATGAGGCGATCATGGCAGACAGTTCGCTGAACGCGTTGATACGCCACCAAAACCAGCGAAGGATGAAAAGCAGACCCGTTCCCGCCCCGACTTGCAGCAAGATCTGAAACGTATCGAGAGCAGACTTCAATTGGAGAGCGAGCCAGCCAGCGACGACCATTAGAAGAACGGTCGATAGCCTTCCCAAAATGACGAGTTCCTTGCCGCTGGCCTTCTTCTTAACAAACCTCTTATAGAAGTCATGCGCCACGTAGGAAGAACCCCAATTCAAGTGAGTTGAAATCGTGGACATATAGACAGCAACCAATGATGCCAATACCAGCCCCAGCCAGCCGCTCGGCAAGAAGGTTAGCATCGCTGGATACGCGAGATCGTGGCCGACAACACTTGGGTCCACCTCCGGAAACGCCGACTGAATGCTATCGAGCGTGGGAAAGGCGACCAACGAAGCCAGGGCTACGATGATCCAAGGCCAGGGACGCAACCCATAGTGAGCGAAGTTGAAGAACAGGACGGCTCCGGTCGCATGGCGCTCGTTTTCCGCCGCCAGCATGCGCTGGGCGATGTACCCGCCGCCGCCGGGCTCGGCGCCGGGGTACCAAACGCTCCACCACTGCACGAAGAGGGGAATGATCAAGAGCGTCATCCAAAGATTCAGGCTTTCATCCGTGAGGGCGCCCGAGGCATCCCGCTCTATCTCGGGAAGGAATCCCGTTTTCCCCGCGACATTGGGGTGCTCCAGCAATGCGCTCAGCGAACCAATTTCAGCATGGCCCAATGCAAAATAAGCCGCGGCCAACGAACCAATCATGGCGACGACAAACAGTGGGAAATCCGTGAATACGATGCCTCTAAATCCGCCCAACGATGAAAATATGACCGTAACGATTGACGCGCCTAAAATACATTGCAACGGACTTAACCCCAGCATCACGCCACCAATCTTGATGGCCGCGAGCGACACGGACGCCATAATCATGATGTTGAAAAAGACCCCAAGATAAAGCGCCCGAAAGCCACGCAGAAACGCCGCGCTCTTCCCCGTATACCTGACTTCGTAAAATTCGATGTCGGTCAGTACGTCCATTCTCCTCCAAAGCTTCGCGTACAGGAACACCGTCACCATACCCGTAATGAGGAAGGCCCACCAAACCCAATTGCCCGCCACACCATTTTGTCGCACGATATCCGTAACCAAGTTTGGCGTGTCCGTGGAAAAGGTCGTGGCCACCATGGATACACCCAGCAGCCACCAGGGCATCTCGCGACCTCCCAGGAAGAAATTCCAAGCATTCTTGCCAGCGATCTTGGCAACGACGACCCCGATCAACAAGACCGCAACAAAATACGTTGCGATGATGATCCAATCTAGGGTGGTTAACTGCATAGAGAAGGGGTTCAGGTTAGTTTGAAGATATTGTCCATCGCTCGAGAGGTATTGTCGATCAATGTCTCAGGCGAGTGCTTATAGAACGGCACAGGCGGAATCATCTCTGCCGCTACCCAACCATTGTATCCAATCGATCGGAGCGCGCTCATCACTGCCGGCCAATTCACGTCTCCCGAAAGCAAGTCGACAAAGCCGTCTACCGACCCCACCGCCCGGCGGTAGTCCTTCACATGGACGCGTTTGATGCGCTCGCCCAAGATGGGTACCCAATGCTCCGGATAGCCCGTCGCTAGAACATTGCCCACGTCAAAATAGCTCCCTACGCGCTCGTCATCGAATTGATCGATAAAGCGAGCCATCTCCATCGGGCTCATCAGAAATTTGTTCCACACGTTCTCGATGCAAAGCGTAACACCCTTTTCTTTCGCCAACGGAAGCGCCGATGCAATGAACTCAGTCGCCCGGTCCCAAACTTGATTGTAGGAAATCTCCTCGCAGCCTGGGATGAAATCCGCTCCCACGGAACCGGGAACGACCAGTATCGCTCCAATATTCAGCTGCGAAGCGACTTGTATTTGCTTTTCTATGACTTTTTTTGCATTGGCGCGATTGCCATCGTCGCTACTCGCAGGATTGAATTCCCAATACATGCCGGTCGCCAAGCCACTTAGTTCGATACCGACATCCGAAGCCAAGGCGCCCACTGCATCAATAGCAGCGTCATCGCTCTCCAACGTAATCGGGCCATCGCCGCTTACATCAATCTCGAATCCTTCGAAACCTGCATCGCGAGCAAGCTCTAGTTTCTCCTTCAGTGACCAGTCCCCGTAGAAGGACCAAATGCTAATCGATTTTTTCATGGGTAATAAACTTCTACCTATAGTCTGAGAAAACGAGCGGCAATAGCCTCAGCCGCTACTCTCTCCCAGCTCGATTTCCTTGAGGGCAAGAGCAAGAGAATCGCGGGCATCCGCCAACGTCGCTATCTCAGGGGCCGCCCCTTTTTTCAGGCAATCCGTAAAATACTTCAACTCATTAAAATAGCCCCCGAGATCCGAAACATTCCCCTCCCCGCTTTGGGATTCTCCCGCATCGGGGGCCTCCACTTCCAACGAACGCGGCTCCTCCCTTCCCTCGCAAATCATAAGCCCTTTGCCATTGCTCGAATCGAAGTCCAGCACGGATCGCTCGTACACGGCTTGGAAAGCCATTTGAAAGCCCCAGCCCACAGGATAATTCCATCCACCCTCTGAAGAAACAATAAGCGAGTCGTAGTCGAACAGGCTGAAGACGTGAACGGGACCGCTGAAGTCTCGGGTCACTCGGCTGCTGACGGAGTTCGGTTCTCCCAGCATAGCCAATACAAAGTCCGTATCGTGAATATGCAGATCCAAGGCGGCTCCGCCCGACTGCGACGCGTCGTTCAACCAATTATCGATTCCGTAGCTGGGGCGCGCGCAGCGACGCGTGAGATTCAAGCTCAACAGCTTTCCGCCATCGCCGCTGGAGTGATATTCCATCAAACGTTGGTATTCCGGCCAAAAACGCAGGCATTGCCCGACCTGGGCGAAGGCGTTGTTGGCGTCTGCGGCTGCCAGGATGCGGTCTGCGGACTCCACCGAAAGGGCCAAGGGTCTTTCGCAAAAGAGCGACTTCCCCGCATTCAGAGCTTCAACCGAATACTGCTCATGCAGACTCGTGGGGAGGCAGACATCGACGAAGTCGCACTCCACAGATTCGAGCGCTTCAGTCAACGTAGCGAATACGCGGGTTGGGCAGCCTAGGGAATCGAGCTTTTCCTTGGCCTCCTCCACGCGTCCATCCACGGCGCCAACCAATTCGACTCCATCGAGAATTTTATATATCTGAGCATGCATCCCGCCCATGAAGCCGCAGCCGACGAGAATGCCTTTGAGAGTTTCGTTCGCTTGTGTTTCCATCATGAATATTGTCTTACGCGATCACGCACATCTGCCGCGAACGCGCTGGTTTTTTCTTGAATGAACGCCTCGATGGAGAGGTTCGGATTCTCTAAGAGAGGCTTCAGGTCGATCCCCCACGCAACGGATTCCCACATATCCGATCCATGAGAATCGAACATTGTGGCGTTCGCCCGGCGACGGCATTCGACCGCGAGATCGTAGCGTTTTCCGCCCTCGATCTGGGAACGGAAGACTTTGTAAAGCCTGTCTACTAAATCTGGATACTGATCACACACCATGGGAATTTTTTCGGCGTCGCCCAACCAGTCCAAGCCTCGCCATACTTCGCATCCCACGACGCGAGCGGGAATATGCTCCTCGGCCGCCTGCCTCAACGCATGGATACTGCAGGCCAGCGTTGCGACATGGCTGTCGTGCTTGTCCGCAGGCTGGTGCACGTACACGACGCTTGGCTTCACGCGGCTAATGATTTCATAGAGATCGCGCGTCACGTTCGATCGCTGATCCCCCTTGAGCTCTGAGCTAGGATAGTCGAGCTGCAGCTGCGCGGAATACTGGCCAATCTCGGCGGCTTGACGCTGCTCCTCTCGGCGAACTTCACGAATTTGCTCATCCGAATAATCTTTGAACGGGCCCGCGCGCGAGCTTCCCCTTCCATCGGTAACCGTCACGCCTACAAACCAGAGATCGGTCATTTCATAGCACGCAGCGATTCCCTCGTAGGCCATGAACTCCAAATCGTCCTGATGCGCTCCAATTCCCAAATGCGTTCCACGGGACAAGGCATCGTCGATGGATCGCTCCCCGTTCAGCCAAATATCCGAATCTGTCTTATGCAAAAGAGACACGCTGCAAGCCTCGAGCATTTCTAGGCCTGTAGCAACGCTTCAAGCTCGATTTCCTTGAACGATTCGATCGCTTCGTACTCTGCCATACCCACGGCATCGTATTTCTCAGCGGTCGATCGGTTGATCTCGTCGGTCTGCTGCCATATTTCGCGATGGGAAGCAGCTCGAAAGGGAAACTGGCTCCGTTGCGAGCGGTACTGGAAGCTCGCCTCGATCTTGGATGCCAGCTCGCCAGGACTGAGCGGGACGGCCATATCGATCTCATGCAAGGGCCATTCTTGGCCAACCCCACGATAGCTCCAAACACGGCAATCGTCCGTCCAAGCTTGATCTTTCACTCTCTCCATCGCCGCCACGAACACGCGATAGCAGACTCCAGAGACCGAACCCGGATCGGCCAAGCCACCACTGATGTAGACCTGATGCGGCTTTTCCGCCTCGAGCAGGTCCACCAAGGAAGTCACATCCGCGTCATCCGGAGAAAAGTTTCGATAGCGGCCCTTCTCGTAGAATGGCAGATCCAGGAATGTCTGGGATTTGCTGCCGATTTTCAATGTGCGGGCTGCATCGCGGGCCTCGTTGCGGCGGACCAAGCTCTTAATGCGACACGTCGACTCCGTGTCCTGATCCGAATCCTTCTTGTCCTCGATGCTCTTCAGGATCACTCCGGCGAGCTGGCCCAGGCTCAGCCCTTCGCCAGTCTTCAGATCCATCTCTTCCTCAAGCTCCGCCATCAAGGCGAGCGTCTGCTTCGCTAAATTGTCGGGAACCGCTAAATTTCCGGACGTCATGTAAGCGAGCCGGACCGATGAGCCTTGATGGCTGAGCCGATGCACCGTTCCCCCCATGCACAAGATGTCTTCGTGCGGCTCCGAGCCTAGGACCAGGACGCGCTTGGGAAAGGGCTTCGCTCGCTCCGGGCGATGGCTGTCATCCGCGTTCGGCTTTCCTCCAGGCCAGCCGGTAATGGTGTGCTGCGTTTGGTTGAATACAGCAATGTTCAAGTCGTAGGCGGGTCCGGAGTGGATCAAGAGCTCGCCCAATCCGTTCTCGTTGTAGTCGGACTCCTGCAGCTTCAATATGGGTTTGGACACGGTGTCGGAAAGCCAAAGCACCGCTTTTCGGATCAGCTTGGACATCCAATCCACGGGACCTACCAACCAAGGCAGTCGAAAGCGTATCAATTCTTCGGATGCGGTCGGATCGATAAAGAACCTAACGTCCGAGTGGCCTTGCAACATGCTAGCAGGCAGATTTTTGTTGGGTTTACCTTCGACCGCATCCCTGACAACCGATGCCTTGGATTGTCCCCAAGCCATCAGTACAAGCTTGCGCGCTTTCAGGATGGTTCCGACTCCCATCGTGATCGCGTATAGCGGTACATTCGCCTCGCCCAGGAAATCCCTCGCGGCATCCAATCGGGTCAGGGCATCCAGCGTCACCAGACGCGTACCGGAATCGCGGGTAGAGCCCGGCTCGTTGAACCCGATGTGACCTGTCCGCCCAATCCCAAGGATCTGATAGTCCAATCCGCCGGCGTCCTCGATCGCCTGGTCGTAGGAAGCGCAGTATTCGTATACCTTCGAACGCTCGACCGTACCGGAGGGGACATGCACCTGGTCCTTGGGAATGTCCACATGCTGGAACAAGCGTTCCCACATGAACTGGTGATAGCTCTCCGGATGTTCATCCGTGAGGCCGTAGTACTCATCTAGATTGAACGTGATCACATTGCGGAAGCTCAGGCCCTCTTCCCGATGAAATCGTACGAGCTCCCGATAGACGGGAACCGGAGTCGATCCCGTCGCTAGGCCCAGAACCACGTTCCGACCCGCTTTCGAGCGCTCTTGAATCAGAGCCTCAATTTCGCTCGCAACGATCTTAGCGGCTTCTTCCGAATCCCGGCACACTTTGGTAGGGATTTTCTCAAATTGTTCTTCTTCCCGAGACATAGATTCGCCTTTTTGCCATTTTAGCATTGTTCATATTGCAAAAACTTTACAAAGTTTACACGATACTTTGCGATTCCGTCAACATGCGCCTACCGCTCATACAAAACGCCTTGGAATTGAGACAGCCCGAGGATTATTTCAAAGGCCGATCGTCCGTCGACATTTGCATTCCGAGCAATATCATCCTGTTTTCGCGACGCACTTCGAACGAGCTCCAACGCCGCAGCTTCGACTCCTACCCGCACCACCGATTCGTGCTGGTATTCAATCTCATGACCGAAGGGACAATTTCGATCGACGGCATCCAGTGGCGACTATCCCCCGAGCAAGGCTTCCTTATCTTCCCCTACCAGTTCCACTACTACTCGGAACTGGCGGATCCCAATATCGTTTGGCTGCTCGTGACCTTCGAGCTCGAGAATCCGGTCGTGATGGAGTCGTTTCGCAATCGAGTCATCAGCCTGGACTCAGGTTCGATCGAGCAGCTCAATACGATGATCGAGAATTATCGGAGCCAGGATACGCCGCGAGCGAACCGGCGGATCATCCTCGAAACGGCGATGCTGATCAATCACTTGCGCGAGCAGCTGAAAGGCGGGCCAAAGGTGGCCATTTCCCAGCATCAGACATCCGCCCGCACCTCGACGGAGTTGATCAACGCCATCCAGGAATATCTGGCGAAGAACTCCGACTCGCTGCAGAGCGTATCGGATATCGCCCGCGCGCTCCACATGTCAGAAAGCAATTTGCGGGCTTATTTCCGCCAGCACTTCAACATCAGCCTAGGAGCGTACTTGAAGAACTATCGGGCCCATCAAGCCATCCTCTACTTGCAGAATCCTAACCTGAGCCTGACGGACATCGCTTTCGAGCTCGGCTTTACGACGCTATCCGCCTTTTCCCGTTTCTTCAGCAACTCCATCGGCGAATCGCCTCGAGCCTACCGCAAGCGTTTCCAGACGCGGTAGGGAACTTCTCCTTACAGCGCGACTCCTCGCAGCGAGGCCGTTGCGCAAGGCGCAAAAAAAGGCCCCCACCGCGAGGGCGAGGGCCTTGAAAGATTTCAGCAATCTATCCGACTAGAAACGGAAGGTGTTCGTGAGGAACCACTGTTGCTCAACCGGGATACGTACGAACGTAACGGATCCATCTGGGTTGAACTCGATTGGAATGTCCTCGTCACCGTTCTTACGGTAGAGATTACGAGCGTTGAGCTGAATGCTCCAGTCCGCCCTTCCATTCATGATTGGACGGCTGTAACGAGCGAATACGTCGCCGTTTATGTCGTCTGGACCGAACCATGGGTTCGCTACGTCAGGAATGGTGTTACCGTCTGGATCGAGGAGGTTTGGATAACCGCCCGCGATCTTGTCCTGGTAACGGAGGCTACCGCCCACTTGAAGACCCTTGAGGGCTCCTTCGAGGAAGTCGTAGCGACCGGTTACGTTCAAGCGCCATTCGCGTTGCTCAGGCAACTGCGTTCCGTCCAGCGCCTTAGCCAAGGCGATCGGGTTGAGCACCTGGTTCTGGAAGCGTTGACCGATTTGGTCCGACTCGCGTTGGAACGGAGAACCGCGCAGATCCCACAGGCTATAGCCGAAAGGTCCGACTGTTTGCTGCAGCGCTGCGGCTTGGCGGAGAGCGATTTCGCCCGCAATCGGCGCTGTGTTGGAGGTGACGGAGATTTGCTGCGCCACGTTTGCAGATAGCGTCAAGTTCTTGGTTACCTGTCCAACGATGTCGACTTCCTTACCCGTGGAAACGAAGGATCGGGTGGAGTTCAGACCGGGTTGAGGATCGCTCAAGTCCACTCTTTCTCCACTTTCCAGCGTTTCAACGCGGTGGTTACGGATCGCTTGCAGTTCAGGAAGTACCGCATCGATGATAGCTTGGTAGTATTCGTCGAAAGAAGCGACCCCAATGAGGTCGGCGCCTGTACCGCTGAGTCGCTGACGATTGTCCGGAGTGGTATCCGGCTTCTTAGCAGCGTCATTGGTGACAGGGTCGTTGTTGGTCGTGTAGTTTCCGGGATTAGCGAAGAAGTCCGCGTAGTCGCCGGTCACGTTCGGATCAGGTGTGTATCCGTCTGGGAACAACATGGTGGACGGATCGTTCTCGGCCGAAGTAATACGGTCGAGGTAGAAGCCGATACGGCCCGCAATCTGTCCCAGTCCTCCGTTGAGGTTGGTCCGGTCGTTGTTGAGAGATGTTTCGAACTCGTTGTACCGGAGCGAGACACGTCCCTCTGCGAAGGTAACTTGGAAGCCTTTTTCTTCGGTAACCCCTAGCGGTGGAGCCAATGGCTCGTTGAGGATGTTAACCGATACCCCAGCAGGCTGGAAGCTGTCCGCTTCGTAGTAGTGGCCTTGCAGATCCATGCCGAAAGGCAGATCGAAGAGCAAATCTTCAGGGAACTTCACAACAATACTCTTGGTGCTGGTGCTACCCGAGTTGATGCTGTCTGGAACCATTGGGAAGTAGAGCAAGTCGGCATTATAGGTACCGTCCACTTCGTTGGTGCCAGGCAAGTCGAGGCGAGTGGCGCCATCAGGACCCGCCGCTCCATAACCACCAGGGTTCGGGGCGAGGAATGCATCCTGCGTATCTGTACGCTCTGCGTAAAGGAGCACGACGTTGCCGTCGAGTAGGGTGCTTTGCATACTCCACGCTTCCGACTCCAGCTTGTTCTTATTGAAGTTAGCAGGGCCTTCGTTCTCGATAATTCTCCAGATCGCTTGCTGGTCTTGCTTCAACGCGTTGTCGAAGTACCAGATGCCGTATTCGTCGCCGATCTTCGGGAATGGTACCGTGAGTACGCCATCAATACGGACATCACTTGCGCTTTGGAAGTTGCGCGCGTCCGGTCCGAGATAGACTTGCGTCTTAACGATACGGCGGAAGTTGTCGCTCAGACCATTGGAGATCTCAGCAGCGCCAGGCCACTTGCTGTTATCCGCCCACCACGAACCGCGGATTTGGCGCTGCAAGTTGACGTTTTCGCGGTCCTCGTAAAGTCCGGTGAGCGTGTGCTTACCGAAAATCTTGGACAAGCCGTCGTTGTTCATGACGTTCTGGAAGTCGAAGGTCGCGAACGCAGTCGCGCGGAAGGTATCCTGCTCGTTCTTGCGAGTACGCGTGAAGTTGTCATTCCAGCGGATGACTGGGCGACCGAGGTTCTCATTGAACAAGCGGTCTCCGACACCGTCGAAGTCCGAGTCTCCAGGAGACAGGTTCTGCGAAAGGTCCAATTGGATCGCCTTGCGGTCACCCGTATCGAATGGCGTGAACTCGAGCTGGTCGCGTGTCTGCGTGTCGAATGCAAGCTCGATACCGGCGTTGCCGTTGAAGAACTCCTGCACGAGGAACACTTGGTTCATGTCGAACTCAGTGACGATCTCATTAGTCGTTCCCATGAACAATTTGTTATGGTAGTCGAACACGTTGCGGTCGCGCAATGACTTGGCCGAGAAGCCCGTGCCACCGGTAGCCGCGCTGGACCAGCGAACGTCCTGAGTAGCGAAGCCACGTGGACGCCAGCGACCCATGATACCTTGGATACCGAAGCCGCCAAGAGCGTCTGTCAAAAGAGGATCCGTGTCCCAACCGGGGACTTGATCGTCAGGCGAGTTGAAGTTGATCGCCGGGAACAGGAAGTAAGGCGTTCCGTTCGCGCTGCTTTGGCGTCCGCCTTGAGAGGGATCATTATTAAATGGGTCACCTCGCTTGAAACGGTCGATCGTTGTGCGTGGCACGAACTGGCCTTCCAGAGCGATGAACTCTTCACGCGTTCCCGTGAAGCTGTCAGGAATCGTTTCAATGCCTGCGTCGAGCAAGGCAGCAACGTTTGCCTGTGATAGGACGCCATTGTTGATGTCGTCGAGATCCGTACCGGGAACGCTCAGGATAGCGTTAATTTCTTGCTGCGTACCGAGGCCATTCCACCAAGAGGAGAATGAGTCCGTCGGAGGTACGACGTCAGGCGGATTCGAGTCGATCTTGCCGTTCTCGTAGCTACCGCGAAGCGAAGTGCGGCCGAGCCAGTTCGAATTCTCATTCTTGAAGAGAGTCGCTTCCCACGCCAAGTATACACGCGTGTCGTCGGTGAATGCAGGCTGCTGCTTGTACTTCTGCTCCTCGCGAAGACCGGCTACCCGGATCGCAAGGCGATCATCGATCAATGTGCGAGCAATGTCGAAGGTACCGCGCATCGAACCGCGATGGTCGAAACGGAACGCTACTTCAGTAGTGTCCTGCCCGATGTGAGCGCGCTTCAAGTTGTTATTGATCACTCCACCAGGAGAACCCAGTCCGAATAGGATCGAGTTAGGACCCCGGTTCACAACCACGCGAGACGTGTTGTAGGAGTCGAATGGAATGTCCGTCTGGAAGTAGTCACGAGTCAGGTTCGCGCTTACGAGACCACGCACACGCTGACCGCGCTGCGGGTTGACGCGAGACTCGACCGTGCCGTTGCCGCCATCGGAATTGGAGAAGTTACCCAGAACTCCGCCGACTTCCATGTTGCCAACGAACTGCAGCAGCGACTCGCCATCGGTCGCGCCCGTGTCTTCCATGAACTCTTCGGTGATGACCGCGATGGACGCGCCCAAGTCGCCGATATTAGAGCGTACACGAGAACCCGCCAGGGTCGTCGTGGCTCGATAGCCAATATCATCCGCAGCATCTACCGCGAATGGGGACAACTCGAAGACTTCTTCGTCATCGTCGTCATCCTGGGCCTGCACAAACAGCCCCGTTGTTAATAGACCGGCAAGAGCCAGCCTGGATACGTTTAGTTTCATAATAGTGGGTAGTTCTAGTTTAGTCCGATATTGTCAGTTATTTTATCAATTGGAGGTTATTAAAGCGACGGATTCCCTACAGCCTATGGCACGTTCTATTGAATGCGTGACGACGCCGTAGTAAAATTGTCAGTCTTCTCGAAATTCGGGTGTTAGGGTGGTAGTCGTTAAGGTCCTTCGGAAATACACGCAAAACGATCAACGCATGCCGCGCTGTCCTCGTTTTAGGAGACGCCTCAGGTCAGAAAGGGATAGGATTGGGTCGTGGAGAGCAGTTAGTTTTGTAGTAAGTTTTGCCAGTATTTGTCAGTTATCGCGGGCTCGTCAAGCTTCGATCCTAAGAAATTTGGGAGGCGGGTTTTGGCTCTCTGATGAATGGAAAGCGGGGCTCTCTTTTATAATGAATGCGCTCCCAGACCGCTATTCGTGGAATTTTGCCCTGTTGAAAACGTTTCGTTTTCCGAACCTATTGACTCCAAATTCCCTGAATTTTTAATCACCAACATATTGATCCATAATAACTTATCCAATTAACCATTATCGACCTGCTTTGTCGCAGAAAATTTTCAGTCGCGAGCTATGCGCCCTCCATCCGCGAGTGGTCGGAAACCAGCAGTTTCAATCGAAGTCCAATCTAGAAGGCCTGGAGCGCGAAAAAGAGAAGATTCTCGGGCCCTCCGAGCAGGTCTTACGCGAATCTCCCCAACTCAATGCGTAACGGATCGCAAGCACGTCGGGGCTGCGCGGCCTGTCCAATTGCGATCAGCGGCCTGGAATCTTATGGACATGCCCGGTTCGCGCGTTTCTCTTCAGGTCCCTAAAATTAACCACCATGCTCCCAGCCCTAAAGACTACCCTTCTCGCCGCAGCTCTCAGCATTTGCGCGTTTGCTGCCGATCGGCCCAACATCCTCTGGATCACTAGCGAGGACAACAGCCCTGACTATCTCGGCTGCTACGGCGATACGCACGGCAAATCGCCGACGATCGACCAGCTTGCCCGCGAGGGTACGCTTTACGAATTTGCTTATGCAAACGCCGCGGTTTGCGGCCCAGCCCGCACCACCCTAATAACCGGCATGTACCCTCCCTCTTTCGGCGGCGAACACATGCGGAGCCAAGCTGACCTACCCAAGAACATTAAGATCTACCCACAGTACTTGAGAGATGCAGGCTACTACGCCACCAACAACAGCAAGAAGGACTACAACATTGACCAAAATTCGCCCGGATGGGACGAGAGCAGCCGGACGGCTCATTGGAAAAACCGTCCTGACGGAAAACCGTTCTTCGCCATTTTCAACGCAGGGGTAACGCACGAGAGCGCGCTTCACCCGTCTCGCAACACGGTGAAACCCGGTATCCCATTGAGCAAAGTTCGAGTCCCCGCCTATCTCCCAGATACGGAAACCGTACGCGATCGGATCGCATCCTACTACACCCGTGTTCAGGAGATGGATAACTTTGTAGCGAAGCATCTGAAGGAGCTCGAAGACGCAGGACTCGCGGACGATACCATCGTATTCTACTATTCCGACCATGGTGGCGTTATGCCGCGCAGCAAGCGATTTGTCTATGACAGCGGCACTCACGTACCGCTTGTCGTTCGCGTACCCAAAAAATGGGCTCATTTATCGCCGCATAAGCCTGGCAGCCGAACCAAAGAGCCCGTCGGGTTCGTGGACTTCGCGCCGACCTTGCTAAGCCTGATCGGCGCCGATATTCCCGAGCACATGCAAGGACGGGCCTTCCTCGGAGAGCAGCGCGCTCCCGTCCCCGAATACGCCCACACATTCAGGGCCCGGGCCGACGAGCGCATCGACTTCAAGCGAGGCGTCACCAATGGGAAGTACAACTACATTCGCAACTACCTCGCCTACCTTCCTACAGGACAGCATGTGAACTACCTCTGGGACAATCCTGCAGCTGGCGAATGGGAGGCCCTTTTCAAGTCCGGCAAGACCACGGAGGCCCAAAGCGCGTTCTTCCTCCCGGCTCCGCTTGAGGAGCTGTTCGATCTCGAAGCTGATCCCGACGAAGTGAACAATCTAGCCGATGATCCGGCTTATCGCGACGTCCTCGTCAAAATGCGGAACGCCAATCGCGAGCATCTGCTTCGAACCTACGATAGCGGCTTCATTCCCGAAGCTCTCCTCTTAGAATGGAGCCGAGGTTCCGGAAAAATTCCCTACGAAATCGCTCGGGACCCCGTTCAATATCCACTCGAGAAAATCATCGCCACTGCGGATGCCCTGCTCGATCAAGGAGAGAACGCGCTGCCCCGGCTTACTCGAGCGCTCGCGGACGAGAATCCGCTCGTTCAATACTGGGCCCTCATCAATTGCATGGTTTTGAAAACCGAGGACGAGCGTATCACACGACGCATTACAGCCCTCACCCGCAGCCCAATCGCCTCAACGCGCATCGCCGCGGCGGAACATCTGGCGCGCTTAGGGAAGAAAGACCCGAGACCCGTGCTGAACGACGTTTTGCTGAACAGCTCGAACGTCATGGCTCGCCTGCAAGCGATCAATGCATTGGACCATGTGCGAGACGCCTACCCATTCGATAAGAGCGTCTTCGAGCGGTCTGCTTCGATCTGGCCTTCGGATGCCAATGATATCCAAGCGGACTGGATGGGGCGGTATAAGGCTTACGACGTGCGCGTAATGGAGTTCTTGGAAACCCTTTCTTCCAAGTAGAATCACGCGCGAATCCTTGCATCGCCCCTACTTTGATCTTCAACCATCGCCAATTCTCAACACCCCCATATCCCTATGAAAACTATCGCCGCTTTTTCAGCCTGCCTCTTCGCCTCTCTTGGCCTGTCGCTTGTCAGCCTCGCAGACGTTGCCACTCCCTCGATCATTGGCGACCATATGGTACTCCAACGCAACCACAGCAACCCGATCTGGGGCTGGGCATCGGCGAGGGAAAAAATTACGGTATCGATCGCCGGGCAGTCGCATACCACTCAAGCGAACAGGAATGGCGATTGGAAGGTAACGCTCGACCCTTTGCCTGCGGGAGGGCCCCATCGCCTGACGATCAAAGGAAAGAACACGCTCACCTACGATGATGTGCTCGTAGGCGAAGTTTGGATATGCTCAGGTCAGTCCAACATGGCCTGGCCCGTTCGCGATTCGTACGATGGCGACCTCGTCGCGCTGACCGCCAAGTCCTCTAGCATCCGCCTCATATCCGTGCCTCAAGTCGGCACCCAGGAGCCGCAGAAAGATTTCGAAGGGCGCTGGGCCCACGCGGCCCCGGACGTCGTCTCGGAATTTTCAGCGGTCGGCTATCGATTCGGGCTTCAGATTCACCAGGCTCTGGGTGTCCCCGTAGGCCTAATTGACAATGCCTGGGGCGGTTCCGCTGCCGAGGCCTGGATTCGGCGGGACGTATTGCAGTCTAAGGAACGCTACGCGGAATTGATGGAGCGTTGGGAAAAAACGGAGTCGACATACGACGAGGAAAAGGCCCTTTCCGATTACAACGATCGGCTCGCAGAATGGAACCGCAATGGAAAGAAGGGAAATCGTCCACGGGCGCCAAGAAATCCACTCACCGGCAACCAACGACCGTCAAATATTTTCAATGGAGTCCTGAAGCCAACTATTGGATACGGAATCAAAGGAGCGATATGGTACCAAGGCGAATCAAACTCGAGCCGCGCCTACCAATATCGCCACCTTTTCCCTCTTATGATTCAGCACTGGCGCGATGAGTGGAATCAGGGCGATTTCCCTTTCTATTTCGTGCAGCTAGCCGATTTTCGAGACCCTGTCACCGACCCAGAGGAATCCGATTGGGCGGAATTGCGCGAAGCGCAGACAATGACCTTGGATAAGCTTTCCAACACAGGGCAAGCGGTCATCATCGATGTAGGCGAAGGACGCGACATTCATCCAAGAGACAAGCGTACAGTCGCCAATCGGCTCGCCCGATGGGCCCTCGCCAATGACTACGGATTCGATATCCCGTATCAAAGCCCTACCTACAATTCAATGAAGGTCGTGGGGTCTAAAATCGTCCTCAAATTCGATCACGCGGGAGATAGTGGACTCTATGCATTCGACACGCGAGAACCCGTGGGCTTCTCGATTGCCGGAAAAGACAAGCAATTCGTTTGGGCAGAAGCTAAGATCGTCGACAAGAATACCGTTGAGGTATGGAGCGACTCGATCGAGCGACCTGTCGCCGTTAGGTACGCATGGGCGAATAATCCTGATTGCAATCTGTACAGTCGCGAAGGATTGCCCGCCACGCCCTTTCGCACAGACGATTGGGAAGGCGTAACCGCGAACGTCCACACGAGATAGGCCGCACCCGCCCTTTTGATCAAGCACGGCGTAGGATTTCTCTGACGCCCAGCCCTCTAGGTCGCATTGGAATTGCCCAATGCGAAATCCTTCTTCTTGATACGCGTAATCTCATGCCGCTTCCCAATACCAATAGCGATATTTGGCAAACAAAGGCAGGAGGAGGATGCGCCTCTCTCTTTGGACTACCCTTCTTCCTCGCAGGCATTGGAGTCATCGTTGCAACATTCATTCCCGCGGATGTACGAGGAGGAGACGAAATGCCCTTGTATTTCGGCATTCCGTTCGGAGGAATTTTCGCCCTTGTTGGGGGCGCCATCCTGTTTGTCGGAATGAACCTGACCCTCGATCGAGCTACGGGCGCCGCGCTCAAGCAATGGACCGTCTTTTCCAAGCCAATCTACTCCAAGAGCCGATCGCTCAAGGAATTCGACCGCATTGTCGTTCGTTCTGAAATCCGACGATCCAAGAATTCCAGCTATACCGTATATCCCGTACGGCTCCTGGGTGACGGCGTCGACGCGTTCGAGATTTCGCAATCGCGCGAGAAGTCGAAAGCGCGGACCGAATCCGAGGAGATCGCGAAGTTCCTGAACCTCCCGATCCACGACGAGTCATCTGGAAGCCTGCGTATCCGCGAATCCGATGCGCTTGACCTTTCCGTAAAAGAGAAATTCGCAACGGGCAAGGAAACGAACGAAATACCGGATCCCCCCGCCACGTTGAAATCCAGTATCGATTACGATGGGACGCGCTTAAACGTAGCAATCCCTCCGCTAGGTCTCAACGCAGGATTCGTGATTGCTTTTCTAGCGATTTCCGTTTTCGAGATTTTCTTTATCTCAGTTTTCGCGCTGCCGTTTCTGGAGGACGTTGACTCGGATAGTTTCGCCCTGCCGATCTTTGCTGTTTTCGGACTAATGTTTCTCGGGATCCCCACATTGATCCTGTTGGCGCTGGTAGGGAATACATTCTTGGCGCGACAAAGCGTATCCGTAAGCGCCGACGCTATCAGCGTGACTCGCGGCTGGCCCTTCAAGAAGTCAGTTACGATTCCCAGCGATGCGGTGGAAGAGCTTTTTATTGGATCCGAAACCAGCTATCCGGGTCTCGCAAGCCCATCCGGATCGGAAGAGGTCAAGCCGTATTGATTGTGTCTGACACTGCCCAGACCTCGTTTGGCGCGGGCCTTCCGAAAGACGAGCTCGCCTATATCCACGCGCTAGCGAAGGGCATTCTCGTTTCATCGTAATTCCGAATCGCTGCGAAGGAGCGCCGATCGCGCCAACCATTTCCAAAACGAACGCATCGGCCTGGACTAAACACTTGCGCTCAACCAGAGAGGGCCCAATAAACCTGGCTCTTGAGCAACGATTCTGAACAGCCCAATCACGACTCGAAGCCCCTTTCGCTAGGAGTGATTTTTCTGACCATTTTCATCGATCTGGTAGGCTTCAGCATAATCTTCCCGTTGCTGCCCGACATTCTCGAGCACTATGGGCAAAGCGGGATTCTGAGCGACCTCACAGGATCGCTCAATGAGCTTTCCAATGCGATGGGCGGAGGCGACCGCTTTACCCCTGTGCTATTCGGCGGGATACTCGGCTCTCTCTACGCGGTACTCCAATTCTTCTTCGCGCCCATCTGGGGAGGCCTGTCCGACCAGAAGGGCCGCCGCCCGATTCTACTCATTACTACCCTGGGCGTCTTCGCCAGCTACATCCTGTGGGGATTTGCGGGCAGCTTTGCCTTGCTTGTTATCGCTCGCTTCGTTGGAGGCTGCATGAGCGGCAATATCTCGGTCGCGACCGCCGCCGTCGCAGACATTACGACGAAGGAAAATCGATCCAAAGGGATGGGCGTCGTTGGAGCCGCCTTTGGCCTCGGCTTTATCCTCGGACCTGCATTGGGAGGATTCTTCGCTCAATACAATCTGCTAGAATCAAATCCCGAATGGGCTCGATTCGGCATCAATCCATTCTCGGTAGTCGCTTTCGTCGCCGCCATCCTGGCCCTCGTGAATTTCCTCTGGGTAAACGCGCGATTCAAGGAATCGCTGACCGAAGAGAATCGGTCCCAGCCAGAATCGCGCAACCCGATCGATCGCCTCACTCAAAAGCTCCCCCCAGCGATCGGGAAAATCAACCTCACCTACTTTGTATTCATGTTCGCGTTTGCGGGCATGGAATTCACGCTCACTTTCCTCGGCGCGGATCGGTTTGGCTTCACGGCGACACAAAATGCGTGGATGATGGTTTTCGTGGGTCTCGTTCTCGTACTGGTGCAGGGTGGACTGGTGCGACGACTCGCTCCCAAACTGGGCGAGAAGCGAGTGGCTACTGCAGGACTCGGTCATGTCATGGTGGGGCTCGTTTTCCTCGGGATCGCCTCGTCGGTAGGCACGCTCTACGTAGGACTGGCTTTCTTGGCATTCGGAGTCGGACTTTGCAGCCCCACTCTCACTTCTCTGGTTTCATTGTTCGCGAGCGACTCGGAGCAGGGCAAAGCGCTCGGCGCATTCCGTTCGATCGGATCGTTAGCGAGAGCGATCGGCCCAATATTGGCGAGTATCGTATTTTGGATGTTCGGATCCGCGCAGCTCTACTTTGCCGGGGCCGCCATCACCGCTATTGCAGTCGTTCTCAGCAGTCGACTGCCCAACCCTACCAAAAGCTAGGCCTCTCGGCGTAGGAGGTGGACGCCTGCTCCGTCGTGTGGAGTTTCCCAGGGAAGGCTCGTTTTCGATTCCACCACCTTGAATCCGATTCCCGATTCCGTTTTCAAGAAGTGAGCGACAACCGCTTCGTTTTCATCCGAGTCGATGCTGCACGTGCTGTAGACCAGCAGTCCCCCTCGGGACACAAATGAAGCGGCTTTTTCGATCATCGATTTCTGCAATGCAATCACCCCTTTCAGGTCATCCTCGGAAAAGCGCCACTTAACATCCGGCTTTTTCTGGATCACGCCCGAGTTGCTGCAGGGAGCGTCCAGCAACACCGTTTGGAATGCGCCCAGCAGGTCCGGATCATCAAGCCCGAACAAGTCGGAAGCCAAAGCCTCGATCCGGGTCGAGCCAGATCGATCTAGATTTTCCGCTAGGCGGTCGAACCTCGGGCCAGGCAGATCGACCGAGACAATACGTTCCAGACCGGAATTGAGCGCCTGCTCTAAATAAAGGCTCTTCCCGCCTGGGGCCGCGCAGAGGTCCAATATGCTCCCTCCTTCAAAGCGGTCCGCGATCATTTCGGGCGCCAGTCGAGCCGCTGGATTCTGGATGTAGATCTCTCCATCGTCGAGCCGACGCAGGGCGGACCTCCAATCGTCGCCCGATACTTTCCGGTAGGGCGACCAAGGAGTCGGCGTGCCAAAATCGCCTGCGGCAGCGTTCGAGATGGGGAAGAAGTATACATCGGGGTCGAGGGCGTTCCATTGCAGCAATCGCGTTGTCGCTTCCAATCCGAATTCTTCCAGCCAACGTTCCACCCGCCATTTCAGGTGGCTATACCGTACCGCTAAAGCGTCAGAACCGACGGGCGCTTGTCGGCAAGCCTCCTCCAAGCCTGCAGCGGCCTTTCGCAAAACGGCATTGGCCATCGCTTTCTCGCGGGGGCTGAATCGCTTGCCAATCTGACCGATCGCGTGATCCACTATTTTCGCCGCCTTGTCGGGCTCCTCCATGATTTCGAATTCCGCCACAAGCAGGGAAGCCCACATTCCCGGGCGCGGGCGCTTGCGCAGCAATGCATCCAATACGCTTTCGAGCAGGCTCAGGTTCCGGATCACGCCTGTAAGCAGAAAGCGGCAGCGCCTCTGATGGCTGGAATCCATTCCTACCGGCAACCGCTCGAGAAGATGCGACAACCGGGCGGGCTTTTTGACGAATCGGGAGGTCAATTCGACTGCCCAGCTCCAAGAAGTGTGGCTCATTTGCAAGGGCGAACTAAATTGGGGAAGAGTCGTTCGTTGACAACCGCATAAAAAGCCGCCTCTCTTAAATTTTTAGTCTCATAACTTCAGATGAACGAAGAAGCCGTATTAGAACTCATTACGCGGAAACCCGAGCTCAAGCCCGCTAAAGCGAAGCTCGAGTCAATGCAGCCCGGAAGCTACTGTATCCACCAGAGCTGGGGGTTCGGCCAAATTAAGGAATACGATGCCGCCAGCTCCAAGCTGATTATCGATTTCGAAGGAAAAGAAGGCCATCGGATGGATCCCGGTTTCTGCGTCGTCACGATGCAAGTCCTTCCGCCCGAGCATTTGATGGCTCGCAAGGAGACCGAGCCCGATGCAATTGCCGAAATGATCTCGAACCAGCAAGCAGACTTGGTGGTCGAGCTTCTCAAGCAATATCCAAATGGCGCTACCAGCGCCGTAGAAGTAGAGAGCATCTTGATTCAGGTCATCGGAGACCCGGTAAAGTTCAAGAAATGGTGGACCGCTACCAAGAAGATCCTGGCGAAGGATCCTCGAATCGCTGTCCCGCCCCGCAAGACGGGAATGTACGTTCTCCGCGAAGAACCCGTCAGTATCGAGGATGAGCTTCTAGAGGAATACGAAGCGACCCAGTCTTCAAAGCGCCGCGTCGTAATCGCCGATAAGCTTCTCGATACCGTAAAGGAAAAGCCCGAGATCAAGGAGCAGCTTGCAGTCGTTCTTCACGGTCTCGCTACCGCAGTAAAGGAAAGTAACCAGCTTTCGCCCGCCGAAAAGCTCAAGGGCGCATGGATCCGCAACGATCTGGCGACAATCCTCGAGGTCGATACCGCTGAATTCGAGCCGGTACTGTCCGAGCTCGTTAGCGATGTGGAAGGCCTCGATGCGCTTCTTAAGGAATTGGCGACGAATCTTCAGTCGAGAGCGTTGGAACTGATCAAGGAGGCTCATCCTGCGGACTGGAAAGAAATTTCTTTCAACCTATTGAAGAGCAGCAGTGGAAAATTCACTACCGACTGCGTGAACTTCCTTCTTCTAAATGGATTTGATAAGGAGCTTTTGGATACGTTCGAGCGCTGGCAAACCGAGCAGAACCTGAAAGAGCCAGTTCTTCTTTGGATCGTCAAGAACCGCAATTCCCGAAAGTTCGGCAACCTCGTGCGTCCAATGATCAAGCCTCGCTTGCTCAATGCGATTTTCTACGCGATCGACTACGAAGCCTTGCAAATCGTAACGTCTCGACGGATACCGCTCGCAGACATCCTTAACGAAGATGCGGAGTTGATCCCTGACCTTTTGGCCGAAGCGGACTCCGAAACGGCGAGGGACTTGGCCAACAACCTCTTGCTCAATCAAGGCTTCGAGGAATTGACCAAAAAATCGTTGCTTGCCCGGTTCATCAAGATTTTCCCAGCGGTCCAATCGCTGTTGGAGACGGGCGAGGAACCCAAGGCTATCGGCCTGATTGTTTCCCGCGAAAGCTATGACAAGTCAGTCGCCGAGTACGATGATCTTGTCACGAAGCAGATCCCAGAGAACAGCAAGGCGATCGGTATCGCTCGCGAGCATGGGGACTTGAAGGAAAATTCCGAATACAAGATGGCGAAGCAGGACCAGTCCCTATTGCTGGCCCGCCGCAACAAGCTGGAAATGGATTTGCAGCGCGCAAAGATTACCGATTTCGCTGAAATCGGTACCGAAACGGTCGGAATCGGGAGCGTGGTTTTCTTGCTCGACGAAAAGACCAACAAGGAGGTTACGTACACGATTCTAGGCGCTTGGGACAGCGATCCAGAGAAGCAGGTTATATCGTATCAGACGCCACTGGGCAAAGCGCTGCTCGGCAAGTCGCCTGATGACGAGGTCGAGCTACACATCGAAGGAGTCGACAGCTTGCTGAAGATTATCTCGATTAGCCGCTACGTCGACGCAGTCGCGAGCTAAGAGCGATCCGCTCAATCGCAGCCTTTACTTTCAGCCGCGTTTCCTCGCTAGGGAACGCGGCTTTTTTACGCCCATTTTGTTCTTCTTTATTGGGCGAACTTACTGCTTACTTTTCGTGAATGAAACCTGCTTGGGACACGCTTAAAGTTCTCTCCGAACCCACGAGGCTTCGAATCCTAGCGCTTCTGCAAAGTGAAGAGCTTTCCGTTGCGGAACTTCAAGAAGCCCTTGGGATGACCCAATCACGGATCTCCTCTCAGCTTGCGCTCCTGCGACAAGCAGAGCTTGTAAGCGATCGCCGGGAAGGGAAAAAGAGCTTCTACTCCCTTCAGTCGAAGGGGTCATTGACTGATTCTGAACTGATCGCGGCAGCCATTCGTTCCGTCTCTGATTCTACGGAGCTCAAAGAAGACCGAGAAAACCTGGAAAGAGTCCTGCAAAAACGCCGCAAGGTCGCTGAGGAATATTTCAACTTGATCGCGGGCCGCCTCGGCAAGAACTACTGCCCCGGGCGTTCCTGGGAGGGCATCGGCCACATGCTGATTCACTTCGTGCCGAAAGTGGTCGTAGCGGACCTGGGCGCTGGCGAAGGGATGATTTCGCAATTGATCGCCCGGCAAGCGAAAACGGTCTACTGCATCGATAACTCTCCCAAAATGGTCGAGGTAGGAACGGGGCTCGCGGAAACCAATCAGCTCGAGAATCTGCGTTATCTTCTGGGGGACATAGAAGAGGCCCCATTGGAGGATGCATCCGTTGATATCGCGTTGCTGAGCCAGGCCTTGCACCACGCGCAGCATCCTGAAAAAGCGATATCGGAGGCCTATCGAATCTCCAAACCTGGCGGGAGAATTATCATTCTCGACCTGAAGGAACATACCTTTGAAAAGGCGAGAGAGCTTTATGCCGATACCTGGCTAGGATTTTCGGAGAAGAAACTCCACTCGTGGCTGAAGGCTGCTGGATTTGAAAACGTATCGGTATCCGTTGTATCGAAAGAGGCTCAAGAGCCCGGGTTCGAAACGATTTTAGCCACAGGCGTCAAGCAATAGGAACTACCAGGGATCTAATACAACGAAGCCATCCGGGCATCGTAGAATTCTGTCAGCTTCTCAAGAATGACAGATCCATCCGTTTCCTGAAGCGCCATCGCAGCTAGGTCCTTCGCTTCCTGCAATTCCATGCTTTGCACCACGTATTTCGCGTTAGGCAGCAGGCTGGGCGACATGCTTAAGGACTCAATTCCCAAGCCAATCAGCAATGGTACCATCACAGGATCACCCGCTGTTTCACCGCATATGGAAACGTCTATTTCTCCTTTTCGGGCCGCGTCGACGACCATCTTAAGCGTTCGAACAACTGAAGGATGGGTGGGCTCGTAAAGATGAGCCACTCGATCATTCAACCGGTCGACCGCCATCAAGTACTGTATCAAATCATTGGATCCGATGCTAAAGAACGACGAGCCTTCCACCAATGTGTCGCTGGCAACTGCGGCGCTCGGAATCTCAATCATCGATCCGACTTCAATATCGTCGTTGAATGCGATTCCTTCGTCTCGAAGCTGTTCCTTGGCGCTCTGCAAACATTCGTTCGCCTGTATCAACTCCGGAGCCCCGCTAATCATTGGATACATGATACGTACATTTCCATGGACGCTGGATCGAAGCAGAGCTCGGAGCTGCGTATTGAAAAGTTCAACATTGTCCAAGCAATACCGAATCGCTCGGTACCCCAGGAAGGGATTGGACTCGTGATGCATCCCAAGGGCACGCGCTGTCGAAATTTTGTCCCCTCCTAAATCCAAGGTTCGAATGACTACGGGAAGATCGCCCATGGTTTCCGCCACTTCGCGGTAGGCTAGATACTGTTCCTCTTCGCTCGGCAATTTGCGGACATTCAAGAACAAGTATTCGGTTCGGAACAATCCGATCCCGTCCGCCCCTATTTCGAGAGCCCGTTTCGCCTCCTTCTCGGATTCGATATTAGCCATCAGGCGTATCTTGTGGCCGTCTTTCGTTTGGGAAACGTCCTTTGAAAGCGCGAGCATGCGCTTCTCCAAGGTGATGTGCTCGTCCTTGAGCTTTCCATACCGGAAGATGGTCGAATCGCTCGGGTTAACGATTACATTACCCTCATAACCATCCACCAGGATCACATCGCCAGGACTGACTTTTTTCGACAAATCTCCCAAGCCCACCACCGCTGGAATATTCATCGACCGGGCCACAATTACGGTATGGCCCGTCTTTCCTCCGATATCGGTGACCAACCCCAAAAGATGGTCCTTGTCGATGCACGCCGAATCGGACGGAGAAATCTCATGGGCGACAATTACGTGCTTATCGTCGGGACGATCGCCATCGCCGAGTGACTCGCCGGTAAGATTGCTAAGCAAACGCCGCATCACATCTCGGATATCGCTCGCGCGCTCTCTCAAGTACTCGTCGTCAATTTGCCCAAACGCTTCGATATACCTGTTTCCCACTGTCCAGACAGCCGATTCAACATTAACGAGATCGCTTTTCATCTCGCGGATAGTCTCGTCGATCAATGCCTGATCTTCTAGGACGAGCAAGTGAGCGTCGAAGATGCGGGCTTCATCCTCGCCCAGGCTGGTCTCGACTTGATCCCGAATCGCCTGAATCTGCTTGCGAGTCGAAAGCAAGGCGTTCTCGAATCGAATGTTCTCATCTTCGAGGCGATCGGATTCGATCTTATACTTGGGAATCGAGAGTTCCGTCTCTCTAAGCAGAGACACGGGACCATGGGCGATGCCGGGCGATGCCGCAATCCCTTGGTACTCCTTCTCTTCTCGTTTCGAATCCATAGCAATAGAGGGGCGCAAATGGCGGGAGGCACGGGGTTTGCCTCGATTTGCCTATTCGCTGCGCTTCAAAATGAAAGCCCTCAGTCCTCCGTCAACCCTATATCTTGCATAGTAGTGGACTCGAAAAACGCATGTTTCCCCCAGCATGCCTCGACAATTTCCCCTATATGTTTCTCCTGGGCCGCATCGCAGATCGCAAAGCAGCAGCTTCCACTTCCTGACATCAAGCAGAACGCTCCGGTCTCGTCGCGGAGCCTATTGAGCAATAGTGGCAAACTTGGATATTTTCCCCCGACAACCGACTCGAAGCTATTGCTCAAGATAGCGCCTAGCGAACTGCTCCCTGACAGCCATGCGCTCAACGAGTCCTCTGCCTCGCGCGGATCTACATACCCGCCTTTCCCGGCCGCTAACGTCTCATAGGCCCATGCAGTAGAAATCCCGAAAGACGGCTTGAACAACGCGATACGTCTTCCTGAAAGGTCGCTTATCGCTCGACTATTCAATCGCTCGATGCGATCGCCTCGACCCCGCATGATGACTGGCTCATCGCGCAAGAATAGCGGACAATCCGAGCCCAATTCCGAAGCTAGAATCTCCAGAGCTGATTGATCTTCAATATTGAATAGATCGCTCAATCCTCGAAGCACTGCGGCGGCGTTACTGCTCCCTCCACCAAGTCCAGCGCCAATGGGGATCTTCTTTCCGATTCGAATAGCTACCCTGCCACTAAGCTGGAAATGCTGCATGAATCGTTCCGCAGCTCTCCAAGCGACATTAGCCTCCCCCGTGGGAAGCTCTGGAACATTAGATTCCAATACGATCCCACTTCCCCGCAAATCTACGTTCAACTCAACCACATCCCCGAAGCTAAGCGGAGCCACTAAACTGACGAGCTCGTGGAATCCGTCCGACCTGCGTCCTGTAATTGACAGCGTCAGATTGATTTTAGCAGGGCTGCGCAATTCGATCTCCATTGAAAACGACTTCGGCCCCTACGCTGGCTCGGCCACACGATTGCGCAAGCATTCAATCGCCCCTTCCTGGCACCGCCCTTTCAAAGCTCTGGCCATCCCTGATTTGCCTTTGCATCCGCTCCAGAACCCCTTTGAATCCTCAGTCTCAATGAACACCATGAACGAATCGAAAACCTGCGAGCTCATTCTCGCCCTCGATATCGAAGAACGATCCGTTGCCATCGATCTCCTAAAGCGTGCAGGGGATGATCTAGAGTGGGTCAAAATTGGTCTGCAAATGTTCACCAAGTATGGACCCGAGTATGTTCGTGAAATCAGCGACCTAGGGAAGAAGATCTTCTTGGACCTGAAACTGCACGATATACCAAACACCGTGGCCAAAGCGGTTGAATCAGTTAGCGAATTGCCGATTCATATGCTCACTCTGCATGCCTGCGGAGGATCTGAAATGATGGAATGGGCGGTAAAGGCGCAGAAATCGAACAAGCCCGACTTGCAACTGCTCGGCGTCACCGTTCTCACCTCCATGGACGAGGCGGGCCTAGCAGCGATGGGCATCGAAGAGACCGTTGAAAATCGAATTTCCCGCCTCGCTCAACTGGCCCAGGATTCCGGAATGACCGGACTCGTCTGCTCGCCTCACGAGGTATCTCTCCCTAAGCAGCAGCTCGGCCAATCCATCACGCTAGTGACTCCTGGAGTACGGCCCGTCGGAGCCGATGCAGGGGATCAAAAACGAATTATGACACCCGCCAAAGCGGCCGATGCCGGGAGTGATTTCATCGTCGTAGGACGACCGATCTATCAAGCCGACGACCCCGCGGCAATCGTCGCAAGCATCCGATCGGAACTCAGCTAGAAATCGACCCGACCGCCCATGAAATCGGATCCGTTCGCCACCGCCGTTATCCTCGCAGGAGGCTCCGGCACGCGAATGGGCGAAGCCATCGACGACAAGATTCTCCATCCAGTAAATGGAAAGCCATTGATCCAATATTGCTTGGAAGCATTCGCCCGATGCGAAACCGTAGATTCCTTGGTTCTCGTCTATCGAGACGAGGGGCAGCGCGACACTCTAAAACCGCTGGTAACAAGCGGTGAATTTTCTAATGTCTCCTGGACCGAAGGCGGCGCGCGGCGACAAGATTCCGTCTGGGCAGGTTTGTCCGCGATCCAATCCCCCCGCCCCGTTGTCCTCATACACGACGGAGCGCGACCCCTCATTTCAGCCCAGACGATCGACCAAGCCGCAGCCGCAGCCCGTGAGCATGGAGCGGCCTGCGTCGCCCGAAAAATCGTCGATACCCTCAAGCAGGTCTCTTCGGTATCCGATGGATACCAACTGGCGACTCTAGACCGAGATACGCTCCGAGCTATGGAAACACCGCAAGCCTTCCAGTATCCGCTCATTCGAGACGCTTACCAACGCATCATCGAGTCCGGCCGAATTATCACTGACGACCTATCCGCAATCGAAGACCAACGCTCACCCGTTCAGCTCGTCGAGAACCCCATGCCCAACCCGAAACTTACTCAACCTCAGGATCTGCCCTGGTTCGAGTACCTCATTCAAAACCGCGCTCAATGAACTCGCTTCGAATCGGACAAGGCTACGATATCCACCCTTTCAAGGAAGGTCGCCCGCTGGTCATTGGGGGCGTCACTTTCGACGAATCCTACGGACTCGACGGCCATTCGGATGCCGACGTGCTCACGCACGCCATCTGCGACGCCCTGCTCGGAGCAGCTGGGCTCCCCGACATCGGTCATTACTTTCCCAATACGGACCCAAAATATAAAAATATCGATTCGCAAGCGCTCTTGAGGGAAGTCGCAACCACTATCCACGAAAAAGGGTTCGAAATCGGCAACATCGACGCGACCCTGATCGCCGAGAAACCCAAAATCGCCCCAAGTATAGAGGAAATGAAAAACGCCCTCGCCGCCAGCGCTGCCATCCAACCCGACCAAGTCGGAATAAAAGCGACCACCAACGAAGGGCTTGGATCGCTTGGACGGGGCGAAGGAGCCGCCGCTCATGCTACCTGCCTAATCCAGAAATGCTAGTTCCGGGCAACAAACTATCGGCAATTTTGCGACGATACCGGAGTTCCCTCGGGTCGATCGCAATAGCTTGCTTGCTGATCAGCGGGTGTTCGCGCAGCGATCAAGAATCGACGCGTTCTCTAAGGATCGGCAACGGAGCCGAACCGAACTCGCTGGATCCGCATTTCGCAACAAGCATGGCTGAAGCCCATATCCTCAACGGCCTTTACGAAGGTCTCGTTGGCCCAAAAGGCGACGGCAGCGATTCGATCGCTCCCGCCATCGCCTCAGAGTGGAAGAGCAATCCGGAATCCACTCGATGGGAGTTTGTCTTAAGGACGGACGCGCGTTGGTCGAATGGCGATTCGATTACCTCCAAAGATTTTCTCGAATCCTACAAACGACTGCTCGACCCGGAGCTCGCTGCCCCCAACGCCGCTCACCTCTACTTGATTTCCAATGCTCAAGCATACAACGAAGGTCGTCTCGACGATTTCGACCTAGTGGGCGTGAAAGCGCCCGCAGAGAACGTTCTTGTCATTACACTCGACCACGCCGCTCCCCACTTTCTCAATTCCCTTCAGCACTGGGCCTGGAGGCCCGTTCACAAGGCAAGCGTTGAAGCGCGAGGGTCACTTTATGACATTGCAAATCCGTGGAGCGTTCAAGCCGGGTTCGCAACAAGCGGTCCTTACGCTCTCGAATCCTGGAAGCGAAACGAGCGCGTACAGCTCGATCGCAATCCGTATTATTGGGATGCTTCGAGCGTCGAGGTGGAACAATTGCAGTTTTTTCCTTTCGAGAATCAGCAAACTGAATACCGAGCCTTCAAATCGGGCCAGTTGGATATTACCGAGGAGATTCCAAAAGAGCAGCTTGGTCTCCACGTGGTATCCGAACGGCGAGATCCAGCACTGGCGACAACCTATCTCCTTCTGAATAGTGAATCTCCTGCGCTCGCGCAAACAGCGTTTCGACATGCGCTAAGCAGCGCCATCGACAGAGAGCTTTTGATACGGGCGATCGAAAAATCTGGATTTCCCGCAACGCGATTCACCCCTGACGCAATGCCCGGCTATCCAGCCGCGGACTTCGAAATGCGAGACGAGACGGATGTCACAGGACCGCAGACTCCGCTTCGATTTCTCGTATCCAATCGAGAATCGTCGATCGCTCTCGCGGAGGCCATACAGGAGATGTGGAAACGAAAACTGGGAATTGAGACTCGGATCCAAAACATGGAGTTCAAATCGCTCCTGGCTCGACTCGATTCGGGAGACTTTGATATCAGCTACCTCGCTTGGCACGGGGACTACGTCGATCCGATCGCTTTTCTCGGTATTTGGAGAAGCGACAGCCATTTCAATCGGGCCCAATGGAGGAATCCCGCTTATGACAACCTTCTCAATCAAGCCCGAGCATCGAATGAGACCGTCGTACGAATGGAACATCTTGCCGCCGCAGAGGCTCTGCTTGGAAACGAACTTCCCATTATCCCGTTGTTTTGGAAAACGAAAAATTATCTCGTCAGCCCCAAAGTAAACTACTGGCCAGAGTCGCTCATCGACCTACGGTCCTACAAGCACGTACAGTTACAGCCATGAAATTAAAGCCATTGATTTTCGCGACACTCGCCTGCGCCTGCGCAGGGTTTTCATACGCCACTCCCGCGGACGATGCCATAAAAGAAGGCATTCTCCTACTCGGAAACGGTAGCGAACCGCACAGTCTGGATCCTCACATCAATTCGTCACTGAATGGACACCATGTTGTAGTAAGCCTGATCGAAGGACTCATAGCTCCCCATCCGACCGACGACAATATACCAATGCCCGGCATGGCGGAGAAGTGGGAGCACGATGACTACACGGTGTGGACGTTCCACCTACGTGAAGCGACCTGGACCAACGGCGAGCCCGTCACCGCCAACGACTTTCTCTATGGATTTCAACGGATCCTCTCTCCAAAACTCGGTTCCCAATATTCGGAGATGCTATTTTCGATGAAGAACGCCAAAGCGTTCAACGAAGGAGAAATCGAAGACTTTTCGCAAGTAGGCGCCATAGCTGTAGACGACCGGACCTTGAAAGTCACACTCAATGGTCCCGTCCTCTACTTCCTCAACATGATCAAGCACGAGTCTTGGTTTCCCGTAAATAAAACCACTGTCGAAAAATACGGTGCGATAGACGACCCGGCCAACAACTGGATACGCGAAGAGTATGTTGGCAACGGACCATTCAAGCTGAAAAATTGGCAAATGAACCAGATAATCGAAGTCGAGAAGAATCCAGATTATTGGGACGCTGAAAACGTACTGCTCAATGGCATCAAGTTCTACCCAATCGCTAGCTCGAACACCGAAGACCAGACATTCAATCGCGGTGGATTGCACAAAACCTATGAAGTGCCCGCTGATTTGATACCGGTCTATCAAGAACGCAAAGACTCCAACCTTCGCATCGACCCGTTTCTCGGCTCCTACTTCTACGCGCTCAACAACACTGTTCCGCCGCTAGACAACCCTAAAGTTCGCAAGGCGCTCAGCTATGCCGTCAATCGCAACTCGATCGTTCGACGCATCACCAAGGGCGGGCAAACTGCGGCCGCAACGTTCACTCCTTCTGGAATCAGCGGGTACGAACCTAGCCCTGTCGCCGAATTCAATCCGAAGAAGGCCCGCGAATTGCTTGCCGAGGCTGGCTATCCTGGTGGCGAAGGCTTCCCGAAATTAACGCTTCTATTCAATACGCTGGAAAGCCACAAAGCGATTGCGGAGGCGGTTCAAGAAATGTGGCTAAAGATACTCGGCGTGGAAATCGAATTGCGAAACCAGGAATGGAAGGTATTCGTTGACACGATCTCGGATGGGAATTTCCAGATTGCTCGATACGGTTGGATTGGCGACTATCTTTATCCCGACACTTTCCTGCGAATACTCCATTCCGACAGCGGACAGAATGACTCTCGGTACTCAAATCCCGTATACGATCGTCTCCTTGATGAATCATTCGTGGAAGTGGATCCTAAAAAGCGACTCGACATATTGGCGGAAGCAGAAGCAATCATGCTGGAGGACATGCCAATCATTCCAATCTACCACTACGTCCGCCCCATCCGACTAGATCCTCGCGTAAAAGGCTGGCACCCGAAGTCTATAGGGATCCGCAACTACAAAGGCATTTACTTCGAAAACTAACAACCGCCTTTCCTCGCTCATCCTCTCCTATTCCAATCCGTGCTTAGATTTATCTTCATCCGGCTCGGGCAAGCCATACCGATTCTGTTAGCGATCTATACGATCACATTCTTCATGGTACGAGCGGCGCCAGGAGGACCATTCAGCCAGGAGCGGAAAGTCGCGCCGCACATAATAGAGCAGCAGATGGAATACTACGGATTCAACGATCCAATCCACGTCCAGTTCTTTCGCACGCTTTGGCAGCACATAACATTCGATTTTCCCCCGCTCACAAGCTATCCAGGCCTCACATCCAAGGATATCATCGCGGACACTTTCCCGGTCTCCCTTCAACTCGGGCTCCTCGCTATGATAGTCGCCCTTTCGATCAGCCTTCCGATCGGCATTCTAGCCGCTGCCCGTAAAAACACCGTCCTCGACTACGCTCCAATGAGCATGGCGATGGTCGGAATCTGCCTTCCCACATTCGTCATCGGCCCCTTGCTTGCATTGCTATTCGGAGTTTGGCTGGGATGGCTGAATATATCGGGCTGGTTTTCGGTATACGACCGCATTCTACCCGCTTGCACGCTCGGTTTGTTTTACGCCGCGTACATCGCGCGACTGACGCGAGGCGGGATGCTCGAAACCTTGAACATGGACTACATTCGATCGGCTCGAGCAAAGGGCGCCTCGGAACGCCGCGTCGTTCTCGTGCACGCATTGCGCGGCGGCATTATGCCGGTCGTTTCCTTTTTTGGACCTGCGCTGGCCGGGTTGATCAGTGGTTCGTTCGTAGTCGAGACGATATTTCAAGTACCCGGACTCGGTCGTCACTTTATCCAGGCAGCATTGAGTCGCGACCATTCCCTTATCCTATCGACAGTGCTATTCTACGCGGCCCTCATCATTGTCGCCAATATGATCGTGGACATAGTTCAGATCTTGCTCAACCCCAAGCTGCGTTACCAATGAACGTCCAATCAATGGCAAACGAAGCCCAAATCCGATCGCCTTGGCGAGACGCTTGGACGAAACTCGGCAAGAACAAGCTCGCCATGTTCGGTCTCGGATTTTTCGTCGCCATGGTGGTTCTTTGCTACACGAGCCCGCTATTCTATCCCCACTCTCCAACTCATCAGACGCTTTCTTTTGGAGCGACGCCGCCTCTTACGATGGGGATCGAGCTTCGATACGACGGAGAATCCGAGGAACCCGATGAAATCATCACCCCAAAGGAATTTGGCGACGTATACGCAGCCGAGGCGGCGCAAGAAATCGCCAAACTAGGCAACGGAGAGATCCTTGACATCGACGGCCTAGATTTTCGCGAGTCGTCGCGAACCCATATTCTGGGTACAGACAGTCATGGGCGTGACTTGCTCGCTCGGATTTTTCAGGGAGGGCGCATATCGCTCGGCGTCGGATTCATAGCGACCTTCGTATCTCTTCTGATCGGCGTATTCTATGGGGCCATATCGGGCTATGTGGGAGGAAAAATTGACGCCTTTCTTATGCGAGTGGTAGATGTTCTCTACGCTCTTCCATTCTTGATTTTCGTCATTCTCCTAATGGTCGTCTTCGAGGGCTCGGATCACCAGTTGCTGTTGATATTTCTAGCTATTGGAGCGGTCGAATGGTTGACGATGGCGCGAATTGTTCGAGGTCAGGTCGTTAACCTCAAGAACCAGGATTTCGTGGAAGCTGCGCGGGCCACCGGAGTACGGACGCCGACTATAATCCTACGTCACATCACCCCGAACATCCTCGGACCTGTAATCGTCTACTCTACGCTCCTAGTACCTGCTGTCATGCTACTCGAATCGACGCTCAGTTTTCTCGGACTTGGAGTGCAACCTCCAAACGCCTCCTGGGGTACGCTTATCAAAAAGGGCGCGGAAAAGATGATGGTCTATCCTTGGTTGCTCGTGGTACCTGCCTCATTTTTCTCCATCACCCTCTTTTCCATGAACTTTCTGGGGGACGGGCTGCGCGACGCGCTCGACGTGAAATCATCAAGAGATTGAAACCCGCCCTTTCCGGTGCAGTCTGACACCGCCCTATGCTCAAGGACTTGAAATTATTCCTCGAACTGCTCCGCCCGTACAAGCGACGCGTTCGTTTCGCTTTGTTCATCGGAGGCGTTGCGGGCTTGTGCACGGGCGCCGGCATTACGCTCGGCGCCGAAAAGCTCTTTGGCATCGTTCTCAATGGCGGAAGCGAAAGGGATCTCGGCCAAGTCATATTGATCGCGAGCATTTTCCCGATTCTTTTCGTAACGATCGGAGTGAGCACATTCTTGAGCACCTATCACCTGAACCACGCAGGCCTAGCCGTGATCCGTGACCTGAGAGCGGAACTCTTCTCGCATATACAGCGGCTGCCGCTGGCCTTTTTCCAGACGAAGAAAACAGGAGATCTCATCGCTCGTCTCACCGCGGACACGCAGGCGATGCAATATGCCTTAACCATCACCGGCCGAGATCTAGCGATCGCGCCGCTCACCTTTCTAGGAGCGGTCGCTATGCTCGCCTACAAGGGATGGGAGCACGATGGCGTGGTCTATATCTACTGCAGTATCGCCCTCCTCCCATTGGTAATTTTTCCAGTCAGAAAACTCACCCAAAAGCTCGGGCAAAAAGCGAAGGCTCAGCAAGAGGAGCTTTCAAGCGTTACCAACGACCTTTCTCAAAATCTCGGAGCGGCTAAGGAAGTGCGCGCATTCAACCTTCAAGACAGAGAGAACCGTCGATTTGGAGAACGATTAGAAGAGCTCTTCAGCTCCCAGATGAAGGTCGTCAAGTACACGTTTGCGCTTTCGCCCATCGTGGAAATAATCTCGTCGATCGGTCTCGCATCGGCGTTCGTGATCGGGTACTATAAAGGCGTATCCGGAGAAGTCTTCATCGCGATCTTTGCAGCGCTCTACTTTAGCTACTCTCCAATAAAGCGCATCAGCTATCTCGCAGGCGAATTGAAGAAAGGGGCTGAATCGCTTAAGCGCATTCGTGAAATAATTGCGGAACCCAATAATATAGAAGAACCAGAGAAACCAGTATCCCCTGATTCGATACGAGGAAAAATTGAATTTCGAGAGGTGTCATTCTCATACGGCGAATCGCCTGCTCTCGTCGACGCCTCAGCGACGATCGAAACTGGATGCGTGTGCGCCTTGGTGGGCCCAAGCGGGGCGGGCAAGAGCACCTTCGCAAATCTGGTGCCCCGATTTTACGATGCGAACAAAGGTCAGACTTTGCTGGATGGAATCGCGATCAAGCGTTTCCGCACAACAGACCTTCGACGCAAGATCGCTATCGTCTCCCAAGACCCCGTTCTCTTTGACGACACCATAGCCGAAAATATCCGTCTAGGTCGACTCGATGCTACCGACGAAGAGGTGCGCGAAGCAGCGCAGCAAGCATTCGCGGATGACTTTATCAAGGAACAATCTGAAGGCTACGATACGATCGTCGGTGAACGAGGAGCGCGGCTCTCAGGAGGGCAAAAGCAACGGATCGCCATCGCCCGAGCCTTTTTGCGAAACGCCCCAATCTTGATCCTTGACGAGGCCACATCCGCTCTCGACTCGGAAAGTGAACGCAAGGTTCAAGACGCCTTGAACAAGCTTGTCATAGGGAAGACGGTTCTAATCATCGCTCATCGTTTCAGCACTATCAAGAATGCGTCCAAGATCCTCGTTTTCGAACAGGGGAAGATCATCGATCAGGGTTCGCACGCCGAACTCTACGAGCGCTGCAAATTGTATCGAAGCCTGTATGATCAGCAGGTGAGCTAAGCGTGTCGATTCGCAAGTTCCTCATAGATATCGATCAACGCATCTGCTTCGCGCTCGATTGTAAATGAGTCTTCGATTCTCCGACGTGCGGATGCGCTCATTTTAGGCAGCATATCTGGAACGCTCGCAAGCTTCTCAAAACTGCTGGCGATCTGCGCAGCGCTCCCGCAATCGACAAGCATCCCATCGACCTCGTCGCGTACAACGAGATCAAAGCCGCCCGTCCTGCTTGCGATTACTGGCGCTCCCGAGCTCATCGCTTCGAGACAGGTTAGGCCAAAGCCTTCCACACGTGAAACAGAAGCCACAATGGACATCGCTCCGTAGAGAGATGGCAACGCTTTGTATTCTACTTCACCAAGCCAAACGAAGCGTCCTTCCAATTTCGCAGAACGAATACGTTTTTTCAGCGACTGTACAAAGGACTCGAACTTTGGAGTAGTCTTTCCCACAATTACTGCCGTGTATTCAGGAAAATAGGGCAGCTTTTCGATCATAGCATCGACGAACAGGTCAATTCCTTTTTGAGGACGGATTCGGCCAAAGATCCCGATGCCTTTCGAACCCGGAAACTTTTGTTCACTCCACGCTTTCTCTTTATCTTCAATAAATGGATACAATGAAATATTCATTCCATGAGGAACGATATAATCCGCTGGTTTTTCCAAGAAACTTCCCGCTCGATCCGAAGTGGTAATGATCGCATCCATTCGTCGATACAGGAATTTGGTGTATTGACTATGCACCCTTTGAGCGGTGGAGGTGAATACGAGCTTTAAGGGGCGCCTGAAAATCCACTTCAGGATCAATCCCCACAGCATCTCTATATTTCGCCGCGCGTGAAACACGCGATTGGATCCGTCCGGGAGCGGATTCTTGGTAATCCTGAGCAATTCCCTAAAGCTCACCGTGGGCGTTCCCTCTTCGACAAAGGCGTCCCTCCAAACAACGAGGGAAATCCGCTC
>OX638348.1:0-4605000 GCA_951813085.1 uncultured Opitutaceae bacterium | reverse complement strand
GAAGCCCACTTGTCCACATTGCAATAATAGTGACCATATTGTTGTACGCAAGGGGAAAAGATTTACCTATCGGCATAAAGCATGCCGGAAAGAATTTACCGTTAAAACAAAAACCATAATGCGCGGTAGCAATCTACCGATTCAAAGGTGGTTAATAGCAATGTATTTGGCAATGACCGCCCGTAAAGGCATATCATCATTGCAGTTAAGCAAAGAACTGGGCATTACCCAGAAGACATCCTGGTTTATGTTGCAACGCATTAGAGAAATATGCAAGCAAGGCGATAGCGGATTTATGCTAAAGGGCATCGTAGAGATCGATGAGACCTATATTGGCGGTAAAGAGGATAATAGACACGCCAACAAGAAACGCAAGGGCTCACAAGGCGGGAGTGGTAAAGCCATCGTACTAGGAATGCGCGAGCGCGGAGGGAGCGTAAAGGCCATGCAGATAGACAATGCCAGCAATAGCGCCCTAAACAAGGCATTGCAGGGCCATATCAAGCGTTCTGCCACCATCTGCACAGACGAATGGCGAGGCTATGCGGGAATCAGTGGCTATACCCATCGCATGGCTAATCACTCCGCCAAGCGGCATGTCGATGGATCAGCCCATGCTAACGGCATAGAAAGCGTATGGGCTGCATTGAAGCGGGGGTTCTGCGGGACCTATCATCAATTTAGCGCCAAACGCCTGGATCGCTATGCTAATGAATCTACCTTTAGGCTGAACAAGGGAAATTGCGCCATCGATACCATAGATAGGGTCAGCGCCTTGGTGAGGAATGCCGGGGACAAGGGATTGACGTATAAGGGGTTGATCGGGGATTAAGGCGCTATGAACCCAAAAGAATCAAAGGCCTTTAAGAAGGCCATTACCGAGATATTACTCGGTAATGGCAAGCGGGCTCAATGCCAAAACAAAAAACCGACTCGACAGGAATTAAAGATACGTTGGAAGCTGGTAGAAAAAAAGAAGTCTAAGTAATGAGTACAAAAACTGAAAGAAAGATTATAAAAGTACCAGATGGTGAAACCTGTGATTACATTGACGGAAAATTCCGCAAGGATACACCAGAGGAATATGTACGTCAGACTATAGAAAAAAGGCTGGTCAACGAACATAAATACAAACCAGAACATATCAAAATAGAATTTGGTTTGAAACTTGGTTCAAGTCGTCCCCGTGCCGATATTGTCATATTCCCTAAAGACGTCCCGGAATTAACGCAGGATCATGTATGGTTAATAGTTGAATGCAAAAATGAAAAAGTTGAACCTAAACATAAGAATAACGGGGTTGAGCAATTAAAGTCATATATGAGCGCTTGCCCAAACTGCGAATGGGGTATGTGGACAAATGGCAAATACAAGGAAGTTATTAGAAAAGTAAAAATTGAAGGTAAATATACCTATCAAGAATATAACGACATCCCACCTGCCGATGGCTCTTTGGAAGATATAGATAGGCCAAAGAGAAATAAATTAAAGAAAGCCTTTGATGATAATTTACTGCTGGTTTTCAAAACCTGTCACAATCATGTTTATGCCACTGATGGCTTACAGAAGCAACCGGCATTTTTTGAACTACTCAAGGTTATATTCTGCAAAACACTGGATGAACAGAATGTAGGCAAAGCACTCAATTTCTATACCACTTCTGCGGAACGATCAAATCCTGATGGACAGCTTACAGTAAGGAAACGTATATCGGAAATATTTGAAAGCGTTAAAAAAACAATACCCGCAAATTTTTGAGCCAAATGATCAGATTGAACTAAAACCCCGTTCTTTAGCATGGATTGTGTCTGAATTGCAACCTTATTCCCTTCTTGATACTCATGTTGATGCAAAAGGCAAAGCCTATGAAGAATTAGTAGGGGCTAATCTTCGTGGTGATCGCGGGGAGTTTTTTACACCAAGAAATATTATGCAAATGGCGGTGGAGATGGCTAATCCAAAACCACATGAAAAAGTATGTGATACCTCATGTGGCACAGGAGGATTTTTAGTTTCTGCCATGAATTATGTCATTAAACAGCTTAAAGAAGATGTAGAAAAAGATTACGGAAAACCTGAATCTGAATGGGGAATTGAAGAAAAAGTTAACGTAAGAGACAAAATAAAGCAAATTGCCGCAACAAATTTTTTTGGTTTTGATATTAACCCCGATTTAGTTAAAGCCACAAAGATGAATATGGTTATGAATAATGATGGTAGTGGCAATATTTATCGTAACGGCTCATTGCTGCCGCTACATGAGTGGTCAGCAGGCCTAAAGAAAGAACTTGCCAAGGCATTGAATATTGATGCTAAGGACATCAAAAACCCACAGTCAATTGAGTTTTTTGACGTTATTGTTACTAATCCACCTTTTGGCAGCAAAATACCTATCAAAGACAGCCATATATTAGAGCAATTTAATATTGGATATATCTGGCGAAATGAGCAGTATGACACCAGCGAGCAATCAGGCTGGACAATATCACAAGACTTTCAATCATCTGTACCACCAGAGCAGCTATTTATTGAGCGTTGTTTGCGATTTCTAAAGCCTGGAGGCAGATTAGCTATAGCGCTACCTGATTCTATATTAGGGAATCCGGGTTTGACCTATATACGAAAATGGTTAATTGAAAAAACTAGGATCATTGCCAGTATTGACTTGCATGTTGACACCTTCCAACCTAGAAACGGAACACAAGCATCTGTTTTGTTGGTTCAGAAAAAAACACAAGAAGAGATTGAAGCCGAACACGAAACCGGAAAAATCAAACCTTGCAGTGTATTTATGGCAATGGTTGAACGAGTTGGACATGGCAAAAGGGGCAATACATTGTTTAAGCGAGATGAGCATGGTATTGAGATATGGATTCCAGAAGAACCCAATGTGCTTGAGATGGATAAAACAGCCGAAGGGGATGTTACCGTCAAAACGGAAAGCAAAGCCCGCATTATTGACGACCAGAGCAAAGAAGTACCTCTTGTCTTTGAAAAATGGAAACAGCAAGAAGGCTTGTCATGGTAGCCCTTGATTTAAAAACTCAATCTGTACCAAGAATACAGAATAAAAAAACACCACCATTTAAGTGCACAACGGTATCCATTCAAGAAATCGTTGAAAAAGGTTACCGAATGGAGGCAAGTTTTTTTGGTATTGAGGGCAGGCAAGCTAGAAGAGACATTGAAAACTGCAAGTATCCAGTCATCTATTTGTGTGGTGATAGTGGCATTGCAACTTCTTATCATAGACCACGCTTTAAAAGAGTGTATGTTGAAAAATCTGATTGCCCAATTTACCAACCCGCACAGATTAATGAGCTTTATCCAAAACCATCTGCTTATATTTCCGACCTAACCCAAACCGACATTGATGCGTTAAGCGTTAAAAAGGGGCAAATTCTTCTAACTTGTTCTGGTACTATAGGGAACTGCACTTACGTCAGAGATGCTTTAGAAAACCAGATATTCAGTCATGACCTCATCAGAATTGAACCCAAAGAATACAATGGTTATATTTATGCCTACCTTAAATCAAAGCTTGGCTTTGCGATTATTAATACAAACAATTATGGGGCAGTCATTAGCCACATTGAGCCAAAACATTTAAACAATATCCCCATCCCCAATCCTCCGCCAATTCTGAAACAGAAAATTCATAGCCTAATAGAAGATTCATTCAGACTCAGAGATGAATCTAATGAATTAATGGACGAAGCCCAATCATTACTAAAACAGGCTTTTCATCTTCCAGATATTGAGGTGCTACAGAAAAAAGCCAAACAGTATGGTAAAAAAGCTGACTTATTGAACTACTCCGTGCCGCTAAGCAAACTCAATAATCGGTTAGACGGTTCTTATCATGCGCCTATTGTAAAATTCATAGAAAAATACCTTTTAAAACACGCCAAGGAAGTAACGACGATTAACAATAGTCAAGTAAGCAAATCTGTCATATTACCAGGTAGATTTAAGCGCATTTATGTTAAAGAAGGTAGCGGCATTGCTTTTTTTGGCGGTAAGCAACTATTTGAGCTTGACCCAAGCAGTAAAAAATATCTTTCATTAATTCATCATAGAGAAGGAATCAAAAACCAGCTTACGCTGCATGAAGATATGACAATGATTACGTGTAGTGGAACTATCGGTAAAGTAGCTATCGTTCCTGAACATTGGGAGGGATGGACAGCAAATCAACATATTATCCGGGTAATACCAGCAAGCAAAAACATAGCTGGCTATCTGTATGCTTGGTTAAGTAGCAATTATGCGTATCCGTTAATTACCCGACATACTTATGGATCTGCAGTAGATGAAATTAGTGACAAGCAGGTTGCGGAAATTACAATGCCAATTTGTCGAGATGAAAGTATTCAACAGCAAATAAACTCCAAAGTTTTAATCGCAAACAAAAAACGAGCAAAGGCTTATGAATTGGAGCAAGAGGCATTAACAGTTCTTAACGATAAGGTAATCTATGCACAATAGAACCACCAAAAAGGTGCGGCACTCACACATTTTTCCACTGCGTTCTAAAATGCCGGTGAGCTTAAGCGATCCACAACTATCGATTCGCTCAGTGTATGTCGAATGAGTAATAATGGGGATTAAAGTATATAATTCCCAAAATTTGTTCTATTCCCGCTCGCATTGCATCCGTATTTGAACAAATTTGCAACTTTCTCACCTAATAAAGAGCATTGCATCCGAACTAAAACCCGTTAACCAACATCACCTCCCTATAATCTAGAACCTTAACTCCCACAGAGCTTTGGAAATAAAGGAAATAAAACAAATCGTCGACCTGATGAAGAAATCCGATCTTTCGGAATTCGCCGTCGAAGAAGAGAATTTCAAGTTGAAGATCAAGCGTGACACGGGCAAGGAAGCCCAACCGCAAATCGTCACCTACGCGCCCACGCCGCAAGCTCCGCCTCCCGCATCCGGACCCGCTCCAACCCCAGCGGATTCAGGACCTTCAGCCGGAGCGCCGGACGAAGACAACGGCGCTTATATCACTTCCCCTATGGTAGGCACTTTTTACACCGCTTTATCACCAGAAAATCCACCGTATGTAAAATCTGGTGACGCTGTTACGAACGACTCGATCGTCTGCATTATCGAAGCGATGAAGATCATGAACGAAATTCAAGCGGAGCAAAGCGGAACCATAGCGGAAGTTCTCGTAGAGAATGGGCAACCCGTAGAGTATGGGCAGCGACTCTTTCGATTGAGCTAGTAGCCGACAGTAACGCTTTAGCGTATCCAATGATCGTTTACGCTTCCGATTTCATCGATCGCGTCCACAAAACAAGTTTCTTACTAAATGCAGAAAGTACTCATCGCCAACCGAGGCGAAATCGCCTTGCGCATCGTTCGCGCCTGCCGAGAGCTAGGAATTAAAACGCTTGCCGTCTATTCAGAGGCTGACGTGGAATCTCTTCATGTTCAGCTCGCGGACGAAGCGATATGTATCGGAGGGCCCCAGAGCTTCGAGAGCTACCTCAAAGCCGATCGAATCATCAGCGCCGCCGAAATCGCAGATGTAGACGCTATCCACCCAGGCTACGGATTCCTGGCGGAGAACGCGGATTTCGCCGAGCAGTGCGAATCATGCAACATAAAGTTCATCGGCCCTTCCGCCCAAGCGATTCGCAAGATGGGCGACAAGGCCGTAGCAAAAGAGACCGTTCAAAAGGTAGGCGTGCCTATTTGCGGTGGCAGCGACGGCACTGTCGACAGCGAAGACGAAGCGGTTCGCATCGCCAGCGAGGTGGGCTACCCGGTCATGATCAAGGCAGTCGCTGGTGGTGGCGGCAAAGGTCTGCGCATCGCTCGCAACGACATTTCTCTCCGCAAGGAGTTTATCATGGCCCGCAGCGAAGCCGAGAAGGCATTCGGCAATGGCGAAGTACTCATCGAGAAGTACATTGAAAATCCACGCCACATCGAATTTCAGGTCCTCGCCGACCAGCAGGGCAACGTGGTTCACCTTGGCGAACGCGACTGCTCCATCCAGCGTCGTCACCAAAAGCTCATCGAAGAAGCCCCATCTCCGTTCGTTAACGAGGACTTGCGCAAGCGCATGGGCGAAGCGGCTATCGCAGCCACCAAGGCCGCCGACTATGAAGGCGCGGGGACCATCGAGTTTCTCGTCGATTCGGAGGGAGATTTCTACTTCCTGGAAATGAATACCCGAATACAGGTCGAGCATCCCGTAACCGAGGAAGTAACTGGAATCGACCTGATCAAGCAGCAAATCCTAATAGCCCAGGGCGAGCCGCTCTCATTCACCCAGGATGAGGTGAAATTCAACTATCACGCTATTGAGTGTCGCATCAATGCGGAGGATCCCGCTCGCAACTTCATCCCTAGCCCAGGGTGCATCGATCTTTACTACGCGCCAGGCGGGCACGGCGTTCGCGTCGATTCTCATGCATACGGAGGATATATCATCCCTCCCTACTACGATAGCATGATCGGCAAGCTAATTACCTACGGCCGGACTCGTGAGGTCGCTATGGAGCGCATGTATCGCGCCTTGAGCGAATACATCGTTCGAGGAGTCAAGACGACCATACCGCTTCAAAAAGCAATTATCAGCGATCCGAAATTCCAAGCGGGTGAAGCGACAACCGCCTTTATGGAAGATTTCTTGGAGCGAAAACCAAAATTCGACTGAGGCAGAGCTCCGCACCCCCAATAAGAAGCAGTTTTTTCAATTATTCACCTCTTCGCTTGAAACATTTCCTATTTCAGACGATTCTTAGTAATTGCTGATAGTGCCGCGAGAATCTAGTAAAGGCGCGATCGCAACCCATCCAATTTAAACCAAGGACCAAAATGGAACCTCAAGAAAGCACAATCGAATCAGGCGATGACAACGAAGCGTCAATGGGCCAGATAAAGGTGAATCACACCGTCGTCTCCACGATCGTAAAGATGGCGGCAATCAATGTTGCGGGAGTGCTCGCTGTTGGAGGCAATTTCGTCGAGAACTTTATCGCTCAGATCTCTAGCAAGGAATCCGACAAGGGCGTTCGCGTCTCCGAAGATGAAGCTGGGAACTATCAGATCGAAATCCGTGTACTCATGGAGTACGGCGTAGAGCTCGCCAAAACGGCTGAGACGCTACAGATGATCGTCGCTAAGCAAGTGACGAACATGACAGGAAAACCGGTGGCGAATGTAGACGTAATCATCGAGGGCGTCAAAATGGCTGACGATGAATCTTTAACGCAGGAGACTGAAGACGCGTAGCGGCTTGGTTTGAATCGGAACGCATGCCGGACGTTTTCAAAGAGGCGAACGAATTCATTGAAACGCTGCCGGCGTATGCCCTAATCGGCATATTCGTCGTATTCGTACTCGTGATCATCGGGCTTAGCAGGATGCTGAAGAAGCCGCCTGCCCGTCTGACAGCATTCTCAAGCGCGACGGGTTCAGTACTGGTCTCGCGCAAAGCGCTTCAGGACTTGATTCGACAAGCCTGCCTCAAGGACGACTATGTAGAAGCCGCGCGAGCCGTAGTGAAAATCGTCGGCGACAAGCTGAACACAGCCGTATCCCTGCGCTTATCTTCTCCCGAAAACCTTAAGGAAACCAGCGAACGTCTCCAAACACGAATTTCCGAGCTTCTTCAAAAATCACTCAGTTTCGACCAGATCGGAACTATAGAGATCATGGTCACGAGCTTCGGGAAGAATGACGTCGACGAGATCCCGGAAGAGAAAGCTCTGCCAGAAGGCGAAACGGTCATCCAGCCAAGGAGCGCCTTAGAACCGACATCCGAGGATAAGAAGCAGAGCGACTAAGCCCTCACCCATTGGGACCGTTTATCAATGCAAGCGTGGCTCCCGTATCTAAACGATACAGGTGGCTGTCCCTAAAAGACTCTTCCAACTCCCAAACGCCTGGAATTCGTTTGCGATGTACCTCCTGCTCCTTCCACTCGAACATAAATAGGGGCGCAAATATCTCCAGGTCTTGCCGATGGGCCTCCCGCACCAGCTTCTCCCAATCCTCTGGCTTTAGGAAATCGTATCGGACAATTGGATTCGGCAGATAATAATAGGCGCATCCGCTCAACTGCATGCAAACCATGAAGGCCTCAGGCGCCGCGTTCCTGTCGGCCCAGTTCTTGAATTGAAAATAGATTTCATCGCTTCTCGGGCCTCGATGCACGAGCCGTTCCGTCCAATTCCACCCCCAATTCGCGCCGAATATCATAGTAGCTCCAGCAATCACTATGCCTAAATGTCGCCAATTGACTTTTTGGCAAAGGTACTCGCTACCGTACTGGAGCGTAACCATCCCACAAATCACTACCGCAGGAAACCCAGGTAGAATAAAACGAAGATACCACCAGGTTTCGCTCGAGTGGTAATAAAACGCATACAACACGAAAATCGAAAGCGTCCACAGCCAAAGCATTAAGATTAGTTCCGTATTTTTTCGTATCCAAAATATTGATAAAATAAAAGGTACCACTATCACCGATCCCATAGTCGTCCATATCCAATAGGCGAAATGACGAGCTGTTTTCCAGAAATACTCGAGCTGGAATAATTCGAAGTGTCCGACATATCCAGATTTGAAAGGGCCCCCATACAGCGTAGTGTTTATTGTAGTGAAGAATACGAGCCCAGGCAGGCCACCCAGAATAATCAGAATATATCGTCTAACCGGCGCCTCCCTACGAACAAGGGCCACCAGTATCGGCAAGGCGAATAGCGCATTCGACAATCGAGTAATCACTAGCCATGCGAAAATGAATCCGACCAGGATAGCGTAGGCGCTTGCCCTTTTTCCTTCCAACCCAACCTTCAATGAAAAGTAGACGCAATACACTCCCAGGCACGTCGACAACGCATCTGACATTGGGCTCAATGCCATAAAGACATAGACGGGATTAACGCTCAGGAGAATTGCGGAACACAAGGCCCACCACGCAGACAACCCAAGTTCTCGACTGAGTAAATAGACCCCCAACGGTGTCGCTACCGCAATGAGCGTTATCCCTATAATAACCGATAGGTCCGTCCCCACGAATAAATCCAAGAAGGCAAGCAAGAGCGGCAGTCCAAAGGGATAGGAAGGACGCAGACGCTCGTGCTTGGGCTCGATGTGAAAACCGAGCGGTTGATAGACAGTTGGGTGAAACGTATCGAATGGCAGTTCCCCAATCTCCCGAACGTCACCGTACAAGTCTCCTTCAATCAGCAATCGCGCGTTGTATAGGTAACCGCTAGAATCAGCCCCGCCCGCGAACGAAAGGGCGTTACGCTGTATCTCCCAGCCGAACAGCGCGAGAAAAACGACCAGCAGCAGTCGCGGAACCGCTTCTACCCATATTTTGGAATCGTTCACCGGCCAAATCAATTTCATGCAAGACAGTTCGACCAAATCGACAGGTACTCCCGGTCATGTCCATACCATTCTCCAGTTCCCGGGTTGTATCCAGAATTTCTAGTTTGCTATTTCCCAATTCACTTCCGATCAGTATTGCGAACGCAAGCCGCCAATATGACCGACGACATTCAGAATGCGCTCGAGAGCGCTCGATTCTACGGAATTCTCGACAGCGGATATGTTTCCCCTCAAGATTGGATAGAAAAATACGATGGATTAGCCAATGGTGGCGCTGGCGTAATTCAAGTCCGCGCAAAAAAGGAATCCGCCACCGAGAGGTACGAGCTGCTTTCAACCGTAATCCGTCACCGCGCAGAGTCTTCGGTAAGCAATCGTCCTCTTCTTATCATCAACGATGACCTGGAGCTTTGCCTTCAGTTCGATGACATCGGACTCCATGTCGGGCAAGACGACATCCCCCCGATCAAAGCGCGCCAAAAACTGGGCCCCAGCCGAGCGCTCGGTCTATCTACGCATTCGATCGCGCAGTCCAAGTCCGCCATGGATCTACCTAAAGGCACTCTCAACTACTTTGCAGTTGGACCGATTTTTGCGACTCAAACAAAGCCCAGCTACGAACCCGTTGGGCTCTCTCTAGTCAAATGGGTCGCCTCCCAAGAACCGGAGATCCCCTTTTTCTGCATCGGCGGCATTAAACGGAACAACGTCGATAAGGTTCGGGAATCGGGCGGCGCGCAGGTCGTGGCAGTTTCCGACGCGCTTTGCGATCCTGACACTTCGCAGGCCGTGGCAAGCTTCACCAAGCGCTAGGGCAAACGATCCTACTTCCCTCTAGCGAAGGCGCTTCACGAGCCGAATGCTGGCCCATTCATCCAGCTGATTGATCCGCTCGCTTTCCCAATCGCCTTCCGACCTAAAATGGGAAGCGACGTCGTCCACCTCTTCCCTTAGAATTCCACTTAGTATCAGCCACCCTCCCGGGGCGACCGAATCAATCAATAATCGGAAATTAGAAACCAGGACATTCGCGAGAATGTTCGCGAGCAAGCAATCGATGCTACCCTTCCCCAATCCTTCGACCAAGCCGCAGGTTGAAAACCGAATATTCGAAATTTCGTTCAATGTCGCATTCTCTTCCGCAATCCGCACGGCATCGCCATCCACGTCAAATCCTTCGATATGCCTAAACCCAAGCTTCGCCGCCGAAATCGCCAATATACCGGAACCACAGCCCGCATCCACAAGACGCGCTTCATCGACATCGTTTCCACTCGCGTTGAATTCCATCAACGCTTCCACGCACAAGCGGGTCGTCCCGTGATTGCCGGTTCCAAACGCCATTCCCGGATCCAACCAGACCGCTTCCTCGTCTTCGCCTATCGAATACTCCTCCTTGAGCCAAATGGGCGCCCAATGAAGATTCCCGATAGACCAAGGCTTAAAATGCTCTTTGTAGCTTTCTTTCCAGTCCTTGTCCTCTAGCTCGCTGATGACCAGCGAGCTTTCGATAGAAATCAATGATTCGAAGCGTTGCTTCCCTGAAATGGCATCGGACTCGCTTTCAAATACGCCTTGCAGCCAATATCCCTTGTCATCGAAATTCTCATACAAATTCCATGACTCCATCCCCTCCGATTCGAATATCAGCGATTCGACGTCGGAAAATTCTGTCGGGCGCAGCTGAGCTCTAACTTCAAGCATACTAATTTCGGGACCTAATGATCATTGGCATTCCTTCGCGCGGCCGAAGCGTCATGCGACCGAGCGGAACGACTTGATGCCCGGGCTTCAATTCCAAGTCGAATCGTTGGGCGAACAAGGCTAGAAGCAACACTGCTTCCATAATTCCAAAATGCTTTCCCATACAGATTCGCGGTCCCGCTCCGAAAGGAATGTACGAGAACGGCCTCACTTGACTGGAGCGCTCGGGCATAAATCGATCTGGATCGAATCGTTCAGGTTCATCCCACAGCTTTTTATGACGATGCAGCAGCCACGAGGATATCGTCATGAAAGAGCCTTTAGGCACATGAGTTCCGGATAGCTCGTCTTCACCAAGAGCCTGGCGCGAGAACACATGGACAGGAGGATACATACGCAGAGTCTCATCTACGAGCGCTCTCGTAAATACCAACTGCGGTACATCCTCGAAACTAGGAGCTCTTCCTGCGAGGGTCCTTTCCAGCTCTTCCCAGAGCCTTTCCTTGATATCCGGATGTTTACCCAAAAGGTAAAACGCCCAAGTCAAAGTGATGGCAGTGGTCTCGTGACCGGCCAGGTAAATCGAAGCAACCTCATTCCTCAGCAGCTCATCAGTCATTGGCTCGCCCTTTTCATCCTGGAATTCCAAAAGCATCTCTAGGAGATCATCATGACTTCCTTCAAATTCGGCACGCTCCTTGATTACGCTCAAAATCACGCCGTCGAATTGTCTCACCGCATTCCTTCCTCTCAATTGCCCCGGCCTAGGCAACCATGTCGGCAATCCGATCAATTCGCTTATGTGAATTCTTCCATGCGATGCGAGATAGTCCTAGAATGCCTGATACAAGCTATGATTCCTTTCCCCGAGAACCACGCCAAACATCGTCCGAGTAATAATATCGGAGGTAAGAAGCGTCATTTCCTCAGTTAGATCCACCGCCTCTCCAAGGCTAGAATCCTGCCACCGATTCACCATCTCCATGCCTGAATCAACCATGGTCGATGCAAATCCCTTGAGCCGGCTCTTATGGGTCGCCGGCGACATCAGCTTGCGCTGGCGTTCCCAGAGCTTTCCTTCGCTCACGAATACGCCATCGCCAAGCAAGGGCTTGAGAGCTTGTCGATTCGCTAAGCTCTTCTTGTAATTTCCTGAATTCGTCACCATCACCCGCTGAACATCCTCAGGGCGATTTAGGACGAACAAATTCTTGTGGAGAATCTTCTGATGAATGAGCTCCTTTCGATAATAGGAATGCGGCCAAGCCGCTACGATATTGGTCCTCGCCAAATTCAGATATTTGACCGTATCAAAAATGTCATGCGCAAATTGGAACATGGAATGCAGTCGAATGCGTGCTCCTACTTACGATAAACTTGACCCCCATAAACACCAGCCTAATTTGAATATTTAATTCGAGACCCGAATTGTCCTGTACCATACATCGTCTGTGCGTAGGCTTCCGCTAACCCTATTTGAGGAATACCTGTTCTATGAGAGCAGCCAAGCTTTCCCTTGCAGCACCTGGCTGCAGGCAGAATTCAAAGGCAACGTCGACAAACCGCGCTTGGAGGACGCTATACAAAACATCTCCAAGCGACACCCCATGCTCACCGCGCGCCTATCAAAAGGCCGATTCAACAGGCTCCAATGGGATCTCGATCCTGAACGCTCGATTCCAATCTATTGGCACGAACCCTCAGACGGCTCCTTTACAGCGCCTTTTCACTTTATCGATCCTGAGAAAGACCCACCCCTAACCTTCCACATAGTCCACCAGGTGGGCAAATGGCGGTTATTCATACATCACCATCACGCCATTTCAGACGGTTCCGGTTCGTTCAGTTTCCTCCACGAGATATTCTTGGAGTATGATCGCCTCGTCACCGGGAGTAACCACCCGTTGCCCCTCCTAGACAACGATCGGCTCGAACGGAGAAATCAATACGGACTTTCCTTCGCGAATAAGATCGCGCTCATCCCCGCTCAATTCGCGGGTCTCCTGATCGCGACCACGCTCTTTAGGCGCGACGTATCGGAGCTCATTGAGTCCGTTCAAGAACCCAAATCCTTTGAACCCCTCGTTGGACCTCCTCAATATATATCAAAGCAGTTCGATACGAATACCTATAAGGCGCTGAAAGGCTTCGCCCGCGAACGCAAAGCAAGCGTCAACGATCTCATGCTCGCCTACTTGCACGCAGCTATAGGAAAATGGAGAGATAAATTGCAGGCTGGGTGCCCATCAGATTGGATCCGAATAAGCGTACCGCTCAACCTTCGAGCCAAGTCAGACAAATCTCTTTCCGCCTGCAATGTAATTAGCATCGTCTCCATTGACCGCCAGGCAAAGGGTCTCCGGAAAAAAGCGCGCTTGATCCGCAGAGCGAAAGAAGATATGCAATTGATCAAGAAAGGGAATCTAGGGCTCATTTTTTTGATTGTATTGTGGATACAAAAACGACTCGCAGGTGGTATTCGAAAATTTTGCCATCGAAGCAAATGTAGAACAAGCATCGTATTCACCAATATCGGCCAACTCTATGCGCACAGTCCTCTGAGAAATCCCGACAGAACGCTCTCGATCGGAGGATCCATATTCGAACGATTCACAACCATCGCCCCTTTTCGCCCACATTCTCAAGCAACGATTCAAACGCATGTATACGCGGGCAAGCTCACCATTACGCTTCACTACGATTCGAGAGCGCTACCGAGAGACAAGGCCGAATCGCTATTCGAAATTTTCGAGAATGAATTGCTGGGAGCCCTCTAGTGAGCGAAGCGCTCAATTTTTAAGGACGTAGCAAAGGTGCTTTCCGCGTCCGCTATCCAAGCACTTGAAGAGGGAGCTATCTTTAGTGACAGCGAAATCACGGGCGATTTGTCGAAATGGTTTCCACACATTCGAATCCACAAACGCTTCGCGGTCTAAGGTACTCGAATTGAGGGACGCCAAAACAGAGTCAGTATTATTGTGCACCGATTCTATCTCTAGATCGCTTTCCTCAATCGCCTTTTCGCAGTTGCTGATGGAGTGAACCGCTGTCTCTCGACAATAGAAAAAATCTGACCAGACGAATCGTCCATCCGGTTTCATAACACGAGAGACTTCGCTCAAGAAACGATCTTTGTCTTCCAATGCATGGGAAACCTCCACGCTAACAACGAGTCCAAACTCCGATCTGTCATAGGGTAGCGAATACGCATTGCCTGAGGTGTAGCGAATACTAGGTCCGAAATTGCGCCGTCTGGCTATGCGAATGAGACGTTTGGAATAGTCAATCCCTTCTGCCCTCGACAAACCGAGCCATCGTTCGAGGAAAGCCAATCCATCACCCGCTCCGCAGCCAATCTCCAGAACAGAATCAATACCTGATACGCTCGCCTTGCAGATCTCCCAGTATAGCTGATAACCCAGTGGAGATTCTTCGACGGGCACAAGATCGATTGGAAATCCTTCTGTGTCTCGAAGCGCCATTCCGCAATTGAGCATGCGATCTGCGCGATTTCTGATTACGACCGCCAACAAGTCATAAAAGGAACGCTTCACCCATTCGCTCTTCCAGAGGGAGCGCCAGAGCCTGTCTGATTTTGACGCTCCGAGAGCGCTCATAGTTCAATCGAACGCAGGGTAGTTGATCTCCGAGAATCTTCAATCAAGAGTATGCGATCTCGGCTATGGTCAATTAAGAATGATGCATCTGTACTAGAAAAATCGTGACGAGCCATTATCTTTCCCGTCTTTTTACTGACTCCTAGCAGGACCAATGTCTGGCGTTGCCGGCTTCCTTTTCCGGTATAGAGCTTCGTCATGAAATAGGCCCGATCCTTTCCGCTGAACACCGGCATATTGCCCGTAGTCCGCAAATCTCTATCCATTCGTTTCGTATCGCTAAAAATAGCCGCCCATTGAGGAACTCGAACCGATGGGGCGAAAGATACGATATAGTGTGGCCCACGAATGATAATTTCGTCCCGCCATCGCTCTGCCGCTATCGGATCAGCGCCCAGGTCGAGCTTCCGAGAACCCGTCCCGAGCCCGCCAGAACCACCGGTCGGCGCGGCCCCGCCCACCGACTCCGAAAACCCGCCGCCTATGGAGAATCCACTCTGCTTTTCATCGAATAAACCATACAGTCTCCAGTATACGAGCGGAGACTCATATTGAACTTCTCCGTCCTCGATATTCAAGCTAACGACCGCCTCGCTATCAGCGAATACCAAGGCGCCCGAATCGCCATCCAATTGAAGCTCGCTCAGGCTTCCTTTCCCGTCCGTATAACGCCAAAGCGACTTGCCTGAATCATTATCAATTCCCACGACGCTTATCGGAGATTCGGAATCCAGCTTAGAACCATCAGAAAACAGTCCCCCGGTACGGGCGATCGTCACTCCAAATTCATCGGCCGGTAGAATCTCCTTTACGATAGAGGAGCTGCGGAGCTTGGCAGTCCAAATTTCCTCGCCACTCTCAATATCGAGCGCCGCAATCGAGCCTTTTCCAGCTGCGTAAATTCGATTCCCAGAAATCACGGGCGATGCGTATCCAAATCTATATTTCAAGTCAGTTACGCTAAAATTGCGTTCCCATCGGATTTCGCCAGCTTCCAAATCGATTGCGTGCAATCCATGATAAGGAAGATACAGCATAGAATTCTTCACAATGGGCTTGGCATAGTTCAACAAGCGCCTCGAACCTTTTTCACGTGATGATCCCAATTTCGCTCGGTAGTCGCCAAATTTCAATGACCAACGTTTTGATCCAGTCTCCGAGTCGAAGGCCGTGATGAAGATCCCTCGATCTTCCCTTTTCTTCGCATCAACCTGCTCGAAGGCCAAGGCAAGCCCCTTTTCCTCTATCGAAAGAAAGCCTATAACATCGCCAAGCAACGAATCGATCTTCCAAGCGGTAGACCCAGTTCTCAGATCGATCGCTTCGAATACGCGCGTCTTGGATTTCGAACGCGATCGCCGCGAAGGACGAATCTCGATCAATGCGAGCGATTCACCGGGTAGATCGTACAGGTCGTAGGTAAAGGGCTCTCCAATGTCTGCGCGCTGCCATCGTAGTTTTCCGCTTTCGAAATCGTAGTTCGACAGGCTCGACTTGCCGCCAGCGAGAGCGGAGCCATCAGCCGCGATCCTCACCCACTCGGGCGAGTCCTCGATTTCAGTCGACCAAACGACTTCTGAAGCATACGCGCTCGAAACCGATATCGCCAGACAGGCAAGAAGCGGCATCCAACGCACCAAACGCGAGGTGTTGATCATTGAGCCCATAGAACGAGGAGGGTAGAAGTGAACGGGCTAGAAGCCTACCACCTAATTCAAAAATGCGAAGCTATAAATGAACCCTCAGCAATGATACGAGATCCAGCGCTAGTCGAAAAACTTCTTCGCTTTGCCGAAAAACGTCTTTCCCACCGGTTCGTCTGCATCGCCGCAGGCTAGAGCGAATTCTTCTAGCTTCTGGCGCTGATCGCTCGAAAGCGACGTTGGCACTTCGATTTCTACTCGAACCATTTGATCGCCAAAGTATCCACCTCTCAGGCTCGGCACTCCTTTGCCTTTCAATCTAAAAGTCGTGCCTGACTGCGTTCCCGCGGGAATCTTAAGGCTGGCCCGGCCAGACAAAGTAGGCACTTCGATCGTACCCCCCAAGGACGCTAATGTGAATTTGATTGGAATTTGGCAAAACAGGTTCTCGTCCTGACGCTCGAAAATTTCGTGGTCCGCAACATGAATGACGATGTACAAATCGCCTGTAGGGCCTCCACCAATACCGGCTTCGCCATTGTTAGCGGAACGAAGCTTTGAACCCGTATCCACTCCAGGAGGCACCTTCACCTTGATTTTCGTGGTTTCGTTGACCCGGCCTTCTCCCCCGCAAGCCGTACAGGACTTTTCAATCTTCTGACCCGTGCCACGGCACGTCGAACACGTTTGCCGAACCGAGAAAAATCCTTTTGACGCAGTTACCTGCCCATGGCCCCCACACGTCGGGCAAACAACGACTCCCGATCCGGGCTCGGCTCCTTTGCCATTGCAATGGCCACACTGAACGGGCTTTCGAAACGAAATCTCCTTCTCGATACCCTTTGCAGCCTCTTCCAAATCGATCTCCAAATCGTAGCGTAGATCGGAGCCCCGTTGAGCTCCGCTTCGACCCGAGCCGCCACGGCTGCTCCCACCGCCAAAGAACTCTTCGAAAATACTGCCGCCTCCTCCAGCGCCACCGAACACCTCGCTAAAGATATCGAAGGGATCATGGAAGGGACCTCCTGCAGACCCGCCTCCGCCGGCCCCACCACTGAAGGCCGCATGCCCGTAGCGATCATAAGCGGCTCGCTTCTGCTCGTCCTTAAGAACTTCATACGCCTCGGAAACCTTCTTGAACTTTTCCTCCGCTTCCTTGTTCCCCGGATTCTTGTCGGGATGAAATTTTACGGCCATCTTGCGATAGGCCTTCTTCAGCTCGTCGTCGGTGGCCTGCCGACTGACCCCGAGCAATTCGTAATAATCCTCCTTCACGATCTAGTTCCTTACCCTCCGTCGTTAAATGGAATCGCGCCTAATGCTACTCCGAAGGCTCGCCAGAAACGATCACCGTCGCCGGCCGAATCAATCGTCCATTAAGTGAAAAGCCCTTGCGGACCAGTTGCAAAATCGCTCCGGCCTCGACCTCGTCGCTCGGCTGCGTCTGAACGGCTTCATGTCGATTATGATCGAAGGAATCACCTGTCGCAGGCTCAATCTCCTCGATTCCATTCTCTCCCAGCACCGCCTTGAACTGCGTCAGCACCATTCGAATACCTTCAACGACTACTTTCGGGTCCGAATCCTGTTCTGCAGAAAGCAGTCCGAGACCCATATTGTCGTATATCGGCAGGATCGATTCGATCAATCCGGCTACAGCATACTGCCTGAGATCGTCCTTCTCGCGAATAACGCGCCGCTTGTAGGTGTCCAAGTCAGCCACTGCTCGCAGGTAATTCTTGAAATTCTCGTCCGCCAGACGCTTCGCTTCTTCGAGTTGCTCCTCAATCGTAAGCTCCTTTTCAGGCGCGGCGTCCCCTTCGGTCGCCTCAGCCTCTTCCGATGCTTCGGCCTCCTTCGCGACACCCTCTTCGCTCTCACCTGAGAGATCCCCTGCTTCCTCTGCAGCGTCCTCCAGTTCCTCTTCTATATCCTGCTTTTCCTCCGCCTTGTTCATTACTTAGCTTCTAAATTCGTTTTGCCTCTGAATTACTGTTCTTTCGGATTGAACCATCTAGAATAAAAAAGTTTTTCGAGAAGGTCCAGCTCCATTTGTTCCTTCGCGCCACCTTTTACTATCTATAAATTAGGGAATTATGTATTTAACTTGACAAAACCACTAATTATTTGACTTCTCTTAGTATGGGTTTACCCCGTCTGTCTAGCCGCAGGACAAATCGCCTTTTCAAGTCTTTTGCACTGGGTATTGGCCGCTTATGATTTGGAAGATGGCCAGCGTTTAGTAACATTTTAGCTGCTTTATTTATATCTTTTTGTTTTATTCTATTATTTATTTTACACGTGTAAAAAGTGTTCAATTATTATCATAATGATTTTGAATAAGGTAATGACTTAATATAGTCTTCCATAAATTGTCAATCTGGATTGCCATTATTTGCTGGTAATTTTATGTTAATTTCTTTCATTCTAGTTTGACTACACTTTCTGCCATAATTGTATCTATACTGTTCCAAATTGACTATTGTGGTTAAAAACAGTGCGGTGTATTTATTCATTCTGAATTTTGGTATAAGTTTTTCCACATGATCACTTGCTGAAAAATTATCTTTTTGGTATGAGCAATAACCTATCACAGCACTGTCAACAGTTAAACACCCCCCTTCCTCTGTATAAAAATCATAAAAACCGCCAACTCCATTATTGGTTGCTTGTGTTGTGATATAAGGATACTTGCCAACACCATATTCTTCTAATTCCCAAATGGAGATTGTTTGGCTACCCGTTATTTCAAACAATTTTACTAATTTAAAGTATTGCCATTGTTTTGTTTTTAATTCAAATACTTCATTTTTAATTGGATTTTTAACCTCTGCTATATTCACCCAATCAGGAATGTTATCCCATGATGGAACTAATAAGGTGTCTAGGGTTTTGTTTGCTTGTCTACCGTATGAATATCTATATTTATTTGCTCTTAAGCACATGCAATAATAAAGCATCTCATTATCGGTAAGTTTTGTTTTAGGTTTCAAGTAATATAAATCCCGACCACTATAATAAGGTTTCTTTTGTAAGAAACTAGACATAACAGACCCGCCACCTGCTACAGAAATGGTATTTCCTGGATTTGGTTCAACGCCCTCAATTAAAGAAACGTTTGCGCTTACACCATTATTATTTCCTGTTCTTGACACGAAAGGAATGCCGTTCTTGTTTTGTTCAATATTAGATAACTCCAAATTAACACCGTACTTAATATCAAAAATTTTACATAGAGGTACAGTTTTCATAATATCATCCATTTAATATATCAAAGGCGACATACTTCTTTAGTGTCTCTGTAAAGTCATCTTTACTTAGTGTTGAATAATCAGTTTCCATATACGCTTCTGCACACCATTCATCGTCTGCTGACACTTTATAAACTTCGCTAAAACCAGCTTTAACAGTATTATTAGTATATAGATTCATCCACTTCTCTTTTATGCCTTGCCATTGATTATCATAATCAAACCTATTTTTTGTTTTTTTGTTATAGAAACCGTCATCTTTAAAATACCCAAAGAAAGTTTTTTTGTTTGCTGGGTGTGGTATGTGAGCTTCAAATACCATTATGCAAGTTACAACTCCTACCTTAGAATTTTTAAACAATTCATTAGGCATAGAAAACACCGCTTTTAAAGTGTGTTTAGATAGCAGTTTTTCTTTTAATCTTAACCTTTGCCCCTTTTGCGCTAAGGCACAACTCATAGGAATAATAGCCACACACCTGCCGTGCTTCTCTAAGCAATCTAAATTGTTTAATACAAATTCAAATTCTTCTATATCGTTTTTTCTGATTTATAGGGGGGGTTTAAAAAACCAACTGTTGGCTTTTTTTCTTTAATTTTTTTAATGGTGTCGTTATCAAAACAACTACCGCCAACAATATTGCTCTTGCCATCTCCGTGTAAGAACATATTTGATACAGCGAGTGGGTATATTTCAGGTTGGTATTCGATTCCATATAGCCGATGATGCTTTATATTGTTTTCTTGCGATAAATCGCCACCACATTTCTCAATCATCTTTTTCATTGCCGATACTAAGAATCCGCCTGTACCTGTGCAATTATCAAATACAACATCAGCATACTGTATATCTACAATATCAGCAAAAAACTCTGTTATATGGGGTGGCGTTAAGACAATACCTAATCCCTTATCGGCATTAGAATATCTTAAAAACTCGATATAAAACTGTCCCAAAACATCATAGTATTTATATGTTCTTGAATAACCATTAATATTATTATCAATTTCATCAACCAAATCTTTTAGACTTTTTGTTTTTTTATCCTTGTTTTTATGTATTAGGCTTGGGTGACTTTTGATGAAACTGTAGTTTTCCATTAGTCTCTCAACTTTATTACCTTGTAAATCTTCATCTTTGAGTTGTTCTTTAATGGTGCTGACAAGTGCTTCTACTAACATCTTGTTACTTGATAACCCCGAGTAACTCCTGTAAAAATCTTTATTTTTGAGTGCTATTAAAATACCACTTACAAGCAAACTTCTTTTATCTTCTTTTATTTTTAATTTGTGTAATTGCTCATTTAGAATTTTAGAGTAATCTAATAATTCTTCATATTTTTCATTTCTTTTGGCATCATCTTGTTTTAATCCAGAAAGAATATCATCAATACTGATTAATTTGTTTCCAAAAATCTGCTCCGTAATATCCTGACCTTTCTTTTGAATAAAGTAAGAAATTTTAATATTGTCTTTCTCAACACCGCTAACCGCTAACGATAAAACATTGTATCCTTTAGATAAATAAGAAGAATAACGTAAAACGCCATCAACTGCATAACCAGCAAATTGGTTTCTATTTTCACTTTCGTGATTTAATATATCTGCCTTACACTCTATAACGATAAGTAAATCTTCTTCATCATCTATTGAAATAAGAAATTCAGGTTTGCCTATACCGCTACTTGTTTTTGAGGCGTCTTTTAAGAGTTTTGTTATTTTTGGGTTGTTTGAGGATTGTTCTTCAATGGTAATTTTGGCAAACAATTTATCTTTGTAAAAATGTTGCCTTACAATATTTTCAGTATCCCTTTCGTTTAACCTGCTCATGATCTTGTTTTACCTTGATATTTAACCCGTCAATTCTCTATAGGTGAGTGTTTTTCCACCCATCTGACTAAACAAACTGTTTAGTCTTTCCTGCGTATCTCGCTGACAATACCCTTCATTCAACCGAAATGAAAACTCATCTACATAAGCCCAACAATGCTTTCTGCTCCAGCTATGATAAATCCCGTTATAACCGCACTTTAATACAGCCCAGACGCTTTCCATGCCATTTGCGTGGGCCATACCGTTGACAAACTCCTTTGCACTATGATTAACCGTATCATGCCGATAAGCCCTCCCAAGGCCTACATACCCCTTATGGCCATCGGTGCATAGCTGGCTTCCACTGGCTTCCAGCGGTAACATTCTCATGGATCGTAGGCTGTAGGGCATGTTGATCGGTATTGCTTATTGGAACCGCCCTAACGTGACCGCCGCGCGCTTTCATGCCTATGGCTGCTTGCTTGCCAACCGCCCCCCGTCCTGCCTTGAGCCTCTTGCTCTCATGCTTGTCGGCTTCCTTGCCGCCAAGGCAGGTTTCGCCAATCCCTATGTGGCCGCTCAACGCCTGGAGGTCTTCACCGCAAGCCAATCGCGAGCGATGCAACATGCACCATGCCGCCCGTTGCCGTACCCCAATCTCTTTGGATGGTTGCAAAGGAGAGATACCTTTGCGTGAAGCCATCAGGGCGCAAGAGGCATATATCCACTTGCGGATATCCACCTTGCTACGCTCCATCGGCGTATTGGTGAATGCATTGAAGCATCCACGGCAATCCCCACACCAATAATCCCCTGCTTTCTTCTGCGCTGTGACCTTCCCATCACAGCCACATTCAACACATGCTGGTTTATCACCCCAGCGTACCCCCTCAAAATACCGTATTGCATCCTCCTCGGGCTTATATAAGTCCATGATTTCATAGAGGTTTAACACTTTTGCCTTACTTTTTCTCCCCATAACCTGTACCCATCATATTTTTTTGTTAAACAGTATATAATATCTAATTTTATAAATGTGGTTTAAAAATGCAAACGTTAGCTTGTTTAGCTTATCTTGTTGTAAAACACAAGCTTTTATTTTGTAAATACTTTGTACACAGAACCATAGCATGGCGTACCTGACAGCCTACCATAGCCTGGCCACAGTACCGCAGTACCATTGCCTTATTACCTTTAACACCTTCAGGAACGGTTGGACCTTTATCAGGACCGGTCCAACCGGTTGGACCTTTAATATGCTTAAGCCGCTACAGCAACTGGGCGCAGTTCCCGGAACTGTGACATGGCTTCCAGTTGCGTAATTCCGGAAGCTTGCTTGTTAACGTGCGTAAAGGCTTGGAGAAGACCGAAGGAAGTCTTTTCCTTATGCTCTTCAAAGCTTGGATATTATCGGACTATTTTAAGATATTGTCAAGTTTTGTACTGAAATGGGTTGTCCTGTTGTCAAGTTAAATACATAATTCCCATAAAAATTAGATATCAGCCCGCTGCGGGACAATCTGGATGCGAATCCCTCGGGTAGATTAGTCCGACCGCGTCATGATCTCGAACAATGGGTCGAATAGGCCGATCGCGCTTTCCGCCGAAAACCCCTCCACGTCAACTCCGAGCTTCAATGCCTTGTGAGAGGGCCTCGGACTTGAGTAGTCGATGATTTCCACGGTATCTACCTTCAATCGGCAATCGCTAATCTTCAATCCCTCGCGAAGACCCCGAGACTCGCCCAGGAGGTCCTCTACGAATCGCTCCAGGTTTAAAGCCCCGCGCTCGTCGATAATAAGCGATAAGCGGCTAATATCCAATGAAACCACATCCAATTCAGCCGGACCCGAAATCAACGACTTGAAGGACCCGCTGGTTTCGAACGACCGGATACGCATCATAGGGCGCCCCTCTCCAAAGTCCGTCGAGTTTCCCAGCACCGCATCCTCGATACGCATATCGAAACCGAAAGGATTGCACGACAGGCGCTTCGCCTCCCATGAAAACTGGGTATCGCCCTCGAGCTTCATTCGAATCAGCTGCGGGGCGGCGAGCATCCAAAGCAAGATGCACAACGCGGAAACGAACAGCCCCAAGAATACGGCCGAGCGTAAAATGCCTCCCCTCCGGGCATTCAATTCCGAATCGCGAATGCGTTCACGATCTGTTCGATCTTCTTTTACTATGGAACTCACCAGAATGTGTGGGCGGACTATCGGCCCGCGTATCGGTCAGGTAAATCGATCCGTTACTAATAGAGTAGCATCCTCCAACGCGGTCGCATCAAATCCATCGCAAGCGGGTAGCAATACAGTAGCTCCCTTAGGGACATCTGCTTCTCCCAGCCTAACGCATCCATTTACCACGCTAACAAGACGCGCGGCCCCCGCATCCAGCGAAATCGCGTCATCCCCCGCTTTCAGGTCGTACTTCAGCAAACGAAATTCAGGGCAATCGGCGAGTACGCTCGCGCCATCCTCGGGTTTGATAGCGGAAGGCTCGAAATCATTCCAGTCAATGCACTTAAGCGACTGATCTACATGGAGCTGCCTCGGACTGCCGTCCAAGCCAACCCTCCCCCAATCATAGGCGCGATAGGTCGTGTCTGAATTCTGCTGAATCTCCAGGATCAGGTTCCCTGCATCGATGGCATGGATGCGGCCGCTCTCCACCAGTATCGACTCGCCCGGAGTCACAGGGAAGCGATGGACGCACGCTTCCAAAGTTCCTGACTCGAGACGCTCCTCGAATTCCTCCCTCGTAGCCCCGTTGCGGAGCCCCACGATAAGCGACGCATTCCCCGCGCAATCGGCTATATACCAATTCTCCGTTTTGGGCTCGCCCCCAAGCTCGGGAGCGATGGAGGCAGGCGGGTGTACTTGCAGGCTCAATCGATCGGAGCAATCCAACCATTTGACAAGAATCGGAAAAGGACGCTCTGGATCGTAACCTTCACCCATAATCGCTGTCGGATTCTCCACGATAATTTCTCGCAAGGACCTTCCGTCATGCTCTCCTCCCTCTATTAGCGACATCGCCTCATCGCGGTCAACAACGTCCCAGCTCTCGCCGATCACCTTGTCGTCGGGGAGTCGTCTATCTAGGGCCCTGTCGAGATTTCGGCCGCCCCAAACGCGTTCTTGATAAATAGGTTTAAAGTAAATCGGTTTGCTCATCGAGTCCTTGCAGTTTCCAGGAAACTAGTCTTCTCATCTTCTAATCTGAAAATCGGCTCCAGTCAAAAGCCTGAACAGAATTTCAACCACTCATATGCCTAGGAAGCGTAGTTCCAATACTAAAAAACAGTCCGATATCAAGGCTCCCAGCCTAAGGAGCCGATGGCTATGGGCAGGGGTGTGCGCGCTGTTCGCCGCGCTATTTATAATCTCGTTCGTCGACTACCAACCCAACCAGAATCCGGACAATCAAACCTTCGCCGCGGAACCGAACGCGATCGGCCTTCTGGGCGCCTACTCCGCCATCTACAGCTTTATCCTTCTCGGAGGCGCCGCTTGGCTCATTCCCGTGCTCTTCGCATGCCGCGCTTGGCTCTACCTGCGCAAGGTGCGCCGGGGCGAATGGAGCATCCTGATCGCAATGGTCTTTTGCGTGGTAAGCGCCTCAGGTCTGCTCTCCATTCAAAATTTAGGCTTCCTCAATTCTGAAATCTACGCGACCGGACCGGGCGGTTCCTTGGGCGAGATCCTCTACTCACGGTTTCTGAGAGCCGTTATCGGCGATATCGGCACCACTTTGATACTGGGTGCCGTCTTTGTCGCCAGCATTTTCCTGATCATCGCGCCCGGGCTAAATCAATCCCTGAACGACGTCGAGTCCGGTTTCCAGGGATGGCTGGAACGCTGGAAGTCCGCGCGCGAAGAAAAGAAGGAGGCGAAACGTCTCGCCAAGCTCGCCCGCGACGAAGAGAAGGCCGAGCTCCGCGCCCAGCGTCTCGAAGCGAAACGCATCGCCCAGGAAGAGAAAGAAGCCGCGAAGGAAATGGTGGCCGAAGGGAAAGCCGCCGCCAAAGGACGTAGATCCAAGCTGAAGCCAGAAATCGATCCAGAGCCTAACGCATCTAGTTCCGCGTCGGCTGACGAATCTGATGCGAAGGAGAAGCCCGCGCTGAAAGATGTCCTGAAAATCGTCAATCCCGAAGAAACGAAGAAGGCGCGAGTCAAGCTGCCAGAAACGCACGGGGACTACATATTTCCGAAGCTCGATGTGCTCGCTCCTCAAGCCATCCCTCACCACTCAAATTCGCAGGATGAGCATACCGGCAATGCTGAGCGTCTTCAGAATACGCTCAAGGAATTTGGCGTCGATGTCACCATGGGCGAAATACACATCGGACCGGTCATAACGCGATACGAAGTCTACCCCGCTCCGGGCGTTCGCGTGGAAAAAATCTCGAATCTCTATAAGAACATCGCCTTGGGCATGCGAGCCCAGTCCGTCCGTATCCTCGCTCCCGTTCCCGGTAAAGGATGCGTTGGCATCGAAGTGCCCAATCAGAATCCGACTCCCGTCGGAATTCGCGAAATCCTGGAATCCGAGGACTGGGCTAATTCCAAAGCGGAGATACCGATCGCGCTGGGCAAGGATGTAAGCGGAAAACCTATCATTTCCGACCTCACAAAAATGCCCCACGTATTGATCGCCGGCGCCACTGGAGCGGGAAAGACCGTATGTATCAACGCGATCATTACATCCCTTCTTTTCCATTCAAGCCCGGACAATTTGAGATTCATCATGGTAGACCCCAAGATCGTGGAGATGAAGGTATTCAATTCCCTTCCCCACATGCTGATCCCCGTGGTTACGGACCCGAAGAAAGTGCCCGGAGCGCTCAAGTGGCTGCTCAATGAAATGGAGCATCGCTACGAGACCTTCGCCAAGGTTGGGGTGCGCAATATCGCTGGATTCAACGGGCGCACCAAACCCGAGCGGGAAAAGACGGAAGCGGAAAAGAACGAGGAGGCTCAAACGGAGATTTCCGTTCCACGCGACGAAGGCGTGCTCGACGAGATTCCGGACAAGCTCCCCTACATCGTCTGCATCGTAGACGAATTGGCCGACTTGATGATGGTAGCGCCCGCCGACGTAGAGACCGGAATCGCTCGCCTAGCCCAGCTCGCTCGCGCTGCCGGCATCCACTTGGTCATAGCAACGCAGCGACCCTCCGTGAACGTCATCACTGGAGTCATAAAGGCCAATCTGCCTTGCCGCATCTCCTTTCAAGTCTCGTCTAAGATCGACAGCCGGACGATCCTTGACGGACCGGGAGCGGAGCAGCTGATCGGCCGTGGCGACATGCTTTTTTCACCTCCGGGAAGCTCGAAAATAATTCGTTCCCAAGGAGCATTCGTTTCCGACGAGGAAATCGCGGACATCGTCAATAATCTCAAATCGAATGGACCCCCCAAATTCGCGGAAGAGGTTCAGAAGCAAATCGAAGCCCCAGAAGAACTCTCCCTCGGAGGGAACGAAGACGAAGGCGACGAGATGCTGCCGCAGGCCTTGGACGTGCTTCGTTCCACCAAACGAGCCTCGACCTCGATGCTGCAACGGCGCTTGAGGATTGGATACAATCGAGCGGCTCGGTTGATGGAAGTACTCGAAGAAAGAGGGATTGTCGGCCCAGAAAACGGCTCCAGCCCTCGCGAAATCCTAGTTGACCTCGATTCCATCTAGGAAGAGACGCCGCCTGTTTTTTTCATGAGTCAAGAGGTTGTCCCTCCAGGAACGGCAGGCATCTCGAACCTTGAGCTCGAATCCTCGCTTGCCCAATCGGATCCCTACCCCTATATCAGCATCCTATCAGCAGCCCTAACGATTTACCACCCATCACATGACTTTGAAACGCACCGCTCTTTTCGCCCTTCTCGGTCTCGTCGCGCTAACGCTCATAAGCCTATATGGGCAGCGTTCCCGAAATTTTAGAAACCGAGGAATATCGGAACCCTTCAAGGGGATTACTGCAAACGGCGAGATCCAGGAAGACCTCTACCACATAAAATCAACGGGCGTCTCCACGGAGCCCGTCCGCAAGGCGGCGAGGGCTTTGCTTGACGCCCTCTCGCCTGAACAACGGGCTAAGACGACTTTTCCCGTAGACGATCCAGAATGGCGAAAATGGATGAATCAGCATGGCTACATTCGCCAAGGAGTCAGTTTCGAGGAGATGGACGCGTCCCAGCGAGGGACCGCGTTCGGGCTGATGAAAGCCTCCCTCAGCGCCAAAGGGCTCAAGCTCTCCAAAGACATCATGAAGCTCAATCGGACCCTAGGGGAGCTCAACAACGACGACTTTGACCAATACAACGAGTGGCTCTACTGGATCACCATCATGGGCGAGCCGTCCGCCACCGAGCCCTGGGGTTGGCAGATCGACGGGCACCACCTGATCATCAACTACTTCGTGCTCGGCGACCAGGTAGTCATGTCGCCCGTATTCGTCGGTTCCGAACCCGTGATCGCGGAAATCGGCAAGTACAAGGGCACCGCAATCATGCAAGATGAGCAGGACAAAGCCCTCGCCCTTATTCAGTCTTTCGATCCCTCCCAGCAGTCGAAAGCCATCATCCAGTCCGAAAAATCCCGCAACAGTAACCTCGCCGAAGCCTTCAAGGACAACCTTGTCCTGGACTACGCCGGCATTAAGGCATCCGAACTGAACCCAAGCCAGCGATCGGACCTGCTCGAACTCATTGGCCTCTACGTCGGAAACATGGACAACGGCCACGCCAAGGTGAAAATGAGCGAAGTGGAAGCGCATATCGATGCAACCCGCTTCGCCTGGATCGGTGGCACCGAGGAGGACGCAGTCTTCTACTACCGCATACACAGTCCGGTGATTCTCATAGAATTCGACCATCAAGGCCCCATCGCCATGCGTCGGTACTTTCCGGATCGCTCCCCCAATCGGCAACATATACATTCCGTCATTCGCACCCCCAATGGCAACGACTACGGGAAAGACCTGCTTCGCCAGCACTACGAGCAGCACGCGCATTGAACTATGCAACTTCAACACACTGACAAACTAAAGGTATTCACAAAATGATGAAATTTAACTTCTTTTTCAGTCTGGCTCTAGCCTTTCCAATCAACCTCTTCGCCGACGGCCATGAGGTGATTGACACAGAGATCATCGCCTACAAAGCGATCACTCCGACTGAGAGCCTCGTTCTCAAGCGCTACGGTCCAAGCGGCCAAGCCGACAATACAGCCCTGCCCTGCGCCGTATTCTTCTTCGGCGGTGGCTGGAACGGAGGCGACATCAGCCATTTCGAACCGCAAGCGCAGCATCTGGCAAGTCGCGGAATGGTCGCCATCTGCGCCCAATACCGGACCCGCACCTCTCACAACGTGCCGCCCAACGTCTGTCTTGTAGATGCCAAGAGCGCCATTCGATACGTAAAGGAAAACGCCGAAAATTTAGGGATCGATCCCCATCGGCTCGCCGTAGGCGGTGGATCCGCGGGCGGACATCTTGCCGCAGCCACCACGTTTTGCGACGGCTTCAATGATACACGCGACAACCAGGAAATTTCTACGCGGGCGAACGCCCTCCTCCTCTTTAATCCTGTCATCGACAATAGCGTCAACGGCTACGGCTACGAACGGATCGAAGAGTTCTGGGAAGCCTTCTCTCCCATGCACAATATATCCGCTCCCCCGCCCACTCTCTTTCTCCTAGGAGACAACGACAACCTCATACCAGTCGGCACCGGAGTCGCCTTCAAGGCAGCCATAGAGAAGGCCGGCGGACGCTGCGATCTTCACCTTTACGAAGACGGAGCCCACGGCTTCTTCAATCCCGGCCGAAAAAGTCCCAACGGGAAAGCGTACTACGCAGATTGCGTCGAGAAGATGGACAACTTCCTCGTCAGCCTCGGGTTTCTCTCCCGGTAAAATTGTCCCGAGCCTCTCCACGAAGGACCGGCTATTCCGTCAGCCTTAAAAATTACCGTACCCAATAATCTATTACAAACCCCAACTCCCTCCTCAACGACCTTGATCGCAGCGGACGGTTAACCCCATCCCTCATTTCCCACTCACTCCTCACTATTCACTCCTCACTCCTAAATTTGAAACACTTGCCAAAAAAGAGTCCCCCATGAGAGTTTCATTGAAACCTGCCGCCTAATCGCTTGTTATATTCAATAATCCCCCATAACTACTATTTTCATGCAGAGCATTGGCGAACGTCTAGAAGAAGCCCGGAAGCGCAGAGGCATCACGGTTAGAGAAGCATCGGAAGCGACGAAAATCCGTGGGGAGTACCTCAACAATTTCGAGTCCAACACCTTCAAGATTAATCTCCCCGACATCTATGCTCGAGGATTTCTCAGATCGTATGCCAACTATCTCAAGGTGAACTCCGACAAGGTGATCACCGACTACAACGCCCATCTTATTGGCGAGGGCAAGTCGTCTCGGCGCGACGCGCGCGAGTTCCTAGGTCGGCTTGAAATGCAGCAGCAACCTATTATCGCCGACGAACCACAAAGCGTAGGGGTCATCGATGACGCCGAGCTTGAGCAAAGCGCTAGCGATTCGGGTTCTATCCCAATTTGGGAGCGACTGAATTTGGAAAAGGATGTCGCAATCAAGATTGGCATCGCAGCAGGCCTGGCCCTGCTACTCATCATATTGATTACCTGGGGATTGCTTTCGTTTTTTGGTTCTGAGGATCCTACGCCAGATTCCCCGCTAGTCGAAACGCCGACCGCTGCCGTTCCGGCAGCTAATGCAACGCCCTTTACGCTCATCGCGAACGAAGACGTTCGAGTGGAAGTGAAAGAGGCCGACGGAGATCAGCAATCCGTCTTTTTCGCCGTATTGCCTCAGGGGCAGGAGCAAGAGCTGTATGCCACGGGAAGCGTGCGAATATCCTTCAACAACGCTAAAGCCTTGTCCGTACGGATCGGCGATACAACCTATCGGATGCCGGAAGGTAAGCCATCCATCAAGATAACGCCTTCTCGAATCATTAATGGCCCGTAGAGCGGGCTTTCAGGGAACTCCTTTCGGAGTGGGAGCGCCGAAGGTTCGCAGGCGACTGCATCCCAAAAAAGGCGTTGATCCCGATCAGGGGCGAGCCTAGACTAGGCAGATGAGCAAACTCTCCGTAGCAATCGGATCCGATCACGCGGGCTTCGCCTACAAGCAGGCTATCATTGATCATCTAACGGGTCGTGGATACACCGTTAAGGACTACGGAACGGATTCCTCCTCATCCTGCGACTATCCCGATTTCATTCGCCCGGTAGCGGAAGCGGTTGCGGCGGGGGAATACGATCGAGGCATCGTGCTCGGCGGCTCAGGAAATGGGGAAGCGATCACTGCCAATCGCATTCCGGGTATCCGATGCGGCGTTTGCTGGAATACGCAACTGGCGATTTGGAACCGATCCCACAATGACGGGAATGTCCTCTCTCTGGGCGAGCGAACCGTTACTCAAGAAGACGCTCTGGATATCGTCGATACCTGGCTTTCAACCGAATTCGAAGGCGGACGACACATCCCTCGGATCGAGAAAATCGATGCGAAGCGCTATCCTTAAGAGGTCCTTTATTTGGCTTTTCAGACGGGTATTCCAATTGAGACATCGATGACGCTTCGCCTAGCAGCTTATCCTCGCGCTCTACTGCTAGCGATCTCGTTGGCGACGATTCAAGCAGGGTGCACCCAATCCGGCACAGATGCCCAATCTCCCCAATCTGCGGAACGAATCGTCCTATCGATGGACTCTCCGTCTGCAGGATGGACCGCGACTCCAATGGAAGCTTGGGAAACCCACGAATCGGTATATTGCCTCTTTCAGCTAACGCCCCCATCTGGGATGGCAGCCCAGGTCATAACTAAAGTCGAATCCGAGATGAACGTCGCTTCCACGGGCAAGCCAGCCAAGATCGCGGTACTAGGAAAATCATGGAATTGGTCACCCAGCGGCGCGATCGAATTCCCTCCCAGCTACGAAGCGTTCAAGAACGCTCTGCCCGCAGACGCATCGCGCATTGATATTCTGGCGAGCGATGCCTAACGTTCCCTTTTTCGCATGACCTCCACCGTACAGAAATCAGCGATCTATCCACAAACGCCCGAGCCATTGCTCGAGCGCGACCTGCGGCCCGCCTCAAGCGCGCCCAGCGATCAAGACCTCCTGCTCACTTACCGATGGATGGCGTATAGCCGCTTCGTGGATGTCCGCATCCTCGAACTGTTTCGACAGGGGAAAATGAAGGGCACCGTCACCTGCTCCGATGGGAACGAAGGAATCGTGGCGCCGCTAGCCCTGATGCTCGACAAGGAAATCGACTGCGTATCTTGGACGCATCGAGGACTTCCCGGACACCTCATTTGGAGCGATCATCTCGGAGACCATATCTGCCAATACTTGGGAAATTCCGGGAGCCCCACCAAAGGCCGCGAAGGGAATGCTCATCATGGGGATCCAAAAAATCGCAGTTTCCCTATGATCAGCCATCTCGGAAAGATGTGCTCGAACGTCATGGGAGGTACGGACTCCCAACGCCGCAAAGGCTTCGACGCCATTGGAGTTACCTTCTTTGGCGATGGTGGCTCCAGCACTGGAGAAATCCATGAGAGCCTAAACCTAGCGAGCGTGCTAGACATCCCAGTTATTTTCGTAATCGAGAACAACAAGTACGCCTACTCGACCCCCCTGCATGAGCAGTACGCCGGCAATCTCGTAGATCGCGCCGCCGGATACGGAATGAAAGGAATCGCCCTCGACGCAAAAGACCTAGAATCCAACCTATCAATCTTCTGGGATGCTGTGCAAGAGACCCGCTCTTCGGGAAGACCTATGTTGATCGAGACCCATTCCTTGCGGCTACGAGGACATGCAGGTTACGATACGTGCGACTACATCGATCCTAATCTGGTCGAGAAGTGGATACAGGATGATTGCCTGCCCAATTTCCGAACGCGATTGGTGGAAAAAGGATTCGAAGAAGAGTTGGACAAAGAGGATGCCTATCTAAAGGAATTCGTCGATACCACGCTGTCAGCTGCGATCAAGCTACCGCCAAGCGGGCCAATCGGCTTGATCGAGGATGTCTACACGCGTTCCCGCCAGAGCATCGATTGGACTTCAGAAGAGAACGAAGAGGCCTCTGAGCTCACTTTTGCCCAAGCCTTGAATCGAGCCCATCGCAAGATCCTTACGGAATCGCCCGAATCGATCGTAATGGGCCAGGATATCGCCGACTATGGCGGGCCTTTCAAAGTCACCGGGAATCTGCATAAGGACTTTGGCCGTAGCCGCGTTCTCAATACGCCCATTTGCGAATCTGCCACTGTGGGATATGCTACCGGACTCGCGATCACCGGACACAGGCCGATTGTTGAATTCCAATTCGCGGACTTCGCCGTAGATGCCACCACGCAAATCACTCTCAATGCAGGTACCTACCATTTCCGATCCGGCGCCTCAGTACCGATGGTCATGCGATTCCCGTGCGGTGGCGGACTGACCTTTGGCTCCTTTCACTCCCAAGATCTAGAAGCGCTCTATCTTCATATACCAGGGACGAAATTGATCTATCCAAGTACGCCGCAGGATGCGTACGACGCCATGCTGGCCGCCTATGAAGACGACAATCCGGTACTCATATTCGAGCACAAGAAACTCTATCGCCTCCTGAAAGCGCCCGTAAAATACAATCCCAGCTTCGGTGAGGTATGGAAACCCGCCCTGCGACGAAGCGGCGACTACGCCACCGCAGTAACGTACGGCGAGATGACGTTATGGACCAACGAGGCGCTCGATTACTTGAGCGAAGAATACGAGCTCTCCTGCGACCTGTTCGATCTACGAGCGCTCGCGCCGCTCAACTTGGACGCCATTCGCGCATCTGTCGCTCGAACGGGACGGCTCGTAGTCGTTCACGAAAGCCGGCGCAATGTGGGATTCGGAGCCGAATTGATCGCCCGGATCACGGAAGAGCAATTTTTTGATTTGGAAGCGCCCCCGCTGCGTATTGCGTCGAAAGACATGCCCGTTCCATTTGCTCCTGAACTCGAAGCCTCCTTTCGACCAGACAAGAACATCATCTTGAATGCGATGATCGATTGGATAGAAGCGGATTGATCGGATGGGCGCGCAAAACACAGACTCCTTAGATTGGAGCGCAATCGAACTCCTCGCGATGGACGTGGACGGCGTTCTGACCGATGGAAGCCTCTACGTGTCCTCCGATGGCTCCGAGACCAAGCGCTTCTCTATAATAGATGGGCTGGGTCTGGTGATGCTCAAGGAAAGCGGGGTCAAGGTCGCATGGATCTCGGGCCGCAGTTCCGGCGCTACGAGCCGGAGAGCAGAGGAATTAAAAATTGAATACGTAATCCAGGGACGCAAGGACAAGGCTGCCGCTTTGGCTTCCCTGATGAAAGAAATCGGCCTGGCTCCCGAGCAAGTCGCCTATATCGGAGACGATATCATCGACACGGGGGCTATCGAATTGGCAGGGATAGGAATCGCCGTACCCGAAGCGCAAGACGCCCCTCTATCCGCAGCGAACTACGTGACAGGTCGAACGGGCGGAAACGGAGCCGTTCGAGAAGTTTGCAACTATATCCTAGCCGCGCGTTCTCAATAAGCTATCATGACACTCTTTAATAGAAACGCCCGACGAGGATTAGTTAGCGCATTGCTCCTATTTGGGGCCTGGGCGCTAGGGCAATCGCCCATTAGCGAGCCGATCACGAATTTCAAGCTGCCCCTCTTCAATGACCAGGGCTACCGAACGGGCTACCTGCGGGGTGAGCAAGGCATCTACGTCAACGCGTCGGAAATTCGGATCGTAGGAATGGAACTTAATCAATACACGGGAGATGAGCGCGACGCCGTGATTGGAACTATGGAAAGCCCGGAAGCGCTGTTCCGGTTCGACAAGTCGCGAAAGAGCACCGCGTCGGGTCCCGGGGCGATAAAGCTCCAGAACGATTCCTTCGTCCTCACGGGCGAGGATTGGATTTGGCAGGAACGCATCAATCAGATTGTAATCAATAGAAACGTCAAAATCGTGATCAAGGACTCAATCGGCAACGTAATCAAATGAAACGGCTTTTAACTACTCTTTGGGCCTGCGCCGCTCTAGCTTTGCAATCGGGCGCTCAAACCGAACCGACTCGACCCGAAGGAACGGTACGTCCATCCGACAAGCCGCTTGTGCAAACCGAGATCGAGGCTGAAAGCCTCAAAGCGGAAATCACTGAGGACAAAGGATACCTCGTTGGCGTGGGAAGCGTTAAACTCACTGCTACCAACCTCGTGATCACCTGCAATAAGATCGAAGTCTTCACGGATGTAAAAGACAAGGATGGCAACGACACGATCGGAGACGTCAGCTCTATTAGGCAAATCATTGCGACCGGCGCCGTAAAGATCGTGCAGGAAGAACGGACCGCCACCGCCGGTCGGGCCGAAGTATTCCCTAACGAGGACTTCATCCTCTTGGACGAGGACCCAATCGTGTATCAGAATTCAATTACTATGGATGGAACGGGCGCTCAACTCCGGATCCATAGAGGCAATGGCCTCGTGGAGTGGATCGGTAGCCCAGACAATAAGATTCGCTTTACTGGTCCACCGATCGAAGATTTCGGATTCGAGGAAAACGAGGATTCAATCGTCCCTCCTGAAGAAGAAGCGGCGCCCGACGACGAGGAAGACGATACGGAATCCGAGCAGCCTAACAACCGAAACAACCGTCGCAGGGGCGATGACAACCCATGAGCGAAACGGTAGAAGAAGAGGTCGCGCCCACGGAGGATTCACAAAAGGATCCACCCAACATGATCGAGGCCCGCGGGTTAGTTAAAACCTATGGGACTAAGACTGTAGTGAACGGGGCCAGCTTGGATATATCAACGGGAGAAGTCGTCGGTCTCCTCGGACCCAATGGCGCTGGGAAAACCACGACCTTCTACATGATCGCTGGACTGGTGGAAGCGACTCGAGGCTTCGTGCTTCTCAACCGCAAGACCATTACGCATTTGAAGGTGCACCGGCGAGCCCGTCTCGGAATCGGATATTTGCCACAGGAGCCAAGCGTATTCAAAAAGCTAACAGTTTGGCAGAATGTGCAGGCAGTTGCGGAGACCCTTCCTCTCAATCGCAGGCAACGAAAAGGAGTCATTGAAAGCCAGCTCACTGATCTGGGCCTCCTTTCGCTCGCAAAGCAGAAAGCCTATACCCTTAGCGGGGGCGAACGCCGGCGCCTAGAGATCGCTCGATGCCTCGTGACCCAGCCCGAGTTCGTGCTTATGGACGAACCCTTCGCCGGAGTCGATCCGATCAATGTGGCGGAAGTTCAAAAGATAGTTCTCGCCCTGAAGGAAAGAGGTATCGGGATCCTGATTACCGATCACAACGTCCGCGACACCTTGGCCATCGTCGATCGAGCCTACCTAATTCACGAAGGCAAGGTACTCGCTAGCGGGGATCGCGACTTTCTCATCAACGATCCCAAAAGCCGTAAGCTGTACCTGGGCGAGAATTTCAATATGTAAGCCCGTTCGAAACCTTTCCCCATCAACGCAATGAACCCCAGCAATCCAATTAAGAAAATCGATAGCTTATCTGTTAGAGACTTTCTGAAAACCTACTCGGGCCACCTGAAACTGGAGCTCGTGGCCGGAGAGCGTGGATTGCGTCGCGTCATCCGCGAAGGGAGTGTCAATCGTCCCTCGCTTGCGCTGACAGGATTTTTTAAATACTTTGCTAACAAGCGGTTACAAGTACTTGGAGCTTCGGAAATGACCTATTTGCGTAGCCTGGATAAGGATACGCAACGACAACGACTATCCGAATTGATCGACCACTCTATTCCTTGCTTGGTGATCGCTCGAAACTACCTACCCCTCCCGGTGATGAAGGAAATAGCGGAGACGCGTGGACTGCCCATTCTGCGTACGTCAATGATCACCATGAATTTCCTCAATGCGGCCACGCTATCGCTAGACGCCGCCTTCGCTCCCTCAACCTCTGAGCACGGGACCATGATGGACATCAAAGGTATGGGAACGCTGATACGCGGCTCCAGCGGAATCGGTAAAAGCGAATGCGCGCTCGCGCTGATAGAACGCGGTCATAGTATCGTAGCGGATGACCTTACGCGTATTCGCTTATTGGATGAGCGCGAACTAATCGCCTCAAGCATGGAGCTCAATCAAGGATACATGGAATGCCGGGGAATCGGCATCATCAATGTGGGCGAGATGTTCGGGGTACGCAGCATTAGGCCCGAGAAACGTATCGATCTTGTCGTATCCCTATTAGAGCTAACGCCCGATATCGATGAGGATCGAACCGGGCTTGACCAGGACTTCTTTACGATCCTTGGAATCGACGTTCCCCACATCGAAATTTTCGTTCGGCCAGGGCGCGACATCGCTCGCATCGTCGAGGTCGCCTCAATGGTGCAAGCCCTAAAGCGACTTGGCCATGATCCCGCCAAAGATTTCAATGATCGGCTGATCGCAAAGATGGCAGAAAAAAAATAAGGAAAATTTTCTGCCTTTCGACATCGATCCAGAGTCGAATTTCGCCCTCCAAACACTCCAATTTCCAATCGTTTGAAACGTCGCTCTACCTTAAAGAGCTTATTTCTAGTAGTTTCTGGACGAGGGAATTTATGCCGCGCATGGCAAGCGTTTTGAGAAAAAACTTATGCACAAGAAAATGTTAATAACTTGTCCAAAACTAGGGCTTGAGATATGCCTTTCTCTTTACGTTACTGTTACAAGATTTCATTTTACTACGCATCGCGCACTTTCTGTTTTCACTTTGTCTTCCTAAATCGAATAATCCACTACAACTTCCCCGTTAAACTCTTTAGACACAACGACTTGAACACGCTTTGCTTCAAAAGCTCCATTCAAGCGCGTTATTCCCTTTTTGTAGTGGCCCTTCTCCTCGGATACCAAGTTAGAAACAACGCTCGCGCAGCGTCCCACTAATCGATGTGAATAACCGCCAAAGTTTCTAACTATTTCAATGCCACAGGTCACCGAGCCCACCCAAATTTGGGAAAAAGTAAGAGCCGAACTATCAGAATTGCTTCCGCGCGATATCTTCGAGAGTTGGTTTGCGTCCGTCGAATGCCTAAAGGCCGAAGAACGGGATGTGGTGCTGCGGGTGCCCAATGAGTTTTCAGCCATCTGGATCAATGACAATTATCTGGATCTATTGACAAAAGCCTTTCAGCGATTCCTCGGATTCCCTGTCACCGTTACCCTCGAGAACAATCCCAGCGAAGAAAGCGAAGATGTCTCGGAGAGCAACCGCATCGCGGATTCCTCGGAAGATCAAGAGAGCACGCGCCGACCTATTTCAACCGCGAAAAAACGCTCTCCTAGCGACGTCAGCCTCAATCGACGCAATACGTTCGAGAACTTCGTGATTGGCTCCAATAGCCAGCTCGCGCATGCCGCGGCAATCGCAGTCGCCCATGCGCCCGCAGGAGCCTATAATCCCCTTTTCGTTTATGGCGAAACGGGACTAGGGAAGACGCATCTCATGCATGCGGTGGGCCATCACATCTTGCTGAACAAGCTGGACGCGCGCGTCGCCTACCTTTCATCGGAGAAGTTCACGAACGAGTTTATCTCCGCGATTCAAGACAACACGCTAGCCCGATTTCGGAAACGGTACCGCAAAGTAGACGTACTGCTCATCGACGATGTGCAGTTCTTGAGCGGCAAGGAACGCATTCAAGAAGAATTCTTCCACACGTTCAACGAGCTCTTCGAGCAACAGAAGCAGATATTCCTTTCCAGCGATCGGCCCGCCAACGAGATCGCGAAACTAGAGAGCCGGCTCGTATCCAGATTTCAGTGGGGACTCGTCACGGACATTCAAGCGCCCGATTTCGAAACTCGAGTCGCCATCCTTCGCAAGAAGGCTGAGCAGCACAATTTCAAGGTACACGATGAAATCATCAACTTTATCGCCGAGCATATCGTCAAAAATATCCGTCGGCTCGAGGGCGCGCTCATTAAGGTATGCAGCTACTCGTCGCTGACCGGCAACCCGCTCGACATTTCGACTTGCGAAATGCTCCTAAGCGACGTCTTGATGGAAGCCGCAAAGCAGCAGCTGACTATTGACGCGATTCAGAAGAAAGTCGCCGAGTACTTCGAGCTGCGCCACTCCGATATGTTGAGTCGCCGCCGCCCGAACCACATCGCCGTTCCCCGGCAAATCGCGATGTATCTAAGCCGCGAGCTCACCAAGCACTCATTGCAAGAAATTGGAGAAGCCTTCGGCGGCCGCGATCACGGCACCGTAATTCACGCTTGCCGCCAAGTAGAGAACTTGGTGGAGCAAGACAACACCGTTCGCCACAGCGTCGACTACTTGAAAGCCCAGCTTTCTCGGTAGATATTGCGGATAAGCTGGACCTCACGGTCCGACAAGTCCTATAGGACCTAAATAGCCATGAACCTCAGCGACGAACAAAAACAGACTATCGCCCAGCGTCTCGCAGATGGAGCCTCCATCTCGGACATCCAACGTCTCATTACCGACGAATTCGAGGTCCATGCTACGTTCATGGAAACGCGCTTCTTGATCGACGATCTCGACCTGGATCTAAAGGAGCCCGAACAGCCTGCCGCTCCCGAAGTCGCCGCCGATTCTCAGTCCAATCCGGACGCAAGCGTTTTGGACTCTTCAGGTGAGCAAGCCGCTGCTTCGAACGATAGCCCCGGCGGAGTGAGCGTTGAAATCGACTCAATAAAGCGCCCCGGAGCAGCCCTTAGCGGGAGCGTTACTTTCAGAGATGGCGTATCCGCGAAATGGTACGTGGATCCCATGGGTCGCCTTGGTCTCGATCCAGATCAAGAAGGGTATCAACCTTCGCCTGAGGATATCGAAGTCTTTCAAGTAGAGCTTCAAAACAAGATGCAAGGTACCCAGCTCTAGCGAGATCGCTAAACCAAGCCCGCCCTCGCAACCAGCTCTTCTTCGCTTAAAATCTCGATCCCAAGGCCTTCCGCCTTGGTTAGCTTCGATCCCGCCGATTCGCCAGTGACTAGGAAGTTCGTTTTTTTGCTCACGCTCCCAGCGACCTTTCCACCTTTGCGCTCAATAAGCTCCTTCGCTTCATCGCGCTTCATGGATGGCAGCGTTCCGGTAATGACAAAGGTCATTCCCTCAAAAATAGCATCCTCCTTATTGATTGGGGTCGGCTCCAAGGGCGACATTCCCGATCCGAACAAGGCATCGATAATCTGCCTATTCACTTCGTTCGCGAAGAAATCGACAATCCCGCCTGCTGTCTTTTCTCCAATTCCGTCGACTTCGACGAGACGTTCGCTATCCGCGCTTCTCAATGCATCGATGGAGCCAAACGCCTTCGCCAAATCCTTAGCCGCTGACGCTCCCACTTGAGGTATCCCCAACCCATGCAGCAATCGCCAAAGTTCGTTGCTCTTGCTCCTCTCGATTGCATCCATGAGATTTTGAGCGGACTTTTCGGCAAACTTCTCCAATTCGAGCAGGCGATCGTATTGGAGACCATAAATGTCCGCAATGTTGGATACAAGGGAGCGATCGACCAGCTGATCAATCACAGCTTCGCCCAACCCTTCGATATCCATGCACTGTCTCGAGGCAAAGTGCTCCAATCGTCCCCGTACCTGGGCCGGGCAATCTTGATTAATGCAGCGAAGCGCAACCTCCCCTTCCAGCTTGATCGTTTTCGTTCCACATTCTGGACATGAATCGGGAAAGGCAAACGGAACGCTATTATCGGGACGCTTCTCCAGCGCAACTCGGATAACAGCTGGGATAATTTCACCCGCCTTTTCCACAATGACGGAATCCCCGATCCGCACGTCCTTTCGTTCCATCTCCTCCTGATTGTGCAGCGTCGCTCGAGAAACAGTCGTACCGGCAAGCTGAGTCGGCTTCAACTCGGCGACAGGCGTTAACACACCCGTCCGGCCCACTTGAAGCGTGATTCCTTCAAGCAACGTCTCCGACTGCTCTGCCGCATACTTGAACGCAATTGCCCATCGAGGCGCTTTCGAAGTCGAACCGAGCAGGTCCTGCTGCGATAGTAGATTCGTTTTTACGACCGCCCCGTCGGTAGGATAGGGAAAGGAATCGCGGATGAAGTCCAGCTCCTCGATTGCGCTCCATGCTTCTTCAGCGCCCTCCGCCTTCCAAAAGCTCTCTCCAACGGGGAATCCCCATTCCAATAGCTTCTCGTGAAACTCGGATTGAGTCGAAACTGCATCGGGTTCGCAATACCCCATTCCGTAAAGAACCACGTCCAATTTTCGTTTGGCCACTTCATCGCGGTCCAACATCTTGACCGTGCCCGAAGCGAGATTACGCGGATTCTTGAAAGTTTCCAATCCTGCCGCGATCCGGTCTTCGTTGATCCGGTCGAACTCATCGTTACGCATGTAGATCTCTCCCCTAACCTCAAGAATCGCCGGAATCGCAGACCCCTTCATTCGCCTGGGCAACTCATCAATAAAAAGCGCATTCGCTGTAATATCGTCTCCTTCAGTTCCATTCCCTCGCGTTACCGCCCGCTCAAGAACTCCGTTTTCATAGGTGACGCTAACAGCAACCCCATCGATCTTGGGCTCCACAACGAACTCGATTCCACTAGTCTCCAATCCTTTTTCAACCCTCTCCACAAATGCGAAGAATTCATCTTTCGAATACGTATTGTCCAGGCTCAGCATTGGAAGCCGGTGCGTATAGGATTCAAATCCCTCAACCAAATCATCTCCAACCCGGCGCGTAGGAGAATCGCCAGTCGCAAATTCAGGATGGGCGCTTTCCAGATCCTCTAATTCACGCTTGAGAACGTCGTACTCCGCATCGCTTACCTCAGGATCCGAATTCTTATAGTAGAGCGTGTCGTGACGCTCTATCTCCGACCTCAAGTGTCGGATTTTCTCCTCAATTCGATGATCCTTCATGCACGCCTATCCAAGCGACATTCTCGAAAGTGGCAAGCGATAGATGATGGTTCAATCAGGGGCGATTTTCAGTCTCAATAAATCCAAAATTGGCGTCTCCAAAACGCGACGGTAGAAACGCCATCGGCAATAAACAACTATCGCGACTATCGCGCCGACGCCATCTGCGACAATATCCATCGGATCGGAAGTCCGAAGCGGATTGTACGACTGTATCCATTCATCCACTATTCCATATACTATTGTTAGCGCAAATGCCCATGCGAATCGTTTACTCGACCTCAACCCGCCCGGAAGCCAGCGATACCAAAGAGTAGACAGCAACCCGAATACAAAAAATGGGCTACCTTGTCGAAATAATCGAGATCCGGCCCCTGCGGAGAGCTTTTGTCAAAGCTCGATCCCCAGGCGATCGTCGCAAGCAACGCAATCGGAGGAATCAGGAAACGAAGAGAAATCAGTGAACGCGCTTTCAAGCGACTCGGTGGAGTTCTGGTACTAGAGCTAAAAATGGTCGGGCCACCGAGATTCGAACTCAGATCTACATGAGTTCCTGCCTAACCGTAAAACTCTCTAATTCAGTCTCTTATACTGTTTATCAATTACTTACGAATCTGCTGTTTTTGTCTATCGATAATTTAGATTGAATTACCCTGCACTAATCGGCAAACAATTTGGCTATAATTTTCTAGGGCCTGCCCCGACAGTTAGACCGGGGGAAGTGGAATGATAGAACCAAACGCGAGCAGATTGAAAAAAGGACATGGTACGGCGTAGCTAAGTTGTCAAAAGCAACGGCTAGACAACACCTTTCCTCTCACTTCTCGCCCACCACAGCATCCCTGATCGCCATGACCATATTGTAGACCTTTTTGTCCTCCATAGCCTCAAGCCCGATCTCTCTGAGTGCCTGGACCAGCACGGGATCGCCCGTAATCCTGAAGATCGTTTCGCCCTTGGAGGGAACGATGTGGAAATCATCCGTATTCATGCCTAAGTCGTCTCGTCTGTCCTCAATCCACGCCACCGCTAACCGGTTGACCTGCTCAGAAGTAAGGTCCGGATAGCTCATAAGCTTCTTCATAGTCTTGGCTCGTACTGGACGCCCGCTGAGAGCGTTGGTCATGGCGGAATTGGGGACTCCGCACGCCTCGGCGAACTTGTTATTTCGCAGAGCGAGATCTTTGAGGGTTCTGTTTAGAGTGTTTGCGAGGCTCATGAAGGAATCGATTTTCAAAACAGAAGAAATCTTAACGCGTAATTACAAGTAAAAGGAAATTTATCCAAAAAATAGGATTTTAGCGTTGAAATAGTAGGGAGGTGAAAAAGACTAAGTCATGCGTTTCCCCTTCTTTTACCTCCTCTCCTCCGGTTTATTGATTCTTGTCGGGCTGTTTCATGGCTGTGCAACCGTAACGAGGGGGACGAATGATGTCCTCGTAGTTGAATCAGAACCAGCTGGTGCCACCGTTCTTTTATCTAATGGAATGACCGGCAAAACTCCCACTTCCTTCAAAGTTCCCAGAAAGCACCCACTGGTCGTTAAGATCCAGAAGGAGGGATATGAGACCCTGGAAGTGAATGTTAACCCGAAGATGGTCTCATCGGGGGGTATGGGTATGGCCGGAAACGTCCTACTTGGCGGAGCTATAGGAGCTGTGGTAGATGGAAACAACGGTTCAATGAGAGACTTATCTCCAAACCCAGTTTCCGTAAAGTTGGTCCCAATAAGCGAATAGCTAAGAAATTCGGAAAGTAGGCTGTTCGATGATCAGATTCCCAGCTTTGGCTTCTGTATGCTTGATTTGCATTGGGACCCTACTAACAGGCTGCATTTCACAGCAGGCGATCATTCCGGTCCACCAGGGAGGAGAAGCCTCTGCGCTTGGCCCGGAGTCCAGTGTGGTTGTTTTGGCACCGGTCAAAGACAAACGAGTGAACAATGAAGCGGGTTCTGTTGGAGGCGTGAAGATAATTGTGGGATCCGACCTTGGTGGTTACATCGAAGGAGATTTCAAGACACGACTAGCGGCAAAAGGGTATAAAGTTTATAGGCTAGGATTCGTAAATAAAGAGCAGGACCCCATTGATGGGGCGAGGTATATTGAAGTCGATTTGCTAAATACAACAATTTATACGTTCGATGCGTTGTTGGCTCCGGCGAAAGCGAAGATAAACATAGAGGTGCGTGTTTATGGGCCGAATGGAGAAGTGGCTTTTGAAAATCGATATGGCGGCGAAGATAGCCGATGGATCGGTGTTATGGGTGGTACTGGGAAGCCTGAGGGTAAGGCTATCGTAGGAGCGACAATCCCCACTATAGAAAAAGTTTTCTTTGATGAGGAGTTTCTGGCGGCTATTGCCGAATGAAACCTTCCAAGGACGCCCATTCATGACCGACGATACCAGTAGTGCTGCCGCTCTCTTAACGCTCGATGAAGGGGTTTACACGGTACAGGTTAGCTCGGCCGATGGTGGAGTGGGCGAGGTGCTGGTTGAGGTTTATGAGATAACGGAATGATCGTAAGATACGTCTCTAAAAATTAATGCTCATGAAAGTTAATGATAAAAATCCGGCATGGTTTACTTCAGCCATATTTATTTTTTTGGCAGTTATCGGGCTATCATATTTTTTCTTTACAGCGCCAGAGGAAGCCTCCCCGAACACCTTCGAAACTGATAGTAGCCCGCCTGTTGATGGTGTAGTGCGTTCGCCAGACGAGAAAGTTCCAGAGCAGCAAATTGCACGAGGTGAAGAGGAGTTAGACGCGAATAACCCTACAATCAGTGCAGTTACAAAAAATGGCACAGCTATTGGTGATAAAATCCAGAGTCAAAATGATGAGGAGTCTCTTGGATTCTCGTCCCGGATTAAAAAAATAATAGATGAGGGAGAGATCCTCGATACTCAGACGCAATTTGAGGAAGGTTCTGAGATAAAGAGACTACTAGTCCAGTCGAAGATCCATGAAACTCCTGTAATAGTAGCGGAGAGAAGGAACGCTTCTGGGCAGGTGAGGTATGACGCTTACCACTCAGACCAAATCATTGTGAAAGTCAGAGAAGGTTTATCGATTCCGGAATTGGAATCAAATCTCGAGCCAATTGCGGGTAGCGTACGAACTCATTTGGGAGGCGACTTGTACAGCGTTATTTTGGAACGAGCTGATCTTGATTCACTTCAGAAATGCATCGCCTCTTTTACCTCTTCATCTGGAGCCATTATCAGGGCTGAAGTCGATGGAATCGTTTTTCCCATGAATGCACCAAACGATACATACTTTAGCGACCAATGGCATTTGCAAAACACGGGGCAGTGGTCTGGTGCAGTAGATAATATCGACCTCGATGCAATAGAGTTTTGGGACGTACTACCGGATACTCCAGAAGTTGTTATAGGCGTAATAGACTCAGGGATCGACAAAACGCACCTCGATTTGCAGGGTCTGCTTTGGGTTAATCCGAATGAAATAGCGGATGATGGGATCGACAACGATAGCAACGGCTACGTCGACGATGTTTTCGGCTGGGACTTCGTCAATAATGACAACGATCCGGTTGATGATAGAGGCCACGGCACCATTGTTACTGGAGTGATAGCGGCTAACGTAAACAATTCGACTGGTGTTGCAGGCCTGCTTTCAACCCTGTCATTTTGCCATGCAAAATATTCCCAGAGGAAGGAAGTGGGTCCTCCTCAGATGTGATGCGAGCAATGTCTTATCTGAAAGATCATGGAGTTCCTATTATTAATTTTTCGGGAGGTGGTAGTTCATATTCGCAGTCCTATTACGAACTGATTTCAGAACTTGAAGTTGCTGGCGTGCTATTAACGTTATCAGCAGGGAATGAGGCACAAGACAATGACGCAGAACCTCACTACCCTTCAAACTACGATAACCCAAATATAATAGCGTGTGGCGGCCACGATTATGATGGAACAATTAGGCAAAACTATGGGCAGACGAGCGTCGATTTATTCGCCCCTGCTAGGTATATCAAAACCACTAAGCTTGGAGGGGGCTACACTTGGGGAAATGGCTCCTCATTAGCCGCACCCATGGTAGCCACTACAGCAGCAGCGATTAAGCGAATAAAGCCGGATTGGACAGCAGCAGATATAAAGCAGGCTATACTGGGGTCCGTCGTCAAAGATGACATCTATGAAGGTTTGTGTGTGAGCGGTGGCAGACTCAACGCACACAACGCTTTGCTTGTCGCCAACGCGATAGATGATGGCCGCAACGACGTCCAGTCAGAACCATCCTCGTATAGTCTTCACACCGCCGACGAAATTACTGCGGCTAGAACTATTGGTCTGGAAGATGTTACCTCCGATCCCAATACTTTTGATCTCTATACATTGCCGCAAGTATCAGCTGTAGCAACTATTTACAGAGGGTATGGACAGGATGACGTCACCTCTGACCCTTCGTCGTACAGTCTCTACACGGCGACTGATTTGAGTGCGGCTGAAGCTGCTTCCAGGACACTTGGCCAACAGGATGTGACCGCGTCCCCTGAAACCTACGAGCTGGCGACAATGGCCCAGATGAGTAATGCTGCCGAGGCCGCAAGGACGATTGTCAACGTATCGGCTCGGGTTGATTTAGGCGAAGGGGAAATCGTAACACCAGGTTTCACAGTGTTGGGTGAGCAGAAGAAGCTGCTTATTCGAGCTGTTGGTCCGAAACTTATGGATTTGGGCGTCCCCTCGCCGATGCAAAATCCAACAATGAGTATTTATAAGTCCCGATGGGATGGCAATCCGCCGGATTTAGTAGGCACGATCGATGATTGGAAGGCTGACAACGGCAATGTAGCGGAAATAGTAGCTGCGATGAGTTCGGCTGGAGCATTCCCGCTAGAGCCGACTGAGACTTTCCAAGGTCTGCCATTCATGACCGACGATACCAGTAGTGCTGCCGCTCTCTTAACGCTCGATGAAGGGGTTTACACGGTTCAGGTAAGATCGGCCGACGAAGGAGTTGGTGAGGTGCTGGTTGAGGTGTATGAGATTACGGATTAAATAGGAGATATCAACGGACTGTGGGAACTTGCGTATATTGTGGAAAACCAGCTGGTTTGTTTAGAAAACAACACAAAGAGTGCCATTCAAGATCATTGGAAGGGGCTAAGGAAATTATAAATATCTTGCGAGAAGAAGTGATATCGCGACAGGACTTTCAGGAAATCGAGCAGAGGATAAACGTTATAGCTCAAGAAAAGTTATATAGAAGTAGATGCCCAAAGAAAATACTAGCTCGGGGGTGGGATGGCCTAATAAAAGACGTATTCAAAAGAGGAAGCCTTGTAGAATTTGAGGACGATAGACTCTCTACCTTCATCAACTATTTCAAACTAAGCCAACAGGATCTCGATGCAAATGGATCATTCTCGAACTTCGTGAAAGCGAGTGTGATAAGGCAGGTTGAAGAAGGGGAGATACCTGAGAAAATGAGAGTGAAAGGTGATCTCCCTTTCAATTTTCAAAAAGGGGAAAAACTTGTGTGGCTTTTTCAAGGGGTAGATTATGCCGAGGGCGACACTCTAAAAGACGCCGGTATGATGGGTGTAACAACAAGACACATCTATTTTAATGGTGAATCGAAAGGATTTCGGATAAAATACAGCAAAATTATAGCTTTTGATGAAGCTTCGAATGGTCTTTGTGTCCAGCGGGATGCCGTTACCGCAAAACCACAGTTTTTTCTCACTGAAGACGGTTGGTTTGTGTGCAAGCTTGTGAAGTCCCTTGCTCAACTTGATGCTGTTGGCCAGTACGAGAAAAATGTTCCAGAAGAATTAGATATACATCACGAAGTTGAAAAGCGGTCTGAATTTATCGAAGGTGGGCGGAGGTTGGACGAGGCTTATGGAAAGTGGAAATTCATAGCAGAATTAGAAGCACGGAAACTTAGAAAAAGTGAGCGTTGGGAAAGTGATTATCCTCCATTGGAGATGGACCTTGAGGGTTTTCCCAAGTGGTTTTACCCCCTAATTCCGAAAGAAGATTTTGGCGACAATGAGTTCAAAACCCTTGCAGCTAGGACTAACCCGAATTGCGGAAGCATAAAGGGATTGGCAGTCGCTGTGAGGAAAGTCATTCGTGCGAAAAAGAAAGCTGCAGAAAATTATGATAGCGCGATAAATTTTCTATATCGTTTGGCGTTTCTTTACGAGATATTAGACCAGCTCTACTTCTCGATAGACGATTGTAGTTATAAAACGAGGCTCCATAGCTTTTTAGCGGTAAGCGATTTAGAGAATATATCCATAGATTTCGACAAGATAGGCTACGACAAGCTATCGCTACTCAACAAAACCGACAGATCTATAATACGTGCTAAATGGGGATCACCCAAGGAGCATCATGGTCCGCTGGAATTGTTTCCTGCCGTCATTAATAATTGCGTCTCAAGAGATTTTTGGGAAGGAAGCAGAAGAGATAGTGTTCCGATAGAGGATTGGATAAAGGGAAGGCTAAGTAGCGAGATCGAGTTCGCTCGCGAAATGGAAAAGAGCGACCGATTCTGTAGTGCTTCTCAAACGTTAAAGTCCATTGGGAATGTTTATATAGTAATAGATATTGAAACGACTGGTCTTAGTTCTGCGGATGACGAGATCGTTGAAATCGCTGCTCTAAAGGTGGAAGATGGGCGTCCAACCAGCGATGGCTTCAGTAGCCTTGTTAAAATCGAAGGTCGGATACCGCACGAGGCTACAAGAGTAAATGGGTCACGCAGAGAATGCTAGCAAGAGAGGGTAGAAGTTTGGATACGGTTTTACGTACATTAATGGATTTCATTGGGGATAATCCGATAGTGGCACACAACGCTAAGTTCGATATAGCTTTTATCGATTCTGTGCTAGGTAGCAGGGGAATGGAACTTACGAATAAAATTCACTGTAGCTTGAAAATAGCTAGGAGAGCTTTCCCTGAAAGGAATTCTTGGAAATTGAAACATATCGCAGCCGACCTAGGGTTTTCGACGAGGGGCAGTCATAGGGCTGAAAATGACTGCAGGACAACGGCAAAGGTTTTTGAGGCTTCGCTCGATCGGCTGAGAAATAAAGTGAGTCGTTGAAGTGGAAAAGAATCTGGTGGCTCTCCGGTTCGGTTTTTTACAATACCTAAATTACCCGATATTTTTTCTGCCATCCCCGACGCGATCTAATTGCAAAGGCGTTTAGGTTTTCGGAGGCCCCCTGCTCTCGCAGAAGCTAAGATTGGCCGATCCTAACATGGCTACAGGGAAACGGAGAGTTCAGTAAGTACACACAATTATTATCCCAGCAATCAGGGCAGTATCCGTCGGGGCAGGGTGTCAAAACTTTGTCCTGGGCCGATGGTTCTTGATAGCGAAAAACCTTCTCGCGGGCGAAGTCCTCGGCGTTCGAGTCATGGTAATCGACACTGACTACAGCCTTCAGGCTGAACTGCTGGTTGAGTAAGGATAGCAGCTGCTGAGCGACTTTCTCGCCCTCAGATTCTGGCACCATTATCTCATCAATAATCGGCACTGCTGGTATGCTTCGATCATGACAGAACTTGACTGCTTGCATGATTGCCGCCGCCTCTATTCTTCGAAAATGGCTGTGCAAGGGGGTGAATGATTCATGGTTCTTGAATGCTCTGATGATGCAAAACAGCTCTGGGAAGCGTCTCTGAAACCAGTCGTTTACCTCCTGGTAGTGCCATCCCTCACCATTTAGCCATTTTTGGAATTTAACCTTAGAATCCTTGCGTTTTTCAGGCCCTTGAATGCTCTCGTACAGCTTCCCTGAATGGACGAGGGAAGAGGTATTCTTCTAGTTCTAAAAGGGCATTCTCAACGCTCTCAGGGCCATTACGGGGCTTGCTAAGATAGTCTCTCAGAACCTTTACAAGCATCGTAGGGTGGGACGATTTAAGGTCCACTAAGCAAACCCTCTCGATGCTACCTTTGTAGTCGAAGAAACCTCTAATTCTGAAGTCTGAGGGGAAGTTTCGGACGTACGCATAAACGCGATTACCATTGGGACTAGACTGCCACGGCTCGCCGCTTCGGACAGACTCGGCATATCCAGAGTAGTGGTATCCCCACTGATTTGATTTTTTGCTTCGGGTGTAGCGGCTTTCTATCTCATCTAGGTCGGAATCTAAAAAGCTGAACGCGTTGTAGGAATTTTTTATATGAACAAGCTCCTGACGCTCGAGGTATGAATCGAATAACTTCTTTAGCTTCCTCTCAATGTTATCAACCCATTCCAGCTTGCACGGAAGTAGCTCAAAACAATCAATTGGATTTCCGTTAAACGCCCTACGTATCGCTTGCTCTCCTTTTATGTAGCCCGGCTTCTTCGTGGTTATGCCAATGTCGTCGAGCAACGCCGGCAGAGCGGTTCTCGTTCCGTTCACACTCAGCTCTTTGACAAAGCATTTCGCTTCATCTGCCGACGTTTCAAAAAGACCTCCGAGATCCTGCTGCTTTGACTTAAACCACTGATGGTGGAGATAAACACATATCTCCAAAAACTTCTTATAGCGAAGCCTCACGCCTCGCGATGTAAGCCGGCGGTATAGCTCTCTCGCTTCGATCGGCATAATCAGGAGCATGGCGTTTACAGCATCGGCTGGTGGCTTCAGAGCTTTCCCCGTGTGGCTTATACAGGGACATTGAGTACTTGGGTAAAGTACATCTATTGTACTCTCCTTGGTGAGAGTATTATACTGTCTACATCCCTCAACCCCTCCACTACTAGTGTGTCCCACTTTCGATGCCAAAACGCACTTCAAATAGGTCCGAATCCCACTTTTTAGAGGCGGAGTCCCGCTTTTCGAGGGTCCGATTCCCACTTTTCGAGAGAGAGTTCCACTTGTCGCGGTTATCGCGTCGGTAAAACGGGACTCGCGTCTTTTCGCCCACCGTTGCGGATTGCTAGGTTGGATGTTGCCGCCCTGAATAGCAGAACGAGACTGCTTGTTTTGGCTGATCATATTAAATGACCATCCCCTCTAAGAAGGAATCCAGATCTTGCTTCCGCAGGATGATTCTCTTGCCAATTCTCGCGTACCGTAAAGCAGCGCAGGCGATTAGATCTCTTAGCTTCCGCTCAGAGATGTTAAGGTATTCGCTAGCTTCCAACACGGACATATTGACCGGCGGGTTAGAGCGGATACACGTTGCGGTGACAGGTTTCGTTATGCGTACTTGCATACGCCCATCATGTCATAATCGACCGCTTTCGTACTGATGTCGCGAGCGACTATTTCAGCCGAATTTTAGGCGTTCGGCACAATTGGGCTAATGCCTCAGAACGGCCTTTAACTCCCTGGAAAGAGTCTCCAAAAGCGCGTTTTCAAGATTTTCCTGAGTCACTGAAGCCTTCTTTTGGCCCTCTTCCTTTATCTTCTCTTCCAAGTCATAGGCAGTAGCGATGTGGTCGCCACCTAGTTGGCTTAGTTCTTCCGCCAGGCTTTGTTTCGCCCGGTCCATTCGTTTATCCCAATCCTTCTTGGCGATGCTAGTCGCCCTGTTTTTTGCCCTACCATCAATGAGCGGATTCAAATACTCATTTCCCTCGTCTAAATCTCCCATCGTCATACTCCCCTGAAATTCGATCAAAAACCAAAATCTCAATAATCTGGCGTACTCTCTGGCGACTTTGAGGGCGGGCGGTTCAAGCTCCAAAATCCATTCATGCAAATGTTCCTGCTCATCTGATAGAGCGGGATTGTCTAAGCAGCTTCGCCTCGACTGTATCTCGACGATAAGAGCGATTTTACCAGCGACCCAAAGCCTCAAGGAGTCGTTGCACTTAACTTTTTTTATTGGGAACTCTCTGCCCAGCCCAATCTCCTCCGCGTAACAAGAAATCTCTTCAGGCCCATTCGAGAAGATCGAGGTCATGACGGGCCAGCGATACTTCTTAACCGCTAGTTTTTCGATCTCGGTACGTTCACAGGCGTGCAACTCTTCAACGGTTTTTTCTGCGAGAGCGAGCAGGGCCTCCGTGAATTTAGACTTATCGCCGCCGGGACTCGCGGCCTCCTTCAGATTGGCGAACTTCTTTTCGATTTCTCTAAAAGCGTAACTTTCTATCATTTCGTTTTGATGGTCTTCGTCTGACTTGCAGGTGGCGTTATCGAAAAGAATGCCTGCCCCTCAGCTTTAGTCGCCAAAGCTCGGTAGTGGTCAAATAGCACTTGATCATCCGATTTATGGCCCATCTGGACAGCCGTCTTTATCGGGTCTCCGTAAAGAGCGAAGTGGTAAGTTCCAAAACTATGACGAATCACATTATTGTTCCATGTTGAAACCCCAATTACCCTTATCGTTCTTTTTCCTGAAACCAGCCCTACCCCTGAGTTTGCGAAACATTCGGTCAAAATGGTTCTTGTCTCTAAACTCCACCACCTTGCCACTTCTATACGGTATCAATGACAACCAGTTCACCGCGTTTGGCGGAATATCCACATGACGTATCCTTCGCTTTTTTGCTATTTCGGGACCAATAGTCAAAGACGGCTCTTTCTGGCGGTCATGGACGTCCTTCCAGTCCAAACGCTTGGCTTCTTCGGCTCTGACTCCACAGAATAAGGTTATAATCAGGTAGCCCAAAAATCCAATTTCGTTCAGTTCTCGTGCAACGCCTAACAATCTTTCTACTTCATCAATGGATAGTATCGTAATGTTTTTACCTTTCTCGCCAGATCCTATTAGGGCTTTTCTCTTCTGCCCCTTGAAACCGCTAAACGGTGAGAATTTAATGTAATCCTCATCTATGGCGTAGTTGAAAACCTCAATACAGGCATCTAGATAATTCTGATTGGAACGCCCCGACACTCCCAAGCCTTTGATCCAATCCATGATGACGGCTCTTGAAACAAACTCTAGTTTCAACTCTCCGAAGGCCTTGGCCATCCTTCTCGTCTGTTGAGTGAACGTATCAAGACTAACTGGTCTGAGAGACCCATTTAATACCCTCTCCTTCTTGAGATTAATCATCTCTTCAACCACCTTTGAAAAGGTAATGTCTCCTCCGGCGGGGATCAGGTGGGTCTCGCAAAACCTAATTGACCGGTCAAAGTCTAGGCCAGCGGCTCTTAAACGGGAAAACCCTTTGGCTACATCCGACAATTTGGCATCCTCCGACTCCAAATTCTTGATGAACTCTTTCAACTCGTCCAACGACTGACCTGACTTTTCCAGCTCTGGAACAAGTGCGGCAACCTCGTCCTGCAACTGGGTGTTCAAGCTAAAGAAAGCGGACCCTCTAGCACCTAAACCCTTATATTGCTCTTTCGCGAATCGCTTCGCATCTTCCATTTTTTTGAAGCGCTTTCTTATCCTGCCTCCTTTGCCCCTACCCCTCACCTTCGCAGGAATCAGCACTTCAAACGAACCGCCAAAGATCTCACCACCCGAGGTGTTTATAACCTCTTGAATCATGATCCCCGATTTGGCGGGAAACTCTGCAGCAACAAGTCCGTTTTTAGTGGCAGTGGGCATGAGTGCATTACAGTGCATGCACTTGCAAAAAGCAATCTATTACTGCCAATAATTGGCGATAATAAAAGCCCACTCTACTTTTAAAAAATCCTAAGTGTTTGTTCATAAACACTTACCACCCCTAGGGCCACCGAGATTCGAACTCGGGACCTCTTGTCCCCCAGACAAGCGCGCTAACCAGGCTGCGCCATGGCCCGACATAAAGGAAAGGCTGGAAAACTTGGGGAGCCCGCCACCCGATTTCAAATGCTTTTTTCGCAAAGGAGAAATTAATTATTGCGAGACGCCTCAATTGCCGAATTTGGCTTGCCTCCGGTTGGCCGGACAGGCATACACCTCTCTCCTCATTCAAAGGATGCCCAGGTGGCGGAATTGGTAGACGCGGCGGATTCAAAATCCGCAAGCGATTTTGTATCCCAAAAGGAAAATAGTAAAATCTAAGCAGTGCCAGAGTGGTGAAATTGGTAGACACAGGAGATTCAAAATCTCCCGCCAGCAATGGTGTGCCGGTTCGAGTCCGGCCTCTGGTACCATCCTCCTTCCCTTTTTAAACCCAACGGATCGATTGCCCTCTTTTTCCAGGGCGCATCAAACGCCATAACCTTAGAAAATAGAAACACATCCTTAGTTGGACACTAGTGAACCGCGTTACCGAAGTTACTTCCCCTTTCTAAAGACCAAAAAATAACTATGGTTCTTCCGCGCGTGAACTTGCGAATTCTTAAGTCGACTCACCCCCGGCTTGTTGTTCCTCATAACGACAAGAATATCCAAGCACTTAAATCCATAGGCTGCCAATTCGTTCATAATCTCTACGTGAGTAAATCGATTACGATTTGCACACACCTCATCCTGACACTTTACGATATAGACTCCTTCCGATTTGAGCACCCGAATGGCTTCTCGGGCAGAACGAAAATATAGATCAAGAACAGCTTCGTGATATTTCGGCGGAGATCCATTAGTCTCCTTCCAGATCTGTTTAGCTACCTGCTCATCTATCTCGGCATTGTTCGCGTAATACTGTTCGAAGTTCTGGTGTCCGTTATGAGCAGTCCCTCCAGGAGTATGCATGTAAGGCGGGTCAAATACTAGAGCGTCGAGCGATTTCGCTTTGTAGGGCAATCTCCGAGAATCCACCCCAGCTTTCACATTTTCTGGCACACCTTCTCTTTTCAGGTCGGAAAAAAAACATTTGTATTTTGTTTGGTCGACGTCCTTCCAGAATACTCCTTTTCCGTAAGTGCAATCGGCTATCTTCGAGCCCTCAGGCACATATAGCTTAAGTATGTGAGGGAATACTGCATTATTTGAGTCTTGGTAGCAGGATAGCACTAGATCATTCGTAGGAGACCCGCCATTTATTCGGGCCGTCTTCTTTGCCTTAAGGTTTTTTCCATGCGCATACCTTACGGTCCTTCTAGGTGCGGCCCCATTGGTGCCATTAACACGAGATACCATATTGAATTCCTGCTGGTCTTCTTGGACAGCCACACCAGATTCTAGAATTTCTATCATAGTTCTTCCGGTTTCCTCGGCGAGAGTCTTGAGCCTACTTTTTACCGAAGGACGCATTCGTATGTGCATCGAGATTCGAGAACCATCAGGATCATCAGGAGTTCTTCCGTATGTTTTATTGGTAGTTTTGCTCATTATCGTGCATTCAATTCTGTGTTACACACAATTCAAGCGAAAAGTGTAGGTTTGACGATTTTTCACCAACTAGTTTTGTCCCACCTATGGACCCAATTGGATTACTCGTAGAAATCATCAAAGAACAAGCTCCTGAAGATATTTGGCAGGGCTCACCGATTCTAGGGTATCGCCTGCTCGGCAACACGAATAGAGGAGAAGTTGGCGAGAAATTTATCATTCAATACCTCAAGAAATTTGGCATTGAGGCAGAAAACGGGGAAAATCGAACATCAAAGACAGACCTTCACATCGGCGAAGTTAAGTTTGAAGTAAAGACCGCGTCACTCGGTGCAAATGGAACTTTTCAATACAACCACGTCAGATTAGATCGCGATTACAATTATTTGCTCTGTGTCGGGCTCTGCCCACAAAAGATAGTCTATTCGTTATGGCGAAAGGGAGATGTAGCTGAAGGTAATGCGGGACGATTAGTAAGAATGGCAGAAGGACAATCAGTCACATTCAAGCTAACTAAGAAATTGAGCGATATGATTGATTTGGATTCGCTTGTTCCCGCAATCAGCAAGATCACGCAAGCGTCGGAGTAGACAAGGACGAGTGAACGTTCCAACAAGTCGGTGCTCCTTAGGTAAGAGCCTGTAAAATTTTTTGTGTAAATGATTCGAGCTGATGTTCTTAAGCGCTAGAAAGAACATCGAATGCAAGGCCCCCTGCGCGAGAGCGCCGGAGAGGTCGTGCCCGGCCAGGTAGCCGACCCACATCAAACCATATCACTCCCATGCGGTTTGAATCGAGGTGCAAAAAGTCGCTCGTTTGGAGCGGCAGCAAAACGCTAGACTTACACTGGTCCCGCGAGAATTGAAAGTTTTCTGAACAGGGTTCCTGAGCAACTGTCCAATTAATAGGCAAATTGATCTATTGACTAGTGTGTTAAACTTCTAGACTCATAAGCCGAAACTAATTGTATGAGCGAATCCGAGCCCGTTTTAGTAGCTTTCCTGTTGTCTGATAGCGCCATAGTGGAGGCGAACACTAATAAGTTGTCCTTGATCGGTTGTTTTTCACAATTCAATCTGCGAGAATTCCCTGCGACCGTTGCTCCGTTTTATGCGACAATTATGCTAACGAATTTGGGTGCTGCTACAGAAATGACATTTTCATTGCAAATAGCCGAGCCGATAACTGGTCATGTATTGTGCGCGACATCAGCGAGAATGGAAAGAGGCGGTACGAACTTCGATCAAGATCAATACTTGGAGATACCCTTTCCGATACCTCCAGTGACGTTTCATCAACCAGGAAAGTACGAAATCAAACTCCTTCTCAATGGAGACGAGTTTACGAAGAGGCCGATCACAATTAATCTGTTACCCAAAACCAAATAGATCCATGCCAATTCCCATTGAAACCCCCAATGAAGCCCAAAGCGTTTTTTTAAGCGAGCGGCCTCATTTCATAAAAACAGTGCCTTGTTATCACGCGAGCGTGGGAAACGCCATTATTCTCGAAACCGATGACGACATTCCCGAGTCTTTGTTAGCGTCGTGGAAGGAAGCTCAAAGAGGAGAGCTGGAAGATTTTGACATAGGACTGGAGGACTAGCCTTTCGTGTCCTATACGTTTCATAAAACAAAGCACTACAAAAAGTCGTTCAATAAGCTTTCCACTCCTCAAAAGCGTTTGGCAAAGGAGAAGTTCGATGTCTTCAAAAGAGATCCTTTCGACTCGTCCCTTCGAACGCACAAAATCAAAAAGCTGACCGCAAAATTCAAAACCAACGTTTTTAGTTGTTGGATTGAAGCAGACCTCAGGTCGGTATTCTACATCGAAGATAACAAAGTTATATCATTAGATATTGGCACTCACTCTATCTATCAATAATCTGCAAGAAAATGCCGACCCCTCCCGGGATCGGCATTCAAGAAGCTAGCTCTCCAGGGAACTACGGAAACTCCTCCAGCTCCTTATGAATAAGGGATGTCAAATATATCATTCCCCTAATTTTTCTGGTGAATTCCTCGGAGCTCAATCCGTTGGTTGCATTTCGGGCCATACCTTTTAGATCAGACAACTTCGGCAACTCACTCTCCTCCGGAAACTCGATTACATCATTTACGATGACTTCGTTAGGGAACTTTTCATCTGGCTTGTAAACCAACTCCCCTCAGGGTGTCTTCTCGAGAGGAAAAATCGTATAAAGACGATAATTGCCTACGAATGAGTACAACTTCATCTCTAGAAATAGCTCCAGAAGCAGGAAATTCGGATTCCGAATACATAACACGTAAGGAATGGGATTTTGTAGAGAAGCTTCTAAATACGCAGATCAGTCATGCGATCCTCTTGTTTCCACAAACCGCCCCCGCAAGGGGGCCTCCTTCCCCTTAGGGCCTTTCGGGCACCGGATCCCCTCTATGCGCTCAAGCCAGAACTGCCACATGAGCAAGCCGTCGTTGAGACAGCCCGCCTCGTCCAGGGTGGACTCTATGAAGATTTCGTTTACGGGGTCCTCGTAGCTGCAATAGTCGTCGCGCGGGTAGATCCGGATCGTTACCGGGCGCCGCGCGGGGTGCGGTTTTCCGAGCGTCTCTTTCGATTCCATTTCCGTTTCAAGCTATGTATTATCGCCGCCATTGCAAGGGCCGAAACGCCTTCAGGAGCGCTCCCGCCGCCTTCCCGGGCGGTCCCTTCCGGCCACGCCCTTGAATTTCTCGCAGGTCCGCAGGCCGCCCAGCCCCAGCATTCCGAGCAGGATCGTCATGAGCTCCCCCGTGTCCAGTTTCGGAGCGCCGGAAAGATCGTGGCCCGAAAGAAATCCGATCCACATCAGGATTGGCTGGGCGATGTAGTTCCACCCCAGCGCGGCGCCGCAAATCCAGCCGATGGCCGGGCGCCGCCTCCCGCTCGTTGACCCGGGTTTGGGCCGCCGACGCTTCCAAGGCGCCCTCGTTCTTGTTCGGGATGAGATCCAGGACCTTCTCGACGGCGGGGCCCAGGATGGGTTTTAAAAATGACGGGATGGCCATCGGTCAGGTCTCCTTGCCTTTATGGATTTTCAGTTCGGTCTCCAGCTCCTTGATCCCGATGCCGCGCCCGCCTTTGTCCGCCTTGTAGACGGTGAGTATCGAGTCTATCCGCTCTGCATTGTAGTCAACGTCCTCTATCATCACGATGAGCTTGTCGCCCTCCTCGATGTAGACCGCGCCGGGCTCGAAGGAGCCCTTCTCTGGAACGCTTTCCAGGATATGATCTAGGAAGTCTCTGTTTTTGGCCATAGCAATTCAGTGAATCTATCGTCGAAATCCTTCGGGAACTTAGAAAATGCGGGACTCTCCTAGACCATGTCCCAGTCGAATATCTCGTCTCTATCGTTTACGAACACCACGAAAAGTCTGTCAGGCGGGAAAGGAACTTTAATACCTTTGTCAAGAAATCTCGTTTTCGCAACACCGCAGTAGCATCGCCCGTCCGCCATGTTCTCCCGCTTGAGGCCGCCGAAAACGCATAGCGGTTTCTCTAGAACCTCCTTGATCATCAGCGAATCCAGATACTTGGTCCTGCTTTTCGGCTTCACCTGCAGAAGTCCCGCGATTCCTAGCATTTAAGAACCTGCAGCCGTTCATAACCAAGCATTTAGGTCACCTGCAGAATATCACAGTGAAATACAGGACTGAAAACGGGAGGTCGGCGATCGGGATCAAGGCCGAGATCATTCCAAAAATATGCGACGTATGGCTAGACGCCGACGAAAACGGCAAACTTCGCAAAACCCAAATCGAGATAGCAGCGAAAGCGAAACTGATAATGCGAGCCCTGGCGCATGTTGGCATCACGGCACTGGTTGACGAGGCTACGGGCTACCAATACGAACGGGCCCGAAACGCCTTGGGGGAGATTCTAGAGCGCTTTATTGCCAAAGAGCTGCAACCTTGGACAAAGACATTTCCGACTGATTTCTATGAAGAAATATTTCGATTGAAGAAGTGGAAATTTGATCCTGCCACAATGCAGGGGCCAAGGGTCATTAGCGCCTACACGATGGATATTGTCTACAAAAGACTTGCCCCTGGTATCGTCGATGAATTGAAATCTAAATCTCCACCGGTGGCTAAGGGAAGAAGGAAGAACAAGCTTCTTCAGTGGCTTACCGGAAATGTAGGACATCCGCAACTGAGAGCCCACATTGAGGCCGTTACCGCCTTGATGAGGGTCTCAAATAGCTGGGAGCAGTTTAAGAAATTCATAGACAAGGCTTATCCAATAATTGAGGTAACCGAACTCGGAACGTCTACCCCGATAAAGAAAAGAAAATCGGTTCGTTAAACTCCTTATTGATGGGGGCGGCAGAGGCTGGCCGGACTCTACAATCGTGGCCCATGGGGTTTGATTCCCCACACCTCCACCAATTTCAAAAATGACATAGTTCCGGATTTCATCAATTCAAATTAGGACACTACCCGACTATTCCAAGCCTTGACTAGTCTGATAGAATCGCGGATGGATACATCTGTTCCCGTTCCTTATGTCCAAATCTGAACCTATTTTAGCAGCTTTCCTGTTTTCAGACAGTACAATTGTAGAGGCGCGATCATGAGTGCGGCTACGGCTGTAGCCGATTTTCCCGTTTCCCGGATCCCGGTCGTCAATGTCGCGACCGTTCCGCAGCGCAGTCCCTTGCGCTATCCCGGTGGCAAGACGTGGTTGATCCCGCACATCAGAGAGTGGTTGCGTCATGCGGGCGCGCGGCTCCTGATCGAGCCGTTTGCGGGGGGCGGCATCGCGACCTTGACGGCGATTGCGGAAAACCTTGTTGGTGAGGCCGTGATGCTGGAAATTGACAGGGACGTTGCCGCGTTTTGGCGGGGCGCTTTTGAATCAGGGACAACGCTGGCTGAACGGGTTAGGCAATTCGAGCCAACCCTGGAAAGCCTGAACAAGCTGTTGAACGAACCGCCTAGATCCCTTGAAGAGCACGCCTTTCGCACTCTCGTTTTGAACCGTACCCGGCGGGGCGGGATTTTGGCTCCGGGCGCATCGTTTAGCCGCCAGGGCGAGAATGGGCGCGGCATCCTGTCGCGCTGGTATCCTGATACGCTTGCCGAGCGTCTGTTGGCCTTGCAGAACTGCAATGATCGCATCACTTTCCTCGAAGGCGACGGGGTAAAGCTGTTGCCGTCTCTATTGCGCGGCTGGGGCCGCCAGGCAGCGGTGTTTCTAGATCCCCCATATACCGGTGACGGCGGCAAGCGCGCCGGGTCTCGGCTCTATGCGCATTCGGAAGTTGACCACGCAAGATTGTTCGCGCTGCTTGCCAAGTATCGTCCTTGCTTCCTAATGACGTATGACGCATCTCCCCAAATTATTGATCTGGTAAGGAAGCACGACTTCGACGCGGTTTTGCTATCCATGAAGAACACCCATCACAACCAAATGCCGGAACTGGTGATTACTTCCAGCCCGCTGTTTGCATGAGCCGGTACGGAATCGCTGAGTGGTTCGGCCATCCATTAACAACGCTTGCGCCGCCTCAAAGGCAGGCTTTCGCCCGAGCCGCATTGAAACAGACCGCCCCGCCGCCCTGTCCTTTCCAGTCGGGAAACCCGCCTTGCAGCAAGAAAGGCGGCGTGTGTTCGATCCAATCCAGGGAGAACGACCCGGTTATCACCTGTCCGCGGCGATTCGAGGAGGGAAATCTGATTCCACTGTGGCTCGCTGAGATTGTTGGCTTTCAAGATGTGTATGTCGCGCCCGAAGTACCATTTATGCGATCACCGTCAACCGGGCGTGCCGCAGGGCGAATCGATCTAGTAGTAGCCGGGAATAACCAGGCGTCGGACTGGTACGGGTTGGAGATTCAGGCTGTTTATTTCTCTGGCAAAGGCATGGAGGCCGATTTCCGAATGCTGTTGGAGAGTGAAGAAAGGGACCCGCCTTCGCCATCTGCGCCGCGCCGTCCTGACTGGCGGTCTTCAAGCGCAAAAAGGCTCATGCCGCAACTTCAAGTTAAGGGGCCGACCTTGCGACGATGGGGCACCAAACTCGCCGTTTCTGTCGATTATCCGTTCTTTGAAGCGATTGGTGGTCCGTCCGGCAACCCATCTCAGGACCTTGATGACGGCGACATTGTTTGGCTTGTGCCGCGCATGGGTGCAGATCGTCGTTTGAAGCGGGGCCATTGGGAGGTCCTGTCGCTTGAAGCATCCAGCGACAAGCTCTTGGCGGCGGACACCATCAAGCGCGGAGAATTCGAACAAAACTTGCGAGACAAACTTGAGAAACTGGGGAGCCGACTATGACACACCCCTACAATATCGGCTGTAATCGGGGTCATCAAGTAAGGCGGCATCACAAATGCGATACAATTCACTTGTTCAAATGTTGGAAGTTTTCCGTGACGAACAATCCTGTATCAACCACTTGGAAAAACTGCGATGGGGTGCAGGGATAGTGTGCGCCTGTTGTGGTAGTACGCGGAAGATATACAAAAATTAGGGAATGATATACTTAATAACCCCAATTATACCGGACGTTTTAGGGGTGCAAGGTCATACAATGCAACTGGAGTCAACTCATGGAAACGCCTCCCCCCTTGCGGGGCTTTCTACCCCTTTTTTCTATACCTTCTTGCCTGTTTTCCGGTTTTCGGCGTCGAAAACCGGCGTTGACAGTCAGGCGTTTACGGTTGCAAGATGTTGATTGTGAAAGGGTAGCGAATCTCAGTTAATTTCTGAAGTCCCTATCCTCTGTCTACGTATAAACACCTACGACATACTGCGGCTTATACTTCAATACAAACCCGATATTTTATCGGAACTTCCTAAACCTCGCCCCGACTCGCGCTCCCGAAGCACTTCAGTCGATTGCGCATGGCTCATCAAAGTAGACGTCAACGCCAAGTCCCCGAACGCCGCCACATGATTGGAGGCGAACGTGTGCCGCGCCCAATTCCTCGGAGGCGACTTCGCGAAGATCCCCTTCTCCGGCCGCTCGTCCGCCGCCGCGATCTTCAATCCCGCCACCTTCAGAGCGGCGCTCTTCTCATGCATCCAAGCCGTCTTGCGACGGTCGATCCAGTCCTTCCGATGCTCCGGGCTCTTCGGCTTCTAGCACGCCGGAGCGAAATCCTCCGGCCCCGCCCTCTCGATCCACTTCCAGAGATTCGTCGGCAAGCCCTCGATCAGCTGCCGCCGCCCCGCCTTCGCCTTCCAGGCCGGAGTCTCTATCCCCGGGAGATCGAACTTGAGGTCCCGCCACTCGAGCCGAGAGACCGCGCTGGCGCGCATCCCCGCGAACATCTCCAAAGCCAGCTTAGCGCATCGCCCCGGGAATCGCAGGTTCGCCCGCAGCAGGATCCTCCCGTCCTCAAGCGAAAGAAACTCGATGTCCGCCCGCTTCCTCCTCGGAGGCTTCAGCCTGGCGAACGGATGCCGGTCGATGCGCCCCTCGCAGCGCCCACGAAAACGCCACATTGACTCGCTTGTACTGATTCCGCTTCGTGTCCTGCGCGTACGGCAAATCGTCCACCCACGCCGAAAACCGCCCCGCCTCGCGAAAAAGCCCCGCCGCCGTCAAATTCCCGAAAGCCCGATTGAACCGCTTGAAGTGCGATCCGTATTGATTCGCCTCGAAATTCGCGTCCCGGCTTCCGATGATCCAGAAAGCCCGCCTATCCAAGCGACATTCTCGAAAGTGGCAAGCGATAGATGATGGTTCAATCAGGGGCGATTTTCAGTCTCAATAAATCCAAAATTGGCGTCTCCAAAACGCGACGGTAGAAACGCCATCGGCAATAAACGACTATCGCGACTATCGCTCCGACGCCATCTGCGACAATATCCATCGGATCGGAAGTCCGAAGCGGATTGTACGACTGTATCCATTCATCCACTATTCCATATACTATTGTTAGCGCAAATGCCCATGCGAATCGTTTACTGGACCTCAACCCGCCCGGAAGCCAGCGATACCAAAGAGTAGACAGCAACCCGAATACAAAAAAATGGGCTACCTTGTCGAAATAATCGAGATCCGGCCCCTGCGGAGAGCTTTTGTCAAAGCTCGATCCCCAGGCGATCGTCGCAAGCAACGCAATCGGAGGAATCAGGAAACGAAGAGAAATCAGTGAACGTGCTTTCAAGCGACTCGGTGGAGTTCTGGTACTAGAGCGAAAAATGGTCGGGCCACCGAGATTCGAACTCGGGACCTCTTGTCCCCCAGACAAGCGCGCTAACCAGGCTGCGCCATGGCCCGACATAAAGGAAAGGCTGGAAAACTTGGGGAGCCCGCCACCCGATTTCAAATGCTTTTTTCGCAAAGGAGAAATTAATGGGGATCATGTATTTAACTTGGCAACAGGATAAACCATTTCAGTACAAAATTTGACAAAACCTTGGGAAACCCCGATAATATGTTTACTAATTACAGTATTCTGCAAAGAAGCAGGGGGAGATGCCATGGGTAAGGAAGCGACAGCGTTAAGCCTGTACGAAATCATGGACTTGCATAAGGCCGGGGAGGATGCAATCCGGTATTTCGAGGGGATACGCTGGGGCGATAAGCCAGCATGCGTTGAATGTGGCTGTGATGGGAAGGTCACAGCGCAGAAGAAAGCAGGGGATTATTGGTGTGGGGATTGCCGTGGATGCTTCAATGCATTCACCAATACGCCGATGGAGCGTAGCAAGGTGGATATCCGCAAGTGGATATATGCCTCTTGCGCCCTGATGGCTTCACGCAAAGGTATCTCTCCTTTGCAACCATCCAAAGAGATTGGGGTACGGCAACGGGCGGCATGGTGCATGTTGCATCGCTCGCGATTGGCTTGCGGTGAAGACCTCCAGGCGTTGAGCGGCCACATAGGGATTGGCGAAACCTGCCTTGGCGGCAAGGAAGCCGACAAGCATGAGAGCAAGAGGCTCAAGGCAGGACGGGGGGCGGTTGGCAAGCAAGCAGCCATAGGCATGAAAGCGCGCGGCGGTCACGTTAGGGCGGTTCCAATAAGCAATACCGATCCAACATGCCCTGCAGCCTACGGTCCATGAGAATGCTACCGCTGGAAGCCAGCTATGCGCCGATGGCCATGAGGGGCATGTAGGCCTTGGGAGGGCTTATCGGCACGATACGGTCAATCGCAGCGCAAAGGAGCTCGTAAACGGCATGGCCCACGCAAATGGCATGGAAAGCGTCTGGGCGGTATCAAAGCGCGGTTACAACGGGATTTATCATAGCTGGAGCAGAAAGCATTGTCGGGCTTATGTAGACGAGTTTTCATTTAGGTCGAATGAAGGGTGCTGCGGGCGGGATACGCAGGAAGGACTAAGCAGTTTGTTCAGTCGGATGGGTGGAAAAGCACTCGCCTATAAAGCATTGCCGGCTTAATAGGGTTCTTAGCATAAGTGCCTTAGCGAATGATGCAGGGCGTTTTTTCAATTCTTAAGGATCAGCAGTGGCATTGCAGAGAATGTGGATATGGAGAATTGAATGTCGCGCAAATAGCTGGCGGTGGAGGTATTCGGGGTTTGGAACGCGGTACAGGCTCTCGGCCTGGAATTGAAATCGAGCGTGCGAATCATTTTTGTGGAAATTGCGGCAGGACAACGCGGCAGGACAGATGGGCAGGTCAGTTCGTATCACCTGTTCAGGGCGCAGGCATGCAGCCTAGCTTTGCCAGACGGGCATCTGGATCGTTGGGCCATCGCGATGTAATCGAGGGAACGGAACGGCCAATAAATCAACTTGCCCTTGACCGTAAGCTTCCCATGCTAGGGTGGGATGAAGAAACGAAGCAAGCGCAAGCACGGTGCAGCAACCTGCCGGGTAACGGCATTAGGGGAAATTTTCAATTGCTAAAGAGGCCTAACGGAAGCGTTAGCCATAATTCACTGAAAAGGCGTGCTTGCGAAAGCTGCTCTACACGCGGCAAACGGGGAACACCGCTTGGCATCAGGTTTTTTTATGAAGGCGATGGCAAATGGCAAGGTAACAGCAAAAAAGACAAAGATGGTCGGATCGGATGCGGATGGTTCGATTTCGACAAATGGCGGAGATTCTTGAACCAAAAATTATGGCTAGACATACACAAAGGCACCTAGATGAAGCAGTCAAAATGCTACTAAGCGCTGGAGCTCTCCCCAATCATAGGCGGCCAATACCCAGCGCAAAAGATTTGAAACGGCGATTTGTCCTGCGGATAGATAGGTGTGGGAAACCCGCGCTAGAAGAAGTCAAATAATGAGTGGTTTTGTCAAGTTAAATACATAATTCCCAATGTAATTATTGCGAGACGCCTCAATTGCCGAATTTGGCTTGCCTCCGGTTGGCCGGACAGGCATACACCTCTCTCCTCATTCAAAGGATGCCTAGGTGGCGGAATTGGTAGACGCGGCGGATTCAAAATCCGCAAGCGATTTTGTACCCCAAAAGGAAAATAGTAAAATCTAAGCAGTGCCAGAGTGGTGAAATTGGTAGACACAGGAGATTCAAAATCTCCCGCCAGCAATGGTGTGCCGGTTCGAGTCCGGCCTCTGGTACCATCCTCCTTCCCTTTTTAAACCCAACGGATTATTTCCCGTCCCACGCCATAGATTTTGTCTTGGGATGCATCTGGGATACAAATGAGAGCAACCTAAACCTCTTTAGCGTAACCTCCCCAACTGTTAAGACAAAGACACTACTTTTAGCTGGAACACGCCGGGTTTGTAAATATTTCACGGCTATTTGAAATTGTTGACTGCCAAAATATGGGTGACCAACGCCTGCTAGCTGATTAATTCCATCAAAAAACGATATATTTCGACCATGGCAAACGTGTCGCGCTCGCAATAACTCAACAGCGATTGAGCAATGCTATCCGCCTCTTCAGGCGCTGCATCGAGCATCCGTTTCCAGGACTCCATCGCCGACGCGCCATCCTGAACATCCAGGTCGTTGTAGTCGAGATGGGGGCACACCATCGGCAACACCTTCTTGATGGATGTGGAACCATCAAATCTGGCGTCTACATAGGCCGTCTTAAACAGATCTTCCAGATCCACCATTCCGTCATTAAGCCCGTTCAGGAAATCCGCCGCGTCCGGGAATAGCGCAGCCATTTGCCGATTCTGGGTTTTCTCGAAAGAAGCGTGCCAGGCCATCAGACTGCCTTCCGGTCCGATATCCTCCTTCATCCTCTCCAGCAAGCGGTCAGGCAAACGGGCCTCACGCTCCAGATATTCCTTGTGCTGGATCGTGCCATCGTCATCCAAGACATGCAGTGAGTACTGCACGGGAAAATGCTTATGCGGGCTGGTGCCGTCAAGCAGCGGCACAGCGGAAGAAAAGGTTTCATAGTCGAAAAAGTACAGCGGAAAACTAAGCTCGGAAAGAAATTGCCTGATAGCTACTTCATTAACCTTCGGCTCACCATCCTGAAAAGAGTCAACCACAATGCGTTGATTTGTGGACAATGGAAAATCGCCGGGCACATCGTCGAGCCCAAGCACATTCATCGAACGAAGATCGCCGATCTTGTTTGCCCTCAACCTCGGCAGACTATAGATCGACGGCGTCGGAACTTCAGGGTTGAAAACCCCAAACGCATCACAATGGTTAGCGCGCGTTTTCTCAACACAGGAGCACCCGCTCATATCCTGGTCGCTCGCCAGAAACGCCAAGCCGGCGTCGATCTCTGCACTCGTTTCGGTCGCCAGCTCTTCGACCGCCTCGGTAATGTCAGCGAAGACCAGCATCGCGCCGGGATCGATTGCACCGTTTCGAACATAGTCACCATTTAAATGAACCAAACACACACGGTCGATATGCCGCCCGGCGCGCTCCGCGCAAATCTTCTGGAAACACGTGTCTTTTATGTGGTTATGTTTGGCATCGGTTTTAACGCTGGTCGAAGACTTAATCTCATAGAGTGCAGTCATCCCATTGCCCATGTCTTCCAGTGCGTCTACACGCGCATATAGGCCGTCGTCTGTCCTAAACTCCGCCTGAAAACTGACATTCCGATCACCAGCGCTATCAAGGAACTGCTGAACATATCGCTCGACCTCATAGCCTTCACGAACAAGCTTCTTCTGGAAAGTAGGGAATTCACCCTGGGGATAGTTCCCTGGGTCATGCTTTAATAGCCAAAGTGACTTAGGGCAATGCAGGTACTGTATAAAATCAGTTTTTGTAAGTTGCATATTGCTTGAAAAAGATTTTTGCTCCCACAGATTAAGTGAACTATCCCTAGAAGTCGCTTGAGCCTTTAGGGGGTTTCCAGCAGACGTATGGGTCCATAGGAACATACCATATATCCCGGACCTGGGTGTCGTTACTGTGCGGTGTCGGGTCCGCGTCACGCACGCGGAACGTTGTTGGGATATTGACTGAGTTACCAAAGATCAGCGCGTGCTGCTTAGGCAACGACGGCAAGCGCCTCAGAACCGTCTCTGAGATAAAAGGTGTCATCTGTCTGATCTGCGAGAGATCGTCAGGGTTCTGGATACGGTGAATAATGAAGTTGTTGCACTGTGAAAGGACGGTCTTTGAAAGTTCGCTTGGTCTTTGGGAAGCCACAATCAGAAAAGCACCGTATTTCCTTCCTTCTTTTGCGATTCTTTGGAACGTGATGCTTGCATCAATTGCAAACCGGCTTGGCTTCTCGGAAATATAGCGGTGCGCCTCCTCTAAAATCAGGTGAACCGGCATAGCATTGCGCGGATCAGCTCGGCGCATGCGATCAAAGATCAGTCGGGCAACAACCGATGATGCAAGTTCGACAATCTCGTCAGACGCATCGTTCAGATCGACTATGCAGATTTGGCGCTCCTTCTTGTAGCACTCGCCTTCGACCGCAATCCCGATCAAGCGATCCACATAATGCGTCGGTTCACGGTCATGGGCTTGTAGCGCGTCAATATCAGCTCGTAGAAACTCATAATCAGGGTTATCTATCACTGACTTAAGGCGTGTAACCAACTGCGAGCAGTATTCTCGAATTTGCTTATTACCGTTCGCTTCCTCGTAGAAGAGTGCAAGGTCGAGCGCGGCTTTCAGCCGCTCGAACGAAAAGGGTGTATTCGCGTAGCCCGGAAGAACAGGTTCATCTTGTACGTGCCTGTTCAGACGCTCCAAAAGCTCTTCATACTTTTTAGACGTATCATGCCTTGGGCCATCCCTAAACTGACCGAAATAGATAGAGAGACCTGGAGATACTATATCTTTCGAGATTTTATCAGTAGAGAATGTATTTAACAGAGCCAGGATGCGATCCACTTTGCTCGGAGAACTGGCATCGCTATATAAAATCGAAAGAATAATCTTTGCTGAGACATGATTGCGGATTTTTTTGAGTTTATTTTCAGCTACATCGCCTCTAGGTGCTTCTGGGAACAAAGTGGTCAGACCGAGAGCGGTACGGAGTGCTGGAAGCTGTGACTTCTCGCTCGCCCTCAACAACAAAGCCCATTCATCGACACTCATGAACCAGTGGGGGAGCCTAAATCTATCCTTGATCTCCGATCCTTGCCTTTTCTCGGAAACGTCAGGGACCGGCATATCCGGTTCACTTGCCTTGAGATAGCAAGACTTAATCCAGCCAGGCACATTGTCGAGCGCCCGCCGATATTCACCGTTCACGTCGAAGATCACGAAGGCTGCACCCAGTGCTGCAAAAGCCTCGGGCTTCATAAATACGGACTGGAAGATTGATGCAACAGTGCATGATTTTCCGCTTCCGGTGTTTCCAAGTACGGCTACATGACCACCAAACAATTCATCAAGCCTCGACTTAACGGGATAGCCTTTGAAGACGGCGAAAGTGCCAATTTCTATGGTATGGGGAACACTACCCTGCTGGTCTGTACCACTAGCGTCTTTTTTTGTTTCGAGCTCAGACGGCTGTTCAACATTGAAGATACGATCAAGATCTTCGTCGCGCGCATAGAGGGCGTCCGCGTAAAGTGATGGGAATGTCGAGACTCCAAACCGAAAGCTTCCACCTTGCATCGGCATAGAACCTACGGGAACCACGTCAAGGAACTTGGCGGAAGAGGCTTTGTCCATTTCGGTATGGTTTGCATCCGAGGGTGTGCTGTCTTTTTCGCGGAGGCCTACAACCTCAAGAATAACATACTCGGCCTGCATAGCAACCATAAGATAGGAACCAAGTGTTGCGACATAGTGGATGTCGTCGAAACCGACGATAGTGAAGTTATCGCTGCCCCTATGCAGCTCAACAACCAAACGGTCAGCCGACACGCTGACAATCTTTCCTATGGCGCGGCTTGCGTCATCCCTCGCCATTTGCTCTGCCCTGCTGCTTGACAAGAAGCGTCTGCAACGCTTCTTCTATGGTCTGGTCAATCTTTTGATCTGCACTGGTGGGCATAAGATGATTGACGATGCCATCGAAGTAATGGGCTTTCTGGTCAGCTTTCTTGCCGTCGCCCCAAACGAACCAGACGCGTGGATCACGAAGTGCCGCGAGCTCACGCGTGATGTCGTTCGTTCCGTGGTCAATGAAGACTATAAGTCTGAAGCTGGGCAAGGTAAGTCCTTGAAAAATGATGTTGTTGACGTGCTCGTCTCCAAAGCTGTACCCCATGATAATCAGGACGCTCTGATCCTGAACAACCTGCCTCTGGAATTCGCGGAACATATCTGAGTATGGTGATCCAAAGCTCGCCGTCTGTTTTGACGGGGTCGGGTAAATCATGACTCGATCTGTGGATGGATCAAGCGGTGTGTGCGATTCTCGGATGGGGAAGAGACCTTTTTCCTCTTCAGTCCAATTGACGGAGCCGTGTAACTTGCAGAAGTGTACAAATCCATCGACGGCAGCCCAACGGCGCGAGGTGATGTCCAACTGTTCTGCCAGTGCAAGCCTGATTGAACCTGCGCTCTACGGTTCCAGAGAAGCCGTTAGAGTACGGAATGCCCGAGCGATCCATCGCACATTCATTGAAGAGATCGTAATTGGTCGTGAATACCCAAGGCGGGGCAAGCCCGCGCGAACGCGTCGCCAGGGACTGGTAAAAACGCCGATAGTCCGCAACGACGCTTTCATCACCATTGGAAAAGGGGCCTGTAGTGCACTTGTACAAGACGAACTTTTTAATACCTGCAATAATCTGATCAACCAGAGTGGCAACCGAGCTCAGTTCGCCTTTGTCACTTGTTTTGCAGAAATGATGGGCGTTGATGAGAACCTCCATCATCCGCTCAAGATTGCCCTTCACGTCATCGGCGGAAAGATTAATGCCGAGCTTGTCGTGGAGTTCGGTCTTTTGTGCAGGGCTGACAAAGACCTCTCCTCCGTTATCGGCGGGCTCCGTGGCGAGCAGCGACTGAAATTCTTCTGCCAGGAACGTCATCGTCGAAATTCCTAGCTCATCGTCGCCATTTCTCAGCGAAGAACAACCCGATCCCATTAAGAAGGACAGATTCTTGGCCCCAAAGACTTCCGCCATCTGCCGCTGGGTGATGTCCGCTTTGTCTTTCCAAGAATCTTTGTCCTTGAGCTTTTCGAATTCGTCTCGGCTTCCCTTCAAAAATTCCATATCACTGCGCTGCCACCTCGTTCACCAAGTCCATCAACTTCGCGTAGTCAGTGACTACGTCGTATTTAATCTTTTCCGCTGCAATTTGTTGGTTTAGCTCGGCGAAGAATTTCCGTGCGCACTCAATCTTGGTTTTCTCTATCTCGCGCAGCTTCATTGAGGACATGGAGCCCTTGGTCTCCGCGACGAAATAGATGTGTTTAACACTGCCATGCTTAAACGAAATGGCCCAATCGGGGTTATAGTCGCCAACTGGTGTGGGAATTAGGAACCCACCCGGCAGCTTTGCGTACACAACCACCTCCGTGCTCGTATCGAGCTCTTCGACGAAACGCCGCTCAACATCGGAATCCGTCACGCAATAGTCGTAGACATGGTTATTGAGTTTGTCGGTCGCACGTGAGAAATCCTGGCCTGTCTGTGCCGCCGTGAAGATATCGGTGTCAAAGCGATCCTCCACCTCATCGTAGGAAAGTTGCTCAATGATTGCTGTCGCTTTCTGCTCGCTTATCAGACGTGATGCTTCGCTGATGAAATGTTCCGGGTTCATTCGGAACTGCTCAAATATCGCTGGCTGTATACCAGCTAATATCTTCGCTATCGTCTTGCGGGTTAGATGAGCATTCTCAGCGACTTTACCGATCAGGTCATAGGTCACATCGGAATGGACAGGGCCACCCTTTTCCGTGGTGGTGCCGGTCAGTTTGAAACTCTCTCCCGTGTTTAATTGCTCGTCCATCACTGCGGCATGTTGCTCGCCAGTCTGCACGGTGTACTGGAGTGGCGTCACACGCAGTTGGCTGTCCAACGCACTAATCGCTTTTTTGATCAGCTCGTTTGACTCAAAGTCCACGCGATACACCGCTTTGCGATTAATCCGGGACCAGAGCTCCTGAAACTCCTTTTTCCCAAAATTGTCGTTGAGCGGGTTCGTTTTCGGCTTCCGTCCATCATCAATCTTCGGCAATTTACTGTCATCGAAGACGCTGTCGATTAGATCAACAATCTGATCAGCATAGGATTCTAACTCTTCTGGAAGCTCGGCCAGCTCGCCAGCATCCTTGGCCATGTGATAGGTATCCGTGATGCTGTCATCATCGTCCGTGTAATCGTGCCTCAACAGATAACGGTATATCTGCTTTGCCATTTGGGGCGTAACTTCGACCGATCCATCAGAAGTCTCAATCACTTTGCCGGTAAAGTACTCCTCATCGGCCTTTCGAGGACGGGCAGACAGTGTCTCAGCAATTTCGGTTTGAAGCCCTGAGACAAAATCTTTGTAGCTCTCGCTTGCAACGACGGTCAGAACATTGATGTCGTGAACGACAGCGGGTAGGTCCATGCGCTCACCATGCTGGTCAACGGACAGGCGCAATCCACGCCCAACCTCCTGGCGCCGGGATATAGTGTTGTTGCTATGCTTTAGCATACACATGACAAAGACGTTAGGATTATCCCAGCCCTCACGGAGAGCCGAATGCGAAAAAATGAAGCGAGTTGGTTCGTCAAACGCTAGGAGTCGCTCTTTGTCTTTCAGGATCAAGTCATACGCGTCTACGTCATCTGAAAGCCCTACATTTTCACCTCGAACTGCCGCCTTCGGGTCTTTCATCCGGTTCGTTTTCTTGTCGATAGCAAAGTATCCGTTATGAGTGGCGTCCTCCTCTATGCCCGCTAAGTATTTCCGGTATTCCTCATTGTCGATTGCGAGCTCTGAGAGATACTCCTCTTTCAATTGACCATACTCTTCCTCGAAGACGCGCGCATAATCGCCTTTATCGTCGCCCTGGTCATAATCTCGGTATTTCACCACCTCGTCGATAAAGAACAGAGAAAGCACTTTGACCCCTTGGGAGAAAAGTTGTTTCTCCTTATCGAAGTGAGCTTTGATCGTCTCGCGGATTTGAATACGCCGGATATCCTTTTCATTCACATCGCCGGTTGCCTCACCTGCTTGCAGCACAAGGCCGTTCGTGAATTCTACGGAATCGTTGTTGTAGTCGATCTGCGAGATAGTGAAGTCGCGATATTGGTCGAGCCCTTCGGACACAGCGAAAAGATCACGGCCAAACTCAAGCCGCCGCAGTTGCCGTTTGATCTCTCCAGATTTTTGCTTCACTTCCATCTCGATCCGCGCGACCGGGGCCTTCTTTGAGATGTCGATCCCTTCGAGGTAGAGATAAGCGTTGGTACCCGCGCGTCCGCGCGTCTGGATTCCCCGAACGGCAATCTTCTTCACGAGTTTCTGGTTGTAGGCATCCAGAGCATCGAGCCGATGCACTTTGAGGTGGTTGGTTCTGTGGGTTGCTGAATATCGCAGGATCATCAGCGGATTGAACTTTGGCAACGCATCGAGTGTTGCTTTGCCCTCCATCTTCTGTGGTTCATCCAGAATGAGGATCGGTCGGTTGCTGCTAATCACGTCAATCGGGCGACGCGATTGGAAGTCGTCAAGCTCTTCATATATCCGGCGATTGTCAGCACCCCGTGCATTGAACGCCTGGATATTGATGATCATCACGTTGATCCCGGCGTCGGAAGAGAAACTCTCCAGCTCATGCAGGCGCTTCGAATTGTAAATGAAGAAGCGTGCTTTCTTTCCATAACTCTCTGTGAAATGGTCCGCTGTGATCTGGAAAGACTTATGAACACCTTCGCGAATAGCGATACTCGGCACCATGACAATAAATTTCGACCAGCCATATCGCTTGTTCATCTCGAAGATAGTCTTGATGTAGCAATAGGTCTTGCCGGTGCCGGTCTCCATCTCGATGTCGAGATTGAGTTTTGCCCCTGGCTTGTAACTCTTGGCCTTCGGCTTGACTTGGCCTTTACGGTCAACCTCCGTGAAATCATCCAGAGATCGCATGGGTGTTAGGTTCTGGCGCTTTTGCACGCTTTGGATATTGGTCAGCAGTTGCCCGTCTGTCAGTCGTATGTCCTCGTTCTTGAAGCCCTCTTCAAAAGCCGCCATCTGGACCGCCTTGCCAGGATCAATGCGATAGCGTAGCCCGCTGCTCATCGGTTGACCGGCGAAACAATCGACCACCGCATCTACTGCGTTTGTTTGATATGGCTGAACTTTGAATTTGAGTTTCATTCCTTACCCCCTAAATCGACTTAACGTCAGTTGCAGGGGAAAGCTGCCGGAATACCTGGTCGACATTGATCTTCACGGAATCGGAGACGAAACCATTGTCCCTGAAAACGACGCGCATTGGCTCATGCTTCGCGAGCTCTTTCACGAGTTCTTCCGTGACGCCGGTATCGAAACAAGCGATTAGGTCGTAGGGCTCTTCATTGACGAAGAAGACGGTCTTGCCCTGCACGCTCTCGCTGCGGATGGGTAGGGTTAGGTCAACGCCCCAATCGACGAGCACCTGGAACAACAGATCCTCAGGATTGTCGCGCCCTGGCTTAATGTTATCAACGGCAGCCAGCAGGTCTTCTTGCTTCACTTCGCCCGGTGTGTAATACACGTCTGCCATATTGGACGTGTCGATCTTCAGGACACGGAAGCCAACGTCCTTGTTCCAGTTTTCATGGCATTCACTTTCAAGAACCTTTTTTCCAGATCGTCGAATCCGCTCCATTGAAATTTCGGAAATGGTATCGAAACCTGAACTTCGGGCTATAGAACCTTCGACACATGGTTCAGCGATTTGAATTGAAATCGATCTTCTCTGTCCGCCATCAGTTGCATTTTCCTTCATAACAGCGACGGCAGTACTACAAGAACCTGCGAAAAAATCTAGAACTATATCGCTGCTGGATGGCGACGTTGCAATACCTAGCATTCGTCTTATTAGTTTTGTTGGTTTTGCGGTGTCGAAAACAGCAGAGCCAAATAACTCCTTGATTTCTGTTCCGCCTTCGTCGGTTGTTCCAGACGTCTTATAGTCCCATACGTCAATTGGAACCATTCCGTCGGTTTGTTCCGATAGATATAGTTTAAGGCGCGGATACTCAGCCGATCCGTCTGCCCCCCACCATAGTCTGTTTTCCGCCGCATGATTTTTTTGCTCAGCTTCACTGAACTTCCAAGCATGGGTGGGATGATGAACAACTTCGTCGGTATGAGGATTTCGTATTCCGTAAACTAGATTGGGCCTAGCCTCTTTGGTTGCAGGATTCACATATGACGATGTCATCCAAGGCCCTTTGGGATCATCGTCAGGATTTCGGTAGTTGGCGTCCGCTTTATCAGTCCTCTTTTCTTTTATTATGTCGAGAGCTTCGGATTTTCGAAATACTAGGATCGTGTCTTTTAAAGAGTAAAACCGCTTTGCGTTGTTTGACCTCGTATACCTTTTTTCCCAAGCTATTTGAGCCACGAAATTGTTCTCACCAAATATTTCATCACAACATCGTCTTAGGTTTGCCACCTCACCATCATCGATGCTAATGAAAATCAGACCAACGTCGGAGACCAACGTCGGAGACCAACGACCTAGACAACCTTAACCTGGCATACATCATTGACAGCCAATCAGAGTGAAATCTTCCATTGCTGTCTGGATTGGCAACCAATCGATTGCCCAATTCATCCGTCTGATTTGATCTTTGAAAAAATTCATCCGTACTTTCAGCGAAATTATCCTCGTAAACGAAATCGTGGCCGGTGTTATAAGGCGGGTCGATATAAATCATCTTGATCTTGCCAAGATATGTCTCTTGGAGAAGCTTTAGGGCTTCAAGATTGTCTCCCTCAATAAAGAGATTTTGGGTCGAATCAAAGTTAACACTTTCTTTGCGGGATGGACGGAGCGTTTTAGCAATGGGTGCATTGGCGGTTAGGAGAGCTTCGCGTTTCCCCGGCCAATTGAGCTGGTACCGCTCCTGAGGCCCCTCAACGATATGGTCACTCAACTCCTGTTTTAGCTGATCAAAATCGACGACATACCGAAGGTTGCCGTCTTCGTCCTTGGCCTCGGTCACGCTCCCCGGAAACAGTTCACGAATTTTCGCCACGTTCTCATCGGTAAGGTCACGGCTATGCATTTTCAGTTTTTCCATCGTTTTCACCAGTCTTCTTAATCCAAAGCCGTGACAGTCGCGCCAAGGTGTTTCAGCTGCTTCGTCACTTCCCGCAGCTCGGCGTTTATCGCAACACGTTTGTTGAATTGCTTTTCTCGAGCAAGGCGAGCCTTAATGCGATCCGCCTCGCGCTGCTTCGCCCGGATCGCTTCCATGCGCTCAACACGCTTCACGATGGGCTCTTCAATTCCGGTCGTCGCCGGAATCAATGCATTGAGAAGTTTGTCATAGAGCGCACCAAGATTCAGGGCAGAAGGGAGAGGTTGTCGAGGTCCGTCTTCCACTTCCCACTCTGTTCCGAAATACTCGCTAACGACCCATTTCGTGTTATCGGCTTCACTAGGGCGTTTATATGACGCAATAGCTTTGCGCTTACCTGCCTGGGTCAGTTCGAAAATGATCGGGAACGCAATTGCTCTGTCGATTGCTCGCAAGACAACCTCATCCAACTCTCTATTCAAATCGGCCCCTCGAAGTTTGATTCGGAATATCTGTATCTCTGGAATCGATTTGGTGGCGCTAAGGTTGATGGTTTCTGGCGCAAGTTTGTATTGCCAGACGATCTCCGACTCCAGCAAGCGCTTCCCCTCGGGCTTGGGCTTCGGGCGATAGCGAAGCGGCGAGCGGCTGATCCCCAGCCACCGGCAAACGGCTCTCCCGGAACGCGACAGCGCGGACTGGACCTTCGCCGCAACCCCGCGCTGGCGCTCCGGGCTCAGAGGTTTTTCCCCAGCGCGATCTCCAGGGCCTTGGTCTTGAGCAGCTGGTCGGCAAGCAGCTTCTTGAGCTCGGTGTTCTCCTTCTCCAGGTCGCGGAGGCGCTGAGCCTCCTTCAGATCCATGCCTCCGTACTTGCTCTTCCAACGGTAGAAGCTCTGCGAGCTGATGCTGCGCCTGCGGCAGATCCCCTCGGTCCGAAGCCCCGTGTCGGCCTCCCTCAGTATGCGGATTATCTGCTCGGTCGCGCGTCTTGTCTTTTTCATCGATGATGTCCCTTTCGTTGATCGACGAAAATCACCTCATCAAAAGTGGGCTAGTTCGCGGGGTCCCAACCAGTTACCATTCCTGAACTGTCTAAAAAGTGCTTTATCCATGAGTAAATAATAAAATAGCGATGCCTCCAATACTTAGCGCTAGAGAAACGTAACCAATCACCACACCAGCCAAAGCTAATCCTCTTCCCTTGACGCTTGATTCTCTCCTGCACTCAGATCTCGCTTTATGGCCGCAAAGGATGGCCGGAACAGATAGCAACGGCCCTAAGAAGAGTGTTATCAACGTGAAGAAGAACGATAGAATCGACAGAATCAAAGACGCTATTGCCATTCCGGAGGTTCGATGTGTTGTACTTACATCCATATTCTTTTTAATAACCCTTAAATTCTAGTCCTCTGTGTGTCTCAAGAGTGCCCGCGGAGTGGGTACGAATTGAGACTGCCTGGTTAGGAATCATAAATTAGATTTCGTATATGTATGACTATAACCAGAAAAGTCCTTGGGCAATACATACTGAAATCCGTCGGAAGAATCGAATCCTCTGGCTTCTCCTATAGTTAACCTTCCATTTTCTATTTTATAGATACCAATCGGTGTCTTTTCCAATTCGCCGCTAATAATAAAAATGTAGAATAGTTGTTTCGGTTCCTTGTCACTAACGACCTCCCACCTTGAAGAATCTCCAGGCAACATTTCCTGCTTATTCTTTTGATTATCAAAAAATTCGAGTTCTCCACTTTCATGAAAGATCACGTATCCGCCAGATTCGTCATGCTTCCAAGTGCCAATGATTGATTCTTGACCGATCACCCTTGTGCAGCCGATGGCGAGTAGGGGTATTAGAAATTGTATGTGTTTGATCATTTTTCGCCTAACTAAGATCGACTCGATGCGCTCTTTTTATTTGTTCGGCGCGCTTTTCGGGAACTTCGGCTCGATTTGCGAAGTGTTCCCATTTCTCAACTACTGATATCACCTGATCTAGCATGTTGGTAGCGGGTTTCTTCTTGACCCCCGCCTGGCTGGCGAGACTGATGAGATCGTCTCTGGAAAACGCGTCGCGCTTGCCGTTCACACTCATCTGGTGCCGGCTTGTCCATTCTCCTTTGGGATCATAGGAGTAAGTCACATCATATGCAGGTGAAAGCGACCATTCACCTCTGCGATTCATAAGGAACGCGATGTTCTTAACGTGGTCATCCTGGTTCCTGCCGATCACGTTGAAGAATGCTCTCAATACTTGCTGCTCCAAATCTTCGCGAGGCAATTTCAGTCGCTTCATTACCTGAATCGCTTGTTCATACGAATAGCTGGCCGGTTGGTTGTAATCGTAATGCGCGATCGCCCCTAAGGTTTGCATGTGCCGTCTGCCGCCTTTCGCGGTTCGATCAAAACGTTTAGTCATGAAGTGGCTGCGACCGCCTTCGAAGTGCAAACGACAATCATTCATTTTTATTCCGGCTGCAACCGCCATGAGGTAGTAGGCGTATTCAATTTTACCATATCCTTGAGGGTCCGCGAGTTCCTTATCCCGATTATTGGACACTCCATCGAACTTCATGAGCCAGTGCTCGAACGCATCGTCGCTATCAACTTGACCCGAACAAAAGGCTCCAGTACTCGGGTTCCATGCGAGGATTGCCTTGGCTCTGGCGCCACCTGCAGACGTGCCGACCCTCAATATATCTTCGATGACTTGCGTGTCGTCCTCGCCCGTAAAGACCCCGCCAAGGCGTTTCCGCTGGTCAAGAACCTGATCGGCAAGCTCGACCAGTTTTGCAATTTCCAAGTCTTGAGTTTCTTTCGGGATCCCCATGGTCGCCGGTTCAAACTCCAAGGCGCCCATGCCACGGCTTCCGATATAGCAAAGACGCTCAACCGGATGAAAGCTGGACGCAGTCCGACCCTGCGACGCCAACCACTCGTCAATGATGGCGTTACCGTACTTGTCCGGAAGCGCGTCAGCGAGCATACTTGGCAGCCCTTTAAACGTATCCTGCGGCAATGCCGGGAACTCATAGGGAAAATCACGAAGAGGCATCGTCAAGGGCGACAGCTCTATGCCGCTTCCCAAGAAATCGGGGTGATACTGGAACACGCCAACGCCACGATCATCTAGCCAAGTTACGGCTCCTATGACATTGCCCCATAGAATGACTTTGGCGTTGTTATTCATCGTCGTCCTCGCCGTCCGCCCAAGTCCATACCTTCTTCTCTCTCGTCGCTTGAGGCGATGCGCGTTTGCGCTCCGCGGCTCGTGCTTCAACGCGTTCTACCGGCCGGATGGCTGGATCGGGTAACAAGGACTCCAATGCCTGCTGAACTCCCAAGGCAATCATTACACGCAGCGCCGTATCAAAGGAAACCCCCTCACCCTTCTCTAGATTGCGAATCGTTCGAACCGACACGCCCGCCTCGTCCGCAAGGCTTCCCTGGGGCACATTACGTGAGAGCCGGATTTGCTCCAAGCGCTGACAGAGCGCTTTTTCAATCTGGTCGCTTGTCGCAGTCGAAAAATCGATTAAATAGGACATAACTCTTTAGTTATCGGCAATATTTTGCTCTTTGTCTAGTTTTATTGGTATTTATAGGCATTATTTTGCCTTTTAATAAACCATTAAAAGCAACGCTCTCACAAAAACACGCCTAAAACCAGCATTCCGTATCCCTACTCCACCAATAGTGGCTTCTGATGGGCGGGAATCTTATCGTAGCGTAGCTCCCCACCTATCAAGTGCATCAACTGACGGCTCTCGCCGCGGGCGGGTGGCTCGAACAAGTAGTCTGATTTCGGGGCGGGGTAGTGAGGAACCTCGGCATGGGTCGCGTCGAAACTTTGCTTGAGACGCTGTACCACCTCGGGGTGCTCGGCGCTTAGGTCACGCTGTTCTCCAGGATCCGTATCGAGGTTAAATAGCATCATAGGCTTGGGAGGATCTCCGGTTAGCAAGCCGGGAATTTCGTAAGCCTTCGCCTGCTCGTAGGGGGAAATTATGGATACGCCGTTGGGCGCTCGGGGATCAATCCAATCGATCGCTTCCTGATCGGACAGCCCGCGCATATCGGATCGTCCCGGATCCAGCACATGCAGCTTCCATTCGCCTAACCAGATACAGCTCAGATCTTGACCGCTCATTCCAAAGACTGCCTCACTAGGACTAGCATTATTTGAGCTCTTAAACATGGGCAAGATATTGGCTCCATCGATGGTTCGATCCCGTGGCGCATCGATTCCGACCAAGGCGCAAAACGTCGGAAGCAAATCCACGCTGGCAGCCGGATGAGCGTTTTCACTCCGGGAGGAATCACCCCGGGGAGTCGGGCGATGAACGGGACACGCATTCCCCCATCCCAGACCCGGCCCTTCATTCCCCTCAAGCCGCCGGTGGATCCCCCTTGATTGGGCCCATTGTCGGAAGTGAACACGACAAGCGTCTTCCGGTCCAATTCGCTTCGTAACAAAAAATCCAATACTTGCCCGACGCAATGGTCGAGCTCCGCAATCACGTCTTCGTATAGATTGTCGGGAGTTTCAGGCGTATAGAAATTGTCCGACACCGCTAAGGGTTTGTGCGGCATGGCATGCGGCAGATACACGAAAAACGGCTGATCCTTGTTTTCCTCGATAAAGTTGATCGTCAGATCCGTATAGAGTTGCGAGAGCTTCCCTTGGGCGACCGGATACTCGACTACTTCTTCATTTCGCACCAGCTGCACGGGGTACATGTCATTCGAATACAAAATGCCGTAGTATTCATCGAAGCCTTGCGACCTGGGCAACCAGGGATCGCGATGCCCGAGATGCCATTTGCCGAAAGCCGCGGTCGCATAACCTTTCGACTGGAGCAATTCAGCTATTGTGATCTCCGAACGCGGCAGGCCAAAGTTGTTTTGGCCCGATTCGGGCGATGGATTGCCCACTACTGAGTGGCGGAACGGATACCGCCCTGTAAGAAAGGTCCCCCGCGAAAGCGCGCAATAAGGCGTGGGTACATAGAAGCGCGTGAGCATAGCTCCCTCGGCCGCCATCCGGTCCAGTCGAGGCGTCTCGAAGCGTCCCTCAGGAAGGAAAGCGCTCACTTCCCCATATCCCATATCATCCGCCACGATGAGGATGATATTGTAGGGAGTATCGTCTTGGGCAAATGCTGACTGCCAAATCGCGAATAATGAGAAAGAAACAAGCTGTATTCGCGATATGGATTTCATAGAAATTGATTTTTTAACCACGGAGGTCACGGAGCAATTGAGAAAATACAATAGATAGATATCTACCAAATTTCATCAAACTCTAATCTTGTTTTTCAACGCCCAATGTATCTTAACGTCCAATCCGATCAATCCTGCCGCCGCAGCGCGGCGATCCTGCCCCGAAGCGTAGCGCAGGGATCAAGCGATCCCGCAAAGCGGGTGAGCGTTGTCCAATTAATACCAAGCCACCCCTAAAGCGGCTTTAGCTGTTTCTCCCAGGGCCAGTCCCCTTCCTTGTCCAAATCAGGTCCCGGTGAATCGTTGGACTCGTAGTGTTTTCGAAGGCGGACCAGCTCTTCTTTCAGGGTCTGAATCGTCTCCTGGTGCTCGGGAACATAGTACTGGCTAACCATCTCTTGTGGATCCGACTCGAGGTCGAAGTATTCCCATTCGTTTTGACCATGATAATAGATCAGCTTATGCGTTCCATCCGTAACTCCGTAATGTGGATACACATGGTGATTCGCTAACTCGAAATACTGATACAGAAAAGTCTTCCTCCAATCATCGGGAGTATTCCCCTTCAAAACCGGAACCAGGCTTCGTCCCTGCATATCCGAAGGCACATCGATCCCGGCCATCTCCAAAAAGGTCTCGGCGATGTCGATATTGGATACGATATCCTCATCGTTCACGACTCCCTCCTCGACCTTGCCTGGCCAATGAACGATGAATGCGGTACGCAGCGATTCCTCATACATGAAACGCTTGTCGAAGAATCCATGCTCCCCCAGGAAATACCCATGGTCGGCCATGTAGATTACGATCGTATTGTCGGCCAGATCGTTCTCCTCAAGAAAGGCGCGAATGCGGCCGACGTTCTTGTCGATGCCCGCCCCCGCCGCCAGGAAGTTCTTCAAGAGCGTCTGGTACTTGAAACGGGACAGCTCTCTGCTGGGATCATTCCATTCCAGGTTCATGGCTTTAAACGGTGTAGTGAACTTGGATCGGTAGGCATCCCAGGCAACGCGCTGGTCAGGGTTCAGTTGCCCAAGCTCGCCCGGATCGCCAATGAGGATGCTTTCCCTCAAATCTTCATAAAGCGTCAATGTCTGTTCGCGTATCGCCGTTCCTCGATACGAGAAATCGTCAAATAAATTAGATGGCTCCGGGATCTCAACTCCATCGTAAAGATCGTATTCTTCCGGCCCTGGGCACCATCCATGATGGGTCGCCTTGAATTGCGACATCAGCACAAAAGGCTTACTCTTGTCCCGGCCATTTTTCAACCACTCAATACTCAGATCACCTACGATATCCGAATTGTATCCAGTTACGGTTCGCTCGTCGTTCTGCCCGTCGATATCCCCCGTGAGCAGCAAAGGATTGTAATACCGCCCTTGCCCGCGCATCACTTCCCAGTAATCGAACCCGGTCGGGGTCGTCTTGAGATGCCACTTTCCAATGAGGGCGGTTTCATATCCATTCTCCCTCATGATCCTAGGAAAGGTCTGCTGCGATCCATCGAATTGTCCGCGACGATTCCAGGTGATGCCATTTTTGTGACCATACTTGCCCGTCAAGATCGCCGCACGGCTCGGGCCACAAATCGAATTGGCCACATAGCATTTGCGAAACAGCATCCCTTCGCTGGCCAGCTGATCGATGTGAGGCGTATGCGCCACATCCTTGAGCAAGCCGCCATAAGCGCCGATCGATTGCCAAGCGTGATCGTCGCTGAACAAAAAGAGAATATTGGGCCTGTCCTGAGCCTGGATATTCACGATTCCTAGGAGAAGACACACTAGCGCTCCATAATGGCTGACAATGGGGTATTGGGGTACTCTAAACATCATTCAAAACTCAATAGGCACATCGAGACCACTGCAAGACTGAGGTTTTGGATGCAGGGGACAGGGGATTGAAAGAAATAGGGGAGTCGCAACTAGCAAGCAGCCAGAAGGTTTCATGCTTTCCATAGCGGCAAACTCCCCTCAAAATGCGAAATAATGAAATACCCCTTCCACGTTTCCATGGACCGAAGGCGCTTCTTAAAAGGCCTGGGCGTGACGCTCGCCTTGCCCGCCTTTGAAAGCCTAAACTCCGGGTTCGCGGCTACGGCGAGCGGCGCTCGCCCGCGTCGCCTCGTGTATGTGGGCAGTCACCTGGGATTCTGGCCAGGGGGATTCTTCCCTCAAAACGCAGGCAAGGATTTCAATGCGAGCATGACCTTGAAGCAGATCGAGCGTCATCGCGGCGATTTCACAGTGTTCTCCCACCTGGATCACGGGCTAGGCGGAGGGCACAAGTGCGTACACTCTTTCTTGAGCGGAGTAAAAAAAGAGGAATCGGCCGGGTTTCCGGAAAAAAATATGTCAGTCGACCAGGCAGCCGCGGAGTTTTCCGGAAGTCGGACCCGCTACCCGTCAATCACAGCTGGCCTCAAGGAAGGCACGGACATGTGTTGGACACGTTCGGGAGTCAATATACCGCCTGTCAGCAACCCAGCTCGTCTGTTTGACGCCTTGTTTGTCAATTCTGACAAAGCCAGCCTAGAAGCGGAGCGTAAACGCCTCTTGCACCGCAGTAGCGTTTTGGATGCGCTTCGCGAGTCAGCTAAAACCTTGGGCGGCAAACTCAACACCGCCGACCGCGACAAGCTGGATCAATACCTGACCTCAGTTCGCGAAGTGGAGCAGCGCTTGCAAATGTCGAATGAGTGGCTGGACCGACCGAAGCCGATATCGCCGATCGATCGAGTTGAGGATCAAGACCGATTGCATATTGAGGAAATGCCGCTGCTATACGATTTATTGGTCCTAGCCTTGCAGACAGATTCAACTCGTGTAGCGACGTTTGAAATACCGATGGGTTTCCAAACTGCCGAATTGGAGGTCGGTTCCTACCATGGGCTGTCTCATCATGGGAAAGAGGAAAGTCGATTGGATCAGCTGCAAATCGTCGAAGCCTATCTTATGAAGCAGTTCGGCCATTTAGTGGATCGGCTCAAGGAAGCCAATCTGTTCGACGATACCTTGGTCGCCTTGGGCAGTGGTATGGGAAATGCCCATACACATAGCAATCGAGATCTGCCCGTTCTGTTGGCCGGCGGCGGATTAAATCACCAGGGCCACTTGGTCTGTCCGGAAGAAAAGGGAAAACGGATTCCTCTGAGCAACCTCTGGCTTTCATCGCTTCAGTGGTTCGGTATGGATATTGAGCGTTTCGGGCGCAGCACGGGAACGTTTTCGCCGATGACGTTGGCTTAGGATCACTCTGTCATGCTCCCTTTCCAAAAATTATATATTTCCGTCGCAATTCTAGCGTTCGCTTGCTCCGCAGCTTACGCTTCACCCCGGGAGGAATTCCTGCAAACCTACTGCATCGATTGCCACGGTCCGGAAAAGCAGAAAGGCGACCGCCGATTCGACTCCCTTGGAGAATCCAATCTGGGAATCGAAGACCTCGAACTTTGGCAGGAAGTTTTGGATATGCTCAACCTCGGCGACATGCCCCCCGAGGACGAAACGCAGCCAAGCGACACCGAGCGGACCGAAATGATCGAATCGACGACGGAGCTGGTCACGAGCGAGCTCGACCGCCTCTCGGACATCGGTGGTCACAGCGTGCTGCGCCGCATCAACTCTTGGGAATACCAGCATACGATCGGCGACCTCCTAGGTCTGAATGTGTCCGCTTGGAATCCGGCAGCCGATTTCCCCAAGGAGGTTGTTAAGGACGGCTTCGACAATTTCGGGGCCGAGCTGGTGACTTCAGGCATGCTTCTCGAACACTACTTCCACGCCGCTGAAGAATCGGTGAAAAAGGCGACGAATTTTGAAGAGTCCCCTGCCCTTCATCGCTACTCCCAGCGAACGCCCTTCTACTTCGAAGGTAAAGAAAACGCGGACCTGCCCAAAGTGTTTCGGGTGGATCGTTTTCGTTTTACCCCCGATACCCCTTACACGGATATGTATGGTCGCCACTACCGAGGCGGCCATATGGGTTTCGAGCCCTTAGCTAGAGGGGGCGTCCCAACGAGCGGCATGTATCGCGTTCGCGTGCAAGCAGCGGCTATCGATCGTTGGCATCCCTACGGTGACGTGGTCGATGATTTTCGAAACGGCGATCCACTCGTGCTCGAATTGGTCGCGGTCGATCGAGAAGGCAGCGTCGAGAGTACCGGCAACATATCGGTCGAACGCTCGCTCGCCGAAGTCGAACTTACCAGCGAGGAACCGGAGTGGTTCGAATGGGAAGTCTTTTTCGAGAAAGGATTCGAGCCGGAGGTACGCTTTCGAAACGGTACGCTTGCCACCAAACGCCTCGTTCGACTTCTCCATCAGAAAGCCGGTCACCGCGAAGAGATAAAGCCCTTCGTGGATATGAAGAATGGGAATGAAAAATTCCATGGAATCCTAAAAGGCTACCAAGGTCCCAAGCTACGCATCTGGGAGATTCAAGTCGAAGGCCCCTTGACCGAGCAATGGCCGCCCAAGGGCCATCAATTGCTCTACGGTGACCTCGCTCCGGACGAAATTACCAGCGACAGCGCGATCGAGCGCCTGCGCGTATTCGCCGAAACCGCGTTTCGACGCCCCTTGCAGCCCGGTGAACTGGCGCCCGTCGAGTCGCTCGTACTTGCAAAAATCGACGAGGGCCTGGAACCGCTCGAGGCGCTGCAGCTCGGCTTCCAAACGATTCTCTGCGCGCCCGGATTCATATACCTCGCTGAGGGCGAAGGACCGTTGGATACCTTTTCTCTGGCATCGCGTCTTTCCTATTTTCTCTGGTCCTCGATGCCGGACAAGGAATTGATCGAGCAGGCCAGGAAAGGTCGTCTGAGTGAATCCGGGGTTCTCAAAGCGCAAATCGATCGAATGCTCAAAGATCCAAAGTCGGACCGATTCGTATCCAATTTCATCAGACGTTGGTTCGAAGTAGACAACATCGGAGAAATGCCCGTATCGGATGACTTTCGTAGTTATCACCGCGACAGCATCGAATCGGCCATGCAAGCAGAGACGGAAATGTTCTTCCGTCATGTACTCGACAAGAACCTACGGCCCGGCGAGCTGCTTTCAGCCGAATACAGCTTTATCAATCGCGAACTGGCTCTCCACTATGGCATCGAAGGCATCGAGGGGACCGAATTGCGCAAGGTATCGATGGAGGGCACTCCAAGAGGTGGCTTGATGGGTCAATCGCTCCTGCTCACGGCATCGGCTAATGGCGTCGATACCTCGCCCGTCGTGCGTGGCATCTATGTGCTAGAAAACCTCCTGGGCTACTCGCCGCCTCCCCCTCCACCGGACGTGCCCGCAATCGAGTCGGACATACGTGGCGCCGAGACCATCCGCGATCAACTGGCAAAGCATCGCGCGGTCGAAACCTGCGCCGCCTGCCATAGCAAAATCGATCCTCTCGGATTCGCGCTGGAAAACTTCGATCCAACCGGTCAGTGGCGTTCCCACTACGGGAAACAACTGGAAATCGACGCCTCCGGGGAATTGCCCAGCGGAGAACGCTTTCGCGATCCGACTGAGTTTCGCTCACTCCTGATTGAGCGCGAAGCGGAATTCACCCGTTGCCTAACGGAGAAACTCATGGCCTACGCGGTCGGTCGCGAACTCGACCTCCGAGACCGCTCCGTCATCGACAGTATCATGGAAAAACTGGATACCCAATCAGGTGGACTTCATAACTTGATTGAAGCCGTCGTTCTCAGCCCGACGTTCCAGAATAATTAAGAATAGAATGAACCGCAGAGGACGCGGAGATCGCAGAGCTATTCTGAGGTATTATCGAGACTCGTGCTCTCGGCAATCTTGATCGGACTCCAACCGCATCATTTCAAATCCACCGCGTACTCTCGTACTCCGTGGTTAGAATTTCATAGAATCGCCCGTATTACGATATAGACTACCGATGGCCCCAGCAGACACCCCAGACCTGTGTAAAAGGTCGCCGTCATCGCTCCGTAAGGCACCAGCTTCGGGTCCGTAGCGGCGAGTCCCCCCGCGACGCCGCTGTTCGTTCCCATGAGTCCACCATATATTAGGGCCGATCTCGGATTATCGAGACCTATGTACTTGGCACAAAAGGTGTCGTCGACATCACTAGAATCGACTTGGTCAGGCCTGCAGTAACGCTCAAGGCAATAACCTCTGAGCTGGCTCCCAGCGAGCTTCCTGTTACGGGTCCTACCAGAAAGGTAGCGGCCCCGCCACCAATCGTGGTGATACTCACCGCATCGCGGTATCCAAAGGCGTAGGCCACTAAGGCTCCGACCGTGAAGGAGACAAACACACCGACTAGCAAGGAAACGATACCGCTAAGACCCGTCTTACGAAAGGCTTCCATGCGAACGCCAAACGCCGTCCCGACAATGGCGAAATCCCGCAACATAGAGCTCCCCATCACGCCAATACCAGCAAGTACGCTCACATCCGAAATTCCTTTGGAACCCCCAGTAGTCAACCCTCCGATACACGCAAGCGTCAACCCGATCAAGATTGCAATAGATGAGCCGTGGAGCCAGCCACGCGTCAATTTATCTGACACGTAGTAGGAAGCCCATACAATAGAGCCGATAACAGCAAAGCCCGTCACCAAGGAATACTTGGTCAGGACCTGCGCGACCGCGTCTAGGTATTCGGTCAATCTTCGTCCTCCGGCTTTGGGTCGCTTCCAGTGAAGCGACTGATCACGGGAACCAGCGCAAAGGCGCAGAGAACGGCCAGCAAACCCGCTACAATGCCAACAGGTCCCCCTTTAATCGCAGCGAGCACGTTTTGGCTAGCTGCCATTGCCACCACGATCGGTATATAAATTGCGCTCCAAAATAAGATGCCCTTTTCCGTAGGCGGCTTGATCTTGCCGGATCTTTGCAAGCGTTCGACTCCGAGGATCAATAAAAAGATGCAGCAGGGCAGAGAACTAAATAATAGCCCCTAAATTTCATTTTTTGCTTGACAACCGCGCGGAGAGATTGTTATAGTCGAAAGTGAAGGTTGTCGCAAGGGCAGGCAGTAGCGCGATTGATTTTTGTTTGACTTGGTGTCAACCAAATCGCTACTGGTTGGTTGTGCTTTTTATCATACACGCTCCTTTGGCCTTGCGGCAACCAGCGCTATCGGACACCCCCTTAAAATCAAATAAAATTTAGCTCTTTATCCAATTAGAGCTTGTAGACACGCGCCTTATCGCAAGATACTGCAAATATGCAAGGAAGGCCAAAGGGCGAAATCAGCTTCCGATGACCCTATGATCGAGGGAAATGGAGCATAGCGATCCCCACCCCGCCCACGTTGGCATCAACACCGATTAATATTCCGAGCCAATTGCCCAGGATCACGCCAAGCAAGAGACAAATCGCAAGGAGCGCTGTACCGTAAATAGCCATAAATTCGAGTGCGACTCCACCGCTCAGACCAAAGGGGCACGGGAGACAGGAAGAGAAGACGGGGTTCAGCCGCGGATAGAAACCGCGCATGTTCTTTACAGCAAGGGAATTCTGAAAGCAGGGTTTTCGATTCTGGTTGCTAGATGCGAATGTCGCGAAACTAGCTAGCTGCTATTCGCTCTCCGTCCAAATCGTTCGATATACTCTCCATTCGTCCCCCGCTTCTTTCCTCAAAACACGCATCACATGATAGTTGGAATGCTCAATCGTTCCATCCTCCAGATTTCGTGTCGTTCCTCGATATAGCGCCATGCTCAATCGCTAGCGAGCCGACGATTTCTGGATCTGAAAGATCGAACGTATATTCGATGATCTCGTAGGTTTTTGGAGCTTGGGACATTTCGGCGAAAGCGGCATCGATATCCGCTTTCCCCACCTGTGCATTTCGACCTGGAGGCATCACGACCGCTTCGTCAGAGATAAGGGAGCGTAGCGTCTCGAAGTCTCCTGCTCTCGCGGCCTGCGCATCTCGGTCACGCATTTCCTTAATCGCCCTAATATCATGTTCGCTCATTTCGCCTGTATTCAATATCCTCCGTGCATAGCCCACTAGTATCTAGAAACCAGCATCCAGCAACAAGATTCAATCGCAGAGGACTAATCAGAGCCTTGTCCATCTGCATTGAATGCATCGTGAAAAGTGACAGTCCCTCGCGGCATAGTCCCGTCGAATGATTGAGCGAAAAACGCTTCCGGTGGCACGCCTTCGAATTTGAGCCCAGGCGGATTGGTAAACCCAAATTGCCTGTAGTATTCGGGATGTCCCACCAGACAACAGCCTCGAGCCTTCAAATCTCTCAGTTGGAACAGCCCTTCCTCGATAAGAGACTTGCCAATTCCCCGTCGCTGATGCTCTGGCAAAACCGAAACCGGACCCAGTCCATACCAATCGGAACTGCCATCTGAAAGTGTTACTGGAGAGAATCCGATATGCCCTACAATTTCGGTATCCAATTCTGCGACTAGTGAAATTGTAAGGACATTGGCCCTACGTAGATCAGCAACAATGAATTGCTCCGTATGGCTGCTGAATTCAATGTCCTTGAACGCAGCGACGGTCACTTCGGCGATGAAATCCACATCGCCAACTGTCTCGCTTCTGATTTCGAGTTCCGGAATCACAATCCATCACGTTCGCTAGTCCCATTCATTCTAAGGATTTGGGCTCCTTGGTGGGACCGCGCGTTTTTCGCTACTCTCACGAATCTTCAACACTTGAGCAATAACCAAGGGAGGTTGGGCGCCTTTGACTTCTGGATTCAGTCGCAGCAATTTGGGAGCTGTGATTCCATACAGACGGGCGATAGAGGACAGGGTTTCGTTCGGTTTCACAACATGCAGCCCGTAGACTTGGGCAAGCTTGCTCGAAATTGTCGTTTTGAGAGGATCGGAGGCAACCGTTCCTCGATCGCCTTCCAGGAGCAAGTCCGACAATTTAGTCACCAGATTTGCGCACTCATGCTCTTTAGATTCTACGATTTCCGCTCCCTCTAACGATAGGCAAGTTGCGAGCGCCATCGACAAGGGAACGACCACACTAAATAGGGCATTCATTCTGTACATTCAACCTCCTGCATTAACATAGCTTTCAACTCAGAAGACGCAAGCTCCTGGCTAAGTTCGCATAAACGCTTCCCGTCCACAATTTCCCGAACGCTCTCGATCTTGGCTTGCCAGAGAGACAGACCAGAGAAAGAGTTTACGAATGCAGAACCCGCTACCTAGGATTTCGCCACCCTTCCGCCTCCCAATTGGACTCGCGCTCGCATTCTTCGCTTCCAGTCTGTTCGCCAAAGAGGAGCGCCCGAATATCCTATTCATTTTCACCGATGATCACGCGACCCAGGCCATCAGCGCCTATGGCGGCATGCTGGCGGAAATCGCCCCGACGCCACACCTGGATCGGCTAGCAGCGGAAGGCATCTTGTTTCGGAAGTGTTATGTGACCAATTCGATTTGCGGACCCGCTCGCGCCGTCATTCAAACTGGCAAGTACTCGCACTTGAATGGTTTTCGGCAAAACGGCGATCGCTTCGATGGCAGCCAGAGCACAGCCCCGAAGTACTTGCAAAAGGCGGGCTACCAGACCGCGGTCATCGGCAAATGGCACCTGGCCTCGACGCCTACGGGCTATGACCATTTCGAGGTCCTCAGGGGACAAGGCGCGTACTACAATCCGATGCTCATCACCAATGGCGAGAACGTAGACCACGTCGGATACACCACGGACCTCATCACCGAACAGTCCTTGGATTGGCTCGAGGACGAGCGCGACCCGGACAAGCCTTTCTTCCTAATGGTCCAACAGAAAGCGCCTCATGGACGCTGGGAACCGGCGATTCGCCACCTGGAATTGTTCGACGACATCGAAATTCCTGAGCCACCGACGCTCTTCGACGACTATTCAGGAAGAGCGCGTCCGATCTCTCAAAACCGAGCCCGCATGCTGGAGGAAATGAACGACTTCCGGCTCATGATCAAGTATTCGTCAAAGCATACACCCGAACAGCTCAAGCCCTTCGACGCCTACTTCCGCCCCCGCAACGAAGCCATGCTGGCCGACAATCTCAACGACTTCGAGCGCAAGAAGTGGAATTACCAGCGCTACATCAAGAACTATCTCCGCTGCGTCAAGGCCGTGGACGAAAGTATCGGTGAACTGCTCGAGTACCTCGACGAAACCGGGCTGGCCGACAATACGATCGTCATCTACTCCTCCGACCAAGGCTTCTATCTGGGAGAGCATGGACTATTCGACAAGCGCTGGATGTACGAGGAATCCTTGAGAACGCCGCTGCTGGTTCGTTGGCCCGGCGTTGCGAAAGCGGGAACCGTCAACGACAGCGACATTGTATCCAATCTCGACTACGCCCAAACCTTTCTCGACTTAGCAGGAGCAGATATTCCCGACGACATGCAGGGCCGTTCGCTGGTGCCCGTCTTCAAGAATGAAACGCCCAAAGACTGGCGCAAGTATCACTACTATCACTACTACGAGCACGGCGGACATGGAGTTCCCCTCCACTTCGGCGTAACCGATGGTCGCTTCAAGCTAATACGGTATCCAGACAAGGAAAACGACACCTGGGAACTGTTCGACCTAGAGAGCGATCCTATGGAGATGAAGAACATCTACGGTCAGACGAATCCTGAAATCCAGAAAACGCTGGAAACGCAGCTTAAACGCTTACGAGCCGCCTACGATCTACCCGAAGACGAATTGGAAGGCCTAAAAGCGAGCAGCCAAAGATAACGCGATTCCGGTTCCTGACCCTTGTCTCCTGTCCCCCTCTCCTGCTCGGCTACCCAATCTCATCATCGATTGACGCATTCACTTCTGCAAGGCGGCTATCGATTTCGTTTTGAAGCGATTCGTCGACGAGACCCGTGCACTTTCCATAAAAGAACTTAGCGTTTCCCAAGAACTCTCGCTTAGACTCGGCTGATTCACTCGAAAGTCCCTTCGCTCGATATATTTCCGCCATTAGGTAGCTCTTTTCCACTACCATTCTCTCCGACTCTTCAAACAAGCTATATACCTTCTCTTTCGAGAGAGCCAGCAGCATGCTAGCCGGAAGACCCGTCCACTGCACCGTCAACCCTTCAAATTCGACATCCATCTCCTCATGGGACAGGCTTTGATTCAGTATACGCGCGACTAAGACACCGATTTGCTGAATCATTCGCATTATGTAGTCTTCTCTTATCATAAGGTTCCTAATTTATTGATATATTGGATACGCCACATTCATCTCTCAGCTCTGCGTCCTCAGCGATCTCTGCGGTTACGCCACATCTATAGCGTCTCGTTACTGTATGAATGCTTACTTTACCCATTCACCTGATACTCGTGCCTAGACTCCGAAAACAGGCTTTCCTAATTTGACGGCAATCCCTCGAACACCGTCTCGCCTTTCTCGCGAAGCTCTAGCGCAGGTCGGTCTGGCCAGATTCCAATTCGAGCATAATTTTTCTCTTTATCAAAGAATGTCAGGTGACCGCCCCCGCCGGGATTGATGATGAACCTCGCTTCTTGACCCTTTTCACTATCTAAGCCCATGAACACTTCTCCTGGGATATTGTCAGAAGTAGCAAATCCGGCGCGCTCGTTCCCTTTCGCATCGAGTAGTATCACTCCTGAAATTGGCCCACTTCGAGGCTTCACTTCACCATGAATAATCGGATCCGGCACCGGGGCGCCAATCCATACGCGTTCCGTTCCTTTGTCGTCCACGATTGTAATTTGCTTAACCCGCAAATGATCCTGATTATTGCCTTCTTGTCTCAGGCCAACTACAATTAAGCCCGCAAAGGTAGCGATTAGCATCGCTGATAGTATTTTCTGTCTGCGTTCAAGACGCTCGACCCGGTGTTGTGTTTCCATAAATGCGACAACTGAATTCTATTTATTAATTAGTAGCCCTCAAACAACCTATTTAGGTTTGGGCACGATTTCATTTGAATGAATGACCCATCGTTTGCCGTACACAGACGCGTAGGTAATCACGATAATGGCCTTTTCTGGCTCCCCTTCTTGCTCGCCAATTCCAGTCACATTGAATACGCGCTCCAATCTCAGTGCCTCTTCGGATGAGCGCCTCAATCCAATCATCGCTTTGGAAGCGCCTGCTGGAATAAGCATACCCTGAAAGACACGATCAATGTACAATCCTTCGTTTGAATCCAAATCTTCGTTCAATTGCGAAAAGAACGCGACGGGATCCCCTGGATAAGATGATCCTTCCTTAATCACTCGAATATCCTCTATGAGCGCGGGTCCGATACCATGATTGACAAGATTGATATAAGAGTAGCCTTCTGAACGAGAATATCCAATCTGCAAATACGGTAAGACCGATGCCTGCTGCGCTTTTCGTGTTAGATGCGTCTGATATATAATGACAAAAAGCGTGCCCGCGGCAACAATCATGGCGCTAATGCTGACGACTCTATCGGAATTCATATTGCAACCGGGTTATTCAAACAAAAAGAAACTCTAGCAGTAGACTAACGCAATCTGCCTGAATTGCCTAGCTTTGCATTGTGGCAAACGATTTGAAAATGTCAGCCTTTCTTTTCTTAGCACGTGTTTATGGACGATTACTCCTTGATGCCAGCTGTTTCCTATTGAAGGCTCTATCCCCTTACTTCCCGCATCGAGAACTTAATTTTCCCCTTCCACCAGTACGTCCGCTACATTCCTACACAAACGAACGATTTTCAAATAAACGTTCAATTAGGTTCGATATACAGGACAAATCGGTTCAAGATTTCGACGAAATGAATCTTGAATAGTTCTTCTCATGCAAACGTATAAATTGTCGAATCTCGTTCTCGCACTTAACCTGCTTCTGGCAGCTAGCGCAAACGTCGCTGCTCGACCTAACATACTGTTCATGATGACGGACGATCATGCAGTCAGGGCCCTGAGCGCTTATGATTCGAGCCTGATCCAAACTCCGAATATGGATCGCATCGCCAAGGAAGGGGCTCTTTTCGGCGAGCATTCGTCACCAATTCCATTTGCGCCCCTGCTCGTGCAACCATTCTGACTGGAAAATTCAGTCATCTGAATGGACAGCTGGACAATCACGCGGTGTTCGACGGAAGCCAACAGACATTCCCCAAGTTATTGCAGGCATCCGGCTATCATACCGCGATGATTGGAAAATGGCATCTAAAAAGCGAACCCACCGGTTTCGACTATTGGTCGATTTTTCCGGGCCAAGGCCACTACTACAATCCCGATATCAATACGATGGGCGATACCCAGCAACACCTTGGGTACGCGACAGACCTGGTTTCAGATAGGGCCCTTAAATGGCTGGAGGAGGAATGGGACGATTCCAAGCCCTTCTTCATGTTCTACTCGCACAAGGCGCCGCACCGCAGCTGGATGCCTCCGATCCGTCATTTGAATACATTTGAAGATCGCATCTTTACCGAACCAGCGTCTCTAACGGACAACTACGATACCCGCCTGGCGGCCCATTCCCAAGAGATGCACCTGCAGCATCAATTCCTTCCCACCTACGATGCCAAAGTGACAACGATCCCCCTTTCCGAACGCGATGCGAGCCTTTGGAAACGTGTTTACGAAGACCGACTAACGCCCACGGAAAAAGCCGCATGGGACAAGGAGCTCGCAGACGAACGACTCGAATACACGCGTGGACTGGAATCGGGGAAAACGCGTCAATCGCTGAATTATCAGCGCTACATTAGAGACTACGTCCGGTGCGTTTTGGCAGTGGACGAAAATGTCGGGCGGATGTTGGACTACCTTGAGAAGGAGGGCCTGGCAGACAATACTCTGGTGGTCTACCTGTCTGACCAGGGCATGTACCTCGGCGAGCATGGATGGTTCGACAAGCGATGGATGTATGAGGAAAGCCTGCAATTTCCATTGCTCGTCAAGTACCCCAATACGATCGCGCCTGGCCAGGAACGTCATGAGCTGACATCGAATATCGACCTAGCCTCCACCCTGCTTGATTTTGCAGGGATTCAAATTCCGGATGATATGCAAGGAGAATCCCTCAAGCCACTACTCGAAGGTAAAACAGTACCGACCTGGAGGGATGCGGTTTACTACCACTACTACGAATACCCGTATATGGCTCATGTGAACCCGCACTACGGCATTCGTAGCGATCGATACAAGTTGATCCGTTTCTATGGAGATGTTGACGGATGGGAATTCTATGACTTGCAAAAAGACCCTACTGAGCAGCTCAACTCGTATGGAAATGAAGAATACGCAAACGAGATTTCTAGCATGAAGGAAAAGCTCAGGAACTTGCGGGCGCAGTATAAAGACTCCAACCCAAAGGGCTAAGAACTGCATACTGACTCCTGTCCCCTGATACCTGACTCCTGGTCCCTGATAACCCTCAAAGCTCGAGCAACTCATCCAATTCTCCACGAAGAGACTGAATAACGTCGGCTAGCTGGGGCATGTACGATTCTCCATGAGCCAGATTCGTCAGCTCATGCGGATCGTTCTTCGTATCGTACAGCTCCTCTTCGCCTGTAGCATAGCGGATATATCGCCAGCGCTCGGTCTTCAGGGAATGATGGTCAACGAAGGTCGTCCAAGCAGGATGGCCCCAATCAGCGTTTACGTCCTCCAACAAGGGACGCAGCGAGCGCCCTTCCAAATCGTGAGGAGGCGTCAACCCCGCATAATCCATGACCGTTGGATAGATACTGAGAAGCTCGACGGGCTTGTCGCAGACCACGCCGGCCGGAATGCCTGGACCCACGATTATAAAAGGAACGCGGGTAGAGAGCTCCCATAAGGTTGCTTTGCCCCAATGGCGCTTCTCGCCGAGCTGGTATCCATGATCTGAAAAGCAGATGATATAGGTGTTGTCCTTGAAAGCGCTCTCTTGAAACGCGTCCATAACGCGCCCCAGTTCATGGTCCATGGCTGACGTACTCGCCAGGTAGGCTTGAACAATTTCTTTCCACTTTCCGTTAGCCTCGACCCAATCGTGCTTCCAAAGGCCCGGCGCCTCTACATCTTGGGGACGCCGCTCGCGTTTCCCAAAGTAGACCAGGTCCTCGGTATCGCCTTCCACAGCGCCAACGGGCAGCTGTACTCCGCTCAAGGGATGCCGATCGAACCATTCCTGAGTCGCATACATTGGAGTATGGGGACGGTAGAAACCACATCCCAGAAACAGAGGTCGATCATGCTCGTTCATCAGCGTATCGATCGTGCGCTGCGCTATCGCTGCATCGTGGCTCGCTGCGTCCTTGACGGGAGGGATGCCCCAATCCGTGAGCGTCCAGCCTGCATTGTAATTCACTTTCGGATCCTGCAAGGGTCCGTAGTAGTAGCCATTCGACCGCACCCATTCGCCACCGGAAGTTTCGATTTGATGATACATCTTTCCGTAGCCGTACGATGAATACCCATTTAAAGGCATGGCCTGCGATAGCGTAACAACATCCTTGATGCCTTCCTTTTCACGAAACCAGCCCACTTGATTAGAATTAATGCCGGTAGTGGTCGGTCTCAATCCGGTCCAGATCGCCGTTCTCGAGGAATTGCATACCGGAGAGACGCAATGCGCGTTGGTAAACAAGACTCCTTGTTTCGCTAAGCGATCCAAGTTGGGAGTAGAGGCATTCGGATGCCCATCCAGACAGCCTACATAGTTATTTAAGTCATCAATCGCGATGACTAAAAAATTGGGCTTCGACTCTTCGGCCCAAAGGCCAACTGATGCAAGACAATAGCCCGCGATTAAAATTAGAATATTACGCATAGATTCTGGATGCTTGATGCTGGCTTCTAATCCTTCCCTGTCCCCTGATCACTCAAACCGCGCTAGGGTGAACTTAGTGCCTGAACTCGAATTGATCACGATTTCGTTGTCATTCACTAACGTCCCTTCATGGGAGATATCGTTGCCACGTAGGCTATAGCTGTACTTGAAAGTGTCGCCAGAAACCGTACCGTTTCGGATTTCTCCCTCAATCTGGGTGCCTTGAATACTCAGAGTGATTTTACCCATAATCTTGTCTCCAGACACTTCATACATGGGCGAAATATCTACCGTCCCATAAGAGGAGTCTCCTTGGCCCTTCCAATTTCCACTGATTTTCGAACCAACGCGCTTTACAATAAATACAGTGCCTCTATTCGTAGTGATCTCGATTTCGCTATCGCTTTTCACTTTCGCTTTATGGGTGATCGATCTTCCCTGCACGGAAAAACCGTATTCAAACGCGTCGCCGTTTACGACTCCGTTTTCGATTTCTCTTTCAATCTGATTTCCTCGAAAATTTATAGTTACGCTTCCGGTCAGCTTTTCTCCCGCCACTTTATAATCCGCGGAAAAGCCTATCGTATTTTCACCGGTTTGAACGGCGCCTTCCCAAGGGCCATCGATGTTTGCAGCATACGCGAAAAATGGAGTGAACAGAATTAGGAATAGAGACAGGTAGGTTCTCATGAGATTTGGGATACGATATTGGGTTGATTCAACTCGTTCGCATAGGGGTAGGAACGATCGAAAAGAGAGGCGCCATAGTTGAATGAGACCTCCCCCCTTGCAAGCGCGTTTTACGCGATCGTCACTGACCTGCCGCCTAACCCGCAGGAACGGCTTCGTGCATGTGAATGATGTTGCCGTTGGCGTCTCGCGCGGCGGGCGGACCGCCTCCACCGGGACCTCTGCCGCCTCTTCCACCGGGTCCTCTAGCGGCTAGCTCTTCGGAATCGATCTTGCCGTCCTTATTGGTATCTGCGGTCGCAAATTGCTCCAGGGCGCTTTCGTCGACCTCGCTCCTTAGGACGACGCCATCGCCGTCCGAATCGAAACGTCTTAGCCCTCCACGCGCTCTCGGCCCTCGGCCCGTCTGGGCAGGAGCATTCGCTATCCAATCCGCTGCAAACGCGTTGCGTTGTACGATTTTATTAACGACATCTGAATGCTGCTCCGCCACATTAGTGGTTTCACTGGGATCGTCGTAAATCTTAAACAACTCCACTTGCTCAGGCGGGCCCTGAGATGCCCGGTTAATGTTCGAGTGAACGAGCTTGTACTCGCCCGACAGAACAGCGTAGCCTGAAGGGGCGCCTATGAACATATCAGTCTTGCGTTTTCGAGTCTCTCCCGTTTGAAGCGCATCCCAGAGGCTTTCGCCATCGAAGGGCGTATTCAAATTTGTGGGAATATCAAGGGCTTCCACCAATGTAGGGAATAGATCGTAAACGATCATGGGCTGCTCGGACCGAACTCCAGACGGAATCTTGCCGGGCCAACGGAATATTGCGGGCAGCCGGGTCCCTCCTTCGTATACGGTACCTTTCCGACCGCGGAAATCGCCGTTGCTGGCACCAGGGCCGCCACCGTTGTCAGAGAAGAACAATACCAGCGTATTGTCCCGAATGCCTTCGTCGTCGACGGCTTGGAGAATATTGCCGATCGCTATGTCGAGCACCTCGACCATAGCGCAATAGATGCGACGGTCCTCGTTCTCGATATGAGCGTACTTGTCGATATATTCCTGCGGCGCTTGCAGCGGCGTGTGCGGCGCCGTAAAGGCGACATAGGAAAAGAATGGCTTGGAGGGGTCGCGCTCACGTATCAGTCGGCTGATCTCGTTCCCGAACAGGTCAGTCATGTATCCGTTTTCAAATACTGTCTTGCCATTGCGGGCCCAATCCTTCTGCTCGCCGCGGCCATGCGTGAAATAATCCGGTCCCGCCATGAGCGATCCATAGGTATGATCGAATCCACGGTTAATCGGTAGGTCCGCCTGCGCCTGCGTCTGGCGTCCCAAGTGCCATTTGCCCGCCGTCATGGTCACATAACCAGCGTCCTTGAACGCCTCGTTCATCAGTTGCTCGTCATGAGTCAGATTGCCTCCACCCGAAAAAATTCCGTGTCGCGCCGCTATGTGCCCAGTCAGCATTGATGCTCGCGTCGGACCGCACCACGGGTTCGAGTACCAGCGATTCATCTCTAAGCCTTCCTTCCCGAGCTGGTCGATATTGGGAGTAGAGATCTCGCTTCCGTGATAGCCGACATCTCCCCATCCCTGATCATCCGATACCAATATAAGGACATTGGGCCTGGTTTGATCCGCGGACACTGTCAGGAAGGATAGAAGTGAGCAGATACCCGCGACAATCACCGGGATTCTTAGAATTGAATGGAAGCATTGCGCAGGGATATGCGAAAGAGCGAACTGATTTGAGCTCATAAATCTAGAGGGCTGACTGATACTAGTAGGGTTAGGGGCGCGTCTTTTTCAGGCGCAACTGAACAAAAACCAAATTTCATCAAAACTCGACAACTTTCGGACCATTCCAAGACCAATTAATCCCTGACGAGAACTCCAGCTCCCCATCAGCAGCCAAGATGAACTTATTCTCGCTTTCACGCTTGATGCCGCTAAGAATTTCGTCACTAAAAACAGAGCGAGCTATCGCCGCGCAGTTTTCGAAATACAGCAATACCTCACATCATGGAAGGCAGTAAACACTACAAAGAAGATCAGTATTGGGTTAGCCCGTACAATTTTATTCCAGAAGTCACCGGCGAGATGAATTTGCCAGAGAAGGTCGGAATTCACGACGCAACTCTAAGGGACGGCGAGCAAACGCCGGGTCTGGTTTTTTCGGTAGAAGAAAAGGTCGCTATCGCTAAGAAGCTAGACGAAGTCGGCATCGATCGGATCGAGGCAGGAATGCCAGCGGTTTCGCCGCAAGACTTTGAAGCGATCAAGCAGATCTCGGCTCTCGGACTCGACGCCAAGATCTACACATTCGCTCGCGCCATGAATGCGGACATCGACAAAGCGGTCGAGTGCGGGGCGAACGGCGTGATTATTGAAGTACCCATCGGGTATCCTAAACTTAAATACCAATTCAACTGGACTTGGGAAGATGTACTTAAAAAGAGCGCGGACGTCATCAACTACGCTAAGAGCAAAGGCCTCCACGCAGTCTTCTTTCCCTATGACACCACGCGAGCTCGCGAAGACGATCTGACGAATCTGCTCAACGGCATCATGAAAAACTCGGAGCCTGACTCCATCGGCGTTGTCGACACGATGGGGTGCGCGACGCCGGAAGCGATCAAGTACTTGGTCCGAATGGTCAATGGCCTGACGGGTCTTCCGGTCGAGATCCATACGCACAACGATTTCGGAACCGGAGTCGCCACCGAGTTAGCAGCCGTCACGGTCGGCGCTACCTGCGTCCATAGTTGCGTGGGCGGACTGGGCGAGCGTACCGGCAATGCCGCCCTTGAAGAACTGATCCTTTGCCTCGAACTGCTTTACGGATACGAAACGAAGTACGAACTCGCCAAGCTACCGGAACTCGGAGAGCTCCTCGCGGATATCACTGGCATTCCCTATTCCTTGAACAAGCCTATACTTGGAGAGCGAAACTTCACCCGCGAGTCAGGTATCGGCGTTAATCTCGTCGTCGAAAAACCGCTGGCCATGTTCGGCACACATCCAGCCCTAACGGGACGTACCGGCGATATCGTACTAGGTAAGAAAAGCGGCAAGGCTTCCATTACCTACAAGCTCAACGAGCTCGGTATCGATGGTATCAACGATGAGCAAATCGCGGAGCTTCTTGCCGAGGTCAAAAAGGCAGGCATCGCTAAAAAGGGAATTCTGACGGACGACGAATTTAGAGCGATATTGGCCGACGTCACTCAAGGAGAGCCAGCCTAGCAGCTAGTCTCCGTTTTTTGGGGACAACTATTCCAACTAAAATTCCACCGCCTTCAGCACCTTGCCATCTACGGCTCGGTACATCTCCTTGTGCTCTTGCCAGTAACCGCTGACTTTCAGACGAACTGTAATGCCGCCCTCCTCCAAGTTCATAAGATACCAACCGTGATACCCTGGAAAGGGCGTAGTAAACGTACCGCTTTGGGACGTCCCCTCGCCTTTGCTATAGGCTTGTTCGAACTCCGGAGGATAGTTGGGCGCATCTGCACTCGATGGATGTCCGTGAAATTCGAAGTATACGCCTTCGCCTTTAGCCTCCAGCACTTCCCACGAGTAGACGAATGTCGTATCGGCCGGCATGATGAACTTATGCTCGATCTCGCCAAAGTCCTCGATCTTCAAGTCGATTGTCTCCGTCCGGAACGGCGAATCCTCTAGCTTGATGAGACCTTGAATGGACTGCTCGATTCTCTCTGCGGTAAGGTCATATTCAGCGATGTTGAATTCCATAGACTGACCGAAGTCGCGGCCCGCAGCTGGCGTGATCTCGGACAGGGCGCTAATACCCGTCAATCGTCCGAAGCCAGTAGGATCGACGCCGTACTCGGCGGGCAAAACTACTAAGACGAGCAATATCGCCGCGCCCAATGCCGACAGACAAAGTTTCGAACCTAAAGACCACGATTTCTTCTCCTTCATAATGACACCTCAGTTTACAAAAAGTCCGGCCGCTTGCATACCAAATAAAAGCAAGCCCGCTCCAAAAAACACAATATTGGCATTGCGAGAAACGCTATCAAAGTCGGGACGATCGCGAAGCCAAGACAGGCCAATGAACAATACGACGAGTCCTATCACTTGACCTATCTCGACGCCGACATTGAAGAATATCATATTAGCGATAAGCCCATCCTGGGACAACGCCAGATCTTGTAGCTTGGTCGAAAGGCCAAAGCCATGGACTAAGCCAAAGCCGAATACCGCGATCTTTGGGTCCACAAATCGAAATGTTGCTAGGTTCTCGAGCGCCTTGTAGCAGATCGACAGGCCAATGATGGCGTCAATGAAATAGGGATTGATATTAATTCCCGCGAGAACGCCGAAAAGCAATGTGATCGAGTGACCGAGCGCGAACAAGCTGACGAATTTAACGACGTCCGCGAGAGCGCGCAGATAGAATATAACGCCTGCGAGGTACAGCAGATGATCATATCCCGTAACCATGTGCTTGGCGCCCAAATACAAAAAAGGCCCCGCATGCACCCCTTCGGATCGCATCAGAAATCCTTGGTCCTGCCCCGCAACGCCGTGAGCCCACGCTTCATGGATAAAAACGAGGGAAGCGATGACGAGAATCGCCCATCGCCCATCGAGCGAACCGATTAAGCGCCTAGTATTCGACATAGGGAATGATGCGCCCTAGTACGATGATGCTCGTCCAAAGGAAAAGCGACAGAGCGGCCACATAGCGAGCGCCACCCGATATTTCGTCTCCTTCAATGCCGTCCAAAACTTGAGGCCGCAATCGCCGCATATAGTAAGCGACATTCAAACCGGCTACCACCATCAGAAGCATTTTTAGGCGGAAAGCGATATTGGGTATATAGCGATCCGGATCTCCGACTATGAATATGATGCCGGTAAACAGATTGATCAGGAAACCAATCAAGGCAACCGTCATGAACGTTTCGATACTCTTCAGCGGAACGGCCTTCGCAATGCCGATCATTCGCAGATCGAAAATAATCAGCGAACCCAGGAGAAGGCATAGCCCAAAGAAATGCGCGATCTCGAGCGACGGCCACAGCCAGGCCTCGGACATAATGAACTTGTTAAGGGCAGTGCTATTTAGCCAGTTGATAAGCGATTCCATGTCGTAATCTCCTCAGGAAAAATAGCCGATTAAACGCCCTGCGATCAGCGCCACGATCCAAGCGACAAGAGCGCCTGCGGCAAGTCCCTTGTGCATAGAGGACACTTCACCGGTTCCCCGTATGCAGATTTTAACCAGCCACCACGTCAACCAAAGGCCGATGACGACACCGATGAGTTTGATGTGGAAAGCCGTATTGTAGAATAGCGTTGAAGCGCTACCCATAAACAAGGCGACGCCGGACAAGAGGTTCAGAACGAATCCCCAAACGGCAACCGTCCAGTATGACCCCATAGCGGTAACCGGCACAGCGTTCGCCAGCCCCAAGACTCTCATCGCAAGAATAAGGGATACGCCTACCAGTACGGCCATGCCAACTGCATGAAGCGACAATACGATTGGGTAACCCCACTGGGAGCTCGAAACGAGCATACCGAGCCATGAGTCTTCGATCCACCACAATATTTCCATTCTAGTTTTAGTCTACAGTCCAGTCATCAAAACTCGTAACCACCTATCGGTTACAAAGGTTAGTGAATCAATTATTGCAATTCGTCCTTCAACTCTTCGCATTCGTAAGGAATGAACGTATCGGTGGTATAAAGGGAGGAATTTGAACCTGAATAGGGCTCAGCCAAATAAACTGGATCTACTACCGTATACTCACGAGTTAATTCACTGCCATCCTCATTCATGCTGAAGCGTTCAGTGATTTCCATCTGCTTACCGTGGCGGACACCTCCACCCGTTCCTCTAGGCGCTTGAAGAAAACCTGGCTTAAAGCCTTTTGTCGTGACGACTAACGTGTCTCCTTCCCATTTACCGATGGAATAGCCGGCTACACTGGGTTCGATCTCATCCGGAAAATCTCCGACCAGATGGATTACGCGAACCAAGTCCATAAAACCATAGGAAATGACAATCGCAGATCCGGTTTGCTCGATCTTATTCATCATCTGGTCAAAAGCGTAATCGAAAATAATGTTCGTTGGCTCACAGTTGAATCGTGGATTATCATCCCGCGAATAGTTGCCCGCTTCGGCGAGCCCGATTTCTGTTGGCGCATACTGTGGCGGTCGCGGCCTGCCCCCTCTGCCTCCCGGCCTTCCTTGATTTCCTACGGGCGAGAGAATTTCCACTTGTTGCGGAGACCCGTCAATCGTGAGATCCAAACCCGGTGGGGGGCCATCAGATCTAGGTGTGGGATCGCGCGGTGGAGGGCCATCGCGCACGGGCTCAGACCAGTTTCCAGCTAAATTGGGAGTCCCGTCCTCACGCTTTAGATCACGTTCCCCAAGGACAACGTTTCCAGATTCGTCCAAGGCCTGGTAACGCGCGACGACCGTACCATCTTCAAACGTAATGGTCTCTGTGTAGACCGTCTTGGGATCGCGCCGGTCTGGCGACCCGAATATCTCGATCACGCTGCCAATGGCGAACATGTCGGTCGACCAGCCTTTACGCTTGAGCAAGCTTCCAGATCGCAGTTCGCAGCGCCATTGCTCCTCTTCGCCTGCTTCGTTCGTCACCTTGAAATAGACATAGGCATGTGGGTTTACGAAGCGTACGCGATTCACGACGCCCTTAACCCTCAGCACTTGCTCAAGGTCGAACTGTCCGGTTATTCCGTGATGCGCCACCGCTGTGGAAGGAAGCAATATCAAGGCGGACAAGGACGCAAAAACCGCGGCCATATATGTATGTTTAATATTCATCATCCTGTACTTTGGGAACTAAGCCTAGTTAAGCCAAGCTCGATCTATTCGGTAAGTGTCTATTGTAACCAATAATTGGTTACAATTTATCGAATCGCCTATTGCTGCAAATCGTCCTTTAGCTCTTCGCACTCTGTTGGAATGTATGGATCGCTCGTATACAAGGAGACGTTCCTGTGCGAGCTGGGTTCGGCTAGGTATACCGGATCTACCACGGTATACTCACGCACCAACTCAGAGCCGTCCTCGCTCATGGTGAAGCGTTCCGTGATCTCCATCTGTTCGCCATGACGGACGCAGCTTGTTCGATTGCCTCCTGGGGCTTGAAGGAAACCGGGCTTAAAGCCTTTGGTTTGGACGACCAAGGTATCCCCTTCCCACTTGCCGACCGAGTACCCAGTGACGCTGGGCTCAAGTTCATCTGGAAATCCACCGACCAAATGGATGGTACGCACCATGTCCATAAATCCGTAGGTGATTACAATCGCGGATCCCGTCTGTTCGATCTTGTTGATCATCTGGTCGAAGTCGTAATCAAAGATTATATTGGTCGGCTCGCAATTGAACCTGGGATTCTGATCCCCCGTAAAATCGTCCGCTTCATCCATGCCGATCTGCGTCATCACATAAGGCGCCGCCCTAGCTGGCCCGCCGGGTCTGCGGCCGGGTCCACCAGGACCTCCACGACCTCTTCCCTCGCCTCCTGGACCGCTGCCTCGTTGAGGACGATTCATCGAAGGGGGAGCGGCTACTCTAATTGGAGTGCCATCATTTGAAAGTTCCACGTCCTCAGGGGGTCCATCCGCTCTTGGAAGGGCGCCTCGAGGTCCCGGCGCATCTCTTTGTGGCGTGGACCAGTTTCCCGCAAGATTTGGCGTACCATCTTCACGCTTGAGGTCGCGTTCTCCGATAACAACAGAACCAGCGCTGTCCAATACATCATAGCGCGCTATGACAGAACCATCCTCAAATGTAATCGTTTCCGTATAAACGGTCTTAGGATCGCGCCGGTCCGGCGATCCAAAAATTTTAATTTTGGTACCTGGCTCGAACATATCCGTTGTCCAACCTTTGCGCTTGAGCAAGCTGCCCGCCCGTAGTTCGCAACGCCATTGTTCTTCTTCGCCTTGGTCATTGGTGACCTTGAAATAAAGGTAAGCATGAGGGTTCACAAAACGAACGCGGTTGACGACACCGGTTACCGTCAAAATTTGCTCAAGGTCGAACTGCCCCGAGACACCGTGGTGCGCCTCTGCGGTTGGGGTGAACACCGGTATGATGCACAAGGATGCAAGCGCGCTGGCTAAAAGGGATTGTTTGATCATCATAGCGTTTTTCTTTGATTGGGGATGGGTCAGCGAGGGGTCTTTTGCTTGAGAACGAGAAACCCTCTTTGAGGGTTACGACTAAATCAGCTGTGTCACTGCTAAGCTTTAGCCAACGTTTAATCTCGTTCCACTGAATTTGCTTAGCAAGAAGAAAACCCCCTCGCAGATGAGGATTGGATCGGGTCTCAAGTAGCATCCAATCTCGAATTTATAGCGGAACTGGGGTTAACTTCTGGACTCGATTCTTATTGTCAGCACCCTCAATCAATATAAACAGCTAAGAGGCGAGTGTTGAATTTCAACGATCGCCAAACTGCTTTTCCAGGCTTCTCAAAACTGACTATACCCCACGTAATTTCATGAATCAAAATCGCATTGTCTGGGCGCTTCTCTGCCCATTGGCCTCTTTTCTCGTTGCATGCGGAGGGGATTCTTCGAGTAGCAATCGTAATTCCGCCACCAATACGTTGGAGGAAATCAAAGGCTCGAAACCGAACATCTTATTGATTGTCGCGGATGATCTAGGCTATACCGATCTTGGAGTTTACGGGGGCGAGATTGAGACGCCCCATCTAGACCAGCTTGCAAGAGCGGGCCTCCTCCTCACGGACTTTCACAATCAAGCGGTTTGCGCACCCACTCGAGCGTCGATTCTGGCCGGAACAGACAATCGAAATGCGGGAGGCGCTATGCATCAGACTCCCAATCAAAGAGGTGTCCCCGGTTACGAGTCTCATTTGAGCCTGGACGTCGTCCCCTTCTCCGATCTGCTTCGCCAAAGTGGCTACAGCACCTGCTTCTTAGGTAAATGGCATCTGGGGAGCGAACCCGAACACCTACCCTCTGCCCGAGGCTTTGATCGCTCTTTTGCTCTCATGGAAGGCTTCGCCAGCCACTTTCACGACAAAGGCCGCTTTCGGCCTGACCAGCTTGGAACCTACTACGAGGACGGAGACCTCGTTGAAACCCTTCCAGAAGATTTTTTCTCCACCGACTTCTATACGGATCTCTTGATTGATTACCTGGACTCGGATGCCGCTAGCGAGAAGCGTTGGTTTGCTTATTTATCCTACACGGCGCCGCATTGGCCCCTGCAAGCGCCTGACGCATACATCGACAAATACAAAGGGGTGTATGACGAAGGCTACGAGGTGTTGCGCGAGAAACGAATTGCTCGGGGAAAAGAACTCGGCGTAATTCCGCAGGAAGCAGTCATGTATCCACGTTACCATACAGTACCGGCATGGGGCGATCTTTCCGCCGAAGAAAAAGCGGTCGCTTCAAGAGAAATGGAGATCTACGCTGCCATGGTGGATGGCATCGATCAGAACGTGGGTCGGCTCTTGGACCACCTCAAGGCAATTGATGAATACGATGACACCCTTATCATTTTCATTTCAGACAACGGCGCTGAAGGTGTAGACCGAGGGGGACCTGCGCGAGGCTGGGACAACCGATTAGAGAACTTGGGGCGCATTAATTCCTACGTCTACTATGGCGAGCGATGGGCTCAAGCGGGCGTGGGGGTCGGGCGCTACCACAAGTCGCTCAGCTCTGAAGGAGGATCGCTTGGTCCTGCAATCATTTACCATAAGGGCATGACCAAGAAGGGACAGATGAACGACGAGTTCATGTCCGTGGTCGATTTCTACCCGACCTTTGTGGAATTGGCGGGAGGCAACCATCTAAATTCTGCAAGCAACGGCCAACCTATCCATGAGATTCAAGGGCATTCCCTATTACCTGTAATTTTCGGTAACGAAGAATCAGTAAGACCAGAGGACTTCACCTTTGGTTGGGAGATCTTCGGCCACAGAGCCCTTCGCAAAGGAGACTACAAATTGCTTTGGCTAACATCAAAGCCCACCGAGCCCGGACAAGTCGTACCTGAACACGCGGATCAATGGGGACTCTATGACCTTTCCGTCGATCCCGGAGAAACAAACGATCTCTCCGAATCGAAGCCCGAAATTTTCAAAGACCTCCTCAATGAATGGGATGCTTATGTAGCTAAAAACGGAATCGTTTTGCCCATTCCAGGTCCTCCACGAGGACCCCGACCAGGCGGCCCTAGAAACTGACCATTCTCGGACTGAACTCAGTTTAACCGCTGAGAACGCTGAGATCACAGAGAATTACTCCGGATAGTTGTTGACGATTCTCTTGATACCGTTCTTGAGGACGTTCGTATTGAAGTTTATTAGATATCCCAACTTGCATCCAGAAAGTTTGAGATAGGTAAGCAGTTGAGCTATATGAACATTGCTAAATTCATCTACAACTTTGAGTTCTAATATAACTTCGTTTTCTACGAGGATATCGATCCGATATCCTTCATCGATCTTAAGCCCTTTGTAATCTATTGGCTGCTTCTTTTGACGTTCAGCTTTGATGCCTCTCAATAATAGCTCATGAAAAAGGCATCTTTCATAGGTGCTCTCCAACAAGCCGGGTCCAAGTTCTTTGTGCACCTCGATAGCTGCCCCAATTATTCTCTCTGTCAGTTTATTCACGCCATTCAAATTCATTCGATTAGTGTGTATTAGGAATAACTGGACTCAGCGTACTCTGCGTTCTCCGCGGTTAGAAATTCCTACAATATCTCGCAGGCTTCATCAAAGTCCAAGCGCGGACCCCTTTTGGGTGCAGGCCATCCGTATCCCCATATCCAAGACAGCATAGAAAGTTCGATTTGCAGCGTCCTTCGGCGAAAAATTCCACGTCAATCTTTTCGTTATGAAATCCAGAGATCCCGTTGACGTCTAAGCCTAGGGCTCGAGCAGCAAGCATGAAATAAGCGCCTTGAAGCGAGCTGTTGCGAAACGCAGTCGATTCCGCTTTATCCGGATTGGAGCGATACATCCCGCTCGTATCCTTGGCGGGAAAGAGCCGCGGCAGGTATTCATAAAACTCGGTATCGTAAGCGATGATCGCGACGACCGGAGCAGCCTTTACCTTAGGGACATTGCCCTCGTGCAAGGCAGGAACAGCTCGCTCCTTCGCCTCCTCGCTGCAGAGGAAAAATATGCGACCTGGGTTCGAGTTCTGTGACGTAGGCCCGAATTTCATGAGCTCATAGAGCTCCTGCAAGACGGTGGGCTCCACCGAGCGGTCCTGCCATTTCTTGAAGGAACGAGCCTCTCGGAACATCAGGTCCAAGCCCGCGCTATCCAGGCGCTGAATACGGGCTCTAAGGGTTTTGATCGAGTCTCCAGGAGTATTGCTGTCTGGCATACTATCAGTCTATTATCTCGTCCACTATGGGGTTGGTCAATATGCCAATCCCTTCGATCTCCACTTCAACCGTGTCGCCATCCTTCATCCAAAGCGGAGGCGTACGAGCGAGGCCGACTCCCGAAGGCGTACCCATCACCAAGACGTCCCCAGGCTCTAAGGTCAGGCATTCCGTCAGGATCTCGACGGTTTCCGCCACATTGAATATCATTTTATCGGTGCTCGAGTCCTGTACGACCTCGCCGTTCAGTCTCGATTGAATCTTCAAGCCCTCGGCTCCGGCGGGCAATTCGTCGGCGGTCACGAAATCCGGGCCAAACCCTCCCGTGCTGTCGAAGTTCTTCCCAAGCGTCCATTGCGACGTGCGCTTCTGGTAGTCTCGAATAGAGCCATCATTAAAAACTGAATACCCAGCAATATATTCCAAGGCATTCTCCGCTTTCACATGCTTCGCGCGCTTGCCCACCACCGCTACCAGTTCTGCTTCGTAGTCCAGCTTAATTGAGCATTGGGGCCGAATAATCGGTTGCCCGCTCCCTACTAGGCTTGTGTTTCCGCGCATGAACAACGTTGGAAACTCGGGCTTGTCGTGACCGCTCTCGGCCGCGTGGGCATAGTAATTCAACCCAAGGCAAATAATCTTCGGGGCATTGGAGATCGGTGGAAGAAGAACGAGCCCATCGCGCGACAACTGGGTCGACTCCGGGGCTTGTTGCGCAGCAGCGTATGCGTTCGCCAGCTGTCCCTGCTCCAGCAATCCACGCAGGTCCTGAGGCAACTCGGGGCTGCCAACGATAAATCTACTAGATTGTCGCCGACGTGTACGCCCAGCGTTTCTGCTCCGTTTTTTTCAAATGCTGTGATTCGCATGGTTTTTTGTTCTTTGCCAAAGGCTTCCTGCTCACCTCAGATGGGAGGCGCGATCAGGAGTATGAATTACGTATTGAGGGTTCGATGAGGTTGATAAAATTGGGTGACTGCTCTATCCGGCTGTGTATCCACCATCCGCATATACGATATGTCCTGTGTGAAAATTCGACGCTGCGGAGCACAAAAATAGCAAAGGACCCGCTAGGTCTTCGGGTTCGCCGAGACGGCCCAGAGGGATCCGGCTTAAAACGCTGTTCCGAAACTGGGCGCCCTTTTCATCGTCTTCGAACATCCAAGCGGTTAAGGGCGAACGAAATACGGTTGGAGCGATACCATTGACAGTGATCCCATGCTTCCCCCACTCGCAGCCCAAGGACTTGATCATGCCGTCGACCGCAGACTTCGATGTGCAATAGGCCGAATACCCCGCTGGGTGGCCTAATTTTCCACGCGCTGAAGAAGTGAATACGACTTTTCCTCCTTGCGCTTGCTCTATCATTTGACGCCCGACCGCTCGAGCGATCAGCCAGGATCCCTCTACATTGGCACGCATAACTTTTTGAAACCGGTCGGGACTCATGTCGACGATGGGAGACACGTCATTCATTCCTGAAGCAATCACCAAAATATCGATACCCCAAAATGCTTCAATAGCTTTGGCGACGATAGCGTCGCATCTGCCTTCGCTGTCCGGACGCCCCTGCACCTCCACGGCCTCGATACTGGCCTCATTCAACTCCGACTTGAGCATCGCCAGCGTCTCGCCATTGCCCGCGGTTATCAGCAATCTCGCGCCCGCATTTCCTAGGGTCGAGCAAACAACACGGCCAAAGGAACCGGTTGCGCCGACTACGACAGCCCGCTTGCCTGACACATCGAACAAGGAGGATGAATCGATGGAGGGGAGGCTCATGCTTGGGAATCTGGGTAAGGCATGACGACGAGCATGGTAGCAACGTCGTTTCCATTATTCTTAATGGCGCGACCTTCTCCCCCCGATAGATAGCAGCTGTCGAGACGGGAAAGCGTATGTTTCTCTCCCGTATCCAACTCGATGCTAATTTCGCCTTCGAGAACGACGTATATCTTTTCAAGCGGCGACTCATCCATTTCCGCTCCTCCTCCCGGTAGAAAGTGAGACAGCCCTGTCCACGCGAATTTCGAACTGCTGGCGTCGAATCCTTGCAAGCGCAGCGAACGCATATCGAAGTGCTTTGGCGCATCGTAGCGTTGGGCTTCATTGAACCGTGTTATTTCCATAGTCGCCAATCGTTCATTACAGATTCCTCTTTTTTGCTCGCGCCGTAGCTCGGTTGTGTACCACAATTCGGACACAGGTAGAAGACCCCTGTCAAACCTATCTGCTCCTCACCCCGTCGGATCGAGCAAAGCGCTCGATTCAAAACTACATCCCCATGGCAATCCCCACAACCGACCTTCGCCGCGCCGAGGTTACAATCAAAGCCTAGTATGCTAATCGCCGTCCTCGTTTACGAATTTGTTCTCATAGTCGGCCTAGGCCTTTGGTTGCAACGATCGCGAGACAAGAACGCCAAAGATGGATTTTCATTGGCGGGCCGATCCCTATCCCTACCCGCGGTTGCCGTAACGCTCGCCCTTTCCGTTCTCGGCACCGCCCATATCCTTGGCGTATTTGAAATGGCCTGGTTCCTAGGAGCTGCTGCGGTTTGGTTCAGCTTGGCCCATGTCATATTGCTCGTTCTTGTATGCCTCGGTACAGGAGTATGGGTACGGCGCATCGGAGTGGCGACGGTTCCAGAGCTCTTGCAACGCTGCTACGGCCTCGAAACCCGATTGCTGGTTTCCTGCGTTATGTCGGGCGTACTTTTCGGCATCCTAACAGTTGAGGCGCAAGGCATCGGCATCATTTTCGCATCGCTCACGGATTGGAGCATTCAAGAAGGCGTCATCGTCGGCGGCATACTAGGCATCCTCTACGTCATCTTCGCTGGCATGAAGGAGATCGGCCTAGTCAACCTGGTCAATGCGGTCATCATGTACGTGGGATTGATACTCGCAACGATCTTTGTCGCGCTGCGCTTACCCAATTCAGATTTCAGCAGCGTTCAGTCATTCTATGAAGCCGATGAGCAGGTTCATATGCTTTCCATTTTTGGAAACAGCCAGATCATGCTTACCTTTATCTTGGGCACGATCGTCGCGGTGGTGTTCAGCCAGGGAGTGAACCAAATGCTCTTGCAGCCCGCCATGGCCGCCAAAAGCGACAAGACGATCAAAAAAGCCCTTTGGATCGCGGCGCCAGTCAATGGACTGTTCGGCGTATTTGCCATGGTGCTTGGCTTGACCGCAAAGTCGATCCCGGAATTCAGCGCCATCGGACCCAAGGGCGCGGCGACTTCCATGCTGGTAGGTTATCTGCCAAACTGGCTGGGAGCCTTGCTGCTGGCATCGTTTCTCGCCGCCATTTTGTCTACGTTCGCGATTCTCGCTCTTGCGGTCTCGACCATACTCACGCACGACATCTACCGCAGCTTGTTCCGACCCGAGGCTAAGGAAAAAGAGATGACTCGAATGATTCGCATCGTTATTGTCGTGATCGCCGGAATCGCAATTGGAGTGGCCTCTTTTTTGCCACCCATCCTAGCAGCCATGAATTGGCTATTCGCCTGGCTTGTGCCAGTGTTCTGGATACTCGTATTCGGTTTGTTCTGGCGCTGCAGCCAGCCCGTTGCTATCGCGACTTTATTGATTACCTGGATTCTCAATTCCCTATGGTCCTTCACGGAACTACCCGCTTCTCTAGGACTCGCCCAACTACCCAATGCTTATTTGACGGTGGCATCCGCTCTCGTGTGCATTTTCATAGGTAACCTCATTGTCAAAGGCACTCCTGGCTATTTAAGAAAAACTAACCCTCCAATCGAGGAATCGAACTGACTATGTTCTGGACAATATTCATACAATGCTTGGCGTTGATCATCGCCTTCATCGTAGTCGGCAGGCTGATTGCGAACGCTATAACCAAATCCGCGAAGAAATAAGTAAAATGGAAGAACTGGAATTAACGCGATTATGGATGGCCGGTGTCGTAACACTTATGGCCGTTTTTGGGATAATAGCAGGAATCGGATACATGCGATTTCGAAAGCAAGACAATGGCGCTGATTCGGAAGAATAGCTCCGCTTAATTTTAGAGCCGTTTGAGCTATAGAATTCTGAACGCCAAAACCACGCATCAATAATTATGGGAAACAAAGTACTCGTAGATTTAAGCCATCCCTTCGGGAACGGGGCGCCACTCTGGCCCTACTTCGAAGACGTGAAGATCGAGCGCATGCACTACTTCGCGAAGTCAGGGGTGCTATCGCAGAAGATCACCACAGTGATGCACTGCACGACACACTCGGATGCGCCGGGCCATGTCGTGCCTGGGGCCCCTTACACTCACGAGGTACCGTTGGATAGCTTCTACGGCACGGGTGTGGTCGTGGATATCCCAAAGAAGAAATGGGAGCTAATCACGGCTGAGGACTTGGAAAATGCCATGCCCAAGATCGAAAAAGGGGATATCGTAATCATTCATACGGGATGGAATCGGTACTGGGGCGACAACGAGCGCTACTTCTGCGAGTCGCCCGGATTGGGTCGCGAAGCGGGAGAGTGGTTCGTAGAAAAAGGGGTCAAAGCCGTGGGCGTTGACCAGCAAGCTTTGGACCACCCTCTACACACAGCCATCGGAGCTCATGGCTCTGGACCCCTGCGTCCCGACATCATCGAACGATACGAGTCGGAAACGGGCAACAAAGCTAGCGATGTATTCAAAGAATGGGAACCTTGCCACAATTCGATTCTCTCTAATGGAATCATCGGCTGGGAGAACGTAGGCGGCGATATCGCTAAGGTCGTGGGCAAGCGCGTGAAAATTATGGGCTTTCCCATCCGCTGGTATATGGGCGATGGGTCGATCGTACGACTCGTGGTAGAAATCGACGAGGATGAGCTGAACGACGTTCCCGATAGGGTATATAAATACGGAACTACCTAAGAATTCGGATACACCACTGCTCCGAATCGCGGAGGAGACGTCTTAAAATCTCGTCGGAGCCTATCGAGCCGCTCGCGACACGCTGACCGTATCGTCTACGATGAACGACATAAGGTCCTCCCCAATAACCAAGGGGCCATCGTAGTTCGTGCGTGTGCGCGTGATGAGCGTATGCAGCGGCGCTTCCGGTATGTGTCGACTGCTCAACATGACGAGGTGCGTATAGACCGCTAGCTTCGGATTGACCTCCGCGAACACGATACCGGCCTCTTCGGGAGTGGTGTGATGGGCAACGATCCGTTGAAACTGTATTGAAGAATTCAGGAGTTCCTCGCTGGCGAGGGCTACTTCGTGAATAATCAGGTCAGCCCCTTTGGCGGCCTTGATCAAATTCCGATCGAAGCGCGTGTCGCCCGAAATGACGACCGCTCGGCCGTCGTAGTCGATTCGATACCCGTAAGCGGGCTTGATGAGCGCGCCGTGATCCACTGCGAACGCGGTCACTTTGACGCCGTCCTTTTCATAGACAACGCCGTCGGAGTCAAACTCATGAGCCACGATCTCTATTCCTTCCGGAGGCAACAATTCGTCCGGTATGCGGATACTTGTGTTGAGCGCGAAGGCATCCTCGAGATTGTTCAATAGCGATTCCATGCCGGTCGGACCCCATACCTCGAAAGGCACACTGCGGCGCCCAAACGGGGGCGGTATCCATCCGGTCATCCAAAGATCCGGCAAACCCACTAGATGGTCATGGTGAAAGTGAGTTATGAATACCGCATCGATGGCGCTGAGCGCGATGTCCATTTGCACCAGGCGTTGGGAGGCGCCTCTACCGACATCGAACAGCAGTTCCTGCCCAGCTACTTCAACCAAGGTTGCCGGACCGAAACGGTCCAGTCGCGGGATAGGGTCTCCGGTACCCAGGAGGGTAACCCTGAAATCCTGCGCAGAAGCGGTCAATGAGAAGGCAAGCAATAGCGCTACGACTAAGGCTCTAGTGCTTCTTAAAAAGAGTTGATGCATTGTTTGGGTGTTGGGTTTTCTGTGCATAACGAATTAAATTACTTCTCTGGAACCATTCGAGTAAGTCACCTTCAAGGTGATCGAGCCTTCATTGAGCATCCAGGGCCTAAGCCTAAAGGTGCGGGCCCCGCATTTGTGCATGGGATCGTTCTCGGCTAGGCGGCGCGCCTCCTCTAGTGATTCCGCTCGAAGGATGACCATGCCCTCGCCTTCCCATTCCGTTTCGGCGTCGTCGGCGAACGGTCCCGCAGCAAACAGCGCCCCGTTCGATTCCAATTCCAGCTGATAGTCCAGGTGCTCCGGCAGATTCGCCTTTATTGCGTCCAGGCTTCCAGCTGGCTTGGTGAGAACCACGTATAGTTTCTTGGCCAATAGGCCCTTTTCTTTGACGAGTTCATGATGGGCTTCCCAGGAAGATTGCGGCATGATCGAGTGAGGTTGCGGGGTTATAGGGCTTCGAGCTCAAAATCGAATTCAACTCGGTAGAATGGCGACGGGACGCCGAAGCGTTCCGCCTCGGAAGGCTCCGATATTTTCGTATAGGGAATCGCGAGCGATTTTCGGACACCGAAAACGGCATCTTCCTCGATGTATTCATCCGCTTCGTCGAACACTTCTGTAATCACGTTCCGATGCCCGTCTGCGCTCACCTTGAAATGGAGATGGGATGGCCTCCATGCATGTCGCCCTTGAAGATTGAGCATGACACCCACGGGACCATCGGTCGGAACCTTGTAGCTGACGGGCTTGATCGTGCTGAATTGGTAATAGCCGTCCTCGTTGGTCAACATGCGGCAGCGCAGGTTATTTTCAGGCTGCTCGGGATCCTGATTTTCGTACAGGCCATTGGCAGCCGTTTGCCAAAGATCAATCATCGCGTCGGCTATCGGCTCGCCACCCAGCGTGCGTACTGTTCCAGAAACTACAGTGGGTTCGCCCTCGCTGTCGCCGATCAAGTCTGCGCCTACCTCGACCATCTTCGAACCCTCGATGTAGAAAGGTCCCAGCACGCTCGCTTCAGTCCCGCCATCTGGATTGCTGTTTATAATATCGACGAGCGAAGATATTCCCAAGGTATCCGAAGTGAGCACGAATTCGTTGCGTGTAGGCCCGGAAATTTGTCCCGTATTGTAAAGGTAATCGATCGCCGTTTCCCATTCATCCTGGGTGAGCTGTACCTCTTTGACGAAAGAATGGAGGTGCCGGATCAAGCTGGTCATCACCTCTTTCGCGCGCGCATCCTGAGTGCCTTCGATGGCTTTGATCACGGCATCGGTTATATTGCCTTCAGTTAGATTTTTCATATTCAGTCATTCAAGATTGCGCTCACGGTTCTCAGACGAAGACCAATGAAAGCGAGGGGAAAACAATGATTAAGATGAGAATCGCCAACATGATCAACGCAAAGGGGAACGCCCCAATAAAAATGTCCGTCAACGAAATATCCGGATCATTCAACGAACTATGGATCACGAAGCAAGATACGCCTAACGGTGGCGTCAGCAATCCAATCTCAGCCCCGATCACGGTAACGATGCCGAACCAGACTAAATGAATATCCATGGGCTCCAAAATGGGCAGGAAGAGCGGCACGATAATGAGGATAATGGATACCGTATCCAAAATCGTACCCATGAGTATCAAAATCACCACATAGATGACCATGATGCCCACGAATCCCAGTTCTTGCGATTGTATCCATTCGCTAAAGGTCGTCGGCAGGCCCGCCATTCCCAGCATCCGACTGTACATGGAAGCTGCAATCAACAGCAGCAAGATGGAGGCCGTGATGTGACCCGTTTCAATGAGCACTTTCCAAAGGCCTTTCAGGCTCAGCTTTTTCTTGAGCAGCGCCACGACCAAAGCGCCAACAGCTCCAGCCGCTCCTGCTTCGGTAGCCGTGAACCAACCGGTGTAAATTCCGCCCAAGACGATTCCCACCAATGCCAATATGGGTAGCACCAGCCGAAAGATCTGCATCCCGTCCAATGAAGGTCCTAGATCTTCAGTAGATTCAGAAGAGTCCGCGATTACGTATTTCGGAAAAAACGTCGCCATGGACAAGATCGCTACGCCGAATGCAACCGATAGCAGAATTCCCGGGATCACGCCGGCGATAAACATATGCCCTACGGATTGCTCCGTGATGATCGCGTAGAGAATGAGCATCACGCTCGGAGGAATCAGCATGCCCAGCACGGAGCTTCCCGCGACAACGCCTACCGTAAAGCGAGGATTGTAGCCGAAGCGTTTCATTTCCGGAATGGAAACCTTGGTGAATACAGAGGCGGAGGCGATCGACGAACCAGTAATGGAGGCAAAGATGGCATTCGCCACGACAGTGGCAATTCCCAAACCTCCCTTCAATCGACGAAATATAAAATTGGATACGTCGTAAATATCCCTGCCCACGCCCGCTTCGCTTATCAGGAGTCCCATCAGAGCGAATAAGGGCACCACGGCAAAGGTCGGTTCAGCGATGGTATCTGCGGCCGCCAATGAAAGTAGGAATATGGGCACTTCGATATCCCCGCGCAATATCCAGACACCTATGAAGGACACCAAGCCCAAGGCTACAGGTATATACAGTCCTGTATAGATTAGTATCAGGATCAACCCGACCGAGATTATGCCAACTTCTACGCCAGTCATCCTGCTTCTTTACGAGAGTGAGTCCTCCGGTATGCTTTTAGGCCTAGTCAGGTGGCGACGTACGAAAACGAGAAATTGCAGGAGCGTGACCGCGCATCCAATGACAATGATCAGCTTGATCGGCCATACGGGCGCCGTGAAAAGGCCTTCTACGCCAACATAGAAGTCCGATTCCCAAGACTCGATAAACAATGGAACGCTCCCGTACAGTATCAGGCCCATGAATACTGCTCCCAAAAAATTGAACAGAGCCGCATGGAATCGGCCGAAGTTTGGCCATCGCTTTCCAATCATATTGAACAGCCCGTCGGATCGAGGCAATCGTCCCTTGCGCGTCGCATCGCCCAGTTGCAGAAAGACGATTCCTACGATGGACAGTTCGACGATCTCGTTTACGCCATCGATCGGCGAATGGAAAAGCTTCCGCCCGAAGGCGTCTGCATTGATCAGCAGCGTCAGCACGAAAATCCAGACAGAGCCAATGCTATTTAGATTGGATACGACGATTTCCAGTATCCGATCAAACAAGCCGTTTGGTCGCGCAGGGGCTTCGTTCTCCATCAAGCCTTACTCTCGGTCCCAGTGCCGGGAAATATTCTGCCCATTGGCCCGCATCGTATCCATGTAGAACGTCAAGATCTCTTGGCCCGGCAGCCCTTTTTCCTCGAGCCCATCCGCCCATTCCTTGGCGATATTGGGCATGTTGTTCGCCCATTGCTCGCGCTCCGCCGCAGACATTGTAGCGATGGTTCCTCCGTTATCTTCAAAAATCTTCAAGCTTTCCGCTCCTTTGGATACCGCAAGCCTAGCGACATGGTCGCGATAGTCGATAGCGGTTTCAGCTAGGACCTCCTGAACATCCGCAGGCAATTTTTCCCAAGCCCGCCTATTGACCGTGATGGCCTTCGAATTGACGGTGCCCATATCGGCTCGGAGCATGTAGGAAGCCACTTCGTGCATCTTGAACGAAGTGGCAGCCTCGGGCCAGATCATAGCGGCATCGACGACCCCCGTATTGATATTCTGGAAGTAAGTCACCAAGCTGCCCGCCACTCCCGCAGCGCCTAGACCATGAAGATAGCGCAGGTTCGTGCCCGCCCCATTGATCTTCAGGCCCTTGAAATCGGCTAAGCCACCAATGGGTTCTTTCGAGAACAACTGGTAGCTGTCCAAGACTACCATATTGGTCAAGTAGACCTGGTTGTACTTCTCCCAGGCCTCTTTCATCTCAGGGAATTTTGCGGCGATCTCGTCGACCGTGCGAGCCACGAGCTCAGGATCGGTCGTCACGAATGGGGTGACATACGCAATCGCTTGAATCGGCACCTTGTCCTGATGGAATACGGTGGTCACGACCCCGATGTCTCCGAGCCCTTTCTGGAGTCCGGGAAGCACATTGCGCGTCTTGACGATCTGTCCGCCCCACGCCTGATTCCAGCTAATCTTGTAGCTCCCTTTAGCGGCTAAGCGCTTGTCGACTTCCGGAATGTAGTAATCGATGAACTCCCTGACCCAGAGCGACTGAGTCGGATAGCCATCCACGACCGTCAACCGGATCGTCTCTTGGGAAGGCCCGGAACATCCGGCGAGGAATCCGAGCGCAATTAATGCAACTAAGTGGGGAATAGAATTTCTTGAGGGCAAAACGAGTTCCTGATTAAGCGAGTTACGACGCGGAGACGCGGGTTTGAGGACTAAGATGCGGTAGACACGAAAGAAGACTGAGAAAGGCAATCGCCGGTTACATCTACAGAGTGAAGGTAGAAACTAAGTGGTGGGATGTGGCAAGTATTTGTGGAACGAGAGCGATGACGACCCAGCCGCTCGCATTTCGCGAAAAAATCTGGAGGCCGCATTCCCGCCAGCAACGGCCTCTAAGCAGCTAATCGCTCGGAACGGTTTCGTGGAGATGAATAATGTTCCCATTGGCATCACGCTGCGGGGGTGGTCGAACACCGCCGCGGGGAGCGCCGCCAGGACGACCTCCCGCTCTTCCACCTGCAGCATCGACTCCGGGCCGTCCGCCGCCTCCCGCTCTACCGGCGCTAGGGCGATTTCCTCGTCCGCCGCCTCGAGCGCGGTACGGCGCATTGCTAATTAATTCAGCCCATTCAGCGTTGTTGGCCATCAACCTATCAACGACATCCGCATACGCGTCCGCCACATTGGTAGTCTCTTTGGGATCCTCATAAATCTTGAAGAGTTCAACCGTTTCCGGCGGGCTGTTCTCCGGCGCATTCTTGTTTATATTGTTGTGCACCAATTTGTATTCGCCCGAATGAACCGAGTAGCCTGACTGCGTTCCGATAACGATGTCGGTTTTGCGCGCACGGGTCTTTACGGATTGCAGGGAATCCCAAACGCTTTCCCCATCGAAGGGCGATCTCAACTTCGGCTCCAGGCCAAGGGCGTCTACGAAGGTGGGAAACAAGTCGTACACCGCAATCGGTTGCTCGCTGCGGACTCCAGCAGGGATCTTACCCGGCCACCGAATGACCGCAGGCATGCGCGTACCGGCTTCGTACAGTTGCCCCTTACGACCCCTGAAGCCTCCATTGTCGCCCACAGGTCCCGCTCCATTGTCTGAAAAGAACATCACGATGGTGTTGTCGCGAATGCCCTCGTCGTCGATGACCTTGAGGATATTGCCAATCGCCACGTCCAATACCTCAACCATAGCGCAGTAGATGCGGCGATCCTCGTCCTCGATATGGGCGTACTTGTCGACGTACTCTTGCGGCGCTTGCAGTGGGGTATGAGGCGCCGTGAACGCTACGTAGGAAAAAAACGGCTTCGATGGATCGCGGATCAACCGACTGATCTCGTTACCGAACAGATCGGTCATATAGCCGTTCTCGAAAACGGTTTTCCCGTCGCGGGCCCAATCTTTCGTACCTCCCCTACCCATGTGGGTCCAGTAGTCCGGAAAGGCTTCCAGCGATCCGTACGTGTGATCAAAGCCACGGTTGATCGGAAAGTCTCGCACGTGCGTATGGCCCAAATGCCACTTGCCCGCGGTCATGGTCATATAACCCGGCATCTTTGAATACCTGGTTCATGAGTGGGTCGTCATGCGTCAGGGTGTGGTCGCCAGAGTCTGCATCGAAGGGCATAAATACCCTGTGGCGCATAGAAATATGCCCGGTCAGGAGAGCCGTACGCGTAGGCGAGCAAATCGGATACGTATAAAAGCGGTTCAGCTCCATGCCTTCTTCCACAAGCTTGTCGATATTGGGCGTTGCCATCTCAACCGCCATGATAGCCCACATCGCCCCATCCCTGATCGTCAGAAACCAGGAGCACTACATTGGGCGGGGTATCCGACGCGGTCGCCATGGATACATACAAGACTCCGAAGACGGGCCCGACACACATACGCATCAAGCTTCTAAAGTTAATGTTGCGCAACCAAGGGCGTGGAATGGCTGGGGTAGCTATCATAGTATATTTAAGGAGGGGGATAAGGGAGCGAAGTGTGATTGATGCCTCTACCGCGCATCCACTAGCGAAAATTGCGTCGCTCTACAAACCAAACCTCGCAAGGGGGGATTTTAGTTACAGGCTTTTGGCAGCAGAGGTTCTTTTCTAGCCCTGCGGACCGCCGGCTCTCGGTCGACGCGGACGATCGCCGTCGGGGGCAGGTCCTCCGTCCCCGCCTCGAGGACCGGCTTGAGGGCCGCCGGGTCCTTGCCGTCCGCGTCCCCCACCGGGAGGACCTCCGATCTGAGGCGCGTTCTGCTTGGGCAGCCACTTCGAAAGTCGCGCGATATGATCCTTGTAGGCCGGATCCCCAGCTAAATTCGTCCACTCGTGCGGATCATTCTCGATATCGTACAATTCCTCGGATCCATCCGGATAGTTCAAATACCGAAAACGCTCCCCCGAAACCACATGGGTCTTGAAGTTCGACGTCGATACGACAGCGCGGTCTAGCTTCAGGCTCGGCTTCTCCAAAAGCGGTACCAGGCTCATGCCTTGAACATGCTCCGGGGTTTCCAAACCTACCAATTCCGTCAGCGTAGAATAGATATCCATCGTCGATACCGGTACGTTGGATACACTCCCAGGAGTCGTGACGCCCGGGGCAACTACGATCAAGGGAACTCGATGAGACTCGCTCCATAGCGAGCCTTTACGCCAGCGAGCCTTTTCTCCCAAATGGAATCCATGGTCTGACCAGAGCACGATAACTGTATCGTCCGCGCGACCGCTCTGGTCCAAGGCATCCAATACCAATCCCAGCATCGTATCGGCGAAGCTGATACTAGCTAAATATCCCTGAACGCCTTCCTTCCATCGCGTGAGCGTTTCATTTTCGAGCACCCACTCATGAAGCTGTTCCGCGCTGACGCGGTTGGGCCGCCCTCTTGGCTGATTCGCATATGCTGCGACATCGTCCCGATCGCCCTCAATCACCTCGGGAAGCTTGACGCTCTCCAGCGGGTAGAGATCGTAGTACTCTTGCGGCACGTACCAAGGCTCATGCGGCCGATAAATCCCTACTGCGTTAAACCGAGGCCCCTCTCCTTCCGCCAAGATCTTGTCGACGGACCAGCTCACCACCTGACCATCGCCAATGGCAATGTCCATAGCAACCACCGGAGACCAGTCGAAATTCGGCTCAATGCCCCCATTGGCAGGACGAATATGGGGAGCGAGCTCGTCCGGCAACTGCCGTTCTATAGAAGGAAAGAACGCATCCCATCCATTCGGGTCGTTGTATCCGAAATAGGAGGTCGGGGCGAATGTGGACCCATGGAATATCTTGCCCGCCCCAACGACCTGGTAGCCAGACTCCCTGAAATAGCGAGGAATTGACACCTTGTCCTTCACTCCTTCGATCATTCGCCAATCCGGGCCGTTTCCGAAAATCCCCGTAGTCGACGGATGAAGACCCAGCATAATCGCCGTGCGCGTCGGATTGCACACCATCGACGGGCTATGAGCATTGGTGAACACCATGCCTCGCTCCGCGAGCCGGTCCATGTGAGGCGTCTGGGCCTGGTCATTACCCCCCAAGGGCCCCACCCAGTCATTCAAGTCGTCAATAGCGACAAAGAGAACATTAGGCCGATCATCGGCGTAGAGCAGCGCAACCGCGAACAATGTCGCCACGAAAAGGGGGTATCGAAGAAGGGGCATCCCTTCTCAATTGGCAATCCAGACGACTCCTGTCCACCTTTAATGTTTATGACGGAGCAAACTACGATCCGGAGTCCAACCGTTTGGATATCATGTTATATTTCCCTCTTGTCATTTTATACCCGATATAAGCGGGTACCGCCGTGTTTCAAATTTCGATCCAATCCAATACAGGATTGCAATTGAAATTCGGCTGCGACCGGAAATCGCCTATCCAAACAAGAAGACTATGAATTAGCGTAAACTGTTGGGATATTTTACACTAATGAGAATCTTTCCTAAATGTCCGAGGTTCAACAGCTTACAGCACACCCTAACTCCATGAGCAGTTTTAGTGTCAGGATCCTTTACACTTTCAATCCAAGCGGGAATTATTTCCAAAAATGTCGAAATTTATAAATACTTGCTGGATAATGCATTAAGTAGAGATTCAAAAATCTAGCATTGCATTGGCATAGACTCTGCTACCTAAGACAAAAATCTAGCGTCATTCAATTTATCAGAACACTTCGCAAAATTCTCGAAAGCTACGAACCACTCCGAATGAAAAAATACTAACACTCGCCTTAACCCTAGGTCTTGCCGGCTCAACGTTCGCTATCAATAGCTACAACGACTATGATATTTTCCATAAAGACGGCTTAGGGATATACGGCAACGGTGGTTCTTACACAGGCACCTTTGATATTACCAACTGGGATGGTGGAGCTTACGACAACGTCGGGTACGACTCATCGAACGAATACGTGGTAAGCGCGGTTGCTCGATTCGCAGTAGGCGCTGCTGGCTTTGGAACTCGATACTACGATATCAATATAGGGTCTGACGATTTCGCCGATGGAAGTTTCGGCGTATTTTTCCTTGGTGGAGCTTCAGAATCCGGTGCCGTGCTCGGCAGCGCATTGCTAACGCTTTCCGATACAGGAGCCGTGGACTACACAATTACCAACGAATCAAGCCAGTGGTATAAGAAATTGTCTCTCGCTTGGGCAAAGTTGGATGTCAGAGCAGATTACAAATCCATTCCAGACTCAGGCTCTACCCTGCTGCTACTCGGACTTGGCTTGATTGGGCTGTTCGTCGCGCATAGGCGTTCGTCCAGCTAGTAGATCCTTCAATAATTTTCCAAAAAAGAGCTAGGCGCTGCGACGTCTAGCTTTTTTCTTGTCTATACTAGATGCCGATGGGCTGACCGATGCACTACCGGAACGAATTCAAGTCCTACGCTTCATTCGCTTCCAGGCGGGGTACCCGCCTTTTAGGTTATAAACGTTCTTGAATCCGGCATCCTCCAGGTTTCTGCAAGCAGCCTAGCTTGAGAAACCGCTGTAGCAATAGCAGACGATAGGGGTGGCTCGGTCGGTCGAGCTCAGCGCGTCCGCGACGCCTCTACGATCAATGTTAAGAGCCCCGCGCACATGGGACTTGGCAAAGTGCCGGGGCAAACGCACGTCTATGAAGACCGCATTTGATTCCGTCTTGAGAGCTTTCGCCTCTTATCGCGGTAACCTTGTTTACGCGCCGCTTCAGGAATCGAAACATATCCAATCGAAGCCCCGGCTTCACAATCAATTCAAGCAAGCCGATTAATCGCTCTTCAACGCTTGTACCTGAATGGATTCCAGCCACCAGCTTCCAGGAGCGTTGGCGCCGTAATGCGACCCGCTATCCAGTCGCAGGACTTGACCGGCCTTCAGCACGCCTACGTCGGCAAGCATACCGCTGTGATCAAATGCGGTATACTTTTCCGCATGGGCATCTACGCAGTAGACGGGAATGCTCGCTCCCGCCCCGATTTCATAGAATCCGCCCGCAACTCCATCCGAACCCGCCACCAAGCGTATTGACTCGACAATGACATCCTTGTCGAACGAAAGCTTTAGCGCTTCGCCGCCATCCACTTGCGCGGACGCGCCTCCTTGAACGCCGAGCCCTTCGTCATTGTATGCGAGCGATCTGCTGCCTGCGGCATCGATCTCGAGAGTCAGGCCAGCCTGAGTGATCACCTTCCCACCGTTTCCACGTATATCGAACGGGATCGAGTCTCCACTACCCAGTTCAGCCAAGCGATGCCCTCCGGCAGAGCGATGCTTCAGAGCCAACTGGTTCAGATGCTCAATCATGGGTCTCAGCCCCGGCTCCGTGACACGGTTGTTCGCTTCTCTTTGATCCGTCACCAAATCGTAGAGCTCGACCGGATTCACCTTTCCCGCCCGAATCATAGTCGGATCGTAGAAGATCTTCCATTGTCCAGGAAACACCTTCCCATCGACGACCGGATTATCGAGACGCATCATCAATATAGCTGGATCCCGACTCGGATCGTTGGGCGCAAATGGTGGAGGGGTCTTGTTGTCGTTGCAAAACATGGGTACGCTCGAGCGATCCGACTCTTCCCCACGCCAAAACGACAAGGCGCTGACGCTATCCTCCGCTCCCTTTTCGCCAGCCGCCAAATCAGGCAGGGGAACGTCGAGCAGTTCCGAGAACGTTGCATACATATCCGAAAGCGAAATTGGAGTCGCGTTCGTACCCCCAGGCGTCTCGCCGTTTCCATCGCCGATGCCGCCCGCGCCCCAGGCTACGATGAAGGGAACGCGATGGCCGCCCTCGTAGCAAGAAGCCTTGTTGCTGCGGAACGGACCCGTAGCGAATTTTTCGTTGATCTCCGCGCCGTTGTCGCTGGTAAAGATCACGACCGTTGTATCGATAAACTTCTTACCCGGATGGCGGGGATCGTCATTCGCCTCTAACCAATCGAGCAAGCGACCTAAAGCTACGTCATTCTCGTAGATAAAATCCATTCGCTCGCCGCTTGGCTCCCCAGACTTGCGCTTCGACGCTCCGGCGACCGGTACCCAATCGATAGAATCGGTCGTCGTGTAGGGAGTGTGATTTGAATGGGAGGGATAATACAGGAAGAACGGCTTGTCCGCATTCGCCCCCACTTCTCGATGAGAATCCAAGTATTCCACCGCGTGATCCGAGTACCGACTGCCGAGCTCCTCGAGAATGAATGCCTTCGGACCTTCCATATAGAAAGAGTGCGGCCCGTTAGCCGTAATCGCGTCGCGCCCGTACATGTAGCCCGGCCCACCTCGTTCCCGAGTTTCCGTATTGGGAGCGGACGACAGATGCGATCGGCTGCTGTATCGAGAGAATTCAAAGCCATGATCCATTGGCCCATCGGCCACACCCTGCCTCAAATCCGCATCCTCCAGGGAATCGGAAGGAGTTCCGTCGGCCTTATTATAGAGCAAGCCGACATGCCACTTGCCGACGATCGCCGTTCCATAGCCTTGATCGCGAAAGAGAGTCGCTAGCGTTGGACGATCCTTCTCGATCAATGGATCCCCCTGGGCGCCAAAGAGCACATACGACTTCAAGCGCGTCCGCCAAGGATCCCGCCCGGTCAAAAGCCCATAGCGCGTCGGCGTGCAACGCGAACTAGGCGTGTGAGCATCTGTAAATCGAACGCCCATGTTGGCAAGTCGCTCCATAGCGGGCGTATCGATCTGGGCGTCGTCATCATTGCCCGTAAAATCCTGATACACGCTCGTATCCCCCATGCCCATGTCATCGGCCATGAAAAAGATCACGTTCGGTTTTTCGATATCCGCACCCGCGAATGTCATCGCGACAGACAAAAGCCATATAATTTTTGCATTCATGTTACTCTTTCAATTCAAACAGTTCAAATTCAGTCGGCTCTTTTTGGTTCCTCAGATTGGCGGCTACAATACAAATCAGATTTTTCAACCGGATAGGTATTCTCTAAATCCACATCATTCAAACTCGTTTTCGCGCCCCATGAAAACACGCGTTCAAACAAGGGCAACCAACTTGCGTCCTGGATGACTTCCAAGAAATGTACTTCATGCTCCTTTTCCTTGGGGGATCATGTATTTAACTTGGCAACAGGATAAACCATTTCAGTACAAAATTTGACAAAACCTTGGGAAACCCCGATAATATGTTTACTAATTACAGTATTCTGCAAAGAAGCAGGGGGAGATGCCATGGGTAAGGAAGCGACAGCGTTAAGCCTGTACGAAATCATGGACTTGCATAAGGCCGGGGAGGATGCAATCCGGTATTTCGAGGGGATACGCTGGGGCGATAAGCCAGCATGCGTTGAATGTGGCTGTGATGGGAAGGTCACAGCGCAGAAGAAAGCAGGGGATTATTGGTGTGGGGATTGCCGTGGATGCTTCAATGCATTCACCAATACGCCGATGGAGCGTAGCAAGGTGGATATCCGCAAGTGGATATATGCCTCTTGCGCCCTGATGGCTTCACGCAAAGGTATCTCTCCTTTGCAACCATCCAAAGAGATTGGGGTACGGCAACGGGCGGCATGGTGCATGTTGCATCGCTCGCGATTGGCTTGCGGTGAAGACCTCCAGGCGTTGAGCGGCCACATAGGGATTGGCGAAACCTGCCTTGGCGGCAAGGAAGCCGACAAGCATGAGAGCAAGAGGCTCAAGGCAGGACGGGGGGCGGTTGGCAAGCAAGCAGCCATAGGCATGAAAGCGCGCGGCGGTCACGTTAGGGCGGTTCCAATAAGCAATACCGATCCAACATGCCCTGCAGCCTACGGTCCATGAGAATGCTACCGCTGGAAGCCAGCTATGCGCCGATGGCCATGAGGGGCATGTAGGCCTTGGGAGGGCTTATCGGCACGATACGGTCAATCGCAGCGCAAAGGAGCTTCGTAAACGGCATGGCCCACGCAAATGGCATGGAAAGCGTCTGGGCGGTATCAAAGCGCGGTTACAACGGGATTTATCATAGCTGGAGCAGAAAGCATTGTCGGGCTTATGTAGACGAGTTTTCATTTAGGTCGAATGAAGGGTGCTGCGGGCGGGATACGCAGGAAGGACTAAGCAGTTTGTTCAGTCGGATGGGTGGAAAAGCACTCGCCTATAAAGCATTGACGGCTTAATAGGGTTCTTAGCATAAGTGCCTTAGCGAATGATGCAGGGCGTTTTTTCAATTCTTAAGGATCAGCAGTGGCATTGCAGAGAATGTGGATATGGAGAATTGAATGTCGCGCAAATAGCTGGCGGTGGAGGTATTCGGGGTTTGGAACGCGGTACAGGCTCTCGGCCTGGAATTGAAATCGAGCGTGCGAATCATTTTTGTGGAAATTGCGGCAGGACAACGCGGCAGGACAGATGGGCAGGTCAGTTCGTATCACCTGTTCAGGGCGCAGGCATGCAGCCTAGCTTTGCCAGACGGGCATCTGGATCGTTGGGCCATCGCGATGTAATCGAGGGAACGGAACGGCCAATAAATCAACTTGCCCTTGACCGTAAGCTTCCCATGCTAGGGTGGGATGAAGAAACGAAGCAAGCGCAAGCACGGTGCAGCAACCTGCCGGGTAACGGCATTAGGGGAAATTTTCAATTGCTAAAGAGGCCTAACGGAAGCGTTAGCCATAATTCACTGAAAAGGCGTGCTTGCGAAAGCTGCTCTACACGCGGCAAACGGGGAACACCGCTTGGCATCAGGTTTTTTTATGAAGGCGATGGCAAATGGCAAGTTAACAGTAGAAAAGACAAAGATGGTCGGATCGGATGCGGATGGTTCGATTTCGACAAATGGCGGAGATTCTTGAACCAAAAATTATGGCTAGACATACACAAAGGCACCTAGATAAAGCAGTCAAAATGCTACTAAGCGCTGGAGCTCTCCCCAATCATAAGCGGCCAATACCCAGCGCAAAAGATTTGAAACGGCGATTTGTCCTGCGGATAGATAGGTGTGGGAAACCCGCGCTAGAAGAAGTCAAATAATGAGTGGTTTTGTCAAGTTAAATACATAATTCCCCTTTAAAAGGCTAAGTCGTCAGACCCGTATCTCGAGCATCGATCAACAGGGAAACGGCATGGACCATATTGTTCGGAATCGAAATAACCCCTTTCTCTGAGGTGTACTTCTTCAGCATAAGCTCCCTAACATCTGGCGCCATCGCCTGGAGATCCATGAAACGCCATGCCCCATTCGCTGAACAAGGGCGCATCGATGGACTCATATGAGATGAGTTCCACCTCATCATGTCGCGTATCGTTCAGGATATTCTTGAACAATCGATTCACGAATCGCGAAGGACCCTCCAATACTTGAAGGATTTGATGGCCGGACAATACCAATAGTCCATTGATCCCAAGATCCTCGTTTCGATCGGAAGAATCCTGAGCAAGGCGATCCGGGGCTCCAGTCGCACGCAATTCACTTGAGGCAACACTTTTGTAAATCAGTCTACACTTCTTCATCGAGGGAGAGGCCGCTATCAGGCTAACTGTCTTTTGATCGACAATGATTTCAATTTCCCGTTCCTGCAACAAGCCAATTTTTGACTGTAAGCGCAATGGCAACTTAGCGTCAGCAGCGACGTCTTATCCATCTCCATGAAGCGAACCCGTTTACTTTATAAGTAATATCCAACGCCCGCTTGGTTCGAGTCTCTTCTCGCTTTGCGCTGCTCACGTGATAAGCCAAGCTACGCTGTTTCCCAGTAGTAAATTCCGTCCATCGAGCCATCGCATCGGGTTCTTGCTCGAGCGCAATTAGCAGCTCATCTCACACATCGACCCTGTCAGGGTTCGGATCGGCCCAAACCTGCAGAGAAAGGCGTTCTCCGTCCTTCACTCCCAATTCTTTTAGGAGGCCGAGACCGACAACGAAGTAACATCCAAATTCAAGGCTCCCTTGGAGCCCTCGCCTCACTTCCTGACCCTTGATTTCCAAAACTACTCGCCTGGTGTCTCCATCAAGGAGGGCTTGGGAAATCTCATCGGGAACCGGAATACCATGGGGATTCATGGCGCCGCCTACACGGCAGACTGTTGATTCGAATTTCAGTGGGCTCATCGTCGAAAAACAGACGCTATTCCCTCGTGACAAGTGGAGCAACCTTCAAGAATCTCAATTCACAAGACACGCATTCAAAACCGGAATAGTCTCGTAATTTTTGCAGTTAAACCTAATTCGTTCACCGTTATGGGAAAATGCTACAATTCTATCGCGATAAAGGCTCAACCCGACAAAGTATGGGGACTCATCCGAAATTTCCACGACATGTCGTGGGCGCCAGGAGTGATCACAGGTGTGGACAAGGTTGGAGACCTAGGCGCCGATCAACCCGGCGCTAAACGAGTGCTCAATGAACTATTTCACGAGACCTTAGTGGAATTAAATGACGGCGAGCGTTATTTCGTCTATAGTATTGATGATGGACCCGGCCCCGTATCCAAGGAAGCAGTTTCAAACTACCACGGTCGCGTCCGCGTCACTGATATCACCGGCTAGTAGTGAGACCTTTGTAGAATGGTCCTCGACTTACGTTTCCGAAGACGACAATGCCGTAGGAGAATTTTGCGATCCGATTTACTACGCATTGCTTCAGGCACTAAAGGAAACGTGCGAAGCAAGTAGCGCTTAGTTTTACGATCGTATCGTATTTATAAATACTATTTGAGCGAAAGACAACTTAGTGAAGCACCCCATTCTCATTGCGGCATTATTATTGACCGTTTCGATGATCGGGTCCAGTCGACCCAACGTTTTATTGATACTAGCCGATGATCTCGGCTATGGGGACCTGAGCTGCTACGGGACGGACAAGGTCGATACGCCTCATATCGATCCTATCGCACGCGAGGGCCTACGATTTACAGACGCCCATTCACCCGCTTCCGTATGCACGCCTACCCGGTACAACATACTCACAGGACGGCACGCCTGGCGCACCTAGGCCCGATCGTCGACCGTATGGGCCAATGATCCGCTATTGATTGACCCAGCGCGATTTACGCTCGCCGATCTCTTCAAGGAGCAAGGTTACCGCACCGCCTTCCTAGGCAAATGGCATCTCGGCTTCGGATCCACCGACGGAGACGGCTGGGATGACCGACTAGGGCCCGACTACAATCGCAAACTCAAGCCCGGGCCTCTCGAGCTGGGATTCGACTACTTCTGGGGCGTTCCCCACGTGGGACAACGCCCTCATTTCATCATCGAAAATCGACACGTACTTGGTCTCGATCCCACCGATCCGATTGAGATCATACCCGATCTTCGACCTGAATTCTACACCGACTATTTAGAACGTCCTCGAACCGTATCCAAAAATCCCCGACTAGAAACCAAAGGTGGCGAGTCCGCTCTCTATGCGCACGAAGCCTTGAGTGATCGTCTCACCGAGAAAGCAGTAGAATGGATTCATGGCTCAGCTCGAAATCAGCCTTTTTTCCTCTACTTGGCCCATCGAAATATTCACGGACCGCTTATCCCAGCCTCTCGATTCGAAAATAGCAGCCCGATCGGCCCAAGAGGCGATTTCATAAACGAGTTCGATGACTCGATTGGCCGCGTTCTCAAAGCGATTAGGGACGCAAATCTGGAAAACGATACGTTAGTTATATTTACGAGCGACAATGGCGGGGTACTCAGGTACGAACCTATCGATTATCCAGAAATAGAAGGTCATCGCATCAATGGCCCCCTGCGAGGCCAGAAGGGAACGACCTATGAAGGAGGTCACCGCATTCCTCTCTTGGTTCGCTGGCCGGGGGTGATTGCGCCGAACACGGAAAGCAATGCGCTCGTAGCGCTCACGGATCTATTCGCAACCTTCAGCGACCTCTTCAATGCGGACCTTCCACAAAACGCAGCGGAAGACAGCTTCAGCTTTCTCGAAACGCTTTCGTCAAGCGGTGCTGAGCCCTCAGAACGACCCTTTTTGATCGCGGACAGCTCGAGCAGCCTCAAGTCGATTCGCAAAGGCCCGTGGAAGCTCATTCCTTCCTATCATGGCGGAAGAGGCCCCTATGAAAAAGAGGTTTCTACACCCCAAGGCCAACTCTACCACATCGAGCGCGATCTATCGGAATCAATAAACGAATACGAACGCTATCCAGAAATCGTCGCAGAACTCGCTGCGCTACTGGATGCGAGCGTTGAGCAACCGCGAACGGCTCCGCTCCAATAGACTCTAGTTCTCGTATCCAATATTTGGATTAAGATCGTTCCTATTGCGACAAGTCCACGCAAATGATCTCTTTGTCGTTTCGAGCGAAAATGTGTCGGTGTGCATAGGCAGGTTGCGACCAAACGATTGTCCCACTTCGTCTCGGCAAAAAGGTGGTGGGTTCAATCAGTTTCGCCCTGGAGCGCAGTTCAAATCCATCAGGAGAAAGCCTCCCGATCGCGATTTCGCCTTTCTCGGTAGTGATCCAGGTATCTTCTCCGTTCTGCACGAAGAACGCGGTGGCCCAGCGTCCTTTTCCCATCAAAGTCCAGTCCTCCCAGACTCGATCGCCGGTTCTCAAGTCGAGGCATCGCATTGCTCCGTAGCTATCGATTCCGTACACGTGGTCGCCACGAATCACAGAGGTCATAATAATGCTATGCAAAGCATCCGTATGTATTTCGCTACGGCCTCGGCGGCTCCAAACGAGCTCGGAATCCAAGGAATCCGGACTTAGCTGGTACAAGTAGGAGCCGTCATAAAAAGAGCTAAGAAATATCCTGCCTGTGGCGGTATCGACGACGGGATCCGCCACGTTGATGACTCCCTTCGCTCGCTTGAACGCGTGCTTCCAAGCGACGGCGCCTGAATCGGGATGAAGGGCCACAAACCAATCGCCCGTCCAGACAAGCAACAGCTGGACTCCGTTCTGCTCAATAAACTTGGGCGCAGAATAGGAAGCCCCCCCATCAAGGGACCGCCACTCTTCCTCTCCCGTAATTTTGTCGAGCGCGACCACGCATGCATCCGGCTGACCGCCAACCTGGAGGTATACGCGCTTTTCATCTACCAAGGGCGATGCGGTGATGCCCCATATCGGCATACTCGCGTTATAGTCGTCCTCGAAATTCTTGCTCCACAAAGCTTCGCTCGTTTCCACGTCTATGCAATGGAGTTGCCCCATCGTCCCCAAAGCGTATGCACGCCCATCCGAAATGGCGATGGCCGCGCGAGGACCTAACGGATATCCGATATCGAAGTAGATGCTTTCGTACGAGAATTTCCAGATCTCTCGACCGGTCTCCCGATCGAGGCAGTGCACCTGCTCAACCTGCTCGGGCTTATCGAGGTAGCTCATGACGAATACCTTGTCACCGCTGACCGTTGGGCCCGCATAGCCGGATGCGATTGGCGCTCTCCATTTCGCGGTCAAAGCGTCCGACTTGAACGTCGAAATTACGTTTGTTTCCTTCCACGCGCCATCGCGATCAGGCCCTCGCCATTGAGGCCAATCGCTCGAGTGGAGAGTATAGGGGGTTACCCAAAGCGCGAGCATGACGAGCCTGACTTGGTAACGGTTGCGGAATAGCGATGCTATCATAACTAGGAAGCTTGCGTACAAAACGCCCCGTCGGCAATCCAATTTAAGAGGTTCGAGCGGGTGATCGCAACGATTGACAGCGTCACAGAGAGCCTATCTTATTCCTCCCGAAACTGAACCCCTTTCATTGGCAAATCGGCGAACGCCGGATCGCTCAAACTTAATTCACTATGAATCGCACCTTAAATCGAATTGTTTCTCTCGCGCTTGTCGGCCTCGCCCTAGCCGTGGCCTCCAGCGCAGCCTTAGGAGTCGGCAAGGTTCTCTACGTAACTCACGAGCCCGGCCAGTGGCACAAGTACACGCCGCAACTCACTATTTTCAAGGACGAAATCGCAACGCGCGCGGGCTGGGATCTAACCGTAATGACAGGCTCGTACGACGGATTGGTCGAGAAGCTGAAAGACCGTAATTTCGGAAAAGGCTACGACGCTATCGTCTATAATTTCTGCTTAGCGCACAGCGAAGACCTGGATGCCGCTTTCAATGTAATGAGGCAAACTCGTGTTCATGGCATACCCGCCATGTTGATCCACTGCTCCATGCACAGCTGGTGGCCCAGCTACAAGTCGGGCGAAGAAGGAGCCCTTGGTGAAGACTACAAAGGCAAGGTTAAAGCGGACCCAAAATTAGTGGCCAAATGGAAGGAAGCGAATCCAAAGAAACGGTTTCCGGCTTGGGGCGACTTTACAGGCGTCGCCAGCATAAACCACGGAAAGAAATTGCCCATCACCCTTCGCAAGCAAGGCGATCATCCTGCAACTAAAGACCTCAAGGAAGGATACACCACCCCGAATACCGAACTGTACAACAACCAGTACGTTCTGCGACGTGTCGTGCCTATCCTAGTCGGTGGGCAAGAAGGAATGAAAGACGCCGTTGTCATGTGGACCTGCAAGCAAGGGAAGTCGCAGGTAATGGGGCTTTCCCTTGGACATGGAGCCGTAGGAGATGGACCGGATGAATGGGAGACTCCAGAATTCCAAGGCCTCGTCATCAACGGGGTAAACTACCTGATCGAGAATCCTACAGCGGATTAGACGGATCGAACATGAGATCGGTTTGCCGCAAGGCAGATCGGTCCAGCCCTTCTGCTAAAACAGCCAATTCCGGCCTGCCCTAGTCAGCATAGGGCACATCAGGCGCATTGTTCTCTGGAAGCCACTTGCCCATGCGCGCTCTCGTTTCCGCGTGCTCCGGATCAGATGCTAGGTTTATCCATTCCTCTGGATCGTTCAGCGTATCGTATAGCTCCTCGCCGCCATCCGCGTAGCGGATATAGCGCCAACGCGCATCTTTGATAGCGTGATTGTTTCGTCCGTGCGTCGTCACTACAGCATGACCCGTTTCGAGCAGAGGATCGCGCAGCAAAGGAACCAGGCTTTCCCCAGATAGGCCGTCCCTACTGCTCAATCCGCAAAGCTCAATCAAGGTCGGATACAGGTCCAGCAAGCTAGCGGGTTGGGAGCATCGTTGATTTAGAGCCGCCCCTTCTGGCAGGGGCTCGAATCCGCGAGGAACGGATATCATCAAAGGCGTTCGGGATGGATTGCTCCAAAGGGCGAATTTTCGCCAGTTCTCCTTCTCGCCCAAGCTCCAACCATGATCCGTCCACAGAACGACAATCGTGCTGTCGCGATGCGGCCCCGCATCCAGAGCATTCAATACACGACCTACCTGATGATCCACGAATGCCATGTTCGCCAAGTATGCCTGCACCGCATGCTTCCACTTTCCAGCCTCCGTAACTACTTTGTGGTCGTCCGACCGGTGGGCCATTTCCAGGCCTCCCTTGGGCAAATCATCCAGATCGTCCGGATTCACTTTAGGCAAGACGATCTCATCGATTGGAAACAGGTCGAAGTACTTTCGTGGGGCGTACCAAGGAAGGTGGGGGCGATAAAACCCGCAAGCTAGGAAAAACGGCTTCTCGCGCTCCCTGCTCAACTGATTCGATATCCAAGAGGCCGTTTTGTAATCCCCCATTTCAGAATCCGGCGCCGGCACCCCTCCCCAATCGAAATTGCCCTTCCCCAAACCATTCCAGTTTTTCTCGACTGGATTGGGATCATCGAACCGGTTATTGATAGGATCCGGGTAGTAGTCATCCCAGGAGCCAGGATCGGGAAATCGGCCATGAAACATCTTTCCTGAACCCGCCGACCAATAGCCATTGTCTGAAAAGTGCTTGGGAAGCGTTACCACATTCTTCAATGGCTCTCTCCAAGGCTGGCCATTCATGTATACACCCGTTTCATACGGAGCGAGACCCGTCATAAGAGCCGCTCTCGAAGGATTGCATGCGGGAGCTGCGCAGTAGGCATTGGTAAACAGGACGCTCCGTTCCGCAAGCCGATCGATGTTCGGCGTGAGCGCCTGCGGGTGGCCTCCCATCACGCCGACCCAATCATTCAGGTCGTCAATCCCGATGAAAAGCACGTTCGGCTTTTCAGACTGGGCAGTTGCAGTATTCACGCCAAGACCGCAGGCGGCTATCGCTACAGAAACGAAAAAGAGAATGGGGTATTTCATGGACCCCATTCAAGAGTAGCAGGACCCAGTTCTCCAGAAAATTAAATCGCCCACGAAACTCGAGATCAAGGCGCCGCTGCCATAAGCAAACGCCAAAACTCAGTGTCGAACTCTCTGCTCTTCGGAGCATTGCCGATCCGCGCAACTACGAGATTCATTGAGGGAACGATAAAAAGACTGCGATTGAGCAGCCCTTTAGCTGCGTAAAGGTCATTGGGAGCCGTCGGAATCATTGGGCCCGGTATCTCCACATTGCCTTCTCCTCTTCTTACGATCTTCTTCCCATTTAGCCACCAAAGGTATCCATAGGATGGATTCATATCCTGAGAAGAACGCGCCATTTCCCGCAAATAGTCCTTGTCCTTGATTACAGCGCTACCCTTCCACTGTCCTTCGTCCAAGAGAAGCTGTCCAATGCGAGCGAGATCCCTGCAGGTGGTTATCCAACCAAAGACATTGGTGTTCTTGATATTCGCCCGCTCCAATCCCTCGCGATACGTCCACTCGGAATCCATTAATCCCATCGGCTCAACAAGCCATTTCTCGACGACCTCGCTAGCAGGCATCTTGGTCGCTGCGGAAACCACGTGCATAGCATGGCCATACGCTGTCGTATTGTACCGCCATCGCTCCCCGGCCGGGACTTCATAACGCAACGCGTCATCCAAACCGGATGCCATGCTCAAGAGATGCTTCAAGGTGATGGCGGATTCCTTTTCCGGAGCCGCTCTGGACCAGCCCTCTCCTAAGTGCTTGTGGACCGGGTCGTCGACAGAAAGATGCCCTCGCTCTTGAGCCATGCCCACAATCAACGCTGCAATGCTCTTTTGAATCGAAGCGACATCCTCGCGGCTATATCCATCTTTATCAACGCCATGGGACAGCCGTTCGAAACGTGGATCACCTTCACTATAAATCTTCGGTTCCCAATTGGCTTCCCGAATCAAGACCCCATTTTGCAACGCGAGCACGCTCGAAGATCGATGCTCTCCACAATAGCGAACCCAATCGTCCAGCTTAGAGGCATTCCAATCTTTCGCCCTCGATTCTCCGCACAACGCAATAGATACGACCAAAAATGCGCTAACAAGTCGCAATCTCTCGAACAAGAATTTGAAGTGGCTCGATTGAGATTTCATTTTGCGGAATGGATTGTATATTAAATATCGATCATAGTTAACGCGTAATTACACGTGAAACGAATAAAATCGCTCACCAACTAATACGCGAGCGATTCGCCTCCTTGATTTAAGCCTTCTAGTGAAGCGAGCCCTAAACCTTGATCTTCCAGCCTTTGCTGTATTTTCGTTTGACGACCGAATCTAATTCGGGGCGACCGGCAATTTCCATCTTATTCGAATCCCATTCCAGGGTCTCATTCGGATTCTGCTGAGCGATCACGCCAAGCAAAACGGTTTCCGTAAAGGGGCCCGCTTGTCCGAAGTGCGACTCCGCCTGATCGATCTTCCCAGTTACGGCATCATACCACTCCTTATAGGGATCTTGGTCATTCGCCCGAGCGATCGATCTTTCCGGCCAATCAAACCCGTCAATACAATTGTGGCTACGCACAAACCAACGCCCATGGGTGCGATTGAAAATGAGCTTTCCGTTCTCCCCAACAACCACGCAGCCAAATTGCTGGAAGGGCATGCCATCGAGAACTTTCGATTCGGGATGATTATACTCTTCACTATGCTTAACCAAAGACCACGTTTCGCGATCGAAATCCGCGTCCACGTATCCATCGTACCAGTAAAACTTAAATCCACGTTTACTCGTATATCTACTCTGCGGGAATTCCCATAGCACTTTCGAGTTGATCGGAGGAGAAATTGCCGTTGCGCCCGCTTGCTTCGCGGAAACCTTTTCGGGAGCGCCGGGATCGACTGCCCAGTACGCCATGTCCATAATATGGCAGGCCATATCGCCCAATGCTCCTGTTCCGTAGTCCCACCATCCACGCCAAGCGAAGGGAGCGATATTGGCGTTGTAATTCACGGAGGGAGCGGGTCCAATCCATTGCTTCCAATCTAGCCACTTCGGCACCGGCTCTTTTTCCGGAGCCTTGGCGAATCCTTGCGGCCATATCGGGCGATTCGTCCAGGTATGCGCTTCGCGCACCTCGCCTATCACGCCCGCGCGAATCAGTTCCACGCAGCGTCTCATGTGATCGTTTGCATGAGCTTGATTGCCCATCTGCGTCTTTACTCCATTCGCCTTCGCGAGCTTCGCCATCATGCGGGCTTCCCATATGCCATGCGTCAATGGCTTTTGGCAGTAAATGTGCTTTCCGCGCTGCATCCCCATCGTCGATGCATGAAAGTGATGGTGATCTGGAGTCGAAACGATTACCGCGTCAACCTTGTCGCCAAGCTTTTCATACATCTCGCGGTAGTCGGTAAAAAACGCCGCGTCGGAAAATTTATTCCTGATCTCAACTACGCCCTTGAGCCGACGATTCTCCATTTCCACCGTCGACATCTTGGTGGCGTCTGCAGTGTCCACTAAACCTACAACCTGAAATCCTGCCTCCGCAGATCGAGTGATGTCAGTCTTCCCTTTTCCGCCGGTACCAATGCCGACCACTGTGGGCTTGGTCAAGTTGCCGCGAGCATGGCTCGGTAGGATGCTGAAGCTAAATGCGCTGCCCGCGAGAGCAGCCGCAGACGCTTTATTAAACTGGCGACGCGTAATCTTACTCGAAGCGTGGGGATTATTTTGTTTCATAGGAAGTGGGTTCGTTTTCGCTCTATTTCAGATTTACTTCGTTGAGCTGTCAAATGGATATTGCCCGTCTCTGAGACTTCCCGGACGATGGAGTCGAATTAAGGGCAATGACGGGACGGATTTTTCATGCAGAAAACAGGCAGCCTAACAACAGGAATTGTACGGAAAAGGGTTCTGGACTCGGGATTCATCAACGAAGAAGGTACGCAAACAGCTGCACAATACATTGCCAATTGCCCAGTGGCAATAGCTGAAACCGTTACATCTATAACCCATTTCGTTGCCTCAGTTACAACTTGATCGTCAATCGGTTAGATAGCGACAATTCAAAATCCATCACACCGTATGCCATTGCAAATACGCGAGTTCGCAGAAAGGGTTCTCTTCGGCGATTCCATCGAAGACAAGCTGTCCTTTCACCGCGAAGAGATCATCGACACAGATCCCGGCAGCGCTATTGCAACCCCGCGGACGCTTGCGCGACCGAGGCACCTCGCGCTTAGAGAGGATGGGGTTCGAGCCGACCATCCCAGCAATGCAAAACTGGTCGATGAGAAAGAACGCGGCCGATTGCTCCATTTCTTTGGCAATCATGAGCTACTCGCTACCGAGCTCATGGCGCTTGCCCTTCTCCGCTTCCCTGACGCCCCACGCAGCTTTCGTCAGGGCATTTTGCAAACGCTCAAGGAAGAGCAAATCCACACCCGCCTGTACATGCACCGAATGGCTCAATGCGGCGGCGAATTCGGCGAGCTGCCGCTAAGCGACTATTTCTGGAAGAGCGTCTCCTCGATGCATGACCCGCTCGACTATGTGACGCGGCTTTCGCTCACATTCGAACAAGCCAACTTGGACTATTCCCTAGAATACAAGGGCATATTCGACTCAATCGGCGACTCAGCGACGGCTTCTATACTCGACCGCATTTATCATGATGAAATCGAGCATGTCGGATTCGGGCTTCGCTGGTTCCGGAAGTGGAAACGCGACGGCGAATCCGATTGGAACGCGTATTCTGAAAGACTGCGGTTCCCGCTTTCGCCCTCTCGAGCTAAGGGTAACGTGTTCAATGAGTACGGACGGGAAAAAGCGGGCTTCAAGCCAGAGTTCATTAGCAATCTCAGGATTTCCAATCAGTCGCGAGGGCGCACTCCGGCCGTGCATTGGTTTAATCCCAACGCAGAATTCTACGCGTTGAAAGGCCAGACTGAGGTAGATTCCGCCGATTCTCGTTTGCAAAGCGATCTCGCGTTCCTCCCCGCCTACCTATCCAGAAAGGACGACCTTCTTCTAGTTCCCGAGATGCCTTCCACTCGATTTCTGCAAGGCATTCAACGCTATGGGTTTCATCTACCGGAACTACGAGCCATCAAGAACGAAGGCCAGCCAGCGATACCAGCTCCAACGATCGACCGGAAGATCGGCGATTTGCGCCCCTGGGCATGGACCCCCGACAGTGTCGCCTTTTTCAAGAAGAACATTGAGAAACTCACACGTCCGAGAAATGCGGCCCAATATTGGAACGATGGCGTTCGCAATCTTTTCTCGAAGCAATGGAGCGTTCACTGGGCCGTTCAGCTTGCGAATGAACGAGACGATTTCGATTGGATCGCGGATCCCGAAATATATGGGCACCCCACTCACGATCTCGAAGAAATTGAAGTCGCCCGAACGCGCCTTTCCAATTTGGGCTATCTCGATATCGCATTGAAAGCGCCATTCAGCCTATCAGCAATCGGCATTCGCTGCCTTATGCGGGGCGAAGAATTTTCCGACGCCCTTCAGGCTTGGTTACGCAATACTTGGAAAGAGCAGGATGTCGTAATCTTAGAACCATGGCTTGAGCGCGTATTCGATTTTTCGATTCAATTGGAAATGCGGAAGGAAGGCCTCAAAATCCTTGGTTTCGTGCAATTAGCCAATAACCGACGCGGTCAGTTCCACGGAGCGATCTCCAACGGATTCTGCAAGGGCGTCCCCCAGAAGTATCGCAATTTTTGCTCAAGCCTGTAAAAGGGATCCCACGACTTTATAAATACTATGAAGATACGGTCGTGCCCTCGCTGGAAAGCGAGCTACGCAAATTGAACTATGAGGGCCCATTAGGCATCGACGCATTCGTCTATCGCGACAACGAACGAACCTTGAATTTGAAGCCGGTCGTCGAAATCAATCCGCGCTACACCATGGGGAGGATCGCTATGGAACTTGGACAGCACATTGGTCCTCGCCCCCTGGGCCTTTTCCAAATTTATACCCGTTCACGTATCTAAAAAATTGGCTCTTGCAGCATTGCTGAGTACGGAAATGAAATCGCAAATGAGAATCCCATCGAGCTGACAAGCGAAGCGCGGCCCAGAATTGCATCGGGGTCGCTCCCACTGGTGGACCCTGAACTGGCGAAACAATTTCTGGCCGTACTCCATGTTAGGGAAGACGCCCGCGATCTTCCGATCCCTAAAATGGGCTAGCGTCCGTAAGCCCCTAGCTATTGGGCTCGCCGATCCAAACCGTATCCCAATCCAAATAGACGGAATCCGCTAGTAAGGTCACCTTGTAAACCCGCTCGTAGGTCGTGTATACGGGCGCCTCTACTTGGCGAATCGAGCCATCCGGGAACCTCACGTTCTCGTAACCGCTAGATTGCCGCTCAATCACTTCCTCCGAAACTCGGACTTCACGGATGATGACTCCGTTGGCTCCCAGCTTCGCCGCCCGCTTTTTCAAATCGGAAACGATGTTGGTGGTTTTTTCATCGATGGTAGCGCGATTCTGATTCATCGCGGTCGCGCTCGATTCTAGCTTCGCCACCTGCTCGAACGTGACCGGTATTTCCATATCAGGAATCCAGGTCAGCTGCCCCGGAGGATCCTGATAGAGGTCGACATCCCACTCCGTCAGCGCTGGTCGCACTTTGCCCGTGACTTCGGTGTAGCCAGAATTCGTGGTTTCGCACCCCATGAGAAATGCCGACGCCATCGCGAGGCAAATCCACGCTTTCCATCTATTGCTCAAGCCACCCATACGTCTTTGTATTCTCATTGTCGCAGTTCCTCCAGTTTGGAAACGGTACCGCGATACGAATCCGAGGTCAAACCGCAATCCGGGGAGAGAGAAAGCGCATAGTCAAGAAAGGCCAATTCTACTTGCTAGGCTCCTCAGCAGGTATCGGATTGAGCTTGGCGATGAGGCGATTCGAATTGTCGAAATAGAGCTGGGCCATTCGCTGCACCGATTCTCCGGTAACTGAGCGCGCGGCCTCTGAACCTTCCAGAATCGTTTCCAATGGACGGTCCTGCTTCAAGTATCGCGAAAACCCATTCACCCAGTATCGATTCTCCTTAACTCCCTTTTCAAAGGCTCGGATCCGTTGCTGACGCACCTTCTCCAAGTCCTCCGACAGCGGACCGTCTCGCTGCAGCCGCTCAATCTCCTCCCGAGTGCTGGCAATGAGTCCATCCGCATTTCCAGGATCGCACGAGAATGAAAATCCAGAAGAAAACGTCTGCCGCGGCACGCAATTCAGCGCGCCCGAAACCCCTGCTCCGTAGACCTTGCTTTCCTTTTCGCGCAATCGCTCCCGCAATCGGATGTTCAATATATCGACAGCAAACCACATGGTATAGTCATTCATCGGAGTCCATTCTGCGTCACCATGGTAGATCACCCGGACAACGGATTTTTGCTCTATATTGCGATCAACTGAAACTTCAATTTGACCCGTCGCCTTGTAGTCCCCAACAAAGCGTCCCTCCTCGCTTCGTCCCGTAGACGGCAGCGTCGCGAGATACTGCTTCACGTATCCCTTGAGGATATCCAAATCAAACGAACCTACGAACACGAAGGTGAAATCGCTCGCGTCCTTGAATCGCTCCTTGTACAAGTCGTAGGCAAGCTGAGGATCAATCTCCTCGATCAACTCGACAGACATAGGTCGATGTCTTGGATGCCCTTGGTAGAGCGTTTCTGTTATGACATCTGCGAATACAGCGTTCGGCGATTTAAGCCGATTCTCTACCGATGCGATCATTCGCTTCTTATAGGAATTGAACGCGCTTTGATCCAGTCGTGGCGCCGTAAAATGCAAATACGCCAGCTCAAAGAAAGTCCTAAAATCCTTTGGCGATGCCGAACCCCGCAGGTTCTCGTAGATACCGCTGATGCTTGGGCTCGCTCCGGCAATTTTACCGGCTAGTTTCTTGCGCAGTTGAATAGAATTGAAACTCCCAAGTCCGCTTTGTCCAAGCACCGAGGTCGCGAACATTACGGAAACCGATTCCTCTTCGGAAAACAAGCTCGATCCTCCCGGACTGAATGCCGTAACCAGAATTTCATCGTTCTTGAAATCAGTCACCTTCGCGACGATACGAATACCATTGGACAAGACCCATTCATGCGTATCGATGGAATCGTGGTAAATCGATTTATCGATCAAGCCCGGGGTTGGCAGTTCCTCGAGCAAGGGCGCGTCGCTGACTCCATCGTCATAGGCAGCCAGCACGTCCCGCTCATCAAGAACGAGCGAAGTCAACAATTGCTTCGGAAGGGGCTTTTCACTACCTTCTTTCTCGGTGGCAGTATACAGGACAACCCTATTCTGAGTCTGCTTGATGAATTCGCCTACACGATTAACGTCGTCCAAAGTCAGGTCTTCTAGCAACGCGCGGCTCAATTCCAATTCCCTCTCCAGACCCGGAATCGACTCGCCTTCAGTGAAATTTCCGATGTATTCACGAACAAATGACGTGGACTGCCGCTTGTCCCGCTCATCATAAGCTTTCCCCAAGCCACGTAGCATGTTGACCTTCACGCGATCCAATTCGGACTGACTAAAGCCATCGCGTCGAGCTCGCTCAACCTCTTGCATCGTCCCTCTGAGACCTTTCTCGTAGTCTTCGCCGATCAGCCCAACGCCTACGCGATAGTAGTCCTTCTCACGTCCAAATGCGCCCCTGCCCAGGCCCGCTCCGACAAATGGAGGATCCTCCGCCTTTGCCCGCTCTCGCAACCTGCTATTGATCATCGAGAAATAAATCCGTTCCACCAATCGTTCCCGATAAAGCCTGGGAGTACCGTAAGGACGCTTTTCCGTTTTGATATAAAAACCGACGCTGGACCCACTCAGCTCCGGATCCGTCTCAATCGAAAATAGCGTTTCGTCATGATCCGTAAGCGGATAATCGATACGCTCTGGAGCGTTTTTCGGATTCACTAGCCGCGAAAAGCGTTCCTTGATCAATTCCTCGATAGCTGCGCCATCGAAATCACCGACCGCGACTATTGCCATGAGTTCAGGACGGTACCATTTCTCATAGAATGAAACGAACTGATCCCGCTTAACCGATTCAATTATCGGCATTTTTCCAATCGCGAGGCGATCTACGTATTTAGAGCCATAGAATAGAATCGGCAGTTGCTTTTCCAAAAGTCGCTGCCCGACTCCTTTGCGGGCGCGCCATTCCTCTTTGACAATGCCGCGTTCATTCTCGATCTCCACATCCTCGAATAAGATTCCATCCGCCCAGTCCTCCAGGATCAAGAAAGCGCGGGACAACGTCGCCTCATCATCCGTGGGTACCTCCAGCTTGTAGATCGTCTCATTGAACGAAGTTGACGCGTTCAAGTGAGAGCCAAAACGCATTCCTATTCCCTCGAGGAAGTCAATAATCTCATGCTTCGCGAAATGCTCCGTTCCATTGAACGCTAAATGCTCCAAGAAGTGAGCGAGCCCCTGCTCGTCATCCTCCTCTTGTAGCGAACCGACATTTACGACTAGCCGCAACATAGCCCGACCTTCCGGTTTCTGATTCTCCCGAACATAGTAGATCAATCCGTTCTCAAGCACCCCCATGCGCAGATCAGGATCGATGCCGAATGGCTTGTCCCAATCGATTTCAGACTGGCCGAACAGAACTCCGAACGGGCTCAGCAGGAATAGGAAGGCGAACATATGAGCGGACGATTTCATGGGTCATGATAGAGACATATATTCAACTATAGGTCACGACGTTTTGGGGTGATTTTCGTATTCACGGCCGGCTGCAACGGAAATGAATGGATTCACTAAAGCGAAATCCACGCTTTGGATTCGGAGCTGGCGAAAAGAGCATCGACTACTTCCAAGTTTTCGACCGCATCGCTCAGCGGCGTCGGTACCGGGCGATCCTCCAATATGGATTTAGAAAACGCATCGCCCTGCAGCGTATATTGATCGCAAATCGGAAACGAAATTTCTTCAATCCCCGATTCCGTCTCCAGCCAAATTCGGGTCTGGCGATCCGGCGGAGCATTAAAAGGAATCTCAATTTCAATCCGACCCTTAGTACCCGTAATTTGGACACGTTGATAGTAGCTCAATTGAGTTGAGCAGGTAAAGCTGCTCGTACCGCTAGAGAAATCAAGAATTCCGGAGGTCATTCGATCGATACGCAAATCAGGATCGCGTTCGACAACACCAAGCGCCCGATCCGGGGCTCTTCCAAATAGATAGCGTGAAAGCGACACGCAGTAGCAGCCAATATCCAAGAGTCCGCCGCCGCCTCTCTCGTACAAATTGCGAATATTGCCGGGATCGTCATTGAAATAGGAGAAGTACGACTGGATCGACTTGAGCTCTCCGATCGCGCCTGCGTCGACCCGCTTTTTCGCCTCTACCCACTGGGGATGAAAACGGTACATAAACGCTTCCATTACCTTGAGATCTGGATACGAATGCGTCGCTTCTACCAATCGTCGGGCATCCGCGGAATCTACTCCCACGGGCTTCTCGCACAGTACGTGCTTTCCCGCCTCCAAGGCCTTAATCGTCCAGTCGACGTGGAGGTGGTTAGGCAGCGGATTGTAAACTGCTTCAATCTCGGGGTCCGCGAGCATAGCTTCATAACTGCCATAGGCATTGGGGATACCTAATTTCGCGGTCGCCGCGCGCGCCCGTTCCGCATCTCTCGAGGCCAGACCTACGATCTCGCAAAGCTCGGATTGAATCATCGCCGGGATAACTTTCTCCAAACCAATTTTTGCGGCACTGAGGACACCCCATTTAACCGTCTTCATAAACCATCTCTACAGGTCCCTCTGGAATCGAACAAATTTAAACGTCGCGCAGCGTCGAAAAACTCTCAGCATAGACAGGATCAGCGCACCCCTTATCCGCGCTCAATCCCTCAATGCTAGCTAACGTATGACTCAATCCCCAAAACCATCCATAGGATTCATCGGACTCGGCCTCATGGGCTCGGCGATGGTAGAACGTCTCCAAGCGCTTGGATACCCGATGACGGTAATCGCGCATCGAAAACGCGCGGCGATCGATGCCGCAGTGGCCCGCGGAGCAACCGAGGCGGAATCCCCAGGCGCCCTCGCCCAGGCCAGCGACATTGTGATGCTGTGCGTAGACACTTCCGCAGCAGTCGAGGCGAATATGCTCGGTGACAGCGGTGTGATTGAGAACATCCGTCCAGGGTCCTTGGTGATTGATTTCGGAACCTCTCTTCCCCAGTCCACTCTGCGCCTTGAAGCCGCCTTGAAAGCGAAGGGGGCCAGCATGATGGATGCGCCGCTCGGACGCACGCCCGCCCATGCAATCGATGGCAATCTCAATATCATGTCCGCAGGGAGCGAAGCGGACTTCAATCGCGCAAAGCCGATATTCGACGACTTGGGCGAAAACGTGTTTCATGTCGGCGCGATTTCAGCGGGGCACACCCTGAAACTGATCAACAATTTCTTTGCGATGACAACCGCCTGCGCCCTGTCAGAAGCATTCGCTATGTCGGATCTCGCGGGACTCGACCGCAAGGTTTTGTACGACGTAATGGCATCGGGGCCACTGCACTCCGGTATGATGGATTTCATCAAAGCGAACGCGATCGATGGGCAGAAGGACATGCTCGCATTCTCTATCGCGAATGGACGCAAGGATGTCGGCTACTACAGTTCCATGGCGGATGATCTCGGCGCCCCAAGCTTCATATCGCCCGCTACGAAGCAGGCCATGGGTCTCGCCAAGTCATCCGGCTGGGGAGACAAGATGATACCTGAGCTGGTCGATTTTATCGCGGAAACGTTCGCCAAACCATGATTCGGCGTGAGGGCATCCAGTTAACGGATTGCTCGGAAAATCGCCCCATCAAGGAACACGCTTGAGTCATTTCTAAACGCGTGTATCCCTGTTCCTATGGAAGAACTTACCCAAGGAGTCAGCTGGATCGCTGTAGTGGTCAGCTTCGTAGCGTCATTCCTTATTGGATGGCTTTGGTATAGCCCAAAATTATTTGGCAAGCAATGGGCCGAAGGCGTTGGCGTCGAACTCGCCGACAGCAGCGAGATGCCAGCGCTTGCCATGATCACCCAGGCTCTGGGCACCTTCTGCCTGGCCTGGCTATTCGGAATCACCGCAGCGAGCGAAGCCCTGCTCACGATAATACTCGTTCTCGTTACGATAATTCTGCTCATCGTCAGCAATGGCAAATACGCTCAAAAGAGCAATGCAGCGGTCACTATTGAAGCGGCCTACCTCGTCGTCATGGGCATCGTTATGGTAGTCTGCCAGGCGATTTTCTAGCGCCTTCGCAGGGGTCGAGGCGAAATAGGCTTCATAAAGAATCTGATCAATTTTTGCGTCCGTTTTAGACGCATCACGTCTTCCTTAGTGAACCCGAAATACTCACTATGAAAAACGAATCAGATGTTTCTTTTAAGAACCAAAGCCGTATTCACTTCGGCCTCAAGGTGCGCGAGCTTGAAAAGTCGATCGCCTTCTATCAGGCGCTTTTCCAAGCCCCGCCCAAGAAAGTAAAAAACGACTACGCGAAATTCGAGCTCGATGACCCATCGATCAATCTCGCGCTCGACTATCAGGCGAGTTCGAAGCGCGAGAGCGCCGTCACTCACTTCGGCATCCAGGTGAAATCAGCGGAACACGTAGAGCGAGAGGCGATGCGCCTCGAGCGGGCGGGATGGCCGATCGACCGCGAAGAAGAAGTCGTTTGCTGCTATGCCACCCAATCCAAAGCTTGGGCGACCGATCCCGATGGGAATCGTTGGGAGATATTCGTCGTTACCGACTATGATCAATCGTCTAAATCGAGTTCCAGCTGCTGCCAAAACGACAACAGGAAAAATCTCGCCAATGAATCCGTCGCTTGCTGCTAACGCGCTTCCTCAGTCGATAAACTGGGAAAACCTCAGGAATGCGATTTACGGATTCTATCGCAACCGATCAGGCAATTCGGAAGTCGCCGAAGACCTGACTCAAGAAACGCTGCTCAAGGTTTCCCAAAAACTCGATAAGCTCAAGGACAAGGAAAAGCTGAATTCCTGGTCCTTCCAGATAGCGCGCAATATTTCCAACGATTACTACCGCCGCCAGCGCGAATCCATACCGATCGACGAGCGCTACGCAGCGGAGGATGCACCACCCGACATCAATCAACTCGTAGCGACTTGGCTGCCGCGCGCTCTCGAGACGATACCCGCAAGCGATCGGCAAATCATTACCCTGGTGGATATCGAGGGCGGCAGCGTAAAGCGGGCCACCGAAACGCTAGGGCTTTCCTACTCGGCCGCAAAATCAAGAATCCAGCGAGCGCGTCAGAAAATTAAAGAACAGCTCTTGGAATGCTGCGCTCTCGAACTCGACACAATAGGCAACGTAATTGATTACTCCGTACGCAACTGCGATTGCGATTGCGATTGCTCTTAATGTAAGCCTTTTAGCGTTTCAGTAGTAGGCCAGACCCCCTATCGCCGCTCGACGCGCTAGCGAGTCTATTAATTTTTTGGATTGCTTAAAGGTAAACGTTATTGGGCTCACCAAAATTTTTCCACCGACGGTCAACGGGCTGTACAAGCGCTGCGTTCTTCGCTTGTACGTCCGCGCTTTCTCATAAGCGGCTACCCCTGATCGAATTTTGCTATAATTTTCAACCAATCGCCTGGGTCGTTCGTAGGGGCGTTCCCAGCTTAAGCTCGAAACGGCGCTCGGGCGACGTGGGCTTTGCCGAACGCCGCTACTTGATTTCTGAGTAGCTCTTTCGTACCACCGCCGCGCCTGCTCGGGATCCTTGGCTACACCGCGACCCGATTCATATAGGTAGCCCAAGGTCGCTTGCGCTTCCTTGTCTCCTTGCTCTGCGCGAAAACGAACATCGTCTACAAAACTTCCCGCATATATTGGCCCACTCATGCACGCTCACGCCGCCATGTATGCCAATACCCTCAATCCAATTCGCATACGTTCGATGTGTTGCACCTTCCAGGGCTAGCAAGCGGTTTTCCAATGCTTGGGAATGTTAAACAATCTTTTTTCGATTGGCTTTAGCTCCTGCCTAGCAACCAGTCGATGACGTCTCCAAAATCACGCTTCTTCGACTCTTCGATCATTGCTCTATAGGCCGCATAGTCGCTCGATCTCATTATGCCGACCGGTCCCGAGTACAGGCCACCAATACCGCCTCTGTCAAAAACGCGAACAGCGATGACATTGCTCGCTTCGAGCTGCGATGCCGAGAACTCGTAGCGTCGCCATTGGCGATAGTAGTTGGTCTCGTCATCGCGCTTAGCCCTCTCCCTGTCACCGGTTTCGCCAATCATCGCCCCATTCAGGAAAACCTCGTCCGTATCATCAATCTGCCCTAAAATCAGCGTTAGGCTTTCATCGGCTGCGACCGGTAGCGCATCAAAGTGCGTTCTGTACCACGCGAACCCGTCATAGTCTCGGTATCCAACCGCATCCCAGGCCAGCGGAACGGGGATCGGCTTGAATTCGGACTCATCGGTCACGGAGTTCTTCCATTCCATATCGTCCCCAATACGGAAGCTCCACTCGCCAGCGAGATCGACCAAGGGCTGCGGTAGATCAGTCGTAAACAGACTGATATTGCCTCTGACGATTCTACCCCCTTGCTCCGCATCGAATACGCGTACCGCTATGATATTGTCCCCCGATTCATCTACGAGGCCATTCGGAATCCGGTAGATACGATTCCAATTCCACGCAGACAAATAGTCAGGTGGAAATTGACCTTTTCCACCAACGCGTACCCCATTTATGAATACCTCGTCGACATCATCTATCCTTTCCAGATCGAGAAATACCGGTCGATCCCCTACTCTCTCGTCGATCGCAAACGCGCGACGATACCAGGCGAAACCATCGTACTTTCCTAATCCACTTCCCTTCCAAGCACCAGGAACTTTCATCGACCCCCAGTCCGAATCGTCGAACTCCCTCTGCGACCATCGCATTTCGTCGCCCTTGGAAAAACGCCACTCTCCTGTCAAGTCAGCCAACAGGATCCGCGTCTTCGCAGTAACGAATTGAGTGACCGCGGGTACGTTCTGATTTCGATTCCCAGAGGGAGCGCCGCGTTCGAAAATATCGAATAAATTTACAAAGAATCCACCGCCGGCCACTGCCGTCACAATCGCTACGACTACTGCAACCATAGGATGATTCTCTTTGGACTTTGATTTTGATTCCGTCATTTTAACTAGGGATTGTTTTCGTTGAGATCGTCGTTTGCTTGAGCGCTGCCCTTGCGTCGGCGTACCGCTTCGCGTAGCAGAAACTCGATTTGCCCATTCACGCTGCGAAACTCCTGATGGGCCCAGGCTTCAATCTCCGACCAAAGACCTGGATCGATTCGCAGGGGGAATGACTTTCGTTTAGGACTCGCCATGCTATTTCCTCGTCACGCCAGAGCGTTCAATTGGAGTATGCAACGTCTCTTCCATTGTATTGGATTAATAGAGACGACCGACTACTAGCTGTATAGCGTCCCCGTGTTCACGACTGGGTGCACTTCCGACTCGCCGCACAAAACGACTAGGAGATTGCTGACCATGGAGGCCTTGCGCTCGTCGTCGAGCTCTACCACGCCGCGCTTGCCGATTTCGTGAAGAGCTTGCTCAACCATCCCGACTGCGCCTTGCACAATTTTCGTTCGGGCATCGACAATCGCTTCCGCTTGTTGGCGACGCAGCATGACCTGGGCGATCTCCGGAGAGTACGCCAAATGCGTCAGCCGCGCTTCTTCCACACTCACACCTGCCTTGCTCAGCCTTTCCTCCAACTCTTCGCGCAGCGCCTCATTGACCGTCTCCGTGCTCGAACGAAGCGTCACTTCATTCCCCTCGCCTCGATCGTACGCATACGTGTTCGCCAAATGGCGTACCGCCGATTCACTCTGAACCGATACGTATTGGTCGTAGTCGTCGACGTCGAAACTGGCCTGAGCCGTGTCCTCGACACGCCAGACGACCACTGCAGCGATCTCGATCGGATTCCCCCGCAAATCGTTCACCTTCAGCTTGTCGCCGTTCAAATTACGAGCGCGCAACGAAACCTTCTCCTTCTTCATGAAGGGATTGCGCCAAAGAAAACCGCTTTCCCTCACGGTCCCCTTGTACGCTCCAAACAGAATCAGCACTGCGGCCGTATTCGGCTGGAGCGTGAAGAGCCCACAGGCGAAAAAAACGCCGCCCAAAATACACGGTAGACCCAGGACGAAATAAAGCGGCACTTCCGTCACTATTGAGGTCACTACCAAAGAAATTCCGACGAATCCCAAGAGGATTATCAACGATACGACAAGCCATCCGCTCGCCGCTCCTGTGGGACGCTCCGAGTTGGCCGATGAGGATTTGATTTCTTGATTCATAATATTTCCTTTCAAATTTATGAGATCAAAATGATCTCACTTTAATATCATTGTCAATAGAAATTTTGTTTCGCCAAAGAAAAAGGGGGCCGCAATCCTGATCGTGAATCTATGAAGTTTGCCTTTCGATCCCTATATCTCGCACTGTTGGGAGCCCTGCTCTTCCCATTCGGGCTTGACGGCGCTTCCCGTAAAGAAGCCTTGGCAAATCGAGAGGCTGGGCAGTCTTATCTCGAGAAGAACCAAGCGCGTGACGGCGTGATCACTACCCGCACGGGCCTGCAGTACGAGATTCTGCGGAAAGGTCCCACGGAACGGCTCGCGACCGGCAAAGACCTGATCAAAATCCACTACCACGGCACGTTGATCGACGGAACCGTCGTCGACAGCTCCCGTATGCGGGGCGAACCGATTGAGGTCACCATTTGGAACGTGATCGCAGGATGGTTCGAAGGGCTGAAGCTCATGTCTCCGGGCGACCACTACAAATTCTACATCCCCTACAAACTCGCTTACGGAGCCAAGGACCACGGAGCGATTCCGGGTTATTCAACGCTCATATTCGAAATCGAGCTACTTGATCTCAGAGATCGCAAGGAAGCGCGAAAGAAGAAAAAATAGGCCGATTGGATAGAATTTTAATTAACCGCGGAGAACGCAGAGTTGTTTCAGCAATCATCCTCAATGATCTCTGCGTTCTCCGCGAACTCTGCGGTTAAATCTCGAGCGTTTCCTTCCCTACTCCTCTACAACCGACTCGAGCCAACCACCCGTATCCTCGGTTTCGCCCGTGAAAAGTCCGAAAAACGCCTCCTGCAATTGCTTCGTTATCGGACCGCGCTTGCCGCTTCCCACCGCAATTCCATCTACGGAACGCACGCCGACGATTTCCGTCGCCGTCCCCGTCATAAAGACCTCGTCCGCCAAGTATAGCGACTCGCACGGCAGCGACTCTTCCTTCACTCCGAAGCCCTGACGCCCGGCCAAATCGATAGCGATCCCGCGCGTAATCCCTGGCAAGATCGCCGCGGACATCGGTGGCGTATAAAGCGTTCCATCTCGGATCAGAAACAAATTCTCGCCGGCCCCTTCGCTCAAGTTTCCATCCACATCCAAAGCAATCCCCTCCGTGTATCCATGGCGATGGGCTTCCATCGAAATTAACTGCGACGACAAATAGTTTCCACCCGCCTTGGCCATGGTCGGCAGCGTATTCGGAGCCAGTCGCGTCCAACTGGATACACCTACATCGACGCCATTTTCTCTCGTCTCCTCGCCCAAGTACGCTCCCCACGGAAACGCGGCCACCTCCGCCGGATCCGGCGACCCGTAAACGGTGATCGCTCCATAGCCGCGAAACGCTATGGGACGCACATAGGCCGCCTTGAGCCGATTTACGCGTACCACCTCGTGGCACGCCGCAGTCAGTCCATCCAAATCCAGCGGCATGTTCATCCGATAAATTTTGGCCGAGCCGAAAAATCGCTTTAGATGATCCTCTAACCGGAGAAAAGCCGGCCCCTTCGCCGTATCGTACACGCGAATACCTTCGAATATCGAGGAACCATAGTGCAACGCGTGCGACATAACATGAACTGTCGCGTCTTTCCAGGGAACCAATTCTCCTTTATGCCAGATATACTCTGCTTCTTCCATCTTCTCAAGGGTACGATCCAACGCTCGAATAAGAGAACGCGAACACCGGATACGTGTTGCGGCTGACCCTCTCTAATTTAGAGCGAATGTCAAAGCTTGGATTTCCCTTGGAAGCCCCCATCCCCAACTTCCCCTTGCCAACCTCGCCAATATCCATGTCCTAGCAACCACACTCCATCCCTCCTTCTCTCAATAACGCTTTCTCAATCCCCCACCCATGCACCGCATCCTCGCCGCCCTCCTCCTGCTAGCCACCTGCATCTTCACGGCTTGCACGCCCAACAAGGCTCCCGACCGGCCCAACATCATTTTCATAATGGCTGACGATCTCGGCTACGGCGATCTCGGCAGCTACGGCCAAACCGTAATCCAAACGCCCCACCTCGATCAGATGGCCTCCGAAGGCATGCGCTTCACCCATTGCTACGCGGGCTCAACCGTCTGCGCCCCATCGCGATCGGTACTGATGACCGGTCTCCACACCGGGCATACCACCGTGCGCGGCAATTTCGGAAAGTTCGGTGTCGTCGGCCTCGCCGGCAACGAAGGGAGAGTCCCTCTGTACGATGAAGACATCACCGTCGCCGAAGCGCTTAAAACTATGGGCTACGCGACCGGAATCACGGGCAAATGGGGACTCGGCGAGCCTAACACCACCGGGCACCCAAACGACCAAGGTTTCGACGAATGGTTCGGCTACCTCAACCAGCGCCGCGCCCACAGCTACTACCCCGATTTTCTTTGGAAGAACAAAACGAAAGTCGAGTACCCGGAAAACCGCGACGGCAAGAAAGGGACCTACACCCACGATCTCTTCGCTGAGTGGGCCCTCGATTTTCTCGATCGCAATCACAAGACGCCTTTCTTCCTCTATCTGCCCTACACCATCCCCCATTCGCGCTACGAGATTCCGGATACGGCCCCATACACGGACCAGCCCTGGACTGACGACGAGAAAGTCCATGCCGCCATGGTCACGCGCCTCGACCGCGATATCGGAAGCCTCTTCGAGAAACTCGAAGCGCTCGACATCGACTCCGACACCATCGTCTTCTTCTGCTCCGACAACGGGGCTGCCGAACGCTGGGAGGGACGCTTCGACAGCTCCGGCGCTCTCAAAGGCCGCAAACGCGATATGTACGAAGGTGGCATTCGCACGCCCATGATCGTCCGCTGGCCCGGAACCGTCGCCCCCAATCAAACCAGTGAACTCCCTTGGCACTTCGCCGACGTGCTCCCGACCCTCGCCGACATTGCGGGCGCGGACGTCCCCGAAGCAGTCGACGGACTCAGCGTCCTTCCCACTCTCCTCGGAAACGAGCAAGACCCGACCGACCGACCCCTCTACTGGGAATTCTTCGAACGCGGATACCAGCAAGCCGTCCGCAAAGGAAACTGGAAGGCCATCCGACTCGCCCTCGACGCCCCGCTGGAACTCTACGACCTTTCCCAGGACCCCGGTGAAACGCGCAACATCGCCGCAGATCACCCGGATGTTGTCACCGCTATGGAAACCATTATGAGCGAATCCCGTTCCCCCTCCGAAAATTGGCCCGTTCCTGAGCTCGACTAAATCGGGCTCATCGCGCACACTACCGCTTCGTTAATATAATTAACCTCCCACACCTATGAAAAAGACACTATCAATCCTGTTCGCTTCTCTCTTCGCAGCTGCGCTCTTCACCGCTTGCAGCGATTCCTCCACCAGCGAGGAAAAAGCGGCGTCCGACGCGGCTGCCGCAATGCAAAAGGATGGCGACAAAGCCATGTCCGACGCGGAAAAAAAAGCAGCCGAAATGGCCAAAAACGCCGAGGAAGAAGCCAAAAAGGCGGAAGCCAACGCCAAGAAAATGCTGAACAAATAGTTCAACGGCACGCTTTGCTCGCGACACCGCGGGCCTACGCTTTACCGACGCTCGCCCGGACTCCGTTCCGGACGGGCGTTTTTCGTTTCATGTCCTAAACTTTTGGATATTTCCAGTCGCCCCGATACTGACGGCGAAGCAATTTATTGGCCGCCGCATCGCCGAGAATTTTTTCTTTTTCCCCGTCCCATTGAACGCTCCGTCCCAATTTCATCGAGAGGATCCCGAGCAAGCTCAGATTCGTCGAGTAGTGAATCTCCTCAATGTCGCATACTGGCTTGTCCCCGGTTTTGATGCAGTGAAGCATGTCCTCCCACAGCTCCTTGATATTTTGGGAATCGGGTTGATTCAGTAGAGACGCTTGGTGAATCTCGGGCTGCTTCGAATTGCTCGGATAGAACGTCCATCCGCCCCGCCATCCCATATGGAACGTGCCTTCGGTTCCGTAGAAATAACAGCCGACATTCTCGCCTTTCTCCGCATTGTTGGCCGCAAATCTCCGGTGTTCCCAAGTGGCGGTGAAATTCTCGAATTCATAGGTTGCGACCTGATGGTCCGGCGCATCCGTCGTCTGCTCCTTGTCGTTGTAAATAGCGGGTCCTGCAATATCCCGTCCTCCCGTCGAGTAAACATGTTTCGGATACTTCTCCCCCATTATCCAAACAATTTGATCGAGCCAATGAACGCCCCAGTCGCCCAAGGTTCCATTCGCGTAGTCCAGGTAATCTCGAAATCCTTTGGGGTGGATCGCGCGGCCCCTCGTTCCCGGCAAAGCTTCGCAGTAGTGTCGATAGGGAGCCGGACCGCACCACATCTCCCAATCCAACTCCTTCGGCGCCTCTTTATTGGCAACCGGCTCTTCGGGTCCACCTCCATAGTGAACGAAGGACCTCACCATTCCAATTTTTCCAACACGCCCTGATCGGATAAACTCTTGCCCCGAAACATTGTGCGAAGAAATCCGCCGGTGCGTTCCCACTTGCACGACCCTATCGGCGGCTCGAGCGGCATTGACCATCGCGCGACCTTCTTCGATCGTATGTCCAATCGGCTTCTCAACGAAGACGTGCGTGCCTGCTTCAACCGCCGCGATGGTAATCAGCGGATGCCAGTGGTCTGGCGTTGCGACGATAGCAATGTCTATGGACTCCTTTTCAAATAATTCCCTGAAATCGCCGTAAGTCTTCGGCCGGGCGCCCATCTCTTTTTGAACACGATCCTGGGTCGATGCCAAGTAACGAGCATCCACGTCGCACAACGCGACGATTTTGCATTCGCCCGAAGCCATCGCTTCTCCTAGAATGTTATTCCCCCACCAACCTGCACCGATCAAGGCCGTTCGGTATTTAGCGTCTCTCGATTGAGACAAAACAGTGGGGGCAGCTGCCAGCGCGGCGCCAGCAAGGGACACGTCCTTGATAAAGGACCTTCGATTTCTAATCATGCTCATATTCCTAGGGGTAATTACAAAATTCCGAGTTCGAACAAGCGTTAGGATTTGATAAATCCCTAGCTCATGCAAGCCAGCAATTGACCCTTCCAAAATCGTCCAAGTCCTATTGTCCTAGTCAGTTATTTCTCGAACGAGCCGATACATCCACTCAGGTTTCGACGGTCCGAACTATCACCGCTCGCTATTGTCGACCGGCAAGCTAACGGAGAGTTGGGGATCAGGCGACCCGATCGCACCTCGATACAATCCCCGGTGCCACTACTCCCCGAATAAATTTTGTTGTTGAAAATCCAATACATTGCCTCCGATTCACGAAGCAGTCATCGCATTATCGGATACCTTCTCCGTCCAGTCGAACTCCTAGCAGTCCTCGGACCTTAGTCATAGCCTCCTGAGACCTCATTCCCAAGAGCCAAAATCTCAAAGGACACCTGCATATCTTGGTTCCCGCCGATGGCATCGACGACGTTAGGACCTGATCCGCGCAAGCGCAAAACCAACGCCTAAGCTCATACTTCGTTCTTTTTGTACGCTCAGAGTTCTTCTCAGCTGGAATTCTAGTTGCCAGCGTCTATCGCGTCGGAAGTGTTTCGGACTTTATAGCCTACAACGCGATTTTGCTGCCTGGCAGGCTATACCCTGCGCTGCAATCCTCCTTGTCTATGCAAAAACAAGAACTGATGGAGTTCTTCCTGATATGTTCACTCGTAAACGGCGGCATTCTTGTCATTTGGACCCTTTTTTTTAACGATAGCATCCGACTTCGTCTATCGCGCGCATTCTCGATGGTTCCCAATGCCCCGGGAAACGTTCAATGCGATAATATACGGCCTTCTTGGCGCTTACAAGATCGTGTTCGTACTCTTCAATCTAGCGCCCTATGTTGCCCTCAGCATAAGCAGCTAGGGCAGGAAGCATCTAAGAGAGATGTACCGCTCTTAAGCTGTCGCATTCAAAAGGTGCCCTACGGGACCAGCCTCTACCGAGCCATTCATCGTGTAAGCACGCTTCGTAGGAGCTTCCTGCATTACCTTGCGAACCGCCGCCTTCGTTAGCGCTTCATCCGAGAAGTTAATCGACTGGCGGATAGGCGTACGCGCCTTCTGACGGATACTGAATGAGAAGCTATTGAAGATGTCTTGCGACCGTACTGATTTTTCGTTTCCAAACAACATGCTCCTTTTTTACTAAATTTTTAGTAAAAAGGGAATAGAGTAAACTGCTCAATTTTTAGCCTTTTTTGACAAAATGGGCATTTTTTAGTGTTTTGGGACTATATTTCAAAGCTGGGGCCGCGAAAAGCCTCTTACCCCGCTAGAGGATAGCGCCTACCAAACGGGCCCAATTGCACCTCATCTCAAAACGAACGCCTCAATCCGTAGATTTAGGCTTGGCTCGAAGGGATTTTACGCGGCTCCGCTTCGCCTTGCTGTCCAGCCGACGCGCTCGGGCACGTTTTGACGGTTTCGTCTGACGCCGCTTCTTAGGTGGAGTCAATACGCTTTGTATCAACTGTCCTAGTCGCCCAAAAGCGGCTTCGCGATTTGCTTCGAGCGAGCGCGATTCCTGGGCCTTTATGACGACGACACCCTCCTCGCTAATGCGATGATCCCGAAGGGACAGAAGGCGTTCCTTTACCGCTAGCGACAATGATGAGGCCTCTATATCGAAAAACAGGTGAACCGCATTCGAGGTTTTGTTCACCTTCTGCCCTCCTGAACCTTGCGAGCGGATCGACTTCAACTCAATTTCTTGAGGATCGATTTCAATCGATGGCGTCAAGGCGAGCATGCGCTTCTTACTTGATTGACCCATGCTGCGCAGCGTTCCCTAGATTGCTCGAGGCTCTATCGCAGAGTCGTGGCTCTGATGAGTTCACGCATCGCCCGGCTCGCAATAGCAAGACGACTTGGGACTCACATCTGCCTTTGTCCAAGAAGCCTTGATACGATCGCTCAGAGCAAGGGCATCACGCAACCTGCCTTGATAGCACAGGGATTGCTGCAGGCCAACGAGCCCCCAACCATTCTCGCGATTGCGCTTAAGATCCTCGCGATAGACGGCTTCCGCTTCGCGAGCGCGCCCATCTGCTATTAGCAATGCACCCAGCGCGTGTCGAACTGGAAGCATCCAACCAGGGGCTCATCATAGACCAATGCGTCTTCCGCAGCGATTCCGTCTCGCAATCTTTTGAACGCTTCCTCCTTCTTGCCTTCTCTCCATAGAAGTTCGCCTTCGATCATGGCCAAAGCAATTGGGAGCACGGTATCCACTTTATTGGCGAATATATTCCATTCTTTGGGTACCGCATTCATGGCGGTCACGAACGTCGCCATCTCCGTTCGGGCGCTATCCGTTTCACCCAGCGCGGAATAAGCAATAGACCGAGCATAAAAACGGACCGCATTGCTAACATATCGCCACTCCTCATAGGCAGGTTCTTCCAGTATCTCCTTCCATTTCCCGAATCGTATCATCGTATGGAAATTGGATGGCATGATTCCGTCTATCAGGCCCGCGTACTTCTTTAGGGGCTCCTTAGGCATTTCATTTTCTAGATCGCGGGCAGCTTGCATCGCGTCTTCGTACCGGCCAGACATCATTGCCGCGTAGCACAGGAAGTGGAGATTGTGAGCGTAGTAAACTGCGTACAGATCAGGATCCGGGGCGGTTTTGAAATAGGCTCGATCCGCTTCAACAGCAGCCGCATTCGAATCGACCGCATCGGAATATCTACCCACGCGCACATAGATATGCGAAGGCATGTGCACCAGGTGACCCGCTCCGGGGACCAAAGTCGTAAGACGGTCCACAGCTTCTTCGGCGCGATCAGAATCCTGAGAGGCTTCGACCGCATGAATATAGAAGTGATTCGCACCAAGATGATTCGGGTGCTTTTGCAGCGTCGCTTCGATAGTCGCGACAATTTCCTCTATTCGCCCTTGGGGGCTCCCGTCGTTTTCCCAATAATCCCAAGGCTGCAAGTTCATGAGAGATTCCGCAAACAGCGCTCCAACGTCCGGATCATCCCCAAAATCCCGATACGCTCTCTCCATGGCATCCGCATAGGCTCGATCCAATCCACTCCGATCTTCCGGAGCCGGATATTCGTAACGCGCTGAAACGGCTCGAACCAAAGCCGCCTCCACTGCGCTCGCGCCATCGGTGCGTTCTAGCGCATGATCACTCGCTTCTCGAGCCGCCTTTGACCGCTCGTCGGTCATTTCCGGATCATTGATATTGATTCCGTGCGCGTAAGCAATGCCCCACCATGGCATCGCGGCGTCGGGATCGCTCTCAGCGGCCACATGAAAGGAGCGAATAGCCTCGTCATGATTGAATCCGTATAGCAGCTGCATGCCTTGATTGAAAAATTTCTGAGCCTTGCTCGAATTCGTTGTAATCTCCAAACCCTTCGAATATAAGCTCATCCGCAGCGCGAACGAGGTTCACTCCTGTAACAAACGCGAGGGCAAAGGCTAGACTCTGGATAATTGGGCGATTTGATTTCATGCGGGCAGAATGTTTCAGTTTCGATCGGACAAAGCGTGGCGCCTGCCATACTCTGAGTTTAGGAAATTCACCGATATCCCCGAGATCAACGCGTAGCAATCCAAATTAGCGCTGAGCGGCGCCTCAAAAATACCGAATCACAGCGGCGCAGTATCCAGCTAGATGAGGACTCTCAAAAAGCAGATTCAACTACAGACTTGTCGAGACATCGCAATTCTGGTCAATTGCCATCCGAAAACACCTCCTGTGACTACTGAATTCCAACCTGCGCGCGCTCCCACTAACCGTTTCGCCAGCGGCATCGCGTAATAAATGATGCCTGGCCCCACTCATTTGAGCGCTATTGCGCGTGCGCTTCCCCCTTTGTTCGCAACCTTGCTCGTACTTGGAGTTTTGCCCCACATTTCGATGGCGGCCAACCGCGATTCAGATGCGGACGCGCTCACGCTTTCGACGCTATCGCTCGACGAGCTTTTGGAGATCGAAGTCACAACGACCGGTAAAGTACCTGAAACCATACGCGATACTCCAGCGAGCGCCTACCTGGTCACCCGTTCGGATATCGAACGAGAAGGTCACATGAGCGTGACTGAGATCTTCAATCACGTGCCAGGGCTCTACAACATCGACAACTACGAAGGCGCAAGCGGGAACTTCGGGATTCGAGGGTTTTGGAACAGCTGATCGCAAAATGCCAGCGCCGCCATATTGATCAACGGAATTCCGCAAACGCGAATGGATACCCATTCCCATCCAATGGAAATGCTGAATATCCCGGTCGAGGCAATCGACCGCATTGAAATCGTGCGCGGACCCAATTCGGTCATTTACGGAAACGGCGCATCCTTTGGAGCAATCAACATAATTACGGATGAATCGTTTTATCACGACCAATTCAAGGTATCGTACGGTAGCCGCAATACGCGACGCACGTCCCTCCGCTGGTCAGTGCACGACAAAGATAGCCATCTAATCGTGAATGCAGGCACGCATCAATCCAATGGGATCGGCGCCCGCCTCAACGCGCTCATAAGCGAGACGGGACTGCAAGAGTTCCCCTTTCTAGGCATAACCGATCCCAACGCCACGCTGGATGGGCGGCTCGAAAGCGAGAGTCAATATCTCCACCTTTCTGCAGGTTGGAAAGACCTGTATTTCGACTACAGCTACAACACTACCGAGCTCGAGTTCTTTTTTGCGGTACCTCCGGTCGCTGACGGGAATTTGCGTGAGACAACCAATTCCCGCGCGACGATCGGATGGGACGCCACGCTAGATTCCGACTTCGCGCTGGACACTCGATTCACTTACGGAAGCTTCGATATCGTCCAAGACTTCGACGCATTTACGCCTAATTTCGTCGGCGACAATACACTGGGCTACGACAGTCTCGAGCTGGAGTCGCTGCTCAGCTACGTCCCATCCGACAAGTTGAACTTTATCGCCGGAATCAACTGGCAGCGGATGATGAATCTGAGAGAGTTCACGCTCATTCCAGCGCTCGGCTTGAACAACGAAGTCGTGGAAATCAATCAGCGAGATACGCAGTCCTTTTTCACTCAGGCAAGTTTCGACCTCAACGAAAAGCTCCGCTTCACAGGCGGCATTCGCATCGAGGAGCATAAAGGGTATCAACGAGATGGATTCACGAATGTCCTGGTGGATACCGGGCCGACCTTCGGCCAATCGCTGAAGCCGCTTGAGATATTCACGCCTCGAGCCTCACTCATTTATCAAAAATCCGATGCCGAAGTAATCAAGCTCATGGGGGCGATGCCTCCAAGCTCTCCTCCTTCCTAACCTCCTTCTTTAGGCCCGAGCGTATTCGAACAGTCGAGCTGAACTATATTCGGTCCGACGATACCACGCTTTACAGCATCAGCCTATTTCACAATTCACTGAGAAATCTCGTTTTCGATGAACTCAGATTCCTCCCCGATGGTTCTATCGATACGGACCAGCGATCAGGTGGAAAAATCTCAACCACAGGGATTGAAGCGCTCATAAAGCGAACCTTCAACGATCATTGGACCGCTGAAATTTCAGCTACTTGGCAAGATTCAAGAGACAAGTCGAGCCCCGGACAAACGCTCGCTTATTCACCCGAGCTTGTCGCTCATGCCAAAGCGGGTTACACGAAGGACAATGTGTCTCTATTCTTCCTCGGGAGGTACGTAAGCGAGATTGAGTCATTTTTCGATGTATCCATGATGAACGATACAGGAGGGTTTGGAAATCGAATAGGCCAGGCATCCGATGACTATATCGTATTCGACGCCAATTTGAGGATCGAGGAAATTTGGAATGATTTTCACGTGGCCTTTCAGGTCACCAACCTTTTGATACGGAAATTCGTTACCCAAACAATCCGTTCAATTCAGCTAGGCTCAATCGCGGCACTATCGGACAAAGTCGCCGCCTCCAGATTTCAATGGGACTGGACTTTTGACCTTGGGCTTTCCGTCGCGAGCTATGATCCACCGATCTATAACCCCAACTAGCTTGCTAAGCGTATAGGGTTTAGAGAGCCATTCATCAAACGCTCCAATCTTCTCCTCATCTCTTCCCGCAACACGCGCAGAAACGGCGACGATCGGAGGGCATTCACGACCGTTCTTCATAGCGCGTATCTTGGTCACCGCTTCAGGTCCGCTCATTCGGGGCATCATCACATCCATTACGATTAAGTCGAAATCACGTTCTTCCGCGAGCGCGATCGCCTCTTCTCTATCGCGAGCGATCCATACTTGCTGACCAAATCCCTCTAGCATCGAAATCGCCATCTCTCTATTCACAAGCTCATCCTCCGCTAATAGGATTTTTCCTTTCGAGCGCGGCGCGTACGATTCGTCCACGCCTGATTTTATCGATCCATCAACCGCTGTAGATATCTCCACTGGAATCTCGATCCAAAATAGGCTGCCCTTTCCCAGTTCGCTCTCGAAATCGAGCTCGCCTCCCATAGTCGTAACAATCTTCTTCGCGATCGCCAACCCAAGCCCGAGACCATCATACTCCCTAGAAAGGCTCGTATCTGCCTGCGCGAAGGGATCGAATAGCTTATTGCGATGCGAAGGATCAATTCCTATCCCTGTATCTTCTATTTCCATACGAAGCTTTCCACTACTCTCGCTGGTCACAGACAGTCGCGACCGAACTTGTATCGATCCCTTCTTAGTGAATTTGACTGCATTTCCTAGTAGATTGAACAAGACTTGACGCAACCTAACGCGGTCCGCCTTCACTCTAGGAACGCTCGGCGCCTCTTTCTCTTCACTCGCATCCAAATAGGAAATCTCTATGCCTTTCTCCTTGGCTTCTTGCGCAAGAAGCTCAACGCCGCTTCGGCACACGCCTCTATAGTCTAGCCATTCGGGATACAACGACAATTGGTCCCCATCTATTCGACTGTAGTCCAATATATTGTTGATCAACCCCAAAAGATGAACCGCGGAATCATGGATTAAATCGAGCCGAGTCCCGTCCGTTCGCTTCTTTTCTCTTTGCAGCATTTCTACATATCCAATAATTGGATTCAAAGGCGTACGCAGCTCATGGCTGATAACGGAAAGAAATTCGTCCTTAGCCTTGCTCAGCTTCTCAACCCTTTCCTTCTCTTTCAATATCTCTTCTTCATGGAGTTTCCTATCAGTAATGTCTGACACCAACACTAGGATACGTTCAGCTTCACTATCCAATCCTCCGATACGTCTCAATGAAACACGAGTATACCGCCTATTCTCTCCTTTATTCGATAGCCAGCAATCCACCGTAAGACCGTACTCGAGCTTGGACATCAACGAACTCGAATCCGCTTCATCAAAGGGATTCTCGAAAAATTCCGAAAACAATCGTCCCTGCAAATCCACCTCAGCCTTGCCTAGCAGCTCTTGGAGCGCCTCATTCGCTTCAGTCCATTTGAGAGAAGTGTCGAGCACTCCAGCCCCAATTATTCCCGAATCGAAAAATCCTCTGAATTTCGCTTCGCTTGAGCGCACTCGGTCATCCCCTCTTTCGATCTCGGCCATCATTTCATTGAAGGCTGCCACCAGTCGACCGGTCTCATCCTGAGTTCGCTGCTCCTGTCGCGTCGAGAAATCCTGCTCTTCCGTAATGCGTCTCGCAGTATGGGCCAATTCTAGCATCGGCCGGGAAACAATTTGGCTTAGGCGAGTCGCCAAGTAAGCAGCAAGAGCGACCGCGACTGCAATCAAGGCGCCCGATATCAATCCGCGAACCACGAGGAAATCCGTAACCTCGCGATTGTTCGCTACCATAGCTACCTTCCCAATCTCGCGCTCATCGACGACAACGGATTCGATTGCGAAGATATATCCGCCTTGGAAACGCGACCCAGATCCAAGGGCAAGCATATGGATCGGCGCGACTTGGCTCGAACGGCTATATTGCGCCAGCAAGGTCCCATCATCCAGGAAAACGCCACCCCATTCAATATTCGGTTTTTCTCCCAGCACGTTCAGAGCTTCTCTCGTGTCGCGCTCGTCCTGGAACGCAACCGCTGCTTCTACATTGCTCGCTAGGATCCGAGTGATCGTTCTATACTCATTCAGCAACTGTTCACGATAAGCGTTTAGCTCGATGAGAAACGAGGCCGCAATCGATAGCGAAAGGATTAGAAAGCTGGAACCTGTGATCGCGAGCCCAAGCTTCCTCCTAAGAGAGAGCATTACATAGCTTCGCTTCATGCGATCCAGATATTTATTGAGTAGCCAAATTTTCATTATTCGATCACGCGATTCGCCAAGCGCAGGAGTCTTGCCCTAAATTCTATGCCTCTTCGTTTCGCCCTTCCGGCATCTACTTCAAAGGTCATCCGATTCTGGCGCCTTATGATATTTACCATCCCTCCTTGCTCCAAGAATCCTTCAAAGGACCCTACCAGCAAAATGGGGAGATCTATGGTTTTTCTTATTGTATCCGATAATTCATCACGCTTCTCATCTCCAAATAGCAACGCCTGAAGCGGCTGAAACTCCTCCAAACTCGAGTCCGATCTAATCAAGACGGCTCTATATTTTCCCGCATAAGCCTGCGATTCGAGCAGCGATTCCAATAGGGCAAGGAGCGATTCATCTTCAAATACGCCAATCGCGACTCTATCGGCGGCTGGAGAGCTCTCCACATTTTCTATGAACGAGAGCATCTGAACCGTCATGGCCACCACCACGCGATCTTGTTCCACCGTTTGTCCATGGACCGGCGGACCTACCGCTACCGCGAAGGCAAGCAGCGAGGAGATCGCTAATCTTAGGGCGATAGGGAGGAGGTTCATAAATATACAAGCGTAGCGAGTACCCCAAGGGATTCGCTTGGACTCCGAAATAAGATCAGAATCAGACTATACAGTAAAGCCAGGTATAAAATTTGTTGGGCTTCAGCGGGTCCCTAATATCGGCGAACGCAAACCCCATAGGCTCGAGCCACGTTCACCTCTAGCAATTGATCGATCTCCGCATCAGAGAACCCTTTTTGCTTCAAAGAAGGAACAAGGCCATTTTCCACAAATGTATAGGGAGCGATTGTTCCGCCATTTTCCTCGCCGGGCCGGTACCAGCCCGCATCCTGCGAAATCAAGACGCGATTCAAGTATCCCGCATCCTTAAGCGCAACGATCCGTTCGACATTCGCCGCTAAGAGATTCGCGTTCTCTCTTAGATTATCGATCGATATCCAGAAACCAATCTCCGCTGCCCGTAGCAAAGACGGGATGCCTGCGCGAGTCGCGTGCACCCAAATGAACGCATTCGGAGAAACCCCTTCTTCACTGAGAATGTTCGCGATATCGAAAATCACGTCGGAAGGACCCGTATGGGAGGCGATCATCAAGCCGGTCTCGAGGTGCGTCCGGCACGCGGCTCGCACCAGGCGTTCATGAAAAGGGCTCAATCCCTCCTTTGAGTCGACCCCGATCTTGATGAATCCCGGTCGAATACCCGTTCTCTCAATGCCCTGAGAAAATTCACGTATCCACACGTTCGCCAGCGCGTCTATGCTCATTTCCTGAACGCGATCGGGCACATAGCGATTTTCCCGCGCTCCGTAGTAGCCGGTATTCGTAACGAGCAGGATTCCGCTCAACTCGGAAAGCATCCGCAGCAGCACGGGGTCTCTCCCTAAATACGCAGGCGTACACTCGAAAAGCGATTGGTATCCCAGCGCTTTAATTTCCCGCAATCGAGGAAGTATCTTACTCGAAACCTCCTCTCGATTCCAGCGATGATAGCCCGAAACATCAGCCCCAGCAAAGTCAACCAGCACATGCTCATGGCTCAAGGCTTTCCCGATATCCTCTGGATCGACCCAACCTGAGACCGTCAAAATCGAGCCGCTTTCCTCCGCAAGCATTCCAACTGCCATCCACAAGGCGCTGCAACCAATCCAAGCGAATCGAATCATAGGGGGCAGTATTGGCCAAACGCTGAGCATCACAATGGAAAGAACCCTTCATTCCTAGTTTTGAGCCGCCGCATCATTGTGAGCTTGAGAAGAAAGCGGATTGGCGCAAGTACCCATCAGCAATGAACAGTCGATGGAATGACGACGAGGCTCGAAACGTTGCGAACGATCTCATTGGTCTACGCGTATACACGTCACGACTACTAGGACAGGAGCCTGACCTAGTCCTTCACGGAGGCGGCAATACGTCCGTGAAGACTCAGAAGGACGACTTTTTCGGCAACCCCGTCGAAACGCTGCTCGTAAAAGGAAGCGGTTGGGATTTAAGGACGATCGAAGAAGGAGGCTTCGCTCCCGTTGCGGTGAATACGCTGCACTCACTTGCAAAACTGGAATCGCTCTCGGATTCCGAAATGGTGGCGCAACAACGAATGGCCATGCTCGATCCCAACGCTCCAAACGCATCGGTAGAGGCGATCCTTCACGCGATCATTCCCTATCGATTCGTTGATCATACGCATGCGGACGCCGTGCTGGCCATCTCCAATACCAGCGATGGAGAAGCGCGCATACGTTCGCTATACGGAAACCGCTTCATCGTCATTCCCTACGTCATGCCCGGATTCGCTCTCGCCCGCCTCGTCTACGAGACAACTCGAAATCTCGATTGGAACGACTATGAGGGCATGATCCTTATGAATCACGGCGTATTCACATTCTCAGACGATGGGCAAGCCAGCTACGAAAAGATGATTCAGCTGGTAACCGAAGCCGAAGACTACCTCGAGCGCCACAGTGCGAATGCCGTGTCCAAGGACAGCTCTGAAGTTTCCCTGATGGAATTGGCCCGTATCCGAAAAACGGTCTCCGAGATACGCGGGGCGCCTGTCGTAGCGGTATTGGATCAAAGCCCTCAGGCCGCAGGATACGCCGCGATCCCGGACATCAAGCGCTTTGGCGCTGCCGGTCCACTGACCCCCGATCACTCTATTTTGGCCAAGCGAATCCCGGCGATTATCGAGACCGACAACCCGACGAGCTCCTTGCAGGAATATGCTTCAGGGTACAGGACCTACTTCGATCGCAATGCAAATGGTACCCAGAAATGCCTAGATCTTGCCCCGCGCTGGGCTATTTGGCCAGGGTGTGGCATCGTGTCATTTGGCGCCCACTACAAACGCGCGACCACGATTAAGGACATCGCAGCCCACACAGCAAAAGTGGTCCAATCGAGTGAAGCTCTTGGCGGATGGGTTCCTCTGAACGAACGCGACGTTTTCGACGTTGAATATTGGGAACTCGAACAAGCGAAATTGAAATCCGGCAATACAACGCTTCCCCTCCAAGGAAAAATTGCCCTCGTATCCTTGCAAGACGCGGCTCTAGCCGAAGCAACTGTCCAATCCTTGCTCGATCAAGAAGCCGCGGTCGTAGCCCAATTTCGCGAATCGCCAGAAAGCATGATCGATCACGAAGCTCTCATAATTGTATCGAACGCATCGCTGCTGGGCTCTACTGAAGCTGCGGTCAAAGCATTTGGAGGCATCGACCTTCTTATTACTGATGAACGCCTATTTTCTTCGACCGATCTTTTCGATCGCGAATCCGATTTAGCAAAAGCAGTTTCCTATCTTGCCTTAGGAATTGAACCGAAAATCGGAATCCTATCTAACGCCCCCGGATCGATTGATCCAGACTCGATCAATGCGACCCATAATCGACTCTCCGAATTCTACAATACCCCCATCGACCTTGTTATAGCGGATACCAAGAATGGTAACACATTGAAGACTTTGAATCGACCGCTGAGAGAACGCGATTTCAATTCAATTATCGAGGACCTTAGTCGATAGCGGGTCCACGTTGCGCGTCAGCATTCGCTACTTAGTTTCCGGCAATTCAAGCGCCGGAGCCAGCGCTGGGGCAATTGGCGGAAGCGACCCCGTGGAATCATCATCCGCTTTCTCCCGACCGAGCGCATACATGATTCCATCGAAAATATGCTGCATGATCGCTTGATTCTTGTACGTTTCCTCGCGATGGCCAAAATTAGTATAGAATAGCCTACCTTTACCATACTCGCGTATCCAGCTTACGGGGACTTCTCGATTTCCAGCCTTGTACGCGCTATTGAATTTCTCGAACTTTTCGAGGCTTAGTGGAGCCCTAACGGCTTCCTTGCTCATATCTAGGCTAACGAGAATACGCAGGTTCTCCATTCCTTGGAAATTGCTGGGCTTATATTGGTATATCTCGTCTTGATGCCAAAACCCGTTTCCTTCGAAAGCGCGATTTATCGAGTGTCCGGGATCATCCAGCTTGAATGCCCACGTTCCGTTAGCCGTCCATGGATGCCCATTGAATTGACCCCCGAGCAACGCTGCGCCTTGTTCCCAATCGTAAAAGCTGTCTGTCGCCGCATGAATGCCGATGACTCCCTTGCCGCCTTTTACGAAATCGATGAGAGCCTTCCTCTGCGAATCTTCAGGAAACTTGAGCGTGGTGGAATTATTGAAGAGAACCGCGTCATACTGCTTGAGGTTCTTCTTGGTGAAAACCTTGTAGTCATCTTCGAGGTCGACGGAAAATGCCCGTGTTTTACGCGCCATTTCCTGAAGGGCAAAATTGGCAGCCGGAATCGAGGTATGGATGAACGTCTCGCAGCGCCAAAAAACCAGGATACGGTGCAATTTCTTCAGCTTCTTTTTCTTCAGACCCGCTTCAGAGGGCTGCGCTTGGCTAATCGCCAATTGCTGCACCGAGGTCAATCGCTTGAGCCTTTCCTTAGCCCGTTGCTCCCATAAGGTAGGCGCGGGCGCTTGAGCCGACAGGACTGTGCCAAGAATCACTGCCCAAAGGCAGAGCGCTATTTTCAGAATCGAGCGTGTCATATGGATGCGAGAGCTGCGGCGCCGATGGGAAGGGCCGAATGCGGGAAAACCGACAAACAAAAGGACTCTCGACGGGCTTGGCGAATCTTTTGTTCCGAATAGCCCGCCTATCGGGCTACTTCTTAGCTGCCTTTGCAGCCTTCCTGTAGGCGTTCTTGATAGCGAAATCCGTCCGTCCCTCCATTTCAGGATGGAGCGCCATAGCAGATGCCAAACCTTTCTGATAGTCGGGATTGGAGCCATGAACGACATGTAGGTAGACGATATAGTCATCGACGTTGTTCAACGATCGCTCGGTATTCTCCTTGATAAACGGCATTCCGCCTAAGGCAGTCGCCGTACCCATCTGCTTGCCCTTCTTCTTGGCGGCGCCCCCATGAACCCACCGAGGGGTACCTTGGTTGCGAGCGCCTTGCCCACCGCCGAGCCGGCCTTTTCACCCACGGCAGCGCCCGCCTGAGCCTCGAGAGCCTTATTCGCCCAGGCAGTCATCTGACCATCGTCCTTGAAGGGGACCAGGAACTTTCCCTTGCCGCTGTCGATGGATTTTGGCGCTTCCAATTCGATCGTGAGCTCACGGTACTTATCGACCACCTCGTTTATCTTATAGATCAGAGCCTGCGCTTTCGCCAGATCGGCGACGGAAGCAGAAAAGGCTGCTTGAGCGGAGAATGCAGCCAGAGAGAGGACGAGACACAATTTAACTAGGTATCTCATAAGAGGACAAGGTATGATGTTATAGATGAGGAAATCCCAAGTACCCACTAACGCATTACCTGAATAGCTCGATTAGAGCACCATTTTTGACGCAAACGAGCCAAGAAAATTCTATTACGATATTCCCCCATCAAGCTTTAGTTGAGAGACTTAGAGAGTCTCCCCGTCAATGAAGGCTCCGTTCCCAAACCCGAGGATCATAGACATTCGATTCGCCCTGGTTTCACCGAGCCATCTCTCGCTCGACATCTAACGAAATTCACGAAACGATTCACCTATCGTGAATTTCGATATTTCTGAAGTTCCAACCTACATACCCATCCCCAATCAACGTTTCCCTTCGTCTAACCTAGGATATTCATGAACCTCAATCGAGACCGATACATTCGTCTTTGCTCGCTACTAGTCGCTTGCGCTGTTCCTTTCCAAGCCTTCTCGGCTGACCGACCCAATATTCTCTATATCTATACAGACGATCAATCGGACCGGACGGTGAGTAGCTACGAACGCGCTACGCATTGGGCGCATACGCCTCGCATCGATCAGCTGGCTTCCAGCGGCGTTCGATTCAAGCACGCCTACAACGGCACTTGGTGCATGCCCGCCAGGGCCACTTTTCTTACAGGGAAACTTCCTTACGGGGTCGAATCGATGCGAATGGAGGGGCAATATCCAGGAAGCGAATACGACCCTGAACAATCCCCGTTTTGGATGCGCTCGTTCAAGGACGCAGGCTATACGACTGCCCAAATAGGAAAATGGCATACCGGAACCGATACGGGATACGGACGCGATTGGGACTATCAAATCGTTTGGAATCGTCCAAAATTCCCCTCCAACTCTGGCGCCTACTATTATGATCAGCTGATATCATTCAATGGCGAGGACGCCAAGAAAGTTGAGGGCTACTCGACCGACAACTACACGCGCTGGGCGATTGAATACGTCAAAGGAAAAGGCAGGGATCCCGAAAAGCCCTGGCTGCTCTGGCTTTGCCACGCCGGTAGCCATGGACCCTTCACCCCAGCTCCGCGTCATGAAGGCGCACTGGAGCAATCGGCGGGCATTGCCTATCCCGCAGACTTTGAAGGTCCGCGACCCGGCAAGCCTCAGTACGTAAAGCGGCGTCAAGCATGGAAACAGGCCGAAGACGGAAGGTACTACACCAATCGTCCTCCGAGAGGAGGCGAATTCCAGGCAAGCTCGCGCCAGTATCAAGAGACCGTAATGAGCCTGGATGAATCGGTGGGAGCGCTCGTGGATGCCCTACGCGAAACGGGTCAGCTAGAGAATACCTTGATCATATATACTTCCGATCAAGGTTTCGCCTGGGGGGCAGCATGGATTCCAGCACAAGCAGGCTCCATACGACGCTAACATCTCCTACCCGCTTGTCATTTCCTACCCAGGCGTCATTCCACCTGGGAAAGTATGCGAAACGCCGGTTGGCGGACAGGACCTCGTTCCCACCCTCTTTAAGTTCGCTCAAGTAGATCTCCCTTGGGAAATGCACGGAAGGGACTTAACTCCCCTGCTTCTCAACCCAGAAATGCCTTCCGATCACGGGGTGCTGCTCGTCTACACAGATCGAAGCTACGGATCGGATACCTCGGAGCTCCCGGAGAGCGTATACGGCAGCTCCGGCCTGCCCTGGTGGGTTTCGTACCGAAAAGGCAACTACAAGTACATAAAGAGTCTTGCGCCTGGCGAACTGGAAGAGCTCTACGACATCGATTTCGACCCGGAGGAGTTGATCAATCTCGCATACTATCCGGAATACCAAACTCAACGGTCCCAATTAAAGGCGGGCATGCTCCGCGAGCTCGAGCGAACGGACTGCCCATTCATCGAATACATTCAATAGCCTGCTTATAGCATAGCTCAAAAAAACAAGGATGAAACGATCTATAACACTTGTCGCACTGATCGCAGCTCAATCGATCTTCGGACAGGATACGCAAAATTTTCCCGCTATAGGGGAAGTGCTCCGATTCGATAAGAAAATGGATGCGCTCATCGACCCATCCGCTCGCATTGAAGTGCTCTCATCTGGATTCGCTTGGGGCGAAGGGCCCGTTTGGATCAAGCAGGGCAATTACCTTCTTTTTTCCGATGTGCACCGAAATCAAGTGATCAAGTGGACTGAAGGCGTTGGAGCCGAGGTCTTCCTCCAACCCTCAGGTTTCACCGGGGTAGGCGATTACAGCCTGGGACTGGGCAGCAATGGACTAGCCATCGATGACCAGTGAAGACTGGTTTCCTGCGAGCACGGCGATCGCCGCCTTTCGATTATGGCCTTCGGCGAGGGAAAACGCACCCTCGTGGACAATTTTAAAGGCAAGCGCTTCAACAGTCCCAACGACCTTGCGATTGCTCGCACAGGGCGCATCTACTTCACCGATCCTACCTATGGGCTTCCTCAGCGGGAAGATGGCCCAACTCGAGAGATCGACTTCGCCGGCGTCTATCTGCTCGATCGCAATGGCGAAGTCAGCCTCATCACGAAGGAGCTGCGATTTCCAAACGGCGTGGAGCTTTCGCACGATGAGCGAACCTTGTACGTTGCTCAATCGGACGTCGACCGACCAATCGTCATAGCGTATTCGCCAAATGACGACGGAACTGCAGCAGGTCCGGGAAAACTCTTCTTCGACGCCAAGCCACATTCCAAACTCGGCAATGGCAATCCCGATGGCTTGAAGGTGGACCAGAGCGGCAATCTCTGGGTTATCGGTATGGGCGGGGTCATGGTAGTGGATCCCAATGGCAAACTGATCGGCCACCTATCAACCGGAGAACGCACCGCCAATTGCGCCTGGGGCGACGACGGATCGACGCTCTACATTGCGGCCGACATGTACCTTTGCCGCATCGAAACCAAAGTGAAAGGCCGCGGATTCTAGCGGGAAGGTTCCCCCACCCTTCAGCTGGGACACGTATCGCGACTCGCAGGAGCCCCGACAAGCCAGGGCGATCCCAGGAACGCCACGCCCCAGCTTGGCATCGGTAAGAATCAATCGTGGAAATCCTTCATACGCCTAGACTGCGGAAGGCAGTTGTACTTGTTGCAATAGTCCAGGTAGCATCTGAACCACTTGGAGAAGTAATGTATTCGTTTTTCGGGTATAGACTCCCATTCGAAGGCGGCCGCGTATTCCCGGTTAGCAGCAGGAGGAATCGCGAGCATGAGTGTTGAATCATTAAGAATCCCATAGAATTAAATGGATTCACCTAGATCAAGCTTGAAATAACTCCTATATTCCCGGATGCTTAATCAATAATGATTCAATAACTTGTTCGACAAAATAATTCAAAAAATAAGATATGAACGGTACATGATCACAAAGCATTGGTCGAACAAATCGACGTACACAATTCGTACTCTGTGCTCCGCTCCGAGCACTATTGTGTAGTCTCGGCGTTCTCCAAAAAATGAAAATACCAGAAATACTGACTGCAAACTACGTGGACGCCGATTTGACTTCGGATTTCCTAGAGCAGTTTCGTGGTTCTGGCCCGCAGGTACCTTCAAACCTTCCGACCTCTTGCACCATAAACGGAAAAGAACTGAAGAAAGAAGAGGTTTTAGACCTATTTGAAGAAGACTCTGAACTTTACGTCCATACTGATTCTGGCAAAGGACTAAGAAAAGATAGCCTCAAAAGAATTATGAAATACTGGATACATCGTGATCCATGGGAAGATTACGATTTCTGCGTTTTCCCGAGAGACTTAAGCTGGTGTTTAGCGTTCACTCACAACGACCGCATTATTCTGAAAACTAAAACAACAGGAGAACCAGTCGGTTCTCACGACGAGCGCAAGCGCTCGTCGTGAGACCTCGGCGTTGGCAGAAAGAACATATGAAAAACCTAGCAATAAAATGGGCTCGCTTTCTGGACGAACGATCTCCCGAAACGAGCCTCTGGTGGTATGTGCCTATCTCAATCGCGATCATAGTCTGGGGCATATACAACTTGATAACAAACAAAGAATCAATCGATATAATGATTCTGCTTTTTGCCGTAGGGATGGTTCTCTTCGGATTTGAGCGCCACGGCTTGAAGGAACAGATAAAAGAACTGAAAGCGAAGAATAGTGACGCAACAAAACGATAGTAATTGTGCCAACCAAACGCTGCTCACAATTTTGTACGCTGGCACGTTCAAGATATGAGAGCTTAGCGTTCGCAGAAATAAGAAATGAACGAAACTGAGACAATCGAAGAAAAGAAAGAAGAAACCCCAATATTTAAAGCGTGGATCCTGTTCTATCTCGTTTCTACCGTAACTGGTTTGATCGTTGGTGGAATAATGGGATTTATTGTGACAGCTTTTATCGATTTGGTACTAGGGTCCGATTTTAGATTCGGATACATTGGAGGACAGGTACTAGGGTTCTTTGTCGCTATTCCGATTTCGTTCATCGTGTATCGTTGGTCAGTAAAGGAATACATCTTGAAGCATAGCGAACAAGACAGTGCTATCAATTCGGATACACCGCTCCGCGGCGAATCCTCTTGATAGACTTCGACGTTCTAAAATGAAAATCGGAATCTACATAGTTTTAGTACTATTTTCCCCTTTCAAGCAGCCAACCTTAGGCGGCTCCTAGGCATCTCCCCCTGCGATTGTAGTTGGTGAATCGACTCCATCAGGTGAGTATTTCTTCAGGAAATTAAATAACGAATCGCTAGTGGAGATTCGACGATCGAATGATCTAAGCTTGGTTCGTTCTGTACCCATCCAAAATTTTGATTCGCTCTTCTCAATAATAAAGATGACGAATGATGGGGGAAAGCTAATTCACATCATTGGAAATCATAGAATCAATTCAATTGAACAGACACTTATTGAAGTTTATATTGAAGGGACTTTGAGTTTTGAATATAAAGTTGGAGATTTCTGGGAAGAGCTTCCATTGGTTGATCCAAGCTTAAGAACTAGTGCATCCCCGGGAGTACTGTGTTACCTGGACATCTTAAGTGTTTCAGATCGAATTTTATCTCTTAAACTGGATGACGAAAGGTATGTGTGGGCCTACCTCGAAACGGAAAGGTTTTTAGTACGTGAATTCAGTGGTAATTAAAAACTTAATCTAGAACAATTCGATTGAGTCAACGGAGACAAGCTCCGTCGACTCATTGAGACGTAATCTAAAAAATGAACAGCTCAACAATCGCAGTAACGATAGATGAAAGACTGAGATTCGCCTTATTCGGAATTCAATCGGTGATGGGCGCTGTCTTTAGTGGAAGCGAAATAGAAAAAGTATTCTCGGACGTAGAAACTGACCAAGTATCCGAAAAGAATTACAGTATCTTCGAAAACAAGAAGGAAAAGGTGGCTGGATTTGTTGACGAGTACGAACCAGAAACTCTGACTCTTTCAGTATTTTCTAAGCTAGTTGATCAGAAGAAACTGGAAGAGATTTACGAGAATGCGGGTTTTGAGGTTTTTCGAAAAACACAAAGAGATAACCAAGCGTCTCAGTCAACGCGGAAAAGCCGCGCCGACTGACCTCAGCGTTGAACAAAAAGGAATCTCGATATGCGTTTAAACCCGTGGACCATAAGCTCATTTAGTCTCCCGCTCTTGGTAATATCAGCTATTGGTGCAAGAGCTCAAGAAAAGGAGGGTCTGCCTGTTGTCGATATCTCCGGCGAGACAGAACGGCATACGATCATTGCGGAGGGCACAGAAGAGATCTATCAAGGGCACCCCACCACGGTTCTAATGCCCGACAACAAGACTGTTTACTGTGTATGGACCTATGGTCATGGTGGCAAATGCGGACCGATGGCCAGAAGTACAGACGAAGGTAAGACATGGAGACGAATTGATGACAGGTTGCCCAAAGGGTGGCAGAATGCGTACAATTGTCCGACGATATACCGGTTGAAGGATCCACAGGACAGGGAACGCCTGTTCGTCTTTGCCGGCGGTGACGGCGGCGCAATGTGGGCGGCCCATTCCGAAGACGCCGGTGACACGTGGTCGGATATGAAGGCAATCGACGACCGCAAAGCTCCGGTGATGCCCTGGTGTACGATCATACCGATAGAAGACGGCAAGAAACTGCTGGCCATGACCAACATCCGGCCTCCCAGGATGAAGAGAAAGTGGAATGTAGTGGCGCAGAGCGTTTCAGCGGACGGCGGGTTCTCGTGGAGCCCGTACCGGGTTGTGACAGATGTAGAAGGGAGGAACCTGTGCGAGCCTTTTCTCCTGCGCTCACCTGACGGCAAAGAACTGTGTTGCCTGATGCGTGAGCAGACCCACCGGGACAACAGCATGATGATGTTCAGCGGCGACGAAGGTAAGACTTGGAGCAAACCGGAATTCACTCCCTAGGGGCTGACCGGCGACCGGCACCAAGGCGTCCGGACCAAGGACGGGCGCTGGGTGATAGCGTTCCGCGATCAGGCACCGAATAGCCCTACACGTGGTCATTTCGTCGCTTGGGTCGGGACATTCGCGGACATTCGCAAAGGGCGCCCAGGACAATATCGCATCAAGCTCCTGCACAGTCATGCGGGTGGTGACTGCGGTTACCCGGGTATGGAACTGCTGCCGGACGGGACTATCTTGGCCACGACTTACATCAAATACCGTTCCGGCAATCGTAAGCATTCGGTGGTGAGTACGCGCTTTAGGTTGGAAGAAACGGACAGGAAACTACGGGAACGGATGCATAACAAGCCTGGATGCAGGCGACGGCAAATAGCCGCGCCTTATACGCGGTGTTGCCGTGCTGATTGCTATCCGCTAGTTTAGACCTACCGGACCTTTGCCCACATATTTCGCGTTTTGTAGCCACTGCGTACTCGAAACGACCCTATCTCTTTGATCAGCTCTGATTTCTTATCCACGTATTCAGGATCGTCCCACAAGTTCTTCTCCTCCGCTGGGTCGTTGACTAAATCGATCAGCTGGCCATACGGCTCGTCGACAAACTGGACGAGCTTCCAGTCCTTGGTGCGGATCATGGTAACGAAGTCGATCATATAGAGAAAGACGTCGCGTCCATGCTCCGCGATCACGAATTCCCGTCCCTCGAATGCATCCCCGTTCAGCGCAGGCATGAGCGTTTCCGCTTCCATCCATTCGGGCTTTTCGACTTCCGCTAGATCGAGGATCGTCGGCCCTACATCCATGAGTTGGCACAGGCCATCTATGGTACGCCCGCCTTGGAACCGCTTCGGGCACCAGGCGACGAGCGGTACCTTGGTAACGCAGTCATACATTGTCCATTTCTGTATGTGTCCATGCTCGGCCAACGCTTCACCGTGGTCGCTCGTGAAAAGGACGACCGTATTGTCGAGGTAGCCATTGCGTTCGAGCGAATCCATGATTTCCCCGACCTTTTCATCGATCATGGAAACATTCGCCAAGTAGTACTCCCAAAGCCTTTGCAGTTGTTCCTCGCTAGGATCGTCCAAATGCACCACCGAGTCGTGGTCCACCTCGAAATTGTGCTCGCGCAGCTTCTGATAGGCAAGAGGCTGCCCCTCGATGTCCTCCCGCTTGATTTTAGGCAAAGGAAGGTCCTTGCCACGGTACTTCTCGATAAAGCGCTCGGTCGGATCGAATGGCGGATGCGGACCCGGAAAACCGATTTCCATAAAAAGCGGGCCATCCGGTTTTGGCTTCGTGTCCAGCCACCAGGTAGTCGTATTGGCAACGAACATGTCCGAATGCATATCTTCAGGGAGCTCCCACTCGAAGGCGCCCATGCGATCGCCGTAGTCCGATCGCAAGCGATACTTTTCTCGCTGCTGCTTTACGAGTCCACGAGCGTGCAGCGCCTTGTCCCACTCATCATAATAGTAGCGCTCCTCCAAGTAGCGGTCCTTGTTCTCCACCACATACCGTTCATGAAAGCCTACCTTCTCATCGTAGGGATAGGTATGCATCTTGCCCACGTTGACGCAATAATAGCCGGAATCCGACAGGTCCCCTACCCATGACTTGCTCCACGGATCCGCATTCTTCAGCACGCCAGTGGTATGCGGATACGTTCCCGTGAACAAGCTCGCTCGTGACGGAGCGCAGGAAGGAGCCGTGATATGGCACTGGCTGAATGTGACCCCCTCATTGACCAGCCGGTCCAGATGCGGCGTATCCATATAGTCATACCCGAGCGCTCGAATGGTTTCATAGCGCTGCTGATCGGTGATAATTAGAATGATATTCGGTCGTTCTTGGTCAGACATAAGATGCGTTTCCTAATCGATTCGCCCCACGTGTGAAGCGGGAAGACCGGAACGATTGAAAGTTTGACCGTTTTCGCAAGCAAAGACTCGCGCTAACTCGACCGACCTATCTCCTGAAAAGAGATTTGCGCCAACGTTCGCCACGCAATTCCGCTTCGGCGAACGCGCCATCCAAATCCGCTAGAAACTCCAAGGTCGTATCGCGATCTTCCGTAGTATAGAGATCATCCGCTACCTTGCTGACCGGGATAGGATCGTCCTTTTCCTTTTAGTAGTGGAGAACGCCCTCCTTCTGAAAGATTGAGTACTGTCGTCCCTGAGGATCGGCGTAGTCGCCCACATAGCGCGACGCCAATTCCGGATCGTCTGGAATCACCGATTCCGGCCGCGCAGAGGGATCCGCCGCGTAGGCCCTGTTTTCTTCCAGTTGCTCACGGATCGCCTCCAAGCTGCGATCCTTCTTTTTCCCTGGCACCACGTTGCCCCGCGGCATCAACGATCCGAGATAGGCCTCGGTCAACAAGTCGATGTCTTCATCCGTAAAGTCGCTGGTCGCCCGAAGAATCGCCCCGTAGAGGAGGGACTTGCGAAAACCCTCCATCGCATCCCGAATCACGGGCTTGAACGTGAAAACCGCTCCCCTAACGAGCGTCCGCTTAAAGAAGCCTAACTTCTCCTTTTCCATCGCATGCGGAAGCACGTCCTTGATCACCTGATCGATCGCGTTTTTTGGAGGCAGGTAAATTACCCAATCGAATCGCTCGAAATCGCCGAATCTCAACGCGCCCGGCTCCAGCTCTCCAAAGCGCTTCTCTATTTCAGCTTCATCGAATTCAACTTCCCTCGCAGTCAAATATAGATTGAGCATGGCCGGCTCCAATGGCATCGGAATAACGTAGGCGACCGACTCGATGTCCATCCCGATCTCTTTCTGCATTTCCTCGTCGGCCTCTTCCCACTTGTCTATAGCCTTTTCGAGCATCCCGCCGAAGAACGATCCTTCCACGGCAGCGCCCGACGATTCAGCGATGTCGATATACTTCTTGATCAGCAATATCGGATGCGGATCATCGAAATTCCCGATAATCACGAGCCCCTTCCCCGCCGATTCGCCAGTGGTCTCATAGGCTGCTTCGTACACCGATTCCGCGAAGCGCTCCGCGTATTGCCGCTGCCCCGATTTCTCCGCAAAGATAGATATCTTGTCGGTTTCGAGCAAATTGATCGTGGGGAGCGGGCCGCCTTCGCTCGCAGCGGCCGCGGCTGTCCCTGCTATTGCCGCGAAAATCGCTCCAACCATCCTTACTGATTCCAACGCCATAAGTAACCCAAATCGGCTCCCCTCTTACTACACGTCCTCTGCCTAAAAGGTTTCAAAAACCGCCTTGCCCTTGATCAAAAGATGCAGGTCGTATCCGTCCCGCGATCTACGGAGAATGCGCTTTGGTCCAGCAGAGTCTTCATCAGCTCGAAACGAATGTCCCCGTATTTCGGCTCATCCCATAGATTCTCGAATTCTCCAGGGTCATTCTCCAAATCGAAGAGCTCACCGAGATCATGACCATGATACACAACTAATTTGAATCGTTCCGTTCGAATCATCGTCGCATGGCTGCCTTCCCAATCGTCCCCTCCCGGAGCGAGCAAGCTTAGGGCTTGATAGAACTCGCAACGGACGAACTGGCGATGCACGTCATCCGAGCCCTCGAGCAGCGAGCGCAGCGAGTGCCCCGCCATCCGCTCGCTCGATTCCAAGCCAGCGACGTCGAGCAACGTCGGAGCGATATCAGTCAATTCGACTAAGGCCTCCTTACGGACCCCTTCTTGAAATTGCCCTGGCCACGAAACGATTAGCGGCACATGCGTCAGCCCCTCGTAAAAGCGGCATCCTTTGGTGAGCAGGCCATGATCGCCTAGCATTTCGCCGTGATCGCTCGTGAAGATCACCAGCGTCCGATCGCGCTGCCCCGACCGTTCGAGCGAATCCAGCAAGCGTCCCACGTGGTCATCGATTTGCTCGATCATGGCGTAGTAGGCCGCTATCTTCTCTTTCGCCTGAAAGCTCTCGGGATCCCGAGCTTCCGTCTGAAAGTCCACGCCGCTCAACTTCGCCTGAGCAGCTAAGTCGCTCTCGCGAAAGAGCGGTTCGGGCATCTTTGCCGGATCATAGCGATCCCGGTAAGCAGGAGGCGGGTCCCAAGGAACATGGGGATCGAAGAAATTGACGCTCATCAGCCAGGGCTGGTCTCGCTCCGTCTCCATGAAATCGATCGCCTTGTCGGCGCAAAATCGAGTCTGATGCAATTCCGGCTTCATGTATCCTTTTTCTTCATACATATCTCCAAGCGAGCCACCCCGCTCCTTCACCCAATCCGCATAGGCATGCCCTTCCGGCCAAATATCCCGATGGGAATGGGACCAATGAAACACGCTATACCCATCGTCCAGCGGACGAGGTTCGATGCGCCCATGGCATCCTGCTAGGTGCAGCTTTCCAACGAGACCGCACTCGTATCCCGAATCCGCCAGCAGCTTGGTCACCAGCGGCGCCGCCTCGGACCATCGGTCATTCCCATTGCCGCACCCATGGACCGTACTCGGGTACATGCCCGTGAGAAAGCTGGAACGGCTCGGCGTGCAAATCGGGCTCTGGCAAAACGCATTCAGGAAGGCCACTCCCTCGTTTGCCAAGCGATCTATGTTAGGAGTGCGAATATGAGGATTGCCGAGAGAGGCGATCGTGTCCCACCTCTGCTGGTCCGTACAGATCCAGAGGATGTTGGGGCGTTCAGGGCTTGGTTGCGCCTGGGTTGCCTGATTTTGCGACGTCTCGGTTGGCATAGCTTATCGATAAGAACATCTAATTTCACGCAGGCTCTGTCCACCCGTAAATAATTCGTTCGACCCAGTGATTGGATTCGTTCCCCAACTGTAACTCTTTCTAATAATCGCGCGTTTAAAACCTTGCGACTGCCAAACTAACGGAATTAACTTCTAGCGTGCTTCGACATCTACCTATTACCCCAAGCTTCGTTCTTGTTTTGACAGGACTGGCTTTGGGGCTTGGACCTTTCGAAGGGCGGGGTCAGGACAGCGAGAGGCAGCCTTTGCCCGAGGTAGAATTTGTCGAGTCATTGTACCGGACCGGCCAATACGAGGAGGCCCTCGAAGCCGCTTCCTCCGCTCGCAAATCCCAGTCTTGGAACGAGGTATGGTGGCGGCTCGAAGCCTGCGCGCTCCTGGAGACCGGGCGATACGATGAAGCGCATGAGCTCCTAACCGAAGGACTTTCATCACGCTATTTTGGAGTACGGCTTCGCCTGATCGCCCGAGAAGCCGCCTTGTTCGCCAACGACATGCCGCGGGCTGAGATGATCCTCCGGCAGATTGACGATGCACTCCGCCGCAGGGGTCGGTATTCCTATGACCCCGACTCCCTCGTCGCAATCGGAGAAGCCGCTATCCTCCTTGGCATCGAGCCACGGATCGTACTTGAGAATTTTTTCAAGCGGGCTCAAGAGGAAGCAGGTCCCCCTGCCAGCGCTTTCCTAGCCAGTGGAAAGCTTGCCCTCGACAAGAGCGATTTCAGCCTTGCCTCCAAGAATTTCCAAAGCGGGTTGAAATGGCATCCAGGCGATCCGGACCTGTGGCACGGCCTCGCCCGCTCTTTCATGGAAGGCGATCGCTCGGAAATGCTCAAGTACGCGGAAGAAGCGCTGGCCATCAATGAAAACCATCCCGATACCCGCATCCTCATCGCTCAACATCTCGTGGACAGCGAAGCCTACGATGAAGCGCTCGCTCAATTGGAGCTCGCCCTCGAGGTCAATCCCCTCCACCCCGAAGGCCTCGCCCTCAAAGCGACCATCGCCTATCTGCAAAGCGATACGGCGGAAGGCGATCGGCTCCGCGAAACGGCGCTCTCTACCTGGCGAACCAATCCCTCGGTCGACCATGCGATCGGACGCAATCTCTCCCGCAAGTACTGGTTCAAGGAGGGAGCCGCCTCGCAAAGGCTCGCCCTCACCTTTGAGCCAAACTTCTTGCCTGCAAAGATCCAGCTCGCCCAAGACTTGCTCAGGCTCGGCGGGGAAGACGAGGGATGGGAACTCGCAGACGAGGTTCACGAAGCGGATCCCTACAACATTTCCGCTTACAACCTAGTCACCTTGCGGGACAAGCTGGACGATTTCGAAACGCTTGAAACCGAGCATTTTCGCATCCGTATTTCGAAAAGAGAGGCCCCGGTCTATGGTCAACGGGCGATCGATTTGCTCGAGCCCGCCTACCGGTATCTCAAGAAACGATACGATGTAGAAATCAATGAAAAGGTTACCGTCGAGATCTACCCGAACCCCGCCGATTTCCAGGTAAGGACGTTCGGCATGCCGGGAAACCCGGGTTACCTCGGCGTTTGCTTTGGGCCCGTATTCACTATCAATAGCCCGGCCACTAGCTTGGCGAATTGGGAATCGGTCCTTTATCACGAGTTTTGCCACACCATCACCCTCACCCTCACGCGAAACCGCATGCCGCGGTGGCTCAGCGAAGGCATCTCCGTTTACGAGGAAAAGGAACGCAACAACGCTTGGGGGCAAATGATGACCGCCGACTACAAGGACCGGATTCTCGGGGGACGCATGCAGAAGATAAGCGAGATGAGCGCCGCCTTCCTCAGCACCCAAACGGGCGAGGACACGCAGTTCGCGTACTACCAATCCTACCTCGTAGTAAAATTCCTCTTTGAACGCTATGGGCTCGATTCCATGCTAGCGCTGCTTCGGGATCTCGCAGAAGGCGTGGAAATGAACGACGCCCTGGAAAAGCATGTCGCTCCGCTATCCGAACTGGACAACGCATTTTTAGCGGACGCAAAAGCGCAAGCAACAACCCTAGGAGGTCAGTACGCCTTCACGCGCCCCGAAGGCATGATGGAAAAAGCGATCGAACTGCTGAATCCAGAAACCAACTACTTCGACGAATTTGAATCAGTCGAGTCACTTGTCGAAGCCGAGAACTGGGAAGCCGCCCGCGAATCACTCGAAGCGATTGTAGACAAGGCCGGCTACCTGCCAGGTGACGAGAATATCCACGGCCTGCTCGCCTATGTCTACCAGCAATTGGGGGAAATCGATCTCGAGCGCGAAACGCTCATGAAAATCGCTGAGAACGAAGGGCATCGGCTCGACCCTATCGAACGTCTCCTCGCCATCGCCCTCGAAGCGGACGATCCCCCATCGGTCCTTAAGTGGGCCAATGCATGGATCGCCATCCGGCCCATGGCGCCGGAGCCTTGGAGAGCCCTCTTTACCACGCACGCTCGATTCCAATATGCAGACCCCGCTATAGAAACAGGCAATGTCCTTCTCGAGCTCGATCCACCCGACATCGCGAACGTCCACTACACCTTAGCCAAGCAACATCAGAGAAAGAACCCTGATCTCGCAAAACGGCACACCCTCATGGCCCTGGAGGAAGCGCCGCGACTCCGCCTCGCCTACGAATTGCTCAATACCTTGAACAAGCGCGTCAAGAAACGCGCTCCAACCCCTAATCCGACACCAACCGATGCCTTTCGCTTTTAAATTCGTTTTGCCAATCCTCGCAGGCGTTCTGTTCATCGCTTCAGCGAACGGCCAATACTACGACAATCGAGCAGGCGTTCCCGAATGGCAGGTCGACAACGAGTTCAAGCAAGACGTCTTCACGTTCGCCCGCGTCAAGTATAGCTCCTCGGGCAGAGGCGGATGGGGCGGCTACGGTGGGCGTGGCGGACGCGGTGGACGTGGTGGACGCGGCTGGGGAGGCGGTGGCTGGGCGACGGACTACCCCGATGCTGAGCTCAACTTCGCGTTTAGGCTGCAGCAAATGACCAGCCTCAAAGTGAATCCAGACTCCGTCGTGGTCGAGCTCACCCAACCTGACTTGTTCAACTATCCCTTTCTCTACATCATCGAGCCCGGACGACTTCTCTTCATGGATGACGAAGTGACGGCCCTCAGAGATTACTTGCTCAATGGAGGCTTCCTCATGGTCGACGATTTCTGGGGAGACGACGAATACGACAACTTCTACTACGAGATGAAGCGCGTGTTCCCGGACCGGGAACCGACGGAGCTCTCCATCTACCATCCCATTTTTCACGTCGTCTTCGACCTAAAGGAGAAACCGCAAGTACCGAGCGTGGGGCATGCCGTTCAGGCGTATCGTCAGGGATACGGAATCGTTAGCCATCAAGGCTATGGCACGGAAGAAGTTCACTACAAGGCGATCTTCGACGACAATGGTCGCATTATGTGTATCATTTGCCACAATACAGATCTCGGCGATGGCTGGGAACGCGAAGGGGAAGACGAGTGGTACTTTCGAGAGTTCGCTGAAAAACGAGCCTACCCTATGGGCATCAATATAATTTTTTACGCAATGACGCACTGATCTAACTCAATTTACTGAATACAATTTTATCTACAAAACCTGAATCAATATATGTCTTTACTCGAAACCACAGAAGAACAAGAAGCGGCATTCAACCGGTTGCAAGACGGGCGTTCGAAAGTTGAAGCCGAGCTTGGGAAAGCGATCATCGGCCAGAAGTCGGTGGTTGAGCAGATCCTGCTCGCCCTTATTTCCGGAGGGCACTGCATCATCACAGGGGCCCCGGGTCTCGCCAAGACCCTCCTCGTCAAGTCGGTTGCCCAAGTCTTTGACCTGAACTTTCAACGAATCCAATTCACACCGGACTTGATGCCCGCCGACATCACCGGAACCGAAATTCTAACGGATACGCCGGAAGGTCGGCAACTGGTGTTCGCCAAAGGACCTATATTCACGAACTTGCTGCTAGCGGATGAGATCAACCGAACCCCTCCCAAGACCCAGTCCGCCCTCCTCGAGGCCATGCAGGAGCATCAAGTAACGGCAGCCGGCGCCCGACATCAGCTCTCTGAACCGTTCTTCGTGCTAGCCACTCAAAATCCAGTGGAGATGGAAGGCACCTACCCGCTTCCTGAAGCGCAGTTGGACCGGTTCCTCTTCAACGTGCTGATCGACTATCTTCCCGAAGCGGACGAGATCGAAGTCGTCAAGCAAACCACCTCGAAGGATCACGATGCGATCAATTCCATCTTTTCCGCTGAGGACATCATCGAATTCCAATCGCTTGTTCGCAAGGTGCCGGTCTCGGACGAAGTCGTTCAATTCGCAGTCAAGCTTGCAGCCTCCACGCGACCTAGCGACTCGAACGCGCCGGACTTTATCAAGGAATGGATTAGCTGGGGCGCCGGCACGCGAGCGGCCCAAGCGCTCGTCCTCGCTTCCAAGGCCCTCGCGCTCTGGCATTCTCGAGCTCATGTAACGAAGGATGACATCATTCAACTCGCTCCACCCGTACTCAGGCACCGAATACTGTTGAATTATCGGGCAGAGGCAGAAGGCGAAACCGTTGAAACGGTTATACAAAAACTTATCGAGTCAATCGGATAGACGCTTAACCGATGCCCTCTTCAACGAAAACAGCTGGGATCGACCCGACAGCCCTTTTCGCGATTCGCGACCTAGAGCTGAGAGCCCGCGTTGTCGTCGAAGGACTGTGGTCCGGCTTGCACCGAAGCCCCCTGGAAGGATTTTCTGTCGAGTTCACCGAGTATCGCCAATACTCGCTTGGCGACGACCTACGCTACCTGGACTGGAAGGTTCTCGCTCGAACGGACAAGGAGTTTATCAAGAAGTTCGAAGATGAAACAAATCTCCGGTGTCTCCTTTTAGTAGATACAAGCCGATCGATGCAATTCGCCTCTGGCGATATTTCGAAATCTGAATACGCCAAAACGCTAGCGGCCACTTTCAGCTACTTCTTGCTGCAGCAACGCGATGTCGTCGGCCTTGGGCTTTTCGACTCGGAACTGCACGAATACCTACCTGCTCGATGGCGACCCGGACAATTTCGTCGATTGCTCGCGCTCCTTTCAAAGGAATCCGATGGAAAGAACACGAACTTGAGCAAAGGATTGGATCAAGCAGCGAACCTGAATTCGAAACGTTGTCTCATATTGATCATTTCCGATTTCCTCTCGCCGCCTGAAGAGTGGGAAACCACTTTGGGGCAGCTTGTCGCAGCGGGTCATGATGTACGCGCAATCCAGATACTGGACAGCGCCGAACTCGATCTCGATTTCGGAAAGGCATCTCAATGGGAGGATCTCGAAACGGGCAATCGCCTTTACATCGATCCCAAGGAAGCCCAAAGCGCCTACAAGCAGAGCTTCGCCGCACACCAGGAGAAAATTCGAAATGCGCTGGAACGACGTGGCATCCGCCACCTGATCGCTCCCACCAACAAGCCGCTCGACTACGTCCTCATTGATCTCCTAAAGCGTCAACCCATCAACGGAAGGGTAGCGGTTTGAGCCTTTTGTCTCCATTATTCCTAGCGGGAGCCCTTCTCATAGCGGGACCAATCATCTTTCACTTGATCCGGCGGGCCACCAAGGACCGCATTCGATTTTCCGCAACTCAGTTTCTCCGCGAATCCCCGCCAAGGCTGGAGCGCAAAAGCCGTATCCAAAATCCTTGGCTACTCGCCTTGAGATGTCTCGTAATCGGGTTGCTGGCATTCGCTTTCGGGCGACCCTTCATCGAATCGAACCTCCCGATTTCTCCCAATTTGTCTCCTCCGGAAACGGTGGCGCTGATAATTGACACCAGCGCGAGCATGCAACGCCAAGGCGCTTGGGACAATGCCATCGCCCAAGCGAGCGCAGTCATCCGCGACCTCGACAGCATCGATCGACTTTCGATCCTATCGGCGTCATCGATTGCAAGACCTTTGGTCACTTTTGACCGTTGGGAGGAATGGCCGGTTAATGAGCGTCATTCTTTCGCCACCTCCGTTCTTGAAGATCTTGCTCCAATGTGGGGATCGACTCGATTGGATGACGCAATCGATCTGGCCTTAGCCGAAATCGAACAAGTGGACGAACGTTCAGGAGGCCAATCGAATAAGCGAATCGTACTCATTTCCGATGTTCAGGAATCCGCCCGCATCGCAGGCATCGCCGGTCGGGAATGGCCAGATGGATGCCTTTTCGAAATCGAAGAAGTCGCTGGCGCAAGCTCAGGCAATACCGGCCTGCGTTGGCTTGGTTGGACCGGGGAAGAGTCCAACCAGAGAAAGCTTAGGATCGGAATTCAAAGCTCCGGTGTTATCGAAAGTCCCGAACGAACGCTTCAACTATTGGATGCCGCTTCGGGCACGCTTCTGATCGATCCAATTCAGGTGTATGCGAATTCCGGAGACACCAACATGGTGCTGTTGGAGATTCCCGAAGGGGTTGAAGGTCCCTTCAAGGTTGAGCTCCTGGGCGACAGCGAACCCTTCGACGACATTCTCTATATCGCAGAAGAGCGACCGAGACCAATGGACCTTCACTACTATGGAGACATAGAAAAGGTAGATAACCCAAACGAGTCCGCATTCTACCTGAAGCGGGCCACCGCGGGTTGGGAAGACCCGCGAATCGCCTTTGAGGAACCAAGCCAACCCGACAATTCCGAGAATCAAGCAGAACCGTTTATCCTCATAGATAGCGTTCTCGACAAGGCCGCGATCGAATCGCTTCGGCAACAAGTGGGCAATGGCTCGCACGCCCTCATGCTGATTTCATCTCCCGAACAGATCGATACTGCGCAGGCGCTATTCGGCGAATCCGGTTGGTCCGCCTCGAAACCTGAGCGCTCTGACTCTCGACTAGGAACGATCGACTTCGAGCATCCTACGTTCAATCTTTTTGCGGACCCTCGCTTCAGTGATTTTTCGCGTATCCGGTTTTGGCATTCGCATGCCTTGCGCCTGCCTACCGCGTCCGAGGCTACAATCGTCGCTCAATACGATGACGAGTCCCCTGCCCTTATCGAGAAACGCAACGGGAAGGGTCTAATCACCCTATGGGTAGGCGATTGGTCGCCTAATTTAAGCCAATGGCCGCTTTCATCGAAATTCGTTCCCTGGCTGCAACGCCTTGTCGAACGCGCCGCTGGAGGAGCGGATCAACCCAGCATCGCCAGCATCGACGCTGTCGCCTCTCAATTTTCTTCTTCGACGGCCCAATGGCAGGCGCTCGGCGATTCTTCTTTCACAGTGGAGGCACCGCAATCGCCTGGAATCTACAAGCTTAAGGACGGACGCAGCGAGCGGCTTGTCGCTTTCCACATATCACCCGAAGAGAGCGAATGGGAAACCCATACGGAAGAAGAATGGGAAAAGCTGGGAGCTCCCTTGAGCATGAAGCGAAACGAACCCAAGTCATCGGAAGCGTCGGAATCCGAACTGCGTTCGAAAAACGCTGTCGAACTCGAGAGCCAACAACAAATTTGGAGATGGATCATTATCGCTGTCGTAGCCTTGCTCGCCTTTGAAAGCCTCATCGCTCGACGACTTCAAAACAGAGAGGAAACTGCGCTGGCATGAAACCAAAACGAACGACACTCATGGAGGCGATTGGCTCGCAGGCCGATCCTAGGCTAAAGGGCGAAACGCACGAGGTGGCGAAGCGCATTCGCGCCACCCGACTATTCGAACGACAAGCCAAGCGTTGGATCGCCGCTGCTGCGATCGCGTGCGGAATTCTCGCTCTAGGATATTTCGTACCCTTTATCAGCCAGTACTATGTAGTGGCGCTTTTGGCTGTGATCGCGGGAACGCTCTTTCTAGGACGGCGAGATTCCAATCGCGAACCGCTCGACTACATTGCGGCAGCAAAAGCTATCGAATCCGAGAATCAGTCATTGGACCAGGCCTTGTCCACCGCCATGGAGCAAAGCCCGAAGCAAGGGCCGTTCAACTTCTTGCAGCGAAAGCTGGTCGACGAAATTCTCGATCATCAATCGATCAACGAGTGGCAGGACACCGGGCGCGACAAGCACAGGAAGTCGATTTTTAGAAACGTTCTCGCATCGATACCGGCATGGATAATCCTAGTCGCCGCATTCTTTCTGGAGCCTTCCCCATCGGAACGATTGATATTCAGTAATTCCCAAATAGCCCTAACCGTAAGTCCTGGCGATGTAGAAGCCGAACGCGGTTCCACAGTCGTAGTCACTGCCCGGTTCGATGGCGATTCGCTGCCCAAGAACGTCAGTATCGCTACCTTGTATCCCGATGGAAGGGAAGAAAGCGAAAACATGGGCCAAAGCCTCTCTGATCCGGTTTTCGTTTTCTCGCTCAGAAAAGTCGAGTCGGACTTGCGCTACCGAATTGAATACGATGGCCAGGAATCTGACGCCTATGATATCGAAATATTCGATCTGCCAGCTCTCACTCAATCAGATGCCACCCTCAATTTCCCTGAGTATACGCGCATTCCCAGCCGTTTCATCGAAGACACGCGCCGCATTAGTGCCGTGCAAGGAACTGAAGCGGTTTTCTCATTTACGACTAACAAGCCTATCGATGAAGCGCGGCTCGTAAATCGAGATGGATCTGAAACGATCCTCGAAGCAGCCAACCCGGAACGTACCCGCTTCGATACCGCCTTTGTAGTCGATAAGTCGCTACGCGCTACGCTTCACTTGAAAGATGACAAAGGGCGCGTGAATCCATTTCCTCCTGATATTCGACTTGAAGCGCTCCCCAATAAACGCCCAGAACTCTCCATCGCGTTTCCTCGAGGCGATCAGCGCGTTTCACCGATTGAGGAAATCGCTCTTGAAGCAGAGGCTCGAGATGACTTCGGCCTCATCGACTACGGACTCGGGTACAGCATCGGAGCCCAACCCCCCGTTTACCTTTCTTCAGGAACCGATGGCGTCCTGGATCTGGACTCCGAATTCGATACGCTCATTGCGCTGGAGAATGAATCAGTAGCAGTAGACGACTTGCTTTCCTGGTTCGCTTGGGCCGACGACTTCGGTCCTGATGGCGAACCAAGGCGCTCGACCAGCGATCTTTATTTCGCGGAGGTACGGTCGCTGGAAGAGATCTTTCGCGAAGCCGAGGGAGGCGGCGGACAGCAGGGGCAGCAGCAAGGACAAGGAAACCAAGGAGAAGAGCTTATCGAAACGCAGCGCCAGATCGCGATCGCCCTCTGGAAGATGAAGCAGCGCGACTCATCTGATGAGAGCTTCTTCGAAGATGTCGAGGTGATCAATGAGTCGCAAGTTGAGGCGCTGCAGCAGCTAACCGAACTGAAGGAGAGACTCGAAGAAGAAAAGACGCGGTTCGCTGCCAATCTCGCCGAGGAACTGATGAAGAAGGTATCCTTGCTTCTAGATACCTCAATAGATGATCGCTATACCGATCCCCTGGATACGGCAGCGGCGAATGCCCAAGGGGCTACGCAGGCGTTGCTTCGGATGCAGCCCAAGGAATTCAACGTTTCCCAATCACGCCAGGCAGGCGGCGGAGGTGGAGGGCAATCGCGCAATCAGCGGCAACTCGATCAGCTTGACTTCCAACGCGAGGAAAACCGCTACGAAACCGCAAGCCAAGCGCAGACCCTCACCTCGCCCGAACAAAAAGAACAGCTTCAAGTACTCAGTAAATTAAGCGAGCTCGCTCGCCGCCAAGACGATATCAACCAACGCTTGCAAGAGCTTCAGACTGCGATTGCCAATGCGAAAGATGAAGAAGAGCGAGAGCGGATACGAAGGGAATTGAAACGCCTTGAAGAGGAGCAGCGCCAAATGCTCGCCGATGTCGACGAAGCGCGCCAGCGCATGGATCGCCTTCAGTCCAATGAAGAGAACCGTGAGGCCAGACAGCAACTCGATCAGGCGCGCGAGCAGATGCGCGAGCTCGGCGAATCGCTGGCCAACGAAGAGATTTCTCAAGCCTTGGCCACCGGTACGCGGGCTCAGGAGAACCTGGAAGAGCTGAAAGAGAATTTCCGCAACGAAACATCGAGCCAATTTACCGAGCAATTGCGCGAAGCGCGACAAACAGCTCGAGATCTAGCCGAAAACCAACGAGCCATCGGAGACGCTCTCGAAGATCTCGATCGGAATGAAGGCCCTCGATTAGACAACTCTGAAGAGCGCGAACGAATCACGGATCAAATGCGTCAGCAGCAAGAAGAGCTCGATACGCTTATGCAAGGACTCCGAGAGGTAACGGAAGCTTCAGAATTCAGCGAGCAGAAGCTGCACCGAGATCTGTACGATCTCCTGCGCGAGCAAAGCCAAAGCGAAGTCGATGAACAGCTGCAGACTAGCTCCGACATGCTGCGTCAAGGGTTCGTCGAGCAAACCCAGGGCCTGCAGCCCGAGCTTCAACGCAGTTTTGACGAGCTTCAGCGAAACGTAGAGCAAGCCGCGGAAAGCCTGCTAGGCGACGAAGCCACTTCTCTACGCTATGCCCAAGAAGAACTCGACTCTCTCACCCGAGACTTGCAAGCCCAGCAAGATCAGGAGGGACGCGGTGGTCAGCGCCCTAGCGAAAGCCCACAAGAGGGAGGCCGAAATCCGGAATCGCAATCGCAACAGCCAGGGCAGCAATCGGGACAATCCGTCGCTCAAAGCCCAACCCCAGGACATGGTGAATCTCCCGGCCAGCAACCCGGTGGCCAGCAGCCTGGGGGGCAACAACCCGGCGGACAACAGGGCGGCTCTCAAGCAGGTGGCCAACAGGGCAGTGAAAATCAGCAAGCTTCCAATCAGCAGAATTCTGGCTCCCCATTCGGTGGTGGTGGCGGATTCGGGGGCGAGGATCTCGCGACCACGCTAGACAATTTCATAAGAGACTTCTCTCAAGGCTCTCCGAACGAATCTCCGCTCACCGGACGTGGATTTGGCGATTGGAACGAGCGGCTTCGAACCGTGGAAGAACTCGTAGACCAGCCAGATATACGGCAACGACTTTCTCAGGCTCGCGAAGAAGCGGAGCGTATACGGGCCGATTTCAAGCGTCACGGCGCAGAACCTCAATGGGGCATCGTCGACGACGGAATCATCGCCCCGCTTACAGAAGCGAGGGCCTGGGTCGCTCAAGAGCTCGCTCGTCATGAAGACCCCGAGGCGCTGCAACCGATTGACCGCGACCCGGTACCACGAGCCTATCAAGAATCCGTGCAAAACTACTACGAATCCCTTGGCGAACGATCCACCCGGATCGAATAGCCCTATTCCTCCCTTCTCTAGATGCTCAGTCCCGCTCTCGCAGCAATTACGTTCAATGGAAGCCAATGGTGGTGGGCCGCTCTCATTGCTGGTCTCGCGCTGTTGCCGACATCGTTCATCGCATGGAAAAGCGACGGGCGACTTGTCAATGGATATGTCATCGGTTTTTCACTACGAGCGATCGGTATCGTTCTTTTGATTCTCTGCTTGCTCGACCCTCACTGGACGGGCGAACGACCTGCCAAAGGCGCCAACATCGTAGCAGTCGTCGCTGACAATAGCCGCGGAATGCAGCTGAGCGATGTCGGCGCCTCCGAGAGTCGAGGAAAGATACTGAAAGATTCGCTTGCCGGCACCGATGCCTCGTGGCTGACGAAGCTGGGCGAGAATTACCAAGCGCGGCCCTACCGCTTCGATCGAGACCTTCGTCGCCTGAGCGATTTCGCTCGCTTGGATTTCACAGGAGATCGCAGCGCCTTGGTTCGATCGCTCACTCAGCTGCAAGAGCGTTTCAGCGGTTTGCCTCTCGCGGGCATCGTGCTCTTTACAGATGGGAACGCGACGGACCTGAGCGAGTTGGACAGCCTCAACTGGGATGCCTTTCCACCGATTTATCCCGTTGTCGTCGGCACGGAAACGCCCTTGCCCGACCTGAGCATAGAGAAAATCGTATTGCGACAGACCGCTTTCGACGATGCTCCCATCTCCTTGAAGGCCGTAGTAACGTCCAATGCCCTGCCCGCCCAAAGCATCAGCATCGGGGTCGAGCCGATTGAGATTCGCGGATCCATTCCCCTTTCTCGCGACGATTCGGATCTTCCCAATCCTCAGACCATTCGCACAAAGGCCTCTGGCTCGAACCATACCTTGACCTTCGACTGGCGACCGAGGAGAACCGGAATCCAATTCTATCGGGTCTCTACCCAGAACGCCGATACCCAATCCGAGGCGACCGAGGAGAACAATGAGCGAATCGTCATGGCGGACGGCGGACAAAAGGCGTTTCGAATTCTTTATGTTACTGGACGTCCCAACTGGGAATACAAATTCCTGAATCGAGCCCTCTACAATGACCCGCAATTGCAAATGACCGGACTCATAAGAGTGGCGCGCCGTGAACCGAAATTCGAGTTCAAAGGACGCGCCGGCGAGTCCAGCAATCCGCTCTATCGCGGATTCGGCAAGGATGAAGAAGAAACGGAAGATTACGACCAACCCGTACTCATTCGCGTCAATACACGCGATGAGAACGAATTGAGCGACGGCTTCCCAAAGACTGCCGAAGCGCTTTTTGAATACGACGCTCTTATTATCGACGACTTGGAAGCCGATTTCTTCAGCTTCAACCAGCAGACATTGATACGCCGATTCGTCGCCGAGCGCGGGGGCGGATTGCTCGCTCTTGGGGGAGCCGATGCCTTGGACCATGGAAATTACGAAGAAACGCCTATCGCCGCGACCCTGCCGATATATCTAGACCAATCATTCGAGCGGGCCAACAGCGAGAACCTTACCTGGACGCTTACTCGGGAAGGTTGGGTCGAGCCTTGGACACGTGTCCGTCCTCTGGAGACAGATGAACGGGAACGCCTGAATGCCATGCCCCCATTCTACGTTCTGAACACGATTCCAAAGATAAAGCCCGGAGCCCGCGTATTGGCGGAAGTTGAAAATATTGTGGGGGACCGCTATCCCAGCCTAGTCGCCCACAATTTCGGGGCTGGCAAGTCTGCAGCCGTTGCAGTCGGGGATTTGTGGCGATGGGGAATGCGAGGCGAAAACGAGCAGGATGACCTAGCCCGACTTTGGCGTCAGATCGCTCGCTGGCTCGTTACAGATATTCCAGACTTAGTGGAAATCGAAGCCAAGGAAGGTCCGGATGGTATCGAGCTGGCGATCGAAGCGCGCGACAAGGAGTACAAGCCTCTAGAGATCGGCGAGGCGAGAGTGACGATCGCACGTGTTGATCTAAAGGAATCCGAATTGGCTAGCCACACAGGTTTCACGGAAGTGGATCTGTACGCGGATCCCGTATCCGATGCTCCAGGACGGTTTACAACGCAGTTTTCATCGCAAGAAGAAGGCGCCTACATCGCCACCGTCGAAGTTCTCGGACCCGAAGGCGAAGTCATTGGAAACGCCGAAACGGGTTGGGTCAACGAACCGCTGGCAGAAGAATTTCGTTCGCTCTCTCCCAATGTCGAGGCGCTTGAAGCAATCGCCGCTAACACCGGAGGAACGCTCATAGCCATGGATGCGCTCGATACTATCGACAGCCTCCTCTCAAAAGAAAAAGCGCCGATAAATGAAGCCTGGTCCTACCCCATCTGGCACAACGGTTGGCTATTTCTAGGCGCGCTGGGATGTTTCCTGACAGAGTGGGGACTGCGCAGAAAGCGAGGGCTGGCATGACAGTCGAAACGCAACCGAATATTAAAGCAGGGGCGCTGCGAGCCCTAGCGATCGCGCTTTCTTTTACGATCTCCTTCACCGCTCGCTCGGAGACGGAAGCTCCGGAGCACGAGCTTTTGCTCATAGTAGGCGCGCCTGGCGAAGCGACCTATGCAGAAGGCTTCAAATCCGCTGCTAAGGCTTGGGAAAAGGCCGCGGCCTCCACGCGATCGCGTATCGAAATCGTGGGACTCGATGATGACGATACAAACGATGTTGAACGTATTGAAGAATGGGTGACAGGATTGGATCCGACTTCATCTATCCCCGCATGGATCGTTTACATTGGTCACGGAACGCATACGCAGAAACGCACCTTGCTCAATCTGCGGGGTCCGGACCTGAGCGCCACTACCTTGTCGGAATGGCTTGATCCGCTCGAGCGCACTTTGGTCTTTATTCATGGTGGCTCCGCTTCCGCTCCATTCATCAATCGCTTGTCCAGGCCAAATCGCATTTTGATGACTGCCACGCGCAGCGGAAGCGAAATCAACTATGCCCGGTTCGGTGAACGTTTCGCCCACATCATTGCATCCAGAGGCGGCGACTCCAATCAAGATGGCCAAGTCTCCCTGCTTGAAGCCTTCGTAGCGACCGCCCAATCCGTGGACCAATTCTACAAGGACGAGAATCGACTCGCCTCTGAGCATGCATTGATCGACGACAATGGCGATTCCGTCGGCACACCATCGGATTGGTTCCGGGGCGAACGGCTGATCAAGACACCCGAAGATGACACCACACCTGATGGATTTCGTTCGAGACAAATCGCTTTTATTCCTTCGGAGCAAGAGAAGACGCTCTCCCACGAGCGACGCTTCGCTCGCGACCAATTGGAAGCCGAGCTCGAGTCAGTTCGGTCTCTGAAGGATTCGCTTAGCGAAGACGAGTACTACGAACGGCTCGAGGCGGTTCTTCTCAAGCTCGGGGCGATCTATCTACAAGAAGACGATTCCTAGAAACCGGCCCCGGTGACGATTGGTGCTCAATCCGGATTGAGCACTTCTTCAACGAGACGGCTTTCCTCAGTTCCCAAATTCAGGGCCAACGCCGCCTCCTGGCCACGTGGGCTCATTTTCGCCCAGGTCTTCCTCAGAATGTTCACCATTTTTGACGCTTCAGCTTTCAAGCGAAACTCCGGATATTGATGTTCGAGGAAAACAAGGCAAAGCGCATCTTCCATCGCTTGCGAGTCCGCATTTTGCGATCGGCTCGCCTTTAGATTGATCTGTCGAACCGACTCGACCTCCCGGGCATCATAGCCCCCTGAGTCCAGAATCTCACTAGTGAGGTCCGCGTGATAGCCTTTCAAGTCGGAACGCCATTTCAAATAGCCCGCCCTTCCCTCGGAATACTCAGAGCGAGGTTTTTTCCACCGGCAAATATGCTGGCTTCTCGCCGCTATCAGCAACGCCTCTGACGCTTCGCTATCAAGCGCTAGAACCTGGGAGAAAAGCAATTGGCTGAAATGGAGTTCATACCCAATCTCGATCGACCCGGCTGAGACACGCTTCGGATCCTCTCCGTTCACCGCATCAATCCGCCCGATCACATCGAGAAAACGATCCGGATTCGGCATTCGCTTGGCCGCGCTGCGCACGCGCTCCCTATCGGTTACTGAACTCATACGGAAGAGACATGGCAAAGTTCGGAGCCAAAATCAACCTAGGGAATTCGACCCTGATGATAGATGCAAACGTCTAGCAAAGGAAGCTCCCCTAAGACTATCCCCCATGCCTTTTTCAACCGCTTCATCGCATAAAGAAGCTTTTCTTTTCTCCCGTTTCATTTAACAATCTTTTTAAATTAACGGCAATTTTACACTGCCTGCTAACGAGATAATCCAATGCTGCTACACAAGAAGACCCTTTACGCCCTACTCGCTCTGCCTTGCCTTTTCAACGCTCGATCAATCCGCTGGACGCTTAATGCAAGGTCCTATGGTAGGTTCTATCAAATCGGACTGCGTAACCATATGGGCTCGCGCAGCGGGTTCTGGAGTCATGAACATTCGCTACAGCGATCACCCAAGCTTCATCAATGCTCCAAATCACGCAGCCAATCGTGGCCTCCGCTGAAAACGACTACTGCGTCAACGTCACTATTGAGGGACTCAACCCGAACTCATTCTACTACTATCAGGTACTTGTTGACGGCGAGCCCGTTGACTACGATGGCTATCCGATATTGACGGCGCCCACCGACGAGATGCGCACGAAATTCTCAATCGGATTCGGCTCCGGCGCTCGAGCGCACAAGGATGGGCTTCAAGCTATTTGGCTACAGGTTCAAAATGCACGTCCCCACGCGTTCTTCTGGTTAGGGGAAAACGAGGCATTCTCTGGGCTCGCGCCTGAATTCCAGGCGGAAGAATACCGCAAGCAACGCAGCGTTCCCTTCCTGCAGCCCTTGCTTAGATCGATTCCGCAGCTATCGACTTGGGACGCACCCGCGGCGCTTGCGCAAGATGAGCTCGCCGAATCGCTCGAGATCTTCCAGCGCTACTGGCCCAACCCTTCTTTCGGAACGGAGCAGGCGCCTGGATCCTATTTCACGTATAACTATGGCAGAGTCGACTTCTTCTTCCTAGATACATTCTCATACCCGACGAGGCCAATCAATCGACTATACTCGGCGAGGTTCAAATGGCTTGGCTTCAGAAGGAGCTCTCAAATAGCGAAGCTAAGTTCAAGGTATTGCTCAGCGGGAGCAGCTGGAGCAATACCTCCGAGACGAGCAAGAACACTTGGATGGCCTTCCCTGAGGATCGTCTAGGATTGTTCAGCTACATCCGCGAAAACGATATTGATGGAATCGTACTTCTTTCAGGTGACGATGACGAGGCGGAAATCAAAGCCATACCCATGTCTCAAGATGGTGGGTACGACCTCTACGAATTTGTCAGCAGCCCTCTCGCGCAAGATCCCACTCCTGACTACACTGAAGACAATGAAGCCGTCATCGCAATCAAAGAGCCCTACGCGGACTCGATGAATTTCGGAACTCTCACTTTCGACATGACCGAAGAAGATCCCAAGATGTCGTTGAAAGTGATCAACGTCTTTGGCGAGAACGTATTCCCGGACTTCGAATTGAGGGCCAGCGAGCTGACTCGCGGGAAAGTTTCCTGGAAATCAAAAGTGCCCCAGGAAGCAGTGGCCCATTACGAAGCGAGAACCGCCTCGGCCCTTTAAGAATGAATTTTCCTCACACCTACCTAACCAAAACATTGCCGGTAACCTCTGACCGGCTGTTAAAGACAGGCGTAACCCGCCTGCCAAGCGCAACAAGTTGGTGATTGCCAAGGCGAGAGCGAAGCGCGACAACCAGGACTACTATGATTCCGGTCCGATCCCACTTGTTGTCGATACTTTTGCTCTTCGCCCTGGTGATCACCCCCGCGTGCAATGGCGATTCAAAGCGTAGTTCCAGCGCGTCGGATAGCGGTCTTCCTATCATTGACTTCGGGCATGCCCAGGTTGCCGTAGAGCTAGCGGTCGATCGCGCCACGCAAGCAAAAGGTCTCATGCATCGGCAGTCGATGCCGGAGGACCAAGGTATGCTCTTCGTATTTGAACGAACCAAGCAAATGTCATTCTGGATGCGCAACACGCATATCCCGCTCGATATCGGCTACTTCACACCCGACGGAGTCCTTCGAGAGATTTACCCTTTGTATCCTCACGACGAGACATCCAGAAAATCAATACGCTCAGATCTTCTATACGCCCTTGAGGTTAACCAAGGGTGGTTCGAGCGCCACGGAGTGAAGCCCGGGGACGCGTTCGACCCATCCACGCTTTCCTACTAGAGCGCCGATCGCACGGAAGGCTTCGACTTTATTGAGCCATGGTCTGCATGAGCTTGATAAACGGCAGGAAAAGCGAGATCGCGATCACGAGTACGCTAATCGCCAATACAAGTATGAGAATGGGTTCAATTACAGACGTGACCCCAGAAATCGATGCGTCGACTTCCTCATCGTAGATTTCAGCGATTTGATTCAGCATATCCGGAAGCTCTCCGGTCTCTTCCCCAACCTCGATCATGCTCGAAACCATGGGAGGGAAGATTCCTGTCGCCTCGATGGGCTGAGCAAGCGGTTCCCCGTCTCTCACTCGATTCCTGACATCGTCTACCGCGTTCATAATGAATCGGTTTCCTACCGCGGCTCGAGAATAGTTCAACGCTTCCAGGATGGGTACGCCGCTCTCGAGCAAGGTCCCCAATGTACGGCAAAACCGGGATACGTACATCTTTGAAAACGTTTCCTTCACCAAAGGCAGATTCAGTTTAACGAGGGCGAAAAACACCGCCCCTGCCCGCGTCGACCTAAAACCTGCGAATAGAAGGAAGGCGACGATCCCGCCGATGCCGATCTCGATGAGATTCGAAGTCACGAACTGGCTAGCGCCCATCACGAAACGCGTAAGAACGGGCAATTGCTCGCCGTTGAGCTGCTTATCGAAAATCGCTGCAAAACGAGGAACAACGAAAGTCATCAGACCGAGGACTATCAGCAATGAAAAGCTGAATACAACTACTGGGTAAATGGAGGCTTGCGTTACCTTTGATCGAATTTGCCGCGCCTTCGCCAAATAGTGCGCCAAACGGCTTAAGGCCATATCTAGTGTACCACTGGCTTCCCCAGCTTTCACCATATTGAGGTATAGGGTGTCAAATTCCTTGGAATACTGAGACAATCCTTCCGAGAACGTATTGCCGGAACGGATATTCTCCAATTGCTGGCTGAGCACCCATTTGAAGGCGGGATTCTTTTCCTGAGCCACCAGTACTTCTAGGCTCTTAATCAACGAAAGTCCGTTTTGCAGCAAGGTGGATAGCTGACGCGTAAAAATGGCCAATCCCTTTCCTCCAATCGCAGCTCCAAAATAAGAGGGCTTTTTTGCTCGCGAGCGTCCCCACGTACGCTGACTCTCCCGTCACGGCTCTTTTGCAGCTTCCGGGTTCCCTCCTTCACCGCATTGACGCGAGCTGGGATCAATCCATAGCTCTTGATCTGCGCATTCGCGAGCTCGCGATTCGGCGCTTCCACCATCCCGCGGCGTTCTTCACCATCGCTATCCAGGGCTACGAATTCAAACTTCATAAAGAATCTCTACGTATAACGTATCACTTCTTCGACCGAAGTGACACCCGTGAAGATATTCCGCAATCCATCCTCCCGCAAGGTCCTCATGCCCTGTTGCATGGCTCGTTCTCGAATGGCTCCTGAAGGAGCCCCGGAAGCGATCAGTTCTCGGATCGATTCCGTTACTTCGAGCATCTCAAATATGCCCAATCGCCCCCGGTAGCCCGTGTTCGCGCAAGTCTCGCATCCCGACCCCGCGTAGAACTCCTTGTTGGCGAGCATGGAAGGTTCCAATCCAAGCTGCTCCACCAACGAAACGTTGGGCAGGTGATCCTTGCGGCAATCCACGCAAATCCGTCTCAGAAGACGCTGGGCCAGCACCGACTCCACAGAGGACGCAATCAGAAACTCTTCGATTCCCATATCCATCAAGCGGGTGATCGCCCCCGCCGCGTCGTTGGTATGCAGGGTAGATAGCACCAAGTGCCCTGTTAGCGACGCCTGAATCGCAATCTGGGCCGTTTCCAGGTCACGGATCTCGCCCACCATTATGATGTCGGGATCCTGACGCAGGAAAGCCTTCAGGGCATTGGCGAATGTGAGATCAATCGTCGAATTGATCGCGGTTTGCATGATTCCGTCGATCTCGTACTCAACCGGATCCTCGGCGGTCATCAGCTTAGATCCCACTTGATTCAAGCGCTTCAGGCAGCTGTAAAGGGTCGTTGTCTTTCCAGATCCTGTCGGGCCCGTAACGATGAAGATTCCATTGGGTAGCTCGATCGTCTTCTCGACTGATTCCACTATTTCGGTCGGCATGCCAAGAGTGTTGATGTCGAGCGATGTAGCCGCCTGATCCAGCACCCGCAAAACCACGCTCTCGCCATATTGCGTTGGCAAGGTCGATATGCGCAAATCGACAGAACGTCCCGAAATCGTCTGCCGCACTTTCCCGTCTTGCGGCACGCGGCGCTCCGCAATATTCAAATTGCCGATCACCTTGATACGCGATAAAATCGGTACAGCGAGTTCGCGAGGGGGCGGCGACATCTCGTAAAGAGCTCCGTCTATCCGGTAGCGAATCTTGAACTCTTCCTCAAAAGGTTCGAAGTGCACATCCGACGCCTTGTCTCGAATCGCTTGCGACAACACCAAATTGACAAAGCGGATGATAGGCGTCTCGCCTGCCATATTCAGGAGATTCTCAAGCGATACCTCCTCGTCTTCTACCGCGTTTAAATCGATCTCCTCAAGAATTCCCTTGCATTCCGCGTCACCAAATCGGTAATACACGTCCAAGAGCTCACTCACTACTTTCGGATCCGCTACTTCAATGCGAACTTCCTTGCTTACCGCAAAGGACAGGTCGTCAACCAGCTGATTATTGAATGGGTCCAAAGCTGCAATCACAAGAACCGTATCCAGAATATCGATAGGTACGACGCCATACATTCGCGCTAGGTCCACTCCAATTTCATTGACGACCACTTCAGGCAAATCCGGAGGAAGCGTCGCCCGGTATTCCAAACCCAAAAAACTTGCAACGCGCTCCAACAAGGCGTCCTTCGCGATATGGCCTTGATCCACCAGCAAGCTAGCGACCGATCGCTCGAGCTCTTCGGACGAAGCTCTTAGATTTTCGAGAATGGAATCCTCAACAAGCTCGTACGATCGGCACAGGTCTATAATCGCAGCGTTTCGGGAATCGAACATGATATATCCCACCGAATAAATGCTCCCACCCACTAAGAGCAACAGCAAAGAAATCAACGTTCCATTCAGGAACTCGATCCAGAGGCGCACATTCGCCTCTCTTGATACCTATCATTGCATACGACGCGCAAAATCCTCGAAGCTTGTAGCAAACTGCCCAATACGTCCCCATTCCAATCCTCCGATGCGACATACACGATTCGGGGCAGCACAAACATGCGGAAATCCAGCATCAAGCTATTGGCAAAGCTCATTACCGACATATAGCTCATCCGACCTCCAGCCGCGCACAGGAATCCCGTCACTTTGCCTTCCATAGATCGCCCCGTAAGCTCAACTAGATTCTTCAATGCCGCATTGACGCCATATACATAAATGGGAGTCGCAAATACGATCGCATCGGCAGCCTCCACCTTTGCTTTCGCATCCAAAACACGCTCGTCAGCGTAGGCAGCGCCGTCATCGCACATAGGTAGATCCGCATTGCGGAGATCCAGCGCTGAAACCTTCAAGTCGCTCTCCTCCCACTGCTCGCTCAATCGATCAGCCAATTGGGTGCTCTTGCTATCGGGATTTAAACTTGCGGAAACGATTAGAATATTCATATTAAAATAAGATTATTCTTTGTTTAATAGAAAAATCCATTGGTGATCAAGCGCTATTTTGCGAATTCCAAAAAAATTTAGCGGGAACTGGAACTAAAACTTGTAGTTCGGCACGTCGACTACGTTGTAATCGATTTTCCGGTACAGTTCATTATCAACATAGACCTCCAGCTGATACGTTCCGACTGGGTCGGTCTTCGAGAAGATGAAACCGCGGCTAATCTCCCATTTTAGCTCTTCGCTGGATTGAAGGACCTTGCCGCCTTCGAGTACTTGGTAGTATTGCTCAATCCCCTCGGGAAGATCTCTCAACGGCTCTGGAAAGCGAATGACGTAATATACGTAGAATTGGGAGCCATCTTTGCGCTTCAGCGTAAAACCATGCATATGAGCTGGATCTACATACTTCTCTATTTCTCGCGTCTCAATGAACACCTGCGAATTTCCAGCGGTATCCGGCGACATCATGCCGAACTTGAAGATATAGGGATCCTTCTTCGCCAGCGACAGGGATGAGACCAGAGCGATTCCAAACGCAGCCAATACCCATCGAAACGATCGAATATTGTTATTCATGCCGCAAACGTATCATCTAGGAGCGGATTTCGTCAATCCAAGGCTTCGACTCTCAGAGTTTTCAGATCTGATTGACGGCTAGCTAGGGCCTATTCGCTCTTCGAGCGCCAGCGTTCAGGCGGTGATGATAGCATAGCTTACCGCGAGCCCAATGATGAAGCTCGGGTAGAATTTCCACTGGAACGACCGCTTGCTTGTCTTGTGCCGGATCAAGGCCATGGCGGTCACGGCGCCTAGCTCCCCTCCTGCCATCGTGACCAATAGCAGCCGCCACTCCGAAACGCGACGTTTTCCGCGACGCGCCTGCAGCTTGTCCCAAGCGAACACCATGAAGGCGAATACGTTCAAGGCAGCGATCAGAAGCATGCGATTTTCGAAATTCATGGGCGAGAGCTTTGCAGCGAACAGTCCCAAATATCAACTCTTTGGAGTTCCGCTCGACCGGAGAAGGACCGATTCCCGGAGACGATCGCATCTGCGGAAGCGTAAATTTTCCAAAAAGACTTGTGAAAAAAGTTCGAAACCCTTTTCTACTGGCTTTTCGTCCTCACTACGATTCTAGAGCTACTCTCACCTTCCTCACTCCTTCGATTTATGTATCGCCTCAGCATTTTCCTCCTCCTTTTTGGGATCTGGATTATTTTCTCGGGATTGTTTGACGCGTTCCACACCACTCTAGGACTCATTTCCGCGGCTTTCGTCACGCTTATATCTTCCGAGTTCTTTTTCGCGGACCGATCCGCCGGTGTCGGCGCCAGAATTCAGCAAATCATCCGTCTGCCTATCTACCTGCTGTGGATGCTTTACCAAATTCTCCTTTCCAATATCCATATCTTGAAGCTCGCCTTGAGTCCCGGCGACCTGGAAGAGGTGGAACCCTCTCTGATACGCGTGAAGACGAACCTCAAGACCGACTTCGGAAAGTGGATGCTCGCCAACTCGATCACGCTCACGCCAGGAACCATCACCATTGATATCGAAGGCGATGAGCTGCTCATTCATTCAATCAGCAAGGCCACTTCCGCAGGCGTCGAGGACGATTCCATGGAACGCAAAATTGCGGCAATCTTCGAAAGGGAGAACAGCTAGCAAATGGACAGCTTCTTCATATTCGCGGGTATCGCGATATTCGCTCTCATGCTCCCGATCCTCTACCGGATCATGGTCGGACCAACAGCAATTGACCGAATTGTGGCCGTCAACGTCATCGGCACAAAGACGACGGTCCTCCTCGTCATTATCGGCATGGTGTTCCAGAGGGTGGAAATGTTCGTCGACTTCGCTTTGACGTATGCTCTCTTGAACTTTATCGGTTCGCTCGCGGCCGCTCGATTCTTCGATCGGGTCAATCCGAATAAGGAATTCACGGAATCCGAAATCAAGGAACAGGAACTATGATCGTCGATACCATTTGCATTGTCCTCGTTAGCTTGGGGCTCCTCTTCTTCGTCGGAGGCGCGGTCGGCGTAATTCGTTTTCCTGATTTCTACACGAGAATGCATGCCGCAGGCAAAGGAGACACGATGTCGGTCTTTCTCGTCCTTGTTGGACTGGCCGTTTACCAGCTCGGCGACTTCAGCTTGGGCAACGCGCTCGTAGCAGGAAAAATTCTTTTCATTACTGTATTCATAATGTGGGCAAGCCCAACGAGCACGCACGCCTTGATCCGTGCCGGTCTCGAAGAAGGGCAGAAGGTCTGGACTCGGGACGACAAGAAGGAGGAGTCGGAAAAATGATCTGGCAATTCGATCTCATCATCCTGGTATTTCTCGTTATCACCGCTCTCATATCGCTGAGCGTTAAGGATCTGCTTAGCGCGGCTATGATATTTGGAGTCTACAGCTTTCTCATGTGCCTGCTTTGGGCAGGCATGGCAGCGGTAGATGTCGCGTTCACAGAAGCCGCAGTTGGCGCCGGTGTCAGCGCTGTATTCCTGATCGCAACCGTGCTTCGCACTTCAAGGAGGTCCTCAGATTGAAAGCTCTCGCCTTAATAGCCGTTATATTGACCGGTTGGCTCTTAATGTCCGCCGTGAGCGATTTCCCCGATTGGGGAGATCCGAACTCGCCCGCCAATAGCTACCGATTGTCGCAGCATTACGTAACTGAGACCATCCATGAAACGAGCGTTCCGAACATGGTAACCGCAGTGCTCGCGGACTATCGCGGTTACGATACCATGTTCGAGACAGTGGTCATTTTCACCGCTGGAATCGCTATTATAGGGATTCTTCGCCGTTTCGGCAACGACGACAAAGACGCTGCTAAGCCCACGCTCTATACTAAGAAACCGGATCTGATCATCGATACGACTTGCCGGCTGATGATCCCTATCATCCAACTCTTCGCGCTCTATGTGATTGCCCACGGACACCACAGTCCTGGAGGTGGATTCCAAGGAGGCGTCATCTTCGGCGCCAGCTTCATTTTGCTCGCCGTATCGAGAGACTTGCAAGCAGCTCAGAAATGGGTACCGGAAAAGCGAATACTGAATCTGGCCGGTATCGGCGTGTTGATTTACGCGGGCTTCGGACTTGGATCCCTTCTGCTTGGTCAAAATTTCCTAGATTACGCCATACTGCATAAGATCATGCCTGCGACGCCGATCGAGGCGCGTTCGCATAGCATGCTGGGTGTGGAAATCGGTGTCGCATTCACCGTGACTGCGATCATGTTCTCAATCTACTCGAACCTAGCCTCCAATGGCTCAATGAAGGAAGGCCTCTAGTCCTATGGAAATTTTCGAAGCCATATCCGCGAAGTTCAATTTCTGGATCTATATCATCATCATGATGATTGGGCTCTACGCCATGATCGCGAAAAACAACCTGATCAAGAAATTGATCGGCATGTCCATCTTCCAGACCGCGATCATACTGTTCTATGTATCGATCGGCGTTAAGGATGGAGCCTCCATACCCATCTTGTATCACGACCAGGTGCATCCAGAGCACCACGACGAGAGCCACGGCGATCACTCAGCTCATAGCCCGTCAACCGACGGACACGATTCACACGCTGCGGAAGACCGCTATTTGCCTGAATTGGTAGTTGACGGCAATGACTTCGCAAACCCACTTCCTCACGTCCTAATGCTTACGGCCATCGTCGTGGGCGTTTCCACACTGGGTGTCGGCCTCGCCGTTACGCAGAAGGTATATCGCGAATACGGTTCCATTGAAGAGAGCGAGATTCTCGAAATGATCAAGTCTGGCAAATGATCGAACAAGCTCCTGCCCTCATTCTCCTAGTTCCGTTTTTCGTCTCCATTTTCGTGGCGCTTCTCGGGAATCGCTTCCAAGGAATCTGCTTCCCTCTTTCCGTCCTGAGCTTGATTGGTTCCGTTGCTGCGAGCGTCACCACTCTGGGCCGCGTAATAAACGAAGGCACAATTCGCTATCGGCTGGGCGGATGGGAACCTCCAATGGGCATTGAATTTCGTATTGATGCCTTGAATGCGCTCGTCGCGGTCGCTGTATCCGGAGTGGGCCTTCTGGCAGCGATCTACTCAAAGCGGGCCGTTCTCGCTGAAACCCCTGACAAGGTATCGCAGTACTACACGCTCTTCCTCCTCCTGATTACCGGTCTCCTAGGCATGGTGATTACCGGAGATGCCTTCAACTTGTACGTACTTCTGGAAGTATCCGCCCTAACCAGCTACGCGCTCATCGCAATGGGGCCGAAGCGGGCCACCTTAGCCGCCTATAAATACGTTATCATAGGCACGATTGGCGCTTCCTTCTATCTCCTCGGCGTTGGCTATCTCTACATCAAGACGGGATCCTTGAATATGTTCGATATCCATGAGCAACTCATCGCTCGCGATATCTTCGATTCTCCAGCCATATTGGTCGCATTCATCGTCATCACTGTCGGCGTGTGGATTAAAATGGCATTCTTCCCACTTCATGCCTGGCTGCCCAATTCCTACGCCTACGCTCCCACGACTAGCAGCGCCATTCTCGGTCCCTTGATGACCAAGGTCATGATCTATGTCATGATCCGGCTGACCTTTACGGTTTTCGGTTCTGATTTCGCTTTCATTCAACTCGATTGGAGCGACATCATTGTTTGGATGTCCGTAGTCGCTATCCTGGCGGGATCGATTTCAGCGCTCGCTCAAACCGACCTGCGCAAAATGCTCTCCTTCCTCATTATCGCCGAAGTCGGCTACATGGTGGGAGGCGTTTGGCTCGCGGACGACATGGGACTCGTCGGTTCTATCTACCACATCATCGCTGACGCCTTCATGACCTTGTGCGTCTTCCTCTTCGCCGGTATCATCTTCGTCAAAACCGGCAAGCGGGACATCACCGCGCTCGACGGACTGTTCACGAAAATGCCGCTTACGATGGTCGGCCTCCTTGTGGGAGCATTCTCGCTGATTGGCATCCCCCCCACCGCGGGATTCTTCAGCAAATGGTATCTGATCCAAGGAGGCGTCGCTTCAGGCCATTGGGAGTACGTGATCGCCCTATTGATATCCAGCTTGATCAACGCAGTCCTCTTCTTCCGCATCATCGAAATCGCCTACTTCGGCGTTAAGCCAGCCGAAGGGCACGGCCACCATGATTCAGACACCCACGAGAGCGGACCCAACGAGGCATCGTTCTCCATGCTCTTTCCCTTGCTGGCAACCGCAGCGGCGCTGCTGGTTATCGGTCTCTACAATCAGGACATCGTCGCGATAATTTCTAGCTTCGTGTCCCAGTTCAATTTTGGAGTGATAGGTATCTAACATGTCTTCCGAGAGCATTACTAGCTTCACACCAGTATTCGCCAGCATCGTATCGCTGTTGGCGGTCCTTCCCATCGCCTTGCTCGGCAAGAAGCCCAATCTGAGAGAAGGCGCGACCTTTGTGGCCGCGTTCATCAAGTTCGGATTGGTGCTGTCGATGCTGCCCGCCATTCTCGCAGGCAAGACCATCGAGTACACGATCTGGGAAATCGTTCCCAACTTGGAGATCGCATTCAGAGTTGATGGGCTGGGTATGCTCTTCGGACTGGTGGCGTCGTCGCTGTGGATCGTGACTTCGCTGTATTCGATTGGATACATGCGCGGGCTCAAGGAACACTCGCAGACGCGATTCTTCTCGTTTTTCGCCGTTTCGCTTTCCGCCACGATCGGAGTCGCATTCGCCGCCAATCTTTTCACGCTCTACCTTTTCTACGAGATGCTGTCGCTGGCGACCTATCCACTCGTAACGCATCACCAGGACAAGGAAGCGCGTATCGGTGGGCGAACCTACCTCACCTACCTGCTCTCCACTTCGATCGGGTTCGTGCTCCCTGCCATGATCTTCGTCTACGTAAAGACCGGCAGCAGCATGGATTTCTCGAGCGACGGCTTCCTGAATGGCCATATCGGAGCGACGGAAGCTTTGATACTCCTGCTGCTCTTTACCTTCGGCTTCGCAAAGTCGGGCCTTATGCCCTTCCACTCCTGGCTTCCCGGAGCGATGGTCGCTCCGACTCCCGTCAGTGCCTTGCTGCACGCGGTAGCCGTCGTCAAGGTAGGCGTATTCTGTATCCTGCGCGTCTATACAGGTGTATTCGGAACGGACTTTCTTCAAAGCTTGGATCTTGGCGTCGTGGTCGCCTGGATCGCTGCATTCACGATTGTGGTCTCGTCCTTGATCGCCCTTTCCCAGGACAACCTGAAACGCCGACTCGCATTTTCGACCGTCGGTCAACTTTCCTACATTATACTCGGAGCTGCTCTACTGAGCGATCGCGCCGTCACGGGCTCGATGACCCACATTGCAATGCACGCCGTGGGCAAGATCACGCTTTTCATGTGCGCCGGAGCCGTATTCGTCGCCACTGGGAAGAAATACATTAGCCAAATGGATGGACTCGGAAAGAAAATGCCAATCACGTTCGCGGCATTTTCAATCGGCGCTCTCAGCGTCATCGGGCTGCCTCCAGCTGGTGGATTGATCAGCAAATTCTATCTAGTCACAGGCGCTATGGATGCGGGACAGTCCGCGTTGCTCGTGATTTTTCTAATCAGCACCATCCTCAATGCGGCCTATCTGCTGCCTATAGGCTACCGCGCTTTCTTTCCGAAGGATCCCAAACTCGCTGCGGAACCCTTTTCCTGGAAAAATACGCAAGAAGCGTCTTGGCAGTGCATCACCCCTCTCAGCGTTACAGCCGTATTGGCGGTAATTCTCTTTATCAAACCACAACTTCTGCTCCAGCTAGCCGGACTCATGGTCGGCGGCAATGGCTAATCACACGGATACAAAATGGCAGACCCGAAAAAAGAGTTCGACTGGTTCGACAAACCCGCATCCCGCAAGCTTCTCTGGTGGATCCTTTGGATCGTCTGCGGGCTCACTGTTGTCGCCGAATTTTTTATACATCGACATCCACACTTCGATATCGATGGCATATTTAGCTACTACGCGCTCATGGGCTTCGTAGGCTGCGCCGCTATGATCCTAATTGCGAAGGGCCTGGGGCTCTTCTTGAAGCGCAACGAAGACTACTACGGGGACGCCGAAGAAGAAACCCTTTCTGACGACATCGATGGAAACGCTCGCTAACATCCCCCCGTCTTTCCTGCTCTTCCTTGGAGCAATCGTTACGATCTTCCTCAAAGGAACTGCTCGCAATGTATGGCTAGTGGCCGTCCCTGTACTGACCTTCGCCCATATCGCAAGCCTGCCCATGGGCAACGGCTTACAGGTGTCTTTCCTGCCCGGCTTCGGCGACTCGGAATTGCTTCGCGTGGACAAGCTAAGTAAAGCCTTTGGCTACATATTCACTCTTAATGCCGCAGCCGCCTTGCTATTCGCATTCTATGTCAAGAAGGTGGTCCAGCATACAGCGGCGCTCATCTACATCGGTTCCGCGCTCGGCGTCATCTTCGCCGGAGACCTCATAACGCTCTACATAAACTGGGAACTCATGGCGGTCAGCTCGACCTTCGTAATCCTAGCTCGCGATACCGCTAAAGCGAAAGGCGCCGCCTTCCGCTACGTCATGGTTCATATCTTTGGCGGTCTCCTCCTCCTGGCGGGGATTGTGATGACGATCTCAAACGGGGGCAGCATTGCCTTCGATTCCTTTGACTACGCTGGCGCCAATTTGGGCACCTGGTTGATTTTAGCCGGATTCCTCGTCAACGCCGCGGCGCCAGGCGTTTCCGCTTGGCTTTCCGATGCCTACCCTGAAGCCAGCGTTACAGGCGGCGTTATCCTCAGCGCCTATACGACTAAAACAGCTGTTTATGTGCTGCTTCGAGGATTTCACGGGTGGGAGCCACTCATCTGGATCGGTTGCATCATGACCGTATTCGGAATTATCTACGCGCTGCTCGAGAATGACATGCGCCGCATCCTCGCCTACTCCATCATCAACCAGGTGGGTTTCATGGTTTGCGCCGCCGGAATTGGCACCGACATGGCTATCAGTGGCGCCACGGCGCACGCATTCTGTCATATCATCTACAAGTCGCTGCTTTGGATGTCGGCTGGGGCTGTCCTCTACCGCACTGGCATCAGTCGCTGCACCCACCTTGGCGGTCTCTACAAGACCATGCCACTAACGCTGATATTTGGAACGATCGGAGCCCTAGCTATATCCGCTGTGCCGCTCACGAGTGGATTCACCAGCAAAACGATCATCATCGCCGCGACCGAACACGAGCACCTCTTCTGGCCTTGGCTCGTTCTCGAGCTCGCCTCCGCAGGCGTGTTCCTGCACGCGGGAATCAAGTTTCCCTATTTCGTCTTTTTCAATCAGGACCGTGGTCTCCGACCCAAAGAGGCACCTTCCACGATGCTATGGGCAATGGGAATACTCTCCTTCCTTTGCATATACCTCGGGATACGTCCTCAAGCGTTGTATGATATTCTTCCTTACACGGTGGACTACCAGGCTTACACGACCAGCCATCTGGTAACGCAGATGCAGCTGCTCATGTTCTCCGCTTTGGTATTCTTCCTTTTCTTGCCAATGCTAAAACGTACGGCTACCATCAGCCTGGACAGCGATTGGTTCTACCGCAAAGGCGGTCAGTTCTTCTACGCGACCTGCGACAAGTGCTTGAATGGAATCAATTCAATCGCTCACAAGTCGCTCATCGCTGGCCTGACCCACTCTATTTGCCAGTTCGCAAAAGAAAGCCCCACTCGCTTACTCGCGTTCCTGCTCACTCCAATTTGGGAAATTTCTGGAAATTCGCCAGAACAACAGAAAGAGCTCCGCGAAAACTTGAGCCAGAGTGTTCGCAATGGCGTCTTTCCAATCGGGATCACCGCCTTCCTGTCCGTAATCCTATTGGCAGCGCTATTCCTCTTTTAAGCGTCGAATACAGGCCCCAGCGCCGTTTCGTCCGAGAACTCGATAGGGTAATAGACCCTGCAACCGCTATACCCTCGTCTCGACTTTTCTCGCTTTTCGTATCCGAACGCTAACGACTTTGTACTCAGGGCACATCGCGATCGAATCCGATATGCTCGAGGTGAGGTCGTTCACCAAAATTTCTGGAAAGTGAAAGGTCGTACTGAGAACGCCTTTCTTAATCTCATCGGATACTTTCGCTTTGATATCGATTTTGCCGCGTTCCGATTCGACGCATACCATATCCGCATCTTCGATACCATTTTCTGCCGCATCTTCCGGATGCACGAATATCACATCTTCGGTTACGATCTCTACATTGCCCGTACGGCGCGTTTGGGCTCCGCAATTGTAATGTTCAAGATTTCGATTCGTAGTTAGAATGTATGGAAATTTCTCCGCATTTGAAACGACTTCTTCAGTCTCCTTGAAGGCGTTGAACTCGAATAAGCCTTTTCCTCGCTTAAACGCGTCCGTATGCAAAATTGGCGTATCGTTGCCATCAGAAGCAACGGGCCATTGCTTTCCGTTCTCTCCTAATTCCTCCCACTTAATGCCCGCAAAGAAGGGAACGATTCCCGAAATCTCTTCCAGCATCGTCTTGGCATCGTAGTCCGGTTGCTCAAAGCCCATTCGATTCATCAAGTCGACCACGATTTGCCCATCCGCCTTGGAATCCCCTATCGGCTCTACCACTTGGTTCACTCGCTGTACGCGCCGCTCGCCATTGGTGAACGTGCCGCTTTTCTCCAAGAAGGAGGCGCCCGGAAGAACAACATCCGCCATTTCCGCAGTACGGGTCATGAAAATTTCTTGAACGACCAACAAGTCGAGCGCGTTGATCGCTTTGGCAACATGCTGACTATTGGGATCGGTCTGGACCATATCTTCGCCTATAACCCAAATCGCCTTTAGTTTTCCCTCTAAAGCGGCATCGTACATTTGAGGAATCTTCCAGCCAATTTCCCGCGGCATCTCCACGCCATAGAATGACTCGTATCTCTGAATATTCTCAGGGTCGGTTACATCCATGTAACCCGCCCCTTGATACGGTTGGGCGCCCATGTCCGCCATTCCCTGGACATTATTTTGTCCTCGTAGCGGATTTACCCCTACACCTCTTCGGCCAATATTTCCAGTTATTAGAGCTAGGTCCGCAATCTGCATTACGGTGAATGTACCCTGCGAATGCTCCGTAACCCCAAGCCCATGAAAGCTCATGGCTTTGTCAGCGGTCGCATAGGCAATCGCTGCTTTACGAACAAGCTCCCGGTCTACCCCGCTAATCGACTCCATTTCATCGATATCGAGCTTCAATAGCTCTGCGCAAAAATCCTCATAGCCTTCGGTCCGCTCTTCGATGAATGAGTCATCCGCTAACCCTTCTTTCACGATGTAGCACAGCATCATGTTGAGTACAGCGACATTGGTACCGGGTCGCAGCTGCAAATGGTAGGTCGCATAGCGGGCGAGCTCGGTACGACGCGGATCAATAACGATCGTTGGCTTCCCAGATATTGCGAATTGCTTCATCTTCGCGCCCGTCACTGGATGCCCTTCGGTGGGATTGGCGCCGATCACCATGATGGCGTCGGTCACGTTCAAATCCTCAACAGAATTCGTCGCCGCGCCCGTGCCGAATGTACGCTGCAGACCTAGGGCCGTAGGCGAATGGCAGACGCGAGCGCAGCCATCGATGTTGTTCGTGCCGATGACGACCCGAAAGAACTTCTGCATAAGATAGTTCTCCTCGTTCGTGCAGCGCGCCGAGGAAATGCCTGCCAAGGAATCTGGGCCGAACTCGGCTCTATAGTAAGCGAATTTAGAAGCGATAAAGTCATAAGCCTCGTCCCAGCTCACTTCTTCGAAAGAGCCATTGCGCTTGATCATCGGCGAATTAATGCGGTCGGGATGATTGTAGAACTTAAACGCATATCGGCCTTTAAGGCATGTGTGGCCCTGATTCACCTCGGCATCATACGGGGCTTGAATACCCTTAATTTCACCTCCAGCGGTGGCCACTTCCAGATTGCAACCTACGCCGCAGTAATTGCACACGGTGCGCGTCTTTTCCGTATTGGCGATAGACTTCGATTGAAAAACATCCGATATGGCCGCTGTTGGGCAGGCTTGTGAACACGCGCCGCAGCTAACGCAGGGGCTATCGTCGAAACTCTCGTCTAAGCCTTTGATTATGTGGCTATCGAATCCACGTCCTGCCATGCTCAATACAAATTGCCCTTGCACTTCGTCGCAGGCTCGGACGCAACGATAGCAATTGATGCACTTGCTGAGGTCCGATGTCATGTAGGGATGGCTCAAGTCCTTCTCGCGGTCGAGATGCGTCGCGCCATCTGGATAGCGGACGCCTGTAATCCCAACGCGAGCAGCCACGGTCTGCAATTCGCAGTTTCCATTCACTTCGCACGTCAGGCAATCCAAAGGATGGTCCGTTAGTACCAACTCAATGATATTCTTACGGAGGCGCTGTACGTTCTTGGAATCCGTATAGATATACTGACCTTCCGCTACCGGCGTGTGGCATGACGCGAATGTCTTCGCGGGACCGTCCTTTTCCAGAGCTACATCGACACTGCATACGCGGCATGATCCAAAAGGATCCAAATTGGGGGCATCGCACAAGGTAGGAATCGTCTCCGATCCCAGAGCGCGACGCGCGAACGATAAAATCGTTTCGCCAGGCTCAATCTCGTAGGGTCGGTTATTTAGGTAAGCGTTCATCGGGTAATAAAAGAGAATTCAACGAAATCGAACTAAACTAACGCACTGGGCTGGGCTCCTGAGTAAAGTACTGATCGAGTTCATCCTTAAAGTATTGTAGCGCATTCTTGATCGGCAACGGAATCCCTCCACCATGAGCGCATAGTGAACCGATCTCTAGCGTATGCAGAAGGTCTTCAAAAAGATTCGTGTCAATCCTGTAACTACCCAAATTAGCTGCCTCCAGCATTTCATGGGCGCGCTTCGTACCCAATCGGCATGGAAAGCACTTACCGCAACTTTCGAATGCCGCGAATTCCATAAGCTTTTCCAGATAGGTCATCATGGAAAAGGATTCGGGAATGCAAACGACGGACGCATGTCCCAACAAAAAGCCTTCGCTTGCGAAGGTCTCGAAATCGATGGTCATATCGCCGATCTTCGATGCCGGAATGATCCCACCGAGCGGGCCACCAATATGCAGAGCCTTTATCGATTCCGTAAAGCCTCCCGCAAGGTCATCGATGACCGTCGTTAGCGGCGTCCCCATTTCCACCTCGTATATACCCGGCTTGCGCACATAGCTGTCCAAGCTTACGAGCTTCGTCCCGTTGGACTTTTCCGTCCCCAGACCAGCGTAGGCCGCCCCTCCTTTTTTTATTACATAGGGAACCGTAGCCAACGTTTCTACATTGTTCACAATTGTCGGCTTATTGAACAATCCCTTCTGGGCTGGGAAAGGAGGTCGTACACGAACTTCAGGGCGTTGACCCTCGATGCTGCTAATTAAGGCCGTTTCCTCTCCGCATATATAGGACCCTTGCCCGCGAACGATTTTAAAATCGAAGTTGAAGCCCTTGCCGTTAACGTCTTTTCCAATCAGTCCGGCATTTCTGAAATCGCTGATCGCTGACTCCACAATGTCAAACGATTCTGGATACTCCGTCCGAATGTAGAGCACGCCCCACTCCGCTTTCATGCAGTAGCCAGCGACTATCATACCGAATAGGACGGCGTGCGGGCGCTGCTCGAGCAAATAACGATCCGAATAGGCTCCGGGATCGCCCTCATCCGCATTGCAAATAATGAATTTTAATTCGCTTTCCGCATTGCGAGCGAATTCCCACTTCACGCCCATTGGAAATCCCGCTCCCCCGCGACCGCGTATTCCTGCGGACTTCACTTCCTCGAGCACGTCCGCGGAATCCTTGGACAAGGCGTCTTTCAGCAAAGCCGCATACGATTCCATACCCTCGAACTCAGCCGTGAGAACGGCCTCGCCTTTGGAACCGATCTGGTAGCGATCAACGTTCAGCTCGTCTCCGTCGGTGGAAAGAATCGACTCCAATTGGCCATCCCCCAAGGCGCTGTAGTTCTTTCCTTGATAGTGGAATGCTCCGTTCTCGTGACAACGGCCTAGGCAGGTCATATGGCCGATCTCTTCTTCTTTGAAGGATCCCTTCAAATCGGATAGCAACGCCTCTTGAGTGCCGGCGCATAAGCAGGCAGATCCGTTGCAAACATAAACCTTCTTTCCCTTGTTTTCTGGCTTTAGGAAATCATAGAACGTGGCCGTTCCGTAGACATTGGCTTTTCCCGCCAGGAATTCGTCCGCAAGACGCTCCATTTCCTCCAAAGAAGGGGCGCCGTCCGCTTCTTGGCTGGCTTGGCCGATCTTGGAGAACAGGTTCTCCTCGATGCCCTTCCGCCCACCGAGATCGCTTAGGTTCTTTGACATAGTAGGAATATGACCCGATTTAGGCCGCTTTTTAAAGCAGTAAATCGATATTTCAGGCTAATTGCCAAAGAATTGACGTAATTGTCCAAGCGAAAGGGAGCATTTTGTAAAAATTTCAAATGCCTCGACAGAATTGCTCCGTTCATATTCTTTAGCAGCGTCTTTATGACGATGCCCCAACCCTCGAGAAGTCCCTGTTTCCGGTTGATTGCCGGCTGTTTCACGCTGCTCGGACTCCAGGTTGATTCGATCATCGCTTCGACGCCAATGGACGAAGGAGTAGCGTTCTTCGAGTCACGCATCCGACCCATCTTTCTCGACAACTGCCTCGAGTGCCATGGCCCCGACAAGCAGAAAGGAGGCCTCCGGCTGGATTTCAAGGAAGGCTGGGAAATCGGTGGCGACAATGGATCGGCCCTAGTTCCGGGGAGTCCGGAGAAGAGCCGCTTGGTCCATGCGATCCACTACGAGGACGCCGATTTTCAAATGCCTCCCAAGACCAAGCTTTCCGCCGATGCCATCGCCGCGCTGGAAGATTGGATATCCATGGGAGCCCCTGATCCGCATTCGGGGGAGATCGCGCACAAGAAGCAAGAGGGGCTCAGCATCGAAGAAGGGTGTAATTTCTGGTCATTCCGACCTATCGAACTACCTGAATTGTCGGGTCAAGCCCAAGACCCAACCGATGCCATCGATCAGTTTATAGCTGCCAAGCACGATGCGAATGGGCTTCAATTCGCTCCCGAAGCAAGTCGGCTGGATCTCGTCAGACGGACCTATTTCACGTTGATCGGGCTTCCACCAACACCTGGGCAGATCCAGGCATACCTTGACGATAAGCGGCCCGACGCATTCGAGCGCCTAGTCGACACCCTCCTCGATTCGCCTCAGTACGGCGAGCGATGGGGACGTCATTGGTTAGATGTTGCCCGATTCGCCGAATCAAGTGGAGGCGGTCGCACCTTGCTCTTCAAGGATGCCTAGCGTTATCGAGACTACGTCATTGAGAGCTTCAATGCGGACATTCCTTTCGACCAATTCATCAAGGGACAGCTCGCAGGCGACTTGATGCCCGCAGAATCCCCCTCCGAAAAGAGACGTCAACTGGTTGCGACAGCGTTTCTGGCGCTCGGACCCACCAACTACGAGCTCTAGGACAAGCAGTTGCTTCGCTACGATGTAATCGACGAGCAGATTGACACGCTCGGAAAGGCTTTCCTAGGCATGACTATGGGTTGCGCCCGCTGCCACGACCACAAATTCGACCCCATCCCAACCGCGGACTACTACGCGATGGCAGGCATCTTCAAAAGCACGCGAACGCTATTCAACTACACCGACAACGTTGCCCGCTGGATCGATGAACGCCTCCCTTTGGAAGGAGAGCGGGCCGTGCATATGGAACAGGCTCTCGCAGCCGAAGCGGACATCAAGCCAAGATTGAGCCAAAAACGGGCTGAGCTCGCTTTGCTTACGCAGGACAAAGCCAATGCCCCGGAGCCTGGACTGCCAAAGCCGTCCCGTCTCTTTCCAGGAATCGTGATCGACGAGAACAACGCCAAGGTCCATGGCGAATGGAAATTCTCGCAATATTCGCAAAACTACATCGGCGAAGGATACTACCATGATGGAGACTCGGGCAAAGGCCAGAAATCCCTATCGTTCCTAACGAAAATCCCGCTTAGCGGACATTACGAGATCCGGCTCGCCTACCCATATGAAGAAAGCAACTCCACGCGAACTCCGGTCACCGTCACTCATGCCGGTGGCGAGAGCGTCGTTCGGGTCGACCAGAAGGTCGCGCCTCAAATTTACGGTCGCTTTCACTCCCTCGGCAATTTTAAGCTGAATTCTAATACTGAATACAGTGTCCGAATCGGGAACGAGGATACCGATGGACAGGTAGTTGCCGATGCAGTACAGTGGATTCTCCTTGAGCCTGAAACTCAGATAGTGGATAGGGAGTCGCGCCTTGCCGCCCTGAACAAGTTGATCGGATCCCTGAACAAGCGCCTGAAGCCGATCACCAAAACGCTCAAGAGCTGGCCTTTGGCGATGGTCGTATCCGAAGACCCCAATCCCAGCGATTCCGCGATTCGCATTCGAGGCGAAGAAAGCCGACGCGGCGACATCGTTCCTCGAGGGTTTTTGCAGGTCGCGACTCATGAAACGTCCCCCGTCATTCCTGCAGGCTCCAGCGGTCGGCTAGAGCTGGCAGAGTGGATCGCCAGTCCGGACAATCCACTCACCTCTCGAGTCCTAGCCAATCGGATCTGGGCCTGGCTGTTCGGCGAGGGCATCGTTCGCAGCGTCGACAATTTGGGCAGCACCGGCGAGCTACCATCGCATCCGGAATTATTGGATTATTTGGCGATCCGCATTCAGGACAACGACTGGTCGATCAAGCGAACCATCCGAGAAATAATGCTTTCACGGGCTTGGCGCCAATCAACGGTACAAAGCCCGGAAGTCCTAGAACGAGACCCTGACAATCGCCTCCTCGCCGTGTTTCCGCGCAGGCGCCTGGATGCGGAGCAGCTTCGTGACGCAATTCTAGCGGTCAACGGCCAACTCGACCTCACCCAGTACGGTCCCAATATCGACGGAGCCCAAGAAATAAACGCCAACAGCACCGCTGCGCAGAAAGTCGAGTACAACTATATTTTCAAGGACAAGCGGCGCAGTGTCTACACCCCCGCCTTTCGCGTACGGAGACACGAGCTCTTCGACTTCGGCAACGTTAATTTCACGTTGGGCCAGCGCCCTGTGACCACCGTGGCCCTGCAAGCGCTGTATCTGTTGAACGACCCGTTCATCGTCGAGCAATCAACCATGGCAGCGGAACGCATTCTCCAAGAGATCGAAGATCCTACGCAGCGAATCGAGCAGGCATTCATCGCTACTCTAGGACGCCCTCCCTCCGAGACAGAGCGGACGCTCGTCCAGAATTTTCTTAAAAGTGGACAATCCAGCGATTCAGTGGCAGAATGGTCCTCCATATACCAGTCGCTGTTTGGATCGGTCGATTTCCGATACCTCAACTAGAGCCATGCCCCCGCTACCGCCATTCCGTTCAATATCTCGCCGAGATGCCCTGCAACACATCGCCTGCGGATTCGGCTATATGGCAGCGGCGGGAATCGCTTCGCAGCAAGCTGCTGCGAGTTCGATCGCCAACCCGCTTTTACCCCGCGTGCCACATGTCGTTCCGAAGGCAAAGCGAGTCATCTTTCTCTTTATGGCGGGAGGCGTCAGCCAGGTTGACAGCTTCGATTACAAGCCCCTGCTGTACAAGAACAATGGACGCATGCTGGACTTCACGGATCAGCGAATCCTCGCCAAGACTGGCATGGGCTCGCATCAGCGCGTCATGCAGCCCTTGTGGGGCTTCAAGCGCCACGGCCAAAACGGGGCTTGGGTATCCGAGCTCTTTCCCCACATGGCGAACCATACCGACGATTTTTGCCAAATTCGATCCATGCATACCGAAGGCGTGGCGCACGGATCGGCAACGCTCTTTCTTCATACAGGTTCCACCAATTTGATACGCCCTTCAATGGGGGCCTGGGTGAATTATGGACTCGGTACCGAAAATCAGGATATGCCCGGATTCATCAGCCTGAGTCCATCGATGGGCAATGGCGGCCCTCGAAACTACGGCAATGCCTTCCTTCCCGCAGCTTATCAAGGCACGGCCGTCGGGCGGGTGGGCATGAAAGCCTCCGATATCGGTATCCAGAATCTGAGTTCATCGGAGCGCTCGCCTGAGCAACGTCGACGTCAATTCGACCTGCTTCAGGCAATGAACCATGAGCAATGCCAAGGCCTTCCCAGCAACACAGAGCTTGAAGCGGTGATCAGCTCGTACGAGCTCGCTTGGCGCATGCAGGCGAACGCGCCGGAAGTAATGGATATTTCGAAGGAATCCGCTGCCACCAAGAAGCTCTACGGTATCGATGAGGAGCCTACTGACAACTACGGCCGCCAATGCCTCATGGCGCGGCGCATGGCTGAGGCGGGGGTCCGGTTCATACAGGTCAACTACAGCGACAATTCCAACAATCCAGCCTGGGACCAGCATAGCGACATGCCCAAGCACAAGGAGCATGCTCTAGCCGTCGACAAGCCCATTTCAGGTCTGCTCACCGACTTGAAGCAACGCGGTTTGCTAGAGGATACTCTCGTCTGGTGGGGAGGCGAATTCGGCCGTACCCCCTACGCTCAGAAGAATGGCACCGGGCGCGATCACAATCCCACCGGCTTCACCGTTTGGCTCGCGGGCGGAGGTGTGAAACCCGGCTTGATATACGGCCGGACCGACGAATTTGGCCAATATGCGATCGAAAATAAGGTGCATATGCACGATCTTCACGCGACGGTTCTCCATCTCCTTGGTATGGATCACGAGAAGCTCACATTCCGCCACGAAGGACGGGACTTCCGATTGACCGACGTGCATGGCCACGTAGTTCACGACATTATCGCCTGACCAGCAATGCCGAGCTCCGAAATCCGAGCATCTGGCAAAAAGGCGCTACCTTATACTCGACAAGGGTCCAACGCTCGCCACTAAAGTAAAGTCCGCGCTTACATTACTGGCGTGGCTACCTTGAAATTCTTCAAACAATCAGAATGCGATGAAACGCACTTTCGTTTGCTGGCCGAATACGATGACATCGTTCGGTCCTCGATACCGTCGCAATACGCCTATCCGATTCGCATGCGGGATTGGGAGCTCACCCAGCTCCTGAGCCGATTCGATACGAGCAAAGAGCATAGCTCGGTACTGGATACCGGATGCGTTAACACGTTTCTCCCAATCTGGCTGAGCAAGCGTTCGCGACAAGTCATCGCATCCGATTTGCTTGGAGAAAGAATATATAAGAATGCGTTGCGACGGATCGGCATCCTGAAAAAGAAACCCAGCGAGCGCTGGTATCGAGCCATCACGTACAGAACGAGCAATATCCGCATAAGAAGTGTGGATATTATGTCAATGCCCTATCCCGATGAATCCTTCGACTCCATTTCGTCTATATCCGTTATCGAGCACATACCGGCATTCGAGCGAGCCATCGCAGATGTACCGTTGTCTCAAGAATGGCGGAAAGCTCTTCATTACGACGGATTGCGCCCCAGAGCCAATACCCTACAACAAAGGCTGCCGGTACTTTAGCCATGAGGAGCTCCAAGAGATATTTCGCAACTACCCAGTGACTTCCCCACAGGAAGAGCCCGACTTCAGCAAGAGCAATTGGTGTTACCACAAAGACAGGCCGCTCTTGACAACCTTTATCGAGATAACGAAACCAACTTAACGAAAATTGCCAATGCCATTCGAACGCATAATGGGACTTCACGTCATCGACGACGACGCGTATCAGAAATACCGGGAAGGAATGACGCCGATCCTAGAGTCCTTTGGAGGATCATTCGGCTATGACTTCAAGATCGCGAAAACGCTACGTTCTAAAACGGACGAGGTCATTAATCGCGTATTCACTATCGAGTTTCCCAGCAGAGAAGTCATGGATCAATTCTTCGCTAACCCCGACTACCTAGCCGTGCAGAAACGGCACTTTGTCGGCTCCGTCGAGAGCAAAACCGTAATCGCCATGCACGAGATTCCAGTTCAATAAGCGCCCAGCCATTCTTGGTAGGCCTTCATTTTCAATACCGGATCCTTTGTCGCTTTCATTTGCGAAACCATCGCCTTCGTAAGCGTTTCTCGAATACCAGTATATTCTGGATCCTCGGCATAATTCGTCAGCTCCTCAAAGTCCTTTTCCAAGTCAAAGAGCCAAGGCTTGTCCGAAATCGAGTAAACCAGCTTGTAGCGATCGTTGACCGCCGCTATCCAGCGGGACTCGTAATTGGTCGCCCTCAGGTAGACAATGCGATCTGGGTCCCCGCGATCGCTCCGATTCTTAAATAACGCGGAAAGATCTTCTCCATGGGCATCGGGCAGGGCGTTCTTAAAGCCCATAAGGCTGAGCGTTGTCGGCCCAAAATCCGCTGAGGTCATGGCAGAGTCTATCACTTTCCCTGCAGCGACATTCTTAGGGTATTTCACAATGAAAGCGACGCAGGCAGAGGTTTCGTAGGGAAGTCCTTTATTGTGGAGCCGATGCTCGCCCATCAAATCGCCATGATCCGATGTCAGAACGACTATCGTGTTCTCTTCCAGTTCATTGTCTTCCAGGAATCGTTGCAGCTTGCCAACATTGTCGTCGATAAGCTGCACCATTCCAAAATAAGCCCCCATGCTTTTCTGCTTCAGGGTTTGCTCCCAAATAAAACTATTGGATGTAGCCCATTTCGGCATCTCCGAAACGCTCTTGAACATGGTGTCGGGCGACTTGAATTCGAGGTGATCGAATCGCGTATCATAAGGCTCACGCACCGTATTCGGCCCATGGGGATCCGGCAGGCTCAGCATTACGCAAAACGGCTTGTCCTTGTTCTCTCGAATAAAGTCGATGGTCCGGTCCATCAGGAAATCCGTGGCATAGTTCGACGCGTCCGCTTTTCCGACATCGTAGTTGGGTTCGCCTTTTCGATTGAGGGTGGCCACGCGCGGTCCATCGGGCATTTCCTTGAATTTCTTCCAGTGGCCCCGATTGTACATGTAGCGATTGTCCTCAAAGCCGAAATTCCGCTCGGGCTCCCATCCAGGCTTAGCCGTCCCATCCAGGTGCCACTTGCCGATGTAGCTGGTAGCGTATCCTTTTTCGCTCAGCGCATGAGCGAAGGTACGCACGTCGTCCTTCATCGGCAGGTCGTTCTTAGGCACCCCGGTCGCATGCGGATACAGTCCAGATACGATTGAAGCCCGCGATGGCGAGCAAACGGGAGTCGCCACGTAGAAGCTGGTGCACAATGCGCCTTCTTTAGCCAAGGCGTCGATATGCGGCGTATCCACTTTAACGCCCTCTCCCCATACGAAGCCTTCCTCAGGAGACAGTTGGTCGCGATAGCATCCCAAAGTACGGAAGTTGTGTTCGTCCGTGTAGATAATGACTAAATTAGGGCTAGCCGCCCACGCCGAGAAAGACAGCGCTCCAATGAGAGCAAGGATGATTGGGTTTCGTATCATGGTTTCCTATGATTACAGGTTATAGGCTCGATTGGACGCGGCGGACGAATCTTAAACGATGGAAGTGAACGAGTGAACTGACACAGCGACCCCGGATCAGGCAAAACGACAAGTCGCAGCCCACTAGGAGGCAATTCAGGATCTACAGTTCCACATCGTAGACTTTCATATTGTCGAAATCGATAGTCGATCCGTTTACGGTCATTCCAAACTGAGTCTTTGTCGGGTGGGCAATTCCAGGAGATTGGACTGACGCAATCAGCTCTCCATCGATATACGCTTCCATGAGATCATCTTTGATGCGTACGCGCAAACGGTACCATTCTCCCTGCTTGATATCGAATTGCCCGGCATCGTTCTTATCTTTGAGAAACGTGGCGAGCCACTCCTTTTTCTTTTCGGAAAGATTGGGATCTAGACGCATCGCGCGTATATCCAAATTATAGATACCCGATTTATCGTCGCTTACATTTACCCTCGGAGGGTTCAGGGAAACACGGCAAATATGACCCGCGTGAGTGCTCTTTTCGTTCTTGTCGCCAATCACGAAATTGAATCGCGTCCCGCCGTTGAGCCGAAAATCGACTTCTATATCGACATTCCGAAACGTAAGCTGCTTCCGCATTACGGAGCCATGATCGCTGCGGGTCTGAGTCCCCACGAGGATACCCTCCTTGAATGTCCACGCTCCATCACTCGAAATCGAGGGAACATAGCCACTCCCCAATTCGGTTCGGTCATCGAAATTGTCTTCGAAATCCAGGCGGCGATCGTCGGCGAAACAAAACGAACAGAAGAAAAGCGCAGTATAAGCGAGTAGGAATTTCATGATCGTGTATCCAAAAAACTAGATTCTCGGGATCCCTGCCAGCTAAAGCTGGCGTACCCACGTTGCCATATCGTGATTTGCTGCGCGAATCAGGTCATTGTTTGGCGTATCCGGATCTTCTTTCTCCCCAAGCAGACCGCGTGCTCGAGCCCGATTCCGCAGATATGCGCCGCAGAGATGGGCTCCAACCGCGCCTTTGTTCTGCTGCAGTCCCTTAAGCATCCAAACCGCCTAAAAGCTCTTCTTCGAGGGCTTGGGGAAAACACCGACGTCCTGGGCCCAAGTAAGCCATTGCCGAGACAGGCTATGGAGCACTTCGGGATGCGAAGCGGCCAGATCGTTGGTTTCGGTTCGATCCTTTGCTAGATTGAACAATTCCCATTTGCTGGCATCCGGTCCGTCGTACACCGACACTTTGGTTCCTACGAGCTTCCAATTGCCCTGTATCAAGGCCGCATTGTCCTCGTGCTCGAAATACAAAGGATCCGTGCGCGCAATTCGTTCGCCCTTAAACGCCGCTTCTAAGGAGACGCCCGCTAGAGGAGGAATTCGATTTCCATGGAACGTCTTTGGATAGCTCGCCTCAGCCAAGGAAATGAACGTCGGCATGAAATCCGGCAGGTAAGCAGCATCCGGGACCAAGACGCCCTTTCCTTCGATACCTGCTGGCCAATGCGCCACTAACGGTGTCGCAATTCCTCCTTCATGAGTGTAGTGCTTGAATTTTCGATACGGCGTATTGGATGCATTTGCCCAATTGCCGCCGTAGCTAGGTCCCGCTCCATAGGTCGCTTCCCAGGTCTCCAGATCGTAGGGATCCGTTCTTCCCCCGAGCTCCCCCCCTTCGGCGCATCCGCCATTGTCGGACAGAAACAGAATGAGCGTGTTTTCGAACTGACCATTCGCTTTCAGGTGATCGACCAGCTTGCCGACATTCTGGTCCATGCGATCGATCATAGCAGCATAGTAGGCCATGCGCAGATCCATTTCCTTCTGCTTCTCCGCATCCAAGGAGTCCCAAGGAACGTCAAAGCGATCAGTCAGTTCCCAATCCGGATCCACCAAGCCCATATCCACCTGCCTCGCCAGGCGCTGCTCGCGCAGCTTGTCCCATCCCATGCCGTACTTGCCCACGTATTTCTGGACTTCTTCCTGATGCGCATGCAAGGGCCAATGCGGAGCAGTATAAGCGAGATACAGAAAGAACGGGCGATCGCGATCCGCCTTCTCCTCAGCAATGAACTTGATAGCGTGGTCCGTGAACGCATCGGTCGTGTAGAAGCGCCGATCCGTGGTGGACTCGGGATTCTTGATCGCCTCGTTTCCGTACCACATTCCGCGCGGATGCGTTGGGTAAAAGAAATTGGTCGCTCCTGCCAAGCAGCCATAGAATTTCTCGAATCCACGCTGGAGCGGCCGCAATTCGTGACGATCGTATCCCAGATGCCATTTCCCAGCCATGAGCGTGGCATAGCCCGCCGGCTGCAATACTTCCGCGATGGTAACGCAATTTCGATTAAGCTCGCCTCTGTAATTCGGATAATCCGGTCCCGCATCGTGCTTAGTGGTCAATGGAGGGTTCGTCATATGACCGATACCCGTCTCGTGCGGATGAAGACCCGTCATCAGGGACGCCCGAGTCGGGCAGCAACGAGCGCTGTTATAGAACTGCTTGAAACGCAGCCCACCAGCCGCCAACGAGTCCAGATGAGGCGTCTCTATTTCGCCACCGTAGCAGCCGATATCTGAATATCCCATGTCGTCAGCAAGGATGACGATAATGTTGGGACGCTCGTTCCCTAGCGCCGCGGGAGTTAAAATGAAGAGGGCAAGAAATGAGATCCAGCTGTGTTTTCGCATCATTTAGGAATGGGGTTGAGGTAGGTCCAATGAGATCGTGAATTGCATTTGGACAATTGCTACTCAAAAACGCCCAGTCAATCTAGCCAAAGGACTGAAAAATACGGAGCGCCGTTAGATAGGCTAAAAAGCATGAGACGGCGAATCCAAACAGCGAGAGTCCCAATATCCAACGAGCTGGTTTTTGTGGACCGGTCAAGTCTGGTCGCGTTCCAAGGTACACGAGAGACAGAGCGAGCACGGGAATGCCGAGCACTGTCAGCGCTTGGGCGAACGTTATCAGGTAAACCACGCCGCTCTCGCGAATAAGAGAGGCCAAAGCCACGGTCATTCCGACCAATAGCGCCACCACCGTTAGATGGCGGGGCCACGGCTGGCTCAAGCTGGACCCCTTATTCAGTGAATCCGCGAACACAGTTCCTCCAATCAATGCGTTGACGAGAAAAGAACTCACTCCTCCTGCCAATATACCCACGCTGAAAATCACCATCGCGAACGAACCGAACAAGGGCTCTAATTGTCGCGCGACTTCACCAACGGAGCTCAGCGATGGCGCTGCCGGATTTCCATAAAATACGCGCCACGCGGTCATCAGTATAATAGCAGTCATCGTACCCAGTATTGTTATACTCATTACCGAATCAGATAAACTCTTTTCCACGTCATCAGGCCCCCACCCTTTTTGCTTAACCAAGTAGCTTTGAAAAAACGCGCCTGCGACTGAAAAGGTTGTCCCAATCATCGCCAGCAACGGAAGCCAATCAATCGATGATTCCGGATAGACGGGCTCGTAGTTTCGACCATTCATGAGAACTACGACAAAATTGGCTAGGAAGGCGCATGACATAATTCCAACGAGCAACTTCATTGCGGACTCAACGATCTTATAGAGGTCACGCGATACATACACAGCCGCTATGACAATGAAGTTAACTAGGACGAGTACGAATACGCGCATCCCCAGGCTCATCGAATCTAAACCTAGGAGCGGTTCTAAACCGCCTATCAATGCCAGATTATTCGAAGATTGAAACAAGGCGACTAAAACGAAAAGCACCGACCCTACAGCGATAGCCATCGGCCTTCCCAATCGATCGGCCAATTCCGTGCATAGGCTATTCTTGTATTCAACGCCCAACTTCGCGGCTAAAGCTACCATGCCAATCATGAGAGCGGAAGCTCCAGCGATCACCCATAGACCTGCCAATCCAAAGCTAGCTCCCACCTTGGAGCTCGTGAGAATGGATCCCGGCCCAAGCACGACCGCAGTCACAATAATTGCGGGGCCTATCGACTTGAATGAGAATTTCATGAAGGCAAAGCTCCTGAAAGGACGGTTCGTGGATTGGTATCAACGAGGCGTTCGAGGGAGGCCTCGCTTAGCCCGAGGCATTCCGAAAGATTTTTGAGCAACTTCGGCATCGTCAAGGTCGAGCCCGCCAAGTTGAGAGAACCCGGCTTGCGAGCAATTCCTTCATCATCCACCTCGACGCGCATACCTGAGATTTCGTACTGACCAGACCCCTGCCCCGCAGCGGCAATCGCATCCGTAACTACTATCGATCGATCGAATCCGACAAAATCGAGATAGTTTTTCAGCGCAGTGAAATTTATGTGAGCGCCATCCGGTATGAAGCAAAACCAGAGGGATTCCCGAAAGCTCAGGAATCGCTGCAATACGTTGTCGTGCCGGTCCAACGCAACGGGACACCCATTCCCGAAATGAGTCACCATGCAAAGCCCATTGTCGATAGCGCCTTGGAGATCATCGGTCGAAGGATCGCAATGTCCTGCAGAAACGATGACTCCCTGCTCAGCTAGATAGCGCGTCACCGCAAAACCAGGATCGCGCTCTGGAGCGAGCGTAACGACTTTAGTCAGTCCATTCGACGCATCCACAAGCCGCTTCGCGTCATCGAGACTAGCGGAGACAACGGATTCCGGCGGGTGAGCGCCAACATATCCCCTCTCCGGACTGATAAACGGCCCTTCTATATGGATACCGGAAAACACTTTGCGAACCACGGCGCTCGCTTCGCGGATACTTACCAAATTTCGCAACTTGAGATCCATATCGGCGATCGAATCCGTAATTACCGTCACCAATACAGAATCGACTCCATCAGCTTCTAGAGCATGGCACGTTCTCTCCATTTGCTCGAGCGAAAGCTCCGAGCTACAGAAGTCGACTCCAGCGTATCCATTGATCTGAAGATCGAACGGCCTCATCTATAATAGCGACGCCGCCTCCGCATCCAAGAAAACATGACAATTAGGATGGGTCTGTAAAATCGAAGCAGGGACATCAGGGGTCACCTTTCCTCGCAAGGCATCTCTAACCGCTTTGGCTTTGCGTCGATCGGGAACCGTACAAACGATGCATTGGCTTTCCATGATTTGTCGAACGGACATCGAAATCGCTTGCTTCGGCGCCGCCTCCAAATCCGGAAACCAGCCTTCCCCAAATTGCTGATTCCGACAGTCTTCATCGAGATCTACGACAATATAGGGAACATCCGTCTCAAAATCCGCCGGAGGATCATTGAATGCCAAATGACCGTTCTCGCCGATTCCCACAAACGCTACATCGATAGCATCTTTCTGAATCAAGGCGCTGGCGCGTTCGCACTCCTCAACCGGATCCGTCTCACCGTCCAGGTAGCAGAAGGCCTTCATAGGTTCCGGAAGTCGACTTACGAACCGATCCGCTAGGTACTTTCGAAAGGACGCGTCGTGAGTGATCGGGAGGCCTATGTACTCATCCAAGTGATACCCATTGATACGATTCCAGGGCAGAGCTGCGCTTCGCAAGTTCTCGAGCATCTCAAATTGGGAATTTCCCGTGGCCACAATGAGGTTGGCCTCGCCCCGATCCTCGATAGCGCGCTTCAATTGGGCAATGCCAGTGGCGGCCGCCTCGGATCCCATTTCTTCACGAGTCTCAAAGATGTGCGTGTTCATTTCCTATGAATTTAAGGGACGAAATCAGAGTGAGGCAAGACAGACAATCCATACCATAAAAAAGGAAACGCCAGCTAATGCCCGAGTCTGGCCAGAGCGCTTATCAATCGCTAATTTCGGCGACAAGAGTCTCCAATCCTTTGGCGAAATTCACCCACACCGTCCGGCCTTCACCGGACTCGTCAATGTCTTGGCCGGCGTGGATCGCAGCCTTTATATGCGGTTCAATTGACAGCCAGCCATCGTAACCGGCCCTCTCCAGATCCTCAATTATCCGTCGCTGCAAGGGATCCTCATCCACATAGCAGGTTACGTAGTCGCCCCCATCGCTGCCCGGCTTCGCGCATTTTATATGCACATGGGCAACCAGGTCTCGGCAGGCTTGATAGTAATTCCAGGTATCCTCTAAATCGTTTGCATGCAGGCTATTGTTGCCTGTATCGAAAATCAGTTGCAAGGCATCGCTGCCTACTGCCTCGACCATTTCCAAATATCCTTCGTACGTAGCGCCATATCCACTACAATTTTCATGGGCAAGAACAACTCCCTCTCCTTCAGCAATTGTCGCCAATTCTCGAAAACGACGAACGGTTTCGTTTCTCCAATCTGATCGAGAAAGAGGATTGGATTCTGAATTCGGATAGGACATCACTCTTAGAAAGCGCGTCCCTATTTCTCGCATACGGGGAGCCACACGGCGCAGCTCAGCGACGTCCTGGGCGAAATCCGAATCAATGGGACGAGCCCAATTCGCGATCTGGCCTCCGAATCCAACGACTTGAATCGACTCGGCTGCTAGTCGATCGCGAACAGATGTCCACTCGTCATCCGAGAGGTCGCACACGTTCTTGCCATCGATCAATCGCAGTTCAATCGCCGACCAGCCCACTTCGCGCAAGGTAGAGATCTGCCCGTCGAGCGAGCGCTCGGCTTCGTCCGTAAATCCAGTAAACTTAAATGGCATCGATAGTGGGATTAGGAGTTGCTTGGAATCGCTTCATAAACGCGTATATTATCTATGTAGGTGTAGCTTTCGAGGCCCCCCGCTTGAAAGCCGAAATTATCCTTCATTTCCGTGAGCCCTACATGGGTGCCACGCGCAACGCACCCATCGACCGACAAAGTGATCGTATCCCCGACCATTTCAATAACGACGCGATGCCATTTTCCTTCCTCGATCGAAACCGCCGTTTCATCCATCGCGAAGGTCGCTTCGCCCCATTCGCCCTTGAGCGGATCGCGCCCTAGGTCGTGCTTGAGAGCGGCCATCTGCTCGCGCTTTTTCTTCTCCTTAATCTTGAATACCGTAGCGCTGTCGTAGCGAACCACGCACTTCGCGATATGGGCTAGGCCCCAATTTATCAGCAGCTGGTGGAATCCATCGCCTTCGAGCTTCATATCATACTCGTAGATCACATCTTGATGATCGAGATAGATCTTTCGAAATGCGGTATGCTTGTCTTCCAGCAGCTGCCGACCGCGCATCGCGCCTTCGACTATTTTCCAATCTCCTTTGCCCACTGTAAATAGCTCCGGAAGCTCAGGGCTATCGAAGTCTTGCTTCAGGAGGAGTTTCCCCGGTTTCGAAATCTGATAGGGTTGGCCTCCAAAGCAGGAAGCGGCGCAAATTCCAACGACAAGCGAGCACAGGGTAAGGAGCTTCATGAACCAAACCTAATCGGCCTTCGAATCCAAGCTCGATCAAAAAGAGATCCTTCGCTACCCCCTAGCGCGCCCACTCGATCCGTATCCGAAAGAACCCAACGCCGTCTGCGCTCTGAAGGTCAAAGACATGGCTGGACCCGCTATCGCCAGGACCAGGTACAAAGGAGTCCACGACGCGCCAAGGATCCGTTTCCCCCAGATCCTCGGACCGCTCGAGCAGATAAATTCGCCCCTCACGCAATTCGCTGGCAGGAATTTCTACCCGCGTTCCACTTTTCCGCCACAGAAACTGGAGGCAAGAACGCGATCGACTCCTGGTTCGGCAAGGTCCCTAGAATGAATTCGGATACATTGAGCAGGCCATCGCCATCGAGATCGGCCGCGGCATCGCTGAGGTTGAATCCGTAGGCAGTTTCGAAGGCATCCGTCATGCCGTCGCCATCGGTATCTGGATCGCTGGCGAGCTGCCATAGCTCCAGGTTGTCCACGAGGTAGACGTCATTCCGAGCGGTAGCGCCATCTCCTTCATTGAACAGTACGCCATCATCGTCATGATGGAAGAAGACACCAATGTAGCTGTCCGCGCTTACGTTGGCTGCTTGCAGCTCCGCTGACGTTATATTCAACTCAAAATCGCCGCGCTCCCCTACTGCGGGAGATTCCAGGTCACCAAAAACCGCTTCCTTAATTCACTGAAGCAACTCGCCCGTATCCGGCTCGAATTCTCCAACGCCAGCAATGAAGCCAAGGGTGTTGTCCAGCACGGTTCGAATTTCCCAATCGCCCGTAAAGCGATAGTCTCGATTCGGGTTCCAGGTCTCCTCGATATAATGGCGCACAAGGACCTCGTCGAATCCATATCCGATTCTCAGCAGCTGAGTATCGCCGCTTACCAGAAAGACAGAATCCAAACTTCCCGACGAATCCGCCTGCCATGGATTTCTCCAGATCTGGTACCACGCATCCGGAGGAAAGGGCACGTTAATATTCCCCAAAAATGAGGTGGCATTAAAGTCCTCTTCGAATACGAGCAAATTTTGGAAGGGATCCACCACTGGTGTCACCGCTTCTTCAATACCGCTCGGCGCGATCTCCTGATTCTGAGCATCACGCAGCGAAACCCGGTATTTGTAAGCCGTTCGCGGAGCGAGGCCCGGATCAATGTAAGTCCGATCGCTTTGCCAGCCCGAATCGGTACCTCCTGCATTTCCAGACACTTCCTCGAAATAGTACTCGACCGGCTCAAATACGCGCACACCTTCCATCACAACGGATGCGTCGTCCATAGGAGCCGGCACCGTGTCGAACGAAGCCGCCTCTGGCAATGGTGGCCGGGCATCTCCCGTTTCAATGGCTCCGAGGTCTGGAATCCCCACAATCGGATTTCCAAAAAAGTCCGATGCAACCTCGAACCCCACTTTGGGACCCACAGAATCGGCCGGTAAATTCTGAATCGGCACGCTCTTGTCCTTAACGTTCTCGAAGCGGTAAGGTCGGTAATCCTCCGCCTCCAAGCCTCCTAAATTGGCAAATCCCGGATCTCCCACTAATGGAGCCGCGTCGGTAATCGGCATATTCGCCGATAGGAGATCTGCCCGCTGGTACAAGTTATTCTCCCAAACCACGCGATCCACGGCTCCCTGTATCCAAGGACCTCCTAAGTCGTAGGCCGTCGGCCCCTCTAGGAAGAAGATATTGTTGGCGATGTAGAGTCCTCCGGTTGTGCTCTGAAACGAAAAACCCGCTCTCTGATCGGCCTTCTGGTAGATCGTATTGTTATAGATGTAGCTATTGAAGGGGCCATTCCTCGGATTGTTCTCACCGACAAATCCGCCCGTCCACAGAATTTGGCCATTTAGATCGGCCCCATCCACGCCTGCTAGTCGATGTCCATTATTTATGGATACATTGTAACGGTAGGCGCAATTATTGTTATTGCCCAGGATTTCAACGAATCCTCCGGCATTGTCGACGCTGAGATTGTATTGAATAATCACATCGTTGCAATTGAAGTCGATATGGGCGCCACAGGAATCATTTCGCCCGCGAGCTCGCATAAAGCGATTGTTCTCGATAAGGACGTTGTTGCAGGTCCAGGTCCAAATGCCGCTCCCGCGTCCGTGCATGTGTGGATCGACATATTGGCCCGAGCCATCGACTGTATTGCCTCGAACGACGATATTATCGCACCGACTCGCTTGAAGCGATGGTCCTCCAATATCCGTCATGGTATTGTTCAAGAGCTCGATATCGTTGACGCGACGCATTTCGACCGACTTGAATCCCATTCTCTTAAAGTCGCATCCCTCCACCTTGAAGCTTGATGAACGGATGTCCTCAGCCCCCCAAAGCCGTATACCTATGCCCACGTAAGTGGTGGGGTTCCGCCCCTCGTGTGGGGTGGCCGTTTCTGGATACACGTCAAAAATCTCTAGATCATGGATATTCACATTTCCAGTCGTACGAGTAACGGTCGCATCCACCAAAACACCGTACCGTTCGTTGGGCGGCGAGCCATCCACGGTCACTCCGCCATCTGCCGATATCTTGAGGTCGCGTACATCTACGAAATGGGAATTCCGCAAGGGACACCTGCAAGGTAGCCCGCCGCATCGATATACGGTTTTTCGCCCTCTCCATACGTTCCAATCTCGATCGGATTTCCTTCCGCTCCCGTCACGTCGTCAAGAAAGAGCTTTCCCGCAAAACTGTCCCCGCGCTGCAGCAAGATTCGGTCGCCCGCGGCATAACTGCCTGAGCACGCCTTTTCCAGGGACGCCCACGCCTGATCTGACGCCGTCCCCGTATTGTCGTCTGAACCTGCGTCCGAATCTATGTAATAATCTGTTGCGCAAGCGATTACACAAAAAAGATGACCAATAGCCACGGCGGAAACCGCTTTGAAATCAGGGGTATACATTCGAAAAACTTATAGGATCTGTCCTATCTGTCACCTCTAGGTAACAGGCAGGCCAGCTGCGCCAAGAGGAATCCGCTCCGGAACGAGAAACCGTCATCGCCCGAACTACGCATTTGATTCCAATCGGTAAGTCGAACTAGTGTCCTGTAAAGATCCCGAAATCGGAAAGAAAGCAAAGGACGAACAAGAATGAATCTAGCGAAACTAATCAAGATCACGATCGCAGCCGCCGCGCTGACAGTCTCATCAATCGCGGAGACGCTGGTATACGAGGGCAAGGCTGGTATCGGAAAAGGCAAGCACATCGTATTCATCGCCAATGACCACGAATATCGATCGGAGGAAACGTGTCCTGCCCTCGCCAAGATCCTAGCGAAACACCATGGCTTCCGCTGTACTGTTATCTTCGGGCTCGATGAAGAAGGCGCCATAAAGGGCGGAGGAGGCAACATGCCCGGTCTGGAAGCATTGAAGGACGCCGATCTCCTTTTCTTCTACACTCGGTTCATGAATCTCCCTGACGAACAGGTTGATTTGCTCGTGAACTACTTCGAGCGCGGTGGACCCGTAGTGGGAGTCCGTACCTCGACGCATTGCTTCAATGGGCAGACCGGTAAATGGTCGAAGTTGAATTTCAACTACGAGGGCGAGGACTATCATGGGGGCCTAGGTGAGCAGATATTCGGCAATACGTGGCATAAGACTCGTGGACAGTCCCACTACGGCTCGAACCATGTGATGGGTTGCCGTATTACGCCGGACGCCAGCGCTGCAAGCCATCCAATCCTGAAAGGCGTTGTGCGAATTCATGCCTACTCGGGCGCCTACAAATCGCTGCCGCCTCCTGACGCGACTCCTCTTTTGGAAGTGCAGGTGCTCAATACTTTCCACGCGAGCGATGACATAAATGCAGACAAGCCAATTGTAAACGGAGGCTGGACCCGCGATCACTATGTCGCTCCGTCCGGAGAGAAAAAAGACGCTCGCGTAGTGTACGCATCCTACGGAGCGTCGGAAGACTTGCTGAGCGAGGACGGACGCCGCTTCCTGGTCAACGCTTGCCTATGGGCGGGTGGCTGGGAGAAGAAGATCAAAGGAAACTTGAACGTCGACATTGTAGGTGGCTTCGACCCCAGCGCCTATAATAATGGCGTTGGCCTTTCGGGCATTAAGCCACTCGAGCTTGCGGGATGGGAGAGCCAGGTAATGCCAGCGAATGCCGAGATCGGAGGCCTATCCGATCCAGCGAAGGTGAAAAGGCTGGGTCGCGTCATCAAGAATCGCCCAAAGCTCCGGGCCCGCATCGCCGCAGAACATCCAGAGTTTTTCGCTACCGGCGGTCTGCTTGAAGGATTTTGACGCTCCTGCTACCCGCATTCATCGAGGAGCGATCGCGAACGATTTTGCATCTTCGTCCTTCGACTCGTCGATCCACTCCTGAAGATAGACACGATGCTGATTCAGGATGTCTTCGTATTCTGGCAACATCACCAGATTGTTCATCTCTCCAGGATCCTTTTCAAGATCTACTAGCGATTCACGAGGTGTACCCGTTTTATAAACACAATACTTAAAGCGCGGGGTGCGAAGCATCCGTCCAATATTGTTTTCAGCGACCACATAGGGGCGACGATTCGCCTCAACTCTACCCTCGGAAATCGACCGAAGGCTTTGTCCTAGCAGAAAATCCGGAATTGGGATTCCTGCATACTCGATCAGGGTCGGAAGCGTATCCAATCCATTGCTGATCAAATTGCAGCTGTCCACTTGCCCTGGGGAAATTACGCCCTTGTACTGCATCAAGTAAGGAACACCTGCCGATTCCTCATAGAACAAGTTCTTCGAAGCCAAGCGATGGCTTCCATCCATATCGCCGTGATCGGCAGTGAAGACAACCAGCGTACGTTCTTCCAACCCATGGTCCCTCAGTCCTTGCATCAGCTCGCCGATCTGGGCGTCAACGCGTTCGGTTAGCCGACAGTAGATCCACCGATAGTTTCGCCAATCCCTATCGGAATAGTCTTCCCGAATCAATCGAGTGGGCGTAACGGCATCCACTTTCAAGTTATCTCGAATCCCGCTCGGCTCGTTCTTTGGAATCCCATGGTTACCAGGAAGCGGCGGCAATTGGTCCACAGGCAAGGACTGCGCTTCCCGATACAATTGATCCACCAAGGGCTTCCCTTCCCTATCCGCTTGCCGCGCATTGTAGGCAAAGCAGATATCATGCGGATTGATAAAGGACGCTACCGCAAAGAACGGTCTCTCGCGCTCCTTCGCCATGAACTCGATGCAGGCGCCCGGAAGCTTGTCCCGCTGATCCTTAAAAAACACATCGTAGCCTGCTTCAAGCGGATCGAGCTCACGCGGCAAATGAGACTTCCCTCCATAAAAGGTATCATAGCCCGCTTGCTTGAGAAGCATTCCAAGGGAATTCGCTTTGATTCGCTCCGGAATCTCCGCCTTCATGCCGTTGTCAAGTACGCCTAGACGACCCGCCATCATTCCCGTCGCGATGGAAATTCTACTGGGAACGCATACAGGATTGGTCGCATACGCATTCGTAAAGCGAATACCGGACTCGGCGATCCGATCGAGCGCTCTCGTATTCAAATAGGGATTTCCGGCGCTGGACAGCATCTTGGCATGATGCTGATCGGTCATGATGAACAAGATATTCGGCCGGTTCGTTTCACTCGCCGCACCAGCGACGAAACCGAACGTACAGGCAATGAGCGCGGATCGATAAAGAAATGATAGTATTCTCATTCTACCCTCTTTTCCTAAGAATACGACTGCCTTCATCGGGATCTAATTGAGTCGTAGACAACGTATAAAACGGATCGTCGTGTTCGTCTATCCAGCGATCCAACAGATTCCGCAATCGCTTTTTCATCTTTTCGCGCTTTGGATCTCCGGCTAAGTTCACGATCTCTTCCGGATAAGACCTTAGGTCGTAAAGCTCCTCACCCCAATCCAAGTACAGGTTGTATTTCCAGTCTCGGCTACGAATGCTGCGTATCGGGTTTACCCAAGTTTGCTTTCCGTAGTACTGGCCAATGACATATTCACGATCGGGAGTTGAGCCTTCTCCGAGGACCTCGGCAGCAGCTGACTGCCCATGGCATTGAGGCGCGACGCCACCCGCTAATTCAAGCAATGTCGGCACGGTATCGACATTTACCCAGTTATAGGACGATTTTCTAGGGACAGCGCCTGGAACGCGGATCGACAAAGGAATCCGCATCATGTGCTCGTACATAAATGGCCCTTTGAATACGAGGCGATGAAACGTATCCATATCGCCGTGATCGGATGTGTTGACCACTATCGTATTCTCCCAGAGGCCGAGCGATTTTAGCTTTTCAACTACCCGGCCGACATGGTCGTCGTAGAGCTTCACTTTCTGGCGGTAGTAATCGCGATATCCCTTCCAAACGTCTTCATCGGCATCAACGATAAACGCGCCTTGATTGATCTCCATGAATTCGCGCTGCACCTTGGGCACCGCATCGAAATCCTGACGTTTCCAAGACTCCGGCATCTGGACATCATCTATAGCAACCTTGCTCTTTCCCGGAATGTAGTGATAGATGTCATGCGGATCCAAATACATCAGAAAAAGCGCGAACGGTTGCTCATCCTGCACATGCTTTTCCAAAAAGCCGATCCCGCGCTCTGTCGTCTTCGGATCCGGTCCTTTCTTGGTTTCTTCGTCCCAACCTGCGTTGCCAATGGGATCATCGCCTAGATGCCATTTCCCAAAGATACCCGTCGTGTAGCCAGCTTCCTGCAAGTGAGAGCCTATCGTCTGCAATTTCAGATCCGTCCCGCCCGACGCGCCTGCGTTATTCATCATCTCCGTCGTGTGCGGATAGTAGCCGGTCAGCATGGATGAGCGGCTGGGCGAGCACTGGGGCGTTGTACAGAACGCATTCTCAAACACAGTCGATTCCGCAGCGAGGGCATCTTGATTCGGCGTGTCAAAGAAGGGGTCGACCGAGCCTTGGGCCTGCCAGTGCTGCTGGTCAGAGCAAAGATATAGAATATTCGGTTTTTTGGAAGCGTTGGCGGAATTTGCGCGCGAACTCACATAAGGGAACGACAGGGCTCCCAAGGCGGCGCTTGTCGATTGGATGAACTTTCTTCTACTTGGTTCCATTAGCGATGGGTGGGGTCCTCGGTACGCCTTTATTACAGCTATATTCCTAGCTTTGCCTTCAAGGCTTCAAATCCAGGAGGATCAATTCGCGTCTCCCCCTCATTGCTTAGCTTTGGACCGGGCGTGCTGCGGCCATTGGCAACATACGACTCCATTAGCTTGTACAGCTCCACTACCTTGTCCTGGTTCGTCAAATACACGTTATTAGTTTCTCCCGGATCCTTCGCCAAATTAAAAAGCTGAATCGGAGGCAACTGCATTTTCTTAGCATCCGCTGGTCTCGGATCGCTCCATCCACCCGAACCGGGGCAAAGCATCAATTTCCAATCCCCAGAGCGAATGGCGAACGATCCATTTATGGAATGATGGACGGTCCCTTCACGCGTCTCATCAGCCTTTCCTTCAAGTACGCTGAGGAAGCTCACGCTGTCCTCTCCCGCATCATCCGGTATATCCGCTCCCGTGATATCCGCCAAGGTAGCAAATAGGTCCGTCAAGCAAATCGTCGCATCCGATACTTCGCCCGTTTTCGCTCCATTCGGCCAATCTACGATAAACGGCACGCGATGACCCGCTTCGTAGGCATCCGCCTTGTTCCCGCGATAAATCCCGCCCGGCTTGTGGCCGATGGCGTCCAGCTCGCTGAACTCAGCTCGTGGCGAGCACCCATTGTCGCTCGTGAAAATAAAGATCGTGTCATCCGCGACGCCGCTCGATTCCAGAGCGTCCACGATTTGGCCCATATGCCAATCCACTTGCTGCACGAAGTCGCCATAGTAGTTGGTGCCGCTTTTTCCCTTGAACGCGTCGATCGGCAAGATCGGCGTATGCGGACTGGGCAGAGGCAAATAGAGAAAGAAGGGCTCGCCGGTAGCGGCACGCTCTTGGATGTAATCGATGCTTCGTCGAACGAAATTCGGCGTCACGTCCACGTGCTCGAAATCATAGCCGGTCGGTCCCTCTCTCCAAAAGCCCTTATAGTCTTTGTTCACGGTTATGCGATTGGGAGCTGCCGTCACCACGCCGTTTTCAACGTATACGTAAGGCGCCATGTCGAGAGATCCGCAATGACCGTAGTAATAGTCGAATCCAATCGCATCGGGCCCGTTCTTAACGCGCTTGCTGTAATCGATTACCTCGCCACTCTTAAGATCAAAGCGATCGCTAGGGCTGCCCTCCTTGAAGTGGAAATCCCAACCAAGGTGCCACTTCCCGATCATTGCCGTATGGTAGCCCTGGCTCTGGGCCAAGTCCGCTACGGTATAGCGATCAGTGGCGATCAGATGCGTAGACGCCCCGCCCAGTACGCCCCTCTTCAATCGAGAGCGCCAGCTGTATCGGCCGGTAACGATGCCGTACCGAGTAGGCGTGCACACGCCTGATCCAGAATGGGCATCGGTAAACCGCATTCCTTGCGACGCGATTCGGTCCAAGTGAGGCGTGTCGATCTTTGATTCCGGATTGTTGCAGCTCAGATCGCCCCAGCCCAGGTCGTCGGCAAGGACATAGACCACATTGGGACGGGCTGCCTGGAGAGATAGGCACGAGGCAACGAGAACGACAAGGAGAGCGAGGTAATTTGTTTGTCTAAGCATAGGTTGGGCAAAATAAATCCTAGAAGGGGACTATCGTCAATACATCTACCGCCTCCATATCCAGTCGCGACAAATGTCCTTCCATCCACTAACTGGATACGCTGAAGGCCGAAGCCCATATCCATGGCCTCCTTCAGTGAACGTGTGCAATTCCGATGAGATACCGCGTTTCACGAGCTCGGTGTTATATACAATAGCGCTTGGAAAATGCTTGGTATCATCCTGGGTTTGCACAATGAACGCCGGAGGTGCCTCTGGATCTATGGTGAAATCGCTCGCGAGCTCGAAATCGGGCGTGCCGATATAGGCAGGATAAACCAATACAGTGAAATCGGGACGACAGGAGACGGTATCAGCGACATCTACTTTTGGATACGAGCGCGATCTCCATTGATTGCTCAGTGTTGCGGTCAGATGCCCGCCCGCGGAAAAGCCAAGCGCCCCAATGCGCTCCGGATCCAGGTTCCACTCCGTCGCCTTGCTCCGCATCAACCCTAAAGCGCGTTGGGCGTCTTGGAGCGCTCCTTCCCGATTCCTGGGAACGCGATACTTCAGGACCGCCGCCGCTACGCCAATGGAATTAAGCCACTCCGCGATCTCCTCGCCTTCCTTGTCCCAAGCGAGGATATTGTATCCCCCTCCCGGACAAATCAGCACGCCCGCCTTCGCCCGACGACCTCCGACTCCGTAGACGGTAATGCTCGGATCGGCCACGTTCGTCATCCGCGTCACAGGAAGGCTCCCTCCTCTGGCTGCCGTTTCACTCGTCTCTACCAGGGTTTCGTCGTGCGGTTCAGGCGCTCCATTCGGCCAAAGAGCAATCACTTCAGGCGATGGGGAGGCCTTAACGGTCCAAAAATGGCGCTCCAATGACGGCCTCAATCCGTGCGCCCAAAGTCGGTACCCCTCTTTTCTCGGATGAAGCAAATCCGGCATCACGTTTCGAGGCAGCGTACCATCGCGCTCCAAAAAGAGCCGATTTATATCCAAGAACTCGGCTCCCTTTTTCGCAACGAGCTCAGGCAACGCCGCGTTGATTGCGTCGTTCACCTTCCGCTTCGGATCGTCGGCAGTCGCGCCTCGTGGGAAAATCGCGTGCACGATTAACTTCGTATCAGGGAGCCGCGCCTGAATCTCGTCAATTACCGCCTCAATACCTTGCAGCGTCTCATCCGCAGGTTGCCCATCGCCTTGACCCGTATTGTTCGTCCCAATCATGAGCGCAGTCACCTTAGGCGAGAGATTGTCCAAGGCTCCATTCTGAAAGCGCCAAAGCACATGCTCCGTTCGGTCGGCGCTAAATCCTAGATTGAAGGCGCCGTACTGCTCGAAATTTTCCGCCCACAGTCCCTTGTCCCATCCATGAGTAATCGAATCGCCAATAAACAGCAGCTGAGCCTCATCGCCTCGCTTCTTGGCTTCCGCAAGCTTTTCCTGGTGTCGCGTCTTCCACCAATCCTGGTCCCACTTGGAGACAGGCGTTACCGCCGGCGGAGCATTCGTAGTCGATTGAGCCAGAATCACATTTGAAGTGCCCAGAGACGTAAGCAAAACGAGATTTGTGAGAAGCAGCCTGAATTTCATAGTCTTGCGCGGAAAAATTCGGAACGAAAGCGTCCCAATTGTATGGCTTACGAACTCTGTCTAAGGCAATCCTCAATACCCAGTCCTTCCCAATTCCAGAAAAGGTCGCCCTCCTAACACGAACTCGCAAACATTCCCATTCAATCGGAAACCTATACCACACTCAACAATGAAGGTGCTTGCATTCGGCGCATCCGCAAGCTCTCAATCCATCAATCGACAACTCGCGAACTTCGCTGCCTCACGCATCCCGAACGCCTCCGTAACGAAATTCGACCTACGAGAATTATCCCTGCCAATCTACAGCGCAGATGAGGAAGAATCCAACGGCATCCCTGATGACGCGAAGCGATTCTATGACGCAATCACGCAACACGATCTCATCATCGCATCTCTCGCAGAGCACAACGGGTCGTACACCGCAGCCTTCAAGAACCTATACGATTGGACCTCGCGCCATGAACAGAAACTGTGGGCGGACACGCCAATGATCTTGTTATCGACCTCCCCCGGTGGACGCGGAGGAGCGACTGTGATGGAGTCGGCCAAAGCCACCTTCCCTCGCATGGGCGCCACACTCCTCGCCAGCTTGAGCCTTCCATCGTTTTACGACAACTACGACTCGGAGTCGGGTGTAACGGACGAGACATTCCTCGCCAATCTAGACAAAGCGATAGTCGGGATCCTTTCCCCCTAGGAATTCCTGGAAACAACGGAGCCAACGCACGTAGGTCGCATAGGTCTTTTTTGAATACGAGAACGTTTCGATTCGCTGCTTAAGCGAAAGGAGGAGCGCATCCTACGTAGGCTCTCGTTCCGATTGGCAGGAATCGAGTGGATCGCCACTCGGATCGGCTTCCTTTTCGCTAGCCTGAATTCTCCGGTAGATTGCGACCGCGTGGACCGCCTGCTGCTTAAGGAGGGAATCCTGGCCCCTTCCTCCCTGCTTGATCCAGAATGCGTCCCGGCTGTCCTTATCATTCGGCAGATGATTGAAGCGATCGCAAACGTCCAAGTAGTCCATGAGCCACTTCGAGAAGAACGGTTTTCGAATTGCGGGTATGGGCTTCCGATCGAGGGCAACTGCAAATTCCCGGTCAACAGCAGGGGGAATCGCGAGCATGAGTGTTTAATCATTAGGAATCCCATAGAATTAAATGTATTCACCTAGATCAAACTTGAAACAACTCCTATATTCCCGGATGCTTAATCAATAATGATTCAATAACTTGTTCTGAAAAAACTAGATGACAGAAGGCTGGCACAACGACCACTACCTGATTCTCCTCGAAGAAACTGAATCAAAAGAATGGGAATCTACTTACGATCTCGAGGGTCGCCTACCTGGATACCGTTTGATCGGTCTATTCGACTGGGACGATTTCATCGTCATCGATTCTTCTAACGGGAGTACTTATAGAGTTCCAACGGTTCCAATGATTGAAGAAAGAAAAGAAAAATGGAGTGGTTTATCTGGAATCCAGTCGCTTCAGGCGGACGAACGTTTCACTGGCAAAATCAAATGGTACATTAAGCCACTCATTTTTGGTGGTTCACCGAACGATGAAGAAAATCTAAGCTGGGTGTCCCATGATGACCACTCAAAGCTAGTCAAGTATTGGAATGACCAGTACACCGAACTATCAAAATGAAAACCAGTGTGAACAAGGCGTTTGTGGCAATGTCGGTTTCGCTCCGCTCCACCACCATCGCCACAACTTGACGTTCTGTGAATGAAGTGAGCTTCCAATCCACACTATTCGAATGGTTAGACCGTTCCCTACCTGAAGCTGTGCCTACAAACGTAAAGGCGTTTTCCTTCAATATGACCAACGTCTATGGCCAAGAGTATGAAATAGAAATCATAGGCACAGATACCTTTGATGAAGAAAACGAAGACTGGGCTTGCGAAGAGACCTGGGAACCGAATCAAAGAAGCCTAGAGGTCCCCTCGGGCGAACTTGGAACTCATTGGGAAGAAGTTTTAGAGAATGCAAAAATGTTAGTCGCAGAATACCTGAACACGGGTAGCAAAGCTGGAATGCTAAAGAGTACTGAAGGAATTGGAATTGGATTCGTCGATGGTAATATGGAACTGCTATGGAAAAGGAACTAATACAGAATGAGGCGCGTGCCCAAACCGCCGGCACCAGTGGTGCCATCGATTAGACCGCTTTGCGTTCTGCAAAAAATGAATCCGCTTCTATTCATCGTAGCGATCTCCGCATTTCTGGATGGTTATGCCTCAACCCAGATACCCCCAAGAATGGCTGAAGATGGACGATATCTTACGATCAACCAATATGAAGCCTACCTGAACGATAAGGAACAAGAATTGATAGAGCGACTAAGGGAGATCGACGAGGACTGTGAAATTCAATATCCATTTCTCGAAGTCACGGGAGAAGAAAGGGTCTTCAGTCACGACTATTTACCAGAAAAAGAATACAATGATGGGACTTGTTCTTATGCTGTTTCGTTCCCGAAGCCATCCACTTGGTATATCCTAAAAGAAAGATTGAATTACAAGGATACGATTTTTCTGTTTGAGACTCCTCGTGAATCCATGACCCTTCTCAAAATACGTGGTGAGTTTAGGCTGTGGGTCACAAGCGGTGGAGGCATAACTTACCCAGAAATGACAAAAAATCTGGAAAAGCCGGTGGTCGCAGATTCGGGGGCTTCACCGCTTCCGCGTGAGGACTCGTCATTGGCAGAAATTAGGTTAATTATCTCGATTGTCGCGATTCTACTTATTCTAGCAGGAATTCCCTTCGCATTATCATGGATGCGTAAGAGCAATGCTCTCCAAACAGGAAAGGACTACGCGAGAGGACACGGATTCGAAGTTCTCAGCTCGAAAGCTCTGCCAAACTCTATATACAACCTGTATTTGAAATCCAGATTCCATAGATTTAATGTAGAGTTTGAAATCAGAAGAGATGGGACCATCTATTGGATCGGGCCTTCCCCCGAAGATTGGCTTCGAGAAAGGGAGGATCTGATGCGGAGAAGTGAAGAGAAGCGAAATTACAATAGAAGTGTAACCTATGCCCAGGGTGTATCTAAGAAGGATAAATTATTGGCTATCCATTTGGCTTTGACGCGTCTAATGGAGCGCAACAATGGAAATGGTTTCGTGATTTTTTCAGATAGGAAAACAGGAAAATTCGTTTAGTTCGCTGGTTCTGCGCACGAGCAGCTATTGTTCAATCTGTCGGATTCGCAGTTTTCAAAAGAGGAAAGCGATCGAGCTGTTGCGATATTCAATGCGATCGGTTGCGAAATCGAAAAAGTTTCCTCGGGAGTAAGGGAATTTAACCTGTTCTTGGAACATGATGTGGATAAAGGGGCAGATTTAGCATTGAGGGTCTTTTTAGAAGTGTACCGATTGGAGGAGAACTTTGAGCTGAAGATTGATGAAAACTGAAGTCAGAGCAATTGCGAACCAAGCAGCGGAGGCAACGAGGGCTAGTGCTCCCGTCGCTTCACTTTGACGTTCCGAGAAGCAAAACAAATGAAATTACTAAGTATTTTGATACTCGTTCTTGGTTCAATCCTGATACCTTCATGCTCAAGCAATGAGAACGAAGTTATCGAGCGCAGCGGGAATCCCGATATCATCAACGTTTCCGATACATCACTTGTTGATAAAGGAATGGAAGAAGCTCGAGAGCATATTCAAGTGTTTCTAGAAGCCTTTAGAAAACAGGAGCCAAAAAATAGCTACTTTGCACTGAAAAAAGGGTTTGAGTATGGAGAATCCGGTGACAGGGAATTTATTTGGTTGAATGAGATTATCGAGACTGATTAAGGGTTTGAATGCACTGTGAATAATGAACCACATTATGTTGGATATTTGGAATCCGGACAGCGAGTGAGAATACAACGTGATGAAATTGACGACTGGATGTATTTCGAGGATGGGAGTCTGCGTGGAGGGTATACTATAGTCGCTCTAGTCTATGGAACTAAGAAACAAGACCAATATGAAGCTGATATGAAAATAGATTGGGACCAATATGGATTTCTGCATAAATAATCTCGAACATGACACTTCTAGCAATTCGTTATAGTCGCTCCGAGACTTTCACTCTTGCTGGAGTTTAGCGTTAGTCGAAATAATGAATCCAACCCTCAACTACAAATTTATAATCACTATGAGAATCATATCATCTATTTCCGGACTTTTCGGAGGGAATAAAACAGAAGCAGCAGAAAAGGAAGCCACGTTTGCAACGGCACAGTTGAATCACTTGATTATGCCAATCGACCGTGGGGAGCGATACGAAGACCCTCTAGATGACGCATTAAGAGAAGCTGGTCTTGGTTTCACCGACGGAGGCTGAACGATGCAGCAAAAGTCAGGAGAGATAGAATTCATCGATGTGGAGATAGGGTTACACGACCTAGAGAAAGGCCTCCCCTTTGTTATCGAACATCTCGAAAAATGGGGAGCACCGAAGGGATCGGTCTTGAAGATTCACGAAGGTGATGGCACCCGAGATATCCCGTTTGGCAAAGCAGAAGGAGTAGCCGTTTACCTAGATGGAGTTAACCTTCCGGGTGAAGTTTATGCGGAGTCCGACGTGAATGTCGTGATCGAAGAGATCGACAAAGCATTAGGTGGATTCGGTGAGTTCCAGAGTCACTGGCAAGGCAACGAAGAGACTGCTCTATACTTTTACGGTGCAGAGGCTATGAAGATCAAAGAATTGATGAAGCCTTTTCTTGCTTCTTACCCACTATGCAAAGGAGCGAGAGTTATCGTAATCGCTCCAAAAAATGATACAAAGGACTAACCAGTCGGCTCACACAACGAGTGCAAACGCTCGCCGTGTGGCCTCGACGTTCTCCTCCCCTCATTTCGCAATCAATGACCGACTCCCGTAAAGCTTCGACACTGAAGGACATCGCCGACTCTTTGGGCGTGAGCACAGCCACGGTCTCCCACGCGCTCAGCCCGAACCCATCGTCGAATATAAAACTTCCCGAGGAAACGGTTAGACGCGTCCGAGAAGAGGCGGAAAAGCTCAATTACAGGGTCCACGCAGGCGCTCGCTCGATTCGAACCCGCATATTCCAGAATCTAGGATTCTTCATGGCAAAGCGGGGGAAAGCGCATTCTCCCGAAGGCCTCCTAGCCGGTGTCCATGACGCAGCTGAAGAGAAGGGGTTTCGCATTACCCACATACGTTTCCCAGAATCGATGGAAGATTTTGAGAAGCACATTCCATCGGTTCTTAACGAACGCAACCTGGATGCGATTATAATCGGCAGCTACCATCCCGTCTCCAGCCTGATACATGAGAAGCTGAAGGGCGACAACCTGCCTGTGGTTTACCTAAACGACAAGCACTCCAGCAACTCAGTCTATATCGACGACGTCTTCGGCGCCGAGACCATGACGCGATACCTCGTCGAGAAAGGTCACAAGCGAATTTGCCTCACCCTTCGCAAGCCTCCCTTTGAAAAGATGCATCATAGCGTAGCCGACCGCATCAAGGGCTACACGAAAGCGATGGAAAATGCAGGTCTTGAAACGACTATTAGAACGGTTTTTTCGCAAGAGGTCGTAGGAACGCCTATGCAGTATCCAGATGATTGGGACCAAACGATCGACCATTGCGACGCGGTTTTCGCGTTTGACGACGATCTCGCTAATCAAATCGGCCGCTATCTATACAAGAGAGGCATTCGCTGCCCGGATGACATATCTCCAGTGGGCTACAATGGGGACTACGGTTCCCTGTCTTCATGGATTGACTTAGCGACCATGGAGATTCCCAGTTACGAAATGGGAAAGGTCGGATTCGAAATGGTGAGCAACCTGATCACCAATCGAAATACGCGATCCGAGCCTTCAATAATCATGAAGCCCAGACTACGCGAGGGAGCAAGCGTCTGCGACCGAAATCCTTGAGGTTGAGCAGACACATTCCAACCGCTATCACTATTCCAATAGGATCCGCTACTCCCATCCTCACCCTTCGATTTTCTATCGCATCCTTCTATGAGCAGCTCCTCCAGCGTCAAGATCTCTTTTAGGGAAAAACTGGGCTACAGCCTGGGCGACGCGGGAGCAAATTTTGTATTTCAAATGATGGTCGTTTTTCAAACGGCCTTCTACACTGATGTTGTAGGCCTCAAGGCTGCAGCTGTTGGTTGGATGCTGCTTTTCGTCCGCATCAGCGACGCAATAACCGACCCGATCATGGGAGCGATCGCCGATCGGACCCAAACGAGATGGGGGAAATTCAGGCCATGGCTTATTTGGTCCGCTATTCCGCTAGCCTTGCTATTCTGGGTCGCTTATACTGTACCGGAAGGACTGTCGGGATCCGTGCGTTTCTTGTATTCAGCTATCACCTACACATTGTACATGATGGCCTATACCATGAACAATGCTCCCTACTACGCCTTGAATGGCGTAATGACTAGCAATAGCTTAGAACGAACCAGCATATCGCAATACCGGTTTTTCGCGGCCATGGTGGCAGGATTCATCGTAAAAGGTTTCACGCTACCGCTGGTGAGCAAGCTAGGTGGCGGGGGACGACACCAAAGGCTGGTCACTGACTGTAGGGATTTTCGCGGCGATCGCAGTGGTGTTTTTCATCATAACGTTTCTCAGCGTCAAAGAGCGCGTTAACCCGCCCAAGGAACAGAAGCAGGATTTTTGGAAGGATGTATCGAACTTGCGAAAGAATCGACCATGGGTCGCCATGTTCGTTATGGCTATATTCGTCTTCACCACGCTTACCGTGCGAGGTAGCTCAGAGTATTACTACTTCACCTACTACGTCGACGGCGACGCTCTTGCATCCCTCCTAGCTGATGTGGGCTTGTTCACCTCCTCTACCCATGAAGCGTCTCCCAGCCTAACGTTCAAGGCGCTCGATACCTTAGGATTGATCGTCAGGCCCGAGAGCGATCCTTCCAAGGTCGGATTCAGCCTCTTCAATATGGTGGGAACGTTCACTACCATTCTATGCGTCATGACCGCCAAGCCGCTGGCCCGAGCATTTGGGAAAAAAGCTGTATTCACGGTTGGACTGGCCGGCACCGCGCTCTTCGAAGGGATGTTCTTCTTCCTCGATTCTACATCCGTCGAAGCCATGTTTCTCTTAACGATACTCTCTGGGATGTGCAACGGTCCTACTATACCGCTGCTCTGGGCCATGATAGCGGACACCGCGGACTATGGAGAATGGAAAAGCGAACGCCGTGCCACGGGATTTGTGTTCGCTTCAATCGTATTCGCCTTAAAAGGGGGCTTGGGAATTGGCGGCGCGCTCACTGGTGGACTGCTGGCTTTCTATGGATACACTCCAGAGACAGCCACAGAACCTCAGATGCTCATGGGATTTCGAATAATGGTTGGTCTCATTCCGGGCGCATTAATCCTTTTCAGCGTCATATGCATGCTCTACTACCTCATCACTAAGCGGATAGAGCTCCAGATGGAAAAAGAGCTCGACGCCCGAAGACTAAGCCAGAGCAAGCATTGAACTACGTCTGAGAGTAGCCAAATCGAACCCACCCAAGCATCCATGCAGATAGCTCAAGTCCGCTTGTTACCGTCAACCCGAAATCAACGATCTCTTCAACTCGCGGGACCGCATTGAACCAATTGGCCTTCAGCGAGTCTTAGAAAGACGCTTGCCTTCCGATTCGGGAGACGCCTTCGTTATACGCACTATCTGAAAAATACTATGCAACGACGTCACTTCTTAAGAACCGCTCTCGCTACCTCCCTTGCTTCGTCTACTGCGTTTCGCGCCCTGGCTCTTGGCAAGAACAACCGATATCGCAAGGACATCGGCCTCCAGCTGTACACCTTGCGAAATCAAATTGGGCAAGACCCCGTCGCAACCCTAAAAGCAGTCGCGGACGCGGGCTACAAGCAGGTAGAGCCCTACGGCTTCCCTCACGCCAATCCCATGATCGAAGCCGCAAAAGACTTTGGACTAGCGGTAAATTCCACTCACTTCGCCTGGGAATCCGTCACGAACCCCAGCAAGGACGGTATCCCTCCATTTAGCAGCATTATCGAACGGGCCAAGAAGACGGGCCTCACTCATCTCGTTGTACCCTATCTTCACGATCACGAGCGGGGCGACCTTGACGCCTACAAACGACTGGCTGACAATTGCAACAAGGCAGCGGCAGAAGCGAAGACCGCCGGTATCCAGCTTTCCTACCACAACCACTCGTTTGAATTTGAACCGCAAAAAGGCGGCAAAAGCGGCTACGACGTCCTCATCGACGAGTTCTCTCCTGAAATGCAATTTGAACTAGACGTCTTCTGGGTCGTCGTCGGTGGCAAGAATCCCGCCAAGCTGATCAAATCGCTAAAGGGGCACATATCGCAGCTTCACCTCAAAGACCTAAAGAAGGGCCTCGATCTTCCCATTTACGGAAGCGTATCCAAGGATGCATTCAAGGAACTCGGAAATGGCATGATCGACATGGAGCCGATCATCGAAGCAGCGGAATACGCAGGTGTCGAACATTGCCACGTCGAGCAAGACCAGTCTCCTGATCCGCTCGCCAGCGTACAGCAAAGCATCAAGCACCTAGCGACGCTATAGGTTTGGAATCAATTCGCGGCGATCGAGTCGATCTCGATAAACGCTCCAGACGCTCCCTTGAAGTCTAGGCGCAAGGCAGCGACCGCGCCCTGCTCAGGTATCGGGAAAGAGGCTTCCGCAAAATCGCGTCCTGGAACGATTGTCACTGGACCTGCCATTTTCTCGGTCACGCCATTGCCATAGTTCAAGGATAGCCAAACGAGCGTTGGCTCAGTCACCCGCATTGAAACGGACAATGACCCACCCTGCTTGGACAAGTCGGCCTTAAAACCATTTCGCACGATCGACCCTTCTCCGTTAGCGAGATCGAAATCGAGAAATCCTTTGTATCCGGCGATCTGCGACAGCCCAGGATTCGCTAGCCATCCTTCGGTTTGCCATCCACCGCTATCGAACAGGAATTGCAGCTTGCCGTCATTCGCATCCCGATCCATATAGCCTTCCCAGGCATCCGATAAGCCATCCCCGTCGCTATCGGGACGCAGATGCTCGTATTCAGGATTCACCTTCCGCCATTTCTCAGGACCCTCATTCTGGAATGCCAGCTCTGCATCCGGCTCCTCGTAGGCACCGTGATCTCCCTTCTGAAGCCACTCGTCAAGCAGGGCTCGGTGCGAATCCAGCACTCCTGCGAACTTAGGATCGTTCACCAGGTTGTTCAATTGAGAGGGATCGCGCTCCACGTCAAAGAGTTCTTCCGGCTGACGCTCACCAAAGTAGATTTCGGCGAGTTTCGGCGATAGCCTCCCGCTTTCATAGAGCTCGTGCAAATTGCGCGTATATGGGTTCTGGTCTCGATATTGGGGCTGAAGCAAAATGCGATCGAGCTTGTAGTTGCGTGTATAGCGAAAGCGTTCAGTTCGAATCGTGCGTACGCGATCTATGGTATGGTCGAGACGATCCTTAGCCGAGGCGACAAAATCCCGTGGCTTGAAGTCGTTTCCAAACAAGTCTTGCCCCTCATACCAATCCGGTTGAGGCAGCCCGGCCCAGGCCAGCGTCGTGGCCGACAGATCGAGTATGTCTACCAAGTCTTCGCGTACCTTGTTCTTGGGTACATATTTGCTGGGTCCCCGTACAACGAATGGAACGTGCAACCCTCCTTCGGTCGGCATTTGCTTATGTCGGACTAAATTGTTCGCGCCGTGGTCGGAAACATAGACAACGATCGTATTCTCCCATAGCCCGTTTTCTTTCAATCCTTTGAGCGCGTTTCCAATAAAGTCGTCGTCCTTTCGAATCGAATCGTAGTGCTCGGCGACTACTTCCCGATAAAGCTGATTCTGAGGATAGTCCGCGGGAACGGTCACCGCGCTTGGATCTGTTTTCCGTCCCTCAGGAAATTTCGATACGTTATTCTTGCCCCCGGCGGTCTGAATCTGTCCGTAGAAAGGCTGGTTCTCCTTGAGAACATCCCAAGGAATAGGCTCTCGGCTCTGCTGCTGGAGCGAATAGGTCGCCTTTTGATCCCAAACGAAATTGTAGTCATCCTTGCCCAGATTGAACGTGTAGTATCCTCCTTCTTTCATTATCTGAGGCAGCAGCTTAAGATTGCTCGGAAACTGAATTTTGCACGGACCGCGCGAAGATCGATGCTCATGGGCCCCGAACCGAATTTGATTCTGCCCTGTCATCACAGCGGAACGGCAGGCCGAGCAAACCGGAGCTGGAACATAGGCGCGAGCGAAGCGGACGCCTTGGGAAGCAAGTGAATCAATATGTGGCGTGTGCCCGGCATTCACCTCGTCCCCATAGCATCCCATCCAGGGAGAGGTGTCTTCCGCAAAAATCCACAGGATATTTGGCTTTTCTTCAGCGTTAGCGTTCGCAACCAGGGCCAAGACCGCAATCAACAGAGCAAAAATAGGGAATCTCATGCCCTATTTTACGCGCCGTAAGTAGATTTCGACAACGCTCTGTCGATTTGAGCGGAAAGTCCCCGACGCAATACATCGCTCAACCTACATATTCTTCAACAATTCCCTATCAAGCTCCCTTATCGCAGGATCAAACAAGCGCGGAGCGACGCCAGCCAGAAGTCATTCCAATAACGACTCAATCACCCGAGCCACCTCTTCCCCCTGAGCTCGAATGCCAGCCTGGTTGAAATGCACGTTGCCGGGCCGAGTCCACCACTCCGCGTGATGCGGCTTGGTAAAGGCAAAAAGATCGTTGATCACAATCTCAGGATGATTTTTCAAAACCTTGAGGGCGACTTGATTGTATCGTTCGGCATCGCCTGCATGACGCCCGGCCTCGCCATCGGGAACAGGCGTCGTCAGCGCAAAGACAAGCTTTGCCTCCGCATGCTCCCGTTTTAGATAGGAAATTATTTTTCTCAAATTCTTCTCGTATTCATCCAGCGATGACACTTGTTCCCCATTTACTTTGTCGAGCTTGGATTTTTCATTTACGTATTTCAAGTCGTGCAAGCCAACATTCACTTGAATCAAATTCCACTCGTGCGTCCAGTGGCCCTCGAGCGATCGGTCTTCCATGGTCGAGTGCAAGGTGTCCATCTTCGACACAAACGAGGAGGAGTCCCCGCCATTCACATGCAAGCGGTACACGTTCGCCTTGTCTTCCAGCAACTCTCGGACTATTGGCGTGTAAGCGATGGATATGGAATCGCCATAAATGAAAACATTTGGAAGCGATCTATCATTCTCTACATACAGAAATGCGCCATTCTTGTCTTCCGCCTTTTTTCTGAGGGCGATCTCGTACCAAGCATCTTCGGCAGAACCCCCTAGCGCCGTGTCGCTTGCGACTGATAGGGCCAAGGCCAGAAACAAGTATCTTTTCATCATAAGCCCCATTCAATCAACCCCAGGGGTACCCGTCAATGGCTAGGAGCGACTTAGGTTTCATTTCGGAAGACCCATTACCGAATACCCTTTGAGCGCCACTGTCCGACTATCTCGAGGTCAGCAAATCGCTTGTCGATCTATAGATGACGCTGAACGAATGGATGCATCGGAACGGTCGGTCTGCTTTAGTTTTTCCAAACGTGATATTGACCCGGGAATCGCCTCAATATTCTCTATACTCGGATACCGCGCTAGCTTCATCAGCTATCTAAGAGCGCGTCCGATTCTAAACTACCCCCTCCATGCCTCGTCTTCTCCTCCCTCTTTTACTAGTGACAATCAACATCGCCGCATTCGCTGCGGAAAAACGCCCCAATATCCTATGGATCGTTTTTGAAGATATCAGCCGTGATCTAGGCTGCTACGGTGACGACTATTCGATCTCGCCCAATATCGATGCCTTCGCCTCCGAAGGCGTGCGCTACGCGCGAGCCTGGTCCAATGCGGGCATGTGCGCTCCCGCTCGCGCCACCTTGATTTCAGGGATGTATCCGCCTTCAACCGGAGCCCAGAACATGCGATCCGAGGTAGCGCTTCCGGATCATATTCGCGGCTATCCGGAGTACTTGAGAAAGGCAGGCTACTTTTGCTCCAACCACGTCAAGCAGGACTACAACTGGGTCGCTCCCTCTGAAACCTGGGATGTTATCGACGCCGATTGGGAAACCAAGGCTTGGGATCTACGCGAATCTGGGCAGCCCTTTTTCTCGGTAATCAACATAACTGACACCCATAGCTCGCAGCTCTACTATCGCGGAGAAGAACGGTACCAGAAGCGACTTGAGCGGCTCGAGCAAAACGAAATCCACGATCCCCAAAAGGCAGAACTCCCTCCCTACTATCCCGATACGCCAGAGATCCGAAAAGATCTAGCCCGCTACTACGACAACATCACCTATTCGGACAAGGTCGTCGGCGACGCGCTCGCCAAGCTCGAAGCAGATGGTTTGGCGGACGACACCATCGTCTTCTTCTACTCTGATCACGGCCGAGGCATGCCACGCAGCAAAGGATGGCTCTTCCAATCATCGCTGCGTGTACCCCTCATTATTCGCTTCCCCAAGAATTATCAGCATCTCGCTCCCAGCGGCCCCGGCACAGTCTCGGACCGGCTTGTTAGTTTCGTCGATTTCGCCCCCACGCTCCTGAGCTTAGCGGACGTCGAAATTCCCGACCATATGCAAGGGAAAGCCTTCCTGGGACCGCAGGAAAAGGAACCTAGGAAACTCGCCTTTGCCTATCGAGATCGCATGGACGAACGCATCGATCTGGTCCGGGCCGTCTGGGACGGGCGCTACAAATATATCCGAAATTTCCGGCCCCATCTTCCTTGGTTCCACCACCAGACCCGGAACTACCCGCACAAGCAGCCTACGTACCAAATTCTGCACCAGTTCTGGAGAGAAGGGAAATTGAATCCTTCCCAAGCTGTATTCATGACATTGACACGGCCGCCCGAGCAACTCTTCGATACGGACGCGGATCCCCACGAGCTCGACAACCTGGCCGACTCGGAAGCGCATCAAGAAATCCTTCGACGGATGAGAGAGCGTCTCTCACGATGGCAAAACGACATCATCGATCTTGGGTTCATGCCCGAAACTCAATGGTGGACTCGATTTGGAGCGCGAGGCGACCGTCTCGATCGCCACTCGCTCGTCCGAAACCAGCCAGAAAGCTATCCGCTTGGCGAACTAATGCAAGCCGCGCATCTGGTGGGAGCTGGACCCAGCGCCCTAAGCCGCCAAATAGCCCTCCTCAGTCATGATGATCCCGCTGTGCGCCACTGGGCCCTTGATGGCATCATCGCGCCCAAGGCGCGGACGGAAGGCCAGCCCTTCCCGCGCTCCGCAGGCTGAGAAACGATGCCGTATCCGGAAATCGGATTCTTGCGGCGCAAGCGCTCAGCGCCCTGGGCCAGACAGAAGAGAATCTTGACTACCTCGTCGAAGCGCTGGGTGACCCTCAGCCACTGGTCGCCCTCCCGGCAGCCAACGCTCTCGATCATCTCGGCGATATCGCGACACCTGTCTTTCCTCAGATCCGAAACTACCTTTCCCACTCTCCAGACGAATCCAAGCTCGGCTGGCAATTTCCCTATCGACTCCTGGTGATGACGATGGAGAAGTACCAAGAATGACTCGTCCATGATCATTCCAAGATCTGCGAATCTTAAAAGCTGCGCGCTTCTCGCTACAATCGCCGCCCTCTCTTTCGCGACCGCGCATGAGCGAACACCCATTACGCACAATTTCGATTCCGCAATGAACGAGGAAGGTAATCGAGTCCGTATCACGGTAACGGATGCAGATACCGGTCAAGCGCTGCCAGCTCGAATTAGCTTCAATATCGATGGAGAGACATTCGTTCCCGATGGAGTCAACGAACACGGCATTCGATTTACCTCCATCCATAAGTAGAGCCAACATTCGTTCACCGCGATCTATTCGAAGGCCTCGGGACCGCTTGAAACCGTCGTCCCCGCAAATTCGAAAACTGTCACCGTGACTGCAGCGCGAGGATTCGAATACGTTCCAACAAGCAAGACCGTATCGCTTCCCGACAACTCCAATGTCATCGAATTGAAGCTCAAGCGCTGGTCACAACTAACTCATTCGGGCTGGGTCGCAATCGATGAGCATCTGCACTTCGATCGCCTAGATGCTGTGGACGATTCCCGATGGCTGGCAATGCTGGAAGCGGATGGACTCAACTCAGGCCACTTCATGGTGCTCAAAGGCGGCATGACTCCGGGGATCTGGGCCCGTCAGTTTGCCTATGGTGATTCTGGCAGGGCGCATGCGAACAACCAATCCATCATTCCGGGTCAGGAATACCGCGACTTCACGCAAGGGCATATCAATCTACTCGGCATATCCAAACCGATTGAGCCTTATTCAACGGGAGGCATGGGATGGCCTGCAGTTGTCGAAAATTTTCCTCCTCTCCACGATGTGATGAACATCGCCCAAGGCCAAGGGGGTCTTGCAGGAGTCGCCCATGGCGGGTCGCTAGGGAGACGCCCCACGGCCGTTTCCGATGCCATTCTGGAAAAAGTGGACTTTTGGGAAATCAGCAACGGATTTATCTATGAAACGGATACATGGTACCAGCTCATGAATTGCGGTATTTTTCTTCCTCCTATGGCCGGTACCGATCTTCCCAACTCACCCTACCGAGAGCCCTGGCAACCCATGCTGGGTTCCATACGCTCATACGTACAAACCAATGGTCTCGTTGACTTCGAATCCCTGAAAAAAGGCCTGAAGAAGGGCGCTGTTTTCATCTCGGGCGGACCCTTGGCCCAATTTACGATCAATGGCTCAGCAATGGGCGAAACGATCCATATATCGAAATCAGATTCCATCCTAATTCGAGCCGAGGTTTCATCTCCTCGGGAAATCCGAAATGTCCACTTGCTGAAAAATGGCGTCGTTCAACGTGCGGACATGAAAAAGCGCCTTGAAAATGGAATCTACAAGTGGACGCTAGAGAGCGCCCTCGCCATCGATGAGAGCAGCTGGTTTGCGATTGCCGGAACAGGCTCTCATATTGGGGTCCAACGCATTGATGAAATCGTTCACACGAATGCGATTCGTGTGATCGTCGATGAACGGCCTATTAGATCCAAGGAAGCTGTCGCGGCATTCGTCACTCAACTAGAATCCGATCGCGAGCACTATCGATCCGAAGGCGCCTACAAAAATGCTGGCGAACGCAACTATGCCCTCTCCCTTTTTGATCAAGCGCTGAAGGAATTGGAAAAACACGTCGTTGAGTAGTTGCTCAATACTTACGCACTTAGCAGCGTGCGTCGGATCATCCTTTAAAACAAGGATCTACTGTCCCGCATTCTGCCGCTCCGCCCAAGCGGCATCTACTTCCGCCTTGGTTTTGCCAATCGCTCTGCGGGAGTGGTAAATGGCTTCTCGTTCCGTTTCCATTCCCTTGTCTCCCTGGGCCGCCATCCAAGCATCGAGCTTTGACTTGAGGCGGGCTATCGTATTCTTATATTCAGGATTCTCCGCAAGGTTGTTCATCTCAAGAGGATCCGATTCACAATCGAACAATTCGAATTCTGGACGTTGTTGATACCTGGATACGAGGTTTTGTGCGCTAATGTCTCCAGTGGCCGCCTTGGCAATCATTGACTGAAACGCGGGCGAGCGCGTCAACGCATTGGTATATTTCACGCTGGGATCAAGATTCCAAATCAATCGATAGCGCTCGCCTCGAACCGTCCGAATCGGGTACGACTCGGGACCATTGTTGATTCCCCGCGTCGTCACCTCTCCGTAGACGTAATCCTTGTGGCGATTGGTTTCGCCTCGCAGAACAGGTAGCAAGCTTTCTCCGTCTAGGACCTCTGCAGGCGTCCCTCCGGCTGCTTCGATAAAGGTGGGAAGGATATCCGTATATTCAACGAGCGCATTCGTTGAAGATCCTGGCTCTACGATGCCGGGCCAGCGAACGATCATGGCGGACTGGAGTCCGCTTCCGTAACAGGTCCACTTCGCGAAGGGAAAAGCATTCCCTTGCTCCGATACGACCATAACCAGCGTATCTCCACGAATTCCATGCTTATCGATCAAGGCGAGAATCTGCCCTACTTGATTGTCGTAGTACGTAATCTCAGCCAAATATGCGCTAAAGTCCTCCCGCATTCGAGGGGTATCCACAATATAAGGAGGAAGGATTACTTTATCCTGAGGATAGATCGAAGGGTCCCCTAAATTCCACGGGGAGTGCGGTTCATTGGAACAGGCGAAAAGGCAAAAGGGCTGGTCCGACTCGATTGATTCCATCATGAGCTGGTCGACCGACTCCATATCGGGGTTGTTCTTTATGGCGCTATACTCGAATGGAAAAACTTCCTTCGGCGCAATATGAGTCTTGCCGGAGAGCGCCACTCGATACCCGAGTTCCTTCAGGTAGTGAACGACGCTCTTCGTGCTTGGCTTCGCGAAGGTATGATTTGGATACGCTCCCGAATTGAACGGATAGAGTCCGGTATAGATATTGTGGCGCGTGGGCGAGCACATCGAGGCGGCTTGGAAGCACCGCTCGAAACGCATCCCCTCAGTCGCCAAATGGTCCATATGCGGCGTGTGGGCTTGCCCGCCATAGCAGCCAATATCCCGAAAGGTCATGTCATCCGCTATGATGAAAACGAGATTCGGCTTGGCCGAAGAGAACGGGATTGCCGCTAAGAGCAGAAAAGGGAACAAGGCCTTCATCCCTTTAGCCAATATCGATCATAGCGATGGGCAATGCTAAACGATCATGCGAGACTCCCACAAAAAAAGGACGACCGATTGGGCCGTCCTTGATTGAAACTGCGCGTTGAGCGCTTGACTAGTTGGTAATGTCGAAGGTCGTGCTTTGCTTCCGGATAGGAACATAGACCTCGTACCACTTTTTCTGGGCTTCGCTGCCTGCATAGTCCTCGAGGGCTTTCTCAGACTTGAATTCCATAACGAACGCGTGAGTGCGTTCACCTTGTACCTTGATGGAGCGGACCCATACGCGGGTAACGCCATCGTACTCTTTGGCGATTGTCTTAACGCCATCGAGCGCCGCCTGAATCTGCTTATCGGTCGCGTCCTCTTTCCAGGAGACCGTCACAACGTGAATCACCGAATGCGGCGTGGCAGGGTTTGCATGACCCGCCGCATTGGCAGAAACCGCGCCCAACGCGATGTACGCGGCGCCCAACATTATCATTACGATTTTTTTCATAGATTTGGGGATAATTGTTAATTTGAGAACAGTCGGCAACCTCAGAACCAACGGTCACCCCTGAAATTCGCTAAAGCGCCGACTCGGCGCAAGTAGAATGGAGCGCGCGTTGCAAAGATGTTGCCGATCCGTCAACGAACGCTATGACAGTTAGAATGCATCGCTATTAATCATTTTTAGCTAACCGCCTCACGAACTGTCCCAGAATGAAAATACCCATTGCTTGTTTCGCCATCCTTTTAACCTGTAATTTCCTTTGCTTCGCTCAAAACAATACGCGCAACAGGGGAACGAGCTTTCCAGAGGACAAGCTAGCCTTGTTCGAGGCGAAGGAATTTCAAGGCATGCCCTACCGGCTTCTCCTTCCCAAGGACTTCGATGCTGGTAAACGCTATCCAGTCATTTTGAACCTCCACGGCCGAGCGGGCATCGGTGACGACAACGTAAGCCAGCTACGGGATTGGTCGGAAATCTTCACCACCGAGGAATGGAGAGATCGGTATGCCTGCATAATGGTCGCCCCGCAATCGTGGGATTCCTGGACCGCGTTCAATGAGCGGTATCCGAAACTCACTCAGAAAGACATCGATGGACTGCCGAGCGCACACCAAGAGCGCTACCGTCAAAGAGGACACAATAGCGACTACGTTTCTACGGGCAGCCTGACGATGGCCTTCTTGCTCCTCGACGAGCTCGCTCGAACCTACTCGATCGATGAAGATCGTGTCTACGTATTAGGTCACTCCATGGGAGGGGCCGGCACGTGGAACGCGATATGGGCAGATCCCAAACGTTTCGCAGCAGCGATTCCGAGCGCCGGAGGCCTGTCACCCTGGAAAGACGCAGCCCGATTCAAGAATGTGCCTATCTGGGCCTTCCACGGCAACGAGGACCCCACCGTGCCGTTCGACTTCACCAAAATCATCTTCGACCGTCTCAGCGCGATCAACGGCAATATGAAATTCACCGAACTCGATGGAGTGAAGCACAACGCGGCCAATTTCGGCTTCGTCTACAAAGGGGACGATCCTAAAAAAGGCTGGGTCACTCACCACAGCCATGGCCGCACCGACAAGACTGAAGATGTATGGGACTGGCTCTTTCGGCAAAAAACGTCCATAGTAAGTTCCCCATACCAGTAAGTCACGAAGAGGTTAATCAAAACCGGATTGGGTTCTATGAAAAGACAGGCTCTACTCTTGCTTGCGATCGCGGCTATGACTCAACTGGCGATCGCAAATCCTCAATCGGTATTGGCGTCTACGTGGCAAGAGGGTTATGCCAATGCCAATGGGATTCGTATCCATTACTGGCGTACGGGGGGCGACAAACCACCACTCATCCTCTTGCACGGATTTTCCGACGACGGCCTTTGTTGGACAACCATCGCCCGCGAGCTCACGGACCGTTTCGATATCATCATGCCCGATGCCCGTGGCCACGGCCTTTTCGATCGTCACAACAAGGAAGATCCCGCCGATGTTCAGGTCGAGGATCTCAGAGGTCTGATAGAATCACTCGAATTGAAAGATCCGATTGTCATGGGCCACTCCATGGGAAGTTCCTCAGCGGCTTGGTTTGCCGCCCGCTATCCCAGTATTCCTAAAGCTGTGATATTGGTGGATCCCAGACTTGTCCAACGCGACCCATCCGAAAGCGCCCGTCGCCCTTCCGTCGATTACCAGAAAAGTCGAGCGGCGAGCATTCTTGAACGGAACAACATGGACTACGAGTCGCTCTTTGATACCCAAATGAAGAAGTTTCCCCACTGGGGCCTCACGGAGCTTCATTTTCGGGTGATCTCCAAGCAGCGCCATCATCCCAATACGGCATATCGGGATAGCTCCCGTCAGCCAAGCATCGAAAAGAGCTTCGCTAAAATAATACGCCCTACCTTAATCCTGAAAGCTGACGATCCCAAGGAACTCCAGGCAAAAAACCATGCAGTCGCGTCGATTTTGAGCGACGGATCGCTCATACACATTGAAGGCGCGGGGCACAGCGTACACCGGGATCGAAAAGACCTTTTTCTTGAGGCGCTCAACGCCTTTCTCAATCGCCTTTAAGCGCTTGGATTCAACCTGACTGTCCCCTGTATCAGCAATTCCATTCCTTATGAAACGTAGACATTTCCTTCACTCAGGCCTTATGGCAACCGCTGCGCTAGCTTCCGGATCCCTGCTCAGTTCAAATGCCCGGGCTGCTCATCACGAAACAAAGAAGTTCAAGCTCCACTACGCGCCCCACCCACGCATGTTCAAGGCCAGCGCAGGTGACGATGTCATCGATCAGATCAAGTTTGCCGCTGATCAAGGATTCACCGCCTGGGAATACAACGGGCTTTCCAACGAGACCGCGTCGATGCAATCGAAGATCGGCAAGACCTTGGACGATCTCGGCATGAAGATGGGCGTATTCATCGCATACAGCAATTTCGATAGACCGGTCTTCACGCGTCCCGATCCCGACTCGACCAACGAGATTCTCAGCAATATGAGGAACACCATCGAGATCGCCAAGCGCGTCAACGCGAAGTGGACCACAGTGGTTCCGGGTTCGGTCGATCAGCAACATGGCGAAGACGAATGGAACCGGTATGGAGGAAACCGACTTTCGGAAGGCTACCAAACCGCGAATGCCATCGACCTATTGCGCCGCTGCACCGAAATCCTGGAACCTCACGATCTGACAATTGTCCTAGAACCCCTAAATTGGCATACGAACCACGGAGGCGTCTTTCTGCAGTATTCAGATCAAGTCTACGCGCTTTGCCGCGCGGTGAATAGCCCATCGTGCAAAATACTTTTCGACATCTACCACCAGCAGATCACCGAAGGAAACTTAATCCCCAATATCGACCACTGCTGGGACGAAATTGGCTACTTCCAATCCGGTGACAATCCCGGGCGCAAGGAACCGGGAACGGGAGAAATCAACTACCGGAAAGTCTTTCAGCACATTCACGACAAGAGCAAAGCCTCAAGGCGATCGCTCATTATCGGGATGGAGCACGGAAACTCAATGCCTGGCAAAGACGGCGAACAAGCGGTCATCGACGCCTACCGAGCGGTGGACGCCGTTTAGATTGAAGCGATTCGCGACTGAAGAAAGACAGGTTGGCTACTTCTTGACCGGAACTAAGCGATGCAAGGAGCCGCTATTAGGTCCTCGCGTATTCAGGGCTATGTAGATGAGCCCATCGGGACCGGTTTCCACGTCGCGGACACGTCCCTGATTTTTCAGTATCGTCTCCGAGTAGACGAGCTTCTTTCCCTGAATCACGAGTCGCTGCACTTCCTCGGCAGACATCCCAGTCGCCAGCAAATTGTACTGCCAGCCAGGGAAGGCGTCACCTTCATAGAAATCAATGCCCGCGGTCGCGATCGATGGCAGCCAATAATGCACAGGCTGCTCCATGCCCTCCATATGCGTCTTGTCCGTCCAGGGATCGCCATTGTAGTTCATTCCGTACGTAATCACTGGCCAACCGTAATTGATACCCGGCTGAATATGGTTTAGCTCGTCCCCGCCGCGTGGACCGTGCTCCGTTTCCCAGAGGTCCCCGGTAAGTGGATGCATGTCCAATCCCTGGGGATTGCGATTTCCATAGGTCCAAATTGTCCGGTAGGCCCCAGGCGTATTGTAGAATGGATTGTCCTTAGGAATGCGTCCATCGTCATGGATGCGATGCACCTTTCCGTGAGGTACCGTTAAATCCTGGGCAGGATCGCCTTCTTGGCGATCGCCAATGCTGAAGTACACGTATCCATCATCGAATACAAATCGAGAACCGTAGTGCCCTCCTTTAGTCGTGTGATATTCCGGCGGGACAACGAAGATGTCTTCCTGGTCCACCCACTTGCCATTCTTGATGCGTCCACGTACGACCGCGGTCATCGACGCAGTCTTGCGGTCAACTTTCGCTCCTGCATCTTGGCTAAAGGACAGATAGACCCAACCATTCTCGCTGTAGTCAGGATGGGGTGCGACTTCTAGGAGCCCGCCTTGACCTACTGCGAAGACCTCAGGCGTTCCCTTGATCTCCTTCTTCTTCCCATTGCGGACATGCCACAAAACTCCATCGCGTTGCGTCAGGAGCATCGACTCGTCAGGCAGGAAGGCGATCGACCAAAGAATGTCGTCCAACTCAAGCACCTTCTCTAAGCGAAAATCGTGGTACTCCGTACTGAAGATGCCGTCCTTCGGCATCACCTTCGCCAGCAAGTCAGTCGTTTCGGCAAGATACTTCTGCTCGCGCAAGAAAATGATCAGGCTTCGGATTTGCTCTTCGGAAAGCGTCCCTTTCCAAGGAATCATTCCCAGTTCCGGAAGACCTTCGCGAATCACCTTGGCGATCTCCTCATCGGAGGACCCCCACTTCCAAACGTCGTCGATAAGCGAGCTCCCCTGTCCGCCTTCGGCATTTTGACCATGGCAAGCCGCGCAGTACTGGACATAGAGATCCTTGATCGAACCGGTGCCGATACGGCTCTGGGCGAAGCTGTGAACGCTGCCGATGAGCGCGATGAGAGAAGCGATGAGTACAGATTTCATAGGGGTGAGTATATTTAGCAAAGGAATCGGTCGGTATAGAGCTCCAATCTGCGACGAATCGCAAGGCGATACAATTGTTTCGCTATCGGAGCCTGCTTTGGACGCGGCGCGCTCAATCTTTGAGTACGCGGGCATCGATAAATGAATAGCCCAGGCTAGTGGGAGACTTCTAGATTCGCGTAATGGGCGACGGTCGATCCTTCAAACCAGAGAGCCACAGCCCCTTTTCCGTCCGGTCCTGATTTCACGTCATTGACGATCAAGCTAGGCTGCTCGTTTCCGTGCAAATAGAGCCGGGCCTTTTCACCCTCCACTACGATTTTTACCTGGGTCCAGGTCGCGGGCTGAAGATCCGCATAGGACTCGTACCTACTGGGCGTCTCCTGACGGAGCTTGAACCATGGGTACTCCGGATGCGAAATATATTGGACGGAATGATTGCGTCGCTCCTGATCCTCAGCCCGGCCATTCGTAGGTCGCAAACAGAAGCAATCGTAGGTATTCATATCGGGTTGAACCCGAAAGGCCACACCCACGAATCCACGAGCCCCGCCCGCCGCGCCTGGCGCTGGCTGACCCGCCACTTCGAGCTCGATCATTCCATTCTGAAAATCTTCCGCTACGACGATCAAATGATCTACGCGATTCGCCTCGCCCATCCCCGGTCCACGATTTCCTGCCGCCTGGCGTTGGCGACGCGATTCGGCAAGCTGTTCCCTCGCCTCCTCGGATATTTCCGCTTTTAGCGCTTTCTTTCCTTTATAGGTAACTTCAGATCCGATCGCGTTGTGAAAGCTCGAATCCGGAAGCGATCCAACGTCGATCTTTTTCCCGAACGCTGAAACGCCCAGTAGAACAAATGAAACAAGAGAGACGACAGGTTGATTTCATGTCGGATGAATACCTCTCGAGCAACAGGAAGACAATCTCAAACCTCGGAGCAAGGCTCATTTGCCAACGATCCATGCAATATGATACACGGCATTGAGCCTTGTCTCAGGGATGCATCCAATCTAGTGATTCAATCGAGCAACCCTCTTCCAATGCAATACCTCAAACGCACGACTTCACTCGCCATCCTTATCGCGATGGCAACGACACCATTCGCGCTCAACGCTACGGACACGACAATGGCTCCGGGCACGCAGGGGCTATCCGTTTCTGCCGACGATTGGCCCTAGTGGCGAGGCATCAACCGAAATGGGCATGCCCATTCCCAGAACATTCCCCTAGAATGGAGCGAGTCGAAAAATATACGCTGGTCCGCCCCCATTCCGGGACGTGGGCACGCATCTCCCGTAGTGGTGGGCGATCGAGTACTGATCGCAACCGCGGACGAGACGAACCAGACTCAGCATTTGCTTTGCTACCAAAAGGACAGCGGCGCGCTCCAATGGTCCACCGAAATTCACCAGGGAGGATGGGATGGCCGAATCCATAAGAGAAACACTCAAGCTTCATCAACGGTGGCTAGTGACGGCGAGAGTGTCTTTACCGTATTCATGCACGATCGCCAAATTTGGCTATCTTCCATCGACTTCAAGGGCGAGATCAATTGGCAGATACCAGCCAGCGACTTTGTTTCGCATTGGGGGTATTCCACTTCGCCTGCGATCTATGGAAACTATGTAATTGTCGCTTCCGATCACGCAGGCGGCGGCGCAATAAACGCATTCTATCGAAAAAGCGGTGTCCTCGCCTGGAAGATTGACCGGCCCGAGATACCCAACTACGCCTCTCCCGTAATCTACGAAATCGATGGCAAAGACCAGCTAATCGTACCTGGCTGCGAATTGCTAGCCAGCTACGATCCCCAGTCAGGCAAGGAGCTTTGGTCCCTTCCAGCGACCACGCGCGAAACGGTCGGAAGCGTCGTTACCGATGGAAAACGCGTCTTCGCTAGCGGAGGGTACCCGAAGAACGAAACCAGCGGTATCCTCGCGGATGGATCGAATCAAATCGTATGGAAGAATCCCATACGAGTGTACGCTCCATCCATGATCGTAGTAGATGGTTTTTTATACGCTTTCACCGATACAGGCCTCGCTCATTGCTGGAATGCGGAAACCGGAGACTTGAAATGGCGCGAAAACGTCGGTGGCGAAGAGCGTTCAGAGACCTTGTATTGCATCGCCCAGTAATTCCCTGTTCGTCCGACAATGAATCAAGATTCACCCCCTCAAACCCCTGTTCCTGCAACGACCGGGATGCTCGTCGTGCTCGGCTTCGCGTTGGTCGGCATCGTTTGGTTCGGCGTTTATATGGCGGAGATCATGGGGCGCGATTCGCCTCTCGCTGTGTCCCTAGCCGCCGTCGCTATCGTTTCCTTTCTCTCTTTGCTGCGCATCCAAAAAATTGACCCTAGTCAACCGCTTATCACGGAATCGTCCATGCGAGCTGCGATCGCGGGCGCGATCATCACATAGAGTATCTCGCTCTCGTGGCTATCGTCGCCTTCTTCAGGGAAGCGCCCGATGAAATCCATCCGGTCACTCAAACGATGATCAACAACTTCACCTTGATCGTTGGCATTGTCGTCGCCTTCTACTTCGGATCCAGCGCCTACGTGCAAGCCAAGAAGCGTAGCGATTGAGAGATATTCGAGTTTGGTTTCAAATCCCCATATTGTCCATCCGGGCAATCTTTGGGCAGGATAACCTCCAGTTTTCTTTAGGTTCCTCTCAGGTTTTCCTTGCCTTAACTCCTGGAATTGCTTGCTTCTCAAAACTCCAGCGTTCCGAATTTATTCCGGAAGCGCGTCTAGCTCTCAACCTTACAAACAAAGCTTAAACTACAAACCCCTTATCGTCAAAGCTGACCCGTGCATACGCCATAACACAACACGTGTTGGGGGGCTTTATATCCAATACTATTTCCTGCCTGCGCACGACTCGCTTAGAGCCTGCAGTCGCGAAAACTACGTTGTAAATAACTACTACTGCTAATAATATGAATAAACGAACTCACAGAATTCTCATTGCTGCGCTGATAGCAGCGATGATGGGAGTGTTCGGCCTCCATGGCCAAACTACTTCCGGTGATATCATCGAACTAGAAAAACTCGAGGTCGCTGCAAGCTACAGTGAATCGCTGGTCGCATCCTTGGAAACGCGTCGTGAATCGACGAATCTGCAAGAAACGATTTTCGCGGAGGATCTGGGAAAATTCCCAGACTTGAACCTAGCGGAAGCGCTGCAGCGTATTCCCGGCATCGCAATTCAGCGGGACAACGGTGAAGGCCGCCGCATACAATTGCGCGGACTGGGATCCAATTTCGTTCGCGTCCTTCTAAACGGTGTACCGCTTTCGACTGCGGACTCGGGTCGCGAGGTCGACTTTGACGTTTTCCCATCAGAGCTATTCACTCAAATCACAGTAGACAAGACGGCGCGCGCATCCCACGTGGAGGGCGGTATTTCCGGTCTCATCAATCTGCGGAATACGCGTCCTTTCGACTTTGCCGGTGAAGGAATGACGGTCTCCGCTTCCGTTCAACTAGGCTACAATTCCTTGGCTCAGGAAATCGATCCTCGTGGTCACTTCCTCGTCTCGCAGACCTTCGATGATGGCAAATGGGGATTTCTCGCAGGCACCGCCTTCTCGGAAAGAACGCTTCGCGTCGATGCTCAAGAAACGCTTGATTGGGGCGCCGCCGGTTTTGGTGGAGTCATTCGCGGATACAATTTCGATCCTGACGGCGACGGCATTCCCGTAAATGAATCTGGACTTCCTAGCGCCCTATTCGATGACTGGGTTGCGCTCGGCGAGCGTCGCTCAATCGGAGATGTCAGAGCGGATCCTACCGTGGATCTGGAAGCACCGGGATCATTGGAAAGAGTCCGACTGCCGCGCTTGCAACGCAATGACCTCCAGGATGGCTATCGCGATCGTATTGGATATGTACTCGCGGCGCAATTCCGACCCAGCGACACCTTGCTCTTCAACTTCGACTTCTTTTCAAGCGAACTGGACGAGTTTCAAGAACGTCACGAACTCGATGTAGAGCTCCGCAACCAATCTGACTTGGTTCCCGTAAACTTCGTGGAAGTATCTCCCAACGACACACTGCTCCGCGGTACCTTGCGCAACGCAGACCGCCGTTCAGAGAGCCGCGAGATCGGATTCAACGACAAATTCGAGCAGTTCTCCGTTAGCTCGGTTTGGCAAGCGGGCGACAATCTCAGAGTCGACACAGGATTCGCCGTCAACAATTCGAAGTTCCGCAGGGACCAGCAAACCTATCTATACGAAATCAAGGACTCCGAAGTGACCTTTGACTACACGGTAGGCATTATCCCCACCGTAACGTCAAGCGTGGATGTGCTTGATCCCAATAGTTACAACAACTCGATAGTAAATGTTGATGGTAGCGGAAATTACACTACAGATGGTTCAGGAACGGATGTAAATACGATCTCTTTGGTCAGAAACGCCATCGATATCGAAGAGGAAGAAAACCTGAGCTTCCACATCGACGCAACCTACGGCAACACCGACAACAACTTCAAGTTCGGCCTAGCCTTCGACGAGTTCGAACGCACTGAACTCGACCGCGACCGCTCATTCAATGCCGCTAGCAGCACTGCGTTGTGGGACGAATTCTCAGGAGGACGCGTCATTACCGCAGATCAAGGTCTGAAGCAGCTCGCAGACATCGCTCCTAATTTCGGCAGTATAATCGGCTCGCCTGAAGGTTCGGTCACCAATCACTTGATTGCAGACTTCGCAGCTCATGATGCATTCTTCACAGGAGGCAATCGGGCAATCCTTGAATCTGCAGTTGCCGGCCCGAATGACACACCTCGCGTTGAGGAGTCCAACCTCGGATTCTACGCTGAAGCGAATACCAAGGCGGAAATCCTCGGAAAGCCGCTTCGAATGAATGCAGGGGTAAGAACGATTCGCACCGATCAAACTTCTCAGAACGCAACCCCAGCGGGCGCGGAGATCTTTATCGAACGCGGATACACCAACGTACTACCCTCATTCAACGTGGCCTACGATGCTGCCGACAATTGGGTACTGCGCCTATCTGGCGGAAAAACGATGACGCGTCCGGATATCGGTCAGCTTCAAGCGGACATCAACTTCAGCTCCGACTTTACGGCGAACAGTCGTAACCCTCTGCTTAACCCATTCCTGGCAGACCAGATCGATCTGACTGCGGAGTGGTACTATCAAGAGGATTCACTGGTAGCGGTAAACTTGTTCCGCAAGCAAATCAATGGATTCATCGAGAATCGGACCACGACGATTCCGTTCAGCGAAACCGGCATCAACATCAACGATCTCGATCCCAATATCTTCATCGACCTGACTCCAGACACGCTTGTCACCAACTCGACAACCGTGAACTCGGACGAAGTCCGTGAGATCGAAGGGCTTGAATTCGTTCTCCAACACCCGCTCGACAATATACTCGAAGGATTAGGATTCTACGGCAACTACTCGATGATCAATTCGTCAGACGTAATTTTGCGCTCCGGCGCGGTAGAAGTTGTCACAGCAATTCAAGGACTGTCGCCGAACTTGTTCAATCTCGTGCTCTACTACGAGAGTGAACGGTTCTCGATTCGCGGCTCGTACAACTGGCGCGATTCCTTCACGACCAGCACCGGTCTCAATGGAACGCAACCTGACCTTCGCACGCGCGAAGCAGTGGGGCAATACGACATCAGCGCTCAGGTTCCACTTCCTGGTTTCGAGGACCTTCAGTTGACCTTCGAAGGCATCAACTTGAACAATGCGAAAGAATACGAATTTTTCGGTGTCCCCGAAAGAAATCGCCGCTTCGCTGGAACTGGCCGACAGTACTTCATCGGTCTTCGCGGAACGTTCTAGAGCTTAAGAAGCTAAACTATATTTCAAGGGTCTGCCGGCTTTGTCCTGCAGGCCCTTTTTCATTTCAAGCGTAAGGACTCAAGCGGAATCTTCTGCTTGCCGACGCACGCTGCGAAACCGCGCTATCCTTCGATCGCTCCGCTGCATAAAGTCAAGATCCCTTACTTTCCAACGACGGGACCATCTCCGCTTGTGCGGCTTGCACAAGGGACAGGCGCCCCGCTTGTCTTTGTAACGCTTTCTCATTGATTCTTCCAATTGAGCTAACTGTCGACAGACTACGAATACTCTGGTTCCACTTGAGAAACTGAAACCTATTTCGACTCTAGATACGCCTCTGGCGATTCGTTGAACGCTGCAGATTCACCCAGCGGAATGCTCAAGCTCTTCCAATTGTGTCCTAAAAGGTGCTTCGCCATAAAAACAATTTGCCCCACATGGTAAGCGTAGTGAGTGAACTGTCGGCTGATGGCCTGCAAAGCGGAGAGCGATTCGCCTCGAATCATGACCGGGCGTTCCAAGTCAGCAGGCTGCAAGCTGTCTAAGGTATCGAACAGAATCTTCCAGGCCGATTCCCATTTACTGATCAATGATTCGTAAGAATCTGCATTGGAAATCGTAAATTCGTCGTCACGATTTCGATACGGCTTCTCACCATCTGAAGTCAGGAAGTCTGTCCACCGCGAAACCAGATTGCCCGATAGATGCTTGTAGACATGGGCAATCGAATTGTCCCCTACTGAGAGCGCTTGAAAAAACTGAGTATCCGATACTTGAGCAACCGCCTTATCTGACAATTCCTTAAGCCGCTTGAATTCCCTGCTCGAGAGTTCAACGAAGTTTTCCATTTCTCCCATCGCTAGATTTTCGGTAGGCTGCTTGGACGCGACTTGTAGCTCTCCAACAGCGCCTTCAAGGCAGCCGCCTTCTCGGGATATCGCGTCACTAAATTGGTCGATTGATTCGGATCGTCCTTAAGGTTGTACAATTCGTTGGGTTCATCATCCGCCACCACGCCAAGGGTCCTCAATACGAAATCCGACTCGGCATTGTCAGCGCCTTTGGGGCTATCGATATAAACCCAGTCGCCTTGCCGAATGGCGAAATTGCCCCGCGCGCTATGGTGCACCGTGGCTTCTCGAATTGGCCTGTCGAGCGACTCGCCCTTCAAAGTAGGGAGTATATTGTACGAATCGTTCGCTGCATCCTTAGGCATATCGAATCCGACGATGCTCGCAGTGGTCGCCATGATATCCGTTAGGCAAATCACTTCATCAGATTGGGTCCCGGCGGGAATTTGACCCGGCCATCGAGCGATAAAAGGTACGCAGTGACCTCCTTCGTAGAGGTCTCGCTTCGCTCCCCTTCGCCCATTCGAGCTCCAATGATCGAAGTCCTCGATATGGCCATAGGTATTCACTTCGGCTCCATTGTCCGCCGAGAAAATGACGAGCGTATTGTCCTTTTCGCCTAGGTCAGTAAGCGTCGCCATCAATCGACCCACCGCGTCGTCAAGCTCGACAACGAAGTCCCCAAATACGCCACATTCGCTCTTACCCTGAAATTCAATATTGGGATTGATCGGCCGGTGAGGGCAAATGGGCGCGAAGTAGACGAAAAACGGCGTATCCGATTCAACGCTACGCCGTATGAAAGCATTGGCTCTCTTGACCCAAGCAGGAATCATCGCTTCGAAGGTAAATCCCGGTTGCTGGAACCCTTTGTTATTGTTGCCCCCAATAATGAGGGAGGGAATATGGCTTAGATCGAAAGGTTCCGTCGGCTTCGCTAGAACGTGACGGTTCTCCATAAACGCCCAAGCAGGTTTCCCGAGCCCGAAATTATAGGTGAAGCCTGCGTCTAGTGGACAGTATCGCGCCGGCAAGTCCCAATCTATATTTTGAGGTTCAGGCTTCCCCGAGGCATCTTTCAAGTTCCATTCCCAACCTAAATGCCATTTTCCAATCGAAGCAGCCTCATAGCCCAACGACTGCAGCATGGCCGGGAGCGTCAATCTATCACGCTTGATCAATGGAGCCGACCCGCCGTTAAGGACGCCTCGCTTCAACGACGTGCGCCAGGCATAGCGTCCGGTAAGCAGTCCGTATCGAGTCGGGGTACACACGCCAGAAGGACTGTGAGCATCGCTGAAACTAATCCCCTCGGAAGCAAGACGATCTAGGTTTGGAGTGGGAATCTTCGAGTCGGGATTGTAATGCGACAAGTCTCCCTGTCCAAGATCATCCGCCAAGATTACTACAATATTAGGCCGCTCGGAATAGGCCGAAAAGGCGAAGACGCTGAGTCCAGCAATCAACTAAATCCATGTTCTAAGCATCATAGCTCAATAAACGTGTTCCCCCTTTTTAGCCGCCGCATGAGCCGCACGCGTATCCAAAGGAGCTCCTGGGTCACCTTGTCGAAGCATCCAACGATCCAATTCGTCGCTGAGCTTGGCCTTAATTTCTGAATACCGACCATCCTCCGCTAGGTTCGTTAGTTCGAATGGATCGCTCGCGGTTCGATAGAGTTCCTCCGCTGGCCGCTTCACCAGTTTTTCCGCTTCCGCGGTCTGGCCACTTTGGAACACCCACGTGCTCCAATACGGATTGTTCAATGCGCCGTCGCCTTTCACTCCCATAAGATGCTTTTCGATATAGATCTCATCGGGCTTCAAGTTTCGTATATAGCGAAATTCTCCATCAGTAACCGTTCTTCGGATAGGCGGGTCCCTCAGGTATATTATTGTGGACGCCGTAGGCATAGGATCGGTGCGTCTTATTCGGATTGCTAAGTACGCCCACGAAACTGCTTCCATCGAATTCATGGGCAGCGGGATCTCCTCCCGCGAGTTCCACGAACATTGGAGCGAAGTCCGCATACTGAACAATGGCATTCGTTCGTTCACCCATCGGTGTCACTCCCAGCCATCGAGCGATCAAGGCAGTATGTAAACCGCTATCCCAATTAGTCCATTTACACCCAGGGAACTGAGCCCCTTGCTCGGATGTAAACAAAACAAGCGTATCGCTCGTTTTTCCCACCTCGTCCAGCGTATCCAAAATCTCGCCGACTTGCCCATCCATATACGTAACCTCAGCGAGATAACGGGCGAACGCGTCGCGCGTCACCTCAGTGTCCACCAAGTACGGTGGCAAGTCGATCTCGTCATCTGGGTACTGCGAACGATCGCCCATGACCTAGGGAACATGCGGCTCGGCCAATGCCACTACCAAGCAAAAGGGCTCTGAATCATCGCGATCCATGAAGGAACGTATCGCGCTAAGGTCATGGGCCATTGTAGGGGATCGCACACAGCTTGGGTCGAACCCTTCTACCTTCTCAAAGGGAAAGGTCGACTTTGGCGTTACATGCGTCTTGCCCGACAATCCAACCCGATAGTCCAGGTCCCCAAGAAAATGCGGTAGAGACTTTGTCTCCGGTCGGCTCCCTGAGTGGTTCCAGGCAGCGCCATTGCGCACGGGATGCTGACCGGAGCACATCTCGGAACGGCAAGGCTGGCACATGGCCTCGCTTAAATAGGCATGATTGAATACGAGGCCTTCCTCAGCGAGCTGATCGATGCGGGGTGTCTTCGCGTTTTTTCCTCCATACAGCGGCAAGTCGCTGAATGTGCAGTCGTCCGCGATGATGACCAGAATGTTAGGGCGATCCGAAGATTGCGCATCTAAGACCAACAATAGAAAAGCGGCAGCGGGAATTGAGAGCAGTTTCATTTTTTAGGGAACATCAAAGCTGAGACCCATCTCGTTCGGACTGGCCTCGACAAAGAATATTCCCACAGAACCCAGGATTCTGGATTCTGGAAGTCTATTTACTAATTCTGCGAAGGACCCATGAGTGCGACCTAGAATCCCTTCATTGGACGCTACACTTCCTCTCGCCAATAACGGTGCAGCAAGCCTTCTTTGAATTCGAAGAAGTAGGTTTCCTTTTCGATGCGTTCCGAACTGGAATCCAAGATGAATAGCAAATGCCCATGCTTCTTGGTGATGCGACTCGAGGTATATTTCAAAAGCTCACCTCCTTCGAGACCACTCGCGCTATCGGGCGCCCCCAGAGCGGAGACGAGCCATGACTTCGTGGTCTCTCCGACCGCGATTTTGGAAATCGTCTCAGGACTGATTTTCGTCCCTTCAACGCGCGAATGAGAATGATTTGAAATAACGGCGCAACCTGCGAATCCGAGAAGCGCGACAGTCAATAATAGAGAGATGCAATATTTCATGATGCTGGGAGTTAAGTTGACCTTCAGTGACTCTACCCTTCTTTGACGCAGACTCAATGTCCTTTATTCAATTTGACTGCCGCAATTAATTTAATTGCTCGCGTTCCCATAGCTTCGCAATGATAGGGCATGCCCTCAAAGGACACTTTTTGGATATCGAAACACGCGAATCTAAGACTGACCGCAACGCCCGTCCTTTACCATTGCGAACCGATATGGAGCTGGAGATCGGAATCCCTGCCCGACTACGCTGTTTGGGGCATCCTAGAGGGCTCCGGAAACCTAGCGCAGAATAATCAGAGCTACCCTCTAAAGCCGGGAACTTGCTTTCTGTTCATTCCGAACGACACCATCGAAGCCGAACAAGATCCGATCGATCCCTTGTCCCTATTCGTCGCTCGTTTTGAAATATTGGATACAGAAGGCCAAGCAATTCCTAGCGACCATCTTCAAATTCCTTCCGGACCCATACAGACAACGCACTCTTCGAGCTTAGAAGCAATCGCAAATCTTGCCCTTGCATGGGATGCCGAGAACGAAATTGAAAACAAAATACAAGACCATGCTCTTCGCATTTTGCTCCTACTCATCGCTGATGCGGGAGCAGACTCATTCGATGCCCGAATCAGTCAAGTATCGAGCATGATCGATTCGGATCTTAGACGGAAGTGGACTTTAGAGGAGCTGAGCGAGCGCTCCGGATTGTCGCCTTCGCAATTCAGCCGCCTTTTCATAAAGCAATACGGCGAGACTCCCATTCAGAATTTGATTCATCGACGCATGAGAGAAGCGAAACGACTCGTATTGGAGACCAGCCTGCCCGTAAGCGAGATCTGCACCTCAGTAGGCTACGAGAACCAGAGCTTTTTTGAACGACAGTTCCAGAAGCACGTGGAAATAGATCCAGAATCGTTGCGTCGCAATCGCGCAATTTGAGCGATAGCTGGGAGCGAGCCTCCGCTTCAATCCTGATCGCGCTCGAACGCGTTTTGAATCGAAAAACCCTTCGAGCGGATTTGACAGGGGCCGGACCCCTCTCTATAGCCACCGATCGATGCAAAAAAGCGCCGTACTGCTCGTGAATTTGGGCTCACCCGATTCAACATCCATTCCCGATGTACGTTCCTATTTGAGAGAGTTCCTTTCAGACGACCGCGTTCTCGATTCGCCTAAGCTGATCCAGCAATTCGTCCTCAACTGCTTCATCCTTCCGACCCGGCCTAAACGATCCGCCGAAGCCTACGAAAAGGTATGGCTGGACGAAGGGTCCCCTTTGATCGTTACCACCAAAAACGTTCAATCCCTGCTCCAAGAACGGATTGACTACCCGGTAGAGATCGCAATGCGCTACGGAAATCCCTCGATTCCAGATGCTATAGCGGACCTGAAGCGTAACGGGATAGAACGCCTCCTGCTAATTCCCCTTTACCCGCACTATGCGATGTCGAGCTATGAGACGGTCGTTGTCCGCGTCATGGAGGAAGTGGCGCGCCAGCCCGAGCTCGAAGTCGACACCGTGCAACCCTTCTACAACGAGCCCGACTACATTGAAGCGCTTTACCAATCCGCAAAGCCCTATATAGAGAAAGACTTCGATCATCTCCTCTTTTCCTACCACGGAATTCCCGTGCGGCATCTTACCAAGGCCGACAGTTCCAAGGCCCATTGCCAAGTCGTCAAGGATTGCTGCACCACTTGCAGCCCGGCGCATGCCACCTGCTACAAGGCGCAAACCGTAGCGACCACGGAAGCCTTCGTAAAGCGGGCTGGCCTGCCCGAGGAGACGTATTCGATCTCGTACCAATCACGGCTCGGCCGCGAGCCCTGGATCGAACCCTATACCGATTTTGTGATTCCTGAACTCGTGGAGCAGGGGAAAAAGCGTATTCTCGTCATGATGCCGGCGTTCGTTTCGGATTGCCTGGAGACGCTTGAAGAAATCGCGATGGAAGGCAAAGAGCAGTTTCTTCAAGCGGGCGGCGAATCTTTCGATGCCATCCCTTGCTTGAATGAACATCCCGCATGGATCGACTTTCTCGCCCAAAAAGCGCGAACCCGACTCGATAGCGTTACGGTTTAATTGGACAGACTCTACGAAAACTGACTGGAAGGGATTACCATTTGCAGAGACCTGGGTCGCGCAACGATTCCAATCTCCTCGTTGCACTCGAAGATCTCCCCATCCGCATGAAAAAAGCCCGGCCTGCTCAGTCGGATCCGAATCGTCTCCGCGCAAAAAGTCTTCACCTTTCGGCTTCCGTATATCGCCTTGGAAAAGATACGCCATATGAGATCGAAGGTACCGAAGAATCCAGGCGATTGAATGGCCACGATGTTTAGCTTTCCGTCCTTAAGCGATGCATCCGGAGCGATGTATGCATTGTTTCCGTACTGTGACGAATTCGCGACCGCCACTATATACGCATCGAGCGAAACAGGTCCATCTTTTGGCAAGAGCGTATAACGGCAAGACCGGTAGGTGAACAGCGCCTTGAGCCCTTCCTGAAGATAGGTCATAAAGCCGCGTCCCTTGGACTCATTGAAGCGTCTACCGATTTCGGCATCGAAGCCGAAACCCATTACATTGAAGAAAGGATGGCCATTGACCTCGCCCGTATCGATGCCGCGGACGTGATCGCTTGTAGCTACCTCGAGGGCCGCGTCGAAGTCCAAGGGTAGATTGAGATGGCGCGCGAGCCCGTTTCCAGAACCCATCGGCACGAGCCCTAAGGGAATGTCTGTACCAACCATGACCTTAGCGATCTCGTTCATCGTCCCATCGCCCCCTACGCTGACGATGCGCGAAGCTCCGTTTTCGATCGCCTGTTGCGCGAGTTCAGTCGCATGGCCAACGTATTCAGTCAAAACCGCCTCAGCGTTCAACCCCCGCTCCTTAACCTTAATGTAGGCGTCCACTCGTTCTTTTCGGACCGCCCCCTTACCCCGTTTTCCAGAAATGGGATTAATGATGAAAATCATGCCGTTATCCATATCGATATCCGTTAGTCTAAACGCGTTGCGCGTACCTCTTCTTATCACGACTTCTGACAATCTCAAGCGATCGCTTAAATTCTTCAACGACGCGATCCCAGCTTACCTTGAGAGCAGTGTCCCGCGCCGCCGCCCTGATCTCCCTCAATTCGGCTCTATCTAGTCTCACGGCCTCACCCGCCGCTTGGACGAACGAAGATGAGTCATCGAAGTCCGCCAGGAATCCGCTTCGCCCATCGACCACGAGTTCCCTACCCGCCGCGTAGTCGTAGGTGACCACCGCAAGCCCCGCCGACATCGCTTCCGTCACCACGTTGCCAAAGGTCTCAGTTGTGCTTGGAAAGAGAAATACGTCGCTCGATGCATAGTGCCGCGCCAAGTCCTCACCCTTTCGCATTCCGGCGAATACGATATCGGGATACTTCAACTCGAGACGGCCTCGTTCGGGGCCATCGCCCACAACCACCATCAAGGCGCCTTCGACCGCAGAATGGACGCGTCTGAATGCGTCAACGGCGAGATCAATATTCTTCTCGCTGGCGACACGACCTACGTACGCGAATACGCAGCTGTCTTCATCTGCGCTCCACGCTTTCCTGAGTTTCGAATCACGTCGCTCCGGGGAAAACAATCTCGTATCGACTCCGCGAGAAAGCACTCCCGTATTCTTGAAGCCCAATGCCTTCAGCTCGCTCGCCATTTGACGCGTCGGGGCAAGGGTACACCCGCAAGCATTGTGGGTGATTCTCAGAAAGACCAAAATGAAGTCCTTTATCAGGCCTATATTGTAGTGGCCCGTATACTGATGGAAATTCGTATGAAAGGTAGACGTAGCGGGGATTTTCAATACGCTGGCTACCCAAAGCGCCGCCAAACCCAACGGCCCTTCCGTTGCCACATGCACGATATCTGGCTTGGTGCCGCTCCACGCTCTAAGCAGGCGCAAGACGGACGGTGTCCCCATTCTCAACCCATCATAGCCAGGCAACGGAATTCCTGGAACGATCAATTCATCGAATTCCGCATTGGATGGACCTTCTCCCGATTGCCCTTGAGATGGACGAACGATTTGAACGTCGAATCCTCTTTGGACGAGGCCACCGACAAGTCGGCCCAAAGTCATCGCCACCCCATTGACCTCGGGGGGAAACGTTTCCGTTACAAGGGCCAGCTTCATGAATACGACGCCAAGCCCTTGAAATCACTGCGGCAGTGGCGGCAATCCTAAAGATGCTGGATCCGGGCCGAGAATTTCTACAAGTTCTACTTCGAATATCAAAGCGGACGCAGGAGGCACGCCAGGAGTCCCTGCATCGCCATAGGCCAGCCTAGCTGGAACGAATAGCTTAATCTTGCCACCGACGCCAATCAAGGGAACGCCCTGAGTCCATCCGAGTATTACAGAACTCAATACGAATTCCGAAGGTTCGTTTCGCTTATAGGAGCTATCGAACTCAGTGCCATCCAAGAAGGTTCCTCTATAGTGGCATATCACACGATCGGTTTTTCGAGGCTTCTTGTCAGACCCCGGCTCCAGAATTTGGAAATACAGTCCTGTCGCGAGCGATTGATACTCGGGCCTGCCAACTAGCGAATCGAAGAATTCGAGCTCTTCAGCGAGATTTTGAGCCATGTGCTCTTTTCGCACGATCTCCTCTCGCTCCACGAAATAAGTCTGCATCGGTTCAATCGATTTCGAGAGGTCCGTAGGAGGATCTTCTCGATTCACATAGAGCTTCATTCCTCGTGAGATCGCATCGATCTCAGCTTCCGTTACATCCAACCCTCCCAAATTGAACCTCTCCGACAGCAGGTACCCCCAAGTCTCCAGAAGCTCCATCGAGGTAAATTCTGCGACCTCCTCTTGCAAAACTGTCTCCGGCGCCTGACCTATAGCGGGAATACTCGTGGAACAAAGTGCGATGAAAGCGATCTGCTTTTTCATAAAATACTCGATTTCAATGGGATGCGCTCGAAAGAACGCTTTCAGCCGCACACTGTCAAGCGGATGCGACCGCGCTAAAACTGTTACTACTAGCAAAATGCATTGAATTGTAAACGACCAAAACTTCTGTACACGCAATGGATAACGATGCGTTCTGGATAAGCGACGATGGCATCATCACTACCGCCAAGGTAAGGTCCGACTCGGACATCGTCGATCTAACGATTACTTTCAAGCTTCGTAGCGAAGCCGAGATCGAGATCACAAGAGGACGCCTAAAGAAAATACAATTCAGCGAACGCAGCTCGCTCGCGCGAATAGGGCTGGAGATCATCGCCTCGAGACGCCCTCGAATCAACCGCGATCGACTGATACTGCAGTGCGAAGCCTTTCTCTATGATCGGTCCTTTCCCTGCGCGCCCTACTACAAGGAGCTATTGCGGATTGGAACTCCCGCAGGACGTGTATTCTACGCTCCAGAGAGCCAGAAACTGTCCTCCGACGACATTTGGAGGGCCCTGGAAACCAACCTTATCAAGCTTCCTGAAACGACATCGATTGATCGATTCGGGCGTGTCTTCCTGACGCCGCACAAGGTTCGCTACACGCTCCCCCAATCAGTTTTCCCAGCTCGATCACCATAGACTGATCAATGGCTACTACCCTAGGTCGTTCCTCGACAAGGTTCAGATCAGAACGGATATCGAAGTCGTGGACATACCACCTCACTCTGGTTTGCTCACAAGTTGTTCCGTGTACTTAAAGGATCACTACGTCGTCCTAAATCGAGGAGAAGGAAACTTCGGGCTCCACTCAGGGGCAGTGCTCCTCGACCCAGTCAAGACCTCAGGCTCAAATGTCATCTTGGAAATCTACAATAGCAGCGACCAACCCGTCATCAATCCCGTCGTTTCGGTCGAAGTCTACCACGCGCCTCGATTCGACATCGAGCAAAAGAAGGCGCTTCAAGCCCGTTCCCAGGAACTGTTTTCAAATCTTAGCAAAGTTTACCAGCAGCTCGACGACAATCCGAACGCTCATTTTTCGAGCGTTCGCCCCACCACTCGAGTATCGGTAAGTGGTCGCAGCGCCAAAACCGAAAATCAAAGCCTGCTCATTAGGCCATTTGGAAACATCGATGCGGAGATCAAGAAACTCGGGAGCAAGGAACACTTTGGCTATCGCACGGTTAATCAAGCCATCCGCAAAGGGGACGCCAAGGCCGATACGTTGGTCATGGACCACTTCCCTAGCCTCCCGGAACATATCGAAATACTCGCTAGAATCCAACGGCTCAATATACAGCGGATCGTCTTCCGCAAAGCGACGCCCATGCAGGACTTCTTCCTGCCGAGCGAAGCCCATAGCATGCTGGAAACCTATGAGCAACTGAACATCAAAGTGTATTGGTACAATGCCTACTTGGATGACATCTACGTGCACACGTACAAGAACGATCACGGATATTTCATTAAGAAAGAGAATGTGGACCGATTTCTCGCCTCCACAATTTTAGCATTCTATGGTTCCGCTCTTGAAATGAGCGACGAGGAAAGGCGCAAGATAACGGCGCTCGTAGAGCGGATGACGCGATTCTTCGGGCACAATGTGGGAATTTTGACGGGTGGCGGTGAAGGCGTTATGGGACTTGCTGCCGATGTGGGTCGATCCAACAATTGCCTAACCGGGTCTGCCTACCTCGAACTTGAGGCGCAGCCTCCAAAGGTTGGTGTCGATTTTTTCAATACATTCCAGGAAAAGAATCGCCACAATCGTCAGAAGTGGTTTCAAGTAGCGGACTTCTGCATTTTCAGTATCGGAGGAGCCGGAACGATGGAGGAGATTGGCATTGAGGTCTGCAACCTGAAGCTCGGCATTCGCCCACGCGTTCCTTACGTCTTCTTCCACCCAAAGTATTTCAAGAGCCTTCAACGCAGTTCACGCTTGTGGCGCGAAAAGGCCGCATGCCAGCTTGGATAGAGGACTATCTGCTCTTTTCTGGAGACCCGGACGAAATTATAGAATTTTACCGTAAGCGCTTGCAAATACTCTAGCTCATCAACCCGAAGCTAGCTCGACTTCGAGCGACTCAGGATTCGCCAAATCGAGCAACTTTTCGTTGCCTTCCCGATTTTCGCGCCTTCTAAATCGAAGGCAATGTCAGACCAAGCTCTCCTCACTACTCTCGTTGTCGGTTCGGGCGGACGCGAACATACGCTCGCCACTGCTTGCGCGGCTAGTCCACTTGTCAATCGCGTGATCGCAGCTCCCGGCAATCCAGGAATTGCGCTCGATTGCGAATGCGCGAGCATCGCAGCCGACGATATTGAAGGGCTCGTCGAGTTCGCTAAGAACGAGAGCGTGGACTTCGTCATCGTAGGCCCCGAGGTCCCTCTCTGCCTAGGTTTGGTCGACCGATTGAATGAAAACGGAATCCTTGCCTACGGACCCAAAGCGGATGGCGCCCGATTCGAAGGAAGCAAAACCTACACCAAAGAGCTTCTGCTAAAATATAACATTCCTACCGGCGCCGCTGCCTATTTCGATGACTCGGAAGCAGCGATCGAGTATCTCGAAACGGCAAGCTTCCCTATCGTCGTGAAAGCAGATGGGCTCGCTGCCGGAAAAGGCGTCATTATTGCTGAAGACTACCAAACCGCGAGAGATACTGTTTCCGACATGATTGACGGTGGGGCCTTTGGCGAGAGCAGTCAGCGCGTGTTGATTGAAGAATGCCTCTTTGGTGAAGAGACTTCAATTCACGCAATTGTATCCGGAAAAGACTACGTCATTCTTCCTGCAAGCCAGGACCACAAGCAAGTCTACGAGGGAGACAAGGGTCCCAATACAGGCGGCATGGGCGCTTATTCCCCCGCCGACCTAATCGATGAGGCGATGATGGAACGCATTGAACGCGAAATCGTGAAGCCGAGCGTGGAAGGCATCGCCGCGGAAGGGATCGACTTTAGAGGAACGCTGTTCATTGGGTTAATGATGACCGATTCCGGTCCAAAAGTGCTCGAGTACAATACCCGCTTCGGAGATCCGGAAACCCAGGTCCTCATCACTCGACTCGAAACCGACCCAGTCGCTATTATGGTGGCAGCCGCAAAAGGCGAGCTATCCGATGTCGACGTTAAAGTAAAAAACGAATACGCAATGGTCGTCGTACTCGCTTCGGACGGCTATCCCAATAGCTACCCCAAAGGAGAAGAAATTTCGTTACCAGAGAATATCGGCGACAACGAATACATCTTCCATGCAGGAACGCGTTCGGGTGAGAATGGCGCTATTCTCACAAATGGCGGTCGGGTGCTGGGCGTCACCGCGCTAGGCGCTGATTTGCAAGAGGCCGCCGACAAAGCTTACGCCCTTTGCGGCAAGATCGATTTCAAGTCGAGGTACTTCCGCCGCGACATTGGAGCGAAAGAACTAAGTCGCGCTTAAGCGAACTTCAACCCAGCGCGAGCCGAAGTCGCGAAGACTAATTCAGCTTAAACAAGAAGAACTCGTACTTCTTGACGGCGGCGAACTTGTCAGCATCCAGCAGAACGCGCTGAGAAACCGCCTTCTCGTATTTGCTCGATCCAAACCACTTCAGTATCTTCCACAGGAAGGGATTGCGTGAACGAAATTTCTCAGTCAGAATATCCGCTCCAAGAAGGATCTTGCCCGCCCAGTCATCCGCGATCTCCAACGTCTTGCGGATGTCCTGGGTAATGTCGCGGCGGGCAACAATTTCGAAAGGGCTCGATTCCGCCTTCGCAAGGAAGTCATTGTAGTCATGCCCGCTCTTTGAAAGCTCGCCAGCGTCTTGATCCAGCACGAAATAGTCGCACACCATTAGATGGCCGTTCGGAGCCAAAGCCTTGGCGGCTACTTCGAAGACCTTGTCAATCGGGATGTATTGGCAAGATTCGCTCATTATAATGAGATCGTATCCACCATCCAATTGCGATTCCTCGAACTTCGTAAAGTGAAAGGGGGCGTCCACTTTCTCAGCAAAAACGCGTTTCTGATTGATATCCGGTGACAGGCCCTCCACGTCATAGCCAGCTGCCTTCAAATTCATGCAAAGCTCTCCTGTCCCGCAGCCTACGTCGAGAATTCGTCGGGCCCCGTCCGGTATGCTCTCTACTAGAAAATCCTCGTATCGCTTCTGGGCCGCCTTCAGCGAATCCATAGTGAGAGAATCCTCCGGCAGCCACATTCCATAGTGAAGTCGCTCTAGCCCAAGAACGTCTTGATAGAATCGCAATGCGCGATCACTTTTCGCTTTTTCAGCGGTCGGAGGGGAAGAACTCATGGATTAGAAAAAGAGGTGAGCTTACAAAACGCAGGTTGCTGGCTACCCAACCGAGAGATAAAATATTGTAAAGCGAAAACGCCAATCGGCTCCTCCCAGAGAGGAGAGCTGCTCTGTCTTCCCAATGACGAAGATTCCCGCTTGATTTCGAGACTACCTCCGATTCCTATCGAAAGAAGCAAATGGCAGAATCGAACTATACCGAATCGAGCATAAAGTCCCTAAGTCCACGCGAGCACATCCGGCTCAGGCCCGGCATGTATATCGGAAAATTAGGAAGCGGCGCTTCGGCGGACGATGGAATCTACGTCCTTCTCAAAGAGATAATCGACAATTCAATAGACGAGCACTCCAGCGGCCACGGCAAGCGCATCGATATAACGATTGGTGACGAAGTCGTAGCGGTGCGAGATTTCGGCCGCGGCATTCCGCTCGGTAAGCTAGTCGACTGCGTATCCAAAATAAATACCGGCGCGAAGTACGATAGCGATACGTTTCAGAAAAGCGTCGGTTTGAACGGCGTCGGCACGAAAGCGGTCAATGCCCTATCCAGCTACTTCCTCGCTGAGTCCTATAGGGACTCCAAAATGAAGCAGGCGATATTTTCGAAAGGAGATCTCGAGACCGAAAGTCGCCAACTAAAGACAGATGAAAAGAACGGGACCTACGTGGAATTCACCCCTGACGTCTCGATATTCAAATCCTTCGACTATCGCCTCGATTTCGTCGAGACGATGCTCTGGAACTACGCCTATCTCAATACAGGGCTCACCCTATCCCTGAACGGCAAGACCTTCCGCTCTGAGAATGGACTTAAGGACCTACTCGAAAACAACCTTTCAGGCGATATTCTCTATCCTATTATCCACCTCAAGGGAGACGATATCGAGGTCGCGATGACCCACGGAACCCACTACGGCGAAGAATACTTTTCGTTCGTCAATGGTCAGCATACAACGATGGGAGGCACCCATCAGGCGGCTTTTCGAGAAGCGATCGTCAAAACCATCCGCGAATTCTTCAAGAAAGACTACGACGCATCGGATATTCGTACATCAATTGTATCTTCTATTTCCATACGCGTACAAGAACCTGTTTTCGAGAGCCAAACCAAGACCAAGCTCGGCTCTCAGAACATGGGACCCAAAAGCCCTACCATACGAAATTTCGTCAATAGCTTCATAAAGAAAGAGCTTGATCTACATCTCCACCAATTCCCCGAGACCGCAAAAGCAATCCAGCAGAAGATTGTCGCTAGCGAAAAGGAACGGAAGGAACTATCAGGCATTCGCAAGCTTGCCCGAGAAAAAGCGAAAAAGGTCAATCTCCACAATAAAAAGCTACGAGATTGCCGCGCTCACTTCAACACGAAGCATAAGCAAGCGAATGACTCCACGCTATTCATTGTCGAGGGAGATTCCGCAGGGGGCTCGATTACCAAAACGCGCGATGTCAATACGCAAGCAGTATTTAGCCTAAAGGGAAAGCCGCTCAACGCATTTGGCCTCAGTAAGAAGATCGTGTATCAAAACGATGAATTCAATTGCTTGCAAAGCGCCTTAGATATTGAAGACGGATTGGATACTTTGAGGTACAAGAAGGTGGTCATCGCAACGGATGCGGATGTCGATGGCATGCACATACGACTATTGCTCATAACGTTTTTCTTGCAGTTCTTCCCCGACCTCGTTCGCCAAGGGCATTTGTATATTTTGCAAACCCCGCTTTTTCGTGTCCGCACTAAGAAGAAAACCGAATACTGCTATACAGAAGCGCAGAAGAACAAGTCTGTCGAAAAAATGGGGAAAAGCGCGGAGATCACTCGATTCAAAGGTCTAGGCGAGGCATCGCCAGAGGAGTTTGCGACGTTCATCGGTCCCGATATCAAGCTCGAGCCCGTAACCATGAATCATCTCCACAATATCGATGAGCTTCTCACATTCTACATGGGCAAGAACACACCGGAGCGACAGGGCTTCATAATTGAAAACCTCCACGTTGAGAAGGAGCTCCTAGAAACTGCCTCCTGATCCAGTTAAGCCTCCTTTCAAACCATGAGCCCACGACGCAAATCCAAAAAGGAAAAAGAACAGGAAACCTTTGACTTCGAATCGAGCGAAGACGGCGAGCCGCCCCAAGAACCAAAAACGGAAGAGTCAGAAAATGGACAAGCGCCTCTCGCAAAAGCCTACCAGAATTGGTTTTTAGAATACGCCTCCTACGTCATTCTTGATCGCGCAGTACCTGCGCTCGATGACGGCCTAAAGCCCGTTCAGCGCCGTATTCTCCACTCGCTCAAAGAGCTTGACGATGGAAGATACAACAAAGTGGCTAACGTAGTCGGTCACTCCATGAAGTATCATCCCCATGGAGATGCCAGTATCTATTCGGCCATGGTCGGAATGGGTCAGCGCAATCTTCTCATTGATACGCAAGGTAATTGGGGCAACACTCTCACCGGCGATGGCGCCGCCGCCGCTCGATACATCGAAGCCCGTCTTTCCCCATTCGCAAGAGAAGTTGCATTCAATCCGAAAACCACGGTTTGGCAATCTTCCTACGATGGACGCAACAAGGAACCGGTTCACCTTCCAGTGAAGTTCCCTCTCCTTCTAGCTGAAGGAGCCGAAGGCATCGCAGTCGGTCTCGCTTGCAAGATCCTACCCCACAACTTCATCGAATTGCTCGAAGCTTCGATCGCCTACCTTCGAAAAGAAGATTTTGAGCTGTATCCGGACTTTGAAACTGGAGGCTCGATGGACGTCTCCAATTACAATGACGGATTGCGCGGAGGAAAGGTCCTCGTAAGGGCAATCTTCGAAAAACGAAGCAAGTACCAAATCGCGATTACGGAGATACCCTTCGGCGTCACTACTTCATCATTGATAGACTCGATTCTCTCTGCCAACAGCAAGGGCAAAATCAAGGTCAAGAAGATCGAGGACAATACATCCGACAACGCCGAAATACTCATTACTCTGCCCATCGGCGCAGATGCGGACGCAACGATTGACGCGCTCTATGTGTTCTCGGATTGCCAGGTCTCGATTTCTCCCAATGCCTGCTCCATTGAGAATGATCAACCCACATTCATAGGCGTAAGCGAAATCCTGCGACGCGCCACCAACAATATTCGAGCGCTTCTCAAGCAGGAACTCGAAATAAAGCTATCGGAACTCGAGGAGAAATGGCACTTCGACTCGCTCGAGCGTATATTCATAGAGGAACGCATCTACAGACGGATCGAAGAGTGCGAAACCTGGGAATCCGTGATCGAGGAGATTCATCTAGGATTGGATCCATTTAAGGATCGACTGAAGCGAGAGGTCACGGACGACGACGTAGCGCGACTTACGGAGATTCGAATTAAGCGAATCTCAAAGTACAATTCATTCAAAGCCAACGAAGTCATTAAAACGACCGAGAAAGAGATCCGCGCCACGAAGCGATCCCTTCGTAAGTTAACCGAATTCGCTATCTCGTATCTTCAAGGCTTGATTGACAACTATGGCTCTGGTCGAGAACGAAGGACGCGTATCGAAGATTTCGTGACGATTAAGGCCACCGAAGTCGCGCTTCCCACTGAAAAGCTATATGTAAACCGCGAAGATGGCTTTATTGGCACAAGCCTAAAGAAGGACGAGCTTGTCGGCGAATGCACGCAGCTTGACGACGTTATTTGCATTTGCGGTGATGGAACCTTCCGAGTCTCGCGCGTCGCAGACAAGGTCTACATGGGCCAGGACATCCTGCATGTAGCGGTTTGGAAAAAAGGCGATGAAGAAACGATCTATGATCTCGTGTATCGAGATGGCGCCCGCGGCGATTCGTTCGTGAAGCGATTCATCGTGAACGGAGTGACGCGCGACAAAGTATACGACCTGACCAAGGGGAACAAGAGTTCGAAGGTCCACTATGTCCGCGCCAACCCAGATGGCGCTACACGGCCAGTAATCGTCCGGCTAACGCAGACTTCCAAAGCGCGAACCAAGGAATTCGAATACGATTTCGGAGAGCTTGCCATTAAAGGGAGAGGATCGAATGGAAACAAGCTTACGAAGTACGCGATCAAATCTGTGCGAGCGCTCTTCGATACAGAAATGAAACGACGTTAGCGACTTGCATCGCAACTGAAGTCGGCAATATTTGCCGAGTTAAACCAAAAAGGTTCCCTAGCAAAGCGAAATATAATCCCAAATTTCACTATAGGATTGCGAACTTCACCTTTCTTTAACTGTCATATACTTAACGAGCGCGGCTAATCTGCCGATTAAAGAGAGTGACGAATAGTCACCCGCTCAGTTAAAAGAAAGGAGGAACCATGACAACGTGCATAGACACGCAGCTAACGCTCAAAGACCTTGAATCCTACATCAAGGAGCAGTTAGAAGACCCTCGTTACTCGGGCATTCGCATAGACCCGATACTCGACATCATACTCCATTCAAAGCGACGCCTAGAGAATGGAGACTATATGCCACGGGTCGTTTCGGAAGCCATGGTTAGCCTCGACGAGTACCTTTTGGAGTATTCGGGATTGGAAGCCTGTATCATATAAGGCCCTACTCGATTGCCATCAGTCCCATGCCATTTCGGACTGACGCTGGTGGAGCCATTTCTCGTGTTCGCGATAGCGCGGGCACGCTTCCCTAACATGGCGCCAGAAAACGTGCGAATGATTCATCTCCTTAAGATGCATCAGCTCATGTATCAAGATATAGTCGGAGACCTCTGGCGGTGTCATGACGAGCCGCCAATTCAGTGAAATCCGACCAGACGATGAGCAGGAGCCCCAACGCGTTTTCTGGCTTCGAGTTTGCACGCCCTGACAAGAGAGCCCAAATCGCTGAGCCAATTCATTCGTTCGAGAAGGAAGTTCCCTTTTTGCGATCTCACGCAATCTCTGCCCGACGGGCCGAGACAAATCCATAGCCTCGTCCGCGATAAAGACTGTCTGATCGGCAAAGGTAACAACTGGCCGTCCCCAATTCTTGGACACTTCCAAACATACCTTTGCGCCCCGGAACAATATTTCATCCCCAGGACGGAGCTTCTTTTCGGACTTCGTTTCACGAGCCGATCTCTGCTGATCCGAGAGCCAATCCCTATGCTCATTCGCGAACGCAATAGCATCGCGTTGATTGCCTCCACGTGGAATCGTTACAACGATTCTCCCGGCCTCGTCCACTTTGGCGATATAGCGCTTCGCATTTCGTCGACTCTGCAAAACGAGATCGCTCTTCGTCAATAAATCGCTAGCGGCTTCATTCTCATATCGCATTGGAACGATACCAGGTTCTAGGCTCGACAGTCTGGACGCAAGTCCTAGGTTTCCAGTTCAAAATTTTTCTTAACATCAAGAATTAGCCCAACGATTCAAATGAAAACTGCACCGTCCTTACTTCTAGTCTCCAGCTTGTTCGCGCTCGCATCCTGCTCCAAGCAGGCTCCCGAATCGAGCGACAATAACTCTAGCAATGCAGCTCTGGAAAAACGCGTAGAGTCACTCGAATCAACCGTAGATCTCATGCTCAACGATCCCGAGCTCGCTCGTATCGCCAAGGATTACCCTAACGCGGAGAAAACTGATTCGGGGCTTCACTACATCGTAACTCAAGAAGGCACGGGCGACACCAAGCCAAAAACGGGAGATGCCGTCACCGCCCACTATCGCGGGACCCTTTTAAATGGCGTGAAGTTCGACAGCTCCTATGACCGCGGCGAGCCCTTTGTATTCCAAGTTGGCTTGGGGCGGGTGATCAAAGGCTGGGACGAAGCCTTTCTCGATATGACGAAAGGCGAGAAACGCACACTCATCATTCCCTCAAAACTTGGATACGGATCACGCGGCGCAGGCGGATCGATCCCAGCAAATGCCACCCTGCTATTCGATGTCGAGCTTATCGACTTCGAATAAAGAAGCTCATTCAAGCCTCTCGGTCAAATAGCCTATGGCCTAGTGGCAGCCGCAACCTCCACTGTTTCCGCCACCTCCGCAGCAGCCACTATCGGACGTGTGCGCATGGCCATGTGAAACTTCCTCCGGGTTTGCGGGTCGCTTTTCAACCACCTTGACATCGAAAAATAGGTCCTGACCCGCCAGAGGATGATTGGCGTCCAGCTTAACGTCGTCTCCATTTACCTCGATGACCTGAACCACGGGAGCATGCTGATCCGCGCCCGCCTGAAAGAAATCCCCCACTTTGACATCCTCGGCGGGAAGCTGGGCCTTGGAAACCGTATTGATCTGAGATTCGTCTCGAAATCCATATCCTTTCTCAGGACGAACGATCACTTCCCCTGTATCTCCCGCAGACATCTGTGACAACCCCTCTTCGAGTCCCTCGATAATGGCTCCGGAGCCTTCTAGATATGCCAAAGGACTCTCTGGATTGGACTGATCCAAGACCTCGCCTGCCTTGTTTTTTAGCGTGTAATGAAACTCGATTACGTTTTGAGACATGCCGCGTTATCGGGCCGATCACTCCGAAAGGCAATCCCGATGTCATGAAAATTCCTCCGTCCGATCGCATCGATCCCGTTACGACTCACTTGCTGTAACCTTTGATGCGACCCACATTGAGGCGCCATCGATCGAGCTTTTCCGTACGTTCTGACGCGCTTGATTGCGGCTCATATCGAGCGCTTTCAGTCCAACTGCTTGATAACGCTTCTTTCGATTCCCAATACCCGACAGCGAGCCCCGCTAGAAAGGCCGCCCCCAGCGCTGTCGTCTCAGCGATTTGGGAGCATCGAATCGGTGTTCCGAGCAGGTCGGCTTGCGTCTGCATCAATATTTGGTTCGCCGAAGCGCCCCCATCCGCTTGAAGCGCTTCAATCTCTCGACCCGAATCCGCTTTCATCGCTTCCGCTAAATCCGCCACTTGAAATGCGATTCCCTCAAGCGCTGCCCGAGCGATGTGAGCTCGGGAACTACCGCGCGTTAAGCCCAAGATCGCTCCCCGAGCATAGGGATCCCAATACGGCGCTCCCAATCCTGAGAACGCAGGGATAATAGTCACCCCACCCGCGTCTTCAACTTCCGCCGCAAGCGCTTCAACCTCCGGAGCCGAATCGATAATTTGCAACTCGTCCCGCAACCACTGTATCAAGGCCCCGCCAATAAAAACGCTGCCTTCCAGCGCATATTCAGCAACGCCTCCAATTCGCCAGGCAACCGTTGACAGCAACCGATTCTCTGAAGGCGCCGGCTTATCGCCAACATTCATCAATAGGAAGCAACCCGTTCCATAAGTATTTTTCACCATCCCAGGCTCAAAGCAAACTTGACCGAACAACGCAGCCTGCTGATCGCCTGCAATTCCCGTTATCGGTATCGATCTTTCCGTGACACTGGATGCGGTTTCCGCGAGCGTTCCACTCGAATCGACGATTTCCGGCAAAGCGGATCGAGGCACTTCAAAGAGTTCCAACAGCTCTTCGTCCCAATCCAGAGTCTCCAAATTCATCAGAAGTGTGCGACTCGCGTTTGAAACATCCGTTATATGAGCAGCGCCTGCGGAGAGATTCCAAATGAGCCAGGAATCGATTGTACCGATCGCCAAGGCGTCCGCTTCCGCCAGCTTTCGCGCTTCCGGCATATCATCTAGAATCCACTTGATCTTTGTAGCCGAAAAGTACGGATCCAGCAAAAGCCCCGTCTTCTTCTGCACCCACGCTTCCTTGCCATCCTCCTTCAAGCCATGGCAATAGTCCGCTGTTCGACGGTCCTGCCAAACAATCGCATTGGTGAGCGGTTCACCGGTATCCCGATTCCATAGGACAACGGTTTCTCGTTGATTCGTTATACCAATCGCCGCTATGTCGCTCCAACCGGCTGAAGCGCCTTGGAGAGCATCCGTTACGGAATTCAGCTGAGTCTCCCAAATAACGGTCGCATCGTGCTCAACCCATCCAGGTTTCGGAAATATCTGTTCAAATTCGCTCTGCCCAACACCAGCCATACCGCAATCCTTGTTGAACAGGATCGCGCGAGAGCTGGTAGTGCCTTGATCGAGGGATAAAATAAAACTCACTCGTCAACGGTACTACTGACCCGTTCGCGAATCAAGTCGCATGATCTACGTCTCGACCCCGATCAAAACTTAAAAAAAAGCGCCGCGAATATTCGCGGCGCTTTGAAAAAACCTGAATAACAGCGCTACTCGCTATCGCCTAGACCTTCTCGGTAGGCCGCCAAGCGAGATCGGATGGACTCGTCTCCTAAGGCAAGAATATGAGTCGCCAAGTAGGCAGCGTTACGTCCATTGCCAATACCCACGGTCGCGACAGGAATTCCTGGAGGCATTTGAACGATGCTGTGCAAGGCATCCGAGCCTTGCATCGGACCCCCGTCTCCTGGTACTCCGATAACGGGTAGCAGAGTATGGGCTGCGATGACGCCCGGAAGAGCTGCGGCAAGACCGGCGACCCCGATCATGACCTTGATCCCCTTGCCTTCCGCTCCCTTGACGTACTCCGCGCACCGATTAGGCGTGCGATGAGCCGAGAGCACGTTGTACTCCCAGGGAATGTCGAAGGAGTCGAGGACCCCGGTGATCTTGTCGATGATGGGCTTGTCTGAAGCGCTTCCTGATAGAATGCCAACTAGAGGCGAATTGTCTGACATAATTGAACTTAGTTTTCGTATTTTAGAGGTTCCCTCAACGCTTTTGAAAAACGGGAAAAACGAAAGCAAAAACGAACGAATTGTTGCGCCCTTTCGTCATTCAAGATGCATGCTTGCCTTTTTAGCTGCTTCGTTTAACTCATTTCTTAATCTTAATGCGACCTATTAAACGCCGCCACGCAATCGAATCAGGGAACCTATTGGCCAACCGAGGCCGTTCGACAACTCGCCCGTTCAATCTAGCGTACTCACATCCATGCTGCTAGCCTTCATTGGAGCTGTCGCGTTTACGATTGGAGCCTCCTTCTACTGCTCCATGATAGAAGCCCTCATCCTCAGCACCACCGTGGCTGAGATCGAATCCCTGAAGAAAACGCAACCGAAGAAGGGATTGAAGCTAGAGAACCTCAAGCTGGACCTGCCTAATACGATATCCGCTATCCTAACTCTTAATACAATCGCCAATACCGCAGGAACCGCGCTTGTCAGTGGACTCGCGGTCATCATGTGGGGAAATGCGATCGTTGGGATCATTACCGGAGGGATGACCCTAGGAGTTCTCATTTTTTCAGAAGTCATTCCCAAAAATCTCGGAGTCGTCTATCGCACGCAGCTGCACCCATTCATCGTCAGTCCGCTCGCCGCGCTGAAAGTATTGATGTTTCCAATCACCTACATGACGAATCTATCCGTCCGGCTCGTCGTTAAGGAAGAAGCGGACCAAGATCCGGATGCGGACGAAAAGGAAATTATCCTCCTAGCTGAAAAAGGAGCGAAAGAAGGAAGCCTAACATCGGGGGAATCGGATATGGTAACCAATGCGCTGAAGTTGGATGACGTATTAGTCAGCGAGATAATGACTCCTCGCGTCGTCGTCACCGCTTTGGAAAAAAGCCTAACGGTTGGAGAGGTCTTCGGCAGGTCCCCGCATATTCAATTCGCTAGAATACCGATCTACGACGAAGAGATGGACAATGTCGTAGGGATTATTAGGCGACGGGATTTGCTAAAGCAAAAGGCGGATGACAACGACGACGTTCGAATTTCCGATATAATGGATGAGGTGCGCTTCGTACCTGAAACCGTAACCGGGTATTCCGCATTGCAGACTATCTTGAAATCGCATCAGCAGCTTCTTGCAGTCGTAGACGAATTCGGCTCTTTGGCGGGAGTCGTTACGATGGAGGATATTATGGAGTACATACTTGGCAGGGAAATTTTCGAGAAAGACGATGTCGCCATCGATATGCGCGAATTGGCTCGCAACGAGCACAGCAAGTCGAACGATCCCCTTACGCACGAAGATGCCTAGGTCTAGATATGGACGAAATCAGCGGTAGCAGCTATCGGGTACATGAACCCGACCCTTTCCTAATCCAGTTTACCGAAACGTTCGGAATTCGCTATTACGGACTCGCTTATATTTTAGGGTTCGTAGTTGGGCTTTGGTTACTCAATCAGTATTACAAAAAGGGGCGTTCGCCCTACAATCCCGATCAGCAATCCGATTTCTTCATCGCTCTGATTATTGGAGTTGTCGCAGGCGGGCGTCTTGGTTACGTACTCTTCTACGCGCCCGAGATACTGATCACCGCGCCCTGGAAAGTCTTCTTCGTATGGGAAGGAGGCATGGCGAGCCACGGCGGATTTATTGGAGTTGCCGCCGCCACTTACTACACAGCCCGAAAGAACTCGCAGTCGTTCTGGCTAACCGCTGACATCGCCTGCTCACTCGCCCCGGCCGGCCTGCTTTTTGGCAGAATCGCCAATTACCTCAATGGAGAACTTTGGGGGAAAGTGAGCTATGTATCTTGGGCAGTACGCTTTACTACCGCTCCAGACGGAGGCGTCCAACCCAGGCATCCGTCTCAACTATACGAAGCCGGCCTTGAGGGATTGCTTATGCTCCTCTACTCGCAATTCCGCATCTGGAAATCGCCCGTTCTAAAAACTCACCCGGGCTCGCTCGTGGGCGAATTTTTGCTTCTCTACTCCGTAGTTCGGATCTTCGGCGAGCAATTCCGAGAGCCCGACGCGGCCCTTACATTCGGGCTTAGTCGCGGTAGCCTCCTCTCCGTTCTAATGGGCGCTGTCGGTCTCGCAATACTGATAGCTGCGAGAAAACGAGCCGCTAGCGATAACGCCGTTCAATAGCCGAGCCAAAACCAAAAGCTCGCGTTCATCACAAGGCAGGTAGCCACTCCCGCAACAACATCGTCTATCACGACCCCAAAGCCACCATAGTAACGTTGCAGTTTCTTGATCCCAAGCGGCTTCCAGATATCGAATACGCGAAATACCAAAAAAGTCACCCCTACGGCGATCAATCCATAGCCATTCTCGATATATGGCTTAAGCCCAATGAAGCAAATTGGTAGCGCAACGACTTCATCCAGCACAATCTCGCCCGGGTCCACTTTCTTCAGTCGTTTTTCCGCTTCACCGCAAATGCCGATTGCGAAATAGCAGCTCGCAAGAATCAGCAAGATTCCAAAGGAGGCGCTCAATTGATAGAAGACGACGAAGTATAGCAAAACTCCGGCTAGGGATCCCCATGTCCCCGGCGCCTTAAGACTTCCTAAATTGCCTAGGGTCGCTGCTCCAAGAACAACATGGGTGGGCCAATATCGAGGCCATCGAGGATTACGTATCATTTTCCGACTTCGTCACCATCGAGGAAAACCAATTCCCCATATTTCTTAAAGTACTTAGCGCCTGAATACAATGTCATGAAAACGCATACCCAAAAAAGCGCCAATCCAAGCCTATTGAGAATGTCCGCCGTCTGGATTACCCAGGAACCGATGTCAGACGAAAGGTCGGTCCGGAATATGGCTTCGAGCAAAAAAGCTCCTACCGCCAAGATCTGAGTAACTGTCTTTTGCTTGCCAGAACTTTCTGCGGCCACGACGACGCCTTTTGTCGCTGCGACCAGACGCATGCCAGTGATCATGAACTCGCGGCCTAAAATTAGAAGAACGAGGAAGATATGCACCTGTCCCACATCCACTAGAGCGATCATCAATCCAAGCATCAGCATCTTGTCGGTAAGGGCGTCCATTAGGATTCCGAAATTAGAGACCAGCCCCATCTTTCGAGCGGTGAATCCATCCAGCCAATCCGTCAAACCAGCAATCACGAACAAAACGAATGCCCCTGTAGCCGCCCATAGAAAACTCTCCCGCATGAGCCATACGATAAGGAACATCAATGGGATTCGAGAGAGGGTCAGTAGGTTTGGCAGATTCATCCAGGCGCACTCAAAGCGCTAAGATCCTGAAAGTAAAGCCTCAGGCACTCGGGTAGACGAACTTGTAAACATTTCGTTGCAAATGCTCACCCTATCGATTTCCTCTTCAATGCCTTATGAGAGTCTGCATCTACCCAGGCACTTTCGATCCTATTACGCATGGCCACCTCGATGTGCTGGAGCGCGCCTGTCGCATATTCGATCAAGTCATTGTAGCGATCGCCGAAAACCGCGACAAAAAACCCTTTTTCTCAGCTGACGAGAGACTCCAGCTGGTCAATGAAAACCTGGCGGATTTTCCGTCGGCTAAAGCAATGGTATTCAATGGCCTTCTTATCGACTTCGCCAAAGAGCAGGAAGCCTCCGTCATAATTCGCGGTTTGCGAGCGGTTTCTGATTTCGAGTTCGAGTTTCAGATGGCGAATATGAATCGCCACATTAACCCTGAAATCGAAACAATCCTCGTAATGACCAAAGAAGGCTACAACTACACAAGTTCGACCTTGGTGAAGCAAGTAGCCGAGTTCGGAGCGGACGTTAGCGAATTCGTTCCGGCCAATGTATTTGAAGCTCTCAAGAAACGCCTAGCCTAAGGACTTCATCGAGACGAAATGGGGATTCCAATATGCCGATCGTCGAATCATTGCATATTCACCCGGTCAAATCATGTCGGGCCCATGACCTCAAGTCGTTCGAACTCGATCGTTTAGGTCCCGTAAATGATCGTCGCTGGATGATCATCTCCGCGAAGCCGGACGGTACAGCGATCACCCAACGCGCCCATCCACGCCTCGCGCTTCTTCAAGCAATGCCCAACCCGGATCAGTCGATTACGCTCAGTGTGCCGGGCTTCGAGAGCATCGATGTGGAGCGAGCTGAACTGGAAGCCTCGCCCTCGACGAGAGAGGCAAGACTTTGGGGAAAGACTCTCCCAGCGCTTGATACAGGGAACTCCACTGCAGAATGGCTGAGTCAATTTCTCGAGGAAGATGTTCGACTCGTTGGAATTCCGGAAAGCTACAAACGCTTTACAAGCGATTCGAAAACCGACCAGACGGCGTTTACCGATGGATTTCCGATTCTCATCATTTCTCAATCCTCTCTAGACGAGCTCAACCACCGATTGGATTTTCCTGTGGAGATGCAACGATTTCGACCCAATATCGTCATAGGCGACTGCGGACCGTTCGAAGAGGACAGCTGGAATCGTATTCGTATCGGGAATACGATCCTACGTGCATCCGGCTCCTGCTCAAGATGCATTCTTACAACGAATGATCCATTCTCCGGAACACGAGAGGGACGCGAACCATTAGCCACCCTCTCCCAATACAGAAAAACGGAAAAGGGAGTTATTTTCGGTCAGAACTACACGAACGAGTCGAAGTCCGGGCGCATCGATGTCGGGATGCGCATTGAAATTCTATAGGGACTCGACCGTATTCGTTAGGATGGAGAAGATTTCGTCGTAGACCTTCGGATTTGAGACAACGCTTGCATAGCCACGAATCTCTAAGAGTTCGCTTCTCCTATCCTCATCGAAATACCCGTATTGAGCGCCCGCTTCAATCGCGATTAGCTTACCCGCCGCCAAGTCCCATGCCTTGACGATCTCTTCATAGTAAGCGTCGATTCTTCCGCACGCTACCCAGCATAGATCGAACGCGGCCGAGCCGGATCGACGCACGTCGCGACACTGCTTCCGAACTTCGCCCAATCTCTTCGCCAATCGATCGATACCTTCCCAACCATGAGGAAATCCAGTAGCCACAAGCGAGTTTTTCAAAATAGCCGTACTACTAACTTGTATACGCTGTCCGTTCAGACAAGCGCCCTGCCCCAAGGTAGCCGTAAACAACTCGCGAAGGGCGGGACAGTTGACCACTCCTACCTGGATTTTTCCTCTCATGCAGAATGCGATCGAAATGCAAAACTGAAAATGCCCGCGCACATAACCTACGGTTCCATCAATCGGATCGATAATCCAAGTCGGGGTCTCAAGGTCAGGCCGAGCGGCTTCGGCTCCTTCCGACTCTTCCGTAAGAAACAAGTGCTCAGGATACTTCTCCTGAATCGCCCGCTCGATCAGCCTGCTAACATCGAGATCCGCAGATGTCACCAGCTCGACGCTCTCTTTATAGTCCTGCCCCAAATCTCCCGCATCACGAAGCTCCAAAGCGCGATCGCCCGCCTTGAGAGCCAATTCACTGGCAAATTGGAGGATCTCCTGCAGGTCGATATCAGCGGCCATCTCTTTATTCATATCGTTTTCGCTAATGAGGCGACATGTAAAACCAGGCGAGCGAAATCGAGCCTAGCTCGCCAAACGGCTATCGAAGCAATCCCGTATCAGTCATCTTTTGACGATGGCGCGTCCTTCTTGGGCGGCAACAGTTTCAAGATTTCTTGCTGCTGCAAATACCATTCGCGAAGCGACCGGGAAAGCATCGAGTCCTCAAACTTCTTGAAGTCGCCGATATTCAGGGACTCTTCCACGATTTTCTTGAGAGCTTCATGCAACTCTCCTTTCGCCTCTTTCGCCCAAGCGGGAAAGGAGCCTGTCTTATCGTTTAGAGCTTTGGCAGCAGCGACTCTCGTCTCATGATGGTACTTGAAATCGACAACTTCCACGAGCGCCTTGTTCACCTTGCCTCGAATCCGTGTCTCTTTGTCCTGAGCAACGAGAACCGCCTTTGAGAGTTCAACGATTCGGCCTTCTAGCTTAGCGACCGCATCGTCATCGGTTAGGCCACCGGTGGCTTTCAATCCTAGGTCGCGTGGCGCCTTTTCGAGCTTTAGGAGAATATTAAGCAACACCGCTTCCTCAAGCTCTTCAAAAAGCTTGGTTCCACGATCTACAATAATCGCTTTTTCCTCTTCGGTCCACGTGTAGGTCTCATCATCGAGACCAACGAAAGTCGAATAGTTGTCGGTATCCAAAAGTTTCGTCAATCGCTCCGACAGCGCTTTCGATTCAATCTTAGGAGCGACGGCAACAGTCTCTGGCTCCTCTTTTAGTTCCAGCTTCAATTCGACAGGCAGGTAAGAAAACCCGATCCTATCAATGCCACCCAAATCCTTCAATTGCGTATTCAAGTAATCCCAATGAGCTGTAAAACGCTCTTCCTCGTTCAGCTCACCGATGAAGTCGAACTCGTTCTCCACGCGACGCGAACGCGTTTCGGATCGATACCAGCTCAATATGCCACCGAATGCGGATCCGATTCTCCGGGCATAGGAGCTAGCGCTCAAATTCACGGTTTCCAATGGTTGTCGATCCTTCGGATCTCGCGGCGCTCTCGCGCCAATGAATCGTTCGATCACGCTATTGGGCAAATAGCGAATGTGGCTCGAAATTTCCTGATACATCGCTAAGAGCGGATCAACTCCGTAGTCAAAGCGCTCGATATCGCTAAACGTGGATACATCGTCAACGGTTCCGAAAAGCATCTTTTCTTCAACGACCGCCTTGTCATCGAAGTATCCCCATCGAATCGCTCCCTTGTCGTGCTTCAGCGGCTCCTCTTGGGTTTTCATTTTCCAGCCAATGAAGATGCTTGCCTTGAAGGCGCTATACTCCATGCTGGATGTCGAAGCGCTTTGGTCCGCGTATTTCTCAAGATCCTCTCCAGAAATATAATCGCGAATAAAGGCATCGAGTTCCTTCGGGCTCAGCGTCGCTCCGAGGTTGCCAGCGAAATTGTGCCGCAGACCCAAAACGTGCCCGATTTCATGAGCGGTCACCTCCCGTACATAGTCCTGCGAAAGCATAAGCACGGCTTCGTCGGTCAGCTCAGGATCGGCCAGCAGTTCTTCGAGGCCTTTCGATAGCTGCTTAGCAAATTCGACCGGATCTATGCGGCAGGCAGACTGAATCCCAAATAGTCCATGCTCTTCCGAATCGTCCTCCTCTGAGTCCTCAGATTCCTCAACGATTTCAGTCATGGCTCGAATCAACGCTCGAGCTCGAGCCTTCCCGCCAATTCCAAACACGCTTGTCATGAATGCCTAGCCATGAAGCGCCTCGCCCGTTCGTGGATCCAACAAGACGTCTGCGTACGCGAATCCCGCGTTGTCCCATGGAACCCATTGTACGACATTGTATCCTGCATCGGGAGCCGTAATTCCTTCAGGAGCCTTTTCCGCACGTACGATTTCTTTTCCAAACGCGCGATTCCAATAGAGTATACCTTCCTTCACCGCCTCTTCAAAGTCCTCAGGCGTATTAGCGCTATAGTGAAACACAATGGGATCGGATTCGTCGAAGCGCCCCATCTTGACGGAAGGACGACCTGTGGTCAGTTCGAGCTGGGGCTGAGTTTCCCAAAATCGAGCATAGCGCGTTTCGTAGGGATTCATTTCCTTGCTTTCGAAATCCCCGCTTGAGTACGGTTCGAAAAAGTAACGAAGCTCCATGCGAGCTTCCCGGTTTTCATCGCGAGACCGATTTCTCGCCTGAACGGTTTGGCGGATGACCAATTTTCCATCCGAGGAGGATACGTCAAATACACGCGCTTGAGGCAGTTCTGCCGTTCGCTCGAGTACGCCAGGATCAAAGCGCCCCCTGATCGCGTACCAGCCTTGATAGATCAAGCGGCGCATCCCTTGATTGAAGTCGATTACAACCTCACGATTGTCTTCCGATACGATCGGAAAGGTCGCTAACAGTCGCCGAGCCGGCAAATCTTCCGTGACCACTTTCCCTTCGGTGGACTCGTACAGATCGACGCCGTCTGCATATCGCTCGAAGGTCACAACCCGCCCGAGCAGTCCTCTCCCAGTTGCCGATCCCGCTTGAGGAATAACGGATGTGGACATCATATACTCCTTTCCGAAGGCTCCCTGAGGGAGGGCAATATTGGAGTCTCCAAAGGTCCTCAAAGCTGGGCCCGCAGCGCCGTTCGACTGAGAACAAGCGATGCAATTCAATAGAATAAGAGCGAGAAGAGATAGCTTTACGGATTTCATGTCAGGTCCTTGAACAAGAGCATTAACTCAATGCTCGAAGACAAATCAAACACGAACCGCGCGATCAATCAACGGTTCTTTACGCGAACTGCGCCTTGTTTGGGTAGCAGAATATCTGTCCAAACTCAATTTGTAGCGCAAAATTTGATACAACTAGAAAAATTCTAGCTAAGACGCCTTCTCGGAAAGCAGTTCGTTCAATTCCTTACCTATATCCACGCAGCTAAACGGCTTGTGGAAATAGGCAGAAAAACCGTTTTCCAAACATTCGGTACGCCCAATTTTCATACTGCCTGTCATTAGAATTACAGGCGTGTTCGACTCGCGCTCCCGCACGGTCTTGACAATCTCCAATCCAGTTCCATCCGCCAAATTGTAATCTGTAACCAGCGCATCGAATTGCGATGCATCGCTTTCGAACAACTACTATGGCTTCCTCAACCGAACCGGCTCCCGTGACGGAATACCCCATTGAAGACAACGCTGTATCCATCATCGAACGAATCATCGGCTCATCGTCGACTATCAGTATCTCATCCATTTCTACCTCCCCAGTTAATCCCCGTTCGAACGAGTCGAACGCTACTAACTTATAACGAAGAAACCCATCGATCGGTTTTCGATATAGACCGCAAATAGCGGGAAAAGCTCCATTTCACAGAATTCTGACAATGCAATAACCGGAGACATTCATTCACGGATTCCTCAACCCTTATGCGAATACCTTGCGAGAAACAGCTCCTGAATGCAAAAAAGGCGGCCCTCCCGAGGAAAGCCGCCTTCGTAAATCTATTTTGCGCGGTGCGCGGAGGGACTACATCATGCCGCCCATGCCGTGGTCATGTCCACCTCCAGCAGGCGCTGCTTCCTTTTCAGGAATATCAGTGATCATGCATTCGGTGGTCAGAAGCAATCCAGAGATCGACGCTGCGTTTTGCAATGCAGAGCGCGTTACCTTAGTCGGGTCAACGACACCTGCCTTGAGCAGATCTTCGTACGTATCAGTTGCCACATTGTATCCAATGTTTCCATCGCTCGCCAAGATCTCCTTAACGACAACAGAACCTTCAACGCCTGCGTTCTCGCAAAGCTGTCGAATCGGTCCGGCAACGGCAGTCTTTACGATCTGCGCGCCGATTGCTTCGTCGCCTTCTAGGCTAAGGGAGTCGATCGCTTGAGAAGCGCGAATCAAAGCAACGCCACCACCAGGAACGATTCCTTCCTCAACCGCAGCGCGGGTCGCGTGCAATGCGTCTTCAACGCGAGCCTTCTTTTCCTTCATTTCCGGCTCGGTCGCTGCGCCAACATTGATCACGGCTACACCGCCAGCGAGTTTGGCCAAGCGCTCTTGAAGCTTCTCGCGATCGTAGTCGGAAGAGGTTTCTTCAATCTGACGACGGATTTGCTTAACGCGACCTTGGATGTCGTTAGCGGAACCTCCGCCTTCAACGATCGTCGTGTTTTCCTTGTCGACCTTCACGCTCTTCGCCTGTCCGAGATCGCTAATTTGAACGTTCTCGAGCTTGATGCCGAGATCCTCGGTGATGCAACGGCCACCGGTCAAGATAGCGATGTCTTCAAGCATTGCCTTGCGACGATCACCAAAGCCAGGAGCCTTGACTGCGCATACATTGAGCGTTCCTCGAATCTTGTTAACGACGAGTGCAGCAAGCGCTTCACCTTCGATGTCTTCAGCAATGAGGAGGAATGGCTTGCCAGTCTTCGCCACTTCTTGAAGGAGAGGAAGCAAGTCGTTCAATGCGCTGATCTTCTTCTCGTGAATCAAGATGTAGGCATTCTCGAGAGAGGCTTCCATCGACTCGCTATCGGTAACGAAATAAGGAGAGAGGTAGCCCTTGTCGAACTGCATCCCCTCGACAACGTTGAGCGAGGTTTCAATTGATTTCGCTTCTTCAACCGTGATGGTTCCGTCCTTGCCGACCTTGTCCATCGCATCTGCGATGATATCGCCAATCGTCTCATCCCAGTTAGCTGAAACAGTCGCTACTTGCTTAACTTCTTCGCGAGTCTCAACTGCCTTGGAGATTCCTGATAGCTCGGCAACAGCCGCTTCAACGGCCTTGTCGATTCCACGCTTCAAGTAGATAGGATTGGATCCTGCAGTTACGTTCTTTAGGCCGGCGCGATAAACGCTTTCCGCAAGAACGGTCGCTGTAGTGGTTCCGTCGCCTGCGGCGTCAGAAGTCTTGGATGCGACCTCACGAACCATCTGCGCACCCATGTTCTCGTAGGCGTCTGGAAGCTCGATTTCCTTCGCAACGGTCACTCCGTCCTTAGTAACGGTTGGAGAACCGAATTTCTTGTCGATTACGACATTCCGGCCTTTTGGGCCGAGAGTTATCTTTACCGCTTTGGCCAGTGTTTCTACACCCTTTAGGACGCTTTGCCGCGCGGATTCATCAAATAGCAGTTGTTTAGCCATTGTCGTTATATTTTAAATACTATTGGTTGATTGGGTTGTTAATTATACGAAACTACCCTTCGATAATTCCGAGGATATCATCCTCGCGAACCAAAAGGTAAGTTTCTCCGTCTATCTTTACTTCCGTACCACCATACTTGCTGGTGAGTACACGGTCGCCTACTTTCACGTTAAACGCTACGGTATTGCCATCTCCGTCCTTAGCACCGGTGCCAAGGGCAATGACTTCAGCCTCTTGAGGCTTTTCTTTTGCGGAGTCCGGAATGATGATTCCACCGCGGACTTGCTCGTCTTCATCGACGTGCTTGATCAGCACGCGATCTCCTAGAGGTTTTACTTTTACTGATGTTGATGTGCTCATGATGAGTTTATTCTTAATAGATTAGATGTTGGTTATACTGAATGAGTTATCATTGAGACCCGAGCTAGGCATCCCAAATAATTGAATACCTAGCCCGAAATTCGTTTTCGCTACTTCTTTTCGTCGTCTTCAACTACTTCGAAGTCTGCGTCTACCACGTCAGCCGGCTTAGGCTCGCTTGAGGCAGCCTCGTCGGCTTCCGGTTGCGGAGGAGGAGGACCGCCCGCTGCGCCAGCCATATCTCCCATGTCGGGCATACCACCTTCCGCGGCAGCTGCTTGGTAAAGATCCGCTCCGAGCTTATTCAAATCCTCAAGAGCCTTCTTAATCTGATCTGGATCCTCGGATTCCAGCGCCTTCTTCGCGTCGGCAATCCCTCCTTCGATAGGACCCTTCTTGTCTTCTGGAAGCTTGTCGCCCGCTTCGCTTAGCATCTTCTCCATCTGGTAGATGGTGCTATCGAGCTGATTGCGATTCTCGACCTTCTCCTTTTGCTTCTTGTCTTCTTCGGCATGAAGCTCGGCATCCTTGGTCATCTTTTCGATGTCTTCTTCAGACAGTCCGCCAGATCCGGTAATCGTAATATGCTGATCCTTGCCTGTACCTTTGTCTTTTGCAGAAACGTTGAGGATGCCGTTGGCATCGATATCGAAAGTCACTTCGATTTGAGGCGTACCACGCGGCGCTGGCGGTATCCCATCGAGATGGAATGTGCCTAGCACTTTGTTGTCAGTCGCCATCGGACGTTCGCCTTGCAGCACCTTGATCTCTACTGATGGCTGATTATCTGCGTAGGTGGAGAAAGTCTGAGACTTCTTGGCAGGAATCGTCGTATTGCGAGGTATCATCGCTGTAGATACGCCTCCTGCGGTTTCGATCCCAAGCGTCAGCGGCGTAACGTCGAGCAACAGAACGTCGCGAACGTCTCCCTTAAGTACGGCTCCTTGGATGCCTGCTCCGATCGCTACCACTTCGTCTGGATTCACTCCCTGGTGGGGCTTCTTGCCCGCGAGCTCTTCCGCGATCTCGACGACCTTCGGCATCCGGGTCATTCCCCCTACGAGCACCAATTCGTTGATTTCTGATGTGGAAAGATCTGCATCGCGCAGGCAGCTTTCGAACGGAACGCGGCAACGCGCAATTAGATCGTCTGTGATCTGCTCGAGCTTGGCGCGGGTCAGTTGAATATTGAGATGCTTAGGTCCTGTTGCATCCGCAGTGATGAATGGAAGATTAACGTCGTAGGTAGTTGCCGACGACAATGCGATTTTAGCCTTTTCGCCTTCTTCCTTGAGGCGCTGCAAGGCCATGGGATCGCTCTTTAGATCAATTCCGTTCTCGTTTTTGAATTCTTCGACCATCCAATCGATGATCGCCTGGTCCCAATTGTCGCCACCCAGCATGGTGTCGCCATTGGTCGCTTTAACTTCAAAGACTCCGTCGCCAATTTCCAAAATTGAGACATCGAACGTACCGCCGCCTAGGTCGAATACTGAAATTTTCTCGTCGTTTTTCTTGTCTAGGCCGTAGGCGAGAGAAGCGGCAGTCGGCTCGTTGATGATTCTAAGAACATCAAGTCCCGCGATCTTGCCCGCATCCTTCGTCGCTTGCCTCTGGCTATCGTTGAAGTAAGCAGGAACTGTGATGACCGCTTCCGTTATCGATTCGCCCAAATAGGCTTCGGCATCGGCCTTGAGCTTCGACAGGACAAAGGAAGCGATCTGCTGCGGCGCAAACTGCTCGGTTTTGTCTCCGACCTGACATTCGATGAAGGCGTCTCCGTTATCTGCCTCGACGATTGAGTAAGGAATGCTCTCCGCTTCCGACGCAACCTCGGTATACTTACGGCCGATCAGTCGCTTAGCTGAAAAGATCGTGTTTCTCGGATTGGTCACTGCCTGACGTTTGGCGGCCTGGCCAACCAGCCGTTCACCCGTTTTTGTAAACGCAACGATCGACGGAGTCGTGCGTGCGCCTTCCGCATTTGGTACAACGACCGGCTCGTCGCCGTCCAATACTGCCATGCAGGAATTTGTAGTTCCTAAGTCTATTCCGAGTACGCGTCCCATGCCAACGCATTAGCAGAGTTCATACCAGACTATTGGAAAATAATTTAACTATATGGTTAATAAATATTTAGGAGTTATATGCACCTTCGTTACAGAACATTCGAGGCCAAAGAATTGGTCATGATGTCTCAATTCCTGTCTCACTTTTCGCCACCTGAGACAAACGCGTCACGTAATGTGTCACGCATTCGGACTCAAATCTCGACGAGGCGCTCAATCGGCGAGATGGGGACGCTTACGGGAAAGTATCGCCTTCACCTCTTGAAGTGAACGCGTGTTTATCACGCTTTCAGCGGTCAACCATCCTTTTCGAGCTGCATAGACCCCAGCTTCAACAAATTCGAAATGCTCCGGAGCGTGGGCATCCGGATTGATGCTCGTAAGCAGTCCTTTTTCTGCAGCGTTTCGCCAAAGTCGCCAATCCATATCCAGTCGGTAAGGATTGGCATTGAGCTCGATAACGACATCATTCGCAAGGGCTGCATCGACGACTTTTTGCGTATCGACCTGATAGGCTTCCCGTCTCAATAGCAGCCTTCCGGTGAGGTGACCAAGCATCGTGGTAGCCGGATTCTCAATGGCTTTGACGATCCTTCGGGTCATTTCTGATTCCGACTGCGAAAAGGACGAGTGGACAGACGAAACCACATAGTCGAGCTTCATCAATAGCTCTTCATCCAAGTCGAGCGAACCATCCGGCAAGATATCGCACTCATTGCCAGAAAAAATGTAAGTAGTAAATTCGCCTGACGCATTCAATTCGCGAATACGTTCCAGTTGCTGCAAAAGACGATCCTCATCCAATCCATTGGCCTGAAAGCTGGCCTTTGAATGGTCCGCAACGCCCCAGTATTCCCATCTCAATGCCTGGGCGCTCGCCGTCATTTCTTCCAACGATGAGCGTCCATCGCTTGCGGTCGTGTGGTTATGAAATACGCCTTTGATGGCAGAGGGCTCAATCAATTCCGGGAAGCCATCGCTTCCAGCCGCCTCGATTTCGCCTCGTCCTTCTCTCAATTCAGGCGGCACAAACTTCAGGTCGAGCAAGTTGAATATATCTGCTTCGCTCTTCGCGTCCAAACTACTCTCCTCGAAACTCTCCGCTTCCACAGGCTTGAGGCCCCACTCGCTCAAGCTCAAGCCTCGGGATAGCGCCCGTTGCCTCATGAGCACGTTGTGGTCTTTAGAACCCGTAAAATGGTGCAGGGCAAAGTTGAACTGCTTCAAGGGCACGACACGAAGATCCGCCTGCAGACCGCTTTCGAAACGAACGCTTGCCTTGGTTTCTCCTTTCGCTGTCACCTCTCTCACTTGATCCTGGGCGACGAACCATTCCATTATTCTCTCTGGACGAGAAGAGGCTACAATGAAGTCCAAATCACCTACATGCTCCCGTTTCCGCCGAAAGCTACCCGCATGTGAAGCCTTTTCGACTTCAGGCAGCGCGAGCAATCCTTCAAGAATCGGCTCTGCAACCTCCCGAGCCCGCCACCAAAGATGCCGCTTTCCATACGCTTCCCGATTCTTGATACCCTCAGCGATTTTGTCCTGCGATTTTTTACCGAAGCCCTTAAGTCCTGCCACTTTTTCTTCCTCGCAGGCTTTTTGCAGCTCCTCGATCGAAGAGACCCCAAGCGTTTCATGCAGTATCTTGATCTTTTTCGCGCCTAAGCCAGGTATTTCTAGCATGGATACGATTCCTGGCTCTACGGAATCCTTGAGATTCTCGTAAAATTCTAGCGTTCCCGTTTGATAGAGCGTCTCTATTTTGTCTACCAGCGCTTTCCCGAATCCTTGAACATCCCCCAACGTTCCCTCACGGATCAAATCATCCAAGCTCTCCTCCAACGTTTCGAGCGTTCTGGCGCCGTTTGAATAAGCTCGAATCTTGAATGGGTTCTCCCCTTTCAGCTCAAGCAACATGGCAATTTCATTTAGGATATCCGCTATTTCCCGCTTAGTCATCTATTCAGTTCATCCGAGCGTTCGAGTCCGGTACCCTGATTTCGTTGAGCCGCAAGGTCCAATAAAATCGTTATAGCGAAGGTTACATTTCTTTGGCCATCCGCTCGAGCTCGCTCAAGCGAATTTTCCCCGCTTCCGTTCGTGGAAACGCCCTCAACCGCAACCACGTTTTCGGCGCTTTGAAATTAGCCAATGACTGGGAAAGGATTCGACGCAATTCGCTTTCACTCGTATCCGACCCGCAGGGCGTGTACGCGACGCAAAGCCGCGAGCCCCATTCAGCATCCTCTACCCCAAACACCACCACCTCAGAAATTGCCCCCAATCGCTTAAGCTCGCTTTCAATTTCTTCCAGGTCGATTTTCTCGCCACCAGACACGATAACCCTATCGGCTCGCCCGATTACGCTCAACGATCCATCGGAATCCAAGACGCCGATATCCGCGGTCAGGTACGAACCGTTATCCCAGGCTTCTTGCCCGAGCAATCCAAGGCAAAGAGATTTCCCTTCAATTCGAATGCGTCCCGTCGATCCAGATGGCACTACGCCCCCATTCTCCCCGACGATTTCTATCGCAATGTGTGGCAAAGCTGATCCTGCACCGTTCGCCCCTTCTAAGAACCTTTGCGGCTTCAACGTCGCCACCTGAGCAGCAGTCTCAGTCATTCCATAGGTGGGAGCAATCGGCAGCCTGAGCTCGCGCGCCTGGGCCAGCAGCGATTCTTGAATGCTGCTACCCCCCACGAATATCGCATCATATTCCCTAAGAGCCGGGTGAGTTTTCTCATCAGCTAAAAGCCTTTCCAACTGCGTAGGCACCAAAGACAAGTAGCGATCAAAATCGCAATTCGCGAAAAGCAGATCGTGCCCTGATTTAAAGGTAGTGGCTTTTCCGAATACAACCTTTCCTCCAGTCAAGACGGCCCGAATCACTTGCATGAATCCGCTCACATGGAACAAAGGCAAAACGCAGTGAGATGAAATCGCCGGCGCGCCGAGATATTGCGAAAGCCCCTGAGTGGCGACGGATAGCGTTTGCCAGCTATGAACGGCAAACTTGATTTTTCCAGAGCTACCTCCTGTAGGAATCATTATCCGAGACTCGATCGAATCCCGATGCCCATCAAAGCTCGCCAAGGGCTTCTCGATTCTTTCGCCGCCGAAATCCCGATCTTCGACTATCCAATGAGGGGCAACTAACCGGTCAGCATCAAGACGTTCCTTGGTTCCCCAATTCGGGTTATAAAGATACAGTTCGCAGTCTATTTCAGCGACGGCAAATAAAACTGCGCAGAACCATTCGGGCTCAGCGATCGCCGATGCCAATCTAATTCGCGATCCCTCACTGACAGCTCGCATCGAACTGGCAAGCTGCTTCGCTTCTTTTAAGGAAGGTTGCCATGTATCCAGAAACTGCGGAAAGCAATTCCCATCAATCGCAGCCGCAACTGCTCCATTCAAATTCGATTCCACAACGCCTCCATATCATCCAGGGATGCCAATCCATCGGGCTGCAAGAAAGGGCCCAAGATCGCGGATACGCCTCGATCCGAAAACAGCGACTCGACTCCAAATCCGAGAGCTCTCTCTCCAGCGCCTACCTCGATTGCGGCGGATAGCGATGCGGTTGTCCCCACCAGAGTTTCAAGGGAGCTGGAAAAAATAATCTGCTCACGATCACCGTCCCTCAATTCGTCGATCAAGCTTTGGCGCGCCCCTGCAAGCGAAGGCTTAATCACGAATTTCCCAGTCCAGTGAGCGTCTTTCCACCGCTTTAGGTCATCAACGGAACGAACGGATTCATCCAGAGCAATCTGAGTAGCGAAATCGTTCGCCAAACGCGCCATATCAGCCTCCTGCCCCACTGGCAGAGGTTGCTCGATAAATTCGATCGGCAATTCGTCTATAAAATCCAGCCAACGCTGCGCCTCCTTCAAATTCAATCCCCCATTCGCATCGAGTCGCAATTTCAAATCGTCGCCCGTAATGCCCACGATTTGATCCAAGCAAGCGCGCTCGCTCGCAAAAGGTTCTTTGCCGATTTTAAGCTTCAAGCAGCGATAGCCCTCCTCCACGAGTTCTTCGACGCGGTCGAGCTGCTTGATTTCCGGAATAAGACCGCAAATCGGCCAAGGCTTCGAGGGCGATGGTGGATACGTTTCTGATTCTATCGCCGCCATTGCGCTATCGATGCCGAATCGAGTGCAGGGATATTCCCGGAGCGATTCTATGGTAGAATTGTATTCAATTTTTCCCTTCAATTCAGTGCACGCTGACAACGCCGAAACAAATGATTCCGTTCCGAAGGACTCAATTGGAGCCACTTCACCGAAACCAACTCGATCATCGCGATCCCTCAACTTGACCAGAATGCCAGATCGATGGGAAATCGAGGTCGCCGCAGTCGAAAAGCGATCCGAAAATCGCCTGCGATACGCCTTGAACTCAAATTCAACCATGAGTTGCGACTCAATCTACCGCCTGAAGATAATGCCATCTTTTTCAACGGGTCCTCGCAAAATACTTGATTCCCATTTTTAGACTCTCTACGCTGGATCATGGCCAGTCCGAGCGCAGAAAACTTCGACGAAAACCAGTTTTACAAGACCGCGGATGCGTTTTTTCCTGATCAGGCCGAAACGGCGCTGACCTACGACGATGTATCGCTCGCTACCAATTATAGCAACATTCTTCCACGGGACGCTAACTTGGAGACTTCTATTTCGGATAGAATCAATCTGAATATACCCATTCTCTCGTCGGATATGGATACCGTAACCGAGTATGAAATGGCGATTGCCATGGCGACGAGCGGCGGGATGGGAATCATCCACTACAACATGCCTTATCGCGATCAGGTGTCTCAGGTGACTCGCGTCAAGTACCACATCAACGGGCTTCTCCCCAATCCAATCACAGTGCAGCCTGATATCTATATCGGAGATGTCATTGAGCTCATCGAAGAAAAAGGCTACCAGTTCCGCACTTTCCCAGTAACGGAAGAAGACGGCACATTAGCAGGGCTTCTCGGCAGTCGCGTCGTCAAAGCGCGCTACCGGCACATCAAGGTATCCGACGCGATGGATCCACAATCCAAAGTTCTCACGCTGAACGAAAGGGACATAAAACCCAATCCAATCGAAGTTGCCGACCAATTCTTCAGCAACCATCTGGGAATCAACAAGCTGCTCGTAGTGGACGACCACAATCGATTGAAGGGTTTGGTGAGCATCTCTGATATCGAACGTATCATATCTGAAAAGCAGAGCGTATTGAAGCCCGCTCGAGACTCGGATTTTCGCTTGCTCGTAGGAGCCGCGATTTCGACGGTTTGGAAAAGCGATGGTACCTTGGACAAGGATGCCATCCTTGAGCATGTTTCCAATTTACGTAGTGAAAGAGTGGATGCGATTGCGGTTTCAGCCGCGCACGGGCATACCGCCGGCATTGGCCAAGTCGTCAAGCTGCTGCGGAGCGAATTTGCAGATCTAACGATAATAGCTGGAAATGTCACATCGGGCAGCGGGGTTGAATACCTCGCAGACAGTGGAGCAGACGCTATCAAAATCGGCCAGGGGCCAGGGTCCATCTGCACCACTCGCGTCGTTGCCGGCGTCGGAATCCCTCAGCTATCCGCGCTCTACAACGCATCTAGAGGGGCCGCCAAGAAAGGAGTTCGCATCATCGCGGATGGGGGCATTACGAAATCCGGCGACATCGTAAAGGCCATGACCCTTTCCAATGCGGTCATGCTTGGAGGATTGCTCGCAGGCAGTCGAGAAGCGCCGGGCGAGATTATTGAGATCAACAACAAGCTCTACAAGCAGTACCGGGGAATGGGCAGTCTCAGCGCTATGAAAAAAGGCTCCGCCGCCCGATACGGTCACACCAAGCACGACACCGCTCGAAAGCTCACTGCTGAAGGAATCGAGGGCATGAAGGAGGTTCGAGGATCCGTCGTGAATATTCTAGCGGAAATGTCTGGGGGCCTCCAAGCTGGTATGGGCTACAACGGAGCCAAGAATTTGGAGGAGCTGAGAAAGAAAGCGCGCTTCGTTCGAATCAGCTCAGCAGGCATGAAAGAGTCAGCGCCTCACGACGTTATCGAGGTTGCTAAGCGTACCTAGGCTTACTCGCCATTGCCTATTGATTGGGCGAAAGGATAAATCTCAACCGGCTCTTGCGCTCAGCGCAACCATTGAGAACCTTGGATTTCTTTTGCTCGAGCCAACGAAATGGCGAGTGCATTATTGCTCTTTTTCGCGCGTCTTTCCGACGCTCTTTCAATAGATCCTCCAAAGCATGGCTCTCACAGAATTTAAAAGCAGGCTCATCGCAGATTGCGGCATCAGCATGGGCGACGAAGGAAAAGGACGACTCATATCCGAAGTCGTCGAAGAGCTTCGCGCCCAAACCGGTGAAGAGGCTCCCGTCGAAGTCGTAATCAAAATCAACGGAGGCGCCAACTCGGGGCATACTGCGGGTGGGCTAAAGCTAAACCTTCTTCCTGCCGGGGTCGTGGATCAATCGGTGTCCACACTTGCAATTGGAGCCGGCGTCGTTGCGGATCCACGCAAGTTTCTTTGGGAGCTAATCCCCGTAGACTCCAAAGGCTATCGGGTAACGGAACGGCTAGCGATCGACGAGCGAACGATGGTCTCGGATATAACGCACCGATTGCTCGATCTTGCTTGGGAGTGGTACCGAGTAAACAAGATCAACGAAGAGCCAAGAGGGAGCACTGGCCGCGGCATTACGCCATCCTATATCGATGAGGTCGGACAGTTTCAGATTTTCTATTGCGACTTCCTCTATCCACGTCGCTCGTTCGAGTCGAAGTTCGCTCAAAAAGCGGACCGGGCCTGCAAGATCATCCAACACGTATGCCAGGTAGACGCCGCTGCTTGGGACGGATTTTTCGATACGCTCACTCAAGCCGAATTGAGGGCGAACGCAGAGTCGATCGAGGAAGGATTGTTCGAATCGAGCGAATTCGATTTCCACGTTTTCAAAGGGGAGGAACCGTTTACCCTAAACATAGAGGCGATCGTTGAATCCTATTGGAGCGCAGGACAACAGCTGCGTGAGCGTATCACCGACGTGCGCGAGATTGTGAAAAATTCGCAGGCCTCAGGTAAATACGTCATTGGAGAATATGGACAAGCCTACTGGCTAGACAAGCGACAAGGATTTTCGCCCAACGTATCCGCATCGCACACCTACGCTCCCGAATTCTTCAACTCTGCTTGTGTACCCGTTCAGCCCCTACATATCTTCGGTGTCGCCAAAGCATACGACACAAAGGTCGGCACACATATCTTTCTTACGAAAGTAGATGAGCCCCATCCGCTCTTCGATCGCCTAAAGCGCCTCGAGTTTGGAACCTCCACCGGAAGGCAACGTATGGTGGGCTGGTACGACGCTGTGGAAAAAGCGGACACCCTACGCTATGGCGGATTCGATGATTTGATGATTAACAAGATCGATGCGCTGGGACAGGATGACGAATGGAAAGGCAATCTGAAGATCTGTATCGCTTATGAGGACCAATCGGGCAATCGCGGCTATCGCGTGCCAAGAAACGAGACGTTCCGGAAATCTCTTCGTCCCGTTTACCAAGAATATTCGGGGTGGACTGAAGACATTTCCTCCGCCCGATCATTCGACGCGTTACCCGATACAGCGAAAGCCTATGTCGCAGGTATGGCGCGAAGCGTTTTAGATGCCGCTTTCCATGGGGAAACCTGGCCCGAAACTCTCCCCAATCTACGGTATTTGGGAGTTGGCCCAATGCCTGCCCAGATTATTAAAGATATACCGGAAACGCGCGCGCTGCTTGAGTTCGACAATCCGCTTTAGCCTCCGACTATCCTCGATCTGCGCAAGAGATCCTCAGCAGTCGATACAAGGTCTCGAGCTTGGGAGCATCGACTCCCGCGCGAATTGCCTCCCTAAGCGGCTCACCCCAGATCGCCTCCACCTCGACCTTTTTGCCAGCTGCAAAATCTAATAGGCTCGATGGCTTGTATTCTCCCATCGTCTTGGTGATCTCGAATTGTTGATCGATCAGTTCGCTTTCAATCTCATGCCCGAGAGCGCCAGCTATGGACACGATCTCTTCCATAAGACCTCTGGCCAAGCTACTCAGGTTACGATCATTCAAGATTACATCTGTTGTGACACAGCCTGCTACTATCGAGAGACCGTTGAATGGAATATTCCACAGCAGCTTCTTCCAATGCAGCTGCGCCATGTTTTCATAGACGTTCGCGTTCAGGCTGGCTTTTCTAAACCATTCGCTAACGGTTCTGCACAGCGCTGCTTCATTTGCGCGCTCTCCTGCGATGGCTATCGAGCCCAGATAGTAATTCTCTACCGTTCCCGGTCCTACTCGATTCAGGCCAACGAAACAAGATCCGCTAAGGATCGGGTTTTTTGGAAAAAACTCTCTGAGAAAAGCGACATTCCCCAATCCATTTTGCAGGGTCAGCAACACAGTATCTGGCCCTACTATGGGTTTCAGCAAATCCGGCAGAAGCGCATTGGATGTGGTCTTCACGGCAATCAAGACAAGATCGACAACTCCAATGCTCTCAACACTTTCATGAGCGTTGACTTGGCCGAGCTGAAACGTTGAGTCGGAGGCGCGGATTCGAATTCCCGTTCGCCTGATCTCTTCGAGATCGCTTCTGACAAGAAAATGAACCTCTTCCCCGCTTCTTTGGAGACGGGCGCCATAGTAGAGCCCTACCGCCCCAGATCCGACAACGCCCACTCTCATAGATCTTGGCTAAGAAAAAAACAGGTTTCAGCCTGCGTCAGGACCCCAGAAATTCCAATATTGTCGAGCTTCTTCACAATTTTTCCGACTGTTTCAGATTTTTGAAGATTTACGTCGTTTCAAGGGGCGAAAACAACCATCCAAGTCCGCAATTTGTAAAAATCAACAACCGATCTCCTCTCAATCGTCTGACCGATGACACGCACAACTGTCAAGCGCTCTACTCTCCAAATTGCGAGAATCTTCGAGATTCGAATATTCAAATGACATTTTCTAGTAACTGGGTCTCCCATCTTGCTGATATAGGGCAGTTTAGGAACGATCGATTATACCTCTGCGCCTACCGCCAACGCGACAGACAACAAATTCACCCTCTCTTGCGACTTCAGTCCCATCAATAAGGATGCAACCTGAGCCCATCCGTCGAACGCGAGCGCCCTGGTTTTACAATTCTCCCCATCAGGAGCCCTACGGGTCTTCACTTGGTTACGTGAGGGTTACAATATATGCAGAAGTTTCAAAATTTACCAAGTTACTCTCAAGTTATTCACATTCAATGGGTATAAGTGAGATGATCCGCCAATCTAGGGCGCGAAATCTAATTCGAGAATTGAGTTGCCAAGGGACGCCTACTCTCGAATGGAGTCTAGCGAAGCTCTAGATTCACATGCCAAGCTCAACTGCAATTCCGCTCCCCACGACGTTCTTATTCGATATGGACGGCACTCTCGTGGATCACTTCGATACCATCTTTCGATGCTACAAGCATGCCTCGGAAGCGCTCGGTAAAACGCCGCCGACCTACGATGAAGTGAAACGAAATGTCGGAGGCTCAATGCCTGTTACCATTCGAAAATTCTTCGAAGAGCCTGAACTCGATGACGCGATGCGGCATTGGAACGCGCGATTCGATGAAATCCATCTTGAAAGCGTTGTATTGTTGAAAGGAGCGAGAGAGCTCGTGGGCGAACTCCTGAATCGAAATCTCAAAACGGCGGTTTTTACGAACAAGAGCGGGCGTCACTCACGCAATATTATAGAGTCGCTGGGGCTCACATCCTCGTTTTCCCTGGTTCTAGGGGCCGGTGACACGCCCTATCGGAAACCGGAGCCCGAACTTTCGCGCTTCGCTCTCGATCAGCTTAAGGCAAAGGCTCACGAATCCGTCATAATTGGAGATTCTCCTTTCGATATCAAGTCGGCTCATTCCGTGGGCATGGCAAGCTTCTGCGTCCCAACCGGTTCTCATTCAGCAGATGAACTCAAGGAAGCGGGAGCAGATCGAATTTTCGAGAGCTTGCAAGATATCGCAGATAACCTATTCATCTAGGCTGTGTCCCAACACACAAGCAGCGACAAACTCGCAGGCGTTCTTGAACGAATCAAGTATTCGAATGATGAAGACGGTTTCTTGATCGCTGAGCTTCGTCCGGAAAACAGCAAGGAAACTGTTACGATAGTAGGGAAATTCCCGGGAGTCCAATGTGGAGAATCATTGCAAATTGAGGGAAACTGGTCGCGCCACCCGGCGCATGGGCTTCAATTCAAGGCCGACAACTTCGAATCCAAGCTTCCCGCGAGCGTATACGGAATACGAAAGTACTTGGGAAGCGGGCTCGTAAAAGGGGTGTCCAAAGGACTCGCTGACAGAATCGTGGAGCGATTTGGGGACTCCACCTTGAAAGTGATTTCCGAAGAATCCGCCCGACTCCAAGAAGTTGATGGCATCGGCAAGCAGCGGGCTCGAGCAATAAAGGAAGCTTGGGATGAACAATCCCATATCCGAAATCTATCCCTTTTTCTCGCTCCCTTTGGGGTGACTCCCAATCAAGTACTGAAAATATACAACGAATTTGGCTTTGTCGCTGAAGACCTCATCAAGGACAATCCTTTCAAGCTCGCCCGCGAAATCAAAGGGATAGGTTTCAAGACGTGCGATCAGATCGCTATCAATATGGGAATCGGGAATGACAGCTCTCAACGCGTCGATGCCGGTATTGAGTTCGTGACGCAAGAGCTTCAGGACGAAGGGCACACCGCAGTCCTGAATAGCGCGCTCGTCGAATGCGCGGCCGAGAAGCTTGAGATCGATCTGGATACCGCCCAGCAAGGCCTAGAGCGCGTCTTGGAAAATAAAGTCCTTTGGAAATATAGCGGGCCTGCTAGCGAATCGTATTGTCAACTCCCCTACAATTACACGGCTGAAGAGAAGATTGCGAATTCAACCTTACGCATACAAGGCAATCCAAGCTCGCTGCCGCCAATAAAACGGGACATCGCCATCGACTGGGCGCAAGACAAGGCCGAATTCACGTTCGGCGATCTTCAAAAGGTAGCGATTGACGCCTCGCTAGCAAACAAGCTGTCGATACTGACCGGGGGGCCAGGAACCGGCAAGACGACTATCCTACGTGCAGTCGTTAGTATCTTGAAGGCGAAGAAGGCGCGTGTTCTATTGGCCGCTCCAACAGGAAGGGCCGCTCAACGGCTTTCTGAAACGACCGGTGCCTATGGCCAAACTATCCATCGGCTTCTTAAATTCGATCCAGCGATCGCTTCGTTCACAGTGAATGAGTCCAAACCGCTCAGCGCGGACGTCGTAATCGTAGATGAAGCCTCGATGCTGGATGCGAGGCTAGCGGCAAGCCTATTCCAAGCGATTTCCAACCAAAGCCATCTCATCCTCGTAGGGGACATCGACCAACTCCCTTCGGTAGGAGCAGGCAATGTTCTCAAAGACTTGATCCGCTCAAATCGAATTCCCGTTACCCGGCTCAACCAGGTGTTCCGCCAGTCCAAGCGCTCGAGCATTGTGCACTACGCTCATGCGATTAACGAAGGGCAGGTTTCTTTGCCTTCACCCGTCGAAGACCCCAAGCAACTTGTTAGCGACAAGGACTTTCAATTCGTTCACGCAACCGATCAAGCGGACTGTTCACGCAAAACGATAGAAGTATTCAAATTGTTCATTCAAAACTCTCTTTCGCTTGATCCCATAAGCGATGCTCAGATACTCTCTCCAATGCATCGAGGAGAAGCCGGTGTAGGCAATCTCAATGCGCAGATGCAGAGCGCATTCAATCACTCGGACATCTCGATGCCTTTTGGGTCAACGACTTACAAGCAGGGAGACAAAATCATTCAAACCCGAAACAACTACGACAAAGGCGTCTTTAATGGGGATATCGGAACAATCGCGTCAATGGATTTAGCCAAAGGTCAGGTAGAAATCGATTTCGACGGAAATCTAGCCGTCTATGAAAAATCTGACCTACTGGATATTTCGTTGGCATATGCAGTGAGCATTCACAAGTCTCAGGGCAGCGAATATCCTGTCGTCGTCATCCCATTGCTCAAAGCGCATTTCATGATGCTGCAACGAAACTTGATTTATACAGCGATCACGCGAGGAAAGCGTAAAGTCATCATTGTAGGAGATCCAGCCGCCTATGCTATGGCGACGAATAACAGCGATTCCAAAATGCGATGCACACTCCTAAAAGAGCGACTCTCTCAAGGGTAGCTCGATGTGCAGGGTTTCTTAAATAAGACAGATACATTGGCTCCGCCAAATCCACTGCTGTTGCTCATCGCCAAGCTCGGGGACGCATCCGTTGTTTCTCCTAAAATGTTGAGCGCCTCAAATTCCGGATCAACATTTTGGATATGGGCTGATCCTGGTGTGAAGCCTTCCCGCATTGAAAGGCAAACAATGGCTGCCTCGAGACCGCTCGCTAAGCTTAGCCCATGGCCTGTTATCGCTTTGGTGCTGCTGACTTGAGGATTCGCTCCTACTTTCGTAAATACTTCTTTCAAGGCTTTGCCCTCGCTTGCGTCGCCGATCAACGTAGACGTGGCATGCGCATTGATGTAGTCTACTTCTTCTGCCCTTACGCCAGTCGATCGCAGCGCGTTACCCATAGCCCGTACCAGGCCTTCACCTTCAGGGTGAGAAATCGCAACGTTATGCCCATCGCTCGCTTGCCCCCAGCCAAGCAGCTCAGCATACGGTGTCGCACCCCTCCTCTTCATCTCGCTCTCGGACTCTAGCACAAGCGCCACACCTCCTCCAGCGCTCACGAAACCATTTCGCTTTCTGTCAAATGGACACGAGGCACGTGTCGGGTCCGATTCAAGCGACAGAGCGCGCATTCCTGTAAATGGAACGACGCTCTCATAGTTCACATCTTCTCCTGCCACAACGAACATCCGGCTTTGATTTCCTAAAGCGATATCATTGTAGGCATAACCCAAAGCATGCCCGGACGATGCGCAGGCAGACGAATATCCGCAGGAATTGCCCAGGATCTTAAAGCATGCCACTAGGTTGAAACTTAAGGTGCCAGCGATCGAGGATACAATCCCCGTAGGCGAACACCGCATAGGCCCCAATTCGCGCATTCGGTTCATGTTGCTGCTTACCAGTCGCGGCGATCCTCCCGAAGCGGTGTAGATCCCAGTTTCACTATTGGAGACATCTTCTGAAGAAAGCGTCGCATCCTCGATAGCCTGCTTCATCGCGCAGTATACATAAACGCCATGAGGCGCCAGTCCACGCATCTCTTCGCGCCGTATTTTGTAGCAATCAGGATAGGTCCAATCCTCAAAGTCGAGCGAATCAACATCGAATCCTTTGGGAGTCGATACGAGCTTCACGAGTGAAGATACATCGTCTTCAAATGGAGGATACGCAGGAAATGGGCTAAATCCGTGCGACAGTGTACGCAAGCTATTGGATACGCTTCTCTTATCGTTTCCAATACCGCTTACAACACCTAAGCCTGTTATGAATACACGGTTCCGATCCATTATTCCAGAGCATTGCCCCATTTTCGATCTCGACTAGGACAGTCCTAAGATTCGATGAAGTCCAGTCTTTATGGGAACGTATAATCGGTAGCCTATGATTAGCAATCGAGGCAACTCTATGACTAGCGGACCTTTTTCGGCTAGTGCGAGCCGTTGGTCGATTGTGGACTTACTGAGACATCCCTCAACGCGCTGGCTTCCGAGCCATTGCCATTTGTTGAAGGTTCCATGGGCTTGAACGCCAAGGTGATTTCCTCTGCAACAACCGCTTTTTCTCCACCGACGGTAATCTGGCCTGAAAAAACTGCGAGCGGCGCTCGAACGCGCTTCAACCGGATGCTGAGATCGAGCGAATCGCCGGGCTTGCATACACGGTGGCAGCGGACGCCATCCACACCTGTAAAATAAACCTCAGACATGTCGATCGACGATCCCACTTCGCTCGGTGGATTTTTCAGGAGTGAAAAAACAGCGAGCTGTCCCAGCGCCTCAAGCATGATCGACGCAGGAAATACGGGGTTGCCCTTGAAGTGGCCTTGCAAGAAATCTTCCTGCCCGGAAATCGTGTATCGACCCTTGGCGGCTCGATCGCTTAGATTGGCTTGTTCCAAAAACAAGAATGGATCTTGCTGAGGCATAACAGAGGCCACTTGCTCAATGGTATAGAACTCGTTGGACTCTCCGCTCTTGAACCCGGTGATCTTCTCTTGAATGAACACCTTCAAGTCTCCCACTGAACGTAAGTTCAAAAGCTCTTCGTTCTTTATGGAAACGCCTAAGGACTCCTCAACCATCATGATCGCTTCAATCATGGTAAGCGAGTCTAAGCCCAGATCCTCCATGAATCGAACCGTGTCATCGCCGCTTCTCAGCTTGCTAATGACCTCAGGGTCCAAGAATCGCTCCACAATCCCAAGTACGATCACAGGGACGAGAGTCACGTCGCCGGAGGCGCGATACTTCAACGCGGCTTCCAAGGTTTCCGGCGAGCAGCGCTTCAACGTGTCCCTCAACAACGCTTCACTCCCTGTTTTAGGCGTTCCTGAAACTTCCGCCTTCATTGATCTCTGGTCTGACATCTTGTTGGCAAGCAAAGATCCCTGTGACATAATTGTAAACGATAAACATGGGCTCAATTTAGAGTTTTTGGGATCCTACCTATCCCGCTTTAAAGCCGATTCGCAATCCCAGTGAACCCTTTACTGAGTTATAGTAGGCGCTTGTCGCTGTGGGACTAGGATTTATAGCTTGTGATGCGGCGACGGCCTTCGAATGCTAGCAAATCGCCGATTTCTGGCCTGCATCACCCATCGTATGAGCGTCGTTTCCGAATTGCCGGTGTACATTCTGACCCATGAATTCTACCCTAAACGAGGGGGTGTCGCAACCTACGCGGAGGAAATGGCTCGAGCATTGGTTGCTCTGGGGCGAACTGTAGAGGTTTGGGCTCCTGCGCACGACGGCTCAAATGAAAAGTCGTTCCCTTTCAAGGTACGTAGAATGCCATTGAACGGATCCGAGGACCTTTCTTGCCAAATTGCGCTATGCCGAGAATGGTACCGCAATCGGAATCGGCTAAGCCAATCTGCCGTGCTTCTCGCGGATCCAGGCCCCATTCGGGCCATGCGAGTCCTTCAGTTTTTCAATTGGGCCCGTCCCAAGGCGCTCATGCTCGCATTTCACGGCTCTGAAATTCTCCGATTTGCAGCAAACCCGCTCAGCAAACCCCTCGTGCGGAAAGTTATAAAGAAAGCGGAACGGATAAGCGTCTTATCCCATTATACTCGAGATTTGCTTGAGCGCTCATTTCCTGAATCCTCAGGAAAGGTCCGTATTACGCCAGGGGCAGTTCGAAGCGAATTTAAGCCGCCTTCTTCTCCCCCTCCAAAGTGCGACGATCAAATCAAGATCCTATGCGTGGGCAGACTGCATCCCCGCAAAGGCCAGGCGGAATTGATCGAAGCGCTCGCGAATCTGCCTGACGTATTGAGGAGACGAGCGCAGCTCTGGATCGTAGGAACCGGGAACAAGCACGGCTATGGCGACCACCTCAAGAACGCTGCCAAACAGGCCAATGTTAACGTCAGCTTTCTTGGCGACGTTACGGACGATTCGCTTCATGAGCTCTACCTGAAAGCGGATTTGTTCGCAATGACGAGCGTCCCTTTTCGATCGAGCGTGGAGGGCTTCGGGATCGTCTACCTCGAAGCTGCTGCCTACGGGTTGCCGATTGTTGCGAACGACATCGGTGGCGTATCGGACGCTGTTGCTAACGGAGAAAACGGACTCCTCGTCGAACCTGGAAATAAAAGCGAATTGACCCAAGCGATCAAAACTTTGATCGAGGATAGCAGTTTGCGTAGGTCGATGAGCCAAAACGGCATTCTCTGGTCGCAACGTCACAGCTGGATAACGTCTGCATCTGCCCTAATCGAGTAATTGCCCCCAACCAACGAGATCAGCAAACGAATGATTACGAGCGAATCGAAAATCCAAGTCCGATACTCTGAAACCGACATGATGGGAATCGTCTATCATGCAAACTACCTCCCATGGTTGGAAATTGGGAGGACAAACCTCCTCAAAGAGAACGGCCTTAGCTATTCCGAAATGGAGCAATCCGGCATATTGCTGCCAGTCGTGGAGATCCATGTGAACTATCGCAGGCCCGCCACCTATGACGACGAGATCTCGATTAAGACGATGATACAAGAGCGCTCACTCGCCCGGGTACGTTTGGACTACGAACTTCGTAAGGATGAGGAAGTGATCGCGACCGGGCATAGCGTGCACGCGTTCATGAATCGATCTGGCCAGCCTATCAAAGCGCCAAGACGATTCCTGGAAATGTTCAATTCCGCTTTTGAATAGTTCGAGAACGAGAAAAGAAATCGCCTAGCCAACCGCCAGCTTCTCCTCCCACCAGAGGTGTTCTTCAATCGCATCGGAATTCGTTTCTTCGATGCGAACTGGCTTCAGTACTGTCGCTGCTTCGCTATCCAGCAATCGATATAGCGCCCAAACTGCGTGGGGGCGCACCATCGCTTCCTCATACTGGGCCAATTCCAAAAGAGCTGCCACTATCTGATCCAACCATTCTGGAGAATCGAGATCCTTCCAATCATCGAATGAAGTCAAGTTACCCGCCACGATACAGGCATTCCGAAGCAAGCCTCTCAGCTTGAGCCGCTTGATCGGAGTTTTTCTGAAAACCGTTCTGAATGATTCCAGATCCATCCTAAGTATATCGAGCAACTTGAGCTCCCCTATATCATAGCGGCTATTTAGAAGAACCTGGCGCCCCGATTCCGCGAATCGGTTCCATGGGCAGACATCCAAACATATATCGCAACCAAAAATTCGGGTTCCTATCCCTGGCCTCATTTCCCTTGGGATTATCCCTTTGTTTTCGATCGTCTGATACGAAATGCAACGATTTGCATCAACAATCCCTGGTTCTACAATGGCGTGTGTCGGACAAATCTCAATACAACGGACGCACTTACCGCAAAGAGCGCCTAGCTCAGCTCGAGTAGCTACGTCCTTGAGCCTCTCTTTGACTGGGGGATCAGGTTCTATTTCCGCTTTTGTCAGAACCGTGGCAAGCAACAACCAATTTCCATGTGTTCGAGAAATGAGCATCGCGTTCTTACCTTGCCACCCCATCCCCGATGCAGCTGCCCAGCCTCTTTCCATAACTGGACCCGTATCCACATAGTAGCGATAGTCATTCGAAGCTAATCCAAATCGATCTTCAAGCAATGCCCCCAAGCGCTTCAACCCCTTCAACACGCTGTCATGGTAGTCTTCATACAAACTGTACTTACCCCATTTTCTTTGCGTCGCCGCCAACTCTGAATCTGGAAAGTAGTTCACTCCAAGCATTATCACAGAACATGCGCCACTCAATACGAGGTCTGGATTCAATCGCTTCTCGATCGACTTTCGCAGCCAATCCATATCCGCATGGTACCCCTGATCAATCCAATCCAACAACCGATCCGGAGCAAGCGGGCTCAGATCCGTAAATCGAGCATCGTCAAATCCGAGTTCCTTGATTTCATTGCGAAAGTCTTCCTTCTTTACACCCTGCAACATCAGCGAGCGCCCCAAGACCGAGATTCTGTTCTATAAATTCTCACGATATGGGAAGCGATATCTGATATGCTTCGACCATCCGTAAGCACCTCGGTACCCGCATTCTTGTATATCGGCTCTCTCTCTTTCAACAGCTCCCGGATACGCGCCATCGGATCCTCGACATTGAGCAAGGGCCTCTTTTTGTTTCCACGCACCCGCTCAAAAATTGTTTCCGCAGAAGCGAGCAAGCAAAACACTGGACCCTTTGACTGAATCGCTGCAAGCATTCCGGGTTGGGAAATCAATCCTCCTCCACTGGAAACTACGCATCCAAGACTAGGATGGCCTTCCTCCACAAACCGTTTTTCCAGATCGCGAAATACCGACTCGCCATCGGATTCGAATATTTCCCGAATTGACCTCCCCTCCGACTTCTCAATGGCATTGTCACTATCGATGTATTCATAGTCCAATCGCTGAGCGATAGCGCGACCTACCGCGCTCTTGCCGGTCCCCATAAATCCAACGATATAAAGATTGGGTCTAAGCTGATCCTGATTTCCAGTCATGCGAATACTCTAGCGTTTCATAGAAGTCCTGCTTCCATATAGCGACAAAAACGAGAGTCTAGGCAATTTATCATTCCAAAGGGAGTCGCATGGCAAGCAAAGGGAGCAAATTTGACTGCATCATCTTCGGGGGCGGCCTAGCCGGGTCAGTCCTCGCTTGGACCCTTATTAACAACGGGAAAAGACCGCTGGTTATAGATGCTCCTAGCAAGTCGCGTTGCTCCCAAGTCGCCGCAGGAATCATAAACCCCATCGGCGGTCGCCGCCTGAATCTCGTCTGGAACGCAGCAACTCAAATCCCATTCGCCATACGATACTATCGGGAACTGGAAAATCGTTTTTCGGCCTCCCTTTTTCACGAATTGCCTATTGCTCGCTTTTTCTCCGATAGAGACGAAGAGGCTGCTTGGGCTGCGAAAAGAAAACTACCCGAGTACATCGATTGGACAGCGCCCCTCTCGAGCAAGGCGCTGCCCACCGCGCTCAATCTCGAAAACCAAAGCGGTTTCCTTTCCACTAGATCCGGCTTCGTGGACATGCCCAAGCTCCTCGGCGTCCTAAGAAGCGCTTTGTTGGAACATTCTTCGCTAATTCAATCTGAGTTTAGGTACGAAGATATTTCAATATCCACGGATATCGTTCGATGGAATACGGTAGAAGCTCCAATCGCTATCTTCGCCGAAGGCCATCTCGGCACGAGCAATCCTTGGTTTCAAAACATCCCATACAAGCCAGCCAAGGGAGTCATAGGAACAATCGAAACCGATATCGATTTTTTGAATACTATCATAATTCAAAAGTACTTCTTGGTCCCGAGACAGGACGGAACCACCCTCGTCGGCGCAACTTACAATTGGAATGACAGATCGGATCGACCTGATGAGGCAGGTATCGCTGAATTGGAGAGGTTTCTGAATGCGCGACTCGGAAGCCGCTGGCAGTGGATTGAAAAAAAGGCAGGAGTTAGGCCAGCTACCGCGGGTGCTAAACCGGCAGTAGGACCTCATCCTGAACATGAAAACCTGTATTGTTTCAATGGATTTGGGAGCAAAGGCGCCACTCAATGCCCATCCTTGGCGCTAGCTCTCTTCGATTCAATATGGCGCTCGATTCCTCTCTCGCCTAAAATATTGCCGAGCCGATTCAATGAAAACGGAGGAGTACAATCGAAACGATGGATCGCGGTAGAAATCGCGCGAGATCGGATTCTTTCAACGATTCAATCTGGGGACAGCGTCATCGACGCCACCACTGGCAATGGGCACGACACGCTTTGGCTGTCGAATGCAGTCGGGCCATCGGGTCATGTGTACGCATTTGACATCCAGTGTGCTGCTCTGGAAATCGCGAAAAATCGATTGATCGAAAATGATCTCGATGGTCGCGTGTCCTTTCTGCATTCCTGTCACTCGCAACTAAAAGAGTACCTCCCGCAGGAACGCTCGATCAGTGCCGTCGTATTCAATCTAGGCTACTTGCCACAGGGAGACAAATCCGTAACAACACGCGCGAAAACAACCCTTCAAGCGTTAACGCATTCCCTTCCTCGACTACGAGCAGGAGGGATGATCAGCGTCGTTCTTTACCCCGGTCGTCCCGAGGGCGACCGAGAAACCAGTAACGTTCTCAAATGGGTAAGCGATTTAGACGATGAATGCTTCAGCCATGAACTGGTTGAAAACCCAAACAAAAACCCCAAGTCTCCCATCATTGTATTCATAAAAAGGAACAAGAGGGCAGCTTCTCACGAGAATAGTTCTTGCTGACTCGGATCCTCCGCAAGCGCGGAGTGAAAGGGGGCATACCGCTTTCGCCAATCGTTCAACTTCTTAACATAGTATTTCGGGTCGTACGGAAGCGATTCTGAGTCGAAAAAGTCGATTGGCTGCGCTCGTTGCCAATCCGCGCTCTGCCCCTTCTCTCTCGGGCCAATATAATAGCTAATACGATCGCCCATTCTTGCGGATTCACCCAGCTTAAGAGCAACCTCGGCGGAAGCTCGTCTTGGCTTACCTCCCGATTCGATTTTTTTTCGGTAAGCCTCGGGATTTTGGCTAAGCACTTCCGACTTTGCCAAATCCTCCACTGGAAATTCGCCAGACTCGATTTTCGCTTCGATGTCATTGGCTAAGGTCGCCGGGTCTTGAGAGTCAACGCCAAGCAGAAAACGAATGAGCGATTGCGTTAACGAACGCAAAAAGGGCTCAACGCCACGCGACCGCATCGCGGAACCACGTGTGATAACTCTTCCTCCTTCACGAAGCGCATAGTTCTTCGCCTTGTAGCAAAACATCGATTCGTACCGTCCATCGTATTCGAGCTCTATCCCTTCCGGTAGAACCGCTTGAGCGGACTCAAGCAATTTTTCCGGACACTCAAAGTATTCATTCGCCTCAACGTAGAGGCCATCCGTATCGGCTTCCAGGGGAGCGCAACCAATATCCTCAAAGAAATGTATCAAGGATTGAAGAATCTCTCTCCCTTTAGCGGTCACTTCCTCTGCAAGCTCCACATCCCCAAATCGAGCTCCAGAAAATCCTAGATACCCATAAAACGAGTTTATCAAGATCTTGAAACTGCTCTGGCGGGCTCCGTACTCGGAAGCCAGGGCAGGATCCTTGGATTCCTGCGCTAGCCGCTTAAACTTGAGCCTATACTCCTTTAGCTCCTGCAACATGGGTATGAAAACACCCTCTGTATCATTTCTAGGATTACGATTTAACAGCAGCAATATGCTAGGATAGAGCGATGCCACGTCGAAATGAAGCACATTCTCGAAAACGCCTTCCTTGAAGCTCGCTGTATATCCACCCGCAAACGTCCTGGACTCTCCGGGAATCGGACAGGCTGATTGCAAATGAAAGTACTTTTCCTGGAACACGAGATCTACCTTGCTTGCAGTTCCTCTCAAGCAGGCTTCCTGCAACGTAGTTGGAAAGGCCTTGGTTTGCTCGAAGTATGTCGGCAGCAACAAGTCTGCCACTCCCTCAGTCTCCCGGAGGTCGTCTTTCAAATAGCTCAAGAAGCGCTCTCGATCATCATCGAACAAATACTGAATTTGAGATCCCTCTATGTATACGCGTTCGCCCCCATCTTCTGGAGTTACTCCCATGTATCGCGCAACGTCCTTCAAACCATAAGACATCAGCTCCCGAGTATTAATGTCATATATCTGTATCAGCAAATACGTATCCACCACAGAACGACCTGGTATATCGCACCGAGGATAATCGATCCAGCGTTCAGCGACGCGCAGGCGACTACTGCGAAATTTTGCTTTCTGACCAAACCGTCCCCAATTCATGGGCACCTTCAGGCGCTGCCCACGACGACGTAGGTAATCGAGATCGAATTTGAAAATATTGTGCCCTTCGACAACGTCCGGGTCCCACTCTTGAAAACGTTTGTTCAGGGTCTCGAGCAACACCCGCTCTCCGCTATCGGATCTTTCATCCAAGGTGAGAGTGTCCACTTTGTCACCGCATTGGAGACCTATCGCCAGAACTCGATCTTCAGGTTGCTTCGGATCGCTGAAACTCCCTTCCTCCTCGCAGGCCGTCTCAATATCCAACTGCATTCTACGAAGACTCCCGTACGGCATGTCAGCATACATTCTAGCCTGCCTCGAAAGTAGGAATTGCTGCTCGAGCTGGCGTATCCAATCGATGGTTCCCGTTCTACCTTCACGTTTTATCCACTCTCGATAGTCTTCAATGTCATCGAAAGAAACCAAGCGATTGTAGGGAGCCTCCCCCTTCAATTCATGGATAGACGCTCCAATGACAAGATTGTCGACCGCGCTTTCCATCGCCCAAACGAACGGCGAAAAGGGACACTCTTCAACGCTTCGCGGTCCATGTCCGTTCTCCTTGGCGATAAACGCCTTTCCCTCAGGACTGATCCAAACGCCGCAAAGCGAGGGGCCTGAGTCGGAATCCGCCATTAGAATGGGCGAAAATACACCATGAAGACTGCGATACCCACTGCGAGAATCAATCCCGCCTGAACGAAGGACTTCGACTTCTTGTACGCCATGCCGCCTAAACCGGAGACGAACAACCAGCAGATAATCTTCACGATAACCCAGACCTGGCCAAAGTTGTTGTTGTGCAGCTTGGCCATCAATCCAAATCCCCCAACGAAAGCGACAAGGGCAAGTACACCCGTGATGATCGCCATCATCTTCTTCTTATGCTTTTGGGGATTTGCTGCGATGGCGAAGGTAAAACCCGTCAGCAGCATAATTGAGAATACGTGGAGGAAATAGTATATTTTCGGGTCCATTGTCCGCCGTTATAGCAGTCCTTTTTCCCGTTGGGCAAACGTTAAAAAACTGCCCATCCAATCATTCTTCAAAAAATAATCACGCGCCCCACCCTTGTGCCGTACGCCAAAAGGGCTCTCGGTCCTTGGTATGTTCAAGTGGGCGACATCAAAATGAATTCTGCGGTCCGGTTTGCGGCTGAGCATCCTTCATCCATCACATCTCCCGTCAAATTAAGGTAGGCAAAGAGCAGTTATCCAACGCCTCGAACACGGCAGGGCGCGTGATATCTGTACGCTAGGGATCCCTTCTATCCGGTCAATACGATTGCAGGTCCAAGCCTACTTTTCCCGGTTTTTTGACGCCCGCCATAGGTAAAACACCCCACGGTACAACCAAATGGCAATCAGGAAGTTACTCGCTGCAAAGGCCGCAAAAATCTCCCAGTCGCCTCGCTCTAGCAAAAGAGCCGCGAGAAATACGAGCGCCGCGAAAGCGAAGACAATCCAATCGCGGCCTCTCTTGGGTTGGCTAACGCTCCAAGACAGCAATGCGAAAACGATCCAAACGGTTCCGGCTAATGCCGACGCATAGAAGAATCCCTTTGCCATATCCACATCGCCTTGGCTGCGCTTGATCCAAGCAGCCCCTGCCAGCAACCATTGGTTAAACAAAACGAAACCGGAGGATAGCAGAACCCCCAACTGCCACGTCGCCGACAACGCCGTTTCGCCCAAGGGAACGCGAGCCGCCAATGAGCATCCGACAGAACAAAACTCCGCCGAACCAATCGAACGGGCGGCGCACAAGCGGCACTGTTCTCGACCCGGCTCCAACACGTTCTCAATCATGGATCCATTTGCGAAATGATCAGCTCCTGTAAGCTCGCGAAAAGAATATAGGCGCCATACGCATCGCGCTCCTCGTTCCCGAACTCTGCTTGATCTAGCTCACCTCGTTCAAGCGAGTGATCGCTGAACTTCGACAAGGTTGTTTCGCGGATTTTCAATCTAATGGCTGCGCAACCTCTCAGGACGAGATCCACATCCTCCTCATCCACCGTCGCCTTGCCCGACTCTAGAAAATCGTCGTCGAATAGCTCTGATATCGCGGCAATATCCTTCCGCTGGGAGCTCAATAAATCCTGCGACCAGAATCCCGACATGAGTTCATCCTCCACCGGTGGAGCGTTTGGCGCCAACAACTCGTCTTGCGCGCTATCAATCAAATTCATGACATGAGCAACGAGCGGTCGAATCGCGTCCGCATCTAGCCTGAATTCAAGCTGACGGCTCATTTTTCTCCAGTATGGCAGTCAGGTGCCACTCCTGCAGCTGATAGAGGTAGGCCTCTGCCTTTTCACGCTCCCCAGTCCAAACAACAGAGCGCCCCAATTCGTGAACTTCCATCATATGAGTTTCCGCTTCCGACTGCGACATGCCAATCACTCTTTTGAGAACCATGGTTACGTACGACATCAAATTTACTGGGTCGTTCAGGACAACAACGCTCCAAACTCCTGACAATTCTGTCGCGTCCTCCACATCAACCTCGGGACTAACGGACTCACCACCTATAAAAGATACCATTCCTAATTAGGATTTCGTTCACGTAATTCCGATACAACCACTGATTCTGATTCATCTATCGCAACTTTCCTAGCAGATTCCTCATCGCGCCATTTAACTTCTACAACACCTTCTTTCAATCCACGCCCTCCAATCGTAATTCTCAAGGGGATTCCTATCAGGTCGGCATCCTTAAATTTGACGCCCGGACGTTCATCTCGATCATCAATCATCACATCCGCACCGGCGGATTCCGAAGCCGTACCCAATTTCCGAGCCAGCGACATCGCTTCTTCAACATCTGGATCTAGCACCGTTATAATCACATGGTAAGGAGCCACATTCCAAGGCCACTTGATGCCTTGACTATCTCTTGACTGCTCGATGATGGCTTGAACTGTCCTTGAAACTCCAATACCATAGCAACCCATAACCGCTGGCCTCGTCTCCTTTTGAGAATCAGTAAAAGTCGCGCCCCAGGAATCGCTCTCGCTAAATTTAGTCCCCAGCTTAAATATATGCCCGACTTCTATAGCTCGGACGATCTTGAGCGGCTTTCCCGATTGCGGGCAAGGTTCACCCGCATTCGCCATGCGGAAATCTCCATATGAATCAATGTCCAGATCTCGACGCGCATTCACATTTCGCAGATGGAAGCCATCCTTGTTCGCGCCCGTTGCGCCATTGCCAACGAGACGGATGGACTCATCCGCATAGATGCCATCGAGCTGTTCCCGCGCTTTGATTGTGTCTTTGACCACTCCCAGGCTACCGGGTTTCGCGCCCATGACAGATTCTATCTCCTCAGGGGTCGCAGGTCGAACGAGCTCGTAACCCAATAAACCCAATTTCGCTTCTTGCAGATCATCGCACCCTCTCAACACGACGGCGAACAATTTTCCATCTCCCACATAAAGCAGCGTCTTGAATTGGGCTTCGGCCTTTATCCCGTACGGTTCGGCAGCCAGCCCCTTTATCGTAGTAACGCCTGGAGTTTCAAATTCCTCTATAGCGCCGTCCGGCGCAGCCTCAGAAAAATCCGCTGGGACAAGCCCGCTTCTCGCCTTTTCGATATTGGCGGCGTATCCGCTTTCTTCGCAATAGACGACATCGTCATCGCCGACTTCGGCTGGAACCATGTACTCGTGAGAGAACGCGCCCCCCATGATCCCAGTATCCGCTTCGACCGAAATGAACGTCAAACCGCAGCGAGCGAAAAATCGATCATAAGCTTGGGCCATCTGCCGATACGTTGCTTCGGCATTCTCATCGTTCTCATCGAAGCTGTATCCATCTTTCATGACGAATTCTCTCGCCCGCATCAAACCGTAGCGTGGTCGGATTTCGTTCCGAAACTTGGTTTGTATTTGATAGAAGGTTTTCCCTAGATCCCTGTAGCTAGATATTTCCGAGCCAATCAGCGGAGTAATCACTTCTTCATGCGTGGGCCCAAGAACGTATTGCGGTTCATCTGCGGGCTTCGAGTCCGCCCCGGCGCTACTCACCGAGTACATCACTTCACGCACTGCATTCCATCGAGGACCTGCCTTCCACTGCTCCGCAGGCAATACGGCAGGCATCAGGAGCTCGATCGCTCCCGCCGCATCCATTTCTTCCCGGCAGATCTGAGACACTTTCTCGAGAACCCGCTTACCCAATGGCAAGAATGCATAGAGCCCTGCTCCCACTTTTCTAACTAAACCCGCTCGCAGCAACAGCTTGTGCGATTCGATCTCCGCCTCGGCAGGGCTCTCTTTCAGGGTCGGAATGTACGTTTTGCTCCAATAATGCATGTCAGAAAACCTATCAAATGACCGCCCCGTTTTAGCCGCGCAACGAAAAATGAATTCAAATGGCGCTTCATGCTTTAACTTCGATCCGATTCGGATTGGCTAGCGAATCGATGGAAGATGATCTTCAAGAACCAAGCGCGCCTCGAAAGCCCGACGAACGAAAGCCATGGCCAATGTGGCCGATCGCTGTATCGATCCTCTGCTTCATTCTCTTCTACACCTGGGTCCAGCTTTCATTTCGCAAGGAAGAAAGACCCTTCGAGCCAAGTCGAGCAATGCAGCAACGCATTGAGAACGCTGCAGAGAAAAACCTCTATGACTGGTATAGCTTGGGCGTTTCTCGAGAGCCTCAATCCGCAGGGCAATTCACAGATCCCATCGCAGCCACGAAACGCGAGTCTCCACTCGAGGAATCGTTGCCTTCCAAAATCGTCTACTATCTCCCAAGGAAACCGATTCTCGTGCCACAAATTATTGAAGCGCGCTCAAGCAAGTCGTTTGCGATCGGGGAAAGCCTGGAAATCAGGATTGTGGGTCCTTCGCACTTAATCGATCGTCCCGAGTTCAGCCTCACCGCGCTCTATAAGGAGTCGGAACTTATCCTGCTGGCTGAGCTGCGCATCGAAGACGCGGAGCATCTAGGGAAAATCAAGTTAAGCGGCAGCGTCGCAACCGCCGACTTTCGCATCAATACCCAGCCAATCGACACCGACCAAATAAATATTTCACTTTATACGGCAGACAATATTAGGAATTGGAAAATCGAGATAGGGGGCGAGAAGGACGTCTCAGCATTCAATCAGTCCTGATGCCGCTTCGTCATTGTCATCCACTCACCAATCCCCATAAGGAGTGAAATAATGTCGGCAATACGTGCAAGACTGCCGATTTAATGCAGGACAAATGGACGACAGAGTTTCCCATATTAAGCCAACCGATTTGAGAGGGATCTTAAATTACGTCCCAAGATTTCTGGGACAGACGTTTGTCGTTTCGCTCGACGGATCCATTATCGAAAGCGAAAACCTACCCAATTTGCTTTTGGACATAGCCGTTCTGCGAAGCTTGCAAATCAATGTAGTCATAGCGCACGGCATCGGTAAGCAATTGATCGATCTATCGCAAAGTAGAGGCATCGACATCACGAACGCGGATGGTTCCGGCGTTACGGATGAATTCCACCTTGGACCTAGCGATCCGGGCGTCATCTCGGGCCTCTCACCAAATCCTAGAAGCGCTCACGCAATCTGGGCTAAAATGCACCATAACGAACTCGGTCCGCTCCACTCCTATCGGAGTCATAAAAGGAGTCGACCATTTAAGAAGCGGCAAAGTAGATCGAATCGATGCTGAATTCTTGGACCACCTTATTAGCCGAAACATCATTCCAATCATCCAACCGATCGGTTTCGACCGGAATGGACACACGCTCAGAATCAACAGCGATCTGCTCGCGATAGAAGTAGCGTTTGCGCTCAAGGCCACGAAAACGATATTCATGGCTGAGCTTGATGGGCTTGAGCTCGACGGTTCGATCGCGCGCCAGATCCCAGTGGATTCGCTGGAGAAAAGCCTAGAGCAGAATAGAGAATCAACTATTCCTGAAAACATGTTGAGCAAAGCCCAGAACGCCCTTGCTGGCGTCAAAGGTGGCGTAGCCCGCGTACACGTATTGAATGGTCACATACACGATGGCCTTATTCGCGAAGTATTTTCCAATGAAGGCGTAGGTACGCTCGTATACGGAAACGAATACCAGCAAATCCGAAAAGCGACTCGCGCTGACGTGACATTGATCTATAACTTAACCAGCGGCTCTGTTGAAAAGGAAGAATTGGCTCTCAGATCTATCGAATCCATCGAGCAAGAAGCGCCTAACTTCTATGTCTACGAGATCGACGGCAACCTCGTGGGATGCGTTTTGATAAAGCGTTTTCCTGAAGATGCCTCAACCGCCGAGATTAATGCCTTGTTCGTCCATCCGATGCATCAAAGACAAGGCATCGGCTCGAATCTCACAAAGTTCGCCTGCCATACGCTTAGAGATGAAGGCGCTACCAGAGTTCTGGCATTGTCGACTCAAAGTCTCGGGTTTTTCGAATCCATGGAGGGATTCGAAGAGATATCGCCTGAAGAGCTTCCCAAGCGTCGCTTGGAAGAGTATCGAATCGGCAAGCGTAACTCCAAGGTATTTGCCAAGCCCCTCTAGAGCTAGTCCAGATAGGGATTGGACCGCGCCTCGCGCTGGAGATTCCGCAACTTTTCAAGATCACCGCTGTCTTTGATAGGGATGCATTCCAATAGGTCTTCTAGGGACGTTTCTGGCGTTCGTATATTTTCCGCCAGGAAACCCAGGCTCTTGACCGCATCACCACTCAATCCACCTGTTCCTGAAGCCGCCGCAATCAATGATTGGAGATTCTCGGTGGAGTTCATCCAAAAACCATCGGACTTCGACCGAGAATCTTTAGATAAGTGAACAACCACCGATAAATATGAAGGCGCCGTTTGCGCCGCAACAATTCTCAGATATGGTCACGCTGACTAATCCTCATTACCTTCCACAAACCAACAAGTGATTAGAGTTCTCTCAGATCTGCACTGGGGCCACAAAGCGAGCCTAATCAAGGATTCCGATTCGCTGCAAAGCCTTGTCTCCAAGGCGGATACCGTCATTTTTAATGGCGACACTCTAGAGCAAATCTACGAGGACTCCCCCTCGCACATTGGAAGGCCGCTCCCATCAATCAGAGATTTGCAGCAGAAGATCGATTCTTGGAATACCAAAGCAGTCTTCATTACCGGCAATCATGACCCCGACATTTCGAATGCACACTATTGCGAACTGAATGACGGACAAATCCTCATAACTCATGGCGATGCTATTTTCGACTCGATCGCTCCATGGTCGCAACACAGCGATATCCTCAAGCAGTCCGTCGCAAACGGAGTCCAGCAACTTTCCAAGGACAATCAGCCTTCCTTCTACCACTATCTCCAAATATTCAAGAATGCCTCGAAAGAGCAGCATGCCTTGGTCAAGGATTACGACCCGACTATGTGGGGGAAATTCCAGATCTTCCTACGTCAAGCATGGCCGCCAACCCGCATCTTGAAAGTCTTGGATTCCTGGAAGAAAGCGCCCTCCAACGCAGTCGAACTTGTGGAGCGTTTCGGGTTCTCGCCAGAATTCTTGATAATCGGGCATACTCATAAACCGGATATTTCCACCTGCGGGACCACAACGGTCCTAAACTCCGGTTCATTCCTTCCTTGGCCTGGAGCGACTTCGATAGACATAAGCGAATCGGGTATCGAGGTGAAGGAAATCATCCGAAACGGTTCCCAATTCATTGCAGGTAAGACGGTGTATAGGCGGGCGATTGACATCGACCTAGAAAGCCTTCGCATCTCAATTGATACCCAAAAAACTGCCGCAAAACCAGCGTATCAGTTTTCAGCCTAAGGGCTTTACCGATTCGAGAGATGTGATTTGGCGAAATGCCGCCTTATCGTCCCCTCTGAGTCCCCTCTAGTAGAGTAATCTACTCATATACCATAGGCACCTAAATCTAGCCCTGATTTCATTTATGTGAAATCAGCGTATTACAGTACATTTCGAGGCCCATGGAACCGTAATGTAGGTAAGTCGCGCAGATCGCGCTACTTATTACCTACAAAATATTGTCATGAGCCTCGAAATCAGCTTCAAGCAAGACTCCAATTCCAATCCCCAACACCTTTCCTTGCAAGATGGCGAGAGTCTACAAGTTTTCTCCGGAGAGAGCTTTCAGATTAAGAACCCCGAGATCGTTGCCCAGCTCGTCCCCCAAGCGAATGATCTTCAAATCGTTTGCCACGACGGCAGCACCTTCATCCTCAAGAGCTTCTTAGACGTCGATTTCTCTCAAGAGCCCGTACTCGAGCTAAAAGATGGAAATAGCATAACTTGGCACGATTTCGTTCAGCAATCCGACGGAGTCGACATGGCGGATCTTCCCGACGACCAGTACAGCCAAAGCATCCTGTTCGCTCCTCTTGCTGTGATTGCGGTTACTTCAGAATCTCAGAAGTGGGACCTGGCCCAATACAACCCGGATCTTGAAGACCGAGCGCGCGACGCCGGAATCACCAATTCCCAAGCAGACGTAGAACCGCAAGAGCAACCCGAACAGGAACCGGAAGACGACCATGCCTCTGCCAATGCGATTCAAGATTCCAATACCCCAGCGGATCCCGCTGAAGAGAAAAGCGAGCCGGAGAATTCAAACGCGACCCCCGAGAATCCCCAAAATGGAAATCCAATCGCATACACGACATCAACGGATCCAGAGCTGATCGCAATAGATATCCGCGACTTCATCCCGCAATTCCAAGAAGACGGACTCTCGGATGGGGTGACCATAACCGCTCAATTCGAAGGCGGAGATCCCAGTCAAATCGAAGTCGATACCGGCAAAGGCCTGCTGCGACTAGGTGACGACGCATTCAACGACGATTCCCAACGAAAAATCCTAATCACAATCAACGATGGTGACTCTGAAACCGGCAAAGCGATAACCGTCACCGAAACAAAAGATGGCGGCGGACAAGCGTTTCATCTCATTCTTAGCCACGACCGAATTGCGGAAAATATTGAAGGTGGTCTGATAGGAAAACTGGATACAAACGATTTTGGCCAAGGGAACAACTACACATACGAAATAGTTGGTGATGAATCCAGCTACTTCGAGGTCGTTGGCAATGTGCTCAAGCTCAAGGATGGGGTAAGCATCGACTACGAAGCTCAACCTGATAGATATCCGATGACCATCGCATCCATCGACCAGGATGGAAATCGGATCGAGCAAACGCTCTCAGTTTGGCCCGAAGACGTGAACGAAGCCGCATCCGTATCCAGCGTGGGACTGTCAGGGCTAGAAGATGTAGTCGTTTCGTTCAATCCAGAACAATTCGAAGAATCGTTTGAGGACGAAGATAGCGACTACCTGGAAATGATCCGCATTGACTCGCTCCCCGACAACGGAGTCATCAAGATTGATGGAGAGCCAGTCACGCAAGGTCAACTAATCGACATCGATCAAGTGGAAGATATGGAATTTCATCCCGATATCAATTGGAATGGTGAAACCAATTTCTCATGGTCGGGATTCGACGGACAATCATGGTCAACCGAGAGCTCGCCCGTATCCATAAACGTAGAAGCTGTCAATAATGCCCTAGTAGTACAGGTCAACATCGGCAATGAAGCGGTTGAGAACGACACCGATTTCCAGCTAGACCTTCCCGAGAACGCATTTACCGATGTCGACTTCGGCGACGCCTTGACCTATTCTGCCGAACTTCCGGCTTGGCTAGAAATTGACCCTGAAACGGGTTCTCTTAGCGGAACGCCTAGCGAAGGTGATTGTAGGCGACCATCAAATAACGATCACAGCAACCGACAACTCAGGCGCAACTGCCAGCCAAACGTTTCAAGTTACCGTCGATCAAGCCAATCGAGCTCCAACGATCGACCAAATAGAAGATCAATCGACAAACGAAGACCAACTATTCGAATTTGACGCATTAACCCATTTTGACGATCTCGACGGAAATGATACACTCTCCTTCTCCGCCTCGCTTGAAAACGGGGATGCGCTTCCGGAGTGGCTCTCGTTCGACTCGGAAACCGGGCAATTTACAGGTACGCCAAGAAACGACGATGTCGGAGCCATTGACGTTACGGTAACCGCTTCCGACGGAACTGAAAGCGTCACCAATTCTTTCTCCATCGATGTACAAAACACCAACGATGGCCCCATCGTCGAAACTAGTATCCTGAATTCTACGACAAACGAAGATGCTCTATTTTCACTGGATATCGCGGAAAACTTCTCGGACGCGGATCTAGGAGACGTTCTGTCATTCAGCGCCAATCTTGAAAATGGCGACCCGCTTCCAGATTGGCTGACGATAGATCCTCAAACTGGAAGGCTGTCAGGAACGCCCGAAAATGGCGACGTCGGCGATCTTTCAGTTTCCGTCACCGCTTCAGACGGAGAGGCAGCGGTCTCGAATACGTTTTCCCTGACAGTCGAAAACACCAATGACGGACCCACCGCTACAACGAGCATCGGTGAACAGAGCACGGACGAGGACGCATCGTTCAGCTTGGACGTATCAAGTAACTTCGCAGACGTAGATCTAGGCGATACGCTCACTTATTCCGCAACTTTGACTAACGGAGATCCGCTTCCAGATTGGATCTCGTTTGATTCCGAGCTAGGGACTCTAAACGGAATTCCTCGAAACGCCGACGTCGGGGATCTCGAAATTAGCGTCACCGACTCCGATGGCGAGGAGACCGCTTCTCAATCCTTTACCTTAACCGTCGAGAATACCAATGACGCTCCCATCCTGACAGCGCAAATCGGTGACTCCGAAGCAACGGAGGACACGGAATTCAATCTTGATGTATCCTCACACTTTTCAGACGAAGACGTAGGTGATTCACTCACCTTTTCCGCAACCCTTGAGAACGGAGACCCCCTGCCAGACTGGCTGTCAATTGACCCCAATTCTGGCACGCTGTCGGGAACGCCCGAAAATGAGGACGTTGGTGATCTTTCGGTGACTGTCACTGCGTCCGACGGTTCCGAGTCGACCAGTGACACGTTCAATCTTTCCATTGAAAACACGAATGACGGACCAGTCGTCACCGCCGCAATCGAGAATCAAGACATCGATGAGGGAACGCCCTTTAGCCTAGATGCATCGGCTGCATTCCAAGACGAAGACCTGGGAGACTCCCTTAGCTACTCCGCCACCCAGTCCAACGGAGACCCGCTTCCAGATTGGCTCAGCATCGACTCGGAAACAGGAGAATTGACCGATACGCCAAGAAATGACGACGTTGGCAATATCGCCCTCAAAGTAACCGCTTCGGACGGCGAGCTTAGCAGCGACCAGGTATTTAATCTGGAAGTTGAGAACACCAATGACGGGCCATCGTTGGCATCAGCGATTCCAGACACCTCCACTGACGAGGACTCCGCGTTCAATCTAGATATCTCCTCGCGATTTGAAGATCAGGATATTGGAGACACTTTAACTTACTCCGCCACGCTCGAAGGAGGAGATGCTCTTCCAGAATGGTTGAGTTTCGATCCCGAGTCAGGAACCTTCAGCGGTGTTCCCGAGAACGACGATGTCGGTGAAATTTCAATTACAGTAACTGCTTCAGATGGTGAGCAATCTGTATCCGATACCTTCTCCATCGAAGTAGAGAACACAAACGACGGACCCACCGTCACAGCAAGTATCGAAGATCTAGCCACCGATGAAGACAGTGAATTCAGCCTAGATGTATCCGGAAATTTCCAAGATCAAGATTTGGGCGATACCCTCTCGTTTTCTGCCTCACTTGAAAATGGGGATCCACTACCTGATTGGCTTTCAATCGACTCGCAAACGGGTGAACTTTCCGGAACTCCAAGAAACGATGATATTGGTGACTTAAGCATCCCGATCACCGCATCTGATGGGGAAGCAGAAGTCGGTCAGAGCTTTACCTTATCAGTCGAGAATACAAATGACGCTCCTACGCTCACCGCAAATATTGTAGACGAAAAGCATCCAAGAGGACGCGCAATTCGATCTAGATATATCAAATCACTTCGACGATATCGCCACGGGCGACGATCTCGTGTTCGAAGCCTCGCTATCAGATGGAGGAGAGCTTCCCGAATGGCTGTCGTTTGACGAGAATACCGGACAATTCAGCGGCCAACCAAGCAATGAAGACGTAGGTGAAATTTCAATCAACGTCATCGCCTCAGACGGAGAGGCTCTAGTTACGGACACCTTCACAATCACAGTCGAGAACACCAACGACGGGCCAGTCGTTTCGTCCAGTATCGACGATCAGACCACAGACGAAGACGCTGCTTTCAGCCTCGATGTGTCAGGTAACTTCGCTGACGAAGACCTCGGGGACACGCTCACATACTCAGCGACATTGGAAAACGGGGACCCGCTACCCGATTGGCTGTCAATCGACGAGACCACGGGAGAAATCTCCGGCACTCCAGAAAACGGCGACGTTGGCGACATCTCCATCACGGTCACCGCCTCAGACGGTGAGGAGTCCGTTTCAGACACCTTCTCGGTGACCGTCGAGAACACCAACGACGGTCCGACCGTATCCTCCCAAATCAGCGACATAGCCACGGACGAGGACGCTGCGTTCAGCCTCGACGTCTCTGGCAACTTCGCCGACGAGGACATCGGCGACACGCTGTCGTATTCAGCTATTCTGACAAACGAATCTGGTGAGCAGATCGGGGACGGGACGCTTCCCGATTGGCTCTCGTTCGACGAGTCCACAGGCCAGTTCTCAGGAACTCCAGAAAACGGAGACGTAGGTTCGTTTTGCGTACAGGTCATTGCATCCGACGGCGAAGCCACTGCTAGTGACATTGTTGCGGTCACAGTCGAGAACACAAACGACGGGCCGACTGAATCAACAAGAGACTACAGATCAGGACGCTGCCTTCAGTCTCGACGTATCAAGCAATTTCGCAGATATGGATATAGGCGATACGCTTACCTATACCGCAACCCTCGAGAATGGTGACCCACTACCTAGTTGGGTATCGATCAATGGAAGCACTGGTGAAATTTCAGGTACGCCAACTGGAGGCGACGTAGGGTCCATATCAATTGCCGTCACGGCATCCGATGGGGAATCAAGCGTTTCAGACGTTTTTTCGATTTCAGTAAACGCAGACGCTGATCCCGATGAAACCATAACCGGTACCAATCAAGAAGATACGATCACAACGGGTTCAGGAGATGACTGGATAGATGGAAAAAAGGGCGACGACACCATCGATGCAGGCGATGGTGACAACACAGTATACGGCGACAAAGGAGACGATGATATCACAACTGGATCCGGAGACGACTATATCGACGGCGAAAAAGATGACGACACCATCGATTCTATCGGCGATATCGATACCGTCGATGCGGGTGCCGGCGACGACACAATAACAATCGACTACGGCGTTAGTGGAGGCAGCGGTTCGGGTTCAGGTTCCGGCTCAGGTAGCGGAAGTGGAGTGGAGGCGACTTCGGTATGTTCGATGGAGGCGACGGAGAAGATGCCCTCGTTTTTCACAACAGTGGAAGCGGTAGCGGACTTGAGATAGACCTTACCAATCTAGACAGCAATAACATCCAGAACATCGAGCGCCTGGACATCAATGGATCAGAGAGCAACAGCTTAAAATTGAGCGCGGATGACGTCCTTGATATGACTGATGGCGACAACAAGCTATTCATTGACGGCGGCTCCGATGACAGCGTAGAGATTTCAGATAGCTACGTTAGCCAAGGAACGGGAAGCGTGGATGGAGTCGACTACACGCACTACTACGATTCGGGCACCGATTCACACTTGTATATCAACAATGACATTTCCGGTTTGGATACATTCTAGTTCAATTTCGCAATTCCCATGCTAGAACTCGAAACTAAATTTGCTACAATTCATTCTATTCCGGATCCGAAGCACATCCTATCCGATATTCGAGAACGGTTTGCATTCCCGGATACAACTAAGTGTGTCTACTACAGCAAGGGCAGTAGTGATCTATACAAAGTATATACCCCAAAACGGAATTACTTCGCAAGGCTCACAGGAGCAAACAATCGGGGCGAAGAGCAGATTCGATCAGAAATTGACTTCATAAAATTTCTGAACCACAACGGGCTCAATGTATCGTACCCAATTTGCGATACAGAAGGGGTTTCAATCTCTAGAGTCCATTACCCCGAAGGGGATCGATTCCACACTTTGTTCAGCGATTCGCCTAGTCAGTCCACATCAAAACCTAGTCCCGACCAACTACGATCAATCGGTCAGTATATTGCAAACGTTCATCAAATTGCAGACAAGTTTTCCGTCAACAAATCGCTTCCTCAGTACGACCTCGAGACTTGTCTTAACAAAAGTATCCATAAAATAAGTTCGTTTCTTCGTGAACGACCAGAAATTCGTCACCACGGCATATTTTTCCAAAATCTCGCCCTGCAATTAAAGAAGAAACTGTCATCGCTTCCCCTCGATAGTTTTTCCTGGGAAATGGTTCACGGTGACTTTATTTTCTCCAACTTCCATTTGGAATCGGAGGACTCTATAGAGCTATTTGACTTCGAGCGGACTGGATACGGTTGGAGAGCTTGCGAGATCGCGACCTATATCGGGCATCTAATCTCTAAACGAAGAGTTTCCGATCCAGTCAAATTGTTCACCCAAGTGAGCAAGTTCTTGATTGAAGGTTACGAATCGGTTGCCACCCTGTCGGATGAAGAGAAATCGTCCCTACCCCTGTTCTATCAAATGCAACGTATTTGGATGCGAGGTGAATGTTGTGACCGATACATAGATTGGAGCAGCTCATTCATGACTCCTTCGTCTTGGGCTTATAGCATTAGAAAGCACAAGGCTTGGGCAAGAATCCTATCTCGCATTGAAGACGTCTAGATCTTTCGGTAAGGCAGAATTCCATTCTCCGATCTCGGTCTATTAGTCTTGAATTTAAAGCCCCATTCTTGTCACCTGAACGGATGGCGATTTCCGTGAACGGGTTTAGGATCGAAGAAGAAGCAATCAAGAGCGAAGCTCTACGTCTTGGAGAAGAGGTCCGTCAACAGTTTCCTTGGCTCGATCCGATCGCCAAAAGCTGCAGGCGGAAGACTTCGCAAAGGACCGGCTCATCGAACGCAGTCTTCTCCATGAAGAATCCAAGAAACAGATCCAAGAAATCGATACTGAGGAAGTCGAACTAGAATATAAGCAGGTAGTGAAGAAACACGGTGGAGAAAAAGAGTTTCTCAAGAATTTCGGAATCAGCCAAAGCGACCTTCCTAAGGTCAAACTAGAAATAGCAGACAACCTCCGTTTCCAGCGATACATCGATTCCTTGAAGCAGCAAATCCCTCCTACACCCGAAGACGAGGTCGCTGCTGTCTTTCAAAGCAACGAACAGAACTATCGTGCCGCTGACCAGTACAAGGCAGCACATATAGTATTCAATACCGACAAAGGACAGGATAAAGCTGAGGCAAAAACGAAGGCCCATTCGGCTCTTGAACGACTTAATTCCGGGGAGCCCTTCGAAAAGATAGCGGATGAAGATTCCGACTGCCCTGGCAAAGGTGGAGATTTGGGGTGGTTCGCTGAAGGCTATATGGTCCAGGAATTCGAAGACGCTTTAAACCAGCTTGAAATCGGCGCGACCAGCGGCGTATTCGAAACGCCCTTTGGGTATCACATCGCTAGGCTAGACGATATGAAAACTGGGGCCACGCAAACGCTTGAGGCAGTCGGTCCCACAATTCGCAAAGAGCTAGAGAGGCAGAAGCGTGACGCCTTTTTTAAGGAGACCGTTTCTGCGCTTAAGGACAAGGCTGACATCCAACAAGTTTAAGCGATCGAGCCGCCTGCGAGCGCGTGAATCATAATGCGCCTCCCTTAAATGCAACTACTCAACGCTGCTGGTGTCATTCGTGGGAAAGAAATGCTAATTCGTTTCCGAAACACTCTTTGAGATGGAGTCCTTGCTGCCGTTCGCTAGATTTTCCGGGCAATCCAAATTCGCAGGATTCGGTCTTCAAGAGAGATTTGCGCTCATTCAAAAACGAGTAAGACAATGCGCTACAAACTTTGCCTCAAAACGGAAATTGCCCTCGCTCTGGCTATCTTATTCAGCGGGTCCAATTCATTCGGGCAAAGGACAATCAATACTACTCTCAATTTGCCCACTGAACTCCCTACTGGAGATTACGAACTGGAAGTATTCGACACCTTTAGTACAGTTCTTGGGCGGTGTAAGGATATTTGTGTAAACTTTTTTTACAGATGCTTGGTTATTTGTTGTTTTCTGTGATTCTGTCTCCGAACTCAATGGTAAAGCGGTTCAGGGCCGCGGTCCCGTTCCTCGCGGGCTTGGTCCATTTCCTGGAGATGTTGCGAATCGCCAGGTAGAAGAGCTTGTAGAGCGAGTCCGTGGTCGGGAAGAGATTACGGTTGCGGCTGATCTTCCTGGACAAGCTGTTGAGGGGCTCGCCGGCGCTGGCGGCGCATATGGACCTTGCCGATGTCCTCGGGGCAGTCGAAGAACGGGGTAGCGCTCTCCCAATGCGCCTCCCAGCTTCTGCCGATCGCGGGGAAGCGCTCGTCGCGCTTGGACCGGAACTGGTCCAGGGCCAGCTTGGCGGCCTCGGCTGTCGGGGCCTTGCAGAGGCTCCTCAGCTCCGAGGCAGCCTGCCTCTTCTCCTTCCAGCTGACGCGCTTGAGGCTGTTGCGGGGCATGCGCGCGATGCGCAGCTGCGCTTTGGCCTTCGGGTAGACCGTCTCGATGGCCTCGGACAGGCCGGACAGGCCGTCCACGCAGCATACCAGGATGCCGGATACGCCCCGGCCCTTCAGCTCGGTGAGGACGTTCAGCCAGAACTTGGAGCCCTCGCTCTGGGAGGACCGCATCCCCAGCGCCTCCCTGCGCCCCTCCATAGCTATCGCCAGGGCCAGGCAGACCGCCCGGTTGGAGACCTCGCCCTCGCGCCGCGCCTTGGCCACGGTCGCGTCGAAGTGGACGATCGGGTACGCCCGCTCCAGCGGCCGCGCCTGCCGCTGCTCGACCTCCTCGGCCGCCGCCTCGGTGGCGCTGGGGATGAGCATGGGCGAGACCTCCACCTTGTGCATCCCAAGCAGGCGCTCCTGGACGTCCCGGACCGCCAGGCCCCGAGAGCGCAGGCTCACGACCGCCTCGTCGAAGCGGTCGAAGCGGCGCTGCCTCTTCGGAGCGGGCGCCGGCTCGAGCTCGCCCTTGCGGTCCCGGGGAACCCCGATCGCAAGCTTCCCGTCGTCGCTGCGAAGCGTCTTGCCGCTGCGGACGTTCCCGCCATTGGCCCAGGCATGCTTCCCCCGCCCCAGGTGAGCGGTCAGCTCCGCGTCCAGAACCCGGTTCATCAGCCGCTTCTCCAGCTCTGCTAAAAGCCCTTCGGGGCCTACCAGGCCCTCCGGGCCGCTATAGCCGTCGAGAGGCTGGTCGATCAGCTCCTCCCTGACCTCGTCTTCCATTCGATGTTCTCTCTAGCGCTTAAGAGCATCAGTTCGAATCATTTACGCAAAAAATTTTACAGGCTCAGCGTCTTCCTAAGCACTTGATTTCCCGGTCGATGAAAAAGCTTCTATTGATAGTGGCTTATGTCTGGATCTTCACCGTTTCGCTCGTCCTAGCGTTCGAGTCTAGAGATGGATTTCGCGCTACGGATTGGAATGCCCATCTCATTAGCGATAGCTTGATTTGGGTTGCCGGCATCAAGTTGTTAAGCATGACGGCGTTTCGCCAGTTCCGAGGGTTGCTAAGCTTTTTTCGATTGCCTGATGTTTATCGACTGGCCCTCGCCCTAGCGATCCCATCGGGATTGTTTCTAGCGGCCTCTTTCTACCTCCAATATGGCGTATTGGAGTTCAAGTCCGCCATACTCCTGGATTTCTTTCTTTCGCTGTCTTTGCTGTGCGTGTTTCGGACTTCCTTGCGAATCTGGAGAGAGCGCAGAGAAGGTATGATCCACTAGCCCCCAATGCGGAGCGACAGTTGGTTGCGCTTTACGGAGCAGGGGAAACGGGCTCGGCACTTGCCTCTCGTATGATGGCTCGTGGGGGGACGTTTTCTTCATCCGGTAGCTTTTCTAGACGACGACGAGATGAAATGGGACAAGCAGATCCATGGCATCAGCGTTCTGTCTCCGCGGAGCGGTTTCGAGAAGCTTCGCCGCAAGCGGGTCTCGAAAATCGTCGTGGCGATGCCTAGCGCAACCTCCACAAGGATCCGAGAAATCACCGAGCAAGCGGAGAGTAAAGGGATGTTGGTCGAGATCGTACCGTCTTGGGAGGAACTGGTTTCGGGGAGCAAGAGAGTGGATTCAACAAATGGGAAGAGAAGCCGTGCCTGATCGCCAGATGGGGAAAGGAGCTTCTTCCAGTGCAGGTTCTGCTTCAAGACGCCAAGAATGTAATTATGAGCAACGTAAATGATACCGCTAAAAAGGTCGAAGAGCGCGTGGAGCGCATTCGCCACTTTGTGAATACGGAATCAATAACGGGATTTCCGTCAAAACAAGGCACCGATGCGCTGATTGAGAGGGGTAACTATTACCTGGACCACGTTATTCCTAAGCTCGGTGAATGAACCATAATCTAAGATAGAAGGAAAGAAAATATGAGTTGCTACGCATCGAACGAGAACTGCAAGATTATCAAGGAATTGCCTTTCGAGGACTACCTGAAGATAGATCGCCCGAGCCAGTCCCTGATAAAGAAAATACTGGAGACTTCGGAGCTGCACGCTAAGCCGACGTAATAGAGGAGGTCCTGTGATGATCAGCATCAACCACCTACGCCACCTCCATAACAAGCGTGGCGTCGTTAACCGCAAGACCCTGGACGCGATAGAGATAGATCACCGTATCCAATTTACTAATAACAATAAAATAGAAGGAAAAAATAATGAAATTGAAAACTGAAGTATACGACACGCAGTTCGAGAACATGAGCGCAATCAAGAGCCTTGCAATTAAGCCGGGCCTTTCGAAACAAGAGGAAAATAGGATTCGGTCCGTAAGAATCGAGGATTTGCTGGGGCGCAATGCAATCAATCTCCATTCAAGGAACGTCTTTCAGATGCTCCGTGGCAGAGTGGTGATGGTGACCGGCGCGGGGGGTACCATCGGAGCAGAGCTTTGCCGGCAGATCGCGCAGTGCGAGCCCAGCATGCTTGTAATGGTCGAACGCGCTGAGTACTTGCTGTTTCAAACGGAGCAGACGATTCGGTCCGAATTTCCGGATATACCCGCTACTGCGTTCATTGGAGATGTAACAGATACTGCCTGCATGGACTTCTTGATGGGAGGATTTTTACCCAACGTCATCTTCCATGCGGCGGCTCACAAGCATGTTCCGATGATGGAGCACCAGCCAAGGGAGGCGTTGCGGAATAACGCCTTCGGTACTGTGAATTTGGCAGATTTAGCGATGAAGCACGAAGTCGATACCTTCGTGCTGATCTCTTCCGACAAAGCGGTGAACCCGACCAATGTCATGGGCGTAACCACGCGCTTGGCTGAAATCGTCGTCCAGTCGCTTCAAGAGCGGTCTCAGATCACCCAGTTCGTTGCGGTCCGATTTGGCAACGTTCTAGGCTCGTCGGGTAGCGTTATTCCTACATTTAGGAAACAGATTAGGGATGGCGGACCCGTAACCGTTACGCATCCAGATATTACCCGTTATTTCATGACCGTTTCTGAAGCGGTAGGCCTAGTGCTAGATTGTTCCTGCAATGCAAAGGGAGGAGAAATTTTCGCCCTCGACATGGGAGAGCCCATGAAAGTCTACGAGCTCGCGAAGAAAATGATCACTTTAAGCGGGCTTCGTCTGGGGGAGGATATCGAGATTAAGTTCACAGGTCTACGGCCGGGTGAAAAGCTTTACGAAGAGCTTCAGCACAATCAGGAGACGTTGGAGATAACGCATCATCCAAAAGTATTCAGATTTACGGGACAGAAATCCAAAGAAATCGAAGTGAGGAAATTTTTGACGGAACTAGCCCCCTTGCTCCGAACTTCAGACTACAACTTCCTCAAGCGGAAAATCCGAACGTTTGTCCCAGAATACACGCCGGACCTTTCGCCGCCCAATTGGGCCCATCGTCACAGCGAGGTTGCAAATTCCTATCGAAAAGATGGCGCAAAGGTCGAAGGAGATAAGCTCATCGCGTTCGACGATTTGACAGCGTGAGTTTGAAAATGGCTTCTAGTTGATACGAAAGTCTCGTCTACGCGGTATGAGAAAATCGTACCTGAACCTAGGGGTTCGTTGATCATCGCGTATAGCCATTCAGGTAGTGCCTGCTCTCACAGCGGCCCCAAACTAGATTCATTAGCACTAAATGAATCACCCTCAACCACAAAAGGAGCTACTCTTCCGCTCGCCGAGCATCTATCTTCGCCGTCTCCACAAAATGGAGAACGAAACAAAGAAAAATACCGAGAAACCCGCCTAGTAATCCCGATGCGATAACAATCAAGTTTCGCTTGGGTCGTATGCGGTTCTCGGGTATGTAGGCAGGGTCAATGATTCGGAAGGCGAATTCTTCTTTGGCGTTCGCCAGCATGGCATTCTGAGTCTGCAACTCGATAAGGGAGTAAAGCGCTTCCCTGATTTCAAGTACCTGGGTTTCTTCGATCTGATCTTTGAGGTACGCTAGATTTCTTTCAGTTTTCGCCTTTGCTTTCTCTCTCAAGTGCATGTTGATTCTGATTGAAAGATCGTTGGCCCACTGCGTTATCAATGCAGGATCCTCCCATTCCATACCCAACGTAACCAATCCTGATTGCTCGTCTTGAGAGACCTTTAGGATGTTTTGTTGAAACCGTCCGACAAGTTCTGAATCTGTCGGCTCTCCGTCGGGGCCGCGTCGGGCATTCGTCTTGATCCAGCTAGCGCTTTCAGCATCCCACTCTTCGTGGAAGAGAGTCGTGGCAAGATTCCTTTCTTTTAGATAAGGGAGAAGGAACTGCCTGGACTTCAAGGTTGCGAGCGCGGTTGTTGTATCGCTGACACCGGTTATGGTGACTAGCCCTCCAAATTGTCCTGCCAATGCGGCGACGCCTTCACCCCCTTCCTCCTCGGCCGGAGCGAGCAGAACTCCAGATCGATAGATCTCGGTGGAATTGAGCGCGACGATAACTCCTACGATCCCAGCGATAGGACCAAGCGTGAGCCAAAGCCACTTTCGCCTCCAAATTATGTTCCAGAGATCAATCAGGCTGAGATTGTCCTCGTCCTGACTCGAGTGGTGGCTGCTATGCGGAAAGGGTTCGCTCATGGAAATGGTAGCTAAAACGAGTTCAAGGCAGCGGCGCCCAGAGCGAGCTGATAGATGATTCGACTCACATCAACCCAGTATCGCAGAGGTTTCATGCGGTCGACATCGATCGGTACGACAATCGTGTCTCCCGCATAGATGGGTTGGCTATTTTTTGGGAAAAAGCGGGACCGTTCCAGATTTTCGACACGTCCATTTGCTCTAACGATATAGATGCCATTTTTGTCAGCCCGTTTCAGCAGACCTCCGGAAAGGGAAATGTATTCGTCTCTATCTAGTTCAGGATCGTAAAAATGTGAAGTAGGGTAGTTGACGCTACCGATGATTGTGACGGATTGAGGCCTTTGGGGAACGATCAATTGATCACCGCCTTTAAGTACAACATCTATCGATGGATCGTCTTCTTCTAAGATAGCGGGCAGATTGATGACTAGCCTGCCTACTGCCTCGACGGAATCGAGCTGTTCTACCAGCTCAGTTGCCGTTTCAATCGACTCGGCGGCTGACACATCATCCTGGAGATTAGATGCGTTTATGTCCTCTCGAATGCGTTCCCGCAATCGTTCGATCTGAGTTCTTTCCGATTGCCTGAGGCTTTCGCGTCGAAATAGGGCTGCATCGGGGTAAGCGAGATCTGTAAGGCCACCTGCTCGATTCAATATGCTTAAGAGCGTTTCTCCGCGTTCAATTCGGTAGGTGCCGGGAAATCTGACTTCACCTGCGAGCTCAACCGTCTCTTCCTCAGCCCAATCCGGTATTCGCTTTATGAGCAGTTGATCAAAAGAGCGAAGCGGTAAATCGAGACCACGGCCTTTTCCATCTAGTTGCACGGGAAGCAGCACCGTTTCGCGCTGTCGCTTCTGATTGTCCTCGAAGCGTATTAATTCGGCGTTTAGGGTGAAGGCATCCTGAGAAAATCCTCCCGCTGCTCGGACGAGGTCATTCAACGTCATCTGCTCTTCGAGCGGATACTCCCCCGGGTAGCGTACATAACCTTCGATCGCTACAACTCTTTGTGGATTGTCGCTCGTAGCCTGCCGTTGCAACGTCTCAATGACCGGATCCAAAAGCTCCCTGCGCTGAGATATTCCGCCGCCGGCGCTCTCTCCGGAGTCATCGAATATAAGCAAGCGATCCCGTTTTCGAAGCTCTAAGTTGTGGCGCGAAGATAGGTTAGCGAAGGCCTGTTCCAAACTGAATGAACGCACTGAAATCCGGCCGTTGGACAGGTTTCTGCTCACTACCAATGCGTACTGCAGATCCGCTTCCGGAACCACGTCATCGTATCCACGAATCAAGTCTCTGGCTCGCATGCCTTCGGACCATTCATAGTTTCCGGGCCGCTCGGCCAAGCCCTCGAGTTGCACAATATTGTCGGCGCGATTTAGATTTGAAAAGATACGCAAGAGGTCGCCGTCCCTAACCAGATTCTGCATGGGCGCCTGCTGCGATAGGTCCACGTCCTTTATTTCCTTGAGCCCATTGGCTGAAATTCTTTCCAATTGGCTCAGAGGCTTGTAAGCCGTGGGCAAGAATCCTCCTGCTAGGTCAATGACGCTTTCAATGGACGTATCCTCTTCGCCTAGCTCATAGATTGCGGGACGCTTCACTTCACCAGACACGCCTACTTGGCGCCCTTTTGGAGGTACGAAAATCACGTCACCCGGTTGTAGGCGCGCGTCATTTGAAGTATCGCCGCTGAGTAAGAGGTCATACAGATCCAACGTGGTGATTGTTTCCCCTTGGCGCTTGAGCTGAATATTTCTCAGTGTGCCGACAGATTGGATGCCTCCGCTAACGAAAAGCGCGTTGGTCATCGTCGAAAGGGAGCTCACTGTATAGGATCCAGGTCGATTGACATCCCCTAGCATGAATACGCGTATCGATCTAAGCTCGCCAAGCGTTACGAACGACTGAACGCCGATCATTTGCTCCGAAACGCGTTGTCCGATATCTTGCTTCAATTCAGAGAAACGCTGGCCTGCAGCGGTAATTGGGCCAAGTTCAGGAATCTGCAAAAGGCCATTTCGGCCGACATAGAGGTCGTAGGAGGAAGTTACTTTCCCGAAATATTGGACGCGAATCTGATCGCTAGGGCCGATAATGTAATCAACGGGTATTGGAATCTCGGTAACTGGAGCGAACGTAGTCGGAGTACCGGAAAATAGATCGTAGCCAAATGGCGATAGGTCGCTTGTATCCGTTTTTCGCTCAACAGGGGATTCCTCGGTTTCGCTTTCCTCGAAAGCGGTAAGGTTCGATTGCTGCACGTCTTCTTCAAGCAATTGCTGCGAGGGAATGACGACTTCCGGAGTTTCTGGCCTTACAGATGACGACTCTCGATTTGACTCGAACTGGTTCAGCCTTTCCATTGCCTGAGCTCGTAAAGAAGGAGGGAGAGCGTTCAGTTGGGCCCGTTCTTCAGGCGTAAGTTCGAATGCTTGTGAAAACGCCCGATCGGATTCGTGCGAAATCAAGATGGGAAGAGCGAAGTAAAGTAAGAGCTGCTTAATCTGAGTCATCTAAATTGGAAACAACGTACTATTCACTAAATGGAGTGAAATCAGTCGGAGCTTCAAAAGAAAACACATCGGCCCATCATTTAAACGACTAATCTGCTGTCGATGGCGACCTAAGAAATTTTGATAAGTTATTAACTATTCGAGATTCTTAGTCTAGGCCCTGAAGTTTGTAGGTACGCACCGCCGTCAATTCGATGTCCGCGCTTAGTCCGCGCTTAGTGAGTGCACAAAAAATCCCCATAGCTGGGGATTCTCTAGTATCAGGCGTTTCCTGAGCGTGCCTTGGCGAGACAACTTGCTATGTTTGAATTTATCTTTCGCGAAGGGTATCTTCGCTTAGCGATTTCCGAAAGTCCTCATACGTTTTGCGTACGCCTTCCTGAAGGGAAATACTTGCTCTCCAGCCTTGACGTTCCAGCAATGAGACATCCATCAGCTTTTGAGGCGTGCCATCCGGCTTGCTTGGATCCGTTTTGATCTCCCCTGTGAATTCAACAACTTCTTTGACGATTTCAGCGATCTCAAGGATTGTGTGGTCTACCCCAGTTCCTGCGTTAGCTAAGCTTGGCGGGTCATCCAAGTTCAAAGTATGCACTACGGCTTTAGCCAAGTCGTCTGCGTGCATTAACTCGCGCCTAGGGGTTCCGGAGCCCCAAATAGTGACGGTGGGAGAATCGTTTTCTTTCGCCTCGTGGAAGCGCCTTATCAACGCTGGCAGCAGATGGGAATGTTCTGGGTGATAGTTGTCTCCCGGACCATAAAGATTCGTGGGCATTAGTGAGTGGTAGGTGACAGCATACTGCTTTCGATAGTATTCGCAAAGTTTCAGGCCTGCAATTTTGGCGATCGCATAGGCTTCATTGGTAGACTCCAGTTCACTCGTTAGAAGGCAATTTTCCTTCAGCGGTTGGGGTGCCAGCCTGGGATAGATGCAAGAGCTGCCCAAGAACAAGAAACGTTTGGTTCCATTTCGATACGCAGAGTGAATCGTATTTAGAGCAATCGCTAGATTGTCATATGCGAATTGAGCAGGAAAGGTATTGTTTGCATGAATACCTCCCACTTTTGCGGCGGCCATTATGACGACATCAGGGCGTTCTTGGTCGAAGAAGTCGTTGACCGAAGCCTGGTTGGTAAGATCTAGCTCAGCGCTTGATCGCGTTATAATATTCTCGAACCCGAGGGTTCTTAGACGGCGAGCAACGGCAGAGCCCACCATCCCACGATGTCCAGCAACGTAGATTTTACTTTCGGGGGTCATGGGTTTATTTGCCACAAAAAGGCACGAAAAATCACAAAAAGGATTTGGTTCTAGTCGAGTAGGTAGCGCTTGATTTGAAGTTTAGGTGATCCAAAGTTGATCAATAAACCAACTTTTTGTTGGCGGACCTAAGATAGCCGAGGAGCTGGGCGATGTGATCGTCAGTAGTTGTCTTGCAGGCTTTGAGTTCCACGATGAGTTCATTCTCTATGAGAAGGTCTGCATAGAAGTCTCCGGGTAGATTGCCATCTTCGTCGTGAACGGGAAGAGGATGTTGTTGTGCCACTTCGATCCCCAGTTTGTCGAGTCGGTGCTTCAGTCCATTCTCGTACACTTTCTCCAGGTGGCCATGGCGCAAGTGTTTGTGCAAACGGAAGGCGGCCTCTCTTATTCTGTCGCAAAGTTGGTTGATTTCTTGAGTTGGCATGGTCAACAGAATGACGGTGAATCAGCTAGGTATCAAGTTTGGTTAGGTTCATGAGCCACGAAAAATAAAGTACCTTCGTTATAGCGAAGATTTGCAGTGCCAGATTCTTTGGGCCTTTTTGTGGCAATAAGCTACTCCAAGGCCGCTTCTATCCTCAGTTTGTCGAATCTGTACCTGAGTCTATTCTCGTACGCTTTCTCCAGGCGGCCTACATTATTTTGTCGCAGAGTTGGTTGGTCTTTTGAGTTTGCATCTCGAGAGGGCGCTTATGGGGCGGAATTGAATCAAGGTTCCTGGTTTTTTACGGCCACAAAAAGGCACGAAAATGATAGCCGATGAAGGACCTTCGTTATAACGAAGGCAATCCGCTACGGGATTCATTATGCTTTTTCGTGGCAAAAAACTATCCCAAGGCCTTTTTAATCTTCGCTTCATCTTCCGCTAGCTTAAGGTCGGAATCTACCATGATTGCCACAAGCTCCTTGAACTTAACCTTCGGTTCCCATTCCAGCTGTTTTTTCGCTTTGGCCGGATCGCCGATCAGGAGGTCGACTTCCGCGGGGCGCTCGTACCGGTCGGCGTAGTCAACGTACTTTCCCCAGTCGAGGTCGAGACGGTCGAAAGTCTCTATGACAAAATCCTTTACGGAATGAGTCTCGTTGGTGGCGATGACATAGTCGTCTGGCTCGTCTTGCTGGAGCATCAGCCACATCATCTCGACATATTCTTTCGCGTAGCCCCAGTCGCGCTGAGCGTCCAAGTTTCCTAAATACAGTTTTTCCTGAAGCCCCATCTTTATTCGTGTCGCTGCCCGAGTAATTTTCCGAGTGACGAAAGTTTCACCCCGTCGCGGCGACTCGTGATTGAAGAGGATCCCCGAACAAGCGAACAAATTGTAGGACTCGCGATAGTTCACGGTCAGCCAATGGGCGTACATTTTGGCGCAACCGTATGGGGAGCGTGGCCAGAAGGGTGTAGTTTCGGTTTGGGGGACCTCTTGGACCTTGCCGAACATTTCAGAGGAGGACGCTTGGTAGAACTTCACTTTGTCCACAAGCTTCGCCTCGCGAATCGCTTCCAGGATCCGAACAGCTCCGGTTCCGACCACATCGCCCGTGTATTCAGGAACATCGAACGAAACCCGAACATGACTTTGCGCCCCCAAATTGTAAATTTCATCCGGTTGAAGTTCGTAAAGGAGTTTCACCATCTGCACCGAATCCGCAAGGTCCCCGTAGTGAAGAAAAAGCCGGACACCGTTGATGTGTGGATCCTGATAAAGGTGGTCGATTCGAGACGTGTTAAATGTGGATGCACGTCGGATCACTCCGTGAACTTCGTATCCCTTCTCTAGGAGCAATTCCGCGAGATAGGAGCCATCCTGGCCGGTTATACCTGTGACGAGTGCCTTTTTCATAAATTCTAGCTAAATCGAGATTTTTATCAATCGGTCGGGAGTCAATCGGCTACTGAGCACCGGATCTGGTTTAAGCTTTTTTTTGAAGCGCTTGTCATTCTCAAGTAATTTAGGTTCAGAGATTGTCTAGCCTCTGATGATTTCCAGAGCTTTGGCTCCTCCTTTTACGAGAGAGTAATCAATACGTTGGTCGAGCGTCGCTAATTTGCCTTTGCTATTGGATGCTAGTGCAAGGAGATATAGATCTGTTATCGAGTTCGACGACGTTTCGTCTGTTAACTCGATTGGATTGTCTGCAACAATTGAAATATCGTCTGCCCAAAACTGGTGGCCGGGGACGGAAATCAATGCATTGAGAAGTGGGATGACCTTTGATGGTGGACCTGGATTGCCCGGGTATTTAGGATTCGAGATGACGCGAACAAATCCATTCTCCGTTATTGGACAGGTAGCCCATCCATTTGGTGAGTTCTCCTTGAACCATTTTTTGGATACATTGTGGTGGACGTGGTCACGATCGCTAATGGCGATTAGCAAATTGACATCTAGCAGGTAGGCCACTGTCTAGATTTTCTCTGTATTGAGGATTTCGGCGACTTGTTTGTCGGTTACTTTTTTGTTTCGCGAGGGGATGTAAGGCAGGCCATCTTCGTCCAGTTTGAAAATATCAGCGTTACCCGTTTTTTGCGGATAGACTTCTCGCTGCAATGCCTTTGTTAGTAGTTGCTTGAAGCTAATTCGCCGTCTCAATGCGATTGTCTTTGCCCGTCTTAAAAGGGCGTCCGGCAATTCGACTGTAGTTTTCATATGGGTAGAAATATGGGTTTAAGGGGATATGTCAATATTGGAATGGTTGGACCCCGCAGTTTAGCCCGGTTTGAATGAGAGATTCTCGACGGGTTTCTTGTTGTTGGGCTTGGGTTTAAGCTGCCTGGGGTGGAGATCGCCCGAAGGGCGGTCGGAGCCGCAGGCAGGCTGGATTTGCCTTGTGGCAAACTCGCTGGGCGTTAGCGCGCCTGGCGATCCATGGGGCCTATGATTGCTGCAGCAGTCCTTCCAGTCCGCGAAGATCACGCGCGATTCGCTGAGCGCGCAGATCAGCTCGCGGTCGAGGCGTTCCTCGCGGAAGCGGCCGTTGAAGCTTTCGGCGTATCCGTTCCGCCAGGGGCGGCCCGGATCGATGCATAGAGCCTCGATCCCGTTCTCGGCAAGCCAGCCTTGGATGGCCTTGGCGATGAGCTCGGGCCCGTTGCCCGAGCGGATGCATTCGGGAGCCCCATGCTCGCGGATCGCCTCCTGCAGCGGGGCCAGCGCGTCGGAGGCCTTGATCGCCCGGTCGGCATGGATGCAATGGCGCTGGCGAGCGCATTCGCCTATCAGGTCGAAGGCCCGCAGCTTGCCTCCCCGCTGGGCGTAGTCCGAGACGAGGCCCCAGGCCCGGACGCGGTTGCGGCGAAGCGCCTTCCCCTCGGGCTTGGGCTTCGGAAGGTAGCGAAGCGTCGAGCGGCTGATCCCCAGCCACCGGCAAACGGCTCTCCCGGAACACGACAGCGCGGACTGGACCTTCGCCGCAATCCCGCGCCGGCGCTCCGGGCTCAGAGGTTTTTCCCCAGCGCGATCTCCAGGGCCTTGGTCTTGAGCAGCTGGTCGGCAAGCAGCTTCTTGAGCTCGGTGTTCTCCTTCTCCAGGTCGCGGAGGCGCTGAGCCTCCTTCAGATCCATGCCTCCGTACTTGCTCTTCCAGCGGTAGAAGCTCTGCGAGCTGATGCTGCGCCTGCGGCAGATCCCCTCGGTCCGAAGCCCCGTGTCGGCCTCCCTCAGTATGCGGATTATCTGCTCGGTCGCGCGTCTTGTCTTTTTCATCGATGATGTCCTTTCGTTGATCGACGAAAATCACCTCATCAAAAGTGGGCTAGTTCGCGGGGTCCCAACCAGCGCCAAACAAGCAATTTTTAAAGATCCCAATTTTCGATATCGCAGAAGTTAGTGGTCCGACGGGTCATGTTCAGATTAGATACATGGATACTGAAATTGCATTGATCGCCTTCGATTGGAATAATTTTCGACCTAACTATGGCACCAATAAAAAGATCTATGATTCATTGATCGCAGCCAACGTGCCCTCATTCGAAACAGGGGATAGCTATACTTGGTCCATGCTATATCCTCGTGGAACAATGAGCCTCAATCGTGAAAGCTATATCGACCCCTCAGTCTATTCAGACCAAAAGGTGGAATCGATTCGAGGCTGGGCTACGATAAAAACGCCTCCTCCGATAAGGCCGATACCTTCTTAGTCCAATTCATCGAGTAACTGAACTCGATGGCTACGATCATCTAGCAGCCATCCTAGTCGAAATCGATTTTATCAGAATATGGCTAGAGCGAAACCGCATAGAATAAAGCATCAAAATTGAGGTGAAAAGGAATCGGGCAAGGACATTAGCTCTAGCAGCTTTTCTAGTTGTGGTAGTCGGATCGCTTTATTTTCGGGTGACCAGATTACCCCCTGGATTGTATCCTAGTTCAGACACAATTGAATCAGATTCAGCCTCCAGCTATCAAGATTTCGAAAGAACGAAATCTCAACCGGAACCCCATGTTTCGAACGACGTTGATTCAGACGAGACTGAGCTCGCTGCCTCGGAGGCAGCGCGACTGCAGGCCGAGAAGAAACTCGATGATATTCTTCGACCAACCGAGGAAGATATTCTAAGCGCCACCGTAAAAGCGGAGGTAGGACAAGATGAAGTGTTAGTGACGGGTGGATACAAGGATGCGAGCGGACTCTCTTACTTCGCCATGGTACAGCCCAGTTCTCAAAATCTGTCGGATGGACGCGCTGCGATCCTTCTTAAAGCGCGTCAATTCGCCCTTTCAGATGAGGCGGTCGCTGAACTGGGACTAAGCGACCTGAGTACAAATGCCGGGAACACATTGCAACATGGAGAGATCTGGAGCGCGGAAGGGTATCAGCACTTTTTAGACATGGTTAAAAGTCATGCCGAAGTTCAGACTCTCGTGTCTCCCAACGTGACTACCCTTCCGGGCATGGGAGCGGAAATATGGGTGGGAGAACATCTCATGAGCATCACTCCTGATCTGTCGGGAGACAATTCGGGGTATGACATAGAATTTCGCATGGAGCAACCACGAGTCTCGGGGGCGAATCCGTAGGGGTCAGATGTTCTTGAATTCAAGAGACCGACAGAACCAAATGCTGTCACCGCCCTCCCACTAAGCGGGATCCGGGCTAGGATCCTGACCCCGCTAGACGGTATCAGGAAATAAGTTTCAGCTACGCTGAAAATAAGGCTTGATCAGGTATCGGTGGATTTCGCGGTTACTCTCAATTTTCAGAATACGCGGGTGGCAGTCGATACACCCGCAATTAGGATCGAGCGAGTCCAGAGTTCCCGTAAGTTCGACTCATCTAAGACGGACAAATCGATCAGGGCGATAAGTCATTGACGATCGGATCGATTCAATTGATCTAGGGAACGTGGATCTAGGAATTCTGATTCCCGTCGTTGTCGCTATCGTCGTGGGAGCAATCATGTTGCTTCTCCGATCAAGCCCGTCTGCTCAGCAGTCAAAGAGCGCTGATGAATTAAAAGAGTCCAAGGATCCCTCTGAATCTTCTTCCGAAACAAAGAAAGAGAGCCTTCCTCCCGTATCTGATCCATGGGTATCGCTTGGCCCTATCTTGAAGGAGGCCGATAGCGAATACTCTAGCGCCGCCCATCCTAGCGCGCTCATGAGCGGAACCCATTCGAGCAAGGGAATTGAGCTCCTCTCGAAGGAACAATTCTCCTTCAAGCAAATAATGGAAATCGCTCAATCCGACACTCCCGCTGCCGCATGTATCGGACTTGAAGCATTGAGCCGTCGCAAAGACTCGGAGAATGCGGCAAATGCCATTTTCGAAAATTTCGATGGAGGTAACTCGTTTATACTGTACTATATTTTGCGCTACATGGAGGCTAAGGATTTGCCTCGAGCGATCGAAAGATGCCTCGGCAAATGCCAATACTGGTGGGAATCCAATACCGTCGCCGTGCAATGCGTGCGCGAGCATGTAAACAAGCGCGTACAGAAAGGCGAAACGTTCACATTCCTCAAGGAGCTCGATAGCATGGATGCCGATGACCAGGAAGGTCTCGAGAAATTCATGAGAAAGCTGGGAGTTGGAGGACTCGAGCCACTCTTCGAAGGAATCAAGGCCCATCGGCGCAAGAACGTAGATTTGGACTTTCTCAATTCCTTTGGCCAGACGCTCGACGAGTCGCTTGCCGACGATATTGCCCTCCACGATGGACTGTCAAAAGCGCTCGGATAGTGCGAACTGCCCATCAGCCAAGATCCTCCGAAATCACTGCTAATTCTAGGAGAGGCAGGAGTTGGAAAATCATCGCTGCTTGAACTCGTTGTCGAACGCTACCTGAAAAGCGGCTGGACCGTTTTCCAAGCGGGAGCCGTAGAGATCATGGCGGGCCAGTCCTATATCGGTGAACTCGAGCAGCGAATGACTAGTCTGTTCAAGAATATCGGTCCCGAAAAACGGGTCATTTGGCTCGTTCCTTCACTGGAAGAACTCGATCTCGCCGGACGCCATAAACTGAATACGCATAGCGTGCTCGATCTCATGATTCCGCACATCGTAGCGGAAAAAGTAGTCATCGCTACCAAGTGCGAGCCAACAGCTCGCCCAGAATCGCCCAAGACTTAACTCATGCCTGGAAAAAATCACGCTTCAGCCGTTAGGTGAATCGGCAACTTTGACGCTGGCAAGAAAGTGGGTCCAGATCGCAGCTCCGCGAGCTCGTTTCGAGAGCTCGAATACGCTGCAGGAGTGCCAAAAGCTCGCAACTCAATATGTATCCGATATGGCTGCCCGGGCAACATGCTCGAACTGCTGAAGAACACATTTGGACGTCTACAGATTGAAAGGGATTCCGATACGGAAATCTCCCTGAAAGACCTGCTGCTTACCTTGAGTCAGCAAACCGGTCTCCCATCGGAGCTGCTCGATGATCGGGAATCTTTGGACCTAGTTACGCTAAAGGAGTACTTTTTTGATCGGGTTAAAGGGCAATCGGAAGCCGTTGAATGCTTGGTTGATCGAATCGCCATGATTAAGGCCGGGCTTTCGGATCCCACCCGTCCCTTGGGCGTATTCCTAATGGTAGGACCATCAGGAACGGGCAAGACGGAAATCGCCAAGGCCCTAGCCACTTTTCTCTTCGGTTCAGAGGAGCGTATGATTCGTTTGGATATGAGCGAGTTTCAGGACCCTAGCTCATTGCAGAAACTGCTCGGCGGCAATGACGAGAACGATCGATCCAATTCCCTGTCCACTCAAATTCGCAAGCAACCATTCTCCGTATTGCTCCTTGATGAGCTCGAGAAGGCGAGTCAAAATATTTGGGACTTGTTTCTTCAAGTTTTCGATGATGGACGCCTCACCGATAGCCAGGGCTATACGGTCAATTGCCGTCACTGCCTTATATTGCTTACTTCGAATTTGGGAGCGGCAAAGGAATTCACGCCATCAGTCGGTTTCGGCGGGCGAAGCGGCCCGCAATTCGATCCTTCGGCCTTAAACAAAATCGTTAAGAAATCGTTTCGACCTGAATTCGTCAATCGCCTCGATCGCGTAATCGTATTCAAACCTTTCACACGCGATGTGATGCGTGAAATCCTTCGAAAGGAGCTGCGCGATGTGCCGCAACGACGCGGTCTGCGCTCTCGCCAATGGGCAGTCGAGTATGCTCACTCCGCAATCGAATTCCTTCTCGAGAAAGGATTCACGCCCGATCTCGGCGCTCGTCCTCTCAAGCGCGCCATTGATCGCTATCTCCTTTCGCGGCTCGCTCACGCCATCGTTAATCGAGAAGTCCCTGAGGGCGACCAGTTCCTGCTAGTGCGGGCGAAAGAAGCCGCCCTTGGAATTCATCGATCCGGACGCCCCTGATATAGATGGCGTTTCACCCGCTCCTGAATCAGACATGGAGAATCGCCCTCTAGAGGCGCTTATTCTCGATGCTCAAGGTGGAGCAAGCGAACTTAGAACGATCACATCTAGCTTCGATTCGCTGAGAGAGCGAATGCATCACGCTGAATGGGAAGAGCGTCTACGAGCGTTCGTATGAAGACGGATTCTGGTCTGATCCAAATCGCTTTGAAACCCTAGGGAAAATCGAATTGATCGACAGAATCGAGTCTGCTTTCGAGCGTGGGCAATCTCTGCTCGATCGCATCGGAAGCAAAGCGCTGAGACCGGATCTATCGACGCGACTCGCCCAACAAGCCTTTCTGCTTCAGAGAGCGATCGACGACTTGATTGGCGAACGCGCTCAAGAAGCCATTCTTCATTTGCGAATGAATTCGAATTCTAAGGGACTGGAAACCTTCACCAAGATGCAATCAATGTACGCCAGCTGGGCATCGGTTCGCAACATGCGGCTCAAGGCTTTGCACGAGGAAGCGTATGAAGAGGGACAAGATAGCATCCAAGCGTGTTACCACGTATCTGGTTTCGCGAGCCATAGCCTCCTGTCTAGCGAGGCAGGGATCCACCTCTGGGAGATCAATTCTGAATCCACCGCAAAGTCCGAGGCCAGAGACCGTATTCAAATTTTCGTTAGCGTTCTCGAAGTTTTAGCGACCGATCCGAGCAATCCAGTGGGCCGCCGTCAAGAGATCCAAGATTCAATCGCTAAGATCGATACCTTCGAAATTGCGCGTCGCTACACGATCGCTCCCCCACTCGTACGGGATTCGAAAACCAACGCGCGAACGGGAAATCTAGACAAGCTACTGGAAGGCAATTTCGACTTGATCGGATATATCTGATAATTTTTGCGCCCATTTCCCCGCAATGCCTATAGGTGTACTGTCAATGAAAGCCTTCATCATTCGACTCACTTTGATTTCGACCGTGGCGATCATCTCATTGCTAGGCGCGCAAGCCCGTGATTTAGTCATCGTCGCTCACAGAGGAGCCAACCATCTCGCTCCCGAGAATACCTTCGCCTCTACCGATAAGTGCATCGAGCTGGGCGTAGACTATGTGGAGATCGATTGCACACAAGCCGCGATGGCGTTATGTACGTCATCCACGACTCTACTCTAGACCGTACGACAAATGGGACGGGGTAGAGTCGAGGAGCGCGACGCAAGCTATATCGATTCGCTGGATGCCGGGTCCTGGTTTAGCGCAGAATTCAAGGACGAGCGCGTGCCGCGACTAAGCAATTTTCTCGAAACCTACCGCGGTCAAACGAAACTATACTTCGACGTGAAGGATGCAGACCTCAAGAGGCTCCTTCAACTGGTGCGAGCAAACGGCTTCGAAGACGATTGCTTCTTCTGGTTCTCGCGCGATGAGAAGGCGCGAGAACTAAGGCAGCTCGATCCAGACATTTCCCTGAAAATGAATGCGGTCGACGTGCCTAGCTTGCAAAGCGTTCTCGCCTACAACCCACAAATTATCGAGTACCGATTGCAAAATCTAACGCCCGATTTTGTAGCATTCGCCCGAACGCATGGTCTGAAGCTCATGGCCCACGCCCTCCATGAGGAGGCAGAAAAACAGTATCCAGAGATCATAGACTCCGCTGCTGACATGGTGAATTTGGATAAAGCCGATGTCATGCTCGAACTATTGAATTCTCGCTAGGCGAGCGAGCGATTCTACGGGCCAATCGTAACCAAAGGTCGAAAAACTGAGTATACAGAGAAAGAAGACCATGAAACCTACCCAAATCAGAATTGCCTGGGGACTCGTAACCGCTGCAATCATCAGCCCGATCGTTCTAGCCGACTACAATCCGCTACAGGTCGAGATCGAAGCTGACAAGATCGAGACAATCGATACGTCATTCGCTTACGGCAAATCGAACCGCGACGTTCCCATACTTCTGTACATACCGAAGAGCACTAAAAGGACCCCGATCGTGATCTTCAGTCATGGATTGGGTGGCTCCCGTTTTGGCTCTGCATTCTTAGGCAAGCATTGGGCCGCTCGCGGCTATGCCGCTGTCTTCATCCAGCATCCAGGTAGCGACCAATCCGTAATGGAGGGTGTTCCTCTTCTAAAACGATTCTCGGCCCTAAAGAAGGCGGCCAATCTGGAAAACACGCTCCATCGATTTCGCGACGTTTCCGTGCTGCTGGATCAGCTTAAGAAGTGGAATAAGCAGAAAGCGCACGTTCTTAAGGGACGTCTCGATCTTTCGAAAGTTGGCATGTCAGGCCATTCATTCGGCGCCGTCACAACCCAGGGCGTCAGCGGTCAATCCGCCCGTTTCGGGGGACAGAAATATCTCGATAAACGCATAAAAGCGGCCTTGCCGATGAGTCCAAGCGTCACCCGCGGCGCTTCCGCAGAGAAGTCGTTCAGCGAAGTGAATATACCCTGGCTTTCGATGACCGGGACCAAGGACGGCTCGCCTATTCAGCGCCTAAAGCCGGAGGATCGGCAAAAGGTTTATGCCGCTCTCCCTCCCGGCGAGAAATACGAGCTCGTCTTATGGAAGGCCGAGCATTCTGCGTTTACCGAACGTAGGCTTCCGGGTGACCGGGAACGCCGCAATCCGAACCATCACAAGGTCATACTCGCATTGAGCGTCGCGTTCTGGGACGCGTATGTAAACGGCGATTCAGACGCGAGGGCCTGGTTAAAGGGCGACCGCCCCCGATCCATAATGGAATCGAAGGACGCCTAGCGGAAAAAGTAAACGAGGCACCTATCGCGGGCCCGGATCGTTGATCCGATCTGCTTGATTCGATTCGCCCGGAGTTTCAGCCCGGAAGACATCCCCTTCTACAATTCGCGTACCTGAGTCGCGACCGAACTGATCAGAGGAGATTCGTCTAGGATTACTGTCTCCGGTCTCTCGTCTCCATTGATTCAATACTGCTAAAAGCTTCTTTTCGATGCCCGCATTCTCAATGCTCCCTGAAAGGTTATTGACTTGGTGGATGTCCCGGGTCGTTTCGTAAAGCTCGGAGCTCGGACGCGGCGCTAAGAAATTGTCCTTTTGAAACTCATTCAACTGATTGGCATCCCGCAGCGCCATCAGGTCGATATGAGAGGGCGAACGCACCGAATCAGCCGGTCCCTGCCAAGGCGCGGCGACGCGTTCATTGACAATATAAAGATGCGTCTTGGTACGAATGCTACGAGCGAGGGCTTCATAATCATGCCAATTGTGCTCTGAGAAGGCATAGTTGCGAATCGTCGCATCGCGATCCTTGAAGATCGGATCTATGCTGACCCCCTGGAACGTGGGCCCTAGCGGCAATCCCGCAGCCTCAATAAGGGTCGGAGCTAGATCGATGACGCTGACGAGGCTATCGGAGACTCCCGCTGACCGAATGCCGTCGGGCCAGTGAGCGACGAGGGCGGTCTTCATCCCAGAATCGTGCAATCGGGTCTTCGCTCGAGGAAAAGGACGCCCATTGTCGGCGAGAACGAATAGGATGGTATTGTTCAATACGCCCTGATTCTCGAGCTCGGTTACCACTTTTCCAATGTAGTGATCGAAGCGTGTCACTTCGTTATAGTACGAAGCGAGATCCGATCGGGTCTCCTTTGAATCTACTAAAAAGGGAGGAACTTCCACCGCATCGGGGCTAATCTTGGGCCCATACTCATTCGGTCTCCAGTCGTTGTCCGCATCCCATTGTCGATGAGCGTCATAAGCAGCGAACCAAAAGAAAAACGGCTTATCCTTGGGGCGCTCCTGGGTCAGCTGTACCCAATTGGCTTCTCCTCCACGGTTACCCTGCACTCTTCCCTCATCGATATGGTCGAATGGGGCCGTGTCCTTCGGATTCACGCGCTTCATGTGGTTCTTCCCCGACAAAGCCGTGTAATAGCCTTTCTCCCTCAAAACCTCGGGTAACCAAGGCAGGTGGTCCGATATCGGCAAATGAAGCTCCGCAGCCTTGCCAGTATTATGCGGGTATCGCCCGGTTACGATGCTCGCCCGGCTAGGACTGCAGCTGCTCGAAGTTAAATAAGCATTGGTAAAGCGTATCCCGTTTTGAGCGAGCTTGTCGATGTGAGGCGTACGGGCTCCTTCGTTGCCGTAGCAACCGAAGTCGTTCCAGCCAACGTCATCTGCGATAAAGAAAATGGCATTGGGCGGGTCGCTCTGGGCGTGGATTGATACCGTCGCTAAAGCGATGCAAAGGGGTATTGTGGTACGTAGCATATTCTCCCAAACAAAAAGCCGAAGACCTAGGCGAGCAACCCAAATGATCGAATTGTAATTATTCGATTTCCTGATTGGCTCTTCACCATCTCGGAATATCTTAAGCGCTATACCCTGATACCTGTACACCAATGAGAATCACTAGCTACACCGTTACGCCAATCGCTACCATCGATCCCCCATTGCGAGCGGCCTCCGGGATGCATGCGCCTTACGCCTTGCGCGTCATTCTCGAAATCGCCTGCGAAGATGGACTCGTCGGCATCAGCGAAAGTCCCTGCACTCCCGGCGTCGTCGAATCCCTGACCCACGTTTGCGAGAGTTTGCTCGGATCGGACCCCTTACAGCTGACCTCTCTGCTTTCAAAGGCGGAATCATCATTTGAACCCAATGAAGACGAACGTGGGGACAGCCCATGGGACCAGAGAATTTGGGTGCATATTCGAAGCGCCTTGGAGGTGGCTTGCCTCGACTACATGGGAAAGCGGTTCGAAGCCCGCGTATGCGATTTGCTCGGCGGGGCCGCCCGCGAAAAGGTCCCTTTTGGGGCTTACCTATTTTATAAGGAACGCGGCGCCGGAGGCCCCCTGGAGTTCGACGTAGACCCAAGCGCCAAAGGATGGGACGCTGCTCGGCAAGAAGCGGCCAAGACGCCAGACGGCGTCGTCGCACAGGCGAAAGGAATGTTAGACGCCTTTGGCTTTCAATCAATAAAGCTCAAGGGAGGCGTGTTCCCCCCTGACGAGGAAGCGGACGCGATGTTCGCTTGCTACGATGCCCTTGGAAAGGATATCCCATTACGCTTGGATCCTAATGCGGTTTGGAGCATAGAAATCGGCATTCGAATTGGCTCGAAATTGGATCCAATTCTTGAATACTTGGAAGATCCCGTCCGTGGACAGGAAGCGATGGCGAAGGTAGGTAAAGCGATCAAGTCTCCGCTGGCCACGAACATGTGCACCACGTCGTTTGCAGATATCCCGAGAGCGATAGAAGTTCATTCCGAGGACGTAATTCTAACCGACCATCATTTTTGGGGTGGAATCAAGCCATGCATTGAGCTTTGCCGCATCTGCCAGACATTCGGCCGTGGAATCTCCATGCACTCGAATAGTCACCTGGGTATTTCGCTAGCAGCGATGGTTCATCTCGGCGCCTGCATCCCTCAGTTGGACTACGACCTCGACACTCATTACCCTTGGCAATCGGAAGAAATCATCGAAGGCGGGCCCCTTCAGTTTGAGGATGGATTCGTAGCGGTGCCCAACGCCCCAGGCCTCGGAGTCACCATAGATCGCGAAGCCTTAGATCGGCTTCATCAGAACTACAAGAATTGCGGTCTCGAATTTCGCAATGACGAGGCAGAAATGCAAAAAATAGAGCCCGGATGGAAATTCGAAGCCACCCGCTGGTGACGATGACTCGATCCGCTAGCTTACCTTCCCAGTGCGCTGCGCATACGCTTTCAAATACATACACACACGATAGATGAACGAACTTGCCATACGGAAACGAGCGCTCAACGGAGACAAGCTGCTCGGAACCTTCCTCAATACAGGATCGCCACTGCTGGCTGAAATCGCATCGCGCTCCGGCATGGATTGGTGCCAGATTGACATGGAGCATGGATCGGGCTCTTGGGAAGCGCTCACGCATCAGCTCATGGCGATTGAAGGGAGTCCAGCTGCTCCTGTAATTCGAATCCCTTCGAACAATCCCGACTACTTCAAGCGAGCGCTCGATTTAGGCGCCCATGGCATAATGATTCCGAATGTAAACACCGCTGAAGAAGCTCAAGCAGCGGTTTCCTATTCGCGCTATCCCCCGCATGGCTCGCGTGGAGTCTCAATCTTGAACCGCGGAGCCCAATTCGGCGCGAAATTCATGGAGCGGCTCGAGACCAGCCACGAGAACGTCCTTATTATCGCCCAAATTGAATCGCCCACTGCCCTGGAAAATGTAAATGACATCGCTGACGTAGACGGGGTGGACGTTCTTTTCATCGGGCCAATGGACCTAACCGTCAGCCTCGGCATCGCCAGAGCGTTTGATCACCCGGACTTCATAGAAGCAAAACGCAAAGTAGTGGATGCTGCGAACAAGTCTGGTAAAGCGTGCGGCATTCTCGGATTCAGCCCTGAGGACATTGCATTCCACTACGATGAAGGTTTCAATTTCATCGCTGTTGGCTCAGATGGTGGTATGGTGGCTAATGGCATGAAAGCGCTTGTGACCGCCAACAAGACAGCGCGTGGCGATTAGCCTATTTATAATTTCAAAAGCGTAACCACTTAATCTATACATTTATGCATGATTACGAGCCTAGCCTAAAGCTCTCCAATCTAGCGCCCACCAACGCGGACATCGAACCGCTTGTTTTGCCGTCAATGCTGCCGGTCCTGCAGCGCTTTCCGACAGATACCGTTGACGATATCGAAACTACCGTACGAAATCAGCTCGAGCCCTTCTCAAAGCTAGACCTTAAAGGCAAGCAGATCGCCATCACCGGTGGCAGTCGAGGAATCAAGGGCATGATCGAGGTTCTCAAGATTACCGCCGCGAGACTACGGGAATGGGGCGCAAACCCATTTATCGTACCAGCGATGGGCAGCCATGGCGGGGGAACGGCAGAAGGACAAGTCGCTACGCTCGCCAGTCTCGGCATCACCGAAACGTCAATCGGTGCTCCCATACGATCTTCCATGGAGGTAGTCGAACTCGGCGTCATGGAAGGAAACACGCCCGTTTGCTGTGACAAGCTTGCGTTCGAATCCGATGGAATCGTCGTCTGCAACCGCATAAAGGCGCACACCGCGTTTGCCGGAGACTATGAGAGTGGGCTCCTGAAGATGATCATGATTGGTCTCGGCAAGCATCGCGGCACAGCGGGTGTCCACAAGCTGGGATTTCATCGCTTTCACGAAGTGCTACCGATAGCAGCGAAAATGTCGCTGGAAAAGGCGCCGATACTCTTCGGAGTGGCGATCGTGGAGAACGCCTACAACCAAGTGGCCGCTATCGAGGCGATTCCAAGCGCAAAGTTCTTTGAACGGGAAAAAGAACTCCTCAAGTATTCCAAATCGCTTATGGGTCGTATCCTTGTTTCGGATATTGATACGCTCATTATCGACGCCATCGGCAAAGATATCAGCGGCGGCGGCATGGACTCGAACGTAACCGGTCGCTCAGCTACCAATTTAAAGCGAGACTACACACCTGAGATCAAGCAGATTGTCGTTCGAGACATCACTGAAGCCACCTCAGGGAACGCGATCGGCATCGGCAATGCGGATGTAACAACGCGACGGGCCGCAGAAAAATTCGACATGGCGGTCACCTATACGAACGCTCTGACCGCGCGCACGCCCACTACTACAAAGATCCCACTAATCGCGGAAACCGATCAGCAAGCGATCGAAATCGCCTGTCGCAGCGCTGTAGCCGACCCGAATCACGTTCCTCGGATCGTCCAAATTCTCAATACGAAAGAGATCGATCGAATTTGGCTCTCGACCGCCTACCTGCCCGAGATTGATGCTCGGGACGATCTTGAGATCGACGGCGATGCAAAACCGTTCGCATTCGATTCGAAGGGCAATCAGCTTTATCCGACTGCGCGCTAGCCTAGAGCAGAATACGCTAGTTTTTCAACCACCGAACGGCTTCCCCTTCATCGACGAAGGATTTGACTGTCACCTGCTCCTGAGAGGCAATCGCTTCTAGAAATCGTTGCTTCGGTTCGGTGGTGTGAGGCACCCCACCCGCGATATCCTCTACCAGCAGCGCCATTTTGATGTCCTTCGGAAACTCCTTGGCGAATTCGAATATCTCCCCATACTCCGATGTACTCACCTGCTCCTTTGAATCAACTAGCAGATAATTGATGCGGTGCTTTTCTTTTAACTCCAGAACCTTAACCATCGACTTCTTCCACTCGGACGTCGGAACATCGCCAACAGACTTAATTCTGATGACTTCATTCTCAGCGCCAAAACTGACTTCTTGAGGCATTACGAGGAGATTACGTAGAGGAAATAATAGTTCTACATACAGATCGTTTTCTTATATCTATACATAGGTTTTAATTCAGACATAACCTAAGTATTATCTCTTGAGTCAAAAGTAAACAGAAAAATGACAGTCACACGCAAATCATCTGATGATGTGCGCGTGTCAGAAATCAGTTTGGCGTACCTTGCATTGGACATGAAGCGATGAAACCATATTTGCTTATCAAATACCGTATAGGATATTTCGCTATTGCGATGGCCGCCACGTTGGGAACGGCCTATGGCCAGGATGACGCCTCCACCGATCTGATTGACCACTATTCAGACGGATCACGCACACGCGATGGAATCGGCAAGTACTACATGGGTCGAGAGATCGCGCAGGTGATGGGGCACCAAGGCATACCCTGGCTCGAGCGGGAGAATCGGGAAGACGAGGAAGCGCCTAGCAAGGCGATCGCGCTTATCGACCTGAAGCCTGGGGAAACGCTAGCAGACATCGGAACGGGTTCAGGCTACTACTCCTTTCGCATCGCGAAGCGATTTCCGGAATCTACTGTAGTCGCTCTAGATATACAGCAAGAGATGCTCGACTACGTGAAAGGCAAGGTATCGGAAAACGGTATCCTCAATGTAAGTACCCATCTTGGAACAATAGATAGCGTCAAGCTACCCTCGTCGTCTATAGACGCCGCTCTGTTCGTCGATGCCTATCATGAATTCTCGCATCCCTTTGAAATGATGAGCTCGATCTTCGAGGCGCTAAGACCGGGCGGGGTCGTCTACTTGCTCGAATACAGAGGCGAGAATCCCAACGTACCCATAAAACCCCTTCACAAGATGACGCAGGAACAGGCGAAGAAGGAAATGGCGCTAGTCGGATTCAAGTGGAAAGAGACTAAAAACTCCCTTCCCTGGCAGCACTTTATGGTATTTGAAAAACCGGAATAAGGCGGCCTACCCTATAGCTCGAATTTCAATCCCGTAGTAAGACTCCAAGGAGCGAGTCGATAATAGGTCGCGCGTTCCGGGACTCCTTCGTACAAATCGAGCGCTGGCTCGTTCGTAACGTTGTCCCACTCTACATAGAAGCGGGTCTTGTCCTTGAGCTTGTAGCTGACGGCGAGATCTAGCTGAGCGCTAGGACTAAAATAGCGATCGTCTTCGGCTGAGCTGGCAACGCGGTACACGAACCCATCTTCCGCCTCAAACTTCAATTGGGCGAAGATCTTGTCCTGTTCGTAGTTAAGAGCTAGCTTGAATTCCGTATCGGGCCGACGGGCCAATGGCAAAATCTCTCCTGGACGAGCAGGGTACTCAAGCTCTGAATCCTGCATCAAGTAGTTGGCGTTGAAGGAGAGCGCATTATCAACTAAAGGAAGGTTCAAAGGTTGCTTCCAGGACATGGATACGCCTCTCGCCTTCGCGCTGGCGCTGTTTTCCTGTCGTTCCAATTCGAAACCATCGTAGATCCCTCCCGAGATAAAGCTCTCAGCGCTAAATATAAAATCGTCGATTTTTCGATCGAAAAGCTCAAGCGATACCAGCCCTTCCTCTCCCAATCGATAGTCAACCGACATGTCCAAATTGGTATACAAGGTTGGGTTGAGGTCCGGATTGCCTTCCTCGATCTCCCGCTCTTCTAGTCTAACCCGCCGAAACGGAACAACGTCGCTGTATTCAGGCCGTTTTATGGTATTGGTAAACGATGCGATAAAGGTGGTGCAATCGTTCATCTTGTACCGTACATGGGCGTTGGAGAACGAGTGACTATAGTCCCGGGATCCCGTCGTTGGATTGGTACTCAAATATACAATCTCATCTACGTCGCCATCATTGTCCCTATCCAATTCATCCTTCCCTAGCAGCACTTCATTGCTTTGGAAATTCAGGCTGGTGTCCTCAAATCGCATCCCCAGGAGCGTTCTCCATTTTCCCTGGTTAAAGTCGAGCATGCCGAAATAGCCGTCTACCATTTTTTCCGCGTAGTAGGATGTGGAGTCCGAATTCTCACGAGAACGCCGTTCGTCGTACCTAAATGAATCCGAGTTGTCGCTGATAAATGCCTCAGTCAATCCCTCATCTACATGCGTATCCAAGGTATAGCGACCTTCGAGAATGCTATCATCCGGAGCATCTGAAACAACGGAAGCCAAGTTGAAGTCACCTTCGCCTAGATAGCCATCGAAATAGTCCACTTGGTAATTCCTCTCGTTTTCACGAGCCCGTTGCTTCGCGCCAAATCGCATCGTTAGATGCTCATTCCCAAACGCATTCTTCCATTTCACGTTCGTCGCAATAATCGCATCGTTTTCGTTATTGAGACGCGTGCGTGATAGAAAATCCTCAAACTCAAACGAAGCCGCATCTTGTAGGCTCTTTCCGTTCGTGATCGTGGTAACTGGAAATTGCGGATCCTCGTAGTCGTACCGTATATCTACATCGTCCATCACGAAATCGATATTCAAGTAGTCCAATGGCGTGTATTCTTCTTCTTGATATACGTATTTGAAATCGCCCTCAAAATCGCCACGGCTCCACTCTCCGCCTAACGAAGTTTCAATGATCTCAAAATCGTACTCGAAAAGGTAAAGCCCGCGCTCGACTTCCGTGCCAATCACATTTGCTCCATTGTCGTCCACGGATACATACTCGCCCCGATTCAATCGATATTCGTAGTGCGGTGATTCGCTGCGGCTATTGATGCCCTTGTGACTTCCGCGAAGGTATAGGCGCAGACCATCGTTGACCTTGTAGTCCAGTGAAGCGCTAAGGTCCAAGTCTTCATTGTTTTCCCGAGTGTTGAACAGCCTAATCTCCTTCAAGACTGACTCCCGTTCGCCATTCACCGTTCGCCGAAACCAATCTTTCGAGGTATACTGCGTCCCATCCTTCTCTTGCTCATACCCGATCGTAAAACGGCCACCCAAGGATCTCTCCTTGTTAAGTGGGCCACCGACAGAAACCGTACCTCCAAAACCAGGTTCGCCCACTAAGGATTCGTACTCCGATTCGATGCCGATCTTAGTCGATATCTGCGACTGGCTATAAGAGGGACGCGTTTTCAAGCTAATCGATCCTCCCCGGGAGTCCGCATCCTGGTCCGGAGTGACCGCCTTCATCACCTCAACCGATTCGACCGAATCCGCGGAGATCGAGTCTAGTGAACGCCGCGACCCTTCTCCGTCGATCGTTACATTGGAGAATGACAAATCCGGCCGCCGATCAATCGCCTCTCTGACGGACGAGTCCTCGACCAGTTCGACTTCATCCTTTTCACTTACGATAGCATCGCTCGAATCAGGAACCTTCACTTGCGGAGCGGCAGCGCCATTAACTCCATAAGCTAATAGTAGAAAAGAACTTAGGCTAAAAAGCAAGAAGCTTAGTAAAGGTCGGGAAATAGTCATCGTTTCGGTTTAGGAAGCAGGCGGAAGGGAACACTTCAACGAAGTCGAGGGCGCATCCTCCCATGTACACGTGCAATTCCGCTGAAATACCCAGCCAATCTAACGATTTGGACAGCATTTCTACTGCGGGTGAGCTTTCTACACCCATTTTCAGAAAAATTCAAAAAAAGTGAGTACTTTTCTGAAAAAATCGGAAGGCGCCTAAATGGGCCGCCAATCCTTGTTCCCATGTCCTATCCAGGTCGATCGGCTTCGCATGTGTCCATTCCGGTTCATGCCACTGGATGAATCAATGAAACCGCGCTTTAGCTCTGGCGCTCAAAATAGAACCAACCCCTGGCGCTCAAGCGTCCCCGCTTCCCTAAGCGAGGATATCCTTAACCACATGCCCATGCACATCGGTCAGTCGAAAGCGTCGACCTTGATAGCGATAAGTGAGCCGTTCATGGTCGATTCCCAGCAAGTGCATGATCGTTGCTTGAAAATCATGCACATGGACCGGATTCTCGGCGATATTCCATGCAAAGTCGTCGGTAGCGCCATAGCGGATACCGGGCTTGATTCCTCCACCGGCCATCCAAAGGCTAAACGCGCGGCCGTGGTGATCCCGGCCATGCTTTACTTTGTTGTTGATATTGCCTTGGCCAAATACGGTGCGGCCAAATTCGCCGCCCCAGATGACGAGCGTATCGTCGAGCATTCCGCGTTGCTTCAGGTCCTTAACCAACGCTGCAGAAGGTTGATCGGTATCGCGGCACTGAATCTCCAATTGAGTGGGGAGGTTGCCGTGCTGATCCCAACCCGCATGCATAAGCTGAATGAAACGTACGCCTTTCTCAGCCAATCGCCGCGCCTGCAGGCAGTTGCGAGCAAACGATCCCGGTCGGTGCACGTCCGAGCCATACATATCTAGGATATGCTTCGGTTCAGTTGAAATGTCCGTGAGTTCTGGGACGGAGGCCTGCATGCGAAAGGCCATCTCGTATTGAGCGATTCGCGTCGCCGTTTCCGGGTCCCCGTAATCTTCCAGCTTTTGACGATTGAGAGTCTCCAAGTCTTCCAGCAGCCCCTTTCTCAAGTTTCTCGGAATTCCCTTGGGATTGGAGAGATACAGCACGGAGTCCCCTTCCCCTCGGAAGCGCACTCCTTGATACTTGGACGGAATAAATCCGCTGCCCCAATAGTAATCGAAGAGCAATTGCCCGCACGAGTTCTCGCGATCGCGCGAGGTCATGACCACGAAGGTTGGAAGATTCTCATTCGAGCTCCCCAAGCCATAGGAAACCCAGGCGCCCATGCTGGGCCGTCCTGGAATCTGGGATCCGGTCAAGAAGAACGTGCACGCAGGAGCGTGATTAATCGCCTCGGTGTGCATGGAATTGATGACGCAAATGTCATCGGCAATACCACCCGTATGCGGAATGAGTTCAGACAGCAACATACCGGAACGCCCACATCGCTGAAAAGGCTTGATCGCTGGCAATACAGGCAATTCCAACTGGTTCGCCGTCATCGTGGTGAGACGTTGCCCCATGCGAACCGAGTCGGGAAGCTGCATGCCACGCCGCTCACCGAGCATAGGCTTGTAGTCGAATAGGTCGACATGGGAAGGGCCTCCTCCTTGCATCAGGTAGATCACCCGTTTCGCTTTCGCAAAATGATGGGGCATGCTCGATTGCCCAAGGCTTTGACCTCCTTCTCCCCTCGCCGATTTTCCAAGAATACTCGCCAGCGCCACGCTCCCCAATCCCGTCGCGGATCGAGAGAAGAACTGCCTGCGGGTCAATTGTATGTCTCGCTCGAAAAATGGATTCATTCGCTGGAGGGTAAATTATTCACGGGTTAGAAACTCGTCTGTGTTGAATATTATCTGCGCAACGTTGGCGTAGGAAGCATACTCCCCTGGATCAATCGAAGCGGGAGCCTTGCTTTCCCCAACCGTCGCTAGGTCGAGCGCATCCTGAGGATGTTCATCGTAGTGGAATCTCGCTTTAGCAAGCGCAGCTTGAAGCGCCTCAAGCTCTATTGAGGTGGGACTTCTTCCCAAGGCCTGCAGGAACGCATAGCGCAGTCGGGAGTCATCGCTGGAACCTCCATTCCGAAGTATCTTATCTGCGAATACGCGTGCCGCTTCGACAAACGTGGGATCATTGAGCGTCGTCAACGCCTGCAAAGGCGTATTCGTTGTCGCCACATTCACTTGACACACCTGTCTATTGGAACTGTCGAACATGTTTGGAGGAGCCATCGTTCGACGCCAAAACGTGTACAGGCTACGGCGATACAAGTCCAGCCCCGTCGATGGCGTGTAACTGAACTTCTCAAAACTGAAATCGCTCCAGAGTCCCTCAGGCTGATACGGATAGACGGGTCGACCTCCAAGCTGGGTTTGCAGCAGACCGCTCGCGAACAAAGCAGAATCGCGTATCAGCATAGCCGGCAACCGAAATCGAGGACTGCGACCGAGCAATCTGTTTTCGGGATCAATCTCTCTCAAATCAGGTCTCGCCTTGGAACTTTGACGGTAGGTCGCGCTCGTTACCATGAGACGATGCATATGCTTAACGTCCCATCCAGAATCGATGAATTCGCGGGCCAGCCAATCGAGAAGCTCAGGATGCGAAGGCTGCTCCCCTTGCACGCCAAAATCTTCGGTTGTCTTAACGAGCCCCATCCCAAAGTGATGCTGCCAATACCGATTCACGGTCACGCGGGCCGTTAGCGGGTTATCAGAGGACACCAGCCATTTGGCCAAGCCCAAGCGATTCGCTGGCGCGTCTTTAGGCAGCGGATTCAAAATCTCAGGAATGCCCGGACTCACCGCCTCGCCAGGGGATTCATAGTCGCCCCGGTTCAATACATGCGTCGCCCGCGGTTCTTCGCGCTCGCCCATAACCATTACTGCGATTATCTCTTCCTGAACAGCGAGGAGTTCTTTATCCAATTTATTGATACGTTTTTGAACACTCTTCCATTTATCCGGAGCATCATTCTCCAGGTAATATTTCCGAATCGTCGGATCGGTCCCATCCGTTCCCTCTTGAATGCCATTTCGAAGACGCCGGTAAAGCTCCCTATTCAAATCAATTGGTGGGTCTTCTCTTATCACCTTTTCCCATTCCACTTGAGCAGCCGCGATCACGCTCTCCTGCGCGTTCAGCGTTTCTTTTTCGATGCCAATGGCTGCCTTAATATCAGCCCTTCGCTGCGTTTGCTCATCCGTGGGCAACTCCAATACGGGCTTGGCGAGTAGAATTCGATTGGCTCGATAGTCGGCTCGACCTAGTTCGGGCACGTTGTTGAAGTAGGCGAAGAATTGGTAGTACTCGCTTTGCTTCAATGGATCGTACTTGTGATCGTGGCACTGCGAGCAGGCTAAGGTCAGTCCCAGCCATGTCGTTGCCGTCGTGTCCACTCGGTCGAAGACGTAGTTTACGCGTTGCTCCTCTGGAAGGGCCCCTCCTTCGTTATTGAGCATATGGTGCCGATTGAACCCAGTAGCGATCAGCTGCTCCTTGTCAGGATTCAGCAGCAAGTCTCCTGCAATCTGCTCAATCGTAAACTGATCAAAAGGCATATTCGCGTTCATTGCATCCACGACCCAATCGCGCCAAGGCCAAGCATGGCGATCGCCGTCCTGCTGAAACCCATTCGAATCCGAATAGCGGGCTGCATCCAGCCAAGGCAGCGCCATTCGCTCGCCGTAATGAGGAGACGCCAGGATGCGATCAACTTGCCGTTCGTAGGCGTCGGGCGAATCGTCGCGCTCAAAGGCATCCAGCTCTTCTGGCGTTGGAGGAAGTCCCGTCAGGTCGAGGGAAAGTCGACGAAGAAGGACACGTTTATCCGCTTCAGGAGAAGGATCGATTCCATTGTCTTCCAGGCGATCCAGGATAAACGAGTCGATTGGATTTTGAACCCAATCCGGTTGCGCGACAATCGGTTCCGGCGGCCGCTCCGGTGGGATGAATGCCCAATGCCCTTCGTATTCCGCTCCCTGCTCGATCCATCGTTCAAGAATCTCCCGTTGCTCGTCCGTAACTACGCGACCGGAGTCTGGAGGAGGCATTTTGTCTTCGTCGCTGTCTTCGAGCAGCCGCGCTATCAACTCGCTTTCTGAGGGATTCCCCGGAGCGATTACCCGGTATCCATCCCGGTCGCGCGTCGCGTCTGCAAACGAGTCCAGACGCAAGTCCGCTTTACGCTCCGCTGCATCGGGACCGTGACAGAAAAAGCAGTTTTCAGACAAAATTGCCCGCACATCCGCGTTAAACGTAACCTCCATGGAGTCTTTCCCCACCGTGGGTCGATGGATCTCGGACGTCGCGCGATCGATGGAGAGAATGGAAACAGCGAGAAGAGCCAATGCTCCCAGCGCAAGCTGTAGCCAGAAAGGCAATCCGCCTCTCATAGCTCTAATTCGCTTCTGAGATGATGCGCTCGAATAGGGGGTTCGCATTTAACGGTATTAAGACCGGATCGGGAACTATAGACAAGTATTTTCGCCTGCAGGATGAAAACGGATTCCTAGGGGGTCAGAATCATCAACACCTCCTGCGGCAGCCAGCAGTGGCTTCCATCAGCGAGGCGAACACGCGCCCAGTCAGAGCGTCGTTCGATCAAATCCACTTCCAGACCGTTGTGCAACGGATCTACAAAGGCGGAAACATACGAATAGCTCGGGCCCTTTCGCCCATAGGCCTCGTCGACGATCAGCACACCCTCTCCGGTGCCATAAATCCATCGATACCCAACCAGGGACCCCGAAACCAGCGCAAGCAAGGCGCAAAGCCCCAAAGCGACTTGCCAAGCTCGATTTCGATAACGTATCCAGAAAATAACGCTAGTACAGGCTAGTATCCAAGAAACCGAAAAGCCGGCTTTTACCCATCGCGTTGGTAGGGAGTTATTCGATTCAGCGCTTGCGAAGGTGTCGAGCTTAAGCGCTCGCGCCGTTTCAAGACCGAGCGCGATATTGCTGTCGAAGGGGCGGTATAACTGGGCCTGTCGATAGTTCCCGATTGCTCGCCCAATCTCGCCGGCTTTCAGCCAGGCATTCCCAGCATTGAACCAAGACAGACCAGGCCTAACCCCTGCTTCGCCGCAGGCTTCAAAAGCCAGGGCCGCTTCCGCGAATCGGGACTCCGCTCCGCTCGATTCCAGCGCCGCTTCGTCAGCGGACAAAGCCTGAGCAAAAAGCGATTCCACAGTTTCCCAATTCGATCCATGGGAATACTCCGAACCGTCCACAACGAAGAATGCTACGCAGAGCAACGCTCCTTTCTTAGCGTAATCGAACACACGCTCGCCGACCTTCGCGACTTCGACGCGCGTCGAATCTTCCAACTCGCTAGGAGCATAAGGCTGAAGATCCCTCGATTCCATGACCTCCCTGACTTCATCTTCCAATTGTGAATGCCCTTGTCCATTCAACGCCCGAATCAATCGAGCCGCATCTTTTGCCGTGAGGGCGCTTTCTCGGCAGCCAAAGCAACCGGCAACGAGCAGGCTGAGCGCCTTCGCAGGCTCCATCCCGCTCGCTAGATTTCGCTTGAACGCGCTGTACGCTCGTCTCTGCCGTCGATAGTCGGCATCCACCGCTCGCTTCCGCCACTCCCTCGCCAAAAGAGACCCGAATATCGCTAGGAGCGCTCCGGTCGCGACGACGATACTCATACCTTCGGCCAAGAGTTGGAAAACGCTGTTGAGGATATCGTTCATCATGCTTGCTTCGTAGTTCTGCCAAATCCCTTCGTCGTTGCCAACCACGGAAAACTGAGCATCTGGAATATTCTGAATGGGAAAGTAATGCATCCCATCCCTGGGCGTCACTTCCATGGATATGGGCTGAGTCCGCGTTGATACGAACGCTCCCTCCTCTGGCGCGAATGTCTGAATAGCGAGACTGGGAAACGCGTTCAATTCAGTGGTAAACGGACGCGCTCGAACCACGAAGGTCCGGCCATCGGGTCTCCAGACTTCATTTATTTCCGAGCTCACCCAGAACCGATGACGCAACGAGGATTGTCGGCTCAGGTCCGGAATGGATAGCATCTCGGAACAGATCTCCGATTCTACATCGATCCGAATTTCCATTAGCTGCCCCACCTCGACTGGATTAGGGGCGATCGAGATGTCGATCGACTCAAACTGAAACAATCCACTGAACGATTCTTCTCTATTTTTGGCGGGAAGCGGCAAAATCTCAATTGCGAAGGCTTCAGAGAAGGCATGGAGCTTTTCGTAGGCTGACGAACGATCCGCGCTTTCGAATAGGGCATTGTTGAAATAGGCCGCATACCGGTTCGACTGAGCATTCTCTGCCAGCAACCGTGAACAAAGGAGCCGTGTTCTCGAAATCTCGATACGCTCTGTTGTCTTGGCTCTTACGAATACGGAAAAACGCAACTCGCCTAGATTCGGAGGAAATCCTTCCTCGTTAGCGGATCGTCGAGCGATTGCGCGGCGACCTGCCACTGGCACGCCAAACTGCTCTTCCTCAGGAGCGCTAACTCGAGGAATAACCACTTCCAAACCCGAATCGCCAAAAAAGCTTGGATTCAGTCGCAAGTCCCGAATTTGGTTCATCGGAAGATCGCATCGCCAAACGAAATCCAGTCGGATCGGCTCACCCACGTAGGCCCGTTTTTTGTTTGCAGTGATGGAGAAAGTCATCGCCGCGGTTGATTTCGCCTCTCCCACCAGGATCTCCCGCACCGCCGTTTTAAAAATCTCCCCTGCAATTTCTATCTCGATCGAAGGAATAGCTCGAATACCGGTCCGCAGAGGAACGAATTCGATGGCCATGCCGAAATCGCCACGCTCGTCATTATCCAACTTTACGAATTCTGATTCATAGAATTGAAAATCTGAATACGTGTCAGCAAATCTTGCAACCGGTTCATTGTTCGAGGTTACGAAAATTACAGCGTTAGCCGGTTCATTAACGAACCAGCTGGCATCGCTCAGTTCCATGCTTACCTCGATCGCTTGAAACTCATCTTCCTGCGCATCGCTCCATGTCGGGCTAAACATGAGAGCATAGATGCAAACGATAAGCGCTCGCTCCCATGCGAAACGTGCCCGGATCCCTTTTTTAAACGGTGTCACCAATCCTTTTCCACCTTCCCTGCATTCGCCTTCGCGCGCTGTTGTTGCCTGAATTGCTGGTTTCCCATTTCTTCCTTCAAGATGTCATCCGCTGAAAAATTGGGCACCGGGAGCGGTTGCATCAGGGCATCTTGCCTAAAGTCGCCTTTCATGGGAATCGAGGACGATAGGGATTCACCTGGATCCATATCCATGTACTCCTCCCAGTCCTCTTCCTCCCAATCGGCTTCGCCATCGTTATCGCTGTTTGATGCGAATAGATCCAATATCTCCTGCAATCGGGCCATGGCTACGGATTGGCGCGTTCTGGCGGCGGGCCAAAATCGCCACTGCGGCAGTAGTTCCTCAGCTTCTCGTTGAGCGGCGACCGCCTGATCCATTAGCTCCAAGGGACGTTTAAAGATCGTGTCGACCGGCGCATCCGAAACACCGCTAAGCATTGAAGTCGCTAGCGAAAATTCCGTATCCAAACGCGTCATCTCGGCCTCTATCTCACTCCCTTCCTCGCTTAGCAGATGCTGCGAGCTTTGAAATGCGATTCCATTGGCATCCGCGTCTTGAGGTGGATTCACGCTTCGTGCATTGGGCAGCGATATTCTACGATTCTGAGGGCCCCGGTCAATATCCGCGCTCTCAACGTCGCGCTTCAATTCCGTCTGCCGTTCCAGCAACTCCCGTATTCGAGCGAGCAAAGCCTCGATCTTCTCATCTCGTTCCTGCTCTTGCTCCTCTTCCCGTTCAATGCGCGCTTCGATAGCATCTACCATTGTCGCTAGCGCCTCCAAGCGCCGGCCGGACCGACGATTGCCAGGGTCGATTCGAGCCGCCTTGAAAAATATCTCTTGCGCATAGAGAGCCGCATTCAAAGCCTCACGCGGCGCTTCCGCGCGAGCGTTCTCGGCCAAAAGGTAGTAACTCAAGCCTTCGTTGAATGTAGTCGCTGCGAGGCGACCCGATTCGCGGTCGTTCTGCTCCCACTCCAAGGAAAGCTCGCTAAACGCATTGCCGGCATCCAAGTACCTTCCTTCTTTCAACAATAGAATCGCGTTATCAAAGTTGACCGGTTCTTCACTATTTTGACCGCTCGCCCGTTCGTTCAATGCGATAGAAACGACAAGCGCCGCCATCGATGTCGATAAATGAGTTCGGCCAAAATTTCCTGCTAGAAGCAATGCAAGGACCAACGCCATCGGCATAATCAGGAACGCTCCTTCCTCATATACAGTGTAGCTTGAATCCCCTCCAGAATCCTTTACGCCCTTGCCTTCCGAAAAGCTCGTGTACTCATCTCCCAAATGAAAAGGCAAAGTACCGACTTCTATGTATTCACTATTTGGGCTCTTTTTTGCAAGCGCAGAAAGCTCGGCGCTTTCGAGTTTCGAATATACAACAGCCTCTTCATGCTTGAGCGGAATAATGTCCCCCTCATCGTTAGCGATCGGAATCCGCGAACCGATCTTGGAATCTCCAATTCCGACGAGCAGCAGATCCACCCCGCTCTCCCGTACGCGCTCAGCCATTCGCTCGACGCCAGGTCCATGGTCCTCGCCGTCGGTGAGCACGATCAGGTCCTGGAATCCCTTTCGCTCTTTGCTAAAAACTTGATCGATCGATTTTTCGATCGCCGACAACAGCAATGTTCCGCCAAACTCAACGATCCGCGGCTCCACTTGAGACAGCATATACCGGACGAAGTCATAGTCCGAAGTCAAGGGACAGCTGATCGATGAGCTTCCTCCGTAAATCACCAGACCCACCTGTTCTCCTACAAAGGTATCCAGGCAATCACGAATCCCCTGTTTCGCCGCTTCCAGTCGAGAAGGGAACGCATCCTGGGCGAGCATGCTTCTGGATACATCCAAAGCAAAGACAACGTCCCTTCCGGATTCAGAAATTTCGAATCGAGTGGGGTTGTATCCGGGACGGGCCAGCGCAAGGACGATAAGCGCGTAAACCGCCACCTCCATCCAGTTGCTTGCTTTCGTAACGCTTCCCCCTCCCAGCGCCGTTCGAGCCGATCGACTCTTCGCATCTGCGTGCCGCATCACCATCCACAAGGGAATGGCGCCAAGAATCAAAGCCAGCATCCAGGGCCATTGGAAGACTACTGCAATCATGTCACCACCCTTAGCCATGTGGACGAGAGCACCAGTCGTAGCGCCAGTAGCGAGAGCGACAATGCAAGCGGCGCCCAAAACCACTCGGAAACTACGGTATAGGTACGCGTCTCGATTCGCGTGCGTTCAAGCGCGTCAATTTCTTCATAGATCGATCGAAGCGACTCGTAGCCGGTGGCCCTTCTAAAAAGACCCCCAGTCTCGTCGCTAATTCGTTGAAGCGTTCGTTCCGCATCAGAATATTCAGGCTCATCGATTGTGACCGTCCCACCCATATCGATGTCGGAATCGCCTAAGCTTATGGCATAGACGCGGCAGCCCCAGCTCTTTGCCAATCCCGCTGCCTCCAAAGGCAAGTGGCTGCCTGAATTGTTCTCGCCATCCGTAAGCAGTACGACGATACGGCTCTCGATATCTGCAAGCTTTTGGTTTGGATTGAGCGACTTCAGGTCGTCTAGCTTCTCCAATCGAGCGCATGCGAGAGTCAGCGCATCGCCATAGGCTGTTCCATCCTCATTGGGACGATCTTGTATTTCCAAATTCCTTACGATTTGCGCCAGCGCTTGATGCCCGAAAGTCAAGGGACTGCGCGTATCGGCATACCGAGCGAAGCTGATCAATCCAATCAAGTCATTGGGCCGCCCCGATAGGTTTTCGCCATCACCCAATATGAATCGTTCAAGCAGCTCCTTAGCGATCTCCATGCAAGTTTTGCTGCTACGGTCAGGCAGATCGACTGTGCGGTCCATACTGCTGGAAACGTCGACAAGCAATTCAATGGCTATGCCTTCCGCCTCTTCCACCGACTCGCTGGAACCTGCTTGAGGTCGGGCCATCGCGGCAATCAGAAACGCGATGGCCAAGAAGTCTAGTCCGCCAATCAGCCACAGGAAACGGGAACGACCTGGGGGAATGAACTGCCATTGATCCACCGAAGCTACCGTTAACCCGGATCGATGGCGACGCCTTAGGTGAGCACCTATCGCAACGATCAGCAAGGCAAACGCCCAGGGATACGCGAAGGTCATCGAGCAAGCTCCTTCTCAATTTGCTGGATCACTCTATCGATCGCAGGATTTTTCGAATACACGGCATCCTCCAAGGCTTGACGCAAGCCGCTGGAATGCTGTTCGCAAGGGCCCGAGAGAAACCGCTCGATAGGAGCAGAATCGTCGGACAGGATCGCTGTTCGCAGTTGCTTGGCCAAGAGCGTGGAAGGATCCTCACGCTCATTCGATTCAATTATGACATTCCGATTCGCAATTCGCCAGAGCGCAACGGCGCTTCCCGAAAGGGCGAGGAGCAAGATTCCCCATGTCCAGGGAGTCTTCGACTTCTCAATCGCGGATTCAGGCAATGGTTGAGGCTCATCGCTGTCCGTCTCTTCCCCAAAACCAACTACATCAATCGAAATTGGAGCGATTGCTTCACGTCGCATTCCATCGCTTGACTCGATCTCAATAAACCCGTGATCGAGCTCGATTCCGCCAGAACGGGCAAATTGATATAGGAGCACCCATTTCAACGCGTATTCGTTTCCTGAATCCAATATGAGAGGAAAGGCTTGCTGATCGACAAGCCGCGCTGATTCATGCAGTGGCGCATGGAGCTGCGCTTGCCTAATTTCCTTGGAGCGATACAGGATCTCGATTTCGATCAGGTCCCCTGGATGATAGGATCCATCCGTGTCCGCTTCCACCGAAATCGTATCGGCTGCGTAAACCGACTTCGAAAGCAGGGCTAGCGCCAGGAACAGGGCCGATGCTTTCGCAAGCGATGAGGTCCATTCGCAGCGCAAACTCGAAATCCCGAAACTGCTCATCCTCCCGACTCTCCCGCAGCCATCCGTTGACGTGATCTAAAGAACTTCGACAGCGTCGACACGCAATCGGCCCCTACAGGTAGATCTATCAAATCCACTCCGCACTCGAGCAGTTCCTCTTGCAAGAGCCAGGATTTGGGGCTTGATTCGCCCATCGCGGCGTCGAAGTCGACAACGCGCGTCTCTCCTGTTTCCGAGTCCCGAATTCGAGCAAGACCGCAAGAAGGCGTACGCGTCTCGATCTCCTCTACCAGATTGACTGCGATCACGTCATGCTTGAATGCCGCCGCTTGCAATTCGCTCCGATACCCTTCCGCATGGAAATCTGAGACAACGAACGCTACCGATCGTTTTCGCGCTAAATGCCCAAAAACATCCAGCGCTGACTCTATATGAGTCCCAGCATTTTCGGATTGGAACGATTGTAGCGCATCCAAAACTCGTATACCCTGCAACTTGCCTTTCGAAGGAGGTACCACATGCTCAACTTGATCGGTAAAGAGGACCAGACCCACACGATCGCTATTCGACAATGCGGACAAGGCAAGGAGACCACAGAATTCAGCGATCATCTGCCGCTTCGCTCCTAGATGATCCGATCGCGTCGATCCCGACATATCCACTAACAGAAAGAAAAACTGCTCCCGCTCCTCAACATAGCGTTTCACATGGGGAACACCCGTACGGGCAGTGACTTTCCAATCCATCGATCGAACGTCATCACCCGGCGAATACGCTCGAACATCCTCAAATTCTATGCCCCTCCCTTTGAATACGCTTCGATACTCGCCCGCGAGCAAGTGTTCGACGGGCTTACGACACTTCAACTCCAGCAGATTGAGTCGACTGTCTTCCGACGCACTCATTCCTCGACAATCGGGACAGCCGCCAGCAATTTCTCGATCAAGGCGTCCGATGTTAGCCCTTCGGCCTCCGCTCGATAGGACAGGGCCATGCGATGGCGCAGTATATCCGACGCGATGTCCTTGATGTCCTGCGGGACCGCAAACTCGCGTTGGTTGAGCAATGCGTATCCGCGAGCAGCCAATGAAAGATAGATCGTAGCTCTCGGAGATGCCCCGAATCGCAGATAGCGGGCAATATCCAGCCCATACGATTCTGGATTGCGAGTGGCATCCACCACCCTTAGAATGTACCGTTCAACCTTCTCGTCGATATACACCTTGTCCAGCAAGCCGCGCATTTCCAGAATGTCGCTCAATTCAATCACGGGGTCGACCGTGACGCGGGGGGCGGACCTCGCCATACGCCGCATTACCTGATGCTCTTCGTCCATGTTCGGGTAGCCGACTTTCAGCTTGAACATGAATCGATCAACCTGGGCTTCGGGAAGCGTATAGGTTCCCTCTTGCTCAATCGGATTTTGAGTCGCCAGTACCAAAAACGGATGCGGAAGCGGATAGGATTCCTTCCCGAGCGTTACCTGCTTCTCTTGCATCGATTCCAGCAGAGCGCTCTGCACTTTAGCTGGCGCTCGATTAATTTCGTCCGCCAGTACCAAATTTGCGAATACAGGTCCTTTTTCTGCCGTAAACCGATGCTCCTTGGGATCATACACCAAGCTCCCTACTAAGTCGCTGGGCAACAAGTCAGGCGTGAATTGAACACGGCTGAAAGTCGCCTTTATCGAATTCGCCAAGGTCGTTATAACTAAGGTTTTCGCCACGCCCGGAACACCTTCGATTAAAACATGCCCATCGCAAAGCAAGGCTAGCAGCAATCGGTCCACCAGCTCTTTTTGGCCGACGATCACTTCCGACAAGCATTTGCGGACATTTTCCAGCTTGGAGCAGGAATCCTCAATCAAAGTCTTCATATATACGTGTAGCGAATAGGCAAAGCATTCTAAATCATCATGAAAGGTCAACCGTAGGAAATGAAATGCTCATAGAGTATAGGCGAGCATTTGGAGTAGCGATAGCGTGCATCTCCATCGTATCCGCTGCTGGATTGGAGACTGCGAACAGCATTCGCATTCCTGCAAGCGAGTTCGATCCGGCCTCGCTCGAAGAGGACTACGAAAATCCTCGATGGAGCGTGCTCTCGCTCCCTGGGCGCGAGCGAACGCGCTACCACCTCGTCAATAATGAAGAAGGTTCGAGCATAGCTGCTTCAAGCGACAATAGCGCTTCCGGCCTGGTTTACGCGGTAGATATAGACCCTACTGAGTTCGACGTGATCGAATGGAGCTGGAAAATTAGCAGCACGCTGGAAAAGGGCGACTTGACTCGTAAGAAAGGCGATGACTATGCGGCGCGGATCTACCTGACTTTCGACTATGACGTCTCCCAGTTGTCATGGATGGATCGCGTCAAATACAAGCTTATCAAGACATTCACCAATTACGAGATTCCCCTCCGCGCCTTGAACTACGTCTGGGCGAACAAGGCTTCTAAAGGAACCATCGCGCCCAACCCATACACGCATTGGGTGTATATGGTCGCCACTCAAAGCGGGAACGAGCATGCTGGATCTTGGCGAATGGAGTCCAGTAATTTGCTCGAAGATTATCGAGCGGCGTTTGGCGAGGAGCCCATGAAGATCACAGGCGTGGCCATCATGACAGACTCCGACGACACCAAAAGCGCCGCCATGGGATACTACGGGGACATCGTTTTCCGAAAAGGAACTGACACGAAATAGGATTGTTGGACTTCCCTTACCACTGCTCGCTCACGCGCGTCTCGTCGTTGACCGCGGTCTCGTAGTAGTAGTGCGTGCAGGGAATGAATACACGCTTTTCCAGCTCCTCCCCCTCAAGATGCTTGATGAACGACTCCACGGTACCGATCGCCATCTTTCGAGGATACTGCTGCGGCGTATCGTAAAGCTTCTTTTCGAAGACCCCTTGCTTCCCCGCGGGCGAGGCATCGAAGGCGACTATAGTAATCTGATCCGTCTTCCCCGCCTTCTCAACCGCCGCATAGGCGCCAAGCCCGGATGGATCGTTGATGGCGAATATTCCGACGATATTTGGATGGGCCTGCAGAATGTCGTTGGTAACGGCGAACCCTTCGCTGCGATTCCCATTGCCGTTGAGCTCGGTCACGATCTTCAGCTTGCTGCCGTTCTTCTCCAAAGAGTCCTTGAATCCGGCCACACGCAGAATGCATGAGGTCGCTTCCGGCAAGCCCACAATCGCGATTTCTCCCTGGTCGCCGGTGGCCATCATCATGCTCTTTCCAGCAAGTTGTCCCCCTTGAAAATTGTCGCTGCCGATATGCGAGGTCACCATCTCCTTGACCTCCTCGTGGTTGATTTGGATATCGAACGTGAATACGGAAACGCCCGCTCCATAGGCTTTCCTCACTCCCTCTGCAGCCGCTTTCGAGTCCGCTGGATTCAAAAAAATCGCGTCGTAGTCCTGAGCGATGAAATCTGCGAGCTGCGCATTCTGAGTCGCTCCATCGTTTGCTCCATCGAGAGCGACCAATCGATAGCCATGCTTTGCCGCTTCTTCCTCCATCACGTTCGCGATGAGCTTGAAGAAAGGATTGGTCAAGTCCATGCAGGTCATGCCTATTTTTCCGCGCATTTCTCCAGCATCTTCGCTGCCTGTATTCGAACAGGACGTTAGGGCAAGAACCGACGCGGAAATCAGGAAGGAGAGCAGTATTCGAATCTTCATGGGGACGATAGGGATGAAAACGATGTTCATTGATCCCACTTTAAGAGCTCGAGGCAAGCGATTATTGCAAACTGCCAGTTGAGAGGCTGCTTAGCGTATCTGCGTTTACCGTCCCAAAAAAAGCGCTTTAAAGCCACCGCTTTGCCGGGCCTTGTCCAGCAATACGGCAAGCACGATCACGCACCCAAGGGTAAACATTTGGGCATAGCTCTTGATACCCAGCAGGTTCATTCCGTTTTGAATGACAGCGATGATGAACGCTCCAATCAATGTGCCGAACACCCTTCCAGACCCACCCGACAGGCTCGTTCCACCGACGACGACCGCCGCGATAACGTAGAGCTCGTACATGTTAGCCATATTTGGCGCAGCCGCCCTTACCATCGACGCCTGCAAGCAACCTCCCAATCCCGCAGTCAACCCGCTTACGGTGTATACGAGGGCGATAACAAGGCCAATCGGCACTCCGGCCAATCGCGCTGCTTCCGCATTTCCTCCAACCGCATAAATATAGCGACCATAGCGTGTGTGCGTCATGAATACATGCGCGATTGAATAGATCAGAATCAATAGGATCACGGTATTAGGGATTCCTAGCAATCTGCCTTGCGCCAACCAAACGAACGAATCCGGAACCTGATCGATCGAGAATCCACCTGTCGTCATGAAAGCCAGCCCCCTGGCCATCATCATGATCCCAAGCGTGACGATAAACGCCGCTACCTTGAATCTCGAGACGAGCCCACCCGCAATCAATCCGATGGATCCGCAACAAGCGATCCCTGCCGCGAATCCTAAAGCGACCGCGAATCCCGACGCATCCGGCCCACCCATCGATTTCACCACGGTTGCTCCCACTACCGCTGAGAGCGCAATCAAGCTCCCCACCGACAAGTCAATGCCGCCGGTAATAATCACCATGGTCATGCCGATCGCGATTATGGCGATGACGACAATACGCTCTACGATTGCGAGGAGATTGGATGCCTTCAAGAAATCGGGCCATAGTCGCTCGCGCGGCGACTCCAGCCTGAACCCAGAGAACTCCGGGTAGTTCCGCTCAATCTGCTCGAGGACGAGCCATTTCGACGCATCGCCGCTCGTAAGCACAGCTCCGAGCGAACCATCTTTCTCTCGTAACGAATCCAAAGCGAGGCGGAGGTCTCTCGGACTGCCGACAATCAATTCGACATCGTTCCGATTCAATTGCACCAGCTTTTCGAATACATTTTCAGCGAATGCTCCTGATTCCGTATTGTCCGCCCCAACGACCAGAACGAATCTCCCATCAGGCACGCGCTCCAGCGTTACTTCAACGAGCGAGTCTTCAGCATCCGCTCCAAAGCCTGATTGACGGTTCAACGTCAGAATGCTAAACAACAGGCACAAGCCCATCAGAGCGACTATCATTCCATAGTCTCCGAAGCTCAATTTTGGAATCCGCCACTTCATTTCCTTCAATTGTCTGCTCCTAGCGCCATTCGCATGACGCTTTCTTGAGTCGCCTTTTTCGCCTCAGGAATCTCGCCGCATACTTGGCCTTCCTTCATGACCAGAATGCGATCGCTCATACCCATCACCTCTGGCAATTCGCTGCTAATTAGAATGACCGATTTTCCTTCACCGACAAGTTGATTGATCAGCAGATAAATTTCATACTTCGCTCCCACGTCGATGCCACGCGTCGGTTCGTCGAATATAAATACATCCGCGCTATTCTGTAACCATTTTGCGATTACAACTTTTTGCTGGTTGCCTCCTGAGAGGTTTCCTACTCGCTGCAATGGATCCGACAATTTGATCTTAAGGCTGCTGGCATAGCCTCTAAACGCAGATTGCTCCGCTTCGTGATTTATAAAAACCCCTTTCCCAAATTCCTTCAAATTGGGAAGTCCAAAATTTTCAAGGGCCGAATGAATCAGAATCAATCCTTGGCTCTTGCGATCTTCCGTAAGCAAGCAAATGCCGCTCCCAATCGCATCAGCAGGTTGACCAACATCAACTGCTTCTCCCCTCAATCGTATCGTTCCCGAATCCGAGCGATCGGCTCCGAACAGCAGCCGAGCCAATTCGGTTCTACCGGAGCCCACGAGTCCGGCGATCCCAAGAACTTCGCCTGATCGCAGCTGAAAGCTCACGCCATCAACAGATCCTTCACGAGACAAGTTTTCAGCGGTCAAGCAGACCGATCCAATTTTCGCGTCTCGCTCGGGAAACTCTTCGTTCAACGGACGACCCACCATCCATTCGATCAGCTGCCCTTTGGATGTTTCCTCGATGCCGCATTCCCCGACAGTTTCCCCATCTCGGAGCACCGTTACCCGATTCGCTAGTTCAAACACTTCTTCGAGTCGGTGGCTTATATAAACGATCGCTATCCCTTTTCGCCTCAGCTCTCGGACGATTCTCATTAGGGCCTGGGTTTCCTGTTGGCTAAGCGCCGCGGTAGGCTCATCCATGACGATGATGCGGGCATCGGATGACAATGCCCGAGCAATCTCGACCGACTGCTGCTCCGCTACAGTCAATTCGCTACAGGGCGATTGGGAATCGATGCGAATTCCTAGAAGATCGAACAGCTCATCTGCTTTGGCGACTTCCGACTTTCTATCCAATAGGCCAAATCGACCGCGTTCCTTTCCCAGAAAAATATTGTCTGCAGCGCTTAGATTCGGAGCTAGGCTAAATTCCTGATGAATTAGAGCGATGCCCATGGCCTGCGACGCCGCCGGCGAATTCAAGTTCACCTGGCTGTCCTCGATCGCTATGAAGCCGGAATCCGGTTGATGGATTCCCCCTAAGGTTTTCATCAAAGTGCTCTTTCCAGCGCCATTCTCGCCTATAAGCGCTAGAACTTCTCCCGTATTCAAAGTTAAGGATACGCCTTTCAGCGCCTTCACCCCGGGGAAGGATTTGACGATGTCCCTCATTTCAAGGAAGGGGCGGGATTGTCGGAGGGAATCAGAAGACATGAAGCTTAACCTTCTGAATCTAGGAATCCAAATTAAAATCTAATCGCTCGCGTGGAACAAACGCAGCTACGAATTTCGCTGGAACCGTCACAAGGTTCCGTTGTGATTCACCCTGATCGTAAAAGCGTAGCGATTCGATTCCCCCGGGTCAGCTCGAATCAAGAAGGGTTTCTCTTCGATCGCCATTGGCGACTCCTGATTGTCATGGTGTCCCACCATCGGCTCGATGCAAACAAAGGGCATTCCAGGAGGACTCCAGAGGTTTACGTTTGGAAAGTCTCCCAAATCGACCGATATGTAAGGCTCCATTCCTGTCCGGCCGACGCTTATGACTCGCGCCTTCATGTTCTTTTGAAACATGCCACCGTTGGGTATTCTGGGGTCGTCCAACGAGAACGCGTTTTCGTTCGTTAGAAAAGGAACACGAGTCGTTTGAATCAAGCTATCTGAAATCTCGTTTCGCTGCACATTCAGCGTTTCAGAAAATGAGATCTGGTAGTCGCTTCTATCCCGTCCATCAATGAAAGGGCATGCGAAACCGGGATGTCCACCTGTCGCGAAATAAAGGGCTTCATCCCCTTCATTCTCGACCACGAATTCATTCACCAGGTTCATTCCCTCCAGTCGATAGATCATCTTGAAGACGAAATCGAACGGGTACCGGCTCCGGATTTCCTCATTGGGTCGCAGCGTGAATGCAACGGATTCTCCGTCATCGCTAACTTCGGGCTCGAACTGGGAAATTACCGCTAAACCCATCTTTGGGATTTCGTATTCAACTCCTTTATACAAATATTTATTATCCTTAAAACGGACATTCACCGGAAACATCACAGGAGACCGATTTTCCCAGTATTCGGGATCCCCTTGCCACATGTACTCGGTACCGGAAGCCTTGTGGCGAATATTGTATAGTTCCGCGCCAAACGTCCGAATCGTCGCGCTGAGTACGTCATTTTCAATCGTCACTTCTTTCTTCATTTTGGAAGCGCATCCCGTCTGAAACGCCATTGGCATAAGTATTAAAGCAGCAAGGGTTACGAAACTTTTAGGACGAGCCCAGAAGCGTGAGATCTCGTTTCCACGTGGTGGGGTATTTCTTTCAGTCATAGCGAGGGAATTGCAATTGCTGGCACGCTGCCAACGCAATCGCTTCGAGGCAAGCGATTTCCAAGGAAGGATCCAGCACACGAATTTGAGTCCAATTACTTAATACCATCCTACTAAAAGGACCCGCTGATCCGACCCAAAAAGGTGGGAATGCGATGAATAAATACAGAACGACGCCGTCTAATCAATTAACACTCTCGATCAGTTGAAAAAAGCGCGTAGCCGCATAACGTCTAATCTTGACTGACCTGCCTAACATGACCTCTAGATCTTTCATCACCAACTCCTCATATATCCTCCTCGCTTCCTGCGCGATCATTCTGGCCGGTTGCAATACGCTCAAGGAAACTCACGTTAGCGTAGCCTCTGGCAACTACGAGCGCGCCATTCGGAACGCGGTAGACAATCTTCGTAAGAGCAAGACCAAGAAAAAGTCCCAAGAGTACATTCTATTGCTGGAGGAAGCATTCGCCAAGGCAGTGGATCGAGACCTCCGGAATATCGATCGCTATCGAATTGAAGATACCACGGAATCCCTGGAATCAACTTACCGCGCCTATGTGGAGCTCAGGGCGCGCCAAGACTACATTCGCCCGTTGCTTCCTCTATATTTGCCTGATCAAGGACGCGACGCGGAGTTTCGCTTCGACAATTACGACAACGAAATCCTGGTCGCCAAAGCCAATTTTTCGGAACGGCTATACGACCAGGCGAAGAGCCGCTTGGAAGCAGGCGACAAGTACGATGCCCGCATCGCCTACGACAACTTCAATCACCTCCTGTCGATCAATCCGAACTACCGTGATGCAGGCATCCTCGCCAGCGAAGCGCAGTACAAAGGCACGAATTTCGTGCAGGTTTCCCTCGCGAACGATACCGGCGTCGCCCTCCCGCAGCGCCTGGAAATGGATCTCCTGGACTTCGAAGCCTACAAGCTTAATAGCCAATGGACTGTTTATCATAGCGCCCCCATCGAGAACATCGAGTACGACTACGAGATGCTGGTCGTCTTTCGCAGCATCTCCGTCAGCCCCGACCGCATTCACGAACGCGAGTTCGTCAAGGAACGACGTATCAAGGATGGTTTCGAGTACGAACTGGACGCGAACGGAAACGTGCTTAAGGACGAGTCCGGAAACGATATCAAGCGTGACCGCTACATCACGGTCCATTCCTCGATCATAGAATTTCGGCAAACGAAGTCGGTTCGCATAACTGCGGATGTCGAGTTTCGTCCTTACCTGGGCGACGAGGGATTCTCCCGGTTTCCAGTATCGTCGGAGTTCGTATTCAACCATGAATACTGCTCTCACTCGGGCGATGCCCGAGCGCTTGACGACCACTATCGACGTCTAGTCGCAAATTCGCAGATCGCCTTCCCTACCAGTGAGCAAATGATCTACGATACGGGAGAAGACCTGAAGAAACGGCTCCGAGAAATCGTTGCCAAGAACCGATTCTAGACTCGAACGCCTTTTGATTTTTAAACGTATAGCTCAGACAGATCGCCCGTGCTATCCGAAAAACCAGTATCCGATACGCCCATACGATTCAGCATCGTAAAGAGCAGATTCGACATGGGGGCGTCCTCTCCTTCCTTGTCGAACTGAAGGTACTGTCCATGCTTGAATCCCATGCTATTGCCACCGGCGAATATCAAGGGATAGTTGCGATTGTTATGCGTGCGGCTGTTGGAAGTTCCTAGCAGCACGAGCGTATTGTCTAGCATGTTGCCGTCTCCCTCAGGAGTCGCCTCTAGGCGACTTAAGAAACGAGCTAGGTTTTCAGCTAGGCATACATTCCATTTACCCTGATTGACGAACCCATTGGGCTTGCCTGCATCATGAGCGAGGCGATGTTGCGAGTCGAGTCCGAGGGCCCTTGAGAATTGACCTGAAATTTGTCCGTTCATAGCTGAAAGCATGTAGGTCATCACGCGCGTGGAATCCGATTGGAACGCCAAGTACATCAGGTCGTACATCGTCTTCATGTAATCCAGAGGCGCATCCGTGGTCACGTCCAGGTTGAGTTCCGACGCGTCGACTTTAGGCTTCGGCACATCCAGCCATTGCTGGCTCCGGGCCACCTGCTTCTCGATATCGCGCACAGATGTCAGGTATTCATCATACTTCTGCTGATCTTGAGCGCCCAGCTTGTTGCGAAGCGATTTGGATTGGTCGAGCACACGATCCAGAAGGCTCGTTTCCGTTTCCAGTCGCTGGCGGGTTTCCTGAATCGTTCCCGCATCTACCCCGAATAGACGATCGAAAATCTGCTGCGGCTTGTCTAGACCAGGAATGGGTTGACCCGATTGCGTGAACGAAAGCGTCTTGGATCGTGTGGGCAACCCGATGCCTCCATCGCTGGAAAGGACGAGCGACGCATATCGCGTCAAGTGCCCATATTTGGCGGCCGCTACTTGATCGAATGACACGGTATTGCGAAAGTTGGCCCCGCTAAAATCCGCCCCTGTCAGGAAAATGTCGCCTGTATCGTGCCCGCCGATGCTGCGTCCGGTCGGGTGAGAAAGCCCTCCGATTACGGTCGTATAGGACCGAAGCGGCTCGAGAGACCTCATGACCTTCGTATAGCGGAACGTATTGCCCTCGCGCACGGGAAACCAACCCCAATCTCTATCTTTGTGGTCCTCCCCGGGAACGCTGGCTCCGTATGGGAAGAATATGGAGCACAAACGCTTAGGCACTGAAATAGGAACCGCGGCCTGAGCAGGCGTTCGCATGCATTCCAGGAAGGGCAGCCCCAGCGCAACGCCCGTTCCCCTTAAAAAGGTTCGTCGATCGATATGCCAAGATTTCTTCTTCATAGGGGAGGTCTTTCCAATCTAGCGGGTTAGAAACAATTCGGAGGATACTATGGATGTGATCAAAAAATCCAGACGATAATCATTGTCAGCGAATTGCGCGGTTAGCCTATCTATAATCGGCTCATCGGTGAACTCAATCGATCTGCCCAAGGCGTAAGCGGCTATTTTTACAACTAAAGCGCGGGCGAAGTCGTCTTTTCTCTCTTCGAGCAGGTAAGCCTTCAGCTGATCCGCGCCATTGATCTCATGGCCATCGGGCATTACATCTTCCGCATCCAAGGGGGCCCATTCGGACTGATTGCGGGCCTGGCCCTTCTCTTCCGCGGTCAGACGCAATACTTCAGTCCGGTACAAGCCTGTCGCGTCGAAATGCTCTAACGGTATGCCCCAAGGATCGATCTTGCGGTGGCAACTGACGCATCCTTCCGTGTCGCGATGAATCTCTAGTTGCTCCTTGAGAGAGAGCTGCGCGAACCCCGGCGTTTCAGGATCCAGGTCCGGGACGCTGGCAGGAGGCGGCGCCGGCGGATCGTCCAGCAGACGGTCCAATATCCAAACCGCGCGATCGATCGGATGCGAGTCCTCGCCTGTCGAGTTGCCCACTAGCATGCTGGCCTGCGTAATCAGTCCTCCTCTTCTGTGTTCCGGCTTCAGAGCCGCTCGGGACATCTCTGTGCCTACGACCCCTTCAATTCCGTAGTGCTTCGCCAATCGCTCGTTGAGCATTGCGAAATCAGAATCTAGAAAATTGAGCGCCGACAGATTCTCCCGCAGCACCTCCTCAAAGAATGCAATAGACTCCTTTCGCATGTCCGGTTTCACCCGATCATTGAAGTCAGGGTAAAATTGCGGGTTCACGGCAACCCGGTCCAAAGCTCCTAGATCGAGCCATTGATCGGCGAACTGCTCCACGAATCGTTTCGATTTTGGAGCATCCAGCATTCTACGTATCTCTTTTTTCAATACGTTATTCTTGAGCAATCTTCCATTATCTGCGAGCTCAATCAAACGATCATCCGGCATTGTACTCCACAAGAAGTACGAAAGCCTGGAAGCGACTTCATGAGGGGTCAGCTTGCGAAATCCCGGCTTGGCGCCTTTAGGCTCCATCAAATATAGAAACTGAGGCGAAACTAGGACCATCGACAAAGCCTGTCGCATGGCTTGAATATGGGTAGGATAGCTTTGGCGCGACTCGTTGTAAAATGCGTAGACCTCATCGACCTCCTTTGATGCAGGGGGACGCCGGAACGCCCGTTTCATGAATTTTGCGATGGACTCTCTAGCCCGCTCCTCTTCTTCGGCTGCCGTGACCTGTCCCAATCCAAGAATGTCTTGATGGTGACGCGGCGGCCAAACCGCATAGTCGGGCGCGACAAACTCAACCCTCTCCACCACCAGCCAGGGCTGTTCGGGATCCGGCGTATTCAACTCTCGCTGCTGTTCATTCAGCCTCAAGTCGATGATCTCAATCGCGTCGGAACCGTCATCGTAGGTGTTTTGAACTGTTATCACCAGTCCAGGGTGCGGAGTCGGAGTCGTAAGCACCGGAAACTCCTCCAAACGTCCTCTAAACTCGTACACGCCCGACTCCGTAGCTGTTTCCCAAACATCGATGTCCTGCCCCACTTGGCTTCCAGGTATATAGGTGTCCGCAAGCACGCCGATGCGAACGCGCATCCGAGGAGGACCCTTGCCTTCGGGGATCACCGCATGAGCCTTGACACGGATTGTAACGGCTCCTTCTGTAGGGTATTCTAGGATACGGCTCATGAAGGCGTTGCCAGGCTGGATATTTCGAGTATGCGGTTCGTCCAAAACCCACGCTTCACGTCGAGCTACATTTTCCGTGCTCCAATGCCGATATTGATACGGAGCCGCGCCTTCCACTAAGGCAATCGACAGACCCCGCTGGGCAGCCTTAAGATAGAATTCCAGTTGCATGGAAGACATGCCCATAACGGATCCATTGTTCAAGAAGCCATCGTGGCTACTCGATTCCGGCGGCAAATCCTTAGCGTAGTCGAGTTCAACGCCCAATAGGTCCGTAAGCGTATTGTTGTACTCGTACCGCGTCAGACGGCGCACCACGCCTTGCCCTCCAGTAGAACGCCGAATCTCAGAAGCTTGGGTCAGTTTATCTGTGATCCATTCCACGATAGCAGCTCGCTCCGTGACCGAGGGCTGGTCCTCATCCTCAGGGGGCATATCCTCCAAAATGAGTACATCGAGCATATCATGCCACGATTCCCCATCTCGGCCATTGACGAAGTCCCGGTCAAGCGTGTCGATTCGCAAGTTGCTCTCCTGTTCCTCAGGGCCATGGCACTTGACGCAATAAGCCTCCAACAAAGGCTCTATCTCCGTGGAAAACCGATCCGTCGCTATAGCCGCGGCCCCTCCATTCGCGAAAACGAATAGGCTGCATAGGGAGAACGCCTTTAAAATCGGGTTACGCATAGAGGGGTCGTATAGCAACGCGTCTTTGTTAGTACGCATCTACGCTCGAGTATCAATCGGATTTATGTCTAAATTGCCAATGTTGGACACGCTTCTGAACGCATTCAGGAATACTTAACAATTCCCATCTCCTAAATCGCATCAAGAACTCGCCTCAACTTCGATTCCCTCATCTCGATACTTTCACACAATTTCATCTGCACTCGGGCCCGATTCAAGTTTTGGGATTCGTAATTGATTTTAAAATACGTATCGCCATTCAAGTAGTCCGCGAAAAAACGCAATCCTAGCTCGAACGCGATCAATCGGGCCGAGTCATATAGATATTTTCGATCCGCATCGGTAAGAAAAGAACGGGCCTGCTTCAAATAGCCCGAAACCAATGTCTGAAAAAGGTCCACATCGACTAGCACATTCTTCAGGTCCTTCGCCTCCTCTCCGGCCGGATTGCAAACGGACCGAACGCAATCGCCAAAATCATAGTGCACCAGCCCCGGCTTGACCGTATCCAAATCGACGATGGCTGTCCCCTTGCCCGTAATGTCATCGATCATGATGTTCGATATCTTGGGATCGCCATGAATGGGCCGATGCTTCAATTCGCCGCGTTCTACAGCATCCTCGAGTATCGAAGCGAATGCGCGCCGGTCTTCCACGAAATCCGCTATCCGACGGGCTTCCGATGAAGCTGCCAAACGTTGCTGGGCGCCGTCTGTCTTGATTACGCTGTCGTATTGCTTGAGATATCCTGGAGTGATGTGAAACCCGGGGAGCGTATCCTCGAGCTTATCCGCTGGAAAATCAGCGATAACGCTTTGAAAATGGCCCAGCACGTAACCTGCTTCATGAGCGTGTTCCGGACTGATGACGGTCTCATGCGACGTCGCCGAAGCGATCATGGATAAAGCCCGCCAATAACCGCCCTCTGCGTCCAGGAAATAGTCGCTACCTTCCAATGTGGGAATCACTCGAGGCAACTGCCAAATGCGGCTTGATTGGCTCGCCTGCGACTTCAGGCGTTCGTGAGCGAAGTCCGTGATCGCCTTCATATTCGCCATAACCAGGTCCGGCCTCGGAAACACGGCTTGGCTAATGCGCTGCAAAACGAATTGAATTTCAGAATACGTCGTTCGCTTGATAACCCGGTAGGTGTCATTGATGTTTCCCGTATCAATGTTGAGTACAGTCACTACCTGACCAGGGGCGTCGAATTTTGAAGCTATCGATTCTAGGGTCATACGGGCTAAAATACGATTCGAAGGCTAGCAGTCTTCTCCTAAGCTTGTCTATACCAAATAATTGAGCGATACAAAGGGAAGACCTTGCGCCGATCGATCACATCAATCTGAATAAACAAACCGGACGTGTTCAACCAGGACGAATTTCAAGCAATCTCAATCCAGATATGGAACTGCCATTACGCTCACTTTTTCTCTTCAGCGCCTTCATATCATTGATCCCCCAAACGATTGGCCAGTCCAGCCGACCCAATGTGGTGTTCATTGCAGTCGATGACATGAATGACTGGATTGGCTGCTTGGATACAACGCCTCGAGCCTACACGCCGAATATCGATCGACTGGCATCCCAAGGTGTCAATTTCACCAATGCACATACTGCGGGCGTTTATTGCGCGCCATCACGGGCGGCGATATTCACTGGAAAGTACGCGTTCACAACCGGGTGCTACCAAACATCGATATACTTCCACGAGCACCCTGAATACGTCCCCTTGCAAGTCAGCTTCAACAAAGGGGGATACAAGACAATGGGCGCCGGTAAACTCTTTCATCACCCATCGGGAGCCGTCGATCTACGTGGATGGGACGAATTTTTTCGTTCGTAGCCAAGTTCAGCACGAAATCGGCTATCCCATGAATTCCTGGTCCGACGAAGTCCCTTTTCCCGACCCTGTACCCAACAGCATCTACAATCGCACCGGAGAGCCCGCTCCCGCATCATTCATTGAATGGGCGCCGCTTCCGAACTCGAAGGAAGAAGAAATGGCTGATACGATCCGAGCCAATTGGACTGTATCCAAATTACGCGTACATCACGAAAAGCCCTTTTTCTTGGGGGTCGGATTCTATGCTCCTCATTTTCCCAACTACTGTCCGCAAAAGTACTTTGACCTCTACGACCCCGATGCGATTGAGCTACCCCCATACAAGAATGACGATCTGGACGATTTGCCAGATAGGATTCGAAAGATTAAGACCAATCGATCGCGGATTCATAAGCGTCTTGAGAGCATAGATGCGGTGGACGATGCCATACATGGCTATCTCGCTTGCATCAGCTACGCGGATGCAATGATCGGACGCGTCTTGGATGCTCTCGAGACCAGTCCCTATGCAGACAGCACGATCGTTGTTCTGTGGAGCGACCACGGCTATCACCATGGTGAAAAGGGAGATTGGGGGAAGCATACTCTCTGGGAGCGCACTTCGAACGTTCCATTCATCTGGAAAGGACCCGGTATCGCAATTGGGCAAGAAACGGATGCGACTGTGAGCTTGATCGACATGTACCCAACGTTTGCTGAATTGTGCAAACTGCCACCAATTGACGACCTTGAGGGACAGTCTATCGCGGGTGCGCTCGCCGATCCTAGCGCTGCTAGAGATCGGTCGGTTCTGTTGCCTTGGATGGAACCCGGTTCCTTTGCAGTTATCAATCGCGATTGGCGTTATATCCGGTATTCAGAAGGTGGGGAAGAGCTATACAACGTTCAAGACGATCCAAATGAATGGTTCAATCTCGCTGGCAATCCAGAATATGCAGACACGCTCGCTTCCCTCAACGCTCAGGGACCCAAGCATTTCGCGCTACCGGGTAAAAACTGAATGCTAAGCGACATCTCATTCTTGAGGGAGAAACATTCCGATGGCAGAAGAGCGATTGAGTTCGGCAATGCGCAGTCTCTATTCTAGCTACAACAACTCGTCACAAGAATTTGGTACGGCCCCATGAGCCAGCGCAACGACACTCCAACCATTCAAATTCAGGATGCATCCGGAATTCCCTCTCCTTGCTTGGTGGTATTTCCTCAATGCATCGAGGACAACATCGCCCGCATGATCGAAATTGCCGGCAATCCAGAACGTCTCAGGCCTCACGTCAAAACCTGCAAGATAAGCGAGGTGGTCACGATGCAGTTGGCCAAAGGTATATCGAAATTCAAGTGCGCCACCCTTTCCGAAGCGCAAATGCTCATCAGGGCAGGCGCCAAGGACATTCTCATCGCCATGCAACCTGTCGGACCGGACATTGCCGCATTAGCCCAATTGTCCCAGGAAAATCTGGATACAACTATTTCAACCATCGCAGACAACTTCGAGAGCATTCATGCGATCGAATCCGAGAGCGCTGCTCGCGGATACCCACTTGGTCTCTACCTCGATATCAATGCAGGAATGAACCGAACAGGAATAGCTCCTGGAGAGCTCGCATTGCAACTGTATAGAGCGATTGTCGATTGCCCCACTTTGAACTTACGAGGTCTTCACATCTATGACGGGCACATTCGAGATCCGAACCCGATCAACCGAAGCCTTCACGTCGAAGACGATTTCAAATCCTCCGCGACGTTTATTTCCACAATCAAGGCATCAGGCCTCCCACTTCCCAACATCGTTATCGGTGGCAGTCCTACATTCCCAATCCATGCAGAACGAAGCGATTTCGAACTAAGTCCTGGAACAACCTTGCTATGGGATTTTGGATACGGTGATGCATTTAAGGATCTTCCTTTCAAGCATGCAGCTTTAATATTTACGCGGGTCATCAGCAAGCCTGCAGACGGCTTGATTTGCCTCGACCTCGGCCACAAGGCCATCGCATCGGAGATGCCGCACCCGCGCGTGCGGCTTATCGGCTTAGAAGATGCGGAATTCGTCTCCCAAAGCGAAGAGCATTTGGCGGTGCAAACGAAGAGCGCATCGGAGATCAAAGTCGGCGATGCGTTTTTCGGTATCCCAAAGCACATTTGCCCAACCGTCGCGCTCCACAACAAAGTGGCTGTCGTCGAAGAGGGGAAATTGACAGGCTACTGGACGGTATCAGCTCGGGATCGCATTCTGGACTGAAGGGTCACCCAAAAAATGTTCCTAGGGGCCTAGTGAATCGCTCATGATTCGCAACCAGTTCCCGTGCATAATTCCCTCTATATCGGGCAACGCATATCCCTTTGCTTCCAGCAGCCCGACGATACGCTGAAGATCCGCGATCGAATCTAAATCCTTCGGTGTCTGCTCCGTTCCAAAGCCGCCATCCAAGTCGGATCCAACGCCTGAATGGCGGGCATTTCCAGCGATTTGGCACACATGGTCGATATGCTCGACCACGGCTTCCAGCATGACGCCCGAAGATTCAGGAGTGGTCTCTCCTCTAACCCAATTCGGATAGAGCATCCAAGCATCCAAGGCCGCGCCGATAACCGCATCCCGATCGATCAATGCCTTTATCTGCTCATCGCTTAATTGCCTTTGCCCAGGAACCAAGCTTCGGCAATTGCTATGGCTGGCCCAAATCGTGCCTTCGAACACGTCCAGGGCCTCCCAAAACCCTTCGTCCGTCAGGTGCGTTACATCCAAGGCGATTCCAAGACGATCCATTTCCGCTAGCAGCTCACGGCCTCGGGGCTCGAGCGGACCGCTCTCGCCCGTGCCAGGAGCGTATCGACCCGGGCCGTAGTGGGCAGGCCCCACCGCTCTCAAGCCATACGCGTATGCCGTTTCAAGATAGCTCAGTTCAAGCAACGAATCCGCTCCTTCCAGACTGAGTATGTACGCCAAGGGAGCGTCTTTATTCCCGCTTTGATTAGCTTGCATGCTCGCTTCCAAATCCGCTCGATTTAAAATTTGCTTCATCAAGCCGCGGTCTTCCATGGTCCGATACCACGCAATTTGCCCTTGGGTTTGAGCCCAGGCTTGCTCCGGGCTATTCCATCCGTAGGCCGGGGAATGCTTGGATACGCTATGTCCAATCTGAGTTGCGACGCAAAAAGCGATTTCTGCCCTCTTCATTTCCGGCAGGGAAACCGTACCGCGAGCCCGCCCTTTAATATCGGCCAAGCCGCTCTCGCGTTCACGTATGTCAGCCAAAGGCTGCGACAAATCGCGATTCCATGTAAGGGCGTTCAGCGAAAGATCAAGATGGGCATCGAAGAGAAGCATGGGCTCTAGGTGATTTGGAAAATGCCCTCGATCTCCACCGTAATATTGCCTGGCAAGGAACCCATTCCGATCGCGCTACGCGCGCCTACTCCTGCCTCTTCACCAAATACCGATGCGAACAGATCGCTGCAGCCATTAATGACTGCGGGATGGTTTTCGAAATCGGGATCGCAATTCACCATTCCAAATACCTTGATCACGCGGGCTACTCTATCCAACGATCCGAGCGACTCGCGTAGTGTCGCCAACATCGCCAGTCCGGTTTGGCGAGCGGCTAAGTAACCCGCCTCTTGATCGACATCGGAACCGACGCGGCCTTTCAGCAGCGAGCCGTCCGACTTAAGCGGACCGTGACCTGAAAGATAAGCGAGCCCCTCATGGATGACAATAGGCTTGTAAACTCCCATAGGACTCGGAGCTGGAGGGAGCTCCAGATTCAACGCAACTCTATTTTCTTCGGGACTCATAGATACATAGCAAACGGCGCCTCTCTCATCTAAGCGATCCCTTTTTCGCAAACTAAGGTCATCGCGCAAGTTTAGTTGCCAATGGATCGCGCCATTCGAAAACCAACGCTGTCGCTGGTCGAATTCGGGCTAAACTTGCTTCGGGATGCAGAGCGGCACCTGATCGCTGGTGAAGAAAACGCGCCGCCTCGGCTCACTCGGAACTCTCCTACACGTCGTCCGATCGGATCAATCATAACCGGCTCTGCGTAGGGACCGTACCAGCCCAACACCACTCCTCGACATTCCCATGCATGTCGCTTAATCCGAAAGCGTTCTCTTCTTTTGAAGAGTCTCCCACAGGACGCGTAACGCCTCCACTGTTTTCCAGATACCATCTGCGCGATCCAAGTTCAGATCCAATGAGCCGCTATTCGGTTCGCTAATTTCTCCGGTATAAAATGCGTCAGGAGAACCTGCGCGGCAGGCATACTCCCATTCTGATTCCGTCGGCAATCGGTATCCGTCCGCTCCGAAATCGCACTAGGAATCAATCCCCCCATTTCGGTAAATCTCACCATTGTAGCGATAGCATGGTTCTCGATTCTCTCGCTTCGCGCATTCAGCCATTTCACGACATCGAACCAGGAAACTGAACTTACAGGATGCAAAGCAGGATTGGCCACATCGCCCGAAATCGGGCCACCGCTTTGACCAACGGGCAAATCATTGTATCCATTTTCTAATGCCTAGTTACGCACCTCCGTCCATTCGGTGAAACTCACTTCGGTTTGGCCGATAAAAAACCCCTGGGAAATAATAGATTGATGTCGAATTTCATCGCTCGGATCGATCGATTCTGACGCTGTTGATACAATCGATTTTTCGGCCTCAGTAGATCCCATTCCGAAAGAAGACTTCGGTATATATGAAAATCCGGCAGGAACTACGGGCACTTCCTCAACTTGCCCATCATCAATCCGTACGCGCGCTTTTACAAATGGGTAAAGACCGTCGGGCCACTCAGAGCCTACATCCCAAATTATGCGTTTATTGAAGCCTTGAGCTACGCTATCTCCAATATCTCCAGTGGCGAAATTCGATTCGATCCAGTATTCACCATTTGAAGTCACTTCTAAAGTACCCTCTGTCGGAACTCCATCGGTATTGCCGAGATCGTAGATGATCAGCACTTTCTTTTCACCCTCAATCCGCGAAGCCTCTACATCGGCGATTTCGATTGTTCCATCAGCAGTACCTAAAAACGCGTTGCCGATAACGTATACTAATAGGACTCTTACAGATCTGAACATGGAATCACTGATTGCGCTCTGAAAAACATTCCAACAAGCGGATGCGGAAATATCTTCCTTCAGAACTCGGATTTAAGCCAATTCGCGTCGTTTCATCTATTTGCTGGAACGTTTCCCAATCGTAGAGGATCCAGGACTTCAAATCATCGCTGGATTCAATTTGAAATCTAACCCCTAGTCGGATCGGACTAAGCTCAGTTTTCGGATCCGCCCCACGGACAATATTGATACGAAAGCTGTCCTTCTATGCTGTTCGGATTCAAATCGGCTAGATACTCGAAACGATTGCTTCTTCCGTCGAAATCCGCATCGGAATCTTCCGATACCAATTGAAGATTGAACAAGTCCTCGATCGTGAAGAATTCCGTTAACCAGACTACATAGTCAATGGGAGCGGTATCGGCGATAGAGGGACGCCCATCCAAATTTAGGCTGAAGGGAGGAGATTCGCTGACAGACTAGGCAGCGTCTGATCGCATGGAAAACACCCCCAACATCAATGCGACCGTTACGATCGCCGCTAGCCGTACTGCGCATATTACCGCGATCGCTATTGAGCCGATCTGAGCATTCCGGGAGTCAAGATCCATATCTACGCTCATATGCTATATGATTAGCAATTTTTGAAAAGCGGCAATCTACAATCGAAACTTCCCGTCAAAAACGACTCGCCCCCATAGAATTTAGTCCTAATCTGCGACCGAAATGAACCCACGCTTCTTACTGACGATTTCTCTCTTCGCATCCATGCTTGGTCTTGCCTGCTTCGCATCAGCAGACCGACCTAACATTGTCCTGATGGTTTCAGATGACCACGGCACCGACGCGCTTGGGTGCTACGGCAATCCCGTTGTCAAGACGCCAACGCTAGACGCTCTCGCGGCCGACGGGACTCTGTTTACAAATGCAAATTGCACCACGGCGAGCTGCAGCCCAAGCCGCTCCGTAATACTAACTGGCCTGCACAATCACAGCAATGGGCAATACGGATTGCAGCATACCTTCCACAACTATCAGAGTTTCGATGACGTGGTCAGCCTACCCGTGACCTTGTCGAATAACGGCTACAGGACAGCCCGCATCGGCAAGTTTCACGTCGCTCCAGACGCTGTCTACCAATTCGACACAGTACTTTCTGCAGGAGCGGCAAACGATCCCCGAACGATCGGACGCAGTCCTTGGGAGATGTCGGAACAGTCTCGAGAATTCATCGAGAAAGACGACTCCAAGCCATTCTTCCTATTTTACGCGACCGATGATCCCCATCGTTCAAATGCATTTCTGCCCAGCGGACTCCCCACATTCGAAACCTATCCGGACCCCAATCCTTTTGGAAACCGAGAAGAAGGCTATCCGGGTATCGAAACGGCTATCTACGATCCAGACACTGTCATCGTCCCCCCCTACCTTCCTGATACAGCGGAATGTCGGGCAGAGCTGGCGCAGTACTACCAATCCGTGACGCGAATGGATCAAGGCATGGGGCACCTCATCAAGATTTTGAAAGATGCCGGCAAGTACCACAACACGCTGATTATCTACCTTTCCGACAATGGCGCTGCGTTCGCGGGCGCCAAAACGACCCTATATGATCCCGGAATGAAACTGCCCTGCATCGTTCGAGAGCCCGGGCAGACTCAGGTTGGGCGCACGCAAGATGGCCTCATTTCTTGGGTAGATATCGCTCCCACCCTATACGACTATGCAGGAATCGATGTATCCGATATCAACTTGCACGGACGTTCATTTAGAAAGGGCGTGAGCGGAAGCCTCCGTGGATTCGACACGGTATTCGCATCCCATACGTCGCACGAGGTGACAATGTACTATCCCATGCGCGTAATTAAGACGAGCCACTACAAGCTGATATTCAACATCGCTCACGGACTCGAATTTCCATTAGCCAGAGACCTTCTACAATCACCAACCTGGGTATCCGTGGAAAAAGAGGGACTTGAGCTTTATGGCAAACGAACTCCCGAAGCGCTGCTCCATCGACCGCGATTCGAGTTATATAGCTTCACAAGCGATCCTCACGAAACGATCAACCGAGTGGATGATCCGAAATTCCAAAATGTGCTCGAAAACCTAAAGTCTCGACTTCGCGAGTTTCAGGAGAAAACCAATGATCCATGGGCCATCAAATGGGAGAGAGAATAGTTTCGATGAAACGAAATATATATCTACTCGCCACCTGCTTCGCAGCGATCGCCCTGAGCGCGTGCAGCGGACCGAAACAGGCGACCGCCGAACTGGAATTCGTGCGGGCGCCTCAGGTTCAGCCGAATCCGAATCCGGCCGCTCCACTCGCCGCCATCATTACCTTCAAAGCGAGCTCCCACGCTACGACGACCATACACATCTCCAACGAGCATCATAGCTGGAGCCTAAGTTTTCCGGAAGACCGGGATCCCGAAATGGGCCTGCCCATTGTCGGGTTTAGACCAAATTCACGGTATGAGCTATCCGTCTCAATCGAAAGCGAAACCGGCGCCGTCCAGAAATCGGATACACTCCACTATGAATCCCCTGGCCTACCGACGCATGCAGCGGAATTCCCGGGAATCAAAGTGGGCAAAGTAGATACCGAACGAGCGGAGCCGGGCTACCGCCTCTTCAACCCAAGACGTAGAATTCCACGCGATACGCCGTTGGGCAATGAGGAGGAATTGCGGTTCGGCGAAAGTTTTGGAATGCTCGTGATGACGGACATTGAAGGAAATCCGGTCTGGTACTATCAAACGGATTCTCGAATCGCCGGGTTCAGCTATCAAGGAAACGGACGCATCTTCTACGTAACCGCAGATTTCCGACTGGTCGAAATTGATATGCTGGGCAACACCACCCGGTCGTGGTACGCAGCGCAGCGTCCTCAAGGCGAGGACGTCGGCACTCCTGTAGACGCTCTGACATTCCACCACGATGCGGACCTGATGGAAAACGGTAACATTATCGCGCTCTCGACCGTACGACGCAAAATCGAGAACTACTTTACGAGCGAGTACGACAGCGATGCTCCCAAGAAAGACCAATGGGTCATGGGCGACCGAATTGTGGAATTTAGCCCTGATGGAAAAATCCTTTGGGACTGGGATGCATTCGACCACATGCCGAGCCGACGCATCGGATATGAGACATTCTCAACCTACTGGGAACGTCGTAGCTTTCCCGGCACCATCGACTGGTCGCATGCTAATGAAATTACCAAGCTCGATGACGGTTCCGTCATGGTAAATTTCCGCTACCAAAGCGCCATACTCAACCTCGATGGGAAGACCGGGGAAATCCGATGGATCTTCGGGGAGCCAGGAGGTTGGCCCGAAGCGCTGCAATCGAAACTTATTTCGCTCGAAGGAGACGCTCGTTGGCCCTGGCATCAGCATGCCCCACTCTTCACCGCAAAGGGTACACTTCTGATGTTCGACAATGGCAACTATCGAGCAAGGCCCTTCGATGCGCCCACGCCGGTTTCGGAAACCTGGAGCCGAGCCGTCGAATACGAAGTCGACTTCGATTCGATGACCGCGAGACAAATCTGGACATCAGAGGGAGCGGAGCTGAATAAATACGTGACCATCGCGATGGGTAACGCTTCGGAAACCCCAAGTCGCAATAACGTACTAGTCGGCTATGGAGCGATCGTGGATCCTGATCGAGTCGATGAAATGACCTGGCAGAATCGTGCCCAATTCGACCAAGTCACCCGCTGCATCGAATATACGCGCGACAGCCCAGCAACTGTCGTCTGGGAATTGGAATTACTTCCAGCGGGCAGCGATCCAAAAATCGGATGGAACGTTTTCGGCTGTAAAATAATAACCGAGCTCGATATTTAACCCGCTCGAGCAATCAGTCCATCTGGAAGCCTGGAGTCGATTTCGAAAGAGCGACCTCCTCCTCTGTCATGTATTCCTCGATACTTTCGAACAAGGGCGATGAAAGATAGCGCTCGCCGGTGTCAGGCAGCATGCAGAGGATGACCGATCCCGGAGCCGCTTTTTCTGCAACCTGCATAGCGACTGCGAAGCTCGCCCCTCCAGACACTCCAGTCAGGATACCTTCCTTCTGCGCCAGTTGATTGGACCATTGGATGCCTTCGGGACCTGGAACAGGGATCAATTCGTCATAGTTGCTATTGTCGAGCGTTTCCTGAAGCACGTAGGGAATGAAGTCCGGCGTCCAACCTTGTACTGGATGCGGTTGGAACGCTGAATGACTGACAGCAGGCGCATTGTTCTCGTCTCGATCCTGGGCCACGCCACTGCCCACGAGCTGGGCATTAGCAGGTTCGCTAAGTATGATCTTAGTATTGGGACGTTCCTTACGCAAGACGCGCGATACTCCCGAAATGGTTCCTCCCGTACCATAACCGGTCACCCAATAGTCCAACTCCTTACCTTCGAAGTCCGCTATAATTTCGCGAGCAGTCGTGTTCTCATGAATGCGAGCGTTCGCATCCGTTTCGAATTGGCGAGCCAGGAACCAGCCATTCGCTTCCGCAAGTTCCTTCGCCTTTTGGTACATGCCAAAGCCTTTTTCCGCTTTGGGGGTCAACACCAATTTCGCCCCAAAGAATCGCATCAGCTTACGACGTTCGATTGAGAAGCTATCGGCCATCGTCACTACCAAGGGATACCCTTTAGCCGCGCAAACCATAGCCAAGCCAACGCCCGTATTGCCGCTCGTGGCCTCTACCACAGTTTGGCCAGGCTTAAGTTCACCGCTGCGTTCTGTCTCCTCAATTATGCTTATAGCCAACCGATCCTTGACGGATCCTGCAGGATTGAAGTATTCAGCCTTTACATACATTTCAACGTGCTCTGGGGCGAGATTTCGTATACGAATGCATGGGGTATTGCCGATCGTATCGGCAATATGCTCAAATAGCCTGCCTTGGCCGTCAGTGGTGCGTGATTCAGATTGGCTCATAGAATTTCCGGTTTTGGTTGGGTATGATGTGAGTAGGCCGCAGCGAGCCGCAATCGGCGCTGCACCCATTGGCCTACAACCTAATGAGCGGCGCGCCAAGGCGTTTTTAGCAACATTTCGCAGGCAGATTAGCCGGAACTAGGTCATAGCGCCCTCGCTCTTTAATCGGAGACTACGATAGGGAGGGACAATTCCCTTTAAGGCACTAAGCGCCGGACTCTTTCGGGCATGGAGTTCTTCGCCCAATTCGGGCGAAAACAGCATCCAATTAAGACCAAACAGCGTACAACCTATACAAGCAATCGAACTGAATCCATAGCTTGCTCTATAACGTGACAACGAAGCCAACCAGCCGCTCCAAGATCAAGAAACGACACGCAATCCTCTTTGCGCAAGCCCTCTCTTACGCTCTTATCATTACCTTTATATTCGCTAACGAATCATTCAATCTGATTGGTGCGCTCTCGCATTCCACAGAAGATTCGGGAACGGCCTATTTCGCCGCTTGCCTCATCGGAATCGTTGGGAGCATCAGCCTTTGGTTAACATGGTACTACGCGACAAAAACTAGCTCGATTCGCGATATGCTCGTCATCTGCGCTTGGACAAACCGGGTCAAATCGAATGGGAACTGGATCTCGATGGAGGAGTTCTTTACCGACCAGCTCGGCTACGCCGTTTCGCATGGAATCTCTGAGACGAAGCTTTTGGAAATGCGAAATGAGGTCGATACGACTGGCGAAATATCGCTAAGCGGAAAACGGATCCACCGCCACTCGGCCTACCTGAAATGAAGGTTGATCCAACGAAGAGCCCCGACCTGGAAGGCCATCTAGCCTTAGGGCAAGGCGGCGCGTTTCCGGATTGCCTCCCGGCATCCCTTGCAAGAGGATCCCGCGCTAAATGAGATCCTTCCCTTGGATCTAAGCGCACTAGGCTGGCAAGGTTTCAATGACAGAACTGTTAGGGGTTGCCTTAATCTCGTTAGCCAAATTTGAGGCCCACTTTTGTTGTCTCTAAGCTATTTGGGTCTCTTCCTGAGCCTTTCCTGCCAAGCTCCTCACCCTGTCTGGATTTTCCCCATTTTCCCCAAGGGGAAGATTAACTGCTGCGATACTGTATGTTCTCAGCCTCGATTGGCGGATCAATGCCAACCCATTTTTGCGTGTTGCCACTCTCGGTCTTGCACTCCCAGAGCATCCGCTCAGGAACAGACTGAGCGAGCTGCTCGATCTCCTTGGCAGTGGCGTTACAGCTTCGACACAGATCCCGCTTTAGTATATTTCCCTCCATCTTAATCACCTTTAATAGTCGCTCCTGTTGGTCTCACGGCTTTGCGCTCGAACATAGGCAAGCCGACTAACGACTTGCCTACCGCACCATCGAACGAGCTTTATTGCCCTCTCTGCCGTACTTTTCGTCAGTCCTACTTGAGAGCCATCCAAAATGTATAGCAAAAGACTCACGCGTATCGCGTTCTCAGACCACCTCGCGTAAATGGGCCTCATCACCGAAGTCTCGTCTTTTCTTAGCTCGACGGTTTCATTGGAGAATTCGTCAAACGCTTTTCTGGCTTCAGGCGAGCAGATAACAGTGGTCTCAGAATCACCGTCACGCTCGGAAAGAATTCCCCTAATGAAACAATCCCATTTGGATAAATAGTCATCGCTTAACTCCAAAAATTCTCCAGTTCGTTTCTGAGGCTCCGCATAGGTGTTTACAAAAATGAACCTAGCCAGCAAGCCCTGCTCAAGCGTTTCACGATGCGAGAGAAATTCCTCCATTACATCAGGCTGTATCATCAATAGCATCGAGAGCGTGGCAGACTTGATAGCGATTCTATCTCGACCAACCTAGTCGTACCTCAACGGACCCGAAGACCAGCCATTTGTGAGAATGGATACATCCCCTCCTGACTTGCTGTACTTCCCCATAGCCACCTTGATAATCTCTGCCGCCTCGTCGCTAAGAATGGCCATGTATCCATCGTTGGCTTCTAGCGACTGGGCTAAAGCTTCGGATGTTTATGTTCTGGGCGTAGTAAGTCGGAGCTTGAAAGTTTTCTAATTCATTCAGCTCACGGTTAATCTCAATCAACGAACCCTCCAATTCGCCATATTCAGGTGAGTCCTTATCGATTGGATTTTTGCGGCCTCTGGATATTTTCCTTAGGATGCACTTCCGTTCCTCCTTCAAGAGTTCAGTTCTTGTTTCACTTTCCATGCGTCCCAAATTAGCCTTCTCTTGTATCTCGGCTGACGCCTCAATGATGGGTTTAGCCAACCGCTGGAATACGGAGGACTTTCCAGTGCCGCTTTCCGCGACCAGCATGATGTAGAGAATGGGATAGCTATTATGCCCATTCGAGGCACCCTCGATCTTGAAATGTGTGCCACAGGCCGCTGAATGAACACCGAGCGCGGTAAGGCAAGCCATCGATTCGGGAATTCCATACACTCGCTTAAACTCTGCCGCCAATTTTCCAATCTGGGTGCTTTTGAAGACCTCCTTCGGGAATGGCTCAACGGTGTCGGTGTCAGGGTGTCGGTCTGTCTTTTCTTGAAAATCTGTTTTTTCAAAAGGAGCCAATACCTCCTTAAGTTTATCTTCGGGAAGACTGTCTTTGCCATCAAGCATTGGACAATCCTCCTTCCCTTGGAAATATTACATCAGGAGCGGGTTCTGGGTTTAGATAAATCAGTTGCTGCCACCCATCTATTTTCTTCTCCTTTTCCACACGATGAACACTAGGCATCCTGCTCTTGCAAAAAGGGAGTTTTGTAGCGGGATCGAACTTCAATGCCTCCAGCATGGAGAACATCTTTGCGCCCCTTCGGTCATACTCTTCACGATCCCTTGCATCGATTCTAACCCACGCGTGATACCCGCGATTACCGGTATCCACGATAGCGGCTACGCTAGGAACAATCGATCCCAGTAATTGGAGTTGGTCCATCTTCGGAAAGCTGTCTCCATCCAACTGAAGATAACGATATCTAGCAATGTCCTGGTTAGTTATGTGTTTTCGGTGATTCGGCGTTACAGGATTCATGTAAATCCATCCGCCCTCAGGAGAGTACGGGGCCGAATTACTTTCCAAATGCGAAAGCCCGTCCTTCTTAGACATTACGGTATCTGGTTCCTCGTAAGATCCCGTTAACGCAATCAATTCCCCCTCTTTGAACAGGTACTCTATTACGAGTCTTTGATCGGTTTTAGGGTCCTCTGGCCGTATTGGCGATTTTTCAAAAAAATCGTACGGACACCACTGACACCCTGACACCGACACGGTGGCTAGCAGCGCCTTCAGATTGATTTGAGGCTTTCCTGGCCTCCTCACCGTTCGAGGTGCCAATCTCCTAGCGGAGACTCGCTGGGAGTAAGGCTCTTTGGGTGACACTGTTCTCGCAGCCCAACGGATAGTACTCCATAACTGAGAATCCGTATAGTCGGTCGAATACTTTCGCCGCATCATCTGGAAGACTTCGTCGGTTGTGTGCCCCCACCAGATGAGCCTGGGAATTAGCCGCCTGGCCTCATCGTATCGAGCACCTTTGACTTCAGGCGCCTCAAGTCGCCGAACTAGGTCTCCGTACCATCTTGACTTGGAGACGTTTTCACCGTTAAATTTCCCTATTCTTGATTTACTAGCGCCTCCGTTCCAGCGGGGGCCTTTTTGTTGGTTCATATCTCCCCCTTTCTAACTTGCAATCGACTCAAGGTAGGCATCGACATCCTAGCGCCGTATCAGTATTCTGCTTCCTAACCTGACAACCTTAAGGCTCCGAAGAGCTATCAACTCCCTTGCTTTCCTCTCACTAATGCCAAGATAGATGGCAAATTCCGCAACTGACATGTTGTGAGGTGGATTCTGCCTTATTAGGCTTTTTGATTGATCTGCAACTCTTGTCGCTAGCGCTTCTTCCATATGACTATAGAAGTAGGAACGAGCATAGCAGTGAATAGCTACTAGGTAGGGGAAAACAAATTAGTTATCCCCCAGATCTATATTCAATCGCCAATTAGCCTCTCGAATTGGTCCTCCACGGTATTTCGTAAGGCCTTCTCCCATTCACGTTCATTCGGCACTAGATTCTTGATCTCTTCCCGATGTTGGGCGCAACGCATTTGTTCCAATGGATCAAGGTCATCCATTTCGCATTCGTCCTTCCATTTTTCCTTTCCCCATTCCCTGATGAAACTCTCTTTTCGACTATTTTTTCGGGTCCCCATCAGACCCTTTGCCTCTGTCATAGCACGCGCTCGAAGAGCAGAGAAAGAGGGATAGGACAACCCTTCTATATTTGAAAGCTCGAATACGACATCATGCCATCGAGGCAAATCCTCCCTTCGGTCATCAGCAAGCCGCAATATTGAATCGAACAATCTACCTGGAATCGCGTCCGCTAATTCACTCGGCTTGAAATATTTTCTTAAATACGACGCCTTTTCAGCCACAGGTTCCTTGCTGATGCCGCGAAATTGCCAATCCAACTTTAAGTCCTGTACTAAAGATTCAAAGTCTCCTAACTCATCGTTCACCTTAGCGGTCCTCTTATCCTGACTGACACCAAATCCGCGTCCTTTTCCGAGCTTGGCCTTCGTGACTAGCCTTTTGCACTTCTCGACTTGATGGCTTGATTGATTGTATAGGACCGGAAGCAATGTCCGCTTTTGATAAAACCCCGAGAGTACATCTGGACGAACTTCGCCCACCCGCTCAATTAGCGAAATAAGGAAAGAAGCGATCGAATTGATTTCCTCCAAGTTGTGGGATATTCGATCAGGGCATTTTATTGCAATCCCGGCATGATCGAGAGCCCATTTCTTAATGTGTTCAGTGGTAATGTACGCAAATGGCTTCTCAAGAACTTCATATTGCGATTCTCCATCACACAGACCTTTAGGGCAAACTCCATTGACTATCTTATCCTTCATCCCGCAATGCTCACTATTTTCGATTCTGATTTAGGCGGTAAAATTGAGAAGAAGGCTTCCCCTTCCTCCTTCGTCGCCAACGCCCTGTAATGGTCGAACAAGACTTGGTCATCTGACTTATGACCCATCTGAACAGCTGTCTTTATCGGGTCTCCGTGAAGGGCAAAGTGGTAGCTTCCGAAGCTGTGGCGAATGGCATTGTTCTTCCAAGTGGAAACCCAGTTCCCGTTATCGTTCTTCCTCCTAAACCCAGCAAGGCCCTGAGCTTGCGGAACATTTGGTCAAAGTGGTTCTTGTCCCTATACTCGACCAACTTTCCACTCCTATCCGCGATCAACGATAGCCACTTGACCGCGTTCGGTGGAATATCTACGTGTCGAATTCTTCGTTTCTTAGCGATTTCAGAACCGATCGTTAGATAAGGCTCGTTCAGACGGTCCTTCACGTCTTTCCATTCCAAGCGTTTAGCTTCTTCAGCTCGGACTCCGCAAAACAGGGTCAAGACGATGTATCCCAAGAAACCAATTTCTTGAAGCCCCAAGGCCGACTCTAGCAGCCTTTCCGTTTCCGCGAGAGAGAGAATTTCAATGTTAGGGTCATTATCTCCAGATCCGACCAAAGCCTTTCTCTTCTGACCCTTGAAACCGCTCAGAGGCGAAAACTTAACGTACTCTTCGTCTATCGCGTAGTTGAAGACTTCGATACAAGCATCTAGGAAATTCTGATTGGATCGACCGGACACTCCCAGACCCTTGATCCAGTCCATAATGGCTTTTCTCGATACCAGCTCTAGTTTTCATCTGCCCGAAGGATCTTGCATCCTCCTGGTCTGATACGCGAATGTCTCAAGGCTCACCGGCCTTAGTAAACCATTTTCCACCCGTTCCTTCTTTAGGCTGATCATCTCTTCAACGACCTTAGCGAATGTGATCTCGCCACCATCGGGCATCAGGTGTGTCTCGCAAAACTTGACGGAGCGCTCCAAATCCAAGCCTTTCGTCCTCGACCGCGACAGCCCTTTACCGAGATCCGACAGTCGGACATCATCGGAATCCAAACGCTTTAAGAATCCTTTCAACTCATCTAACGACTGGCTCGACTTCTCCAGCTCTGGAACGAGTGCAGCTACTTCGTCTTGCAACTGAGTATTGAGACTGAGAAAGGCGGCCCCTCTAGCGCCAAGGCCAGCATGCTGTTGCTTTGCGAATCGCTTCGCGTCGCCCAACTCTTTGAACCGTTTCCTTATCCTTCCGCCTCTGCCTCTGCCTCTGCCTCTGACCTTCGCTGGAATCACTACCTCATAGGAACCGCCGTAGACCTCAACACCCGAAGCATTGAGTACCTCCCGTATTTCGATCCCTGATTTCGGAGGAAATTCGATGACTTTCAGTCCATTTTCGCAGTGGCAGGCATGGCTGCATAACAGTGCTATCACCTGCAATAAGCAACATCTAACTGGCAATAATTAGGTTGTTTGCATTCGCTATTATTACACAAACTATTGTTTAATAGCAACTATCGCTGGTAGGGCCACCGAGAATCGAATTCGGTTAATCACTTGGTGAATAACGACTTACGCCTTAAACTCATTGCCTACAGATGCACAGAGTAGCCTTCCGAGTGCATAGAATCTGGCAGGAATAAGACAGGAGGAACCAACAAAAAGGTAATCGAGTCGGCACCTACTCTAGAGCCTAGGCACAATCCAAGATAAACGGATTTGCGATTGTCTGGCGACCAAATCGCTTCAGAAGTTGAGCCTTGTCAGTCGGATCAATCCCTTCGCTCTCTACCATTTCACGTACTTTAGGCTGCTCAAGGCTCGGTATTCGTACCTGAAAAGAAGGCCACAAGTCTGAAAACTCATAATCCTTCGCCTTATTCGGCAGATCCGTAAGTGCCTTTATCTGAGACTGGTGGCGAAAATCATCAGTGTACTCGAAACGCCATTTGCCACTCTCTGTCCACAGTCGTCCGATCTCCAAGTCTTCGTACCTAAGTATGAAGCCTTCGGAATCTCGAATGATCGTTTCGGAGAAATCAGACTCGTCCGATCGACCTCCAAGACGCTGTAAGAGTGTTTTAATTGCGGTTTTCATACTGAAATGAGGGCGAGACGCTGGTGACGGCACTTTAAACAGTCAAGTATCGCTTTCTTTCGGGGTTCACTAAACATCTCATCGAATTCGCCAAAAAGCAAATCTAAGCCTATTTTTTCAATCGGCTGGGAGAGCAGGTTCTTCAATGAATTGGCATGATCGCTGTCTTTTTTCACTATTTGCTCAATCAATTGAAAATGATTGGGATCAGTTGTTCCGTCCCATCCGGTTTCTGGGCGAGATCTCACAATGTACTTCTCCATACACGCCGAATATCTATTTGGATCGGCAGCAAGCTTATCCATAAGCTCGTCGGATCGACTCCAGAAAAGCCCCCGAGCGGAATCGTAAATTGGAGAAAATCGTGGGGCCCGGCGTCCATCGAGATCGGCAACAACCCCCCAATTGTAATGATGCCGATCATTGTTCCCCACTAGAGCATCGAACACTAGCATATTGAAGAACCCCCTCAATATCACAGGGGCTTCGTCCAAATAAGCATTCATGATAGCCTCTTCAACAACTTGGAACGTGAAAAGATTTCGAGCGTCCTCGGCATTCTCTAACTTTTCCACGAATTCCTTGTCCTCTAAATACCCAATGAATATTTCAGCGCCATGAATCAGAATTTCCTTCGGTTTTAGGAAATAACGGCTGCAGAATCTCAATTGCGCGTCGGCGAGTCGTAGCTCCGAATCGGCCATCTCAAGACCAAGCCCTTGACCTATTCGAGTGATAAGATGCTCCGTTATTGATTCATTGGGATACCATTTATGTCCTACTTTCGCGATAAACGCTGGCCAGGTTTTGGGGTAACTCTTTAGGCCGTCACCGTAAGCGTAGGCTCGGACGAAGTCCTTTGGAGCGTCGCCATCAACTGCCACGTCTGTAACAACACAATTTTTCTGTGTTAGAGGCCGGATTCTATTTGGCGAAAGCAATACGTTCCCCGACTTCTTCCTGATCTCCACTCTCTTTAGCTTGTTCAACGCGCATAGTGTCTGATGCCCTAGGCCAACAATGCAAGATTCCGTTTTAGTTAGCCTCAATGAAGTATATCGCCCGATTTCACGCCTAACGACTTACTCAGTCGCACCAAGGTCGTAATCAAGATGTTCGTTTGCCCCGCCTCGATCTTCTGAACCGTTCGAACGTTCAGCTCGGCAAGTTCCGCAAGACGTTCCTGAGTCATCCCTTGCGTTGACCGAACCCGCCTTAGATTTGCCCCAAAGGCCTTGAGTTGCGCTTCGATCTCATCTCCGGTTGACACGCCCCATTATGGCGTGATCACTCCTTCATTAACACGGCACAACAGGGCGTGACATTTCAACCGAAATTGGTACACCTGAGGACAATGCCAACTCCAAGATCCATACTTCCATTCCTCTGCCTAATCTTCGCAAACAGCCTATCAGCCCAAGATGCACCCGATTTCCGTAACTCTTCCTAGGGTGACTCCATTCAATCTGTTATTGAAGCCGAGGGTACAGAGCCGCTTAAACGCCACTTTGAGTCTCAATCGATTTCCTATGTCGAATCTCTCTTAGGAGTCGAATTTGAAGTAATCTACACATTCAAGGGGGGACGACTCATTCGAGGTGTATACAAGTGGATACCAGAACTCAATTTGAGCCCCGACGGAAAATCAGAGCTAGAGCGATTTCAGAATCTAGAGGAAGCTCTCTCTAAAAGATATGGCCCCAGTTCAAACAGCGGTCCACGAAAAAAATGGAAGAACAAACCGATTCCGAAATCCGCAAACTGGGGAGCCGCGATTGTCGCAGGAGACATTACATTCGGTTCAACGCGCACCCTCGATCGCTTCGAGATCGAACACGCTCTTTTTTACTTTACAATGGTTCCACCCCATTCCATTGGATCATTTACCGAAGCTTGGAGGGCGCAATCCCTCCCGATTCAGAAAAAGATCTTCTTAAAAAGCTGTGACCTATCATTTCACCAACCTCTAGACTTCTACAAATATTTCTGCATGCATGACTTAGCGGAATCACGACATGAACGACGAAGACCTTGGATGCCTAGGCCTTGGATGCCTAGGCGTACTCGCGATAATCGTGTGCGTAATTGCCTATCCTTTCTACGACGGATACTACAGCCGCAATCTTCCGGAGAGCGAGCTCAAGGAAATAGACGCACAAGGTTATTTTAGCGATCAAGGGGACACCAAAATCCTCAGAATTCGCATAGACTACAGAGGGGATTGGATAATCACTGAGTTTTCAGAAGGCTTTATCGAGGTCGAACTAGCAAAAAACCACACTCAGTATGTTAGAGGCGAAAGAGTAATTCACCAGGCCCCTCTACCTATCACAAATGGATCTTTGGCTATGGTTGAATTCGAAGTTGCTGAAAAAGACTACAATCAATTTACTGCAGAAAGTAATTCCAATTATTTGATTCGCCTGAAATGCAAGATCCACCGCGTCAAAGGCCACCGAAGGCCCATCAAATTAGTTCAAGCACCCATCGATTTCATAAAAGGTCTTTTCGAACGGGAACAAGACTCTTGATAAAGGTCCCTTCCCCCTCTGCCCACTTGACTCTCATCTCAATTTCAGTAGATTTTGAGCCTCTCTTGTTTTAAGGGCCTCCAACGCCCTTTATCCCAATCCAACCCAATCTTGTTATGCAATCTGTTAGACCACAGATCACTTCTTGGCGCGCGTTCGTCGATGGAAAGCAAATCGGTAGCGGCTACGCATCCGAAATCCAAGCGATTGAAGCTGCTCAGGAGTTCATCGCGAAAAGGGCAGGCGGCCACACGCTTCCCGAAATCGACGTAAAGCCCTCATTTGTTCCGAACAGAGAACTCGTTTAAGGACTTTTTTCAGTTTCGTACATACAAGGACGAAGGGTGAGCTAGTCGGTGGAGATCGGTTAGCTCGAGGAGGTCGCCGTTAGGGTAACAGCCAATTAGGCGGCGACCTCCGCTTCTCTTGTCACGACTACCGCGATCCAACGACAGCATGAAACCCAACTTCAGCAAATTATCCCGCCTCAACAAGTTGCTCATAGCCAGCAACGCTTTCTTCATCGTGTTGGCCGTGCTCGCGTTAGGTTACGAAACGCCGCGCCATCAGCGCGAGGACGCCCTCAACGCTCTTATGAGCCTTGAACGAACCGAAGACCTTTCCCCGAACCACTACGCATACAGATACATTGAAACCGCTATTCAAAACGAATTAGACAGTGAGGCTTCGATAGATTGGGCGGGCATTGAATGGTCTCGCGTTAGTGCGATGATTCGAACGCACGCAACCACTACGACCGGCAAACGCTACATCGTCCAATTGCTGCTTTCCCCAACAGAAAGCCAGCAAGTAAAGGTAGAACGCTATGAAATCACAGACGTCACCGATCAAGTCTCGACCAAGGGCCTTTAGTCACCCTGACGGGTCCGTGAACATTACAACCCTGTATAGCACCCTAATCCAAGCGTTGCGCTTGCTAGAAAGAGCTCGTCTGAATAGAGACGTTTGACACACTCAACGCATGCGTGTGGAGGGCCACAAAAGTCGGAGGTTTGGCTTTGCTGAAGGAACCCGTTGACAGATACGCACGCGCGCGATCGCGCGTACCTGTCCAGAAACTCCCTCAAGGTATGGAATTCATCATGCTTTCGCATCAATGACGGCTGAGAAAAGAACTTCGCTTCGAATCCAATCCTTACACGGCGAAACGTCACCTCACCAAGGAAATCAGGCAGGGGTCAGGAGTTAATTATTGACTAATTCTCTGAATGCAGGAACTACTACAATCGGCAAAGGCCGCACAGATCCTTGGGCTTGCTAACCCCGAGCGAGTTTGCCACTAAGCAATTAGAAGATGTGGTTGGGACCCCGGGAACTAGCCCACTTTTGATGAGGTGATTTTCGTCGATCAACGAAAGGACATCATCGATGAAAAAGACAAGACGCGCGACCGAGCAGATAATCCGCATACTGAGGGAGGCCGACACGGGGCTTCGGACCGAGGGGATCTGCCGCAGGCGCAACATCAGCTCCCAGAGCTTCTACCGTTGGAAGAGCAAGTACGTAGGCATGGATCTGAAGGAGGCTCAGCGCCTTCGCGACCTGGAGAAGGAGAACTCCGAGCTCAAGAAGCTGCTTGCCGACCAGCTGCTCAAGACCAAGGCTTTGGAGATCGCGCTGGAAGAAAACCTCTGGGCCCGGAGCGCCGGCGCGGGGTTGCGGCGAAGGTCCAGTCCGCGCTGTCGCGTTCCGGGAGAGCCGCGTGCCGGTGGCTGGGGATCAGCCGCTCGACGCTCCGCTATCGCCCAAGCCCGAGCCCGAGGGGAAGGCGCTTCGCCGCAACCGCGTCTGGGCCTGGGGCCTCGTCTCGGACTACGCCCAGCGGGGAGGCAGGCTGCGGGCCTTCGACCTGATAGGCGAATGCGCTCGCCAGCGCCATTGCATCCATGCCGACCGGGCGATCAAGGCCTCCGACGCGCTGGCCCCGCTACAGGAGGCGATCCGCGAGCATGGGGCTCCCGAATGCATCCGCTCGGGCAACGGGCCCGAGCTCATCGCCAAGGCCATCCAGGGCTGGCTCGCCGAGAACGGGATCGAGGCTCTATGCATCGATCCGGGCCGCCCTTGGCGGAACGGATACGCCGAAAGCTTCAACGGCCGCTTCCGCGAGGAACGCCTCGACCGCGAGATGATCCGCACGCTGAGCGAATCGCGCGTGATCTTCGCGGACTGGAAAGACTGCTGCAGCAATCATAGGCCCCATGGATCGCCAAGCGCGCTAACGCCCAGCGAGTTTGCCACAAGGCAAATCCAGCCTGCCTGCGGCTCCGACCGCCCTTCAGGCGATCTCCACCCCAGGCAGCTTAAACCCAAGCCCAACAACAAGAAACCCGTCGAGAATCTCTCATTCAAACCGGGCTAAACTGCGGGGTCCAACCAGCGTGAGCCGATTTGTTAGGCTATTTGGTTTTTGGAAAAGCTTCGTTGAGTGCAATGAACATCAAGACTCGCGCGCTTACATGGAGCTTTTCTGGATTCTTTTTGAGGTAGTTGTTTATTACACGTGCGTACTGTTCGTGGGTTGGTTGCTTTGGTAAAGAGAGGAACTCGTTTTTTGTAATTGTTTGGGAGATACGAATTCCCCCCATGTAACCTTCGATGTAAGTACGGAAGGTTGCTGCAGCCCAGCTTTCATCTGATGAGAGTTCTTTTCCTTCTTTTTCTTGTAGGTATAAGTTTGAGAACTTCAAGAGATCGTGCCCCGCCCTGTAGCTGATATTGTTCGCGCTTGCAGCCTGAACCAAGGTGATGGCGAGGAAGAAGAGTATGGATATTGTTTTCATTATCTTTGGCCAACGAGTGATTCTATCATTAATGAGCTATCACCCAATTTCGGATGATATCGAAACGGGAAATACGTACCAACACGTACAAATCCATTGAATAATCCTGATTTTTGGGAGATAGGCTCAACGATAATACTTTGGGGCGTCATTTCAACGGGAAATGGATCCGATGAAAGCCGCGAGTCTTGACAACTAAGCAGAATCTGCAAGGTTTATCTGCAAGCACCCTAATCCCGATGCCTGTCTCCAACTCTTAGTCATGAACCCCAACTCGAAGCACCCAACGCATTGGAGCGCCATCTCATCACTCCTGTGTGCTTTAGCTCTATTCATCGCGGGTTGCGGGCCAACACAAGAGCTTTTGGATGAAGCCTATTCAGCTGGGTGGAATACTGCCTACAACATGAAATGCCGAGGGATTGAGCCTAGAATGATGGTGCCCAGCAAGTATGACGACTCAAATGGGAGCGGCAAAGTACTCAGCCATTATAGGGCCGGATATTTCGACGCGCAACAAAACCCAAACCTTTGCAAATGAGTATAACGCAAAATCGAATTTCTTAGCTACGGAAACAACACATACAAGAGTTGGATACGCCTATGTTGAAGTAGGCAACCGATAGGGGGCCGCCGCTAGTAGGTAACAGTGCATTGATCGGCGGCCTCCGATTCTTGTGGATACAAAAAAAGAGTCTCACCCTAGATATAAAATAGATTCCTCCCTTACCCCCCATTGGTTGGATCAAGCGTTGAGTTTCGGATTTTTTATGGGATTGGCCCGATTAATCGAAATAGAGGCCACATTCACGCTTGTTCAATTCCCTCGCTCTATCAGCGGCCGGGAATTACTCACGTCATACAGGCGCATTCACCCACGATCTAGTGGCCCGCAGTACGAGCAGCCCCATCAGCGACCACAGCATTGCTTATACTTTTTGCCGCTCCCGCAGGGGCAAGGCTCATTTCGACCGACTTTTGGAGTGGTACGTTTGACAGTTACCTTCGGCAATGGAACTTCCTTTCCTCCCGCTGGCCCGCCCGACGCGCTTATCGGCGGGTTCCCAGGTCCTTGAGCGACAGCTTGTTGGGCAAGCATCGTCTTCACATTCTCAATTGCCACCATATTGGTAGCAGTTCGAAACAAGCGTGAGCAAAGTTGCGTGCGGATCATTCCCACCAACTCTTCAAAATACGTGTACGCTTCGTTCTTGTATTCGCTGAGAGGGTCTTTCTGGCCATAGCTCCGAAGCGACACGCTACGTCTAAGTTCCTCCATCTCAGTCAGATGCTCTTGCCAACGACCATCGATCGCGTTTAGCAAAATGAAGCGTTCCAAATGCAGCAACGCATCTTCGTTCTCGGCCGTTTTCTTGATCCGGTAGGCTTCCTTTATTTTTTCCAGCGTCAGATCTAAGATTCCGTCGGCCGCAAGTCCAGCAAGCTCATCTTCGGACAAGCCGATTGGGAAATGGGAATTCGCCCAAGTAACATATCCTCCAAAATCGTTTTCCATTCCACTGGATTCGCTTTCCAGTCGCTCGGCCAGCTCTTCTTCGACAAGTTCAAAGATCGCATTGCTCGGTTCCTCGCTGTGAAGCGCCTCGTTGCGAATGCCATAGATGATCTCCCTTTGCTTGTTGAGAACATCATCGTATTGGAGGAGCCGCTTTCTAATCGAGTAGTTCTGCTGCTCCACCTTCTTTTGGGCGGTTTCAATCGAGCGATTGAGCAGCGGATGCTCGAGTGGATCCCCTTCCTCCATAGAATTCTGAAGGATCTTCGCCATGGGCCCCGAATTCGCGAACAATCGCATCAAGTCGTCTTCCAGCGAAATAAAGAACTTCGACCGGCCTGGATCCCCTTGCCGAGAGCATCTTCCTCGAAGCTGCCGGTCGATTCGCCTGGATTCGTGACGCTCCGTGCCGACGACTAAGAGCCCACCGCGATCCTTGATACCTTCGCCAAGCTTAATATCCGTACCTCGGCCAGCCATGTTCGTAGCGATCGTGACCGCTCCACGGATTCCAGCCCTAGACACGATCTCCGCCTCTTGCTGGTGGTACTTCGCATTGAGTACATTGTGCGGGATATTGCGGCGGCGAAGCATCCGACCTAGCAATTCCGACGCTTCAACGGATACAGTTCCCACCAATACTGGTTGGCCATTCTTGTGGGCCGCTTCAATGTCATCAATGGCCGCATTGTACTTTTCACGACGTGACTTGAAAATCACATCATTGTCGTCGATGCGAATGCAGGGCTCATTCGTGGGAATGATCGCTACATCCAACTTGTAGATATCATGAAATTCCGTCGCTTCCGTTTCCGCCGTACCCGTCATTCCCGCCAGCTTGTCGTACATACGGAAATAGTTCTGCACTGTAATCGTCGCGTACGTACGCGTTTCACGTTCGATCGTCACGCCTTCTTTGGCTTCAACCGCCTGATGCAACCCATCTCCCCAACGCCGACCCGGCATTATGCGCCCCGTGTTCTCATCAACGATAACGACTTTCCCTTCCTGCACGACGTACTCGACATCTTTCTCGTACAAGGAATAAGCGCGTAGCAACTGACTAATAGCGTGAATGTCTTCACCGATGACCTCTAGCTTTTCTTGTTCCTCCAGCTTGACGGCGTCCTTTTGCTCTTGGCTGAGTGAGCTATCCTTGTCGAGCTCGCTGAAACGAGTCGCCAGATCAGGCAGCATAAACGCATCTGGGTCATCCGGACGCAGTTCAGTACGTCCCTTCTCCGTCAAGTCAGCTTGACGCTGCTTTTCGTCAATTACGTAGAATAGCCGCTCCTTGAGATGATACATGCGCTCCTTGTTAAGGTCCCCATGCATCTCCGTATCGAAGCGATCGAACTCGCGACGATTGTCGCCGTTCTCCATTAGCCTCATAAACGTCTTGTTCTTCGGAGCCCCAAGCTTGACCAAAAGCAAGTCCGCGAATGGATCGGGCTCCTCAGGCAATGGCAGCGGCGACTCTCCATTCGCTTCTCGCTGCTTGTTCTCTCCAACGATACGGGATGTCTCTTCTTCCCGCTCCGACTGTTCCTTCTTCAAGACCTCCTCGCTCTTATCCAGCTCAGCTTTAGCTGCGGTAGCGAGCTTGTTGCAAAAAGCAGTTTGCTTCGACACCAACCGATGAATTCCCGATTTCATCTTAGTGTAAGGCTGCTCTCTTTGAATCGGAGCGGGACCGGAAATAATCAATGGCGTACGCGCCTCATCGACAAGGATGGAGTCCACTTCGTCTATAATGACAAAGAAGTGATCGCGTTGAACTTGCTCCTCCTTGCTGTGCGCCATTCCATTATCGCGCAAGTAATCAAAACCAAATTCAGAGGCCGTACCATAGGTGATATCGCAACCGTACATCTCACGCTTTTGATCAGGTGGCATCTGATTTTTGATACAACCGATCATCAATCCAAGGTACTTGAGCAAATGCCCCATCCACTCGGAGTCACGTTGGGCTAGATACTCGTTAACGGTAACCAATTGAACATTTCTTGATGAAAGCGCATTTAGATATAGTGGAAGAGTGGATACCAATGTCTTTCCCTCCCCCGTCGCCATTTCAGCAATACGCCCTTGGTGCAGCGCGATGCCTCCTATAAGCTGAACATCGTAGTGAATCATCTCCCAATCGAGATCATGCCCCATTACCAGGCTCTTTGTTCCCACGAGTCTACGCGCTGCATTCTTTACGGTTGCGAACGCTTCAGGCAACAAATCATCCAGTGTTTCCCCATTCTGAAATCGCTCACGAAATTGAGCTGTATGTCCCTTCAGTTCTTCCTCGCTTAGGGATTGATAAGACTCTTCGAAGGAATTGATTCTATTGACAACCGACTGACAGGATTTGAGCCACTTCTTGTTTGAGCGGCCTGCAAATTTCTTAAATAGGGATGAGAACATTTTAGCTCGTTAAAATATAAGAGTCTGCGAGTAGCGGATTGCAGACCCGCTTGCAATGAAAAGGTTCTAAATAATCGGCTCCAAACCCATGGACTGGACTAGGCTCAATATCGGGCCTGGAACTCAATCGAATCGAGCATTTCGAAAAGCAAGCCAAATGGCCGGACCATGAGTGTGATCCAGTTCGAGTGATTCAACGAGCTTTTCGAAACCAAAGAATCGGAACGCTTCCAGGAGCTCGTTCTTCTCCATCCAATTGCAAGACTCGCTACCGCCGCCGCAGAACCCTTTCCAATCCAGCGCGTCGCCATAGCCGTATGCATGCAGTGTATGGTCAAAGCCCGAATGCGATGCATCCCAGCTTCCTGAGAACTTCTTGCGAGCCGATTCGTTGCCGCTTATGAGGTCCTCATCGTAGAAATGAGTCCAAACAAACAACGATTTCACGCGGTGGGACAACAGCTCGATCAATTCCACAGGATTCTTCATGTGATAGAGCACTCCACAAGCGATACCCACGTCAAAACAGCGATCCGTTTCTTTAAGGTAAGGAACGAAATTTCCTAGCTGGAATCGGGATCGTTGAAGATTCAGCAGTTCTTTTACCACTAGGCATCTCAAGTATGCCTCGGAGTTTGCTTCTATACTTAGAATCGAATTTGCCTGGGCCCGCTCCATCATCGCAGTGTGAGAGGCTTCCAGAGGCCCCAATTCAATGACGTCCTTACCCTCGAACCCCCCTAAAGCAGCGCTCGCCCAATGAATCCGTCCATCGTCATGAAGCTTGCCCATTCCATTTGAATCCACTCCTAGCGATTCGGGCATGATGGAAAACCATTGGCCCTCGAAGATATCAATTGCGTTTTGATTGGAAGGGCCTTCTGCGAAAAAATTCTCTTTCCTCATGATGATTAGGCTTCACTCCCAACCCCAAAACTGGGGCATTCGAACACTTGTTTCAGCCATCGAGATAATCCCGGAAATAGGCGATTGTATCTCTCAAGCCCTCTTCCAGAGGAACGGAAGGCTCCCAGTTTAGCTTCGATTTCGCTAGGGCGATATCCGGGCGACGCTGCTGAGGGTCGTCGGAAGGGAGTTCGCGGTGGACGATTTTTGAGTCGCTCTCTGTCATTTGAACAACCTTTTCCGCGAGCTCTAGAATCGTGAATTCAGAAGGATTCCCAATATTGACCGGTCCCACTAAATCGTCCTGCTCCATAAGAGCGACGAAGCCCTCTATCAGATCCGAGAAATGGCAAAATGAGCGGGTTTGCGACCCATCTCCATAAATGGTGATATCCTCGCCATTAAGAGCTTGAACGATAAAATTTGACACAACTCGCCCATCTTCAGGCGACATCCGCGGGCCATAGGTGTTGAATATACGAGCAACCCGAATATCCACCCCATTCTGGCGGTGATAGTCGAAGAACAATGTCTCTGCACAGCGCTTCCCCTCGTCGTAGCATGATCGAATTCCAATTGGATTGACCCTTCCCCAATAACCTTCGGGTTGTGGGTGCACATCTGGGTCCCCATACACCTCTGAAGTCGATGCTTGAAATACACGCGCTCTCAATCGCTTCGCCAACTCCAAGCAATTTATGGCGCCCATAACCGAAGTCTTGATCGTCTTGATTGCGTTGTACTGGTAGTGGATAGGGGAGGCAGGACAGGCTAAGTTATATATCTGATCCACTTCGACCTTAAAGGGGTCAATGACATCGTGACGGACAAATTCGAAATGCGGATGCTGCATCAGATGAGCAATGTTTCGCTTAGCGCCAGTAAAGAGATTGTCCATGCATATAACCTCATGGCCATCCCTGATCAGACGATCCGCCAGATGGCTGCCAAGAAACCCAGCTCCCCCAGTAATTAGAATCCGCATATACTCTCTACTCTCGCTTCAAAAGCAGGAATTCCAAGGTCAATGATGTCAATGGATAGTTAAAACAAAACCCTAGCCAGCTGCCGCATTTCCGGATTCGTACCGCTCGATCCAACCACGGCTCCAGCTAGCGAAGTCTCCTTGCTCAATATGGGAGCGCGCTTGCGCCATTAGATCCAAATAGAAGTGCAGATTATGCAATGTAAGCAATGTACATCCCAGCATCTCCTTCGCGATCGTTAGATGCCTTATATAGGCCCGGCTGAACTGAGCGGACGCATAATTGTCGAGGCCTTCTACCAAGGGTCTGGAATCTTTGGTGAACCGCGCATTGCGAATATTCATCATACCGTCAGGCGTGAAAAACGCGCCATTGCGAGCGACTCTCGAAGGCAGCACGCAATCGAACATATCTACGCCTAAACCCACCATCTTAAGCATTTGGGGGGGCGTTCCCAATCCCATGGTGTAACGGGGCTTGCTCTTTGGCAAATAGGGTATCGTAACGCCCACTTGATGCAGCATTTCAGGCTCTGGTTCCCCCACACTCACGCCACCCACGGCGTAACCAGAAAAGTCCATTGCTGCGAGGGCTTCCGCGGACTGACGCCTCAAGTCCTCAAACGTAGAACCTTGAGCGATAGCGAATACCAGCTGCCCGCGTTCGATCGATCCCAAGTCTTTCGCCGCCCTCAAGCACTCGCGGGCCCATCTCTCCGTACGCTCTACCGCTCGCTCGCACGCAGGCTTGTCGCAGGGCCAGGGAGGGCATTCATCAATTACCATCGCTATATCCGAGCCTAGGTTCGACTGAATCGCCATCACCTCCGATGGGCCCAAAAACACTTTCGATCCATCCAGATGAGATTGGAATGCGATTCCCTTGTCTGTGATTTTGCTGAGTTTTGCTAGACTGAATGCCTGAAATCCCCCGCTATCCGTCAGAATCGGGCGACTCCAACCTATGAAACGATGGAGTCCACCAAAGTCGCGAATCAGCTCCGAACCGGGGCGCAGATTCAGGTGGTAAGTATTCCCTAGAATTATTTGGGCGTCTATTTCGAGCAGCTGTTTGGGGGTCATGCCCTTGACCGTTCCCTGCGTCCCGACTGGCATGAAAATAGGCGTTTCGATCGACCCATGGACCGTATTGAGTCGGCCTCTCCTGGCGGAAGACGACGGGTCTGTGGCGATCAATTCAAACGCTTCTTTCATAACTCTATGCAGGTTCGCTAAAACGACTCAAACTCAGCCGAGAATCAACACTTCGTTGCGGCAATCGTCTGCTTCCCTGCCTCGTCTGTCCTTGGCCTATCGATTAATCGATCAATCATAAACGATACCTTGACCCCGTTCGGGCCGGACACTTTATTCTCCCGCCCTAGCAATGCTCCTGGTCATCGACAACTACGACTCGTTCACCTACAATCTCGTGCAGTATTTTGGGGCGCTAGGAGCGGAGCAGAAGGTCTTCCGAAACGATAAGATCACAGTCGAGGAAGCGCGCTCTCTACGCCCAAGCCGCATTCTTATTTCACCCGGGCCTTGCACTCCCAATGAAGCAGGCGTCAGCATCCCTATTATCGAAGCGTTCGCAGGCAAGACGCCTATATTGGGCGTATGCCTAGGGCACCAATCGATCGGGCAGCATTTCGGAGGCAAAGTCGTCCGGGCGGATCGACTGATGCATGGGAAGACATCCATCGTCGAGCACGACGGCCAAGGGATCTTCAAAGGGGTTCCTAGGCAAATCACGATCGCCCGCTACCATTCTCTTCTCGTCGAGAAAGCGACATTTCCGAAGGCGCTGGAAATTTTAGCAGAAACTGATGAGGGCGAAATAATGGCCTGCAAGCACAAGGAATTTCCCATTTGGGGCCTTCAATTCCATCCCGAGTCGATCGCGACGCAAAACGGGATGGAAATTTTGAAAAACTTTCTTAACGTTTAGCCTACCATGAGGTGCCCAAAGTGCGCATCAACTGTCGACAAAGTAGTCGATTCCCGAATCAGCAAGGATGGTTCGACCATCCGGCGCCGACGCGAGTGCATGGAGTGTGGACATAGGTATTCTACTATAGAAGAGATTCTGCGGGAGAATCTCTATGTCTTCAAACGAGACGGTCGGCGTGAGGAGTTCGACAAGCTCAAGATAGTCAACAGCTTGAGACGCGCGTGCCAGAAACGACCCGTCGACGCAGAGCAAATCAATATCTTGGTCGAAGATATGATCGATGAGCTTGAAAACGAGTACGGAATGGAAATCCCGTCGACTGCCGTAGGAGAGAAGGTGCTTGAAAACCTCAAGAACATCGATCCCATCGCCTACGTCCGGTTCGCTAGCGTTTACAAGGACTTCAGAAATCTAGAAGAATTCCTGGACGAAATCGGGGCCCTTTCAAAACAGCCGATTTTATGAGCAATAAGAAGCCCGAAGACTTTTCAAAACTCCAGGTCGTGTGCTCCCTATTTTCAAAAACTGTCAGCAACGATCTCTACTTCGCTAAACAGATCAAGGAATCGATCGAAGCCTCGCTTCCCTTGAGCGACACAAATCTAGCTGAGCCATTCATATATCGCGCCAAAGAACTGGTAGCCAAACTGGAAAAGGATTCCGATCTCTCGGGCGTTGAACTCGTTGAAGCCGAATCGATCGAACGGCCCTTTTCAATGCTCAACCTTAGAGCGGATCTTTTGGTCGCTCTTAAGCGAATCTGCAGATTCGACTCGGGACTTGTAGTTCTTACGGGACTGAAGGAAGCCATTTGCCCAAAAGGAAAACGCTGGTCCCCAAGGCGGAAACGGGACTATGAGGATGCGATCGCGTTTGCCCGGCTATTTTGCCAAAAGCGATCGCGCCCCTCCTCCAAGCTCTCTCTAATAATTTTCTAAAATCGCCACAAATTTGGCGGACACCCATATCGCACCAAAACTTACCTACAATGAGCGCCGAAAAAACGTTATTCCAAAAAATTGCCGATCGAGAAATTCCGGGCGAATTCGAATATGAGGACGAACTCTGCATGGCAATTCGAGACATCGACCCCAAAGCGCCCACTCACATTCTGGTTATCCCCAAGAAGCCAATACCGCGAGTAGGAGACGCTTTAGCGGACGACAAGGAACTCCTCGGCCATCTCCTTCTTACCGCAGGTCAGGTTGCGCAAAAACTTAACCTCGAAAAAGGCTTTCGCATCACAATCAACAACGGTCCTGACGGAGGAGAAGCGGTCCCTCATCTACATGTACATCTTCTAGGCGGTCGACAAATGTCTTGGCCTCCCGGCTAAGTGATCGTATTTATATTTTATATGCATAAAATTTATCGAACTGTCGAAATCGCTTCGTAGGCTCCATCTAATCGCTTCGCAACGTACCCTTTCAGCTCAAGCATCAATAAAGTTGAAGAGATTTCAGGCGAACTTTGATTCGTCAACTTTCCTAGTCGATCCGCATCGACAATTTCACCTCCTTTAAAGAAAGCGAGTGCCTCGATTTCCAATTCAGACAAATCATCTATATCGCTCTTGCGCTCTATCTCCGAAAAAGTGCCGACCTTGGGGATTTGACTCTCGTATTCAAGTTCTGACATCAATTCATCGACGCTGGACAACAGCAATGCCCCATCCTTAATCAATCGATTGCACCCCTCGCTTGTCTTCTGATCGATTCTTCCGGGCACAGCGCAAACCAGTCGACCCTGTTCTCCGGCAAATCGAGCAGTGATCATTGAACCGCCAGACACATCGGATTCGACAACTATAATTGCTCGGCTCATTCCACTGACAAGTCGATTGCGCATGGGAAAGGTTTGGCGATCTGCTTTTCGTCCAATCGTGAATTCAGAAACGACTGCGCCCGAGTTCCCAATATCTCGATACAATCCAATATTCTCAGGAGGATACACGATATCGATCCCACAACCCAATACCGCGACCGTATTCCCGTCTTTCGCTTCGAGAGCGCCTTGGTGAGCGCAGGTATCTATTCCACGAGCCATACCACTCACAACGCAAAATCCCCTGCCTGACAGCTCTTGGGCGAATTCGCGTGCAATCGATTGGCCATAGAGCGTCGTACGGCGACTCCCGATGATCGCGACCTGCGGCTTAGAAAAGCGGTATTCCCCTCGAACGTACAGCCCTATTGGTGGATCATGAATCTCCCGAAGAGCTGATGGGTACTGCGGATGATCCCGTTCGATGAAGTCTACCCCTAAGCGTTTCGATTCCATCTTCTCTTGATTCAAATCGAATAGGGAATCGGCGTTAATGAGGGAATCCACTGCCCTACGCGTAAGACCCTGAATTGCCGCAAGTTCCCCCTTGGAGGCACCTAATGCCGCCACAGGATCGTCACCAAACGCTTCCAATAACACGTTTAATGAAATAGGCCCCAAACCAGGGAGGCCGTTAAGGATCCAATATGCGTCCTTAGACGTCACGGTTTAGCGATTTTCCTCTTCGTCCAATGCACCGGAAAGGCAATCGAGCAATTCCGTCGTTCGAACGGCAACTTGCCCTTTTCGAGACGCTAGTAGATCAGCTGCTTTGCCGTGCCAAAACGCAGACCTGCACGCCACCTCCAGGGGGCTTTGAGGGGATTGGGCGAGAAGGCCCGCTGTCAATCCTGCTAAAATATCCCCACTCCCTCCACGCGCGAGGACGGAGTTCCCGGTCGTATTTAGATATATGCGATCGCCATCGGTAATTCGCGTCAATGGTCCCTTGAGAGCTAGCACTACGGAATGCGATCTAGAAAAACGTTTAATCTCGTCATCAATATTTCCTATCGAACGTTCAAGCCCGGCAACACGCTTGAATTCTCCTAGATGAGGCGTCGCGATGCAATTTCCTTGCACCCAATGCAGCACTCGTTGCTGAAGCGCGTCCGCGTCCATTACGATCGATCCCGTCCACCGCTTAAGCAACTCGATCAACATAGAAATCGTCTCCCCATCTCCACCCATACCAGGACCCACCAACAAAGCGGTCGACTCCATCTGAACAGGCCTTATTAAATCCAGTCCCCGAAAGCTTAGTCCACCCGCTTGCGTTTCAGGCCACGGGATCCACATCGCCTCTGGAACGATTGCAGCCGCTTGGGGAACGATACTTTCGGGAGCGCAAACAGTCACAAGTCCAACTCCGCTCTTAAGCGCGGAACGAACACTCATGATTAAAGCGCCCGGCATTTGTCTTGATCCTGCGAGAATAACAAGGTGCCCATAGCTACGCTTGTCCACATGCGTCTGGCGTCTACCACGCAGCGGATTCAGCGATTCGTCTACCAAAATGCGCTTGTCTGAATCCATTGGCTCGTTGACCAAACCAATGTCCAGGTAACGTATGCATCCTATCTTCTTCTCCAGGAAAGTATGCGAAAGCGGTGTCTTAAATATCCCTGTGGCGAAGGTGATATCGGCCATGAACGGATCGCTATCGGAAGTATCGCCAATTCCACTGGGAAGATCGATCGCAATCCGTAAGCGGATTTCCAATTGCTGATTGGCCCAATCGACCAGGCATCGCGACCCACCGCGAAGCGGAGGCTGGAATTGCATACCTACCAGACCATCAATGCAGATATCGAATTTCCCCTCTTGGCAATCGGAGTTCGCGTCCAAGACGGATTGCAAATCATCATCGGTCTCCACTTCGAAGACCTTGATTTGCGTTTCAGCAAATGCTGATTCCAGTAGCTCCAATGCACGTTCCGTATTGGGCCTGAGAGATTTTCTATCACCCGCAATCGCTATGGTCGCTGAATCGACAACGCCTAATTGAACTAGTTCATGAATTCCCAACAATGCATCGCCGCCATTGTGACCTTTCCCAATCATTCCCAAAACGGACAATGAGCTCCCGCTGTACCGAGAAACGCGATACTCCCTCAATATATCACGGCCGAGCTTTTGCCCAACGGACCGCATAGCATCCCAAGCATTTTCTTCCGTATCCAACTCTGCGCGTTCATACGCATGCGCTTCCTCGCAACTCATTACCGGGTGCGTTCCTAAAAGAGCTCGTTCTCGCATAGTATTGAGGCTCATTTCCTAACGCCAGCTATCCAATTATAACGGCAATCGCGATTGCCGTCGTCTCTGCATGAGAAAGGCTTATTGAAACACGCGTACCTCCGATGCTCTCAAGTATGCTCTGACCCTTATCATCCAATTCGATTTCGGGTTGCTTGCGATCTCCAGCAACCACGCTGACTGACCTCCAGCCGAAATGCTCTCCAATCCCGGTAGTGAACGCTTTCGTCACCGCTTCTTTCGCAGCGAATCGAGCGGCTAGGTGCTGATCCGGATATTTCATCCCCATACAATATTCTAGCTCGCTCGCTGTGTACACTCTATCCAAGAAACGGTCGCCTTGGCGGGCGCGCATTTTCCGAATGCGTTCAATATCGACGATATCGACGCCAAGTCCCAAAACCGAACCGGCAGCGGGTAAGGAAAAATCAAGAGCCATCGGTTTCAGTTCATTCTAACACCCACCAAGAATCAAGGATTTCATCTCTCGCACTGCATTCGAAAGCCCAACCTCCACCGCACGGCTAATAATGCTATGGCCAATGTTCAGTTCGTTTAAGTTCGGGATGCCTCGCACTTCCTCAATGTTCACATAGTTGATACCATGTCCCGCATTTACTATCAGCCCCTGCTCGATCGCCTGTTTCGAACCCTCCACAAGGCGGTTGTATTCCTTGGACCTGAACGGGGTATGATAGGCATTCGCATACGCGCCCGTGTGCAATTCGATGTACTTCGCATTCGTCTTTGCAGACGCCTCTACCTGGTCTGGGTCAGGATCGACAAACAGGCTGGTAGCGATTCCCGTCTCCGCTGCAGCGGCAACGATCGATCGCACACGCTCGAAATTTCCGACAACATCAAGTCCCCCTTCAGTCGTTACCTCCTCTCGATTTTCTGGAACTAAGCAGATCGAATCAGGGGACACCTCAAGGGCGAACGCCAGCATGCTTTCCGTCGCAGCCATTTCCATGTTCAATCGAGTCCGGATTCTCTGCCTCAACTCGACGACATCCGATCGCTGTATATGCCGCTCATCTTCGCGAGGGTGCACCGTAATGCCATCCGCGCCCGCCTCTTCCGATTGCATCGCCAGAGCGATGGGATCAGGTTCTACTATCTCTTTCAACTCGGTTCCCGCTTCTCTATAACGCGCCTGTCGAAGCGTAGCGATGTGATCAATATTGACCCCTAGTAAAATGTTTGCGTTAGACATGGTACAACAACGGATTATCGATCAAAAAATTAGCTAAAACCTGGATTGCCTCGACGATAGAAGACAATCACAGAAACACGGAATGACACAATCCAACCCCAAAAGGGAGAATCTTCTTCTAAATATTATTTTCAATATCTTCGCCCCGAGCATTACATTCTCGAAGCTAGACGATTTACTGGCGAAGATTGGCTTGGCTGACGCCCTAACCCCTACCCAGATACTTATAATTGCCGTGTCGATGCCCCTCTCGTATGGGATTTACGACTACATTAAGCGCCGCAACATCAATTTATTTTCCATACTCGGATTTGCGAATATCGGATTAACCGGCGTAATCGGGGTGCTCGCGCTAGACGGAATCTGGGTTGCAGTAAAAGAAGCCAGCCTACCAGCGATATTCGGCCTTCTTGTGCACGCCAGCGCAAGGACCGACAAACCACTGATCAAAACTATTTTCTACAATCCAGATGTAGTGGATGTGGAAAAAATCGACGCAATCATTGTCGGGAAGAATCAGCAGCTCGCCTTTGAGAAGCTCTTCAAGCTGGCAACCGCGTTGTTCATCGCCTCATCTGTATTTAGCGTCGTAATGAATTTCGTACTCGCTCGGATTCTCGTTACGAGCACAGGAGGAACGGAACTTTTCAATGAACAAATGGGCCGCATGACTTGGATATCATACATCGTCATCGTGATTCCTGGCATGGCGATCTCCATAGTTGCCATGTGGAAACTCTATGCAGGCATCATGAAATTGACCGGACTAAAGTTCGAAGAGCTCATCCACTCCCTAGAGGCCAAGCCCTAAGGAGTCCACCACTGGTCAAATCGCCTGATTTCGCTATTTCCGATTTGCTTCGACAATCAGCTCGCTGATTCGAAAAACGCGCGCAGAACTGGAATCCACATCGACGCGAATCGCGTGCATATTGGTGGCTCCAAATACTTCCAATCGCGTAACGTTCTCAACGCTATCACGAGCGGTCCCTTCATGCATGAGCGGCTTGTCCAACCGAAAGTAATGGGAGTCCCCATGCGTGAGTAGAACCGGTTTGCCAAATGCGATGGCCAACGATCGAAATTGATCTAGAAACCGGGTAAAGCCCCGGTCCCATCCCTCCTCTCCTTCATTGCCGAAGGGATTCGCATGTATAAACAGAGCGATTCCGGCGGCATCCCGGTTCTCAGCTGTCTCAAATAACAGTTTGAGCCAAGCGTCATTTGCGCGATCCCTGGCTCGAAACTCCGCCATTGCGCCTGGGATATCGCTCTGGCGATTATTGCGACTTCCCACGACATGAACGGTACCGAATACGATCCCCTCCCGTTCCCACATCCGATTCTCAACGTAACGCGCCCACTCCGCATCGGAAGCCTGAATTTCGAGCTCAAACGCATTCCCTCCTCCAAGAGTCATAGAACTCGAAAAGAAACGCTCCCTTAGCTTCGCCAACCGTTCGATGGGGTCCCAGTTGCCCGCTCCATCGCGATGGCAATCAGTCCATTCGTTATCGCCCGGCGTATACACAAGCGGATGGTCAAATCGCTTAAAGCTTGAAGCCATTTCTTCGATGAAATCATCCGAGCATGGAGCGCTACCTGACTTCGTATCCCCAACGTGAACCGTAAAAGCCGGATTCTCCTCATTGACTGCGTCGATTACATTGTCAAACCGCTCAAAGTCTTGAGGCAAATAGTACGGCATATCCCCAATGACGCAAAAATGATAGGGGACGCCTGTCGCGATTTCAATTGTTGAAATTCCCAGAATAAAGGAACCGGCAATCGCAAAGCATCTGAAACGTCTCACGCAATACAAACTCCCAGAGTAGCCTTGAAATAGCAAGGTCGCACGCAATTTTCGAATCACACGACCGTATCAGGCCCTAGGTTCGAGATTCCAAAGGAACGTAGTCGCGCAATGCTGGGCCTTGGTAAATCTGACGCGGACGGTTGATCTTCATCTTTGGATGCATCGCTATCTCCCGCCAGTTGGCGACCCAACCAGGCATGCGTCCTATCGCGAACATCACTGTGAACATATCCGCCGGAATACCTAGCGCTCTCAATACGATACCACTGTAAAAATCAACATTTGGATACAAATTGCGCGAAATGAAATAGTCGTCCGCAAGGGCAGCCTGCTCTAGGTGGCGCGCGATATCGAGACAGGGATCATCGATGTCGAGCTTGTTCAGAAGATTATCGCAGGCTTGGCCAATAATCTTAGCCCGCGGATCGAAGTTCTTGTAAACTCGGTGGCCAAATCCCATCAGGCGCTTACCGCTTTTCGCTTCTTCAATAAACTTGGAGCCGTCATCGCCCGATGCCTTGATTTCCTCGAGCATCTTGATCACCGCCATATTAGCGCCCCCATGAGCAGGACCCCAAAGGGCGCCGACTCCTGCAGCAACTGACGCGAAAAGATTAGCGCCGCCTGATGCCACCATCCGTACTGTAGACGTACTGCAATTCTGCTCGTGGTCAGCGTGAAGCAAAAGCATCAAATCCAATGCGCGGCTCACTTCTGGAATCGCTTCGTAGGCCTTGCCAGGCTCCGAGAACATCATGTGCAGGAAATTGTCGTGGAAGGATAGCGAAGGATCCGGTTGATTTCCTTCCAAACCCTTAGTCACGCGATAGGCCAATGCCGCCGCTGTCGCCGTTTGAGCGATCGCAGTCGAGGCAGCTTGATCGAAATTCTCGAGATCCTTGGCCCGGTCATTAGTCGCCAATTCGGGGCTATAGCAACTAAGCGCGCTCAGCATGGCTCCTAGCATTCCCATAGGAGGAGAGTCGCTAGGGAACCCTTTCAAAGCAGCTCCCATGAGCGGCGAAACGGGCGTGTTATCGCGAATACTGGCTCGAAAGGCGTCCAATTGAGTTTGATTAGGAAGATCTCCATAGAGAATCATGTAGGACGACTCGAGAAAGTCCGACTTTTCCGCAAGTTGCTCAATCGGTATCCCTCGATAACGAAGTATTCCAATCTCTCCATCGATGAATGTGATCTCGCTCTGACAAGAACCCGTGTTGCCGTAGCCTTCATCGAAGGAAACATATCCCGATACGGAGCGAAGCGTGCGAAAATCCACTGCTTTTTCATCTTCAACACCCTCAATCGTAGGGAATTCAAATTCTTTATCGTCCAATTTTAGAACGGCCGGCTTGCTCATTATATTTTAGGGCAGTAAAGTTATCGTGTACAAAGGTAGACCTTTAGAGAGAAACGATAAGAATAGTTTCCTTATCAGACACATGTAAAGCTAGAGACGACCTAAACCGAAGTATTAGAGCGTCTACAGACTCGTTGACACGCGCTTATCGCAAAGCGAGGCGAAATTCGCATAGATCTTCAGCCCATTCGACTGACTTTTCTCCGGGTGGAACTGGCATGCGAGCGTATTGCCGCACGCTATGGAACTGGTAAATTCCCCATCGTATTCAGTGGTGGTCAAAACGATGTCCGAATTCTCAGGCCGAGCATAGTAGCTATGCACAAAGTAAAACCGATCCTTCGCGCCGTCCAATCCATTCCAAAATGGAGATCCGAGTTGCCGCAGTCGGGCTTCGTTCCATCCCATATGGGGGATCTTTAGCCCAGGCCTAGAATTGAAACGCGCCACCGTTCCCTCAAAAATTCCCAGCCCTTTGACATTCCGTTCTTCCGAAACCTCGAACAGAGCCTGAAGACCGAGGCATACGCCCATGAACGGGCGATCCTCTCGAATCCAAGCCGAAAGAAAATCGTCAAATTTCGATGCGCGAAGCCCATCGACGCAGTCTTCCAACGCTCCTACCCCAGGGAGAACGACGCCGTCAACATCTTGGATATCGGTCGGACAGCCTACAATCCTGGGAGAGGCGCCCACCTTTACCAGCGCGTTCTCAACGCTCCGAAGATTGCCCATTCCATAATTGATTATCGCTATATCAATACTCATTTCTATTACCGTTTCCAATGCCGGCAGGAGGAATTCTCAATGGACGCGCTCTAGGCGAACTTCCATAGTACAGCAACTGTTGTTCACAACATCCCCTTCGTGGAAGGCAGCTGACCCTGGAGCCTATCGTCAATCGAACTCGCCATATCGATCGCTCGCGCCATGCACTTGAAAACGCATTCGGCGATGTGATGCGGCTCTTCGCCATACTCGAGTTTCACATGTAAATTCGCCCCGAGCGTATTTGAGAAAGCGCGGCAGAATTCCTTAACAAGTATGATATTGAAATCTCGAACGTAGGAGGTCTGGGCCGAAACTTGATATTCAAGAAACGGGCGATTCCCCAAGTCGATCGCTACGCGACCTAAGCACTCGTCCATCGGGAGGATAAAGAATCCGTATCGACGCATACCCTTCTTATCCCCAATAGCATCCTTGAACAATTGGCCCAATACAATGCCAACATCCTCGACGGTGTGATGATAATCGACCTTAACATCGCCACTCGCCTCGACTTCCAGATCAAACAAACCATGAGCGGCGAACAATGTCAGCATATGATCAAAGAAAGGGACCCCTGTATTGATCTCTGACTTACCAGAACCATCGACATCCAATGATGCTCGAATTTTGGTTTCTTTTGTTTCGCGTTCAAGCGATGCTATGCGTTTTTCAGCCATTGCTCTATGGTTTCGCTCAACTTGAGCATTTGATCTTCATCGCCCACACTGATTCTTAAGAAACTCGCAGTCAAGGCGTGACCTGGAAAGTAGCGGACCAGTATCTTCTTCGATTTCAAATATTCGAATAGGCCCAGCGCGACCTCGGGACCAACTTCCCCTCTCGCATTCATGGGCTCGGCAAATAGCATATTGGCCTGGGACTCGTAGGTGAACCACCCTAACGACTTCAATTCCTCGAAGTAGAAGTCCCGCGTACGACAGATTTTCTGAACGATCGCTTTCATATAGCTTCGATCACGCACCGCGGCAAGTCCGCCCGCCTGGGAAAGTCGGTTAACATTGTAGCTATCCCGAACTCGATCAAGCGCCTCAACGATATCCGAGGCCGCCAAGCCATAGCCAACCCGCAGACCCGCTAACGCATATGATTTAGACAGCGTTCGAGTAATGACCAAGTTCGGGGACACTTCAAGTAGCTCAATCGCGTTTTCTTTCGCAAAATCTGCGTAGGCCTCATCAACTACTACGATTCCTTTGAATCCTCTCAACACCGACCTCAACACGTCGTTGGAAAACCCAACGCCAGTAGGCGCGTTGGGCGAGGTCAGGAATAGAATATTGGCATCGCAAGACTCTATGTCCGCGATCGGCAAAGCCATGCTCCTACTAAACGGAATCTGTATTGTGCCCGAATTTTGTATACCGCACAAAACTGGATAAAGCGAATAGCTAGGAGACGTGAATCCCGCAGTCTCACTGAGCGTGGAAAAGGCCCGGGTCAACAGATTCAGAATATCGTCAGAGCCATTGCCAACGATGACATTCTCCGAGCGGAGCCCATGCAACGAAGCGATCTCTTCGCGAAGCTCGGAACTTGTTGGATCTGGATACAGGCGAATCGTATCGCCCATAGTCGCGCGAATCGCTTCCTCGACACACGGACTCGGAGGATAGGGGTTCTCGTTCGTATTTAATTTCACCCACCCTTCTTCCTTGGGTTGAAAACCAGGCTGATAAGCGTGCAGTTCCTTCAAGTGCGGCAATGCCAAGGGTGAAACTGTAGGTTTTTGGCTCATTCTTTCTCTAATCGAATCGAAACCGAACGTCCGTGTCCATCAAGGCCTTCCATTCGAGCGAACGCCTCCGCAGCGGGCGCAGCCCTCCGAAGCGCCTTCTGGCTATAGCGAATCAAGCTCGAACGCCTAAAGAAATCACCGATTTGCAAACCGCTGAAATATCGGCCTGATCGACCCGTCGGAAGCTCGTGGCTCGGACCCGCAACGAAGTCGCCCAATGCGGTAGCGGACCAGCCTCCTTGCATAATCGCTCCAGCAGTTGTAATCGCCTTAGTGAGATAAGCCATCTTCCCAGCAATAACCTCGAGCTCCATGTGCTCTGGGGCTACGAAATTCGCTACCTGAGCCGCTTCATCGCAAGTATCAACGACGATCGACAAGAAACCACTCTTGAGTGTCTCTTTGATGAGATTTTTCCGGGACAGCGTCTTCACTTGCTCTCGCATTTCCTTCCGGATGGAACGCGCCACATCGCGTGAAAGGCTGACGAGAAAAATTTTCTCTCGACCCGATCCATGCTCTGCCTGCGCCAGCAAATCGGCCGCGACAAATCGTGGATTGGCAGTTTCGTCTGCGATCACTAGGACCTCGCTCGGCCCTGGAAGCAGGTCGACGCCGATGGTCCCATACACCTGTCGTTTCGCTTCTACGGTATATGCATTCCCAGGTCCAAACACCTTGAATACAGGATCAATTGTTTCCGTCCCATAGGCCATGGCCCCAATCGCCGAAACGCCTCCGATTCGATAGGCCTCGCTGATTCCGCATAGCTTCAATGTCGCCAAAACCGCATCGCTCACATTCCCTTTCGAATCGCATGGAGTGAACGCGACGATCTCAGGCACGCGAGCCAGCCTGGCAAGCGAACCCGTCATAATAGCAGTCGACGCAAGATTCGTTGGGATGTAAATACCTACACGTGAAATAGGATAAAACCGCTCCCCAATCGTCGCCCCATGAGCGTTCTTCGCAGTCCACGATTTCGGCAGGGCATGCTTATGAAATTCCGTAACCGACGCGATCGACTCCTTGATCGCTGCAAGGTCCTCCGCTTGAAGCCGTTTAACCGCGCCCACCAATTCATCGCGAGTGATCCTGAAAGCATCCGAAGAGAGCTGAACTCCATCGATTCGGCTAAGCGTGTCCGCCATTCCCTTATTCCCATTTTCTTTTATATCATCCAGAATCTGGGACACAGCATCCACGATGCTCTGCGGAACTACTGCGGTCTCGCAAAACGTCGCCAATTTCTCGCGAAAGCCGCGAGAACGATATGCCAAATCTGCCATGCCGCCACTAATGTTGGACAGGCAACGGCTTGGCAAAGAAAATTGCGCAAATCTATTCCTAAGCGCGATTCCAACTACGGGAGCGGCATCACGAAATCAGATTCCGGCAGATCCCGATTCAATTTCACAGAGGTATAGGCGAATTCCATCGTCTGGCTCCCGATCGCAGTCGAGAAGGTGCTAACCATCTTTTTTGGGAATCGAAGGCCATCCACCAGAATCTCTCCTTCTTCCACATACTCTACTCCCTTTGAATCCAAAGTTCGCAATACCTGTCCTGTTTCGGCGTCAATAAAGCGTCGATACGCGATTCCATCGCCATGATGGTAGGTTAACAGAATGCATTCGCGCCCCTTGAACGTTTCCTTCCCATCATAGGTTATTTCGCCCCCTCGGACGTTTGGCTTCTCAAAGAACCCGAAGGCCTCGCGCACGCTGGCCTGCATTATGAGAATCCTCAGTGGGTCGAATATTTCCATGCTCAACGGCACCGAGTCGATAACCCGCTCAAACGTAGTCCAACCCTCGGTTCCATCCAGTACCGAGATCTCCCTGCGATCCCCGATAACGGCCACCATCCGCTGTCGCATAGGCTTCTGGTAGACCATCTCAATGGTCCCTAAATCACCCGAGCTGTATAGCAGGGATCCTTCGTAGCGTATGCTCGTAATCGATTCCAGCTTGTTCTCGTCTCCCAAATAGGATCGAGCTAGCTTGATAGTTGCCTCAATGATCTCCTCATCCGAATCCGCTGCGTAAAGGCTAGACCCGAAAAATACAGAAATCGTAGTTATAATTAGGGTACTGATCTTTGCTTTCATAACTAATAAACGGTTAATTGAATTCTACTCCCACTCAATGGTACCGGGGGGTTTTGAACTAATGTCGTACACGACCCGATTCACTCCGGTTACTTCATTGATAATTCGATTTGAAACTCTCTGCAATACCTCATAAGGGACGCGTACCCAATCTGCGGTCATGGCGTCTTTGCTTTCTACAATGCGTACGGCGATCACATTGTCATAAGTACGCTCATCACCCATAACACCAACTGTCCGGATGGGAAGAAATACGCAAAACGACTGCCAGACTTTATAGTAAAGATCCGATTCCATCATCTCTTCGTGCAATATCGCATCCGCTTTTCTCAATACCTTAAGCTTCTTTTCCGTCACGTTCCCCAAGACCCGCACGCCCAAGCCCGGACCAGGGAATGGCTGTCTCCATACGACTTCCTTCGGGAGCCCAAGTTCCGCTCCAAGGGCCCTAACCTCATCCTTAAATAGCTGCCGTAGTGGCTCGAGCAGCTCGAATTTCATATTTTTCGGCAGTCCGCCCACATTGTGATGGCTCTTTATCGTCGCCGCGGGATTCCCATCGATCGAAATACTCTCGATCACATCGGGATAGAGCGTGCCTTGAGCAAGAAACTTCGCATCGCCGATACGCTTCAACGAGTCCTGAAATACCTGCACAAACGTATTTCCGATGATCTTTCGCTTTCTCTCGGGCTCGGATACGCCTTTAAGGCGCTTCAAGAATTTGCCGCCTGCTCTTGCGACTCTCACGTCCATATTGAAGTGTCGCTTGTAAAGATCTACGACCAACTCACGTTCATTGAGCCTCAGAAGCCCGTTGTCCACAAATACGCAGGTTAGCTGCCGGCCGATCGCTTTGTGGATCAAGGCAGCTGCAACGGAGGAATCAACGCCACCGCTTAACCCAAGCAATACGCGTTCCTTACCCACTTTCTCCCGAATTGAAGCAATGGACTCTTCCGCCAGAGAAGCCATGGACCAATCCGCCCTGCATCCGCAGATTTTTCGAAGGAAATTCTCCAAGATATTGAGCCCTCCCTCCGTATGGTCCACCTCCGGGTGAAATTGGATTCCATAGAACTTGCGCTTTTCGTCCGCGATTCCCGCATAGCTGGAATTTTCAGTCGAAGCCACCGCCCGGAATCCGGAAGGCGATCGCGCGAGGCGATCGCCATGCGAATTCCACACTCTGAGCTTATTGGGCAATCCGCGAAATAGGCTCCCCTTTGTCTTAATCTTAAGCTGTCCATGGCCGTACTCCCGTTCGTTGCTTTTCTCCACCTTTCCGCCGAGCAAATGAGCCAGAAGCTGCACCCCGTAACAAATGCCGAGCACAGGGACGCCGAGTTCGAAGATTCTTTTGTCCGGCCGGGGAGATCCTTTCGACAATACGCTCTCTGGGCCTCCAGACAGAATGATACCTACCACATTGTCTTTCTTCAACGCTTTCGCGGTCGTCTTGTAGGGATATATCTTCGAATAAACCGAGCACTCACGTATGCGACGCGCGATTACTTGCGTGTATTGGGATCCAAAATCGAGAACCGCTATGGTTTGGTGCTTCATAAATAGAAACGAGTATTAAACCAGCTGATGAACCAACCTGTCACTCACTTTTGCCTCTAATTCGCTAAACGCCTGGTTTGATCGATCGTTAAGCAGGTCAAGCAATCCGCTAGAAAGACAACTCATAGTTGTTGTACGAACAATCTGGGCACGATTCACCTTCCGATGCATCCTCTTTTCGGACCGAATACAAGCTCCCGCAACGCACGCAGTGAAACACCTTGCGTCGACGGCTAGACTCGAACGAACGCTTGTCGCTGCGATCATAAAAGTACCAAAGAGCCGTCAGTCCGACCAATGCCGATCCAGTGTACAGAATTAAGAACCAAGTGAACGCTTGCATCGCTCCTACAAACTAAAAAATGCGTCCCTCATAGAAGAACGCATCGTCTGCCTTGTAATTACCGCGAAGCGCGATCATTCGCCCTTCTTTTCTTTCGTGTCGTCGTCTGATTCCTCAGATTCGGCTGACGCTTCGGGCTCTGAATCCTCGTCCGCTTCAGCAGTCTCTTCGCTTTCAGAAGCTTCTTCCGAAGCGACCTCTACGGCATCGCCTTCTTCCTTCGCCTCAGTCTCAGTCTCCTCGGAAATTACGGCGGCTTCTTCTGGCTCATCGCTATCCTCAGCAGCTTCGTTTTCTTCAGTGTCTTCCGTTTCCTCAGCTACAGGAGTCGCAGATTTCTTCGCCTTTGGCTTGGACTTCGGCTTGCTCTTCTTCTCATAGCCCTCGTCATCCGCGTCGATCAATTCGATCAATGCCATTTCCGCGGCATCTCCTCTACGTGTGCCCAGCTTATAAATACGAGTATAGCCTCCATTGCGTTCACGGAATTGCTCGACTTTTTCGTCAAACAAATCATGCACCGCAGCGGTGTCGCGGACACGGGAAAGGGCCATGCGACGACTGTGCAAACTCCCTTTCTTGGCCAAAGTAATCACCTTTTCCACAAAAGGACGAAGCGCTTTAGCTTTCTTCAAAGTTGTCTTGATCTTCCCATGCGTGATGAGCGCTGTTGAAAGATTGGCGAGAAGCGCATCACGATGCTCCTTCTTTACGCCTAGTTGATTGCTATGCTTGCGGTGACGCATGGCTTTAATTCGTTTCTAATTTTATATCTCGAAATTGATTACAGCTCCTTCTTCATATCCAGAAGGCGCTCATCGAATTTCATGCCCAATGAAAGGCCAAGAGATTCTAGTTTATCTTTAATTTCTTTTAGAGACTTCTTTCCGAAGTTACGGTACTTGAGCATTTCTTGCTCACTCTTTATAGCGAGCTCGCCAACCGTGGTGATATTCGCGTTGTTCAAGCAATTGGCTGCGCGAACTGAAAGCTCGATTTCGTTAACGCTCATATTTAGCAGCTTGCGAAGCTTATTCTGCTCTTCGCTGACCTCTGCTCCTTCGTCTTCGAATTCGTAGTTCTCATCGGATACATTATCGAATACATCCAGGTGATGCTTCAATATCGCTCCCGACTGCTTTAAGGCATCGTCTGGCGTAATTCGTCCATCCGTCCAGATCTCAAGCAGCAACTTGTCGTAATCCGTTATTTGGCCGACACGGGTAGCTTCAACAGAGTACTTGACCAAACTTACCGGACTAAAGAGCGAATCAATCGGGATCACGCCGATTGGCTGATCTTCGTCCTTATTGTCCTCACCCGGGCAATAACCGCGGCCCACCTTGATCTCAAGTTCCGCTGTAAACTGCATTTCACGATCAAGCGTACAAATAACTTGGTCCGGATTGATGACCTCGACATTTTGGTCCGCTTCGATATCGGCCGCGGTAATAGGACCGGAGCGATTTACATTGATCATCAACTTCGCTCCATCGCGATTGTGGCAAATAAGCAGTACCTTCTTCAGGTTGAGTACGATGTCGGTAACGTCCTCGACGATCCCATCGACGCTCTGAAATTCGTGGTCGACGCCATCGATCTTTACTGAAGAAATGCCCGCGCCTTCGATTGAGCTGAGCAGTACGCGTCTTAGCGAATTGCCAATTGTGTGCCCATAGCCCGCTTCGAAGGGCTCGGTAATAAACTTGGCATACGTTGTGGAGGAACCTTCCTCAACTTTAACGAGACGATTTGGGAGTTCGAACTTTCCGATACGTTTTGGCATTGCGAAATGTGGTCTGAGTACGGCTGAGCAGGATTAGTTTAAAAATAGAAGGATCGCTTAACTAGAAGCGGCTATAGAATTCAACGATGAGCTGCTCGTTGATAGCAGGCTCCATTTCTTCACGGTCCGGGAGACGGTTTACAACGCCGCGAAACGCCTCATCGTTGCGCGTCATCCAATCTGGCACGTTGCGAAATCGAGTAGCTTCCATATTCCGGGTAGCGAGCTGTCGGGATGAGGTTCCATTTCTCACCTCGATCTCGTCGCCTGGCTTCACTTGAAAGCTCGGGATGTCCACCTTCTGCCCATTGACGCGAATATGACCGTGGTTTACGAATTGGCGAGCGGCCTGGCGACTCTTGGTAAATCCTAGCAAGTATACAATGCTGTCGAGACGGGTCTCAAGCAGTTGAAGAAAGATCGTACCGGTTACACCGCGCTGATTCTTCGCTCGCTCGAACGTCCGGCGAAACTGTTTTTCCATGAGACCGTACATGAAGCGTAGCTTCTGCTTTTCCCCTAGACCAATCGAATATTCAGACTGCTTGCGGCGCAAACGCGGGCCATGCTGCCCTAGCGGATAAGCGCGCTTTTCCAATGATTTATGGTTTCCGAATATCGGCTGACCGAATCGTCTGCTAATTTTTACTGTTGGACCGGTGTAGCGAGCCATGGATTTTTCAATTTAACGATTAAAAGGATAGAGTGGCGTACTGCCTATACACGCCGACGTTTTGGAGGGCGGCAGCCATTGTGGGGAATCGGAGTCGTATCGATGATCGAAGCAATCTCCAATCCTAGAGACTGGAACGCGCGAATTGCAGAGTCACGTCCCATTCCGGGGCCTTTTACGTGAATGATCACCTCTTTTAGGCCATGCGACATCGCCGCCTTGGCCGCGTTTTGAGTGACAACTTGCGCCGCGTATGCGGTCGACTTGCGTGAACCGCGAAAATTCATCTTACCTGCGCTCGCCCAAGAAATCGTACTTCCTTTCGTGTCGGTGATAGTGACGATGGTATTGTTGAATGTAGCGCTCACCTTCGCGATACCCGTGGTGATATTCTTGCTTCCCTTTGCCTTCCGGATCTTGAGTTCGCCGATTTCCTCTTTCAGTAGGTCCTGAGCGGTGGGTTGCTTCTTTACGCCACCAGGGGCAAGCTCTTCCTCTTCCTTTTTTGGAGCTTCCTCATCAGACGATTCTTCTTTGGTCGCTTCCTCTTTGGGAGTTTCCTTCTCGGCTACGGCTGCCTCCGCTTCGGGGGCGTCTGCCGCTTCTTTTTCTTCTTCTGGTTGGTCTTTCTCTTCAGCCATAGTAGTTAGCCTCAATAAAATTATTTGCGAAGACCCCCAACGCTAGCGGTCTTTCCCCGAACCTTGCCGAATACCCGAGCCTCGCCGAATCCCTTGCGAGTACGGGCATTGGTCTTTGTTCGCTGCCCGCGGACGGGAAGCCCACGGCGGTGCCTAAGTCCACGATAGCAGTTGATCGCCTGCAGGCGTTTCATGTTCGCAGCAAGATCTCGGCGTAAGTCTCCTTCTACAAGATAGTTAAGCTCGTTGATCTTCGCCATGATAACGTTGATCTGCTCTTCGTTCAGGTCTTTAGCCCGCATATCGGGATCCAGCCCTGTTTGCTCGAGAACGATCTCGGCCCGCTTTGGCCCAATTCCGTAAATGTAGCGGAGGGAGTAAGAGAGCTTCTTGTTATTAGGAATGTCGACGCCTAGAATACGTGGCATGTCAGTTTTGCAAGTTGTTGATGTTGAAAAGTTTGTCTAAATCCAAACGGATAGGAAAAAAGTAAAGCGCTAGCCCCAGTCAACCCATACGGCTACGGGCCTTCCATCCCTGCGCAGCATGGGAGGAAAAAGAGTGAGGTGATGACGCTTCGTAAGCATAAAGTAAAGAATTAATTTGATGATAATTGTAATACCCAAGCCACGATTCCGATGGCGAAAATTACCAGTAGCCAAAGGTACAGCTTACCCACGTTTTTCATGTCCGCTGCGCCGGCCAGGCCTGGATCGAGGCTCTTCGTATTCCCGCGGCTCTTGATGCGTCCCTTTTTCAAGAATCCATCATAATGGCGTTGTAGCAGATGCGTCTCAATTTGACGCATCGTATCGAGCATAACGCCCACGGTTATGAGCATTCCAGTACCACCGAAGAAGATGGCGACGCGCATTGGAATATCTAGCTTGAAGAGCAATAGATCTGGAAATACTGCGATTACGGTAAGGAAGATCGACCCTGCCAATGTAAGGCGAGTCATGATGAAGTCGAGGAACTTCGCAGTGGGAGCTCCCGGACGAACGCCAGGTACATAGCCCCCGTGCTTCTTCAGGTCATCCGCAATTTGGATCGGCTTGAACATAACCGAAACCCAAAAGTAGGAGAAAAACAGGATCATCAGACCGAATATGACGTAGTACGAAACCGATCCATGAACCATGTAGTTCGAAATATCGATCAGCCACTGCTGATCCAACCATGCCCCAAGCTGAGATATGAGCTGCTGTGGAAACGCCAAGATCGCTGACGCGAAAATAACGGGCATCACCCCAGAGTAATTAATCCGCAACGGCATGAAGGAGCTTTGACCCCCATAGACCTTTCGGCCGACAACGCGCTTCGCATATTGGACGGGAATCTTGCGAACCGCCTGAATCACCGCGACCAAGCCCGCTGTCACGGTAACACCAAGAATCAACATGCCTACTGCATGAATGAACTTTAGGTTTTCTCCAGCGCCTACGGGTCCGAAGAACAATCCGTAAGTTGCCTGAACAGCGCCTGGCAGATCCGCGAGAATCCCCACGGTAATCAACAAGGAGATACCGTTGCCAATCCCTGACTTGGTTATCTGCTCTCCCAGCCACATCAAGAGCACGGTTCCTGCCGTAAGGAATACGGTCGAAGTCACCAGGAACCACGTTTTCCCGACAATCACAATATCGCCATACTCAGCAAGCGAGTATCCCGGGAAGAGTCGGCCCGGATTCTCCAAAGCCAGAATCAGCAAAACCGCTTGAACCGCGCAGATCGCCACGGTCGCGTACCGAGTGTATTGATTAAGTTTCGCCCTGCCGGTTTCCCCCTCCTGCTGCAAGCGAGCCAGCGCAGGAAAGACCGCTCCCATCAATTGGAAAATAATGGACGCGGAAATATAGGGCATGATACCCAACGCGAAAACCGCCCCCTTGAGAAGCGCCCCGCCCGTGAACATGTTGTAGAGGCCCAAAAGGCTTCCTCCACCTTGCTCGGTCTGATCGGCGAAGAATGCCTGCAGAGGCTCGGTATCCAAACCTGGCAGCGGAATGTTCGCTCCGATACGCGCGATGAAAAGCAACGACAGCGTAAGGAAAATGCGCTGACGCAAATCAGGGATTTTCAAGCAATTAGTAAATGCAGAGAGCATACCGTGTCAGGTTCAGATAGAATGGGTTAATCGCCCGATTCGCCAGGCGTCTCTTCAGGAGACTCAGAAGGCGCTTCCGCAAGAATCGCTTCGCCGCCTGCTTTTTCGATTTTCTCCTTAGCCGAACCACTGAACTTGTCAGCGGTGATCTTCAGGGCCTTGCTCAATTCGCCCTCACCGAGAACTTTGAGCGGGTTCTCATTAAGCCGAACCAGCCCGGCTGCGACTAGAGCCGCGCGATCCACATCCGTCACGGAGTCGTCGAGCTTTGCCAGTTCACCTACGTTGACAGTCTCATAGTAGACCTTGAAGTTCTTGTTGTTGAAACCGCGTCTTGGCAGCTTCCGGAACAAAGGCATCTGTCCCCCTTCGAATCCTATACGGATACCGCCACCGGAACGAGCCGTTTGCCCTTTTCCACCGCGACCCGAGGTCTTGCCGTGTCCGCCACCTTCACCGCAACCGACACGCTTGCGTCGATGGACGGCTCCTTTTACATTTGAAAGATTGTGTAGTCTCATTTTTTGAGTCCTCTCTGAGTTAGATGACTAGGAACGAAGACGCTTGTAGTCTTCGAATGTCTTAAGTTTGCGAAGCCCTTCGAGGGTCGCGTATACCACTGCGTTCGCGTTGTTCGAACCTAGCGACTTCGTAAGCACGTTCTGTACGCCCGCAGCTTCCAGGACCGCGCGAACACCGCCACCAGCGATGATTCCGGTACCTGTCGTAGCGGGACGCAATAGAACTTTGCCTCCATCGAACTCGCCAAGGATTTCGTGTGGGATCGTATCGCCCTTGAGCTTAATAGGCTCAAGATTGCGACGCGCTTGCTCGCTCCCTTTGCGAATCGACTCGGGTACTTCATTCGCCTTGCCATAACCGACGCCTACCTTGCCTTCGCGATCACCGCATACGACTAAGGCAGAGAAGCTGAAACGACGTCCGCCCTTCACGACCTTCGCGCAACGATTGATAAAGACTACTTTTTCAAAGATGCCATCGTCAGGCTTCTCTTCTTCGCGACGTCCACGACCTCCGCCTCGATTCTGGCCTCGGTTTTGTCCGCCCGGTCCGCGATTGTTATTTCCAGGCCTCTGGCCTTGGCCCGGGGCCGCGTTATTAGATTGTTCTGTTGCTGTGCTCATAGGGCGTTTAGAATTCTAGGCCGGCCTCACGAGCGGCTTCTGCAAATGTTTTGACGCAGCCATGGTACTTGCGACCATTCCGGTCGAAAACTACCTTGCTGATTCCCGTTTTCTTCGCTTGTTCGCCGAACGACTTGCCGAGCGTCGAGGCCCCATCGTTGTTGGCTTTCAATTTCTTTTCACGCAGATCCTTGCCGAGGGTGGATACGAACACGAGGGTCTTGCCCTCATCGTCATTGATCGCCTGCGCGTAGATGTGCTTGTTGCTAAAGTGCACGCTAAGACGCGGCCGCTCAGCAGTGCCCGCAACCTTCTTGCGAATACGCCAGCGCCTCTTTTGCGCTAGGTCTCTCTTCTTCTGAATTTTCATTTCGAAATTGTATTAAAGATTTTTCAGTTAGTGAGCATTGTCACGTTACGCAACGGTCTTGCCCTCCTTGCGGATTTCGTGCTGACCCACGATATGAACGCCTTTTCCTTTATAGGGCTCGACGGGATGGTAGTGGCGTATCGACGCAGCAGTCTGACCGACCACTTGCTTATCGATGCCTTCGATATTCAACTTCGTACCACCGTCCGTAGCCTTGATTGTGACGCCGTCAGGTATGTCGTAATTGATATCGTGCGAGAAGCCTAGCTTTAGAACGAGCGTCTTGCCCTTGAGAGTCGCATTGTAGCCGACGCCGCTGATTTCGATATCCTTCGAAAATCCGTTTACGACACCTTCGACCATTCCATTGATAATGGAGCGAGCCGTGCCGTACATGGCGTTGGCGAACCGCGACTTGTTCGCAGGAGAGACCTGCAGTTGGCCATCATTCAATTCGAATGCGACGTCTCCGACGAACTCCTTGGACAATTCGCCCTTAGGACCTTTGACCGAAATTTTCGATCCGTCGATTGTCGCGGTCACCTTTTCAGGTATGGCGATTGGTAGTTTTCCGATTCTGCTCATGGTTCGTCCCTTTCCTACCAAACGTTGCAGACCATTTCACCGCCAATTTTTTGGAGACGCGCGTCGCGATCCTTCATCATCCCTTTCGGGGTCGTCAGGATACAGACGCCAAGTCCATTGAGAACGCGAGGTATGTCTGCGCTCTTAGAATATAGCCTGAGGCCGGGACGACTGACGCGTTCCAAACCATTTATGGAGGGTTCGCCCTCAACGTACTTCAGCTGAACGACGAGCGTTTTGTGGCCATTTTCGTCCTGAGCTTCAGAAGAGCCCGCAATGAAGCCCTCTTCTTGCAGAATGCGAGCAATCTCCGCCTTCATCTTTGAATGAGGGGAAACGCACTCATCCTTGCCCGCGCTAGACGCGTTTCGGATGCGAGTTAGAAAGTCGCTAATTGGATCAGTATGCATGATTTTGTATTATATAGAACCGGGCGATATCCACACTCCCGGCGGGCGCTTTCGCGCATAGATTCGTATGTTATTAAAAATTGGGAGCGATAGCCCTACCAGGAAGATTTAGTTACGCCAGGAATTTTTCCATCCAAGGCTAGTTCGCGGAATGTCAGCCGAGACAATCCATAGCGGCGGATAAACGCCCTAGGACGTCCCGTTACGTTGCAGCGATTGCGAATGCGAATCTTTGAAGAATTGCGCGGCAACTTGCAGAGCTTTCGCTGCGCCACGTAGAATTCCTCGTCGGTCGAGTCCGGATTCGCCAGGATCGCCTTGAGCTCAGCCCGCTTGCTTGCGTAGCGCTCTACGAGGCGACGGCGTTTTTCATTACGTGCAATTGATGATTTCTTAGCCATGGCTTATTATGCTGCAGATTCGTCTTCGGTGTTGTCGTCTTGCGATTCGCGTTTGCGGAAAGGCATGCCCAGTAGATCGAGCAGTTCGTAGCCTTCCTCGTCAGTCGTCGCGGAGGTTACGATAGTAAGCTCCAATCCGGATTGGCGCTTGATCGAGTCCACGGAAATTTCTGGGAAAATGGTGATGTCAGTGATGCCGAGTGAATAGTTTCCATTACCATCGAACTTCTGTGGAATCCCACGAAAGTCGCGAATCGCAGGGAGCGAAACCGCTACCAAACGCAACAGGAAGTCCCACATTCTTTCACCGCGCAAGGTAACCTTGCAACCGATTGGCATCCCGTCGCGAAGCTTGAAGTTCGCAATGCTCTTCTTAGCGAGGGTCTTGATGGGCCGTTGCCCCGTGATCAGCCCCATATTCTTGACCGCTTCCTCCATGACGCTTTTGTCGAGCAACGCGCTCACGCCCATGTTGAGAACCACTTTCTCAATACGTGGTAGTTCGTACTTATTCTTGTAACCGCGAGACTTCTTCAGCGCTTCAACGACCTTAGTCTCGTAGTGTTCTTTTAGAAAATTTTGAGAGCTCATAGCTTCTGTCCGGATTTCCGACCCGGATCGGGTTCAGTTCTCGTAATTGATTAGTTCTTCTTGGATTGACGCTCGTCGAACTTCGTAGCGAGCATCAGATTTGAAATGTGGATCGAGCCTTCACGCTCGGCGATTTGACCGTCTGGATTTTCTTCGGACTTCTTGAGATGGCGCTTGATCATCATGAGACCTTCAACGACAGCTCGGTCTTTCGCGGTTCTAAGTTCAAGAACCTTCCCGCGCTTTCCTTTCTCCTTGCCGGAGAGAACTACGACTTCGTCGCCTTGCTTGATATGTGTCTTAGCCATTTTAAAGTACCTCCGGAGCTAAGGATACGATCTTCATGAATTGCTTCGTGCGAAGCTCACGAGCGACCGGTCCAAATATTCGGGTTCCGCGCGGGTTTCCATTGTTGTCGAGCAGCACGATGGCATTGCTATCAAATCGCAGGTAGCTGCCATCTCGGCGGCGAATAGGCGCCTTGGTCCGTACGACGACAGCTCGCACAACCGAGCCCTTCTTTACAGAGGCATCAACGCTGCTTTCCTTGATATTGACGACAATCACATCTCCGATATCCGCGGTCTTCTTGTGTTGCCCAATGCGGCGAATCATATGCGCTCGCTTGGCCCCCGTGTTGTCTGCGATCTGCAGTTCTGAACGTAATTGAATCATTTTTAAAAGCTCTCCTTAATCCTCAGCCGGCTCAGTGTCTTCAGCCGCTTCCGCTTCTTCAGCGGGCGCTTCCGCGCCTACTAGCTCTTTTTCAATCTTTTCAATTTCACCCCCGACGACAGGAGCGCGATCGATTACGCGAACGAGACGCCAACGCTTCAATCGACTGATTGGCCGTGTCTCCATAATTTCGACACGGTCGCCCAGTCCGGCGTCATTGCTATCGTCATGTACGTGGACAACTGTTTTACGGTTGATCACTTTGCGATATCGCGAATGCGGCTTCTTGTAGTCGTAAGTTACTTTAATCGACTTGTCTCCAGAAATTGAGGTGACGAAACCGATTAGATTTTTTCTGCTGTTGCGAGCGTTTTCCATGGCGTACTAGCTACTTGACTAAGCGGACTTTGCCTCCGCTCGAATTTTCTCGCTGCGAATCGTTTCCATCTTAGCGATTTCTTTGCGGCGCTGCGTCAGCTCCGCTGTGTTCTCTACTTGTCCCGTTTGCTTCTTCAGCTTCAATTCAAGAAGTTGATCGCGCGTGTCGCGAATCGACTTCTCTAGTTCCGGGAGTGAAAGTTCTCTGATGTCCTTAATTTTCATGACGGTCGGTCCCTTCTGGGATCATTCCATATTTTCGCGCACGATGAAACGCGTCTTGAAAGGAAGCTTCGTATCCGCGAGCCTCATGGCCTCGCGGGCGACGGCGATCGGGACCCCTGCCAATTCGAATAGAATCAGGCCGGGCTTAACAACCGCGACGTAGTGGTCGACTGGACCCTTGCCCTTACCCATACGGGTTTCCAGTGGCTTCTTGGTAATTGGCTTATGAGGGAAGACGCGTATCCAGAGCTTTCCCTTACGTTTCATGTGTCGCGTAATCGCGACACGAGCCGCTTCGATCTGATTACCGGTGAAGTAACCACGACCTAAGGCTTGAACCGCATAGTCGCCGAAAGCCATCGTGGTGCCGCTTTTGGCATTGCCGCGCATGCGGCCCTTCATGGACTTCCGGTACTTCGTTCGTGATGGAGTGAGTGCTGGCATTTCTCAGTAAGGGAGGGTTTATTGTTCGTCCTTTTTGAATACCCAGCACTTTACGCCAATTATGCCGTATACCGTGCTGGCTTCCGATGTGCCGTAGTCGATCTCTTCACGCAGAGTGTGGAGAGGTACGCTACCTTGCCGTTGAATTTCCGTGCGGGCGATGTCCGCTCCACCAAGCCGCCCACCGACTTGAACCTTGATTCCGTCAGCGCCGAGGCTCATCGCGATCTGAACCGCCTTCTTCATAGCGCGGCGGAAAGAAATCCGTCGCTCAAGCTGAAGGGCGACGTTGTCGGCGATCAACTTCGCCTCAAGCTCTGGCTTCTTCACTTCTTGAATATCGAGAAGGATTTCGCGTCCCGTCATGACAGAAAGCTCTTCCTTGATCTTTTCAATCTCTTGCCCCTTTCGCCCTATGACGATGCCGGGACGAGCGGTGAAGATCTTAACGCGGACACGAGCGGATGCGCGTTCGATAAAAATCCGTGGGACAGACGCGTACTTAAGTTTCTCCATCAGCTTGGTGCGGATGATGTAGTCTTCGTGCAACGTCTTCGCGAATTCGTTCTTCGGAGCGAACCAGCGCGATTGCCAGTTATGGCTTACTGCTAATCGAAATCCAATTGGATGCGTTTTTTGACCCATATGTATCTAAAATTTAAGCGTTGTCGGTGAGTACGATTCGGATGTGCGACATGCGCTTCCGACGTTTAGCGACACCGCCGCGAGCGGCCGCCTTGAATCGTTTAAGGGCAGGACCTTGCTCGATGATTGCCTTGTCGACCGTGAGATTGTCAGCCGAAAGGTCGTGATTGTTTTCAGCGTTCGCGATAGCGGACTGAAGCGTCTTCGTGATCAAAGCCGCGGACTTGCGCGGAATGAACTTCAGTAAATCGAGCGCGTCTGTCGCCTGCTTGCCTCGAATGGCTCGAGCCACTTCATTCACCTTCTTAGGCGACATGCGAGCATACTTGGTTAATGCGTGTACTTCCATTGTTCAGTTCTCTCGGTTACTGGCTTCCACCGTGGGCTTTGAACATGCGCGATTGAGAAAACTCACCGAGCTTGTGACCGACCATGTTTTCCGTGACGTAGACAGGGACGAACATCTTGCCATTGTGCACGTTGAAGTTGAGCCCGACGAAGTCAGGCGTGATTGTCGAGCGACGCGACCAGGTTTGGATCGGTTTGCGATCGTTGGCATTTTGAGCCCGTTCGACCTTGTCCATGAGGTGCGGGTCAACGAAAAATCCTTTTTTAATTGAGCGAGACATCTTCTATATTCCCCTACGAAACTAGCGCTTGAATTTGCGTCCGTTGCGACGGACAAGAATGAGACTGTTGCTCTCCTTCGACTTGCGACGCGTCGGGAATCCCTTCGCGAGCTGGCCCCATGGAGATACGAGCATCTGGCGGCCACCGCCACCCTTGCTCTTCGCTTCACCACCGCCATTAGGATGGTCTACCGGGTTCATGACGACACCACGAACGCGCGGACGCTTGCCTTTCCAGCGATTGCGTCCCGCCTTGCCGATCACAACCTTGGAATGCTCGGCATTGCCTACTGCGCCGATTGTAGCCATGCATTTCTTGCTCACCAGGCGAAGCTCGCCAGAGGGCATTTTCAGCTGGGCGTGGTTGCCTTCAATATTGACGAGCTCGAGCGAGTTCCCAGCGGATCGAGCGAGCTGAGCGCCTTTTCCGGGAAGGAGCTCGACCGCATGCAACCGAGTTGCGGGCGGGATGAACTCCAATGGCATCGAATTGCCCGTTTCAAACGCGATCATCTTCTGGGAAGAAAGCACCTTGTCGCCTTCCTTCAGACCTTCCGGAGCGATGATGTAGCGTTTCTCTCCATCGGCGTATGCTAGCAATGCGATGTGGGCCGTGCGGCCTGGATCGTACTCGATCGCTTGTACGTTCGCTGGGATATCGAATTTGTTTCGCTTGAAATCTACGATGCGAAGCAATCGCTTGTGCCCACCACCGCGACGACGTGAAGTCACGCGTCCATAGCAATTGCGGCCGGCCGATTTGCTGTAAGAAGTGGTTAGAGCCTTCTCGGGTCGCTTCTTGGATACATCCCGTTTCTGGAGTTCCGCGAATCGCTGGGAAGGAGTGATTGGTCTAAATTTGATGATAGCCATTTTTTTGTATCCTCGTCGCTTATACGATTTCGATCGTGTCGCCTGTCTTCAGGGTGACGATCGCTTTCTTGTAATCGGATTTATAGTTTGAACGCCCGGTCTTCCGATTGCGGGCTGGCTTGCCTCTTTGATTCATCACGTTCACACGCGTAACGGGTACATCGAACACTTTTTCCACCGCTGCCTTTATGGCGAACTTGTTGGCATCCTTGAATACCTCGAAGGTATACTGGCCAATCTCTGCGGATTGAAGATTCGACTTTTCAGTCAGTCGAAGAGATTTTAGGATCTTGTCTGCTTGGATCATTTCGAGCCTCCTTTCGAACGGCCCAGAAGCACTTCCATTGCTTGGCTCGTTACAATAATTTTTTCGAAGTCGCTCAAATCAGTGACGCTCACTACAGACGCTTCTTCTAGAACAATGCCTCGGAGATTGCGCAACGCCTGCAATGCCGTCTCGCTAAACTCCTTGTCTACCACCAGCACGTTTCCTTCAGGAGCGATGCCCCGTACGATACTGCTAGCAACCTTGGTTTTCGCGGGAGCGATATCCAAAGCTTCCACTACAACGAGCGAACCATCATTTGCGCGTTCATACAAGGCTCGGTTGTACGCGAGCTGGCGCACCTTCTTGTTGATCTTCTTTGAATAATCGCGTGGCTTCGGCCCGAATACGATTCCGCCTCCAATCCATAGAGGGGATCGATTACTGCCGACGCGAGCGCGTCCCGTGCCCTTTTGGCGCCATGGTTTCTTACCACCGCCACGGACTTCACCGCGCGTTTTCGTGTTCGCGCTCCCTTGGCGGGCATTCGCTGCTTGCGCGACGATCACTTCCTTCAAAGCTTGCAAGCCCTTGCTGTCTTCGAAAACAGGAATATCGTATTCGTTTTCGCCGCTTTCGCTGCCGTCGTTTTTAAATACTTTCAACTTCATGGTCTTTCAGTCCTTCCGTTCTTATCTGCTTTTGATAGCGCTGCGAACGAGGATCGTGTCGCCATTGGCTCCAGGGATTCCGCCTCTGACCAGGATAAGGTTCTTTTCTGCATCGATCTTCATGATCTTGAGATTTTGAACCGTGCGCTGACGGCCACCCATGCGGCCAGGCATTTTCTGATTCTTGAAAACGTGGCCAGGCCATTGGCAAAGGCCAATCGAACCAATACGACGATGGAACATCGAGCCGTGAGAGGCAGGACCGCCCTTGACATTGAAGCGCTTCATCACGCCCTGGAAACCACGACCTTTAGTCGTTCCGATGATGTCAATCTTCTGACCTTCTTCGAATTTGGTTACGTCGAGAACATCTCCTGTACTATACTCAGGAGCGCCATCGCAGCGCACTTCCCGTATCGCGCGAGGTGTAGCGACACCGTTTTTCTTAGCATGATTCCGCTCCGCCTTGCTCGCGCGCTTCTCCTTCTTGGTTTCATAGCCGATCTGGATAGCATTGTAGCCATCTGAATCAGTCGTCTTGACCTGAAGCACTGGGCAAGGGCCTGCTTGAATCACCGTAACGGGGACTTGAACGGTCCCGTCGTACAGCTGAGTCATGCCCAATTTTTTGCCTAAGAGTGTATAGTTCATATTTCTAAGAGGTAGGTGGAGCGATCGCTCCGTTCTTTAAACCCACGTTAGCGCCGGCGAACGCCAGCGAAAGTGATTATGTATCCGCCGAATTTATACGTTAATTGTAATGTCTACTCCAGACGGAAGGTTTAGCTTTTTAAGTTCGTCAACTGTCTGCGCAGTCGGTTCGATAATGTCGAGCAGACGCTTATGCGTACGTATCTCAAATTGCTCCATGGCCTTCTTGTCCACGTGGGGCGACTTGTTCACCGTGACTTTCTCAATGCGCGTCGGCAACGGCACTGGACCGGAAACACGAGCGCCCGAGCGCTTAGCGGTATCTACAATTTCAGAGGCGGACTGATCGATTACTCGATAGTCGAACCCTTGAAGTCTGATGCGTATTTTTTGTCCAGTCATGAAAATTTGTATCGTAAATTTTTGAGTACCTAGGCGGTCGTATCTTCAGTAATTTTAGCGAGCACGTTAGAGGGAACTTGCTCAAAGTGGGAGGTTTCCATGGAATAGCTCGCCCGGCCCTTGGACAGGGAGCGAACATCGGTGGCATACCCAAACATCGTTTCCAGAGGCACGGATGCATTCACGATGGCCAGCTCATTCTTCGACTCCATGCTTTGGATCTGGCCACGGCGACGATTGAGGTCACCAATGACGTCCCCTTGATATTCCTCCGGAGTGGAAACTTCGACCTTCATTACAGGTTCCAGCAGTATAGGTCCTGCTTGCTTCATCGCTTCCTTGAAAGCGAAGATACCCGCCATCTTGAACGCCATCTCAGACGAATCGACATCGTGGAACGATCCGTCAACGATTCGGGCTTTCCAATCTACCACGGGATATCCCGCAACCACGCCATTGTTCGCCGCCTCGCGAATTCCATCTTCGGTAGGCTTAATGAATTCTCTCGGGATCACGCCACCAACAATTTCGTTGACGATCTCAATGCCTTTGCCGGTCTCTTGAGGTTCCAGCTTGATCACTGCGTGCCCGTACTGTCCGCGACCACCTGACTGGCGAATAAACTTTCCTTCCGCTTCGGAAGCGCTGGATATGGTTTCACGATAGGCGATCTGCGGCTTGCCAGATTGCGCCACCACTTTGAATTCACGTTCGAGACGCGAGCGGATGATCTCCAGATGAAGCTCGCCCATACCAGATATGATGGTCTGCCCCGTTTCTTGGTCTGTCTTGACCACGAACGTCGGATCTTCTTCCGACAATCTTCCGAGCCCGATTGAAAGCTTCTCTTGATCCGCGGTGGTCGCGGGCTCAATCGTCATCGAGATCACGGGATCCGGAAACGATGGCGGCTCCAAGGCGATATCGATGTTCTTCGCCGCTAGCGTATCACCCGTCCAGACATTCTTAATGCCAATTGCGGCGCAAATGTCCCCCGAGCGAACGACTTCTACGTCGTCGCGGCTATCCGCCTTCATTATTAGAAGGCGGCTAATCCGTTCCGATTTGCCAGTACGTGGGTTGTGAAGAAGGTCGCCCTTCTTGATCGTTCCGTTGTAGACACGAATGAATACGAGCTTGCCGACGTAGGGATCGCTCCAAAGCTTGAATGCCAATGCCGTAGCGCGAGCGTGATCGTCCGGCTCGACAGAAACGAGCTTCCCCTTGCTATCATGGCCTTCAACCGGAGGAAGATCCAATGGATTGGGGAGGTAATTTACAATTGCATCGAGCATGCTTTGCACGCCCTTGTTCTTGAATGCCGAACCGGGGACGACACCTACGAAATTGAGGGAAAGGGTGGCTTTGCGAATCGCGAGCACGAGCTCGTACTCATCGATCTCCTCCCCATTCAGGTATTTTTCAGCAAGGGTGTCATCGTAGTCCGCAACCGCTTCGATGAGCGATTCGCGAAGCTCGTTGACTTCACGGACCATATCGCCGGGGATTTCGCAATCGACGACATTGACACCCATGGGGTCGCTTTCATCGAATTGGAACGCCTTGAGTCGCACGAGATCGATCAAACCAGAAAAGTGTTCCTCAGAACCAATGTTCAAGAAGAGCGGATGCGCATTCGCCCCGAGCTTCTCGCGCATGTCCTGCACTGCCGCCTGAAAATTCGCTCCAACGCGATCCATCTTGTTGACGAATGCAATTCGGGGCACTTCGTACTTGTCCGCTTGGCGCCAGACCGTCTCTGATTGAGGCTGTACGCCCGCGACTGCGCAAAAAACAGCGACCGCTCCATCCAATACACGAAGCGAGCGCTCTACTTCTGCTGTGAAGTCTACGTGACCCGGAGTATCGATCAGATTGATCTGATGGTTAATGCCTTGAAAGGGGCCGGAGCGGCTCTCCCAATTGCAGGAAATAGCCGCTGAGGTAATCGTAATGCCTCGCTCGCGCTCCTGCTCCATGAAATCGGTAACCGCGTTACCGTCATGAACTTCCCCTATCTTATGGACAACGCCGGTATAATATAGAATGCGTTCCGTGGTCGTAGTCTTTCCTGCATCGATATGCGCTGCGATACCGATGTTACGCGTCCATTCCATCGGCACTGGACGACCAGAGCCATTTTTCGTGGAAATATCTGCGGGAGCTTCAACCATTTTTCAAAGAACATAGGGGAGGGAAAACAATCACCATCGAAGGTGAGCGAATGCGCGATTCGACTGCGCCATCTTGTGGGTATCTTCCTTCTTCTTAACCACCCCGCCCGTATTGTTGTAGGCGTCGATAATTTCAGTCGCGAGAGCCTCCTTCATAGGAATTCCTTTACGCGCGGCCGCGGCATTCACCATCCAGCGCATAGCCAGCGACTCTTGCCGTTCATAAGGGATCTCGAGAGGCACTTGGTAAGTGGCTCCTCCTACTCGGCGGCTTTTCACCTCGAGGCGAGGACGCGCATTCTCTAGCGCTCCCAATAGCAAATCAACGGGATCTCCTTTTTCGAGCTTTTCGCTAACACGCTCGAAGGCAGCGTATACGATACGCTCCGCCAATGTCTTCTTACCGTCGCGCATGACGGTATTCACTAGGTGGCCCACCAAAGGACTTCCATAACGGGAGTCTGGCTTTGTGGGGCGCTTTACGGCTCTTCTACGACGTGACATTGTCTAAATATTAAAGGTCTTAAGACTTGGGACGCTTCACTCCGTACTTGGAACGGCTTCGGCGGCGCTTCTCCACTCCCATCGCATCGAGAGTGCCCCGAACGATGTGGTAACGTACACCAGGCAAATCCTTTACGCGACCCCCTCGAACCAGCACGATACTGTGTTCCTGCAGGCTGTGCCCTTCGTCAGGGATGTAGGCGATGACTTCAACTCCATTGGTCAAACGCACTTTCGCCACCTTGCGGATCGCCGAATTCGGCTTCTTAGGCGTGCGCGTCATGACCTGTACGCAAACGCCGCGACGAAACGGGTTCGAGTCAAGCGCAGGCGACTTGGACTTGGTCCGAGCTACCTTGCGGCCTTTTCTGACGAGTTGATTGATTGTTGGCATGATGAGTGATTTTGAGAAAAGAGCGTGAAGTTACTGTAAGCCGTTTACTCGGCAAGTATTTTCTGCCGAAAAACGAGTAAAAAGCAGACCCTGCCAATAACTTGGCCTGATATGCTTTAAATTAGGGCGAGTCTCTTGGGAGAGATTCTAGGGTTTATCAGCTACGATAAATTTGAGAGCCTCGCGTTTTGCCCATTCGTCACAATGACATCAAGGCAAAAAGCGTCGATTATGATACATTTCGCCACAGCGCTTCATTGCGAGGCTAATCCCGTCATTCATTTCTATGGAATGAAGCCTTGCGGCCAACTGGGCAAAGCGCGGTTTTTCAAGGGGGAAACAGCTCGACTTGTTGTCACGGGAGTGGGGTCAATTGCGAGCGCAATAGGGGTGACTTCCCTCGGAGAACGATACTCTGAACCAAACGCTCTGTGGTTGAACTTAGGCATATGCGGACACCCTTCCCTCTATATTGGAGATGCGCTAATCGCTTCGAGCATCCGCTCAGAGGCAGCAAAAGAACGCTTTTTCCCCCAATTTCCAATCGCAACGCCTTGGAGAGGCCAAGAAGTGAGGACTCTCGCATCGCCCTCGAGCCAATACCAACCCGGTGTCGCCTTCGATATGGAAGCCTACGGGTTTTACAGCGCTGCGCTCGCTTTCACCACCGTGGAGTATGCCCACTGCATCAAGATCGTGTCGGACAACGAAGCCCAGCCTGCAAACGCACCGCTCGACAAGTCTCTTATATCGGACCATATCGAAACCCATATTCAATCGATAGACACCTTCGCGGGCCAGATCCTCGATACGCTCGGTACGACGGAATTCTCAGAGTCGCTAGCCGCTTTACAGAAGCGGGCTCTTTCCAAATTTCGTTTTGCTGAAACGCAAAGGCATCAATTTACTGAAAGACTGCGAAAACTGAATGCTCTAGAGCCAGAAACGGAATTTGACACCACACTGCAGGCACCCGATACGAAAGCCTTGTTGAACGCCCTTCAGGTTCAAATCGATCAACTCGCTTCGACCCAAGTATGCTAACTCCCGCGCGAATCGTCCCCCAGCTAGAGCGCTCATCCCATGTTTGACCGAATCTATATAGAAGAGGCTGTTCGAGATCTCCCGATGACTCGAAAGTTGATTGAGCGGTTTCCAAAGGCAGAGCAGATCGCGTGCGAACGATATGGAGAGGTCTTCAATCCGAAACGCCAAAACTTCAGAGCCCAAAAAAGAAATCCAGCTTTGATTCTCGCCGAGAAAAAAGGGAATCGCGTACTCCCAACCCCTCCGGACTATGGGCTAGGCGCAGATCACCATTTCTACTTCTCGCACATGCTGAATTGCTTGTACGACTGCCGGTATTGCTTTCTCCAGGGTATGTACCAATCCGCCAACTACCTCCTCTTCGTGAATTTCGACGACTTCATTGAGGATATCCGCAGCGAGATAGATGCGCATCCTGGCGAACGCTGCTTTTTCTTCAGCGGCTATGATTGCGATAGTCTCGCTATGGATAGCGTAACCGGGTTCGTAGACAGGTTTCTTCCCCTGTTCAGCGATCTGCCAACCGCCTCCCTGGAACTCCGAACGAAAAGCGTGAATACAGCCTCTTTACTGAAACGAGAACCGATTGAAAATGTCGTGACCGCCTTCAGCTTGAATCCAGAGCCAGTCGCGGAAGCATTGGAGCACAAGGCGCCATCGGTAGACGCACGGCTAGCTGCCATAAATAAGCTCGCTTCAGCAGGATGGAAAATTGGGCTAAGATTCGATCCATTGATCTACTTCAAAGATGCCGTCGACGTCTACCAGGACTTCATCGATCGCGTATTCAATACCGTTCCGATGGACGCCGTTCATTCTGTAACGTTGGGCGCCTTTCGTTCTCCAAAAACGATTTTTAAGAAAATGGAATCGTTGTATCCTGAAGAACCGCTATTCATGGGAAACCTGCAATTGCAAGGCGGCATGATTAGCTACGCCGGTGCGATTGAAGACGAATTGATCGGAACGATTTCTGATCGAATTCTAGGTTTCGTGAATCGGGATCGATTTTTCCCCTGCCAGTGAGGAATGCCCATTGAAGCCTAAGAGCTTTCAAAGCCAACAGGCCAGCGGCGATCAACAAAAAAGCCGCGACTTACGTCGCGGCTTGAAAGTAAATTGCTGTATCAATCGGGCTTATACCACTTCTGAGCTCTGAACGATTTCTTTCTCCACTTCCGGCGCGACTTCCTCAAGCTCGCTTCCAAAAGGCAGGGTGATCCGAAGGTCACGGTACTGAGGAAGTCCAGTTCCTGCAGGGATCAAGTGACCCATGATCACGTTTTCCTTAAATCCGTGTAGCGTATCAATCTTGCTCAAAGTAGAAGCATCCGTAAGCACTCGAGTCGTTTCCTGGAATGATGCCGCCGAAATGAAGCTTTCGGTCTCGATCGATGCCTTCGTGATACCTAGGAGAACAGGCTCTGCTTCCGCCGGCTTACCACCTGCCTCAACGATACGATTGTTCTCCCGCATGAAGGTCGTGCGTTCGACTTGCTCGCCCCAGAAGAACTCCGTATCGCCTGGATCGGTGATGCGGACCTTGCGAAGCATTTGGCGAATGATAAGCTCAATGTGCTTATCGTTAATCGTAACGCCTTGCAATCGGTATACTTCTTGAACTTCGTTGATCAGAAACTCATACAAGCGATTCGGTCCGAGAATATCGAGGATCTCGTGCGGATCCGCAGAACCTTCTGTCAGGTGCTGGCCTTTGTGGACCACATCCCCTTCTTGAACGATAATCTGCTTCGCGTAAGGGATAAGATGCTCCTCGTCCGTTCCGGTCTCTTCATTCGTAACGATCAGCTTGCGCTTCGCGCGAACGGTTCCTCCAAATGAAACGACCCCATCAAGGCGAGCCATCTCAGCTGCTTCCTTTGGACGCCGGGCTTCGAATAGCTCAGCAACACGAGGAAGACCACCGGTGATATCCTTGGTTTTTGAAGCTTGTCGAGGCGTCTTCGCGAGCAAAGCGCCCTGAGCAATGAAATCCCCTTCTGCTACCGCGACTTGAGCTCCTGTTGGAATGCTGTATACGGCCTGAACCTTGCCAGACTCGTCGCAAATCTCCACTGAAGGATTTAGATCTTCCTTGTGCTCGATTACGACTTTAGCGATACGACCAGAGCTCTCATCAAGTTCCTTCTTGATCGTCACACCACGAATCATGTCCCGAAAACGCACCGTTCCCGCCTTCTCAGAGAGATTGGGAATATTGTAGGGGTCCCAGCTTGCCAAGACCGCTCCGGCTTCAATCGTTTCTCCGTCCGGAATTCGAATAGCGGAGCCCACAACGATGTCGTAGGCTTCCAGCTCGCGATCATTCTTGTCCAAAATCTGGATCGCTCCGGTCTTATTCAAGGCGATGAAGACCGGTCCTTCTGGAGTTTCAATATGAACTAGACGAAGGCCACGATACTTCACACGACCCGTATTACGAGCGATGATACGCGGATCCGTAACCACAGAACTAGCGATACCGCCAATGTGGAACGTACGCATCGTCAACTGCGTTCCTGGCTCACCAATCGATTGAGCCGCAATAATTCCTACTGAGTCACCTAGCTTAGCCAAGTCATTTGACGCTGGATTTATTCCATAGGATTTCGCGTCGATTCCGTAGTCCGCAGTGGAGGTCAATGGCGACATCACCTTAAGTCGCTCGATACCGCAATCTTCTACTCTTTGCGCAGTCAGCTCAGAGATGAGCTCACCAGAAGTCACTATGATTTCATCCGGGTTGCTTGGATTGAATACATCTTCACAAGAGCAACGTCCTTCGATTCGTTCACGCAAGCTGACGATTTCGTCGTCGCCTTCGAATATCGCGCGTTTCCAAATACCTTCGCGGGTACCGCAATCGTCTTCTGTAATAATGACATCCATGGCCACATCACAGAGCTTACGAGTAAGGTATCCTGCATCCGCGGTTTTCAACGCAGTATCAGCCAATCCCTTACGAGCGCCGTGAGTCGATATGAAGTACTCGAGTACCGTCAGTCCCTCGCGGAATGAGGAGAGGATTGGACGTTCGATAATCTCGCCAGATGGCTTGGCCATCAATCCACGAGTTCCACACAGCTGGCGGACCTGGTTTAGATTACCACGCGCTCCTGAGTCCATCATGACGTAGACAGGATTAACCCCGCCTTTGCCGTCATTAGTCTGGAGCTTTTCAAAGACCGCTTTCTTAATCTCGTCAGTAGCGACGGTCCAGATGTCGATAATCTTGTTGTACCGCTCTCCTGTAGTGATGATACCCTTGCGGTATTGCCCTTCAACTTCCTCGATCTTACCAAATGCATTCTCGACAATGTCGGTCTTGCTCTCCGGGATAATCATATCATCGATACCAATTGAAATACCCGCCATTGTGGCGACGTCGAATCCGAGCTTCTTAAGCCGATCAAGAGAGGTAACCGATTGTTCAGCTCCCGCCACCTTGTAGGTGTTGTTGATTATATCGCCGAGCTGACCCTTATCTACCTGGAAATTCAGGAAACCCAATTCCTTAGGCCAGATTTGACTGAATCGAATTCGTCCAATCGTAGTGGTAATCGTACGATGATCGCTATTTCCGAACACTGTTTCCCGACCATAGTCCGGATTTGGAATACGAATCCAATTGTGCGTTTCCATCGCCCCGTCCATTTGAGCGAACAAGGCTTCGCTTTGAGTCGCCGCCAATGGAATGCGCGCTTTCTCATCTACGGGATCCGCTGGTTCCAATGTCAGATAGTAGGACCCAAGAATTACGTCCTGCGACGGCGTCAAGATCGGCTTACCGCTAGACGGCGAGAATATATTGCCGCTCGCCATCATCAAAGTCTTACACTCTAGAGTCGCTTCGAGAGAGAGCGGGACGTGCACAGCCATCTGGTCGCCATCAAAGTCGGCGTTGTACGCAGTACAGACAAGAGGATGGACGCGAATGGCCTCGCCTTCGATAAGAATCGGCTCGAATGCTTGAATCGAAAGCCTGTGTAGCGTTGGGGCCCGATTCAACAGAACTGGATGCCCCTTGGTCACTTCTTCCAGAATATCCCATACTTCGGGAGACTTCTTTTCGATCATGCGCCGCGCGCCGCGCACCGTGTGAACGAATCCAAGCTCCTTCAAGCGACGAATGATAAAGGGCTCGAAAAGAACCAGAGCCATCTTCTTTGGCAATCCGCATTGATGCAGACGCAATTCAGGTCCGATAACGATCACGGAACGGCCCGAGTAATCGACACGCTTTCCGAGAAGGTTTTGGCGGAAGCGCCCTTGCTTCCCCTTGAGCATGTCGCTCAGGGATTTCAAAGGACGATTTCCAGCCCCGGTTACGGGGCGACCATGACGACCGTTGTCGAATAGCGCGTCTACCGCTTCCTGCAACATGCGCTTTTCGTTGTGAATAATCACATCGGGCGTCTTAAGCTGCATCAAGTTCTTGAGACGATTGTTCCGGTTGATGACGCGACGGTACAGGTCATTGAGGTCAGAAGTGGCGAAACGACCTCCTTCGAGAGGGACCAATGGGCGCAAATCTGGCGGTATCACAGTGATAACCTCCTGAATCATCCACTCTGGGCGCGACTTCGACTTGATGAAGCCTTGGATCACCTTCAGGCGCTTCGCTAGCTTCTTCTTGATCTGCTTGGACTTCGTGCTCCGCATCGATTCTTGGAGTTCAAGAACCGTATCGGCCATATCCATGACTGACAGCACTTCCCGCAAGGCTTCGGCGCCCATCTTGGCGACGAACGAGTCGTCGCCATACTCCTCGACCGCTTGCAGGTATTCCTGATCGGTGAGCAATTGCTTCTCCTCAAGAGGCGTGCGTCCGGGATCCGTCACCATGAACGCTTCATAATATATTACGCGCTCGAGGCTACGAGCAGTCATGTCGAGCAATAGTCCCAAGCGGGAAGGCATGCTCTTCAAAAACCAAATATGGGTTACAGGCACAGCCAATTCGATATGGCCCATACGTGAGCGGCGTACACGAGAGACGGTCACTTCAACGCCACAGCGATCGCAGATCACACCCTTGTACTTGATTCTCTTATACTTGCCGCACGCGCATTCGTAGTCGCGAACTGGACCAAATATGCGTTGGCAAAACAGGCCGCCTGGTTCTGGCTTGAAGGTACGATAGTTAATCGTTTCAGGGTTCTTGACCTCTCCGCGAGACCAGGAACGGATCGTTTCCGGAGAAGCGACGTTAATCGTTACGCAATCGAAATTCGATTCGCGTTCGACACCGAGAGTTTCTTGAGCTTCTTGGCTAGACATTTTTTGTTCCTAGAGGTTGGCGATTATTTGTACTCCAATTCGCTTTGACGTCCGAGCTTAACGTCAAGTCCAAGCGATTGCATTTCTTTTATTAATACGTTGAATGATTCCGGTGTTCCGGCTTGCAAAGTCGAGTCGCCCTTAACGAGGGACTCGTAGATCTTCGTACGGCCCTGAACGTCGTCAGACTTGACCGTCAGCAGTTCCTGCAGAGTGTAGGCGGCTCCATAAGCTTCGAGAGCCCAAACCTCCATCTCCCCGAAACGCTGTCCACCGTATTGGGCCTTTCCGCCCAATGGCTGCTGCGTAACCAAAGAGTAAGGACCGACCGCGCGAGCGTGGATTTTATGCGAAATCAAGTGATTCAGCTTCATCATATATACCCAGCCTACGACCACTTCCTGGTCGAGCTTCTCGCCAGTTCGCCCGTCGAATAGCGTGCTTTTGCCGGTCGTCGGCAATCCCGCATCCGCCAGGTGCTGACGTACGGTCTTCTCCGGAATACCGTCAAAAACCGGTGTCGAAACCTTCATGCCCAGAACTTTACAGGCCCAGCCCATATGCGTTTCCAGAACCTGGCCCACGTTCATTCGCGAAGGTACGCCAAGGGGATTCAAGCATATCTGAATCGGCGTTCCATCAGGAAGATAGGGCATATCATCTTCCGGCACTATCTTAGCGACAACACCCTTGTTTCCATGGCGCCCCGCCATCTTATCGCCAACCTTCAGCTTTTCCTTGGTAGCGATGTAAACCTTAACTTGCTTGATCACGCCTTGCGCCGCGTCGTCGCCAGTTTCAATATTAGCTGTCTTGCGCTCGCGATCTGATTCAAGCTCGTCGAACTTGCTTTGGTACGAGCTAATGATCTCCATGATCTTGATCCGAACCGGAGACGGGTCGATTTCAACATGCTTGGATACCGCGGCAAGCTTACGAAGCAGAGTCTTCGTGATCTTGCGATTCGCAGGAATAATGATCTCGCCGTTTTGACCGTTGACTACATGGAGGGGAATTTTTTCGCCGAGCAAAATATTCGACAGCGCCTCGGTTAGTCCTTCGCGAAGCTTATCCATCTGAGTCTTGTACTCTTCATTGATCTGCTTCACTTGGCGTCGGCGGTCGGACGGGCTCAGGCGTTCGCGCTCGTAGTCGATCCGGCTCGATACCTTGACATCCATAATAATGCCTTCGACCCCTGAAGGAACAACCAGCGAAGTGTCTTTTACATCCGCAGCCTTCTCGCCGAAGATCGCGCGCAAGAGCTTTTCTTCCGGAGCAAGCTCGGTTTCGCTTTTAGGCGTTATCTTACCGACAAGTATGTCGCCAGGATGCACCTCCGCTCCTACTCGAATTACACCATCGTGATTCAAGTTTCGCAGCGCTTCTTCACCGACATTCGGAATGTCGCGCGTGATTTCTTCAGGACCTAGCTTCGTGTCTCGAGCGGTTACCTCGAATTCCGCCACGTGTATTGACGTGTAGATATCGTCCTTGAGCACTTTCTCGGATATCAGGATGGCGTCCTCGAAGTTGTATCCATTCCAGGGCATGAAGGCCACCAGAATGTTGCGTCCGAGGGCAAGCTCGCCTTCCTGTGTACAGGGTCCATCCGCTATGATGTCACCCGCCTTTACGGTCTGCCCTTTTGAAACGATAGGCTTCTGATTGAAGCAAGTGCCGGCATTCGAGCGCATGAACTTACGCAGCTCGATTACGTGAACGCCATTCGCCTCATCCGAAACAGGCTTGCTGAAAAAGTGCTCAGGTAATTCGCCGCTGTCCGTAACGACGATCCGGTTAGCATCGACAGATGCGACAATACCATCGTGATCGGTAACGCACACGGTTTTCGAATCGCGAGCTACGCGCTCTTCGATACCGGTTCCGACAAAGGGAGAATCCGCCTTGAGAAGGGGAACGCCTTGGCGTTGCATGTTCGAACCCATCAGCGCGCGATTCGCATCATCATGCTCGAGGAAGGGTATCAGTCCCGCCGCAACGGATACGAGCTGCTTAGGCGAAACATCCATGAAGTTCACATGTTCCTTGTCGACCTCCAGAAACTCGCCGCTCTGCCGAACCGTTACTTTTCCGACGAAGTTGCCTTTGTCATCGACCTCGCAATTCGCTTGGGCGATGATCTTGCCTTCTTCCTGGTCGGCGTTGAGGTAGCGCACCTCATCAGTTACGCGCCCGTTTTCAACAACCCGATAGGGCGTTTCGATAAATCCGAATTCATTGACTCGAGAGAACGTGGAAAGCGAATTGATCAATCCGATATTCGGACCTTCCGGCGTCTCGATTGGGCAAATACGCCCATAATGAGACGGATGCACGTCTCGAACTTCAAATCCAGCGCGCTCCCGATTCAAACCACCCGGGCCCAGGGCCGAGAGACGACGCTTATGGGTCAGCTCCGCTAGCGGATTAATCTGATCCATAAATTGAGACAACTGGCTTCGAGTGAAGAATTCGCGGATCACCGTCGTGAGCGCCTTCGGGTTGATCAGCTTCTGAGGAGTGATCGAGTCTACGCTTTGATCGTAAAGCGTCATTCGCTCGCGAACCAGACGTTCGGTGCGAGAGAGTCCTAGTCTACATTGATTGACGAGCAACTCGCCTACCGTTCGTACGCGACGGCTACCGAGGTGATCGATATCGTCAAGGTAGCCTTCGCCTCCCTTGAGCTTTATCAAATATTTCGTGGATAGGACGATATCTTCGCCTTGCAAGGTCCGTTGCTCGACGTCCACGTCCATTTCCAGTTTCTGGTTGATCTTGTAGCGGCCGACGCGACCCAGGTCGTAGCGCTTTGGATCGAAAAACAAGCGCTTCAACAGCGCTTTCGCATTGGCCGTCGTTGGAGGCTCGCCAGGACGAAGGCGCTTGTAGATTTCCTTGAGCGCTTCCTCTTCATTCTGGGTTGTGTCCTTCTTGAGAACGCGAACGATGGCTCCTTCGTCCGAAGAGGTATCGATTACTTTCAGGATTGGAATTCCGTGCGTTTCAAACTCGCGAACGATCGCTTTAGTAAGCGGCTCGAACGCGCGAGCGATTACAACGCCTTTTCCCGCGTCAATCGCATCTTCGACAAGAACGTACTGGCTGACATTCTCCTTTGAAAGCGCATCTGCGATTGGCAGCTCTTCAATAGAGTAAAATAGATTTAGAATATCGATATCCGAGCTATACCCTACGGCTCTCAGCAAAGTCGTAATGAGAAACTTGCGACGGCGACGGCGACGATCGAGATAGACGTAAAGGAGATCATTGTTGTCGAACTGAACCTCAAGCCAAGTTCCTCGGTCCGGTATGATACGGAAAGAATGCAGCAGCTTCCCATTCGTATGCGGTGTCACTTCATAGCATATTCCAGGAGAACGGTGCAGCTGGCTGACAACGACACGTTCAGCGCCATTGATGATGAACGAGCCACGGCTTGTCACCATTGGCATTTCGCCCATGTAAATTTCTTCGTCCTTGATGTTGTCTTCTTCCCGCAGGCGAAGCTTCACATACAAGGGAACGGAATAAGTAATTCCTTCCCGAATACATTCGATCTCGGTCGCTTTAGGATCCCCGATCGTATACGAGACGAACTCCAGTACAAAACGCCCATCATAGCTCTCGATCGGAAAGACTTCGCGGAAAACGGCTTCGATTCCATCGTTCTTGCGTTCGAGAATCGGCGTATCTTTCTGAAGAAAATCCAGGTAGGAATTGATCTGAATCTCGATCAGATTTGGAGGGCTCAGCGAGTCTTTTAGTGTTCCGAAATTGATGCGATCGGCCATGGAGGATCCTTACGTGAATAGCTTATTTAGTGCGGGATGTAGATGGAAAAACAGCTGTGAACGGACACATTCGCAACTGGCGTTTAGAGACAGGAAAGACAGGCGCGCGAGAACGCGCCTGTCTTGAAATAAAAGCTGTTAGAAACAGTACTGAGCAATGTTATTTGAGTTCTACCTTTGCGCCAGCAGCTTCGAGCTTGGATTTGATTTCTTCAGCTTCGTCCTTGGAAGCGCCTTCCTTGACGGGTTTCGGAGCTCCTTCTACGAGATCCTTAGCGTCTTTCAGGCCAAGATCGGTAATTCCACGAACTTCCTTGATCACATTGATCTTCTTGTCGCCAGCGGCGGCGAGGATTACGTCGAATTCAGTCTTTTCTTCTCCAGCATCAGCGGCGTCTCCACCTCCTCCGCCAGGAGCCGCGGCTACGGCTACAGGAGCGGCGGCGCTAACGCCCCACTTCTCTTCCAGGTCTTTAACCAATCCTGCTATATCAAGCACGGACTGATTGCTGAGCCAATCGATTACGTCTTCTTTTTTTAGGTCTGCCATTTTATTTGGATCGGCTAGTTCGGATTTCCTCATTTAAGGCCGCCAAGGCCCTAGCCTGTATCTTTTGTTTTTGGTTTATTAAGACGAAGGCATCCAAGCCCTCGAAAATGCATTATCTAGTTTCCATCCCCCGCGTCGACTTTCGCCTGGAACACGTTTAGGACATTCTGCGGCACTGCGTTTAGAACGAATACCATCTGCTGAGCAGGTTGCGCGAGCAGTCCGAGCAATTGCGCTCGAAGCGATTCGATGGAAGGTAGCTTCGAAAGCGCCTTTACGTCTCCCTGCTCCAGCTTTTGTTCGCCGAGTACGCCTACTTTGACTTCAATTTTTTCCTCCTTATCGAAGAACTTCGTCAGAACCTTTGCGACGCCCGAAGGATTCCTTCCTCCGATGACAATCGCGTTTTGTCCGGTCAGATGTTCGTCGAGCTCAGGAAAACCGCGCCCTTTGGCGGCAACCTTCAGGATGTTGTTCTTGATTACGTGGAACTCCGCTTCTTCCTTAGCGAGCTGTCCACGCAATTCAGCGATGTCAGGGACAGTGGCGCGTTGGTAGTCGGCTACGAATACATAGTCAGACTTTTCAAGGTGAGCATTCACCTCGTCTACGAGAAATTGTTTTTCCGGTCTCATTGCTTAATGCTTCCAGTTTAAAGGTTCTAGAATTTCGAGTACTCGGACCCCGCGAGCCTAACGCCCAGAGTCATCGTCCCCGATACGCTGGCGCTGCGAATGTAGCGACCCTTGAATCCGGAAGGGCGAGCCTTGCCGACTGCTTCCAGGATCGCATTCACGTTTTCGACGATTTGCTCGCTGGAGAATGAACGCTTCCCGATCCCAACGCCAAGCGTCGCCGCCTTGTCCAGCTTGAACTCAACCCGGCCGGCCATCACTTCCTTGATCGCCTTGTCGATATCCGGCGAAACCGTTCCCGCTTTCGGATTTGGCATCAATCCTTTTGGACCGAGCACGCGAGCGACTTTGCGCACTTCCTTCATCGCGTCCGGTGTCGCGACTGCCACGTCGAAGTCTACCCAGCCACCTTGGACCTTTTCGATCATCTCCTCGAGACCGGCTTCCGTAGCTCCAGCCGCCTTGGCTGCATCGACATCGGAAGTGAACGCCAAGACACGCACCTTCTTACCACTGCCATGCGGCAGCATCACGGTGCCACGCACCATCTCGTCCCCCTTGCGAGGGTCGACTAGCAGCTTCATCGACAGCTCGACAGTCTCGTCAAAATTTGCCTTCGGGAATTTCGCGAGAACGTCAACTGCTTCTGCAACTGTATATTCTTTGCTTAAATCGGCCGCCTCTTGGGCTGCCCGATATCGTTTTGTCAGTTTTACCATTTTGTACTCCTTGCAGTGCGAACGCCTCTCGGCTCCTGCGTTGTGTTCTCTATTCTATATCGCTATAGAGTGAAATTAATCGACGACTTCTATACCCATCGAGCGAGCGGTTCCTGCTATGATGCGCGACGCCATTTCAGGATCTGAGGCGTTCAAGTCCGCCTTTTTCGTTTCTACGATCTCAAGAATTTGCTTCTTGGTCACCTTGCCCACCTTGTCTCTATTGGGAACTCCAGATCCTTTGGCCAATCCAGCCGCTTTCTTCAAAAGCACCGCTGCTGGGGGCGACTTGAAGATGAAACTAAATGACCGGTCTTGGTAGACGGTGATCACCACGGGAAGGATCGTGCCTGCCTGGTCCTTGGTCTTGGCATTGTACTCCTTGCAAAAGGCCATGATATTGACCCCTGCAGCGCCGAGGGCAGGGCCAACGGGTGGAGCTGGATTCGCGCCGCCAGCGGGAAGCTGTAGACGAATGGTTCCGGTTACTTTCTTTGCCATCTGATTTTCTAGCTAGTTATGCGTTCGACTTGCCAATATTCCAGCTCCACAGGCGTAAAACGGCCAAATATGGAAACGGAAACCTTGAGCTTGCCTTTTTCGGGATCGATTTCGTCGATCCGTCCATTGAGATTGAGGAAGGGTCCATCGGTAATCTTCACCTCTTCGCCAACTTCGTACTGGATCTTCGGGGTTTCCTTGCCCGATGCCGCCTCGATTTGGCTGAGTATGGTGTCGATTTCCGACTTCTTAAGTGGAGCGGGACGATCGCCGCCTACGAAATTGATAACGCCTGCGGTTTCACGCACGAAGTACCATGGCTTGTTCATCAGCTTGCCATCGTCATCGTACAAGCGCATGCGCACGAAGGCGTAGCCTGGATAGAACTTGCGCGTGATCTGCGTCTTCTTGCCGTTCTTAACTTCGACGACGTTTTCGGTCGGGACGAGGACTTCGAAAACATAGTCCTCCATCTCTTCCTCGACAATGAACTTGTCCAAGTAGCGCTTCACTTTCCCTTCCTGATTGGAAAGGGTTTGAATGACATACCAGTCGCCTGCAGTTCTAGGGGTTGCTTCAGTCATCATTTCGAATCTTAACGCATCATCCCGGTGAACAGGTTCACCACGTTGGCTAAGGAAAAGTCCGCTACCGCGATAAAGAGACCCATAATAGCTATGGAAATAATCACGACGATCGTGTTCTCCCGCAGTTCGCTCCAGGTAGGCCAGGTGGCTTTAAACAATTCAGCCATGGTTTCGCTGTAGAACGTGCGGATGCTGCGGAACGGATTTTTCATTTATTGATTTCGAGATTGGCAGGGCAGGAGGGAATCGAACCCCCAACCAATGGTTTTGGAGACCACTACTCTACCAATTGAGCTACTACCCTATACCTTAAAATTAAGAAACAGAATTGCCGAAACCCCAAAAAGCGGGTTCCGGCAAGCAATTAAACTGTGAGTTACGACTACTCGACGATGTCGGTGATACGGCCTGCACCAATAGTGCGTCCGCCCTCACGAATCGCGAATCGCTGGCCCTTCTCCATCGCGATCGGCTTGGTCAGCGCCACTTCGATCGAGATATTGTCGCCAGGCATCACCATTTCTACGCCGCTCGGCAATTCGCATACGCCCGTGACGTCTGTCGTACGGAAGTAGAACTGCGGACGGTAGCCGTTGAAGAATGGCGTGTGACGTCCACCTTCGTCCTTGGAAAGAACGTAGATTTCCGCCTTGCCCTTCTTGTGAGGGGTGATGGAGCCAGGAGCCGCCAGTACTTGTCCGCGCTCGATCGCTTCCTTCTCAATACCACGTAGCAGGATGCCCACGTTGTCGCCCGCCTGACCTTGGTCGAGCAACTTGCGGAACATTTCCACGCCGGTAACAACCGACTTTTCGGTATCCTTAAGCCCGACGATTTCAACTTCGTCGCCAACCTTGATGATTCCACGCTCGATACGACCGGTAGCCACAGTACCGCGACCCGTGATCGAGAAAACGTCCTCAACGGACATTAGGAAAGGCTTGTCGATCTCGCGCTCTGGTTCAGGGATGTCAGCGTCGATCGCATCCATGAGGGCCTGGATGTGGGCCTTGCCCTCATCAGTGCCTTCGAGCGCTTGCATAGCGGATCCACGAATAATCGTGGTGTCGTCGCCTGGAAAGTCGTACTTGTCGAGCAATTCGCGAACTTCCATTTCAACGAGCTCAAGAAGCTCCTCGTCGTCGATCAGGTCGCACTTGTTCAAGAACACGACAATCTTTGGTACGCCGACTTGGCGGGCCAAGAGAATGTGCTCGCGCGTTTGCGGCATCGGTCCATCAGCTGCGCTAACAACCAAAATCGCGCCATCCATCTGCGCCGCGCCAGTGATCATGTTCTTTACGAAGTCCGCGTGACCTGGGCAGTCGACGTGAGCGTAGTGACGATTGTCAGACTCGTACTCAACGTGGGCCACAGAGATCGTCACGATCTTCGATTCGTCGCGAACCGTACCACCCTTTGCTATGTCCGAGTAGCTTTTAAGCTCTGCGAGACCCTTGCCCGCTTGAACGGACAAGATAGAGGTGGTCAGAGTAGTTTTACCGTGGTCAACGTGTCCAATCGTGCCGACGTTAACGTGCGGTTTTGTTCTTTCGAAGGTTCCTTTAGCCATTTTTGGTTGTTAGTTTTTTGTGTTTATCAAAATTGTTCTCATCTCTCTTCAACACTTCCAAATTAAAGGTCCTCGCTCGAATGGAGCCCTCGAGCGGACTTGAACCGCCGACCTCATCCTTACCAAGGATGTGCTCTACCAACTGAGCTACAAGGGCCTTTCCAAGTGGTATGTGTCGAAAAAGAAGCAAGAAGATGCCTAACCCCAAAATTGCCGTCAACTGAAATTTCAATAAAAAATTCACGCCTGATTAACGTGAAATTTTGACCTGATACGACCCACTATTAAGGAGGCCTTTAGGAAGCAGTTCCCTAACGACGAGTTCGCTGATTCGCTCATCAGTCTCCGCATTGCCGCTGGACTGGTGGATTAATGGAAGCCCTACCAGGAAGGAATCCTCGATTCTAACCACTAGCGAGGCTATGCCCCAGGTCCCTGAGAGATCTATCACTTCCCGCGCAGCATTATTATAATAGGCATACTCGTAAACGACTTCACCCGTCCGAATTCTTACGATCTCCAGCTCAATCCCCTCGCGAACGCTCCCCTCTCTCTCAACATCGACTCTCCCGAACTGGCTTGTTTCTTCGAATGGAAACTGCAGTACCGTATGGGCTGGAGAGCCCGCGACCTGCCATGAGTTTCCGTAGGCCGACACGAAGTCACCATCCGCCGACTCATAGATCGGCTCATAGTCGACGAAAATATCCAAATCCGCCTCCACGTAATCGGCGACCCGATCGAAATTCGCTGTGTTCCACTCGGTGGGCTGGATGAGGGGCTTGGGATCGAAAAGCTCGAATTGCTGCTGCATCACTACCGATATATCCCCAGACTCCTGGCCGATATAAACGAGCTGCATTCCCGCATCGCTAGATTGCAAGGGTCCATCCGCTGGTTCGTCAAGGAACGCAATGACCCAAAATAGCCCAATGTGGACAATTCCGCCAATCGCGATGCCCACGATCCATCTGAAAGGGGATCGCCTCATGGCTCAGTCGAACCGCTCAATATGTCGCGCTCGACGGGCGGACTTTCCGTTGCCCATTGAGTATTCCTATATCCTGCAGAGCGAACTATCTCCCAAATAGAGGTTAATGTCTGCGCGGAAACGTTCCCGTCTACGCGAAGCAGCAAGGTAACGTTCTCGGGAACATCGCCCCTGAGCCGTAACATCTTCTCCAAGGTCTCGATTTTTAACAGACGATCCTCGAAATAGATCTGCTCCTCGCCGTTTACCTCGTCTACAGACATCACCTGAAGACGTTGGGCAACCGTAGGCTGGCCAAAATCTCCTTCCGGCAAATCGATAGAAATTCCAGGCGCGATCACGAAGTTCGATCCATAAAGCGAAGCGAACAAGCCGATGACGCAAATATCGAAAAAAGGCCAGAACGTCAGTCTGGCGGCTCTTGGAACCTCATTCTTCAGATCCAAGGTCAACAGTCTCATCGACGCCCTCCTCCATGGTCACATTGTTGCTCGCCTTAATTTCAACCAGCGCCGAAAGCAGCTCGCTCCCGAGCCATTCCATTTCATGCACGATGGAATGGACTCTCCCAATCAGAAAGTGATGGGCAAGGATGCATACCGCAGCAAGGGCCAGGCCCGTGGCTGTCGAGATCAATGCCTCCCACATGCTGCCTGACAAGAAGCCCGCGTTTAGGTACACTCCTTGCTGCTCGTATTGCGAAAAGGCGTCAATCAGGCCGATCAACGTTCCGAGCAATCCGAATATGGGAGCCGCGTGCGTTATCGCAGACAAAGCTCCAATTCGCCGCTTGATCGGACCCAGCTCCACAATGGCTGCTTCGCGTACCGCCTCACGGATTTCCTCGTCCGACTTCCTAAAGGCCATGAGCCCTGCCTTGACCATGGACGAAGCAGGTCCTGGAGTATCCTGACACACTGTCAGAGCTTCGATTAGCCGTCCTTTCTTGAGCGAATTCTCGATTCCGGCAAGAAACTCCTTGGAGCGAATTTGATTACGGTGAAGAAACAGAGCTCTTTCCACAAATATTGCTAGAGCGGCCACGCTCATCAGGAACATGGGCCACATTATGATACCGCCCTGCTGGAGCTTGTCGAAAAGCTGCAAGTGTATTGAATCTATGGATGCAATGTTCATTAATGTCACGTCACTACAGATTGGCGACCGGTGCTCGACCTCTTAGTTGTTCAATTCGGGCTCGCGCCAGTTCAGCTCCGAGAAGATTCAACTCCTCGATCTTCTCGTAGAACTCCGCCGCCATATCGAGATTTGATTCGCCTACAAATATTTCGGCCAACTCAAACAAAGATCTTGAAAGCCAATATTGGCCTTTTCGCCCCAATTTTTGGATACGAAAATCCGATACAACATACAAATCATACAAGTCCCAATAAGCCGCTTTCGCTTTTAGGCCTTCCCCTTGGTTCTCCCAGGCAGTACCAATTTTGTAGCCCGCTTCCACCCTCAAATCAATCGGAACGTTTGGCAGGTCCATCAGACGCTCTAGACGGGAAATTCCGGCTTCGAACTTGCTGGGATCCTCGCTCGCCCGAGCAATCAACGTATCGGCGAGAGAAATTTGAGCCCAATAACGGTCCGGACGATCTCCAAACGTATTTTCGAGCGATTCATAAACCAGCTCAGCGGTTTCGAATTTATTCAGCATTCGCGCTAAGTTGCCTTGTTTCAATCGAGCATAGTAAACCAAATCCGACTCCGGATACTCGTTTGCGATTCTATCCAAAATATCGACTGCCTGATTTAGAAATTCTCCCTGTCCCCGCTTTTCTGCATTGAGAGCGATCTCGTACAATGCCAATGGCGCGAATTTACTGTCCGGATTGCTGTCGACCAATCGGTTCAGCAGTTGAGAAGACTCTACGAGCAAATCTTGATCTGAAAGGTAGCGCGCTTCGACAAGATACGATCGCTCGGCTGACTCGGAGTCTGCGAACTCCTCTCGGATTCGGGATAGAATCTCCAATCCAGTTTCCGCATCGCCCAATCTCAATCGAGACTCCGCCAAGGTGAGGAGTACATCCGACCCTACATTGCGCACCAGTTCCGTTTCGCCTATCGCCTCTAGCACCGGGACAATCCAGTCGACCCAAAGTTGCGACTCGTCAAAACGTCCTGCCTCATAGGATAGCTTCGACCCCAGCCACAGCATCTTCATCTGCAACGCCAAGTTGAGATCTTCTAAACTCACGAAGCTGTTTATTCTCTCATACGCTTCTTCGAGATACGCTTCCTCGGACACTCCCCGCTGCCTCATCTGCTTTATCAAGGTCCACTCCGCCTGCCATAACTTGTCATGAGTCGACCGACGGCTAAGCTCCGGATTATCCAGGACGCCCTTCGCCTCCTCGATTTCCCCAGCATTCAGGTGGGATAGAACCAACTGGAAAAAGACCTGACTGTACTCCTCCTCATCTAGGTCTCCCTCGAGGGCGATTCGGTACGCGTCCGCGGCGTCCGCGAAATCTCCTTCATTCGACGCCTGCTCTCCAGCGCGGTAGTAGCAATCTGCTATCAATATATTCAATCGCTTCTTATCCAAGTTCTCTTCAAATTCCGCTCGCGCCTGAGTAAGCAAGCTGGCAGCCGTTCGGTATCGGCTGCGCTTCCAGGATGCCGAAGCAATCAAAGTCAACATTCCTTGCTTGTATTCAGAATCTGAGTAAGAATTGATAAGTCTGTAACCATCGTTTTCGATCGCATCGAAATCATCCTCGTCAAAACTAATGATGCTTCTGTAGTAGAGCGCTTCCGCAGTTAAAGGATGGTTCGATTCTCGTTCGATGACCGTATCGAGCGTTTCGCTCAAAGTTTCGACAATCGAAATCTCACCGCTCGAAGCCTCGCTCATTAGTTGCTGCAACGCAATTCGTTGAAGTGTGGGCTCGCTACCTCCGATAACAAGATTTTGAGCTGCAGATCTACCTAAATTGGTACCAAATCCAGCGATTAACGTCTGCATTAGCAGCAACTCATCCCTAAATTTTGAATACGCATTTGACGCTTCATCGATTGCATCATCCAGGCCTGATAGGGCTTCGCTCAGAATTGCAATGGCCTCATCGGTTCGGTTGCTTTCATCCAGCGCAACGGCGAGCAATTGTACGAATCGGTAGCCAGATTCCGAGCCTCTACTCGACTCATAGGCTGTAGACAATTCCTCGATCGACATCTGCTCGTCCGAAAATTTGAGCCGATAGCGGAAGGCAAGAAATGATACTTGAGAATAAAGGGAGGCCGAAACACGCTTCGCCCTATCTGCCGCTGATTGAAATGCAGCCTCAGCAGTATTGGAATCGCCTGAAACTAGGGCAAGCCAACCGCGCACTAAGTCCTGCCATGCACGCTCACCCTCATCCAGGCTCGACGCGCCTAGGCTATCTAGCGCGTCGCTCAATTCCTCTCGATCCGACCGAGCCAGCGCTACCAGGGCAAATCGCAAGGCAATCGAGTCAGAAAGCGAATTCTCTCCACCTACGCTTTCCAAAAATCGAGACGCGTCCTCAACCCGCCCTCGTCCAAGAAGAGAGTCAATTTGAACCAGCTCCAACCGATCCTTTTGTTCACGATCCAACGCTAGACCGCTATTCATCACAGACGCGGCATATTCGCTCGCCAAGTCGTACAAGCCCGAATTGAGAGCTCGCGCCGCGCTTTCCGCCTTCCACAATCCATCGGTTCGACGAGCGAACTCGTTTTCATCGTAATCGCTGTACGGGATCGACTCGATCTGCCCATCTAGATAAGCAAAGTGAACGAGCCCAATCGCCAGGGCTGCTGAGAATTTAACTAAACTGCGAATCGGGAAACGAAACATAGATTCTGAGTCAGTCTAATCCCAATTTGGTTCGAAATCAAACGCGATTCAAGAAGCGGGCCTCGCCAGAATTCGGCTAGATATGCCGGGAGTCCGCTTCATCTTTTTCCGTATAGCCAGAGTCTTGACGCTGATGATTCACCTTGTTCTTGGCAATATAGGCGTCGAAAACGTCGTCTGCTGTCATGCCGAGCGTTTGCGCCAGAGATACTAGGAAATGGAAAAGGTCCACTACCTCCACTTTGGCATTCTGCTTATCGAACTCCTGATACTTCGCCCACCATTTCCAAGGAACCGAATCCGTCAGTTCAGCCAACTCCTGCTGCATCGCTCGAGTATAATTCAGGATCCATTTAACCTGTTCCTCGTCTCCAATGCCCTTCAGATCCACTCCGATCCGGGAGTTGAGTTCTTCCTGCATTTCAAATATCTGCGTGAGCTTATCCATGGGTTGAGCGCTACCTCTCCTTTACCATTCAGGCAAGCCTATAGCCGAAAGAAGCGTCTCCCGCTCTCCGTTACCTAGGATTAAAGGTTGAACTTTCTCTCAATTCCATAAAGTAGCCCTCTTTCGCGGCAGAAAGGTAAATCCCTCCAAAACGCAGGGCAACGCCGCTGAGCAAGGAAACACTGAAAGCGCGATCGATGCGATCATTCCGATGCGCGCGAAAACCAAAAAACATGTCTGACAAAGAAGAAACAAACGAAGAGGAGCTAAACAGCGGCGCTCAAAGCGACGCGCCTCAAGAAGAAGTAGACGAAGCGACAGGCGATGCCTCGCAAGATGAGACTTCCAATCAAGCTCCCGAAGAGACCTCCATCATGTATGGAACACGAAATCGCCGGCCTGGAGCGCCTACGTCGCCCGCCGCCAAGACCCTCGACCAAATTCGAGGCGCATACGAAGACGACGATATTATCGAAATGGATGATCTCGTAGTGAAATCTACCGCTCCTTCCGATTTGGTCGGAAACGAGCGCTCCGATTCACCTCCGAAGCGACGAGAGCGACGCGACCGAGACGATCGGGCCGAAGTCGATGAAAGCGAATCCGAGGACGCCGAACTTGAGGCGTATCCTTCGGATTCGACCTCCGACGCGACCGACGACCAGGAGGATCGGCCCAAGCGCTTCGATTCCGTGGACAAGTCTGTGCGATCTACACAGCGCCCTGTGGAAGAATTCAGCCCATCCAAGGATGGGAAACGAGCTGAGCCCAAGAAACGGGCGCCTCGGGATCCTCAAGGCTCGAGACCCCCAAGGTCCCAGGCGAAAAAAGGTTTCTTCGCCTGGTTGAAATCGCTTTTCACTAGCGAACCCGAAAAGCCCGAGAGGAAGCGCGATGGACGCCGACCAAACCAGAGACGTCGTCGACGCGGAGGTCAAAACCGAGGGAAAGAAGGCGAATTCAAAGGAGATCGCCCAAATAGAAATCGAGGAAATCGCCGCTCGAATCGCAACCGTCGTCCAAGGGGCGAAGGAGAAAATTCCGGAAACCGCGAAGGCGGCGGAAGGAGGAGGCCTCAAGAAAATCGAAAGCAAGCTCCTTCTGAGTAGTCTCAATAAGAATTCAACCCCGCTTCCGCATCCCGCGGAGCGGGGTTTTCAGTTCCTAGCGCTTGCCCTATAGCTATCACTCGATCTTACTTGGGTCGATTTCCCCGAAACGTAATGAGCGAACCCACACCTACCGGAACCGACTTCTACGCCCACGCGCGCGAAACGTCGCTCAATAGCCAGACGGAATCCATACTCCGGCCGCACTCATTCGATGAGTTCGTGGGACAAGCTAAAACGATTGAACGGCTGAAAATCATGTCCGGAGCGGCCCGCAAAAGGGGAGAAGCTCTCAATCACGTTCTCCTGAGCGGACCGCCTGGCCTAGGAAAGACGAGCTTGTCCTTCATTCTCGGCTCGGAAATGGGAACCAACGTACGCGTGACTTCAGGACCCGTCATCGAAAAGGCGAGCGACCTGGCTGGCATGCTCACGAACCTTCAAGGAGGGGATATCCTCTTTATCGACGAGATTCACCGACTGCCCAAGACGGTAGAAGAATACCTGTATTCGGCTATGGAGGACTATCGGATCGACATAATGATAGACCAGGGCCCAAACGCGCGCTCGGTGCGATTGAATATCCCTAAATTCACTCTCGTCGGCGCGACCACCCGTAGCGGGCTGCTTACCGCCCCATTGAGAAGCCGGTTTACGCTGCAATCTCGGCTCGACTACTACTCGGCTGAAAATTTGCTCAGTATCGTGAAGCGAAGCTGCGATCTTCTGCAGATCTCCGTCGAGACCGATGGCGGACAAGAGATAGCGAACCGATCGCGAGGAACCCCTCGAATCGCGAATAATCTCGTGTATTTCGTTCGTGACTACGCCGAAGAGAAAGGAGATGGCATCATCACAAAGGAGATCGCCAACGCTGCGCTCGAGCTCCTAGAAATCGATCAGCGCGGGCTAGACGAGATGGACAAGCGAATTTTGTCGACCATTGCAGAAATCTATAAGGGGGGCCCGGTTGGCCTCAACACCATTGGGGTCGCAGTGGGAGAAGAAGGCGATACGCTCGAAGAAGTCCATGAGCCCTTTTTGATTCAAAACGGATTCCTGCAGCGTACGCCTCAAGGCCGTATAATCACAGAAAAGGGATACGCCGCCATCGGATTGCCCCCAACCGATCTTGCGCAACAAAAGCGCCTCATCTGACAATTAACGGTTTACGCCTTGCAATAATAGAGCCTGCGCCCAACAGTGGCCCACTTAATCAGTTGGGGAACCGCTTGAATTGGCGCGTTTTCAAGCAGGAATGATGGAGGCGCCAGCTGTCAGCTCTGCATATCTAGAAAAGGCGCTTTTTCAAAATGGATATATATGTAGGCAATCTGTCATTCGACGCATCGGAAGATGACGTACGCGAAGCGTTCGCAGCGTTCGGAAATGTCGAATCTGTAAAAATGATCATGGATCGCGAAACCGGAAGACCTCGAGGATTCGCATTCGTTTCCATGACCGAATCCGATGAAGCGAATACCGCTATCGAATCATTAAATGGTAGTGAACTATTAGGTCGCGAACTCCGAGTTCGAGAAGCAACTCCACGCCCTGAGCGCCCACGCGGCGGCTATCGCGGTGGCGGTGGCTACGGTGGCGGTGGCTACGGTGGCGGTGGCGGTGGCTACGGTGGCGGTGGCGGTGGCGGTGGCTACGGTGGCGGTGGCGGTGGCGGTGGCTACGGTGGCGGTGGCGGCAAAGGCTCCCGAAGAGGAAATCGACGTCAGCAACGCGACGGCTTCTAGTATACAGCCTAAACGCAATAAATTAATCGACCCGCTTAACCTTTAAGCGGGTTTTTTTATTCTTCGACGTCTTCGATGGTCTCGACCACTTCCAACTCGCCGGTTTGGACGCTTCCTGGACCCGCGTATGTATTCACTTTCCCGAGCTTGCCATCTAAGTTCGTGCCGAAGTAGTTGGCTGCTCCGCGACTCAGGGCGTAGTGAGCATCGTCAAATCCAAGCTTAATGGCATCCATACTAAACCGCGTCGACCAAACGAGCTTCTTCTCGCCTGTCTTTCGCAGCAATTGCCAATCAAACGCGGACAAAATCATGAAGTAACGCTCCGACTCGAGCATATCCTGTAACTCGAACCCATCTTGGATACTCAGATCATTGCGCCTAAGAGCGCGATCGAAACCAATCAGCGCTGCATTGGACTGGTCACGGTACGAATAACCTTCTTCTCTCGTATACGACTCGATATCCCCTGAAAGGAAGGAGTCCTCTTCAGAACCCTCTTCAATTTCCTCCTCATCTTCCTCATCCGTAGGGAAAAGCTCATCGAAATCCGCTTGGATTTCGGTAACGCCCCAATTTACTACAATCAGAAAATCACCTTCTTCTTTTGACTTGGCAGAATAGTAGTTCCGCGTCTTCAGCTGCTCTGCCAAATTCTCTGCCATTTCAATAAAGTCCACATCACGCATCGTTTTGTCACGAATGTATCCCCCAACGAATTTCCCTTTAAGCAGGTGGTAAGTTTCCGGAGCGAGCCCATCTTCCGTGCTCTTTTTTTCGACATAATTAGGATCCGCGAAGGAGTCGACCAGCACGCGCGCCTTGTCGACTTTGCCCGAAAGCTGCGAAGCGAATACCGCCAAACAGAGGCAGATTAGGGCAAAAATTCGCGTAAAGTAACCTAAAGGCGTACACCGCACGCCCGTTCGAGTATCCCATTGTTCCACTGGCATCATACTTAATAAAACTCCATTCTTAATCGGTCAGTTACACTGTGACCTAATTTATCTCTCGTTTTGGCCCCAAATTTGGACACGAGACGAGACGTTGCTCTAAGGAGAAAGCCCGATCCGCTCCCAATCAAATAATACGCCAGGATCGGTCTTTCGTCCGGGTGACCACTCATCGTGCCCGAAAATAGAATCACGGCCGAAGACGATCTCCGGGAACACCCCCATCAGAGCAGCAATGCAATCGTTAAGGGCGTCATACTGTTCATCGGTATAGCCCAAGAACTTTGGATCCAATTCGCGATACTGGTCTGAGCTCATGTAAATCATCATCTCCGACAGCGTCCCAATTCCCATAAGCTCAATCCCTATTGAGAACTCGTTCAAGCGATTCTCTCGCTCCGGTTGATTCGGAAGGTTCCCCGCTCCCGCGTGATAGGCGGTTCGATCCAAGGAAACAAGCTGCAGCATATTCCCATCGCGATCGATTAAGAAGTGGGCGGAAACGCGAAATCGAGCAAATCCATCCACGATTTGCCTAGCGTCGTACGGATTCATTGGATTGGCAACGACATCGCTGCAAAAATGCAACAAGATGGTATCGACGCTCCGTTCAGGATCCGGCATTTTGGAGCAATCAAGTGGAAGCGTCATCCACTCGATTCCACGCCCTAGCTCTTCGAGCGCTCCTGCAAATTGCTCGTCGTACGATTCGACTCTCGGCTGACCGATGACAGAGCTAGCGACTAGAACGCTGAGAACACCTAAAAGTATCTCTATGCAAGATCTGGAGCGATTCACGCCCCCGAATCTAACCCATCCCTATTCGATGAAAACAAAAACTACGCTCCACTCGCGCAAATGTTCGCGACGAATCCAACTAAGCTCGAATATTAGCTCGCTGGTTCGATAGAGAACGTATCGAACTGCCTCGTCGTATGAATCCCATCAACGCTTGCCGTATAAGCAAATTCTCTGGGGGCGCTCGTATCCTTATTCCATAGGATCCAGAAGTCGTGGGAGGCGCCATGGGAAATTCCGGTCGAGCTGCCAAGACCCTGCCCTTGCGCTCCTAGAATGTTGAAGTTGCGATATTCGCTAAATCCAAGTTCCGAAACACTAAAGGCGTGCCCATTGATTGTCAGGCTAACTGAACTAATCGATGTCACTTCGTTGGTATTGTCATTGAGCTCCAGTTGAAACGAGCCGCTGATAACGTCCTCAGGCGCATCTGAATCAAATCCAGAAACCGTAAAATTAACGACCACTGTCTCCCCAAATGCTGACCCAGAAGCGATCAATGCGGCCAGCGCGATCCAAATGATACCAAAACGATTTTGTGAGAGCTTCATCGTAAACAAGTTTCCAATCATTCTAGATCGACATACGAATGCGCTTCCTAAGCGCCTCCCGCGAATTGGCGCGGAAAAGCGCCTGCTCACGACTAAGGTCTCCTCCCGCTCAGCTAGGCGGGCCTATCAGCTAGTCTTCCAGCCCAATCTTCTCCAGTATCCGCTGCAAATCGTCATTCCCTGAATAATCGATGACAATCTTGCCCTTCTTGGCCGTGTGCTTGAGAGCCACATTCGAGCTGAGATAGGACATCAATCGCTTCTCAATATCCTCGATCGCAGCTTTTTCCGCTTCTGGAGCATCCCGAGAAGAACCGGATTTGGACTTGCTGGACTTTCGAATGGAATGCACCAAATCCTCCGCGCCGCGCACGCTGACGCCATCCTCGATGATGCGACGGGCAAGCAATGATTGCTCCTGCTTGCTCTCCAATCCCAGCAATACCTTGGCATGACCCGTCGAAAGCAACTGTGAAGATAAGTAGCCGCGAACCTCTTCAGGTAGCGAAAGCAATCGGAGCGAATTGGCGATTGTCGCTCTTCCTTTCCCAACTCGCTCGGCAACTTGCTCCTGGGTAAGATCAAAATCGCGTACTAGGCTCGCGAAACCCATCGATTCTTCGATCGGATTGAGATTCTCGCGCTGGAGATTCTCGATCAATGCCATCGAAGCCGCCGAGGAATCGCCCGCCTCAATAATCCTCGCCGGTATCTTCTTTAGCTTGAGCAACTGGAAGGCCCGCCAGCGGCGCTCCCCAGCGACAAGCTGATACGATCCATCTACCTCGCGGACGACCACGGGCTGAATCAGGCCTTCGCTTTGAATGCTCTCCGCAAGATCAACCAATTGGCTCTTCTCGAATTCCTTTCTCGGCTGATATGGATTCGGCTCGATCTTGGCTATCGGTAGCTCGAGATAGTCTGGCGGCGCTCCTTCTACAGGAAACCCTTCCTTCGCAGCTCGGGCTTTGTTGGCGGCTGCTGACGCCTTCTTCGCCGCAGTTTTCTTAGCAGCGGATCCACTAGCGCCTCCGCCGCCTGAAATCAGTCCAGCTAAGCCTTTGCCAAGTCGAGATTTGGGTTTCGCCATAATATAAATTAAAATCTACTCGTGGGGTATGAAAAGGCTTCGGCCCACCTGCAAGTACTTAGGATGAGAAATCCGATTCGCGTTCTGAATCCAATCTCGCGTAGAACCAAATTTGGTGGCTATCCCGGAAATCGTATCGCCACTTCGCACCATGTAAGGCGTTCCGGTTTTCGGGTAATTGTCATGAAACTCGGTGAGCACATCCGGATCTGGCTTTGGAGGGGGCGCCGGAAGACCTCCGATGCTCTTGTTAACGCTATCCGCGAAATCCGTAATCTGCTCCGTTACCTGAAGAACGATCTCGTTTTTCATTTTGATATCGCGCTCCTCGAGCGATTCGACCGCTTTATTCAACTGCCTTACTGTCGCTAGCCCATCCTTGCTACTGTCGATTTTTGAATCATAGCCACCGAGCTGTCGTCGCAGGCGGTCATTCTCGCGGCGCATCGCATCAAGCTCGACGCGCATAGATTTAATCGCCTCCTCTAGGAGGCGTACATCCTCCGACATACTGGCAACCTGATAAGCCAGGTTGCTCGTTTGAGCAATAATTGGACTCTGCCCTATTAAAACACAGAAAATCGTGGCCCAAACGGCATTTCTAATTGTGTGAATTACAAATCCGCCCATTTCAAAATCGTGGAAAAATTGAGGTCGGAAAACAAGCATCAACCCAACATAGATTGCCAAACATTTGTTAAGCGTTCCAAAGCGGAGACCTAAACGCCTAAGTCCGTCATGGGATGGGAACTAAAAATGGTTCCGACCGGAATCTCATAGCCTCGAACAAAAGCGTCCGCCTCGAGCATCTTCCCTCCAGGACGCTGTAGCCGTTTCAATTCCAACACCCCTGCTCTGCAGGCTACCAAGATTCCGGATTCCCCGAGACCAACGACGGTTCCAGGTTCACGCTCCGGATCGCGGTCGGAATACACCCTAGCCAAACCAACCTTTAGCGAGTCGCCCCTGAATTCAACCCTAGTCCCGGGCCACGGAAACAAGGCATTGATCCGACGCGAAAGCGAATGAGCCGAACAATGGAAATCAAGGGCACCATCCTCCTTCACGAGCTTCCTTACGTAGGTAGCTTCCACCTCATTTTGCGGCGTCGGATTCGATTTCCCTGCCAAGATCAGAGGCAACCCCCTTCCTAGCAAAGGCACGCAGGCCAGGGACAATCTATTATCTAGCTCCAATGCGGTATCCAGTTCCTGGATCTCCACTTTCTCAACATCTAAAATTGGCCCCGCATCCATTCGCTTTGAAATTTGCATAAGGCTAACGCCGGACTCAGACGCTCCTGACGCTATAGCGGACTGAATGGGGGAGGCGCCACGAAACTTTGGCAGAATCGATGTGTGCAAATTCCAGACTCCAAATCGAGGCAGGTCGATGAACGACTGTGGCAACATGTGGCCATAGGCCATCACTAAAATTGCGTCCGCGCCAATCGCCTCAATCTCTAAATGTTCAGAAGCGCCAATACGCTTGGGTTGAAGCACAGGGATCCCGTTCTCTCGGGCCCATAGCTTGATAGCGTTTGCCGCGATTTTCTTGCCACGGCCACGCACCTTGTCCGGCTGAGTATAAACTGCCACTATGTCTACCTCCCCGCATTGCCCCTCGATCAATGCGTCTAGCGAGGGAAGCGCGATGGGATCCGAGCCCATGAAGATTAGTCTTCTCCTCATCTAGCGCGCCCTATTTCCTTTCGATATCATACTACTCCCCGCTCGCTTCGATCAATCAAGACACTAAGCTTCCTTCACGTACGGATTTTTCTTGTTAATCATATCAAAAACTACCGGGCATCCTTCTAGCCTGAAAGCCTCGACGATCGCCGATTGCATATAGCGCTTGTACGAATCATTCAGCTTCTTCGCCTGATTGCAAAAAAGCTTAACGCGGTAGGGACGGCTTCCCGAATGAACCGCATAGTATACCCTAAACCGTCGACCGTCGACCTTAGGCGCAGGCATGCGATCAGCGATTTTGTATAGCAAGTTATTCAATCGCCCGGTTGGAATTTTCTTTTCCAGCCGCTTATCCAACTGCCGCGCATCGTACAGCATCTTCTCAATATCTATGTTCTCAATCGCCGATACGAATCGAACGGGGGAACCCGGCGTAAAGAATATCTCCCTACGAAGTCCTTTTTCGAAAGCCTTGCGAAATTCGCTTTCCGATTCAAAGCCATCAATCTCGCCTTGTTCCCAAGCTTGCAGCGCTAAATCCCATTTATTCACCACTATCACGATCGGCTTGTTCAATTTCGCCGCCTCGCCTGCAATGGCCTTATCCTGATGTGTGGGACCTTCTTTCGCATCTAGTACCATAAACACTACATCGACATCCCTGATTGTATCCAATGATCGTATACGTGAAAAATACTCTACCGAAGAACTCAGTTTTGTCTTTTTTCTAATTCCGGCAGTATCCGTCAGAACGAAGCTCCAATCCTCTCCTCGCTTCGATCTCCAGGTGAACGGCGTCTCGATCGAATCCCGAGTCGTTCCCGGAATGTCGCTGACAATGAAGCGGTCCGATTTGACGAGGCAATTGCTCAAGGACGACTTTCCAACATTCGGACGTCCGATGAAGCATACCCGGATTTGCTTCTTCGACTGGTTCGAAGGAGGTTCGGGCTTTCCCGCGATCTCATCCCTCTTCTCCAGCACCGAATTACGCAATCTCGAGATGCCTCTGTCATGCTCGGCTGACACCAACATGGGATCTCCTAGACCCAGCGCATAGAAAGCATCTACCTCCACCAATGTATCCGGCTTATCGACCTTATTGACGACAAGGCCCACCGGCTTCTGGCTTTTACGCAGCGCTTCAGCCATTTCTCGATCCAAAGGCGCCATTCCCTCGCGACCAACTACCACCATTAGAACGTAGTCCGCGGTATCTATCGAAAACGCGATCTGTCCCTCCACCGCGCTCACGAGCTTCTCAGGCGTATCGCTCATACCTGCGACCAGTCCCATGCCGCCTGTATCCATAAGGGTGTACCCATCCTCTTCCAAGTCGTATGTAAGTACATCTCTAGTCACGCCAGGCATGTCGTGGACGATGGATACCCGCTTGCCGATCAGTCTATTGAACAAGCGACTTTTCCCAACATTCGGACGCCCCACTATGGCTACTGTAAAGTGAGAAGGCATAAATACTAAACTTAGATTTCTTAAATTGTCCTCAGATTTCGATCATTCCAATCGAACTGAATTCTTCTCGATGGCGAATTGATATCAATTGCGCCATGCATTGATTCACTTACGGGATGCTAACCCTGTCACGAATCGCTCGATACGATTCATCGCTTCTACCAAATCGTCATAACCGGTAGCAAAACTGCATCTAATAAACCGATCTCCATATTCTCCAAACGCGCTTCCTGGGACCATCGCAACTCTCTCTTCCTCGAGAAGACGCTTGGCAAATTCAGTTGAAGATAATCCAGTAGATTCGATACACGGAAAGGCATAGAATGTAGCCTTTGGCAAATGGCACTTGAGACCCATTTCATTGAAGCGCCGAACGACAAGATCTCGTCGTCGCTTGAACTGACGCTTCATTTTTTCCACGGCATCGTCTCCATGTCTCAGGGCTTCTACCGCTGCATCCTGAGCGATAATTGAAGCGCACATCATCGAGTACTGATGCACTTTCATCATAGCCTCTATGAGGGGGGCTGGGGCGCATGCATAGCCAAGCCGCCATCCCGTCATCGCCCATGCTTTAGAGCAACCATGCAAAAATATAGTGCGTTCTCTCATGCCCGGCATCTCGGCAATGCTCACGTGATCTCCATCGTAAGTGAGTTCCGCATAAATTTCGTCGCTAATCACCACGAGGTCCTTCTCGACGGCGAACTGCGCGATCTCTTCAAGTTCTGCGCGTTCCGCAACTCCTCCGGTTGGATTGCAGGGTAAGTTAATGATAAGCGCTTTGCATCCGGGCTTCCACGCGCGCCGGACTGCCTCCGCTTTTAGGGTAAACGCAGATTCCGCTTCGGTCGGGATTGCGATCCCGACGCCATGGGCCAAAGTCACGGTGGGATGATAGGAAACGAAACAAGGATCCTGATACAGCACCTTGTCGCCCGGGTTCAATATCGCTCGCAATGCGATATCCATCGCCTCCGATACGCCTACAGTAACGATAACCTCGCTCTTCGGATCGTATCCTAAATCGAAACGCCTACTTACATAGCTCGCGATCTCTCGCCTCAATTCGATTGTCCCCAGATTGGAAGTATAGTGCGTTCTCCCTTTCTCTATCGAATAAATCGCCGCTTCTCTAATATGCCAAGGCGTCGTGAAATCTGGCTCGCCGATGCCAAGCGAAATTACGTCCTTCATGGCGGAAACGAGTTCGAAAAAATCCCGAATTCCTGAACGTGGCAGCCCAATGACATGGTCCGCGATAAATCTATTTAGCCTGTCTTCCACTTCGTTTGCTTTAGAATCACAATCCTTGCGCAATGCCTACAACCGGCGTTCGCTAGACGATATAGCCATAGAGGATTGAATCGACGGCTTAGAGCTAGGGTGATACTTCCAGTCGTTCGCTATCCTCTTCAGGTTGCTCTATCAAGAAGCCTTGTTCCTTGTAGGCTCGCAGCATGAAATGCGTCGCTGTAGACACGATTCCTTCGATCGTTGAAAGCCGCTCGGACACGAATGCGGCAACCTTGTGGAGCGACGACCGCTTTACGATAACCAGGAGATCGTAGGCGCCTGACATCAAATAACAGGATTCGACCTCGTCGAACCGGGATATCCGCTGGGCCAAACGATTGAATCCACCCCCGCGCTCTGGCGTCAGCTTTACCTCAATCACTCCACGGACAGCGCCCTCTAGCGTGTCTTCCGGATTCAGCACAGGGATCCATCCAAGAAGCATGCCCTCTTTCTCAAGCGCCGCCAATTGCTCGTTCACTTCCGATTCAGACAGTCCGAGAATCTCAGCCATCTGGGTTTCGCTCAGTCGCTCGCCTTCGGCAATCAGCTTGAATACTTCGTTCATGATGGCGGAGAAAATGCGCGCTCCTCCAATAATATCCAGCCGTAAATCAATCGAATACGCGTGGACACTCCCTCGGTTTAATTCAATCGCCCAAGCGAAGACAGAAAACTGCATCGAAAGCTTTACGGAGCCAGAGAATCACGCAATCTCCGTCTACTATGTTCGAAAGCCTAACTGACAAGCTCTCTAACGCTATGCGCAATCTGAAGGGGACTGCGAAGCTCTCCGAAGAGAACATGGCAGACGCCTTGAATGAGGTTCGGGCGGCGCTCCTTTCTGCGGATGTTCACTTCAAAGTCGCTCGCTCATTCATAGAAACCGTGAAGGAGAAATGCGTGGGCCAAGAGGTCCTGAAGTCAGTCACCCCAGGGCAGCAGATCGTAAAGATCATCAATGACGAGCTAGTGGCCTTGCTCGGCGAAGGGGAAACCGCGGTTTCAAGCAAGCACCCTTTGAAAATAATGATGGTGGGGCTTCAAGGGGGCGGAAAGACTACGACCTCCGCTAAGATTGCGCGTCATCTGAAGAAGGATGGCTACAAGCCAATGCTCGTCGCATGCGACGTATATCGACCAGCTGCCATTGATCAGCTAGAGTCGCTCGGCGCTCAAATAGAAGTATCCGTACACGCTGATCGCTCGATTCAAGACGTCCCAAAAATTGGGGAAGCCGGTTTGAAGCAGGCCCTCAGCGGTGGACAGGACCTAATCATTTTCGACACGGCAGGCCGACTGCAGATTGACGCTCCGCTAATCGACGAAATCAAGGAACTGAAGCGACGCATCCAGCCCGACGAAGTGATCCTCGTAGCGGATGGGGCGATCGGCCAGGAAGCCGTAAACGTCGCGAACGCCTTCCATGAGGCGGTTCAGCTCACGGGTATCGCAATGACGAAACTCGACGGGGACGCTCGCGGTGGAGCTGCCCTGTCGATGAAGCAAATTACAGGCGTTCCCATCAAATTCGCAGGCACAGGAGAGAAACTCGAGGATATCGACCTCTTTCACGCGGATCGAATGGCCTCTCGAATTCTAGGAATGGGAGACGTCGTTTCCCTCGTAGAAAAGGCTCAGGAAACAATCGACGAGAAGGAGGCCGAAAAGATGGCCGGTCGCATGATGGCGGCCGACTTCAATTTCGAGGATATGCTCAACCAATTTCGCCAGGTGAAGAAAATGGGGTCCATGCAATCCCTGATGGGCATGATGCCCGGTATGAGCGGGATGCAAATCGATGACAAAGCAGAATCGCAAATGAAGCAGTCCGAAGCGATTATCCTTTCGATGACCCTGCAGGAACGCCGCTCGCCGAATGTTCTAAACGCAAGCCGTCGCAACCGAATCGCCAAGGGATCAGGCGTCAAGATCAGCCAGGTCAATCAACTCATCAAGCAGCATATGCAGATGAAGAAAATGATGAAGAAGATGAACGGTGGCGGAAAAATGAAGATGATGATGAAAAAGATGAAGGCGCAAGGGATGGATCCTTCGCAAATGCCTGAGCTTCCCCCGAATGCAGGCGATCTCGGAAGCGGCTTAGGTGGCTTCAAAGGAAAATTGCCGTTCTAGACGTTTTCAACCAGCTGCAATACCGCCTATCCAGACCTCGAATCACGTTTCTGAGTCGGGATTCGACAGAAAAAAAGCAGGCCTAAAAACCTGCTTCTCTAATCCAAGACGCCACCCAATATTACATTATTTGGTGTCCGGATCTTCTTCCTTCTTCTTGCTGCCAGTGGCTTTCTGAAGGGCGCTTATCGCGTTCTCAATGGCCTTGCCGAGAGTCGCTCCAGTAAAGTCCGCCTGTCTTCCAGGATCGCCTGAAGAAGAAGCGCGATCGTAACGACCTGTCATAAACTCATGGTCATTTCGCATCGTCACCATCATCTCGTGGGCCGCATCTGGATCAATCTCCGCAATTCGTTGCAAGCGTCGGCGCGGCTGAGGATCAAGCGCTTCAACCAGATCCCGCTGCAGCTTCAAATCCGCCCCTCCTACATTCAAGGTTTTCAAGGTCACCAAGTCCATCTCCTCCGGATTGAGATGGGCTGGAAGCCCTTCATTCAACTTTTCGTTCTGAGACTTTGAATCCTTATAGAGCTTCTTTATCTCGGTTTCGTCAAATATCGTGGTGCGTCGTAGCTTGACCTTGTCCACGTCTACAGACGCCGCAGCCTTCTTCGATCCTTCATTTGACTCGACGACGACCTCCCCGATCTTAGGGCTATTCGCCTCTTCGTCGGCTATCACTGAAGTCGGTATCGCTGCAAATGCCAGTGCCAGTGCCAAATAAAACGCGGTCAATCGAGGTGCCATATCAAGAAGGGGTCACTAATTAGAGTTAATCTACCTCAAATCGGAAGAGATGCGAACAAATTTTAACGGTTTTCCAGGGCCAATCTGACCTGATCCAGCTTCATTTGATCCTTAATTCCAGGCGATTTCTCTACGCTACTGCTCAGATCCACCCTCTTAGCTCCAGTCTCCTCGACGGCCTCAGCCACATTGCTAGGGCCCAGACCGCCCGATAACGTCCAAACCTTAGCGGGATGGCGCTCCGAAAGCCGCTTGAATCCGTTCCAGTCCCCTGTCATTCCGGTCCCGCCGAAAACGTCCTTCTTGTAAGTGTCCCAGAGCCATGTTCCCGCAGCGTCTACCAACGACTCGTCAAACTCCCGCTCCGGTGGAATCTTCGGAGCGAGCCACAAACGCTCTGGGCCTAGATGCGCCGACCAATCGAGAATCGTCTTCGCTTCAGTGGAATCCACAGCATAATGGATCTGCAAATATTCGAACCCCAAATCAGTCAACGAGTCGATGAGCTCGAAATTCGGGGCAACGACAACCGCAACTTTAGGCAACTCAGGGAGATCGGCTTGGATCTGCTCGAAGGCGCTAACGCTAAGATACCGAGGGGATCCGGGGAAAAAAATAAACCCCAAAAAGTCCGCTCCCATCGCAGCCGCGTCCACCGCATCGCATGCGCGCGTCAATCCACAGACCTTAACTTCTATTCCCTCAATCATTCCTTGATCATTGATATGTGTTCAACGTCTCGATCACGTATTCGACTTCATCATCCGTCAACTCCGGTATGATCGGCAAGCTCAAGCATCGCCTAGCGAGCGATTCCGAATGTGGGAAATCGCCTTCCTTGTAACCCAGAAACGCGAAGCACGGCTGCAAATGCAGCGGATAGGGATAAACGATATCGCTGCCGATCCCCTTCTCTGCGAGATACGTTTTCAATCGATCTCGTTCCGAGTGCTGAATAATGAACATGTGATAGACCGACTCGCCCCAATCCAATATCTGAGGCAATTGAATTTCTGGCTGCCGAATGCCCGATAGGTAAGCGGAAGCGATCGCCTGTCGCCGACGCGTTTTCTCCGCAAGATGGGGTAGCTTCACGTTCAACGCAGCGGCCTGGAGACCTTCCATCCTATTATTGTATCCAACAAAGTGATTCAGATAGCGCTCCTTCGATCCATGAGCCCTCAATATCTCGATCTGATCCAGCATTTCGCTGTTAGGTGATACCACGCAGCCTCCCTCGCCCAAACCACCCAAGTTCTTTGTTGGGTAAAAGGAAAATACTCCTGCATCTCCAATCTCTCCGACTGGATCTCCTCGATACATGGCTAAGTGCGCCTGAGCCGCATCTTCCACTACCGCAATCCCGTTCGAGCGCGCCAGCTTAACAATGGGATCCATATTTGCGGCTTGCCCATACAAGTGCGTGACGACGATCGCCTTTGTTTTATCAGTAATGAGAGCTTCAATACCAACAGGATCGAGTGTATACGAAACCGGATCAATATCGGCGAAAACCAGTCGCGCTCCCACATATTGCGCAAACCACGCAGTAGCCACAAACGAAAACGCCGGAACGATGACCTCGTCTCCCGGCCCTAAACCCATCGCGGTGGCAACCAGGTGCAAAGCCTCTGTCCCACTTCCCACTCCAACGCATCGCGAGACGCCTTGAGTCCGAGCAAACGCTTCTTCGAACGCTGCCACATCTGGCCCAAGGCAGTACCCGCCATGGTCAATCGTGCGCTCGAACGCATCGAGCAGTTCACTCTTCAGTGGTGCATGGGCGCGCTTCAAATCTATGAAAGGAACTTTCATGCTACGAATCCTCCTTCCCGAAATGCGCTACAACTTCATCCACCAGACTTTCCAAACTCGCCTCTTTCGCCTGGAAATTCATAGGCATTCCTTGCTGGGCCATCGAAGCGCTCGTTATCGGTCCGATGCTAATCGACTTGGGATGCAGCGCGCCCTCCTCTAACGCCAAGTCCTCCGCCTGGTCTACGAACGACTTCACTCCCGAAGAGCTCGTGAATAAAATCCCATCCGCCCCGAGTTCTCTGAATGCTTTGGCCGCGGGATCCCTAGAAAGATCCGTCGCTTCGGTTCGATACACTTCAAAGCGATCCATGATCGCCCGCGCTTCTTCAAGCTTCCTCGTCAAGACATCACGGCCCAAATTACCCGTTACCAAAAGCACTTTCGAGCTATCCAGACTGCCGGTAGCGACTAAAGCATCCGCGAGACTGTCCGCGTTTGCCTCATCCGGAACCAAATCCGTTGTAACATAGAATTTGCTGATCTCCTTTGCAGTCGATTTCCCAACTGCTGCAATTCGCAAAAATCCAAGCGAACGAATGTCGTCAAACGTCTCGAAAAACGCCTCGAAAAAATACCGAACTCCATTGGGGCTGGAAAATACGAGCCAATCGTAAGAGGCAATTTCCGCGAACACATCGTCCCGAGTTCGCGTATCCACATTCTTCGTAATGGAAATAAGTGGAAGTCCGATTACTTCAGCTCCTAATTTTTCAAGTTTCTCGCTCAGCTCGCTCGCTTGCCCTTGGCTTCTTGTAACCACGAAGCGGCGGCCTTGCAATGGCTTCGCCTCGAACCATGACAATTCATCACCCATATTTACATTTTCTCCAATTATTATAACTGCTGGGGATTTCAGTGAATATTCCTCCGCCTTATTTACGATAGTATCCAATACACCGCGACAAACGCGTTGATGACCTAGCGTCGCCCATTCCACGCAGGCCACGGGCAATGATCCGTCAAATCCTGCATTCAATAAATTTTCGACGATCGCGCTGATGCGAGACACCCCCATGTAAATGCAAAGGACCGTGTTCTTTCGTGGCAGGCTGCTCCAATCGACCAAGCTCTCTGGTTTTTCTGGATCTTCATGTCCCGTTACGATTACCAGCGTGGAATTTGAGTTTCGCTGAGTAAGCGGCGTTCCGGTAAATGCCGACGCTCCTACCGCCGCAGTCACGCCAGGTACAACTTCAAAGGCTATTCCTGCCTTGCGGAGCGCCAACGCCTCCTCGCTTCCACGTCCGAAAACGTAGGGATCGCCTCCTTTCAAGCGCACGACTCGTTTCCCAGTTCGGGCCTTTTCGATTAGCAGCGCTTGAATGTCATTTTGGGCAACCGAGTGGCATCCCGATTTCTTACCCACGTATATGCGTTCTCCATCCGTCCGTTGCAGCCCAAGCACCGAAGGGTGTACAAGCGAATCATAGATCAAGGTATCGCAGGAGGTTATCAATTCCTTGGCCCTAACGGTGAGCAAACCCGGGTTTCCAGGGCCTGCTCCCACCAAATATACCGAGCCGCTAGGCATCGCCAAGCTCCAGTTGCTCGATCAAGCTATCCGCAATCTCGTAAGGTTTCTTCATCGCATAATCGAACGGGATTGATCGAGTTTCCTTGCCGCAGTCCTTGTGGAATATCCGAAGACATTTATTGGTGTAATTAACCGCAAAAGCGACCTGGCAACCCCCGCCCAAGCGTTCCATAAACGCCCTTTCCAGTCGCACGGCAACACCCGTATCGCTATCCAATGCAGCTTCGAATTTATCGACGTCCTGCTCACGGCATTGAATGGCCACTGCCGCTTGCCCCACTGCAGGGATGCAATCATCCAAGCTCAACGACTTAAATTCCACACCTCCCCAAGAAGAGATTCCAAGACGCTTCAGTCCCGCAGACGCAAGTACGGTCGCATCCGCATATCCATCCGCTATCTTGGTTAGCCTTGTATCCACATTTCCTCGAATTTCCAGGAACTCAGACTCTGGATACAAATAACGTAGTTGAATTCTTCTTCTAGGGCTTCCGGTAGCGATCGATCGAGGGGATTCGATTCCCGACTTTAGAACGAGTACATCCTGGGGGATCTCTCTAGGCAAGTATCCAGCGATCGCTAAGCCGTCCGGCATTTCCGAGGGCAAATCCTTGGCGCTATGAACCGCGATATCCGCCCTTCCTTCAAGCAACGCATCTTCAAGCTCCTTCGTGAAGAGGCCTTTGCCACCCTCTTTTTCCAATGACCATTCGAGTCGCTTATCGCCGGTGGTAACCAACTTCTCGATGCGAAATCGGGACGTCGGATCGTAGTCATTGTAGCGGGCGACAGCCATATCCGCTTGGACGAGAGCCAGCGGACTTTTCCGCGTAGCTACTACAACTTCATTAGCGGATTGAATCATAGGAATAGGTTTTCAATCGCCGCGATCGCCCGCCGCGAACGTCTTGGAACGCTACCGATGCATCGCCAGGTTTCCAGTCCGGCCAAGCTCCAAGATTCCAAACTTTTCTATTAGATTGAGGAAGGCAGTAATTTTCCCTTCATCGCCCGTTAGCTCTGCGACCAAATCCTCGTGCTGAACGCTGATTATTTTCGCGCGGAACAGTTCGCATATCTGGATGAGTTCGGAGCGATTTTCGGCGCTCACGCTAATCTTCACCAAAATCAATTCCCTCGATACCGCTTGGCCCTTCTTGAAGTCGTGAACTTCAAGCACGTTGATCAGTTTCTTCAGTTGCTTCGTTATTTGATCCAGCACCGAGTCATCCCCGCGAACAACCGCAGTCACGCGCGACACTTTTGGATCGTGAGTCGGGGCTACGTTCAATGTATGAATGTTGAAACCGCGACCGCTGAACAGGCCTGAAATCCGGGCCAGCACGCCGAATTTATTCTCTACTAGGACGGAGATGGTGTGTCTCATGCTTATGCTCTCTTTCTTTTAAAGCCGCCTTCATAGACCTCCGGTTCGCGGCATGCAAGGGGCTTTTCTTCCGGTTTTGCCCCTGTTTGCAACTTGATTTTCGAGAGAGATTTTTTGAAAAATTTTGCCTTGCCAACCCCCAGCGATTGCATCCTTATTTCCAGCCTTTTCCGATGCGCGGGTAGCTCAGTTGGTTAGAGCAACTGGTTTACACCCAGTAGGTCGGGGGTTCGAGTCCCTCCTCGCGCACCATTTCCCTAGATGAATTTTGGAGTGAACTCGGAACGGATGCGACGCTCTCGCAGCCTTCAATAAATTAGAGGGAATTCGTCCTATTAGGCACTACGGCGGGGGCCGCCCCCGGATCTTTCAATGGCGCGCCAAATTCCAATTTCGCGTCATCCATGCTGAAAAAGTAGTAGCGACGGCCAATCTCCTCGTATGGACCGCTGAACTGGATGCTCCCATCGTAGAGGTACAGCGTTCCCGTTACCGTCGCGTAACTGCTGGGAGCGGGGAATCCGAAGGTACGATTGTTCGGCGGATTCTCTAAGAGATAGAACACCCGCCCGCTGATGACGATAGCGGGAGCATTGAACGCATCGCGATGGTACACACCCTCCACCTTCGCCTTCTGACCAATCAAAGCGCCTAGATCCGCTTCTGAAGCATAGGGGCCGATTTCAGTTTGGCTGAAGCACGGCGCCATCGCGGCGCCGATAGCGCCCAAGAAAAAAACAAAGAGCCGTCGTTTCATGTTTAGGAAATTACTAGGGTTATCCGGCGAGCGGCAATATCCTTCTCAACCCAACAAATTCATGGATCAAGGATTATCTGCAAGGGTTTCCGCAATTTGAATGGCATTGAGCGCCGCCCCTTTCCAGAGCTGATCGCCGACGACCCAGTATGCGAGCCCATTGTCGTAGGCCAAATCCTTGCGAATGCGGCCCACCCCGCAGGATTCGCGTTCCGCATAATCAAGCGGCATTGGATAGCGAAGCGCGGCAGGTTCGTCCACAAGCTCGATTCCAGGCGCCGACCCTATTGCGCTTCTCGCTTCGTCGACCGACACATCCCGCGCGAATTCCGCATTTATGGATACCGAATGAGAACGCATCACGGGAACGCGAACGCACGTGCACGAGACAACGAGATTGGGTATCCCCATAATCTTGCGGCTCTCGTTGACCATTTTCATTTCTTCCTTGGTGTATCCGTTTTCAAGAAATGAATCGACATGCGGCAGAGCGTTCAAAGCGATTTGATAAGGATAGGCTTCAGCCGTCGGCGTATCTCCTCGAGCGATTTGACCCATCTGGTTCGTGAGCTCCGCCATCGCGGCGACGCCGCTGCCACTAACCGCTTGATAAGTCGACGCCACCATGCGCTTTAGCCCAAAACGTTGGTGCAGCGGATAGGTGGCCATTAATGCGATGGCAGTTGTGCAGTTGGGATTGGCGATTATTCCTTTGTGCTCATTCGCGGCATCCGAATTGATTTCAGGAATAACCAATGGAACTTCCGGATCCATCCGGTAGGCCGAGCTATTGTCGATGGCCACGGCGCCCGCTGCCGCTGCTGCAGGGCAGAGCGCTTGGGACAAGGAGCCACTGGCTGCGAATAGGACGAAATCCAAACCAGTAAAGCAGGATTCGGTTGCCTCTTCCACAACGTAGGTCTCATCCAATGCTCGGATCGTTTTTCCGGCAGAACGCGCAGAAGCGAAAAGCTTCAGCTCATTGACAGGAAATTCCCTGTCGCGCAAAAGTCTTAATAACTCTTGGCCAACTGCTCCAGTAGCACCAACGATACCAACTTTATATCCCATTTTAGATGTCCTCAGATTTATTGCAGCCGTACAGCGATAAGCGCCGCGATTTGAATATCAAGCCCACAAACCGAGTCCTGATGGTTTCCATCGAGACGCAAACTCTCAGCATTTACGAAGATGGCGGCGAGACAGGCGCCTTTCGAGTCTCGACCAGTCGGAATCCCCCATCATGCGTTGAAAACTCATTCGGTACTCCAACAGGCCTTCACCGCATTCGAGAGAAAATTGGCGCCAAGGCTCGAATCGGAACCGTATTCAAAGGCCGCGTCGATATCGGGAAACTCTATTCGGAGCTAAGCGAGGAAGAGCAGTCTCGCAATCTCGTCACCACTCGAATCCTCTGGCTGGAGGGCCTCGAGCCTGGAATCAACCAAGGCCCAGGCTGCGATAGCCACGAACGCTATATTTATTTCCACGGGACGAATCATGAGGGCAAACTCGGTGAACCTGCTAGCGGCGGGTGCATTCAACTGAGCAACCAATCCATTATCGAGCTATTCGATACCGTGGACGAAGGCGATCATGTCTACATCGGTTAACACAACGGTATCTTAGTTGGAATCGCTCTTCAGTCCCCAATTTCGCTCCTTCAAGATCTCTATGCGTTCTCGTATTAGATGCATTTCCGGAAAGATCGCGACGCCGGACTCTTCAGCCGCTTTAAGCGGATCGCCAGAGGACTCATATGCTTCGATCCATCTCAGTTTCCCCTGATGCTTGAGCATCGCATAGTCGTGAGCATAAACAGAATTGGAAAGGTATGATCCAACAGCGAAAACGAAGAATGCAATAATCGCTGGCGCTCCTAGATATTTCCTCAAAACCCCAGAACCTAAGAGGAAAAATACCGCAAGCACGCTCGGAAGAATCAGGCTCTGGTAGCGGGATCCACCTCCGGTGCCCACGCCCAAGGATACGCGACCGATAGAACAGCCAAACGCGAACCCCAGACCAACCGTGACTAGAAGGAAGCAAACGGAGAAAACGGGGTCACTCCCTTTCCTCGATGCACGAACAAGCGCTGTCCATCCCGCAAGAAGCACCAATACGAGTATCAAGAATCCTAGGTACGGTCGAAAGCTTTTTTCGATGTAAAGCATTCTGCCATACATGTAGTCCACGAATATTACGTAGTCGATCGCAGGACTATGAGGAAATTTCATCGCTGGATTTGCGGGATCCCATACGTAATCTGAAGCGAAGAGCAACAGGGCGAATGCAAGCTGAGCAATACCGACACCTTTAAGCAACCTATCGTACTTGCTATTCAACGACGAACTCCGATCAAGCGCTATCAACAGTGTAAATCCAATATAGACGAATACTCCGAAACCAGTGAATAGGCTGATGCTGGCGATAAATGAAGACAACAGGTAGCGGACCCATTTTCTTTCGCAAATCCAGCAATTAGCTAACGCGAGCAGCAAGAAAACGGGCAAGACACTGTGCGACAGGTTTGGAACGGTCACTACCGTTCCGATTTGAGAAGGGTTCATAATCAATAGCGGAGCCACAGCTGCCGGTGCATTCCAGCGACCGTGCAATCGCTTGTAGAGCGCTAGTGACAATGTGCCCGACATAATCACTACTCCTGCTATCATCAAATTTTCCCATTGGATGGTAAATACCGATAAACTAGAAAGTAAGTAAGTGGCCGCTCCTCCTAATCCTTGCCTATGGGGCCCATGCTGAAGCAAAAAAGCGCTCCAAGCGCCCGACTCTTCGAACATTGGGGTGTAGAGGAACCATTGGTCATTATAAAGCACATCAGCGCTATAGCGTCTCACCATTGAAAACCAATGAAACGCCGTCACAAAAAATACCGCCCAAGGCAATAGAGGGCCATCAATTCGCGACCCAAGCGCCCCGAATCCAGCCCGTTCTCTGCAAATATTTCGATTCAATGCTATTCACAAAAATCCAACCAAAACAAAAAATTCTTCGAAATCAAAGAATTTTGAGTTGCCTCAATCGGCGAGCCTCCAATTCGAGATTGCCGTCTCCGCCAATCGCCCTACACCTTACCCTCGAATGATCTCTCCCAACGACGGCCAAGAAAGCTCCCCAGTCAATTTATCACGGCTTGCGAGCAACGTTTTTGGTGAAGGTGGGTTGCTTCAATCGACCTTGAATCTGGAGTATCGACCAGAACAAAGCGCCATGGCGACAGCCGTCAGCCAATCCATGGCAACGGATCAAGCGCTCGTATTCGAAGCCGGGACTGGGGTTGGAAAGAGTCTCGCCTACTTGATACCTGGAATCATTCACAGTATGGAATCCAATCGTCCTTGTATTGTTTCTTCGAATACGATTTCCCTGCAGGAGCAAATTCAAGAAAAGGATCTAGCGATTTGCCGCGAATTATTTTGTTCCGTTGACGAACTTGAGCGATACGCCGAATTTAGATCCATAGTTTTAGTGGGAAAGGGGAACTACCTATGCCCGACTCGACTGGCGAACGTTATCGCGAACAAAACCGAGCTTTTCCCAAACGACGAGCTCGACGAGCTCAATCGAATCGCTCGTTGGTCTCAATCAACCGAAACCGGCTTGCGACAGGAACTGAGCCCACCGCCCAACTACGACGTCTGGGAGATGGTCAATGCGGAAGGATCCGCGTGCAATTCCAAGAACTGCAACCCAAATACTTGCTTCTATCAAAGATCGCGCGTTGAGATGCGCAAAGCCCAAGTCGTAGTCGTGAATCACAGTCTACTATTCGCCCTACTGAGCATCGGTGGACTAGCGCCCAATGCGAAGGGAATCCTATTGCCCGACGATTTCCTCGTCATTGACGAAGCGCACACCATGGCCGATGTTGCGACCGAACACTTTGGAGCGCGTATTAGCTCTTACGGGCTCGACCGGCAATTGAAAGCCCTATTCAATCCAAAGCGCAAATCCGGAATCGTCCGTAAGTGGGCCCATCTAAAACAATTGCAGGCAATCGTCGAGGCCCAAGAAGCATCGCAGGAGTTTTTTGGATACATCGCAGCGACGCGATTGGCGCAGCGTCCAATCTCCCGGATTTCAGATGAGGATTGGTGCGAACCTACAATCGTTGCTCCCCTTAAAGCGGTCGTGCAAACGATGGATAGCATTCTCGCGAAAATCGAAGACGGAGCGATGCACGATGAGATAAAGGACCAGAGAAATCGCATTCACGGCTACTACGCTGGGATTCGTAGGTTCATCGACTTGGCCGAAGACGAACATGTCCACTGGATTGAACGTAGCGGCCGCCGACAGCAAATCGTCACCCTAAGAACCGCTCCTATCGAAATTGCCCCCTACCTTAAAGAAGAGCTGTTTAGCGAGCAAAGGTCCGTTACCTTGACGAGCGCAACCCTTTCGATCGCCAAAGACCTCTCCCCTTTTCAAAAGAAAGTAGGGGCGGACGAAGAGAGCGCCCATAGAGTCGACTCTCCCTTCGATTACGAAAGAAATACGCGCGTATACATCGCTAGCGACGTACCCGCCCCTTCACCCGAAGACGCTCGCTTGTCGATTGAGACCCTCATCGACTATATCAGCTTCTGCGTGGACAATGTCGAAGGCGGCACGCTCGTACTCTTTACAAGCTATTCCGATCTTCGAAAAGCAGGCGATGCCTTGGAAGGGCATTTTCTAAAGTCAGACCGCCCATTTTTCGCTCAAGGTAGCGGGCTATCTCGCACCGAGCTCACCCAGGGATTTAGAGAGGCCCAGAACGGAGTTCTCTTTGGTACCGGCAGCTTTTGGACAGGGGTCGACGTTCCTGGGCCCGCCCTTTCCCAAGTCATCATCACACGACTGCCATTCGACGTGCCGACCCATCCGATCGCGGAAGCGAAATCTGAAAGGATAAGGGAAAATGGAGGGAACCCATTCGCTGAGCTCACATTGCCGGATGCATTGATTAAATTTCGTCAGGGAATAGGACGACTTATCCGAAAGAAGGACGATCAAGGCATCGTCACTATTCTCGATTCGCGTATTTTGCAAAAGACCTATGGGCGGCAATTTCTGCAAAGCCTGCCCAAGTCGAAATTCATACGCATGAGCCAGGCCGACCGTGAATCGCGATTTTGCTACATGAATGTAACACTACCCGCTTTACAACGACGGCCACGCCCATCCTGATTGTAGGAAATCGAATGCCCTCTGCTGGATTGAGCACTCCCCTATGAAATCAGAGAAATACAAAGATCTCCTCGAATCGAATCCCGAAAGCGAGCTCTTCAAATTCTCGCTTGGCCAGGCGCTTCTCGAGGAAAACAATCCTACCGAAGCGATCGACTACTTGAGCGCCTGCTTAGAAAAAAAGCCCGATTGGATGATGGCATCGATCCGTCGCGCGAAATGCTTCATCGCTCTCAAGGAGAGGGCCAACGCACGCGAAGAGCTCGAGCGTTCTCTTGAATTGGCAATCGATCAGCGCCATGAAGCGCCTGAAATTGAAATTCGCAAATTGCTCGATTCTCTATAAATGGACGAAGCGTTATATACCCATTAATTGGTTACAAATAGAAATCGACTTCAATGGCTTAACGTCGAGCTATAACCCTCCAGGCAACCCTCTCATTCCAATAGCTGGAAACGATATATGGTAATTGTAATTACAACTCATGGATCTACAGGGGACATTTTTCCACTTATTGGACTCTCGGTGATGCTAAAGGAGGCTGGCCATGATGTTCGATTCGCTACCAGTAGACCATTTCAAAAAGACATAGAGGATGCGGGCGTTGATTTCTACCCCATTCCTCCCGACTGGAACCAAAGCGACCTCGCTAGCTGGATGGGAAAACTGCAAACTGTGAAATCCCCAATCAAGCAGTTGAAGATTCTCTATAAGGCGACTCTCCCCTACCTTGAAGAGTCAATAGACGCTATGGACTCGATCCTAGAAGGTGCCGACTGCTTGATCTCCTCTTACCTCTTCCCCATAAACGGAGCGATTGCGAAGCGACGAAAAATTCCATTCATTACCTACGCTTTTGCCCACAACACAGTTCCATCCAGATACTATCCTCCTCATGGGATGCCCAGATTGCGAGGGCTCCCCCAGCCAATACAATTGCGATGGAATCGTTTTGCATGGAAAATTTGTAATGTCGCTGTAGATACAGCTATCAATCAGACAATTTCTCGAAAGCTAAAAAAGAAGGGCCTATCCCCGGTTAAAGACTTCTTCTCCAAATCGGCGAACCTAGTATTGGTCGCAGTTTCGCCAGCGCTCATGCAGCCCAAAACCAAACTGAACAAGCGTTTTAGGTTCACTGGCTATTGCCGTTGGCAATCGCCTCAATTGGACAAGCTGGATCAGGAAATAGAAGCCTTCCGTGAGAATCAGCGGGTCCCGATATTAACATTCGGAAGTATGGTTTACCAAGATCCAGACGCCTACGTAGGGCGGCTCCTGGCGCATTGGCCAAAGGACAAGAAGCTCATCATCCAAACGGGATGGTCTGGATTCGAAGTTCCGAAATCCGCAGCGAACATCCTTCAGATCGGTCCCGTTTCGCATGATCAGCTCTTCCGGCACGGATCTGTCATCATCCATCACGGAGGTGCAGGCACGACTGCATCTGCTCTCCACGCAGGCAAGCCTCAAATAGTGGTTCCCCACATCGGCGATCAAGACTTCTTTGGCTCCGAAGTCTCTCGTCTGGGTTGCGGCCTGGAATGCCTGAAACGGAAATGGCCGGAACAACTCTATAGCAAAGTCGAAACGATCGAGAGTTCGAAAAAATTACTGGAATGCGCCGAAGATTGCAAAGATCTCCTTGAGCAAGAGAATGGACCACGAGCGGCGTTGGAACAGATCACTTCCTTCGTCGAAGCAGAGCGCTCGAATCACTCATACGAAACTTGACTTGACTTAGATTTGGAGCAGCGTTTGCTCCCTTCCTAACGGTTGCCAGGGTAGCTCAGTGGTAGAGCAGGAGACTCATAAGCTCTTGGTCGGCAGTTCAAATCTGCCCCTTGGCACCATCCACTCACCCAATTTCGTAGAAACTGACAGGCACCGAATCTGGCGACCATCCTGTTCAACCGAGATTCTACAAAGCCAGCTCTCCTTGGGAATAACGCTTTCTTGCCTCAGTCAAATGGGTATTCATTTCCATCTCCTCAAGGATACGAAATAGATTATTAGGATCTACCTGCCCTGAAGGAATACTCTCAGGGCCACACTCTGGATCAAAAGTGATTATCTTTCGATTGATCGCCAGCGTTTCCTGCATTTCAGGTACAATCTCTTGAAAGCGTACAGGCTTTAGCCGACTCGCATTTTCAGAGATTCCCTCTATATCCTGGTATTCATTTAACCACTTCGTTGCCGTTTTAGGGCCCACGCCTGGAATTCCTAGAATATTGTCTGAAGTATCGCCAATCAAGGAAAGGTAATCCGCCATTTGAGATGCTTTCACGCCAAACTTCGCTTCCACTCCATCCGGATCGAGCGTTCGCCAGCCTAGCCTGGGGTTCGCAGTAGGTGGCGGAAGCAACATGTGAATTCGATCATTTACCGATTGGGCGAAGTCCTTGTCCGCGCTTACGATTAAGACGTTCGCCTTTGGATCCGCCGCGCAAAGCCGATTCGCATGCGCTGCCAGCAGATCGTCTGATTCGACTCCGTTCTCTTCGTAAAGGCCGAATCCCATGGCATGCGTAAGCTCCTTTATGATCGGAACTTGCTTTTCGAATTCTACCGGAGTCTCACCACGATTGGCCTTGTACTCTGGCAGTAGTTCAAGCTTCGCCTGGGCGCCGCCTAAATCGAAAAATACAATCGTCTCATCGGGTTTCTGGTCATCAACCAGTTTCCACATGGAACGCACCCAGCCATACAAGGCGTTCGTGGGAAATCCGTCGGATCGAGTTAGCTCATGAACCGCGTAAAAGGCGCGGAACGCCATATTGAATCCGTCTACAAGCAGGTACTTAGCCATGGCCCATCCTCGCGCCATTGCGCGAGGGATATCAAATACCAAATGCCTATATCCGACTATTGGCTATTGGCTGCGCGATTCGCTGCCACCCGGCGTTACAATGGTCGGGTTCTGAAATAGAGCTCCTGGCTGAACGCCGCGCAAAGTTTGGCGCTTTGGAGAACCACCTGGACTTACCAAGTTGGCTGTTACGAATATAAGCAAGTTACGTTTGGAGGAGCTTTCACCTTCGGAGCGGAAAAACCGTCCAAAGAACGGAATGTCGCCCAAGAAAGGCACCTTATCGTTAACCGTAATCACATCCTCTCGCGTAAGGCCGCCCATTACGACTGTAGCGCCATCCCAAATTGTGACTTTGGTCGAGACCTCGCGAACCGCGAAGATCGGCTGATAGAATCCGGAAGATACTTTTACCGTCTGATTCGCGGTGAGGGCGACGCTTGGGCCTCCGTACTCGACGAATCCTTCAAACTCGGTAACTCGTGGATTCAATTCTAAGGTAATGCTGTAATCGTCTTCTTCAACGATAGGCGTGACCGACAATTCCACCCCTATATTCCGAGTGTCGAAATCTTCAGGCGTACCAGGAGTGATGGTCACCCCTGCCGCTCCAGAATCCAAGCCGCCACTAGTGCTTCCCACGTTGCTTTCGGTATCCGTGTAGCGCGTTGGATAGCGAAATTCTTGGCTTACATTGATCTCCGCTTGGTTACTGGAAAGGACCGTTACCTTAGGAGCGCTGAGCAAATCCGATCCCGAAGTCTGCGATAGCGCCCGTACCGCGACATCCAAGTTCATCTTCCCAACGTCACCAAATACATTTGTCAAAGGCTGCGAACCTACGCCAAGAGGCACTCCTCCAGGTAGGTCCGGAGGGGTTATGCGATCCACTTCGTTGCCATTAATCAATATTGAACTGGATACATTGGATGGAGAACTGATGTCCGCGAGATCCCGCAGTGAACTGCGGTAGTCTTCACCTGTTCCTGTAGGATTGCCGCTATTTCTACTATCATTGTGAGTCAGGACCCAATCGAAGCCGAGCTCTTCAATAGTGCCTTCCTGCACTTCAAGAAATTTCGCTTCGATCTCAACCTGCTTCACGTCAGTGTATCGATTCAAGATATTCCGTATCCGCTCCAAATTACGGGTCGTTTGCGTTACGATCATAGCGGAACCGTCGTACGCCATCGTACTTCCTTCAGCGCCATCGAAATCCACGCCCGCCTGCTGGAGAAAATTTTGGATGGTAACCGCATCGCTAGCCATTCCTCTTGCAGGAGAGGAGGTTCCCTGATTGCTGGCGAACGGATCGCCATCGAACGTGCTGGTTGGGACCCCGCGAACTAGCCCACTTTTGATGAGGTGATTTTCGTCGATCAACGAAAGGACATCATCGCTGAAAAAGACAAGACGCGCGACCGAGCAGATAATCCGCATACTGAGGGAGGCCGACACGGGGCTTCGGACCGAGGGGATCTGCCGCAGGCGCAGCATCAGCTCGCAGAGCTTCTACCGTTGGAAGACCAAGTACGGAGGCATGGATCTTAAGGAGGCTCAGCGCCTCCACGACCTGGAGAAGGAGAACACCGAGCTCAAGAAGCTGCTTGCCGACCAGCTGCTCAAGACCAAGGCTTTGGAGATCGCGCTGGGGAAAAACCTCTGAGCCCGGAGCGCCGGCGCGGGGTTGCGGCGGAGGTCCAGTCCGCGCTGTCGCGTTCCGGGAGAGCCGTTTGCCGGTGGCTGGGGATCAGCCGCTCGACGCTCCGCTATCGCCCGAAGCCCAAGCCCGAGGGGAAGCGCTTGCTGGAGCCGGAGATCGTCCGCCTTCCGGGGGAGCAGCCGACGCTTGGCTACCGCGCGAACAAGAGGCTGGTCCAGCGCGTCCGCAGGGAGGAAGGGCTGCAGGTTCCGCCTCGCCGCCCTCGCAGGCGGCGGCAGGGGCTCTGCGCGGGCCTTCCGCGGAAGGCGCTTCGCCGCAACCGCGTCCGGGCCTGGGGCCTCGTCTCGGACTACGCCCAGCGGGGAGGCAAGCTGCGGGCCTTCGACCTGATAGGCGAATGCGCTCGCCAGCGCCATTGCATCCATGCCGACCGGGCGATCAAGGCCTCCGACGCGCTGGCCCTGCTGCAGGAGGCGATCCGCGAGCATGGGGCTCCCCGAATGCATCCGCTCGGGCAACGGGCCCGAGCTCATCGCCAAGGCCATCCAGGGCTGGCTTGCCGAGAACGGGATCGAGGCTCTATGCATCGATCCGGGCCGCCCTTGGCGGAACGGATACGCCGAAAGCTTCAACGGCCGCTTCCGCGAGGAACGCCTCGACCGCGAGCTGATCCGCGCGCTCAGCGAATCGCGCGTGATCTTCGCAGACTGGAAGGACTGCTGCAGCAATCATAGGCCCCATGGATCGCCAGGCGCGCTAACGCCCAGCGAGCTTGCCACAAGGCAAATCCAGCCTGCCTGCGGCTCCGACCGCCCTTCGGGCGATCTCCACCCCAGGCAGCTTAAACCCAAGCCCAACAACAAGAAACCCGTCGGGAATCTCTCATTCAAACCGGGCTAAACTGCGGGGTCCAACCAGCGCTCTCCGAAGAACCACCGGTGATACCCGTCATGCGAATAACCGTAGAACGGGAAAGACCTCTGTATTCAAATTCCTATTCTCTCCACCAGGCCTTAGCACGACCGCATCTTCCTGCACTTCATACTGAAAGCCTACGGAATCTACGATGAAATCCAAGATGCGCTTCAGGGACAAATGTCGCAAAGTGATATTCACTGTAGGATTCGTTCTCTCAGGATCGAGCAAAACGAGATTTAACCCTGGAGGTCCGGTATCCGTGTTATCGAAATCCTCCGATATCGCACTTAACGTATTGACGGCTTGATTCAATGGTACCTCGGTAAAATTGACGTTTGAAATCACGATCCGATCGAGCTTCTGCAACAAAGGAGCGGGTCCGAGAACAGTAGGATTGCGTCCGTTTGGGCATACTCGCCTGAAAACAATGCATCCATTTTAGTGGGAGGACGAATTGGGCGATAAAACCTTGTATAATCTAAATAACTTGGGAGACGTGCATCCAGAGCCTGTTTACGGTTTGCAAACATGTCTTCGCGTGTCATTCCTTCAGGCAACGCGATCAAGGGTTTTTGGCCTGCCTCGACAACAACAGGGGCCGCAACAGTTGCAGGCTGTTCCTTTTGCCTTTGCCATTGGTTGAACTTGGAAATGAAATCAACGGCCTCCCCTTCCATTTGTTGGGGCTGTTTCTTTTGCTGGGAAGCGGAATCTATTGCCTGTTCTGGCATTACTGAAAAGATTCTGTTAAAAGTTGCTCAAATGCCTGCTCTTCGGTCATCCCTTGTTCCATCAACTCTTGCCCCCGTTCATTGATTATGAGATTACGCAAATTTTTGTAATGCGTAAGAACCTTTCGAAGGTTCTTTCTCAAGGTTTCAGGTTTTTGCTTTGTGTCCAAGTTGGCCAAAGTGGCTCGGAGGGATTCCAATTCTTTATCCGACAATGTGCCAAAAAGCACACCTAGCGATAATTCCTTCAATGCCAGAAGCTCATGGAGCCCAAGATTCGCCTGAATTGTTTCTATTATGTTTGCAAGATCCCTAGCGTCTGTTGTAGGCAGAATATCGAGCAAAGGCCCAAAAACCCGCCGCCCCACGTTCAGTAAGCTCGAGAGCTTCGTACGCGTTGTCCATAGTGTTGTTGAAGCCGGCAACAAGCGCTTTTGCCCTGTTGACTCGCTTCAATGCTTCGTCTTTAGTTTTGCGTTCACCCGGGCCACCCGGGACGAGTTTATAGCGTGCATTCCCGTTTTCGTCCACGATAAGCTCGTGTTCCGGCGGAATGGGGCCGAACTTACTATCCCCAATATTATTATTCACCGTTGTTGCCCCGGCTGCTCTTCCTTGCTTGTCCCACTCGTTGAAACTTAAATAGGGTTCCCCGGCAGCGATCTGTTGTTTAACATAATATTCGTAATCACGTTGCTTAGTTGTAAGATCAACATCGCCCCGATATTTCCGCAACGTGTCAAACGTATCATTGAACTGTTTCGGTCCCATCGCGGTGGCCAAGAACAACCCGATTGAAGACTTCGCCCTTTCAGGATCGGTTTCCAATATTTTCAATAGCGCCCTAGCACCTGCTGCCGCCCTAGCATCGCCCGAATTTTCGGCGGCTTCGGCCTGCTGTTGGAGCATATCGCGTGCAATGTCGGGCGACCCCCCCTTCCAACGCCATGAACACGTTCAAAGCGTTCTTCTGGGTGGCGGCTCGCTTGTCTTGGTCCATCACCTCAGCCACGTGGCGGGGGTCGAAGTTGGAATTCACCAATTCAGCAACGGCACCCCGAAATTCCTGCTGCCGTGTTTGCTGCTCGCGTTGCTGCTGTTGCTGCTGCTGTTGCCTCAGTCCGGCACCGAATTGAAAGCCTTGCAAGACGCCTTGCAAAGGGGAAGTCGCCCTAATGTCGGGGCGCTCCTCATAAATGCCGGGGCGTTGCCAGGCGCTCGAAACCTCTTCCAGGAGCTGCTCACGTGATCAAATAGGCCAGCGACTGGCGTTCCCTAGAGATCTTAACGAGAAAGCTCTTGGCCATAGCATTATTCGGATCCAGCGCCTCGATCTGCTTGAAGGAGGACTCCGCCCCATCAATGTCACCCGCGATAAATTGGCTCCGGCCCCTCAACGACAAGGCGTCGATTTCCTCCTGAAGATTTACGAAATCAGGACTTATCTGATCAATCAGCAACAATCCTCCAGAGGTAGAGTCTGCCTCGATGCGCCTCGCATCGCTGTTAGACTGCTGCCTCAGAATATCGCGCTGATCCCGTTTCAGCTCATCGATCAAAGTCTGCGGAAGCGGATTCGGCTCAAGCATTGATATGGCGCTTTCGATCATGCGTAGCGACAGCGGATAGTCACCCCGCTTTGACTGACGGAGAGCGATCTCGCGAATCTCGCGAGCGCTTATCATCGACTTTTCAATGCGTTCCGCTTCAAGTCTCGCAAGATACTCCGCTTCGCTTTGCAAAGCTGCTCTCCGATCCGTCGCATTTGATGCATTGCTGCCTCCACCCGTTCGATCCGCGATCATGTTCTCCACGCTTTTCAACTGAACGGTCGCCTGGAGTGATTTCGAGGAGTTGATTCAGACGCTCTCGAGCCTTATCCAGGTCTCCCGAATCGCGCGCCTGGAGCGCCTCCGACATCAGGCGAATCTTAGTGTCGATATCGCTTTGTCCGAAGAGCAAGCTCGACGAAAGCGTTAGTGCAATGGCGACAATTGCGCTCATAGCGATTGTCGATAAATTTCGGTTTGGATATTTCATAGGCGTGGGCGCGATTACTGGGAAATTAGCTTTTAGGTTTGGGTAGAACGATCTTTGGACGAATGGCAAACGGACTGTAGGCATTGTCGGCGTCAGATTCTTGATTAAGAAACTTATGGCCTTCCAAAGCTTTGACAATCGCTTGTCTCCATCAACTGAAATTTTTGTGACCATCCCCTCGGGAGGATTGTGAGATAGAGATCCAATTACGTAAGACGAGCCATCATTCACTTCAACCTGGCTTCCTTCACGTACTACATAAATGTCACCGTTCTCGATAGAACGCACCCGTGCTTCCAGGTCAGAAAATATCTTAGTCTCCAAATTCGTTAGGAAAACTTCCTCGTTAGTCTCATAGTCAAGCAAGCGAGCCACCCCGACCTTTTCAAATACGGGCATGCTCCCCTCCTGCTCGACTTCCATCTGCTTAACATCGAGTGACAGCACCTTCACACCTGCTTCGACAAGCAGCTTACCCTCTTTTGCTATTAGCAGCTCGTTAGTATTCAGGAATTCGAAATACGCCCGGTAGTTGCCATCCTCGCCTGCATATCCTACAAGTTGCAATCGGTAGGGACGCTGACGCACCTCTACCAGTTCAATTTCAAAGGCCTTCCAAGGATCTTTAGCATCCGCTATCGACAGCTCAGGTGTAGTTACCGTGAACTCCCTTGACGCCGGATTGTAGTACAGTACCGGTGGAGTGAATACATCAAATACCCAGTCCTCTCCTCGCGATGGACTTTCTGGCTTCGACCAAGCGATCAAAGAAGCCTGAACTCGTTCTACTCCAAATGTATCTACGTCGACCTTGCTCTCAGAGAGCATAGGGGCATCCTGCCGTGACAGCGTATCCAATGATCTGACATTTCGAATGCTCGCAAATCCCATTAGCAAGAATACAAACATCGCTATAATGAGGGCAAACTTATCAAGAAATTCTGACCAGCTAAACCTAAACATTCCCGTTCTCCCTTTCCGAATTTTCCGAAGCCACCACATCATCCACTAATTCTAGAAACTCTAGCGTCACGATAAATCGACTTTCGTTCTCTGAAATAATCGGGACGCGAACCGCTGACATTTGCTGTTCCACATTCTCGCTATTGACGAATGGATTGTCACGGATTGAGCTCCGTCCTTCAGCCGAACCCATTTCGTGATCTAGCCTAACTTCGATCTCATTTATCGAGAAAGGCAACGAGGATCCCGTAACACGATTCAAAAAACTACGCATCGAAAGCGATTGCCCCTTGAACTCCAATCGAAACGCGAGTGTGTCGAAGGATCCGCCCCTTCTTACGGAATCCTCTTCGCGCAAGGAGAATATATCTCCCGTATCACGAACGGATGTCCTCTTCGGCTGAGACTCTCCCACCAAAGACGCTTCACGCTGAATCGATACGAATTCGCTAATTCCTGAATCGAATAGCGCTTGCAGGAGAGACTCCATTATCTTCTTTGCTTATGCACTCTCGGAATCGCTTCTGAGACAGGCCCTACATTCTCGTATTGGCTAAATCCATACCGACTTCCCTCAACCGTCGCTATTCCACTGCTTACAGCGAGTCTTCGGGTGTCTTCAACGTATTTTGCGATCATGAAGAAGGCATCATTGCTATCAGCCGGTGAAGGGCCGAAAAAAAGATCCGGATTGTAGCTGCTTAAATTCAGCGCGCTTCGGGCCATATCCAACTCGCTCGCCAGCAATTCGTAATTTTCATCCAACACCTCGAGATTTGCCTTCGTGGGCGCGGGAACGCGTTTTAAGAACAACTGGAGCTGCTGATTCTTGGAATCGTATTGGCTCTTCAATGCAGTCAGCCGCTCGGCATCTCTGGAGGTGTACCATATCCCACCGACCGCAGCCAACATTAGCAGGGCCAGCGAAAGGTAGAAGTAAGGATTTCGTTTCAGCCAGGACATCGATACTAAAGGGGTCGGGTTGAATCCACGACCAGGGTGAAGTTAAATTTCAAAATGCCGGGTACATTGTTGTCGAATCGCTCATCTTCCAAGCGCTCCACAAAGTCGGACGAGGCAAAACTATCCAATAACTCAGACACGCGTCGGTTTGATTCCTGACTCACTGTGGACAGTGGATTGGCCACATCCAACAGGCGACCTTCGAGGTGGAGCCGAGTGTTTTCTTCCTTATCTGAAGCGGAATCCGTTCGCGTCGCGTTGAATCGATTCGACGAGCTGGACACGACCGGTATGGAGCGAGCTACTTCAATCTTGTCCAGCCAAACATCCTCGACCTGATCGAGTCGGTTCTGGATATCGTTCAAGAAAAGCATCCAGTTCGAGCGCGATTGAGCGATTTCAGACGCTTCCCCAATCACCGAACGTAGCGATTCAATTTCCTCTATCCTTTCATTGATACGTGTATTCAATTCCCGCAAAGGTTGAATCTTAGTATCCAAATTCTGAATTTCCTCTTCGTATCTTTGAACCGCGATCTTGGTATTGACCAATGGCAAAGCAATCGCAGCGCAGGCAACTAGGCCCGCAAACAGGTAGTACGGCTGCTGTTTTCGAAATCGTCGCTGCCAAAGTATGCTTCTAGGCAACAAGTTGATTTGCGTTGAATCAGGCAAAAATCGCCCAATCGCGATTCCCATTGCCTCCGCCAGGAATACCTTGTCCGAATCCAAATTATCTTGCGGACAGCTCGTAGCGGGTCGCACTTCTTTCAAAGGATCAAATCGGCTAACGGGCACGTTGATCGCCGCTTGCAACTCGGATTCGAAATTCGACAGAATATTCCCTCCCCCAGTGAGCAAGCACCTCACGGGCCTCTCCTCGTATCCATGGTTCTTATATATCGCGAGTGTCCGGCTAACCTCCGTACTCAATCGCTTAACGAAATTATCCTAGGCCTGCTTGAAAGCGATACGCTCTCCTGCAGGCAGGGGCTCGTCAGCAACCGCTGAACGCTTGATCTTTTCCGCATCTTCGAACGGCAGATCCAAGGCTCCTCGAATCTCCTGGGTCAAGGTATTGCCCCCTAGTGAAACATTTCGTGAGTAGAACTTAGCGCCATTGAATAAAATGATATCCGTGGATTTCGCGCCAATCGAAAGAAGCAGCGAGCAGCCCACTGCCTGGGGCTCGTTAAATCGAAATGCGTTTATCAGCCCTACGAATGCAGGCTCGATCAGATCCGGATCCATCTTCGCCTGCTTGCCGTAAAGCGAAAGTGATTCTACCAGCTCTGTCTTCGAAGCCGCTATGACCGTCTCGAAATCCAGATCGTCCTCGTCGATAAGGAAATCATCCCAAGCGACTTCCCCTATAGGATAGGGGATATTCTGCCTCGCCTCGAATGCGACGATCTTGCCCCGCTTCTTGAGAGGTGTCTGCGGGATCTTCAGGTATTTCGTCAGCACGAGATTCCCTGGCAAGGAGTAGCCAACTGGCATATCTCCCTTGAAACGGGAACGGATGTCGTCAAAGGAGTCAGAGACAGACTTAAGCCACAAGAGCGGCTCGCTAAGGGAATGCTCAAGATCTTGCCTCCAGTAGTTGAGCAGCTCGCATCGTCCGCTGGATATGCATCGACAAATGCACGGCGGCGATGTGGCTCGAGCCACAGCTTACAACTAGGTACTGAGGAGGTCTCATTAATTGATCTTTACTATTTTTTGAAAAGCACGCCTGAGGTACAAGAAAAAACGGCTATTATTCAAGCGTTTACACTGAATATGAAAGCAGGATAACCCCTATTTTTTTCGAAAATGTTTCAATTTGCGGCATACGCTTCCAAATAGGGAGCAGAAGACTTCACCAGACAGTCCGAATCGCGAAATTGTTCACCTGCATACGCCCAATTTTCCACTTTTCCCAACTAAACCGCAGATTGCGTAAACTCACTGAGTCGTAAGCGGCAGATCGGAGTCTCGAAACGTAGGCGTTTCACGAGGATAGGAAAGATAAAAGGGCGACTTGAATTGGGGCAGCAATACGCCATCGTTTCGAGCGGCTTTAGCGTCAATTCGAGCTAAGAAGCTGTCGCGTACCTGCGGTCTTTCCAGCTGGCGGGACACGCTTTCAGACACCACGCGCCCCGAACGCGCGAGCCGGATCAGGAAGGAATGGGGCTCGCTGCGTACTTGGTTGCGCTCGACGATTTCCGGAGGAAGATAAAATCGCACGAAATGCCGCCCCTCCTTGAGAGAGACCAGCTCCGCTTTCGACCGGAAGAAATCGAAACCGTCCCTAGCGGATCCTCCCCTTTCGAACCCCAGCATCACGCTAATTTCAAGATCATCAATGAAGTCTGGATTCACGCGCGTCGCATCACTAGCGTCGCGACGGACGTCCAGCTCGAGCCAATCGCCCGATCTCGACCCGCTATCGAGACGCGTAAACTCAACTTCTCTCACCCCTACGGAAGAGACTCCTAAAGGGATTCCCAGCAACAAGGCGGCAATCGCTGCAAACAAAGACAGTTGGCACATTATCAACCCATAGAGTTACCGGCGATTCCCGGCAAGTCTTTGCGCCCCGGAGGCTACTTTTTACACAATCCGCTTTCGGCTTGACCCGCATCCCGCCTTCCAATGCCTAAACGCGTTCAATTCGCCATGAAGTACAAAATCAGCGTACTCGTATTCATACGAAACAAAGAGGGCCACTTCTTGATGCTCCAACGCATCAAGTCGCCAAATCAAGGTCTATGGAGCCCAATTGGCGGAAAACTTGAAATGGAAAGCGGCGAGTCCCCCTACGAATGCGCTATTCGCGAGACTCGTGAAGAGGTAGGATTGAGCATAAGCGTATCCGACCTCCACCTGTTTTGCATGATCGCGGAAAAGGCCTACGAAGGAAACACCCATTGGCTAATGTTCCTATTCGAATGCAAGCAGCCCTTGGATGCGCTTCCGGAATCGATCGATGAGGGCCCGTTTGGATTCTTCTCTAGAGACGCCATCAACGCTCTCCCGATCCCCGAAACGGATCAACAAGGCCTGTGGGCGATCTACGACCAGTACCGCGATGGATTCGTCTCCGCCAGGGCTGATTGCTCGCCCGGACAACCGCTTGAAATCGTAATCGAACAAGTAATCGGCTCCCATAAAAGCAAGACCTAGAAGAGCAACCGCTGCTCAATATTTCCTCAGGAACGGTATGACCTTGATCATTTAAGAAATATAGCATCAATCTTCCCCTCAAATCCGAAATAAGCAATTCCGTGACAAACACTACCGCAACCAAGAAACCTGGTCGACGAAAGCCTGCTAAGGCAAATCTGTCCAAAGAAGCGAAGACGCCCGCTAACGCCGGGTTAACCGATGAGGAGCTAGTCGGATTTTACCGCGACATGATTCGAATTCGCCGATTCGAGGAAAGGTCATTGAGAGCGTATCAGCAAGGCAAGATAGCGGGTTTCCTGCATCTGTACATTGGCCAGGAGTCCATAGCCGTGGGTTGCATCTCCTTAATGAAAGAGAATGACCATGTCATTACCGCGTATCGCGATCATGGACACGCCCTGGCGGTAGGGATGTCCATGGACGAGTGCATGGCGGAGCTTCTAGGCAAAGAGACGGGTTGCTCGAAAGGCAAAGGAGGATCCATGCACTACTTCGATCCATCGAAGCGATTTTGGGGAGGGCATGGCATCGTAGCAGGGCAAACCCCGCTTGGAGCAGGACTGGCGTACGCGCTCAAATATCAAGAAAAGAAAGGATGCACTCTATGCTTTCTCGGAGACGGCGCGATCAATCAAGGCGCATTCCACGAGTCCCTCAATATCGCATCCCTTTGGAATTTGCCCGTCGTATACATAATCGAAAACAATGGTTACTCGATGGGAACGTCCCAGGAACGGTCCAGCGTGCATCCCGAAGTCGGGCTTGCCGCTCGAGCAGAAGGATACAACATGAACTGGGCGAAAATAAATGGAGAATCGATTTTCGATATTCGGGAAGGCGTCAAGAAAGCGATGGACCTCGCCCGATCGGAATCCAAGCCCTCTCTTCTCGAAATACATACGTATCGCTACCAAGGGCACTCGATTGCCGATGCGAACCATAAGAAATACCGCACCAAGGAAGAGATTGACGACTATCGCAAGAATCATGACCCCATCACGCTCTACAGGGAATTCGTCTTGAAATCCAAGCTGCTGAACGAGGAGCAAGTGAAGGAAATTGATCTGGCGGCAAAGGCCGAGGCCGAGCAGTCCGCGAAATTCGCGGAAGAGAGCGGCTTCCCGAAAGAAGAAGATATCGTGAAAGACGTTTACTGGGAAGAAGACAATCCAGATGAAAAGTTATCCCAAGGGCGCATATTCTTTAATGACTAATCGGTACCTTAATATTCGATACAAATTTTAGCGAACGAACATGCCAGAAATCAGCTACCGACAAGCGTTGAAAGACGCAATGATTGAAGAACTCCAGCGAGACGATAACGTCGTCATTATTGGCGAAGAAGTCGCGGAGTACAATGGGGCCTACAAAGTCACAGAAGGATTGCTAAAGCAATTTGGCCCAAAGCGAATCGTCGACGCTCCCATCAGCGAAGCGGGATTCATAGGCATGGGAATCGGCGCATCCATGCTTGGGATACGTCCTGTCATGGAACTTATGTTCTGGAGTTTCGCCTACGTTGCTTGGGACCAAATCATCAACAACGCGGCGAGTGTACGGTACATGTCCGGAGGAAAAATCAATGTCCCTGTCGTAATACGCGGCCCGGCCAACGGCGGTACCGGAGTAGGAGCCACTCATTCGCATACGCCCGAAAATTTCATAGCTAATACACCCGGCCTTAAGGTTGTCTGCCCAGCATCTCCATACGACGCCAAAGGACTCCTCAAAGCTGCCATTCGCGACAACGACCCCGTATACGTCATGGAAAGCACCATCATGTACAACGATGTTGGAGAGGTTCCGGAGGAAGACTACGTCATACCGCTTGGCAAGGCGGATGTTAAACGCGAAGGCTCTGACATTTCGCTTATCGCCCATGGTCCTTCAGTGCTGGTCTGCTTGGAAGCCGCAAACATCCTGAAATCGGAACACTCGATCGACGCCGAAGTAGTGGACCTGCGCTCAATCCGGCCCCTCGACGAGGAGACCCTATTGAATTCCGTGAAGAAAACGAATCGAGCCGTGCTTGTAGAAGAGAACAAGCCGTTTTGCGGAGTCGATGCGCAAATCGCCTATCTAATTCAAGCCCACGCATTCGATTACCTGGATGCTCCTGTGCAACGTGTTTCCGCCATCGACGCCCCGGCAGTCTACAGCCCTCCTCTAGAGGAAGCGCAGCTCCCAAAACCCAACGTCGTAGTTAAGAAAGTATTGGAAATCTGCTGACGATTACGCAAAGAACAATCTAAGGAACGAACCAATCTAATTTATCATGGCTACCATAATCGATATGCCCAAACTCAGCGATACCATGACAGTAGGTACTGTCGCGAATTGGCTGAAAAACGAAGGCGCCACAATAGAGTCCGGCGATGTTATCGCCGAGATCGAAACAGACAAGGCGACCATGGAGCTTGAAGCCTTTGAAGAAGGTGTGCTCTTAAAGCAAATCGCGGCAACGGGAGCCCAAGTCCCGGTGGGTTCACCTATCGCAGCGATCGGCGAAGCAGGTGAATCGGTCGAGATTGAAGCGAGCCCCGCGCCCGCAGACGAATCAGAGGAAAAAGTCGAACCCGATTCAGAGCCAACCAAAGAATCTGCAGATTCCGATTCTTCTCACCCACCCGCGCCAGCCTCGACCGAATCCGATCCCGCAAAGCCTTCAAGCGAACGAATCAAGGCCTCCCCTCTTGCAAGAAAGCTCGCAGCGCAACAAGGCATCGACCTGGTCCAAATTTCTGGTTCCGGCCCCAACGGTAGAATCGTTAAGAAAGACCTTGAAGGCGCAGCGGTAACGCGCGGCACAGCGCCCGCAAGCGCCGGCTCCGGCGCAGGTATCGCAAAAGCTGAAGAGGTACCCCTTTCTCAGATGCGAGCGATTATTGCTGAACGCCTCCAAGAAAGTAAACGCGAGGCCCCTCATTTTTACCTCGAGTCGGAAATCGACGTGGGAGGCCTTCTTGAATTGCGGAAGCAACTCAATGCGGAACTGGCCGAGCTAACACCCGAGGAGGGAGGCGTAAAGCTTTCCGTAAACGACTTTATTCTCAAGGCAGCGACCGAAGCATTGAGGCGCGTGCCCGCCATGAATCGCTCTTGGGCTCGAACGTCTATAAAGCAGCACAGCTCAGTGGACATCGCCTTCGGTGTAGCAATAGAAGATGGCCTCCTTACCCCTGTTATTAAGAACGCAGATGCGAAATCGCTAAAGACAATCGCCGTCGAAGCGAAAGCGCTCATCGCCAAAGCGAGATCTAAAAAACTCTCTCCCAATGAAATGTCGGGGAGCACGTTCACCGTTACCAATCTCGGCATGTATGGAGTGTCCGTATTCTACGGCATAATCAATACGCCCAATGCCGGCATACTTTCGGTAGGCGCTACGTTCGCACGTCCCGTTGTACGGGAAAGCGGAAATATCGAAGTTGGGCAAATAATGAAGATCGGCCTAAGCTGCGATCACCGCGTAGTCGACGGCGCAGTCGGAGCTGAGTATATCCAGGCTCTAAAAAAGATACTGGAACATCCCGCATTGATCTTCCTCTAGGATGTCCCCGCTGTCGAAGCAGGTTTAGCAGGGACTTTACTCGCAGCCAAATACCGCTCGACGATTTCTTTTACTTCAGCCAGTCCGAAAGGCTTCAATAGGAATTCGCAGTTCTTATCTTCGCCTTCAACGAAAGGCAATGCTTGCTTGTCGTCATTCCCACTTGTCATGATTATGGGGATACGATCCCCATCTTCCCGAATACGTTGAAAAACTTTACCTCCGTCGACTCGCGGCATATTCATGTCGAGAATTATGATTTTAACTCGATCATGGTGTGATTCGTAAAGAGAAATCCCTTCCTGGCCATCCGAGGCAACAATTGTTTCGAAGCCATAGGACGATAGAATCGATTCGAGCGCTTTGCGCAAAACCTCTTCATCATCCACAATCAATGCAACGCCATGATCCGGAGTATCTGAGGGGTTCAAACTGCTATCGCCCAATGGATCAGCGACCACTCCAGACTCTTCAAGCTGCGGTTCGAAATCAAAACGCTCACGGCTTACGCTCGTACGTATCAAAGAACCAGCGTAAACAACGCTTCCTGATGTGGCGTTCGAAACGAGCCCACCCTTTGTCAGCGCTTGCAAGTAGAGCCCATCGCTCGCCCGTATCCTAAACTTAATTTCAAAATCAACAATCGGCAACTCCCCAAAACTCCGAAATCGAGCAAGCGTCTCTTCCCGGTCCTCAGGATGCAATGACTCCTCGAATGAGGCGACAGAATTTTGATATTCCCAATCTTCGTATCCAAGACAGTTACGAAACGACTTGCTGAACGATATATCGTCATTCGTTAGATTCCACCACCAGAATCCCGATTCACGAATCGAGTAGTCCAAGCGGCGCTGGCAGGCCAAGAACGCCTCCTCAGCCCGCTTCTGCTTAGACAGGTCGCGCATTGATATCATGCAGGCTGAGATATCGCCCCATTTCGCCGATAAGGAACGGAGCTCCACCCGCGTCACGGAAGCATGACGCGAGGAAATCTCCATTTCCACTTCGTCCGCTTCCAGCAGGTCATACTCAAGTACATCTTCGAGAGCCTCCCCCATATTGGCTCCATACCAACGCTTGGCGGTTTCATTTGCGTAGAGCAAGGAGCCTGAATCTCGAGCGACGACGAATATCGCTTCATCAATTCTTTCGACTATGCCTCGAAAGAACTCTTGCTGGGGTCCGTTCTGCATTCGCTTAGATCGCAACTCCTCCAAGAGTTTCTGGCGCTCTATAGCGTACCTCAAAGACTGCACCATATCCTGCTCGCAAAGACCTTCCCAGAAAAGGCAATCATCCGATAGGCTTCTAGCAGCGTCCAATACCGCATCTGGCTCATTCCCTTCGGCGACGACGACCACGGGAACGCTTGAGCGACTCTCGTTGAAGGCGACCAGTGAATCTAGCCCTCGAGCATCAGACAATTCGAGACCAGTGAATACGATATCGACCGACTTTTCCGTCATCGTAGCCTGGGCAATCGACAAGCTGTGGGCGAATACGCAAGATACTGATAGCTCATCTGTCGCTTGCAGCAAAGCCGCAATTTTCTTGGCCCGGGAGTTGTCTGACTCCACCACCAATGCGCTCACTGCCTCAAGATTCGCCATTACTGATCATTTACCAAGGCCGCCTCGGGGCACCCTCTACAGACTCGCCAAATACAATGTCGGCGCAAGCGCTGAACCCGCAATATTTGCTAATCTTCAGTGAATCTGCAACTGAGACTCCCGCTATTCGATATAAGCTTCTTTCGACAAGTCGAATTCCGGGCCCCTTCTTTCCCATGATTCCGCAAAGCTCTCGTAATTGTATCCAAACAATGGGGATATTTCAATCTTATTGATCGGTACACCCAATTCATCTGATTCCACTTCGACTCCTTTTTGCATCAGCCACTGGGCGAAAAGCCTTTGCTGGTCAGCTCGACAGCTTTCTGCTGAGTCCACGCCTTCCGCATTCTTAACAGGGCTAAAATCTCCCAATCGAGTCGTTTCAATGATCATAGGTTCCCCCGCAAAGGGTAACGCATCGAATACGAACATTTCAAATTTCACGCCATTCGGCTCATTAGGAACAATTTGCTCCCCGGAATCATCAATATGCGCTATTTTCTTAATCGCTTTGTGAAACGGTAGCGAAATCGCGCTGGCATCGCTCGTAACCTCTCGTATAAACTTTGTGGATATAATATGAATTGCTACGCTTCCTGCAATAAATCTAAGTTGGCCATTCTCATCGCGCTGAGCCGTTAGCTCATCCGGCATGTCACTATACTCGACTACTTCCAATCTATCGCCAGAAACGCAAAAGTGGCCTAGTTTCTCTTTCTCGTATGCCTTCGGCAACATCTTGCTAGACATTGAAGTATTCGACTGGGCATGGAATCCAATAAAGTAGGGATCCACCACTTGGACATGAGGATTGTCCACCTGGAAGTAGCTTAAGTATTCTATACCTCTAGATTCCATTTCATCCAAGGCGCCGCTTCGAGACAACGCTCGGAGCGCCCCTCCATGCCCATCAGGACTCATGGCTATGCTCCCGTTGGACTCCAACAGAATCTTTCCTTGAAAATCGACCGCAGGCATCCGTCCTTGCCGGAAGAAGGTAACATCGCTTTCGCTCAATCCGAAAGAAGCGTTCTCACGAAAGAAGCGCTCAGTCGCTTCATGATTCACATGGCTCGTCATGATAAACCATGGGATGGCGCTCGAATAGCGGTCCTGAGCTGCCCGTATCTTTTCCGCGAACAGCTGAAAGAGCGTCTTGTTCTTGATAGGTGAAATAGGGAACGTCCCTTTGGGGCCATTGAATCCGAGGCGGGTCCCTTGGCCGCCAGCAACGGTAAACGCAGCTACGCGAACCGCTCGAAGGGCTTCTTCTCCAACCTGCTTGGCCTCCTGCCAACGGGAATCGCTTTCGATGTCGTCGGGGATCGGTTGGTAGGGAGCTGGCTCAAGCGCATCGTAGTTGATTTCCGACTGCGTCCCTTCGCCTCCAACGAGCGACTTAACCAGTTCAGCTAGCTCCTTCAGGTCAATTTCTTCAGCCTGTTCCAATAACGACGTTCGCTCTTCCTCGTTAAGGGAATCCCAGAATTGGAATACATGGCCCTGCCCAAATTGCTCGAATCTTTCTATGGTATCCATTTCGTTTTAGGATATAGCCGACCCTGAGAACCGAACTGCAGGCGATAATGTGAAAGAGGTTACTACGACCCGTCGTATTCGAACTTGAAGACCGTTTCCTCCGGTTTGGCGTAATTGAGCTTCTGCCGAATCATCTTTTCTACGTATTCAGGATCGTGTTTCAATTTATCGATCAAACTGCGCTTAGCGACGGTCTTCGATATCAATGCATCGAGCTGCGCCTTGGCCTCAGCCTCAGCGCCACGTGTCGCCTCCAACTTCTGGTATCGCTCCCAAGTATGGGATCCTGCGAACGCCCCCACTAGCAATGTGGCGCAAAGGAAGCACAAATTCAGTATTCGAGGCGTTCTCATGCTGGACAAACGCTAAATACGGATAAACCTTTCCCCATTGCAAAAATATAATTGCAGGTTCCTTCTAATTTAGAAAAAAATTTACCCGCATGTATCAAAGTTTCTACGGCCTCAAAGAGATGCCGTTCAATATAACGCCCTAACTTCCTCTATCTGAGCCCCACCCACCAGGAAGCCCTCCAGCACCTGAAGTACGGCATAGCGGAGAAAAAGGGATTTATCGTGTTGACCGGTGAAGTAGGATGCGGAAAGACGACGTTGTGTCGCCATTTCATCAATGAAATTGATGAGGAAAAGTACGAGAGCGCACTGATCCTCAACCCCCGAATTACAGAGACGCAACTCCTGAAGACAATTCTCTCCGAACTGGGCGAAGAAGGTTCCAGCCGCAGCCGTAGCGGACTGGTTAAGCAGGTCAATGACGTGCTTCTCGACCGAATTCAACGCGGCAAGGATATTCTGCTAATCATTGACGAAGCCCAGAACTTGACCTTCGACCTGCTCGAGCAGCTTCGACTCCTATCGAACCTAGAGACGGACAAGCAGAAACTGCTGCAAATAATCCTAATGGGGCAGCCCGAGTTTAAGCGAATCCCCGGAGAAAAGCGGCTTCGCCAACTCAGGCAGCGCATTTTGGTGCACACCGAACTCATCCCACTCAATCGCTACCAGTTTGAGCAATACATTCATCATCGCATCGCTATGGCGGGTGGGCAAGGGATCCCCTTCTTCACGAGCTGGGCAGTGCGTTGGATCCATTTGGAAATCGCACGGCGTTCCTCGCATCATCAACAATATTTGCGACAAGGCGCTCCTATCCGCCTACATACGCAGCTCCGAAGTAGTCAAGGTTAGGGACGTCCGAACGGCCCTCAAGGAGATTAGCTCGCTCGATTTCGGCTAGAAGATCGGTAAAAATTCCGTAAGAGGCGACGGATTTAGGGGGCAGATCTTATTAAAGAGTCCCTAAATCCAGACGCATTATGGCCGTTGTATGTACCACGGACACGCATGTCCGGAGCAACGAAGCCAAATACCGACCATGAGCCTCATCAACCAGGCCCTTAAAAAGGGGGATCATGTATTTAACTTGGCAACAGGATAAACCATTTCAGTACAAAATTTGACAAAACCTTGGGAAACCCCGATAATATGTTTACTAATTACAGTATTCTGCAAAGAAGCAGGGGGAGATGCCATGGGTAAGGAAGCGACAGCGTTAAGCCTGTACGAAATCATGGACTTGCGTAAGACCGGGGAGGATGCAATCCGGTATTTCGAGGGGATACGCTGGGGCGATAAGCCAGCATGCGTTGAATGTGGCTGTGATGGGAAGGTCACAGCGCAGAAGAAAGCAGGGGATTATTGGTGTGGGGATTGCCGTGGATGCTTCAATGCATTCACCAATACGCCGATGGAGCGTAGCAAGGTGGATATCCGCAAGTGGATATATGCCTCTTGCGCCCTGATGGCTTCACGCAAAGGTATCTCTCCTTTGCAACCATCCAAAGAGATTGGGGTACGGCAACGGGCGGCATGGTGCATGTTGCATCGCTCGCGATTGGCTTGCGGTGAAGACCTCCAGGCGTTGAGCGGCCACATAGGGATTGGCGAAACCTGCCTTGGCGGCAAGGAAGCCGACAAGCATGAGAGCAAGAGGCTCAAGGCAGGACGGGGGGCGGTTGGCAAGCAAGCAGCCATAGGCATGAAAGCGCGCGGCGGTCACGTTAGGGCGGTTCCAATAAGCAATACCGATCCAACATGCCCTGCAGCCTACGGTCCATGAGAATGCTACCGCTGGAAGCCAGCTATGCGCCGATGGCCATGAGGGGCATGTAGGCCTTGGGAGGGCTTATCGGCACGATACGGTCAATCGCAGCGCAAAGGAGCTCGTAAACGGCATGGCCCACGCAAATGGCATGGAAAGCGTCTGGGCGGTATCAAAGCGCGGTTACAACGGGATTTATCATAGCTGGAGCAGAAAGCATTGTCGGGCTTATGTAGACGAGTTTTCATTTAGGTCGAATGAAGGGTGCTGCGGGCGGGATACGCAGGAAGGACTAAGCAGTTTGTTCAGTCGGATGGGTGGAAAAGCACTCGCCTATAAAGCATTGCCGGCTTAATAGGGTTCTTAGCATAAGTGCCTTAGCGAATGATGCAGGGCGTTTTTTCAATTCTTAAGGATCAGCAGTGGCATTGCAGAGAATGTGGATATGGAGAATTGAATGTCGCGCAAATAGCTGGCGGTGGAGGTATTCGGGGTTTGGAACGCGGTACAGGCTCTCGGCCTGGAATTGAAATCGAGCGTGCGAATCATTTTTGTGGAAATTGCGGCAGGACAACGCGGCAGGACAGATGGGCAGGTCAGTTCGTATCACCTGTTCAGGGCGCAGGCATGCAGCCTAGCTTTGCCAGACGGGCATCTGGATCGTTGGGCCATCGCGATGTAATCGAGGGAACGGAACGGCCAATAAATCAACTTGCCCTTGACCGTAAGCTTCCCATGCTAGGGTGGGATGAAGAAGCGAAGCAAGCGCAAGCACGGTGCAGCAACCTGCCGGGTAACGGCATTAGGGGAAATTTTCAATTGCTAAAGAGGCCTAACGGAAGCGTTAGCCATAATTCACTGAAAAGGCGTGCTTGCGAAAGCTGCTCTACACGCGGCAAACGGGGAACACCGCTTGGCATCAGGTTTTTTTATGAAGGCGATGGCAAATGGCAAGTTAACAGTAGAAAAGACAAAGATGGTCGGATCGGATGCGGATGGTTCGATTTCGACAAATGGCGGAGATTCTTGAACCAAAAATTATGGCTAGACATACACAAAGGCACCTAGATGAAGCAGTCAAAATGCTACTAAGCGCTGGAGCTCTCCCCAATCATAAGCGGCCAATACCCAGCGCAAAAGATTTGAAACGGCGATTTGTCCTGCGGATAGATAGGTGTGGGAAACCCGCGCTAGAAGAAGTCAAATAATGAGTGGTTTTGTCAAGTTAAATACATAATTCCCTAAAATAAGCTATCCACCTTCTGCCGTAGTTCTGAAATGGCGATCTCAGCATTACGAGCTTCGCCGACCTTCATTATCTGGCGCTTATACATCCGACTCTTATATTCACCACGAACTCGAATACGAGCATACATACAAAAAACACTATCAATATAGGAACGGCCAGGCCTTGCTCGAACAGCCAGATGACTATCCGCATCATAAATGTAGGTTTCTTTGGTAAACTCTCCTCGATTAATCCGTTTCTCGATGGCTTTCAGGTTCGGTTTATTGAATTTGATGCGGTTGCCAGATATAGCTCCCATGAGATCCCCATATGTTCATTCTCACTGGCAAAATCTGGGATGCAAATGGAAGTAATTTTTGCATCCCAAGAGAAATCTTGAGTAACACCAGAATTGCCTTCTATATACAGAATATAGAATTAAAGCCTTTTATATCAACAACATAGAGAGCTTTAATCTACTTCACGGAACGTTATTCAACGTCGAGGAATGAGTATAAGGTCTGAATTCAAAATCCGCTTTCTTCGGAAGTGTGGATTCGAGTCCCACCCTGGGTACCAGGCTCCGCGAGGCGTAAGCCGAAGACGGAGCCTGTCCCTGCGTATCAACGAGAAGCCGGACGATTCCCCCCAACCCGAAAGCTACGCCCGGGCAAGCCATTTAAGTATAAGCAAAACTTAGTCACGCTCAGCGCATAGGCGTCAACTTGTCCAGATATGAATGGGATTTAGCCACAAAAAGGCGCGAAAAGTCACAAAGATCGCAGCGTTCAGTATCTATTATCGTGATCTTTTGCACCTCTATGCGGCCATCAATAGTTAAGTTGACGCCTTACGCTCAGCAGGACTACCCCGACGCACGAATGCTGAACAGAACGTTTCCTCAACGAGCGAGCTTCCGTTTTCATTCCACTCAACCGGACAATCAGTCCGGTTCTGGCTTGATCCTCACTAGACTAAGCGCAAATTTATTTCAACGTAAGTTGTTGTTAAATAAATTCTTACAAATAAATATAGCAGAGCGGCTAATTTTTCTACCGCCATTTTGAACGTATTAGGAGCGGGACCGTCTATCTCAGTAACGATTTTGTAGGGTATTGTTCATATTTCGTATCTAGTTTGTAGTTTGATAAGTCGAAAAAGCGCCGCTTAGCGGCGCTTTTTTAGTGCCCAATTTCCAGAAATTCCCTCTGGACGAAGCGAAAACCAGAAGAATGTGGAATTAATTTGAACGTTTTCGTCCCGACTGCGCCTACCGTAGGCAGATGAGGAAGTTGTAGTTTTTCTAAATTCTGGTTTGTAGTTTGATAAGTTAGAAAGGGTCCCGCTTAGCGGGGCCCTTTCATTTTACGCCAATCGCTCGCGATCGGGCTCGGAATCGAATTTCCGTTTGATCCCTGGCTACCGCCCTCCAATCTTCCTGCTATGCCTGATTTTAGGAGCTATTGCCCGATACTCTCCGAAGAGCAGCCAGAGATACGGCTATCCGCAGACGAGTCTCATCATCTAGTCTCATCCAATCGGGCGCGAACAGGGGATCCGGTTGTCGTCTTCGACGGCAATGGAAAGGAATGGACCTGCAAACTCGTCGACTCGGACAAGCGACACGCGCTTCTGCAAGGGCGCACATTTATCAAACATCCGCCACCCATTCACGAGATCGGCCTCGCGCAAGCCATCCCAAAAGGGAAAGGCCTCGAGAATATCATTCGCAAAGCAACTGAGATTGGTATCCAGCATATCTACCCGATTCTCTCAGACCGCACAGAAGCGAAAATTCCGCGTGATCGATTGCAGTCTAAATTGGACAAATGGGTTTCTTCCTTGATCGAGGGAGCGAAGCAAAGTGGAAATCCCTTCCTGCCAACGATTCACAATCCTCAAGGATTGGATCAGTTTATCGAATCCAGCGCGCCGCAATTCGCCACGAAAATCGTCGCTTCGCTACAGGCTGAGAGCGTTCCGGTAAAAAAGGCCCTCAGTGATCCAGATAAAGACGATGGGCAGAAAGCGCTGATATTGATTGGGCCTGAGGGGGATTTCTCCGATCCAGAATACGCTCGCATCAACAAGGCCCGCTTTCAGCCTGTAACGCTCGGCCCTTACGTTCTAAAATGCGAAACGGCAGCGGTGAGCGCCCTGAGCATTCTTCGCCACGAATTCGATAGCTAGCCAAGCACCCGCATCTACCAAGTCATCAAGCCGCCCGCGTAGGTGAATCCCGCCCCGACCGAGCAGAAAATGATCTTGTCGCCTTCTTCGAAAATACCTTCTTCGGCAGCCCATCCTAATGCCATGGAAACCGACGCCGCAGAGGTATTGCCGTACTTACCAACGGTGACGATAAACTTCTCATACGAGATTCCGACACGCTTGCTTACGGCTTTCAGTATTCGCGCATTCGCTTGATGAGGAACAATCCAAGACACGTCTTCCTCCGAAAGCCCATGCCGCTTCATCGCGCTTTCGATAATATCGGAAAAGGCAAGTACCGCTCTTTTAAATACAACGCCCCCATCGAGTTGAATATAGAATGACTCAAGGCTATCGCCAGGTTGCGGTATCGGATTCATGGCCCCGCCACCCGTTCTGCAAATCGCCTGCGTATACCGAGAATCTCCACTCAGTTCATGCCGATAAAACCGATGGCCTCCTTCTTGCGGAGTCATCACTGCAGCGCCCGCGCCATCGCCAAAAAGAAATGCGGTCTCATGGTCTTTCGAGTTTGTGATTTTCGAAAGTATCTCCGCCGTCACTACGAGCGCATTTTTTGCAGTACCGCCCACGATGAACGAACGACCCACTTCGAGCGCGTAGAGCCATCCCGAGCAGGCCGCATTCAAGTCGAACGCCAATGCTTGGCCGATTCCTAACTCCTTGGCCAACGCGCTGGCAGCGCCGGGAACGGGTTGATCTGGAAGCAAGGTCGCGACAATCACCGCATCAATATCAGATACCGACATTCCCGACATTTCCAGAGCTTTCCGCGTCGCCTCAGTCGCAAGGCTGGTGGCCGATTCGCCGTCGCTAATCACGTAGCGCTGCTGAATACCGGTCACCTTTTCAATTTCTTCAGCAGTCTTGCCGGGAAACTCTTTGAGTATCTCTTCGTTCGAACGCGCGTTCTTCGGAACGGCGTAGCCAATGCCTGCAACGCAAACTGTCTGAGAGTCGGGAGTGGCGTCAATCGCTTGGGACGCAGCAGCGACGCCTGATGTACCCGCTCCCTTGTATCGATCCAGATCATCTCCCGTAATGCGGCCCCCAGGACCTGTTCCGACGATATCTGTAATCGCTTCTGGATCCAAGCCGCGCTCAAGGGCAATCTTGCGAGCTCTCGGCGTCCATCGGACTCCAGAGGCAGAATTGCTCGCTTGCGTGGATTTGACCTCAGGAGCGGCGCTTTTGGGTGACACTTCGATCAGCGGGGCCACAGCAGTTTCTACTGGCGCTGTCGGCGGCTCCGAAACGTCGGCATTTTCGCATGCGCCCTCGCTCGCTTCATCCACCTCCAAGTGGCTCATCGATGAGTCATCGGTCTTAATTCTAAGAAACGGAACCCCTACATTCAGGATGTCCCCGGCCCGGCAGCAAATTCGCTCAATGATACCATCGCATGGGGACTCGAAATTGAAAATCGACTTGTCGCTTTCGAGCTCCGCAATTTTCTCCCCTTTCTCAATGGATTGGCCCGCTTCGCAAAAGAGATCAATCAGGGTGATCTCATTAACAGTCGCCCCCATTGAAGGGATCGGCACTTCTATCAGCAACTTCGGCATGATACGTTTTCGTTTTGAGCGAACAGTCCCAGCTTACAAGAAGAAACTCAGAGCGGGCAAGCCAGCAGCTAGCCCTTTTTCATTTCAAGACTCGCATTTACAAAGGCTTTGAACAGCGGGTGCGCCTTGTTTGGCTTCGAAAGGAACTCCGGATGGGATTGGACTCCAAGGAACCAAGGATGGCCATCGAGCTCAACCATTTCCACCAGATTGCGCTTCGGATTCACGCCACTCACTTTCAACCCGCCTGTCTCGATCTGCTCGACGTACTCGTTATTCACCTCGTAGCGGTGACGGTGACGCTCGCGAATAAATTCTTCCCTATATGCCTCGAAGCCTTTAGTCCCGGCCTTAACCTGGCACTCATAGGAGCCCAAGCGCATTGTGGCGCCTTTTTCGACGATGCTTTTCTGCTCGTCCATCATCGATATGACGGGGTGAGGAGTCGATTCATCCACCTCGAAACTGTTGGCGCCTTCCAGCCCAAGCACATTTCGAGCGAACTCTATGACTGCGATCTGCAGCCCTAGGCATAGTCCAAAATAAGGAATACCGTTTTCGCGGGCATACTTCACAGCGGCGATCTTCCCCTCGATTCCACGATCGCCAAATCCACCCGGAACGAGTATTCCATGCATCCCCTTCAGCTTGTTGAGACCCTCTGGCTGCTCGAGCGCCTCAGCGTCGATACGGACGATATTCACTGCGCAGTCGTTCGCTATTCCTGCATGCGTCAACGACTCGTAGACGGACTTGTAGGCATCCTGCAATTCTATGTACTTCCCTACGACGCCGATATCGACGCGGTCGCTCGGTGACTTCAAACGACGCACGATGTCTATCCAAACGCTGTGCTCGATCGGCGGCGCGTCCAAGCCGAGCAATTCAACGACCAAGTCGTCCATCTCCTCGCGCTGAAGGGCGAGCGGCAGCTCGTAGATGGATGACTCCACGTCAATTTCTTCAACGACCGCCTTGATCGGTACGTTGCAAAACAGGCTCAGCTTCTCGCGAATTTCTCGATCGATCGGATGCTCCGTACGGCACACGAGTATGTCTGGCTGGATACCGATCTCGCGCAGCTTAGCGACACTTTGCTGGGTAGGCTTTGTCTTCAGTTCACCAGCCGCATTCAGAAACGGAACCAGGGTGACATGAATGAAAATAACGTTCGCATGCCCCGCCTCGAGCGAGAACTGACGCATCGCTTCCAAAAATGGCAAGCCCTCGATATCGCCGGTCGTTCCTCCGATCTCCGTGATTAGCACGTCGACATCTTCGCTGGCAGCTCGTATCCGCGCTTTGATTTCATTGGTCACGTGTGGAATGACTTGAACCGTTGCTCCCAAGTACTCGCCACGACGTTCCTTTTGGATCACGGATTCGTATATTTGACCGGATGTCAGATTGTTGAATTGGCTTAGCTTACCCGAAGTGAATCGCTCGTAGTGGCCCAGGTCCAAGTCGGTTTCTGCGCCATCGTCGAGAACATAGACTTCCCCGTGCTGAAATGGATTCATCGTGCCCGGATCGACGTTCAAGTACGGATCGAATTTCTGGATTCGAACGGTTACGCCTCTTTCCTCAAGCAAAGCGCCTAAAGAGGCAGCAGTTAGTCCTTTCCCGAGCGAGGAAACGACACCGCCAGTTACGAATATGTACTTCTTAGGCTTATCTTTCTGCACGTCGTCTGCCATGTGAATGGGAAACCGGGATACAGGTCAACTAGGGAGTTTCCAATTGGGGCATTCTATGCCTTGGCTAGGCAATAAAGAGGGTCCAGGCAGCGAATGCGACCAAAGCGATGAGCAAGGCCGTCACCACCAGAACGATACCGAACTTGACCACTCTCCAAACCACATAGAGAACGCCTGCTCCCACCACGATCAAGCAAACCGTAACGAGCCACGGGGGATACATTTCCAAGAGCTCGCGAATTTGATCGATCACTTCATTCATTAGCTGGCGACACTAGGCGACGCCGCCAAGCGCATTCAACCTCGAATTTATGTTGCGCGCTGCAATTTAGGCGATTTCGTCTGAGCCCATCATCTCCAGGTTTCATCCAATACGTATCGGAGAATGCGATCTAATTACCTATGAGCTCCAAATATCATATCTATGGAATGGGCAACGCCCTCGTGGACATCGTTACGGAAGTGTCCGATCAATTCGTAACTGACCACGCTATAGAGAAAGGCTTCATGACACTGGTTGACGAGCAACGTCAGGCTCAGCTGATGGATGCGATTCACCTGCCGAGCAGCGATCGGCAATGCGGCGGCTCTGCAGCGAATACCGTCATCGGCGCCGCCCAATTCGGGGCCTCCTGCTTCTATTCCTGCAAAGTGGCCAACGACGAGATGGGCGATTTCTATCACGGTGACCTTACCTCGAATGGAGTCGATACCAACCTTGAACCCGGAGCCCACGAGGACGGGATTACCGGAAAATGCCTGGTGATGACGACGCCCGATGCGGAACGCACTATGAACACGTTCCTAGGCATCACAGCAAACTACTCGGAAAAGGAAATCGATGAAGCGGCCTTGAAGGATTCAAGCTATCTCTACATAGAGGGCTATCTCGTAACCGGCGATTCCAGCCGCGCCGCTATGATCGCCGCAAAGCGGATCGCCGAATCGAATGGGGTCAAAACAGCCCTGACGTTTTCTGATCCGAGCATGGTCAAGTACTTCAAGGACCCGATGGCTGAAGTTGTCGGATCCGGTGTCGACCTACTTTTTTGCAATGTGGAGGAAGCCATGCTCTTCACGGAATACGATTCCGTGCGCCAAGCGATTCAAGCGCTCAAATCGATCGCCCGCGCATTCGTCGTCACTCTTGGAGCTGAAGGAGCATTGGTATTCGATGGAGATTCCGAAATCTCGATCGACCCATACAAGGCCGATGCTATAGACACCAACGGCGCGGGCGACTTGCTCGCCGGGGCTTTTCTCTATGGTATCACCAATGGAAAAACATACGAGGAAGCAGGCAAGCTCGCCAGCCTGGCCTCGTCTCGGGTAGTATCGAAGTTTGGACCGAGACTCGACGCGGCCACTGCTCAAGCGCTCCACGCACAAATTTTCGGCTAGCCCACCGTAAATCAACCGCGCAATCCATGGCCCCTGAACACCTACCCGTCCAAATCGCGGTAGTGGGCGGGGGAGCCGCTGGATTTTTCGCCGCGATTTCCGCAGCCCAAGAAAATCCGGATGCTAAAGTCGCTGTATACGAAAAGTCAGGACGATTTCTTTCGAAGGTAAAAGTATCCGGTGGGGGACGATGCAACGTAACTCACGCCTGCTTCGAGCCGAAAGACTTGATTAAGCGCTATCCACGCGGGTCGAAGGAACTGCTAGGATCTTTTTATACCTGGCAGCCTCGCGATATGGTGGAATGGCTCGAGTCCAGAGGTGCAGAACTGAAGACGGAAAGCGACGGACGCATGTTTCCCGTTACCGATTCTTCACAAACGATAATCGACTGCCTCACCGAAACCGCTATGGAATTTAAGATAGCGCTCCATACTCACATAGGAATCGAACGTGCCCAGATCATAAATACAGGAGAATTTGAGTTGCGCACTTCGAAAGATGACCTGATTAGAGCTCAACGCCTGATTCTGGCCACAGGTGGAGGGAAGTCTGGGAAGGGCCATGGGCTCGCTCAAGCATTCGGTCACACCATCGCCCCAATCGCCCCTTCCCTATTTACATTCCACATCGACGACCCGCGCCTCGCGGGTTTACAGGGACTGTCAGTTCCTCATGCGCGCGTAACCTGCCACCCAGAAGATCTCTCCCAATCCGGGCCGATGCTCATTACCCACTGGGGTCTAAGCGGACCCGCCATTCTCAAGCTCTCGGCTTGGGGAGCGCGCCGACTACTGAAACGAGACTACCAATTCGATCTGCATGTCAACTGGACCGGGTCCCTATCGCTCGCTCAGGCCAAGGAAGCAATTCTATCGTACAAGCGAGATAGCGGGGCCAAGCAAATCGGATCCTTACCTCTTTTCAAGCTGCCCAAGCGCCTTTGGGAACGGTTTCTACTCACCAGCGATATTGAACCTTCCGCAAAGCTCTCGCAATTGGGCAAAGACCAAATCGCCACGCTAGCTAAAGAGATCGTCGACTGCCAGTTTCAGGTGACGGGCAAAAGCATGAACAAGGAGGAGTTCGTCTCGTGCGGAGGAGTCGCGCTGGATGAGATCGATTTCAAGCGAATGGAAAGCAAGAAGGTCCCGAAGCTTTATTTCGCAGGTGAAACACTGGATATCGATGGCCTTACGGGAGGCTTCAATTTTCAGGCGGCATGGACTACGGGGTTCATCGCCGGTACTGCCGCTGCCCAGTGAGTTTACTATTGCTCCCGAACTAGGGCTTTGAGACAATCCTCCCCTATGAAGCTGATCCACACTATATCTATTTCAATTGCATCTGCCTTTCTCCTTTGGGGTTGTTCAGAATCTAGCAATTCCCAATCCGTATCGGTTCCTACGCCTGCCGAAGATAAAGCGAGCAAGGACGACCTGACCAGCGGTCTCGCAAACGTTCAGAAAAAGGCCGAAGACCAGGCTGCGAAGCTGAAATCGGAAGTGAATGCAGCCCTCGCAAAGCAACGAGACGAGCTGCTCTCGGAAATCAATGCCAATACGAGCAATCTCACGAGCCAAATGAGCGGCATCAAGAAGCAGTACGAATCGCTCAAGGGCGCCCTTCCTGACGAAGTGCTCAAGGTCGTGAAAGAGCAAATTCCCGACCTCGAATCGAGCGTCCAAAAAATCAAGGGCATGGTGGCGAAATCCGACCCGAAATCGATTGAGGAAGTTCAAGCATTCAAGACCAAGTATCAGAAGGAATACGATGCCGCATTGGAACTCATGAAGAAAGCGTCATCATTGCTAGAAAGCTCCGGCGTCAAAGTCCCAAAGCTATTCTAAAGCGGCCATAATCCCAATTTCGACACTTGCAACGGAGTCCTTTGGGTAGGGCTCCGTTTTTCTGTATCCACTTGAACTAACTTTTTCGAAATGAATTCGCAGGAATATGATACCTTGGACAAGCTGCTCAGGCGTATCCACAATCTAGGATCTGTATCCGGATTGCTGGGATGGGATGAACTCGTAAACCTTCCCGCGGACAGCGCTGACCAGCGGGCCGAGCAATCCGCAGCCATGGCTCAAGTTTGCCACGCTGCATCTACCGACCCTGAATTAGGACAGGCTCTCAATGCCCTGGAAGCGAATATAGACTCCCTCAATGAAGAGAAACGCATCGTTGTGCGGGAGGCGCGAAAAGACTTCGATCGCAGCGCGAAGCTGCCGGTAGAATACGTACAACGCAAAGCGCGATTGGACAGCGCTGCCTACCACGCTTGGGCCCATGCCAAACAGAATTCCGACTTCTCCGAGTTCGCCCCGTTTCTTCAAAAGCAGGTGGATGCAGCCAAAGAGTTCGCCACCTATCTAGGCTGGGAAGATCGCGCCTACGATTGCTTGATCGACCTCCACGACCCCGGTATGGATGCCGCTACTATAGATGGACTGTTTTCTGAGCTGAAAGAAGAACTCGTTCCCATCGTAGGCCATATCGTAAACGCTTCCACGAAACCCGACACATCCATTTTTCGAAATTTCCCCATCGAGGAGCAACGTGCATTCTTGAACGAAATCACCGCAGCGCTCGGATTCAACTACAAGCGTGGGCGCATCGACGAATCGCTGCATCCCTTTTGCGGCGGAAACGGGGCAGACATTCGAATGACGACGCGATTCGACAAGGACAACCCATTGGATTCGCTCTTCAGCGCAATTCACGAGACGGGCCACGGCATGTACGAGCAGGGTCTCCCATTGGACCAGCTACACAATGCCTTGGGCCAGGCGGCCGGCATGGGAGCGCATGAATCGCAAAGCCGGCTATGGGAAAATCAAGTGTGCCGTAGCCGCGCGTTCTGGAATCGCTACGAGAGCGATTTCAGAACGCGATTTCCCCAACAACTAGACGGCATCTCGAGCGACGCGCTTTACCTTGCAATCAATAGCGTATCCAAAAATCCGATTCGCGTCGACTCGGATGAAGTTACCTACAATCTGCACATCATAATCCGATTCGAAATCGAGAAGCGGATCTTCGACGGCTCGCTTCCAATCGATGGCGTTCCCGATGCCTGGAACTCATTGTACGACGAGCTCCTCGACATCCAACCCAGGAATGACGCAGAGGGCGCCTTGCAAGACGTCCATTGGTCGAGCGGCTCCTTCGGCTACTTCCCGAGCTACTGCCTCGGGAACATGCTGGCTGCCCAGCTCTGGTACACGGCTCTCGAGCAGTTGGAAGGGCTAGAACGCGACATCGAGAAGGGCGAGTTTTCTCGATTGTTGAGTTGGCTTCGCGAAGCCGTGCACTCAAAAGGAAAACGTTATCCCCTAAACGCGCTGGCCATCGAAGCGATCGGTAGCGCCCTCTCTCCCAAGGCGCTAATCGCCTACCTCAAGGAGCGCTACCTTCCACTGTATACGCAACCTTGAAGGATCCCATTTCGACCCAGCAAGAAAAGTTTGCTACCATAGAATCTTTCTGGCAGGGTCGCCGAAATTTCGCATTCTGATTCAATGACAACTGAAGCTCTCGATATCGATTCCCTCGTCAAAGCGATCGCGGCGGCGGCGCGAAACGCATCGCTGGCGCTGGCGAATGCTCCCACGGAACAAAAGAACAAAGCCATTCTTCGCCTGGCGGAATTGATCGAGCAGAACGTGGAAGCGCTTCGAAGGGAAAACGAGAAGGACCTCGCCGCTGCGGAAGAAAACGGAATTACGCCTGCAATGCTCAAGCGCCTGGAACTGAGCGATCGAATGGTATCCGATATGCTGGCTGGAGCGCGACAAGTGGCCGCATTGCCAGATCCTCTGGGAGAAATCCTAGAAACCTATACGCATCCGCAAGGATTCGAAATCGAGAAGACACGCGTTCCGATCGGCGTGATCGGCATTATCTACGAATCGCGTCCCAACGTGACGGTAGACTGCGCGATCCTCTGTCTGAAATCGGGTAACGCAAGTATCCTTCGAGGCGGTAAAGAAGCCTACCACACCAACATCGCGTTGGCCGCCCTCGTCGAGCAAGCGCTCACCGAAACCCATCTGCCATCAAAGGCGTCCCAGTTCATTCCTACCAAGGATCGCGCCGCCCTCAACACGCTCCTAAAGCTGGATCAGCAAGTCCAGTGCATCATTCCGAGAGGAGGTGAAGGCCTGATTCGCTTCGTTTCCGAAAATAGCCACATCCCTGTCATCAAGCACTTCGATGGGATCTGCACGCTCTATGCAGACCAGGCGCTTGACGTCGACCAGGCTCAGTCGCTGATCGTGAACTCGAAATGCCAAAAGCCTTCGGTGTGCAATGCCGCAGAGAATCTGCTCGTTCATCGAGACTGCGCCGCATCCGCCCTCCCCCAGATCGCCAAGGCTCTCAAGGACGAGCAAGTCGAGCTCCGCGCAGACGAACGAGCGCTGGAAATCCTAGAAAGCGCCGGGATCGATGCATCGCCCGCGACCGAAGCCGATTGGGGGACCGAATATCTAGACCTGATTCTTTCTATCAAGATCGTCGACTCTATCGATGACGCCATCGCATTTATAAATCGCTATGGCAGCTCGCACAGCGACTGCATCCTCACGACCGATCCCGATGCTGCGACCGCGTTTCTAATCGGCGTCGATTCCGCCACCGTCTACTGGAACGTGAGCACGCGATTCACTGATGGATTCGAATTTGGCCTGGGCGCGGAAATAGGAATTTCCACCGACAAGCTGCACGCCCGTGGGCCGATGGGGCTTCGCGAGCTCTGCAGCTACAAATTCAAGATTCTAGGTAACGGCCAAATCAAGAGCTGATAGCAGAGCGCTCCCCTATCGATCGTTTTCCTGCAAAACTTGCTGACGCGTGATGTCGTGAAGCGTCACAATGCCCACCACGCGATCCTCATCCAATCGACTGACTACGGGTAAAGCGCTCCACTCCGTATCCACGAAACGGTTCGCTACGTCGCGAATTTTCATATCTGGGTACACTTTAGGAAAGTCATCTGATACGAATATCTCCCTGACGAGCTTGTCCGGTTCTTTCTGGCCGACTACCATGACCCCTTTACGATGGACTAAGCCCAAATACTTGCCGTTAGAATTGACTACTGGGTAGATTTTAAATCGCTCGTCCTTGATCTTCAAATACGCGTGCTCTAGCGGCAAGCGCGCCTCGAGCGTATGCACCGTGTTGGTCATAATTGCGCTAACCGGCAATCCCTGCCAACCCCGATCCGGACGTAGAATTGGGAACTTCTTCAGATTGATTCCATCCTGAAGCAGCAGAGCCTCGTAAATGGGTACCTGACGCAATTTGCTCGCGATGGCATAGGAAGATAGATTCGCCGCCATAATTGGAAGGATCAGGTTATAGTCGCCTGTAAGTTCGAATATAATTAAGATAGAGGTGACCGCCGCCCGAATGGTCCCGGCGAACATCGCACCCATGCCTACCAAAGCCAGCGTACCGGGCATCGAGGAACTATCGGACCCAACCATATCCGCTAGGGAACCCACTATGCCCCCGAGCATCGCCCCGATGAACAGGGTGGGGGCAAACCCTGCTCCCCCGCTCGCATAGGAGAATATCGTAGCCGCGAACTTTCCTAGGAAAAGCGCTACAAGCAAGCCCATGCCCAAGCTTCCAAAGAGCGCCGCCGAGAGATCATCATAGCCAATCCCGAAAATTCCCAGTCTTCCGGTATTCGCGTAAATGGATGCCCCTATGCACCCAGTAGCCAAGCCTCCCAGTCCGGGCATCATCCAGTCGAAGCGTCCACGTACCAGCTTCACGCGCTCGCGAGCTACCAAAAGCGCTTCGACAAAAGCGTGCGAAGCAAGGCCTGCTGCGATCCCAAGCCCAAGACTCAAAGCAAGCGTCGTAAGGGTATGCGAGTCAGGATGGTGAGGTACTGAAAACAAGGAGCTGCTCCCGAGGATCGAGCGCTCGATCACGGCGGCAATCACCGCCACCATGACAATTCCTGCAAAGGCGCGATTCTTCAAATCGCCCATAATCTCCTCGACCGCGAAAACGATAGCCGCAAGAGGCGTATTGAAGGCTGCGGCGATCCCACCTGCGCAGCCAAGGGGAATTAGAGACATCACTTGGCGAGGAGCCAGGCCGAACCATCTTCCCACGCAAGAGGCTAAGGCAGCGGACAACTGCACAGTCGGTCCCTCGCGACCCAGGCTCGCTCCTGAGCCAATCGAAATCGTGCCCAAGATGAACTTACTGATCGCGGTCCGAAATCGGATGCGCCCAAATTTGAGGAAGTAAGCCGCTTTCGTTTGTGGAATCCCGCTTCCTGCAGCTTCGGGAGCCCAATGCTTTACAAGGAAACCCACCAGTAGGCCGCCAGCGGCGGGCATCAGAATGAGCGCGGCCATTCCCATCCCGCCCGGAAGCTCAGGGGCCTTGTGAATCCAATTCGACTCCGCCCAATGAATTACCTGGTGGAAGGCCACCGCCGGCTGGCCACTCAATATCCCTATCAACAATGCCAGCGCTGGCAATCGACGGCGCTGATTCAGCCCCATCGACTCCATTAGACTGGATATTCGGCGCCTTGCTTTCCGATAGGAGTCTCTTTGGCTGAATGGCATTTCCAATGCTTAAATGCCCGAGACTCGAGCCCATATCAACGCTCTTTTAAGCGCTCCCAAACCCAATTCAGCGCTCTTCTATTGCAATCCTAGTCGCTAGTCTCCAATAATTTCCGCAATTCAACTTCCAAAGAAAACGGAACTTCCCGCATAGACTCCTCATCTCAGTTAAAATGAACCGTACAATCCGGACACTCACGATCGCCCTGGCGCTTCCAATCCTCATCGGGGCCGCATTCGCAGCGCCCAAGCGAGAGAACCTAGTTAGGCGTATCGTCAATAGCGAGTACGCCCTCGAAGAAATCATGGCGAAGCGGGAAACTCAAATCCCCGCACCGATACTCGAGCAGGCAAAAGGCGTCATCATCACTCTCAACTACCGAGGAGGCTTCATGCTCGGCGGACACGCAGGCAGAGGCGTTCTCGTCGCTAAGAATCTACTGAATGGAGAATGGGGAGTCCCCGCATTCGTTTCGACGGGTGGAGCCAACTTAGGTTTCCAATTGGGCGTGAAGGAAATTGATACGGTCTACGTCATCATGGACGACGCTACCGTGAGAAAGGCCTATACTGGACGCTTCGACCTGGGCGCGGATGCCGCTGCCGTGGCCGGACCCAAGGGCGTGAGAACGGAAGCGAACGAAAGCGATGACTACAAGAACGCCAATATTCTCGTCTACACGACCACAAAAGGGCTATTTGCAGGCGTTTCCGTCAAAGCAGGCTGGGTAAAGCCTGACAACTCAGCCACGAAGATTTTCTACAATACTCACTATAACGCGCCAGAGATCGTGCTTAGTGACTGGTTCGACCTGCCACGAGAAGCGCAAGCGTTGATCAACCGGCTCAACTACTACACGGGCGGAGGTATTTAGAACGGCGCTTTTCGGCGCAGTGAAATAGACGACGCGCTATCCCAGATTCGCCTTAGCGATTCACGCCCGCTTCGAAGATCGACTTGAAATTCGCTCGACGGGCGAGAAGCCTAGATTGAGGCTCGATCTCCATTTCGGATTCCTCGCGAAGCTTGAAAGTCGAAACGACCTTTCCTCCTACACGCTTGGCCTTAGGAGCTTCTGCGCTCAGTTCGAGCTTTAGTCGAGACGCAGGAGCCTTCGGAGCCGACGCTTCAGGACGACCCCAGCTAGCGGCCAAAGCCTTTGCGTCGTTCTGGCTTGTTTCGTTTTGAATTTCTGCTGCGTTTTCCGTGTTCATAAGTTTGTCTTTACATACAATTTACGGTTTTCGCGTGTTTTACTTTAAAAGTTCTTTACGTTAAACGCCCTGATTCGACGCATAAATTCAATCGTTTCGTTCCTAACCTAATGATTATGAATGATTTAAAATAACTAACAATCTGCTAAAAAACTTTGAAGTTTTTTGCTTCAAACATTGTAGACCCATCGATTCTCGATCGAGACCTGGGCATATACATGAGTAGAAGCGCTCAGCGCTAACGCTTGGACCCGCGGATTATATCGAACGCAACCCACACTCCAAGCAGCATTGACAATACATATCCAATCCAGCCAATCACCGGAATATCGAAAAGCAGTGGCGGAATTTCCGCCGTGATTACGAGAGAAGAGCCTACGATCAGGCACCCAATTATTATACCGAACGTGATTTTGTTGCTGGCATCGCTAATCGTATAGTCGAGCTTATCCAGTCCTTTATGCTGAAGATTCACTTTGAGGCTGTCTTTCTCAATCTTCTTGAGAATGCGGCGCAATTCATCTGGAAGCCCTTGCAGGTATTGGAGCCCCGTCATGGCGCCATCGCGGACTCCTCGCAGGATTCGTGACGGATCGCGACGCTCCTTCATCATTTCCATGAGAACCGGCTCAAAAGAGTCCCTCAGATTGTAGTCGGAATCCAGGGTCTTACCCATTTCCTCTACGCAGAGAATCGCTTTAGCTGTAAGCGAATAGTCCCGCGCCAGGTCAATTCCGTTGCGTCCGAAAATATACAGCAGCTCAAGTATGGCCCTGCCTACGTTCCCTACACCTGTTTCCGGGTCGTAGTGCTGCCGCATGGCCACCATCACTTCGCGTTCCATCCCGCGCTCATCCACTGCGATTCCGGAATCCGCCAGGTTGATAGCGGTTTTGACGACACGCTCCGCGTTGCCTTGCACGAATGCGAGAAACAAATCTACCAGACCATACCGCATACGACGGGTAAGCTGGCCCACCAGACCCCAATCCAAGAGGTACAGCCTACCATTTTCCAGGAGCCGCAAATTCCCAGCATGAGGATCCGCATGAAAAAATCCCGTAATCAAGATTTGATGGAAGAGCGACTTCGACCCATTTTCCGCGATTCGCTTGGCTTCGTCAGAATCCGCTTCGAGTTCAGACAAAGGAACGCCATCCACGTACTCCATGACCAGCACGCGTTTCGATGAATACGCTTCATGCACCTTGGGGGCTCCGATAGATTCAGGGTAGGCATTCTGCAAAGAGAAGAAGGACATGCTCCGCGCCTCGAACCTGAAATCCAATTCGTTCTCCAGTCCCTTACGCAACGTTTCCACTACGCCCGGCAAATCGTATGGCTTGAGCTCCTCCATCCGTTCATGGGCTTGACGGGCAAACCACATGAGGATGTCGAAATCCGCTTCGATAATCTTGCCCAACCCTGGCCGCTGGACCTTGATCGCTACCCGTTCGCCCGTCTCTTTCAGTATCGCAGCGTGCACCTGCGCCATGGAGGCTCCCGCGATCGCCTCCTCATCTATGGATTCGAATATAGCGTCAACAGGTTCGGGCAAAGACTCCTCGATTAACGGAAGCACCTGTTCGAATTTATCGGGCGGAACATGTTCCTGCAGCTTTCTAAGCTCGTCGATAAGCGGTTCGGGGGCCACATCCGGACGCATGCTCAAAAGCTGCCCAAACTTGATGAAGGTGGGCCCCAGCTCCTCTAGAACGCGCCGCATGCGCTCCCATTGGCTCAACTTGATCCTACCCGCATCCCCGAAGGCGCTCAATATCCGCGGTGGAAGATCCAATCTCTGCAAAACGTCCGCAAAGCCATTTCGCGCCAATACCGAGACGATTTCTTTCGCCCGAGCGAAATTGGCGAACAGTTCGAAAGTCTTTATCGGCACCGCGCGTATTCAGATTTCCATCAATCGAGAGTGGAGACCGCTAGGAATTCTCCGTGCCCCCATCTGATGGGCCTGTCTCGGTCAATCGTTTCTCAAGCTCCGCTACTTTCGTCTCCAATTCCTCTATGCGCTTCGCATGATCACAGCCCAGCTTTCCGATCAGTTCATTGAATTTCTCATGAACGCGTTCCGTCGCTGTTTCGAATTCTTGCTTTCCATCGTCGGCTATTTTCTTGGCAGCTTCCTTCGCATCGCTCGCCGAAAGCTTCCCTTTCTCAACCAAATCGCTCAATGCGTCTTCCGCTTTCTCCTTGGTCAGAGTCGCCGCTCCCACTCCCGCTAACATCGCTTTTTTGATAACATCTATCATAATCGATAAAATTAGTTCGATTTTCTTACCACCGCAACGGATAAATCGACCCTGCAGCAAAGATTCCAAACTCCCTAGAATCGCTCCCACTCGAGCAACCGTTTTCAGAAAATGGCCCATACCACATCTTCAATTCAGTCGATCCTCTTCGTGTGCTGGGGCAACATATGCCGATCGCCCAGCGCTGAGAACGTCATGAGACTAAAGCTCGAAAATGCCGGCCTGTCCCACATTCGCTGCGATTCCGCGGGCACGCTCGACGCCCATGAAGGCAGCCCACCCGATTCGCGCATGTCCGCGGCCGGTAAACGGAGGGGGCTTCCAATGACCGGTACTGCCCGTGGGGTACGCCAGACCGATTTCGAGGAATTCGACTTAATACTCGCGATGGATCGCTCGAACAAAGAGGATTTGAGACGTATGGCTCCAAGCGACGAGGCATTCAGAAAAGTAAGGCTATTCTGCGAATATTGCGAAACGCATTCCGAATCGGAAGCACCCGATCCCTACTATGGGGGGTCGCAAGGATTCGAACTCGTGCTCGACTTGCTGGAAGATGGGTGCAACGGAATCTTGAACGCGATTCAGGGCGCCCAGCCCTGAGCGTCGACGACCAAATTCTCGTCAATGCCACCATGTCCTTCTATCGTTCAATAGAAGCCATTCTTTCCGAATCGACGGGACTTCCCTTTACGATTGAAACGCGGCATTCGATCGGCGGAGGCTGCATTAGCCTAGCGGAACGGATTAGCGGAAACGGTAGAGCCTATTTCATCAAGTCCAACACTCCTTCGTTCCTCGATTCATTCGAAACGGAATTCGAGTCTCTCGAGGCGCTCCGAAGCGATGGCAGCGTTTTCGCGCCAGAACCAATTGCTACCGGCTGCGTTGAGGACCGATCGTATCTAGCCTTGGAATACGTTTCCATCCAAAATCACAGTAGGGCTAACTGGGCCCGCTTCGGTCAGCAACTAGCATCGTTGCACCGAACACAGCAACCCTATTACGGTTGGCATCGCGACAATTACATCGGCGCCACTCCTCAACGAAACCCCAAGAGCGATGTATGGCTCCCCTTCTTTCAAGAGCATCGACTCCGCTTTCAGGTCGAATTGGCCGAGAGCAAGGGATTCGTTCCTAAGCGCCTATCCAAGCTCTATGAAGAGCTACCAAAGCTCTTCCAGGACTATCGTCCAATGCCTTCGCTGCTTCATGGCGATCTATGGTCGGGCAACGTAGCCTTCAGAGAAAACGGCGACCCCCTGGTATTCGATCCTTGCTGCTACTATGGCGATCGAGAAGCCGATATCGCGTTCACTCAATTCTTTGGCGGTTTCCCCTCCGATTTCTATGACGCCTACCAACAAGAATTTCCATTGGATTCTGGATACACACGTCGAAAAGATCTCTACAATCTCTATCACTGTCTCAATCATTTCAACCTCTTCGGCCCTCCCTATGACGCCCAAGCGCAGGCGATGATCGACACGACAATCGAATCGCTGCGCCGCTAGATAAGCGGCTCGCTGAACTTATCGTGGCGAACGCCGATATAGATTACATCTCGCCAATCAACGCATTAGCGCTCTAATCCGCCATCATCATGTCATTGCTCGAAGCAATCATTCTCGGAATCATCCAAGGTCTCACTGAATTCCTGCCAGTGAGCAGCAGCGGGCATCTCGAATTGGGTAAAGCGATCCTGGGCATCGAGGCGACGAGCGATGTCACCTTCACCGTCGTTGTCCACGGAGCGACTGTGTTGAGCACCATCGTCGTATTTAGGAACGACATAGTAGAACTCATCAAAGGGGCGCTGAAATTCCAATGGAATGAATCGACGGACTACATATTCAAAATCGTTTTGTCCGCGATTCCGGTCGTAATTATCGGACTTTTATTCAAGGAGCAAATCGAGGGGCTATTCAGCAACAATGTCCTCCTTGTGGGCTGCATGCTGATCGTCACCGGCTCGCTTCTGGCTTTCACCTACTATTCTCCACCTGAAGGAGAAGAAGTGACTCGCTCCAAAGCGCTGCTAATCGGGATCGCCCAGGCGATCGCAGTGCTCCCAGGAATTTCGCGTTCCGGATCGACGATCGCGGTCGGCTTGTTGCTCGGCGTAGACAAGAAGAAGGTCGCCCGCTTTTCCTTCCTCATGGTGCTTATTCCTATCATAGGAGCCAACGCCAAAGATATACTCGACGGGGGAATGGCAAGTAGCTCGGTGGCGGCCGTACCATTGCTCGCAGGCTTCGCCACCGCTTTTGTTTCGGGCGTCTTGGCTTGCAAATGGATGATTGCCATCGTCACGCGCGGAAAGCTCATTCACTTCGCCTACTATTGCTTTGCGGTCGGCGTCGTTTCAATCGGCTTCCATTTCTTGATATAGCGATCCGCTCCAGGAGCTTCAGTCGAACCTCGTCACGAGAACGAAGACGCGGCCCCTCTGGTTGGGACCCCGCGAACTAGCCCACTTTTGATGAGGTGATTTTCGTCGATCAACGAAAGGACATCATCGATGAAAAAGACAAGACGCGCGACCGAGCAGATAATCCGCATACTGAGGGAGGCCGGCACGGGGCTTCGGACCGAGGGGATCTGCCGCAGGCGCAGCATCAGCTCGCAGAGCTTCTACCGTTGGAAGAGCAAGTACGGAGGCATGGATCTGAAGGAGGCTCAGCGCCTCCGCGGGGTTGCGGCGAAGGTCCAGTCCGCGCTGTCGCGTTCCGGGAGAGCCGCGTGCCGGTAGCTGGGGATCAGCCGCTCGACGCTCCGCTACCTTCCGAAGCCCAAGCCCGAGGGGAAGCGCTTGCTGGAGCCGGAGATCGTCCGCCTTCCGGGGGAGCAGCCGACGCTTGGATGCAAGAAGATCTCGGCAAAGCTGAGGTCGCTTGGCTACCGCGCGAACAAGAGGCTGGTCCAGCGCGTCCGCAGGGAGGAGGGGCTGCAGGTTCCGCCTCGCCGCCCTCGCAGGCGGCGGCAGGGGCTCTGCGCGGGCCTTCCGCGGAAGGCGCTTCGCCGCAACCGCGTCCGGGCCTGGGGCCTCGTCTCGGACTACGCCCAGCGGGGAGGCAGGCTGCGGGCCTTCGACCTGATAGGCGAATGCGCTCGCCAGCGCCATTGCATCCATGCCGACCGGGCGATCAAGGCCTCCGACGCGCTGGCCCTGCTGCAGGAGGCGATCCGCGAGCATGGGGCTCCCGAATGCATCCGCTCGGGCAACGGGCCCGAGCTCATCGCCAAGGCCATCCAGGGCTGGCTCGCCGAGAACGGGATCGAGGCTCTATGCATCGATCCGGGCCGCCCCTGGCGGAACGGATACGCCGAAAGCTTCAACGGCCGCTTCCGCGAGGAACGCCTCGACCGCGAGCTGATCCGCGCGCTCAGCGAATCGCGCGTGATCTTCGCGGACTGGAAGGACTGCTGCAGCAATCATAGGCCCCATGGATCGCCAGGCGCGCTAACGCCCAGCGAGCTTGCCACAAGGCAAATCCAGCCTGCCTGCGGCTCCGACCGCCCTTCGGGCGATCTCCACCCCAGGCAGCTTAAACCCAAGCCCAACAACAAGAAACCCGTCGAGAATCTCTCATTCAAACCGGGCTAAACTGCGGGGTCCAACCACACCCACTCACTCTTTTTTTATTTATTTTGTTGATTCGACCTTGCTCAACACATTCCCATAAGATTTTTGTATTAGGAATTAATTTCTCTGTACTTCGCACTATTCTATCAATCCACTTTCAGCGCATCTACAATTATGCACGAGGGGTATTATCTCTAGGCTTTTCCTTGGCAGGACAAACCAAAATTTACTCTTATTGCGTAGTTGAATCAAATTGCGAAAAGTTGCGGTCCCATCCTACTCTTGAATCCCACTCGCTCCTCCCCTATGAAAAATGTCTTCATTTTTCGGAAAAAAGTCATAGACGAATACGAAAGATTTTCGCGAAGCTTCACAAAGATCCAAGCCGAGGACATTGCAAAGCGAGTCGATGACGAATATAATAAGCTACGTTTTTGGCCGGAACCTCTCATCCAGATAAATCCGAACTATAAAAGTGCTGAAACTGTCCAAGAACTCTCTAGGGAAGGAAGCCTTCACTCCCTCTGCTCAGATATCTTTTGCTTCAAAGGCGAATCGGGTGTGGCCTTGCCGCTAAGGTTATTCACGCACCAACAAGAAGCGATCTCCATAGCAGAAAGAGGTGAGAGCTTCGTTGTAACAACAGGTACCGGATCGGGGAAAACGCTGTCTTTTTTCATCCCGATCATCAACAGAATCCTTCGCGACAAAGAGACTGACAAGAATGAAAGGACTCGGGCAATCATCATCTATCCGATGAACGCCCTCGCTAACAGCCAACGCGAAGAGTTAAACAAATTTCTCGACAATCTCGGCCCCACCCAAAGCTCTCTTACCGTTGCGCGGTACACCGGCCAAGAATCCACTGCCGAACGGGAGCAGATTGCAGATACGCCTCCAGACATCCTCCTGACAAACTATATGATGCTCGAGTATATTCTTACTCGATACGAACCTGTAGACAGGAAAGTCGTAGAGCATTGTATCGGACTGAATTTTCTGGTGCTCGATGAACTCCACACCTACCGAGGGCGTCAAGGAGCCGATGTAGCGATGTTAGTTCGAAGACTTCGCCAACGCCTCGATGCCAAAAAAATGATCTGTATTGGTACTTCTGCTACAATGTCCAGTACCGGCACCCAAGAAGATCGAAAAACAACCGTAGCGAATGTCGCATCTAAACTCTTTGGTCAGCAAATCCTTCCGACCAACGTAATCGATGAAACACTGGCAAGAGCTACAGACCCGAAACAATCTATTGAATCAGTAAAGGCCACTCTTCGAGATGTAGCCCGGCGAACCGACCACAACTGGGCTTCGCTTGACGAATTCAGAACAGACCCTCTCGCAATATGGAGCGAACTAACGCTCGGTCTATCGATCGATGGAGAAAACGCTCCTCAGAGAGCCCGTCCCCTCTCTCTTTCTGACGCAGCAACTAAACTGGCAAACGACGCTCAAGTAAGTGAAACAGAAGCTAAGCAATCGCTTCAATCATTTCTTCTCGCTGCCCAGTCTCTTCAAACCTCCGAAGGCAGATCACCTTTTGCATTCAAATTGCACCAGTTCATAAGCGGTCCCGGCGGTGTATTCAGCACTCTCGAACCCACAGGTGAACGAGTGATAACCTTGGATGCGCAGCGTTTTGCTCCAGGCCGTCAATCCGAGAAAGTCTTCCTCTTCAACACGCATTTTTGCAGAGAGTGCGGTCAAGAATATCACCCTGTTTGGAGCGATGGCTCGAACGTGCCGAACATCACTCCTCGCCTAATTGATGACGTAAGCTCCAATGAAGAAGGAGTAACGTTTGGGTTTCTCGCCCCCATTCGCAAGGACCAGGAATTTAAAGGCGACATTTTGGACTACCCGGATCCATGGATCGACACCTCGAAAGAAGAACCGAAGTTAAAAAGTCACTACAAGAAAGCAAAGCTAACTAAACTTAAGGTAGACCCGCAAGGCTGCATTGATCAAGGAACCAACTACTACTGGTTCATTCCCGGCCGGTTTCGCTTTTGCGTTCATTGCAGCCACCTTCACGAGTCGCACGGTCGTGACATCAACCGACTATCGGGGCTCTCTGGCGAGGGCAGGTCATCTGCGACAACAATGCTCACACTTTCAACCTTGCTACGAATGTATGCAGAGGCTGAAGGAGTTCAAAATGGAGCAAAAGACGATTTCCGAAAATTGCTGGGCTTTTCAGACAATCGACAAGACTGCGCTCTGCAAGCGGGCCACTTCAATGACTTCATATTCTTGCTGTTGATCAGGTCAGGACTCATCGCAGCGCTTGAAGCAAACGACGGCGACCTTTCGGAAGAAACACTTACCAAGAGCGTATTCAACGCCCTGAATTTTGGGAGTTCTGAGGTAGCCACATTGAGCGAGTACCTTGACGACCCAACTCTCGTTGGCATCGGACTTAAAGAAGCTCAAAAGGCTCTCAGATTCGTCCTTGGCTATCGCCTCGTACACGACCTCAGAAAAGGCTGGCGATACAACAATCCAAACCTGCACCAACTTAAGCTAGTAGAACTGGACTATGACTCATTGGACGATTTTGCAGCGAGCGATTCCCTATTCGACTCCAACACAACACTTCTCTCTGCAACCCAAGCGCAACGCTCAAGCCTTGCTAAAATTGTCTTTGGCGAGATGGTCAAAAACCTTTGCCTCGAATCACGTTTCCTCGACGGCCTCGAACACGAAAGAGTTAAAGAAAGGATCCACAGCTACCTGACTGATAGATGGTCATTCGGAGACGATGAACAGCTTGCGACAACAAGATACCTCGTACTGGGAAAACGCCCCGACAACAAAGGTCGCCCTAGGAATGATTTGGTTAGCGGTGGTCCACGTTCACGCTTGATCCGCCTCATTAAGAATGCCGAATTCTGGAAAGATTCGTCACTGTCGGACACCTTAAAAAACGCAAAAGGCCCAGAACTCGCAGAGCTCCTGAAAACATTTCTGTGTGCAGCCGCTCGCTACGGATACGTTCAAGAACAGGCATTAGATAACGAGAAAATAGCTGGCTGGACTCTAAAGTCTGCCGTTCTTTTGTGGAAGCGCCTTCCCAATGATCACGTCATCGAAGAATCCAGCCAAAATCAATTCTTCCGCACACTCTACCGTGAGGTCGCCTTGAGTCTAAAGTCTGGCGATCATCCACTATTCGATTTCGAAGCACACGAGCATACCGCGCAAGTTGAAGCTCCTAAACGCCAGTCCTTGGAGGCCTGTTTCAGAAGAAACGAACGCGATCACAAGGAATGGTCTGAGAACCCTGACAACAAAGGTCCCTTACCAAAGCTTCCTGTTCTATACTGCTCCCCAACGATGGAGCTTGGAGTTGATATTTCATCTCTGAATACAGTCTACCTTCGAAACGTTCCCCCAACCCCAGCCAACTACGCCCAACGAAGTGGAAGAGCTGGGCGATCAGGCCAAGCCGCTCTCGTTATCACCTATTGCGCAGCAATGAGTCCACATGATCAGTGGTTCTTCAACAATGCCAACGACATGGTTCACGGCATTGTCAAAGCGCCAACTCTAGAACTTTCGAACCGAGACATGGTTGATAGCCATCTTCATGCTGTTTGGTTATCAAGCTTAAAATACCAATTAGACACTAGCATCGCGCCCATGCTCAACCTCGATGCTCCTGAAAAGCCAATAGTGCCTGGTCTATTAGCCCAGCTTGGCAATGACTCGCTCCAGAGAAACGCAAAGACTGAGGCGTACCGAGTCCTTGAGCAGATCCAATCAGAGCTCAATCAAGAAAATGCTCCGTGGTACCATTCCAACTACGCCGAGCAAGTAATCGATCGTGCATCTGACTGCTTCAACCAAGCTTTCGAACGTTGGCGTTCGCTTTATGACGCAGTCTTAAAGCAAATGGAAAGCGCAAATGCCGTCATCCAGAGCCCCTCGACTCCTTCGAAAGAACGTGAAAATGCAACCCGCCGTTACCAAGACGCGAACAACCAATTTGGACTGTTGCTAAAAATCGGCAACTCGCAGAACAACGACTTCTACACATTCCGCTATCTTGCTAGCCAAGGTTTCCTTCCTGGCTACAACTTTCCTCGCCTTCCACTAATGGCGTGGATCCCCTCGACCAATCGCAAAGGCAAGGAGGATCGCGGCAGCATGGTAAGCCGCCCGAGATTCCTAGCCTTGTCTGAATTCGGACCGCAAAGCCTGATTTACCATGAAGGCCGCATGTTCAAGGTTGATAGAATCAAACTGAAGATCCATGGTTCCGACTCGATTTCTTCAGAAACAACACTTCCGACAATATCTGCTAGAGTGTGCCCTGAATGCGGATACGGACACCTAGGAGACGAAGCATCTCCAGAACCCTTGGGCGACGTTTGCGAACATTGCTTCGAACCTCTAGATGATGAAGGAAGGATCAATGGATTATATCGTATTGAAACAGTCGAGACACGCATCCAGGAGCGAATTTCCGTCAACGAGGAGGAACGTCAGCGACAAGGATATGACTTGCAAACGACTTACCGTTTCACACCTGCAGCTAATGGAGCGATTGAGGTATCTCACGCTGACGTATCTATAAGCGACGAAAAAATCGCGACTTTAGCCTATTCCCCAGCGGCTCGTATCTGGCGTGTCAACAAGGGATGGCGAAGACGGGCCGACAAAGAGCAACTGGGCTTCTACATAAACCCAATCACAGGTCATTGGAGCAAGAAGGACAGCCCCGACTCAAATGAAGTAACAGATATTGCTTCCCCACGAAAGCCCAAGGAGGAGAAGCAGGCCACACAACGCATAGTGCCCTTTGTTGAAGATCATCGGAACATCTTGATTTTCACGCCAAACAAAACGCTTCTCGAAGATTCTATGGCGACGCTTCAATCAGCCCTCAAGCGGGGCATTGCGGAGACATTCCAAATCGAAGGATCAGAGCTAGCCGTAGAGTCTCTTCCGAACTCATCCAACCGCAAGGCACTACTATTCTATGAAGCTGCGGAAGGCGGTGCAGGCGTCCTAAGCCGACTCAGTAGCGATCCAGCCCAATTGGCCATCGTCGCTAGAAACGCTCTCAAGATCATGCATTATGATCTTAAAAATGTGGATACATTCTCGCCAACCGATCTACCAGAACATGAGCAATTGGTAAATGGCGAGCGCATCTGCGAGGCAGGCTGTTACCAGTGCCTACTCTCATATTTTAACCAGCCCGACCACGAACTAATAAATCGCCGCGATGAAGTTGCGCTTGAAATCCTTTCCAAACTGGCAAACGGCACAGTTTCAAAAGCATCGACGACTAAAACAACTTCGACTGCCTCCCCTTCACAGCTGCAAGATTGGCTAAGCTTTCTCGAATCAAATAGCCTTCGCTTGCCGGATAAAACCGAATTCCCACTCAAAGACGGATCCTGGACAGCTGACGGGCTATACAAAGCAGGCCGAGCCATCATTCTGTTGTCCACTGCAGAAGATGGACTAGCAGACTACGCAAGCGAGAGGGGCTATACCTTGATAACATTTTCCTCCGACAAATCTACCTGGTCGGACACTGTCTCGAAACACACTACTGTTTTTGGAACGACTCTCGCCTCTCACCCATGATTTCAACTCCTGAATTTTCACCTGGATCGTTGGTAAAAGCCCGCGGTCGCCAATGGGTTGTCCAACCTGGGTCTTCATCAGAAGAGCTAAAGCTACGGCCCTTGGGAGGATCGGATCGCGATATCGCCTACATTGTCCCAGAACTAGAATTCGAAACGCCTCAAGCCGCTATTTTCCCCCCACCCAATCCGGATCAATTGGGCAACCACACAGCCGCTCTTCTACTTCGGGATGCTCTTCAGCTTAAGCTGCGTTCAGGCGCAGGTCCATTTCGTTCGTTCGCTAATATCGCTGTCGAGCCAAGAGCCTACCAACTCGTTCCGCTCCTAATGGCAATGCGTTTGCCCACTGTCCGCCTTCTGGTTGCTGATGACGTAGGCATCGGCAAAACAATCGAAGCAGGTCTCATCGCTCGCGAACTTTACGACCGTAGTGAAATCACACGCTTCGCAGTCCTTTGTCCACCCCACCTCGTGGACCAGTGGCAAAGCGAACTCGAAAATCATTTTCACTTTAAAGCCGTCGCCCTCACTTCCTCCAGCGCAAGACGCATTGAAAAACAACTGCCACCAGGTGTCTCGCTCTTTGAGCAGCATCCTTTCGTGGTTGTGAGCCTCGACTATATCAAAAGCGATCAACATCGGTCCCACTTTCTATCAATCGCTCCCGAATGCATCATTGTCGACGAAGCCCATACCTGCTCTTCGGGTGGTCGTGGCAAACAATTGCGTTTCGAGCTTTTGCAACAACTCGCTAGCGATTCCGAGCGTCACTTAATCCTATTGTCCGCCACACCCCACTCAGGCGACGACAGTGCTTTCCACAACCTACTTTCTCTTCTCAATCCTGAATTCCTGAAGCTACAGGATGGAAGCCAGACGCAACGCAATCGCCTTCGCGATGAGTTAGCGCGAAACTTCGTTCAGCGCCGCCGCCGAGACATTGAGGAATGGCAAGACCTCAGCGTATTCCCTCGACGGAAAACAACCGAGGTGACCTACAATCTTACAGGAGCATGGGGAGACTTCTTCGACTGTGTTCAAGTTTACTGTCTCACCTTAGCCGAACGCGCGGAATCTCGCGACAGCTCTGCCAAGCGCATGATTTGGTACGCGACGCTCGCCCTCCTTCGCTGTGTAGCCTCGTCGCCTGCAGCAGCAGAGCGAGCCCTCACAACTCGCCTAACCGGCTCACTGGAGGAAATGCAAGCTCTAGCAGATGAAGACAGAATCAAGGATGGGGACGGTGAGGAACTTTCCCAGAGCGATCTCGAACCCGCCGGAGCAATCGAGGACTCGGAAGCGCTTGCGGAATTGATAGAGGCCTCACAGCAACTCCAAGGCAAATCAGGCGACCCAAAACTAAAGGCGCTCATCAAGCACCTCGATGAGGATCTGATCTCTGAGGGATTCCGGCCGGTCATCTTCTGCCGCTATGTTGCCACCGCTCACTACGTCGCTGAACATCTGAAGAAACACTACAAAACCAAGGCCACCATCGAAGCCGTGACGGGCGAGTTCACGCCAGAGGAACGCGAACTTCGAGTTCAAGAACTTGCTGAAACCGACCAGCCGATCCTCGTCGCAACAGACTGCCTGTCCGAAGGCGTCAATCTACAGGAAGGTTATACTGCCGTTATCCACTACGATCTTGCCTGGAACCCAACGCGGCACGAGCAACGTGAAGGTCGAGTCGACCGCTTTGGCCAGAAAGCGCCCGAAGTCCGCTGCACCATGCTCTGGGGTCAGGACAACCCCGTCGATGGCTTCATCTTCAACGCAATCATTCGCAAGGCTCGCGACATCCAACGCGAACTCGGCGTCATGGTGCCGATGCCTCAAGATGAGAAGCGTATCAACCAAGCCATGATCAAGGCAGCGTTGCTCAAACGAAACCGTGACTCCCACGTGACCCAAGCCGAACTAGACCTCGAATTCTCTGAAGCCTCAGCCGACCTGCTCCCTCTTCAAACCGAATGGGAAGACGCATACGAAAAAGCGAAAATCAATAGAACTGTCTTCGCTCAGCGCCGTATCAAGCCCGAGGAAGTCCTTCCCGAGTGGGAAAAGCAGCTCAAGCTAATCGGCGACCAAAGCGCAATAGAACGCTTTGTTAAAAACGCCTGTGCACGACTGAACTCGCCTCTCGGCTCATCTCAAGCGGGATGGAATTTCCGGCCAGAACACCTTCCCCAAATCCTACGCGAACGTCTCGGCCAAGAAGGCATATCGAAAGGCCATCGCATCGACTTTCATTATCCACCCAATAGCCAAGCTCAGTTCATACACCGTACGCATCCTCTTGTATCCATTTTATCAGATACCGTTTTGGAAGCAGCGATTGAAGAATCGTCTCCACTCGCCTCGCGATGCGCCGCAACCGTTACAGAGGATGTAGAGGTCATGACGGTGGTCTATCTCCTGCGCCTACGACATCAGCTCACCTACCGAAAACAAGGCAGACAACGAAACTTGATGGCCGAAGAAACCGTAGCGATCGCAATCGAAGGCAGCCAAAACCCTCGTTGGCTGGGTGACGATTCCGTTACCAAGCTCCTGGAAGTCACCCCCTCAAGTAATCTCGATGAGGCGACTGCAAAAAGGAATATCGCAAAAGCCCTAGACTTCTTTGGAAACAATCGTGATCGTATCGAATCTCTCGCTACAGAGCGCGCAAACGACCTTCTCAGCGATCATCGCCGCATCCGTGAAGCGGCTGACGACAGGGGGAGCTACAGCGTGAGCCCCTGTCTCCCAGTCGATTGCATCGGCGCCTACGTCCTCCTCCCAGATAGCCTATAGCCTGCTCTCCCATGTCGCGTCGAAATTCCGATACTCCTATATTCGATTCCCTCAAGCTGGAAGGCAGCCTTTTCGTTCCAGCCATTCTCGAAAAAGCAGCCCTTGGCAAACATGACCTTCAGACAGTAGCCGACTACCAATTGGCCAAAGGACTCACCCTGCTTGATGAACAGGGCCGATCCTTCCGAATCGCCTCAGCTCAATGGAAAAACTTCAACGCGGCGCGCGAGCGCGCCGACATCGATTCACACAAGGCGACGTGCGGCTTCGTCGCTGAATTTCTACGCGATTGCCTAGGCTATGGAGACCTCGCCGAGCAAACTCAGCCCATCGAAATCGAAAGTCGGGGGTACCCTATTCACTTGCTCGCTCGCGGAAGAGTACCCGTTGTCGTTGCTTCGCACGATGTCGGACTCGATGTGGCTGATGAACGCTTCCACGTCATCGGATCCGGCATGCGCCGCAAATCGCCCTACCAACTCGCTCAACAGTTTCTAAATGCAAGCGAGCCCTGCGCATGGGCCATCGTCGCTAATGGCCTGCAGCTTCGGATTTTGCGCGACGCAGACACGCTTACACGTCCGCAATACCTTGAATTCGATCTAGAGCTCATCCTCCGCAACAAACGCTACGCAGACTTCAGAGCCCTCTGGTTTCTCATTCACGCAAGTAGAGCGGGCGAGGCAACCGCTCCCGGCGATCAATGCGTATGGGAAACGTGGCAGCAACAGGGCCACGAGCAAGGCCAGCGCGTGCGCAAAGCAATGAGGGTCGGCGTAACCGACGCATTGCTAGAGCTAGGCGCCGCCTTCCTTAAACATCATTCAAACCGAGAGCTAAGGGAGCGTCTCGAATCAGGCGAGCTGACCACAGATGCTTATTTCCAACAGATCCTCCGGCTCGTTTACCGATTTCTATTCGTTTTCACTGTAGAGGAACGCGAAATTCTTCATGCCGAAGATGCATCTCCACAGGCCGTCGAAGCGTATCGACGCGGCTATTCCCTGAAGCGCTTGCGAGACCGCGCCCTACGCCAAACCGGATTCGATAATCACTATGACCTTTGGCAATGCGTTCGCATCCTCTTCCGCAGCCTCGCTCAAGGCGAACCGCATCTTGCCCTCCCCGCCCTCGGCGGGCTTTTCGCAGGAGACCAATGCCCAGATCTCGATTCGAGCCTTGTATCCAACCGTAGTCTCCTACGCGTGATGCGGCAACTCCGATGGTCCGACAACTCAGGTCAACGTTCCGCTGTAGACTATCGCAATATGGGGCCTGAAGAATTAGGTTCGGTCTACGAAAGCCTCTTGGAGCTCGTTCCGACGATAGACCTTCCCGGCCGCTTTTTTGGATTCGCCGGAATCACCGATGCGGAAAGCAGCGACGGCCATGCGAGAAAAACATCCGGCAGCTACTACACGCCAGACTCCCTCGTACAAGAATTGCTCGATAGCGCTCTTGAACCTGTTATCGATCAAAAGCTCAAGGAGCGCCCAGACAACCCAACCGGAGCGTTACTCGAAATAGCCGTCATCGATCCTGCGTGTGGCAGTGGACACTTCCTCCTCGGAGCAGCTCGACGCTTGGCTGAACGTCTAGCGGAACTCCGAGCGATCGACGGATCAGCGCGTCCTGCCGATTATCGCCATGCGCTGCGAGAGGTAATCAACCATTGCATCTACGGAGTTGACCGCAACCCTATGGCAATTGAGCTGGCCCGCACCGCTCTTTGGCTGGAAGGATTCGAGCCCGCGCAAGCTCTCTCTTTCCTCGACCACCACTTGCTATGCGGTGACGCCCTCCTCGGCATAGCCGACTTCAAGCAATTAGAAAAAGGCATCCCAAAAGATGCTTTCAAAGCCTTGTCTGGCGACGACAAGGAAACCTGTAAGCAACTCGCCGCAATCAATGCCAAGGCGCTCAAATCCCTAAAGAAACGACTCGCCGACAACACGGCGCCACTCTTCGAAGACGCAGTATTCGAAAATGCATTCGCAAAATTAAATACAATAGAGGCAATGCCGGACGGATCGACCGATGAAGTCGCCGCAAAAGCAAAAGCATACTCGAATTTCCTAAAAGAAGCGCAAGACAGCTCTCTCGCGCGCGCAGCAGATCTTGCTATAGCCGCCTTCCTAACGCCTAAGAAATCAACAGAGAACGCGCTGCAGCGCTGCCCCACAACTCAAACGCTCATCGATCTCCTTTTCGCTGAACCTGATAGAGCGAATACCTCTTCGACAATCGAAGCAGCGCGCGCCATTTGTCAGGAGGCGCGCGTATTGCACTGGCCAATACGTTTCGCGCGCATTTTCGGCAAAGGTGGATTTGATTGCGCGCTAGGCAACCCGCCATGGGAACGCATCAAACTACAGGATAAAGAGTTCTTCGCTACGAGAGCGCCCGAAATAGCGAACGCGAAGAACAAGTCCGAACGTGACAAGCTAATCAGCGCCCTTTTAGAAGAAGGCCAGGAAAATGCATGCTCCGCGCGCATATACAATGAATACATCTCTACGAAACGCCTTGCGGAAGCGACAAGCGCATACGCGCATGTCAATGGCGCTCAAGGCGGTCGCTACCCGCTTACCGGAGTTGGGGACGTAAACACCTATTCACTCTTTTCGGAATGCATCTTAAGCATACGCTCCTCCTCTGGGTGGGCTGGGTTCATCGTTCCAATAGGAATAGCGACCGACGACACGGCCAAGGACTTCTTTTCACATATACTAAATGGAAAAAAACTAGTGAAGCTGGCGGGACTTCATGAAATCCGAAGATGGTTCAAAGGAACCGACGATCGCTCAGCCTTCTGCCTGATTACTCTCGGAAAGTCCGACCGTGTTAAGATGCTATTCCATGCGAAAACGATCGAGGATTTAAGGGTTGAGTCTAAATGGTTTGAACTTGAACCGAACGATTTCGATCTGCTGAACCCAAATACCGGAACATGCCCAATATTCATGTCGAAGTCAGACGCAGAGCTAACAAAGAAAATATACGGTAGCGTTCCCGTTCTTCACAAGGAAAAACGCGAAGGCCAGCTAGAGATCAACCCATGGGGAGCGCAACTGACAACCCTGTTCGATATGTCTAGATACAGCCATCTTTTCCATAATCAGCAGGAGCAAGGCGCGCTGCCCCTATACGAGGCAAAAATGATACACCAATATGATCATCGCTGGGCAACCTACAGTTGGGATAGCCAGAGCAATGGCTATGTAATCGGAGACCTGCCTATTGATATGAAACGTGATCCAGAAACAGACGTAACACCACGCTACTGGATGCCAGAAAGTGAAGTCTACACCAAGATTGCTCGCGTTCCTAAAGGACTTTGCGAAGCTTGGAAAAATCAAGATGAAGAGCAACTGAAAATTGTCTTAGCCACCTGGATCCTCGCTGGCATTGACAGCTTCGAGCTCACCGAACTTCAAACGGATTTCGCAATCCATCTACTATTAGAAAAAGGTGGAAGCCATTTCTCTCGTTTCGATCGCGATTCAGCCTCCTGGCTCGACCCCAAGCAACTCAAGGCCTCCCGAACGTGCCCGCCATTAACAGACGAAGAGCTCAAGCTGATCCATAATTGCGCTAGCCTCGGACCGGCCATCGGCTCAATCATAGAAGCTCGAACGCCACGTTGGCTCGTCGGTTGGCGAAAAATTGCTCGATCAGGTGACGAAAGAACGTTGATCAGCGCTGTTTTCCCGAGATCAGCTGCCGGAGATAGCATTTACCTAATTTCAACGAGCGCCACCCCAATACAGACCGCATGCCTGCTAGGAAACCTCAATTCCCTGACACTTGATTACATCGCGAGACAAAAACTAGGTGGATCAAGCTTCAGTTTTCACTATCTGCGTCAACTGCCGGTCTTTCCACCAGAACACTACAAGCCACAAGATATTAAATACATTGTCCCGAGAATTCTCGAACTGACCTACACAACTCCAAGCATGAAACCATGGGCTGAGGACTTAGGGTTCGATGGAGAACCGTTTTCAATGGACCAAGAGCGTCGATCCATGCTCAGAGCGGAGATGGATGCCTATTTCGCAAAATTGTACCAACTGACTAAGGAAGATCTTCTCTACATACTAGATCCATCCAATATCCATCAGGACGACTACCCTTCAGAGACATTTCGAGTTCTAAAGAACAACGAAATGAAGCAATTCGGTGAATACCGCACCCAACGTCTCGTCCTCGAAGCGTGGGCCGCGCTCGAAGCGGAAGATACGCCAACGACATCTACTCAGGTTGAACGCGCTTCGATACCCGAGGCCGACTACCTCATAGAGTTGATACCCGCCCTTCTGCGGACAGCGGAGAACGAAACACTCGATCTCGATACGTTTATTGAAGCGATATTTCTCCTATCCCAACCAAGCAAACTCGCCGAAACTCCGGATGCGCGAAAACCCATCGTAGTAGATTCTTGGCTACGAACAGAACCGCCCGGCTTTTCGCATGAGACTGTATTCGCAGCTATCAGTGAATTGGGTGAGCTTAATTTGGGTTTCGATACATCCAAGGCAAAACGCCGTTTAGTCCTAAAGAACAAAGACGCGCCGATATCCGAGAGCGCGATTGCCAATGACGCAAACGTAGCGATGGAAATCATTCAATCTCAAGCATCTATAATCGATCTCGGGACAGAGCACCTTGCCTTCCAACAAAAACTCAACGAAATCGGCCAAGCCCTTGCGTAGGCGATGAAAAAGCAATCGGAGTTCTCGTTCATTGAAGCACCCGTTTCCCTGGTTCCTGTGCCCGAGAGGACCGAACCTGCTCTTTGGGTTGAACGCCTTTCGGTCTACAAAGAGTTGCCGCTAGGCGAAGACTCCCTCTTACGCACGATGACGCTTCGTCGTGGACTAAACATCCTATGGGCAGAACCAGGGGCGAGTCAGGGCGATAACCAACCACGCTCAAAGGTATCCGGCCACGCGACAGGAAAGACGACCTTCTGTCGTTTCATCCGCTTTATTTTAGGTGACACAAACTACGGCTCAGACATATTCCGAAACGCTTTTCGCGATAAGTTCCCTCAAGGATGGGCAATTGCCGAGGTTTGGGTGAACGGTCAACGGTGGCTCGTAGGTAGACCGCTAGGGATAGGTCCCAAACGTTTTGCTGTTCAAGGTGGTCAAATCAACGACCTGATTGACGAGTCCACACTCCCTCGAGCCGGATGGGACGATTACCAAAGAGAAATCGAATCTACGTTATTCGGCAACAATGGTGGCCCGAAACTCCCCATCAATGACTCAAAGCTATCATGGCAAATGCTACTGCAATGGCTTACCAGGGACCAAGAAAGCCGCTATTCCAATCTCCTCGCCTGGCGCAATCCCTCTAGCCAATCCAATAGCGCGGAACTCATCGAAGCAGAAAAAGAAAGCGTCATGCGATACGCACTGGGACTAGCCTCTGAAACGGAGCAAGTGATGTTGAGAAAATTCGCCAAACTCTCAACCGACCACAAAAACGCCGTATCGAGACGAAGCTCGCTAGACGATCAACTTCGTACAGATGTGGAACGTCTCGCTTCGTTACTGGAGATTAGGCTTTCTGTCGATTCGCCTCTTCCCGAAGAATTCGTTACTCAAAAGATCAGCAACATCGAAAAGGAAGCTGAAACAACTAAGACGCAAGCATGACGATGACCCAGAGCTTCAGAAAGCTCAACAAAGTCTCCGAGATGCTACTGCCGAAACCTTTGCAGCTCGAATACGCTGGAACGACACAAAGGAAGACGCCGAGGCTCTTACCGAAGAAATAGCAATCAAGACCGGCGCGAAAAAAGAAGATGAGCGAAAGCGCAAAAAACGTGAATGGCTCCCTTTTCGTGGCCATTGCTCTCGACCTCTTTCCAAGGATGTTATAAATGCTTGTCCTTTCGCCAAAGAACGCACGAGCGATAGCGAACTTGATCAAGAGCTAAGCAAAATACGATCTGAAGCAGACGCTCTCAAATACGAAAAGGCCCTGCTGGATCAGCGCATCATGAGCCTATTCGTCGAACTCCAGAATCGCGAAAAGGAAGAAGCAGCGTCAAAAGCTCAACTCGATAAAATAGAGAAAGTCCACCTATCGAACATTCAACGTGCAAGTCGTTTGACCAAGCTCGTCGACACGGCGAATATCCTCAAAAACAACTTGGTTCAGGCACTCGATTCCAAAGAAAAGAACGAACAATCGATCAAGCTCTTTTCCGGAGAGAAGGACAAACTCGACAAAAATCTGGATACAGAAAAGTCCGTTCATAAAAAGCGGATGCATAATTTTTCGGAGCTATATCGCTTCGTAGTGAAAGAGCTACTCGGAGAAGAGATCGACTCCGGCGTCAATTGGCACGGTAAATCGATCACACCTTTTCTGAATTATCACGGCCGTCTCGATAGTGCTGCCCTAGAGACAGTCAGATTGTTGGCATTCGACCTTACAGCCTTGGCCGATGCCTACATTCGCGACGACGCCTACCATCCCCGTTTTCTGATGCACGACAGCCCAAGAGAAGCGGATCTGTCAGTCCATATTTATCACAGCCTATTTCGCCTAATCAATCGTCTTGAATCGGAAGCCAAGACGAATCCACCGTTTCAATACATAATTACAACGACGGAACCACCCCCACAAGAACTTCAAACTGACCCATGGCTGTTGGAACCAGTACTGCGGACTACTGAGGCAAAGCATCGGTTCCTTGGAGTGGACCTCTAACGACAAATGGCCTCGATCTACGACGACAACCTACAGCTAAGGCGTATTGATCCAGAAAACTGGCTCAAGTTCGATGGTCCTCGTTTGATGGGACTGCAAAAAGACGAACGCACTTGGCTCGAGCGCTTTATGGGTATCGAGCTGAGCGAATCGATTCCCGCTGAGGTCCAAGCGATGTTTGAAACGAGCCGAGGGGCAATGATCTACTCCTACTTCTACTACCCTCCCGCAACCCCCGGAATGGAGCACTGCTACAGAACGCTTGAACTCGCAGTAAGAATTCGAGCGAACGACCCCATGGGGAAACAGACCTACGCAAAAAACATCGAGAAGCTAGGCGAAGACGGAGTCATTGACACTGATACCGAGAAGCGGTTAACCGCAGCCCGAGAACTCCGCAATATGGCCTGCCACCCAAACGGGAGATCTCTAGCCGACCCCGGCATGGCTTTCAACCAGCTCAGAACCACTGCCGAGCTGATCGACGGAATTTTCACAGAGTAAAGGAAGAGCGCAACGGCTGTCCCAAATAAAAATAGTTAAAAAAGTCACTGGAAGCTAACTTCATCCTTGTTTCTGCATTTTTTATGCACATAAACTTCTAATCATGTTGATTTCCTTTTCAGTTGAGAACTTCCGCTCCATTCGCGATCGGCAATCCCTCATCATGCGGGCAGCCAGAGGCGACAAGCATCTCGCTCATAGCCATGTCATGGAAAAGGCTGGAAACAGCATTCTGAAGACAGCCGCCATCTACGGGGCCAACGCCTCCGGCAAATCCAACGTCATTAATGCGATGATTTGGATGAAGCGCTTCATTGTCGAATCCATCTCCGAGAAAGTCGAATCGCCCGAAATCCCAGTCCAACCGTTCAAGCTACAGAGATCCCGCCCTACTATCGTATCCGGCAATGCTGTGATATCCGGCAATGCTGTGATATCCGGCAATGCTGTGATATCCGGCGGTGCTTGGGTATCCGGCAATGCTAAGGTATCCGGCGATGCTAAGGTATACGGCGATGTTGATGTAACCGGCGATTCTGTGTTAGCCGGCGATTCTGTGTTAGCCGGCAATACTGAGAGATCTTCCGCAAAAAAACCATCGGTCTTCGAGATCGAGTTCCTCGTTGGCGAACTCCTTTATCGCTACGGTTTCGCAGTGGACGCGAAAGGCGTGCAGGAAGAATGGCTCTTTCGCAAGCGGCCCAAAAGCAAACCTGCCGAGATTTTCGCGAGGCAGAAACAGGAGATAAAGACCAACACCCTTCAAGAAAAGGGGCTAAAACCTTTCGCCGAGCGGACCCGTCCCAATACGCTGTTTCTCAAAGTCTGCGCCGAGTTCAATTTCGCCTTTGCAGAAGAAATCATGGATTGGCTGAGAAGGTTTCGCTATGTCTCGGGCCTTAACGAAGTAGGCTTCATGGGCTTTACCGCGAACTGGATCGGCGAGGAACGTCACCGAAACGACCTGCTTGAATTCGTACAAAAAGCAGACTTCAACATCTGCAACATTCGCAGCGGTACCGAGCCTTTAACAGAACAGGATCTTCCACCGGACATGCCCGCAGACGCCAGAAAGCGGATACTTGCGAACCAAGTGAGCAAAAGCGAAATCCTCACAAGCCACAGCGTATTTGATAAAAACGGGAATATCGTAGGAACCGAGGAGTTCGACCTTGAGGAAAATGAATCTCAAGGAACTCGAAAGTTCGTCGCCCTAGCCGGTCCAATTCTTCACACGATAGAAGAAGGTTCCATTCTGCTTATCGATGAATTCGAAGCGCACCTCCACCCCAACCTCACGAAAGCGATTTTGCAGTGGTTCCAAGGACCGCAAAATCGAAAGGGAGCGCAAATTGTGTTTGCTACTCACGATACAGGCTTAATGACGCCAGAACTTATGAGACGCGACCAGATCTGGTTTTGCGACAAAGACGAACAAGGTGCGACCACTTTGTTGTGCTTGGACGAATTCGACAAACAAGACGTGCGCCAAACCACGAAGTTCAACCGTCAATACCTTCAAGGGATCTTCGGAGCTGTGCCACGCAGCGCATTAGAAGAGTTTGCGATGTAAAAGCCAATGCCTTCTTCACGCAGATACCGAAATCAAAACAGCCCGAGCCGTCCCAAGAAAACGCGTCCACTCAAACGGTATTTGATCATTTCGGAAGATTCGAAAAGCAGCCTGGATTACTTGCTCCGCTTTCCTGTCGACAAAAAGCAGGTGGAGATCGTCCCAGAAGGCGGAGCGGGCAATACCATTAACGTTGTTCGCAAAGGAATTAAGCTGCAAAAAGAAGCAACACGAGCCGGGAACCCATTCATTCATGTCTACTGTGTTTTCGACAGAGACAGCTTCCCCCAGCAACACTACCAACAAGCTTTCGACGAAGCCCAAAAGCACAACGATCTAACTGCTATATGGGCGAACGAATGTTTCGAACTTTGGTACCTACTCCACTTCGCCTATCACGACACAAGAATCAGCAGGCGCGATCTGGTAAGACGGCTCGAGGCTAAGTCTCGCCTTGGTCATGGATACCAAAAGAACGACCCTAAAATATATAACAAACTCGAAAGCAGACTAGAAACAGCTCTCCAACATGCAGACAAGCTTCTGTATGAGGCGGAAAAGCGATCTCCTAAAGGATTCTGGAACGAAAACCCGTCTACAAATATTCAGGTTGTAGTTCGTAAATTACAGGAATTACAGGAATTGAAGGATCTCTGATGAATTCGCTTGAACGATCAATCATCGAAAAGGCCGGATACGACAATGGATGGGAGGTAGTCCTTGAAAGCGGTGATCTTCTTGTAGAACTCGAATCCTCGCTCCATTCAGCAAAAGCCAAGATTGAAGAAAGCAAGTCATCAAAGTGGGCGGTCTGCTTTGACGAAAGCAGCATCACTATTGAGCTCAAGAGACTTCGAAACGAAGAGCAGGTGGAGTCCTTTCAGGTTTTTAACGACTTCGAACTCGGCGAACTACTATCCCAAGCTGCTCGTTTTGCACGAGCATTACCCAACCAACCAGAAAAACGATTTAAAAAGGAGCTATCGGAAGCTATCGCGAAAGAGGAGCTTGGGCAGACCGAGCTCGAAAGATTGGTCAAGCAACGCATCGGCCAAAATATTTTTAGGGATAGCCTAATAGACTATTGGAACGCCTCATGCTCCGTAACCGGAATTCAGATACCAGAAACACTCAGAGCAAGCCACATCAAATCTTGGGCTGACTGCGATAGCGACTCAGAGAGGCTAAACGTTTACAACGGGCTCCTTCTAACGGCCAACCTTGATGCCCTATTCGACAAACACATGATCAGTTTTGAAGACTCGGGAAAAATCATCATTGCACCTAAAATCAATGCAAACGATCTAAACGATCTATCCTTACTCGGAATTCATGAAAACGTTTCTCTTAAGCGGGTCAGTCAGGAGCACTTCAAATTCCTAAAGCACCACCGCCAGAAACAGACCCAAAAGCATAAATAGCCATGAACATAGAAAATAGGACACTCTGGGGTATTCACGCCGGAAAAATCGGCGATGCCAATTCGCTCTTCCTAAAAAGGAAGTAGTCGCTCTCGGGTTTCGGCCAACATCCGACCTCTCGAAATGGAACCCTGACAGAGATAGCTTCAAACAACAGGTAATCGCACCAATTAAATGAAATTCAAACAGTTAGAAAATAGAAAATAATGGCTAACACATTCAGTGAAGAGGAGAAGAGAGCATTCGACAAAATTTTTTCAGGGTTCGAAGACGCCTGCGCTCTCTCCAACAATATCTCCATCTACAGCACGAAGGCGCGGTCCAACGACACTATTTGGCATCCTCAACCTTACGGGACTACGGACGTTAAGCAGCTATCTCCTAGCAGTCTTGATCAAAGCAAGTGCGCGTCGTGGAAGCTCAACGCAAAGGAAATGCACGATGAGCAGCAGGAAGCTCGTTTGCAGAAAGCAGCAACCGCGCTTTCTTCCGACATCAACACGGCTGTTCGCGACTGCGTATCGCTTCAAGGTACGCTCGTTTCCACGATCATCGGCGCGGCTGGCGACTATGACGACATTGCAACGTGCAGTTCGCTGATGAATGAAGTCGGCATCCCCAACGAGAACCGCTATCTCGGGATCACTTCCCGCGACTACAACGGTCTCGCCGGAAACCTGCCGAATCGTCAAACTCTCGAAACGAAGGCATTGACTGCCTACGAGAAGTCCAGGATCGGTGACGTCGCAGGGTTCGATACATTCAAGCTTGACGCTGGAAAGCAGCTTGCCGCCAACGCCGCCACCATTACGATAGCCACCAACGGCGATCAAGTTCGCTACGTGCCGCTTTCTTCCGAGAGCACCGTAGCGCGCAACCGCTACCAGACGGTCACCGTCTCGACCACGACAGGCGTTGCGGTTGGCGATGCGTTCACCATTGCAGGCATCAACAGCGTTCACATGGTGTCCAAGGAGAACACAGGGCAGCTTAAGACGTTCCGCGTCATATCTGTCGATACCGGCACGACGATGACGATCAGCCCTGCAATCATAGGGGCTAACGGCGCTAGTCCAACCGCGCCTGAAATCTCCTACAAGAATAAGAATGCTGAAGTCGTCACCACGTCCGCAACGTCCGCAACGGCCGCGATTACATTCCTCAACAAGACGGCAACGGCCGCGAACCCGTTCTGGTACAAGGATTCGATCGAGCTGCGGGCGGGCCGCTACAACGTGCCAGGCGAGCAAGGCGTCGATTTTCTTCGGTATACTACGGAGCAAGGGCTCGAGATCGTGATGACCAAGGAGTACAGTTCCCGGACGTTTGAAAGCGTGTTCTTCGTGGATACGTTCTTCGGAGTCGTGAACACCAACCCCGAAATGAACGGCATCTTGATCTTCAACCAAGAGGCTGCTGCGGTCGATAAAGAATAAGTTCCTTCCCTCCAGCGGGGGCCTTTGGCCCCTGCTTTTCCCGCCCGAAGCATGAACGTTGACATTTAGCTGAATTTAGAGATATACTACCAATATGATTTCAGAAGAGAAGAAAGAGCTCGGGCTTAACCCCGACCGGACCAGCCCCCTAGGCCCTGCCGGCGCGGGGACCTATACAGAGATCCTTTACCGCGAATGCGTTAGCGGAACGAGGTATCCCGGCCTGTCAGGGAAGCCCGGCCCGGCGGGAGGAGGCTACCGCTACATCGGCGCGAAAGGCGAGGAGGAGGTTGAAAGGCTTCAAAAGCTAGGCTGGCGCCGTTCCCCCGAAGAGGCTCTTTCCTCATGGGGCGCTATGGGAAGCGCTAGGGGAGGCGCTAGGAAACCCGGGCCTCCTGCTGAAAAGCCCGAGCTTCCTGCTGAAAGCAAGAAGGCCTGATCCGTGGCTTGGAGCAAGGGGCAGCTCGTCCATGCGGCCTACGAGGAGCTAGGCTATGCCGACTACAATTTCGACATTGAGCCCGAACAGCTGCGCAAGGCCATTTCGTCGACTGCCACGCGCAAGTCGTCGCCTTGGAAATCGAGCGAACCTTTTGGGAGAAAGCGACCATCCTCCATGCGGAACACCATCGGCCCAATCTCAGAAACCGTGACCGCTTCTCGAGGCACTATGCCGACTTCGCAGCCCTCTGGAAGAACCCCATCAGGAAGAAAGCGATCCAGAGCGACGAACTCCTGAACCGCGTCGTTCAGCACAAGTCCCGTTTCTTCCGCTCCTCCTGGGCAAACTACGATACAGCCAAACGAGGCGTCTTCAAACGTCTACCCAAGCCTGAAGCCATCGAGAACCTGAAAAAGGACTACAAGGCAATGGAACAGATGTTTTTCAAAATACCACCGCCTTTCGAGGAAATTCTGGATACGCTAGCGGATGCCGAAACGATATTAAACGAAGTCGCCATGGACTAGGACCTCCGCCTGGATCCTTAGCGATATCCTTGTCCGGAATACCATCAATAGTAGAAAATCAAACGGGATCCTAAAAGCCGAGTTACCGGCTTTTGAATACGACTTCTTAAATCACATACCCTCTTCCGAGCACGGATATGTTCGTAGCGTTATATGCCCGTCTAGTGGCAGACAGTCCAAGAGGACGTTTACCCCGGCACCATCACCGTGCATGAAACCGACCCCTATCTTGGTCCAACTGGAATTCTTCCCCCACATCAAGACATGTGCCTTTAAACGGTATCTCTTAAAATTCTCCCAATAAATGCATTCGAATTACACCTGCTAACACCTATTATGATTTTAAGTCGTTGATATTCTAAAGTTCGTCTTGATCTGCCATCTCCCACCATCCGTCGCGAGGCGCCAGCCGTAGACGTAGCCTGTCTCGGCGTAGAGCAACGAAGCCGGATTAAGACGAACCAATCAGTGAGCTACGCCCGGGCAAGCCGCTGGAAAGAGGCACGTCATGGAAAAAACCCATTGAAGAGGGGGAAGCATCCAACGGCAGATGAGAATTGTCGCGGCAGTTCAACGCAGCGAGTTTCACGAACGGAGATGGAGCATTGAGTCGACGGGCCAAAGGCTAGCGGCGATACTACCGCCACTCATGCTTTGGGTAGCGTCCCGCAAGATCCTTTTTGATGCTAGGATACGCATTCGTCCAAAAGGCCTCCAAGTCATCTGTCAATTGAACGGGTCTCTGATTGGGAGCTAGGATTTCAAATCGCGGCTGATACCGACCCTGGCATAAAGTCGGGGGAGCATTCAGGTCATAGAGTTCCTGAATCTTCGCCGACAAGATAGCCTGTCCCGATTCGTATCGAATACGAGCCGTCCTTCCATTTTCCAAACGAACCTTCATTGGGGCTTCCGCTTCGACGACGTTCTCCACCTCGATACCGAACCAAGACTTAATCAACGGCATCACTGCCTGCCGTTTCAAATCCCGGAGACTTTTCGCCCCAAGGCAACATTGCTCGATTACCAGACTTTTGGAGTCTTCGTCGAAATCTTCAATCTCGTATTCAGGAAACTGCGACGATGCAAATCGAACGCGCTCTAAATAGACCTCCACTTCACTGTTCCATTTATCTAGTTTCGCCTTTCCCGCGACGACGAGGGCAGCAAGCTCTGTGGCAGCAACCTCGATATTCACATCCAGGTTCTCTTTCAACTCAATATCCAGGTCCCGATAGCGAACGAATACCCTCTCCACCACCCGTTTCTGTTTCTCATCGAATTTGGTCTCGGAACCGGAGTCGAAGTCGTTAGGAAACAGTTCCTCCAACCATTCGCGTTGGATTTCCGAACAAAGATTTAGGACGGTCGATACATCCCCACGTTGCGTTCCGATTTCGTTGATTTCGCAGGCCACGAATAAGGCAGAATCCCGAGCCATGCTCTCTCGAGCCAGAGACCCTCGCAAGCCGCCTGTCATCTCCACGCGAAGCGTACCTCGATCCAATCGCCGGCACACGCGGTCAGGAAATCCGGACAACACACATTTTACTACGTCCTCTTCCCTAGCCGGGGCCTCTTGGATCAAGTTGAAATCCTCATACTTCGCGTACGAGAATATCTGATCCGACACGCGACTCACTTGTCGAGCGGTCTGGGCATGTATCCCTATCTCCCTGCAATAGCCGATATCGAATCCATTGGCCCGCGCTCCGCTCCAGGCCCGCATTTGAGCGATCAAATCGCTTCCCGCGCAATCGCCAAGCAGCGATTCGCGCCTCCGCAATACCGATTTGTCCACTTTCCGGAGCAGCAATCCTCGGGATTCCGCTACTGCCGCCGCCAGCGAAAGCTCAGGGACGCATCCATAGCGATCGGCCGCAAGCATCATAGCCCCAAAACGGGGATGCAGGGGGAACTCGCTCATTTTTCGCCCTGCGCTCGTAAGGGCGCGGCGCTCGTCTACCGCACCGAGCATCGAAAGGAGGACAAAGGCTTCATCGATCCGCGATTCGACCGGTTTTTCAAACCAATCAAAGGCGTCCAAATCCTCCACCCCTGTCGCCAGCAAGGTGAGAATCGATTCGGCCAAATCCATTCGCATCGCTTCCGGCTCGTCACATTCCGCCCGCTGCTGGTGATCGCGCTCGGACCAAAGCCGAAGGCAGCGCCCTGGACACGTTCGTCCCGCTCGACCCATACGCTGGTTGGCAGAGGCATGGCTTATCTTTTCGATCCAGAGAGTGTTCAGCCCCCGACTGGGATCGTATCGGGCGATACGAGCTTGGCCACTGTCTACGACGATTCTCACGTCATCGATCGTTAGCGATGTCTCGGCCACATTCGTCGATACAATCACTTTACGTCGATCGCAAGCATCCAAAGCCGCGTCCTGATCCTTCGATCCAAGTTCGCTGTGCAATGGAAGCACTCTAAATTTCGCCGATGAAAGTCGCTCTCCCAACGCGCGGATTGTCCGGCCAATCTCATAGGCGCCTGGCATAAATACGAGAACATGGCCTTCCGTTTCCTCCGTTACCGCGTCAGCCACAGAACGCGCGGCTAGATCCCAAATCGCCGCATTGGAATTCGCCAATCGGTCCCCAATATAGGATACATCGACGGGGTAGACGCGCCCTTCCGAGCGTATGGTTTCGCAAGGCGATAAATAATCAGAGAGAGCGTCAGTATCCAAAGTCGCCGACATCACCACGATCTTTAAATCAGGGCGCGCCGTTTTCTGGAGCATCAGGCCGCGGGCCAGCGTGAGATCGCCGTGGAGGCTTCGTTCATGGAACTCATCGAAAATGATGGCGGACACTCCGCGCAATTCCGGGTCATTGATCAGCCGCCTCAGAAGAATACCTTCGGTTACAAAACGGATTCGCGTTCGTGAAGACGTATGATTTTCGTTACGAATCTGGTACCCGACAAGACCTCCCAAAGGCTCGTTCATTTCGGACGCCACCCGGCGCGCCAGCATCCGCGCGGCAATGCGCCTAGGCTGCAGGGCAATTACCTCCCCTCCATCAAGAAATCCCGCTCTACTAAGCATTTGCGGAATCTGAGTCGACTTGCCAGAACCCGTAGGCGCTTGAAGTATCAATCGAGCGCCATCCCGATAGGCAGCAAGAAAGTCGATCTCAATCTCGTGGATGGGTAATCGCATCGTTTCAGATTCCAACGAATCGCCTGAAACACGCTAGCGAAAAATCGAGCTGCCGCGCCGCCGGAATTTCTCGCTCATGCTCATCTATCCGCTTGCCAAAGCCCGTATGAAGCGTCATTCCCATCGCTTTTCCCAACCTTGGGACCTATCGAGATGAAACGAAATGACGACATCCGCAATATAGCGATCATCGCGCACGTCGACCACGGCAAGACGACGCTGGTTGATTGCCTGATGCAAGAAGGCGGCATTTATCGCGAAAACCAGAAGGCCGAGGAACGAGCGATGGATTCGATGGATCTCGAAAGGGAAAAAGGAATTACCATCAAAGCCAAGAACACGTCCGTCCACTGGAATGGGAAAACGATCAATATTGTGGATACTCCGGGACACGCCGATTTCGGCGGAGAAGTCGAGCGCGTCATGAAAATGGTGGATGGCGTCCTGCTCCTCGTGGATGCAAAGGACGGCCCTCAGGCCCAGACGCGCTTCGTGCTTCGCAAAGCGCTCGCTCACGGACTCAAGCCAATCGTCGTCGTCAACAAGATCGACCGAGAGTTCGCGGACCCCGAACGCGTGCACGATCAGGTTCTTGAACTGTTTCTCGAGCTGGATGCGGACGAGGACCAATTCAATGCCCCTTTTCTCTATGGATCGGCTAAGAATGGATTCATGGCTAAGGAGCTCGACGACGAGCATAAGGACATGACGCCGTTATTTGAAACGGTTCTTGAGTCGATCCCCGCTCCCGAAGCGGATGTAGACGGCGAATTCCGCATGCTCGTGAGCAATATCGACTGGGACAACTACATGGGCAGAGTCGCTATCGGTAAAGCGCTAAGTGGCAGCATCGAAACGAGCGACAAGGTATTTCGCATTAAGAAGGACGGTTCTCGAGAGCGGACCAAGATTACGAAAGTTTTCGAATACTCAGGACTGGGCTCCAGCGAATCGAATCGCGGCGAAGCGGGGAACATCGTCGGAATCGCTGGATTCGAGGAAGTCAACATCGGCGAAACGCTCTGCTTCACCCCTGAACAGGAACCGCTTCTATTCGTGGACATCGATCCGCCCACGATTCAGATGCAATTCGCGGTCAACGACGGACCCCTCGCGGGAAGAGATGGAAAGCTCGTAACGTCCCGTCAAATACGAGAGCGCCTGTTTAGGGAGATGAAAACCAATGTATCGATCAATGTGGAAGATTCCGATACGAGCGGCGTATTCAATGTATCAGCGCGTGGCGCCATGCAAATTTCCGTTCTCGTTGAAACCATGCGCCGCGAAGGCTTCGAGGTTCTTGTTTCTCGTCCTACCGTAATCACTAAGGAGATTGACGGAAAAACGCACGAGCCGTTCGAGACGCTATGGATCGAGCTTCCTGAGGACTGCATGGGAGGAATAATGGAGAACCTCTCCAACCGACGCGGCCAAATGACCAAGATGGAAACGCGCAATGGAACCATTTTTCTTGAAGCGAAAATACCAACGCGTGGCTTGATCGGCCTGGAAATCGATTTGGTGAACGCGACCAGCGGACATGGGATCATGTCGCACCTTTTCAAGGAGTATCGCCCCAAGGCGGGCGAGATCGCAACTCGGCCTACCGGGACGCTCGTATCGATGGATAATGGCAAAACGACCGCCTATTCACTGTCGGCATTGGAAGACCGGGGAAAGCTATTCGTGGGAGCAGGCACTGAGGTGTACGAGGGAATGATCGTGGGCGAGAACCCGCGAGCGAGCGACATACCCGTCAATCCTACGAAAGCGAAGCAATTGACCAATTTCAGGAGCCAAGGAGAAGGTAAAGGGATCCAGCTATCTCCCCCAATCGACTTTTCGCTCGAACGGGCCATCGAGTACATCGCCCCGGACGAATTCGTTGAAGCTACACCTTCATTTCTACGAATGAGAAAGCGTATCCTCAATGCCACGCTGCGGAAACGAGCCGCTCGCGTCTAACTTAGTTTTCCGCGGACTCCGCAATTGGAATTTCGGCGCTGAGCAACCAGTTGCCTGCCTGAAAGCGATACACCTCCATTTCGGTAGCTCGGCAATTCAAGGAAAAGGAATCGCCATTCATGAGATGGAATTCCTCTTCCAGCTCATACGGGCTCTTCGAGGCGCCAGATGCGAGCAGCAAGCTGGGCTGGTAGCGCTCCCTAAAGTCCCTTTCGATGCCGAGCAAATCCTGGATCCGCATCCGTAGCGCTTCGAATCTATCTGTCGCATCCGGCAATATTGAAAACCGTTTTTCACTCTCGTCCCAATGCAATGCGGATAATGTATATGAAAATGCGGATACAGTATGGCTCATCGCCAAAAGCTTTTCAACCACCAAGCCCGCATTATCGCGCGACACCCTATTCGATTTATCGAGCTCGAGGATCGGAATATGTGGAGGAATCATCACTTGGCCCGCATCCAATCGCTTTGCGCGAAAACCATGCAGGCCAGGCGTCCACACTTTCATGGGAATTACTATCGCCGTAGCGCTGCTCACAACTGCAATAGATTCATCGTTTGGATACAAGTTCCTTGAGCCTATCCCACTCTTCAATGTATCGCTCGAAATGCGACTTGCCATTTGCAATCTCGCTAACGAGAAGCGATCTCACCAACTGCTGCTCATTCTCGTACGCATCGGCGCTCAGCAACCCGCAAAAACGAGCCACGCGAGCCCAAAGGAGATGAGTGGTAACCGCATCGAATTCATTGTAGTCGACAATCGCTTTCAAATTGCCGCTGAGCCATAGCCCTGAGACGCTTCCTCCGTCAGTATCCACTTTTCCAGGTATTCCGCAAAGTGTCGCAATTTCATTGAGCTTGGGAGTCTGCGCATATCGACCCAGCATAGGAGCGAGATCGATACTGTAGTCGCTGCTCTGCGCGAAGTAGTCGATTCCCTCCCAAGGCTTGTCGGGCCGTTCACCCATCCCCTCGCTGTAGAGGCCATGCGCAATGGATCGTTGCACGATTATGGGCACATCCGCATTACGGGAATTGTAGCCGACGATTTGCGGTTTCCGTGTTCCAATTGCCTTCAACAAGGTCTGTAGTATCGACTTCTCTCGAGATTTCTCGGCGTCATCCACATTCGATGGTAAGCTAACAAGCTTAATGTTCACCTCTCCATTGGAAACCTTTCGAAAGATTCCGCAGACAGAAACGATGCGGCAAAGCACTGTCTTTAAGTAAGGCTGTGGCTGTTCCTCAGTCGCTCCCGCCTCAAGCCACAGTCGCTTCATCGCATCTTCGCGCGCTTGCAAGCCATCGCTGGGCACGCCGTGGAGGATTTCAGCGGACAACGGATCCGGGATCCACTCGATATCGAACGAGAACAAAGTAGGAGCGATCGTTTTTAGCATAGCGTACGAGATAGGGATCTCCGCTGGGAATGTTAAGCGGAATCGTTAGATCCGCGTTGGAAATAGAAAAGGTTCGACACGACTAAAGTATTACGGGACAAGAACCGATGACTCTATAGGGATCAAATCCCTTGAAAATTTTCAACTGAACCAGCCAATGACGCTCGAACGGGAACTCACTATAGCCAAACAAGCGGTCGAACGCGCCTGCAAGCTCTGCGCGACCGCTCAACCGAACCTCGCGTCGAGCGAGACCCATAGCAAGGAAGACAAGTCGCCCGTCACAGTCGCAGACTACGGGGCCCAGGCCCTCGTATTGAAATCGCTCTGGGACGCCTTCCCAGATGATCCTGCGGTCGGAGAAGAGGACACGGATGATCTAGGGAATCCCGAGAACGAGCTCCTCCTTTCTCGAATTGTCGACCAATTTCAGAAAATAGATCCCTCCATGGATAAAGCGGAAATCCTATCGTCGATTTCTAGAGGAGGCGCGCAAGGAGGACCAAGCGGCCGATTCTGGACCCTGGATCCGATCGATGGCACTAAGGGATTTCTTAGAGGGGACCAGTATGCAGTCGCGCTTGCCTTAATTATCGACGGAAACGTGGCTCTCGGGGTTCTAGGCTGCCCCAACCTGCCCATTGGCGATGAAAAAGGATGCCTACTGTTTGCAGCAAAGGGCCAAGGAGCCTTCCAGTCGCCACTCAGCGATCTCTCACAGCAAGCTGAGATTAGAACCGATTCCATTGTAGACCCATCTCAAGCCGTATTTTGCGAATCGGTAGAGCCGGGCCATACGCTACACGATCAATCCGCCAAGATCGCATCTCTTTTGGGCTCGCTCTCGGAACCCTTTCGCATGGATAGCCAATGCAAATACGCAGCCGTCTCGCGAGGCCAGGCATCGATTTACCTTCGATTGCCAACAAGGCCTGGCTACGAAGAGAAGATTTGGGATCATGCTGCCGGAGTAGCGATTCTCGAAGAAGCCGGTGGACGCGTTTGCGATACATTTGGAAAACCTCTGGATTTCTCCCTTGGACGGACACTCAGAGAGAATAAAGGGGTCGTGGCAACATCGGCAGGTGTCTTTGATGCCGTTACGAAGGCCGTAGTTGACTCCATCTAGCGCCGCTAGAGGCGCGGACAAATCGGTCGCGCAATGAGCTTCGCGATATCGGCGTCACTTTTCCCAGCTCTTTGGCTAAGTATTTATACGTAGATATTTCGTGATTCTGCATGGATTCCCACTAGCTACTTAAGTTCATAGGGAATGTAGCGATTAAGAGCCTATTACCCAACCTAGTAAATCCGCTGAAAGCGAAATCTCACACTATAGGCTCTTTCTTGGACGTTAAAGCAATCGCTTTGAGCGCGATCATCGTATTGCTTAGCGGTACGCTTCTCCAGGCGAAAATCAGTCCCTCCGACATAGCGTTCGTAACGCTCGACCAAGAAGCAACCGTCAAGCTGACCGCCTACGACTTCTCCATTTACGGTGGCCTCGAGGGCACTGTGGAGCAGATCAGCGCCGACACGTTCGTGAACGAAGAGGACGGCCAAAGCTACTACCACATACTGATCCGCACTGGCGAACGTTCTCTAAAGACGAACGAGGAAGAGTTTCAGATTCTTCCAGGAATGGTAGCTCAGGTAGATATCAAAACGGGCAAGAAGAGCGTCCTCGACTATATGCTCAAACCGCTTCTGAGAGCGAAGATGAACGCGTTCACCGAACGCTAAGGACCGTAGATGCTGGGCCTTCTCGGGCCGTATATTATAGAAGGGCCTCTAGGATCTCTTCTAGGTATCGGCGTCGGGTATCGCTCCTGCATCTCCCGATTTCGCGTTTCTAGGCTCTCGCGTTCGAGGCCGACGAACGCGCCTCCATGCTCATAGGTAAGCTCGCGCATCAGGTTTGCGAATTTCAATCCCGATTGGCTCAAGGACAATGCGTTGCGAATTAGATTCGGGAATCCGATTGCGTTGATCAAGGCAAGACGTTCCCCATCCTTTCCCTTGTTCAAATTGTCCAGAGTCTTCAAAACCGGTTCGGATCGACCTGTAAACTCGTCACCGAAGACATAAATTCCCATTTCCATATCCTCGTTATCGGGTTCCGCCAAGTTTCGGATCGCTTGGGCGATGCCAGGCACGGGATTACTGTCGCTGTGATTCGGGTACAATCTGACCGCGCGTACCATGTAATCCCGGGTTTCAGGCGAATCAGGCATCCACTTATTTCGTATGCCTCGCCCCATTATGAAATGGCCATCCGCATCCAGCAGCTGAATACCTTTCACTTCTGGATAGGAATCGAGCGTTTCCTCGAATTTCTGGATCACGTATCCCCATACAAGGCTTGTACTCGGATCGCGCATACTGCCAGACGTATCGATAACGAATGCAATATGATTGCTTTCTACGGGTACGCCAACGGGAGAAGGCACGATAACGTTCTGTTCGATTTCTGGGTCCGTTTGCATGACAGCGAGCTCCTCTTCGAGCTGCTCAAGATCCGTAAGCAATTTATCCTGGCTGAACTTCTTGTCGTTAATCTGATTCTGAATTTTTGCAAGAACAGCGTCTATATCCTTCTTCTCTATTACATTCGCCCGTTCTTTATCCTGCTCGAGCGAAACAAGAACATCAATTTCTTCGATCGCTAGATCATACTCGTTCAGCTGAAGCATTCGCTGCTGGATAATGCGCTCCAATGCGATTCTCAAATTGGTAATCTCCTTCGTCTTCTTGCCCATGGTAATGACGAAAAGCAGAATGATCGCTCCAAATCCGCAACAAATCACGTCGAGGAACGAAAGGCTGAAAATCTGAGTTGACCGTTTTCGCTTCATGTATTCGGCCAGGTTTTAGAGGGACACACCATCGCGCCACCTTGGTCGTCCGCCAACCTCCAATAGTGCACCGCGGCCCCGGGGTCGTTTTTCATTGGATACAGAAGGATGCTAACTGGACCATCGAAATTGAGCGCTTTTGTCGCCACGCGAAACATGTTGATTCGGTCGTTCGACTCCAGCGGAGGGGACGCGGCATAGCTGTCTGCCAATGTCGGCAAGCCGTCGGCGATCAATACGATTCGGTCCGGAGTCAGCGGCATATCGTCTACCATATCGAAGGCTTTCTCAAGATTCGCCCCCTCTTGCGGAACTACATCATCAAGCTGATCAATCACCTCCTGCGTAAGATCATTATCCATCGGATCGAACCATTCGCTGCCGTAACGCGATTCGAGCGGTGTCAGCTCGTTGTTGAAGAGAATGATCTTGTACCGGGAAGTGGGCTTCAAATTCGCGATCATCCAAGTCATTCCGGTCTTCACGCGACTCCACTTGGGGGAATTCCGCTTTTCCTCGTCCGAATCCGCCAAGCGCTCTACCGCCTTTTCGTAAACATCGTCAGTCATTCCCCCCGATGCTTCTACAAGAAATAGCACATTGTCTCCTTGAATATCGAATCCCGTGAGGTATTGGCGCCGAATCGCGTTGGGTATGGGAATCGGGGCCTCTTCCTCCTGCATAGGCATGTTCTCTTTGTCCTCGAGTAGCTTGCCAATGTCTTCTTCCATCGATGCCAACTGGGCCAGTAACAGCGCAAACTCGTCTTCAAGGGCAGTGTGAGTCCGCTTTTTCTCCTCGATCTCATCCAACGTTGTCTGGTTTCTTCGCCTGAGTGTAGAAAGCGATCGCTGGAGATCCTTCAATTCCTTGTCCTTCTCAGCGAATTCACTTTCCGTCTGACCGAGAACTTGCTCAATCGTCGCCTTGATATCGATCATGGTATCCGACTTCTTGCCGACAGTCAGCACGAATAGCAGCAGTACTGCCCCGAATCCGCAACAGATGCAATCCAAGAAGGAAAGGCTGAATACTTCGGTCTCTCTCTTGCGACGCTTCATCTTAGATCATCCATTGTTTATCCAGTTAGTCGATACAGTGAATAAGGCGCAGTCTCTTTCTACCACCCTGCATCATTATCTCTATAGAATCGCCCGCCTTCAAGCTCCTATCTTGCTCCTCCTCAAGAGACGATGCTTCCGATCCTTGGAGCGTCCATTTTTCATCAGCCAACACCAGCTGGCAAAGCTCCAAAGGCTTGCCTGCAATATTTCGATCGGCAACCAAATCGAATGCGTCACTTTCCCCTACTCCTATAGTGAAACCGCTGCCAGAGAGTTCATAGGCCAATCCATCGCATACGATATGGGTCGGATTCAATGAGCGTCCATCCCTCAGTACGCGAATGGATGCGAAATGCGATTTCATGTCAGGATGCCGAGGCGCAGCGGAACCTAAAGACGTGATTCCCACCTCTACTCGAGTTTCCTCGATTTCGGTGGCTACCTCCCAGTCCTTGCCGTAGTTGGCCGCTCCGAATGCGCCGCTTTCCGGCTGCAGTTCCTTTACCAAGCCGACGCCCTGCGAAACGATAGCGTTCTTCAATCCCTGGATCGCTACCGCGCGGCCGGAAAGCGCAATTTGAATTTCTTCATCGCTTCCGGCAAAATCGTTCACCGGCCGCAGAATCAACTGGGTTAGGGCTTTAACCTGCGGTGCCAACTCCATGGCTGCCATGTCTTTCGAAACAGTCATCTGTCGAGACTTTTCCCGCGTAGACACTTCCAAGCTCGCTTCGTCGTCGCGCCCTAAGTTGTACAGCATATCCCGTGTCTGGGCATGAAACGCGCGCTCAATCTGACGGTCTTCAGTAATATCGAACGAAGTTTCAACGAGGAAGCGATTGGATATGGATGAGGTAAATCGCTCGAGCATTTTCCGAAATCCATGCTGGGGAAGGCGCGCGAAGTAAACCCGCTCCAAACCCGTGTTCTTGTGAAAGACCGTGATGTGCGTGGCATGCGACAGCAAATCCACATGAAATATGCGCTCTCCCTCGAGAACGTTCCATACACCTTCGCTATATAGCGAAGCAGCGGCCATATCCACGATCCCACCAACAGGAACACGCAGGTCGGACAGGATTCCTAGCAGCAACCCAAGGCGTTGCTCTGACTTTTCAGTTTCCTCCAAATAATGTCCCGGCACCGCTAAAATAGCCCGATCGACTGAACCAATCTCTCTATCGATCTTCTCCATCAACCGCTCGAAAAACTTGTACGCCAATTGCGAATACATTGTTCGACTGTAATGGCCATCCAAGTTGGTGCCTTGAAACGACAAGTCATCCAAGAATTCACTGCAGGTCCGTCGCGGGTAAACGAAGGCCATTTCCTGAGCCTCGGTTCCAAACGTCAGCTCGCCCGCCCGGGCGTATGCATACGCCGGAAAGGAATCAACCGAGCTTTCCAACGACAACGTCTGAGACGAGCCATCTTCGTCGATTAGTACGCAATGGACGCCAACGTCGCTTAATTCTATGCCAAGTGTCGCCATTTTATAAATTAGGTGTAGCTAATTGCGCTTTCTTCGCTGGCCGGTGTTTTCATAAGGGCGATTACCTTCTTGGTCGCGAAATCTTCCATGTCTATGATCAACGTTTCCTGTCTGGATTGGAGCAAATGGACCATGAGCATCAAGCCAATGCTCAACAGGAGGGCTACGAACGTAGAGTTGAACGCTAGGCCTAAGCTCGACGTTACGCCACTAATATCGCCTTGAATCGCCATATCCGCCTGATTCAGGGCCTCCCCGATACCACGAACGGTTCCAATGAACCCTACCGACGGGATTGCCCAGGCGATATACCGGACCAGAGACAAGTCGGACTCCAGCTGCTCGTAGGCCATCTCCGATCGATCACTTACCGCATGGGCTGCGTCCTGGATGGACCTCGTTGCGTCAAAGCGATGCAATGCAGCTAAAATCAAGTCCGGAAGGACCTTTCCTCCTAGGCGCGGGCTCCGCCGGACCTGGCTTTCCACTTCCTTGTAGTGAGCCAGAGCGTCTTCAGGCATGATCCGTTCCCCTCGAGAAATCTTGACGAAATTCTGCTCAATCATGGATTGCTCCCCGAATAAGCGTAAAAATTTGAAAATAATGATAATCGACGCCCACATCATGAGCGTCAGGCAGGCGAGCTGCTCGTAATTCTTCAAAAGTACCGTAAACGACCGTTCAGGTGTAAAGGTGCCGTCAGGATTTTGGCTCGCTTGGATATTGTTGGTAATCCTGATATCCTCCGCAACGGGCCAAATGTAGAATTTATAGAGGGAGAAAACAACAACGATGGAGAAAAATAGTCCCCCTGTCTGTATAATGAAATCTCGTGACAAAAACCCTTTGCTCTTCATATTCTAATGTTGCCGAATGCGGCTAGTTTCAATCTACTTAGTCTACGCTATCTGACAATGAAATCCAGCATTCGTTACCAATATCTCTACGAGGGGGAATCAATGCGGATTCATCGAAAATTAGCGGCAACAAAGCGGATTTACAAATGTCAGCAATAAGTCTAATATTCCCCGCATAAGAACGAATCCAATCAATCAGGCGATTGCGTAGGTTATATCAAAAGGTATGAATCGGTCGAAACTAACTAGAATTACAACGGCAACCACGCTGGGCATCGTCCTGCTGACCTTTCAATGGGGGTGCGCTGGGCCTGCCGCATCAAAAACCGTCAAAGGAGCAGGCACTGGAGCCGCGATCGGAGCCGTAGGGGGACTGGTCACCGGTCAGGACGCAGGCGGCATCGCCGCCGCGGGAGCCGCAGGCGCCTTAGTCGGTGCCACAATTGGCGCTGTCGCAGAAAGCAAGGAGCGGAAGCGCCAGGATACCCTCGCCCAGCAAAGAGCCTACAATCAGGCGATCGCCATGCAAAAGCGCGCCATCGACAAGGAAAAGGCTGCCTTGCAGGAAGAGCTTGAAATCGCAGAAGGATTCAGGATTTCCAATGCCGAGCTGGAAGAAATGTCCGGACGCGCCGAATCGGCGGAAGAGCGGCTGAAAGCCCTCCAAGATAGGCGCCAGGCGGCAATCGATCGCAAGAATGCTCTCGATGAGATGGAGCAGCGCGAAAAGGCCGCGCTTGCGGAAATCGAGCGGCTGGAGAGAGAGCTAGAAGCGCTCGAAGCGGAAAACGATCTCGCGAGCGACGACGAGCCAACTCCTTAACCTTTTCCTGAAAGCGTCCACTTAACCTTATGTTCAGCCCTAAATCGATAGCTCAGCTACTGCTAGGGGCGCTCCTTTCCATTGCGTTCGTAGGCTGCAACACGACCTACGAAATGGAGGTGGACGCTATTTCCAATCCCACGATTACGGATGCGGAATCCTATGTAATTGTGCCGCGGGATCCGAATACGGATACCAACGACCTCTGGTACAAGGAATCAGTCGACTACATCAAGACGGCTCTCTCGGCCAAAGGCATGTACGAGGCGCTTAGTGCCCAAGATGCCGACATGGTAATTGAGATCGACTACGGAATGGAACCGCCACGCCGTGAATACAAGGTCGTTGAAGAACCCGTTTTCGCCACGATCCAAGAACCGGATAGACTCCAGCAGGTAAGTCAGACCGACCCAAAAACAGGCCGCACCATCGTGTACACCGTTCGCGTTCCTGGACGCCGATCTCGCGAGCTCATCGGATACCAAGAACGATTGATCGCTATCTTGATCAATGAAAAGTATATGGAGCTAACCGCGAAAGAAAATCTCCTCGACGAAGCAGGCGATATCCCCGCCCAGGAAATTTGGTCGGTTCGCGTGCGCAACTACGACGAAAATGACGACTTGCGCGAGTACATCCCAATTATGGCTGCCTCAGTGGCGGACTATGTTGGAGAGGATACAGGTTCGAACACGAGCATCCGGCTAAAGGAAAAAGACGAGGTGGTGCAGTTCATTAAGCGAGGGATCGATAAAAGCCCAAATTCCGAGGAGCTTTCGGTAAACGAGACCGAATCTAGCGGTTCTTAGGCCTCAGTCTTTTTTCAGGACGACGAATCAGGGGGTCCTTTGCCCAAAAAATAGCGAACAAACAAAGTGAGCGTACGCTTCAGCGTCGCAGGCGTATGACCCAAAGCGACATTCTCCTTGGCTATCGCAAAGGCAATGCTCCACTGCCTGAATAAGGTTCGATAGGCGAACCAAAGACTATTCTTTGGATCATAGATATTGGTCGATTCGGAAGTCAGCCCATTCAATTCGATAACCCGAATCCCGCTACCTTCTTTCAGATCTTTCGCTGAAGGCGCCCGAACATCGTAACGCCCAAAGTGAAACCCTTCAACTCCCCTGCTCATACTATCGATTGCGCTTTCCAATTCTGGAGTGATCAGGTCGCTGCCATCCAAGAACAGAGCGCCGCGACAATGCGTCCCAAGTTCGGCGAGCGGATACTCCGCTCCCTCAGGCACGATTGTATCCAGCTCGGATTGATGCTCCTTGATGAAGAAATCAGCCATTTCCACAGCACGGTCATGGTTCAGGATTAGCGTTTTCAAGGTAGATTTACCATCGCCTAAAACCGACACGAAACGCTTATCGGTAACCGAAAAAACGCACCCCTTCGCCTCATTCGGCATTCGATAGTAGAAGACTCCAAACTCGCACCCAGGCAGAAATTCTTGGACAATAACACTCTCAGTCTGAGATTCGATGAACGCTCGCGCATCCGAGTCCGACTTCGCAATACTAACGCCCTGCCCTCGTTGACCCATGTCTGGCTTCAAGGCTACAGGATAACTGAGCCCGTAATCTGCCATGAAAGAATGAATACGTGCGATCTTCTCATCAGGATTTAGCGTATTCGGAATCACGCCGAACCGACCTATCGGAACGCCATAGGAATCGAGATGAGAAAGGATATCGCTCTTCGACTCGTATACCAATCCGCTTTCAGGCATACAAGGATTAACCGTCGTAAGCGCCGTTAGCGATCCCTGCCGCATCATCTTCCAGATGATAAAGGCGACAACCGGGGGATAGAATACCCAAAGGGGCCAGTATTCCCAACGGACAAGTCTTCGGAATTTGGAATAGGCTAGGCGCCGTCCTCTTTTTGAACAGAGCGCGATCGACAATCGAGCAAGCAGGAGAATTGAAAGAGCTGCGACCAGCAGGCCGATCAAAGCGAAACCTTCATGCTCCTCGAAAAACGAAACGAATGCGACCCCAAGATAGTAGGATAACCCGACTATCGCCGGGGTCCATATTGCTGAAGCAATGAAGAGCGAGCCTGCGAAACGAATGGGTTTCGCTTTAATGACTCCTGCAGCAAAGTAGGTCGGAACACGGCTGCCGGGGACGAATCGAGTCGACACGATCAAGGCGATTCCCCGCTTGTCGAACCAGCGCGAACAGCGTTCAACCGTTTCCCGTTTCAGTATTCGCCTCGCTATAGGCAAGTCCAGAGCAGACGTTCCCAGTATTCTGCCCATCCAGTAAATCGCGAGGTCTCCTACGAAGATTCCAAAAAGGCATCCGAATATGGCTAGAGGGAGCGAAACGGCTTCCCTTGAAGCGAGCAAGCCGCCGCCGATGCAAGCGATATCTTCACTAGCGAAGGTGGCGACCGCGAGTAACGCTGCGATCATCCAGCCGTTACACTCAGGCAATTCCAGATCGACAGTATCAACTGTTTCACGACTGCGACGCGCAGCGCTCCCCCGCTCCACTTCATCGACAAACCCAGAAATCACCTCCGAAAACAGCTCTGGCATTCGGGCAATCGCCATGTGCCCTGCTCCATCGATCACTCTCAGTTCAGCATGAGGCATTAGCGCCTTATGAGCAAGCGCAGCATCGACCGGAACTAGCCCATCTTCACTACCATGGATAATTAGCGCAGGTTCACGCCAATTACGCATTATCGATTCTAGTGGCCGTTGATCTGAATCATAAAAATTGCGCGCGTATTGAGTATTCAACAACGCCCGATCATACCAACCAAAATGAGGCGTGAGCCAATCAAGTGCCCAAAAGCAAACAAGCTGCCCGGCATGTAGGGCATGATTCAACGTGTAATCTCCCAAGAGTTCATACTCCTGCATGCCAATTGACGAGGCTAGTATGATCGATTTGACAGAATCCGGATTTCGAGACGCGAACTCCAATCCGACACCACCACCCATGCTATACCCAAGCACGTGGCACTGCCTAATCTCTAGGGCTTCGAGAAACACCTCCAGGTAGTATGAGTGCGCCAATATTGAATAATCCGAGACCTTGCGAGAAGACCGTCCAAAACCGGGCAGGTCCAACGAGACGACTCGATAGGTTTCATCAAGCAGAGAATCCAACGGATCAAAAACGCCAGAAGCCACCGGACTACCGTGGATCAGTACGATAACTGGGCGCAAATCAGGTGTATCACGCTTAGTATCCAGATACCGGATTTCAACAGGTGCCAAGCCCCGCTCTGAATCCGTGACCAATATAGAATCTTGACCCTCTCGGGGCGATATTTCGACCGGAAATAGCGTCTTCCAGATACCCGAGACTACGAGCAAACCGAAATAGAGAAAAACCAGTTTACCCTTCGTCTTCACTTGTTTCTGTCGATCAATGAGATCGAACAACGTTGCCCAACCGATGAGACGCGCTCGTAGTAGTCGAAGTCGATGCCCTCCGACGAAACTGAAATAACGGAGAGGCATTGCGTTTCAGCATCCGAGCGAGACATCAGAGGATTGAAGGCCCTGTCGGCATTTTCTACATCGCAATGGTAGTCGTAATGAGGATCGGATTCGTCTATCGAACTGCTGGACAATACCATCGCCTCATAGCGTTTCTCACGATAAGATTCTACTTCCGACGTCTTAAATGAAGAGGTAGTTAACATTGGGATACGCAGAGTTCGATTCTTAGCCTCAATGCCATTCCACTCGCAAATGCGGCAATCATTTTCCGGTCCCATTAACCCGATTAAAAAGGGTCGATAATCTGTGTACGTTAGCGTTCGGACAGCCTCGAGGCTCTTGTCGAAACTTCGCTGGGCAACCGCCAGCAATGGGATTTCCCCTCGACTACGAAAGCGCTTGTCCTGAGGGCTGGTAGCGCAAAATGCATAGTTGTTGAGAAGAAATGCCGATACGCCATGGTCATTCACCGCGATCCAGCTCCCTCCTGCCAGGGAATCCGTAGGCGCCACGACCTGAACACCATCGATGATTCGCTTTCGAGGCGGCGCCGCCCTAGGCCTTGAGCGCTGTTCGTCGCGATTGAAATACAGGCGGTAACTTTGTTTCCTGGAAGTCCAGCTAGCCGTGCACATCAGCAATCCGCTGTCTGCATGTACTTCAACGTTGAAGGGGCCACTCCAAAGGACTCAGGTGTCAATATGCCCTGCATCCTACTAGCAATCGCGATCAACGCATAATGATGCGCCGTATGAGAGGCCAGAAACTTCAGTTCGCGAGCAAGGGTCGATTGGGAACGTCCTTCGTCTTCGAGAATGTTAGCGCTAACGATTACATTCACTGGCTGATCCGGATCGATCGCAACCTCCTGCAGTTGAGAAAGCACATTTCTCGCCCGGCCAATACCAGACTTGAGGATACGCTCGTCAGAAGTGCCTCGTGAGCGAGCATCGTAGTTGATCGTTCCGGACTCTAAACCCGATAGGAAAGAGGAATAATTGTCCAATACGTGTCGCATATGAGACCCGATGCTGGATCCGAAAGTGCGAATATCAGAGCTATCGTAGGATTCGTTCGAATGACGCTCCAATAAATCGATTCCTTGCTTCAGGAAATCACAATTATCGCGAATCAAGGAAATCATAATTTACTCGTAACCAGCTTTGTACGGTTATTGGCCGAAAATATTGCCGAACCCAACCTTTTTTTAGGCCCCGCTTGAAATTCGTTAGGGTATTCACCCGATATTTTGGAATAATTTGGGAGGGCCATTGATTCTCTAACGAGAAATTCCGTCATACAATTGCAGATTCAGACGAGTTTTGCTCCATTCGAGCATTCACGCTCAATTCCGAGTGAGAGGAATTGCTGGGATTAGGCTAAATTGGAATTCGCACCCCTCGACGCAAATAGGTCGGGGTATCAAGGTTTTGCCCCTCGAATAGCATTCCATCGGAATCTTCGAACTCTCCTCTAGGTTCCCCTTCACTAAATGAGAATTCGTCCTGCTCTACCTTTATCCGCTTTTTATGGATTTGCTTCGTTCTTGGCTCCGCTCGATCAGGCCGTTCCTGAGCAGACTCCATTACTGGAGGCGGCTTGGATCGCTTTCGCCCCTTAAAAATTGCAACATTGCTCATGTCGCTCGTGCCAATGACGCAAATTTCTACCTTATCTCCAAGGGATTCGTCGATCACAGCCCCCATGACTACGTTTGCCTCCTTGCCGAAGGCATCGGTGACGTTATCCATTATCGATTGCGTCTCGCTCATCCCCAAATTCGCCCCACCCACTAGATTTACGAGGAGCTGATCCGCCTTCTTCGAAAATTCGGGAGTGTGCAGCAAAGGGCAGAGCTTTAACCTTTCGATTGCTTCCTGAGACGCATTTTCACCTGCGCCTTCGCCCAATCCGAAGAGTGTCTTCCCCGCTCGATTCGCGAATACCTGCTGCAATTGCGAGAAATCGAGGTTTATCAACCCCGTCTTGTCCATCATCGTCCAGATCGAATTGATTGCGCGCTCGATCCACGAGTCCGCTTGCGAAAACGCGTCCAGCAGAGAGGCTCCTGGATCGGTTTCTTGAATCAGTAGGTCGTTTGGCAGAGGGATCACCGCGTTGGATACCTCTCTCAATCGCTCCAATCCCTCCTTGGCGACCTTTGCGCGGGCGGCGCGTTCAATCGTAAAGGGCATCGTGACGAATGCGATCACGGTCGTTCCTTTCTGGGCCGCAATATCCGCTATAACCGACGCCGCTCCCGTCCCCGTGCCGCCACCGAGTCCAGCGGTAACGAAAAGCAGGTCGACTCCATCCACCAAGCCTTCGAGCAGCTCCGCATCCGCAAGCGCGGCCTCCCGTCCAACTCCGGGGTCACCGCCGGCCCCAAGACCACGGGTGATGTTCTTTCCAATGCAATGCTTGTCCAAAACAGGAGAGTTGGCTAAGGCTTGCTGGTCGGTATTGACCGCTGACAGGTGTACTCCCGAAGGATTCGAAAGCATGAGCCGGTCAACGACATTCGAGCCCGCGCCACCTACACCGATGACTTTAATTCTAATTTGATCGTTCTCGCTCACAGTGATTCGCTCGCTCATTGGAAAAGCCCTTTCAGCTTCCCCATAAATCCGTCGCTCCGTCCACTACCAACCATCACTGCATTTTGATACTGCAGACCATACTTCAAAAGCCCCAGCGCCACGCTGTATTGCGACTCCTTCAATTCCCCCGTCGCCATCGTTCCGTTATCTCCTAGGCGCGCTGGGACATTGAATACCGATTCCGCGCAATCCTCGATATTCCTCAAGCCAGCGCCACCACCACACAAAACAACGCCCCCGGAGAGCCGTTCAGGCCGACCAAAGGCCCCGAGCTTCTTTTGGACAACTTCAAATATTTCGCCCATGCGTAGCTCCACTATTTTCTCGATGCTCCACAATGGAATGGGACGGTCCCCGATCTCGAAATCATTGTTTAGCCAGACTTTCTCACTTTTGTTGCGGTGCTCGATTACCGCCGAACCAAATCGATGCTTGAGGCTCTCTGCTTGCTTGAGCCGCATGCGAAGGCCTATACTCAAGTCATTGGAGATATGATCTCCGCCAAGCGGGACGCATCCCGCAATTAAGCAACGTCCCCCCTGATAAACCGCATAGTCCGTCGAGCCTCTCCCAATATCCAGCACAAGGCATCCGCTGGACTTTTCTTCTTCGGACGCCACTACTGAACCTACGGCTAAAGCCGAAAGCACGACGTCGTCGACATGCAGGTTGAAGCCATTTATGATATGGATCGCGTCTCCGATCTTCCGAGCATTCCCATGAACCGTCCAATAGCTCGCCTCCAATCGATCACCTCCAAGATTCAACGGCTGATCGACCGATCGGTTGTCCAATCTATAGGGACGCTTCAAGTGGTGAATCACTGCCCTCCCTTCAGGGAGATCACGTCCTTTCGCCAAGCTCGATACCTGGTCTATATCTTCCTGGGAAACGCGCCGATCCCTCGAAGTCACATTGACTGACGCTTCGCTCGTGAAGCCTTCGATGTCGCTACCGCTTACAGCCAAGTAGACTCCGTCGATCTTTACGCCTGCCTGATTCTCAGCCGACAAGATTGCCGCATGCGCGCAGTCGTTCGCCTCATGAAAATCCACGATATCGCCTTTCAGTACCCCTTTCGATGAGGACTGGCCGAGGCCGATGATATTGAGGCTTCCGCCCTCCACTATCTCCCCTAGAAGCACAGAGACCTTGCTCGTTCCAATCTCAACTCCGGCGATTACTTTTGCTTTGTACACGATTGATCAGCGATTTCGTTATTAAATATCCTCGTCAAATACTAGCGAACTACAGTAGATCGCGTCACAGGTACTTGAGACTTCATCGTCAGGTCAATCTTGGCCACGCTCCTGTAAGAATGCCCCTTATGGTAATCGATGATATAGTCCAATTCCGATAGCTGCCTTCTGTAATCTCCTCCAGTTGGCGCGAAAACGATCTCCTTGGCAAAAGCGCTCTTGACGATCAGCTTAGGCAGTTCTGCAAGGGACACCACTTTCCAAGTTTGATAGATATGCGGCGCAATCTCGCTCGCTTCCGCAAGAAGATGGTCCACTGAATTCATTCCCTCTATAGTTTCAAATCCACCCTCTATGCGCTTCAACCGAATTCCATCCAGGAAGGGCAAAGATTGAATACGTTTCCTATTGTAACCAATTCCTTCATACACAATGCCATCCCGATCGACTAGCAACGTAATTCGGCCTCGTTCCACATCTTCCGCGGCGACTCGAGCAATAGGCTCTCTTTCTTCTATCGAAATAAACAAGGTATCCGGAAGTTGTCGGGCTATATGAGCCTCCCGCGTCTGCGGTATTTTAAGCAACGAGGCTCTCAATGCGCCTACATCGATCTCGAGCAGATTAAGATCGCCCCGATACAAATCGAGATGCTCCATTACCCATTCACGCGAGAGCGTATCGCTCTCCACTTCGACCACTCGTATGGGCAAGGCTCGACCCGCTTTTGTCAACGTAGCTGAAAAGTCGTCAGTCATCACGAAGAACTTGATTACGAGTGCGAGAGCCACGAATACGCCGACCCCAATGGCGCAGGTCCGCATACGGGCTAACAACATTCGCTTGAAGGCCGCCGAACTCATGCTCTTAGCCTTCACATCTTGGTCAATATCCTTCCAGGATCTCGATTTACGAACGCTTTTTGACGCCTTTTTCGTAGCCATATCAACAGATTGAATACTTAGATCGAAATCTCAAGATCGCAGGCTCAACTAATTTTTTTAAAAGAGCTTTGAAATCTATCCCCACGGCTGCTGCCGACATGGGAAGCAGGCTGGTTTCTTTCATTCCCGGCAGCGAATTCAGCTCCAAAACATAGATCTCATTGTCTCGATCCATCATCAAATCCACGCGGGCGAAGTCCCTACAGCCGCACGCCTGGTAGGCCCTTAAAACAATCTCCTCAATCTTCATTTCCACATCACCCGGAAGCACCGCCGGGGCATCAAAGTCAGTCAGGCCTTTCGTGTACTTGCTTTCATAGTCAAACCGACCGGACTTCGGCGAAATCTCTACAATCCCAAGAACGGCTCCCTCTATGACTCCCACTGAGAATTCCCGACCTTCAAGCATCGGCTCAAGCATCCAATGTTCGAACGGCAATTCCTCAAGCGCCGCTTCCAGCTCCTTTTTCGATTCCGCGAATTTCAAGCCAACGCTGCTGCCCTCGCAAACGGGCTTCAAGACCACTTTGGTTCCCAGGCGTCTCGCCACAGCGTCTATATCAGGAACAGAGTTGCGGGAGAATAGGATCTGATCCGCAACGGGTACGTTTTCCTTCGCCAAGACAGTCTTGGTTCTTGCTTTGTCAAAAGTGAGGGCGCTGCTTTCTCTATCGCAGCCAGCGTATCCGATACCAGCCCCATCAAGCAAACCCTGGAACCCGCCGTCTTCACCGAAGGTACCATGAAGGGTAGAGAAAACCACGTGGCGGCCACGATCGATCCCAGAGGGAATCTCCTCCTCATCCACTATGAACGTCTCGACTGGAAACAATTCATTCAGTCCTTCAGCAACCGTTTTACCAGAGCCTAACGACACCTCTCGCTCCGTAGAAGTCCCACCACATACAACGGCAATGCAAGGGTCTTTCATCACTTCAATGCATCCTCCCAATTCGCCCCATACAGGAGGGCTTCAGGCTCAAGCTCGACCGAACGCTCCTTTCGGGCAACCCGACGGGCAAGCTTGACGAGTTCAATTACGTCGCTGCTCGACGCTCCACCCCGGTTGATGATGAAGTTCCCATGCGTGCCGCTAATCTCGGCGCCTCCGATTACCGTTCCCTTCAAGCCAAGCTCCTCGATCAATCGGCCCGCGGAGTCATTTTCCGGATTCTTGAAGATGCAGCCAGCGCTAGGTTCTCTCGGCTGAGATTCCTTTCTCCTGGATTGATAAACGTCTATCGCTTTCCTCAAATCCGCTTCTCGGCGGCCTATCGCCTTTGGGGCCAAAATGGCGTCGATGGCTATCGCGCTCTCAAGCTCGCGGCAATGGCGATAGCCCACATTCAAATCCTTGGCATTCGCCTCGACCAGGACTCCGTCCATTGTGAGATAGCGAACGCTTTCAACGATATCGAACATCCAGCCGCCCATGGCCCCGGCATTCATCCTCAATGCTCCGCCTATGCTACCGGGTATTCCTTCAAGAAACTCGAACCCCTCCAAGCCTTCACGGGCGGCAGCGCCGCAAAGTTCCTTTATTCTCAGTCCCGCTCCCACACGAATCTCTGTATCCGAAATCCTTTCGAACCGCTTCCAATGCGGTCGAGAGAGCCTTAGCGCCAACCCAGAAACCCCTTCATCCGGCACGATCAAATTCGATCCCCTCCCCAACGGGCGGGCGGGCATACCCATGTCAGTGCAGGCTTTAAGGGCAATAACGAGCTCATCCAAACTTGATGGCTCGAAGTACAATTCCGCGCGACCGCCAACCCTTAGAGTCGTTTTCGATGCGAGAACCTCGTCGAATCGAAAGGGAGACTGAAGGTCGGCTACTTTGCCTAACTCCCGGAACAGCCTACCCCATGACTTATCGTGGGCCTTCAAGCGATCCGCTAGCCGATTTCCAAGAACATCCGTGATTCCCGCGCCCAGGAAGACCACGTTCAACTGACTACTTTCTCCCACGCTTTCAAATAGCGAATCGAGCAGCGCCTCTTCAGTCGGCGCAAACGCGCAGTGGGCAAAACGCGCTTTGCAGGCCTCGTACAAAGAATCGCCTGTTCCTCCTTCAATCGGGGATTCAGATGCAGCGTATACATCCAATAAATACACGTGATCGAAAGGCTCGAGCTCCTCAGCGAAGGCATGCTTCAATGAACGCGTCCTTGAATACCGATGAGGTTGAAATACCGCTACAGTCCTCGCATCCGAAATCGCGCCGACACCTTCACGGACCGATCTAATTTCGACCGGATGATGCGCATAGTCTTCGATAATTTTCAATCGAGGTGAAAAGTATAAGCAGCTTTGACGTCGCAAAAGGCGAGAAAACTGTACTATGCCCTTAGTTGGAATATCAAAACCGGCCAATCGCGCGGCAGATACCGCCATTCGGTGATTCGATTCGCCATACTCTCCGAACTGATTGGATTCCCTCAATGGAGAGTCATCGCTACTTGGATACACGATAGTCTTTTCCTCAATTCCGTCGCCGATGTCCGTCTTCAGCGATTCATCTAGAACAAGCGCTTGGCCTGTCCGTTCGGCCAACCGCTTGAAGACTTCCAAATAGTCTTCCTCGGTTTCGTACATCGCATGGTGATCATGGTCAGCATTGAGAATAACGCCAACTTCCGGATTGAAACGCTCGATTGTTCCATCGCTCTCATCCAGCTCGAGCACGAGCCACTCGGAATCGGTCCAACGTCCTGAATCCCTCCCGTCTGCAAACAACCCGCCAATCGCGTAGCATGCGTTCTCGCCCGCTTCCTCAAGCAAGTCGATCAACATCCCCGTCGTGGAGGTCTTCCCGTGGGACCCCGCTACACCAATAAGGCGCTTTCTCTCAGCGAGCAGGGCAAGACCCTCGCCTCTTCTCAAGACATCATGCCCCGATTCCCTAGCCAAACGGACTGATGGATGGCTTTCTGCAATGGCAGCGGATCGCAATATCCAGGTATCCCCGTTTCCAATTGCCTGAGAAGCAAATGAACCTAGCTCAATCCCCCTCTTTCCTAGAATGGCCATGGCCACCTCTGAACACGCATCGTCTTCACCCGTTACGACCACTCCCAAATCATCGAGACAGAGGGCCAAGGGAAGCATACCCGCTCCGGATATCCCAATCAAATGCGCCCGATCTGGAATGTTCGCTGTATCCATTTTTCTCGTCCGATATCTAGTTCTTGCGCTGGCAAGCCAGCGCTTCCAAGTCGTCTGCCATCTCCGACTGCGGATCCGTGGAATCCAATTCGCTTAGGCTTCTTTCAAATTCCGCCAGCCTGAGATTATTCCCCATCAAACTCAAAACCTGATCCAATAAGCGATCCAATTCACCGTTATCCAGCATCAAGCCTCCACCCTTGCCAACCAGCTGCTGAGCATTGAAATACTGATGATTATCCGCTGCATAGGGATACGGTATCAATATAGAGGGAACGCGACACTTGATCAATTCTGCGATGCTCCCTGCGCCCGATCTCGAAACTGCCAGGTCCGCAGCGGACAGAATCTCCGACATTCGATCACTAAACTCTAGAAACAGCGATTTCGGGACCTCGTTTTCTCTCGCTGAATCGTCTACCTCCCTATGAGAAATAGTCCCAGTGAGGCACAGCAATTGAAGGTTGTTCTCCTGCAATGCCCCCAGGGACTCTCGGGCCCACTGGTTTAGAGATCGGGCGCCTTGGCTTCCTCCAAAAACCAAGAGCACCTTCTTCTCCGGATCGAACCCGAGAACGCGTTTCGCTTCTTCTCGGGGGATCCGATCAAACTCTGATCGAATGGGCATTCCTACATTCCGCACTTTCGCCCTTCGAGAACGTGGCAAGCCCACTCCATGGGGCAAATATACCCGGTCCGCGAATCGACTTACGAGACGTGTTGCCCGACCCAGGATCTGATTCGCTTCATGGATCGCCGTAGGAAGCCGTGCCGAGCGGGCCGCCATCAGCGCTGGCGCAGAAATGAACCCTCCAAAACCAACGACGATATCCGGAGGATTCAATTCCATTTTGCTCGCGCAAGATCGATAACCGGCTCTCAAGTCCTTTAGAAATCGGGCGAAGCGGCTCGGGCGCAGACTCAATCCGGTTCCCGGAATCGTATCGTATTCAAATTGCGTGTACTTCTTAACCAGCAACGAATCAACTTGTTTTCCGCTTATTAGCAGCTCGCAAGAGCATCCTCTAGACTGTAGTTCCTCCGCAAGAGCGATACCCGGCGCTAGGTGTCCTCCTGTTCCACCGCAAGCAATGAGCGCTCGATTCATTCTCAAATTTCTTTGAGTTTTCGGTTTGTATCGTTCAGCGCCGGCGTTTTCCAAGCGATGCTTGTATTCAGAATAATCGCTACGCACAGTCCCATCACAAGAAAGTTCGATCCTCCATAGCTAATAAACGGAAGCGGCAGCCCGGTTGTAGGCAAAGATCCAGTCACTACACCCAGATTCACTAAAGCTTGAATGCTAATCGTTAGCAGGCAACCCGATGCCAAGAGGAATTGGTAGGAATTCGGAGCCTTCCTAACGTGGGAAACACCCGCCAAAAATAGGCCCATGAACACGAGAACAACTGCCATCGTAGCAAATAACCCAAGTTCCTCGCCTACGATCGCAAATATGAAATCCGTATGGGCTTCCGGCAATGATCGCAGTTGTTGACGCCCATTTCCTGAACCGACGCCACCAACGCCACCCGCGCCAAACGCCAAGATCGCTTGCCAAACCTGATAAGCATCTCCCGACTTGTTGCCTTCCATATCGAGGAATGCAGTGAGTCGGCTCAGTCTCTCTGCATCCCTCGAAATAAGATAGCCGACCGGGATCAGCGCCAAAAGAGCGCTACCGCATAAATAGAAGACGTTCGCTCCCGCCAAGTACAGCATGCAGAAGCAGACAATGGATATAATGAGGGCCGTTCCCAAATCCGTCTGCATCATGATCAATCCCACTACCAATCCAATTGCCATGCTTGGAACCATGAATCCCTTCCAGAACGTCCCCGAGTCCTTCCGTATCAAGCTGAAGTAGTGAGCGAGGAAAAATACCAGGCCAATTTTGGCGAATTCGGCGACCTGAAATCCAAACGGCCCAAATCGAAACCAGCTGCGAGAGCCATTGATCACGGATCCAATACCGGGAATTAATACCAGAATCAAACCAAGCACGCATAGTCCGTAACCGATCCAAACGAGTTTTCGAATCCACTCGAGGTTCAACTTCAGAACGATCAAGCCCGCGACGAACGTCACTCCCATCCACATAGCCTGCTTCTCGATGATCAGGTAAGGATTGTCGGCATCGATGGGCAGGCTGGCGCTGAACAGTACTGAAACGCCCAGCATCGCTAGGGCAAACACGCACACAACGATAGCCACCGCAGGATCCAATACTCCGAAATGTCCCGTGTGAGTGTTTTTTGAACTGCGCTTTGCCATGGAAAGGGAGCGATCGGATAGCGACGCTAATTCTCTATCGGGATCACCGGTTGATCGATCAGATCTTCATCCTCTAGAAACTCATCTTCATCCAAAAGCTGCACGGGTGGATCCTCCGGGATCAAAGTTGGCAGCGACACGGGCGTCGGATCTTCCCTAGGTGGCGGAGTCGCAGTTGATGGGTTCGTTCTGGGAGCCGCTGCGCTACTTGAACTGGGAATAAAAAGCGTCTGACCCGGAGTGATGCGAGCTGGGTTCTGTATATTATTCTTAAGAATAAGGTCCCTCGCAGTCACGCCGTACCGTTCTGCAATAGAAAATACGCTATCGCCAGGTGCCACAACCACTTGCAATCCTTGAGCTGTTCGCGAGGGCTGGTTGCTTCTACTGCTACTCGAATTGGGTATCACAAGCTTTTGACCGACCCGAATCAGGTCTCCCGACAAATTGTTCGCGGCTCTTATATCGTTCACCGTCACCCCTTGATTTGCGGCAATAATTGAAAGAGCATCACCACTTTTTACCGTGTAGGTACTGCCATCTACAACCACCGGCGTAGGTTGAGCGCCGGTTGGCGGGCTACCCACAGAACCTTCGCGCGGGACATTCAAGACTTGCCCTGGCTGTATATTCACCGTCAAGCCGGGATTTACCGACTGGAGGTCGTCGCGAGTTACCCCGAAACGGCGCGAAATTCCCCATAGGCTATCGCCGCTCCTAACAGTGTATCGAATAATCTCTGACGGAGCGCTGGGCGCGATAATACTTGAAGGTTGCGTTGGAGATCCAATGCCTCGATTCCCAAGCGGCGCCAATATGCCATCATCTTGACTAGGCTGCTGAAGAGTAGAAGCCGGGCGCTCAGTCGGTGGACGCGATCCTCCCGGACGACGCGGCTCAAACCGCTGCTTGCTCGATATTTCTGGAACGATCCCTTGATTCTCGATGCTTGGATCACCCGCATTGAAACCCGTCAAGTCGTTCGCCCTTGAATCAAACCCCGAAGTCGAGACCGTTGTGGCCTGGGCATTCGCATCCTGGTTCGACCAATTCACTATTCCATTCGCTCCTGCGGTCGCCATCTCTCCTATACCCGGGCCGCTATTGCCAAAGCCGCTCATCAAATAGGCGATGCCGATTACGAACAGATGGGCTCCGGCGATTACTCCAATACGCAGTAGTTTCATTTTGCTTTCCGTCTTTCTAAATACGTTCATCCTATATGCTCTTCTCGTTTGCGGTACAGTCAATGGCCTTTCGAAACGCAAGGCCTCTTTGTACATAGTTTTCAAACATATCGAAACTCGCGAATCCAGGACTAAGTACAACGTTATCTCCAGGTGCGCTCATTTCACAAGCTAAGGAAATCGCTTCGTCCATAGAATCGCAGGCATACGCCCGACGACCTTCGCTCTCGATAAGCCGTTTGAGCTCGAAACGCGTTTCGCCAATCAAGAGGGCCACCTTTATCTTTGAGGCGAGCTCGCTGACAAACGATTTCAAGTTTGCGCCTTTGCTCTTACCCCCCCCGATCCATACCACCTCGCTTTCAAATCGGTTCAATCCTCCCATGACCGCGTGAAAGTTAGTGGCTTTGGAATCATCCCAAAAGCACAGGCCTCGCGCTTCGCAGACCTTTTCTATTCGATGAGGGCCCTTCTTGAAGGAACGGGCAGCGTCTACCAGATCAGACTCCGCAATCTTAAGCGCTCTCCAAAGCGAGCGGGCCATCAAATAGGCATTCAATTCAGGAACTGTTTCGAAGACCGTTCCCCTTAGTCCCAAAGACTCAATACCGTCCTCGAATCGGACCACACAATCCTCCGGAAAATCGAGGCCAATCTTAGCGCCGAATTCAAATACAGATCGATCAATAAAAAGAGAATCGGATCGAGCATTGGCTACTAAGCTGTACTTGCTTCTAAAATACTTTTGCATCGACCCATGTCGATCTAGGTGATCTTCACCAAAGTTAGTCCAAAGCACATGGTCTGACCTAAACCGTCTCGCTGTTTCTGCTTGAAACGAACTTACCTCGCACACCGCGATCGATCCTCGATTGCAGTCTCTAGACAGTAGCTGACACAGGGGCTTGCCTATATTTCCTACCGCATACGATTCTATGCCTACATGCCGAAACGCTTCGTTCAAGAATGACGTCAAGGTCGTCTTGCCATTCGTTCCTGTCACCGAAATTATAGGCCCTCTCCAAAGAGCCGCCCCAAGATCCAGCTCGGAAAGCGCCCGACAATTTTCGGACCGAGCGATAGAAAGCCAAGGGTGCTCCGGATAAAAGCCAGGACTGAATGCAACTAAATCACTACGGCGGGCCGCGTCTCTGTCAAATCGACCTGCGGTACCTGGACGGTCCTTTTCGTCGTATAGAATTGAAGAGCCCCCATAACCTTCAATCAAGTCCCGTACCGCTTTACCGCTAACACCTCCCCCTAGGATAGCGACTGGACTAGCCAACCCGCCTACGAGCCACTCTGGAATCTGCTCCGACATCGCGATCATCGAATTTTCAAGGTTGCAAGACCGGCGAACGCGAATATTAAAGATAGTATCCAGAAACGTATAACAACTTTAGTCTCTGGCCATCCTTTTAGCTCAAAATGATGGTGAATAGGAGCCATCCTAAAGATCCGCTTTCCAGTACTCTTGAAGGATGCGACCTGCAAAATCACGGAAACGGTTTCCATGACGAATATGCCTCCAACGATGATAAGCGTCAGAGCCTGGTGGGTCATGAATGCGATTACTCCCACTAAACCTCCCAGAGCAAGCGATCCCGTATCCCCCATGAAGACCTCAGCAGGATGGGCATTGTACCACAAAAACGCCAGGCCCCCACCAATAACGGCTGCGCAAACTACCGCGAGTTCCCCCACTCCAGGAACATGTGAAATCAACAGATACCCTGATATTATGAAGTTTCCAGCGGCATACGCCATAATCGAATACACAATCGCTACGGTAATGGTACAACCAATCGCCAAGCCATCGACGCCATCTGTCACGTTAATCGCATTACTAGAACCTACCAATACTAGAAGAAGAAATCCAAATAATGCCCACAAAGGCATCTCCGATACCACCGCATTCTTAACGAACGGAACCCAAAGCTCCTTCACCTTTTCAGCGCTTGCGGGACTTTCCAATAGTATCCACAAAGTAGCGACCGCTGTTAGGCTTTGCCAAATAATCTTTCCAAGAGAAGGAAATCCTTTGCTGTTGCGTTTCGATACCTTCAAGAGATCGTCCACGAATCCTAGCGCGGTCAAGCTTGTGTAAACGAAAAGCGCCGCAAAGGTCCAAACCGAAAACTGGGCCCATAGCAATACGCTTAAGGTGACGGAAACATAGATAAGCAGACCGCCCATAGTAGGCGTATTTTTTTTGCCCGAGTGCAACTCTGCCAGTTTGCCCACCTCCGATTCGCTTCTAAAGCTCTGCTCAAAGCTTAAGCGCCTCAATAACCCGATTAGCCAAGGTCCAAGCAAGTAGCCAATGAACAAGGCAGTGCCTGCGGCCATTAGCATGCGCAAGGTTAGGAATCGTAGCATCCGCAAGGGACCAAAAAACTCCTCATATTGAGCGAGGTAGCTTAACATGACGCCCTTTCGTTTGCGCGAACCGCTTGCAGAGGCTCAATGACCCGCTCGAGCCGGTAGCGCCGACTCCCTTTCAAAAATAGATCCCCGGAAAAATCCGCCAATACAGGCGCTAGGGATTCAACGTCAGGAACAATTTCCACCTTTGTGTCGCTTTCAAACCCTTCACGCATCGCTTCCGCCCCTTCGCCAACTAAGTAGGCCCGATCTTGCGATCTCAGGTCGAGCGCTGCGCCCACCTTGCGATGCCAATAGTCGGACTCTGATCCTAGCTCTTCCATACTTCCTATCACATAGAGTCGATCGGAATTCGGCTTAGATAGATTCTGGAACGTATCGAGTGAATCGAGCATCGACAATGGATTCGCGTTGTAGCAATCAACATAGGCACGAACTTTCCCCAAAGTCATCCATTCGGCGCGCATCGCTCCTGGCGTCCATTCCTTCAATCTATCAGCAATTTCAACCGCTTTGATTCCAAGTTCACGCGCAACTGAGATCGCTAGCGCCACATTCGAAGCAAGCGCCTTGCTGTATCCGTTTATTTGATATTCTTCGCCCGAATCCAAAAACTGAATCTGCATTTGGGATTCATCTTGCGAGACCCGATACTGAACTCCTCCAACGCTTGAATTTTCTTCCGCGATAAGAACTGAGTCGGAAGGAAATCGGCTTTCTAGATAGGGTGCGCAGGTTTCACCCAAAAATACTCGAGCTCCAGGCGCATAGTCCAATAACTTGCTTTTCTCGGCAACTATAGTTTCTTCCGAGCCGAGACCCTCCAAATGAGCGGGGCCGATGGCCGTGAAAACAGCAATATCAGGTTGAATAATTGAACCCAGCGTATCCATTTCACCGCATTCGCTAATTCCTGCTTCGACGACGACAAACGAGCATTCACGCTCATCGACTTCCAGTATTGTGAGCGGCACGCCAATCAGGTTATTCAAATTTCCGCGAGTCCCTTGAGCCACTGGTCTTCCTCCTAATAAATGGATCAGCAGATCTTTCGTAGTCGTCTTCCCGCAACTACCCGTAAGCCCGATCACTCTAGCCTTCCAGTTTCTGCGATAGGATCGGGCAATTGCTGTGAGCCCAACCAAAGTATCCTCCACCAATAGTTGCGGCAACGTGGAACCAGGCTGTTCGGAATCGACTAGAGCTGCCAAGGCTCCTTTTTCAGACGCCTGACCCAGAAAGTCATGACCGTCTCTTCTCTCCGTCTTTATCGCTACGAACACGTCTCCATTCTCGAGCGAGCGCGTATCGTTGCAGAATCGCGAAATCGGCGACTCGGGAATCCGGTTAACCCAGCGACCAACGCTCCAAAACGCTATTTCCTTAGCATCCAGCATCCTGATATCAAATTTGCCCGCTCAGCTCTATCAGTCCGAGCAATTCTCTACAAACTTTCCGGTCATCGAAAGGAACCACAGTATCCCCGAATTCCTGAAAAGGCTCATGGCCTTTTCCAGCAACTAAGATGCAGTCTCCCGGACTCGCGCTCTTAAGCGCGAGTTCGATCGCTCTTCTTCGATCGCTCGTAAACTCGATTTTAGAAGGGTCTTTGATTCCTTTACGCATGTCATCGAATATTTGCTCCTGAACTTCCGATCGTGGATTGTCTGTCGTAGCCCAGCAGAAATCGGCGATTTCAGTCGCTACACGTGTCATCTCTGAGCGTTTACCTCGATCTCGATCCCCACCGCACCCAAAGACAACCTTGAGCTTTCCTGGCGTAATCTCCTTAAGCATATTGAGCGCGTTCTCCAAAGCGTTGCCGGTGTGCGCATAATCAACGACAACCTCAAACAACTGTCCTTCGTCAATCCGTTCCATCCTACCCGGTATTCCTGCGAATGCACCCAAACTCCCAATACAATCCGATACCTCGACGCCGCATTGTATCGCGATTGCCAATGCAGCTAGAGTATTGCTGACATTATAGTGCCCAATCAATGGCGATTGAACCAAATATCGCCTCCCATCGAATTCCAATGTGAAGGTTGTAGAGCCCGGAGCCAACTCTATGTCGGTGGCTCGCAATCGGGCTTCAGGCGCTGTTCCAAATGTGATCAGGGAATCATCCGAACAGCCCTTCACAATGCGACGCCCATACGGATCATCTACATTGACAACGAGCTTCTTCGGGCTCGCTCCAATTACTCCATCGATGAAGCTACGCTTCACATTGAAGTAGTTCTCCATGTCGCCATGGTAGTCCAAGTGATCGCGCGTAAGATTTAGAAAGACGCCCACCTTGAATCTAAGCTCAGCCACGCGCAGTTGATGGATGCCGTGGGAACTCACTTCCATCACCGCTCGTTCGCAGCCAAATCCTCGCATTTGCGAAAGTAATTCGCACAGCTCATGAGCTTCTGGAGTCGTCCTGAAAGAAGGCAAGACACGGTCGACAAGATCGTATCCAACAGTCCCCAGGCAACCGGTCTTTACGGAATCCAATGAAAGAAAGCGCTTGGCGAGATACGATACGGTGGTCTTTCCATTGGTCCCCGTGATTCCGATCAAATCCAAGTCCTTGTCAGGCTTCTTGTAGAAGCGTCGGGCCACTTTCGCTAGCGTCACTCGAGGGTCCTCCGAATGGATGAAGACAGCCTTGGACTTGCCAATTCTTCGGGGAGCGTTCGATACGATACCCACCGCGCCTCGTTTCAACGCTTCATCAACGAAAGCGTTTCCATCTTGCCTAAGACCGGGAAGAGCGAAAAACAGGCTACCCGGTGTCACTCGTCGACTATCGATAACCAATCGCGTAACCAAGGGATCCGCCGATCCACTCTTTACCTTCGCTCCGCTTTTCTTAAGCAAAGCGCTCAATTTCCTCCCCTTTGAGCTCATCGGTTTCGTCTTCTCCATCCCACTCATTCTCCGCGTTCGGTAAAATGGCAAATCGCTTCGCGCCAGGCTCATTCCTATCAACGATTCAATTTCTTAAACGCATCCCACGCGCGTTCTCATTCGACGCAAACGCTGTATTCTCGTCCAACGGCGTAATGGCATAGTAGGGAATCAGCTTTTCAGCAACTCTTTTAAATGCTGGGACAGCGGATCCAGCCCCGGAAACAGGCATATTCGAGTAGGAACCATCCACTATGACGGTTATGACTACTTCGGGGTTGTCTGCTGGGAAGAATCCCGAGAACGATCCAATGTGATGCCGAGACGAATATCGCCCATTGACAATCTTCTGCGCTGTTCCCGTCTTGCCTCCTACTCTATACCCAGGAATCCCCGCCCCATGCGCTGTTCCTCCAGGAGACGCTGTCTTTACAAGCAGCTCGGACATAGTACGAGCCGTTTCGCTCGAGATAACTCTACGCTTCACCATCGGCCCATAGGAGACCGCCTCCTTGCCATTCGTATCCAGAATTTTAGAGACAATCTGCGAGCGCATAAGCAAACCGCCATTAGCCACCGTGGCCATCGCATAATGAATCTGCAATGGAGTCGCTGAAATCGCGTGACCCATTGTCATCCGCGACAACGTCAATCCGTCCCAATTTCTTACCGGATGAAGAATCCCTCTAGACTCGATCCCAATATCGAGGCCTGTCCGTTCGCCAAAGCCAAACTTCCGTGTGTAGTCATAGAATTCATTCGTCCCAACAAGAGTCCCTAGGTGAGCCGCTCCACGATTTGAAGAATGAGTTACAATTCCCTCAACGGAAAGAACGCCAAAAGGTTTCCAATCCTTCGGCAGCTTAGCCACATAACCGTTGGGCATTTGGAGCGTCGGCAACGAGCAATCGAACTCCGTGTATATGTCCACAAGGCGCTCCTCTAGGGCAGCGCTGGTGGCCACTATCTTGAATGTCGAGCCCGGTTCAATTGGATCCGTCATCGCTCTATTCTTATGCGTAGACTGATCGAATTCCGAATAGTGATTGGGATCGAATGTTGGATAGTTCGCAAGCCCCAGCACGAAACCGCTATAAGGATCAGATACGATTATGCAGGCAGACTCAGGATCGAAGGCGCTAGCGATTTGGTCGAGCTCCGCCTCGATCACATGCTGGACATACGAATCGATAGACAACGCTAAACTCATCCCATCCCGAGCAGGCACGTATCGACGCCTAAATTGCGGCAGTTCCCTTCCCGCAGTCACTTCAGATTCTCGCCAGCCTCTTTGCCCGCTCAAGTAAAAGTCGAACTCCCGCTCAATGCCGGATATGGATTCGCCATCTCTCCGAACATATCCGATGACGTGCGAAGCCAGCGAATTCTTCGGATAGACGCGCTCGTATTTCCTCGTTCCATACACACCCGATATTTTGAGATCCAAGATTTTTTGATACGTCGCTTCATCCACCTTTCGAGCCAGCAGACGCCATCGCTCATCCTCATTGTCGAGCGTTTCAACAATCCGCCGACCCCGCGCTCCAAACACTCTCTCGACAAGCGATATATCCTTGCGAAGCAATCGACTCAATTCCGGGAGCCTGTTAAGATCGGACTCCTTTCGAGCCAGAGGATCTAGCCCTACCTCCAGCAAAGTCTGGCTCGTTGCGAAAAGCTCTTTGCCCCCGTTCAAGTCATAGGTAAAGATATCGCCGCGACGCGAATTCAGCGGAATAACCCGATAGCGTGTATCTTGAAGTTCCTTATTGAGGCGAGGCGCATCAATCACGTGCAGCTCCACGAGCCGGTACCCAATCGCTCCGTATCCCACCAAGATACCTAGCGCAAGTATCCAGAATCTGATTCTAGGAGCAAATCCTTTTGCCATCAATCACCTCTAGTTGCCAGACGAAACGGATGCGGTAGAAACGCGGTTCGCGCTTTTCTCATAGAGACGAGCTTCTACGTTCTCGTTCACATGCACGATCTGCGTGTAAACAGGTTCGCGAAGGTTGAGGTCAAGACTACGATTGAGATCTATCAGCTTGTCCGTAGACTTACCCAATGCGAGCTCCACGTCGAGCTGGGCCAAAGTGCGACGTTCTTCAACGATTAGTTGCTCGACCGCTTGGAGGCGCTTCGCCGTTTGTGACGTCTGGTGACGCATCCATACCGTTATGATTCCGAATCCTCCCACGAGCGCGAGCATCACCAGCGAATAGGCGATGATACGATTCAGGACTTGGTTGGCTCTGCGACTCTTGGAATTCCGACTCATCTAGCTTCTAGCGGAACGTTAGCGCTATCCTCAAAAACAGGATACGCCCGTTCAAATGACTTAAATGAAATTGTGGGTTTGTTCGAACCGATCTGCTCGCTTCGCTTGTATTCAAATAGACCGCTTTCAAGCGGCATATGCGTGGCTAGAGCCACGAATTGACGGTTTAGCGCTTCTTTAAGCGTGGTACTGTTGTTCATTATCCTGCTTCTCCTTATTATGCTATTGGTTATCATGTTTACTATTCCGCCTTCCTTAGCGCTCTGAGTTTCGCGGAACGGCTCCGCGCATTCACCGCGATTTCCTTATCGCTGGCCATTGCCGGTCGACGGGTTAGCAACTCCGCCTTGACCTCTCGCATATCCTGAGGTCGATTGTCACCAGGCTCGGGACGCCCCGCCCAACGGCGAAACAGAACTTTCGCGATTCGATCTTCCAGGGAATGGAAGCTAATCACGCAAAGCCTGCCATTGGGCTTCAGTCGCTCGAAAGCGGCTGGCAATCCAAGCTCGATCACTTCGATCTCGTTGTTCACTGCGATGCGAATTCCTTGAAAGGACTTCGTCGCAGGATGGATTTTCGATACGTAGCGCTGCCTTGCCGGAGTGCAGGATAGGATAAGATCCGACAAGTCTTTTGTAGTTAGGAGTGGTGAGAGCGCTCTCGCTTCGACAATGGCGTCTGCGATACGACGCCAGTTTTTTTCTTCCCCATAGTCGCGCAATGCAACCTGCAGCTCGCGACGGCTGGCATTCGCCAGCCAATCCGCTGCGGATTGCCCCGACTCTGGGTTCATTCGCATATCCAGAGGCGCCTCCCCTCGAAAGGAGAAGCCTCGATCGCGTTGATCGAGCTGGAAGGAGGACACCCCGAAGTCGAATAGGATGCCGTCGAACGGTCCTTCCTCCAATTTATCTAGGTTTGCAAAATTCATGCGGTGGAAACGGAATCGTTCGCCGAATTCCTCTACGAGACTAACCGCTCGCGCTTCCGCGGCGGGATCCTGGTCTAGGGCCACCACTACGCAATCCGCTGCTTCTAAAATCATTCTCGAGTGGCCGCCTCCGCCAAAGGTGCAGTCCAGATAAAGGCCGCCGTTCTCAGGTTCGAGAAAAGCCAGCGTTTCCTCCGAAAGAACTGGAACGTGTCCGTCCATAAGCGCGTTCGAATGGAAGCTATCTATTAATGAAATCATAGAAGCCTTGTTCCTTCCCTCGACTAAGTCGTTCAATCGCCTCTTCGCGACGCTGCTGGGCGATCTCTCCCATGTCTTGACGAACCGTGACGCGATCTGGCGTCTCATCGCCCAAATCCCATGAATCGCAATGGCGGATGACGCCGTGACCGAACGTACCTCCCATTCCAAATAGCTGATGCCGGCCTAACCCTCGACTTCTCTTCGATCGTAGACCGAAGATTGAGGCGAAGAAAGAGGCGCTTGTGGAATTCTTTTTGATCATCGATGCTCCTTTCTCTATAGATTGACACGCTTCATTAGCTTGCCCAGGTCGTCATTGTTTGCCTTGGGATCGATTTCGCCCCATCGAGCGGGACTCCAGATCCGGAAATTGATCATTCGACCCACGAGAATAGCCTCTCTCCCAATTCCCGCGTGCTCTAGCAAATCGTCGGGCATGTTTATCCTCCCCTGCTTGTCGCAACTGAAGAAAGTCGCTTGAGAAAACAGCTTGTCCTGAAGCTCCTGAGCATCCTCGTCGCTCAATTGCTGGTCCTCGATTTTATCGTATAGCTTCGCTACCTGCTGAGGCGGGAGCACGAGAACGCATCCACTCGGATCCGGCAATCCGAGGTAGCCATCCTCCATGTCGCCATCAAAACGCCATTTCGAAGGAATCGCTAGGCGACTCTTCGAATCAAGGTTACGCTGGTATTTGCCAACATAAACTGTCCGGGCGAGGGAGGTCATCGCTGATTTCTGGAATAATCTGTGGAAAAGTCTCCCAAAATTCCCCATTTCTCCCCATTTTGTCAAAATCTTTCGCCACGCTTACCCATCTTAACGATTAACAACGTGTGAAAGGCATCTGCTTTAGCGGCCTTTTTACTGACAGAGCGCTTTCAAGCCGCAATTGGCACGAAGAACGCAATCGATCCGGAAGGAAATCCACTCCCCTTCGAACTCGGTATTGATATTTTGCAACCGAACTCTAGATTCCGCCGCTATGATTCCACCGAGAACCATAGAACTCATCGGTACCGAGCTAGCGATCATCTGGGAGGACGGAACCGAGAGCTATATTTCCTCCGAATGCCTGAGAGCCCATTCGCCCAGCGCTTCAGTTTCGGGCGAGAAGGATATTTTCGGAACCCAGTACGGGGGTGAAAGCGGAAAAGACTACTCCGAGATTGCGGTCGAGTCCTGGACCGCAATCGGCAACTACGCCCTGCGATTCCAGTTTTCGGACGGTCACAATACCGGGATCTATAGCTACGATCTGCTCAAGAAGCTGGGCGACGCGTGAAACCGCTGGACTCAATAAAGGCGGTGACCTTCGATGCCGCGGGGACGCTCCTGTTCCCCTACCCGTCCGTCGGTGGCGTCTATCAGGAAATTATGGCCCAATTCGGGCTAAGGCTGGAAGCGGGTCCGCTCGAGCGAGAATTTCAAACTGCGTTCAAGTCTGTAGCCGAGACTGACTTTCCAGAAAAAGGAGAGGAAGGCGAACGAATGTACTGGAGAGAAATCGTTTCGCGCGCTCTGCGCTCGTTAACCACAGTGCCTCAAGACTTCGATGCCCTCTTCGAAGCACTGTGGAGCGAATTCGCGAAAGGCAGTCGTTGGACGCTAAATGAGGACGCGGATCGTGTGCTTAATTGGTTTGTCAACCGGGGGATTTCCGTAGCGCTGCTGACCAATTGGGACCGGCGCGTCTTGCAGGTCCTCGCGGACAAGGGTATACAAAACAAATTCACAAAGATAATCATCTCTAGTGAAGTTGGATATTCGAAGCCAGACCGGCGACTCTTCGCCCACGCCGCCCAAGCCTTGGGCGTTCCGCACGCCAACATACTTCACGTTGGGGATCACCCCATTGAGGATATCGCGGGAGCAATCGATTCCGGTTTCCAAGCTGCTCATCTAACGAGCAAGCCCTTTGATGCCCCAAAAGGCGCATTCGTCATTAAGCGCCTGGGCGATCTTTTGAGAGACCTGTCCGATTCTTAAGGCTCCAATCATTGCTTTACAGATTCGTTTCGGTCCGATTCATTCGACCGATAATGCCAGAGACGTGTCTACATGAAAGGTCCTCGAAGGAGGAAATAGAAAAGGGCCTCAAGCTCCAACCAAAGTTCGACTCGGATGGGTTGATCCCTTGCATCACAACAGACGTACACACAAATGAAGTACTTATGTTCGCCTTCATGAATCGAGAGGCGCTCGAGCATACTCTTTCGTCAGGAAAGGTCACATATTTCAGCCGCTCCCGAGGGAAGCTGTGGGTCAAAGGAGAGTCATCCGGGCAAATTCAGCGTCTGGTGGAGCTGAGAACCGACTGCGACCAAGACGTGATTCTCTGCAAAGCGGAGATTGGCTCCAATGGCGCTTCCTGCCACAATGGATACCGATCATGCTTCTACCGCAAATTTGATAGTGATTCCGGGAAGCTAGTCTTTGATGGGGGCGAACCGCTATTCGATCCCGATAAGGTGTACAGCAAAGGATAGCCAGGGAAGTTCTTCGCTTCAACGCTCCCACACATGAAGGAATCTGCACTTTACCACACGGGATGCCCTGTGTGGAACTGCCGCGATTGGATCGGCACGGTTTTCAACCATCGGGTCGACTCTCGAGACGCGCTCCGAGAGTACGCCAAGATTTTCAATACCGTCGAAGCGAATTCTATCTTCTATGCAATTCCGCCGCTCGCAACGATCGAGCGTTGGATGGCGGAATCCGGCGCCGGCTTCAAGTTCTGTCCGAAATTCCCAAAATCGATTTCCCATGATCGACGGCTCGCTGATGCCAGCGACGAAACGGCTTCATTCATAAAAATACTCGAAGCCCTAGCCCATGGCGATCGCCTGGGCCCCAGCTTTCTTCAGCTTCCCCCGTCGTTCAATGCAAATAGCTTCGATACGCTAAAGGCCTACCTGCAATCGCTGCCCAAAGAATTTCGATACGCGGTAGAAGCGCGCCACGTCACCTGGTACGACAAGTCTGACAACGAAAATCGATTCGATGACCTGCTAGAAAGCCTCGGCATCGACAAAGTAATCTTCGATAGCCGACCCCTATTCGCCTCTCAATCACCCGACGAGGACGAAACCTCGGCGCAATCACGAAAACCGCAAACTCCTATTCGAAAAGTCGCCCTGTCCAAGCACCCATTCATACGTTTCGTCGGGCAGAACAAACTCTCCGAAAACGAAACTTGGATAAAAGAATGGGCACCTGTCGTCAATAAATGGATACTCGAAGGTAAGCAACCGTTCGTATTCTCGCATTGTCCCGACGAAGCAAACGTGCCCTTTCTAGCAAGAGCGCTGCATGCTCAGCTTAAGAAATTGAATCCCCTCCTACCACCATTTCCCGCATTCGCTTGCGATACCCAGGCACCCGAGCGTGAGGGGAAACAGATGGATCTATTTTAGCAGCAATCCAATCGATGCTTCATTAACGGACCTCGAAGACTTCCACCAAGCCAATTCCCGTGGCTTCATCCACACCACTCATGATCGCCGAGTAGCCCCCAGGATCCAAAGTGAGAATGATAGCGGAATCCGCGCTTCCTTCAGCCGGAACAACGGCGCCCGAGTTTTCCATTTCTCGAATGAGAGTATCCTTAAAGGCAGTATCTCCCCAATCGTCTGAATAGCCTATGGTTTCTTGGGCCAGATTCTTGATGGTTACTTCAGGATTCGTTATGAAGTTTTGCACACCTGTACCATCCAGACCCGGGCCGATCGCCCTAATTAGCACGTTCGCTTTCTCAGTACCTGCCAACCAGAATCCGGCGATCAATACGTCTTGGCCAGTGCCGACTTCCGCTCGCGTAGAAATATTGACAAGGCGCACATCGGTATTGAATAGATCCTCATCTGCATCGAACACCTCAGCGAGCACGATTCCATCATTTTCGCCGGCATTAGGAGCGATCAGAGCGCTATAGCCTGCTGACGTTACCGGAAACGATCCGATTACGAGTGAATCTTTGCTCCCCGGCTCAAATGGAAACGCACCTGACCGCGGCAAAAGTTCGTCAAGTAGATCCAAGTCCGTCCCCGCCTCCCAGCTAGAATTGGTAATGTCTAGCGTATCGCCAGAACGAAAACGCAAAACCGGATCCAGCATAGCATCCGTTACACCTCGATCAATTAGATCCGGCCCGACTCCTCGTACAACCAATTCTTTTTCTCCTGAGCCACCATTTAGGAAAAAGCCAACGATCAGTGAGGACTCCCCCGATCGCGCCACGCCTCTTGTAGATATATTGATGAGCCTACCCGAATTATTCACGGATTGGATACTCGCCACTTCAGAGGTAGCAGTGCCTTCGGTATTAGCAGCGCTTAGCGTATAGTCGCCTGAATCATTCACGGTAAACGAATCTACTGTGTATGTCATCTCCGTCGCTCCTGCGATAGGATTGCCATCCAAATTCCATTGGTAGGTTGCTTCTTCGCCTCCGACGACATCAGCGGAAAGTGTAACAGGCCGCCCCACTTCGACAACGCGAGGCATGGGTTGACTGCGAAAGAATGGCACTGTGGATGTAATTTCCACATCGAAGGTTTCAGCAATTTCGTTCCCATTGCTATCGACCGCCGTTACGGTTACCTGGGTCGTTCCCAAAGCGCCAAGGCCCGGCTCAATCACCAGCGTCGAGCCATCCGTAGACACTGTCGCGATCGCATCCATCGCGCTGGCAACGTTGAAGGAAAGCATAGATGGGTCGCCATCTGTATTTGGAAAATCCGATACGCGTACCGCATTTTCTAGCACAAGCATGAATTCCGGCCCGATAGGATCATCCGCTGTACCTAGCAATGGGACATCGTCAAATGGGAATCCATCCTGGAGCAAGTCGATCTGAGGCCATGTTTGCACCGCTAGCATGACATCCGCTACATCCAGCCCTGTACCAATCACGCGAGCGAAAACCGTAAACCCTCCATTCTGGCTATCCAGATTCGATGAATTGTCTCCCACGTTAATAAAATAACCGCTCGTCGCGCTATCGGGGTCATTGGGAAGCTTGGCCATCGACAAGGTTCCTCGAACGTTGCTCAGCGAAAATTCATTCACGACAGGGTCGCGCGTTTCTACTGCCAGCGACGGAAAGGCGGCCGTAAAGCTACCCCCTTGCAGTATCGTAAGATCTTGGGCGGTTATCGATCGATGGATAATCGTATCGTTAAAAGTGTCATCGTCTACGTAGCTGAGAAAATTCTCCACGTTCAAGGGAGCAGCAGCGGGCAGCATCTCCAAGTTGATCACTCCAAGATTATACGTCAGCTCCACAATCTGTCCGGTCACGCCGTCGATATCGAAGTGTTCGGTCAAATCAATTTCGATCGGTCCACCGCTTACATCCGCAGACACATCGTCAAAGGTCTTAATTGACACGAGTTCGAGCGATTGGGCTCGCAGGCCTAATTGACCGAAAAGAACCGCTATCAGGGCGGCAAGAGTAGAGTATCGTTTCATAGTTTGCAGAGAGAAGATTTTCCGCTCGAGAGCCGAACGCTCCCTAATACAGCGCCTAACAAGGGTCGGTTTCATATTACGAAGCGAAGAGCAGAGTTCCATAGTTTCGCCAGCTTCTATTGCAAGCGAAACGAAATCGCTAAGTCTGGCGTTCGTCGACCAACTCCGAGTCCAGAGCGGTTTCCACGTCTTCAGCGACGCTTTTGCATAGCTCGATCATAGCAGTCTTGGCGTCGCTAGCACGCCCTTCGACCACCGCTCGACCGATTGCCAAATGCAGAGGAAGCGAACGCAAGGACGCGCCAGGTACGCTGCCGGTCAATACGCGGCTAGGGGCTAAGGCCGAGCTAATATTGGTTACCACAGTCTCCAAAAGCGGGTTTCCAGCCGCCGAAAATATGGCGCCATGGAAGGCTATGTCCGCGTCGATGCAAACTTGGCGAGCCTGTTCGCTACCGTCGCTCTCGCGACAAGCGTTCTCGAATTCCCGCATTCGTTCACCGATGGCGCGCCTCTCTTCCGAACTAGCTCTGGAAGCCGCCATTTCGGCGGCGGCAGGTTCGATGACGCTCCGAAATTCCGTGAGCCAAATTACGACGTCGCGGTCGATATCCCCCGCCATGGACCAGGCGAGAACGTCCGGATCGGTCAAGTGCCAGCGGTCGCGCGGCTGCACGCTCGTCCCAGTACGCGTCTTAACGGAGAGCAATCCCTTTGCTGAGAGCACCTTGATAGCCTCGTGCAGCGCATTTCGGCTCACATCCAGCTCCGCCCGAAGATCTTCCTCGATCGGCAGCGTCTCTCCTAGCAAGTACTGCCCGGAAACGATTCGCCTGCCTAGTTCATGCACTATCGAGCCATGAAGGCTTCGCGAGGGATACGTTTTAACGCCTTGAGGGGCCATAAGAACTTAGTTCATGAGCGAAATTCGTCATCATTTACAGGTTATGGGGATTTGGGAATCCAAACCGCATGCGATTGCGTCGACGCTTCAGATTCGGATCAGCAGGCAAAGTCGCTAGACTAAACTAGCCAGCGTATGAATGGTGCGTCGATACCGGGTAGGCAAGCTCCTCTAGCATCTTATTTTTATGCGAACTTTCTCGATTCAGCGTCAACGTCGACAGGAACGAGTCGTTTTGGCCACGGCAATCATCAGATTTAGCGAGAATCGGGATTGCGGCGAAGAACGCAATACGCACACTAACCGACTCAATCAATTTCAGTTATGCCAGTTGACCAATCCCTGTCTCTAAACGGACGCTCCATCATCGGTTTCTCCGACTCATCAGATTGCCACGAATCCTCCAAAGCGATCGATCCATCGACGGGAAATGAAATCGAACCGCCATTCTTTCATGCTTCCAGTTCTGAGGTAGAATGGGCCATACAATTGGCGAGCGATGCATTTGAATTCTATAGCAAGACTAGCGGTGAAGAGCGGGCCCGATTCCTTGAAGAGATCGCCACTCAGATCGAGGCCATCGGCGAAATATTGACCCCCAGAGCCATGCAGGAGACCGGTTTACCCGAAGCTCGCATCAAGGGCGAAACGGGAAGGACCACTGGCCAGCTTCGCCTGTTCGCGCAAGTCGCCCGGGATGGATCCTGGACACAAGCCCGTATCGATACAGCGATTCCTGATCGAATGCCTCTTCCCAAACCTGACATACGCTCCATGCTTCGCCCACTCGGGCCCGTCGCCGTTTTTGCTGCCAGTAATTTTCCTTTGGCGTTTTCTACCGCCGGCGGAGATACAGCATCCGCTCTCGCAGCCGGATGCCCAGTCATCGTAAAAGCTCACTCCTCTCATCCGGGAACCGCCGAGCTGGTCGCAAGAGCGATTCAAGCAGCCGCGGAGAAAACGGGAATGCCTGACGGTACGTTTAGCGTCCTTTTCGGAGGGGGTCGCACCGTGGGATCCACTCTGGTCGCTCACCCTTTGATAAAGGCTGTCGGCTTCACGGGCTCTACATCTGGGGGAACAGCGCTCATGAAAATCGCGGCGGCGCGAAAAGAGCCAATCCCAGTCTACGCAGAAATGGGAAGCGTGAACCCGGTCGTGCTCTTACCGGACGCAGTCGCTAAGCAATCCGAATCGATCGCTGCTGGTCTCCACATATCCGCTACGATGGGTGTTGGCCAGTTTTGCACGAATCCAGGCGTCGTTCTCGTAAAGAGCGGTGACGCAGGCGATGCCCTAGTACGCTCATTCACCGAAAAAATGGGCGAAACCCCCGCCCAGGTAATGCTAAATCCGACGATTCAGAGCGCTTACCAATCAGGCGTATCGGCTATGGAGTCTACTGAGGGCGTGGCTACTCTCGTTTCAAAAGCCCCCGACTCCAGTGGGAATTCCTGTCTCGGAGCCACCGCCGTTTTTGAAACCGACACCACACAATTCCTATCGAACGAAACGCTTAGCCAAGAAATTTTCGGCCCTGGAACTACTATCGTTCGCTGGTCTGAAAAGTCCGATCTTCTTCAAGCGCTTGAACGATTCGAGGGTCAGCTCACCGGAACCCTGCACGCTACGGACAAAGACCTAGAAGAATTCAGCGAGGCCCTTCCCATATTGGAGCGAAAGGTCGGTCGGATCGTATACAATGCCTTTCCAACCGGAGTTGAAGTTTGCCATTCCATGGTTCACGGGGGTCCATTCCCTGCCACTTCCGATGGACGAAGCACTTCCGTCGGCACGCATGCAATCTCCAGGTTCACTCGCCTAATCGCCTATCAAGACAGCCCCCAATCACTGCTTCCAGACGAGCTGAAAAATGGAAACCCCCTCGGCCTCGCTCGATTAGAGGATGGCGCCTTCGTATTGGGATCCTAGAAAGCCTCTAAACGCAACGTAGTAATTACTTTACTACGTTGTCACTTTTTTGGCAGGAACATTTTTGCGAGCCTTGCCAAGGACCAATCGCGTCATTTCCTTGGACCAATTGCGAAGATCATCGAGCAACGCATAGAACAGAGGTACTACGATTAGTGTCAGGAAAGTCGATACCATCAATCCTCCAATGATCACGCGCCCGAGCGGCGAGTAGGACATATCCATTACCTTCGAGCCTCCTATAGCCATTGGAATCATTCCGAAAATCGTAGTCAGCGAGGTGATCCATATCGGACGAAATCGGCGACGACTCGCTTCGACCAAGGCTGCGTTTCGTGAATAACCCTCACGCATTAAGCGTTGAGACAGATCGATCAACACGATGCCGTTGTTGACGACAATCCCGATAAGTATCATGGCCCCGACACCAGCCATTCGATCGAAGGCTGTTTCCGTTGCTACAAGCATCCAAACGACGCCAGCCCCAGCCATGGGAACTGTGGCGATCACTGCCAATGGCATGATGAAAGACTCGAATAGAATCCCCATCAGAAAAAGCACAAAGATAAAGATCATCAGGAGCGCGAATTGAATATCGCGATTTTCCTGATCGATACGATAGGAGGAGCTGCCTCGATCCCATCGGTAGCCCCGGGGCATCTCAAACACCTGCATTAGGGACTCGATTTTTGCGTTAGTCGCTCGTATGTCGTCCGTATCCATCATCGCTCGAATGCGCATTGAGGTCTTGCGATTGTCGCGCCTTATCGATCGCGTGGAGTCACGGAAATCAAGCTTTGAAATGGTATCTAAAGGCACCTCCGTTCCACTTTCCGACATGAATCGCAACCGGCTCAATTCATCGAGCGACTCACGATCCTCTTCGCGCAACCGAGCCTCGATGTTTATTTCCCGACCTTCTTCCGTATAGAATCGCCCTACGCTTGCGCCGCGCATCGCCGCGGATATACCGTTCGATACATCGCGCGTGCTTATGCCGAGCTTTTGGGCCTGTTCCCGGTCCAGCTGAATATTCAATTCTTGCTCGTCCTCTTCAAGCTCCATATCGAGGGCCACAAGCTCGGGTATCGTTTCCAAGCGTCGCGCCACTTCTTCGCTCAATTGGTAGAGCGTCTCGGTGTCATCTCCGTATAAATACAAATAGAAAGAACGCGTAGGATCCTCCGCTCCTCGGCTCTTGTAGCTATATCGCATTCTCAACCCAGGCGGTAGCTCGAGACGCTCCGAAACATCGCGCATAACATCGGCCCGACTCATCACAGGTTCCGGCCCCCTACCAATTTTCTCAACTACCCAACGTTGGGCGACCTCGTACCAGTTCAAGGTCTCCTGTCTCATGTTCAATCGTATGTACATCGACGAATCGCTGTGATAGGACGAGTAAGACTCAAAGTCATATTGCTGACGATTCTCCTCCAAAAACGACTCAACATCATCTACCCAAAGGCCAACTTGCTCTTTCTTTACGCCAGCCGGCAGAGAAAAGCTCAAGGTAATGACGCTCGCATCGCTGCTTCTATCTCGAGTCTCGATCCACTCATCGTAGATTGGGTATGAGGAAATTCCCAACACGATGAAGATGATGAAAAAGGCGAAGCTCTTATCCTTTAAAGAACCCTTGAGAAGATGCAGGTAAACGCCATTGAGCCAGCCCACTTTCGATGGCTCCACCTGCTTGTTTTTTTTCGACAGGAACGTTTTAGTCGCAAGCGGAATCAAAAGCACCGCAATTGTAAGGGACGCTCCCAACGAAGCGATCACAGGAATTCCGATACGGTGAAAATAGAAGTGAATCTCGCTACCCGTATCCATTAGCAGCAGCGGGACAAATACGACCATCGTAGTGAGGGTTGCCATTGTAATAGCGAGGCTAATCTCGCTCGCTCCCATCAATGCGCTCTTCTTAGGCGTGTGGCCCAGTTCCCGCTTAGAATGGATATTCTCCACCATCACGATGGCGTTGTCGACTACGAGACCTACCGAAATCAAGAGCCCCATCATCGTCAGGATGTTCAACGTCCAACCCATGAAATAGAGAACGATGACCGAACAGAGCAGCGAGAGCGGTATTGCTAGAGCAATGGTAAGAGTAATTCGAATCGATCTCAAAAATATTATCAGAACGGCGAATGAAAAAAGCCCTCCCCAAATCGCGGACATCTTCAGGTTCTCGATCGATTGCAGAATATACTTTCCTTGATCTTTGAATACGCGAAATTGTATGCCTTCCCAACGCTTTGAATTAACGAAACGATCGAACACCTTGTTAACGGCCTCGCTAATTTCCACGATGTTCGCTTCCCCTGACCGCATGATCTCTACGCCATAGGAACGACCACCTTCCAAACGCCAGGTACCATAATTCTCCACCTTGCTTATATAGATATCGCCGAGATCGCTGAGCCGAACTCCATTCTCAATATCCACGACAAAGTCCTCGAGGACGCCAAGGTCCTCAATCCGACCGACGGACCTCACCATATATTCCTGCCCGCCCTCCGATACCCGGCCAGCGCTCACATTCAAGTTTTGATTCCTCAGTTTCGCCGACAACTCGAATATATCGATATTGTGGGAGCGCAGCTTTTCTTGGTCGAGAGAGATCCGTATTTCACGACCGCTATCACCTTTAATATCTACCTCGCCCACTCCGTCGATTCGCTGCAGCGCTGGCGCGAAATAACGCTCAATGAAATACTCAGGATTCTCAATGTTATCACCCATTGTCATGGATGCCTCGAGAATTTCCTCGTCGTCCGCATCGTACTTGTAAACACGGATTTCCTCAACCTCCTCGGGAAGTTCCGGTAGAACGCGATCCATCCGATCCTTAATATCATCATAGGCGTCATCCATATTGACGCTATTGTGAAAATATACGTATGCCCGAGCAGTCGATGAATAGGCCCTTGTATGGATTCTCTCAATACCCGTAACCGTACCGAGTATATCCTCCATTGGCTCGACCACTTTGTCCAAGGTATCAAGCGGAGTCGAATTGTCATAGTCTGCCCGAATCATCAGTCGCTTGTCTTCCATTCCACTCGGAAACAGCTCAACCTTGATTCGCGTATAGGCGATCATTCCCAGAACTAGGGTCATCAGCAGACCCATCATTACAGTGACCGGTCGATTCACTGATAGGGATGGGAAAAAACTGTAGTCCTTTTTCAACATTGTTGAGGCTCAGGTTTCATCGCGACTGCAGCAGCCATTTCTTCCTCGACTTCCTCAGACGCCACTTTCATTCCCCTGAAATCCACTAGCAAATAGACAGACGGGATCACAATTAAGGTAAGGAATGTAGAAGTCGTAAGACCTGCGATCACAGTGATCGCCAATGGTACTCGAATCTCCGACCCTTCCCCAAGTCCAAGAGCCATTGGGATCAAGCCGAGAACAGTCGTCATCGTCGTCATCAGGATCGGACGAAATCGCGCTTGAGCGGCTGTTTGCACCGCTTCCACTTTTCCCATTCCGCCACGGCGCAAATTGTTGATATAGTCGACCAGGACAATCGCGTTGTTCACGACGATTCCTGCGAGCATTATCAATCCTATGAATACAAGAATATTAAGCGACCACCCTCCCAGGAAAAGGGCAATCACTACGCCAATTATCGCTAGCGGTACGGTAAATAAGATTATGAACGGGTGAATCAGCGACTCGAATTGGCTCGCCATCACAATGTAAACCAGGAAAAGAGCCAAGGCGAGGGCGAACATAAGACTGTCGATCGAGCGCTCCATTTCGGCGGCCTGTCCCGTCACATCGTAGTCGAATCCACTGGGCAACTCTAGATTCAAGAGCGTCTCTTCGATCAAGATCGACGCCTGGGAAAGCTCGATTCCATCGACATTAGCCGTAATGACGGCGCCCCGCTGCTGATCGAGATGTCGAATCTCATTGGGTCCTTCGCGTACGCGAAGAGAAGCAATCGACGAAAGCGGTATCGGAACTGGGCTTCTAGGGTTGACGATGATGCCTTTCAATTCGTCCAGTCCCAACCGGTCTTTCTCATCGAGACGGACCATTATATCAATTTGGCGATCCCGTTTTTGAAATTCTGTTGGTACCTGTCCTTGCACCTTGTTCCGAATAAGCTCCGCGACTGTTTTCAAGTCCATGTCCAGCTGAGACAAGCGCTGCCGGTCATAAACGATCTGAACCTCTGGATTCCCTTTCTGCACGCTTGATTGCACGTCAACCAGACCAGGTATAGCCTGCAATGCCGCAACCACGGAAGCGCTGGCCACTTTCATTTCGTCCAAATCGTGACCGAACAGCTCCACCTCGATGGGGGCGTTCACGCTAAACAGTTCAGGATAGCTTACTTCAACCTCGATATCAGGTATGTTCGACGTAAACTGTCTCAAATTCTCCAATACGACTGTCTCCATTTCCTTGCTCGAACCATCGATCAAGGATGCTGTGATCACGCCCGTATTCTCTCCCTCATCCGATCCGCTTGAAGCGCCCCCATCCGTACCGACGACAACAGCCGTACGAGACACATACTCATTTTCGCGCACAGCTGATTCGATTCCTTTAACAACATCGATCGTTTCCTCGATGGGCGTACCGACTGGAAGCTTTACTTTAACGTTGAACTCGCCTTGGTGGACCATCGGGATGAGCTCGCTTCCCAAACGAGGGAACGCAAAGCTAATCGTCAGCCCAAAAGTGGCGAAGGCGACACCGACAATGAAGATTTTGTTATTCAGAGCCCAGCTAAGAAGTCCCTTATAGAAAGTGAGAGCCGATTCGAATACGTAGTCGAATACACGCAGCAACGGGGTAAGCGCCCGAATTGCATATTTGCCTAGCCAGGATACCAAACCGACCAAGACCAATAGGATCGCGGCAAAAATGGATACAATCTTCCCTACCAGGCACAACACGATTCTGAAAGGCAACGACAGCAGAAGAATCACCATGACAAGAGGGTAAAAAAGGATGGCGACGATACGAAAAAACCATCCGGAACTCTTGATATTGCTATGATAGCTGACAATCGAGTTCGCAAACTTCTGCCAGGTATCTTTGATAAAATTCAATTGCAGCAAATTCGCTCGATCCCAAGTAATTGAATCTGAATCGTCTCCAAATTTTCGCGACGCCAACATCGGGATAAAATAGAGGGCGACCGCAAGCGACGCCAGCAATGAAAAGACCACCGTTAACGACATGTCTCCAAATACCTGACCCGCCACGCCCTCGACAAAGACAATCGGGAAGAAAACTGCGATGGTAGTCAACGTCGACGCCACTACGGCGCCTCCCACTTCTGAAACACCCCGAACCGTCGAATCGACAAAGCTGTCCCCTTCCTCTCGACAGCGAAAAATGCTCTCAAGCACGACGATCGAATTATCTACGAGCATCCCAACGCCAAGCGCGAGACCGCCAAGAGAGATGATATTGAGCGAGACGCCCGATAGTTGCATGGGAGCGAATGTCGCGACGATCGAAACCGGAATGGTGATTCCTATGATCGCGGTGTGCCCCGCATTTCGGAGAAATAGGAATATCACGAATACTGCGATCACCCCACCCACGATCGCATTTCCTTTCACCTCATCGATTGATTGCTCGATGAATACGCTTTGATCCGTAAGCACATTCAACTCGCAGCCTTCCGGTAGGACGTATTCAACGAAGTTCGTCATGATACGTTCCTCGCGCTGGGCAATCGCGGCCTGCCGGCGCATATCGCTCAATTCCCGGCTGCTCAATCCGCGAAGTCGGTTCGGATCCATCGCCTGTCGATTCTCTTTTTCAGCAGCCATGCTCGCAACGAATTCCTGCTGACGAGGCGAGCCATAGATTCGATCGCGTACTTTTTGAGCGACTTCTACGATATTCGCATCGGCCTCCTTGTAGATCTCGATTTCCACGCTCTCGCGCCCATTGACCAGCGTTTCGATTTCAATTTCCTTATGGCTCTTCCCTATGTCCGCAATGTCGCTCAGGAGCACGTTCACACCATTCTTTCGCGCGATAACGATCGAGCCGATCTCCTCGATCGACTTGAATTCATTAAGCGTTCGAATCGAATACCGAATACGCCCCTCATGCAATCGACCTCCGGGTAAGTTCACGTTGTTTTGAGACAGTCGGGCATTGACCTGCTGAATATCTAGATTCAGTGAAACAAGCTTATCCTCGTAAATGCGTACCTGGTATTCTTCCTCGAGTCCTCCCACTACCTTGACCGCCGCGAGCCCTTCTTCCCCTTCCAGCTCACGTTGCACAATGTCCTCCGCGAATAGTCTCAATTCGTCGAGTGGGTACGGGCCCGTCATCCCGATGCGCATAATTGGATCCAAAGTCGGATCGTAGCGGAGTATAAGCGGACGGTTCGCATCGCGCGGTAGCCTCACCCGATCCAACTTCTCCCGAATCGACTGCGTCGCTTCGCTCATGTCCGCCCCCCAAGCAAATTCCAATATGATATCGGACTGGTCGGCCTTCGAGATCGATGTAATGGAATTCAGCTTCTGAATGATGCCCAATTGCTGCTCCAGCCGTTGAGACACCTGAGTCTCCACTTCCTGCGGCGCCGTTCCAAGATATTCCGTCCGCACCGTGAGCGTTGGATACGAAATATCCGGCATCAATGTCAGGGCCAGCTTGCGATAGGAAACGTAGCCAAATACGCAGACAGCCAATACGATCATCAGTACCGAAACGGGCCGACGGGTTGAAATTGCGAAATGGGATTCCTTTTTCACGCTAATTGCTATTATCGGAAAGCCTCGCCTAAATGGACATCCGGCGACAAATGGGCATCCAGTTGCATGCGAATGCTCAATTCAGATTGGGGAGCGGCTCAACCTTCCGTAGCGGTGCCCGCATTCGCCTTTGGCTGCTCCGCAGCCACTGCATCCGTTATTACTTTTACGTTAGCTCCGTCCTTCAATGCGCTATGACCCATGACAATAACCGAATCACCCTTCACCAAGCCCGATATCGCCTGAACGAAGCCAACATTAGAATAACCTTCTTGGAGGAGCATCTTCTTCGCTTTGCTGCCCTGCACCTTGTAAATATATTTCAGGTCGCCCTCGTGAACGATCGCTTCCTTGGGAACAAGAACCGCGCGATCACTCGTATCCACGATAACCCGTACATTGACGAACATTCCAGAATATATCGGCATACCATTGAGATTTGAAATCGCCACCTTTGCCTTAAAGGTACCGCTCAATGGGTCCACGATGGGACTTACAAGCTTAACAAAAGCGTCATAGCGCACGCCTTCTATCAAGTCTGAATCGATTACCGCAGGAAGCCCCTGCTCGATGCTAAGCAAATGCTGGCCAGGAATATTCACATTCGCAAATAATTCGTCCAGATTCATTATGGAAAACAGTTCTCTATTCGAGGTGACTCGGCTACCCGTCTGGGCAACCCGCTTCGTTACCACGCCGCTCACTGTAGATCGAACGATCGTATTTTCCAACTGAATACGAGCTCGTTCATACCTAAGCCTTGCCTGCTCTAGTCCGAACTTGGCAGTGTCGAATTCTTGCTGATTAACCAGGCTTCGCTCATGCAGCCCCGTCGTTCGTTCGAAATTGCTTTTCTCATGCTCGTACCGAGCCAAGGCTTCTTCGGCATCCACTCGCTGCTCTTCGTTTTCCATCCGAGCAAGGATTTGTCCGGTCTCGACGCGATCGCCTTCCTCCACCAAGACTTCCAAAATCACGCCAGAGGCCTCCGAGTATATTTCAACCGAGCTTTCGGTTTCCAGGACTGAATCAAAAACCAAGGACGAGGTAATTGTTCCTTCGTCAACCACCGACACCTTTACGGGGACAGCGGGGCGGATTCTGGGTACGCGAACTGTTTTCTCCGCATTTTTAGCCTTCGCGTCTTTAGCATCCTGCTTTACGGCGGTTTCCTTGGACGTGCCTGATTTCGCGCTAGGATCGCCGATCTCCGAACAACCCCAGGACGCGCACGCGGCCAAGAGTATACAAGATGTCCAAATCCACTTCTTCATCAACGATACAAGTTACTGATTACGACTTTGTTCTGGACATTGCGTTCAGGTCAATCCCCAAGCGGCAGGTCCCCTTTAGATTCGCTATTTGTCCAACGCTCCTCCGCAGCTCGACCCGGCTCCCGCGGTACAACCAAAGCAATGATCGCCAAGGGCGATTTCGGATCCCTCCAATCTATCTGAATCCAGCTCCCACAAAAATCGATCGGATCGGCCGCCAAGGGGAAGATTTAGCATTTGATTGAAATCGCAATCGTAGACTCGACCCTCCCAATCCACGCTTACCGTGTCACGGCACATCAGGCCCTCCACGGAGGCAGGATTAAAGGACTCAACGAGTAGCTCGTGATACGATTCGCTCTTTCCTTCTCTCTTCAATTGGGACAGGAATCGCACGATCGGCATATTGGTAATCGTGTAGAGACGATCGAAAACGATGTCGAAATGCGTTTTCAGGGCTGTCTTGTATTCCGACTCCAATTCGGATTGATCTGGAGGCAAGCTCGCCCCTAGCGGATTGTAGACAAGATCGAGCTCTAGGCCGGTGCCCCTTCCATAGCCAACCGAATTGAGTTTCCTTAGCGCGGCGATCGAAGCATCGAATACGCCCTCCCCACGCTGCTCGTCCACGTTTTCTGGTTGATAGCAGGGCATGGAGGCAACTACCTGCACCGCGTTCTCAACGAAGAACTGAGCCAAGTCATCACTAATCCGGCTCCATCAATATCGTAAGGTTGCAGCGATCGATAATTGTCGTTTCTGGACGAATGCGCCGAATGGCTGACACAAAGTAGCGAAACTCTGGATTCATTTCAGGAGCACCGCCCGTGATGTCCACAGTATCGATAGTTGCGGCAGAATCGAACCAGTCGATCACGCGATCGATCGTTTCGCGTGTCATAAGCTCCTTTCGCCCCGGGCCCGCGTTAACATGGCAATGCGCGCAGGCTAAATTGCATAGTTTGCCAATATTGACCTGCAGCGACCTAGGAACTGTACGCGACAGCTCTATATTCTGGACGGCTAGCCGCTCTGCAAAACTAGGAAGTTTCGCATAAATGCTCATTCTTGAATTCGACTCTAGCAGCACCCGGTCTCCGAACAGGACTTATCGCTGGCGCGAACGGAATTCGATGGGATCGGAACGATACTATCTTCGTATGCATTGCATCGATACCGCTGAAAATCGGCATCCTCCACTTCGGTGCGCTCCCCGCGAATAAACGTTCGCCCCAAATCGTCCGTCACTGACTTGAACGGTCCTCTATACAAAACGGCGTGGCCTGTACCTGACCCATCACTGGAAATCCCCTTGCAGGCTTCGATAGTTACGGATCGAAACACGACGCCATCGATCACGCGCCATGGCTCTAAATCGAACTTCCGAAATCGAATGCTATGAAATCCCGCTTCCTCGAAGGCTTGAACGAATCCGCGCTCCGTCATCGCGCCGGACAAGCACCCGCTCCACAATTCCGAATCCTCCATCATAGCTTCCGTTACTGGACCATCGGAGACGATATCCGAAATGACCGCGCGGCCACCTTCCTTTAGAACCCTGTGCAGTTCGGCGAACATCGTCCGCTTCCTGTCCGCATCGACCAAATTCAATACGCAATTGGAAACGACCACATCGATGGACCCATCGTAAACCAATGGACTCTCGCTTCGCAACCGATCCATCGTAGCCTCGAGCTCTAAAACCCCATTGGAATCCGATATTGATTGGCCAGACAGCTCCTTGTCCAAAGCTTCGAGATCCAGCTTTAAATCTTGAATGCGGCCTTTGCGGAATTCCACGTTGCTGTACCCAATATTAGCGGAGACCGCATCAATCGACCGACGGGCGACCTCTAGCATATCGTCCGTCATATCGATCCCGATCACTCGACCGGACTTGCCCACGACCTGGGACGCGATGAAGCAAATTTTCCCTGTACCCGAACCAAGGTCCAGAACGGTCTCGCCTTCGCTTAGATACTGGCTCGGATCGCCGCAACCGTAGTCCCTCTCAATCACTTCCTGAGGAATCGCCTCAAGGTATCGGGGATTGTAATTTACGGGACAGCAAAGGGATGCCTCCCGGTTTTGAGCCGCTTTGGCGTATCGAACGCGAACGGCGCCTTCCTGGGAGGGTTCAATCAACTCGCTCATAGTATTTTGCCATTTAGGAAATAAACGGGCTTCTATGAAAGCCTATTTCAAATTTCTCGCTGATAAGGAACATCTTGCGAGAATTCCGCGCTGCAACCTTAATTTAAAACGCAAGCTCCCTTACGCTCATTCCAGTCGGGTCTCAACGACCCTTTTTAGCGATATAATACACAACTCCCCCAATCATCGCCAACGGCATAAGCGTCAGCAGGACTGTGGTTGCATAGTAGGCATAGCGGGAGGCTTCATTCGTCACCGAGCAAACAGAGCAGCCAAAGCTCGACGGCGCCGCCGCCGTAAGGGACGCGCCTATCAAAACTATCAGCGATGCGATTCGGTTCCCCATACGCTTAACTTAAGTAAACCAGTACATACAGTATCGGCCATATTCCAACTACGAAGTACCAAAATAGCTGAACTGCATGAAAGGTTTCCTCCTTCAAATCGCCTGCATCGAGCTTACGCGACAAGCGCAAAAGCCCTATGACTGCTCCGATCGCGTGAAGCGCATGCGTACCGATGATCAGGTAAAAGAAGGCGCCATACTGGCTCGACGTCATGGTGAGCCCATAGCTCAAGAGCCGGATCCACTCTATCCCCTGTATACCGACGAATATAATCCCCAGCCACATGGTAAGCCGCACCTGCTTTCGCGTGGCTTCGCTATAGGGATCGATTTTGAAGGGCTGGAAGGCTTTATACATCATCCAACCGCTTGCGAACAAGATAAGCGAATTAAACGCTGTGATTACGATAGGCAAGCGTGGCTGACCCTCTGGTGGCCAGGCTTCAGCAGCCGCGCTGATAATAAGAAACGCGCTGATCAGGGCAGCGAAGAACATGAGCTCTGTTCCGATGAAAACGATCATCCCGAGCGCCCCATTGCTCAGTCCGGACCGACGTTCGGGAATTTCCCTTCCGCCGTATGCTGGTTCCATCGTTTTCATGTCGAGCCCCTAGAAAGTCAGGAAATCAATGCTCCTTATCGCCGGAGTCATGATCGTCGTCGTGGTCCGCGCCATCCGAATCGTCGTGCTGATCTTCGCCGTGATCGTCATGTGAGCCGTGAAGCACATAGCTACGTGCCTTGGCTTCTTCAACGGCCGCTTCCTCTGAGACTGGTTTCACCCAGTTGTGTCCATTCGCGAACATCGCGTCCGTCGCCGTTCCGAAAAAGAAAACGAAAAGCAGCGAGAAACAAGCGAGCAAGATATAGGGCGCGTAAATCTTCTCGAACTTCAAATGCATGAAGTACGCGCAAACAAGATACGCTTTCCAAATCGCGATTCCAAATGCAGTAAGCAGTACGATCGGCTTGGCAAATACGCCGAAGGCTGGCGCCACTTCCGGTCCGGCAACGCTCACGATGAATAAGATTACAAGGGTGATGTAGATCTTCAGGTAACTGGGATGATTATGTCCTGCCATTTTTAAAGGGAGTTAAGGTCGACTACTTCGCGATGTACATGAGCGGGAAAAGGAAAATCCAAACGATATCGACAAAGTGCCAATACAAACCGATGTTTTCTACGCGGTGCCAATTCTGGCCTTTCTTGATGTCGCCTTCCGCGATGATGGCCATGATAACCATGCCGCAGAGTACGTGAAAACCGTGCAGTCCGGTAGCCGTATAGTAGAAGCTCCAGAAGTTGCTGGTAAAAAGCGTGAACCCATGATGGATCTCGGTGGTATACTCGTACGCCTTGAATCCCATGAAAAAGCCGCCGAGCATAATCGTCAGCCAAATCCACATCCGGGTCTTAGCGGCATCGCGTCGTTCCGAGGCAGCGTGAGCATAGACGACGAACAAGCTCGAGGTTAGCAGCCAGAACGTATTGCACGCTCCAATGAAGGTGTTGGTATTGGCCGCTTCTATAGACCAGGAAGGTCCATGATTGAATCGGTTGAGCAAGTAGGAAGCGATCAATCCGCCGAAAATCAGAATTTCCGAACCGATAACCCACCACACGGCCAAGCGACCTGTGGGGATCCCCGTGCGACTGCGACTAGTAGCTATTATTTGGTGAGCCATAGAAAAGGTCTTTAAATTTTAGGAAGGTTCGGATTCCGGTTTCTCGTTCTGCGGCCAATAGTCCTGCTCGCGCCCTTCTACGGAATACTCATAGGGCCCTCGGTAAACGGTGGGCATGGTTTCGCCGAAGTTGCCGTGAGGCGGCGGCGATTCCGTGATCCATTCCAAGGTATTCGCTTTCCAAGGATTCTTACCGGCCTTCTCGCCTTTTTTCAGGCTAATGATGAAGTTGGCGATGAACACGAGCTGGAAGGCCAGCATCACAATCAGTGATATCGTCGCAAAGACGCGCATATCCTGCATATCCGCTCCCGCCAAGTCAGGGAAATGCTGGTAGTTGTAAATGCGTCGGTGCTGACCGCCAGCGCCAAGTATAAATAACGGAATGAAGATGCCGTTGAACGGTATGATCGTACCCCAGAAATGGAATTTTCCCAAAGTTTCGTTCATCTTCCGACCGAACATCTTTGGGAACCAATAGTAAACCGCTGCAAAGGTGGCGATGATCGCGATCGGAACGAAGGTGTAGTGAAAGTGAGCCAGTACAAAATAGGTATCGTGCAGGTAGATGTCTACCCCGCTCGACCCCAGCCAAATACCGGTTACTCCGCCAAGAAGAAACTCACCCGTGAAAGCCAGTCCGAAAAGCATGGCAGTCGTGAATCGAATCGAGCCACCGTACAAGGTCGCGATGTAAGCGAACATGATGATCGCTACCGGTATCGAAATCAGAAGTGTAGTCGTCGTAAAGAGATAGGTCGCTCTCGGATCTACACCAGAAATGAACTGATGGTGCGCCCAAACGAAGAAACTCAAGATTCCCAAGCCAATTGTGCTGTAGAGGATCAACTTGTAGGAAAACAGCTTTTTCCGGGCGAAGGTGCAGGTGATCTCGCCCACGATTCCGAACGCGGGTAACAGAACAACGTAGACCTCCGGGTGGCCAAAGAACCAAAATAAATGCTGCCACAGTACCGGGTCGCCCCCTGCGGCCGCATCGAAGAAGGCTGTCCCCAGCGTTTGGTCAAAGAGAAGCATGACCGCTCCCGCAATCAATGGGCCAACCGAGCACATGAACAGAATACTCGCGATAACGATCATCCAAACGATCATGGGGATGTCGTACATCTTCATGCCCTTCGCTCGGGCATTCATGGTGGTCGTAATAAAATTTATCCCTCCTAGCAGGAAGGCTACAATCTCCAAGGTGACCGCAATGAGCCAAAGCGGCGCTCCAAATGGAGTCGAATTGTATTCAGCTTTTGCCGACAAGGGCGGATAGGCCGTCCAAGCGCCGCCGAATCCCCCGCCAGGCACGAAGAAGGAAATGATCAATACGATCGCGCTCAACAGAAAGATCTGGTACGATAGTCGATTGACCCTTGGGAAAACCATATCGTCGCAACCTATCATGAGCGGTATCAGAAAGTTACCCATAGCGGCGATGAGAACGGGCATCGCCACCCAGAAAATCATGATCGTCCCGTGATTGGTAACCAGTGAATTGTAGGCCGCGGGCGAAAGCGTTCCCCAAAATGGAATCGAATTGCCGGGAAACGCCAGCTGCATACGGAAAACGTAGGCGAAGTAACCCCCGATGAGGGCCATCGCCATTCCTGTAAACATGTACTGGAATCCGATGATCTTGTGATCCGTGGAGAAGACGTACTTGCTCCAGAAAGATTGTTCGTGATGGTCGTCATGGGCATCCCCATGTCCGACTTCAGCGTGAGCGACTTCAGCCATTGTTCTGGTCCTCCTTTACTTCAGGTAGATTTTCATCCTTAGCTGCCAGCATCTCGCCTTCGCTTAATTTCGGGGTGTTCGCCGCAATCCAAGCGGCATGCTCTTCCTCGGTTTCTATAAAGACCCGAGCTCCCATTATCCCGTGCGCGACACCGCACATTTCGGCGCATTGGATATCCCATTCGCCCGTAAGAATGGGCTTGAAATGGCCCGAAATAACGCGACCTGGAATCGCGTCCTGCTTCAATCGAAATACCGGAATCGAAAAGCTATGCATCACGTCGAGCGATTCCAAGTGATAGGTGTACTGGGTATTGTTCTTAAGGTGCAGCTCATTTATGGATACGATATCGTCATCTGTCCCCAGTACGCCATCCGCGCCGGCGTGGTAAAAGGTCCACGCCCATTGCTGAGACACGACCCTGACCTCTTCGTCCGGTGGCGGAATATCGATTTTGATATTGTACCATACCATAAAGGTGGGAACGAGGATCGCGACATCGCAGATGAGAATCAGGTAGTGAGGGATCTCGATCGCCTGCTTTTGCTTGTGGGTTTCCCCGGAAATGTACTCGGCTCTCTGTCCTTCGCGATGGCGGTAGCGGAAGATCAGGTAGAAAAAGTATCCCAGCACGAGGAAGAACCAGAATCCTACCAAGATCGTTATCACATCGAATAGCACATCAATCTCAATGGCGTAGGTCGAGGCTCGCGGCAGCAGCCATTCAAGGATGCCCGGCATGAATCTATCTAGGAAATCAAACATGGAGAAATTTAGGCGGAGGAGTGTTTAAAAGGCGCGAAGGTTAAAATATGTACCAAAGAAGCACAATGGCCGCCGAAAAGAAGACTGTTCCTCCAGCGGTATAGTAGAACATTTTACGTGTGACGGAGTAGGCGTATTTTTCAGCCTCTGGATCGATTTCGTTGTCGCTCATTTGAATTAAGAAAGGATTCAGGTTCGTCTGTTTACTGGTCCAAGGTTTGGATGTAGGCGATCACGTCCTTCATCATTTGCTCGTCTGCCAGCAGCATGGACATCGGGCGCATTTGGGCTCCCGCGATGTCCTGCGGGTTCGAGCCGCGTACGCCGGACTTGAAGTTCTTGAGCTGCGTCAGCTGATACCAATCATGCTGATTGATCAGGCTAGGCGCATTGAGAAGGTCGTTGCCCTTTCCATCGGGACCATGACACGCGAGACAAGTTGCGTAGGTCGCTTGACCTTTGACCGGGTCGCCCCCTTCAAGCGTGGGCTCTATCGGCGACGAGCCTAATGAGACAATGTACTGGGAAACCGCGATCATGTCTTCTTCGGTCGCCAGTGTCTGCGACATGGGCAGCATTCTCAAGCCAGCGAGGTCCTCAGCATGGGCGCCCCGCATACCTGATTTGAATTTCTTCAATTGCTCTACCAGGTACTTCTCCGAAAGGTTTGTGAGTGCCGGAGCGAGCTGCAGCTCAATCCCTTGACCATCGGGTCCATGGCAAATGGTGCAATTGCGATAAAGTTGCTCACCTCTGTAATCCGCTCGCGCGAGCAGTCCAGAAAAAATTGAGAGGATGAGCGCTAACGCCTGCATTATTGACTTCGAGGAGACGGGCTCCGCGTGAGATCGAGACGATTTCATGGGCTAGAGTATTGGCGAAAACTAGGCGCCTGTATAGTAATTGTTGCTAAAAGAGGAATGTATTAAGGCTCTTTATACGCGCGAAAGGACTGGCTTGATCGGGTGGATCCATTCAAGAGCCAATTCGTGAAAGCGAAAGGCGCTTTCTGCGCGACAGTGGAAGCCGTAAAATAAGGTGCCTAATACCTTTCGGGCCGACTCTAGTGTCAAGGCAAAATAAGACTGAGAAAGGAAGCGGCGCTCTCTAGAAATTGGCTCTAGGAGAGACGCAATGACCGGATGAACATTCCTTAAACATTTGAGCCTTATTTCGCTGGCCCAAATCGCTTCGTAAATGGATAGAAAATCATGATAGGCCGCCCTACGATATACGCTTCAGGAACGTACCCCCAACCACGGCTATCATAGCTGTTACCGCTGTTGTCGCCCAAAGCGACATAGGAATCTTCAGGAACGAGAATTTCCTCTCCAGGCCTCAGAAGTCCACGAAACCCTAGAGCCGTCTGCCCTAAACTGTGAAAGTAACCATCGTAGGGAGCGACCTTGGCATTGTTTCTCTCAAAAGCGATCGATCCCTCCGCCGGGGCTCCGTTTACAAGCAGCTGACCATCATCAATCTGCATTCGGTCGCCCGGAGTCCCAGCCAAGCGCTTGATATAGTACTTGTCGCTGCTGGCAGACAAGTTGTCGATTCCGCCGGTTCGAAACACGAAGCCATCGCCCACCTCCGGGCGCTTGAAGTGATAGCTCATGCGATCCACGAACAGCTGGTCACCTGTATGGATGTCGAAGGATAAGATAGTTTCGCCCTTCTTAAAAAAGAGGCCAGTGCTGACGTATGTTACATTGACCGTTCGCTTATCGGGCAAGGTTAAGCGGCCATCGCGCCGACTGCCTCTATCACGCAAACGATTCTGGATGGCGCCCCAGAACGACGTTTCTTCGGGGAACCACGCGCGCTGCAGCACGCTATCTCCCTGTTCTCGATTCATGGGCATCCCTCGATCGAGCGAGAAATCTTGGGGCACCTTGACCAGGACTGGCTGACCGCCAACTTCAAACGTGTAGCCTACCCCTTTCCCGGGAACCACCAGGTGATGCCGTTTAGATACCGCCGATAGCGGCAAAGCCATTAAGTAGGCGCTCCCTTGACGGTCCGCCCGAATAGGCACTACCAATTCGCCATCAGCGGGAGCTTTTACGTCATAGCGGATCGCGCCATGAGCCACTAGCCTGAATGCGCGACTCAATGCTCCGGGCGCCGCGTTCTGATCCGTCCAGACTTCGCTCGTCATCCCATTGTAAGTGGGCCACATCGAGTTCGTGGGAATCTTGAACGGCTTGATGAAGAATGCGGTGAACCCGAGGTATACGATGAGGAAATACAAAATGAAATCTATATTTTCGCTCAGCATCGACTGTGGGTAAAAGGCCCCACCGATCGATTTCATATGGTCTTCGAGCGCCTCGATCGATAGCTTCAATTTACCCGCATCGGCAGGCCGGGCGCTCAGTTGGCTCCTCAAGCCATCCATCCTTCGAATCAACTCGGATATCTCCGAGTCGCTCAGTTCATCCTTCCTGAAATTGTAGACCTTGTGTCCGAGATAAAGCCAATTCTTCGCGGCGCTGCGAAGCTTCGAGTTTTCCGATTGAAATATGCCGAACATGAAGAGGTTGATTCAGAGGATGCAGTTTAAGCGGACTGTTAAAGAGCCCGCGCGGGCGTCAGGCAATGACAATCAGCGGAGAAGAGGAGGTCGATCGTTCCAAAGGGCTATTCGGGGAAACCGAAGCGACGCGTGAACGGGTAGAATATAAACACCGGACGCCCTATGATCGCCTCCCTGGGAACGTATCCCCAGGTTCGACTGTCGGAGCTGTGCCCGCTGTTGTCGCCCAACGCTACGTAAGATTCTCTTGGGACTTCAATCGTTTCGCCCGTGCGCAAGAGACCCGCAATCCCAAGCCCATTTTGCGATTCTCCATTGAAATAGCCGTCATAAAGGAGCCTCGCGGACGCTGTTTCGTCCAAAGGCCGCGGATCCCGTCGCTTTCGCGCCGTTCACCCCAGGCGTCCCGGCAAGACGCTTTATATAGTATTGCTCGGTCATGGACGACAAATTGTCGATTCCTCCGGTCCTGAATACGAGCCCGTCCCCTACTTTGGGTCGCTTGAAGTGGTAGCTAAATCGATCTACGATCAATCGGTCTCCTCGATGAAGATCGAATGACAGCACCGTATCTCCCTTTTCAAATTGGAGACCCGTTCGCGCCCAGCCCACCCGTTCCGTACGTCCATCCGCCAACTCAATGCGCTCCTGCCTCTCGAATCCATTTTCGACGATGCGCTCCTGCAATGCCTCCCAAAACGACGGCGCTTCCGGAAACCAAGCCGCATGCAAAAGCGCCTTGGATTGGTCCCGCTCAATAGGCATCGGAAACTCCAGCTCGAAATCGGCGGGAACCGTCAACTGCAGCGGCATTCCCGCGATCTCGAAGAAATAGCCAATCCCCGGTCCGGGAATCACGAAAAACTTTCGTTTCGTCGCCTCGCTTCGAGCCAGCCCCATTATACGATCGCCGGATATGAGCAACGGAACCAGAAGCTCTCCCTTTGCAGGAGCCTTGAGCGTATACCGCGATGTTCCTTTCGCTGCGAATCGACCCGCTTGGTTCAAAGTGTTTGGAGCGGGTTTCGCATCCGTCCAGACTTCAGCTGTCATGCCGTGAAACGTGGGCCACATCGAGTTCGTGGGAATCTCGAAATGCTTTATGAAAAAGGTGGTTACCCCAATATAGAGTATGAGAGCCCACAGCGCGAAATCCACGTTGTCTCCCAGGTACGTCTGAGGAAAGTGGGCGCCGCCCGTTCTCGTCATTACCTGCTTGAGCGAGGTGATCGACTCCTGGAGCGAGGCTACATCCTTCTCCTCGCTCTTAACTCGAATCCGCAACGCGCTCAGGCTCGACTCCAATTCACTCCGTTCGCCAGAGGACAGAACATCTTTCCTAAAGTGGTAGACTCGGATGCCTGTCTCGAGCCAGTTCTTTCCCGAGGTCCGTAGCCTCGCGTATTCAGATCTAAATATGCCAATCATCTACACGCCCGAAAAATTGAATGTATTCATCCGAACAGCCTTCTACCTTGCCCGTTTGACTCCAACGGAGATGCAAAGTGCGCAATTTTCTCAATTTATTAGATCGATGGTCAATTGAGCTAGTCGCTCTTGAGGACCTTGATGAAGGCATCGGGCGGGATAGAGACATTGCCGATGTTCTTCATCTTCCGCTTTCCCTCCTTCTGCTTTTCCAAGAGCTTTCGCTTTCGCGTGATATCTCCCCCATAGCACTTCGCCGTCACGTCCTTGCGCATCGCCCGGACATTGGCGCGAGCGACTACGTTTCCTCCGATTGCCGCTTGCACAGCGATCTTGAAGAGATGAGAGGGAATGATATCGGCCAATTTTTCGCAAAGCGCTTTTCCCTTCTCCCGGGCCTTGTCTACGTGAACGATCGACGAAAACGCATCTACCGGATCCCCATTCACCAGAATATCCATACGAACGAGCTTTGATTCACGATACTCGTCCAGCTCGTAGTCCATCGAACCATAGCCACGCGTTATGCTTTTAAGGCGATCATTGAAATCTACCAGTATCTCGTTCAGCGGCAAATTGCAGACGATCATCAATCGGGTATCGTCCAAGGTCTCGGTGTGATCGCAAACGCCCCGCTTATCCATGACAAGATTGAGGATGTCACCAATTGAATCATTGGGCACATGGATCGTCGCCTTAATTGTTGGCTCCAAAATTCGCTCAATCGCAGAGGGATCGGGCAGATTGATTGGATTATCCACCTCGATGGCTTCTCCATTCGCTTTTTCTACTCGGTATATAACGCTTGGATACGTAGAAATGATGTCTACATCATATTCGCGGCGTATTCGTTCCTGGATAATCTCCATGTGAAGCAAACCGAGAAATCCACAGCGAAAACCGAAACCAAGGGCCATCGAGCTTTCCGCTTGAAAGCTAAAGGCCGCATCATTGAGCTGCAGCTTACCCATGCTCGCTTTGAGCTTCTCAAAATCCGATGTCTCCACAGGATAAATACCAGAGAACACAAGGGGCCTCACTTCCTGGTAACCTGGCAGCATCTCTTCCGCCTGGCTATGGTAATGCGTAATCGTATCGCCAATTTTAATATCCGACACCGTCTTGATATTGCAAACCAGATAGCCCACATCGCCAGCTGAGAGCGCCTCCGCTTTCTGCATCGATGGCGTGAATACGCCGACCTCCTTGACTTCGGCCCGCGTATTATCGCTCATCATCACGATATTGTCCCCGCGCTTCAATTCGCCGGAGAACGCCCGGGCATAAATAATGGCGCCACGATACGCATCATAAACCGAATCGAAAATCCCGACTCGTGTTTGCGGGTAGTCTGACCAACGCGGCGAAGGTACCCGGTGGGCGATCGCCTCTAGGATTTCCTTGATACCGATGCCGTTTTTCGCGCTCGCTAAAATCGCTTCCTCAGCTGGAATCGCAAGCAAGTCCTCCAGCTGCTTCAAGCACAGATCGAGATTGGCGCTCGGCAAGTCGATCTTGTTGATGACCGGAATGATCGTCAGGTCCTGCTCGACCGCGAGATTCGCATTCGCAACGGTTTGCGCTTCCACCCCTTGCGCGGCGTCGATCAAGAGCAGCGCTCCTTCGCACGCAGCCAGGCTTCGAGACACCTCGTAGGAAAAGTCGACGTGCCCTGGAGTGTCCATCAAGTTGAGCTGATAGACCTCTCCGTTTTCCGCCTTGTAGTTCATGGTAACGGGATGGCTCTTTATAGTGATGCCACGTTCACGTTCCAAATCCATGGAATCGAGGTGCTGCTCGGTCAAAACCCTCTCCGCTACCGTAGACGTATATTCCAGCAAGCGATCCGACAACGTCGTCTTGCCATGGTCCACATGGGCAATGATGCTGAAGTTGCGCTTATGATCCGTTTGCATAGAAGCCGACGAACTTGGTTTGTCCTTTCACCCCTTTCAAGTCGCGAAGTAGGAAAATCGCATAATTATGAGTCGAATTCCAGCCAGCTTGCTTGCGACTGGCACCTATTAGACGATCCACGGTCCCGATTCCCATATTACTGAGATGCCCCGCATACAGATAAGCTTCGATTCCTATATCCTAGAGGCGAAACTCGCCGATTCTGACTGCGCCCGAGCCCTTTTAAAGGCGTTACCTCTCGAAGGAGACGCGTGTCTTTGGGGTAAGGAAATCTATTTTGCCATCCCCATCGAAGCGTCCTTGGAAACGGGCGCTTCCGATCAGTTGCCTGCCGGCTCGCTCGCATTTTGGCCGCCCGGTAACGCTTTCTGCATAATTTGGGGTCCCACACCTGCAAGCCACGAGAACGAGCCGCGATTCGCCAGCCCGGTCAACTACCTAGGAAAAATCTACGGCGACTTTAGCGCATTGGACCAAATCAGGGAGGGAGATACACTCTCCCTCTCTATCCCTTAGCTCGCAAGGACTGTTAGCAACTCGTCCCGAAGCCGCCTGTAGGATAATTCGATGAAGCGCATCAGCTGAAGGTTTCAGGAACCTCCACTCAGCACTCGGCGGGAACTGCGGCGATTTCTTCCCACGTTTCGAAACTCGCGCTGGCCAGGTCTCGATTCGTGCGCTTGAGCTGGCCCTTAAGGACTGCATTCACGCCCAATTCATAGAACATGTCCGCACCCATTTCAGCGGCAGCTATCATGCAATCCTCCCAATAAACAGGAGAAACCACCGCATCGAGCAACGCGGCGCGAATCGCTTCGGTATCCGAAATCTCGGCTCCCGTCGTGGTGGAAAGAACCGTATATTTCGGTGGGGCCAAATCGATATTGGCCAAGAACTCCTTAAAGGGCTCGTAGGCAGGCCGCATCAATCGACTGTGGTATGCGCCAGCAACGTTCAACGGAAGCACGCGACGAAAGCCACGCTCTTTACCCGCCTCAACCGCTGCTGCGATCTTAGCGCTTTCCCCGGATATCACTATTTGACCCGGACAATTCAAGTTCGCCATCTCTACATCGAGCTCTTCGCAGAACGCGGCAACCACCGACCGCTCAACTCCAATCACCGCTGCCATCGAGCCATCGCTTGACTCGCAAGCTTCTTGCATCAGCCGACCACGCTCCGCCACGATCTTGAGTCCCGTTTCGAAGTCATATACATCTGCCGCGGCCAACGCGGTGACTTCACCGAGACTGAGACCCATGGCGATGGCGGCATCACCCAACGCGCCTCTCTCTTCCATCAACTTGTATACAATGTAACCGTGGGTGAACAAAGCAGGTTGGCATATGCCGGTTTTGGTGAGCATCTCCTCTGGACCCTCGAAGCTGAACTCGGTCAATTTCCAGCCCAGCGCTTCATCCGCTCTATCGTAGAGCTCTCGAGCCAGAGCGCTGCTCTCGTACAAATCTTTCCCCATCCCAACCTTGTGGGCACCCTGGCCAGAAAACATTAGAGCAATCTTCATGTTCCTATGTGCCAAACGATTTGGTCCATCTCTGCAAGCCTTTCCAATTCGACCCAGATGCACGGAGCGCCCGTCTAGCTCTGATTCTCTTCGCTCGCGTACTCGTCGAGTCGCTTCTTCAACGTGTTCCGCGTAATTCCGAGAATTTCAGCCGCTCGAGCTTGATTTCCCCCGGTATCAGCGACTGCTCGCTGAATCAGCTGCCGTTCGATGAAAGACAGAATCCGTTTTCCTTCCTGGTCTTTCACCGTCTCGTAAATATGATCGAAACTATCCGCCAACGAGTTCGCAGGCATCATTGGACTAGCTGCGCCAATCAACGAATCCGGCGACGGGATTGCGCGTTCCGAAGACGAGGACGTAGGCCTTGGAACCTCACCAGGTGCGACCTCTGACGTCGAACTCGAGCCATCCGCTAGCAGCGTGCCGGGCAAATCCTTCACAAGAATAACATCCCCTTGAGCGACTACAGCGCTGTGGTACACGACATTCCCAAGTTCGCGGACATTACCCGGCCAAGGATACTGCATCAACGTCGCCATCGCCTCATCGGACAAACGGGTCGCCTTCGCCTTCTTTTCCTTGACCAGCTTCTGCAGCATGAAGTCGACGATGTCCGGAACGTCCTCTACTCGCTCCACGAGAGCTGGTACCCGGATTCTAAATACATTGAGGCGGTAATAGAGATCTTCGCGAAACTCGCGCTCACGCACCATCGTCTCCAAATCCTTGTTGGTCGCAGCTATCACTCGGACATCAACTTTGATAGTCTCCGATCCACCCACGCGCTGAATTTCCCCATCCTGCAATACGCGCAAAATCTTCGTTTGCGTCGCCAGCGCCATATCCCCGATCTCATCTAGGAATATCGTGCCGCGATCGCATTGCTCGAACTTGCCAATCCGTTGCGAGGTCGCACCAGTGAAACTGCCCTTTTCATGGCCGAACAATTCGCTCTCTATCAGGTTTTCTGGAATCGCCGCGCAATTCACCGCAGTAAAGGGTCCTCCCGAACGCAGGCTGTGCTGGTAAATGCAGCTAGCTATCAACTCCTTCCCGGTTCCGCTCTCTCCAGTAACCAGGACCGTAGCATCGCTAGCGGCTACTTGACCAATCACCTTGAAGACCTCTTGCATCGCGGCGGAATTCCCCACGATTCCCTCCTTGTAGTCTTCGCTATTCACCTTCTTGGAGGATCGCGTTACGGCCTTCAAGTCGCGGGCAGCATCGATCGCGCTGGAAGCTAGGCTAAGCACTTTCTCCGGATCAAAAGGCTTCATTACATAGTCATAAGCCCCAAATTTCATCGCTTCGATCGCCGTTTGAGCCGTGCCGAAAGCCGTCATAAGAATGATTTGCAGGTTCGAATCGAGAGACCGCATATGCTGGAGCGTTTCCAAACCAGTGATCCCACCCATTCGAATATCCATGAAAATCAAATCAGGTGCGGCGCCCGCCCTAACCTTTTCAATTCCCTCTTCACCGCTAGAAGCGGCATCGATCCGGTACCCACGACTCCCGAGGACGCGTCCTAACGAGTAGCGGATCTCATCGTCGTCATCTACAATTAAAACCGTAAATTGACTATTCTGCTGCAAAGGATCACTCATTATGAAATTCGCTTTCTCAGTACTTCATTGCTTCCAAGAGGCAACCTGAATCGCTCTTCTATCAAAATGAACGGATGCTGTCACTCTCATCGATCCCGAGCGTCGTGCTTCTCCAAGCATCGCCGTTTCCCAGCCTTGCAATCGATAGTGGCATTCTGCCTATTTGCGACATCCGCCCATTCCGCGTCCAAGCTCGCCCCATTCGCGATCATCGAAGCGCTGGAATTACGCGAGTGCAGCGGAATCGTGAAAAGTCGAGCCCAAGCCGACACCTTTTGGACACACAACGACTCCGGAGGAGGAGCCAATCTGTTCGCTATCCAAAAGAATGGTTCCCTAATAGGCCAATTCCCAACTCCCTTCACGAACATCGACTGGGAAGACATTGCCACCGATAACTCGGGAAATCTGTTCATCGGAGACTTCGGCAACTTCGCCAATACTCGCCGCGATCTCGCCATTCATCGAATCGCTGAGCCGAAGATTGACCGTAACGACTCTAATTCTGACAGCGAAACGTTCCCTTTCGAATATCCCGACCAAGTCGACTTTCCTCCGAAAAGGCGACTCTACGACTGCGAAGCGCTTTTCTGGGCGAATGGTCGACTCTTCCTATTGACGAAGAGCTTGGGTGAAGTCGCAACGCGACTCTACAGATTCGATACGCTTCGCCCCGACCATATCAACAAACCCACGCTCGTTGGGAGTTTCGACATTGGGCCGCGCGTCACTGCCGCAGACGCTTCCCCCACCGGAGATTCGATCGCGATATTGACGACGCGCAGCGTTTGGGTCTTCGAGCGACCCAAAAATTCGGACAACTACTTGGATGGCCCGGCCAAGTTCGCATCCATCCAAGCGGGCCAATGCGAAGCCGTTACTTGGATATCCGACGGAGCGTTACTCATCGCCAACGAAAGCCGAGAGCTCTTCCAAATCACCTTGGATTCGCTCATCGAATACTGACTGAGAATCGGCATTCCCGTTGAAGCGCGTAAAGCCTCACTTCGGCATGCGCTTCCCCATTCTCCAAAAGTCGAGGCTATCGCTCAGCCATACATCGCCGGAACCGTCGGGAGCCTTGTACTGCATTGGCCAAATTGAAACGATCAGTATCCTGAAATTGGCGACAAAGAATCCAAATAGAATTACCCACAGCCAACTCCATGGCTCGAATTGCCACAGGCTAGCTCCAAAGGCGATCGTCAACACCAGGGATGCAATCGGTCCTCCTAATATCACGTATCGTTGAGTCGCAATTGGCTCTTGGCTTCGATCATAAGAGGTCGCTCCATATCGAAAGCCTGCTAGTCCGAGCGAAATAGATAAGCGGTTTATATTAAAATTCAGCAACGCTGCGCTTGTCCCAACTTTAATTCGCACATTTTGGCTGGTTAGCGTCAGCGCTACGAGAGCATGTCCCAGCTCATGAGCGATCACTCCAAGGTAAATGCCGTCCAATAATGAGGCCACAAACACGAGAGCTTTCAAAATGGCAAAGTCCATCACTCGGGTTTGTGAGAGGATTGAAGAAAATTGGCAACCCGAGAAACGAAGGCGCTCTTGCTTTCGAAGTGGGGATTGTGACCGCTTTCCGGAATCGTATCGACAATTGCCCGAGGGAACATTTCCCGAATCAATGGAACGTTTTCCTCGACAACGTAGCGAGATCACTCGCCCAAGAGAAAAAGAGTCTCACCCTCGTAGCGATCTCCGCTTCGCACAGGGGACGCCTCTATCTCCCTTTGGTTCTCTTCCAAGGCATCAATGTTCGCGGCCCAACGAAAACCATTGCCTGATTCGGAACGGGCAAGATTCGTTAGCAGGAATTGACGCTTCCCCCAATCTGGCACGCTAAGCTCTAGCTGACGATCCGCATCGCGCCGGGAAGATAGCGTCTCCAAATCGAGCGCTTTCATCGCCTCGTATTCCGAGTCATGTGAGTTTGGATACGATTTTGGCGCTATATCTACCACGATCAAGCGCTGGACGCGATCCGGCGAATCGCAAGCAATTTTCATCGCTAGCTTCCCACCCATGGAGTGCCCCATCAGTGGACAGGAATCGATTCCTCGGCAATCCATCCACTCAAGAACGTCCACCTTCATCGCATCATACGAATGAGGAACCGCGTGCGGAGACTGTCCATGGTTTCGCAAGTCGAGGCAGAAGACATGGAATCGCTCCCCAAGGTCGCTACCCGCCATCTGCCAGTTCCGTGAAGATCCGAGCAAGCCGTGCAATACGACCAAGGGAGGCGCATCCGAGACGCCGAATTCGCGAAAGCTCAAGTCCATCGTTCAGGGCCCAAGTCACTCCTAGCCTGCGAAGCGAGTCAAGAAGACTGCACACTAATTTCTCGTCGCCTTTTTTCTTGCGGCTCCACTGAGCGAAAGATTGCTTACAACGTTCCCGCGCAAACCATCCACCATGCCGAAAAAGAAGATAACTCCCATGATGCAGCAGTACTTCGAGGTGAAGCGAAACCTTCCCTCCAATACGCTTCTTCTTTTTCGATTGGGCGACTTCTACGAAATGTTTCATGAGGATGCTGAGATTGGCTCCCAGCTGCTCGGGATCACGCTCACCAAGCGGAGCGATTACTTCATGGCGGGCATTCCCTATCACGCCGCCGAACAATACATCGGCAAGGCGCTCCAGGCCGGAAAGAAGGTCGCCATCTGTGACCAGGTCGAAACGCCTCAGCCCGGTAAGCTCGTAAAACGCTCACTCACTCGAATTCTCACACCGGGTACGACGATTGAAGACAACCAGATCGAATCGAGCCGCAACCACTACCTAGCCGCCTTCGAGCTCGAGGAGAAGTCCGCCTCGCTCGCCTGGCTCGATCTTTCGACCGGCGAATTCCAGATCGCCAAAGGCGAAACCGTCGACGATCTAATGCCGGTTCTCACCTCTATCGATCCCGCGGAAATGCTGGTAATCGAAGGAGAGGAAAATCGTTGGCGGGCCAAGGCTCACGATGGTTCGATCCACGATGAGCTGATTCACTTTCTTGCGACGAGGGCCGTCACGGAGCTTCCCGGCTTTCATTTCGACATCGATGCAGGCGCCCAGTCCGTTATGGATACTCTCGGGGTGATCAACCTAGAGGGTTTCGGCTTGGAATCGAGCCACTCCGCCCTCGGATGCGCAGGCGCCTTGCTCCACTACGTCGCTGAGAATCTGCGTTTCAAGCCAGAGAACCTGTCATCGATCCGCGAATACAGCAGCGAGCGCTCCCTGCTGCTCGATCCCGCAACGCTACGGAACTTGGAAATCTTCAAGTCCACGCGGGGCACGCGCGACGGCAGCTTGCTTCAGGCCATCAATAAGACCACCACCGCTTCAGGGGCGCGTCAGCTCGAGCAGTGGCTAATCGCTCCAGAACGAACGTTGGAAGAATTACAGCGGAGACAAGATAGCGTCGAAACGCTAGTATCGTCACCCCTCGCCGTAAGCGAAATTCAAGATCTGCTTAAGTCGGTGCGAGATACCAAGCGCATTCTCGGACGTCTGCAAAACCGGCTACGCAATCCGAGAGAGCTTGGAGGCATCCGCGATACACTGAACCAACTTCCTGGAATTCTAGATACGCTTTCCGCATTTTCGGGAACGGCCCTCGATGCGATATCGGAACGGCTGGATACGCTTCCGCATCTTGCAGAATTGCTCAACCGAGGGCTCAAGGAATCGCTTCCTAACAATCTAGCCGATGGCGGCTATATCGCGAAAGGCTACGATGAGCAGCTCGACGGAATGCTCGCCCTGACGACCGACAACAAGCTTTGGCTTTCTAACCTCGAGGCCGCGGAACGAGAACGAACCGGGATCAAGAACCTCAAAATCAAGTTCAACAACGCGTTCGGTTACTTCATTGAAATCTCGAAGTCGAACTTGAGCCTCGTTCCTGATGACTACATTCGCAAGCAAACCATGGTCAATGGTGAACGCTTCGTCACGGAAAGCCTCAAGCAAAAGGAGAAAGAGATTTTTCATGCGGAAGAGAATAGCAAGCGGCGCGAAGAAGAGCTATTCACCGGTCTCGTTGCCGCCGTGCTGGAGGAATCGCGCGCCTTGAGCGAAACCGCGGCCGCGCTTTCAGAGCTCGATGTCTTCTGTGGTTGGGCAGAAATCGCCCGACTTTGGAATTACTGCAAGCCTACCCTGGACCATTCGGACGCGATCGAAATCAATCAAGGACGCCATCCTGTGGTCGAGCAAATGCTGAAGCAGGAATCCGTCGGACTGGCACAAAGCCAAGCCTTCGTTCCCAACGATTCAAGACTCAGCGCAGGGCAGAGCCAAATCCATCTCATTACAGGGCCCAATATGGCCGGCAAGAGCACTTTCATTCGACAAGTAGCGTTGATTGCCCTGCTAGCTCAGGTGGGCTGCTTCGTCCCTGCCAAATCTGCTCGAATCGGCCTTGTCGACCGGATCTTCTCGCGCGTTGGTGCCAGCGACGATCTCGCCCGTGGAAACTCGACCTTCATGGTGGAGATGAACGAAACGGCCAACATCCTGAATAACGCCACCCCGCAAAGCCTCATCATACTCGACGAGATTGGACGAGGAACGAGCACCTACGACGGCCTCAGCATTGCTTGGTCCGTTGTCGAGCACCTTCACCGCGATCCGGAAATGGGTCCAAAAACGCTATTTGCTACTCACTATCAGGAACTCACGCAACTTGAGACCCACCTAGGCCGCATGGAAAACTACTCCGTCGCGGTCAAAGAATGGAATGATGACATCGTGTTCGTTCGTCAAGTAGTCAAAGGCGCCGCCGACCGGAGCTACGGAATTCAAGTGGCCCGTCTCGCCGGTCTGCCGCAGCCCGTTATCGCTCGGGCGAAAGAGATCTTGCAGCGCCTCGAATCGGACGACGCCACCGTAGTCGTCAGCTCTCCCGCCCCCAACGCCAAGCCGCGCAAGAAAATCCGCGTGGAGCAAAACGACGATCAACTCAGCCTTTTCGGCTAGGTCTACCCCGACCCCCCCGTTCCGCGAGCTCGGAGCCATTGAGCTATGTTCTGCCCTTGAACTGAACGTCTATACTATCTTATTATGCATGAGTAACTTACAATGAATTGAGCTCTACTACCTAATACGGTATCCGAGAGATTGTTCATCGCATCCTGATACGATTAGGACTTTTAACTCAAAGCCTGATAGCGTACATTCTTTGGTGTTAGGAGAAATATGAATCTACACCAAAAACTTAAGTCGATAGAGCAGCAAAGGGAGAGGGATCTCTCCCCGCCGCCTCCGCCAAAGCCATCTGACGAATGGGGCAATCCCGCGTTAGGCAAGGCAACCCGTCGTCGGCAACTGTCGCTGAAGACGAAACCGCAGGAGGAGGGGCCAAAGAAACGCGGCCCTTTAGAAATCGGAGTGATCGAACGTAAAGGCGGCTACGAATCACTCGTGCACCGCTCCATCTGCATACAGATGAATCGATTTGAGAAGATTCTCGAATCGATTCATCGACGAGATCAAAAGCGAGATCGTGCACTGATCGATCTCGGAATCCCGTCGCAATCGAGCCTGTCATCGCTGCAACCCAGCTTCGGCAGGCTTTTCTACGTCAAAGCGCATCCTTGTACTTCCGATAGAGGGAACGAAACTGATGATACGTGAGGCCCAATCGATCGGCCGCAGCGGCCTGTCTATTTCCCGTCGCGGCTAGCGCCTCGCGCAAACGCTCAACCTCTAGCGCTCGTATTTCCTCTGACAAGGATTGCGGCTTCTGCGCCTCGGATCGCTCAACCGCATTGCTATCCGGTGTTTCGTCGGGTCCATACGGATTGGTGAAGGGGTTGAATTCGATATCGTGAATAATCCCCTCTCCGCTTCGGTACACGGAGCGCTCAACCACATTCTTAAGCTCTCGAATGTTGCCGGGCCAGGAATAGCGCTCGATCTTTCGCTCCGCGCTGGACGAAAAGGAAGGAGGTTCATCGCGTCCAAGCTCATGGGCCATCTGAGCGGCAAAGTGACGGACTAGATAAAGGATGTCCTCCCGACGGGCTCTCAAGGGAGGCAAATAGAGCACTTCGAACGATAGTCGGTCCAGCAAATCGTCCTTGAACGCCCCCTTCTTGACCATCGCGGGCAGATCCGCATTGGTGGCCCCAACAATACGAGCATCCACCTGAATCGAGTCTGAACTTCCCAGCCGTTCGAATGAGCGATATTCCACCGCCCTGAGGATCTTCTCCTGTATGGGGATCGATATCAGCCCAATCTCGTCCAAGAATAGCGTCCCCTGCTCCGCTAGCTCGAAACGTCCCAGTCGACGCTCCGACGCTCCCGTAAACGCTCCCTTCTCGTGTCCAAACAGCTCCGACTCCAACACGGATTCCGACAAGGCTGCGCAATTCAACGCCACCAAAGGACCTTCCCACCTTGGCGACAGGAAGTGAAGCCGACTCGCCGCCAGCTCCTTGCCCGTTCCCCGCTCTCCAATGATCAATACCGGACGATCGACTTTCGCAACCCGTGACAAATCCTCCTGAAACTCCAAGAAGGCTTCCGATACCCCGATCGTATCTGGTAGGTTCCGAGGCTGAAATTCTTCACTTTCTTGGCTATATATCACGGTTTTTAAAACCATTTATTGGTCTATATAGCCTATTTCGGCAATTCAATTTTTGATCAAATCGTACAAATTATTTTTTGATATTCAACATCTTACAACTTTGGCAAAAACTTGGCACGCATCATGATATAAGAGGAGCAACTCTGAAATAAACTGAGGAAAGAAAACATGGGAATATTTACACGATTCAAAGACATAGTGAGCTCCAACATCAATGCCATGTTGGACAAGGCGGAAAATCCGGAGAAGCTGATCAAGCAGATGATCCAGGAAATGGAAGACACACTTGTGGAGATAAAGGCGTCATGCGCCGGAGTAATGGCCAACAAAGCGAGTGTGGGACGCGCTTTGGCCCGGGCAAACGATCATGCCGAAGCGTGGGAAGCTCGGGCGACCTTGGCTGTGAACAAGGGACGCGATGATCTTGCTCGGGAGGCCCTCTCCGAAAAGCGCCGCTTCCTGGGAGAAGCAGAACGCCTGACCAGCGAAAACGACCAGCTCGACGAGGTCGTCGCCCAGTACAAGAAGGACATGCAGGAACTGGAGAGCAAACTCGAGGTGGCCCGCGACAAGCACAAGGCGCTTATACACCGCCACGCTCAAGCGCAGAAGCGCCATCAGGCCCAGACCACCATCCGAAAAGTTGCGAGCACTGATGCATTTGCCCGTTTCGAAGCGCTCGAAGGCCGCATCGATCGCATGGAAGCGGAAGCGGATCTCGTCAACGTGAAGCCCAAGCAAAACCTGGAAGACGAAATCGCCAATCTCAACGCGGACGACGAACTGGAAGAAGAGCTTGCAGCGCTTAAAAAGTCATTGGAGGATAAAGAAGAAGCGGCTAGCTAAGAATCGCCTTTGCTTGAACCATTCAAATACGTCCTCTCATGGAATCAGAATTTGTCTTTGTACTCGGTATAATCTTCCTCGTCGTCGGGCTTCCCGTGATCTGCGGTTCTATACTATCTTACCACAAGCAGCAAAATCAATTTCGTGATGCCAGAGGGAAGGATTTAGACAAAGAGGAAACGGAAATGCTTAACGAGTTGCACAAAGGGCTCGAGCGCATGGACAAGCGAATTCAAGCGCTGGAAACGATCTTGATGGAGAAACGTCGATAACCACAAATTTTCAATTAATGACCAATAAACTATATCGATCACGAAACGGCATAATTTTCGGAGTGTGCCGCGGAATCGGCGAGACTTTTGATTTATCCGTATTCTGGATACGGGTCGGATTTATCGTAGCATTCGCAATCACGCTTTTCTTCCCAACGGGACTCATCTATATCATACTCGCCCTACTGCTGAAGCTGGAGCCGATCGAATCCAATCTGAACCGACCCAGAGACGTAATTTTTGACGGCGTTGAGGACAGTCCGCGAAAGATCGGGCCTAGGCAACTCAAAGCGAAATTCGACTCTCTCGAAGATCGCATTCGCCGCATGGAGAGCCATGTAACGGATAAGGCCTATGATTGGGACAAGCGGCTCAATACGGATTAGCTGCGCTCTTTTATCTGTAATCTGTATCCTAGGGGCGTCGCTTGCGGCGCCCCCCTTCTTTTTCTACTATCGGACTTGCGTCCGGTTTTTTTGTGGGCTAGGTATCGATTTGAATCCGCTTCGTTTCATAGGATTGATATTGGTGATTCTCGCCGAAGCTGGGTTGTCAACCCTCCCCTATCAATGACCTCGACCACAAAGCTAAAGCTCTTTCTTTACCCTAGCATTCTATTCTTCTGCGCATTGTTCAGCGCCTCCTGTTCGAGCCCGAGTAAGACCGACTTTCCACGTATTCAAGAAGGGATTACTCGTGCATGGATTGGCCCCGAATACTGGACCAATCCACTCATGAATTGGCAATTGTCCGATGGAAAGCTAGAATGCATCCATGGCGGCTGGGGCAATGAGCTCCATTCTTTAACGCATCAACTTGACGCGAAAAAAGGAGATCTGCAAGTGACCGTTCGGCTCGGGTCCTTGCAGCGCGAGCATGCGGATTTCGATGCGCCGGCATTCGCCGGATTCAAGATTGCAGCGCTCGGTCACCGAAATGACTATCGCTCGAATATTCTTCACGATATCGCCGATGGTTTTGCAGGCGCGCTCCAGCGCGAGCGCCCTTTTCTCGCAGGAGTGACCAACGACGGGCGACTGATAGTAGGCAACGCTCAGTCCGAACGCCTTCTAAGCCCGCTCCAACTCGAAGACCTTCAGCTCAAAGTCCTAGTTACTGATACGGAGCTTGGCGTTCAGGCGAGCCTCCAAGTGGCAGCAACAAACGGAGCTACCGAAACACTCGAAGCCAATTTGGACCGCGACTCCCTCATGGGGAACCTCGCCCTGGCTTGTCACCCGCTTGAGACTCCAAAGCGGAGCCGGCACGACGATACGGATATCGATCACGAAACCTTCTGGTTTTCAGATTGGTCCGCTACTGGAAGCAAAGTATCAGCAAATCCAGATCAAACCTATGGACCCATTCTGTGGACTCAGTATACTGTCCAAGACAACACCCTGAAGCTATTGGCATTCCTGGTTCCGATGGAATCCGATTGGGCCAACGTTGCGGAAAGCGAGATCGACCCCTTGTCACGCACAGCGCTTTTCCGAGTCGAAGATTGGGACAGCAGCCAGGATGCGGAGTACAGAGTGGTCTACTCATGGAACTCCGGCGCTGGAGAAGAACGCGCCACTTGGGAAGGGCTCGTGCGAAAGGACCCTTCACCTGATGCCGACATTTCCCTAGCCGGCCTTTCCTGCTCGAACTCGGAGCTTTTCCCCAATCAATTCCTGGAAGCCAATCTCCTCGCGCAAGATCCAGACCTCGTCTTTTTCGCAGGCGATCAAATCTACGAGACCAATGGAGGCTACGGAATCGCTTTCGCTAAGACTGAAGCGGATCTTCCGCGTTCCGCTCTCAATTATCTTGGGAAATTCTGGTACTTAGGGCTGAGTTTTCGAGAACTGCTGCGAGATCGACCCGCGGTGATGATACCCGATGACCACGACGTCTACTCGAACGATCTCTGGGGAAGAAACGGCGCCGCAATGCCAGGAGATCCGGAAGCGAATACGATGCGTTGCTTCGGGGGCTACCGGATGCACCCCGATTGGGTCAACATGGTCGAGCATACCCAAATGGGTCACCATCCCGATCCGTTCGACGCGACCCCAGTCCAACGCGGCATCCAGGCCCGACACACGAGCCTTGACCTTGGAGGCGTCAGCTTCGCCTTGATCAATGATCGAAAATTCAAGTCTGCTCCCGGCGAAATACTGGACGCCATGACACCGCTTTTCGAGATTCGTGGAGAGCGTAACTATCCTCAAATGGATACGATCAATGAGCGTGACTTCGATACAACAACCCTCGATCGAGAAAACCTGAGTTTGCTCGGATCTCGTCAGTTGAACTTTATCGAAGAGTGGGGCCAGGAACCTAAAAAGCTTCGGGCCGTCCTTTCGCAATCACCCTATTGCCAGCCCCATCATCTGATGGTAGCCGATTTCGATTCAAATGGTTGGCCGCAGTCCGGACGTAAGCGCGCCTTGGAAACGATTCGTGAAGCAAATGCTGTCATGATTCACGGCGATCTGCATTTCTCGACTCTCGTTCAACAAGGCATCGACGATTGGGATGACGCTGGATGGACCTTTACGCTCCCTGCGGTTTCCACCGCTACTCATCGCGCTTGGAAACCTGATACAGAACCAGAAAACCATATCGATGGGATGCCCGACTACACAGGGCGGTTTTTGGATGGCTGGGGAAACAAGATTACCGTATGGGCAGCGTCCAATCCATTCAGCTTTCTCATCGAAGACGACTATGAAGGCGAAGGCTGCGCCACTCTGGACTATTTGCGAGAAGGAGGTCTCGGGTACGGCATTGTACGTTTCGATCCTGCAAATAGCGCCGTTACCTTCGAAAGCTGGCCCGTTTACGGCGATCTCAAGTCCATGGAAAATCCAGATCAGCATCCTGGCTTCCCAAAGACCATAATAATTCAATAGGCGCGGATTTACTTTGCCTAGCGAGAGAACTGTTCCTTCATCGCATCCGGCATTCGGATTGGCTTACCCGAATCCGGATCGAAGGCCGCCATTTCCGATTTGGCCAGGAGCAAGAGGTCGCCTGTATCCTCGAAACCTCGGTAGAGAAGGTCGAACCGAGTCGGCCGAAAATTGTCGGCAGAGATTTCCAAGGTCAGTGAATTTGGATAGAATGCCTGTTTCACGTACTTGACGTGCAGCTCCGACAAAATCAACGACACCCCGACTAGGTCTTTTTCCGAATAGCCAAGAGAATTCAAGAACTGGACCCGGCCCTCATGCAAGTATTCGACAATCACATTGTTGGCCACATGGTCGCCGTAATTGTGATCTGTAATCCTGAAAGGGATACGGGCTTTAAAATGGATACGATCGAGACGCTTGATTTCGTTGAACATGGAAGATGATAAAAAGGATTTTAAAATCGTAATCGCTCGATATCGATCGATCTGCGCAAGGCAACAATAGAAAAAGCAGCAAAATCAACTATCAAGATGAATCAAGACCGAGAGGGAAAGAGCGAGGTTTGATCGAAACCAATAGGTATCAATTAATTGATACGCATTTTTAGCAATGTGTGGATATCCCTTGACGCGACACCATTCTGCAACTCCTATGGCGCCCTCCTCAATCCCCACATAGACGGCGTTCACACGCCATGCACTCCCCATGCCCGATCCCCTCGAACCTCGCGCAATAAGGCGCTTTGCCATGTTGTACATCGTCCCTTTTCTAGTTCTTGGGTTGATTCGCGCATTAAACAGCACTTGGAGGATTCGAGAAACTGGTAGAGAGCGATTTGACGATGCAGTCGCCGCGCCTGAACCCGCAATCGGCGCCTTCTTGCACGGTCGAATATTCGCCCTGATTCGAAACATGACTAAAACTACGGACGGGAAATGGGTATCGATGTGCTCCAAGAGTCTCGATGGAGATGCCATGACTCAAGTCCAAGAAAGTCTCGGACTCAAAGTGGTCAGAGGGTCATCAGGACGCGACGGTCTTGAAGCAATTCAAGAAATGATTCAAATGATTCGTTCGCAGCCCGGGATGGGCGCAGCGCTCGCCGTAGATGGATCGCGCGGTCCTCGAGGCCACGTTCAAGGGGGAGTCGTACGCATGGCCCGCTGGACGGGAGGGCAAATCCTGCCCATGGCCGCATCTGCGAAGTTCGCTTGGACGATCAAGGGCTCTTGGGACCGCACGTTGCTTCCGCTACCCTTTGCCAGAGTCGAAATCGTTTACGGTACCGCTATCAAAGTCCCCAAAAAGCTCAATCCAGAGATTATCGAACGCATTCGGCTCCAGGCAGAGGAAAGCCTTCTCGACCTGCAACGCACCGCGAACGCCCTAGCAGGCGCAAATAGCGCCGAGCCCATTCAAGCAGCTGTCTAAGTCAACGAATCTAGAAGGGTTCGGTTTTTACCACACGCAATCTCACGAATAGCGATTGAAGTGGAGACCCGTCTTGCAACGGCTCCAACGAACGATAGGTTACTCTCTCCACAGATTCGCCCGGCAGCTCCTCAATTTCATGGACCACGAAATTCGAAACCCAAGCAGGATTTTGTAACGATTTTGTAGATACGGGTTCATAGCGTAGATAGTCGATCGACTTCCGTTGCCGAAAGCTTAAGGTCGCGTAGGCTGATTCCGCCTCTTCGGAACCATCTGGGCTAATATTTTCTATTCCGAACTTGGGATAGGCGCCAAAGCTCTTCACCGATGGATTCGAATCGAGAGCGAATTCCAGAAAGTTGTTCATCCCGTCATCGTCCGGATCAGCCTCGAGGCCCCAAATCGTGTTTTCCAACGCCGGATTCGCCAGCGTTTCCGGAGAAAAATAACGTTCCCTCCATTGCGTCAAATCCTCATCGTACTCGCGAACCGTGAGCCGCGCCAGGATCAGGCCTTCGTTGATATCGCTTATCACGATTGTCTCGCTCTCAAAAAACGGATACACGCTCCACGCCCCTTTAAAGGACAGCTCATCATCGGCTGGATGCGTATCGACCCAAGCCACCTCCCCGAGCTTACCCTCTCCAATCGCATCCACAGACAATACTCGAAGTCCTGTAGTATAGTTCGCCGCATAGACGAACCCATCATGGATATATAGGTTGTGATCGATCGACACCGTGCCGTGATCGTGAAAACCGAGATAGTGAGGGCTCCTCAGATCGTCCAGATTCCAGATGTGCGTTCGCGTGGTTCCAATGCTCGGGTTCTCGAGCTCATCAAGCTCATCGTTGGATAGAAAGTAGCGGTGGTCCGGCGTAAGCCACCCTTGGTGGACATAAGCGGCGTTTCCATAGCCAACTCGAGAAAGAAGCGACGGGGGACGCCTTGTTCTCCAGGTTGACGATCGTCAACGTGTCCTCGTTCGAGCTAAACGCGATCTCATCACCGACAAACTCCTGATCGAATCCTTGGTAGGTAACGACCTGCGTATCGTGCGTATAACCGTCAGGTGCGAATCCACCTGCATTAAACCCGGGCGCAGTTGGATCCACGTTCAAGTTCAAAAAGACCAGGCCGCTGCCTTGAACAGGATTGTTTCCACCATCGAATGCACCCACAGGATAGGCGAACCCAGTTGATTCATTGATAGCGATATTGTGCGCTTGCTGAAATCCATCGTAACGCGCCGTTTCCTCGAACACTGTAGGCTCGCCATCGGAGTCTCGCAACTCGGTCAAGTCGAATACCTGCAGTCCATTGTTGGTATTGTCCGCTACGATGTACGCGCGATTCTGATAGGTCTTAAAGTCTCTCCAAATCGTATTCACCGATCCCGATGTCTTTGGAAGAATGCCCAAATAGACTGGGTTGCGGGGAAAGGTTATATCGATGAACGCGACTCCATCCGTTCGCCCGAACAGCGCATATTCCCTCCCCGTTTGAGGATCGGTCCATCCCCAGCAGTCATTGCCTCTCCGTCCCCTCCTATGTCCGCCAAGCTCAAATGCGACAGCACTTCAATCCTATGGGTTGGGAATTCCACGCTGTTACTCGCGCTTCCACCGCTTATCCCAGCGATGTCCCCCTTTTCAACGTGCCCATTAGCATACTGCGCAGCGGCCACAGCCAAGCAGCCTACCCAGCCCAACCTGACCAAAACTCCTCGAAATGCCAATCCACTCTCCATCACAGCAACCTTCTATTCAGTTCGTTCCAAATACGTTTTGCGGATTCACTATGATGGCGTCCACCTCAATCGACAAAGTGAATCGCTACGATCCCCCACCGCAGCGCCTCAGACCCCGCTTAGACGGTTCAAATTTCATATGGAGCAGTTTCCCAAGACCAAGGAGGGCTAGACCGCCTTCATAGAAAATCTAGGTATGGAAGACTGGCAGGGACCCCCTTCCGAATACCTTACCAATTTAACCGATCCGTGGGGACGCCCGGTCCGCTATCGATACCCAGGAATAAGGAATAGAGACTCCTATAACCTGCGCTCCTTGGGTCTCGATGAGGTCGTAAGCGAGGATGACATCGAAAACTAGGACCGGCTTTTTACCCGTAACCGCAGCGTACGGCCTCCTTTTTCTAGAAGAAATACGACAATTAAATTCAAGTTTTTATCTATTTACTAAAATCAATTGAGCAACGAGCGCGTTTACGAGGATAAGACCACTCGGAATGATTTCCAAATCTTATTTCCGTATCCTATAATTTCATACATTTATACAATCATGAATACATTTTCACTCAACACTCGTACGTCATCGATCGCATTGCTCGCATTCGCTCTAGTCGGCGCCACCCATTCATTCGCTGCCCACCATGAGCTAAAAATCGACAAAGAAGAAGGCACCAATATTGTTCTCGAAGGCTATGATCCCGTCTCTTACTTCACCGAGAAGAAAGCCATCAAAGGAAGCGATAAAATTACTACGGAATGGATGGGAGCCGTGTGGCAATTCTCTAGCGAATCCAATCGAGACAGGTTCACAAAAGATCCCGAGCGCTATGTCCCCGCATATGGAGGACGCTGCGCAGTATCATCCGTTTTCGTTGGCAAGGCATCCATCGCCAATCCTGCATGCTTCATCATAGAAGGGGATCGTTTATTCCTGCTGTCCACACCCGACCTTACGCACACCTTGAAATCCGATTTCGAGAATATCGTCTCAAAGGCAGATTCTCTTTGGCCGTCCCTAAAGGACGATATCAAGTTCAAGGGCGACTCGTAAGAGCGCACATTCGACTACCGAAGTCGATCGAGGGAGTTTTACCGGAGAACGGTCGACTCCAAATCAAGACCGTCGGATAGCTCGTATCGGACAATTGAATCCGGTTAAGCGTTCGTCTGACCCTAACGAGGATTCCCCAGAAATTCTAGCTGAGGCGGCGCAACCGCTTTGCCCAGTTCAAGTCCCAACACCTCCCGTATCTTATAGATCGCAAGACTGGGTTGATTGGACTCCATAGCTAGCTGATCCCTCCGAGCAGGGCTCTGGCATGCGAGAATGTTCCTTTGGAAAGCGATATCATCTATCGTTTCGACAATATTAGCGGTTTCATCTGCCGATCGCTTGATCTGGACAATCGCTTCCGCGAGTTCTTCTATCGAAGATCCTACGCTTTGAGCCACTTGCGAATTCCGATCTCCCAGTCGAGGTTCTGAAAGAAGCTCACAGGCTCGGGGCAACTCCCTCTCAGGGCTCCCAGCAGGGATCAGATCCCGATAAAACAAACGAAAGAGCCACCAAATAGGGTTGTCCCGCAAATCGCCGGCCTTTTACTGTACCAAATCGTTTCACTTCCACTACCCCCTTCTTCGAAGATGCTGATACTGTTCGTTAGCCTACTAATCACGCTTTTCGCCGCAGCTAGCGTCAGCGCAAGCGATTTACCCGCCTCGCATCTCAAGCTTTTCGAATCCAAGATTCGACCGATATTGGCCGAGCATTGCTACGATTGCCATAACAGCGTCAACAAAGCCAATGCAGGGCTCGCTCTCGACTACCGAGATGCGATTCTATCAGGAAGCGAGAACGGCAGCATAATTGAACCCGGCAATCCCGAGGACAGCGTCCTAATCTGGGCGCTACGCCACGAAGACGGGCTCGAGATGCCATCGAAAGCGCCGAAGCTTCCGGAAGCGGTCATCAACGACTTTGAGGAATGGGTTTCGTTGGGCGCTCCCGATCCGAGAACCAAGAAGCCTACTCAGCTCGATCTGGATAACGCGATCCCATGGGAAACATTGATCGAGAAGCGTCGCCAATGGTGGTCATTCCAGCCGCTAAAGAAAACAAGCCCTCCAGAAGCTTCCAATGCGGAATGGGAACGGACAGCGATCGATCGATTTCTATTCAAGGCGATGTCCGGTCAGGGGATTGAAGCGCAGCAAACAGCGCCACCCGAAGTCTTGGCCCGCCGGCTCCATTTGATCTTGACCGGCCTCCCTCCAGAAGCGTCGGTCGCGCAAGCGTTCAAGGCCAACCCCACGGAAGAGACCTACCAAAAAATGGTGGATGCGCTCTTGAATTCCGATGCGTTCGGAGAACGATGGGGACGCCATTGGCTGGATTGGTACCGATACGCTGAATCTCACGGAAGCGAGGGCGACCCATCCCTCCCCTACGCCGACGCTTATCGCTCCTATATAATACGAGCCCTCAATGCAGATGTGCCTTACAATCAACTACTGAGCGAGCACATCGCAGGCGACCTATTGAAGTCTCCTCGGATCAATGAGCAGCTCGGATTGAACGAATCCGCGATCGGACCTGCCCACTTCCGCATGATTCCTCACGGATTCGGGGTCACCGACGCCTACGGTGAGCAAGTAGCTACGGTGGACAATCAAATCGACGTCTTGTCCAAGGCAATGCTTGGCATTACGGTTTCCTGCGCTCGTTGCCACAACCACAAATTCGATCCAATAAGCCAAAAAGATTTTTATCGGCTATACGGCATTATGGCGAGCGTTCGTCCGGGTACTCGAAATGTTGATACAATTGAAAAGCAATCGATTCATACGAAAACGCTCGAAACGCTAAAGCGACAGATCCGGAAGCCGCTAGCCGACTACTGGCTCAAAAATGTCGACGAAGCGATCAATAGGCTCGCCGAGTTTTCATTCGACCTCACGCAGGATGAAAAAGAATGGATCTCCGATCTTAAAAAGGCCCCGAACAAACGCCAGAAGACGCTACCGGAAGATCCCGAGGAGCTTTCCGATTTCATGTTGAAAAGAGAAGTCGCGCAAGTGGGGGAATACCATCCCTTCGCTCCTCTCAAGCTCTGGAACAAACTTTCAGAGGCAGCGCTTTCTGAGGCATGGAACCTGCAGATCGAGCAGTATCGAAATGACTTTGAAGCAACTGAGGCGGCCAAACGAAACGCTGCTTTCTACGCTGACTTGCGAAACCAACGCGTCCTGGATTCCTGGTACCAGGAAGGCAACGGGCTTAGGCCAAAAGTGAGTCCGCCCGGAGTTTTCGCAGTTGCAACCGAAGGAAATCAGGCGCTAACCGGCATCTTTCCGGCTGGGGTATACAGCAACCTACTGTCCGACAAGCACAGTGGGATGCTCGCCTCGCCCAATCACGTAGCAGACGGAGATTGGAGCTATATACGGGCAATCGGAGAAAACGGAGCTCTTCGCATGTCCGCCCGCAGCTACCCTCTCGAGCAAGGGCTCCATCCCTACGTAACTCCGGAAAACGGATTGATGCAATGGCATCCACTTCGCAAATACAAGTATTGGAATGGCGAACAGGTTCACTTCCAAGCTACAACTCTTGCCGACAAACCGGTGAAGCACGAGGAAGGCAAGTCCTGGTTCGGAGTCACGGAAGTGATCGGAGGAAACGCGAAACTGAAAGAACTAGGAAATCCACTCTATTCAGTGCTGCCGTCAAATATCGAAATCGCCGACCATGACGCTCTCATCGCTGCCTATCAAGAGGCCCTTATCGCATCCATCAAGGCCTGGAGACGATCTAAGGTAACCGATGCGCAGGCGCAGTACCTGGGTGTCTTCATTCGCTTCAATCTACTGCCCAACCGGTACGATACGCTGCCCGAAGCGCTCGCTTCGCTATTCCAAGCCTACCGTCAGCTCGAAAGCGAAATTCCCTTTCCCACACGAGCCCCTGGCATATTCGAAGGAGATGTCGTGGAACAGCCACTACTTGTCAGAGGAGAAACCACTCAGGAATCCGAGCCTTTGCCTAGGCAGTTCTTGGAAGTCTTTGATTCGAAGCCCTATTCGAAGCGAAATTCCGGGCGCCTCGAGCTCGCCAAGGATATCATCGACTCAAGCAACACGCTAAAATCACGCGTTATCGTCAATCGGCTATGGAGCTATGTATTCGGACGGGGTATCGTCGCCACGACCGATAATTTCGGGCGCCTTGGGAAAGAACCTAGCCACCCCGAACTCCTCGACTATCTCGCGCTCGAGTTCGAGAAGAACGGAGGGTCGATAAAGACTGCGCTGAGAAGCATGGTCACCAGTCGGGCGTTTCGATCGTCCAGCAATGCCTCCGAAAATGCATTTACTAAAGATCCGAACAATCAATACTTCTCATACTTTGCCCCAAGACGGCTCGATGCAGAAGCGATCATGGATTCGGTCAATAGCGTAGCGCGCGACACCTTCACTCGAGGCGTCTACTTGGAAACGAAGCGGAATCGGCTCGATCCGTTTCTCTCGACTTTCAATCTTCCGATTCCCACCTCTACTACGAGCCAACGCGATAGTACCAATGTACCCGCTCAAGCTTTGGCGATGTTGAATGGGGAATTCGTTCAAAACGCAGCCAACGATTGGGCCAGAAGCATTGAAAGGAAATTGGAAGAAGCCCCTCCGGAGCTCAAAATCGAATCCCTCTTTTGGGAAGCGTTCGCTCGCCCACCTCTGCAATCCGAATTGGATCGTCTACTGGAATACTACAACAGTATTGAAGACTCCGATACGTCTTTAACCAAGGTCGCTTTCGCATTGCTAAACACAAAAGAATTTATCTATGTCTACTAGCCCTTTCAGTCGTCGCGATTTCATCCGCCTCACATCCAAAGGCGTAGGAGGCCTCGCCCTTTCAAGCCTCGTAAATTCCGTTTCGGCGAAGACCGCCTATCAACCTACGCTGCATCACACTGCCAAGGCGAAGTCCGTCATATTCCTGTACATGTCAGGAGGTGTTTCTCACATCGATTCATTCGATCCGAAGCCGTTGCTAAGGGAGCTGCACGGCCAGCCAATGCCTATGGAAGTCGAACGCACTCAATTCGACGACGTAGGAAATATCCTTGGTTCCTTCTGGGATAGCCAACGCTACGGCCAGTCGGGAATTGAGATGACCAATCTCTTCCCGCACATCGCTGCGCAGGCGGACGATCTCGCCATTGTTCGTGGGCTCACTGCAAAGTTTAGCGAACACGCCCAAGGCAATTTCTTTATGCATACCGGGTTTCCCTTCCTGGGGTATCCAAGCGCCGGCTCTTGGATAAACTACGGTTTGGTTACAGAAAATCCAAATCTACCCGGCTTCATCGTTCTTCAATCCGAAAAGTCCAAAACACCCCACGGCGGGGTGAGCCTGTTCGGCAACGCCTTCCTACCAGCTACAACGCAAGGGTCGATATTCAATATATCAGGCGATCGCGCAGTACCCAATATTCAACCTGCCATGCTCAAGAACGAGCAGCGAACGGCGCTCGACGTCATCAAGTCGCTGGATCTGGGATTCTCGGAACGCATCGCCACCAAAGACGCCATCCAATCGTCGATCGCGAATGCGGAAACCGCGTTTCTGATGCAGGAAGCCGTTCCCGAGCTCACGGACATTTCCCAGGAAACGACTGCCACGCTGGAAATGTACGGCGTCAATGACACCGTGTCGCACAAAGATGAATACGCTCGGCAATGCTTGATGGCGCGCCGACTGGTTGAACGGGGAGTGCGATTCGTCGAGCTATCCTGTTGCAGTCACGGCATCGGCGGGGGCGGGGGCGGTAATCCTTGGGATCAGCATGGCAATATCGAGGAGGGCCATGGAACAATGGCCGCGCAAGTCGACAAGCCCATTGCCGCGCTCATAAAGGACCTTAAGGACCGCGGGCTTCTGGATCAAACCTTGCTCGTGTTTACCGGAGAGTTCGGCCGCAATCCGTTTTCCCAAGCCAGCTTCTCGACCGACATCGGCCGGGACCACAATCCGCAAGGCTTCAGCGCCTGGCTCTGTGGTGGTGGGGTCAAAGGTGGGACCGTCTATGGAGCGACCGACGAATTTGGCTACCACGCCATCGACGGAATCTCCAACATCTACGAGCTATGGGCAACCGTGCTTCATCTCCTGGGAGTGGACCACGATCAGCTCACTTTCCAGTACGGTGGTCGCAATCTGAGATTGACCGATGTTCACGGAAAAGTCTGGAACGAGATAATCGCCTGACCACATCCGGCTAGATCGCAGACTGCAGAGGTCTCGTCTTATTTTGGACTAGAAATCACGTTTTTCTACCCAGTTAGACATTGCATCCTCGCGTCCACGATCATACGAAACCTCATGCGCAATACCCTTCGTTTTTGTCTCGTTAGCTACTCGATTCTTCTTCTCCTTTCAGCGAGCGCCTACGCGCAGCCGAGCGCAGCCACTCAGCGCCTTCAGGAGCGAAACAAGATGTTCAAGCCCCAGGTTATCCAGGTAGCTGACAACGTATACACCGCCATCGGCTACCAGGTCACCGCCAACTCCATGATTGTCGGAGATGACGGAGTCATCATCGTCGACCCTGGCCAAATGGCAATTCTGGCCAGCCGTGTGCGCAAAGCCTTCGAAGAAATCACGGATAAACCGATCAAGGCCATCATCTACACTCACGGGCACGGCGATCATTACAACGGAGCTCCGGCCTTTTACGAAGAGGGGAAAGGCATACAAGTGTGGGCCCGCTCCAATTTCGGATCAGAAGGCACGCGCAACGCGACGACCGGTCTCGTCGGCGGCGTGCGCTCATCGAACACTCAAGGATTCGATCTCAAACCCGAACAGAAAATGGGAGTAGGCGTCGCCATTCCTCCTGAACGCCGTCCCACCAACAGCATGATGGTCGATGGATCCAGCCAGTCTGGTCCCCCGCGCCGGGCCCAGCGTATCGAACCTACGCATACATTCTCCGAAGACCGCAAGCGTATCGAAGTCGCTGGTGTGACGATCGATCTCGTATCCGCGCCCGGCGAAACCGAAGACCAACTCTACCTTTGGCTGCCCAAGCAGAAGGTCGTCTTCGCCGGCGATAATTTCTATCAGTCCTGGCCCAACGTCTATCCCCTCCGGGGCACCGCTCGTCGTTCCATCCGCGACTGGATTGTCAGCGTCGACAAGATGATCCAGGAAGACCCCCTCCACTTGGTCGGCGGTCACACCACTCCCATGCTCGAAAACGCGAATGAAGTGCTGACCAACTATCGGGATGCCATGAAGCACGTCTACGACAAGACCATCGAAGGCGCCCAAAAATACATGACACCCGATGAGCTGGTCGAATACGCTGCTTTGCCTCCGCGACTGGCCAAACTGGATTACCTCGCCCCCTACTACGGCAGCGTCGAAGGCACCATTCGCGACATCTACGCCCAAGACCTCGGCTGGTTCGACGGCGACGCCCTCAACCTCCACCGCGAGTCCCCGAAGAAGCAATCCCAGCGCATGGCCGATCTCGTCGGTGGCGTGAGCGCCCTCATGGCTAAGGCCCGCGAAGCGATGGCGGCGGACGACCCTCTCGGCGCCGCTCAACTCGCCCAGCACGTTATTCGCCTTCGCCCTGAGAATAAAGGAGCCAAGCGCCTCATGGGCGAAGCCCTAGCCATTATCGGAGAGGGCACCTTCAATGCCCCCATGCGAAACTACACGATTTCAACCTCCAACCGCTATCTCGCCGAGGCGAATGAGGAGTAACCCCTATATAACAGATATAGCAGCGAAGGACTCCCTTCCATCAGCGGCGCTCCTGGGCAGGAACAGTGAATCTTCCCTCTAGTTGACCAATTAGCGTTTTTATGGTGTAATATGAGTGAAATGAAACGCACCGTTGAAATCAATCGCAGGCAGTTTCTAAGAGGGGCAGGAGGGCTTATAGCCCTGCCTTTCTTGAATTCCCTACCCGTTCCCCTAGCCGCCGCTGCATCCGCCACGGTAAAGGCCCGCAAGCGCCTGGTATGCGTGGGAACCTTCCTGGGAATGTATCCCGGCGAGTGGCATCCCACCCAAGGCAGCTCCCGCATCCCGCGCCTGTTAGAGCCGCTCATGCCCCACCGCAACGACTTCACCGTCGTGTCCGGAGTCGACCATGGAATCAACGGCGGCCACAAAGGCACTCCCTCTTTCCTTTCTGGCGTCTACCAGCCGGAGTACATCGGCGAATCCATAATGGTCCGGAACCAGATTACACTGGATCAGCTCGCAGCCAAGACGCTGAGCCGTGACAGCCGATTCCATTCCCTCCAGCTCGGCGCCTCCGAAGGCAAGCCGTCGCAAACGCTTTCTTGGGACGAAAACGGCGTACCCCTCCTTCCAGAAGCGGATCCAATCAATGTATTCAAAAAGCTCTTCGTAAACGACCTGAATCCCAAAGCGGCTAACAAGGCCATGCAGTTCAAGCGCAGTGTGCTTGATATCGTCGCTGACGATGCGCGATCTCTCCAGAACGAAATCAGCTACGAGGATCGAGAAAAAGTAGACGCCTACTTTACATCGATCCGCGACGTCGAGAAGCGCATCGAACGACAGCAGCAATGGATCAATACCCCGAAGCCAGGAGTGCCGCCTCTTCTCGAACGGCCCACTACTTTCCACGAAAATCTCGATCTGATGTACGAGCTGACAGCGCTCGCCCTGCAGCACGATTCCACACGTGTCGCGTCAATCGAGCTGCCTGCGGGAGGACTCCCAATTATACTAGGAGGCGATCAACTTTCTGGATACCACGGACAATCGCACCACGGCAAAGATCCCGAAGTGGTCGAAGAACTTGTCAAGATCGAACAGATGCACACACGCTCCCTGTCGAAGTTCATGACCCGATTGAAGGAAATTCAAGACGGAGACGACACCTTGTTCAATCGAACTCAGATTCTCTTTGGCAGCGGACTCGGAAACGGTAGTTCGCATTCGAACCGCAATTTGCCTGTACTCGTGGCGGGAGGCAACCTGCGTCACAAGGGACACGATCTCATCTTCGAGGAAGGCAACACACCGCTCTCCAACCTTTTCGTTACCATGTTGCAGCAGCTGGGCATCGAGACGGATCGATTCGCCGCTAGCACCGGCAACATCAATAACGAGCTGTCCTAGGGGAATCTTTTTCAAAGCCCACATGCAGGCTCGCTATACAAGGTTCAACGCAGCAAGAAGCCGATCCGTTCGAAGATTCGAATTTCTGTCGCTCGGGTTCCTCATCCTCGCAGCTCAATCGACTTCCCTATCCGCATCCGAGGAATTCGACGCTCTCGTCACCCCATTTATAGAGGAGCACTGCATCAAGTGCCACGGCGAGGAGAAGCAAAAAGGAGACCTTCGACTAGACACGCTCAGCCGCGATTTCACCCATGGCGAGAACGCAATTCTATGGCAGGGCGTATCTGATCTCCTGCTGACAGGGGACATGCCTCCGGAGGAAAAGCCGCGTCCACCCGTCAACGCCATCACGGCTATTACAAAGCGAATCGATTCCGAATTGAGAGCGGCGGCTGAAAAATTGGGCGGTGGAGGCCGCATTGCGATCCGACGCCTGAGCCATACTGCTTTGGACAATACAGTCAAAGACCTGCTGGGCATCAATCTACTCCTTTCGAAAAACCTTCCCGCTGACCCGGAGCTTGAAGGGTTCAACAGCCTCGCCGTAACTTTGGATGCCAATCCAGAGATGGTTCTCAAACTGCAGGACAACGCCAACAAGATCGCGACTCATGCAATTTCCAGCGGTGAAGACGTTCGAGCGAATCGGCGCTTCGAACTGGGAACGATCGGGCACGGAAACAATGTCGAAGAACGCGAGGGCTATGTAATCACCTCGTCCAGTCGGGACCGCAAGCACGTCATGTGGCCCAAGGATTTCATCGTCCCTCAAGATGGCGTCTATCGAGTCACTGTAGAGGGCTTTGCCCGCGATTTCAGAACCGATTTGGAAGAGCTCGGAATTGACTACGCGTATGTAAGCGATACCTACGAGCGCAGCTTGAAGAAACGCGATCGCAAACCGAACGACGAGCCGCGCTTAGTATCCATCATTGCGATTCAGGCTTCCGAAGCGCGCCATATGGACGCCGCTTCCGTTCCCGGGCGCCGCGTCGGCTACTTCTACATTGGAAATGAATTAGATACGCAAAGCGTCGACGTACGCTTGAACGAGGGAGAGAACATCATGGTCCACTATGCATCGGCGGCGATTTTGAATCGCTCGCCAATCGCATTCGTGGAAGGCAAGGAGATGCTCGTTGCGGATCTCCTGCGCGTGAAGTCGATCGAGGTGTCCGGCCCAGACATCGACTCCTGGCCGCCTCCCGCTCGTCAACAACTGCTCGGAACTACTGACAAGACGCCCAAGGACATCGATGCGCGTATCGAGCGATTTCTCTTTAGGGCATTCCGTCGGCCCGTACCTGAGACAACCATACAAAAATTCAAGAAGCTCTACCGTGTCGGACTGAGGCGCGGGCTTTCCAGCGAAGAATCGATGCGGAATGTTGTGGAAGGCGCCCTCACCTCCCCCAGATTCCTCTTCAACTATGACCAAGGCGACGGCTCCGATCTCTGGGCCCTGGCCAATCGGCTATCCTATTTCTTGTGGAACTCCCTCCCAGACGACACCCTCCTCAGTCTAGCTGAATCCGGCGAATTGAGAGATCCCGACATCTTGAAGAGCCAAGCCCTACGCATGCTCAATGACAAGAAGGCGGAACGTTTCGCTCGCGACTTCACCGACCAATGGCTGGGCCTGAAGGATATTGAGCTAATGAAGCCCGACCCGAAATTGTACGAGGACTACGACCCAATGCTCGAGTCCCTCATGCAAAAGGAAAGCGAGCTTTTCTTCACTCACGTTATTAAGGAAAACCTGCCGATTGGGTACTTCCTCGATTCGGATTTCGTGATTATAAACGAACGGCTTGCCAAGCACTACGGAATCAAAGGCGTCAAAGGAGCGGCCTTTCAAAAAGTGGCCTTGCCTCAATCGAGCCAACGCGGGGGCTTGCTGGGACAAGCCAGCATTCTCAAGATAACTTCCAATGGCACACGAACATCGCCCGTCGTACGTGGAGTTTGGATACTGGAAAATTTGCTTGGTGATCCTCCAGCGCCCCCTCCACCCGATGTTGTGCCGATTGAGCCCGATGTTCGCGGCACCAAGACCATATTCGACATGCTCGAACGTCACCGCGAAGTGGAAACATGCGCGGATTGCCATCGCAGCATTGATCCCTGGGGATTTGGGCTTGAGCATTTCGATGCGGTAGGCGTCTACCGAACGGAATATCGAAACGGACAACCCGTATACGCCAAGGGTTCGGTCTCTGGAAGCGCTTTCGATGGCATTGTCGGCATGAAGTCCGCGCTGATGAATCGCTCCGACCAATTTTCCCGAGCTCTAACTGAAAAACTGTTTACCTACGCCCTTGGGCATCCCCTTTCTTTGGCTGAACAAATCGTCGCTGACGACATTGCTGCCGCTAATCTAGAAAAAGGAGGCGGATTCAGAGATTTGATCGTGGCCATTTGCACTAGTCCACTTTTCCAAGGCGAGCTCAACACAACCGTCGTCGCCCAAAACTGATCAAGCTACACCATCTCCTTCAGGAGATGGCCATGAACGTCTGTCAGGCGACGATCAATACTGTTGTTTCTCACGGTGAGCTTCTCGTGATCAATACCCAACTGATGAAGAATTGTCGCGTGAATATCATAAACTGCTGTCTTTCGATTAGGGTCTAGAGGTCTGAATCCCCATATGTCGCTCTCTCCATAGGTTTCCGCCACCGCACATCCAATTCGTGAATGCAAACGGATTGTGATCTCTTCCCGCACTTCCTTGCGAGCAAGGCATCCGCCCGAATTCTGTTGTCCACAGGATTATGGTATCGTCCAGCAGACCACGTTGTTTCAGATCCTTTATAAGAGCCGCCGCTCCGCGAGCCATTCCCAAGGCTAGTGGTTCGTGATCCCGCTTGAGATTCTCGTGACTATCCCAATTTCGTCTCGGGAACCCGTTGTCATTACCGCTCCAGATTTGCACGAAACGAGTACCGCGCTCAAGAAGCCGGCGGGCCACAAGACACTTGCGGCCAAAGAACTCCGTCTCTGCCTTAGCGTTGATAATGCTGTCGTCCACCGCTGGTCCCTCTGGGGCCAGCCCATACATATCCTTAATGTATTGAGGTTCCGTTGAAACGTCCAAAGCATCGGTGGCGCTAAGCTGCATAGCCCCCGCCAGTTCGTAGGCTTTCACACGGGCGGATAGACGATTATCGCCCGGACGATCCTCAGCGTGGGCCGTATTCAATCGGCTCAGCAAATCCAAACCGGCCCTGTCGCTTTCAGGTGAAATGAATGCGCTCTTTGGAGGATGGAGATCGGCTATGGGATTTTCACTACCAGGTCGGATGAGCGTGCCCTGATGCTGAGCCGGCAAAAAGGCCGCTCCCCAATTTTTCGCGCCATTGGAGGCCAAGCCTCGGTGGTCGGGTAGCACGACAAACGTCGGAAGATCATCGCTCTCGCTTCCCAAAGCGTAGGACACCCAGGACCCAGCACTGGGGAAGCCTGGAAAATTGAATCCCGTTGTCTGCAGAAGCGTCGCTTGACTGTGAACACCAGTCTTGCCCACCACATTGTGAATAAATGCCAGCTCATCCACCACTTCCCCGAGCGGCGCGACAATGTCGCTCAACATTTTACCGCTTTTGCCATAGAGCTTGAACTTCCAGGGGCTGGCATAAGTGGCCCCAGGTTCACTTTGGAACAGCTCAACCTTTTCGCCCGGATCCCAAGGCTGCCCGTCCTTTTTCTCCAAAAACGGCTTATGGTCAAACGTGTCCACGTGGCTCGTTGCTCCGGCCATGAATAGCTGAACCACACGTTTAGCTTTGGGCTCGTAATGCAAAGGGTGAATCAGGCCAGAGGCGCCAAAGAGTCCCTCCCGAGTAAAGAGGCTTCCCAGTGCTATGCCACCCATCGTACCTAAAAACGTTCTCCGCTTCATATCAATCGAGGTAGATGAAATCGTTTAAATTAAAAAGGACGCGCCCCATGCTCGCCAGTCCAAATCGTTCCAGGTGCTCTCCTAGCAATTGGTCTTCAAGGGAACTTGGAGATCTTCCAAGAGACAGGCGAATCGCTCGCTCTATCACTTCTGCTTTCGATGCCAACTCTTCGTTTTCAAGGCGCTGGCCAAACCGCTTAGCCATCGCTTCGACAAAGCGATGGTTCCACTGGGTAAGAGCTTGCAGGGCCGAGGTCGATTCGTCTCGCACGGCCACGCTGATGGAAGGATCAGAGCAATCCAATGTTGTTAGCATTGGTTGTGGTTGAGAACGCACTACAAATCGATAGATCGTTCGTCGATGGGAATCGGGATCATTGGGGTCATGCAAGTGATACTCGTAATGAGGGGAATGCTGTGGCTTTTCGAGTACGAAATCGTAGAAGCTCTTGCCGCCTCGATCCTCCAGTCTCAAAGCTCCACTTATGGCCAACAAAGAATCCCGAAATTCCTCTGCCGTTAGCCGTCGCCTGTCTGCCCGCCAATAGAACTGATTGCCAGAATCGATTTGCGCGTTGGTCTCGTCGTGATCGCTGGAAAGTCGGTAAGTTTGGCTCGTAACCAAAAATCGGGCAAGAGACTTGAGCGACTGATTTGGGTCGTCCCTCAAGCGAGCCGCTAAATAATCCAGCAAGTCTGGATGGGTCGGTTGCCGCCCCATGCGCCCAAAATCGTTCGGCGAGCCTACCAAAGGTTTTCCAAAGGTCCACTGCCAGACACGGTTGGCTATGGAACGCCAGAACAGTGGATTCTCCCTTCCTGTTAGGTAGTCGGCTAACGCCGCACGAGCCTCTCCTTCGTTTCGATCGCCAACATCGAAAATCTCCTGAGTTCCCGGCCATAGCGGGGGCGCCCCTGGAAGCATGCGTTCCCCAGGAGCCTGAAGGTCTCCCCTATTGAGCAAATGGATAGGACGAGGCACTCCGTCCGTAGCGGCAAATCGACTACGCATTACGAAATTGGCGTTGGCCGCATAGACTACTGATTCCGACTCGAACGGTTGGAGTTGCTTGTTCAGCGAAGCGATTTCCGCTCCGATCGCCTTTTTCCTAGCTTCGATCTCCGGAGAGCGAATCTCCGCGGAAATTCGGGCTCGCTCGCTTTGCAATGCTTTCAGTTCTTTAAAGGCAGCCCCAACGGAGGGTTCCTTGAAATAACTTCCATCTACTAGATACTCGGGTCGCCAATTCTCGCTCTCTGCGATTCGGTCCGACGCCGTCACCTGTTTGCCCAGCGCGAAATTGGTCTTCCCAAAGGCGTCTAAGGCTTCCAATTCCTCTAAAGCGAAAACGAAATCGAATTTGAAAGGCAGTCGAGCGGGTAGCTTGGTACCGGTAACTCGGATATATCGTATTGATGGAGGGCCTACATCCACCAAAATAGTCTCGACACCCGGGTTTGGCTGATCCTCGCCCGACATGTCACTCAACAGACGCACCCCATCTCGAAATTCCGGATCATTCGACCCTTCAACCCGATAGCGAATCGGGAATCCATAACCTTCCTTCACCTTATGGTTCTTGTCGTAAGCCGGCATCAAGCGGATCTGGGCCATATTGGTAGGTTTTCCCAAATCTATCTGTATCCATTTCTCTGTGTCAGATATCATTGCAGGTCTTGCTTGAAAACCATATTGAGACGAATCCCCAGTCCCATAAATCTCCTTAATCATATTGATTCGGCGATCGATCCCCGAAAGCCTCGCTGTAATCTGCCGATCAATACGAGCCCCGATTTCTAGCTGCTCTCTCTAAGTCCATTGATTTGCTCGATGAACGCGTTGCGATCTTCGAGTTGCTTCGGCGATAGCCCTTCGTAAACGCGATCCTCACGATCCACCCCAGCGAATACGGCATGCAATCGGTAGTAATCCTCCATCTTAATAGGATCGAACTTATGGTTGTGGCACTGGGCGCATTGCACGGTGGAACTTTGAAACACATTGAACACAGCCGAGATCATTTCATCCCGATCTAGATGCTTGGCGATGCGGCCATCCAGCTTCGCCTCTCCCACCTCGTAGTGCCCGATGAAATCCCAGGGACCCGCAGCCAGGAAGCCCAGACCGAGAATTCCGTCCGCCTCGCCCGGAAACAGTACATCGCCTGCCACTTGTTCTCTAGCGAATCTTCCAACCGGCTTGTCCGAATTGAAACTTCGGATGACATAGTCCCGATAGGGCCAAGCATTTGGTCGCAACTTGTCCTTGTCATAGCCATGGGTTTCGGCAAACCGAGCCAAGTCGAGCCAATGCTGGCCCCACTTCCCACCAAATTCCGCCGACGAAATAAACCGATCTACCCATTCCGCCCAAACCGCTTCCCGAGAACTATCGCTTTCAGCCCCTTCGTAAGCCGCCACGAAGGCATCCACGTCCTCAGGATCTGGAGGCAATCCAGTAAGATCGTAACTGAGACGCCGAAAAAGAACCACCGCATTGGCCTGTGGGACCAAAGACAGGCTTTTCTTAGCTCGCCGCGCATCTACAAACGCATCCACCGGATGATCGAATCGACTTTCTGGAATCGGTTTCGATTTGATAGGTTGCAGAGACCACCAATCCATATCGCGCGGCTTCTTGTCTCTCAAAATAAGCCCATCGGGCCAAACAGCACCTTCTTCAATCCAACGCTCGATAAGCGATACTTCCGCGTCACTCAGGGGATCACCATCTTCCGGCATATCCGGATTCGGACCCGTGACTACCTCGAGCACGTCACTCTCGGGAGCGTTACCTGGAACAATCGCATCCGGATGCTCCATCAAAGAAATTCTCGAATCCAAGACAAAGTCCCCCTCCGCATCGCTCGCGTTGTGACAAGAAAGACAATTCGCCTCCAAGATCGGAGCGATATCCCTTTCAAAATCAATTCCTTGCCCCAGAGAAATGGGTGCCAGAATGGCCAATGAAAAAGCCAACAGGATTGGCAGGGACTTCATCATGCGGAACATCGTAACGATTTCGCGGGGTATATATCTCTGTGGGGGGCTAGCCGTTCAAGCTGATCGATTAACGTCTAATCAAATGCATCCTCTTGTTACCAAACGCGAAATCTTTCGATGACTTGTACCATCTGCAAAGAAGATTGATCAAATGGCGCTTTCTCAGATCCAAGCAACGCAAAGGGGCCAATTTGGTTCCTGGGGCTCATTCCCCATTGGGGACCGTCGAAAATTTAAATGCAAGGTACTCCTTCAAAGTCGCTACAACTCAGTACGCTTCAGAAGCGCTACTTCTTTTGCCCTTTTTCTTAGCCGATTTTTTCGACTTTTTCTTGGACTTAGCCTTCTTCACAGCCTTCTTTTTAGACGGCTTTTTGGTAGACTTTACGGATTTTCCCTTAGCCTTCTTTTTCGCTTTAGCCTTTTTCTTCGGCTTCGCTTTGGAGATCTTTTTCTTCGGCTTCGCTTTAGCTTTCTTAGCCGGTTTTTTCTTAGTTTGAGCAACCAGCTTCTTCGCGGCGGCAATCGTTGCCCTCGCGCGAACAGGACCAAATCCAGCGACCGCGCTAAGAGAAGCTACATCGCTCGCAGCGATCTTCTCCGCTGAACGAAAGCCTTTAGCTCTGAGGGCTTTCGATGTCGATGGGCCAATGCCCGCAATATAAGTAATTTTTGTGCTCATATGTACTTGCGCCTTCGATTAAATTTGAGGATTCGAGAGCGTCAGACAATTGGCGCAATCGGAGGAACAGTCAAATCCACCTGTTCAGTCATACCCTAATTGTAACATTTGGGTGTCAAATCGATCAAAATTGAGCGCCGTTCACTCGGGAGATTTCTCGAACGTACCGTCTCCATTCCCGATTCTGCCCTGCTTGAATCTTGCGATGCTCCCGCTAATCAGCACCCTTTGTTCGGGTGACTCTCCCGCTAGATACCCTACAGACCCGCTCATGAACCTCGAAGAACGCATCCTCGCATCAGTCGATACGCTCGAACTGGATGAACAGGCTATCGTCCAATCCCTGAACGCTCCGTTTAGCGACCAAATCGCTCGATCCGATTCCAAAGGCCCACTCCAATCCTGCAGAGGCTCTTTTCTCGTTGAATTGCTGAAAGCGGCGCTGAGCGACGAGGGTCGAATCGCGATTCGCATCCCGAATATTCGGCTGGTATCGGAATTAAAGGCGACTTCGCTCAAAATCGAGAAAACCGTTTCACTACCCAACCTAGTTCCCGAGTTTCCCGTCTGTTTCGATCAATGCGCATTCGGTCAGCTTGAGCTGTCGGAGCCCAGTTGCATTCCTTCTTAGCCCGAGGATTTCGCTCAGATAGCGATCTCGTATTGCGAAGCTCTCGAATCAGTCACGTCCTCGATCTATCGATTGCTCGGATTGGCGGAACGCTGGATCTCAAGAACGCGATCCTAACCGTACCCGGCTCTGTCGAGGAAGCGACCCAGCATGCAGGCGATACCGCTCAATCGGAATCCAGAGCCGTCCGACGCGAGGCGTATCCACGATTTGAAATGGACTTATGTATTTAACTTGACAAAACCCTGATAAAGCCCAATGAATTCCAGTATAAAACTTGACAAGACCTTAAAAAACCAGATAATATATTTACTAATAATATAGTATTTTACAAGGAAGTAGGGGGAGATGTTATGGGTAAAAAGGCAAAAGTGTTAAACCTCTATGAAATCATGGACTTATATAAGACCGAGGAGGATGCAATCCGATATTTTGAAAGAATACGCTGGGGTGATAAACCAGTATGTGTCAAATGTGGCGGTGATGGGAAGATCACAGTGCAGAAGAAAGTAGGCGATTATTGGTGTGGGGATTGTCGTGGATACTTCAATGTTTTTACTAATACGCCGATGGAACGTAGCAAAGTAGATCCCCGCAAGTGGATTTATGCTTCTTACACACTCATGACTTCACGAAAAGGTATTTCCTCTTTACAACTATCTAAAGAGATTGGGGTACAGCAAAGGACGGCCTGGTACATGTTGCATCGCTTACGATTAGTTTGTGGCGAAGACCTCCAGGCGTTGAGTGGCCACATAGAGATTGATGAAACCTACCTTGGTGGCAAAGAAGCCAACAAGCATGAAAACAAGAAGCTCAAGGCAGGACGTGGGGCGGTTGGAAAACAAGCAGTCATAGGCATGAAAGCGCGCGGTGGTCCTGTTCGGGCGGTTCCGATAAGCAATACCGATCAACACACCCTACAGACTACGATCCATGAAAATATCACTACTGGAAGTCAGTTATTTACCGATGATCATAAGGGGTATATCGGTATTGAGAGGGCTTATCAGCATGATACGGTTAATCATAGTGCCAAGGAGTTTGTCAACGGTATGGCCCACACAAACGGCATAGAAAGCGTCTGGGCGGTATTAAAGCGCGGGTTTAACGGGATCTATCATAACTGGAGTAGAAAGCATTGTCGGGCTTATGTAGATGAGTTTTCATTTCGGTTGAATGAAGGGTGTTGTGAGCGGGATACACAAGACAGGCTAAACAGTTTGTTTAGTCAGATGGATGGAAAAACACTCACCTATAGAGAATTGACGGGTTAATAGGGTTTTAAGCATAAATGCCTTAGCAAATAATACAGTAAGTTAAAGATTAGTTTATAAAAGTATAACCGCATGATTTTTGAAAATAAAGAAAAAGTTATACAAATTCGTGCTCTAGCTAATAAGTGGTTAATGGATAACTTTTCAGAGCATCGCGGATATCTTTCGCATCAACCACCAAAGTATAAAAATGATGAATGGGTTGTAACTCTTGTAACAAAAAATATAAATGGACATGAAACTTATTTAGGGAAATTAGCTATTAGTAATAACGGCAATATTATCAAGGCCGATAACCCTAAAATGATTTCTAAATCTATTAATGAATTATTGCAAGATTTAGATGTTGCTCGCAAATATGGAAAATATATATATGGTTCAAGTTACCAATTTTCAAACGGTGATGGAGTAAATGCCGCTAAACGATTCGATGATGGTAAAATTGAATTACTATTAACAGATCCACCGTATGGTATAAGTGAATCTTACGGGTGTGAAAAACAAATTCCTCGTCGTCTTCGTTCTGATGGACGTGATTTTATTATGCCGCGAGGATATTTTGGCGACTGGGATACCAATATTCAACCACATTCGTGGTTAAATATTGTTCTTCCAAAGGTAGGGGGATGGTTTGTCAGCTTCTGTGGACATGCACAGATTGATGCTTATCAACGATCCCTTAAAGAGCATAAATTTGTCGCTGTAGGAACGCTTGTATGGCAAAAGACAAACCCTGTACCATTTAATTCAAGGCATAAGCCAGTAAATGCCTGGGAAGCTGTTGTTGTCGGCAAACGTTCAGGTGTTGCTTTTAATGGACAAGGTGTTGTTCATAACGTATTCAAACATAAATCGCCATCACCTCAGAGTCGCATTCATCCAACACAAAAACCACTTGGCTTATTAAAGCGGTTTGTTGAATTGTTCAGTACAGAAGGGGGGATTATTTATGATCCTTTTGCGGGTAGCGGTAGTACATTAATTGCTGGGGTTCAAATGAAACGCTATGCAATTGGATATGAAATAGATCAAGATATTTATCAGTCTGGTTGTGCAAGAATCAAAGGTGAAATTAATGGAGCTACCTGATTATGAACAGCTTTTTATGAGTGGCTCCAAGATACATGGTGTTTTTTCAATTCTTAAGGATCAGCAGTGGCATTGTGGAGAATGTGAATATAGAGAATTAAATATCACGCAAATAGCTGGTGGTGGAGGTATTCAGGGTTTGGAACGTGGTACAGGCTCTCGGCCTGGAATTGAAATCGAACGTGCGAATCATTTTTGTGAAAATTGCGACAGGACAACACGGCAGGACAGATGGACGGGTCAGTTCGTATCACCTGTTCAGGGTGCAAGCATGCCGCCTAGCTTTGTCAGACGGGCATCTGGATTGTTAGGCCATCGCGATGTAATCGAGGGAACGGAACGGCCAATAAATCAACTTACCCTTGACCATAAGCTTCCCATGTTACGGTGGGATGAAGAAACGAAACAAGCACAAATACGGTACAGCAACATGTCGGATAACGACATTAGAGAAAATTTTCAATTGCTAAAGAAGTCTAACGGAAGCGTTAGCCATAATTTACTGAAAAGTCGTGCTTGCGAAAACTGCTTTAAACATGACAAACGGGGAACACCGTTTGGTATCAGATTTTTTTATGAAGGCGATGGTAAATGGCAAGGTAACAGTAAAAAAGACAAAGATGGTTGTATCGGATGTGGATGGTTTGATTTCGACAAATGGCGGAGATCTTTAAACCAAAAATTATGACTAAACATACACAAAAGCACCTAGATAAAGCAGTCAAAATGCTACTGAACGCTGGTCAGCTTCCAAATCATAAGCGGCCAGTACCTAGTGCAAAAGACCTGAAAAGGCGATTTGTCTTGCGGATAGACCAGTGTGGAAAACCCACACTAAAAGAAGTCAAATAATCTGGGCTTTGTCAAGTTAAATACATAATTCCCATTTGAAATGGGTTCGCTAGTCGACGTTCAAATCGACGGCTCGCTACGGCTTTGCAACTCCCGTATCGACCGAAAGATCAGAAAGACCAACGCCCGCATCGGAGGCGACGTCGATCTATGGGGAGCGGAATTCCAGGACATCGGTGACATGGAGAATGGCCTCATCTGCACTAACTGCGAAATAGGCGAGAAACTCGTGCTCTCCGAATCGCGATGCGACGACAATACGCGGATCGCCTTGGACTACTCGCGGATGCGCATCCTGCAATTCGGACGCGATACAGCGTCATGGCCCAGAGAGAACCGAATCTCCCTCGAGGGCACTACCTTTGAGGCGTTCGCCTTCATCCAACGTCAAAAGCCAGGACAAACGCTCAACGTATTCGACACCGATCTCACCATCGGGATCCTCAAGCGAAACGGGCCCGGATTCTATCGCCAGCCTTGGCGCCAAGCAGCCCAGAGCATACGCCAGAAAGGCTATGGTGAAGAGGCGCTTGAGATCATGGTGGCCATGGAGAAGGAAGCCAGCAAGGTCGAGACCGAGCAGCACCGATCACGACTGGCGGAGTCAGGACTCACCTTTGGAGAGCGACTGTCCCTCTCCCGTCGCCGCCTCCGACGCGCGATCTCTAATGGCCTGTGGTGGTTCGCCGGCTACGGCTACCGTCCCGAGAAAACCCTTTGGAGGCTTCTCGCCCTCCTCGCCCTGAACATCGGCATCAACACCGCGATTCTCTACTGGAAACTAGACACCTTCGTTCCAGCATCCGAAGAAGTCTACCTTCATGAAGATCAAGATCCTTGGCGGGGAACACCGAAAGAATACCCCAATTTCAACCCGCTCGTATTTGCCCTGGACTCGCTCATTCCGGCGCTCGATCTAGGTCAAGAAACCGCCTGGCAACCCAACTGGAAGAATCCCTGGGGAATCGCCTACGCCATCTACCTGTACGTCATCCATATGTTCTTCGGACTCCTCCTCATCGGCGTTCTCGTTGCCGGGATCAGCAAACGCCTGTCAGATGATATCTAGCCCGAAAGAAACCGTCCTATCGCTGGAGCGGGGAATTCCGCTTGGCAACCGCCCGAGCCATTGAGATTCGGACAGATCAATCTCCTCTGGACAGCCACCCGTAATTCCTCAGAATCCGCCCGGAATGAGAATCGTTATAGTAGGCGCCGGCGAGGTCGGCTCGCACCTGAGTGAGACCCTCAGCCTCGCAGATCACGACGTAACCGTCATCGAACGCGACCCTCAGCATGCGCAAATGCTTCATGAGCAATTGGATGTGCGTGTAATTAACGAAAATGGGAGCTCTGCCCGTACGCTGCTTTCGGCCGGGGTCAAGAAGTGCGATTTCTTCTTGGCCATGACGAGCAGCGACGAAACGAATCTCGTTTCCTCGTCTCTCGCCAAAGCGCTGGGCGCACGTACTACGTTCGCCCGTGTTCACGACACCACATTTAGAGACAATTCGGTCATCAATCACCAAAGCCACTTCGGTATCGACCATCTCGTGAATCCCGAAGCCTTGGCAGCAGTCGAGCTCGCCAAGCGGATACGCAATCCCGGACGGGTCGCCGTGGAGGATTTCGGACGCGGCAAGATCGAGGTGCAATCGGTTGAGATTCAGCAAGGCGCCAAAGTCGTCGGCACCCCGCTGATCGAGCTGAAGCTCCCGGGAAACTTGCGAATCGGACTGATAAAGCGGGGCGAGGAAAGCTTGGTTGCCAACGCGAATTCTGCCCTGCAAGAGGGCGATCAAGTCACCCTTTTCGGCCATCCCGATTCGCTGTTCGAAGCCAAGCCCCTGTTCGATCCTGATTCAAAACTATCAAAGAAAATCAGCATCACCCTCCTAAGTGGCAGCGAAATCTCGATTTCCCTAATCCGATTGCTGAGCAATCCACGCTTCAAGATCCGCGTTATCGAGAAAGACCTCTCCATTTGCCGCGGCCTGGCAGAGAAACTCCCAAATGTAACCTTCGTCAACGGAGAAGGAACTTCGCTGCGCGTCCTGGAAGAAGAGGAAATCGGAAGCTCCGACTTCTTCATCGCCTGCTCCAAGGACGACGAAAACAATATCATGACCTGCCTCCAAGCCTTCAAGCTCGGAGCCCAGCACACGATGCTCGCCATCAATCGAGCGGACTACATCGAAGTGCTCGACAAGCTAAGCTTTTCCCTAGGACTCGAACTGGCGGTCTCCCCCCGAGTTGCAACTGCCAACGAGATACTCCGCTATATTGGAAAGAAGGCGTTCATCGAGCTCGAGGAGGGCAACAAAGCGACCAATTGCATAATCGAGATCGGTATCGGATCCAAATCGAAGGTCGCCGGCAAGAAAATCTGGGAAGTCGATTGGCCAGAGGGCTGCGTCATCGTGGGCCACGAAAACAACTACAATCCGAAAATGCCAACCGGAGAGGATGTGCTTCAATCGGGAGACTCCATCATCGCGATCATTCGAAAGCCCAATATCAAGGAATTGCTGAAGCTTACTAAGTAAGCCGTCGCTTTTTCTAAAACTAGCTCCCATGAATTTCGCTCTCGTCGCCCGGCTCTTAAGCGTGGTCTTGCTCATTCTCGCGCTGGCGTTCACTACCTGCCTCGCTGTATCCACTTTTTTGGATTCGGAAAGCGTACGTCCTTTGGCAACCAAGGCCTTCGTAGCCTCAATCGCCACCTCGTTGCTTACTGCTGCCTTCCTATACTGGACCGGTCGCAACGCGACTCATCGATTCTTTCGAAGGGAAGCTCTCAGCATCATAGGCCTAGGCTGGATCGTATCGAGCCTTCTTGGAAGCATTCCCTATCTGATACTCACGCCGCAAATCGGAATTTCGGGAGCTATTTTCGAAAGCGTTTCAGGGCTCACGACGACCGGCGCAAGCGTCCTGGAGGATCTGGAACGCCTTCCTGCCAGTCTATTGTTTTGGCGAGCCTTGAGCCAATGGATTGGCGGCATGGGAGTGGTTGTATTCTTCGTAGCAATACTCGGCTTCCTCGGAGCTGGAGCAAAATTGCTGTACGCCAACGAAGCGTCAGGTTCGACGGTGGAATTCGAGGAAAGTCGCGTTCAATCTACGGTCCTACGTCTCATTTATATCTACCTAGGGCTCTCATTGGCCTGCGCAGTCTGCTACCGCATCGCAGGTATGGATTGGTTCGACGCCGTATGCCACATGTTCGCGACCGTGGCCACCGGTGGGTTCAGCACGCGAAGCGGAAGCATTGCCGCCTTCGAGAGCGGTGCCGTGGAGATGGTCGGCATTGTATTCATGATTTGCGGCGCGATCAGCTTCCCTCTTATCCTAAGCGCCATCAACGGTCGCATCCGACGCATCGGGCAGAATACCGAATTCAAAGCCTTCTTCGCCATATTGATCCTTTCCGCAGCTACCGTAGCGACCGTCATCGTATTGGACGGAACCGACAAGGAAATTGGGCATGCTATCCGTTCAAGCATTTTTCAGACGGTATCCATAATGACCACGACTGGCTTCGCCACCGAAGACTTCGCTCAATGGTCGTCGCTACCCCAATCTCTTCTGCTCGTGCTCATGGTCATAGGCGGTTGCTCGGGCTCTACCGCAGGGGGCATCAAGGTGAATCGCGTTATCGTAGCGCTTCGCATGTGCGTCGTTACCGTGGAACGCTCCTTCCGCTCGCGCGTGGTGCGCCAGATCCGAATGAACAATCGCGTCCTAAGCGAACAGGCCACAAACGAGATCGCAATGTACCTCATTCTTACCGGCGCCATCTTCCTAGGCTCGGTACAAGTGGTGTCCCTGTTCGAAACCTACTTTCTTATGGATACGAATTTGAGCGCAGTCCACGCGTGCTTCTTCAACATCGGCCCTGGCTTCGCAGAGGTAGGCCCCACGCAAACCTACGCCCCGTTCCATCCGCGCACGAAGCTGTTTCTTTCCCTCCTGATGATACTGGGCAGATTGGAGCTCTACGCGATCCTGGCCCTCTTCGCTCCCTACATGTGGAAACGGCTGGATTAAATGGGACAGAATCCGGGCACAAAAAAGCGCCTCCCTGGTTGGGACGCGATCGTAATCGTTACAACAAAAAGAAGCGAAATACTCTAGTTTTCGTCGCCATCATCGCCAATCGCCTCGACCGGACAGCCTTCTAGGGCCTCCATGCAGAGGTCTATGCCTTCTTGGTCCTTCGGCTGCGCGTACACGAACGAATAGGCTTCGTCGTCGTTACGGGTGAAGAAATCCGGTGCCGTCTCGCGACAGAGATCACAATCGATGCACTGTTCGTCTACGTAAAATTTTCCGGCGGCGTTATCTGACCACTTATCTTCTTTTTCTGCCATAGTAGGCGTATAAATCGGATGAGTTCGCAATCTGTCAAGCGGAACGCGAGCAGAATCGGCGGAAAGTGTCGCTTCCCTCCTAGCGCTGGGCCAATTCCTCTAGAATCGCCTCCGTCGCGCGGAGCAAGCTCCCTCTACTACGAGTCGCCCATACGCCCTGGTTTCGAGTCATCTCAGCGCGGGCAGAATCGTCCAAGGCGAGCCCAATTAAGGCCGCTCGAAGCGACGCAACGTCTCTCACCTGACGCGCTGCCCGTTGCTCCCTCATACCGCTTCGTACGCTCCTAAAGTTAGCCATGCCGGGGCCAAATACAACCGGAACACCCAATAGCCCGCACTCGATCGGTGTCTGGCCTTCCGTATGCGGTGATAGACTCTTTCCTACGAACGCAAGGTCCGACAACTGAGTCAGCAGCCTGAGCTCTCCACTGGTGTCCGCTACCAGGATGTCGCGAAGATCCGAACTCACGCCTTCCGACTTGAATCCGTAGGTCAACTCCCCGGTTTCTTGCTCGAGCAATGACCGTATTTCTTCGCGACGCTCCGCATGCCGGGGCACAATTAGCAGACGACACTGATCGAGCTTCCCGCGCAGTTCCTTAAAAATAGCTAGCAGCGCTGCTTCCTCTCCCGGCCAAGTCGAAGACCCCAACAGCACGAAACCATCCCCAAGGCCGAGAGAGGCCTTCATATCCGATTTCTCCTCGGGAGACAGTAGTTTTCCAATCGATACGTCTACCTTCAGGTTTCCCATAACTTCGATGCGATCCGCTGGAACGCCAATCATTCTAAAACGCTCTGCGTCCTCATCAGATATAGCGAGCGTCTTGCGAATCGCCCCCAAGTGCTTTCGGTACATCCATCGCAATGGAAGGGCATACTTGTAGGATCGATCCGAAAGTCGCGCGTTCACCAACAAAAGAGGAATACCCGCATTTCGTGCTTGCTGCATATGCTCAGGCCACAATTCCGTTTCCGCGCAAATTGCTAAATCAGGACGCATTCGCTTCCAGAATTTTCGGGAGAATGGCCAAAAATCCAGAGGAAAATAGCTTATTTTGTCGCAAATATCTGAATACTTTTCAGTCGCCAACCGATACCCTGTGCTTGTCGTCGTTGTCAGCAGAATTTCAATTCCGTCATCCTCCGCGAGCGAACGCAGCAATGCCTCGACGACCAGTATCTCCCCCAAACTCACGGCTTGTATCCAGACCCTGCGCTTGCCGTCCGTAGTCGGCCAATCTTCGATGCCGATGCCCAAGCGCATCGCCAGCGAGCCCTCGTAACCGCCTCTTCGCTTCATTTTTAGAAGGTACTTCGGAGAGAGAATCAAGGCGACAGGCGCGAAAATCAGTCTGTAGAACCAGATAAACAACTCTCGCTTAGAATCGCGCTTGCGACACGAATGCAAGCACTGGATTCGCAATTGCGACGATCGGAACCGCCCAAGCGCGATGCCTTTGACATGAACCCGCGAACGGAACAGTCTCGACCCCATCTATGGAGAATCTGCACGCCTATTGGAGAATGGAGTACGTGGCCCAGGAAAAGTCGCCCAAGGACCGCCGGCCCTTCGTGGACCTTCCGAAGTCCGATGACGACAAAGCCTCGCTAATCGTATCAAGAGAGCTCCATAGCTTCATCCTCATGAATCGCTACCCTTACAATGCCGGTCATTTATTGATTCTGCCTTATCGAGAAGTGCCTGACATCGAAGATCTTACCGAAGATGAACGCCTGTGTTTCCTCAACACGACCATCAAGGCGAAGCGAATCCTAACCGCCGCCCTGAAGCCCAATGGCTTCAATATTGGCATCAATATCGGCGAAGCAGGCGGAGCCGGCATCCCACGGCACCTGCATCAGCACGTGGTCCCTCGCTGGACAGGCGACACCAATTTCATGCCTGTTGTCGGCTCGACCCGGGTCCTTCCCCAGTCCCTAGAGGCGATGTGGGAGCATCTGACGAACGTGCGTGAAAAGCTGGACTAAGCAGGTTCGAATCCTATTTTGCCTCCTTCACTTTTATGGGGACACGCAAACTACACTTCGATAATCCGCGTCAGCTCTCTCAGCTATACTGCGGAAACAAAGACAATCTTCGACTCGTCGAATCCAAATTGGACGCGCGCATCGTTACGCGCGATGGTTGGTTGCAGGTAGACGGAGAGGAAGCCTCTATAAACAAGGTTGAGACTGTATTCTCTTTTCTGCAAACAGCTCGGGATCAGGGGCTTAGAATAAGAAAATCCGATTTCGAAAACATCGTTTCTGGCGTGGAGGAAGATCGTCTGGACGAGCTGGAGTCCCTTTTCGATGAAAGCTGCATGGTCAAGACGCGGCGATCGACGATCGTTCCGAAAACGCTCGGTCAAAAGCAGTACCTCCGCTCCATTTTCGAGAACGACATTGTGTTCGGAATCGGATCGGCGGGGACAGGCAAAACCTACCTGGCGATGGCGGCCGCGGTCTCCAAGCTCATGGACGGAAGCATAAAACGGCTCATTTTAAGCCGCCCAGCCGTAGAGGCCGGCGAGACCTTAGGTTTCTTGCCAGGAGACCTTCACGAAAAGATCCTTCCTTACCTAAGACCTTTATACGACGCTCTTTACGACATGATGGACCGAGATGACGTAACCAAGCTCATCGAAAAAGGCGTCATCGAAATCGCTCCCCTAGCCTATATGCGAGGACGCACGCTTAGCGACTCCTTCATAATCCTGGATGAAGCCCAGAATACCACGCCCGAGCAGATGATGATGTTCCTAACGCGATTGGGAAATGAAAGTAAAATGGTCATCACCGGCGATATTACTCAAATCGACATTCCCCGTTCCAAGACATCGGGGCTCCTCGAAATCAAGAAAGTGCTCAAGTCACTGAAAGGCATAGACTTCCACTTTTTTCAGTCTAGCGATGTGGTCCGTCACCACCTCGTCCAAAAGATCATCGAAGCCTACGACACCTATCGAAACGGGGAGCCCGCTTGATCGGGAATCCTTAAGATTAGTTTGCGCCGCTCGTTGAAATTGAATCTTTTCATTATTCTCACGTCGAACACGTATGCCTCTTTCTGAGCAGTTCAGAGCGCTCCTCAAACGCTTTTTCCCGAAGAAGCGGAAGAAACGTAAAACCGAAGCGTCCTCATCCATCCTGATTTTCCTCGAGGAAAGCCGGGCTATCTCTATCGCTATTTTCGGGATCACGGTAGCCGCGATCGTCGTAACCAGCTTCATGGGCATCAAGCCGTCCGGCTTCCAATTCCTACCCAACCAGGAAGCGACCATCCGCATCGTCGCCTCCGAAGACTTCACCTACCAGAGCACTCTCCTCACAGACCGGAAACGAGAGCAGCTCCTGACCGAGGTCCCTCCCGTATATCGTACCGATATGATCTACTTCAACACCTTCAGCCGGCACGTGAATGAGCTGCTGGATGAAATGGACAAGTTTGCCGCGATCGAAGAAGACCTGTCCGCCAATGCGGCCCAAGAGTATATCCTCAATATAACCGAGTCCTTCAATCAGAAGAATGGCTACCGACTATCGGAAGCGGACCTGACCACTATCCTCGAATTTTCCGATGCCGAAACGCGGCGCGATCTCATCGAAACAGGACTTATCAGCCTTCGAGAAAGCTACAAAATCGGTATCTACGACAAGGAAGATTCCAATTTCGACTTTGGCGAGCAGTCGATCGCGCTTTTTAAGACAGGGAATGAGGTGAGCCAGCGCAGCCTCGAGTCCACCGATGGCGCCCTTACCTCCCTGCGCATCGCGCTGAATGCGGAGAACGTGCCCCCTCAAGTTTCGAGCGCCTTCAATCGCTTGTTCAGGGATGGCGTACGCCCCAATTTCATGCGCGATGAATCCGAGATTCTGGCTATGCGCCAGAAAATGCTCGAATCGCTTCAACCCGTAATCGTCACAGTTGAACGAGGCGCCAGTATCATTGAACCCAATACACGCGTTACGCCCGAGCAGCACGAACAGCATCTAGCCTACATTCGCCACCTAGGAGGAAAGGATGTCGACACCCTCGATTATCAGCTTTTTGGACGCGCCCTCATGGTAATGGCGATGCTTACGGCAGCCACCTTCTATATTAGACTCGAAGATCGCGCAACGCTGCAAAGCAATGGGCGACTTGGTCTACTCGCGCTCGTAGTGGTGTCCAATCTCGCCCTCGTACGCCTTTGCTTCGAATTGGGGAATCTGGATCAATTTCTATACGACAGCAGCTCCTCCGCCATACTTCCGTATGTCGCGCCCACAACCTTGGCCCCGCTGATTATCGCGATCTTGATGGGGAGCGGGCCTGGATTGCTCACGGCGCTAGTGGTTAGCCTGTTTTCCGCCGTCATGTTCGGCAATCGGCTGGACTTGATGGTGATGACGTTTCTCGCTTCCTGCGTATCCATTTTCATCTGTCGCAATATTCGCAAGCGCAGCCGTGTCGTTACCGCAGGGTCCGCTAGCGGAGTCTGCATCGCCTTGTTCACGCTCCTCTACAATCTCGCGGATGGCTTGCCTCAAAATACTATTATTCAACAAGTGTTCGCTGCAGCGATAACAGGCTTCGTCCAAGGAATCGTCATCGTAGGCGTACTGCCCATTCTAGAAATGCTCTTCAAGCGCACGACCGATATTACCCTGCTTGAATTGAGTGACTACAACCATCCGCTATTGCGACGTATGCAGCTGGAAGCGCCGGGCACCTGGCACCATAGTCTCATGGTAGCGAATTTGGCGGAGAACGCCTGCAATGCAATCCGAGGCAATGCGCTCCTTGCCCGCGTCAGCTGCATGTTCCACGATATTGGCAAGCTCGTAAAGCCCGAGTACTTCACCGAAAACCAGCTGGATGGGCGCAATCCACATGACGAGAAAACAGCTTCATTCAGCGCCCTCGTCATCAAGAGCCACGTGAAAGAAGGCGTCGACCTCGGCCTTACCTACAAGCTTCCGCGCCCTATAATCGATGTCATACGCCAGCATCACGGGACGAACCTCATTCGCTACTTCTATCACAAGGCGGTCCAGCAAGCGTCCGAGGACGAGTCAGGGTCGGCGAATGTACTGGAATCCACTTACCGCTACGACGGCCCGAAGCCGCAATTCAAGGAAAGCGCCGTTATCCTTCTCGCTGACTCAATCGAAGCGGCTAGTCGATCCCTCCCCAAGGTGACTCCCCAGAACATCGAGGAATTGGTCGATCGCATTTTCAATTCCAACATCGACGATGGCCAGCTCGACGAGTGCGCTATCACGATGTCGGAACTGGCCAAAATCAAGGAGAGCTTTATATTCACCTTGATCAATTCGCTTCACTCGCGCATCGCATATCCCGGATCCAAGGAACAGGAAACGTCCTCCGGCAGAAAACCGACGAATGAACGACAGTCCGAACGAGTCGAAGCGAGCGCAAATTAGCAACCTTTGTCCTAGTCTAACCGCTGATCCACAGCAAGTAGAGGCCCTATTCGAAATCTTGGATCGATTTGGCGGATTCGATGCCCCGGGAGGAGAGCTCTCCATCGCATTCGTATCCAAATCTGAAATATCTCGGATCCATGAGCAATTCATGCAGGACCCAACCGCGACCGATGTAATCACCTTTCCTGGCGATAGCGATGAAGACCTCGCCGGGGAAATATGCGTATGCCCCGAGGTCGCCTTGGAATATTCAGAATCGAATCAAGTTGAATTCTCTCAAGAGCTCGCGCTCTATCTCGTTCACGGCTATTTGCACCTGTGCGGATTCAATGACGAAACCGACACCCAGCGCCGTTCTATGAGAAACGCCGAGTCGATCGCCATGGATAATTTGGCTCGTCACCAGGCAATTCCGCAATTCAGAATAGCGATTGATTGAACCCAATGGACGCACCATCGAATTCCCTCATTCCCAATAAGCTCAATATTCAAGCGATAAGAGCAGTGTATATCGCAGCGTTCCTGGTATTGGCGTTCAAGACATACGACTACTACCACCCCAATTTCGGCTACACGGTTCTCCCACAGTTTGGCGCCTACAATCATGAGCAATCAACCGAGCTGCTAAAATCAACTCCTCACTACACGCTCAGAGACAGCCATGGCTATGATGGACAGTACTATGCGCAGCTCGCGCTCGAACCTACGGCGACTGGCGAAGAGATCGAAAACGCTCTCGACAATCATACCTACCGAGCGCGACGTATCCTGTTTTCTTGGACCGCGTACGCTCTTGGCATGGGCGACCCGTACTGGTCACTGCAAGCTTATAGCATCCAAAACGCCTTGTTTTGGTTTCTCACCGGATTGCTGCTCTTAAGATGGCTCCCTCCGAATTGCTGGCAGAATGCCATCCGTTTCATCGCTTGCTTTTTCACAGCGGGCTTAGTCTACAGCTTCAACTACGCCTTGCTAGATGGTCCAAGCCTATTCCTTATTTTGGCCGGCGCAGCGCTTATCGAGTCGAAGCGTCCATGGCTTGGATCCTGCGTACTGGGTCTAGCAGGACTCGGGAAAGAAACCAACTTGCTGGCCATCGCCGCGCTTTGGAAGCCCGCAGCAACCAAATCCAAGCAAACACTGGTTTTCTGCCTTCAGGCTCTAATCGCGACACTCCCGTTCGCCCTGTGGCACGGTTATCTCCTATCCACCTCGAACGCCAGCAATTTAGACCCGCTAGGAAATGGTAATTTCCATCTACCCCTAGTCGGTTGGTTTACTTCTGCGCTACAAATATTGAAGGCCGCTGGCGAATACGGCTTTAGCAGCGAAATGCTGGTCCAGTATATTTTGCTGGCGACCTTTTTGGCGCAGGGAATCTACTTGATCGCCCGACCTAAGCCGAATCGCGTTTGGTGGCGAATCGGAGTAATCTTCGCCATCCTAATGCTGATCCTAGGCCCCGCCGTTTGGGAAGGGCTCAAAGCAGTGCCACGCGTGGTTCTACCGCTTACGATCGCTTTCAATCTGCTGTTTTCTCGAAAGCGCATTTTTCTCCCCATACTCATTGCTTTAAATTCAGCGACATTCGTAGGCATAAGTTCCTTACATATCCCCATAGCTGCGGAACGATTCGAAATAGTCGGACGATCCGATCTGGCGTTCGACTCTGAAAAAGGAAGCTATTCAAACATCAAACTCGGCGAAGGCTGGTACCGGATGGTGGGCGGTCCCGATCTGTATAGAATCTGGTCCAGCGGTGATTCCGTACTGACTTATCGCAATCCAGGCGATCTTCCCATCCGCGCATCGATTCATTTCTATACTAAAACGATCTCCGCTCGGACATTGATTTTGGAGCTCAATGGGAATCAGGCTTGGCAAACGTCGCTTCCCGTCAGCTACAGCGCCCCGTATTCGATACCGATTACACTAGTGCCTGGTGAAAACACCCTCAGGCTACATAGTCCTGAACCAACCGACCGAGCGCCTGATGACCTGCGCGAACTCAGTTTTCAATTATTCAACTACAAGATGGAGCTGATTGAGCAAGTCTCAGATAATCCTTAGCGCCGCAGCTCTTTCGGATCGAAACCCTCTCGTCTCAACTCACGTAAGCTCATCGCCTTGTCCCGCTTAGCCAAGCGCTTCCCGTTCTCATCTACGACTAGGGGACAATGATAGAAGCTTGGAGGCGTAGCTCCAAGAGCCCGATAAATCAATAGCTGCCGCGCGGTCGACAGCAGCAGATCTTCCCCTCGTACGACTTCGGTTACCTTCATTGCGATGTCGTCCAGTACGACCGCCAATTCATAAGCGGGCACCCCATCCTTGCGCCAGATTAGAAAGTCGCCGAAATCCCGCCCTGCGACGAAGCGCTGCTCACCGCAGGCGCCATCTTGGAATGCAATCGTATCCCCGGCCGGAACCCGCATTCTCCAATTCACCCCCAAGGCATCCGTCTTTGTATCGAAAGAAAAGGGACGATCACGGCAGTAGCCCGGATAGATCAGCTCTCCCCCTTGCTCATGAGGCGCTTGGACAGCCAACAGAACGTCCTTTCGCGAGCAATGGCAGGGAAAGGCGCAATTTTGCTCGCGAAGAGTATGCAGCGCAGAACGGTATATTTCCATGCGTTCGCTTTGGCGATAGCTGCCGAAGGTCCCACCGATATCCGGACCCTCATCCCATCGAAGCCCCGCCCATCTCAGGTCTTCCAGCAGCGCCGACTCGAACTCAGGTTTACAACGGTCGCGATCCAAATCCTCTATCCTCAAGATCAACTGGCCATCCCGATGCAGCGCTCGTTCTTGAGCGATCAAAAACGTTCGGGCGTGCCCACGGTGCATATACCCAGTAGGCGTCGGCGCGATTCTGCCTCGGTATCCAGTTGTATTCACAGTTGCAGCGAAGTCATTCAACGATCATCATTGAGGAAACGTAACGCCCCTATCCTACAGACACTCCATACCATAATTTTCAGCGCTTCCTGCAATCACAATCGATTTAGACTTGCATGACGACGCAAGCATCCACTTAACCGTCTCACTCTTAGTCAAACCTGCTCTAAAACCGTATCAAACTAATGAATCCCATGCGCCTCTCATACATTCCAAATGGGGATTAGGATGTAGAAGAGCGCTGAACGTTGACAGCATCGGCACTCTCATGTAATATCCTCTTCAGGAATTAGGGGGGGAGTGACAATGAAACATAAAGCACCGGGAAAATCTGACAGGGAAGGTTTGTCACTTATCGAAATTATGAAAAGATTCCCTGACGATGAATCTGCTGAAGCTTGGTTTATTGAACGCAGGTGGCCTAACGGAATCGCCTGTCCTCATTCCGGTTCGCTCAACGTACAAACAGGTGCAAAACACAAAAGAATGCCTTTTCGGTGCCGAGAGAAAGCATGTGCAAAACGATTCAGCACAAAGATCGGCACGGTTGTGGAGGGATCCAAACTCGGTTTTCAAGTATGGCTTCTGGCCACATACCTCCTTTCGACCAGCTTAAAGTCAGTTAGCAGCATAAAACTTCATCGAGACCTGGGCATCAATCAACGCAGCGCATGGTTTCTGGCTCACCGATTACGCACCTCCCTTTCAGAAAAAAACAGTACTTTCCCAGGCCCGGTAAAAGCCGATGAAACCTACTTCGGTGGAAAGCGCAAGAACATGTCAAAATCCAAGCGCAGTGAGCAAACAGGCCGAGGCCCTTCAGGTAAAACGGCAGTGGTTGGTGTCAAGGATCGCGGCACGAAACGCGTCCGTGCAAGAGTAGTTGAAACGACGGGCAGAGATACCCTGCAAGGCTTTGTCAGGGAACACGCTGATGATGGGGCGCAGATATATACTGACGAAGCTCTGGCTTACAAGAGGCTGCCCAACCATGAATCTGTCAGTCACTCTACCGGGGAATACGTCAAAGATATGGCGCATACGAACGGGATTGAATCCTTTTGGAGTATGTTGAAACGGGCGCATAAAGGAACTTTCCACAAACTCTCACCAAAGCATCTTGACCGATATGTTCAGGAGTTCACTGCTCGCCATAATTTACGAGAGGAAAACACCATTGATATCATGGCCGCAATCCTGGATGGAGGGGTTGGGAAGCGGCTACGGTATGCCGACCTTATTGCCGACAACGGGCTAACCAGTGGTGCGCAAGCATGAAAGGAAGCGATTACGCAACGGGTAAGTCTGTCAATATGGATAGTCCGGAAGAAGGCGTTCGACAGGAATACGAACGAATCCTGGTAGAAAGCTATGCCTATCCTAAAAATTTGCTGGATATCGAAGTCAGGATACCAAGGGGGTCTGGTTATTTTCCTGACAGGGCACAGATATCGTTATCTACGATGATGTCAGTAGCAGAGACCCTGCGGAAAACATTCTTGGGATTGTTGAGACCAAGCGGCCTAGCCGGGCGGACGGTATCGACCAGTTGAAATCGTATATGACCGCAACTTCCGCGTTGTGGGGAGTGTGGACAAACGGTAATGATATTTCCTATCTCTACCGCGATGGACGAAAAATCAAAGAGGGGTATCTGAACAATATCCCTGCATATAAGCAACTTATAGCTGAAATAGGCAGCCTGAGAAAGTCAGAATTAAAACCATTTGGGCGTAGCGAGTTAAAAGCGGTTTTCAGGCGAATACTGAACACTTTGTATTCCAACACATCTATAAGCAGAAGAGAAAAGCTGGGTAGCGAGATGATGAAACTGATCTTCTCGAAACTTGAGGATGAACGAACCTATCCAGACAGCCCACCTGAGTTCAGGGCCATAGCTGGCGAATCATCGAAAAAGATTTCAAAAAGAATAAAAGGGTTGTTCGAGCGGGTTCGGGATGAGTTGAAACAAGACGGCATATTCAAGCAAAGCGACACAATAGATTTGGATGATCGCTCAATCGCATGGGTGGTGGGGCAGTTAGAGCGAGGTAGCCTGCTTTCGACAGATAGCGATATTGTGGGTGACGCATTTGAGGTATTTTCAGAATCAAAGTTTATAGGTGAAAAAGGAGAGTTCTTTACGCCCCGTAACGTTGTGAAGCTGGCCGTCACTATTGCCAATCCTCAGCCGGACGATACGGTATGCGATCCCGCTTGCGGGTCTGCGGGTTTTTTGATTTATGCGATGAAGTATGTGTGGAATGCGATGGAAAGGCATCCTAAGTGGCTTAATTCAAGGAATATTGTTGAGCAAAAACGAGAAAAAGCTGGACGCTGCTTTTTTGGTATCGACAAAGAAACTGATCTGGTCAAGATTGCCAAGGCCCACATGATGATAGCGGGTGACGGTAGGTCTAATATCGTCCATGAAAATGCCTTGCACCGGGCAACCGAATTTGAAGCGGACGCGAAAAAACATTTCGTAGACGAGGCCAAGGGTGAAGAGGATGCTACCTTAAAACGTTTTGATTGTATTTTGACCAATCCACCTTATGGCTCAAAAGTTAAAGTTTTGCCGACTGATGCAGCGGCCTTCGACCTGGGGCACAAGTGGAAAAAGTCGGATAATGGGGGTTAGGTTAAAACAAATAAGAGCGTGGCACGTGACCCGTACATGTTGTTTATTGAACGTTGCCTGTCAATGCTCAAGCCAAGTGGGCGGTTGGGGATAGTACTCCCCGAAACTCTATTCCATGCGCCTACATCAGCCTATGTGCGCCAGTATTTGCTGTCAGGAAACAATGTCACTGCCATCGTTAGCCTACCTCACAACACATTCCGACCGCATTGCAATGCAAAAACCTGTTTGATTGTCCTTCGAAAAGATGAGACCCAAGGTGAGTGCATTATGGCTACGCCCGAAGAAATGGGCCACGGCCACACGGGCCACGAGCTAACCCGCCCCGGTACAAACGATATCTGGGATGATTTGTCTGAAGTGGTTGATGAAATAAAACAGCCGGGGAAAGACACCAACAAGCATGTGTTCACAGTCAAAGGTTTTGAAATAAACCCGGATATTCTTGTCCCCAAGTTTTATCGGTATTTGAAATACCCGCCAGGCATAGGCAAAGACAGATTGGGTATTAGTCTTATTTCACTATTGAACGACGGAACGATTGAAGCCTGGGGCGGCATGGGGTCTCCAGCCTCGGCAGCTAAAGGGAAAGGGGAGGTACCCTATATCCGTGTCTCTGACATTGTTAACTGGGAATTGTACCGAAACCCTGTGACGGGCATCCCTGAAGAAGTTTACCAACAGAAAAGAGGTAATGTACCCCTGCCCGAAGAAGGGGATGTCATTTTTGTAAGGAGAGGTAGTTATCGAATCGGTACCGTTGCTATGGTGTCCCCCAGAGATAAAAAAGTCCTTTTAACAAGAGAACTGCTGACATTCAGAGTTGTGGATGAAGATAACAAACACGGCATCACCCCGTTTTATTTACTTGCTTTGCTATCTTCTGCCGATGTGCAAAAGCAAATAGATAACCTTGTTTATGTTGACACCACACTGCCAAATATCGGCGATAGATGGAAATATTTGGTACTGCCTGTTCACGCCATGAAAAAAGACATCCGTCATCTCTGTAAACAGGTCGAAACCGTGATGCGGCAAAAATGGGACGCGCAGGAGGGGATCGATAAGATGCGAGCAAAACACGGGGAGATGGTTACGTGAAAAAGAATCAACCACTTCGGCGAAGAAACGAATCGTCGAGATTACACGCCCATCCTACCAGCCAAGCAAAGCGGAACTTGAGAAGGATTTGAGAGTCCCCGCTAAATTTGAAGAGGCGATTGATGCTCTTGTCCAGCCAGTTACTGTTCGCTGCACAGAGGGTAAACGATGAACAGGTTGTTCGGCACTCTTCTACATAATCCCCTTCCAAATACATTCACCGAAGGGCGCGTCTTGACATAGGTTGAGACTAGCAACAGCGCCTGAGCTACCTAAAACGCAGCGGGCCAACGATTTTCCCTCCCATCCCTATATGGCCCGCTTTTTTTAAAGCGGGCCTTTTTTTGGCCCAGTCCGAAACGACAAGCGATTTCGATCGTCATTCATCAAGTCAAGCAAGCTACAATTTCTAGGGAGAATGAATCCTTCAAAAGAACCAATTCCTTCCAAGCCATCATCCGCCGTCTACCGGCAAATTTGGGATCTGATCAAGGGCGAGCGTTGGCGTTACGGTCTCGCAACCGTAGCCCTAACCCTCGCAATTGCATTCGAATTCGTCGTTCCCCTTATCGGTAGCGCGACGATCGACTACGCGTTGAGCGCAGAGCGATCCAGCGACAATCCCCTTTTGGACAGCGTCATTCGCCTCATGGGAGGATCTAGCAAGGTAGGGCTCAACCTGTGGATCCCTGCCGTAGCGATGGTCCTATTCTCGATCGTAGGCGGCGTATTCAACTACTTTCAGAAGCGGCTCGCCGCGAAAGCTTCGGACGGAATTTGCAAACGCCTGAAGGATCGGTTGTACAATCATATCCAGAGCCTATCCAATCGCTATATCGATCAAGCTCAAACCGGGGATCTTGTCCAGCGATGCACCTCCGATATTGAAACGATGCGTCTTTTTCTCGCGTCGCACGTCGTCGAGATAGGGAGATCCATTATTCTTATGGTAACCGTACTCCCGATCATGCTAGCTCTTAATGTTACACTGACAATCGTATCTACTTTTTTAATACCTGTTATCGTACTCTTTGGCTATTACTACTTCAAGAGAGTCAAATCGATATTCAAGGAAGTAGACGAATCGGAAGGGAAGCTAACCGCCATCGTTCAAGAGAACATCACCGGCATTCGCGTCGTGAGAGCATTCGGCAGGCACGCCCACGAAATCGAGAAGTTCGCCAAGCCAAACCAGGACTACCGCAACAAGAGCATTCAACTTAAGCGTTTGATGGCTAATTTTTGGGCTCCGTCCGATATGCTGAACCTTGCTCAGATTGGGTTTGCGTTGGTGGTCGGCTCATACATGGCAGCCAAGGGCCATACTTCGATTGGTACCCTCTTCGCGTTTCTTGCGTTGCTGAACATCGTCCTTTGGCCCGTGCGAATGATTGGCAGAATCCTTACGGATCTCGGAAAAACCGTGGTTTCAATCGGGCGCGTCAATGAAATCCTGTCCGAATCGGTAGAGACGCAAGGCGACACGGTAAGCATTCGCCCGGAGCGCCCCATCAAAGGTCGCATCGAATTCCGGAACGTCACTTTCAGCCACTCCGAGGATCGGCCTACTGTGGAGGATATCCAATTCAGCGTAGATCCAGGACAAACCTTGGCCATTCTCGGAGCCTCCGGCTCAGGAAAGACTACCTTGATGAATCTCCTGCTTCGATTCTATGACTGCGACGAAGGAGGCATCCGCATTGACGGCTTGGACTTGAAGGAACTCGACCACGCTTACATCCGCGAGCAATTCGGGGTTCGTCCTCCAGGAGCCATTCCTCTACTCTAGGACGATCGCGGAGAATATTCGCTTCGGCTCAGGAGCCGCTACCGCCCACGACATCGAGAAAGCAGCCCGAGCCGCCTGTATTCACGATGCCATCGTCGACTTTTCAAAAGGCTATGACACCGAGATTGGAGAACGAGGAGTTACCCTCTCCGGTGGACAGCGCCAGCGTGTGGCGATATCGAAAGCCCTCCTTCGCAATCCCCCCGTTCTCTTATTGGACGATGCCCTGAGCGCAGTGGACAACGAAACAGAGATAGCGATCATCGAAACGCTCGGAGCGCGTCGCGGAAAAGGGACTACGATCATGATGGCGGTGTAAGGATATTTGTGTAAACTTTTTTACAGATGCTTGGTTATTTGTTGTTTTCTGTGGTTCTGTCTCCGAACTCAATGGTAAAGCGGTCCAGGGCCGCGGCCCCGTTCCTCGCGGGCCTGGTCCATTTCCTGGAGATGCTGCGAATCGCCAGGTAGAAGAGCCTGTAGAGCGAGTCCGTGGTCGGGAAGAGATTACGGTTGCGGCTGATCTTCCTGGACGAGCTGTTGAGGGGCTCGCCGGCGCTGGCGGCGCATATGGACCTTGCCGATGTCCTCGGGGCAGTCGAGGAACGGGGTCGCGCTCTCCCAATGCGCCTCCCAGCTTCTGCCGATCGCGGGGAAGCGCTCGTCGCGCTTGGACCGGAACTGGTCCAGGGCCAGCTTGGCGGCCTCGGCTGTCGGGGCCTTGCAGAGGCTCCTCAGCTCCGAGGCAGCCTGCCTCTTCTCCTTCCAGCTGACGCGCTTGAGGCTGTTGCGGAGCATGCGCGCGATGCGCAGCTGCGCTTCGCGGCCTTCGGGTAGACCGTCTCGATGGCCTCGGACAGGCCGTCCACGCAGCATACCAGGATGCCGGATACGCCCCGGCCCTTCAGCTCGGTGAGGACGTTCAGCCAGAACTTGGAGCCCTCGCTCCGGGAGGACCGCATCCCCAGCGCCTCCCTGCGACCCTCCATCGCTATCGCCAGGGCCAGGCAGACCGCCCGGTTGGAGACCTCGGCCGCCGCCTCGGTGGCGCTGGGGATGAGCATGGGCGAGACCTCCACCTTGTGCATCCCAAGCAGGCGCTCCTGGACGTCCCGGACCGCCAGGCCCCGAGAGCGCAGGCTCGAGCTCGCCCTTGCGGTCCCGGGGAACCTCGATCGCAAGCTTCCCGTCGTCGCTGCGAAGCGTCTTGCCGCTGCGGACGTTCCCGCCATTGGCCCAGGCATGCTTCCCCCGCCCCAGGTGAGCGGTCAGCTCCGCGTCCAGAACCCGGTTCATCAGCCGCTTCTTCAGCTCTGCTAAAAGCCCTTCGGGACCTACCAGGCCCTCCGGGCCGCTATAGCCGTCGAGAGGCTGGTCGATCAGCTCCTCCTTGATCTCGTCTTCCATTCGATGCTCTCTCTAGCGCTTAAGAACATCAGTTCGAATCATTTACGCAAAAAATTTTACAGGCTCCAGGCTCACGATACGATCATCTACAAATGGCATTTCAATCGAATGGGAATCGACTTCGGATTCTGATTTCACTCTCCAACACTCTTCGAACGGCTTCACGTGGTTTAATGCCACTGCAGTTCCAGAAAGGGTTGGTTCATTGCTTAGAGCTCAAATACCATACATTGATGTAGACGACTGTACTTTTTTAGACTCGCTAGGATAGAATAAGCTCATCGAAGATTCCTTACTCCCCGGCCTTCACCTAAATAAAATCGTTGGCAATTGACAGCCACTAAGCAGTTCCGTCGTCGAACTCCCGAGTATGAGTTGACGGATACGAGTGTGCCCATACGCGCCCATTACAAGCATGTCGATACCGCTCTTTTCCACGTAGTCTATGACTGCAGGACCTGTTTCCCCATGCAACATTTGGCAAATGGGCGACAGTCCAGCCTTTAACAAAACATCCTCGGCCAACTTCAATCCCTCCAGCCTCTCTTCTTCCCGTTCGTTCGGGCTTACTGTTACAATGTGAATCTCGACATCGGAAAAGAGTCCTGAATTCCGAACGAACTCAACAGCCCTGCGGCAGCTCTCGGCATGATCGTAGGAGATCAAAACACGACTAATTGGCTTGAATTCTCTCGAAGCGACAAAGCATGGCTTCGTGGTCGCTCGGGCGACCCGTTCCATAGTCGAACCCAAATGCTCGGATGCGAAGTTCGCATTCTCCCCCCGTTTTCCGAGCACTATCATATCCGCATTGGCTTCGAGCTCCTTTAAGCTGTCTACCAAGAAACCAGTCTTGTGGGTTTTCGTAACGGATCCTTCGAAGCCTGCTTCGGCAATCGCCCGGGCAGTCTGCGACAAAGTCGCTTCCGCTTTCGACTTTTCCAAATCCTGCAACTGTCCCATTACCGCCTGAAACGGTTGGATCCCCAAGCTTCCGCTCAAATCTGCGACGAAAGGCACTTCAAATTGCCTCAGATCCGTTACATACACGACTTCTATCTCGATCTCTACCTTGCTCGATATCCAAGCAGCGTATTTCCCGCAAGATATCCCGTATTGAGATCCATCGACACACACGAGTAGGCGTTTCATGCCTACTAGGCTAGACTATCGTATTATCCGGTACAATCGTATTTTTCGTAACGCAAATAATCCCATCGCGAACGAATACGCCGTCCTTGGAATAACCATCTAGCTTACCGTCGGGATTCAGCTTAACGTTATGCCCAATCCGCGCTCCCTTGTCGATAATGGCATTTTTGATTTCACAGTTCATGCCAATGCCTATGTCAGGAATGCCTTCCCTTCGATTGCGTTCACGATCCTGCACGCTTTCAAAGAGATCCGCCCCCATCATCACTACATTTTCCAACCGGGCGCCCTCTCTTAGTGTTGATCTTATTCCTATGACACAGCGCTTAAGGTAGGAATCCGTTATGATGCAGCCGTCACCGATAATGACGTGATTTATGGAGCAGCGATTAATCTTGCTCGCAGGAAGATAGCGAGCTCTCGAGTAAATGGGATTTCCTTGCGAGAAAAAATTGAATTGAGGCACCGGATCCGCGAGCTGCAAGTTCGCTTCAAAAAAGGCCTTCACGGTTCCAATGTCCTCCCAGTAGCCCTCAAATATGTAGCTGCTCAATTTGCGGCTTCCCAATAATCCAGGAATTACTTCCTTGCCGAAGTCCGCTGCGTCGCTGTTGAGGGCCTCGATCATGGTATCACGATTGAATACATAAATCCCCATCGAGGCTAAGCAGCGTTTCTCGCCATTTGATTCACTAGAAAGTTGCGACTTGATCGATTCGGAAATCGCCAGCCCGTCGATTATATCAGGATCCTTAGGCTTTTCGACAAACTCGGAAATCTCGAGAGAATCGTCTACGCGCATCAAACCCAATCCTTCTACTTGCGATACCGGAAACGGAATTGCCGAAACGGTTACATCCGCTTTCGTCTCAATATGTTGATTCAAGATTTCCTGCAGATCCATGCGGTACAGCTGATCGCCTGACAATATGAGAACGTAATCGTAATCAGCGTTAGCGAAGTGGTGGATATTCTGCCGTACAGCGTCGGCAGTTCCCTGATACCAACTATCCCCTTTTACGGTTTGCTCCGCAGATAATATGTCAACCGTGCCTCCTCCAAACGGATCGAAGCGATAAGTATCCTGAATGTGACGATGCAAGGATGCAGTGTTGAACTGCGTGAGCAGATAGATCCGATTTATCTCCGAATTGAGGCAATTGCTGATCGGGATGTCGACGAGACGATACTTGCCGGCTAACGGTACCGCAGGTTTGCATCGCTCCTTAGTGAGCGGATGGAGACGGGATCCACGTCCGCCTCCCATAATGACAGCAATTACTTTCTTATCCATAGTTTCAGTATTCGAGTCCGATCAGGAATCTCTCCCCATCGAACTCCATCCACGAGGACGGTACAACCTCAAAAAAGAAACGGTTGAGTAAAGTTCAAGAATCGGAAGCCATCATCTTTTCATGAACCATCTTCGCTGCTTGCTTAACGCTTTCTTTCGTCGACCTGACTTGCAACCATTCAAGCTGCGTGGCGAGAATCGCCTTCACGTTCGGCCGCAAGTCTGAAGAGCTTCCACTCGCCTCTATTGGCGAAAGACCAGCAAGCTCGCGAATTCGATGAATGTTCGACAATTGAAAGAGCATAAAGCTCTCACTTTGAGACGGCCGTCGTCATCCGTTGGACACCCTGCATCAATCGACAGCTGCACCCATCCACGTGCGCACTTGAGCCGTTGCGCAATCTCATCAATGGATAGTGGTGTCTCTTCGTGGGCATCCATGCCACCACCCTCGCAGATAATCGAATTATGTAAAGACTTTGTAAACAAGGATTTCCTCTAGGCCAATCCTCTAGAGTCGCTTAAAGTTAAACGATCATAGCCGCGCCTACTGTCTCGTTCGTAAACAGATCGACCAAGATGAAGGAGCCTGAGTTCCGGTTCGTCTTATAAGAGTCGTATGAAAGTGGAGAAGCTGTCCTCAATGAGATACGTCCAATGTCATTGAGGCGTAACTCGCGATCATCTTCGATCTTATGCAGGGTGTTAATGTCCACCTTGTATTTGACCTCCTTAACAATCGCTTTCGTCTCCTTCGTTGTGTGTCTCAACGCGAATTTACCTCGCCCATTGAGAGGCTTGTCGCTGAACCAGCAAATCATCGCCTCTATATCCTGACCCACTTCGGAGGGATTGTTGCCCTTAACGATCATGTCGCCACGGCTTATGTCGATCTCCCTATCAAGTGTCATGGCAATACTGAGCGGCGCGAAAGCTTCCTCGAGCTCTCCATCCATGGTATGAATAGCCTTAACCTTCGCTTCGAAACCGGAAGGTTGTACGATGACATCGTCGCCAGGCTTGAAAACGCCTCCTGCAATTCGTCCTGCATAGCCTCGAAAATCGTGGTATTGGTCGCTATGGGGTCGGATGACCCATTGAACCGGAAAGCGAGCAGATACGTGATTCCCGTCCGACCCAATGTAAACGGTCTCCAAATGGTATAGCAGGGAGGGACCTTGATACCATGGCATATTCTCGGACTTTTCTACGACATTGTCCCCTTTCAATGCGCTGATCGGGATAAAGGTGACATCTACTATATTGCCCAATCGAGACGCAAATTTACGAAATTCCTCGTTAATCTCATTGAATCGATCTTCGCCCCAATCAACCAAGTCCATCTTGTTGACCGCTATAACTACATGCTGGATACGCAGAAGATTAGCGATAAAAGAGTGACGGCTTGTTTGCTCAATCACACCTTTGCGGGCATCAACCAGAACGATTGCAAGATTCGCGGTTGAGGCACCCGTAACCATATTTCTAGTATACTGGATATGTCCCGGCGTATCAGCGATTATGAACTTCCGACGCGGCGTAGCAAAGTACCGATACGCTACGTCGATAGTAATCCCTTGTTCGCGTTCCGCGCGAAGGCCATCGGTCAACAATGCTAGATTTACGTTCTCGTCTCCCCTTTGCTCGCTTGTCTTCTCGATCGCCTCCAACTGGTCCTCGAAAATCGCCTTCGAATCATAGAGCAATCTTCCAATCAAGGTAGACTTTCCGTCATCTACCGATCCCGCGGTAGTAAAACGCAACAAGTCCATATCTAAATAGCCGCCAACGGCACCGCTCGATTCTTCACTCATACCTGATAAATCCTCTCTTAGAAGTAGCCCTGTTTCTTACGGTCTTCCATAGCGCTTTCGCTTCGCTTATCGTCGGCTCGGTTACCACGTTCCGTTTCTCGCGCAGCGGCGACTTCCTCGATGATCATATCCATATTAGACGCGTCTGACTCAACGGCTCCTGTAATCGTGGCATCACCCATAGTTCGGAATCGTATCTGGCGCTTTTCAAGCGCTTCACCCTCCCGAGGCTGCACAAATTCCGATACTGCCAAAATTGCCCCATTGCGCACTACGATCTCTCGTTCGTGGGCAAAATAAAGGCTTGGTAAATCGACGCCCTCTCGCTTCAAGTATTGCCACACATCCATTTCCGTCCAGTTGCTTAATGGAAATACGCGGAAGTGCTCCCCTGGGCTCATGCGTCCATTGAAAATATTCCAAAGCTCTGGCCGCTGATTCTTTGGATCCCATTGGCCAAATTCATCGCGGTGCGAGAAGAACCGCTCCTTAGCGCGCGCTTTCTCCTCGTCTCTACGACCTCCTCCAAGCGCCGCATCATACTGCCCTTCCTCTAGAGCGTCTAGAAGCGTTTGAATCTGTAGGGCATTGCGGCTGGCATTTAGGCCTTTCTCTTCCACAACGCGCCCTTCATCAATCGCCTTCTGTACGGACCCAACAATGAGATTCGCCCCAAGCTCTTTTACAAGCGCGTCTCGATATTCAATCGTTTCTCGAAAATTGTGCCCGGTATCGATATGGAGTAAAGGGAACGGTATCCGCGCAGGCCAGAATGCTTTTCGAGCCAGGTGTGTCATCACTATAGAATCTTTCCCGCCCGAAAACAGCAATACAGGACGCTCGAACTGAGCGGCTGTCTCTCGAAGTACGAATATTGCCTCGCTCTCGATTTGATTGAGGTGGGTTACGGTGTAGTCCGGCATAGCAAAGGCGGCGTAGTATTTGAGCGCATTGAGCTTTATCAAGCACAAACGCAACTAGACCCTCGCGGATTCCGTCATAGCGCGGGCAGCTTGAACAAACCGTTCCGCTGCTACTTTCAGCAAATCGCAACTCAAGACTCCGAAGCTCAATCGAATCCTATCCTTGATACGTCCCTCAGGGTAGCACAAATCACCCGGAACATAAAAGACCCCCGCCTCCAAGCAGGCCGCGTGAAATTGACTCTCTGCATCGGTCACAAGCCCATGAGGTGACTTCAACCAAAGATACAACCCGCCCGATGGCACGCTCCATTCCCAGCCCATGCTACTCAAAGGCTCGAAAAGAGAATCATGTAGAGCGCGCATTTTCTCCTCATAGACGCTTCTCAATGAATCCAGGTGACGATCAAAGTCACCCTTTTCCAAAGCTCGCTCCACAATCGCCTGCGCGAAATTCGCCGTTCCAAAGTCTTGCTGCCCTTTTACGCTCATCATCGCGTCGGTCCATTCCCGATCAGAGCAATAAGCATACCCCACCTTCAATCCAGATGCATATGGCTTGGTCAAGGTGCTCGTATACAATACCGGCAATTCCTTGAACGAATCTAGCGCCAAACAACTTTTCGAATTGTCTGAAATCTTGTAGTAGAGCTCACGATACGCAGCATCTTCAATTACGGCAATAGGGGTATCTAATTGGTTCAGCAACTCTCCAATCGACTGCTTCGATTCCTGTGAAACGCAGTGTCCCGTAGGGTTAGCGAAGTATGAAACAAGATACAGCGCCTTGATCCTTGCAAGCCAACCGCCTTTTTTCGCTTCTTCTAGCAACCTTGCCAATCCAGTTGCATCTACATCGCCATTCGACGTCATCGGCATCCCAATCGGCTTGACGCCAAGACCGGACAGGATTTCCAAGAAAACGAAATAAGTAGGCTCTTCAACGAGCACGATATCACCAGGATCGCATAGAGTTTGAATCGCCAGATACAAGGACTGCTGAGAACCGTTACTGACAAAAAACCTAGACCGATCCAATTTCCCAATTCCAATTGTATCAAAATTTTCCGTACGTCTTGCCAATATCTCACGCAACCGCTCACGACCTTTATTTGAACCGTATTGTAAAACGCTCTTCCCATCCACCCCGGAACTAGCGAATTCATCAACTATCGCGCCAACATCTTCCATTGGCAGAGAAGCGTTATCCGTAAATCCGGCCGCCAAGCTCAAAATGTCGGGGCGCTCCAAAGCAATAGCCATCAATCGCGTGATATCCGAGGGAGATTGTCGGGAACCTAATTCTGAAAGTTTGGCTTTCATCAACTATCACTAAGAATCAAAAAATAGAACGAAACGCGAAAATAAAAAAGGGAATTACATACCAAAATCACAGATCGGCTGACAGGGCGCTTCAGATGCGGCATCCCTTGATCGCGCCCGCATGGCGGAATTGGCAGACGCAGCGGCCCTGTAAGCCGAAGTCCTTCCACGGGCTGACCATCGTTTCCACCAAGCATGCCGGCCTTGCAGCCCCCTCAACGCGCGTCAATTCGGTTTCCTTGCGTCATCCCGAACCAGCTGTCGAACCGGCTTGACGGGCTTGAGCGCAGAATCTGCGAGTTCGCCAGGCGTTGCATCGATCCGGACATCATCTTGCATTTCTGCCTTGCCTGGTTGACAGGTGGTCGGCTTCAATCGCCATTCCGGCTTGGGTCGGCTCATTGCGCTGCCTTCCATTCGGCCATGGCGCGCCCGCCCTTGCTTCGGTTGCAGCCGGAGCAGAGCAGTTGCAGGTTATCGGGATGGTCCGTGCCGCCTTTTACGCGCGGAAGAATGTGGTCAACTTCCATGACGCGAAACGGGAAGTGCGTTTCGCATCCGACGCATACGCCTTCCTGCTCCCCGTAGAGCCTATGCCGGTGCGTGCGGTAGTTGGGGAGCTCGCCGAGATCGGTGCGCGCGGGCGGCGCGTCCAGCGCATTCGCCCCACCCCACAGGCCACGTTCCTCGGCAATGCGCTCATCCACCAGCTTGATGGCAAGCGGGGAGAGGTCAATCCCCGCCCACTTGCGCTGCAACCGATCAGCGGCGACCAACGTTGTCGCGCAACCGCAAAACGGATCAAGAACCAGATCGCCTTCATTTGAACTGGCCTTGATGATGCGTTCAAGCAGCGCGAGTGGTTTTTGCGTCGGATACTTCCGTGCTTCTTTTGCCCGGCTGGAAACAGGCGGAATGTCCGTCCATATATCTGCGGGCAACTGGCCGGGGTTTGCCATAAGATAGCGTTTCAGGCGTGGTGTACCCTTCGAGCTGAAAACGACCATGTTCGCTTCATTCAACATATTCAGGCGTTTTAGGATACCTGGTTCCGTCACGTAACCGGGTATCAGATTTTCGTCGATCCATGCAGCGTAGTCCCCGGTGCGCGGTACGCTCCAATGTCGCCCCTTGCTGGTCGGCCCCCATCCTTGCCACTCCTGCCCGGATTCCCCGTCACTTGTTCCGGGTCCGGTAAGATCGGACGACATATACCGACCTCGGCTGTCTTCATGGCGATACGTCTTCGCCACATAGTCTTCGGAAAGAGGGACGCGGACAGCAGACCGGTTGATGCCTGATCCGAAAAAGAGAATCTTGTCAGCCACTCGACCGAACGCAGAAGCGTCATTGTGCGCGGACGTGCGCTTCCAAATTACTTCGTTGCGATAGAGATCAAGGCCGAAGATACCCCCCATAAGGGATCTCAGCCAATGCGAAGCGGTGTCGTCACAATGCAGGTAGAGGAGCCTTCCGGCTTCAGTACCCGCCGCATTTCCAGAAGCCTCACGGCCATGAAGACCAGGTATGATTGCATCGATTTGCCATGCGCCTGGCGCGCCGCCTCAATGACGGCGTAGGCTGCCGGGCTGCGTTCAGCCATTTCGCCGTGCTCGTATACGTCGACGTCATCCAGCGCCCAGGTATCCTTGAACGTGGCGCCCGCCGCTCTCGAGCCTATCGGGGCCTCGTAGGTACGGTTGGAGTTGAACGGCGGATCGAGGTAGATCAGGTCCACGCAGGCATCGTTCATGCCGCGCAGGACGGCCAGATTGTCCCCGGTCCAGATTGAGCCGCTAGCGAAGTTCGCGGTCATGTCGCTGGCTTCGCGCCGCTGGCTAATCCTGCCTGCGCAATCAAGCCGCCATACCGAAGACGCTTGCCAACCATGCCGGCAGCCATCTGGCCCATCTGGTCAGCAGTATCCTTGGACGGGGCATCGTGGCGGCCAGAGAACTCATCCACATAGCGATTCAGGCGCTTGGGCGACATTTTGCGGAACGTTCCCTTGCGCGCCCGCTTGAGCGGCGCCCAGAAACCTTCCAGCCCGCTTGCGCGCGCCTGATCGCGAAAATACTCCCCGACAGAGCGCCTGACCGCTTCGCGCGGCCTGTCGACGCCCCTATAGGCGCTGGCGTCGCCTGCGTAGACGGTCGCGCCTTCAACCGCGCGATCGGCCGCAAATCCTTGAGCGTCCTCCCATTTGCTCTCCTCTGCGAGCTGGCTTAGCTTCAGGGCCTGCTCCTTGAAGTTCCTCATCCTCCACGAGTCTACGATCTGCGCCCAGTGGCTCTCGGCATGGGAAGCCGTATCGACCGTCCCGATTACGTCCGCGATATCGGCAAGGTGGATATCCTTCTCGGTATCCTTCGCGAGCGTCATGTAGTCGAGCCCGATGCCCTTGGCCAGCATGGCTTCCATCTCCTCGGCCATGAGCCGGTTCGCCTCGCGCTGGAAAGCCTGCGGCCCTATGCCTGACGCTCGGTAGAGGTCGAAGGCGCCCTCGTCTATGAAGCAGGCGGCGATGAAGGCGCGCTCGATCAGCTCTTGAGCTTCCTCGACTTGATTTCCTTCCATATTTGCAGCATCTTGCGATCGTATGCGCGTCTGCAAGCCCTAATCGGATCAAAGGCAAATCTTAGCCAATTCTAATCGGATTAAAAACAAATTTTGTATGGTCTAAGAGCCTATCCACCCAGAAAAAAGAAAGCGTATCCGATTAAAAACAAATTTTGTATGGTCTAAGAGCCTATCCACCCAAAAAAAAGAAAGCGTATCCGATTGAAAACAAATTTTATATGATTTAAAGCAGACTCGACCACAACCCTGCAAGAAGCAAGAGGGGGGTATGGGGGCACTCCCCCATATATAAGGGAGTCCAAGCTCGTTACATGGGGGAGTGCCCCCATACCCCCCTCTTTTTGTATGTCTTGATTCTTGATCATATGCGCTTTTTTGTCTGGAGGACAAAAACGCTATGGGTGGGTCGGCTCTAGATTGTCTGCCCAAAGCTCGTCTCGCCTAGCGGCTCGCCTTCGTCAACCGAGATTATCTCATCCCATCGCTCCTTCCATCGCGGGTCGAGTAAAAAATCCCCTAGAGCCCCTAGGTTCTTCTCGAATGTGGCGTTTTTCCTACTTTCGAAGAACAGCTTCTTCGGCATGGCAGCAGCCTCGAGCGTCGTCCAGATAGACTGCGATAGCTGCCAAATCCTCAGCAAAGGCGGGGCTGAAATGCTTTGCCCCTCCCTTCCTCTTTCTGCCACGACAAGCAGTTTCTCGAACGCCTTGAATCTTCTTCTCTGATCCGCGTCAAGCGCGCGCATCAAAATATCGCGCTGCCTATCGGTCTTTCCGAAAATTACCTGCCCAAGCTTCTCTGGATAATTTGGGAAATTCCCTACTCCTAGAACTACAGCTCTCCCATCGAAAGCGCCAAACCGCCTGTCAAGCTCTTGCCTGACCATTTGGTCCCAAACGGCCTTTCCATTTGGTAGCTCAAGAATGGCCCTCCTTGACCTATCGACACTTTCCAGTGACTCTTCCGGATCAAAGAAATCCTTCCCTGCCTCCTTAACCTGGTCACCCTCCAGTTTCGCAGTCCACCCGATGGGCGAATACTTGAGCTCGTCGACCCAGGCTTGCATACGGATATATTCATCCATCGCCTTCGCGTAATAAGGGGATTGCTTGCGGAGCTCCTCTACCAGCTCTTTTTGGACCATCGCTAGCTCTTTCTTCGTAGAGCTTCCCAAGGAGGTATCCGTGCCTGCTTTCTTCAGCGATTCGTCAATCTGAAGCTTGACATCGTGGAGCTGTTCGAGATCGCCATTCGCTCGGTCAATACGTTCAAGGATATCGTCCAAGGTCTGGACTATCTCGGTGCTTTTTCCACTGCTCTTGCCATCGCTTTCCTTGCGCAACCTGGCGAGCGCTCTTTGGATACCCCTTCGAAATTCCCGGCTGGATTCCTCCAAGGGAGAGCCTTCGGCAGTTATTGAGCCCGTTTTCGCAAGCATTTCGCGACTATGCTTTCTAGCTTTTTCAAGGAGCTCATTTGCCTTATCCATAACATCGTCGCCAAACGGCGCAAGCCGGTCGCGGTCGCTTTTAACTCTATCGAAAAGCGCCGATAAATCAATAGGTTTAGTTACCCCGTACCCTTGCTTCTGGAATGCTCGTTCGTAAAGGGGGCTAGCCGCCTCTGCCTGCCTCGCCCTCCTTGCTGCTACCACAGCAGCAGAAGCCTCTACAGCGTTAACCCTAGAAAGCTCTGCGGGCACGTCTTCGCCAACACTATTGATCATCGCGAGGCTAAGATTACGAGCTGCTATACTTTGATCATCAAGAAATTTTTCTGCCTGAGCTGCAGTAGACTTTTGATTCCTAAGCAAAAACAGATCATTCTTTTGGGCTTGGTTATTAGTGACTTGAGCGATACTAAGCGGAAACTTCTTGCCTGCAGTTTCCAACGCCACCGCTTGCAGGGCTTCCGCTTCCTTTATCTTCCCTTTAATCCTTGCAAGCTCCTCTTTAGACACGAAGAGCTTGCCGATATCATCCACTTTCTTAGCCTTTTCTTTCGCGGCTTCCGCTTTCTTCATCCCCTCTTTAATCTTTGCAATGTCCTCATCAGTCACGGACCCGACCGCGCGGATCTCATCCAAGTCCTTAGCGTTCAGGAGCTTCACCCTCCCTTCCGGGGTCAATTTGCTCCATATCCCTCGACTTTCGATTATGGCAATGTCTCCGCGCGGTTGTCAAGCAGAAAATGAAAATTAGGGCTATTTTTTATTTCGGTGCCCTGCAGCGTCTTTTTTTCCATGAAAAGCCAGGTTCGGGCTTGATGTCGAGATAAGACATATGCGGCAGCGCCCTTATCTCAACGATAGCCATTCAGCCACAACCCGGCCCGTAGCCCGATCCCGGATTCCAGCAACGGCGGCTTTACCTGCCGCGCCGCGTCCGGCTTTCAGCTTCTTGCGAGAGCGCTTGCTTGCCTCCTTGCCGCCAACGTAGGTTTCATCGGCCTCGACAGGGCCGTTGAGCAAAGGTTTTCCGGCCTTGCGCGCTTCTCCAAGACGATGGGCTAAGCGCCAAGCGCTTTTCTGGGTGATCTCAAGGTCGCGATGCAGCTTCGCGCTGGACACTCCTTTGAGATTGGCTGCCACAAGGCGGATGGCGATTGCCCACGCCTGATAGCCAAGTTTCGTCCCTTGCATTGCATTGCCCGTTTCCAGGCTGAACATCGGGCGGTCAGGGCAATCCCGGCAACGGTGGGCCATCGTCTTGCGCGCGATGTTCGATTGCGCTTCAAAAGACCCGCAATGGGGGCAATAGGGGCCGTCCGGCCATATTTTGCCTGCAGACCACTTTTCGGCAGCTGCGTCATCTGGGAACATGCGAAGAAGCTGGATCAGGCTTACGCCTTCACGATCTGACTTGCCTGGTGCGTTGCGCGCCATTTCCCACCCCCTGTTGTGACTTTCGTATATAATTCCCTTTTAATTGGCTAGCATACTGATTAAAGCAGAATATCAATCAAGTTGAGAAAACGACATGGCAAACAATCGAAAGCAAAACAATGGCGGTATCAATGCTCTGCGAAGGCAATCGTGTCCGCTCCATTGAACGCATGACCTCAATTCACCGTGACGCGATCATGCGTCCAGGTGTCAGGGTCGGAGAGGGATGCCGCAAGCTTCTCGATGAGTCGATGCGTGGTCTCGCATGTAGCAGCATCCAAGCTGACGAAATGCGGGGATTCATCGGCGCCAAGAAGAGGACGGTAGCCAAGAACAAGCTTGATCCAGGATTTGGTGACGTTTGGGTTTGGTCTGCGATCGATGCCGACACTAAGCTTGCGCCTTCTGCCGTTGTGGGAGATCGCGACTTGCCTCGCGCAATGCGACTCATGGACGATCTTGCGGAAAGCCGCCGTCATTCGCCGCCCGAATGCATGCATATCGAAAGAAGGGTCGAAGCGGGAAACCCAGACATGAAGAAGGTTTCGACCTCATATATCGAGAAGCAGAATCACACAGCCCGCATGCATTGCCGCCGTCTAAGCCGCTTGACCAACGCATTCAGTAAGAAGCGCCGCAATTTCGAAGCGGCAATCTCATTGCACTACGCATACTGCAACCTCTGCGAACGTCACCAAACGATTCGTTGCGCTCCTGCAATGGAGGCCGGTGTGATGGATTCTCAAATGTCGGTCGCGGAGCTTGTCGAAAGGACCGATTCAAATTAGGACACTACCACTTGTATGAATAAATTGAGTATAGAGGATCTGGAGGGAATTTTCAACGAGTTCTCAAGTATTGAAGAAATTGCGTCCGGTGGTTTCAAAACTGTGTACGACGTCTGTGGACCAAATGGTCGAGAGGCACTGAAAGTAGTTAGTATCCCCGATGGGAGTGGAGCACGAGATAAGCAAAAATATCGGGAGGAGTGTATTGGTAGAATTCAGAGGGAGGTAGATACCTTGAAGAAGTGCCAGTGCCCTTTTATGGTGAATACCGGCACCATTGGATTGCAGAATCATGTGGTTGGTGGGTTGAACTATGCAATATACTCAGAGGAATTCTTGAATGGATCCGATCTTTGGCGTTTGTTGAGAAGCCCGGGACACCAACCACCTGAATCTGAGGTCAAGCAACTTATGAAATGCCTTGTTTTGTGTATCCAAGAATTGTGGTCCCTACGCACAGTGCATAGGGACATAAAACCGTTGAATGTACTTAGGATAGATGGTGACGTGGATAGGCCATTTGTTCTAATTGACCTAGGCATAGCGTTTGCCCTTGAGGAGACTGCTTTGACACATATGGGAAGTCAAAGGGAGCCAATGGCAACTTATCGTTATATAGCCCCCGAGCAATGTGTTCCGCAACGGAGATCGAGCTTGGACTATAGGTGCGATCTTTATTCTGCGGCTTTGACCGTTTTTGAGTATTCAACTGGAGTCCACCCTGTAGCAGGTGAAGGAGATGATATGTTAAGGACGATACAGCGAGCCCTTCATAATCCAGCTGAAAAATTGAAAAATCTCCGGAGTGATTTTAGTGATTCCTTTTGCGATATGATAGATGGTTTGCTTAACAAACGGCCTCATTTGAGGCCGGCCAATTTCATTGATTTAGTACGCCAATTGGAGGTTAGCTAAAATGAAGCTTTATGCACAGCAAGGGTATGGGACAGGGTCTAATGGGGGGCGAATATCCTCTGGTCTATCAAAAGGCTATATTCAGGGCGCTATACTGAGTCCGAGAGATTGCCCGATGTCCCGTATAGAAGAGTTATTAAGTCAATTGCGATCGGATTCTCCAGATGCGGATCTCCTTTTTGATCCTCAGTACTATGCAACCCTATTCGCTTGGGAAGATAGCTGTAGATTGGGAAAGCTTGATAGCGGAGAGTATGGATACTTCCGGCCTCGAAGAAGAGCTGAGTTGGAATCAGAATCGACGATTCGAGAGGATATTAGGAGCTGTTTAGAAGTCCAAAATAATTTAGCAGTATCAGCGGTGGTATCTCCAAATATAGTAGTTGGACGTTCTCTTGATTCTATTGAAGCTGTAATCTCCAAAAATTTCCTGAGAAATGTCATGGAGGTTTGGTCTGAGGTGGGTGACGACCGACCGGTTTATGCAACATTGGCAATCGACGCGGAGGCTCTGCAAGATCGGCGAGAGTTAGATGATTTCCTCACCGACATAACAATGTTGGAGCGACCTCCTTACGGTTTCTATATTCTAGTTAACAATTTGACCTCTTCTATTGACCCCAAATTGATCGACCATCGAACCCTTGCAGGGTGGATGTTATTGAACCGCGCGTTGAGTGTTAACGGATTTAGGGTTGTTAATGGATTTTCTGACATCTTGACTCCTTTTCTTTCTGCGGCAGGTGGGACTGCAGGCGCTACGGGTTGGTGGAGCAATTTGAAGGTATTTTCGCTCGATCGATTTCAGGCAAACAATGGGGGTGGAGGAAGAAGACCTGTGTACCGTTACTTATCTAAGACTCTTCTAAACAGCATTAGGTTTGATGAGCTGCAAAGTCTGAGAGATCGTTTTCCTGCAGTGCTGAACGATCTAGAGTGTGATGAATTCTATAGGGTTGAAGAGGGGTCGACGCCAGAGGGTCAAGAACAAGAGATTTTGCAATCATGGGAGGCCATTGCTAGCTTTGCTGGAGTTGATGAGGACGTTGATATTGATGATTGTGGGCAATGGCTCGCGGATTCGGCTAGTTTGTACGCGCTGATTAACGCGACTCCTGGTTTGCGACTCCTGCCTCGCTCAAATGGCGCTCACATCGAGGCTCTTCAGGATGGGCTACGCCTGTATGCGGAGCTTTCGCAAATCGATTTGGGATGAGATACGTTTGATTGCTTTCTCCCTAGCGTCTTGATTCAGAGCTCTAACGTTTACGGGTGTGTAGGGTCTACTTATGTATTTCTTGTCCTTGTTGAAGGTCCATAATCCCACGTTCATTTCCTCAAATACAGAGAGATTTGATATGGCTGGATTTGCATTTTCCTCAGGCATCACAACTATAGATTTATCTGCGAAGTAGCGATAGCGGAATGCTTGGCGTAGGGCCTGTTGCCAATCTTTTAGCTTCGCTTCGAAGGCTATTAGAGACCGTCTTCGTAGGATTTTCTCGAGAGTTAGTACGGTGAAGTCTTCTTCGGATTTCTTGTTTAACCAAGCTATCCAAACCAAGTCGGCCACCCCATGTTGCGCTAATGCGAATTCATTCGCCGCGATACCTGCTCCACTCTTGGCAAAGTATGCTCTTTCAAAAGCCCGAAGAAAATTAGATTCACCGCGTTTGCGCGCGATTGAGCCGCCAAAATTGCGACGACTACTATGTCCTGTAGGTCGAATAAAGTGGATTTTGGCTGGATTTGACATACTTAACGTTAGGGATTGATATACTTGACACCCCTAAACTATTTTAGTGGATTTAACATAGAGCTTCCCAAGGTTTTCTGGCCGCACTCTAAACTTGGTGCCGTGGTCGCGCACTGCCCCTGAATCCTTGATATAGGCATCAAAGTCCACGAGTATCAACCCATCTGCAATCGCCTTCATGAGACGAGGTGTTTTGATGTTCTCAAAAGCAACGGCTGTCTCGTACCTCACTTGCCCTGATTTGACTGTTCCTGTCACATAAACCAGCCTGCGCAGCTTTGAGACGATAGCATTCGTCAAGTCTTCTTCTGTCCAATGAGGAACGGGTGCCATATCATCCTGGTGACGCACCCAGATAGAGCCAGAATCGTAGGCGATATTGAAGCCCCTGTCCGATTCGCCTTCAATCGTATGGCGAAACCCTTTGCGACCATTCTTGCCTATCCACCCATGTTTATTGATAACGTACTTGATGATGCCGTGAGGTCTTGGTGTTTTGTGGCACAGGGTTAGAAGAGAGTTGCCTCGACTAAACTTGAGTTCCCATAACCCAGCATCAGGGCCGTCGTGGTTTGTCGTTTTCAATCCAAGAATATTCTCCAGCAAGTCACCTGCCGCGCCGGCGCCGGTTTTCGGGAGGTCATACCATCCGCTATCGCAAAGACTCTTAATGTCTTCAAACAAACGTTTTTTCGGAATCATCGCTGTTTCCTGTACACGGCTATTCTCTCTTTAGCGAGACGACAATAGTCCTTGCTCTTTTCAATACCAATCCATTTACGGCCTTCCGACTCGGCAGCGATGGCAGTTGTGCCTGACCCCATGAATGGGTCAAGTATCACTTTGGCATCTGTTGAGCCGATGCAGCGTTGAGCAAGCTCAACAGGGAAGGGCGCGGGGTGTGGATTGTTGGATTCCTGTGGGATTTCCCAAGCATCACCAACAGCGTTGGCTTTCGGGGCAAGCCTGAAATCCGGCTTTGCGATAAGATAGATGACTTCATATGTCGGGAGGAAATAACCAGGGTTGAAGTTGATACCGCCTTTGCGCTGCCAGATGATGATTTGCCGAACGGGAAACCCTTCTAAAATGTCTGCTCTGTCCTGCAGCAAGCCTCGCTGTACGCGCCATTTGTGGTTGTAGAAAATCGCTCCCGTAGGCTTTATCAGACGCATCATGGCTGTCAGGCAATCCCGCTGCCAAGCAACGTAATCGCCATGAGGCATGCAATCGCCATGCGCTTCGTAACCTTTCATTAAACTCGCTTTAGGCCACTTGCCACCATTGCCGTTTTTCATCCCGTTCCCAGACGACTGCTTCAGGTTGTAGGGAGGAGAGGTAACAACCAGATCAACGGATTGCGCGGGCATTTGTCCCATCAAGTCCAACGTGTCCCCGCAGTGGAAGCGGTTGAGCCATGCATCCATAATAGCGGGCGATGGGGTGTCCAGCCCTGCTTTCAATAACCCGTCGAAGGGTATGGACTTGAAGCTATCCATCGACTAGCCCTCTGTAAGTGAGCCTGCTATTAAACCCATGGACAAGCAATGCATCCAGCCTTTCGCCCCCTTCAAGCCCCAACAGATTCCATCTGAAGGAGAACTCCGCTAAGTATCGGTCGAGGCGCTTCCATGTGAAGTGGTGGAAAACACCATAGTAGCCCCGTTTCAGCATGGCCCAAAAAGACTCAATGCCATTGGCGCGCGCTTTGCCCCTGACGTATTCACCGACAGAATGTACAGCAACTTCGTGGCGGCATTCCGCACCTAGTCCTGTGTAGCCTTTGTGGTCATCCGTGTATAGCGTGGAGCCTTCCGGCGCGTGTCGCCTGATGAATTTCCCCAGCGTCTTCTTCGATGCGCTTACGCCTCGCTGAGCGAGCGCCTTGCCTGATCTGGAGCGAGCGCCAACAACCATATCTTCCCCGACTGCGCCTCGCCCTGCGCTTAATCGCTTGTTTGCGCGCTTGTTTTCCTCTTTGCCTCCAAGATAGGTTTCATCGGCTTCAGTAGGCCCGTCCAGTGGACCTGAACCTTCCCCCGCCTGCTCTGCGGCCTTACGGAGCCTCGCCAAAATAAACCAGGCTGTTTTCTGTGTTACGCCAAGCTCCCTTGCGAGATGGTGACTGCTAATGCCTTTTCGATGATTAGTCATCAACCACGCGGCAATGAGCCATTGCCGCAACGGAATACGGGATTCCTCGTATATCGTGCCTTTGCGAATACTGAAATCTTTCTTGCAATCAGCGCAACGATATACACCTGGCTTTGATTTTCTTTTGTAAATCTTCCGTGTACTGCCACAGCAGGCGCACACGATACCTGCGCCCCATCGCAGATTTTCCAGGTGGTCAATACAAGATTGCTCATCTGGGAATACGGCAAGCATTTGAACAAGAGAATTGTATTTCATGTGGCGCTACCTTTACTTTGTAACCCCAATTATATCAGACTGTTTAGGGGTGTCAAGTATATCAATCCCTTTTTTTATGCATTGAAGTTATCGAGCGGTGGCGGGCGATCGCCGATGGACGCATGCACGCCAACCTAAATGCCTAGCATTAGCGTCTTCGGTAAGAGCGCCGCTTTTTCTTGCTTGCAGACGCTTTTTTGAAATCGCCTGATCGCAAGGCATCTATCTGATCTCTCAATAGGGCCGCTCGCTCGAACTCAAGTTTCGCCGCGGCATCATCCATCTCTACCGTAAGCTCATTGATGACCGCTTCAACGTCGTCGTCTTCGCCCACTACAGCGAAGGCTTCGTCTTCCTTTGAGCCATCATGTAAACTCGCCTGTACCGGCCTTACGACGCTTCTAGGGGTAACTCCTTCGCGCTCATTGTACTCGATTTGTCGCAATCTCCTATCCTGTGTCTTGTCGACGGTTCGCTGGATCGATTTGGTCATGACGTCCGCGTATAGGATCACCCGTCCCTTTTCATGTCGAGCGGCGCGACCCGCAGTTTGAATCAAGCTGATTTCGCTTCGCAAGAATCCCTCCTTGTCTGCATCCAGAATGGCAACCAGCGCGACCTCAGGCAGATCGAGGCCTTCGCGAAGCAAGTTGATTCCTACCAGAACATCAAAGTCGCCCGCTCGTAATCGCCTCAGAATCTCGACCCTCTCAATGGCGTCGATATCCGAATGCAAGTATTCCACGTGGATGTCACGTTCGCGAAGATAGGCGGTAATGTCCTCTGACAACCGCTTGGTCAGGGTCGTCACCAGAACGCGTTGACTCGCCTCAATGGCCTTATTGACCTCGCCTATCAAGTCCTCCACCTGCCCCTGGGTGCCTCGGATCTCGATTTCTGGATCCAAGAGACCCGTAGGTCGGATTATCTGCTCCGCGACGAGCGCGCTCCGCTCAAGCTCATACTTGGCGGGGGTTGCCGAAACGAAAACGGTCGTACCCGTAACCTGGGTGAACTCGTCGAAGTTCATTGGCCGATTGTCGAGCGCCGACGGCAGTCGGAAGCCATGCTCTACCAGTGTAGTCTTCCGCGATCGGTCGCCGGCGTACATTGCGCCGATTTGCGGAATCGACACATGGCTCTCGTCCACGAAAAGCAGGAAATCATCGTCAAAGAAATCGATCAGGCAGGAGGGTCGCTCGCCCGTTTTCCTTCCAGACAAGTGCATCGAATAATTTTCGATGCCATTGCAGAATCCAACTTCCCGCAGCATTTCCAGATCATAGTTGGTCCGCATACTGATTCGCTGCGCTTCGAGGAGCTTCCCTTCGTTCTCAAATGTAGCCACCCTATCCTTGAGCTCATTCTTGATCAGCCCGATCGCCTGTTCGGTCTTTCCTCGAGTTGTAACGAATTGATTTGCTGGATACAAATTGAATTGTTCCATCTTACGAGTAGCTGATCCTGTCACTGGATCGAATTCCGACAGCGCTTCTATGCTGTCTCCCAAAAATTCAACCCGCAGCCCTTTCTCCAAGTAGGCTGGCATCACATCGACCACGTCTCCTCGAACGCGAAATCGCCCGCGATTCAAGTCGATATCGTTTCTTTCGTACTGGATTTCTATCGAGCGATTCAAGAAGGTATCCCTTCCCAATTCGTCACCTAGCCGCAACGGAATCATCAATTCCTCGAAGTCTTCTGGTGAACCCAAGCCATAGATACAGGATACGCTAGCGACTACGATAACGTCCCGTCGGCTGATCAGGCTACTCGTTGCGGAAATACGCAGCCGATCGATCTCATCGTTAATGGACGAGTCCTTCTCAATGAACGTATCCGTTGAGGGAACGTAAGCTTCCGGCTGATAGTAGTCGTAATAGCTTACGAAGTACTCGACGGCGTTATTAGGGAAAAAGTTCTTGAATTCCGAATACAGCTGCGCCGCTAAGGTTTTGTTGTGCGAGATCAGCAATGCGGGCCGCTCGCAGCGAGCGATGATATTCGCCATGCTGAAGGTCTTGCCTGAACCGGTAACGCCCAGCAACGTTTGGTACCGATTTCCGTTTCCGATCGAATCGACGATTTGATTGATCGCTTCGGGCTGATCGCCCATTGGGGCGTAGTCCGATTTCAAATCGAATAGCGACTTCCCTTCCATCTCCGCGGCTAGCTAATCTCTTCTTCCTCGGTTGGCCGATTGAAAATATCTTCGTCGAGTTGGCCTTCGGACTTCGCAACGATACAGGTAATCGTCGCATCCCCCGTAATATTGACGGCAGTGCGAACCATATCGAGCAAACGGTCAATCCCGATAATAAGCCCAATCTTGTCAGGTGGCAGGCCCACTAGGCCTAGAACTAAAGTAAGCATCACAAGACCTGCGCTCGGCACGCCAGCTGTTCCAATCGATGCCATGGTCGCGGCTAGGATTACGGTAAGGTATTGCGTAATCGACAAATCGATACCGGATAGTTGCGCAATGAATACGGTGGCGACCCCTTGCATTATTGCAGTGCCATCCATATTGATCGTAGCGCCTAATGGCACTGTGAATGATGAGACCTTATTCGATGCTCCGAGTCGTTCCTCTGTGGCCCGAAGTGTCACTGGTATCGTGGCGTTGCTGCTGGCGGTGCTGAATGCGAAAAGCTGCGCATTCCTTAGCTTCTTCAAGAGCATAATTGGGCTCAATCCCGTGAATAGCTTGAGCATCGATGGGTAAACGACCGCTGCATGGATGAGCAAAACGACAATGACTAGAATGAAGTATTTCGCCAATGCGAATATCGTATCGAATCCTTCCTTGGCGAATACCTGCGCGATCTTGGCGAATACGCCAAATGGCGCCATCAACATAACTAGGATGACGAGCTTCATGATCACTTCGTTCAGGTTACGGAAGAAATCGAGTACCCGTTTGCCGCGCTCCCCAGAAACGACCAAGGCAATACCCAGCGCCAGGGCGCCAACGATGATCTGAAGCATCTCGCCATTCGCGAACGCGGTAACGATGTTGCTTGGGAATATATCGATAAGCACATTGAGCAACGACTTGGTTTCTCCGGGGACATAAGCGCTCACTTCCGGGCTGGCGACTCCGACCCCTGGCTTAATGATTAGAGCCATCACAATCGCGATGCTGATGGCGATCGCCGTTGTACCCATGTAGAGCGCCAGCGTCTTGAGCCCAACCGTACCCAGCTTTCTCACATCATCCATAGCAGCGGTGCCGCAGACAAGGGAGACGAACACCAGAGGTACGACCAGCGCCTTGAGACTGCGGATAAAGGCTTCGCTGAGAAACTGGAACAGTCCGTTGATGATGTAGTCTGCAGCGAAACTGCTCTCAAGTACCGGTCGGTTCTGCCCATCTAGCAGCGGCTTGCCAGTCTCCGGGTGGGTCGCAAATTCGACGAAGTAAGAAAGCGTTAGTCCGGCGACGGCGCCCGCGAACATCGAAATCAGGATATAGCGGGTCAAATTGATCTTTTGTAGATCCATAGTTCTCTGGGGTTCCTTCCAGTTGTAAGTACGAGTGTAGTCGCCATTAGATAGCGCTAGACTGCGTTCGCAACCCCCAAAACGACGAATGAACTAAAAACGCTCGTTTCCGCGGTCATTAGAGTTGGCATCCAGCGCTTCAATAAGCTCCGGGAGACTTACGTCGCAAAAGGATTCTTTGATCAATGCTGCGCCTGACCTTTCGAGGTAATCCTTCGAATGCGTCGTTGCGAGCCCCACGACCGTCATTCCACCGACAATACCCGCCTCGATACCGCTGGTAGAGTCCTCAAACACAATGCACCTCCTAGGATCGACGCCAATCGCCTTCGCTGCCTTGAGGAATACCTCCGGGTCTGGCTTGCCATTGACTACATCCGCAGCGGCCACGATTTTTGTAAAGAGATTTTCGATACCTGCGCCTCGCATAACGGCTTCGATATTCTCTCTGGGAGTAGAAGAACCCACTGCAAAGGGAACGTCGTTTTCTAGAAGCGATTCCACGAAGGCCTTAACAGCTGGGAGGGGTTGGATACCCGTTTTCTCAACGATGCGCCGATAGAGAACTTCCTTTCGATCGCCAAGTCGCTCAATCTCAGAAGGGTCATCGGTCCATTTGAGAATGCTTGGAATTATCAGCTGATTTCGCTTTCCGAAGCCCTTTTTGAAATGGCCCTCGAAGAGCGGTAGATTCTCTTCAGCAGCCAAGGCTTCCCAGCTCTCTTCATGTTGCTGCGACGAGTCCACTACGACGCCATCCCAATCGAATATCATACCAATATCATTCATCTTATTTCCTGAGCGATTACTCGTAGACTACTTCGGGATTGGGGGAATCCTTAAATGCCGGCCACCTTCAAAAACGCATCCCGCATTCCTGCCGAGAATCGCGTAGGTCCGGAATCCTCCCCTCGAGTGATTTCCTGGCACAGGAAAACGCCGTGTCCACGAAAGACGTCGTCGAAGAGCGGATTGAAGCCGCGGAAATAAGCCCAAAACGTTTCCGCCCGCGTCGCGCCGAACTGTAGGTCTGGTGTAAAGCCGATGGTCGAATCCTGATTGGCGCGGCGTCCGCCATCAGGTCCGCTATCGATAGGTTCCGCTCTCACGCCTCTCACTCCTGATACCACCCATCGGCAGGGGCCTACGAATTCGAAGTAGCGGAATTGCAGCGTCATCCATGCCTGGGCTCTCGCGAAGCTCCATCGCCTTCGGATAGATACCCTTTCTCCCTCGGGAGCGATGAGTCCGACCAAGTGGCTCGGGCGCAAGATGATTGAACTCTTCTCAGGCACCCGCAATAGGCACAGCTCCATGTCTGGCTTATCCTGCGTGGATGCAGTCACCTTGCCATCGCTCTTGCTTGTGAATTCGATCAATTCGACGAGTCCCGCGGCTAGGCACGTGACAGGGATCTGCCAATTCAGTACGAAGCGTGTTCTGCGATCCAAATTCTCGTCTGAAGCTTGCAGGTAGGATTCCTTGATCCAGGCGGTCTCGCCCTCGACGAGCGAGAGTCCTACCGACACGCCGCTATCCAAAATAGCGGGTTCAGCGAGCTTGGACTTCGACAACTGGATCGGCTTGGCCCACTGAAAAGTAGGCGCGATCACATAGTACGCGGTCAGCTTCAAAACGATTGGGCCGAGTATGGTCACCGCAATGGCACTGGGAAGATAGACGCGAATCGCTGACCAGGAAGCATTGATATAGCGGACGACTTCCGAGGAACCTGTTTCTAGCGCCAATATCTCTTCTTCAAGCTTTTGGGCTTCGTCCGACAAGCTCGTACGCGTCACTCTCAAGCCAGCATGACGAGTCCTCAAATCGATGATCTGGGCGCCCAGTTGCTCGTTCTCCATTTTGGCGGATGCAAGCTGGTCATCGACTGCTTTCTTCTCGGCGGCCGAAGAAAAGAGGTACTCGATCTTCGATAAAAGCCCTTCCAGCTTCTCAATTAGCTGCTGGGCCGTCTGCGCTTTCGTCCGCGCATCATCCAGTTCCTTCGCTACTTCAATAATCTCGGAATGAATCGATTCGAGCTGCTGGTACGTTTGCTGGGCCAACGCCTGCGTCGCTTCGAGCTTTTCAAGACGTTCACGATCCAAGCGAAAACTGTCCCCAATATACAAGTACAGGGCAAAGGCCCCTATCGCTACCAGAGTCGCCACTATTAGGACTGCGGACTTGCCCAATAGCCATTTACCGATCTTGAGCAAGTACAGCGTCATCGCGTATTAAGGTCGCATCCGAGAAAGCGTTTAGAGGGCGATTCTCGGAGCAACGAATTCAATGAGCGAATCTAGCGATTCTTCAATGGTTTGGCTTTCCGTATCAATCACTAGGTCGGAATGGGCCGGCTCTTCAAATCCAGAATCCTTGCCAGTAAAATCGGCCACGAGTCCCTTTTCAGCCTTTGCATACAAGCCTTTCACGTCGCGTTTCATGCAGGTTTCGAACGATGCCTTAACGTAGACTTCGATCACGTTCTCCTTGCCAATGATCTCGCGCGCCATCGAACGATAGGCTTCGTTCGGAGTGATGAACGAATTGATCGATATCACGCCCGCATCCACGAAGAGTTTCGATACTTCCGCGATGCGCCGTATATTTTCACTCCGGTCCTCGTCCGAGAAACCAAGCCCGCTATTCAAACCAGTCCGAATATTGTCACCGTCTAAGACGTAAACAAGATTCCCTCTCGAATAGAGGCTTTTTTCCAAAGCGGTCGCCAAGGTACTTTTACCCGAGCCCGACAAGCCGCACATCCATACGACCTTGGCCGACTGGCGCGTTAGCGATCCCCGATCGGACCGCTTAAGCAAACGGTCCGTTATTGGATGGAGATTTTCATTCATCAGTGACTATAGAAGAGAACCTGCTCGCTTATGCAAGGAAAGTCCCAGGGATCATTCTTCAAGCTCATTTGCTAACGTACGTATTCGTTCTGCCACGACAGGTTTCATTGCTTCGACAGAATTATCCGGCAACTCCCTATAGTGAGCCCTTAGCAAGTCTAATGCGTCACGCTTGCGACCCATTTCAACAAGCAGTTGAGCATAGACCCGGTAGGCGAAATACGGAGCATTTCCCGTTTTCAGGGCTTTCTCGAATCGATCCGCTGCGGCCCCCGGGTCCTTGGCTTTTTCCCACAAGATCATCGCTTCCTCCAAGTATATCGCAGGGTTCGCTCCATGAGCGGATCGACTTTCCTCGAGAAAGCTGAGAGCGCGGTGAGCGAACTGACGGGCAATGGCGCGTCCTTCTTCCGTTTCCGTGAGCTGATCCGTATGGTTGGCGCTGAGATAGAAAACAGTTTCATCGGAATTCATAAGTCGCTTATCTTGAATGAAAAACGCACGGGGACAACTGCAAAGATCAGGGTCATATTTCGGCTCATTTAGGGCATCGAAACCTCTCGCCAACTTTTTCAACATTTCATTTGCCAAAACAAAATGCGAGAGCTAGCTTTCGCCTGCTTCATAAAAAGCTTGTTAAGGAATATGGCCAATTTCGAATTCGACAGCAACTCCGACAGCGAGTGGGATGACAGCTGGGACACCATTTGGAACGAACGCGACTGGGAGCTCTACCTGAAGACTGAGCGGGACGAAGTCCGGAAGTACCAAAAGCTCTACACCAGGTTTGTAGCCAATACCAACCGACTCGATGAGGTCGCATTGTACATGGGTTGGGACGTTCAAGGCGAGAGCAGCGGACAGGAGGCTTCCGAGCCGATTCCCGATCAGCCATATACCTTGCACAAGCATCCTCTCTACATCGCCAGCAAGGCGCTGCATGATTGGCTTACTGAAAAATGGACTCAGCACGTCTCCCTTTCCGGCGACCTGCTCCCAGCCACGACTGCATTGCGCGTACAAAACGCGATCGCTCAGTCCGACCAGTACGGGCTGCTCGCGGTCACCGCGCTGGATCTGGGCGACTACATGCTCGCCATCGCCTACTTCAAGCGGGGCCTCGTTGAGCTCAATCAGCTCTTGGCGCTGATAACGGAATTAGAATCCCTGAATGTTACTCCGCTGGATCTTTACGCAAAGCATGCGAAGATACGGATTTTCGACATTCGCGAAATTTGGTTGAGAGTTACCAGCGATTGCCGCGCGGCGTTCGCCAAGCGATTCGAGGACGAGTAGCCCCCAAATCGCCTTACGCCAATACTCACATTGCATGCAATTTCTCAAGGACATGGAATCGGCCAGCCCTTCGACACATGGGCTCAGCCGCAGCAAAGTCAGAAGCCTGTTGAAGAAAAGCGGGGCCAGCAACGCCTGCGCCTTCACCCAAGCTACCGCCTGCTATCTCGAATTTCTTTCGAAGTATTGCTACTTGCTAGGGTATACCGATGAAAACGAGCGGCTTTCCCAAATCCGAGCCACCCTTCTGAAGTGCTGGCGATACGCTCCCTATATTCGACGCGTATCCGATTTCGAGCGAGCCTTGGAAATCCGGCTTCAAGCAAAGAGCGCCAGCCCTTTTCTCGATTTTCCAAGCCCTCACCAGAAACTCGCATCGCTCACCAGCATGCAACGATTCCTCTTGGTGGCGCGGTCGTTCCAGAATTGGTCCTATAAGTCTCTACATCTCTCTACGCGCATCAAAAAGCATGAGCTTTCGAGCGCCTTGACCGATCTCAAATGCGCCTTGATTGGATTCGACCACGACGGATTCAAGACCTCTCAACAGGTACTGCTTCTCAGAGTGAACGATTTGCTCGAAGGTGAACTGAATGGAAACGAATACAGAACGATCGAGAGCGAGCTAGCCGGTCAATCGCAAATTCGTGATTTTAAGGCTAGGTGGCTCAGCTATCGATGCGAGCTTGCTGAACTGAAACAGCAGATGACCTTGTCTGAATCCACAATAGACGCCTTCAAGGTCCAGCTTACAGAGGACTTGCGGACGATCCCAATAAAGCAGCCCAAATTGAGCGATACCTTGATCAATCAGTTCTCGTTTTCCCGCATGCCCGAAGTTTAGCGAGTTAACTATTTTCGGTCACGGTAGCTCTTGGCGCTTTTTAGCCAATTTCGTCTTTGCTTCTTGAATACAGGCAGAATTTCCTCGTCAATGTAGGAATACGCTTTCTCCAATCCTTCATTCTCGTAGACGTGTCCGATTTTTGCTTCAACCAGAGTCGGCTCTCCCAGGCATGCGAGAAAACGGTTGGATGTCATTCCCGTAAAAACATCGATACGATTCCCGGCAGAGGTATCCGACTGCTTCAATATCCACTCGCGCGCATATAGAGCCAATACCGCATCCCCAACCCACGCTTTCTGGCGTTTTTCCGATTCGTCCATCCTGGACTTTAAAAAGGGAGCCCTCCTCTCCTTTCAATCGTATTCCGACCGATACCCAAGGGATCGCGCTTGTCATTCTCGCGCGCGCCTCTCCATTATCAGCGCTTTCCCACGAAAAGAGCCCTCCGACTTAAAATTAATTCCATGAAGATCAAACGCCTCTACGCTAAGCAAGTGGACTTTCCTATGGGTGGAGACGTGTGGAATCCTGCCCTAGTATTCCACCAAAAGGAGATCGTGTACGTCTTTGTGGAGACTGAGAAAGATACCTTTGGCGTCGGCGAGCTCTGGTCTTTCTATGGCCCGACCCGTTCGGTTGTCGATATGATCAACAATGACTTCGCTCCGGTCGTTGAAGGAGAAGACCCGCATGCAATCGAGCGTATTCGCCAAAAGATCGCGGGGCTTGCCCCCATCGGTACGCTCGAGGGAATCGTGGTAAACGCGCTGAGCGGCTTGGATATCGCGCTTTGGGATCTTCGCGCTAAAGCGCTTAATGTCCCACTTTCCCAATTGCTAGGCGCCCACTCGGATTCGGTCTATACTTATGCCAGCGGAGGCCTCTATCAAAAAGGGAAAGGCGTTGACGGACTCAAAAGCGAGCTGGGTGGCTATATCGAGGACGGATTCAAGGGCGTTAAAATCAAGATCGGCGCTCTTTCGGAGCAGGAGGAACTGGAACGGATCGCTGCCGCGCGAGAAGCGATCGGCGGAGACGCGCGTCTGATGATCGACGCGCTGCATGCCTATTCCGTCCCCCAAGCGCTTCAGATTGCGCGAAAGGCGCGAGACCTCGACGTCTACTGGTTCGAGTCGCCTGTGGCGCTTTCGGATACGAAAGGACATGCCATACTGAATACGAGCGGAGACATTCCCGTTTGCGCGAACGAGTCGCTGTACGGCATCCGCGCTTATCAGGAGCTCATTCAACAGCGGGCCGCCGAGTTTGTGCACTTCGATCTATGCGCCTGCGGCGGTATTACGGAAGCTCGAAAGATCGCCGCCCTTGCAGAAGTGAATGACTTGCCCTGCACCTTGCACGCAGCCAATGGCGTCTGCCTCTTTTCAACAAGCATCCATTTCGGAGCGTCGATCCCCAATTGCGATTCAGTTGAGAACCATCAAGTTCACCGTTGGCTCAGCGAATACGCTCCCGCAGAAACGATGCGTCTAATCAAGGGCGCCCAGGTTGCGCCGCTCGATACTCCTGGGCATGGGATGGATTTCATAACGCCCGATTTTCTAGACAAGGTTGCGAACGAACTGAAGGCTCAAGGCAATGCGAAGCGGGACTAGTCTGACTTGCATGCCGCAACGAATCGAGTAGCGCCAGTATCACGTTTCCGGATCTCTCCGCTTTCATGCCAAGTCCTTTCCCAAACCTCTCTTTCTCCGATATCGGACCAAGATTGCATCGGTATCGTAAATCAGAGCTGAGAGCGGATGCCGTTTCCGGATTGACCGTCGCCGTAATGGGAGTGCCGCAGGCGATGGCCTACGCCTTGATCGCCGGCCTTCCACCCGTTTGGGGATTGTACACCGCCATGGTTACCTGCGTTGTCTCGGCGCTGCTGGGAAGTTCAAGCCACTTGGTGACCGGACCCACCAATGCGATTTGCATGGTGATACTCAGCCTCACGGCTCACCTGCCGGAAAAGTATGGCTATGGACTGCTTGAGATTGTTCTCCTGCTCACCTTCCTCACCGGCTTTATCCAACTCTCGTTTGGCCTTCTCAGGCTGGGTGGCATCATACGCTATGTTTCCCATTCGGTGGTCGTAGGATTCACCGCTGGCGCCGGGATATTGATCGCCGCCAACCAAATCCAGAACCTGCTCGGGATTCAGCTGCACGAGCGCCCCGAGCATTTTTTCCAGGTGCTGTCCTATACGGCTCAAGCGTTGCCGGAAGCGAACTATTTGGCGCTAATCCTCGGAGTCGCGACAGCGCTTTGCGTCATTTTTCTTCCCCTATTGAACCCGCGTATCCCCGGAGCGCTAATCGGGATACTAATCTCCGGATCGCTCGCCTATTTCCTAGGATGGCATTTGCCAGAGATGGGTGCCGGAAAAATCGAGATCGTAAAGGACATCGAGCCGATCTCAGCCTCGCTGAATCTCTTTCACTTTCCCCAACTTATCGCCCCGCCCCCGTTCGAACTCACACGCGAACTCGGCATAGGCGCAGCCGCCCTAGCCATTCTGGGCCTGATAGAAGCGGCCTCCATCGCTCGCGCCATCGCCGCTCAATCAGGTCAGCGGCTGGACTTCAACCGTGAATTCATCGGCCAAGGCGCCGGCAATCTCGTCGGGTCATTCTTCTCCAGCTTCGCGGGATCCGGATCCTTCACGCGAACGGCCGTGTGCTACAAGTCCGGCGGCAAGACCCGCATGGCCGCCATATTTTCCGCATTTTGGACGGGCGCTACCATTCTACTGTTCGCGCCTATCGCCAATTATATTCCCAAAGCGAGCCTAGCTGGTATCTTGATCGTGATTGCTTACACCATGGTCGACAAACGTCGGCTTCTCATCACCTGGAGATCCAGCAAGCATTCTAAAATAGTCCTATTCGGAACACTCGTATCGACATTGATACTACCGCTTGAGTACGCCGTTTTCGTCGGAGTTTTCCTATCGATCGCGTTGCTTCTGCGCGTAACGGGCCAAATCGACCTTACGCAATTCGTGCCTCGAGCCGATTCCGGATTTGACGAGGTACCTTTCAATCGCGCGCCGCCATCGGAAGTAGTCATCGTAAATATGGAGGGCGATCTCTATTTCGCCGCCGCCGAAGATCTGGACTACGAACTCCTTGAGTGCATTACGCCAAAGACGCGCGTCGTGATCCTTCGCATGAAGCGACTCAGAGCGGTCGGGAGCACCGCTATGGCTATCCTAGAGCGCTTCGATGAGATCCTGAAATCTCGCAACTTGCAGCTGGTCGTTTGCGGCATCGAGGAGGGCTTGAAGCAGATCATGACCGGGTCGGGATTGAGAAGGCTAATCGGCGAACAGAACTTGTTTTACGCGGACAACAAGTTGTTTCAATCCATGGAACTCGCCCTTGCGCGAGCTTGGAGTATCGTTGAGATGGAACGCCGACGCGACAACATGCCATCGCAAGCAGTTGCCTCTCCCGATTCGAACATAATCGCTTCGAATATCCTATCGAAACGGGCCCTTAAATTTGGCAACCAGCATCAGATCCGTGAAGCCGTTTGGCTGCTGTCTGAAATGCTTAAGCAATCGAAGAGCAAAGCCTCCCAACCCTTGTTCCTGCAAAATACTGAAGGTAAGCTCGATTCCGAGCTCACCTTGTGGAATGTCCTCCACTCCCTTAGCAAGAAAATCGATTCCAAAACCGCAGATGCCATGGATGACGATGCGCTGGGAAAGGCCGTGCGAATGAGATTCTCGGAACAGATTGACGCTACGGCGCGAGCCAACCTCTCAAGCGCTCGGACAGATACATCGCTCGAGTCTCTGCTCCAGCTTTCCAGAGACGAGGCCATGCAAACCATTCCAGTCTGCGATGATGAAGATCGCTTGATCGCAATGATCTCTCCCATCGGACTCATTGTCGGACTCGGCGCCGCCTTGAACTTCAACCCGGAAGAGGAGCTTCCCAAGGCCTAAGACGTCGAGACTTGATTGCTATGACAATGACACGTGCCAGAGATTTGATGACGAAGCGATTCCTTCGTATCAGCGCCGAAAATACGCTTCGTGAAACGTTGGGCATCCTCTTGCATGGAGAGCAGAAGAAGTACGATACGGGAGCGATTGTCATAATCGACCAGGAAGGCGAGTTTGCCGGAATTGCGACCCCGAGCCAGCTCGCCATCGGGCTCGTCGGAAAATGGGAAAGCAACGATGAACCCTCTAAATCAGCTTTCACCGCTCACGCGGAAACGAATCTGAGCGAAACCGTGGACACGATTCTAAATCCCAATCAACCGATCGCTAGCCCGCTTGATGCTCATGGCTAGCGAAGGCGAATTCGAGTGCATTCCGGTAATAGAATCAGGCTGCGTTGAAGGACTGGTCTATGTCTCGGATATCTTTAAAGCGGTCGCGAGCATCTCGCTCACTCCCGAAACAGAAGGAATCAATCTTCCTGGCTAACAGGACCGATTGGTTCAGCCAGCGATCTCCTGCTGATGGAAAATCGTCCAGTCGTCTGCATTATTGAGGTTTACAGCATCGCGGTGGGAACAGCTGTCATCGGATAGACCCGCAGCTCCAAATACTTCGCTTCGAGTGCCGTCGTCATGGATATAGCCCGTTACGGCTGCATTGTGGGCGTCTACATCCGCATCAGCATTCATATTCGACTTTACCCAAGCTTCGAATTCGAAATAGCTCGGTTTGCTGGACTTGATGTAATCCAGCGTCGCATCCTTGTCCAAGCCAAGCGCGTCCAAGGTCATTTGATCGAATCCTGCTCCGCAAGCAGGATAGTCGTCGTGTAATTTGCCTACTGCCTCCAAGGAGACCTTCTGCCAAAAACGTGGCAGGTGAAGAACGCCTAGGGGACCGGCGACTCCTGAACTAATCATGGGAACAATTTTGCTCATATCTTATTATCTATTTTAGGGTTTAAGGCGTCCACTCGTAATCGCTACGTATCAGCAGAGTTGTGACGTCCGGGAAAAGTAAGTTCCGTGATGCCCGACTTGTCGAGTTCTCCTAATCCTTCCGCGGTCATCTTGTCGTATTGCGCTTTGGTCGCATCGTTCAGTGGCAAGGAGATTCCTTTTTCCGCAGCTAGCCCTTGAGCGATGCCTGAGTCTTTTGCAGCATGGGAGGCGGAAAACCAGCATTCGTGATCGCGAGCGATCATATCTTCTGAATCGGTTTCCAGTACACGTGAATTGGCGCCGGTTTGAGAAAATACCTCGCAGATCATCTCCAGATCGTGACCGAGCGCTTGCGCCAGTCCCAGCCCTTCGGCTAGTCCTGCAGTATTAATGTTCATAACCATGTTCACGAGGGCCTTAACTTCAGAGGCGCGTCCAGCGCCTCCTTCGATAAAGCGGAGCTTGACGCTCAGGTCTTCGAGCAATGAGCGAGTTGTATCGAACGCTCCGCCATCACCCGATACCATCAGATAAAGCTGCCCTTCACGGGCGTGACTGATGCTAGAGGCCATACAGGCTTCGAGCGCCTGGGCTCCTGCGTTCTCTGCAGCAGCAGACACTTCTCGGTGGATAGCCGGCGATAGCGTCGCGCAGTTGATGAATATTTTTCCTGACGAATTCGCGAGAAGCGTATCATCGCCTTCCAGGAATATCGCCCTCATCGCAGCATCGTCCGTAACCACAGTAATTATTGCGTCCGCATTCGCCGTCACTTCGGACAATGACTCGTACGCTTGACTCTCCAACTCACTTGCCAGCTCCGCAGCGAAGTCCCGATTAATATCGTAGATTGCCGACACCTGGTATTGGCAATCCAATTTCAAATGACGGGCCATATTCGCCCCCATTCGGCCCACGCCGACAAATCCTATTCGTGTACTCATAATGAACTATCAAGCTTGCGTTTCGAAGCAAATCGAAACCCGTAAGAAGCGGGATTGCAACTGATAATTGCGAGCTGCCTGGAAACAGCTCTCGCGATTGCCCCTCGACTCGGAACGAAGATGGTTTTTAATGCCTTCGACAATCGCGCAAGGCCCTCAATCCACGCTCCCCGCATGATAGAATCAATCGTAAACACTCTCGTCGACCTCATCTGGAGCAACGCTCTGGTAGGCCTTTGCCTGATTGCCGGACTCTACTTCTCCATCGCCACACGCTTCCTGCAAGTTCGTCATATCAAGGACATGGCGACCTATTTGTTCAGGGGGCGCGAATCCGCGCGGGGCCTCTCCTCATTCCAAGCCTTCGCCCTAGCCGTTTCCGGACGTGTCGGCATCGGCAATATCGCAGGCGTCGCCACAGCGATCGCGATGGGAGGTCCCGGAGCCGTTTTCTGGATGTGGGCAATCGCATTTCTCGGAGCGGGCTCCGCCTTTGTTGAGTCCACTCTCGCGCAGATTTACAAAGTGGAGCGCGACGGGCAATTTCGTGGAGGCCCGGCCTACTACATCGAAAAAGGCCTAAAGCAAAAATGGTACGGAATTCTTTTCGCAATATCCACGATTATTGGAACTGGGCTTTTTCTGCCAGGCGTTCAATCGAACAATATCGGAGCGGCGATGGAGAACGCTTTCAGCATCGATCCCAAGATCAGCGGCATCGTGGTCATTGCTTTGCTCGGACTGATAATATTTGGAGGCTTCAAGCGCATCGGCCACGTGGCCCAGTGGCTAGTTCCCTTCATGGCAGTAGGCTATATAATCGTCGCGATCGTCATCATACTAGCGAACGCCGCAAAGCTCCCCGAAGTGTTTAGCCTCATCTTTGCGAGCGCATTCAACTCCAGCTCTGCATTTGGAGGCATGATCGGCATGGCCATCAAGTGGGGCGTCAAACGGGGGATCTATTCAAACGAGGCAGGCCAAGGCACAGGACCTATGGCAGCGGCTGCTGCCGAGGTGAGTCACCCCGCCAAGCAAGGGCTCGTGCAGGCGTTCTCGGTGTACTTCGATACTTGGTTCGTATGTACCGCCACTGCTGTCATGATCCTAATCACCGGCTCCTACAACGTTGTCGATCCCTCCGGCGGGTTCATCGTGGACAATCTCCCAGGCATAAGCGATGGCCCTGCATTTACCCAGGCCGCCGTTGAATCGCTGTTTCCCAATTACGGTAGTGGATTCGTCGCCGTCTCCCTATTCTTCTTCGCATTTACGACACTTATGGCGTACTACTATTTCACGGAATCGACCGTAGCTTACCTATGGGAAGATAGCGCGATCCGTCGCAAAGCGGTCCTTGTTCTGCGTGTACTATTCTTGCTGGTTATTTATTTCGGTACCTTGCGTGAGGCGAGCCTTGCTTGGGCGTTAGGCGATATCGGCGTGGGCCTTATGGCCTGGTTGAACATTATAGCGATACTATTGCTCAGCAGGCCCGCCTTGAAATGTCTCAAGGACTACGAAGCCCAAAAAGCCGATGGGAAAGATCCTACGTTCAAGTCGTCCGATATTGGAATAACGAATCCGGATCTCTGGAAGTAGACGAGAACGAGATTGTATTTTAAAAACAGGATTCGCTGCGCTCGCATGATGCCCTTTCAGGGCGGCATGATGAGCCCTATTTTCAGCTTCGCTGAAACCTAATTCCCGATTCCGCATCACGGGCGAGGGAACGAGCGAACGCAGAGAGCGATGTTAACAATGATATTTCTAACAACGCTTGCGCTTGTCCCGTCCCGATTCGCAAGACGGGAATGGATGTCTCTGCGAGACAATGGGTTTGTTCTTACAGGGATCCCGCCGAGCCGGGAGCAGGTTCGATAACGTGCAGAGCTGACCTTATTTTCAGCTCCGCTGAAACTTGTTTCCCGATGCAATCGGGATCCTAGCCCCGACACCTGTCGGGGCGGTGACTGCAAAAAGCAAGAGACGATTGGCCTAGTAGAAGTGTCCTGCTACTCAACCCGCTTCAGCGCTTCTTCCACATCGACGCCTCCATGCACAATCGCGTTTAGGGCCGAAGCAATTGCAGGAGGATTCTCATGTTGCCAGACATTTCTTCCGATCGCGATTCCGCTCGCCCCGGCCTCCATTGATTGGCTGACCATCGTCAAAAGCGCTTCATCATCTCCCATCGCCGCGCCACCGAGGACGATCACCGGGACCAATGATCCTTGGATGATTCGCTTCATATCGTCAGCTGATCCATTTGTTGGAAAGGCGGTCTTGACCACATCTGCTCCCAATTCCGACGCCAGGCGAACCACGAAGCTAAGATTCTCAACCGTATAGTCCTCAGGACGCCCGATGTTAAAAGGAAGCGCCTCCAATGCGTCCACGGTCGGACAAACCTCACGTTTTCAATCTTTCAAAAATTGAAAAAAACAAAATAACTTTTCAAGGTATAAGTGAAGGCTCACACCGAAAGCTAAGCTACGAACGCGTTGCTCAAGATCATTTTATAATTCGTTTCCGAACATTTGAAGGTCGTGACGTCAAAATAAATCTGTCACCCCCACCGAGAAACACCTTCACGTTTTAGGTTGGCCTTGGTCGAGTTGCCCAATGTGAGCCAGATCGAGAATTTATCAAGCTCTCTTCCAACTTATGAGGCTATTCTCCTTAATCCTAGTCCTTCTTGGTTTCACGCAGGTGGCTTTCTCCCATTCAGGCCGAACCGATTCAATAGGGGGACACTGGGATCGGAAAGCAGGAACGTATCACTGCCACAATCAGACCACTGCACCAAGATCTTCCACTTCTCGCTATTCCAAAACGTATCCAGAAAGCTTTTACCAAGAGCAATATGCCAAGAAGCTCGGAGACAAGACTGAGGTGACTATGCCTGACGGTACTCGCTGCGACATCCTGACAGACACCCACGCCATTGAGGTGGACTTTGCGGACAAATGGGCAGAGGCGCCATTGGTCAGAGTCTTAACTACGCTATGCAGACAGGCAAGAAAGCTGGCATTGTACTTGTGCTGAAAGACAGAGGTGACGAGAAGCACCTGGAAAGGCTAAGGGAAATGGCGAGACACTACTCAATGGATGTTGAGATTTTTCCGCACAAAGTTTTTTATGAAAGATAAACGATTATTCTGGATCGCCCCGCTAGTTGCGATGGGCATCGGCTTATTACCTATGCCTTATGAGTACTACACATTGTCTAGATTGGTAGTGTGTGTAGGTGCTCTCTACTTTACGGTGAGCTTCATCAAAGGGAAGAAAATTGAGAGTGCGTGGATATTTGGAGCCATCGCTGCCCTTTATAACCCCATTTTTCAAATACACCTAGGCGACAAAGGCCTATGGACGATAGTAAATATTGTTACTGCGATTTTGTTTTGGAGAAATAGGTCGGAGCTAGAAAGTTCTACATTCGGAAACGAGGATTAAAAATATGGAGTGATTCTCTCCCTCGGCTAATTCTCAAAGTAGTCAGTGTCGAGGCGTTTAATAAAGATGGTTTCCTCTATGGATACGCCAACGTTATGTTCTATCATGAGGTCCGCTAACCGTGTTCCGTCTATCAAAATGATTTTCTGGGGGATATTTTGAGCGTAATCGATGGCGTTTTGATTGTAGCAGCTTGTCGTTATAAAAATACCCTTGTGTGCTTGGTTTCCCGAGAGAGCTCCAACAAACTTTTGTACGTCTACGCGACCTACATTGCTTTTGTAGCGCTTTGCTTGGATGTAGATGACGTCAAGCCCAAGGCGATCCTCATTAATGATACCGTCAATACCACCATCATTAGACTTCTTGGTAACTTTGGCAGCTTCATCTCGGGAACCACCGTAGCCCATGGCGACTAGCACATCTAAAACAATTTGTTCAAAGTGGTAGGGGTTAGAATCGTGGAGGATTGAAAGCAGTTCGTTCCTGAGCTTGTTGTTTACTTCTACAATTGCATTTTCAATTAAGTCTGTGGGTGTGCTGTTGCTTAGGCTGTAAGGAGTTTGGTCTTCGCCAGTTTTAGCATCTTGTTTCTTACGACTAGCTTCTGCCCACGCCTCTTCATATCCATCTATATTTTTTAGATCTTGGGCCGTAATCGGTCCGCTGTGCTGTGCAAGGTAGGAGCGTCCAGAATCTGTTATCGTGTAAGTGTACTTTTCTGTAGGGTGCTTCTCGATAAATTGTGCTTTTACCAAAGAGCTCATTGCCCAGCCTGCACGGTTTTGAATGTGAGTTTCACCGCTCTTGACGCGTGAATTGATTATTTCATCTGAGAACTGATAGGCATCAGATATTTGGCGCGCAGCTGTTTTTCGCATTATGGGCCCCTGATCTGAGAGTTCTAGCAAGGGGCGTAGAAATTCATCCCAAGTGGGGCATTCGGCTGGATTGGTTTTCATGGTACTATCACGGGTATGCTGTAGTCTCTTCCTTCGCTTATGATGGCTGCGCATTCTCTTAGGTTGTCCGATTCGCGACGGTGGTGCGGATAGCACATGTTCATCATGGCGTGAGCTCCGACCGACATAGCATCTTCTGCGGTGAATAGGCGGAATGCTCCATTGTCTTCGTTCCCTGGATACGTTGGCTTATAGCAATCCGTTCTCAGGCAAACGCCGCTTCCGCGCAACGCTTCACGGTACGCTTGAGCTAGGCCTAGATTTACGACGAATCCATCGACTGAGCCACTCACTGACTCAATCAAGCGATTCGGATCGCCCAATTCCGGTACCGGGATCGCGGTACCATGATCTATGGGAAGGATAACCGTTCGACCATCCTCTTGGAAAAACCTGCCTAAATTATCCGATTTCGACATGAATGAGCACCCTAGCCTTCAATTCATTCGAATCAATACTGCAATCGATCAAACGACTAAAGCGCGTTCATCAATCAAATCCAGCGCGTAATTTCAAAAGGCATCATCCAGATAAGTCCGCGAACCCGTTTGCCAATAGTGCTGCAGCTTGAGCATCCACTTTTCGTAGCCGACGATCGCGTCCGTACGCGTTGCCCATTGGTGCCATTCGCGGGCAAGCGGGATGACCTTGTCGTAGTAATGCTGCGCTGCGAGGTCGTCTTGCTCGAGCGGATCGTTCGCGATATTGTAGAGTTCCCAATCGTGATGCGTTTGTCCATCGGTCGACGTAAAATTCTTCGAAACAAGCTTGTAGTCGCCTTTAAGCATCGCTCGGTTCGCCTCGTGCTCAAAGAAGAGCGTCCTTTCAGGCATCTCTTCTCCATTGAATGCCGGTATCAAACTGGTTCCTTCCATTGAGAGAATTGCATTTCCATCGTAGCTTCTTGGATATTCGACATCGGTTATATCGACTATGGTCGCCATAAGATCGATAACATGACCGCGTTGCGATTCTTCCCCACTACTACGCTTGATTCCGTCCGGCCAGTGCGCGATAAAGGGCGTCAGAATTCCTCCTTCGTGATTGAAATGCTTATACAGTCTAAGCGGAGTATTGCACAACGCTGCCCAAGAGGACCCGAGGTGATGTTTTGTCCCCGGTTGGCCCATATTTGCTAACGCTTTTCCTCTGAGCGGGCCATCGCGGCCATCAGGGCCGCCCTCGTAGTTCGCTCCATTGTCGGAGAGAAAGAGTATGAGAGTATTATCTAGTTCCCCCATCCTCTCAAGTTGAGCGAGCGTCTTCCCTATGCCTTGATCGACCTGATCGACCATCGCCGCGTAAGTCGCCATTCGACGCGCCTGGTCCTCCTTTTGAATTTTGCTCAATGAATTCCATTTCCGAATCGGCTCAGGTTGCGCGTACTCATCGTGCCAGGGAGGCGAATCTGAGAACGGAGGGACGGACTTGTATTGAGGAAACCAACCCTTTTCCTTCATCGCTTTCCAGCGAGTCTGTCGAATCTTGTCCCAGCCAACCTCGTACCGCTCAACATACTTTTCGATCAAATGCTTAGGCGCCTGTATTGGCGAATGCGGCGCTTGATAAGCGAGATAGAGAAAGAACGGGGTCCCCTCCTCATTCTGGTCATGATGCTGCAAGAACTTAACCGCGTAGTCAGTCGTGGCATCCGTGGCGTGAAATGCGCTTTCCTCATAGACAATCGGTTCAACCTCGGGAGATTCGAGAACGTACAATGGAGGTTCCCAATAGTCGCCGCAACAGCCCTGGTACGCGTACGAGTGATCGAAGCCTCTCGCTGGAGGCAAACGTTCAGGCGTGTTGCCCAGATGCCATTTGCCTGACATGTAGGTCGCGTATCCATTTTCCCCCAGTAGCTCGGACAAGAAAATATTGTTGCCCGGTTCGACGGGCTCTAGCTCGTAAACGCCTACTTGGTGACTGTAGAGCCCGGTCATTATACTGGCTCTCGTCGGACCACACCGGGCGCAGTTGTAGAACTGAGTAAAGGTCAGTCCATCATTTGCCAGTCTGTCGATGTGAGGTGTTTCTATCTCCCCTCCCTGAAACCCGAGATCCGAAAATCCGAGGTCGTCTGCAAGGATGACGAGCACATTTGGGCGATCGCTAGCGTCTGTAGGCGGCACAAAAAGAGCGCCTAGAATGCAGTGAAGGAGGATTAGATGGGGTCGCGTGGCGCTCATAATGTATTAAGGAGTCGATGCGGATCGTACTGGATTTAGTTTTCTACTGGAAAATGGTTTCCGTTCAATCCCGTAATCTTATGGTTACAATCCAAATCAATAAACATCGCCCCCGAGATAGCTTCCACAACTAACGTAAAGGTCACGGGGGTGGTCATCGGCAATCCAGCCACCAAGGGCAAGGCCTGGGCGAAGCAATATGGCTTTGCGGAGGACGCGATCCCGAGATCTTCCCGGAAGGTGTGGAAGAAACCATGAGTTTCGAGATGATGTTCGACGACGGCTTTCAAGCGATCTGCCGGGCTAGTTATAGCCATTCCTCCCACGAATGCTCGACTATGGGCCCAAGAGGGAAAGTTGAGATTCTTCCCGGAGAGCGGGGTAGCGTTCTTGGTCAATCCGGTGGCCAACCGAACCCGAAGCTCTTGTTCCACAATAACAAAGAAATCGTTCTGCCCCAAATTTCACCGCAAGCAGCGTTGCACGAGGCCTTCGCTTCTGCGATCCTAGATGGTGACACAACCTTCAAGACGCGAGGCGAGATGGGGCTGCGCGATATTCGCATCGCAGAAGCGGTTTACGAATCGGATCGCAAGGGAGGCATCAGCATATCCGTTTAGAGACGTGTTTGCGGGTCGAAATTACTAGATAACGAGGGAATATGTTGATAAGTGAAGAACCAACTTATTAGACTGGGAAGGCAAATTCTGATGAATTCCGACTTTTCGAAAACGGATCGACTGGGAAACTCCAAAATAATCATGGCGCTGCTCGTATTCGGAGCTAGCTGGCAGTATGCCTCGAGTGCCGAGTCCGAGGAATACCCTGAAGGAGAACTCCTTTTCGCCTTGGATGTTAAACCGATCCTAGCCAATAAGTGTTTCTCTTGCCACGGGGATGATCCTGAGGAAATTGAGGGCGGTTTGGATATGACGACCCGCGAAGGGCTGCTCAAAGGTGGCGAATCCTTCGACGATGTCCTCATTCCGGGCGATGCGGAATTTAGCTTCATGATGGAAGCCATCCGCTGGGAAGATCCGGATTTCGAGATGCCTCCTAAGGAAAATGATCGCCTCACGGAGGAACAGACTTGGGCGATTCGCGATTGGATTGACGCGGGCGCCCCTTGGTCAGGCGAGGACCGAGTCGCCGCTATACGCGACAAGCATGCGGAAGGGGTTACCGTCCAGACGAGTGGCGCGCTTTCTGAAAATTGGGCCAATCGGCGCTACAAAGAAGAAGATCTGTGGGCCTATCAGCCTATCAGCAATCCGGCTATTCCAGAAACGAAAAGCAAAGCCGACCACCCCATCGATGCCTTCATAGACTACAAGCTTGAGGTCACCGGAATTCCAGCCGCGCCACTGACCGATCGCCGCACCTTGATTCGCCGAGCCACCTTTGACCTGATCGGCCTGCCCCCCACTCCCGCGGAAGTCGAGACCTTCGCCAAAGACAAGCGCTCCGATTTAGACGCCTTTAAGGACGTAATTGATCGGCTACTTGACGATCAGCGTTACGGAGAGCAATGGGGCCGCCATTGGCTAGACGTCGTGCGCTACGCAGACTCGTCCGGCTTTTCCAACGATTACGAGCGGACACATGCCTGGCGCTATCGCGACTACGTTATCCGCTCCTTCAACGAGGATAAGCCTTTCGACCAATTCGCTATCGAGCAAATAGCCGGCGACGAATGGGATCCAGAAAATCCCGAAATGATTTTCGCCACCGGCTTTTTGCGAATGGGCCCTTGGGAACATACGGCGATGTCCGTAGCTCGGATAACGCGACAGCAGTTTCTAGATGACGTCACCGACAGCGTGGGGCAGACTTTCCTCTCCCACCCGCTTCAGTGCGCTCGCTGCCACGACCACAAGTTCGACCCCATTCCAACGAAAGATTACTATCGGATTCAGGCGGTATTCGATTCGACCCAATTCGCTGACCGGACCGTGCCTTTTCAGCCTTACGAGAATCTCGTGGACTACGCAGAGAAGGCGGTCATGGAAAAACGTATCCATTATTTTGATAAGATGCGTAACGAGCTTAGGGAAAAATCCCGAGTAGCCACCGAAGAGTGGTGCCGTGAAAATGGAATCCCCGTGGGAACGCGGCGCGAATTGGCAAAACAGGGAATTCCCGATGACCAATTGCCTCCGAGGAATTATGGCCTCAGTCTAGAAGAGCTGGGCATCATGAAAGTGGGCGACAAGAACGTTAGTCGCACGACCTTCGAAATGAAGAAGTTCGAGCCATACGCCATGTCCGTCTTCAGTGGCCTTCCTCCTAAAAAAGAAGTTCGATCTGGGTCGATGCTCGCCATGCCAAAGGATCCAACCTCAGGTGGCCCAATGGGCAAGACGCACATTTTAGTTGGAGGCGATCCATTCAATAACGGTGAAGAAGTCACTCCAGGCGTCATGAGCGCACTACCAGGATCGAACGATATGATCGAAGCCACCCCGTGGAACAGCATTCCAGATTCTCCAGACGGTCGCCGCCTTGCCTTCGCCAAATGGCTGGCTAGCCCGGAAAATACGCTCCTACCTCGATCCATCACCAATCGCATTTGGAATTACCATTTTGGTCGCGGAATCGTGAATACGCCTAATAACTTTGGAGCCATGGGAGGAAAACCCACCCACCCGGAGCTGCTTGATTATTTGGCGACCTGGTTCCTGGAAAACGATTGGTCTATCAAGGAACTGCATCGCTTTATCATGACTTCCGAAGCGTACCGCCGTTCAACGGAACACCCAAATCGGGAGCTTATCACTGAGAAAGACCCGCTTAGCAACTCCTACGCAGTATTCCGGCATCGTCGATTGAGCGCTGAGGAGGTTCGCGACAGCATGCTATTCGTTTCTGGCGAGCTAAGCCCCTCGATCGGCGGGCTACCCGCTCGTCCGGAAATCAATATGGATGTCGCTCTGCAGCCCCGCCAAGTGATGGGTTCTTACGCCGCATCGTACGAGCCCGCGCCTACTCCAGAACTTCGCAACCGACGATCCGTTTACGCCAAAAAGATTCGCGGCCTACGCAATCCGTTCATGGAGGTGTTCAATCAGCCCAGCCCAGACGAGTCCTGCGAAGTTCGCCAAAGCTCAACGGTTACGCCACAGGTATTCAGCCTATTCAACAGCGACGACTCGCTGAATCGCTCGGTTGCTACGGCCATGGATCTATTGGAAAACAACAAGAATTGTAGGCAAGCCATCGAGGATCTTTTCCAACGGGCCTACGGCCGCGAGCCAGACCGAGAAGAAATCAAGCTCAGCCTGGACCACTGGAAGAGCATGGAGAATCGGCATAAGGATCTGGATTTCGAGCCGAGAGAATTCCCGCGAGAAGTCGAGCGTTCTGCCGTCGAGGAAATGTCGGGAGCTCCGTTTACCTTTACCGAAGTCCTTTTCGGCTTCGAAGACTATTCACCGGATCCAACGTTCGCCGATGTCGACGCGGAAACTCGGGCCCTCGCCGACCTCTGTCTCGTCGTATTCAACAGCAATGAATTTATTTATGTGTACTAAGATCCAACCTATTTACGCCGGCAAGACGCCTATGCTACCCTAATCTACCCGACGCGTCATGAAGAAGCAATTACAACGCGAAGTTCAGCAGAACATCTCTGTTGCCAAGTCCCTGAACCGTCGAGACTTTCTCTACGGCATGGGAAGCAGCCTCGGCAGCATCGCCCTGGCCAGCTTGCTACCCCAAGAGCTTGCAGCCGCTAGTGCCGTAGGGCCATTGTCGGTCAAGAAGCCGCATCTTCCTCAAAAGGCCAAGAACTGCATTTTCCTCATGATGGAAGGCGGACCGAGCCACATCGATACCTTCGACCCGAAACCTGCTCTCAACGATCTTCACCTACAGAAATTCACTCGGAGCGGGGAAGCCAAGTCCGCCATGGAGAGCGGCACGCGATACTACGTACAAAGCCCCTGGAAAGCTCGCCAGGTAGGCAAGTCAGGAGCATGGATGACGGAGCCTTGGCAACACCTGGCCAGGGTTGCCGACGACATTTGCTTCTACCGCGGCTGCCAAGTGGACTCGGTCAATCACCCCACCGCCCTTTTTCAAGTTAATACCGGCAATCGGTTCGGGGGCGATCCAGCTATGGGCTCTTGGGTCACCTATGGACTGGGTTCTGAAAATCAGGACCTTCCGGGTTTCATCGTTCTACCCGAACTATCCTATCCGCAAGGGGGAGCTCCGAACTGGGGGAATGGCTACCTGCCCGCCCATTACCAAGGAACGCCTCTTCGGCCCAAAGGCTCACCCATTCTCGATTTGAAGCCACCAAAAGGAATCACGGCCGAACACCAGCGTGAAAACCTGAACCTCCTCAGCCGCTTCAATCACGATCACCTGGAAGAGCATCCATGGCAAGACGATCTTCAAGCCCGGATCGAGAACTACGAACTGGCCTTTCGCATGCAGATGCAGGTTCCCGGCATTCTCGATATCGATCAAGAGGACGACAAGACTAAGGAGATGTACGGTATTGGTGATGATGATACCGATCCCTTTGGCCGCAAACTGCTCTTGGCGAGACGGCTTGTCGAAAAAGGCGTCCGCTTTATACAGGCCTACAACGCCGGCTGGGACTCGCATGACTTTATTGAACGAGCTCACGGATCGCGCATCAAAAGTATCGACAAGCCCATTGCGGGATTAATCCAGGACCTCAAGCAACGGGGTCTGCTCGATGAAACGCTCATCATCTGGTGCGGCGAATTCGGCCGCAGCCCGGATAACGGCGTTCGCGATGGTGGCGCCGCATACGGCCGAGACCACAATTCCAAAGCCATGACCATGTGGTTCGCCGGTGGCGGCGTAAACGCGGGTAGCACCGTAGGCGCTACGGATGAACTAGGATCAGAAGCGGTTCAAACCGTGCATCACATTCGGGACGTACACGTTACCTTGCTCAGCCTGCTCGGCTTGGACGACAACAAGCTTACCTATTTCCACGGTGGTCGCTTCAAGCAAATGTCCCAATTCGGCGGCCAAATCATCCCCGAGCTAATTGGGTAGAATTCGATGTCAACTCCCGCGAATCGACACGAATGAACCCTTAATTATTGATTCGCGTAGATTCGTGCAATTCGTGGGCAACAAATTCATGAGAATCCTATTTTGGCTCTTCTCTTTTTCGTTGGGATTATTGGCGGAACGACCTAATGTTCTTATCATCGGTATCGACGATCTCCGTCCTGAACTGAATTGCTACGGAGCGAGCCACATCCACAGCCCCAATATCGATCGCCTCGCAGAACGCGGTTCGCTTTTCACTCGAGCCTATTGCCAATACGCAATTTGCGGCCCGTCTCGTTCGAGCTTATTCACCGGACTCCGACCGGATACGATACAAGCCTATAACAATAAGACCCACTTTCGGGATACGCGACCCGATACCGTTTCGCTCCCTGAGCATTTCAAGAACCATGGATACGCCACCTACGGTTTCGGGAAAGTCCTTCACAATACTCATCGCGACGATCAGTCTTGGAGCCAACCTCAACATTATATTCTGGGAAAGCAGTATGCATCGCTCGGCTTGGAACAAATGAAGGCGGGCATCGACGGGGTGCACGCCTCCAATAAGCAACTACCGTTGTTTGAAGGGCCGGACGTTGATGACGACGCCTATCGGGATGGAGTGACAAATCGCGCAGCCATACGAACCTTACGGACCGCTGCCCGGTCGGATCAGCCATTCTTGCTCTTCATGGGCTATCACAAGCCTCACACGCCATTCAATGCGCCCAAGCGATATTGGGACCTGTACGATCCGAAGACGCTTCCCCTAGCCGATAATCCATTCGCGCCGAGAGGCTCTCCAGAATTTGCGGTGAGTCCCTGGAGGTACGTGCGCAGCTTCCAGGGAATGCCCGAGGAAGGACCTTTGCCAGAGCCGCTTGCTCGACATGTACGCCATGCCTATTTCGCATGCATCAGCTATATTGACGCGCTCATTGGAGAACTCCTATCAGCCCTAGATGATACGGGAGAGGCCGACAATACGGTCATTGCGCTTTTTTCCGACCATGGATACCAGCTGGGGGAACACGGAATGTGGTGCAAGCACAGCAATTTCGAAACGTCCACCCACATCCCATTCCTGATCATCGACCCGCGCAGCGAAAGCAAGGGAATCACGGTCGACCAGCCCGTTGAATTAATCGACTTGTATCCAACGCTTGCCGACATCGCCGATATCCCTTCGGCGAAGGATGTGGATGGAAAGTCGCTCGCAGACCTGGTTAGAAGTCCGAATCGCGCGAAGATCCGTGACACCGTTGCTTATAGCCAATATCACAGAGCCGGAAATCGTGGTCTTTCAGTCAGGTCGCAGCGTTTTCGCTATACTGAATGGCGCGACACGAAAAGCGGTGAAATCGTCGCTCAAGAGCTGTACGACCATCGAATCGATCCTCAAGAGAATATCAATGTCGCCTTTTCGCCTGAACAGTCGGATGCAATGAATAAGATGCGAGAGCGCCTATACAAGCTGTGGCCATTAAGAGCGTCTAGGAACTGAATAGCATTCGACTTCCGCCCCAAGCGAGATCACTCTCTATCGTTACAGCCCCAGATTGTTGACAAACCCTTGAATAAAATGAAATCGACTCCTATTTCGGTCCGCTCCTTATCAAGGCGAAAAGCGATCGCTGCGACATCAACGATCCTTACGGGCATAGCGGCCGCTCCTTTCGCTTCAGCCATCAAGCCCTTCGCGCGAACGAGCTCATCGCCTCTTCGACTCAGTCTCGCTGCCTACTCGATGCGCCAGTTCCTTCCCGATACAAGACGCGATCCCGATGCGAAAGGAGAAATGGATTTGCTAGGCTTCATCGACTATGCGTCGACTCTTGGAATCGATGCGGTCGAGCTGACGGGCTACTTCATGCCCTATCCCCTTACCCGAGACGCGAAGAATGCGCTTAAGCGTCGCGCCCATATTCATGGATTGGATATCAGCGGAGGAGCGATCGGAAACAATTTTACACACGATCCTGGAAGCGAGGAAGGGCTTCGCCAGCAACGCCACACGCGTGCGTGGATCGATCATTATGCTGATTTAGGAACTCCGGTTATTCGCGTTTTTGGCGGTAAGCCAGTGAAGGACGTGAGTGAATCCCAAGCGGTCGGCAATATCATTACGAACATGCGACTCGCCTGCGATTACGCTGGAGAAAAAGGTGTCATGCTTGCGATGGAGAATCATGATTTCCTCATCGATATCGATCGAATGCTACCCATTGTCGAGGCAGTTGACTCTCCATGGTTTGGAGTCAATTTCGATTCTGGGAACATCGCTCCAACGAACGATCCATACAAGGAATTGGAGCGAATTGCGCCCTACTCCGTCAACGCTCAGATCAAGATCGAGATTCCGGTCAATGGGAAGAAGGTCCATGCGAATCTCGAACGAATTGTGAATATCTTGAAGTCCTCGAACTATAGAGGGTATGTGACACTTGAATACGAAGGTAGTGAAGATCCTTACGCAGCAATCCCGAAGTATCTGGCAGAGTTACGTCTCTTGATACGGTAGAAAAAATAAACGCAGGATACGGCCTACATGGCGGGATCCCTGTTAGAATAAATCCATCGTCTCGCAGCGACACCTGTTCCCGCAAAGCGTATTTGTATAACTTATTGTTAACATCGCTCACCCGCGATGCGGGATCGGGATATGGGTTTCAGCGAAGCTGAAAATAGGTCTTGTTAGACTATTGCAGATCTCACGTCTGATCCCAATTGATGGGAAGCGCCAGCAGGTCGAGCCATCATTCAATATTTAAATAAATCTCATCATGTAGCCCTGCAAGGGCATCATGCGAGCGCAGCGACTTGTCACGGCGTATCAGAAAATCAGGAGTTGACGGAATCCTGTTAGAAAACTTCATTGTTAACATCGCTCACTGCGTTCGCTCGTTCGCTCGTTCGCTCGCCCGCGATGCGGGATCGGGAAATAGGTTTCAGCAGAGCTGAAAATAGATTTGAGAAACCGACAGGTTCAATCTGTCGAACCTGCTCGCACGCACGTTGCTATATCTTCGAGTTGCCCTACTCTTTCCACACTTCCGCTTTTGCGGTGATCGGTACATCCCATGGCTGAGGAGGATTAGGCGTGTAGATGGGATCGTTATCGCGTTCGGGAAATGTTGGGATGATCGCTGCAAGTCGCTTCAGGGCAGCTTGCGCATCTGCGTCATCGCTATTAATAAGATTGTTCGTTTCGGCTGGATCCGCGATCACGTCCACCAGTTTCACAGCTTTCCGTTGAGGTGAGACATAGAGCTTGAAACGCTTTTCACGCAGTACTCGATCGCGGAAAACAAATCGATTTTCTACGCCGTCATCCGTAAGCTTTGCATCGTTCTTTCCACCCATGCCCAATATCCACTCACGCGGAGAATCATCCGCCTTCCCGAGTAGATGATCCGCTATGGATACGCCATCGTATTCATAGCCTGGTTGCAATTTTCCACCCGCTAGCTCCGCGAATGTCGGCAGCATATCGGTCACATCAGTGAGGGCATCAGTCACGACGCCTTCCGGCACGAGGCCGGGTCCATTGACGATGAAGGGTACGCACAAACCCGGCTCCGCAGTGTAGCCTTTTTCACCACGAACCAAACGTCCATTCTGCATCCCTTTGATGCTATTCACCGTTCCATTGTCGGTCACCCAAACGATAATCGTATTCTCGCGAATTCCCAGCGCGTTTAACTTGTCAATGAATCGGCCTAAGATCTTATCCGTGTAGCGCACCATCGCCTTGTGCTTTTCCATGTTCGTCGACGCGTCCAGATCGTCGGGCGTAGTAACGAACGGCGTGTGCGTCAAAACCATGGGAAAGCAAGCGAAAAAAGGTCCTTCACTATTTCGCTCGATGAAATCCAAGAGAAAGTCCGTGAATACGTCTGGGCCATAGGCGTTCTCATGGATACGGCTCCCTTCCTTCGTGTGAATATAGGGATCCCAAAAGCGTTCGTCGCTCTGCGGGTTTCCTCCTTCCCCACCCGTCCACATGCAGTATTCATCAAAGCCGATGTCCACCATGGCTTCCGGTTGAACCCTAAAGTCGTTGACTTGCCACTTGCCGGCTACGGCCGTTGCATAGCCCGCATCCTTGATCACTCGAGCCAGGCTAGGGTTACGGTTCCAGTCGTATTGAGCGCCCCCGCCCCACCGCGGCACGTCCCAGTGGTTAACCCAGCCATGTCGATACGGATACTGCCCGGTCATAAAGCTCAAACGCGTGGGCGTACATTGAGGCATGACATACGCATTTTCAAACCGCATACCAGTGGCAGCCAATTCATCGATACGCGGCGTCTCGATATCCTCCGCACCATAGGCGCTGACCCATTCCTTCCCTAGATCATCTACCAGGATAAATACGATATTCGGTTTTTCATCCGTAGCCGTATCATTCGATTGGCTACAGGAACACAGGAAAAGGCCAGTGGACGCAATTAGGAGTATATGGGATCGGGATGTCATAGAGAGCGCATTGTCGAGCAACAGCGCTACGAAATCAAGCTCAGGATGAATCAGTATGGGTACCTGCAGCGGTACTCGTTCTATGGGATCTCCTTCACCATCACGATCCACTCCGTGTATGCTAGAGCAGAGATAAAATCTAACAGGATTCCGTCTACTCCTGATTTTCTGATACGCCGTGACAAGTCGCTGCGCTCGCACGATGCCCTTTCAGGGCTGCATGTTGAGATCTAGGTAATGCTTCCACGACAACCCCCAACGTTTCAAGCAGTCATCAATCCCGTATTCACAAAAAGGACCTCCTCGCCTTGCGGCAGAGGAGGTCCTGTAGATAGAACTATTACTCAAACAAACTATAACTACAAATCAAAGGATGCGGAAAAGAGAACCGTGCGAGCTTCGTTGGTTGCTGCACGTGAACGAACGTAAAATACGTCTGTTGCGTTGTCGATATTGATTCCAAACGTGACGGGTTGCTCGCCAATCATGGTTGGATAACGCATAAACAAATTGACTTCCGTGTATCCGTCTTCCTGAACAAACCGGTTTGCTATATTGCCAAATTGCTGGATTGGTCCATCTGCCCAGACTAAACCTCCGCCGAACCGCAGTCCTTTTGCAGGGCCTTCATCAACCGTATAGTTTGTGAAGAGTGTAAAGCGGTGCGGCGTTGCACCTTCCAGCTGAAGTCCCGTCGCGACATCACCCACCACTACCGCATCGATCCAGCTGTATCCAGCCACGATGTTCCAGCTTTCCGTAGGATTGTAGAATAACTCGAATTCGATCCCCTCACTCTCATCACTAGTAACCGATTGGTCCGACATAAAGGTAACGGGATTGAAGTCGTTTCGAACCACGTTGTCTTTCTTAATGTTAAACGCTGCGACGGATCCGCTGAGCACTCCGTCGAAGAGATCGATGAACTTGAACCCGAACTCGAATGCTTCACTTGATTGTGGTCCAATAAATTCGCCTGTATCAGGATCTGTTGCATTCTGTGGTTCGAAAGCATCGGCCACATTGGCGAAGAAGCTTACACTAGGATTGATTCGATAGACACCGCCCAATTGAAAATTGGTGTCTCCATCATCGATCGGTGTGCCACTTGGGACGCCACCCAGAGAGACGGAACGCTGATTGATGTCGATCTTACGGATTCCGGCCAGAATATTGAGGCGATCTTCCATGAAATACATGTTGTCCGTGATGTAGAAGGTATCGATCTCCTGAAAGCTACGACCAGCATTGTTGGTGCGAATTCCGAAAGCTCTTAACTCAGCAGGGCTAGGGACATCATCTTTCCAGATCTCCACTCCGTTCTCTATATCTTCTTGGAATAGAAATTGGCGGAAGGTTTTGCCGGTTGCTGCCTCGATTTCCTCCAGGATCGCTTGTTCGTTCGCTCTAGCTCCACGCAAGCGGTAGCTGCCTTCGCCCCCAGCGATGCCCTCAGCTTTCCGGAAGCCGAGAAGAAGTTGGTGTCTCACCTCTCCTGTATCGAAGTCGATGATGTCATTAATGGTATGAACTTCGTCTCGGGATCTGCTTTGATTGATTGTGTTATTGGCGTCGGATATTTTGTTGCCAGGATCAGCAGCATTTGGACTAAACGTATTAAATTCGCGAAAACTTACAATCTGATGTGTATCATGGAATGTATACTTGTATTGGATATTGTGTGTATCGCTAAATGAGTGGCGGAGTCCCATGGTTAGGAAATTGTTGTCCGATTCAAAAATGTTCCCGGCCGTGGACGTTACGTATTCTTTGGGAATAAAGGAGTTGTTGTAACGGGTGTTCGCTTCTCGGACTCCATCGACGTTGTCATCAAAGTCGCCGTCTCCATTCAAGTCGGTGGGCGTTCTTTCAAATGACCAGGTAGCCCGCTGGGTGGGGAACCCTTGCTGATAGTTATCTCCAATCATGAATGTTCCTTGAGTATCCTCGGTAAAATCATAGGAGCCTGATACTCCAAGGAAATTGGTTTCCTGGCCATCAACCCAACGCCAGCCATTGTGGTCTTTATATTCAGAAAGGACCCGCAAACCTAATTTATCGTCCATTGCACGAAGCGTGTAATCCAGTTTACCTCCTACGCGTTCATTGTTTCCAAAGTTGACTGAAAAGTTACCACCTTCTACTGCTCGAGGTGTTTTGGTAATGACATTAACCAATCCGCCCGGATCCGATTGCCCATATAAGGTATTGGGTCCTTTAACGATCTCTATGCGGTCGATCATTTGCGGAGGAATATAAAGTCCGCCGGTAACCCCATCGACTAGCAAATTCCGGTTACGGAAGCCGCGGATAGAAAATGAAGATGGACGAGTCGCGCCTAGATTGTTCCGGGTCGTTTGAGTAATGGAAGAATTGTAATCCAATGCTTCAGTAAAATCCCCAATTAAGCTATCTTCGAGGAATTCAGAAGTGATTACGTTGATCGACATAGGCACATTCATCAGCGGCGTATTCAAACCGGTACCGGAAATTGTACTTGTCGCCGAATAGCCCTCTGCCGCTGTTACTGAGAACGGAGAGAGCGTATAGGTTTCATCATCTTGAGCGAATGCCGGAAAGGCAATCGCTGCCGCTAATCCAAAGATAAGGGCGCGTCTTTTAGTTGATACAGGTAGGTTCATATAAGTAGTCATTGCAGTAGTTGATCACGATTAGAGCTACTCAGCGCAGAAACGCCGAATAATCTCTAGAAACAGTAGGTAGAAAGCGACTAAACGAGTGAATTTGGTAGGGTTTATAGCGTTTGAAAATCAAATACCACTTTCTCCCATAATGCGACCAGTAACTTGTTACTGAAACTTTAAAGTAAACCAGCCTTTGGAGGTTGTTCTCCAATGCAGAAGGTAGCTTATGCCCGACCATCTGCTTAACTGTTTCAATGAACCGGCCCCTTGACAGTCCATGCTCGCAATCGCTAACAGCCTTTTGGTTAGCCCGACATTTTGAACCCATTCAATCTACTTATTATCACCCCCGATCAGCTAAGGTCCGACTATCTTAGCTGCTATGGTCATCCTACGATCGGAACCGAGAATATAGACCAACTAGCAAGCGAAGGCATTCGATTCGAAAACTGCTATTGCCAGTCGCCTCTATGCGCTCCCAGTCGCGTAAGTTTCGCAACCAGCACCTACGTGAGCGAACACGGATGTCGCAACTACTGGTCGACGATTGACCCTCAAGTTCCCAATTTAATTTCTTCGTTGAAGGGTGCCGGCTACCGAACGGGCATGTTCGGAAAGAACCATCTCTACACTTACGACAAGCTATCCTTGGTATGGTACGAGTATCGAGAAGTTTGCCTGGGTAATTACGATGGGCATCCCAAGTTCGAGAAGTCGTACAGCGCCTTCGAGATGGAGCCCGACCACGAATACAACCAGACGGCTCGCCTCACCGACGAGACAATCGCATTCATTCAAAATACAAAAAAGCCGTTCGTGGCTTGGGTAAACTATCAAGACCCACATCCAGCTTTTACCTGCCCAGAGCCTTACAAGAGCTTATTTGACCCCGAATCCGTCTCAATTCCAGAATCATTCCATAAATACGATAGCGATGCTCAGCCAATTCGAAACGAAGTCTGGAGACGTCATTCGCAGATGGATACGTGCACCGAGAACGAGATTCGAGAAGCCATCAGCGCCTACATGGGGCAAATTCGCTACGTCGACGATTCGGTGGGAAGACTGCTGGAAAGCCTGGCGACCTCCGGGCTCGACTCGAACACGATTGTCCTCTTCTTCTCCGATCACGGCGAGCTTCTTGGCGACTATCGGATGATGCATAAGCTACCCGTATTCTATGACTGCCTCTCCAAGATACCCGTGATCGTAAGGCATCCAGACAAGAGCTGGGCCGGTGAAGCATTTTCCGGTCTCTGCGAAGAAATCGACCTGGCGCCGACTCTGCTGGAGTTGCTTGGAATCGAGAAGCCGCCAACGATGGTCGGCCAATCATGGGTACAGGCGCTGAACGATCATGACTACGCAGGAAAGGACTCGATCCTCTGCGAAGCTGGGGGTGGCGGCCCGACCGCGAAGGCAGCAGATCCCAACTTAAAGCTGAAATCTCCTCACCTGCCTACAAGCCTCGGACCCGGTTCGATGATACGGATGGGAGACTGGAAATTGAGCGTCTACTTCGATGATCGCAACGAGCTCTACAATCTAGCCGATGACCCGCATGAGCTTAACAATCTGCACGAGGACGATCGATTCGCGGAAAAACGCAACGAACTCGCAATGGCTCTGCTCCAACGCGTCATCGGAGTGAAGGTGAGAGACGTAGGGATCGAGTGGCCCACCGAGAGCATGCCCGTAGACTATCGTTTTGAATCTCTCCTAAAGACAAAGCCGGATCCCACTCACATTACAGGGACGTCAGGCAAGAGCAGAGCCTAGCGCTCGATTGATCATAAAACGCGCTCGACTACCATGACATTCCACGACGTAGCTGCATCCAATGAAAGCAGTATTCATCCATCCATACGTTCTTGTGCCCATCGCTCAATAGCAGCGCTCCAAATATGCCAGACTGCGAGGAAGAATTGACTAAAAAGGAAAAGCTTAGCTCCATCCTCTTGGCCTGAGGGCCCTTTTTCCTCAACCCCTCCTGCTTCCCCTATTGTGAAAATCAGCGTAATCGATTCCCTCGTAATCCTCATCTACTTCATCGCCATTATCGGCCTCGGTCTTTGGATCTCGCGTCGACAAGCCAAGGGTGGACGCGAGTTCTTTCTGGCCGGAGGAGAAATGAAGTGGCCCTTCATTGGGGCTTCCTTATTCGCTACCAACATTTCGAGCCAGCAATTCGTGGGACAGGCAGGCCTCGCCTTCGCAGTCGGCATTATCGCAGGAGGTTTCCAGCTCGTTGGCGCTACCTGCTTCCTATTGCTATCCGCCTTTTTCATTCGAACGTACATGGGACTGCGACTCGCCACTTCCCCCGAATTTTTCGAGAAACGGTTCAGTGGACGATGTCGCGCCATCGTATCGATCATCAACCTGATGATCATCATCCTTGGGAATATTGCGGCCGCTTTGTACGCAGGCGCTCTCGTACTCACGCACCTCCTTGGTTGGGATGAGATGAAGAACGCGGAATTCCTATATTGGCTCGCCATATTCCTAATCGGTATCGCAGCAGGCACTTACACGCTTAGCGGAGGTCTCAAGGCAGTCATCTACTGCGACTTCGTGCAGATGACGGTTCTCGTTCTTGGAGGCGCTATGCTTCTCTACTTCGGTATTTCCGAGCTCGGCGGCATCCAGGCCGTCTTCTCCGGTAACCACGACGCGGACGGCAATTCGATGTGGTCGCTATTCCGCCCTTGGAATCATGAATTTGGCTGGCTGCCCATGCTAACGGGAGGAATGATTCTCGGTGTACATGGGCATTGCACTGACCAAGATTATATTCAGCGAGCCCTGTCTGCCGGTAGCCTCTACCATGCAAAGATGGGCGCTCTGTTCGCTGGAGTGCTCAAGACCCTCGCCTTGCTGGTCATCGCTGCTCCTGGAGTGGTCGCTGCCCAGCTATTCATGGGCCAGGAAGTGATCGCGCGAGACAATGCCTATGTCAGCCTTCTCACGGAAGTCATGCCCGTAGGTCTCCTTGGCCTTTGCCTTGCAGGTCTCCTAGCGGCGATCATGTCTAGCGTGGACTCAGGATTGTGCGCCTGCGGGTCGCTGCTGACCTACGACTTCTTCGCGAAAATCAAGAAGGGCGCTACCGACAAGGAACTCCTCAAGGACGGTCGCATCATCATGCTCGTTCTATTGATCGTCTGCATGCTGATCGCTCCCTTCATTCGAAACTTCAAGGGACTGTTCGACTACTTGCTAGCCGTATGGGCCTTTCTCGCTCCGGGCGTGTTCGTTACGGTACTGTTCGGGCTCTTCTATAAGCGATCGACTGAAAAAGCCGCGTTTTGGACGCTCTTCATTGGGATCGTCTTAGGGCTTTTCTCCTTTTGCCTGCTCAGCCTGCCCGCTCTCAGCGGCCTAAAGAGCCAATTGCCGCTCCTTCTCCAGAACAAGCTGAACCTCTCGCCCTGGGTTACGATCATTTGCGCTCTGAACATGTACCTCATGAGCCGCTACGGATATCGCAGCCCCGAAGACGATGAACGCGCTCAGATTGTCTCTACGATCGATCCGTCGCTGGCCATGACAACCGAAGAGTCACGCAAATACCGCAAATTCACGATAGGACTCTCCTGCTGCATCGTTTTCATGCTCCTCTTTTTCTCGCCAATCGTCTTTCGGTAGAATCGATCACTGCGTCATTTTACTGAAACGTTTAAATAAGATTGAGATTCTCACGAGAAGAGTCATCTTCGTGAGCTGTGTCACCCGTTCACAAGCGCCCCACTCTCAAGGACATTGCTGCTCGCGCTGAGCTGAGCATCGCTGCAGTTTCCATGGCGCTGAAGAACCATCCTTCTCTTCCAGCGACGACGATTGAGCGAGTTAAAGCGATCGCCGAAGAACTCAATTATAGCCCGGATCCCGCCTTGTCCGCGTTGGCGGCGCACCGCAACCAGTTGCGCGTACGCAGCAATTTCTCGGTCATTGGACTGATTTCCAATTGGGAAAGTCCTGATGACTGGACCAAGCTCAAGAGCGCTCAGGAAGTCATTGAAGGCGCAAAAAGCCGGGCCTTGGAACTTGGGTACACCTTGCAACATTTCTGGGCCCAAGCGGATGGAGCCTCACCCGCCCGATTCAGCAAGATTCTTAAAGCGCGTGGAATTCGCGGCATTATCCTCGCGCCCTTCGAGAAATACACGGATACATTCGATTTGGATTGGGACGATTTTTCAGTAGTTTCCATTGAGCAACCTGCAAAGTATCCATTCTTTCATCACATCACCCAAAACCAGTATGCGGACTACCTACTGTGCTGGGACAGACTTCGCCAAAGAGGCTATAGCCGAGTGGGGCTAGTCATTCGAACTGATCTCGCGGACAGAGCCCGTCATCAATGGGAGGCTGCCCACAGCTATGCTCAGTCTCAACTAGGAGAAAAACTGGATTCAATCCCGATTCTAAATCTGGGTAAGAGCGATAAGGCGGACCGCGTACGCTCCTGGCTTCACAAATACCGCCCCCAAGCGGTCATCAGTCGATGCGATGACTTCTTTGAAGCCGCAGACGCCGAGGGGATACGCATTCCCGAAGACCTGGGCTACGTCAGTCTCAATGTCTCGGATGATCGCCCAAACGTCAGCGGAGTATTTCAGCACCGAAAGGAAATGGGAGCCACCGCTATCGACGTCCTCAACAGCCTTTTGCAACGCAACCAAAGAGGAAAGAATGCGTACTCGGTAGGGACCCAAGTTGACGGCTCATGGCGGCGCGGGGATTCTCTTCCCCCACTCAATAAAGTATTCGCTGAAAATCGATTGCCAGAGCTCGCATAGCTTCTGAGCGTCCTGCCACTACTCGGAATCGGATTTCTCTGACTCTTCCTGTGACGGATCTCTTCCTCGGATGATCTAGCTTCGTCTGACGCGTCCTCATCCTCTTTTGAAACGTCTGGATACGTTCTTCTAAAGAAGAGATAGAACAGCGAGGGACAGAGCAACAAGGTCAGAACCGTTGCAAAACCAAGTCCAAAAATCATGGCGAATGCCATTGAGCTACACATCCGGCCTAGCGAGCAAAACCCTATAGTTACTCAACCGGAAAAAAGATCGCAAATTTCGAATTTGTCACATCCTCTTCCGACAACCCTTCAGTTCCTACCCCTTCTCCCCACCATTATGCTTACCATAGTCACCTGTCTCGCTTTCATGGGATTCGTCGCCTGGTACTCCTGGCGAAAAACGCGCGGCCAGCTCTCGTCAGCGGGCGGATATTTCTTAGCTGGAAACGGCCTCACCGGCCTTTTCATTGGAGGTTCGCTCTTGTTGACGAATATCTCCACGGAACAGCTCATAGGCCAGAACGGGCTCACCTATGCAGGAAATATGACCGCGCTTGCGTGGGAGGTTTGGGCGGTTCGAGGAATTATCCTGCTCGCCGTCCTTTTCCTCCCCATGTACTTGGGCGGCGCATTTGCGACTATGCCGACGTTCCTAAAGTCGCGCTACGGTGAGGGCACAGGGCGACTCGTCAGCAGTCTACTGATGTTTGGATACATATTCATATGGTCACCGAGCGTGCTCTATAGCGGCACCTTGGCGCTCATGAAGGCTCTCGATTTTCAAGGAATGACAGGTTTGACCCAAACCCAATCGATTTGGGTGATTACGTGGACAATTGGGATAATCGGTTCGATTTACGCCATTAGCGGCGGGCTGCGAGCCGTCGCAATTTCGGATACCCTGAACGGGATCGGACTTCTGGTCATTGGCTGCCTTCTGCCTATATTCGGACTGATGGCTCTGGGAAAGAAACTTGGGGGCGGCATGGGAACTGCCTTCAACGGAATCACCACGACTCATACGGAGAAACTAAACGCCATCGGTACAGGGCATGAGCTCGACGCCATTCCGATTTCCGCGGTTTTCACCGGACTCATGGTGATGGCGGTTTTCTATTGGGGGACCAACCAATTCATCATCCAACGCGCGCTGGGAGCCGCCAGCTTGAAGGAGGGCCAAAAGGGCCTTTTACTATCGGGTTTCTTCAAGATGCTCATCCCTTTCATGGCCATGTTCCCCGGACTCATCGCCTTCCATCTATTTGGGCCTGACCTCACGCCAAATGATATGGCTTATCCGGCCCTGATCGAAGCCACGCTCCCCAAGCCACTCCTGGGCTTATTTATTGCAGTTATGCTCGGGGCAGTATTCTCCACCTTTAACTCTCTGTTGAATTCGTCGGCTACCATGTTCGCTATCGATCTTTACAAGCCGATTTTCAATCCAGAAGCTGATGACAAACGACTCATAAATGTATCCAAAATCTTCGCCGTCATCACAGCGATTGTTACCCTGTTTCTCGCTCCCAATCTCGTACATGCATCCGATGGCGTATTTATATTTGTGAGCAAATTCGCTGGTTTCATAGCTATCCCTATCGCTGTACTGGTGCTTCTTGGACTGTTCGCTAAGAACCTTCGTATTCCACCTAAAGCTGCTCAAACGGTCATCGTATTCCATATCGCGACCTACTATGTCCTCGTCTGGGGACTGAACGCTTTCGGCTTATCGGTCACGATCCACTTCATGCACGTCTTCTCGATCTTATTCGTCATCGAGGCGAGCACGTTGATCGTGTGGTCAAAGATCTCTCCGCACACAGAAGGCTTCAAATACGTACACGCTCCAAAAGTAGAAATGATCCCCTGGAAGTATAGCATGCTCGTAAGCGCGATGCTGCTTTCCTGCGCAACCCTCACATATGTATTCTTTTCACCTGTTGGGTTCGCCTATGCGGAAGGCATTGTCGCTCCGTCATTCCCAATCTATCTCGGCATCGCTTTCGCGCTTTGCCTCGCTTTCTGCCTCTGGGCGCACCAATGGCTTCAACCCCGCTACGAAGGCTACGTATCCAGAAAATACGACACCGCCTCGATGAATCGAGGCTAGGAGTCTCGCTACCGCGAGCCAACAAGGATTCCGCTATGCGGAAAATAAGGTTTCTCTTTACTGCGCATAAACTTTAATTGGCGACGGAATGGAGCCAACCTACTTGCCCGAAGGGCATCCTAGCCCCGATCCCGCTTAGCCCACAGGCGTCAACTTAACCGGATATGAATGGGATTTAGCCACAAAAAGGCGCGAAAAGTCACAAAGATCGCCTCCTTCAGTATCTATTATCGTGATTTTTTGTGCCTCTTTGCGGCCATCAATAGTTAAATTGACGTGTATGCGCTTAGCGGGAGGGCGGTGACCTTCTTACTCAACCAAGAACGCTACGGCTTGAGGAATCCATCCACTGCCCCAGCGATGCTCCCGCTTAGGTTCGTATACATATCTGTGAGGGACCCCTTCCTCTACCATCAGTTGATGAATGATCACACCTCCTGCGGCCCGCCTACCCTCCGTATTGTAATAAAAGATTCGACTATCGCTACCTAGCGTCTCTCCACGCTCCTTGATCAACGTTGAAATACGGTATCGTTCGAAATTGGCGGCCGTTCCAAAATTGAGCTGAATACGTTCCTCACGATCCGTCTCCTCGATCGGACCCGTATCCACACGGATTCCCGTATCCCAACCCGCCGCCTTGTGAAATACCTCTGCATTGCGAAGCAACAAAGTGAAGGCGCCCCATCCGGATTTACTGAAGCCCATAAGCAAACGTCCTGATCGAGAGGGTATGGCTGGATAGGTTTTCTCGATGAATGGAAGAACCACCTTTAACAAGTGGCTCTCATCTCGCATGTGCGGGTTGATGTCATGGTCAGCATACCACGGCATATGCGTAAACTCGGGCGCCACGCAGATCAAATCGTGTTCATTGTGAAACCCATGCTTCCGCACCTCCATAAGCCCGTCTCCGTGCCTTCGATTGTCATGTTCAATAACGGGGAGGACGTAGAGAACCCGATAGGATTTATCCGCAACAAAGTTATCAGGCAGCAGAACTCGAATCGTTGTCTCTCCCGACTGGTAGTCAGAATCGACGACATGAATACGGAATCCGTTTTCATCGACCTTGGGAGCCGTAAACGCTGTCGCTCCTAACAAGCTGATCACTATTAAACTCCAACAGGGAACACGAAACATCCAGACATCGTTAACCGCTTTTTCAAAAAAGTCATACTATATTTTCGGGAAACCCGCCTGCTTTCGCGCTGCTCCTAGCCTAAGCAATGTCACCGCCTCGACGGATCGAGGCTAGGAGTCTCGCTATCGCGAGCCAGCAAGGATTCCGCTTAGCGGAAAGCAAGGTCTCTAGCGCCTGACAATAACCTTACTTGGCGACCGCAGGGAGCCACCTATTTGCCCGCAGGGCATCCTAGCGAAGGCATGAGCGGTGATTTTATTTGTACCCTCAAATTCATCACCCTATAGCCAAAATATGGAAACCAACCCACTCATACAAAAAGTCATCAAATGCAGCTATCTGGTCCACAAGGAGCTGGGGCCAGGATTTACCGAGAAAATCTATGAACGATCGCTCGATATTGCTCTTAAAGAACTCGGTATTAAAACTGCGATCCAATTTCCTATTCCAGTCTATTTCCACGAGCATCTCGTTGGTGAATATTTCGCGGATATATTAGTCGAAGGTACCCTTTTGGTAGAGCTCAAAGCAGTTGCCGCCATTGACTCTTCTCACAAGTCTCAAGTTCTCAACTACCTGAAAGCAACGAGAAACAGTATGGGTCTACTGATAAATTTCGGCACCCAAAAACTAGAGATCAATCGACTCTACAACAACCATCTTCGTCAATCGTAGACACCGCCTCGACGGATCGAGGCTAGGAGTCTCGCTATCGCGAGCCAGCAAGGATTCCGCTTAGCGGAAAGCAAGGTCTCTAGCGCCTGACAATAACCTTACTTGGCGACCGCAGGGAACCACCTATTTGCCCGCAGGGCATCCTAGCCACGATCCCGCTTAGCGGGAGGGCGGTGACCGCTTTTTGCTCCAATCGCTCGAAAAATCCGTGCACTTCTCGATCCGCACGGCTATAAGCGAGCTTTCATTAGTTTCTCAAGCATGAAGACCCCATCATTTATCCTCTTCGCTATCGCTTCATTTTGCGTTTCAACAACCCACGCTGCGGATCGTCCCAACATCATTCTCATCATGGTGGACGACATGGGTTGGAGCGACATCGGCTGCTACGGCGGTGAAGTCGATACGCCCAATCTAGACCGACTCGCAACGGAAGGCATGCGGTTCACGCAGTTCTATAACAATGCCAAGTGTACGACCACCCGCGCATCGCTCGTTACCGGGCTTTGGCCGCGACGCGATGGATCTTTGCTCAAAACCAACATGGTAACCTTTGGCGAAGTTTTGGGCGATGCGGGGTACGCTACAGGGCTTTCGGGCAAATGGCATCTAGGTATCGATGAAACGTCACACCCCTACCACCGTGGATTCCAAGAGTTCTATGGTCTGCTCGATGGCGCTTCCAACTTCTTCAATCCCGTCCAACCCGATCCTGAATACAAAGGCGGACGCACCCGCAAATTCGGACAAAACGATACGCGAATCACTTCGTTTCCAGAAAACTACTACACGACCGACGCCTTTACCGACCATGCAATAGAAACCATTCGCAAGAGTGTCACAGAAAACCCAGATCGACCCTTTATTCACCATATCAACTACACCGCGCCTCACTACCCCCTGCACGCCAAGCCAAAGGATATCGCCAAGTACAAAGGCAAGTACCTGATGGGTTGGGAAAAGATGCGTGAGCAACGCTATCAGCGGCAGCTTGAGATGGGGCTAATAGACAGGGAACGCTATCGGCTGACCTCCACAGACTCGGATGCCTATGATTGGGAAACCGCAAATCAGGAATTCGAAGATCACCGCATGGCGGTCTACGCCGCTATGATCGACCGTGTCGACCAGAACATCGGGCGCCTTCGAGCAACACTTGAAGCTTTGGACGTCGCTGACAATACCCTTATCTGCTTCCTCTCGGACAATGGTGGCTGCGCCGAAGAACCCGGCGGCCGCGATCCCGCTAAGCGACATGCCGGTCCTGGAGATGACTACGTCGCTGTAGGACCGTCCTGGGGTTGGGCTCAAAACGCGCCCTTTCGCCGTCACAAAAGCTGGCTGCAGGAAGGCGGCGCCAATACGCCCATGATCGCTTGGTGGCCTGGAAACATCGAGGCGAATACCATTACTGAAGAACCCGGGCATATCATCGACTTCATGGCCACCTTCATCGAGTTGGCAGAAACCGAGTATCCAAAAAGACGTCACAATCAAGCAATCATTCCTCTGGAAGGAAAATCGCTTCTACCAATTTTCAAAGGCCAACCGCGCTCCAGGCACGATTTCATGGCCTGGGAATGGTCAGGCAACCGCGCATACCGTGAAGGCGACTTAAAGGTGGTATGGGACAAGAAAGTCGATCAATGGGAATTGTATGACCTGTCCACTGATCGGACTGAGTTCTTCAATCTAGCAAATGCGCAACCCGAAACGACTGAACGTCTCGCAAGCGCATGGTTTAGTTGGGCCGCAAAGACTCAAATCAAAATCAAGAAATAGGCCCACCGAATTTCCCGGAAACGCAATCCCTATCATGAAATCAATTCTCTCCATCCCAATAGCCCTAGCCATCCTACTCGCAACCAGTTGCGCTCCGCGCTCGGATTCTGAAAATCAAACGCCTAACATCGTCATCATTCTTACCGACGATCAAGGCTACGCCGACGTTGGCTTCAATGGATGCGAGGACATTCCAACTCCTAATATCGACCGTATCGCCAATGAAGGGGTGCGTTTCACGAATGGATATGTCACCTACCCTGTTTGCTCGCCTAGCCGAGCCGGCATGATCACAGGACGCTATCAGGGACGATTCGGCTACCGTCGCAATCCTACCCTGAACCCGTTCGACGACAAAGCGGGCCTGCCGCTAGAGGAAGAGAACATGGCCGAAATTCTCAAGAAGGTTGGTTACCATACCGGGTATGTCGGAAAGTGGCATCTCGGTACGCATCCCCAGTTTCGGCCCAACGTACGCGGATTCGATGAATTCTACGGATTTGTCGCGGGAGGGCATCGCTATTTTCCTGAAGATCTCACGTATCAAACAATTGAGGACGTGGATCGAAAAGGCGGCTGGTATAACACCAAGATACTGCGCAATGAGCGAAGGGTGGAAACCGATGAATACCTTACCGACGAATTCTCTCACGAAGCCGTCGACTTCATAGTCAAGAACCACAAATCGCCGTTCTTTCTATTTCTTAGCTATAACGCGCCGCATACGCCTATGCAAGCGACCCAAACGTACTTGGACCGCTTCCCTCATATCGACGACAAGCTCCGCAAGACCTATGCCGCCATGGTCAGCGCCGTGGATGATGGCGTTGGTCGTGTTCTCGAAACTCTCGATGCGCTCAATCTCGAAGACGATACGTTGGTCTTCTTTCTTTCCGACAACGGAGGAGCCTCGAACAACGGCTCTAACAACGCTCCCTTGAGAGCAAGCAAGGGTACGATCTACGAGGGCGGCATGCGCGTTCCCTTCGCCTTTCGCTGGACGGGCTCGATCCCTGCCGGTATCGACTTCGACGAGCCCGTGAGTTCAATGGACATGCTTGGCACCATCGTGGAGCTGACCGGAGTGGAAATTGCTCCTGAGCGACCCTTGGATGGAGTTGATTTGATCCCCTATATTACTGGCGAGAAGCAGGGCCCACCACACGACGCCTTGTTTTGGCAAATGTTCGACAAAGACCACGCCGTGGTGCGCCATGGAAACGACAAGTATATCGACTTGAACAAAGAGGATCGAGTAGAGTTGTATGAACTTTCCCAGGACATTGCCGAGGAAAGCAATCATGCCGAAAGCCAGCCCGAGAAAGCCAAAGAGTTGCAAGAGGCTCTCGATGCGTGGACGTCCCAGCTCGAACCGGCCCGCTTTGACCCTCTAGGAACATGGAATCCACCTGGCCCCGGGCCCTCTAAGTGAGAGCAGTATCGCTGGACATCCTGGTCGGATGCTCCCCGGAAGGCGGACGATCTCCGGCTCCAGCAAGCGCTTCCCCTCCGGCTTGGGCTTCGGAAGGTAGCGGAGCGTCGAGCGGCTGATCCCCAGCCATCGGCAAACGGCTCTCCCGGAACGCGACAGCGCGGACTGGACCTTCGCCGCAACCCCGCGCCGGCGCTCCGGGCTCAGAGGTTTTCTTCCAGCGCGATCTCCAAAGCCTTCGTCTTGAGCAGCTGGTCGGCAAGCAGCTTCTTGAGCTCGGTGTTCTCCTTCTCCAGGTCGCGGAGGCGCTGAGCCTCCTTTAGATCCATGCCTCCGTACTTGCTCTTCCAGCGGTAGAAGCTCTGCGAGCTGATGTTGCGCCTGCGGCAGATCCCCTCGGTCCGAAGCCCCGTGTCGGCCTCCCTCAGTATGCGGATTATCTGCTCGGTCGCGCGTCTTGTCTCTTCCATCGATGATGTCCTTTCGTTGATCGACGAAAATCACCTCATCAAAAGTGGGCTAGTTCGCGGGGTCCCAACCACATCTTCTAATTGCTTAGTGGCAAACTCGCTCGGGGTTAGCAAGCCCAGGGATCTGTGCGGCCTTTGCCGATTGTAGTAGTTCCTGCATTCAGAGAATTAGTCAATAATTAACTCCTGACCCCTGCCTGATTCACTCAGCGCGATCTCCAAAGCCTTGGTCTTGAGCAGCTGGTCGGCAAGCAGCTTCTTGAGCTCGGTGTTCTCCTTCTCCAAGTCGCGGAGACGCTGAACCTCCTTAAGATCCATGCCTCCGTACTTGCTCTTCCAGCGGTAGAAGCTCTGCGAGCTGATGCTGCGCCTGCGGCAGATCCCCTCGGTCCGAAGCCCCGTGTCGGCCTCCCTCAGTATGCGGATTATCTGCTCGGTCGCGCGTCTTGTCTTTTCCATCGATGATGTCCTTTCGTTGATCGACGAAAATCACCTCATCAAAAGTGGGCTAGTTCCCGGGGTCCCAACCACATCTTCTAATTGCTTAGTGGCAAACTCGCTCGGGGTTAGCAAACCCAAGGATCTGTGCGGCCTTTGCCGATTGTAGTAGTTCCTGCATTCAGAGAATTAGTCAATAATTAACTCCTGACCCCTGCCTGATTCATTGAGCTCGGTGTTCTCCTTCTCCAGGTCGCGGAGGCGCTGAGCCTCCTTAAGATCCATGCCTCCGTACTTGCTCTTCCAACGGTAGAAGCTCTGCGAGCTGATGCTGCGCCTGCGGCAGATCCCCTCGGTCCGAAGCCCCGTGTCGGCCTCCCTCAGTATGCGGATTATCTGCTCGGTCGCGCGTCTTGTCTCTTTCATCGATGATGTCCTTTCGTTGATCGACGAAAATCACCTCATCAAAAGTGGGCTAGTTCGCGGGGTCCCAACCACATCTTCTAATTGCTTAGTGGCAAACTCGCTCGGGGTTAGCAAGCCCAGGGATCTGTGCGGCCTTTGCCGATTGTAGTAGTTCCTGCATTCAGAGAATTAGTCAATAATTAACTCCTGACCCCTGCCTGATTCATTGACCCCTGCCTGATTCATGAGAATTAGTCAATAATTAACTCCTGACCCCTGCCTGATTCACCTGCATTCAGAGAATTAGTCAATAATTAACTCCTGACCCCTGCCTGATTCATTAGTCTGCTAGAGATATGCGATGAAAGCCCATCAGAAGAGAAGCAAGGCGGCATTTTCTCAGCAAACAGACCATGATCCGATAGTCCAATCAAAGCGGCATTGGCATCTAAATCTCGCCCTGTAGTTTGTCTTCTAGGTCTCACTATATCTGTCCACCGACGCCCTTAAACTTCTCCACGAAAGCGGAAATCTTCTGAAACACGGTTTGCTTCTTCGTTTTGTATTGCGGGTTCAGCGGGCTCATTTTGGGAAGCGTGGCATTCAGTGCCGTGCCGTTCTCAGTGGCGTATTCACGCTTCAAGGATGCTTTGATGTAGCGTCGCGCCTCTTCTTCGTTAAGCCCTTCCGTCTCGATTAGCTCGACGGCTTCTCTTTTTTGCTCCTTCTGGGCAAATTTGAAGAATGTATCGATGACGCTGGCCTTGTCGCAGATGTCATCGAGGTTCGTCTGATTGATGAAATCAACAATCAAGCTCTCCTTTGCTCTGCTACCGATGCTGGCTCGGATCACACGCCGCACTTCATCGATGAGGTCTTCCTTGTTCTTGGTCTTCTTGTTGTGCTCGAAAATGAGCTCCAGAATGTAGTCGAGGTTGATCTCTTGTGACTTCAGCAAATCGATCTCAAAGACGACATCATCCCAATCAACGGTTGATTGCTCTTTCTGGTCGCCTTCTTTCTGGCGTCTCAACCAATCACCGCTGTCATTGTAGGTTGAGCGGTAGTCTTGCACCAGTCTATCCGATGGCACGTCGATCTTTCGCATCGCCTCAATATCGTCGTCGTTCAGGTAATGCCTCGCCTTCAGTTCTTCAACGGCTTCCGCATCTTCGAGATCCACCTTCTGCAAGGCATTCAGCCCTGTGAACTCATCGTAGTTACGCAAAATATTCTCCACGCGAAGGTATTCGCCAAATAGTTTCGCGAACGCCTTCTTATCTTGCTCCCTCTCGATCTCGCTCGGCTCAGGGAAGCGTTCCTGCAATTCGGCAACCACGTCCACATAACCACGGCACGCCTTTCCGGTAGCGATGTCCGTAAAGCCTTCCATGTATTCTTTATAGCTCTTTTCCAGCACCACGTTCTTGGTGTTTGCATTCCCAAAGAGCGTGATCGCATTGATCGTGCTCTGCTCCAGATCGCGGAAGGTCACGATGTTACCGAAGGTCTTAGTCGCGTCATAAATGCGATTGGTGCGTGAATACGCCTGTAGCAATCCATGATAGCGCAGGTTTTTATCCACGAAAAGGGTGTTGAGTGTGGGCGCATCGAAGCCCGTCAGGAACATTCTGACAACAATCAGCAAATCCACTTCCTGCTTCTTCACTCGCTGGGCAAGGTCACGGTAGTAGTTCTGGAAGCCCTTGCTATCGACGCCGAAGTTCGTCTTGAACGATGCGTTGTAGTCGCCAATGGCTGCGCTGAGGAATTCCTTCGCGCTGCTATTCATGGCCGAGACTTCAAAGCTCTCATCTGGAATGTCGCCAACCGCGTCCTGTTCTTCGTTGGCTGCAAAGGAGAAAATCGTCGCTACGGTGAGGCGCTTCTTTTCCTCCACTCCATCTTGCAGCTCACGGAATGCCTCATAGTAGGCTTTCGCAGCATCCACACTGCTCACCGCGAACATGGCATTAAAGCCCTTGGCTCCCATGTGCGCGCGGTGCGTCTTCTGTGGGAAGTTTTTTAGGATGTAGCCGGAAATTTCACGAATTCGATCAGGGTGCAGTAGTGCCTGCTTGTTCTCTGCTGCCGTGAGTTTCTTCTCATCTTGCTCAGTCTCGATAGCTTGGAACTGCGGACGCACGTCATTGTAGTCTACCTTGAACTTGAGCACCTTCTCGTCGCGTATGGCATCCGTGATGATATACGAATGCAGCTCACGCCCAAAGACGCTTCCCGTGGTCTCCGCACCCGAAGCGTTTTCAGGAAAGATTGGTGTGCCTGTAAATCCGAATTGGTAATACCGCTTAAACTTCTTCTTGAGGTTCTTCTGAGCCTCCCCGAACTGACTGCGGTGACACTCATCGAAGATAAAGACCACTTGCTTGTTGTCGATGGGCAGATCGCCATCTCCTCGCATGAGGTTGTTCAACTTCTGGATGGTGGTGACAATGATCTTGTTGTCATCCTTCTCCATGTTGCGCTTCAGCCCTGCCGTGCTGTCGGAGCCATTCACGCTATCAGGAGAGAAGCGTTGGTATTCCTTCATCGTCTGGTAATCGAGGTCTTTGCGATCTACCACGAAGAACACTTTATCGACAAATTCCAGCTCGGCTGCCAAACGCGCAGCCTTGAAGCTGGTAAGCGTTTTTCCTGAACCTGTAGTGTGCCAGATGAAACCGCCGCTCTCTGTATTGCTCCAGTTCTTCGCTTGGAATGCACTCTTGATCTTCCACATGATGCGCTCGGTTGCGGCGATCTGGTAGGGGCGCATCACCAGAAGCGTGGCGTCCACGTCAAAGACCGAATACTTGAGCAGCACCTCCAGCAAGGTGTGCTTCTGGAAGAACGTCGCGGTGAAATCCTTAAGGTCTTTGATGAGCGAGTTGTCCGACTTCGCCCAGTTCATCGTGAAGTCGAAGCTGTTCTTGTTTCGCTTCACCGTATTCGCGAAGTAACGGCTATCCGTGCCGTTCGAGATAACGAATAGCTGGAGATACTTGTAGAGTGAGTTCTCCGAATTGAAGCTCTCCTTGCTGTAGCGATGCACCTGATTGAATGCCTCGCGGATCGCCACGCCGCGCTTCTTCAGCTCTACCTGCACCATCGGCAAGCCATTCACGAGAATAGTCACGTCATAGCGGTTGGCGTGGCTGCCCGCCTGCTCAAACTGCTTGATGACTTGCATCTTGTTGTTGAGCACATTCTTCTTATCAACGAGGTAGATGTTCTCAATGTGGCCGTCATCGAAGACAAAGTCTTTGAGGTAGTTCTCATGCAGTTTACGCGCCTTGGCCGTGCTGTTTTCGCTGGCAGGGTCGAGGTATTGCTCCACAAAGCGTTTCCACTCATCCTCGCTAAAAAGCGCATCGTTCAGCTCCTGAAGCTGCACGCGCACGTTTGCCAACATCGACTTGGGTGTATTGATCTCTGGCGCGTAGAGGTAGCCTTGGTTTTCTAAATCTCGGATAAACTCGCGCTCAAGCGCATCTTCGCTCTGATAATCCTCATTAACTACACTGTCTCGCTCGTAGCGATCTAGGACAATGAAGTTTTTCGTTTCTGCGATGGCGTTGTAGCTTGTCATGAAGGTTCTCCTTCCCGCCAGTAGCTGTAATTATTAATCAAATGATTAAAGAGTATTCCCAAGGTATTCTTCTCGGGCGAGCTTGGTTGAGCGACAGTCTCGTTAGACAAAGTGTTGTGGTTTGTGAATTGGATTACCCGATTGTAATATGCCTCCCGATTATCATCAGGCAGAAGTTCAGACCACCGCGGATAGCCGAGAAAACTAGCTGTTTTTTCATAAAGATTACGTAACAATGTGAAATGATACCGTTCCACTTGGTTCGTATCTATTGCGTCTTTGATCGTTTGCTTAAGGTATAGATGGTAGGAGAAACTTTGGTTTGAATCGCCGTATTTAATATCGAGATCGAACGTGCCGTCTTCGAGGCTTTCCAATAAATAGCAACCTTCCTTCTTTCCGTTCTTCTTTAAGCCTAGCTCATTGTAGAGAACATTGTAAAAAAGCGGACTGTGAGTTGTAATGATAAACTTCAGGTCTGATTCACTTGATTTGATCAGCTCTGCGATATTGACTGCCAACTCGATCAAATGATTGTCATCCAGAGAGCTTACTGGATCATCGATAAAAACGTATTCTAAATGATCGAACTTATCGGTTTCTCGGTTTTCAGCTTCAGGCTCGTTTAGGATGAAAACAGCTTGCTCGATGATGGAGTAGAAAACACTCCAAATGAAGTTGCTCTCTTCACCTTTTGAAATTTTTATACTTCTCTCAGGTTCCTCGTTCCCTCTTTGGTAGGAGAATTTCACGCCCGTAAATGGATCGACTGAATAACCTTCGTCTCTATCGGTAGGGTCTATGCGTGTGTGATCAAACTCTGGGGTAAGCTTTTCGTTGGTGCATCTCTGAAAGTGAGCCATTGCATTCTGATCCTGCCCTAAGTCTTGTAGAACGAGGGTGGTAAAATCGTTCGGTTGAATTCTCGGAATGGAGCTATCATTGTCCCAGAAAAAGAGATCTTCTGTGAATGCGTTGTAATATAGAATTTTCGTAGGGTCTTCTTCAGTTTCAGGTGAGACGCGTTCTTTAAGCTCTCTCGATAGCCGTGTTTTTCCGCTTCCGTTGAAGGCGTAGATGAGCTGCGCTTTCTTCTCACTTGCCTCACGTTGCTGGGCGATAGCTTCTAATGTCTGGCTCATCTCAGGCAACTCCCTCCTTTTGCGTTGCAGGTTTTGGAAAGCTCAGTAGCAAATCACGATAATACGCGTATTGCTTTTGACGTAGCTCGATTTCTCGCGGAAGTCCATCACAGATGGAATGAGTGATCGTGTCGAACGTATCTAGGATGCCGACAATGCGAGCTTGCTCAGCCAGCGATTTCTCAGGGTCATTTGCAAACGGGATAGGGATTTTGAAGTTCTTTATCAGTCCTGAGTTAAGATCGTTTCTTGCGCCTTGGCCGAGGCTTTTAAGCTTTTCGTGGTTTAGATGTACCCAGTGGTAAACGTATCGATATGAAGCCTTTTGAGGATCAATCTCCAAGCAACAACAGTGCTGATTAGTTGTTAAGGGGATTTTATTAATGGCAGACCGTCCTGCTGTTGCTCCTGAAATAGCAATAATGACGCAATTCTTGGGTATCCACTTTGCCGCCGTATCTGCAATAGCCTTATCGGTTATCTTCATCTCGGTTTCTGCAATGTCGGAAAAATTAACTTCTCCTGATCTTAGCCATGGTATATGGCCATCCTGATAGTATTTCGGATCTCCTGCTTTTGGCATTCCACCAGAGTATGACTTTATGGATACGTCACCCAACGTATTCTGCTCTACATCTCCTTCCTCAAAGGTCAGCAGCAAATCGCGATAGTAGTTGTATTGCTTTTTGCGCGCTGCAAGCTCCGCTGTAAGCTCGGTGGCAAGCTCGGTGGCAAGCTCGGTGAACGTTTCTAAAATGCGGACGATTTCCGCTTGGATGGCCAGCGATTTCTCAGGGTTGTCTGGGCATGGGATGGGGACTTGAACCTTTGCCAGATTGCTCATCGTAAGCTTTGGAATTCCCATCCCAGAATAGACGTATTTCTTTGCATTGAATGAAAGCCAGTGGTATAGATAACGATAGTTCAAACGTTTAAGGTCACAGATTTCAATGATTCCGCAATCTTTGGTGGTAGAGAATTTTCCACTGCGGTGAAAGACGGTTCCTGCATTCGCGCCACTAGTTGTCCAAGTAATGTACTCACCCTCAAAATCAAACGTTGAGATCTTTCCGAGCTGCCCATTGTTAGCGGTCTGCGAGCTGTAAACGGGATAATCCCCCGCATTTTCCACAAGGTAACCTTTGGTCATTGCTCTACCGCGCTTCAGCTCCGCTAGCTTTCCTTCTCCTTCAGCCAAGGAAAACCACTGCGCCTGCGCTCCATCAAGAAGCTTCTCTAGGAAAGGGTTCTCCATCATTTATTGCCTCCCTTCGATTTCTGCCACAATGGCATCAATGTCCTTGCGAAGCCCATCGATCTTGCGGGCGGCTGTCTCTATCTCCTGATTGAGTTCCGCAATGTTGACGATTTCACGTGTATCCTTAGCCTCCACGTAGGCGCTGACCGAGAGGTTGTAATCGTTCTCCTCTGCAATCGTCTCCATGCGGACGGACTTGGCGACATGCTCCACATTCTCCTTGCGGTCGAAGAGTTCCGTAATCGCTTTGACGTGGGGATCGGCCATTACGTTGTTTTTGGTCTCTTTCTTGAAGAAGCCCTCGCCGGAGGCATCGATGAACTGAACCTTGGTGTCGGTCTTATGCTTCGACAGCACGAGAATGTTCACGGCAATTGTGGTGCCATAGAAGAGGTTCGGAGCGAGGGAGATGACGGTCTCTACAAAATTATTGTCCACCAGGTATTGGCGGATTTTTCGCTCCGCTCCACCGCGATAGAAGATGCCAGGAAAGCAAACGATGGCCGCTCTGCCTTTACTCGAAAGATAGTTGAGCGCGTGCAGGACAAAGGCGAAGTCCGCCTTGGACTTTGGAGCAAGCGCGCCCGCCGGAGCAAAGCGGTCGTCATTGATGAGTGTCGGATCATCGCTGCCGATCCATTTCAGCGAGTAAGGTGGATTGGAGACAATCGCATCGAATGGCTTATCCTCCTTGAAGCGTGGTTCGGTCAACGTGTTGCCGAGCTGCATGTTGAAATCTTCGTAGTTCACATTGTGCAGGAACATATTCATCCGCGCCAGGTTGTAGGTCGTGTAGTTGACCTCCTGCCCAAACAAGCCCTCTTCGATAAAATGGTCATCCATGCGCTTCTTCGCCTGTAGGAGAAGCGAGCCAGAACCTGCGGCGGGATCGTAAATCTTGTTTACACTCGTTTGCCCGTGAAGGGCGAGTTGAGCGATGAGCTTGGAAACATGCTGGGGCGTGAAGAATTCACCTCCAGACTTTCCGGCATTGGCAGCGTAGTTGCCGATCAGATATTCGTAGGCATCTCCAAAGAGGTCGATCTCGCTGTCTTCAAAGTGGCCAAAGTCGAGTTCGTTGACACCCTTCAACACTGCGGCAAGTCGCGTGTTCTTGTCCTTCACCGCTTTTCCCAAGCGATTGCTGGTGGTGTCGAAGTCATCAAACAATCCCTTGATGTCCTCCTCTGAGTCGTAGCCCATGGCAGAACTCTCAATGGCGGTAAAAATAGCCTTGAGGTCTGTATTCAGGTTCTCGTTGCCATTCGCATTGGCGACAACATTGGCAAAGAGCTGGCTGGGGTAGATGAAGTAGCCCTTGGTCTTGATGGCGTCCTCTTTGATCGCGGCGAGGGCTCCATTGTCGTCGGCAATGTCTACATAGCGGAAGCTGTCGTCACCACCTTCGATGTAGCGAGCGAAGTTCTCGCTAATGAAGCGGTAGAAAAGCGCGCCTAGCACATATTGCTTAAAATCCCATCCGTCCACCGTCCCGCGCACGTCATTGGCAATCTGCCAGATACGGCGTTTCAGTTCCTCGTTTTGTTGTATGTGGGTCATTTTCTGTTTTTTTGGGGCCTATATATTTAACTAGCCGAAGTTAACCAATTTTCGTAGGCCACAGAAACCATAGAAATTTGATCATCCGGAACTCGCTCTCCATCTGTGTCGAGGATGTATTCCCCGTTGGGATGTCTGAGAAAAACGGTATTTCCCCTTTTGTCGATTCCTGATGTTTCCGGTGCGCGCATAAAAACGGAACCACTCGTGTCAATTATGTTCTTTTCCGCATCAAGATATTCTTGGCGCGTGAATTTCTGAACAATCAATACACTTGGATTATTAACGCCTTTGTTGCGCCCGAAAGTCTCTTCCTTAAAGTAAAAGGGGTCAGGAGTTAATCATTGACTAATTGTCTCTCCGGGTCAGGTTAAAGTAAAAGGGGTCAGGAGTTAATCATTGACTCATTGTCTCTCCGGCTCTGGAATCCCACCCAATGCCCAGGTCCCTTCGCTTTGAGTATCCCGGCGCGGTCTACCATGTGCTGAACCGCGGCAACTACCGCAGCTATGTTTTTGAAGAGGAGGGAGCCAGGCGCTCTTTCCGAAAATGCCTCTTCGAGGCGTGCGAGAGCACGGGCTGGATTTTGCATGCCTTTTGCATCATGGGCAATCATTACCACCTGGCGCTGGAGACGCCGGGGCCGAATCTGAGCGCGGGCATGAAATGGCTTCAGGGGGTGTTCGCGACCCGGCTCAACCGATTCCGAAAGGAGCGCGGAGCTCTCTTTCAAGGCCGCTTCAAGAGCATATTGCTCGAAGGGAGCCATCTGGGGGCGCTGTGCGCCTACGTTCACCTCAATCCGGTCAGAGCCGGCTTGTGCGATGCCCGTGGATTGCGGGACTATCCTTTCAGCAGCTATTGGTATGTGCGTCGGCCTCGGAGCCGTCCCGCTTTTCTGGACGTGTCGGCGGCTCTTGACGGCGCCGGAGGGCTGTCGGACACGGCCTATGGTCGCGGCAAGTATGAGGAGTATCTGGATTGGGTGGGTTCCGACGAGGGGGCTCGCAAGGATTTGAAGTTCGACCGGATGAGCCGCGGCTGGGCTTTGGGAACTAAGGAGTTCAAGCGGGCGGTGGTGGATGCCGAGAAGCGGAGGAAGGCCGATGTCTTCCTCGGCGAGAAAGACTACGCCGAGGTGAGGGAGCTTCTATGGGAGGAGCAGTTGGAAAAGTGCCTGCGGGTTCTGGGAAAAGGGGTGGCGGATGCGGAGTCCGATCTGAAGTCGGCTGACTGGAAGGTGGCCGTTGCCGGATTGCTCAAGAAGCGTCATCTCTGCGCCAATGGCTGGATAAGCGCCCGGCTGAACATGGGGGCGGCATCGGCCGTGAGCCGCAATGTGGCCGGCATGTTTTCGGGGGAGAGAGCGGGGGCGGGAAGGCACTACAAGAATCTGAGTGCAAAGATTAACTCCTGACCCCTTTTTTGCCTTTCTGACTTTGTATTGTTAGCTCGACCTTGTCGCGTAGGTCTCAAGGTCGGCTGCGGAAATCTCTTGATTGGGAACTAGCTTGTAGTGCCTCTCTTCAACTATCTGAATATCGTCTTCATCAAGTGTAAGCTCAAAGATGGCTATTTTTTCGTCTTCCATGAATTGAGTGGATATAGCTCGGCAGATTAAGCCTTGGAACTTTTCAGCACAACAAGCGATATCTTGTTTAACCTGAACAACTGAAATCTTATCTGGCACGCCTTTGGCTTGTACTGGGATAACATATTGTCTGCCTTGCTTGTCTACTCCAACATAGATCTCGTCTATTTCAATTTGCCCAATTCCCTTTACAGTCGTTCTCAAGTGATTTTGTAGCGAGTAAGTTGTGACGCCTAGGAATATATCCATCAGGCGATTATATCTTACCTTCGCCAAAAGCGCTTGCTCGTCAGTCTTAGCGTTCGCAGATATAATTTCGGGAGTCGCGTCAGGGATCTTGATTGTAACGAGGCTTGGATTAGGAGTGATGCGGTTTATCCTTCCGAGGCGAAATTTGTAGTGCGATTCTCCCTTAGCTCTTCCGTTGAGTTCGATAATCCACTCTTTACCTTTTGGCTGAGTGTCTAGGATTGGTTGGGGTAAATCGTAGCGAAACCGAAAGGAGTAGATTACGTCGGGGATATTATCGGGATTCTTTATTCCAAGTTGCTGGAATGCGGTCTTTAGTTCCGTGCCTGTAAAAGGGACGATTTTCATCCCCTCTTTGTATTTATCAAAGAAGAGTTTTGATATGATATCTTCGTATCGATTTGGCGTAGTGCTTTTGCTCATATGATTTTTTAAGAAATTGCTGCCAGACGCTCAATTTCAATGTCTTCTTGCTTTCTTTTCTTTGCTCCGCTTTTTCGGTCACGCTTGCCGATTGGAACAGCGATTCCGAAGAACCGTGAAGCTTGGGACATATCCAACTTAAGTAAGTCAACGTCTCCAAGGTCGATTTTTTTTCGAGGCTTATTGGGTTTTATAGAAAGGCTCTTGATTATTTGTCCAGCTATCGCACGGGCCAGAGGAGGAGGAACGGCGTTTCCTATTTGGCGGGCGCCATGCCATTTCGTACCGTGAAATCGAAACCAGTCAGGGAAGCCGTGAAGCCTAGCCATCTCTCGAACGGTCACGCATCGATGGTGTTTGTAGTGGATTGGTCTTGGGCTAGTGAAAGCACCTCTTGCTGAATCTGATCCCGCCCTAAGCGTGTTAGAAGTGCCATCGGAATGAAGACGAAAGAATCGAGATATAGGTTCGGCGGTTCCCTCTGTAGTTTCACTGTATCTTCGCCGCGAAATATCAGTGTGATCAGTCCTTAAGCTCGCGGTTAACTCATTTGGATTCCAATTTCTTTTGTAGCCATAATGCCAAGCTGAAGGGGTTTCGCATCTCATTTCTGACGCATAGCTTGAGTGTGCTTTCCATTCTTTTACAGATACCGAGTCGGAATTTAAGAGTGTTTTGAAATTTTCGGCATCTGGTAGATCGTCGAGAGCTTCCAAACAGGTTGGGTGTTTGGGTAGATCGAATGATTCCTGTTTTGGTCCGAGTGTGGTTTGTTCGGGGTAGATAGGCAGTTCGAAGCCTAGCTTATTTCCCATGAGTATTAAGCGCTCTCTGTTTTGTGGGACTCCATACGCTGCGGCATTTAGAACGCGCCAAGGAGTTTGAACATTGTATCCAATATTTTCGAATTCTTCGATCAGCTCTTCAAGAAACTGCCTATGTTTCCCAAGCGTTAGCCCTTTGACGTTCTCGAAAACAAAAGCATTGGCATCTAGTTCGCTGACGATTCGGACAAAGTCTTTTACCAGCTTGTTTCTGGGATCTTCAAATTGGCGCTGGCCGATAAGGCTGAAGCCTTGGCAGGGAGCCCCACCGAAAACAACATCGACTTGCTTTTCGCCGATTGAAGAAAGCTCTCTGATCTTATCGCCTGTTAGGTCAGTTACTGACTGTGGAATTACTGCGCAATTAGGGAAATTGAACTTGTGGGCTGCGCAGTGAATGGGGTCTATCTCAACGGCTGCTAGTACGTCGAATCCAGCTTGCTCGAATCCGAGTGATAGTCCTCCAACTCCTGCGAAAAGATCGACGGCAATGGGTCTTTGTAGAGGGATAGGCATTTTTGGTGATGCGAAAAAGTGTTTCCGAAAATAAGGAATAGGGGATGTTGCAAAAGCGAATTGGGAGTCGCAATTCAAATTCTCTTCTTTTCCCTGATTGGGATGGAATAAAAGGGGTCAGGAGTTAATCATTGACTAATTGTCTCTCCGGCTCTGGAATCCCACCCAATGCCCAGGTCCCTTCGCTTTGAGTATCCCGGCGCGGTCCACCATGTGCTGAACCGCGGCAACTACCGCAGCTATGTTTTTGAAGAGGAGGGAGCCAGGCGCTCTTTCCGAAAATGCCTCTTCGAGGCGTGCGAGAGCACGGGCTGGATTTTGCATGCCTTTTGCATCATGGGCAATCATTACCACCTGGCGCTGGAGACGCCGGGGCCGAATCTGAGCGCGGGCATGAAATGGCTTCAGGGGGTGTTCGCGACCCGGTTCAACCGATTCCGAAAGGAGCGCGGAGCTCTCTTTCAAGGCCGCTTCAAGAGCATATTGCTCGAAGGGAGCCATCTGGGGGCGCTGTGCGCCTACGTTCACCTCAATCCGGTCAGAGCCGGCTTGTGCGATGCCCGTGGATTGCGGGACTATCCTTTCAGCAGCTATTGGTATGTGCGTCGGCCTCGGAGCCGTCCCGCTTTTCTGGACGTGTCGGCGGCTCTTGACGGCGCCGGAGGGCTGTCGGACACGGCCTATGGTCGCGGCAAGTATGAGGAGTATCTGGATTGGGTGGGTTCCGACGAGGGGGCTCGCAAGGATTTGAAGTTCGACCGGATGAGCCGCGGCTGGGCTTTGGGAACTAAGGAGTTCAAGCGGGCGGTGGTGGATGCCGAGAAGCGGAGGAAGGCCGATGTCTTCCTCGGCGAGAAGGACTACGCCGAGGTGAGGGAGCTTCTATGGGAGGAGCAGTTGGAAAAGTGCCTGCGGGTTCTGGGAAAAGGGGTGGCGGATGCGGAGTCCGATCTGAAGTCGGCTGACTGGAAGGTGGCCGTTGCCGGATTGCTCAAGAAGCGTCATCTCTGCGCCAATGGCTGGATAAGCGCCCGGCTGAACATGGGGGCGGCATCGGCCGTGAGCCGCAATGTGGCCGGCATGTTTTCGGGGGAGAGAGCGGGGGCGGGAAGGCACTACAAGAATCTGAGTGCAAAGATTAACTCCTGACCCCTTTTTTGACCGACCCCTTTTTTGACCTTTCAGTCCGTTTTCGAAGGTTGGCATCAAACCTTGTTGGTATAAGGCGATATAAACCGCGCGTATGCTTCTAACCTAATCAGGACTTAGCCCAAGGATTTAGAGGCAAGGCTCCGCTAGCCTCGAAGTCGACTTTGTTGCGAGTCATAACGTGCAGTCCGTTTCGCCTAGCGGTGGCGGCAATAAGTCCGTCGGATACTCCAATAGTTGTACCAGCTTGCTGCGCTTTGGCGGTTAGCTCACCCCAGATGCGGGAGGTTTCTGCGTCAACTGCAAGAATTCGACCGTCATAGTAGCGCTCAAGTTCGAGGAGCCATCCCTGGAGCTTTCGCCTGCATTTGCTGTCGTTCAGCAATTCGATGCCCTTCACGATCTCTCCAATTGTGATAACGCTCAAGAATAGGCTTTCGTTGGGTATACCTTCGATCGCTTCAACGACCGCCTTTTCCGGTTTCGGGTTTCTAAGCTCCGAAACAGCGCAGGTATCAAGGAGCACTCTCACAGCGAGACATCCCGCATTGCCGATTTGTCGCGTTCAAGCTCGAGACCTGTAAGCGTCGGACCCTTCCTTTTGAGAAATTCCTTAAATTCATTTTTATGGTTAGTTCTTGTTAATTCATTTTTATGGTTAGTTCTTGTTAATTCATTTTTATGGTTAGTTCTTGTTAATTCATTTTTATGGTTAGTTCTTGTATTCATTTTTATGGTTAGTTCTTGTATTCATTTTCAAATCCCACTGAAGCATATTCACTGGTAAACGTCAACTTTTAAAGCCCAAAAAAATAGCTCTTCAAATACTGTATCCTTCCTGCGTCGTACGCGTTGAGGCCCTTCTTGTAAGGCTTTGTTGATAAGTTCGGAGAACTTGTTTTTCGCCTCTGCTAGTTTCCAGCCCATATTGGGAGTCTTCCTGTTTTGTCTAGATTGTCTAGATTTTTCTGTGGATCATCCAATATTCTGTTGGAGGCTTTCCTGATGCATCCGCAATGGGTCGCTCTCTTTCCAACAGTACCTAGGTCACATCCCATTCCGGAGCGACAATTTCAATTGACAATCCGCATTGTGAGGCGCTTTTTAAGTCATTATGACTCAAATGACGATTCGTAATTTCCCGCAAGAGCTGGAGCGTAGAATCAGAACGTTGGCAAAGGCTCGAGGGTGGTCCATGAACAAGGCGGCGGTTCACTTAATGAAGCAAGGAGCTGGATTGGGCGATGAATCTAAACCTAGAGGAATTGGGGGCGGCCTGGATTCCTTTATCGGCACTTGGGATAGGTCTGAGTCCGAGGAATTCGATAAGCGTATCGAGGAAGCGTTTGAATCGGTGGATGAAGAATTGTGGCGATGAAGTTGGTTTTGGATACGACCGCCTATTCAGCATTGATGCGAGGGGACTCAAACGTTGCGTTTGCTGTGCGTTCGGCGGAGCAGCTTTTTGTTCCCGCGACGGTATTGGGTGAGCTACTTTATGGCTTCCGGATGGGTAGTCGGATGAGTGAAAACAGACAGCAACTTCAAGAATTCCTAAGCTCCCCGTATGTTTCTTTCAAATCGGTGGATGAGACGGTTTGCGAGCGATATGCCCTAGTGATGCAGCAGTTGCGAAAGAAGGGCCGTCCTATACCTTCCAACGATGTGTGGATTGCGGCTCATGCCTTGGCCGAAGGGGCGGATCTCTTGACATTGGATTCCCATTTTCAGTCTATCGAGGGATTAAGTGTGCGAGATTTGTAGTTCTGTAAGTATCACTGGGTCTGCCGGAAGCGCCAGCCCGCAAGGGGCTGCGTTTTTAATCTTGAGAGCGTGCGATTGGGTCGCTTATAGCTTGAAGCAGTGAACTGCTCCGGCGTCAAAATTCTAGTCTCTCTGGCAGCGTTGATTGCTTTGTCTGGATGCGTGACCACTGAACAGCGGACGCAGAACGCATTGGCCCTGACTCCAGAACATTTCAAGCGCACAGCGGTTCTAGAGGATGGCGATCAAAAAGTCACGGCGATGATAACGACAAGGAGTGGATACCAACGGAAACTAGCTCTGCTCCCTTTTGTGATGGACGACAATTTTCTTAGGGCGATTATCGATAAGAAGACAGGAAACGTAACCTATCAGGTGTATCAATCGATTTACTACCAAGCAAGCGACTGGCGTTTCTACCGCAAGGCTAGCTATGAGGCTCCCGATGGTCCGAAGTCCGTTGATGCCAAGTTGCTCAAGGCTCCGCTTGCTCACAGCTTTGACTGTCCAGGCCATACGTCGTCGGTCTGCAGTTACAATGAGCAGGTCGGCTTCTCCGTTGATCGAGAGCTCTTGGACTCGATAGCGAGTACGTATGAGCCGAACCAGAGCACTAAGTGGCATTTCAAGTTCATACCCCGTGATGGCGATGTGTTTCAGGACGGACTTCTCGTTGCGGAGGTAGTTGGGTTTTTACAGGCGGTTGATTCCTACAAGGAATCTAAAGGGACATAAATCTATGGAGATGATTGCCTCGTTGTTGGCGGCTAGACGTTGGGGAAGCATGGATACGCCAGAGCGGCTGGTCGCGCAGTCGCAATGTTTGAAGGATCTCCTAACCAAATGCGTTTCACATCCGTCTACTTTTCAATGCGCCGAGACACGTTGCTCTCCCGCTTAGCGCATACACGTCAACTTAACTATTGATGGCCGCAAAGAGGCACAAAAAATCACTATAATAGATACTGAACGATGCGATCTTTGTGACTTTGGTTGGACCCCGCAGTTTAGCCCGGTTTGAATGAGAGATTCTCGACGGGTTTCTTGCTGTTGGGCTTGGGTTTAAGCTGCCTGGGGTGGAGATCGCCCGAAGGGCGGTCGGAGCCGCAGGCAGGCTGGATTTGCCTTGTGGCAAACTCGCTGGGCGTTAGCAAGCCTCGATCCATGGGGCCTATGATTGCTGCAGCAGTCCTTCCAGTCCGCGAAGATCACGCGCGATTCGCTCAGCGTGCGGATCAGCTCGCGGTCGAGGCGTTCCTCGCGGAAGCGGCCGTTGAAGCTTTCGGCGTACCCGTTCCGCCAGGGGCGGCCCGGATCGATGCATAGAGCCTCGATCCCGTTCTCGGCAAGCCAGCCCTGGATGGCCTTGGCGATGAGCTCGGGCCCGTTGCCCGAGCGGATGCATTCCGGGAGCCCCATGCTCGCGGATCGCCTCCTGCAGCAGGGCCAGCGCGTCGGAGGCCTTGATCGCCCGGTCGGCATGGATGCAATGGCGCTGGCGAGCGCATTCGCCTATCAGGTCGAAGGCCCGCAGCTTGCCTCCCCGCTGGGCGTAGTCCGAGACGAGGCCCCAGGCCCGGACGCGGTTGCGGCGAAGCGCCTTCCGCGGAAGCCCCGCGCAGAGCCCCTGCCGCCGCCTGCGAGGGCGGCGAGGCGGAACCTGCAGCCCCTCCTCCCGGCGGACGCGCTGGACCAGCCTCTTGCGCGGTATCCAAGCGTCGGATGCTCCCCCGGAAGGCGGACGATCTCCGGCTCCAGCAAGCGCTTCCCCTCGGGCTTGGGCTTCGGAAGGTAGCGGAGCGTCGAGCGGCTGATCCCCAGCCACCGGCACGCGGCTCTCCCGGAACGCGACAGCGCGGACTGGACCTTCGCCGCAACCCCGCGCTGCCGCTCCGGGCTCAGAGGTTTTCTTCCAGCGCGATCTCCAAAGCCTTGGCCTTGAGCAGCTGGTCGGCAAGCAGCTTCTTGAGCTCGGTGTTCTCCTTCTCTAGGTCGCGAAGACGCTGAACCTCCTTCAGATCCATGCCTCCGTACTTGCTCTTCCAGCGATAGAAGCTCTGGGAGCTGATGCTGCGCCTGCGGCAGATCCCCTCGGTCCGAAGCCCCGTGTCGGCCTCCCTCAGTATGCGGATTATCTGCTCGGTCGCGCGTCTTGTCTTTTCCATCGATGATTTCCCTTTCGTTGATCGACGAAAATCACCTCATCAAAAGTGGGCTAGTTCGCGGGGTCCCAACGAGGTTCTTCTCAATAATATTCAAGATTTCGGTAGTGAAAATGAAACAACGGGCGATCCGAATTACGAAATATCTATAGAACGATTTGTCGAGATTGGTTCGCTAAGCATTGAGTCGACTATCTCGATAATGCGAGACCAGATAATCCTGCGAGCCAATTCTGCAAACACACAGGAGACCTAGTATCTGCATTGGTTGGTTCGTATATGCCAAAAAGATGCGAGGGCTCAGTTTTGATAGGGCCAGTGGTGTCAAAGCTAGTCAACGACTTTTTTGAGTTGGACACCGTAAAGATGAAAGGTATCAAATTGTCGGAGTGACGTTTGCTTTTAGGTTGAGGGAGTGGCGAAGCTTTTTGCGAGTGCCTCCAGGTAATGAGGAGCCAATGAACTCGATCAAATATTGACCAACCCTTTTAACATGAGTCGACCCCATCCAAACGTCATTGCCGTCATTGCCTGTTCACTGTTCGGTTTGTATTCACAGAACGTATCACACGCCGGGGAGTACCAATCAGAGCTCTTTCGTACGGTCGAACTGATCTATGACGATCCGTTTGATAACGACGGGCCGCACGATATGCCGGAGCAGTGGACGATTCGTCAGGAAACGCAGTGGAATGTGGTAGACGGCATCCTGGTAGGAGGGTTGGCGACGGAGGAATTTCAAAAGAGGATCCAGGCAACGGGGGATGGTCACGGCGGTACGCGTACGGTGATCTTCCTGAAGCCGGTGCCGCGAGCCTTCGCCATCCAGATGCGTGTGCGCTATGACGAGACATTTAAGAAAGGCAGGGACCGAGGTTCGTTGCTGGATTTAGGCCACCATGTGAGCTCCTTCATATTTCGGGAAGGGAAAACAACGCTGACGCTGCAGAAAAAGAAGAAGTTCGTTATCGAGGGGGACTTTTTTCCGTTCAACCAATGGAACGATCTCGCCTTGGAAATCAAAGAGGGCGTCATAGCAATCGAAGTAAACGGTCGCAAAGAAATCATAAAAGACGAGCTGATCACGCTGCAAAACGATGTGGAAGTGCAGCAGATCGATTTCAAGGGACAGGACTTCGGGACGATCCAGATCGATTGGCTTAAGCTCTACAAGGGAATCGAGTGAATAGGTTGCTGTAATTAGCTCGGTAGTTGAAAACCGATTACAAGGGGTTGCTTGCCACCTCCCGGAACGGTAATGACTGACCGCTTGAACTCCGTCGTGCCCTTGGAACCGCTGAATTGACACATAACCCCTTCGCCTCTCCCTTTGACTGTCAGTCGAATTGGGTTTCGGTTTTTTTCATGTATTAGTTAGAACTTACAACCGATCTCTCGAAGCATCTCTAAGAATGAAATACAGGGAATCTCCCTCTCGTTGCAAACATCAGGTATCTTTGGCCGGGTGAGATTGTTTGATGGTTGCTCACCCGTTACGACAGCTGTTTCGAGATGTGCTGCCGTGGCTATTACGAATGGGTCCGCTTGTGATCTGTTGCGCTTTGTATCTACAAGCCTTGGATACGTTGCCAACAGATCGAAAACGATTTCTTGGATTTCGCGTTCGATAGGGATGAGCATTTTCTTTCTATCTTTTATCCATTGGTGGAGTCCGTCTTCCTTTTTAGCTATTTCGATATAGACTTCTTCGCTTGAGACGATCGCTCCATCCTCCACGTGTTCATCGAGTTTAGTCCAGAGGGATGGGAAGACGTCTTGTGGGTAGTCACGAACCCAACCGTCCATCCAAGCACTTGTATCAATGCAATATTTCATCCGCGCTTGTCCCCGGAGGTCATCGATAGCTCCTGCCTGATATTCGAAAAGTGATTGGGTTTGGTCCCTAAATAATCGCTTGCGGCACTCGTTGAGATTAGACGTCTGTCATAGGCATCGAATACCATTCGAGCAAATCCGCGACCATCCCGAGCGAGCACTTTGACGTGCTGTGGTATAGGTCCGGGTCCGCCTTTGCTTGCTTGGACATACCAGACTTCGTTGCCCCAAGACTCTCTTTTTTGACGGTATGTCGACTGTTGGGATTTTCGAAGCGTGACAAGTCGTCGCAAAACGGTTTCAGGGCTGACTTTGACTCTTTGCGAAAGGAGTCGAAGTGCGGAATCATCTCCATGGACAGCAGCGGGATAGTTCTCTGCAACTTCAAGGAATGGGTCCCTTGGAAGGAGTGCTGCCGCCGCAAATGCGTTTGCGGCGATTTCTAGGGACTGATCTTCAGGAAATTGGACCCCCTCCATTCTGGACGTTTTGTGTCCAGCTGCATGTAAGAGCACGTGGACGTATTCATGGATGAGCGTGAATACGCGACCGTGTGGGGCGTCCTTGCTGTTAACTAGGATGATGGGGAAAGGCTGATCAGGAATGCATGTACCTCGCATTTCTCCAAGAGGAGCATCGCCTGTTTGAAAAACGAGTATACCTTTTGATTCAATGGCTGTGCGCCATGCAGCCAGAGCCGCATGGGGTCTTGACCAACTAGCCTGATCTTCCCAACTAACGCCTAAGGACTCGCGAATGTACTGTCCTGCTTGCTCTTGATCTAAAGTGGGATGGACGGATTCCTCAATACTGGGCGGTGACGCGCTTAGGATTTCGCTCAATTCAAGCGCAGCCGCTCTCTGGTAGTAAGCTTTGCGAATTGCCTGAACGAGTTCTGGCGATTCGAAGCCAGGAGCCTTGCCTGGCAGACGACGAAATTCCTTTTGTGGTGAGAAGTCTTTAGGAGGCTCTGACAAGAAAAAAACTGCGATAGGACGTTTGTACGCTTCACCGAGTTTCCGAAGCTGCGGTATCGTTGGGTTGACCTTGCCATTTTCCCATGCCTCAAGCTGCTCTTCTGCTAATTTTATTTTCCGAGCTGCCTGAGCTAGGCTCAATCGAGCCGAGGTTCTGGCCCAAACGAGAACTTCTGGCTTAACGGGTGCTGGAATTCGTTTCGGCATTTGAATGTGATTTGTATGATATGTGCATGATTGAGCAAACTTTCTGTCAATGAAACAGAGGCAAATTGCTCATCCAGGTCGTCTTCTACGGCGTTTGAGAACGGGATGAGCGCCTCTCTGTAGGTTGTCAGGTTCAAAATTTGGAAATTAGCGTGTTCTATTTTCGGTCTTACGGGTGTTCGTTTCTTTAGGCATCTTAGAATCGCGTTTGGTGAAAGAACCTTTATTGTGTGGTATATGGCTGATTGGTCTAACAGGGAATTGTTAGAGTGGAGGACAAAAAGGGATCAAACGTCGTAAGTAATATTCTGAAGAGTGAACATGAATGAGGGAGGGGGCAGCGATCAGGGCCGTCATCCTTGTCGAGATGTGGTTGTAGTACCGATCAATGATGCCGGCTTACCTGTAAATTCAGACAATGCAATGTGCCCAGGCAGGGTTATCCACTGGCTAGGGTGATTTGCCGAGCTGGGGCTCGGCGTTCCCGGGGGGTACGTAGGATATACTGTCTATGGGCGGCAGGACTACACGATCAGCGCTCGCTCGCTACCCATCTCAGCAGCTTAACCCAACCAATATTAACCTTCTACGGGATGGGAGCGGACCACATCGGGATCCAGTTTTCTCACGTGCATTAAGGGGAACGTCTCGGCTAAACGCTTCCAGCCTTCCAAATAGCCCACAGAATAGAGGATCGTCGGTTCTAGGGTTGACTTTTGCGGAGAACTTTATCTAAAAGCTAAGTATAAATAAGTAACATACCGATATTAAATGAAAAGAAGTTAATTTAAACCGATAAATACCAATATTAATGAAAGAACTAGAAGAGCTGGGAAAACGGGTTCGCAGAGAGCGGATTGCCCAGGGGATCAAGCAGAAGGACTTGGCTGACAAGGCGGCGGTTAGTTCGGACGTGATTTCCGCGCTGGAGAATGGCCGTTCGGTCGCCACGGCGTCGCTGGTGCGGATCCTGAGGGCATTAGGGCACCGGGAGGCTTTGGCTGAGATGCTGCCGGCTCCGGCGGTGAGTCCGATCGATCTGCAGAAGCTGGCGGGGAAGCAAAGGCAACGGGTTCGCTAGATGGCAACTTCCATCGCAAACGTTTTTTACCAGGGCGCGAAAGCTGGGGTGGTGTTCTGGGATGCGTCCCGCCGCTTTGCGGTTTTTGAATACACGCCCGAGTTTGCGCGGGAAGGGGTGGAGCTGGCGCCGTTGAAGATGCCGTTGAGGGCGGGCCCTTTCCAGTTTCCGAATTTGCATGAGTCCTATTTTGGTCTGCCGGGCATGTTGTCCGATTGCCTGCCGGATGCCTATGGGCATACTTTGATCGACGCCTGGCTCAGGCAGCAGGGGCGCGAACCGACGGACTTTTCTCCGGTTGAGCGCCTGTGCTACATCGGAAATCGAGGCATGGGAGCGCTCGAGTTTCAGCCGGGACTTAGGGACAAGTCCTCGGTCTCGGAGCGTGTTGAAATCGACAAGCTGGTCGAGCTGGCTTCCCGAGCCTTGTCTCAGAAAGACGGGCTAACGACGGAGCTGAATAACGAGGAAGGTCTGAGAGAGATCCTTAGGGTGGGAACATCTGCCGGTGGCGCGAGGGCTAAGGCGGTGATCGCGCTCAATCCAGGGACGATGGAAGTCCGTTCGGGTCAGGCGGATGCGCTACCGGGCTTTGAGCACTGGCTGCTGAAATTCGACGGGGTTTCGGAATCATTTGATGGCGTTCGGGATCCGCAAGGGTATGGAAGGATTGAATACGCTTATTATTTAATGGCGAAAGAAGCGGGACTGACGATGTCTGAGTGCCAGTTGTTCGAAGAAGGAGGCCGGGCCCATTTTATGACCCGGCGATATGACCGCACTCCGGATGGCGGCAAGATCCACTGCGCGTCCCTATGCGGGGTAGCCCACATGCAGTATAGCGCCCCGGGCACGCACAGCCATTCGTACGAGGACTATTTTAAGGTTATCGAGGATCTGGATTTACCGCCTCGGTCGAAGCTGGAGGGATTTAGGAGAATGGTATTCAATATCCTAGGATGCAATCGCGATGACCATACGAAGAACTTCGGATTTATGCTCGGAGCATCCGGAGGCTGGGAACTGGCGCCGGCTTATGACGTAACCTATGCGTTCAATCCTCAACCCGGCAAATGGACGGCGACCCAGCAAATGTCGGTCCTGGGGAAGCGAGAAGCAATTTCAAGGGAGGACCTCCTGGCCATTGGTCGACAATGCGATGTGGCTACCGTACCGAAGCTGAAGAACGCGATCGATGCGGTGGTCGCGTCTTTGGAGGATTGGGAAACATTCGCGAACCAAGCCAAGGTAGGCGATGAAGAAACCACTCGAATTAGAACCGCATTGCGAGCAGCGGCGGTTTAAGGGTAGGAAGGACTGGCTCGGTCCTCGCAACCAATGTTCAATTGTAGCCGAGACGGGAAAAGGGTTACGAGACAGGAAAGGATGACATGTGAGCAGTTGTCAGTCGTGTTTGATCACGTTAACGGTTCTCGTGTATGAATGAAACCTATACTGCTCCCACGCCATATTTAATCCTCTGCGTATAATCGATTAACTGATCTTGGCACCAAATTTTGATCTGTTTGGTATCGTTGAGAATCCTACTCATATGAAAGCTGCTAAGTTTCTCGTTGTCTCTGTCGTTCTGTTTGTGTCCGCTGGTTGTACGGTCCTGAGCCCTCATAAGGTTATCAAACCGACAACTTATAACGCCCCGCCAAGCAATTTAGCTGTTCCACTAACCTTGGTCGAAGCGAAAAAACAAGCGTGGACTCTGCAGGAATTTTGCTATCAGAAATATATTAAGATAGTGGGTGTTGAGAATGCATTCAAGAACGTGCGTTTTGTTGCGAGTGTTTCGGGATTTGTTGCAGGATTGGACGGGGATGTTGATCTTGTCGAGTGGGCCGTTGCTTTGGCGGGAGCGCCTGACGTTTTTTCTAATGCCTACGAGGTGAAAACTCAGGCTGATAATTATCTAGGGGCTGCAGAGGCATATGAGTGTATTTTTCAAAAAATTCGGTCTAGTGGCTTGGATAACGTTCATGATCCAAAGGCGATGGGAGAAATCGCTATGGCTCTAGATAGCGTATTCAAAAAATTGAGAACTGAACAGGTCAATATTGCCCGTAATCCTTTGGATGTAGATCAATTGAAGCAGAGATTGCAGGATTCTTTGGTCGCCGATGCCGAAGTTGAAGAAAAAGTTAAAACTGAAGTATCGAATTTGAAAAATCTTGTTCAATCGGCTAAAGACCAAAGTGGAAATGCATTTACGTATAATGCTCAGTCGATAGACAAGGCACGATCAACTTCCTTGGCTGCCCTAACCGCTGAAGGTATTTTAGCCCAAGTGCAGAATAACCCAGAAGTTTTGAGAAAACGATACAATGCTCTTGCTAAGGCTCTTGTCGCCTGCGCGAGCGGATATAATTGAACGTCACCGTTGATCTTTGCCTAATCGCAAATTGAGACCTTATGATAAGGTCATGTTAGTTAATTCTTCTTTAAGAAGAAGCGAAGTCACCTCTTGCGCCAGCAACTCCCGCTCCAGCGGCCGCGACTGCCACTGCTCGACCTCCTCGGCCACCGCCTCGGTGGCGTTGGGGATGAGCATGGGCGAGACCTCCACCTTGTGCATCCCAAGCAGGCGCTCCTGGACATCCCGGACCGTCAGGCCCCGAGAGCGCAGGCTCACGATCACCTCGCCGAAGCCGTCGAAGCGGCGCTGCCTCTTCGGAGCGAGCGCCGGCTCGAGCTCGCCCTTGCGGTCCCGGGGAACCTCGATCGCAAGCTTCCCGTCGTCGCTGCGAAGCGTCTTGCCGCTGCGCCCGCTGCGGACGTTCCCGCCATTGGCCCAGGCATGCTTCCCCCGCCCCAGGTGAGCGGTCAGCTCCGCGTCCAGAACCCGGTTCATCAGCCGCTTCTTCAGCTCTGCTAAAAGCCCTTCGGGACCTACCAGGCCCTCCGGGCCGCTATAGCCGTCGAGAGGCTGGTCGATCAGCTCCTCCTTGATCTCGTCTTCCATTCGATGTTCTCTCTAGCGCTTAAGAACATCAGTTCGAATCATTTACACAAAAAATTTTACAGGCTCGAATTTCCGATTCGTTTTCGATAACTAGCGAAGCGAGGAAGATGCCCTCCTGATCCGAAACGCATGAATCGCCATCGATGCAGATTCTACGACTCCAATAGCAATGTAATGATCGAGAGAATGGAATCGCTCAACGGTTGCGGGATCAAATAGATTTCTGGTTTGGCGGATGATCATACGTAACGCATCATACGACCCACAATAGATAGACCCATTGGGGTAGATCTTCTAGACAAACGCAAGTATCTATCCGTGAATCCTAAACGGCAATTGAACCGTATATAGTAATACCGCGTCTTCCGCGACCATTGAATGCTCAGCCGCGCTCCTTCCTACCCAAATAGCCGAATGTCACGCATCGTATTGTATTTCGCCTTGGCCGCGACGACGCTCTTCGCTTTCGAGGCAAGCGCCCGCAAGCCAAAGACATTGGCTCAGCTAGTTCTTCTTCAAACCGGATATCGAAGCGGCTCGAATATCGCCTGGAAATCGCTATCTCAGCTATATTGGCTACAACGGGAAGCGGAGCCTTTTCACTTACGAGTTCGATACAGGGAGACGGCGATCAGTTTCCGCGGGAAGCGGTCACTCCGTATATGATCACTATTGGGTCAGCCAGGACGAGGTGCTCATATTCGCTCAAAGACTGGGAATACCTTCGCAGGTTTTCTCAACCAATCGCAGACTGTCCTTGAGCAAAGCAAATGACTACGTAGAGGTATACGATCTGATTCCGGATCGAGAGAACAAGCTCCTCATCAAGGATACGGGCCGCAGCGAAAAGTTCTTCGATCTTGAGCTTTACGATATCGAATCGCTTGGGCGGAAGACGTTGATTCGAAATCCCGGGCATATCATCAGCTGGTTTACGGATAAGGACGGGATCGTACGCATACGTCAGTGGGTAGACGAGAACGAAGACGATCGTTTCGAGTATCGGGCCCACCCTGATGCGCCATGGAAAGAGATCAACCCAGGAACGAATTCGTACGGCATCCTATTTCTCAATGAACCCGAAAAAACGCTCGCCTTCTATCGACCCGATGGAGGAGACCGCGTCATCGCTCGGGCATTCGATTGCGCGAAGAATGCGTTCTATGGACCCATCATCGAGGACCCCAACTACGACCTCATTCCGGAGGAGTACATTATGGATCCGGAAACCGAGGAGGTATTCGGCTTCCGCTACCAGTCCGATAGGCGACGCACAATCTGGTTCCAGGAATCTCATCATCACCTACAAGAGCAAATCAATCAGGCCTTTCCCCCAAACCCTCAACGATATCCACGGTTTCGCAAGCAATGGGCTAACCGTTGTGCGTCGACACAGCGACCGGCACCCCGGCGAGTGGTTGCTGTTTGACGGGGAATCAGGCGACACAAGCGTCATCGGTAGTGAACGCCCTTGGATCGATCCGAATAAGATGTCTCCCGTCAATCCGATCACCTATCCGGGAAGCGAGGGAAAAGAAATTCACGCGCTCCTAACAAGCCCCAGAGGAGGCAGTCCCGGAAAAGGTCTGGTCGTCATGATTCATGGAGGTCCACGAGCCCGCGACTATTGGGGATGGGACAGCGAAGCCCAGTACTTCGCAGCCTTAGGATATACCGTAATGAAAATCAACTACAGGGGCTCGAGCGATTACGGACTGCAATACAGTCCCTATTCGCATCTCGAAGCGATCCACGCATCGATCGTCGATACCGCGGATGGCGTCAAATGGGCCATCGAGCAGGGGTATGCCACCCCCGGTCAAATCGCCATTTACGGTTCTAGCTTCGGCGGCCATGTTGCCCTAAGGACCGCAGCAGAACACCCAAGCCTTTTCGCCTGCGTTATTGGGTACGCCGGCGTGTATGACTGGGTCAAGGAGATGGATCGAGAGTTTGCCAAAGAGCCTGTCTACTGGAAATTGAAGCTCCATACCTACTATGGCGACTACGACAACGAGAAGGATTGGTGGCAGGCTGCATCAGCGATAACCGTAGCGGATCAAATTGCAGCGCCCGTGTATCTGCTTCATGGAGGAAGCGACGAAATAGTCGCTTCCCGGCAATCGCGTCAGATGCATAAAGCGCTCACAAAAGCAGGGAAAGGCTCCTCCCTAAAGATTCTTGGCTTCAATAGCCACGGTATGGTGCAAGAGAAGCCAACGATCCGCTGGCCAAATTCATATATGATTCCTTCTAGACGCGGCTCGCCGCGCTATTTGCCTAGGCTCGCCTCGGTCAAGCGATCCAAACCAAGGACTTCGTCTACCCCCCCACGCTTAATCGCTTCGTTCGGCATTCCGAACACGACGCAACTTGCTTCGTCTTGGGCAAAGTTATAGCCCCCCGAACGCTTCATCTCGAGCATACCCGTGGCCCCATCGTCACCCATGCCCGTAAGTATTACCCCAATGGCATTCTTTCCCGCTGAATCGGCAACGGATCGAAAAAGCACGTCTACAGAGGGGCGATGTCGGCTCACTAATGGACCCTCCAATGTTTCCGACGAAATAACGTTGTCCCGTTTGTTTTAGAATCATGTGGTGGCTCCCAGGAGCTATGAGCGCGAGCCCTGGCTCTACGGTGTCCCCGTTTTTCGCTTCCCGAACGTTTATCGGGCAGATCTGATCCAAGCGATTGGCGAAGGATTCGGTGAAGTGCTCGGGCATGTGCTGAACGATTACCAAACCGGGGCAATCCTGAGGCATTGTCTCGAGAAAAACTCGAATGGCATCCGTCCCTCCCGTCGATGCGCCCACCGCTATAATCTTCGGTGTATCCGGTATTTGTTCGACCACTACCATTTTTGGCGGAGGGAGTATCTCATTCGCCGTGAACTTGGCTTCAGGCTCAGTATTCGGTTTAGATACGCTTGCCTTGGCTGGAGACAGCGATTGACTATTTCTAGATCGAAAACGAGCAACCGCGGCGGATTGTATCGTATCATGGATACGCGTTTCAAGCTCTTGCTTCTCCTTGGGCGTTGCCGATTTCGGCTTCGCAATGGGAATTATATGCCTAAGTGCCGAAAACGGTTGACGCGGCTAGTGATTTTAGGCGCTATTATGGGGAGACGCAATGTTGACGGAGAGGGCTATGGGAAAGAACGTGCTAGGAAGAGCGGATCGAAAAGGGATTGCGCTGCCAGAGCTGTTTCGGCTGTCCCCTAGCAATACTACTGCCGAATCATGACCGTTCGCTATGTTGAATTGTTCGCCGGTATTGGCGGACTGGGAGAGGGGTTTAAGCGTGAAGGAGCTATGTGCGTATTCGCTAACGAATTCGATAGGTATGCTGCCAAAACCTACCAAGCGAATAATCTTAATGTCACAATCGATGTTGGGGATGTTCGTGAGCTAGAGGCCAATTCTGTTCCTTCTCACGATGTTCTATTGGCTGGGTTTCCTTGTCAACCGTTCAGTATCGCCGGCATTTCAAAGCGCAACGCTTTGGGGGTGGCGACGGGCATGTCTTGTGAAAATCAGGGGACTTTATTTTTTCACGCAGCTCGCATTATCAAGGCAAAGGCCCCTGATTTGGTGGTATTGGAGAACGTTAAGAATCTCGTGAACCATGATAAAGGCAGAACGTTCGCAATCATCAGGGGCACCTTGGAAGACTTAGGATACGCCGTTGCGTGGCAGATATTTGACGCCGCTGCATGGGTGCCCCAGCATCGAGAGCGCGTTTTCGTGGTTGCTCGGCGGGGGAATGAAGCTTGTAATCTCGACGCTGTAGAAGTACCGGAAGACCACACATGGCCTGCGTTGAATACGGTGCTGCATGATGGGCGCGAGACTGAAGAAATCCCTTACACCATCAGAAGAAAAGGTCGCCTTCGCGTGGGCGATAAATATACGCTTACAGAACACATGTGGGATTATTTGCAAGCCTACAGGCGCAAGCATGAAGCTAAAGGGAACGGTTTCGGCTTTAGTCTTGTTGGCAAAACGGATCGCGCGCGTACTTTGTCGTCTCGGTATTGCAAGGACGGGTCTGAAATTCTTGTGAAGCAAGCGCGCAACCGCCCCCGCAGGCTGACGCCTCGCGAATGTTCGAGATTGCAAGGTTTCGATGCTGATCGCAACCCAGAATTCATAATCCCCGTATCCGACAATCAAGCTTATAAACAATTTGGGAATGCTGTAGCTGTCCCGGTTGCAAATGCTATCGCGAAAGTAGCCTTGGAATGCCTGTAGCGAAGATCACTAAGATTCTAAGCGCGACAGATGCAGGAGAATCCAAAACCCATCAGAGCGGCATTTTAATCCCTGTGGTTGATGGCGAACAGTTGTTTCCCGAATCCATGCGTGGTCGTGATGGTTCTATGTTTCAATGCCTTGACCACACGGGTCGTGAATGGGCTTTTAAGTTTCGCCATCGTGCCAAGGAGCACGAGTCTCGCATAACCTATGTTGTTGGTTATATCAGGAGGTATTTGCTTCGCTCTGGCGACCGCATAATCTTGGAAACTCCCCAGAACGCTGATGAGCCTTATAGGATATCATTTGATCCGAGTGAAGATTGTCAGATGGAGGGAGAGGAATTATTGGAGGGGTTTCAGGAGGGGCTTACTCGAACCATCCTCGTTAACCAATATGAGAGAGACCCACGAAACAGAAATGCCGCGATTAAACGTCACGGCGTTCGTTGCTTTGGATGCCGATTGGAAATGGCAGAAATGTACGGAGAAATTGCACGTGGGTTCATTCATATTCACCACGCTAAGCCGTTAGCTTCGATTAAGAACCCTGAGGTGCCAAATATGGATGATTTGATCCCGCTGTGTCCAAATTGTCATGCCATTGTGCATCTGGCCAGCCCGCCCGTGCCCGTTACAGATCTGAAAGAGATTATTCGCAAAAATAGGAGGATACCCAAATGACGAACAAACGCACCATTGAATTATTACCGCCAAGCTACGAACCAACCAGAAGGGAGAAGGAGGAAGTTTTTGCTATGGATTGCAGCCCTGACGATCTGGCCAGCGAGTTGGTCAAACCTGTGACGGTCGAAGAGAGAAATATCGAAAAACACAAGACAGAGCGAGAGGGCTAATCCTTTCTCTCGGCACTTAGGTATATAATTCCCTTCGCAATAATGTCAATAGCTCCGTTTTCCAGGCATCTCAAGGAAGTAGCGGACCCCTTCTCAGTAAAGCTCGAGCACATAACTACCGGTAGCGGTTGAATCGACATGAGCTTCTTCAGGAACGTAATTCCATCCATGCGAGGCATCTGCACATCCAGGATCATAACGTCAGGCGATTGACGCTTCAGCTCCGCAACCGCTTCGTAGGGATCCGCAACGTGCGAGGTCACTTCGAGCAAGGGGTGCCGATTAACTATCTCCGTCAAGATTCGGCGGGCAGTGGACGAATCATCCACAATCATGACCTTTATTTTTGGCCTACTCATCAGGCTTCGCCGATTCGCATTGATTCCGCTTCCTTATTCAAGTCCACATGCAGCGCGAGCCCGCTTGTTGACAACGCGAGCGATACCACGGGCCCTTTCAGCGCCCTCATTTAAAACCTGATCCACGTAATCCAAGTTTTTCACTAGGTCCTCTCGACGCTCCCGCGCCTCTCGAAAATACTCCCAATAAAGCTCGAATAGACGCTTCTTAAGGTCGCCGTAGCCGTAGCCACCCGCCTTGAGCTTTTCGACCTCATCTAAATAAACAGCCTCATGCGCCAAGTGCTTAATCAATTCAATGGCGCGGTTTTCTTCTGCATCCGGCTTAGGCTCCTCTCGAGAGCGACTATCCATTACAATGCTCATAATTCGCTTTCGAGTCGCCTTTTCCTCTCCAAATATCTCAACCGTGTTGTTGTAGCTCTTGCTCATCTTCTGGCCATCAAGGCCCGGGATCGTTTCAGCGCCTTCACGAAAGCGCGGTTCAGGTATAACGAAGGTCTCGCCATAGGCTTGGTTGAACTTTATGGCCAGATCTCGTGTGACCTCCACATGCTGCTTTTGATCCCTGCCTACCGGAACGCTCTCCGCGTCGTATATTAGAATATCCGCTGCCATGAGGACTGGGTAAGCGAACAGGCCATGGTTCGCGGATAGCCCCTTAGCGATCTTGTCCTTATAGCTATGGCAACGTTCCAGCAAACCCATCGGGCAAATCGAGGAAAGTATCCAGGATAGCTCTACGTGCTCGGGCACATCCGATTGCTTGAAGAGAACAGCCTTTTCAGGATCCAAGCCGCAAGCCATGAAGTCGATCGCTACCTGTCTCGTGTATTCGCGTCTCAACTCCGCATCGAAGAGCGAGGTCATGGAATGGTAGTCGGCAATGAAATAGAATGCCTCGCCTTGGTTCTGAAGCTCGATTGACGGCTTCATCATTCCAAAGTAGTTCCCTACGTGCAGGACGCCAGAGGGCTGAATGCCTGACAAAATTCTCATATACTAAATGGTATTGGAAACGCTCGTATTTGACGTTAAGGGTTTCGTGTAAGCATCTAGGATTGTCGATACAACCTAGATTTTCTAATTGGGCCCAATTTATGACTTATCGGTCTAGGAATATAACATATGCGACATTACGTTCAGTCGCGCAAGGGGGTCTTACGGCGATCGGATCGCTCAAGGCAGAGCATTCCGGCCTCCAGGACGCCTGAAAAGCTAGTAGTGGGGCCCACAAGAGAGCACTTTCCAATTAACGAACCGGGCATCAGGGCAGAATTGCAACCGACCTCAGCCCGTTCGCCCAAGATCGCTCCAAACTTCCGCAATCCTGTATCCACTAATTCACCCTCTACCTTCACGCGCACATTAGCTTGGTCGAATCGAAGGTTCGACAGGATGACACCTGCTCCTAGATGAGCGCCGCTCCCCAAGATCGAGTCGCCCACGTATGAAAAGTGAGGCGTCTGGGTATTCTCCATCAATAGCGCGTTCTTGTACTCGCACGAATTTCCTACGACACTACCGGCACCGATGATGACGTTGCCCCTAAGGTAGGCGCCGGGGCGTATCTCTGCATTTTCTCCAATCCAGCACGGTCCTTGGATGACGCAATACGGGGGCAGCTTGACGGACTCATGCAGGAATACCTCGCCTTCGATGTGGACTCCCGCTGGGAGCTCGCGATGAGCCGCGTTACCTTGCAGCCCTTCCAACGCCCGCTTGATTTGCGGAAGCCAATCCCAAGGAGCCGCATCAGGATCAAAGAACCCTTGAAACGGCATGCTTTCGGGAAGTTCAAAGAAGTCCGACGCTTTCATAGCCGGAACCTTAGCCGACGCCTTTTCTTCCTCAAGCGAATGTTCGCTTCAGCATGGAGAATTACAAAAAGTTCGAATACCCAGGGTTCGTAGACCAAAAAAATCCTCCGCATGGAGGATAAGGGGGTTATGTGAACCGGAAAAATGGAGCGGGCGAAGAGATTCGAACTCTCGACAGCCACCTTGGCAAGGTGGTGCTCTACCAACTGAGCTACGCCCGCGAAATAATGAGTGGCTAAAATCCGCTTCCGCACCCCTAAGTCAACAGTATTCTCCTAAAACTCAATGCCATTCCTTCTCCACCAGAGACGATGCCGTTTGCCGCCTAGCGATCCTTGACATCAAGCTCGGGCCAATGCTGCAGCTTTCGGTGGAGCGTGCGACGGCTAATGCCCAAAAGCTTCGCAGCGCGAGTTCGGTTTCCCTTGGCATCGGCCAACGCCTCGCGAAGCAAGCGCTTCTCGTTCTCCTCCTTATCCAAGGGCGAAATTACGACGCGCTCGCCATCGATCAAGCGTGTCTCTCCTCGAAATTTCGACTCGAGATCGTAGTCGTGGATCACGCCGCCGCGATGCAGGACGACTGCGTTCTCCGCGAAGTTTCGCAACTCGCGAATATTCCCAGGCCAATTGTATCGCCTCAAGCACTGCATCGCTCCCGGCTCGAAGGTTGGAGGCTCCACTTGGTTCTCCTTCGAGAATTCTTCGAGAAAGTGCGACAGGAGCACAGGCAAGTCTTCGCTTCGGTCCCTCAAAGGAGGCATCGTAATCTGCACTACGTTCAGGCGAAAGTACAAGTCTTCCCGAAAGGTCCCTTCCTGAACCATTCGATTCAAGTCGCGGTTCGTGGCCGCTACTAGGCGCGTATCCACTGTAATCGATTTTGAACTACCGATCCGCTCGAACGTGCGTTGCTCCAGAAAGCGAAGCAACTTCACCTGCGTCGACAAGCTGATCTCCCCAATTTCGTCCAGGAATAACGTGCCTTCATGGGCGAGCTCAAAACGTCCTATTCGACGTTCCGTCGCGCCTGTAAACGCTCCTTTCTCATGCCCGAACAGTTCACTCTCTAGTAAATTGGAAGGAAGGGCAGCGCAGGGCACCGCTACGAAGGGGCCTGAGGCGCGAGCGCTATTCTGATGGATCGCTTGGGCGATTCGCTCCTTGCCCGTTCCGGTTTCTCCTTCGATCAAAACGCTCGCCCTAGAGGGAGCGACGAGCTTAACCCGTTCGATTACCTGCTTGAGCTCGGATGAATTCCCAATGATTCCATCGAAACTGTACTTCACGTCCAATCGCTCATGCAATTGCTCGACCTCCACTTGGAGCAACTTGGATTCGAGGGCCCGCTTCGCCAGTATTTCCAGCTTCTCCAGATTAACTGGCTTCGTCAGGAAATCGTAAGCGCCGCGCTTCATGGCCTCGACCGCGGAGGGCACATTTCCATACGCAGTCATCATAATCACCGGAGGACGGTTCTTCAGCGCCAAGGCCTTGTCGATCACCTTCAATCCCGACTTGCCGGGCATCCTTAGATCGGTGAGCACAAGATCAAACGTTTCGCTCTCCATGAGAGTAAACGCCTGATCCGCGTTCTCGGCTAAATATATGTCATATTGGTCTTCCAGAACTTGCTGAAGACCTTCTCTCGTATGGCGCTCGTCATCTACGATCAATACAGTAGGAAGCATCCGTTGAATCTACGGAACGAATGAGGCGAGGTCAACGTGCAAAAGTGTCACACTTTCCTCGGTTGCTCGAAATGGAACAGCTTCTATCAACTATCCTTCCCCAGTACGATTTTACCTACTCGAGCATCCTAAATTTACGATTTCGCTTCGGAAACTCCAAGGTCACAACGGTCCCCACACCTTCCTTGCTATCTATGCCAACTTGTCCCCCATGCTCGCGCATAATACGCTGGACGATCATCAACCCGAGCCCGGTCCCTTCTTTCTTGGTGGTTTGGTAGGGCCGGAAAACCTGCGAGAGGAATTCCTGTCCGATCCCTGAGCCGGAATCTCCAAACCGGATATAGAACCGCTCTTCGTCCGACTGAACTTTCACGCGTATGAGCCCACCTGGCTGCATCGCTTCCATGGCGTTCTTGGTCAGATTGAAAAACACCTGCTTCACCTGCTGCTTATCCGCGCGCACGATCGGATTCTCCGAACCCGTCTCGATCTCCACTGAAATGCCTCGATCTTCCAACTCATTCGCTTGAAACTCGAATGATTCCTCTAAGGCCTCATTCAGATTCAATGTCTGGAAATCTGGAATCTGCGGGCGAATCGCTTCCAGGAAGTTCTTGATGATCCCATCCAATCGAGAAACCTCTTCACGGCATATTTCTACCGATGACTCTAGCTTCTCATGATGAGGGGACGCCTCTAGCTTCGCTAGCTGCCTCTCCATCAGCTGGAGGTGAATGGTAATCGAATTCAGCGGATTCCCCAACTCGTGGGCCACCCCCGCCGCTAGCAGCAGAATCGAGCTCACGCGTTCCGACTCCAATGACTCCTCGCTCGAATGCTTCTCTGCGGTTATATCCGAAAGAATCACCACAAATCGCGTTTCGTCTATCCCTTCCTCGGACTCGCCTTCTCCCTCAAACGGGAGAATGTAGAGACGGACGTAACGATTTTCCGGGTACGTAAGTTCAAGCTCCCGAGAACTCACCGAAGATTCCAGGCGATCGCCCTCTTCGAGTCCCAATGAGTTTCGCAATTCGGGAATCAGACGCCACAGCGAAGAATCGCCCACATCAGACTCCTTCAATCCAATCATTCGATGGCTCGCGACATTAGCATATTCGATAAGCCCCAAGTCCGTAATGACGAGGATCCCTTCCAATGCCGTGTTGAATATCGTTTCCAAAAAGGCCCGCTCTCGAGCGAGCTTGTTGACCAAGTTCGTCAGGTTAATCGTATCCAGAGACTCTACTTGCCCCAGCACGCGATCCAGAGACGACCCTTTCTTTCCCGATATCATACCCCCGCTACTTGAATCGAAAAGGCCCTCATGGCAATCTTTACGCGCGTCCCAGAAACCAAACGCGTGTTAGCTTTTCGCTTGCATTTGAAATCCGTACGCATTCAGTAGGCCCTCTTATTATGAGCGCTTTACAACTCAGACCTTCTAGCAACAGCAAATACGATTGCGTCTCCCTTGGGGAAATCATGCTACGCCTTGATCCTGGAGAGGGACGCACACGCACAGCGCGGTCCTTCGCCGCCTGGGAAGGTGGAGGCGAGTACAACGTATCACGTGGCCTGCGCCGCTGCTTCGGCCTCCGAACCGCTGTCGTAACCGCATTTGCGGACAACGAGATCGGTCGGCTTCTCGAGGACTTCATTTTGCAAGGAGGCGTCGATACGGACTACATCAATTGGGTCGCCTACGATGGCATCGGCCGATCGACGCGCAACGGGCTCAACTTCACCGAGCGCGGCTTCGGCATTCGGGGTGCGAAGGGCGTACCCGATCGCGGCAATACGGCGGCGTCGCAAATGAAACCCGGAGACGTGGATTGGAAAGCGCTCTTCGAGCAGGACGGTTCACGGTGGCTCCATACCGGCGGCATTTTCGCGGCCTTAAGCGAAACAGCGGCGGAACTCGTAATCGAAGCGGCCAAGGCCGCAAAAGAAGCGGGCACCATCGTGTCCTACGATCTCAATTACCGGCCTTCATTGTGGAAAGGAATCGGAGGCATCGAAAAGGCGCAGGAAGTCAATCGCGAGATCGCTCAATATGTCGACGTGATGATCGGCAATGAAGAGGACTTCACCGCCAGTCTTGGATACGAGATCGAGGGAGTCGACGAGACCCTCTCCAATCTCGAGACCGATAGCTTCAAGTCCATGATAAATCGAGCCGTCGCCGACTATCCAAATTTTAAGGTCGTCGCCACTACGCTTCGCGGAGTCAAGACCGCCACCATTAACGACTGGGGAGCGATTTGCTGGGCAGACGGCGCCTTTCATGAAGCCACCCACCGACCTGATCTAGAGATACTGGATCGCGTAGGCGGAGGCGATTCATTCGCCTCGGGCCTCATCTATGGCTTGCTCACGACCGGCGATGCCGCGCAAGCTGTCGAATATGGCGCTGCCCACGGAGCCCTGGCCATGACCACTCCCGGCGACACCTCCATGGCGACCCTGGATGAGGTTGAAAAGCAACGCTCCGGCGGTTCCGCGAGAGTGGATCGCTAGAGAGTAGCCACCTAGAAAACGTACCAGATCCGCTCTATTAGCGGTCATGCTAGCTGCTGAGCGCGACGCTTCTACTTGGACAATAGGTAGCTCGCCGTTCGGTCCTGCTTGCGTAATCCAGATTTTCGTCCTTTGCTCCCGGCTAAATGACACGAGATCTCGCAATTAGATGGGCAGCTTTCTTCGCGTTCATGCTCAGCCTTTCCAGCTGCAAGCGGGCCACCGTCGAAGTGTATGACGTCCCCAAGCAAGCCGCTGCAAGCGCAGCGCCGAGCCCGGTTGCAGATGCTCCGCCCAGCCAAAGCGGCAAAGGATGGATCCAATGGACCAAGCCATCTGCCTGGACAGAGCTTTCGCCCACCGCATTCCGAAAGGGCAATTTCGTCGTTGAAGGCGAAAACGAATCGAAAGTTGAGATAACGGTTTCTTCATTCCCTGGCAGTGTAGGGGGTACGCTCGCCAACGTAAATCGCTGGAGAGGACAAGCAGGCCTCTCGCCTATATCCAATAGCGAGCTGGCGGAATCGCTCACCGATATCGTAGTCGACGGGCAGAAAGGTCAGCTCGTGGACATTCCCCCCGAAAGCGACGCTTCGGATGCCGTACATATCGTAGCGGCCATTTTTCTTTATGAAGGCGAAAGCTGGTTCTTCAAAATGTCTGGTCCGAGCGACTTGGTTGCCTTACAGCGGACCGCTTTCGACCAGTTTATCGACGGGCTCACGTTTACCGATACGGAATCCAAGAACGAAACGACATCACAAACGGCTCAGGTGGAAGACTTGATTCTCGCATTCGATCCACCCACAGGATGGACCGAGTCCGAAGGGTCCGCGTTTCGCATTGCTAGCTATCAAATTGAAATGGAAGGTTTCGCGCCCGCAGACTTCTCCATCACTAGCTTTCCGGGCGAAGCCGGCGGTCTTGCGGCCAACGTGAATCGGTGGCGCCAGCAACTAGGTCTCGGACCTTGGAACGAGGCTCAAGTCAACGCCAATGCTGAGCTCCTCAACGCAGGGGAACTTGAGTTTATGCTCTTTGATCTAAAACCCACAACGGAAAGAGAGAAGTCCCTTTCCAAAGAGCGCATCCTCGCAGCGATTCTCAAATACAATGATCGAAGCTGGTTCTATAAGCTCAAGGGCGATATCTTTCTCGTCGAAACGCATCGATCCCAGTTTCGCCAGATGGTCCAGTCATCCCAGTTCGAATCTGAAAGCTCCTCGAATTAGCCGAGCCCGAACATGAAACCCTTCATCAAGTTCTTTTCTTCACTCGAGCTCGCGATCGCTTGCATGGTCCTCGGGCTCATTCTGATATTCATCGGGACGCTGGACCAGGTAAACCTCGGAATACACGGAGCGACCGAGCGCTACTTCTACACATTCTTCGTCTACTGGAACATTCCCAATACCGAAATCGCCATCCCGTATTTCCCTGGCGGATACACCCTAGGCTTTGTTCTCCTCACGAATTTGGTTACGGCTCTGTTCGTACGCTTCAAATATTCCTGGAAAAAAGTGGGCGTTCTCATGGTACACTTCGGCGTTATCACTCTTCTGCTCGGAGAGCTGATAACCAGCATGATGCAAACCGACAGCGCCATGATCATCGACGAAGGTTCCAGCTCCAATTTTTCGGAAGATAGGCAGATCACGGAACTCGCGATAATCGATCACAGCCACTCGAGCGAAACCGACCGCGTGTACGCCTTCCCGCAGACCATGCTCGAAGCGAAGCAAGACGCGCGACACGAAGATCTGCCATTCACCGTCAGCGTCAACCAGTACATGCCGAACGCTTTGATCCAAAGACGCGACGAAAATGCTCCCGCTGAAGCGCTCATCGCGAACAAAGGGCTTGGCCTGCAAGTCTATGCCAAACCTATCCCCAAAACGGGAAAGATGGATGACGTCAATCGCACCACCGCCATGCTAACGATTTTCGACGATTCTGGGCAGGTGGTCGGCACTTGGCTCGCGAGTCTGGGATTCACCGCTCAAGAGTTCACGTTCGAAGGGAAACGATACTCCCTGGAAATCCGACGTAAACGCTACTACTATCCTTTCGAGATCGCGCTCATCGATTTTAGCCACGACCGCTATCTGGGGACCAATATTCCCATGAATTTCTCGAGCGACATAAAGCTTACGCACGAGGAGCGAGGGGAGGAGCGAGAATTCCTCATCTACATGAACCATCCGCTCAGATATAACGGACTCACTTTCTTCCAGAGCGGATTCGCCAATGAGGATACCACCACCATCCTGCAAGTGGTCAGCAATCCCGGACGCCACCTGCCCTATATCTCCTGCATTCTTATATTCGCCGGTCTAACGGTTCAGTTCGGACAAGGACTCTTTTCATTCGCTGGAAGACGCGCCAAGAAGCCATGAAAAAACGACTACCCGCAATTATCGCTGTTTCATTTCTGCTCCTGTATTTTATATCTAACTACATGAAGCAATCTCCACGTACGGAGATCGACTACACCACTTTCGGCAACACGCCCGTTCACTTGAATGGGCGCATACAACCGCTCGACTCCGTTGCCAGGAATGCTCTGCTTGGGATTCGATACAAGCGATCCTTTCTCAATGACGAAGGCAAGAAAACGTCGGCGATCGTTTGGCTTGCGGAAGTAATGATGCGTCCAGATCTCGCCCACGAGCGCCCCGTCTTCCGCATTCAGGATGAGGATATCCGTTCATTGCTTAAGCTTCCGAAGAAACCCAGCACCCGCAGCAAAGTAATGATCGCCCTGGTGGGGCCGGGTACCGAACACTTCTATTTTTCATTCAACGAAATCGCGCCTTCCCTGAAAGTAATCAGCGAGCAAGCGCAAAAAGCGAGCGAGCTGGAGGACGCCCAGCGATCTCGCTTCCAAAAAGCGATTATCCAACTCGCAAGAGCCTTATCAAACTACACAGGGCTCACCCAGTCTCTCCATCACGGCCAAGTCGCTTCATTCTCTCAAGAGGTAAAAGACCTGGAAGCCTTCGCCCCCGAGGGCATCCGAGCCGTCAACAATCGCCAAATCGGAGCGGACTACGACGAGGAAACTTTCAACCAAATGATGAGCATCGGATTCCTCTATCAGGGATTTGAGCAATCGAGCAATCTGCTTACGCTCCCCACGATTGATTCCAACGGAGAGTTTGAATGGAACAAGACGAGTTTTCTATTGCGGCAGGTCTTGTCGCAAGGCCAGGCAAGCGAGATCGTCAGAAGCTATGCATCCGTGGTGGATGCCTACCGCATCGAGGACGCTGCCGCGTTCAATGAGAACGTGCTTGCGTTGCATGCTGACTTGAAAGCAGTCGACCCTTCCCTCGTATCCGATGCGGGCGTCGAGCAACTATTTAACTTCATAGAGCCCTTCTACATCGCCGCGGCGGGGTACGTGATGGCCTTTCTCGCGGTAATCATATCTTGGGTACGTTGGCCAGATCGACTCAATCAAGCAGCCTTCGCGATTGTTTGCGCCTGCGCCGTCATCCACACCGTAGGAATTATCTTCCGGATCTACATCATAGGCTACGCGCCAGTGATAAACCTCTACTCCTCCGCTGTATTCGTTGGATGGGGAGCCGTGCTCCTCGCTATCATTCTCGAAGCGCTCTATAAGAATAGCATCGGAAACGCCACCGCGTCCATCATAGGATTTTCCACCCTGCTAGTGGCGCACCATCTCTCTACCACCGGCGACACCTTGGAAATGCTTCGAGCGGTACTCGACAACAACTTTTGGCTCGCCACCCATGTCATCATTATAACCCTGGGATATTCGGCCACGTTTCTCGCGGGATCGATTGGCTTCATCTTCATATTGATGTCCGTCCTCTCGAACCGGATCGACAAAGGAATCGCCCGAACGCTCGGCAACATGGTTTATGGAATCATCTGCTTCGCTACATTGTTCAGCTTTGTAGGCACAATTCTAGGCGGTATTTGGGCAGACCAGTCATGGGGGCGCTTTTGGGGCTGGGATCCCAAGGAGAACGGAGCATTGCTCATCGTGATTTGGAATGCCATCATCCTGCACTCTCGATGGGGTGGCTTCGCCAAGACACGCGGCATAATGATGTTAGCGATTTTCGGGAACGTTGTCTTTAGCTGGTCCTGGTTCGGCACCAATATGCTAGGCATTGGCCTACACGCTTACGGATTCATGGACGAAGCCTTTACTTACCTTGCAGCGTTCATGCTGCTTCAGGTTATGGTAATCGCTATTGGAGCCATCCCTACTCGATTCTGGAAGAGCCAGATCGGATAGGTCCTTATACAGATTCTGCAGGCCGGACGTTCTCCAGCTTCAATTCGTCTCCAGCCAGCGAATAGGTCACCGTCGCCCCGTCGTCTACGGAACCATCGATAATGGATCGAGCGAGAGAAGACTGGATTGTCCGTTGCATGAATCGCTTCAATGGACGGGCGCCATAGACGGGATCGAAGCCTTTCTCCGCGATCCAAGACACCACTCCGTCTCCCAATTCTACAGTGATGCGTCGATCTGCTAAAGTGCGATTCAATTCCGCAAGAAGCAGCGTGACAATGCGCTCGATCTCTTCGAGAGAGAGTGGCTTGAAAATCACGGTTTCATCAACGCGATTCAAGAATTCAGGACGGAAATGGCTGCGCAGCTCGGCCAATACGGACTCGCTAACGGAATCAGGTATCTCATTGCCCAATACGCCTTCCAGCAAATGCTGACTACCGATATTGGACGTCATGATGATGATCGTGTTCTTGAAATCGACCACCCGTCCTTGCGAGTCCGTGACCCGACCATCGTCCAATATCTGCAACATGACATTGAATACATCTGGGTGGGCTTTTTCGATCTCATCAAAAAGGAGAACGGAATACGGCTTGCGGCGCACGGCTTCCGTAAGCTGGCCTCCCTCTTCGTAACCGACATAGCCGGGAGGCGCTCCGATCAAGCGAGCGACTGCATGGCGCTCCATGTACTCTGACATGTCGATACGCACGACCGCCTCCTCGCTATCGAAAAGCGTTTCTGCGAGTGTTTTGGCCAACTCAGTCTTGCCCACTCCTGTTGGACCCAAAAAGATGAAGCTGCCGATGGGTCTGCTCGGATCCTTGATGCCTGCTCGGGCTCGCAGTATCGCTTCCGAAACCAATCGAACGGGTTCATCTTGCCCGATCACGCGCTCGTGCATGATCGATTCAAGCTGAAGCAGCTTTTGCTTCTCTCCTTCGATCAAGCGCGTAACCGGTACGCCCGTCCAACGAGACACGATATCTGCAATTTCTTCCTGGGAAACCTCTTCCTTGACGAGCGATCGCTCGCCTTGCGTCGATTCAGCCTCCGCTAGCTGCGCTTCCAACTGGGGAAGGCGTCCATGCTTCAGCTCAGCTGCCTTGTTCAGGTCGTAAGCTCGTTCCGCGCGTTCCACCTCAGACTTCACTTGCTCGATCGATTCGCGCAGCTCTTGCAGCTCCGAGATAGAGGATTTCTCGTTCTCCCATTGCTGACGTTGAGCAGTCTCCTGCTCCTTTAGATCTGCTACTTCCTTGCGAAGATTCTCAAGACGGCCCTTAGACGCATCGTCCTTTTCCTGATTCAAGGCAGCTTCTTCAATTTCAAGCTGCATGATCCGACGCGTCAGCGCATCGAGCTCCTCCGGCATGCTGTCCATTTCAGTACGAATGCTGGCGCAGGCCTCATCGACCAGGTCTATGGCTTTGTCCGGCAGGAAGCGATCGGATATGTAGCGATCGGAGAGAGTGGCCGCGCTGACAAGCGCATTGTCTTGAATACGGACACCGTGATGAACCTCGAAGCGTTCTTTAAGTCCTCTGAGAATCGAAATCGTGTCCTCCACATTTGGCTGGTCCACGAGTACACTCTGGAAACGCCGCTCCAAAGCGGCATCCTTTTCTATATGCAAACGGTACTCATCCAGGGTCGTCGCTCCAATGCAATGAAGCTCCCCTCGAGCCAGCATAGGCTTCAGCAGGTTCCCTGCGTCAATAGCTCCGTCTGCCTTCCCTGCTCCCACGATCGTGTGGAGTTCGTCTATGAATAGTACGATCTGGCCATCGGAGCTTTTCACCTCGTGAAGCACGGCCTTCAATCGCTCTTCGAATTCGCCTCGAAACTTCGCCCCAGCGAGCAGCGACCCCATATCCAAGGAAAAGACCGTGCGATCCTTCAGTCCTTCAGGCACATCGCCGCGTACGATTCGTTGAGCCAAACCTTCCACGATAGCCGTCTTTCCCACGCCGGGTTCGCCGATCAGAACCGGATTGTTCTTTGTCTTACGCGAGAGGATACGAATGACGCGCCGAATCTCGTCATCGCGGCCAATCACTGGATCCATTTTTCCGCTGCGAGCGCGTTGAACCAGATCCATTCCGTATTTTTCCAGAGCTTGAAAAGTTGCTTCCGGATTCTGGCTTGTCACCCTCTGGTTCCCGCGAACCGATTGCAGGGCCGTGAGCGCCTTTTGACGGTCTAAATGAAAGCTTTTCAGCAGAGTCGCTAGGGCAGCAGGAGTGGCGACCTCGACCAAAGCGAGAAAGAGATGCTCAACGCTGACGAAATCGTCTTTGAGGGCGCTGGCCTCCTCTTCGGCTTTCGTAAAGACATCGTTCAAGGCCGGTGTAATGAAAATCTTGCTGCTGTCTACCGAACCGGAAACACGCGGCAATTTATCGAGCTCTCGGTCCAGGCTCAATGCCAAGGCATTCGGGGTGATTTCAAGCTTCTGCAGGAGGCCTTGCACAATTCCCTTATCTTGGGCGACCAGAGCGGACAACAAATGCAGCGTATCTACTTCGTTATTCTTATTGCGACGCGCGATCGCCTGCCCTTCAGTGAGAGCGTTGCGAGCCATTTCCGTGAGTCGATTTGGGTCTATCATTCCGTTTTCCTCCTGAATCGGTTAACGCATAAACCGTACCGTATCGTTAACAGCCCTCAAACCGAGCTGAAATAGGCCATTCCCCAAAATTCATAAATTTGTTAACGGCTTTGATTCAATAAGTTAGATTGCCAATAACGCCTCGATCACCCTCGCAATACTTTTGCTCCACTACCTTGGGCTGCCAACCAAACGGGTCAAGGTGACCGACTTTGAGACATAATCGGGACGATCTGTCGTCTTGCTGTGGATTACTGGGACAGGAGCAAATCCACTTCAGTTCGCCGCTCTGACGAACTAAAATTAGTCGCGCGCGTCCCAAATATAACCAATACTTGGGCTCTTTGGATTCTCCCACCCGTAAAAGAGGAACAGATCGTCGAATTCACGCTCCAGGTTGTCCGATACAAATTGAATATTCTGATAGCGTAAACCTAGCTCAGGCGTCAGATCTCTTGCCTGCTTCCACGAGCGTCCGTCGTCGCTGGAGATCCATTCCTGGACTTTCCGACCATAGCCATACCCATCCATGTCTTCCGTTATCACGGACTCGCCACTTCCCGTAACGAGGAATGCATGATAGTCGCCGTCTTCATCCAATTGCAGGCAACTCGCGTTGAAAGGATGAAGCGTCTTGGCGATACGCGTCTTTCGCCAGTCATTGCCATCACGCTTTACAAAGTAGAAATAGCTATCATGAGGAGTCTCCTCCGATACGGGGAGCAGGAATTGAGGCTCCCCTTTCTCGTCCAAGCATATGGAGGGACCCACGGCTGCGGATCGTTCATCGGTATCCCATACGAGGCAATAGTCGTCCGCGGTCTTTTTTCGCAAGGGCAACTCTACCTCTTCCCCCTCGAAATTGTATCCCTTTCCGGTCGGCAAATCCACATAGAGATAGTACAAATTGTAGCGCTGGGTATGGTCTCCCAGTATCTTGTTGTAGCGCGTATTGAACAAGGGGTCCTCCACTTTCCAAATAAAGGCAATGTGCAAGCGCTTGCCATCCTCGCTTACTGCAGTCGTGTTATAGGATCCTGAATACGCTGCATGGGCGCCATCTTGTGGATCCGCTCCCAAATTCACTACAGGACGCCCGCCGCCCTGCCAGCTATGTCCGCCATCGTCAGAAACATGGTACTGCCAAAACCCCAAATGCCCAGAGTAGCGCGTATAGACTAACGTCTTGCCATCGTAGATGCGGTGAATCTTCGGATAAGAGATTGATTCGGAAAAGTCTATCCCGCGCCGCCAGCTGGACGAGTCGCCGGGCCGTTCTGAAACGAGATGGATTCCGGTCGTTCGATGGCAACCGAATAGGGTGTGCAAGTATCCGTCTGAATCCGACCAGATAACCGGGGCATAGTGATGGTCGCGGCGGTATTGACTAGCATTGATCTCATCCTCGTATCCATCCGTTAGACAAATCGCATCGGAAATTTCGCGCGTATCCATATCGTAGCTCGCGCAATATGGCAATCCATCGCTCCCTCGCCAAACGATATGCGTCTTCCCATCGACCGCGACCGCAAGCGGATACTGGCGATTGTCGTACAGCATCTTCAGTCCCCCATTCTTCGCAAATGGCTCGGCTGCAGGAGCTCCATCGACAGTAGGCAGCGCCAGCGTTCCCAGGAAGCAAAGAAACGCTAGGGCGAATATCGGTCTCGGGCTCAATCGATTCGGGACAATAGCACGCATAGTCACTTACATTTTCGGGATAGCTGAAAAAGGCAAAACTTTAAGAATTCTGTGTTTGCTCGATCCCTAGCGGCGCGACAAAAAGAGGCAGAATATCTACAATGATCCGGATTTTCAGAAGAATTAGACAAAAATTGATCGCTGATGGGAGCTTCAGAAAATACCTGCTCTATGCCTTCGGTGAAATCATTCTAATTGTAGCCGGGGTACTCCTCGCAGTATACCTGAACAACGCCAGTACTTTTCGCGTTAGGCGTATCCACGAACAGAAAATCATAGAGCGAATCGGCAAGGAGCTAGAAAGCAGTCATTCGCGCATTGTGGGATTCGAACGCTTGCTGCATCGCAAGATCTCGGATCTTGAAAAGGTCGCTCTCTATTTTAATGGCCAGCCCATCGAAGATAAGCGCGCGTTTCTGCAAAGCGTCGTCAACGCCGCAAGATTTGGTTGGGAACAACCGACGATTGAGCAAACGACATTTCAAGAAATACTAAGCAGCGGTCAGCTGAGCCTGATTCGGGAAACCGAGCTTCGTCTCAGCATTACGCGGTTCTACCATACGGTTACGCAACGGGAGGCGCGGTCGAATGTTCGAATTACGGATTTTCCCAAAATCGCTTACCAGCTAATCCCTCGAGATCGCGAAGCGTCAATCGAGGACGAATTAACCAATGCCGAAGTCGATGAGATCACTGCTCAATTGCTGGCCTCCGATATTAGAGTCTACCTCACGCCTGAGATGAACCGAGCTAAGTTCATGCTGTTCATTTGGGAAGATATGAAGGAGGAATCCATTGAGTTGAGAGAAATCCTTCTCGAAGGGATGCGGCCAGGTGCTCGGCAGGAGTTTGAAACGCCTCTCCCTGAAAATCCATTCACTAGCAGAGAATGAAATACAGACGCTTTGGAAAAACGGAACTCTCAATGCCGGTCATTTCGTGCGGCGGCATGCGATATCAGCACAAGTGGGAAGATGTTCCGTGGAAAGAGGTTCCCAAGGAGGGACAGGAGAACATCGAACGCATTCTCGCCCGAGCGCTTGAGCTCGGCATTAATCACATCGAAACTGCTCGCGGCTATGGAAGCTCGGAGATGCAGCTTGGGTTCGCGCTCAAAAACGTGCCTCGAGAATCATATATTCTCCAAACGAAAGTAGCGCCAGAACAGGACCCTAAGGCCTTCCGAAAAGTATTTGAGCGCTCCATGAAGTACTTGCAGCAGGACTACGTCGATCTGTTCAGTCTTCACGGCCTCAACAATCGAGAGTTGATTGAACATGCCTTGCGCCCAAGTGGTTGCTTGGAAGAAGCATACAAGCTTAAGGAAGAAGGTCGGGTAAAGCACATTGGATTTTCAACTCATGCCTCCAATGAAGAGATCGTAGAAACGATCGAGCGCGGAGATTTCGAATACGTCAATTTGCATTGGTACCTGATCGCGCAGCTTAATGCGCCGGCTATCGAAGCCGCTGCCAAAAAGGACATGGGTGTTTTCATCATCAGCCCCAACGACAAAGGCGGTAAACTCTACGATCCGCCTCAAAAGTTGCGTGACCTCTGCTTCCCTCTCGATCCAATGGCCTTCAACGACCTCTTTTGCTGGGCTCATCCTCACGTACACACGATTAGCTGTGGAGCTTCTCGACCTGAGGATTTCGATATGCACGTAGATGCCCTCGAGTACATTGACGACGCAGAAGCGAAGATCGCCCCGATGCTCGAGAACATCTATGTAGAAGTATCAAACCTATTTGGACCAGACTGGCTGGACACATGGCACGTCGGCATTCCGGAATGGGACGAGATTCCGAACAGTATCAATGTTAAGGATACCGTTAGGCTATGGACTTGGGCAAGCGCCCTTGATTTGAAAGCATTTGGAACGTGGCGATACAATATGCTCGGTACAGCCGATCATTGGTTTCCAGGAAAAACGGTGAGCGCATTCGACAAGGACGCGATGCGACAGGCGCTTTCCAAAAGCCCACACTCGGAACGTATCATCAAGATCCTCGAGGATGCTGACGCTCTATTTAAGGACGAGCCGATTAAGCGACTAAGCTAAAGCGACTCGTCCATCCGCGCTAGCTTTCGATCATTTCCTGCTTCTTTTTCATCTCTTTCGCGCTCAATGAGCGTTCGATCAAGAGCAATTCGAGGGAATAGATTATTAATGGGCCTAGCTTTTCGCAGGCGCTGGAATTAGATAGCTAGACCTGTGTCTAGAGATAGCTCATAAGAGGGGCAAAAAAATTCTTAATTTGCTGTCATACAATTACTTAAGAAGTTTTTAGACTCAACAGAAAGTCGTGTTTCAAGGCCCAAGCAACCATGCCTATCATTACCGTCCGGTCCTCTGAATAGCGCACCAGTTTCGCTATAGTTGCGGGGCGGAGAAATGGAGTTGGCCCGATTAATGCTAAAACGCAATCGACCAACGATGGTCTATGAAATCTAAACAATCTAAGCTCAGAAAACTACACTTATGACGAGTAAATATCTTAAGTTGGCAAGCGCTCTAATCGCAGCTTGCGTAATGATGTCATCGCTAAAGGCGGATGTTTCCGGAAACGTCGCAATTCAGTCAGACTACGTCTGGCGTGGATACTCGCAAAACATGGAAGATCCATCCATTCAAGGAGGCTTTGACTTCGAAGACGAGTCTGGCTTCTATGCAGGGATTTGGGGTGCCAGTGTCGACTTTGGCCGCGCTGAAAGCACGGAAGGCGATATCTATATCGGATTCAGCAACGAAGTCGAAGGCGGCTTCGAGTACGATGTAGGGATAATCGAATACACCTACCATGGTAGAACGGGAGCAAGCGATTCGAACTTCACCGAATTCTATCTTGGTGGCGCGTACATGGGATTCGGCCTAACCTACTCATTTGGCGACGAGTTTGGAGACAATATCGAAGCGAGCTACAGCTATGACTTCGAAGGCGTAACATTGAGCGCGGCCTACGGTGACTACGAAGATGCCTGGGCCTACTACACGATCGGAATCTCTGGCGAAGTAGAGGGTATCGGATGGGACGTTTCTCTCTGGGACACGGACCTCGACAACGATCCATTGGGCGACACGCGACTCGTTCTCACAATTTCGAAATCGCTCTAGTTAGCGACTTGCGAATCGAATTTTCAAGGAGGCCGCTTCATCGCGGCCTCTTTTTTTTTGCGTCCAAGCCCAAGCTATCGGCGTAATTCCATATAAAGGGCTAGGGAAATGCAGTGAAACCTAACGCTCAATGCAGACGTTGACCCTTGAGCGACCGCGCGCTAAAACGGTAGCTAGAAATCAACTTTGTGTTTCGGATGGATAAATTAGAATTCGTTGGACTTAGGGCTAAAGCCTGTCATCTGTCTCAAATTTGCGTTTTTGCCACGCTATTGCAATTCTCTGCTTTGAACGCCGCTAACCAGGTGGTCATCAACTCAAAGGCGGACGAAGCCTTCCTCGTCGCAAGAGAGGATGTCGATACAGGCGAGCCGATCACCTACGTTTTCATGAAAGGCCGGTTTCACGGAGGCAATCGAGCGGATCCCGCCATGGACGCCTTTCCATTCGATGAAGTGATACTGGACATCGCTACGCATCTGCAAAAGCAGAACTTCAACCCAGTACCTGACCCAGATGCCGCTGAAATGGTCATTGTCGTGCACTATGGCGTCACCACCACGCAGGAGAGCCAGGAAGATCTGCTCGGCTATACCTCGCTTGAAGACTATGAGTTTCAAGATATCGACACGGGTGGAAGCGCTGCTACGGGAGCGGATCTTGAAGCTATCCAGAATTACCAATTCAACGTGAATTCTTCCATAGCCATCCAGGAGGGCAATCAGGGCGGCATGTTCTACAATGCGCGCCTCCTTGGCATGGAGGAAGCGTTCGATGACCACGGATCACCGCATGAAGAATACCTATTGAAGAGCCTTCTAAGCGATCGACGCTACTTCATCGTACTCATGGCCTATGACCTACCGCTTATGAGAAAGGGCGAAGTTCATATGCACTGGACCACTCGATACAGCATACGGGCAATCGGCCAGACTTTCGATCAGGCGATCAAGGACATGAACCTGGTCGCAGGAAACTACTTCGGCGAGAACATGGGAGAACTCGTAAAGAAGCACGTCACCGACAAATCCCGCGTGAAAATGGGGAAGATCGAAGTTATTAGTTCCGAGGAAAACCTAGACGAGCCGCAGAATTGAGATTACCGGGAGGACAAGGCGACGAATGCTTCAATCGTCTTTAGTAGTCCGCGCCGGTTAAGCTATTCAAGACGGAACCCTGCCAACGTTTCAGCTCTGCGGACAATTGCTTCACCAAGTGTGGATGACGATCGGCAAGATTGGTTTTTTCATACGGATCCTCGAGGATGTTGTAAAGCTCTACACGGCCCTTTCCTTCCCCATCCACCACTAGCTTGTAACGATTTTTGAGTACGGTCCTCGGACCGCCAAAGTCGCTCTCTTGAATCACCGGATGCTTCAGGTTTCGAAATGTTCTCGTATACTTTCCATTCATCATCTTTTTCAATGGCGTAGTCCCTTCTTGCAGATGAAGTTCGATGTAGGGATCCCTTTCCACCGATGTTTCAGCGCCTGTATCATAGGACCAAAAAAAGAGCGGCCGTGAGCGTTGCGCCATATCCCCGTCGAATAACGGGGAAAGATCAACTCCATCAATAGGGCGATCCGGCAAGGGTTGTCCCGTCAAGGAGCAGAGCGTGGGCAATATATCGCTCGTTACTGTATGCGCATTGGAAATACGTTGTGACGGAATTTTTGACGGCCATTCGATCACCCCCGGCACTCTCGTCCCCCCTTCGTACACATTCCCCTTTAAGCCACGGAAGGGATTGGTCACATTTCCGCTCGAAGGCGTCCCGTTGTCGCCGCAATACAACAGAATCGTATTCTCGCGGAGATCCGCCCCTTCTAGATAGTTTCGCAATTTGCCAATAGCTCTATCCATGGCAGTGATCTCCGAATACCGTTCCTGTAGTACATCTCTAAGCGGTCGCGTTGTTCGTTGTCCCGTTTCCACGCTTGTCAAAGAAACAGATCGCTCGCTGTATTCCTGGGGCAAATCCTTATACAGGGCGAGATCCTCAGGCAACGCCATATACGGCTCATGCGGAGACCCGAACCAAATAACTGCCATGAAGGGCTTGTGATTCTTTTCTGTTTCGCCGATAAACTGTATCGCCTCGTCAATTACGATTTCTGAACTCTCTCCTGGGTATTTCTTTGGGGGTCCCCCGTTTCGCGACAGGACGGGGTCGAGCTCAAAGAAATTGTCGTGGGATACCCAGACATCGAATCCCATCGCGCCAGGGTTCGTTGGCGATTCTTTCTTTACCGGACCTACGTGCCACTTCCCAAAGTGGCCCGTTCGATAGCCCGCCTGTTTCATAATATGCCCAATTGAAATCTCCTCGGGCCGAATCGACCAATTCGGCGAGAACGTACCATATCGATTGGGATGCCGACCGGTTAGGAAACTGCCCCTTGTGGGAGAGCAGGAAGGGTGCGCGGAATAGAATCGATCCAGCCGCAACCCCGTCGCCGCCATTTCATCTAAGACAGGCGTGCGCAAATGCGGGTGTCCATTGTAGGCGACCTCGTCCCAGCCATGATCGTCCCCCATCATGAGTATCACATTCGGCATCTCGGAAGCGCCTACCACGGCAACTCCCATCGAAAAGAGGGCGATGAATATAGAGGAGCGAAAAATCGAGTTCATCTCAAAAACCTAAAACGCGAGACAGGGTTTATCAATAGACAAATGGAGCGACGATCCAAGGCCGGCGCTGACCTATCGATTCACTTTCGCAGACTCGGCGATCTCCATCATCTGTTTCACTACATCAGGGTTTTCGTCAGCGACGTTTTTGGTTTCCCCAAGGTCGCGGTTTAGATGATAGAGCTCAATTTCATTGGTGCCAACATCGATCTCTGTCCAAGTGCGCAGCTCTTTCAAGTCTGGGAGACGTGGCTTCCAAGGCCCTTCCCTCACTGCTTGTAGCTCATCTTTCTCGAAGTAAAGAAAGCCATTGCGGGCTCCCGCAACGCTTCTTCCTTTCATCAAATCGGATTGATCCACGCCATCAATTTCCCGATCATCCGGCACCTTATCAAAAACCCCCGCAAGCGAGGCAAACGTTGGTAGTACGTCCAGCGTGGATACAATCGCGTCGCTTGCTAATCCTGAAGGGGTTCCACTTGGCCACCTGACGATTGCTGGGACACGCACGCCCCCTTCCCAATTAGAACCCTTCGCCCCGCGCAAGGGACCAGAGCTCCCCTAGGGGAGCTCCGGTCCATCGGTCCATTTCACATACTTCGCATTCTTAGTATGCTGGCGATTCTGGTCATTGGACCAAGGTCCATTGTCAGAGGTGAATAGCACTACCGTATTTTCAGCCAACCCTAGGTCATCCAGACTAGCTAGCAGCCTACCGATTTCAGCGTCAAGCTCTTCAAGCGTATCTGCGTAGAGGCCGTTACCGGTTCGATTCCGGAATCGCGGCGACGCATCGATGACCACGTGCATCATCGTGTGAGCGAGATATAGGAAAAATGGCTCGTCTTTATGCGCTTCTAAAAACTCGATACTTTTGTCCGTAAACAGTTCCGTCAGACCCGCCATATCGGTAGTCGTTTCAAGTTCCTGCCTATCCTGATACGGAGTCACTTTGTTTCCGTCATTGGCTCCCAGGGCGCCGTAGTACCAGTCGAATCCCTGCGAATTAGGCACCAACGCCTCTTGGTATCGACGACGCGACATATCCCACTTCCCTACGCACCCGGTAGCGTATCCTGCCTCTCGAAGGATTTCGCTAATGAAAACCTCCTCTGCGTTCGTGGTCCAACCGCCACCCACGCGATGCGGATAGCGCCCTGTCATAAGCGCCCCTCGAGAGGGACCGCAAACTGATTGAGCATAGAAGGACGTAAAGCGCACCCCTTCGCTCGCGAGTCGATCAATATTGGGCGTTCGAGCATCGGTTCCCCCAAAGCAACCGACATCGCCATACCCCAGGTCATCGATGAAGATAATTAAGAAATTGGGCCGTTCCGATCGAGCTGATGCGAGTACGATCGAAGTAAGGAGGAGGAAAAAGCCTATCTGTTTATACATCTCGACTAACAATCTGGGAACATCAGTCCCCTACGCAACCTTGCAGCTCGTGAATTGAAAGTGCATCACCCTACAATACAGTAGCGACCTTTCAATTCTCGACATAAGATCTATCGTAATTCATCCTTTATGTGTACTTTATAGAATCCTTGAATTAGCTCTTGTCCTTATTGCGCCCTTCGCAGGTAATCTAAGGTAACCCAATGAAACACAACCTAATCCCAATCCTCCCCACAAAGCTGATCGCTCTGCTGGCGATCGCGTTTACCGCTCTTGCCCCCGCTCAGTCGCAAACGCAGTCCAAGCCCCTCAAAGCGTTGCTAATCACCGGTGGCTGCTGCCACGCCTACGCCACACAGAAGAACATTCTGAAGAAGGGAATAGAAGCCCGCGCCAATGTCATCGTGGATCAAGTGCATACGGACGACAAGACGACTAATCCTCCCTTACCCATATACGGCAATCCCAACTACGCTAAAGATTATGATGTCATCATTCATGACGAATGCGCAGCTGCAATGGCGGACGTAGCGACCATCAAGGAAGTTCTTGCCCCACACCAGAACGGCGTAGCAGGAGTCAATCTCCATTGCGCCATGCACAGCTATCGCGTCGGCAATCACAGAGAACCTTCCTCTCCGGGTACCGACAACAGCCTCTGGTTCGACTATCTAGGAATTCAATCAAGTGGCCACGGTCCGAAGCAACCGATCGCTATCAGCTTTACGAATACAAAGCACGCAGTCACCAAGGATCTGCAAGATTGGGCGACCGCGAACGAAGAACTGTACAATAATGTTCAAATCTTTCCCACCGCCAAGGCGCTTGCCTCCGGATTCCAGCACCAGCCCGAGCGGAAGCTGAAAACCGGAAAGGTCAACCCTGCCAAAGACGCGGAAGCCGTTGTCGTCTGGACCAATGACTATCATGGAACGCGCGTTTTCAGCACAACGATCGGCCACTACGACGAAACCGTCGCCGACGATCGCTACCTCGACCTCGTTACGCGTGGGCTGCTCTGGGCCTGCGGCAAGCTGAACGCAAATTACCTGAAGTAGCCTTCCGGGACATTCGAACGCAGCGACCAGCTAGTTGGGCCTCGGCACAGCGCCGGTCCGCTTCGCCCAGTCCATCCACATCGATGCCATCTGCCGGACGAGATCGGGTTGCTTCGACGAGAGGTCCTCCATTTCCGTACGGTCATTCTCCATATCGAAGAGCTCCCAACTCGATTGATCTAGCGCCGCCACCTGATCCCAAATAAAACTATCCGTATCGGCTCTGGAAACCAGCTTCCATTTTCCCATCCTCACGGCGCGATTGCCTTCGTGTTCCCAGTAAAGCGCTTCTCTATCAATCGCTTGATCACCGAATGTAGGCACTAGGCTCTTTCCTTCCATTGGAAGGATCGCGTTTCCGTTATAGACCTCTGGATACACTGCCGCTGCTACATCAACGCACGTTGTCATGATATCGATCAAATGGGAGGGATCCGTTCTAAAGCCCCCTGTCCTTGTAATCCCTTCAGGCCAATGAGCGATCAATGGCGTTGCGATTCCTCCCTCATGAACCCAATGCTTGTATTCCCGAAACGGAGTGTTGCTCGCGTTCGCCCAGTCGAGGCCATAGGCCGTATAGCTCTCGGGCGGGCCCGGCCAACCATCCTTCATTAGGGTGACCGGCTTTCCGTCGCGCGTAATCGTTGGCACCATAAGGGTCTGAATCTCTCCTGGCTTCATCGGCATCAGGTCTTCCGCATCGGGTTGAGGGTCCAACCAATCAAGTTCCTCGGCGCAGGCTCCGTTGTCCTGGAGGAATAGGATCAAGGTATTCTCGTAGATTCCTTCCGATTTGAGAGAATCGACGACTTGACCAATCCCTTCGTCCATAAGCTCAACCATGGCTGCGTAGGTCTCCATATTCGCCAACTCCCAATCTCGATCCGGTATGTCGTCAGACCAAGCCCTTACACCTGGATCGCGGGGGGTCATTTCCCAACTAGGATCAATGAGACCCATCTGTTTCATCCTCTCGTACCGCTCGGCACGCAATGCGTCCCATCCCGCGTCGTACTTGCCTTTGTACTTAGCGATCGCCTCAGCAGACGCATGCATCGGCCAATGGGCTGCAGTGTAAGACAAATAGAGAAAGAATGGCTTATCCGTATTACGTTCCTCGATACATTCAATAGCGTAATTCGTGAAATCCGTCGTACAATAAAACCCTTCTCTTGGGGCAACGTACTCGTTGTCTTCCGCTAATGAGCGTGGATCGAACAAGCTCCCTGCTCCCGAAATCATGCCGAAAAACTTGTCGAAGCCCCTTTGGCGCGGCCAATTTTTCTTGTCGGGATTTTCGATGACGTAGGGCGTCACATGCCACTTTCCGGAAAGGAAGGTCGAATAGCCAGCGCTTTTGAGGGCTTCTGCGATAGTGACTGAGTTCTCGCTAAGATCGCCTTGGAAGGCGGGCGTACCCCGATCGTTCACCATGTGCCCGACCCCTGCCTGTTGCGGGTGGAGCCCTGTTAGCAAGGATGCTCTCGTGGGACAGCAACGGGCGGCATTGTAGAATTGCGTATAGCGAACCCCACCTTCCGCCAACGAATCCAAGACGGGTGTGTTGATTTCGCTCCCATAGCAACCAATGTCTGAATAACCCATGTCATCCCCCATGATGAGAATAATGTTGGGAGGCGATTTTGCAGATTTCTGCTTGGTATCGATCCCGCAACCTGAGATCAGAATAATCAATACAAAATATAGGGGCGAAAAATACGTTTTCATTTTCACTGGGGCTAAACGAATCAGTCAGACAGGGCTATGAATCAATAGAGTATCTGCAGCGATGATCAACAATGAACGACAATGGAGCAAACAGCTAGGACGTCCAGAGCCCGTTATTGCTTAATGCATCCGCCATAAAATTCCGACTGTACGCGCTAATCATCCGCTGAATACCATTCGATTTGAGGCATATTCGAAGCAGGAGGAGGCGGCCAATGCGCTCCACGCTGACTCGTAAGCCCCCGATTCGGACCTGGCTTATAGGACTGATTTGGCAAGCCCACTAACGCGCCGTTTTGAAGCCATTTTTCGTCTTCTCCATACAATTCTCCAATAAGGAGGTCCGTCAGTCTTCCAAGAATTTCAGCATGCTCTCTAGACTCGGACAAGTCGACGAGTTCATTGGGATCCTCTTGCAAATCGAAGAGCAAACGTCGATTGCCTACGGCATAGTATATGAGCTTGTATCTTCCATCATGCAACATGCGCGTAGCCCGCAAGCCTTCATCGACTTCTCCGTACAGCCATTCCCTCCGTTCTTCACCCACCATAGAAATACCATCAACCGTATCCGGTATATCGATATCTGCGAGATCCAATAACGTCGGCATCACGTCCTGCCATCCAACAAGTCGATCATCGACACGGTGGTGCCCCACTCGCTTGTCCCCTTTCACTCCCATTAGCAACATGGGAACCCCCGCTGAATTCTCGAAGAAGAGTCGCTTGGCCCACATGTTGTGATTGCCCAGCATATCCCCATGGTCCGACGTAAAGCAGATAATGGTGTTATCCAGTAAGCCTTCTTCTCGCAGCGTACCGATAACAACCCGTATTTGGTGATCGATTTGCGTGCACAAAGCGTAGAAAGCGAGCCGCGAATCTGCTCATCTGTAAATTTGCTCCCCCGATCGAAATCGACCTGAAGGCTGAAGCACGGATCTTCCTCCTGGGTCCAGGAGCCAGCGTAGGGCGCGTCCACCTCCACACCCATGTCCCGATAGAGGTCTAAGTAGCTTTGTAGCGGCAACAAGGGCGGATGCCGGAACGACAAATACCAGAACGAGGGCCGATCCGGATCCCTACGCTTGATTACGCGACACATTTGATTGGCGGCCCAATTCGTAGCATGCGTCTCTTCGGGCAAGAACCAGGGTCGATAACTATATTCGTTGTTGCTCATCCCGTGCTCGAAATACCGTCCTGCGTACCCTTGATCGCCTAAAAACAATTCGTAGTCGTCGACCACTCCGTAAATCTGCCTCCCCTCCTCATCAAGAATCACATCGTCGAAACCGATGCGATTGCGCTGCGGATACACATGCAGCTTGCCGACTGCGTAGGCCTGATAGCCTGCAGCTTTGAAAGCGTCCGCCATAGTAGGAAGATCCGGCATGGGCAGAGTTTCCTGAAATACACGGTCCCCATGAGTACGTGGCGTCGTACCCGTCATAAGTGTCCGACGAGCCGGTATGCAAACCGGGCATTCCGAATACGTATTCGTAAATCGAGTACCATTGGCCGCCAACTGATCCAATGTCGGGGTTTGGATTGCGGGATGCCCGGCGCAGCCTAGCAGGGATGCTGGCCAGTGATCAGCGCAGATAAGGAGTACATTCGGTTTTTTGGCCATGGGAGGGGTATAGAGATGGCCAAGAATGCGCCAAACCCGCCATGCGTGTCAAATCGCAGGAGCAAATTTGTGAATGCTCCCCGTCTTGAATCCTCTCAAGAGGAACGAGTCCGCGGGAAGATTCTATATTGGACTAATCTGAATCTTTACTCGTGACGCAAGGCGTCAATAGGATCCAAACGTGATGCCATGAAAGCGGGATAGAGCCCAAATACAATACCGATGAGCGCAGATACTCCCAGCGACACGGCAATGATCCAGGTCTTCACAATCGTCGTCATATCGAGCTTGTTTTGAACGATGTCGCAGACTCCATAGGCTACCGCAATGCCGATGGCGCCTCCCGCGACGCTGAGCACAACTGCCTCGATCAGAAATTGAAACAACACATCCGTACTGCGCGCTCCCACCGCGACCCGAATACCGATTTCGCGTGTGCGCTCCGTCACGGATACGAGCATAATGTTCATGATTCCCACGCCTCCTACCAACAGCGAAACCGCAGCGACGATCGTCAAGAACGTCGTCATCGTCTCAGTGGTTGACGTAAACGCCTCGGTCAACTCCGACTGGCTGCGAATGCTGAAATCGTCGTCCTGCCCATTGATGAGCTTATGGGCTTGCCGCAAAGTCTGGGTCATCTCCTCCTTCGCAGCATCCATCATTTCCACCGTTACCGCGCTCGCGTATATTTGGCTCACGTATCGAGAATCTCCGCGCAAGCGGAATGCCGCGGATGTCAGCGGTACCAGAACAACGTCGTCCTGGTCCTGACCGCCGGATCCCTGACCCTTAGCCTCCAAGACTCCAATTATCTTAAAAGGCGTTTGCTGTATTCGCACTGTTTGCCCAATGGGGTTCACACCACCGTACATATTTTCAACCACTGAGGCACCCAGAACTGCCACCTTGGTTTTCGCTCTCATGTCACGTTCTGTGAACATGACACCATCCTCGATTTCCCAGCTCTTGATCTCGAGATACTCAGGCCCTACGCCCTGGACTTGCGACGCCCAATTCGTACCGCCACCGATAATTTGACCGCTCACGTTTACAATACCGGAAACGGCAGACACCAGCGAGCATTGCTCGCGAATGATATCGACGTCTTTGATGAATAAGGTTCGCGAGCTACCCGCTCCACGGCGGACGCCTCCATATGAATTGGAGCTAGAACGCACCATCAGCAAGTTTGTACCTAGGGAATTGATACGCTCCTCGATATTTTGTTGCGCGCCGTCCCCGATCGCTCGCATGACGATTACCGCTCCGACACCGATAATGATACCGAGCATCGTTAGGATACTACGGGTCCGATTTTTCAAGAGACTGCTTTGGGCTATCGCTAAGAGCTTAAATATTTTCATCGTCCATTGAGGCTAAATCTACGTTTTTTAAAGTCCAATCACTCCCGAGAATTCCTCGAGTTCCTTCCTGGCATCACCTCGATCCTCGATTTCACTATCTCGCACAACGAGACCATCCCGCATTTCCACTACGCGTTTGGTGAATTTCGCGATTTCTGGCTCATGGGTAACGAGCACGATAGTAATTCCCTGATCGTTCAGCTCCTGAAAGAGCCCCATCAAATCCAGCGATGTTCTCGAGTCCAAATTACCCGTCGGTTCGTCTGCCAGAATGAGGGCCGGATCGTTTACGAGCGCGCGCGCCACCGCGACCCGTTGCTGCTGACCCCCTGAAAGTTGCTGCGTATGGTGATCCATGCGATCCGCTAGCCCGACGCGCTTCAAGCATTCCGCCGCCTTTACCTTCGGCTTCACCTTCGAATTCTTGCGCTGGTACACGAGCGGGAGTTCCACGTTTTCGAGCGCGGATGTCCGCGAGAGTAGATTGAACCCTTGAAAGACGAAACCGATCTTCTCGTTTCGAATCTCAGCGAGCTCATTGCGGGAAAGCGAGTCCACCGGCAAGCCATCGAGATGATACGTTCCTTCGGATGGCTTATCCAAGCAGCCAATGATGTTCATGAAAGTCGATTTCCCCGATCCGGACGCTCCCATGATGCTCACGAACTCGCCAGGACTGATCGTTAGGTTCACGCCCCTGAGCGCATGAACCGGCTCAGCCAGCTCATAGGTTTTCTTCAAATCGAACGTCTGTATTACTTCAGGCATTGGTTGCTCAATTAGGCATTCCTAGAAACGACCGCGACCTCCTCCGCCGCCGCCGAATCCGCCGATTCCTCCACCGCGACCGCCAAATCGTTGCTCCGGTTGCGAATTCGTAGAAGGCGTCAATACCTTGGAAATGATCTCCAGGCCTTCTTCAATCTCACCCTCCTGGATTGGCATAACTTCCGTGGACAAGCCATCGCTAACTCCCGTGCGTACGGGAAGCAATTGCAACTCTCCCCCATCATCCAAATACCAAAGCGTGGCAATGTTTCGCCGACCACCACCAGCGCCTCCGCGACCGCCGCCCACAGCGCCGCCGCCACCGAATCCACCGGCGCCAAATCCACCGGCGCCGCGCTGACGACGCTCTCCGCCGCCTCCGCCAAGTTCGCCTCCTTGACCGCGTTGGCGCCCTTCGCCGCCACCTGCGGCCTGACGCTGGGCCATCATTTCCTCGCGACGCTCCTGCATCTTAGCCATCATAGCGTCATCCATTTTCAAACTTAAAGCCGAAGCGGGGACCGAGACTACATTCTCCACTTCTTCCACAACGAAATCCAAGGTCGCCGTCATCCCGGGAAGCAGCAAGCGTCTCGGGTTTTCGGTTTCAACGACAACCGTATAGTTGACCACGTTCTGCACAACTTGCGGCTGCAGACGAATCTCGGTCACTCTACCCGTGAAGTTGCGTTCCGGATACGCTGCCACCGTGAAACGAACCTCTTGATCTGTTTCGATTTGACCGATATCGCTCTCGTCAACGTTGGCCAGAATCTCCATGAGTCCAAGATCTTCAGCGATAATGAAAAGCCGAGGAGTGTTGAAGCTCGTCGCTACGGTTTGCCCCTTCTCCACTTGCCGATCGATGATCACTCCGCTAATCGGCGCGCGGATCTCAGCGAAGCTGCGACTGCGCTTGATTCGCTCAAGCGACGCTTCCGCGCCAATCACATTGGCCTCGGCCGTCTGAAGAGCGATCTCGTAGCCTAGAAAATCCTTTCCTGAAAGGTAACCTTTCTCATTTACAGGCTTGAAGCGTTCATAGTCGATTTTCGCTTTTTTTAAGTTCGCTTTCTGCCGCAGCAAATCCGCTTCCGAGCTTTTGACCTGCGCATCCAGTACCGATGGATCGACCAACGCGACTAATTGACCCGCTTCAACATTGTCATTAAAGTCCGCATACACATCTTCGATCGTCCCAGAAACCTGTGAACCGATCTCTACGAGCTCTCGAGCAGCCAGGGTCCCCGTCGAGGAGACCATATTTTGAATCGTCTTTCGCTCGATTTTGGCGAAATTGTATACGGGCGTATTCGCGTCGCTATCCTCTTCCTCTCCCAAGTAGCTGTAACCGGCGTATCCTAGGGCTCCAAGAATCAATATAATGAGAATCAGTTTTGTCTTCATGGCTATGGGTTCAATTCGGGAATATTAGCATTTAGCTGTTCGAGTAGGAAGGCTTCTATACTTCCGTCTTGAAAGGCGATATCGAGTCGGTTGACGAATAGATCGAATCGAGACTCTTCTACGGAAACCGCCGCATCAAGTCGCGTGGACTGAAGCGTCGTTACGTCAAGCAAAGTGGCAGCGCCGGCGTCGTAGCGGACCTGCTCGGCTTCTAGAGCGATCTCTGCCGACTCGAGCAGCTCAACCGACGAATTCAATTGAAGCTTAGAAGTGTTGAAGTTCAGGACCGCCAATCGCAGGTCGGTTTCCGCAACCTGCTCCAAATCTTTTAGGCCAAGCGTTTCTTGGTCGTGCTGCAAGCGGGCTCGAGTGATTGCTGTTTCGGTACGGCGCCGATCGAAAATGGGGAGGGACACGGAAAACCCACCGGATACGTCCGGCTGGTTTTCGAAGAACTGCTCGCCGAAATTGCCGAATACATTGTTGCTGGAATAGCTGGTGCGCAGGTTAGCGGAGGCAGACACGGTCAATTTCTTCCCTGAACGCGCCACGCGTATGTTTTGCTCAGAGGCATCCAATCGAAATTGCTGGGCAAGCAGATCGGGTCTCTCGAAAACCCGGGCTAGCGATTCCTGAATAGAAGGGTCCGGAATATTTTCCGGCTCCAACCATGAGCTCTCGTCGAGATTCAAGGCAATCTCGTCCCGAGGAGGAATCAGCAATAGATCTTTCAACAAGTATAGACTATTTTGGTACGCTCGCTTCGCCTCAGCGAGGCGCCGCTCGCTATCGGCGACCAGCGCTTTCTGGCGCTGAACGTCAGCCAATATTCGGATCTCGTTCTCATAGTCGAACTCGATTCGTTCGAGATTCTCAGCTCGCGTGGCCAGCTCTTCGGCTTGGATATCGATCTCCTTCAAACGAAGCACTGCCTCTAGGTATCGGGCGACGGATTGAAAGAGGATTTGTTGCTGCGAACGGTCGAAATCCCTGACGCTCGCCTCCAAGCTCGACTTCGCTTGCTCGAGGGATGCCTTGCGCTCTTCACCACTGTAAAGGATCAACGACGAATTCAGGCTGGCGTTAGCCGAGTCGGAAAAGGAGCCGGAGTCCGATACTGGACTGCGCCCGTCCCCGGAGTAGCGTGTTGTCGCGCCCGCAGATCCGGTGAGATTCAGGCCGAAGTTGGCCTCTTGCGATATCACATCGTTCTCGCGGAGCTGAACCTGGATCTCGGATCGTTGCAGAGCGAGATTCTGGTTGAGAGCCAGCGAGATCACTTCGGGCAGGGTCAACGTATGGGCGGAAGGGCTGACTTGCGCGACAGCTGCCAGTGAAACTGAGAGAGTGAGAACTATAGAAATTGTGGATCGGAGCATGTTTTTGACCGAGACTGGGATGGGGATCTGTTGAGACAACGCGACCAGTACCTCATCGGTTTCAAAAAACAGCGACTGAATCTTTCCAGGAGCAGTCTTGAAATTCCGTAGTTATTGCACAGCGTGCCATCAACACTATCTCAATCTATGAAATACCTCTATGCTCTTTTCGCAGCATTCACTCCATTTGCTTGGGGCGCCGATCTGCTTGTGGTAAATTCGCCAACCGACTTCCTAGGGTTCGATGGTCCCCATCGAGTTATCGTACTTGAAGGGGCTATTATTGGCGATTCAAATGGAGCATCAATGCTCGCGATCAGGGATACGGGGCCCATTGATTTGGATATTTACGGCGGTATGATTCCAGGGAGTATCTCGCTCTTCAACGAAAATCCTAATCGTATCACGATCAAAGGTGGGGTCATTTCTGACTCTATCAACGTATTGAGCAGCCAGGCTCATCAGATTGAGATCTACGGAACCAACCTCGAATACACCTTGTATGAAGAAAATGGTCTCGGAAACTCAGGCACGATAACCGGCACTCTTGCAGATGGGAATGATATTGACATAGTCTACGTAGGGAATCCCGATTCCTTGAGATTCCTCGATCCAGAAGATTTCGAGGATGTCACGATTTGCCGGGGACCTCCTGCCTTCGCCGACGAGGTGTTATTTTATGATCCCGGACCTGATGTGGATCAAATCGTGGAAAATCTCCTTGATCCGCAGCAAGCGCTCGGACCGCCCGATTGGGTCGGGGCCCCCAATGACGCTGACACATCAGGCGCCGTCTCCTTGGGCGATGGAGGAAGCATCGTTGTCAGGTTCGTCAACAATGGTCTCATAGGTGACGGAACTCCGAAACCAGATATTATCGTTTTCAAATCTGGCAATATTGTAGAGCAAGTCATCGTAGAAATCAGCATTGATGGCAACGACTGGATCAACGTGGGAACAACCAACGGCGGGACCGATGCACTGGATATCGATGATGACAATACAAGTCTATTGGATACCTATTTCTATGTTCGGGTTATGGATCTAGCCGGGCAAGGAGGAGGAATACCTTCATCCTCCGGAGCCGAAGTAGATGCCATCGCCACACTCTTTGATCGCGGATTCAATCCAGTCACTGACGCAGAAGCCTGCGCGGCGATCGAAGTGAAGTTTCAAACTTACCTCGAAAGCATTTATCAAATCCAACGATCGTCCGACATGGAAAATTGGGAAATAGAAGAGGACAACGTAGTCGGAACGGGCGGAGAGATATCCCGATTCTACTCGGCCTCGGACCCTCGAAGCTTCTACCGCATCATGCCGAAACTTGCGGAAAACTAGACTTGGTAAACGACTAGCGCAGTTACTCTTCCACCGTCATCACCCCGCGCATGATTACCCAGTGCCCTGGGTAGGTGCAGACAAAGGGGTACTCGCTAGGGACTTTGGGCGCGATGAAACGCAACGTTTCGCTGGTATCGGGCGGCAGTAGTTTCGTGGCGAACAGAACCTTGGGCGAATCCGGAATAAAATGTTTAGCGGCCCCGTTCGGGTCCGCCGCCATTTGGTTGCCCGCCATGCCAATCTCATCGGCCGCTCCCGGCTCGACGATGACTAAATTGTGAGGCGTCGCGGTTGGGTTTTCGAAACTCAGCTTTACAGGCATTCCTGCCTTCACGGTGAATTCTGTCACCGTAAACATCATACGTTCCGGATAGCAGGATATATCTATGCTTATCAATCCCTTCTGGGAATCGAAAGCCCCTTCACGCGCCCCTTTCCTCGAGGCGCCGTCCTTACGCTTCGCTTCTAGGCCAAAGGACTCGAGGAATGTCGTTACTTCCGGAAAGGACTCCTCATTCCCCTTCCAATGTCGCGACAGATTCTCTGAGCCCAATGAGGTCGCTAGGGCATACTTGAGGTGCGCCTCGCCGGGGCGCTTTGCGACATCGATAGCCGCGCGCAAGGCGTCCTCTGTCCCGATGTAGCTCGCGGCGATTGCTGCTTCCATACGAACGATTCCATTAGGATCATTGGCGCTGGCCCGAAGTCGGGAAATACCTCCAGAAACCGAGCCCGACCAATAGCGAAGTTGCCGGGTCGCGGCCGCGCGGGCTTGCGGATTCTCACTTTCCAAGAGTCTCTCCAATAGCGCCGTATTCACCGCGTCGATCCCTCGGTACAGCCAAATCGCCTCCAATTGATGATGCTCGACACGCGGATCATTTTCATCAAGTCGGGCTACCCAACGATCTAATGCGCTTCGTACGTCTGAAGCGTCACGGGAACGCAATTCCCGCTTCGCCCAATAGCGATATCGGTATTCCGGTCGCTTCAGCAAGTCGAGCAGCTCATCTGTCGTTGCGCCCCCGATTACCGGAGGATCCTGCAACGTAGCGCCTTTGGGAACGATGCTCCAAATGCGTCCCGACTTGCGATCGCGACGCTCATCTCGCAGAGAATATTGGGCATGCCCTTTAATGGGATTGTACCAGTCGCACACATACAAAGCGCCGCGTGGCCCGAAACCAATGTCTACTGGTATAAAGCTCAGATTGCGCGAAAAGATCAGGTCGCCCTGGTACTGCTCCTCGAAGCGGTCACCCTTCTCTACCCACTTGTGAATCTCGATCCGGTTGTTCGGCTTGTATCGCGCCTTTACGAAACCTCCTTGCAGCTCCTCCGGCCAAAAGTCGAAATCCACGAACTCATGTCCGCACGTACCTGAATAAGCAGGAATTCCTGAGGCCTTCGGGTGCTGCTCTGGATAAGGAGAATTGGTCGCATGGAATGCCGTCGCGAATATCGGGTGACTAGCGACGTGATTTCCCCAATCATCGAATGTTACGCCCCAAGGATTCGTGTTGGGATAGGCACCAAAGGTCGTAAGCCGATGCGTCGAAGGACGATAACGAAACCAAGCGCTGTTCTTCGCCCTAATCGGTCCATAGACCATCTCCACCTGCGTGTTGTGGAAAATCGACTCGCGAAACAGTAGATCGCCATCGGGCGTCCAAACGAAGTCGTGCAAGGCATGATGCGAATCCTCGGTCCCGAACCCGGTGAATAGGCGACGCCTGAAATCCGCTTTGCCATCGCCATCGGTATCTTTCAAGAATACGAGATCCGGCTCCTCCGATACATAAACGCCCCCATTGCCCAAAACGAAGCTCAATGGTATATGTAGGTCATCCGCAAATACGGTACTTTTGTCCGCCTTGCCATCTCCATCCGTATCTTCAAGAATAACAATCTTATCATTAGGCTTCTGCCCAGGGTACACGTGCGGATAGGTGGTGGAGCAGCTCACCCACAATCGCCCTTCGCCATCCCAACGCATCTGGATAGGACAGGCAATATCCGGAAACTCCTCCTCGGAGGCAAAAAGGTTTACATCGAATCGCGGATCTACATCGAAGGCGGCTAATTCATCTTTCGGACTCAGGTACTCGTTGGCTCCTCGGGCCTGGTGCGTCTCAGGCATCTCTGGGACATTCGAATCGTCAATCGCTCCTGATACGTTTTTCCCTGCGGCGAGATCCCAAATGCGGCGATCGCGGTTCGAAACCATAATGTCGAAATTTCGCATGGCAGGAAGAAAATCGAGGTAGTCGTAGGATTTCTTCCGACCTCCCGTGTAATAGAATGTATTGAGGGGCGGTAGCGATAGAAGAATTGCTCGTTCTTTTCTACTACGACCGGAGTGAATCGATTCACCCACCTCAGGAGCCAATTTCTCTCCGAACGTTTTTTCGAAAGCCGCCTGACCAAAGACGCGGTATCCTGCATCGTCCATGTGGGCTCCATTGAAGGTCAGGTCCGATCCAGACGGCGCCATCGCCGCTCGCGTACGATCGAAAACGTCGATAAACCCAACCTTTTCCTCCGTCGCGACCTCGCGCATCGCTTCAACGTAGGCAGCAATTCTTCCATTGTTCAGGTCTGCAGCCGCGACGCCCTGGACATTCTCATTGGCGATCGGCGAGACCAAAACGAGTTGCGGACCCGTGGATCCGTGGATCCGTTATAGGCGCGCGAAACCGTGCGCTGGATAAAGCCACGCAAGCGTTCCCTGAACGCAGGAAGCGCCTCTATGCCCGCAAAGGATTCATTGTAGCCGAAGGCTGCGAATATAACATCCGCCTGTTGGGCCGTCAAATGCTGGTCCAGGTCTCCAAAATTGTCGGGCCGCGGTTGCAAATCCACTTCATCTGCGGCCCAGGCCAGAATTCGAATACGGAGTTCCTTTTCCGGATGTGTCTGGTGAATAAGCGATTCGAAGTATCCAAATAACCGATCTCGATCGAATAAAGTATTCCCAATGAATACGACACTGTCTCCCTTCTCCAAACGAAGCGGTAACGAAGTTTCCCGAGGCGATGTATTTTCGGCGCGAGGAGCGCTATCGCCATAGATCGCGTATTGGGCGAACTCAGGATCGTTTGGCGGCGCCTTCTTCCCTGTTTTCTCATGCTTGCCGTCCCGTAGCTCACGGCTCGAGGACGAATCTGCCTGGGCAAGCAGAGTTTCCGCCAAGGCATGATTGTGAACCTGTGAGCCTTGACCTGAAATAGGAGCTGATGAAACGCTTAGCAGTAGCGATATTATAGATACATTTAAAAATGACAACTGAGCCATAGTTCAATATTCAGTTTTATTCAATCGAGGTAACCCGAATGGTTGCACATAGTCCCTTACCGAAATCGCGAACGATTTAGACGAGTCCCCAAATAAAAAGCTGCACACCCCGAGCCCGACAATCAGTGATAAAACGGCTCCTCGTCGAACCTCTTTCTGCGAGAATCCCATGTACAGGGAGCTCGCCACCAAGAGAATGACCCCAATGCTGAGCGCATCGATGCTGATGCTCCACAACCGAGTAGGCAGCCAGTCGATGACAGACGGCCGTTCGCCCCAAATGGGTCGCACACCGGAAAACGTGTGCAGATTGCCCATCATCTGACCAATGTTGCCAGTGACTCGAGTAATTTTCGCGACATTCGATTCGAGGGTGACATTTACAAAGTGCCGCTCGTTCGGCTTCATAGCGATAAACGCGAACTGCCCCGGTCTTTGCGTTCCTCGAAAAATTACTTCTCCGCTCAAATCCAGCTGGGTCATTAGATCGTGAGCCTTGGCCAGTTGATCATCGGAATCGGGCATCGTGACTTCAGTCTCGCTCCCTACTCGATTTGGCTGACCGCCAAACCACTTCGGGTGATTCAAGAATAGCCCCGATACTGCAAACACCCATAGAAACAAAATCAGGAACAAGCCCAAGTAGATGTGAATCTTCTTGTTCCATTTTTTGAATACGCTTCCTGCTAATTTCATAAGGCAAGCAAAGTAAATAAGATAATTGCGAATCCAAACGCTCCCGAGCCTAAGGCGATCAATCCCGCTCTCCGTTCCGACTTGAGAACGACCCACATGTAAACGCCGGTTAGCGTCAAAAGGAGCGTGATATAAACGGTTGAGTCCGCCACCCATCCCCAAAGCTTGGAAAAGGTCCAAGTGGGCGACTTGTGAGGTCCTGGATTCAGATGCAGGTAGCGCATCGTATCCATGAGACCGAATATACGGTCTTTCACCTGAGCTTCCCGAGCGGCAATGTCTACCGTAACCACCGTAACCTTCCCAGGACGCGAAACGCGCACGACCGTTTTCCCATCTAAAATCTGACCGCGGCCAACCACCTCCCCAGTCAATCCCAGCTGATCCAAAACGGTCGAAACCAGAGCCGGGCCCTCGACTCCGTCCTCAATCTCAAGCGACGCCACGCTACTCTCTTCTATGGGATTGGGCGTTACTCCATGGTTCAGCATTAGCGTGCTAATGGCGAAAACCAATAGAAACGGGCTTATCGCAATTCCTAGATACAAATGGATCTTTCGACTCCATAAATAGAGCCCGTTCCGTTTTGCGGCGCTTTCATTCATATATTACAATCGATAGGGTCGAAAAGCGAGATTAGCGAAGTAAACCTAGTGATTAAACCAAAGAATAGTCGACTCGGTTCTATCGAATTATCGCTTTTCAAACTTTGCTAGACTGCTAAAGTACATGATCCATTCAACGATTCAATCGAGATTGCAACCCCTAGAAATAGAATCGCTTTCTTTTCTAGATGATTCGCGGACCCTCAGCACCCCATCATGAGACACCTTATTCGTTACGTATCCCTAATAGCGTTTTCAGCAGGAATTACCGCTCTCTCAAGCAGCCCCTCCCTTCAAGTAAACGAAACATCCGATGCCATAACAATCACGCATGGAAAACAGACGATTCTTCGCTACAATAAAGGAATTCAGAAGGGATGGGACGCAATTGACCCCATTTACCATCGAAGCGGTTACATCCATCCTGTATTCACTCCTAGCGGACAGATCGCAACCGGAGATTTCTCTGTCGACCACCCTCACCAGCGTGGTATTTTTATGGCAGGCACGCGGACACGCTTTCGCGGAGAGACCGTAGATTTCTGGAACCTCCACAGGAAGCTCGGTCGCACTGAACATGCCAGAACGGTTTCAATCGGCTCCTCAAACGATTCGGTTTCGTTTACTGTCGCCATCAACCACGTAGCGCTTACTGGCAATGCAGTCACGGTAGTGGTCAACGAAATTTGGGAAGTCGAAGCCTACGCTACTGAACACGCCTATTTCGTCTTCGACATTCGCAGCAGCCAATCCCTTGCTACGGAAGACCCTCTAGAATTTGAAGAGTATCACTATGGGGGCATGGCCCTTCGAGGCAGCAACGACTGGACCCCTATCGATGAGAATCCGGACGGCACTTGCGCATTCCTAACCAGCAACGGACACCACAGGGAAGATGGAAACCATACACATACCCGATGGGTATGCATGAACGGCGTTGTCGACGGAATTGCGGCGAATATCACAGTAATGTGCCACCCCGGAAACTTCAGAGCCCCTCAGGCAGTTCGAATCCACCCGAAGATGCCCTATTTCACCTATGCGCCCATGTTCGATGGCGCCTTTTCAATCCAGCCTGGAGAAACCTACAATTCTGAATACCGCTACCTGGTATCCTCTTCCAATCCGGACCCAAAGTGGATCGAATCCCAGTGGCAGGCATTCATCGACTAGCGACTATTTGTACATCGCCTAATGATTCGAATCCAGGGGCGATACTTCAAGCGAACCATCAGTATTGCTCTCGTTCCAATTGGAATTGTCGTCTTGCTCTTCATCAAGCAGTCCAACGATCGATCCAGCCCACCCAGCCAGAGTCCGAATCGAGATACTGTTTCAGATGAATCACGCAGCGATTCTTCAGAGTCAGTCAGGGCGTCCACAGCAGAAACGAGCAGTCAGATTCCAGAAGTGCGACCTGGGCAAGTTCCCGATCACAATATCGTTGTCCAATCATTATTGGGACAAAGCGTTCATCGGTCACTGAACAATCAAGGCGAACGATTCAGTATCATTGAAACCGATACGGAACTAGGAAATCTATTACTTATTGAAAGCCTAGACGGCACCTTAGGCCCTGCCCAATCTGAGCTATACTCAGCCGAACACTTCATTCTCTCGATTGGAAGCGAAGAGAATCGCTCTCAGATATTGCAGGAGCTTCAGCGTCAAGGCTATGCGGTCACGCGGCCATTTGCTCAATCCGAGCTACGCTACGTCAACGCCGCGAGCGATGACCCCGACCAATTCCTGAACGCTTTCAATGCCGTTAAGGAATTCGTTGGCAACAGAGGGACCGTCGAGCTGGATGGGGTTGGTAGCGGTGGAGCCATCCCGAACGATCCCTTGTATCACAATCAATGGCATCACCCGGTTATTAGGTCTCCCGAAGCTTGGAGAATCACGCGTGGATCCGAAGATATCGTTGTCGCCGTACTGGACACGGGATTGAATGTCGGCTTAAGCGAGTTTGCGGGCAGAACCCTACCTGGGTATGATTTTGCCAACAACGATGCGGACCCCGACGACGATCACAATCACGGAACCGTAGTCGCAGGCACTGTCGCGGCTTCCGCAAACAATGGTACGCTCGGCGCAGGTCTCGACTGGAAGTGCAAGATTATGCCCGTCAAGGTGCTCGGCTCCAACAATCTAGGGCAGTGGTCCTGGTACGCAGCAGGCATTGACTATGCGGTGGAGAACGGCGCCAACGTCATCAATTTTTCCATAGGAGGTTCTGGAACCAGCGCTTTACTAACGGAGGCCATAGACAACGCCATTGAAAATGGATGTATTTTCGTAACCATTACATACAATGACAGCAAGGATGTCATTAGATTTCCGGGGAATTTAGAGCAATGCATTACTGTGGGCGCTGTAGAGTCAGACGGGTCTAAAGCAGATTTCAGCAACTGGGGACCGAGAATCGATCTAGTCGCTCCGGGCCGTGATATTCTCTCCGTCGACAAAACCGGAGGACCCGCTTCCTGGTGGGGAACATCCTTTGCCGCCCCGCAGGTAGCCGGCGCCGCCTCCCTATTGCTCTCGATTAATCCAGACCTGAGGCAACGCGAAGTCGAAATGCTTCTGATTGCGGGAGCCACGGATCAAGCAGGTGGCTCCAATGATGTTCCCGGATTCGACAGCTACTACGGATGGGGACGTCTTGATATTCTCAATACTCTTTCGCTTGCCCAAATCGCTCCTACCATCAACACCCTGCCCGACGGCAGTCGCAAACTAACGTGGAAGTCTCCTCCAAGCGCAGCTCGCAATGACTCCTTCCGCATACAGTTCAGCGACGGATTGAACGATTGGTCGACCCTAGAATCGCCTGCCATAGAGTACTACGAAGAACAGGCGGTATGGATCGACAACGGTAGCGAAACTGCAATTCCGCCTAACAAAGTCCATGAAAGGTTCTATCGAATCGTCACGACCCGGCCGCAACACGAGGCCCCAAATTAGCGTTGAACGAATCGCGTAATCTGCTATTTTCTTAATGCCGATCAAGTACACTGGCTTCGACTTCGCAACCGCAAGCAAGCCGCTTTGATGCCCAACCATGACCCTTTTTCAACAGGTTAGCTCGCTAGTCGCATCGATTCTCTTGAGCAGCGCATGCTGCCTTGCTCAACCAGCGGGTTCAATCATTCCAATGGAGGCTCAGAAGCGCTTAGACCACATCATTGGCAATTGGTCATTTCGTACCGACTACCTAGGGCAGAACGGAGACGTCAGGCGTTCCGTAACCGGGATCGAAGAGGCAACGTATCTGATCGGCAAGCAGGTCGTCGAACTAACGACCCGCTTATCCGGAGCCACGAGCAAGGGATGGCTATTCTACGATCTTACTCAAGAACGCTTCCAACTCACCTCTGTTGATGCTCGAGGCGACCTCTGGATACTGTCCGGTGGCCTCGAAGAGTACGTGATCACTTCGGAACCTAAGAAACAGCGCAATGGCCGTGAGTTAACCATTCGATTTACCCATCGAAACATCAAGGAAGACTCCTTCGAGGCCGTCATGGAAACAAGCATCGATGGCGGGGAAAGCTGGTGGAAGCGATCTATCCAATATTTAAAAAGGGAGAACAATTAGATCCTTGAAACGAATCCGATACTGCGTCGCCACGAGCCTGGACGGTTTCATCACAGGACCCAATGGAGAGATTGACTGGATCGAGATCGATCCCGACATCGACTTCGAAACTTTCTTCAAGCAGTTCGATACCGTCTTGATGGGAAAGGAATCTTACCTCATCACGCAACAGGGGCCTGGCGCAGTGATGCCCGGCATGAAAACTTATGTATGCTCCCAATCGCTATCTTCCAACGAGCATCCTGAAGTCACGATCGTTTCCGATGCGATCGCTACCGCGAAAATGCTGAAAGCGGAAGACGGAAAAGACATTTGGCTCTTTGGCGGTGGAAAGCTCTTTCGCAGCCTACTGGATGCGCGGCTCGTCGACACCATTGAAATCGTCGTCATGCCAATCATCCTAAGCGATGGCATTCCTTTAATATCGCCAGGGCTTCGCTCATCGCGACTTCAATTGAAAGAAAGTAAAACGCTATCCAGCGGCGCTCAATCCTTGTCTTACGAAGTCCAAAATTGATGGTCTTGAATCCGAAAGAACGAGAAGAAATAGACGTTCAAAAAACCTTGATGCTCCTGCATCGCAATCACGATAATAGACCCATGCAACCCCAACGGCATACCTACCACTCGTTCAACTTCGCAGCGCGCCTTCTAACAGTCGCGGTTCTAGCGCTCGCAGCGAACCTAGCGCCCAAGGCCCTAGGCGAGAATGAAAGCCCCAATCTCCTCTACATCACCATCGATGACATGAACGATTGGATCGGTTGTCTCGATGGACACCCGCAGGTGAAGACGCCCAATATCGATCGGCTCGCCAAGAGAAGTCTCCTATTCACAAAAGCGCATTGCGTCGTTCCCGCCTGCAGCGGCTCAAGAGCGGCCAATTGGACAGGTCTTTTGCCAATCCACAATGGCGTCTACGGAAACGGGCAGAAGATAGAGCGGACGATGCCCAACGCTCAGCTCCTTCCACTAGACCTTAAGGAGCAGGGATACTACACCATGGGAACCGGTAAGCTGCTGCATGGCAAGAGCGCCCGCATGTTCGATGAATATGGGCCCGCCTACAACAAATGGCGCCCAATATTGGACGAGGAATTGAAAATCTCTGCAAAGGAGCTCGCTAACAACAAACCCTATGTGCGCCACGAAATTCCTCGATTGGGAATTACGATGCCGCTCAATCAGATGCCACGCGATCGTAAGCGCGGATCGGATACGATCGATTCTTTCGATTGGGGACCAATCGATCGACCTGACGATGAGTGGACCGATACGGAAAACGCTGACTGGGCTGTCAAGAAGCTTGCTCAAAACTACGAATCTCCATTCATGCTGGGCGTTGGATTCTATCGGCCTCATCAACCTCTTTGGGTTCCTAAGCGATTCCATGACATGTACCCTCCAGAAACTGTCGCGCTACCTGAAGCGCCGAAGGGAGACCTCGATGACGTGTCTCGCACTGCCCAAGATCTAGGTCGCTATGCACTTACGAGCGGGGCCCATTCTACCACTGTTGAGAACGGTCAATGGAGGAATGCCGTGAGCGCCTACCTGGCGTGCATTACATATGTTGACGAGCAAGTCGGCAAAGTACTCGACGCCTTGGACGCTTCAGAGCATGCGGACAACACTATGATCGTACTCTGGTCGGATCATGGCTGGCAACTGGGTGAAAAGGAGCATTGGGGGAAATTTACGGCTTGGGAGCGATCCACCCGAGTTCCCCTAATAATTGCTCCCCCTAAAAACAAGCAGCCAGAAGGATACAAACCCAATAGACGCACCCACAAGACCGTATCGCTATTGGACGTCTATCCCACAGTTATGGATACGCTCGGTCTTGAAATTCGATCAGATCTGGATGGAAATTCTCTGGTCCCTTTACTAAAGGACCCAAAAGCCGAGTGGAAACATCTAGCGCTCTCCACAGTCGGACGCGGAACCCATACCGTACGCCACTCGCGCTGGCGCTATACTCGCTACTTCGATGGGACGGAGGAACTCTACGACCATAAGAACGATCCAAACGAATGGACCAATCTGATCAATGAGCCCGAGCATGCGAATATCGTGCGATGGCTATCGAAGCAAATTCCAGAGGATAAAACCTACTCGCATTTCGTTCGGTACGGAGATTTCAAAGCCGTAATCCCTGCCAGCGGCGAATCCATGATGCTATACGGACCTAAGGTTGAAATGTTTGCAGAGTCCAACAATGTCGCCAAAAAATTTCCAGAGATCGTTGGTAGAATTGAACGCTTCCTGAAGGAAAATCCGAACGCTCCAAAGCATATCAATCTAAACTAGCGCTCCCTCATGAGGACGGTTCGTCCCTTATAAAACCTATGATTCCTCGAATTCTCTGCGCCCTTCTCGCAGTATACGCATTCAGTCTTTCCGCCTCGGAGAGACCCAACATCGTCCTCATTATGGCGGATGATCTAGGGATCGAAACCCTTGGAAGCTATGGGGGAATCTCATACGACACACCCGAGCTGGATCGACTTGCAGCAGAGGGCGTGCGTTTCGACGATGCTCATGCGATTCCCCTCTGCACACCGACACGAGTCGCTCTAATGACCGGCAAGTACAATTTTCGGAATTGGCTGGCCTTTGGAATTCTCGATCCCAAAGCTCGTACGTTTGGACATTGGTTTTCAGAAAATGGATACAAGACCTGCATTTCTGGAAAATGGCAGCTTCGAAGCTACAACCCTCCTGACTATATGCCTGAATGGCGAAATCGCGGTATGCGCCCGGAGGAATCTGGGTTTCACGAATACTTTCTTTGGCACACGGAACACACTGAAGACAAGGGCTCTCGATACGCCGATCCTCGGATTCAATCCAACGGTTCCTACGTAAAGAGCACCCAAGGCAAATACGGACCCGATCTATATGTTGAATACATTACCAACTTCATTGACCGAAACCGCGATGACCCTTTCTTCATCTACTATCCAATGGCCCTCACGCATGGACCCTTCAATCCTACTCCCGACAGCGAAGCTTGGGAATCTGGAGATCGCTTCGAGTCCGATCCGCAGAAGTACTTTGGCGACATGGTAACCTACATGGATACGCTTGTAGGGCGTATTGACGACTCCCTTCGCGCCGCTGGAGTACGCGACAATACACTCCTCATTTTCTATGGAGACAATGGCACGTCAAAAGAAGTTCGTTCAAAGATGCGGGATGGACGCCAAATTCAAGGCGGGAAAGGGCTCAACAATCGACGTGGCACTCATGTACCTCTTATCGTAAATTGGCCCATGGGACAAAAAGGGGGCCAAGTTGTATCAGACTTGGTGGATACAACCGATTTCGTCCCAACGCTATTCGAACTTGCAGGAATCGATGTTCCTGCAAACGAAATTTTCGATGGGCGCTCCTTTCTTCCTCAGGTGAAAGGCGAAAAAGGAAATCCTCGCGACTGGATCTTCATTCATCATGATCCTCTCCCCGGTCACAATAAGATCGGACGCAGCATCTCCCGCTGGATTCAGGACAAGCGCTTCAAGCTCTGCGACGAAACGGGCAACCACCAGTTCTTTGATCTTCATACAGATCCTGAGGAACGTTACCCAATCGATCTGCGCAAGGCCTCACCAGAGGCTAAGGCTGCCCACAAACGCCTCGCAGATGCCATGAATTCGCTCGATGAATCCTAGGCTCCCACCTTCGTCAGAACCTGGCGGCTAAAAACCTTTTCTATTGAACATGCGAGAATGGTGACAGAGTGCCCCCAACTTATCAGGTCACTTGAAGTCCGCAGGGCATCGTTCTCGCCTATCGCCCATCGTCTCGTACAAGGGCCATTTTGATTTTTCGCTGGGGATTGTTAGCCCAAAATGCGCCCGCTTGCAATGCAATCGCCACCACCAAAGTCCCCAGAAATCCAAACCTATAAGATCCCGAATAATCACGTACGAGACTGAAGAGCAAAGGTCCGGTGGCACTGGCGATAATCATCGTAGACATGAATGCGCCACTAATGGCCCCTATGTGCTTGATACCAAAGTAACGTGGAGCAAAAGCGCCCGATACCGGCCCGAAGCACACGCTCGAAATCGCCATTCCGGCAATCAATAACGGAACCGCTATACGGTCTGCGTAAAGGACCAAGGATAGCGAAGACAAACCGGTGCCTGAAGCAAGGAATGCGGCGAAGTACTTGAGCCTGAATCGGTCGCTCAACCAACCGACAACGATACTAATCAATCCCCCAAACAAGGCCGCAGGAAAAAATAGGCTCAGAATCTTCTTGGGCTGCATATTCATTTGGCTCGCTAGGTCCAATACGTGAAAAACATACGCGGTTATAAAGATAGCTTGCAGCGCAAAGATTCCATTGAATATCCAGAAGGAATAGCTCCGCCTCGCTTCGCGTAAGCTCGCGAACGATGGAAAATTCTGGATCGTCCTTTTGATTGGCCCCTGGTTTCATGCCAGCATCAACCGAAAGTCCGCACTCCTGCGGATTGTCCCGAAAGACAAGCCAACCAAACAATGAAAACCCAATTGCGGAGCAAAGGCCTAGTATCTGCCAGGCCATCCTCCAATCAGTCGCTTGTATCAATGCGTAAAATACAATTGGAGCCAGAGAAAAGCAAACGCTCACGCCAATACCGCTAAAGGGAAGAACTTTGCCGCGGTGATACTTCCACCATTTAGCCACCATGTTTCGGCCCGCCATCGTGACGAATCCTTGTCCCGCAAAGCGAATGGCGAAAAAACCGACCGTTAAGCTTGCGATCATCATCCAAGCAGAAGGACGATCCAATCCCAATAGAGCAGCCATTCGGAGCGGCGCCCAATCCACGATACTTCAAGTAAAACAAAGCTAGCCCAAGAGCGATACTGGATGCCACCATCAATCGCCTTGCGCCGATCGAATCATACAGCCTGCCAGCCCAGAACATCAAAATACCGCTCGAGGCTGTACCGATGAAATAGGCCAGCGCCACTTGGGAGCGTGTAAGGCCCAAAGCGCATATCAGCTCGTCATTGAATACGTTAACGCCAGTTGTCTGTCCAAGTATGCTGGAAACCGTGCCGATTGCAGCCGCAATCACCCAGCCATAGTGAAAGGGCAACCCCGACGGGCGAAACGGGGTATTTGGAGCGAATAAGCTTGCCCATTACCGAACGGATTCCTCAGACCCAACCACCCCCGAACCAATGGCATTAAAGCTAAAGAATCTCTACTTCGATTTTACGAAACTCAAGCAGTCCATGTTCCGCCTGTATGCCGATATGGCCTTCCTCATTCTTAATGCTCGTACAGGTCGTAATGAGAGCCCCATTCAAGTAAACCGACATTTCTTCGCCATCGCAGGTGATTTCATAGAGATGCCACTCTCCTGCTGGCTTGTAGGCGTTTTTCAAAGCCACAAGATCGGTCTCATGCTCAAATGGAGGCGCCCCATAGGGTATCATCGAAGCGAGAGGGCTGTTTCCTTCCAAGGTGTCTAGGCATTGGACCTGGTAGCCATTATCTGGCCAGCCATTCTCATCATCATTGCTTGTCGGTCCGGTACGTACAAATATTCCGCTATTGGCATTCTCTTCCAGAAAGCGAAACTCCATTGTGAGGGTAAAGTCCTTATATGTATCCACCGATCGGAGCCAACCCGTTCCCTTGTTGATCGTTATCACTCCATTCGCAACGGAAAACGCCCCCCCATTTTGAATCTCCCAATTGTCTAGACTCTCCCCATCAAAAAGGCTTAGAACTTGCCCCGATTTCGAGCAGCCTCCAAGAAATACGGTGAATGCGATTGCAGCGAAGAGGTAAGTAAGGTTTTTCATGATCAGTTTCGTGTTGTTTAGAGCGTGATAGAGCTGATTCCCTCAATCATCAAGCGAAACGTTAGATCGTCACATAGGAACATCAATTGAACATGCGCCATGACTCGCTAGCTAGGCTGAAGCTCCTTCTCGCTCTCATCGGACTGGGATTGAGCCTTGGCATAGCGCTTTCATGGCGCCTATGGACCACTGATCGAGACTTTCCTTACTTTCCCGTCTCGGATGCTATTCCGCAGTTTAATGGCGCCTTAGGCAGTGTTTTCATTTTTGCGCTCCTACTTGCCCTTCTAGTAAACGCATACGTTGCATCTCAAAAGCTGACGGTCGCAATCGTCATCTCGTTTCTATATCTTTGCCTACAGGACCAAATGCGCTGGCAGCCATGGGTTTATCAGTATCTTCTGATGCTCTTGCCGTTCGCATTTGTATCAGTCCGCTCTGGACAAGAGGCTCAACGCAGCATCCTTGGACTCTGCCGACTCGTCATTGTCGCAGTATACCTATGGGGAGGTATCCACAAGTGCCATGCTGGTTTCATCAGCGTCTACCAGAACAGCTTAGCAAAACCTATATTGGACGCAGGGAGAATTGAACGTACCCCTCATTTCCGAATGGCGAATTCTACGATCTCTGTCGCGTCAACTCTGCGAGCAAGTCCCTGGCGAGCCTGCGCTCGTATTCTACATCGACTATCGGCATTTACCCGAAACGCTTCTTCACCTGCAAGCAAATCGATCTCATGCGCGATCAATAGGAATTACTCCCAGAGCTAAACCGCGCGATCTAATATCGACTCAATTACTTTCCTTCCGAAGCCCACCGTTTCATAGTCGCGATATTCTTAATGAGGATATCTTTTTGAACGGGATCTGATCCGCGCGACTTTATGTACACCGCCATATCGCTATCGTATCTAGCCATAGACTCGGGTCCCTTGTCGCCCGTACGCTCGATCCAATCGTCCAATTGTCCACGCAGCTTGCTGAGCGTCTTTTTATGCTTGGGACTAGCAGCGAGATTGTTGATCTCAAACGGATCATTCTTCAGGTCGTAGAGCTCTTCCTTTGGTCGAGTCGGAACGAATAGGCTCGCCTGAATCTCATTGAGCTTACCCGCTTCGTAGGCCGCTCTCAAAGTCTTCACGATATCTTTGCTATCCTTGTAGCGATTTGGCTGCATGTGCGGTCGATCCGGCAGAAAATTTCTTATATACTTGTATCGCTCGGTGCGAACGCATCGCATATGCTCCACCGTTTCATCGCACCGATCCCGAGCTGAGAAGATAGCATCGCGAGGCGCATAGTCGTCTGCTAGAATATCCTGCGCCTGCATGTATCCTGGAATCTCGATACCGGCTAAACCTAGAGAAAGGGCCGCGATGTCAATGTGCTCGACTAAGTCCTCCCTAACGTTCCCTTTCGGCAGCTCTCCTCCACTCACGATCAGGGGAACATGGATACCTTCTTCGTAAAGAAACTGCTTTCCACGCGCATGGCTAATGCCGTGATCCGTCATAAAGAGCACCACCGTATTTTCCCAGTCTCCCTCGTCCTTCAATCGCTGCACGATATCGCCCACGAATCGATCGGTAAGCCGGACTGAATCGAGATAGGCTGCCCAATCTTCCCTTATTACAGGATCGTCCAAATAGTACGGAGGCAGCGTTACGTCATTGGGATCCGTAACCGAACCGGTCTCCGCTTTCATGCGCTTGACGAAATTCCGGTTTCCCTCCAAGTCGCCTCCTCGATGCTTGCCACCGGGTAGCTGAACCTGAGCGAAAAAGGGCTGCCCAGGTTTGCGTTTGCTCCAATCCGGACCGTCATACATGGCCGTATCCCACTCAAAATTATAGTCGGTCTTTCCTCGATTCGACCGATCCTTGTTGGGCCAACCCGTGATAGCCGTATAGTATCCCGCTTCTTGGAAGTACTCTGGGACGGGACGAACACTGTCGGGCAATACGATCTTAGCGTCACCGCGACCACTCCTATGATGATGTGAACCTATCGTGGTTTGATACATCCCCGTAATGAAAGCCGAGCGATTTGTTGAGCAAACAGGAGCCGTCACAAATGCATTCGTAAACTTGATTCCATCCGCAGCGAGGCGGTCTAGGTGCGGCGTCTGGATTACCGTCTCACCGTAGCAAGAGAGGTTTGCCGACATGTCATCCACTATGATCCAAAGAATATTTGGACGGTCCGATGCCGTGGATCGCGTAGAGGCGAGCGCTACGCAGATAAGGCTGAACGCTAACAGGGCTCTCGAGATTAGCGATGTGTGGATATAGGTCGTTTTCATATATAGACTCAGGCTGATTGTCGAATTAATGGAGAAGAATGGGAGCTAGGTGAAGTGTTGCAGCCAAATTATGCTACTTCATGGCCTAAAGCTGGTTTTGAAAGTCGCAGGCAACTAATTCTTTTTAAGTAGTTGTATAGCGCTTCTTGTTTAGAATCCAGTTAACACGATTTTCCCCCTTGCTTGACCGGATTCAATTAATGCATGGGCTTTGATCAGGTTTTCGGCACTGATGGTGCCACTGCTATCCGGCAAGGTTGTGCGGATTTGTCCAGCATCGACCATCTCGGCGACCTTGGTGAGTAAATGGTGTTGTTCGAGAATGTCATCCGTTTGGAAAAGCGAGCGGGTAAACATGAACTCCCAATGAAAGGACACGCTCTTGCGCTTGAAAGGCATGATATCGAGACCATTGACGGGATCATCAATAACAGCCACTTTGCCTTGGGGCGCGATGCACTCAGCCATGGCTGGCAGATGATCATCGGTATTGGTGAGGCTGGCGATGTAGTTGACTTCGGGGTGGCCGATGTCTGCCAACTCCTGATCGATCGGGTTGCGGTGATTGATCACATGGTCGGCTCCTAACTCATTGACCCAGGCAACCGTTTCTTCGCGTGAAGCTGTGCCGATGACCGTAACATTGGCGAGTTGAGTCATGATTGATCCAACCCCTCCGGCGGCGCCAATAATCAGAAGCTCGCCGCTGGAGTCCTGGGTCAATCCAAGCCGATCAAAAAGGATCTCCCAGGCGGTAATGGTCGTGAGTGGCAGGGCTGCCGCCTGGGTGAAGTCCAGTGAATCAGGCATCTTGGCTACGATGCGTTCATCTACCAGATGATATTCGGAATTGGTGCCGGGACGATCAATGGCGCCTGCATACCAGACTTTATCTCCCGGTTGAAATAGTTCGACTTTATCGCCAACCGATTCCACCACTCTCGCAGCGTCCCAGCCCAGAACATTCGATTTTCCTTCGGGATCAATCCTTGTTCGGATTTTAGTATCTACTGGATTAACCGATACGGCTTCTACTTTAACGAGTAGATCGTTACCGCTCGCTTCGGGCTTAGGTAGATCAAGATCTTTCAGAACTTGGGGTTGATCAATCGGTAGGCTTTTTTGGTAGACGACGGCCTTCATGGAAATAGTTGTTTGTTAAATACAGTATTTTTTGGAAAAACCTCAGTCGGTAAGCTCAAATTTGACAGCGCTTCTATTCCCCGAGTTTCCTTCCGTAGATTCTCCAGAAATAAATACGCGACTCGCGTCTATGCCCTTCGTTACAACTAAATAGTTTTTGGCTCTCTCTTCCGACAGCCGCTTTAGCCAAGACGGGTCTACTTGAAACGAATCGTCGGCAAACAGGGCGGCCTCAATTTCTGAAAATGGAGGCAAGACGATCATCGGCTCTGTCTCGGACGCTTCAGTCGAAGCAAATTCTTGCGTTGATTCGGGAACCTCTTCCACATCCGCATTCTCTGCTTTCTTCCCCCGGTTACATTTTTCAGGAATATAGCTACGTTTTTGATGACACCTTTTTTCTCCGAGGACGGCTCCACCGCTTCACTGCGCTCCATCTCGTTCACCGTGGGCTCAGGTGCTTCGTCCTCCGCGGCAGTATCCGTCACCAAAGGAATGCCCATCAACTCGCGATAAATCGAGACTGCTCGATCTTCGTACTGACTAGAATCATACGCTTCGAGGAGAGCGATTGGATTTGAACTATCGGCGCGAATCGACAAATCGCTTGCTCCTTCATTTGAAATCAAAGCGCGCCTTAGGGCATCCGATTCACCGCGAGCTGCGATTGTCGATGAAAGGTCCACTTTCAATGCGGGGCGCTCATCCAGTATCTTTGCGATCTTGTCTAGTTGCGACTGCACCCCCGGACTCAAAGCGAACTGCCCAGTTTCGAATGCGGTCGTCGACAAGTCTTCATTTCCCGATCCTCCAAGAGCCGCGAATGGGGAAGTAGCCAACTTGATGATGAGCTTAAATAGAGTGCTTAGAATGATCTGAACTATATTCGTATTTGGATCGTCAAGGTCGCCTTTCAAATTAAGCGGTGGGAAGCTCATTTTCCCATTCCGATCCTTGAGCATCGCTATAACCAGCCCAATAGGCAAACCCAGCGAGTCTTCGCTCTGCACCTTCTCCCCTAACGTTAGCTGGTCGATCAACAATCCATTCGTCCCATCGAGGAGGCTCTCCTCGATGCCTACAGCCGCATCAATATTCAGCATTCCCTTATCCAAGCCTCGTCCCAAGTATTTCTCCCAGTAGGGAGCCGTAGCGGACAAATCGAAATCGGTAACCGCGAGCTTCAAATCCGAAAAACGCTTGAAATCTAGCGGTTGCAAATTTCCTGAAAACGTAACGGTTCCACCGCGGTCAAATCCTGTGCTAATCGATACCGACGCGTTTTCGCCTTCCTGAGACGAGATGCCCTCGACGTCCACATTTAGAGCGACCATGCTCATTTGATGGGCAGGTGAAAGGGTTTCATCCAAAAACTCCGTTTTGCCATCGACAATCGATATTCGTCCCACCGTCAGCTCAAGCGGTAACGTAGACGTGGATTCGACTTCTTCCTCAACCTCAATTTCTTCAGATTCCCCTGGAAGGGCGAGACGACTAACGCTTAAGCCCGATTCATCAAGAGCCACCGAAACAACGGGGCTCTCAATTATGACCTCATCAACGCTCACTCCATCGGAGCGATAGGAAGCGGCGCCGATATTCATGGAAGCGGCGCTGAAAACCGGTTTTCCGCTATCTAGTTCATGCACTTCTAAAGAGGCGATTCCAACATTTGCATCAATGTCCATGCGTTCATCCGGAATAGACACATCGTATCCAACATCTAAATTCAATTGTCCGGCAGCGATCTTAGCATTGGAATAGAGGGCTACGTAGTTTTGGAAACTAACCAAGTCCAACCCTTCAATGGACAGAGAACCCTTCGCTTTCTGCTCAGGAATTACAGACCCTGAATCGATAGCGATGCGGCCGCTTTCGTTGACGATCAGGCTCAATTTCAGCTGAGCCGTTTGGGAATCATCGAATGGAGCCACGTTCGTGGCGGACAGGGATAGGTCGCCAATGCTTACGCCAGAATCGTCGGATGTGGTTCGATCAATTACTTTTATGGCTCCAGAATCAATAGAAACGCTATTGACTAACGCTTCGATCTCTAGGCGTCTCCGATTCGCTTTCCATTGCATCGCCCTTGTCTTGATCGCCTTCAGCGCTCGCTTCTCTAATTGGCGTCAATACCGATCCTGATGAATCACGAACGACCACTGCGCTCGGCTCGGAAACAGAGATGGAATCCACTATTACGCTCATGTCCGGCCAACGAGCTTCGATTCCCTCAATACGCAGCTGGGCCAGTTTGGCTTCCGTTTGTTCCTCTGGGTCCTGCAACACGAATCTCTCTAGCTTAACCGAGCCCGATTGCAATAATGCCTCTTCTTTGTCAGCGCTCAACTCGACACGGTATTCCCCCGCTATCGAGAACGCTCCCTCAATTTCCGCCCGGAGCGTATCGTGCCAAAATGGCTTCGCCTTTGATATATCCACATTTTCGATACTGAATGATCCACTTGATTTCACTGGATTCACCGAGACGTCCCCTTTCCAATGAATAGCTGTCTCCTCGCCCAATTGAGCATTGAAGCTATAGGGACTGTCGCTATCTTCGTCCGATCGCAGATCCTCTGCAATGAAAGTGACGGGACCGATCATTTCTTCGAGCGGCAGGCTCCGCGTGTAATCAGCGAGCTCCAGTCGAACATTGGCGACATCAATAAGTCCAATCTCGAAGCTCATTGGCTCGGCAGGAGCATCGTCCTCCGGCGATTCCGGAGATTCGAGCAGGCGATCGATATTGGTAGCGCCCGCCTCGTCTAGCGCAAGTCGAACGATCGTGTCTGAAAGCGCAAACTCTTTTACCGAAACTCGTTTAGTTATCAACGGAAAGAGCTGCGGGTTAACGAAGAGACGACCCAGCTCAACAAAGGCTTCCCCATCGTCATCCTCCACCGTCAACCCTTGAAGCTCAACGGATAGCGTGAAGGGATTGAAGGCCGCTTTTTCCAGAACGATATTTCGATCCAACTGCTCTGCGACGCGCCCTTCGAGGACGCTCTTCATCACTGCAGGGACCAGAAAGAAACCGAGCATGACATACAGCAAATAGACAACCCCCAATACGATTAGGAGACACTGTCAGAGGGGACGTTTAGGCTTTTTCTGTGACATAGGGAAACATGCAATCGTGTCGATCCAACAGGAAATCACCCTTCAAGTCACGTTATCAGTTGCAAGTTGAGGCGATTTTTTCGACCAAGTCATCGCGTGAGCTTCAAAGCGGTAATTTGGGACATGGATGGGCTTCTGATCGATTCGGAACGCTTGTCGCACGAATCCTGGCTGCAGGCGTCCGATACCCTCGGAGTAGCCATAGAAGACTCGGTCTTTCACGGCATCATAGGCCTAAACAAAAAGACGTTCCGTGGAGTTCTTCACGAGAGAATCGGGCATCGAGTCGACGTGGAGGAACTGATCCGGGTGGCGGATGATTTCTACCGCGTAAAAGTGAATGCAGGCGTACCGCTAAAAAAGGGGGCCCGGGCCTGCATCGAATGGCTTTCAAATAATGACATGCCTCAATCCGTGGCTACCTCTTCAAAGCAAAAGCTCGCCCGGAAGAAGCTCGGTCACCACGATTTGCTGGACCATTTCATATCGATCGCCAGCGGAGATCAAGTAAACCAAGGAAAGCCGCATCCGGAGATTTTCCTAACCGCCGCCAGCCGCATGAGCATCGCTCCAGAGGACTGCCTAATGTTCGAGGATTCGAAGCATGGCGTCGTCGCGGCCAGCGAAGCGGGAGGCCGCGTTATACTGGTACCCGACCTGGCTGTCCATGGAGAAGGTAGCCACAAACGCGTCTTCCAGATATGGGACTCCTTGGAGCAAGGGCCTCGCCAATTCCAGGAATGGATCGGACGTTGCTAATCCTCAAAGCATCTCGCTAGATTCGACTCAATGGACTTTTCATTTTCAACGTCGAAGGCCATTCACTTCGGCAACGGCGTCTCTCGATCCTGCGCAGCGCTGCTCCCCGAGATGGTAAAGCGCGTTGCCGTGATTACGGGTTCTGATCCCGATCGGCATAAGCAAATTCTCAATTCGATCACCTCACGAAATATCGAGGTCCAAGCCTTTGAAACTAAGTGTGAGTCCACAGTCGAAACGATCATGGAGACCGTGGAGGGAGCGCTCCTTTTCCAACCTGACTGCGTAGGGGACGGAAGCGTCATCGATACAGGGAAAGCGGTCGCCGCATTGCTGGCGAAAGAAGGAGCTCTCACCGACTATCTTGAAGTTGTAGGCAAAGGCAAACCCCTCACGCATCCATCAGTCCCCTATATGGCGATCCCGACTACGGCCGGAACGGGATCGGAGGTCACGCACAACAGCGTTATCGGCGTTCCCGAAGAAGAGCTCAAAGTGAGCCTTCGAAGCTCCAGCATGATTCCAGATTGGGCTATCGTCGATCCCGAACTCACCTACGATCTGCCCCGGTCAATCGCAGCATTTACTGGGATGGACGCATTTATCCAATGCTTTGAGGCCTACTTGTCATGCGCCGCAAATCCCATCACTGACGGCATCGCTCTGGAAGGAGTTCGTCGCGCTGCCAAAGCGCTGCGGAGCGCTTGCGAAGAATCATTAAAGAAGGCAGCGAAGTCCAACATGTGCATTGGCAAGCCTATGCGGCGGCATGGCGTTGGCGAATGCAAAGCTTGGCGCAGTGCACGGATTTGCAGGTCCCATCGGTGGCATGATCGATGCGCCCCATGGAGCGCTCTGCGCCAGCCTCCTGCTTCCTGTAGCTCGAATGAATTTCGATATCGCCACCCGGCGCGATCCAAGCGGTATCACAGTCCAAAAATTCAACGCGCTCGCCGTCGCTCTTATCGGCAATCCCTCCGCTACCGGCAGCTATGCCATCGCCTGGATCGAATCCCTCATAAAGGAGCTTCCTCTCCCCTCTTTGAAAGAACTCGGATTCAATCGCTCCCAAATTTCTGAAGCTGCCAACAAATCAGCGCAATCTAGCAGCATGAAGGGCAATCCGATTGAACTTGTACCGGCCGACCTTCGAGAGATTTTAGATGAAGCTCTAGTCAGCAATTGACCGACCCTTCGAGGCACTGCGGCAACGCCAGGACGCTTCACTCTTGAAATCGCAGATTGCAGCGCCTAGAAAAGCCGCACTAAATCGCTTGTATTCGATACAATGCCCCAAACTCGCTTCGCGCCCCACCGCTATATCGATCACCTCTATCATGTCGTCTAATTTGCGAATCCCCTTTCTCGCCTTTCTCACGCTCCTCGTATCCCCGATCGCAACCGCTCAGCAAAATCAGCGCAATCGAGCTCCGCTTCCGCCACCCACTCATGCTGACGTTTCCTATGGTTTGCACGAACGGCAAGTATTCGATATCTGGTTAACGCCTTCCGCGAATGGCTCTCCAACACCCTTGGTCATCTATATTCATGGAGGCGGATTTAGAAGCGGAAGCAAGCGATCCATTCGAGCTGAATCAATCGCTCGATTCCAGAAAGCAGGCCTATCGGTCGCTTCCATCCAATATCGACTTTCAGACACCGGCCCCTATCCCATCTACATGGAGGATGGAGCGCGGTGCCTGCAAACGATTCGCAGTCGCGCTGCCGAGTGGAACATCGACAAGAGCAAAATCGCTTGCTACGGAGGCTCCGCCGGAGCGGGCATTTCGCTATGGCTTGGATTTCACGATGACATGGCGGACCCAGGCAGCTCCGATCCGATCGCTCGTGAATCGACTCGAATTACCGCGGTGGGAACTTCCAATGGCCAATCCACCTACGACTTGCGCACTTACCGCGAATGGTTCGAACTTGATGAGTTTATTATCCATGAAGCGTTTTTCCCGATGTTCGACGTTCAAGAGGATGAGGATTTTTTCAATGATGAACGTATTCAAAATCTTATGGAAGATTCATCGGCGATCACGCATTTAACAAAGGATGACGTCCCCGTATACATGACCTACAATCGCGGTAATCTGCCCGTAGACTCCAGCACAAACCCGGGCGTATGGGTTCACCACGTCAAGCTTGGCCTGAAGCTGCAAGAAGCCATGACTTCTCTAGGAATCGAATGCGTTGTCAATTCCCCTGACCACGAAACGACGCAATACGATTCTCTTGAATCCTTCCTCATCGCAAAGCTTTCACCCTAGAGGCAATCCTACAAGGTAATCAAATTTTTCAAGCTCATGATACATTTCTCGATTCGACGCGCAGCTAATCTTTGCCTGAGCGCGCTCATAGCGATCAGCTTGCTCATCGCGAGCTCCCAATCAGCGAACGCCAAGCAGCCCAACATCATTCTCGTCTTTATAGACGATATGGGATGGGGAGACTTCTCTTCCTTTGGAAATACCGAAGCGAGCACGCCTCACATCGATCGTCTCGCCAAGGAAGGGATAGCGTTCGAACAATTCTATGTAAACTCCCCTATCTGCTCGCCCTCGCGCGTCGCGATCTCCACCGGACAGTATCCACAGAGATGGGGCATCACCTCCTACCTCGCAAGGCGAGACCTGAATGCGGGACGAGGCATACGCGATTGGCTCGGTCTCGAAGCGCCCATGCTAGCTCGAATTCTCAGCCAATCCGGTTATGCAACCGGTCATTTTGGAAAGTGGCATATGGGCGGACAACGAGACGTTAGTGAAGCGCCCTTGATTACTGAATACGGTTTTGACGAATCGATCACCAATTTCGAAGGTCTTGGAGCGCGTATTCTTCCATTGAAGCATGTACCAGGCGACAAGCCTCCCGTTCAGCACAATTTGGGTTCCGAAACTCTCGGCCACGGACCTGTAATCTGGCACGACCGAGCCTATGTTACGGAAAAATTCACCGAAGCCGCGGTTGCCTTTGCCAAAGTTGCAGCGAGCCAAGATCAACCATTCTACCTAAACCTCTGGCCCGATGACGTACATACGCCAATGCATCCACCCCTCGAAAAATGGGGCGACGGCAGCAAAAGGCACCTCTATCTCAAGGTTCTTGAAACGATGGATGAGCAGCTAGGTGTGTTATTTGACCTGATACATGAAGACAGAAATTTACGCGACAATACCATCATTCTCGTATGCTCCGACAACGGACCAGAAGTCGGCTTTGGTTCCGCAGGTCCCCTTCGCGGGCACAAGGCAACCCTCTTCGAAGGAGGCATTCGCTCTTCGCTAATAGCCTGGGCGCCTGGATTGATGAAGGATGCCTCGAAAGGAAGCCGCAACACGAAGTCCATCTTCTCCGCCATGGATCTCGTGCCTTCGCTTCTGTCGATCGCCAGCATTGATTCCGATGCGGCCTTCGATGGCGAAAATCTTGCCGATACGCTTCTAGGTCGATCCAACAATTCTCGGTCCGCGCCGCTCTTCTTCAGGCGCCCTCCAGACAGAGAGAACTTTCGCCACTATGTGGGTCTCCCCGACCTCGCGGTTCGCGATGGAAAATGGAAGCTCTTTTGCGACTACGATGGAGCCAATCCGGAATTATACGATCTAGGCTCTGATCCCTCCGAAACCGAAAACCAAGCGTCCTCGCGCAAATCCATCGTTAACCGACTTACAAAGAAGGTCCTCGACTGGCACGCCTCCATGCCCGCAGACAACGGACCTGAATTGGGACGCATAGCGAGAGCGGCCAATCCGTAAGTCTGCGCAATTCAAGCCGCAGGTATTCCATTTTTTTGGAACCTTTCCGCATTGTTTTACGTTCTCTCTTTCGCTAGTGATTTAATTACCGTATACTAGCGCTGAAAAAAGGAGGAACGCATGACCGAGCACAATACCCCAATACGATGCAATTGCGATGATCCAATATAGCGACGAAATTTCCTTAAAACGTCTTCCCTAGCAGCAGCGGGAGCGGCGACGCTTCCCCTCGCATCCGTCTCCGAAGTCATCGCCGCCAGCAAACCGAAAGGCCCTTCCCAAGCGGAGACGCTCGTCAAAACGCTCTACAAATCTCTCACCGATACTCAACGCAATGCCGTCTGCTTCGACTACGACCACCGATTGCGATCCGAGATCGACAACAATTGGCACATCGTCCGCAACTATCGGGTAAGCGCCTACAGCAAGGATCAACAGGCGATGATCCGAGAAATCTTCATGAAGATGCATAGTGAAGAGTACGCGGATCAGGTAATGAAGCAGGTTCTGGAAGATAGCGGACGAGATGGATTTGGAGAGTGCTCGGTCGCCTTGTTCGGAAAACCGGATACAGGAAAATTTCAATTCGTTCTCACCGGCCGTCATACGACGCGTCGCTGCGACGGCGACTCTTTGGAAGGAACCGCATTTGGGGGCCCCATATTCTACGGGCACGCTAGCCAGTCGTTCTACGAAAAGCCGCGTCATCCCGGAAACGTCTACTGGTTCCAGGCCAAACGCGCCAACGAAGTATATCAGATGATGGATGGGAAGCAGCGCGAACAGGCCCTAATGAACTGGTCGCGCGACGAGCAGGGAAAGAAAACCATCGCTCTAACAGGTAAAACTCAAGGTCTTGATGGCATACCCATGACCGAACTGTCATCGGACCAAAAGAATGAAGTCAGAAATGTCCTCAACGACTTGCTGCTTCCCTTTCGCGAAGCCGACCGAACTGAATCTCTCGCTCTCATAGAAAAGAGCGGCTTCGATAACCTGCATCTAGCGTTCTACAAGGGCGAAGATCTAGGCGATGACGGAGTCTGGGACGTCTTTCAAATCGAGGGACCCAATATGCTCTGGTATTTCCGCGGCGACCCGCATGTTCATTCATGGGTGCATATAAAGGACCACGTTTAGATCGACTTCTCTCGTACCTCGACTGCAACTGCTCCAATCACTAATCCCCCTACACTATGGCAACTCAAGACAACTGCGTATCGATTCATCCCTACTTCACGGTTCCCGCCGAGAAGATCGACCAAGCTCGCTCCTACCTGGAACGATTCGTCGCCCTAACTCAAAGCGAGCCCCATTGCCTCTACTACGGTTTTAGTATCGATGGAAACCAAATCCACTGTCGGGAGGGATACGTCGGAGGCGAGGCCGTACTCGCCCATCTAGAAAACGTGGGCGAATTGCTCGGCGAGTTCATCGAATCGCTAGCCACAGTTACGCGACTCGAGGTGCATGGAGTTGCCCACGAGATCGAGAAAATCAAAGAAGCGCTCGCTCCCTTCGAGCCACAGTACTTCGTTCTCGAATACGGTATTCGAAATTAGCTCCCCTAGCGCGAATCCAAGATCGCCCCGCCTTCTATCAATTATTGATTTGCAAATGACTCGCGCTCGTAGCGTGATAATCAGGCAAACCTATACTCAACAGATTGGATTCTTACCCGGTCAATTTGTCTGAGACCTTCACGCAAACTCACTGACAAATCCATGAAAATGCCTATCGCCTCACGGCTACTGATCGGGACGCTCATCGCTTGCAGCGCCGTCGCTCGTGAAACAACCGTACCCAATGAAGGACTCCACTCCAACACACCACGTGTCCATGCTCTAATCGGAGCAACGGTGTTCATATCCCCGGACCAGAGCGTCGAGGATGCAACTATCGTACTTCGAGATGGCTTGATCGAGAGTGTCAATGCTAACTCAGAAATCCCTGACGATGCTCGCGTTTGGGACTTCTCGGACAAGGTCATCTACCCAGGTTTTATCGACGCCTACACGCATTATGGAATGCCGGCTGGACTCAAACCCTCCAAACCACGCAGTCCTTATGCAGAAGGGCCACCGCCCCCTAGATCGTCCGCTCCATCGCAACCTGGACCTAAATACTGGAATCCGCTCGTCACTCCCGAACGCGATTCCGCATATTATTTCAAGGCTGCCGCAAAGGATGCTGAAGCGCTTTCAGATATCGGCTTTACAGCCGTAGCGACTTTTCCAGGACATGGAATATTTAGAGGTCAGGGCACGCTGGTCAACGCTAACGGCAAAGCCTTGAATGAATCCGCGCTTGGCTTGAAAATCGCGCAGCACATCTCCTTCGATCTTTCGCCACGAAACCGTAGCGTGAGCGCGGATCCCTACCCCACCTCTCTGATGGGAAGCATGGCCCTAGTCCGACAGGCGCTATACGATGCCCAGTGGCAAGCCGATGTTTCCGATGCATACAAGCAAAATCCGATCGACTTCGAACGACCCGAGGAAAACGCCGCTCTATCAGAATTGCGCCCTGTCATCAGTCAGAATCAATTCGTTGTCTTCAATGCTCAAGATGAACTGGACTATCAGCGTATCCATCGAATCGCCGACGAATTCTCGATCGACTACGCGATACTCGGAAACGGATACGAATACCGTAGAGCAGAGATCCTCAAGGGATCGGGCGCCACCCTTATCTTGCCGCTTTCCTTTCCTGAAGCCCCCTATGTGCAACGGTATCAGCAATCCTTGGACCTTTCGCTCGAGCAACTCCAACATTGGGAGTTCGCTCCGTCAAATGCCGCATTTCTGGCGAAGAACGACATCCCTTTCTGTATTACGACCTATACCCTGCAAAATCCAGCAAAGGAGTTCTGGTCTCGAATTCGAAACGCTGTAAAGCGCGGATTGGCCGAAGAGGATGCGCTCGCTGCCATAACGACAAATCCGGCAGCGCTTTACAATGTCGATGACCGGCTTGGATCGATTGAGTCCGGAAAGATAGCGAATCTCACAATAGCCACGGGCAATCTATTTTCTGATAAGAACGCCAAGATCACCCATTTGTGGATCGATGGCGACTATGTGGAAAAGAAGCCCTCTCGCAAAGCCACCCTCACGGGAGAATGGACATTTGAATGGAATGGCATCGACGGTTTCGAAACCGCTACGATTACGCAGTCCGGACCCAAGTCCACTCTCAAGGTGGGCGATGCCAAGATACCTCTATCGCAATTCGAAAAAGAAATTCAGTTCACCATTCAGGAAAATCAACTTATGTCTAGTGAAGGCGATGGCATCGCTCGTCTCAACGCATACATCGACGGAACTCAGCTTACGGGATCGGGACGCCTTGCTAATCTAAATCCCTTTAGCTGGACCGCTAATCGTATTGAAACATCAAGCGCGGAAACAGATTTAAACGAAAATGATTCCAGTGAATCTGAGAATGACGTTTCAGACCTCGTATTCGATCGCTATCCTGCGGGCGCATTTGGCGTTCAAACAGGGGAAGCCCCAGAATCGATATTGATTAGAAATGCCGCCGTTTGGACGAGTTCCGATGAAGGCGTTCTCGAAGGCGTCGACGTACTCGTTAGAAACGGTCGCTTCGACAGGGTAGCAAAAAACATCCGTGCGCCAAGAGGAGCAATAATCATCGATGCCGAGGGCAAGCACGTAACTCCTGGGCTGATCGATTGTCATTCTCACATGGCTATGAGCCGCGGCGTAAACGAATCCGGCAGCGCCATATCGGTCGAAGTTCGAGCCGCCGATATCATCAACCCGGTCAATATCAACGTATACCGCCAGCTCGCTGGAGGACTCACTACTGCGAACTTGCTTCATGGCTCCGCAAACCCAATGGGCGGACAAAGTCAGGTAATGTGTGCGTGAACTCCCATTCATCTTTGCTAGGTATATAAGTTAGGACGCGATCCAGTCCATATTCATTGGGATAGGGTCCCGTCATCGCACTCACTAGATGGATACGCTTCTTGTAGGCTACTGGTTGAAAATGATGAATTTCAATCGGAGGCGGGCTTCCTTCAATCCAGCGATTGGTTTGGGGATCGTAAATCGAAACGGGCTGAATCCTACGACCGCCTAGCAAGTAGAACTTCCCTTCGAACTCTACGAAGGCCGCTTCGTGCCGCGCGTGAGGTTCTCCATTGGTTTCCAGCAATTCCCAGCCTCCATCGGAGCGGGTCCACCCCAACTGAGCCATAGCACCCAAGACAACAATCCAGAAAACGGTCGAGCAAATTAATCGTACCCAGACTCTCATCACTCCTTAATCTCCTGCTTGGCTGTGGTAACCGAACTCTCAAAGAATATCCATCCATCATCGAAACCCACTTCGATTTCTACTCTCGAAACTACTCTTTTATTGTCACCCGCATAGTGTAGTCGCTGCTCCTCCTGGGCAATCACCACAGCGCGAACGCCAGGCTCCACGAAATCTATTTCGAGCACTTCCGAGTAAACTACCAGCTCCTTGGCTTCTCGAAAGACGCGTTCCACGAATTCAAAATACTCGAATCGCCCTATTCTCGACTGAGCCATGCTAAAGTCATCGGTCTTATCTAGAATATAGAATCCCGGGCCGAACAGTCCCTGGTACACTTCGAGCTGGCGCGTGTTGACGGCCTCGTCCGAGAGCGCAAATAGCTCGAATATCGAATCTTCATCCAATCCGTTTGCCATGTATCCATAGCCGGAATCCATGGTTTCGCAGGAACTCAGGATCAATGCCAAGAGGGCAGATACGATAGCGAGGGCGAGTCTCATCTTCAAGCTAAGCTAAATCGCCCGACCATTCCGCACAACGCAATTCTCCTGAAACGCATTAGGAAGAGTAAAGTGGAGCCGCCCATCGGATTTGAACCGACGACCTATTCATTACGAGTGAATTGCTCTACCAGCTGAGCTAGGGCGGCATCCAGACTGCGGGATCGTGGTATTCGGCTTTTCAAAGGCAAGCAGAAAACGCCTCCAATCAATCTCGACGCTTGCTCCACGCAATTTCGTCGATTCACTGGATTTCGTGAGCAATAGCAGCCAGACCATTCGATTTCACAGCTCCCAAATCCACTTGGACTCGGGAGAAATAGCTCCGGGGGAAGTCGTATGCGCCCCCAACGAACCGCTCGAACTGTTCCCAGGCATGCGAAGCGCAGACAGTATCAAACTACCCGATACCGTTCATATCGCCCTAGGACGCGTAGATCCACATGTACACTTTCGAGAATCCGCAACCCCTACCCGATCAGAATTCGAGGAATGGGGACCCACCGGAACAGACTACGAAAGCTTGATCGAGTCGATAGACAAAGCGAATCGTTCCTACTCGGTTCGCTCTGGTTGCCTTGCCGCTCTCAAGGGAGGCGTTTGCATCGTCGGAGCAATGGGCAATACGCCCTGGGGTCCGGTTGGTCCATACCGACATCAGCGCGCCCAAGATCACTACAATGAAAAAAGCCTTTTGCCCATTGTCGTTTGGCCACGCATGGAACCGGATGCGGCCCCAATTTCCAGGCACGAAGGAAAGGACTTCGGATCGACGTTCGGCGGTTCTGGCCTAACCGGAGACGCTCGCAAAAAGATGTACTCGCTATGGAAAGGCGAGGCGATCTCTTATCACAATGACCAAGCCCGCCCCACCGAAACGCTAGAAGCGTTCAAGGAGCGCGTGCGGCCAGACCTTCGACTGCTGCACCACGAATATTTCGATGGTTCGACGGTGCTCGCTTGTCAAAAGGAGACTATGGATCTAGCTGAATCCGTAGGCGTATCCAGTTTGCTCGCGCGCCATATTCCCACAGGTCCCGCGCTCCAGCAAATATTGGACCGGGCCTCATCTTCATCGTTCGCCCTTCCTGCCGAAATTGGGTTGGACTATGTGTATTGGTGCCGCGAACGCCTCCTCGAGCAAGATTCCGAAATTGCCTTGATCAACTATAGACGTCCCGCTCATCCCTCCTACGAAGACCAGCAATCGCTCATTCATCTGACGAAAGAGACGCTCAACAAAGGGTATTCCATATTTTTCGGTACCGACCACGCGCCCCATGCGAAAGCCGCAAAGGCCTTCTCCAATGGACTGCCCGGCAGTCCGGGAACGCGGAACATCGAGCATAGCCTCCAGTACTACTTTGAGCTCCATGCGCGCTATGGATATTCCTGGAACGAAATCGACCGGCTCGCCGCGATCAATCCTGCGAAGCATATGTCTCAATTCGCCTCGTTTCCCTATGAAATAGGAACGATGGAAACCGGAGCTATGGCCAATTTAGCGATCTTCGACGATAGCGTCCAATATTCCGTAGACGAATCCCTCCTCGCGCAGCAGTTGGAAGACCCCGAATACCATAGCGCGCTTTCGGGAGAGGCCGGCCTTCGAGGAAAGTCGCTCTTCACCGTTGTTAATGGGCGCGTCTACGACGTGGAAGCCGAAATTAAGGCCCTAAACTGAAATCGCTCGCCCAACTCCCTTACCCTTTTTGAAAGAAGTGGTGGCGAGACCCGGAATCGAACCGGGGACACAAGGATTTTTAAGTATCTGATTGTTAGATATTTAATTGGTTTTATTCCCCTGTATTTTTGAAGGATTAAATATCAATGGTGCATCAATGGTGCACTATATTCGACTAAAGGAGCAAGTCCTACTCGATCAAACCAAAGGCTACTGTTGATTTACACTACCCTGGATAAATAGGAACGACTCGCGATGTGCTTCAGCTGTGAAACCGAAATTCAGATTACAGCTCAAGTTCGCTGATGTCCATTGACCTCAATTTCGCCGATGAATCTATCAGCGATTTTTAGACTCATAAAGTTCAGTTTTTCTAAATAATTGATCCTAAATTTCATTTTTTGCTTGACAACCGCGCGGAGCGAGCGTTAATACCAAGCTTGCAGCCGTGCACCTTTTTGGCAGGTCATTGGATGAATTCGGTTAAATAGTACAAATATAGAAGGAAATGCCAAAGGGGGAAATATGGGGTTTGATCTGTCATGAGCAACAGTGGAAGGACGATTCTTGGTATAGCGAAAGGCAAATTTGTCAACTCGTACAAATCATTTCTAGTGGATTCAGATAAAAGGTCGCGGTGTTAGATTCCATCGGACCTGTTCGAATAATGTGGACCGAATAAGGAATGCTCGCAACAGTACCTCGAATTCGACTTTCGATTTATTTAGATGAACGCTGTTGAAATTGAACAGGCGGTATCGACTCTGGCCGAGCAGCCATTCAATCCCGCCGAGTTTCCCTTTTCGTTTCTTGAAGCTTTTGGCAATAAAGCTACGACAATCAGGCGTCTACGGACCGGTTCTACCAACAAATCGGATGCTAGGGGTATCCTACAGACTAACAATATTCACCTTAAGGTTTGTCCGGAGGGGAATGTCTCCAATTCACTTCAAGAATTAAGATCAAGTCCAGCTACGGCTAAAGGGAAGGTTAAATTCATCGTAGCAACTGACGGGACTAGCCTTGAGGCTGAGGATCTCAACTCAGGTGAAACAGTCGCTTGTTACTACAAAGATTTCCCAGACCACTTTGGATTCTTCCTGCCACTCGCGGGTATCACTACAGTTAAGCAAATCCGAGAAAATGCCTTCGACATTAAGGCTACTGGACGACTCAATCGCTTGTACCTCCAGTTGCTGAAGGACAATCCAGATTGGGGAACCGATGAGCGTCGGAGCGAGATGAATCACTTCATGGCACGGCTCATCTTTTGCTTCTTCGCAGAGGATACTGAAATTTTCAGCAAGGACGATCTGTTTACTGGCACTATCGAACAGATGAGCGAATCCGATGCCTCGAACATGCACGAGGTTATCTCGGAACTATTTCGAGCGATGGCCACGAAATTCGAGGATCGGAAAACTCAAGCGATTCCCAGATGGGCGGATTCCTTGCCCTATGTAAACGGAGGTCTTTTCTCAGGTAGCATTGAGGTGCCAAGGTTCACCCGCATAGCGCGTCCCTACCTACTTCACGTCGGCGGCCTAGACTGGAAAAAAATCAATCCTGATATTTTCGGATCCATGATCCAAGCGGTTGCAGACGACGAGGAGCGCGGCGAACTTGGGATGCATTACACGAGCGTTCCAAACATTCTCAAGGTACTAAATCCGCTCTTTCTAGATGACTTGCGAGATAAGCTTGAAGAGGCCGGTACCAATCCCAGGAAGCTACTCAATTTACGAAATCGTTTAGCGAAAATTCGAGTGTTCGACCCTGCCTGCGGATCTGGAAATTTCCTAGTTATTGCTTACAAGGAGATGCGGGCAATCGAGGCTGAAATAAACAGGCATAGAGGCGAGACGCATCTTGAATCAGTAATGCCGCTGACCAATTTTCGCGGAATCGAAATTCGAAATTTCGCAGCAGAGATCGCTAGACTCGCCCTCATTATTGCTGAATATCAATGTGATGTACTCTACCGAGGACAAATAGTCGCAATTCGCGATTTTCTTCCATTAAGTATCGAAAATTGGATTACATGCGGCAATGCTCTAAGGCTCGATTGGTTAAGCGTTTGCCCCCCTACCGGGACAGAAGTCAAGCATCTTGGGGACGACTTATTTTTCGAGGCAGTTCGGCAACATCAAATCGATTTCGAGAATCAAGGAGGGGAAACCTACCTTTGTGGAAATCCTCCTTTTAAGGGAGCGAGAAAACAAAGTACTGAGCAAAAATCTGATCTATCATCCCTATTTGGGGGAGGAAATGATTACAAGGATTGTGACTATGTTTCTGGTTGGTACTTGAAAGGAGCAAAGTTCATCGAAAAAGTTAATGGATCCCTCGCGTTTGTTTCAACGAGTTCTATATGTGAGGGAGAGCAAGTTCAACACATCTGGAGCCGAGTATTTCACGCAGGTTCACATATTTTTTTCGCCCATCGCCCGTTTGGTTGGAAAAATAATGCCAGCAAAAACGCCGGGGTTACCTGCGTAATTGTCGGTCTAAGACACAAATCTGGCAATATAATTGGCATCTACGACGGTAAGACCCTTCAATCCTGTAATAAGATCTCACCGTACCTCGTTCCTGGCGACGCTCTCTATATCACAGCTTCTGACCACCCCATTTCTCTCGATCTTTCCAGAGTAGTTTCGGGGAGCATGCCTCGTGATGGCGGCCATTTAATCTTGAGTGCGGTTGAAAAGGATCAGCTCTTACGGTTTAGTCCCGAGATCTCACGAATGGTCAAAAGGTTCTCTGGAACGAGCGAGTTAACAAACGGATACGTAAGGTGGTGCCTTTGGATTGAAGACTCGGATCTAGAATTGGCCCAGACAATTCCAGAACTTAAAAACCGAATCCAAGAGACCCAAAAATTTAGACAAGATTCTTCGGCAAAAACAACAAATGGATACGCACGTATCCCCCACAAATTTGCCCAACGGTCTCATCATGGAGGGAGGTCTCTGATTATATCCGGCACAAGCTCACAAAACCGCGAATATCTGCCCGCTGATTTATGCGATGATCGGACAGTCATATCAAACGCATATGTTATCTACAAACCTCAAAAACACGAATTGAGCATCGTACTATCTAAACTATTTTTAGTTTGGGTAGCGACCGTTTGTGGCAGAATGGGAACTAGTTTCCGGTTTTCCAAGACACTCGGATGGAACACCTTTCCCATTCCATTTCTTACAGAAAAAAACAAACTAGACCTCGCACACGGAGCCGAGGAAGTCCTATTGGCTCGCGAAGCGCACTTCCCGAAGACCATCGCTGACCTGTACGGCCCCGATACGATGCCAACCGACCTCCGAGCAGCCCACGAGCGCAACGATGAAACTATAGAACGCATCTACATAGGTCGACGCTTCAAAAACGACACCGAAAGGCGAGAGAAGCTATTTCAACTCTACACCGAAATGAAAGGAGCCACTGCCTGACAAGAATTCGAACTATGTACCCCCATAAAAACGTACCTTCAGTTTCCGTTATATACGCCCAAACCGGCTCAGCGACAAAGTCGAACGAGCTAGGTATGCGAGCCATGCAAGAGCGAGCATACCAAATGAGAGGCGAGCAATACCTGCTTATCAAATCGCCCCCAGCATCAGGCAAGAGCCGTGCGTTGATGTTCATCGCCCTCGATAAGCTCAACAACCAAGGGATCAAGCAGGCGATAGTAGTCGTTCCAGAGCGGTCTATAGGCTCTAGCTTCGCCGATGAGCCGCTTAGCAAATTCGGCTTCTGGACGGATTGGGAGGTCAATCCACGGTGGAATCTCTGCAACGCCCCAACTTCGGATTCGGGTAAGGTAAAATCAGCGAAGTCGTTCCTTGATAGCGACGATCAAGTTCTCGTCTGCACTCACGCTACATTTCGCTTCGCTGTGGACGAACTCGGAGTCGACGCGTTCGATGACCGGCTTATCGCGGTGGATGAATTTCACCATGTATCCGCGAATCTAGACAATAACAAGCTCGGGTCGCACCTGTCCGATTTCATAGATCGTGACAAGGTCCACATTGTCGCCATGACTGGCTCTTATTTTCGTGGAGACGCAGTGCCTGTCTTGAGGCCAGAGGATGAAGCGAAATTCGAGACGGTAACTTGTACCTACTACGAACAGCTAAATGGTTACACGCATCTCAAAAAGCTCGATATTGGCTACTACTTCTACACGGGATCGTATTCAGACGAAATTCTAGCGATACTGAATCCAAATGAGAAGACCATCATCCACATTCCCAGCGTCAATTCACGGGAAAGCACTAAAGACAAACACAAGGAAGTGGAGCATATTCTCGACGAGCTAGGCGACTGGATAGGAACCGACCCCACTACAGGCTTCCAGCTTGTGAAAACCGAGGACGGGCGGACCTTAAAGATCGCAGATCTAGTGGATGACGAACCTGCGAAACGAGAAAAGGTCGCAACCTCTCTAAAGGATCCAGCGCAAAAGAACAACCGAGACAACGTAGACATAATTATAGCGCTAGGCATGGCGAAAGAGGGCTTCGACTGGATCTGGTGCCAACATGCGTTAACAGTTGGATACAGAGCCAGTCTCACGGAAGTGGTCCAGATTATTGGTCGCGCTACTAGAGACGCGGAAGGCAAGACGAGAGCAAGGTTCACCAATCTAATCGCCGAGCCAGACGCTTCCAGCCAGGAAGTGGCCGAGGCGGTCAACGATACGCTCAAAGCAATCGCCGCCAGTTTGCTAATGGAACAAGTGTTGGCTCCAAGGTTCAACTTCACGCCTAAGAACAAATCAGATGGCCCGTCCGAAGGATACGATTACGGAGAAGGCGGGTACCAGGAGGGCAAATGCAACATCGGCTTCAACTATGAGTCAGGGCAATTCCAGGTGGAGATAGAGGGTCTCGTGGAACCAAAGAGGGACGAGGCCAAACGCGTATGCAAAGAGGATCTCAATGAGATTATTACCGCTTTCGTCCAAGACAAGCCATCGATTGAAAGAGGGATGTTCGACGAGGAACTAGTCCCAGAAGAGCTTACGCAAGTACGCATGGGCAAGATCGTCAAAGATAGGCACCCCGAACTGGATGATGATGATCAGGAGGCAATACGGCAACATGCAATCGCCGCTCTGAATCTCACACAAAAGGCGAAGCAAACAGTGCTGGAGTCTGACGGTGACGAAGAAAGCAAAAATACAGCTCTAATCGAAGGTGTCAGGAAATTCGCTATGGATGTTAGGGAGCTAGACATCGATCTGATCGACCGCATAAATCCCTTCAGCGAGGCGTACTCCATATTGGCTAAGACCATGAGCGAAGAAAGACTCAAGGAGGTTGCAGCCATCATCGCTGGGAAAAAGGTAAAGCTCACTCCCGATGAGGCTAGGAATCTGTCCAAGAGAGCTTTAAAGTTTAAGCAGGAACGTGGAAGGTTGCCTTCACTAACCTCGCCCGATCCATGGGAAAAACGCATGGCTGAAGGAGTGGCGTTTCTTACTCGGATGAAAGCTGAGACTGCGGATGAGTAAGTTTAGCGAGGACGACGATGCTCTGCTGGCTGAACTCGGCGTAGAAGTCGAGGAGAAGAAAGCCAGAAAGTATACAGCCAAGGAAGAGCGGATCATCGCTGGATTCGAGGAAATCCAGAAATTCACTACTGAACATAGGCAACCTCCTACGCATGGGGAGGATAGAGACATATTCGAGCGGATCTATGCAGTGCGGCTTGACCGGTTGAGCGAACTGGAAGAGTGCAGAAAGCTGTTGGAGCCTCTAGATGAGCAGGGTCTGCTAAGTGAGAAAGGCGAAGAGGAAGAAGAGGTCGATAATGAAGCACTTCTCGAAGCCTTGGGTGTGCAGCCGGTAAAAGAGTCTATACAGGAACTAAAGCACGTAAGGAGGAGAGAGGAAATCCAAGCCGCCGAGGAAATAGCGAGGTCGGAAAAATGCGAGGACTTCTCGAAATTCAAGCCTCTGTTCGAGCAAGTGCAGCAAGAATTGGATACGGGTGCCAGGATAACCAAAAGATTCGAGAATAACGCTGACGTTAATCTTGGAGAGTTTTTTATATTGTATGGACACAAGGCATACTTGGCAGAAATGGGCGAAGAGTTCGTCAATGACTACGGACGCAAGAACCGACGTCTGAGGGTGATTTATGACAATGGCACGGAGAGCAACTTGCTTCTTAGGTCATTTCAGGCCGCTCTGTACAAAGACGAAGTTGGTCGCCGCATAACCGCGACAGACCTTGGACCACTATTTTCAGACCAAGTAAAAGAGGGCGACCAGCCGACCGGTTGCATATACGTTCTCAGAAGCATGTCAGCGCACCCTGAGATCGCCCAGAATCGTCAGTTCATTCACAAGATAGGGTTCACTACCGGCGACGTTGAGAAACGCATTGCTGATGCCGCGAATCAAGCGACTTACCTACTGTCAGATGTGGAGGTGGTATTGACCTACAAACTATACAACATCAACTCGAGCAAACTGGAGAATCTGATTCACCGTATCTTCTCAAACGCTCGCTTGAAGATAGAAATCAATGACCGTTTCGGGGAGCCTTTCACGCCTAGAGAGTGGTTCTACGTTCCTCTGCCAGTGGTAAAAGAGGCCATCGAAAAGATAGTGGACGGGTCGATACTGGACTATCGATATGACCAAGAGAATAAGTGCCTAAAGAAAAGACGTTAACTTGCATCAAATGGATTAGGAGATTTGCACGGAAATGTATAAATTCCATCAGGACGTTTTTCCCTAGCAACTGTGAAATGCCATTACAAATAGAAAAATTGGAGGCTCACACTAGCTTGTTACTCGATGCGTTCATCAGTTTAAAGGAGCGTTACTCTATGCTTGATCCAATGCTGTTTTGTAAGGATGTTCCAGATACATACGGCTGCGGTATTAAAGCTAAAGGGTACCAAATACTTCGGCACTCGCTTTTTACGTCCTGTGTGCAAGACTTATCGAAGATCTGCATGGATAATGACAAAAGAACCCCGAGCATAAATAATCTGATGTCGTATCTCGAAGACTCCAATTTACAAAAAGAGCTTCGCCAAAGATTTTCTCAATGGTGTACACCTTCTGCAGAGGAAGAATCAAATCCAGAAATTATAGCAGCAATCAATCGTTGGGGAGAGTTAAGACGAAAGGGAAGCCAAGATAGGTTCGACAGTTTATATGAGGAGGTGACCCGCTTATGGAAAGGATTGTCGGAAAGCTCAACGATCAGCGCATTTCTTACATTGCGTAATAAAAATATATCGCACAACGAAGTGAAGTAGTCGTTGAGGTCCTTGATGCTCCTAATTTCTTTCGTGATTTGTAGGAAGGAAGGAATGTGACCAGTGATGTCGCTCAGACGAAGGTGAGCTAAGTCTATTTCTCCCCGCTTCCCGAAGCCGACTTCGTAGGGGACCCACCACGAGGTTTTCGTTTTTTCTGAAAGAATGGTGAGAAGGTGTGTTGAATTCCGGATACCAAGTTCGATGAATTCTGTGATTCGAACTTGATCGTCATTCTTTACCGCTTCCTGAAGAAACGGGTCGTTAATATCGAGGTAATAGTCGATGCCGATCCCATCCAGATAGCCGGCGATTTTGTTTACGGCGGCCTTGTCTTCACTCTTGTGTGATAGGAAGACACATTGGTTGGACCCCGCCTGTATTCACGATGCCATCGTCGACTTTTCAAAAGGCTATGACACCGAGATTGGAGAACGAGGAGTTACCCTCTCCGGTGGACAGCGCCAGCGTGTGGCGATATCGAAAGCCCTCCTTCGCAATCCTCCCGTTCTCTTATTGGACGATGCTCTGAGCGCAGTGGACAATGAAACAGAGATAGCGATCATCGAAGCGCTCGGAGCGCGTCGTGGAAAAGGAACTACGATCGTGATTGCCCACCGCCTTTCAACTCTGGCTCATGCGGACAAGATAATCGTATTGGAAAAAGGCCGCATCATTCAAACCGGTACTCACGATACCCTCACGCAAACCGAAGGCCTATACAAACGTCTCTGGAATATCCAAACCGAACTCCAATCTAAACTCACTGCTTAGCCAAGCAACGCAAACTGACTTACCAATGACGCAACCTTACATAGACGACAAGATTCATCATAAGATCGATGTCGACTTATGGAAACGAATATTCGAGTTCGCGCTGGGGCACAAGCGATTGCTGATTCCATTAGCGGTATCAGCGGTCGTCCTCAGCATTCTAGAATCGCAATATCCAATCGCCACCAAGATGGCGGTAGACATCATAGAGCAAGGAAGACCGATCGAAGCCTTGTGGATGCCAGGAGCCTATTTCTTTGGGCTGTCAATCGCCCTGTCGATTTTGGTCTGCGTTTTCATCGTGTGCGCAGGGTCCATCTCCCATCACATCAAGCGGGATTGCTTCAAGCGACTGCAAGAACTCGAGTTCTCGTTCTACGATAAACAACCCGTCGGTTGGCTCATTTCTCGTCTCACCGCGGACTGCGATCGATTATCCCAGATTCTCGCCTGGGGATTTCTCGATGTTGTCTGGGGAATCTTCTTCGTTATAGCGATGGCCGCTACCATGCTGGTCCTGAACGTGAAGCTCACGCTCATAGTGCTTTCTACCGTGATTCCTCCTATTTTGCTGAGCAAATTCTTCCGCATTCGAATGCTGGTTGCCTCAAGACAGATTCGAAAGCACAACGCGAGAATAACCGCCTCCTATAGCGAGGGAATCGCTGGCGTAAAAACCACTAAAACGCTGGGCAGGGAAGAGAGCAATCTGTCCGAATTCAAATCTATGTCCGGAGACAGTACTCCTCTTCCATTCGCCGCGCCCTTCTCGGGGCCATTTACTTGCCGATCGTCGTCGCTATCGGAAGCGTCGGCTCCGGATTAGCGCTTTGGTTCGGCGGAGCCAGCGTATTGAGCGATTCGCTCGAGCTGGGCACAATGATCGCCTTCATGAGCTTTGCCGGACAGTTCTTCTTCCCCATCAACCAGATCGCAATGGTCCCGGCCGAACTCCAAGGAGCGCAAGCCGCTGGTGAACGCGTCATGGGGCTCCTAGCGACTCATCCCAAGATCGAGGACTCGAAAAGCGTCCGGGAACGGATTGCCGCCAATCAAGCAAACTCGAACGAGACATTCGCCGTCGATGGATATCCGAGCCAAATCGATACGATTGCGTTCAAGAACATCGATTTCACCTACAATGAAAATGAAGTGGTCCTCGAAAACTTCAACCTCACCGTAAAACGGGGGCAGACGATCGCCCTTGTCGGTCCGAGCGGCGGCCGGCAAGAGCACGATTGTAAGTCTGCTCTCTCGCTTCTACGAACCCACTGGCGGCACGCTCGCCTTCAATGGAATCGACTACCGGGAACGAAGCCTCGATTGGTTGCAAGGCCAGCTCGGCATTGTGCTGCAAACGCCCCACCTCTTCAATGGAAGCATCCTTGAGAACATTCGCTACGGGCGTCTTGAGGCCACCGATGAAGAAATCGAAGCGGTTGCGGAAATCGTAAATACGCATGACTTCATCAAAGGACTGGAAAAGGGATACGATACCGTCATCGGAGAAGGCGGAGCGCGACTTTCAACGGGAGAGAGACAGCTCATTTCCTTCGCTCGCGCGCTCCTAGCAGATCCTCAAATATTCATCATGGATGAAGCGACCTCTTCAATCGATACGGAAACCGAGGCACTGATCCAAAACGGCATGCAACGCATTTTCGAGGGACGCATAAGCTTTGTAATTGCTCACCGTCTTTCAACGATTCGTTCCGCCGATCAGATTCTCTTTATCAGCAAAGGAAAAATCGAAGAACAAGGAACTCACGATTCGCTCATGAATTTGAAAGGGAAGTACTTCGATCTTTATCTAAAGCAATTTCGGCGAGAGAGCGTAAGCCGAGAATTGGAAGCGGGCTAGCGCAACCAACAGCGCTACTCGCTTCGAATTTGGCGCGCCATCCATAAGATTCCGCATAGAACGACTCCGGGCCACACGACGAGCAAAGGCTCTTGCAAAAGATGCTTTTGATGGGAATGCAGCAAGGTTCCGAGTTCCGCCCAATTAGGATCACCCGCCAAGCCCAGAAATGTCAACGCGCTCAGTTCCAGTATCGCAATCCCGAATACGAGCTTCCATAGCTCGACGAGTTGAGGCCTCAGATTGGGCAGCAAGCTAAACAGAAACAGATGCCTTGCGCTGCCCCCTATGGCGCGACTTGCCTCGACGTGCAGCTGAGCGTTCTGCTCGATCCAAAGAATCCGCAATTGCCGAAATGCGAGGGGAATACCCGCTACGGAAATTGCGAACGACAGCGTAGAGGGCTCTCGTTCCATGAATATCATGAAAAGTAGCCCTAGGAACATAACCGGAACGGCGATGCCCAGTGACACTGCAGACAAGATTCCTTTGGAAACATAAGCGCCGCCTCGTCTTTCAGTAATGAGAAGAATCGTTGAAAACAGCAGCGTTCCCAAGCTAGCGATCAACGCATACAGGATCGTGTTGGCAGAACCCCGCCATACCCGGCTAAGCACATCCTGACCAAGCTCGTCTATACCGAAAGGATGGCTCCAAGCGAATCCCGCTTCTTTCACTTCCAGAAAAGTCTGCCCATAGGGATTGAATGGTGTGAACGCGAATCCCAGCAGGCACAGCGAGAAGCACGATATCGGCATTAGATTGCGAGCCAAGGCCTTCACCCGGACCCTCCTTCATGCTGGGATTCTCCCACTACATCGAGCCACCGGGCCAATACGTCCGAAAGGAAGGCCACTAGAAAAACGAGCATGATGAGCATGAGCAAGAGATACTGGGCCACGAAGAGATCCCGATCGATAATCGCGGTGACAACATAGCGGCCGATCCCTGGCCATGTGAACACGGTCTCGGTCAAGAACGCGCCGCCTAGCAGCGCCCCGAATGTCGTGCCCACCACCGTCACCACCGGAGCGCCCGCTACACGCAATAGATGCCTAAATACGATTCGCATCCGTCCGAAGCCACGCGCCTTGAGAGCCGTATAGAGCGCGTTCACCGATGGCTCGTTCAAGCGGGCGAACAGCACGGAGGATACGCTTGCCGCCGGGTATACTGCCAAGCACATCGCTGGGAGCGCCAAGTGATGCAAGGCCATTCCAAAACTGGAAAAATCCAGGGCCAGCAAGCTATCGATAAGCAGGAAGCCTGTACGATCAGCGGGAGGAATCGCTGCGATATCGAAGCGGCCTCCCAGGGGAAAGGCTCCAAGCAATAGCGATCCCACGACCAAGGCGACCAACCCGATCCAGAAAATGGGTACCGTCAATCCTATCGTTCCAAATGACATGGCGATCGTCTTGTTGAATCGCCCTGGGCTGACACGGGCATAGAGCGCTGCGCTCGAGCCGAAAAACACCCCGAGGAACATCGCGATCAGGCTCAGTTCAACCGTTGCTGGGAAGAATAGTTTTACATCGTCCGTCGCAAGCCGTCCCGTTTGCAGACTGCGTTCCCAATCTCCCGAAAGGAACTTCTTGTGGAAGAGTCCGTATTGATAAGCCCACGACCGGTCCAATCCCATCCGCGCTCTCTCCGCAGCGATTTGCTCAGGATCAGGAAATTTCTCGAACTTCAGCTCTATGGGATCCTCGGGAATCGCCTTCATGGCGAGGAACAGGGCCGCGCTCGCCATCAAGTAGACCGCAACCAAGTAAAGCGCTTTCCCGAGAATGAACCTAGCCATACTCCTTACCTACCAGTTGCTATCAAACAATGCACTACTCACACTTCACTCTTCGCTCTTCCTGATCCAGCCCAATCGAAGATCGCCAATATTCTGCAATTCAAATCCTTCATACCCGGATCGAAGCACAACGATATTGTCGCCATGCACCAAAGGCAGCAAAGGCAAGTCCCTTCTCCACTGCTTCAATACATCGCCATAGATCACGCTTCGCAATTGCGGATCCGTCTCCGAACGACCGGCGAGAAGCAAGCGATCCATTTCAGGATTGCGGTAAAAGCTATAGTTCGTGGCCGTTCCTTTCTCCGCTGCCCAGCTCGCGAAGAATACGCTCAGGAAATTGTCCGTATCGCCATTGTCGCCTACCCAGCCGATGAGCCCCATTTCAAAATCCCCATTCCTCAAATCGCTCAAGTGCGCTTTGAAGTCCTTGGAGATGACGCGCACTGGAATGCCCACCGCTTCGAGCTGCCCTCGAATGAATGTTGCGATCGTCACCGGATCCGGGAAGTACTGTCGTGGGGCATTCAATACCTGCAGTTCCAATGGCTCCGTAAACCACTCGGGATGCGCCGCAATTATCTCCTTCGCTTTCTCCACATTCAGGGGAATTGTTTCCTCGATTTCAGGATAGCCCAAAAAACCTTTCGGTATTGGATAATGCGCTACTCTGCCAGCTCCGCTAAGCGCCACTTTTGCCAAGGTTTCGCGAGCGATGGCCAAAGCGATGGCCTCGCGCAGTTCGCGATTCGCCATGCGGTCACGGTCCAGGTTGAAGACGAGATAACCGACATTGAGACCGGCCTCCTGAAACACCTCCACATTCGGATCATCCTTCAAGGCCGCGAGCTCTGCAGGTTGCAGGCCGTCCATACCTTGAATATCGCCCGCCTTCAATTTCAGCAAGCGTACCGTGTTGTCTGGCGACACGCTCATTACAATTCGCTTGAGCGTGGGCTTTTCACCCCAGTAGTCGTCATTGCGCTCCATTAGAATCGCCTGGCTAGGGCGCCATTCAACGAAACGGAACGGTCCCGTCCCTACCGGATGACGCTGGAAGTTGGCTCCATGCGTTTCCAGCGCTTGCGGACTCACGAGGTAGGCTGGAAACACAGCGAGCGAGTTCAGCAATGAGGCATTGGGCTTCGAAAGCGTGAACTTCAAGGCCATATCTCCTTCCGCTTCCACCGAATCAATGTCCTGATAAAGATACTTCCAATACGAGAAGGACGCTTCTTTCAGGTGCCCCGGATGGGAGGGATCCATCTGCCGCTGAAACGTGAAGAGCGCTGTTTCCGCATTGAGCGGTGTCCCGTCGTGGAAACGGACATTGGGACGCAGCTTAAATCGGTATATCAATCCGTCATCGGAAATCGTATACGACTCGGCTAGGCAGGGCTCAATCTCTAGAGTACCGCTCTTGAACCGGACCAGCCCTTCGCATATCTGAGCGACCGTATTGGCTGATTCGCCATCGTCTATATCCGCTGGATCGAGCTTCTGCGCATCGCTTCCCCGAGCGAACACGAAGACGTCATCGCTAGAGGAGCTCCCTCCCGAGCAGCCCGCAAAAGCAAAGATCCCGGCGACCGCTATCAGAATGGGACTTATAGGCCCTGTATGTCGTATAAGTTCTTTGATCCAGTTCGCTATCATCGTAACCTACCCAAATAGGCTCGGCTCTACACCGAGGCAACCATCTAGTTTGGCCCGATAGTCATCGGAACGGAAGGTATCTAAGCGACGGGCGATTCGTCGCCGAAGACCTTCCTCGTCGATCCGCTCTCCCATGCCTTCGTTGATGTCTTCATTCATAAAGCGCTCAAGATAGCTCTGATGGCGTTCCCAGAGCGAAATGTCCACTTTCTGCTTGGCGTCCAGTCGAGCCTGGTACCAATCGCTGGACTTGAGCGATTCAAACGTGAACATTTTCCGAAATTTGGGATCGCGATAACCCATGCCTTCGTAGTTGCCGTGCGCCATCACATGAAGCAAGGCCTTGAGTGGCGGACAGGCCGCTTCGATGGAACCATCCTCGAAATAATTGAGGGCAACGCGCTTTTGAGTCTCCACGATGTTGTCGATCCCATCGACGAAGACATCCATCCCTTGCTCTTCCGGTCGTAGAATCGAGCTCGGGAAGACGGAACGCGGGTTGCTGAATATGCGTCCTCCAAATTCCTGGATAAATTCGCTCGTTATGCGGTAACCGAGTCGGGATGCTTCAACGGTTTTTCCTTCGTATTCAAAATCGTCGCACGACTCCAAGAGCCCATTTTCGATCATGTAGGCTGCTTTCCGCTCAAAGGGCCGCATGCGGCTCCACAATTCAGGAACCAAAAGGCTGATGTCGTGATCGCAACGGAATTTCGGCCCGATGCACCCTGCGGACGAGGTAAAGCACTCGTACCCACTAACGAGATAGGAAACCAGCGCATTGTTCAAATCGACGATCGGCAGCAGCATGTTAAACGGCCCCTTGGTCAGGGCGCCCTCGGATCCAGCGCCCGTTGTGGAGGGAGACTTGCCAGTCAAGCTAGCCGTAAAGTCCATCAGCAGCTCTGGCAGCTCTTGATAGTGAATCGGATTGTAGGGCGCCAATGATCGGATCCCTTCCGCAGGCGGATTGCTGCGCCGACCTGGCAGCACCGCATTTACGGGAAACGGAGGCGTCAATCCTTTCGGGATCCGCCGATAGAGACGGGCACCTACTAGGGCAATGTACGTTGAACGTCCATCTTCCATGTCCAAGCGATTCTGCAAGTAGCGCGGATTCTTCGATGGCTTGCCCTCCCAAATCCGAGGTTCGGAAGAGGATACCGCAAAATCGGGCGCGTCAGACCGATTAAATTCCTTCAAGACCCGCTGCATGGGCTCCGTGAAATTACCAAACCGAATGGCGTCTTTCTCGATCTCGCGCGTTTGAGCCCGCGACATGGGCTCGTAGTTGGAAAAGAACAACCCGTTTCGAGAAAAGTCCTTCTCCGTCGTCTTGTCGTAGCCGCGATGGATCGCCTCGTCAGGACGCTGGAAGAGCCGATATTCGCAATTGAGGATAAATTTCAGGGATCGGTCCGTATCCACTCCAGAATCCAAGCCTTTCACGAGGGAAGCCGGAACGACTACGGTAGCGGATATGTCGTCCTCGGTCTGGATCTTCATCGCTGGAGCGAAGTCTTTCCGAAGACTGAATACGCGCCAGGACCCATCCTCCTCGAAACCGACACGCAGGTATTGGCTGATAAGCTTTTGATCACGATACTTCAGCTCGTTGCCCGGCTTTCCGTTGACAACGTCCACGCTGAAGCGATCGCGCCAACCCTCGCCCCAATCCGGTTTATAGAAACGTTTAACGACGAGGACGATGTCGATTACGTATCCGGAGATTGATTGAAGCCATTCATTGTATTCATCGCTATATGACGGCGATGGTGAAAGCAATTTTATCACGGACCCCAAGGATCGGCTATCGCCTAATATAGGACGACCATCCTCACGATTTAAGGAGGCATCTCGAAAACGAGTTCCATACTCTTTGTTAACGACCTCCTCAACAAGATCGAAGTCCTTCTTGATGTCCGCCGTAAATACGGGCCCGGCTACGATCGCGTCCGCTAGCGATTTGGAAATCTCCGACTTCCCTCCACCGGAAACCGTACAAGGCTTGTGGCAATACGTGCCCACTGCACCTGTGCCGATCAAGCGCCAGCGTCGTCCCACCATGGGTCGCACCATCTCAACCTTGTAGCCGGAGGGCAGGATATACGTAACATCCGGCTGAATCTGGAGTCGCTGAGAGGCGCCGTCCTTGGACCATTCAATCATCTGGTCGTGAAGCGAAATATGCGAATCACTCGGTATGTAGACGATATCTGAATACTTCTTGTCGATAGCATACCCTTCTTTGTGAAAAGTGATCTCCCCTTCCAAAGCCTTCGCGGTCTCGTCAAATGTGTGATCGACTTCCTTGATGTACCGGCTCAGGCGAAAGTCCTCTCCTAGGTCATAGCTGGCGAAGGAAATCGCCCCACCTGCGTGCTCCTCTTCTACATTGCCCAGGAGATTAGCCGCGTAGGAAATCTGCGTTTTCACCTCTTTCTTGCAGTAGCCATAATAGTTATCCGCAATGAGCGTCACCACCACGCCGCTGCTGTCGCGCGAGGTCACCTTGAACGCGCCGCCGTCATTGTAGAGCTCTTCTTCGGATTCCCAGCACATGCCATCGCGCTTCTGCCGATCGGTCGCATCGTCAATATGCGGCAATCCCAGTTCCTTCTTGGTGAACGTGATCAAGTGAGGAGCGAGGATGACGCACCCTGTGTGCCCCGACCACCGCTTCACGTCTAGGCCACTATCGTTTTCGGAAAGATAGGGATCGCCCGCATTGCCGAAGATGCTTTCGACGAAGTCTAGATTGCTGGTCAGATTACCAGGAGCGAAGAACCGCACCTCGATGCGCTTTTCTTCCGTCACGCCTTCTACCGCTGGTTGCACCACAGGGCGCAACATCAACGACACAAACAAGCGAGCCTTCTCTTCCTGAGTGGCCGTAAATGGAAGCTCGAGCAGATCCGCGGGAGGATCGAGCGCCTTTTCCAAGAGATTAGCATACACGTTCAAGGGAACGGCTTTCTTGTCGGCGGGTATCGGCAACCCACCCTCGGCTACATGAAAGACCCCTTTCGTCGTGCGTCGATCGCTGGCAGGGTTATTGAGTACGCCCTGCTTAACCCGGAAACTGCTGACGATGTTCGATTTGAAAGAATCCGCGTCTGGCGGCAGCGATAAGGCTCGCGCCATGCCGTGACGCTCGAGAATCAAGGAGTTCGTGGGAACCCACTTGCGGTCCTCCACATCCAGTCCTTCGAACAAGCGAACGAGATAGTCCTGGATCCGCTGATCGACGGGACACAAATGCTCGCGCAGAAGGCGATTCTTTTCCGCTACGCTTTGCAGCAACGAGCTTCCCATTTGGAGGAAAGGATAGTCAGATTCCTTTCCGAATATAGGGTAGCCGCGCGAACGGAGCTTGATGTTAAGGTATTCGACTAACGCGTCCTCGTCGTAGCTATTCTCTCCCGTCTCGAGATCGAAACCGATGCGCGTTTTGAGGTTATTCCAGTCGTTGTTCATATCAAATCAAAGGTAGGTAAGGAATCAGGCAATGATGATAACGCGATAATCGCTCTTGCGATCAAGCTAGAACCATACCGAACGACCAATTCCTCGGAAATGGCGTAAAATTGAACAGATTACAGCCCTTTGAGAGCTCCCAAGCAGGAAATCTCGGAGGCCTCGATCGCTTTTAGCCTGCTCCAAGAATCGTGGGCATTCGAGGCACAGCGTTCAGAAGGCGTTGGGTATAGGGATGTTGCGGCGAGCGATAGAGCTCATCGATGGGCCCTTGCTCCACGATCTCGCCCAATTCCATCACCAGGGCATCATCGCAAATATGCTCTACCACCGCTAGGTCGTGAGCAATAAATAAGTAGGTGATGCCCAGCTCGTCCTGTATGTCCTGAAGCAGATTTACGATCTGGGCCTGAACGCTCACGTCCAAAGCGCTGACGCATTCGTCGCAGATGATGAACTCCGGACTCGAGCTGAGAGCGCGGGCGATGCAGATACGCTGACGCTGACCGCCGCTGAATTGATGCGGATAGCGATTCATCGAATCCGCTGGAAGGCCCACCTTCTCCAGCAAGTCCGCCACACGATTCGTTCGTTCCTCCTTGCTCATCTCTGGAGCATGCACCAAGAGAGGCTCCGCCACGATCGAGGCGATCGTCAACCGAGGATTCATCGACGCATAAGGATCCTGAAAAATCGTCTGTATCTGTTTCCGATACGGCATGAAAGCCGCATCGCTCAACGTTGAAATCTCCTGGCCGTCGTAGTGAATCGAACCGCCACCCATCGGAGCCAATCGCAAAATCGCCTTGCCGATTGTGCTCTTCCCGCTTCCGCTTTCGCCGACCAGCCCCATCGTAGTCCCTTTCTGAACCTTAAACGACACACCCTTAACCGCATGCACGTACTCCGTCCGCTTCATAAGCGATCCCCGCTGAGCCTGGTAGGTCACCACCAGGTCATTAACCTCGAGCAAGGGCGACTCCTCTAATGTTTCTTCACTATTCACCAATCACTCCTCACTCTTTACAATTCTTCGTAGTTCACAACCGGCAGACGATCCATCTTCGCTCCTAGTTTCGGAATGCATTTTATCAAGGCCTGCGTGTAGGGATGTTTTGGATGCGCTAGAATACTCTCCGCAGGGCCCGCCTCTACGATTTCTCCCCGAAACATCACCGCGATCTCGTCAGCGAACTCGTCTACGATACCGAAATTGTGCGTAATCAAGATGATCGACATATTAAGGCTCCCTCTCAACTCCTTAAGCAAATCGATAATCTGCGCTTCGATCGTCACGTCCAGAGCAGTCGTCGGCTCATCCGCCACAAGTATACGCGGCTGGCAGGCCAAGGCGATGGCGATCATTACGCGTTGCTTCATGCCCCCGCTCATTTGGTGCGGGTAATCGTTCGCTCGCTTGTCAGGATCGCGAATGCCGACCTGGTCCAGAAGCGTCACCACTTCCTTCCAAACGTCTTCGACATCGTCCCGATGATACTTAATTGCCTCCGCGATTTGATTCCCGACCGTGTAGTAGGGATTCAGTGACGTTGACGGCTCTTGAAAAATGTAAGCGATCTGCTTGCCTCGAACCGAGCGCATCTCCTTATCCGGCAAGTCCAGCAATTGGACGCCATCGAGCCGGGCGCTGCCGCTCACCTGACACAGCGGAGGCGGAGGCAATAGCTTGGTCAGCGCCATCGAAGTGACGCTCTTTCCGCTGCCGCTTTCTCCTACGATGGCCAGGGTCTTACCCTCTTCCAGATTGAAGGAAATTCCCTTCACCGCCTGATTCACACCATCACGGCAATGAAACGACACTTTAAGATCTTCGATTTCAAGCAGCATAGACTAAGCGATTACAGTGTGGAGTTTGCCACAGCCGCCAAGTGTAAAAATGCGATTGGGACTCGCAATAGATCAGTCCAGGACATCAGAAGGGGTCCCGTAGCTCCTGTCCGAATTTTCCTTGCCCACGTCCTTTAAATCGGCTTCCTTCCTCACCCTTCATCCCTAAATGCCCAGGTGGTGGAATTGGTAGACACGCATGATTCAGGTTCATGTGCCGAGAGGGGGGTTCGACGAAGCGACTCCAAAGGAGCGAAGATGGGATAACGCGAAGCGTTAGTCCGGAGGACTTTGAGCGTTCTAGCTCAAATCCAATCCCCCCCTGGGCACCAGGCTTCGCGAGGCGCAAGCCGTAGACGAAGCCTGTCCCGGCGTATCAACGAGAAGCCGGACAAAAAGAATGAGCAAATGGCAGCTCAATGCGTTCAAACCTTGCCACTGGTGAAAATGCCCCCAACGAGGGCGAATTCTCCGAGCGTATCAAGAAAATTGATAACAGTCTAGTTACAGCTATTCTGGCACATCAACTCGGCTTCCTCGTTACGCCTCCGGAGTGAGTCGCAAGATCATTCCTCGTCGGTCGATCAGCACGTAGAGCGCGCCATCGGGACCGGTTTTAATTTCCCGGACGCGGCCGGATTCTCTCAAAATGACTTCCTCCTTGATGACCTTATGCCCATGGAGGGCGACACGGACGATTTGCTGATGTTTGAGGAATCCCACAAGGAGATCGTTTTCCCATTTTGGAAACAATGGGCTGGTGGAAAACTCGATACCGCTAACCGCGGGCGATGGGATCCAGTAGTGAATCGGTTCCACCATGCCGGGCAGCGACTTGTAGGGTGTTTGCACTGTACCGTCACGGTCCAATCCTTTGGTAGCCAAGGGCCAGCCATAATTGGCGCCTGTCTTCACGACATTTAGCTCATCACCCCCCATCGGCCCATGTTCGGAAGCCCATACCTCCCGCGTTTCCGGGTGGAGAGCCATTCCCTGCGCGTTGCGCGTCCCGTAGGCGTGGACCGTCGGCAGTACACCGTACTTCTCCATTGAGTTGTATGGATTTTCCGCGACAGGTCGCCCGTCGTCATGCATTCGGTGGAATTTGCCTTCCGGACGAGCTAGACTTTGCGAATCGAGCATGCGTCCCCGGTCGCCGATGGATAGGTGGAGCATTCCTTCGCTATCGAATAGCAAGCGAGCGCCAAAGTGATCAAAAACAGCCGTATAATCTTCCGGTCGCGGATCGTAGACAACCTCTTCATCAACCCAGGTTTGGTTGCGAATGCGACCTCGAACGACGCGGGTGGACCAGCGGCGATTCGGCTCTTGGCCAACGATCTCGGGCGTCTCGTCAATATAGCAGAGGTAGATCCATCCATTCTCCGAATAGTTCGGATGCAGGGCGACATCCATGTAGCCAAAGGTTTGGCCCGATGGACGGGTCGCCGGTCTTGGCGTATTGGCAATCGGCCGTGAGTCTACGTGCCCATCAACAAGCAGTCTCAGGCGGCCGGGATACTCCGAAAACAATGCGGTGCGATCATCGAGAAATTCAATTCCCCACGGCTGCTCCAAGCCTTCAGCCAAGACCTCTACATTGAGATTGTAGTGCTCGGTCTCGGAGCGCTCGGCGGGCGGCGGTGGTTCAACCCCCATCTCCTTCTCCCGTTCCAGGATGAAGTTGTGGACCGCATCGATCTGCGGGTCGCTGAGAACCGTTCCCCAGGCAATCATCTGCGTTCCAGGAATACCAAACTTTATATTGTTACGGTGCAGATTGCCCCTCGAACCGTAGTTCCACATTCCGTCCATAAAGCTGGAAGCTTGCCCGCCTTCGAGATTCGGGCCATGGCACTGGGCGCAATAAGTAGCGTAGATGTCAGCACCCTCGCTTAAATCCTGTGTCCAGGCGGTCGGCGCTAGGCAGAAAAACGGAAGTAAGACCGCGAAACACCGTAATACAGAAAACGGCCGTGTGGTGGCGATCTTGGGGTCAGGGCTCGAGGGGCTTATTATGATCATTGGAAATCCAGCAGTTTATCAGGTCGCGGTTAACTACTTGAGGAAGTTCAAGAAGGGATAATAGGAAATATCGAGGGAGCAGTAGAAGACGTCAGGCCTTGATGTGGGTGTCGCTTTGCTCTGTTATTCTTCACTTCGTTTGTAGGTGTGGCGCTTCGCTTGGTAGTGGTTATGACGCTCAGAAGACTCGGTAGAGCCCATTGTCGTCTACAGGCCGCAAGCCGATTCACCGTTTCGGTGTTTTGGAAACTAGGTAGGCATTCAGCTCCTTGACCTCCTGGTGCAAGCCGGGACGGTCGGATAGGCCATCCGAAAAGAAGCCCTGCTTAACACCGGGATTGCCGAATCCGCGAGGCGTATCTACCGGGTTGCACCAGAACACGCCTATTATGTATTCGGAGTCGAGGGCGGCTTTTACATATTCAGTGTAGTCTTTGCCGGCTACGACGGAATTCTCAGCCGGCTTCCAGTTGCGGATGTCTTTGTCGCCATCTTTGAAGCGGATGGCAAAATCGCAGAGGATGATGGGTTTACCCGCGAGTTTATAAATTTCGTCGTACTTATCTCCTGGGTACGCGCTTTGAAACGGCGGCTGAATGGCGATAGCATCGACATACGGGAGCATCTCTTTCACTACGTCAGGGTCATAGGTATTGAAAGCGAAGCGGTCACCGAAAACGAGGTGATCGGGATCGTATCTGTGGTTGGCCTCTCCGATGGTACGAAAATACTCACGAGCGATCAACTTAAGAAAGGCCCGATCGCGAGCCTTGGAATCCTCTCCATTCCAGGAATTGAGGAAGGTCTGCCAGGCCTGCTGACCAGGAGCATTCTCCGGCAGCGAGCGGATGAATTCGACCCAGTTTTTTCCCGTAGAGTTTTCCAGCGGCCAGGCGCCGAGATCCGTCCAACAATAGCCGATCAAATTGGGGTTGTCGCGATTCCTTCCGCAAATGGCCTTCACGCCGGCTTCCAGCCGGGCCTGTTCTTTGGGATCAAAGACATCTACGAACTTTACGCCATTCTTTCCTCGGTATGTGGAAATAGGAGCCAGGTGATTCCAACCTTCCACGTAAGGCATATCAGAGCGAAGCTCTGGGGGACAGCCATAGCCGTAGGCATTAAAGCCAAGCTCCTTGCAAGCCCTCGAAAATTCACCGTAATCGAACTCAGCCCGTTGTGTATTAACATGAGTGATACCGTGAGCAAAGAAGGGCTCACCCTCCATGTTAACAAGCCAGTGACGCCCATCAATTTCTTCAAGGCTAATGTTTCGCGCTTCCTTTTCGTCAGCAGCAATGGGAAGGCAGAGCAGTCCCGATAGAATCAATGAAATTGAATAGTGTTTCATTTAAGCTCCCCAAGCCTATCTACTACGAAGGTGACGGCAAGGCACTCATCCAACGGGTGGCCTTTTCATTAGCGGCCTGGATGAGCGTCACGTTTTCTTCATCGAGTTTCTCGAACTCATCGAGAAGACCGCGTCTCCGCGCTTTGTTGCGCTGGTAGGCGCCACACAGGTGAAAGCCTATGCAACCCGGATTCTCAATCAATCCATCGAGCACCTTCGTGTACCATTCTCCATCGTTTCGAGTGAAGTTGTTATCCGCTCTCTGGATACCAGCTGCATCTGCCAGCAGCACTGGAATCCCCGTTTCTTTGAACCAATAGTCCATGTGCTGGATGGGGTCTCGGAAGTCCTGGAATGATAGCACATCGATGTAAGGCTTAGCCGCTTCAACCAGAGGCATAGCGATATGGGCATTGGCCTCATAGCGGTCGCCAAGAATCAAGTGATGCTTATCGTGTCGACGGATAGCGTCGTGGGTGGTTTTGTAATACTGCTTCGCCAAGGCCCTCAACTCGTCTCTGCCGGCTTCGGACTCCAGTTTTTTCGGGTCAAAGATCGGTCCGCGCCATTTGTTTTCCGCCCGGTCATGCGTCCAGGTGGGACAATCGCTGTAGAAGTAACCTATTAGATTCGGGTCGTCTCTCAGTTCGGCGCAGTGGGCCCGAGCGATGTAGTCACAACGTTCGATCCAATCATCGCTGAAAAAGTCATAATGGACGGTATGCTTTTCCCATTGGTGCGATTCCATAAATGGCAAGAGGTGGCAATAAGGCATTTCCAGCGCCCTGTATTCGTCCACGGTGAAGGGGCGCGAGTGACGCCATTTGCGAACTGTGACCTCCTGCACCCAGCCCACAGAGTTGAAACCCCACTCCTTAAGGTTGGGAACTACGGACTCCTGGATCCACTTCAACGTGCTGCCATCGTACTTGTCTTCCCAGATATGGATGTTTTCCGGGTAGCGAAGACTGGCCGGATCGATATGGTTCATGCCTAGAGTGAAAAACGGTTTCCCTTCCGGAGTGATCAAGATCCACCGGCCGTCTACTTGTCCGAGGGTAAAAAAGCCCTTGGCGTCCAACTGAGTTGTCTTGGCGGGAGTGGCTCCAAGCAAATGCTTTCCCATCGACATGCCCAGCCCTGCGGCAACGGAACGTTCAATAAATTGTCTTCTGTTCATAGTTTCTGGATACTTGATTCTGGTTGCTGGTTATTTGGTTCTGGATTCCTGATGCGGTTTTTTCGGTTCTCGATACGGCTCTCTAGTTGCTGAACTCTAACATCGAGCTCACGGATACGTTATTGCAGGAACCTTCTCTAAAAATTCTTTTCGGTAATCCATCACTTCCTGATACAACCCAAGCACATGATGAAACTTCTCATCCAAATTTTGGATGGTTTCGTGGTCGTGCTTCTTTTTAACCTTTTGAAAAAGGATCAAGTTTGAGTGTTGTACCGATCTGATGAGGTGAGTTCTCGGTTCTCCGTCTATAGTCCAGAAACCGGGCTGGCCGCGTTCGTAGGCTTTCTCCCAATGGGATTGATCAAACATGCAGGCGCACATATTGGCTCCGGTTAGATCGGGATCCACCGATATACGTTCCGTCAGCAGGTCATATAGAATGTGACGGTCGACATGATCGGGCACTGGACCGTGGGCCGCCCGTTGAGTCAGAAGATGGTCGGTATATACGTTTCCATAAGGCTGGTCGCTGATAATGGCTGGCATTTGCAGTTCCTCGACCATGGGGCTGATGGGAAAGACCTTGCTCACATGTTGAGGAGCCAACACGTCAATGTAAGGGGCAATCCGACGCCAGATCTCCTTGGTGTAGGTCGCTTCCTTCACATAGCATCCGAGGATCATGTGATTTTGGTCGTGCTTGCGCACTTCATTGAAGCCCAAAGCATGCACCTTCTCCACAATTTCACCGAGCAGCGCTGCCGCGTCATCAAAGATTTCCTGAGCTCCCAGTGTATGCGGCATCGTCGCCCTGCCTGACTTAACGTGCGTTACCCAGTCTGGATACTCAATCATGCCATCAGTTTTAAATGCTCGGAACGACTTGAACGTGGTTCCGTAGACCTTGTTCAGGGCTGCGATGTCCCCCTGGTAGCGGTCCTCGAGAACCGACATCAGTCGCGCGCGACCTGGGCTACCTTTGCGCTCCAAGTGGTTATTGACCCACAGCCAGTCCCTATCAAAGGACCCGAAGCCCCAGTAGTAACCCATGATCCACGGGTCATCTTTATTGGGGACCACATGCTGCTCCACCTCTCCCCGCACAAATTCCGCGTATTCATCACTGAATACATCCGGGCGCTTTTCTCCCGGTTTGAGTTCTACCGCATGCTTGATCAGGGCTACCGGATAGCCGTAGGGAATGGTGGATTCTTTAAAGACTTTCTCCGCCAACCGCTTGTCCAGGAATCCCGACCGCACCCGCTCCGGACAATAAGGGCCACTCCACACGCAGTTGTAGCCTAGGTCCTGCATACGCTTGATGGTATCGCGAAACCATGCCTCCTGATCTCCGTTGTAGATGAAGGTCACCGCACCTTGCGTCCAACCCGTAACCGGATGACTCATGCCGATCCCCCAGAAGGCATTGCCCTCCGGAGTCACTAGCCACCACCGGCCATCAATCTTTTCGGTGTGAAAGAAACCTGTTTTCCCTCCTTTAATATCGGTAAAGCCGCCGTAGGCATCGAGTTCGGCATCAACTACTGTAACGCTGCTGAGGATAAAGGCCAGGAGTAGATTTTTACCAAGGATATTCATAATGACCAAGTGATCGTGGATTAAATGCGAAGGTTTGACTATAACTGAGACTCCATCATCTGCGCGATCCGCTTGTTGGCAGCGGTCATTTTATCTACGTTCTCGGAATCCGGATTTTCACGTTCGTCGAGCAAGCCATATCGCCGGGCCTTATTCCGTTGGTAGGCGCCGCAGAGATGGAAGCCGATGCATCCAGGATTTTGGTACAATGCCTCTAAAGTTTCCGCATACCAGTCGCCGTCGTTGGGAGTGAATTCGCCGGGAACAGTATTCCATTTGATGCGCGCGGCATCGGCTAGTAGCACGGGCTTTCCGGTTGTTTCGTGCCAGTGTTTAAGATGCTTCACGGGCTCACGGAAGTCCTGGAAAGAGAATACATCGACGAATGGCTTGGCGGCGTTGATGACTTCCATCGCTATGGGCGCATTGGCTTCGTAGCGGTCGCCCAAGATTAAGTGATGCGGATCGTAGCGACGAATCGCGTCGTGGGTGGTTTTGTAGTAGCTGTGGGCGATCTCGGTCAGTTCCCTGCGGCCTGCCTCGGATTTCAGGCGTTCCGGATCGAAGATGGGTCCCTTCCATGCACTAAGATCGCGATTGTGTATCCACATCGGGCAGTCGCTGTAGAAATAGCCAATCAGATTCGGGTCGTCGCTCAGCTCAGCGCAATGATCGCGAGCCACGTAGTCGCACCAGTCTTTCCAGTCTTGGCTTCGGAAGTCGTAGTTGACTGTATGCTTTTCCCATTGGTGGGATTCCGTAAAGGGCAACAAGTGGCAGTAGGGCATGTCGAGCGCCCGGTACTCATCGACAGTGAAGGCGCGAGAGTGTCGCCATTGCCGGACCGTTACCTCCTGCACCCAGCCGATAGAGTTGAAGCCCCATTCCTTAAGGTTCGGCGCGACGGAATCTCTAATCCATTTAATCGTGCTGCCGCCGTACTTCTCTCGCCAAAGGTCGATATTCTCCGGATAGCGCAAAGTGGCTGGATCGATATGGTTCAGCCCGATGGAAAAGAAGGGTTTGCCCTCCGGGGTTACCAACCACCAACGATCATTCCGACGGCCCAAAGTAAAATATCCCTTGGTTGCGGTTTGAGTGGTTTTAACGTCCACCAGCGCGCCAAACAGCATTCGAGGCGCGTGAATCAGCCCCGCTCCTACGATCATTCCCCGCTTAATAAAATGCCTTCTATTCATAGCTTACTAGATCCTGGGTTCTTGATGCTGGTTTCTTGATACTTGATTCTGGTTGCTTGTAACTGGTTTCTGGATGCTAGATTCTTTTTGCTTGGTTCCTTGTCTCGTCGTAGTCTTATTGAAGTTAGAAGCTCTAGCGAAGGCGGATAGTATCTTATCCCTCGAACCTCGCCGCTCGCCCCGCGCCTCTCCTCACGGATTCTCAATCGCTGGACTCTTTTGGAGGAAGGCTCTTCGGTCATTCACCACTTGGCGATATCGTTGCAGGGTTTCGTGAAACTTCGTATCCAAGGCTTCGATCGCGGAATCGCTATGCGAGACCTTCACGTTGTCCAGCATCTGGGCGTTCAGATTCTGAACCGTCCTAATGAGGTGCGACTGCGGCTCGCCATCGATCGAGTAGAAGCCAGGTTGACCCCGATCATAGGCCCTTTCCGTCGGAAATTGGTCGAATAGGCAGGCGCAAAAATCCACGCCGATGTAATCCGGATCCCGGGATATTCGATGGGAAAGGATATCGTAAAGAACGAGCCGATCTAAGTGGTCCGGAACCGGCCCAGGAGTTCCACCCTTGCGAATGAGGTGCGACGGGTACACGTTTCCGAACGGCTGGTCGCTGATGAGGGCCGGCTTATCGAGAGCCTCCACAACTTGCCGAATGGGAAACACCTTGCTGACGTGCTGAGGCGCGATCACATCGATGTAGGGATCGACTCGTCGCCACATGTCCATGTTCAAAGTGGCCTCTTTGACATAGGCCCCGAAAATCATATGGTTTTGGTCATACTTCCGGATTGCCTCGTGCCCGAGTCGATACACTTGCTCGATGAGCTCGCCTAGCAATACTTGAGCATCGTCAAATATTTTCTGAGAGCCCGGCTCGTCAGGCATTTGAACAATACTCATTTTGAGCCGCCGTATCCATTCTGGATAGACGAGTGAACCGGACCGCTTCAGCTCTCCGAAGGATCGAAACTGCGTGCCGTAAACCTCGTTCAAGGATTTGATATTCCCCTTGTATCGATCTTCCAACAAGCCAAGGAGGCGCGCTCGCCCGGGACTGCCGATTCGCTCTATGGTGGAATTGATCCAGCCGACCTCCCGATCCCAGGATCCAAACCCGTAGTAATAGCCCATTATCCACGGATTGTCCTTCAGCTTGGGCACATATCTAGCGACGAGTTCGTTGACGTATTCAACGTATTCATCACTGAATACGTCAGGCTGCTTTTCCCCGGGCTTTAGCTCGACATTGTGCTTGATGAGCGGGATCGGAAACCCGTAAGGAATCGCGCTCTCCTCGAATATGCGTTCCGCCAATTCCCTATCGACAAATCCTCTTCTCATGCGCTCGGGGCAATACGGTCCACTCCACACGCAATTGTACCCCAAGTCACGCATCCGCTGAATGGTTCCCCGCAACCAAGCCTCCTGGTCGCCACCATAAGTGAAGGTGATGGCGCCCTCCATAAAGTCCGTAACCGGATGGGCCATCCCAATCCCCCAGAAAGCATTGCCCTCCGGCGTCACCAGCCACCATCGGCCATCTATCTTCTCCGTATGGAAAAAGCCGGTTGCCTCACCCTTGATATCAGTAAAGCCGCCGTAGGTGTCCCGTTCCTGCGCTCCGGACGCTGAACTCAAGAATCCGCTTAGAACCATGGCAATGCTCACGACAAGATGTCGGATGCTCAGTTTATTTGGAAAGAGTATGCTTATTGTTGAACTCATCGTATAGGACTAGATACAGCGATAAAAGTACACGAATTTAAAAGCATAAAACATGTTTTATAAACCTCTAAACGTCCTATTCCTCTCAATAACGTCGAAACGTTCTACCTTCTCTAAATTCTCCAATTAGCAGGGTGGAGGAGGCGTGATCGGCCACTCCGCGTTTATTCTGAAACAATCGATCCACCACGATGTCGACCGCTACCTCCCATACCCTTTCAAAGTCTTGGTTGTAGCCGGCGATATCGCCCATACGTTCCGACCGAATCATGGAAATGTAGCCAAAGTCATCTGGCGATCGGAGTCCAATCGACTCCAAATGACGCAGGCTCCTATCCAGAAAACTAATTATCAGATCCGGTTTATGCTCATGATACCAGTTCTCGATTTGAGTAAATTCCGGTGTCGAATAATTCGCCTCGGGGGAGTTAATACGTAACAACGGCACTTGTCCGCTCAAGGGAATACAGGCGATTGAAACTCAAGAAACGCGGCGCTCCAACGCCGACCCGTCCGCTGCTCTGATTCCACATTGGTAATGAATCCAATGCGCTGATACCCCCTGCTTTGGGCGATCTTGAGCACTTCCTGAGTCGCGCTGAAGCTATCATAGAATACACGGTGGATATTTCCAAAGCTAGCAAAATACCCAATACTGACCACTGCATACGGGTCCCAGTCTAAAACCAATTCCGTAGATACCCGCCTAAGTGGCGAGAGAACCAGGGGATCAATATTTCGGGCTTTGATTATTTCCTCCATTCGACGTTTCGAATACACCGTTGTATCGAATTCCAAGGGCTCAAAGTGGAACCCCAGCTCCCCCACCCGCTCCTTCACACCTTGGTGGAATCGCCCCATGACTTCCCACTTGAGACGTTGATGATTCGCCTCCTCATACCAAGTGTTCAGAAATCCAATTGTGGTCACCGATTTCTTGGGCCTGCTACTGCGAATGTGAGCCATTTGAGCGCTGACCAACGGATTCGGTTTATAGCCCAGTTCGCGGGCAACGTCCTGGATCCTTAATCGCGTTTTCTCCAACAACTTGGGACTATTCCTCAGCGCGAGCGAAACGGTCGATTTTGCGACACCCGCTCTCTTAGCGATCAATTCGAAGGTAGGATTATCTGACATTTCAGGAAGTAGACCGGTAAAACGACAAATTCAAAGATGTTACGGGTAATGTCATAAGGGTGTTTCTCGGCTCAACCCACTTTCTAGGCAATGATATCATGAACCACGTGTCCATGCACATCGGTCAAACGGTAGTCGCGGCCTTGATGGCGATAGGTTAGTCGCTCATGGTCGATCCCCAAAAGATGGAGACAGGTTGCGTGGAAGTCGTGAACGTGCACCTCATTTTCGATTACGCCGAACCCGAATTCGTCCGTACTTCCGTAAGTGAAACCTTTTTTACGCCACCGCCAGCCATCCAAATGCTGAAACATTCCTTATGATGATCACGACCTGGTGGTGTCATCTCTCCCGTCCCGGCGTTGTGCTCTTGGACCATTGGAGTGCGACCGAATTCGCCCCCCCAAATGATGAGCGTTTCATCAAGAAGCCCGCATTGTTTCAAATCGGTTATCAGTCCCGCACAGGCCTGGTCCACGGCCCGGGCTTGTCTCGGCAAGGCGCCGTAGATATTGGCGTGGTGATCCCAGCCCTTGTTGAAGACTTGGACAAAGCGTACGCCCCGCTCGATGAGGCGGCGAGCGAGCAAGCAGTTTTTCGAAAACGCGCCACCCTGGCCATCGTTGTCGAGCCCATACATTTTCAAAATATGCTCAGGCTCGCTGTCCAAACCTGCTAGCTCGGGCACAGAGGTTTGCATTCGATAGGCTAACTCGTATTGGGGAATGCGCTCGCCGAGAACGCGTTCCAGCAGCCAAACGCCGCGAATGACTGGAGATGTCGTGGTTCCGTTAGCGGATACCTTGAGAACGCTGGCCTGAGTTATGAGTCCACCTCGGTAGCTATGGGCGTCGATAGGAACGCGACGGTATTCGGTTCCGCTCACGCCATCGATTCCATAGTGGCGGGCAATACGTTCGTTGAGCATCGCGAAGTTGGAATCAATGACGTTCGCGACGCTTAGATTGTCGTCGAGCAGCTTGCGAAGAAAGCTGTGGGTTTCGCCGATCATGGCGTGCTTGAGCGTCTCATCGTACTCAGGATAGAGCGTTTCGTCGGGCGTGGTGAAATCGATGTCCTTCAGATCGAGCCATTGAGCCGCGAAATTCTCGATGAAGGCTTGGCTTCTCTCGTCGGCTAGCATGCGTTCGACTTGCTTATGCATTTCCGAAGGGCGAGTCAGCGAACCGTTGCTGGCGGCTGCAAGCAGTGGCTCGTCGGGTCCTCTATTCCAAAGAAAATAGCTTAATCGCGAGGCCACGCTGTAGGGGTCGAGTCGGCCTGGCGTTTCCTTGAAGTAGAGAAAACGAGGCGAGGCGAGGATCGCTCGATAGCCAGCTTTGAGTCCTTCCATCAGGGACTCTTCGTCTCGATAGACTTGATTGGCAAAGGCAAGGTAGGTCTCGATTTCGGATTCCTGTACCGGTCGGCGATAGGCGCGTTCGGCGAATGCGGAGATCCGTTTCTTCAACTCTCGCTCGGGAGTGGCGGAAACCAGATCACCTTCGCGGTAGGCGAGAGAACCGAATAGCCGCTCGCGTAATTCCGTTGGATTCAGGCCTTTATATATAGGAGTGACCTCCAAGTACTCTATGGCAACCCCCGGGCCTTGCTCTTCGGGCGCTGTGCGATCGGGGATCTTTCTCCAATAAAGTTGGGGCAGGGTGCGGTCAGCCGGCCTGATTTCGAGCATGTGGTCTTCCTGTATCCATGCTTCGAATTCATGTTCCTCGGGCTCGTCGCGGGCTTCAAAGCTGCCGATCCAATACATGAGCGGCTGGACGGCATAGCAAAAACCGCTTTTCACAGAGGTCCAAACGCCGTGGCCTTCAGGCGCGTTTACCGAACGCGCTCTAAGGCGGATGCGATACCAGCCGCTTTCCTCGCGTATCGTGTTGGGCATGCGTCCATGGTAGGCTAGCTTGGTGGGATAGGCTACGGCTGCGTCGCCTATGGTGAACGGAACACGCGAATTTCCGCGACGGCGGGGTCCTTCGCCGCGGGGTCCGGCGGAGATCTCGTCGATCCCGTAGACTCGCGGCTCGAAGGCTTCGTCGAGCGCGACGTCGGACGCTTCTTGGTATTTTTGCAATAGGTGATAAGAGACTTGTTGGGCTTCGGCGATGTTTTCAAAGCCTTCATGCTCAGAATCTTCCGGCAAGTAGCCTTTCAGGGGAATGTTGATGCCGAGCAGATCGTGTAGCGTATTTTCGAACTCGATACGGTTGAGACGCCGCGAGCGTACACGGCCTTTGGTTGTCTGCTGATGTTCTGAGGCGTTGTGGAGGCTCGCCTCGAATCCTTGAAGAAAGTCGGTCCGTTCTTGGAATTCCGGCTGCAATTCATCCTTCGGCGGCATCTCGCCATCGCGTACGCGATCGTGGAGCAACGTCCACATGCGCATGGAAGCGCTGTCCGCGGGATCGAAACCCAGGGCTTCAATGTCCAGTCCGCCTTTCTTCTCGGTATCATTGTGGCATTCGTAGCAATTGATATCGAGGAAATCTATGACGGATTCAGGCAAGGTAGTGAACGATTCCGTACCAGCGGCAAGCGTGGCCGAAACGCTGAGGCAAAACGCAGCAAAGGCGTGGGAAAACCGGGCCATTAAGAGTATCGAGTCAAGAATCTACGAGATGGGAAACGGGTCTCGACGTTTATTCCCGCAAATGAGAGGAATCTAGAAGCTGAATGTATTCGTACGCGGGAGAATGGGTACATCGGATATCATTAAGACGCCAGAGAGGCAGGGCATCAGAAATATGATCGTAACAAAGAGAGAAAATAGATTCGTCGATTATACTGAACACAGAACGAATTAGAAATAGCACGATCGCGTCATTTGTTTGAATTCCCAGCATTCGGTATGCACCCATAAAGCTTGTACCAAGTGAGAAGCACCGATCCGAGCTCAATAGCTCAATAGCTCAATTCAGTCAGCATAACAAGACTCTGGCATTTTGGGAAGACGAAAAACGACGGATGCTTACAATATCATATAGTGATTATAAAACATGTTTCATATTTAGATTATCGCCTAGCTTTGAGAGGGATTTTTATCTTCCCATCAATTCCCCATCTGCGCGAATCAATTAGGACCAATGGAGCTTCCTATCAACAGACAACTCCCCGCTTACGACACAGGGGGTGGGATGTCTGCCGACGAAGTCACTCTTTCCCAAGACATGTCCACCCTAGGACTACGCGTAAATGTCCTACCTAACCAAGGGATGGACCAACTGAGAGTGTCCTCGTCCTAAGCAAAGACTCATCAACTTTACCGCAAACCTCATGAATCCTTTAGACCGCAGACACTTCATCAAGGGCGGCCTCGCCGTCGGCGCCGGCGCCGCGCTCAACCCTCTCTCCAAACTCGCCGCCACAGAAATGGCCCAAACTACCCAGCAATCTCCCGAAGGGTTCTTCTCTCTCGGCGAGCGAAAAGATCATTGGTGGCTCACAACCCCCGAAGGAAAACCTTTCTTCACCATGGGCATCAATCACATCGATCCCGCCAGCCTTCGGTATCCAGAAAATGTACATATCTGGAAAAATAAGTACGGCGGCAGCTCCATCCAGTGGATCGAAGAATCTGTCGCCCCCAACCTCAAATCCTGGGGTTTCAACACAGTCGGCTGGGTGCAAGAAGTCACCGTCCCCCCAATGGCAGCACTCCCGTGCCTTTACCGTCGACGAGTATGAGGCCCTCGACATGCCCTACTGTCACCTGCTCCCCTTCATGGAGTCCCACCAATGGGAAAAGCATACCGTTCACTACGACTTCCGCAGCGACGACTGGAAAGAGTGGGTCGACTATGTCGTACGCTCCCACTGCGGCGAACTTGCCCAAGATCCCAGCCTCATTGGCTACTTCTATAGCGACTGCCCCACCTGGGCGCACGATCGCCCCGGCAACAAATGGCGCGGTCCCCTCTTCGACCCCGAGCGCCTCAAATCCGAGGCCGGCCGCAGAGAGCTCACCGAACTCGCTCACGCCTACTACAAGACTACCCACGACGCCATCCGTCGCTACGACAAAAATCACCTCATCCTCGGCGACCGCTACGAAGCCAACGCGCCCATCCCTATGGAAGTCGTAAACGCCGCCCTCCCCTACATCGACGTCCTTTCCTTCCAAGATTTTCGCGATCCGATCAAGCACCTCGACGAGTGGTACAAGAAAACCGGGAAAACCGTCCTCCTCGCCGACGCTGCAGGCCTACGTGTACCCGCGAGAGCGGACGGCTTCAAGTCCAACAACGGCAAGTGGCATGCAGAAACCTTACACGCGCTCCACAAAAACCCTGGCTGCATCGGCTTCCACCTTTGCGGCGCCTACCAACGCAACAAAGCCCACAAGAAATTTCCCTCAATGCCCATTATCCATACAGTTCAGAGGATCTTCGGTCTCTCCTGCCTAGCGAGCCCGCTCGCCCTTATGGGAAACGCAGAACCCTTGCCGACTGCGATCCCCGAATTCATCGAGCAACACTGCGCAGACTGCCACGACGACATTGAGAAGAAAGGCGACCTAGACCTTTGGAGCCTCGCGGAACAACCTATCACCCCGGACACCCTTCACTTCTGGATCCATGCCTACGACAGGGCTCAAGCAGGGGAAATGCCCAAAAAAAAGAAACGCCGCCCCGAACCTTCGCATCTCGATGAATTTCTAGACCTGCTTGCCGACGAGATCATCGACGCCGAGAAAAGAGCGCAGGCGACAATCGGTCGTTCGGTTAAACACCGACTCAACCGCTACGAATACGAGAATTCCATACGCGACCTCCTTTCTCTGCCCTATTTGGAAATCAAGGAATCCCTCCCCGAGGATCCCATGCTCTACGGCTACAACAAAATCGGAGAAGCCCTGGACGTTTCCCATGTACAACTATCACGCTACCTCCGTACGGCCGAATCCGCCCTCAGAGAGGCAGTGGTCCCCGTTTTGGAAAAGCCGGACGCCTCCCCCATACGCTACTATTCATGGCAGCAACCGGGAATGAGAAAAATCGCCGGTCCAGCGATCAGAAAAACCCACCCTGTCGTCGGACTTGAACTACGCCCCGACTTGGTTGGCAACGCTGCGAATGGCAAGTGGTATCGCCCAAACGTCGGAGAATACTCGGATCCCGAACGCAAGGATGAAGAGGCTGTGCTCCTGGTAGCGAGCAGCTACGAGCCGACCGATCTCCAGTTCAACCAATTCCGCGCTCCCGTATCGGGACCCTACCGTATCAAATTTTCTGGATACACGATTTGGATGTCGCCCAAGTTCGATAAAGTCACTCGAGGGAGACGATCGGAGCCAGTCACCATCTACGCCGACACGACTCCCCGAATCTTGAGACGCATGGGATCCTTCGACTTCGGTCCCGACCCCTCTGTACAAGAAATGACCGTTTGGCTCAAGGCCGGCGAAACCATCCGCCCCGATGCCACCCGACTCGTTCGCCCACGCCCGCCTGAATACAAAAACCCACTCCTAGAAGAAGACGGCATGCCCGGCGTGGCCTTTCTGTGGATGGAGGTCGAAGGTCCCCTTTACGATTCCTGGCCGCCCCCAGGGTACAAACTGCTCTTCGGAGACTTAGACCTAGCCGTGATCGAAAAGGAAAAATCCGACAAAGCCTTCGATCCCGAAAAGCACCTCTACGACCCTGACGACCCCGCTCAAGATATCGCCGAACTGCTGATGAACGACATCTTCGCCGATCGCGGAGAAGTCGTCGTTCATAGCGACACCCCCGCCCAAGATGCTGAGCGTCTGTTGAACAATTTCATCCAAAAGGCTTACCGGTATCCAGTTTCCGCCGACGATCTAAAAGGCTTTCTAAACCTAATCCTCGACGCACTCGCTGTCGCAGAACGCTTGTCCTACTTCCTCTGGAACTCCGCTCCAGACGACGATCTCCTGGCGCTTGCCGAAAATGGAAAGATCCTCAAACCCAAGATCAAGCGAAACCAGGTCGAACGCCTCCTGGCCGACCCCAAATCCCGCCGCTTCGTCGACGCCTTTCTAGACTATTGGCTAGACCTCCGCCACATGAGCGATAGCAGCCCCGACGGAGAACTCTATCCCGAATACCAATTGGACGATGCTCTGGTCGAGTCCATACCGGAAGAAACCCAACTCTATTTCCATCAGCTGATACACGAAGACCGAAGCATCGCTCACTTGGTCGACTCGGACTTCCTTATCCTCAACGAACGCTTGGCCAAGCACTACGAGATCGATAACGTCATCGGCGCCCACTTCCGCCCGGTCGCGCTCGACGAGCTCAGTCCCAGAGGCGGTCTCATGACCCAAGCCAGCGTTTTGAAAGTGACCGCCAACGGCACCACCTCTTCTCCCATCACCCGAGGAGCTTGGATCATGGAGCGTATCCTCGGACACCACATCCCACCCCCTCCCGCTTCAGTGCAAGCGATCGAATCCGACATACGCGGCGCCAAGACCATCCGCGAGCAACTCGCGCTTCACCGCTCCCAAGAGAGCTGCAACACCTGTCACGTTAAAATCGATCCCGCGGGTTTCGCCTTGGAGAATTTCGACGTCATGGGAGGCTGGCGTGATTACTATCGCACCACCAGCAAAGGCGACGGAGATAAAGCGGAAGGTATCGGCCACGACGGATACCAATTTCGCTACCGCATCGGACTGCCTGTCGACGCCTCCGGCCAACTCCCCGACGGCAGAGGCTTCCACGACATACGCGAACTAAAGGAGCTTCTCCTAGCCGACGAGCCACAACTGGCCCGCAACCTCGTAGAGCAATTCGTCATCTACGCCACCGGAGCCCCCATCCACTTTTCTGACAGAACGATTATCGACTCCATCTTAGAGAATAGCCGTGGAAATCACTTCGGTTTACGCACGCTCATCCACGAGGTCGTTAAAAGCGATCTGTTCCTCAACAAGTGAATCTCGATCAAATGAAAAAGATGAAACCATCATCCCCCGACGCCCCATTCGTATCCACTCGACGGTCGCTCTCCCGTCGCACGTTCCTCCGCAATGCCGGCATCGGACTCTCCCTTCCTCTGCTAGACGCCATGCAACCCGCCTTCGCCAATCTCGCCGCGAAGGCTTCGTCCACCAAACCCGCCGCCCCGCGCCGCACTCTCGCCGTCTGCAATAATCTCGGCCTCCTCTCCGATCGCTTCTTTCCTCATGAGACAGGCTTCGGGTATCAACTTTCTCCTTACCTAAACATTCTCAGAGAGCATCGAAACGACTTCACCGTTTTCAGCGGCGTCTCCCATCCCGATGTAGACGGAGGCCACCCGGCCGACATTTGCTTCCTCACCGCCGCGCCCCACCCCGCCAGCGGGGGATTTCGAAATACCATTTCGCTCGATCAAATCATGGCCGAACAGATCGGCCACCAAACGCGCTTTCCTTCTTTCAATCTAGGCGTCAACGTAAGCCAAGGTGTGCGCAGTCTTTCTTGGACGGAGTCCGGCGTCATGATTCCCTGCGAGCAATCGGCATCCGACATGTACAAGCGTATGTTCTTCCAAGGCACCCCCGAGGAAATGGAAACCCAAGTACGCAAAATGGAACTCGGTCAGAGCATTTTGGATACGATTGGAAACCGAGCCAAATCTCTCCAACGGGATCTAGGCGGAGCCGACCAACAAAGACTCGAACAATACTTCTCAAGCGTGTGCGACCTTGAAAAACGCATGGAAGCGTCCAAAGAATGGGAATACCGGCCCAAGCCCAAAGTAGACGCTCCTGCACCTCTCGACCCCAAGAGTCCCACCGACTACATGGAGAAGGTGCGCCTAATGTACGAAATCTCCCGGCTCGCATTTCAAACCGACTCCACCCGAGTCGTCTCCCTCCTCCTCGACAGCGTAAACTCGCCCGCAATTGAAGTGGGCGGAGAAACCGTCAGCGACGGCTACCACAACCTTTCTCACCACGGGAAGTCGGAGGAAAAACTCACCCAGCTCGAGATCATCAACAAGTGGCACATGAAGCTGCTGTCGGATTTGCTCGACGACCTCAAGGACTTCGAAGAAGAGGGGGAACCCCTGCTCGACCGCACCATGGTTCTCTACGGATCCAATCTTGGCAACGCCCACGCCCACACCACCCTAAACCTCCCCACGCTTTTCGCCGGAGGAGGCTTCAAACACGGACAGCACCTCGCCTTCGACACCGAGCGCAACTACCCGCTCCCCAATCTCTACGTGTCCATGCTCCAGAGAATGGGCATCGAAACCGATACATTCGCATCCTCTACCGGAACCATGAGCGGCCTCGAAATAGCCGGTTGACCTCAATCCAACGTACCTCGCTAAAATCAGCCCATTGGACGGCAAAACACTCTAGAACCCTTCCGCTGTAGTTTACACTCTCATGTCACACCGTAGCAGTAACGAAAGCGGAAGTGAGCAAAATCCGGTTGGCTCGCTATACTAAGTATGAATATACTCACTACATTCACCATTCTACTCATTCTGTGTTTTTCTTCACTCACAGCCTACCCCTCCCTCGACTCCTACGGCGGCCACGAATCAAAACACTTCGAACTCGAAAACACCGGCTACTTCCGTACCCATTTCGAAGACGGCCAATGGTGGCTCGTCACGCCCGACAACAACGCCTTCCTCTCCTTTGGCCTCAATCACTTTCATTCCAATCTCTGGGTACAGGACTATAATAAGCCCTACTGGGAAAAGCGCTTCGGCGGCAGTGCCTGGTCGCCCAAATGGAAAGAGGCCTTCTACCAGCACGTTCGCGAGGTCGTCACCGCCGCAGGAGCCAACACCATGCCCTACCACAATGAAGACGGAATCCTTCTAGAGCGCGAACCTCTCCTTCCCTACATAAAGCAGTACATTCCAGTAAGGATCTCCCTTCACATGAACGCGAAGGCTAAAGACTACCTGGATGTCTTCTCTCCCGATTTCAAAATGATCTGCGACCAAGGGCCCAAGAGCAAGTCGCCCCCCACATCGACGATCTCATGATCATCGGCTTCGCTATGGCCGATATTCCGGTCCATACTGAAGGCTGGGCCAAACCTATGCAGAAACGCGAAATCCCCACTTGGGCCATGGCCCTGAGAAAGCTGCCCGCGTCTTCGCCCGGCAAGCAAAAGTACGTCGAAGTCATGAAGTCTCGGTATTCGATAATCAAGGACTTCAACAATACCTACGGCACGAAGTTCTCTAGCTGGAACGATCTCGCTAAGGCGAAGAACTGGCACGAGCTCACCGACTTCGAAAACGTCAAGGAAATCGCCGACAGCAACGCCTTCAACAAGCTCGCCATGGCAAAAGTACTATGAAGTCGCCTCAGCCGCTTTCAGAGCCGTCAACCACCTCTTCTTTGGCGACAAGCTCAACGGCAACATGCGCCAGATCGATGAGTTGGAGCTCACCGTCGACGGCGCCAAAGATTACGTCGACGCTATCCTCTTCCAATTTTACGGTAAAGATGGTTACCAGGAGCACGTCCAAAATCGAATCGCCGAGGTATCCAATCTTCCTATAATTAACGGCGACGGCGGCTTCGGCTTCGGAGCCTTTGGCGATCCGAAAATGCCGTCGCCGCAATCTCCACAAGCCAAAGACCAAGCCCAACGCGGGCAATGGATGTATGAATACGCCGAACGCGCCTTCAAGCACCCCAGCTTTGTCGGCTGGCACATCTGCGGCGCCATCGACTCCTGGCAAACTGCCCCTCACGGCACTCAAAAACCCGGCGTCATGAATCCGCTCAGTGAATTGCACACCGAAGTCACCGGCATACTCCAATCCATCGGATCCAACATCTACCATTTCCGAGGCATCAAACCTCTACCATAGTCTATCCATTGATGTAGACACGGCCGCTGGCCGTGCAACGCGATCACAACGATCGCGTCTACAATCAAACCGCATTTAAAACCCTCATGACCCGTTTCTCTCTTCAACTCCTGTTTGCTATATGCGCGGCAAACGCGCTATCGCTCGTCGCCTCGCAAAGTCCAAATGTCATTCTCATCCTGACCGACGATCAAGGCTACGGCGACATTCGCTCGCACGGTAACGTAAAAATCGATACGCCTCATCTTGATCGCCTCGCCGACGACGGAGCGCGTTTCGAGAACTTCTTCGTCGCCCCCGTTTGCCCCCCACGCGGGCCAGCGTCCTAACCGGACGCGAACACATCCGCACCGGAACGATCAACGTATCCAATAATTTCGAGATCATACGATCCGAAGAAGTGACCGTCGCCGAACTCTTCAAAGAAAACGGCTACGCCACCGCCCTCTTCGGCAAGTGGCACAACGGCGAACATTACCCCTACAACCCCAACGGCCAAGGTTTCGACGAGTTCGTCGGTTTCTGCGCCGGCCACATCGGCAACTACTTCGACGCCGTCCTCGAACACAACGCCGGCACGATTCAAACCGAAGGTTTCATCACCGACGTCCTCACCGATAAAGCCCTCGAGTGGATCGAAGACAAAAAAGACGACTCCTTCTTCTGCTACATTCCCTACAATGCGCCGCACACGCCCTATCAAGTCCCCGACTCCTATTACGACAAATACAAAGCTCGCGGCCTCGACGTCAGAACCGCCACCCTCTACGGCATGGTCGAGAACCTCGACGACAACATCGGACGTCTCCTCAAAAGACTCGATGACTTAGAACTCGCCGAAAACACCATCGCCCTTTTCCTCACCGACAACGGCCCACAAACTAGCGACCGCTACAACGCGGGCATGAAAGGCTGGAAGACCCGAGTCGACGAAGGCGGCGTCCGTGTCCCCCTCTTCGTCAAATGGCCCGGCCAAATCAAGCCACGCACCGTCATCGACGGACTCGCCGCCCACATCGACCTCATGCCCACCGTCGCTGATCTCTGCGGTATTACAATTCCCGATACGCTTCAACTCGACGAACTCAGCCTCAAAGACTCCCTACTCAAGGGAGAGACCGCCCCCGACGATCGCATAATCTTCGCTCACCGCTTCTTCGGCGGAAAGTTACAGCTCCGCAGCGGAGCCGCCCGCAGCAAACGCTACCGCTACGTCCTCACCAATCAAGAGGAAACCTTCTTCGACCTCATCAACGACCCAGGTCAGAAGAAGGATATCAGCAAAGCAAACCCCGAACAATTCGAAAGCCACCGAACCGCCTACCGCCAGTGGTTCGAAGATGTATCCAAAAACTGGGAGATCGTTTCCCTCATCCCCTGCGGCTACTCTGAGTTTCCCATCACCCACCTCCACGCCGTCCAATCTAAACCCAGCGGCGAAATCAAATTTCACGGCAGAGGCTTCCACCACGACTGGATCATCAATTGGGTAGACCCCAAAGACGACATCAAGTGGAACATCGACGTCGTCGAATCAGGCCGCTACCGCGTCGCCATCAAATACACTTGCCCCGAAAAAGACATCGGCTCGAAAATCCGCATTTCCGTGGGAGGCAAATCTCTAACAGCCACCGTCGACAAAGCCTACGACCCCGACCTCTTCCCTAACCGCGACCGTGCCCCTCGTTCCGGTGAAATCGAAAAGCCCTGGGCTACCCTCGAAGTCGGTCATCTCAATCTCAAGAAAGGCGTCGATACCCTCACTCTCTCTGCCGACCACATGCCCGGTTCCCAAGTCATGGAAGTCCGCGAAGTTATTTTAGAAAGAATCGAATGAATCTTCACTAGCGACCCGAATATAGCAAATCTCAGCGATGACGGTAATCCAATGATCGCGCATAGCACGATTATGCTATCATCTACTGGGCTTAAAGACTGGCCACTCTAAGTAGCATAAAGATACTCATTCGAAATTCAATACTCGCAAACCGAACAACTGCACCATGCCTAGACGCGTCATACTATTCACGCTTTTCCTAAGCGTTTCATTTCTTCGATTATCCTTCGCCGAAGAGCGGCCCAATATCGTATTCATCTTTTCCGATGACCATGCTCCGCACGCAATCGGCGCCTACGACGGTTGGCTGAAATCCGTCAACCCGACCCCCGAAATCGATAAACTCGCCGCAGAAGGCATGCTCTTCTAAAACAGCTTCTGTACCAACTCCATCTGCGGGCCGAGCCGTGCTGTCATTCAAACCGGAAAGCATAGCCACAAAAACGGGTTCATGAGCAATGGCAACACCTTCGATTGGAACCAGCAGACGTTCCCTAAGTTGCTTCAAAAAGCAGGCTACCAAACCGCCATTTACGGAAAGTCGCATCTCAAAGGCCAACCCCAAGGCTACGATGAATGGGCTGTTCTACCAGGACAAGGCCTCTACTGCAATCCCGACTTCATTACTCCCGAAGGCGAAACCACAATCGAAGGCCACTGCACGGACGTCGTCACAGACCTCGCGGTCGACTACCTCAAGAACAAGCGAGACAACGATAAGCCTTTCATGCTCATGGTACAGCACAAGGCGCCGCATCGCGCCTGGATGCCCGCAGCGCGCCATCTCCATCTCTATGACAACATCGATATCCCTGAACCGGATACGCTATTCGACACATGGGAAGACAACGCTGCTGGGGCGCGCCATCAAGAACTCGAAATCGATCGTCACATGGATATCAACTATGACCTCTTTCTAGACTTAACTCCCGACTTTCCCGAAAAGAAAATGCGTACAGACAAATCCAGCTGGAAAAACATGCTCACTATGACCGAGAAACAGCTCGATGTTTGGCGGGCAGCCTACGGACCCAAAGACGCGGCCTTTCACGAGGCCAATCTCAGCCCGAAAGAGGTCATCCGTTGGAAGTACCAACGCTACGCTAAAAACTATCTCCGCTGCGTCAAAGGCGTAGACGAAAGCGTTGGACGTCTGGTGGATACGCTCGAGGAACTCGGTATAGACGACAACACCATCGTTATCTACTCCTCCGACCAAGGTTTCTATATCGGCGACCATGGATGGTACGACAAACGCTGGATGTACGAAGAATCCCTCAAAATGCCTTTCATCGTCAAGTGGCCAGGAGCTATCAAACCTGGATCCAAGAGCGACCGGATGATTCAAAACCTCGACTATGCGCAAACCTTCCTAGACATCGCCGGAGCGCTCCAGCCCGACGACATGCAAGGCAGATCGCTCGTGCCCCTTTTCAAAGGCAAGAAGCCCCGCGATTGGCGCAAAAGCATCTACTACCAATACTACGAGTACCCCAGTTGGCACATGGTACCACGCCAAAACGGCATCCGCACGGAGCGTTACAAGCTCATCAATTTCTATCAATTCGACGAATGGGAATTTTACGACCTCAAGAACGATCCCGACGAGCTAGAAAACCTGTATCATAATCCCGAATATGCCAAGATTATCGAAAAGACAAAAAAGCAGCTTCGGGAGATCCAGGAATACTACGACGACGATAGCGACACCTCGGAAAAGCCCGAGAAATGGCAAAAGGACGTCCGCTCTGGACGCCTCCGATCGCAATAGCGAACAAGAAGGCTCAGATAGCGCGAGGCAAGTCTAATACGAGTTTTAGGAAAGACCCTCCCCAATAGAGTCCGGCTGCAGTTATAGGAAGCGCTTTACTCCTAGAGGTCAGAAAAATCCCTATCTTAACCTCCACGGCCCCCGAAGTCGGCGACTGAGCATTTTGTTAGCAGCGTCATCGTTAAGAACGCGTTCCCGCTTAGGGTCCCACTCCAAGGATTCACGCCCTAAACGGAGCGCGATATTCGCAAGGTGACAGATAGAAATACTTCTGTGCGAAGCTTCGATCGTAGCAGCGGTCGCTTCGCCACTCTGGATACAATCAAGAAAATTCCCAATATGATTCGTACTTTTGTAGACGCGAATTTCATCCTCTCGGATTTTTTCGCGAATCAGCTCTCTCGGATTCATTTCAATCTTGCCACGCGTTACGAAAATGCTCTTTCCATCCTCCCCCTCGAAGGTGATGCCTTGCGGGTGTTCGTTCGTATCCGAAACGATCATCTTGACCCCATTCTCGTAGGTACACTTGAAGTGATACTCCGTTGCCGTATTGAATATTTCGTTACTATCTGGCAAGTTCGACCTGAAATTATCCAATTTCACTGGACCACTACTATCCATGTCCATCGCCCATTGGGCAATATCGACATGATGCGCTCCCCAGTCCGTGATCATTCCACCGGAATAATCGAAGTTGTGACGCCAATTCAGCGGCAAAAGAGCCGGGCGGTACTCGCGATGCGGAGCAGGACCTTCCCATAGATCGTAATTCAACCCGGCCGGAATCGGTTCCGGACTTTGCCAATCTCCCATTTGATTGAAATCCTGACGCCCCCCTGGCAATCCCATACGGATCGTCCTCAGCTTTCCAATACGCTCATTGCGAACAAACTCTACCGCCATCCGAAAATATATCTCCGAGCGCTGCTGGCTTCCGGTCTGCCAAGTGATCTTATTTTTCGCAACCGCCCGAGCCATTTTTCGCCCCTCATCCACGGTCAGGGAAAGCGGCTTCTGCCCATAGACATGAACCTTTCGATTCGCGCAATAAACCGCCATCGCAGCATGCCAATGGTCTGGAGCAGAGATATTCACCGCATCGATATCCTCTCGGTCCAGCATTACTCTGAAATCCTCATACGCCCGGCAACCCTTGTAGTTCAATCGTCCTTCAGCGTTCGCATAATACTCGTTCACAGCCTGCCTGCCGACCAGCCGCCCCCCCTGCTTCCTTCCAGAGTATCCATAATTCCCAGATTTTCGATTTGGATCCGCCACAGCGACCAACTGCACGCGATCATCTCTCAAAAAACTCGGAGTCGTCACCATTGCGATCGTACCATAGCCAATACAAGCCACATTAATCCGATTCGAAGGCGCGGGGCGCTTCCCTAAGCCCAGAACGCTAGACGGTACGATCATTGGGAACGCGATGGCTGCAGAAGCAGAGGCGATAAATTTTCGACGCGAAACAGGAGTATTTTTTTTCATAGCAGTATTCAGAAAAGCTTCTCTTCAATTATCATTCATCAAGAGAGGGGCAGCTTCGATAATTAGACGTGTTCGCGCTTACACTCATTGATCGAATAGCGATCGATCGCCTCCCTTCGTTTAATCAAACCCTGAGCCTAGCAAGCATCCGTATTTCGTCTTTGATGAACATCGCAGTAAACACCAAATCGAACTACCTTTCAATCACACGATCATGTCTGGCTGGGCATCGGAAATGCGTAAAAAAAGCGGACGCGCCTGGATTGCTCCAACCACGTCCGCGCTAGCTGATCAAAATCAGCGCTAAAACCAGTCCTTAGAATCTAAACGTGTTGGTCAGGAATACATCCAATGGAGGCGGGTTGCGAACAACTGCTATCGATCCATCTGGATTAGCATATACCTCTTGATAGCCTCGATCCGCGACCGCATTGCGCGCGTTTAGCTGAATCCTCCAGTCCACTTTACCGTCAAAGATTGGCTTTCTGTAGCTCGCCCAGATATCGCCAGTCGTGAGAGCTTCGCCCTGAATCTGCTGATTGATAATTGGACGGACAAGTCCCTGCCCTTCGGTTCCGGGCAACGGTTCAATCATAAAGCCAATGGCGTTCGCGCTCTGCCAACGAATCGCTCCGCCTAGTCCAAATCCTCGGAGTTTGCCTTCCCTGAAATTGTAGTTGGTAATGAGATTCGCGCGGTATTTGCGCTGTTCCGGGGAGACGGTTCCTTCGAGAGCGCGCTTAGCCGCTACCGGATTGAGCCCAACGACATTGAAACGGCCCCGAGCAGGTCCGCCTCCGCCGAAATCGATACCCCAGTCAAAGTCCATTACCCCTAGCGGCTCCAAGGTGTCGCTCCAATAGGCAAGGTTGCGGCTCACCTCGGGCGCGATGTCGGAAACGACCGTCTCCTGCTGAGACACATTGAGGGCGACTCTCCAGGAATCGGTAATTTGGCCAACCAAGTCCAATTCGACGCCCTCGGCGAGAGCGCTTTGAGTGGCGATGACCGCTCCATCGAAGCCAATGCCATTCTGTTCCAGATCCAACGTGTCGGGATCGAAAAAGTAGCCTCGCGCGGCTTGGACTTCCTCCGGAATCAATTCGAGCAATCCTTGACGGTAGTCTTGGAAGGTCGGCCAGCGATCGAGCATTCCCTTTGCCACGGCTTCCGGTTCTCGGTTAACCCAGTAATTCCACGTCTCCAATTCGGTAGGGTTCTCCAGGAATACTTCAGGATTTTCCGGATCGGGCACATTGACCGCCACCGTCTGAGGATTGAATTGCCCGATAAGTACATTGGCGACGAAGTCGTTCACCGCGTTCGCGGTTAGGCCGACATTTACGTTAGCGCTTCTCGTCTTGAACCAATTGAGGCGAGCGACCAGCTTGCCGTCGAAGGCTTCGAACGAAATGCCGTAATCTTCAGTCGTACCTTGAGGGGAACCTACCTGCTGATTATAGACGTCTACTCGGTTCCCGACAGGATTGAAGTTCTCGGAACTGTTGTAGTGACCGCTGACGCGCACGCCTCCTGGCAATTCCCAGGGGAGGTGGCCCACCAGGCTCCAAGTGAACGTGCTGCCCTCCTGCGGTTCGTTTTCGGTAGCCGACAGAATATTGTCGCTGAGATCGAAGGAGTTATCCGGAAAGCGGTCGGTTCCATCGGTCAATTCTGTGATCGGCGCTCGTCCTATGGTACGTTGCTCGTCCGTTCTCCAGCCGGCCAAGGCGACTAGAAATGAGCTCTGGATAGCGGCCGCCTCGGTAGTGATCGTCGTTCTTGAGCGGTTCATCGCCGAGACCGGGTGAGCCAATGTAGCCGTTCCCGTAGCCGCCGTGCTCGTGTCTCGATCGAAATAGTGTATCGAATGCGTCTCCCCCGGCTGAGGAAGTACCAAATTCATCTGTTCGAGGCGAACGTCTGAACCACTTTGATATTGGCTTCCCAAAATGGAGGGACCGACGTAAATCGGAATGAAGGCGTTGCTCCGCCAATGGGTTATATTGCTATTCACATTCAGCGTTCGGTCGGTATCGAAGCTGGCTCCATCACGGGTCCATGAAACCCTTTTCGTATGGTTGGTAACGTCTAACTCCGTGTCGTTATAGAATCCAGTCATCGTGTGCTTGCCCAGCCATTTGGACCACCCGTCATTTTCGGTGAAGTCCTGGATGAAGAATGCCGTGGCTCGGGCCGCGTTCCGCTCGTTTGTTCTCCAGGTCGTTTCCACGACTTGCTGGCGGATTACGGGGCGGCCGAGGTTCGGATTCGCAACCCAAAAGCCATCCGCGCCGTTCGGATTGATCAAATATTGCGACATGTCGATAGCAACATCCATCGCCCTTGTCCCTCCGCCGGTACCGCCCCCTCCGAAGAGCAGCCGATGGTTCAGGTCTAATTCTTGCTGATCGAAGACGATTTCGACCCCCGCTCGCTTGTCCATGAAGGTTTGCTCCAAGGACAGAGTGCTAGCCGTAAAGTCCCTGTTTACGAAACCGGTATTTCCAGTTAGCAAGTGGTTTACGTTATCCCAAACATTGCGGTGCATTAACCGTTGGCACTCTAAAGCCCGGGGCTTCGGGCCTAGAGTAAAAACTCCTGGAACCGCTAAAGTTGCGATTACCTCCAGGGGACGTTTCCGGAGTCTGTCCGCGAAAGGGAATGCGAGCCTGTACAGCTGTGACACCTTCAAACCCCGTGCCGGTCGACGGACCTGATCCTTTAGGGTCGTTATAAATCGTAGCAAACTGCCAGGTGACAATATCCGCGAACGGCGTGCCAGCTCCATCGAGTCCCCCAAATGTCGTTCTATTGTCGACAGTAGACTTAGGCGTATAGCCTTCCGATATCCAAACCGGGTCCTCGATACCTGTGTATTGAGTTACGGAATCAGGAGCCTGGAACCAATGGCTGAAGGAATCCGTCGGAGACGTGACATTGACTGGATTGGAGGCAATATTCCCTCGTTCGAAATTCAGCCTCACTTGGGTTTCATCGAGGAAATCGCTGCTCTCGTTCTTCGAAAGCAACCCTTCCAAAGCTACGTAAATACGCTCGTCCTCCTCGAATGCAGGATCTTGCCGAAAATTCTTTTTCTCCTTCAAGGCTGCCAATCTAAGGGCCAGTCGGCCTTCGACCAATTCCTTATTCGCATCGAAGGTCGCCCGGTAGCTGCCGTGCGAACCGTATCGGGCTGAGATTTCGGTGAAATCGTCCCCGAAAAACGCTCGCTTCGTCGTATTTTCGATCACCCCGCCCGGAGTCCCAATTCCGAAAAGCAACGCATTCGGCCCACGGTTGATCGTCACACGGTCGATATTATAGCTATCGAACGCAATGTCGGTAACGAAGTAGTTCCGAGTCAAAGTAGCAGGCTCGAGTCCTCTTATCCTTTGATTGCCTTGAAGATTGATACGGCCTTGATCCGTATTCGTGTGCGAGCCTGAGATATCTTCCGCACCCGTGAAATTGCCTTGTTCGCCTCCGACTTCAGTACTGATTGCGTAGGGCAGTATCGTTTCCGCGTCCGTGGCGCCCGTATCTTCAAACAATTCCGTCGTCAGGACTTGGATCGCGGAGCCGATGTCCTTCAATTGGGTATTGAGCCGGGTACCAGCAAGGGTCGTGGTAGCCCTGTACCCTTCGTCCTCCGCCAAGACCGAAAACGGGCTGAGCTCGAAGACCTCATCCGAGCCGCTGTCATCTTGCGCAGCTAATCGGGAGGCTCCCAAGACGGAAATCACAAGGGATAACATAAAAAAAGCATGGAATGCTTTCAGGTGTTTTTTATGGGTCATAGTTTTTCAGGTTAGTTGTTCAACTCTTGAACGCATTTATACCACTTGCATAGGGCAGGGGTATAATTTGCGTACCCAATGTATCTACAGGATCGTGGCTGGATAGTTATATTCCATAAAACGTGTTTTATGGATGCTTGCGGCTAAGAAAACGTTGAGCCATTTCCCCTTTGGAGCGCTGTGTTTCAAAAGCGCTGGAGTATATAGTGTAGTCGCTGTTCATCCGCAATGACATGATATTGCCAATAGGGGATCGGCGCGGCTTTATCTTCAGTGTTGAACCCTTTGAAAATGACAAATTCATGTCATAGCGAAGAGCATAGATATATATTATAATACAGGGTTTAGATCTGGATCTTTTCGACTCCTATATTATTAATGGGAATTTGAATACTAGCCTTTGGATGAAGGAGTGTGGGACTTGTTCCAGGATTGCGATAAATAGGATTTGAAACCTTCGAAAATGACATGAACGCGTCATAACGAAGAGCATTGCAATTGATTCGCGAACGAGCATCCCCAAGATGCTCCAATCGAATCGATGCAATCGACTAAACACATCACGATTTTCACTGGCGCCATAGTCCTCCTCGGATGCGCGCCCGAAAAGCCCGCCGACTTACTCGAACCTCCCATCCCCCGCGCGCCCGCAAGCGACCGACAGCACCACGCTCTATTCGAAAACAGCGATTGGCGGCGAAAATGATGGGCTCCCCTGGATCGCCCACCTCGCCGCCATCGACCTCGATCAAGACGGGCTCCTCGACATTATCGCCTGCGAGGCTCAGGACGATCAGATCCTCTGGTTGAAAAACACCGGATCAGGACGCTTCGAAACCTCCGCAATAGGCGAAGCGATGCGAGCCCCCGTTCACGCGGAGGCCGTCGATTTCGACGAAGACGGCGATCTGGACATACTAGTCGCCAGCATGAGCATCGTCTACCCGAATCCCAACAAGATAGGAACCATTTTCCTCCTCGAGAATCGCGGCGATCAGACGTTCCACAAGCGAGTGCTCGCCGAAAATATCGATCGCGTCAACGACGTAAGAGCCGCAGACTTCAACAACGATGGACGCATGGACCTGGCCATCGCCCAGTTTGGATACGACCAAGGCCAGGTCGCTTGGATGGAAGGCCTCGGAAACTGGGAGTTCGCCACCCACACCTTGCTCAACCTATCCGGAAGTATCAACGTATGCCTCAGCGATTTCGACGGGAACGGGACCACCGATATAGCCGCCTTGTTCTCTCAACAATGGGAAGAGATCCACCTCTTCCTCAACGATGGCGAAGGCAACTTCGAGGATACAATCCTTTTTGGCTCCACCAACGAGGACTTCGCTTCCAGCGGAATGCGCATCGCGGACCTAAACCAAGACGGGCGCCCAGACCTTCTCTTCACCAACGGAGATGGATTTGGCCCAGCCGCCTATCCAGGACCTCGCCCTTGGCACGGAGTGCAATGGCTCGAGAATTTGGGAAACGCAGAGTTTCAGTTTCACCGAATCGGATATCTACCCGGAGCCTACAGTCCAATCGACATCGATTTGGATAACGACGGCCATCGCGATGTGCTCGCTTTAAGCTGCTTCAACAACTGGTACGACGATAACGCTGTATCCATGGTCTGGTTTCGCAATACCGGCAACGAGCAATTCTTCGAACCACGAACGCTTGCCCATAAACCAACCCACCTTCTAAGCATAGCAGTTGCAGACTTCGAGGGAATCGGCGACCTTCAGCTCGTCACTGGAGCCTTTCACGCATGGCCCCCTTACGAAAACCTGAGCAGCATCACCTATTGGAAACTCTACCCCGAGAACCATGAATAAAGGATCGCGCCATCAACGGTCAATCGCCTCAATGCGCTCTGCTCTAGTTTTATTTCTATTCCTAGTAGTCGCCTGCCCCCCCGAAAAATCCCCGAATCCGATCGCGAACATAGCCCTCCCGCCGCAGCCCGAGCTAAACGCATGGCCGATCGAACTAGGCGATCGAATCCGCGAAACGGAAGACCGCATTCGTCGCGACGAGGATTCAGTCGAGGCCCTAATAAGCCTATCGGGCCTGTATCACGCGAACGGATTCTACTCCGAAGCCAGCCAATGCTACCTCGGTCTCATTCAACTGCAGCCGGATCAACCCAAGTGGCCCTATCGACTAGACGCCCTCCCATTCTGGGAAGCGAGCTCTCAGCTCGCTCCCTCGAACGAACCCGCCTTCGTTCGACTTGGAGATGCCTATCTAAAAAACAATGATCTCGACAAGGCTGACCGCGCCTACGACACCGTTTTGTCCATGAATCCGAAAAACCCCTACGCTCTGATGGGTAAAGGGCGAATTGCAATCGGCCAACAGAACTGGACAGAAGCGATTAGCCACCTCAATGCGGCGGGCCTCCATTCGAACTCGAGAATCGGAACCGATCTCCTTGTTTCCGTCTACGAAATAACAGGCGAATCCCAAAAAGCGGCGGACATTCGCGAAAACGTCACGACTTATGGCTTGTTCTTCGACTTCGATGATCCCTGGATCCAGGAAATCTTGCTCGACAGCTACGACCCGCATCAAATCGCAGTGGCGGCCGGCAAGGCCAAACACGCTGAGAACACCGCCCTCGCTATCAGACTGCTCAATAGAGGAATATCCGTTTCTCCAAAAGATGGACACCTCAGGCTCGAACTCGGAATGATCTTCGTCGCAAACAACCAACTTACGGAAGCTCTCTCGCAGCTCCAAGAGTGCGTCGCAGTCGCTCCCAAAATAGAAGAAGGCTGGTCAATGCTCTCCAGTCTCTATCGCCTCAGGGGCGACGCCGCTCAAGCGGATCGCGTACTGATGGAAGGCCTCCAGCATTGCCCAGACTCCCCCGGGCTTCGCCTCGGCAAAGCGCGGCGACTGAATCAATTCGGCAAAACCAAGGAGGCCCTCGCAGAGTACGAAATCGTGTTTTCCCTTTACTTGGAAGAGGCCGAACCGTTTGTCGAAGCCGCCCTGCTCTACTTTCAAATCGGACAAACCTCCGAAGGATTCCGCGCGATAGAAAAGGCGCTGGAAGCCGAACCGAATTTCCCTCCCGCTCTCGTGGAAATGACGCGACACAAGATCATCTCGAAGGATCAAGAAGACGCCGCCCGATGGCTCTCCAGAATCACCCACGACCCCGGAATCAACCCGAACATGATCCAGGAAATGCAACAGCTCTTCAAAAAGACCTTCAATTCCCGGCCACCGAACCAATAGGATTCGCTAAATCCATTAATTAACAGGATGCGCTCGCCCACTTTTCCTTGATAGACCCTAAATACACAAAATTTGAGGGCTATAGGGATGCGTGATCTATGCGCGACCTCTATCTTGTAGAAGACGGCATCGCTTGGGTTGATGGATTCTTCGAAGAACTTTTGCAGGTCGTCGCCATTGACGGTTTCAATCGTCTGCCAGCTGATCAGGTCGTAGCTGCGCAAAATAGTATATTCGAGACCGGTAACCGAGTTCCATTGCATTTGAATGTTTTCAGTGGATACATCGAAATCGACTGAAAAGTAATCATTCGGATCGTCCTGCCCGGCGACATCGAAGCCCTGGTCCAGAAAGACCTTGTTGGCTTGCGTGACGCCTATGAAGTCGATCCGCAAATCGCCGGTCGTTCCGGATAGTTCGATAGTGTTGATCCCGGCTTCCAGTTCCATCGGGATCGTTTTGGAATACCAGCTCGACTCTCCGGTTACCGCAAACGGAACATCCGTCAGGGTCGTCAGAGGCGTTGATTCGGATTGATAAGATTGTGTGTCCAGTTCCAGCGCCGTGGCATGCTCGTTGGAAAAACGGATGGTTACATTGTAGACGCCGTCTATTCCGACGTAGATGTCATCAAACTTAAGCGCCAGGTCGGGGGCAGCGCCCAGAAAGGAGAGATAGTCGTGCGATGTCTGGGTATCGCTGCCTATCGTGAATCCACTGGTTGATGCAACCGATTTGAGATCTTCGGCTTCATAGCGTCCCAGCAGCGAATGCCGTATAAGCTCCTCATCCGTGGGATCCGCCATGTTTCGCGCGGCCGGATTGTTCGCGTCATAGTTGCCTAGGCCGAAAGATGTGTTCCCGTAGGCGTTCCAGTAAGCCGTGGAAATACCAAACTCCTCCGCGACCATTCGGGTCCACCAGATCCAGTGCTTACGTTCTTCGCGCGGCAGGTCCATCTTTCCAGCATTCCCGGAGTTCGGCTTGTTCAACGTGCCGTATTCGCCCATGTACAACGGCAGTTTCGTGGTCCCGTTTCTGGATGCCCAGTTTGAATTCTGCTGGTCCAGCGTAACGAACCAGGATCTCAGCGCCGCTTCGTCGTAGGTTTCGTTGGGCCAGGACATGTAGGCGCTAAGTTCCACGGTGACGCCACAAGCGTTTCGGTAGAGATTGCAAAACTCGCACTTCGGCTCATAAAAATGAAACGTGCCGATCAGGCGGTCGTAATCCAACGGGATGTCGTTGTCATTGAAAACCCGACCCATGCCCACGATGGTCTTAAAGCCTCTGCCGGGTATGATGATATATCGATGCTCGACCGCTTTGATTTTGTTGACGCATTCTTCGATCAAGCGTTCGACGTCGATGCCGAATTCCGGCTCCTCATACAGCTCAGAGACAACGTCTTCAAGGCTGTAGCCTTCCTCTTTACATCTTAGAGCAATCTGCTCCCACATATCGGCCAGAGCAGTAATGTCCCCTTTGGAAAAGGCGGGCGGCTCATTGGCAAGGGTAGCCTTCCACCAGAAGAAAGGGCAGATTACGGCAATCAAATCGTTGGCCAGGGCATCATCAATGATTGCGATCAATTGATCCATGGACTGTTCGCTGAGGACACCCGTCGATGACTGCATGTTCTGCATGCGGGCGCAGATGCGGACATGGTTAAAGTCATGGTCGCGCGCCAGCTCGAAGTCTCTTATGTCGTAGCGTTCCGTGTTTTCAAAGGTCCACATTATCGAGCCGAACACGATACCGTTGCCGAGCTTTTGATTCATGCGGAAAGCGTCGCTGCGGTCCTGAACGGTCTGCGCTTCCGTCTGCGATGCCCATCCGATCAAGCAGCACAGGATGCTTAGCATAATGCTCTTGTTCAATCTGTTCCTCTTAGTTTGTTGGTCGTTTTTGAGTCAATCGACTGCAGGGGATTCGATTGATTGGTATGGAGAGCGTTCTGAACCCCTGAATCCCAGCTCGGGAATTTTTCCAGCGCCCACCTATTAGCCGCCGCTGACGCATGAGTACTCGCGAGTACTTCTTCCTTACATTCAGAAAAGGTTACCAGCTTCTATACCCCTTCACAATGACATGATCGTGCTAGCAGAGCGCAGCCGGGCTAAACGATTTACAGCGTCAGCCATTCGACTGAGCACATGACAAAACATGACATGATCATGTCATTGCGGGTTCGAGCGTATTCTAATATCCTGCAGAGGCTCAAAAAAATCTTGCCTTCACGGATTCCTTTCCAGATTTTGCAACCAAGGATTCCTTAGGACGGTTTCGGAGTGATCCCCTCAATCCGGCCTAGAAACCAAACTACAACATCCCACACAGAAATGAATGATTACACAAATCGCGGCTTAGGATATCCTTGGCTAGCGCCATCCATGCGACGTTTTGCATGTTGCATCTCCCTCTTTATCGCGCCTTTTCTCGCGGCCCAAGACAATGAAGGAGATGAAATCTTCGAACTTTCACCATTTACCGTCGAAGCTACAGAAGATACAGGTTATCGTGCTACGAGTACTCTTGCCGGCACGCGTTTGCGTACCGATTTGAGAGACGTGGGCTCCGCGATTTCCGTCATAACGAAAGAGTTCCTCCAAGACACCGGCGTTACCGACAATGAGTCGTTGCTCATCTATACGACCAATACGGAAACGGGAGGCGTTCAAGGCAACTATGCGGGCCTAGGAGGCGGTGAACGCCTTCAAGAAGGAGGCGCTATGCTACGCCCGAACAGCAACAATCGGGTGCGTGGTCTCAATTCTGCCGACAACACGCGTAACTACATGCTCACGGATATTCCGTGGGACAACTACATCGTTGATCGCGTGGACCTGCAGCGTGGCCCGAATTCGATCCTTTTCGGACTCGGAAGTCCGTCGGGCATAATAAATGCGACCCTTACCGGAGCAAATTTCAGAGACAGCAGCAAAGCAGAATTCCGTTTCGGTAGCTGGGGCAGCATTCGCGGCAGCGTCAGTCTCAATCGAGTCCTCGTCGAAGACCAATTAGCTGTCCGCGTTGCGGCGCTGACCGACCGGGAGAAGTTCCAGCAGGATCCCGCGTTCGAAGACGATGAGCGAATCTATCTGGCGTTCAAATGGGAACCGAAGCTTTTAAAAAGTGATTCTGCTCGCACGACGATCACAGGAAACTACGAGAACGGCGAAATCGAATCGAACCGGCCTCGCACGCTTCCTCCGGAAGATCGCCTGACCCCATGGTTCACCCGGATGGATCAGGCGGTTTATGATCCGTTCTTCGCTTACAATTACTATGAGGATGTTCCTAGATCTGGCACCAATGTTGCCGGCAGCCCGAATCGGGACACTTCAGTTTTTCAACTTTTCGGAGGCAATCAAATCTATTTTGCGGATCCTAACTCGGGCTCCCAGCAGGGGATTATTCGAGTAGGCGAGTTTGCCGCTACTACCAAACGCGGGTTGGGCCCGGATGGAAATGTCGACCAAAATGTAAACATGCTACCGTTCTGGCGCTCGGTATCGATTGCGGGACACTCTGATTACGCGGAGCAGGAAGGACTGCCGTTCTCGACCACGTTGGCGCCGTTCAAGGCGCAGTCACTGACAGATCGCTCTATCTTCGATTTCAAAAATCACCTGATCGACGGCCCGAATAAGCGCGAGTACCGTGATTTCGATGCGGTAAACTTCAAGTTGAACCAGACCTTCCTAGACGATAGGATCGGTTTCGAAATAGCGTATGATCAGCAAGGCTATGGTGATCGTTCTTTCCGTCCGTACGGATCGAACCCTATCTTGACGGTGGACATCAATACCAAGCTTCCGACGGACTTGATCGACAATCCGAATGTGGGCCGCCCGTACATCTACAACCGTACTCGATTCGGTACTGGAGCGCGTCAAACCGATCGTGAAGTGATGCAAGCGACTGCGTTCGCGGATGTTCGCTTTCATGATTTTATGGATGACTCTTGGGCGTCGAAGCTCTTGGGCCGCCATGTATTCACAGCGTTTGCCTCCAATCAGGACATTGAGCAGCGCGATCAGCAATGGAGCTCCTACATGATGGATCGAGACTTTGGTGAATTTCAAGCGGTCCCTGGCATTCAGATGGCGGAACGCGAGCTGATGTTGATGAGCTATTTGGGGGACTCTATGATCGGGAGAAATCTTTCGAATATAAGCGTCAGTCCTATTACTGCTGTTCAAACAGTTCCTGCAGCTCAGACGATTCGTTTGTTCGACGCGACCTGGAACGCTACTGGCGTTGCTTTTGACGATCCTTGGATTCAGCCGTTCACCGGCGAGGAGTCGACTCAGTCGGAAAATGGGGGCAACTACATTGGGTTCACTGACCGTAGTTACACGGTCCTGAGTGGCGCAACCGCCGCCGAGGGTGTTCTCTCTACGGAAAAAGCGAACCGTCAATTGGACGAAATCGAATCGCACTCCTTCGTTTGGCAAGGATTTCTTTGGGATGGCGCGCTTGTTCCGACTTATGGATACCGCAAAGACGAGGCGGTTTCCTACTCGACGAACTTGAACTCCAGCGATCTCCATATAGACCTGACCGACGGAAGCTACGAACTTCCCTCTACTGCGAATAACGTGGTTGAAGGGGAGAGCCATTCTTGGAGCGTAGTCTTACACTGGGACACGCTTTTCGGCGAACTTCCTGGAGGAATGCAATTTAGCACCTTCTGGAATACGTCTTCAAACTTTCAGCCAGCCGCTGGGCGCATTAATCACGTAGCGGAGCCGCTTGACGCTCCAAGCGGTGAAACCGAAGACTACGGTTTCGTAGTCTCAGCCTTCGAAGGCAGGGCGCACCTAAAGGTTAACTGGTATGAAACGAATGTAGCCAATGCTAGTTTCGATCCCGGCAACCTATGGGTAATGGGCGCTCAGGAAGCGCGGGCAATCAAAGCGGCGAAACAGTTCGAAGCTAACCTCAACGGGGAGCCCGGCGCGGATAACTGGTATTACCGTCCTCGCGATGGCCAGACTGAAGAAGAGGCTTTAGCTGAGCAGCGGCTTCATGTTGACGCGGTTCTAAGCAATCAGGTATCTCAAGCTTACTATGATGCCTGGGGCATGGATCCAGTAAATGGCTGGACGGGTAACTGGTGGCTTGGCGGAGGCACTCCCACTGGGCTGACCTCTACTGCGGATACTCAATCAAAAGGCGTAGAATATGAGCTAAGCGTTCAGCCGACTAAAAATTGGAGCGTGATGATTAATGCCTCCGAGCAAACCGCTCAAAACACTAACTTGGCGGGATCCTTGAAGGAGTACGTCGCTGCCCGTAAAGCGCATTGGGATGGCCCTGCAGGCGATATCCGAATGTGGTGGGGTGGAGGTTCGAGCTCAATCGGCGCTCAGTTCAATCAGCTCTTCTACTCGGGCTATCAGCTGGCGCTGCAACAGGAAGGAACGAACGTTCCTGAAATGCGGCCTTGGAGATTTAACCTGGTCTCAACCTACCGATTCACGGAAGGCCGAATGAATGGCGTTCATGTGGGTGGTAGCTTACGCTGGGAAGACGAAGTCGCGATCGGCTACCCAGTCTTTACGGATACCGATGGTCAGGACAAATTCCGTATTGAAAGCCCTTACTGGGGACCAAGCCGCGAGAACTTCGATCTTTGGGCGGGGTACACGCGCAAGCTCAACGATGGCAAGAAGTGGCGTATTCAGCTTAATCTGAGAAATGCTTTCGCCAAGGACGAATTGATCCCGATCACAGTCCAAGGCGATGGAGCGCCTGGCACGTTCCGCTTGCCAAACAGTCGCCAGTGGACGCTGACAAACACGCTAGAATGGTAGTTAGATAGCGACCCAAGGACCAAACATTGGTTGATAGCCAAGTTCGAAGTTCGCAAAATTTGGGTGCCCCTAGTTTTGACTAGGGGTATTTTTTATCCAGAATAGACCGATTTACGATAGTATGGCCCTATTCCCTTTCCCCCACCAGCAGCAGAACTAAGACTAAGCCTTTGGATCAGAACCCCTTGGAAGCGTATTGATCCGAGGTTGAAATCCCTTGTCGGAAAATTGAGAATTTAAGTGATGAGACCCACGTCGAAGAAAGAGCGTACTCTCTTAAGGACTATCTCCGTTTATGCAGTATTTCTGCCGACACTATGCTTCGCAGAGCTAATCGACGTGTCTTCGGTAAAGGAGAATAAAAAGTTTCTAGATGAAACAGTGTGGAAGCAGGAGATAGATGCGCAACGGCATGAAGAAGCATTCATTGAATTGTGGGACAGTCTCAGAAAAACCGATAACAAAGTTAGCGTTTTTAAGAACTTCGATTTCGAAACACTGAAATTGCGGTCAATTTCGGGAATAACACACTTGGAAGACAGTATTCGACTAAGCGCTACGAACGGCGAAAAGATTGAGCTCGACCTGCACGGCTGGAGTGACTGGCTCGAAAATATGGCGGCGGCTGGATTCGAGCTAATCCAGTCCGAGTGGCACCATTCCCGCTACGATGTGGACTCGAGGGGGGACGCAAGCTCCGTCGTCTCAATCATGTTGCACGTGTTAAACCAGAAAACGAATACACGCTATTCAGTAACCGGCAAAATCCTCGTAGATTGGTGGGCAGATCCGAACGAACAGGGCCAATACCGACCGAAATCGATAGATGCTACGGATTTGGAAATACTGGAGCGCACGGGCGACCCCCGATTTCAACAGGCCTTTCAATTCGAAGTGCCAGGACGAGGCGAAGGGCCCGTTGTCGTTTACGATCTGAATCGGGACGGGCTGCCTGAAATAATCGTGCCCAGCATCAATAGTATTCTATGGAATCTAGGCGAAGGGGGTTTTGGTGTGAAGCCACTGAGCAAGGTCAAAGCAGGTTCGTCAGACGCCGCAGTTGTAGGCGATTTCACAGGAGACGGCTATGTTGATTTTCTTCACTTTGGAGAGTCTGTCACGAATGGAGAGTCGATCGCCGCTAAGGGCGTCTTTCTGCTGCGTGGGAAGGAAGGAGGCGCTTTCGATGACCTGCCCCTGCTAGTGACAACCAAGCCGGAAGTTCCGGAACTGAAATCTTTTGGCTCTGTAGCAGCAGGGGATGTTGACGGAGACGGCGATTTGGATGTGTGGGTGTCTCAATACAAAGCGGCCTACGTGAACGGCTCGATGCCAACCCCCTACTACGACGCGAACGACGGATACCCCTCTTATTTACTTATAAACGACGGCGACGGATCCACGTTCACGGATGCGACAGAAGAGCGAGGTTTAGAAGGGAAGCGCTATCGCAGAACTTATTCGAATTCATTTTTCGACTACGATGGCGACAGCGATCTTGACCTTGTGGTCGTGAGCGACTTTTCCGGGGTCGATCTTTACCAGAACAACGGCAAGGGATTTTTTACGGATGTCGCCGCGCGATTGATCGACGACCGGAGCCTTTTCGGAATGGCTCATACGTTCGGGGATTTCAACGCGGACGGATTGCTCGACCTGTATGTGACTGGCATGAGCTCTACTACCGCCTTCCGTCTAGAGGCAATGGATGCCCGTAGGCAAGAGTTTCCGGAAAGGAATCGTATGCGCATACCCATGACATATGGAAACCGGCTGTACTTTGGACAGGATACGGGCGCGTTCCGGCAAAGCGAGAAAAGCGCATCGGTAGCCCGCACTGGCTGGGCGTGGGGAACCGCCAGTTTGGACTACGACAACGATGGGGACCTCGACATGTACGTGGCGAACGGGCACTTCAGCGGAGAGTCAGCGAAGGACTACTGCACAACCTTCTGGACCGACGACATCTATCGCGGGAGCTCTAAGGAAAATCGCGTGCTGGCTAAGTATTTCGAGGACAACGTTCAATCTATGATTGAGGGCAAGACGTCATGGAATGGTTTTGAGCACAACTTTCTCTACACGCAGATGCGGGATGGGGAATACCGAAATGTTTCTTTCCTAATGGGGGTTGCCGATGAGTTGGATAGCCGGCGCGTGATCGCCGAGGACGTCAACGCTGATGGAAAGGTAGACTTGCTGCTGTCGCAGCTCAATTATCGCGAAGATAAGGACTCCACCTCGATCACAATCTACTATAATGTAGCGCCAGCGAGGGGAAACTGGATAGGCGTTCAATTGACGGAAGCTCCCGGCCAGGAAAGCCCAGTCGGCGCTAGGATTTTGGTCGCTACGAATGATGACAAGCGACGGATCGATACAGTAGTCACTGGGGACTCGTACCAATCGCAGCATTCGCTTATCAAGCACTTTGGAATAGGTGGAGCTGACACAGTGGACTACATCGAAGTAACGTGGCCCAGTGGATACACTAAACGGATCGATAATCCAGTCCCTAACAAATATCATTTTATAGCAGGAAACTAGGTCTGTGACTATTTGATCGAAGGCGTTTTAATATCATTCGTACATTTGAGCACGTGACGACGCCTAATTCTCTAGTTAAAGTTCGGTCAACGACAGAGCGCGCCGTCGCTGGCAACTTTATGAAGCACGAGAGGATTGTTATATTTATTGAGCCTCACATATTTTGACCAATGCTGTGCCGTAGCCTCAAATTGCTGCTAATAATGTTATTCGACAGAAGATTCGAGACGTTCATGACGGCCGCCCTAATTGGAATTGGATTGTCCGCCTGTAAACCTGCTCCCGAGTTGGTTGAACCGATTCTCAAGAAGAGTGAAAAGAGGTCGGAGACGCTCAATTACTACAATCCGGAGCCTGTTGGCCGCTCCTTCGAGGGGCAGCCCTGGATTTCCCACATTGCCACGATTGATCTTGATCAGGACGGTCGCCTGGATGTGGTGGGATGTGAAGCCAAAGACGACGAGGTCTTCTGGCTCAGACAAAGCGCCGAAGGCTCTTTCGAGGAGCTTACCCTAGCTGAGAAAATGAATGGTCCGGTTCATGTGGATGCGGTGGATATGGATAAGGATGGCGATTTGGATCTGCTAATCGCATCCATGAGTGTCATCTTTCCCAACAACGACCGAATTGGCTTTGTCTACATTCTGGAGAATGACGGGAAACAGACTTTCAAGCGTCATACGATTCTGGAAAATGTTATGCGCGTCTCGGATGTTCGCGCAGGGGACTTCAATGGCGACGGTGAACTTGATCTTGCGGTTGGCCAGTTCGGTTATGACCAAGGAAGGATCCTTTGGCTCGAACGGACAGGCCTCTGGAAGTTTAAAAGCCATGACTTGCTCGATCTTTCAGGAACAGTCCATGTTTGCGTGGCCGACTACGATGGAGATGGAGACGAGGATATCGCTGCGCAGGTTTCGCAGCAGTGGGAGGAAATCCACCTATTTCTGAACGACGGCCGGGGAAACTTTACTGGAAAAACTATCTTTGGCTCTACCAATGAGGATTTCGCTAGCAGCGGAATGTCCCTGGGAGATCTCAACCAGGACGGTCGACCCGATTTGCTTTTTACGAATGGGGATGGTTTCGGCCCAACACCCCTGCCCGGTTCACGACCTTGGCATGGTGTTCAATGGTTGGAAAACCTCGGGTCGGGGAACTTTGAATACAGGCGACTTGGATACCTGCCGGGCGCATACAGCCCCGTTCAGTGCGACCTGGATCAAGATGGCAACATGGACGTGTTGGCTGCGAGCTGCTTTAATGACTGGTTTCAACCAAAGCACGAATCATTAATGTGGTTTCGGAATAATGGAGACATGACCTTCTCTCCCCGCATTCTGGCCTATGAGCCAACCCATCTCTTGACTTTAGCGGTCGATGTTTTCGACGATTCCGGCAAGCCTTGGATTGTTTCCGGGGCCTTCCATGCCTGGCCGCCCTATGAGAAAATGACGCGACTTTCGATTTGGAAACCGCATCCCTGATGAGAAGCCTGCAACACGCTGTTTCCATTGCCCTAGGGATCGTTTCTATTTTTCTCCTTGCCAGTTGCGGTTCCGGAAACCGTGAGTTTGTCTTGGAATCTATTCCCGAACGACCCACGCTATCGGGTTGGCCGGAGCGCCTGCATCAGCGCATTGAAAGTGCCGAGCTTCAGGCTATGAGCGGGGGTAATCCCGTCGAATCCCTAGTCAAGCTTGCCCGACTTTACCACGCGAATGGCTTCTACGAAGAAGCCAGCCAATGTTACCAGGGATTGATCACACTACAGTCGAAAGAAGCTAAATGGCCCCATATGTTGGCGGAGATTCTGTCCAGCTATGGAAAACTAGAAGACGCGCTTCCCTACCGGGAACTTGTCATGAAATTAGATCCTGAATACATACCGGCTATGGTTCGCTTGGGGGATGTCTACCTGAAGCAGAATAAGGCGAACGAAGCGGAAAAGGTATATACGCGTGTATTAAAACAGGACCGGGACAATCCGTATGCCCAGTTGGGCCTAGCTCGATTAGACATAGCCAGCGGAGATCTAGAAAACGCTCAACAACGACTAGAAGCGGCCACCCGCAAGACAAGCCTGCGTATTGGATCCGATCTATTAGCTACAGTCTATGAGAAACGTGGATTAAATTCTCTGGCTGCGGCTATTAGAGGACGTGCTAAGAGTTCCGGGACCTTCACAGACATTCCGGATACATGGCTTTTCGAAATCTATTTCGAAAGTTTCAATACCTACCAAATGGCTGTGGCCGCGGGCATGGCCGATCAAAGTGGTGATTCGGCCGCCTGTATTCGCTTGCTAAACCAGGCTATTCAGCTATCTCCTAGGGATGCCTACTTGCATTTTCAATTGGGTCTGGTTTACCTCAGAATAGGGATAGATTACCAAGCGCTCAAGAGCTTTGAGGAAACCGCGAAACTCGATCCCAAGTTTTCCGACGCCTGGTTTCAACTAGCCCAATTGAAGTCCAAAGAGGGAGATATTGTCGCGGCAACTCAGACAATCGCCACGGGCCTTTATCACAATCCCGATTCTCCTTCTCTGCGTCTGGTAAATAGCGAACGTTTGAATGCCATCGGAGATCTGTCTGGCTCCATCAAGGAGGCAGAAACCGCTATAGAGCTACGCCCAGAGGAGGCTGATTCTTATGCTAGCCTGGCAGCCCTTTATTTTTCGAGCGAGCAAACGGCTATCGGTGTAGAGCTAATGAAAAAGGCCCTAGAACGTGAGTCCCTTCATCCCTTCGCTTTATCAACTATGGCCTTTTATTCCATCTCCACGGGACAGGAAAAGGACGCCCGTCAGTACATTCGAAAGGCCCGCTTGCAACCACGGTTACCTGTCGGGGACCTGAAACATCTGGAAACGAGTTTCCGACAGAAATTCGGAAAGATGCCCTGAATTAGATTCTTGGCTTATGACTTATCGTCATCAAGGACGCGACCATCGACTCTCGGGCGTTCATGGGCACAATGATGACATAAATTTGCCAGCGGGTTCATTCAATCTTCGTCTCAATCGAGCAACGCTCTCAGAGAGTGTCTAATAAATCAGAATGCGCGTCGCAGCAGGCATTTTTAGCTTCTGGCAAGGCGCAGGCGAGGCGCCAATGCCCAGCCTGTCTCGCCGTATCGTAGAGAAGGCGGATAGGGCCTTGGCCCTCGGCTGTAACGCAGCCAGGAGCTAAAAAGGACGCTGCCCCGAAGGGGGTTCCGCCCAGATGGGGGGCAAGATCATGTCATTGCGGCTTCCAGACGATTCCTGTAAGCTGGATAATCTCGTTTCAAAATTTTCTTAGTTAAGCTAGTAAAGGATCGGGGATGTCAAAATCCCCGATCTCTTTGCGTTTCGTTCAACTGTATGAGCGCAATAGCCCACATGATCTTTGCTAGCCAAGCGATCTCCTGTTCCAGATGTAATGGTAATCGAAATCCCTGGAGTTAAAGCCGAGACTACCAAGCAAGGATAATTAGGCCAAATAGGATGCATTCGCCGCCTCGCGCCGCTTGGATCTGTGACAGCACCATTTTATCATTCTATCTTGAAGATGGTATTAAACACTTCGGAATCGGCGATGCTGAAGCGGTGGACTATATCGAAGTGACGTGGACAAGTGGATACGCCAAGCGAGTCGATAATCCTACTCCGAATAAATACCATCCAATCTCTGGAGACTGGCAGGGAGGACCGAGCCGATCCTCCCTGCCCTAAAACGCATTCCGTTACGGCCGGTACTTCTCCATCATTTGTGTCTGAGCCGCTTTCGCCTTTGGATAGTATTTCTCGAACGGCACGCCCGAAACCTCCTCGATCGCGTCCTTGAACAAATCCTGGCCCGATATCCGCGTTTTAGATTCCAATAGACGTTTTTTCACCGCGTCGAGGAATCGATCTAAATAGCGCATATACGCGTCGAGAACGATGAACCGCGCCCCCCAAGGTTGCTCGTAGTTGATCCATATCTTGGCGTCAGGATTGGAGTCCTCGCCATCGCGCTTTTCGCCTTTGCGCCAATTGAGTAGATCAAGTCCCTCTCCCAAAACGTTCTCCGAATTCTTCCATCTCGAAATGGCCTGCAATTCGTAGATCTCCTCCACTCCCAGCGCCCTTATTTGAGCGATGTCATTCAGAAAATCCACGAATACCGTGTTGAACCATTCGCGATCCTCGACTCGGAAGCGACGCTTCTCCACGCTCTCTCTCAATTCATTGGGAAATCCCCCGCGAAAACGGTTGTTGCGGCGGCCAATCCAGGTGAACGGGTCGTATATGTGAAACAAGTTGGATACGAACGTTTCCTGAAGGTTCTGGATCTGTTCTTCATCGGGCTTCTTACGCGTGTAGAACATGGGATAGGTGATCTCAACATCTCGAAACGCTCCGGGCGGCACTTGCTCCGTAAGACCGCTCTGTATAAAGTGAAAGCCTTTGTTCGTATCCAAATTTAAGCCATCCTCCTTGATGACTCTCATCTGCCAGATTATTTCCATTTTCCTCATTGACGTGATTATAGATCACATTCCAGCGAGTGAGAACGCGTCGTTCCCACGTTTTCGTCTCTTCGTTAAAGCGAATATCCTTCGCGAACTTGCCACGCGGCAGCTCAGGCAGCATCTCATTCAATCGGTCCAGATCCCAGACGACCAACGCATCTATCCGGAAAAACGGCTTTGTATTCAAACGGTGGAGAATGGATCGCTCCCGTTTCAGCCACTGTGAACGATCGGCTTTGAACTTCTTGATTCCGAAACTCTCGGTCAGGGCAATCAACTCCGCCTCCATTATATTCCCGGCCTCAGTGCGGAGATTCATATGTTGGATCTCGTACCGCAGCAGCTTCTCATGGTAGGCCACAAGCAAATCCTTGAAGGTTGCATTGAACCCTCTCACGACCGGATCGGTTCCGCGATACTGCTTGCCCGTCAAGCCATCGATGAGCGTCGGGTCCCCGGCGAATGTGATAAAGGGAGCTAATTCGATGGCGCCTTCGTTGATGACGTCCGGAGAGTCTTGAGCGTAATTCGGCAGGATCTGGCAAGCGAGCGCGCTAAGGGGCAGCGCAGTTTTTCGAAAAAGCCCATAGCAAGTGAAATCAAGTTTAATTCTGTTGTAGATTGAAGTAGACGCAGGCTCTCACCAGCGAAGCCGCCCGCGAGACGGGGTAAAAAGCTAAATTCCAAATTACGGAATCGCTCATCTAAATCAGCCCTTATCTAATGGCTTTGGCAACCGCGCCGGTGTTAGTATTCACATGCAGCTTGTTGTAGATGTGGCGAATGTGGTTAGTAACGGTATGGACGCTAATGTTGAGAGTATTGGCGATCTCCTTCGTGAGCATGCCGTCAGCCATTTGTTCAAGCACTTCCTTTTCGCGAGGACTCAAACCGTAGTCGCCTCCGTTCGCGCCATTCTTTTTCTCGAAGCGATCAAACAGTCCAAGGACGCGCTGGGCGACCGCGGTATCCATCGGGGGCGCCTCCCTCTGCCGCTTGCCTGACGGCGTTCACTACAGAGTCGGATGAGTCCGTCTTCAACAGGTACCCGCTAGCGCCCGCGCAAACCGCCTTGAATATCTTGTCCGGATCGTTGAATACCGTCAGAATAACAACATTGGAGCTTGGGATTCGACTTCGAATCTTCTCGAGCGCATTCAATCCATCCATACCCGGCAAGCCCACGTCCAACAAAATGACATTCGGCGAGGGCGATTGATCGATGGACTCCAACGCCGTTTCTGCGCGATCGAAAATCCCGGAACAATGGATTCTATTTGCAGAATCAAGGGCCTTTGCCAACCCGCGGCGGTAGATCTCATTGTCCTCGACCATCCAAACCTGAATATCTTTCATCATAACGCTTTCTATCATTTTCTAAGCCTAACAGGCGTGTTCAGAATTACCTTGGTCCCTTTGCCCGGCTGGCTGTGAATGCGTACAGAGCCGCCAATGCTCGCGGTCCGCGCGCCAAGGTTTTCAATGCCATGCCCGCCTTTCGCGCTCTCCACTATGAAGCCTTTGCCGTCATCGCGCACCTCGAATATAAACCGCTCTTCGTCGCCTCCCACATGGCAGTAGACTTGGCGGGCCTCAGCATGCTTGATCACATTCGTAAGGCATTCCTTGAATGAAAACAGGACCTGCCTGCGGAATTCGAAATCCAATTCCTGCTCAGGAACGTCATCCGAGTAGAATTGGTGAGTTAAATGGCCAAGAACGGATGGCGTCAACTGACGCATGTGTCTGACCAGCTTTGCTCGCGACGACTCCTTATTATCCAATAGCCAAACAATGTCGCGCATCGCATGATTGGCTTCCCCACTGGCTTGGTAAATTATATCGATATCTTCCCTCACGCTCGGGGTTAGATCCGGATCATTCAAAAGGCTCTCGCTGATCATTCGCATACCGCCCAAGCGGCTCCCGAGATCGTCATGCAAGTCGCGGGAAATCCGATCGCGCAGCTCTCGTTGGTTTTTGAGTAACAATCTTCGTCGTCGGACGATATTGAATACGAACAGCGCCAGCAATGCCCCGATCGCGCTCGTTCCGGTCGCCAAAACTCCGGTCATAGTCGCTTCTGTGGATTGCAGGTTTAGGGCTTCGATTTGTTGAATCCTGAGATCCAAAGACTTGCGCTCTTCCAGATCATCAAGCCATTGGTCTAATTCGATCAGGCGATTTTGACTGCTGAATCCGTCAACGAGGAATTTAGGATCCCATACTTGGTTGTACGGCCGCCTCGTGCCTCCGATGTCCAAATAGCTGACCTTGGCCCCGATGGCGACATTCTCACCGCTCGAATAGATCTGCATTTCCGATAGCGCCAAGCCAAAGAACTCGTTCGAGATATGCCATTGTTCGACGGCTTCAACACGAACGTATCGAGCCTCTTTTCCATCTCCGGGAATGATGACTGGATTGTCTCCTGGATTCGGGAAAGCGACCTTCGATCGGTCTGCGATGACGCGTGAAGTCGTGAACGACTCATCCATTGACGCCAAAATCCTGAATCGCCGCGGGAATCCATGCCCATATTGGCTTGGGGCATCAAGCGGCTGAGTAGGAACCAGTCGGATTTCGTCGATTATCATCGGTTTTGCGAGACCGACCTAGACCCACCGAGTCCTATCTGGATCACGAGAAGAGGACGACAAGTAGCCGTTGCTCAAACCGGGTTCGGGGCCGATCGGCAAGCCGAGATCCGTTTGCCCATCAATGAGATTCTCAGCGCTCCAATCCGGGAGAGATGTGAACGATCGCGCATTTACCGTCCCACCTATAGCAATATTTCGATTCCCAGACAAAACCATGATTTCACCCAGCGCGACGAGCGCCCGACCATCCGGTCGCTCCCAATGCCGCTGGATGTTCAATCGCAAGTAACGCGCGGCAGTCCTAGCTTGCACTGGATACTCCCTGCTCCCCTCTAAACTGAGATCTTTGGACGTGAAGGCCAGGATCGGACTATCGAAACTCGGATCCACGGACGCTTCCATCGAGAACTCCACCGGAAAGCCGTACCCAGCGATTGAATCGCCCTGAAAGACGGTGCTAACTGGAAATAAGGCGATTCGATCAATCGGCCACTCTTTACCAAGATCGATTGAAAGAACCAGAGTATCTCCAATGTTCTCCTGAAAACGGCTATGAAAACCAAGGCTCTCTCCGTTTCGGCCCGGAGCCAAAGGCGCCAGCTGGTCTCGGCGGGCATTCAGCTCCTTAAGCGCGCGCTCGTTTTCTTGAATCGAACTTCTCAAAGCCCGGGCAATCCGATACGATAGCGACGATTCAGCCACCTCATCAACGGCCTCGCTCAACGAAGCGAAGAGGATGGGGATTAGTAAAAAACGAGAATATTTACGGATGGAGCGTATGCTAATAGTTTCCTTTCTCCGACGTCAATTTGTCAAAGAGATTGGTACGCCCTCAGGAGACATAATCATGTCATAGAAAATCAGCGCTTCTTTTGATATAGTCGGTCCTCGACTCGCAAACGTGATTTCGTTCCGTAACTCCTTCTAATCAACTAGGACCCATTGTACCGAACGAAGAGACACATTCACTTCCTATCAGCATCCCATTCCCCATGAATCGGCGCCGCTTCTTCAAACTAGCCCTCGCCCTCCCTGCCGGCACCTGGTACGCCCGCTATGCATCCCTCGCCGCCGCCGAGCGCAAGCAAGTCAAAATCACCGACATCCGCGCCATGAACCTCGGCCGCGGAACCAGCCTCCTCAAGATCCTCACCGACTCAGGCTTGGAAGGCTACGGCGAAGCCTCCGCGTCGGGTCCCATGCTCAGAGCCCGCATCGAAGAGATGAAGCCCCTCCTCGTCGGCCAAGATCCCCTGGCAATCGAGTTCCTGTTCCACCGCATGACCTCGATGATGCACCCGCACCTGCCCCACATCCCCTCAGTCGGCGGCATCGACATCGCCCTATGGGACCTGGCCGGTAAAATCCTCGACCGCCCCGTGTATCAACTTCTTGGTGGCCCCTTCCGCAAAGCCATCCCCATGTATTCCCACGGCCGCGTCAGAGACATCAACGACCGCGGCGAATGGCAAGCCTTCTACGATCAAGTCCTCGACCGCCCTGAAGGCTTCAAAATCTACAAGCAAGGCTCGGGCAATCTGGTGCCCCGCGCCAACGTCGGCTCCGGCTATCCCGTCAACCTCACCACCGATCAGGTCAGAAAGATCGGCCGCGGCTTCGAGATCGGCAAAGAAGTCTGCGGCGACGCTTTCGAAATCGCCGTCCACGCTCACAACGAGTTCGACACCCCGACAGCCATCGCCGTCGCCAAACGCATCGACCCACTCGAGCCGCCCTTCTTCGAAGACTCCCTCGGAGTCACCTACAACGAATCCTGGCAGGCCCTCAAGCGCGTCTGCCGCACGCCCCTGCTGGTCGGCGAAAAGCTCAAGCTGGTCGCCGGCTTCAAACCCTTCCTCGAAACGCAAACCGCCGACATCCTCCACCCTGACCTCGTCTACGCCGGCGGCATCACCGGCTGCAAACGCATCGCCAATTTCGCCGCGAACTACCGCATCCCCGTAGCGCTCCACAACGTCGCGAGTATGGTCAACACCTTCGCCGCCGCCCATTTTGGCTGCTCGGTCAAAAACTTCTACCGCTCCGAGAGCCTCCTCGGCTACGGCCGCCTCGAGCAACAAGTAGTCGGCGAAAAACCCAAAGTCCGCAACGGCGAGCTCGCCGTCCCCAAAGCCGCCGGTCTGGGCGTCGAGTGGAACGAAGACCACCTCCGCGCCAACCTAGCGCCGGGCGAACCCTGGTGGGGCTAGCCCGATCGCCGCCGCAGTCTCGCCTCCCGCAATAAGCGAATTTCTACCAGTAATATTGATGATTCTGTCGCTCCCCTTGATAAGCGTCACTATGAAAGATCCGAAGGCACCCTTATATAATTTATATCTCACCACTTACAGAGATCGGGTGTGGAAGTGAAATCTCATGGAGATAGCGCAGCAAAAATGCCAGCTGCGACACGTATTCTGATTTATTGGACAGTCTCTAAGAACTCTTAATTTAAAAAACATCCAAGGAAACAATCAATGAAAGTACCAATGAAACGAAGCATTCTTTTGTTTTTCATGACCATCAGCTACGTGATGGCAGGACAACCCAAGGCAACCATGCTCTATAAGGGTGAGAACATCTTCGAAAAACACTTCGATGACCAAGCGGAAGTCGATGACATCATGGACTTAAGAAAACACACCAAGGGCACGGTGAAAAATGGGGTCATGGTGACCATTCCCCCTTCTGTCCATGTGGTTGGGACCCCGCATCTATTCACAATTGTAGCGACCGACAAGGCGCAAGGGGACAAGCTGGGACTCGTGGAAGTTTTTGATGCTACGGAAGCGTCGCCCGACGATGCTCAAAATCGACTGGTCAACCTGGCGACTCGCGGATTTGTAGGCTTAGGTGATGAAGTGCTCATTGGGGGATTCATCGTTGACGGCGGCGGCGATTCGAAGCTTCTGATTAGGGGAGTAGGCCCGGCCTTGTCGCTGCCTCAATTTGGTGGGCTAGATTCAGATGACGCTTTGTCGGATCCGAAAATTACACTGCGTAAAACCGAGTTTCCTCCAGATGCGCCACCTTTCTCCACATTTATTGACGAGAACGACGATTGGGAGAGCGCAGGTAACTCCGAGGAAATAGATGAGATTTCTGATCGAGTCGGGGCTCAATTGTTGCCAGAAGGCGGTAAGGATACCGCGCTTCTGATAGATCTGACACCTGGGCTGTATACCTTCGTAATGGAAGGTGTTGACTCGGACACAGGCGTCGGAATCGTAGAAGTCTTCTTGGCAGACTGATCGATTAATCTAGAGCCTTAGTTCTTTCGAAGCTCGACTAGCGCCGCTAGCCGAGCTTTTTGTACCAATGACGCAGTGCGATTTGGCCTCGATCAATAAATTGTCAATCTAGCCCTCGAGATGGAAAAGGATTCATCTTGCACGTCCGATATCGAAAATGTCACCCAGATGAAGCTTTCTGTTGTTATCCCAGCGTTCAATGAAGTGGAAACTCTATCTTCGTTGGTAGGTGCAGTCAGAGAAATCGATATACCTGATCTCCAGATCATTGTTGTAGATGATGCTTCGACTGATGGAACAACGGAACTCTTAAATGGGGATTTGGGAGACAAAATTGACACGCTGGTCTTGCATGAAGTGAATCAGGGGAAGGGAGCGGCCTTGAAGACTGGCGTCCAGGCTGCTACCGGAACACACGTTATCTTTCAGGATGCAGATCTTGAATACGACCCTAAGGAATATGCGTCTTTGCTCGAAAAGCTCTCCGAGTCGAACGCTGATGCTGTATACGGATCTCGATTCTTGGGAAGAGGGCTATCTGAGGTAAGCCCGCTCTGGCACCGGATGGTGAACGGGTTCTTAACGTTGGCATCTAATTTTTTTACGGGGTATCGGCTGACCGATATGGAAACTTGCTACAAGCTCTTTCCATTGGAGTTCTTGCAATCTATCGAATTTGAGGAAAGCCATTTTGGAATAGAACCTGAGCTAACCGCGAAGGCATCGATAGCTGGACTAGCAATTGTAGATGTGCCCATCACTTATAAGCAACGCGATTTCAATGAAGGAAAGAAGATTCGTCCAATAGATGGTGTTCGAGCATTGTATGTGATAATCAAATACGGACTGAAGAGTCACTAGTTATTTCTGATATTTATTGCCAGGTATGATACCAATGATTGGATGAGAACGATTACGGAGTTCGTGTACCGGTTGATAGGCCGTCTACCCCCCAGTTTGAAAGACGGGCCTCTTATTGGTGTTAGGAATCGATTAAGGCACTGGGAGATTGTACGTCGCACTAGAGATTTGGTTCCAAACCCCGCCTATGCTAGCCAAATTAGGGAAGGTGAGTTTAAAGTGCTATTTATCTCTCCAATTTTCAATTCATTCCCCTTGCTAGCCGTATCGCTTTTTGAGCAGACTTATACCAATTGGGAATTGCTGTTCGTTCACGATGGACCGTCAAGTTGCCTCGATGAGAAATCGATGGCGATGATCGAGAGCGATGATCGAGTTAGTCTGATCGAAACGGATTCGAGAGCGAATGATTGGGGGCACACGCCCAGGCAGAGAGGATTTCAGGAACTCGCGAAAAGGGAGGATGTAGACTTTGTAGTGGTTACCAATTCAGACAACTACCACACCCCAGGATACGTCGAAAAAATGCTAGAGTGTTTTGATGATGATGCACAAGCAGTGTATTGCGATATGATCCATGAGTACTACAGTTGGAGGCATTTTGAGACTCGGTTGGAGTATTCATTTATTGATTGCGGCTGCGTTGTGGCTCGTCGCGATGTCGCATTGAATGCAGGTTGGAATGATAATAGTTACGAAGGGGATTGGCGCTACGTTGCTGACTTGATTGACCAGTGCGGGACGAAGGCATTCCGAAAATTGGATGCCACGCTTTTCGTCCATTCATAACTGCCAGCGTTGCGATTGGTAGTTGATTGCCTAGAGCTGCTTGAACTGGGCGTTCTTACCAAAGAGCGAGCGATTTCATTCTTTTCTCGTATTGCCGTCCTACTTCCTTTGGTGAAAACCGCTCGCGAATCGATTGGGCGGCGTTTTCACCAAGCATCTTTGCATAGTCAGAGCCTGAGACAAGCTTCTGCATCATTGTTGCAGCATGGTCAGAATCTGGATCCGCCCAGATTTGACCTTGCGGATAGGGGCCATGGTTGCGGTCGAGTTCATTTAGGCTGTACCTGACTGGGCATCCGTTCGATGCATCGAGAAACTCAGCAGTGGCTGACCAATCTGTGGAAATAACGGGCTTCCCCAAGTACATCGATTCCGCTACGGTTAAGCCGAAACCTTCGGACCTATGAAGCGAAACATAGGAGTCCACGGAGTGCATTAGCGAGTATACGTCTTTTCTCGAAAGTCGTCTATCGATCAGGTAGAGGTTTTCGACCCCTTCCAAGTGACCCTTGATTTCTTCGAAGGCATTGCGGTTTCGCTCGATGGAATGTGTCTTGATGACTAGTCCCACATCTCTTCCGCTGGCTCCCGAAAAGGCAGTACGGAATGCGCGGATGACAGCCATTGGATTCTTGCGCGGCTGGTAACTGTTTAGATCGTAGGCGAATAAAAAAAGGAACTTGTCGCTCGGTAGCCCAAATTTCTCTCGTTCAGCGCGCTCTGGAACATCGAAATCGATGCAATGAGGAATCGTTAGCGTAGGAAGGGGAGATTTCATTGCGATTGAACACCTAGCGAATTCGGAGGGAGCCCAAATCTCGTCGAAATAGTTGAAATACGGTATCCAGTTGTCGGGAAACTCCGGCAGCTCCCATGCCCAATAGCCAATGTTCCGTCTTCCTTGGCGTAGTTTAGCTCCGTGATTATGATCGATATCGGCGCTTTGGGGAGCGTCGATATGAAAGACATTGATCGGATAGGAAGGCGTGTCCGTTAGACGGTCTGCGAGAGAGTGGTCTTGGCGGCTCGCCATGCAATTCACCTTGAGCGGAATCAAATTCGTTTCGATCGTCGTCGTATCAAGCGCTTTCGCTGCCAACCGCGCGGATTCACCGACACCAAGTTCGGCATCGAACCAGCCCACCAAATTGATACCTATATTGGAGGACCTGCGGAGGAAGTCGAAATTAACGGGAGAAACAGTTTGCTGATCGAAATCAAGCAATAATTCGTGGTCCAGCTGAATTCGCTTAATGACAAGGCGTTGATTGAGTTTCTGATCTCGGTGGCGTTTCCAGAAGTGCCTCAATTTCCTTGGAAGGAAGAACCACTTTCGAGTAACGCGACCGAGATAAGCGTATGCGTTAGACTTCGCTGTTCCTAGTAGTTGCAACTCGATATTGGTATCCTTTTCAGGAACCGTGGGAAGGCCATCTACCTGAATCTCGAACTTTCCAATTTCGAGTGGGAAGAAGTCTTTGGATTCTGCTCTGTTTGTCTTTACTCTCAATCCGAGGCGACCATTCGGTTCATGCTCATCTTCGGGCTCTAATATTGTGCCCGAAATTTGTATACTTGTAGGAAATATACCGGAATTTAGATGAACGAATGCAGATTCCTTGATCCAACGTCCTTTACCTTCTAAGCGAATATTTTCAAATCCGCTGTAGGAAAACCGCGAGCCACTCCAAAGGCTCTTGTCTGGGTAGTAGGATTGCTTGATCTGTTCGTCCGGCATTTTGTCAATGAGTGACATCCAATGTCTTTCGTTTCGTTTCAATTTTGCCTCTACTCTTAGAGTCGCGATTGGCGATGGGTCGAGCTTGTTTGGCAATAATCTCAAAATTGCTTCTGCAATCAATCTCCAGTCGAGAGGCTCTATCTGTTCGCGTACGTTTTGTAGATAAGCGATTGGCCAGGATCGAATCATCCTCTCCTTGATTTGCTGGCGCCACTTGCTTTGCAGTCGTCGTGTATTTCGCTCGTCCCTAATCACATTCAGACCTCGGGTAGAGCTAACGTGGTGTTTTATAACGCTCTTACTAGAGACTAAGATTTTTAAGCCGAGTTGACTGATCTTGAAGCATAGATCGATGTCTTCACAGCCATTTTCAAACGACTCGTCCAATCCACCGACTCGAAGGTAGTCACGTCGTTCGATTGCTAAGCAAGCGCCTGTAACTGCATCGAAGCGAGAATATCGACGCTTGATATTCGCAGTTTGCTTGTGTCGGAATCTTCCGTTTCCATCAAAAAGAAATCCAGCGTGGTCGATTTCGCCAGTTTCGGCGTTCAGTTGTACGTTCCCGACGATGCCAACGCCACGTTTGCGAGCGCCAACAAGCATTGGTTGAAACCAGCCGGGTTGAAGGGTCAGGTCGTTGTTGAGCAGAAAGAGATATCTCCCTTGAGCCTGAGCTGCTCCGATGTTGTTTGAACGAGCGTATCCAAGATTGTCGCTATTTTGGATCACTCTGATTCTGCCGCCTTTTAGTTGTTGGAGCCTAGAGGCGGTATCGAAGTCGCTATGGTCGTCTACAATTATTATTTCATAGTCGAAACTGGGAAGCGTCGACTCGAGTGACTCAATGCAGTTTAGGGTCAAGTCGAATTGATTGAAAACAGGTATGATAAACGAAACTATCATTGAGTCGAATAGTCTCTGGGAGCGTCAGCAAACGTGAAGTCTTCTCTCGCAAGTGTCAGATTTGGATTGTAGTAGGGATCTTTGGCGATGACTGGCCCCCAACGAGACTTCATATACTGCGTAGCAGCTTCAAATTCGGGACTGCTCTCTGGTCCTCTCGATGAGGACTCCATGTGGTAGAGCTGAGCGAATGGAGTGAATAGGGATCGGTATCCTTTTTCTTGGCATCGTAGGCAAAAGTCGACGTCGCTGTATGCGTTGGGAGTGTTTTGCTCGTCAAATTCACCGGATTCCTCCCAAACCGACTTTCGAACCGCCAGACAAGCTCCTGTGACCGCGCTGTAGTTTCCAACTAAAAACGCTCTATGGATATAGCCGTCGTCGGTTTTGTGGATGTACTTGAACGCTTCGCCGCCGATTCCTCCGATACCGAGAACGATACCTGCGTGCTGTACATGGTCATGTGGGAATAGAAGCTTGGCGCCAACTGGACCTATTTCTGGTCTCGTTACGTGCATAACCAATTCATCGAGCCACTCGCCATTGATTACTGTAGTATCATTGTTCAACAAGCAGAATATATCTTCAGATCGAGAGCGTATAGCATGATTTGCAATCCGAGAAAAATTGAATCTTCCGGGTGTATCTACTATTGTGATACCTTTGTTGCTTAGTTCGTTAAGAAACTCAATTGTTTGGGGTTCCGTCGAATCATTGTTCGCAATCACAATCTCAAAGGCTTTGTATTGCGTTTTTGAAAGAATGCTTTCGATACAAGGTTTCAAGAGATCGATTCGATCTCTGGTTGGTATAATGATGGCGACAGTTGGACTGTCATGCTTGTATCGCGCTCTCCAGTAGAAGCGATCTACGGGTTCAAGCGACGCCTCGATCTGCTTTGAACTGAAGTAGGCTTCTAGCGCTTTCTTCGCAGCTTCGTGAGCATAGGATTTCTCGCCAATGTCTTTTGCGGTGGATCCAGAGATCGCTCTCCAATGATAAAGCGCTTCAGGAATGTGCTGAATGGACTCTGGAACTGCGTCTTCAGTAATTCGCAATGCGAGATCCCAGTCCTGCGCGCCTTCAAATCCTTCACGAAATCCGCCGAGTTCGACGACTCGTGATCTTCGGTAGACGCCTAGATGGCTAATGAAGTTTTGCCCGAGCAGAAGATCGGGATTCCAATCTGACTTGAAGTGAGGCTGGGAGCGAATCCCATTCTCATCAATCTTGTCTTCGTCGGTATAGATTAAGACAGCATCTGGGTATTCGTTGAGGCGATCCACTACGCGCGCAAGAGCGTGTCTGGCGAGCTGATCGTCGTGATCGAGCAATGCAGCGAAATCTCCCGTGGCCAATTCAAGAGCGGAATTGGAAGCGGCGCTTATGTGGCCATTCCGATGTCGATGAGTCACTTTGATTCTACTGTCGCTTTGCGCAAACTCGTCAAGAATCTGTCGGATCTCCTGATTGGGCGATGCATCATCCGCGATGCAGAGTTCCCACATGGGGTAGATCTGCTCTCTGACAGATTTTATGGCGATCTGTAGCCATCTTGGCTCTGGATCGTATACTGGCAAGATGATCGAGATGAGTGGTTGGTAGGGGATTTGGTCCAATCGAGCGGTAAAGCTCTGGCAATAGGCCTCAATCAATGGCTCTAGTTGAGCGCAATAGGCTCCGTAGTCACGGAGCGGTTCTGGCGGTGATTTGAGAGGCGCCTCTTCAGTCTCCTTTGCTGTCGCATCAAACGCCGATGAAGTATCGGCCGCATCGATAGCGTCCATATTCTCCGAAATATTGTTGGAGGAAGATGGCCTGGGAGGTAAGAACTTGTCTATTAAGTTTTTGAGACGCATTGGGAATGCTGTATCGAGGTGACCAGCAGATTGATTCGCTCACGCATCAGGTCAATAGTGGGGCGGTTTCTCGTCAGCGGGGTTGGAGGCAGGGGATTCGGCGCCCTGCAGTGACGACCTTAGGTTTTCGAGTTCCTCGAAAACTCGATCCAGGCGTTGCTCCATCTTCAGGATTGCTTTGTCTTGTTCTTCGATGTGCCGCTCTAGGAACGCAATCTTTGATTCAAGTTCATCTGATTTTAAGTCGCTCATAGTCAGTGCTTAGAGAAGAAATTCTGGGTTGCTCCATCCTATCTGAGAGAATTTAGGCGAATGAGATTTTAGTCGATAATAGAGGTCTAGAATATCCGTTGAATCGCTATTCAATGGGATTAGCAAAACCTTATATGGCTCAAACAGATTCCCAGTCTCCCGAATTTGAAGGCGATGGTCCTTCAGAGAGTAAACCTGATTTCATCGATTCAGGAAGTGGAGAACCTGTGGAAAGTGACGCATCGGATTCCAGTCAAGATGGCTTTGATAAGGATGTTGAAGAATTGCTCGATTCGGTAGATCCAAAATTGGAAGAAAGCGAATCGACCGATTCGGACGCTTCGCTACCGCAAGATGGAGATCGGCTCCTGAAGCAGGCAGGCAGTATTCTCAATGGTGGTGACGTAGATTTGAGCGGTATCGATTTGGAAGCGGAGAAGGAGCCCGAATCCAACGAGCCTGAAAGCCTTATGGATATGCCGGATCCGCTTCAGATGATGGCCGAGTCCGAGGCAGAAGTGGATTCCGAAGAGACAGTTGAATCTAGCCAGAAATCAGACCCCGATGAGGAAATCAGTTCCGATGAAGAGACAAGCGCTGATGCAGATTCTTCGGATTCGGAGGATGACGAAATTATGGCGATGCCTGATCCACAAGCTCTCATGGAGGAAGCGAGCATGGAGCAGAGCTCGGGAGCAAATATTGCGGATCGAGCGGGAGACTTGTCACCGCCCCCTCCTGCTCCGGTCGCTCTTGATGAGGATGAGATTGAACTAGAAGCTCCTCCGGTCGCAGCTGTTCAGAACGAGGAGGTTGCGGAGGAACCAGAAGAAAGCGAATCGCCTCCTGAAGAAGAATCCATTGACGTTCCAGAAGAAACGCCTTCGACCGAGTCCGAAAGCGATTTGGAAAGCGAAGAAACAGTTGAACCTGAGGCCAGCGAATCGGAATCCGCGGAGAGCGAAAGCGATGATGATCTCGATCTAGATGACGATGATGCTCTTCTTCTTGACGACGATGCCGACGAAGACCTATTCGCTGCCGATAGTGAAGGGGAGGCAGAATCAGAAGGTAAGGATGAAACGCAATCAGAGTCCGTCATAGGGGCTACCGAATCGGATTCTCCGACGCCTGCAGATTCTCGCCCGTCGAAGGCAAGGGCCTTGATCGCGAGCGCGCAGTCATCGATGCCATTGGCGGCTGGGTTGTGCCTAGTCGGGATTGGGCTGATAATTGCCTCGTTCAAAAACGAGTTGATCGAGATTTTTCAGCACGGCGATATCCAAGGATCTTCTTTGAACCAACGGGTTGCCTCTATCACTCAAGACATTTTTGAAGAATTGGGTGGAAACTCTGATTTCTCGATGACGTGGTTGGAGAGCGATATTCAGATGGTTTCGGATACTGAAATTCGAATTATTGCTAATATCGGAGCTGAATTGAAACGCGATCTCTATGAAGAGGTAAGTGAATCGATTGCCTTTGCTCGCCTGCCCTTCAACCTGGAGATGCTGGAATCCGCAGAAGAATCGGTTTCGAAAAATAAGAAAGATGGCGAGGCCTCAATAGCGTTACCGAGACCAGGCTGGAGCGTCTTGATCGAAAGTCGGCTGCAAAGGGCGAGGTGTTTCCCATAGACGTATCCTATCGACTCTTGAGGGATTCGAAGGGATCTAAGTGGGCGCTTTCCAACCTTAGGATGAAAGAAGGAGAAGGCCGGTTTGCGTGGGGCCAGGGGAAGCCGAAGTCGCATTTTGGATCAAAGGCTGTCGATGTTAGGTCGCGCGAGTTTCCCGGATATATCCGAGCGTACGAGAAGCAGGGATTAGCGTTTCTAGATAAGGCCAGAAAATTAGAGGAAGCTCGAATCGCCGCTTTGAACGAGGAATCCCGAGTGGCGGAGGAGAAACGTCGCGATCTGGTGATGGCCTTCTCTCAGGGATCTTATTTCAAGGGAATGGTAATTGCGGGAACGGATGGAGACGACGCTCGAGAAATCTCGCTGATCATAACCGAAACGCGAAATGAAGGAGACCTAGTCAAGGGTTTCTTGAAGCTGGAGGAGCAGGACGCTCCAGCCAAGCACTTCACGGGCATTCTCGACGTTGTAGATGGCGATGATGGGCCCAAAGCGACCTTGAGTTTAACTACGATCGCATTCGCAGGCCAAAATGTGACGCACTCTGCTCCAAAGTTCTTTAATCCAGGAACGGTATCTAGAATTCAATTACTAACGGATGGCTATCGTGTGGAGGGAGATGCCGCTGACCTATCCCTGCGATTGATACGTAGCCTGTAGAATGTAGAACCGCAGGATCCCTGTCATACTGTGATCCATGGTTGACTGTACCGTACGGAGCGCTAGTGGCTACTGCAGTGGCAACAAATTTTCGAAAGCGCTTGGCGGAAGCGAAAGCTGGGGGTGTGGTCTCACTGAGGGGCGCGTGGAGCCAAGCGATTGACCGCGCGGAAAAGTCGGGTGTCGACGACTCTGCTATGGAGCGTTTCGTCAACGAATTCTTGTATCCATCTAGCCTTTTAAAACTGAGCGAATCCCTGGACCAAGAGGCAGCGTCGCCTAAAAAATCTCTCACAGAGACCATTGAACGCTATCGAGGCGAATCTGAATTCTCCACCGAGGAATGGATCCAGGCCTTGGAGAGGATGATGCAGTTCTTAATTCGCTCAAACCGGACCGCTCAGCTGAGCGTTAATCTGGGATATTTGTCCTGCGCCGCGGAATACCTGGCCACGAGCGGCTCTACTCTTGGATTTGCTGAGGACGTCGAGCGCTTCCTCGAAGAGTTTGGCTTTGATGGCTAAAGGGGTCGCGATCCGGGTTAATATTAGAATTATTAATATTAATCTAGAATTTGCATAATAAAAACTAACATTTACTTGGTTCGAGCAAGCGCTTGCCGTATATACTCGTAACTATCAAGTCCCGCTTAGCGGGATTTTGGGGTAAAGAAGAAAACCAAGGCGGACTGTTTAGGGGTAGACAGTCCGCCGTCTTTTTTGCGAAATCGTTTAAATGTCGGGTAGATATTTCTGGCATATGTAGTAAATTGCTACCTACATGATGGAATCGTCATCGAGCGCCTCTGGGCGCGAAACGCGAGGAAGCTCTAGCCGGACCACGAAGACATATGTACTCGATACAAATGTGCTGCTTCACGATCCCTACTGCTTGTATAAATTCGACGATAACAGCCTTGTAATTCCCATAGAGGCTCTCGAGGAATTGGACGCCATCAAGATGGAGCAGTCCAGCGAGCGGGGACGGAATGCCCGGCGCGTTCATCGATTGCTTCGAGAGCTCTTGCCGGATTCGAGGGTAATGCTCGAGGGAGTGCGACTTGATAGCGGTGGTACGCTTTCTGTCGTCATTAATAATACCTACAAGGGACCGAGACGGCTCCGGATCGATTCAAGTCGCTCGGATCCATTCTCAATTTGGAGAAGAAGGATAATCGCATTATCGCTACGGCACTGTTCGTGCAGGAAAATTTTCCTCCTCCAGCGATCCTGGTCACCAAGGACGTGAATTTGCAGTTGAAGGCTAGGGCAGTAGGTCTGGAGGCGGAAGACTATCTGAATGACAAGGCGCCGGAGGAACCCGATGACCAAAGCTATCGTAGGATTCAGGTTTCGAAATACGATTTGTAGCGATTCGCATCCGAGGGCGCATTTGAGATTGAGGAAGAAATCGCAGAAACGCTCGCGTTGAACGAATATGTATTGCTGGAAACTGAGGAGGGCAAAACCATGCCAGCGAGGCTCTACGCCGAGCGCTCGGTCTGCAAGCTAGCCTTTCCAGACAGTCTAAAAGCTCCCGGCGGGATTCCCATTCGCCCTCGCAACCTGGAGCAGCAGTTCTTTCTCGATGCCTTGATGGACGATTCGATATCCTTGATTACTTGCTATGGGAAGGCGGGAACCGGCAAGACGCTTCTTTCGACGGTAGCGGCTATTTATCAGGCGACGGTAGCGAACAGTCTGTACGATGGGGTATCGATTTCTCGGCCGATTATCGGCGTTGGCAAGGAAATTGGCTTCTTGCCCGGCACGCTTGAGGAGAAGATGAATCCTTGGCTTCAGCCCTATTACGACGCCTTGGAAGTCCTGCTGCCGACTAACCCGCCAAAGGAACCGCAGTTTGAGCGCAAGCGGCAGCGAAAAAAGTCAAAGGAGCCTGCGGAAAGAGGAGACCCGATCCAGAAGCCTTATCAGAAGCTCCTGGATTCCGGAATCGTCGAGATTGAAGCATTCTGCTTTATCCGAGGCCGTTCAATAGCCCGTCGATTCTTCATCTTGGACGAGGCGCAGCAACTTACGCCCCACGAGGTAAAAACGGTTATTACACGTATTTCGGAAGGGTCTAAAATCGTATTAATTGGAGATCCAGCCCAGATCGACAACCCCTACGTCGACTCTCGAAGCAATGGGCTCGTGTATTGCGCCAACCGCATGCGGGGCCAGGCGATACCGGCCCATGTTCGGCTTACGAAAGGGGAACGCTCAGAGCTCGCTGCGGATTTGCTCTGAATCGCATTCCCATTTTATTCGAGGACCGCTCAGCCAAATTTGCTGCGGCTCAATGTCTGCGCTTTAAGCTGATCTACCGCAGGTTGGATTCGCTTCAAGATCTTCTTCTTCATTCGATCGGTAAAGAGGACTCCGTTAAGGTGGTCGACTTCATGTTGAATGCATCGTCCGAGTAGGCCGTTGCATTCGATGGTGTGCGGAATCCCTTGAATGTCCTGAAACTTGCAGCGGACCCAGTCGGGCCGTTCGACTTCTCCCCTGATTTCAGGGAACGAAAGGCAACCCTCTTCATAAACTGTTTGAGGAGAGTCGATTACCTCAACTACAGGATTGCACATCCCGATCGGATTGAAGAGTTCGAGCGGTGGCTTGGCCCCGTCGAGCGTATAGTCGAAGTCAATCTCGATCCCTCTAAGGTCGACCACGCAGAACATCAAGGCCTTGCCGATTTGCTGGGCCGCGAGCCCAATTCCCTCGGCATCGATGCACGTTTGCGCCATGTCATTGAACAGCGATTCAAGCGATTCATCAAACTCGGTGACGGGAGCGCCTTTCTGTTGGAGAACCTCTTCTCCATAGTGAACAATTTCCAAGGTCATGGGTCTTCGATTTGACCTAAGCAAAACTCCGTAGCAGGTTAGAGCAAATTCTTTCGACGAGAGAATAGGTCCCAGTAGATGCTTCCCGTAGAAAACAAAGCCCGCCCCCTCCGTCTCGCGATCTCCATCGGGCTGCTCATCCTTGGGGCCTCGATCGTATTGTTGGGTTGGCTGATTCCGTCGCGTTTCAAGTCGATTCCGCACGCGATTATTCTCGAAGCCGGGGCGCGTTCCCCCTCGCTGCATGAATTGACGGAGCAAGCGTTGGCGGAAGGAGACCTCGGAGTTTGCGAGATGCTGATCGAAGCAGGTAAAGGGAGCCCGGGCGATTGGGAGCGAACGAGTCGCCAATTGCAGGAGGGTGGACAGGATCCGATTTTGAAGCGCTGGGGGGCGTGGGACCCATTTTTGGATGCTGCTCTTTCGGAAGTGACGCTTGATGCCTACTCGGCCGAGCCCGGGTTGCTCGGCATTGCATTGTCAAACCCTTGTCGAGAGTCGCTGATCGGACTTTTGGAAAACTCGCGCTACCCGTTGGTGCAGTCGCTTATCGAAACCGGCGCGTACACGACCTACAAGCGCCTTTTCCCGGTCAGCAGTGTTTCGGGAAAACCCCTTGAGGCGACTTTGATTTCAATAGGTTTGCTCGTACAAGGGGACCGATTGAAACCTCCAGCTATGCGCGAGCTAAGGAGTCGTGTGAATGATGCTCTCGCCTCCGGCGATGTGGTTTCAGTTGAGGATTTTTACTTGGATGTATTATCGCTTTCGAGAGCCTTGAATTGGGGACAGTTCAAGGCTCTTTTTGAACGAATCGAACGTTTGGATACGATTTCCGATATACGTTATGCGTTTCATCGTAGACGCGATAGCGTTCCGTTGCTTTTCGCCACTATGCTCGTTTCCGATTCGCCCAGCCAAACGATAGAGTACCTTAGGATATATGGCGATCAAGGCGTGGAGGCGCTCCAAGAAGCGGCAGTGTTAGGCAGTGGAGCAATCAGGATGCTCGTGAGGGAGAGGCTCCCCATGGAAGCCTCAAACGGCTCGGATAGAGTCAATACGCTGAAGTCAGGGCTGACCAATTTTAGCCTTCAGAATCCCAAGCTGTCTTTGGCGGTCAAGTATGCCTTCTTCTTCGTGGGCCCGATTTTCGTCCTATGGGGGACGGGTCGCCTTACGGAATCAAAGCAACTCGCCAATCCACCCCTGCTGAGAACGACGCAAAGATTGTTTGTATCCCTAGCGTCCGTCATTATTCTGGTCATTCTAAGCGAACCTTATTTGGCTGGTGGTAACGAGATTGAAGGGTACTCATTTAGGTTTGCGATACCCGTTCTTGCCCAAGTAGACGGAGAAACCGTTTTAGTAGAAATTGAACCAACCACAACTATGGACCCAGCCACACTATTATCTGTGTCGTTCTTCTTCATCCTTCAAATCCTTGTCTTCCTGATATGCATGCTGAAAGTACGTCAGATCGATCGGGAAGAGCTGGATTCGCTCGTCAAGTTGAAGCTAATGGAAAATGAAGAGAATCTTTTCGATGCCGGATTGTATGTAGGCATCGCAGGTACGTGCATATCGCTCGTCATGCAAGTTCTTGGCCTGATCGAGGCCAATCTTCTCGCCGCCTATTCGTCCAATCTGTTTGGAATCCTTGGTGTGGCTATCGTCAAAATTCGATTGGTTCGGCCCTTCAAGAATAAGTTGATTCTCGCGAGCCAGGAGGCGCTCGCGGCGCTGGGCGCGAAAACGCAAGTTTCCTAGATGGGAATGGGGTTCGATGAATAAGACGCTGCTGTTGATACTTTGCGACTTTTTGTTGCTCACGCTTCTTTCCCTTGTGAATTGGGAAGAGGAAGAGAAAGAGAGCAGCGTGTCGAATGAAAGGGAACCCAGCCCTCGGAGCGTTTCTGCCATGGCCATGATGGAGCAGGATCTTTTGGATACGCTTTCATCCTCATTAGAGGAAGAGAAAAAGATTCAGGAATCGCTCAAAGACGAAACCAGTGAAGCCCAAAAAGCGCTATTGGCAGCAAGTCAAGAGCTCGAAAAAAAAGAAACATCGATTCAGGATTTAGAGAAAGGATTAGAAGCTGCCAAAAAGCGGGAACAGGATCTGGCTGCGGAAAAAATCGCTGCCGAAAATAATGTTCTGACTGCCAAGAATTCGATTACTGTATTGGAAAGCAACTACGAAGAGCTGGAGGCAAAAGCCAAGCAAACCGAGGCTCAGGCCCGGATGCTTCAGCAGGAGCTAGAGAGCAAGCTCAAATTGATTGAGGAGAAAGAAAGCGCCCTTGCTGCGGAGCAATTGGAAAGGAAGAGCGCGGAGTCCCGCGTTCAAGAATTGAATGTCCAAGTTAGAGTGACCGAAGAGCAGAAAAAGATGCTTGAAGAAAATGTAGAGTCGCTAAAGGGTATCGTGGTCGCGGAGCGAGAGGAACGCCAGCAGCTGCAGGCGCAAACAACTCAGATGGCGGAGGGGATAACTCAGCTTGCGGAGCGATCTCAGGACCTGACAGAGGAGTTTAGGTCGAGCCAACCGGTCAATGCCAATATCCTTTTCTCCCGATTCAATAGCAGTCGAATCGCAGCGACCTTTCGATCGGATAGGTTTTATCGTGGGCAAAGGCTAAGTGACGAAGATCGAGCCATGACGATTCTCGTTTCAGATGGAGAAGAGACGATCGCTCTGTCGCATTTGAGTTCTACGCCTTTGGGCTTCGGGAAGGCTTCGCTAGGCTTTCGACAAGTTGATGTAGAGCTGCAGCGAGGCAGCGCCTTGCTCAAGCCGCCGCAACTCGAATTTCTCGCTTCCGATCCCAGGATCGCCGCGATCCCGATCTCGGAGGAAGAATCTCAGATCCTAGGAGGAGAGGTGTTTTACACTGCGGTAGATCCATTCAAGTTCTCAGAGGCTGTTCTGATCGACGAGAAAGGCGAATACTATGGCGAAGTTGAATTCAAGCTCGACGCGAATACGCCTGGATACGTTCGAATGCAGTCAAAAATTTTCAGTCGAATAGTCGGCGAATTCTCTCCTTCAAGAGGAGATCTCGTCTTTTCTAAAACGGGTGAACTGCTTGGTCTAATGGTTGATGGGAGAAATTGCGTCCTCATAAACAACCTGATTCGTGAAGACCGTCTGCGGCTGGGATCGCCTTTGGAAAGCAATGAATTCAGGGATACGTTGGAGCAACTGAAGAATCGGCTTAATCGTTTGCCTAGCGAGTTGCGCTAACGCTTCGCTTTCTGCCAAATTTCGGAAACAACTAGACCGCTGATCCACTTTCGTCTGGAAGCCAGAGCGAGCGATTCTGGCAAATTCAACCTAGGTAATTGCGTGGCCTCGATATCGGTCGTGAGACGAAAGAATCGATATAAAATCCAAATCGCTAATTGATGAAGGAGGCAGGAATCATTGAAATCAGAATACAAGAAGAAACCGCCTGGTTTTAAAGACTTCTCAATTTTTAACAGTAGATCGGATGCATTGCGTTCAATGAAGCAATCGAGGAAATAGTGACAGATCACGATATCGTATTCTGATATAGGATATGAGTATTGCAGCGCATTGATATGAATTTGCCTGTAGCGATGCTCCTCGATGCTGCCTGCGCTTGAAATGAGAACATTCGCTTTTTTAAGCATCTGAAGGCTAGCGTCTAGCGAATCAATTGTAAGGAGCGGTCTTTGCCCGATAGGGCATACTTCGAAAATCGCCCATCGCCCAATACGAGAGCTTTGATTGGCCTATTTGCCTCTATCGCTGCCAAAGAAAATTGGCGCGCTTTCTGGAGGATCGACCCAAAGACAATCCACTCCAGCAAAGCATAACGATTTGCAAGCGTGTCGAACGATTTCTTCATACGAGAGCTGCGAGGGGTGTGAACAACGCGATGTCCGCTAAGGTTCTTCGCAATTCAAGTGGGATGCGATCGCGTATGCAATGCATGCTTCCCAACAAGAGAGCTGAAGCAAGTGAGTACAAAGCAATCTCAATGTATCCGAGATTGAGGAACGCCACAGTTAGAGTGATTGAAAACAAGCAAACAAGGCTCATATTTCGAGGGGACGAAGCGATTTCCCGCTCTTGCTTGTTGTCGATAGAGGCCTCCCAGAAATGAATGAGAGAGCAATTGAAGGTGAATGCGCTGAGCATTATAGCGACTGGGTCCAGCGCAAGTTCGATCGGGTTTGGGATAGTGGATAACAGGATACTCAACGACATTAGCAGAGCCGTGACTAGAGACTTGTGCAGCCATTTGAATCGAATTGCGCGGGTAGTTTGTATGGCAACGGTGGCTACTATAGATAGAAGCGCTAGAGCGAAGCCATTGCGCAGCAATTCCGGCGATAGTTTCAAAATAGCAATTGTCATTGAAATGCTGAGAATGAAAATCCAGATAGCAAAGAGCGTCCATCGCTTGGACGCGTGAAATAGGTGCCTTCGAGAGAGATTGCAATTGTTACGCCATGTATCGAGCCAACGATCAGCGCTGTATCCGAGCCATACCGACGTAAAAACCAGGAACCGATGGTACCCAAGCGAGTGATCGAAGTGAGCAGCGATCGCGTTTTGCCATATGAGGGCCACCAGGGGGCGCATCGAGCGACAAGCTTGTTAGCCACACGACGCGCTTTTCGACTGAATTGAGAACTGGGCGATTAGTCACCGACCAAATCGATTAGCTCTTTTCGAGATAGGCGATGGAGCCTCCACTCATCTAGATTTTGAGCGCCTTTCGCTTTGTAGAATTCGAGCGCGGGCGTATTCCAGTCCAACGCAACCCACTCCATGCGACCGCAGTTCTCGGTGTGAGCGATGTTCGCCACCGATCTGAAAAGGAGATCGCCCACTCCTTTGCCGCGGTGTTCCGTATCGACGTACAAGTCCTCGAGGTAGAGTCCGTTCCTGCCTAGGAATGTTGAAAAGTTGAAGAAATAGATCGCATATCCAACCACTCGATCATCGATCTCCGCAACGAGAGCATAGGGTACCGGATTGTCACCGAATAGACTGCTGCGCAATGCTGATTCATCTATCTCTAGCTGATGCGTGAGCTTTTCATATTTAGCCATCCCGCGGATCATTTCCATAATGCGGGTCACATCGGATTCCGCGGCGGTTCGAATCGCTATATTCGGACGATTGTTTTGCATGGGCGAACGGTGCTCTAATTCGCTTGCGATATCAATAGCCGAGCGCTGATGTCGTCTTTCGATGGCCTCGAATGATCGATATCCGAACGTGATTGTGGTTCTGACGACGCAATGGAGGGGGCAATCAGTCGGTTATGCGGGGGATGTAAACGCCTGTACGCCATTCCTCGATTCGCTGGCCGAGAATTCCATTGATTTCACCCAGGCAGTGACGCCTCATCCATTTGGCGTCTTCGCGCGAGCAGCGTTGCTTACTCGAACCCGCTGCCCTGAGAATGGAATCTCCGATTACTATGATTCGTTACCGCCGAATGCCCGTACAATGGCTCACTCGTATCAAGAAAGAGGATATGACACAGCGTTCTTTGGTAAGTGGCAGCTGTATGAGCGCGATCCCACAAGTCCCGTGGTAGGTGAGGCGCACGCCCGAATTGTAGTCCCTGAAGAGCGCCGTGGGGGATTTTCGTTTTGGGAAGGTTTCGAGTCAGGATTTTTACTGAATGATGGCTACTACCATGGTACGCGATTGCCATCGCCAATCAAGATTCCCGGATATCAATCGGATACGCTCGTTGATCGATTTTCGTCTTTTCTCAATGACCGAACTTCGCAGGCGCCGCTCTTTTCGATAGTGAGCTTGGATGCGCCGCATCCACCCTATGGGGACAATGCCTCGGGAATAGAACCTCAGAGTGTGGAATCCATCTCTCTTCCCAAAGAGGTACCTGAAGATGAAACGATTTGCCAGGCGGCCCGAGACGAGCTCTTTGGCTATTATGCTCATATCGAAGCGACGGACAGGGCAATTGGCAGGTTAGTCGATCGCGTTAAAGCTCGATTGGATTGGGAGAATACGATCTTTGTATTCACGTCGGCGCATGGCGATATGCATGGGTCTCACGGGTTATTTAGGAAAGGATGGCCTCATGAAGAATCGGTTCGCGTTCCGTTGATTCTCTCCTGGCCGTTAGAATTCAGGAAGGCTCGACGTGATCCCCTCTTGATTTCGTTGCTCGATCTAGGGCCGACTTTGGAGGCATTTTGCTTTGGAGAAGCTGTTGGAGATCAAGGACCTAAATCTGGACTGGATCTGTCTGCGGCCATACGGCTCAAAGCCGAAGGACCAGAATATCAACTGATATCGATGCCCAGCAGTCCTCCGTTCGACAAGCAATGCCCCTATGCCTGGGAGGGACGCCGCGATTGGGATCGTACCCAGGTTGTGGGTGAAGATGGCCAAAGATTCACGCTGGACCATTGAATCGTCTCCACTAATGTTTGCGCCATGGATATAAGCCCTAAATTGGAAGCTGCCATAAACGAGCAGATTGGTATCGAATTTTCAGCATCGCATGCATACCTGTCGATGTCCGCGTATTTCGAGAGGAATGCATTTGATGGATTCGCTCAATGGATGCGATTGCAAAGCGAAGAGGAACGTGTACATGCGGTGAAGTTCTATCAGTACCTGATCGATAGAGGGGGAGTCGTGCGGCTTCTAGCGATTGAAGCGCCGAATTGGGATTTCGAATCTGTACGGTCCGTGTTTGAGAGCAGCTTAGCGCAGGAGCAGTCTGTGACGCAGCATATCTATGATTTGTACAAAATCGCGATGGACGAGTCCGACTTCGCCACGGTGTCATTCTTGAAGTGGTTCGTGGATGAGCAAGTAGAGGAAGAAAAGGCGGTTTCAGACATGATCGATAAGCTTAAGATGGCGGAAGGTAATCCCGACTCGCTGTTGCTGCTGGATCGTTACGCGCTCGAACAAAGAGCTAGCGATGCATCGAATTAGCGTTTTTCGATGATTGCGCTTAAAGTATTTGGGCCGAAGCGCGTTACTTAACAGGTCGGCGTCCCTATCGTCGCCTAAGTACCTCAAGGAGGACTGGAATTCGATAGGCAAGAAATGCCCTTGCTAGCTCGCTTAGCGCTTAAAGGATTTTTTGAAATTTTAAACCTTTGTTTTACAAGGGTTTATGAATTAGTTCAATTGATTGGGCATGGCTTTGCTGAGCGCATGGCATGATCGATCAAGTATTAGAGCGTGAAAACTATGTGCTAGCGAAGAAGCTGCTAGACGTTTCGCATGCTCGCCATGAAGCGATATCCGGCAATCTGGCGAATGCGGAGACGCCTGGATACAAGAGAACGGACGTAAAAGCCGATTTCGCTCAGCAATTGCAGAAACTCGCTCAAAGCAATGACGTCGAATCGATCGCTAAGCTTCAGGCCACGATCGAGACCGATCTCAAAACAGCGAGTGTTCGTCCAGACGGAAACAATGTGCAGATGGACTCTGAGCTGATGAAAATGAATGAGAACGCGATGCAGTACGAGTTTCTTACACAGTACACGGCCAATTCGATGAAGCGTATCAAGACCGCAATCACGGGCCGCGTTCTTTAAATTTTAAGAAGAGAGAATTGATATGAATATAATGCCAGGACTTGAAAGCACCGCCTCCGCGCTCGCAGCGGAGAAAGTGCGTTTGGATGTCATTGGTCAGAATATCGCCAATGCCCATACAACCCGTGGACCCGATGGAACGCCTTATTCAAGGCAGATGGTCAGCTTTGAAGCCGAGCTCATGGAGATTGGCACGAACTCGGATGGAACTAAGAATATGGGGACGGGTGTTCAGGTTAAGTCGATCACGACGGATCCGAAAGCGGGCCCGCTCGTTTACAATCCAGGCCATCCAGACGCGGACGCTAAAGGGATGGTGCGACTTCCCAATGTAAATTTAACTAATGAAATGGTCGACATGATCGCCGCCTCAAGGAGTTACGAAGCTAATTTGCAGGTAGTTCGAACGGCTAAGCAAATGGCCCAAAACGCCCTACGAATGGGTAGACAGTAGTATCTATTGAAGAATTTGTCCCCGCATTCCTATGATCGAATTAAATTCAAGCATTGCATCGCAACAAGCCTACAATCCGTCGCTTGTTGATAGCTTAAAGCTTAATAAATCTTTCCAGCCCAAAGAATTAGAGGCATTGCCGAAGGCGAGCGAACCGAGTCAGTCATTTGGAAACATGATCGGCGATCTCGTCAAGGATGTAGACGAGAAGGGCAAGATAGCGATGGAAGAGACCAATCGCTTGCTCTTGGGAGAGACTGACAACATTCACCAATCTATGATTGCGATGCAAGAGTCAGGAATGGCGTTTACGATGCTCGTAGAGGTACGCAATAAGCTGGTTCAGTCTTATCAGGAACTGATGAAAATGCCAGTGTAGCTAATTTTGGAGACAATATTGAATGGCATTATTAAATCAATTTAAAGATCTTTGGAACCCGCTTGGGGCCAATCAGAAAATATCGCTTATTCTAGCTGCCGGTTTGGTCGGACTAGCGATGATTGCCCTGATGGTGTGGGCGAGCCAACCGAGCATGCAGCTGCTTTATGGCAATCTAGACCCGGAAGAAGCGGGGGAGATCGTAACGAAGCTCGAACAAAAGGGCGCCAGTTTTGAAACCGGCAAGAATGGAAATTCGATCTATGTTCAGTCGAGCATGGTGCACAAGTTGCGTTGGGAGCTCGCATCGGAAGGCCTGGTGCCTTCAGGCAGCGGTCCTGGATTCGAATTGTTCGATCAGGGAAGCTTTGGGATCAGCGATTTCGTTCAGCGTACGAACTACTTAAGAGCGATCAAAGGCGAGCTCGAACGAACGATCACTCAGTTCAGCGGTGTTCGCTCTGCAAGAGTGATGGTCGTGATGCCGGAGAATAGAATTATCGTCACCAGCGAAGGACGCGAGCGTGCGAGCGCTTCCGTTTTCGTGGATACAAGTGGCGGGATGACTTTATCGGCGGTAAACTCGATCAGGCAGTTGGTCGCGAACTCGATTCAAGGCTTGAACGCGAACGATGTCGTTGTGGTAGATAGCGCTGGAGTCGTTCTGAGCGAAGAACTTAAAAGCGATGGATTGAAGGAGGAATGTCGAATGACGTGATCCGGTATCGCAAAGGGCTCGAAGCCTATTTTACGACGAAGGTTCAGAGTATGCTGGATCGCGTGCTGGGATCAAACCAATCGGAGGTTCGCGTCGCAGTCGATGTTGATACCGCCACGGTTCAAACCACCGAAGAGAGCTTCGATCCGGAGGGGGTACTTCGTTCTTCCGTTACTGAGGAGGCCAAGACTTCGGAAACAGAGAATGGAGGGGCCTACGGAGGCGTAGCAGGAACCCAGTCCAATGTCCCTAGCGCGGAAGGCGGGTCGAGTGGATCGTTCACGGATCGAGAAGATTCTACAGAGCAAAAGACTGAGAGCTATGAAATTGGGAAGGTAGTGAGCAATCGCGTGCAAAGCCCAGGCACGATTCGTCGACTAACGGCGTCGCTCTTGGTAGCGAAGCGATTGGATGAGCAGGGAAATCCGATCCCTCGAGGACCTGAGGAATTGAACGAGCTTCGACAGATTGTAATCAATGCTCTCGGAATTCAGCTCAACAATGGCGAAACGGCTGAGCAGCTAGTTACCGTAAATGAAATGGAGTTCGCCCCCGATCCAGTCGCGTTGCATACGCAATCGCTTACCGGTGGGTTCGACTTCCAGAAATGGGTAGATCTAGGCAAGAATTTCTTGGGAATAGTTCTGGGTGTTGGAGTAATCATCTTCTTCTTGCAGATGCTAAAGAAAACCAAGCCGGAAGAAATTTCGATCGAAGTGCTTCAACCCGAGCAGATGCTCGAAAATCGGAACCTGGAGGACAATGGAACCGTAACGCCAGAGATGCTCAATGAGCTTATACGTCAGAAGCCAGCCAATATAGGCGTGTCGCTTCGGGAATGGATCGGGGAAACGGAGAATAGATAATTATCATGGCTGGAGTTTGCGAAAAACTATCTCGTACGCAGAAATTGGCTACGTTTCTGATCGTTATCGGTCCAGAAGCGGCGGCCCATGTGCTCAAGCAGTTTGAAGACGAGGAGATTGAGCTTATTTGCCGTGAAATGACGGCAATAACTGCGATCGAAGAGGAAGATCAGCAAAAGGCGATCGATGAATTTTCTGGTGTGATCCTATCCAGTTATGGCTCGCTGCTCGGGGGGCGTTCTACACGAGAAAGACTCTTGAGATTGCGAAAGGGGATTTCAAGGCTTCGAGTATTCTCGAACGCATCGCTCCTTCCAGCAACTCGGCTGAGGTGATCAAGGAAATTGAGCAAATGGAGCCGAGGCAGATCTTCAATATGATCAAGACTGAGCAATCTCAGACGATTGCATTTGTCCTGTCGTATTTGGAAAACGACAAAGCGGGTCCGATATTGGGCATGTTCAACCAAGACCTGCGGGAAGAGGTGATTGAGCGATTGGGCATGCTTGAGCCAACCTCCCTTGAAATTATCAACAAGGTAGCGAATTCGCTAAGCAAGAATTTGGATACAGGAGGCAAGGTAACCATGAATCGCAGCGGCGGTGTAAGAATGGTTGCGGACCTCCTCAACACTCTCGAAAAGGAAGACAGCAAAGAGATTCTAGCGAATATCGAAGAGCGAAGAGCGAAATCCGACTCTTGGATCGGAAATTCGAAAGAAGATGTTCAGCTTCGATGATTTGATTCGTCTCGAGCTGCCGGATCTGCAGCGCATCATGCGCGAGGTCGATTCGGGGGATCTTACGGTTTCCCTTAAGTCTGCATCAGATCCGCTGAAGGATTTCATTATGCAGGCCGTTTCGAAGCGTGCAGCGGAAACGCTCCTAGAAGAGCTTGAGATGATGGGGCCGGTGAAACTGACTGAGGTAGAAGCAGCCCAGGAGCGCGTTATACAAGTGGTGCGTCGATTGGAAGAGCAGGAGGAGATTAGCCTAGATGGTGACAGTCAGACAGTCTAAGACGAATCTTGAGTTGGGTGAGGCTTTAGTTGGCCTTCGCGTTTCCTATGACGGAGACGCGAGAGTGGATGCGAGTGTTCATAAAGCAGCTATGGAAGAATCGTATCAGAAAGGGTATGACGAAGCGAGCCAGCAATACAATCAGCAGATTCTCGATTTCCGATCAGAAGTGAATGCCCTTCGCGAACAGACATTCTCTACTTTGGAAAGCAAATTCGGCGTTATCCGTGAAGAAGCGAGGGAGGCTTTGATGACTCTTACGCATGAGTGCGTCAGCCGCGCTATAGGGGGTCTTGAGCTTAGCTCTGAGATTGTGCATTCCATAGTGAATTCTGTCATCGAGGAGTCTGGACTAGACGACGAAGCTATGGAAATTCGCTTGAATCCACAGGACCTGGAATTGCTCGAGGATCTCGAAGCGGATCTCAAGGTAAAGCATCCTCGATTGGAGTTCAAGTCCGACAAGGGACTTAAGCGAGGCGATTGCATGCTAAGCAGCCGTTTCGGAAAAGTCGACGGATTGATGTCAACTAAGCTTGACCGCCTTAAGGATGGGCTAAAGCCGAACTGATGAATAGGATATTGCCAGAATGGGCCGCCGATATTGGAATCCGTGTGGAATCTTCGGATACCGTTACACGATTGGGCAAAGTCGTTCAGGTAGCAGGCCTTGTTGTTGAGTCTGAAGGTCCTCAAGCAAGCTTGGGTGATATTTGCGATATCGTCTCTCCGAGTACGAATTTACGGATACATGCGGAAGTGGTTGGGTTTCGCGACCATAAGATACTGTTGATGCCTCTTGAAGATATGGAAGGCGTACATCCGGGCTGCCATGTGCAGTTGAGCGCCGGCGTCAATCAAATCCCAGTTGGGTCTGAAGCTCTGGGCCGAGTGCTAGACGGGCTTGGAAATCCGATAGACCAGTTGGGGCCAATCCACTTTAGAGAGGAAAATTCTCGAAATCGCAAGATACCGAATCCGCTATTGCGTGAACGTATCACGGACCGCTTTGAAACAGGCGTTAAGGCGATCGATCTATTCAGTCCTGTCGGGGTCGGTCAGCGCTTGGGAGTATTCGCTGGAAGCGGCGTGGGTAAGTCAACGCTGATGGGTATGCTGGCTAGAGGTTCGGACGCGGATGTAAATGTGATCGCTCTCGTTGGGGAACGCGGTCGCGAGCTCAGAGAATTTATCGAGAAAGACCTTGGCGCAGAAGGACTCAGGAAGACGGTTGTTGTCGTAGCGACCTCGGACCAAAGCGCACCGCTTCGTTTGAGAGCGGCAAATCTCGCTACCACCATTGCGGAGAACTTCCGTGAATCTGGGAAGCGTGTCCTGTTTCTAATGGACTCGGTGACTCGTTATGCCATGGTGCAGCGAGAGGTCGGGCTTGCCATTGGGGAGCCGCCCGCTAGCAGGGGTATACGCCTTCAGTCTTTTCCAAGTTGCCAAAGCTGCTCGAGCGTTCGGGCAATTCATCGAAGGGGTCGATCACCGCGTTTTACACAGTGCTTGTCGAGGGCGATGACCTTAACGAACCAGTGTCGGACGCTGTACGGGGAATATTGGATGGGCATATTGTCCTGTCTCGGCGATTGGCGACTGCAAATCACTTTCCCGCAATAGATGTTCTGGAGAGCATTAGCCGACTCGTGAATGACATTTCTTCAGCGGATGAAGTCGGACTCGCGAGCATTGCGAGAGACTATCTAGCTTTGTATCGAAAGAACGAAGACATAATAAATCTAGGTGCCTACAACAAAGGCGTAAACGCTAGAATCGATAACGCAATCCTTGCTCACGAACGAATTATGAATCTGCTCAAGCAGAATTTTATGGAGCATGTCAGCAGTCGTGATTCCTACGAGCAACTGATGGAGGTTGTTAGATGAAGAAATTTGAGTTCAAGCTTAAGGGACTTCTCGGATTGCAGGAATGGGAAGAGCAAATTGCGCGGCAGAGCTTGAATAGAGCCATTCAACGAGTGACGCAATTGGAAGAAAAAGCGCAATCGGCGGACCAGGCGCGCGAAGCGATTTGCGACCGTTGGAATGAAAGCAGGGCGGAGAGCTTCTCGAGAAATGAGCGTCTTGCTATGCAGGGTTCAATCGAAACAGCTGGGCGGGAAGCTGACGAGGCTCGGGCGTCATTGAAGGTGCTATTGATGCTAGAAATAAGGCGCTAGCGGAAATGTCACTCGCGATGCAGAAAAAGAAAGTGGTCGAGAATTTAAAGCAACGTCGTCTGGAGGAGCATCGATCTGAAGTTGCTCGCCAGGAGATTTTGGAAATCGAAGCCATCTATAATGCTCGTAGCATGGAAAGGGCAGCATATGAATAGTTTAATTAGCAAACCTTGGTTCCTAGCGGTGCTTGCGTTGACGTTAATGGTCGGGACGCAAGTGGGCGCGTACGTGATGTATCGCGATCAATTATTTCCGCAGAAAAAGGATGTACTGGTCATCAAGCGTGAAGATCCCTCTCCCATCGAGTGGAGCTTTTCCAGCGACGATCTGGAAATGCTGAAGATGGAATTGGACAATCGCATTGCGAAGGTGGCGGAAGAGGAGGCGAAGTTGGCCAGCTATGAAGCGCGCCTCAAGTCCGATCGCGAGGAAATCAACCACATCAAGACGGAGGTCGAGCGAATGCGCGAAACCTTGTTAAAGGACGTTGTAGCCGTTGAGGAGTGGGAGAAGAAAAATCTCAAAACCCTAGCGGACACCTACAGCAAGCTGGATGGTCCGGCAACGGTAAGCATCTTCAATGAACTAGACGACGCCACCGTAGCAAAGATATTGAAATTTATGAAACCCGATACGATCGGGGAAATATTGCAGGAAATGGCTCTGCAAGATGGAGGTAAGGAAGCGCTCATCAAACGGGCTGCGAAACTCTCAAACATGCTCCGACTTTCAAAAGAATAACGAATCACCTAGTATGTAACCAATTATTTAATGTCCATAGAGCCGACTAGCGTATCCAACCCGGTGGTACGCGAGAATGAAAACAGCACGAAACGAAACGTTTGGAGCGACCCGCAAGGAAGCGCGACCGGTAGCAAGGATGGACAATTTAGCAGTTTTTGGGATAAGGCTCTCATAGGAGCCCAAAAGCTTTTGGGCCTGGAATCTTCGTCGAAACGAGCCTCCAGCGATAGTATTGAATCGTCGGAAGACGAGGAATCGGAACACCGAACAAAGGATAGATTCGAGACAAGACGTCTTGGATCCCTCCCTGGATTTGGCAATTCAGGATTTGGTCGGTCGCCATCGTCGTTGAGGTCGAATCAATTGCCTCCGCTGCCTCGGTCTTCTGAATCGAATCGGTCGCCCGATCCGTCGACTTTGACCCAAGTTGATCGAGAAGAGCAGGCTCATGCGAAGGTCGCTCGATCGGAGGATCGCCATGAGGGCGCTCGCGTTTCCGATCTTGATGAAGAGGAAGATAGCGAATCGCAGGGGCCAAAAACGGAAAAATCTGCCCATGAGGCAAAGTTCCCGTTAGGCACGAATGTCAACCAACTGTTAAATTCAAATGTTGTACATTCGTTAGTTGTTGATAATCAGGATAATAAAATTTCAAAGAATGATTCTGGCATCAACTCTGCTCAACAGGTGGGAAGCATGGCGCAAGTCCCTACAGTCGAGAATACGAAACCCGCAGCTCCAACGGAGTCAGGCGTTTTGGTATCCTAGGATGAGGTCTCTAGGAAGGGGCCTAAGCAGCCATTGGCGTCGATAGGCGTTGCGAATGACCGTTTGGGTCGTGAGGCGCTGGTAAACGAAGGTCGAGCCACTAAGGAAGCGACGAGTCACCCATTGAAGTCGAAGGACTTCGAGAACGTGAAAAAGAGCGACGCTGATATACTAGCGATTGATCCAAAAAAGGCGAAGCAGTCTTTGACCGCGGCGGTCGAGAACGCTCGAGCGAAGGCAGGCAATGGCCCTACAGCGAATGCTCCTGCTACTCCTGTGTCAGAGCAGGCCTCGCTGAACACGAATCAGGGAAACTCAGATCGTTTCGAAAACAATTTAACTAAAGACGGGAGCGATACTCCAAGCGTGAAAGGCTTGGAGAATCGCCCGTCCAAAGCATCTCAACCCGCAGCGGGCCAACAAAATAGCTCCTCGCGAGCTGACGCCCAGAAACTTTCGCCTAGCGTGAGTTCAGCAAACCCAGAAAACGGGTCCGCGGAATCGAGCGCAGCTCGGAAATCGGATGGATCTCTTGCTTTGGAGAGCAATCGAATCGCGCGCGGCATTGATCTAAAGCCTCAGGCCCCTCGCGTCGTGTCGCAGCGAACGACAGCGAATCCGGTCCATTCAAGCCTAGCAGGGACGGGCCTGAATGGAGCGTCTTCTGTTACGACTCAGGTCGAGAATCTGTCAAGCTCTAGAGGGACGGGTCAGAATTTTGACTCGAAAGGGAAGGGCGAACTCATCGTCAAGCCGATAGCTAATAGCGCCAAGGGAGAGGCTTCTCAAGGGTTCCAGTTAAACGAGGCAGAAAGTTCCTCATCTCGAAAGTCGTCATTTGTAGCGAAGGCTCAGCCTTCCAGCTATGCGAGCAAGACCGCTGGTGAAACAAAGGAAATCTATACGGCTCTCGCAAAGAGCGTGGATAAGCTTGTATCCACAAAAAGCGATTCAGTTTCAATTAAGATTAATTTTGATCATGGGGGGAGTTTAGTCCTCCGCGTATCCATGGAATCAGGGCAAGTCAACACGGCGATGCAGACCGATGTATCAGGCCTTGAAAGTCTTATAAAGTCTAGCTGGGCGGAATTCGCCAATGAGCTAGGTCAAAAGGGAATTAAGGCGAATATTCCTCAATTTAATGCTTTGGATAGTGAGCACGCTTCCCACTTCGAACAACGTGGTGGGCAGTCCAAGGATGGGTCGGCAAACGATTCAAAGGTAAGCGACCAGCGTCGCGAGCAACGAAACTCGAAGCGCGCATCGGAACAAGAAACCGAGCAAGCCGCTTCAGATTCCAACGATAGCGATCTCTCATCGGATCAAGAACTTAAAACTTACGCATAGACCCATGTCAGACCTACTAACAGCGACCGGACCGCAAGCGAGTGACTTTGTCGCGCGCGATCCTAACGAAACGAACTTTAAGCCAGCGCAGCAAGAAGCGCTGGGACAGGCGGAGTTCTTTAAGCTCCTTACTACCCAATTGGCGAGCCAGGATCCGCTCGAGCCGATGGATGATACTGCCTTCATCGCTCAGATGGCTAACTTTAGCGAATTGGAGATGATGTCTAACCTCAACGACAACTTCAGCGAGTTTACGAGCCTTCAGCAATTTCAGGCTTCCCAAGGCTACATCGGAAAGAAAGTGACGTTGCTCGTGGATGGAGAGGACCTTTCCGGTATCGCCGAAGGAATCGAGTATAAAGACGGAAAGACGAGCATCTTCGTCGACGGAAAAGACTACGATCTGAATTTAGTATATAAAATAGAACAGCCCTAGCGGAGCTGATGCATTGATCCGCAAACGATAACTTTAAACGAAAAATATTATGGCATTTGGAGCATTAAGCAGTGGAATCAGCGCCTTGCGCAGTTTTGCGAAAGGAATGGAAGTAATTGGTAACAATATTGCCAATGTGAATACGGTTTCTTTCAAAGGATCTCGAGTTAAGTACTCAGAAACTTTTAATCAGATCCTCACTCAGTCGGCGCCGTCGCCGCAAGATGGACAAGGATCGAACGTAACTGCATCTCAAGTCGGTTTGGGTGTACAAGTGGACTCGATCCAGGGCTTGTTTCACCAGGGCGGCTTGTCGAGTACGAATCAAAAAACCGATCTAGCGGTATCCGGCGATGGCTTCTTCCTCGTAAGCGATGCGCGAAACGAAGATACGAAGTATGCGACTCGAGGCGGGGACTTCCGAATCGATGACCAAGGAAATTTGGTTACGACTGAGGGTTTCCGGGTCCAAGGTTCGAATGATGGAGCGATTGGATACAATGTATTTGTCGACGGCAATGGGAACTGGACGTTCTCCAAGAACAACGACGCTGTTTCTGGAACGATTGAACCCTCTGATCTGGGCGATATTTCGCTGGGATTCGATAAGACTCAAGCGGAGGAGATTATCGGACCCTATTCGCCAAATGGAGTATCTCGAAATTCGATCTACTATACGAATAATTTGATTGCCAACGATGGAGCGGGAAATCTCGTTTGGAACGGCGCTCACAATGTAGGAGCGGGATCCATGACTTTCAACCCAGATGGTACGATTGATGAGGTACCTGGCTGGCATACATTCGCTAGTGAAGCTGTGCAGGCTATCATTGCTCAACGCAATCAAAGTACCACCGAAGCGGATACGGTTTCCGATGCGGACATTCGAGGAGCAGTATCCAAGGATATGTTTAATTCCATTTTCTCTGCTGATTCAGCGGCAACAGGTCTTACCGGTACGGCGATATCGGACCTGATGGCGACAATTGATCTGTTGCACCTTGGAGACGCCACTGCGCAGGCTAATAACGTTGCTGCCATCCAAGGCTTGATCCCTAGTGGGGCGACTTCAGCGGAGTCCCAGCTGGAAGGCATCAAGCGCATAAACCAAGTGCGCAATGATCAGGCGCCTGATCTCACGAATTTCTCTATCGACCCCGAAGGGATGATCACCTTCTTCCTTTCCGATGGCGCTTCTTTCAACAAGGGGCAAATCATGTTGGTCGATTTCAATGACACCTCTGCGTTGATCTGTGAAGGACGTAATCTGTATAGCGGCTTCGGCGCAGCAGGGCTTAAAGGGCTATCTGCGGATCAGGACGTTGTCAGTCGCACGAGCGTGGCCTTATCGGCACTGCAAGTAGCAGGACGTGAAGGACTTGGGCGAATTCAGCAAGGAGCCCTCGAGTTGTCCGACGTGGATTTGACGGAGGAATTTGCTCAGATGATAACCACGCAGCGTGGTTTCCAGGCAGGTTCTCGAATCATCACTGTATCGGATGACATCCTGCAGGAAGTTGTGAACTTAAAACGATAATTTCTACCAGTCGTAGGTAGTTAACCAACCAAATAGAAACGGACCCTAATATGGCAGAAGAGAATACACCTCAGGAAGCCAATGAACAGTCCGCGAAGAGTGGCGGCGGTGGAGGCATGCTCCCCGCCCTACTGGTTATCCTGTTGATGCCAGTCATCTCTTTCGCGATGTTCAAATTCCTATTTCTTCCGGAAATCGCTAAGCATGTTCCGGAACCAGCCGCGGAGGATCACCACGAAGAGATCGACCCTTCCAAGATTCAAGTGGAGTCTGGCGAAAAGATACTCGTTGAGTTTCCTGCGCTTATTGTGAACATCAGCGGAGTGAGCATGACTCGCTTCCTGAGCGTTAATTTCACGATTGAAAGCCAGAATCCTGATATTCAAGACAAGGTTGATCAGTATGAGATGGAGATGAAAGATCTCGCGATTACCGTACTGAGGCATTTGACGTTGGCGGATCTTGAGCGTCCTAATATTATGGATACGGTAAGAAATCAATTGAAGCAAGGATTCGATCAAGTGCTTCAGCCGCCAATGGTGGACGAAATTTACTTTACGCAATTCGTAGTCCAGTAGGAGAACGTATTTTATGCCTGATGAACCCGAAGATGAGTCTCTAGACGGAGAGCTCCTGGATCAAACCGATATCGATGCCCTCATCGTGGAAGCGATGGATGAGCCTGAAGAGATCATTTATGATCCCGAAGGGAATAAGGTCCGTACTCAGAAGGGGCCCCGCATTGAGACCTATGATTTCAGGAATCCGGTATTCCTTACGGAGGTTGAGCTGCGACGTGTTCGGATTCGTCATGAGGAGTTCATACGCTACTTGGCAGCGCGACTGTCGATTTTTCTGCGCCTGGAATATTCTTTGAAGATGTCGCGTCTAGCGACTCTAACGTACAGCAAGTACACGGAAACGATTCCGAATCCCGCGCACGTGGTTTTGTTCAAGCTCGATCAACTGCATGGGGTGGGCGCGATCGATATCAATCCGCGTCTCGCTCTGACTATGGTTGACCGTATGCTCGGGGGAAAGGGTCATTCAGTACATGGTGAACGCTACTTGACGGAGATTGAAATGAATCTCGTAGACGATGTAGCGAACATTGTTCTCGATGAATGGTGTCGCCAGTGGAAGACGGAACGGGAGCTCAACGCCTCCATTATTGGACATGAGAGCAATGGTCGGTTTTTGGAGACGGCCCCTGCGGACTCAATCATGCTTGTGCTTGCGATGGAGGCCGGGGTGGGAGATTGCTCCGAGTCCATTCAGATTGGAATCCCTTACTATACCTTGGAGCCGATCATCAAGAAGATGTACGAGGACAAGGAAAAGGAGATGAATCCTGAATTGGAGGATTCCAAGAAGAAGTGGCAGGGATCATTCGATAAGGTGGATATTCCCGTGAAGGCAGAATGGGATGCAGATAGCCTTACCGTGAACGAGGTCGCCCATTTGCGGCCTGGCGATGTGATTCGATTTCCAAAGGATATACTGAGTGAAACGCGTATACGACTCACCAATACTATTAAATTTAAAGGCGAGATCGGTTTGGATAAGAATCGAGTCGCCGTTCGGATTAGCGAGAAACTTGAAGAGAAAGAAGTTGAACAATGAGCGAAATAGTTGAGCAAGAGAAGGACTTGAGCCTTTTAATGGATGTTCGAGTAAAAATGACTGTACAGCTGGGGTCTTGCAGGATGCCGATGCGTGAGGTCATGGAACTTGTGCCGGGATCGGTGATACAGCTGAATCAGGAAGCTAAGGATCCTGTAGGACTTTACGTTAACGACAAGCTTATCGCCTACGGAGAAGTTGTCGTTGTAGAGGACAATTTTGGAATTAAGATTACTAAAATGGCAAACAGCTGAGAAGTCGCTAGTTCAGGACCGCCGGAAGCGGTCAATTTTATAATTCTCGTAGGTTATATAGGGCCTATTTTTGCGTCCGCTACAATGCGTATTCGAGAAAAAGTTACAGCTAAGTAGAATTTCGCTTCAATATGCTAAAGTTCTCGCTGGCTGATACGTTATTAGAAAGAGAGCCCGCATAGGCTGCCGACGCAAGTAGGCAAGAAATGCGCTGAAATGTCGTTTGAACGATACGTGAGAAAAATGACATTTTTATTTGTCTTATAATCAATGACTTACCAATAGTTTGATGTAGGTGGGCATAGCCTTTGCTAAGGCAATGGCATGATCGATCAATTATTGGAACGCCCATTCCGGCGAAACGCTGGATTTCGACTAAACATCGTTCAGGGCATTGGAATTCTGCTCTTTTGGGCGGTATGCTTTTCTGCAGGGTCGCCGGCGTCTATGGCCCAAGAAGCAGAAGAAGAGCAACCTCAAGTTATCTTTCCAAGTCGGACAACCGACGATGCTCCGAACGCTGATAGCGAAGCGGTCTACTCTGACCTGATGTCGGAAAGCGGATCTGCGATTGGAATGGTCGTAACGACTTTAGGCTACCTGGTCATCCTGGGAGGAATGGCGGTAGCTGCCTGGTATCTCTTTAAGAGAGGCGTTATTCGCAAGCCGTTCTCCAACAGCGAAGGCAAGCTAAAGGTCGCCGAGAGTAGATGCTTGGCAATCGACAGTACCTTATGGTGGTCGAGTACGAAGAAAACAAGGTTCTGCTAGGAGTCGGCCCAGGGAAAATCGATTATCTCACCTCTTTAAATGGCTATCGGAATGAGTTTCCTTCGATTGAACCTCAGGTCGAAAGCGCAGCAGTTCGGGAGTTGGCATGAAGCGGTTCCTCACATTTCTGCTAGTTGGTTTTCTTTTCGTCTCATTTGCGGACGATTCGTACGGTCAGTCTACAACGCCATCTGGGCTTAGCTTAAGCATCAATATGGGAGATGAGGAAGAGGGTGGCCAGGATGTAGGCGCTGCCATTCAGATACTTCTGCTAATGACCCTGCTCACGCTGGGTCCGTCAATCGTGGTGCTGATGACGAGCTTTACGCGTATTATCATCGTCCTCGGTTTTGTTCGTACCGCTTTGGGCGTGCACCAGGCGCCATCCAATCAGCTTATAGTAGGGCTAGCCCTTGTAATCACGTTCTTCGTCATGCAGCCGGTATTCCAAGAAGTGAATACCAACGCGTTGCAACCGTTATTCGACAAGGCGATTACGACCGAGGAAGCGCTAGCGAAAGGATCGGGGCCGCTTAGGGATTTCATGCTGAAGCAAACGAAGATCGACGATGTAGAGTTCTTCTTGGATTTGGCGAATATGGGACCGACCACTACGACCGAGCTTCCCATGCGCGTGGTTGTACCTGCATTTGTTATGAGCGAGATCCGTACCGCGTTTCAAATGGGATTCCTGATCTTCCTCCCCTTTATTCTAATAGACTTTCTTGTCGGCACTACGCTGATGGCGATGGGTATGATGATGATGCCACCTATCGTTATATCACTCCCTTTCAAGCTATTGCTGTTCGTTTTGGTAGACGGATGGACACTTGTAATTAAATCATTGGTACAGAGTTTTCAGTTATGAGTTTGGAGATGGCCATAGAGTTGTTCCGTCAGGCGATATACAATTCGCTGATGCTAGTAAGTCCGATCTTGATTACGACGATCGTCGTGGGTCTTACAATTTCCCTGATCCAGGCGGTGACTAGTATTCAAGAGCAAACGCTTTCGTTCGCTCCCAAGCTTTTCGCCGTCGGTGGAGTCCTCGTTTTCTCAGCCTCCTGGCTAATGAAGACACTGATGAATTTCACAATGACTGTGTTTTCTAAAATAACGGAGATCCCTTTTTAATAGATGTTCGCTCCGAACGATATATTCGCGTTCATACTGATCCTGACCCGAATGGTCGGGCTATTTCTGTACGTTCCCTTCTTTTCGCATAAGTCTATACCGCTTATGGCGAAAGGGGGATTTTCAGTAGCCTTTGCCATTATCATTTTTCCATTGGTCGATATCAACGTCGCTCTACCGGAAACCTTGCTTCCTCTAATTCTATGGATGGGTAAGGAGCTCGCGGTAGGATTGGCGATGGGATTCGCGGTGCGAATGCTCTTTTTCATGATGGATTTCGCTTCCCATATCCTAACGGTGGAGATTGGCCTGACTCCTGGAGCGGAGTTCGATCCCTCATCTGCATCGGGAGCTAATCCCATGGGCAGCATGATGTACTTTCTTGGTCTCATGATATTGCTCTCAGGGAGCGAGTACGATATTCTTAAAGCCTATCTTTCGAGCTACACTATCGCTCCCGTGGGTTTCATGGATACGAACGCGTACGCGGCAGACTTTCTTGTCAGGCAGACTGCTGGAATATTCAAGGTGGGCATATTGATCGCGGCTCCCGTGATAGCCGTGAATTTCCTCGTGAATCTTGTCTTTGCTGTATTGGGGAAGGTAGTACCCAAATTAAATGTCTTTATTTTGAGCTTCTCAGCGAGAATTCTCGCAGGGATCTCGATCTTCTCGTTCTCGATCATGATGGTTATCGGCTACATGGTAAAGTACTCCGAGGGAACCACTGAAATGATGATGCGTTTCATCTTCTTCCGACCTGCTTTCTAAGAATGGCTGATACCGATAAAGAGTCAAAGACAGAGCAGGCGTCTGCAAAGAGAGTGCGGGAAGCCTTTGAGAAAGGTAATTTCGCCCAGGCTCAGGAGGTTAGCATTGTATTCACGCTATTCGCTGGGCTCGTCGTCATCATGTGGTATGGTCAAGACCTCGCGGAAAGCGTATTGAATTTATCGGTATCTATATTCGGAAACCTATCCAATATTCAAATTAATGAGAACGGGATTGAGTATTGGTCCATGCACGCCCTGACCGCGTTATCACGGTTCTCTGGACCTTTCTTGTTGGCCGGGATGTTCAGCGCTATCCTTGCCGGTGGATTGCAATCGGGATTTAGGCTCACCCCAAAAGCGTTGAAGCTTGGATTTGAGAAATTGGATCCTATCAAGGGAACCAAGCGTCTCGTATCAAAGGATACTTTAGTTAAGTTCGGAATCGATCTCCTGAAGCTCGCTGCGATTGGGATTATCCTATACGGAGCAGTCCTAAAGATCATCAACGATCCGATTTTCTATGCCGAAATCGACTTTAATCACATTGGCATGTTCATCGCGGATACGTTGATATATGCGTTCATTCGACTGATCATCTTCGTAGCGATTAGCTATATTTATCAGCGCGTCAAAACGGCCAACGATCTCAAGATGACCAAAGAGGAGGTCAAGCAAGAGAGAAAAGATGCGGATATGAGCCCTGAATTGAGGAAGGCTCGTTTCGCTATGGCGATGCGCCTAATGCAAAATCAGATGCTGGACGACGTGCCCACTGCGGATGTGGTCGTTGCGAATCCCACGCACTACGCAATCGCTATGAAATACGAACAGGGAGTCGATGAGGCTCCAATGGTATTGGCGAAGGGGGAGAATCCATTTGCGCAACGCATCAAGGAGGTTGCTAAGGAGAATGGCGTACCGATAGTGGAGAACAAATTGGTTGCGCGGATGCTTTACAAGGTGGGTCAGCCAGGAAAATCGATCCCAGCTGAACTCTACCAATCAGTAGCGGAGATATTCGCCTATGTGTATCGAGTCCATAAATACTATTTTCACAAACTGAAGGCTAGGAGAGCCGCTAAAACCAGTAAGTAATGAAGGAGCGTTCTAACGGAGGCATCGACCTCGGTCAAATTCCAGGGTTCTTTAAGAAGGGCGACACGCTTGTCACGCTCGGGCTATTTGGCACGGTGCTGCTGCTGTTCATGCCCTTTGCCAGCGGTGTTGCTAGATCTCCTCCTGGTTGGGAGCATAGGCGCTTCTCATTACTGCGATCAATGTTCTAGGAGGAATCGCGATCGGGATGATACAGCATGACTTGGCGTTTAGCGCCGCTGTGCAAAAGTTCACTTAGCTATCGATTGGCGATGGGCACGTTTCGCAAATTCCTGGACTGATCGTTTCACTGGCTGCTGGTGTCTTGGTGACCCGGACTTCAGGGAATTCGAATAACTTGGGAGATCAGATCGGTGGACAGTTCTCAGCCTATCCTAAGGCGATAGGGATTCTAGCCGGGATGCTGGTCGCGATCGGTTTTATCTCGAGCATGCCAATGACACCGTTTTCCCTTACTGCGGGCGTGTTTGCCGCAATTATGTTCAGCCTGCGCAAAGCAGAAAAATTAAAGGCGGAAGAGAAGGCGGCAGCTGAGTCTGGTGACGAATCGGTTGGCGAGGAAGGGAAAAGCATGCCGGCAGAATTTGAGAAGCTTATCGAGGTTGATGTGTTCGCCTTGGAAATTGGATACAATCTGCTCTCTCTTGCGGACAAGTCCCAAGGAGGAGATCTACTAGAACGAGTCACCGGCGTACGGAAGACCTTGGCGCGCGAGCTTGGGATTGTCGTACCGCCTATTGCGGTTCGCGATAACCTTGAATTGGAAAGCAATGAATACCGGTTCCTCTTGCACAATAAGGAAATCTCGCGTGGCGAAGTGATGCCGAACCGCTGGATGGCGATGAACGTATCCAATAGCGAAATTCAATTGGATGGCATTCCTACCACAGAACCGGTTTTTGGCATCGAGTCTGTTTGGGTTGATGAGGACGCGAAAAAGACGGCGGAAATCAATGGGTTCTCCATCGTCGATTCAAGCTCTGTACTGGTAACTCACTTGTCAGAGGTTTTGAAAACGAACTCCATGTATCTCCTGAGTCGTCAGGACGTACAGAAGCTTATCGATCACGTGCAGGAGGATCACCCGGCACTTATTTCCGAGTTGCTCCCAGATTTGGTGAACATTGGAGTCATTCACCGCGTATTGCAGAATTTGCTTAAGGAGAATGTATCCATTCGAAACCTTACCCTTGTCCTGGAAGCGATAGGCGATTTCGCCAATATATCCAAGAATCCCGATGACCTGTCTGAGTATGTACGAAGGCGGTTAGGCGAGTTCTTCGTCGTTAATTACGAGTCGGAGAAGGGCGTGCTCAAAGCGATTACGATGGATCCCCGTCTTGAACAAGTGATTGCCACGAAAATCCAGAGAACGAATACAGATTATACATTGTCATTGGATCCTCAATTGGCACAGCACCTGCTACGTGAATTGGCATTGAAAGCGAACGACATGATTGAGAACGGATTGATGCCAGTACTTGTAACCGCAGCGGAAATACGACTGCCGTTTAAGCGCTTCTTCGAACCCTCTCTACCGAAGCTGAACATACTCAGCTATCAAGAACTGCCATCGGCAACCGAGATACAGAACCACTCTATCATCGTGTTCCCGGAATTCGTTCAATCGCAGATGCAAGAAATGGCGGAAAAGGCAAATCGATCTCAGGAACCCGAGCTAACGGGTGTCAGCCAAAGCAACTAGAACGCAACCGAAATTGAGTTATGGATACTTTAGAAAACATTGATATGTATCTGCTGCGGGCGCGTTTTCTTTCGCTATATCATTCGACGGCGACGCTTCACCTTCGTCCCTGGCATCCGCTATCGATTCCAATTCTGGATTGGTTTCTCTTTTGCTTGGTCGCTTCGCATCAACAATTATCTCCAAGCGCGGCTTCTTCAGGAGACCTGTCAATCCCGAGGGTTCCAATTGTTCTACAGAAATTACCTTTGCTGATTCCCCAAACTTCTCCTTGATCGTTTTTACCGCTTTGGCGGCATCATCACCTACAATCTTGAATCGTAAAGTCTCTGAACTCGAGGAGTACACCAGGGACACCAATTTCGAATTTGTACACTAAGGCTGGGTCCAGCGATTCAACGGCGGACTACTTTTCTGGAATCAAAGCGGAGGATCGATCGCCATCTGGACCTAGGTTAGGCTCGGCTGCCAATCCGATTCGACGAGGCAATTCGATAGAGCATGTCGAACGGGCGATCTCGATGCTACGCTCAGTGAGGTTTGACGATATGATGATTGAGCGCGTGCGTTATGATCTAGACTTTAAGCGTATCGGCGATTTGCCTACAATGCAAATTTATAGCCGTATCTGTGATTGGCTGCGAAATCAATTTCCCAAAGAACGGGCCTCATTGAAAGGCGATTGTAGCGCCTTTGTCGGGGCAAGCGGAGTGGGGAAGACTGCAGCCATGTGCAAGGCGCTTTCATCGGACATTTTTATCAATGGCTTGGAGCCGATTGTGCTGAAGCTTGATGGAGCGGTGCCTAATTCATCGGATGGGTTAGAGGCGTTCTGCGAGATTATGGGGCCCCTCTGTATCGATCTGCGGACGAAATAGAGGAACGCTCGGATACGAAGCCAATCTATGTAGATGCCCCCGGCTTGAATTGGAGCGACGCGGAGGCGATCAGGAACTGCGCGGCGCAGCTCGATGCGATCGGAGCGGATGACAGAGTCCTAGTCATCAATGCCGCCTACGAGACGGACATCATTTCGGAATCCTTTGTTGCAGGAGCGCATCTGGATGCGACGCATGCGGTATTTACTCACTTGGATGAGACCCGGAAAGCAGGAAAGCTTTGGAAATACGCTTTGTCCCGCGATATTCATCCTCTCTTTTTCAGTCACGGGCCAAATCCAGCAGGGGACTATTCTATGGATCCAATGAGCTACTTGCTTGAAAGGACCTTCCCCCAAGGGCGTGAAATTGCGTCCGCTCGAAAGAACGACACTTCCGCGGATGATTCCAAGGCAGTCGATAGAGAGGTGGTAGCGGTCGCATGAAGTTCGCTATGGCATTAGGTGGATTGATAGGATTTGGAGCGGTTTTCGCCCTGGCGCTAGCTGTGGGTAAAACGCCGTCGGAGTCGCTATTTCAGGCGAGTGTCGGCTGTGTGGCGGTGGGGCTCCTGTTCCGCTGGATCACGTTAATTTGGATAAGGAATGTAAAGCAAATGCTCATGAAGAAGCATCAGACTGCCGTTGCGACGATGGTCGAGGCTGAAGAGCGCACAAACTAAAGAGCAAGCAGTGAAACCCGTATAGGGACATTACACCATGAACCAAACGATAGTTAAGAGCCCCAAAAACGAAGCGAAAATGGACAAGGCGAAGGCAGCCAAGGTATACGAAAAGAACGATGAATCGTCGAAACCGCCGGTTCAGCAAGAAGCCCTATTCGAGACCTATCTTCCCTTGGTTAAGTCGATTGTCGCCCGTATAAAAATCAATTTACCCCCTCATATCGATGAGCAGGATCTGAATAGCGTCGGGATCACCGGACTGATCAACGCTCTCAAGAAATACGATCCTGAACAGAAGAAATCTTTTGGCTCCTATGCAGCCATGCGCATCCGCGGCGCCATATTGGACGAGTTACGTCGTATGGATTGGATGCCCAGAAATGCGCACACGAATTTCAAAAAACTTCGTAAAACCGTCGAGGAACTCGAGCAGAAGCTGGGACGTCCTGCGGAAGAGGAAGAGATCCGCGCTGAGCTCGGATTGGCGCACAAGGAGTACAATCAGCTCATGGCGGAAGCGCGCCCGATCAGCTTCTTGCCGCTAGACAATACGTCTTCGACGGGAGGAGACGAATCCGAGTCGACCGACCTAAACGAGATTATCCCCGACGAAGGGATTGTCCCGGTCACCTCTAAGATGGAGAAGGATGAAGTCACGCAGTTGGTGGCTGAGCGGATCAACCAATTGCCAGAGGTTCCTCGCAAGGTTTTGGCGATGTATTACTTTCAGGATATGCGTTTAGCGGAAATCGCAGAGGTGTTTAGCCTAACGGAATCGCGGATTTGTCAGATTCACTCTCAGGCCATCATAAGTTTGCGAAGCTATATCACGAGCGTGATGCATAAGTAATTTCCGCAAATCCCCCGTTAAGCTCTCCGGATTTCAGTCGATAGAGGAGATCCAGAGTTATGTTTATCATTATAGGATATATAGTCGTCATCGCGTCGACGCTTACGGCATTCATACTGGCAGGCGGTAAACCGCTCTCGCTGTTCCACTTGTCAGAAGTTGTCGCTTTGGGCGGAATTACTCTAGGGGTCGTGATCGTTTGCGCGTCCAAAGACGTAATAATGAAGACTATTGGCGCGGTTATGGGCGCCTTGAAAGGAACCGGACCGGGCAAGGACGAGTACTTGGATCTGATGAAGATCCTCTACGAAATGTTCATGCTGGGCCGTCGTAATGGACTCCTCGCTCTCGATGAGCATGTCAGCGCTCCGGAATCGAGCTCCATCTTTCAGAACTACCCGAAATTTCTAGCGGACGAGGACAGGGTAAGCTTCCTGTGCTCGGCGCTTCGCCCCATCATCGATGGCAAGATTAAGCCCGACCAGCTCGAGCCCTTGCTGAAAGCGGAGATCGATGCCAAGAAGCACGCGGCTCACGGTCCGATCAACGTGCTTCACCTCGTTGGCGACTCCCTTCCTGGTATCGGAATTGTCGCGGCGGTCATGGGTATTATCGTTACCATGGGCGTGATCGACCAAGGTCCCATGATGATCGGTAAGAAGGTGGCGGCGGCGTTGAGTGGAACGTTCTACGGTATTTTCGCGGCGTACGGCTTCATCAACCCTCTGTGTAATTTGATCGAGTTCGGAAACGAGTCCGAAGAGAACTACTATATTTGCATGTCGCGCGCGATCGGAGCCTTCGCTCGTGGATTGGCACCGATCATGGCGGTCGAGCTAGCCCGCCGTAGCTTGGAAGCAGGGCTCGTTCCCAATGCGGACGATCTTGAAAACATACTCAAGTCTTCTACTAGCGGCTAATCCCGCTCCCTGAATTTCGATGTCGCAGACTAGCAATCAACACCATGAGGGCGCTTGGAAAGTTGCCTATGCGGACTTCGTTACTGCGATGATGGCCTTATGGTCCTGTGGCTCACCTCGCAAAGCGAAGAGGACCGAGTCCAGATGGCTCAGTTCTTCCAGGACCCATACAATACCCCTCTCGATAGTTCCATGGGGGGTTCTTCCAGAGGAGGGGACTTCCAAAAGCGACACCGAGGGAGAGAAGAAAGGGAAGGCCAAGATATCGGACCTTAAGGTCCTGATGAACATGGCCCAAGCATTCATGGACCTCTTGAATGTCGACAGCTCCGACCCAGAAAAGTCAATCGACTTGGAAGTGACGGCCGATGGTTTGCGAGTGACGCTCTATGATCGGGACGCCCATCCCTTTTTCGTGGAGAATACCGCGGACTACACCGATTGGGGCAAGTTCGTCCTCGAGCAGATGTCATGGCTGGTGCATCGGCACTTTTTCAAGGTACGAATCGATGGATACGTGTCCGATGGATTTAGAGGCCGCGGACCCGACTATTCTGCCTGGGAGCTTCCCAGCGATCGGGCGAACTCGACGCGTAGGCTACTGGAATACTACGGGGTAGATGGCGAGCAATTCCAGGGAGTCAGCGCCTTTGGAGACACGCAGCCGTTGCCCTTTATGCATCCCTCCGCGGACGCGAACGATCAAATTTCGATAAGCCTTGTTTTATCCGAGACCTTTAACACTCTGGAAATCGACAATGAGCCAGAATCGGTGTTCAAATAGGCAGGCGAATGGATAACTTTCTTTCAGGTCGGGAGCAAGTTGGCGACCAGCAAAAAAGCTCCAAGGCGGATTCGAGCAAGAATTCCCAAAGTAGCAATCTTAACGAGCTAGCGGAAAGCGCTTCCCTAGAAGAGACTCAAGGCGAGGGGGCAGCAAGGTCGCCTACATTAAGGAAGAGGGGCGCGTGACCAAGATTGTCGTCACCTGCGCTTGCGGGCAAGTCACTGAAATTGACTGCGATTACGAGGCCTAACCGCTTTTCCCCTCAATTTTAGGAGGCAATTGCCGACCCGTGAGGCGGCAAAATATGCCCAAGGCGAACTTGAAAAACTTAAGTCGCTTTAGGACAAGTATTTATGAATTTGGCATGTCGACTGCTTAGTCATTTGCCAAATGTTCAATGGTATCTATCAAAATGCGGCCTCCATGTCTGGGCTGGAATCGTGGAATAACGCGATCGCTCAGAACTTGGCTCAGTCGTCCACCCCAGGGTACAAGAAAGCGATACTCTCATTCGAGGGCCAGGCGAACGGGATGGTTGGCTACGAGGGATCATTCGACAAAACACTTTACCGCGAGTCCATCGCCGCTACCGGCAAGGGCGGCGGCGACTTTAGTACCGGGGCGATCCTCAACACGGACATCCATACGGACTTCGCGTTGGAAGGGGCGGCTTTTTTGAACTCCGCACACCAGATGGCCAATACGTCTACACGCGTGACGGTCAGTTCCAGGTCAACGACCAGGGCCAGCTAGTGAGCAAGCAAGGCTACTTCGTGATGGATGATGAACGTAATGTCATCCAGCTCCTTCCAGATGGAGGACCCATCAAGGGAGGTCCCGATGGATCGATCAACCAAAAGAATCAAGTGATCGGCATGTTGGGAATCCGGAGCTCCCACGATCCTAGCTCATTCATCCGTACTCACGGTGGATTCGTCTTGGACCATGGTGTAGAGCTGGAAGCCTTCCATCTCGACTCCGATAAAATTTCCGTCCGGCACGGCGCTCTAGAACAGAGCAATGTATCCAATACCGGTGAGATGGTCAATCTCATCAGCGTATCCCGCGCCTTTCAATTGAACCAGCAAGTCATTCGAGGAAAAGACGAACTTCTCGGCAAAGCCATTCAGACTTTGGGAGGACGCTTCTAGCAATAGTCAATTTTCAATTAACCACGACATCTTATGAGTATATCGTTGTATTCAGCAGCCAGCGGCATGGAAGCGCAGCAGACCAATCTGAATGTGATTCCCAACTATCGCCAACGTGAATACGACTGGCTTCAAGAAGAGCAAAGTCGAGTTCCAAGATATGTTCTATCAAGTACCGAAATCAGTCGGAGCGGATACTGGAAGGAATCTTCTCCCTACAGGTATCCAAGTTGGAAGCGGTACCCAAGTCGTGGCGACATCTAAAGTCTTTACCCAAGGACAGGTCAACCGAACTGACGAACAGTTGGACGTAGCCATTGTGGGAGAAGGCTTTTTCGCGGTTACCGATCGAAACGGCGAAACGCTCTATACGCAAGACGGCGGTCTTAAGAGGGGCGCGGATGGACAATTGATGACCAGTCAAGGGATGATTCTGGAACCTGGTATTTCCTTTCCTGGCGAAGCGAACAGCGTCGTGATAAGCGAGACAGGCACGATTTCATTTTTGAGAGATTCAGAGTTGATTAGTACCGTCAATCTAGAGTTGTACCGGTTTAACAATCCTTCCGGCCTCGCTGCCCTGGGTGGTAATCTCTTCCGCGAAACATCCGCGAGCGGTACACCTAGTAGCGGAAATCCGGGTACGGAAACATTCGGTACTATTCGTCAGGGGTTCCTTGAAAATTCGAACGTTAATATTGTGCAGGAGATGGTGAACATGATCGTGGCTCAGAGAGCTTACGAAATCAACTCCAAGTCGATCCAGACTTCAGACCAGATGATGCAGCAAATTGGACAAATCAAACGATAGAATTAACATGAAAGCAGATACCATTATTTTAATCGTATTCTCAATCGTTTCGACGACTGTCTTGCGGGGGTCGCTTGATGATATTTTGGCGCCGCTCCCGGTTATCCCTCAAGCGAAACCTGTCTTCGTTTCTCCGACTCCTGCATCCGAAAGCACAGCGAGTATAGAGGAAGTGGTTCAAGAAGCGGATGAATCGGTTATAGACAGAGAATTTCAAATCGAGTCTGAAATCTTGGATACGGAAATCGTTGAAACGACAGCGGATCCAATTTCTCAAGCAGATTTGTTACGGTCGATTGAAGATGCCGTACAGGCCCACTTTCGCCCTTCTAATCGCGTGTCACTCGATCCCTTGCGCTCATTGCCAGATCTTTCGAGCTATAGTCAGCCCTTCAATGTGCAGGTTTCCCGCCTGCCGGGTAGGCTTTCCCGTAACACTATGTTTCTGGGGTTTCGCGTAGAGAATGAAACAGGTGTTATCGGTAAATGGGAAGTGCCGTTCCGCCCGCACCGGTTTAACGAGGTTTGGTACACGAAGTCCTACCTACGCAAGGGTGAACTTGCAACCGCATCAGACTTCGAAGCGCGTCAAGTAGATCTTCTGATCGAACCAAACGCGGTAGAAGCGACGCATGAAGCATTGCAGCGCCATGAATATAGCCGCGATGTTCGTCTAGGTCAGCCACTTGAGTGGAATGATCTCGCTGAACGTTCATTGGTGCGAAAGGGCCAGGTCGTAGACGTAATCGCTTATCAAGGGATGATTGGAATTACCATGCGGGCGAAAGCGCAGCAAGATGGCATACGTGGAGACGTCGTGTTTCTTCGCAATATAGAATCCAGTAAGGAATTTACGGGTACAGTTATCGACGAAGGTCGGGTTGAAGTAACCTTTTAAGAGAGAGACGGAGAAATGAAAAAGCGTTTTTTAATTCTATTGGCCCTAGCCGCGAGCCCTACGATTCTTCTTGGGGATTCGCTTTGGCTTTCAAAATCCAATAACGAAACCAGCGTGTTTGCTGATCGAACGGCAACGCGCGTAGGTGACATATTGACGATCACTGTCGATGAAACAGTCAATATCAGTACGTCGATGAACAAGTTGACGAATGAATCGGGTTCTTTAAGCGCTGACGTCACCAGATTTTTCTATCCAGGATTTGCGACGCGAAACGGAGAATATCCGTCAATCGATATATCCGGTCCTAGCGCTTCTCACAGCGGTGGCGGAAGTATCACGAACAATCAAACGGTGTCGTCATCCGCATCGGTACTTGTCATCGATAAACTCCCTAATGGCAATCTGATCATAGAGGGCGCTCGAGAGCTTACCTTGTCAGGGGAAACGCAATACATCGTAATTCGCGGTGTCGTACGTAGAGACGACATCATGTCGAACAATACGGTGATGTCTAGTAAGATAGCGGGCGCTCAAGTCGAATTTCTAGACAAGGGCGCGATTGCCGCTTCCCAGAAGCAAGGCTGGATAGCCAGATTGCTAAACGTTGCCAATTTTTGGTAGAGGATCTTTTTATGAAACGAATCTGCAGCTTAATCGTTCTTATCGCTTGCTTGGCAAGCGTGTGCGAAGCAGGCCGTATTAAGGACTTGGCTACTTTGGAAGGAAGCCGAGACAATCAGCTCGTCGGTTACGGCTTGGTGGTAGGCTTGGCTGGAGATGGTGACAGCTCTTCAGACGTTACGCTCAACAGCTTGGCCAATTCCATGAAGAATTTCGGCCTTACAGTGGATGCATCTACGTTACGAGCAGACAACGTAGCCGCGGTGATGATTACCGCGGATATTCCGCCCTTCGCTCGCGAAGGCACGCGGATCAACGTAACGGCTTCTTCCATTGGAGATGCGGAAAGCCTGCAAGGGGGCGTGTTGATAAAATCCTCATTGATGGGAGCGGACCAGCAAGTCTATGCAGTCGCTCAAGGACCCATTCAAGTGGGAGGATTCATTGGGGGAGCCGCAGGGCCAGGAGGAGCTACGGTGCAGAAGAACCATCCGACCGTGGGTATGATATCCAATGGAGCGATCGTGGAGCGCGAGATCAATATGAATGTATCGGATCTCGGATACGTTAATTGGCTTCTGATCAATCCCGATTATAGCACGGCGTCTCGAATGGCGGAAGCGATCAATGAAATTTATCCTCACAGTACGACAGCTCTCGATTCCGCGGCGGTTAAGGTAGCGATACCTGAAATCTATGTGGGGCGCGAGGTCGACTTCATATCTTCAATCGGCGCAATCAATGTGAATCCGGATACACCTGCTCGTGTTGTGATTAATGAGCGTACGGGCGTGATCGTAGCGACTTCGGAGGTGAGAGTATCCACTGTGGCTATCAGCCATGGAGCTCTGACGATTTCGATCACCAGCAATTTAAATGTCTCGCAGCCAAACGCTTTTAGCGAGACGGCGGTGACTCCCTCTACCGAGACAGGCGTTACCGAGATGGCGGGTGGCTTCAAGATCATCAATGAGTTCCCCACCATTCAGCAAGTGGCAGCTGCCTTGAATGCAGTCGGTGTAACGACGCGGGAAATGATGTCCATCTTGCAGGAAATGAAAAGCGTCGGAGCGCTTCAGGCAGAACTTATAATTAAATAGCGATGGATCCTATTACGACAGCGCCAACCGCTTTGGATAGCATGCAGTGGAAACTGAGCATGCAGAATGGGCAGTTGGCCAAGAATCAGCAAATCGATGAGGCAGCGAAGCAGTTCGAAGGAATTCTGATGCGTCAATTCCTAGATGAAGCCCTCAAGACCGCGGATGGCGAAGGCGGATTGCTGGGTTCCGATGTACGATCATATTATCAAGGATACGTTAGCGAATAGCATTACTCAGGGAACGTCGTTTGGACTTTCATCCGTGCTGCAGGCGCAGCTCGGAGATGATTCGAATATAGAGCCCAAGAAATTGGATAAATAATGAACGAAGAATTTGAAAAGAACGAATGGGATCCACTCGTGGATCTTCTGCGCGAGGAAGTGCAAGAATATGGAGGGCTCTATAATTTGCTGGAGCGGCAGCAGGATGAGATATTCAATGGCGAACCAGACTCTGTCATGCGAACGAATGGAGCCATCGAGACGCATATGGGCCAAATGAATACGCTGCGCGAAAAACGTGAAGCTAAGGTGAGGGCGATGGCGACGGAGGTTCAATGCGAGGAAGATCTGTCATTGAAGAAGATGTTGCCGCGATTTCCTGAATACATTCGACCGATGCTGGAAGCGTTGATTGATGAGGTGAATGCCATGGTGTCACGGACCCGCCGTAAGGCGCGTCAGAATTACTTGCTGCTCTCCCGCACGATGGAGATCACCCAGGAAGCGCTCCGTATGTCGGAGCCAGACAATTTTTCGAAAACCTATTCGCGCAAGGGCAAAGTCGGGATGTCGGGCAATATGCCGGCTACCTACAAAGCCTTTGTATAAAAAGCGTTTCTATTCAGAAGCGAAGCCACCGCAAACGATGAGTATCTTAGGAGATTTAGCCAATGCAACGAAAGCGCTTAATGCGCATCGTTTTGGCGTGACTACGGTGGGTACCAATATCGCCAATGTAAACAATCCTGAGTATGCTCGGCAGCGCGCGGACCTCGGGGAGCGCGGTACTGTGCAAACGGTAGCAGGCATTCGTGGACTCGGTGTCGAGGTGCTCGGTTTCTCGCATATGCGAGACCAAATCCTCGACCGGGAAGTTCTACGCGAGACGAGCATCAACAGCTCCCTCGATGCTCAAAGCAGCGCCTTGAGAAAGGCCGAGGCCAATATGGGTCAGGAGATCAACCGTACGGGAGATTCCGCCTTTATCGATGGATCGTCGAACAACGGCGCCGGATCGGGTGGTTTAGCAGAAACGCTCAACGACTACTTCAATGCATTTCATTCACTATCAGCGAATCCGAGCTCGGATGCGGAGAAGGAATCCTTGCTACAGAAAGCGGAGATTCTGGTTCAGAAGCTTAACGTTACCGCGGAGCGTTTTGAAGATCTGCAATCTGACCTCAGCGCGGAGGTCGTTACTAATTTGGATGATGCCAATCGCATTATTGAAGAGATCGCTCGGTTGAATGTGGAGATTGCCCGAGCTGAAGGCAATCGAGCCGGTCAAGCTCTCTCACTGAGAGACAATCGCCAAGCCAGGTTGGAAGAATTTTCTGAATACATGCAGATCAGCACTTCGAATATTCCGGACAGCGCTGGTCAGATAAAAGTTACCATTAACACGCTTAGCGGTACCGTTGACTTGGTGGACGAAGGTCGATTCGAGAAGGTATTGCTGGATGACTCGATTGCAGGATTGCCCACGTTCACAACGGATCGCACGGGGGAAACGGCTAGCATGAAAGGCGGCAGCATTCATGGATTGCTAATCGCTCGCGATGGCCCAATCCAAGAGTATAGGGACGATCTGGATCTGCTAGCATCCGAATTGGTCGATCAGGTAAACGGGCTCTATAATTCCGGAGCTGCTCCAGGTAATACGAATTTCTTTACCGATACGGGCGATCCCGCCGAGAAAACGGCCAAAGGCATCTCGCTGGACGCGACGCTTTCCACTTTGACGTTTCGGACGACGAACGCCGCGGGTCAGGAGCAGGGAGACAATAGCTTGGCCCTCGCGCTAGCGGAGCTCGACAGTTCGGATATTGCGAATCTCGGAGATCGCTCCTTTAGCAGCTTCTATCGCGCTACTGTGTCGGATCTCGCCCAAGAAGTCGCTACGGTGAATTCAAGATTGGAGGACGAAGGGATCGTTCTCAAGCTGCTCAAGGAGGAGCAAGACTCGGTATCCGGCGTTTCCATCGACGAGGAAATGACGGATATGATGAAATTTCAGCGCGCATTTGAAGCGACAGGTAGGCACATCCGAGCCATCGACGAGATGTTGGATGTGATAATCAACAGGCTCATCTAGTTATGAACTTTTAGATACAAACGCATTATCCTGCCATGAGAGTCACCAACAATACCTATCCCGATACGCTGCTAAACCATATGCAGCGCATCACCAGGGAAATGAATGCCTTGCAGGTGCAAGCGGCCAGCGAATCACCCATATCTCCGACGATTCCGCAGCGAGCAATCGCATCCTCAATATGCAGGAGGAGAAGGGCAAGATCGCTCAGTTTTCGAAGAACGCGTCGCGCGCTCAGAATATCAACAATACCACCATTTCTCAGCTGCAAGATCTCATCAAAATCTCTGACCGAGTAAACGAGATTGCAGTCTTGGCGAATGACCTTCAAGGCCCCGATGGTTTGAGGGCTTATGCGGAAGAGGTCGACGAGCTGCTCGAGCATGCCTTGAAAGGCGCGAATGCAAAGTTCAATGGCGAGTATATTTTCGGAGGGATCGCGAGTGGATCGGAGCCCTTCACCTCTAATGTGGACGCGAATGGAAAGATTCAAGATCCCGATGGCGCGGGCGCAGGTACGGCAATCACATATGTCGGCGCCGCGAATGGGCCTGAGTTTCATTTGTCCGAGTCCGGAAAGGTCACTCCCTTTACGGATGGGACCACGAATCAGCAGATGGCGGATTTCATCAATCGCTTGGTTGAATTGAAAGATGCCCTGGAGAGCGGTAGCCAAAATGCAGTGACGAGCGCGATGAACTCGAAACGTCAGAAGACGAGCTGATATTCGCTTTGAGCCGCCAAGGGTCCATCCAGCTGAGAATTGAATTCGATATCAACCTGAATCAACAGCGATTTACCGATTTGGAAGAGAACATATCTTCGGAAGCGGACGTAGACCTATCCCAAACGATAGTCATGCTGACGCAAATACAGAATGCGTACCAGGCAACTTTGCAGAGCGCGGGGCGTGTATTGAACTCGTCGCTTCTCAACTACATTTAATCTAAAAGGAGTTAGAAATACGAATTATGAAATTAGCGACGGAGTCCCAAGAGAACAAGGAAGTCTGGGTCAAGCCGATGGAGTTTACACTGTCGAAGGGCTTGATTGGATTTCCTGATGAGCACCAATACGAATTGCTGGTTAACGCGGAAGAGCTCCCCTTTATGTGGATACGCGCGGCAAATCTCCATGAGCTCGGATTTATAGTTATCGAGCCGTCTCAGTTTCTCGAAGATTATGAAGTGGAGATCGCAGATGACGATGTCGCTGAAGTGGGAATAGAATCCCCAGAGGATGCCCTTGTACTGAACATCGTAACGCTTAGGGATGGCGAGGATATCGAGTCCGCTACTGCGAATCTTGTTGGTCCCATATTGTTGAATCGCAAGACGTTGGTGGGGAAGCAAGTGATCGTTTCAAATCACATGAAATTCTCTATGAAGCATCCCATTCTATCAAGTACCACACAAGGCTAACCCAGGAAGGAACCAGCCATGCTCATTTTATCCAGGAAGGTGAACGAAGCAATTGTCGTTGCCGACAACATTGAAATTAGAATAACGCGTATCGATGGAGACATCGTTAAGCTCGGTATAGGCGCGCCGCGTTCCATACCCATCGTGCGAAAAGAGCTCGTAGAAGAGGTCACCGCAACCAATCGCGAAGCGATCGCTGCAGGTGGCGTTGCCGATGCGAAGCCAAAGCTTTCAGGACTCGCCCAAAAATTGGCGAGCGCAAAAAAGGAAACTGAAAAGACGGGGTCGAGGTAAGGTCCGAACTCGTCAATTAACCTAAAGGAAGAGGTCGTAACATGGTTATCAATACAAATCAAAACGCAGTAGATGCAACGTCTACTTTGCATAAAAGCCAGATGGCGCTGAATCGCTCGATGGCTCGGCTTAGTACGGGAAGCAAGATTGTCCAACCGTCTGACGATGCAGTGGGGCTTTCGAATTCCGAGAAATTGCTCGCTCAGAGCTCTCGGATCGAGGCCTCCCAGGTAAATATCCAAAACGCGATTTCGTTGACGCAGACGGCGGATGGATTTCTGGGAGCGATCAATGACACGCTCAATCGAATGAGCGAGCTGGCGACGCTTGCCCAGGACGCGACGAAGAGCGCGAGCGATAAGGCGTTGTACGGGACGGAATTTCACAAGCTTAAAGATCAGCTTCGCGACATCGTTGGAAATGGTGACAACGGGACCGACGCTTTGCCTAATTGGAATACCAGTAGCGCGACTCCCTCGGGCTCTTTCAATGGAATCGTGCTATTCGGAGCACGTGAGGACATGACGATCGTCGTTGGCGCTACAGGCGACCAGACGATGTCGATTGGCGAAAATAATCTGAGAGCGATCGGTGGAGCGATTTCGAACTTGCTTTGGGACAACGCGGTAGATGGCGCTCAAGGGGATATCAATATCGATAGCGCTAACGTAATCGACACCATCAACGATGCGATCCAGCAGCTCGCTACTGAACGTGCCAAGATCGGAGGGGATCTTTCCCGGCTTGAAGTGGCTGATGTCCAGTTGAGAGTGCAGGAAGAGAATTTGGGCGCTGCCAATTCCCGTATTCGCGATGTGGATGTGGCTGTAGAAACGACGCGTATGGCGAAGAATCAAATTCCAACGGAAGCTAGCACGTCGATGCTTCATCGAGCGAACGAGTTGCCTAGGCTCGCTCTGCGACTTCTTAATTAGGTTTCGATAAAAGTATTCTATGAACGCTGAAATCGACCGTTATCTTTCGACTTTGCTGTCGTTTACGCCAGGTCACAAGCGTGGCAATCAAATTGGGGGCGATTACGCCAGCCTAATCCATGTGCCAGTTTCTGGACCAGAGCGGGTCTATTCCATCGCCTTTGGCGAAGAAGTGAATGTACTAACTACCGCGAAGTACCAGGAAACGCTTTGGGACGCCCTAGAGGAATCTGATTCAGATTTCATCGATAGCCTGCGTCCTCAGGTGGATGTTCTCCAAGCTGAAGTGGGCGCGGATCATCCTGTATTTGAATTTTTGGAAGTTGAATCCTTGTCCGCTTGCGCGAATTTCAGTGATGGGGCTCCAGGATTAGACTACTTACTACCTACTGATGTGGCAGCATTCGGACAAGCCTCTGTAGTGGAATGCTGGGAACCGTTTGGACGTGATGAGCTCAATTGGATTTCGATGATCGGAGCCATGCAGACGTTGGTATTGCAGTATGAATTTGCCGCTGCAGGAGGAACTGCCGAATAACGGATTTTCAAAATGAAATCGAGCGTCTCACATCGAGCGACTTCGAAAGGAAAGCCCTTTCTGGGCGTACGGTACGTGAATTGCCAGGCTTATGGACGGCTCTATCTGAAAGACCCAAGAAATGCCTATGTGGGCAGTTGCCCACGCTGCGGGAAACGCTACCAGGTCCTAATAGGAGCCAAAGGCACCGATAGCCGCATGTTCATAGCGACGTGTTGAAACGCGCTCTTGGATACCTTTTGATGCGCCAGCTCGGCTCGCCAAGTTTTTTAACGAGAATGATATAATTGTATCGCCCTGGAGCGTTTGGGCGGCGATTAGATGGGATACCGATGTCGCTGAAACGCCTCCCTCGAAACGTCTGGATCCTGGCTCTTTGCCAGTCTCTTTCGATGTCGACGTCTCCGATGCTGATATTTGTGGGTGGACTGCTGGGCCGAGAAATCGCGCCTTCGCCCGAGTGGGCGACGCTTCCCTTGTCGGGACTCATTTTAGGAATATCTCTATCCTCGGTTCCCGCAGCAATGGTCATGAAGCGCCTCGGAAGAAAACGGGGATCCTATGTGGGCTACGGGTTCGCGTTGGGCGGAACATTGCTCGCGCTGCAATCCGCTTTGTTAGGGAGCTTTTGGCTCTATATGATCAGCGCGACGCTTATGGGAGTGAATATGGCGTTTTCGGCCCAATACCGTTTTGCTGCGTTGGAAAGCTTGGAGGATCCGAGCGACTTTCCTATCGCGCTTTCGGTATTGATGATGGGTGGGCTCGTAGCCGCTTTCCTGGGACCGGAACTGGGTCTCGTAGGCAAGGATATTATTCCCTCCCCACACGGATATGCGGGGTCGTTCTTGCTGCTTGCGATCGTGATATTGATTTCGATGGGGCTCTTTTATTTTTTCGAGGAGCCGATTGTTGAAGAATCCAAGCATCACGAGGAAGCCCGCCCGCTTTTGACCCTAGCGAAGAACCCGTTGTTTGGAATTGCGGTAGGCGCGGCCGCCATCGGATTTGGTGTCATGAGCCTCGTAATGACGGCGACGCCAATCAATATGCATGAAATTTGCGGTATAGGCCTTTCGAATACGAAACAGGTGATTCAAGGACACATTGCTTTCATGTTTCTACCGAGCTTGTTTGGCGGCTACTTCATCAATCGATTTGGAGTAGGGCGTGTCTTGCTCGTCGGTGTCGCGCTTTATGCAGGAATGATGGTCGTTGCGTTGCGAGGCCAGGAGCTGGTTCATTTCTGGGGCGCCTTGATTGCTTTGGGAATCGGGTGGAATTTCCTATTCGTTGGCGGTACGGCTTTGCTGCCTAGCGTGTACCGCGAGTCCGAGCGGTTCAAGGTTCAGGCATTTAACGACTTCGTGGTATTCGGATTTCAAGGTCTTGGCTCTTTGGGAGTGGGCTGGTTTCTATTTCGCTTTGGATGGGAAACGCTCATTTGGGCCTGCTTCCCAGGATTGTTGATCGCGGGAACCGGAGCGCTGTGGTTGGTTCAACGAGACAGGAAAGCTGCCCAAGGAAGAATCTAAGCAATTGCTTTCAAGAGTTGACTTCGCGCGAGGGCCACCTATGCGTTCCCTTCGACCTAGGAGAGATGGCAGAGTGGTCGAATGCGGCGGTCTTGAAAACCGTTGTACCGGAAAGGTACCGGGGGTTCGAATCCCTCTCTCTCCGCCACCTTCCTCAACAGCGTCACCAATCCTGGGACGCTTTTTTCGTATTGACGCAGCAGGGATGAGAAGCCCCGGAGGGGGTTTGACGTAGGGAGCATAGCGACTGAAGATGGGACATGCGCAGCATGGGTCCGCAGGACTTGGAGCGAAGCGGAAACCAATCCCTCTCTCCGCCGTTTAATTGAATAAGTGGTAATGCAGAGCGAAGAACGTATGGCCTGCGGAGTGGATTTTGTCAGGAATGAGAAACCCCGGGTTCCACGTAGCAAGCCTGCGAGCGAACGAATCCATCTTTCTATTTCTCGCCAATCTTCGAGCATGATTTTTTAGCCCTTTATTCTTAATGGCGCAGAGATTGCGTATTTTTTTTAATATTTTGGTTAAATAGGATGCGCTCAAAATCTTGCGGAACGAGGATGGAGGCTTTGAAGCAAGCGTTTTGGAGAAGAACATAGTCGAAAGCGTCCGAAACAGGGAAAAACGCAATGTAACAAGCTAGCGTTAAATATGAGGTGGATCTATTTATACCACTATATAGTCATAGCTTTCGGCATTTGAGCGGGTAGATGGATTTACGTTTGAGTTTTTAAATTTAAATGTAGCATTTTTCTTTTTTTGGCATATAAACGCTCGTGTGAAGTCTCCTCTTGTTGCTCTTGTTAGATTCGCATTGCTGAATTGCAGCCTTCTTGGGATACTGGGGTTTGATTATCTGGGAAACTATGCCCATGCGCAAATTGTCGTAGATCTTAATGCGCCTGAGGACACGAATAGAAGACCGGGTATTCAGGGACCTGGTTTTTGGGCCTCTCCTTCGGGAGTTCGAATTCCCGATCCGGCAGATGCCTGCTTGAGGAATAAACGCTTTGCCTATCTTCAGACCGCTCTTTGGGCATTGAACAATGGGCTGGTTACAGATACGAGAATTGTTTTGGTGACTAACGGGCCTTTGCCAGCTTACATCAGCAGCCCAACTTGGCATCCAAACGTATCCAGGGATTTAGTTATCCGCAAGCAAGTCACCATTGAGGCGGGACCTGCTACTCCGCCCATTGTGGAAGGCGGGACCAATGGTTTCAGCATCTATTCGAATGCCGTCGAGCTAAAAGGGTTTGAAATATGCCGGGCAAGCAGAAACGGGATATACCTGGCTCCAGGAGGAGGACCCCTGTCAATTTCTACCCGTCCCGTCTTGGATATGATTAATATGAATATCCATGACAATGGTGGCAGTGGCGTCTATATTAATTCTTCGCTTCCTTTTTCCGCCCGTGTTGTCGCTGATCGAACGCAGGTTAAAAACAATGGCCAGTGGGGGATTGTCGGGGTAAGGCGAACGATACTCGATTTGAGGGGCGATATTGAGATTTCCGGAAATGGCAATACCGGGAGCGGCTATAGCGGTATCTCCTTGTCGGATACGAGCTTTTTGAATGGAAATGGTTCCATCACGGCAGGTACTTCGACCGGAAGAGTGCGTTCGATTAAAATTTTCAACAACGGTGGAAGTGGAGTTTTCATGCAAGGGGGAGGCATTTTCAACCTAACGTCTTTCGAGTCCTACAACAATAAATGCGACGGTCTGCGAGCGCTTCGGAGAGTGCAGGTCCTGGTGGAGGATTCACTGTTCAATAACAATGAGCGACATGGCATCCACTTGGATGAACCTGTGCGTCCCGCTATTCGACGATCGACCATAAACGATAACAAAGCGGGAGGGGTGTGGTTGAAAGACGCTCGTTTCGCGAACGGAAGCGCGGCGATTGCCAATTTGAGAAGTCTAAATTTAAGTCGGAATCATCATTTCGGAATACATGTAAAAGATACCGGTGCCAATTTAGATCAAATAACGGTTGATAACACTGAGTTTCTGGCGGGAATGCCGCCGATGCAGACTGGCTACGGAATCTGGGCTGAGAGCTCGATTCCGGTGACCATCAGATTCTCATGCTCATCATAGCAAAGGGAGCGGGATTATCTTTCGCAATGGCAGCAACAATGGAGTGATTCGCAGGACCAAATCCACGGAAAACGGGCGCTATGGCTACTCAGGAAGGCAGAGCCGCGTTACAATTGAGCAGGGAGTCCTCCACAAAAACACCTGGTCGGGTTTAAGGCTGCACAACGACGCGCATGCAAACGTTTACGATTCGGAAGTCAATGAGAACGTAAGCAACGGGATGTTCATCGATCAGCAGTCTACCATAGAGATTGATCAAAAGACAAAGATCTTGGACAATGATAGAAGCGGAATTGTTGCTTACGATCGGAGCGAGGTCACCCTCAAAAAGGTTACGATTGAGGACAATACGAACTATGGCGTTTCCTTGCGTCAAAGTAAACTCACTGCCGAAGAAGTTTCCGTGTCCAACAATGGACGTGATGGAATTCGAGCAAGAGACGCTAGCTCGATTGTCCTTAATAAAGGATTTGTAAACGAGAATAGCCGGAATGGGATCTCGGCGAGTGAAACCACCGTAAAGCTAAAGGACGTGGAACTTAACGAAAACCTTTGGGCAGGTATGTACGCCAAAGAGAGGTCTACCATTGAGGTAACCAAAACTGATGTTATCGACAACTTAGGTCGAGGTATCGATCTAGAGGACAACACCAAGGGAACGATCAAAGAAGATGTGGTGGTTGCCTACAACTTGGACAGCGGCATAGCCGTTAACAAATCTCCAGGAAACATTCTTATAGAGGACATCGGTGTGTATAAGAATTTCTCGCCGGATATGGGCGGAGGCTTTGTCATCTGGGACGATTCGAATCCGCAAATCTTGGACAACAAGATATTTAGCAACACAGCATTCAGCTCGGGGGGTGGAATATCCGTAACTGACTCCCAGGCTACGATTGGAAGTATCGCTAAGCCCAATACAATAGAAAAAAACAGGTCCATGCAAGGGGCAGGTGGAGGTTTTTAATGGGGGATACAACGCAAACCGTTACAATCCAGGGCAACCTGATATCCCAAAATCAAGCCCTGTCTGCAAATCCAATTCAGCCAAGCAATGGAGGTGGGGTGGCCTTGATTACAGCTTTGGGCGTTAATCTAGTTTCTAATGATGTAATCGAGAATTCAGGGCAAATAAATGGAGGAGGTGTCTATGTGCGGGGATCTACTGGCATTATCGGTGGACAGCCGGGATCGGCGGACGCCAACGTTATTACTCTCAATAAAGCCGTCGCGGGTCACGGCGGCGGCGTCTATGTTGAGGGAGGGAACATCATGGTGGGCGGCAATAAGATCATTGGAAACGAAGCCAATGCCGGAAACGGCGGAGGTATATCGACGGTCGCTAATTACCGAGGGATTGTCGCCTCCAATCAGATTGTAAGCAATCAGGCGAAGCGAGGTGGCGGAATCCATGTTTCTAACGCGTTGGCTCAGATCGGTGGGTTGGGGCCTAAAGGCAACGCAGTTACCAGCAATTCAGCCTCTGATCAGGCGGCTCTTGGAACGAATGGCGCGATGGGGATTGGGGGTGGAATTTACATTGAGGATTCGCAGAATCGAAACCGAGTATTGGGCAACACAGTTGGAAATAATGCAGGTATCGGCATTCATATTGAAGCGAGTTCAAATCAGATTGTGTCGAACAATTTCGTGGGCTCTAATCCGAGTGGAGCCCGTACTCCTAATCAAGGCCATGGAATATCGTTGGTGGATAGCAAAGACAATGAAATCGGCCCGGGAAACCAGATCGCCTTCAATCAGTTCAGCGGTGTCTCTATTGGCAGCGCCAACGGCATTCAGAACAAGATAACGACCAATAGCATTCATACCAATGCTGAGCGAGGCATCGAGCTGTGGTCTGGAGGCAATACGGAAATTCCTGCTCCTATCTTTGTTCATATCACGCCAACCGGCGCTACGGGTATGGCTCCCGTCCAAGCGGTAGCTGGAAGCAAGGTGGAGCTATTCATCGACGCCGATCGTGAAGGTCGCTCTTTTGTCACTACAAGCAATGTTGGAGCGGATCGGCTGTTTTCCTTTCCTCTCGGTGTTCCAATCACTGCGGCTAGCACCATAACTGTGATCGATCCGAACAACAATACCTCGGAATTCGGTTTTGGGCTTCTGAATCTCGAAGTGGTCGGCGTTATCGATTCAGCAGAAATGAATCAGCCGGGAAAGGTCATTCCCATTAACAATGACGACGACGGATTTCCTCTAGGCCCGGACAATGCCAATATATTTATAGATACGGCTGCTGACCATGCCGACATGGCGGAGGTTAGGCTGCATAAGCTTGATTCTCGACTTAATGAAGGTTCTGTCGAGCTCGAGCTAGCCCCAAGCGGGGCAGGAGGCGCTCCTTTGGGCGTTAGGGTTTTTGATTCTGCCGGAGTGCCCGCTATTGGTCCAGCCGTAGGACGAAATTCAACTGTCATACCGCAAGGGCAGATATTTGGAGCAGGCTTTCTTACCTATCGAGCGGAGGGCATCGTTCCTGGGGACTACACGCTCTCGCTTATATACAAGGATCGACGCGGAAAAGAGTCTGGACGAGGCCAAGTTTTGATTAAGGTGCTCGGCATCAGTATCGATACGCCCGGCGCCTTCCCGCATTATGTCTGCATCAATAAGAATATGAATATGGGAAGCTCCCTCATTCCGGCGGGAACGGCTGGCGGAACCTTTCGCTGGAGCAAAGTTTCTGGCCCAGGAAATGCGACTTTCTCGCCTGCGGCTAATGTCGAAGATCCGGCTGTCCAATTCGATCAACCGGGTACCTATACCCTAAAAGTTGAATACACCCTTGGCGGCGTTACCGTTGAGGAGACGAGTAGCAACATTGTGGCAATGGAGGTGGCCATTTCACAGCCGACAGCTTTTCCTGCCTACGTTTGCATGAACGAAGCCGTTCAGCTAGGATCGAATGTGGTTCCCGCTGCAGCTGCGGGAGGTTCTTACCAGTGGTCGATGGTAAGTGGTCCTAGCAATGTGAATTTCGCGCCAAACAATACAAGCCCTAATCCGACTTTTACGACAACGCAGCCAGGAATCTACGTTTTGAAAGTCGACTACACGAAGGGTACCGAAACCTGTACTGCAACGACCGGTAACATCAATGTGATTGCTGTGAGCCATATTCGGGTCACCGAGATGAACGGAGGAACGGCAACGACGAATTCAGTTCGGACGCCTCCGGCCAATCCAGGACAGATTTGGATATGTCCCAGCAATCAATTTGGAATTTCGTTCACTACGAATCCTCCAGGATTCGAAGCGAACATCAGACCCAGGATCAGGTATCAAGTCACAGGTATCGGCGCGTTGCCTGCTTCGGGAAGTTTCCCAAACTATTCGGGTGAACGAAGTGGATTTTACACTTTCCCGTATTCACGCGCAGAGAATATCCGCTCCCGCGGAAGCCTTATTCCCGGTAAAAAGTGGCGAACACTTTGAAGTGGGAGGACGGTTTACGTTTCAGCTGACAGGTGGTTCAATTGGGACGACGAGCAACATCGCCTGGCAAATTTGGGATCTAGACGGTATCGATGACCTCATTACAGCCGGAGCAGGTTTAACGGCTATCCACACCTGGGCGACCGGAGTGGATGAAGGCGATGTGTTTGTGCGATTCTACTGCGATTCCAATGGAAATGGATCCCTTGACTCAGGTGAGCTTTATGTGGACTCCGAAGAATTTTGGGTGATGAAATCAAAGGTTCACAGTATCACAACTCAGGTTTCGACTGCTATACCGTCTCCTGCCGTTTCCCGTCGTCCTGGAGAAACTCAAGCTGCTTTCAACACGCGAGTGCTCCCTACAATCCAAGCGAGACTAACAGGAGCTCAAAACTTAATTTTGAGGAAAGATTCCGCTAATGACTGGAGGGCCTGCGTTACGTTCAATGTTGCGAGTACTGGATTTTTCATTCCTGGAGCCGCTCGACCTGACCCTGTTACTTGGAATACGCCGGGGGAAGCTCTTCACTACCCATTTGCTGATATCGTATTCATAAACAGCTATTTAGGAGGCCCACTCGCCACGGCTGCGAGGGATTGGCAAAAGATCATTGCGCAGTGGACAGGAACAGGAGCAGCCATGATGTCTGTTGCATTGGCGCACGAATTTGGACATGGTGTTGGCCTTGGCAATACCCCTCCTTTCCATGTAGGCTATGTGGCTGGCGACATTTTGTGGGGAACCGCAATTGTAGGTAACAACCGACTGCAGAAACGCGATGTAGACAACTATGATGATGGACCATGAATAAGAATTATTCGATTAAGCTTGTTGAACGTGTTTTTCCGAAAATTGCTTTGCTGCTAATTTTCGGGTTTGGAATCGCTCCACTACATTTGCAGGGCGTTCAGTCATCCACGCTATCTATTGAGGATAACGTAGGCCTTGTATTTCTGAGATTGCACGAAGGTTCTGCATTGAATCTTTACCAATATGCAAATCCTGAAGCTCAAAACTATCTGGAAAGCTATCTAGAAAAGGATGAATTATCTGAATACGAAGCAAATATTTGGCGGATACTTGGTTATTTAGGCGACACAAATCTCGTAGAAAAAATAGAGTCACGTGTTATTGGATACACTAGCGAAGCATTGACAGATGCGCAGCATGTCGAGGTCCGTTCAATGTTTGATTGCCTCGGTATTCTGTCAGGGAGAGATATTGATAAAGCGGAAAATTTGTTAAACCGAATGCTCCGCTACGAATTCTGGGCAGAGAAGCCAATAGTCTGGTATCCCGAAAGAGGGAGAGAAGCAAATGTATACGAATCTCTATTCTGGATCGCAAATGCTTGCGCTTTTAATTCGAAAAGTAACTTGGATTCCATTTGCGATGGTGTGGTGAGGGAAATGGAAAGCGAGGAAATCAAGAATCGCTATGCCTGGAAATTCGATTCTAACGCCATTGGCCAGTATTCACAGGAGGCGGCTTCCTCGATCTAGGTTTTGAAAGTGCAGGATTCGACATAGCATGGACGAACGAGTGCAATCCAACATTTGCCGAAATCTACGCCTCCGGGACTACTAGTTGGAAAAAATCTCAAAATCCAAATGCAGAATCTGCTAAGATCTCATCAACCGCTGAGATACAGAGCCTAACTGCAAAATCTGTTATTGATGGAGCTTTCGAAGGACAAAAACCACCTTTTTTCGGAGTGATCGGTGGTCCACCTTGTACTGACTTTAGCATAGGAGGATTAAACCGCGGGCACGGTGGAGAAGCAGGCGCACTTACTTCCGTTTACATCAATATGCTGATCCGCTTGAAGCCATCCTTCTTCGTAATCGAAAATGTTCCAAACCTCCTAAACAACGCTGGACATAAAGCTGAATTCGAAAAGCTCCTCCGCAAGCTTCAAAGAGCTGGATATTTTACAAAGGTTTCCATTCTAAACTCGATAAATTATGGCGTCCCGCAAGACAGGAGAAGAATGTTTGCGGTTGGTTTTAATCAGGAGATTTTGAAGCAATGGTATCCCGAGTCAGCCTCACTCAAACAATTATTCGAGGAGAATTTCAGCTGGCCGGAAATGTCCCACCCAAACGCAAAAGAAATCCATGACTGGCCCAAAAGGAATAAATTTGGCCTAACGCCGCGTAAACCTCGAGGACTAACGATTGAGCTTTGCGTCTGGCAAGCCGTCTGCAAAAAGCCAGACCCCGAGAAACTTCCCAATGGCTTAGACTACTTCAACGCTTACTCTCACAAATTTACAGAGAGAGACGAAGGCGATGTTTCCAGCAAATCTTTCAAGCGCTTGCACCGATACCGATACAGCCCCACATCATGGTACGGCAATAACGAGGTCCATCTCCACCCTTTCAAACTTAGGAGATTGTCTGTGAGAGAAGCTCTTCGCCTCCAAACAGTTCCTGATAGTTACAAAATGCCTGAGAGCATTCCTCTTTCATCTAAATTCAAAGTTATCGGGAACGGAGTCCCTTGCAAGCTAGCCAACTTACTTGGAATGAGCATACAGCAGTTCATACATGCTTCAGTTCGGAATACTCAAAGCAAGTCAGCAAATTCTAGAGCAGTAGCCTAACGTATTATCAATATCAATACGCTAAAACTTGCTAAATGCTTGCTAGATACCTTACTTTCTAAGGCAAATTGTGACACACTGCCACACCCTCGAATTTTCATAAGTGTCTAATAAGTAAAACTAAACGACAACACGTGTCAAAACAGCCCACCTTCTAAGCACTTCGACTCCTGCCACCCCTTGTCAAAAATTAGGATGATTGCTCGCGTGAGCCCTTTATTTTCCATTCACCATTAATTGCTAGCTTCGACAAGTGTCTGAATAGCTCGTCTCACATTCATTGGCAACCTGCTCCATGTTGCGACGATTCGCGCCAATTCGGCATCACCCGTGCCAATTCCTTGTGAGTCTATTTGTGCGCAGCGACAGACGCCGATTTCATAACCCCGCTGCATTCCAAGTACTTGCGCATTTTTGTCCTCAAGTTCGAATCCTTTCGCCCCGACCATTTTTCCAGCAGTGGAAAGATGGGCATTGATAGAAAACCCATCGATTCTGGAGCCGTCCTCCGCGAATGGACGAGAACCGAAAAAAGGTTCGACGAAGCGATCGCAGATGGGGCATACGAAGCACGGGGCCGCCGGACTTCGAATGAAGTGAGAACCACACCGTTCCCCCAGGTCCTTTATCGTCCGGAGCGAGAAGCCCATCCAACCGAAAGGAGCGCGAGCGCTTTTCGCGCGCAAAACATTGCTTCCTGTCACCGCTTGCAAAAGTGTACGGATTCGTTGTTTCCTCTAGACTGACCGCATGTCAAACGAAGATACTCAGATATCCATTCCTCTTTTGCTCGAGTTTTCCTCTCAACTGCCCGCGGCGACGCGCATTTTCGCCAGGTTGTCCAAGCTCATCGAAAACGAAGACACGGGACTCGACTACGTTGCCTCGATCGTCAAGATGGATCCCAGCCTGGCCGCGCACATCCTTCGCGTGACAAACAGCGCCTATTACGGCAGCGCTATCAAGCTCAACGACATTGAATCGGCAATCGCGCGGATCGGCTTCAACGAAGTCCACAAAGTGCTCAGCGTGGTGATCGCGCACGACTCATTTTACCAGGCGCTCCCCGTCTATGGCGTAACCGCTACTGAATATGCGGTCGAGTGCATCGCGGTAGCGGTAGCGTCTGAAATCATCGCCAAGCGCGCGGGCGCGGACATGAATGCTCCCTATAATTACGGGTTTGCTGCACGCGATCGGCAAGCTCGCGATCAATCTCTATCTGGAAAAAATCGACTGTGAATACGCCTTGGAAGAAACCCCAAGCCGCGAGGCCCTCCACCTGGCCGAGATAGCTGCATTTGGACTCACGAGCCGGAAAGCAGGGTATGAGCTTCTAAAGCACTGGCAATTCGAGCCGGACGTCTGGCAGCCGATTCGTCAGCAGAAACGACCCATGTACGCTAGCACCCATGTGCTATCGACTGCCATACTCACGCTATCGCTTTGGGCTGTAGACAACCTGTCCTCTTTCGACTTCGAGGCGAAATTACCCATGGCCACCCGCTGGGCGTACAAGGAACTCAATTTCAATCCTGATGAACGAGCCGGGCTAATCGATGAAATTCGGTTCGAATTCAATGATCGCCAAAACCTCTTTTCCATGCTCATTTAGACGATCCAATCCTTCCTGAAGGAATTCGACTCTAACAATCGTGCGCTTTCGAGCATTCAACGACCTATTCCAGCCCGCTCGGCTGTTTTACTCTAGGATCGCAGGCCTCGCCCGACCCCTCGCCTGGATCGCTATTGGGCTATCCCTGGCGTCTGGCCTGTCGCAATCGATCGAATACGAAACGATGCCCGGTCTTATCGAGCGCGGCACGGATGCCTTTTCCAAGGGCGACTATATCCAAGCCTCCCAGGCATTCGAGAAGCTTCAAGCAACCTATTCGCAAGAACAAGAGTGGACTGATGCCCGACTTAACGAGACATTAATACCTCTCGCCGGATACGCCGCGCTGCGGGCGGGCCTCTACAACCAAGCGATCGATTCGCTGGAGCTCTACATCCACGAAGGAGGCTCTTCCTATAGCCAGGACGTATTCGTCGCCTACACACTCGCGCTCGCTCTCAAGCGAAAAGGCGAATTCAAGGAAGCATTCGAAGCATTTGAACAGTTTCGATCAACGTCTCTGTCTCCTTCGCAACAAGGCATTTCAAGGATTCATGACACTGAAATCCTTCAAGAGATGAATCAACCAAATCAAGCCGCTGAATCGTTGAACCATGTATTCGAAAACGCGGATATGGCGGCGCGAGTACGCGCTCAGGCCCGGCTGAGATTGATTCAGCTCCATCTATTTGAAAGAGGCTTCCAAAGCCTTCCTCGGATCCCCTTGGCTATCAGATACGATGCCTGAAATGGCATTGGTCGCTTTCTTGTCCATTGAAGCAGGCGATGCATTTCTCGAAGCGGGAATGCTTCAAGAAGCGCTGCAATCTTATCGACTTGTACCGTCGAAGGAATCCTTGATCGCTAAACAAACCGAGAAGCTCGAATCGCTGACCAAAACCTTTTCCGAACGCAGGAAAGATATCGGCGTATCCGGTTTCGTATGGACAGATTTCTACGAGAGACTGATTCGGTCATCTCGCTCCCAGCTCGAAGCGCTCAAGGAATCCGAAGACTATTCGGACCCTCTTCTCGTGCGACGGGGGCGAGCCTTGCTTCTGCTCAAGCGCCCATTCGAGGCCTGGCTCCTATTCGAGCGTGTCGCGAATCGTTCACAGGGATCTCTTGCTGAAGCGGCCCATTTGAATTGGATTCTCGCAGCGAAAGAACTGGGACGATTCCCTCAAGCGATTGCGATCGCTGAAGAGTTCTTGTTGACGTATCCAAATTCCGACTCGATCAATTCTGCACTCAATCTAATAGCGGATTCGCTAATTGAGTCGCATCGATTCGGGGAAGCGATAGTCGCTCTGGAGAAGCTTTGCCGCGATTCGGTAGAATCCGACTTGAGATTCGCTTCTCTTTTCCGCCGCGGTCAATGCTATATGCGCTTGGCCAATTACCCCTCAGCTAGATCCGATTTCACTGAAGTCCATGAAAGCGCTGAAAACCCTCCCTTAGGGCAGAAATCCCAATTGTGGATCGGGATTAGCCATTTTCTGGAACGTAACTACGAAAGCGCGGCCGATCTGCTCCAAAACCTAAGCGAACGTGCAGTGAATATAGAACTTAAAGGCGAAGCATTGTATAGACTCGCGTGCTCATAGTATGCGCTATTTGACTACACGTCTGCGGCGAATACGCTTCAGGCCTTTTCAGAAGAATATCGCGGGCATTCCCGCGAGTATGAAGCGTTGATGCTGCTAGGAGATTGCTACTTTGCTCAAAGTAGGCTCGAACAAGCCCTCCAGCAATATCGGTCGATACCTGAAGACTACCCTGTCCTGGGCCATCTAGCTGCCATCCAGTCGGCTCATGCTTATCTCGAAAAGTCCCAGCCTAACGACGCCATAGCGGTTCTACGGAAGCAGATTGGAGTCCCTTCAGAGCCTTCCGAGTTCGTCGAGCCCCAGTTGCTCTCTGCAGATATCTACCAATCGATAGGCAATGAGGAAGCTGTAACAAAGGCTTTGGAAACTTCCATCGAAACACACGGAGACACCTTGTCTGCTGACGGGATCATCGACGCTATGCAGCAGATCGTGGGCTATCGAGATAGTGACTATGCCGCACTCTACGACGAAGGGCTAGAATCCAAGTCGTTTCGGCTCGCGGCTCGATTCGGCCTTTTAAAGGCCTTCGAACTGCACGATTCAGGTCTAGAGTTCCAAGCCAAGGAATGGTATCTAAAGCTAGCGAATGAGATCGCGATTGAAGATCTTCCTCCCGAGTGCCTCGGGCCGATCGGGCTCGAGCTCATCAAGCTCGACTTCGATAGAGGAACCGAGCTTCACGATCATCTCATAGAGAAATTTCCCAGCAATCAATGTATTCAGTATGCCTTCTACGGGTATGCGATCCAGGAAGCGGAAGCGGGGAGGAACGAAACTGCGCTCGGGTGGCTGGATCGGATCGATCTCAACTTGATCGACTCCCAGGTTTACATCGAGTCAATGCTGCTTGAAGGTTCGATTAGGACGAAGCTTGGCGATTATCCAGCCGCGCTCGAGATTCTCTCATCGCTCCTTTCCTATCGCTGGGCTAGCAGCGCCCAAAAAGCTCAAGGGCTCCTTTCGCTGGCGACCCTTAGCGATCGCAAAGGCGACAAGAAGCAAGCAATCGCCTACTGTCAACGCGTATTCACTTTGTATCCAGGTTCTACTCATGAAGCTGCCGAAAGTTATTTGAAAAGCGCCCTCTATCTCACTGAAATCGATGAAATTGAAAAGGCCAAGGAAACGATTGAGGAGTTTCTCGGACGATCCGAATACCGCCATACCGATTTCTACAAGCAAGCCCTCGATTTTCAATAACGCATCACCATCGCTTCGAAATCATGAAAACCTCATTGTTCGTTGCTACTCTGCTCTCAGCCATCGGAACCGTACTTGCGGACCGCGACATCGTCGAACTAGTAGATGGCCAGGAACGCGTCGGCTCCCTGAACGGCAGGTCAGGCCCATTCGTGTCGCTTATAGTAATGGAAGGGAGGAGTTCAGCCGAGCTAAGAATCCATCCTGACGAAATTAGGCTCATCCGATTTTCGGATACAGCCGACAGGCAAGTAGCGATCGAACAGTACGCCACAAGCGACCCTTATCAATCCACTTCCATTCTTGAACGGCTCGTACGCGCGAGAGAACCCTATATAGGACTATTGTCGGAATCGGAGGAAATTCTCTTCGCGATGCTGGTCGAATCCTACATTGGTTCTGGACGGATAGCCGATGCATTGGATTGGGCTAAGCTATGGCGCGTTAAGCTGAAATCCGCAGAAGCCATTCGCCGTATCGAGGAGCTGCAGATTCTAGGAGCTTGGTCCCTTGGAGACGCCGAAGAAGCGGCATTCTATAGCAGGCGCTGGCTAGATCGTGCGAATTCCGCTAAAGAGACCGCGCTTCCATGGGCCACTCTGGCAGAGGTGGCAATCGAGGAAGGAAACGTTGAACACGCGCTTTGGCTCGCATTGAATCCAATCGTTTTTAGCTTTCCCGATAATCCTAGATTTCTTGATAGAGCGTACGAAACCGCAATATTCGCCGCCACTCAGCTCGATAGGCAACGATTCGCCGCTCAATTATACTCTGACATGAAAGACCGCAATCTATCTTGGCCCATCGATATGAAACGGTCTGCTTTCCTATCTCAATTCAACTCTAACAGTGGCTTGGAGTCCATGGACCCCGAGCAAGAAACCCGGCAGCTCAATAGGTCGCTAAACGAATCCCCACGTCTGCGCCATGTAGAAGGAGCGCCATAAAAAAAGGAATCCACGAATGAACTACTCGCATCGCGCCGCTATAGCGCTCTTCGCAGCCATTGCAGCAGTCCCTCTACTCGCTCAAGAAACTACAGGCTCGGTTGAAAGCCAATCCAGTCTTTGGAACATGATCGCGCAGGGAGGATGGGCTATGTACCCATTGGGGGCCTGCTCGCTTGCGCTGATATACCTTATCATTCATTGCGCTCGCGAAACGAATGCCTCGAAATTCGGATCCGAATTCTTCAGCAGCCGAATTGAATCATTGTGCAAGGCAGGTCGAATTGAGGATGCGATCTCTGCGGCACGGCTCGAGCCATCCGTTCTCGGCAAGGCCCTCGCGGCAGGACTCCCAAAACTCGTCTCTTCCAATGAAGATTCCAACAAGGAAAAGGTGGAGGAAACCATTCAAGAGCGCTTTGATTTGGAGGAGCATTCCGTGGGTCAGTGGATACACTATATCAATGTGATTGCGACGGTATCGCCGATGGTAGGACTCCTTGGCACCGTGAACGGCATGATTGGTGCGTTTCAAACGATGTCGACTGGCGGAATGGGCCGTCCCGAGCTGCTCGCGGGCAATATCGGCGAGGCGTTGATCACTACAGCTACCGGTCTCTGCATCGGCATCTCTGCAATGGTCGCTCACTCCTATTTCAACAACCGCCTCAATAACCAGTTGGTAGAAAGCGCGCAGCGGGCCAATTCGATTAGCGAGCACCTCGACGCTGATTCAACAGAAGAACCGTAGTCGATGCGCGTCTCAGGTGGAAGAGCGAGAGGCGTCGCATTGAGTGTCTCTAAAAAATCAGTACACCGCCCCGCAATGGACCGCTTGCGGCAAGGCGTCTTCTCCAGCCTGGGAGCTAGGATTGAAAATGCTCGCGTTGCCGACCTATTCGCGGGAACTGGTTCTTACGGACTCGAGGCGCTGAGCCGAGGAGCTGCCTCCGCGAGCTTCGTCGAAATCAATCGATCCGCATGCTCCATGATACGGACCAACATCGATATCGTGGCGAAAAGCATGGGATCAGCGAAACTTCAAGGCTCAGTTATTTGCGGCGACGCGACCAAGGCTGGAACGTTGCTAGAACCGCATTTCGATCTCATATTCGTCGATCCTCCCTACGACCGCATCGAATCCATGGCTCCTGCTCTCTTCAATGCATTCGATCGCCTTGTCAGCCAATCAGGGCTTGTCGTATTCGAAGCTCCAGGACGGATTGAACTCTCCCATGACAATTGGTCTCTTCAAAGACGACTAGGAAAAGGGCGCGATCAGCCTACAGCCTGCGTCTTCAAACGAGCTTCTTTGCCGACCCAATCCAACTCATCTTAGAGACTGTCCAATGAATCAGAATGTGTATCGTTGCTCGCCGGATGGGCTTGCCGCTGCGTTGAGCGTGGGGGATAGCCACTTACGTCACGAAGATCTGGGAGAGTATCGCCAGTCCCGCCACGATTGCAGTTTCGGTTCTAAGCGGGCGAATACCTAGATGAGCCAACTCGAATTCATTTCTCCTGAGCAAGTCTCGCTCCGCGCTCGACCAACCTCTTTCGGCTCCCATGGCCAGCGCTACCGCGCCTTTCGATCCAGCAATATTGGCCAGGCTCGAACTCGCTTCATAGTTGTCCAACGCAACTTTAGTGTTCGCCGATTGGACAAGCGCCATGGCTTCCTCAATGCTCAGATCTATGGAAACATTGGGGATCCGTGTCGTAAATGCCTGCGCGGCGCCCGCCACCAATTGACATCGCCATTCTTCCGTGGTCCATAGCTTCGAGCTGGAATACGAGGGTTCTCCTTTCTCCGTAGCGACAAAGAAAATACGCTGTACGCCCATAGCAGTCGCATCGCGCAAGATTTTGCGACACGTTTGAGGCAGCGTCATCCCGACAACTAAGTCAATCGGATAGAGCTCTGGCTCTTCGATTGCCTCTTCGAATTCAAACTCTATGCGGTCATCGTGGATTGCCGTCACCGTCCCTTTTCCACGCAATCCGTTCACAACTCCAGCATCGAAGCGATCGCCTACGCTCCGGCCCAAAATTTCTATGATATGATTGGAGCGGTCATAGTCGCGAGGCAGCGGCTTCCCGATTTCGCTTGGCTCGAATAATACGATATTCACCGCTCTACTTCTGAAACAGGCCAGGAAGCCAGGTCGTTAAGAAAGGGGCGTAGGTAATTAAGAGCACACCAATAATAAAGACAGCGAGCAGTGGTAGGGATGCCCGGATTACCTCCGACATCGGCTTCCCGAATCGATAGGAGGCGAGGAATAAGTTCATTCCTATTGGAGGCGTCAGGTAACCAAGCTGCAAATTCGCGAGGAATATGATCCCAAGGTGTACGGGATCGATGCCGAACAACACTCCGAGTGGCACGATGAGCGGTACAATCACAATAATTGCGGAGAAAATATCCATCAGGCAGCCCACGAGGATCAAGGCGCCATTCAAGGCGAGCAGAAAGACGTATTTCGAATCAATCGTCGCCTCCGCCCACTCAACCATTCGAGCTGGGATCATAGCGAATATCAAGTAGTCGGTCAGCCCCATCGCAACGCCCAGAATAAGCAATACCCCTCCTACCAGCAATCCGCACTCAGCCATCATGCGAGGCAGCTCTTTTCGGATATTTACGCTCCTTACCCATTTCGCATCTACCAGGTACAAGAGAAACGCATAGAACGCCGAAACGGACGCCGCCTCGATTGGAGTCGCGTATCCGCTGAACAAGGCGAACAACGCCACTACTGGCAGCATCAATTCGCCCAAGGCGGAGACGAATGCGCTTCGCACTTCCTTCCAATCTATCGGAGCGCTATCCACATTCGCCTGCGGCTGCTTCCATATTCCCCAGGCGATCGTCATTAAGACAAGCAGAGCGCCCGGAATGGCACCTCCTAGGAAAACGTCCGTCAATGAAAGGCTCACCAACTTCGTATTCGTCGCAACGACGGCGTACAGGATCAAAGGCAAGCAAGGAGGGAACAATACTCCCAAGGAGCCGGCACCGGTGAGCATTCCAATGCTCGAACGTTCGCTATAGCCTGACGACTGTAGAACGGGCATCAGCAGTCCCCCCAACGCTAGAATCGTCACCCCCGATGCACCTGTGAATGTCGTAAAGAAGGCGCACACCAAAACCGTCACGATCACTGCGCCGCCACGGACTCCTCCAAACACCGATTGAATCAAGCGAATCAGTCGTTTCGATGAATCGCCCTGGGCTAGAAAATACCCCGCAAGCGTAAACAGAGGAAGCGTAACCAAGAGGGGGTTGCTAATGAAGCCATACAACGTCTGGGCCTGGGTCTCGATGGTTATCGGAACACGCTCCTCCGGGAAATAGCCGCTCCATCCCCAGTTCATGATAAGCGCCATCCCACCAATTGCCACGTACAAGGGCGCTCCAGCTATCGTGGCGGTAATCAATAGCATCAGTAGTGGCCATACAGAGGACTCGACCTCTTCAAATTGATGAGTAGTAAACAAGAAGAGCCCTACTCCTACCACGATAGGAACGAGCCGCAATTGCCACCTATCGCTACTTAACCAGGCGATACGGGCCGCCAGCAGCGCGAACCCAATTGGCATCACGGTCATGAACATCCATCCGGGAACGCCCGCAAACAGGATGCTGTCGCCAATACCATCCGTATTGATAAACTTGTAACAACCAATTCCAATCGCAACGGTAACGAAAAAGGCGACTGAAGCGCTATAGGACTTGGCTGCGATCGCCCAGGGGCCTTTTAGAAAAACCGTGAACGTGGATAGCGATAGCAAACGATTTTCGCGCGCGGCGATGGCTCCGCCCAGCATCGCCACAAAAAGCACCAGGTGCTGCAACATTTCAGCAGACCCGGAAACCCCCGTATTGAATCGCCTTAGGATAATCTCGAGCAACGGGAGCATCATCATAAGCCCCAAAGCGATCGAGATCAGCCAATCCTCAACGATCGCCCAAGCGGCATGCAAACGGCTCGCGAACTCGGCTATGCGTGATTGGCCTGAAGCGGCAGAAACTGAGGGATCCGCATTTTCCACGGGGAATTGCTACCTGCGAGGACCTTAAAGGCAAGGGGAATCCCGCCTAGAGACCGATCGCCAATCGCGCGTTGTCCCCGTTCCTAGTTTTCGGCTGCCCGGTACGACTCCAACAGTTGGGCCACTTGATCCCATATTTCGGCAGGCACCGTATTGTCGCGAATATGTCCATACGCTTCCGTTGAAATCGCCTGCCAAGCGGAATTTTGCTCATCGTCTAGCTGGCTCGATTTCAAATTCCAATTATCCGCCATCACCCGGATCGACTCCTCGCTCTCCCTTCTACCGGCAGAAGTCATTTCTTTGCCAGCGTCCACCGCAGCGGCCTTCATGGCTACTTGCTCTTCTTCGGTAAAGCGATCCCACATTCGCTTCGAGATCACAATCGCTCCGGTAATCGGCGCATAGTTGAAGTCGAGCATGTAAGGGGCTGTATTGTAAGTTTGGCTCGCCAAAGCATAAAATGGAGGCATTGGCACTGTATCCACCAGACCGGTAGTCAGGCTCGAAACAATTTCAGTGCTCTCGATCGCGATGGGGCGGAAACCCATTTTCTTCAGAAGATCAGTCTGCTTAGGATCGCCCGCCCAAGTGAAGAGCTTCGATTGGCGCATGTCATCCGGCGTCATCAAGGGTTTCTTGCTGAAAATACGTACCCACCCGCTGTCGATCCAGCAAAGCACAACGAATCCCTTCGCACGTATTCTTTCTTCCAATACGGGTGTCATGTTCTCCATAACATGCTCCAGCTCATCGAAGCTCCTATACAAAAGGGGCACCTTTTGAAACACAGCCACGCTATCGTCGATTTCGGAAAGCCCAATTCCAGTCAATAGAGCCGCATGCAAGCGATTGATCCGCATCTTCTCTATCAATTCCGATTCGCTTCCCTGGCTACCGCCCACGTAAACAATCAAACTCGCTTTCCCGCCGGTATCCTTCTTCCAGGACTGACCCATCTTGCGCAGTGTCTTGTCAAATGAAGTGTCCTTGGGGGCGAGAGTTGCCAGGCGCAATGGGGCACCCACGCAAACTGCGATGGATACAAAGGCCAGGCCAGCAGCAGCAGCGGCTCGGCGAAAAGTTCGAGCAGGGTGATTCATATTCAATTCGATTCTCAGGAGATAGCGAAAGATGCGCAGTCCTAAAGTACTAGGAACGGCAAATCGGCAAATCGTTTCATTAAAAGTGTCGAGTCAAGAATTATGGGGAAAGAAGACTTCTTCGCGTCAACCTAATTTATATCAAATTTTCGATCTTAAATATTTGGTTATCAGTTATTTAAAAAAACAGCCAATCGAGGCGCGTCAACAGCCATTTGGCCCGTCGCTGGTAGATAAGATTTGAAAGCCTCCAATCTGGTCGCGCGTCCAGGTCGATCGCCAGGGCTTCGTTGAGCAGTGAAACGAATAGGTCCTTGTCGCCTTTTTCCACCGCTACAGATTCAGCGTAGGCCACATATACTGACGCCATCAATCCTCCCGACAGCTCCTTGGCCCGAAGATAGTGCCGAGTCGCATTCTGGATGGGATCCCCCTCGCCTCCAATGCGGCTCATCTCATACGTAATGAAAAATCCCTGCAAGGTCCCCGATTCCCAATCGGGATCGAGCTCCAAAGCCCGTTCCATGATCGCTTCGGCGAGCGCCAATTCACCGAGCGCTTCCGGATCATCCAATGAAAGCACGATGGCTGCTGCCCAAGAGAGACCCGTCCAGTATAGGCCCTCCACATCGCTTTTCTGAAATCGTAACAAGGCCGCAACCGCATCCTCCCTTAGCGACCCCTCGAAACCAGGATGCCGAATCTCCAAACCTCGCATGCCATAACCTTTAGCCCGTAGATAGAGCTTCCGGGCTCGATCTCTGATCTCAAGCGCCCGATCGTAGTCGTCATCCTCAATTTCATCCGCATCAAGCTGAACGAATCCATAACCGTACTGGGTAAAACCGCTCGCAAGGGCGATCAGCAATCCCTCATGCTCCGGCGTTTCGGCTAGAATGCTTTCCATAAGCTTGAGGCTGAAGGGCAGCGCGTCCTTTACCAGTTCCGGATCTTCGTCGGAGGAAAATACCGTCCCTCCGCCCGACAAAGCATCGCCGACCTGATTCATGGCCATCTTCTTGATCGAGCAACCGCTCGCGAAGAGCAATACCAGGCTCACAAGGATCCAGGAAGTGGGTTCGGTTCTCATACTGCTCTCAACCTAGCCTTCAGTCAGTTTAATGCAACTACGGAGCTCGGTTCTCGCTTTCGATTCAGCGAAAGAGACGTCCTCATTGGGAATCGCGTCTTCGCGACGCCGCTAAATTCCGCTCAAGACAACTTTGCCTTCGGGCCTGACGGGGCGTTTTTCATCTTCCTCAGTAACGAAAAAGGAGATGGCTGCATCTGTGCCTTGTATCGCATCGTTCGACGACAGGTCGAAAAACGCCAAGCGACTGCCGGCTTCGCCCTGCTTGAGCATGCCCGCCCAAACGGGATCGCTGTCTTCGGAAGACTTTGCCCAAACATTGTAGTACTTGCCCAAGCGGCTTTCCGGGATATTCTCGATCCCGATTACGCCTATCTTGATCTTTCGGTCATAGATGGAAAATCCGCCAGCAAACTCTTGCGAGTCTACACTCGATTCCGATTCAGGCGGCAGTCCATCACGTGAAAACCAATACGCCTCAGCCAATCCCGTCAGTTCCAGGAGGCGATCCTGGAATTCCTCTTGATCCTCATCGGTAGCGGCAACTGCGCTCGCCAGATCCGGATTTCCCAAGTCATTCAATACGATATCGCTACCACTCGACGCGGTGAGGTCTTGGGCACCTCCTGACCGAGAGCCTTCTTGCATCGAAGTCACTCCAAATACCAAGGCGATCGCAGCGGCAGCGGCCCAACCGCCCCAAGAGAGAAACGATGCGATTGACGACCCGCCCCTGTCCGCATCAGGCGAATCCTCAGCTGATTTTACGTCCACCTTCGACATGATCCTGGAGTAAGTCTGAAACGATGGCTCAAGCTGCTCGCATTCGAGTGCGTCCTCTTCGTTTACGCGTTGCCACTCGTGAACTGCCATTTGCAGCTCTCTATCCGCATGGAGGCGCGACTCGATGGTCTCTATTTCCGAAGCGGGCAAAGTTCCTAGCGCATACTGGAGCGCTTTTTCATGTAATTCTTCCTTATTCATAACAATGTGACATTAACTGCCGGAGTCGTTGCATACCGCGGCGCATGGACGTCTTCACGGTGCCAAGCGGCATCCCAAGCGCATCCGATATTTCTTGCTGAGTGAGTCCCTTGCTAATCGCTAGGGACAGGCTGTCTTTTTGAGCTTGCGGCAGCTTGTCGAGCATCGTGCGCATTCGCCCTATTTCCTCGCTCACCGCAACGGTTTCAGAAGGGTCCCTCTGTTGCGAGAGCACTGCTTCGTTCGATTGAAGAGCCATGGGGTCTTCGACGATCGACTCAGGCTTCAAGCGCCGCAACTGATCGATGCACAGTCGCTTCGTAACCAGTACTGCCCAGCTAAACGGGCGAGAGAGAGCTGGATTGTAGCGCGGCGCGGTCCTCCATATCTTGACGAATGCGTCCTGGAGCACCTCTTCGGCGATCATTCGATCGCGCAGGAACTTGAATGCATAGGAGAACAACGGCCGAGAGTACCGGTTGTAGAGCTCATCGAAAGCACCCCGCTCCCCGGCGGCTATGCGCCGAATTAGCTCGGCTTCGATGCTGGCGTCATCCGTCGATCCACTCATAAACCAATCCGTACACGGCTCACTGGTCTGGAACGGGCGTGCCTAAGCTCGGAGCGAGCCTGCTGCCGTTCGGGTTGGAGTCGTTATAATCCAGTTCCAAGTGATTATTCAATTCGGCCATTAACTTCATAAGGGCCTTGCTCAATACTTCGTTGTATTTCGCAATTGTCCGCGTGGTAGATACAATCGGGAAGCTCCCATCGGAATGACGGAACCAACCGAGCTTATTCCGGTTCCTGGCAGCGGGCGTCTCTTTGAGCGACGCGTTCATACGAACCTCGATTTCGCCCAGCCCGTTCTGGCCCCACTTGAGGATTACCAGCTGCATCTCCGGCTGGTCTTTTGGCACGCGCGAACCGAACCTCACGATCTTATAGTCCATCGGGAAATCCACCTCCTTGAAGACCCCCACCAAAGTATCTTCGATATCGTAGAACCGGTCCGCGACATTCCCGTCATCGTAGACATTATCAATGACCGTTACGTAAAGCACCTTGCTCCGACTCAAGTAGATGAAGGGGATCTCCTTTTTCTTGGCGCCATGAAGGGACAAGGCGAATCCCGGCAATATCAGGAGCGCCAAAACTAGTCTCATCGCGGTCATCATCTTCATCATTAACGGCAGGATCGGTCTCTAATGAGATCGATTTTAACAAAAACGAATTCGTTGACCAGGATTCTTTGGATTCAATTTTAGGCGAATTTGACCCCTAGTAATCTCATCGAAGCCGATCCAGACGCAATCGCTGCCGCTTGTCGAACAATCGAGATTCCAGCATTCTTAAGGAAACGGCCATGCCGAATCCAACTCCTCCAGCAATAAAAAACCATATAATTATTTGGTACTTAACTGCTTCCGTGGGATTCGCTCCAGCGAGGATCTGACCTGTCATCATCCCGGGCAGCGCAACGATACCTGCAGTGCCCATCGAGTTGACAACGGGCATGATTCCCGTGCGGATGCAATCGCGCATATACGGTAGGATTGCCTCCCGGGCGGTCTCCCCCAACGCCAATCGCTGCTCAACGATAGCTCGATTGTCGTGCAGAGCGGACGTTAGACGATCCATCGACAAGCTAATCCCGCTCATCGTGTTGCTCATGATCATGCCTAGCAAAGGGATCGCATACTGAGGCTGGTACCAGGGATCCGGGCGTACCACTACCATGAGGCCGAAGAGCGCTATGGCAAACGAAGAAACAAACAGTGTCGATGCGCCCAGACCAAAAGCCCCCCAGCCTTTGAGGCGTCGCTTTTGCCTAGCCATGATCTCTCTCGAGGCTACGAGCAGCATGACCGCAGCCATGATAGCTACGTAGACAAGCTTTCCTTCGGCAAATAAAACCTTGAGAACGTAGCCAACCAAAAGCAGCTGGACCACTAATCGCACCGAAGCGATGAATAGCGTCCTCGTGATACCCAATCGGTAGTAGGCCAGCAGTATCCCCAGGCATACTACAATCGATGCCGAAAAAAGAATGTCCCAAATAGAAAGATCTACCGTTTCGCCCACTTCGCGTTATCCTTTCTGCCCGCTTCACTCAACATTCGATCTTTCATTGTGAGAACGCGATCGCCCACGCGTTTCGCTTGATCCACGCTATGCGTAACCCAAATTGCGACAACATCGTTTGATCGTATATAATCGAGTAGTTTTTTTTCGACTACGTCCACGTTTGCCGCGTCGAGGTTCGCAGTAGGCTCATCCAAGAGAAGCGCTTTTGGCTGCCTATCGAGCAATCGCAGAATTCCGAGCCGCTGACGCTCGCCCATCGAAAGCCGGCTGGGCGACCAATTCATGCAATCAGGTGGAAGCCTCAGTCGCTCTATCTGGCCAATCGCCGGCTCCTTCAGGAAATGCTCTCCCACGGATTCTTCCCACCAAAGTATTTCTGCAGCAAGATACCCCACACGCTTCCGCCAATCACTCGCCGACACCGAGTCTCTCCGAACATCGCCCAACATAGCCTCTCCTTCGCTTACAACCAAATCGGCAATCGCTCGCAGGAAGAGTGATTTCCCAGATCCTGAATCACCCATTACGCAAACGACTTCAGGTCCATCTAGCTCGAGATCGAGGTTGCGCCAATCTAGGAAGCTAAAATCATGGATGCACAGTTTCATGAACGACAAGAAAAGCCCGATCACACAATTTAAGGGCTCGCCTGGCAAATGAAATGATGGCGCGTATTGCCATTCCTATCCTAAGTGATCTAACTAGAACACCATGAGCGAAACGATTCGATTCGGGATTTCAGGATCCAACTATGCGAAAGAACACGCAGCTGCTCTCAGCCAGATTGATGGCGTTGCGCTTACAGCGCTCGCAGAATGCGAAGAGTCCGCTCGTAATGAACTGATTGATACATTTTCGATCGAGCATCGATTCGATACGCACATGGAGATGACCCAGTCGGGAACGGTGGACGCCGTAATCGTTTGCCTACCCAACCACGCTCGAGAAAGAGCAGTCGGCAACGCGTTCGACGCGGATCTCCACGTGCTTTCGGAATCCCCGCCGTCCCTTAACGAGAGCGAAATGTCTCGCATAGTCTCCTCCGCGGGCTTCTGCGGCAAAGTCTACATGTGGTCGATGCCCCAGCGATTTTCACCACTTATTTCCGGAGCTAGAAAATTGATCGAATCGGGTGAACTCGGGGACATCTATCGTGCAGAATCGACTTGTCGGCTTGGATGGTGGCCCTACGACGACGACAATTGGCGCGGCAGCGTGGAGTCAGGTGGCGGTGCGCTCCTCAACTTGGGACCTCAAGCGATCGATGCCCTTTGGTACAGCATGGGCTGTCCAGATCCAGTGGAAGCGATCGCGGCGGGCCACAATCTCCATTTGAAGGAAATCGTTCCGGACCCCGACTACGTAGCGGATGATTCGGTCTTTGGAATGATCCGCTTCAAGAACGGCGCGAGCCTTAGCCTGGCGGCAGCCTATTTCGGGCACTTTGCAGGCCACGGACCCGAATCCAACCCACCAAAGGACCAATCGCAATTGCTGTTCGGAACCAATGGATCGATCGATTTGATGAAAGGCGAAAAGACGATCGCCAAAAAGCCTGAAGCCCAGGTGAATCGGTACTGCGCATCGAATCCAGGACCGGACTACGTCGCGCAAGCGGAAGAGTTCGTCGCGTCTATCCGGGAAGATCGGGATCCAATCAATAGCGGGAAAGACGCCCTTGCATTGATGAAGATGCTCGATGCGCTCGCCCTTTCCGCGAAAGAAAAGAAAGCGATTTCCATAAAGACCGCTCGCGACCTCGACGACCTATTTGGCGGGCTGTAACTCCAGCCCAACGCCAACTGCCTATTCGAATAGGAAGAGCTCGACCAGCCCCACGCCAGTTGAGCCGCCTACCCCTGACAGGTGGAAGGTGTAGACGCCCTGGTTGAGGGTCAGCAGCAGAGCCGCGTCCTTTGAGCCCGCCTGCAGGGCGGGGAAGATATTCGCTTCGTCCAGCGCCGCGGACAGCTCAGCAACGCCCGCTCCGTCGTCCCAGTCGTCGTTGGTCACCAGAAGCTGGCTCCCCACCGACACACCGGACTCGTTGAAGATCGTCTGGAACACTTTCAGCTCAGGATCGGCGAGGAAACCGGAGACGCCGAATGATTCTAGAGCTGGGCCCAGCCCGCGCACGATCACCGTCTTGGACGTCCCGCCTAGGACCGTGAGCCCGGGGATTAGGATGTCGCCGCCAGTGCCCACGAAGCCGCGCGTCGCCAGGTTGAACAGCTCCGCGCTGGAGGCGTCGTCGATCGTCAGCGTCGCCGCGGCGGACTCGACCGACCCGGCTGAATTGGTCGCCTCCACTGTGTAGCTGCCCTCGTCGCCAGGCCCGGCGTCGTTAACGGCGAGAGTCGAGGCCGTGGCTCCCGGAATAGCGGCGCCGTCCTTCTTCCACTGGACGGTCTCCACGCCCTCGGTCGCCTCGAAGAAGAACTGGGCCCGCGCCCCCGTCGCCACCTTGGTCGAAACTGGGTCGCGGATGATCTCAGGAACGGTCGCTGCGACGTTGATTTGGACTTCGTACTTGTTGTTGTCTGTATCGCCTGCCGCGTTGAACGCTTGGGCGCTAAAAACGTATATTCCACCCGTGGTCGGCTCGCCGCTAACGGTAATTACATCCCCATTTATCTGGCCGTTCGATAGAACCTCGTTCGACGTATTCATCATTGTCAGACCGGGAGGAACCGCTCCCGCGATCTCCCAACGTGATGGCGAAACCGGGGCTCCCGTGACTGTGAAACTCATACTAAACGATTCTCCGACTTCCACCGAATAAGGCGAATTTCCGGGCGCAGTGCTAAATGTCGTAGCGCCCGCAGTGGCGTGGAATAGCCCCAGTGAAGTCGCCACCCAAGTAGTCGTCTTAATGATTTGCGATGCGGGTTGGACCAAGGCCCGTTCCAAGGACGCCAGCAAGCGAATCGCGGGCGAACGCTGCAGCAAGGCAGCTAGAATAAGAATAGCGAATTGGTAGCGAGTGAAGTTAAGATACAGCGTTTTAAAAGGCATCGGTCGTAACTGCTTGTTCGGCCTGAAAGAGAGAATATCAACCGAACCGAACAGATTAGGTAATGGTCGCTAACGGATTAGGGTTACAAATAGGCGCTGATTCGTTGGCGACATGTCTATTCGAATAGGAAGAGCTCGACCAGCCCCACGCCAGTTGAGCCGCCTACCCCTGACAGGTGGAAGGTGTAGACGCCCTGGTTGAGGGTCAGCAGCAGAGCCGCGTCCTTTGAGCCCGCCTGCAGGGCGGGGAAGATATTCGCTTCGTCCAGCGCCGCGGACAGCTCAGCAACGCCCGCTCCGTCGTCCCAGTCGTCGTTGGTCACCAGAAGCTGGCTCCCCACCGACACACCGGACTCGTTGAAGATCGTCTGGAACACTTTCAGCTCAGGATCGGCGAGGAAACCGGAGACGCCGAATGATTCTAGAGCTGGGCCCAGCCCGCGCACGATCACCGTCTTGGACGTCCCGCCTAGGACCGTGAGCCCGGGGATTAGGATGTCGCCGCCAGTGCCCACGAAGCCGCGCGTCGCCAGGTTGAACAGCTCCGCGCTGGAGGCGTCGTCGATCGTCAGCGTCGCCGCGGCGGACTCGACCGACCCGGCTGAATTGGTCGCCTCCACTGTGTAGCTGCCCTCGTCGCCAGGCCCGGCGTCGTTAACGGCGAGAGTCGAGGCCGTGGCTCCCGGAATAGCGGCGCCGTCCTTCTTCCACTGGACGGTCTCCACGCCCTCGGTCGCCTCGAAGAAGAACTGGGCCCGCGCCCCCGTCGCCACCTTGGTCGAAACTGGGTCGCGGATGATCTCAGGAACGGTCGCTGCGACGTTGATTTGGACTTCGTACTTGTTGTTGTCTGTATCGCCTGCCGCGTTGAACGCTTGGGCGCTAAAAACGTATATTCCACCCGTGGTCGGCTCGCCGCTAACGGTAATTACATCCCCATTTATCTGGCCGTTCGATAGAACCTCGTTCGACGTATTCATCATTGTCAGACCGGGAGGAACCGCTCCCGCGATCTCCCAACGTGATGGCGAAACCGGGGCTCCCGTGACTGTGAAACTCATACTAAACGATTCTCCGACTTCCACCGAATAAGGCGAATTTCCGGGCGCAGTGCTAAATGTCGTAGCGCCCGCAGTGGCGTGGAATAGCCCCAGTGAAGTCGCCACCCAAGTAGTCGTCTTAATGATTTGCGATGCGGGTTGGACCAAGGCCCGTTCCAAGGACGCCAGCAAGCGAATCGCGGGCGAACGCTGCAGCAAGGCAGCTAGAATAAGAATAGCGAATTGGTAGCGAGTGAAGTTAAGATACAGCGTTTTAAAAGGCATCGGTCGTAACTGCTTGTTCGGCCTGAAAGAGAGAATATCAACCGAACCGAACAGATTAGGTAATGGTCGCTAACGGATTAGGGTTACAAATAGGCGCTGATTCGTTGGCGACATGTCTATTCGAATAGGAAGAGCTCGACCAGCCCCACGCCAGTTGAGCCGCCTACCCCTGACAGGTGGAAGGTGTAGACGCCCTGGTTGAGGGTCAGCAGCAGAGCCGCGTCCTTTGAGCCCGCCTGCAGGGCGGGGAAGATATTCGCTTCGTCCAGCGCCGCGGACAGCTCAGCAACGCCCGCTCCGTCGTCCCAGTCGTCGTTGGTCACCAGAAGCTGGCTCCCCACCGACACACCGGACTCGTTGAAGATCGTCTGGAACACTTTCAGCTCAGGATCGGCGAGGAAACCGGAGACGCCGAATGATTCTAGAGCTGGGCCCAGCCCGCGCACGATCACCGTCTTGGACGTCCCGCCTAGGACCGTGAGCCCGGGGATTAGGATGTCGCCGCCAGTGCCCACGAAGCCGCGCGTCGCCAGGTTGAACAGCTCCGCGCTGGAGGCGTCGTCGATCGTCAGCGTCGCCGCGGCGGACTCGACCGACCCGGCTGAATTGGTCGCCTCCACTGTGTAGCTGCCCTCGTCGCCAGGCCCGGCGTCGTTAACGGCGAGAGTCGAGGCCGTGGCTCCCGGAATAGCGGCGCCGTCCTTCTTCCACTGGACGGTCTCCACGCCCTCGGTCGCCTCGAAGAAGAACTGGGCCCGCGCCCCCGTCGCCACCTTGGTCGAAACTGGGTCGCGGATGATCTCAGGAACGGTCGCTGCGACATTTATTGTGATCGTCGTGGCCGTCGTCGTTTGAGCGGTCTGATTGATCCCGTTAAATGGCTTAACGATGACATCGAACGACCCCGCCTGCGTAGGCGTTCCCATGATAACGACCGGGTCCTCCGTATTGATATTGTCGTTCACCAATCCTTCGATCGAGAGTCCAGGTGGAATCGTACCGGTAATTCTCCAGGAAGACGCGTTTGCGGGTGTATCGATAACCGAAAACGCTAAGGTGAACTCTTCGCCTACGGTCGCAGAGGCGGGCGAGGCGGGGTTAATCACATACTCGGTCGCTCCGGACATCGAATGCATCCCCCCGAGCGAGGCCGCGGAAACGGTAAATGCTCTTACGATCTTGGCGACCGGGGCAGAAATGGCTTTTTCGAATTGAAATACGTATTTGATTACGGGGGTACGCTGCAAAAGCGCAGCGAGGATCAGAATGCCCACTTGAGAGCGGGCCAGTTTCATTTGTATCCACATGAGTTTCATAGTGTCAGTTGGGCTGTAGGTAAGAAGAAAGAATGTCTAAGAGGGGCTAGTTGCATCCGCAGCCGCCGCCGCCCACTCCCTCGCCTCCAGTGGAGGCTTCGCGGGAAAATTGTATGTGGGAAGTCATTACAGACGCGAGTTCATCTCGATCCGAACGCATCGTATAGTCCGCCAAATTTCCTTTTTGATAGGGTTCAACAGTAGAGCATGCTGCTAGCGCCAGTGACCCCAGCACAATCAGCGCTGCTTTAATGCGACTTGATAGTTTCGTTTTCATTCGCTGAGCAATTGTTGAATTTGGGCGGTCAAGTTTTCAACCGATTTGTCGCCGTGCCATCCCTCGTGAGCAAAGCGTATTTTCCCGCTTTTATCCACGAGAAAGGACGATGGCATTACTTGTATACCCGCTTCTTTAACCATGAGCTGCTTCGCATCATGCGGTGTCGGAAAACTCGGTTTCTGCTTGGCTAGGAAACGATCCATCATTTTCGCTTTCTGATCCACGCTTACCGCGACAATTTGGAATCCTTTGTCATTAAAGCTTTGGTACAGCTTTTCCATCTCTGGGAACGCGGCTTTGCAGGGAGCGCACCACGATGCCCAAAAATCGATGAGCGTTACTTTCCCCTCAAGCTCTGGCAAATCGCCTTCCAATCCATACTCTTTGAGAGACGATGGCAGGATTGTGTCCGGAGCCCACCCTTCTGCCCAGGCGGAGAGCGGCATGAGCGCTCCGACCATTAAACTAATTATCAACCAACTTTTCATAGAATTTAGTGGTTTGCTGTATTCCAGAATTCATGACAATGCATCCTTCCGCTCCAAAAACGCCTTCAACGAGCTTTAATCCCTCTTCCTCGCCCAATACGAATACTGCAGTCGAAAGAACTCCTGCCTCTAGACAAGAATTCGCCGTAATTGTTACCGACAGGATCCCGTTGTAAACGGGTTTGCCTGTACGCGGGTCGAGAATGTGACCAAAGCGCTGGCCGCTATGCTCGAAAAAGCGGCGATAGTCACCCGAGGTAGCGATTCCTGTATCAGTGGCAGCAAGGCTCCCCCAAGAGCTACCGGGACGCTCCGGGTCTTCCAGTCTGATGTGCCAGGCGGGCGCGTTCGGCGGCGCCCCAACGGCGTGGATATCTCTTCCGAAATCGACAAGGCAGGCAGGAATTCGCTGTCCTACTGCGATAGCGGCCACCTTGTCCACCGCGTACTCCTTGCCAAATCCACCCAGATCTAGGCTCATTCCCGCTTCCGGCAGGTATACGCCTCCGGGTCTGCGCTGAACCTTTCCCCAGCCTACCAACGCATTGACCGACGCAACCGCATCGTCTGACGGAATCGAAGTATGGCGCTCACGATAGTCCCAAAGCTTGATTAGCGGCAACATGGTTGGATCGAGCACGCCGTGCGTCATGAAATTCAAATCGTCGCAGATCGCGAATAGCGACTCGACCTCCGCATCGATTTCAGTCCATCGGACTCCTGCGTTGCGATTGATTTCACTGATCAGGCTATCCTCTCGGAAACGTGAATACTTGGTCTCGAACGCAGCTACCCATTGAACCGCTTCTTTCGCGAAACTTGCAGCGTGATCATTGCTCGTCGCCGTATACTGAATACGGCAATTCGTTCCGAGGGCTCGGAATCGCAAATCGTATAAACCTCGCTTGCTGTCCAATGTGACGCGAGCGTCGATTTTCATCGGCTCTGGCTTGCTCATCAGAACCATATCGATGCTCCCAGAGTTAGCACATCCGCATCCGGAAATGCTGATTGAGGAGTTTCGTCCTTGCCTTCCATCTCATACCGTTCCCAAGCGGCGTCGATAGTATAGCGTTCGTTGATTTTATAGATTACCTTAACGCCATAGGTATGCGAATCGAATTTCGCCAATCGATAATCTGAAGAATAGTTGGGAGCGACGCCGGCTATAGAATCGCGCGGGTCAATCGGCGTTCCCGTAAGATCGAGTATATAGAAACTGGCTGCGTTCTGGGAGTAGTAGCGATACTTCGGGCGTATGATCAGATTCTCGCCAATCTTCTGATACCACTCCAAATCGAATGTATTGCTTTCGACGCTCCAGTTGTCGCTGAAATAACGATAGTCGAAATCCAAGCTTCCCCCGATATTGTCGAAAAAGCGCTTAACGTTAAAGAACCAGATGCGTCGGGCTCTCTCGCTCGGTCGGTTTTCGCCAAATGTAAGCGGCAGGGAGATTCCGGGAACCACCTCGGTTTCCCGACGAATGATCTTGTACGGGTCGCTAAGATAGCCGCTGAAATCCCCATACGTGAAATTGAGGGCTACGATCGTATTGGGGTCGACCACTTGGCTGATCCCAACGAAATAGTCGTAGCTATCTTTCGCCTCTTGATTGTCGAAGAATGCGGGCCGAATGGTGTCATCCACGTATGAGATGCCATAGCTAATGCCCGTGTTGCGCTTGTTTACCTCGGTGGTTTGAGAATAGGCGTAACCACGAGAGAGAAAATCGCTTTCCGAGCTGTAGGAGAACTGGAAAGTTGACGTGTGGATGCCATGCGTCCAATCCAAATCGAACACGCCCGCTTCGCGAACATCGACGAGATTGGAGAGCGGCACATTGACTCCATCGTCCGCGGGCACACCCGTTGGCGTGGCTCCGGAGATCGCATCGTGGACTCCATGGCCCTTGAGGTTCAGCTGATTGTTGATTTGCTTCTCGAAGCCGACGTAGCGGGAAATGACGCGAATACGATCATCGTCTTCGCTATAGTCCTGCCATTTTACGGAAATGTGATCCTCGGCGACTGAGAGCCGGAGACCGGCAAGATAGAGGTAGCCTGCGAACGCTAGTATCCGCGTCGACTTGGAGGAAAATAAAGAGAATGGCCGACTCATACAGAATCAAGGGGGAGAACGCAACCTGACTGCTCAAAGTTCTTTCGAACGAAACGGTTTTGCGGTTTCAGTAATTGCAGGATAAGCAAGGTTTCTCTCAATCAAAACAGGAGTGGATTACGAGCCCGTTGTTCCTTAGGGGCGGTCGGATAAGCGAATTTATAGAATTTTACCGTGACCCAGAGCGGAAGGAGCTCGAACATCCCCTAATCCAGTAGGGAATATCTCTCTTTTCCCAAACTCGCTCAAAACGTGTCTCAAGCACCTGAATCCCAGTTTCTTTTCGCGTACGGTACCTTGCGACCTGACGAACCAGAATACCAGCTGCACGGTCCCAAACCCATTTTAAGTCGCTCTCGTTGCCGCGCACCCGGCAGGCTCTACTTGCTTGAAGAAGGATATCCCATCCTAGCGATCCAATCTTCTTCCCTATTGCTAGAGGCATCGAGCGATTGGCTCCGGGATTGGAAACAGGTCTTGATCAATTCTAGGCCATTCGAAACCCAGAAGCCATCCAGCGATTCCATTGTGGGAGAGCTTTTGGAAGTTCCACTCGCCGCGGATTCACTGTCCGCTCCCGACGCTTGGGAGGGATTCGAGATTGGCGGGAAAAGCGCCTACCGCCGATTCGCAATCATGACATTTCGCGAAGATGGCGCGCCAGCGCCTGCATGGGCGTACGGTTGTGAACGCCCCCCGGCATCCGCTACCCTGCTAATGGGCGACCAATGGGAACGGACGCCCTAGGCCCTCAGCTTGGGCTTAAAAGGGAGATTCTTCCAAGTCGTCCAGATTGCCGCTTCCTCGATCCTCAGTCACGTCCGCGAGTTGGCTATCCACTTCGCCACCGCCGTTTTCGATGCGCCAGGCTTGAAGATTCACGTAGTAGCGCCCCTTGTACTCGTTGCCTCGGATATTGAAGCTTACTTTCACCTTGTCGCCGGTACGCACTTTCTCGAGCAGCTCTATCTTCTCCTTCGTGCATTCAAACTTAATATCCTGAGGAAACTTGTCCTCTGACGTAACCACAAACTCGCGTTTCTGAAACCCACCCCCAAACGTCTGGGTGTCTTCGATAACCTTTATCGTGCCTTCCAATTCGTACATGTCCGATATCATGCGACTGAGGGGGCTGATGTTAAGGAAAAAGTCGCCCACCACGCATTTTTACGAAACGAGCCCGAACGGCTCGAATCCAAATGGCACCGGCGAAGTCAGCCCTCTAGTTTAGTGATCTTCTCAGCGAATCCAACTCAGGGCTCTCAAAAATTGGGTCACCAGAGTTTAGATACGTTTTTACTTTATCCGGATCTACAAGCGTCCAGCTTTGGAGCGCCTCCAGGAGGACAATCTTTCTGTCAAGGTCCGCATGGCTATGGGCCATTTCCGCGTAGTCCACGGAACTGCGAAAATCGTCATGGCCGATTTCGTATATAGAGAATCATAATACGCATCCAATCGGGTAGACTGCATTTCGATAGCCCCAAGCCAAACGATCGAATCGCTAGGATCGCGTCGAGCAAGCAAGCGGGCGCTCTCTGAAGCGACCGCATCGCGCTTGTATGTACTCGTCAATCCCCCATGGAAATTGGCCAAGTCCTGATAGACGCCATTGAGTAGCAGGTCTTTGGCGATCATCCGGGCGCCAGCGCTTGAAACATGGCGTTCATTTTCCAAGGTCCATGTCATCGCTCCCTTCGAGTCTCGCTGCGCCCACTCGTCAATGACGGCATCCATTATCGCGGAGTCCACCAGCTCACCGCCTTCGAATGCAAGCCGGTCTAAGGTTAGAGCAGGGTTTTCGGATACAACTTGAAACGCGATCTGGTCCGCGAGCTCCAGCCGAAGGGTCGGCTCGACCACGCTATTGAGCAGGTTTACGGCGAGCTGATAGTCGCCGCGCTCTGTCAGGACCACGTCCAGAGCTTCCCGAAACATACGATTTTGAATCGTTCGGTCGATGAACTCCCCTCCCATATCAATCCAGGAGGAATCTATCCAATTCCACGCAGAAACCGTATCGCCCGTCGCCCAACCACGCGCGAGGGAAGTCACGAGCTTTTCCCGTTCCGAAGGAGATAGGGCGAAAAGCAACTCAAGAGCTTGAGTCGGGGCCATTTCAGCGATCGCCTCGATAGCCAGACCCGCAGCATCGAAGGCTCTGCGATCCTGCAGGTCGAACGAAAGGGCTTCTATGAACAGCTCGTCTGCGTCGAGCGCGGTAAGTTTTTTCCCCAAGGTCGCCCTTCCTTCGGCAGGATCCGAATCCAGAAAAGAAGCGACTATCGAATCGGTTGGGCCTTTGGGCGTATCGTCCACCGCAACTGGAGCCGGCGATTTCTCGACCTTTTGGATAGGTATTGGGGCTGGAACGCTCCCTCTGCCAGAGGCGGGTTTCGACAGCCGGTCCGCCCATTGAGCCAACTGATACCCTACTCCGGCCAGGACTAAAAAAGCGCAGGCAATTTTGAGCGAATCCAGCAAGTCTCCCTCCTCCTTTCAAACGGACCCGCTATTCGTTAGGCTCGATATCTTTGAGAAACTTGAAGATATCGCTGTTCGTCGATAGGATAAGCGTCGTATCGTCCCCGAGCATCTGCTCGTAGGTTTCCAAGGTCTTTACGAACTCGTAGAATTCGATGGATTTCTCGGACTGGTTGAACGCGTTCGCGTAAATCTCGGTCGCCCGCGCATCAGCTTCACCTCGAACCGTCAACACTTGCTTGTAGGCTTCCGACTCGATCTCCTGAAGGTCGCGCTCTTTTTTACCGGTGATCTTTGCTGCCTCGCCCGCTCCCTCGGAACGGAAGCGCTCCGCGATTTGCTGGCGTTCGCTAATCATGCGCTCGTAGATGCGAGCCCGCACGCTGCTGTTGTAGTTGATTCGCTTGAAGCGTACGTCCAGCAGCTCGATACCGAAATCGGTAAGTTTTGCCGCAGCCTTTTCGAAAATCTCCTGCTCGATCTTGGCTCGGCCCAGGGTGATCGGATACAAGATCCCAATATTGCCCGGAGTGTCCACCAACGATGAGTCCCTATTTGGGACGCGATCCTTGGTCGTGCGAATCACTTCGATGAGCTCGTGCTTCGCGATGGCGTTGCGCGTTTCGCTGCCAAGGATATCGTTGAGCCGAGATTGGGCGCTCCTTTCGTCGCGGAGGCGCAAGAAGTACTGCTTCGCATCGCTAATGCGCCAACGGCCAAAGGTATCGACCTGAATATAGGTCTTGTCCTTGGTGGGCATTTCCGTGGCCCGCCCGTCCCATTCCAAGATACGCTTTTCAATGGTGTTGACGTCTTGCACGAAGGGAGTGCGGAAATGCAGGCCCGCTCTCGTAATCGGCTCGCCAACGGGCTTTCCGAATTGGGTGATGATCGCCTGCTTGGTCTCGGGGACCGTGTAGGCGGAGGCGAATAGCACCACGATCGCGGCGATGCCTAGTATGAAAATAAGAAATCCAGCTATGTTTTTCATGGCTTTAGCGTGATAGGGTTTCCTGGTTGAGTTGAAGCAACGGGAGGATTTGCTGCGCCTCCGCATCGATTATGATTTTCTTTCCCATTTTCGGGAGGACTTCGTTCATGGTTTCCAAATAGAGGCGTCTCTTAGTCACTTCGGGCGCCTTGATGTACTCCTTCAGGACGGCGTTGAATCGAGCCACGTCACCTTCAGCTTCGTTCACGCGCTTGAGAGCGTAGCCCTCTGCGGCCTGGATTTTCTGCTCCGCTTCACCTCGGGCGCGAGGGACGACCTTGTTGTACTCGCCGTTTGCGACATTGATCAATCTTTCCCGCTCCTGTTGGGCCTGGTTGACTTCGTTGAAAGACGGCTGAACGGGCTGCGGCGGATTTACGTCCTTGAGCTGCACTTGGTCGATGCTCAGCCCGAGCTCGTACTTGTCGACGAGCTCCTGCATACTGAGAAGCGCTTCACCTTCGATTTCTTGGCGGCCGATCGTGATGACCTCGTCGACCGTCCGATCTCCCACTACGGTTCTCATCACCGACTCAGAGATGTCTCTCAAGGTATCTTCCGGCTCGCGCACCTTGAACAGGAAGAGCTGCGGATCGCGTACTCGGTATTGCACAATCCACTCGACCGTCGCCGCGTTGAGATCGCCTGTCACCATGCTGCGCTCGAAATTGCGCTCGGTTTGGGAGGTGTTGAACTGGGTTGGATTCGAGCCCCCGCGTGTCCCAAATCCGAATTCCTGCTTCAATTGCCGCTTAACCTGAACGATGTAGACCCGGTCGATGCCAAAGGGCATCTTGATCCTCAAGCCCGGATCGACCGTGCTCACATACTTTCCGAATCGAAGCACGACACCTTGGGACTGAGCCTCGACGGTATAGACCATTGTGAAGCCGGCAACGAGGAGGAACGCTACGACTCCGATCCAGATAAAGGAACGCGCCCGCGCTTTCAGCTCGCGGAAGTTGTTCGGCAGATTGAATTCAATATTCTCGCTCATGGAATCCGATAGTTCAGGATTGGTCTGCCAAAGCAACGGAAATCAAAGGGTAAAAGCGAGGGGCAAATACGATCTGCTTACCGGCAATGCGGACCCTTGCGATGCTTCCCCTGAAGGCGTTCGCTCGTCCTGCCTAGATACAAGAAGAGCCGACGATCAGAGATCGTCGGCCCAGGAATCCAACTCTTGTATGTGAGTAAAAGTTCTCAAAGGATATAAGCCTGCTGTTACCCTAGCTGTCTCCGAAGAGACGATCCAATGAGTTCTTAAACCCCGAAAGAGAGTACACTATTGCAAATTTAAGTCTATCCGTGCCGCTGGCAGTTCATCCTAAGAATATGTACGTACACACAATTTCAATACCTACAACGGCGTGTGGAATTGCGGTTTTTGAATCACTTTTGAGCATTCTCCTCGATGCGTATTCCTTCCCGAAGAGCCAATCCGCTCCAAAGTGGCCTGAGAAAAGAACTTGACCTGAAGTCGATCCGTTTGATTTTAAGCCTCTCAATTCTATCGCGGGTATAGTTTAGTGGTAGAACCCCAGCCTTCCAAGCTGGTTGCGTCAGTTCGATTCTGTCTACCCGCACCATTTTCCACTCGATCCTCCCAAGCGGAGCAGACCACATCAAGGATAACGGACAGACTAAGACCGAGTGAGCAACAAGGCATTGATAACCGGCATCGGAGGCCAGGATGGGCTATTCCTATCTAGGATTCTGATCGAGAAGGGTTACGAGGTTCATGGCATAACAAAATCGAGCGACCTGGGCACGCTCGCCCACCTTGAAGAAGACGTCCGCGACAAGATCGAACTGCGAGTCGTCAATATAGCGGAAAAAGCCCCGATCGACACACTCATTAGCGAGGGCCAATTCGATCAGGTTTATCATCTCGCCGCGCAGAGCTCAGTCGCCCGTAGCATCAATCACCCGCGCGAGACAATCGAAAGCAATGTGCTAGGATTGACGAATATCGCGACGTCCATACGAGACAAATCCCCTCAAACCAAACTTCTGTTTACAGGCAGCTCTGAAATGTTCGGCGATCTGGTGGACGGCCAGCAATCTGAACTGACCGCTCCCAATCCTCAAAGCCCCTACGGCCTGACCAAGGCATTCGGATTTCAGCTCGTGAATGCCTATCGCAAGCACTACGGACTATGGGCTGCCACCGCTATCCTATTCAACCATGAAAGCGAATATAGGGGAGAGCAATTCGTAACCAAGAAAATTATACAATCGGTGGTTCGAATCGCGAATGGGGGCGACGAAACGCTGTCGCTCGGCAACATCCACGCTCAACGCGACTGGGGCTATGCGGGAGACTACATGGAGGGCATAACGCAAATGATGGAGCGCGAATCGCCCGACGACTACGTGTTCGCTACCGGTCAACTCCACTCAGTGAAAGAATTTGTGGAAATCGCATTCAACAAAGTCGGGATCAAATTGGAATGGACGGGTGAAGGACTTGCTGAAGAGGGCCGCGACACAGAGACGCAACGCACGCTAGTGAATATTGAAAAACGTTTTTACCGACCTGGGGATATCGCAGGGACCTGCGGCGACGCGTCTAAAGCTCGAGAGCAACTCGGTTGGGTCCCTAAAACCGCGCTCGACGAATTTATCTCGAAAATGATCGATCACGAGCGAGCAAACCAATCCAGCAAATCATGAACGAACGCGTCCTGGTAACCGGAGCTGCTGGCTTCATCGGCTCGCATGTCGCCGAGCATTGCATCGCTCTCGGGATGGACGTGGTAGCCACCGACAACTTGAGCGGGGGGCGAATCGAAAACGTTCCGAAAGCGTGCTCGTTTATCGAAGGTGACTTGAGGGACGAGGCATTTGTCGCTTCGCTTTGGGCCAGCGGTTCCTTCGACTACGTGTATCATCTCGGCGCCTACGCCGCGGAAGGTTTGTCCCACTTCATACGCTCGTACAATTACAAGACCAACCTGCTGGCATCGATCAATCTGCTCAATCAGGCGGTCAATCACGACGTCAGGTGCTTCGTGTTCGCCTCTTCGATCGCGGTTTACGGCGCGAATCAGGTGCCTATGATGGAATCGCTGACACCGCAGCCAGAGGATCCGTACGGGATTTCCAAATACGCTTTCGAGCTAGATTTGAAGGCGGCCCACGAGATGTTCGGCGCCAACTACATCGTATTCCGCCCGCACAACGTCTATGGCCCGCGCCAAAATATCGCCGACAAATACAGGAATGTGATCGGCATCTTCATACACCAGCTCCTCAACGGTGAGGCGATGACCATCTTCGGGGACGGCCAGCAGACACGGGCCTTCTCGTACATCGACGACGTCGCCCCGCTCATGGCTCGGTCTCCACGCAATCCGAAGGCTTACCAGGAGGCGTTCAACATCGGCGCCGATCAGCCCTACACGGTTCTCGAACTCGCCCAAGAGGTTTCCAAGGCGATGGGCAAGCCCAATTCCATCCAGCATCTAGCGGCCCGAAACGAAGTGGTCGACGCGTACGCGGACCACGAGAAGATTCGGCAGTTCTTCGATTGCCCGGAGCCCATCTCCTTGGAGGTAGGTATTGGAAGAATGGCCGACTGGGCATTGAGCGCGGAACCCGGTACGCCGGAGCGATTTGGGAAGATCGAGATTGAGAAGAACCTACCCGATTCTTGGCGAACCGATTCCCGCTAGCGACGCCAGCGGATGCAATTCAATTTTAGAGACAGCTTTCGGGAATCATCACTCGCTCCAATTTCCCGAGGAGTGAATGAATGGTCGCATCGGATGTGGATCGAGCTGATTTCCGGCGGCGACTCTGGCAAATTAACTACTACAGTCTCGGTCGCTCCATCCGTGATCGACCCCTCGTACGTGTGTTTGCCTTCCATATGAATCTGAAAACCGACTTGGCCGTCGCAAGCCGCGGGCCGACCCTCTAAATCAATCTCGAGTCCCGACGCTCCTTCCGGAACCATAAGCCATTCCTCGAACTCCGTCCCGATCCAGCCATCGCCATAACGTCCACGAAAGGGCCCCGGCAGTGGCTCCTTCCGCTTCCCGATTCCGCTCAATGCCAAACGAGGTGAATTCAGGAGGGCTCGAAACCAGTCGAACAACCCAAGCAATCGCTGCCCTTCCTTTCTATTCCGATCGCTGCGTCTCACCCAGTGTCGGGCGAGTTCATGCTTCAGGTTAGGCTTCCAATCCGATTCAACCGAATCAATCAAGTCGAGCCCGCAAGCCTCGCGATACGTGTTCAATATTTGCAGCCCCAGAGTATCCGGCGAGAACAAGGACCTGCGTTCTTTGCACAATGCTAGTTTCTCATTTCGAAGCGTATCGTCTTGAAGGACTGAGATAATTTTGCGGGCGATATCTTTCTCATCGGTCGGATCAAAGGTAACCAGCGCTTCGCCCCCAATTTCATTTAGCGGCGCAATATCCGAGCAAACAACGGGCGTCCCCGCAAGTATCGCTTCCGCAACCGGTAGTCCAAATCCTTCGAATAGAGAAGGATAGACCAAGGCCTGAGCCCTTTCCAACAAGCAGCGAATCTCCAGCGGAGTGCAGTAGCCCAGATGGACGACAGATTCGCTCAGATTGTGTCGCTCAATCTGAGTTTTTGCAGGGTGGCTCTCCCCTATTTCGCCTCCTGTAAAAACCAACGTCAAATTCGGGAATGACTCTCGGACGATTGCAAAGGCATCGACGAGCCTCGCGTGGTTCTTGTGAAGCCAAGCGTGCGAAGGGAATAGCAGGAAATCGGTCGGCGCCCGCAAGGGACCTAAGACCTTTTCAACGAGCCTCTTCGAGGGCCGCAACCAGGCATGGCCACTCGGGATGACCCAACTCGCGCTCAGCTTTTCTTCTTCAACCTTAAAATGACGAATCACGTCGCGCTTCACCGCTTCCGATATGCAGATCACTCGTTCGCTAATCCTGATTGCTTCCGCGTGGTTTTGCTCGCGAGCACGGATTTCGTCAGGGGAGAAAAACTCGGGGAAGTGGACGTGCTGCAAATCCAGAATCGTCAGTACATGACGGTACTGACGCAATTCCGGTGAAATGTAGCCGCCAATTGAATGAACCAGATCGATGTCGGCAACTCTCTCTACGGAGCTCGCGCCGTAATCATTTAGAACGCACCCGAGCTTACAGCTCGGGCTCACGGCCCCGTTTCCATTGTAGGCTAAAAGCGAGGCCTGTGGGACGAGCGTTGTCACATCACTGTCAATACACTGGACGACGCTCGGGGAATCGAATCGCCATTCTCGAAACGTTCGTTGCGGGCAATACACGAACACGATCCCTTCTCGACAAATTCGACCAATCGACGCGACCAGCTCGAATGCCAGCTGCTCCATTCCGCCGGCTTTTCCAATCGTCATCCAGCGCAAATCGATGAGGATATTCATTCACCTACTCCTTTCGCGATCAAACAATCCGCCTATACGGGTATTGTGTTTGATACACGTCTTTAGCTAAGAATGATGAAAAGAATTCCAATATCGACGCAAATCGAGTCTGAGCTTCACCATAGGAAGGGACGAATATCGAGGCGAATCCTTTTCTTTCATACTTTAAATAATTCAAGTATTGAGATATCCACGACCGATGTATATAACCTAGTCGCCTCAAAGATATCTGGAAATTTTCAATGAAAATTTGGCCTCTCAAACTGCGAGTTTTTGTTGCAGAATAGTCCCTTGAACAAGCCAAATAATCATCCGTTGAACAAACACTACCGCCTGCTTGGGCAATTCGGAGCCAATAATCATAGTCCAAACTACAATTAAGGCACTGGTCTAGCAATCCAATCTCATTCATAATTCGTCTGCTCCAAAATGCAGCCGGCTGGCAGATGAAGCATTCTCCATAAAATTTCTCCAGATCCCATTCGGCTGTACGATAATCTCCAATTGTGTCCCCCAAGATGTCTATGTATTTAGCTTTCCCATACAACAAATCAGTTGAAGGCACCTTTCCCCAGTAGTCAGCTACCTTCTCGAGGCTCCCAGGAAGTAAAAGATCATCGCTATTGAGGAAGCCTATCACATCCCCTTTGCATCGTCGTAGCCCTTTGTTGATCGCATGCGCTTGGCCCAGGTCTTTTTCCACAATCACTTCGACGCGATCTCGGTACCGCTCCAGCACTTCTAATGTGTCATCCGTCGATTCTGAATCAAACGCAATAATTTCGACGTTTGAATACGATTGGGAGAGAATGCTGTCTAGACATGCATCGATGAAAGTTCCTTGTTGATACGAAGGAACGACAATGGATATTGACAGTTCAGCACCGCTCACTTGTGGCCTCTCCGCATGCAACCCGCAACGGCCTCATCGAAGTCGACTCTTGGAAACACGTCTAGCTTGCCACCGATACCTGCATTGAAGACCTCGATGCCATTTTGGAGACAAATTTCATACGATTTCTCATAGTGGTGGATCATCAATTCTGGATTGGGTGTGTGCCAAACTCGGCCTTTTCCAAAGTAACGCGGGTCAAAATGGTTTGGATCACTATCATCCTCCAGTACAATTCTTTTGTCTACCCTCTCGGAGTCTTTATCCAGCACAACCGCTCCATCAGGAATCGAGTATTCCGTATCACAGCCTATTAGGAAGAGCCGCCTAGCCCCAAGCTTAACCGCTAGTTGCATCAACGTTAGGGTAACAGTCATCGGCTCAACCAAATGCGGATCATCTTTCAGGCTGAAAACCTCAGACTGACTCCCTTCGAGATTCAGAGTGCACGTCTCGAAATAGCAAACGTTTCTGCGAGGCGGAATAATCTCATCAACGCTTGTTGCGTTGAGTGAATCATCGTGAGTGAAGATTTGGTTCGGGAAAAAGAAAGTCGTTTTTCGCAACTCTTTAATGCAGCGATTAATTTCCTCCTTTTGGTCTGGAAGCACCGCCGTATCCACGCAGCTGTAATAGTCAGGGCGCCATTGTACCCGATCGAACAACAGATAGATTGCGTTTGAAGCGAAGGTGGGGACGCCTATCAGTCTATTTAAATCATGGTTATTTAACGACGGGCCGTTTCCAATTATGAATACGTCGGTACTCTTAAGCGGGGGAACCGGGACCATTCTTAGACTTTGTCTCTTGAACCAAAATTTCATCAGGTTTCGACCTTATCCATCTACAAATAAAGGGGTCCGCCCACTTCGCAACTCAAGCAGAAAAGAGACCGATCTCAAAATCGGATCAAATAACTTGCCATCGATATCCGCGGGAAGTACCCACAAACAGAATGAACAAACACATATCCGTCAGGGAGCGCCTCAAGAATGGGATCCCGGTGATAGGTACCTGGCTGAATTCAGGATCTCCGATAATCGGGGAGCTAATGGCCCAAACAGGGCTCGATTTCATAACAGTCGACGCCGAGCACTCGGCGGTTAGCCTCGCCGAAACACAGCGGATTTTTCAAGCGATCCGATCTGGCAACCCAAGGGCAGAAGCCTTTGTTCGACTTCCCGGAGTAGATTATTCGCTCACGAAACGTTATCTTGACGCTGGAGCAACCGGTATAATTGGTCCCCTAGTTACAAATGCAGATGAGGCAGCGGTCTTAGTGAAAGCCTGCAAGTATCCTCCCCTCGGAAAGCGCGGAGTAGGATTCTGTAGAGCGAATCAATACGGGCTGCAAGTTGAATCCCATTTTGCGGAAGGAAACGATCAGATTCTAGTGGCGGTTCAGATTGAAGACATTAAAGCTGTCGAAAATATCGACGATATTCTGGCGGTCGAAGGAATTGATGCCGCCTTCATTGGCCCCTACGATCTCAGTGCCTCTATGGGCATTACCGCACAATTTGATCACCCAGATTATATCGAGGCTAGAACTCGAATATTGGAATCATGCGTCAAAAATAATATCATTCCTGGCATTCATGTAGTTCAGCCTTGCCCCCAAGAAGCAACTGAACGGATAAATGACGGATTCAACTTACTTGCCTATAGCCTAGACATTACGATGGTTCAGAAAACTCTATTACACGGACTTTCTAAAATTAGGGAAATAAGAGGTTCAAGTGGACAATAACATGGCAACGAAATACAATCTTGTTGCGCTTCTGCCAATGAAGGCGAATAGCGAACGCGTTAAGGGGAAAAACTTTCGAGAGTTCGCCGGAAAGCCCCTTTTTCGTTGGATATTGGATACACTATTGGGTGTGGCAGCAATAGACTGCATTATAATCAATACTGATGCTCGTTCTATCTTAGCAAAACATGGCTTAGAGGAATCAAATCGTATAATGATCCGTGACCGAAAGGCAGAACATTGCGGTGATATGGTTAGTATGAACAAGATTCTCGAGGATGACATTACTAATGTAGACGCAGATACGTACCTTATGACGCACACCACTAACCCGCTAATATCATCATCCACCATGACGTCCGCTCTTAAAGCATATTCAGAAGGTTTAATTACTGGAAAAGATTGTCTCTTCACTGTAAATAAATATCAAACGCGATTCTACCGAAGAAATGGCGATCCAGTAAATCACGACCCAAACAATCTCCTGCGCACTCAGGATCTCGAGCCTTGGTTTGAAGAAAACTCAAATCTTTACATATTTTCAAGAGATTCTTTTTACAAAACTAAAGCTAGGATCGGCCAATCTCCAATTCTGTTCGAAACTCCCACAATCGAGTCTCAAGATATCGATAACAATGTTGATTGGAGGATAGCTGAGGTTATGGCCCTCGCAGCAATGCTTGCCCGCTCACACTCTAATCACTAGCCGCAAATTAGATCACATCCCCCAACCAGCCCATTGACATGTACTCTAGTTATTCATACGCAGAGTATATATAATCATCTAATATTAATTGTGGCAAATTGTATCAAAACTTTCCTAATATAGTTATATCATAATATTGCTGCTATTAACAACCTCAATGAAAATACATGTCTATACTCACAACTGTCTGCGCACAATAAAATGTTGTCTAGATTTTTTCTTTCTTTAAAATAGCACTCAAACGAGTCCAATTTAAGACAGTTTTAGTCTCAACTAATCAAAAAATAATTGTCACACTCCAGTACAAAAAATTAAAATTTATCCAAAATCAATGAAAACAGTCATTTTGTGCGGCGGCCAAGGAACTAGAATACGAGACGTATCTCAAAATATACCAAAACCAATGATACCTATTGGGCCATATCCGATCGTTAAGCATATTATGGATATATACTCTAAATATGGATGCAACGAATTCATACTGTGTCTCGGATATCTAGGATGGAAAATTAAAGAATATTTTTTGAACTATCGATCGATGACAGAAACTCTGGAGATTGATTTTCGCAAGAATGGTAGCATTAGATACCTAGAGCAACATGAAGATATTCTTCCATGGAATATCGTATTTGCGGAAACTGGATTGAATTCAATGACTGGATCTCGTGTCAAACGAATACAAAAATTTATTTCTAACGAAACATTTATGTTAACTTATGGCGATGGTGTAGGAGATATCAATATTGAAGAACTTATTACTTTTCACAAATCACATGGAAAACTAGCAACAATGACTACAGTTCGACCACCTTCACGATTTGGTGAATTGACAATAGCTGATAATTGCGTGACTTCATTTCGAGAAAAACCGCAAGTGCCAGATGGCTATATAAATGGTGGATTTTTTGTTTGTGAACCAAAAATATTTGATTTTATCAATGCCGATGAAAACTGCATCTTCGAAAAGGAGCCTCTCCAAGCACTCGCTGAAATGGGCGAATTGATGTCATACCATCACTCTGGATTCTGGATGCCCATGGATACTTCACGGGAATACTCATTGTTAAACGAAATGTGGAACAATGAGAAAGCAGTTTGGTCGCCCAAAAGAGGTTAATATATTTCTATATGCTTTTTGAGAACTTTTATCATGGAAAGCGCGTTCTGGTAACAGGACATACCGGGTTCAAAGGAGCTTGGCTAGCAAAATGGCTCGAAATGCTAGGGGCCCAAGTTATCGGAATAGGACTCGAACCTGAGTACGAGCACTCGTTGCATTCAATAGCTTTTTCATCTAACCTACACCATCACTATGTAATTGATATCCGCGACGCAGATGCTCTTCGTAAATGTGTTCAGAAGCACAAACCCGAAATTGTGTTTCATCTCGCAGCGCAAGCACTAGTACGCCGCTCCTACCGCGACCCTTTGCTAACAATCGAAACCAATGTGACGGGTACCGCAAACTTACTACATGCAGTCAATGAATCAGATCACAGCAATGAATCGCCATGTACTGTAATTATAGCTACATCAGACAAGTGTTACGAAAATAGAGAAACTCACGATGCATATCGTGAAGACGATCGAGTGGGAGGTCACGATATTTACAGCATGAGCAAAGGATGTGCTGAGCTTGTAGCAAGTGCATGGCGAAGATCTTTTTTTCCGGAGAACACTAGCTCAAAAAGGTGTGTCAACATCGCAACCGTTCGTGCAGGAAACGTTATCGGAGGTGGTGATTGGTCTGAAGATAGAATCGTTGTAGATTGCGTACGTTCGCTCGCAACGAACAAGCCCATATCAGTTCGTAATCCACAATCAATTAGGCCATGGCAACATGTACTCGAGCCGCTTTCAGGATACCTTCAACTAGGATATACTTTGAGCGACGGATCGCATCCAGCTTCCAGATGCTCTCCCACATGGAATTTCGGCCCAAATCAATCATCCGCTCGACCTGTACATGAATTGTGCGAGCGATTAATTCATCATTGGGGCAGTGGCCAATGGGAGAGCTCCTCAAATCAATTCAATCCACACGAGGCTAAATATTTGAAATTAGCAATTGAAAAAGCCCGACATTATTTGAATTGGAACCCTGTATGGGATTTTGAAAGTTCAATTAAGCAGACCGTGGATTGGTACAAACTGGCTTACAAGACCAGTTTTGACTCAAATAGCCTGAACGCGATGACCGAAACACAAATTCAACAGTATATAGCCGATTCAACGGAATTATCGTTGAGTTGATAGTAATTTTGAATTAATACTCGCCAGAGACATGATAAGCTATGTGTAAACTTCGTGCTCTTGTTCTAGGTGGCAACGGGTTCTTAGGTCGGCAACTAGCTGCTGAGTTATTAAAAACCGGGAATGAGACTTTAGTGGTTGGATCGTCTCAATCGTTCAACATATCATGTGAAATTCTCAAATCTATGGGATACGGGCCTCCGCCCTTTTATAAAATTAAGTCTCTAGAAGTTGGAATCCTTAGGGAAGTATTATCAACATATCGCCCTAATGTAGTTTTCAATATGATTGGAGGTTTAGACCGCACTGATGGGTTTGAACTCTGGGATAATCTTACTCGTAAGAATGTACTCACAACATCTACAGTAATATCCGCAATTGCTTCTTTAGACTTAGCAGAAAGTCCGATACTCATAACAGCTGGTTCTCAAATGGAATATGGAATTTCTGAAATGCCTTGGTCCGAGTCCAATAAATGCAAACCAATAAATGCGTACGGGGCATCAAAACTATTATCTACTGAATTAGTTTTATCTGCAATACGATCCAATTCCATTCGTGCTTGTGTCCTCAGACTTCCTCTAGTCTACGGTCCAGGGCAGACGTCACGAATGTTGATTCCAGAGGTGATGGTAAAATGTCTAAATTGTGAAGAGGTTTTAGTAACTTCCGGCATCCAAAAACGTCGTATTCTTCACTCTCAAGATGCAGTTAAAATGTTTATAGAAATTGCGTCCTTACATATTCAAAAACGAGATATTCCGTCTTTATTGAACGCACCTGCGAGTTATCCAATTTCAATAAAATCACTATCGCAAACTATTACAGCAATAGCAGGGACTAGGGAATTATTAAAAATCGGAGCTTTACCCGATCGAAGACATGAAATGAAACAAGCATGGCCTGAAACTAGTCTAGCCGAAAGCCTTTTTCAACAAAACCCAATTGATATTGAATTAGGACTAAAAGATGTTTTCGAATGGTATAAGAATAATAGATGGTTTACCGCTAACTCCCCGTAGCTAATCCGTGAATTAAATATGACTAAATATGATAACGTAGTAATTCTTGGAGCTGGCCTATCCGGCCTCGGTTGTGGGTTAAACTTACCAGGTGCTCGTATTTATGAGGCAAAGCACCATCCAGGCGGCCATGCTTATTCACACACTTTGAAGAACCATCATTTCGATGAAGGTGCACATATATGCCATACACAGAATTCAGAATTTCTCAATTTAATAACCAAACAAGCCGGGGACATTTGCGAGATTAACCAAAGCATTGTATCCAATCGTTGGGGAGATAAATGGTTGACGTATCCGGTCCAAAATCATCTGCGCCAATTACCACTGGAAACTCGAATACCTGCACTAACTGATCTCGTCATAGCACAAATAGATAGTCAGGACTCCCAGTCGTTGAACTATAGAGATTGGTGCTTGAGACAATATGGACAAACTCTTACCGAAACTTTCTATGAAGTATTTACAAAAAAATACTGGAGATCAGATATGGAAGAGATGTCTACCGATTGGTTGGGAGGACGACTTCTAAAATCTGTTCTACCTTCCATCATACATGGTGCATTTGACGAAAGAGCTGAAGATCAAACCAAATTCTCAAAATTTTATTATCCAAAAAAAGGGGGATTTTTCTCTTTCTTCAAACCTCTCTATTTAGACCTAGATATAAGTTATAGAGAAAAAGTTGTTGAAATAGATCTTATAAATAAGAATTTATATTTTGAATCCGGAACTACCACTAGTTATGATATACTTGCTAGCTCAGTACCTCTTCCTGTATTGGTCAATTCTATCAAAGACGTACCTTCTAATATAATGTATCTTTCCGCGAAACTTAAGTGGACTCAATCTGTGATTATAAACTTTATATTAAATTCTCCTATTCTTCGTAACGAACACTGGTTTTATATATATAATGAAGAAATAGAAGCGTCGAGAGTTTCAATTCCTAGCAACATTACATCTACATCCAATAACACAAACTGCTTTCAAGCAGAAATATTTCGACATAATGAAGAAACTTATGATATCGAGTATTTGCAAGAAAATACCAATCGTAGTATGCAAAATATTTTTGGTTATTGCGACAATGACGTATCCTCTACCAGTACAATAACAGCCCCATTTTCTTATGTTATATCCGACAAGGAACGGGAGTCTGCCGTTTCCCAAATTCTCGAATGGCTGGAAGCAAACAAAATTTATAGTATGGGACTGTATGGTAATTGGAAGTATATGTGGTCCGATATCGCGTATTATTCTGGGCAGAATACAGCATATAAAATACATAAAGAGTTTCAAAAATAGAAATAGAATTTAATGAATACTGATTCCATAACATTAGCACTACCAGCATACAATGAACAGGCCAATATAGTCAAAGTACTTGATGATTCTGTTAAGTCGTTATGTAATGTATGCAATTCATGGGAGATATTGGTCATCGATAATTGTTCTAATGACAACACTTCTCTTCTGGTCGAGAATTTCGCTTTAAAAGTATCCGGTGTTAGACTTATTCGGCACGATGAGAATCTACTTTACTCTGGATCTTGTGCAACAGCGATAAAGGAAGCCAAAATGGATTACATAGCAATAATGGACTCCGATGGACAATTCGTCGCCACTGACATCCAGAAGTTTATTAATAAGCTCAAATCGGGAGCTAATTTTGTCAATGGTTGGAGACGCAAACGCAATGACCCTGTTTTAAGATTACTAGCATCTATGCTCTTTAACGCCATGGGCAGGTATTGGCTTAAATGCCCTCTCAATGATCTCAACTGCGGAATAAGAATGTTTGATCGAAAATTTTTAGAAGTTGCAGTAATCAAGCACAGAATAAATATGTCCAATCCTGAATTATATACAAGAGCCAAATTATCAGGTCTTAAGATAGATGAAGTCGAAATAGAGCATCATGAACGATTTGGAGGTACTACAAGTCACAATTTTTTAAAATCTATAGCACTACTATTTCAAGTGAATAAATATATGAAATCATTAAGTAATGAGTTATCTACACTAAATAGAAAGTAGATCTCATATTTAGTACTATTGTTTACTCCATTTTTTAGAGTTCATACATATTGCAATTTCTACAGTAAAAGACTATTTTAATACTAATCTTTCTAAATGACGCTATCCTTTCGTGTGACTATTAAGAATACGTTTTTTAGAGTTATACTATAGGATCCATTGATAAGCACCTGATATATTCTGATTTTTTAAATCATCATTGAAGATAGCCTTGAGAGTCACATTTTGATTAACCAACCGAATATTACTCTCCTGTTGTTAGAAATCGCGGAAAGATCCTCATTCCATAACGCCGATTACAGATCGAGCGTGATGGAATACTTAGTCTTAGCTGATTATAGATCGGTATCTTTGACGATCTTGAAGATTGCCTTTTGAATATTGCCTATCTATAAAGAGCTAAGAATACTTCGTTTTGCAATCCATCACTGTTTTAGCTAGCAAATTCATTATCTAGGGTTTCTATATACTACTTACTACATTATCAAATTTTAACTGACCATCATCGATCCTAACCTCATTCCATCCAGATGTCGGCATCAACCACTCTCGTCATGTTCTAGAAACTCTGCACTGATTTATAATACCAGTATAACGATTTCTCATTTATATGCTAATCACACAGGCACATAAATAAAATTTTTAATTGCACCAAGACTGATTTGCTCACTTCTAGCGATTCTGGCATAAGCTAATCATGTTTTCAATATTTTATCTTCTCATCCATATACTAATGCCAAATATATATTTGACTCCAGACTCGCATGGAACATTTATTATCCAATACCTTTCGTAGATTCTTGTATCTAAATTGGCACGCAGCTAAGTGCAGAATGAAATTATCCTCTTTGATGAGGTTTATGTGGCTCTTCCCTCGCTCGAACTTGTTCTTCCTGTGAAAGTTACTGTAATGGTAATAGTCCGTTGAGAATATCCAGCCATCAGAATATATCGTACTTCCCTCTCGAGCACTTTCCCTTCTATTATAAACCATCAACACGGCCTTGCTACAGCTGGCAACCAAGGCTTCTGGTTGGACCCCACAGTTTAGCCCGGTCTCAATGAGAGATTCCCGACGGTTTCATTGTTGTTGGGTTTGGGTTTTAGCTGCCTGGGACGGAGATCGCCCGAAGGGCGGTCGGAGCCGCAGGCAGGCTGGATTTGCCTTGTGGCAAACTCGCTGGGCGTTAGCGCGCCTGGCGATCCATGGGGCCTATGATTGCTGCAGCAGTCCTTCCAGTCCGCGAAGATCACGCGCGATTCGCTGAGCGCGCGGATCATCTCGCGGTCGAGGCGTTCCTCGCGGAAGCGGCCGTTGAAGCTTTCGGCGTATCCGTTCCGCCAGGGGCGGCCCGGATCGATGCATAGAGCCTCGATCCCGTTCTCGGCAAGCCAGCCCTGGATGGCCTTGGCGATGAGCTCGGGCCCGTTGCCCGAGCGGATGCATTCGGGAGCCCCATGCTCGCGGATCGCCTCCTGCAGCAGGGCCAGCGCGTCGGAGGCCTTGATCGCCCGGTCGGCATGGATGCAATGGCGCTGGCGAGCGCATTCGCCTATCAGGTCGAAGGCCCGCGCAGAGCCCCTGCCGCCGCCTGCGAGGGCGGCGAGGCGGAACCTGCAGCCCTTCCTCCCTGCGGACGCGCTGGACCAGCCTCTTGTTCGCGCGGTAGCCAAGCGACCTCAGCTTTGCCGAGATCTTCTTGCATCCAAGCGTCGGATGCTCCCCCGGAAGGCGGACGATCTCCGGCTCCAGCAAGCGCTTCCCCTCGGGCTTGGGCTTCGGAAGGTAGCGGAGCGTCGAGCGGCTGATCCCCAGCCACCGGCAAACGGCTCTCCCGGAACGCGACAGCGCGGACTGGACCTTCGCCGCAATCCCGCGCCGGCGCTCCGGGCTCAGAGGTTTTTCCCCAGCGCGATCTCCAGGGCCTTGGTCTTGAGCAGCTGGTCGGCAAGCAGCTTCTTGAGCTCGGTGTTCTCCTTCTCCAGGTCGCGGAGGCGCTGAACCTCCTTAAGATCCATGCCTCCGTACTTGCTCTTCCAGCGATAGAAGCTCTGCGAGTTGATGTTGCGCCTGCGGCAGATCCCCTCGGTCCGAAGCCCCGTGTCGGCCTCCCTCAGTATGCGGATTATCTGCTCGGTCGCGCGTCTTGTCTTTTTCATCGATGATTTCCCTTTCGTTGATCGACGAAAATCACCTCATCAAAAGTGGGCTAGTTCGCGGGGTCCCAACCAATTCCTACGCACCCGACAAGCTCCAAAATAGGGCTCGCAACCTCGATCTAGTCGGAAAAGGCTCATTGCCCCCTAGAACTGCCGTGACAATATACGCTCTCGAGAGATGTTATAGTAGCAGTTTACGGTGTTGCGTTTTATGCTCTCCCATCGGACCGTCTTCGTATCTTCGCAAAAGATAAATCGAAATCTTTTGGCAGCTATACTTAAATAATCCTTGTTCATAAGGAACTCAAGAATTAGGAAAACGAATGATTTTATTTAAAACAAACAAGGAATAAGAGGATTTTGTTTTGCCCTAATTCTTTACAATCTTTCGATCAATCCAGAAAGATATATACACAAAAATTGAAATGACTCCTAATACGTATGTTGGAAACTGATATTTAGAAAATCCTCCATGACTAGCAAGTAAGTAACTCGATGAATAAAACAAGGAAAATAAAGCAATCAACAACATGACGATTGATTGATTCTCTAGTCTTCTTGTTTTTATACATTTAACTAATATTAATACTACATAAAAAAACATGAATAATATCGGAACTAATGCTGAAACAAATACAAATCTCAATGGTCCACTTTCAAGATGTCTAGAAATTCTGCCAATATCATCCAACGCCTTTATCATATCGCGATTTTTATATAAACCCCTAGATTCTAATTCTTCAACTATGGTTGTTTTAAGACTAGATTGAGGTAAATTGTCATAAAAATATGGAGAATTATTATATCCACCAACCCCCAATGTGTATAGATAGTGTCTTATTTTTATATGTAAATGACTCCAAAAGTTTTTGTAAACTGATTCAAAATACATATTTCTGATTAATTTGTGATCTGTCTTAACTTTTGTGTAATTAAAATCTCCAAATCGGATTGATGTCCATAAAGTGGGAATAAGACAATTACTTCTATTGTACCTAGATATTACACGATCAATATTCATATATTTTTCTAGCCACTTATACTCTAATTTACCCCTCTCTCTATCTAAACTATAGACTCCCACCATCTCATATATGGGAACGGTGATATAGTAATTGTCTCTTTTGACGATATAATATTTGGATACTAAAAAGCTCGTGGTAAAGTATCCAGCAAAAATGAAAGCTACAATAAGATGGAATCGTAGATTTTTGTACCAAACTTGGTTTGTTTTAAAAACTTTATGTACTACCAGAAAAGCTGTGAAAAATGAAAGAATTGGAAACAATACAAATCCATTAGTTCTACAAAACGGAATAAAAAGCACTAGTACTATTAGAGCTAACGAATTTGCTATTCTGAAACGATCGTTCAGGATAATTATATATATATAAATATAGGCAAGAAAAGTCGCTATAAATAGATAATCTACGTATAGCAATGTCATACTTCCAACATATATAGGATTCAAAAGAAGGACAGATGCAACGATCAATGCTATAGTAGAATTCGTTTTTGATTTTGCTTCATTTGATATCGAAAGTATCTTTTCTACAATAAAATATGGGAAAAGAGTAAATGAATAAACTTGCAACAGTATAATCCAGTAAGGCTTAGCACCGAGGATCTCAGAAAACAGACGATAGAATGCTGAATAAGCAGGCGCAATTACATCATCCCCCCCATTGACCTGTTTCAATATTTGATCCGCATCGCCACTATAAAATCCTGGCTCACAGACAAGCCAAATCCCATTAGCTACAATTAGCAATAGTACAAAATATTCTATTCGGAGTAAATTAAATTCTCCGCGATCATTCGCAAATAAATACGCGATAAACACCGGGACATTTAACAGAAATACATAAATGAGCGTTTTCGTAAATATCCAATGGTATGCATTTTCTCGGTTTAGCTTATATTCAAAAGTTTCGTTTAATCCAAGACTATACTCTTGCTCCTCGCCTCGTGCTTTAATGCTCAAACTGCATTTACTAGTTTCTGATATCCCTTTCAATATAATACCAGGGCCTGCTACTCTAATCAGTATTTCATTTTTTAACTGTTGATTATCTATAGTTAACACACCTCCGTAGTCTGTACTCTCCTTGTTCTTGTATGTTACTTTCCAACTACCCGCCTTAATATTTATTAGACTTTGATTGCTAAATCTTTCTCCTAAGTGGTGAAAAACTATTTTTTCTCTTAACTTTTCTTCTGGTTCAGAGCTTTCAAATTGAATACTTATTACTAGTTCTTCCTTTGTATTCTCATTCCATGTATATTCATATAATGATATACCAATACTTATAATAAATATTATATAATATAAATATTTGCAATTGGCGCAGCTCATTTTTATAGCAGACGAATAAAAAATTTTGGAGGCTTTTTAAACAGGGGAACCATCAAGGTAAATAGAACCTAATTAGATATGAAACGAATAAAGCGTATATCGCTCTAGCTACTTACTTAAATTTTTGCCCATACAGCTTTAATGGAACAGCCTTGGCCAATTTCTCTCCAGTGATTAATTCTTTCACCCTTTGTCTTTATCTTCCAACGCCACATTTCAAACGGTGAATTAGTAGCATACTCGCAACTAAATTTACTGCAAGGATTTAGTGCTGGTGGTACGATAAACTCTAGACCCTCTATGGGTTTTAGATATTCTTTTATCCTAGTCGAATAGTAATCTGCCCCCGCAAAGTCAGGACAATCAAACATATAAGTATCAATTAGATGCAATAATTTACCCCCTTTCCTTAAGAGTCTCGCACAGTCTCGCATCATACAACCTATACGGTTTAACGGTACGTGTTCTACAACCGAAATGGAATAAATTATATCATATGAAGAGTCTAGTAAGGCTTCCGAAAAATCGCCGATATAAGAGTTTATGATCTCATATGGAACTTCATCTGGTTTTTCAATAGGTCCAGCTCCAACTCCTTCAAATTTATCTACATTAGTAATTTTATTGTCCCAGGCAGCAACTCTACGAGCAACTCTCGAATTTCCTCCTCCCATTTCTATTAAATTCTTGCCGCCACTAGTACCTATTTCACCTATCAACCAATCTACCGCAAAGCCATCTTGAATGTTCTTTAATGATGGATTGGCGTCACTAATTCGTTTGCGATCAAGTACTTGAAATAGATCCTTTTTTGTAATTATATCAAACATACAAATATTTAAATGAGTTTTAATCGATTTGTCAAAAATTATGAATATGTTAATCTCGACTTTTTCTTTTACGTTTTTCTAATTCTTGTTTTAAATTTTTGATGAGTTTATCACGATTAGCTATTTTAGTCTCATATTTAACCCTTTCTTGTTTTGCAATATATATAAAATGATCTCGATTCTGTAATTTTATTTCCAATTTCACTTTATTCCCCTTCAGCGAGGCGATCGCGGCGTCACGGTTCGAGATCATCCGCTCCTGCTGTGCCCTGCGCCCCTTCAGCGAGGCGATCGCGGCGTCACGGTTCGAGATCATCCGCTCCTGCTGTGCCCTGCGCCCCTTCAGCGAGGCGATCGCGGCGTCACGGTTCGAGATCATCCGCTCCTGCTGTGCCCTGCGCCCCTTCAGCGAGGCGATCGCGGCGTCACGGTTCGAGATCATCCGCTCCTGCTGTGCCCTGCGCCCCTTCAGCGAGGCGATCGCGGCGTCACGGTTCGAGATTTTAGATTTATCCTTTTCTCTATTAGATTTAAATTGAGTAATTACTTCGTCTCTAGTCCACATTCGGCTTTTAAATTGGTCAATCTGAGACTTTAATCTATCTATAATACTACCTCGATTCTTGATCTGGACTTTTAGCTTAGCAATTTGAGCCTCTCTGCTATCAATTCCTTCTAAACGGGTAGATGCCAACTTGGCACTTGAGTTTAACTGTTTCTCTTTAACACTTAAAATTTCATCAATTTCACCAATTTCAAACAATAGCGGGCTACTTACCACTCCGATTCTCTTAAATACTACGCCGTTACCAATTGCACAAATTTTTTCCCATTCATTTATTTTAGATTCTAAATACTTTACAAAAATTGTGACTTCAGGCCAATTAGGATCGTTGTAATTATCCAATAAAACATAACCCTCAATAGCCAATTTGTGACAATAGTTCTCCCAGTCCTTAGCAACACCAACAAACGAATGATCACCATCGATAAATAAGCTCGCAATTTTATTAGAATTCACCGCAGCTAGTGCCTCAGCACTATCTGAATAGGATGCTACAAGTCTGTATTGTTCAACTTTAAAAGCAGCCAGATTCGATCGCAAAACCTTTTCTGAAACACGAGATCCACTGAATGGATCTGTTTCTTCACCATAGTATCCACTCAATGGATCAATTAGTATTTGATTTCCAGCACCTGAACTCGAAAAGGCTAACGAAGAAATTACAGCAGAAGCACCAAAAAGACTCCCGATTTCAACATGTACTGAATCGTTTACCCCAGATTGGAGACAGGCTTTTTTTCGCATAAGATAGAGCAACATATGGTCATCCATTGAACCCGGTATTCTACCCTCAGGCCAATTCGCATATATATGTTCTAACTCATGTGCAATATTTCGTTCATCTTCACCCGAATAACTTACGTCAAACGCGTCGCATAGCTTTTGCCAAACACTCATCTTAATATAACAGCAATTCTAGTAACTTTTGCCACGAATTCTCTTCGCACCATTCATTTGCCTCCATCTCTGCTTTTTCGCTGAATGCATCAAAATCCGAAATTAACTCCCAGATTTTTTCCACAAGGTCCTCCGCATTCGAACATTCAAAAGTCAGGCCATTCCCTAACTCTTTAACAATTTTGCCCATTTCAGTCCCTTCTGCTACGATGCATGGTCTTTTTGCAAGAAGGGTGTCAGAGAAGACGCCCGATGGTCTCATATGGAATGCTTTTTTATTGTACGTAATCACATTAATAGAACCTACTTCGATAAAATTTTGAAAGTCATTACAAGATACATCCGAATTTATCCAAACGACTCGCTCTCCCAATAAATTTTCAAAGCTTAAGGCACTTGCATCTTTCGCAGCATCAGGTCGGCGGGAATAAAAAGTGTAATGTTTAAACCTTGGGTCTGCACATAATCTTAATAGTGTTTCGATCGTTAAATCACCACCCTTTTCCGGTCTCATATTTCCTAGAAACGCTATTCTATTTTCGGAATTCTTTTTTGGCTTCGGCGATTCTAAATATGTAGTTGATGCCCAAGGCAGATAACTCAAACGTCTCGCAAATTCATTATTAAAATACGCGATAAAGGAATGACTGCCACCTAATAACTCGATGTTTGGTATTGAATTGGTTTCAATCAATACTTCTCTGCCAAATTCAGTTGAGTCTCTGTCGAATGAAGATTCAAACGATGGATAAAAAAGGTGAAGCTTGAACTTAATAAAGCGGAATTCAGGTGCAATTCTGTTAAAGGCATAAAGATGAGAAAATGAACTACAGTACATAAAAACTGTCACACGAACATCTTTAGATAAGGTTTCAAGAGTACGCTTGAGGCCAATCAACGTCTCGGATACGAACTCATCGATTAAATTTTGATCGAAATCCCGCATTGCAATTTCATGAGTCAACCTACTGTATGTTGGGACTGCATAGGGGTACAGATCGTTCACATCAACATCGATTTGCCTACTCGTGAGCGAGACTATTTGGCATCCCTTCCGAACCAATACCATAGCAAGACGCTGATCAAAATGAAGATGGTGGCCTGTGCCATCACAAAGATCGGGATTTATGCTTATAACAATGTCTCGAGCGGATTTCGTTCGCTCCACTTGAGATTTTTCTGTCGATCCTGATAAGAGGGCATTGGAATAGTCAACCCGCTCAAATACCTCTAGTGCTCCTCCAATTCCTGCATTGAAAATCTGCCTTCCACTTCTAATAAATGCTTTCTTCACAAGGCGATAAACTTCCGCCATCATGTCTGTATCCGCACTTTGCCACTTTAAACCCTTAAAGTAGTTGGGGTCGAAATGATTGCCATCATCGCTCTCTTGTACTATTACTTTCCCCTCTCGTTTTGTCGGTTGAATGTATGAATTGTCCACTCCAATAAGATAGCATTCCTTAAATCCTAAAGAATATGCTAACTGGAGATTAAAAAATGTTACTGTAGCGCGAGTTGACGCACTTAGTTCGATTTCTGAAGAAAATTCAAAGTTGTGATGTATATTAAGATAGTATACGTTACTTCTCCGGCCGATCTTATCGTACATATAGAGAGGGACTACTATATTAGTATTAAGTTTTAAAACATCTTCAAGTCTTTGCTCCAATACCAGGTAATTTGTAATAGAAATAATATCCGGTAGCCGTCCGATTGTTTTCTCCAGTAAGAAAATATAGTTTGAGCCTATCAAAAATTTATCACGTATATATGAAAAATCGTGTTTTTTTAGGCTGGGCCCGTTCCCAATTACTACACATTTTCTCAAAGATTCTGCTCTTATACGATTTAAGAATGCATTCGTACGAGCAAGTTCTATTTGAGCTGTATCACGATCTACCAATCGAAGTTTACCGCCAAATGCATAATACATAAAAGATGTATGGCCACGTGCTAACAACGCAGAAACCACAGGCTTCCATTGACTCGGATGAATAGAATCAAGATTTAACTCACGCGATCCACTTACTAAGCTAGATTCTAGTTCTATTGAACTAGGGGGCGGGGCATTATTAACGCTAGGAACGTACTTTTTGCTTTCTGAGAAATCTAACACTTCAGGCACGAATGTACCTAGATTACTGATTCTATTTTTTGCCAGAAGTGCCAACTGACCAATTTTACTTACTCTTCTACTGTAGCCTAGAACTGAAAGCACCTTTTGGAGAAGTCTACCATCTTTTATAAATTCTAGTTTTTGCACTAGTTCTGCGACATATCCTCTTATTTCAATCAGTTCTACAGATGTTTTCGATTGTTGGGATTCAGTTTTCTTCAACGCCTCGCGCAACACTCTAACTGCGATATCACGATTTCCAATCATGATATCGCGCTTTTTAATTTCCTCTTCAAGTTGGCGGATCTTGCTTTGCGATCCTTCAATTCCTCTTAACAACTTTACTAAATTCTGGTAATTCATACCGCAACTTTCCAAACAATATTGCTCGCAACTTGTCCAAATGATCCATCAACATTTTTTACCGTCACGTAACACAAGTGCCTCCGGTATAAAAACCCAGGATCATTGTTTATTGCCAAGACTATCATAAATCTGCCTTCATTGACTGGGTACCGATTTGCAGAGACTACAATCGACTTTTTCCCACGAGTCGCAAACGCACTATCCCCAAGGGTAAGTTTTCGTGAATCAGGCCCAATCAACATATCACCCATTTCATTGAAAAAAGGTAGTCCTATACGAAGATGTGCGACGGATTTAAGAATTGTAAATGTAATTTTTAGAAAAAAGGCCTTAGAATTTTCAATGACCAACTCATCTCCTATCACCTTTCCTGAACATTCAACGATAACATCCTTAACATACTCAGAATCCTCATAAATTCTTCCATAACGTTCAACCCGCGATTCTTCGCTTTCTTGAAATTGAATCGCTTGTATTAAGTTAATGTGTTTTCCCCTCTTCTGGTTTAAATCTATTTCTATCTCCCTATTCATCATTTTTTTCTTTAAATCAGAAACCGAATCACTTCGCGTAACTAGTCCATATGTCTTCAATACTTCATCTGTTGGACCGTATTGTACTAATTCACCTTTGTGTAAAAACATAGCCTTATCGCAAAAAAGAGCAATGTCTCTTGTGCTATGTGACACCAAAATAAAACTACAACGTTCTTTCAATTCATGTATTTTTTTGTAGCATTTTTGCTTAAATTCGAAATCGCCGACTGCCAAAATTTCGTCACAAATAATTAAATCTTTTACAAAATGAATTGCGACAGAGAACCCCAACCTAATTGTCATACCACTAGAATAAGTTTTTACTGGCATATCAATAAATTCTTCCAACTCTGAAAACCCGACTATATCATCAATTTTCTCATTAACTTCTTTCTTACTTATTCCTTGGAGTCTGGCGTTTAAATATATATTTTTTCTACCCGTTTGTTCTGGATGAAAACCTGCTCCCAATTCGATTAAACCGCCTGCATCTCCTGCCAATTTGAAACTACCTGAGTCGCATGACAAACGATTAAGAATTATCTTTAATAAAGTACTCTTACCTGCTCCATTAAGCCCAACAATACCCAAGTTTTCGCCCCTTTTCAATTCAAATGATATATTCTTAAGGGCCCAATAATCTTCTGTTTTCCGAATTGAGTTAAACTCTATTCCAAAAAAGCTCTTTATAATATCACCTAGCCTAGGTGAATTTACATATTTACTATTTAGAGTAAATTTCTTCGAAAGATTAGAAACTTTCAACAGATTGTCATTCATCTCAAGTAATTGACTACTAATCCTTTCGAATTCCTAATTCCAACGATAGACAAAGAGCAAAGGAACAAAGATATTGAAGTCCAAACCAAAACATTAGAACCATTGAATTCAAATTCGGGTAGGATCAATCCTTTTGCATTTGCAACTGTAATGTAGCTTGGAAGGTTGGATACAAAAATCTCAAGGGTACTTGTTCCATCAATTAGACCGAAAACCCCAGATCCAAATAGCATATAGAATGCTATCGTTTGAACAAAGTTATTAAAATCTCGGTAAAAAACAGTGAATACTGAAAGTATTAAGCCTAATGAAGCACCTACAAGAACTGGAACTAAAAAATAAAATATTGCATAGATTAAATTTGGGGAAAATCGGTAATCATAAAAGAAATATATAATAAGAAAAACTAAGTATCTTATAACAAAATTACTTAGTACAGCATATAAAACACTGAGGTAGCATGCTCTAAATGCCACACCTGTTTTAACTATATAGCTCTTATTACTTTCTAAGGCAGCAGAAAATCCTACTATCGTTTCAGAAAAGATATAGTAATATATTATTCCTATTGATATAGTTATTGATCGAGGAACTCCATCACTACCCTCTCCGAATATACCTATAGCATTTAACAAATTATACAAAAATATTGGTAAACAAGGCATAACAATATGCCACATATACTTCATTTTCATTCCTTGAAATTTATATAAATAATTTCTGAAATACAAAGCATTCGATTGCTGAATCAGCTCAGAAAGTAAATTTGTTTTCGAGCCCATCATTAAACATAAAAATCCATGACAAAAATCATGGCCTTTTTTTTAGCATATAAAGATATTTTACCTTTTAGTTTTTTGCTTTAAAATTAATTGAGCCCTTGCATAGGATATTTGCGTTTCTAGCATGGCAATTTCTTCGTCAGACATTTTATCCATGGTGGCGAGGGCTTCTTCCGCTCTCTTCTGGGCTTCTTCAACTGCGGATTCGTCGATCTCGTCGATGTGGATGGCGTTTTCTGCGAGGATTGAGATTTTGTCACCAACGCACTGGGCGAATCCTTTACTGATTGCTAGAGATTGCTTCTGTCCCGACTGCTCGACTACTATCTCGCCAGCTTGAATTTCTGTCACGATAGGAATGTGGCCCGGGAGGATGTCGATCTCTCCCGAAGTTGTCGGCATGACGACACCGTCCACAGTATCTTCGTAGACGCGGGCTTCTGGAGTGACGATTTCGAGGTTCATGGTGATAATTTAAGAATTAGGAATGAAGAGTTAAGAAATATTTTGATTTAAATTTTTGCCCATCAAGGTCTTGGCAACAATTGATGGTCTACTAACTCTTATTCGTCCAACGATTTTACTTCTTCATTAGTCTTCCTTCGAAGACGCTTCCAGAACTTCGTCGATTCCGCCCTTCATATAGAAATCATTTTCCGCGATGTGGTCGAGCTCACCATCGAGGATCATCTTGAAGCCCTTGATCGTGTCCGCGACGGGTACGATCTTGCCCGGGAATCCGGTGAAGATTTCCGCCACATTGAAGGGCTGGGAGAGGAATTTCTGGATCTTGCGAGCGCGGTAGACCGTTTGCTTGTCTTCCGGTGAAAGCTCGTCGAGTCCGAGAATGGCGATGATGTCCTGCAAATCATTGTAGCGCTGCAACACGCGCTGCACGCCGCGAGCCACCTCGTAGTGCTCGTCACCAACAACCGCCGGCTCAAGCGCCTTCGAAACCGAAGAGAGCGGATCGACCGCCGGGTAGATGCCCAGGTCGGCGATGGCGCGTTCGAGTACGATCGTCGAGTCGAGGTGGGCGAAGGTGTTCGCCGGAGCCGGATCCGTCAAATCGTCGGCAGGGACGTATACCGCCTGGAAGGAAGTTACCGATCCCTTCTTAGTCGACGTGATTCGCTCCTGGAGAGTTCCCATTTCGGAAGCCAAAGTCGGCTGGTATCCAACCGCTGACGGTGAACGTCCCAGCAGAGCGGAGACTTCTGAACCGGCTTGCGAAAACCGGAAAATGTTGTCTACAAAAAGCAGAACGTCCTGGTTTTTCTCGTCGCGAAAGTACTCCGCCATGGACAAAGCGGAAAGAGCGACGCGCATACGGGCTCCTGGCGGTTCGTTCATTTGTCCGTAAACGAGAGCAACCTTAGAGTTTGCAAGGTTCTCTTGGTCGATAACGCCGGAGTCGGACATCTCGTGGTAGAGGTCGTTACCTTCGCGTGAACGCTCCCCTACTCCCGCAAACAGCGAATAGCCACCATGCGTCTTCGCGATGTTGTTGATCAATTCCATGATGACGACCGTTTTGCCAACACCCGCTCCGCCGAACGCGCCCACTTTACCGCCCTTGATGAAGGGGCAAATCAAGTCGATGACCTTAATGCCGGTCTCGAGGATGTTCGCTTTCGTGTCCTGCTCTGTCAGCGGCGGTGCCGGACGGTGAATCGGATAGGTCTTTTCGTGGGCCACTTCGCCACGGCCATCAACCGTTTCGCCGGTGACATTGAAGATTCGTCCGAGAACGCCTTCCCCCACAGGTACTGAAATCGGCGCGCCAGTATCCACGACGCCCATGTCGCGCTTGAGTCCTTCCGTCGATGACATCGCCACCGCTCGAACGACTCCTTCGCCCAAGTGATGCTGCACTTCTAGAGTCAGTGTCTGGCTTTCGCCTGAAACGGCGAAATCGATCGTCAATGCCTGGTAGATTGAGGGCAGAGAATCTTCTGCATATTGGACGTCTACAACAGGTCCAATGACTTGGAGAATTTTTCCGGTGTTCATGCTAAATGAAAAACTAATATTTAAGAATTAAGAAGTGAATGACGGGTTTGCCAAATAATTAGTCCTGCGAGGTCGCCGCTGCGATTTCCAGGATTTCCTGGGTGATGGCGGCTTGACGCGCCTTGTTGAATTGAAGTGTGAGAGAGTCTAGAAGCTTAGTCGCGTTGTCCTTAGCCGTTTTCATGGCGACCATTCGAGCGCTGTGCTCCGAAGCGCGGGCGCTAAGGATGGCCTGATACGCTTGTCGGTCCACGAAGAGCGGGAGCAAGCTGTTTAAGATGCTCACGGGATCAGGCTCGAATACGAAATTGCGGTCATCGGCTGAAGACTCGTACGGCTCCGCGTCCTTGCCACGCAATTCGGTGATCATTTCGTCCAGTCCACGGATCGGAAGCAGCTTGGCCACCGTCGGCGCCTGGGTCAATACGTTCACAAAACGTGGATACATAATCTCAACCGTGTCAACTTCACCCGAGAGATACTTCTCTATCATGAACTCGGTCACTTGCTTGACCTTTACATAGGGGACACTGTCGTCGATCTCGAAATCAGCGAGCAATTCGCGACTCGACCGGCTCAGGAATTGTTTGCCCTTTCGACCAACACTGACGAACTTCATCGCGTCGTCCGATTTCATAACCTCCCGAAACAAGTTACTATTGAGTGGTCCGCACAATCCACGATTCGTAGTGACCATTATGATACCACGAGTTTTCACTTCCCGTTCCTCAAAGAATGGATGTTCCACTTCTTCAATACGAGTTGCGATATGGGAGAGCGTTTCCGCAAGCAACGCTGCGTATGGCTGACCAGAAAGCGCCGACTGCTGCGCCTTCTTCATCTTCGAGGCCGCGACAAGCTCCATCGCCTTGGTGATTTGGCGAGTGTTCTTGACCGACTTAATGCGGCGACGAATTTCTCTTAGATTAGGCATTGGGCTAGATTTTTTTAACCACGAAAAACACGAACATAACGAAAACTAATTTAATACCCTCTCGTATTGGAGTTTTGGATGACTACCAAAATTCACAAGAAGGCCTAGTCTATTCTTAGTCGCTTTCAAATAATTAAATATCTGAGCGCGATGTTCGTCAGCGAGAGTTTTAACTGCTTTCAGCTCAACAATGATCTTATCGAAACAGAAAAAATCAGGCTCGTAACTTTTTCTAAGAACTCGATTTCGGTACTCTAACTTCAGTTTTGGTTTTTCCTTAAAGGGGATAGATTGTTCTTCGAACTCAATGCTGAGGCACTCCTGATAGACGTCTTCGAGAAAGCCATTTCCCTTATCTTTATATACCTCGAAACATGCTCCCATAATACTGTAGCTTTCTTCCTTATATAGAATCTCTGGAGCCATTTTCGTTCTTTTCGTGAGTTTCGTGGTTCAAAAACTAAGCGAAGCTCGCCTTCCACTCATCGACTGCTGTCTTGAGCTGCTCTGCGAGATCGTCGTCGATTTTCGCCTTCTCGCGAATCGCGGTGAGCAAAGACTCCTTGCGGGAAACAAGGAAGTCGCGGAGCGCATCGCTGGCCGAGACCATCTGAGAAACATCGATGTCGTCGAAGTAATTGTTCTGCATGGACCAGAGCACGCCGACTTGCTGCTCGATTGGAATTGGGTTGAACGCAGGCTGCTTGAAAAGCTCGACGATACGAGAGCCGCGATCGAGCTGAGCCTTGGTTCTTGCATCCAGATCCGAGCCGAACTGCGCAAAAGCCGCGAGCTCGCGGAACTGGGCCAGCTCGAGCTTAATCTTTCCCGCGACTTGCTTCGTCGCTTTAACCTGAGCCGCCGAGCCTACACGCGAAACAGAGAGACCGACCGACACAGCAGGTCGGATACCTTGGTTGAACAAGTCAGTTTCCAGGAAAATTTGTCCGTCTGTAATCGAAATAACATTCGTCGGAATGTACGCCGAAAGGTCGCCCGCGAGGGTTTCGATGATGGGGAGCGCGGTTAGCGAGCCGTTGCCGTTGTCTTCATTGACGCGAGCGGATCGTTCAAGCAACCGGGAGTGCAGGTAGAAAACATCGCCCGGATAGGCTTCGCGACCTGAGGGACGTTTCAGGACGAGAGACATTTGGCGATAGGCCGCCGCGTGTTTAGATAGATCATCGTACACGATCAGCGCATCCATGCCATTAGACATGAACCACTCGCCCATGGCAGCGCCGGTGTAAGGCGCCAAGTACTGGTTGGCCGCGGAGTCGGCAGCGGGCGCGGATACAACGATCGTGTATTCAAGAGCTCCCTTTTCTTCCAAGACACCCAAGGTACGAGCGACATTCGAGTTCTTCTGTCCAACTGCGACATATATAGAATACACAGGACGGAAATTCGGATCGCCGGACGCCAAGCCTACCTTGTTGATATTCGCTTGGTTGATGATCGTATCGATAGCGATGGTCGTCTTTCCTGTACCGCGGTCACCGATAATGAGCTCACGCTGGCCGCGACCAATCGGGATCATTGAGTCAATCGCCTGGATACCAGTCATGAGCGGCTGGTCAACCGATTTACGCTCGATAATTCCTGGCGCGATCTTTTCTACGGGATACGTTTCATCTGATTCGATGTTGCCTTTGCCATCCACGGGGCGACCCAACGCATCGACTACTCGCCCTAGCATTCCCTTGCCTACCGGGACGGAGAGCAGCTTCCCAGTGCAGGTCACCTGATCTCCTTCGCGGAGGTGAGTGGCTTCTCCGAGAACAACGGCTCCGACTTCATCTTCCTCCAAATTGAGAGCGATCCCGATCGTTTCCCCAGGGAACTCGATCATTTCGTTGTACATCACTTCGGAAAGGCCGTCGATTTTCGCGACACCGTCACCCACTGTGACTATCTTGCCCGTGTTGCTAGCGACCGTCTTTGTTTGGAGGTTAGCGATTTGCTGTTCAATCTGTTCGATGACGGAACTCATGGTATTCTGTATTTGTTAAACTGGTACGATTTAAATTCTAAGATAAGGCCGTTTCGAGCGTCGCGAGCGAGCTGGCGATTGACGCATCATATACATCGCAATCGACCACAACTCGCAATCCAGCAATCAGGCTAGGGTCTTCGCGCGTCACGGACGCGATCGAGCGGCCGTATTTTGAGGAGAGCTGAGCGGCGATACGTGTCGCCGTTTCTGGGCTGATAGCGCCTGCATGGCTGATAACGGCCGTACTTTTGGCAACTTCGCGCGCTACTAGCTTTAAATACGCCTTTAGCGTAGCCAGATGGTGACGCGGTGGATTCTTCTCCAGCGACTTCAAAACACCATCGACACGTTCTGCAGACAGCTCGCCATTTTCTAAGCTAATCTTTAAAAGCTGCTTGGCGAATTCCTTGATCTGCTTGTCCTGCTTCATCCAAACTCAATTTCTAATTGCTTGTCTCGACTAGCTGAGAGCTAGCGGATTCCGTGAAGCGATTTCGATCTTCGCCGGAAAGTTCCTTCGAAAGTACTTTGCTTGTCGTCGCAACGACCAATCGGGCAATTTCACCCCGGGCCTCGGTCAGCATCTTCTTGCGATCCAATTCGATCTGCTGCTCCGCCTTGGAGATAATCTCTTCCGCGCGAGCGACTGCGTCTTGCGACGACTTTGAAATTTTTTCTTCAGCAACGCTGCGCGCGTCATTCACGATTTGCTGCGCATCTTGCGAAGCCTTCTTGATGATCTCCTTATGCTCCGCTTCCGCTTCCGCGAGCTTTACCTGCATTTCCTCGGCATACTTGAGCCCATCGGCGATCTTCGAGTTCCGCTCGTCCATGGTCTCGAACACTGGCTTGAACGCGAAACGGTAAAGGACGTAAGCAAGGATCGAAAAGCTGATCACCTGCATCACAATGTGCCCGACGTGAATACCGAACTTTTCTACTATGCCCGCAGATTCAACTGCTGCGTTAGGATCCGTAGCTGCTACTATTGTAATGAGATCAATCATGGGTGACTGGGTGAGGACTGTATGAGCGAGCCGCCGTTATCGGGCGACCCGCCAAATTTTGATAATTACTGCGCCAAGAACAAGGCCATAACGCCCAGACCTTCGGCCAGCGCCATTCCAATAATCGCTTGAACGAGGATCTTTCCAGATGCTCCTGGATTACGTCCGACTGCTTCGGCGGCTTTCATGCCGACAAGACCCACTCCGAGTCCACAACCGAGGACGCCGAGGCCTGATGCGATGTTGCCGTTAATTTCTGCTAAGAGGTTCAACATTGTATTATATAGTTACTTGTTATTATTGATGCGATCGCCCACGCGTTGCGCATGGTCCCGATTCGCAAAAGTGGTTAGTGCGCCTGTCCTTCGTGCCCGTCGTCGTGGTTGCAAATTAATCCGATGTATACGCTGAACAGGAGCACGAAAACGAGCGCCTGTACCAGTCCCACCAGCAGTTCTAGGAAATAGAACACAGGAATGAAGTTCATGCCGTGAAGAAGATTCTCCCCACCAAAGATATTGCCGAACAGCCGCACCGACAAGGTCAGCGGCCGGATTGCAATGGATACGACCTCGATCACTCCAACGAATAGAAAAATGGGAATGAGCATCAGCCACATTCCATTGCCCACTTCTTCCTTGTCCGCCTTGTTACCGAAGAGGTCGACGATCAACGCTTTGAAGCCTGCGTACTTGAGGACGATGTAGGCCCATGCGACCATGGCTACAATCGCAAGAGCGATCGTCCCGTTCCAATCCGCGTTGCCAGGACGTATCCATGGCTGGGTGATGTGAAAATAGCCTTCCGCATCCTCGTAGCCGCCGCCAATTGTTCCCACGCCGGGTAGGAGGCCGCTCCAATTCTGGATCAAGATGTAGACAAAAAATCCAAGTACGAAAGGCAGGGTCGCAGCAGCCGCTTTCTTGCCAACGATCGGTTCGATCATCTCTTTCAAACCCACGAGCAGGTTTTCGATGATCGCCTGGCCCCGGCCTGGAATTTCCCGGGGCTTCCCGCCTATCATCATTCGAACTCCAATTATCAACAGAATAACGATCACCCAGCTTGTCACCATGCTGTTGGTAATGGGCATTCCAAATACGGAAAACAATCCCTCCGGCACCGGCGAAACCGCCGCGTTCGCCAAAGGAAGAGCAGCGTGAATGCCCGCAAATGCTAGGATGTGAGAGATTATCTTTTTAGTTCGCATCTTAATAGCGGAACGGCCTTAAGAAGCTGTGTTGTTGATAGATCGATTTGCACGCGTCAACTCTCTAAATACAATTCTAAACGATATGATTTGAATTGTAGTAAAAAATGTCGGATTTAGAAAGATTCCTAATACCGAGCTGTGAAACGGGTGTTAAAAACGCCCTACCGCTCGCAATTTATAGATATGCCGAACCGAGATCTATCCGACGCCATTTTCGAGGTTAAAGACAAGGAACGCGCTTCCAAGCCAACTCGTAGATCCTATGCGCCGAAACCGCAGAACCCTTCGCTATTCAAGCGCCGCGCATTCGATACGTTCTATCTGTTTTGCGTAACGCTACTTGTATTAGCCATCGTGATTCAAGTAGTCGCTCTCGTTTCCTACAGCTAGGCGCTCAGCCGGACGCGGCGCTAGCGCCGCTCAAGTATCAGCGATTGATAGGATGACGCTTTGGATTGAAATACCGTCTCCCGCTCGAATGGCCAATCAGCTCCCGATGTTCGCCTCCAATCCTTGAAGGCACTGAGCGATTCAACGGTCCATTCGAAATAGCCTTCATGATCGGTTCGGAAGTGAAGCAGCGCGCCCTTCGGACAGAAACGGGCAAGACTTTCCATAAAGGCAGGATTCATGATCCGGTTCTTCCAGTGCCGCTTCTTCGGCCAAGGGTCAGGAAAAAGAATGAACACGGCTCCGATGGACAGCGAGGGCTCCAGCAGCTCAAGAAATTCCATGGCTTCAGCCTTGAGGAACTGAAGGTTAGCCGCTCCAGAACGGCGCGCCTTTCGATTCGCCCGATCGATGCGGTCTCCGATCACGTCGATTCCCAAGCAAAACGCGTCGTTGTGGGTCGCGGCGTAATCAGTCAGCCAATGGCCATGCCCGCAACCCACTTCCAGGACAATGCGCTTCTCATCGCCAAGGGATTCGCTCATCGCCTCTTTCAAAAGCGCCTTACGGTTTTCGACACGCCGCAAATGCTCGCTATAGGACATGCCCGATCAAGATAGGAACTCTCGATCCCATTGCAATCTAAACGATATCCGCCTCAACCCGAGATACGATCAGCGGGAGCCTAAACGTCACCCGTAGCCCGCTCCCGTCCACATTTTCCGCCCAGACGCGTCCATAGTGCGATTCCACGATGTGCTTAACAATGCTCAAACCCAAACCAGTTCCTCCTGTATCGCGAGAACGGCCTTTGTCGACCCGGTAAAAACGCTCGAATATTCGCGAGATGTCGGCTTTGGGCACTCCCGATCCCTCATCCTCGACCCAAATTTCTACGATGTCGCCATCGACTGAGCATCCAATGCGAATCTTCCCTTCTGCAGGCGTATATTTCTTCGCGTTCTCGACGAGATTGTCGAGCACCTGCCTAATTTTCAGAACATCGAACTTGAGGCTCGTCACCCCCTCCTCCGGCAGCTCGAGCAGCAGCTCTCTGCCATCGGATTTCAACCCCTGAGCATACTCGAACGATACCTCCCGCAACCAGCCCACGACTTCCACCTCCGACCAATGAAGCGAAGTCGACTCGCTTTCTAGTCGAGATAAATTCAGCAAGTCGTTGATCAACAAGGCTAATCGCTCCGAATGCCGATGGATTACATTGAGAAACCGGAGACGATCGGACTCGCCCATACTTTCATGGTCGCTCACTAGCGTCTCAGCGTATCCCTTGATTACCGATACAGGCGTCTTTAGCTCATGCGATGCGTTCGCTACGAATTGCTTACGCATGCTCTCGAGCAGTTTCAATCGGGTTATGTTATGGAGAACGAACAAGTACCAAGGTGTATTCGTCTCATCGGCCGCATCTAGGCGAGAGGCCGATACTTCCATCCAAACATCGCCATCAGACTCGGAAAAAACGAGCTCCTTTCCAAAGCCAACGCCCTTCTGCTTTACCTCTCGAACGAATTCCAGAAACTCTGAACTACGCAACGCGCTTTCCACCCGCATTCCGACACCATCTCCTAGAGCCGGAAATTCTCTTTCTAACGCATTGTTAACCAACAAGATGTAATTGTCTCGGTCGATTATTAGCACCCCTTCGTGCAAACTGCCAAGCGTCGTTTCAATCTGCCTTAGTCGATCTGAGCTCTCCTTATCCAATCGATCTAACTCGCTGAGAACCCGGTTGAGCTCCTCAACCAGGCGAATCCAATTTTGGTTCGTGCCCCGAAATTCCCGTGAATGAGTCAGTATCGACGTCCGGGAAGCCAACGACTCCGCCAGCAGCCGAATCGCGAGCTTCTGCTTGTAGTATCGAAAGGCGTATATGGCAGCAACTACCGAAGCAACTGCTAGGAGAAAATAGGACATGGGTGATTTAAGCCGCTATACCCGGCTTTCAACCATCCGATAACCTACCCCTCTAACGGTCTCAAGCCCAGAACCTTCATCGCCCAGCTTTTCGCGCAAACGTCGCATGTGCGTATCCACGGTACGCGTTTCCATGTCGTTTTCGTAATTCCAGACCTTTTGCAGCAGGATCTCACGTGTCTGAACTTTGCCCCGCTGCTCCATCAGGAGCCTCAGCAACCGGAATTCTGTCGCAGTCAACTCGACTGGATTGTCATGCACATGCACACTATGGTGCTCCACGTCTAACTCGATACCGTTCACGTTCAATACGGACTGCTCGTCGTCCTCCCCTGCTCTCTTAAGAATCACCAAGACTCTGAGCATCAACTCTTTAGGGCTAAACGGTTTGCAAACATAATCATCTGCACCGCTTTCAAATCCCTCTATCCGATCACCCTCCTCCGTCTTGGCGCTCAAGAAGATGATCGGAATCTCTTTCAAGGTAGAGTCTTGGCGAATCATCCGGCATACCTGCAACCCATTGAGCTCGGGCATCATGATATCGAGCACAATCAAGTCCGGCTTGAAAGCCCTCACCGTCTCCACGGCTCGCGTCGGATCATTTACCGACTCCGAAAGAAAGCCGCGTTGCCTCAAGTTGTAGGTGAGCAATTCCGTTACGTCGACTTCGTCGTCGACAACCAGTATCTTCTTAGGCTGTTCCATTGAGACCATAACCGTGCCGATTAAACGCCGAAATTGTTGGGAAACTTATCTATAGCGCAACTGGTTAAGCGTTACAATTCGGTTACGCCCATCGAACGCTTCCCAATGCCCTCGTCTATTCTAGAGCCAAGCGGTTAAATATTTCATTAATTGTTGCATATCAACTATTTACGTTTACCCAAAACAACCATCAATATGCTGATATCCGCTGGATTTACCCCACTGACTCTACTGGCCTGGCCTAGGCTCGCAGGTCTAAGCTGATTCAGTTTCAAGGCGCACTCCTTCTTCAAACCCGAGACCGATAGAAAGTCGAAATCGCCGGGGACCTTGATGCTCTCCACGCTATTGAGCTTCTCCACCTGTCTCAACTCTCGCTTCAAGTAGCCATCGTAGCGGACACGATACAAAGTCTCGTCCTTAACAGGCTTAGGAAGCGATTCGATTTCTTGCGGGAGCGTTCGATCCCCATCGTTGCGACGCGCCAGAGTTGCCCAAGTTTGCTCCCCTACTCTGTGGGTTTCCATCCACGCCACCGATGACTCAATCTGAGTCTTCTTTTGCTCGATTCGGGCTATTCGACTCTCAGCGAGAAGCCCATATCGCTTCGCGTAATCGAGCAGCCTGAGCTCGGCGCTCCCGTGATTGAAAAGCAATCGATACTCCGCGCGACTCGTGAACATCCGGTACGGCTCCTGGGTTCCCTTGGTCACTAGATCATCTATAAGGACTCCCGTATAGCCATCGTAGCGCTTCAGCACGAATGGCGCATCGCCACGTGTCTTCAAGGCAGCGTTCACCCCAGCCACGAGTCCTTGGCAGGCCGCTTCTTCGTATCCTGAAGTACCGTTTATCTGACCCGCGAAGAACAGGTTCTCGACCTTTTTCGATTCCAAATGAGGATAAATTTGCGTAGGCGGAGCAAAATCGTACTCAACCGCATAAGCTGGACGCAGGAGATGCGCTTTCTCCAATCCAGGAATGGATGCGATCATCTCTTTTTGCACATCGAACGGCAAACTGGTTGAAAGGCCATTGATATAGTACTCGTTCGTATTTCGCCCTTCGGGCTCGATGAATAGCATATGCCGCGGCCGGCCCTCAAAACGCACGAACTTATCTTCAATACTCGGGCAATATCGAGGACCGGTGCCTTCGATTTCGCCCCCATACATCGCTGATAGAGGGAGATTTCTCGTAACAATTTCAGCAGTTTCTTCAGTTGTATACGTTATCCAGCATGAAACAGGGTCCGAACCAGGACGCCATCCAGCGAAAGACTCGCCGTGATGTTCCACGTGGAACATGTCAAAGGAGTCACGGGTATCGTAAAACGCGAACAGAGTAGGGTCCGCATCGCCTTTTTGCTCTTCCAACTTGCTGAAATCGATCGACCGTCCAAGCAATCGAGGAGGGGTCCCCGTCTTTAGCCGCTCTAGCTCAATGCCGGCTTCCAGGAAACTGCTCGATAGCGTTTTAGCCGAGTAATCGCCCATGCGGCCTCCTTCGTTCTTATTCTTGCCGATATGCATCAATCCCCGAAGGAAGGTTCCCGTGGTAATAACCACCGTCTTTCCAAAGAACTCCACATCCAGATTGGTGCGGCATCCCACGACGGCGTCGCCCTTGTAGATCAAACCGGTCACGGTCGCCTGAAAAAGATCCAAGTTGTCCTGATGTTCCAGGACATGCTTCATTCGCAAGGCGTACACTTTCTTGTCGCACTGGGCGCGAGGGGATTTAATAGCGGGTCCTTTAGAGGCGTTCAGCAATCGGAACTGGATACCGGAAACATCCGTATTCAATGCCATTTCACCCCCCAAGGCATCGATCTCGCGAACAATCTGGCCCTTGGCAACGCCTCCAATCGCCGGATTGCAGCTCATCGCTGCGATCGTGTCGATGTTACCGCTAAGGATCAATGTCCGAGCCCCCATGCGAGCCGACGCCAAAGCGGCTTCGCATCCGGCATGGCCGGCTCCGCAAATAATCACATCGTACGCATTTCCACCATCGTTCATCTCGGCAGATAAAGACAAGCGGAGTAGGGGACCTCAAGGATGAAAGAGTCGGAAAGTGATGGCGGCATTCGCCAGCGCCTGATGCGGAAACATGCTAATAAAATGTAAAGCAATGTTTGTATGGCATCATCGTTCCCTGTGGAACGCTCCTTGTAAACACTTCTATACGGGCTACTTACCGATGCAAAACGAGGAGAACAGCACGTCGAGCATCGCCTCGTTATCAATCTTGCCTAGAATCGATCCAATTGCGTCCAGCGCGCCTCTCATATCGCTGGCAACCAGCTCCATCGCATCGCCCGCTTCGAGTTTTTGAAGGGCAGAATTCAAGCAGGCTTGAAGGTCCTGGAGGGCGACACCATGACGCGCATTCACGAGAATCAGGTCGTCCTCGTCGTTTGAGAAGCTCGAATCGATCAGTTGGAGAAGCGTTGACTTCAAGGAATCAAGCCCAGCGCCGGTAAGCGCCGAGAAGGCGATGCTCGAGCACCCATCTACTGGCAGCGTGCTCGGCGATTCGTTTCCGAGATCGACCTTATTGCGAATCAGAATGCAGTTTTCTCGCGATAGTCTTTTCAGGATTGGCTCTGGAAGAGTAGGGGAGGGCAGGGATGAATCCTCTACAAGGAGGAATATGTCCGCTTCATCAGCGAGCTCGATGGTTCGGCGAATGCCTTCCTGCTCGATATCGCTCTGAGCTTTCCGCAAGCCAGCAGTATCCATCAACTGTATACTATGTGGCCCCAGAATAATTCGCTCCCTTAAGAAGTCCCGAGTGGTTCCCGGTTCCGAGCTCACGATAGCTCTCTCAAATCCAAGCAGCAAATTCAGCAATGAGCTTTTTCCCGCATTCGGTTCTCCAAGTATAAGCGTCTTAACGCCATCCCTTAGGAAAGCTGCGTATTGGCTGCTGTCGATGAGACGCGAACAAAACGTCATCAGCTCTTGAATACCTTTAACGTACGCTTCCAATTGCTCATCGGGCAAGTCCTCTTCTGGAAAGTCAATGTACGCTTCAATCGTAGCGATATTGGAAAGCAGCTTATCCTTAAACACACCCAATTGACGGCCAAAAGCGCCACGCAGCTGATTGCTCGCGGCCTTGAGGGCTCGATCGCTACGCGCTTGAATCAACTCCATTACGGCTTCTGCCTGAGTCAGATCCATCCTTCCATTCAAGAAAGCCCTTCGGGAAAATTCGCCCGGATCGGATTGTCGGCAACCCCGCGCGATTAGATCCGTAAGAATCTTCGAGGCAATCAGTGGATTTCCGTGACAGGTTATTTCGAGCGAGTCCTCCCCAGTGAACGACCGCGGCCCGGCAAAGAAACAATAGACAACGTCATCAACGATTTCCCCATCCTGAGAAGCATACGAACCGTAGTAGGCGTGCCTTGGGCTCAGGGCATGCTTCCGGCCAAATATCGCCTGGGCAAGCGATTCGCAATCAGGACCGCTCGCTCTAACGGCAGAGAGAGCGCTTTCACCTTTCGGCGTCGCAACCGCTGCAATTGTATCTACTTGTTCCATACGAATACCGCGCTCGAACACTACTCGATCTCGTAGCCCGTCTCTCTTCGTGCTCGAAATTCTATCCGTCTACAAACAAAAAAAAGGGACCGCATCAGCGGTCCCTTAAAAATTCAAACTAACCCCCTCAGCTTGCGGGCGCCTCTTCCAGTTCCTTGGTTTCAGCCTCTTCCGGATTCACTGCTTGGATGATTCCCGCAGATATCTTTTCGGTAATTTCAGGATTCTCAGCCAGGAATGTCTTAGCCGCTTCTCGACCTTGGCCGACCAAATCGCCCTCGTAGGAGATCCAAGCGCCTTTCTTTTCCAATATCTTATGCTGAATGCCTAGATCCACGATCGAGCCCATGCGCGATATGCCCTCGTTATACATGATGTCGAACTCGCACTCGGTGAATGGAGGCGCCACCTTGTTTTTGACGATCTTTACCCGAGTACGGTTTCCAATCACGGTTCCAGAGGTATCCTTAATTTGGCCAATGCGTCGAATATCCATTCGAACGGAAGAGAAAAACTTGAGAGCGCGGCCCCCTGGGGTCGTTTCCGGACTTCCAAACATGACCCCGATCTTTTCACGAATCTGATTGGTGAACATGCAAATGCACTTCGTCTTGTTCACGATACCTGTCAACCGACGCATCGCCTGACTCATCAAGCGCGCTTGCGAACCCACTGTCGCATCGCCCATCTGGCCATCGAGCTCCGCCCTCGATACCAATGCTGCCACGGAGTCGATGATGATCACGTCGATCGCATTGGAACGAATCAGGGCCTCGGCTATATTCAGCGCATCCTCGCCGCTGTCCGGCTGCGATACGAGCAACTCATCCACGTCGACCCCAAGCTTGCGAGCATACTTCGGGTCAAGCGCGTGCTCCACATCGACAAAGGCAGCGATGCCCCCTTGGCGTTGCGCTTCCGCTATAACATTTAGACAGAGTGTGGTCTTACCCGACGATTCGGGACCGTAAATCTCGCAAATTCTTCCTCTGGGCAAGCCTCCGACTCCCAAAGCAAGATCCACGGAAAGCGAACCCGTGGAAATCGTCTCCACCTTCATGTTCGACCCGCTGCCTAGCCGCATGATCGAACCCTCCCCAAACTGCTTGGTTATGGCAGACATCGCCATTTCCACGTTCTTTGCCTTGTTTTCCGATGAGGGGAGGGGAGTTGATTTACCTTTTGCCATTAGTGTTTTGGTATTTTGTTCAGTTTTCGCGTTCGTGAGCATCTAATTTGAGACCGACTTTTTGCATGCGCAAGAATAAGCGCGGCTTTGTTTAAGATAATAGGGCCCCAGCTTAAAGGAAGCGGTCGGACATATGCTGTCCGACCCTTCCGCTAATTCATTGCTCAGCTCGCTTTCAATACCTCGATGCACGCGGGTGCCACCTATTCCGCATGCGCCATATCTGTTTATCTATTTGTTGGTTAATTATTTACAAAATCTATCTCGCAATATTCACCCTCACGCGCTACAAGATAATCCTAAAACAGGGCCTTCTCGATTCCTTGGCAGCGAAAAACGCTTGCCAGACTCTAGCCTCCTGGGTTGAACATGAGGGTTCTTGGCCTTGCTGAGAGGGATAGAACTACAACGATTACACCACATGAAAATTAAAGCATACTTGAAACCACAATGCGGTTGGAGCATGGGCGTCCGGGCCATTATGTCTAAATACGATCTCGAGTATGAAGATATCGATATTATCAACAGCCAAGAGAACTACGCCGAGATGGTCTCCAAGTCAGGCCAGCCGCTGTCTCCTTGCGTCGAGATCGATGGAATTATGCTTGCCGACGTAAGCGGCGAGGAAGTCGAGGCATACATGCTGGAAAATAGCTTGGTCGGATCGACTAGCAAGGAAGCGAATTCTCCTACCGACCGCGGCTGCTCGGACGAAGAGCACGAGAAAATGCGCCAATCGCAATCGGTTCGCTTTCTCTAAAGCAGCGACCTGCGACCCTTTTTCAGGACAAAGGCCGGGAGAGCGATTTCCGGCCTTCCTTTTAGCCGACGCCGCGCGGCTCAGATTTAGAACAGCAACTTTCACACTATGAACACCATTCAACCATCCCCCCTATATAAGAAGGAATTCGAGCATGACGCATGTGGCGTTGGATTCCTTGCGAATATAAATGGAGAAAAGTCGCACAATCTCCTGAAGAAGACGATCCAAGCGCTCAAGAATTTGGCTCACCGGGGCGCGATCAACGCCGACGCCATAACAGGTGACGGCGCTGGAATCCTTACCCAGCTTCCCTACGCGCTGTTCCGCGAGCATCTCGAGCAAGAAGGCAAGCATCTCTACAATGACGAGGATCTCGGCATCGGAGTGATATTTCTCCCAGAGGACGATGAATACGCTCAATCGCACGCGAAGAAGATCGTCGAAAACGCCGTTAAGAACGAAGGCTTGAGTGTGCTTGGCTGGCGGGACGTTCCCGTCGACGACAGCTGCCTCGGCCAAAAGGCGAAAGAAACCCAGCCACGGATCGTCCAAGTACTGACCGCTAAGACGGACGACCTCGATGCTGCTCCCTACGAACGGAAACTTTTCCTCGCCCAAAAGACGGCGGAACGTCAAGCAACGGAGCAAGAAATTGAAGATTTCTATATCTGCTCATTCTCCAATCGGGCTCTTGTCTACAAGGGAATGCTCAACTCTCCTCAGATGCGTCCCTACTTCAAGGACCTGAAGAACAAGAGCTACGAAACGGCGTTCGCAATCTTCCACCAAAGATACTCAACCAATACATTTCCGTTTTGGCACCTCGCTCAGCCCTTCCGCATGATGGCTCACAATGGCGAGATCAATACCATCCGCGGAAACCGCAATCTCATGCGAGCGAGAGAGCGATCGAATATCCACGGCGTCTGGGGAGACCGCTTTTCGGATCTTCGACCCATCATACAGCCGGACCTTTCCGACTCCGCCAGCTTCGACAACGCGTTGCAGCTGATTAGGCTTGGAGGTCGCAGCGCTCTGCAATCGGCCATGATGATGATGCCGCCCGCTTGGGAGAACAACGATCAGATTAGCGATGAACTCCGCGGATTCTACGAATACTACGCGTGCATGCTAGAGCCTTGGGACGGTCCTGCGGCGATCGCGTTTACCGATGGCCGCTACGTCGCAGCCTCTCTCGATCGCAACGGGCTGCGCCCCGCTCGATACAAGATCTACGATGACGGCACTGTCCTTCTCGCGTCGGAGCTCGGACTGATCGACGAGACCGATCTCAAGACCGTTCGATCCGGACGCCTAGGACCCGGCAAGATGATCGCGATCGATTTGGAAGAGAAACGCTTCCTGGACAATCACGAGATAAAGCAGACTATCGGCAGCGACCCGAAATTCAAGTCGTGGTGCGAGGAGCATCTAACGAATATACACGATCTCGCGAAAGGGTCCCAAATTGACCAGGCCAATTCCAAGGACGACGATCTTCAGCAGCAAATCGCATTTGGCTATGACAAGGATGAGTTTGAAGTTGTCCTGAAGCCAATGGCTCAGACTGGAATGGAAGCCACTGGCTCCATGGGCGACGATACGCCGCTCGCTTTCATCAGCCGCAGGCCACGGCTGCTCTACACGTATTTCAAGCAGCTCTTCGCCCAAGTTACCAATCCACCGATCGACTCGATTCGCGAACGCTCCGTGATGTCGATCAACATGTTCCTCGGTGGCCGCCTCGGGCTCTTCGAAGACATGTCCCAAAGCGCGGGGTTCGCGAAGACCGAATCGCCCGTGCTGTTCAACAACGAGATTGACTCCCTATTTAATGTAGAAGGCCTGCAGGACCGAGTCGTTCGCTTGGATGCGACCTATGACGCATCGGAAGGCGCTGCCGGTTTGGAAGCGGCCGTAAAGGAGCTATCCGCTCAGGCCGAGTCCACCGTTGAAGAAAAGTCCGCCAAGGTACTCATTCTCACCGATAGGGGTGTAAACAAGGATCGAGCCGCCATTCCTATGCTGCTCGCCGTGGGCGCTGTCCACCAAACCCTCGTTCGAGCTGGACTAAGACTCAAATGCGATATCGTCGCGGAAACGGGTGAAGCGCGCGACGTGCACCAAATCGCCTGCCTGCTCGGATTTGGAGCGAACGCCATCAATCCGTATATCGCTTTGGCGGTCATGAAGAATTTTGCCGACAACGGCGATATCGAAGACATAGACAGCGCCAAGGCCTGCGAGAACTACAGAGCCGCCATTGAGAAAGGCCTTCTCAAGATAATGGGCAAGATGGGCATCAGCACCCTGTTCAGCTACTGCCGGGCCCAGATATTCGAAGCGATCGGACTGTCTCAGTCGCTTGTGGACGAATGCTTTTTCGGTACTACAACGCCCATCGGCGGTATCGGCTATACCGAAATTGGCGAGGAAGTTCTTGCCCGTCACGAGCTTGCCTATGGCGAGGACGAGGCGGCTCTGACCAGCGCCGGCTACTACAAAGTCGTTCGCAAGGGGGGCGAGTTCCATGCGTGGAACCCCAAGGTCGTTGGCGGCATGCACCGGTTCCTGAAACGCGGAAACCCAGAAGACTTCGAAAAGTACAAGAACGAGTCCGACACGCACCAGCCTTACGCCATAAAGGACTTGCTCCAAATCAAATTTCCTAGCGAAACCGTCTCGCTCGACCAGGTCGAACCTATCGAAGACATCCGGCGCCGATTTACCACCGCAGCCATGTCCTTGGGAGCGCTTTCTCCAGAATGCCACGAAACGCTTGCGATCGCGATGAACCGGATCGGCGGAAAGTCGAATTCTGGCGAAGGAGGCGAAGATCCTCGACGCTATACCTTGCTTGAAAGCGGCGACAACGCTTCGTCCGCGATCAAGCAGGTCGCTTCGGGACGTTTTGGCGTTACTGCCGAGTATCTCTCTACCGCTAAAGAAATCGAAATCAAGATGGCTCAGGGAGCGAAACCGGGGGAGGGAGGGCAATTGCCCGGCCACAAGGTATCCCCCATGATCGCTAGGCTGCGCTTCAGCGTTCCGGGAGTCACTTTGATCTCGCCGCCACCGCACCACGACATCTATTCCATCGAAGATCTGGCGCAGCTCATTTTCGATCTCAAGGAAGTGAATCCACGAGCGAAAGTTTGCGTTAAGCTCGTTTCGAGCTCCGGTGTCGGTACCGTAGCCGCAGGCGTAGCCAAAGCCTATGCGGATGTAATACTAATTTCAGGACACGATGGAGGTACCGGTGCGTCGCCGCTTTCCTCAATCAAGCACGCCGGGTCTTCATGGGAAATCGGTCTCGCCGAAACGCATCAGGTGCTAATGATGAATGGGCTTCGCAATCGAGTGACCCTTCGTACCGACGGAGGAATGAAGACGGGACGTGATATCGTTATGGCGGCTATGCTGGGGGCAGAAGAATACAATTTCGGTACCGCAGCGATGATCGCGGCAAGCTGCGCGATGTTCCGTGTTTGCCATTTGAATACATGCCCTGTGGGTGTGGCTACGCAACGCGAAGACTTGAGGGCGAAGTACAAAGGCACTCCTGAAAATGTGATCAACTACTTCAATGCTGTCGCCGAAGACGTAAGGTCCTATATGGCGAAGCTAGGCATTCGAAAAATGGACGATTTGGTCGGACGCGTTGACTTGCTCGAGCAAATAGACGATCCTGAGAATCCCAAGACAGGGCTTGTAAATCTCAGCGGTCTTCTGCACGACCCCGACCCGAGCGGAGAATCCCCTCGGATTCATACGCGGCCCCGGAACGAGTGCCTCGGATTTGAGGGCTGTCTCGACCAAACGATAATTCAAGAGTTTAAGGATGTTATCTCAGGCCGAGTTGCGTCATTTCGCGGGAAATACAAAGTCGGCAATACTGATCGGTGTCTCGGAACTCGTTTGTCAGGAGAAGTTGCATACATACGTGGCAGCAACCATCTTCCTCCGTCATCTATCGACCTAACGTTCATTGGAACCGCTGGGCAGAGTTTCGGTACTTTCCTTTCACCGGGAATTCGCATGCAGCTGTTTGGCGAGGCTAACGACTATGTCGGGAAGGGCATGAGTGGAGGTGAGATCGTGATTCGGCCAAAGGAAGAGGATTCCTTCGTTTGGAGCGAGAACACGATAGCAGGAAATACCTGCCTCTATGGGGCAACTGGCGGGCATCTCTTTGCTGCCGGATGCGCAGGCGAGCGTTTTGGCGTTAGGAATAGCGGCGCGATCGCCGTCGTTGAAGGCTTGGGCGGTCACGCGTGCGAGTATATGACCGGTGGCCTAATCGTCTCCTTGGGTGAAACCGGTTCGAATTTCGGAGCAGGCATGAGCGGAGGTCTCGGGTTCGTCTATGACGAAAACGAAGTATTCAGCAAACGATACAATCCGGCCATGGTCGATATCGTGCGATTGAGCGAGAGCGGCGAGGCGGATGCCCTCAAGAAAGTCATCGAGGCGCACGCCGGCGCCACTTCCAGCCCGCTAGCAACTCATCTACTAGAGAATTGGGAAGCGACTGTTGGCAAATTCTGGAAGGTCGTGCCGCATCCATCGACACCCGAAACGCCCAAGAACATTCTAAAGGTCGAATCCCTAAACATTCCCGCTCAAGCGTTGGCAACCTATCGATTGTAGACCAATCGGTAGAAGCCATTCCGCTCCCTGCCTCGTCATAGCGGGCGCCTAGCTTTTCCGATTCGCGCTCAGAAAGGCCTTCAACCGATCTGCCGTGATCGGTCCAATCCCTTCCACCCCGGCCAACTCCGCTAGGGACGCTTGCCTCAGCTGGTCCACGCTCTTGAAAACCGTCAACAATCGCGCCCGCTTCTCCGGGCCCAGACCAGGAAAGTCGTCCAGCAGGCTCTCTTTCACCTTTTTGCTTCGCAGGTCGGCGTTATAGCTATTGGCGAATCGGTGAGCTTCGTCCCGCATCCGCTGCAGCAGCTGCAAGCCTTCATCGCTGAAGGGAAGCCGTAAAGGCGGGCGGGCGTCGGGAAAAATAACCGTCTCATGCTTCTTCGCCAGGCCAACGATAGCCGGGGGTTCCAAGTCTTGCCCTATAAACGCCTTGAGGGCCGCTCCGACTTGGCCCAGCCCGCCGTCTATGACGATCAAATTGGGGAACGGTTTTCCTTCATCGGACAATCGTCGATAGCGTCGACCCACGACTTCCTCCATAGAGCGAACGTCGTCGTTCCCTTCAAAGCTCCTAATCTTGTATCGCCTATACTGTTGCTTATTGGGGTGGCCGCCTTCGAAGCGAACCATCGAGGCGACTACGAACGTTCCGGATATGTGGGAGATATCGAAACACTCCATCGATTGGGGAGGGCCTTCTAGGCCAAGAGCCTTCCCCAGTCCATCCAACACGGTAGACAGATCGACGCGCTCAAGGCGTTCTCGCTCGAACTTCCGCGTCTTCTTAAGCGAGGCTTCCAACGCGAACGCCAGGTCTCTTAGCTCCGCCGCTTTCTCGAACTGCTTCTGTTCGGACGCAGCAATCATCTTCTCCTTAATCTCCTCTAGCCACTCCCTCGATTTTCCCTCGAGAAACGCGCAGGCATTTTCAACTCGATCGAGATATTCGTCCACGCTGACGATATTCGGAAATCCGTAGAGCTCCGATCGGACGTCCTCGTAGAGCTGGAAGCGTCCCTCTCCCAAGGTCTTTGGGTTCGAATCGCTCAAGAGCACTCCAAACTGGCGGCGCATTTCGCCGAGAGTCTTGCGGATGTGCTGGGCGTGAGCGAAAGGGCCAAAATAACGCGCCCCATCTTCTTTCTTGAACCGGGCGAGCGTAAAACGGGGCAGCTCGCGGGTCTGATCGACGCGTACAAGCAGAAAGCGTTTATCGTCGGTGAAGTCTGTATTGTACTTCGGTCGCCACTTCTTGATCAATTGCCCCTCGAGCAAGAGCGCCTCGGGTTCGGATTTCACCTCAACAACCTCGAAATCACGAATCATCTCAACGAGCGCCCGAATCTTCGGTTGGCTCTTGAAGGAACGAGACGGTTGAAAATAGGTCGACACGCGCTTCCTCAAGCTCTTGGCTTTGCCGACGTAAATCACGGATCCCAAACGGTCCTTCATCAGGTAGACGCCTGGAGTCGACGGGAGCCGACGCGCCTTTTCCTTCAATTTACTCAATCCGACCGTAGGCATTGCACGTTAGATATATTGTCCATCCAGTGAACCAATGCTAGCAAACAGACCCGATTCAAATGTCTAAAGCCAGAAAATTTATGCTCATCACGCTAGGCGAGGAACTCCTCCTCGGCCTTACCCAAAATGGGCATTTGACCTACATCGGCGATCAGTTGCGGCAACGTGGAGTAACGCTGCACAGCAACTACACCATTTCCGACGAAAGCGATGACATTGACGATCAATTCGAGTATTGCTGGAAACGAGCAGACGTTCTCATCACAATCGGTGGCTTGGGGCCTACCGTCGATGACCGAACCAAGGAAGCGCTCGCTGAGGCGCTCGGCGAATCGCTGGTATTCGACGACGCAATCTTAGAATCAATCAAAGAGCGCTTCGAACGTATTGGTAAACCCATGAGCGAGAATAACCGCAAGCAGGCCTATCGCCCTGAAAATGCGGAAGCGCTGGAGAATCCTTTGGGAACGGCACCTGGATTGTGGTTGGAAAAAGAGGGCAAGATCTTGGTTATGCTGCCGGGGCCTCCGAATGAATTGCAGCCCATGTTCGCATCCCAAGTCATTCCTCGACTGGAATCTCTCGGCTATATCGACGAGAAGGAAAACTATCTCCAGCTAAGGACTATCGGGATCGGCGAATCTGCGCTTGAGACGCTATTTGAGCCCGTATTCAATTCCCGCAAAAGCCTAAGCGTTGCCTATTGCGCTCACCAGGGACAGGTCGACTGCCGCATAAGCTTTCCGGATCAGCCGGGGCGGATGGACGACCTCCAAACAATCGCAAATCATTGCAAGGAAATGCTTGGAGAGCACTTTCTCTCGTTCGGTCACGACTCCACTGTTACAATTGTATCCAATATATTGAGAGATCGAAACGAAACGCTTGCTCTCGCGGAAAGCTGTACAGGTGGAATGATTTCAAATGAGTTCACGAATCTTCAAGGAGCTTCCGACGTCATCGTGGGCTCCGTTGTCAGCTATTCGGAGAAGGTAAAAATCGAATCGCTCGGCATCCCTGAAGGCTTGATACAATCGTGCACAGCTGTCAGCGCCGAAGTGGCTGAAGCAATGGCATCCGGGGTCGCAACAAAACTGGGATCCGACTATGCATTGAGCTCCACTGGGTACGCGGGTCCTGGCGGAGGTACAAAGGAAAACCCCGTAGGCACTATATTTATCGGGCTGCACACGCCCAATGGAGTCCGGTCAAAGCGTTTTAGCTGGAACGGTGGGCGCCTCGGCATAAAGAAGCACGCTCTCAATGCAGCCCTCGAATTGCTCCGTCGCGAACTTATCTCTAGCGAACCTGTCGAGAGCGACCCCTTAAATTCCGGAGCTCCCGCAAACACATGAGCGGCGCTGCGATAGATAAGCTCCGTCGGCCCCTTCGCGACCTGCGCATTTCCGTAACGGACCAATGCAATTTCAGATGCGCCTACTGTATGCCAAAGGAAGTATTCGGTCCCGGGTATGCGTTCCTTCCCAAGAGCGAAATTCTCACGAACGAGGAAATCGTAAGCTTGGTGAAGAGTTTCGCTCGACTTGGGATTGAAAAGGTACGCCTCACGGGCGGCGAACCGCTTCTCCGAAAAGATCTGGTTTCGTTGGTGGAGCGTATCCACCAGACAGGCACAATAAAGGACCTATCGCTTACGACCAATGGAGCGCTCCTTCCTCGATACGCAGGCGCACTCAAGAATGCAGGGCTAACTCGCATTAACGTAAGCCTAGACAGCCTGAACGAGAAAACCTTCAAATTAATGAATGGCGATCGAGGCAACGTTCAATCCGTCCTTGATGGAATCGACGCTGCGAAAGCTGCCGACCTGAAAGTTAAGGTCAATATGGTTGTTCAAAAAGGCATCAACGATTCAGAAACGCTCCCTATGATTCGCTACTTCCGAGAGAAGAGCATTACGCTCCGATTTATCGAGTACATGGATGTAGGAAACACCAACCAGTGGAAGTCATCGGAGGTGGTCTCCGCCAAGGAGCTTCTAAACAGTATTCGTAGCGAGTTCTCGTTTGAGCCAGTAGACCCAAACTATCGCGGTGAAGTGGCCGCTCGATATCGATATACCGACATTCCCGTTGAGTTTGGTATCATTAATTCAATTACAAAACCGTTTTGTTCCGATTGCAATCGGGCACGCCTTTCGGCTGATGGCAAGCTGTTTACTTGCCTTTTCGCCACTAAGGGTCACGACTTGAAGCAATCCCTGAGGAACAGTTCGAGCGAGGATCAAATGGTAGAACTGCTAGCCAAAATCTGGAGCAATCGAGCAGATCGTTACTCGGAGGAACGCTCGAACGAGTCGAGCGCCACAGACAAGATCGAGATGTCTTATATTGGTGGCTAGGCCTGGCCGCCTAACTGCTACCCGTTACGCCAAAGTAATTGAGAAGCCAAACTTCCTTCCAGACGCGATATCGACCCTCCCAGGTGATTCGCCCCATCTCCTCATGAAGGTGAGGGGGGAAGAGAAACCCAGCTTGAATGTTGATTCGCTCCAAAACGCCTTGCTGTTGATTGATGTCATCGAGCGGATCAATCTCATATAAATCTAAATCCAAATCTTGAATACGGTTGCGGTGTACCTTCAAGAGTTTTTCCGCGCTCCTTGACCAAGGCTTTCGAATAACGCTCCAATTTTCCGGATAGAAGCCGCCATAGGGCGTATTCATATTGTCCGTGATCAAGCGCTCTCCCGCCTTCGTCTCAGAGGTAAAGGAAAGGCAGTGGCTTACAAGACCGGTGGCCTGAGGTATAAAAAGTATCTGCGCACGTATAGAGCCTGTGTCGTCTTGATATATGGATGAGCGAATATCGACTCCATCACCAATATCCGCCAAGAGCGCTTGGCGCTTCTTGAAATGGTTCTTCTTCAGCCAGGCCCGCAGATCGATCAGCGTCTTTTGCGCGGGCCATTCCTCTCCCGTGCTATTGCTCCGAAACTGAGGGAATAGATTCAGGCTACCTAGGCTCATAGCGCTGATCGCCAGCCAGGTATAGAACGTTTCAATGAGAAGCCAGAAAAGGAAGAATATGATCGCGAGCGACCAAAAAGGTCGATCCGCCCACTCCATTTTATATACTAGGAACGCGAGGCTGCCCGAAACGCATAGCCATCGAGCCCAGCGATTCATGATGCCGACCATGATCGAATTAGTGCGGCTATTGACGAAGCCAAGAGCGATCAAAAGCGCTATAAGCAATGAGATCGCCCATTGTCCGTCTATTTCGAGTGTATTAGCTAAATCCATTAAACGAGAGCGCAAAGTCTAGAATAGCCCGACTGTCAAGTCATCCGACCAAAAATGGCGACCTGACGACAGGTGAATCAAACAAATTATAGGCCTCTGCGATCAGGTGTAACGGACCGGCATGATCACGCATAGGAAGCTCTCCAGCGTCTTGAAGACGCCCGGGCTTACCTCGTCCTTCAACTCGAAGAAGATCTCGTCTTTCGAGAGCGCTTTTAGCGGGTCCATCAGGAATGCTGGATTGAACGCTACTTGCAGATCGGGACCGCTGTAATCGATGGCTAGCGACTCATGGGATTCACCGAAGTCCGGGCTCGAAGCACTTAGCTCCATGAGATTGTTGCTGATCTGAATCTTGACCGAATTCGACTTGTCCGTAGCGACCAAGGCGGCGCGGTGGATCGACTGCAGGAAGAGCTCGCGCTCGACCTTGATTCGCTGGTGCGTTTCCTTGGGAATAACCTGTTGATAATTTGGATAATTTCCTTCGACGACTTTCGATACGAGCAGGATATCGCCGACGAATCCTTCGGCCTCATCCTTTGTGTGAATCTGGAAAGCAACCCGCCGATCATTGAACGCAATCTTCAGGTTTTCACCTTTGTCGAGCAAACGCGTCAGCTCCGAAACCGTCTTCGCTGGGAGTATGAGGCTCCCCGAAAGGCCTTCTCCGACCTCCATGTCATGATCGATCTTAGCTAGCCGCCTACCATCGGTTGCGACGAGGCTGAGCTTGCCGGAGCCATCGGAATCCTCGGGTTCGGTGAACGTAAAATAGACGCCGTTGAGCATGTATCGCGTCTCGTCCGAAGACTGTGCATAAGATACGCTCTTGAGGATTCCCGCTAGGTTCGATTGCTTGATCGTAAAGGAGCGATCATCCGCAAATTCGGGCAATGCAGGGAATTCGTCGCGACTGATCCCCATGATCTTGAACAGGGACCCTCCTGAGGCGATCTTCACCTGGTTGCTAGGGGAGGCTTCCACTTTGACATCGCTGTTGGGCAGCTCCTTCGCAATCGTCGCTAGGCGTTTAACCGGCAGCGTGATCGCCCCTGCTTCTTCGACGTTGGCCTTAATCCGGGCGCAAATCCCAAGGTCGAGATTGGTGGTGGTCAACGAAAGCGTTTCGCCATCGGCTTCGATCAGCACGTTGCTGAGTATCGGCATGGACGCTTTCGAACCAACGACGTTGAGGACTTGCTGGAGACCATTGCTGAAGTGGCCGCGGTGGATTTTGAATTTCATTGGGTGTAATTAGGAGTAATTTCTAGTTACTGACAATTCGAATGAATAAGGTTTTAATATATAAACTAATTTATTCGTATTAGTATGCTCTGTGAATTAGATGGATTACAAGCTTAACTACGTGCCTGCGAATAACTTGTTGGGTAATCCAAATGTCGATTGTTGGCGAGAACATTGGGGATTGCACACCAAAATGTGGAAAAATTTCCAAAAAACCTTCTTGTTACGAGGTTTTTCACGAGTTGTTAGTGGATTTCTGAAAACCTTATTTCGACTGCGACTTGCGTCTAATTCGCTGAATCATCAGGAGATGGCGAACAACTCCGTAGAAGAGATAGCCGAGGAAGGCGAGAACGAGCGCGTATTGGCGATACATGTACACCGCAGCCCCTAACGCTAGCATCAGAATGAATGTCCTCAGTCGGACCTTAGTGTTCCAGTCCACATTCTTGAAACTCGGGTAGCGGATAGGGCTTACCATCAAGTAAGAGATGAAGAGCATTAAGAACGGGAGCGCTACTGCCCAACGTTGCAGGTCGTGCTTGCTGATTACGAGCACGAGGGTAGCGATCATTCCCGCGGCAGCCGGGACGGGCAGACCGATGAAGTCGCTGTTAGATCGGTCTATATTGGCCGGATAGATCAGTGGATGCGTGATGACATTGAATCGCGCGAGCCTGACTCCAGCGCAAAGCAAGTAGATGAAGCTAAGGAAGAGCCCAATATTCTTGAAGAACAGGCTTTCCTCAGGATTCAAAATCAGGAAGAGCACCATCAATGCCGGCGCCAGACCGAACGAAACCATGTCTACGATCGAATCGAATTCCTTCCCGAAAAGGGACTCCCTTCCGCCGAGGCGGGCGACGCGTCCGTCCAAGGAATCGCAAAGCATGCCGCCCAGGATAAAGAGCACGGCCTCTGTGTAGAGCTGGGCCGGACTTTCGTCGGGGGCATCCAAAATGACATTATAGCGGGCCTGGATGCACTTCATAATCGCCATAAACCCGCAAAACAGGTTCCCAGCCGTAAACAAATTGGGGAGCAAATAGATCCGGCTGGCCTGGGAGCTGTCGATGGGTTCCTTTTGGGAATCGGACGGCGCGTCTTGAGAGGTCAAAATCAGTTGGGTCGAGTCAAGGTTTCCAGATATTTCCAGAACGACGAGTGCTGTTCCACAAGCTGCTCTTCGGAAATAGGCAGCTTCGTTCTGAAAATGAAGTCGGTGAGCGTGTTCTTGTGGAGAATACAAACCGTGTGCAGCGTAATTCCATCGCGTTCAAAATACAGGCGGTATTCTCCTGAACGCAATCGGTAGACGGTCTTTTTACCCCGGGAAAGGCGCCCCAGCGGCTCTTTGGGATTGTTGAGCTGCAACTCGGAAAGCTGGCTCAAGGGACCGATCACCTCGAGTTGCTCGAGGGTTTCAATCTTGCTGAGCTCTTTCAGGCACTGATCGCTGAAGGTGACTTGGAACATGTTCGGGGCGCGATTTGAACCAGCATTGAAAAGGTCGGGAACTCAACGCAATAATGCACTGGCGCAATGCTCGGATATCGATCGGCTACAGCGGCTTGCTCAGTCGACCCCTGTAGCTGCGGGCCAGCTCGATATTGGCTTCCATGGCTCCCTCGATATTCTGGCTCCGAAGGAGAGGAATCGATGCGTCGCTCGCGGCGAGAATTTCCAGAACCTCCATTTGCAGTAGATTGATAAGCAACGCCCCTGCCATCGTCGATGTCGGCCCTGCCGATTGATCGCGGCCCGGCAGCTCTACCACCGCGTCGCCCATAACGCCGCAGCTGTCTAGCGTGTAATCAGCAATTTCATACAGCTTTTCGCCCGTCGCGTGGGTAGTTTCGACTTGCTTAGTCATTTCCATCGACGTGAGAGCGATCACGGTAAGGCCCTTTTCTTTCGCGTACTCGGCGACTTCAATGGGCGAGCAGTTCTTGCCGGAATTCGAAATGACGATAATGAACTCTCCTTCCTTCAGACCGTGATTGCGGTCGTAGCGAGCCGCGAGCGCTTTTCCGTAGCCGGGCAGATTCTCGATGAAGCCACCAGTCGTGTCCAATAGGGCGCTGACGCAAACCAGCCCCCCTGCGCGTCCTACCATCTCTCTCCCGATGATTTCTGAATGACCGCTGCCGAACGTGTGAATGACTCCCCCCGAGCTCACGGTTTTAGCGATCAAGGGAGCTACCGTTTCCAGTGTTGATCGGTTCTCCTGATAGACCCTTTCGAGTAGCGATAGGCTCGTTTTAAGGTACTCTTCTTTTAGCACAGCGATTGTTTTGCGTTACGAATTTGAAAGGACTCGTGAATAAGCCCTTATGTCGCAGTTAGAAATTGCGGTTTCGGAACCGATTTGCAATAAGCCAATTCAAAAGGAATGCGGGCTCATGGCGAGCGATTCGAGCCGCGCGTTCCCTAAACCGATAGACCTATGACAGATATCTCTGCCTTGAATCAACTCGATCAACTCAAGCAATTCACCATCGTCGTTGCCGATATCGGCGACTTTCAATCAATTCAGGAGTATGAACCGCGTGATGCTACGACGAATCCGACCCTGATATTAAAGGCGGTAGAGAAACCGGAATATGCGAGCTTGGCCGATCAAGCGGTGTCAGTGCACCGCGGTAGCGGATTGTCGGGGCAAGCTCTTGTGGACGCGGTCGCTAACGAATTGCTTGTGTTTTTCGGTATCGAAATTTTGAATATTATTCCCGGTCGTGTCTCCACGGAAGTAGATGCTCGCCTTTCCTACGATACGGAAGGAACGATTGCCAAAGCGCGTGAGATAATCGAATTGTATCGCTCCAAAGGAATCGATTCGGATCGAGTACTCATTAAAATCGCCTCTACCTGGGAAGGAATTAATGCAGCCAAGGAATTGGAAAAAGAAGGTATCCATTGCAACCTTACACTTTTATTCTCCCTCGTGCAGGCGATTCATTGCGCGGAGTCTGGCATTACGCTCATATCTCCGTTTGTAGGGAGAATCATGGACTGGTTCAAGGCGAAGACGGGTCAGGAATATACGGTGCAAGATGACCCGGGTGTGCAGTCGGTACAGAGCATCTATAATTATTATAAGAAATTTGGATACAATACCGAAGTGATGGGGGCTAGCTTCAGGAATAAAGGTGAGATCATAGAGTTAGCTGGATGCGATTTGCTAACCATATCCCCGGGCTTATTGTCCGAATTGCAGTCGAGTTCAGACCCGATCAAAAGAAAGCTCAGCGTTGAATCGGCTCAAACGAAGGATCTTGAGCACATCGAAATTACGGAGAAATCGTTTCGTTGGCTAATGAACGAAGACGCGATGGCCACTGAGAAAACGGCCGAAGGCATACGGAATTTCGCTGTCGATATCCGAAAGCTCGAAGCGATGATCCAGGATAAGCTCTCTTAGGAGTCGCTCGAACTGCCCCAAGATTCAGCCCGCGCCCATTCCAGCGCGCCTTTTAGGTCGTCGAAAACGCCTTCGAGCTGCGCGTCATAGGCCTTGTCCAATATGAGTTTGAAATCGGGTCCAGGCGAATGCCCTTGTTCGATAAGATGGCGTCCTAGCAAAATCGGTTTTTGGGCAGCGTCCCTCACTGCGAGCACCTCGATGCGACACTCGAATTCACCGAGCCGCTTTTCCTGAGGTTCGGATAGGAGCCGGGGCCTGCCCAAGTGGTCTGCCCGCATCACTTCCAGAAGCTCATAGGTCGTTGCGGGATGAATGCGACTTGAAAGGCGACGCAAAGACGCATCCGAAGGGGCCCCATTGGAAAACGAGTTTAGAAAGTGATGATTCTCTACAAACGGCTTCACTTTCTCTGCTAAAGAGAGCGGCGCTCCTATGCGCTCAAGGAAGTCCTGCGAAAGCCAGCCGCTTTCTTGATCGTGTCCGGGGCTGATCCACCGCAGTTTCCCGTTCTTCTCGGCGAATCGAGTGCACCGCGCCTTGCCTAGGTCATGGCATAGGACACCGAACATGAGAATTGCGCGTTGGTGCGAATTGCTCTCGCGCCAGGCTTCGGACTGAACCAATGCATCGACGCAATGCTGGGTGTGCGTAAGCGCATCTCCTTCCGGATGCCATTCCGGGTCCTGGGGGAGACGCGCGAGCGCGTTGAGCTCGGGAAAAAACGTTATCCAGCCGCAGTCCACTAAAACTGCAAGTCCCCTTGAGGGCGCAGTCGATTGGGTCGCCCATTTCTCCCATTCTCCCCAGATCCGTTCCTTTGCCAGGGTGGCGAACTCTCGCTTCATGGATCTACAAAGTTCTGCGGTTCGCGAATCGAGCGAAAGTCCGAATCGTCCTGCGAATTGCACGGCTCGCAGCGCGCGAAGCGGATCTTCGGCAAACGCAGAGCTCACGTGCCGCAGAATGCCTTTCTCGAGATCTTCCCGTCCTCCGAAGTAGTCGACGATCTCTTCGGTATCCGGATCGTATTGCAGGGCGTTGATGGTGAAATCGCGGCGCTTCAGGGCGGATTTGGGGTCTAGGTGGATGTCTGTCTGGATATCGAAGCCACGATGGCCGGCGCCCGATTTCAACTCCTTGCGCGGGACGGAGAAGTCGAACTCGCTTCCGTTTCGCCAGAGTTTCACTACCGCGAAGGATTTACCGACGAGGTCGGTTTTACCGATCGATTTCAGGGTCTCTATGATCGCCTCCAGCTCCAATCCGTAGACTTCGATGTCGAAATCCTTTGGTCTAGTCCCAAGAAGCGCGTCGCGGACGCATCCGCCGACCAGTCGGCACTGCCCCCCCTTCTTTTTTAATAGGTCCAGCGCGGTCCTCAGGTTTACGGGGACCTCGAAGTTGAATCGAGCGCGCTGTGGGACATCGGGCATCGGAGTTGGAGGCTATGCCTTGCGCGGTAAAGCGAGGACGACCCAGCCCGCCATGAAGCAGAGCCCGCCGATCGGAGTTATTGGGCCAAGCAGGGACCATTGAGTCAGCGCCAGACCATAAAGGGAACCGGAAAACAGGACGATCCCCGCTAGCCAGAGCCCCATAGCTAGCCGAGCCCGCTCGATTGGGTGGCTAGCGTTGATTGCAGCGAGCAAGAAAAGGGATACCGCATGGATCAGGTGGTAGAGGACCGCGGTCTCCCAAGCATCGAGCATCCCATTGGAAGATAGGCTCTCTTTTAGCGCGTGTGCCCCGAAAGCGCCCAAGGCGATGCCGATTGTCGCGCAGATCGCTCCTGCATTTTGGAAGTTCATAGACATAGAATTTCGCCTGTGGCGTTTTTAATCTAGAAAATTGTAACGCATAGCGACGAATTTTCGGTGGTCTTCGATAGGATATGGGCTCTGAATGAAAAAAATCGGTTCAGGACGCTTCCAATTCTCGGCTCGCCATTTATGAAGCCAGCTCCTAAACATTGAATCCTTTGTCCGATCGCTACACGAACTAGTCGAAAATGAATCTGAAAACTGCATTTCTAGGACTTCTCGCCTCCGTCTACGGAGTCTGCTCCCAGGCGGAGGACTATACGCTGAATTTGGATCTCACCTTCGATACCAAATACGTCTTTCGCGGAGCGCAGCTCGCCGACAATGTCTTTTATCCCTCTATCGAGTTCGGAAAGGATGATTTCTACGCAGGTATCTGGGCGGCTCAGCCGATCGAAAACCGAGGAGCCCCGGAGCGGTGGGCTGATGAGATCGACTTCTACCTGGGGCAGGCCTGGGTCATCGGTGAAGATACCAGCTTCGATGTGGGAGCCGCTTACTATTATTTTCCCACCGGAGAGAACCGGCTCGAGCCCTACGTTGGAATCACACGTGAAATCAAGAGCGTCGCGGCGTCACTCTATCTCTACCGGGACCTGGAGCTGGATGCGACCACTTCCGAGGGATCCGCGACTTATAACCTGCCTATCGGCCCGAACTCGGTTGTGGAGCTGGGAGCTCGCATCGGGCTGGTGGATGTAGACGATCTAGGCAAGTACCTCTATTACGGCGCCGACGTCGTATTCCCATTTGAGCTGAATGAAAACGCGGTGCTGTCGATCGGGGCGCACTATTCAGACAGCGATCCGGGGTCGCCTACACCGGAAGCCCACTTTCATGGGTCGACTTCGATTCGTATCGGATTCTAGGGTTTGCAACTCAGGAATTCGGGGCTGAAAGCCTAGCAAAAAAACTCGCAAAATCATTGACATGCTTTCTCCGGAAGGTAGGAGTTCTCCTCTTTTTCTCGAAATCCGATGAAAACATATCTCGCCAAGAAGGAAACCGTGAAACGCGACTGGGTCATCGTCGACGCCAAGGATCAAGTCCTGGGTCGTTTGGCCGTGAAAATCGCAAACTTGCTTCGTGGTCGGGACAAGCCTACTTATACGCCGCACGTGGACACCGGGAATTTCGTTGTCGTTATCAACGCGGACAAGATCGTACTCACCGGCAAGAAAGAAGAGCAAAAGAAGTACATGTTCTATAGCGGCTACGTTGGGGGCGAGAAGTATCTCAGCGTGGCTCAAATGCAAGAGTGCCGACCGGATTTCGTCGTTAAGCACGCAGTCAAGGGAATGCTCCCGAAGAACCGGCTCGCTCGCAAGATGCTGACTAAGCTCAAGGTATTCGCGGGCGAAGAGCATCCGCATGAAGCGCAGCAACCCAAAGCAGTTTCACTTTAAATAACGCTTTCCGAAAATGGCAGACAACAACAGCGTATATCTCGGAATCGGCCGCCGCAAGACAGCAGTCGCTCGGATCCGTTTGACCGAAGGTTCCGGCAAGGTATCCATCAACGGCAAATCCAAGGAAGACTTCTTCTCTCACGAAAATTTTTCTAGAGCGGCGCTTCTCCCATTCGCGACCATCGAGGCGAAGGATAAGTTCGACTTGAGCGCAAACGTACATGGCGGCGGCGACAGTGGCCAGGCAGGCGCTTTGGCGCATGGAATCGCTCGTGCGTTGCTGAAGTTCGATGGGGAACTGCGAACTCCATTGAAACAAGCCGGTCACCTTACACGAGACCCTCGAATGAAGGAACGTAAGAAAGCGGGACAACCAGGGGCGCGCAAGAAATTCCAATTCTCAAAGCGCTAAGCCAAATCAAAAGAATTTTTCGACAAGGCCCTCTCTGGTTTCACCACCACAGGGGGTCTTTTTGTTTTCATATATCAACCCATTAAGATTACTCTTTCGAAACGGCAAAGTGGATTCGAACTCCTGCTATCGTTTAAGATACCAAAATAATTTAACGCAAAACAATCAATGAATACAGCAATCGTAGGCTCGTCCGGATATGGCGGGGAAATTCTCGTCAAACTTCTAGCGGCTCATCCGAAAGCGAATCTCGTAGCGGTTACCTCGAGAAGCGAAGTTGGTAGAAGCGTAAGTGAAGTAATGCCGGAACTCCGTGGAGCGCTTGATCAGCTCAAGTTTGAAGCGTCGGACCCTGCTGCGATTGCGGATCGTGACGATATCGATTGCGTCTTTCTAGCGGTTCCACACGGGGTCGCGTCTGAATTTGCGGGGCCAATCGCTCGATCAGGAAAGAAAGTGATCGATTGCAGCGCGGACTACAGGATATCGGATCCGAGCGTGTATGAAGAATATTACGGTAACCCTCATCCGGATACAGAACTACTTGCCGATTCGCAATATGTTCTACCGGAAATCGCGACCGAAGACTGGACGGACAAATCTTTGTTCGCTTGTCCCGGTTGCTATCCGACTAGCATTCTCGTCCCCCTTTTCCCGCTGATTCAAAAGAAGGTTATTGGAACGAAGCATATCGTAGCGAACTCGTTCAGTGGGACAAGCGGAGCGGGAAAGCAGTCGAATCTCGCCTTTTCCTTTTGTGAAGTAAACGAAAGCGCGAAGGCCTACGGAATTCCGAAGCATCGGCATCTTTCGGAAATCGAGGAGCAGCTAGGCAACGCAGGACAGGGCGATGTTATAATTCAATTCAATCCTCACCTCGCCCCAATGAATCGCGGTATCATCAGTACGATTACCGTTCCAGCGGTTGAATCTAGTATTGAAGACCTCTACGGTGTCTGGAATGACGCTTATGGCGATCGGCCTTTCGTACATATCCTAGAACCGGATACGCGTCCTGAATCAAGATACACGGTAGGTACGAATCGAATCGATATTTCTGCGGTCAAGGATTCGAGGACAGGAAACTTCGTTATCACGTCCGCTGAGGACAATCTCATGAAAGGACTCGCTGGGCAAGCAGTCCAAATAATGAATCTCTGGCAGGGCTGGGATGAAACAACCGGGTTGATCCATGTCTGAGGTCGTAACTTTTAGCGAAGACGGAAGTGGAGTCGCAAGCCCCCAAGGGTTTTGCGCGGTCGCTACGAGCGCTGATATCCGGAACAAGCAAAGTGATCGGTTGGATATTGGGATCTTGTATTCAAAAACGGCGTGCTCAGCAGCTGGGGTCTTTACGCGCAATGCGGTCAAGGCGGCGCCCGTTCTTGATTGCGAACGTGTGCTTAAGCTAGGAACGCCTATTCACGGGATCGTTGTGAATAGTGGAAACGCCAATGCATGCACGGGGGAGCAAGGTATTAAAGATTCGCTTCAAATGCTACAGATCGCGGAATCGAGCAGCCTGTCCCCTAAGGATAGTTTTTTTTTGTGCTCGACGGGGCGCATTGGCGACTTGCTACCGATGGACCGTATCACTCCGGCGATAGAACGGCTAGGAGCCACAATCGTAGACGGCGAGAGCGATGGGCTGAAGTTCGCCGAATGTATTCTGACTTCAGATACTAGAACAAAAACGTGCGAGGCCTCTTTTGAAGTTGAAGGAAGAAAGGTGACTGTTGGAGGCGTTGCGAAAGGGGCGGGTATGATCCAGCCAAACATGGCTACAATGCTTGCCTTCGTTACTACGGATATCGCAATCGAGTCGAGTGACCTGCAATCAGCGCTAAAGGAAGCGATCGACCATACGTTCAATGCCATCACCGTAGACGGAGATATGAGTACGAATGATACGGTGCTCGCGCTCGCAAACGGAGAGTCCGGAGTTTCGTTCGATGGCAAAACAAGCGCTCGTTTCAAAGAGGCTCTTTTCAAGGTTTGCGACACCCTTGCGGAAAAGATCGTGGCGGATGGGGAGCGCATCACGAAGGTCGTAGAGATATTGATAAAGGGAGCGGCGAACGAGCGAGATGCGGAGAACATCGCTCGCGCGATTGGCAACTCTCTTTTGGTAAAGACTTCCTGGTATGGCAACGATCCAAATTGGGGGCGCCTTATGGATGCCCTCGGTTATGCCGATGCGCAAATCGATCAGTACGTAATCGATATCAGTTATGATGATGTGCCTGCCTTGGTATCGGGAAATCCAGTACCGGAGAACAAACAGAAGTGGAAGGAAGTCGTTTCAAAACCTCGGTTTTCGATAGCGATCGATATGCATCAAGGCGATTCGGTCTATCGGCTTCGGGCGAGCGATTTAACTGAAGGATACGTAGATTTCAACAAGAGCGAGTGATTGGATTATGATCGTTAAATCGAAAAAGATGCAGGAAATCATTTCCAAAGCAGCGGTACTTGTAGAAGCGCTGCCGTACGTGCAGGAATTTCGGAATTCCATTTTCGTTATCAAGTATGGGGGCAGCTTTATGGATGATCCCGATCCTGAGATCCGTTCGAGAGTCGCGGGAGATATCGCCTTTCTTTCTGCGGTCGGGATTCATGCGGTTGTTGTCCACGGCGGCGGCAAAGCGATCAGCCGGTCTCTCGGCGAAAAAGGGATTGAGGCGAAGTTCATAAATGGACTCCGGTATACCTGCGAAGAGACGATCAGTGTCGTCGAAGACGTGCTAAGCGGGCAGGTGAATGGCGAGGTGTGCGAGATGCTTCAGATCCGGAACGATCGGCCGCTGGGAATCGCGGGACCTGCAGTGCTCGAAGGGGAAAAGTATACCGTCGATAGCGCAGGCAACCCGGTAGATCTGGGCTTCGTAGGCAATATCGTTGCCGTTAAGTCGAAGATTATCAAGAAAGCCATTCGCGATGGCTATACGCCTGTGATATCTCCCGTGGCCAGAGGAGAGGATGGGAGCTTGTACAACGTGAATGCGGATGTGGCCGCCGCTTGCGTAGCCGCTGCGCTTAGAGCCAGAAGGCTGGTATACTTGAGCGATGTTCCCGGCTTGCTTAGAGACCCTAACGATCCGGACTCTCTCATCCCAACGCTGAAAGTAGGGCAAGTCGATCGATTGAAGGAGGACGGCACGATAAGCCAAGGTATGCTTCCGAAGATCGACAGCTCTATGAAGGCGCTCGACGCGGGCGTCCATAGAGTCCACTTCATCGATGGAAGGTTACCTCATAGCCTCCTGTTGGAGATTTTTACCGACAAGGGTATTGGAACGGAAATCGTCCACTAGTAATATTATTATAGATACGAACACCTGAACTCACCATGAACACGAATACCGAGACGCTCTATCAAGACAACATACTCGGCAATTACGGATTGCCGCCCGTAACATTCGTTCGCGGTCGCGGTACGCGGCTTTGGGATGACCAGGGCAAAGAGTATCTAGATTTCTGCTCCGCAATTGCGGTGACGAGCATTGGGCATTGCCATCCAAAGTTAGTAAAAGCGATTCAGGAACAAGCAGAAACCGTCATTTGCGTCAGCAATCTCTATCGCAATGAAAACCAGGCGCGCCTGGCACAGGCGTTGAATACGAAAGCGGGCGGCGCCGGGAAAGTGTTCTTCTGCAACAGCGGCGCTGAAGCTAACGAGGCGCTTATCAAGCTAGCTCGACTGTATGGTTGCAGCGTTTCGGGGGAAGAAAACAAGCGTTACAAAGTGGTTTGCGCGGAGAATGCCTTTCATGGAAGAACCTTCGGTGGAATGAGCGCGACGCCCAAAGGGAATGTCCAAAAAGGATTCGGACCGCTGGTCGATGGTTTTCTCTTTGCGGAACTCAATAACATTGAGAGCTTTAGGAATGCGATTGATGACACGGTTGCTGCGGTCTTTATCGAGACGATTCAGGGCGAAGGCGGTATTTTCCCCGCGTCCATTCCGTTTTTGCAAGACCTGAGAGCCTTGTGCGACGAGAAGGGTATCCTGCTTATTCTCGATGAAGTTCAATGCGGCGTCGGTCGGACAGGGACGTTCTTTGCCTACGAAAAAGCGGGTATCCAGCCGGATGCTATCGGTATGGCCAAGGGTCTCGGAGGGGGCGCTCCGATCGGGGCTATTTGGATCCGCGATGACCATGCGGGTCTTTTTACTCCTGGGACGCACGGTACGACCTTTGGGGGTACGCCTCTAATATCTGCAGCAGCGCTTGCGGTTTTAGAGACGATAGAAGAAGAAAGCCTTCTTGAGAACGTGTCCCGAAATGGTGAATACGTGCTCCAAAAATTGCGGGAGCTTCAAGAGGAACTCCCTGACTATATTCTAGATATACGCGGATCCGGTTACATGATAGGTATTCAAATCGCGGAAGCGCCGCTTGAAGTCGTAAACGAGCTTCGCGACCAAGGTCTTGTGGTTCCACCCGCGGGGTCGAATGTAGTCCGATTCCTGCCTGCGTTGACGGCGACTCAAGACGATTTCGACGAGGCGCTGGATATCTTTAAATCAGTGGCTAGCGAACGAGCGGAGGCTCTAAGGGCGAAGGTAGATGCCTAGCCGAAACGAAAGCGAAAACGAAATACAACGACATAAACTATGGCGCATTTTTTGAAAGAAACCGACTTTGCTCCGCATCAGGCGAGCGAAGTGTTCGCATTGGCTCAAAGCTTTAAGAAGGGAAGAGGCCGTCACACGCCTCCGTCCCTGAAAGGACAGACGTGGGCCATGATCTTTTCCAAGTCGAGCACACGTACACGCGTATCCTTCGATGTAGGCATCCACGAGCTGGGTGGGCATCCGATATTTCTCAACAAGAATGATATCCAGCTAGGTCGAGGGGAATCCGTCTATGATACCGCGAATGTTCTGTCACGCTTCGTTCATGGCCTTATCGTGCGGACCTTCGAGCATCGCGAATTGGAGGAGCTTTCCGAGCTGGGTAGCATCCCGGTTATCAATGCCTTGACCGATTTCCTTCATCCCTGCCAGACCTATACCGATGCGTTTTCGATGACCGAACGCTGGTCGGATGGGACCAATCACCTCGAGTCGCTCAAAGGGAAGAAAATGGCTTACTTTGGCGATACCGCTAACAATATCGCTAACTCTTGGATACTGGGGGCTGCGATGTTCGGCATGGAGCTAGTCCTTGCGGGACCTGAAGGGTACGAACCGGGTGATGACATCAAGAAAGTTCTAGCGGAGAGCGGTTATGCGCCCACCTACTCCTTTACGAAGGATCCCGAGGCGGCGGCTTGCGATGCAGACGTTCTCTATACGGATACTTGGGTGAGCATGGGCCAGGAAGAAGAGTCGGCGGATCGGATTGAAGCGATGAAGCCCTACTCGGTGACTTCTGATCTGATGCGCCTAGGAAAAGCGGACGCGTTGTTCATGCATGACCTGCCTGCATACAAGGGAATGGAAGTTCAGGAGGACGTGCTCTATGGCTCCCAGTCGATCATCTTCGACCAAGCGGAAAATCGATTGCATACGCAAAAAGCCATCATGGCTGTTCTCGCGCAAGGAGTCCGAGCATAGTTCATGGGCCCTGGAATTTCGTGGATGCTTGCAATTTCAAGAATTTGAAAATTGTTCGTGTGAATTCGTGAAATTCGTGGTTAATCATTCAAGTATATTCACATATGAAAATCGCACTTGCATATTCAGGCGGACTGGACACTTCGGTGCTCGTTCGGTGGTTAAAAGATCATTACAACGCTGAGATTGTTACATTCGCAGCAGATGTCGGGCAGGAAGAAGAGCTCGATGGTCTAGAGGAAAAAGCAAAAGCGACTGGAGCCTCCGAGCACTATACATTGGATCTCGTCGAGGAATTCGCGTCGGACTTCATTTATCCGATCATGCGTGCGAACGCGATTTACGAAGGACAGTATTTTCTGGGAACATCGATTGCGCGGCCGCTTATAGGCAAAGCCCATATCGATCTCGCTAGAAAAGTGGGCGCCGAGGCCCTCGCTCACGGCGCGACTGGGAAAGGGAATGATCAAGTTCGATTCGAACTCGCCTACGCCGCGCTCGCTCCAGATTTGAAGACGATTTCTCCTTGGCGGATGGATGTGTTTCGGAGCGCGTTCCCGGGACGCAGCGAGATGATCGACTATTGCGCTGAGAATGGCATCGATGTCGAAGCTTCTGCGTCCAATCCCTATTCGATGGACCGCAACCTTCTCCATATTTCCTACGAGGCGGGCATTCTCGAGGATCCCTGGTTCGACCCGACCACTCCAGAAAATAAGGCGATGTACAAGCTGACGGTGGATCCTGAGGACGCTCCGGACGAAGCGGAGTACATAGATCTCGAATTCGAGAAAGGGGACTGCGTCGCTGTCAATGGAGATTCGTTAAGTCCTGCTGGAGTTCTCAAGAAATTAAATGCCTTAGCAGGCAAGCATGGTATTGGCAGAGTGGATATCGTGGAAAATCGCTTCGTCGGCATGAAAAGCCGAGGCGTTTACGAAACTCCAGGCGGCACTATTCTCATGATGGGGCACAAGCAAATCGAGTCGATCACAATGGACCGCGACTTGGAGCATTTGCGCGACAGCTTGATCCCGAAGTACGCGGAGTTGGTGTATAATGGTTTCTGGTACGCTCCTGAGCGCGAAGCCTTGCAAGCGCTGATCGACAATAGCCAGAAAAGCGTCACCGGAACCGTTCGGCTCAAGCTCTATAAGGGCAACATCACGACGGTCGGCCGCAAGTCCCCCTATTCTCTCTATAACGAAGATATTGCTTCCATGGAAGGGGTTGAAAGCGACTATAATCCAGACGACGCTACCGGTTTCATCCGCTTGCAAGGGCTCCGACTGAGAGCCCGCTTTGGCTCCCAAAAGGAATTCATCGAGCAGTAGCCCGCGCCTTTAGCGCGTACGGAACGATTCGCTCAGCGTGACTGCTACGACGAGATCGGTGAACCCTCTGCCGTTTTTGTCGAGGTTTTTGACGATCTCCTCCACGACGCGCCGATCGCCGAATCCGAGTTCGCGTCCAGTGGCATAGACCAGCAGTTTCTCGGTGAGGCAGTGGGCGAAGAGGCTGTCATGCTTGAGCAAATATCGCTTTAGGTCAGTGACGTCATTGAGGGTCGTTCCATCCGGCATGATTGCGGATGGGTCGATTGCGGGTCCGTATCGCGGGGCCTTGCCTTGGTTCGAATAAAACTCTGTCTCCAACTCCTGCGCACCGTCGGCGGACTCGTCGTAGATGGGGTAGTGTTCCCGCCAGCGACCGACGGGGTCAAAATTCTCCATAACAAATCCGAGCGGATCGATTCGTTCGTGGCATCGAGCGCAGCTGGGGTCTGCTTGGTGGGCGAGCAACTGCTCGCGCATGGTGACGGTTCCGCTGGTGTCGGGAGCGATCGCTGGGATGTCGGGAGGAGGCGATGGAGTGGGCTGGCCGAGTACGTTTTCAAGGAGCCAGACACCGCGGTGGACGGGGTGGGTGTCGACTCCGTTGGCGGTTGCCATCATTACGCTGGCGAGGCCAATAATGCCGCCTTGCTGCGTTCCTTTTGGAAACGTGACTCGCTGCATTTGCTGGCTCTCCAGAGTGGCTCCATACATGTCGTTGAGCCGCGCGCTTCGGAAGCTGAACCCGGGATCGATGAAAGTTTCGATTGGGTGGTTTTCGACCAGAATCTCATCGAAGAGCATTTCCGTTTCGTCGATCATCGCGTTCCGATGGGCGCTCGTGAAGATTCGGGTAAAGATTTCCTGAGACCGAAATAGTCGAGGATCCGGCATGATATCGGCGAGGGCGCGGGTGCTTAGCCATTGGCCTGTGAAGTTGCTAACGAAGCGTTCGCGTTGCGGAGAATCTAGTAGTCGGCGGGTTTCTTCCTCTAGGACCTTCAAGGTGGTTAGCTCGCCACTCGCCGCGAGTTCCCGCAGCCGCGCGTCGGGCGGGGCCGAAGTAAGGAAGTAGCTCAGCCGGCTGGCGAGGTCCCAATTGTCAAGTTTACCGGGTGAAATACCTCGGAAGAGGAACGCAGGGGAAACGAGGGCGCGCCTTACTGCTTGATGAAGCCCCTCTTCTAGTCTCGCATTCGGAAACTGGGTACGGTGGTCTTTGTAAGACTTAACGTAGGCGTCGAGCTGGGTGGTGGAAACGGGTCGTCTAAATGCCGCCGAAAGAAATTCTTGAAGGAAGGAACGAGCGTGGGCGTCTTCGGTTGGGTAAATCGATCGATCCCCTAACAAACGCTCGGAACGTTCCTTGCGCAACCGCGTTTGCAAATCTTCGATAAGCCGAAAGGGACCTTCAACATTTGCCCCGAGTATGTCGAGCGCGGGTCCATGACGGTGCATCTCCTCGTATACGTATTTCTTTACCCAATTGTGCGGGAGCTTGTCGTTAAGGCCGCCTTTTAGGTTTTCGGGAATGGTGTCAAGACGAGGGTCCGTCAGGTCCAGAGAACCGCTTTTCCTGAGCGCTTCGATATCATCGTAAAACGCGACCTGGCTGTCGCCTCGCTTGCCACCGTTGAGTTCAAGAAAAGCCGCGTAGAGCCCTCGGTCCCGCGACAGCCAGTCTGCTACAATGTCTCGTCGGAGGTTGCGCCCTCCAGGCTGAGAAACGATGGGACCGTTTGTCCAGCGAAGCCCGAGGACTTCCCCTTTGTAGAGTTCGACCTCGGTTGAGATGGTGGTCGGACTCCCTTCGTCGGCGGAAATTTCGAATTCGCCCAGAAAGCGCAGTTTCTCGAATTGGTCGTATTGCTGCTTTCCGTTGCCGCGCGCGTAGACTGCCAATACAAAGGGTTCGGTTTGATGCGGGTAGGGCATCCGGTCCGTCTGGAAGGGTAGGGCATTCGTGGTTAGGCGATAGGCGCCGCTGTATGGAGCTTCGAATACACTCGTCCAGGCTGCGGAGTTGCTCATGTCTCGGGAAGAGGAAAGTCGAAATCGGTCCTCAATTTGTTTCGCTCCACTTCCGGCGCTGCTACCTAAACTTGAAGGGTCGATCTCGTATCGGCGTGACGGGGTGGTCCCCAGCTCAACTTCAGGAGGAAGCACTTCGTCGGCGATACCCGTGGCGATTTCAAGGTATTGGGCGAGCAGCGGTGGAGAAAGGACGAGCCCAGATGCGACATTGTCAAAGCTCTTCGCGGTTCCATCGGAAGGAAACGAGTGAGGAACGGTGAAATCCTCGAGTCCCATCAGATCGCGGATTGTATGTTCGTACTCGGTACGATTCAGCCTGCGGGGCAAGGTGCCACCCACTTTAGAATGATTCGTCAACGAGCGCTCGAGCCATTCGAGCGCTTCTGCCCGTTCGTTGGGAGTCGGGCGTGATTCCGCATCGCGGGGAGGCATTTCGCTGGTTTCGAGAGCATCGTAAACGCTCGTCCAGAAGGGGGCAGCATCTGGGAAGGACCAGTCGACCTCGATCCGGTCCAGGTCGATGTCGCCTTCGATAAATTCGGGATCGCCCGAGTGGCATTCGAAGCAGTGCGACTGCAAGAAGTATTGAAAGTCCGCGGGCAGGGATTCGGCCTGTAAATGCGAATTGAACGCTACGCTGTAGAGCAGTGCGACGACTGAAAGGAGCAATCTCGTTGAACACAAACGCATGGAAAACGATCAGGAGAAGACTTCGTTCAAATTGCTACGAGCGCCGGCAAACTGGTCGATTTCCATCCCGAAGCTCTGCATGAGCGTTAGGTAGAGGTCGCCGAGGCGGCGGGCGTTGGGGGCAGTACGGTCGATGGCATGGTGGCTGCCATGATTGAATCCGCCACCGGCTACGAGCGTCGGCAAGTTGCTATTGTCGTGCGTATTCGAATCGCCCATACCGCTTCCGAAAACGACGGCGGTCGTATCGAGGAGCGACTGACCCTCGGCGTCCTTGTGATTGCTCAGGTTATCTAGGAATCGCTCGAATCGTTTCACATGTTCGCGTCCAACAATGTTGTACTCTTCGATTTTCTTTCTCTCGTTCCCGTGGTGGGAAAGACCGTGGTAGCCGGCACTGAGACGACGTCCTTCAATATTGAATACCTGACTCCACCCAGGGACCATGAACGTTAGGATTCGAGTGGAATCGGTGGAGAGGGCGAGCGACATCAGGTCGTACATGATGGATTCGCACTCGAAGGACTGTTCTGGAGAGACAGGATCGAATGGAGGGAGTTCGTAGTCGGTGGTAGGAAAGGGCGTTGAGAGCCAAGTTTTCTGCTTTTGCAGCTTCTTTTCTACGTCGCGAACGGAAGACAGGTACTCGTCGAGTTTGCGACGGTCGGCTTGGGATAGATTCCGTTGCAAGGAGTGGGCCTCTTCCAGAACGCCGTCGAGAACGCTGGAATTACCTTTTAAGAGGTACTCGATCCGCGCCTTGTCGGAGTCGGAGCGGAAGAGCGTCTGATAGAAAACGCTGGGTCGTCCTATCATAGGGAGGGCGACGCCTTCTTTCGTATAGCTCATTTGGGCATCGCCCGGAGGCGTACCGCAAGTGAGCTGGATAGATGCGTATCGTGTTTTCCCCCCGATTTGGTCGGCGACGAGTTGATCAAAGGACACGCTGCCGCTGGCCGAACCGGTAATCCACGCTTTCCAGCCTTCGTGGCCATTTCGACCTCTGTGGTCGAGACCGGAGAAGATGGTCATATCGTCCCGAAATCGGCTGATAGGTTCCAGGACGGAAGGCATCGAGTAGCCGCGCCCGATTTGCTTCGGGAAAAAGTCGTCTTGATAGAATCCCAGGTAGGTGCCCACGCAGACCAGTCGCTTCAGCTTGGGCGTCTGAGTAGAGGTGGTCGCAAGCGAGCGCGGAAGGAGAGATTCCATCATCGGGAGCGCTAGGCTTACACCGACTCCCTTGAGAAACTGACGGCGGTTTGGGGTATGGGGCATCAGGCTTCGTTTTGGAGCCAAGGATAGTGAATCCTGCCTGATTGTCGACCCATTTAGGTCGAATACGAGTTTCCCTAAAGAGGAGGGAAGGGAGTCTTAGAGAGATTCTGGCGCGGGCTCTGGGGGAAGCTTGCTTTGCAAGGCTACCGCCTTCTGGATCCAGTAAAATGTCTCTTGCGAGAAATTGGCCTGAAGATCGGTTATAAGGGTGCGCGCCTGCTCGAAATTCCCTTCCTCTACGGCAAGCGCGGCTAGTCTATAGCGCGCTTCTGCGATGTTTCCCGCTGACTCGTTTGCGACGATGCTTTGCAGGATGGCTTTTGCCTCGGCCGGTTGGCCAGATTGAATCAAGGACATGGCTTGCCCTATCATGGCGGCGTCCTTGATAGCGTCCTTTGCGGATTTCGCAGCATTTTCGAAGTATTCGGCCGCTTTCGCGTAGTCGCCAGAGTCGTATGCCTCTGCGGCTAGTTCCTTGTAGGCGAAACCGCTCAGTGGGTTGCCGGATTCGCTTTCCGCGAAAGCGAGCTTCGAGGCGCTGTCATCAGCGGCAGCATAGTCCTCTTGCACGGCGATTTTTCCTCGCTCGATCATGAAGGCGCTTAAGTGATAGATTCCGAAGACCGCGAAAATTCCTACGATCGAGTAGACGATGAGGGTCTTATTCTTCTCCCAGATAATAGCGAGTTGATCCTCTAGGTCAGCGCCGCTCGTTACGGCGGCCACGATCTTGCGCTCGTCGCTCTTTGGGTTCGGTTTTGAATCGGTTGTTCGGGCCATAATCGTCGGCGTTTTTTTTGGAAAGGGTGATTGAGCGCGCTTTTGGGCCAATTTAAAGCAATTTCGCTCGCTCAAGCGTCCAAGTGCGTCGAGGGCGCGCTTGCTCCCTTTGGAGCCCTTGCATTGAATTCAACGCGATTGGCCCGCTTAATGAAGAGGGAACCTATTGGGATTCAACTAAAATTGGGCTGATCCTCTCAGCTGAATAAGCTCGGGCGCATTGTCATAAACGTCTGACTTAAAGACACTTTCAATCAAGCTGGATCGATCGGAGCAATGGATTTCCTGTCCATTCCCCGCTAGCCCGTGAAATATCCATTCAAGCGCTACATCGCCATCAGAGCGGTTGGAACCGATATGGAACGACATGAAGCGGGGACGCTCCTCGATACGACCCATTCCATAGTTGAATCTTGGCGAAAGGCATTCGTATACGAAGGACTCGGAGCAATTGACGCGTTTTCGATCGGAGGCGCGTCTAGCGACTGTTTTCCGATTCGCGGGATTTTCGCAGTAGATTGCGGCTTCAATCAATGAAGCGACCAAGGCGATATGCTGCTCGCGGCGATCGTGATCGAAGGACTCTTTAGTCATTAGGGCCTTCTCCGGATGACCGGGTTGAATGTCGATTGAAGTCGCTGGCGACCATCCGATTTCATTGGATATTGCCATGGAAGGCCAGGGCTCCCCAGCGCAGAAACCGTCAATCGTGCCTGCGGAGAGGTTGCGGCACATTTGACTAGGCGGCAAAGTTACGATTTGAACGTCGTGGTCCGGATCTATCCCTCCCGAGCGTAGCCAGTCTTTCAGAAGGAAGGTATGCGCGGAATAGGGGTATACAGTTGCGAGCACGTACTTTCTAAAATAGCGGGTGTTGCTGACCGCAACCTTCAGGGATTGCACATCGTGGACGCCTCGTTTCCACAGGTCTTCGGAAAGCACGATCGCGTTTCCTCCCTCACTCATTATCAGCCCTGAGACGCAATTCGTTGGAAGAGACTGGAGCCCTAGGGTAGTTGCTAAGGGCATAGGGCATGGAACCTGAGCGGCATCGAGCTCTTCGTTGAGCAACTTATCTCGTACGGTGGCCCATCCCACTTCGCGGCTTAAGCGGACATCAAGCCCGTACTTCTTGAAAATTCCGAGGTCAGCCGCAACGAACAAGGGAGCGGAATCGACTAGGCTTACAAATCCAACGCGTATTGATGCAGGCTTCGAAAGATTTTTAGGATGCGAGATCCGAGGGAAATAGATGGTTTTAAGATCAGGTTCTTCCACTACCGCTATTCAGCGGGACCCGCGCCAATTGAGCCAGGTACGCCGCAATTGACTGATTTCAGCGCGTTTTGGGCAATTTCGATGCGAATCGTACTGCGGTTGCGCTCAAATTTGGACAGGGATTTATCGAACGGGGAAACCATGAATTATATTCATCTAAATCATGAAGAAGTTGAGATTCGTTAATTTGATCAATCGTCATGATTGGCGCAGGGACAGCTACAGCAATGTCGCCCCTTGCGATGAAAGATATCTACGAATCGTCAGATAAGACCCTCATAGACCTGCTCTTGGACGAGCAGAGATCTATCGATACGCCTATCGGAAAGGTATCCGAGGATGCAAAACGCAGTGAACGTTTTGGGTCTGGGCCCGTCTTTGATTCGCTCATCCCTCTGTCGGTGCCTGAACCTGGATATCAATATGGGTTTCAAGTAGATCTGGATCGATGTTCAGTTGCAAAGGTTGCGTGACGGCGTGTCACAGCTTGAATGGGCTCAATGAGGGCGAGATCTGGCGTGATGTGGGAGCGCTGATTGGAGAAGAGGATTCAAATCCGATTCAGCAAACCATAACGAGCGCGTGTCATCACTGCGTCGACCCAGCCTGCCTAAATGGATGTCCCGTAAATGCGTATGAGAAAGATGATACGACAGGAATCGTCCTGCATTTGGACGACCAGTGCATTGGATGCCAGTATTGCGTACTAAAATGTCCGTATGATGTTCCTAAATACAGCGCGAGTCGTGGAATCGTGCGAAAGTGCGATATGTGCTACTCCCGATTGTCTCAAGGCGAGTCCCCCGCATGTGTGGATGCGTGTCCTCACGAGGCTATAAAAATTGTAGTCATCAGCGAAGATGAATGTCGTTCAAAAAAGCGAGTAAATTCGAGTCTGGTTCCCGCGTCTCCGAAATCAGGCTACACTATTCCCGCAACGACATATCTGTCTAGTCGGGCCCTTCCAAGCAACTTAATGGCTGCAGACTCGAGTGCGATACAGGTTCAACAAGCCCATTGGCCCCTCGTTTTCATGTTGACGTTGACTCAATTGGGCTTGGGGGGATTCTTTGCATTGCTCGTTCTTGAAGAACACTTAAGCCCGATTCGTTCCATGGGATTGACGTGGACGTCTTGGATTGCATTCCATATAGGATTGGCAGTTAGCATCGCTCATCTGGGTCAGCTGCTAAAAGCATGGCGGATATTTTTGGGTATCCGAAAGTCCTGGCTAAGCCGGGAAGCATTGGTTTTTGGGACTGCTTCGGCTGCAAGCTCACTCCTGCTGGTTGGCAAGCTAGCCGAGCTGGATTGGCTTTACAGAACATCGTCGATAGCGTTGCTCGCGCTGGGAATACTGGCGACTTTCTGTTCCGCATACTTGTATCATGATACGCGGCGAAAGTTCTGGCGCTTATCGATGACTCTCTCGAAGTTTTTTGGAACTATTGCCTTAGGAGGTCTGGGTCTAGCAGTCGTATTCAGTAGCGAGACGTTACCGTGCGCAGTTGATTGGTTGTTAATTGTATCTGTAGTTAAAATATGGATAGAGTGGAGATCTACGTGGTATCAGGGAGGGTCCTTGACGAGCCGACTATTGATAGTTGAACACTTGAACATATGGTGGCGTAGTCGTCTGATCTTGACTGGAGCAGGAATAGGAGCTTTGGGGCTTGCTATGGCTCAGCTGGTCCATTCCCCGCTTGGATTCGTCATCGGCGCAGTAGGGGTCTTGTTCATAGGCGAACTTGTCGAGAGGGCGCTGTTTTTTAAATCAGTGGATGTATCCAAAATGCCAGGGGGATTCAATTGATGAGTCAGGCGCTTTTCCCAGATAGGCCGCGAAACAACAGTCTTCTTCGAGAATGGACCGGGCCGTTGACAGAAGACCTTGTGTTGAGCCCTTCCCGACATGGATTGGATAGGGTCCCAAAGCGATTCACTGGGGATGGCGCGGTTGAAACTGTTTGCGGCTATTGCAGTACAGGGTGCTCGCTAAGAGCCCATATGAGAGAGGGCGAAGCCGTCAACTTGAGCGTGGACCCGAACTATCCTGTGAATCAGGGATTAGCCTGTCCGAAGGGTTGGGAAGCCTTGACGGTGTTGAACTCCGGCGACCGATCTACGGTTCCATTGCTTCGCGACTCAAAAGGAACTCTACAGGAAGCCAGTTGGGACGAGGCTCTGAAGGCTTTCGTCGGGAAGTTCAAAATGATAAAAGAAACCTTCGGGCCGGACTCCTTAGCCTGGCTCGGTACGGGACAGATTACCGTGGAAGAGCTAGCTTACTTAGGAGCGCTTGGAAGGTTTGGGATGGGGATCCGTCATGGCGACGGCAATACGCGCCAGTGTATGGCAACGTCCGTCGTCGCCTACAAGCAGTCCTTTGGATTCGATGCGCCCCCTTACACCTATCAAGACTTCGAGGATTCCGATACGCTCATTTTCGTGGGAGCGAATCCTTGCATAGCGCATCCGATCATGTGGCAGCGTGTCATGCGGAACCGCAATCGGCCAGAGATCATTGTTTTGGACCCGCGAAAGACGGAAACTGCGGAGGCGGCCAGCCAGCACTACGCGTTGAGGCCGAAATCGGATCTACAGTTGTTCTATTGCCTGGGACGGATGCTGATCGAAAGAGACTGCGTGGATGAGCGCTTCATTGATTCCAGCGTTGAAGGATTTGATGAGTACAAAGCGTTCGTTCAGGACTTTTCGATTGAAGAGACAATCGAACGAACGGGGCTCGCCTATGAAGAGGTGGAGCGACTAGCTACTTCGATTGAGAGGGGGAAACGGGTTTCGTTCTGGTGGACGATGGGAGTGAATCAAAATTATGAAGGGGTACGTCTTGCTCAGTCGATTATAAACTTAGCGCTCATAACTGGAAATATTGGCCAGCCAGGAACGGGAGCGAACTCAATCACGGGCCAATGCAATGCCATGGGATCTAGGCTATTCGCGAATACGTCGTCGTTGATTGGAGGATACGATTTCGTGAATCCTGATCATCGTTCGCTCGTATCTAGCCGTTTGGGTATTGAAGAGTCTTATGTTCCTTCCATTCCTGGGTGGTCATACGATCAGATTGTAGATCAAATTGAAGCGGGGGTCGTCAAAGGTCTCTGGATCGTAGCGACGAACTCCGCTCACTCATGGATTGACCAGGACCGACTTAGACGGGCATTCGAGAAGCTGGAGTTTCTAGTTGTGCAAGACATGTACTGTACGACAGAAACGGCGGCCATGGCGGATTTGGTTTTGCCTGCTGCAGGATGGGGAGAAAAAGAAGGGACCTTCATCAACTCTGAGCGGCGGATTGGGCGTACTCGGAAAGTAAGGCAAGCTCCTAGCGAGGCGCTGGCAGATTTCAGCATCTTTCGATTGGTGTCCCGATATTGGGGCGATTTGAATGTATTTGATAGTTGGAGCAGTCCTGAAAATATATTCAAAATTCTAGCTAAATTAACCGAAGGGAGACCCTGCGATATCAGTGGAATAGGGGGTTACGAAATGTTGGAGGAAAAAGGAGGCATTCAGTGGCCATACCCAAGTGATTATCGCTCTGATTCGGTCCAAAGGCGTCTGTTTGAAGATGGTAAGTTCTATCATCCAAACGGGAAGGCGAAACTGATTTTCGAACGCCCATGCTCTTTGCCAGAAGAGGTAGATGAGAATTATCCTTTTGTGATGCTATCTGGGAGAGGGACATCCGCGCAGTGGCATACTCAGACGCGAACTTCGAAATCCGATGTACTGCGCAAACTGTACCCAAAAGACGTGTACTTTGAAATTAATCCAGAGGATGCATCGAATCTTCAAATCCAAAGCGGAACGCTATCGAAAATTGCTTCTCGAAGAGCATCAATAGTCGCGAAAGCAATGGTAACCTCAACGGTAAGGCTAGGTCAGATTTTTGTCTCCATGCATTATCAAGTGACGAACAAGCTGACTCATGCGTCGTTCGACCTCTACTCAAAACAGCCTTCTTACAAATACTGCGCTGTATCCATAAGGAAATACGATGAAAACTGAAACAGAATTCACGATTGAGCAGAAGGAGTACTTAAATGGCTTCTTCACCTGGGATTCTCCCTTCGTTGGGCAGGACGAGCAACGGCGGTTTACGGCGACTTCAGGCAATGGCGCTGCTAATCTAGCGTCAGAAGAAACCGTCTACGGAACCCCCGTTGACGAGTTGTGCAAAGAGGAGCAGATTAAGTGCGAACGCAACGGGTTGGACTGCTATGAAAGCATTGTCCAAGCAGCGAACGATGGGAAGATGGCGAGCGGTGGGGACGTATTCCGTTTCAAGTATTATGGACTTTTCAATGTCAATCCAGCTCAAGACGGCTACATGCTCCGATGTCGCATCCCGAGCGGGCTATTGAATTCTGAGAAGCTCGAGGGACTCGCGGAAATTGCTGAGGAATTGGCGGGCGGGTATGCAGATATAACGACGCGAGCGAACTTGCAATTTCGGGAGATTGAGCCTCGAAACTCTATCAAAGCGATTGAGGAGCTAGTTGATTTGGGTCTCACATCGAGAGGTTCCGGAGCGGATAACCTGCGCAACATCACCTGCTCTCCCACCGCCGGCTTTGATTGTGAAGAATTATATGATACGCGCCCGTTGGCGAAGGCGATGCATCACTGCATACTCAATTCGCGCGATCTGTATGGTCTGCCTCGAAAATTCAATATTTCTTTCGACGGAGGAGGGACGATCAGCACTTGCGCGGACACGAATGACATAGCGTTCTATGCGGTTCGGGTCGAAGAAGGTAACGACGTCCCTCCCGGAGTTTACTTTCGTTTGCAGCTCGCTGGGATAGCAGGCCACCGTCAGTTTGCGACGGACTCGGGAATACTGATACGCCCGGAAGAGTGCGTAGCGACTGCAGCAGCGATGATACGCGTATTTATTGAGAATGGAGATCGTACTAATCGCAAGAAGGTGCGGCTAAAGTATTTAATCGATAGTTGGGGAATTGAGCGATTCGTGGACGAGTCCCAGAAGAAGCTAGATTTTGAATTAGTGCGCTTTCCTCTTGCAGCTTGCGAGGGACGTAAGCCGGTTCAGCGTCGGGCTCCATCCTCAGAAAGGAGATGGAGTGAGTTACATCGGAGTCATCGCTCCCGTAGGAAGATTGTTTCCGGAACAAATGAGGCGAGTCGCTGCGATTGCGAGACGGTATGGAAGTGGGGACATCCGATTAACGGTATGGCAAAACCTCTTGATTCCTCATATCGCCAACGAAAATCTAGATGCCGTGCGTAGTGAATTGTCGGATGCAAATCTCCGCTTCGCTGCTAATTCTCTAGAAGGCGGTGTCGTCGCGTGCACTGGAAACTCGGGATGCAAGTTTGCCGCGTCGAATACGAAGGCCCATGCGATTGACTTGGCCCGTTTCCTAGACGAAAGCGTTTTTTTGGAAGAGCCGATCAATCTGCATCTGACGGGTTGCCCTCATTCCTGCGCCCAGCACTATATAGGAGATATTGGATTGCAGGCGGTTAAGGTAAAGGTGGGCGATGAAACCGTTGAAGGATACAATGTTGCTGTAGGAGGAGGCGTCGATGACCTGCAAGGCATCGCCAAGGAATTGTTCAAGGGAGTGCCTTTTGAAAAGACGAGGCCGCTCTTGAAGAATATTCTGGAGAGGTACTTGGAAAACCGAACCGAAGGAGAGCGTTTCGTTGCATTCAATCGACGATACAAAGTATCCGCATTGGTGGAGCTTTATGCTCTACCCGGAATGGAAGCTAACATTGCAATTGCAAACTAGTGTCACTATGAATCGTATCGATCCACCCTTTATTCCCAACAGCGCTCCATTCACCGAGGCGCAGCGCTCCTATCTCAATGGCTTCCTCGCGGGGATATTTTCAACGAATGCTCAGGTCGCGGAATGCGATCCTGACGGGCAGGCGAAATCCCAAGAGCCAGTAACCATACTTTGGGGATCGCAAACCGGAAACACTGGCCAAAAAGGCCGCGAAAACGCTCCTTAAAGTTGGATTCGATCCAAAGGCGATCGACATGGCGGAGTATGATAGGAGCCATCTCCCTGAAGAGAAACGGCTCCTTATCATGACCTCTACATACGGTGATGGGGACCCGCCCGATAACGCGATGGACTTTCATGGTTGGCTCTCATCTGAGGATGCTCCGAAACTCGATAGCTTGCAGTACTCCGTTCTGGCATTGGGCGACACGAACTATCCAGATTTCTGCAAATGCGGAATAGAGTTCGACGAACGGCTTTCATCCCTGGGAGCTAGTCGGATTGCTGAGCGTTTCGATTGCGACGTTGATTTCGATGAGCCTTTCCAACAGTGGCTTGACTCCATAAAACAGACTTTTGCAACAAGTGAGCAAGAGACCAAGGGTGGGCCGGTTAAGACGGAGTCGTCAGAGAAAAACGTATACAATAAGAAGAACCCATTCTCTGCGAAGGTGTTGAAGAACGTGAATCTTAATGGCCCTGATTCCGCCAAGGAGACAAGGCACGTAGAGATATCCTTGAACGATTCAGGGCTTGAATATTCGCCCGGGGATGCGCTTGCCGTAGTTCCAGAAAACGATCCTGGGCGCGTAAACGAATTAATCGCGGCCCTCGGGTTCGAACCAGGGGCGGAAGTCCTAGTCGATGGCGACGAGAGCATTCCGCTTCAAGACGCCCTGCTAACTGCCCATGACATCTCCAAGCTTTCCTTGAAGGGGTTGTCGAACCGCTCGGACGATGAGTGCTTGAGCGACCTCGTCTCTGACCGCGCTGCGTTTATCGAGTATGCATCAGGACGTGAACTCATCGATCTTTTAGAGGACTTCAATCCATCCTTTGATTCCCCATCTGACTTCCTCTCCATACTGCCCAAATTGGCTCCACGACTTTATTCGATATCATCAAGTCCAAGGGCTCATCGCAACGAAGTGCACATTACCGTGGGAGTCGTTCGCTATGAAACGTGCGATCGCGCTCGGAAAGGAGTTTGCTCGAGCTATCTTGCCGAGAGACCAGAGAATGAGTCACTTCGAATCTTCTTTCATTCCACGAATTCTTTTCGACTCCCGGAAAATGGCGATGCTCCGATCATTATGGTGGGGCCGGGCACTGGGATCGCCCCGTTTAGAGCGTTTATCGAAGAGCGCAAAGCCAGAGGAGAGCGGGGAGAGAATTGGCTCTTTTTTGGGGACCAGACAGCGCAGTCAGACTTTCTATATCAAGACGAATTGGAAGACTACTTTCGTGAGGGAGCTCTGAATCGATTGGATACGGCGTTCTCTCGAGACCAATCGGAGAAGATCTACGTCCAGGATAGAATGCTTGAAAATGGAGCAGAACTCTTTGAATGGCTTGAGCGTGGCGCTTATTTCTACGTTTGTGGCGACGCGTCTCGAATGGCTAAGGACGTAGATGCAGCGCTTCATGAAATCGTCGAGGCTCATGGGAAAATGGATACCGACAGCGCTTGCGCGTACGTTAAGTCGTTAAAATCGAGCAAACGCTACTTGAGGGACGTTTACTAATTGGCTCGCCAGGCTGACACGAAAAAGGAGGTCGAATGCTCGACCTCCCTTGAAATGTGCAGTTTCCCTATTGCTATGGTTAGTAGGTGAAATTGACTTCGACCGAAAACATTGAGGCGTCTACGCCACCATAACCGATGGTGTTGCCCAGGTCTGCTTCGTAGTACGCATACTTACCGATGAGAAGCGTGTTCTCATTCAGCTTGTAGGTGGATACGAGATCGATTTCGTTTCCGAGGTCTACCCCGTTGTTCTCGCTCTCGAACATATGATAGAAAAGAGTAACCGGGACGCCAGGACCAATCGGCAAGCTGTAGCTGGCTGATACATACGTATCATCTAATCCTTGGGACAACCCACCTGCCAGGCCTATCGATCGGCCAGCGAATACGTCCGCAAATCCAGCGAACTTATGTGCCGTCGCTAGCGGAGTCGTGAATCCGTTCGCTCCGTCCCCTTCCATTGATTCATAGCCCAGGGCGAGCTTTACTTTTGAGAAAGACGACGACACTTCTGCATGAATGTAGTTTACATCGACGTCGAATGGATTGGGTCCAGCGTCGGTTTGATTCGCAAAGCTGAACACATAGCTTACTGGTTGGTCGTCTCCAAAGGTTCCGGATGCGCGAAACCCTAAGGTTTGGGTCGACATTCGTGCCCAGCCTGCGCTGTCGAAATCCAGCGAGTATCCAAAGGCGCTGACGCTATGGCTATCGTCGATCTTGAAGGCGGCGTTCGCAACGAGGCCATCAAGGTCCTGAGAGGTCGCGTTGACTCGATTTACACGTGAAAGATAAGCTAGATTCACGTTTGCGCTGCCAGCCTGAAAGGTTGTCGTGAGCGCGTCGAAAGTCTGTATATTCTGCCTCCATCCTACATGACCGATGAAGCGATGGTCGTCTAACGTGTAGACTTGATTGCCCAATTTACCGGACCCGCCTTCGGCGCTGTAGGACAGCCAAGCTTGGTTAATCTCGGTAGTAGGGACATCCAATCCAGGTCGATCGTTATCATTTGCGAAGCTCAGGTCCTCGAGCTCGAGCATGGCTTTGAAGCCTTCCACCTCAGCGGTAGAAAGCCCGAGCCGCGTTCGAATGCTGTACCCATTCACGTCGCTTCCTCCGACGCTGTCTACGTATTCGTAGCGGGCGCGAGCGTTCAGGCTCGCTTTACCCCCTTCGATCATTTCCTTTATAGCATCTGCTTGGACGAGGTCCGTAAAGCCGATGCTGCATGCTAGTCCTAATGAAAGCGTTCCTATCGGAACGCGCCTTCTGATTGTGTTTTTCATCCGATTTGATTTCTATTTCAGTCTCTAGGTTAATGCGATTGTATTCGCATAGAGGTTACATCACGTTGTTCGGGTAGATTTGTATGAGCAATACTTATACAGCGACCTTGGGCCCTGACTCTTCCTTGAAAGCGGGTTTTGACGCATGTGGCATTGGTTTGTTTTCCAACGCTTCGGGGCCTGCCTTGAGTTTTCGACGATCTTCCTTCTCGTGCTCGCAGTCGTCCAGAAACTGGATCAACCTCCGCCGATATTCGAAAAATGCGTCGGTGCCGAGGATTTCCTTCCGATCGCGCGGTCGCTCAAAGTCAATTTCCATTAGCTCGCCAACCTTGGCGCCAGGGCCGTTGGTCATCATGCAAATTCGATCGGACATGAATACGGCTTCATCTGGATCATGAGTGATGATCATCGTAGTGATCTTATCTCGATCGAGAAGATCGAGAATCACATCTTGCAATTCCATGCGCGTGAGCGAGTCGAGTCTCCCGAATGGCTCATCAAGTAGGAGCACCTTTGGCTTCAGCGCGATTGCTCGCGCGATTCCCACGCGTTGCTGCATACCGCCGGACATTTCACTGGGCCTCTTGTTCATGGCGTCTGCAAGGCCAACCGCGGAGAGCGCGTACTCGACGATCTCCTTGCGTATCGATTTCGATTCGTGGGCGTATGAGCGATTGACGCCAAGCGCGACATTGTCGAATGCAGTGATCCAAGGGAGAAGGCAAGGCGCTTGAAAAGCAACCGCTCGATCGGGTCCAGGCTCTGTTACCTCCTTGCCGTCGACGATGATCCCTCCGGATGTAATCTCGTTCAGACCTGCGACCATGGTAAGCACAGTTGACTTGCCGCAACCCGAATGGCCGATGACAGAGATCACCTCCCCTTTTCGTATCTTCAGGTCGAATCCATCTACGACCGCAACGTCGTCACCAAACGGATTCGGATAGGCCTTTACTACCTGCGAAATCTCTAGAAATCGATCATCGTTCATCCTGCTTTCTCCTCTTCTTCCAATTGGAATGCGTCCTCCTCATCGAATTCACGAAGCGCCGTGGAGGTCGCGATCGTAAAGTCGCGAGGTGTAACGTCCGGCATTTTTAGCACGGTCTTGGATCGAAGGCGCTTGGACTCCTCGTTCATCTCGATTAGGAAACTCGCTATATCGGTTCGCAACTGGCGATAGCGCATATTAGCATTTAGCGTTGCTCGATCTCTTGGCCGTTCCAGAGGAACTTCGAATGGCGTATCGAGGGTTGCGTCCGGACCCATGGTGAGGGGGATGATTCGGTCTGCCATAAGCAGAGCCTCGTCGACATCGTTGGTGATCATTACAACCGTTCGCTTGTCTTCTTCCCAAATCCGAATGATCTCATCCTGAATATTGGAGCGCGTTAAAGCGTCGAGGGCGCTAAGTGGTTCGTCTAGCAATAGGACATCTGGTTTCATGGACAGCGTCCTGGCGAGCGATACGCGCTGCCTCATGCCTCCAGAGAGTTCATGCGGCTTTTTCTCTACTGCGGGCAGCAGGTTGACCATCTCGATATACTTTAGCACGTGGTCCTTCACCTGCGCTTTGCTGTATCCAGTAAATACTTTCCGTACGGCGAGCTCTATATTCTCATAGACGGTAAGCCATGGGAGTAGTGAATAGTTTTGAAACATGATCCCTCGTTCTGGACTGGGCTGAGTGACTTCCTTGCCGTTAAGATACACGCTTCCGCTATCTGGAGTCTCAAGTCCGGCAAGAAGGGACATCAAGGTGCTCTTCCCGCTGCCTGAAAATCCGATGATTGCGACGAACTCGTTTTTCTCGACGGATAGGTTTATGCCTTTGAGTACATTGGCCCGATTGCTTTCGGGGCCGAAGCCGACACTCGCGTTTCTGATTTCTAAATAAGACATTTACTCTGTAGCTGCTGGGCTATACTGCGGTTTCTGAACCGTCGAAAGAGACAAATCTCTGCAGGACGATCATCATGCGATCAAGTAGGAATCCGATCAGTCCTACCACGAAACAGGCATAGATGATATTCGCGAAGGAGAAGGAAGACCCGTTCTGGTACTCGTCCCAAACGAACTTCCCCAGCCCATCCGAGGAGGAAAGAGCTTCGGCGGCGATCAACACCATCCATTCGACCCCGAGAGATATACGTAGACCGGTGAATACGAGGGGCAGTGATGAAGGTATGATGATTTTAGTAAGTCGATCCCAGAAATTGAGACGTAGCACACGGGCAACATTCAGGTGATCCTTGTCGATAGAGGCGACGCCGAGAGCTGTATTCACGAGCGCTGGCCATACTGCGCACATCGCTACGGTGCAGGCGGAAAAAATCAGGGAGGGATTTATTCCAAGCGTATTTATGAATGGAATACTGTCAAAAAAGAGAAAGAACGGATGTGATTCCGGATCTGGGAAGAACGCCCCAACGATTATTTGAAATATGAGAAGCCAAACAACTGGAGAGACTGGCTTAAAAATGGATATGATCGGTGTGAGACAAGCCATAGCGATCTTATTGAGCCCGCACAGTATTCCGATTGGGATCGCGATTGCTGCCGCCATGAGGAATCCTACGAAAACGGTGAATATGCTGCGCTTGATTTGTAGGTACACGGTCATGGCAGATGCGTACTGCTGCGTTTCCAGGCGCCCAATGCCATCTTCGAGCTTAACGAATGCTTTTGCCTCTCTCAATACCGCTTTGGCGTCTTCCGCATTCGAGAGCTTGCCGTCTTGAGCCACGAGCTTTTCCTTGGTTTGTTCGAGCTTCACGCTGCGGTTGCTTTCTGATAGGAAACCCTGGCGTTTTTTGAGAAACTGAATCTCGTCGGCTACAGCATTCACTGCGAGGCGCGCGTCCTCGAGAGGCTTGTATTTGTCGGAACGTATAGCTTCGATCTGGTCTTTGAATACACTCTCTTCGCCGCGGCCCATTGCGTATAATTCGCCGTCCTCCCGAATCGCTCGTACCAATGCTTCGTAGGGCCTTTCCCCTGAGGCGACTTGCAGTGATAGCGTATCGATTTCGCTAGAGCGCCCTGTTCGGGCGGCTCGGTTCTTTTCCTTCAGAGCATTCAGCTGAGCTTCAATAGGACTGATTAGCGATTCGGTTCTAGTTTTATAGATGGATTCTTGCTCAGCAAGGTGCGCCTCTAGGAATTCGAGCTCGGTTGCTCGTTCTGCCATCAGGTGCTCGACTTCCTTTAGGGATTCTAGTCGGTCTTCACCTTGGAGCAGGAAATCAGATTCCTTAGTCTTCTCCCGATTGCTAAAGGTGTCGTTGATTAGAGCAGAGCTGATAACAATATCGGGTGTCGGAACCTCTCCGGACTTGGTCTTGTGATTTGGCGCTACGACCCACCAAAGCCCCGTGCACGCGGCGATAAAAATGATAGGAATAATCAGAAATTTGACGAGAGATTCGACCTGCTTGCGAGGTTCTTCACGAAACGCGAGCCTCACGAGAGGATCAAATACCGTAAAGCCGGTTACGTCTAGAAATCTGAGTATGCTGTACTTGATTTTTTCTGGAGTTTTTTCAGACATGGAGCAATTCGTTTAGCTGATTGATCAGAGAGCGAGGCCGATACGTATCGGCCTCGCTACTACTACTACTGAACAACTAACGTGATTAAGAATCGTCTTTATTCCCGATTGTGTGAGAATTCAGGTGCCCAATCGGGTCTCGGCCATCGAATGCGATACCATCTATAAATTCGTTCGTCGGTGGCTTGTATCCATCAGTCTCCCATGGGGCTTCGCTTTTGTTGATGAAACCTTCCTCGAGCAAATGCTCGGCTGCTTGGAGGTATACACTTGGTAAATACACATCCCTAACGGTTTCGTGATACCAGTTTTCCGGTTTTGGTTCGGTGACCTGACCCCAACGTCTCATCTGAGTCAGGAACCATACTCCATCTGAATACCATGGATAGGTCGCATGCCCCTTGAAGAATACATTGAACTCTGGCATTTCTCGCTTATCTGTCTTTTGGAAGTAGAAGAATCCGGTCATCGAATTCTTTAGGACATCGTAGTCAGCTCCTACGTAGTTCTTTTGCGAAAGAATGCGGCAGGCTTCTTCGCGGTTGAGAAAGGTCCCTGAAGCGTCAGTTGCGTCGAGCCATTTCCCGGCTCGAATGAGCGCTTTTATGACAGCGATATGCGTATTAGGATTCTCGTCAGCCCACTTCTTGGTAACACCAAATACCTTCTCTGGATTGTTCTTCCAGATGTCATAGTTCGTGGTAACAGGTACGCCTATACCTTTTGCTACCGCTTGCTGGTTCCAAGGTTCTCCAACGCAGTATGCAACGTTCTTCCCTGATTCGAGTGTAGCAGGCATCTGAGGAGGAGGCGTTGTTGAAAGCTCTATATCCCCATTTGTCATTCCTTTGATATTGGTTGAAGTGTACATCCCTGGTTGGATACCTGCTGCCGCGAGCCAGTATCGAATTTCGTAATTATGCGTGGATACAGGAAATACCATGCCCATTGGTAGTTTCTCGCCAAAGTCCTTGGCATCATCGACGATGGGTTTCAGAGCATCTGCGGTGATAGGATGGGTGGGATTGTCGGTATCGAGCGCAGGATCGTTCTCTTGCATCTGCTTCCAGATATCATTCGATACGGTGATCCCGTTGCCATTGAGATCGAGTGTATAGGCTGTAACGATATGCTCCTTGGTTCCAAAAACCGATGGTCGCGGCGATGGGCTGGCCAGAAAGCATATGAGCGCCGTCCAGCTCTCCATTGATCACGTTGTCGAGCAGTTGCTTCCAGTTCGGCTGGGCAGTGACTTCAACTTGGAGCCCTTCATCTTCGAAGTAGCCCATTTCTTTTGCTATGACGATTGGCGCGCAGTCGGTTAGCTTAATAAAGCCGAATTTCAACTCGTCTTTCTCTAGATCGAGTTGACCGGCGTATCCTAATGGAAAAGCCGCTAAAAGAGCGGTAAGTATAGAACGCTTTATTGTTTTCATGATTTTGAGTGGTGAAAATCGGTTTGTCGTTTCCCCTGTAGCCACCGCCGCGCCAATCACCCTCATGAGCCCGAGTATCATTATTTGGAATAGCCATGAATGAGATTCATGTTCGATCGGACGTCACACTAGTCGCTTTTCTGCAAAGACTTAGGAACTGCTTTACGCGGGTGCTCCGACCTGAACCGAGAATATCGGCTTTGCGAGAGCAGGAGTTTTCGAGAAATCGGCGCGCTTCCTGGCCTTGGTCGAACGACCCTCTGATTAAAATTGATACGAGCCGGTGGCTCTCTTGACTTGAAATGAGAAAAATTAATCAATTGAAACTACCCATTAATTTAATTCATGAGAGAAGAAGTTATCGATAGCCGCCAATTGCTCGCGTTTAAAGCGCTTGCTCAGACGGGGAGTTTTACGAAAGCAGCAAAGCAATTGCACTTAACCCAGTCTGCCGTGAGCCATTCGATAAAGGCTCTAGAAGAAGATTTGGGCTGTTCCCTGATAAGCCGCCTGGGTCGAAAGGTTCATTTGACGCAGTCGGGGGAAATATTTCTCACTTCGGCCGAGCGGATGATTCGCCAAATGCAAAGTGTTTGCAGCGAGATCGAGGGATTGGGGAAATGGGGAGTTGGAAGATTGCGTATCGGCGCGGGAACTACAGCTTGCCAATATATTTTGCCAACGATGATTCGTGAATTTCGCGAGACCTTCCCCGAATGCCAACTTTCGGTGAATCCGGATGATGCGAAAGAGCTATTCGAATTGCTTCGCGTGAACGAGATCGATCTAGCGCTCACGCTAGTTCCGGACTCTTTGGACGATATCGTCGCTCAGCATGTCTTCGCAGATTCCCTAAAGTTCGCTGTTTCGCCTATGCATTCTTGGGCAGGGAGGAAAACGGGCTCCGGTTGATGAGATTGGGGAGCAAAACTATGTTACTTACAGCAAGCGTAGCTTAACGTTCGAGCGTGTGCGGAAGTACTTCAGAGCAGATGGTAGGGATCTAGCCAATGTCATTGAATTGGGGAGCATGGAAGCAATCAAGGAATTGGTTAAGATCGGAATCGGGGTAGGTGTCCTAGCGCCTTGGGTGGCGCGATCGGAGATCGCGGATCAGTCGCTTCACATGGTTGAGATGGGAAAGAAGACGCTGAAGCGTGAGTGGGGAGTTTGCTATCTGAAGGGGCGTAAGCTCTCCTTGATTGAGGAGACGTTCATTGGCCTGTGTGAAAGCGTTTGCGAGAGCCGCGAGGATTGATCAAGTCGCTCAATCGAAGACAACGGTCTTGTTTTCGTAGACCAGAATTCGATTCTCGAGATGCCAGGATACCGCCTGAGCGAGCGTGAGCTTCTCCAGGTCGCGGCCTTTGCGCACGAGATCCTTGACGCTGTTTCCGTGCGTGATTTGGGTGACGGCCTGGTGGATAATCGGACCTTGGTCCAGGTCTGCGGTCGCATAGTGGGCGGTGGCGCCGATGAGCTTCACCCCCTTTTTGTGGGCTTGGTGGTAGGGCTTGGCGCCAGCGAAAGCAGGGAGAAAGGAGTGGTGGATATTGATGACTGGCTTCCCCCAAGTATCCAGGAAAATGGAGGAGAGCACCTGCATGTATCGAGCCATGATGACGAGGTCGATTTCGTTCCCATTTAGAAGAGCAAGCTGCTTTGCTTCCGCTTCGGACTTGCTTTCCTTGGTTACGGGAATGCACTCGAATGGGATACCGTATTGCTCAGAGGCTTCTCGAAGCGTTTCATGATTTGAAATCACGAGCTTGAGGTCGCAGGGATAGTCGCCCGCTTTCCATCTAAGAATGATGTCGTGAAAGCAATGATCCGACTTCGAGACGAAGAGGGCAACATTCGGCTTCTTCCCCGCGATGGCTACATGGGCACGCATCCCGATAGAATCTCCGAATGATCGGAACGCATCTTTTTCCTCTTGAGCGGATCGGCCTCCTTCTATCGCCCATTCGACCCGTTGAAAGAAAACGCCCTCCTCGTGGTCTCTATGCTGGTCGGCGTGGATAATGTTGCCGTCACGCTCGAAGATCCAATTGGATACCTTTGCGACAAGACCACGCTGGTCTGGACCTGATAGCAATGCGATCAACTTGGGAGTATCGGAGGTCATGGAGTGTTAATCGTCACCAGAGCGAGACCCTTAAGTGGAGGGCTCAAACGGTCGCCACGTTCTTGTTGACGTAGCTCTGCAGGGAGCGAACAGCGAAGTCCTTATTCTTTAGCGCTTGAATTCCGGCTACGGCGGCTGTTGCGCCGGTCAGCGTTGTCATAATGCAGATATTGTTCGCATAGGCGACGGACCGGATATGGTTCTCGTCTTTTCGAGGCATCATGCCTGATGGCGTATTGATAATCATTTGCATGCCGCCGTTCTTGATGAGGTCCAGAACGTTGGGCCTTCCTTCTGCGATCCGGAAAAGCCTTTGGGATTCGATTCCATTTTCCTTCAGGTGATCCGCGGTGCCACTGGTGGAGTATATGTTGAAACCGAGCGCTACGAGTTCGTGAGCGAGATCGACGGCTTTGGGCTTGTCTTGGTCCTTTACGCTGAGGAACACGTTTCCATCCAATGGGAGGCTTGGCTTAGCGGCGGCCTGTGTCTTAGCGAAAGCGATTCCGAAATCCTCATCCAATCCCATAACTTCTCCAGTGGAGCGCATTTCAGGGCCGAGTCGAATGGTTGACCCGGGAAAGCGAACGAAAGGAAATACCGCTTCCTTGATGCACCAATGTTTCGGGCTCATCTCTTCCGTGAATCCGAGTTCCTCCAGCGTCATGCCAGTCATGATCTTGGCGGCAAGTTTCGCGAGCGGAACTCCGATTGCTTTGGAGACGAAGGGGACTGTTCGCGATGCGCGTGGATTCACTTCCAGGACGTAGAGCTCGTTGTCCTTTATCGCGAACTGGATATTCATTAGGCCCACGACCTTTAGGGCTTTGGCGAGGCGGTAGCTTGCTTGCCGAACGGTCTCGATCATCGCGTCATCCAACGTGTGTGGGGGGAGGGCCATGGCCGCATCGCCGCTGTGCACTCCGGCGTACTCGATATGCTCAAGCATCCCGCCGACGAGCGTTAGCTCCCCATCAGAGATGCAGTCGACATCTAGCTCGATCGCGTCTTCGAGGAATTTATCTAGCAGCACAGGCTTGCCTGGCGATGCCTCGAACGCCTCGCGAATCACGGAGCGGAGTTCATCCATGTCATGCACTATGAACATACCGCGGCCCCCCAGGACGAACGAAGGCCTAACCAAAAGCGGGAATCCGACTTTCTCGGCGAGCTCGTACGCTTCCGCTTCATCGAGGGCAGTGAGATTGTCGGGTTGCTTCAAGCCGACTTCGTCAAGGATTTGCTTAAATAGCTCTCGGTCCTCAGCGGCGTCGATGCTCTCAGGAGACGTGCCAATTATGTTGACCCCATTGGCCTTTAAAGCTGCGGCTAGATTGAGAGGGGTTTGTCCTCCGTACTGGACGATCGCGCCACTGCAACCTTCTTGATTGTACACCTCAAGTACATCCTCCAGAGTGAGCGGTTCGAAATAAAGCTTATCGGATGTATCGTAATCTGTGGATACAGTCTCGGGGTTCGAGTTTATCATCACGGATTCGTAGCCAAGCTCTTGCAGGGCGAAAGAAGCGTGTACGCAGCAATAGTCGAACTCGATTCCTTGGCCAATACGATTGGGTCCGCCGCCGATAATCATTACCTTCTTCTTATTAGAAGGTATGATTTCGTTCTCTTCCCCGTATGAAGAATAGTAGTACGGTGTCTCAGCTTCAAACTCCGCAGCGCAGGTATCGACCAAGCGGTACACGGTGTCGATTCCCTGGCTTTTGCGATGGTCGCTCACTTGTTTCCAGTCGCAGTCGAAGAAGCTGCCGAGCTGGCGATCGGAAAATCCGTACTCTTTTGCGGTTCTGAGCAATTCGGAATCGATTGTATCCAATTTCTCTTTTCGCAACTGTGACTCCAGATCGTTAATCTGCTTGAGTTGATAAAGGAACCACGGGTCAATCTTGGTTAGTTCAAAAAGCTTTTCCAAAGAATAACCTGCATTCAGTGCGTAGCGAATGTAGAATACGCGCTCTGCATTGGGGCGAACGAGCTTCCCATTGATAACTTCCTCCGGTGGTATCTCGTCGCCCCCTAGCTTACCGCCTCCAAATCCCCAGGCACCGGTTTCGAGCGATCGTAGGGCTTTCTGGAACGATTCCTTGAATGTGAGTCCGATAGCCATTGCTTCGCCAACGGACTTCATCGATGAGGTCAAGGTATCGTCACCCCCTTGAAATTTCTCGAATGTAAAACGCGGTATTTTTGTAACGACGTAGTCAATGGTGGGTTCGAAGCTGGCCGGCGTTTTTCGGGTGATGTCGTTTTGAATCTCGTCTAGGCTATAACCTACAGCCAGTTTCGCAGCGAATTTTGCGATTGGGAATCCGGTTGCTTTCGACGCGAGCGCGGAACTTCTGGATACGCGCGGGTTCATCTCGATAACGACCATGCGTCCGGTATCGGGGCTGAGTGAAAATTGGATATTGGAACCCCCGGTCTCGACTCCGATTTCGCGAATAACGGCGAAAGAGGCGTCTCGCATGGCTTGATATTCCCGATCTGACAAGGTCATCGCGGGAGCCACGGTGATAGAGTCACCGGTGTGAACGCCCATTGGGTCGAAATTCTCGATTGAGCAAATGACGACGCATTGATCCTTGCGGTCGCGCATGACTTCCATCTCGTACTCCTTCCATCCGAGCAGGCACTCTTCGATAAGCACTTCGGTGACGGGGGATACGTCGAGTCCGTTCGAGACGATGTCTTCAAACTCTTCGCGGTTATAGGCTATGCCGCCCCCGGCTCCTCCGAGAGTGAAGCTCGGTCGGATTATAAGTGGGTAGGAGCCGATTTCGGTAGCGGCCTCGCGGGCCTCGTCCAAGCTCTTGACGGTGCGGGACCTGGCCACGTCGAGCCCGATCTTCAACATGGCTTCCTTAAACAGTTCGCGATCTTCGCCTTTCTTGATCGCTTCGGGCTTTGCCCCGATCATTTCGACGCCGTGATCCGCCAGAATTCCTGCGGCCTCCAGTTCCAACGAAAGGTTCAATGCAGTTTGCCCTCCGAGCGTGGGGAGCAGGGCGTCGGGCTTTTCTTTCGCGATGATTTTGGTGAGCGCTTCGACGGTCAGGGGCTCGATGTAAGTGACATCCGCGAATTCAGGATCCGTCATAATGGTAGCGGGATTGCTGTTTACCAAAATGACTTTGTAACCTTCTTCTTTTAGCGCCTTGCAAGCTTGAGTGCCGGAATAGTCGAACTCGCAGGCTTGGCCGATTACGATTGGACCGGCTCCGATTATGATAATTGATTCGATGTCAACGCGTTTAGGCATGATAAATTAGTCCGTTGTGCCACACGGGAGGAATAGTGGGCAAGCGTGAAAAGAATCGAATCTTTCCTAATGGCAAGCGCATTTGCATCTCATCGCGCAAAGGCCTGTCGCATCAATTTATTTCAATGCTCGTAGAACATCTAGGAATCTAATTTGAACGGGATTCCTGGCACGGGCCGAACCTAGTTTGACTACTAAGAGTGGGCGATTTCTTCAATGTCGCAGCCAAGAATTTCGGCGGCCTTGCTGGAGTCGCCTTGGCAAGCAAGCAGTACGCGTTTCTTGTAGTCTTCGCTCGCCTGCCCGATGTAGTCGGCTAGGCTGGACCAGCTGGCTACATTTCTAATACGGTCGGGGAGGTTTTCCTCGGCGATGGTTTGATTAGCAGCGCATTGCGAGGAGGCCTCGTCGATCACTTCCTTGAATTCAACGAAGTTTCCTAGCCAGTCGTAGCTTTGCAAGAGGCCGCGGGCGCCGTCGCTGAGGCTGATGCTTTCGCGATTCAAGCTTTGCAGCGTGGACTTTGCGAAAAGAGGAATATCTTCTAGTCTACTTTTCAAGGCAGGGGCCTCGACCGTGAGAGCAGAGATTCGATAGAACAGGGAGTCGTCGAAGTCTCCGGATGCGATTTTCTCTCCGAGATTTTGGCTCGTAGCGAAGATCAGCTTAACCTGGTCCTTGGATTCTCGGATGATGACGCCGAAGGCCTTTTGGAGGGATTGGGGCATAACATCGATATTCTCGATAAACAGTGTGCCGCCTTTCGCATTCTCGAAAGCGCTACCTCCTTTGTTCTTCGAGCCCATCAAGGTCTCCTTGATCTCTTTCTCGGAAGCGTCTTTGCAATCGAACGTGACAAAGGGAGCTTCGCCTTCGTCGCTCCCTTGAGAATTGTGCACTGCGGAGGCGATAAGCGCTTTCTGGACTCCGGGCGCCCCTTTGATAAGCGATGGCGAAGCCGAAGCGGCAACACGACTGACTGACTGCTTTAGCTTTTGCGTCGCGGCGGACTCGCCGAGGAGAGCGAGATTCGATTCGTGAGCATCGCTTTCTATGGCGTTGCGAATCATTTCGTTGGCTCGGTTGATCGCTGCCATAAGGAGGTCGACCTTAAAGGGTTTTGTCAGGTAGTCGAAGGCGCCGAGCTTTAGAGACGCAAGCGCGTTGTCCACGTTCGCGTGGCCGGACATCATTATGACGATTGATGATATCGTATCTGCCTTGGGGGATGCAATTGATTCAGTGAACTTTACAGTTACAGACCAAGAAAGCGCTGCGGGTGATCTGATCGTAAGCATAGGGTCGACAAACCAGGCATTGCTACCTCTTCAGAATCTAAGCGTCTCAGGGAGCGGAAGCCAACGTACGCTCAACATCGACCCTGTAGATGGCGTAGTCGGGACATCAAGAGTGACGATAACAGTTAGCGACGGAACAGCGGAGGCCATAGGGTCGTTTGAAATTATAGTTTATAGCGTTCCTGCTATAGTGTGCGTAGCCCGTCGATAGAGAGCATACGGTTGGAGACACGACGAGCTTCGAAGTTGAGGCTACGGGTTATCCTGAGCCGAGCTATCAGTGGATACGTAACGGACAAGCAATTCAGGATGCCAATGAAAGCGAGTTGTTGATTCAACAATTGGAAGCATCTGATGAAGGAATCTATTCTGTCGTCCTGGCAAACGAATATGGAAGTGTCACGAGCCAAGAAGCGCAATTGGTCATCGATAGCCTAATTCAAATTGTTCAGGCACCAGTAAATGTAACCTTAGAAGGGGAAGGAACAGCAACGCTATCTGTTCAAGCAACGGGCCCTGGACTCACCTATCAATGGTATCGTGGGGAATCGGGAGACAAAAGCAATCCGATACCGGGTGCGACTGCCAGTACCTATGAAACCGATACGCTCTCTTCTAATGCCCAATTCTGGGTTGAAATAAAGACAGGTGGAGTCGCCCAGGGGCTTGAAACCGTAAATAGCTCAACAATAGAAGTCTTGTACAGGGAGCCCGCACGGTATTTCTTCGGAAACGTAGGCCCTGGAAATAGAGGCTCGTTTGGGCTGTATATTCGAAATGACGATACAGCGATTTTTCTTGCGAATGTAGATTTTCAAAACGAGCCCTTTGAGATAAACGACATGGTCGTTGCCGAGAGCGGCTATTTCGAATACCGGGATAGCAATGAAACGCTTGTAGTTTCTGGGGAAGTGACAGGAGAAACCGTATCAGGAATCTTTGGGCTCGCAAACGCGAATTTTTCTGGGCAGATTTCAGATATAGACGGCGAGTCTTCAGCTTTCAGAGGATTCTACGCTGCCGCAATCCCCAATACTTCCGATGGAATAGTGCGAGTTATTGTTGGTCCAGATGGACAGAGTTTCGTGTCGGTTAGGCTTAGTGGCACTGGAGAATCCGGAATGGGTTCGATTGATTCCTCGGGTTTGATTTCAGCGTCCTTGAATTCTGGTTACATCGTGGCCGCTTCACTAGATCAATCATTTGCGAGCATTGAAGGAGCCTTGCTCGTGGATAGCGAAAACTATGCCTTGGATGGTCATAGAGAGGATATCGAGGTCGATACTCAGCTTTTCAATACATCTATCAGGGGTCAGGTAAGAGGGGGATCCAGCACCATGATCGCTGGTTTCGTAGTCGGAGGTGCTGGAACCAAAAAAGTACTCATTCGTGGACTAGGGCCTGCGATGACCAGCTTAGGCGTTGATAACGCTGTTTCTGATCCAAGAATCCGGCTCTATCGCCTGAGCGACAATGAGCTGATCGCTGAGAATGATGATTGGGGCGCGGCGAGCAATGCATCGGAGATATCAGTCGGGGCGCAAATGGTTGGCGCTCCTCCATTGGCTAGCAACAGCAAGGATGCGGCTTTCTCTTAGAGTTGCCGTCGGGCATTTACACCGCAGTCGTAGAGAATGTGGTAGGCGGCGAAGGAACTGCCTTAGTTGAAATTTTTGATGTAAGCGAGGCCGAGGGAGAGGATTCAGGCGCGTCGCTGGTGAATATATCGATGCGTGGCGAGGTGAGTACGGGTGACGATGTAACCATTGCGGGATTTGTTGTGATGGGAGATTCACCAAAGCGACTACTCGTTCGAGCGATGGGGTCCGAGCTCCAAGAATACGGCGTTACGGGCGCCTTGGATGATCCTAGGTTATCAATTTATCAAGCTACTGATGACGGACCCGTACTTATAGAGGAAAACAATGATTGGCAGGAAGAAGCAGAGATCGCCCGAGAGGCTTCATTGAGCTCTGGAGCATTCGCATTTGACGAAACTTCAAAGTCGGCCGCTAAAGTCATTTGGCTAGATCCCGGACTTTATACAGCGGTTGCCCAAAGCGCGACTGGTTCGAGTGGCGTTGTTCTTGTCGAGGTCTACGAAGTAGATTGAGTGAGAAATCCTCACAAATAGGTTGGGGAGGATTAGAATTGGGATCAATTTTTATCGGATTGTGTCGTTTTTGGTATTAAGCGATGTATTGCGACAATTCACCTTGCTTACCTAATTGGCATCGGCTACGTCAAATGAACTCATTTGCCCATGGAACTAAATGCTAGAAATCTGCTAATTCGAACAAGTGCGGCAATCCTATTGCTATTGATTCCGGCTACGGCTTCTCTTGCTAAGACAGAAAAGAGTTCTCAACCCACGAGCGCTCAGGAGGATAGTAGCAGTTCCCTGCAGCTATTGGAGGGGGATGTACTGGAGATAACCTTTCCCGGAGCGCCCGATATTAGCGGTCAGCAAATGCCTGAACAGCCAATAGACTACTATGCTCGGCTCAAGCAAAGGCGCGAGCGCCAGGGACAGGCTGAACCTGTCGCGTCCCCTGGAGCTCAAAAAATAGAAGGGGGGGCCGGTGATAACGCTTCCAGAGTAATGCCTGAACAGACAGCAAGCTTCACTGATCTGCGACAGCGCCGTCTCGAGGAACAGGCGGCCCTTGGAGCTCAACAAGGAGAAGCTTTGGAAGAATAGCATATCGGAGGAGCTTTGGAATCTGGAGGAGATTGGGCCGGGGCTCGGTCAAGGCGCGGCAAGGTTTTCCGGCGCGCTCCTCAATACGCTTTTGGTGTCCGAACCGAAAGATCGCTTAGAAATCATGAAGCGGTTCGGATGGGACGTAAGCTATGAGAAAGGATTTCCAAACCGTGAACAGGCTCTGAGGGATGTTCTGGGAGTGATCCGACGCGATGGCAAAATTACGTTAGTGTTTGTCGGTGAGAAGGAAGTGGCCGGATTGACATCTTCGCAACTCGAAGAGAAGTTATTGGAATGGTATGACGATCAGATTGTCACTAAGGAAGTTACCGTGATTTTAATATCGTCTTCGTTTCCGGTGTATGTTCAGGGCACGGTTTTGAGACCAGGTGAAATTATTAGTGACCGTCGCATCACGGCGTTGGAAGCCGTATTGAAAGCAGGCTATGACCCGCGGCAAGCGAACTTGAAGAAAGTAACTGTTCTTAGAGTAGATGGGGAGGATTACAAAAGATTCAATCTCAACTTGCAGGCAATTCTTGATGGAGACAAAGCAAAGCCGTTTTTTCTCAAGCCTTCTGACACAGTGAAGGTACCGGAGAAATTTATTTGGAACGGTCGATGAAATTCTATTGTGTTCCATTCCAGCAATAATTGCTGGAACTATGATATTACTATTAGGTAGCTCTGGATACGTCGGGAAAAAATTTGCCGAGTTGCTCGATTGCAGAAACGTCCCCTGGATGACATTGAACAGAAGACTCAGTTCTGTTAGTGCAAGAGAGGCTCTGTCATATTTGAGGGACCAGAATGTCTCTTTCCTGATAAACTGTGCAGGGTACACAGGAAAGCCAAACGTTGACGCGTGCGAATTGGACAAGGGGAACTGTTTGGATGGAAATGCTGTTCTTCCTGCGCTTATTCGTGATGCCTGTAGGGAGCTCTCAATAGATTGGGGTCACGTATCGAGTGGCTGCATTTATGCTCTTGAACGGCCTGGAGGTGGTGGGTGGCGCGAAGACGACGCGCCAAATTTTTCTTTTCGTCAACCACCTTGTTCTTTCTATAGCGGTACAAAAGCATTGGGAGAAGAGGTACTTGGTTGGGCTGAAAGAGATGCGGGAGGCGAATGGCCAAAATGGGAACATGAATCCGATCCAGAAGGATATGTATGGAGATTGCGGATACCGTTCAACGAATTAGACGGCCCGCGGAACTATTTGTCGAAATTGCAGCGGTACGATAATCTGCTTCAAGCCAGAAACTCGCTGAGCCAACTCGATGACTTCGTTAATGCCTGTTGGGAATGCGTTGAAAAGAAGTTGCCCTATGGGATATATAACGTTACGAATCCCGGTTCCGTCAAGACATCGGATGTCGTAGAGTTGATTCTAAAGTACGCCGTAAATAATAAGAATTACAAATTCTTCGATAGCGAAGAAGAGTTTATGGCTAAAGCAGCGAAAACCCCTCGCTCAAATTGCGTATTGGACACGACGAAGCTTCAAGATGCTGGGATCTCTATGAGACCCGTAGAGGAGGCGCTTGAGTGGTCCCTGAAAAACTGGAAACGAGAAAGCTAGAAGAATATTATCTGCTAAAAACGCGAAATTACGCGAAAGATTGTCATTATCGAATGATGGGTAAACGATTTTCACATGCTCTTTGTAGCTGTTCCTACAGGCGTGGGTCGAAATAGGGAGAATAGATATCCTTATTATTTGAACACAAACAACACTACACCAAATAAAATATTTTCGCGTGTTTAGCGGGCTCAAAATATCTTCACAATCATGAAATCAATTTTAGTCACTGGCGGCTGCGGCTTTATCGGGTCGAATTTCGTTCGTCTATTCCTGCAAAACAAGGGCTCCTTGCTATCAGAAAATGGATACGATCGCCTTGTTAACCTAGATGCTCTGACCTATGCGGGAAATCGGGCAAATTTGACTGAGTTCGAGAGCAGCGAAAACTATCGCTTTGTTGAAGGTGATATTTGCGATCAAGCGCTGGTTTCCTCCCTGTTGGATGAAGACGAGGTCGATACGATTGTCCACTTTGCAGCCGAGAGCCATGTAGACCGATCCATCGATGGTCCCGAACCTTTCGTGCAAACGAATGTGATGGGGACGCTCCGATTGCTCCAGGCGGCCAAAGGTCGATGGGAGGCCTTAGAAAGCGAACGCAAGAGCGCGTTCCGCTTTCTCCACGTATCCACCGATGAAGTTTTCGGAACACTCTCACCGGATGATCCTGCTTTTTGCGAGACCACACCATTCGCCCCAAATAGCCCTTATTCTGCCTCAAAGGCGTCCAGCGATTTTCTCGTGCGTTCCTATTTTCAAACCTACGGAATGCCAGTAGTGACCACGAATTGCTCCAATAACTACGGTCCCTATCAGTTTCCGGAAAAACTGATCCCTCTAGTCTTGCTCAATGCCCTGGAAGGCAAACTGCTTCCGATCTATGGAGATGGGAAACAGATACGTGATTGGCTGTACGTGGAGGACCATTGCACGGGTATCTTAGCGGCCCTAATTAAGGGTGAATTAGGAGAAACCTATTGCATTGGTGGGCGTAGCGAGATGGAAAACATCCAAATTGTTAAACGAATTTGCTCCCTCCTCGATGAATTGCGATCGGCTTCTGAGAATCCGAATCTCGAAGGTAAAGGATCTTACGAAGAATTGATTACCTATGTGAAAGACCGCCCCGGTCATGATCGTCGCTACGCTATAAACTGTGATCGCATTGAAGCCGAATGTGGCTGGAGCCCTGCGGAAACCTTCGATACCGGCATCCGCAAAACTGTAGTGTGGTATCTTGAAAACCAAAGCTGGTGCCGAGACATAGCCGAATAGACCTACGGCCGCGAACGCTTGGGTACCGGGTAAAAAAGAAACTAACCGCAGAGGACGCAAAGATCGCTAAGATAGTATTCTTCGGATTAGAAAGAGATTGAACCACAGAGCCCTCGGAGGATTGTCTAACAATGAGAAACCGATAAATTTATGGCTTTGATAGACCTTCTCGGAGATCGCTCATTGATAAAATCTATATCAACAAAAAGCCTTTGCGTCCTTTGCAGTTATTAAAAACCAGTTTCATAACAATCTCTCCCCGTTCTCTCCGAACTCCGCGGTTGACTAATTCTTTCATATCAAATCAATGACTTCGAATTCCAAACGAAAAGGCATCGTGCTTGCCGGTGGTTCCGGTACACGGCTTTACCCCTGTACCATAGCGGTATCCAAACAGCTGATGCCGATATACGACAAGCCGATGATCTACTATCCGGTTTCCCTGCTCATGCTAGCGGGCATTCGGGACATTCTCATTATTTCGACACCTCAAGATACACCTCTTTTCCAAAGGTTACTCGGTGATGGCAGCGACTTCGGCGTGAGCTTCGAATACGAGGTGCAGCCTCGTCCAGAAGGCTTGGCTCAAGCGTTCTTGATCGGAGAAAACTTTCTTGGTGATTCGCCGGCAGCCCTCGTATTAGGCGACAACTTGTTTTATGGACACGATCTGGTGAATACCGTCAAAGCGGCCGATGCCCGGAGTGAAGGGGCTAGTATATTTGGCTATCAGGTATCGAATCCAACCGCTTATGGCGTTGTGGAATTTGCGCACGATAGACGCGTTCTGTCTATCGAGGAAAAGCCGGAGAAACCGAAATCAAACTACGCCATTCCGGGGCTCTATTTTTATGATGTCCAAGTGGTAGAATTCGCCAAGCAGATCAGGCCATCTGCTCGCGGCGAATTGGAAATTTCGGACCTAAATCGAGCCTATCTCGATCGCGGCGAGCTCAATGTGGAGCTTCTCGGGAGGGGTACAGCTTGGTTGGATACCGGAACGCACAATTCTCTGTTAGATGCTGCGGAATTCGTAAGGGTTATCGAAGAGCGCCAAGGACTCAAGATGGCCTGTTTGGAAGCGATTGCTTTCGAGCATGGTTGGCTAGACCGAGACACCCTAGATACCCGCATAGAGTTTCTTGGAAAAACCAGCTACGCCACCTATCTAAGAACCCTACTCGATTGAGAGACTTCTGGGCAAGAATTTGGTTGGGACCCCGCGAACTGGCCCACTTTTGATGAGGTGATTTTCGTCGATCAACGAAAGGACATCATCGATGGAAAAGACAAGACGCGCGACCGAGCAGATAATCCGCATACTGAGGGGGGCCGACACGGGGCTTCGGACCGAGGGGATCTGCCGCAGGCGCAGCATCAGCTCGCAGAGCTTCTATCGCTGGAAGAGCAAGTACGGAGGCATGGATCTGAAGGAGGCTCAGCGCCTCCGCGACCTAGAGAAGGAGAACACCGAGCTCAAGAAGCTGCTTGCCGACCAGCTGCTCAAGACCAAGGCCTTGGAGATCGCGCTGGGGAAAAACCTCTGAGCCCGGAGCGGCAGCGCGGGATTGCGGCGAAGGTCCAGTCCGCGCTGTCGCGTTCCGGGAGAGCCGTTTGCCGGTGGCTGGGGATCAGCCGCTCGACGCTCCGCTACCTTCCGAAGCCCAAGCCCGAGGGGAAGCGCTTGCTGGAGCCGGAGATCGTCCGCCTTCCGGGGGAGCATCCGACGCTTGGCTACCGCGCGAACAAGAAGCTGGTCCAGCGCGTCCGCAGGGAGGAAGGGCTGCAGGTGCCGCCTCGCCGCCCTCGCAGGCGGCGGCAGGGGCTCTGCGCGGGGCTTCCGCGGAAGGCGCTTCGCCGCAATCGCGTCTGGGCCTGGGGCTTCGCCTTTCGCCTCCCATGTCTCCCCTACTCTTAATCTTTTTATAAATACTTAATAATTAATACTTTATATAATATATATACATTATTAATAAGAAGGGGGAGAAAGGGAGTGAATATTCAATTTATACGCGAAAGACACACAAATACGAAAATATAGGTAATTACATTTAGTATAGTAATCACAAACACAAGTGGTATTACCTATATAGCGCAAATATTGTATATATGTATATGAAATTCAATATTCACTCCCTTTCATGTGTGTTTCTTTGCCCCCCCGAATGGTGTCCGCAAAACCGATCGAAACGCGCTTTTTTCGGGAATTCCGGCTTTCCGTGCTTGACGGCAGGCGCTTTCTGCACGTTGTTGTCGCTACGCAGTATGGCCCTTTGATTCGATATGGAAAAGATATACGGGAAAAGAACCCCCTCGAGAACCCTTACGTGGTGACGCGCGTGGGAGAGGGCGTAACCGTGCTCTATAGGGGCTACGACGGAACGTTCCTGCCCTTCGATAAGCAGGCGCCGAAGGTGTACGATACATTTCTGGAGGCGCGCAGGGACACGCGTGCAGCCGAACTGGCAACCGGATTGGAATGGAGGACGACGGTGGCGCCTGAAAGCGTTTTGGCTCGCGGCTTCAAGTGGACAGACGGCTTTGCCGGAATATGGAGAGCCGCGCATCGAGATTGCGAATGGCCGCGGCTTGGCTGGAGGATGATCGGGTCATTGGTAACGTTCCTCGCCTCGCCTGCGGGCGGGGCGCTCGTGGGCGCCGTCCAGAACCTGCTCGAGCAACGGCGCGAGGACCGGAAGGAGGCCGCTCGCATCGTGCATGAGCGGGACATGGCTCGTGACGCCCATTCGGCGGAGATGTATTCCAGGGCGGTCCAGGCTGCCCAGATCAAGCCTTTGCGCTACGTGTACGTGAAGCGGCAGACGCGCCTGAAATGGCTCTTCTGCGGCCCCCCCCTGGAAACCGCGCTGCGGATCGAGCGCGACAAGCTTAGCCAGACGCCGCGAGAGCGGGCGTCGGAATTCCCAAGTTTCACGATCCTTAATGGGACGAACGAGGACGATCTCGGCGACTACCGACCCGGCCTGAAAGCTGCTGAGGAATCGTCGATTCGCTCCCCGCTCGCCGAATGCGGCATAGGCAAGCAAGGGATTCGGGCGCTCGCCAAGCGATTCAGCCTTCCGAATTTCGACAAACCTGCCAGTCCTTGTCTCAGCTCCCGGATACCCTATGGGCAACCGGTCACAAGAGAAAAGCTCCTTCAGATCGAGAATGCTGAAAAGGCTCTAAACGAGTGTGGGTTGAGCAACGTGCGCGTCCGACATTTCGGCGATCAAGCTAAGATCGAAGTACCCAAAGAATCGCTTGAGCAGCTCCAAGAGCTACTACCTCAAGTCAAATCGCAATTCTGTGAGCTGGGATTCAAAGACACCGTTGTTGACACCGAAGGGCTGGTCCCCGGAAAACTCAACCGAGCGGTAATTGGCAATGGATGACTATATACTCGATTTGAATCGCGAAAACCGGATTGGCTTCCCAGAGGTGATTTTTTGGGCGAATAAATCAAGCGAACGACTTAGACGGATTTTCGACGACTACGAAGTTCTCGGAAAGAACGCGCTTGCTACCAGAGTTCAGCCAGAGAAAGCAGCAGTCTTGCTAGAAGCGTATCCGGATTCCCGCTATGATGACACCTCCCAGTCATTCGTTCTGCATTTGAACGAACTTGCCTCGACCAAAGCGAATATCGGCATCATCAACGCTGGAAGCTCGGATCTCCCCGCAGTCAACGAAGCCTGCTTTACATTGAACTTCCTGGAGACACCTGCAACACGCATCAACGATGTCGGCGTCGCTGGTATTCATCGATTGCTCGATAGACTCGACGAATTGCGAATGTTCAAAATCCTAGTCGTTGTGGCAGGATTCGAAGGAGCGCTGCCCAGCGTTGTCGGAGGACTGCTCCCGCAACCGATAATTGCAGTCCCCACCAGCGTAGGCTACCGTGCAGCCCAATCAGGCCGCACCGCTCTCAATGCCATGCTTTCTAGTTGTGCCAATGGCATTGCGGTTACAAACATTGACAATGGATACGGAGCGGCGATGGCGGCGTTTCGGATTCTCAAACAAACAGGCAAGGACATAGTGAAACAATGAATACACTATATGTAGAACTGTGCTCAGGTCTTTCCAGCGATATATTTCTGGGGGCGCTTTACGGATTGGCGAGCGTCTATGATAAAATTGTCGATCTACCCGAGAAGCTGAATTTGCCGGATAGACACGGAATATAATAGCGCCACTTACTTGTTATATAGAGGTTATAAATAAACGACCATTACGAAGATAGGATCAATACAATATGAAAATAGCAATCATCGGGCTTGGCTATGTCGGCCTTCCGCTCTCCCTCCAGTTCGCCCGCTCAGGCGTGGAAGTTCTTGGTTTAGATATCGACGACAAGAAAGTAGACGCCCTGAATTCAGGGCGCTCCTACATAAAACATATTACGGATGCTGACGTCGCCGAGCAAGCGAACTCAGGACGCCTTTCCGCTTCCACTGACTTTTCCCAGGTCACCGAGAAAGACGCGGTCGTCATCTGCGTACCTACACCACTGAGTAAGAATCGCGAACCGGACATTTCCTATGTTCTCATGACTGCCAAATCGATCGCGCCGCACTTGTCCAAAGGAACTTTGGTCGTTCTCGAATCCACTACTTATCCTGGCACCACCGATGAGGATCTTCGAAAGGCCCTCGAAAAGGGTTCGAGACTCGTCGCCGGCTCGGACTTTCATCTCGCGTTCTCACCCGAACGCGAAGACCCTGGCAACCCGCAGAGCGTTGTCGCCACTATACCGAAAGTAATCGGCGGATACACGCCCGCGTGCTTGGAAAAGGCCAAGGAGCTTTACGGCAAGGCCCTCAAGACCCTCGTACCAGTTTCTTCCTGTCGAGCGGCCGAAGCCACCAAACTTCTCGAGAACATCTTCCGCAGCGTCAACATCGCTCTCGTCAATGAGCTCAAGCTGATCTACGAAGCGATGGACATCGATGTTTGGGAAGTCATCAACGCGGCCAAGACTAAACCGTTTGGATACATGCCGTTCTACCCTGGGCCCGGCCTCGGCGGACATTGTATTCCGATCGACCCCTTCTACCTGACCTGGAAAGCGCGCGAGTTCGGGCACAGCACGCGTTTCATCGAGCTTGCTGGCGAGATTAACACCTCTATGCCCGAGCACGTGATCCACAAGACTGCCGAAGCGCTCAACGCCCAGAAGAAATCGGTCAATGGCAGTAAGGTACTTCTGGTCGGCCTAGCCTACAAGCCGAATGTTGACGACGATCGCGAATCGCCTAGCTATATCCTCCTTGACCTGCTCAAGGAACGCGGAGCGGAGGTGGCCTACTACGACCCCTACGTACCTATCATCAAACCGACCCGCGAACACCCGCATTGGGCAGGAACCGCGTCGGTCGCATGGGACCAAGCGACCATCGCTTCGTACGATTGCGTTTTGATCGCCACCAACCACCAATCCATCGATTACGGCGAACTCGCCCAATGGAGTCACTGCATCGTGGATACGCGCAATGCATTGGTGAACGTTGAAATGAGTGAAGGACAACTTTGGAAAGCATAGATCGGTCACTCTAATTAATCTTTCTGATTGGTTAGAATATTACCATTCGGCCATTGGGGCAGAGCTAGGAAGAAAAAGTGTTCTATTTCGATCCTGTTTATTACTTATGGCAAAATGGTTTCTGGTATAGAGGAAGTCCCTGCTAAACTAAACCCACTCGGTAGTCGGTAGTACGGATTGTCGAAGGCGCTAGAGCAGTATTCTGAAGCTACGATAGACCTATGAAATCCTGCTCCAACTGCTTGGGTACATAAGATTTCGTTTTGTTGAGTACGGCACCTAAGTGAGCTTTTGACTCGGATAGCAAATCAGCAGCCTGTTTCACGACCTCTTTGTTGGTCTTCTCGGATTCGACTACCATGAGCATGACATCCATAAAAGAAGCGAGGCGAGGTGTGGCGCTAATGGGGCTAACAGCTGGCATATCGAAAACTATATAGTCAAAGTCGCTGGCTTTGAGTTTTGGAATGATTGAATTTAATCTACTGGGAAGCAATTTCGGCAATTTATAGCCATTGGTTCCTTCGGCGACTACATAAAGATTATCTTGCAATTGAGCTCTCTTAGGTTTTTCGAGGGCTTCCTCGAGATCTGAGACCTCCTCTCCTTTGTAAAATTGGTGGGCGGATTCCTTTCCTAGGGTCATATCCACGAGCAGGACGTTGCCGCCCTCTGTCTTGGAAAGGCTGCTAGCGACGCCAGATGCAATGGTACTGACTCCTGGGTCTTCACCCAGCCCAGTTAGGCCGATGAGCTTGGGCTTATGCTGCAAGTTCTTGCTATCGAAATAACGAATCACTTTATCGCGGAGCGCCTCGAAGTAGTTATGGAGCGGATGATGTTCATCCCAAGGAGTGATATCGCCATTGCTGCCATTCTCATCACCACTAGTACCGTAGCGCTCTGGGTCGCTTTTAGCCGCTGCCCGTAGGGTACTCGATTTGGGCGTATATCCTTCCTTTGTTTTCGCTTTAGCTGCTTTTTTCTTACCGTCTAAAAGCTTCATCCGGATTGAAGAGCGTCTATAGAGTTCGCGAAACGTTTATCCCTTGGCATCTGGCAATGTGAGAAAAAGAGGTAGACCCACTTCTCGTTGAATTTCTATGGGCCGTTTTATTGTGCGATCGATAAATAGTTCCCAGAGAAAAGCCCATACAATTCCCAACGCTGTGATCGCCCCAGTAACGCCTCCGGCAATCTTAACGTTGCCTGACAGGGCGATTGAAACCGGGGTAGGATTTTGAATGACGCTGATATTGTTAATCTTGCCTGAGCTCAATGCTTCATCGAGGCGTGAACGAGATAAACTAGAAAGGAAATCTTGATAGGTTGCCTCCTCGAGTGATTTGCGTCGCAGGCGTTCATTCACCGATACTTCGACCTCTTCAATCCGATTTGCTTTGGATGGAAGCGCTTCAAGTTGGTCTTTCAAAACCTCCAATTTAGCTTGGAGCGCTCTTACTCGAATTCGTTGAGCAGCTAAGAGATTGGCCTTCGATATAAAGCTATTTGTTGCTGCACTGTTTAATGCTCCCCCTCCTAGCCTATCCTAGGCTGGTTGACTTCAGGAAAATGCTCCTCAATTTGTGTGAGTATGTTCTCGGAATCCTGAATCTGCTCTCGAACTCCTTTTACCAAACGGTTGACTCCCGTGTAGCTCAAAAGGAGCTCTCGCTCTCGAGAGCGCAGTATTTCTAAAGCAGTCCTCGTATTTTCATACTCTTCTACAGCATCTGCGAGTTCGGTGTCTATTTCAAATGTGGAGTCTTCTGCGTCTGCGTTAGGATTGGGTTCAACATTCGAGTTTCCTGATGATCCGGTGGATTGAATTTCATCGATCGAAGTCAGGTTTTCAGCGAGCTCAACTTCAGCCTCGAGAATAGTTCGCTGGATACGAGCCATTTCTGTTGAGAGAGTTGTCTTTGCTTCCGCAATATCCATTACGCCGGCCTTTTTGGGAGCGTTAAGGAGTTCGTTTTCAGCTTGATTGAGCTTAGACTTTAGTTGAACTGTTTGTTGGGTCAGATAGTCGTCGAACGTCCCCCCTGCGCTTCGATGTATTCGAACATGTTTTTCGATATACGTATCAATTACAGATTTCAGTACGGGCTGAGGGATGGTTGGATCTGAATGCGTAAACGTTACTGTTATGACATTCGACCTTGCTTCTGTCTCAATCCCGCCTGCTACGACACCCGCTGCGATTGTGGCTAGAGGTGCATTACTGTTTTCCGGTGGTTCAGGGACGAGCATTTCTGGACCGACTGACTTAGCGACGTCTTCTGCCAAATCGAGGCTGTTGAGAATGGCGATTTCGGTTTGGAGGATATACTCGCTGCCTCGTCCTCCAGCTGACGTTACACGCGTATCTTGCTCGGAGTCCACGACATCTCTTTTTTCAGTGACATAGCGAACTAGCGGTTGGGCGCTGGAAATGAAGGTTTCAGGCCATTGCTTGTAAACCGTAGCTCCGGAAACAAGGCCCAGAAGTATGAATAGGAGTATCTTCGCCTTGTGGCGGAAGATGATAAAATAGATGTCGCTGGGGGTCAGATTGAGACCTCCTGTTTCTGGCTGAGCTGGATTCGCTTGATTCATAGAGCAATTGCTATCGGTTGTACGACGAAATCGAGACGCAAGTTAAGCGACTGGGAGCAAAAATCTACTGGTCGTAGCTAATCGGCTCAAGTTTACGTGAACGAATGTAAAAAGACTGCTTATCGAATGAGTTGAACAGAGTAGCATCGCCCTTGGAGATCGCAAATCAATTGATTTCGAATCATTCGCAAAACAAATAGGCTAGAGCTGATGCCCCGCTAAGGGAAACCTGGAGCGAACCAATATGGGTGCCTCGATTCCTAGTCGCATAAATCAAGGATCGCTGATCGAATTTGCCACTATCCCACCAAAACCGTCCCTCAAACTAGAGTCTCCTCCAATTTTACAACTCATTTCGGTAACGTTACCAAAAAGAGTGTCCTGCTAGGTTGATCGCGAACCAAGAGCCAATTTCTAGACGTTGTCACGCTTCCCCAAGTTTGTTTACTCAAAATCGTGCTGGCCACTCCCTCAATCATCCAACTGTTTTTGGTAACGTTACCGAAATGAGTTGTTTTGTCGCAGCCGTTACCGGGAATTCTGGCGGATTGTTGTCACGAGCCTTAACATATCGCTGATAGAGGCGTCGATATTCTCAGGTGTTGAGTTGCGTTCGATTTCCTGGCGTTTATTCAGAACTTTAGTTTGGAAGGTTTCATCGGATAAAATCGTTTCAATGTTTGACTGTAGGTCTTCGCTGGTTGCTTTGGCCATGAGGCCCATGCCATAATATACCATGCGGGCGGCGTTTCCCGGTTGATCGACGGAGCCCGGATAGGCCAACATGGGAACGTCGGCCAGAATGCACTCGGTGATCGAGTTTGTACCGCCGTGCATGACCATTAGATCGCTAGACTTGAGGACTCTCAGCTGTGGAACGCGGCGAAACACATGAATGTTGTCAGACTCGGATTCGAATGATTCGATTTTGAGTTCATTCCCGATCGAAAGGATCAAAGTGAGATCGCTGATCCCTTTACAGGCATCGATCAGACGCTTGAAGAACGATTCCACGCCCACATAGCGAAACGACATTCCTCCCATCGAGCAGTAAACGAGTTTGTGGGCAGGTTCCGCCCGCTTCTTCGCCAGGACCTCCGAGAACCGCTGGTCGAACATGTAGTCGTAGGAGCTTTCAGCCCGCGATTGCTCGATCTTGGTTTTGATGTAGACCTGATTCGCTTTGGGTTTTCGAGGGAAATCTAGTTCCTGCGTCGACAGGAACACTTCGGGAACCGACCGCAGACCAATCCGGAAGCATCGCTTAAAATCGATCGCTCGCATATCGGCTCCCGCGGTTTTGCACAGTTTTTTCATAAACCCCTTTGATTCCAATGGATGCATACCGAAGAACTGTAGGGTTCTGCGGCTCGCAAAATAGAGGGTCCACTCGAACCAGCACCGAATCCTAGATATCAAGCTGTCGTTAGGAACCTGATACGAGATTGGAGGCGGCAGATTCTTGCCATAGTCTGGACAAACTTGAGATTCGATGATCGCGAAAGGAATGCCAGTCTTTAGCAGGGGAAGCGCGTATAAAACGAATGTACTGTCGATGAACACCAAATCTGGCTGAAAACTCTCTATTTCCTCAATGAAGGCGTTTGAATTCAGTAATTCATTACGCCTCGACTTAAGCCACTGGTATCTGCCGATTTGTTTTCGAATCCAAATGATGGGCGATCGATCTCTATATGCTGGAAGCCGAGAACCGCTAGTCCAACCGACTTCGCCTTCAAGTCGATGGAATGCGAACCCTTGGGCTTCAATTGCATCCTCGTAGTCGCCGACGGATGCGTAGGCGATTTGATAGCCGCGGGTTTTCAATTCTCGAGCAAGCTCGAAACTGGCATTCATGTGCCCCGATTCTGGCAGGACTCTAAAAAGCGCTTTCGGCATCGTTTGCATAAGCAACATCTCTTGTAGTTGCAATCTTTATGGATTGATAGCCGCAGGAAAGTCTGAGTCGGCGTTGAGCCGGGAATGCTCTCGACCCAAGTTCTCGTACCAATACGTGAAATACCCGCCATACTTTGTCGCTAGCCTCTCGATTGATGGCTTGTACGTATCCACGAGCCAATCACGGACCTCCAAAGGCATGTTGTGAGGAGGCGATACGTTCCGCTTGGTAAATAGCTGGCGCTCGTCGCTAGGAACAGCAGGAACGCCAAGAAAGGAAAAGATTTCGGCTAGGAGCTGCTTCGGCTTGTCCTTGATGCAGTCATAGAAGCAGATTAGAATCTGATTGGGGCGGAAGAAACGAGTGAAATTCTCTATGATGCTCGCGTAGTCTCCACGCCTGCGATGTTCCTCGTCGGAGAGTACGGCTAGCGCATTGCTCACACAGTCGAGTTCACCGCGGTATCGGCCAATTTTTTTGTAGAACCGCATTGCGGACCAAGCTCGATCTACGGGTTCTCTGACGAAGAGAACTATTTTGGCTGAGGGACACAGCCGGCTCATCCACTCGATATCATCGGTATTTAAAATCGAGTAGGCGGGCGTGATCTCACCTGATATAAGCCCTGGAATTCTAAGATCAAAAAGCGATTGGTACCAACGATCATCGCAGTTCCCGAGGAGCCAACGGAGGCTCCATTTCAACATCTTTTGGTTTCCGGAAACAATATAGCCAGGGAGCGAACGAACAATCTTGCTAGACTGGTGACGATGATAGGGGTCTCTACTCCTAAGTCTTCGAAAAGCCGATGAAGTATCGAGTCCGCTAGGTGAAGCGTACTGCGGTGACCGATCGAAGTAGTGAAGCTCCTTGATTGGAGGCATCCAGATATTTGGATGTTGGCAAAGTTGAGAATAGAGCCAGGTCGTTCCAGCTTTTTGGGCGCCGATTCCAATAAAAGCGGGGCCAACGCTATAGGGTTTAGCGGTCATGGACAGGTCTTGATTGCAAGTAGAAACAATCAGAATGCGAATATTTACTGATGGGGTATGCTAGATGAGGGAAGACTATTTACTGTTTATACGGAGAACCAAAAATAAAATCTACTAAAGGTAAAGTAACTAAAAACTTTTAAAATTTATCTTGACCCTCGTTTACTAGCTGGACCTACTCAAGGTATTACCCTTCCCCAACTCTTGTACTCCTCGCGTGAAGCCGAAAAGAATGGCTGAACCCGTTGTTTTTAACCCCTATTTGGCTGAAGCCGAATCGTTAGCAGAGCGACTGCTTTCTCGAGCGATCATTACATCGAAGGGCCTGTGCTGGCCTAGTATCAGCGGGGCCTATTCCAAGGATCGAATTGTCCGTCAGCCAAATATCACGCTTGCCTCTGGGAATGCGGGAATTTCGGTCTTTCTTTGCGAAGCTTATAGGAAAACCGCTAATACAAATCTACTTGAAGGGGCTGTCAGAGCGATCGATTGGCTAGAAAACGAGTGCAGCAAAACGAACCAAGGCACCAGGACTCTCTGGTTTGGTCAATGCGGAGCCGTTGAAGCTTATCTAGCTCTTTTTGAAGCGACCCGAGATTCCGGAGCGCTCGAAAAAGCACGGCTCCTCTCAATTAAATGCAGTCGGTCCTTTTTCGACGAAAACAGTCCTGATATTCCAATTACATATAGTATCGGTGGTGGCGTTGCAGGCGTATTGCTTGCTTCGCTTCGAGTGCTCGACAAGACGCAGGACGAAGAGGTTCGGGAGCTTTCATCAAAACTAATTCGACTGATTGCATCTCGCGGTAGACTTGCCTCGGATGGAATCTACTGGGACAGAATGGGTGAAACCATTCGCCCTCCGATCGGTTTCATTTCAGGGACGTCGGGTATCCTGTTTGCATTGGCCCAAGCCTATAAACTGGTTCCATTTGAATCGTTTGAGTGGCTAGTAGGCCAGGGGATGCGATACGAGAATTCTTTCTTGCCTGATAATGAAGGTTATTGGCCGGATTTGTCCTATTCAACTTGGACCCTAGATGATATTGCGAGTCTTCCAAAGAAGATTAGACAGGCTTTAAAGAAGGTCGATGATGCCATTTTCTCAAAATTCGGTCAAAGCGCTTCTTGGTCAAGTGGCGTTTCAGGGATCGCGCTTTCCAGGTCGGCTTGTAGCGAGGTAGCTGGAACTGATGCGTGCTTAGATGATATCGAAAGAGCGAAGATTCAAATTGGCCGAGAGATCGAATCAGCGCTTTCTAATTTCGAATCAGCAGATTTTTCGCTTGTAGCAGGATTGGGGGGTGTAGGAATGGCGTGCCTTGGAATTTTCGGTAGAACGAGGGATTTTTCTTACCGAGAGTTCGCGGATAAAATCGGTGGGTTGGCTCTCAAACAAAGTCAGGATATTGGATTCTATCGATCGAATTTGAAAGCTATTGAAGATGGAGAAGATTTGGGGTTCCCTACCGGGAGTGCTGGAATCGGCTATTTTCTGCTCAAACTCTCTGAAGAGAAAACGGATTTTTCACTGCTCGCGCCCGTCATCAATAGCAAAGAAGGTCTTCATTCTGATACCTCAAGAGAGCTCGCGGTTTCCAAACAGCATACCGTTAGGAGATCTTTGATATCCGTATATCCGAGAACTTCAAAGCTGTTAATGAATTTCAATGTCAACGCGTTTGAAAAAAATCTAGAAAGTTTTGGTAGCGAAAATTTAATAATAGAACGATTTCGCTCAATCTGTGAAGGGCACCAAAACGATGATCTGAATGCTGATGAGAATAAGGTTTTCAATGACACTTATCTGATCGAAAAATTACGGCAGGAGCTCGATTTTTGCCCAAGGGGTGACCGGTATTTGGGGTTAAAGCTAGAGTACGACAAAGAGATCAATAGGACTTTTCTTGAAACAGCGAATGAGAAGAAAATTCTTGGGAAAAAACTCCAAATGTCCACGGAGGCTCGTATTCGAAAAAGCGACTACCGATGGTCTCGGAACGAAAATCGAGCACTCATTTATCAAGAAGAGACGACTTACTACCTGCTTCATCAGCGCCCCTACGGAGTATTCGAGGCTCAGTTGCCTCTATTTAACTATCTTGTGCTATCTGGTTTCGAGAAACCGAACAAACCTAAGACGGTGATCAAAAAAATCTTAAATCAACTCTCTCCCAAAAATGAAGCAGAACGCGCAAAGGTGCTCAAAACAACATTCGAGCAAATTAAGGAAGCCATGGAGAATGGGCTGCTTTGTAGTAAATAGAATTTATAATCGTTAACCTAAAACATAAAATATGAATACAATAAATATAAATGATATCGGTGTCGTCTCTCTGTCTATTGATGATGAATTTTCAATAAATGGAGGGAGCTGGGAATCGGCTGGAGGTTGGGCTGGATTTGCGGGGGCTGTTCTCGGAGGAGTTGGTGTAGTCGCGGGTGTCGTAGGAGTCTTAGCTCCTGAACCGGTGAGTACCTACGCTGGCGCTCTAGGTATATCTGCTGGTGGGCATGCTCTTGCCCTCTATGCATTACAGTTGTTCGGAGAATAACTGTTTGCAAGTTTGTTAAAATATCCCTATCTATTGGGTATTGTCGTGATTCTTTCTCCTACACTTAATGTATCAAATCTGAGTATTCTAGAATATGAATAAAAAAATTAAAATTAGTACAGGGCAAAAACTGTCATTAGTCGGACTATTTTTAGTTGCTATAAATCCGATGTTCGATGGTCAGTATACTATGTATATTAGGTTAACTGCTTCAGTCATATTTTTTGCACTTCTAATTGTTGTTGTACAAAAAAGCAGATCTAAGATAAGTTAAAATAAATATTAAGTTTTTTGACTGTTGAACTGTCCATCTGGATGCAGCATCTTGCTGCATGGGCTATATCGTAACTGGATAATCGTGCATTCATTCACAATTATTTCTAATACATAAGTCCAAGAGAGGTACTATGTGTTCCAGCACATGTTCATAATAGCTCAGAACAAAAGAGTCTGCAAAATCTAACTTCAGAAAAATCATGTAGAAATCACTAGTAATAAAATTTTAAGTGGCTAGATATACTATAACAGCGATACTCGCATTTGGATGAGCGTTGGAATAAATTGGTGCCTAGCAACTAATGTCAAGTTTTCAGCTAGAGTCGAATCAAAGGATGGAAAAGGTTGGTTGACGAAATACTGCCCAAATCAACATTGAGCTAATTAAGGAAGCCATGGAGAATGGGCTGCTTTGTAGTAAATAGAATTTATAATCGTTAACCTAAAACAATAAACATAAAATATGAATACTATAAATATAAATGATATCGGTGTAGTCTCTCTGTCTTTTGATGAAGAGCTGGAGATTGCGGGAGGAGAATGGACTACTGGACTTGGTCTGGCAGTTGCGGGACTTGCAATTGGAGCGGTTGGAGTCGCTACGGGAGGGATTGGTTTGGCCATAGGAGCTGGGCTTATTGGTGCTTCAGCAACTACTGGAACTGCATTGTCAGTTATAGGCTTAGCTGCAAGTGTTAGTGGAGCAGGTTTGAGTGCTATTGGTATCATGAGCCACTTTAATGATGGAACAATAGTTGACGAATGAACTTGAAATCAATATTCAGAGACCATTGTTTCAATAGCGCATTAAAATCTTCCTATTAATGCAGTTGATATGTTTTTGAGCGATTTTTAGTTTAATTGGGCTATGGAAAAAATATCAAAATACTATTGGGTGCCCCCAATAATCGTCGGAATAACCGGAATTTGTGTGATGATGACAATAGACTCAAACCACTTCCTCTGGAAATTGCACGCTATGATAACGCCTCTAGCATTCTTTATTGGAGTATTCGGATTCTTTCAATCACGCAAGAGTCGTAAGTCTTAGGGAAAACAAAGAAATATTGTTCCTTATATGTTTATATACATATAATATAGCGAGTTTTGGACTCGCTAGAGTAGAGTATTACAATACAAATAGAAGAGAGCTTTGTTTACGCTTTTTGTTTCGTTGATAGGAACAAAATAGATCTATTGCTTCTTTTTGATATTTGTCTAATCTTCAACTTGAGAGATGCTTATAGAAACAGTAGGCCTTATTAGATTTTTGGATTCCTGCAATAATCAAGTTTATAGTGATTTTCCTCATCGGTGTTGTAATTATTACGTCTGCAGCGGTAGATAAAAACAACCGAATTTGGTTTGTTCCAGCGATTGAGCAAGGGCTTATGTTCTATGCAGGGTTTTTTGGTAATAGAAATATGGAGTCGTAAGGCTTTTTTAAATAGTCCATTGAAGTAGCAAAAAGTAGTTTAGATAATTTGGGTTTGTAGACCATTGTGCACGTAGTGAGATGATCCCGTCAAAAACATTGTTTGGATCAAAATACCTTTTTGTCCTATCTCACATGAGAAGTCGATCGTCGCTTCTATCGCATATTCTTGGGAGTAATTCCGAGATATGCGGTTACAGCGAGATGCATCGAAATTACTCTGGTTGGTTGAGCCTGTTCGCGTTGCGCGCGAGTCTATGGAGCGAGCATAGAGGTTCGGTGCGGAACAAGTACCTGTTGGATAAATTGCTCTTCAATCGCGAGATTTCTGATAACGTGCTCGAGGTTTACCGGCCAAAAGTGATCTTTCTGCTGAGAAATCCTAGTGATTCCATTCGCAGCCTGATAAAGATGGGCCGATCAACTAGGATTGAATGGCATACTAATCCGGAGGCTGTGTGTCAGTACTACTGCGCCTCAATGCAATGGCTACAAACCTATGCTGAAAAGCTGCGCGGGAACTTCTTTTTCATCGAGTCTGATTGTCTGGTTGAGAATACATCACAACTCCTTGAGCAGTTGACGATTTGGCTGAATCTCAAGGAACCTCTATCTCCTAAGTATTCATTTTTCAAAAATACAGGTCTGGCGTGGCATGGAGATCCGTCTGATAATATTAGATATGGAACAGTAAAAACAACCAGTAAACATACTGATGTTTTTGTACCCTCGAATTTGCTGGATCAAGCGGAAATGGCGTATCTGGTATGTAAGGATCGTTTAAACAGAATGTCGGTCTTGTCAGCTGAAACATCGAACTGCCCGCAAAGAGTGACGGAATCCTTAGTAGATTCTACAGTCAAAAGTCCCAAGTCTAGTCGCTTTTTTGATACTATCTAAGTGGATATCCAATTCACCAATAGAGTATTATTCTTTATCGTTACCCCATGATTGATGCCTCGAAGTAACGCATTTCGCTACAGAACTAGTTTTAAGACTTCGCTCTTTCCCAAGGAGATTATAGAATTTACTGCGGAATCGTACACTGATAGGATCAGAGTGTGCAGTCAGGTTATCTACATCCTGGTTGTTTCTGTGGTGATCTTAATGCTCGCAGCCATGCCGTTCATTCAAGTGCCAGTAAGCATTCAGAGTAAAGGTCTGATACGATCTAAACAAGCGAACACGACTGTAGTTTCGGGGGTTTCAGGAAAAATCGCCCATATCTATTTCGAAGAGAATGATGTGGCGATGAAAGGCGAGCCCATGGCGCGAGTTGAATCACCTCAATTGAATATAAAAGAAGTATTGCATAAGGATATGCTGCAATCACTTGAGAATGAAAAAGATGACTTAGAAGTATTGGTCAACGGGGATGTTTCGAATGGATTAGATGGTTATATATTTAAAACTAATCTATATCAATCTGAATATGTTCAAGCGCGTAGGGAGAAAATAGAGCTAGCAGAACAAGTCGATTATTACGATCACCAAGTGAAGGTCTCTAGCTCCTTGCACGAGCAGGGAATCGTGACATTGGCAGAGATGCATAAAATCCAACGAGAGTTCGAACAAAAACGTAACAGTCTATTAATCGCCTCTGAGGAAAAAAAACCAAGTGGGAAACGGAATTGCACGTAGCAAATCGTCAAATCGATAAACTGAATAATGAACTTAAACAGTTGGAGATTGAGAAGGAGCTTTTTATCATTACATCGCCTTCTGATGGAATCGTTCAGCAAATTGAAACTTTATCGATTGGCAGCTTTGTATCAGCGGGCCAAATTTTAGCCACAATATCTCCCAGAGAGAACTTGATGGCAGAGATTTTCGTGAGTACCAAAGATGTCGGTTTGATCGACTACGAGTCTCCAGTTGTTCTTCAAATAGACGCATTTAACCATCTCGATTGGGGGCAAGTCGAGGCTACGATATCAGAGATTTCTAAAGACGTTTACATAGTAAACAGCTTGCCAATGTTTCGAATCTTGTGCGAGATGGGGACGGAATCACTCCATTTGAAAAATGGGGCTATTGGCAATCTGAAAAAGGGTCTCACCTTTACAGCGCGTTTTGAAATTGCCGAGAGGACATTGTTCCAGCTGTTAAGAGATCAACTTGACGATTGGTTCAGTCCCTATCAATCGAGAGAGCCAACTAGTAGGGCGTAGGGAAATGATGTCGAGATACTGCGTCAGGCAAAGAGATATAACCGATTGCGGATCCGCCTGTTTAGGATCGGTTGCAAAGTACTACAAGTTGTCTCTCTCAGTAACTCGGATAAGGCAGCTAGCGAGTACTGACAGGAAGGGAACGAACATACGAGGAATGATTGAAGCAGCCGAGGAACTTGGTTTCTCGGCGAAAGGTGTAAAAGGCGAGAAAGACAGCCTCTTCAAGATACCGAAGCCAGCAATTGCCCATGTCATATTGAGCGGGGGTTTGCACCACTATGTAGTGATCTACAAAGTAAAAGCGGATACGGTAGTATACATGGACCCTGGAACCGGACAAATGAACAAAGTTCCGGTAGAAGCGTTTATGGAGATCTGGACTGGGGCCTTGATTCTGTTGGCTCCAAATGCCGATTTTATTTCGGGAAATTTTAAAGCTTCAAACTGGAAGCGATTTTGGTTTCTGATCGAGCCGCACAAGTCGGTGCTGCTTCAGTCCCTCGTGGGGGCTATTCTCTCCGTAGTACTAGGATTAGCCTCGGCCGTCTATTTGCAAAAGGTCGTTGATCATGTGCTTCCAGGTAGAAACACAGGTTTGTTGAACCTTATTACTTTGGGAATGCTGTTTCTTATTCTTTTGCAGACTTTCATCGGAGTCATTCGATCGCTCTTCATGGTTTCCACTGCCCAGCAAATCGATGCGAGGCTCGTATTGGGGTATTACAAACACTTGCTCACTCTGCCACAGCGATTTTTCGACTCCATGCGTGTCGGCGAGATTATGTCGAGGATTGGCGATGCTATAAAGATACGTTCGTTCATCAATGAAGTGGCGACAGATCTGGTTGTAAGTTTGTTCACGCTATTCTTTGGGCTCGCTCTAATGTTTCTATATTCAGTCAAGCTAACGCTTATAATTTTGTGTCTACTGCCAATCTATATTTTCTCCTACTATATAACGAATCGTTTCAACAAGCGGAATTTGAGAACCATCATGGAGGAGTCCGCAGATCTGGAATCTAATCTCGTTGAATCGATCAATGGAGTGGAAACGATTAAACGATTTGGCTTAGAAAAAATGGTCAGTCAAAAAACGGAAGGAGCTTTCATAAAAGTTCTCAAGACGGGATTCAAATCGACGAAGTTCGGACTCTTTTCAAGTTCAGCGACTGGAATGCTTACGCAGATATTCACGATATCGATACTGTATTTTGGATGCTACTATGTATTCAATAATGAACTAAGCGCCGGCACTCTCCTGGCATTCAACGCTATTACCGGACGATTTACGGGGCCCGTTCAAAAGCTGATTGGAGCGAATGCTTCAGTACAGGGGGCCTTGATCGCGGCAGATCGACTATTCGAATTAATGGACATTCAACGAGATAGCCAAAGCCGCGAGGTCTACATGGATCCAGCCCGCTTAGGAGAAATTCGTTTCGAGAACGTTTCATTTCGCTATGGTTCGCGAGCGAACGTTTTCAACGGCCTAGATCTTACGATTCCCGCCGGAAAAATGACGGCGATAGTTGGTGAAAGTGGATCTGGGAAAACAACACTCGTATCCATTTTGCAAAATCTTTATCCGATCGATGAAGGTAAGATAGTCGTTGGCGAGTATGACTTGTCGTATGTAGACCCAAGTAGTCTTAGAGAAATCGTATCAGTCGTGCCGCAGAACATCGATTTGTTTAGCGGAACGGTTAAGGAAAACATAGCTCTTGGTTTGGATCGCCCTGATATTTTAAAAATCTCGAGGATCTGCCAGAATCTTGGTATATCTGATTTCATCGAGAGATTGCCAGATGGTTTCGATACTCTGCTCGGAGAACGTGGTCTGTCCCTCTCTGGCGGACAACGCCAACGCATCGCCATCGCACGCGCGCTCTATCGAGATCCGGAAATACTAATTCTCGACGAAGCAACATCGAGCCTGGACAGCAAGGCGGAACGAGCGACCTACGAGGCCGTGGACATGCTACGAATGCAGGGCAAGACAGTGATCATCGTAGCCCACCGACTGGAAACGATACTTAACGCTGACAACGTTGTAGTGTTGGAGGAGGGAAAGGTAGTGGAAAGCGGACCGATAGACTCGGTGTTGGAGAAAAACGGAAAGTTCCAAGCTCTGTGGGAAAACCATTCCAGGTTTTCACTCTCCAATCATCCCCGCGGGCAAGGCAAAGTAGACTCAGACTAGATGTATGGGTTTACCGATTACAAACTACCGCAAGACTATGGACAAAGCGAGAATACTTCGATTTTCCGCTATTTTTGGTAACGTTGCCAAAATGAGTTGCTCGAGAATCCTAATCATTAGTTGGTTTCGACTGGGAGCTACACCATGAGGCTGGGTCCTAAGGCTAGAGTTCTGCTCGATTTGCTCTTCATGTCTGGATTGGACTTGATTGAAGCCTCCGCGAGGCCGCCTCTCTCGTTTCTAAACGCTGTTGGATGGACTTCTGAGGAAAACTTCGATCGGCATCTCAACGAGCTGCGCGGGGAAGGTTGGATCGATTGGGACAGCAAATCGAAAGACGAATCCTGGGTTCTCAGAATAACGGAGCTAGGCAAAGAAACGCTGATGGGAAGTATAGATCCAGAAGCGTCTTGGAATAAGAATTGGGATGGTAAATGGCGTACGCTAACGTTTGACCTTCCACGGAACGCTAGAAAAGAACGGCGACGCCTCGATTCTTGGCTTAGAAAAAACAGATTTGGTCACCTTCAAGGGAGCGTATGGATTTCGCACCGACCTTATAGCGATTGGTCTGTGGAATTGCGAAATATAAATGTGAAGCCCAGCTCTGTGCTCTTTCAAGAATGCATTCCTTTGGGCCATCACAGCAGCGAGGACTATGTGTCTTCCGCTTGGGATTTCGATAAGATCAACGAGCAGTACCAAATTCACATAGCGTTTCTCGAGTCGAGTTTACATAAAGTTGCTGAGATAAGCGATCAGCGTGCGAGCTGGTTGAGGAATGAAACGGCGAGCTGGAAGCAGGTATTTCAAATGGATCCCTTTCTTTCCGAAGAACTACTCCCTTCCGGATACTTGGGCAAAATAGCTTGGAACAAGAGACAAGTGACCTTCAAGCATCTTAGCGAACACCTCATCTCAGAGTTGGATCCTTGACATCAGATTGAGCGCTCTTAGCCCGGTAGCTCATTTTGGTAACGTTACCAAAATGAGTTACCTGACTTGGGAAAGGGTTCGCAGCGTTAGATGAGTTCAATGCAGAAACGCTTATTCACAACGCGTCCAATTTAGCTGAACGTAAGCGGGGGGCCAGTTTCCGGCGTCCCACTACAATCGATTAAGAAGGTGTTGCAATGATCGTCGGCAGGTTGAAGTCCCACTTAGCTTGTTGATCGTCGGATCCGTGTAACTGCGTCTCCGAAGAGGGGTTTTCGGAATCGGTAAGGTTGCTCGGTTGGTGGAAAGGAGAGGCGACGCTCCATATCTTTACGTACGTACTTGGAACTCATGCAGTGCACGTCCTTGAAGAGACAGCAATGCATTACAAAGAATTTATTTAGGGACTTTGATTTCCAAACGATCCCGCTATCGAAAAAAATAGGGGATCGAGCCGCGGTTTACATCGATCAAATATAGTGTGGAACACGAAATGAGGGCGAGAGGCGCCTTGTTTGCCGCGGCTGCAGCTGAAAACGGGATGGCTTTGTGTTCATCCAACCTAAAACACTATTCGATTTTCCCTGATATTGAATTCAAGCTGTTCAGCGTTTACTAGAGCGTTGACTCGATTCGCCGGGCTGGCTTGAGTCTGGACCGGAATCGGAGGCAGCATTCTCTCAGCCTTTTGCGATGGTTGCGGGCTTGGCAGCTAATTGGTCGATACCTACTCAGCGGGCTGAGCGGAGGCGTGGTCGTGGAGGATCTTCCAGCCGCTCGAGGTCAGGTTGAAACCTCTAGTTTCTGGCTGAGCTGGAGTCGCTTGATTCAAAGAGCAATTTCTATCGTTTGTGCGACGGAATCGCACGGCGAGTTAGGCGATAGTCGCGGAGTAAGTCAGCGAGGATTGGGATTGCGTTATCACTCGACCGGCACCGTTGGCATGTGTTCAGTATACTCAATTTCCCGCAGTTTCCAGGCATGCGTAAAGGGACCTACTTATTCTGGACAAACTACGGCGGCTTCGGAAATAGAGGATGGTATTGGCGACGTATCATTAAAAGCCAAGCACTGCGAGCTCAGCTTTTAATCGGCTCTACCTGGTCGCGCCTAATTTGGACGCGCGCCTGTGAGTTCATCAAGTCTAGCAACAGAGCAATACGCTCATTTTGAGAAGGGTCGCTTAGAAAAATCGCTTCGAGACCTTGCATGGGACCTTCTGTGATCTTTACGCGATCTCCTTGTTTAGGCTTGAGAGCGAGTTCGATGCTTTCTGCATAACGTTCGATCCAAGATTGAAGCTGCTCTACTGTGTGATCTGGCACTTCTATCGGCACGTCACCGGAACTGACGACTCCCAGTACGTCACGTGCATAAGTCACTGCCCTGTAGCTTGTTGCCAGCTCAAGGCGACAAAAAAGATAGCGAGGGAATAAGGGTTCCAGGACCGTTTTCTTTACGCGGCGGATTACCCGTTTTCGGCTCAGCTGAGGATAGTAGGTTGCTAGTTCAAGCTCCTGGTGCAGGTACTTTTGGACGTATGGCTCCTTTTTTGGCTTTGTGTGAATGCAATACCATTTCATTGGGAGACAAGCCAGTTGAGCGTTATTTTCGATATAATCGACGAATGCATGGTTAGTGAAGCCAACTCAGCGCGGAACAGATTATTTTCAAGCCTTATAGACTTCAATTTACGATTGCATTGTTTGCAGATGGAATCGGAGGGGAGTAGTTTGCAGGAAAATTAGGGGCATATTTCCCAAACTGAAGTTATTTCCCATTTCTTCAGACTTATAGATAGTATACGTTAATAGTGGATAATAACGCATAAAAAAAGATTGTTGGCTTGGATTCTGCCATGAAACGAAGGCCCCGATACAGGGTGGCATGATCTCATACGTTAAAGCTCGAAATGAAAACTCCTTCAAAATGCACCTCTGCATAGGTCTGTAACGAATGGATAGTCAAGAGCTTGAATAATTTTTGACCTCAAAAGGGGTAAGATATGAGAAACGATAGTAAAATTGAGCTAATAGGTATGACAAAGCGTCCATTATAATGAAGTGGCGGTGTAAGGATATTTGTGTAAATTTTTTTTACAGATGCTTGGTTATTTGTTGTTTTCTGTGATTCTGTCTCCGAACTCAATGGTAAAGCGTTTCAGGGCCGCGGTCCCGTTCCTCGCGGGCTTGGTCCATTTCCTGGAGATGTTGCGAATCGCCAAGTAGAAGAGCCTGTAGAGCGAGTCCGTGGTCGGGAAGAGATTACGGTTGCGGCTGATCTTCCTGGACGAGCTGTTGAGGGGCTCGCCGGCGCTGGCGGCGCATATGGACCTTGCCGATGTCCTCGGGGCAGTCGAGGAACGGGGTCGCGCTCTCCCAATGCGCCTCCCAGCTTCTGCCGATCGCGGGGAAGCGCTCGCCGCGCTTGGACCGGAACTGGTCCAGGGCCAGCTTGGCGGCCTCGGCTGCCGGGGCCTTGCAGAGGCTCCTCAGCTCCGAGGCAGCCTGCCTCTTCTCCTTCCAGCTGACGCGCTTGAGGCTGTTGCGGAGCATGCGCGCGAAGCGCAGCTGTGCTTCGCGGCCTTCGGGTAGACCGTCTCGATGGCCTCGGACAGGCCGTCCACGCAGCATACCAGGATGCCGGATACGCCCCGGCCCTTCAGCTCGGTGAGGACGTTCAGCCAGAACTTGGAGCCCTCGCTCCGGGAGGACCGCATCCCCAGCGCCTCCCTGCGACCCTCCATCGCTATCGCCAGGGCCAGGCAGACCGCCCGGTTGGAGACCTCGGCCTCGCTCCGCGCCTTGGCCACGGTCGCGTCGAAGTGGACGATCGGGTACGCCCGCTCCAGCGGCCGCGCCTGCCGCTGCTCGACCTCCTCGGCCGCCGCCTCGGCGGCGCTGCCTCTTCGGAGCGAGCGCCGGCTCGAGCTCGCCCTTGCGGTCCCGGGGAACCTCGATCGCAAGCTTCCCGTCGTCGCTGCGAAGCGTCTTGCCGCTGCGCCCGCTGCGGACGTTCCCGCCATTGGCCCAGGCATGCTTCCCCCGCCCTAGGTGAGCGGTCAGCTCCGCGTCCAGAACCCGGTTCATCACCCGCTTCTTCAGCTCTGCTAAAAGCCCTTCGGGACCTACCGGCCCTCCGGGCCGCTATAGCCGTCGAGAGGCTGGTCGATCAGCTCCTCCTTGATCTCGTCTTCCATTCGATGTTCTCTCTAGCGCTTAAGAACATCAGTTCGAATCATTTACACAAAAAATTTTACAGGCTCGCTTTGCACTGTACCCCCAATCGATCAGCGCCTTGGTAGCCGCGTCTCTTTGCTTGCCGGACTTTAAATCCTGTCGTCACTGCAATAATACGTTGACGCTCTCGTAGGCATGTTGCAGCGATGCAGTAACCGGCAGCTTTCGTGTATCCAGTTTTCAATCCATCGACACCTTCGGTCGTATCAATTAAACGGTTGTGGTTCGCTAGGATGGTGGGCTCCTTGGCGTTGGCTCTAAATCTGTATGTAGGAAGAACTGCCCATTCGATCGCTTGATCGAATTGAATCAGCGCAGCGGCTAGGCGAACCAAATCTTCGCAGGTAGAGGTATTGCCGTCGATTCCCTCTGGCAGACCATGGGCGTTGAGGAACTGCGTTGAATTCATGCCCAGCTCGATTGCTCGCGTATTCATTCGTTCGATAAATGAATCCATATTGCCATCAGCGAGGTACTCGCCAACCAAATACGAAGAATCGTTGGCGCTTTTTACCATGATAGAGATGAGAAGTTCCTGAAGCGTGAAGCTCTCTCTAGGATCCAGCCATACTTGGCTTCCTCCGATTCGGTAAGCGGCGTTTGTAACACCGATTACTGTATCCATCGATAACGTGTCGTTGTCGTCAACGTCCTCGAAGGCTAATAGCGCGGTCATCATCTTGGTCATCGAGGCGATGCGTACAACCTCGGCGCTGTTCTTTGCCCACAACACTCGATTGTTCGATAGGTCGTATAGAATTCCTGACTTGATATCGTCGGCCTTGATGCTTTCGGGGAGCTCTGTCTCTACAGGTTCCGAAAACGAACCGATTTCTGGATACGACACCTTCACCCGCATCGGTTCGAGCAAGTCGTCTTCTTCGATTGTGGTGGAACCGGTTTCACTCAGTGTCGAAGATTCGCTCAAGGAGCCGTTGTTGACGCTGGTAGGGCTCTCCGTCGTGGGAGCCCCGGGCCGCAATCCGAAGTAGGCGATTACTATGATATGCGTAATGAGCACGAATCCGAATAGTTTCTTGTACATGAGATTCAGAAGTGGGTGTGACAGGAGCGTTATTCAGGCGAGGACGTCTAAAAGGCTTTATCGGCGCGCTTTGCGTCGGATGAACCAATAGGCTCCGAAGGCCAAGATCAGCCACCAATAGGCGATAAGGTTTCGGACGAGATTGATCACGAATCGTGGGAATACGATAGCGATCGCTAGCCCGATTCCGGCTCCAACGATGAATTTCCAAGAAAGCTTCGGCTTGAGTGGCTTCTTCTTGGGCTTCCGCTCATTGGGTAGGGAATCGACGATTTCCCACTCTGGTTCCTCATTCTTGCTCATTAGAATCGATAACGTGGCGCGTGAAATTGGTATTGGTCGACTCCAGGCTAAGGTCAACTGGCAAAAAAGCAGTGGGAATCGTTTCGTAGAATACTGCGAATTAGCTGATTGTACTTTCGTTGTTGCTGCGAACTCCTTAGCCTCCCCGCATCTTGTATGAATAGTGATTTAGTTGTGGAGGAATTCCAGGGCTTGTACGGCCCATTCAATGTGAGCGAATTGGTTCTTCAGCGAATTTGGCTGGAGTCCGCATTCGATGCGACGCGGCTGCGAGATGGTCAAGGGAGGCAAATTGAAACGCTATTCCCGGGCCATTGGAATCGGTTGGATGGACCCGATTTCAAGAGCGCAGCGCTGCTAATTGATGGGGAGCGGGTTGAGGGAGATGTGGAAGTTCATTTCTCGGATAAGGACTGGTATGCTCATGGGCACCACGAGAATGCCGCGTTCGACGACGTTGTCCTGCATGTGGTTTACCACCCAGTAGCGGTGAATAGCCGTCCGACAAAGACACGACGGGGCCAACGGGTTCCGACGATCTCACTGGTGGATCTTTTGTGGTATGATCTGGAGGCTTACGCGGTTGACGACTCCCTGCAAAAATCCACTGGAGTATCGAACGAGGCAGCGGTTGAGATGCTCTTGGTTGAGATGCTTTGGGATCGACGCGCCACGTTGATTTCCGGCGCGAGGGAGCGTTGGCGCGAGAAGCTCCGATTTGCGGCCCACCGTATCGAAGCTCTAGGCTGGGAAAGTGCCTGCCACACGACTGCGCTCGAGATATTGGGATACCGAGCGAATCGAATCCCGATGCTCAGAGTGGCGGGCGAATGGCCGCTTGAGCGCGTGCGTGCGCAATGTCCGTCTTGGGAAACTCTTTGGAATTCTGGAGGAGACCTCTGGAGCGTGATCGGAACGCGCCCCGCCAATCATCCTTGGGCCCGGGTCGAGCAGTATCTCAAGTGGGTTGAATCCAAGCCCAATTGGCCGGACCTCCTACTGGAACATGGATCCTCTTTGCCGGATGGCGGTAGAATCGATTCTAGCAGTTGTCCTGAATTTCGGAAAAAGCATGGCCTGCGGAACCTTCAGAGGTGGTTCCATCGCGAGCTTGCTGTAGGATCGGTATCTGGTTCGAAGCTAAATACGCTCGTATGCGATGGATTCTTACCTTTGCTCGCCGCGAAGCTAGAGAGGGACTATGGAGCGTTGTGGTTTCATTGGTATCCTGGGGATGCGCCCGAAAGCCTCCAGCGAGGATTGAAACGTTTGGAAGTAGTGCAGGGGCGAGAGCATCCAGCTGCAAATGGGTGGATTCAAGGTCTCTTGCAGCGGAGGCTCGAGGAGCAGCACGCATCTTTAGGCAAAGGGTAGAAGGCGGCTTTGAGAGGATCGAAGTTTATGGGGGGATAAGCGCTTGATCCGGAGGTAGATTCAGGTCTCTAGCGACGAGAAAATGAGCTCAAATAGTCTCCAACGAGACGCTTGACTTTTATTGGGGCGAGAAATTTACTCGCTGCCTTATTTTTCACTTTTTGGGAAGTGGGTCTTTGACCCGCTTTTTTTCATACAGGAAAGCAATCATGAGCAGCGAAATTCTATCCGTTTTAGAGTACATGGAGAAGGAGAAGGGGATCGGTCGAGAAGACATGATCACCGCCATTGTTACGGCGATAAAGAACGCGGCGACCAAGGGTGTGAATGCCGGTCAGGAACTCAAGGTCGAGATCGATCCGAAGAACGGAAAAATGCAGGCGTGGTCGCTTCTCGATGTTGTCGATTCGGTAAGCGATCCTAAAACCGAAATACCGCTCGAAAAGGCGCGCTTATCGAATCCCGAAATTCAGTTGGGCGATACCTACGAAAAGGAGATGGATCCTGCCTATTTGGGGCGCATTGCCGCCCAGACTGCGCGCCAGGCGATCATGCAGCGATTGCGCCAGTTCGAAAAGGAGCGCATCTACGACGACTTCAAGGACCAGGTCGGCGATATCGTGAGCGGCATCGTGCGTCGGCGCGAACGCGGTGATTTGTGCATCGATCTAGGCAAGGCGGAGGCGATAATGCCTTCCAGGGAGCAGGTGCCAGGCGAGGATTACGCTCCGGGCGAACGAATCCGTTGTTTCCTATTGAAAATCGAGGCATCCAATCGAGGCCCTGAATTGATTCTTAGCCGTTCGAGCCCTAAGTTCGTGCGCCGCCTTTTCGATCTGGAAGTAACCGAGATTGCCGATGGAACGGTCACCATAGAAGCCTTCGCCCGCGAACCTGGTTACCGAACCAAGATCGCCGTGTCCTCGTCTGATTCGAAGGTGGATCCAGTCGGCGCTTGCGTCGGCGCTCGGGGCGCTCGCGTCAAGAGCATCGTGCGGGAGTTGGGTGGCGAAAAGATCGACATTATACGATACGTCGAAGGCCCGAAGGAAATGGCGCTTGAAGCCTTGAAGCCGGCAATCCCTCGCAATGTTGAATTGGACGAGGTCAACAAGCGGCTCAAAATTGAAGTTTCAGAAGATGACCTGGCGATCGCAATTGGTCGAAAAGGTCAGAATGCGCGCCTCACCTCGAAATTGGTCGGTTGGAAAATCGACATCATGAAGGAAGAGGTTAGGGAGGTTAGCATTGAAGCGAAGCAGCAGCAGGCGGCCGCGGGTCTCAATCAGATTGATGGTATCGATGATGAGACAGCTGAGCGCTTGGTGATGAGCGGTCTCATCAGTCCCGAAGTATTCCTAGACGTGGATTCGTCCGATTTGCAGGATCTTGGTTTCGATGCTGCCCAGGCGGATGACATCTTGGCGAAAGTTAACGCTTTTCTGGAGAAGCAGAAAATTTCCTCCTGATTCCTCAGTTACACCTAACTAGAAAGGCAACTAGGCACTTTAAAATTTACCCGGTCCCGTAAAACTTCTGCATGAGCGTACGAATCTATCAGCTTTCCAAAGAAATCGGCATGGAGAATGCCGAGCTTCTCGACATTCTCCGCGAGCGTGGCTTCCAAGTAAAAAGCGCCTCGAGCACGGTGGATAATATTTCTGCGGAGTCTTTGAAGGAAGAATTTGCCAAAAAAGCGGAAGAGGCAGCCAGCGCGCCCGATGAGTCTGCGGCTCAGGAAGCGCCGTCCGAACCGGTGGCGCCGCCGTCAGCAAGCGCATTCGTGCGGACGAAAGAAGATATCGAGGTAGAGAAAGAGGCCGCAAAGGAGGCCGCCTCGAAGAAACCTGCCGCGCCGGCTCCTACACCTGCTCCCCCTAGTCCCGCTTCACCACCTCCTGCGGCTGCGGCCCCGGCAACGCCACCGAGCCCGAATGCTACGCCTCCTCCGGCGCCAGCGCCCGCCTCCCCATTGGGAGTGGGAGCTCCGGTCGCTCCTTCCTCTGCCGCCAAGGATTCCGACGAAGGATCCGACGAAATTCGTACTATTGTGCTGAAGCCGCCAATAGTAGTGAAAGATCTGGCTACCGAGTTGGGAGTAAAGCCTTTCAAGCTCATATCTGAGTTGATGGAAATGGGCATATTCGCATCCATCAATCAAAGCCTGGAGGAGGATGTCGCCAGCAAGATTGCGGAAAAAAGAGGAGTGATTCTCGAGATTCGGCATCGCGGAGATGGACAAAAATCCAAGAAGAAGGAGGAGGTCCAGGAAGTCGACGAGACCGAGTTGCTCGAAGAGCGCCCTCCTGTAGTCGCTATTTTAGGACACGTTGATCATGGCAAGACTTCCTTGTTAGACTATATTCGTAAAGAGAGCGTTGTCGCCGGCGAAGCAGGTGGAATAACGCAGCACATTGGAGCCTACCAGGTAGCGCACAAGGACAAGAAGATCACATTCTTGGATACACCGGGACACGCTGCGTTTAACAAGATGCGAGCGCGCGGAGCCGATGTTACGGATGTCGCTATTTTGATTGTGGCAGCGGATGATGGGTTTATGCCACAAACGGATGAAGCATTGAAATTCATTCAAAATGCAGGTTCGCAACCGATTGTAGCGATCAACAAGATCGATACGCAGGGAGCGAGCATCGATCGGGTTAAGACTCAGATGCAAGAACGCGGCATCCCATCAGAAGATTGGGGAGGCGAGACGATTTGCGTGCCGATTTCTGCCCTCAATGGCGATGGCATCGATGAATTGCTGGATATGATTCTTCTGCAAACTGAGGTTCTCGAATTGCAGGCCAATCCAAAGAAAGCAGCCGAAGGCATCGTACTCGAAGGACAGATCGAAGTAGGCAGAGGACCTACCGCGACGGTTATCGTTCAAGGAGGTACTTTGAAGGTGGGTGACGCGCTGGTTTGCGGTCCTCATTTCACTAAGGTTAAAGCCCTGTTCAACGAGTACGGTAAGAATATGAAAATGGCGCCTCCGTCTACGCCGGTTCGGATTATCGGTTGGTCAGGCGTGCCGGATTGCGGAGCGATCTTCCATGCGGCAAGGAACGAGAAAGCGGCCAAGCGGGAAGCAGAAGAGAATCTAGTCGGTGTTCGCGTCGATCAAAAAGCGGATGCGGAAGAACGAATGCCCACATCCCAGGAGAAGCTGTTTGCAGCTATCGCCGCGACGCAGAAGAAGACGCTTCGCGTGATATTGAAGGGGGATGTGTATGGATCTGTGGAGGCGATTAAGAACGCCCTGATGGAGATTCAAAGCGACAAGGTCGCTCTTGACATTATTCGCGCCGATATCGGCGCAGTTAGCAAAGGCGACGTGCAGAAAGCGAGCGCTGGCGGTACCGAGATTATTGGTTTCAATGTTAAGACAGAGAATGGAGTGCAAGCCTTGGCGAAGCATCATGCAGTCAAGATAACGCATCACCAGATCATATATGAGCTCATCGATCAGGTGCGCGCCGATATGGTGGAAATGCTCGATCCGGAGTACAAGGAGAACAAGATCGGCGCAGCGGAAGTACGAGCCGTATTCCCGATTGCGAAAGGATTTGTTGCTGGTTGCTTGGTAGTGGAAGGTCGTGTGCTTGCTAACCAGCACGCCCGTCTCATCCGAAATGGAGAAGTGGTAGCCGAGCAAAAAATCGATGCGCTCCGACGCGTTAAGGATGACGTTAAGGAAGTACGCGCCGGAACTGAGTGTGGTATTCATCTCGAAAATACGAATAACTACAAAGAAGGCGACGTGATCGAAATCTACGAGATACACGAGATTCGTCCCGAACTTTAAATAGCGATCAATCGTTGGCGATGTACGCGTTCATTTCCGAAATGAAGGTCTTCTACTGACCCGCCTCGATTTTAAAATTGACGGATATGAGCAATCGGAATGTAAGAGTATCGGAACTGCTTAAACGCGAGATAAGCGATATTCTGCATACCCGCTACCAGAGAGAATCCGTTGCCATAACGATAACCGGCGTGGACGTTTCTCCTGATCACAGCAAAGCTCGCGTATTCTATTCGCTTCTTTCGGTTCAGGAGGATTCCTGGAACGCTCAGAGTTTCCTGGATAAATTCGCAGGGAAGATACGATTTGAACTCGGCAAGCGGATTGTATTGAAGCGATTGCCTGCCCTTGAATTTGAATTCGATGAGTCGATTGCGCAGGGAGATCGAATAAACGAAATTATCGACGCGCTCGATCTAGCTGAGGAAGAGACCCCCGATTGAGCGCCTACTTTCCAGAATTGAGCGAGCGGTTTCGATCGATGGCGGAAAGCGCTCGAGACTTGAAGGTCTGCGTTATAGGTCATGCCCGTCCTGATGGGGATTGCGTTGGTTCTCAAATCGGCGCCGTGGCCATGCTAAAAGCCTTTGGAATCCAAAGCTTTTCGGTTAATGCGGATATCGTTCCCTCGGAGCTCGAGTATCTGGAGGATGCATCTTCTATAAGCATCGTGGAGCCGGAGGCATTGGATGACGCGGTTCTTTTCTATGTAGACTGCGCGGATGAAGGTCGTGTGGGACCAAAGACATCGATCGCGTTGGAAGAGCGTCGCCGATTGGCGAATATTGATCACCACATAACGAATACGAATTTTGCGGATACGAATATTGTCGACTCGGATGCATCGGCAACCTGTGAAATCCTCGCGGGAATTGCGGTCGATTTGAAATTGGCCGGTATCTGCCTCTGTGGCCCAGGCGTTCTATACGGGCATTCTAACGGATACGGGCCGATTTGGATTGCGGCTACTAGCAGTCGAGTTTTCGAATTGTGCAGCGAATTGACGCGCATGGGAGCTTCTCCCCAGCGTGCTGCGGAAAGCCTGTACGAGAATGTGACGCTGGCCCGATTGAAGCTGCTGGAGCGATTCTTGAGTTCGCTTGAGTATGCTTGCGAAGGAAACGTGTGCATTGGATCGCTGCTGCAAAAAGACTTCATTGATACTGGTACCTCGTACCAGGATACGGAGGGCTTCGTTGACTATGCACGTTCAGTTAGCGAGAGTATTGCTGGAAGAGAGAAAGAGCACTACCAAGGCAAGCCTTCGAGCGAAGCGGAGCGACATTCGCGTGGACCAGATCGCCGCGCAGTTTGGAGGAGGCGGGCATGCTTGCGCCGCCGCCATGAGCAGCCAGCCTGAGCCTGGAGGAATTGAGAAAAGGTCTTCTTGAAGCTCTCAGCGACCGATTGTAGCTTGGGATTTGAATTGGCGAAGCGATGAAGGAAATGAAGGAATTGGAAGGCGTACTTTTGATCGATAAGCCGATCGGGTTGACATCGCATGACGTTGTGGATCGCGTACGCAGGAAGTTAAGAATGAAGCGCATCGGGCACGCGGGTACGCTTGATCCAATGGCCACAGGCTTGCTCATTATCCTGGTGGGCAAGGCGACCAAGCTTTCCCAGTACTTGATGAGCCTGGACAAATCTTACGATGGGAGCATCCGTCTGGGCGAAACGACCAATACTTATGACGGGGAGGGAGAGATCATGACTCGAAAGCCCGTCCCGTCCCTGACGATCGAGTCGGTGCAGGAAACCGTTCACTCCTTCTTAGGCGATCAATACCAAATTCCACCAATGTTCTCCGCGGTCAAGATTGGTGGCCAGCCACTTTACAAGATGGCTCGAAAAGGAAAAGAGGTTGAACGCGAACCACGTTTCATTCGAATTTCTCGATTCGACGTTACGCGCTATGAGGAGCCGGAAATCGAGTTCAGCTTGGACTGCACGAAGGGTACCTATGTGCGATCTCTGGCCAATGACATCGGTGAGAAACTCGGCTGCGGAGGGCACCTATCGTCCTTGAGGAGGCTCTCGTCCGACAAGTTTCACGTGAACGACTCGATTGAATTGGAAGCATTTCAGGATGCGAGCCACGAAGAAATCTCGAAAGCGCTTATTGGAAAGAATGAAGCGTTACCGAATTCGGTGCTTTAGTCGACTAGGCGATGAAGACCCCACAGCGCTTCAAGTCTTTGGATTCCTGCGAGACAGGTTCGGATTCGCCGATCCATCTGGCGATTGGAATGTTCGATGGAGTGCATACAGGACACCGCGTTGTCATTGAATCGGCGATACGAGCAGCAGCACGTTCGCGTGGGCTGTCAGGAACGCTGACATTTTGGCCGCATCCGAGTCATCTTTTCCGACCCGACAATGCAGTTCCTATGATTTTGGAAAGGGAAGCCAAGTTTGCGGAACTTGAGAAAATGCGAATCGACTTCGTGGTTCAAGAACCTTTCACTCCCGAGTTCGCTGCGATCGAGGCGATAGACTTTGTCGACATGTTGAAGTCAAAGCTGCCACGCTTAGCGTCAATTCACACGGGGGACAACTGGAAATTCGGTAAGGGTAGGATAGGGGATACTCAATTGCTCTCAAAGCTGGCGGAGCGAGCTGGAATCAAATACGAGTCGCTCGATTGCCTTTATGTTGGCGGCGAACGTGTAAGCAGCACGCGAATACGGCATTCTCTATTGGAAGGTCGAACTGAGGAAGCGAATCGGCTTCTTGGCTACGACTACGAGTCTTTTGGCGAGGTTACGGAAGGCAAGAGGATGGGACGGACAATCGGAGTGCCTACCTTGAACACTCCATTCACGGGAGAATTGCGCCCCAAGTATGGCGTGTACGCGGTGACGGTATCGCGAGAGCGTGGGAATGAGCAACTGCCAGCGGTAGCGAATTTCGGGGTACGGCCAACTATTAACTCACTCGAGGAGCCCTTGCTGGAATCGCACGTTCTAGGAGAGTGCCCATTCACTTACGGCGATCGCTTACGAGTCGAGTGGAAACGATTTCTCAGGCCTGAAACCAAGTTTGCCGGGGTCGACGCTTTGAAAATGCAGATCCAAAAGGATATTTCAGAGGCGGAGGCGTACTTTCAGTCGAGCGACCATGGCTAAGATTCGGCTAGATGAGCTCGTCCTGAGCCGAGGCTTCGCTTCAAGTCGCAGTGAAGCCAAAGCGCTAATAATGACAGGTAAAGTCCGAGAGGGAGATCGTAGATTGGACAAGCCGGGCCTCAAAGTGGAGGCGGACTTGCCGATCTTCGTCGAGGAGGGTAAGCGCTTTGTAAGTCGAGGTGGCGAGAAGCTTGAGGGATTTGCAAGCGAGTATGATTTGAGTTTCGAAGGGTTGACCGTACTCGACGTGGGCGCGTCTACTGGCGATTTTACAGACTATGCGCTACAGATGGGAGCGAAAAGCGTTACTTGCGTAGATGTAGGTAGAGTCCAGCTACATGGAAAGCTGCGGGATGATCCTCGCATCGTTAATTTAGAAAAAGTGAACGCGCGCTATTTGGAGCGAGGCGACCTTCCATTGGATAGCTATGATCGTATCGTTATGGATCTGTCCTTCATTTCGCTGAAATCGGTCCTGCCAGCGATCTGGCCATTTTTGGAGCTCGAAGGAATCCTGGTTGCCCTAGTGAAACCGCAATTCGAAGTGGGAAAGGAAATAGCGGATAAGTTTTGAGGTGTGATTAAGGATGAGGATGCTCGAAACCGAGCCTTGTCGGATGTGGAGCGGTTCGCTCTTGAAAATCTTGAAGGCTCGCAGAGAGCGGGTTGCGTACCGTCGCCAATCAAGGGAGCCGATGGAAATGTGGAGTTTCTCCTAGGGCTTTCGAAGTTGAAATAAGAGAATTACCGCGCGAACCTCCTGACTGTGTCTCAGAATAAGCCGATAAGACGTCTCGCGTTCGTATTGAACCAGACGAAATCCGAAGCATTCGAATTGCTTGGTCGATTGCGCTGCATCGCTGAAGAGAATGGGGTGGAGATTCGCGAAACTCATGAATTCCCAGTTCCAGATGGTTTCTTAGAGGGTATGGATGCGTGCTGCGTCATCGGAGGAGACGGTACTTTTCTGAGCGTCGCGTCGGAATCGACTAAGCGGCAAGTCCCGCTCATTGGCGTTAATCGAGGAACGCTCGGTTTTTTGACCACTTATAGCTCCGAGGAAGTCGAATCGCTTTTTCCACTCGTGCTTCAGGGACAATATATCGTTCGAAGTCGCGGGTTGCTTGAATGCAGTACTCAGGAAAGCCAAGACGACGTTGCCTTGAATGATGTTGTCATCAAGTCCGCCTCGGTGAGCCGGATCGTTCACTTGAATGTATTCGCCAACGATGAATTGGTGACGACCTATGTGTGCGATGGCTTGATCTTCAGTACTCCAACGGGATCCACAGCGTATACGCTTTCAGCTGGAGGACCCTTGATTCATCCCGAAGCTCGAGTGATTGCGCTTACTCCTATCTGCCCGCATGCCCTGAGCAACCGGTCCATTATTTTGCCTGAAGATGTTGAACTTCGAGTTGAGAATGCGATCCCCAATGGTCAGCTTGTAGTCGCCGTTGATGGGCAGCGCAACTTGTCTACGTCGGAAGACAGTTCCATCGCCATTAAGCTCTCGTCTCAAAACTTGCTTATAGCCCAGAAGATCAACTATTCCCATTTCAACGTCGTGAGGCGTAAGCTGAAGTGGAGTGGCGGATACGCGGGCGATGTCTCTTAGGGAGCTTAATTGGTAGCTCCTGAAAACTCGAATTTGACAATCTCCACCTTGCTGAAGCTCAGCTTCGGATCCTTGAGTACTGCCGACAATCGAATTTCCTCGAGAACTGCTTTTAGTTCGCGCGTATATTCCAAATCGTCGCTTGGACCGAACATGTAGACAAGCTTATGGTGAGTGTAGCGTATATACCATCCTTCGTCGGTTAATCCGAAATCAGTGACATCGATTCCAGGATACCGCTTCTTGAATTGACCGTTCGTCATGCTACCGCTGTCGATGACCGCCTCAAGCGGGTATACAATTACTTTGGTAGGCACCATCTGGCCAAGGCTCGTCGCCGCTAGAGCAAGCAACGAGATCGAAAGTATAATAGCTAATCTAGTCATCTATTCCTGAATGGCAAGTAGCCGTATGTGAACCGCAACTACAAGTTTGTAGACATCTTGGCGCCTTCTTCGGTGCCTTTGGCTCGATTGGATCCCTGGCTACCGCCGCCACCCACTTGCTGGCCATCCGATTCTGTTACTTGCTTCCCGTTGTTCCCGCCCATATCTCCAGCGCGTCTGGCTTGATTGTCGTCCCCATTTTGGGAGCCTGATTCTCCCTCTGCAGCGATCGCATTGGGATCGTGACCGATTACGTCTCCAACGGGAGGCCCGCCGATCTCTTCATTGGTCGAACCAATTTTGACGTCTGGGGGAGGGGGAGGCAATTGACCCAAGGGCGATTCGCTGGGGTTTCCACCTTCACCTGATTTGCCCGACTGCCCTTCGGAGCCAGATTCACCAGATTGGCCAGATTGACCTTGCTCACCCTGCTGCCCCATTTGTCCCATAGGGCTTTGCCGACCCTGTTGTCCTTGTCTCCCCGAATTGGAGGGAGGCATGGGGATAAGAGGTGTATTATTTCCCTGAGAGCCTGCGCTTGAGCTACTGGAGCTTGAAGTCATTGGGGGCATGCCAGAACTGCTTTGACCTTGCGAGCCTTGGCTGCTGCTTCCCATGGGAGGAAGGCCCATGCTACTGCTGCTTTGGCCGCCTCCACCGGAGCTCCCACCCATTGGAACGGGCATTCCGCTGCTGCCTCCGCTGGAACCGGAAGAGCCGCTAGGCATTCCAGGTATGTTGACAGGTATGTTCAATCCGGTGCCACCGGGAATATTGATTGTCCCCAACGGGGGTAAACTGGATTCGTCCAATATAGAAACATCTCCGCCTATGGGGATCCCAGACGTGGATATGCTAGGCCTTCCCGATCGCCCGTTGTTTCCATTATTACCGCTGTTGGGCCCTGCTCCGTTGGCTTCAGCATCGAAAATGCTCGTATCGGGATCGAATTGGGCCATTGCGCTCGGATAGATAAGCAGCATCGCTCCCAAGATGGGCAGTGTTGCGTTTAGTAGGCTTCGATTCTTCATGGATAAGTTTTGTTTTGGGTCACTACGATCTCTCGTCGCAAATGACGGTTAGGGGTGATTGCGCGACGCCGCCACGAATCTGCAGGCGAAGCGTTACGTCCTCGTAGCCTTTCTTGCGTCCGATCACGCGGTAGTCTCCGGGTAGTAGGTTGATGGTCGTTTCCTTGAGCTTGGTAGGCTTCTTGGCGGTGGGGCCTTGAACGCTTACCCAGGTAGACATGTCTGAAATGAAGAGTACGCTCACGGGGCGACTCTGTGTGATCAAATGCTGTTGGAGGCGCTTGGTGTTGTCCGAAAGCGGCAGGTAGTCCGGCTTCGACTTCATCGCCAGGTCAAACGACTGCCTCGCGAGCTGGTATTGCAAGCGCTGTGCTTCAATTTCGGCGATTTCCAAGTACTTCTCGTACCTGAGAATGCTGCGGATCACTTTTCCAGTTCGGAGAAGTCCGTCTTTGGCCTCCTGCAAGTCGGGCTCCATATCGATGAGCGTTTGATAGATGGCGCGAGCTCCCGTCCAATCCCGATTATTGGTTTCAAGAGCGTACGCTTTGGTAATCAAGCGAGCGATATCGCTCTGGTGCTTGTCCTGTCTCGCTTTCAATATCGAGTCCGAAAGCTCTTTTCGATCTGGGAAAATGGTCAGCGCAAGCTGGAAGTGCTCGATCGCTTCATCGTAGCGGTGTTCGGTCTCCGCATTGCGCGCTATGGCGAGGTATTTGCTGAAGTCGCGATTCTCGATCTTGCGCCGAACTCGGGAAATGCCGTTTTGCGCTTTCGCCGACTTCGAGTCTTTCTCGAAGGCCTCTTCGTAAGCGGTTAAGGCGACCTCGAAGGCTTCCGCTCGTTCATTCGTTTCCGCTTCCTTGATAAGGGTGAAAACTTCGTCCGCAACTTTTGCGCGCTCGATTTGGAGAATCGCATCCTCGTTTTGAGGGTCGATTGAGAGGAGGTTCGTAAAGGCTTCTATAGCCTTCGCTCCTTGGCCTTGAGCGATGTACCGATGTCCTAGGGCGGCATTCTCGCGAACATAGCCTGCTATGGAATCCGTGAGTTCCTGCAGCTTCTCGGTGGCCTCCGTGAGCTTGGTCTTCGAAGCATTGAATGAGCCTTCCATCAAGAACTGCTTCCCGGCGCTGGCGGCGTCGAATGCGTCGTCGTACGCCACGGGATTGAGGTGCTTGGAAGATTTGAGCTCATCGACGCGGATTAGGAAATTATCGTACATTTCCTGCGTGGCTATCTTCGCTTCGACGAGATTCGAGAATTCCTCGATTTGAGCGTTCACGCTTACGAAAATCTCATAGGCTCGCTCGAAAGCTTGGCGCTTCATTAAATCCTCGCCCTGAATGAACTCTCGCTGAACGGCGACGAGCTTAGTTGTTAGAATGGGGTGGTTCACCCTCATTTGACGGATTTTCTCCAGCCCGCTTTCAGCGGAATCCTGCTCGAGATCCGCCCGAGATCGATTGGCGAACGTTTGCTGAATATCGAGTTCAGGGACGGCTTCTTCGGTTATCCCGAGTCGGTCGGTGAATTCCTTCGTATCCTGATCTGGATTCTTCCATAGAGTGGCAATGCTGACAATCGCGATGAGGACTACGCCTGCGGACACTCCCATTGTGATCAGCTTGCGTCTTGAAGCCCGCGCTCTTTCCGCGGCTTCTTCATCCTCTGGATTCCAGTGGATTACCCGGTGTTTTCTCGGATTCTGATGGCTATCTTCGCTATCCGGCATTCTTTCGTATTCTCCGTTTTCTCAAAAGCTAGTAATGGCTAATTAGGCGATTAGTCTACCATAGGTAGGGACTACGTTCAAATATTGCAGCAGGAATCGCTTATTTGCAAAGCTTACCTAGGTAAACTTACGATTTTAATGGGTATTTGGATTCATCTAATTCACCTCATAGGCGTTCAAATCCGATCCACGAATTTAGGGGCGATCGCTATATAGTGATCGGATTGAATACTGTCGAGTGTAGGCGCGTAGGGTTTCGGATGGAATATTGTATTATGTTAGACCCTTCATGAGGGATCTCGGTTGCAAAAATTAGGTCGAACGATAAATAAATTAATCCGAAAGCCCGCTTAGTCCGTACTAGAAAGCAGTAATCAAGCATCCATGGAATCGAAAACCTATCTGCGAATCGTAGCGCTTGCGTCGCTTGTATCAATCGTCTTCACAAGCTGCAGCACGGTCCCTGTAACCGGGCGGCGCCAAATCAATCTCATGTCCGATACGGAGGTTGTCAAAATGACGAAAGCGGCCTTTGAGCAGATGAAGGCGTCGCACCCGATCTCCCAAGACCCGAGGATGAACGATTGGATGCTCAACGTTTCTGAGCGGATATCGCAGCAAGTGTTTTGGGATATGCCCTTAGCGGAATGGGAATTCGTCGTCTTCGACGTGCCGGGGCAAATAAACGCTTTCGCAATGCCGGGCGGCAAGGTAGGGATCTTTTCAGGGCTATTCGACTTGGTGAAGACCGAAGATGAGCTTGCCTCGGTGATCGCTCACGAGATCGCCCACGTGACTGCGCGCCACACTCACGAGCGGATGTCTCATATGGGCATCGTAAAGCTCGGTTCCGGCACCTCATCAATTTTGACGGGCGGACTGAGCGGGCTCGTATTGGATCCTACATTGACGGGGCACCTAGCGGCTTGGGACCGCGCCAAGGAGGCAGAAGCTGATCGAATCGGAATCATGTACATGGCTCGGGCCGGCTATGATCCCAATGCGGCGATTGCCGTGATGGAAAAGATGGCTGCTATGGATTCCGGGGCAGGCACTGGACAAGCATGGAACTCGACGCATCCCTCTTCCCAGGAACGGCTTGACGCATTGCACTCCTATCTCGCTGAAGCGATGGAGGAGTACGAGAAGGCCAAGGAATTGCAGTTCTAGGAACCTTTCGAGCGTTGTTGGTCTAGCGAATTGAGGTCGTTCGATGCCTTTTCGGTTACGGCGACGTTAATTCGCTATCACACTTTTTCGGCTGGCTTGACAGGTTCAATGAATTGTAGGCTCGCTTTCGTCACAATAGTCCGTTCTCCAAGAAGCCAATGCCAATTTTTCAGAGCGAAACCGCTCGGAATCTCCGAGTTCAGGAGTCTATCCCTCCCTCGCCGACGTCCGCATACAACGTTCGAATTGCGGAGAGCGATGATGATGTGAGGGCGGCGCAGAGATTGCGCTATCGCGTATTCAATCTCGAGTTGGGAGAGGGCCTGGATTCCTCGGAGGATTCGGGACTGGATGTGGATCAATTCGACGTTGTTTGCGATCATTTGCTCATTGAGGAGTCGAGTACGGGATCGATTATCGGCACCTACCGACTGCAAACGGGGAGAAACGCGCGAGAGAACCTAGGATACTATAGCGAACAAGAATTCAATTTCGACCCCTTCGAAGCGATCCGTGAAAAGACCGTTGAACTCGGGCGGGCTTGCATCGCTAAGGAACACCGCAACATGGTCGCGCTTGGCTTGCTTTGGAAAGGGATCGCTCAATATACGAAGCTCTATGATTCGCGGTACCTGATCGGTTGCAGCTCGTTGACCTCTACCGATCCTGCGGTGGGATTGACCGCGTATCAGGGATTGTTGAAGTACCAGGCTGAGGACCGTTTTCTGACTTCGCCAAATTCTGGATTCGAATGCCAGGTTGCGGACTTGGGCGCGATTGGGAATGAACCCTTCAAAGCCCCTCGTTTGATGCGGGCATACCTGACTCTCGGAGCGCGTCTTTGCGGTAAACCCGCCCTTGATCGGGAATTCAAGACCATCGACTTCCTAACTCTGCTCGACTTGCAGAGCCTTGGTCCTAGAGCTCTACAGAAATTCTTGGGATAGCCCCCGGACAGGCGGGACTTGTCAATTTGCCCGGCGACGCTTTGATCGCGGCAGTGTCTTGGATTTCGAAACGCATTCGTCAGACGATTGGCCTGATTTGGATGGCCGCGATATTCGCCTTTATGGGCCTGGGGTATGTCCTGCAGAGGGGCGATGCGTGGGATGCCCATCGACGGGCCCTATGGCAAATGCGGTTCGCTAAACGATTGCTGCGCATGCTGCGACTCGAAGTCGTGGCGAAGGGAATGCCGCCTGAGGGGAGCTTTATCGCCGCCAATCATCAGGGCTACGTTGATATCCTTGTGATGGCGTCAATCACCCCGCAGGTCTTCCTATCGAAGAAGAGCGTGGGCGATTGGGCTGTGATCGGCAGGTTTGTAAAGATGGCGGGCACGCTCTTCATTGACCGGAGCCGCCGTAGCGAAGTCTCCAAGCAGGAAGAAGGATTCGCCCAAGCGATTGAGCAGAAAGTGGGAATGACAGTCTATTTAGAAGGGACATCGACCGACGGATCCGAGGTGCTTCCTTTCAAGTCGTCGCTGCTGCAACCTGTGGTTACGAATCAATGGGGCGTGACGCCTGCGTTTATACAATATGAATGCGAGGGCGGCGACCCGGCGTTGGACGTCTGCTGGTGGGAGGAAATGACGTTTGGGAAGCACCTTCTTAAGATGATGACCTTGAAATCGATTAAAGCGACTATCGTATTTGGCGAATCCCGAATCCCTGGGGACGATCGTAAGGCGCTTGCCAAAGCGCTCCACGGTGACGTGATCGCGCTCAAAAGCGAATTGGAGCGGCAATGAAAAACGCCGACTGCTAGTTCGCGAGTCGGCGTTGAAAAAAGAATCTACTCGGCCTCTGGATTTTCGGGCGCAGTTACTAAAGGAGCAGGCGGTTCTTCAATCGGTTCGGGAGCATCTGATAACAGGGCATCCAGCGAATCGGGAAGACTGGTGAATTGATAGGAGCTGGCTTCGAAGCCAGCCTTGCCCATGTATTCATTAATACGTTCCTCTGGATCCGAAGAAGCGATGAAGAAGTAGACGGGGCCTTCCGGCGTGACCACTTCTTCCTCTGTCTCTGTAGTCGTCTCCCCATCCTCGCCTTCCTTCTCAACCTCTTTCTCGATAACCAACTCTGGCTGGCGACCGATCGTGAATGTGTAGCGCTTGCCATCGTTGAGCGATAGATCGAAGCTATGGCTGTTGTCCCGCGCGGCGACTACGTTGGCGTCATCGACTTCGGCAGTGGCAGTGAAATTGAGCCCTGCGAATTTGGAAGCGATTTGAGAAAGCGCGCTTTGATTGAGAATCTTGTCATCGGGAAGCGTATCGCTCGTCGACCAGTCAGCATCCGCATTGTCCCGCTCGATGGAAAGCGTGTCCCCATTTTGGAGTGATACGACGATTGACGTAACATCGCTCGCCTCGAAATCGACCAGCGATTTTTCTAGCCATGAGTCGTGGTTCGCATCGATGAGAAAGGTCGTATTGACGAGGAAGGCTTTCTCTTCGCCTTGGTAGCGCAGGAATTGACGTCCATTTTCCGTTTCCTTTCCGAGATCGAAAGCGACGATTTCGTTTCCTGAAGTATCGTAGAATCGAGCGCTGTCGCCCCCTTCGAAGCCTAGCGTTTCGATTCGTTCTGGATTTTCGCTGACGAGTCGCTGAAGTTTCGCTTCCGATACGTTTCGGGCGAATTGCGAAACCCGGGTATAGCTAGTCGGCAAGCTGTACTTTTCCTCTAGCACCCAAGAATTCGCTTCGGGACTACTGACGAGCGTGATCGTGTCGCCGCCGGATTCGACGATGATCTTACCGGCATCTCGGAGGGCCGAGGGATCCACGATGCTGGAACCAACTCGCTCATCCAGTAGTGGCGCATTGCTCGAACCGGTGAAGAGATTGATGAGAATTGCCAGGACCAAGAGTATCCCGGCGCAAACGTATAAATTTTTAAGATTCATGGTAATCTATTAAAGTGCTTTGCTTTTACGCATTCTATAGAAAAGGAGGCCAAAAAGAGCCAACCCAATAGGTGAGTATCCTATATTCAAGGACACAAGTTTCCATTTGAGGGCTTCGATGTCTTTGCGCAAGTCTCGCCGAATGACGCGACGTTCCGCGCGTAAGTTCGCTTCGTTCTCTCGCAAGTTTTGTATCGCTTCGGACAGCTCTGGACCAGCGACTATCAGTCCTGTGCCTTGCTGCTGGCTAACGAGGTTTTGAATCTCTTGGTTCATTTCCGAGATTCGATCTTCCACTTCCTGCAGCTTGATTTGGTACTGTTTTTGAGCTTCGACCTCCAGGGCTTGGACGCGGTCAAATGGCCGGGCTTGGCCTCCTTTGCCTCGAATGCCGATCAGGTCCTTGCTGCCTCCGAAGAACTCCATGATGTTGGTTCCCATAGCCAAGTTGTCATTGATCGGCTGGACCGTCATCATTCCCAGGAAGTTCTGCCTTCGAATCGAAAATTGATCCAGAGTCCAATCAGTGTCTGCAATTATGAATACATTGGTTTCTCCAGTGTACAGCTGCTCTGGTGATTCAGACTCTGCAACATCAGACTCTTCGGCGCTTGGATCGGTGGGCTTTCCATTGGGAAAGGCAGTTGTGAACTCCCCGCTCAGGACACCCGCGACCGTTTGGGGCGCTCCGGTTGGTTGCAATTGATTCAGTAGACCTTCTTGCTGAGCGAATTGCAGCATCATGCCATTGACGGTGCCTGCCCCCTCGGAGGTTTGGAGGATCGGCTCGAGCGTGAGCTTCGAGTCTTCCGTTAGGCTGATCTGGCCGGATTCAAGCAGTAGAACCGCATTGAGTTCTGCAGCAGGTAGGAAGTCTTCGCTCGTTTGCTCTTCGCGGAAAATGAGCCATGCCGACCGCATGGAGCCTTGCTGGGCATAGGCGATGTTCGGGTCCGCCAGTACGTCGCTTGCGGAGTACTCCACGCCCCAAGCGGAAAAGAATCGCTGAAAATCGCTAGATGTATTGGGATTGGGCTGTCCCATCATCATTTGATTCTGCTGGGTTTGGCTCACGAAATACAAGGAGGACGGATCGACCGCGACGAAAAGCGGCTTTCCAGAGAGCGCTAGTTGATCTATGTCGAAGAGGAGCGATTCGGAAAGCCCGATCGGGTGAATGACCGCGAGCATATCCAGATTCTTTGGTAGCTCCGTAGCGCTAGCTTCAATGACCTCAATATTGAACGAGCTCTCGAGTTCGCTTATTATATATTGATCCTCTTGCGGTGGCTGACCCGGCATGGTCGGGTAGGGAGGCGCTTTGAGCGGTAGACTCGTTATCAACCCGAGGGTGGGCTTTGACAATTGCTGAGCCTCGAAGACCGCTTTTGCGATATCGTACTCGATCGAACCTTCCTTGTTCCAGTCGAAGAATGGGATCACGTGCTCCGAATCGCCCTGACTGATGACCAGCCCGAGAAATACGCTGCCACCATTCGGGAGGCTTTGTCCGTGGACGCCCGCGGCAATGGCGTTTTCCTCATCGGAGGTATCTGGTTCCGGATCGATTTTATCCAGTATGATCTTTCCCTTAGCGGCGCGTTCAAATTGGCGCAGCATTTGTTCGACGCGATTCCCAAAGTTTTGGATGTGCATCTTTATCTGAGGGGATAAGCCTTCTACGGATTCCGTTTTATAGAAATCAAACCGGATCGGCTCTTCAATCTTTGCCAGAAGGGACTTCGCGCTATCGGATAGCGTGAATGAATTGTCCGCAGTCATATCTATCCGTAGTGGAAGTGAAGATACGACAAAGTGGAGGAGAAGGAAATTGACTAGAATCAATACGGTAGCGTGTATTTTTGAACTTACTTTCATGGTGTTTGTCCTCGATTCTATTTTTCTAATACGACTACGTTGATCGCGAGAAACGCTATGGTGAGCGTGGCGAAAAACGAAACGGCGCTCAGCTCGATCAACCCTCTGGTCATTGTCTGAAAATGGGTCAGGAAGCTGAAGTTCCCCAGGAATTCGAGGGCTGTCGGTGGCGCGATATTCTCAAATAGCGTCAGCAGGATTTGAGAGCCAAATAGCGTCGCTAGAAAACAGATCAGCACGCTGATTACGAAGGCGATCACCTGATTTTTCGTCAGAGCTGAGCAAACGGAACTTATCGATAGATAGGCGGCCGCGAGGAGCAAGGACCCAAAGTATCCAGAGAAAAGGATGCCCCAGTCGGGATTGCCCAGATAGCTCGTTGTCAGGGCAAGTGAAAAGGTCAGCGCGAGCGCGATACCGATAAAAGCCCAGGCGGCCAGGAATTTCCCAAGCACAGCGGCAATGGTTGAAATGGGCAGTGTAAAGAGAAGCTCGATACTTCCAGATCGTTTCTCCTCAGCCCATAGTCTCATGCCCGTCGCGGGAATGAATATGAGAAAGGTCCAAGGAAGAAAGGTCCAAAGCGTACCTAGATTGGCTTGATTGCTCTCGTAGTAGCCCGCGAAGATTGCGAGTCCGATAACGACTACATGGAATACAGCTAGAATCACGTAGCCTACTGGCGAGCGGAAATAGCCGAAAAACTCTTTTTTGAATACAGGCGCTATTTGGTTCATGCGTATGCCTTGTCGTTTGTAAGTTCGCGAAAAATCTCGTCTATGGACGAGCCGGGCTTACGCACTTTGAACTCCTCTGGAGTTTCGTTTACGCGTACTTTGCCCTGGTCGATTACAATGATGCGATTGCAGATCGCTTCGACTTCTTCAAGAATATGGGTCGAGAGAATAATGGCCTTGTCCTCGGCCATCGCCTTGATGAGTTTTCGCACTTCGTGCTTCTGATTGGGATCCAGTCCGTCTGTAGGCTCGTCTAATATCAGTACGGGCGGATCGTGGAGAATCGCTTGAGCGACTCCTACGCGTTGCCGGTAACCTTTCGACAGAGTTTCGATCGCCTGGTTTTGAACGGTTTGCAAGTGGCATTTGACGATGACATCCGTCAAGCGGTTGTGGATGTCGTCCTGGGAGCGAAAGCCTCTCGTTTCGGCTACGTACGACAGGAATTCGACCACTGTCATTTCTGGATACGCAGGGCTGCTTTCAGGTAGGTAGCCCACGCGCTTCTTCGCCTCTAGAGGATCCTTCAGCACATCGAAGCCGGCGACGGATGCGGTTCCGGATGTGGGTGAAAGGAAGCCTGTTATCATTTTCATCGTGGTAGACTTGCCTGCTCCATTGGGGCCGAGAAAGCCGAGAATATCGCCTTTTCGGACCTCGAAGGAAACGCCGTCGACGGCGCGCAAGTCCCCGTAGTCTTTGACTATATTTTCTACAACAACCATAGGTGGATATTTATTGAGTTATGAGAATGAATCGTAGATTCGGACAACATATCAAGGTTCCCTGAATGGGTGGATTTTTGGAGTTTTGAGGGCGAAGCGTTTAGACAACGAATTCGACGATTTCAAGTATTTCATTGCGCAAGGCGCTGAATCGAGGGGAGTCGGTCCGAGCGCAGGCTGCGCGGGGCGACTAGAGTTCAAGCGTTTCCTGTTCCTCCAAGTCTTTCTCGGAAGGCGCTTCTTCAAGCGAGTCCTTGAGGTGATGCGGAGGCTCTGCGATTCGATTTGCGAAGTTGGCCTCTCGATCCGAAACGCTCCGGTCGCAGATTCTCTGGACGTGCAATCTGAGCCACATAGAGGTATTGGAGTCCCCCAAGTATCGAGCGGGTCCATAGGCATGGATGCGATTGGTTTGGAGGAGGACATCGTTTTGAGCGAACTCCGCGTCATTGCTTGGCTTGTATACGGCGTAGGCTTTGCCTCCGAATTTGCGAACGACGGAAAAGCTAGGCACATCGCTGGGGCCATCCGCGATATAGATCATGTTCTGGAATGGAATGCGTCGGTCTTCGTGAGCCATCTTGGCGTTTACATCGATGGCATCGTCCTTGTTTGAGCCCTTGTTGATTTCGAACAGAGCCCGCGTTTTAGTGGTGTTGTCCACCATCATTCCGATCTGGCTGATTTCTTGTTCCGTCTCTACGGCCAATTCATCTTGGCTATTGAATCCGGGCAGGAGCGGGTTCTCAATGAATTCGCACCCCCAAATGCCATCGACTTGGGGTGCGATTTTGCTTCCGCGGATCATCTCTGCTAAACCGGTGCTTACGATGTAGTGCTCAAGCTCGATTTCATGCTTCCTGTATTCAGGTTTAGAGCGCGCTTCTTCACGCAACTCCCTGAAAAAGTCGGGGAGACCGTCATAGAATTCAATCTCTGCCCCCAATTCTCGAAGAATGGAGTTGTTGAGTCCCTTCATCTCGCCATTGCGCACGTGCGTGAGTATGTGATTCAAGTAGACGCTCTCGCCTGAAACGCGGTATCCACGCTCTTTGTAGCGATCTGCCATGGCGTTGGTTTCTTCCCAAAAACGCGCTTCGTCGATGTTGTATCGCTCAAAGATTGGCTGCTGCATGTAGCCGGGAATCAGCGTTTTGTCGAAGTCCCAGATGAGCGCGATTCTGTTCTGGGTGAACAGTCCTTGTGGCATGGATGCAAGGAAAGGGTATCGAAAGGGGACTGCAATTGTGAAATTCAGATTTGCAGTTTTGGAAGCGACCCGGCATTGGTCCTTGTTTTCCAATGGCGATAGAGCTTCCAGATATCACTCCCTTCCAGAAACGGGTCGAGGAAATCGATGAGATGATGAATCAACCCGATTTCTTCAATGATGCCCGTCGATCAGCGACGATATCTCGGGAGCAGACGAAATTGCGCCAGCTTCTCGAGGATCACAAGGCGCTGGAAACGGCCAAGAACGCCCGCTCCGAGCACAATGAGCTCTTGGCGGATCCTGATGGGGATAAGGAGCTCAAGGAGCTCGCTACCGAAGAGCTGCCGGAGCTAGAGCAGGAGATTGAGCGCTTGGAGGAGAAGATTCTCGTTTCGATGATTCCACCGGAAGATTCCGATTCTCGCAATACGATTGTCGAAATTCGGGCCGGGGCAGGAGGCGATGAAGCCTCTCTCTTCGCGGGAGACCTTTACCGAATGTATTCTCGTCTGGTTGAGCGAAGAGGGTGGTCCCTGGAGCAGATGAATTCTAGCGAGAGCGGGATTAACGGGTACAAGGAGATCGCTTTCCTTATCCGTGGGGAGGAAGCGTACAAGCAACTGAAATTCGAGAGTGGCGTGCACCGGGTTCAACGGGTTCCCGAAACGGAGTCGCAGGGGAGAATCCATACGTCGACGGTGACCGTAGCCGTCCTTCCGGAGGCGGAAGAGGTCGATATTCAAATCGACCCGCAGGACCTCGAAATTACAGTCACCCGCGCAAGTGGCCCAGGAGGCCAGGGAGTAAATACGACAGATTCCGCTGTTCAGATATTGCATCAACCAACCGGAATCATCGTCCTTTGCTCAGACGAGCGCTCGCAAATCAAGAACAAGGCTAAAGCGATGACGGTACTGCGATCGCGATTACTGCAAGCGAAGGAAGAAGAGGAGCGCGCGAAGTACGCGGAAAATCGCAAGAAACAGGTCGGCACAGGCGACCGGAGCGAGCGCATCCGCACTTACAATTTCCCGCAGAGCCGCTTAACGGATCATCGAATCGGCTTAACGATCCACAGCCTGCCCCAAGTTATGGAAGGGGAATTGGACGAGGTGATGGAAGCGTTGCAAGCTGAGGATCAAAAGCTTAAAATCGAGTCATTGATCAGCGCTCAAAGCGAATCCTAGTCCGACGGTTTTGTATGGGGGAAGCGCTTACAGTTCTTGAAGTGGTGCGAAAGAGCGCCGCGTTTCTAGAACGAAAATCGGTTGAAAGCCCTCGTCTTAGCGCGGAGTGGCTGATCGCCCATTCCCTTGGAATCGACCGAATGCAGCTTTACCTTCAATTCGACCGGCCATTGATAGAGACCGAACTCGAGCGGATGCGAACTCTAGTGGCTCGGAGAGGTAAGCGCGAGCCGCTCCAGTACATTCTTGGCCAGACCCAGTTTCACGAGCTAACGCTGAAGTGCGATCCGCGAGCCTTGATCCCTCGTCCCGAAACGGAACAGCTGGTAGAGTACATTAAGGACATGGGTCCAGAGATTGATCATGACTTGAGCATATTGGACTTGGGTACTGGGACAGGCGCGATTGGATTGGCGTTGGCGATGCATTTTCCCCGATCTCAAGTTGTCGCAGTCGACAATAGCCGCGAAGCGTTGGAGCTCGCTCAAGAGAACGCCTTGCATTGCGGCCTTCAGAATCGGATCGAATTTGTTCAGTCAGACTGGTTCCAAGCGTTGGAGGGGCGAACTGAGTTCGATCTAATTGTATCAAATCCCCCATACCTTACTCAGCCGGAATGGAAATCCGCGGAAAGCGAGGTGAAGGACTTTGAGCCTACCTCCGCGCTTATAGCTGATAACGAAGGCATCGAGGACTTGCTCAAAATCATCGATGACTCTGCGTCGCGATTGATATCGGGTGGATTGCTATGGCTGGAAACCGGAATTGGGCAGCGCGAAGCATTGCTCGATGCATGCCGCCGATCGCATTATAGCGAATGCGAGGGAATGGATGACTGGAGTGGGCGCCCCCGATTCATAAGGGCTAGGAAGTAAAGAACGACCGCGTTCTAGTTGATCAATTTCTCGAATCGAGACTTCGAAGAGGCGAGTGGAAGCGCTGGTTGCTTCCAGTCATTGATATTTGGTGACGCGTTCACGGCGTCCACTATGATTCGAAGGGCCTCGCGCAATTGAATGTCGAAGTCAGGGACGGGTTCCTCCTCTTCTTCCTCATCTGTTTCTGAATCGGAGTTTTCAGCGAGTTCGTCGGATGCGCCTTCGTCTGTCGATTCTGCAGCTTCGCTGGCTTGAGCGAGTTCGCTATCTTCGTCGATCGGCGCCGTTCCTGCCTGAGCGGATTCGGCGGCTTCCTCTTCCTCCTCCGCTTCTTCTTTCAAGATGGCGTCCAGCTTGATCTCTGTCTTTTCGAAATTCACTTCAGCGAGAGCGCGTTGCTTATCTTTCATCAGGTCGATGAACGCCTTGTCATCTTCCATCATCTGCTTGCGCTTTTCCAAGTTCAAGGAAATGAATTTCTGGTCTTCTCGTTCTTGGTACCACTCGATTCGCTCGTTAAGGAAATTGAATTCTTCCAGCTTTATTCTGCGATCCTTGCTTTGTGAGACGAGCGATCCGATAAAAGGTTTTTTCAGTGTCATCTCCACAAAGAATCGAGCGGGCTTGATATAGTCCCAGGGGAGCGCGTTGTCTAAGTCCGCTTCGCCTTGCGCAGTGACGTCTGCAACTGATGGTACCGATATATCCGATACAACTCCTTTGCGTTGAACAGAGAAGCCATTAGGCAAATAGTATTTCTGAATAGTCAGTTTCGCGGCTCCCGCCTTGTTGCCGGAGTTGTAGGCTCGAAGTACATAGTCTTCTAGAGGCAGCACCTGCTGAACCGTCCCTTTGCCGTGCGTGTTATCGTTTCCAATTATCAGGGCGCGTCCATAGTTCTGCAGAGCGCCTGCTAGAATTTCGGAAGCGGATGCGCTGTGTCGCGACGTGAGGACAGCGAGGGGCCCGTTGTAGACGACTTTTGGGTTCCGGTCCGAACGCGCTAGGATTTTTCCATAGGAATCCTTAACTTGGACCACCGGGCCGCGCGAAATAAATAATCCGGTCATATCGACGGCTTCATTCAAGAGCCCGCCCCCATTGCGTCTTAGGTCCAGAATGATCGCCTGAACACCGGAGTCCTTCATTTTGATGACGAGTTCCTCTACATCGGCAGTTACGCTGGTTCTCACTTCCTTCGACCCGTAAAATCCGGGTATGTCGATTACGCCGATCGGCATGGTAGTGCCATCCGCGGTCGGTACTTCGTGGATTTCGCCTTCGCAACGACTTGAATTGATGCGTACGGTATCGCGAACGATGCTGACGACGCGTCTCTCCGACTCATCGACGGCATCCGCAGGAATAATCGTTAGATTTACCACAGTACCCTTTTCGCCACGAATCTGATCCACGACCTTTCTCAACCCCATGTCGATGATGTCGACAGGCTCTCCATCCCCTTGCGCTACCGCGACGATACGGTCATCCGGCTTTAGGTCGGTCGTATTCTTGGCAGGACCTCCGGGAATAAGCTCTCGAATGACGCAATATCCATCCTCCTCGCTTAGGAGGGCGCCGATCCCGACAAGCGATAGGCGCATCTGGATGCTGAAGTCCTCGAACGTATCGGAAGAGAAGAAAGTCGAATGGGGATCGAATATGTGAGTCAGGCTGGTGAGAAAGATCTCTTGAACATCGCTGGAGCCGAATTCCTTTATGCTGCGCAGCTGACGCTCGTAGCGCTTTCCAAGCCGCTCCTTGGCTTCTTCCTCGGTCTTTTCATTCAGGAGTTCTTGAAGCATCTCTTGCTTGAGGCGTTTCGCCCAAAGCGTGTCCGCTTCCTCTATGGTCGCGGGCCAGGCGCTTTCGCTGCGGTCATATTCATAGTCTTCATCCGTTTCGAACTCCCAGTCCTCTTCAAGCCGCTCCAAGATCCATTGAATGCGCTCGAGCGCGATCTCGCGATAGCGCGTGTAGATGACGAATGCCGCATCGAGATTCCCCTTGTGCCGCATTTGCATGCCGAGACGGGATCCGAACGTGCCAATGAACGTGTCTTCATCCATTTTCAGGAAATAAAGGCGGTTGTAGTCGAGCTTGCCCATGAACTCTCGAATGAGTTCGGCAAATATCTCGTCGGATATCTCCTCATTGTTGAAATGCAGGGTTTCGAGCATTTCGATGACTCTCATCGTCTCCTGTGACATGAGATCCGTTGGCTCCAAAATTGGGAGCTCTGCAGGATCTATGAGAGGTTCCTTTTCAGTGAGTCCGAAGCAGGATACGCTAAGCGCTAGAATTAGGGCAGTTCTAAGAAAGACGGTTGGTTTCAACATTTCGCGTTATTTGTCTGGTTTAATTTTTAACTGATACGCGTTGGGAAAGGTAAAATGCGAGATTGGATGGGGGTGGCGATTAGCCTGTGTATCATTGATTTAGCCCGATTTTAAAGCGTTGCGCAAAGCTTTTAGGCGATAACGCGTCGAGCGCGCGATTGGGTTACCGTTTTTTGAGGAGGTCTCCCGCCTCATCCAAGATCTTTTTCTCGCTGTCTGTCAATGCGCCGAAGCCCTTGCTGTTGATCTTGTCTAGAATCCGGTCGACCTCCTTTTTCAGGTCTCTAGGCGGGCTGATATTAACTTTATAGGGAAACGATTTCTTGGCGGGCTTGCTTGGCTTCGCCTTGAACCACTCTGGCATCTTGAATGTCTCCTGCGCTCCCGCGCCGGGATTCTTCAAATAGACGAATTTGTAGAATAGATAGCCCCCGAGCATACCTCCTAGGTGCGCCGAGTGCGCGGTGCTGGCTCCATTGAGCAATTCGAAGAATACGAACCCGAACGCTGCGATACCTAGGGAAACGTACATGAGGATCTTCGCCTTCATGCGTAGGACCATCATGAAGAAAATGTCGTTTTCTCCATAGATGAGCCCGAAACAGGTGATGAGGCTGAAAACGGCTCCCGAAGCGCCGACGACCCCGATCGATCCGGTGACGAAGCTCGCCAAGTACCATATGACGCCTGCTACGATGCTCGCTCCGAGGTAGAGCTGGACAAATCGCTTCTCTCCGAGCTCGGGCAAAAGGGCTCTTCCTAGAAAGAACACCCCCACCATATTGCCCAAAAGGTGCAGGATGCCGGACGTGCTGTGCAGGAACGAGTAGGTGATAAAACTCCAGATGTGCGGGTCAGACGCGGATAGGGCGAACGCGTTTTCAAATCCCTGGCCCGATACGAGCTGGATCGCATAAATGACGACATTGAAAATAATGATTCCCAATATCAGATTTCGGGAACGCGTCCCCCGGGTAGATTGCATGTATGGCCGATCGTAAAGCATGCGCGAAATTTAGAATCGTTATTTTCCTGCGGATTACAAGGAAGCTATCGTGTAAATTATCGCTAGATAACACGATTCGCTTAGCCATTTTGTTGCGATTGGGGCCTATTACCTAGGCGAATAAACCAGTAATCCATCAAAAAGGGTCGCGAACGCGTCGAATAGACCAAAAACCCGCCTTTTACGAGACCCGGACCCGCGCGTTTGGTTCGGTGGAATTTGCGAAATATCCGAAGCTGCGCAAAGCGCTCATCTTCGGGATAGCGTTGGAGCTAGTTGTTGAAGCGAAATAGGGCTACATCCCCGTCCTTGAAGGGGTATTCCTTGCCTTCGAGCCGGTATTTACCGATTTCGCGGGCTGAGGCGACGCTACCCAGCGCTGCGAGATCCTCATAGGACACGACTTCGGCCTTGATGAATCCCGCTTCGAAGTCGGTGTGAATGACTCCGGCCGCCTGAGGCGCGAGCATTCCGGTTTTGAAGGTCCAGGCGCGTACTTCCTTCTCTCCAGCGGTAAAGTAGGTCTCGAGACCGAGAAGCGCATAGGCGCCCTTTATGAGCAGGGAAATTCCAGAATCGGAGACTCCCAGGTCAGACAGGAACTCGGCCGCCTCTTCCGGGGAGAGATCGATCAATTCCGATTCGATTTGGGCGCTGATGACGACGCAACCTGCATCGTGGCTATCCTTGGCGAATGCCCGTACTTTTGAGACGAGTTCATTGCGATCGGCGTCCGCGAGATCGTCCTCCATGACGTTGGCAGCGTAAATTACCGATTTGGAGGAAAGAAGATGCAGATTCTTCATTACCGCTGCTTCCTCGTCGGAAACCTCCAGAGTATTGGCTGATTTCCCCTCATTGAAATGAGGGATCAAGCGATCGATCAGCTCGCATACTGCCTGGGCGTCCTTGTCGGCGCCTCGAGCCTTTTTCACCGCTTTCTCGCGTTGACGCTCCACTGACTCCAAATCTGCGAGGACGAGCTCTGTATTGATAATCTCGATATCGCGAATCGGATCAACCGAACCCATATTGTGGATGATGTCGTTATTCTCGAAGCAACGCACGACTTGGACGATCGCGTCCACCTCTCGGATGTTCGCTAGAAACTTGTTCCCTAGGCCCTCTCCTTTGCTGGCCCCCGCCACGAGCCCAGCGATGTCGACGAATTCGATCGCAGCTGGAATGACTACCTGCGTCTTTGCAATCTCTCGAAGAACCTCGAGGCGTTCGTCGGGCACATTGACGACGCCCACGTTGGGATCGATCGTGCAAAACGGGTAGTTCGCCGATTCTGCCTTTCTCGTACGCGTGAGCGCGTTGAAAAGCGTGGACTTGCCAACGTTAGGGAGACCGACGATACCTACTTTGAGCATAGGCGAGGAACAACATTGGATCGGATGTTGCTTGACAAGACCCAATTTTGGTAAATCTTCCTCGTCTTTTTCCGAATTTTCCAGGACACCGAAACATGGCCTTAAAGATCAAACTTCAAAGGGGTGGAGCCACCCACAATCCCGTATACCGTATCGTGGTAGCGGAAGCGCGTAGCCGTCGCGATGGCCGCTTCGTAGAGAAGCTCGGCACCTACATCCCGAGAGCTCAAGGTCAGCAGATTGAACTCACCTTGAATGTCGAGAGAGCGGATTACTGGATGTCAGTTGGCGCCAAGCCCACCGACACAACCAATGCCTTGATTAAGCGAGCTCGCAAGGAAGCGCCTGCCGCGGCCGAGGCGGAAGCCTAGAGCAGATAGGTCAAATTCGTATTTTCGAACCCGGTTCTTGAGGCCGGGTTTTTTAGTCTCCATACCCTTTCCTTGATCAGTTCCCGCGGATCCCTTTGCTACTGATCCCGGTACCGCCATGAAGATCGATGTACTGACGCTTTTCCCTCAAATGCTCGATGGGTTTCTATCGGAGAGCATGATGGGGCGCGCTCGTAGCAGCGGGATCGTCGACCTCGATATCCATAACCTGAGAGACTGGGCGAAAGGAAAGCACAAGCAGGTGGACGATCGGCCGTTCGGAGGCGGCGCTGGAATGGTTGTTATGCCCGAGCCGGTATTCGATGCGTTCGATTCGTTGCAGGCGGCGGACACGCATCGGGTATATCTAGCGCCAGATGGAGAGCCGCTCACCCCGAAGATAGCGCAGTCTCTCGCTTCGAAGAAGCGCTTGCTCCTGCTGAGCGGGCACTACGAGGGAATCGACGAACGCATCCGGGAGAATCTGATCGATCAAGAGATTAGCATAGGCGATTACGTGCTGACGAATGGGACGCTTGCGGCGGCGGTTCTCATCGACTGTTTGTGCCGTTTTCTACCCGGTTTTTTGGGGGAAGAAAAATCATTGACTAGCGAAAGCTTCCAGGGCAGCTTGCTCGACTTTCCTCAATTCACGCGTCCCGCGGTGTTTAGAGACATGCCGATTCCAGAGGTGCTTTTATCCGGGAATCATGCGGAAATCGAGAAGTGGCGCCAGCGGGAACGAGAGGAGAGAACGCGAGAGCGAAGACCCGATTTACTAGAGGATTAATATAATGAACCAGATTGTTAACGAACTGACCAAAGACCAGCTCAAGACGGATGTTCCCCCGTTTAAAGTGGGCGACGGCGTAAACGTGCACACCTTGGTGCGTGAAGGCGACAAGCGTCGTATCCAGATATTCTCTGGGATCGTTATCGCTCGCAAGGGTTCTGGAATTCAAGAGGCGTTCACGGTCCGCCGCATCTCTTATGGGGAAGGCGTTGAAAAAGTATTTCCGATCCACAGCCCGAACGTTTCCAAGATCGAAGTCGAGAAGGAGTCGAAGACAATGCGGGCGCGCATGTACTACCTTCGTGGCCTTGTGGGCAAGAAGGCGATGCAGGTCAAGGAGAAGCGCCTCGCGAAAGGGCATTAAGCCGCTTTCAATTATAGTTTTATTTAAGCCGCTCAATTACTGGGCGGCTTTTTTTGGATTCAATGAGAGGTCATACCTGCTTTGAGAAGCCCGAGCTTCGGCTGTTGCGATATTGATACGAATTGCCGCTGAAATCGGCCATTTTGATCTTGAGAGCCAGGACAGGCTCGATTGGTGTGTCTCGCCTAAACGCACTACAATGAAGACTGAGATCCTTTCACTCGCTGCTAATCAAGCTCGCGGACTGGCGATTGACGCCGTACACGCATATAAATCGGGACATGTCGGGCTGCCTTTGGGATCTGCCGAGATCGGCGCGGTTCTCTATGGCCATGCGTTGAACGTTAATCCAGATGAGCCGCGCTGGCTCAATCGGGATCGCTTCGTGCTTTCTGGGGGCCATGGCAGCATGTTTCTCTACAGCTGGCTTCACCTCTCCGGATTCGATCTTTCATTGGACGAGTTGAAGAATTTTCGCCAGCTCCATAGCAAAACCCCAGGCCACCCGGAGTTTAAAGAAACAGACGGCGTGGAAAGTACGACCGGCCCGTTGGGTCAAGGGATTGGCAACGCGGTTGGGTTCGCGGTATCGCAGAAAAGGGCCGCAGCCATCTTTAATACGGAGTCGCATATTATCCTCGACAACCATGTTATCGCGCTAGCGGGCGACGGTTGCATTCAGGAAGGCGTCGCTCAGGAGGCCTCCGCTCTCGCAGGGCATTTGCAGCTAGATAATCTCATCGTTTTTTACGATAGCAATGACGTGACTCTGGATGCGATGGCAGAGAAGTCGCAAAGCGAAGATACGGCGCAGCGATACGAAGCCATGGGATGGGATGTTGTTACGATCGACGGCCATGATTTAGGAGCGATCGAGTCAGCATTCAACGCTGTCAAGGCAGCTAAAGGAAAGCCGCAGCTGATAATTGCTAAAACGGAAATCGCTCGAGGAATCCCCGAAGTAGCAGGGACCGCCGCAGGCCATGGGGAAAGCGGAGCGATCAAGCATTCCGAAAACGCGCGTAAAAACCTCGGACTGCCCGAGGAGCGATTCTATGTTTCGGAAGAGGTGCGTGCCTATTTCGCAGAGCTTAAAACAGACCGTATCGAGAATTATAATACTTGGAAAGCCACGTATGATGCCTGGAAATCTGATAATCCGTATCTCGCGGCTCGGCTCGAGGCGGGCGCGGCGACGCCAATCGATGTGGAGGGCCTGTTGGCTCAAATCCCGGAAGCGGAATCGGACGCTAAGCTCGCGACCCGCGCAGCAGGTTCCAATGTGCTTCAACCGATTGCGGCTGCGCGACCGGAACTGATTAGCGGCTCGGCTGATTTGCATGGCTCGACCAAGAATTATATAAAGGACGGCGGGGATTTCCTTCCCGGAAATGAATCTGGCAGGAATTTCTTGTTTGGCATTCGTGAGCACGCTATGGGCGCTTTGCTGAACGGCGTGGCCTACGATGGCATTTGGCGGGCTTCTGGAGCGACCTTCATGGTATTCGCCGACTATTTGCGTCCCTCGATTCGTTTGGCGTCTTTAGCGGGACTGCCGGTTGTTTATATTTTTACGCACGACTCGGTTGGCGTTGGCGAGGATGGTCCTACGCATCAGCCCGTTGAAACGGTATCGGGTCTAAGAGTGATACCGAACTTGGATGTAATTCGTCCTTGTGATACGGAAGAGACTGCAGGCGCTTTTGTAGCGGCCATGGAACGACTGGACGGACCTACCGTTCTCTCCTTAACGCGACAGGGTGTTCCCAATATCAATACTGCCTCCGCATCAGAGCGCCGGCAAGGTGTCTTGAAAGGGGGTTATGTAATCAAGAAAGAGAGTGGCGCTCTTGAGGTGATCATCATTGCTACCGGATCTGAAGTACAGCATGCGATCGCGGCTGCAGATGATATAGGCGCGGGCGCCCGAGTCGTATCCATGCCTTCGATGCTAAGATTCGATTCTCAAAGCGATGACTACAAGGAAAGCGTATTGCCTGCCTCTTGCGCGAAGCGAGTGGCGATCGAAGCGGGCGTAAGCGGACTATGGTACAAGTATGTCGGGCTCGAGGGCAAAGTGATTGGAATCGATCGATTTGGAATCAGCGCTCCAGGTGGTACCGTCATGTCCGAGTTGGGAATGGCCGCAGCTTCGGTCGTGTCTGCCGCGAGTTAGATACCATTTATTCTAGAATCGTTTGGCCTCTACCCATGAATTGCTGTAGAGGCCTTGTTTTCTGAATGGATGCCCGCTTCGTAGAAATCGACCACGGATCTCAGCTGTATCGCGATGAGCGTACGCTTCGCAATGCAATCTTACGCGTGCCGCTCGGGATGGATCTGACCCATGAAGATGCTAGCTGGGAGGAGGATGCGCGACATTTTGGGATGGTGATCGCTGATGATCTGATCGGATGCGCGATCGTTCTAGGTGATAGCGATGGCCAAATGCGGCTGAAGCAAATGGCGGTCCATGAGCGTTTCCAGGGCAAAGGCGTAGGAGCGGCGTTGATTTGCCAGATTGAGAATGCGATTCGAAGCGCTCATGCCATCGATGTCGTTCTCCACGCCCGCGAAACCGCTGTAGGATTTTATCGAAAGCTGAGCTATCGGACCAGCGGCAGTTCTTTTATGGAAATTGGCGTACCTCATATCAAGATGATGAAGGAGTTGTTGCCTCATGATCTGCGTTGAAGCTTGCATCAGTGGCGACTGCCCAGTCGCGGCGGCTCGCTATGCAGAGGCTGCCTTTAAAGGCGGTGCCCAGACGATCGAACTTTGCGCTGCGATGGATCAGGATGGCCTGACGCCTCCGATCGAATCTGTCGAAGCGTCCCGAGCCGTGTTTAACGCCCCGGGCTTGATGGCGATGATTCGTCCACATGGAGGAGACTTCTGCTATTCGAAGGAAACGCAAACGCAAATGGCATTTGAATTGGATGCTATGGCGCAAGCGGGCGCGGATGGGGTCGTATTTGGAATGCTAAACGAAGCCGGTGAACTGGATATTCGCGGGACGAGCGCATTCGTGGAAAGGGCGCGTTCGCTTGGTTTGAAGACGACATTCCATCGAGCATTCGATACCTTGAACGATCCTTTGGCCGCTCTCGAAACGCTCGTCGAGGCAGGAGTGGATCGAATATTGACCAGCGGCATTCCTTGGGGTCGCGCCGGTTCGGCTCTCGATGGAATCAATCAGTTGAATCAAGTGATTCAATTGTCGAAGGGAAGAATTGAGATCGTGATTGCGGGAAGCGTTAGCTCCAAAAATGCCCCTGAAATAATAGAGGGCCTAGAGCCATGGACCGATCGAATCGGGTTGCATGCGTATTTGGGAACGCAGGCAAAAGGCGAAACTACGACTGAAGCCGTTCGCTCTTTGGTCGAATCGGTAGCGTCCTAATTGTTGGACTGGCGTCTAGAGCTCCCGGATCTTGATGCTGCGATAGCTGACCAAGTCCTTGTGGTCCTGAAGCAGGATGTGTCCTTTTTCGGATAAGCCGAAGTTTTCAATTTCGGCGTACTTGCTTCGAGCTATAAGGGCGTCGTAGATATTGGATCCTCTTTCGTACTCCAAAACTTTGTATCCATTCAACCAATGCTGGATGGTTCCGTTCGGCAAGGAAACCAGCCGACCATGATTCCACTTTCCTATTAGCAAAGGAACAGAGCGATCGCGTACTTTCTTGTATCTTGGAATTAAATCGTAAAGCGATGCAGTCGTCCGGTTTCCGACAACGCCTTCCTTTCCATCTGGGTGCACCTCATCGTCGAGCACTTGGTATTCAAGACCCAAGTACCGTGGAGACTTGGCATTAGGCCCTGCATGGTTGGCGACGAAATATTTGACTCCACTATTGGCTCCTTTGGAGAGGCGGAACTCGAAATCGAGCTCGAAAGCCCCATAGGTTTTCTTGGTGATAATGTCGCCGCCCTTTCCGCCGGGATTGATGGTGAGGGCTCCGTCAGCCGCGACCCATCCTTCTTTCGTGAATGGATTGATTCCGCGCGCGCTTTTCCAGGCGCTGGTATTCTTGCCGTCGAACAAAAGCGACCAACCTTGGCGCTTTTCCGAAGCGCTCAGCGTGTTCGGAGCGATGTTTCGGATGTAGATTCCTTCGGGCGAGGAGAGTTTGGGGGATTTTGTATTGATTCTTAAATTACGCCAACGTACTTGGTAACCAGCTAGAGATTCGTCTTTGATGCTATGAACCTGGAGGCCGATAAAACCGGTGATGGGCTTATCGTCGACCAAGTGGGATACTTGTTTACCGTTTAAAAATGTCTGCACTTCATTGCCGACGCATTCGATGCGAGCGGTATTCCATTGCTCATTTTTGAAATAGGCGCGGGCAGGTTCGTTGTACTCGACAGGATAGAGCCATCCGCGATTGGCTTCATCGTATATACCTGCAGTCCAAGCCCTAGCGGCTGTATCGAGCTCAAATTGGTAGCCATGGACGCGACCGTCGCGATACTCTGGCTTGCTCATGCTACGAAACTGGACACCCGAATTGAGCCCATCTTGAACCCACACCTCGAACTCCAGCACGAAGTCGGTGTAGTCCTTTTCAGTCGTCATAAAGGAATTGGGCATCCCCGCGACGCTGGTCCCGACGATCTCTCCATTCTTAATCGCGTACTCCGCTTCGCCGCCACGTTGCTTCCATCCGTCAAAGGACTTCCCGTTAAACAGAGGCGCCCAATCGTCTGCGTAGGAGGCGAAGGAAGCGAGAATTAGAACTAGGGTAGCGATCAGGGGTCGAATGAGCTTTTCCATACACGTATTAGGATGGAGGTGTTTGGAGATACATCAAGCAGTTAATCCGCTTGAGGTTGGCATCCCAATGTTGGCGCTCGAATTTACGCCAATAGCCGCCACTGCTTAACCATGGCAGGTAGGGTGGCTAACGGGACCGTACGGAGTTGTTGAGTATCAACGAGTTAAAATGTTGATGCGTGCGGTTGCGTGTAAAGCGTATTTGAGAGTCGGTGACGGGGTGGTATTTTTCTAGGGAATCTGTGGGCTTTACTTTAATGGTCGAATATTGATCTAATGGCTTCGTCCCTGCTTTTCAGCTCTAGATATCGAAAGGAATCTGTACCTATGGCCATGGATCAAGCTCAATGCTACTGGGAAAAATGCACTTAGAGTGATGGGAGCTTGCTGGTTTTGGTCTTTGGCCCCGCGAATCACGGGGTGGAATTATGAAGCAATCAATGCCCTTGGGTCGTTTGCGACGTTATGTGCGTTTGGCGTTTCCCTCTGGGTGATTTGTAAACAGGGTAAGGAGAGACGCGAGGAAAATGCGAGGGAGAGAACGACCGGCTCGAACGTTCCTGTTGGTGGGTGAGATAAAGGAAATGTATAATGGGAGTGAAGGTGAATTCCTGAGAGTCGGATATTACTCGGAGGCAGTGATGCAGGAGATCGATTTTATAGTTCGGGCAAAGTCCATTAGAACAGGTGAGTATGAGTATCACGCTCTTAAATATCAATTCGCGTATCCTTTAACAAATGGGTATTACACAACGATTAACTATACTGATGCATTTATTGATATTGAGTTCGCTAGATTTAAATGGTCATTCACTGATCCTTACGGTGTACGTTGGTGCCGTGACTACGACGGAAAATTGACGAAGTTGTCGGATTGATATCTCGGGTTCTTTTTTCTATTTGCATCGGGCTATATGATACAGTAGGTGTAGTTTTTCTAATTCTCCCCTTAGGTTATTTCTTAACTAAAATTATTGGTGAAAAGCGCAAATGGTTGATAATGTGGTGTTTGTAGACTTTTCCCCTTGCGTACTTTTTCTAATCGGGGCTGCATGCATGTACGTACCTTATGGAGTCCAACACGAAACAAGATGCGAATTCTGCTTATGCTGCTATAAGGGCGTGCCTGAGTGGGCCGCTCGAGGAAGTAGCTAGGGATATCCTTGAATCGGACGATATTGGCGAGGTGAAGGGGTACGCTTTGGCATTGGTGGCTAAGCTCCAAGACAGCATTGAAAAATAGGGTATACGCGTTCAATTGGAGGGCGTGGTTTTGGCTACGCAGCTCTAAAAGTAGCGACTAGCTTTGACGCCGTTCATGAACTCGATCGCGGTTTGTCCTGATCCAGTGAGTTGAATTTGATCGAGAAAGAATTCCTTTACCATATTCACGTAATTCTGCTCGAGATTGAATGCAGTTCCGAAAATTTCGGTATCAGTGTTTTTCTGCATTTTGGAGAACAGCATCGAAAGTGATCTTTTGTCATACCCAAAGCCTATGAAGCAAATATGGCTTCGCTTGCGCGATGACGCGGCGGGTGGCCAAAAAGGGTTTGGAGTTTGAGATCTCGTCAGAAATTATTCTTATCCGGCTTGCTACCAATTCGACATCGCTGCTTTCATTCAAATTGAAGCCATAGGGGACATCTGGATACGAGCCGAAGCATCCGTGGGGGTGTATGATTTCGAGCTGCTTGAGGTTTTCGATTGCGATATCCTCGAACTCGTCATCGATCGAATGAATAATGTGTCCGTGAAGAAAGCGCTCGAGCGATCGATCATAGTTGAATGTTATCACTTTAACGTTCTTTGCTATGGAATCACTCGAGGTTAGGTTGAGGTATTCGAAGAATGGCGTATACCAGTTATAGCTTTGGAATAAAGGGTCAGTTCTAGTCGAGCGAGAGTTTGGACGATGCATATGTATCCAAGATCACGAAACTTAGGTTTTCTGGCTAGAAGTTCGTCGATCGTTCCGAATGGGCTATATTTGAGGATGTCGAGAAACCTATCAATAAAATCTCGGCCGAAATTGTGTTTTGGTGATTTTAATCGTCCGGGATTTGTTGATGCAAAATTCGCTATTTCTTGCTTAAGCTCGTTCCCTAGAGGGAAGCCATATGGTTTGCTAGCTCCGGCGCCGAGTATGAAGACTGTGTAAGGGTGCGTTTTACTCACTGCTGGAATTCGATTCCTTTTTCTCTATCTCATCGAGCCGTTTCAGGACATTGGAAACTGTTTCGGAAAGCACCTCAATTTGCTCCAGCTTGGGCATTGGTTTTCCGGACTTGATTGAATCGATCGACTCCATGTTCAGTGAGTGGGGATAAGCAAGAAATAGCCAAGCGACGGGCATTTCGCACGTATTTTTACAAACTAGCGTTGCTATGATGCGTGTCAAAATACGTGTCGATCAAGCATTATTTGATACTTTAAGTTCTTAAAAAGAGATCAAAACTCTGATCCAATTCTTTTAGCAAGTCGTTGAACTTCAAAGTAAAGCGTTAATTTACTAAGACCAACGCAACACCTGTAGAAAACAGGTGGGGTGGCTAACGGGATATTAACAAGTGAAATTAAATATTATTGATAAACAACTGCTTATGAGATTTGTGAAGTAGGTGAATTAAATGATTGTTATCAGTTACTGGTAGCAAAATGGGATCTATCGAAGCGTAAAGGCTCTAAGAATTACTATGCGTACTACAGACTTCCAAATGGGAAGTTGAGAGGAGTATCGACGGGTACAACCGACGAGACAGAGGCGAAACTGTTCCTTCTGAAGTTAGAGCAGGCTTCAAAATTGGCGTCTAAAGGGCAACTGACTCGTCGAAGAGCATTCAAGCTCATTGATGAGATTGTGCAGGCTGCTGGCATGCCGAGTCTTGAAGAAGAGAACGTTGAATCGTTTTTGGATAGTTGGTTGCGAGGGCAGACGGTTAAAAGGGCGACCAAAGCGAAGTATGAGAGTTTGATTCGAGACTTTAAGCAGTATCTTGGCGATCGTCGTTTGGAGGTCTTGATGTTTCTGACTCCGCGGACTTGCGTCGGTTTTAAGCAGTGGCTTATCGACAAGGGACTCGCAGATGCGACTATCAATGGGCTGCTTTCGATCATGAAGAGTATTTTTGAGGATGCTGAAAAAACAGCAGTTAGTTGAAGTGAATCCGTTCAAGGCTGTTTCACGTATCAAAAAAATAAAGGCAGCAAAGAAGAAAGCGTTTACGCTGAGTCAATTCAAGGAGTTGTTGGAGAAAACGAAGGGGGAGTGGAAAACTCTAATCATGATAGCCGGTCTTACTGGGCAACGGCAGAAGGACTGTTCCACGCTCAGATGGCTTCAAGTCGATTTTGACAAAGGTGTAATTGAGTTTGAGCGTCAAAAAAACAGTGACTGTTTTACAGTGCCGATGGCATCCGATGCTTGCGGACTATCTCATGAAGCTATCGCAGGGTCCAGAGACGTCGAAGGAGGCCCCTGTTATGCCAATAATGAAGAAGCGGCCCGCTACGGGTCGAGAGAGCATCTCTGACTTATTTAGAAATGAAATTTTGCCCCGTATAGGGATCGTTCAAAAATATGGCGGAAGCAATGGTGCAGGAAGAACTGTTTCAACGTATTCGTTTCACAGTCTAAGACATAGTCTTTCTACCTGGCTCAATGAGATTGGATTGTCGGAAACAGACCGCATGCGAATAATCGGGCACGCTGACAAACGAGTGTCTCAGCAATATACGCATACTGAGATTGCGCAAGTTGCTAGATCATTGAATCGGCTAGTTTTAGATTGAAACTTATCTAGTTTTCAGGTTTCAACCGAAAACTCTAGGTTGCCTATTTAGGGCAAATTAAGAGAACGGAAGCCTCTGTTTATTAACTTCGATTTTCTATTAACTCTATTTCAGTCGCTGTTAGATCGTACAGCTCGTAAACGCAACGATCGATTTGACGACTCGTGGTTCCTAGTTGAGTTTTCAGTAATCGAAGGGTGTCCGGATTTTTTTCGGTTAATATTTTTCGGTTTAAACTTAGTGTTATTTCCACTAGTTCGACTATTTTAGCGTGTTTCGTTACTTCTTCAGGAATTTCAATATCGACTTTGTGAATTGGAACCTTCGCCATATATTGATAGATTAATCGATATCGAAATTCTCCCGCTCGCACACCGAACGGGATACTAATTTGTGCGATAAGCCACCAAAAAAGTTTGCTGTTTAAGATTCCAAGTAGATATCGATCCGAAGAATTAATAGCATAGGCGGTATTTAAAATGTAGGAGCCTTCGGTATCCAAATAGAAACGCGGATGCTTGCAAATATCGGGAAAAATTATTTTCTCAGAATCAAGTATGTCGTAATAGTCGCAGGGCCTTAACTCCCACCAGAAATCTCCTTTGTCGGAACGCGCGCTCAACTTTCCTTTGTAATTACCTAGGTGTTCCGCCAAATTCGGATTGTCGGAAGAAAACATCTTCCAGGCCTTTGCTTCGTTTGTGGAAGTGTAGACTTTTTTAGTCCATCCCGAAGGGATCACTAGAAGGTAGTTGTCTCGAGGGCGCAAGTGATAGCGTCTGATATCTTGACCTCCATAAGTCGAATGCAGGAATGTTTTACTGTGCTTGTCTGCTGAAATCTGTAATTTGAGTGCTTTTTCGGATGAGAGGAGAAAGGCGGTATTGAAGCCTGTTTTTATACCGTAGAACAAACTCAATTCGTGTTCCTTTAATGATGGGTTTTTGGTCACTAATCGGTTGAAAAGTGTATCCTCAGAATCGCTACGAAGTGTCCATTCGTCATCTGAAAAACGCTTGTGTGGAATCGTATAGCCAATTGCATTCATCTGAACGTTGCGCTCGGATGGCTCGAGTGTATTGACTTTACGGATCGTTATAGAATCCGATTGTTTGGTGTTCTGGAAAACTGGGATACAAACGTACGTATCTTTAGCATTTGTGAATACTGGCAGGCCCCCAAAATCGGTCAGTTGTTGAATGCTTGCATGCTCTTTGAGGGTGCGGCGCAAAGACCTCGCAAAATTTGTTTTGAGGAAACTGCTGGAGACGACGTAGGACGCGTAACCGTCTTTCCGCAAGAGCCGGAGGGCTTTTTCAAGAAAATAGACATATAGGTCGGCAGTACCCGATGCAGATTTGTAATGTTTTGAAAGGTACTCTTTGCTTTCTTTTATGGCCTCTTGCCTAACATACGGTGGATTCCCAATTATGCAGTCGAATCCTCCGCGATTCGTGATTTTCGGAAAATCTGTCTCCCAGTCGAAGACATTAATTCGATATTGGATCTCTTCATCGAGCAGCAACATCTGCTCGTTGTCGTAAAAATTAGGACTAATCAGTGAATTTCCGCATTTAATGTTGTTCTCAAGGTCAGGGAGAATGCGCTGTCGCTCTTGAATCCAATCTCGTTGCAGTACTTGTTGAGTTTCGCCCTCAATTACCTTAAGCAAAAGGGAAAGTTTAGTGACTTCGACAGCTTGAGCGTCAATATCGACGCCATGTATATTGTTGAGTAGTATACGTTTTCTTTCGTCTGTTGTAAGTTTCCACTCTCCTCCGGGTGATTGATAAATTTTTGGATTTTTTCCGCTGGAATGCCGTTTAATCTTTCCAGCATTCGGCTCATTGCAATTGGGATCAGCGGTGTATTGGTGCAAGTGCCAGTCCAGTAGAAATTGGTAAGCTACGATGAGGAAAGAACCAGAGCCACAGGCTGGATCCAATACCTTTATTTCGGCAGCTTGAGAAACTGGGATTGGTCTCGGTTTCTCTAAATTGTCACCGTTTAGCAAATACCCAAGTGTGCTCTGAACGATGTATTCGACAATATAACTGGGAGTGTAGTAGACACCTCCCGCTTTGCGAATTTCGGATTTCTCTTCAATTTTGGCCTGATGGGAGGCGTTAAGGTAGATCGTCTTTCCAAGAAACTGCTCGTAGACCTGACCAAGGATATCTGTTGGGAGTACCGAAAATTCGTAAGGCGAATCTGGATAGTAGAGCTTGGCGACAATCTCTTTAATGACCTTATCATCGAGCTTGAGTGTGGGTGTGATTCCATCGGGTGCTGCACGACCTGTCTCGTCGAAAAAGTGAAATAATCCAGAGTTGTATCTGGCGTCTGCCTGCTTGAATAGCTCAAGTAAGCGATTGTAGATCCCCTTTTCACTAAGCAAAGCCGCCAGGCGTTTGTAGTCCTCAGTTCCTCGATCTTCGCAAATTCGCAAAAAGATCAAGCGGTCGATAGTCTTTTGTACTGCAAAGTTAAGATCGCGAACAGTAAGAGTGGGATTGCGTAGTGCGAAATTTCGAGCGAGCAAATTGCGCCATTTTTCTATCTCATCTAAAAATGCTTCGTCGACTGTTTCGGTTCCCCTGTGTCGCCTGGTATCGACAGCATATCTATCGAAAGAGCCCTTGAGAATCGCTTCCTTAGAAAATGTGGATTTCAGTTCTTCCCACTTATCGATGTAGTCCGTATATTTGAAAAAATTGAGACGAGAATTTGAGGCGAGCTCACCTTTCTTTGGACGCTTCCGACAGTCATAGACTGCAAACTCCTCAAAATCAGTCAAAATTGAGATAGGTAACTTTGCAGACCATCCGTACCGACGTAGTTGGTAGGCCGGGTCAGTGTCGCTCCGAACATTGACCGCAGGTTTCTTGGCCTCCAAAAAGAACTTGTACTGGCCGTGAATCGAAAAGGCATAATCTGGTGCTTTTGTAGAGCCGCCTAATTTGATTGAGGCCTCGTGAACTACATCTCTGTATTGAGGCGCCAGACCTGCTGTATTGTCCATGTCCCAACCTAGCTCTCGGAAGAAGGGGTCGAGAAACTCTTGGCGGAGTTGAGCCTCATTGTATCGATCGGATTTGTAGAAATCTAAGTTATTACCAAAGGTTTCAATCAACTTAATTACTGAGATTGGCGCAGCCATGAAGAGTTCTTAATTTATGGATTCATCACCCGTTGTTTGGAGGGTGTTCGAAACTGTATGTTTGGTTGGTAGGACTTAGATCAGCTTTCTTGTACAATCGAATAAAAGTGTTGAACGCATCTTTTTCGTTTCAAGAAGTTTGGTAGAATTGATAGGTGAGTATAACGAAAATGTGGGAAATGTGGGATTTATTGAGCCTGTAAAATTTTTTGTGTAAATGATTCGAACTGATGTTCTTAAGCGCTAGAGAGAGCATCGAATGGAAGACGAGATCAAGGAGGAGCTGATCGACCAGCCTCTCGACGGCTATAGCGGCCCGGAGGGCCTGGTAGGTCCCGAAGGGCTTTTAGCAGAGCTGAAGAAGCGGCTGATGAACCGGGTTCTGGACGCGGAGCTGACCGCTCACCTGGGGCGGGGAAGCATGCCTGGGCCAATGGCGGGAACGTCCGCAGCGGGCGCAGCGGCAAGACGCTTCGCAGCGACGACGGGAAGCTTGCGATCGAGGTTCCCCGGGACCGCAAGGGCGAGCTCGAGCCGGCGCTCGCTCCGAAGAGGCAGCGCCGCTTCGACGGCTTCGGCGAGGCGGTCGTGAGCCGGCGCTCTCGGGGCCTGGCGGTCCGGGACGTCCAGGAGCGCCTGCTTGGGATGCACAAGGTGGAGGTCTCGCCCATGCTCATCCCCAGCGCCGCCGAGGCGGCGGCCGAGGAGGTCGAGCAGCGGCAGGCGCGGCCGCTGGAGCGGGCGTACCCGATCGTCCACTTCGACGCGACCGTGGCCAAGGCGCGGAGCGAGGGCGAGGTCTCCAACCGGGCGGTCTGCCTGGCCCTGGCGATAGCGATGGAGGGTCGCAGGGAGGCGCTGGGGATGCGGTCCTCCCGGAGCGAGGGCTCCAAGTTCTGGCTGAACGTCCTCACCGAGCTGAAGGGCCGGGGCGTATCCGGCATCCTGGTATGCTGCGTGGACGGCCTGTCCGGCCTGTCCGAGGCCATCGAGACGGTCTACCCGAAGGCCAAAGCGCAGCTGCGCATCGCGCGCATGCTCCGCAACAGCCTCAAGCGCGTCAGCTGGAAGGAGAAGAGGCAGGCTGCCTCGGAGCTGAGGAGCCTCTGCAAGGCCCCGGCAGCCGAGGCCGCCAAGCTGGCCCTGGACCAGTTCCGGTCCAAGCGCGGCGAGCGCTTCCCCGCGATCGGCAGAAGCTGGGAGGCGCATTGGGAGAGCGCGACCCCGTTCCTCGACTGCCCCGAGGACATCGGCAAGGTCCATATGCGCCGCCAGCGCCGGCGAGTCCCTCAACAGCTCGTCCAGGAAGATCAGCCGCAACCGTAATCTTTTCCCGACCACGGACTCGCTCTACAGGCTCTTCTACCTGGCGATTCGCAACATCTCCAGGAAATGGACCAATCCCGCGAGGAACGGGACCGCGGCCCTGAACCGCTTTACCATTGAGTTCGGAGACAGAATCACAGAAAACAACAAATAACCAAGCATCTGTAAAAAAAGTTTACGCAAATATCCTTACACCGCCGAGCCTAGGCATCGTCAGTTCTTTTACGTTTATCAAGTCCGCATAAGAGTTGGCCACTATGGCTCCTTTAATCATCATTGACCGAAGCTCGTCGTATATCTCCGTGTATTCTGAGAATTCCGTAACCTGGTCTACGGCTTCTCTTGCCCTGATCATCGTTCTGACGTTGTTCAGGCCTAAGCTTTCGAAAGGCTTGAGCATGTCAGGGGAATATGTGTCATCAAAGACCTTTCTTAGATTCTCGTCCACCGTAGGCTTATACGAAATCTCCGCGTCGAAGACCTTTTCCCTGTGTTCTTTGTACACAGAGCTGTCAGCATTTCCCCCTCTACAACATCGTCATTGAGTATGACTACTACTCTGCAGTTTTTCTCAAGCTTCAGTGAGCTAACCAGTCCGAGAAAGGACTTCATTTTAAGCGTATCTTCTTTTCTGTCCAAGCCATCGAAACAAATCAAAAATTTCTTGATGCAGGACTCCTCTATTAGCTCACTAAACATGCCAATTGAACCAAGGTATGGAGCATTCGAACTCCCAACAAAATTCCCAAACCATGCACCTTTCTTCTTAAGAAACGGCGCGATCCTCTTGAATGTCTTTTCATCGGTCCAATCGCCCTCTAGCCGTTGATGTTTTGCGAATACAGCTCGTTTGACATCTAAAGCGTCCCTGAGGCCAAATAGGGACACATACGAATAAGCCTCTAAGGTATTTGGACTGGCAAGCTCTCTACGCTTTGATTCAACGAACTTATTCCAGAAGTAAGTCTTTCCAATCCCCCACGGTCCCTTGATAGCTATAACCTTTGGGTCCTTGTCTTTGAGTAGACGCAGCAAACCTTGTTCAACCTTTTCCATACTACCTCGTAGTGCTAGTCTGAGTCCAAGTTTGGTTCAAGGGTGAAGAAGACTCAACGCTGAATAAATCTCGCTACAATTCCAGCAAAAGCAGGAAGACTTATAGCGTCACCAATCGCCACCGAAGCCTTTCCTGCATCTTTGAAGCAGCAGATTTGAAAGCTTGGAGCGGTATTGCACCGTAGCAGTGTTAGCTAGTGGGGCCTTGCTTGCGGTGCCCTGACTGCTTGCTATGGTAGTCTCCGATTCACTGATCAGAATTCTTGGTCTATCGAGCCAAGCAGGCGGGGCTATTGGCATAGCTTGATCCGCTCGCCATCCCGATACCTCCCTTTAGCGCTATTGCAATTCCCACATTTCCTTCCTAGCCCGTCTAGAGGTATCCACTTTGCCGGTAAGATGCATCATGCGGCTAAGGAATTTGTGGTAGTCAAGTTATCAAGTCGTGAGCTACCAATTGTTCTCAGTGTAGTTAACAGGCTTTAACTAATAGATCTATAAGTTGTTGAAAATAATAAACTTATAGATATAATGGGGTGGCTAACGGGATTCGAACCCGCGACCCCCGGTACCACAAACCGGTGCTCTAACCAACTGAGCTATAGCCACCATCCCTAAAAAAGGAGGGTCTTAAATTCCACTGAGGGTCAGGTCTGTCAACGCTTTTTGAAGGAAAGGGGGAGGGATGCGTTGTGATCTGAAATGAGGAGCAATCATCTGCCGTCCGAGGCCTTCAGTCATCGACTTTGGTTTGGGCGGTTTTGGCTCTCTTTGTCCGCCGTGGTGTCAAGTTCTTGACCTTCCTCAGCGTCAGGCTAGTTCCATTGGCCAATGAATCGAATTCAGAAGGCCTTCGATAGCGCAAAAGCGGCGAACCGATCCGCGTTCGTGTCCTATGTTTGCGCGGGCGATCCGAATCCCGCTACCTCGCTCGATATTTGCCGCGCGCTCATTGACTCAGGAGTAGACGTGCTCGAGATTGGAGTGCCGTTCTCGGATCCGCTAGCAGATGGACTGACGAATCAGCTGGCGGCGCAACGCGCATTGGAAGCGGGTACGAAGCGTGAAGACGTGTTTGATCTTGTTCGTGCGATCCGTCGTGAAAATGACGTGATCCCTATCGTTTTCTATACCTACTACAATTTGATGTTTAGCGGTGGATTGGATGCCTACGTAGCGGAGGCTAAGGAAGCGGGCGTTGACGGGCTGCTGGTGCTGGATCTACCGCCGGAGGAGGCGGAAGAGCATATGGCAGCCTGCGATGCTCATGGGGTGAAGACCGTTTTTCTTCTGGCTCCGACAACGCCTGAATCACGGGTCGCCTACATCGCTCGATATGCGACTGGCTTCATATATTATGTTTCGCGGACAGGCGTAACGGGTGTTCGGGACAATCTCGCTTCGGATCTCGAAGAGATGGTGAACAAGATCAAACGCCATTCTGAGATGCCTCTTGTCGTTGGTTTTGGAATACACAATCAAGAACAAGTGAGGTCTGTCGCAGAGCTCGCTGATGGCGTAGTCGTCGGAAGCGCGATCGTGAACACGATCAAGGAGAATTTGTCCGATAGCGATGAAATGCTAAAGCGTATGCGAGCGCTGGTTACAGATCTCATACAGGGAACAAAGCTAGGTTAAATACAAAAAAAGTTGGGTGTTGGAAATGAGCCTTTTTGATCGGTAAGAACCAGCCAAAGGGCGTGAATCAGACCGCCAATTCCTAAGGTAATAATGCAAAGCGCAATATTGATCCATAGGTGCTTGGTTGCTCCAACCTGTAGAAATGCACCCACGGGGGGAAGCAGGATTGCGAGGATGATTTTTACTACTTTGTTGTCCATTGCGAGGAGGGGGTTGTGGGGTTGCTATTCCGCTACTTGATGGATGTATACATCCTGTTGCGGGAATGGGATAGATACGCCTTCGCTGTCGAGACGTTGCTTGATCGCTTTCTGAAAGTCGAAAAAGACTCCCCAGTAGTCGCCGATGGCGCACCATGGGCGTACATGAAAATTGACGCTGCTGTCGGCTAGCTCCGAAACCACGACTTGTGGGGCCGGATCCTTGAGGATGCGGTCATCTGCGCTGAGCACGTCCGAGGATAATGTTCTGAACCTTGTCGAGATCATCGGTGTAGCTAACGCCCACGCTCATATCAACCCGTCGGGTATCGTTCGCCGTAACGTTGATGATGCTTCCTGCCATTATAGCGGAGTTTGGCTGAATGATCTTCTTGTTGTCCGGAGTCTTCATGATAGTCACCAGAACGCCGATCTCTTGGACCACGCCCGCTTGACCGCCAGCGTCAATGAAATCGCCTATCTTGAAGGGGCGAAACATGATGATGAGCACGCCGGAAGCGAAGTTGGAAAGAGAACCTTGCAGCGCCAAACCTACCGCCAATCCTGCGGCGCCCAGCACTGCTACGAGCGATGTCGTCTGGAAGCCGACCTGCTGGACTGCAGCTAATACAACCGAGGTAGTAGATGATGCTCGTTCCGAACGATATGAGAGCAGGATCGACATCGCGCTTCGTCATCGTGTTTTTCAGCTTGTTACGGATGGCGCCTGCTATCCACTTCCCGATTACGAAAATCGCAAGCGCGAGCAGTATTTTTAGTCCGTAGTCTTTTCCGTCAGTGGACAACCAATTGATCAGCCCATCGACCCATTCTTGCCCAGAGGAGGCGATATCTTCTTAATTCATAGGACTTTGTAGTCAGTCGCTTATCAAAAAATGTCAATAGATAGTTCGCCTATTGTTTCTGTTGTAACAATCGCCGCGGAAAGGGCTAGGCCCGATCCTGAATATCGGATGGAATGAGCCCTGCTGCGGCTAGGTCGAGAACATCTTCCAGCTCTGATTCCTCGACTTCGATATCTTTCTTCATCGGGTACTCCTCGACGAAATCCTTGAAGTAGATCAGTCCCAAGTTCCCCTCGAAGTCTTCGACGATTGCGGAGAGCGATTCGACCCAGTCGCCGGAATTGAGGTAGCGCAGGTTACCCATCTGCTTGTCCGCGGGCGTGTGGATATGTCCGCAGATAACTCCGGTGCATCCCCTCGCTTCCGCTAGCTTGGTAAGCTTCTCTTCGAAGCTAGATACGAAATTTACGGCTGCCTTGACCTTCGCTTTGATCGACTTGCTGAGGGAATAGTATTCTTTCCCGCGCCACGCACGGTACTTATTGTACCAGCGGTTCAATGACATCAGAAACTTGTAGCCCCAATCGCCAAGATGGGCGAGGAAGACGAAATTCTTTGTAATCGTGTCGAAAACATCGCCGTGCAATACGAGATACCGACCCGAGGGAGATTCATGTATGAAGTCTTCCACTATGGAAAGCGTGCCGAATTTCATTGGCAGGAATCGGCTCAATATATCGTCGTGATTGCCGCGCAAGTACACCACATCCAGTTTCTTCTTCTCGATTCGTTTTAAGATATGCCGAATGAACTTCGTGTGCTCTTTGGTCCACATGCTACCATGGTTGAGCTGCCAGCCATCGATGATGTCGCCATTGAGAACGAGCCGTTCGCAGCGTGTATTCTTAAGAAAGTGAATGGCCTCTTTGACGCGGCAATTCTGAGTGCCTAAGTGAACGTCCGATATGAAGATGGTCCTGTATTTGCGTGGAGGCTTCTTCATTTGTCTTTAGGAAATCGGAAGTCCGATTGCGCTTTTAGTGAGCTTCTAAATGTTGAGCTAGCGAGTAAATTGCGCGGTATTTGCGCTATTGTAACAATGAACGAGAAAATTGGATCCAATGCAAGCGCGGAGGAATTCGGACTTAATTCAACGAGGCTGTTAACTTGAATGCTTCAGAAGAGACCCTATTCGTGCTGACCGGTTGCACGGCGGTGGGCAAGACCGAGTGGGCGCTTCGCTGGGCGGAGGCGAACGATGCGGAAATTGTCTCATGCGATTCTCTGCTCTTTTACCGAGGAATGGATATTGGAACCGCGAAACCTACAACTTCTGAGCAGACGCGGGTCCGTCACCATTTGATTGATATTCGTGAACCGATGGTGGGCATGGATATTGGGGAGTACGTACAGTTAGCGATATGTGCCGTGAAAGCGATCCAGAATCGAGGTAAACGGGTATTGGTGACTGGGGGGAGCGGATTTTACTTGAAGGCCTTCTTCGAGCCCGTGGTCGACGATGTTTCCGTTAGCGATGCAACGCAGGAACGAGTCGCTTCGATCTATCGGGAGGAAGGCCTGGAGGGAATGATCGCCGCATTGGCCGACTTGGATGAAGATTATGAGGAGAGCGTGGATACACAGAATCCAAGGCGCGTTCTCAAAGCGCTCGAGCGATGTCTCGAGACAGGAAAGTCCCTGAAGGAATTGAAAGAAGCGCTTGCAGAGCAAACGAACGCTCTCACACTTGCCCCCAAGCAGCTGGTTGTGCTCGAGCGTAACAGGGAAGAGCTTGACGCTAGAATCGAAACCCGTGTCGAATTGATGCTCGAAGCTGGATTGATCGACGAAGTCAATCGATTGAGGGAGAAGGGCTTTGAGGTTAATCCGAGCGCCGTGGGCGCGATCGGATATAGAGAAACGCTGGAATATCTTGATCGAGGACTGGGTCGCGATGAACTTGTGAGTAGTATTATTTTCAATACGAAGCGATTGGCCAAGAAACAAAGAACCTGGTTCCGAAGCCAGCTTTCGACTGGAAATCGATTGAATATAAGCGAGAGCGAATCGGCTGAAATTGGAACGCTGTTCGGCTAGCGATTGGTTCGATTCAAAGAGGTTGATTGAGTGAATAAGTATCCTGATACGATAGTTGACTTGGCTCGCATTCGAGAGGTTAGGAGATACGCGATGATCGGAGGTGCGCTCGCGCTTGCTCTATCGTTAGCTTTGATCGTGATCAATTTGACCCATTGGGAATGGGGACGAGGTCTATTCTCGCATCTTTGTCATCAGAAGAGCGATCGTTGCTTGATTGTTTCAGGGACGAGCATGGCGATCTGCTCTCGGTGTTTCGGTATTTATCTTGGGATTGGCGTGGGGTGTTTCGCGTTTATTCCTCAATGTGTGATCGGCCGCATATCAGGTTTTTTGGGATGGGTTTTCCTGACGGTCGCTGGGGTTGTGAATGGTGGCGACTTCTTGATGGAATACATTGGCTACTACTCTAATGCGCTCTATGCTAGAGGCGCCCTAGGATTGTTCTTAGGAGCGGCTATCGCGTTCTTTATTCTCTCTCGAGTAAAGAATTTCTACTCCGAGGGAAAATAAGGAATAGAATCAAATCGCTTGCTCCTAAACTCGTCGCGTCAATGATTTCGATATGACCGATGATTCTGAAATTGTAGATCTAGATGCGTGCCCGGCCAAACCTGCATTGATAACAGGTGGGATCGTCGCGTTTGCCCTGACGCTTTTTCCTATGAGCTACGCGCTCTGCTGCATGCCGCTTGCGATTGGCGGGTTTGTCGCCACCTCTCGGTATATATTCAAGTACGGCGTAAAGCTTGATTTAAAGTACGCTATGAAAATAGCGATTCTGGCCTGTCTCTGCGGGTTTGGAGCATCCACCTTATTGTACGATCTCCTCTGGTTGGGAATTGATTACCGAATTGGTCTAGATTGGTACGTCAATTTTCTCGCTGATCTCGCAGAATCGGCGCCTGAATCGCAACGAGATCAATTGTTGGAGTCGATCGAATTGCTCAAAGAGCAGTCATTGGGAATAGGCGTTGTGATCCAGCAAGTATTCACGGTGATCCTGACATCAGGTATAGGCGGAGCAATGGGTGGCGCCCTGGCGTCATCGATCTTCAAGAAAGGAAAGGTCGCCCAATAGCGTCGATAGCTAGTGGGCTTTAGCTGGAAGCTTACGCTCTAGGACTCGGATGCTTGAGATAGGATCTCGTACATTCGAGTGACCATGTCCTTGGGGTCTTCTAGAAGTCCCGCTGCGATCATAGAGTTGTCGAATGCCTGCAAGGCGATCAGTTTAGCGAGATCCGCGTTGGATTCACGTTGCTTATAGAGGTTGATCATTAGCGCGTGCCGTGGATTGATCTCGAAAAGTACTTCCGTCGGCATGGCGGAGTCTTGTCCCATTTGACGCATCATTCTGCGCATTTGCGATGACATCGCGTCTGGCGAAAGCGCCATCGCGGGGCTATCGACAAGCCGATCTGAGACTTTCACTTCTTTGACGCGTTCGCCGATCGTTTCCTTAAGCCATTCGCATAGCCCCTTGCTCTCATCTTCGCTGAGGCTTTTCTCGTCGCTGGACTGAGGGGTTTCATCCAGCTTAATATCGCCTTGATCCGCCGAAACGAGAGTCTTCTCGTCGTATTCACGCAGATTGGACATGACATATTCATCGACTGGCTCGTAAAGGAAGAGAACCTCTAGGCCGCGCGCTTTGAATCCTTCCAAGTAAGGTCCGCTTTCAATCGACTCTCGATTCTGTCCGGTGATATAGTAAATTTCTTTTTGCTCTTCCTTCATGCGCGAGACGTAGTCGGCGAGAGAGGTTTTCTTGCCTTTCTCCTGCGCAGAAGATTCGAAATAGAGAAGCTTTGAGAGTTCCTCCTTGTAGGTCATATCGATCGCGACACCCTCTTTGAGGAAGAACCCGAATTTGTCGAAGAATTCCTGATACTGATCGGGTCGCTTTTTGGCCTCTTCACCCAGGAACTTGAGAAATCGCTTGGTGATGACGCGTCCTAGCTTTTGGATCAAGGATCGATCCTGCATGGTTTCGCGAGAAATATTTAAGGGCAGGTCTTCGCTGTCTACGACGCCTTTCGCGAACCGCATCCATTCCGGTAGCAGTTCATCAGGCTTCGAATCGATCAGTACCTTGCGGCAGTAGAGAGCAACTGCGGGATCAATGCGCCCAAGCCCAGCCCGCTCGGGGTTTTCGTTGGGTACAAAGAGCAGGGCGTTTATTGCTAGAGGCGCGTCTGCGCTGAAATGGAGACGATACCGTGGCTCATCCCAAGCGTTGGCTTGGAACTTGTAGAACTCGGTGTATTCCTCGTCCGTTATCTCCGATTTGCTGCGGAGCCAAAGGGCGTCGATCGTATTGGTCTTTTCCCCGTTCAGCTTGATTGGGAACTGGACGAAGCTAGAGTAGCGTTTGATGATTTCCTTAATCGTCGATTCTTTGGCGAAGTCTTTCGAATCCTCCTTCAAGGAAATAACGATTTTGGTTCCGCGCCGCTGGCCTTCCACCTCTTCCACTTCGTAGCTGCCCGCGCCAGAACTAGTCCATACGTGGCCGGGCTCATCCTCTTTCCAGAAGCGAGAGTAGACTTTCACTTCATCCGCAACCATGAATGCCGAGTAGAATCCGACCCCGAATTGGCCGATCAGATTGTCGTTTTTCTCGCCGCCCTCCTTAAGCGCTTCGAGGAATTGCTTGGATCCGGAGTGGGCGATCGTCCCGAGGCTTTTCACCAGCTCGTCCTTGGTCATCCCGATGCCGAAATCCTGGATGGTGATGGTATTGGCCGTATCGTCCGAACTGATCTTTATTTCGAGATCGAGATCGCTGTCGAAAATTTCTTTCTCCGTAATTTTTAAGTGACGCAGCTTTTCAAGAGCGTCGGAGCCATTGGAAATGAGCTCGCGCACGAAGATCTCTTTTTCGGTGTAGAGCGAGTGGATGACGATATCCAGTAGCTGCTTAATCTCAGCCTGAAACTCGTGTTTTTCTACGTTAGGTGTGCTCATGCTTCTAGTATATTCTGTTTCTAAAATCGAAACCTTAGATCCGTTAAGCGCCTCTTGCGTCGCTTCAAGATCAATTTTCTAGAAGAGGATGGATAGTGCATGGCTAGAGCGCGTGGTCTCTAGGGCCAGAGCAATAATGCTGGTCCGTCAGCGGTCGAAGAACCGCTAGCTCTGGTGAACGAGAACTCGCTTCGATACCAATGGCTCGATCATGTCGACGACGATCTCGATCCGTGGCTTGGCTCCCCAATCGTCCGCCCCGACCGCTTTGCATCTTTCGATCATCTGATCATTGATGAGAAGACGATGACCGGAACGTCAATTTTCAATTCGGATTTGATCTGCTTGCAAAAGGTCAGCCCATCCATGATCGGCATCTCAATATCGGTGAGAACAAGATCGTAGTAGTCCGTGAATGGCTGTCCCGTCTCCATCGAGCTGGAAAGCGCCTGTGATACCAGGTCCAAGGCGGACCGTCCATCATTGGCCGTGGTCAGCCGGGTGATGCCTGCCTTCTGTAGCTGTTCTGAGAGCAGCCGTCGAATCATGGCTGAATCCTCGGCGATAAGTATTTTCAGTTCCGAGAATGGTTTGTAGGCCTGCTCTATTCGCTTGATTTGCTCGGGATCCACGCTCGTCGCGAATTGGGGGTTGATCTCGGTCAAAATGAATTCCAGATCGAGCATAAGCACGAGCTTCTCCTCGATCTTTACGATGCCGTTTATGAATGAATTGGCGTTGCCCGCATAGGTAGCGACAGGTTCGAATTGTTCCCAGGAGACGCGATGGATCCGTTCTGCGCCATCGACGGCGAAAGCGATCGATTGGCCATTGAACTGGGTCACGAGCATCAATTCGCGGTCTGGATCAACCGGAGCGCCGTCGATCTTCAGAATACGCCTGAGATCGATTGTGGCGATGGGCTTGCCACGGTAGGTGAGGGAACCGATTACTCCTTTGGAAGGTAAGTCCGCTCGCGTGATCTTGAGCTGATTCCTCTGAATGAGCTGATTGACCTTCTCGACATTTACACCATAGCTCTGCCCTGCAATCTGAAACCCGAAGATTTCCACTTCGTTCCCGCCTGCTTTAAGCAAGCCGCGATGGGAGGCGGTTTTCGATCTTGGGGCGGGTTTTCCAGATTCATTAGTATCCTCGAATGGCAATTTCAGATGGGAGCCAAGTTGCAGGATAATAATCGGCGTCTACGTATTTCAACTTAAGTGGTCGTGAAGGCACTGCACTGCGCGAGCGCGATATGAAATCGGAAGCGCGATCGACTTTCGGAAGCCGGGCGCTACGGCTCCCGATCGACGGAACTATTTCGTATCTGGAGTTTCGATCTCGAATCCGTGAATGCTCTCTTGCTCGGAGGGCGTTGTGAGCACTTTGCAAACGCACCAGATGAATAGCCCGCTGACCGAGCCGACTGACACGAGCATAATTATCCATCCACCTAATGTCATGACTGGGACTCCTCCTTGTTGGCGTACTTGAATTTCGGCGCGATCGCCGTTAGAATCGTGATAAATGCGGTGACGATAAGTATGAGCAGGACGCTGAATCGGGCAACATTGTTCGGTTCGATAAAGAGATCCTTCACATACGCGGAGTATTCGTGCTGACCTGTGAGGATGTTGTATCCAAACACGTTTTGAGTCGTCCAGAGGGCAAAAATTACCAGCAAGAATAGAGGCGTAACGTATTTCATGATCCCCCCATAGATCTTGGGTACCGGGAACGAGGCGCCCTCATTAGCCATGGAAAGGCCACGCTTTATCCCAATGACCCAGCCAAAGAGGATAATCTGTATGGTCGCCAAGATAAAGATGAGAAACGTTCCGATCCAGAAATCGATCGTATCCAAGGCCTTGAGGTCCTTGCTGAAGTAGACCACGAAACCGCTCCCGACAGCGGTGATCAGTCCGAGTACCGTTACGGATCGCTTTCGGTCTACTTCCATAGCTTCCTCCAGGAACGCGATTCCGGGCTGGAGCATGGAGAGCGAGCTCGTTACCGCCGCTAGAAACAGGAGGAAAAAGAACACGAAGCCAAATAGCTGCCCTGCCGGCATGGAGGCGAATACCATGGGGAGCGCGTTGAAGCCGAGCCCAAGCGTTGAGCCGGTGGCGCCCGCTATGCCGAGAAATGTGAAGGCTGCAGGGACGGTGATGAGACCGCCCAGCCCGACCTCGCAAAATTCGTTGGCCGAAGTGGCTGCCAATCCGCTGAGTACGACGTCGTCCTTTCGCTTGAGGTAGCTCGAGTAATTGATGATGACGCCAAATCCAATGCTTAAGGAAAAGAAAATCTGGCCTGCGGCATCCAGCCAAAGCTGAAAATTAGTCAGTTGCTCGCCGAGCGATACTTCACGCACTCTGAGACCGGCTTCGCTTGTGGTCCGCGCTTCCGCGGCCGCGATGGCGCTTTCGCCTACGATTTCGTCGAGCTTTGCCCAAGTCCCGTCGCTCGCTTGCTCCTCGACGATAACCTTAACAGGATTCCACATGTAGCCCAATCCGTTCGATACATTCAGGTCGGGATTGGAAGGATCCGGAGTCCCTAACGTGAGAACGCGGATGAGGACCACGATTGCGAGCAGGATCAAAGCGGGCATGGCGTACTTGCAGAATAGCTCGATGCCACGAGACAAGCCTCGGTAAATGAGGAAGAAATTGAGGATGAACACCGCGACCAAAAAGAAGCCCACTTGCTGAATACCAAATCCGAAGGCAGCGCCGTTGTGCCTAATTCCCACGAAGCTGCCGAAAAACGCGCTCGCTTCCTCTCCAGATGCAAAATCTAGGTTTCCTGTCAAGAAGTTGACTGAATAGCCAAGGCACCACGCTTCAATATACACATAATACATGTAGATCATGACCGGAATAAGGACACCAAGCACTCCGAAGTACTTGAATTGCGGCCTATTGGTCAGAGCGCCAATTATTCCCGGGCTCGAGTTGTAGCCCTTTTGACCACCTGCCCGTCCCATTGCCCATTCGGCCCAGCAAATGGATAAGCCAATGATCAGGAAGGAGATGAAGTAGGCCAGCATGAATGCGCCGCCGCCATGCTTAGCCGCCAATCCGGGAAATCGAAGGAAGTTGCCAAGACCGACCGCGCTTCCGGATACTGCCAGAATGATTCCGATGCGCGAATTCCAGGACTCCTTGGGGATGGAGAAACTCATATATCTGGATTCTAGGGATGCTCGAATCGATAGCAAGTAAAAAGATTGGGTATCGGTAGGGCACATGACGCTGGACTTCGGTGTCGTGAACACTCTTTATCGCCCTAATTAGTTTCATGTTTCCGGTCGTCGACAGATACGTCTTATTCGAGTGGCTCAAGATCTTCTCATTGGTTCTGGGCGCGATGTTTGGATTGCAGTTGATCGTGGAGGTTCAAGATAGCTTTACGGACCTGCTCTTCTACGATGCGGAACTCGGGCAGATCGTTTTTTATTACCTGGTCCTTTCCCCCAGCTTTCTTAGGCTCTGCCTCCCAGCTGCGATCCTAGTATCCATTTTGTACGCGCTCGGACTGCTGCATCGCAACAACGAGTTTCTCGCCTTCCGTACGGCAGGGATGAGCGTTTCTCGGATTACGCGTACTCTCTGGTTCGCGGGTCTGGGGCTTTCGGTGGGTCTTTGGTACCTGAACGCGAGCTTGATTCCCTGGTCAGTAGAGTCTTCGCGAAAGCTCATGGACACTCTGGAATGGAACCGGACGGCTGAAACCGTGGGATCGGAAAAGGTGGGGCTTGTCTATAATCTCGCATTCGACAATCGGAAGGAAAACCGGATGTGGTTCATCAACCGGTTTAGCGAATACAAGCAGATGGGATTTGGGGTGACGCTCTCTCTGATGGATGAAGAACGTCACGAGATTCGACGCATATCCGCTGAAACGGGCTATTTCAGCGAATACGATGGGCATTGGATATTTCTGGAAGGTAGGGATAGCCAATACGCTGCGGAAGACGGCGAGCTCGTCAGGACCCTTCCCTTCGATAAGCTAGAGACCGAAGACATCAACGATGACCCGAATCTGATGCTGCTTTTTGGCGAACGTCCGAAAGACCTTTCCTTTTTAGAGCTGAAGGCGATTACAGACAACTTCTCGATGGACGAGAACCCCAAGGTGCTCGACTACCGATTGCGGATACAGGCATTGATGGCTGGTGCTGCAAGCTGTCTCATCGTTACAGGGCTGGCGATACCGTTCGCGGTGTCGGGGGTTCGCGTGAATCCTGCGGTAGGCGTATCGAAATCCATCGCTTTGTTCTTCGGCTATTATATAATGACGAGCGTATTGAACTCTCTCGGAAAGCAGCAGGTTCTGTCGCCGGAAATTGCAGCCTGGGCCCCTAATGTATTTATGATATTGCTTACCTATGTACTGGTAAGGCGGGTACGCTAAATGAGTTTGATTTACGCCCAATTTTGTAGGGAAATCGCCTTATGACAATGAAACGGACGGAAATTGACGCGTTGCTGAATAGCGACTCGGAACAGTCTGACGTGCTTATTCAAGGGTGGGTACGCACGCGCAGGGATTCCAAGGATTTTTTCTTTCTCGAGCTAAACGATGGCTCGTGCCTAAAGAATATTCAAATTGTGGTGACTCGCGAGACTGAAGGATACGATGACCTGAAAGCCGTCGGGACAGGTGCATCGGTATCTGTTAGAGGCGAACTGGTCGCTTCTCAAGGCAAGGGGCAGAAGTGGGAGGCTCAAGCGAAAACGATCTCGCTCATCGGGGATTCCTGTGAAACCTTTCCGCTGCAAAAAAAGCGTCATTCTCTCGAATTTCTTAGAGAGATAGCTCACCTGAGACCGCGAGCGAATCTGTTTGGAGCCGTGTTCAGAGTGCGTAGCCGACTCTCGTTTGCGGTACATAGCTTTTTTCAGGAACGAGGGTTCCATTATGTGAATACGCCTATCATTACAGCGAGCGATTGCGAGGGCGCGGGAGATCTTTTCAAGGTCACAGCATTGGATATGGATCAGCCACCTCGCTCGGAGGAAGGCGCGATCGATTTTTCCAAGGACTTCTTTTCCCAGCCTACCTATTTGACAGTGAGTGGTCAGCTTGAAGGTGAAGCGTTTGCGACGGCGCTTGGGAAAATTTATACGTTTGGACCTACATTCCGTGCGGAAAACTCAAATACACCCAGGCACGCCAGCGAATTTTGGATGGTCGAGCCCGAGATCGCATTCTGCGATCTGCAGCAAGATATGGATTGGGCTGAAGAATTTGTGAAGAGCGTGATCGAGGATGTTTTGGATACATGCAAAGACGATTTGGAATTGTTTTTCAACTTCGTCGACAAGGAGTTGGAGAAGCGTTTGAGATTCGTCGTTGAGCGGCCGTTTAGTCGTGTATCATACACTGAGGCCGTTGAAATACTGTTAGGATCCGGCAAGAAATGGGAGTACCCCGTTGAGTGGGGGGCGAATTTGCAGTCAGAGCACGAGCGCTATTTGACAGAGGAGCATTTCAAGAGCCCAGTAACGGTATACGACTATCCAAAGGACATTAAGCCCTTCTACATGCGCGTGAATGATGATGGGAAGACGGTTGCGGCTATGGATGTGCTGGTGCCTGGAATTGGCGAAATCGTCGGAGGGTCCCAGCGCGAGGAGCGTCTTAAGATCCTGCAGGAGAACATGAAGGCGCATGGGGTAAGCGAGGTCGACTACAGCTGGTACCTCGACCTAAGGCGCTTTGGGACGGTGCCGCATGCCGGATTCGGGTTGGGTTTCGAGCGATTGCTCATGTTCGTGACAGGAGTTGGAAACATTAGGGACGTGATTCCATTTGCCCGGACACCGGGAACGATCTGATAACGCGTCGGTACATTGGCGGAATCAATAAAATACTACAATCGCTACACTCGGTCTATCGAATCCGAGGTGATCTATGGAGAGTCGTATTTGCGTTGGACTTACGAAAATCCGCTGGGCCGTCTTGCCTTGAACGCTCTCGTTAAACGGTCCCTATTCAGCAATTGGTACGGTTGGCGAATGGACGGTCCGAAGAGCCGGAAGCTTGTGGCTCCATTTATTGGAAAGTACGGAATCGATATGGACGAGTGCCAAGATGCCGCTGATTCATTCGGTTCGTTTAACGAGTTTTTCTACAGAAGACTGAAACCTACGGCTCGACCTGTCGAATCGGATAAAAGTGCATTGAGCTTTCCAGCAGATGGCCGCCATCTAGCGATTTCCAATCTGTCTCAAGTAGATCGATTCTATGTCAAAGGGCAGCAATTCGATCTAAAGACCTTCCTGGGCAGCGAGTCGCTGGCCTCCGAATTCGAGGAAGGCTCCCTATTGATTTCCCGTTTGTGCCCCGTCGACTATCACCGATTTCATTCTCCAGTATCGGGAAGCATCGTAGAGCAGAGAGATATTGGAGGGGACTTGTTCAGCGTGAGTCCGATCGCCTTGCGGCGTCGCTTGAATTATCTCTGGGAGAACAAGCGCGCGCTGTCGCTGATTGATTCAAGCGATGTGGGTAAAGTCGCGTTTGTCGCGATTGGAGCGACGTGCGTTGGGCGAATACACATGATCCGAGCAATGGGCGACGAACTAGCTAAGGGCGATGAGCTGGGCTATTTCGCCTTCGGAGGATCGTGCGTGGCGACTCTTTTCAAGAAAGGGGCCATGGCGTTTTCTAGCGATCTTGTCGAGTATTCTAATCAATCGATAGAAGTGTATTCAAAAATGGGCGATGCGCTTGGGCGCAAGGCAAGCCCCTGAGAGATTCGATTCTACGAATTAGCGCTTTCTCTCTCTTGGCTTAAGCAGTCTTCACAAATGCATGTGTCATCGCGATAGCGAAAATCGCGTTGCGGATGAGACTTGTCGGTGGCCTTGCAAACAGAACAGGTATGGAATGCCTCTGCCTCCACCTTCGCCTTTTCCGCTTTCATTTCAGCGAGCCGCTTCTTGGACTTGATGTTGAACAATATATCCTTGCCAAAGAATATGAAATAGTTGGATACGCTCGCGGCGATGAATACTTTGCTTTGCCAAGAGGTCGCTAGAAAGCTAAGAAATAGCCCAGCCCAGGCTAGCCAGCCGAGCCATCTCACTTTAACGGGAAGTACGAAAAAGAGCCGGAATTCAAAATTTGGAAACAAATGGGCGAATGCCAAGAAAACCGTTTGTCCCTAAACGAAATTGGTGATCGGAAATCCGGGCATAATGAGGCCGGAAAGCATTCCCAGGCCCGCTCCGAGCAACAAGTAAACGTTGACGCGAAAGGCTCCCCACTGGCTTTCAAGGGCTCCCGTAATGAAATAGAAGATGTACCAAGCGAAGAATAGAAACAGGGGACTGCGAACGGGTGGGGGAATGAATGGGAACGTAAATATCCTCCAGATTTCACCTTTCAACACGAGCTGGGAATCGAAGATCATCAAGCCTAGCAGTGGGCTTCTTCCATCGGGTCCTTGGGCAAATGCGTCAAGCAGCCAAATAGCGATCTGACCCACGACGATATAGGCCGCGATGTTTGCGATCGGCAGAGATCCGAACCTTCGTTCGAGCTTATCTAGTAGAGTCATGAGAAATAGGTAACGCTAGGCAAGCGAGGAGGTCAGTCTGGATTGGGGTATTCCGCGACGGTTTCAATGCTGATGCCGCCTCGTGGCTTTTGAATCGTCGTTACGCGGCAGGTTATTGGCTCGATATCCTGAACGACTCGGTCCCGGATGTCTGCCGCCATTCTCTCAGCGAATACGGGTTGCTTGGCAAAGTTCCACAGATAGAGCTTCAAGCTCTTGGACTCGATGCAAAGGGCGTTGGGGCGATATTCAATCTTTACCGTATAGAAATCGGGCTGTCCGGTGATAGGGCAGGAGCTGGCGACTTCGTCCGAGGTCATCAGAACGTGACCTATCCCTGAGGGTGCAGGAAAGGAGTCCAGTTCGCTAACCGGTTCGTTGATGGTTTTTCCCAAGTACTTAGCGTCCATAATAGCGTCCAAGGCATCACTGGTATGCGGCTCATTTGACTGAGGCAAGCCCGATCCCTGCGTGTTGGATTTATCGATTGCAAAGGGCGTCCTAAATGGCAAACAAGCAGTCGATGAAACCTACATTGCTTGTACTCGCGGCGGGAATGGGAAGTCGATTTGGCGGATTGAAGCAAATTGAGCCTGTCGGTCCGCAAGGGGAGTGGATTCTGGATTTCTCCGTTTATGACGCGATCGAGAGCGGCTTCGACAAGGTCGTCTTCGTGATTCGCGAGGAGATGGAGTCTGCGTTTAGCGTCGTTCGCGATCGCTATGCGGGCCGAATCGAGGTGGCGTTCGCTTTCCAGCGCGCGGATGATTTACCTTGCTTGCCTGAACTGGCGAAAACGCGCCAGAAACCTTGGGGAACGGGGCATGCGGTTTATGCAGCGCGAAATGTCCTACCGGGCCCATTTGCAGTTATAAACGCGGATGACTTTTATGGAAAGGCCGCCTTTGAAGCTCTTGGGGCGTTCTTGAGCAATGAAGCTCTCGGTGAGAATGAATACGCGCTGGTGGGATACCGGCTTGAGAATACGCTTTCAGATAATGGATCTGTATCCAGAGGAATTTGTCACTCCAGCGATGGGATTTATTTGAATTCCGTGGAGGAGCACACGGACATCGAGCGAAAGACTCGATCAGGCGATATTTCGGCCATCGATGATTCCGGGGCGCAAACGATGTTGGCGGCCGATGCGAAAGTATCCCTTAATTGCTGGGGGTTTCCAGCGGCCTTTTCAAAATCCTTGGAAGCCTCATTGTCCCGCTTTCTCGAAAATTGCGATGCGGAGCGCCAGTCTGAGTTTTATCTTCCTTTCGCAGTAGACGCGTTAATTCAATCGGGAGAAGCGAAGGCGAAAATACTGGATTGCTCAAGTCGTTGGCTCGGGGTTACCCATCGCGAGGATATGCCATTCGTCATGTCCGAGATCGATGCCCTTTTTTTTGCCCGAGGGGAGTATACAGCGCCTCTTTGGTAGATTCCAGGTAACGCTAGGCGACTATTGCTTCATGACCGGCTTCACGCGGTCGCCATCTTCAAAAAGGTGAATGTCTTCTACGATGACGGTGTCGCCCTCGGATACGCCGTCAATCACTTCGATCATCGTAATGCTGGTATATCCAGTTTGTATTTCTTTCTCAACTACTATCCCGTTTTCAACAAGGAGAATGCGGTCGTTCACCACAGCCTGCCGCGGCACTTGAATTGCGTCTTGGTTTTCGTCAATCGTGATAGTGGCATCGCCGGTTAAACCAGGATCGAGCCGCTCTGGATCGATCTCCACATTCAAATGTACCGTGAATCGTTGCGTGCTCTGATCAGCGACAGGAATGATCTGCTCTATATTGGCGTAAAAAGGGTCTGATTCGATGCCTAGGAAAACCACTCTTGCAGGCATCCCGATTTCGAGGCCCTCGAAGTGCTCCTCGCTCACCTTAACCTCTACGATTCTGGTTTTTGATACTACTTTGGCGACTGTGGCGGAGCCACCAATCAAATCGCCCTTGTGCGCGAAGATATCTGTTACTATACCATCGATTGGGGAAGTGATGACCATTTTCTCCTTATTTCTTCTCAGTCGCTTGATCGTGTTTTCCAGAGTTTGAAGCGCTGATTCATTCCTGAGCTTTTCTCGAGCAATGTCGTCTTCGATTTTCTCGACAGCTCGTCGCGCTTTTGTGACGTCCAATTCGCGAACGCTACCTTTTTCGAGGCGCAATTCCAAGTCTAGTAGGGTGTCTCTGCTGGTGTCCAGCACGTGTTGAAACGGAGACCGAATCTCTGTATTTCTCTTAGCCTGGCGTTCTTCGATCTCGGCCTTCTCGATCTCGAGATCTATGTCACCTGTATCCAATTCAATTAGTATATCATTTTCCGATACAGCGGTGCCTTTCTTGATATTGGAAGTGATAACTCTACCTCCGTATTCTCCCTTTATAAGCATTTCTTTTTCTGCAAGGACAATAACCGTTCCTGGTACTGCGTTCACTGCGATGCCTCGAGTGGCTTTCGATACGGTAACGGTTGGTATGGACTGCGTGGATATATAGAAACCTATCGATGAAACTATTGCCAAAGGAATTAATATTTTGAATACGGTACCTATTTTCATATTAAGTGTATTTCAAGGGCTTACTCGGCCCGAGAGTCGATAAATTTCTGAGCATAGGGATCGACGCCCAAAAGCGAAGAGAGATTCACGAGCGCATTGAAATAATCCGCTCTAGATTTGTAGGTACGATACTCTTGATTGGCTAACGAAAGTCGCGCGATGTCGATGCTATCGCTGGAGTTTCGCCCTTGTTCCACTTCAATTTGGATATCTCTCAAGTGAGTCTGCCATTGATTCAATGCCTCCTCTTCCCGCGTGAGAATTCGAGCATTTAGGTCGAGCAAGCTTTGGGCGCGTTCCAAGTTGAAAAGGTAATTGGATTTTGCGTATTCGAACTGATTTCTGATCTGCTCTACGCGGGCCATTGCAGAGACTTTGCTTCCTTTGGTAGAGCCCCCATCGAAGATGTTCCAGCTTACATTGACTCCTCCGTACAGGATTTCTTCGGCCCGTCGGGACCCGCGCTCGTCCAGTTCGAATTGCGTTAGCCCAACCGAAAGGCCGATCTTTGGCTTTCGCCGCTGATTTGCGATTTTAAGGTCGCTTTCATAGAGTTCCATCGATTTCGAGTAGGTCTGGATGCTTGGACTATTGGCGACTCCCTCTTCAAATTGCTGCGCGAGACCGGCGATCTCTTCCATACCAAGCGGCGCGATTGCTGGCATCTCGCTGGGAATGCTCGATGCGATCAGGTCGGCTTCATGCCCAGCAAGCCGACCGAGAACCTTTACCTTGTCATCAAAGGCATTCTCTTTTCTGAGCAAATCCAATTCTGCCGCAATGACTCCTACTTCCAAATTGTAGACTTGAGCGGATGAGGCGTTCCCAGCTTCGAGCCGATCACTCTCCAGGGCGAATTGGGCGTTTGCCCGATCGAGTTTACGCTGGCTTATCTCGAGTTCCTTCTTAGCTAAAATGATATTTAGGTATTGCTTGCGAATATCTACGGCCAGCAGACGATAGGTATCGAAAGATTTGAGCTCTTCTATTTCTAGGCTGATTTCACCTTTCCTCTTTCCGGCTTTCAACGCTCCCCAATGATAGAGTGACTTGGACAGCACAAGTGAGTAGTAGAGCCGGTCGCCTATCATCGAATTCGAGTCTTCAAAGTCCTGCTCCTTTCTATAGGTCACGTTACTACCAACTTGAAAGTTTTGGGGGGCGCTCGATGCGATCCTTCGGCCTTCGAAATCACGTTCGGCGATATTGCGCAGCTCCATCCGATTCGATTGGGTCATGGCGCTATCTAGAATCTCATTTAACGGGGAAATCACGTTTTCCGGAAACTGCTCGGGAAGATTGGCGCTTTGAGCGTATCCGCTCAGGCTAGCGAAAAAAAGCCCGGCAATCGCCATATGAATCGCCTTAGTTGACGACAGTTTCAGTGATATCCTCTCCAGCATACGTTCTGACTAACCCATCGAGAGAACGAGTGCTCGACCTGATGGCGAGTTGAAAATAGCGATTGAGCCGATTTAAGGGAAGATGTGAGCAAGCGGAGTTGAATGGAGGAATGCCTCTAGTAGCGATTTTGCAATTAGAACTAGGGAGATCCATTGATAGGCGATGAATGGCTCTTTGCGATTGCCAATCACTCGGATATGCCTCTACGTTGGCGTCACAATGCGAACTATTGCGAGCAACAGCGCCAATTTTTGGTTCTATTTCTTCTGGAACGACCCAGGGGCCCGCTGATAGTACGCGAATGAATCGAAACTAATTGCGAAAAGCCCTGGGCCCTCAAATCGAGTCCAGGGCTTTTTGCGTCTCAAAAAGGACCCTTATGAATTCCCAAACAGTAACCATGAATTTTCTTTCGGAAGAAGAGACCGCTTGCATCTCTAGGCTTCCCTCTGCTCGAAAGCTGAGAGCGGAGATACCGCGCAGTGAAACTTCCGGGGGCTTCGTTTCGAAATTTCGAGGTGAGATCGAAGCGATATTGGAGGGGAGAGATACGCGTAGGGTTTTGATCGTATGCGGACCCTGCTCCATTCACGATACGAATGCGGCCTTGGAATATGCCGAGCGGCTGCAAGCCTTGTCTGATCGCGTCCGAGATGAGGCGTTGCTTGTCATGCGAACCTATTTCGAGAAGCCAAGGAGCGTTGCCGGATGGAAAGGAATGGTGTACGATCCGGAGCTAGCAGGAGCGCGGGCAGATCTCAATGGGCTCGCGATTGCACGCAGACTGTTGGCCTGTATCAACGAGAATGGGATGCCTTGCGCTACCGAGTTCCTCAACCCATTGCTTGCTCCGTATTTTCAGGACTTGATTTCTTACGGTTCGATTGGAGCTCGCACGATCGAAAGCCAAATTCATCGTGAGCTAGCGGCTGGACTTCCCATGCCTATTGGTATGAAAAATAGCTTAAGTGGCGACATTCAGTCAGCGGTCAACGCGATCAAGGCATCGAGCCGGCCGCATAGCGCCTTTTCCACCGACGATATGGGACGAACATGTATCGCTCACCTCGACGGCAACCCTATGTCGCATGTTTTCTTGCGAGGGGGGCGCTCGGGTTCGAACTGCGATATTGATTCGATTCGTCTGGCTGCCCGATTGCTGGGGAGCGATCGGCTTAGGCGACCCGTAATGGTGGATTGCTCGCACGCCAATTCGGAGAAGGACTTCCGCAAGCAAGGCGTCAATGCTCGCAAGGTAGCGCAGTTATTTGGAGAAGGCGTTCGCGAAGTCGCTGGGATAATGCTGGAGAGCAATCTCAAAGAGGGGAGTCAAGCGTTCCGTGCGGGGACGCGACACGATACCGGCCGGTCGATTACTGATGGTTGCATTGGATGGATCGAAACGGAGTCTATCGTGCTGGAGATCGCGCGGGGCATTAATTAGCATTCGATATGAAAAAAGGGTTTGCCATCGATATGAAAACGCATCTCTTTGGGCCCTTCAAATTTCTCGGGCCCAGGTGGTGGAATTGGTAGACACGCTAGATTTAGGCTCTAGTGCCGAGAGGTGTGCGAGTTCGACTCTCGCCCTGGGCACCACCTCAATATATAAATCGCATTGGCGAGAACGGAACGCCGTTTGATGAATGGGCGATTCTCAGTAATTCTCTCAACCACGGTTTTTTATTTTGTCTATCGCTGCCGTACAGCGCAGCTTGGTTGAGCAATTATCACCCTTCATTAGATCTTCCCAAACTCGAACCGTGAAAACTGTCACTTCTGAAACGCTCCTTCTGGGCCCTGGGCCTTGCAATGTATCGGACAACGTATGCTCCGCTCTTTCTCAGCCTTTGCTAGGTCATCTCGATCCAGGATTCCTCGATGTTATGGAATCCGCGAAGTCCCAGCTCCGCGATGTATTCAAGACGCGAAATACAGTGACGTTTCCCATCTCCGCTACGGGCAGCGCAGGAATGGAGTTCCTTTTAACGAATTTCATCGAGTCGGGAGATAAAATCGTCGTTGGCGTCAATGGAGTCTTTGGGGGACGGATCGCGGCTCTTTCTGAAAAGCTAGGGGCGCAAGTGATCCGCGTTGAGCAAGAATGGGGCCGGGCCATCGATCGAGATATCTTTTGCGACACGGTGAAGCGGGAATCGCCGAAAATCGCCGCCTTGATTAGCGGTGAAACTTCCACGGGGGTCTATCAACCAATGGAAGGCGTCGGCGAGGCTTGCGAGCAAGCAGGCGCTCTCTTGATGGTAGACTGTGTCACCTCCTTGGCGGGAATGCCGGTCGAAGTGGATGCATGGGGGGCAGATATTGTATTTTCGGGTACCCAAAAATGTTTGGGTGTCCCTCCTGGGCTCGCTCCGGTTACCGTGTCGGAGCACGCGTTGGATGCCTACAAGAGCCGTTCGCAACCTACGCCAAGCTTCTATTTCGACTTGGATGCGATTCTTGCGTACGTTGACGGAGACGGAGGTCGCAGCTACCATCATACCGCTCCCATAAGCATGGTATTCGCGCTTGATGCCGGTCTAAAGGAGATCCTCGAGGAAGGGCTGGAAAGCCGCTGGGAACGGCACGAGCGAGCCGCAGCCTACTTGCGTTCAGAAATGGATGCCTTTGGTTTCTCATCTCTTGTTTCGGAAGGCGAGCGCTTGAATCCTCTGACTACTCTCGTGCTGCCGGAGGGAGTTGAGGATGCTAGAATCCGTTCCCTTCTGCTGACGGAACACCAAATCGAGGTCGGAGCAGGGCTAGGTCCTCTCGCAGGGGAAATTTGGCGCATTGGCCTAATGGCCGAAAATGCTCAAGAAGCTTCGGTGGATCGGCTGGTCGAGGCACTGAAAGACTTGCTGCGGTAAGCGTTCGCTGCCGTTCACTTGCCCGAGCCAAATGGATACGATTTCCAAGTAAATAGCGTCGCCCCAAGTAGCAGGCTCACGATTGAGACGAGCCCGATATTGAATAGAGGCTGTATCGTGATTGCGGAATCGGATACTCCACTGGTGATCGAATCTAAATAAGGCCTCAAGTTGCCTATGACAGATAGATGGCGAACGCTAGTGGGCAGCTGGCCAACCAATTTCTCGATCAATGTATGGTAGATAATGCCAAAGACGATGAACTTCGAAGTGATCGATCCTATAGCGATAGATATCGCGGAGAATGACAGCGTTGTCGCTGCGCAGGCGCCAACGTAGACCGCTATTTGGGAAAACGAGGAAATTTCACCTAGCCAGAGGCCTGTTGACAGGATCGCGAGTACGCAGATGAAAGTGGTGGCCAGTGTGCTGGCAAGCGAACTCAAGTAGAACCCAAAAAACAGGGATGCTTTTCGGGCGGGTCGAGTCCACAGAAATTCGATTGTACCCTCTCTCAGCTCGGAGCGGAGCGATTCGGCCCCCTTTACGATGCAAAAGTAGGGGAGAAATCCCAAGACGAATAAATTGTTGGAGATATCCCAGAAGACGTTCCTGTTTGATTGCGCGTTGATGAATGCAAGCAAGCCGGATATCGCGATGAATACGATTGCGTATCGGACCGCTGTGGATACCGACATCATTTCTCGGATCTGCATATGCAGCAGTCCACGAATAGCGGCTGTCGCTTTGGGGTTGTTACTTCTTGGATTCACTGCGTCATCCTTTCGAAAGTGCTAGTCAAGGCCTGATTCTGGTTGCGGATCTCGAATATCTCGACTCCGCTGCCCGACACGAGGCGTGGCCAATTCGCGAAGAATGATTCCGGATCGGATACCCATAGCTTGAGGGACTCGTCATCGGCTAGGAATCCACGGATGAGATCTTGATTTTGCAGATGTCGGGCGAGCTTGACTGGCTCGTTACAGCGTATCGCAATCTCATCAGGCCATTCCGTAACGGTTTCTCGTATGTCGATCTGCGAACCGGAAGCGAGCGCTCGTCCCCAATTCAGAATCAAGAATCGACTGCACAAGAATTCCAATTCGTGTAGTATATGGCTGGATACTAAAATGCTCTTTCCTTGTTCATTGAGTTCTTTCAGTATCTCTCCGATTTCGGCGCGCCCGTTGGGATCGAGCCCGTTCATCGGTTCGTCGAGTATGATTAGATCCGGGTCATGCATTATCGACTGGGCGAGCTTTACCCGTTGCTTCATGCCCTTGGAATACGTCCCCATGCGCTTGCCCCAGTGAGTCGACTCCAGTCGAGCCCGCTGCAGCGCTTTCTCCGCGACTTCACGGGTTTCATTCCATGGGATCCCTGAAAGAGATGCCAGCCCCCTAAGCCAATCGATGGGCTTAAGTTCCTTGCGGATTTGCTCACGTTCCGGGCAATAGCCAATTTTCGCTAGCAATGAAGGATTGTTGATTGGATTGGCTCCAAGGACAGAAATGGTTCCGGACGAAGGGGCGAGCTGGCCAGTGATGGCTTTGATCAAAGTGCTTTTTCCGGCCCCGTTGGGGCCGACCAAGCCCGTTATACCCGCTTCGATATCGAACGTGACATTGTTGAGCCCTAGGACGATTCCGTAGAAGCAGCTAAGTTCCTTCGCTTCGATTATCGCATTCATGACGTGGCAGTCCTCCTGTTTATTATCAAAATGCTAATGGCTGACAGAGTCGCCAGAAAAAGTGATGGAACGATGATCGATCCATCTGTCGCAGGAATCTTGTCTAGATCCAAGTCGGATATCCTAGCGATCGCCTGATCGATGAAGGGAATCGTGCTTTGGGCTTCGGAGATGAATGAATCCATGCGGAAAATGGCTGACGATAGCGTATCGATCGCTGCGAAGGGATTGATATAGTCAAACGCTGGATTGATAAACTGCGATAGGCTCGCGAGGGAGCTGAGAATTACCCATCCTAGAATCCAGTAAGCGATGGCCGTACCGGTTTTTTGAGCCAGTGAGGAAACGGCGAGCGCTATGAGGCTCAGCGACGAGACCGCGATTGCCCCCACGAGCAATCCGCGCATAAGCGATGGGAGAGAGTGGTAGAAGAATGCCCAGTCGGGAGACAAGGCATTGCCAATGATCCAGGAGGCGATGATCGGGAGTATCCAAATCAATGAGAGTATTGTTGCCACGACGATGAACTTGCCGGTCAAGTAGTCCCAGCGCGTGAGCGCTTTGGAATTGTATATAACGATTGCTTGGCTTGCGAGGTCTTGCGCGATTAGCTTGTGGACGAAGAGAGCTACGATCACGAGCGTGAGTGGCATTGAAGCGTATTTGATGAAAAAGAATCCGATTCGATATATCCCATCTACGAAAATTTCTGGATACAAGAGCGCCCAAGAGGAAAGCCCATTGATGATCGTTCCCGTTCGTTCGCCGCTTTTGGATTGAATCCATTCCACCAACACGCTCCCCGGAGTGACGAGCTGACCAAAAATAATGAATACAGCGCAGAGAAATACGAGCTGCGAAAAACTTAGAAACAGGAAGGCACGGATAGCTTTTCCCGCCAGGCAAAGCCGGAGACCGTATCGCGCGATGGAGAACCTCCGTTTCCACAGGCTAACGGATTGCCCTTTCCAGCGACGGTATTGAGGTTTCCAATCGCTCACTATGAACGACCTCTTTTGAGAGCTTGCAGGTAAAGCTCGTTCAAGGCGTCGGGGCTTTCCTTGATTTCGAGAGGCGAAAAGCTGCGTTCATTCATGAATGCGATCAGCGGATTGAGGGAAGCTTCCCCATGCTCCACCTTAATGTTCCCATTGTTGAGGATGCGGAAGGTCCAATTTTGATCGCCAAGCGCTTTTATGAAGTCGTCCCTGCCTTTTTGCATGACAACCTCGGCTTCCGCTTTTCGTTTTTGCTTGAGCGCTGCGAGGGTATCATGGGCGACAACCTGGCCATTGGCGATAATGACGATTCGCTCGCAAATCCGATCCACATCGTGAAGCAAATGGGAAGACAGCACGATGCTAATTCCGGAATCTTTCCAAATGCGTTCAATGAGCTCAAGGATCATGGCCTGTCCACTTGGGTCCAAGCCGTTGGTGGGTTCATCGAGAAATACCAGGTCCGGGTCGTGCACTAGCGCTTGGGCGATCTTCACGCGTTGCTTCATGCCAGTGGAGTACGTATCCACTTTTCGATAACGTTCCTGACCCATTCCAACGAAGTCGAGCATTTCGTGAGCTCTTTGCCGCGCCGCCTCGAACGGCATGCCCGATAGCTCGCCGCAGTAAGTGACGTATTCGCACCCGAGCATCCCTGGGATATGGCAATCTTGTTCGGGCGCGTAACCGATTCTCATTCGCGTCTCGCGACCGAACCGGTCAATATCCTTTCCCAAGAGCGATACCGCTCCTTCGTCCTTGTCCAACAACTGCAACAGGCACTTGATGAAAGTGGATTTGCCCGCTCCGTTTGGTCCTAGCAATCCAATGGATCCTCTTGGAAGAGCCAAGTCGATGCCATCGAGTACGGTTTGGCTGCCAAAACGCTTTCGCAAGCCCGATGTTTCGATTACTGGGGATTCAGCCATTGTTGAGGATCATTGACTGGCATTACACGATGGGAGTATGGGTAGTTACAGAAAATTCGCTGCGCACGTTCGGTTCTGGATGAAGATAGCGCGGATTCTCAAACTAGCGCTAGCGCGCTTGTCTCCACGTGAATGTGGATTGATTGCGCGTGCGTTGAAACGTATTTGGGGAAGTGGCATTCAGGGCAGGGCCGCTTCGAATCTCGAGATCGAGGTCCTCGAAGCTGCAGCCTACCTCTTCGAGCCAGCGTTTGAATTCTCGTTCCGATGCATCGTTGGCGTCGCACCGACGTTGCCCATATTTGCCGGTCGTCGGGACAAAGCAGCAAGAGAAGTGGTATTCGCTTGCGAATATGTCGCCCATCTTTCGAAGAAGGGCAAGCGCATCCTGACCTTCCTCAATTCTGAAGACGAAGAGGAGCAAGCCGCCTTCCTTGATCTTATCGAAGAAGCAGTGAGGCAGATCCCAAGCGGATGCAGTAAACACCCCTCGGTCGAAGGGCGGTTGATTCAATTCGATATCCGATCCGTCGCCATTTTCCAGTGACACATTGGATATGCCTAGATTCTCCAGAGCCAGCTGCGCGTTCGGGATGAGCGCGGATTGAATTTCAAGGCTTAGAACAGAACCGTTCGGTCCAACGAGCCTTCCGATGAGCGCCGCATTCCAGCCGCTTCCGCCTCCTAGCTCGAATACACGTTGGCCTGGCGAGAGCTCGAGTAAGTGGAGCATGACGAGAACGAGCGAAGGTTGGGAGATCGTCGAGATAGCGCGTCCCTTTTCGCTGGTTAGAATCGAGTAGGGTCGATCTGCATACAACGCGTCGATATGCTTTTCCAGTATGGCATCATCGACATCGGACCAAAGGCCAGGCGACCCATCCTGGAATCGCGGAATGAAGCAGTGCCTAGGAGTAAGAAGGAGTGCATCCTGTATGGATGCAGGCATACGTTCGCCGTGGAGAAAGCGTTCAGCGGAATCAATCAATTTTCTTTGCCTGTCTTGAATCAGGCTATCGATTTGCGACGGGTGGTTTGGCGACACGGGACGATCTTGAATGCGATTTGGCGTTAGGCAACAGACTTATCTTTCGGGGTGATCCGGTTACGGCGTGCGGCGAATTTTGTATTTGTGGATAATGGATTCTCATCCATAAAGTGTCCCTAATGTCGGATTTGAAGGATTCTGATTGGGAATGGTCGGGTTTTCGCGAAAAGTGTCGGCGCATCATATTCCTTTCCAATCGACCTGCTGAGAAGCTCTTCGACGTTTTGCTCATTGTAGCGATCCTAATGAGCATTATGGTCGTGATGCTCGATAGCGTGGAGCCATTGAGGCTGCGCTACGGGACGCTATTCAATTGGTTCGAGTGGATTCTAACGGTATTGTTCACGCTAGAGTATATGGTACGCCTCTATTTGGCGCGAAGCGCCTTCCGCTACGCCCGTAGTTTTTTCGGAGTGGTTGACTTGCTCTCGATCCTACCCACCTACCTGGATCTCTTCATTCCGGGAGCGCACTATTTGATGAGCTTGCGAGTGCTTCGCGTACTGAGGATTTTCCGCGTGCTGAAGATGATGCAATTCGTGGGTGAAGCCAATCAGCTTGCTCAAGCGGTTCGGGCCTCCGCCCGCAAGATCGCCATATTCGTTTTCGCTGTCGTTACGCTCGTATGCATACTAGGATCGATGATGTACCTTATCGAAGGTCCAGAGAATGGATACACGAGCATTCCCAAGAGCGTTTACTGGGCGATCGTCACGCTCACTACCGTGGGCTATGGGGACATTTCTCCTCAGACAACGCTTGGCCAATTGTTCGCGTCGATAATCATGGTTACGGGTTATGGAATAATCGCTGTACCCACCGGTATTGTGACGGCGGAGATGACCCGAGTTTCTCGGGTCGTTGAGAGGGAGTTAAGCTGCGGCTCTTGCGGAAAAGACGGTCATGGAAACGATGCTCGGTATTGCCGTAGCTGCGGAACTGAGTTGCCCGATCGAAACGCTTCTTTCGCGGAAAACGCCGAAGGGGACTAACGAGGCCCGAGTATTCCGCAAATAGGCAAGGGACAACTGTGTAAGTATTAGCAATAATACGAATAATAATGAGTGGTTCATCCATTGACAACTCAGGGATCCCACTCCCCAATGCATCATAGAACGACGGGCGTGTTTTCGTATTTCGCTAAATGCATCTGTTCAAGCCCTGACTTATCCCTGATCAAACGTGAAACCGAGAACTGGACCTGAAGTAGTCTCAAGCGATAGGCGAAACTCCGGACTCACCGATGATGAATTTTCACGTCGCGCGCTGGCCCTTATGGAACGGGATTCGAACGGGAGCTATGCCCGCTATCGGAGTTTGGCCAAAAGCGTATTCTTGATTCCCTACGCTTTCATGAGCTTGGCGCCGAAAGGGAGCTCATTCTTGAGGGTCCTCACTGATGATGGCGTTTTGGAAGTACCCAAGAAGAATTCATTTTGTGGATGAGCGCTTGAGCACTCTGAGATAATGGTGGTCCAGAATGCGACGGAGGATGTACGTTTCGTAGACAATGCGATGGTCACCGATCGCATGCATGTTCGGTTCTACGCGGGTATGAAGCTCATTACTTCGTCAGGCGACGCTATCGGCACTATTTGCATTATGGATACGATCTCCCGTTCGTTTGACGAGAGTCGGGTGACGATCTTGAAGGACCTCGCGAAGCAAGTCATTGCTTTGTTAGAGTCTGAGGTTCGCAATGAGATTCTGACCCAAAGCGCGGGTTCCGTAGAAAGCGTGGTTCTCGATGAAAGGCGAGCCAATGGGATGGATGGAGATCAATCTCCCGGCTTGTCTCATAGCCCGCTACGCCCGTTATCGCTCAATGACGAGGTGGAGAAGGCTTTCGACCTTTTTTCTAGTGAGGCCAATGCCAAGGGCGTTGAGCTGAACTCGAACATAGCCGAAGATCTGTACGTTAAATTCGATGATGACATCTTCAACCTGGTATTGAAAACAGCGATATTCAACGGGATAAAATTCTGCATCTATGGCGGGTCCGTTAAAGTGGAAGCCTGGAAGACTTCAGTCCATATTCTGATATCGATCACCGAGAACGGGGCAGGCATGGAGCCTGACCGTGTACAGCAATTGCTAGATACCTCGAGCGCATCCGGTTCAGTATTGGGATTGACGGCCTGCAAGCGGCTTTTGGAGGCTGAGAACGGGCACATGGATATCCTGTCGGAAAAGGGACTAGGAACGACCGTTACGCTCACGTTTCCGATTGGTTGAGCGTTCGCGCCGAACAGACTTTCGAACTAAGAGGCCCAAATTCGAAGCGCTTGCAGCAGGTAGGCTTCAAGCGTTGCTTCAGGCTTCATATTGAGACGGAGCAACCCAGTTGCTTTTTCCATCGCCCCGATGGAATCCACCAGCTTACTCGATACGTCCGGATTTTGGGATAGCGTATCGCGAGCGAATGATTCGGTGGCTTGCTCAATCGCGGCGAGGAACTCGTTCCGGATAGAGATGCTAATACGCGATTCCATGGCGATCCGTTCATCATCATCTAAATCTTCGGGAAGCGACTTCGATCGGCTTTTCCATGTTTCACTCGTGATGGCGCTAATCGTGCAGCGGAATCGTTCAACGAGCCCGTACAATCCCATTACATAGTGAGGCACGCTCGCTTTGCCCCCGGGGCGTTTCTCGAGAAGGTCGGATAGCCAAGCGGTATAGCTTTCCAGCCACGCGACCGCTCTCGGGTCCTCGAAGGATTGAACGTCGGTTGGCAGACGAAAGAGTTGGCACCGGCTCCGAATGGTTGCCAGCAAAGAGTGAGGGCGGGTTGTTAGAAGGAGGATCGTGGTATTTAGCGGCGGTTCCTCAAGCGTTTTTAGAAACGCATTGGCGGCGCTGGTGTTCAAGCGATCCACCTCGTATATGAACGCGATCTTCCTGTCACCCTGTTGGGGGGAGTGCTGGATTTTTCGAATGAGCTCGCGGGTATCGTCGACTGAAATGATTCGAGATTTCTTGGATGGCCTCAATGAAAAGACGTCTGGATGCCAAGCGATTCCATCCTCGCCCTGGTCGAGATCCATGAGCTTGCTGGCCAGCGTGATCGCGAATGCCTCGACCTGCCGCAAATTGTTGCCGTGTATCAGGAGAGCGTGAGCCAGCCGATTGTCTTGAATCGCCCGATCGATCAGATCGGTGGGCGATTGCTCTGCAATACTGGCGGTCACGTTAGGTGCTTTGCTTGAGAAAGATTGCCCTAAGCCTATCGGTCCTAGATGTGCTCAAGCACTGTCTTGAGGATATCTTCTTGGTTATCCTTGAGCTCGCGCGTGCCGTCGACGACGTGGAATCTTTCAGGCAATGATCTCGCCAACAGTAGATAGCCCTCTCGGACCTTCTTGTAGAAATCCACGTTTTCTTGCTCCATCCGATCGGGCAAATCCGTGACCCGGCGCTTGACGCGGGCAATGGATTCCTCGGCAGGAACGTCGAGTATGAATGTCAGATCGGGTGTGATGCCCGCTACGGCGAATTGATTGATGTAGCTGACGGGATCCGAAGAGATGCTGCGAGCGGCCCCTTGGTAGACTGTGGTGGAGTCGAGAAAACGATCGCAAAGGATGATCTTTCCATCTTCCAAGCCCGGGATTACAACCTGGCGCACGAGCTGCGCTCTAGCGGCAGCAAATAGCAGCAGTTCCGCTTCGGGCGCCATGTTGCTTCCTGCGCTATTGTGTATGAGCAAGTGTCGGATCTCTTCGCCGATCTCCGTGCCTCCGGGCTCGCGCGTTACCACCACTTCGTGCCCCATGCCTTCGAGCTCGTCGGCGAGCAATTCGATCTGAGTCGACTTGCCGCTGCCTTCAGAGCCTTCGAATGTGAATAGTTTCCCTGTCAAGACGTCTGCTTGCGTCATAGCGATCTACTCCCAGCTTCTGAGAAATCCTTCGATGTCGTTGAGAGAGGGGCTCACTGCCGTTCGCACGTAGTAGCCCGAGCCCGATACGCCCACTGTGAGGCAGGCTTCGGGACTGAGACCGAGCAGCTGACCGATGGAGAAGCCCGCGTTGAAGTGGTCGCCGGCGCCGGTGGTGATTTTCGGATTCTCGACGTAAGGCCCGTCAACGCACCATTCGCCATCCTTGGTAGCGCAAGCAGCGCAACGGGTTGGATGAACCACAACGGCGCTGACGTTGAGCTGTCGGCGTATCTTGGCGGCCAGTCGCTTGAGCGAACCGTCGTCTTCTCCTTTTTCGCCCAGTTCGAAGGCGTCGCTCACTTGCTGCCCTTCCTTCAAGTTCAGGCCTAAGGTAACGTTGCCATGGTTCTGGAACTTGGCGATCGCGTGCAAGGCTGCTACTAGCTCGCTTTGAGCTCGTTTCTCTGGATCCGCGAGGTCGAAAAAGAATGTACGACCTCCATCAATCGGAGGCAGGCTTGGAAGCACCTTGTCCGTGAGGGCTGCGAAGATTTCCGTCATGTGCGGAATCATCGTCCAGTTGACGAGGGCGACTAGATTTGAGCGGGAGAGCGTGTCAAGGAATGCGCCTTCGCCCATGGTCTCGACGATCGACTCGTAGGTAAGGGCTTCCAACGTGTTGGTGATGCCCATCATAATCTTGCCGTCGTTGAACTCAAGCGCGTTGGTCAAGCCAGGATCGGATACGCTGATGGCGTTGGTCTTTTTCGCGAAATCCTGAAATACGGGATGGACGGCGCCTTTTCCCAAAGCTCCGATATAGATAAGGGGGAAACCGGTCGCGCAAAGGGCGTTGGCCATAATAGGGCCGTTCCCTCCCAGCTTTTCCATTTTCGGGTACATCTCGAGATTGGCGCTTTTCCCTGCGGCGGCTAGCATGCGATTGCCAAAATCCTCGATCGTTTCCAGGCGGGAGAAATCCTCTCCCAGACCATGGCGCTTGGCCACGAGATGGATGATCGTATCCACAAACCCATCGAGCCCAACGAGAACGCTCTTCCCTGATTGGTTGCCTCGCTTGTCCTGCAACTCTTTTAATGCGCGTTGTATATATTCCATGAAATCGTTCTGGTGCTATCGATTGGGAATAAGAGCAAGGATTGTTCTCATAGCAACCGTAATTCTCTATCGAGCGAAACAAGTGTTAATTTTCCTCCGCGTTGGGGAAAATTATTGAACGTCCCAGAGCCCATGGTTTCAAAGGACTAGGGCGGATCGGAAAGCCGAGCCCTAGCTGCAATTATCAGAACTCAATGGTCGTCACTTCATTCATAGCCGCCATCGGCGGGCCAAATGTCTTCACCTACTTCAGCCAAAGCAATCCGGCTGGAAAATTCATCATCTTCGCCCTAGCGTTTTTCAGCGTTTGCGCTTGGGCAGTCATGCTGGGAAAATACTGGGAATTGAAGCGATTGCGGTTGTTCAACTTGGGCTTCGAGCAATCGCTGCATCGCCTTGGCTCGATACTGGATGCGCCGGCTACATTCAAGGCTCCCAAGCGCATTCCCTATGCAGCGCTGTACACCGACGCGATCGAAGCCTACCATCGGATAGATCCCAAGGCGGGTGAAAGCATCGAACAGCTGCGCACGGCTCGTATTGAGCACGTGGAAAATGCCCTGCAGCGCGCTTTGGCGAACAAGACGCTCAATTACGAGTCCAGCATGATTTTCCTGGCTACAATCGTTTCCGGCGCCCCGTTCTTTGGGTTGCTTGGAACTGTGTGGGGCGTCATGGACGCCTTCGGCGCGGTGGGTTTGCAAGCGTCGGCTACGCTCCAGAATCTGGCCCCGGGCGTATCGGGCGCTCTATTGACGACGGTTGCCGGCTTGTGCGTCGCCATCCCTTCAGTCTTTGGCTATAATTATCTTCTTTCGCGTACCAAGGTTTTGGTGACGGAGCTCGAAAATTTCGCTAGCGCCCTGGCGGATATGATCGAGCTGGAGAGCCGTTAAGCCCCTTGCATCAATGGCGCGATCGTTCCATAGAAAAAAGCCGTTGGAGGCGAATTCAGAGCTGAATGTGACGGCCTTGATCGACTTGGGGTTCGCATTGCTGATTATTTTCATGATCAGTACGCCGCTTATCGAGAAGGAGCAGCTGATGGAAATCGATCTGCCGATGGCATCGGAGAGCGCTTCTACGTCTACTCCGGAGACGGTAGATTTGTTAGTCACGCCCGAAGGGTATCGAATGGATGGCAACCCGATTAGCCCCTTGGATCTTGAGAATGATCTCGTTCGGTTCGGCGAGATGCGTGAGCCTCCGGTCCTGTCGATACGGGCTAATGGAGATACGCCGTACCAGAATGTGGTGACCCTGCTGGATTTGCTGAAACAAAATCAGCTGAAGCGAATCAATCTCGTAACGCGGCCCGAGGAACAGTAGAGCGCAGCAGCGATTTGAATAAGAATGTACTTCGACGAGAAAGGACCGCTGATATTTTCCGCAAGCATACACTTCGCTGTAATTGTGTTCTTCCTCGTCAAGTCGATGATTCAACCGGAGAAGAAGCCGGAAGAGCTGGTGTTCGAGTTGTATTCGCCGCCTTCCGCTGCTGCGCCGACTCCAATGACGCCTATCGAGTATAAGCCCGAAGAACTGGATCTTCCTCCGATTGAAGAAATCGAAATCCCGGAACCTCCCGAGCTAGTAGACGAGTCGGATCCCGAGCCCGAGGAGCTGATTCCAGTCGAGCCAGAGCGCAAGACGATGAGCATCGAGGAGTTTCGAAAATCGAACCCGATCATAGAGCAGCGAATCCCCAAGCAAACGCCGAGGACTCAGCGAAAGGTGGACCTGAGTCCGGATCTAGAAAAGCTCCGCGAGCGATTGTCCAATGTGAATGTCGAATTGCAATCGACGACGCTCGATTCGATGAGCGCGTCGGACCAGAGCAAGCTGGAGTCCTATTTCGCTCAGCTGCGGCAAGCCATCTTGAATTCAGTCGAAATTCATCCCTTCGTCGGAGTTGCCTTGAAAACGCGGGTCGAGTTCAGCTTGGCGCCGACAGGTCGGCTCACGGGCGCTCGAGTGACCACATCGAGCGGTGATCCCGAATATGATCGCAAGGTGGTGGACGCTATAAAGCGTCTATCCCAGTTTACGAAGCCTCCCGGATTCACGAGTACCGAGACCCTGACCTTTACCGTAATGCAGCGGGATCGTTGACTTGAATCTGGAGAGCCGGGTTTTATTTCGCTGGCCCTTGGCCCTGCGCATGCTTTTGTATGCGCTTTTCTTGGATTCAAATACCCAACCCGTTATGAAAAAGATCTCTCGGCGTACCGCCCTAAAGTCTTCGCTCAAAACCGCGGCCGCGATTTCCGCCCCCATCTTCCTACCGTCGTCTGTGCTTGGCCTTGGCGGCAAGAATACCGGGCCCAATAGCCGCATAAACATTGGATTGATTGGTCATGGCAAGATCATGCACGGCCACCGGAAGTACCACTTAGGTCGTGATTCGGTGGAAGTAGTCGCCCTTTGCGATGTCGATTCCCGGAAGCTGGATGCGGCCTTAGCTGAGGTTAAGGAAACCAAGGGACGCGGTTGCGACACTTACGAGTATTACGAAGACGTTATGGCCCGGTCTGACGTTGACGCCGTTGTGGTGGGAACGCCGGATCACTGGCACGCTCAGATATCGATCGAGGCCATGAAGAATGGCAAGGATGTCTACGTCGAAAAACCGATGACCTTGACCATTGAGGAGGGGAAGGTCATGCGCGAAACCTGTGAGCGATATGGGAATATATTGCAAGTAGGCTCGCAGCAGCGATCTAATGGCGCGTTCCGAAAAGCCGCTGAGCTCGTGCTCAATGGCTATATCGGGAAAGTGCATACGATCCATGCGCGTTTGGGCGCATTCCCTGAACCGACTCAGTACAAGGAAGAGCCGATTCCGCCGGAATTGAATTATGATCGGTGGCTCGGCCCGGCTCCTTGGGAGCCCTACAATTTTGAACGTATCAAAGGCGACTATGGAGGCGGCTGGCGACGCTTCTGGGACTATGGCTCTCGCAAGAATGGCGACTGGGGAGCGCACCATTACGATATCATTCAATGGGCGCTTGGGAGAGATGATACCGGTCCCGTGGAATTCGTCCCCAAGGGTTACAAAGGCGGGACGGAGCAATACTACGTCTATGAGGACGGGACGAAGATCATACGAGGCTACGGAAGGCAAGGCAGTGGGCGAGAGCATATGATCCACTTCTATGGAGAAGAAGGTGAAGTCATGGTGAGCCGTGGCGATAAATTGGATACAAAGGTCGCCTCTCTCAAGAATATGGTTTTGAAGCCCGGAGACACTCGTCTTTACGAGTCGAGTGACCATCGAGCCGATTGGCTCAACTCGATTCGCACGCGGAAACAGCCTATCTGCCATGTCGAGATCGGTCACAGAACTGCGACGATCTGCCACTTGTCAGGGATTTCCGAAAGATTGAAGCGCCCATTACGCTGGGATCCAGTCAAGGAAACTATAGTAGGGGATGCAGAAGCGGCTAAATGGATGAGCCGCCCGCGACGCGCTCCTTATGGGCTCCTGGGATAAGAGCCGCAAATATTGCAAATTTTGTATATGAAGTTAGATTTGATCAGGAAATGCGCCGTAGGCGCTTTGGCAGCCGCGATTTCGGTTTCGTCCTTTGCAGGTGAATACAGAGAAGAAGTGCTCAGCATTGCCAAGGAATTTGAAAACAGCGATCCAGATGCGCAATACACTGCGAGGCGAAACTTGGAAATACTCGTTTCGGCTGCAACAGCGCCTGAGAAATCCGGTGGCGCTGCAGAAATTACGGGGGACTTGTTGTATGCTCTCTCCCAGCCCGAATCGTCTCGCGAGGCAAAGAAGTATATTTTGCGCCAGCTCGCTAGGGTGGGTACGTCCAAGGCGGTGGCACCTCTGGCTAAACTGATGATGGAAGAGGACGCGCTTCTCGCTGAGAACGCCCGCAAAGCCATCGAGTCCATTAAAGGCAATAAAGCGGCGAATGCCCTGAAGAAGGCGTACTCAAAAATGGATGAGTCAGGGAAAAAGGATATTATACGATCGCTCGCTCATCGAGGAGAGTCGTCATCGATTGGGTTTCTCGGTAAGGAACTAAATAGCGATTCGGACGTGGTCGCTTCCGTTGCGGCATGGGCTCTGGGTGAAATTGGCGGCGCGAAAGCGCTAAATACATTGAAAGCTGCTTACGGGTCAGGCCTTTCCAAGGGTGTTGCAGGCGTAGTTGAGCGTTCACTACTGTCGCATTCATCGATCGATGCTGATACGATTGCAGATATCTTTGAAAGTGGCTCAAGCATCTCTACACGAAGAGCTGCGCTCCGTGAGTTGATTGGACGCAAGGATGATCGAGCTCTCGAGGTTTTAGAGGCCGGGCTTGAGAGCGACGATCTGGATATGCGTTCCATCGCAATCGAATCTGGACTGGCCAGTGGCGTCGATGATTGCCAGTCCCTCGTACTGGATCGGGCGATTCAGATGAGCGGAGACGATCTTGCGGTTCTGCTTGCAGGCTTGCGCAACGTCCGTCCAGAAACTGCGGAAACGATTGGGTTGCAGATTTTTGAAAATGGGGATGAAGCCCTCCAGCTCAATACCTTGGAGCTACTTGGGGAAGTGGGCTCTGTCCGATCGATCGGCGCTCTTCTGAGAACCTTCGACGAGGGGAGCCGCGCCTTGAAAATCAAAGCTTCCCTTGCCCTGGCTCAGTTGGACTCGCCTGCGCTAAATGATTGGCTAAACGATATGTTGAGCTCAGGAGTCGAGAAGGACGTGCTGCTTGCGCAAGAGGTTCTTGCATACCGGAATGTACCGGGCGCGAAGGAGCGATTGCTGGAGTTCGTTTCCCACGAGAATGCGGACTTCTCAAAAGGAGCTCTCAAGACCCTTTCAGTGATCGCAGACGAGAGCGATCTGGATCAGCTGTACTCGATTTCCAGGAAGTCGACTGGAGAAACCGAGCGGCTAATCATTTCCCTGCTGAAGAAACTCGCGCCGGAATTTGGTTCGGAGTCGCTTAAGTCCCGCGTTGAGGCGCTATAGTTTTTAGGCGAAGGTGCAGCGACTAGACCCAAAGGAGGAGCTCGCCCACCTTCAGTCAATATATGGCGAAGAAAATTTCTCTGAGATCTACGGCAATTTGCGCGATGCGTTCTCGACGCTTCAGGTGAGATCGCAAATTCTGCTTAGCTTGGTAACCATCTGCCTCACGATTACCGGATTTTCGGGACCGAGCATCGCTGCTTCGGGCCCCTATTCGAAAATGGCGTTGATCGCCGGCCTCTGCTTGGTGTTGTCAGCGGGGGGAAGCTTGCTGCTAAGCGCCTTCGACCTTCAGTGGATTACGCGGTATCGAGGCGACAGCATGCAAGAAACGCTGGTGGGGATAATTGAGCGCCGCAATCGTCGCACGCGATCCTACCGCCTAGCGATGTTGCTTCTCGTGGCTGGCCTGACCTGCTACGTCGCCTCGGTAGTCGTGTTCATGCTTACCGCTCTGTGATTCAAGGCAGGTGTCCAGCCTTGAAACAAGGTGTATGACCGTTTCGAATACGAATTAGGAACCGTCAGCCTGTACGGGACCAGTTGACTCACCAGCCACGAATGACGAGGGCAAGGTCACGTCGGAAAGCGCGCTCGATTCTCCTTTGATCGAACGGATAAGGATATTGCCCGCCTCTGCGCCCATATCCTCGGGATTGGCTCCAGCGCACGTGATGGTGGGATGCTCCTCTTGGCATACGCTCGTCATGTCGAATGCGGCTACGCTCACCTCGGAGCCAACCTTGAATCCATCTTGAAAAAAGCAGTTGATCGCTCCGCGAGCGACCAGGCCATTTAAGCACACCCACGCAGTTGGAATCGAGTCCTTGGAGGCCCCCTGCGTTATCTTGCGGGCGAAGTCGAATCCCTCGTTCCGGTCGGCGTCTTTGCTTTTGAGAAGAAAGGAATCGTCAATTTGCAGATCACGGGAGGCGAGGGCTTTCTGGAGCCCCTCCAATCGGTCCTTGTGGCGTCCCATTCCCTTGTTGCCTCCGAGCCAAGCAAAACGACGATGCCCGAGCTTGTAAAGGTGATCAACCAGCAATTCGGCTGACTCGCCTTCATTGGAAAGGACGGAGTGGCTCTTCCCAGTAGATCGTGCCGAAACGTAGACGATAGGCCGTCCTAGAGAGCGTATCTTCTCGAAAAAGTCAGGCTGCACTTCGCCCATTATCGCGATGCCTCGAATCGATTCGGGGAGACGCAACGGCGTTTCCTCGTCCGCTTTGGCGATATCCCCTTCCGAACCCAGAAATATTGTCTTTATCTCATCGGAGTCCAGCTGGTCATAGAGTCCTTGGTGAATGTGGCTGAAGAAGTTGCTCTTGGTCGCCAGCTTCAAGGGAGACCGCAGTATGTAACCAATCGTAGTTACGGCGATATTCTCTTTGGCCGTATCGATGCTCATTCCCCTAGGCGAATAGCCATGCTGAAGGGCGTAGTCCCAAATCGTCTTGTACGTTTCCTCGGAAATGCCCTTTTTCCTCCCATTCAACGCCATCGAAACCAGCGCTTGAGAAAAGCCCAATTCCTTTGCGATTTGGGTTTGGGAGATTCGGGAAGTACGTGTCTTTGACATTCAGGTTCTCAGGGCGAAAATCGATCAGATCCGATTTATAGGACGGCTTATAGTTATAAAGCAAGATTGAAATTTATTATGCAGATTATAAGCTCAGTATTAGTAACTCTTGCTCTATTGGTCGGTTATAGGTCGGGCAATTGCACGCAAAGTTCACTTATAATTTTAAATAATGTCGAATTTAACGCAATTTTGCTTGCATAGATTTATAATTATTAATTTAGATCTTCTTGTAATTAAAGCTCCTATTCTCTGCACCCCTTCATGGACGCTTCTAGATGCCGCCATCTGTTTGCGTTTGATCGTTTGCAGGGAGGAAACTTATTCAAATTATGAAAAACTCCAAAATCACTAGAAAAGACGCGCGCTCGGGTTATTTCAGCGCGACTGTTGGCATGTCGCTTTTGGCAGCGTCGCTGATCGCGCCTGCGTTCGGTCAAGATGACGATGGCGAAGATCTTGTAACGCTTTCGCCATTCGTGGTCGATGCGTCTAATGACGTGGGTTACCGGGCCACCAACTCGATCTCTGGAACGAGTTTGAATACGCCGATCAAGGACATCCCGATGGCGATCGAAGTGATCAATCAGGATTTCCTGGAGGATACGGGAGCGACGAATTTCGACGAAGCTCTGGCCTATTCTGCAGGGGTGTTTGTGGATGATTTTGTTCAAGGTGATGGCATTAGTTCGGATGGATCGAACACGCCGGGCGCCAACGTAGCGGACAGCCAGGACCGTTCGCCGTCTTCTCGCGGAGGGGTCGGAGGCCGTTTCGACAACGTCACGATTATTCGCGGGTTCAATGTCCCATTCCAGAATCGCGACGGTTTCCGCTATGGCGGCCTGATTGCTCAGTACGGAACGGTTTTAGGCGGAATCATTGATACTTCTAATGTAGATCGCCTCGAGGTCGTTCGCGGACCGAACTCGCTCCTCTACGGAATTGGAGTGCTGTCGGGGATCGTGAACGTGATTCCGAAGCGTCCGTTGTCGGCGCAGGTCCAGTCCTTTTCGCTGGGATTTGGAAGCGATGGCTACATGCGGGGCACCTGGGATGTTACGGGACCGCTCGCTGAGAATTTCTTGGGAGGCCAGCTCAACTACCGAATTGCGGGGGTTCGCGAAGAGCGCGACCACTGGACGGATTTCCGGGGCAAGGAATTGGAGTACTACGTCGGGCAGCTCCAGTACACGAGCGAGAAGTGGAACGTCTTTCTAGAAGGGCAGTACGCCGACCAGGTCGAGACGGGTATTGGCGACCAGCACTTGCACGACAATGTGAACGCAGCCCTCGACCAGAATTTCAGGAACGAGTTTGGCGAGCAGTTCAATTGGACCCGCGTTTATGGAGGATTGCCCGAGACCTACCGTCTTACAGGGCCGGATACGCACCACTTCCGCCGCGAAGACAACATCATGGCGAATGTCGATTTCATACCGATCGAGAATCTGACGATTTCGGCAGGTATGTTCCTCACGGATGCGAGGGAAGAGGAGTTCGATGTGAACATTTCGACGCTCGTCAACGAGGAGCGCAATCTCGATGTTAAAGGGGTACTTCGCTTGCGTCCTTTGGATCCGAATACAGAGAACTCCCAGGAAATTTTGGATTTCCTCGACGAGAACGTACTTGAGTTTCCGGTCGATTTCTTGCGGGCTGAAGGGGACAATCGAGAACTTAACGACTATCGTACCGTGCGCTACTGGTGGGACAAGGATCCGGAATTCACCACTTCTGATCAATACCGCGTCCGTGCGGCCTACAATTTCGACACCAATTTCTTCGGTGAGTCCCGAGCGAATCACACGATCTTGGTGGGTCGCCATGACATCAAGGACGTCGCCGACTTCTCCCAAGGCACCGAGCGTATTAATCTTCAGTACGCGGACAAGGGCGAGCTGAATTCCGACGATCCGCTTCAGTTCCGCAGCATCTTCGACCACAGCGTCATCCGCTATAACGGCGAGCCGCTCGCCCAGCCGGGCCGGGAGTACCGGAACGCTCAAGTGTGGTTCACGGGTCACTACGCCTTGTATCAAGGAAAGTACATGAACGATAAGCTCGGTATTATCGTCGGCGCTCGTCACGACCGTTACCACTCGCGGGATCGCCTGTACGACCGCTTTGACGAGCTTTCGGTTTTTGGACCCGACTACGTGGGCCCTCCTCTAGAAACCACGGGAAACAATGAGGTCGCTGTCAATCCCGACAACATGACCTATGGGTTCTTCCCATTGCCGGATGGTGTCAGCGAGTATATCCCCAACGCGACCGAAGCGGAGACTGAGGTGACTAAGACCTTCGCCGCCAACTACAAAATCCGGGATGACCTCACTGTCTACGCGCTGCAGTCGGAAGGCCTCACTCCCAACACCGGCGCCCGCGATGGAAACCTTGAAGGACTACCCTCCGAGCGGAGCACGAGCGCGGAACTAGGTATCAAGTTCGATACGATGAAGGGGAAGCTTTCGGGCACGGTTTCAGTATATAAAATTGAACGTGAAAACGCTCTCTGGAATTTCGAAGCCGCTCCCGCTCCCGCAAAGTGGATTGGAGGCATTAACCACCCGACTGCCGAAGCGGGACAAGACACCGGCTTTAACCCGGAGTGGATTTCCAGCGGATTCGCCCCGCTCTCCTATGCGGTTGACCGATTTTACTTCAACGAAGAAGGCGTTGATCTCGGGCAAGTGGTCAAGCTGATTCGCGACGAGAATGGCACTCTGATCGGACGTGAAATCGCTTACCCGGACGGCTTGCTTGGAATTCAAGGACAAGCATCCGGAACGACAAACCCGCGCAGTATCGCGTATCTGGATTACGAAAATCTCGACATGCCAGCGATTGATGTGAATGGCGTGGATACTGGAAAGACTTGGCGCTATTTCATAGAGAAAGCCTTTGCGGATAGAAGCCGCAGCGCGACCGATTTTAGAACGCAAGCGGGACCGGATAGTTTCGATCCGATTCTCTACGGGCGTTCACCGACGACGACGCTCGGAGTGAACCCAAGTATCGCCAACGCCACGGGAGCGGACGTCACTTATACGGACGAAGCGAAGGGGTATGACTTCCAGTTGATTTACTCGCCGACCGACAATTGGCAGATCTTGTTCAACTACGCCCATACGGAGCGTGAAGCGACCTCGTCCTTCAGTCTTGTCGATGTCGTGGATCCGGAGTCTGGATTTGTATTCGGAACTGAATACGATATCTGGGTACGGACCTTTGGCCGAGCTGCGTTCGGACTCGAGGAGGCCGACACCGACGGCGATGGCGTGGTCGATTCGGTTACCAAAGACGGAGCTCCCTTATCGTTAGGGGATGTGAGCCCGCTGGATCTTATTGGCGGCCTGCAAGGGGTGAGCCTGTATACCGGATCCGAGGACTCGGCTGCGATGTGGTCGAAGTACAGTTTTACCGAGGGCCGTCTCAAAAATTTGGATGCGAGCCTAGGTCTCACCTATCGTGGTCCTGCGGAAACATCCATACCAATTGGCGGGACCGATCTCGCGGCAAACCAATTCCGTACCCCGGCTACGGAAGAGCGGATCACTGCTAATGCTTCCTTGAAATACCGTTGGTCCAAGAACGACGTGGATTACCAGTTGAAGCTGAATCTGTATAACTTGACCGATGATCAAAAAGGCGAGTCGGTCGTCACTTACCTCGACAATGGCGTCCCCTTGAAGCGGCGTACGGACGTGTACTACACGCCGCGAAGCTACCGCTTGAGCCTGTCGGTCCTCTTTTAGAAGAATCTTAGTCGCTTCGACTAACCCGTAGCGAACCCTTAGAAACTATAGAATAACAATAAGTATGAAAAAATATATATCAATCGTAAGCGCATTTGTTCTGGCAGGTTCGCTCAATGCTCAATGGGAAGTCATCGATGATTTCGAAGATGGCGATCTGGCTGGATGGTCGGAGGTTCAAGAAGTGGACAACGCTTCTGTCCTGCCTACCAACACTGTAGTCGACGATCCCTTTGATCTTGGCCAGGGTAAGGTTCTTGAAATCACTCACGGTGTTCAAGCCGTTGGTTCCACGAGCGCTCTGAACCAAACGGTTCGCATGGCGATTCCCGAAGCCCTTCGCATTGTTACGGATCTTACGGACCAGACCAAAGTATCAACATTCTACTTCAAGGTAGGTCGTCCTGTCGTAGGTGGATCTCCTGCTGAAGTGGATACGGTATTCAGTCTGCAATCTACCGAGAACGAAGACAACGGAGTCCTCTACTACAGTAGTGGTTCTGTAATCGCTCGTTACGAGAAGGATGGAGGAATCGACTTCTATGATGATACCACATACACTCCGACCAAGATCGCCAATGGCAATGGTCCTGCGAACGACACCAACACTTACTACGAACTCTGGTTCGTCGTGAATCACAGCACGCTCGCTAACCCTGGGGCAAAAGGTGAGTACGACCTCTACATCAAGGGTGGCACGGACTTCCCAACCCAGACCCTGCTCGCTACTGGCGCTTTGTACCGTTCGGCAGCAGTTAAACCGCTCGACACGATCGTTATCATCACCTCTACCGGTAATGAAGCGGACAAGGGCAAGGACCCAATCTACTTCGATGATTTCTACGTAGACAATTCTGGCTTGAATCTCACGAGCCCGAATGGTTCTTCTAACGACGGCCTCAACGTTAAGTTCGTCAACGTGGCGACACGTGGACTCGTCGGCGCGAACGCGGGCGAAGAGCTGATCGCTGGTTTTGTTGTACTGGGTGAGAACCCGCAAAAGGTCCTCATTCGCGGCTTGGGTCCTGACCTGACTGACCGTGGAGTTAGCGGCGTATTGGCGGATCCAATGATCACCGTGCGCAACTTTGCTCAACAAATCGTCGCGACGAATGACGACTGGGGCAATGCTGCGAACAACGCGGATGTAGTTGCCGCAATTGCTCAAGCCAGTAATTCGGCCGACGCCGAGCTGGTCGATGACTCTGCAGATGCCGCGATTGTCGTAACGCTTGCGCCAAACGACGTATACACCGTTGTGGTTGAAAGCGCCACCGCAGGTGGATCTGGCGTCGCACTGGCTGAAGTCTTCGAATTGGACAACCAATAGAATCCCGAGTGAGCGCGCTGCCAGCTAGCGTGGCGCGTTCACATCGAAACGAACTTTCAATTGCTGGCGTCGGGCGTGATCGTGCCTCTCGCCAGCGAGTTAGTAACGCAATATAGGGGCCGGAGTAGGCACACTTTCAACAAGCCTGCTTCGCCCTTGCTGTTTCTATTTTTAACGAATTTCCAGTATGTCAACCTATCGCTTCCTCTACCTTCGACCCAAAACTTGGCTAACAGCGTCTCTTTGTGCATTGTTTGCGACCCTAGCGCTTGGACAAGTCGCCGATCCTATACCTGGAGATGTTCCCTTTGGAACGCTGACCATTGAGCTGACGGAGTTCGCTCAAATACCGCAAAGTACAGGCGGAGGATCGGGCATAGCGCGAATCAATCACCTTAAGCCCGATGGGATGGGGCGTCTTTTCGTAAATGATTTGCGCGGTCGCATGTATCTTGTGTCAGAAGGCAATGCGGACTTATATCTAGATTTGAAAGCCCAAGTGGGTAGTGATTTTAGGGATACGCCAGGTCTTGGGACGGGCTTTACTTCTATCGCATTCCATCCTGAATTCGCGACGAATGGCAAACTGTATACGGCCCATTTAGAGGCAGCTGGGTCTGGAACCGCGGATTTTCCTATTTCCGGAAGCACGGACTTGCAAGGTGTTATTCTCGAATGGACGGCGACCACGCCTTCGTCCAGCGTCTGGGCTGGTACCCGGCGCGAACTCATGCGGGTCGACTTAGTCGGCACGATTCACGGCATGCAGGAAATTTCTTTTAACACGGCGGCAGGCTCTTCGAGCACAGACTATGGAATGCTCTATATTTGCATTGGCGATGGACAATCGACGATTCGTGGTCGCCCCGAATTGGCGCATCGCCTGGACTCTGTTCTGGGGACGATCCTCCGGATCGACCCGATGGGGAACAACAGCGCCAACGGCAACTACGGCGTTCCCGCCGACAATCCCTGGGCCTCGGATGGGGACGCCGATACGCTCGGCGAGATTTACGCGTACGGATTTCGCAATCCGCATCGCATTTCATGGGACGCCAACGACGAGACCGTCATGTTCACGGGGGATATCGGGGAGCGCAACATAGAGGAGGTCAACTTAGTCGAGTCGGGTCACGACTACGGCTGGAACATTCGCGAAGGCACGTTTGTGATCAATCCGGACTTTGAGAATAACCCTTCCGCCGGGGAGCGCGAAGAAGTGTTCGCTCTGCCTTCCGACGACGCGTCATTCGGGATTACGTATCCGATCGCTCAGTACGACCATGACGAAGGTTTCGCGGTCATCGGCGGGTATGTTTACCGCGGGTCGGCTCTGACTGACATCCAAGGACAGTACTTGTTCGGCGATCTTTTCGCGGGCGGAAAACTCTATCACTTTGAAGCGGACTCGGTCGTTCAAAACGTCCAGTCGGAGCTCAATCGCGTGCTCATCAAATTTGACGGGTCGACCGTTAGCACGTTGGCCGAGATCACAACTTCCGGATCGGGAAGCCGGGATCCAGATTTGCGGTTTGGATACGACGAGCAAAATGAATTGTACGTACTTTCCAAGTACAATGGAATGGTCTACAAGGTAACCGGAGCGGAGGACACGAGTATTGTGGATCCTTTGGAAGGGGAGAACGTGAAATTCGTCAACATAGCGACCCGAGGATTGGTCGGGGCCGATCCGGGCGACGAGCTCATTGGCGGCTTCGTCTTGCTGGGAAGCAACCCTCAAGAGTTGCTCATTCGCGGCCTCGGTCCGGCCTTGGTCGACCGCGGTGTGCCTGGGGCGCTCGTGGATCCGGTTATTGAAGTTCGGAACTTCGCTGGCGAAGTGGTCGCTTCGGGCGATGACTGGGGTGATGAAGCGAATGCTGAGGAGATTGCAGTAGCAATTGGAGAATTGAGTTCGGATCCCGATGCGGCTTTGACCGAAGGCTCTGCCGATGCGGCGATTCTGGTGACTCTGCCGCCTAACGATTTGTATACGGTCATCGTTTCCGGCAAAGGCGGCTCAGGAGTTGCGTTGGTCGAAGTGTTCGAAAGGGATACTGGAAATTGAATGATTCTGTGAGTTTAACCGCAGGTCAGTGAACGATAGTTCGAGAGTGTAATTGTGGATACGACTAAAGGAATCGTCGAATTTGGCGCGAACCGGGTTTGGAGAACCTACCCGGGCGGCAGAGTGCTGGATGAGATCGAAGGCAAGGCGGATCCGAGTGACACGCATTTTCCGGAAGACTGGATCGGCTCCGTTGTCGAGGCGAGAAACGCCGATCGGGAAGTTCCTGGCGAAGGCTTGTCCTATGTTGCGGGAAGCTCTGAGGCTCCCATTGCGTTTCGCGATTTGCTCGATTCGGATCCCGATTACTATTTAGGCCAATCGGAATCGGGTCCCGTCGCGAAAGACTCGCTTCCACTCGTGAAGTTTCTGGACAGCGCAACTCGCCTGCATTTTCAGGCTCATCCCACGGCGGAATTCGCTCAGGAAAGACTAGGCAGCCCGCGAGGGAAGACCGAAGCCTATGTGATCCTGGCAATCCGGGAGGATGTGAAGAATCCCTATATCTACGCTGGCTTTCAACGGCCGCCGAGTCGAAGCGACTTGAAAAATTGGATACTCGATCAGGATATCGAATCAATCGAATCGTGCTTTACGCCGATTGCGGTCAAACTTGGGGATGTCTTTCTGATTCCCGGTGGTCGCCCGCATGCTTTGGGCGAGGGAATCCTCATGCTCGAGATTATGGAGGCATCGGACCTGGCAGTACGCTTCGAGTTCGAGCGGTGCGGATACATGATTCCGGAAGAAGCGCGTTTCATGGGCCGTGATATCGAAACCGCGCTCGACGTGTTCAATTTCGAAGCGGTGGGGGACGATCAGATTGACCAGGTCTTCCGTTGCCAGCCGAAGGTGCTGGAAAAAGACGTTATGGGCGGGCGAGTAGAGGAGTTAATCGGCTACGACCAAACGCCGTGTTTTGCCATCCAGAGAACGGTGATCGTCGGCGATCGAACAAAGGAGTCATCGCAGGGCTTTATTGGCGTGGTAACTGAAGGTGAAGGTTCAGTGCGTATAGAGGGAGTCAATACAGAGTTGAAGCTCTGGTCGCGTTTTTATTTCCCAGCGGGGGCGGGTAGCCTCACGTACCTATCCGAGGAGGGTATGACCGTGGTGGAGTGTTACGCCGGCAAGGCGAAGGTTTGAATTTGAAGTATTTTGCTAATGGAAAATTTGATATGTTTAACTGAGACGGAGGTTGATACCTTCCTGCCGAATGGCCGCCTGGAGAAAACCAAATCCCTGTTGAAGCAGTCGCGTCAAGTGTGCCCGTCGTCCTTCACCAGCGATGCCGAATGGATCGAGCTCTTGCGGGAATGCAATCCCGAGGTGCTGGTCGCCGCTTGGAAAACGCCTTCTTTGCCCGAGAATTTGAGTGAAATTGCTCCTGCCTTGAAGTATGTGTGCTACCTGCCGGGATCGATTCGCCATCTTGTGCCGCGATCAGCAATTGAAGAGGGTCTGATTGTGACGAGTTGGGGTTCTTCCGTTAGGCGGACGATTTCCGAATGTGCATTGCTGCTCGCTTTGTCCTGCATGCGTCGCGTGCGTTACTGGACCGAACAGATGCATTTCGACGGAGGATGGAAGACGCCGGAAACGCAGACTCAGTCTTTGTTTGAGAGACGGGTTGGTCTGCATGGCTTGGGTTTGATCTCGCAAAAACTGGTCGATCTTCTGAAGCCATTCACTAACGAGATTAGCGCGTATTCCCCGAGCGTTCCGGATTCGATTTATCAAGACTTGGGAGTCTCCCGATCCGAAACGCTTGAGGATTTGTTTTCGACGAATGACGTAGTGATCGAGCTGGCCGCTTTGACGCCGAAAACGGAGCTGATGATTACCGAGGAATTGCTTCGAATGATTCCCCAAGGTGGGGCGTTTGTGAATGTGGGACGCGGCGCCGTAGTCGACGAGGCAGCGCTCGCTCGTGTGGCAAAGGATCGGCTTGATTTGCAGATTGGATTGGATGTTTATGGCATCGAGCCACTACCGTTGGATTCCCCGTTTCGTGGAATGGACAATGTGATGCTCCTCCCTCATTTGGGTGGACCGACAACGGATCGCCGGCGAGACGCGGGCGACCATGGGCTGGAGAACTTGCGTCGATTTTTGGCGAACGAAGACTTGATCGATCCCTATGACTTGGGAATGTACGATCGGGCTTCCTAGGAGGGCGAAATGAGTTCAACGGAACATTCGACTGTCGTCGCAGTCCCTGCCGCCTACCGCGAATGGCAGGACCGGGCAAAGGGACTGCTGGAGCCGCTTTTGCCATTGATGGAATCGGGTAAGGCGGAGATTGCGATCGAAGGAGTTCCGAGTGATCACGATCTCAACGCGGATCGGCTTGAGTCGTTTGCCCGACCACTGGCGTTGTTCGCTCATTGGAGACACTCCCTCAATCAGTATTCAACAGACGAGGACAAGGAACTATCGAATCCAATGGAGGCTTGGTTTCGGGATGCTCTGAGATTGGGAACCGATCCGGAGTCGTCTGAGTTTTGGGGATTCTCTTCGAATTTCCATCAGCATTCGGTGGAAATGGGCCTGATGGTCGTGGGGCTCGAATTGAGCCGCGACTGGTTGTGGGATTCGCTGGAGGACGTGGAGAGAGATCAAGTGCTGGATTGGCTGGAGTCGGACGTGGGCAATGGACATCACTGGAACAACCACATGTTCTTCGGTATCTTTATATTGGAATTTCTGATACGAGAGGGCAGGGGTTACGATTCCTACCGGATTGTCATCGACCGCTGGTTCGAAGAACTGGAGGGGATGTACCATGGCGAAGGCTGGTTCATGGACGGGATGAATCAGGCGTTCGACTATTACAATGCCTATGCTTGGCACTACTATGGACTTTGGTGGATCCGGCTGTACGGCGAGTCGAATCCGGAGCGCTGCGATCGCTGGCGGGCCTACGCGGGACCGTTCTTGAAAGAGTACCCGCGGTTTTTCTCGGCGAGCGGCGAGCATCCCGCTTTCGGGAGATCGATCACTTACCGATTCAACGCGATCGCTCCCTTCGGACTGGCCCAATGGGTTGGGGCGAATCCAGTTGATCCCGGATTGGCCCGGCAGGTTTGCGAGCGGAATTTGGATTTCTTTTTGAGCAAACCAATTTTCCAGAGACAAAGTTGCCTGTCTTTGGGCTGGCATGATCGATTTGAGGAAATGGTGGAGTCGTATAGTTGCGGCGGTTCTGTCTACTGGGCGGCGAAGGCGTTCTCTCCGCTGCTGTTGGATTTGGACGACCCGTTCTGGAGCGAGGCGAAGGAGCCGTTGCCGGCGAGCGAGGCGGATTCGAGTCGAGCGTTCAAGGTGCCGAGCCTAGTTGTCCGCTCGACCGATGGGGCGGTAGAGATCCTCAATGCGGGATCCCAGATTGCATCGACCAACACGCGATTCGGACCCTACAAATGGGGGAAACTCAGCTACCGTTCCGGTATTGGTTTTCTCATAACGCGCGATCCCAAGCGGGATCCACTCGACGCGGGCTTGACGGCGGAAAACGCTGCTGCGGGCAAACGATACGGGCGTCACTACACGACTCCGATTATTGTGGAGGAGGACCAATTGGCCTGCCTTTACAGCTTAGGAGCGAAGGATGAGCAGTTTCAGATCGGGGTGGAATCCCATGTCTGGTGGCGCAAGGGGTGGCAGTTGATTGTCCATAGGTACAAGGCCCAGCAGCCGGCATTGATCCGAATGGGTGGGTATGCGCTGTCGAGCGCGGATCCTTCCTCTTTAAAGAGCGCGCCACAAGAGGGCTTTTCGCTTGTGGAAAATGAGACCGTTGGAGCGTCGCTGCAAAATATATCGGGCTTCGAGGCGTGTCGCGTAGTGACGCGATTGAGCGAAGAGGACGGGCCGCGACTTCATATTCAAGCTCCGTACCACATTTTGAATACGCTCGATTCCAATGTTGATCGTGGATCCGGATTTTTGGCCTGCCTCTCTTGGTCAGGTGAGAACAGAGAAGAAGGCACTCCCTGGAAGGTCGAGAGCCTGGAGTCTGGAAATTGGTTGCTGAGACACGATTCTCTAGGAGAATGGCGGGTTGAAGATGCGTTTCTCCCTGCCTTGCCGCTGGTTTAGAACGGGCGAGAGCCTTCAAAAAGGGCCTTTATGGATACAAGTAGACGATCGCCGATTACGGTTTTCACTAAACCTTGGAAGACGCTCTCATTGGGAGAACTTTCCGAGACGATTGCGGATCTCGGCTTCGATGGAGTCGAGTTGCCGATTCGAGACGGTTTTCAGGTGAGTCCTGGGAATATTGGCAGTGGGTTGCTTGAAGCATCGGAGGCGTTCCGAAGCCGCGGGATGCGTATCTACAGCGTGGCCGGCGAGCTGGATCGTGAAACGGTGGAAGCGTGCGGCGCGGCGGGGGTGCCGATTATTCGAACGATGCTCAAGATCGAGGAGGGGCGCTCGTACCGCGAGAATGTCGAGCGCTTTCGCGACCTCTGCCGCAGCCTGGGTCCGACGCTCGCGGAGACGGGCGTACAGATTGGATTGCAGAATCACTGCGATGAATACGTGAGCAGCTCGGTTGGTATACTTCACGCGATTGAAACGCTGGATTCGAAGCAGGTTTCGGCGGTGCTGGATTTGGGACATACGGGACTTGAGGGAGAGCTTGAGGAAATCGCGGTCGATATCGTTTGGGACCGATTGTCGATGGTGAACTTGAAGAATGCCATTCGAGTGGATATGGGTGTGGACGAGGACGGGGTGACTCAATGGGGCCGCACTTGGGTTCCGGGGAAGGTCGGCTACTCGTCTTGGAAAAAGGGCATCGAGACGTTGCGAGCGCGAGGCTACTCGGGCCCGATCTGTTTGACGGCCGAATACAAGAATAGCGACGGCTCCGCCTGCGAAGGGGACGAGGTCGTAGGGCCTTTGCGCGAGGATTTGACTTATCTTAGGAAGTTGCTGGGGAGCGACGATTCCTGAGGCGAAATTGATTATTTGATTAGAATTATGAATACAACGCATCCGAAAACGCGAAACGTGGTAACGCTCCATGGCGACGGCACATTCCACCTGCTGGAGACTGAGCTCCCGGAGCTCGACTCCACGAGCGTTCTGGTGAAAGTGAAGGCCTCGCTGGTGAGCCCCGGTTCGGAGTTGAAAGGACCGGTGAAACGCGGAAGCAAGTCCGCCGGCGGTTGGCGGGGATTGAGAGAGTTGCAGCTCAATCCGGACGACAGCATTGTGGCGAAGCCATTTGGGTATGCCAACACGGGTATCGTGGAAGCGGTCGGGGACGCGGTGGTTGACCTCAAAGTGGGTGATCGAGTCGCGTGTATCGGGGCGGGCTACGCTCAGCACAGCGACTATTCGGTTGTGCCACAAAACCTGGTCGTCGTCCTGCCGGACACGGTGAGTTTTGAACAGGGCGCGTATGCAATGCTGCTGGCGACTGCGATGCAGGCGACGCGTAGAGCGACCCCCGAGTTTGGGGAGTTCGCCGCGGTTGCCGGTCTCGGTATGGTTGGACTGATCACCGCGCGAATGCTTCAGTTGGCCGGCTGCTACGTGGTTGGCTGGGATACGGTCGACGCTCGATTGGAGTTGGCCCGGTCCTTGGGAATCGACGGCACGATCAATGTGCTCTCAGAGGATTCGACCGCCGCGACGATGCAGTTTACAGGCGGTCGCGGGTTGGATTTGAGCGTGCTGGCGTTAGGCGGCGATGCTGAGAAACCGGCCCACGCGCTGGAGTCCTGCATGAAAGTCGCTCCCGACGGGCATCCGATGGGTACAATGGTGGTTGTAGGCGGGGCAGAATTTCCGTTCACCCGAACGCTTACCAACATGGATATTCGCCGTTCCTCTCGCACCGGTCCGGGCTATCATGACCCGGAGTGGGAACGCGGCACGGGCTACGGGGACGTGTTCGTTCGCTGGAACACGCGCAATAACCTCGAGCTTTGCCTGCGTCTCGTAGCAGAGGGGAAAATCGCGGTGGATCTGATGACGACCCACCGGGTTCCGTTTGCGGAAATCGAGGATCGAACGCCTGAGATCACGCAGGATCCCGACTCGATTCTGGGAATGGTTTTCCAGATGTAGACTGAATTACGGCGGGGGCTGAGAAAAAATCCGGGGGCCCTTGACAACTCCTATATAGGAGTTAAGGTCCGAACTTCCATTTTATGGAATACCCCGCTACTGACGCCCCTAAGTACAAGCAAATCATGAGGATGCTCATCTCTGATGATTGAGGATTCTGATTTGTCGGCGCATGCCCGGTTTCATTCCGAGAGCGAACTCAAAGAGAAGTTCAACGTGAGCGTTCCCACTATTCGGATGGCGCTCAAGGAGCTCATCCACGAAGGGTTGATTTATCGAGAGCATGGTCGTGGCACCTTTGTTTCGCCGCCGACGGTGAAGCGCTAGGTTTTGGTGGTGGGGCGGTTTGATGATTCGCTCCCGGCTCGAGATTTCGGGATCATGAATTTTATGCAGAGCTTCATCAGCGACAAGCTGACTCAGAAGCGGGCTTACATGCTGGTCGCGATCAGTTCGGCTCGTTTCACGCGAATCGCAGAGGACCTCCGCCATTATTATCCCAATGCCACCTGCGTGCTTTTCTTTCGCGACAGCGATGTGGTGGAGAAAATGTCGCCTTTGCTAGAAGAGCAGCGAATACCCTATGCGTTTTACGGATCGGATACCTTTACGGATGAACTCCAATCGGTTTCGACCTGCTACTACCCCGAGGAGACGATTATCCGCCAGGGAATGGAGTATTTGATCGACCGATACGGCGGGGGACATTGGCTTTGCGTTCGGAGAGCACACGGAAGTATTCTGCAACCGGTTTAGGCACTATGAATCGATCGCTTCGGAACTGGGTGTCTCATTCAACCCGATTGTATTGTCCGTGCGTACGCGACTCTACGACGAGAGCCTACACGAATGGGTCTACGATTACTTGAATTCCCAATCGAGTATCAATCGTCCTATCTTTTGCGCGGACGACCGTTTCGCGGTTCTTTTTCACAACGCAGCCCTGAGGCTCGGCCTCAAAATCCCCGAGGATCTCGCGATTCTCGGGATCAATGACTACCCAATATGCGATATGGTGTACCCCACATTGTCTTCGATCCAGATACCGATCGTCGACGACGGGCGGCGGTGCCTAGACGCGCTGATAACGAAAGTGCAAACCGGCAAGGAGATTGAATTACTCAATAGCCCAGTCCGAGTAGTGACGTGAATTTCCGCCTAGGAGTAACAACATGCATCTAGAAATTAGCGACGTATTTTTTAGAATTCTGGACTAGGAGCTTCCCAGATCGATAAACGCGGCCAATGCGATTATGCGCAGCGATTGCAAAGGGTTCGGTGGGTCGCTGCTTTGGTCGGTGATCGATTCGGTGGATACCGATTTTCATGATCAAAAGGAAGAGGATCGATCAAGCGCGGAAACTCGGGAACTGCTAACGTTGAAAGGCGAGCTTTGTTCCTTGTCTGCAGCGTATGCGATTTCTGGATTCGAGAGCTTCGCCATAAAGGCGGAGTTTTATTCTCGAGGACATTCAAGCGCGAAGCGTCTGCGCCGGTATTGTCAAGCCGATGGGCATCGCTTCGCAACGAGCGACGCGAATAGCCACTACTTCGATGGCCTGTACTTGGTTGAAGTGGTTCTCTCGGCCATGCAGTTGGACGAGTCAAGCGAACTGGGAAAAAATGGTTTGGGGGCGTTTCGGAATTTCGCCCGTCAGCAGCTTCGGAGTGGACTTGCAGTGGTGGAGTCCGAGAACGAACTGCCAGATTTGCTCGAGCTGTTAGCTCGAGCGCTACAGCTTATCGCGTTTTCGCGGTTCCTTGACGACGAGGATGCCTTGGCGACGCTGGAGTCGCATTGCGAAGAAGTGGTTTTCCCGCGACTGAATAGCTTGGTCGAGCGACTGACTAGCTCTGAATCAAGATCGGGAGACGAGAAGTTTTATCGCGACTGGGTCGAAATCTATTTGGCAATTGTATACTGGTACTTTCGGGATAGTGGCGGGCTCGGGCGTCGGAAATGTTCGGCGGGAGCGTTGATCGAGAAACTCATCCCGCTTTGGGGCAACGTAGAAGAAGCGACTCGCGGAAAGATGCCAGCGGATTCGATTAGCTATTTGACGCAGCCTTCTATTGCGCTGCTGCTGGGAATGGGCACGGGAAGCGCCCACTTTTTGCAGTTGTGGGAGGACTTGATGATGGTCACCGATTTGGAGTCGAGTAGCCCGGCGCGCATTCTGTCTAATCCGCTGTTGTGGTATCCTGACTACGGCTGGGAGGAACTGGCTTGCCGTCGAAAAAAGGACTCGGGTTCCTATTTTCGTGGACAGACCAATATCTGAGGCGGCAAGGAATACTCGAGATTGTCGTCGTATACTCCTTGATTGCTCCCGATACTCGTGGCTGCTTCGTTTCTGCGTAGGTCGTTCCCGGTAATCGAGTAGTCTTCGATATCGGCGGTCAGGCGGATGCCGAGCTCGTTGTCGCTAATCGTGTTGCCGATAAGCCTGAGTTGCGAAGATCGGCTCGCGCTGATTCCGGTTTGGTTTCCGGTCAATATGTTGCCGCGGATACTGATTCCGTTTCCACCCCCATCGTGAAGGCGAATGCCTTCGCTAGCATTGTTGTAAAAGCGGTTTCCGTCGATGAACTGGAGGTGGGATCCTTGAATCACTTCGAGACCGATATGATAGCCGTACGCCTCGTTGTGGTGTATCCAATTGTTCGGTCCTGAATTGTCGTGAGTCGAGCCGGTGTTTCCAATGCCGAAGCCGGCGGGAGTGCCATCGAATCCAGATGGATCGGTCCAGTAGGCTGTGTTGAAACGGAGCTCGTTCGCGTATTCATCTTCGCCATGCAGGTCGTAGGCGTCTTCGGTCGTATCGAAGCAAACGTTGTTCTCGACCAGGTTGTTGTGGGCGGAGAACTGAATGAGTATGCCGTGCCTGATTACGGGTCCGATGAGGCAGTCCGTGATCCAGTTATTGTGATTGTTGGGATCGTTGAGGGCGATGCCATAGCCGAAGCCCCCGCCGCCCAAGTTGGACGCGTGATGGATCGAGCACGACTCTACTTTAACATGGTTGGCGTTTCGGATCTGAATGCCTCGTTTCGAGAATTTCTGTATGTCGAGCCGATGGATCCAAATCCGCTGAGCATTGCTGCCACCGGATTGTCCGATGAATACGCCGTATTCTAGATCGGTATCCGATGCATCGATACTGAATTCGGCGAGGGTTATATCGGTGGCGTTCGCGGGTATGGTGAATAGCGTGTCGATTGTTGACGAAACTAGGCGCGTGGAATCTAAGTCTTCGCCCTGAATTGTAATCCCAGAAGGAACCGTGATCTCTGAATTCAAATGATAGGTTCCAGCGGCGATGGTGAGAACGTCGCCATCCGACATCTGGTCGAGGGCAGCGTTGAGCGCGATCGAATCGTCATCGGTGGAATCGTCTGGCGTCGCTCCGAACGTCAATAGGTCGAATGTGGTTCCGCCCCCGTTCTGCGGCATTTCGAAGGCGTCGAGGAGCCCGATCTGCTCGATTGGCACTGAGAATCGACTTGCCTGCAAACGGGCGAATCCAGTTGAGTCGCTTTCTTGGAAGAGCGCCAGATTGGCGCTGCCAGCCTCATCGGCGACGATGCGGGATTGGTACGACCAGGAATGTAGGTCTGGGGAGGTTTCAAGCTGGTAGATGCCGGCGACTTCGACAGGAAACGAAATCGTTGGGTTTGCGGGGTCGATCATGAAGGTCGGAATGGGGGGCGTTATCGGAAGCAGGTCGTTAAATAAACTGGATTCCGCGGCGTTGGACGCTTCCAAGTCCGCCCCATTGTGGGTGACGATTTGATACTGGTATGAGACTTCTGGTTGGGCCGCTGTATCATGATAGGAGTTACGATTGGGACTCGTCTGCGCGATCTCGCTGAAGTCTCCGGTGGAGCCTTCGCGTCGATCGACGCGAAAATAGGTTTCATCGAAGGAATTGTCTTTCCATGAGAGGAAAATGCCGCCTCCAGGAAATCCGCCTGCGATGAGATTGCTGGCTCCGAGCGAGTCTCCGGGGGTGGTGTCGCCAAAGGTTGTGGAGATGGAGAGGTTGTCGATTTGGAATGCGCCCAGGTTGGTGGAATCGGTTGACTCGTCTTTGTGCCGGAAAGCGAATCCCTTGATGGATAGCGAACCGCCATCGTCGACTTCGATGTGGACGTCGTCCTCGGATGCCGGGTTGGCGTAGAGCGATACGGAGTCGAGGGCGAAGTCGTATTTCACTACGATAACAACGGGTTCATTGACATCGAAATTAGCGTCAAACCACTGAACATCGACGCGGCTTCCGGCTGCTTCGGTGATGCCGACTTGGAAGGTTCCTAGGACCGGGTTCTCGCCCGCGTCGAAGCCGGTCCCGATCCAAACGCGTCCGCGATAGCCACCCGATCCATTCCAGAAGGATGCGATGCGACCCACGGTCAAGCTTGAGCTGGTGGGAGCGGTTGTTGCGGTCAACTCGAATTGAGCGTACAGGTTTCCGGATTGGATACCCGATGAGGAAAAGGAAACGCCATAGAATCCATTGTTTACTGGATCGTTGGGGCTCCAGTAAAGTCCCACTGCAATGCGCCGCCCGTGACTTGGAGGTTGGGGTTGGAGTCATCGGTATCAGTGGGCGCCCAAGTGCTGGAGGAAGCCGCCTGCAGTTCTCCATCCTCATAGTTGAACGATTCGAGAAAGAGCGCGGCGCCGGAGAGTTCGCAGAGGCCGACGATCAGACTGCAAATGTATACGGGGACGAAGCGCATCGCTGAGTGGTTGGGGAGTTAAACCAATATCAGATTGTTCGGAGCTACTGGATCATGTAGTTGCCGTTCTGTGACAACTCGAGGGTAAGTTCTCCATCCAAATGAGTGAATGATACTGATGTTCCGTCGAGAGTTACGGAAGACACCGGAGTGTCCCAATCCAAGGTGAGTGTTGTCGGAGATTCCAACGCGATGCCCAGCTCGGAAACTGAGCCGCGTTGAAGGGCGAAGGTGACGCGGTTGTTCGAGGTCGCCAAAGTCTCTCCGTTAACGGAAAGGCTCTTGATGGATTGGCCGACTAGTTTGACCGGATCGCCGGATTCGGAGCTGATCCAGGCGAAGTCGCCATCGAATCGAATGCCCACTGCTTCGCTCGTTTTGTCTGAATGCGACTTGAGAAATACATCCGTTGCGTCTCCACGCACTATGCGAGCGCCGAGGAGTTTTTCGGTGGAAAAATCTTCGATTTCAGGCGTTCGATCGCCTTTTCCAAGAGGGAAAAGAATTTGGCCGAACAGGGCGTCGTGGCCTGCTTTTGTCGTACGCAGCGCCGGAAAGGAATCGTAGTCCGCTTTGATATAGGTGCTTTCTCTCTCGGTGCTTTCGATCTCGGATCCGGGCGAGAGCTGGCGCGTGAGAAGCTTGGAGGCGTCGCCGTAGCGGTCGTTCTTGTAGGACCAAATGTAATTCTCGTTGCTTACTTTGAGCCGGCTGCGTCCGCCGTGGAAATAGACGTCGAATTTCCCCTCCAGCTTTTGCCCGTTGTACACTTGGCCTTTGGCTTCGTCGAGCACGAGAAAGTAGGCGTCCTGGATGAAGGCGATCGTGCGCTTGGCCCCGCCGAGCGGTTTTCCAAGGTAGCGCCGGAAGGGGGCGCTTTTCTTTTCGAGATCGAAGAACGACGTGTTCAAGCGATCTTCGGACAGGTTGGGCTGGTTTTCTTCGAAGTCCCCGAGCGGGACGTCGTCAAAGGTGATCGTGTTGTGGGCCTGAGGGCGGCGGTAGTAGCTGTAGCGGATGTCCTCTCCGTAGCTAGACCGAGTGTATCCACTATCCGATGCCATCATCTGGTTCTTAGCGTAGAGGATGAAGCTAAGCGTGTCGTGGTGGTCGTGGTTGTCCGCCTGTGGAACTCCGTGGAAAAGGAGATAAAATTGGTCCTCAGGCTCATTGAGCCACGAGTTGCGGAAAAACGACTGTCCTCCCTCCATGAAGATCGTCGGATCGTCGGTGGGAGCGGAGGTGGCGATAGATGGGTCGTATGTGATTAGTTCATACAGTTCCTTCGGATAATCCCAAGTGGCGCCGGTATAGTTGAAACCGCTGATTTTCTCGACGTCCCGGAAGGGCTGGTAGTCGGTGGTTTGGAAATTCCATTGCAGCACTTCGGAGAACGGGGTTTCCGGAGCGAGAAAGGAGCGGTGGTCGTGAAAGGCTTTGGCGACCATTTGCGTGGGAACGGGCCGCAGGAAGGAATCTTCCACGTTCATGATCCATCCACGGGCGTTGCGGCCGATCACGCCCCATTCGAAAGCGCTCTTGAATGCGGCGAAACTGTCGACGCCGGAGACGTTTTTGTAGTGGTAGAGGAAGGGGACGAAATTCAGCCAGGAAAAGACGTAGTACATGCCGCCTTCGCGGTAGATTCCGTCGGAGCTAAAGTGGTAGCGCGTGTTTTGGTTGGCCGCCTCCATTGCGTTGCGAAACCAGTCGCTCGCTTCGGGTTCGTCGGAAAGGGTCAGGGCGAACGCGGCCAGGCCCCAGGCAGGTTTGGAAAGGTGGTTGTGCGGACCGGCTGCCCACGAGTGGAGATTCTCGTGCGTGTAGGCGGCCTCGCGAATGAGTCGGGCCCGGATTTGGGCGTCCTCATCCTCGGAGAGGAACGGTTGCATGAAGTCATAGGCGGCGCAGATCGACTGGGACCAGATGCCGCGATAGATTTCGTCGACGGACTTGTCGACTCCGCTCTTGGTAGGGTCGAGATCGTAGATGGGGCCGTCGAAGGCGCGGAGCAGGGCCGCTTTCGCCCGGTCGATGTAGCGCTGTTTGAGCTCGGGATCATCAGTCATCCACGCCATGAATCCCGCGTACAGCGGAATCTGGGTCATTTCCCCGTAGTACTTGTGTATCCGCTTATTGTTGGCGCTTGCGAGCTCCGGGATTCGAATTTCGTTTTCCGGAATAACGACGGGGAAGGGGGAGGTGAGGAAATCGTGGCTTTCGACTTTGGCCCAGTATTCCCGGATCGTGGCGTCCGCGTCGAGCGATCGTTTAAAGGAGGCGAGCCCCGCTTCGTTGAACCAGAGAGAAGGGTGGGTCTCCTTTTCGGGCAGGACTGCGTTCGTGTCGATGGAGAAGCCGGAATACGACTCCCAATTCGCGCCCATGAAGTCTTTCCCCGCCCGGATTTGCCCGGTGGAGAAGGCGCAGAGTATGAGGATTCCAATGCCGGCTTTACGGTTGAAACTGTGTAGGGCCATTTTGATCGCGGTCGGGGTTTCGAAAGTCGGCTACGCGTAGACGCCGCCGTTGATGTCGAGCGTGGCGCCCGTTATAAATCCATCGTATTCAGAGGCGAGGAAGGCGACTGCTCGCGCAACATCTTCAGCGGAGCCGGCGCGCTGGATCGGGATGGTGGCGATGGTTTGATCCGCCGATTCCTTCGAAGTGTGGGTGTTGTGAAAAGAGGTGCCGAGGATGAGGCCTGGGGCGATGGCGTTGACTCGGATGCCCTTGGGCCCGAGCTCGTTGGAGAGGGCGCGGGTGAATGTGAGGATCGCCCCTTTGCTCGTAGAGTAGGCGAGCGATCCGGGGTGTCCGCCTTTTCGACCTGCGAGCGATGCCAGATTGACGATGCTGCTGTTTTCGTTGCGCGCGAGCGTCGGCTCCGCGGCCTTGGTGATGAACATCATCGATGTAAGATTGATATCCATAACTTTGTGCCAGAAGGCGGCGTCCATTTCCTCGAGCCATTTTCGGCCAACCAGCGATCCCGCATTATTAATCAGAATGTCCAGCCCTCCCAGTTCGCTGACAGCGCGATCGACTACGGATTGAGCTTCCTGCTCGTTCGTAAGATCACCTGATACTGCGATTGCTTTTCGGCCTTTTGATTCCGCATAGCTTGCTAGTTCGAGAGCAGTATCCGCGCTTGAAAAATAATGGATCGCAACATTGGCTCCGCCATCGATGAATTGCCTGGTAATGGCTTCTCCAATACCCTGCGCGCCGGCTGTGATTAAAACGTTCTTGTTTTCGAGTTTGTTCATAAAGTCATTCTATTAGAACCAAGCGAATTCTTTCGCCTTAGAAAGGGCCGTTTCGAGCGGAGGGAGGTAGGGGTGCCATTGGCGCTCCCATTCGATGCTAACGTTTCCTTCATAGGAGTCGCCATCCAGCAAGCTCAAGACCTCGTTCAATGGAAATTCGCCTTCGCCCAGCTGTACGTAAGTAAATGGGTGACGCGCGGATGCGATGGAAATGCTGTCCTTTATATGAACATTGACCACGAGATCCTTAATTTGATTCCAGGAAACGGAAATGGGCTCGTTCGCTTTCTTCCAAGTGTGATGGGAGTCCCAAATAAACGCAATTGGGGACCGGATGGCATCAAGCAATTGCGATCGTGCAGTAGCATGGACCAACGAATCGTGAGTTTCGATGGCTATATCTACTTTCCAACCCTTCTCATTCTTGAGCGCTGTCCACCAATCAAGAGTGTCGTTCGCCTCCTCAAAAGATTCCGCGTCGAGTCGATCGCTAACCGTGCCTCCGTCAAATACGCGTAGCCACTTGGCCCTGATCGCCTCCGCCCATGGGATGAATTTCAGGAATTCGTTTCGAGAAACTGAATCGTTGCCCACAAGCTTCAATGAGGTGTCCAGGAAATCGATCGACGCGGATTGGCTGCCTAAGTATCGAGCCAGTTCCTCGCGGGAACCGTACCGTACCTCGAATAGGCGCGGAAGGTCGGCGGTCGATTCCAGAGTTCGGGCCTCGATGGAGGCGATTCCATAGGATTCCGAAAGGGCGCAGCATTCCTCCAAGGTCAGGGCGGGACACCCTAACGTAGAGAATGACCACCTGAAATCAGCGAATTGAGACGCAACCTGGTTCATTGAGAATATAATAATTATAAGTTAAATTGGAATTCAACCTCAATATTGGGTAAATCGCTGCCAATGGAGCCGGACGCTTAAGAAAATGATCCCTTGCCCAGAGTGTGGCGTGTGCAGTCGATTGGAATTGAATTGACGAAAATGAATGGAATTGGCTTCCTGGATTAATAAATATAATAACCTGACTCATAATAATTAAGATGAATCATTTATCTGCCCCCTTGAAATTGGCATCCCTTGGACTCGCGATGTCGCACCTGTTCATTTCCTCCGCTGCAGGGGTTACTTTTTTTGAAACCGATTTCGAGGCGGAAGTCGTTGGGAGCGCTCCTGCTGCTGGCGTTCTGGATCTGTCGCCCGATTCTCCGGAGGCGAATCAGGGTGTCACTATTGTCGATGGAGCTTCGACTCCTGCTTCGCCTTTCGGGGGTAAGAGTCTCTACATCTACGACCTCGATGACGGCGGCAACGTACGATATGTAGCGGATATCGATAACGGGGACAATGTATCATCGCTCCAGGTCGATTTCGATTTTGCGGTAGATCCTGCTATCACCGGTCCAGCGTCGAGCACCGAGATCAATTTCACCGTGGGAATGGCGGGTGTGCCTTTGACCTCTAGTTCGCGCCGAGCCTTTGAGTTCCGGATCCTTCAGGATGGGGGACTAGACATGCGCTCGGAGGGCGTCAGTACGGAGATTGGGACTTTCTCAACAGCGGACACGCATCACATGACGGTGTTGCTGAATTCCGACGATGCTGCCTCGCTGGACTACGATGCGGACGGCGTAGGCTCGGGCACGCTACTGCCTAACACCTTCCACGTATATGTAAATGGGACCAAGCTGGGCGAATACGACTTTTTTCTAGATCCCAGCGATGAAGCCGTAGCTTACAATACGGGGCTGCCCGATCTGGGCCGGGTTGCCTTCTATCAAGATACGGGAAGCGTCGGCGCTTTGATCGTGGACAACTTGAAGATTCAGGATGTGGAGACGGGGGATGAAAGTTCGGATCCGGGGACAGTCGTGTATTCAGCGTTCGACTTCGAAACGGACACCGTCGGATCGGAACCCGATGGCTTTAACGACAACTCCTTTACGCCGCTGGACGGCACGGATATCCGAGTCATTGACGGAGCGAGCGATCCGGCCAGTCCATTGACGGGTCAGAGTGTCTACGCACTGGACTCAACAATCTCTGACAACGTTCGCTTGGGAGGCGATTTCAATGGCGGGGATAACGTGGACAGCCTCCATGTGTCCTTTGACTTCTCGCGCGGGCCAGCGCAGGCGGAAGGGGAGCGTATAGCGTTTTCGATTACGCACGCCGGGTTGAACCCGACATCAAGCTCGCGACGTCCATTTGAGCTCCGGCTTAACGAGGACGGCAGCATCGACATGCGCTCGGGTCCGGATGCGGGCTCTCTAACATCCACGGATGACATTGGCTCGTTCGATCCCGCTGCCTCCAACACGCTGGAGATGCTATTCAACTCCGACGATTCGGAATCGCTGGACTACGACGTGGCCGTGGGTTCAGGAACGATCCCCGCCAATTCGTTCCACATCTACATCAATGGTAGCCTTGGGGGCGAGTTCGCGCTCGCTCTGGATCCGAGCGATGGGGCGGTGGATTTCGCGGCCGGCGTGCCGGATCTGGGCAGATTCGCCTTCTACCAGGATACCAATAGCCTCGGAAGTCTGATTATCGACGACCTTGTTTTCAAAGGTATCGCAGCGCCAGGTGGAGGGGATGTTGACCCTTCTTTGAACATTTATTCTTCTCTCGACTTCGAGAGCGATACGGTGGGAGAGCAGCCAGTAGTGGAAGGAGCGTCCTTTACGCCTGGCTCAAACAGCTCCACCAATGGCGCGGTCGTGGTGGATGCGGACTCAACACCGGTGGCGAACCCGCTCACTGGACAGAGTCTCTACTTCTACGATCTCGGAACCTCTTCGGGAAATAGCACGCACTTTAGGTATCCATTTAATGGAGGCGAAGATGTTTCCGAAGTGCGTGTGGACTTCGATTTCCAGCGCGGCTACGCAGTCGCGGCGGAGGAAGGCGACACGGCCATGCACGTCGGCGTTGGCCGGGCATTGGCGGGAGCGTTGAACAATTCCGATTTCCGCCCCTTCCGCTTGTCTCTCTTCAACGACGGTTCGCTATCGGTCGACTCGCTGAGCGGAACGACGGCGCTGGGCCTCTACGACGTGTCCAATCCGAATGAGGTATCGCTCCTGATCAACTCGCACGATTCGCAAAGCGTCGTCTACGACCTCTTCGATCTCGGAGCAGGGACATTGCTGCCGAACACGGTTCACATTTTCCTCGCTGGATCCAAGCTGGGCGAGTTCGATTTCTTCGTGACGCCGGATCCGGCCAACGCCCCTCAAATTGTGTTCAATGAAGAGAACAACGATCTCGGTCAGATTGCGTTCTTCCAAGACACGAACAGCGAAGGCGGCATCGCGTTTGACAACATCGTAATCAGTCGCGTGAATCCGATCGGATCGCCTCCAGCCTCGCCTAGCGATTTGGCGGTGGATTCGGTCGAAGCGCGTTCCGCAACTCTTTCCTGGACGGATAATTCGTCTGACGAATCCGGCTTCCTGGTCGAGCGCAAGACAGGGGCATCCGGAGTCTATGCAGTAGTCGCGGATGTGAACGCGGACGTGACCGAGTTCGAGGATACCGGGCTTGATACGGAGACGAGCTATTTCTACCGCGTATCGTCGACCAATGGACTGAACTCCGATCCGACGAGCGAAGTGGAGGCGGTCACTCTAGAGCAAATCACCCCGTTCCTCGTCGATTCGATGGCGGAGGACTTCGCGGTGGTCAATGGCTCTGCCGAGATCTCGGTAACGGTGGAAGGCCGGGCGCCTTTGAGCTACCAGTGGTACCAGGGAGCTTCGGGAGACACTTCAAGTCCGGTTGCGGGAGCAACTGGCGCCGTGTTCAACTCGCCTGCTTTGACGGAAGACTCCTCATTCTGGGTGCGTGTTTCGAACGACGAAGGGACGATCGATAGCGGGACGTTCCTGGTAGAGGTGCATGATCCGGTGGTCTACGAAGTTTCGACTGAGAGCGAGCTGGAGGACGCGATCGAGTTAGCGTTGCCGGGCGACGAGATAGTCGTAGCGGTGGGCGAATACCCCGATTGGCAAATCGATTTCCAAGCGGAGGGTGTCGAAATCGCGCCGATTACGCTGCGAGCGGAAGTTGCGGGCGAAGTGATCTTTACTCAGGAATCTAGAATCGAGATTGGTGGAAGCTGGTTGGTCGTGGATGGATTCGCCTTTACAGGCAAGTATTCAGGAAACGACGACGAAGTGATCCAGTTCCGGGCGGATACGCATGCGACGGACTGCCGGCTCACCAATGTGGCGGTAATCGACTACATTCCTTCGGACGGTTCTAAAATGAGCTACGTGTCGATGTACGGTCAGCGCAACCGCGTCGACAATTGCTACTTCTCGGGCCACAACGTGCCGGGTGTCACCTTGGTCGTCTGGCTCGATGGACAGCCAAACTACCACCGGATCGATCACAACCACTTTGCAAATCGAATCGATGGTGGCGAAAACGGTTGGGAAACGATTCGTATCGGAACCAGCGATACGTCCATGAGCAATTCGATCACTACGGTTGAGTACAACTTGTTTACGCGAGTGGACGGCGAGATCGAGATCATCTCGAACAAGTCGGGCGAGAATATCTATCGCTACAACACCTTCCATGAATCGCGTGGCACGCTGACGCTGCGTCACGGAGATCGCTGCCTCGTTGAAGGCAACTACTTCCTAGGCGGATTTTTAGGCGAGACGGGCGGCGTTCGCGTGATCGGGCGCGACCACATGATCATCAATAATTACTTCGAGGGAACGACCTCTCGGGATGGGGCGGCGATCACTGTGTACGCCGGCGTTCCGGATTCCCCGCTCAACGAGTACTTCTCGGCGGATCGAGCGGTGATCGCATTCAACACATTCTACGATAATCAAGGTCCGCTCATCGAGATCGCGGCTGGGTTTGGCGAGCGCGACCGGACGGTACTGCCAACGGGAATCGTGGTCGCCAACAACCTCATGGCGGCGGGAAGCCAGACTACAGGCGACTTCGTCATCGGCGAAAACGCAGCGGACCAAACCTGGGACGGGAACATCATATTCGGTCGTCCCATGGGCGGCTTGATCGCGACTGGCTTTACGGTCGCGGATCCACTGCTATCGATTGACAATGTATTCAGAATCGCGCGACCTTCGGAGGCGAGCCCTGTCGTGGATGCGGCGACGGATATCATTGGCGCGGTTGAAATCGATATCGATGGTCAAGATCGCGACGCGTCCGAGGATGTAGGCGCGGACGAAGTTTCCAGCGCACCGTCTGATGTATCCGGTCCGTTGACGACGATGGACACGGGGCCGTCTTACTTGGGCCATAGGAGGATTCTGGGAGGAGGCAGCTCCCGATTGGTGAATCAGTCGGTGCGTGCATATGTCAGCCCAGGTTCGGGAACGTTGATCGCGGGATTCGTGGTACGGAGCGGTGGTTCGAAGTCGATGCTGATTCGTGGCGTGGGCCCCGGATTGATCGATCAAAATGTCCCGGACGCGATTGCCGATCCCGTACTCACTGTCTACAATGAAGCGGGCGAACCGATTTTTTCCAACGATGATTGGGAAGACGAAAATGGGGCGGCGATCGCCTCTGCAGGAAGCGATGTTGGTGCCTTCGCCTTGGAAGCGGGTAGCGCAGACGCAGCGATTCTGACTAATTTCGAGCCTGGTTTGTATACCGTGCACGTCGTTTCCGGCGATGCCTCGCTAGGAGAAGCGATGCTGGAAATATACGAAGTGTCCGGGTCTCTGAGCCTGGCCAACCAGTCCGCTCGTTCGAAACGGGAAGCGCCAGAAGAGGTTTCGATCGCTGGTTTCGTGATCGGGGGCGATCTTCCGAAGCAGCTCTTGATTCGAGGCGCGGGTCCGTCACTGGAGGCTTACGGCTTGAGCGACGCTTGTCCGGATGTGCGGATCGAGTTGTTCAACGAGGCGGGAGAATCGCTTTTGTTTAACGACAACTGGGACGACCTTCCTCCGTTGGTTGCGGAATCGATCGCGGAGACAGCGGACTCTGTGGGAGCATTCCCTTTTGCGGCGGGTTCGAAGGATGCGGCTATTGTGACTGTGCTGGAGCCTGGGCTGTATACGATCCATTTGACCGGACCTAACGACTCGGTTGGAGTCTCGCTGATCGAGGTTTACGATGTGGCCGATCTTCAGTAGAGTGGCTGGGCCGCAATCGTCTCCCAAGGTCACTCGGTCTTTCGATGCGAATAGCGGCTAGTTTTCGCTTGCCAAGTCATTCGGAAGCTGGCGTTTTGATCGCCTGTTTTTGGGGCCGTAGCTCAGTTGGAAGAGCGCCTGCATGGCATGCAGGAGGTCGTCGGTTCGATCCCGATCGGCTCCACCAGGCTCCGGCTACGTTCCGAGCCCCGCGAGGAACGGAGCCGGAGCCTGGTGGAGCGTATGGAGCCTTGCGACAGAAGCCGGGCCCCCATAGTCCCACCAATTCGCTCTCCTCTGTGCCCGGGCAAGCCCATGGAATTCCTCTACGTCTACATCCTCGTCTACGAATGCGGCCGCTTTTGAGCGATCGCCATTCTTCCTTTTCGGGTAATCGGTTTGCGAGGGAACGCACTGCCGAGGCGTTCCCTAACTTTCGCTGATAAGCAGAAATTGATCCTTTTTCAGTGGACGCGAGCGACAATGTTCTCGTATAAACGGCTAAGTTATTAATAATTATAAGTAAAGCAGCCAATTTTCGATTCCAATCCCCTCGTGCCCGTCGATGTACCTCCACGCTTATGCGCGATTGATTCCTCTTTCATTTTTGAGTGGCCCCCAAAATGCTTACCGCCTAAAAATCCCCCAAACCACTAATATTTATAAACTATGGAAGCCGTCTACGGAACTAATCTTACCCTATGGGACCTTGGGGTCTTGGCCTTCTACCTCGTGTTCATGTTCGGCATCGGGTTCGTCTATAAAAGTTTCAGCAGCGATTCGAGCGACTACTTTCGCGGTGGAGGCAGCATGCTCTGGTGGATGGTGGGCGCTTCCGCCTTCATGACCCAGTTCAGCGCCTGGACGTTCACCGGAGCGGCGGGTAAAGCCTATACGGATGGGGCTTTGGTCTCGCTTATCTTTTTCGGCAACGCGGTAGGCTACTTGCTGAATTATTTCGTTACCAGCTATCGATTCCGACGAATGCGGGTAGTCACTCCGATCGACTCGGTGAGGGCCCGATTCGGCGCTTTCAATGAACAGATTTTCACCTGGACGCAAGTTCCGTCCCGAGTGCTTTATGCAGGCATTTGGCTAAATGGTCTCGCGATCGTGGTTTCGAGCGTTTTTCAAATCGATCCGCTCGTTACGGTCTGGGTGGTTGGGGTAGCCGTAGTGGTGATGTCTGTGGCCGGGGGAGCCTGGGCCGTGATCGCCTCTGATTTCATACAGGTTCTGCTTTTGATGTGCATCTCGATCGTTGTGTGCATTCTTGCATTGGCGCATCCGGCGATCGGTGGATTCAGCGGATTGATGGAAAAGGTGCCGGCGCATCATTTCAATTTCAGCGTGGCTGAGGATGCCCGCTTCGTCTCCATATGGATTTTCACCGCCTTCGTGGTGCAGGCATTCAAGATTAACAACATGTTCGATTCCTATCGGTACTTGTGCGTGAAGGATGACAAGCAAGCTCGAAAGGCGAGCATGATGGCCTGCCTTCTCATGTTCTCTGGGCCGATCATTTGGTTCATCCCACCGATGGCGGCGCGCGTGATTCAGCCAGATATGGCTTCCGTCTTCCCCAATCTCGCCAATCCATCCGAGGGAGCGTTTCTCTTTATGGGCATGGAAGTGATGCCGGTGGGAATGATTGGTCTCCTCGTCTGTAGTTTGTTCGCGGCGACAATGTCATCGATGGATAGTGGGCTGAACGTGAACGCAGGCATATTCGTCAACAATTTCTACAAGCCGATTCTCCGCAAAAAGGCGAGTGACAAGGAATTGCTTTTTGTGGGCAAGATAATGTCCGGCGTATTTGGAATCTTGATAATTGGTGCAGGCCTGCTTTGGCTGAAGCTAAAGGACTGGGATCTCTTCGAAATCATGGTCCTTTTCGGTTCCATGATCGGCATCCCTATCGCGATGCCGCTCGTTTGGGGGCTCTTCATCAAGAACGCTCCAAAATGGGCGGCCTGGAGTACTGTGCTCGTCGGCGTTACCTTTTCATTTATATCTCTGCAGACGGAGAAGTATGGATGGTTCGGCGTCGGCGAACTTGCCGGGCGCGAAAAATCGGACTTTCTCTACTTCTTCTCTGGATTGGGGAATGTACTCGTTTGTAGCCTTTGGTTTTTCCTCACTGTATTCATTGGTAAAAAGTATGGATACAAGCCAGATGCCGCCGTCGATACGTTCTTTGAGAACCAGAAGCGTCCCGTCGAGCACAAGGCAGAAGGAGGAAAGGACAATGACAAGAATCAATCAGCTGCAATGGGGGTCCTTTGCTTCATTTATGGCGGATTCATCGGCTTGCTCGGGATCATCATTCCCAACAGCATCGGCGGACGGATCAGCTTCCTCTTCTGCGGCCTGGTGATCGGTGGGATCGGATTGGTGTTGCACCGAATCGGCAAAAAGAAGGCGGAAGCCCCCGCTGAAACTTAGCCAGCAAGAGGCTGTATAAAGGCTTGGGCCTTACTGCGAACCCGCGCTTCTTCCCTAGAACCGAAACATTGCGTCTAGGCTCAGCTCATATGTTGAACGGGAGCCGAAGTCGCGAATCAATGGACTATCGGAGGCTTTGCTGAAGTAATGTTCAACTTCCAACCCTGCGATTGCGCTCCAGCGGTCGTTGATCGTCCGTTGCCCAAGAATGCTGGCGGTAGTCGATTTGAGGCCCCCGCCCGGATTGTACGGATCGTAGCCTGAGGCCAATGAATCCATAGGGCTGATACCGAATTCAGTCATCATATGCTCGTCGTCGCCAAAACTGACGTCGAATCTCAGATCGGCCCTCCAAGGTGTGTCAGGCCAAATCAAGCTTTTATCGGCCCCCAGGAAGTACACGAGACCTTTCCCTTTGCCCAATATATCTGGTTGAAAGTCGAAAAAGTAGTAGTTCTTGCCCCTGCGATACGCGAAGATAAGTTCCGCTTCAAGCGTGCTGTCGACGGGCTTTAGTGGAGCGAGGATCGGCTCTTCTTCGGCATCGCGAGACTCCTCGTATTCCAGCTTGAGTTGAAACGTCCAGCAATCATTCAGGTCGAAGGTACTGCGAATTTCGCCAATGGAAAGCTCATAGCGGCTTCCTCGGGCATCCTTGTAGGTGGCTCGAACATTGCCGTCTAGCTCCGTCTCGTAGTTCTTTGATCCTGCGTAGGTGGGTTCTTGCTCGATTCCAACAATCGTATCGAACGACCAGCTTCCGGATTCCATCTCGTCAACGTATGCGGGATGCAAGGGGTGAAGATCGGTTTGGGCGACGACTAAAGGAGCGAATCCTATGATTGCGACAGCGCCCAGCGTTCGGTGACAGTGAAATTTGAATCTTGTTCTCATTTATAGATTTAGTTAAATGTTGAATACAAACAGAGTAATTATCGTGAGCATCTATTCTAGCAGTGACAGCATTGCGCTCTGGTTTCTGGAACATTAAATATAATTAATGCAAAAACGCTTGTCTGGCGGGCTCGATCGGGTACGAATGGGGGATTGGGAAAGCGGTTTCCAAGCCATGAAAGTTCTAGCCGTAGAAGATGACCAGGAGGTACTTGAGTACGTTGAAAACGGGCTCCAGGAATTGGGTTGGACGATTGATACGGCAAGCAACGGAAAGGACGGGCTGTTCTTGGCAATGAATCAGCAGTACGATGTCATCGTGCTCGATAGGATGCTTCCGGAGGTGAACGGCATAAAGGTCCTGAAAGCGATTCGTAGCTGCGATGATCAGACTCCGGTTCTTATCCTGAGCGCCTTGGAGCAGGTTGAGCAGAGAGTGGAGGGACTCAATGCGGGAGGAGATGACTACCTGGCTAAGCCCTTTGCGTTTTCGGAGCTTCAGGCTCGGTTGATGGCGCTTTCAAAACGGTCCAATTGGACCTGAGAAGATATGCCTACGCAATTGACCGTTGAAGATCTTGAGATCGACTTGATGAAGCGGCGCGTTACGCGTGCAGGCGATTGCATTGAATTGAAAGCGAAGGAGTTTGCGCTTCTGGAGTTTCTAGCTCGCCACAAGAACGAGGTGGTTACGCGAACAATGCTTTTAGAGAAGGTCTGGCAATACCATTTCGATCCGCAGACCAATGTCATCGATGTTCATATTAGCCGCCTACGATCAAAAATCGACAGAGGATACGCCAATCCCTTGTTGCACACTATTCGAGGTGTAGGCTATCGGCTTGGAAACGCATGAAGGCGCCGTTCCTAACTCTTGCGAAGCCCAGAGGGCGGTTCACGCTAATATACATCATCTTGTTCGGGTTGTCATTGGTATTTGGATATATGAATACTCAGCTTGTCGACTGGAATGACTCCCTGGCTCGACTTGGCCAAGAGATTGATTCCGAGATGATGGCCTTAGAGATGATCGTGCGAACCGAAGGGATCGAAGCGACGGCTCAGCATTGCCGTGACCTGTTGGAGAGGAATGTTCTAGGGGCTAAGGACTTCGAATCGAATCGATTCTATCGAATCGAATCAAACGAAGGCGAAACCCTCTTTGCGAATTTTCCTGCCTGGGATGTCGAAAATATAGATTCGCGCTTCGATGACTTCGTCAAATTGGATGACCTGCCTAGAGACCGAGGGGGCGAGTTTCCCACGTGGGAGTATTTCCGTTGGCGCATCAATCCGGATTTCGATCTTCTGGTTAGAAACCTGGAATTGCCGGATGGCTCGCTTCTCGCTCTGGGTAGAGACCTCAATTTCATCGAAGATATTCGCATTGCGAATGCTGCCTTGATTGGATTGATCGTAGCTCTTTTCGCGGCCGGAGGGATTATGGGGCTCGGAATGATTCGATCCGCGTATCAAAGGGTGGATACAATTCTCTCCACCTGTCACTCGATCATCAATACAGGGAATTTGTCAAAGCGAATTGAATCCGAAGGAGGGACCTATGATCCGGAGCGGCTAGCTCCCGCATTGAACGATATGCTCGATCGTATTGAACGCTCGTTTATGGCGATGCAACTTTCGGCAGCGAATATTGCCCATGACTTGAAGACACCATTGGCGCGAATTCGAACTAAGGTTGAGTCCTTGCAACAGGGTCAAAAGGACGAGTTGAACGAACGGGCCAAGGAAATTTTGGTAGAGATCGAGCGAATGCAGAAGATCTTCAATGCATTGATCCAAATCGCCCTTCTCGAATCTGGAAAACCGCTCAACAAAAAGGACTCGGTAGCGCTTGATGACGTTGTAAGTGGTCTCGTCGATTTCTATATATCGGTATTCGAGGAGAAGGGCTTGATCCTAACGTGCGATTTGAGTCCTGTATCCATCGAAGGAGATCGTCAATTGCTGGAGCAGATGCTCTCTAATTTGCTGGAAAATGCGCTGAAATACGTTCCTGAAAAAGGAAAGGTTCATGTGGAAACGTATCTGGATAGAGGGGTTGTGGTTGCGCGAGTGACAGATTCGGGGCAGGGCATTCCGGATGCTCAAAAGCTTCGGGTGTTCGAAAAGTTTTACCGTGGTCAATCGAGTCGGAGTTCCGAGGGTAATGGTCTCGGCTTGAGTATCGTCAAGGCGATCGCGGACGCTCACGGGGGCGAGGTATCTCTATCTGATGGAGATCCAGGGCTAAAAGTGACGATTGGGTTTGAGCGCTAATCAGGCGAATGCGCGAAGAAGCGTTGAGAATTTGCCTGGTCAATCGCTGGATTGCTCCTGCCTTAGGTAGCAGCGCGGAAGCGGCCGTTGAAGCTTTCGGCGTATCCGTTCCGCCAAGGGCGGCCCGGATCGATGCATAGAGCCTTGATCCCGTTCTCGGCAAGCCAGCCTTGGATGGCCTTGGCGATGAGCTCGGGCCCGTTGCCCGAGCGGATGCATTCGGGAGCCCCATGCTCGCGGATCGCCTCCTGCAGCAGGGCCAGCGCGTCGGAGGCCTTGATCGCCCGGTCGGCATGGATGCAATGGCGCTGGCGAGCGCATTCGTCTATCAGGTCGAAGGCCCGCAGCTTGCCTCCCCGCTGGGCGTAGTCCGAGACGAGGCCCCAGGCCCGGACGCGGTTGCGGCGAAGCGCCTTCCGCGGAAGGCCCGCGCAGAGCCCCTGCCGCCGCCTGCGAGGGCGGCGAGGCGGAACCTGCAGCCCCTCCTCCCGGCGGACGCGCTGGACCAGCCTCTTGTTCGCGCGGTAGCCAAGCGACCTCAGCTTTGCCGAGATCTTCTTGTATCCAAGCGTCGGATGCTCCCCCGGAAGGCGGACGATCTCCGGCTCCAGCAAGCGCTTCCCCTCGGGCTTGGGCGATAGCGGAGCGTCGAGCGGCTGATCCCCAGCCACCGGCAAACGGCTCTCCCGGAACGCGACAGCGCGGACTGGACCTTCGCCGCAACCCCGCGCCGGCGCTCCGGGCTCAGAGGTTTTTTCCAGCGCGATCTCCAGGGCCTTGGTCTTGAGCAGCTGGTCGGCAAGCAGCTTCTTGGGCTCGGAGTTCTCCTTCTCCAGGTCGCGGAGGCGCTGAGCCTCCTTCAGATCCATGCCTCCGTACTTGCTCTTCCAGCGATAGAAGCTCTGCGAGCTGATGCTGCGCCTGCGGCAGATCCCCTCGGTCCGAAGCCCCGTGTCGGCCTCCCTCAGTATGCGGATTATCTGCTCGGTCGCGCGTCTTGTCTTTTTCATCGATGATGTCCTTTCGTTGATCGACGAAAATCACCTCATCAAAAGTGGGCTAGTTCGCGGGGTCCCAACCAGGGGAGCGCCTGGTAAAATGAGTCGTGCACGATCACCACGCTGAGCACTTTGTGGACTTCGTTGAAGCCGATCCGCGCGATTGCCGATTCAATGTCGTTGAGCTTGATAGCGCTGCCGTAATAGGCGCTGTTTGTCACGCGAAGGATGTGCGCGGCCAAGCTGGGATCCATCTTGACGATCGAGGCAACGTAGTCGAGTCCCGTGTCTTCGTTTTCGATGAGCTTGGACAACCTGGCGAAAATGCGCGGCGTCGTCGGTAGTTGAGAGGAAAACTCGAGCAAAAGAGGAATGGATATCTGAGTATCTTCGTTTGACATGCGGTCAGTCTAGAGGAAACAACGAATCCGTATACTTTTGCAAGCGGTGACAGGAAGCAATGTTTTGCGCGCGAAAAGCGCTCGCGCTCCTTTCGGTTGGATGGGCTTCTCGCTCCGGACGATAAAGTACTTTGGGGAAGGTTTGGTTCTCACTTCATTTGAAGTCAGGCGGCCCTATGCTTCGTATGCCCCATCTGCGGTTGCCTCGTCGAACCTTTTTTCGGTTCTCGTCCATTCGCGGAGGACGGCTCCAGAATCGATGGGTTTTCTATCAATGCCCATCTTTCCACTGCTGGAAAAATGGTCGGGGCGAAAGGATTCGAACCTTTGACCTCCTGGTCCCAAACCAGGCGCTCTACCAGGCTAAGCTACGCCCCGAAAAAAAGAGGGGTCAAAAGACGTCGAATTGGGATTGCTGTCAAGAATATCTTGAAATCCGCGGCCATTGGAAGAACAACTATAGAAAGACGCGCCTCCTGATGCGCAAGTTCGGTCGAATAGGCCCGAAACAATTTTACAGTAACTCTCTGCTATCACTGATATGGACAACCTATCTTCCGCCGATCTGGACGCTTCTTCAAAAACGCCCCTATTTATTGGGATCGCGGCCGTCATTATCGCTTTCACTGGGGTCATCTTGGGGTGGTTAGGCTTCTCGAAAGCGAGCGCTTTGGAAGCGCGGCTCGCTGAAGTGTCCGGGGCGACCGAATCGGTCTCGAACCTGGAGTCTACGGTTCAATCGAACTCTGAAACGCTTCGAAAAGCGGCAGGGAAGATCACCTCCATTGAGTCAAGCCTGAGCAAGGTGACTAGCGATGTTCAAAAGGATGTTTCCGACGTGAAGAAGAACATGCGGTCCTTGGCGATTCAGGCGGGTACCGCCCTAAAGAAGGTGGAGGCGCTTGAGAAGAGCGGCTTGAGGCCCGCGCCTGCTGCCACTTCGAGCGCAGGATCTAGCTCAACCGGCAAAGGCGAGACGACGACATCTTCCTCGGGCAGCAAGACCCATACGATCGCTTCGGGAGATACCTATGGAAAGCTTGCGGCTCATTACAAGGTAGGGGTGAACGACCTGATTGACGCCAATCCGGGCGTGGACCCGCGGCGCTTGCGAATTGGGCAGGAGATCGTGATTCCAAACGGAAACTGAGGTTTCCAAGGGCGACTTGAACCCGGAGCCCTTCCTCATTTGGAAACATTCGTTGCCAAACCGCGCTCATGTCAGAATCGTCGCCGTCAGGAAAAAAAGAAGGAATCCCTCACTGGGATGAGCTCGATCATAGCGTAGTCGCGGACTGCCGTATCTTCGACGTTGTCTCCAAGCGATTCCGGCATCCGGCTCGCGAGACGGAAAGCGACTTTTATGTCATAAGAACGCGCGATTGGGTCAATATAGTCCCGATTACAGCGGACTATAGAATGATTCTGGTAAATCAGTTTCGCTTTGGGATTAAGCGAAATTCCTGGGAAATCCCCGGTGGCGTCATGGAAAGTGGCGAGGACCCGATCGCCGCTGGCTTGAGGGAGTTGAGGGAAGAGACGGGATATACAGCTGCGAAGGCGACCCTTCTTGGGTCGATTCGACCCAACCCTGCGATACAGAGCAATACATGCCATATCGCCCTTGCTGAGAAAGTTGAAAAGACTGCGGAATTGGATTGGGACGAGCATGAGGAAATCGAGACAAAGGCTTTCCCAATAGAAGAGGTGTACGCGATGGCTCAAAGAGGGGAGATATTCCACTCGCTGGTGCTGAATGCGCTCCTGCTTTTCTATCCTGCTTGGCAGAAGATCCAAGCCCGCAAGAGAGACTAGCGACCCCTTTTGCTCAGCGCCTAGGTAACATTGACTTATAAGCGATATCGGAAGGGCTTATCTTTAGCGTTTGGATTGATGGTTGAGCGCAATACGCATTGACCTGTCAGCCCCTCGGATTAACGTCCGACACACTCATACGGGCGTTCTTGAAACTTTCGCTACCTATTGTTGCAGAACGCTTTTTACTAAAACGACTATTCGATGAATATCCTACACGTTCTCTTTAGGTCGTCGGTCGGCAAGAAAGTCACGATGGCAGTCTCCGGCTTCATCTTGTTCGGATTCGTAATTGGCCACCTGACCGGGAACCTGCAAATTTTCTCGAACCCGGACAAGATCAACTCATACGCCCACTTTCTCGAGTCGCTAGGATCGGCGCTTTGGGCGATTCGGCTCTTTCTCCTCACGACCCTGGTCGTCCATGTTTGGCTCGCGGCGCAGCTTACGATCGAAAACCGGCAGGCGCGAAAGACTGGCTATCGCCAGCAAGTTACCTTGAGAGCGACGCTAGCGTCTCGATACATGCGATGGACGGGCGTGATCGTCTTTCTTTTCATCGTTTATCACCTATTGCATTTCACTGTCAGAGTGACCCATGGGCCAGAGGCCTATCCGATGACTGTGCTTGTGGACGGAACGCCGGTGCGCGACGTGCATTCGATGATGATACTCGGGTTTCAGGAGCCGCTCATCGCAATTTTCTACCTCGTTTCCGTGGGGCTGCTAAGCTGGCACTTGAGCCATGGCCTTGTTAGCATGTTCCAATCGGTGGGACTGAAGACACGTACGTGGGCCCATTTCTTGGAACGAACCGTATGGGTGGTTTGCATTCTCTATTTTATCGGCAATGCCGCTATCGTGCTGGCGGCCATGACGGGCCAGGTCCGTATCCAGAATCCTCAGGCTGTTGGATTTGCCTGTCGCACGGATTGCGAGGTTTGCGGCGCCCGAAACGCGGAAGCTCTTGCTGAGACAGGAGCCCATTCCGAAGAGAATCAATCCTAACCCATTCCCTCTAGATGATACTCGACTCAAAAATTCCTTCCGGCCCGCTAGAGAAAAAGTGGGATAAGCATGTAATGGATGGGAAACTTGTTAACCCGGCCAACAAGCGGAAGTACGAAGTAATCGTAGTCGGTACCGGCCTCGCGGGCGCGTCTGCCGCTGCGACGCTGGCCGAGTTGGGCTACTCCGTAAATGCATTCACGTTTCATGACAGCCCGCGCCGTGCCCATTCCATAGCCGCTCAGGGAGGAATCAATGCCGCCAAGAACTATCAGAATGATGGAGACAGCGTGTACCGACTTTTCTATGACACAGTCAAGGGGGGCGATTTTCGGTCGAGAGAAGCGAATGTATATCGGTTGGCTCAGGTAAGCGCGAATATTATCGATCAATGCGTCGCTCTCGGCGTACCTTTCGCTCGCGAATATGGAGGCCTGCTCGCAAATCGCTCGTTTGGAGGAGCCCAGGTGTCCCGCACGTTTTACGCCCGTGGACAAACGGGGCAGCAGTTGCTACTTGGCGCTTATTCAGGCCTGAGCCGTCAAGTCGGGCTGGGGAACGTCCGGATGAACGCGAACCATGAGATGCTCGAGCTCGTCTTGATCGACGGGCATGCTCGAGGAATTATTACGCGTAATGTAATCACAGGGGCGATCGAGCGTCATTCCGCTCACGCTGTGGTGCTGGCGACCGGTGGATACGGCAATGTCTTTTATCTATCCACGAACGCCTTGAATTCCAATGTCACGGCAGCATGGAGGGCCCACCGAAAAGGCGCGGCATTCGCAAATCCTTGCTATACGCAAATCCATCCGACCTGCATCCCCGTTTCTGGCGAATATCAATCGAAGCTGACCTTGATGTCCGAGTCTCTCCGGAACGATGGCCGAATCTGGGCTCCGAAGAAGAAAGGGGACAATCGCCCCGCGGATCAAATTCCGGAAGATGAGCGCGACTACTATCTTGAGCGGAAATATCCGAGCTTTGGCAATTTGGCTCCTCGCGATATATCGTCGAGGGCGGCCAAGGAAGCCTGCGATGAAGGTCGTGGTGTGGGAGAGACGGGCCTAGGCGTGTATCTAGATTTTAAGGATGCGATTGCTCGATTGGGAGAAAGCGCGATCAGGGAGCGGTATGGGAACTTGTTCGATATCTACCACGAAATTACCGGAGAGCGCGCGTACCAGCAACCGATGCGAATATATCCAGCGGTTCACTACACCATGGGTGGGCTTTGGGTGGACTATAATCTCATGAGCTCGATACCGGGCTGTTTCGTGCTGGGAGAAGCTAACTTTTCGGATCATGGGGCCAATCGTCTTGGAGCGTCAGCGCTGATGCAGGGTCTCGCGGATGGATATTTCGTACTCCCTTATACGATCCCGCATTACCTTGCGGATGTTCCTCGCGATCCCGCTCCTCCGACTGATCACCCGGAGTTTGTGAAGGCGGAGGAAGATGTAGCGAATCGAACCAATGCGTTGCTGAGCAACAATGGGAAGCAGACTGTAAGAAGCTTCCACAAGCGGCTTGGCAAAATCATGTGGGACAAGTGCGGAATGGCTCGAAATCGGAGCGGGTTGGAAGAAGCGATCAAGTTGATTCCAGAGTTGCGACAGGAATTCGACGAAGATGTCTGCGTACCGGGGACGGCAGACAATTTGAACCAGTCGCTTGAAATAGCGGGTCGCGTATCCGACTTTTTCGAGCTGGGCGAATTGATGTGTCGCGATGCATTGGCTCGGGAAGAATCCTGCGGCGGACATTTCCGTGAAGAGCATCAATACCCGGATGGAGAAGCGAAACGGGACGATGAAAATTGCGCCCATGTAGCGGCCTGGGAATGGAAGGGCAAGGGAGAGGCGCCCGCGCTGCATAAGGAAACGTTGGAATACGATGCCGTTAAAATGGTTACGCGAAGCTACAAATAACATTTTTGGGAGAACACTTTAACGCTGCTAGATCCATGAAAGTAACATTACGCGTTTGGCGACAGAAGGACGGCGATTCCGCTGGCAAGTTTGAAGAGTACGAAGCGGAAGGGCTCAACCCGAACATGTCCTTTCTGGAGATGCTGGATGTCGTCAATGAGGACCTGACCACGAAAGGGGAAGACCCCATCGCATTCGCCCATGATTGCCGCGAGGGAATCTGCGGGACCTGCTCATGCATGATTGACGGTAAGCCTCATGGCCCTGAAACGGGCGTGACTACCTGCCAAACCTATATGCGCAGCTTTAACGATGGCGACCTCATTACGGTCGAGCCTTTCCGCGCAAGCGCGTTTCCGGTCCAGAAGGATCTGATTACCGATCGTTCAGCGTTTGACTCCGTTGTGCAGGCCGGCGGTTTTATTACGGCCCGGACGGGAAGTTGCGAAGACGCGAACGCGCTGCCGATTGGCAAGGAGATTGCGGATTTGGCGATGGATGCGGCGGCGTGCATAGGCTGCGGCGCGTGCGTCGCTGCTTGCAAGAACTCTTCCGCGATGCTTTTCGTCTCGGCGAAAGCCGGCCAGCTCAATCTGCTGCCTCAGGGCCAGCCGGAAAAGGATTCACGCGTTCTGAACATGGTAGCGACGATGGATGAAGCCGGTTTCGGCAATTGCACGAATCAGTATGAATGCTCGGCAGCCTGCCCGAAACTGATAAGCGAAGAATTCATCTCGAAACTGAATCGAGACTACTTGGCTGCGAGCGTGAAGAGCGCTTTCAAGGCGAGTGCCCTGTAAGGGAAACGGGGAAGCGTCGCTTTCCTAAAACAGCTCGAGAGCCTGGGCGCTCTCGACAACGACCCAGAGAATTCCTGCGCATAGGAGCCAGGCAAAGCTCACCGCGACCAATCGCTTGAATCGCTTCGACTTCTCATGCTTGTCGAGCTGCCGCTTGCGAAACCCGCTCTTCTGCAAAAAGCTGACAAATTGAGCGTTTTGCATTCGGAAATCTTCGGAATTGCTGTCAAGGAGCGCGTCGTTTCGAACGCGTTTCTTGCGAAGCATATTTCCTAGAAAACTGAGCATAATTCTAATAAGGGATCTCGACCGTATTTAATCAAGCAGTTAATCGGTCGTTGCCGTTCAATATTCAGCCGATCGCGGTTGTTTTAGTCGCAAAGGACGGTCAGGCCTACGGGAGCTAAGCGAATTCCGATTACAATCATTGAAGAACGTCGAGGATTGAGAATCGCGGGATCCCTTGTTTGATGGATTGCCATGGAGAGAGGACGGTTGGTAGAAACCGAACAATGGACGAAAAACTGAAGGTAGCGATCTGCGGTGCAGGCGCTTGGGGAACTGCGATGGCTATCCATTTGGACCGTGAGGGACATGTTGTTACGCTCATCCCCCGACGAGAGAAGCAGGCGCAGGCCATGCGAGAGCGAGGCGAGAACGCGACTTACTTGCCGGGATGCCCGTTGCCTCCAACGATCGGAATCGAATCGTCGCTCGAATCGGCGTTGGGCGGATCCGAAGTCGTATTCCTGGGTATGCCCTCCTATGCGTTCCGGCCATGGCTTGAGCGCTTGGTAGCGATCGATCACGAGGGCGAGAAGCGTCTTTTCGTAAGCCTTGCGAAGGGGCTTGAATTGGAATCGGAGAAAACGCCGTGCGCCCTAGTCAAGGATGCATTTGCCGACGATTGGGTAGGGAGCCTCTCTGGACCGACCTTTGCGCGGGAGGTGGCCGGGGTCAACCGGCAGCCATGACGCTCGCTTGCGAATCCGATCCGCCGATCGTCGCTGCTACCCAATCTGCGCTGAGCAGACCCAGCATGCGAATTTATTTGAGCGAGGATCTGAAAGGGGTGGAGATTGGCGGCTGCTTGAAAAATGTCTATGCGATCGCTGCCGATTGCTGTCAGGGCTTGGCGCTGGGCGACAATGCCCAAGCGGCATTGCTTACCCGAGCCCTTGCCGAGATGGTCCGCGTCGGGAAAGGCTTGGGCGCTCGCGACGAGACTTTCTACGGACTCAGTGGGTTCGGCGATCTGGTGGCGACTTGCCATGGAGACTGGAGCCGCAATCGAACCTTTGGGGAATCGATCGCCAAAGGACAGACGGCGGAGGAAATTATCGAGTCGCAGAATACAGCCGTCGAGGGTTACCGTACTGCGAGGTCGTTCTATGAGCTGCTGGAATCTAAGGGGATTGAGGCGCCAATACTCGAGCAGGTGTACCAGATCTTGTATTCAGGGAAATCACCGCGAGCGGCCTTGAATGACTTGATGAGCCGCGACTTGAAGCGCGAGAATCTTGAGAGCGGGACGCTTGAGGATGTACTCTCCGATTGGCTTGGCGAATATGAGTATGGCCAAAAAGGATACAATCACTGAGGTAATGATAATCCAGAGAGTGTCGGTGAGCCCGATTGCGGTGATCACAGAGTCGACCGAGAAAACGATATCCAATAGCACGATTTGGATGATGATCGAGGTAACGCCTGCTTTCCCTCCTTTCGGACCGTGCGCCACGTCGGCTCCTTCAACCGTATGATGGATCTCCTTGACCGCCTTGAACAAGAGGAACAGCCCTCCAATGATCAAGATCAGGTCGCGAATGGAGAACTTTGATAGGACAGGATCCTTGAGACCGGAGAGCGCGAGCAATAGCGCAAGCACGCCGACTCGAGCGATCAATGCCACCGCGAGTCCGATCACGCGAGCCATGTTGCGCTTTTCCTCCGGCAGCCTGCTGACGAAAATCGTGATAACCAAGATATTGTCGACGCCCAGCACGAGCTCGAGGCCAATCAGCAGGGCGAGTATTGCGATGGAATCCGCCATATGGACTTGGAGGTATACGCGATGGGGCAGTGAAGGCAATCTCCTGATGCGCTTGCAGTTGCCTTCGCCTGCAACGTCGTTTGGAAGTGACCTTGCAATTTCCCCGAGCCTGGCGTTTATGTGAATGCCGTGAGTTCTGATCGCAAGCGCCGCATAATCTCCTGGGCCTGTTTCGACTTCGCGAATTCCGCTTATGGAACGATTGTTGGGACGTTCGTCTATGCCACCTTCTTTACGTCGACGATCGCATCGGACGATGAGACAGGCATATTCGTCTGGGGTGTGACCGTGGCGATTGCCTCGTTGTCGATTGGACTGCTGTCGCCAGCTCTGGGAGCGATCGCGGATGCCTACGGCTGGAAACGCAGGATGATGGGGGTTTTCATCTCCCTCTGCGCAGCTGCCTCGTTCGCGCTGTTTTTTCCGGGTCCGGGCGATGTAATTCTCGCAGCGATCGTATTTGGAATCGGGACCGTTTCGGTAGAGCTTGCCATCGTATTCAACAATGCCTTCCTCCCCGAGCTCGCTCCTAAAGACGAGCATGGGCGAATCTCGGGCCAAGCGTTTGCGGCAGGATATCTCGGAGGACTGATCTGCCTGGTGCTTTCGCTTTACGTCTTTATAGGCCGCGAGACCCCCTTGTTTGGGTTGGCTGACGATAGCTATGTAAATGTTCGGGCAACCAACCTACTCGTGGGCGTCTGGGTAGTTGTCTTCAGTCTGCCGATGCTCCTTTGGGTGAAGGACCAGCGGAAGCCTCGACCGGCTCAAGGGACTGGAGAAATCGCTAAGCAGGCGGTCGCCCGCCTATCCGAAACCTTTCGCCATATTCAAAGCTATCGCAACGTGTTTTGGCTTTTCGTTGCCCGCGTATTCTACAATGACGCCTTGGTCACGGCCTTTACTTTTGGGGCGATTTACGCTGCAGGAACCTTCGAGTTTGAACCCAAGGAGATCTTGGTCTTCGGAGTTGCCTTGAACGTGTGCGCGGGAATGGGAGCCTTCGTGTTTTCATTTATCGAAGACCGTATTGGCAGTCGCATGACGATCATCATATCGCTCGTATGCCTCTTGGCGAGCAGCGCTGCAGCAGTGTTCGTAACGGGGAAGGTTGGCTTCTGGGCCTGCGCTATCGTGCTAGGGATTTTTATCGGACCCAACCAATCGGCTAGCAGGGCTTACCTGAGCCGGATCGCTCCTGCGGAAAAAGTGAACGAATTTTTCGGGTTCTTCGCATTTTCCGGCAAGGCGACTTCCTTTCTCGGGCCATTGCTATGCGGGGCGCTTACGGCAAGCTTCTCTAGCCAACGGATCGGCATGGCTGTGGTGCCCGCGCTATTCGCGCTCGGATTATGGCTTATGCTAGCGAAAACGCGAACTACTGATGAGTGAACTAGAAGCGACGTAACTTCGCCATTTCATCAATAGCTTATTCCGGGCAGCCAGGTAACCATTTTGGGGAAAGCCACAACCAAGGCTAGAGCGATGAGCTGTATTATGATAAAGGGTACAACTCCGCGGTAGATATGCTTGAGCGTCACCCCGGGTGGGCAGACGCCTTTGATGTAGAAGAGAGCGAACCCGACCGGTGGCGTGAGGAAGGACGTCTGCAACGCGACAGCGCATAGGATTGCGAACCAAATGAGGGCGGGCTTTGATGATGCGTCCATGCCGCTTTCAGCAAGCCATGCGAAATCCATCTGCACGATGATAGGGGCGACGATAGGGAGCATGATCATGGTGATCTCGATCCATTCGAGGAAGAAACCCAGCGCAAAAATGATGAGGAGAATGACGAATATCGTCCCGTAGTCTCCGGATCCGACTCCAATTATCGCATTTGCGATCATCTCGTCTCCACCGAGCCGTCTCAGTACAAGCGAGAAGCAGGTGGCGCCAATGAAGATCGCGGCCAAGAAGCCCATTGTGCTCAAGGTCCCCTTTAGCGATTTGCGGAATCCGCTGAGATTGAGTCGCTTGTTCGATAGGGCCAGGAGCATGGCGCCGAGGGCTCCCATTCCGCTGGATTCAGTCGGGGTCGCGACCCCGAAGAAGATCGATCCGAGCACAAGCATGATCAGGAACACTGCGGGAAGTATCGCTAGCGCCAGATCAATCCAATCTTTCAAAGTAAGCGCATCCGCTTCCTCTGGCTTTGGAGCGGCCTTGGGATTGGCGCGAGCGTAGATGAATATATAAACTAGATACAGGCTAGACAGGAGGAGGCCCGGCATGACTGCGCCCATGAATAGGTCCCCGGTCGAAACATCCAGCTGGGTCGACATGAGGATCAGCATGATGCTAGGGGGGATCAATATCCCCAGGGTGCCGGCGCTGCAGACCGTGCCTGTCGCGAAGGCGGGGGAGTACTTTACTTGCATCATCGCCGGAAGGGTCAGCGTTCCAAGCAGGACGACGGAGGCGCCGATAATCCCTGTGGATGCAGCCAAAAGAATTCCCATCAAGGTCACTCCGATAGCGAGTCCTCCCGATACGCGACCCAGCAATCGCTGCTGCGCCCGCATCATCTTTTCCGCGACTCCCGATTGATCGAGCACGTTGCCCATCAATATGAACATGGGCAACGCGACTAGGACCTCATTCTTCATGATGCCGAATACGCGATCGACGACGATGGAAAACCGCAGGAAGCTAAGGCCGGTGTACACGCCGAATACTGTGTCGAGAACTACCGCGAACGCAGTGATTGCGATTGCGGATCCTCCAAGTGAAAATCCTACCGGTACCCCGAGAAAGAGCAGGCCGATGAACAGGCCCAAAAGGGCGAATATCAGTACTGTGCTAGGATCCATGCGATTCAGGAGACCGATCGGTGGCCAAAAGAACGATTCGAGCCATCGACTCGACTAGGAGGAGGAGACAGCTGAATGGAAGCAGCCCTTTGACCATCCAAAGCCATGGCATTCCCCCTGGGTTCGGGGAACTCTCGTTGATGGAAAACGACTTCGCCGCATAGTCCCAGCCATGCCAAAGCAGAAACGCATACAATGGGATGGCGCATAAACCGATTCCGATGATATCCACTCGTCTCTTTGTCTTGGGCGAATAGCGCTGATAAATGAAATCCACTCGTACATGGGCGTCGTGCGTCATTGCATAAGACAGGCCGAGGACGAGAGTGGACGCGAATAGATACCAAAGGGAATCCTCGAGCGTCGTGTTCGTTATTCCAAAGGCGTAGCGTAGAATTACTTGCGTTACGATTGCTAACAGAAGCACACCGATCGACCAGGCGCCGATACTGCCAATCAATGTGATCAGCTTTTCAATACGATTGGCCAGCGCTTTCATCAGAGAACTCTTTATACTGCTCAATCGCGTGACTCTAGCGCAAGAAGGCCCTATCAGCCCATTTGGAGTATTCGCTTCGGAACGCCTTCAAGTCTTCCCATGCTTTCTTGAAGAAAGGATCGTTTTCGGAGTATTCGTTGGCGACTTCTTCCCAGGCAGTTCGAAATTGCTCAAGCATTTCAGGTGACCATTGCTTAATTTGAACGCCGCGCTCCGCATTGCGAGCCATCGCTGCGGATTGGATGGCCTCGCTGTAGGCGATGCCATGAAGTACGCTTGAGCGGCAGGTCGTTTCGATCTGCGCTTGCTGCGTGGGAGAGAGACTGTTCCAAAAACCCTTGTTGATTATCAATTCGTGGGTCGTCGACTGCTGGTGCCAGCCGGGGAAATAATTAAAATTCACCAGCTTGTGAAAGCCTTGGTTCTCGTCCACGGTAGGCAAGGAATATTCTGTCGCATCGATCACCCCCTTTTCTAATGCAGGAAAAATTTCTCCTCCCGGTAGCACTGAAACGGATACACCCAGTTTTCCCATTACGATTCCTCCTAACCCAAAGAATCTCATTTTCAGATCCTTCAAATCGTCGACGGAATTGATCTCGTCGGCGAACCATCCACTTGTCTCAGGCGGGAGCATGGCGCATACGATTACTTTAACATCGAATCCATTCATATCATACATTTCCTGATACAGATCCATTCCATTTCCATGGTAGAGCCAGGATAAAAATTCCGAGGTATCGGGACCGAAAGGTATGGCGGCGAACAAAGGAGCGGCGGGGATCTTGCCAGCCCAAAATCCAGACGATCCATAACCGGCATCAACCTTCCCATCGGATACGGCATCTAGTATTTCCAGAGGACCTACCAGCGCGTTGGGCTCAAAAATTTCCAGTTCCAAATTGCCGCCGCTAACTGCAGAAAGCTCCTCGACGATATGGGTCATTTGCTCTCCAAGAACGTTCACTGAAAGGGGAACGAAACTGGCTACTTCAATCCGTGTTTTGCGTTCGGTTGCCTGAGACCCGGATTCATTGGTCGATGCGGGTCCTCCGCAGCTTGTGAGGATGATTCCGGCTGCGCATAGGATACTGATGGTGAATTTTGGCATAGCGAGAGGGAGTGTATGAGTATAGGGAAAGAATTGCGATGGCGCGCCAAACCGAGGACATGCGGTCGCTCGTGATTTGCATGCTCAAGCGTGCGCTCTCCTACCGCAACCTCTTTTTGCGGGCTTGAGATTGACGCAGTCCTATGCTCGATCAGCCGGTCAGCATCCTAAAAAGACCGACTGCCGCTTATCCCTTGGTGGAAAGCTTGCTTTTGACTGTCTCCATAAGGGATTCCAAATCCGAGCATTCGTTGATCTCCTCCGCGGTAAGGAATGGATAGAGCTGCCCCATCTCCTCCGTGAAGATCGCCGGGAGATTCGCGGGAATATCAGGATGCTGTTTCTGGAATTCATTCCGGTGCAAGAAGACCTTTTCTCCCTCGATATCGCTCAGGAACTCGCGCCATGCGTTTTGCATGCTCGTCATGCCGTATGTGATTTGGCACAGGCGACACTCGTAGGTGTCGGGCGACATGACTTTGTGGATGGCGTCGGTGATGGCATTGAATACGCCGGTGTCTGCGTTATATACGAAAATCAGTTTCATGCGGAGTTGACAGTGAAACGGATGAGCGAGCCGATTGAATGAAGGGAAATGCGCTCGTATCTCGAGAGTTGGAAAAATTCTTGAATGCGTTGACCCGCCTTCAACTTGTAGAGTGGCGTACCGATGTTAGGGGGGAATCCAACCGGAATCGAACTATGAGAGTACTATTCAATAGATTGTTGACCCTATCGTGCCTTGTCGGCGTCACATCCACGGCCTCCGCTTTGATGTGGGAGGACTACGATCGCATAGGGAAGTTCTTGAGGGAAGGGCAGTCCTATTCCGGTACGTTCGATCTTACGGATCCAGGAATCGGATTTGATCCTCTTTCGCACACGGTGACCAATGCTCGCATTGGATTTCCATTTTCGGATGGCTACAGGGGAGGGGATCGTGGTCACGAATGGATCGATGCGTGGGTGGAGACGAATCAGCTTTGGAATGACAAGGAGGTCGGTGGAACGCATCGATATGGCTATCATTGGATTTGGCGCGGGCTGAATGGGGCGATGATCGCAGACCTGCAAGATGGCGTCCTTAACTATACGGTCGCTGTGGAGCGAGTGAACGATCGGTGGAACAACGATGTGTGGCTGAAGGAAGCCAAGATCAAGGTTTGGGGCCATGAGACGCCCGGTCACGGTGTCCCCGATAGTGGGTCCACTTTGGTTTTTCTAGGTATTGGGATGGTGGCTGCGATCGCGTTTCGAAAACGTCTATCGAAGGCGTCGGGCTAGGGTTGCTGCGTGGGACCTATGCAGTTGCAACGAGGAGCGCCCGCTGGGGAGCTGGATAGCCTTCAATAGTTTTGGTCGCGTCGGTTGGGTCGAGAAAGGAACTCAGCGAATCGAAGGTCATCCAATCCGTGGATCTCTGCTCTTCAATGCGGGTTGTCGATACATCCGCCAGCCGGATATCGCTAAACCCGCATCGCTTCACCCAGCGTTCCAAGGCGAGACAGCTCGGGAGGAACCAAGTATTCCGCATTTTCGCGTAACGCCCCTTCGGGAGAAGGACGTCGTCTGCGTCGCCATCGATCACCAGCGTCTCGAGCACGAGCTCTCCACCCGGCCGTAGCAATTGCTTGAGTTTGAGCAGGTGGTCCAACGGGGAACGTCGATGGTAGAGCACCCCCATCGAGAATACCGTATCGAAAACAGGTATGGCGGGTGGAATCGATTCGATTCCAAATGGGATGACCCACGCGCCGCAAGAGTCGGGAAGGTATTTTCGGGCGGTCAGCGACTGCATTACGTAGAGGAGATATGGATCGGCCCCCAGGGCGAGCTTGGCTCCTTCCCCAGCCATTCTATAGCAGTAGTATCCGTTCCCGCTCCCGATATCCAATGCGAGCCGTCCCGCTAAGGGAGTTATTGCGCCGCGAATGCGGTCCCACTTGAAGCTCGACCGCCATTCGGCATCGATCTCCACGCCGAAGAAATCCCAAGGTCCTTTGCGCCAGGGATGAAATGCTTTTAGCTCGTTCCGAATCCGAGTTGCCTCGAAGCCCGTCAAGTCGGTTGGGCCTCCAATCCTTATCGCGTCGCTTTTAAGGTCGATCACGCTCGGAGCGACTTGAGGAAGCGCTTCCAACGCGCCCTTCCAGGCGGGCAAATGCCCATTGTTCGCTTCTTCGAAAACGCTGTCGATCCGCTTGTCGAGACCGTTCAGCCAAGGGAATAGGTCCGTGCCAGCGATCTGGTCGAACAAGGGCGCGTAATGTTCTCTGAACATAGGATTGAGACTAGGCCTTGATGGCGAGCAGAGAGGCGAAGTTGAAGCATTGCAGCCAGACCTCGCAATGGTCGAAGCCCGCGGATGCGATGCGGTCCCGATGCGCTTGGATCGTTTCTGGCACGAGTACATTTTCCAGCGCCGCTCGTTTCTGGCTGACCTCGAGCGCGCTGTACCCTTTCGCTTTCTTGAAATCGTGATGGAGCTCGAAGAGGTCGTTTTGAGCATTCTCGTCTTCAAATCGCACCTTCTCAGATAGGAGCAGGATCCCGCCTGGGACGAGTCCTTGCCCGATCCGTTTCAGCAGTGAGAGGCGCTGCTCGATGGGGATAAACTGAAGCGTGAAATTCAGCAGGACGATGCTCGCATTCTCTATGGGCGTTTCTTGGATGTCTGCCTGCCTCAGCGTCCAGCGTCCCGGCTCTAGGGCTGTCTTCAGGGCTTCTTGGCATCGGTCGAGCATCGGCTTGGAATTGTCGATTCCAATGAGTTGGGTCGAATCCGGGACGTTTTGAGCGATGGAAACCAATCCCGCCCCAAGCGAGCATCCAAGATCGTAGATGCAGGTTTCAGGTTTAGCGTACCGTTTTGCGATGAGAGGCATCATCGAAAGGGTCATCCCGTATCCAGGGACGGATCGTCGGATCATGTCGTCGAAAACCTAGGCGACTGATTCATCGAAGGCGAAGCTGTCAATTTCGCTTCGCGGCTCCGCGAAAACGCGATCCCGTGCTTCCTGTTTATTTCGCATCCACCAACCCAAGCTCGCGAGTCGAGGGGCCGCAAGCGGATTTCCGGCTTGTCGCATCGGCCGAAATTTGCGGTCTAGGTGGGCATGGCCAAGAAAAACGGGAAATGGGTTGTAGGAATCATTTTCGCCCTCGTCGCTGCGCTGGCCTTTTTCTCGGTGCGGCTCAAAAATGATATCATGCGGCGGGCAGCGGAAGCGGAATCTGCCGAGCAGGCGGCCGAGTAGGCCCTCTCGGTCTCGGGAGGTTCTTGTTTGACCTCCTCGAACCGCGCCCTATCCCGTTTGAGTTCTCTTTGCGCCATGAACCGCGTTTATATCAAGACCTACGGATGCCAGATGAACGAGCGCGACAGCGAGCAAGTCGCTTCGTCGCTGCGCGATCGAGGGTACTCGGTCGTGGACAACGAATTCGATGCAGACGTCGTCCTACTCAACACATGCAGCGTGAGGGACCAGGCAGAGCAAAAAGCGATTGGCAAGGCAGGCTACCTCGCTAAGCGGAAGCGAACGGACCCGAACTTCATGATTGGGGTTATGGGATGCATGGCTCAAAACCGAGGTTCCGAACTTGTCGACCGGCTTCCGGACTTGGACTTGATCGTAGGCACGCAGAAATTCCATGCCGTCCCCGACCACTTGGACCACTTGATCCGGAGCTATTCCGCCCAAGGACCGAAGCCCACCACGATTGTCGACTTGGAGGAAGAAGCGGGTTCGCAAAATACCATCAAGGACCACCTGCCAAAGAAGAATCAGGTGAGCGCTTTCGTCTCCATTATGCAGGGCTGCAATATGAACTGCGCCTTTTGCATCGTTCCCAAGACCCGGGGGCGCGAGCGGGCCCGTCCCATGGAGCAAATCGTGGAGGAGGTCCATGAATTGGCGGAGCAAGGGGTTAAGGAAATCACGCTGCTCGGTCAGATCGTGACCAGCTACGGGCGGCGCGATTTTCCGGTAGTCGATGGCAAGTCGCCCTTCGTGCAGCTCATTGAAAAGGTGAACGATGTCGCGGGGATTGAACGCATCCGCTTCACCTCCCCGCACCCGCGCGGCTTCAAGCAGGATCTCGTCGAGGCCTATCGCGATGTACCCAAGCTATGCGAGTATATCCACCTTCCCTTGCAAGCCGGGTGCGATAAGACGCTGCGGGCAATGAACCGACCCTACACGAAAGGACGGTATCGGGAGATTGTCGATTCCCTCCGAGCGGTAGTTCCCGATATGTACTTCTCTACCGATATGATCGTTGGTTTTCCAGGGGAAACCGAGGCGGATTTCGATGAATCGGCGGCGTTTTTCGAGGACATTGGCTTCGATATGTCCTATATATTTAAATACAGCATTCGATCCGGAACCCCAGCGGAATCGATGCCTGACCAGGTTTCCACGGAAGAGAAAGAACGACGCAATCACGTATTGCTCGATATATTGGCGAAACGGTCACTGTGGCGAAATGAGCAATTGGTGGGGACGACGCAGGAGGTGCTCGTAGAGGGCCCTGCCAAGAAGGGCGACAAATTTGTTGGCAAAACGCGCGGTTTTAGGAATTCTATTTTCGATGCGGATGAACGACTTGTCGGGCAGCTTGTCGATATGAAAGTGGAACGCGCGACCGCGAGCACGATCTATGGCAATCTCGTATTGGCCGGAGTGGATACAATTTAGTGAATATATGGAACTGACTTTATTTCAATCAACGATTTTGGCGGGGCTGCTATTCGTAGCGATAGGGGTGCTGTTCGCGATTCCAAGCAAGCCCATCACTACAATGGTCAAGGGATTCCCCCGTTCGAGCTTGGCCGCGTACCTGACTATGGGTATTGGTGGAGCGTGGACGCTTTACAAGGTCGCGCACCTGGGCGAGGCAAATTACGGCAACTTCAAGCAGTATATCTTTATAGGTTTCGCCCTAGTGGGGATTTTGTCATTCAAGTACGCTCCTGATTTTCTTTCCGTGCGCGGCGCCTGCATCCTTTACTTGCTGGTCGCCAATATGATTTTAGATGGGCTCTTCGGGCACTACGACGAGCCTTTGAGGCTCTTCGTTGTCACTCCGATCTATATCGGAATCGCGCTGTCGCTGTACCTCGGATACTCTCCTTTTCGGATGAGGGATTTCTTTTCGTGGCTTTTCGCGACCTCTATGCACCCCAGAACGCTTGGGTTGATTTTCCTGATTTACGGTAGCTTCGTCAGCGCACTAGCATTCGCCTACTAATTCGATGGATACGCTGCCCGAAGAAGAGATCGCTTTGCTAATGATTCTCGCGGGTCCGGCGGGTAGCGGCAAGACAACGCTGTGCGAACGCATGGTGGCGGAAGGCGATTCAATCGAACGCGTCGTTACCTGCACGACGCGTCAACCGCGAGAGGGGGAAGTCGATGGGAACGACTACTACTTTCTCTCGAATGAAGCCTTCGATGAGCGAATTGAGGAAGGGGCGTTCCTGGAATGGGCAAAGGTGCACGCGAATCGCTATGGCACGCTCCGCGGTTCGATCGAGGAGAAGCTCTCGCAGCAGATAGATTTAGTGTTGAATGTCGATGTGCAAGGAGTCTCCGCTATTCGAGAGGCTTCCCGTAGTCACGACTCCATCGCCAAGAGGCTGATCACGGTGTTCATTATGCCAGCTAGCTTGGACGAATTGCGGCAGCGCCTTCGCGGTCGCGGCCAGGACGATGATGACGAGATCGATCGCCGGATCCGTACCGCGGAGAAGGAGATTGAATCGTGGAAGGAGTTCGACTTCGTGATTCGGTCCGCGTCGCGCGAATCCGATTTTGCTGCCGTGCAAAGCATTTGGAAAGCGGAGAAGAATCAGGTAGCGCGGTTCAGCTGAGCTTCTATTCGTATAAGTTGCTCAAGGATAGAGAGTTAATGGGTTTACGCCTTGATGTGGATCGGATAGCAATAGTTGTCTGAAGCGAGTTCCGTCTTTCAGGAACCGATCAGGGACAGGGGTGCAATCCACCTGAAAAAGCGCATTCCCAACGTTCAATGAGCAATCAACAGTGGGGGAACCCCGTTCTTTGGGCGAAGCGTTACGGAATCGATAGATTTCGAAACAATCGCCCGCTCTCGCATCTTGGAGAGCGGCATGAAATTTTAATTGAATAGTAAAGGAATTTGAAAATGAGCGCCGCAGCGGTTTCTATATCGGATCATCTCTCATCTAGCCAGCGCATGACCGATAAGCCAAAAACCCAAAGCAACCTGAGCGATACCGAATTGGTGCAAGCGGGGTATCGGTATGCGCTCTCGATCGCGCGGCATCACCAGGATGCAGAAGACCTAGTGCAGCAGGCGTGGATGAAGCTCACGCGAGCCTATGGCAAGGTTGAAGGGACGCCGGTGCTGTTCCGGGCCGTTCGAAATCTGTTCTACGACCAGAAGCGCCGCAGCAAGATCGTTCAATTCGAGCCTTTGGATTCGCATCCGGAAAACGGAAAGCTGGAATCGAAGGGGGTGTCCATGGATATGGAGCTGCTTATGAGCAAGTTGAGGCCCGAGGAGAGTGAAGCGCTTTATTTAAATGTCGTTGAAGGATATACCGCTAGCGAAATTTCCGAGCAAACCGGGTCCCCTCGCGGGACGATATTAAGCCACATTCACCGTGCGCGGCAAAAGCTCGCCAAAGCCCTCGGGAGCGAGTTTCGCGAGACGAAATAGGCGAAACGGGAAGAAACTGCCATGAACGAGCAAGAAATAGATAAAACCGTAAGAGACTTGTTTCTCAGCCAAAAGCTGCCGACTGAGAAGGTTCAACGCATCCTGGATCAAAGCCAATCGCAGTCGAAGACCGTATGGTGGAAATATTGGATGCCTGTTGCCGCAGCGGCCGCTTTGGTAATGGCCCTTTCGTTCCAGCTTGCCAGAAATCAGAGTAGCGAGGAATTCTACTTCGACGTCGCGGGCGAAATCGCGATGCGTCACAACAATTATGACTCCTTCGATGTGCAGGCCACTTCCTTCAATGGAGTCCAGGAGGAGCTCAAGGATCTGGCCTTTTCAGTGACGCCGCTAGTGAAGCAAAAGCTGCTCTCCGCCTACGAAGTGCTCGGCGCAAGATATTGTCAGCTCCAAGGGCAGCAAGCTGCCCATGTACAGGTGAAGAACCGGAAGACGGGCGCATTGTGCACGCTTTACATCGCCTCTTTGAAAGGGCCGTTATCTAGCCTGAAGACGCTCGACAAGTCGGTTGATCTCGAGGCAAACCAAGTCGATATCTGGGAAGACTCGGATCGCTTGTTCGCTCTCGTTGACTGAGCGGAGCGAATACGCTATTCGCCCCACTCGATGTCAGCGCCGAGCTTGCACAGGTTTTCCGCGAAATAAGGATGGGCTCTGCGAATCGGATCCGCTTTGCGGACCACGCTATTGCCTTCTATGCTCGCGGCCATCATGTAGAGGGCTACTGCGGCCCGAATAATGTATGGAGGCTCCACGGATGCGGGTCGCATAGGCCGATTACCGAAGACGATGATCCGATGCGGATCGCTCATTACGGCGTGCGCTCCGAATTTCGTGAGTTCGGGAAGCCAAGAGAATCCTCCTTCGTAGACCTTGTTCCAGAACTGCATAACGCCGTCCGCTTTTGTCGCCAGGGCGATCATGAGCGGTAGAAGATCGACAGGGAAATAGGGCCAAGGAGCAGCCTCGATCTTGGGCAGCAGATTGCTGGTAAAGGGCTGTTGAATACGAAAGGACTGATTTGCTGGGCAAATGGCAGTGTCGCCTTCATGGCGCAATTCGACACCCAGTTTTGAGAAGCTTCTTCCGATCAACGCGAAATGCTGGGGAGTCGAGTTGAGGACCTTGACTTCGCCCCCTGTGATCGCTCCGAGAGCGAGAAAGGTTGCGACTTCATGGTGGTCCGAGGATATGCGAGCGCTGGCGGAGTCGAGGCTTTCGATGCCCGATACCTTGAGAACGCTCGTGCCGATCCCGCTGACTTTCGCCCCCATGCTTTGAAGGAAGCGGCACAGGTCCTGAACGTGCGGCTCGCTGGCAGCATTGGTGAGCGTTGAATCGCCGCTTGCGAGGGCTGCGGCCATAACGAACGTCTCTGTGGTGGTCACAGACATGTAGTCCGCCCAATGGTCAGCGCCTAGAAATCGGTCTTCGATCGAGATGGATAGCGATCCGTTGTGCGTGACTGAGGCTCCTAGCTTCGCGAGGATCTCCAAGTGGGGATCCAGCTCGCGTATCCCCAATGCGCATCCTTTTGGATTCGAGTCTAGTTGGAGTTTCTTGAAGCGGACCAGCAGCGGGGCGAAAAGCAGTACTGAGGAACGCATTCCCTGAGGCAGGTCGTCCGCATCGAAGGAGGCTCCAAGATTGCTGTGGTCCAGGCGCATGGTCCCGTCCTCTCGATTCCAGTCGACTTGCGATCCGATTTGGCGAAAGAACGCGATAAGCTTCTCGATGTCGGTGATGGCCGGAATATTGGAAAGCTCGACCGGCCCGGAAGACAGCAGGCTAGCGCAAAGGATCGGTAGAACGGCATTCTTGTTGCCAGAAGGCGTTATGTTGCCAGTGAGTGGCTTTCCGCCGTGTACGATTAAATCCGCCATGGGTGGTAATTGAGAATGGTTGGTGGCTAAAGCTGGCGAGAGATCCTATTTTTGGCCCCTGTCAATGCGAGCATAGAGCTTAGCAGTCGCTTGCTTTTCAATCTATATTTATCAATGGGACTCATCCGGGGTGGTTCGCTTGCTCAATTAGGATTGATTCTCGTTCGTTTATCTTCATGTACTTGTGGCCTAGCGACGATGAGGAGAAATCCCGTCGATCGCTGAATGCTCAATTAGATTAAATCAAAAAACTCCAATTCACTAGGATCCTGATCCCTTGCGACAGGCACCCGAAATGAAATCGATACCAGAATTCCTAAAGCGGAAAGCGGCGGGGGTCCCCATCACTATGGTGACCTGTTACGAGGCGGCTACCGCGAAGATATTGAACGAGACGAGCGTTGATGCGCTCCTCGTTGGCGATTCCTGCGCTATGGTAGTCCATGGCTTCGAAAGCACGCTTCAGGCCACGCTGGAAATGATCGAGGCGCATACGGCGGCTACGCGCCGCGGAGCTCCGGATAAGGTAATCATCGCTGACATGCCCTTCCTTTCCTACCGAGGGAGCAGGGATGGGTCTATTCAGGCGGTAGCGCGCTTGATGCGCGCTGGAGCGAATGCAGTCAAAGTGGAGCGCTGCCGAGGAAATACGGAGCTGATCAGCGATCTGGTCGAAGCGGGCGTTCCCGTGATGGGGCATTTGGGGATGACGCCGCAATCCGTCAACGAATTCGGGGGCTTCAAGATGCAGGCGAAGGGCGATGCAGAGGCGCAGACCTTGCTTGATGAAGCGCTTGAATTGGAGGAAGCGGGCTGCTTTTCAATCGTGCTAGAATGCATCCCGGGGCAGGTTGGAGAGAAAGTGACCGATGCCCTGGCCATCCCTACGATCGGGATCGGAAGCGGCCCTGACGTCTCGGGACAGGTTCTCGTGTTGAATGATCTGCTGGGCATGGACGCGACGTTCTCTCCTCCTTTCGCCCGCAGATACATGGATGCAGATCAGATGATTTCTCGCGCCGTCGAAGGCTATTGCGAAGACGTTAGGGAGAGCGAGTACCCCAAAGAGGGAGAGTATCGGCCATGATAGAGGTATTGAGAAGCGTACCAGAATGGAGAGCTTATCGACGACGGGTCAGATCCGAGAATTCGATAGGATTCGTACCTACTATGGGAGGATTGCACGAAGGCCACGCCTCGCTTGCTCGTCGATCGACCTCGGAGAATGACCTAACGGTAGTGAGCTTGTTCTTGAATCGAACGCAGTTTAACAATGCGTCGGATTTCGAAACCTACCCTGCGAATTTCGAACAGGATATGGCGCTGCTTGATGACTTAGGAGTGGACGCGGTATTTGCCCCTGAATACGATTCCATGTATCCAGATTCCTATCGATTTAGAGTGATTGAAGATAGGGATTCGAAGACGATGGAAGGAGAACAGCGCCCAGGGCACTTTGATGGCGTACTGACAGTGGTCTTGAAATTGCTTTCGCTCGTTGATCCAGAGCGGGCTTATTTTGGCGAAAAGGACTTTCAGCAATTGCAGTTGGTGAAAGGGATGGTGGACGCCTTTTTCCTACCCGTTGAGATTGTTCCCTGTGAAACCGCTCGAACTGATGAGGGGCTAGCCCTCAGTTCGCGTAATCGCAGGCTTTCGGTATCGGCTCGCGAAAAGGCGCCGCAGTTTCCTAAGATAATGAATACGGCTCCAAGCGCAGCGGAGGCAATCAAGCGATTGGAGAAGGCAGGTTTCTCAGTAGAGTATGTTGTCGACCAGGAAGGACGCCGATTTGGAGCTGTGAATTTGGAAGGCGTGCGCTTGATTGACAATTGGGCTCTCAGCATCCCAGAGTGGGTTTAGGGCGATTTGAAATGAACCTCTGTATAGATGTAGGCAATTCCCAGCTTCATGGCGCCGTTTATCGAAACGATGCGTCCTTGGCGATGCAGATACGAAAAAAATCCTCCCATCGCGTTTCGAGCGATGAGATGGGCTTGTTTCTCGTTTCAGCGCTCCGCGAGAAGGGCATCGATCCTGGCGAAGTGAACCGCATCGGCGTCAGCTGCGTCGTTCCCGAAGAAATGTTCACCTTGAGAGTCGCTTGTCGCGAGTATTTCGATTCCGAGCCGCTCTTTCTGGAAGCCGGAGTGAAGACTCGGTTGAAGATAAAGACTCGAAATCCGCTTGAAGTCGGGGCGGATCGTATCGCGAATGCGATTGCAGCAACCGAATTGTATCCTGAGGAAAATGTGGTCGTAGTCGATTTCGGAACCGCCATTACTTTGGATGCAGTGAGCAGTGAACGCGAGTATCTTGGCGGGTCAATTTGCGCAGGCTTGGGGCTCGCGATGGAAGCGCTTGGAACGAAGACCGCGAAACTGCCCCATGTTGAAATCGTACACGCCGAGAATGCATTGGGCCGATCATCGATCGAAAGCATTCAAGGGGGGTTATATTTTGGATACCTCGGTCTTGTAAGAGAACTGGTGGCGAAAATTGGGAAAGAAGCCTTCGGCGATTTTGATTGCCGCGTGGTGGCGACAGGAGGGCATTCACAACTTTACGACAAAGAGAATTTATTTGACGACATCGTGCCTGATCTGGTGCTCCAGGGAGTGAATACGATGCTAGAGATGAATCCAATGGGAGAGAATTTGAATCGAGAAGACTAAAAGCTATGAAGCGTTCAATGCTGAAATCTAAAATTCATCGCGCAACCGTAACGGACGCGGACCTCAACTACGAAGGCTCGATCAGCATCGATCCTGCATTGTGCAAGGCGGCTGATCTAGTCGAATTCGAGAAAGTTGATGTGTACAATTGCGCCAATGGCAATCGTTTCCACACCTACGTGATTTGGGGAAAGTCGGCGGAGGTTTGCATTAATGGTGCAGCTGCTCATCTGGCTAAGCCTGGTGACTTGGTCATTATAGCGAGCTATATCGAAGTGGAAGACGGGGATGTCGATTCATTCAGCCCTAAGCTTGTGCTCGTTGACGGCGACAATGGGGTTAAGGCATTCAAGGAGCCGAATGCGCGACCTCCCTAAGGGATACATTCCGGATCTCGCTCAAGCGAGCCATATCGTTTCCGGTTTTCGGATACGAGCGCGGTGTCTTCCAATTCGTCTGGGAGCTCGTATCTCGAGGCTCTAGGGAGCTCTGTAATCAGCCGAGCGGCCACCGCTTCCAAGTTCTTCAGCTCGCATTCCCAAATGACAATGACCTGCCAGTCCAGGCTTTCAAGGTCCTCAGCGTTACGGCTATCGCGTTCTACGTTGCGGGCAAATTTGGGCTGCCAATACGATTGATTCGTTTTTGGCGTAGTGGCTGTCTTGCAGCCTGGGTGTCGATGCCAAAAGCATCCATGAACGAAAATGACTGCTCTATGCTTGGGAAGAACGATATCGGGTCTACCGGGGAGGCACTTGTTTTTAGGACCGTTTACAGTGAATCGGTAGCCTAGGCTGTGGAGAAGGCTTCGCGCCAGGCGTTCCGGCTTCGTGTGCTTGCTGGGTACACGGCTCATTATCCGAGAACGGCTAAGCCTGCTGATTCTCTCTGGCATTCAGGGTAGATTGGATTCAGCGAGCGCTTCTTGGTAGTAGGCGCGGGCCTTGTCGTAAGCCTGCTTTGCCGGGATGCGCTCTGAGTCTCGAATTTGTCCTTCCTTAGAATCCCAACAAGTATCTACAGAATCGATACACCACTGAGCGCTTCGCTTGCCTGCACGGATCGGCTCTCCATTTATTTCGATGAAAATCGGGTTGGTATGGACACTGGGCAGGATCCGCAAGGCAACCCAGCTGGATTGGTCAATGTCGACATTGAACTCTAGCTTCTTGAGTGAACCGTCGGCTAGAATCGCTCTTCGTTCTACGGGCTGTCCATTGACGACCACTTCTACAGGAACCGTCCTGGTTTCTCCGATACGGCACCGTTCGATGTGCCAGTAAGGTTTTGAGTCGAGCCTGCTTGAACGGATACGCTCAGTTTTTGGAGTAATCGTCTCGGCCAGCATGGCTGCGGCGTCGACGGAAACGGTGACGGTTCTGGGACCATCGAGATCGAGTTGTGAAATTTCGCCGTTCGTTCCCGGTTCGCCTACGGCAACGTTGTCGATGGTGAAATCCATCAAATGGCTCATGCCGTCCCCGCAATAGCTTCTACCGTTCTTTAGGCCCATGACCCAACTATCGAAATCGAGAGGCTGACCTTCGTCGAGTTTAACGTAAACTCGCCCTAAGCCCACCTTGTCCCCGTAGATGCAGGGAAAGTCGGTCTCTCCAGATATGCGGGAACGGAGACCGCAATTGAGCGTATGGTACCAGATATTGAGCTCCCAGATCAGAGGTGTGTCGACTGCGGAAATGAAGTCGCAGACCCCAAGCGGGGCGGCTACAATGAACTCGTTGGCGCCGATCCCATCATAAGGGGGAACCGCGTAGTCGGGGAGCGTTGAGGCAGCCTTCCCAAGGCGGGCTTGGGCGCGATTCCGGTAAGGCATGAATTGAAGCCGTTCGCCATTGGGACCGAAGTCAGGCAACCCGAGTCCGAACCCGGAGTGACTGTAGCCGACCACGCCGCCTTGCTGCTTCCCCCATTCTAGGACAGGAATCGTCCAACTGGGCCATTCCTCAACTAGGGTGGTTCCCGGATAGCCGTCCTCCTTCAACCTCAGGAGGCACAGGTGGCCGGCATGAGAAGAGGGGAATCCGCTGACTTCGATATCGTATCGCATCAGATAGTTTTCCTACGATAGCGCGGAATCTTTCCCTTCGAAATACTGTTTTTGGGAATACCAGCAGGCCCCCATGTCAGTACGCAGCCGACGTTCAGGTCTTCTCCGAGAATGTGACGCATCATATCTTGGGGCGAAACGCCTTCCGTCGGGTTTTCGTAGTGGGCGCAGCCCGCTGCATGGATATGGTGATCCCCGGAATACCAGCTTCGCGCTGCTGGGTGAACCCAACGCGCGAGAGTGAAATCGATTTTAGCATCGGGGTATTCGGGGCCAACGAAGAGGGATTGGGATTGAGGTAGGTACTCAGGGCCTCGGGTGACCGTGACATCGTATTCGCCTGGGGGAAGGGCGATGGACTCGCCGTCAGCGCGGTATACCTGATCGTGAAAATAGAAGTCTGGAGCCAACCTTCGCGCTGGATTTGGGTAGATGCGTTGTTGGCGGTCTTTCACCACGAAAGCGGCGCTAGTTGGCTGCCCATCGATGTCTCTCACCTTGATCTCTACTTCCTGCGCAGGAGCGCAATTGAAAGAATAGCGACTTCGTTTCGGAATCCTATATCTTGGGTGCCTTGGCCAACATTGAATGCCAGCAACGCTTCGCGCAGACCCGCGTCTCGGCTGAATAGCTGGATAATCCGGTACTCCAATTTCAAACCGGAGAGCTTGGGATTGAGAGGACGGCGATCCAGCATAGCGATGTCCAGCCACCTGTCGACCACATCCGCCATGGTAATATCGTGGGAAGGGGACTTCGCCGCAGTGCTGCGACGGTACTGGGGAGCCGCATTCGGACTGGCTGCTTGGAGAAATGGCGTGATGCCCGCCTCGTTGTTGACTTTCACCAAAAACGTTCGCCAGCCCTGCTGGACGAGTTCCTTTCGAGCGGGACCGGACTCTACAGTGACTCGACTTTCTGGATTGATCATGACTCCGGCGACGCAATACGGGTCCAAGATCGCTTGGATTTCGAGGCCGATGTCGTCCCCGGTGGATTCGGCGGAGAGTATGCGTTCGATAGCGTTGGCATCTTCTGGATCTATAGGAGACCCGGCGAATTGAAGCGCTTCGACAAAGCGTTTAGTAGCGGACGATAGAGGTTGGCGATCGACCTCGTAGACAGGAAGAAACTGAGCGTCAATTGGGAGCGCCAATATCCAGATAATGAGTAGGCAATAGTATTTCATGAGCTTGCGGCATGGATTGGCGAAGGAATGTCGCCACAAAACTAGCGACTCTCTCTGGTGGGCGCAACGCAATAGGGTCGCTGAGGGGGGACCTTTTTCGCAGCCCCTGTGTCGGAGGCGATATTCTTCGACGATTGCCGTGCGCGCCGTCTCTTTCCATTTGCTCTCGGCTCGCCAAGCCGCATTCTCATTTCACCCCAGAACTCTTTCTAAGCCTAAAATACTGAAACAAATTATGAAGCGAACCGATTGGCCGCGTATTGCGGCATTCCTTTGCCTTCTGGCTCACGCAAGCGGAGGCTACGCGAAGTCGCCGGAAATTGAATTTGAAGAATACGACTTGGAGAATGGGCTTCATGTCATCCTTCATAGAAATACGGATGCTCCGGTGGTATCGACTTACGTGCTCTATCATGTTGGGAGCAAGGATGAGCGGCCGGATAGAACGGGATTCGCCCACTTTTTTGAGCACCTTATGTTCGAAGGGAGCGAGAATATCGAGCGTGGCCAGATCGACAAGTTGATCTCTGGAGCCGGGGGGAATTTGAATGCGTCCACTTCGTTTGACCGTACCGACTATTACATAAACCTGCCTTCGAACGAGCTTGAGCTAGCCTTGTGGATCGAATCCGAGCGGCTCATGCATGCGGTTGTGGATGAAACGGGCGTGGAAACGCAGCGTGAAGTGGTAAAGGAGGAACGCCGATCACGGTACGACAACCAGCCCTATGGTTCTTTGATGGAAAAAATGGCTGGGGCGGTTTTCGCGGGAACGCCCTACGCCTGGACTCCCATTGGTTCCGCGCAGTATATCGACGAAGCGACGATTGATGAGTTTAGGGCCTTCTACAAGAAATGGTATGTGCCGAACAATGCGATCCTGGCAATCGCGGGCGATATCGATATCGCCAACACGAAGCGGCTCGTAGAGCAATATTTCGGCGCGATTCCGAAGGGGCCTGAACCCGATCGCGTAGCGATTGAATGGGACTTAGGCGCTGAGGGAACGAGCCAGACGGTGGTTGAACCGATGACTCCGCTTCCCGCCACTGTTCACATCTGGCGAGCCCCGGTCCTGACTCACGACGACGGGGAAGCGATGGACTTGTTGATAACGATTCTAGCGACTGGCAAGAGCTCGCGCATGTACCGCCGACTTGTGGACATCGAGCGCGCCGCCGTAAACTCCGCAGCGTTCACATGGCTTCAGGAAAAGGCAGGGCTAGTGGCCGCGTATGCGATTGGCAATAGAGGGATTACGATTGAGCAACTCGATGCGCTGATCGAAGAAGAGGTTCGCAAGCTGATCGATGAAGGCGTATCGGACAGGGAACTACAAAAAGCGTTGAACCAGAAAGAAGCTGAGATCGCAAGTTCGCTAGGGACGATGAGTCGCAGAGCGCAATCCCTAGCCTATTACCATCAGTGGTACGGAGATGCTAGCAGGGTCAATACCGAGCTCGAGTCCTATTTGAAAGTGACTAAAGAAGATTTAAAGCGAGTTGCCAAAACCTATCTAACGAAAGCGAGCCGCAATACGCTCCACTACCCGGTGCCAGAACGATGAAATCTAAATTTACTATCTCCATGGAAAGAACTATCTCGTTGCTGCCGCTGCTCGCTTGCGTAGCGCTGCTTTCTGGCTGCGGAGCCAGAGATGAATCTTCTGTAGCGTCCTCAGAGCCCATTGATCGCTCCGTCCGCCCAGAGCCAGGGCCTGCTCCATCGTCCTCATTTCCTGAATACCAGACTGAGAAAACTGACTCTGGATTGACTGTGTATAGTATAGAATCTGATCGCCAGCCCACGATTACCTATCGTTTGCTATTTCGTTCAGGGGGGCTTTTCGATGGAGAGAAAGCGGGCTTAGCAGAGTTCGTGGCCGAGATGCTCGATAAGGGTGTAAAGGGAAAGTCTGCATTCGAGCTCGCCAGCGAGATTGATTTCATCGGAGCGAGCCTATCGGCTTCCGCTTCGTCGGATTTCATTGCGGTCTCGGTCTCAGGACTTTCCAAGTATAGGGAGCAGTTGCTGGAAGTTCTGAATAGCGTAGTGAGGGAGCCGACCTTTCCGGAGGAAGAGCTGGAGAAGCTGCGGCAGCGCACGCTGTCGAACTTGATTTCCGAGCGGACGGAACCGGATACCTTGATAGGCAAGTTGCGCCGAAAATTGGTGTATGGGGAAGGGGCCTATGGAGCGTATAAGACCGAGGAGAGTGTGGCGGACATTTCGAGGGATGACTTGATCGCCTTCCACAAAGCGCACTTTCTGCCCAACAATGCCTCGCTCGCCATCGTGGGAGATTTTGATGGCGCCGACAAAGTATCCCGTGTTTCAAGTCGGTTCGAAGGTTGGAAATCGGCGGAGCTGCCGCCATTGCCGGCTTTGGATTTTCCAAGAATCGAAGGAGGGACCATTCATTTGGTTGATCGCGAGGATTCTGTCCAATCTACGGTACGGGTGGCCCAGCAATCGGTACCCAAGTCGAATCCGGATACGCCTGAGCTTCGCGTGGTGATGTCGGTTCTCGGAGGGGGATTCTCCGGGCGGCTCTTCCAGAACCTCCGCGAGGACAAGGGCTATACGTATGGGGCGGGCGCGTACGCTGCAAATGCGGCGAAACTAGGCGCGATCGTAACCTATTCTGATGTTCGCAATGAGGTGACGGCGGATGCGATCAGCGAGATTTTCAATGAGCTCAATCGGATTCGAGAGGAGCCGATCCCGGAGGCGGAGCTGGAAATGCACAAGAAGTATCTCGCGGGTAATTACATGCTGAGCCTGGAGAGCCCATTGACCATTGCGCGTCTGGTCCAAGAAATCGATATTTACGGCCTCGCGCCGGACTACTATCAGACTTATGTCTCTCAGCTGATGTCGGTTACGCCCGACTTGGCAGGGGACCTCGCCAACAAGTACATCCTGCCGGATGCGAGCATAATCGGAGTGGTCGGGAAGCGGGAGGAAATTGGCGCGTCGCTTGAAGCCCTCGGGAAGGTCACTGTTTACGACGATTCGCTAGAAGTTCAAAACTAGGGTTGCGGTATGCTCGTAAGCAGTTCGCGGGAACCAATGGGCTGGGATTAGTTGAGTCCGAACTGAACGCCCAGCATTTGGCGCGTGCGATCGCAAATCTCATCGTCTTCCGACATCACCAGGCATCGCTGCATTAGCGAGACACGGGCGAGTTCCTCGGGACTCGATGAGATGCTGTCGGCGGCGGCGTTCAGCATGGACCATTCTTCTTCGTTGAGGGGCACTTCGATCTTCATTTTCACGAGAAAATCTATCGGACGCATCAAATGAGGCTTTAGGTAATATTCTCCTTCGCTAGAGCGCAGACCCTAGCGGCGGCGAGTTTTTGCGCGGATGCAACTTAAGTGAACGCGCCCTCGGACCGATGATAAACTTGGATTTTCAGCGTTCGTTTCGAGGCTCTTCTCAATCGAGCGCGATTACATGTCGTTACACCACATTTAATAAGAGCAGGTATATGGTTCCGCATCCTATAAAAATCGAAGATATGCAATCGGAGTTGGACGGCATCGCGGTGTCGCCCCAACTCCTCCCGAAGCTGCAGCAGATGATATCCGACTGCAATACGAACCCGGACGAGATTCGGGACATGATTCGGATGGATCCAGCCTTGAGCGCAATGATCCTCAAGACGGCCAATAGCGCTTACTTCAATCCGGGCTACCACATCGACAGCATCGATGACGCTATCATGCATCTCGGCTTTAGCGATGTGTACCAGATTGTAACCATGCTGACTTTCTCCGATCTGCTGGCCGAGCCGCTCCGGTCCTACGGCATCAGTGCAGGAGAGTTCTGGCAACGCTCGGTTGCTTGCGCCTTCGCCATGGAGCGCTTGGCTCGGAAATACAGCGAGGATGCAGGAGTCGCGTACACTGTGGGACTGCTCCACGGGATCGGGATGGTTTTTCTGGAGCGCGAGATAAAGAACGCCCCTCACATCGAATTTCGTAGCTCCCTTCCGGAGGATGTGGCCTTGGCCAACGAAGAGCTGGAAGTATTTGGCATCAATCACGCGAAAGTGGGCGCTGCCATGATGTGCGAGTGGGGATTTTCAGACGAGATCGCGATCCCCGTCCTCAACCAGTTCGAGCCGTCCGAGGCAGGCAAGCATGAGCGCATGGCATGTCTCGTCTCGTTCGCGAAGCGAATGATTAGCACAATCATAAACGATCCGGCGAGCAGCGCTGCGGCGGTCGGACCGGATCCGCTCTTGATCGCGTTGCTCCACTTGACCAAGGAAGAGTACTTGAAGGTAGTGGATCAATTGAGAGCCAGCTTCGAGAAGGCAGAGAGCCTTGTCAGCGACAAGACGCCCCGTAGAAGTGAAGAGAGCCTGGAGGACGGCGTCGTGAAGCAACGAGTCAAGAAGGCGATCGCGTCAAACCTGGGCTATGGAAGCGGAAGTATCCGTCTGTAAATTAATTTCACGTAAATCAGCCCCGCAGCCGACCTAAACGACTTTAGTGAACGCGACCCCACTCCGTCGCAAATAGAAACGAATAAAATACCATGAGCGACTCAGGACTTATTGATTGGGAACAACTTGAAATGATCTTCGGCGAGGACGACGAGGAGTTTGCGAGGATATGGCTGAGCTATTCCACGAATTCGTCGAAGACGGCGTCGAACGAATCAATACCTTGAAAGCAGCCTCGTTCGAAGCGGACAAGGACATGCTGGGCAATGAATCCCATAAGCTTAAAGGCTCCTCCAGCAACTTTGGCTACGCCAAGGTCGCTACTGCGCTGGCTAATATTGAGGACAACATCAATACGATCACTCTCGAAGCTTTCAAGGCCTCCCAATCGGAAGCCGAGAGCGCGTTCTTCGCTTCGACTGAAGAAGTTAAGAGCAAGTACGTCGCCCTTCAGAATTAGCGGGTTTAGGCTGCGGTTTCCGCAGCCCGGTTTTTGCAGCTTGGAATTGACCCCTCTTTCCCTATAGCGATTGGGGCAGATGAGGGCCCTCCGTGAAGCAGCCGTATTACTAGCGATCGCGATCGCTTGCTCGACAGTAGCCTATTTTGGGCACCCAAAGGCCCCATCCTTTCACGTTGACGACCTCGAGAGGGAATTGGATGAGATTCTCGAAATGTCCCCGGTTCTCTGGGTTGACGCCCGTTCTGACGAGGAATATCAATCCGGCCACTACGAGGATTCGATATCGCTCAATGAAGAGAACTGGGAATCGCTTTTCATTGGTTTCCTGGACCGCTGGTTACCGGACCAGGCTACGGTCGTCTACTGCTCGAGCCAGTCCTGCTTGAGATCGCACGAAGTGGCGCGTCGCCTTAAGGAAGAACTCGATATTGAAGAGGTTTATGTGCTGCGAGGCGGTTGGGAGACTCTCATGGAAGCAAATTTGGTTGGAGGGCCGGAGAAATGAGAATTGCGGGACGCATCGCTGAGTTCCTCGTGGGTGTCGCGTTCGCTTGGGCAGGCGTAGTGAAACTTCTGGATCCGAGCGCTTTTCTCTCTGCAATCTTAACCTACGAAGTGTTCCCCTATCAGCTGGCAGTAGCGGCATCGCTGATAACGCCCTATCTGGAGATATGCATTGGAGGCTGCTTGGCGTTTCGCGTCATGCTTGGAGGCGCTCGATTGATCGGCACTGGGCTGCTTGTAGCCTTTATCGGCCTTTTGACGCAGGCGGCGCTCCGGGGATTGGACGCGGATTGCGGGTGCTTCGGCTCCAGCGTGTCGGATTCTGAATCTGGATATACCTGGCCAATCATCAGGGACATTCTGATGCTCGCCGGTCTCTATGGCTGCCTGATCGTTGATCGGCTCAAAATTTCGGGAGGAGCGGAATGAAGGCGGTAGGCGAGGTCTTGCAATTGGAATTCGAAGTTCGCGTGGCGGAGGGCGGCGAGAAAAGAGCGAAGCAATTCGATGACCTGATCGATGGCTTGACCCTGATTTCGGTATATATGCGTAACAATACTGGCAGCTGCGATAAGCAGATGCTATCGCTCGCCAAGGAGGCGCCGCAGATCCTTGAGCGCGGCTGCTCGATCATCGGAGTGAGCAAGGATACCGTAGGGTCGCATTTGAAGTTTGCGGTTAGGCACGCGATTGGCTTTACGCTCGTATCGGATCCGGACCACCTATTCGCCCAGGCGACGGACTCGCTTGTCGAAAAGAAGATGTATGGACGCACGTTTCTTGGGCCCACACGTTCCGCCTATCTTGTCGACCGTGGAGGCAGGTTGGTCGCCATCTGCGAGAAGGTGGACCCTGCGAACCACGGCCAGCAAGTTCTCAGCCAGCTGGAAACGGTTGGATAGGGCTGCGTTTCGAGGGATCTTCCAAAGGGCAACGGATTTTGTAAAAGGATTTAGGACAGGTCTTAACAAGGCTTGTTAAGCAGTTTAAAATGTGCATTAACATATCCGAATCAATGAATTCGGAGCTGCAAGCGAGCGCATCGGAAAGGACCGAACAGCTCGATCAATGGGATCGGGAACATTCTTGGCACCCGTTCACGCAAATGGCAGAATACGCTACACTGCCCCAGCTTCATGTTGAACGCGGTGAAGGGTGCTGGCTTTGGGACACCGAGGGCAATCGCTACCTGGATGGAAATGCGTCTATTTGGACGAATGCCCATGGACACAACGATCCCGAGATCAACAATGCCCTCATAGACCAGATTGGAAAGGTGGCGCACTCGACCTATCTTGGCTTGAGCCATCCTGCAGGGGCCGAATTGGGGAAGCGACTTTGCGATCTGGCTCCAGATTCGCTGGGCCGCGCCATCTTCAGCGACAATGGATCGAATGCGATAGAGATAGCCCTTAAGCTTTCCTTCCAGTTCTGGCAGCAAATAGGGCAGCCTGATAAGCGTCTCGTGGTCGGCATGGAAAACGGCTACCATGGTGATACCTTTGGCGCAATGTCGGTGGGCAACAGCGTCGGATTCCATGGACGCTTTGAGCCTTGGTTGTTCGATACGTTGACGTTCGCTGCCCCTGAGTGCGTCGAAGTTGCAGGAGATGTGCAGCAAAGCGAAATGGAGTCGAGCCTTTCGGAGTTGGAGGCGCTCCTTTCGGGAAACGCAGGAAAGGTAGCGGCTGTGGTGGTTGAGCCATCGATTCAGGGGCCGGCTGGAATGAAGCTTCAGCCCTCGGGTTTCTTGAAACGCGTCGAGTCCTTGTGCCGACAATTCGAAGCGCATCTTATCTTGGACGAGGTTTTCGTGGGCTGCGGGCGCGTTGGCTCCCTGTTCGCCTGCGAAGGAGAAGAGATTTCACCTGATTTCCTTTGCTTGGCGAAGGGGCTGACTGCGGGATACCTGCCGATGGCAGCGACACTAACGACCGAGGACGTATACGCTGCCTTTCTCGGTACGGTAGAATCGGGATCGGGCTTCTATCACGGTCATACATTCACCGGGAATCCATTGGCGGCTCGGGTTGCGATAAAGAGCCTGGAAAAATTGGAGACGCTTTTGGATACAGGTCGATTGGATGCGACTATACGCCACTTTGGCGAACGTTTTGAAGAATCGTTCCGAGATCATCCAAATGCGCGCTCAATCCGTCAACGTGGATTGGCTGCCGCGATCGATTTGGCTCCTACAGAGGGTAATCCTCCTTGGCCCTTGAACGATAGAGTAGGTATGCAGGTATGCATTGAAGCTCGAAACCAGGGCTTATTGCTACGCCCCCTGCTTGACTCTATTCTAATTGTCCCTCCCTTAGTAATCAGCGGAGAGGAAATAGACTTCCTGTTTGAAAATCTCGTGATTTCGATCGATTCGGTCATGAATAAAATATGTAGTTAATTATGCGGTACAACCTAGAAGAGATAAGAGAAATCTACCATCTGCCAATCACTACCTTGATTTATAGGGCGCAAGTAGCCCATCAGAAATTTCAAGATCCTTCCGGCGTGCAGCTGTGCACATTGAAATCGATCAAGACAGGGGCTTGCCCAGAGGACTGCAAGTACTGCCCACAGTCGGCGCACAGCGATGTGGGGCTCGAGAAGGAGGCCTTGCTGGATACGGAGACCATCCTACAAGATGCTGTCGCTGCGAAGAGGGGAGGAGCCACTCGGTTTTGCATGGGGGCCGCGTGGCGACGCGTGCCTCGGGGCGAGCAATTCGATTCACTTATCAATACCGTTCGGTCGGTTAGCGATATGGGTCTGGAGGTATGCTGCACACTCGGGTCCTTGGAGCAGGACCAAGCGAATGCTTTGAGCGAGGCCGGTTGCGACGTATATAATCATAATTTGGATACATCTCGCGAGTACTATAGCGAAATAATCACGACTAGAAGCTATGATGAGCGACTCGACAATATTCGTAAAGTACGAGAAGCGGGCATGGAGGTGTGCTCCGGAGGAATCATTGGAATGGGCGAGTCGATTGACGATCGTTTGAAGATGTTGCAAGAGCTCGCTAATTTGGATCCGTATCCAGATTCCGTACCTATCAATGCCCTGATCGCTTGCAAGGGGACACCGCTGGAGGATCAGAAATTTGTAGATAGCTTCGAGTTCGTACGAATTATCGCCACTGCGCGCATATTGATGCCGAAGACGATGGTACGCTTGTCGGCGGGCCGCACCGAGATGAACGACGAACTGCAGGCGATGTGCTATTTGGCTGGGGCGAATAGCATTTTCTTGGGCGACAAGCTTTTGACGACTGCCAATCCGGATACGAGCGACGACTACAAATTGCTGAATAAGCTCGGTCTCACTTCGCTGGATCCAGACGATGCTCGAGCGATCCACGCTCGGGCGGACGAGGAAGCCGCTAGCTTAGCCTAGGCACGCATGAAGTCGCTACTCGTTAGCGGAAGCGATACGGACGTCGGGAAAACCTGGGTAGCCGGTTTGATTACCCGTCTACTTTGCGAACGTGGAGGGTCGGTCCAGGTAGTGAAGCCGGTTGAGACGGGAGCGATGGCCGATGGGCGCTCGGATACCGAGCGAATTGTCGCTGCATGCGGGGCCAATGACCTAGTTTCTGCCTTTACCCTTCTGTCTTTTAGGGAGCCCGTCGCGCCTGCATTGGCGGCGCGGTTGGAAGGAGAATCATTAGAGCTGCGTACTCTTCCGCAGAAGATGGAAGCGTTGCCGAGAAGCGCTGATTGGCGCGTCATCGAAGGAGCCGGCTCCATCGCATCGCCCATAACGGACAGTGGAGAGGACTGGACGGACTTCGCGTTGCAACAGGGCATTGATACCGTTGTCCTCGTCGTTAGGCATCGAGTGGGCGCGATTGGCCAGTCGAGACTGGCCTATGACTTCTGCGTTGCCAAGGGACTCCGGTGCGGGATTTGGCTCAATGAGGTAGAGCCGCAAAATCCGATATCGAGGCAGTCAACGGTGGAAGGCATCCGTGATCTGGAAATTCCCTTATGGGGATGTTCTTCGTTTGAGGATACGAATCCGCGAGAGATGGAACTAGAATGGCTTTGAACGCGCAATTGAAGCAACGGCTTTCGATTCCTTTAGAGAAGCGAAGAGAATCGGGAGGGTTTCGGTCGTTGAACGTATGCAAGATCAGTGATGAAATACTGAATTTCGCAAATAACGATTATCTTGGTCTTTCTTCGCATCCATCGATTCAGGTGGCAGGGCGCGAGGCGATTGATCGATATGGAGCTTCCTCTTCCGCATCGCCGCTAATCACGGGCTATGGACCGGCTCATGAATCGTTGCTCCAATCGCTAAAGCAATGGTATGGAATAGAGCACGGGGTCATATGGAATTCTGGATACGTAGCAAACCAGGCATTGCTTAGTTCGTTGCCGGAGAAAGGCGACCTCGTTTTGGCGGATCGGCTGATCCACAACAGCATGATTTCTGGGATACTGGCTAGTGGAGCCAGGTTAACCCGATATCGACATTGCGATGTGGCCCATCTCGAATCGTTGCTTGTCGAAGCGAAGAATTCGGAACGAATGGTATTTGTCGTGACGGAGTCGGTTTTCAGCGTGGATGGCGACTATCCGGACTTGAAAGCGATCGCTGCGCTGAAAGAAAAGTATGGGTTCTTTTGGATTGTCGACGAAGCGCATGCGGTTGGCTGGTACGGGGATAAAGGCTCTGGATTGTGCGAAGCATTTGAAGCGCTCGATCAGGTCGACTGCATTGTGGGGACTTTGGGTAAGGCCCTGGGGTCGATGGGAGCGTATACGCTTTTTAAAGACAGCTTAGCGCCAGACTACCTGGTAAATTTTGCGGGTGAATTCATATATTCTACCTATTTGCCTCCGGTTTGCGCGGCAATGGCGGAAGAAGCGATACGCCAGGTTTCGAAGGCCGCCGCCGCGCGCGGTCAAGAGGCATCGCGGCGAATTCGAGCCCAACTAATTGAATTGGGTTACAACGCTAGCCGTGGGGACTCGGCAATCGTGTCGATTCGTATGGATACTGCTGAAAAGACGGTTTCGGCAGCGGAATATTTGAAACGCAAAGGAATCTTGGTGGGCGCAGTTCGTCCCCCTACGGTTCCTGAAGGAACCAGCCGCTTGCGATTGTCATTGAAGGCGTCAATGGACGAAGCTGTCCAAGAGCGGCTAATTTCTGCATTCGAAGAGTTGAGAGGCTCGCTGAAATGAGCGCGATTTGGATAAATGGTTGGGGACTGTGCAGAAGATATACACGCAATATTGTTGCCAGTCAGTACCCAAATATCGAACACACGGTGATTAATCCGGATGTCGATTGGTCGGATCAATTGGAAAAATTGCCAATAAGCGCCACATTGCTAGGATATTCCCTCGGGGCATTTCTGCTGTTGAGCCGTCCCGATTTGAGGAAGCGATTCCAAAGGGTCGTTCTTTTAGCGCCGTTTGTGGACTTCAAGCGGGAATCTGATTTGGGCGGAAAGGTACGACGCGCTCAATTGCATTACTTGCAACGTTGGCTCAAGCGGGATCCCGGCGGAGCATTGAGCGATTTTTGGGATCAAGCCAATATTGGGCATCCTCCTTTGAATGAGAGCGATCTCGATCCCGTCATGCTGGACTGGGGGGTATCGCGATTGCTGGAGGGCGCCCTAGATCAGGACGTTCTTTCGGAAGAAGAAAGCTGGGTAGGGTCTCAGGACAGCTTGCTGGATGCGTCCAGGTTGGCGAAAATCAATCCAAAGCTAAATATCGTCAACGGCGTTGGGCATGGGTTGGAAGAACTATTGTCCCAGTCTGGAATCGAGCTATGAGGTTTGAAGAGAAGGCGGCGCGCTATCATCCGAAAGCGAGTATTCAAAAGAAGGTGGCGGATTGGGTATCGGAGTGGATAGAGACCGACTGTTCTGGCTTGTCCGGCTTGGAATTAGGCGCAGGGACGGGGCTGTTTACGCGCCATTTGGGTTTGCGGGACTTCAAGGATTTTAGAGCGACGGACATTGCGGAGTCTATGCTCGAGGAAGGGAAACGCCGATTGCCAGCGCTCAAATGGGAAAAGCAGGATGCATGGTTTTGGGATGAGAGAACGGTAGATAGGATTTATTCTTGCAGCCTATTGCAATGGGCGAGCGAGCCGGATAAAGTATTAAGTAATTGGGTACGTATGCTTCACCCGAAAGGACGCGTTCTTGCCGGGCTCTTCGTGGTGGGGTCGCTACGAGAATTCGTTAACGGGGTTGAAGGGTTTTCTGCCTTGGAATGGCGAAGTAGCGATGAGTGGACTTCATTGTTCGAAGGAGCGGGTTTTAGGGTCGTTCGTGTGGAATCCCGATCAGATGCAATTTCTTATAGTTCACCAAGGGAAGCGCTTCGAGCCATCCATGACATCGGCGCTATTTCGGAGAGACGGATGAGCGGCGCAGCCTTGAGGCGTTGTTTATCTCAGCTTGAAGGCGCCCAATCGCCTAGTTTCGATGTTTCTTGGGAGTCTATCCGTTTGGAATGCGAGGTTCGCTAGGTCAATGCGATGGAGTCCAATGGCCAATTCGCGATTCGGCGCTCAGAGCAGTTTCAAGCTCTTTCAAGAATTGCGACCTGGATATGTTTTCTGCGCCTAGGCTTGCCAGGTGGGGCGTTGGCGTCTGCGCATCGATGAAGTTGAAATTCCATTTAATCGACAGGGCAACAAGGTGGTGGAACGCAAATTTACTGGCGTCCGGAGCCTGATGAAACATGGATTCGCCGAAGAATGCGGCCCCCAGCGAGAGCCCGTACAATCCTCCGATGAGAGATCCGTCGCGATACGTTTCGAAGGAATGAGCGTAGCCGAGCCGGTGAAGTTCTATATAGGCATCAATCATTTCGGGCGTAATCCAAGTCCCGTCTTGTCCGGGTCGCGGTACAGATGCGCAGGCTTTGATCACGCTCTCGAAATTCGTGTCGATGCGGAGCGTGTACCGATTCGATTTGATTAGCCGCTGCAAGCTGCTCGAACGCTTGAATCGATCTGGATAGAGGACCATACGTGGATCGGGCGAAAACCAGAGAATGGGCTGCCCTTCCGAATACCAGGGAAAGATCCCTTCCGAATACGCCTTTAGGAGACGTTCGATTCTTAGGTCGCCTCCTACCGCGACGAGCCCTTCCTGAGTGGCATTCTCGGGGTTCGGAAAATCGATCTTATCCGTTAGCGCATGAAATGGAAACCGCATCGTATATTCTGTGAAAACTGAACCGTAGTGAGGCGAACGGGATCAGGGATTCACTTTCGGGAGCAGTGAGGCATCCCCAAACTGCTCGACCAGTCGGTCATAAGCGGCTTCCTTTTCGTCGATCTCAAGGGAGGTCTGAAAGAACGATAGCCAGGTCTCGCCGGAAATAACCTCGCCTTCGGCCGAGCTTCGTTCGAATGCGATGAGATTGGACTCTGAATCGAACTCGAGCTCCCATGGAAGCTGAAGCAAGCGATTGGCATTGTCCGCAGTTATTAGCATGGCGCCCAATGTCGGCGGGTCTTCAGGCGATTTGCGCGATTGGATCGCGGAAATGAAGGAAATCAGCCTGAAATCGAATGCTACGATGAGATCGGAGAGCGTTGCGAGTAGCTGTTCACGGGATCGCCCGAGTTCCTGGGGAAGTGTGAGGGTGACGAATGAGCCCAAGGTTCGCTTTCCGAGCAGAAGCGGAAGGATGCCTTGGAATTCCTTGAATATGTCCTCAACGTGCTGGGCCATCGCTTCGTGTATCCCTGCAGTTGTGGCCTCTTGGCCAGAAAGCCGTTGCTGTAGATTTTGCATAGAAACGCGATTAGATAGCCTCGCCTGGACTGAATGTGAGCGAAGCTGAATTGATACAGTATCGTTGCCCTGTGGGTTTGGGTCCGTCAGGGAAGACGTGCCCGAGATGTCCACCGCAATTCGAGCAATGGACTTCGGTACGGACCATGCCGTGGCTTTCGTCGACGGTCTCATCTACGCTATCGGACTGGGCTGGGCGGAAGAAGCTTGGCCAACCGGTGCCGGAATCGAATTTCGTTTCGCTCTCAAACAAGGTCTCGCCGCAACCTGCGCACTCGTAGGCGCCGGAGGCCTTGTGATTCCAGAATTCGTTTTGGAATGGAGGTTCGGTGCCTTGAGCTCGCAGGACTCGGTATCGCTCTGGGGACAGGATCTCCTTCCACTCGGCTTCGGTTCTGTTCAGGCGCCCTTCGCCTCCAATGTCGGCGTTTGAGGGCAGGCCGCAGGCGCTGGGATTTGACGTATTGGATTGTTCACTCATGATTGATATAGCTAAGGCCAATCGCGGCCTATTGGCGATTCGATAATCATTGGCTAGCAAGTCTTGAAGAATCGAATACGCGAAGAAATCAACGTTGCAGCTCTTGTTTCGGATGCAAAAATCATTGACAGAACCGTAGCCCATTTTTTTAAGGGCCAGTCCAGAAACGATTAAATCCATGGCAGAGAAGAAGGAAAAATCACCGAAAAAGGCGGAGAAGAAGGAAAAATCACCGAAAAAGGCTGAGAAGAAAACCAGTTCCGATGAATCCTCGCCTAAGCCAAAGAGCGAGCCTAACGCTCAGAACGGAAAGGGAGATGGGCCTCGGAATATCTTTTCCGAAGAATTCCGAAGCAATTTCGATTCGATTGACTGGAGCAAGTAAGGTCCATTCTAGCTAAGGAAGCGACGCCGGGAGGAAATTGAGGGAATCGCCCTACCAAATCTCCTGCGACACGAGCTGCTTCTCGGCAGCTTCCGCCCATCCGCGATTGGCCGCGGGGCTCGCGGGAGAGGGATGCAAGACTTTGCCGTGACGTATGTCGACGCCGGACAGAGCGTTTCGTGCCCGTTCCTGCGCGAAACCACCGATGCCGACCAGCCATTCCGGTTGCAGAAGCTCTATGCAGCGTCGCAGATGTTTATCGCACGCGGTGAAGAGGGATTCTACTTCTGATTTGGGAAGCCTGTCGGGAGTCCGGTTTCGGGCGGTCTCTTCCATGAATACGAGTGGGCAGTAGTTGAGCGTAAAATGGTGAGCGAAGAAATCGGCTGGATCAGAATAGCGATCTGCGAATAGTCCCCAGAGTCGACGGCCAGATACTTCCGACTTCTCGCAATCGAAACCCAAAATGGGGCGCTTCGGATGCTCGTTATCTGGCTTGCCGATCACTTCGTCGATCCCCATCCAATCGCGTACATGGGCGATCTCGCCGAATGGGACTCCGGTTTGAGACATTCCCCAAGGGCCTGGATTCATGCCGAGGAACACGATCCGTTTGGGGGCGCTTCCAAATTTCTCTAGGTACCGACGGTGCCCGTTCCAAGCGTAATTGAGCGGATTGTATACATAGCGGACAGGATCCGAGAACTTTAAGCTGTCAACGGTGTCAGATAGGTTCTGGGCTGTTGCAATCAGCGATTCGGGCAGGCTCATGAGCGCGTTTTCGGAAATGGGATCTGGACCGTCAACACCTAAAGAAACCGCCCACATGTTTCGAATCATGAATCTAATGCAGCCACAGGCTTCGAATTAGGATAATAGGGAAACGAATACTTAGGGAGGGAACTATGATAGCAGTGGTCATATGCGCTATTGCGGTAGCGGCATCGCTATGGATACTGGCATTGGATCTTTTTGGATACAGAGTAACGCCGCAAGAATAGCAATTCAACGAATTTGGGAATAGGCTCGTGCGAGCTTTAGTGGGCCGCGCTTTAGGAAGCGTCTCGATGAAGTCGTTACGCAAAGCTTGGACTTGACGAATCGACCTTCTTTTCTAAGGCGAGATTGAATTTCAACGTCTTCAAGTATTGGATACGGTCTAAATTTACCAATAGCTTCGAAAGTAGCTTTGTGGAGAAACAGTCCTTGGTCGCCATAGGCAAACCAAGCGCTGTTCAGCCGGGCGCACCTTGCATAGAATCGCAACGCAGGCGTACAGGGATCGAATGTGAGGCCAAAGGCTCCACCGACGACGCCAGGTGTATCAAGCAGCCTTGAGATTTCGACTTGCGCATTGGGTGGAAGCGACGTGTCGGCGTGCAAAAAGAAGAGTATGCCGCCATCGGCCCGTTCTGCCGCTGCGTTCATTTGCCTTCCCCTCCCTGGCTCTGTCCGCGTCACAGAGCAATCGAATCGCTGCGCGATTGCCAGCGTTTGATCCACGCTTCCTCCGTCGGCAATTACGATCTCCTTTTCGCCCTCTTGGCTGATGACGCTTTGCAGCGTTCGTTCCAGCGCTGCCTCTTCATTGAGCGTTGGGATAATGTATGAGATGCTCGGAGGCATTCCTCATAAACGTCGTCACTCCTTCTTGAAGTCAAGGAGTGGATCGGTTCGGTTAGGACCTGGCCTTAACGAGCGAAACGTCGAAGCGCGGAAGAGGAGCGAGCGCTTCCTCGGTCGATAGCCTCACCTTCGGAAGTTGGGCTTCGTGAACAGGAACTTTGGAGCACAGTTGCTCCAGCTTGGGATGGTCCTGAATGCGCTGGAACACTTGAGCCAGCAGAATAGCGTCTCCCTTAGCGTCGTGACGACGGATGGAGGAGAGTCCTGCAGACAATCGTTCCGCGATGTCGTCCAGGGAATTGCGGAGGCGCGAGAAATCGTCCCACAAGACCTCGAATATATCCATGGTGTCTATAAATCGCACCGTCCGGCTTTCAGATGGATCCGAGTTTACGTGCTTCTTGATGAATCTAAAGTCGAATCGGTAGATATCGTGGCCGAACAGCGTAGCGGGTCCAGCAAAATCCGATAGCATTTGAATGGCCTCAATGGGCGAAGGCGCGTCGACGACGTGCTTGTCGCGAACGCGTGTAAGCGTCTGGATTTTCTTGGGGATGGGCTTGCCCGGATTCACGTAAGTGCAAAACGAGTCTTCGATCTCCATTCGCATTCCGCCGAGCCGAACCGCTGCCACTTGAGTGATCTCTTCTTGCTTAGGCCGTAGCCCGGTCGTTTCGAGATCGAAGGCCACAAGCTCGCGCACTCCCAAAAGGGGATGGAATTGGGCGCTGCTAGATGAATTCAGTGGCTTCACTGGGGTAGGTGTCAAATGATGATGCGATCGATTGCTAGGACCTGCGAATGGGACGCTCCGTTCCTGGCAATTCAGCAATTGTTGATGTTATATATCGGCTCATGCCTACCAGTAATTACGAACGAAGGGACGAAGTGGATGGCTTTTTCGAAGAATTTACGCGCTAGAGCGAAGGGTCCGATACCTTGCCCTCACGTATTGCAAGAATCATTTGGATGTTGGACAGCCGATGAGCGATTTCCTGGGCGATGTTAAGGTCGTTTTCTCGTTCCAGCACGGTACCGAGCCGCTTCTCGATTTGCTCTAGTTGAGCGAGTTCTCGAATATACTCCTGCCTGAGCGGAGATTGCGTGTCCAGATTGCTATTCGTTGGTTGGATCATTGATTTCGTTAGCTTTGGTAGCTTCAAAAGGTAGGACAAGCTCGTTTTACATTTGTTTGATGTTTTTTGACTTTATTCGAGAGCGTTCCTGAAGCCTTCATTCGAAAGACCTCCGTCGAATTTTAGTTAGATAAGAATGAAGTGACTAATTGGATACAATTTGGCGATCCAGAGGCTACGGGAATCGACGCTTGTAAACCGAATAGGCCTGCGTTTGATTGTTGCTGCCAATGAACGCTTTCCTGTCTGGAAGAGAGATCCTAGTTGTTGACGATGAACCGCTTTTGAGGAAACGGCTCACGCGCTTTCTGGAATCTGAAGGCGCGAATGTAGTTTCTGTATCGACGTTCGAGGAGGGTAAGAACGCGATGATGTCTCTCTCGTTGGATTTCGCGCTGCTCGATGTCCACTTGCCGGATGGGTTGGGGGATCGCTTGCTCGATTTTGCCAACGATGTCTCGTGCGTTATCATGACGGCTGATGGAGGTTGGGAGATAGCGGTGGAGGCGATGAAGCGAGGAGCGGGCGACTACATGGCGAAGCCTTTCGAGCTCCAGGAAGTGCCGCTGATTCTTGCCCGTTGCGCCAGCGCTAAGAGAAGCGATCGGTCTCGGGCGCACCGAATTGAAATGGAATCGGGCGAGGGGCTGTTTTTCGGCGAGTCGCTCAAAGGGCTCAAGGCGAGCCTGGATAAGATCCTAACGGCGGACAGGCGCTTATCTGGGAGGCTGCCTCCCATACTTCTCGAGGGGGAGACGGGAACAGGCAAATCCACATTTGCGAAGTGGCTGCATGCCAACGGAACGCGAAAGAACCAGGAGCTAGTAGTAGTCAATTGCGCAGCTTTGCCGGAAAGCCTGACCGAATCAGAGCTCTTCGGGCATGAAAAAGGCGCTTTCACAGACGCTAAATCGAAGGCTAATGCGCAGGCGCAGGCGCGAGGAACAGGCTGAAGCTTAAGCGGCCCTTAAAGCTCAACCCGCAGAGGCTCTGCAAATAGGAGGGGATAATTATTGGGAAAAGCCCGATTTTGAAGGGGAAGATTATTTTGACCGGGAGCTTAAGCTGATCAACGAGGAGATCAACAATCTATATTCCTCTAGTCATTGGGGGCAATTTAACTACCCAGTAAATCAAGGCAGGATCAATCAGCTTGGAAAGGAGGCAGCCAAGCTAAAGCGCGAAAAGAAGCATTGGGAAGCCGGGAATCTCTATAGGGAGCAATACGGGCCCCTGCCTGGAGCTGGAGAACCTTTTTGGGACTCGGACTATTTCGCTGGGGAAGATTATTTCGATGAGGAAACTAAGCGAGTCAACAAAGGGAGAGGTGAAATTATTGGTCGTAGGCTTAGGGGGCCCCTTTTGGGGGGGTCCCAGTCTGGGCCTCCTATAACGCCGCAATATACTGAAGAAGACCTGGAAAAAGACGATGCCAGGCTTCGTAAGATGGATGAAGATACAGAAAGGCTAGCGCTCGAGAAGAACCTTTGGAAGAATGGCATACCGGAGCATCTTTACAATCTGTCGGAGATTGCGCCGAAGCTCGATCAAGGCGCGGCAGGGTATTCCGGCGCGCTCGTCACTATGCTCTTGGCTTCCGAAGAGAAAGATCGCTTGGCAATCCTGAAACGGTTCGGATGGGGCGTAGGCTATGAGAAAGGATTCGCCGTTGTAGCCAATCCGCATACTGGGGAGAGATTCCTATTGAACCGCCCGGGGATGTCCAAGAACGATTTCGTAGATTTCCTCATGCTGGGGGTTCAATTCACTCCAGCCGCTGGAGCCGCAGCGGGCGTAGGGAGGGGAGCCGCAAAATTGGGCTCTTGGACTTTACTGAAGATCAACCCTTGATCGCGTTGCCTGAAGGCATGGACACGCGAAGACATATTCGCAAACCGTAAACGGGCTCTGGATGCAGCAATACGGGTTGCGAAGGAACGTAGCCAGACTCGTGATGCACGTCTCCTAAGAGATTTAGGTTATACAAGGTTTAATGACTCAATGAGTCCTCCCGCTGAACTTTTTGAATTGATTTCAGGCGAGTACGCCCAAACGGACGAATCGCGAGGTCTTTCGAGGCTTACGGGCAGCAACATGAGGGAAGATCCGAACAATGATGGTTTTTTAGGGTTCGATAAGGGGGCCGGTAAGAGGATCCTTGCACCCTTCCTTGCAAGCAGTCCTGAAGAATATGCTGCAATAATGAAAGATGCAATGCCGGGAATTTCTTACAGGTATGATGAAAAGGGCAATATCATCGGAAAACTCCCCGATGGCAGGGAAGCTCTTGTGAACCCGCCCGGATTCGATTTTACAGACTTTGCGTTGGGAGGTGCGGAACTTGGCAAGTTCGCCCCGGCAGGCAGGGCAGCAGCGTTGGGAAGGACCGCTGTACAACGCGCCGGCATTGGCGTAGGGGCGGCGGCGGTGACTCAAACAGGCGTTGAAGGGGTTTCGGCGGCGGCAGGCGGCGAATTCGAACCGAGCCAAATTGCGTTTGAAAGTGCCGCTGCCGCGTTCGGATCCATTCCCGACTTTTGGCGAGTTGGAAAAACCAACATCATCAAACCGCGTACCGCACGGCATGGGGCCATGAAGGAAGCGGAGGCATTGCAAGAGCTTTCGGAGGACCCTGACATGACGCGCGAATTTCGGCAGAACGTCGAGGAATTCGACGAGGCGGCGAAGGCGTTGCGACAGTTCCCCAACGGGCAGGTGCACAGGGATTACTTAAACAGCAACAATTCTTAGCTATGCTTCCGAAAACGAGGGCTATATCCTTCAGAACGTTGAAAAGCCAAGATAAGAAAATTTCCCAAGTGGTGAAAAATTTCGTCGAAGAATTCGCCCCGGTCGAGGTATTGGAAGATGGGTCATCCGTTTCAAGATGGCTGCAGCGGAGTTGGGCGAAGATGCTACGGATGAAGAGCGTAAAGCGGCGCGAGACAGCGTTCGTGACCAGTTCTCAGAAGAGATCGAAGCGATCAAGGATGCTCGTCGCGACAAGGCACGCAAGCGTCGTACCGATCGTACCGATCGTGGCGAAGACGAAGCGTAAGCGCTTATAATTTTTTGATCAGCCAGTAGCGGGCCGTATGATGCATTCATGCGGTCCGTTATCTGTGTATACAAATGATCATGAGGGTGTTAAATATATTGTTAGCGGGCTTGTCGTTCGGGACCGCTTTGGGGTAAGATAAGGACGACGCGTTCAAGGTGGGCGCAGGCGAGTGGTCCATAAGCTCAGGCTATGGCTACAAGGAGAATGTGCTTTTTAGCGAGATCGTACCGATCGATTCTCCATTTGCCTATGTAGGGTTGGAGGGCATCGCCCAAAGGGAGTTTATCGAGTCTGGAGGGGAGTGGACCACTATGGCTCTCTTGGACAACCGACATTATTTCAATGGAGGTGACCTGCCGGATGAAACCTTTGGGTTGTTGCTGTCCGAGTATGGCAAGTACGTAACCGTCGATGGAAAGCTGACTGGGGGAGTTCAGTACATCTATTTCAATCAGGCGTTCGATACCACGTTTGACGTGCTCGACGTTAGGCAGATTGTGATCACAGCTCAGGAACCGAGGCTGTATCTTGAGTGGGAGGGCTTTTTCTGGCAGTTCGAGTACGGGTTCGAAGCGGTCGCATCGCGAATGTATTTCGATGATCCTCAAAATGATTATGAAACATTGGATTGGGAAATCGACATCGACTACCTGCTTGGGGAAAAGACGCATTTGCTGGTTGCAGTAAATGGTTTCGCCCGGGACTACACGGATCGGCAGCCCCGGGACCGAGAGGGAGATCGTATCGTTGATGCCATGCTAGGCACGGACCAATTGGGCTTGGAGATATCGCTTGAACAGCCCGCGAGATGGGCAGGCTTCGATATCGAGGCGGAAGTTGGATTGGATTTCGAGATGCGGCACGATCGGCATTTCGGGTACTACGACCGCGATCGGCTCAAGTATTTCATCGATATCAAGGCCGAAGGCGAGAGATGGAGCCTGAGGGCCGATATCGGATGTTCGGATCGTGACTACGTGCACCAGCTCGCAGACAGCGGCTCGTTGCGAAAGTAGGATGATTGGGTGTGGTCACTGGATTTGGAGCGAGACTTGAACCGGCGTTGGGCGCTATTTGCCCTAGCCGAGAGAGATACCTCGGAATCCAATGAATCCTTTTTCAGTTATGAAGCGAATAGTCTAATGCTAGGGCTTAGAATGAAGTAAATTCTACCGTTATATTTAGCTACTCCTTCGTAATTTAGATGACTGATCAAAATGGCGCGCATCCCCGCAAAACGGGGTCGTTCCTAGTGCCTCTCTTGGCTCTGGGGATGGTCGTCGTGATATTTGGCGCGATCGTGGGCATCTCTAGCGTTCAGCTTCGCAAAGAGCTCAGAGGTAAGATTCTGCAACGATACGCGGACAATTGGGCTCCCATTTCGCAGTTTCACGTTGCTCAAGGAATGGAGGACGAGTTGCTGGGTATTCTCGAGTTTGAGGACACGGTCGTCTATTCCCTATTGTCCGCCCAAGATATCGAGGGGGCCCTTGGAGCGCATGTATTCGATGCGAGCGGCAGATTCATGGATGGAATTCCGTATATCGTCGAGGAATCGCCTCTTGAAGCGAGCGATATAGAGAATTTGAAAAAAGAGCTCCCTTGGGGACGGTACCTAACTGCGGCGAGGGGTGACGAGATTTCGGAGCTAGAGCTTAACGTTCCGATTTTTGACATTGGAGGCGAAGAAATGGTGGCGATGGTTCGCTATATTTTCGACGGTCAGCCCGTAGAAGAAGAGTTTGGAGAGGTGGACCAAAAGCTTTTCAGCCAAGCCTCGCTCGCTTTCGCGACGGGTACCCTATTGGTCTCGGCTGTTTTTCTCTGGTCGTTTTGGAGATTGCGTGGGGCCCACGATGAAGTAGCCGAGAGAGCGGCTCATCTCGCGCAGGCCAACGCGGAATTGGCGATGGTGGCCAAGACGTCGGCAGTAGGAGCGGTCGCTTCTCACTTGGTTCACGGGTTGAAGAATCCGTTAGCAGGAGTCAAGGAGCATTTGTCGAGCGATGGAAGCGATATCGATGGCGAGGAATGGAACGATGCTCGCCAGGCAACGGCGCGAATGCAAGCGCTGATCAATGAGGTTGTTGACGTTCTCAAGAATGAAACCATCGATGAGATGGAGTCGCTTAGCGGAGAGGACATCGCTCGATACCTCAGAGCCAAATTCGAGCCGCGCGCCCAGGAGAAAGAGCTCGACCTTGGATTTCGCGCGAGCTCGGATGTTTTGCTCTCTGCCCGTGATGCGAATATAGCCAAGCTAATTGTATCCAATTTAGTGGACAACGCGATCGACGCAGTGTCGATAGGCGGCGAAGTCGAAACGCGGATCGACGCTGAAATCGATGAAGTTGCCTTTACCATAATTGATACGGGGCCTGGGTTTTCACAGTCAGCCCGCAAGAATCTATTTACTCCGGTGCAAAGCGACAAAACAGCGGGCGCGGGAATCGCCCTCGCCATAAGCAAGCAGCTTGCACGTCACCTAGGAGCGAATTTGGAACTAACCCGTTCTTCCTCGTCGGGAAGCGAAATTAAACTGACCGTGCCCTTAGCCCAAGAATGGCGCGCGGTGAATTAGGGAACTCCATGATATGTATTCGTACAGAAATTATAAGCTAGTTGTTACCGCCTTATTGTCGGCGTTTTGCCTGAATAATAGCGATGCGGAAATTGGAAGTGAAGCGTGGTCCTTTCAAACCGGCGATGCGGTTGTGAGTTCTCCCACGCTGGATAGCGCGGGCAATATATATTTTGGCTCAGTTGACGGAAAAGCGTATTCGCTCAGCAAAGATGGATCGGAACGCTGGTCAGTCCAAACCGGCGATTAGATTGAATCGTCGCCAGCATTGAGCCCTGACGAGGCCGTGATTTAATCGGCTCATGGGACAATAGGCTCTATGCCCTTTCTACCGCAGACGGGTCGGTGCTTTGGACCTACGAGCCTGGTATACTCTTCACCGGCGGTGGCCGATGATGGGGCTCTCTACTTCGGTGGAGCCGATGGATTTCTATATTCGCTCGACCCCGCAGGAGGACTGAATTGGGAGGAGTTTGTGGGCGGTGAAGTGGATTCGTCGGTCGCTATCGGCCCATCGGGCAACCTGTTTGTCGCAACGAGCGAGGGTGCGATATCCTCGCATGACTCGAATTCCGGTGCCGTGATTTGGAGCTTTGATGTGCCCGTGGAAGCGGGCGCTGCAGAACGTGATACAGCCATCATATCTAGTTCTATGCTTGATGGAAGAGGGGCGTTGTATGTTGGTTGCAACAACTACTATCTTTACGCGTTGGATACGGATGATGGCACACTGCTCTGGAAATATGAAACGGGTGGTGAAATCGGAGCGTCGCCTACGTTCAGCATCGATGGAAACATTTTGGTGTCTTCAAGAGATGGATACCTTTACTCGATTGATCCCGATGGGAACTTGGTGTGGCGGACTCAAATTGACCCGAATTACTACACCTCCGCAGTTGTTGATGAATTGGGGCGAATATATGTGAGTTCCTTCGTTGATGATACTTTAAGTTACTTGAATCTAGTCACACCCGATGGAGCGATTGCTCAACGAGTGGCCTTTTCAGATATTTTAGATTCTTCTGTTGCCCTAAGTCCAGATGGGCAGCTGTACGTTGGAAATAACGATGGCAAGCTTTATGCGTTCTCGAATGGGGCTCGATTATCGAATTCCGTCTGGCCGAAATTTCGTTCCGGCATAGCTTCGCGTGGAAGCGTGGAAGGCTTTACTGTGCCCATTGCCCACAAGGAGCGACTTTACAATATCGCTTTGCGGGGTACCCCACTCGGAGGTGAAGGCGATATCTTTGCGGGATTCGTCGTAGGGGGATCCGGGGAGAAGAAACTTCTTGTGATAGCGGTAGGGCCTGGGCTGTTTCAACATGGTGTTACCGAATTTCTCGATGACCCAAGATTGGACTTTTTTGAGGTAGCGGAACAGTTTGGCGAAAACGACGACTGGGGAGAAAGCCCATCCGCTGCAATCCTGCCGAGTGAAATGGCTCGCGTTGGGGCCTTTGCCTTGGAGCCAGGATCGACGGATAGCGCGGATTTGCTTACCTTGGATACGGGCCTTTACTCCGCGAGGCTAAGCAAATCAGGAGCGGAAACGGGAATTGCCCTTGTTGAGATATACAACGCGGATGTAGATGATTCCGAGTCCTCGCTTTCAAATGTTTCCATGCGAGGTCCATCGGGAACTGGTGCTGAAGTGCTTATTGCGGGATTTGTCACTGAAGGAAACTTGCCAAAGCGACTGTTGATTCGCGCGATCGGCCCTGGGATGATCGCTCAAGGCGTGAACAATGTCCTGCTTGACCCGACGCTCCGGCTATTCCGCGGTCAGACGGTCATTGAGTCCAACGACGATTGGGAGGACCATCCAGACAAAGATCGCTTGGTAGCGTTTATGGATTCTGCAGGTGCCTTCGAGCTGGATCCTAGAAGCACTGACAGCGCGATGTTCGTGTGGCTTGAGCCGGGCCTCTATACTGCGATTGTTGAGGGTGGCGATGGAGGCGCTGGCATCGCTCTTGTCGAGTTGTACGACTTGACCGGGAAATAGTCTAGATTGACCTGTCACGTGGAAAGCATGAGTCTAGACCGCCTTGGATTTTCGCCCTAGAATCGTTTACGAAGATGACGACTTGCTCGCTCTGGAAAAGCCTCCCGGAGCGCTCGTTGAGGGTGTAGAAGACGGAGAGAGAACGCTTACCGATTGGGCATCCGAGATTTGCGGATGGTCTGCTCGCCCGCTTCATCGTCTGGATCGGGAGACGACTGGGCTGGTGTTGTTCGCGAAGAATTCGCGATGGAATTCGCAGCTATCGGCCCTCTTCGAGAAGCGGCGCATACGAAAGGAGTACTGGGTCATCGTCCGCGGACAATGGGACCGAACGCGCAGGATTGTGGAAACGCATATTAGAGCGCTCGGTGGCGGTCGATTCGAGTGCCATGACGATGATGGAAAGCCCTCTCGGACTACGTTTCGACCGCTTGAAGTCGCGCCATCCCATTCTTGGATGCAAGCGCTTCCGAAGACAGGAAGGACCCATCAGATTCGGCTGCATTGCGCCTATGCCGGGTGCCCGATTGCCGGCGATCGACTCTATTCGGAGGATTCGGCTGGGCCGCTCCTGTTGCATGCGCGCAGTCTTCGGTTTCCCCATCCCAATGGCTCTGGAATTATAGCCTTAGAGGCGGAGCCTCCTGGCTATTGGGCGAAATGGATAGAACCGCTTGGGAGGTTGGATTGAGCAACGCGGTGAAGTCCATATGATGCTTGCGACGCCTATAAACCCGCCCATTCTTCATGTGCATGCTAAAAATGTATTCATACAAGGGATGCGACGCGTGCCGCAAAGCGGTTAAGCATTTGGATTCGCTTGGAGTAGCGTTTGAGAATCTACCGATTAGGGAGACTCCTCCCAGAAAGGATGAGCTTCGGAAGATGCTAGACTATTACCAGGGCAATCTGCGTCGACTGTTCAATGTATCAGGCGTTGATTACCGGCAATTAGGACTGAAAGACAGCTTGCCCAACATGAGTGTTGACGAGGCGATTGAATTGCTGGCGAGTAACGGAAACCTTGTGAAGCGACCCTTCGTATTAGGAACCGCATCCGGCGTAGTCGGTTTCAAGCCTGAAGAGTGGACAGAGCGCTTGGCGCTATGATTAGGGGCGGCTATTTTGAGTCGCTGTGCCCTAGGTCCCGATTGGGATCGATCCGGTCACGTATTAGCTGCTTGATTTCCTTAGCCTCAGGAAAACGGCCTGTTTCTTTCCTGGAGTAGATTAGTTCGTGACCGAGCCGAATCTCAAGAACTCCTCCGGAACCGGGCTGAAGGGCTACTTCGCCGATATCATCTGCGAACGTCGTTAGGATCTCCTGAGCAAGCCAGGCCGCGCGCATCATCCAACGGCATTGTCGGCAATATAGTATGGAAACGCGCGGTTCTCTAGGTTCGCTCATTTGAATGTGATAAGAGACAAATGGATACGCTATGGCAACTGCAAATCGGGATATCTCAACCCCTCGAACGCGGCAGTACGCGCGCGAACGTCAATCCTACTGCTCTTAGTTCAGTTCGGCTTGCTCGATCAAATTCTGGATACGCGACTCGGGCTTCTTCGCCGCTCGCTCCGCATGCTTTGTAACGATATTCAACGCAGCGATTCGATAGGCTTCTCCAAGTGTTGGAAAATTCAATACATTCTCGAGAAATACCCGAACATCGTTGTTGTTGAGAATCGCCATCTCCCCGACGTGGATCAAATCTGTCGCCCCTTCGGCGACGATGTGAACACCAACGATTTTCAGCGTTTTCGATTCAACGATCATTGTTAGGAGACCATCCTTGATTCCGGCGATCTGTCCGCGAGCGACTTCGTCGAAACTAGCCCTGCCGACAATGATATCGTCTCCGTACTTTTCCCTGGCTTGCTCTTCTGACAAGCCAACGCTGGAAAGCTCTGGAACCGCGTAAATACCAATAGGAACGAGCTCGAACTTGCTCCCTAGATCGGTCCCTAGGGCATGGCAAATCGCCCGGCGTCCTTGCTCCATCGATACCGAAGCAAGGGATGGGGGATCAATTACGTCCCCGACTGCATAGACGCCTTCGACAGCTGTCTCGTAGTTCTCATTGACTGGAATCGTTCCGTTTCGTCCAAGCTGTATTCCAAGGGTTTCGAGACCGATCCGATCAGTATTGGCGATCCGACCTTGGGCCACCAGCATCTTGTCGCTAGAAATTTCGGTGCCGTCGCTGAGTTTGGTGATCACTTGGGAAACAGAGTCCCATTCGACGCTTTCATACTGAACGTCTCCAATATATTCACCCCCATTGGTCGTGAAATGGTGCAGGAATTTCTCGGTACACTCGGGCTCCATGAACATTAGGGGCCTTGGTGTGCGATCGAACATGGTGACCTTCACGCCTAGCAAGGAGAATATGGAGGCGTACTCGGATGCGATCACGCCACCGCCGACGACGGTTAGGGATCGCGGAAGATAAATCATGCTCAGGATGGAGTCGCTATCGAGAATGTTCTCGTGATCGACGGTGATGTCCGGAGGCGTCCTGGGTCGGGACCCGGTCGCGATCACCATGAATTTCGTTTTCAGGTAGCTAGCGGATCCCTTGAGTGTCGTTAGGGAGACAGTGTTGGCGTCTTCGATCGACGCGCGGCCATGAAAGTAGGAAATCCCTTGAGAGTTGAGATATTCGGCGATGAAGTCCGTGTATGATCCGAGGACGGAATCGAGCCGCCTCATCAAGGTGGATACCTCCATATTGTCCTTCAGCTTGAAGTCGAACACGTCCGCATTTCTGCGCAAGGTGGTAATGGTGAGCGCGGCTTCTCTGAGAGTTTTGCTTGGGATAGTGCCGTGATGTACGCAGGTGCCACCTACTTTTCGCTCTCGTTCAATTAGAGCTACTTTGAGTCCTGCGTTCGCTCCTTGGATTGCGGCTTTCTGTCCCCCGGGATTCGACCATTTAAGGGGGGAATTTCGAGGGAAAAGTCTAGCAAGTACCTTAATATAAGCAACTTATAAATTTATATAGGGCTGAGAGAGGGGCGTTTTTAACACTCTAAAACCCTCAAAAAAGCTTGCTTGACCCACAACGACCCGCAATTTTCGGGCGGTGGCTAGCGATGCGGTTGAATCTGGATACGAAGGGATTTTCTTTCGCTCGACAGGGTCCGCCAAGTCGCCGTATGGAGCATACTACTACACGCCCAAGGCGCGAAGCGACGGGCGGTCGAAGTCGGTCGCCGCGAGGCGGCGTTTCGCGGAGATCGAGCTCCGTGAAAAATGGGCGGCGGACATCCACGCGACGCGGGTCGCGGAGGGGAAGGTCGCGAAGTCTCTGGATCCGGCCAGGCGGAAGCGATGGGAGATCGCGGAGGCGATGATCGGCGGGGCGGATCCGGTGGAAGTCGCTAGCTTTTGGATGCGGAATACGGATTCGGGGGCGGCTTTGGGGACTCGGCAGGAGCCGGTGTCGGCCATCTTGGCGGGCTTTCTGGATCATCGGAAGCCGGGACGCGAATTTCGAGGCGAATCAATACGGATCGCACTTCAAGCGGTTCAATCGGGCTTTCGGGAATTTGACGGCGGCGGGGCTTTTTCGCGAGGCGGGGCGGTTTTCGGCGTGGGTGGACGATTTGCCGTACGCGCAGGACACGAAGCGGAATCAGTACAAGCGAGTCAATGTGGCGTTTTCGTGGGCGCTGCGAGGGGCGCATCGACCGGCATCCGTTCGCCAGGCTGAAGCCTCCGAGGAGGAAGCGGGCGGACATCGAGTTTCTTTCGCTTGAGGACGGGAGGATCCTGCTGCGGGCGAACCTGCGATTCCCGGGGCGATGCGCTAAGCTGGCTTTGGAGATGTTCGCGGGGATGCGCGCCAGCGCGGTCTCTCGGCTCGAGTGGCGGGACCTCAAGTTCGATCTCCCGGGGATAGAGACTCCGGCCTGGAAGGCGAAGGCGGGGCGGCGGCAGCTGATCGAGGGCTTGCCGACGAATCTCTGGAAGTGGATCGAGAGGGCGGGGCCGGAGGATTTCGCTCCGGCGTGCTAGAAGCCGAAGAGCCCGGAGCATCGGAAGGACTGGATCGACCGTCGCAAGACGGCTTGGATGCATGAGAAGAGCGCCGCTCTGAAGGTGGCGGGATTGAAGATCGCGGCGGCGGACGAGCGGCCGGAGAAGGGGATCTTCGCGAAGTCGCCTCCGAGGAATTGGGCGCGGCACACGTTCGCCTCCAATCATGTGGCGGCGTTCGGGGACTTGGCGTTGACGTCTACTTTGATGAGCCATGCGCAATCGACTGAAGTGCTTCGGGAGCGCGAGTCGGGGCGAGGTTTAGGAAGTTCCGATAAAATATCGGGTTTGTATTGAAGTATAAGCCGCAGTATGTCGTAGGTGTTTCTACGTAGACAGAGGATAGGGACTTCAGAAATTAACTGAGATTCGCTACCCTTTCACAATCAACATCTTGCAACCGTAAACGCCTGACTGTCAACGCCGGTTTTCGACGCCGAAAACCGGAAAACAGGCAAGAAGGTATAGAAAAAAGGGGTAGAAAGCCCCGCAAGGGGGGAGGCGTTTCCATGAGTTGACTCCAGTTGCATTGTATGACCTTGCACCCCTAAAACGTCCGGTATAATTGGGGTTATTAAGTATATCATTCCCTAATTTTTGTATATCTTCCGCGTACTACCACAACAGGCGCACACTATCCCTGCACCCCATCGCAGTTTTTCCAAGTGGTTGATACAGGATTGTTCGTCACGGAAAACTTCCAACATTTGAACAAGTGAATTGTATCGCATTTGTGATGCCGCCTTACTTGATGACCCCGATTACAGCCGATATTGTAGGGGTGTGTCATAGTCGGCTCCCCAGTTTCTCAAGTTTGTCTCGCAAGTTTTGTTCGAATTCTCCGCGCTTGATGGTGTCCGCCGCCAAGAGCTTGTCGCTGGATGCTTCAAGCGACAGGACCTCCCAATGGCCCCGCTTCAAACGACGATCTGCACCCATGCGCGGCACAAGCCAAACAATGTCGCCGTCATCAAGGTCCTGAGATGGGTTGCCGGACGGACCACCAATCGCTTCAAAGAACGGATAATCGACAGAAACGGCGAGTTTGGTGCCCCATCGTCGCAAGGTCGGCCCCTTAACTTGAAGTTGCGGCATGAGCCTTTTTGCGCTTGAAGACCGCCAGTCAGGACGGCGCGGCGCAGATGGCGAAGGCGGGTCCCTTTCTTCACTCTCCAACAGCATTCGGAAATCGGCCTCCATGCCTTTGCCAGAGAAATAAACAGCCTGAATCTCCAACCCGTACCAGTCCGACGCCTGGTTATTCCCGGCTACTACTAGATCGATTCGCCCTGCGGCACGCCCGGTTGACGGTGATCGCATAAATGGTACTTCGGGCGCGACATACACATCTTGAAAGCCAACAATCTCAGCGAGCCACAGTGGAATCAGATTTCCCTCCTCGAATCGCCGCGGACAGGTGATAACCGGGTCGTTCTCCCTGGATTGGATCGAACACACGCCGCCTTTCTTGCTGCAAGGCGGGTTTCCCGACTGGAAAGGACAGGGCGGCGGGGCGGTCTGTTTCAATGCGGCTCGGGCGAAAGCCTGCCTTTGAGGCGGCGCAAGCGTTGTTAATGGATGGCCGAACCACTCAGCGATTCCGTACCGGCTCATGCAAACAGCGGGCTGGAAGTAATCACCAGTTCCGGCATTTGGTTGTGATGGGTGTTCTTCATGGATAGCAAAACCGCGTCGAAGTCGTGCTTCCTTACCAGATCAATAATTTGGGGAGATGCGTCATACGTCATTAGGAAGCAAGGACGATACTTGGCAAGCAGCGCGAACAATCTTGCGTGGTCAACTTCCGAATGCGCATAGAGCCGAGACCCGGCGCGCTTGCCGCCGTCACCGGTATATGGGGGATCTAGAAACACCGCTGCCTGGCGGCCCCAGCCGCGCAATAGAGACGGCAACAGCTTTACCCCGTCGCCTTCGAGGAAAGTGATGCGATCATTGCAGTTCTGCAAGGCCAACAGACGCTCGGCAAGCGTATCAGGATACCAGCGCGACAGGATGCCGCGCCCATTCTCGCCCTGGCGGCTAAACGATGCGCCCGGAGCCAAAATCCCGCCCCGCCGGGTACGGTTCAAAACGAGAGTGCGAAAGGCGTGCTCTTCAAGGGATCTAGGCGGTTCGTTCAACAGCTTGTTCAGGCTTTCCAGGGTTGGCTCGAATTGCCTAACCCGTTCAGCCAGCGTTGTCCCTGATTCAAAAGCGCCCCGCCAAAACGCGGCAACGTCCCTGTCAATTTCCAGCATCACGGCCTCACCAACAAGGTTTTCCGCAATCGCCGTCAAGGTCGCGATGCCGCCCCCCGCAAACGGCTCGATCAGGAGCCGCGCGCCCGCATGACGCAACCACTCTCTGATGTGCGGGATCAACCACGTCTTGCCACCGGGATAGCGCAAGGGACTGCGCTGCGGAACGGTCGCGACATTGACGACCGGGATCCGGGAAACGGGAAAATCGGCTACAGCCGTAGCCGCACTCATGATCGCGCCTCTACAATTGTACTGTCTGAAAACAGGAAAGCTGCTAAAATAGGTTCAGATTTGGACATAAGGAACGGGAACAGATGTATCCATCCGCGATTCTATCAGACTAGTCAAGGCTTGGAATAGTCGGGTAGTGTCCTAATTTGAATTGATGAAATCCGGAACTATGTCATTTTTGAAATTGGTGGAGGTGTGGGGAATCAAACCCCATGGGCCACGATTGTAGAGTCCGGCCAGCCTCTGCCGCCCCCATCAATAAGGAGTTTAACGAACCGATTTTCTTTTCTTTATCGGGGTAGACGTTCCGAGTTCGGTTACCTCAATTATTGGATAAGCCTTGTCTATGAATTTCTTAAACTGCTCCCAGCTATTTGAGACCCTCATCAAGGCGGTAACGGCCTCAATGTGGGCTCTCAGTTGCGGATGTCCTACATTTCCGGTAAGCCACTGAAGAAGCTTGTTCTTCCTTCTTCCCTTAGCCACCGGTGGAGATTTAGATTTCAATTCATCGACGATACCAGGGGCAAGTCTTTTGTAGACAATATCCATCGTGTAGGCGCTAATGACCCTTGGCCCCTGCATTGTGGCAGGATCAAATTTCCACTTCTTCAATCGAAATATTTCTTCATAGAAATCAGTCGGAAATGTCTTTGTCCAAGGTTGCAGCTCTTTGGCAATAAAGCGCTCTAGAATCTCCCCCAAGGCGTTTCGGGCCCGTTCGTATTGGTAGCCCGTAGCCTCGTCAACCAGTGCCGTGATGCCAACATGCGCCAGGGCTCGCATTATCAGTTTCGCTTTCGCTGCTATCTCGATTTGGGTTTTGCGAAGTTTGCCGTTTTCGTCGGCGTCTAGCCATACGTCGCATATTTTTGGAATGATCTCGGCCTTGATCCCGATCGCCGACCTCCCGTTTTCAGTCCTGTATTTCACTGTGATATTCTGCAGGTGACCTAAATGCTTGGTTATGAACGGCTGCAGGTTCTTAAATGCTAGGAATCGCGGGACTTCTGCAGGTGAAGCCGAAAAGCAGGACCAAGTATCTGGATTCGCTGATGATCAAGGAGGTTCTAGAGAAACCGCTATGCGTTTTCGGCGGCCTCAAGCGGGAGAACATGGCGGACGGGCGATGCTACTGCGGTGTTGCGAAAACGAGATTTCTTGACAAAGGTATTAAAGTTCCTTTCCCGCCTGACAGACTTTTCGTGGTGTTCGTAAACGATAGAGACGAGATATTCGACTGGGACATGGTCTAGGAGAGTCCCGCATTTTCTAAGTTCCCGAAGGATTTCGACGATAGATTCACTGAATTGCTATGGCCAAAAACAGAGACTTCCTAGATCATATCCTGGAAAGCGTTCCAGAGAAGGGCTCCTTCGAGCCCGGCGCGGTCTACATCGAGGAGGGCGACAAGCTCATCGTGATGATAGAGGACGTTGACTACAATGCAGAGCGGATAGACTCGATACTCACCGTCTACAAGGCGGACAAAGGCGGGCGCGGCATCGGGATCAAGGAGCTGGAGACCGAACTGAAAATCCATAAAGGCAAGGAGACCTGACCGATGGCCATCCCGTCATTTTTAAAACCCATCCTGGGCCCCGCCGTCGAGAAGGTCCTGGATCTCATCCCGAACAAGAACGAGGGCGCCTTGGAAGCGTCGGCGGCCCAAACCCGGGTCAACGAGCGGGAGGCGGCGCCCGGCCATCGGCTGGATTTGCGGCGCCGCGCTGGGGTGGAACTACATCGCCCAGCCAATCCTGATGTGGATCGGATTTCTTTCGGGCCACGATCTTTCCGGCGCTCCGAAACTGGACACGGGGGAGCTCATGACGATCCTGCTCGGAATGCTGGGGCTGGGCGGCCTGCGGACCTGCGAGAAATTCAAGGGCGTGGCCGGAAGGGACCGCCCGGGAAGGCGGCGGGAGCGCTCCTGAAGGCGTTTCGGCCCTTGCAATGGCGGCGATAATACATAGCTTGAAACGGAAATGGAATCGAAAGAGACGCTCGACTCAAGGTTAGATTTATCGCAATGTGATATCTCTAATTCGAAGGCGTTTTCAGGCTATCGATGGCCTCTTGCAAAATCGCGGAAACGCAATTCGATTTAGTTTTAAGTGCCTCATATGGGATTGATCGAGGCGACTGTAAAAGGCATCATTGCCCACAAATATCCACAATAAACTTGTAAGTTATTGATAATGAATATACACTTCGGATTTTCGGGACCCGAACCGATAACGATCAAGTCGAATTCTTCGTCTATCTTCATATCTCCATCGCCGATACCATGGCCTTAACATCGTCTTTTTTATCAAGGAGGTCATCCGCGTCATCTGGATAGAAATTCAGATAGCCGAAAACAGGGTTCTTAATGAGTTCGTTCGCTTTGAAATTGGCGGGATTGATAACCCAGCTCGCGAGCAGCTGCGATAGGTAGGTCGCAGCGGACTCGTATCGCTTGTAGTAGATGGTGGACTGGAAGCTGCTCGGGCAGCTTCCAGTCCACCGCTACCTTGGCGGCGATCTTTCGATGAAAAGCGCCTGCGAGCTGAGCGACGCTTTTCTTGTCCAAAGTGAGGTCCTTTTCCTTAGTGAGCTTAGCGATCAACTGGACAGCGATGGGCTTCCCGACTGAATGAAGGAGCCCGCAAAGGAACTGACCCTCGACATTGCGCCGACGCTTGCGTGAAATTTCCTTTCCGTAGGCGGCCGAAGCGAGCGCATGCCTAAGAAGCTGAGTAATCTGAGCTTCAAATCCGGGCGCCTTGAAAAGATCGCTCTGGACCGATACCGCGATAGCGATTTCGCCCAGCAGGTTCATGCCTAGTCGAGCTACAGCTTGTTGAAGCGATACGATCTGATCGCCACCGCCGTAGGCCGCGGAATTGGCGATTCTCAATACGTGAGACGCGATGGACTGATCGCTGTGGATCAGCTTAGAAAGATCGCTTACTTCTGCGTTGGGATCGTTCGTGAGCGTGAAAACCTTGCTCGCTACGCGTGGCATTACCGGAAGCTCTAGATTCGAGGAATTCAATCCTTCCTCAAGCTCGGCAGCGATCTGATGCTTTGGAGAAGTAGATGTGGTAGACTGAGACTCTTGGGACATATTCTCTATTGCTTGTAAAAAATTGGCAACGCCACGTGAATGACGGAAATACTGATGGCGAAAATTGTAGATCGTCCGCGGCGCGAAATTGTTAAGGTATTTTATCCCTTCAAGTAGGCAGCAGCACGGAGCGCTGAAATCTCCTGTTTTATCTCCTACAGAGGGGGAATTTTTCAATGAATTCAATGGCGTAATATTGGGTAGAAGACTCATCTTATTAAGGGATAACACCTATGAAAGAATTGTTGGTTTTAGTAGGTTTTAGATCGTATTTGACCTTAGCCTGAAATCGATTCAGGCATTTCGAGTCGAATGGTCGTTTTTACAAGTGATGCCGCTACCGTGAACGCTCTGCTGGAGACGGCGCCCGATTGGGACGTATGGGCATGGGACGAGTCGCTCCACGTAGGCCTTGTTAGCGATGAAGCTGAGCTTGATGCGTTCTCGAGTAAGCGGGCAGCGCTATTCAGGACTTGGGGCTGGGATGCGAGTGGGGAAGTGGACAGCGATATGATATTGAGAAACAATGCGTTGACCAAGGCATTGGATGACAATGAAGAGTTGGTTCTGCTATTTGGAGCGGGCATTCGGGACCAGCTTACCTTGGCGCGGCTTTGCCATTTCATATTCAATGTGGGCGAGAGCGCTCCTGAGAATACCCGCTTGGCTCTGCTGCATTCCCGGGCGAGCGAGTATTCGGGAGAGTCGCTCGCAGAGAGAGTTAGGCAAGCGGAGCCGCTTTCGGATGATCTGGTTCAAACTTTGTCCTTGGCCTGGCGTGATTTCGTCTCTCCCGATCCGACTAATCTTGCGGAGCGCGTTCAGAATTGGGGAGCGGGGATTCGAAAAGAGGCGTTCTTGCGCTTATTGAAGGAATTTCCCAGCGCGGACAACGGCTTGTCTCTTACTGAGGCCCAAATACTCGATGCCGTATCCCTAGGAGTCGGGTCGCCTCGCGACCTTTTCGGACGATGCGGTGAAACAGAGTCGATACCATTCCTTTCGGATTGGGAATTTTGGCTATGGTAGAACGATTGACCTTGGGTGAGACCCCTCTGTTGTCGTTTCGTGATAGCGATCACTTTTTAAGACCGCCAAAGGAGCTCGCTTGGAAGGAGTTTCAGAACCAGTTCCTCGAGCTCACGGATCAAGGAGTTCGAGTGGCGAAAGGAGAAGAAAATTATACCTTGATCGATTACCCAGAGCGTTGCCTGGGCGGGGTAAGATTGAAGCCACCTGAAATTTGGTTTTGGGACTACCAAGCCAATGCGCTGTCAACGAGCCCTCGAATTCGTTCGGGAATGTAGATCGCGCGCTTAGCGTGGATGCCCTTTGCGCCGTGGGATTGTTTTTAATTGGTTTGAGCCCGAAACTATGTTCTCTGCATGGGCAATGGCAGAGTTTGTCGTAGGGCAAAAATATGTGAGCAGTCCAGAGCCGGAGCTGGGCTTGGGAACCGTCGTCCGTGTAGATGGCTATCAAGTAGGAATTTCCTTTTTGGCATCCGGGGAGAATCGTATCTACGCTGTGGACACAACGGTTCTCAAGCGAGCTCGTTTTCACGAGGGCGAGACGATCACGACTAAGGATGGCCGCGCCTTTCCGGTGGTACGCTTCGATGAGACGGATGGGCTGTTTATATATTTTGGCGCGAATGAAGAGGCGAGAGAGGACCAGCTTTCAGACGTAGCCACATTTAGCGGACCGATCGATCGACTCTTTGGGGGGATGGGCGATTCAGGTGACACCTTCGATTTGAGGTACAGGACCTTGAGAGCCAAAAATCGACTGCTGCGATCTCCATGGCGTGGCTTCATGGGAGGGCGTGTAGATCTGATTCCACACCAGATGTACATTCTGCATGAGGTCTCTGCGCGACAATCACCCCGAGTGCTGCTTTCTGATGAAGTGGGATTGGGAAAGACTATCGAGGCTTGCTTGATTATTCAGCGGATGAGAGCGATTGGCCGGGCAAATCGCATCCTCATACTCGTACCCGAATCTCTGGTACATCAATGGTTCGTCGAGTTGCTGCGAAGATTCAATCTGTGGTTTAGCATTTACGATGAGGCTCGTTGCGTCGCTGCCGAAAATAGCAGCGATGGGCAAAATCCGTTTCTCGATGAGCAACTAGTACTGTGCGCAGTAGATTTTCTTGCGTCCAATGAAGCGCGTGGAACCCAATCGATCGAAGCGGGCTGGGATATGGTAGTCGTCGATGAGGCGCATCACTTGGAGTGGACGCCTGAATCGTCTAGCCCCGAGTACGCCTTGGTCGAGAGGCTGGGCAAAATTAGCTCGGGCCTTCTTCTTTTAACGGCAACTCCCACTCAGCTGGGGTTGGCCAGTCACTTCGCGCGACTTCGATTGTTGGATCCAGATCGGTATGGCGAATTGCAGGCGTTTAGGAAAGAGGCGGACGATTATGGAGCAGTTGCTTCGATAGCAGGAAAGATCGCGGATGGAACGGCGCTCGATAAGTCAGATCGCGAACAGCTCACACGAATCTTCAACAAGGACTTGGGCGGCCTAAAAGCGCGACTTTCGGATTTTGAGTCGGGCAAGCGGAACGCGAAAGAAGCCCTGCTAAAGGCGCTTTTGGATGAGCACGGGACCGGACGCGTGGTGTTTCGAAATACGAGGGGACAGATGAAAGGATTTGCGAAACGCATGTATTGTCCTGCCCCCTTGAACGCAGGTGGGGACTCGCGAACGCTGATGGATCGCTTGGTGAAGGAGTTCGATGCGGAGTTCCGAGATGAGGGAGCGCCTATAAGGTACTCATTCAAAGGGGATCCGCGACTGGACTGGCTTGTTTCGTTTCTAAAAGGGAAACGGGAGGCGAAGGCGCTTCTGATTTGCAAAACGAAGCGAAAGGCCCTCGCTCTCGAAGCAGCCTTGCGAGAGAAAATCAACGTCAAGGTCGCTTTGTTTCACGAGGATTTAGCATTGGTGCAGAGGGATCGAAATGCTGCTTGGTTTTCGGAGCCTGAAGGGGCACGTTTATTGATTTGTTCCGAAATCGGAAGCGAAGGGCGCAATTTTCAATTTGCCCATCACCTCATATTGTTCGATCTCCCTTCTAATCCAGGTTTGCTCGAGCAGAGAATTGGACGATTGGACCGTATTGGGCAAACGGCGACGATTCAAATTCATGTGCCTTATGCCGTCGGGAGCTCCCAGGAATACGTGGCGGACTGGTACCATCAGGGATTGGATGCATTCGAAACCTGCGTCCATGGCGTTTCGGAATACCGCAAGGAGTTCGAGAATCGCCTATACGAGAAAGCGATGGCGTACGGCGCGGATAAGAAGGGTCCTAGTCGCGAATCGCTCGAGTCGTTCATTGAGGAGACAATAGCGTTTCGCGAGAAATTGGATACGGCATTGAAGGAAGGTCGAGATCGTTTGCTAGAGATGAACTCGTTCGATGCGGATGTAGCCGCGGATGTCGTTGCCTCGATTCGGGATCAGGAAGTAAAGGATGCGTTTCGTCCGATCGTCCTTGAGCTGATGGACCACTTCGGCGTTCGCATCGATGAGCACGAGTCAGGGGACCTCTTCTTAAATGCGCGTCATGCCTATGTGGACTCCTTTCCGCAAATTCCCGAAGAAGGAATGCTCGCAACGTTTCAGCGCGCTCGCGCGATTGAGCGCGAAGATATCGATTTCGTTTCGCAGGACCATCCATTGTTTGGAGAAGTGATGGGACTATTGATTGATTCGGATCAAGGTTCGTCTTGCTTCTCGATCGTAGAATCCGAGGAGTCGAACGCGCTTGTCGAAGCGATATTCGTGCTAGAGCCAGTCGCTCAATCTAGTTTGCATGTAGAACGGTTTATGGCGCGGACCCCGCTTAGAGCGGTAGTGGATATATCGGGGAACGATATTAGCCAAAAAAAGGATCGGGCTTGGATGGAAACCCAGCTGAAGGATGGATCGTTAAACCGATTTCTTGAAACGCGAGGCCTCGCCAGGGAGGCGCTTGTAGACATGATCGATCAGGCGGAGGAAATCGTTCTTGAAGAGTCGTCACGCTTGAAACGCGAGGCGAAATCCAGGATGACGACCGTGCTTGGAGATGAGCTGCAGCGTCTGCGCGATCTGAGAATGATAAACTCGAATGTTCGCCTCGAAGAAATCGAATTGGCCAAAGACGAGATCGTGGGCCTGACTGCATGTATCGATAATGCTCGTTTACGCTTGGATTCAATCCGGCTCGTGGTTGCAGGAGATGTATCTCACCTAGCGCCCTAGGGATCGCGATCCATCTAGAGCCATAGACTCGCATCGCTAGTCTCGAGGTGAAATCTTGGAAGTTGAATCTAGGGCCTTGAGTACGCTAACGGGCGCGTTTTTGTGCAAAATCGGAGGATTTCCTCAAAAAACAGTAATATTTGAGTAGTTTACTCTATTGTGGTTTGGCTGTGTTTCCCTATTATTCGGCCGTGCCTTTTTCGGACGCTATTCCCGTTAATGTCGCTAGTGACGCTCGTATTGCCTTGGAAGGGTTGAGTGTACGTGAGCGCTCGGTTCCCCGAACCGTCGAGCCGGTCCAGTCCGTTAACATCTCGCAAGCGAGCGTGAATCGATTCGCGCGGGAGAAGCTCCGCGAGGCCCTATCGGTCAAGATGGGTTACAATCGACAGGGTGCCTTGGGAACGGAAGATACGGTGGGGCAGTTGATTTCGGAAAAGGCGTAGTCCTGGATTCCGCCTATTCCACCGTTACGGATTTGGCCAGATTGCGTGGCTTGTCGACATCGCACCCGCGCAGCTTCGCTATGTGATAGCTCAGAAGTTGCATTGGGATACTCGCAAGTACGGGTAAGACCGCCCGGTGGCAATCGGGGATGAGGATCTGGTCGTCGACGATGTCGTCGGGGAGGGGATTGCTTTTGTTGGCGACTGCGATGACAGGCGCTCCACGCGCTTTCACTTCTTGGATATTGGAAAGGAGCTTCCCGTGAATATCGGGTTGCGTCGCGAGGACAATGACGGGGCATTCGGCGTTGATTAACGCAATCGGACCATGCTTCATCTCCGCCGCGGGATAGCCTTCGGCGTGGATATAGGAAATTTCCTTTAGTTTCAAAGCGCCTTCCAGGGCGATTGGGAACATGTCTTGTCGTCCGAGGAAAAGACAACCCTGCATGTCCTTGTACTTCTTTGATATTTCAAGGATCGAATCGTTTAGCTTTACCGCCTCGGTAACGAGTTCGGGAGCTTCTTTCAACGCTTCAACGTACTCGAGCCCTTTCTGGAATGACATGTCTCTAAGGCGGCCGAGGTACAAGGCGAGCATCGAGAGAATATGCAGCTGGGAGGTGAATGCTTTAGTCGATGCCACACCAATTTCCGGCCCTGCGTGCTGATAGATGCCACCATCGGATTCTCTCGCGATCGTGGACCCTACGCTATTGTTGATCGCTAGGGTTTTGTATCCTTTTCGCTTGGACTCGCGAAGCGCTGCCAGCGTGTCTATTGTTTCACCGGATTGGCTAATGACCAGTACAAGCGTATTCTTGTCCAAGGGCGCATTCCGATAGCGGAACTCGGAGGCGTACTCGACTTCAACGGGAATGCGCGCAAATCGCTCAATCAGGTACTCTCCTACGAGACAAGCGTGCCAGGCGGTGCCGCAAGCGCACAGGAGGATTCTATCCACTTGGCGCAACTCTTGGGCACTCACATTGAGCCCGCCAAATTTTGCCGTACTCTTGTCATCAGAGAATCGGCCACGCATTGCATTTTCGAGGGCCTTAGCCTGCTCGAAAATCTCCTTCAGCATGTAGTGCTCGTAGTCTCCAAGTTCGCTTTCCGAGATGTCCCAATCGATTTTCTTGATCTCGGGGGTGAGTACCTCCTCATCGCTAGTGAGCAAGTTGAGTTCCCTATTCTTCAGGCTAACGATTTCGCCATCATTTAGATAAACGACATTTGATGTGCGGCTAATAATGGCGGATACATCGCTCGCCAGCAAATATTCGTCTGCTCCTATTCCGACAATGAGAGGAGATCCCTTGCGGGCTCCGACAAGCTCGTCTGGCTGTTCCGTACAGAGTACGGCGATGCTATAGGTGCCTTCGATGTGACTCAACGTACGCCGTACGCTATCGGGAAAACGGGTCGGCGAGTCTTCGGCTTCTTTGGCGTAGTGGTAGGCGATCAGGTTGCAAAATACCTCGGAATCGGTTTCCGAGTAAAACTCATAGCCTTGGCTCTCTAGGAAATTCTTGATAGAGAGATAGTTCTCGATGACGCCATTGTGGACTAGGGCAATTTCCCCGTCATGACTGACATGCGGGTGCGCGTTGCTTTCGGTAACGGCCCCGTGGGTCGCCCAGCGGGTGTGGCTGATTCCGAGTGAACCCGATAGTCCATTCCCGCTAGCGTTGCGCACCAAGTCTGTGACCCTGCCTTTATGCTTCTCAAGCGAGAGCACATCCCCCTTGAGGATGGCGACGCCCGCTGAATCGTAGCCTCGGTACTCGAGGCGTTTCAAGCCTTCCAGCAAGATGGGGGAGGCTTCGCGTTGTCCAATATAGCCGACAATTCCACACATGGCAGTGAGATGTTTTTAGTTGAGTGAGTAATTGATATTGATGTGCCTGTAGGAGGAGCACTGGATTGTCTTGGATGCAAGTTAAAAGATCAATCCAGAATGCGCAGTCTTTTCTCAGAGAATTTATACCCTAGATCGGACGGGACCTTTAAATATGAACCTTAATTCGTTACTCTATTCTCTCGGACTATCCGGTTTGTTTTCCTCGCGCATATTCCTGCCGGCGTTCGTGACGGCGCTATTTATGAAATACGGCCACTCGTGGCCGCTTTTAAACAACATAGAGTTTCTCTCTGAAATGGCTGCAAAAACAGCCAATACTTCCGAAAGTGCTGCTAATCAGTGCCTTGCTGGGCATTGTGACGGTGCTGGGCCTCATTGCCGGGGTGATTTACTATCGATTGAGATTGGTTGCCCCTTTCCGCCGATATCTTACTTTTGGCCAGAGTTTCTTCACGAAATGGATGCTTCGAATCGCGCTCTTGGCTCTTGTGCTGCTGCAGGTGTCGTTCGGGGGGATCATCGCAGTGCCGCGGATGGCCTTGTTGAATTTCTTGTTCTATCGATCCGCATTCACCAAAGCATTGCGAACTGCCGACTTAGCTGCGGCTTAAGCGATTTTGCCTCGAAACGAAAAGCCATCCACCTATGTGGATGGCTCGCGTAGATTGTAAGAAAATTGACTCCTCCCCAGGTGTCGTTTTGCGCGGCGGCCGTCCCTGGCGGGACGACCGCCGGTTAGTTTTCTAGTTCAGACTAGTCGATTCAACTCTTAAGAACGCGCATGCGTTCCGCGCTTGAAGCTTGAATAAGCTCCTTGCTTGATGGTCCATGACTCCGAGTCCTACAAGCGCCGCTGCGACAGCGACTCCTGCGAGGATCTCTCCCGCGGGCAATGCGAATCCGAAGAACCCGAATGGCGCGAGTGCCAGGATTGTTGAAACGATTAGGTTACTCTTTGTTTTAGTGTTCATTTTCAGTGTCAGAGTTGGCTGACGGGTTGGAGTATAGCGCGAATTAGTTATAACTTGAAATACTTATAATGTATGATAGTCATAGTTTAAACCTATGGAAATGCATCAACTCCGGTACTTCGTAGCGGTATCCGAGGAAGAGAACTTCACTCGCGCCGCTGAGCGCTGCAACGTATCGCAGCCCTCTCTGAGCACTCAGATCATAAAGCTGGAAGATGAGTTGGGGGATCGATTGTTCAATCGCCTTGGAAGACGGGTCGAGCTTACTTCAGCAGGTAGCTTTTTCGAGAAGCGGGCGCGATCGATCCTAATGGAAGCGGACAACGCATTAAGAGAGATACAAGAGGGAAGCGCGGAACCGAAGGGGACGCTACGTATAGGTGTTACGCCTACGGTTGCCCCTTTCTTGCTTCCACCCGTTCTTCGCGATTGCCGAGCTCGGTATCCAAATCTGTCAATACAGGTTGATGAGAACATGCGTCGATCATTGGTGGACAATCTGGTAGACGGAAATTTAGAAGTGGTGATTTCCTCGTTCTCGGGAAAGATCTCGAACGTATCTGCAGAACCCATACTCCAGGAATCGCTCAATCTTGTCGTTCCCACTAATCACCCTCTTGCGGACAAGGAGGATATTTCGATAAAAGACTTCAAGGATGAACCTCTTATTGTGCTGGGTGAATCGTCAGCCTTGGGTGAAAAGGTATTCGAATTTTTTGGTAGGAATGATTTCGAGCCTAAAATTTCCGTGCTTTGCTCTCAAATAAGCACCGCCAAGGCCCTGGTCGATAGTGGAGTGGGGCTAGCGATCTTGCCAGAAATGGCTAGGGAAGATGTATCGCCTTATGAAGTTGTATTCAGAACGTTAATATCTACAAGAATGTCTAGGCTCTTGTTCGCATTGACTCACGAGCGTCGATATTTGTCGTCTGGGGCCCGCGGTTTCCTGGACTCGGTACGGCGATTTGTGGATGCGCGCTCTCAATAGCGGGCGGCTCACAAATTGACAAAAAAGGCCGAACGTAAATTTCGCTCGGCCCTAGTAAACTGCGATTTAGAAGTAGGCTACTTAATCATTTTAGTCCATTTGGACTTGCTCTTGGAGCTTTTTACCGCGGTTGCAATAAAGGCCATTCCTCGGACTCCATCATCGACTGTAGGGAAATCGGGATTCTTAGGCAACTTCTTGCCGGACACCTCTGCAGCAATCGATTTCGCCGCTGCCAGATAGACATTGGCGAACGCTTCGATAAAGGCCTCAGGGTGTCCGAACGGCGTTCGAGTCACCTCGGTTGCTGATTTTCCGACATAGTCGTTGCCGCGCCTTAGAATCTGCCTGGGCTTGTCGTGGTACTTTACGATTAGCTCGTTAGGATCTTCCTGATGCCATTCGAGGGACGCTTTAGTGCCGTAAATCCGAATATTCAGGTTGTTCTCGTCGCCATTCGAAATTTGGGACGCGTACAGGACGCCTTTGGCGCCGCCCTTGTAGCGGAGGAGGATGTTCCCGTCGTCATCGAGCTTCCTTCCGGGAATGAACGCTGTAAGCTCCGCGCACATTTCCTCTATTTCGAGTCCGGTTATGTAGGCGCCAAGATTGTCCGCATGCGTTCCTATATCGCCGATGCAATTGGAAACCCCTGCGATTTTAGGATCCGTACGCCATGAGGCGATTTCCCCTTTTTCTTTGGAAGTGACATCGCCGACCGCGTAGCCTTGAGGATATTCGGTAACGACTTTTAGGATACGACCTAGCTTGCCTTTCTTTACCATATCACGAGCTTCCTTAACCATCGGATAGCCCGTGTAATTGTGAGTGAGAGCAAAAACTTTTTCGGACTTTTCGACGATCCGTTTTAGACTTCGAGCTTGCTTCATATCGAATGCGAGCGGCTTATCGCAAATCACATTGAAGCCGGCTTCGAGGAAGCACTTGGAAACCGCGTAGTGCAAGTGGTTCTGAACAACAACGGTAACGAAATCGATACGCTCGCCTACTGGCAAAGCTGCTTCCTTTTTCGCCATCTCCTGGTAGGAGCCGTAGACGCGAGAGGGATCTAGGAAAAAGTCCTTGCCGGACAGTTTGGACTTCTTGGGATCTGAAGAGAAGGCCCCGGCGACAAGCTCAATTTTGCCGTCGAGATTGGCTGCCATACGGTGAACCGCACCGATAAACGCGCCGCGTCCACCGCCAACCATGCCCATTTTGAGTTTTCGATTCATTGAATGCGATTGTTGGTGTTAGCAGGCGACTGGTTTGCCAGTGTTGGCGGATTCGTAGATGGCGTCGATAATCTTCATTAGCGAAACCGCTTGATCTGGCGTATTGAGAGGCGATTCCTTGCCCTCGATAGTCAGTATGAAATTGGCTGCGGAGCGCGAGCGACCCATATCCTCGCAGGCCTCGACCGTGATGTCTCGATTAACGGAGTTGCCGTTCTCCTGAACGTAGAGTTCGCAGCTGTCGATGCAGGTTTCGTCCAGCCCATCGACACCGAATAGGCGTTCGATCTTGCCTCCGGCGCCGGTTCCCTGGAATACCACGGATACCTCTTCGCGCTTTACGAGTTCTGCCCAGGACACTTGCAAACTCAGTGCCTGCCCGGTCTTGAAAGTGACGAATCCGTGAGCGGCCGCTTCCACATCATTCACGCCTTCCGCATTGTCGGGTATTCCCCACGGACCTTTGAAATTCTTGTCTGTGATGAAATCAGAAAACGTCTTCCCCATCACATATTCCGGTTCTGGATATCCCATTAGGTGCATCGACAGGTCGACCATGTGAAGCAAGTCGATAAGGGGGCCTCCACCAGATAGGCTCTTATTGGTGAACCAGCCACCAAATCCGGGAATGCCTGTACGGCGAATCCATTTCGCTTGAGCAGAATTTATGGTGCCTACCGTCCCATCCTTTACGTACTCCATCATCGCGAACGATTCGGGCCTCGCTCGATTGTTGAAGTTGAACATCAGGTGTTTCCCGGCTTTTTCGGAAGCGGTCTTCATCTCTGCTACATCCGCAGCATTGAGGGCGGGTGGCTTTTCGCAAAAGACGTGCTTGCCAGCATTCAACGCTTGGATCGCCAGGGGCGCGTGGAATTTGTTCGGTACGATAATGGAAACGGCATCGAGATCCGATAAGGTCTCGAACATCGTCTCGATGGAACCGAATGTTTGGGGGACATCGTATTGACTGGCGGTCGCCTTGGCCGCGTCCTCGTTCAAGTCCGCGATAGCGACGATATCCGCCCCTGCCTTGCGGAAGCCGTCGATATGGTACTGGGCCATGCCGCCCGCGCCGATAATTGCTACTTTTGTGCTCATTGTGTATTCGGTAGGTAGTGTTGAATGCGTTACTGGTTTTCCTTGTCGAAGGCAGAATCGAATGCGACCGAACTCGGCGGGAAATCCACTGATTTCACGAAAGCGGCGGCCTCGCTGCCTCCATGAACGCGATCCATGCGAATGTCTTCCCATTCGACTGAAAGCGGGCCTTGATAGTTGATATCATTCAAGGCGACGATGATGTCCTCGAATGCAATATCGCCATGGCCGAGCGAACGAAAGTCCCAGTAGCGTCTTGGATCGCCAAAATCGGTATGCCCTCCAAATACGCCGACATCGCCATCGCCGTGGCCCCACCAGACATCCTTCATATGAACATGGTAGATGCGGTCCGAGAACTTGCGGATGAACTTTACGTAATCGACCCCCTGGTATCCGAGGTGCGAGGGATCGTAGTTGAAGCCAAAGCGCTTGTGGCCCTTCAGTGACCGAATCGCTCGCTCCGCGGAGGCGATATCGAAGGCAATCTCAGTTGGGTGCACTTCCAAGCCGAAGTTAACGTTCACTTTGTTGAACTCATCCAGGATAGGAATGAAGCGTCGGGCAAAGTCCTGGAATCCGTTTTCGAGGAATGCCTGGTCGGTGGGTGGAAATGCGTAGAGGGCGTGCCAGATGGAAGAGCCGGTGAAGCCGTTTACGACCGCGGGGAAGTCGTCCTTCCTCTTTCTTCCCGGTTTCAGATCCATGAAATTGCGGCAAGCTTTTGCTGTCTTGATCATTTTCTTCGCTGCCCGTCGCCGAACCGCTTCGGGCTTCCCGTCTCCCCAAACGTCTGGGGGAAGAATCGATTTGTGGCGTTCATCGATATTGTCGCAAATCGCCTGGCCTACTAGATGGTTTGAGATGGAGAAGCAGGTAAGCCCGTGATCTGCCAAGAGCTCCCAACGTTCCTTGCAGTACTTCTTGCTTCGAGCTGCCTGGTCCACATCGAAATGGTCCCCCCAGCAAGCGAGCTCTAGCCCATCGTAGCCCATTTCCTTAGCCAATGGGGCGAGCTCGGTAATTGAAAGATCGGCCCATTGGCCGGTGAATAGAGTGACAGGGCGAGGCATAAAGCGAGTTCGTGTTCTTTAGGATTGATGCAATAAGTTTAGATGCGAGCGGATTTTCTGACCTAATAACCGCTCCGAATCAATGAGAAATATGGTCGGCTGATTCTGGTCGAGCTGGGCCGACCTGGGAGAGCAGGGTAGTGTGTCCGCGGGCCTTGGATACGAGACTTCGCTAGCCTTATTAGGGAATGCTGAAATGGGCGAAAGCGTCGTAAGCCCTCCTAGTCGTAAAGCCAATAGTTCCTGCTTTGGATCTGAAACTGCTTCGACTGTCGCTCCCACACTCCGATAAATCCGGTCCGATTCGCGGTCGAACCCTTTTCGGCAATTTCGTGCCACCAGCTCGACGAGCCGACGTGCTTGTTGAATAGGCTGGCTTGGGTCTCGCTAGCGAATGCGAATGGATTTCGCGACTCGAAGAGGGAAGCGATCTGCATCATGTGAAAACTCAACTCCGTCGGCCGCCAGGCATTCCAATCGGAGATATTGACGTAGAGGCCGGTCTTCGAGCCATTCTGGAACGTCTTTCGCTCGAACGAAACTCCTGGGATAGAGCGGCGATTCAATTCTCGTTCAAGCTGGTCCAAAGGGGCGCTTTTATGGGTCAGGATCCGAAACGGGTATTCGCTCCCGATTCCATGCTGGAAATTTCCAAGTTGGGCGCCTAAGCCAGTCATTGCGTATCCAACTGCTGCCGGAAAGTCAGGAATATTGGGCGAAGGAGCGATCCATCTCAATCCTAGCCGTGGCCAGCTCATGTAGCGACGCCATCCATCCATAGTAACGACCGTTAGCTTCCCTGATTGGGGCGTCGAATCCGGGATATCCAGGAATCCCGGCCTTGAGACCGCTATTCTTGCGAGTTCGCCAATGGTCAATCCATGAACGTAGGGAATAGGAAAGGCGCCGACATAGCTTTGCCATTGCTTCTCGATTACAGGTCCGTCCACTTTTAGGCCACCAAGCGGATTAGGGCGGTCCAGGACGATGACCTCCACTTGATTTTCGAACGCTGCTTCCAAGGCGAGCTTCATGCAGCTGATAAACGTATAGGAGCGGGTGCCGATGTCTTGCAGGTCGATCACGAGCGCGTCCAGCCCGTCGAGCATTCGATCCGTTGGCTTTCGATACTTTCCGTATAGCGAGTACACGGGCAGCCCGGTTCTGGGGTCGATGGCATTCTCTATAGGCGTATTCGCTTTCTCATTCCCGTATATTCCGTGCTCAGGACCAAATAGGGCGACCAGATTGACTGATTGATTCTGATGCAGGATGCGAACCGTTGAAACTCCCAGCCGATTCACGCCTGCAGGATGCGTTAGCAGGCCGACTCGCTTGCCTTGTAGCGGCGCGAATCCTTGCTCCGTCAAAACGTCGATCCCCAATTTGATCTGCGGTCTTAAGTAGTTCCCGCTCGCTTGGGCGTTAATAGCGTATTGCGCTGTATTGGAAATTTGGGGAATCCAGTTCCCTGCGAATAGCGATGGTAGGTAGGAGAATAAGAGAATCGCGGTTAGAGAGGCTGCGCGTGTCATAAATTAATTGCGGTAAGACTGGCCCGGCGTCATCAAGCTAGGAACATTGGGCGGGAATGGCGACCGGGGCAAACCGGAATGCTACTTTTTCAGCATTCTCTTCAAGTTTACAGGTCTTTTCTTCGCTTGCGAGAACGCAAACCGGTATACCATATCGAGAATGAAAGCGATGGTCACACCTGCGACGACTCCGCCGATTACCATTGAATACGCGGTATGGCCGATGCGCGAGTCGAGCGAGTCGAGTCCGAGTAGCGCGATGATTCTATTTCCTAGAAAGCCGAGCGCGGGATAGATCGCCCACATGGTCGCCAGATTGGTAACGAGTTGAGCGCCCATAATAATGGGCAAGTTCGCTCTCAGGGTCCACGCAGCGGCGAAAGCGAGAATGATTTGCAGTCCGACTAGAGGAAGGAACGCGATTACGAGACCCAAGTAGAGGGCTATGCTGACTTCCCTCACTCGAAACGACCATAGATACGGGCGCTTTCGCGCAGTTTCCGCGAACCATTTTAGGACTGGCCATCGGTGAAGGGTTGCTTTGCGCGGAAGCGGTCTCAGGAATTGCTTTGCTCTTCGAATCCTCACATGCCGACGAGCGCGTGTCTCTCGTTCGTATACAGGATCTGCTTCTATGAGATTCATTAAAGAGAATGGATTATCTAGCAGAGACTACGATTCGGGTCCTTTTCGGCATGCGTGTACTTGAGTTCATTTGAATCGGCTAGCTTAAAGGGGAGCTGTTTCCTGCTTTTAACGAATGATTATACAACCTTTTAAATCGTCGCGATTTCGTCGCGCCTTAGCGAGCGGTATCAGTCCTTCAATGCCAGTTGGGACACTGTCCCTAAAGTTAATAGACGACTGGGCTACGAGCCGAATTGGGCGTGGATTGAACGGGCTAGATTCATTCGAGTAGCGGCGAGAGCCTCGCTCAAGGGAAGATTGGCTGGCGAGATCGCGTGCATCTCTTCGATTGGGACTGGGGAATCTCCCAGCGCGCCAAGGCTGCCGGCGAACACCTTCAATCGCTTGCCGGAATTGAGCGTTTCGAGCGAAAGCGCGCCCGGTCCCTTGCCTTGAAGCGAAGAGCGGTCAAATCGCCCTTCGCCCGTGAGCACGATATCGGAGCGCTCGAACTTTGAACCCAAACCTATCCACGCCTTCACAAGCCCGTAGCCGGAGACTATTTTGGCCCCGAGCCCAGAGGATAGGCCAAATGCGGCTCCCCCTGCAGCTCCTGCTCCCGGCGCGTCCACTTGGTCCTTGGGCGAATCGGCGGCATTGCATAGCAGCGCCGCCATCCGTTGAGTAGTCGCTTCTAGCTCGTGATAGCGATCGGGTGACAATCCCTTCTGAGGCCCAAAAACGGCTGCGGCGCCCTCCGGTCCTAGCAGTGGATTCTCGACGTCGCAGGCGAGGCGTATCTCAAAATCGGATGGAATTTCAATCGGTCCTTTCTGGATGCGCTGAACGCGACTCCAAGTATCAGGAGTGGGAGGCGTCTGCAGCCATTCACCCTCCGTGTCCAGAAAGCGGTATCCCAATTTCCAGAGAGCCCCCAAAGCGAGATCGTGGGTCGCGGAACCACCCAAGCCAACGACAGCCCCTTGGGCGCCTACCATCTCGGCGGCTTTGATGAGTTCTCCTAGGCCTGCGCTCGTAGTTGTCCAAGGTGAACGCTCCTTGATCGGAGTCAGCGCGATACCGCTGCTCGCGGCCATTTCGATGATCGCCACGCGATCGATGCTCTTATTCCAATCGAGCGAGCGAGTTGCCTCTTTTTGTATCTTATTTCCGAATACCATTCCGAACTCTGCCTCGATTTCATTCCCAAGTGGGCCTGTGACACGAGTTCTGTGGAATGTCCCACCTGAGACCCCCGTCAGCGTATCGCAAAAGCCATCTCCCCCGTCAGCCAGGGGGGCGATTTCTATATCCCAGCTCGGTTGGCAGCTCGAGAGCGCTTCCGCGGCAATGTCGCAGGCCTCCCGGGCGGTCAGCGCATCCTTGAATTTGTCGAAGGCGATAAGCGCTCGCATGGAGTTCCGATTCTTAAGAGCGAAAACGCTATTCTTCTAGGGAGCGATTTCGAGTTCGGAACGTACGTCCTTCACGTAGCGGGTATCCAATGCGATATCCCGCGCTTTCCTTTCCTCTGCTCGAGATGAAATCTCGCCTGACAAGGTGACCGAACCGTTTTCAACGGCTATCTTGATGCGGCTCGCATCGATCGACGAATCCACTTTGAACTTGCCCGCGATTGCTGTCTTGATACCTGCGTCCTTCGCAGAGTCCACTAACTCTTTCCCTTTTTCTAGCAGCTCGCCTCGATCGGTTTGCTCGTGGCTCCCCTCGCTGTTGGACTTGCTGGAGAAGAGGGATTCGAACGACTCGGGGGAATTGTAGTAGGCGGTGATGGATGCGCCTATGAATATTCCCAGAATTAGGGCGATAAAAAATGTCTTCATTGTCTGAGCGATAGGTTGCGCCTTGAATCATTCAATGGGCCTTTAATTAGTCAATGCGCGCTCGTTCGGGTTCCTAGCAGCGATAATACATTGGACATATCGCAGAGCGGTCTGAGAATACTCGGTATGAAGCGACTACCTCTATTGTTGATCGTGTCTGCGTCGATTGCCCTAGCGGGGCAAATCTTTGGAGGCACGTTGATGCCGAGCAGCTATCCTGCAATCGGCAAGATCTCCAAGTACGATGATCGACTGGACGATCTCATCAGCGCTGACGCCAAGATAGAGGTGATTGCATCGGGCTTTGATTGGACTGAAGGCCCCGCCTGGAATAAGGAGGGCGCATTTCTCGTATTTTCGGATATCCCCAGAAATGTGGTGATGAAATGGACAGAAACCGAGGGCTTGAGCGAGTACCTGCGACCCGCGGGCTATACCGGTAACACCGACTATGGGCTCGAGCCTGGAAGCAATGGTCTCTTGTTCGATTCCCAAGGGCGGCTAACGCTCTGCGAACATGGCGATCGACGGGTGTCGGTTCTAACTAAAAATGGAGGTAAGCGTACGCTTGCGGACAACTATCGCGGAAAACGATTCAACAGCCCGAACGACTTGGTCTATCATTCGAACGGGGACTTGTACTTCACGGATCCGATATACGGCTTGCCCCAGCGGGCGGAAGATCCGCGGCGCGAAATGGACTATTGCGGCGTGTATCTGCTTCGTCCTGACGGCGAAGTCGTACTGCTTACAAAAGAGTTTACGCGCCCAAATGGGATCACTTTATCCCCTGACGAGAAAACGCTGTATGTCGCTCAGTCCGACAGCCAAGCTCCAATTTGGAGATCGTATCCATTAAAAAATGACGGAACGATCGGAAAAGGAAAGGTATTTTTCAATGCACTTAAGTATAAGGGCGATGGAGCGGGTAATCCGGATGGGATGACCGTTGATCGCAAGGGCAATGTATGGGCGACTGGACCTGCTGGCGTGTATATTTTCTCGCCCGAAGGCGATTTGCTGGGACGCTTAGAGACGGGGGAGCATGCGAGCAATTGCACCTGGGGCGATGACGGTTCGACGCTTTACATGACGGTCGACATGTTCGTTTGCAGGATCCGAACGAAAGCGGTTGGCGTAGGATTCTAGAACAGGAGCCTTCATTCGATTTCAATACTCACGGGTTTCGCGCCTAGGGGCTCGAAACCAGCGAATGCTTGCCGAATAGCTTTGCTAGTTCTGGCTGAAGCTTGTAATATTTGATTGAATACTAATTAAGCATCCTCGAAGCTGAGATGATTGATGCTCTATGAGCTCTATGAGGCCTGCAGATGATGCAGGCCTCATACGAATTGGAAGATCCGTTGGGATTCAGGCAATTATCCTACCCATAGGCAGCGCCTGTTTCTACATCGATGACGCGGTAGTTCTCCACGTGAAAGTGCGGATCTGACCTAAAGGTAAGCTGGGCATTGTAGTCTTTCTCCAGGCTTATAAGCAGATCTGCATCCTCCTCTCGCAAGCGATCGATGATGGCGGGATTCACGAGTACGCGGAGCTTGATCTCTTTACTCAAGTCCTCAGTACGGTTTCGGGCGCGTCGCACGATGCCTGAGAGCTTTCTCTGCAATTCCACGCTCACTGTGGTCGCAGATTTCACGATGCCTTTACCTCGGCAGTAGGGACAGTCCGTATACAAGCCAGAAGAAACGCTTTCCTGCATTCGCTGGCGGGTCATTTGCATGATTCCGAGAGGCGAGATCGGCAAGATATGGGTCTTGGCTTTGTCTAGCGCCATGTGCTCGCGCATGTGGCTGAGTATCGAGTTGCGATACTTGCGCTGCTTCATGTCGATGAAGTCGATAATGATGAGTCCGCCGATATTTCTCAGTCGTATTTGACGCGCGATCTCTGCGGCGGCCTCGCGATTGACCTGGAATATGGTGTCGTTCTCGTTGCCCTTGTTCTTGTGGGAGCCGGTATTGACGTCTATGGCAATGAGGGCCTCGGTTTCATCGATAACGATGGCTCCTCCAGATGGAAGCGGGACGGCTCGCTGAAACGTTTGCTCGATCTGGTTTTCTATATTGTAGCGCTCGAAGATCGGAATGCTGTCTTTGTACAAGTGAATCTTGCTGGTCGAACGCTTGGAAATTTGGCTGACGTCCTCGATGATCGATTGATGGTCGGCCGGATTGTCGATAAGCACGCGATCTATGTTCTCGGTAAGGAAATCGCGGACGGTTCTCTCGCTCAAGTCCGGCTCTTTGTAGAGGCAGGAAGGCGCCTTGACGGTGTCGATCTTCTGTTGAATCTTCTCCCAGGTCTTCAGCATGATGTGCAGGTCGCGCACGAAGTAGCGGGCCTTCTTGCCCTCGCCAGCGGTGCGGACGATGACGCCCATGCCTTCGGGAATCGTCAGATCGCGGATGATCTTCTTAAGGCGATTTCGTTCCTTGACGTCCTCGATCTTGCGCGAGATCCCGCACTGGTCGGAGTAGGGCATCAGAACGAGGAAGCGTCCAGGCAAGGAGAGGTTAGTGGTCGTCCGCGGCCCTTTTGTACCGATGGGGCCTTTGGTCACTTGGATCACGATTTCCATACCGATGGGATAGTGGCTCGGGATATCGTTTAGCGTGATCTTCTTTTTCTTCTTTTTCTTGCTGGAGCGGTTGACGCGAACGACTTCTACGGAAGAGTCCGCGGCTTGCGGGAGGATATCCCAGTAGTGGAGGAAGGCGTTCTTAGGAAGGCCGATATCGACGAACGCCGCCTTCAGGCCAGGATCGAGATTCTTGATGCGGCCTTTGAAGATTCCGCCTACGATTCGCTGGGCGCTGCGGCGACGCTCGATGTCGAACTTGTCGAGTATCCCGTCGACGAGTAGCCCGACCCGCGTTTCCAGCGGCTCGGCATTGATTATAAGCTCTCGATAGGGATGCTTCTCCTTCTTGAACTTTTCGACGATCTTGGTCAGCAGCGGCCTTTTCTTGGCGCGTTTTCCCGCTTCCCGCTTAAGCTCCGCCTGATCGACGGGTTTTGATACCTTGCGCGAAGGTGGTTTTCTAAGCTCTTCTTCATGCGCATCGGATTTCTCCGATGGCTCGGTTTTGATTTTCTTTTCGCTCATTCTGTAACATTTCTGAGTTTACAGAAGGCTCCTTCGATGGGTTCGTTGGCGTTCGGGGACTAGGCATAGCTAGAACTCCTTTCGAAAACGGTACACGCTTTGCGCCAGTCCTTGCAGGACGCAGCAACTCACCATGAAGGTGCCTCCGTGACTTAAGAACGGGAGCGGTAGTCCGGTGATAGGCATCAACCCAATCGTCATTGCGATATTCACAAAAAAATGAATAGAGAACAACGTCGCGACACCGATCACAAGCAGGGTGCCGAATCGGTCCCTGGCGATGGTGGCGATGCGAATATTGTTCCCAATAAGCAAGCCGAATAGCGATACCACGACTACGCTTCCCAGAAAGCCTGTTTCCTCCGCGATAACGGAGAAAATGAAGTCGTTGTGGGCCACTGCGCGAGGCAGATAGCCCAGCTGGGCCTGGTTGCCGTTCAGCCAGCCTTTGCCGAACACGCCTCCAGATCCCACTGATATAATTGATTGTTCCCGATTCCAGCCCGCATCTCTGCGATCGACCTTGTCTGGATAGATAAAGCCCATTATCCGCTGGCGCTGATAGTCTTCGATTGGAATCCAAAAATGAGGGCGTTCAACCACCTGCTCTTCCTTTGCCTCCGCCTTCGCGATTACGTATTCGCTATAGTTGTGAGTATCGAGCACAGCCAGTCCGACCAACACTAATCCGATAGCGATCGTTGTGGTGAAGAAGGACTTGGCGAGGTTTGATGCGTAAAGCTGCGCGAACATGACAGTAGGAATGATGAGCGCCGATCCAAGATCGGGCTGGAACAAGATGAATAAGAATGGAACTGAAACCGCAAGCGTCATTTTAGCAAGTGTCAGGCGCGATTCGCTGAGCTTGCCGATCTCCGAGCGGGTGAGAAGGCTCGCTCCGATGACGATACAGGCGAGCTTGGCCAGCTCGCTGGGCTGAAATGTCGGGCCAATTCCAACATCGAGCCAGCGCCTCGCTCCGTAAAATGCCTTTCCTAGAGGGCTCCAGGGGACGAGCGCTAGCAGTATGAGAGATAACGCGTAGAGCCAGTGCGAGTATTTGAGGAAGATCTTGTAATCTACGAACGAAACGACCGTAAAAGCGGTCAGTCCGATGCCAATCCACACGATCTGCTTCAGCCAGTCGTCGCTCTGCTGGTAATGCTGAGCGCTGTAGATAAAGAAAACGCCAATGATCGAAAGCGACGCAACGCACAATGGGGTTATCAGGTCGAAACGGGAATGCTCGTAGTTGAAGGGGGAGCGTGACACAGTTGCTTGGCTTTGGGGCGTTCCCAAGATTTTTGGACCAGCATCCCGCGTGTTGAAAGTAAATTCACTAATTTTGGAAACTAAATGCGGTCCTAGTGTCGTATTGGTCATTGAAGCTATCGAAAAACTTCGGTTTTCGCTTCAAGGGCCTTTTCTGGCAGGTGTGACGGGATCAAGCTATTGGATCCCGAAGAAGCTCTCGCATACGTGCGGGAGTTTTTTCGTTTCTGGATTTCCCAATTGAGTTGCGGAGTCGAGTTCCGCATTTTCACGAAATGTGCAGCTGGATGAGAAGCGCGTTGAGCGCTTGGGTTGAGAGAGATGGGTGAGGAACCAGTAGCCAAATGCCGCATCGATCGCTGGCTATGGGCAGTCCGGCTCTTTAAGACGCGAACGCTCGCGTCGGACGCGTGCCGTGGCGGAAAGGTGCGTGTCAGGGATGAGAAAGCGAAGCCTACCTATGGCGTGAAGCGGGGCGAAATCGTCGAGATCCAATCGGGCCCAATCACAAAGAGGATACGCGTGTTGGACTTGCTGGAGAAGCGAGTAGGGGCAAAACGAGTGGAGGAATTCATAGAAGACCTGACGCCCCCGGAGGAGTATGAATTGCTGCGACAGACCGCTGCTCAAAGAACGCTTCGTCGAGACAAGGGTCTCGGACGTCCGACGAAGCGGGATCGCAGGGAGATTGAGCGCCTTTTTGGGAACGAGTAGACTCGAACTGAACGTGATGCGCGAGCGTGGGAAAAAGGGGTCGCCAACCCCTCTAAAGCTGTTTGGATCGTGGCTATGAGTTCGCCCCCGCCATTGGGAAAGATCATTGTCTTCCCGCTCATAGTTGCGACTTTGCTGGCTGCGTTAATCGCGTTCACGGCTCCCGAGCTGGGTCCGATTGCTTATATGTCCGCGTGGATTGGCGCTTTCATGGTCCTGCTTGTTTGGGGGTTTTTGCATCATGCCCAAAAATAGCATTGTGAATAAACGAGATCCGTCAGCGTATCCGTCGATCGACGACCTGTTTCAGGCGATTCTTGAAGCGCGCCAGCGTGTTTACGAGATCGCGCGCCCGACGCCGCTAAACCGATTGAGCGAAACGGAGAACGTGTATATAAAGCGAGAAGATTTGTCGCCAATTCACGCCTACAAATGGAGAGGCGCATATAATCGCATGAGCCTGCTAAGTGACGAGGAGAGGCGCGAGGGCGTGGTCTGCGCGTCGGCGGGCAACCATGCGCAAGGAGTGGCTCTCGCCGCTTCGAAATTGGGCACCAAGGCAGAAATTTTCATGCCTCGGTCGACTCCTATGATGAAACAGGAGTCAGTCAAGACCTTCGGCGGCGCTGCGGTGAACGTGCGGCTTGAAGGCGATTCCTATGACGATGCTTCTCGCGCGGCGCATGCCTATTCGGAATCTGAGGAGAAGACCTTCATCCATCCTTACGACGATTTGGCGGTCATGGCTGGTCAGGGTACGCTTGCGGATGAGGTCGTGATGTCTGGCGAGAAGGACTTCGACGTAGCGTACTTGCAAATCGGGGGAGGCGGTATGGCGGCAGGAGTCGCTTGCTGGTTGAAACGCTACTATCCGAACATTGAGATTGTCGGTGTCGAAGGCGTTGATCAGGCTTCGATGGCTGCCGCCGTTGCAGAGGGGAGCCCTATTGAACTCGATTACTTGGATGTCTTTTGCGACGGCACTGCGGTCAAGAAAGCGGGGCGGCTCACGAGTCATTTTTGCAAACGCTTGATTGATCGATTTATCACCGTAACGAACGACGAAGTTTGCGCGGGGATTCAATTGCTTTGGGAGAGCCAGCGCTTAATCCCGGAGCCTGCCGGCGCGATGGGGTTGGCGGGTTGGCTGAAAGAGAAGGAAACTCTGGGCGGCAAGCGAGCGCTTTCAATCATTTGCGGTTCCAATATGGATTTCGGGCAGCTATCTTACGTCGTGCGTCACGCGGGGATTGGTTCGGCCCATCGACGCTACTATCGATTTCAGATCCCCGAACGCGCTGGGGCGCTCCTGCACTTGCTGGAAACGTTTCTAGAGTCCGTTAACATAATTGAATTCCAGCATGGGCTGGTCGACGGGGGGAAGGCGAAGCCTGTGATTGGGATCGATGCAATGCCGGAGCAGTTCGCTGTTTTGGAACAGCAACTGGAGAAGCTGGGAGTGGTCTTCGAAGACGCAACTGGGGATGAAGACGTCGAATTTCGCATCATCCGCTATGATGCGTCATTGATAAAATACCCTTGCTTCATCAAAATCGAGTTTCCCGAGCGAGCAGGGGCGCTGCATGATTTCCTGCTTGGAAGCTGTCAAAATTCTAGTATAGTGTATTTTAATTACAACTACACAGGTGAACGTGTTGGTCGCGCGTTGATAGGATTCGATTTCGAATCGAATGCAGGGCGGGAAGGATTCCGACAGCGCGTATTTGGCTCGGACACAATATTGCGCGCCGTAAGTGAAATATCTCCTAACGCGTTGGAGCGTATCGTCTAGCTTATAGAATCATGTTTACGTTCATCGATTTGTTTGCAGGGATAGGAGGTTTTAGGATCGGGTTGGAAAGGCTGGGGGGTCGTTGCGTGTTCAGTTCCGAGATCGATCGGCATGCCGCCGCGACGTATGAGAGAAACTTCGGTGAAAAGCCGGCGGGAGACCTCACCCAAATAGACGCCAGTGATATTCCGAGCCATGATGTTCTGTGTGGTGGATTTCCTTGCCAACCTTTTTCTGTCAGTGGCAAGCAGCTTGGATTTGAGGATGCCCGAGGGACGTTGTTCTTCGAAGTCATGCGAATAGTTTCGGCAAAACAGCCCAAGGCGGTATTCCTGGAGAATGTAGCGAACTATGCTCGTCATCGAAATGGGGATACTCTGAGGAGGACTTTGGCCATGCTCGAAGAGCAGGGGTACCGAACGAATCATTCTATTTTGAATGCGTCGGATTACGGAGTGCCACAGGCGAGAAAACGATTGTATATTGTTGGCGTGCGGCGAGACCTCGCCTCAACGGAGTTCAAGTTTCCATTGCCCACGGGTCAGCGCATTACGGTGAGGGACTTTTTGCTTTCAAACGAAGAGGCGGAAGGAACGATACTAGATCGTAACGATATTTCTATTACAAAAAATGACCTCTCGATGGAGGGAAAGGGCGATCGGGGTCGGCCCGTGCAAATTGGCGTAATCAATAAAGGGGGACAGGGAGAGCGTATCTACTCGCCAGACGGTCACGGCATCACGCTATCCGCTCACGGAGGAGGCGCCGCCGCGAAAACGGGCGCTTATTTAGTGGATGGCGTCGTGCGGAAGCTGCATCCGATAGAATGCCGGCGCCTGATGGGATTTCCTGAAACCTTCAAGATCGACCCGCGACGAATTCAGGCATACAAGCAGTTTGGAAATGCGGTAGTCGCAACTGTAATTGAAGCGATAGGCCGTGAACTCATCGATGTCGCCAAGCTCAGGACGAGCCAAGGCGAACTCGAGCTTTAGAAGAAGAGAATAGGAACGGATTTGAGCTGCAAGTCCCCTTGCGATCTGATTGTCTGAAGATTATGAGGAAGTTGGCGTTGCTAGTGGCAGGATTGGCATCTTTATCCGTGAGTTCTAGTGCATGGGAAGTGACGATGCCGCGCTCTTCGATTTCTGGGTCGGCAAATGGAACGTATCCTGAGATGAAGGCGAAGGAAAGACGGGCCGCGGCGTCAATGAGATCATCAAGATCCTGGATGGAAAGGTCTTGCAGGAGAATTTCCAGATATTGGAAGGCAAGAATCAGGGTTTCAAGGGAACGAGCGTGTCCGTATTCAATCCACCTTCGAAGACCTGGAGGCAAGCTTGGGCGGACACCAACGGAGGCTTTTTAAATTTACGGGTGAGACGGATGGCGATAAGCGCATTTTTCGGACTCAGGCGCGGCCCGGCCCGAATGGGAGAGTCTCATTTCTGAGGATGGTATTCCATGATATCGAGGAGAATAGCCTCACCTGGGATTGGGAATCTACGAACGATGGTGGCGAAACCTGGAAATTGCAGTGGCGAATCCATTACGAGCGACAATAGGTCGCGCCTATGATTTGCAATGAGCCGACGGTCTTCGAGTTATAGGCATGCAAGTAGGGGAAAACCTGTTAATCCAGTTAGTCGTAAACTTAGCATTGTCTTCGGCGAAGCCAGGACTAAAAGAGCGGTAACAGTTCCCCCGCAGCTCAGTTAAAGTGGATTAGATGAAAGCCGTCCCACATCGGCTTGATCTATTTCCGACCCTCAAATCCAACCGCCGCGGACCGGATCTTGACAGTATGGACGCATGACTCAGACGGATAGAGATCCAATCGCAATCGTTGGCATCGGTTGTCGTTTCCCAGGGGGAGCGACATCCCCGAAGCCATTCTGGAACCTTATGCGACGGAAGAAGGACGCCATTGTGGACGTACCTGCGGACCGATGGGACACGCGGCGATTTTATGATGAGAATCCTGACAAGCCCGGGAAGATGTACGTGAAGCAAGGGGCTTTCTAAAGGAGAAGATCGACCGGTTCGATCCGTTGTTTTTCGGAATCTCGCCGCGAGAAGCTGAGAGCATGGATCCTCAGCAGCGGTTGCTTTTGGAGGTGACTTGGGAGGCGCTCGAGGATGCGGGCTTGATCGAGTCCGACCTTAAGAATAGCCGCGCAGGGGTGTTCGTCGGAGGCTTCTGCATGGACAGCATGTATTACGGTTTGGACAGTTGAATCGAGAGCTGGCGAACACGCATTCTGCTGCGAGTTCTACGATGACGATGCTTTCGAATCGGATCTCTTACACCTTCGATTTGAAAGGTCCTAGCGTCACTATGGATACGGCCTGTTCATCGTCCTTAGTGGCCACTCACTTTGCTTGCCAGAGCCTGTGGAATGGCGAATCGGACCTCGCTCTCGTTGGAGGCGTTAATGTGATGCTGCGCCCGGAATTCCCGATCGTAATGAGTAAAGGCAAGTTCCTTTCGCCGCACGGGCGCTGCAAAGCGTTCGATGAGGGAGCGGCAGGATACGGGAGGGGTGAAGGCGCCGGGGTGGTCGCCCTGAAACCGCTTCACGCGGCCCAAGCGAATGGGGATAGGATATATGGGGCTGATTCGTGAGACTGGAATGAACCAGGACGGGCGTACGGCGGGAATAACGCTCCCTGATTCCAAGGCTCAGGAGTCGCTCACCAGGGATGTCTACCAAAGAGCGGGAGTGGCGCCGTCTTTAGTCAGTTATGTAGAAGCGCATGGAACGGGAACTCAGGCGGGGGATCCGGCGGAGATAAATGCGCTCAATAGCGTTCTGAAAGAAGGTCGAGCGGAGAGCGATCCTTGTTACGTGGGTTCGGTTAAGACCAATATGGCCATCTTGAAGCCGGAGCGGGTATCGCAGGCCTTATAAAGGCAGCCCTTTCGCTGTATCACGAAGCGATACCGCCAAATCTTCATTTCAACAACCCAAACCCGAAAATTCCATGGGATGATATTTGTATCCGAATTCCTGCTAAGCCGGTAGCCTGGAAACGAGGTCCCGAGCCGAGGTACGCAGGAGAGAACTCGTTTGGCTATGGCGGAACGAATGCTCATGTCTTGCTGCAAGAGGCCCCCGCGCCGGAAAGCCGCGCAAGCGGATCAGGCGAAACCAACGAGCAATCGCTTCACTTGTTGCCAATCTCCGCCCGCAGCGATGAGGCATTGAAAGAGGTCGCGGCAAAATATGCATTTAGTTTAGCGTCGAAGACGGACTCTCGTTCGATTGCGGATTTCTTCTACACTGCCTCCTGCCGGAGGGTTCATCACACGCATCGGGCGGCGGTTCTAGCTCCGAGCTTAGACACCTTGAGGGAGCGACTCCAGCAGTTCAGCGAAGGAGCCGCAGTTGAGCATCTATCGTCTGACCTTTCCGATGAAAATCGTGCCCGGAAGCTGGTATTCGTCTATACGGGAATGGGGCCGCAATGGTGGGCTATGGGCCGGGAGCTGATGGAAACGGAGCCTATATTTAAAGATTCTATACAGGAATGCGATAAAGAATTTCACAAGCAAGCAGGCTGGTCTATTTTAGAGGAATTATTGGCGGATGAAGCCGAATCGCGCATGGGGCGTACGGAAGTCGCCCAACCTGCTAATTTCGCGATTCAAGTGGGATTGACGGCACTGTGGAAATCCTGGGGCATTGAGCCTCATGCAGTGGTCGGGCATAGCGTTGGAGAAGTGGCTTCTGCTTATGTCTCGGGAGCCCTTTCTTTAGAGGACGCTATCAGTGTGAGCCTTCACCGCAGTCGCCTGCAGCAAACGCTTGCGGGCAAGGGGTCGATGTTGGCTGCTGGATTGAGTGAAGACGAGGCGTTGACATTGATTAGCGGATACGATGGTGTATCTATCGCGGCGATCAATAGTCCAAGCAGCGTTACGCTTTCTGGGGAGGAAGCGCAGCTGGAAACGATTGAAGGCATTCTAGAATCTGAAGGAAAATTCAATCGCAAGTTGCAGGTTGAAGTCGCCTATCACAGTGGACAGATGGACCCAATCGAGTCGTCCATTCTAAAGGCGCTAAATCATATTGCGCCGGTTAAGTCTAGGATTCCGTTTATATCAACTGTAGTTGGCGAACGATTGGAAGGACCGGAATTGGGGGCAGATTACTGGTGGCGAAATGTGCGGCAACCTGTGCATTTCCTAAAGAGCATAATCGCGCTGCTGGATGACGGGTGCCTTGATTTCCTTGAAATTGGCCCGCACCCAGTGTTGGGCCATTCTATACGGGAGATAGCAGCGAGCCGAAACGTCTCGGCCCGGCTGACCCCGTCTCTAAATCGCAAGGTTCCCGAGCGGGCTAGAATGTGGGAATCCTTGGGGCAGCTGTATACCCAAGGCCAAGCCATACAATGGGACGCCGTCATTCCTGAAGGGGTCGGTTTACGACTTTACCTAGCTATCCCTGGCAACGAGAGCGTTACTGGATAGAGTCTGAGGTGTCTCTTCAAGACCGTATTGCCGCATCCGAGTATCCCCTGCTACGATCTTCCCCCGAAGGGGCAAAAAACAATTGGAGATCTGAAATTGGCGGCGGTTATTTCCCCTTTCTCAAGGACCATGTGGTCAACCATGAGGTAGTCTTTCCTGGCGCCGGATATGTTGAAGCAGGACTGGAGGCTTTTCGAAAGTGTTTTGATTCTGATAGTTGCATTATTAGGGATTTAGAATTTCACAATATTTTGTTTGTTAAGCAGAATGATGTTCAATTTTTGTATACAGTATACGAACCGAAGATAGATCGATTTGAAGTTTATGGTGAAAGTTCCGGGACTAGGAAATTACAAGCCAGCGGTTATTTCGTCAATATCGAGGCTAGCGATCCTGAACCTCTGAATCTAAGCAGCATACAAGAGAATTTGACTACGGAAGTGCCGATAGAGGACCTGTATCTGATGCTTGAAGAGCGGGGATTGCATTACGGACCGGACTTCCAACGAGCCGATAGGCTTTTTGCTTGCGAGGACGAGTTTCTCGCAAAGATAGACGCATCAATCCAAATGGGACATCGAGGTGAATACTTTTTAATCCATCCTGCAGTTTTGGATACAGCGATACACTGCAAATTGTCTATTGTGCCTGGAAATACCCCTTTTGTTCCGGTTTCGATCAAGAAAGTGATTTTGAGAAGATCCATACCGGAATCGTTCTGGTGCTATGGGGTAGTCACGAATCGAACCAGTGAAATAGTGGAGGCGAATTTGTTTTTCGTGGACGAAGGCAATCAACCCATTGGAGAATTGATAGGACTTCGTAGTCAGAAACTGGATAATCGTAGACTTGGCGAACCCGATAATAGCATCGATTGCCTTTACGAACCTAAATGGATACCTCAAGAGGCTATTGAGGATGGATTGGGGCTGGCGAATTCGTCTCGTTACCTCTTCGTGTCACGAGACGATTCGACCCTTAATGCCTTTCGGAGCGTGTTTGAATCACATGAGCTGCAGGCTCAATGCGTCGTTGCTAGTCCCGAGTTCAGAGTAGGTGGGGACGGGACAATTCATATGGATCTCGAGTGCTCAGATCACTATGAAAAGCTATTCGCTGAAATCTCGATAGCGGAAGTAAAAAGAGCATTCTTTTTCGGTTCTTTGAATGCGACGGATCTTGATTTGATGATTGAAGATTGCGCTTCGTTTTCCTGTTTCGCGACTCAACTTAGCGGAGCCCTTGATGCTGCCTCCTTGACAGTAGTGACGAGGGGAGTTTACGGGGTTGGAAATGAAGAGGGTACAGTGATGTTGGATCACGCGCCATTGTCAGGGCTCGCCCGATTAGCTGGAAACGAATTTGGGAATCTCACCTGTTCATTAATCGATCTACCAGAAAATATTGATTCGAACTTTTTGGAGTTGAAAACAGTAGAATTGGTGCACTTTCAAGGGGATGAACTTGCGCTCCGAAGCGACGGGAACTTCGAACGGACGCTTGTTAGATTGCGATCGGATCCAGAAGACACTCAACGAGTTGATCGGATGGTCGAGGATAATGAGCCATACGAATTGGCAATGATTGATGACGGTAGTCCTGAAATGAATACGGCACTGATTCCTTTGGAGAAGTGCGCACCGTCAAGCGATCAGGTCGAAGTAGCCGTTCACTATGCGTGCCTTTCAGGTTTAGAGCGCGTTTGTATCGGGATTCGTGAACAGGCTTGGAAGCGACGTAATAGGATTGAATATAGGTGATAACCATCGTCTCGAGATCAGACAAAGCGTTTGGTACCTCAACCAATGTCACGGCTAGTCGTGTCGCGAAGTTCTCGAATCCGATAGAGCTAGAGAGCGCAATTGACTTGGTATATATCGCTCATGCCTATTACGCGCTCGAAAAGGTTGCGAAGCTACGCAAGTCGGAATCAATTTTGATTCATGGTGCGACTGATAGTTTTGGATTGGCCGCGATCTTTCTCGCAAAGGAATTGGGCGCAACGGTTTTTGCGACCGCGCCGCATGCTGACCAGAGGGAAGCGATTGAATTGATCGGAATTGGTGGAGTGGTCGATTCTGAGTCCCTGGAGTTCGTTCAAGGGGTAAGCCGTGTCGCGAAGAGTGGAAAAGTGGACGTGAATTCTCTATCAGGCGAGCGATTGTCGCAAAGCTTGAACCTGCTCGAGAGCGATGGGCGATTCGTGGATGTACGAAGTTCCGAGAATAGAAGTGAGCAATACATCCCGCTTTCAATGCTTGGATCGAACATCATGTTTGCATCGATCGATTTCGAGAAACTGCAATCAAATGATATCCATTGGGTCGAAAACGCGTTAGAGCGTCTGGGCATTGATTTAGCTACAGGAATTGCGAAGCAAATGCCGCGACCGACGTATCCAATAAGTAGATTCCAGACTGCGTTGGAGGAGCATTCAAAAGAGCGGAAACTGGGAAGCTCTCAGGTGCGGTTCGAGGGAGAGAACGTCATGATCTCTGCTGCGAGTGAGAGTATAGAATGGTCTCCAGTTCGGGGGCCTATCTTGTCACTGGGGGAACGAGAGGCTTTGGATTGGAAGTAGCGAAATGGCTGATTGGACAGGGCGTAGGCAAGATATTTCTTGCGAGTCGTAGCGGAGCCGCTTCTGAGGATCTCAAGCGTGAGTTGGAGCAGATCGAAGGAAGCGAGGTCTCGGTCGAAGCAGTTGCGATCGACATTGCAAATGACAGTGAAGTGAAAGGCTTAATGCAGCAAATCAATGAGGGTCCCCTGCCGCTCAAAGGGATTTTTCATGGAGCGATGGTACTGGACGATGGTTTTTTGATGGACATGGATCGAGAACGCTTTTCGAAGGTAATGAAACCTAAGATTCTTGGTGCGTTGAATCTGTATCAATATTCTGATACAGAAGCGCTGGATTACTTCGTAAGCTTTTCATCGATTTCCACTTTCGTTGGAAACAAGGGCCAAGCAAATTATATTGCCGCGAATGCCTTCCTGGATCGATTCTCCGATTACTTGCGGTCCGTAGACGTGAATGGAATCACTGTAAATTGGGGTGTGCTTGGAGAATCAGGAGCCGTAGCGAGAGACGGCGCTCTTAGTGATCATTTGAGTAGAGAGGGATTGAAGGGCATGACGAACGCGTCAGCATTGGCAGCGCTGGAAGTTGCGATGCGCTCTGGGAAATCACAGGTCGGCGCGTTTGAGATTGATTGGGATGAATGGAGCGTAGCGAATGCGGATATCGCCCAATCTGCCTTGTTCTCAAATTTGGTTGCCACGCACGTAAACCATGAATCGGAGGAGATCGATGTGGTTGCGCTCGCGATGGCAGAGGCCATCGCATCGCTACCAGAGGATGAGAGAGACGAACGGATTCAAGCGCTGCTTTGCATCGGCCTGTCGAAGATTCTCAAGCTGAGCGAAAAGCGTATAGATCGACGTCAAAGCTTAGACAACCTAGGGATCGATTCTTTGATGCTCATCGAATTGGCGATCGCTATTCAAAGCGAGTTTGGAGTACGGGTTACCACCATGGATTTACTAAAGGTCGCAAATATCGTGGAACTGGGGCATTTGGTAACCTCTAAGCTCATGGAAACACTAGGCCGAGCAGCATAAATCAATCGAATTTTATGAATATTACGAACACTACTGGCGAGCCCAGGATATCTGGAATCGATAGTCTAGTTTCCTTCAGTAACAGCCAAGGGAGCGCAGGCCGCGGGACTTTAATCCACATTACCCGGACGACTGCCGTATTCGAGGTATACAATCCCTACTCGATAGTCCAGTTGTCGGAAGTTATCCCTCGGCTTGAAATATTGAGAGGCTCCCGGACAGTGTATCAAGGCAAAGCGGTGGTCAGCCACATGCTTAGCACCGGGTTGATGGTTATCGTCTCGACTACTCTCGTTGATGCTTGGTCGGATCTCAATGAGCTGCTTCCCGGTGGAGAGCTTAGATCGGAAACGAAACGCTTCATCGACGACTGGTCTTCCAGTCATAGTATACAAACGAAATACCAAGTTGCGGTTGGAACTCTGCGGAACTTTCTTAGCGAGCTCAGTCGTTGGCTTGACGAAGCAGAAGCGGGCGCGTTTAGTCCGGGACCGCGTGTCGCGAACGAGTCGTTGCGGGAGGAGTTCGTTAATGATGTACGTGAACCGATCGAGCCGAAATTCGGCGAACTTTTCATGCAATTTGAAGCGGCAGCATCCGAGGTGCCAGAGGAAGATCTGATGGTACACAAGGCCTACATACAGAGAGAGCTCCACCCATTGGTTCTCTGCTCGCCGTTCGTGCATAGGTCCTACACGAAGCCGCTCGGCTATGCGGGCGACTATGAAATGGTGAATATGATGCTGCGCGAGTCAGATTCGAGAGTGCGGGGAATCTATGCCAACATAGTAGACGAATTTCATATAAAGGCTGCGGCTCCGAAAGCTCATAGAAATCGAGTTCTAATGCTCGAGGAGCGCTTGAACGCTGAAGCTGAGCGGGTAGTGGAAGAGGAGGAACGAATGTTTACGGTCTTAAACATCGGATGTGGCCCTGCGGTGGAAGTCCAGCGATATATAAAAGACAGACCGTTGTCGAATCAGACGTCCTTGCAGCTAATGGATTTTAGTTCGGAGCCGCTTGACTACACCAAAGAGAAAATCAATGCCTCCGTAGCTGCGAGCGGCAATAAACCGATATTGAATTTCGTGCATAAGTCGATCGACACGCTCTTGAAAGAAATTCACGAGAACCAGAATATGCAGATCGGTAAATTTGACATGGTCTACTGCGCAGGGCTCTTCGATTATTTTTCTGATGCGATTTGCAAGCGCCTCGTATCTATATTTCACGAGTCATTGAATCCTGGTGGATTGGTTTGTGTCACCAATGTACATACGAATAATCCAAATAGGTTCCACATGGAGCATTTGCTAGATTGGTATCTTGTGTATCGAAATGAAGAGGACATGAAAAAACTGGCTCCGAAGAATTCTGAATACGAAATCGAATGTGACGACACAGGAGTGAATGTGTTTTTGGATATTCGTTTGGAAGATTGATGGACTCATCGGAATTGATTAGCAAAGAACAGGCATCAGCCTTCGAGTTCGAAAGTACCGAACTAAGAATTCGTCGTGGTCGAATCGCATGTTTACTTGAGCTTTTCGGTATCGGTTCTGGAGTATCGCTGGACTATATTCTATATCCTGCGCTATTGGGGCCGTTATTTGCGACACGTATGGGGGCGGTAGTCTTGATATTCCTGATATACAGGACGCACGATTCGCATTTTGGAAAACAGCATATAGACAAATTGAATACGTCCTGGGCCATCGTGGTCAATTTGTCGATTTGCATGATGGTCTATCTGACTGAGGGTGCGAGTTCACCCTACTATGGTGCGCTTAACCTCGTATTCTTGGGAGCGGGAGCATTGCTTCCCTGGACCTACAAAGAGGTAATATTTCTATTTTGCACGATGATCGGAGCCTATGTTACCGCTTGTGTAGCAAGAGGCATTACCCACGATGAAACAATCGCTTGGAGCCTCTTGTTTAATAATTGCTTTTTCATCTCGCTGACGGGATTTATAGGCGCAACGTCAAGTTTCTTTAATACCAGATCCCGTGTTCGCGAGTACAACTTGAATCTAGAGCTGAATGTTCAGAACCGGAAGCTCCAGGATCTTGATCGCATGAAGTCTCAGTTCTTCGCGAACGTTAGCCACGAACTGCGCCCGCCTTTAACGTTAATCTTGTCTCCAATTCAAGACGTCTTGAAGACGCCGGAAGCGCTCTCGAGCAACGTGGCGGGATTGATGCGGGTGGCCCGCGACAATGCCTTTCGACTGCTCAAGCTCGTCAATGACTTGCTGGAAGTCATAAAGCTCGAGGAAGGCAAAACGAGCCTGAATCTGCAACCGGTGGAGCTCAATCAATTCGTATCGGGCGTTGTCAATTCGATGATGCACATGGCTGATACGAAGGGCATCGTAATCAAGCAATCGACTTCAGATCAACCTGTCGGCGCTCAAGTAGACATATACGCGTTAGAGCGCGTTGTCCTGAATCTACTTAGCAATGCGATAAAGTTTACGCCCGAAGGAGGGACGATCTCAACGAGGATTCGTGTCGAGAACGGCTTTGCGCTCGTCGACGTCGAAGATACGGGGATCGGCATTTCGGATGAAGATTTGCCGTACATCTTCGATCGTTTTCGTCAGGCGGACAGCTCGAGCACGCGCAGGTACCAGGGAAGCGGGTTAGGACTGGCTCTTGTTAAGGACCTCGCGGAGAAAATGGGTGGTGGCATTCACGTGGAGAGCAAGCTGGATGTCGGTACTACGATGTCGCTATCGCTCCCCGAGTGCCTGAATCGGTGGATGTCCCGTCGAATCTGGACGCGCTCTCAGCCATTCATCAATCTGCCGAACAGAGAGCGACCCTGCCGATCAGTTCGCCGTTCGAGCGTGTTGAATCGCAGTTGCCGAAGGGTGATCTTCCTACGCTGATGATCGTCGATGACGAGCCTGACATGCGGCAGTATCTTGTTGGGTTCTTGGAGAAGGAGTATCGCATGTCCCAAGTGCGCGATGGGAAACAGGCGCTAGAGCTTGCGGGCGAACTGTTGCCCAATCTCTTGCTCTTGGACCTGATGATTCCCGAGCTGGATGGCTTGGAGGTGTGTAAACGGTTGAAGCGAGATCCCAAAACGCGCAATATCAAGATAATCTTGCTAACGGCTCGCGTGGACGAAGAGGCTAAGCTGACCGCTCTCCAAAACGGCGCGGACGATTTCCTCACCAAGCCCTTTAGTCGGTCGGAGGTGGAGACTCGACTACGAAATTTGCTAGAAACTGCGCGTTTGGAATCGCAATTGATTGATCGAAACCGTGAACTCGTAGATACGCTCGGCGAGTTAAAGGAAACCCAAGCAAATCTCGTACGTAGTGAGAAACTGAATGCGCTTGGTGGCCTGGCCGCGGGCTTGCTTCATGAGGTGAACAATCCACTAAACTACGTGATTTCAGCGATCCAGCTCGCTCGCATGGAATCGGATGTAAAGAACAGCGAGGCATTGACGGAGTATTTTGAAGATATTGACGAAGGCGTCAGCCGTATACGGAATATAGTTACAGACCTCCATACGTTCGCTCACCCGTTGGAAACAGAGAAGACACGCCCCTTTTCGTTGTCAGCAGCGGTTGAGAGCGCTCTTCGTTTCACAGCGAATGAGCGCTCGGATATAGCAACGCCGGTTGAGCTCGAGCCCGGCGACCAGGTCGTCGGCTCGCAAGGCCATGTTGTTCAGGTGTTGGTGAATTTAATTACGAATGCGTGCAGCGCGATAAGAGCGTTGAAAGGCGCTAGGCCGGGGGAAATTGCGATTCGCAGCGAGCGCCAGGAGGACCGTGTGCGCGTTTCGGTTTCTGACAATGGAATCGGTATGGATGAAAGTACGCTGTCACGCGTTTTCGAACCATTTTTACGACAGAGGACGTGGGCAATGGAATAGGGCTTGGTCTCAGTATTTGCCATACGATTGTTAAGAATCATGGGGGAGAGCTGCTTGGAGAAAGCCGCCCTAGAGAGGGATCCAAATTTAGTTTCGATATTCCCTTGAATCATGAAGCGGCTCTGGACCCGTCCCATAAGTCGAATTGAGGACTGAATTAATAAAAATTAGAGGATAACTATATGAAAAATGAGATCAGCGAGTTTGGAATACTCTTCGTAGACGATGAGGAGCAGACGGTTAAGTATTTTAGTCGAGCATTCAGCAAGGAATTCACGATCTATACCGCCTCGAGCGCCAAGGAAGGGATGGCTATACTTGAAGAATATGCTGACCGTATCGCAATTCTAGTTACAGACCAGAGAATGCCAGAAGCCCGTGGCGTAGAACTCTTGAAGTATGCTCGTAGAGAATACCCGAACATTACGCGAATTCTGACAACGGCCTATACTGATTTAGAGGATGCAATCGAAGCGGTTAATAGTGGGGAGATCCTTCGCTATATCACCAAGCCTTGGGACTTGAACGCCTTGCTCCTCGAGCTTCGGCAGTCGATGCAGTTCTTTTTGCTGCGCCGGGAGCGGGATGAATTGATGCGAGAGAAGCTAAGCGCCTAGCAGCGCATGGAGGGCGTAACCCGTGTGCGCGAGCGAGTGGCGATGTCGATGGGAATTTCTGCAATCCGGAATCCTGGCGGCGCCATCCGCTCGCTCATTGAGCAGCTACCTTCGATACAAGAGTCGGCCACTGCTCAGGGTTTTGCCACTTGGGCGCAAGTACCGGAGAATCTGAAATCGCTGCATTTAGCCTGCGAGGGAGCATCCGCGGAATGGAGCCGAACGGAGAACCAATCATTGGAGAATCTATCGATCAGTGATTTGCTTGCAGAGATCGCATCGTCCCAGAATTCGGTCCAACTTTCGGAAGGGGCGGCTTCTGCAGAGTTCGTCATCGAAGCGAATGTGCCGATGATGGAATCAACGTTGCGTTACTTGCTTGAATGGGCGGCGGAATCAGCTGACGCGAGCTCTGTTGCGGTCGATTTAGTGGATGGATCGGATTCCCTGACGATCGGCGTAACTGTCGAGAACGGCTCGTGGGGAGAGGTTTCCTTGATGAATATTCCGTCAGGGCTGCTCGGGGCCTATCTGACATGCTTCCATCACGGAGGAACGCTAGATATCAGCTCCAAAGATGGCTCTGGGATCGGAATTAAGATCGGGCTGCTGAAAGAGCAGTCGAATGTGGTGGAGGCGATTCATGAATTCGACTGGATTGAGCGGGTCCTGACACGCTTTGAGAATTGGTGAAGCGCTTTGTCGCTGATGAAATCGATAGTTGATTTTAAAGCCTGCCCATTTAATTATTGGTGAGAAGAGAACCTCCATTGCATTGGATCGACGCTTCCACTCTTGATAATGGTTAGAAAACCTGACTTTAAAATTCTCTATGTCGACGACGAGCCAAAGTCGTTGCGCTACTTCAAGAAGACGTTCTCTTCTGACTTCATAATAGTGACGGCGGACTCCGGAGCGGAGGCCTTGGATATCCTGAGTGACGCAGGAAACAATATCGGGATTCTCATTGCGGATCAGCGCATGCCGGAAATGACTGGCGTAGAGGTGATCCAAAAGGCGCGTTCATTCGCTCCTGAAATTGTCTCGCTGCTGATAACTGCCTACATGGATCTCGACGTCGCGTTAGATGCGATCAATGGGGGCCACATATTCCAATTCATTTGCAAGCCCTGGAGCACTGATTCGCTTAAGATCATGTTGCTTGAAGCGGCTCAGGAGTACGAGCGCAATAGGCATTGCTTGATCCTGGAGCAGAAGAACAGGGAGCTCGAGGAGTCCCGTCGCACTCAGGAGCGATTCATCTATACCTTGAGTCACGAGGTGCGTACGCCAGTCGGACTGTCGCTCAATTATTCGGATGCCCTTTTGGAATCGACTCTCAGCGAGGAACAACGCGAGTATGCAACTTCCATCAACGTGGTGAATCAGAGCCTGCTTAGCGTTCTGGACAATACGCTGGACTATTCGATGTGGGAGTCAGGGAAGCTCGTGCTGCACGAGTTCCCGTTCAAGCTTTCGGACTTGCTTGAGCGCATCGAGCAAGCATTCGGTTTGCAGTTCAAGACGGCGAACGTGAATTTCGTTCTCAAGAGATCCACTGAAGGCATCGACAACCTGGTGGGCGATCCAGATTGCCTGTTCCAGGTCTTGGTGAATTTGCTGAGCAACGCGATCAAGTACTCCGCTGCGGGCAAGGAGATCGAGCTGAGCATAGAGATATTGAAATCAAGCGATAGAAGCGTGGACTTGCGCTTCGCGGTAACTGATACTGGAGAAGGGATTGCAAAGGCGATCATGGACCGTTTGTTCAAGCCGTTCTCTCAGCTTCAAACCGCTCGGGAAGGAAGTGGCTTGGGATTGCTGATCTCTAAAGAGCTCGTGACTATGATGGGTGGCGAGATAGGCGTGAATAGCGAACAAGGGAAGGGTTCGGAATTCTGGTTTGAAGTTGAATTCTGGTTGGGCTCGGATTCGAGCGACGGAGAAGAGCCCCTAAATGGCTCGCGGACGGTAGAAGGAATCCCCATTTTGCTGGCGGAAGACAGCGCCGTAGGTCAGGCGATGGTTGACGGGTTGCTATCTCCAGGGATACAACGTGGAGATCGTTGAAAACGGCATTGATGCAGTCAAAAAGGCGAAGCAGACCCTATACGCCGTTATCATTCTCGATTGCCAAATGCCTGAGATGAGTAGATTGGAGGCGACGTTAGCGATCAGAAAAGCGGGCATTAATCGAAATACTCCTATAATTGGGCTGACTGCGATGCCGGCAAGCTTGCTTGAAGATGAATGGGTAGTTGCGGGTATCGATTCGTATGTGACGAAGCCGTTAGAAGGTCGAGAATTTGTGGATACAGTTTATCGATTGGCGTGTGGAGATAAGGAAAATGACTAGCAAATTTGGTCTTGAGGTTATTTTTCATTTTCCAATGACTTTCTAGAGCGATGCCGAAGAGCAAGGACAGGCGAAGTGTCGATATGCAAATCATGAGAGATTGGGTGGACCCCAAGTCTCGCGTGCTTGACCTGGGCTGTGGGCACGGGGTTCTTCTGGAGTATTTGAAGCAGACACGGGAGACTGAAGGAGTGGGCGTTGATTTGAGCTCCGAGAAAATACATGACTGCGTTAAGCGCGGGCTGTCTGCTTATCTGGGAGATATGATGGAGTTCATGGGCTCGTTTCCCGACAACCATTTCGATCGCGTGATATGTTCGCGTACCCTCCAGGAATTGGACAATCCATCAGAAGTGATAATGGAAGCATTGCGAGTATCGCGTTGCCTCACGATTGGATTCGTGAATTTCGCCTATTGGCGCAATCGACTGAGCATGCTCCTGAATGGGCGACGATTGGAGAATGAAGTCTTTCCAACGCCTTGGTCGGAATCCCGACGTGGGAATCCACTTTCCGTAAAGCAGTTCGAGTCCTATTGCGAGTCGGAAAATATCCGAATCGAGCAGAAGGTGTTCTTGCGTGGAGATTGGAAGCGGAAAACGACACACATTCCGAATTGGCTTTGCGGATACGCAATATACGATCTTTCAGCTAGCTGAAGGTCGATTTAGTTATTTAAGAAGTCTCGGACGAGATTGAATAGCTCCTCGGATTCTATAAGAAACGAGTCGTGGCCTAAATCAATATCAAGCTCCGAATAGGACGCTTCGACTCCTTGTCGCAACATTGCCAATACAATTTCTCGATTTTGGCTTGGCGGAAAAAGCCAATCCGTCGTGAAACCTACCGACAGTGCGCGGCACTTCAGATTTTGAAATGCTTTGTCTAGGCTACCGTAGGCGCTCGCCAAATCAAAATATCCCAAGGCGCGTGTAAAATATAGATACGTATTGGCATCAAATCGATTTATAAAGCTCAGGGCCTGGTGCTTTAGATAGCTCTCCACTTCGAATTCTATATCGAACGAGTAGCGATTGCTGTCCCCGTCCTGTCGCTTTCTGCCGAATTTGCGATTCATGCTACGGTCCGATAGGTAGGTGATATGGGCCATCATTCGAGCAATGGCTAATCCCACATTTGGACCCTTGTTCTCGTCGTAGTTCCCCTCGTCCCATTCGGGATCCTGCATAATCGCTTGCCTTCCGACTTCATCGAACGCCATGGCTTGTGCGTTCTGTCTCCAAGTCGTCGCCATCGGAATGATACGTCTCACGTATTCAGGATACTCAATTGCCCATTGAAGAACCTGCATTCCTCCCATCGATCCGCCGATCGCGGCGTACAGTTCTCGGATCCCTAGGCTATCAAGGAGAATCTTCTGCGATTTTACCATATCCCGAACGGTTACGAACGGAAAGGATAGATTGTAGGGCTTCCCGGTATCAGGATTCACGGATTTGGGTCCCGTGGAACCTTGGCACCCACCAATGCAATTCGCGCAAAGAACGAAGAAGCGATTGGTATCTATGGGCTTCCCGGGTCCGATCATGCTGTTCCACCAACCGGTTTTGCGGTCATTCAACGAGTGAACCCCAGCGCAGTGATGATCCCCGGTGAGAGCGTGCGCCACCAGGACCACGTTGTCTCTTGCGGCATTGAGCGTGCCATAGGTTTCGTACCGGAGCGTGAACTCGGAGATTTTCTGGCCGCCCTGAAACTCGAAGGGCGTGGACGAGTGGAAGTCTTTTGGCGAAACGAGTCCTATTTCTCCGTCGACCGCATGGGCTATGTCTTCCTCTGCCGGGTTCATAAAAGCGAGAAGCCTATCGAACGGATCGCAACCTGCAAGCCGGCTCCTTCCTTATGACGCTGATTTCGTAGTTGCTTGCTTGCAAGCGATTTACCCGGCGCATTCCGTCAGAGGTCCGAAGGCCTCAATCTTCAGGCATCAACTCCGCAGGTATGTCGGCATTGTGGAAGACGTTCTGCACGTCGTCCAAGTCGTCCAGCGTGTCGATCAACCGCATGACTTGCTTGGCATCTTCCGCGGTCGTGATGGGCGTCAAGTTGTTCGGCAGGTAGGCGAGCTCTGCATTGTCTGGCTCGATTTCTGCCTGCGAGAGAGCTTGGCTGACGTGATCGAACTCCGTTAGGGGCGCCAGCACTTCGAAATACTCGTCCTCGACTTTCAAATCCTCCGCTCCCGCTTCGAGCGATACATCCATGAGCGTTTCCTCGTCCGTCTTATCCTTGGAGATGATAAACTGGCCATTGCGCTGGAACATGAAGGCTACCGATCCGGCTCCTCCGAGATTGCCGCCGTTCTTTGAGAAGGTGGAGCGTACATCCGAAGCGGCCCGGTTCTTGTTGTCGGTGGTGACTTCCACTACGACGGCAACGCCATGGGGCGCATAGCCTTCGTAGACGAATTCCTCGTAGACGACTCCTGGCAATTCGCCGGTCCCTTTTTTGATAGCCCGGTCCATATTGTCTATGGGCATGTTCTCGGCCCTGGCCTTTAGCAGTACGGTCCGGAGCTTCGGGTTCATGTCGGGATCGCCCCCGCCGTTCTTGGCGGCCAAAGTGATGTCCTTGGAGAGTCGACTGAATATTTGTCCGCGCTTGGCGTCAGCGGCGCCTTTTTTCCGTTTGATGGTCGACCATTTGCTATGTCCAGACATGTCTCGTTGAAATTGGGTTGCGTTGAGCGAGGAATGCAGCGCGGAGCTCTACTTCTTGCGCTTCTTCTTTTTGGGCGCTTCCATCGCCTTTTTCAAGGCTGCGGGCAGCTGGAGTTCAAAGTCGTCCTTCTTGCGATTGATCATCCATTGCTGCCCAATCGTGAATATGTTGTTCACCGTCCAGTAGAGCACGAGTCCGGAGGCGAATGTATAAATGATCGGGAAGAAGATGTAGGGTATGAACTTCATCATCTTGACCTGGGCGTTGTCAACCGATGGCGTCGGCATCATGCCCATCTGGATAACGAGCGATACCAGGTAGATGAACGGCAGGATATTGAACTGGTCGCCTATGAAAGGGATGGTGAACGGCAGAGTGAATATGCCTTCCTCCATCGAGAGGTCGGGTATCCAAAGGAAGTCCGCTAGGCGTAGTTCCGCAGCGCTTCGCAGCATGTAGAACAGACCGAAAAATATGGGAATCTGGATAAGCACCGGCAAGCAACCCGCGACAGGATTCACCTTGTTGAGCTTGTACATTTCCATCATCAGCCGCTGTTTCTTCTGGGGATTGTCGCCGAATTTCTCGTTGATGGACTTCATCGGCTCGCTGAGCTTGCCCATGCGCTTCATGGACCGTGAGAACATGAGATTGATGGGGAGAAAGACAATCTTGATGAAAAGCGTTAGCAGGATGATCGCCACACCGTAGTTGTGAGAGAACCCGTGGAAAAGGTTCATCATGGTCAGGAGGAACTTCGAAATCGCCCCGAAGAAACCGAACTGCATCCCCGCTTCCGTATTTTCGCCCACCCTCGAGACCCGATCGAACTCCTTGGGCCCGATATAGTAGTCGAACCCGTAGGTTTGCGTGTCCTGAGGCGCGAGCGTGAAGCTATCCATCTTCAAGGAACCCGTCATCCCGAGCTGAGGACGCGTTTCGTTAACCAACTGCGGAAAGCTAACGGGCTGGGCGAAGAAGCCTACCCCTGGCGTGTCGGGCTTGAGTATGGTGATGAAGAACTGGTTCTTCAGCGTGATCCAGTCGAGATTTCGATTCTCGCTTATATAGTCCCTCGGTGGGGACTTGAAGAAGGGGATGTTACTTCCAGTAAATTTGCTTTGAGCGAGGAACTTGGAGTCTTCTCCATCGAAATAACCGAATGTCAGCAATTGCGCATCTTGCGGACCTGATGGAGCGACCGTGCCTGCATTGAGACTGAAATCGCCGACGAGAAGAGCCTGGTCCGTTAGATTTCGAAATTCGAGTTCGTGCCGGATGAGGTAGGCTTTCTCGTTTTCCGTTTCCTGATTGATCGTGTAGCGGCGTGTGATCTGATAGCTGTCCTGAATGACCTTGCGAAACTCTACAGTATTCGGGTCGCTTGGCTCGATGAGTTGATAGGCCTCAGACTTGTCGGAGCCGAGAAGCCCAGTGAGCTCAAGCGCGGGACCCGTACGGCGCGCATTCATTACATAAGGGGACGCGTCGTCGCGCGACGTTTCAAAGTCTTTCAGTACGATCTCTTGAAGCGCTCCCCCGTAGTTGGTGAATCGCGCTGTCATTAGCGAGTTCTCGCGTTGGACGACGCGCTCGTCGAGGTTGGATCCGATTTGCTCCAAGGCGGCGGGTCCGGAATTGGGCGCAGCTGCGGGCGTGACGATCGGGGCTGGCGCGGGCTGAGGCATCACTGCGGGCTGTCCTCCCTGAGATTGGGCGGGTGGGTTGCTGGCGGGCGGCGCAGGCTGCTCGGGAATCTGCTGCGCTTGATAGAACATCAGAGCGAAGGCGGCAAAGAGGAGCAAAAATCCTATTCCGTAGTTTTTCTTATCCATTGGGTCGTATCAGTCGGAAAATTCGCGTGAACGAAGATCGGTCATAAAAGAGGGTGAGTTTTGTCAGGCAAGCAGAATTGGGCCTTGCCTTGTTTCGTTCGCATTGGAGAATGGGGCCGTCTTTACGGACGCGCTCGACGCAAGGCATTGTACTGGATCGCTTTTAGGAACAACTGTTCCAGTTCAGCGTAGGAAGCATCGTTTGCGGGGGGACGGATGCTCAAAACGATGTCTGCCTCGAGGCGAATGTCTCCCTGCAATGCGCGGAAAATCTCCCGGAAACGCCTCTTTTGCCGGTTTCGCGCGATCGCGTTGCCAACGCGCTTAGATGCGGAAATGCCTATTCGGGGATGTGGAAAGTCTGTGACGCTTGCGTCGCGGACCGTTGAGAACAGGGCGAAGTAGCGGCAGCGAAACGTTTTCCCATTCTTGCGGGTGTAGACGAAATCGTTGTTTCGCTTGAGTCGCTGCGTTGCCCCTAGCTTTAGTTTCGGAGACATCGTAAATGCTCCGACCATGGAAGGCGGAGCCTATTATACGTTTACGAGACGCTTCCGACCTTTGCGGCGACGGGCATTGATGAGGGCGCGTCCACCTCTAGTTCCCATGCGAGCGCGGAAGCCAATCTTGCGGACTCGTTTCAATCGGTGTGGTCTGTATGTCGGTCTCATGACGAAAATTTGGAAAAAGAGGGAGAAAATGGAAATAGCGAGGGGGGCTGTCAAGCATGGAAACCTCTGATGGCTTACGCGTGGCGAGATTGAGCCCCGGGCAAGGGATCCTCAGCTGCCGGTTGCGATCAATTGGGCCTGAACAGTGGAGGAAGCTTCGATGCGTAGGTTGCGTCGCTCAAATCGATCCCCGTTTGAATTCTAGTTTTCTGCACTAGGCTCGAAGCCGGCTTGCCCTCGAATCGGTAGACCAAGACAGGAGAGTAGGGAGCGACCGGTACGCCTTCTTCATACGATTCTATACGGCCCGTTAAGTGATTTACGACCCAAACCGAATCATCGCGTACGCTTGCGAGCGTGTATTCGATTTCTCCTGATTCATCCACTTGGCCGATGAGCTGCATCTCGCCCTTTATCGCATTTGAATAGAAGCTTGCGAATGCAGCGGCCTCGTCGCTTAGCTTCGTCTTGCTGGCTTCTCGGAAGTAGTCGGTGAGCTGCGTGGAAGGGGAAATTTGCTCTACGGTGGAGAGCCATTGTCTTTCATTGATTCCATTTGCCCCGAGCAAATCATTGGACTCGATCCATTCCGATAGGGTGGGCGCGAGAGGCAAACCCCACTTCCAAGGATCGATTTCCATGAACTCGATCAATTGGCTTTGCCAGTAGGCTCGAAACGCGGGAGACAGCGATCGATCTTCCGAAAGCTCGTCGAATAGGCGAAGGGCAGAAAATCGAGGGGAACCCGCTAAGATTCTCATGAGCGACAGGCGCAAAGACTCCTGGAAGTAGACCGATTCATTGGAGAGTTCCGAAGGCTCGTAGAAGAATCCCCAAAACGTTCCGTCCGGATGGCTTAGAAAATTCATTTCCAAGGCTTCCTCCTCCGCTTCGCCGCTCTCGTCGAAGCCGCGAACCTTGAAGCTAAAATTGATACCGGTCTTTAGTCCGGCCGTATCTCCCTTTTGGATCGGATCCGCCAAGAAGACCGAATACTCGCTCTTAGCGACGGGGGCGCCTTCAAAGTACTTAACGTTGGATTCGAATATAGTGGGGAAAAGCGAGTCTTCGATCAGTCTCTCCAGAAACGCTTTCTCGTCGTTGGAAAGACTGGGGGATGCATTCACGTAGTCGTCCGATCCAGCCAGCTCGATCCAGCCTTCACTATCACCTGGCATGACTACCGTTTGCAGTAAGGACGCAAACTCGTTCTCCAGTTTTAGAATACGGCCTACGTTGCGCTTTCCGTCTGCGGGGAGCGTATCGAAATTGTATATTGCTTCGAGCGATTTCAGATAGCTAGCGAGATCGGTGGCGCCTCGAATCGATTTCTGTGCCGCGAGCATGGTATCCCGCTTTTCCTGAAGCCCCTTGAGCGAGCCTTCGATTCGTTCGAGACTCCTGCTTTGAAGCTGATTGGCGTCGAGATCCGGAAATTTGATTAAGAGAGCCCGGGCGCTTGCGCTTGCGTCCACGATATCTCGCGATCGAGACTCGAATTCCGCCGAATCCGTAGCAGCAGCTGCTTGCTCGAGATTGTCCTGAGCCGCTTGGGTGTATCCTAGCAGGTTCTCTTTCCGGCCCGTTTGGATATCCGATATCCGTGTTTCGCGCCAGGACTCGAATTGAGCGATTCGCGACTCGGCATCTCCCTCGAGCTCTATATCGAGCTGGTCGCGCGTGGTCTCGGCGCTATCAAGCAGCGTCTGAATCTCGGAGGCGTTTGGGGCGACCCCTTGAATTGAGCGTATCTCATCTAGCCGGTCAGCTATTCCGCTGTAGGTCTCGACTAATGACGTTTGCTCGGTAATCCATGCTCGCAGGTAACTGGCAGCTGATTTGAGAGCGTGGTCGGCCGGAGCAGCCTCGATGAGATCATCCCATTCCGTTAATGCTTCCTCCGCTTGCGCCACATTCTGGCGGGCTGCGGCCTGGTTGATCGCAGCAGTCGCAGTCTGCAAGGTCTCCGCGTATTGATTGGTCTGAACCTGGCTATTCGCGAACCAGCCGATAATTGCAAGGGCCGCGAGAGCGCCGGTAGCGCGTATCGCGTACTTGGGAGCTCGCTTTCGATTTGCTTCAGAAAGCGCCTTCTTGATTTCATCCTGGAGCTCGGGTGGGATGCGGCGACCCATCTTCTTAGCTTGAACCTGCAGCGATTTCAATCGATCCTTTGCGTCGTGAACGGTTGCTTTTTTGCGTCCGAAACTGATAGAAATTCCTTGCAGGATTTTTCTCAGGTCGTCGATTGCGTTCTGTATTAGAATATTGGATTCAAAGCTTGCTCGGTGATGTGATAGCTCTGTGCCGACGGCTGCAAACGCGTCCCTTAGAGCAGGATCTATCTTGGAGCGGGTGCCCTCCACGGCCAGGTTATAGTCGCAATCGAAATACTCTCGTTCCAATTGGAGCTTTTCCTCGTTTGATTGAGCGTCCTTGGATTTCGCCACCAGCGCTTCCACGGCTGACGCGCTTTCTTTGGTAGCAGCTGATTCTATGGCGAATACAACGGTGCTGACGGGGCCTTCCTTCTTGGGAACGTTCAAGCCGTAGCTGCGATATCGTACCACGATCGCTTCTGGAGATTCCGCGGGCATCAGCTCCTGCAACGCGGATGCTAGCTCCGTTTCGAGCTGTTCAATAAGTTGGGTTTCCAGTCTCTGGCGCTCGCTCAGTAGATCAGCGTCATCCCCGAATTGCTCGATAAGCAATTTAACAATTTGATAGGCTTCGAGCGGTCGCTTGTCTCGGACTCGAGAACGGAATTCACCGAGGAGCCACGATTTTAAATCCTCGATAGCGGCGAACCGATCTCGCAATTTCCTCGAAATGTCCGAATCGACAGTGTCAGGCACTTTCCACTTGAATAGCTCGCATCGCGCTCTCCACTGGTCTGCATCCCCAAAATCAAGCGCATCAATGGTATCCAAGGCGCTGGGACTCGAATAGGCTCCAATGTAGGCTTTCAACGCATCTTCATCTTCCGAGCAGCTCCTTAAAAGCTCCTGAGAACGCTCCACTTCAGCGGCGTATTGCCACGCGAGATTCGCTGTTTCTAGCCCGTTGGACTCGCCTTTCAAGGCGGTCTTGATTCTGTAGACGAGTCTGGTCGCTTCGGGTCGCATTGATTTAGAAGAGTAAAAGAGAGGAAACGCTGTCTAGTTTGAACTCGGATGACAATCCATTCCTTGCGCAATATTTTAACAGCTCCGTTTAGGGACTGGACGATTCCGGCGCCTGCAGCAATCCCCACTCGGTTTCTGAATCGATGGAAGCCAGCGATTCTTCGGCCATTGTCAATGATTCCAGGATTGTTCGGTATTGTTCCAAGTCGTTGATTGTGCTTGGGACAAACTGGAACTGCAGTCGAGCAAGGGAGCGCTTGCTGTTGGCGAGACGCTCCAAGTTGAAGTTGATGATGGTTTCTTCCATCAAGTCGTTCCGGATGAACGTGTCGGTCCATTGAGTGCGGATCCGCTGCAATCGCTCCTCAAGATTGCGGGATACCGGACTCGCCGTGGCGAAAACCTGATGGATAGACCGAGCGAGCCCGATCGCGGTGTCCTGAGGTTCGCTAGCCGCCCTCAATGCCTCTCGAAATTCAGGGCTAGAACCGAATGACGGCACTCGCGGAAGAATGAATCGCTCATAGAGCGCTCGCAAGTGCCTGGCTATATCTGTCTGATTGGGTGTTGCGAGAAGCCTCTCGCCATCGGTCGATAGGAACCCTTCTAGGGCATTGGTTCCGAATGCGGCCTCCAGCTTTTGGATGCTCTTGAGCGTCTCGTCTGATTCGAGCGAGCGCCAGATATCGAGGTATTCTTCGGCTGCGGCGATCCGTTCGATCCCGTTTTTGTTGAGCGAATCCTTCAATCCTCGTCGAATCGCTTTCAGGCTGATCTCCGCGTCGCTGGGGACGAACATGTCGTGAAACTGAGGCAAATCGAGCAAGGGTTGGTAACCCAGATTCTCCGAGGAACCTTCCGCGAGAGCAAAAAGAGCGCTAGGAATGAGTGTGAGCCCACGATCGCGCAGCTCTGCCGCGACGAGTGGATGCAGCCGTCCATTGATCGCCTGTTTCTTGAACGATGCCGGGCGGTAATCGAACGATCGTCGCTTCGGAGGAACCGTGAATAGCCGATGCCTTGCGGAAGGCATCTAATGCTTGCGCAACCAGAAGTGGCTCAGGATCTCCTTCGTTGGCGAGCTGAGTGGCGATCGCAAGGCTCTCTGGCAACGCCTCCAGTAGTTGATTTTCTCTAGCCAGCGTGTCCCAACGGGTGCGTGGAAGCTCGGTCTCTTGCGCTGCTGAGTCGTTGGACCCGTTCAGCGAATACGTTTGAGGAATGAAAGAAGGCGGGCCCGCATTTTCGGAAGGCTTGTTCACTCCCCTTATTAAAAAGAAGAAGGTCGCTAGACACAGGAGCGCTAAGATCGCCAATCCGATGTTTAGCGCTTTCGAAAATCGCGATGAGGTCCATTTGAGTTTCGGGCGTCTCCGATGAGCCTTTGTAAGCTCCGTTGGTATTTCAACGGTTGGTGCACTGAGGCGTCGGGACGGGGTCGACTCCTCAGATTCGCCGGAGGTTGTGGATTGTTCCGGAGCGTGAAGGGGTTCCTCCGATGAATCGGGCTCTTGAATGGTATCGAACTCGAATGGGAGTGGCCGATCGCGCCAATTTCCTCTCCACTGGAGTTTGGTCGGGCGATCCGATGCGAGAATAAAGTTGGTAAAGGAGACGCGCCAGCGATCGGTCGCTGGCATTCCAAGCAGTTCATTTCGGAAGTGCAGAACGAGTTCTCGTTCCCTGCGTTCTTCTATATAAAAGGCCTGGTCAATTGGCGTTCCCTCGATCGCGCAATTTGCATATTCGCCCGCCAAGGGTTCGGATCTCGTATCCAAATCCTGGATTTGAAATTGATCGCGTTCTGTGAGCACTCTCGGAGGTTCGTGCCATGAATTCTTCCATCCCTTCCAGTACAGTAGAATCGTTGCAGGATCGGGTAGAGTGGTGGTTTCCTCGTTTGCGAACACGAGATGATGGGCGATATGATTGTTGCGCTTTGAGTAGTCCGTCCCGGCATCCTGGATCCTCGAGAGGACATGGTATTGCTCGCTTCGCGTTTGAATCTCCAGATGGCGGTAGATGACGGGGTTGGATTGCCCGGGGAAATGTTCGAATCGGCTCAGGCGCTCCAGCTCGTTACCCAGATCCATCGGAAGATCGCGATCGCGAGCGATGCAGCAAAATCCGGATTTGCCAGGCTCAAGGCCTCGCCGGGCGCTAGTATGTAGGTACTGGAATGGCATGTGCTAGAAATGGGGCGAGGTCCGAGAATTCGAGCCTGTGAGAACGTTGGGAGCCGTTTGCTCGAGCGCCCAAAGCGTCGGGGTGGTGGCGAGTATTGGCTTTAGCCTCGAAGGAGCCGACGCGAGCTTTCCTGCGAGAGGCCCTTCGAGAATCTCCTTGGGAGAATGGCCTAGAGGCGAAATGGGAAAATAGCGCACGCGGGACGAAATGGACTCGGCATTGGCGACGATTGTGGGGCAATACTCCATTAGCAGCGAGCGTACCGCTTCGCTGTTCTTCTCGATTTCGGAATGCGTGAGCGGGCGTCCTTCGGGGATTGCTATTGTATCTTCCGGGAGTATCGACTTCCACACATCGAACTTGCCGACCATGATCGCTAGAGGGGTATCCACAAGTTCATGACTGTCCTTTGCCTTGAGCTTCTTTACGCGGATGCCCATCTCCGCCAAGATGGTGTCTTGCTCGTCGGTAGCTTGCGATCGAAGCTGGGGATCGCGCTTGCGCCTCAGTCGCTTGCGAAAGGCGCGATTCGCTGTGGGATCAAAAAGAAAGAATAGGGCCGACGAGGCCGCTACATGCAATGCTCCTAGGGAATCATCCAAGCTAATGGTCGGCTTGAAGTGCTCGCCGGCGTTGTCTATAGAACACGATGGCGGCTCGATTGTCCACGTTCTGCGATTGCCGAAGATGGTAGACGAATGGCCTCGGCAATGCGACGGTCTTCCCGTTGCGCGGCAGTTGCTTGTACATCAAGCCTTCAAAATCGGTTTTCGAAATAAAGGCGTCCTCTTGATTGGTGGCAGAAAAAAGACGGTTCTTCATTTCATTGAGACGAACATTTCCGCTCGGGTCGCCGTCTTGCAGGACCGCGCTTTGATAGCGAATCAATTCCTCAGGCAATTGCTGTAGCAATGTAGCGAGGTAGTACGATTTACCGCTGCTAGGGGCGCCCACAACGGAGAAAATGAGATGATCCTGGCTAAGCGAACGAAGTGGGCAATCGGCCTCGACAATGAGGGCAGACGAGCTCGACGCTGACGACGCCTCGTTCGTCCAGGGCTTGGCCGAGCTCATTGAATCGATTGGCGATAAAGCGCTGCTTGGCGTGAGGACCGAGCTCCGGATCCCCCATGAGCGATTCGTGAGAAGCGATATTCATGACATCACCCTTGCTGAACGTCTTCCAGCAAATGGGGCAGGTGGGGTCGCCATCGGATTCCGTCTTGGCAGCGGCATCGGTGCCGTATTGGGGTGGCGATATCGCCTTGCTGCCGTTCGAATGGGATTCTCTGGGAAGGAGATTGATAAGGTCTTTTAGCGGGAACCGGACCTCCAGGCTCCCTGGGATTGCGAGAAACTTGCTTGTTGGCGTAAAGCGTTCCAGCAGGGTGGCCTGATTGAGCTCATCCGCCTTGAGCTGCAACCTTAGCTTGTCGCCTGTTGAAGACTCGATACTCCATTTGTGCGCATTGAAATCTTTCCCGAAATTAGGTTCCTGCGAAGAGACTGATATGGCGAGAAGATGGCTGTTTAAGCTCAGGGCGTAGATTCGGTCGCGATCGATCGGTTGCGTTTGGTCGATCGGCTCGCCATTTAGGAGAGGGAGGCTATTTGGATCCAAGGAATCAATGAAGAACTTCCCTTTGCTTTGGGAAATACGGCAAAGTGGACTCGTTTCGCCGCGAGACGTCTTTCCATTCAGCGTGGCGGGAAAGCTCGATACGTTCGTTACAGCCCGATTGAGACAATCGGCTATGGAAAGTGAAGCAGGGTCTCCGGAATAGATCGAAAAATCCCATTGGTGGCGCGTGAGGGTTCGTTTGGCAAAGCGTTGCCTATGATCGAGTAAAGAGGAATAATGAGGAAATGGCAAGGTCCCGGCAGGTAAAAAGGGTCGATAGTCGCGGGAGCGGTGGGGGCGTGGCTCTCTAAATTTGGAAAAAAAGCCTTGCATGGGGAGAGCGGATTTCTAGGTTCTGCGGCTCTTGCTGACGCCCCGTTCGTCTAGCCAGGCCTAGGACACAAGGTTTTCATCCTTGCGACAGGGGTTCGAATCCCCTACGGGGTGCCATTTTACGAAAAGCCGCTACCTGACAGTAGCGCTATTCCGCTTCCATTCCTTTTGCGAGAAGCGCCTCGATTCGATCGACATCATAGATGCAGCCGGACCATGAACCACCGCTTGCATTCTGTAGCGCTGCCCATAGTCGGGTGTCTTGAGGGACGCGGGGATCCGCCTTCAGGTTTGGATTGATAGGGCGCTTCGCTAGCGATTCTGAGTCCAATGATACGACATCGATCGAACCTTCCAGGTTTTTTGTGTCTATGTGGATTTTTATCGTATCCCCATCGCAAATACGACCTATTGGTCCTCCAGCCCAAGCCTCGGGACTCACATGGCCAATGCAGGCTCCGGTGGATACGCCCGAAAAACGGCCATCCGTAATCAACGCAATCTGTTCCCCACCTTTCATATGCTTTAGCGCAGAAGTGATCTGATAGGTTTCGGGCATACCGCAACCGGGTCCTATTCCGATCAACACCATCGTATCTCCTGGCTGAATACTCTTGGTTTTCAAGGCCTCGATTGCTTCCGCTTCGCTGGCCATTACTCGGGCGGGTCCTTCGTGTCGATAGATTCCATCAGAATCGATTCGTTCGGGCGAAATCGCAGTGCTTTTTACCAAGGCGCCCTCCGGAGCCAGATTTCCGGTGAGAAAGGTCACCGTACTCGACAGTCCACAATCCTTGGCCTTGTCGGGAGCCATTATCACATCGGTGGGATCGATCCCATCAAGCTGGCTAAGCTTGTCCTTTAGAATCTGACGTCGCTGAGAACGAGTCCACCAATCAAGGTTTTCGCCTAACGTTCGCCCGGTAACAGTCATTGCGTCAAGTCGAAGGAGGCCGAGCTCCCGAAGGTGCAGCATCACTTCAGGCACGCCTCCGGCCAAGAATACTTGCACGGTTGCGAAGTGCTTTGGGCCATTGGGCAGGGAGTCTACCAGCCTGGGAACGGAGCGATTGATCCGGGCCCAGTCGGCTACATCGGGTTGACGTAACCCAGCGGTGTGGGCGATTGCAGGAATATGCAGCACGAGATTGGTCGAACCTCCTACAGCGGCGTGCACCACCATAGCGTTGTGTATCGAATCGTCACTGAGCAGCTGCGAAGTGGTTAGATTGGCGGCCTCCAATTCTACGAGCGCTTGCGCGGATCGGCGGGCGAGGTCGCGCCAAATCGGCGCACCGCTCGGCGAAAGCGCGCTGTGCGTTAGGGCCAGCCCAAGGGATTCGGCAACGACCTGGCTGGTAGCGGCCGTACCCATGAACTGGCAGCCGCCACCCGGAGTGCCGCAGGCTTTGCATCCCATCTCGGCAGCGTACTCGATGTCGATCTCGTTGCGCGCAAATCGGGTCGGAAGCGCTTGCACCTTCCCTGCGTCTTCGCCTTCTTCCGCAAGTAGCGTGACACCTCCTGGAACGAGAATGGTTGGTAGGTCGGGAGTGCCTGCCAAGGCCATCATCATAGCGGGCAACCCCTTGTCGCAGGTAGCGATGCCCATGACGCCTCTGCGAGTGGGGAGCGATCGTATTTGCCGGCGAAATACAGTAGCGGCGTCGTTTCGGTAGGGCAGGCTGTCGAGCATACCGACCGTTCCATTGGTCCGCCCATCGCAAGGATCGCTGCAATAGGCCGCGAATGGAATGGCGCCTTTGTCTTTCAAGGCATTAGCGGCTTCCTCGACGAGTAGCCCAATCTCCCAATGACCGGTATGGTAGCCCAGAGCGATTGGTGCGCCATCCGGAGCTCTCAGTCCTCCCTGCGTACTCAGGATAAGGAACTGCTTTCCCAGCATCAGCTTTGGATCCCATCCCATTCCGGCGTTCTGGGTCCATCCGAAAAAATCGCCGCTGGCCATGCCTCTCAATCGGTCTGGCTCGATCGGGAGTGAGCCGCTTGGGCCAAGGGCATGTGTATTTAGAGTGTATATGTTTTCGTCCTGAGAATCGAGAAGATCGGAAAGCGAGAGCATGGCCCTATCCGATTTCATTCTCGCAATTAGGCAATGCCGGAATGCGGGTTTCCTGCTTCGAGCGCTCTTAAAGGCGACTGGGCCGCGTGGACAAATTCCTCGTGTCGCCGAATTCGGTCCCTTTTGGCCCAATCACGTTTCCTCAACTCGCAATATTTCAATATTACCCGGATCGGAGCCCGCAATTTGTACCGGAAATGAACTCGAATCGACCCGTTCCGGAATTTTTCCGCGCGGCCTAGTTCTCGTCGACCGCTGCGGAAGTGTGGTCGTGGAGAATCTTCCAGCCCGAAACCGTATTCTGCATCAAAAGCGTGAATAGGCCGGTTGCGTCCGAGTAGTCTCCTTCGCGAAACAACCGATATCGTCCGTGCACTTCGGCCCATTCCTGAGAGAGGACTTTTTTTCCAGGTCCTCGAAAGCGAGGCGTCCCATGGCTTCAGAGCTCGGATAGGCGGATTGGTATCGCTCTAGCGTTTCTTGCCATCCGCGACGGGTATTGCCGCCGGAAGCGAATCGGAGCGATTCCGACTTCACGTAAGTTTCCATGAATGCGGGAATGTTACCGTTGTTCCACTCGACAACTTGTTCATTCAATGTTGCCGGAATACGTTCTTCGACTTCGGAATGGGAGATTTCCAATCCCCCGCTGCAGCCAACTAAAGCCAGCGCCAAAGCTAAGGCAATCATCGCCGCAATGTATCTCGTTGGGAGCACTGCGCGTTTACTCTCTTGCGGTTGCGGCTGGGTTCTTCCACCAGCCAGTCGAGTTGACGGAGCTCGTGACGAACCAATCAGAAAGGTCCTTCCGGAGGGACGCTTTGATTTCCGCATATCCAGGATCGTCCCAAACGTCCTTAAGCTCATCTGGGTCCGATTGCAGGTCGAACAGCTGACCATCATCTTTTCCAATGTATTCAATGAGCTTGTACTGCTTGCTGCGAATCATGAGGGAATGATCTAAGTCCTGAAGCATCAGGTCTTTCGCGTGTTCAGAAAACACATACTCGCGCTCTTCGGCATCTGGAGCGTTTTCTAGAAACGGCATCAACGACTTCGCTTCCATTTTCGCGGCTGGCTCGAGGCCGGCGAGTTCCAATATGGTCGGGCCGATGTCGAACCATTGCGTAAGGGACGGAATGGATCGGCCTCCCTCGAATCGATCTGGGCTCCACACCACCAGGGGCACGCGCACGGACTGATCGTACATCGTCCACTTCTCCACCAAGCCATGGTCGCCCAGGCATTCGCCATGGTCCGAAGTGAAAATGACGACCGAGTTTTCCAGCAGACCGGTTTCTTCCAGACGAGTCATGATCCTGCCGACCTGCTCGTCGATCATGGTGACGTTCGCCAAGTAGTACGCGCGCTGGAGCTTCCGCGACTCATCGGATGCATTCGGGTCGAACGCGATTGAATCGGCGAATCGCTGGGTAAATCGCTTGCGAAGCGAGTGGAGCGTTTCGGGTTGAGCGTCCATCTCCTCCTGGGTGACCGGCAACATGGGCAGATCCTTTTCAAGGTACTCTTTGGTGTACCGCTCGATGGGGTCGAAGGGAGGATGCGGTCCAGGGAATCCGATCTCCAGAAAAAGAGGCTCATCCTCTAGGGAGGGTCGCTTGTCTTTGTCGATCCATTGCATGAGCGTCTTCTGGTCCGCTGCGTAGGGGGACTTGTCGATCCATCTGAGAGCGAGGTCGCCCACGAAGACATCCGGGTGCAGGTCGTCTGGCAGTTTCCATTCGTAGGCGCCTTGGCGTTCCTGAACATCGGGCCAATCCTTGTAGAATGGCTTTTCGGGCCGATCGAAGCCGCGCAGGTCGAGGGCCTTGTCCCATTCGTCCTCGAAGATGTGGGGGCTGCCTTTCCACATGAGCTCGGATTCGCGGCGTTGCTTGTTCTCCACCACGAAACGTTCGTGAAAGCCGTGATTCTCATTGTACGGCTCGGCGTGCATCTTGCCGATGTTGACGCAATAGTAGCCGCTGTTGCTGAGGTCTTCCACCCAAGTTCGCGGCCAGGCGTCATTGTTTCTCAGGGCTCCTGAATTGTGCGGATAGTAGCCGGTGAACAAGCTCGCTCGGGATGGACCGCATGAAGGAGAGGTCACGTGACACTGCTCGAATGCGACACCTTCATTGACGAGCCGGTCCGTGTGCGGGGTGTTCAGGTGAGGAAATCCTTGGGCAGCGATCGTGTCGTAGCGTTGCTGGTCGGTAATGATCAGGATGATATTGGGGCGTTTCATTTGAGTGGAGATTAGGAAAGGGCACTAGAACGGATAGGGATGAAAGCGACAAGACTTCAGATTGGGTTTCAGCGGAAGCGGCCCGAATCCTTGCGCCGCAACGACTAGAATTTCGTAGACGGACGAGGGCAATACCGCTTGTATGCCTGCGCCCTTGAAACGGAACAACCCCTCGATCGCCCCATGACAGATATCGCAGACGCCCCAAAGAGCCTGGGTGGCATTCGCAAGCAGCTCGGCCCCGGGTTGATCATTTCCGCGAATATCGTCGGGTCCGGAGAGCTCATCGTCACTACCAAGCTCGGCGCGGATGTCGGCTTTACAATGCTTTGGTTCATCATTCTCGGCTGTCTTATCAAGGTATTCGTGCAATTGGAACTGGGTCGGTACGCGATATCGAAACGCAAGACGACCTTGGAGGCTTTGAATTCGGTCCCGGGGCCAAAGATTCTCGTCTCGTGGCTGGTCTGGCTATGGTCACTCATGTTTGCGGCGATCTTTTTCCAGCTCTCGGGGATGGTGGGAGGCATCGCCCAGATTTTCAGTCTAGCTGGTTCGGATTGGTCCCATACCGTTTTGGCGATCCTTATTACAGGTTCCTGCGCTATCTTGCTCTATATAGGACGCTATAAGTTTATTCAGAACTTTTCCTCCATTATGGTGGCGTCGTTCTCTCTGTTTACGGTCTTCGCCGTGTTCTCGCTGTATTGGACGGAGTACGGAATTACCGCTGCCCAATTATCGGAAGGGCTTCGGTTTCGATTGCCAGCAGACTTCACGATCGCCTTCGCGGCATTTGGAGTGATCGGCGTAGGAGCGTCCGAACTAATTGTCTATCCCTATTGGTGCTTGGAAAAAGGATACGGAAAGTATGTGGGCCCTGACGATGGATCGGCAGAGTGGGTGGTCCGTGCGAAAGGTTGGATACGTGTTATGAAATACGACGCTTTGCTTTCGCTTGTAATCTATACCGGAGCGACTGTTGCCTTTTATCTATTGGGAGCGGCGGTTTTGAATGGGAGACAGATCGAAGTCGAGAACGACAATCTGATGGTCAACCTTTCCAATCTCTACAGTACTTCTTTTGGAACGGTGGGCCTATGGGCATTCATCGTGGGCGCGTTCGCCGTGATGTTCTCCACAGTATTCATCGCAACGGCGTCCAACAGTCGATTGGGCGTAGATTTCTTGAAGCTGCTGGGTATTTTAAAAATAGATACAGAAACGCAACGAGTGAAGGCGGTACGAATCGCTTGCGTCGTCTTGCCGGCGTTGTTTTGCATATTCTACTTGTCGATCAGCAAGCCGGTTACCTTGATTGCAATCGGAGCGATCGCCCAAGCCCTGATGCTTCCCATCATCAGCTTCGCGGCGCTCTATTTCCTCTACACGCAAACGCACGTCGGGCTTAGGCCTCGTCCAGGATGGATCGCTATGCTTTGGGTGTCAGCAATGGCGATGACCTCGGTAGGAATGTTCCAGCTTTTCAGGGCGATCAGCTCGTTTGTGACTTAGCTCGTTAGAATTAGCGCGATTCCCCCTAGAATGCCGAGGACGCAGGGCAATTTTCGCAGGAACTGTTTCTCGCGAAAAAGATAGGTGCCTACGAAATAGGTCACGAGTACGGATCCACGGCGGAGGCAGGCGACGATCGAGACCATTGCCTCAGGCTCTGCCAATGCTCTAAAATAGAAGAAATCGGCCACGATCAAGGTGAGCCCCGTAAGCGGAATGCTCCATCTCCATTGGAATTGAGAGCGGGCCCACCAACCGCGAAGCCAGCCGAAGGCGGGGAGGATCATTATTAGAAATAGGTAGATAGAGAACCACGCTTGCACTGTAGACGGCGAGAATCCGTAGTGGGCGAGCAGATACCGATCGTATAAGCCCGATGCGGCCCCGAGGGCGATTCCAAAAAACCCAAGCCAAACCCATCCGGTTGCTCGAGAAAACGATACCCTCTTGCTTTCCCACGAGCGAAAGCGCCTAGCGTCAATACAATGCCCAGCGACTGCTGCCCATCAGGCGTTTCCCGGAATAGAATGAAAGCGCCGACAATGGTAAAGACAGGCCCGATCGCCCGGAAATTACCTCCGATCGAAATAGGAAGATGCTTTACCGCGAAATAGCCCATTAGCCACGAAGCTCCAATCAAGGCTGATTTCAATAATAGCAGGGCATGGGGCATGTGCTCTGCGGCGCTAATCGTTTCGACCTGCAACTCTCGATGCAGAAGGCCGGGTGCCCCAACGTATGAAAGAGCAGTGAGCGGCGCCCAGACCAGGGCCGCTGCGAAATTGGAAATCAGGAGAACGGGCAGGACCGCGTTCGCGTTGACGGAGCTCTTCTTGAAGAGATCGTATAGACCCAGCAGCAAGCCGGACAGGATGCCCAAATATAGCCAAGTCATTGATTCTAAATATCGACTTTCCTTTGACTCTTGATGGTTTGCATTATCCAGATCGATAGCTATCGGATTCTTTAGCTAGTGCTCTGTTATTGAGATTTTACTTCTATCTGATTTGATTAAGCCATTCTGCACAATGGTTGAATTACTAGGATTTATTTAGTTTTTGTGGCAGTTTTGGAGCGCCGTCTATTGGTTAAATTTGCTTCTTCGCTTTTTAGTTCTAGTCAAATATTTCCTTGTGCAATTTTCCTAGATGGATACAAAAGTGTTGTAGCGATATTAATGGATGTTGACCAAGGAAGATTGATCGCGATTCGAATGCAACTACATGGGCTATGCCTCAATTTCGTGGAGCCATTATGAAGTTGTATACGAATTTTGGTTTGAGAATATAATGCACCTAGAGTCAATGAGAACCGAAGTAAATTTCTATCTTGCCTAACAAAAAAAGAACTGTACGGCTAGTGATGACTTAGACGATCAATTCGAACTACATGATTTTGTATCGTTATCGTATCGAGCGCAAATCCTCCTCAGCAATTATATGAATTTAAACGTGAGAAGCGGTATTCTTGATGTAGTGTTCAAAGAAAAGCTCTCCATTGGGTGCGAGCGAATTGAGAAGATAGCTTCCTTTAGAGGTGTAAGCATTAACAGTGTGTCTTCGCTCGAAGTAGGCCAGATCGCTCAACTTAGCGAATGTATCTTATTGGATGTGGAAAGTTTCAAAGGGACAGATCTCGATTGGCGATTGATAAAGAATGAGCTCATTGCGAAGAAAAAAAGTATTCTAATTCATTTTTCAAGTAATGATGAATCAACACTCAAAGTCATTCATGATCTAGTTTCCAACGATATTGAATGCGTAGTCACCCGCGCTGCATCGATTGAAGCTAATTACTCTATGTCTTCACTCACTGGCACGTTGTTTGGTCAGGTTTTTAGAGACGTAATTAATAGAGAGAGGATTACATATAAATATCCAAATGATAGTGAGTATAATTTGATTTTAGGGTCAAATTTGGGCGATATATTTAGCAGATTCAGAGTAGGTAAATCCAATGTATTTCTCTGGTCTGAACCCTTTGCTGGTGACTTAGATGAAATGGTTGATGACGATGGCTACAAACGTTCGGCTCTCACCGTTACCCCAGTGTTGATTTTTTTGAACGATTGCCTATCGGAGTATTGCTGGAGTTCTCCTTATAAATATGCAGCGGTGACAATTGATGATCCTTTGTTGAAATCAAAATATGGGTACATAAATTTCCCGGAGTTTTTGAAATCGGCTAAAGATCATGATTATCGTATTACATTAGATTTTATTCCATGGAATTACAAAAGGACCAGTAGGAGAATTGCCAACAATTTTGCTAAGAACAATAATTTTGATATATGTGTCCATGGCTGTGATCATACGAACAATGAATTTGGTTCGCTTGACTTCAAACTATTTTCTAGCAAGAGCCAAAAAGCTATGGATAGGCTTCAAGACATGGAAAAACGAACAGGAATGGCGTTTGAACCTTTCATGATTTTCCCTCAAGGAAGGTTTTCCACAAAAGCGATCACTGCGCTTAGAACCAATGGTTGTTACTTGGGAGCGATAAATTCAACAGTCATTCCGGTAGAATCTAGACCTGAAGGCTGTAAACTTAGGGATCAAATGGCCCCTGTGGCGACGAATTTTCATGGATTTTCGGTTCTAAGTCGAAGAGATCCGAGCGATCGACGAGGGTTCGCTTTGGATGCCTTCTACGGGAAACATGTTATAATGAAGGAGCACCATCAATTCTTTAAGGAAGGCACCTCGGGCGTTGAAAAATTCGCTCTCTATGCTTCAAGAATAATAACTCAGCCTGAATGGAATTCCGTTGGCGAGATACTTAGAAGGACTCATTCTTGCCGTCGCACATCTGAAGAAGTTTTGGAGGTAAAATTTTACTCAACCAAATTTACGTATGAGAAGAGAGACAGGAAAAGCGAATTGGTAAATTTTCATTTTCGGATTGGGGAAGGGGATGAAGTTGCTGAAGTATTGGTTGACTCAAAGAAAGTTGAATACAATTTGAACAATTCTGTATTGAAATTTCATTGTTTTGTAGAATCCGATTCGAGAGCAGATGTATTAATAGAAATGGCCAACCGTAAGAATGTATTCAATATTCAGCCTGATCTAAAGTATGAATTGAAAGTATTTACTCGAAGAGCTATGTCGGAATTTAGAGACAATTTTCTGTGCAAGAGCGTATTGGCCAATAGACTTGCTCAATTCGTAGTTGATCTGTTGGGGATGAGCAGTTCGTCATTGGGGAGAAAGGTTAAGTCATGAGGACCAATCTTTGTTCAGGGAAATCATTGCTAGAGTTTTGCATATTTTCTCAGATTCTTGCCAGGCGCCACTTCAATAAGACCCTTCGTGCATAAATTAAGGGGAGTGAAAATTGGTGAGAATGTTTTTATCGGCGATGATGTCTATATAGAAAATGAGTACCCCGAATTGGTGGAAATTCAATCCAATGCGAGCATTGCTCTAAAATCAGTGCTAATCGCCCATAGTTTCGGGCTTGGCCAAATTGTCGTTGAATCTGAGGCGAGTATTTCTGCAGGAGTTTTGATTGTGGCATCAGCGAATCGAAAGGTTACGATCGGAGAAAACTCCGTAATAGCTCCTGGGGCGATCATTACGAAAAGCGTACCGCGTAATACCTATGTTGCGGCCCCTGCATCCATTGCTACATACCGAATAACGAATCCTCTAAATTTTAGTTCTAGAGAAGACTTCATGAAAGGTCTTGTTCCGTTAAAGCGAGGGCCTAAAAATTAAATGGACTCTGCTTGAAAAGTTTTCAATGAACCGATGCCGATATAGGAAATCCAGTGAAATCAATTCATTTTTCAATTTTCTGGCATATTGATTCCATGCACTTCAAGGGTATGAGAATGAATGCCGATATGAAGTATGGATTGCCTGACCCCCGTACCGAATGCTCTCTACATCCACTACTCAACTAAGTAACTCGTCTATTGATTGAATTCTCTCCCTTAAACTATGATAAGCAAAGAAGATTTATTTGAATTCTTAGAAAACGATCTGATGATAGAAATAGAAGAGATCGATGAAAATACTTCACTATTTTCCGAGGGCTTCGTCGACTCGTTTTCATTGTTAGAATTGATTGCGTTTATCGAAATAAAGATAGAAGCAAAACTTAATCAAGACGATGTCACACTAGAGAATTTCGATAGTATAACTCGAATTCTTGATTTCCTAGCCAGCCGAACCGATGAAGGATGACTTTTTCCCATGCGCTGATCTCCGCGAGATTGGTAAGCGATACGGGACGCCGAGCTTTGTCTATTTTTTAGAACCGATGAAGAGGAGGTGTCTAGAAATCAAACAGCTATTTCAAGAGCGCCTTAAGATCAGTTTCGCAGTTAAATCTAATCCCAATACTGCTTTACTTGCTGAGTTGAAAGAATCCTTCGACTATTTGGATATTTCTTCTATTGCAGAAGGAGTTTGGGCTCGAAAGGCAGGGTATGAGATGGGTGATTGCAGCTTTACGGGGCCTGCAAAGCGTCGATTTGAACTGCTGTGATCAGTCGAGTGGGGCGTTGGTGCGTTAGTTTGCGAGAGTATCAATGAAATAATTACTTTGGATTCAATTTGCGAGCAAATGGGAACTCAGGTCAAAATTCTGGTTCGAATCAACCCTAATCAGGTACCTAAGCAATTTGGCGCTCAAATGTCTCGAAAGCCAAGTCAGTTCGGCATTGATGAAGAGGATCTTCCAGATCTTATACCGACAATAATGTCTTGCAGCAATTTGGAGCTAGTAGGATGGCATATATACAGTGGCAATAATTGTTTGGATGCTGATGGTATTGTGGAGAACTTTCAGCTAATGGCGGAGAGGTTTATTAGATATTCAGATTTGAGTGATATAAATCCCGAAAAGCTAATCTTTGGTTCAGGATTCGGCATTCCGACATTACCCACAGACGGGCAACTTGATTTGCAAGCTGTCGCAGAAGGAGTAAACCCAGTACTTGATCAACTTTGCTCTCATACGCGCATCAATAAATCAGAGTTTATATTGGAAATTGGTCGCTGGATTGTAGGGCCTTATGGTTATCTATTGACGAGCGTTATTGGTGAAAAATCGTCGCGTGGGGTTGATATTCGATTGTGCGATGCGGGATTCAATAATCAACTAGCTGCTTGTGGAATGATGGGTTCCGTGTTTCGGAGAAACTAGGGTATTCGAAAAGTTTCGGAGTCGCAAGCAACTAACTGTGCAAAGTATCGACTTACCGGTCCCCTATGCACTTCGATCGATCAACTGGCTTCTGATATCGAAATGCCAGGACTAAGTACAGGAGACATGCTTGCAGTTCCCTCTTCTGGATCGTATGGATATAGTGCGAGTCCATTGTATTTCATTAGCCATCCAATCCCTAGCGAGGTAGTTGTGACTGGAGACAAAACTTATTTGCATAGAAACAGTTGGCACGAAATTGATTGGGAATCTCTTCAGTCAAGCTAACGGAGTGCTCGTCTGTGTTAATTTAGCTATTGAATTTAGTGTACAAGAACACTTGGGACAAATTTGTTGCGACGGCAGAAGAATTCAATGATTGCAACGCATTTTTTGGAGAGTTTGGAAATTGGTCATTCCAGAAACTGCGAAAACGGGCAAAAGAATTCTTTATCTACTATTCAAAATGCGAACTTAAGCCCGATGAAAAAGGAGCCTGTAAAATTTTTTGTGTAAATGATTCGAACTGATGTTCTTAAGCGCTAGAGAGAGCATCGAATGGAAGACGAGATCAAGGAGGAGCTGATCGACCAGCCTCTCGACGGCTATAGCGGCCCGGAGGGCCTGGTAGGTCCCGAAGGGCTTTTAGCAGAGCTGAAGAAGCGGCTGATGAACCGGGTTCTGGACGCGGGGCTGACCGCTCACCTGGGGCGGGGGAAGCATGCCTGGGCCAATGGCGGGAACGTCCGCAGCGGCAAGACGCTTCGCAGCGACGACGGGAAGCTTGCGATCGAGGTTCCCCGGGACCGCAAGGGCGAGCTCGAGCCGGCGCTCGCTCCGAAGAGGCAGCGCCGCTTCGACGGCTTCGGCGAGGCGGTCGTGAGCCGGCGCTCTCGGGGCCTGGCGGTCCGGGACGTCCAGGAGCGCCTGCTTGGGATGCACAAGGTGGAGGTCTCGCCCATGCTCATCCCCAGCGCCACCGAGGCGGCGGCCGAGGTCTCCAACCGGGCGGTCTGCCTGGCCCTGGCGATAGCGATGGAGGGTCGCAGGGAGGCGCTGGGGATGCGGTCCTCCCGGAGCGAGGGCTCCAAGTTCTGGCTGAACGTCCTCACCGAGCTGAAGGGCCGGGGCGTATCCGGCATCCTGGTATGCTGCGTGGACGGCCTGTCCGAGGCCATCGAGACGGTCTACCCGAAGGCCGCGAAGCGCAGCTGCGCATCGCGCGCATGCCCCGCAACAGCCTCAAGCGCGTCAGCTGGAAGGAGAAGAGGCAGGCTGCCTCGGAGCTGAGGAGCCTCTGCAAGGCCCCGACAGCCGAGGCCGCCAAGCTGGCCCTGGACCAGTTCCGGTCCAAGCGCGGCGAGCGCTTCCCCGCGATCGGCAGAAGCTGGGAGGCGCATTGGGAGAGCGCGACCCCGTTCCTCGACTGCCCCGAGGACATCGGCAAGGTCCATATGCGCCGCCAGCGCCGGCGAGCCCCTCAACAGCTCGTCCAGGAAGATCAGCCGCAACCGTAATCTCTTCCCGACCACGGACTCGCTCTACAGGCTCTTCTACCTGGCGATTCGCAGCATCTCCAGGAAATGGACCAGGCCCGCGAGGAACGGGACCGCGGCCCTGGACCGCTTTACCATTGAGTTCGGAGACAGAATCACAGAAAACAACAAATAACCAAGCATCTGTAAAAAAAGTTTACACAAATATCCTTACACCGCCGAGCCTGGGCATCGTTGCGATTGTACTCTCTTCTAGGAAGTGATCAGCGGCATTCCAAGGTACTAGAACGCTTTCACCATTAAACTCGACCGTGCGTGTCTGCCCCTGGCTCAGCGCGCCTCCGGAAAATTGGAGCGTGTACATTCCGGCGCTAACAACCGGGATAGCGTACCCTCCAGCATTTCCCGTAATTGCATAGTAGGTTCCCTGGTTCGGCATGATGGTGACCCCTTCAAGTCCTTCTCCATCGTCATATCGATTGTTTCCATTGGTAATCCTCCCAAACCGTGCCCACAAGGAATATGTTGTAGTGATCATTGGCGCGTGTATCCGCTCTCGCATATACAATGCTTGTTACGAAGGGACCGACCCTTGTAGAAGGATCATTTTCTGGAGCCATGGCGATCCCTACGTTAGACAAGAGAGTATTCCCAGAATTCATTAGGCCACGACGGTGCCCTCGTCCTGGCTGCATACCGTCGCCAGATCCACCATCGTTACCCCAGTCAATATTGAATCCAGCGTGACCATAGACAGGATTGCTCGTGTAGCTGAAAACACTGGCGCTAGCTCCATTGTAGTTGAATCCAGCCGCTTCGACGCGCTGGAATTGGTTGTTGTGGTCTTGGCTGTCGCGAGCAATTAGATCAAGTGAATGCGTAAGAGAGCCTTGATAGATTCTTCGATCGAATGCGGCTGGAGGCTTTGCGGAGATCGCTGCGAATTCGGCTTGGAGGACGGATAGGCCTACACCGAAATATCTAATCGCGTTTTCGACCCTACTGTCTTCGGTATCGGAAAGAAAAATACCTTCCATTGACGGATTCGATCGCGCTCGATTCATGAGCCAGAGCATGGTTTGTTCCTTGCCGTCAGGATGGGAACTGTCCTGTGTCTTATGATACAGCCATTCTGTGGTAGGGGCCGCGAACGTATGGAACTTGCCGGAGGATTCGCTAGGTTGAACTAGCAGCCCATTGAGCTCAGGTGGATCAAGCGATGGAGCTCGTTGCGAGAACGCGATCGACGAACTCAAGACGGCTGCTACAGCCAGCGCAGCACCTGTAGTTGGATTCCACATGGTATCCAAGTTGATCCCATGGATCAAATCCGATTTCAACTTCTATAGGGCCTGGAGATTCAGCAGATGGCTGATTCATCCAAATTTAATGTCCCAATACGCGCTAGTGAAGTGAACGCTACCTAAGGTAGCGGCATTTTAGGCTGATTGAGAATCGAATTGATAGGGAAGCTAGCCGTTTATTCCACTCGGCCTAGGTTTCCTAGGTTTCCATGGTCCTCGACCTTTCGATCCTGAATTGGGTTGGGATCCAGAGGGTTTTTGAGATCGTGGAGCATGAGCGTTCGATCTCTTCTTGGCTGCTCCCTCGGAATTTCGGTTCTTTTGAGGGTTAACGCGTCGTCTTTTTCTTTTTGCCGTCCCGGCTGATTTTCGCGCTATTGACGGATCTCCTGAGGACTCCGCTCGATCTCTCGAAACTTCACAGTGATCGCCGTTTGGTCCTATAGTAAAGAGAGGAATCTTCTTTTTTAGAAGTTTCTCTATCGCCCGCAGATAAGGACGTTCGGCTTCGCTAACAAGAGAGATAGCCTTCCCTTCTTTGCCAGCGCGTCCGGTTCGCCCGATCCTATGGACATAGTCCTCGGGTACATTCGGTAGTTCATAATTAACTACATGTGGTAGAGAATCAATATCCAACCCTCTCGCTGCGATATCTGTGGCTACAAGCGTTTGAATCTTGTTCGCTTTGAAGCTCGCGAGCGCTCGTTCTCGAGCGGATTGACTCTTGTTGCCGTGAATTGCTAGGGACGGAATCCCGTCTTTGACTAGTTGAGTCGCCAGTCGATTGGCTCCGTGCTTTGTGCGCGTAAAAACAAGAACTTGATACCAGTTCTCGCACGAGATCATTGCGGCTAGAGTGGCTCGCTTTGATTTTTGACCCACTTCATAGGCTTCTTGATCGACCCGATCGGCGGTAGCGTTGCGTGGGGCGACTTCTACTTCGACCGGATTCTTGAGAAGCGAATCAGCGAGTTTTTTAACATCCTTGGAGTAGGTCGCGGAAAAGAACAGGTTTTGACGCTTTTGAGGGAGCTTCTTGAGAATTTTTCGAATGTCGTGAATGAAGCCCATATCCAGCATTCTATCCGCTTCATCTAGCACCAGAATTTCTACCGCTGATAGATTGGCATCCTTGCGTTGGTACAGATCGAGGAGTCGCCCCGGAGTAGCAACCACGATGTCTACGCCTCTCCTTAGTGAAGTGATCTGTGGATTCAGTCCGACGCCGCCGAATATGACCGTGCTTCTGAGTTCCAAGCGTTCTCCGTAGTCTACGATACTCTGGTGTACCTGGGCCGCCAGTTCGCGCGTTGGAGCGAGCACCAATGCTCGTGGCCGCTTGGATGAAAAGGAACTGTCTGAAAGAATCTGCAGGATAGGAAGGGCGAAGGCAGCGGTTTTGCCGGTGCCCGTTTGGGCGCCCCCGAGCACATCGCGCCCTTGTAGAACTGCGGGTATCGCTTTGGATTGTATGGGCGATGGTTCTTTGTAGCCTTTCGACCGAACCGCCTCTGCAAGTTCGGAAATTAGTCCGAGTTTAGTGAATGGCATAGCGCATGAGAGGATGACCTCTTTTTGTAAGTGGGAACTGTCTGCCAGGATCTAAAGGCATGAAGTTCTCATAAATGGGACGAGGCCCGTGGCGTTTGCCAACGGGCCTCGATGGGAGCAGGGCTCGGATTTGAACCGAGGATCCCGCTTAGCGGGATTATGAGCCTTTGGTTCGCTCAATTCCAGTAAGCACATAGAATCCGTTGCCTCCCTTTTGCTTCTTGAGGAGGTTCTCGAGCTTTCTGGCATCGGTGATTGACATAGGTTTGCTGGTCCAGCGTATCGACCACGGGCCTCTGGCTTTGGTCCATTTAGAGACCCCCGCGTTGTGCTGAGCGACTCGGTTTTCGACGTTATCGGAGATGCCAATGTAAAAGCGTCCGGCAGGATTCCGAATCACATAGACTTGATACACTTGAGTTGAAGATGGAGAAGGCCGATTTCATATTGGAAATCGGCCTTCATGGGTGCAGGGCTCGGATTTGAACCGAGGACCTTCAGGTTATGAGCCTGACGAGCTACCAGACTGCTCCACCCTGCAATAAAGATAAAATTGAAATCTTCGGTCTGGTGATCGAAGAGTGGCGAAAGAAGCGGAAATCGAAATAGGTTGTCAACGCCATTTGCATTGAAAAACGGTAATTTGCGCCAAATTCCCGCTTGCCAAGTGAGGGGTGGGCCCTACGTTTGTCGCTTTTTCAAAACCTGAACTAAAATCATTAACAACTAAATCAACGTCCAAGGCGAGAATATCGCCTGCGCTCTCACAGCGTTATGACGTATTGCATATGAATGTAGAACTTACCGACCTTCTTGAAGCGGGCGTACACTTCGGGCACCAAGTTAAGCGTTGGAACCCGAAGTCTAAAAACTTCGTTTTTGATCACCGCCAAGGGATCTCAATAATTGATCTATCCAAAAGTTACGATGGGTTGAAGGCGGCCTACGACTTCGTAGAGGACGTCGTCGCGAAAGAGGGAGAGGTCCTCCTGGTAGGCACGAAACGGCAGGCTCAGGAAGTGATCCGTGAAGCGGCTGCTGACTGTGGCATGCCCTTTTGCGCGAGCCGCTGGCTCGGAGGGACTCTGACTAACTGGCAGACGATCACTCGCAGTATCGCGAAGTACAAGAAGTACCAGAAGATGGAGGCTGATGGCAGCCTTGCAAAGCTCCCCAAAAAAGAAGGATCAGCGATCCGCCGCGAAATGGAGCGTATGAATCGCAATTTCGAGGGAATCGTCAAAATGGAAAAACCACCCGCTGCGATGGTGGTAGTCGATGTAAAATACGAAGATATTGCGGTTGCGGAAGCGAAACGGTGCAAGATCCCAGTAGCTGCGCTTGTCGATACTAACTCGGATCCATCGTTAGTGGACTACCCGATCCCAGGCAATGACGATGCAGTAAAGTCGATACGAATCATTCTTGAAGTAATCGTTGAAGGGATTCAATCAGGCTTGTCTCAACGACAAGCGCGACAAGAGAAAGCTGGGGTGCAAACGCCAGTGGCTGCTGAGGAAAGCGCGGCAGTCCCGGCTGAGGCCCCTGCTCCCGAAGAAGCTCCAGCGGCGCCAGCGGTTCCTGAATCGCCTCCTGCCGTTGAAGAATCGCCGGTAGCTGAAGGCTCAGAAGAACCTGCGCATGCTGAAGACGTATCGGAATCTCCTGAGGAGGAAAAAGAAACGCCTGCCGAAGAAGCAGAAGTATCTCCTCCCGTAGAGACTGAAGAGGTGGCTGAAGCGTCTGAAAGCGAGCCAGAAACGGTCGCTGAAGAGGAGAAGAAAGATTCATAGGACGATTCGAACGTACGAATTCAATATTGAAGGCAACTAGATGAGCATTACAGCAAAACAAGTAGCAGAGCTGCGCGGTCAAACCGGCGCTGGCTTGATGGATTGCAAGAAAGCATTGACTGAGTCAGACGGCGATTTGGAGCAGGCGATCACCATATTGCGTAAGAAGGGAATTGCGTCTGCGTCGAAGAAAGCGGGTAGAGCGACTTCCGAAGGATTGATCGAATCCTATATTCACTTGGGTGGAAAAGTAGGCGTCTTGATCGAGGTGAATTGCGAAACCGACTTCGTTGCAAAGACGGATGATTTTAAAGCCTTCGTGAAGGACCTTTGTCTTCATATCGCTGCGGTAAACCCAATTTGCATAAGCCGTGAAGAGGTGCCTGCAGAGCTTCTTGAAAAAGAACGCGAGATTGCGGCATCTCAAGCTGAGGGCAAACCACCTGCAGCGGTTCAAAAAATTATCGAAGGAAAGTTGAATAAGTACTATTCAACCGCGTGCATGCTCGACCAACCCTTTGTGAAGGATGGTGAGAAGACTGTGCAGGAAGTGCTGAATGAGCAAATCGCGAAACTCGGCGAGAATATGCAGATCAATCGATTTTCGCGCTTCCAAATTGGCGAAGAGGAAGAAGCGTGAATTCGCGTCGATAGAGACTTTCAATGGGCGACCTGCTTGAAGTGGGTCGCCTTTTTTGTGACGGGAATAATAACGCGAAGGCCGACGAGTCTCCTCATTGGCCTTGCGCTTGAAAATTGTTCGCTCAAATTGCTGAGCGTATCAGTTGATTGATTACAGTCTGAATGCCGTTTGAGGCACAATGTGATCCATGACTGATTTGCGCTCAGGAGTATTCTTGGAGTTGAAAGGAACGCGGAGCTTTGACTTAACAGGCTTTCCGTCGACCACTGCGGGTTGGAATTTCCAGCTTTTGGTGGCTTCTATAGCAGGGCCTTCAAGCTCGGAATGAGTCGAGTCTTGCACCGATGCATGCAACACTTGTCCCGATTCGTCGAGAATCAGCTCGATACGGGCAGATCCCTTGAACGACTCGTCCAAAAACTGCTCGGGCAACTGAGGCATCTTGCTGGATACGATGATAGGCTGTTCGTCCCACTTCGTGTGGACGTCTGCTTTGGCAGGGTTTGCGTTCTTCCAAGCAGCGATTTTTGCCTGAGACTCAGAATCGAAATCGCTGATTGCGATAACGCTCTTAGAGCCGCCTTTAACGGATATTTTTACTTGGTCTTCGATGGCTGAATTAATTTCGCCTTCGATAGTCGACCCGTTGGTCAAGCTGAATGTCGCCGCCTGTACTTGCGTGATGGCTACGAGAGCTGCGATGGCCAGAGCGATGTTGCGTATTGAGTGGTATTTCATGAGGATTGTTATTAGTATATTAGGCCCTAAGGTTTAGCTTCCACGGATTACGGAGTAACCAAAACCGGCTTAAGCGACTGGAGAGAAGAACGTTAGCGATTGCGTGGATTCACTACGGATCTCCTGCTGATATTAGGGTCTACGAGCTATTGATGGACTAGGTAGGGTTGTGAGATGGATCCGTTCGTTTAAGGAAAGAATCCTCTATGAAACCTTGCAAAGGTCCGGTGAGTCGTTTTGATGCGACCTTCCCATTGGAGAAGTGCCAGAGTGGTCGAATGGGACTGACTCGAAATCAGTTGTACGGGTAACCGTACCGGGGGTTCGAATCCCTCCTTCTCCAGCGTTCGACACTTCGTCGCAAGGTCAACCGCGAAGAACATGAAGAAGTGCCAGCCGAACTCATGCGCTGGGTGTGGGCTGGTGGCCGGAAGTTGCGAGGGTTGGTGCGGCGGCGCGAGGCTGAGGTTAGAATTTATCGGAATAGTTTTAATTGAATTGATTTTTTATTCAGTTCCTTTGTAACCTTCTTTTTGATAACTTAGTCCAAATATTGTGAGCTAAGTCGATCTCTTTATCATCAAGGCCAAAATTTTTCTTAAGGATCGTCTGATTTGTTACTTTCAGTATTTCATGAATACTCTTCTTTCCCCGGATCATTACATCGATTTCTGTCAGTAATTCTGCGTTTTTATCATGGTAAGGTAGTAATATTTCTTCTACTTCGTTTGGCATCAACTCTAAAACACCACCTCCATGGCTTCGTCCGCATATCTCTGAAAAAGCTAATGAAAGAGAGTTGTAATAGCTTGCCGTTAAGGCTTTAATCTCCACATTAGGCTTCACAGTTACACGATGCATAGTGTCTGTGGTATATGCTTCTGCTTCGTTGATAATCAATTTAGGATAAAGGTTATTTCTACGAATAAAGAGAGCATCAGAAATCCTAAGAGATGGCACGATTTGCCACTCGTCACGGATTCTACATTTGTAGCCTTCATTTATTTTTTGTTCTTCTCCCCAAGCAATATATTTTTTTGCTCCAATTGAGTCATGCAACTCAATCATTTTAGGGAACGTCAGCAAGTGCGTTCTAGCTTCCATAGAACGATTTTTTTGCCAGTCGTCTTTTGTAAAAATAGCACTGGGTACTTGGACACTTTTCCCGACTAAGGGCTTAGCATAATTTTCCAATTCATAATGCTGAACAGTTGACAGGGGAACGGTGAAAAATGGATTAGAGCCAGTTGTTATACCTACCTCAACCTTTGCATATTTACCGAATTTTGAAATACATTGACTTTCTTGATGTCTTTCCAAAAAATCTATTTCTTTTTGATCAAGAAAATAAAACGTCCATTTATTCGATTTTAAATCGATTTGTTTTTTAGGGCTTTTTAAGCGTGCAACATTTAGTTTGGAAAGATCTTCGGCGTCTCTCAATTCTAAATGTTCTATTAAGTGCTCCTTAGATTTATTTTTTTCACAAAGTAGTAAAACTACTTCTTGCTGAATATCTGGAAAAATAAGCTTCTCAAAAGAAATAATATTAATTTTATTATAAAAATGGGCTAAAAACTCACGCAAAGTTTGGGCATAGGAAACTTGTAGTATCTCAGCCGGAAGAACGAAGCCGATCTTGCCTTGATCTTTCAGTAATAAAGATGACCCGACCACAAATGAAACCCATGCATTAGTAAGCTTTGTGTATTTTAAATTGGCTCTAGCAAAAATTTCAGCAGCAAAAATTTGTTGTTGCCTATCAAAATATTGGTAACGTATGTACGGAGGGTTTCCGATGACAAGATCAAATTTCTTTTTCGTATTAATACAAAAATTATGAAAATCGGAATGAATAATATCCGTGTTATCAAGACCGATTTTCTTTGCTTTCTGCGCTTCTATTTGATCATATTCCACAGCGGTAACAGATTTATATTTGTAGCCACCTTTCTTTACCTCTTCCAAGAACACACCATCACCACAACTTGGCTCTAATATTTCCATTTTGGGATTACCATTGAAAGCCCACTTTAAAATGAAAGCAGCAATGGGGTTTGGAGTATAAAAGCCACCCCGTAATTTCTCTTCGGATGCGTTTTTAATTAACTGCATTATACAACTCCGAAATTAAAGGTATTAGATCATCATTATTTCCGAGGCCGTATAGATCTTTTAAGGCTATGTCTAATTTTGCCTTACTGTTAACGAACTGTCGTTTAAGTGGTATAATTTCCCTTTCATTTCCGACATTTAGATCAATTCGATGCTGCAATTTAATCAATGAATTTTGGATGGAGGCAATGTTATCATGTGATTTTTTCTCGCTTTTGTTATTAAAATCAATAACGCGAATAGGAAGCCTTTTCAGAACTTTTGTTCCTCTTGCAATGTAACCGCCCCTAAAAATCTCCCCTTGAAGCGCAGAAAACCATTCCAAGTATTTTGAATTTAAAAGGGCTTGTATGTAATATATTGAATAAGGCATCCCTTCAGGTAGTGTAATCATACAATACCCTGCTGTCCCTCCTGATGAAATCAGAGTCCCATTATAATCAATGGCATATTTATTACCTTGAGAAAGAACGCCAACTATAATTTTGGCTGGCACATCGCATTTTTCTAAGCTTTGATGTCGCCCATACCGATACCATTCGTCTGTAGTTTCTGGCTCCGGTTTAATATCTCTTTTTGGATCACTTAGAACTTTTTTATAGTGATTTAGGCAGGCATAAGCATTAGGATAATTTGATCTCAATACGTCAATTCTAACAAATTTTATTCCCTCATCAGTTTTTAGATAAGGATAAATGACAAAAGCATTTGGTGAAAATGGACGATAGGTATTTAAATTATCTGCACCGCTTGATGTTTTGAAATATGGCCTAGTTAATTCTTTTTCTATTTTCCAATTTTTACCATCTTTATGAAAAAAATAGAAATTATCATCTTCATTGATGGGCTTATGAATATAAATATTGTTGGCACTTGTTTGTATGCCATTATAAACATTCTCAGAACCAATTAGAGATTCTAAAGTCTGAGATTGATCGCAAATTGACTTGTAAATTCCCTTTAAGTTTCCGGGAACAAGTACCCAACCTTCATTATCCAGCTTCTCAAAATCTACAACATCGTAGTTCGTACTTGAGATGCTTCTAGTTTTCCAATCTTTTAAAGATTGGATTTCTAGATAGTGTAGATTCTCTTTTTCTTTATTTCTCAATATTAATAAGCATGTGTAAGTAGTTTTGTCCTGAAAAATTTGATTTGCTCCAAACGAAATAATCTTTTCAATTTCTTTTTTTGAAGCCAAAAGTTCACGTAATTTTTTTCCTGCGCCAACCTTTGTAAATTTGCTTGGTACAATATACCCAAACAATCCGTGTGGCTTTAGCAAGGACAGCCCTCTTTCGATAAATAAAAAATATTTATCGAACTGCTTATAGGCTGATTGATAGTGAGTTTTATACAGTGGTAGCTCTAATGGCTTTAACTGCTTCATATGTTCAGTTGCCATATACGGAGGGTTACCCACAATCACATCAAATTTTCTTTCATCAAAATCATAAGGATTAATTTCATTCTGATTTTTAGTAGGAGTGTCTTCTGTTTCTAAGAGGCTATTCCCAAAACAAATGTTCGTATCCATATTTGGGAGAGCTGGAGTTGGAATGCTTTTATTATCTTCATTTTCCAATAATTTCAGCAACAAGCCAAATTTACATGCTTCAACCGCGTTATAATCCTTATCAACGCCAAAGATGCAGTTTGTTAAAAGCCTTCTTTTTGCCTCAAAATTAAGTTTGTAGCTACTAATGGCAGTTTGAATTAACTCAGATGGCTGGTGCTTTAAATAATAGTCGACCAAAACATCGTGGAGCACTTGATATATTTCTAATAGGAAGGCACCTGAGCCACACGCAATGTCCGCAAACCTAGACTCAAATATTTCCTGATCTGTTTTCCCTTCACAGTGCTTAACAACTGTTTCCCTGAGAATATCCTGAATTATAAAAGTAGGCGTGGTTACAATATCCCTATCAATATGTTCAGGCTTTTTCGTAAGCGTTATTACTCCGTCATTGATATTAAGTTGCTCTCCAAGAAATATTTCGTAAATATTCCCTAGAATATCAGAAGCAAATACGGAAAACGAATATGTGCTTTCAGGAAAATATAGCTGTTTTATAATTTGCCAGAAAGCTGAACTATTGTCCTTTATAATCTGGTCGGTCAAGGCGTGATCAAACAAGCCTGCATTGTATTTTTTATCTGTATCCTTAAACTTTTTAATAAGCGCCTTGAAATCTTCATTAGTTGCGAAATTTAAAAGCGTTTTGTAGACTTCAATATGGCGGTCTTCACAGACACGAAGAAAAATAATACTATTTAGATAGCTCTGAACAATATCGTTTAACTGCTCAGCGCTTAGGTGGTTTTGATGAGAGTAGATTTCTTTCCCCAGAAGCAACCGCCATTCGTTAATCTGTTTTAGAAACAAATCATCAACAGACGATAGCTTAATCTGGTTCTCAATGCTTTTCCAAGTCTCATCGAACTTACCAGTATATACAGCAGAATGTCCTAGCTGTTTTTGAATGTTTTTAAATGCCTGTTCATATTCCGTATAATGATAAAGATTTACACGCGCTCTTGTTGCAGAATCAGATTGATCAACTTTCTTAGAGCAGTCGTATATAGCTAAATATTCGAAGTTTGAGACAACGGATACTTTTAATTTAGCTGTGAAACCATATCTACGAACTTGTTTCGCAGGTTCTGGGTCGCTTTCAATTTTCACATGTGGTTTTTTGGCTTCTAGAAAAAACTTTCTCTCTGCAAATAACCTAAAAGTGTAGTCTGGCTTTTTCGTATTGCTATTTACATCCTCTTTAAGAGCTTCTTCAACTAAAACTTCTCGTTCATTTGTTGGCTTGCCATTGTTGTTTTTGATATCCCAGCCCAATATTTCAAAAAATGGGTCCAAGAAATCAGTACGTAACTGAGTTTCATTATAGTTAGGTTTTAGGTAAGCGTCCCAGTTTGCGTGATATTTTTGGACAAGATCCCTAATCTTATGTTGCGCTTGACTCATTTTCTTCCGCCTGTGCTTTGCTCTTTTGTCCATTGATCAATTTCGCTCTTGCGGAATCGCCATGCTCCTCCAACTTTGAAACTAGGCAATCTGCCCTCTGATGCAAACCGGTACGCTGTTTTTTCAGCTATTTTTAAGTATGCCGCCAGCTCTTTAACGGTTAAAATTTCATCGTCAGTCATGTCAATAAGACTCCAATTTAGGAATTAAGATTGAAAATACTGGAAACCTGAGTAGTTTTCAAGTAGTTTAATCCTCACAGCACAAAAGCGGATAATTAATGCAGCAATACACTAACGATCAGATTCTCTACTCACCATCGGACTTGGTCACCTTTTTTGGGTGTCACCATGCGAGCTTCCTTGATGTGAAGGCGCTGAGCGAGGATATGGATAAGGCCGAAGCCAGTACCACTGCTCAGCTGCTGCAGCAAAAAGGCTTGGAGCATGAGGCAGCTTACCTCCAGCGGCTCAAAGACGAAGGTAAATCCGTCGTTGAAATCCCTAAAGACCGAAATCTGCAAGATCGCGCCCAGCTAACACTGGAGGCTATGCAGTCCGGTGCGGATGTTATTTATCAGGCTGTGTTCTTTGCGCCGCCGTGGCGAGGCGATGCGGATTTTCTGATTAAGTGCGCCACGCCGTCCGACTTGGGCGATTTCAGCTATGAGGTGCTGGACACCAAACTGGCGCGAACAGCCGAGCCAAAGCATATCATGCAACTCTGCGTCTATTCTGAGCTCCTGACTGACCTGCAAGGATTACGCCCCGCTGATATGCATCTGTTTTTGGGCGATCATGAAAAACACAGCTTCCGCGTGGCTGACTTTTTCTATTACTACACCCGCGCCAAAGGCCGCTTTGAAGGCTATCTGGAAAACCTGCCTGCAGACTCATACCCTGAGCCTTGTGGCCATTGCAATTTCTGCCCATGGCGTGAGGGATGCAAAGCGCAATGGGAGCAAGATGACCATTTAAGCCTTGTGGCCAACATTCAGCGCTCACAAATGGACAAGCTGCGTAAGGCTGGAATCCGCCCCGTTGCTGAGCTTGCTGCCACAACGCCCGACATCAAAATCCCTGATTTAAGCCGTGATGTGTTTTTGCGTTTGCGCTTACAAGCTGTCCTGCAACATCACAAAGCTGCCACGGGCGAAGATAAATGCGAAATCATCCCGTTCCCGCCGGGCAAAGGCTTTACCCGTATGCCAGTGCCTGATGATGGCGACCTGTTCTTTGATATGGAGGGCGATCCGCTATACCCGAATGGCTTGGAATATTTGTTTGGGGTCTATTACTTCAAAGACGGGAAAGAGTTGTTCTTGCCATTCTGGGCGCATGACCATGAAGAAGAAAAAGAGACCTTCAAACGCTTTATGAGCTTTCTGGCTGATCATCTGGCTGAACACCCACATGCCCATATCTATCATTACAACCATTATGAAACCACAGCCCTGAAACGCTTGGCTTGCCGTTATGCTGTGTGTGAAGAGCAGCTGGATAATCTGCTCCGTAATCAGAAATTCATTGATCTGTATCTAGTGGTGCGTGAAAGCGTTCGCACCTCTGAACCCGGCTATTCCATCAAGAACATGGAAACCTTCTATATGGACAAGCGAGCCAATGCCGTAGCGACCGCCGCTGATAGCATCATCGTTTATAATGAGTGGCGTGAAACAGGTGCCGATGAATTGCTACAGGAGATTTCTGATTATAACGAGGTTGATTGCGTTTCCACGCACTTGCTGCGTGATTGGCTGCTGACACTTAAGCCTGAAGACGCGCCATGGTTTAAGGGGTTGCCTGAATATGCCGAGGAAGAAGAACTACAGCGCAAGGATTGGGAAATCGAATATGAGGACTACCAAACCCGCCTTGGCGTGACCAAAGAAAACCCGCCGCCGATCAATGAGCGGCTGTCACATCTGCTGGAGTTTCATAACCGGGAAGCCAAGCCGCAATGGTGGAGCAGCTTTGAACGCCAGAACAAATTTGAAGATGAGCTGATTGACGATACGGAGTGCCTTGGTGGCTTGCAGCAGGTAGGCAGCCCCGAGCCTGAAAAGCGCTCCCTGATTTACAGCTACCGCTTCCCATCGCAGGAATACAAATTGAAGGTCGGCGCACAGGCTGTTGATATTGCGGTCATGGAAAATGCAGGCAGCATTGTTGAAATTGATGAAGATGCCTGCATCGTCAAGATTAAGCGCGGGGCCAGCAAAGAACCACTGCCGGAAAGCCTGTCCATTGGCCCACCGGGTCCGATTGACAGCAAGATCATCCGCTCAGCTATTTACCGCTATGCTGATCATGTTTTGGAAGCGCCGGAAGGAACCCATGCCGCGACCGAACTACTGGCAAGAAATGTACCACGCATTCGGGAGAAGCAGCCGGGAGAAGCAGTCATCACCTCTGACGATCTACAAGGCAATGCGTTGGAAGCCATTGCAGCGTTAGACAACAGCTATCTCTTTATCCAAGGTCCACCGGGTGCAGGTAAGACTTACACTAGCAGTCACATCATTGTAGACCTGATCAAGCGCGGCAAAAAGATGGCGTTACCTCCAACTCGCACAAGGCCATTCATAACTTGCTGGAAAAAGTGGAAAGCGTTGCCGCTGAAAAAGATGTGCATTTCCATGGCATCAAAAAAGCCAGTAGCGGAAATGATGAAACCGTCTTTGATGGGCAATTCATCCGTTCAGAAACCAAGACCGAGAATATGAGCCTTGGCGCTGATCTGTTTGCAGGTACTGCGTGGACCTTTGCCAGCCCGCACTTTGATGGCCAGCTCGATTATCTGTTTATTGATGAAGCTGGGCAAGTTGCCACGGCCAATGTGGTTGCCATGGCCACGGCGACCAAGAACATCATTCTGGTTGGCGATCAGATGCAGCTGGGCCAGCCCATCCAAGGCACCCATCCGGGCGAGGCTGGGTTATCAGTGCTAGAATTCTTACTGGGCGATCATTCAACCATCCCAGCTGAGCGTGGCATATTCCTTGGTCAAACACGCCGTATGCGCCCAAGCATCTGCCAGTTTATTTCGGATGCCTTTTACGATGGTCGCCTGACAGCTCATGAAACAACAGCCGAGCGTAGCCTGAACCTGCAAGGCGTAGATCTGCCCAATGAAGGGATTGTCATGATCCCAGCACATCATCAAGGCTGCTCACAAAAAAGCATCGAGGAAGGCGAAATCATCAAAGCCCAATATGATGCTTTGCTCGGCCAAGAATTTACCGACCGTGACGGCACCACACGCCCGATCATCGAGGACGATATTTTGGTCGTCACGCCATACAATGTGCAGGTCAATTATCTGCGCTCCATACTACCCGACAATGCCAAGATCGGCACCGTTGATAAGTTCCAAGGCCAAGAAGCGCCCATCGTGCTGATTTCCATGGTGACATCCAGTGCAGAAGACCTGCCACGTAACATCGAGTTTCTCTACAGCAAGAACCGTTTGAATGTTGCCGTGTCACGTGCACAGTGTTTGGCAGTGGTAGTCAGCAATCCAAAGCTACTGGAAATTCCATGCGGCACTGTAGAGCAGATGAAGCTGGTCAATACATTCTGTTGGCTGGATGCGTATGCAAAGATATGACCGAATAGACCATCTTTCATCCAAAAACGTGCCTATCGCCCTCATAAGAAACGTGCGCTCCGATGGGCCAGATAATTTACTCTAGTCAGGACAGGAAATTGCGCATATTTTAGCGCGAGGCTGTTCAGTTGTATTTGAGTCTATACACCGCCATTTGAAGCTAGAGTGAACAGCTCTCGCTGCTTGACGTTTCCTTAGGAATTGGGATGCCGCGAGAGGGAAGAAAACTACAAGGGGTTTGACGCAGCGAAGCTTGAGTCCTCTGGATTTGAAAGGAAGCGAACCAATCCCTCCATTTGGTCTCCACGACACTTTCCTGTAAAGGTGGAGGGACTAGCTGGCTCGCTTCACGATAGGTGATTCCTGAGCGAATACTGATCTAGATTAAGGCGAGAAGTTTATGCGTTGCCTTACACGAACGTTCACAGGCTTGCTCTCGATCTCGCCTGGCTCCCATTTGGATTTCAAAATGGAGTCGATTGCCGCTTGCTGAAATTCACGATGGCTAGAGTCAATAACGCGAATCTTCTCAACATTTCCGCGAGTGTTTATGGCTCATTCTAGGATCACCCACCCGCCTATCTTCTGATTCTTAAGAGAGTAGGGATAGAAGGGTTCTACTTGGAAAATTGGGCGCGGCTTGCGGTCAAGGTCGGGTAGTTCGAACGTAGCGATAGCGTCAGCAGAGTCGATGTAGCTCGTTAAGTCCGTAGCGATCGAACTTGTACCTGGACCGGGTTCAATAGGATTGAAAATTTTTTCCAAGTCGATTGTATCCAGCGGCTTTTGCAACTTTGGTTTTTCCAGTTTCTTCTTTTTTGGAGGGTCGACTTCTGGCTGATCGACGATGATTTCTGGAATATCGTCGAATGTGAATCCACTTCTCGGCGGAGAGTCTGACTCAAAAAAATCAGGTATGAGGTGAAGTAGCGGCAATATGGCGAAAACGGTGAGTGTCGCGACGAAGGAAAGCGTTACCTTGCTCAAAGGCGCGCCACTTGAATGGGATTGGGAATAGGTCGTACTCATTGGATCATTAGGGTTGGTTATTTATTACCTACAGATGTAGGAAATGATTCAAGCTTGGGCAAGCTTTAAATACTACATCTGTAGGAATAATTGCTTACGCACAAAAAACGGACAGCGAATACTGTCCGTTTCACAAAACTTGATTGGTCTTCTCTTTTACGGATTGAAGTCCATTCGCTGGATAACGCGGACCTTCACGGTTTTTCCGCCTTTTCGGGCAGGAGACCATTTGGAACGCATGATCGATTCGATCGCGGGTTGGTTGAACTCGCGATGAGAGGACTTTACGACGCGTGGCTTGAGAACTTTTCCATTCTCATCGATAATCCACTCGAGCTGCACCCATCCGCTGATCTTCGCTTGCTTAAGGGAGTAGGGATAATTTGGCTCCACTTGGAAGAGCGCTCGAGGCAACTTATCCACATCGCGAAGGTCAAAGATCTCCATGTCGCCGAGGGCGTCGATTCCGGAATCGAAATCGCCAAATCCAAAGTCACCCATTGCGTTTCCTGAGCCTGGATTCAACGCCATTTCCAATTGGCTTAAGGTCATCGGCGGTGGCGGCTCTTCAACCTCAGGCTTTTCGAGCTCTTCATTTTCTTCAGGAGGTGGAGGGAGATCTTCAGGGGGAGGAGGTGGAGGAGCTTCGCTCGCATCCATCGTCACTACCTCGCGCGTGTTCAGGCTGATTTGACCCAGTATATGCATCGCTGGGAGCACGATGAAAATCGCTGCAGTGAAAATGAGTCCCAGGGTCCCGTTAGCAAATAGGTTTCCGTCCTGATTGGATGACTTGTAATTTGTGCTCATAGGGGCAAATAAAGGGATTAGCTGGTTACTTTATTGCGGAACTGCTGCAAGGATATGCTCTCCAAGCGGACGAGGAAGCTTTCGTAGTCGATTACTTTCTGCCTTAGGAAGTAGATGACGAAATATCCTGGGATTGCCAAGCAAAGTCCCATTTGGGTTGTAATAAGGGCTTCATGAATGCCGCTGGCTACGATGTTGGTGGTGCTTTCCGAGCCGCCAAGGGAGATTCCATAGAACGTGGTGAGCATTCCCAATACTGTTCCCAGAAGCCCCATTAGAGGAGCTGTGTTCACGAGGATGGTCAGCATGGTGATATTCTGGTTCAAGCGCGGCATTTCAGCTGTTCGAATCTCGGAGAATCGATTTTGAATGTCACCCAAGGAAGCGACGCCGTCCTGGGAATACCGAATGATCTCGCCGACCTGTCCTTCAGCGTGAGTCGAGTCTTTGACCCAGTCCTCGCATTTTTCTATGGTAACTTTGCTAAAGTGTCCCTTCAGGAAGAAGAGAAAGAGTCTGGCAGCCACATAAAACGCAATAAAGCCTAAGATGAAGAGTGGGATCATAATCCATCCACCCGATGATAGGATCTCTATCGCTTGGTCTAGATAAGGTTTGTCGTTCATTGAGGTATCGTAAATTCGTTCGCAGCGAGGACTGAAAAATCAAATGCGTTCAGGCAATGAAACATTCGCTAATTTTTATCCTGCAGAAGTGATGTTTGAAATAGGGTTTAACCAATCGAGTCAAGCGTATCCCCAAGTAATTCCGTCACTTGAGTGAACCGTAAATCCTATAGGAGACACGATTGAAATAGGTTGTACTACAACCGTAGTAATAGTCAACTAATTTCGTCTCTAAGCTTCGATGTCACTCTTCGGGTAGACTCGGATCAGGTACTCCCGGTGTCGCGCGGCTACAAGCTACACATCTCTGGGCGCGTTGCTCGGATCTGCGATCCCGTAGCGAGCAGGCAGTTCAATGATACCCATCTCGTAGGCGCAACGCGTGAGTTCCACGGCGCTTCGAGCGTCGAACTTCTTCATCAGATTCGCCCGGTGGGCTTCGATCGTTTTAACGCTCACCTCCAGCTTCTCTGCGATTTGCTTTGTGCTGAATCCTTCGGCGACCGCTTGCAGCATTTCTCGTTCGCGATTGGAGAGCCGTCCTTTTCGCTTTCCCTAACCCGTTCTAGTTAGGTGCGATTCACGAAGTAGGCTTGCGGCCATTGGGCACAGGTACCCGCTGCCGTTGCAGACCTCATTCATGCCTTCCTTGAGCTTAGACGCGGATGAGCTTTTTGCTATAATGCCGTGGCAACCAAGCTCCAGAAGTTCTCTAATGGAGTCTGGCGTAAAGTTTGCGGAGATCGCTATAAATCGAGTTTTTGGATTCTTTTTCCCGAATTGCCTTAGGATCTCAATCCCGTTAAGGCCAGGAAGGAACAGATCGAAAATAATGAGATCAGGCTTCTCGTCTTCACACATCCTCAATCCTTCTCTTCCATCCAACGCTTCGCCTACGACTGAAATTCCAGGGATGCTCGAGGCCATCGTCGTAACCAAATCCCTCAACATTATTTGGTCTTCGATGACTACGATTCTAGTTTGGTTGCTACTCATATTTTGCGGGTTGGCATCCCGAATTTTGAACGATCTGAATCGGAATTGATTGAAACAAGAATCTTACTACAGCAGGAATCGATTATAGAGATACTTATATTTGTGAAGTGACTCTCTTGTTAAAGCGCGAGGGATTGCAAAACAAGTGGAATCGTGTCCGCAAGGATACCTAGCGAGCTCGGATTCAATCAGCGTTTGCGCTGTTCTTACGGTATTGCTGGGTTTAGTCGAGAAAGAGGTATTGACGGACCTCAATTGGAAAAAAGTCGCGTTGAAACCGATATTCACAATGCGCTTAATCGGTGCAGGGCTATCCGTTGGGATGTCCCATTCTGTCTAGAGTCTATCCTTCATTAGCATCATATTTACTAAACGATGCTCTCTAAGGCCGCAAAATGCAGATTTTTAGCGAAAGAGAGCTATTTAGGTTTGCTTCAACTCTATATAAGGTATCCAAAATAGTTCTATGGCTAAGAACAAAAAGCCCAATGCGGCATTCATGAGACCCGTTACCCCAGATGCGGCTCTTGCGGCAGTTGTAGGTGCGGATCCACTTCCTCGTACTGAATTGACGAAAAAGCTCTGGGATTATATCAAATCTAACGATTTACAAAACCCATCAAATCGCCGCGAGATAATCGCAGATGATAAATTGAAAGCTGTATTTGACGGTAAGGATAAAGTCTCGATGTTCGAGATGACCAAGCTCGTTTCAAATCACGTTGCTAGCTGAGCCCTCGCTCAGAAACTATTTGAAAGCCCAAGGTGAGAGCCTTGGGCTTTTTCTTTGTCTAGCTCTTCGAGTTCGAGTTGGCGTCTGATTGCGATTTAGCTAATTTTCCGCTAGAGCCGTTGGTATTCGAAATTTCAAGATCGATGGACACTGGAAGGTGATCTGATGCGAAAGACTTGATCGCTCTCGCCTCGCTAACGGCGATAGGCTGAGGAACTAGAATAAAGTCGAGGCCTCTTGATGGGAAGTGGGCTGGAAAGGTACGCTGATTGCGTGGATAGTAGGTATAGTGAGCATGAGTAGCAGCGCGTACTAGGAATTGCCTTACGGCATCGCTAAACCGCTTCGAACCGGTATTAAAATCTCCGCAAATGATTGGGGGATGGGCATTGGACCGTGATTCAGTCAACTGCCTGATCCGTTTTAGTATCGTTTCAATTTGAGCGATTCGTGTACGACGAGACCTGAAATCCAGATGAAGATTGATGATTTCAATGTCGGTACCTCCTTTTTGGATTCTCGCTTCCATAAATCCTTTTTCACCCAAGCTCTTGTCGCCAAAGGGAGTGACAACGCAGTTGGAGATAGGATGCTTCGATAGGAATGCGTTTCCATAGCACAATGGCTTTCTTCCAAATCGAGTGTTGAGGATGCCATGTTCTGAATAGGCGTAGCCGGTCTCATCCTGTATGTGCTTGAGGAGATCGATGTGGTTGTTCCAATGCGACGATTGATCGATTTCCTGAAAGGCGACAATATCGGGAGATTGCTCATTTATGATCGATGCAATCTTTTCTAAGTTCTTTCGAATGCCATTGGAACTGTGAAATCCCTGATAGAGCGAAAAGCCACGCCCGTGCGCGATATTATAGCTAATGAGCCTCAGCTTGAGCGCATTTTTGGATACGGCTGACATCTATAGGCGCACTCTAGATTGAATCCGATTCCGGAAAAGAACTAAGTGATGTCATGGATGCATTTCACATCCCATTTCAATTCGAAGAGAGTCCTCACAGGGTTTGGATATCCCAGCTCCATTGTGTATCTCGCTCAATGCGTAGCCAAGCGAATGAAGCGAAGGTTCCATTGCGCGGATCGGTTATCGCTCCCGGATTGAGGGAAAGGCCGCCGGCGAGAGCTTCGCGAATCGGGTAGTGCATATGCCAAACAATAGTGCGGTGAGGTCCGAATGGACATCGCGTGGGGGGAGATGCTGAAGCTGAAATCGAAATCCTCCTCGTTCCAGAATCGGAACTTCTTCCCACATGATGAAATAGGGATCGTTGTTTCCCTGGACGATCGATAGAGGGGTGGCGAGGGTTTTCAGGACGTCCAAGGTCTCAGTCGCCAAGGTGCCATATCTCGTCTGCGGGCGCAATCTGATCAATCAGCGAATCAGGAATACGATTGTGCGTGTCCGCAATGACAGCGATACTCAGATCGAAAGGCATTTGCTCTATTCAAATTCGATCCCGTAGCGGTTCAAGGAGGCACCGTCGAGTTCTCTCAAATTTGAATAGGCATCAAGGAGGTCGATCTTTGCCTGCAGCTCGTCAACTTGCGACTCGTCCATTCGTTGTTGCGCTTCAAGGACTCTCCGGCCGATACTCAGTCCAGCGTCGAATTTCGCTTTCTCCATTTCGAATTCTTCTGCGCTGAGACGAGTCGCCAACTCCTTTATGCCGATGCCATCGATTGCCGTAGTCACATTCCTGATAGCGATTCGAGTATCGCGCATTAGGCGCTGTTGCTCGCGGGATGCGCGGGCGTCTTCCGTGTCCAATTGGATCTGGGCTTTGACGTAGTTCGCCTTCTTCTCATTCAATCCCCAGGGAACATCGACCGAGAGCGACCACTGCCAATTGAAACTCTCGGCTTCAGTCACGTCATCGTAGGCAGATTTCTTTGACGCTTCCAGGCCGGTCAAAGAATAGTCTCCATTCAAGTTAACCGACGGGAGCCGATTGCGCTTGGCTCGTTTCAGCTCGATCTCTCTTTGCTGCCTTTGATTGAGCAAGGTAAGGTATCGAGGCGCATTGTTGATTACATTGGTGAACGTTGCATCGACATCGGGCGCTATTGTATTTTCGACATTGGGCGCCTCGACGGTCAGTAGACCTCCATCGAATTTGTCTTCGCCGATTATGGTCAACAGGTTGTCTTGCGCGTCGTGGACCGCTTTCTCGGCTCGCAGAAGCCTGTCAGTCGCGTTGGCCACTCCGACTTCCGCTTGGAGGACATCCAATCCAGTAGCGGCCCCTTTTTCTTGTTTGGTCTTGTTTTCAGAAAGTAGCGTCTCCGCCAATTCCAAAGCGGCTTTTCTCACTTCCCACTGCTCTTGAGCGAAGGCTAGGGAGTGGTAAGCAATCTCAGTGTCATTGATTATTCTAAGAACTGTGGCTTGGAAATCGATTTTAGCCTGTTCCAGGGATAATTCTGAGAGTTTACGGCGCGCTTTGGCGACGGCTGGGCCGTATCCGCTTAAGAGCGGCTGGCGGATGCTCAGCGTCGTGCTAGCATTGTAGCGTGGGTTGATCGTACTGTTGGTTGAATTCGAGAAATTTCTATTCAATCGAGTGCTCAGCGAAAGCGTACCTCCGGTATCCAATCCTTTCGAAACCGTCGCCCGAGTGGATTGGGCATTGGACTGGGGCTGGGCAGCGCCGTCGAGCAGGTTGCCGGATCGAACCTGCGTATTAAAGCTATCCGAAGTCGTCAGTCCGAATGACGGCTCGAACTCAGCGTCTGCAATTTTCACGTCCTGCTCGGCTCGCCTGGTGGTATTCTCGCTGATTCTTACGTCGAAGTTCTTGTCGAGGGCGATTTGGATGCACTCTTCGACGGTTAGCGTTCGACCGTATGCAGGTGCATCGATGAAAGAAAAACCGATCGTCGCGGCGATGGCGATTAGGGTCGTTTGCCTAGCGTGGTTCCGAAGTGATAAGAATTGGCTCATGTACGTTCGGGGTTTCCATTTGTTCCGGGATCTTTGGACTTCAACTGGACGCTAAATAGCGCGATGAATGCGATAAGGACGACAATGACCCAGTATCCATCAGCGACTCGAATCGTGCCAGTGAACAGGTTCGCGGACTCAGAGGTTTGGAATACGCCTCCGATCGCTTTGATCGAAAATACCCAGCCCGCATGCAATGCAGCGTTTGCCCAGAGATTATCGGAAAGCAAAAATACCTGGTGAAGAACGATGCCGACCAGGAATATTGCAGCAAGATAGGTGAAATCGAATTGAGTGACGATCGCAAACGCGGTGTCGATTGCCACCGCGAATCCTTCTGCGAAGCCGATCTGGTCAGGTGTCAGGCCCTCGAATTCCAGTGCGGATGACTTGAAGTGCAGTATGGCGAAAAAAGCAGAGGATGCTACTATCGCTGGAATTGGCTTCATAGCCGTATAGAACATTCTGAATACAAGTCCGCGAAATACGATTTCCTCTAGCAGGCCGACTGCAATGCCGACGAGAATAGCATTGTCCAAATTGTAGATAAAGGTTGCCAATGAGCTTTCAGGGCGGGCTTCAATCGCCCCAAGCGCAAAAGTGCCGCCGTAGATGAGAGCGATCATTCCAATTCCGAAAAGAAACCACTTCCCCACTGTTTTGAGAAACGGAGCAGAAAAGCCTACCGCTTTGAAATTCGTTACCTTGCACTGCCAAAATAGGTAAGGAAGCAATAATAGGACACTAAACCAACGAGACCTATCAAAGAATTTTGGATACGGTTTGTTTGCTAGGTATCCAGTGGCGTCTGGATCAAGGGCGTGGGTGATTTTCCAAGCGATCAAGCTTAGGAATAGGGCAGCGATAAGGGAGCCGAAATACAGCAATGCGAGCAGCCACAATCCTTTGGTGGAGGTTTTTTCCTCACTCAGGCCGTAGAGAATATGGCGCTTTTGGCGAATCATTGGAAAGTTTGGCGTATCGCTGCTTCGGGATGCTCGAACTATGTATATACGCGAAAGGGCTCTTTAGTTGCGCGTTCTCCCTACTGTTTTTCGTACTCTCCCTTGCCAAGGCGCTTGTATACTTGAAAGCCGGATGACTTCGCGTCAGAGACGCTCGGCTTCTTTGTCACTTTCGCGGGGGGAGAAGATAGGTTAGGGAGCGCTTCGATCTCTTGTCCGCACTTAGGACATTTTCGAAGTGACGTCTTGCAGTCGTTCAGGGAGAGTTCGAGATTTCCTTTGCAAAGCTTGCAACTGCCAGAGGTGGGCCTGAATCGCTGCAAGGGCATATTGGATGGCGCTTTCGACTAGTTCGCCGCTAATCCCGAGCGAAGGAGCTCATCATTCGTCAATTTGCTGATGTACTGGGAAACGGCATACCGCTCGTAATTCAGCTTCAATGCGTTCAAGCGCGCTTCGTATTCTTCGTTGTCGGTCGAGATTTCAGGAACCTCTTTCGTCACGACTTGCACGATGAATCCGTTTTCTTCACGAATGGAGGGGTCTGAAACATCCCCGGCTTCGAGGCTGGATAGAGAGAAGATCAAGCTAGCATCCAAACCTTCCACGGTATCGCGTCTCTTGAAATCCGAGAACGACTTCACGGTCATTTGTTTCGATTCCGCAACGCTCTTGAAGGATTCCGAATCCGTTTCACGCATTGCCGCTGCGAGTTCGTCTGCATAGACCGTGCGGAGTCGACGGGCCTCTTCCTGGGCGTAGTCTTCCTTTACACGTGGCTCTACCGTTTTGAATGACGGAACGAATTCCGGATTTTCGTTTTCGAGAAATAGCACGTATGTGGAATCACCTTCGATGACTGGCTGGGAGAAAAGCTGGCTCTCGCTGAGCTGGAAGGAGAGGGCAATCAAGTTCGGGCTCCAATTGAGACCCAAGGGGCGCTCATTGCGGGCGAAAGGAGTCGTACGCTTGGTTTCCAAACCTTGTTGCTCGATCAAGGCTTCGATTCGCTCGATGGATAGCGAGTTGCTTGGACCTGCCGCATTGTCGGCTTCGACCAGAGCGAGAGCGAGGTTTTCTGCTCGGGATTGTCCGCGCTTGCGGGCTTCCTCTAGCTTGTAGTCGAAAGCGATTTGATCCTTCGATTCTTCAAATGTGGCTGGCTCGATGGTGGGTTCCGCCGGTTCAGCTTCTTCTTCGCCCTCAGCAGGAGGAGGAGCAGGAACGGTCTTGGTGTACTTTGACGCATGCTGCGCATGGTAGTTCTTTAGGTCATCCTCGCTGGGCTCGACATCATCCATGTGGTCGAGGGCCTTGAACTCTACAAAGGCGATCACGCGTCGTGCCGGGGATGTGTACCGGAAGCTATTGTTGGCGAAGAAGGCTTCGAGCTTCTCCGTCGAGTCGTCGATGTCCGGTTCGAAATCGCTGAAGTTGAATTCGGCGACGTTCACGGACCATTTGGTTTCGTCTAGAGCGAGGTCTTCGATCACTTCCGATTCCAGTACGAACCCGGGACTGGAAAGCGCTTCGAACACTTTGTTCACGCGGTAGTCATCCGCCATAATCTGGGAAAGGGCGCCTTCTGAAATCTGTCCCGAGGCCCTGATTTCGTCGCGAAAGCGAGCGTAGGCTTCAGGGCTGAAATTCTGGTCGGGTCCCATGAACATTCCCAATTCCTTGATATGCTCGGTCAGCTGTTCGGAGTTGGGCGATGGGATGTTGTGCTCGTTTGCCAGGTGGAGCGCCGCGGCCCGATTGAATGCGTACTGATTCAGCTGGTCCTGGTTCATGGGAGCGCCGCCAAGCAGGGCGCTGTAATAGGCGGCGTTGAAAAAAGACTGACGCTGCGTCTCAGTCGTAAGCTCCGTATCGAAGAATTTCAAATTCTCGTATTGCTGCCGTCCGTCGCCGATTCCGGGAGCGGCGCCGATCGTAAAGACGAAAGCGACGATGACGACTACCAGAAGAATAATGAAAAGGAAGCGAAAGTGCTTCTGCAAGTTGCTTTGGAGCCAAGAGATCATTGGTGTACTGCGTTAAAAGGAAGGGCTACGCTAGGATTGGGCTTATCTCTGTCAATGGGCAAAACGGTTATGTTCCTACCGAGAATGTCTTTCCCATTTCAGCATTCGACTGACGATCTATACCGGTCGCCGTAACGCTTATCTTATGCGATCGAGGTGTTTGAGTCGCTATCGGCGCGCGAAGCGTCCGAAGCAGCCTCATTGCGAGAGGCCTCGGCAAGATCGATGACGTCTTCCATGGTCAAGTCGCTCAATGCGGACTTTCGAGCCTGAGAGAGCGATTCGTGGAAGCGCTTGACGATTGGATCGTAACTATCGAATAGCTCCTCGTCGGGCATATTGCCATGGTTCTCGAAGCTAACCTTGAACTCACCTAACTCGATCTTGTCCAAGGGTCTAGCAGGCTGATACTTGTAATTTTGAAAAGGCTCTCCTGCCTCGGGAGGTATCGAGGAGACCAGTCCCAATTCGCATAGTCTTATAAGACTTGCGTTCACGTATTGCACTGGGAGCCTGGTCATTTCAGCGAGTTCTTTTCCGCTGAGAGCGGGTTCGCAGGATCTGAAACGGCGACAAACCGCTGAAAACGGCAGGAGGGATATGCTTTCCTTCGAGGCGAAATTCAGTGGATCCCACGCCATGTTGTCGCTCTTGAAATGCGTGTTTTGCACGGCGTACGAGAGGCGGCCACCGAGGAGAATGACAAGCCAGAAGACGTACATCCCCAGCATGAGAACGGGGATGATCGCCAGCGATCCGTAGAGGCTGCGGCCAAAATCGACTCGATTGGAATAGAACGCGAATGCGAAGGCGTTGTTTCCGACTATGAGCGCCAAGGAGAACACTACGCCGAGGAAGCTGGCGCGCCAGCTTACCAGTGTATTCGGAATGAAGCGATAGAACGTGGCGAGCACGGTCGAGAGCATGAGAAAGCTTCCAATTTTCGATATCCAGGATATCAAGACATCCAAGCCTATGCCGCCCGGAAGCGTTTGAGCGAAGTCGTTCCATTTCAATGCCTGGGCTGCCAAAATAGCGAGTCCGGCCCCGGCGAGAACTGTGCCAAGAGTGATAACCGTCCAATACATGCCCACCCGCATGATCCAGCTACGCCCTCGCTTGACTCCCCAAATATCGTTGAGGGCGCCTTCGATAGACGAGAAAAGCTGTATGACGATCAGGATAAGAACGATGATTCCACTGACCCCAACGGCTCCTGATTGGCTCGCTTCCACGAACTCTTGGAGATTAGACCTTGAGCTGGGCCCGGCTTTCCTCCCCTTCGGGCGCGTCTTCGCTTGCGAGTTCCTCCAAGTTGGCGAGTTGAGGCGCAATGTAGCTGATGCCTTTGTAAATGCTGTCTACGACAAGATCGGGATCTGTCTTCTCCAGGGCGAATCCCGATACGAGGATCATTATCGCCGTCATGGGAATTAGCCCGATCAAGGAGCTGAAGCTCAAGGCTGCGGCCCGATTCATGAGCCGGTTTTCCTTGAGCCCGAGGTAGGTGATGGTGGCGACGCGCAGGACTGCGTAAAGGAAACGCTCACCGCGGCGCGCGTCCGTGATAGCAGTCTTCCACATTCGATTTCGAATGCGTTCCTTCCGTTTTAGAAGCTGCTGAATCCGGGATTCCATGAGGCGCGATTAATTAGCACCGCCTCTTTAGGAGAATATTGGCAGTATTACGAGAGTAATGTAAGCGGCTAATCCAAGGCAGCCAGTGATGCAAAAGGGGAGCACCTTCTTGGTCGTGAGTATGGCTGTGCAAAAATAAACGCTGATGGAAAGGACTGCATTTGCCAGCGCGAGCCAGGGATCGCCGCTCGTTACGAAAAGTATGGTCAGCGCTCCCAAGCCGATGGCAGCCCTGAGCCTTACGAGGGGGAAAATTTCGGTCACCTGCAGCAATAGAACGATGCCTAGGAGGAGATCGGCTATGGCAAAGAGAATGTAGGGGCTTTGGACCATCTTCAACGCATTCGCCGTTCTAACGAGATCCCATTCGAGGAAGACCATCGTGGCGGCGCTTCCCAATACGAAGAGCGTGGTGAATCGAAGCCCGAGATAGGCGGCTTGGGCCCGCTTTTCTACAGGAGACTTTCCGCTTGGATCATCGCCTTCACGGCCTTCCGCTTGAGCAAGCATCGCTGACACTGTGATGGCTTGCTTGGGCTCTGGCGCATCGTCGTCTTTGGAATCTTTCTTTCCCTCCGAGTCGTCACCTTCTTCATCGTCTTCCTCGGAGTCGACTTGCAGGGTGAGCTTTTTCTTCGCGGGGAAGAGGACCTCCATCAATTCTGCGCACTCTTCGATAGGAATCCACTCTTCCTTGTCGATGTCGTATACATAGGCCTCTTTGTCCAGTTTACCGGCTTCTATCAAAGAGGTTATCTGGTCGAGGTTGTATGGGCCGCTGGCCTCGTCATCCCCTTCCTTCCTTATATAGTACTCGCGCATCAATAGGAACTACGGGTAATGAGTCATTCGACTTGAGGGAAAAGTCAAGGTTGGGGGCCTGTAATCTGCCTGGCGGTACGCCTCCGCCCATCGTTTAGAGAATTATCCCGATATTTGGGAATTTTTAGAGAGAATCCAGCGATTGTCCCTTAGGGTGCATCCGAGCGATCATCGCCGAGAACGCTACATGCGTTCCAAGGTCTCGATTCCAAGCAAAGAAAGCCCCACTTTGAGGGCTAGGAGCGTCCGTTCGCATAGAATCAGTCTTCTTGCCTTCTCGCCGTCGTCCTCGACGATTACTTTGTTCGCGCTATAGAAACCGCTGAAGGCGCCGGCCAGCTCGTGCAAGTAATTGCAGAGCATATGCGGCCGAAGCGTTTCGATGGTGGTCTGCAGCGCCCCCACGAATTCCATGATCTTTCGAGCCAGAGCCACCTCTTCCTCGGTTTCGAAAACGGATGCTCGGGAGGCAGGATTTCGGGCATCCTCAGGATCGAGCTTCCTAAAGATGCTCTGGATCCGAGCGGCTGCGTATAGAAGGTAGGGTGCCGTATTTCCCTCGAACGAGAGCAGCTTTTCCCAAGAGAACACGTAGTCGCTGGTGCGATTGGGGGAAAGGTCCGCGTACTTGATCGCGCTGATGCCTACGGTCTGGGCGATCTTGGCCAGCTCGTCCTCATCGAGATCGGGGTTCTTTTCTTTAACGACGGCATAGGCGCGCTCGATCGCTTCCGCGGCCAGGTCCTTGAGGCGAATGGGGTCGCCGGAGCGGGACTTGATGGGCTTGCCGTCGTCTCCAGTAATCTTGCCAAACATTACATGGTTGAACGCGGGCCGTTTCCGATCGGATCGATCGAACCATTTCTGGGTCGTCAAGTCTAGCTGCTCGAAGTGATCCTTTTGTCGATCATCCGTAACGATTATGATTCGCGTCGCCTTGAAGTGCTCCAAGCGATAGAGCATCGTTGCGAGGTCAGTAGTGGCGTAGTTGCTCGCTCCATCAGACTTTCGAATGATGAATGGCTGCTTGGCATAGCGCTTGTGCTCAGGGTGGAAGACGACCAGCGCTCCTTTGCTTTCCTCGGCAAGCCCGGTTTTCGCAAGCTCCTCGTATACCTGATTGACGCGATCTCGATAGAACGACTCTCCAAGGTAGTGATCAAATGTGACTCCTAGCTGATCGTATATCTCCTTTAAACCATTAATGCTCAGTTCATTAACATTCTTCCAAAGAGCCATTGCCTCTGCGTCCTCGGCCTGGAGCTTGACGAGTTCCTCACGGCATTCCTCAAGGACCGCATCATCCTCGCTGGCAAGCTGACTCCCCAGCTTGTAAAGACGCTCAAGTTCCCCCAAGGGATCTGCTTTCAGGGCATCTTCATCTAGGTGACGCTTGTATGCGTAGAATAGCTTTCCATAGGGCGTTCCCCAGTCGCCGATATGATTGTCGCGTGTGACCTGGGCGCCGCAATATTCGAGCAAGCGGCAAATCGCTTCCCCAATGACGATAGAACGGATATGCCCCACGTGCATTTGCTTGGCGGTGTTGGGGGATCCGTAGTCGACGACAACGCGTTCCTGTGAGTACAGGAGAGAAGCGGACGCGCGGAAAGCCTGTTCGTCAGAGAAGGTTTTTAGCCAATCCAAGAAGAATTGAGGCCTGAACCTTATGTTTATGAATCCGGGTCCTGCGATGCTCAATTCTGCGATGCCGCTAAGGTCGGGTTCCGCCTCAAGAGCCTTTACGAGCGATCGGGCGATTTCCCTTGGATTGACGCCCTGACGCTTTGCGTAGGGCAGGGCTCCATTGATTTGAACGTCTCCAAAGCGCGGATCCGCGGGACGCACGTCCGCTTTAAACAGGGTGGTGTCCAAGCCTGCGGCCGATGCAGCGGATGCTGCGATGGATTCTATCTTTTTAGCGACGTCGAACCAATCCTGCATAAGAAGGCGGTATAAAATGAGGTTGCTTCTTGCGAGCAAGCTCCGAATCGGATCATATGCTTGCAGCCAAACGGGATTCGAACGCGACAGAGTTCGAATGGTGTGTTGAGACTAAGTAGTAATCAAGAAAACAATGGGTGAAAACCCTTTTAATTAGAGCTCATTCAGGGTCTTGACACGTGTGGCATAATAGTGCCTTCAAAATTGGCGGGCGCTCAGGCGAAACGCACTTTGTGAAACGTTTTAACGTCCTCTTTGCTGATTTTGAATTCGTGTTGCGCGACTTGGAATGCCTGAGCAAAACTTAGGGAAACTGTTGTCGTTCAATACCTTGATATTGTTAACGAATAATTTACACGACTTAGAATGGTCAGAAAAACATTAAGCACCCGTAGATTCATCAAGCCGAGCTACGCCTATCTTATCGAAAAGAAACGAGATGGCCAAGAGTTCACGAAGGACGAGATCAGGTACGTGATAGACTCCATTTTGGACGGAGATATGCCTGATTACCAAATGGCCGCCATGGCGATGGCTATTTTCTTCCAAGGAATGTCTGCTCAGGAAACGGCGATTCTAACCGAGGAGATGATGCTCTCTGGCGAAGTGATCGATCTTTCGCACATTGCGAAGCCTAAGATCGACAAATACTCTACAGGTGGAGTAGGCGACAAGACTTCCCTCGTGCTGGTGCCTCTAGCGGTTGCGAGCGGTATCGTCATACCCATGATGGGCAGCGTGGACCAAGATTTCGCGGTGAGCGCTTTGGACAAGCTCAGCGCCGTTCCTGGATTTAATCCCGTCATGGAGATCGAACCCTTCATTGAACAGCTTGAACGCATCGGAGGGGCCATGGTTCGCCAGAGCGAAGAGCTTGCTCCGGCAGACGCGAAGCTTTATCAGTTGCGCAAGAAAACGGCGACCATTCCAAGTCTTCCTCTGATTACGGGAAGCGTGCTTTCAAAGAAGCTGGCGGAAGGAGCGGAAGGCCTCGTTATCGATGTTAAATGGGGAAATGGCTCATTCATCCGCGATCTGGAGCAGGCTAAGCAGCTTGCGCGTTCAATGACCCGCGTTGGTCGATCGATGAAACGCCGCTGCGTTGCGCTCGTGACTGATATGAATCAGCCTTTGGGCGATACGGTGGGTACCGCTCTCGAGTTGAAAGAAGCGATTCAGCTTCTGAAGGGCGAGGGTCCAGAAGACCTGCAAGAGCTTGTCCTGAAGCTCGGCATGGAGATCGTGCGCTTGGCTGGCGTGGCAGGTTCTACACTATCGGCGAAGCAAACAGTGCAGCGCCATATTGAAGACGGAACGGCTCTAAACAAGCTTAAGGAAATCATCGCAGCGCAAGGCGGAGACACGAGTTATATCGATGAACCGGATAAGTTCCCGACCGCGCAGCATATCAGGAAGCTACCGGCTCCAAAGCGTGGATACGTACATACGATCAACGCTTCGCAAATCGCTAAAGGCGTTCATTTGCTGGGAGCGGGCGCGGACGGCAAGATCGACTTTGCTGTCGGGGTTTCAGAAATTAAGAAAGTTGGTACGCAAGTGAAGCAAGGCGAGCCTCTCATGATGATTCACTACAATGACGAGGCAAAGCTTGAGCAGGCCCTTGAGTATTTCAAGGCAGCTTACAGACTAGCTCCAAAGCGTCCAACGCCACCACCTCTTATCGTAGAGCGCGTAGCGTAAAGAGGGAAATTTTAAATCCCATAGTGCCTACGGGGTCTATAAAAAAACGCCTCCAGAAATTGGAGACGCTTTTTGGCCTAAATTATTGATGCCGCTAGCTTCTTCCCGAGTAGCTCTTGTCGCTCGTATTCACCTTGATAGTTTCACCCTCTTTGATGAAGAGCGGTACCTGAATGGTGAGGTTAGTTTCGAGCTTGGCAGGTTTTTGAACATTGCTGGCGGTGTCGCCTCGAATGCCCTCGGGAGATTCGATTACCTTTAGCTCGACGGTGGAGGGCAGTACTAGCTGGACGGGATTTCCGTCAACGAAGAGAATTTCGTATTCCGTGTTGGGTACAAGGAAGTCCACGGCCTCTTCGAGAATCTCGGGTTGGAGTTCTATCGTATCATAGGTTTCCAGGTCCATGAACGAATAGACGCCTCGATCTTCATAGCTGAATTCCAAGTTCTTACGTTCAGTCATTAACACCTCGACCTTTTCGGTGGACTGAAAACGTACATCCGCTGAACGACCCGTGCTTAGATTTCGCATCTTGGTTTGGACGACGGGTTGGCCTTTGCCGGGAGTTCGGTGATGGGATTCGAGTATTAGGCAGGGGTTGCCATTGTAGTTGATAACATTCCCTTTTCTTAGGTCTAATGCGATTGGCATAATGTATTTTATTGAAAGAAAGGGCTCGGAGTAGACAGGAATCGATTCCCTGTCAATAGGCGGCTTGCCACCCATAATTGCTAGAAATCTCCGTGCTTGTCATTTCACTGGATTGGCGCCACTAAGCCTTCCCCATGAAGCAACGCTCCCTTCTGAGAGAAGTTACGATCAATGGACCCGCACTGCATACGGGTGACAATTCGAAACTTACCTTGAAGCCGGCACCTGTAAATCATGGTGTTGTGATCCGGCGAATCGACCTCCACGAAAAGCCGGAGTTCACTCCTCACGTTTCGCAAGTGGGCGACCTTGTACGCAATACCACACTCAATGCTGGTCACGCGAAAGTGCATACCGTGGAGCATGTCATGTCAGCGCTGCATGGTATGGGCATCGACAATGTTGAAATTGAGATGGATGCCAATGAGCCCCCAATAATGGATGGGTCTGCCAGAGCGTATGTGAATATGATCTTGGAAGGGGAGTCGGTGGAGCAGGAGGCAGACCGCGCGTATTTCGAGCTGGATAAGCCGATATCGGTTTCTAAAGGAAATTCCTCCCTGATCGCGCTACCCTACGATGGGTTTAAGGTTACGTGCACTTCCGCGGATGACCGTGGAATCCATACGCAGCACCTGTCGTTGGACATCGATCCGGAAGTTTATTCCACGCAAGTTGCCGCTGCTCGTACGTTCACGGTATTCGAGGACATCGAAGAGCTCATAAAGGTTGGGAATATTAAAGGAGGGAGCCTCGAGAACGCGATCGTTCTAAAGGGTGACAAGATACTTTCCAAAGAGCCATTGCGCTTCGAAGACGAACTGGTCCGTCACAAGATTTTGGATGTAGTAGGGGATATTTTTCTGCTGGGAAAGCCACTCAAAGCCCATATCATCGCGGTGAGACCGGGCCATGCGCTCAATTCGGAGCTAACGAAAAAGCTCCATGAACGAATGGTGGAGCTCGAGGAGGGTCATGCAAAGAAGGCCCCGGAAAAGAAGACTCTTATAATCGAGTCAGAATCAGAGCTGGATATTAGACGCGTGCTGGAAACGCTCCCCCATCGCTATCCGATGCTGATGGTGGATCGCGTGCAAGAGTTCCGCGGCGATAATGAGCTAACTGCCATTAAGAATTGCACGATCAACGAAGAGTACTTTCAAGGGCACTATCCAGGACAACCGATCATGCCCGGCGTACTTCAAATTGAGGCGATGGCGCAGGCAGCAGGGATCTTGATGCTTCGTGTAACTAAGAATGAAGGTATGACAGCAGTCTTCATGAGTATCGACAAAGTGAAGTTCCGGAACAAGGTGGTTCCTGGCGATCAGGTGAAGATTGACGTCAAGCTCACTAAGATCATGCGTGGGAAAATTGGGACCGCTGAAGCCACCTGCTCCGTTGCAGGCAAGGTCGTTTCCTCGGGTGAGCTGAAATTTATGTTGATAGATAAAGAGGCAGAAGTCTAAGCGAATCGAATACAGAATTTTTGGGAAATGACGGCAGAAATTCATCCTACCTCAATAGTTGATTCGAAGGCCGAAATTGCTGATGGCGTTACAATAGGGGCGTATTCAGTTATTGGGCCCGATGTAAAGATTGGGACTAACACAAAAATTTGGCACCAAGCCAATATTTGGGGGAATACGGTGATCGGGGAATCGTGCGAAGTATACCCGTTCGCGAGCGTAGGCATGAAGACCCAAGATTTGAAATACGTTGGCGGATCGCCTGGTACGAGAATCGGAGATCGGAACGTCATTCGAGAGTATGTTTCAATTAACGCAGCCACGAACGATGGTGAGTTCACTGAAATCGGAGATGACAACCTCTTCTTGGCCTATTGCCATGTGGGTCATTGCTGCAAGATTGGAAATCACCTGATTGCGAGCAATGGGGCGACGTTCGCAGGCCATGTTGTAGTCGAGGACCATGTTGGAATTGGCGGAGGCGGGACCGCGATTCATCAATTCTGCAACATTGGGCAACACGCATTTATTGGAGGTTGCGCGAAAGTGGAACAAGACATCCCACCGTTTATGCTGGGGGATGGGCATCCGGCCAAAATCCGAATGTTCAACAAAGTTGGCTTGGAACGAAGTGGCTTCGATGCGGCTCAAGTGACCTTGATCAAGCGGATTTTTCGGCTATTCTATCGTGAAGGATTCAATCGTCAGCAGGCGATCGCGGCTCTTCGCGACAGCGACTTCTCCAGTAGTTTAGAGGCGCGTATTTTTCTGGATTTCGCCGAGAATTCGGAACGCGGTCTCGCCGGGGGATCTTAGGCTGCTATCCGATTCGTCTTCGGCATTTCCAATACTTGCATTACTGTCAAGTAAACAAAGGTTTTTACATCGCTGGGGGCGAGATCTACAAGGAGCGCAATCTTGGAGACTTGAATTGGTCATGTCATATACGATAGGAGTCGATTACGGAACGAACTCAGTCCGTAGTATTGTGGTCCGGTGCGCTGATGGAGCGGAGGTAGGGACATCCGTTTTCAACTATCCCGCGGGAGAATCAGGGATATTGCTGGATCCGAGCGACCACAATTTAGCGAGGCAACATCCAGGCGACTATGTAGCCGGGCTTGAGGCGTCTGTTCGCGGCGCGCTCGAGGAAGCTGCCAGTGCGGATTCAGGATTCTCAGTTGAGAACGTCGTTGGTATCGGAGTCGATTCGACAGGGTCCAGTCCGATACCGGTGGATGCCTCCAATGCAGCCTTGGCCATGAAGCCTGAGTTTGAGGGGAATTTAGCTGCGGAATGCTGGTTATGGAAAGATCACACGAGCGTTGACGAGGCGGCAGAGATTACAGGATTGGGTCGAGGCCATCGTCCCCAGTATTTAGCGAAATGTGGCAATACCTATTCGTCGGAATGGTTTTGGGCGAAGCTCTGGCACTGCCTGAACGTAGCTCCTGAAGTGTTCGACGCCGCCTATAGCTGGGTGGAGCTTTGCCGATTGGGTACCGTCATTGCTGGCGGGGGTGAACGATCCTCGAGCTGTGAAACGCGGCATCTGCGCAGCGGGCCACAAAGCGCTCTATGCTGAGGATTGGGGAGGCTTGCCTGACAAGGGGTTTTTGGCTCTCCTGGATCCGAAGCTTTCCGACCTAAGGGACCGGCTGTACGAAAAGGCCTATGACGCCAGCGAGCCAGCGGGCGAACTCTGCTCCGAATGGGCGCCCCGTCTGGGGCTGCCAGAGGGGATCGCCATTGCCATCGGTGAATTCGATGTGCACTACGGGGCGATTGGCGCGGGTGTTGGCGAAGGCACGCTAGTTAAGGTGATCGGAACGTCGACTTGCGATTGCGGCGTTGTAAAGGCGAACAAAGAGGTGGCCGATATCCCCGGTATCTGCGGTATTGCGAAAGGCGCTATTCTACCGGGCTACTATGGCATCGAAGCGGGTCAATCCGCAGTAGGAGATATATTCGCGTGGTTTGTTAATAATGTGTGTAAGGGAGATTCTGGTACGCACGTAGCGTTGACTGAAGAGGCGTCAAATTATGTGGTTGGACCCCGCAGTTTAGCCCGGTTTGAATGAGAGATTCCCGACGGGTTTCTTGTTGTTGGGCTTGGGTTTAAGCTGCCTGGGGTGGAGATCGCCCGAAGGGCGGTCGGAGCCGCAGGCAGGCTGGATTTGCCTTGTGGCAAACTTGCTGGGCGTTAGCGCGCCTGGCGATCCATGGGGCCTATGATTGCTGCAGCAGTCCTTCCAGTCCGCGAAGATCACGCGCGATTCGCTCAGCGTGCAGATCATCTCGCGGTCGAGGCGTTCCTCGCGAAAGCGGCTGCTGAAGCTTTCGGCGTATCCGTTCCGCCAAGGGCGGCCCGGATCGATGCATAGAGCCTTGATCCCGTTCTCGGCAAGCCAGCCCTGGATGGCCTTGGCGATGAGCTCGGGCCCGTTGCCCGAGCGGATGCATTCGGGAGCCCCATGCTCGCGGATCGCCTCCTGCAGCGGGGTCAGCGCGTCGGAGGCCTTGATCGCCCGGTCGGCATGGATGCAATGGCGCTGGCGAGCGCATTCGCCTATCAGGTCGAAGGCCCGCAGCCTGCCTCCCCGCTGGGCGTAGTCCGAGACGAGGCCCCAGGCCCGGACGCGGTTGCGGCGAAGCGCCTTCCGCGGAAGGTCCGCGCAGAGCCCCTGCCGCCGCCTGCGAGGGCGGCGAGGCGGCACCTGCAGCCCCTCTTCCCTGCGGACGCGCTGGACCAGCTTCTTGTTCGCGCGGTAGCTAAGCGTCGGCTGCTCCCCCGGAAGGCGGACGATCTCCGGCTCCAGCAAGCGCTTCCCCTCGGGCTTGGGCTTCGGGCGATAGCGAAGCGTCGAGCGGCTGATCCCCAGCCACCGGCAAACGGCTCTCCCGGAACGCGACAGCGCGGACTGGACCTTTGCCGCAATCCCGCGCTGGCGCTCCGGGCTCAGAGGTTTTTTTCCAGCGCGATCTCCAGGGCCTTGGTCTTGAGCAGCTGGTCGGCAAGCAGCTTCTTGAGCTCGGTGTTCTCCTTCTCCAGGTCGCGGAGGCGCTGAGCCTCCTTAAGATCCATGCCTCCGTACTTGCTCTTCCAACGGTAGAAGCTCTGCGAGCTGATGCTGCGCCTGCGGCAGATCCCCTCGGTCCGAAGCCCCGTGTCGGCCTCCCTCAGTATGCGGATTATCTGCTCGGTCGCGCGTCTTGTCTTTTTCATCGATGATGTCCTTTCGTTGATCGACGAAAATCACCTCATCAAAAGTGGGCTAGTTCCCGGGGTCCCAACTAGAAGATAAACCAGTTGAATTTACCTATCCCCCGATGTGGGCTCATGGCTTTGCTGCGGTAATTGTATTTGGAGCAATCTCTTTGGGGATAGTGTGCACGTATCTTTTTTGGTACTACGGAAATGAATTATTCAAGAAATAGAGTCGAAAACCTTAGAACCATGCGTTTGAGGCAATGCCTGTTACGCTCCGCTCCACTGGCATCGCCTCAACTTGACCTCAGGAAGAAATGAACAGGATCCAGAAACTCATAGAACGGTATCAATCGGACGAAGAGCTACCGCAAACAGGTCCATTTCGTAGTACTAAGGATACGGTTTCCTTCCAAGCTTGTAGGGAAATCGAAACACTGAACGATCCATCTTTAGTTCCTGAGCTAAAAGAGATCTCAAAACCTTCCAGCAATTGGACTCTCGTTAAAGACCTAGCTTACATCACAGGATGTTTGGTCTACAGCACCAACGACCAGGCTGCGAAGAACTTCTACCTAACCATCCGCCGAAAACGTGCCAAATCAAGCACCATTCGAGCTCTTGTTTCTGGTGCAACAAGAGGGAAAATTGAAGAATACGAATCGGCTGTCAGGGAAATGATGGCTGTAGAAGTTAGAACGGATAAGCACTACCATGCTTGCCTAAAATATCTGGGGGTTGTTCTTGGTGAATCCTCTGTGGAGGAATTGGGTAGCGTGCTTCAGAATGACTGTTGGGGAAGATGCTCGCCAATGTATGCATGTATCGCGCTTGGATATACAAGAAGTAAAAAAGCTATCCCTTATCTTGAGGCAGCGGCGAAAAAGAATGAGAAAGGCCTGAAGCGTGATGTCATCGACACCCATCATTTTGCAATGGGTGCCATTGAAAAAATTGAATCAAACAACGAGAGCCTCACTCTTAATGACGTTCGTATGTTTTTAAAAGCCAATTTGTCCTCACAAAGCGTGCCAGTCAAAGAGCGCAAGCGCTCGCCGCCTGCACTTAGCGTTAGAAACTCAAAATAGAAAAATATGAATGTAATCGGAATGCTGCCCTTATCTGGAATACCAGAAATCGTGATTTTACCTTTCTTCGTTGCGTGGGTCTGGGCAATTGTTAATTGCCTGAGAGACAGTAGAAAAACTGGGTATGAAAAAGCAATTTGGATGGTTGCACTCATTCTACTGAACTTCGCAACTGCTGCGCTCTATTGGATTGTTAAACTTGTATCCAAAAAAAGCTCTAACCATGTGCTGCAGTCAACGGAGGCAAGCTCCGCTGACTGAGCTCGACGTTTTCAAAAGAAATGAATCGCCATACTCATAGCTCAGGGTTTCGAGAAAAGCTTATCGAACACCTATTTATAGGCGAACTTTTGAAATGCTCATGGGAAGACGGAACCTGTGCGGTTGAAGTTTCAAAGCCAGAAGTGGATAGGAAAGGTTACGACTTGATCGTCGAGTCTGGAAAAGTGATTCGTCATGTCCAGATGAAGACTACCCACAAAAAAAGAAAGGCTGCTTCGCAGAAAGTTCATATTGCATTGGCAGATAAGCCGTCAGGCTGTGTTGCCTGGATTTACTTCGATGAAGAGAATATAGAACTTGGACCATTTCTATTCTTTGGAGGATCTGCTGGTGAGCCTCTACCTAGCCTAGAAGGAATGAAAGTAGGTAAGCATACAAAAGGTGACAGAGAGGGAACTAAGGCTGAAAGGCCCGAGATTCGTGTTGTGAATAAAGGAAACTTTGGAAAGTATTCGACCGTCAGAGAGATATATGAACGCTTATTGAACGGTGGGCATATCCAGACGGAGCTATGAACTCCGTTCGCTGCACTCACTCCGCGATAGCCCTTCTGACCTGCTCCCCGTAAATAGCGCCATTTAGATTGAGAGTCTTCTACTCGATTGCATTATCCTTCCCCCAAGTCTCGCAACGCGGCGAAGTGGGAAAAGGCGGTTGAAAGTGGTGGGGAGCTTTGCGAAGCAACGGGGGAACCCGATCTTATTTTGTCGCTCTAAGATTGTTTCTGAACCTGTTTGGGCTGCCGTCCAGTCTTCTTTTCCAGAGTGGTCTTGATAACCTTAGCTATGAACCTTTCGTTCACCATCTTCAGAATCGCGCGTTCCTCGGCTTTTCTGGCTTCCTGCTCGATTAAGGGTATTGCCGTTTCGATTACGGCTTTGAGCAGATTAGTTGGCAATTTGTCCAGATCGTAGCCGGGTCTCACGTTTTTCAGCCTTTTGATGATCCTGTTTCGCATGGCTGGAATTTATCCCTGCTAATCAATTGAAAATAGGGAAATTTCATTCGAGGAATGTCCTCTATTCTTCACTACGAAGCTTTCGTACGTTGGTGAAGATAAGGGGTTGGCCGACTTTGGTTTCCCAGCCATCAGTTCGAATAAACATTTAGAGAGGAAATGCAGAATGAGTGAAAAGCATGAGCAGACGGAATTCGAGATGGGATATAGGTCCCTAGGTAAAAGGCCGAACTATATCGCCTACCAGGTGATTGCTCGGGAAGAGGGGGGTAAATCAAATTGGACCAAGATAGGCGTCGGATTCATGCACGGCGATGGGGGCGGAGTAAATGTCCTCTTGGACTGTTTGCCGATAGATGGGCGTGTAACGCTAAGAGCGTGTCCATACTCGGAAGATCGCATGTGAATTCGTACGATTGTATGCGAAATCCGGTAACTCATTTTTTGAATACCGTTCAATTTCTTTCATCGATTATATACCGGACAAAAATTTTGTAGACTCTCATTCGCTCAAAATACAAAGCGTTGCTTGTTCGATCTGCTATCCCTCTTTCCGCCAGCGTGAAATCCTCTCTTTGGATTGCTTTTCTGGAAGAAATCTTTTCTTGCTGCCTTTGAGACTGATCAAGTACTCAAGTTTGCTGGCAGCGATGGCGCGGTCTATCAAATTGCCCTCGATCAGCTTATCTAGTATCCAAAGGGTTCCATGAACCTCACAGTGAACGGACTCAGCCTGGAAACGAAGAGCCTTGTCACCCGTCAAGAGAGTCGCCTCTTTCTGTATAGACAGGTATAGTACGGATGCGTCTTTTACGCTCGCGCCTCCAGGCTGAAACGCTTTCTGGATGCGGACTACTTTGACTAGGTCTTCGAAGCTCAAGACGTTCTTGATGATCTTGCCTTTCTGGATGTATGAAATGGCTTGTTGATGGTTTCCGTCTCTGAGCTCTTGCGTAATCAGATCTGTGGTGTGCGTCTCGATACCGAGTTGCAGCCAAGGATCGAGAAGCCCCGCGAATTCAAGATCGATCAAAATGTTGGCGTCTTGCACCGCGATTCTCATGGAGCTATTGCAACTAGTTTGCATTATCCCAGCCTCCTAAATACATAATTAAAGGATTTGCAACCCTTTTTGCAGGGAAATCGCTATTTCCATTTCCACCTGAACCCGCGCTTCGGCGGCGGCGCGTAATTGGAGGGCTTCCTCTCCGGCGCCACGAGCCCCGAAAACAGCGCGGCGAGCGCCCAGATCGCCGCATCGGCCCGATTCGGGGAATCCCCGCCAACGTACCCGTGAGTCGTGAACGACGCCAATTCCTCCTCCAGCGCGTTGAGGCGCCCGACATGCCGGACCTTCCCTTGCTCGTAAAGCGCGCTGAAAGGCTCCGCCCTCTGCACCTTCCCGCGCGACGCCGTAACCTTCGTGAAGGGCGTCCGAGGCCGGGAAGTCTGGATTACGTGCTTCACCATCGCCCCGCCGAAATTGACTTCCGCGACAACCGCGTCCGCCTGGTGCCTGTCGTAGGCCGAGGTCGCCACCTGAGATCAAAGCGCTAGGATTCCGGGTCGAAGTCTGCCGCAAACTCCCCAAGGGTCATTTTCAGAAGGCTAGCCGCTTTCGCATTTGTAATCAGTTTCCGGCTGAATGCCCGGTATACAAGTCGCTTGAATCGATTAGACGATTCATCGCCTATCCACTCGCTGAATTTCGGTTCCTTCTTATGCCATCCAAATGTCTGCACATAGATGCAATGCCCTCGGTAGCAGCTTAGCGAAATTAGTCCGAGCTCTTGGGCGCGTTTCATGATCGCTCCCATGGAGATGCCCCATTCCTGCTTGATTGCGACCAGTTCCGGGATAGACACCTCCGATCGTTTTCCTCCAAACGCATCCTCGAAATTCAAACGAGGAATTAGAAACGCGCCTGCGAAACGGTGGCATAGATTCTCCTTTGCTTGTTCGGTCAACGATGATGGGAAGACCAGTACGAGATGCGCGACTTCGTGCAAAGCGGTAAACCGCTTGCGAGGGAGGTCTTCATTCAAGTGTGATGCCAATACCACTACTGGGTATTTCGCGTTTTGCGAGGTTCCCCAGCCCGAGAAGCCGTTGAACGCATCCTCTGTATCGATCTCCTTTATCTTAATGCCGTTTTCTTCGAGAAGGATCTGCACATTGGAAATCGGATTAGAACCCAGATTCCAAATGCTCTCTCGCAGCTTTTTCGCGAACGTCTCGACTTGTTCTCCAAGGTCTTTTTGAGCGTCTAGCTTAAATGGGGAGGGTGTTGTGGGCGGAATCCCGAGGATGTTCTCTATATCGATGTATCGCTCGAAAAACTCCAAGGCTTCCTCGCGCACTCGCGCCTGATCCTTCTTCCCGAATTTAGCCTGTTTGCGAAAAGAGATCTCGCCCAGTTTCAATTCATTCGGTCGAAAGAAGAAGTCCGGGTCCACGTTTAGCGCCTTGCCCAGAACCAGAAGCACCGAGGAGTTCGGTCCCATTTTGCCGTTCTCGTATTTGCTCAACGCCATTCGCGAGACTTTGTGGCCAATCTCGCCGGCAAGGTCCTCAAGTGACATGCCTCGGAGTCGGCGAGCTCGCCGCAAGCGCTCGCCAAACCGTTTCTTCAAATCATCCACACCGTTCGCCATGGTTTACATAATTAAAAATTATATCGGTATTGTAAACAAAAACTTGACTGCAATTCTGAATTCATTGAAAGTCGCAAATGGAAGAGACCATGGCTCGTTTGAGCCACGGTCTCCTGAAAATCTGGCAAGAACGTCTCTGAACCAGAGCGATTCGCCTGATATTCTGTTTTTGTTTAGCGACCTGACAGGATGATGAGTCAGTCGAATTGTCAAGCGCGCTGCTTGAGGGGCTCAACCGATCAATTCGAAAGGCACTTATCAAATGCTTAAACAGAATTATCATGTAACTCACCGGAATGATGGATCATGGGCCGTAGTCGGCGCTAGAAATCAGCGTGCTTCTTCGCTTCATGGCACTCAGGCTTCTGCTATCGCAGCAGCTCGTCCTTTGGCTCAAGGCCAGAGAAGTGAGCTCCGGATCCATGGAACGGATAACCGTATCCGAGAAAGCTGGAGTTACGGCAACGACCCTCATCCTCCTAAGGGATAAGATCGCTTCATCTATTCATAGAGCCACTCGGTGTGGGTGGCTCTATTTTGGTATCTCTTTTGATTTGGAGATAGCTGCCATTACACAATCGTTGAATCGCTTTTTAATTTCGATATGCAAAATATTTCTAGTCCGTTCGGTCCGCCTTATGATGTTCTAGGCGGTGTCTTTGAAGATCCTGATATTCGCTTCCGTTTTGAAATTTGGAGTAGTCGCCGTTTGAGTCCCCATGAAATGGATTCAGCGTATGGCGCTTGGCGACGTTCCTTGAGGAGACGTACGGTGATTAAGGGGAAGACTATCCGTATTGCTTGGACTTCGCTCGATTAGATAGAACACGACTTGGTCTAATCCGCTAAGGCCGGAATTGGCTGGAAATCAACCGGAAGAAAACCGGTGGAAAAATGATATAGGAACATAGCGAGTAGCAGGTTTCTCCAGGCCGATGTTTTCATGGGTCCCCCTCCCACCTACTTGTTCAAGCCCTTCGCGAAGCCTATCTGGCAATGGATTGGCGTGTATTCTAGCGTTGCTCAATCGATGGAAGTTTCGTAACAGGTGAAATGTTTTTTAGCTCCTTCGCATATAGGAAATTCATACATTCTAACGAATTCAAGCGAGCAAACTGGCAATTTTTTCTGCGGCTTTTTTGATGGGATTGCGCATTTCAGCTACTCTAGAGTTGTAGTGGAGGGCGTATGTTCTATCGAAAGTATTCAGAGTTTGATGATGGAGAGTTTCGTAGCCGAATGTGGCCAGCTCCTGCATTGCTTCCAGTGGAAGAAGCGCGACGCCATCGCTTTGTTTGAGGGCATTGGAAACCATCGGCATTGAGTCGAAACGCATCCACAGATGTGGCTCCAGATTTTGCGATTCCATGAGCTCACGGGTTTTTCGCCAGATCACGCCGCCGCCGTTGAGACCAATCATTCGCCCGGACGAAAGGAGCTTTTTCAGTGTTGGTTTCTGATAGGATTCGCTTTTGTAGAACAAAGCGAATCTTAGAGTTTTTTTCAAGGGTTTCGATTTGAGGCGGTTCGTGTCAGGACGATCCTGCTTTCGAACGATCCCGATGTCGACCTCTCCCTTTTGCAGTCGTTCAATTATGTCCCGACTTCTCAGATTGTGGAATTCTAGACTAACCAGGGGCAGCCGGGTCCGAAGGTCTTTAGCGATGGGAAGAAGCATCCATTGGTAAACGGAATTACCCGCTCCGATACGGATAAGGCGATTGGCAGTAGATTGCTCGTTTACAAGATCCTCGATTGCATCCAAGAATGCGGTAACGATCCCGGCGAGCTGTTGGCCATTGAAGGAGAGAGTCATTCCGCTTCTACTTCGATTGAACAAGGTTATACCCAAGCCCTTCTCCAGCTCACCAATCTGCTTACTGTACTGGCTTTGCTTTGTCGCGCGTAGCTTTGTGGCGGCGGCGATGCTTCCCGCTTGGGCGACCTCTGCGAATGCTTGGAGGCGGGCGATGGTGACATTTGTGTCTGTAAGGGTCGAATTCATAACATAACTAAAAAGTTATGATATATACTAATTAAGTGCCTTGCGGTAATGCAAGTCTATGCTATTTTAGAGACATGTCAGAAAACAACGAACCCGATTCACTTCTCATCGAATGCCCGAGTTGCGGCCACGAATTCAGCCTTTCCACTGCGGTGCTGGCTAAGATCAAGGCTCGGACCGAGTCTGAGATGCACGAAAAGATGAATGCCCAGCAGGCGAAGCTTGTGAAGCAGAAAAAGGAGAACGAGCTCCTGGCGAAATCGATTGAAAAGCAGGAAGAAGATCTGAAAGCGAAAGCCGAAAACTTGGAATCTCTAGTAGCTTCTCGGGCCAAGGAAAAGGAAGCTGAAATCCTGTCTCGAGCGGAGGCTAAAGCGGCTGCCCGGCTTAAGGAGCAGCACGATGCCCGAATCAAGGACCTAGAGTCTGACCGTGACGAGAAGGCCAAGGCCTTGTCGGAAGCTCTGACACAGGAGTTGGAATTGGGAAAGCAGCAGCGGGAACTGACTGATGACAAGGCGCAGCTCGAGCTTCAGGTCCAGCGCACACTAGATACGGAGCGGGAGAAGATTCGCGAGGCGGCGGTTGCGCAGGCTACGGAATTGAGCGATCGCAAGCTAGCGGAAAAGGACCACGTCGTGGGAGCGCTGAAAAAGCAGATCGAGGAAATGCGCCGCAAGGCCCAGCAGGGCTCCATGCAGGTCCAAGGGGAGTCGCTAGAGGTCGACTTTGAAAACGCGCTTCGCGAGGCCTTTCCCACCGACGAGCTGAGCGAGGTTCCAAAAGGGATTCGCGGCGGCGACCTCCTCTTGACCGTTCGCAGCCCCTCAGGCCGCAAGGCAGGTGTCTTGGCGATCGAGACCAAGCAGACCAAGAATTGGTCTGACAGCTGGGTATCCAAGCTGAAGGAGGATCAGCGCAACGTTGCTGCCGACATCGGTCTGATCGTATCAAGCGTTTTGCCAATCGACATTGATCGATTTGGTCAGAAGGACGGAGTTTGGGTCTGTGACATTGCCTCATTCCAAGCATTGGTATCGATGCTGCGCTGGTCTATGCTAGAAGTGAATGCTCAGCGAGTGGCCAATGAAAATCGCGAGGAAAAGATGGAAGTGCTTTTCCACTACATCACGGGTACGGAGTTTCGTCACAAGGTTGAAGGATTGATCGAAGCCTTTGATCAAATGCGGTCAGACCTCGACAAGGAGCGCCGCTCCATGGAGCGCATCTGGTCCGCCCGCGCCAAGTCGATCGAGCAAGCGGTCCGCAATACGGCGGCGATGTTCGGCGATGTGCAAACTTTGAGTGGAGGTTCGCTGATAGGTATACCGAGCTTGGAGCTTGAGGAAGAACCAGCCAATTAGGCAACCCACTTCAGAACAACTAGAAAGGAGGAAATACATTATGGCACGAAAAGAAAAGACCAGTAAACGAGCGGCAAGAGCAGCATCGGAGGTGCTTCGTAGTCCAAGGTCGTCGAAAGCTGCGAAAACCGCAGCAGGGTCGGCTCTCACGCAAGCGCCTGACCGTAAGCGCCGGAAGAAGTAGTAGTGGACTTTAAAACCACAGGGCGGGGAGTTGGGCATTGCTTTGCTCTTCGCCAGACCTTCTCCATAACTCGAGGTGTCGGTTGGCGAAAACACTTATCACTTCAGTTGATACCCCTTGTTTCCATCCGTATCTCTTGAGCTTCCTTCTCAATGTAAACGTAAGCGAGAGCTTCCTCGAAATCGTTAAACTAACGACTCAATCTTACCCATTTATCTCTTTCTATGATCACTGTTGAAATCAGATCCAAGGTGGACCGCATTTGGGATGCCATGTGGGCGGGCGGCATTGCCAATCCGCTTACCGTTATCGAGCAGCTGACCTACTTGCTTTTCATTAAGCGGCTGGACGAACTGCATACGCTGCGCGAGGCCAAGGCCAATCGGTTAGGCAAGCCGATCGAGGAGCCGATCTTTCCGGAGGGGAAGAACCCTGCGGTGGAGCACAATCCAGTCGACTGCCAGGAGCTGCGCTGGAGCCGCTTCAAAAACAAGGATCCGGAATCCATGTTCAACCTCCTGCGCGACCAGGTATTTCCGTTCATGAAAGCGGTGGGGATCGTGATGAGAATATTGCGAATGGTGACGCGGGCCGGACCTCTCTTTCACGTCACATGAAGGACGCCCTCTTCATGTTCCCCAAGGCGAGCTTGCTAGCCAATGTGGTGGACATGCTCGACGCTATCGACATGGCCGACCGTGACACCAAGGGCGACTTGTACGAGTACATGCTAGGCAAGATTGCCAGTGCCGGGCAGAACGGCCAGTTCCGCACCCCGCGCCACATCATCTGCCTTATGGTGGAGATGATGGCCCCGCAGCCGAGTGACGCGATTTGCGATCCCGCCTGCGGCACTTGCGGCTTTCTCGTGGCGGCCACCGAGTATTTGCGAGACCATTACGGCAGCGAGATTTTTAAGAACGCGAAAAGCTGTCGGCGTTTCAACGAGGAGACCTTTCACGGCTACGACTTCGACAGCACCATGCTGCGCATCGGCTCCATGAACATGATGCTGCACGGGGTGGAGAATCCCGATGTACGCTACAAGGACTCGCTGGAGGAAACCCACGTCGGCGATTCCGAAGCCTATTCGCTCATCCTCGCCAATCCACCCTTTGCGGGTAGCCTCGACTACGAGTCCACCGCCAAGGACCTGCTGCAGATCGTCAAGACAAAGAAGACGGAGCTGCTTTTCATCGCTCTCTTCCTGCGCTTGCTAAAGGTGGGAGGACGGGCAGCGGTCATTGTGCCCGACGGCGTGCTTTTCGGTTCGTCCAAGGCTCGCAAGTATTTGCGGAAAATGCTAGTGGAGGAGCAAAAGCTCGACGCCGTTGTGTCCATGCCTTCTGTTGTCTTCAAGCCCTATGCCGGTGTATCGACCGCCATTCTCTTTTTCACCAAGACCAACTCTGGCGGCACCGATCACGTCTGGTTTTACGACATGCGGGCCGATGGCCAATCGCTCGACGACAAGCGGACCAATTTGCTCGATTCTGAGCTGCTCGGTCCCGTGCCCACTCGTGTACTCAAGCCGGAAGAGCACGACGAGAACAACCTGCCCGATGTGGTGCTCACTCGCTGGAAAAACCTCGCGGGTGAAACCGACCGCAAACGTACCGAGCAGAGTTTTCTCGTGCCCAAGGCCGATATCGCTGCTAACGACTATGACCTTTAACATCAACCGCTACAAGGAAGTTGAGTATGAGGAAGTACAATACGATTCACCGAAGGAAATTCTTGATGGTCTGAACCAACTGGAAGGCGAGATTGCTAAAGGTATGAAGGAGCTAGAGGAGCTGATTGGATGAAATGGCGGACGAAGAGTCTAGGTGAGATCTTCGAGATAGCTCGAGGAGGTTCTCCAGGGCCAATTGATCGATTTATCACTGAAGACAGTGATGGAGTGAATTGGATAATGATCAATGACGCCACCGGTAGTTCGAAATACATAACTTCGACGAAGAAGAGAATTCGGAAAGAGGGTGTCAGCAAATCACGGATGGTGTATCCAGGAGACTTTATTCTGACCAATTCGATGAGCTTCGGACGGCCATACATCATGAAGACGTCAGGGTGTATCCATCAAGGCTGGTTGGTTCTCAGTAAGAAAGAGGAAGAAGCTGATCCTGAGTTTTTCTTTCATCTACTAGGATCTGATTTTATTTACTCTGAGTTCTCCAAGAGGGCAGCAGGCGCAACGGTCAAGAACCTGAACATCAACCTTGTAAAGAGTGTTGAGGTTGTGCTCCCTCCCTTGTCTGAGCAGAAGCGGATAGCGGGGATCTTGGATGCGGCGGACGGCTTGCGGGCGAAGCGCCGCGCTCGCCCAGCTCGACACCCTCTTCGCCTCCCTCCAGCAATGCACCTTTAAAGGGGAACTGTAAAATATGAAAATGGAAATACTGCCAGACTTAAATAATGTAGAGATCAATCTTGAGGTTGATCATGGCGCTCGGGGTGGAATTCAGCGTTTCAAGACTGTAGCTGATATTTCAAAATGGATACAGGAAGAAGTGAAGTTTTGGAGCTGGTTGATTCAAGGGAAAGCAAGTGAATTTTCTCGTAGTTTGCCACTAGTTAATAGCACATTTTTTCAGTAGGATCAGGCATTTAGACAAGCGATAAACGAATTTAACCAGAATTGGAGTTCGCTGAAAACTCAGATTGATGCAATTATTCAAAAGGGTGAGGCTTCAGACCAAGATATTAATAGATACAAACGGTTACGGGAGGAATCAGGGACTGTTCTTAATAGGTTCCAGTCAAATTTGCAGAACGTATTCAAGTCTCATATTCTGCCAGTTAATCGACATCGAATCAGAACGGAACCTATATCCCAATTTATTAAAGAGTTGTCCGAGAACTCGCCGGATGAGGCCGTTTACGCCCTCGATCAAGTTTTAAAAGATAACAAAGGCCGCAACGATAAGGCGACGGAAGCTAGTGGCAGGCTTCTAGCAACTCTTTTTGGAAAAAATCTCAATCGAAAGTTGAGACCCGATAACCGGGCATTCAAGACAGCTCCACTGAAAACATAAATTTTTACTTTTAATAATATGAATAAAATGACACCTGAAAAAGAAAAGCTTGGCCTTAACGCCGACCAGACCAACCCAGGCGATCCTGCCGACGCAGGGAAGTTTTCCGAAATCCTTTACCGCGAATCCGTTAGCGGAACCGTGCATCCCGACCCGCAAGGGCATCCCGCCCCGGAGACAGCAGGTTTCCGATGGATCGGGGCAAGCAGCGAAGAGGAGGTTGAAAGGCTTCAAAAGCTAGGTTGGCGCCTTTCCCCCGAAGAGGCTCTTTGCGGAAAGTCGAAACCCGCCAAGGAACGCGGTATTGAGACCTGGTCGGTTGAGCTCAAAAGCTATAAAGAGGATTACGACTCCTTGAAAGCCTCTTACAAAGATCTTGTAGCGAACAATGCTAAGACAGATGCGAATTGGAAAACGCGTACGCAAGAAATGGAGACAGAGTTTTCCGAACAAATTAAGAAGAACGACACAGACCTTACGAATCTTAAAGAATCCTACGATTCCTACATGTCTTTAGCCGCTCCAAGAAATTACTGGGCTAAAAAATCGGTAGAACACGGGAGGCGGATTAAAGAATTGCGAACATACCTTATTGTATTTGCCTTGATCGGCATTGTGATCCTAGGAGTCGCAGCTTTCTGCCTTCTGCCAGAATTTTATCCGAAAGACTCAATTCCATGGCGAAATCTAGCACTATTTCTCCTCATATCGACGTTTGTCATATGGCTACTGAAGCTAATTGTGAAACTGCTCCTAAGTAATATCCATTTGTATTCTGATGCGAAAGAACGTGTTGTTATGATTCAAACCTTTATGGCTTTAGTTCGCAGCAAGAAAGATGGAGACGGTTTAGAAAAGGCCGATCTTGCTTTGGTTCTCGCTCCGATCTTCAAGCCATCGACAACCGGCGTAATCAAAGACGACGGTGGGCCGATTACGCTAACGGATTTTATTAGCAGGCTCGGTGAGAAATGAGATTTGGGAAAATATGGGTTGTGCATTGAGGATTCCACTAACTTAAACATAAAATGGCGGATCAGATGAAGGTACCAGAAATCAAGCGGCAGATTTCGTTGATGAGCCTTGGGGCAGTAATGCCAGAGATCAACGTTTCCAAACTAAAGAGGCTCTGTGTTGAGGTTCCCTCTCTCGAACTGCAACGCCACTTCGCGACAATCTTGGAATCGGTAGAACGGCAAAAGGCCCGTCACCGCGAGCACCTCGACACCCTATTCGCCTCCCTCCAACAACGAGCCTTTAAAGGTAAACTGTAGTGGCATTGGGATACAGAAATTTGGCAACTTTTCTGCTCACGCAGAGAACGCCTCGGGACGGAACAGGCCCAAGGGTAATGACGGAGAAGTCAACTAATCCCGCCCACATTTGTGAGCAGGAGCTGAGGACTTCGACCGACCGATGGACTATCAATACGATATTCATTGTTAGGTGGATGTTATGCATCCCTACGGAAGACAGCACGTCGCTTCGGCGATGGAATGGTACCAGTTCGGCTGGCCTTCAAAACAGGGGAGGAGGCTGGGACTCGCTGCTACCCACCTCTATCTGCTTTCGAGCAGGTTTCAACCCTGTTGCGAATTTCAACAAGATATAGATCGAAATAATGCCAGAATACAACCACGAGCCGAGGAGATATCTCCACTTCGATGCGCCGCCATCGAGCGAGGTAGCCGAGGCATTGGTAACGGATCCTGTACGAGTTGCAAAACATCCGTTTTATCCGTTTCTCGGCTTTACGATCAAAACTCCTCGAATCAGAAAAGACGAGTTTGGCGGTTTTGAAAAAGCTCCGAAGAAGCGGGCCATAAAACTAACAGCTCACATGGATGCGGCCATTTGCTCCCATTATTCAGCCCTCCTGAAGGAACGTTATGAAGACCAAGTAATAGAGGCTGGTACCGGGAATAGTGTGACGGCATTTCGGAGGCAGGTCGAACCGGGTCGTAATAACATTTTTTTCGCGAATGAAGTTTTCGAATACATTCAAGACAATCGTCCCTGTGTGGCATTGGGTCTGGATGTGGAGAAGTTTTTTGACCGCTTGGACTACGGAGTGCTTAAAAATCGGTGGAAGGCAACGCTAGGTTTAAAACGCCTACCGGCAGATCATTTTGCCCTTTTTAAGTATTTGACTGAGTTTACTTGGGTGGATCGAAATAAGGCATTCGAAGCAGCGGGTGTCAGCAGGCATAATCCAAGACCAAGGGACCAAAGGCGGCGTAGGATTTGCAGCGCGGAAACTTTCCGTGACCGTATTAGGGGCGGTGGTTTGGTTTGGACGAACCCTAAGGAAGGGAAAGGAATTCCTCAAGGCTCACCGATAAGCGCATTGCTTTCGAATATCTACATGTTCGAGTTTGACCAGAAAATCGACGAGGCTGTTCGGAAAGTCGGTGGGTTGTATCGAAGGTATTGCGACGATATTCTGATTGTCGTGCCTCCAGATCATTCGAGTTTCATAAGGCAGCGAGCGAGCGAAGAAATCGATAAGCTTAAGTTAGCTTTAAACGAAGAAAAAACGGCCATCGTGTGCTACCCAAAAGATAAGAGTCAATTTGCAGAAAAAGGGAAATATCTGCAGTATCTTGGATTCGACTTTAACGGGAAGCAGAAGCTGATTAGAAGTTCGTCCTTAGTGCGGTACTACGGGAAAATGCGCCGAGGTGTGAGCCTGGCCAAGCGAACTCAAAGAAAGGAAAACAAGAGGCGAGCGAAGAACGGATTGCCGACTACGCATCTTCGAACGAGGAAACTGCAGATACGATATTCGTATCTTATTAAACGAAGATTTGAGCTCAAGAAAGGTCAGGCGAGTATGAGTAAGGAGAATTTCATCACATATGCGTTCAGAGCAGCGGATCAGATGAAGGCTCCAGAAATCAAGCGACAAGTTCGCAATCACTGGAAGAAACTCAGAGAAGAGATCGCAAAACCGCTCTGAGTTGAGATAGTTTGTTCGTTTTATGCTATGAGGCGTTTTCCTTATTCCGAATATGAGATCGAATCCTTGGTTGAGACGGAGAAACACACGCAGAACTGGGAGAAGCTGTCCTTCCGTTCGTACGGAGGAAATAGCCAATCGCTGCAATTAGATACCCGCCTGGAATTAACAGATGGTCGATATGCTCGTTTTCGATTCGTACTGAAAGCGCCCATCGTGAGCGATCCTCTGACTTTTTGCGCTACTTTGCTGTTAGAAGATTCAAAGGTGCGAGGGGTTGATCACCATAAAATCGGAAGGAGTCGTTTCTATGGCAGAGAGGAGATACCTATGGGGTGGCACCAAGACATTAGAAATCCGAATTTGGACGATCCGTATAATACGAAGCAAAAGCGAACGCCTTTGCCAGATTTCAATCCCCACGATTTAAATGATTTTACCGGAAAAGTAGCGGCAATGTGGAACATCGTGTTGCCTGAGGAGAACAAGTACTTACTTTAAAGCAATCGAAACCATAACCACAGCGACCTTACGCGACTCATTCGCGAATTTCTGGCAAGCCCAGCTGCAAATTGAGCAGCAGGGGGAGGGCTTCGTATTGTCACCTCCTCTAATGCATGCGGACGGTTGGCAGATTGTCCTCTACCTTGAGCAGGTAACACCGAAACAATGGTTGCTATCCGATCGTGGCGAGACACTGAGCAAGGCCGTCGATGCGGGAATAAAAACCGACTCGAAAAAAGCTCGTGAAACAATTAGCTCCCTAAGCTACTACTACGGTTTTGAAATTGAGGGCATGGTGGCGAAACGCGTGGTGGAAGCTCCCTTTGATATGGCGGCCTTCCAGATCTTTGCGGAAGGAATCGTCTCGATCGGGCATCGATTCCCTCCAAAAGTAGAAGCCGTTGCGGTCAATCCGGGTCGCATGGTTTCTGAGAGTGTGAACTCTTTCTTTTACGAGAGAAAGCTCATGCCGTCCCGCAACCACGCGTTGACCGGTCACATCGAGAGCGAAATCGTCGTAGACTACTATCTCGACCAAAAGACACCTGTTGCATTGCAACCGATCACGCGGGGTAAAGACATGAAGCCGTACATGGAGCAGTGGGGATTCCGATGGAACGATCTGCAGGATGCTCATCCGGGGATTAAGCGCGTCATGGTTTTCGATCCCGATAACCAGGAGTGGGATGACAAGTCGCTTCGAATCGGAGAAAGCGTGTGTGACCTGTTTGTGCCTTATTCTGAGACGAATGCGGTCGAGGAGCTGATCGCCTAGATGGGCGAACGGCTTTTTTGCGCTGCGGACTTCTTTTTCCTCACTGGTTTCGCAGCCTTTTTAGTGGGGGCTTTTCTCTTAGGGCTTTTCTTGGCCGCTTTCTTGTTGGATTCGATTTTTTCAACAATGTCCTGGGGCATAATGGAGGGAACGACCAATTTCTCGCCTGGGAACAAACCACTGGTCGAGGCAACTTGACCACGCAAAATACCAACGAGAATACTGACACCGTTTTGGCGAATAAGCAGGGGGCGTCTTATTTCATCAATCGATTCATCGATAGTGAATTTTCCGTAGAGTTCTGCTTCTACTTGGAGACCAAGAGCCTCGTTTTCGGGAGTCTCCTCGGAAAATCGTGCCCAGAATCGCATCATGTACTGGAACGTGTTCTCCGGATTGACCCAAACGTCGTAGTCGAAACTCGATGACAGGTTTTCGATCAAAATTTCATCTTTATCAGATTGTACCCAGTTTACGGATAGCTTTGTGAAAAAGAATTCGTTAAGCTGACAAACGGTTTTCATCGTTTTCTAATATTTTTGGGAATCGCTTGGCAGAAGCAGGGGCCTGTTTCGGAAATAAGTTAATGTGTCGAGCGGGAGTCTGCGATGAGTCAGCGAACAGTTCGCTACGAAGAGACGCCATCCGTAGCTTCTTCTGAAACGAGAGAGAAGTGGCGGATGCGTTACGATCCGTGATATCCAGTTTCAATCGCTTGCCAAGAGCGTGGCAGAGCTGGACCATGGTTTTGAGCGTAAAGCTAACTCGAGCATCCTCATCCAAAACCTTTTGTACGTATTGGCGCGATTTTCCTAGGTTTCGTGCGAGCTCTGTTCGCTTGACGTTTTGATCGTTCATTATCTCAAGGATGGAATCTACGAATTTCATCCTTTCAAAATCGGCGATGAACTCTGGATCGTTCTGCAACTCGCGATTGGCCTTCGCAAGTTCTTCCAGCATCTCTTGAGTTGTCTTAGGAGTGCTAGCAAGAAGATCTGCAATTTCATCAGAAATCTGTGAAGTCTCGTGTTTCATCAGCTGTGATATTTGTTCTCGTAGAGTCTCTTAAGTTCCCCGCACTTAGAAAATGCAGCGTCTTGGCTACCTTTACCTTTATCGTGAGCGTTTGTGCAAATAACGATTGAATTGTCTGTTGTATGGTAGAAGAAAAACAGGCGCGCTTTGCCGCGGTAAGCCTTCATCTCGTATACGTCGCCATGTTTGTGAGGTTTCGAGGTTTTTCTGACATACCTTTCATCAGTAAGGCGACCTCGCTCTGCGAGGAGTTTCATCACGTTGACAATCCGATCATAGTCTCTTCGATTATTGCGTTTCCAATCAACTAAGGCTGCTAATGCTGGTGATTTTCCATTGATTGCGAGGGCGTTAATTCGGCATCTGCAATCGGCGGGAAGATCAAGACCAGGAATGTAGTGGAGTTCGAATCCCATTGTCAACCTATTTGTTTACATCGACGAATGCAAGCTTCGCTTGTTAGCAAAGTACGGAAAATAACCTGCAGTTTTCACGATGAGGGCACAAAGACAGCTCTTGACTGCGATGCTGAAGGGATTCCACGAATAAATAGTTTGCGAACCCTCGAAGGGTTGGCAAGTTTTTGATTACGAGAAGGTAGCTGTTTTACCGCCTAGTGCCTTCAGGATTTACGATGGAATCCAACTTCGATTTTCTAACGCCAGAGTTTGTCGAGCTGTTTGATGCGGCGAAGGTCCAGTCCGCGCTGTCGTGTTCCGGGAGAGCCGTTTGCCGGTGGCTGGGGATCAGCCGCTCGACGCTCCGCTACCTTCCGAAGCCCAAGCCCGAGGGGAAGCGCTTGCTGGAGCCGGAGATCGTCCGCCTTCCGGGGAGCATCCGACGCTTGGATGCAAGAAGATCTCGGCCAAGCTGAGGTCGCTTGGCTACCGCGCGAACAAGAAGCTGGTCCAGCGCGTCCGCAGGGAAGAGGGGCTGCAAGTTCCGCCTCGCCGCCCTCGCAGGCGGCGGCAGGGGCTCTGCGCGGGCCTTCCGCGGAAGGCGCTTCGCCGCAACCGCGTCTGGGCCTGGGGCCTCGTCTCGGACTACGCCCAGCGGGGAGGCAAGCTGCGGGCCTTCGACCTGATAGGCGAATGCGCTCGCCAGCGCCATTGCATCCATGCCGACCGGGCGATCAAGGCCTCCGACGCGCTGGCCCTGCTGCAGGAGGCGATCCGCGAGCATGGGGCTCCCGAATGCATCCGCTCGGGCAACGGGCCCGAGCTCATCGCCAAGGCCATCCAGGGCTGGCTTGCCGAGAACGGGATCAAGGCTCTATGCATCGATCCGGGCCGCCCCTGGCGGAACGGATACGCCGAAAGCTTCAACGGCCGCTTCCGCGAGGGACGCCTCGACCGGGAGCTGATCTGCACGCTCAGCGAATCGCGCGTGATCTTCGCGGACTGGAAGGACTGCTGCAGCAATCATAGGCCCCATAGATCGCTAGGCGCGCTAACGCCCAGCGAGTTTGCCACAAGGCAAATCCAGCCTGCCTGCGGGGCTCCGACCGCCCTTCGGGCGATCTCCACCCCAGGCAGCTTAAACCCAACAACAAGAAACCCGTCGGGAATCTCTCATTGAGACCGGGCTAAACTGCGGGGTCCAACCACCCGCTTACATTCACTCTCGCATACCCTCGTTCAATAATGCCTACCAAGGGAGCAAATAACATACCCGCAGTAGTTACGACAGCGAAGCAAACAAAACCAATCATCAGCGCTCTCGTCATACTCTTAAACCTCAAGCACTGATTGATAGCCACCACGCCAATTACCGTCGGTATAAACGAGACTGACAGGAACCAACGGAAACTCTCCATTGGATGATGGGAATAACCTGCGTAAAGCGAGACTCCTATCGTTAATCCGATAGCGTACAAGAGGCCGAAGGCAAACGCTACAGTAATAACTCTCATTCAATTCTCAATGCTAAGATGACTCAAATTGGCCGTGAAGTGGCCCACATCGAGTACGACGCATTGTGTGCGACTTTCCTAAATATCCTGCTTAACAAACGCAACCGACTTACTCCCCAAGTCCACCACAGTTACACCGGCCTCTTGTAGCTTATGTTTGAGAGCCTCAAGGGCTTCAGTCCGAGACACATTTTCGATCAAAAACGAAATCTTCTTCTGAGAGACCCGTTTGCTCACCAATACTTCTTTCTGACTGGCATTGGCATAGACGGTCGCGACCATGCCAATGTAGTAATTTTGCAATTTGATCCGCTTAACCGGATCATCGAAATCGACTGCCTTTGATTTCTGGGATGATTGGTAGACACCTCCATTAAACCACATACGGGCGAATTCAGCCCTCTTTTTCATTCGCTCTTCTACTTCCGCGTTCGGGCGTTCTAGCGATTTACCTTCCGGTGCACTTTGCGAATATGCCGTCACATTGAGCAATGTGGCAAAAGCTAAGAATGAAACTGTCGATAGCGCTCTCTTCATTTTTATGTCAAACAACGTCAATCATAGGAACATAGTGGGGGCGGAGTCTTCAGGCGTTTTCCTAACGTCGTTGTCCTCTATTTTTTGTATACACCTTTTCGATGTCCAATTTTGACCACGACTACTAATATTATGTCATCAAAAATTTGATAGAGAATTCGATAAGCACCCTGACGGATCCGGTACTTCTCTTCCCCTGAAAGCTTCTTGGAACCCGGTGGTCTTGGATCTTGCGCCAGACTCCGTATTCGTTCGATGATTCTTTCCTGATCTCTTTCTTGTATTTTTTTTAGTTCTTTCGCGGCGGACTTCTTGATTTCGATTCTATATTCGTCCATCGCTTTTCAAGGTCTTGAGGAAGCCCTCAAAGTCCATAGCAGGTTCAGGCTCTCTGTCTCTAAAAGCTTGCAAGTCTTCCAAATCTTCTGCGAGGGCTTCTTTGACTGCTTCGTTCACTAAATCTGATACGGAAGAAGAGGCTTCAGCCGCCTTCAGTTTCAAAGCGCGGTGCAGGTCCTCTTCGAAATATACGGTTGCTCTTTTCATAGGGCTTTAGTTAGCGTTTTAACGCTAAAACGTCAAGTATTCATTGAGTGAGCGTCCTGCTCAGGCCAGTCGGTGACTATTTGCGAAACAGTTTGAAGCGACTTGCAAAATCGTTCATTGATCACCGTATTATCTCGCCCCAGCATCCTCGAATTGGGATAACCGGACATGCGGATTACGAGCGTTGAGGTTCGACGCCATGTAGGAAGCATCCCCTGACCCTTTTGTCGCTCTACCAATAACACGAAATATCATTATGAAAGATCCAATGCCTCGCAGAACTGCCCTTAGAACTATGGCTACCGGAGCGGCCGCAGTCGCTGCTTCCCAAGCGATAACCAGTACGGCCTCCGCTGCCCATCACGGCGGTGAGTTGAAGGGTAACATCAATCACTCGGTATGCAAATGGTGCTACCGGGATATCGAACTCGATCCTTTCTGCAAAGCGGTTAGCGAAATGGGTCTGGTTGGCGTGGACCTGATCAAGGTGGAAGATTTCCCGACCCTGCAGAAGTACGGTCTCGACTGCTCCATGGTTACCGGCGTTCCCGGCGGCATCAAGAAAGGGCTCAATCGGGAGGAGAATCACGACTCCATCATCGAGTATTTTGAAACGACCGCTCCGATCGCGGCCAAGGCCGGCTACAAGAACATGGTTTGTTTCTCGGGTAATCGCGACGGCTTGAACGAGCTGCAGGGACTAGCCAACTGCGCCAAAGGCCTCCGTCAAATCGTCCCCATCGCCGAAAAGCATGGCATCACCATCATCATGGAGCTGCTCAACTCCAAGGTGAATCATGCCGACTACATGTGTGACAACAGCGAGTGGGGAATCGCGCTTTGCGACGCGGTAGGATCGGTCGCATTCAAAATGCTCTACGACATTTACCACATGCAGATCATGGAGGGCGATGTAATTGCCACGATTCGAAAGAACCACGAATACTATGGCCACTATCATACCGGCGGTGTTCCCGGTCGCCACGAAATCGATACGACACAGGAACTTTACTACCCGGCCATTATGGAGGCGATCCTGGAAACCGGCTTTGACGGCTACGTTGCGCAAGAGTTCATTCCCGCGAGCCCGGATCCTCTGGCCTCACTCAAGGCAGCCGTCCATATCTGCGACGTTTAGCCTACACGTTATCTGTGCCCATTTCGGGCACCATGCGAGCGCACCGCAATCCTGTTAAAATCTAGTTCGTCACCGCCCTCCCGCTAAGCGGGATCGGGGCTAGGAGTCTCGCTATCGCGAGCCAATAAGGATTCAGCGGAGCTGAATGTAAGGTTGGATGGGATTGGATTCTAACAACGCTATCGCTTGTCCCTTCCTGCATTGCAGGACGGGAATGGGCGCCCCTACGAGGCGATGAGTTTTTATCGAGGATTGGTCTATCGTCTACGAGATCGAACCTATTTTCAGCTTTGCTGAAACCCATTTCCCGACGCAGGAGGGAACTAGCGAACGCAGAGAGCGATGTTAGCAACGCATCCCGTCTACGTTCTGCGAACTACGCCGTGACGGGTCGCTAGTCTCGTCATGGACCCCGACAATTCGGTGGCTAGGAGTCTCGCTATCGCGACCCAATAAGGATTCAGCGGAGCTGAATGTAAGGTTGGATTCTAGAGGATTCTCATCATGTAGCCCTGCAAGGGCATCATGCGGGCGCAGCGCATCCTGTTAAAACTATATCCCGTTCAAAACGCTTCAGCGCATCTTGGCTTCGATCAGGGCGGCGACTTCGGGGAATCCGCGTTGATGGGCGAAGAAGGCGGCCGATTCACCATCGACGTCGGTAGCATTGGGATCGGCGTTATTGTCGAGGAGGAATTGCACGACGTCACGGTGCCCCTCGGCGGCCGCGAACATCAATGGGGTCCAGCTTTCGTGTGAGTCGATATCGTTGATCGCCGCGCCGCGCCTCAGCAAGAGCGAGATGAGCGGCAGGTTGGGACCGGTGCAGGCGAACATGAAAGCGGTTCGATTGGTATTGTCGCGCAGATCGACCCGAGCGCCCGCTTCGAGGAGTCGCTCCGCGATTTCCGTGTGTCCATTGAATGCAGCCAGCATCAACGGAGATCGGCCATTTTCATCGGTCACGTTCGGATTGATTCCCGCTTCGAGCGAAAGGGCGATCGCTTCAACGTTTCCATTGAGCGCTGAGTCCATGATGAACTCGATAGGAATTGGGGGCAAGGCGTCGCTCGGACCTGAGGGGATTTGCGTTGCCGTTGAGGCGGCGCTAGAAGGAGTTGCTCCCTCCGTGTCGGAATCGCTGCAGCTGGCGAGGAGCAAGGCGAGGGGAAGGAGGAAAACGGTTCGGGTGAGCTTCATTGGGAGCAATCAGTCGGGAATGGAGGGGAAAAGGCAATGCGCAAATTCTGCTAGGGCTATCGAGCCGGAGTGGTTTTCTGACCGTCGCAACTAGGATTCTTTGCTCTTGAGCGTCTTGTCGAAGAACTGGGTGAGAATATCGAGCGCAGGATCGAAGAACGGATCGGAGCTCCAAAAGGGATGCGGCGCGTTTTCAATGACATGCGATTCGTGATAGATTCCGAATGTATCCAACTTTTCGATTATTTCGGGATAGCGCTCGCCCGGACTATCGAATTCGCCATCCATGAAAAGCATGGGCGGTGTGGCCTTGGAAACGTGTGTTACGGGGGAGGCATCGATGTAGTTCTGACGCGCCTGCTCCCAGCGTCCATCCATGAACGCGATCATGCGACGCCTGGGATCTTCGCTAGCGGAAGTCCGTGACCGTTCCGCTGTGAGATCCATGCTGCCCGCCATGACGGCGCAAGCTTGGATCTGGCTTGAGTAGTCTGCGTAGTCAGTCGCGACATTAAGCCGCTTTGACTGTCCGCTTGTGCCGAGCAATCCGGAAAGGTGTCCCCCTGCGGAGCCGCCCACGGATCCAATTTGGTTCGGTTCGATGCGAAAGGTGCGGGCATTGGCCCGTGCCCAGCGGACAGCGGCTTTGCAGTCGTGGATGGCTGCAGGGAAAGGAGCTTCGCCTGCGAGTCGGTAGAAGATGTTCAAGGTCACGTAGCCGCGGGCGGCGAGCTGCTGCGCCATGGCGGTGTAGCTGCTGGGATCCCCTTTGTACCAGCCCCCGCCGTGGATGAATACAACGGTGGGGAAGGGCCCCTTGCCAGAAGAAGGCTTGTAAAGATCGAGGGTCAGCTGCCGGTCTCCGTACTGAGTGTAGACGAGGTTGCGATGTTCCTCTACGCCAGACGGAAGCTGGGGAACGATACGCGTCATCTTTACCGCTGAGGGCGGGTTCTTCGGCGATTTCAGTATTTTGCCATACACTTCGATCCAATCGAGTCGCGAGCTTGAAGGGCTGCCACTTCCAGGCTTGAGGTCCGTAAATCCGATTTGCTCGACCTGCGATAGGTCAGGAGCGTCCACCGATTCTTCGGCTCGGGTTTTAACGATGCTGTAGTATCGCCAGCTTAGCTCATCGAGAGCGAATTCATGCTCGTGCCAATCATCGCCCGGATCGCTCTGCTCGCTTACGAACCATCAGCTTCACGAGAAGGTGGAGAGCGTGGCCACCGCTCTGCTTGCTTCGCCAACGCACCTTGGCGCTCGGCGAAGACAGATGGGCAAGAAACCCTTGTTTCTTCAGCGAGAGAGCCCAGTTCATTTCGCACTTGCCGGACCACACGTAGAAGGGGTCATTCTCCTTGTTCTCGTGATGCGACTTCTTTACACTGTGCTTCCCCTGTCCGTGCAACTCCATCCTCAGCGCGGGGTTGGCGACGTGCTCCGGCGTGATCTGCAGGGTGAAGGGAATTTCTTTCCAATCCTCGCGAAAGTAAAGTGGGTCGGCAGCGATGGCTGAAGAGGCGACGATAGCGGCGATGGCGAGCAGGGAGATCTGTCTTGGGGTCATTGTCATTGGAAGGTTTGGATTGCAGTAGCCAGAAATCCGCTACGTTGCGCGTCAGCGCTATTTCGATTGGAAAATGGAGCTTTGCACGCTGGCGTGAATGAGAGACCGGAATCCGTAGTCTTCGTTCTCAAGAGAGTCAACGATGCGGGCGATCTCGCGTCGATCCGCAAACTCAATGCTTGCTCCGGTAGCGTAGGTAAGAACTTTCTCGACGAGATTCTTGGCGATCTTGTCTGGGTGCTCAAGGATGAGTGCTTTGAACCTGGTTGGGACCCCGCGAACTAGCCCACTTTTGATGAGGTGATTTTCGTCGATCAACGAAAGGACATCATCGATGAAAAAGACAAGACGCGCGACCGAGCAGATAATCCGCATACTGAGGGAGGCCGACACGGGGCTTCGGACCGAGGGGATCTGCCGCAGGCGCAACATCAACTCGCAGAGCTTCTATCGCTGGAAGAGCAAGTACGGAGGCATGGATCTTAAGGAGGTTCAGCGCCTCCGCGACCTGGAGAAGGAGAACACCGAGCTCAAGAAGCTGCTTGCCGACCAGCTGCTCAAGACGAAGGCTTTGGAGATCGCGCTGGAAGAAAACCTCTGGGCCCGGAGCGCCGGCGCGGGATTGCGGCGAAGGTCCAGTCCGCGCTGTCGCGTTCCGGGAGAGCCGCGTGCCGGTGGCTGGGGATCAGCCGCTCGACGCTCCGCTACCTTCCGAAGCCCAAGCCCGAGGGGAAGCGCTTGCTGGAGCCGGAGATCGTCCGCCTTCCGGGGGAGCATCCGACGCTTGGATGCAAGAAGATCTCGGCAAAGCTGAGGTCGCTTGGCTACCGCGCGAACAAGAGGCTGGTCCAGCGCGTCCGCAGGGAGGAGGGGCTGCAGGTGCCGCCTCGCCGCCCTCGCAGGCGGCGGCAGGGGCTCTGCGCGGGCCTTCGACCTGATAGGCGAATGCGCTCGCCAGCGCCATTGCATCCATGCCGACCGGGCGATCAAGGCCTCCGACGCGCTGGCCCTGCTGCAGGAGGCGATCCGCGAGCATGGGGCTCCCGAATGCATCCGCTCGGGCAACGGGCCCGAGCTCATCGCCAAGGCCATCCAGGGCTGGCTTGCCGAGAACGGGATCGAGGCTCTATGCATCGATCCGGGCCGCCCTTGGCGGAACGGATACGCCGAAAGCTTCAGCAGCCGCTTCCGCGAGGAACGCCTCGACCGCGAGCTGATCTGCGCGCTCAGCGAATCGCGCGTGATCTTCGCGGACTGGAAGGACTGCTGCAGCAATCATAGGCCCCATGGATCGCCAGGCGCGCTAACGCCCAGCGAGTTTGCCACAAGGCAAATCCAGCCTGCCTGCGGCTCCGACCGCCCTTCGGGCGATCTCCACCCCAGGCAGCTTAAACCCAAGCCCAACAACAAGAAACCCGTCGAGAATCTCTCATTCAAACCGGGCTAAACTGCGGGGTCCAACCAGAGGGACCGGAGCTCGTCGCGAGCCTAAGGAGCGCGCTGCCATCCGGAAGTCATTCCGATGTTCACGATGTGATTCACAAGATGAAAGGATCCGCCGCGGCCATGGGCGCGCTACGTATTCACACGCTCGCAGCGACGGCAGTCGAGATTTGTCGCAACGAAGGGGATTTGGAGGAGCTTTCCTCGCTTCCAGAAATACTGGAACGCGAGTACGAGCAGTACGCCAACGAAGCTAAAGATCTCCTTTAAAGGAGGTTGGAGCGAGGCTAGTCTTGGCTAACGAGCTTAAGCTTGACCGCCAGGCGCGTCATATCGGTAGCGCCTCTCAGTTTCAACTTCCTCATTATATTGCTCCGATGGGCCTCGATCGTACGCACACTTAAGCCGAAAGATTGGGCAATCTCCTTGGAGCTGTATCCTTCACCAACCATTTGGAGGACGTCGGTTTCGCGAGGAGTCAGCATTCGTAGGCTGTCATTGTAGTCTTTGCTCGTGACAGGCTGTCTCAATAGGTTGTAGGCCTCGGGTGAATAGTAGGCCGCTCCCTTCAAAATTTGTCCCACGGCATCCTTCAAGCTTTCGATCGTACTGTTTTTCGTGACGAGTCCATTGACTCCGCGCTCAACCGTGCTCTTGACGATTTCTGGCGTGAAGTGAGCCGACATCAGAATAATCTTCATATCAGGCACTCTATCCTTCAATCGATTGAATACAGCCAACCCTCCGAGTTTCTTGATCTTGATGTCCAGCACGAGCAATTCGGGTCGGTGCTCGAGGCAGGCTTCCATGCCGGATTCGCCATCCTCATACTCTCCGAGCACGTTTAGGCTAAAGTCGTTCTTCAGCACAGATACGATCAATTCCCGAAAGAGGATTTGGTCTTCGATTACAATTACGTTCATTTGAGATTAGGAAAATCTGAAGGTTCTGGATCTTAACCTTAAAATACGGGGATTCGTTTCCGGCTAAGCAAGGAAACGGTTAAGGCTGAAAATTAAAAGGACGGGCGTCCAGTAAAATATCTTAAAATACGTAAAATATCTCACCTAGTCCAAACCCTGATTTTTCTATTTTAGAATCGGGAGGCTTGAGATCCGCCGCTGTTTCGCGCCGCTATGACGTGAAGCGACGAGTTGGCGTGTGGGGCGCTACTGCTCGAATCCATTTGGATGTGACTGGTGCCATTTCCAAGCGGAAGCGACAATCGATTGGATATCGGGGAATTCGATTTCCCACTCAAGTTCTTCGATTGCTTTGGCTGGGTTCGCGTAAGCAGCGGGGACGTCACCCTCTCTTCTTGGTCCGACATCATAGGGAACGGAGAGACCAGAGACTTCCTTGACGACGTTGATTACTTCAAGAACGCTGGCGGGCTTCCCAGTGCCCAGATTGTAGTGGAGTTCGGTTCCGGGCGAATCGAGCTTTTCGAAGGCGGCGATATGGGCGCGGCTCAAATCGTTGACATGAACGTAGTCGCGGAGGCAGGTTCCATCAGGGGTCGGATAGTCCGTTCCGAAAACCGTTAGTTTATCTCGTTTCCCCTGAGCGGCTTGAATCGCTAGTGGAATGAGATGGGTTTCTGGGTCGTGGTCTTCTCCGATCGTTCCTTTGGGGTCCGCTCCGGAAGCATTGAAATAGCGGAAGATTGCGTAGGAGAGTCCATAGGCTCTGGCGCAGAATCCCAGCATAGTTTCGACGTCCTGCTTCGTTTGGCCGTAGGGGCTGAAGGCGCGCAATGGGAGATCTTCATGAAGCGGCATTTCTTCGGCCTCTCCGAACACGGTGCAAGACGAGCTGAAAATGAATTTTGGAACGCTCGCGTTTCGCATGGCTTGAAGGAGAGCGACCGTCTTGGAGACGTTGTTTTCGTAGTACTTGAGAGGATCCGTGGTAGATTCGCCGACGTAAGTGAATGCCGCGAAGTGCATGACGACATCGATAGATTCCGAGGTGAGGATCGATTCGATGAACTCGATATTCCCCATATCGCCTTCGTGCAGGGGGACGCCATTTGGAACGGAGCCTCGATGGCCGTAGACGAAATTGTCGACAATCACAGGTTCATGACCCGCCGCTTGAATTTGCCGGACGCAATGGCTTCCAATGTAACCGGCCCCACCGACAACTAGTATCTTCATATTTCTGCTTTAGTATTGATAAGGAGGAACTTTTAGCTACGCAAAGAGCATTCTAAGTCGGATAGCAATTTATTCTTCTCGATAAATGGAGCTTAGCAGAATCGTCATAACAGGAGTTGGCCTAACGGCGCCCAACGGTAATTCCTTGTCTGAATTCAGATCGAACCTTCTGAATGGAATTGCCGGGATCAGCCGGACCGAAATCCGCTATATGGGCGAGGTACTGGCTGGGATCTGCGACTTTGATCCGCTGCGCTACCAAAAGAAGAAGGAATTGCGGGTGGGAACGCGAGCTGGGAGCATTTCGATCTATTGCTCGCGAGAAGCGCTTAAAGATTCCGGAGTCGATATTGAATCGATAAATCGAGATCGCGTAGGAATCTACGTAGGCATCACCGAGCATGGTAATGTGGAGACCGAGAACGAGATCCACAATATCTCCCAATTCGACTACGATACCAAGTTCTGGACGCATCATCATAATCCAAGGACAGTCGCCAATAATCCGGCGGGCGAGGCGTCCTTGAATTTGAAAGTGACGGGTCCGGCCTATACGATCGGGGCGGCGTGCGCCGCTGGAAACCTCGGGGTTGTGCATGCGTTGCAAATGCTCCAAATCGGAGAGGTGGACTTCGCCATTGCGGGCGGGGTTTCCGAGAGCATTCACACTTTTGGGATTTTCGCGGGATTCAAAAGCCAGGGCGCATTGGCGGATCATGCAGATCCAAACAAGGCATCGCGGCCATTCGATGCTGATAGAAACGGGATCGTTGTGAGCGAAGGAGGGGCGTTGTACACGCTTGAGCGACTGGAAGATGCCCAGGCCCGCGACGCGAAAATTTACGGAGAGATCGCTGGATATCATGTGAATTCCGATGCGACCGACTATGTTTTGCCCAATCCAGAGCGCCAGACCCAGTGTATGCGGGCTGCGTTGAAGAAAGCGAACCTCGCTCCGAATGACATCCACATAGTCAATACCCATGCCACCGCTACCCCTATGGGGGATATCCAGGAATGCCAGGCGATCGCGGAGGTTTTCGCCGATTGCCCAGATACGTATGTCAATAACACAAAGGGTTTTATTGGGCATGCCATGGGAGCGGCTGGGGCGCTAGAGCTGGCAGGGAATTTACCGGCGTTCGAAGACCGGATTGTCCACCCTTCGATCAATGTCGATTCGCTCGATCCGAAGTGCGCGATTCCTAACCTTGTTCTGAACCAGTCTATCGAGGCAAAACGGGTTGACGCCATTCTGAATAACTCCTTTGGTATGCTGGGTATAAATTCAGCGCTCATAGTGAAGAGCTTTTTAGATTAGATAGCGGACGTATTTTTATGAGCAAAGATGAATGCAAACAAGTGGTTCTCGATATCATCGCGGAAATCGCTCCTGACGAGGAGTTGAGCGATGTAAAGCCAGAGGTGGCTTTACGGGAGCAGCTAGATCTCGATTCGATGGATTTCCTCGATATCGTTATGGAGCTTCGCAAGAAGCACGGTATCGAAGTGCCGGAGTCTGAGTACGGTCAGCTCGTCTCATTGGATAGTTGCGCGGAGTATCTGACTCCAAAATTCAATGCTTTGGTTTAGCCAGCGTCTCAATTAGCATTTCTGGCCCGGCGGTTTTGTCGGGCCATTTTTGTATCCCAAACTTAGGTACAGTAGATGGAAAAATATGATGTAGCGATTTTGGGGGCCGGGATGTCGGGTATCGCTGCAGGAATTCGATTGGCTCATTTTGGAAAGCGCGTGTGCATATTCGAGCGACACTACGCTCCGGGTGGCTTGAATAGCTTCTACGCCAAGGATGGACGTAAGTTCGATGTGGGTCTCCATGCCATGACGAATTTTGTTAAGCCAGGCGTGAAAGGGGCTCCGCTCAATAGAATACTGAAGCAATTGCGAATCCGTCGCGAAGACCTGGGATTGCATGAACAGATCGGCTCGCGGGTCGCTTTTCCGGGGCGCGATCTTCGCTTCACCAATGATGTGGGTGTGCTCGAATCAGAAATCGCTCGCGAATTTCCCCGTGAGATTGACGGATTTCAAAAGCTCGTGCATGCAGTCAAGAGTTTCGACGATACGGAATTCAACTACCCCTATCAATCCGCTCGTGAGATTGCGCGAAGCTGTATAGGCGACCCCTTGCTTGAGGACATGCTATTCTGCCCATTGATGTATTATGGGAGCGCGACGGAGGACGATATGGACTTCGGTCAATTCGCGGTGATGTTTAAATCGATATTTCTCGAAGGATTTGCCCGTCCTCTCGATGGGATACGAAATATAATCAAGATACTCCTTCAGCGGTACAAAAGTGCAGGGGGTATTCGAAGAATGAAGACGGGCGTTTCCCAGATACGCGTTAGCAATGAGAAAGTAGATCGACTCATTCTCGACGATGGGGAAGAGGTGGAGGCAGATATCGTGCTTTCATCAGCGGGCTTACCCGAAACCCTATCGCTTTGTTCCCCTAGTATGGGTGGGAAAGCTGAATCGAATGTGGGTCAACTTTCGTTCACGGAGACTATTTCGATATTCGACAAGTCGCCGGATCGCTTTGGCTGGGGCGAGGATACGATCATATTCTTCAATAGCCGCGATCGATTCGCCTATCGTGCATCCGAAGACCCGGTAGACCTGACGAGTGGAGTTATTTGCATCCCTAATAATTTCGAATATGGAGATCTCGGATTGCCAGAGGGTATCGTCCGCGTGACTTGCTTAGCTAACTACGATACTTGGAAATCGTATTCTGAGACAGAATACACAAAGAACAAGGAGCATTGGCGTCCGTTGATTTGGGATGCGGCAAGGCGCTTCATGCCCGATACGGATCTCAGCTATGATTCGGACTGCATTGCCCATGATATGTTTACGCCTAAGACAGTCGAGCGATATACTTGGAAACGAAGGGGAGCGATCTATGGAGCTCCCCAAAAGGCGAAGGATGGATCGACTCCCGTCGCCAACTTGTTCGTTTGCGGCACGGATCAAGGCTTTCTCGGCATCGTGGGTAGCATGATGAGCGGCATCGCGATGGCGAATACGCATGCCTTGCGGTAGTGGGCTACAATTGCGGCAAGCCTAGTAAGCGAGCCAAACCCAGGTTGCTAGACCGGCGAGCGCGAGGAAGGCGATTCCAAAGATCATCAGGCAACCTTTTCGAGCATCCTTGGCGGATCCCTCGGTTTCGGGCCCCAATTCCTCGTAGATGTCCGCAATCGCAGATGCAGGGTTTGGGTCGTCTTCTGAAGGTGGAAGGGCTACTTCGGGCGCAGGGCTTGAATCCTCGATCGGTTCTAATCGGTTTGCGGGGACCGGACTCGGCGAATTAGACACGCTTCCTTGAAGTTCATCGATTTCCGCATCTAGCCAAATTATATGCTCTTCGATGAGGGCGCGCTGCCTAAGGAGCTCATTGAGTCGTTTGTCGTTCATCTTGCCTAGGGTAGTTATCGCTCACAACTCCCTGGCGCTTGAATGAATCCACGAAAAAGCCCTCATCCCTAGGAAAGGGGAAAGGGCGCTGAAATTTGGGATTTATCGATTTCTTTATGCTTCGACTTCGACTTTTCTGTGAGCCTTGTCGAATTTGACCACGCCATCCTTGAGAGCGAAGAGCGTGTGATCACGTCCCATGCCTACGTTCAAGCCAGGGTGGAATCGGGTGCCGCGTTGCCTTACGATGATATTGCCTGCGATAACTTGCTGGCCGCCGAACTTCTTTATGCCGAGGCGTTGAGCTGCGCTGTCGCGCCCGTTCTTACTCGTTCCTTGTCCTTTTTTATGAGCCATTTCTCGAAATTCTCCTTGGTTGGGTGACTACGACTCGATGGAGTCGATCTTGATTACGGAAAGCTCTTGCCGATGTCCGCGGCGGCGGTTGTAGCCTTTGCGTTTCTTTTTCTTGAATATGACGACTTTGCGGCCCCGCTTGTTTTCTAGGATCGTAGCGGTTACCTTGGCGCCCTTTACAAAAGGAGCGCCGAGTTGAAACCCATCGCCTTCGCCAAGAGTGAGCACTTCGCTAATCTCGAGTTTGGAACCGGCTTCGGTTTCAGGATAGCGATTGAGGACAAGAACGTCGCCTTCTTGAACAGTGTACTGCTTGCCCTGGGTTTGGATGGTTGCTTTCATTTGAAATAAAACCGTGCAATAAGGGCAGTTCTTCTGGCTGAATCAATCTTTTTTCTGAAAATTTTCTATCAAATGCATGGATTATGATTGGCCAATCGATCTAGAGCGTATTCAAGCCTACTTTGATGATCCCAAGACGGTGTCTCACTATGCCCGCGCAGTGGCGAACATTGGACTTTGGAAGTCTGAGGAGGCGGCTTTTCGAGACTGGATACGCCGCGACCATCGCATATTGGATATTGGCTGCGGCGCGGGGCGCATCGCCTTTGGTCTATGGCGGCTGGGCTATCGAAATATAGTCGGTGTAGACCTGTCGCAGCAAATGGTTATTGAGGCGACCCATATCGCGCGTTGCCTCGAGATGCCGGTAGTATTTGAACAGGAAGATGCGACGGACTTGAGCGTTGAAAATGGTCGTTTCGACATAGCGATATTCGGTTTCAATGGCTTGATGCAAATCCCTGGTCGGAATCTTCGCCGACGCGCTTTGCGGGAGATCAAGAGGGCGCTTGCGTCGGCTGGAGTTTTCATTTTCACGACGCTTGATCGCGATGACCCGCTCTATCGGAACGTCTTTCAGGACGAGGGCGATTTCAGTCACGATGTTACAAGAAATCCCAATCTCCTAGAGGAGGGCGATCGGCATTTTAAGACAGCTCATGGGACGACGTTCATGCACGTTCCGCATCAGGAGGAGGTAATTGAAGACCTCGAACTAACCGGATGGTCGATCGAATCGAGCCGCATGAGGAGCGAAATTTCTAGTGAGACGGAAGCAACGCGGTCATTCTCTGAAAACTGTCGATTCTAGATCGCAAAAAAGCCGATGCAGTAATGCATCGGCAGATTTTTTGGTCGAAAGCGCGTTAGCTTTGCGATTACGGCAATCAATTATTGTCTTAACAGATAAGAGGGCTGCATGCGATTTCGATCCGTTTTAGGAGAGTATATCGGCGTGTAGGCGCGAGTCGTAGGACTGGCGGCTCTACTTTCTGAAACCACTTCCGTCATCGCCATTTGTCCTCGAGCGGCCGCGCGGGCTTCCATTTCCTTTATCGCTGCTAATCGCGCTTCCTCACGAGCTGCGGCTACATCCTTGCGCCCTTGTGACTCAGCCTCCGCCAAGGCCTGGCGGGCTGCTTTTAGCTTTGCGGCTGCTTCGGACGCCTCTTTTTCTCGCAGAGCTTGAAGGCGGGTGGCTTGCAATTCGATATTCTTGCGTTCGGCTTCCAGTCGAGCTGCTTCTTTTTCCGCTTCGGCTCTCAGGGCTTCTGCCTTGGCTTTGGCAGCATTCTCGCTCGCTTTCAGCGCGGCAATTTCCTCGAGGCGGGCCTTTTGGGCAGCGGCCTCTTTAGTTGCTTTCTCTTCTGCGAGCCTCCGGGCTTCTTCAGCCAATGCAGCTTTCTGAGCTTCTGCGCTCGCCAGCTGCTCTTTCTCGGCGATTGCTTGCTCGAGTTCAGCGATTCGGGCGCGTTCAGCTTCAGTGCTCTTGCTAGCATCCATTGACTTGAATGCAAAGAATCCTGCGAGTAAGAGCGCGATTATTAGTACAACGATAAGAGGTTTTTTACTATCCATGGCAGATTGAGGTCACGGTGAGATCTATTTCATCCGTGTTATAGAAATTTGGCGGAAGGGTAAAGATTCTAAAGCGCTTATTTTCAAGGCTTCAAATATCCCTATGGTTGGGACCCCGGGAACTAGCCCACTTTTGATGAGGTGATTTTCGTCGATCAACGAAAGGACATCATCGATGAAAAAGACAAGACGCGCGACCGAGCAGATAATCCGCATACTGAGGGAGGCCGACACGGGGCTTCGGACCGAGGGGATCTGCCGCAGGCGCAGCATCAGCTCGCAGAGCTTCTACCGCTGGAAGAGCAAGTACGGAGGCATGGATCTTAAGGAGGCTCAGCGCCTCCGCGACCTGGAGAAGGAGAACACCGAGCTCAAGAAGCTGCTTGCCGACCAGCTGCTCAAGACGAAGGCCCTGGAGATCGCGCTGGGGAAAAACCTCTGAGCCCGGAGCGCCGGCGCGGGGTTGCGGCGAAGGTCCAGTCCGCGCTGTCGCGTTCCGGGAGAGCCGTTTGCCGGTGGCTGGGGATCAGCCGCTCGACGCTCCGCTATCGCCCGAAGCCCAAGCCCGAGGGGAAGCGCTTGCTGGAGCCGGAGATCGTCCGCCTTCCGGGGGAGCAGCCGACGCTTGGCTACCGCGCGAACAAGAGGCTGGTCCAGCGCGTCCGCAGGGAAGAGGGGCTGCAAGTGCCGCCTCGCCGCCCTCGCAGGCGGCGGCAGGGGCTCTGCGCGGGGCTTCCGCGGAAGGCGCTTCGCCGCAACCGCGTCCGGGCCTGGGGCCTCGTCTCGGACTACGCCCAGCGGGGAGGCAAGCTGCGGGCCTTCGACCTGATAGGCGAATGCGCTCGCCAGCGCCATTGCATCCATGCCGACCGGGCGATCAAGGCCTCCGACGCGCTGGCCCCGCTGCAGGAGGCGATCCGCGAGCATGGGGCTCCCGAATGCATCCGCTCGGGCAACGGGCCCGAGCTCATCGCCAAGGCCATCCAGGGCTGGCTTGCCGAGAACGGGATCGAGGCTCTATGCATCGATCCGGGCCGCCCTTGCCGGAACGGATACGCCGAAAGCTTCAACGGCCGCTTCCGCGAGGAACGCCTCGACCGCGAGCTGATCCGCACGCTCAGCGAATCGCGCGTGATCTTCGCGGACTGGAAGGACTGCTGCAGCAATCATAGGCCCCATGGATCGCCAGGCGCGCTAACGCCCAGCGAGTTTGCCACAAGGCAAATCCAGCCTGCCTGCGGCTCCGACCGCCCTTCGGGCGATCTCCACCCCAGGCAGCTTAAACCCAAGCCCAACAACAAGAAACCCGTCGAGAATCTCTCATTCAAACCGGGCTAAACTGCGGGGTCCAACCAACTTCTTTGTAAGACAATAGGCGTGATGCGGTTTGCAGCATTTGCTTTTAGTTTGCTCATGGTTCTTTGCGCTTCGGGCGCAGGTGAAAGGCCTAATATCATCTTGGTCCTAACGGATGATCAAGGGTACGGGGATTTGGGCGTTCATGGAAACGAGGCGATCGATACGCCCCATCTGGATGCCTTTGCGTCTCAAGCGCTTGGGATGGAGCGGTTCTATGTGAATCCGCTTTGCTCCCCGACTCGGGCCAGTATCATGACGGGGCGCTATCATCTGCGTACGGGCATTTTGCATACGTCTCGTGGCGCAGCGAAAATGTTCGGTGATGAGTATACCATTGCAGAAGCGTTTCGAAATGTAGGCTATCGCACGGGCATTTTCGGAAAATGGCATCTAGGGGACAACTATCCCATGCGCCCTCAGGATCAGGGGTTCGAGGAAACGCTGATCCATAAGTCCGGCGGTATTGGACAAACGCCCGATACGGATGCGGACTATTTCAATCCAGTCCTTTGGCTCAATGGGGAGCGCATCAAGGCGAAGGGGTATTGCACGGACCTGTTTTTCGAGGGCGCTCTCTCGTTCTTGAAGGAAGACACCGAAAAGCCCTTCTTTCTCTACATTCCCCTGAATGTCCCGCATACGTCGCTCGTCGTGGCGGATCAGTATAGCCGCGTTTTCGAGGAGGAGGGTCTAAGCGAGGCGACTGCGAAAATCTATGGCATGCTCAAGAACCTGGACGACAATTTTGGAGCGATGATGGCTCAGCTCGAGACCCAGGGGATCGACGATGATACGCTCGTAGTTTTTATGAGTGACAATGGACCAACGCGGGGACGCTATAATGCGGATTTGCGGGGCGCTAAAGCGAATGTATACGAAGGAGGGATACGCGTACCATTTTATGTGAGATGGCCCGATCGCTTAGAGGCAGGCAAGCGAATCGATCGCATCGCCGCCCATATTGACCTATTTCCGACATTGCTGGAAATTGCAGGAATCGATATTCCCCAGGATCCCGTCATCGATGGGAAGAGCTTGGCGCCGCTCTTGGACCGGGAGCCAGTCGTCATCGGAATGGCCGGACCGTACGCTGTTTACGCAGCATATAAAATCCATCGTTCAAGCTCCTTATCAAAATGCAACGGCGATCATGCAGAGGTACAAGCTGGTGAGCTATCCGAAGACGGCCAATGCGAGTCATTTTTCTGCGGATACTGCGAATCTAGAACTGGAGCTCTATGACCTGGAGTTGGATCCGTCGGAATCGATGAATCTATCGAAGACGAACCGCGAAATCTTGCGCCGATTGCAGTCGGAGTACGAAGCTTGGTATCGGGCAATGCAGGCGGAACGCGAGTTTCAGCCGGAAACTATTCACGTGGGAACGGAGCACGAAAATCCTTCTTTGCTGTGCCGTTATCAGGATGGGCATCGCCACTACGGGACCGATCCAGAGCCCCTTGGCTGGCCGATTCTAATTGAGAATGAAGGCCGCTTTCGAATCGCTAAAACCGACCCTCAGTTCTTGGGAGCGGTCATGGGGATTCGCTGGTTAGGAGAAGAGCGCCGGATCCGCATGGCCTCGGCTCAAAGTAGCGTGGAAATCGAATTGAAGTCTGGCGAGGGGATGCTGGACATATGGACCGAGGACTTGAGCGGGAAGGTGATTTCGAAAGCCTTCGATGTGGAGATCGAGCGATTGTAGAGCGAAGCGGACAACTATGAATTGTTAACAGGATACGCTCGTACCTCGCATCACATGATGCGCTTTCAGAACTTATATGATGGGTTCGAGCGACGTTAGCGCCGAATTCTGTCCTAGTCCCGACCTGTCGGGACTAGGAGTCTCGCTGACGCGAGCCATTAAGGATCCAGCATCGCTGGAATTAATGCTTAAGGAGTTCGAACCTTACTTTCAGCGTAGCTGAAACTTATTTCCCTCCGAAGGAGGGATCCTAGCTCTCGCAGAGAGCGTTGACTGTATTTCGGATACGAAAAAGGCGCTGTCGCAAGACAGCGCCTTGAAATTGAAATCTACTTTCTGGGTCAGGTGGCCTCTTCGATCGTGAGGCGTCTATACCCTCCGGTCGATTTGAAGTAGAGCATGATACCGAGGTAGATGGCGGCCATGGTGAGCGGGATGTAAGCATCCGCTTTCAAGGTCTTGCGGTCGCCCTCAATACTGGCTGCGACGATGTCGTCGTCACCAGGAAGTGCATTGCCTTCAGTTACGCGGCCTTGGGCTTCGCTCAACTTGGTTCCGTCGAGTCCTGTGGTGCTAAGCCATAGGAAAGAGCTCGGAGCGTCCGCTTTGACGACTTCATAGATGGCTGGGTTAGACTCTCCCAAGGCTTTGCTTGAGTAGTGATCCTTGGCAAATCCGAGTCCTGGCGATCCGAGTAGGCCTGCCGAAAGCATTCCGATGCCGCCCATGATACTCATCGCGACGGCGCCGGTATGGGGATAGCGGTCGCCAGCGACGGCCAGCATGGTGGGCCAGAAGAATGTCTTACCAACGGCGTAGATGCCCAAGGCGAGCATTGCGCCAAGGAAACTGGTCATTCCTGCAGCCATGTTCAAACCGACGAACGCAAGAATCGAACATACAAGCAATATCCCTATGGGCGAAAGCTTGAGGCGCGTTTCGATGAACTCAGCGCAGAAGCGAAGCGCGAACATGATCGCTGATGTCCAGACGAAGAGAATCTTGCCTTGCTCGGAAGTAAGAATGTTTCCGGTAATGTTTTGCACCCATCCATCTGTTCCCAGCTCGACTGCGCCTACGAGAGCGTGCGCAACGAAAAGGATGAAGAGGAGAATCGATCCCATTGAAAACTTGGTGATGTAGCCGATGGCAACCAAGAGGACGAACGCTATGATATAGATAACGGTCGGTGATAGAAATGAGACCCCTAGGGTTGAGAGGAAAATCGAAAGCAGGTAGCAGATTACGAGTCCGCCCAAGATTCCGACGTCCTTCATCATGTCGCCCAGTCCAAGGCCCTTTTCGTTGGCTTCGGATTTCGGATACTTTTGGCCGAGGAACATGATACCGTAAATTGCGGTGGGAACCAGGTAGATGGCTAGCTGCCATTTCCAGTGCATTCCCACTTGGTCGTCCAGTACCCATCCAATTACCGCGCCGACAATCATGCCTGCTGGCCAGGAAGCGTGGAGGATGTTCAAATAGTGAGTACGGTTCTCGGGATAAAGCGTGGCTACGAGAGGATTGGCGACCGCTTCGAGAGTTCCATTCGCATAGGCGAAAATGAACATGCCCCAGAACAAGAAAGCATAGGCGCTATCGCCGCACGCTCCAAATGTAACGAAGGCTGAAAGCACGTGACAAGCGAGCGCTAGGAGGACGAGCTTGCCGTAGCCGATCTTGTCGACGATGACGCCGCCAATGATAATGCCGAAGCAAAAGCCTGAGAATCCGGCTCCGCCGATGGCGCCGAGTTGGGTGCCTGTGAAGCCATATTCGCCAGCCCAGTTGTCAAATATGCCGCCGCGGACGGCAAAACCCACTCCGGCGGCGAGAATCGCCATGAAGCCGGCCCATAGTAATCTAGATCGATTTATTTCGCTCATATTAAGGAAGAAACCTCTTATTAGTGTTAATCTGAGTTTTTCTGTGGCGCCACGACACGGAACTCAAAGCGAACGCTCTGGTTCAAGACGGGGAGGGAGGAACAGAAAAACGGTTAATCGTTACGACCGGAAAGGAATCATGCGCACAGCTTATGTCCAGCTTTTATGAGCGTATATTTTACAATTAAAATGAGTGAAACGGGGATTGGTGAGGCTGAATAGGCAAAATCTCGATGGGGTTTGGAGAGATATCGCTGGGACGAATAATGGATTCTACTGATTTACTAACTAATTGAATAACAGCTAGATAATGAGATAGGTCTTTGTGTTTTAACAGGATCCCGTCTACGCTCTGCGAGCAACTAGAATTTTCTTTTAACAGGATGCGCTCGTGCCTCGCTCGCATGATGCCCTTTCAGGGCTACATGATGAGAACATGGGATGAGCTTAGGTCTTGATTCATTCCAACATAGCTGGCGGCTTCTGGCTACTACCCAGTCGAGCCTATTTTCAGCATTGCTGAAACCCATTTCCCGATCCCGTTTAGGGAGAGGGAACTAGCGAACGCAGTGAGCGATGTTAGGAACATATTTTAACAACGCTTGCGCTTGTCCCGTCCCGCCAGGGCGTGACGGGAATGGGTGTCTCTGCGAGACAATGGGTTTTGGATTCGCAGGGATCCCGCAACACGAGATCCTTGCTATTAAAATTAGGACGTTGCTCGTTGTTGGTGCGAGATTTACTGACTGGCGTAGCGCGCTCGGGCGGCGGCGACGACGGCTTTGCTTACGGGGTCGCTGGATTGGGCGAATCGCGCTTTCGAGTAGGTCAGCACTTGGGCGATCTCTTCATCGGAAAGGAAGGCGAAGCTGGCCATAAGGTTAGGGAATTCCTTGTCTTCGATCCAATTACTTCCCTGGAGAAGCAATCTTAGCGAATGCTCAGTATCCGTTCCTTGAAGACGCTCCGATGCGATGAGCGAAGGCTGCATGTTGGGAACGCCGCTTCCATCGATCTGGTGACAGGGGAGGCAGTATTGATTGTAGAGCGCTTGGCCCTGTGGATCTAAAGCAATCTCCACCGCGCTTTTCTGGGTCGATGATGGCGTGGTTGCTTGTATCGGAGCTGCGCTAGCCAACACGCCTTCACCTCCAGTGTACATGATTTTCCAAATACGGCCCACCTTGTCTTCCGAGACGTAGAGAGAGCCATCCGGGCCGACGGTGAGTCCGGTCGGACGGAAGGTGGCAGCGTTGGGAGTATGCAATATATCTGTTCCTTTGAAGCCGTCGGCAAACACTTCGTAGCCTCCTGCGGGCTTGATGCCGTCGAAGGGCACGAAAACAACGTTGTAGCCCTGCTGCGGCAAGGGCGCTCGATTCCAGGATCCGTGAAAAGAGACGAAGGCGCCTCCTCGATATTTCTCGGGAAATTGCGTCGCGTTGTAGAATTGAAGGCCAACAGGAGCCCAATGTCCTGGAAACGTGAGTACGGGATCGTCGTAGAGTCCTTCTTCTGGACGCTTGGTCTTGTCGCCGCCGTACTCAGGATTGACGATGCGGGTCTTTTGCTGGTGATCGTAGTAAGTGTAGGGCCAACCAAAATTGGAGCCTGCCTTGATGTGGTGGAATTCTTCGGAAGGAAGTTCGGCACTCTCACGTTCATTGTACAGCTCGGGCCAGTTTTGCATCAAATTGTCGCGTCCGTTCTGCACGCCGTAGAGTTCCTTTTTGATTGGATCCCATTGGAAGGCGACGTTGTTTCGGATGCCCGTTGCGAAGTGGAATCCGTCCTCGAGCTGCGTTTGGCCCAGCGTGTCCGCGTCGAACATCCATACGCCGGCATAACGTTCGAGCTCGTCGCAAGGGAACTTGCCGGGCGAATGCAGAGTGCGGTCCACTTCCTGGCAAGAGTCTCCCGGTGAACCGGCCGAGACGTACAAATTGCCCGAATCGTCGAAAGTGATATTTTTGCTACGATGATTCTTAGGTGTTGGAAAACCGGATACAACGGTCTCGTAGGGAGCGGTTGGCAGCAATTGTTTCGGGTCGAGGGGGAAGCGAACGATTTGACGTGTGGACCCGACGTATAGGTACCCGTTGTAGATTTCCAGAGACTTGCACTGGCTATCGAGCTCGCCGAAGTACTTGACGATGTCCATGACGCCATCGCCATTGGTATCTCGCATCGCCACCACGTAGCCGAGGTCGATGGGATCCATCAATGCGGCGTAGATATCGCCATTGTCTCGGACGGCGATGCGGCGGGCTCGACCAATGTCGTCGGCAACAACCAGCGCTTGAAATCCTTCGGGGAGCGTGATGCCGCCATTGTCGGGCGATACGATGAATTGGGCCTGACTAGGAGTAGCGGGTATGAAAACGAGGGAGAGCAACAGGAGCGCGAAGCTTAGGGGATGGTGCATGGGTTTGACGCTAGCTGGAGGGGCTTGAGGATCAATGGAATTATTTTAACAATGATGTGGGATTTTAATTAACAGGATTCCGTCTACGATCTGCGAGCTACTGGAATTTATGTTTAACAGGATGCGCTCGTACCTCGCTCGCATGATGCCCTTTCAGGGCTACATGATGAGAAGAAGGAATGGGTTGGGTGGTAATAGGGATTTCGCTTTGCGAGCAGGCTTGTTGAAGAGTCTAATATTTTTTAACTGATGGATTCCAGTTTTGCGATGCGTTTAGACCGAGACGAATATCGATGAAGTGAATTGGTCGATGCCTCGAACCTTATTTTCAGCTCCGCTGAAACCTACTTCCCTCTGCAAGAGGGATCCTAGCTCTCGAAGAGAGCGGTGACGGGAACAGGAATTCCGAATTCATGGATTGTCATCGGCGGGTGGATTACGGCAGGTTTGTGGAATGACTACCCCTGAGCTACGGAAGTGGCGGATTGCCACCAGATTGATTGCGTTACCTGTCCTTTCATTGTCCGCATTCCTTTCGGCGCAGACTGAGTCCGAATTCGTGAACCCTCATCCTGATGTTGAATTCAAGGTCTTTCAATTTCCACGTGATGCCATTCCTCGTATAGATGGGGCAATCGATGATTGGGCCATGATTCCCGAGGATTACCGCTACAGGACTGATCTTCTAAATGATACCGAAGATGGGCACGGCGTTTCCATTGATCGCGACGATATTGATGTAACGGTCACGCTGGGTTGGGTGAAGGGTATGAACCGTCTCTACATTCTATATGAGGCCCATGACGATTTTTGGGACTTCGAACGATTCAATCCCAATGGCTACTTGAACGACATTTTTGAAATCGTGGTCGATGGGGATCTTTCGGGAGGCCCGTTCATCTTCGAACCGGGCAAGCTGCCAGACAATAGCCGCGATCGAAATAGCCCGGAGTTCATTGAGAACCATCTTTCGTTCGCCGGCTACCACGCCCAGAACTATCATTTCTATACGCCTCCGGTGAACAATGCCTGGGTGCTTGTATGGGGGAGTCAGCCTTGGATTGGCGAGTTTCCGTATTCGAACTATGCGTACGACTTTGATTTCGAGCACGGCGAAAGCGGTCGGCTTGTCTTGGAGTGCTGGATTACGCCCTATGACAACGCTCCCTATGCCGGACCGGATCAGGCGACGGAGACGCGTTTAGTGGAGGGCGAGTCGATCGGGGTCTCCTGGTCGATTCTAGATTTCGATGGGGACAAGCGCGATGGGCACTACAACTTGGCTCATGATGTTCGCATGGTACGGGATGCGACCTACTTGTTTCCCTTTCGCTTGATGCCGATCGAAGCGGCGCTGCAGCCGAGGATTAGGGCGGAGTGGAGCTTCGAGGTGATCGACTTGGACAAGGGAGTCGTTGCCTTTCGCGATGAGTCGATAGGGGATATCGAGTCATGGAAGTGGGATTTTGGGAACGGTCGGGAATCGACTGAGGCGAGTCCGGTGGTCACGCTAAGCGGAGGGGTGCGGAAGGTAATCACGCTGGAAGTTTCGGGCGATGCGGGAACGTCGAAGCGAACGCGTTACTGGGACGTCATGGTGAAGTGAAATCTTGTGGACCGGATCCCCACTGCGCGACGGGGATTCTTGACGGAGCCCAGGCGATAAAAGGGTTTAAAGTCACCGCTCTCTACGAGAGCTAGGATCCCTCTTACAGAGGGAATTAGGTTTCATCGGAGCTGAAAATAAGGTTCGAACTCCTTAAGCATTAATTCCAGCGATGCTGGATCCTTAATGGCTCGCGTCAGCGAGACTCCTAGTCCCGACAAGTCGGGACGATGACAGAATTCGGCGCTAACGTCGCTCGATCTCATCATGTAGCCCTGGAAGGGCATCATGCGAGCGAGCTACGAGCGTATCCTGTTAAATACAAATTCTAATATTGCACGGAAATAAGATGGAAGCGTAGGACCGCAATGCAGGGCTTATTTGAGCTAGAATGTCATTTTTTTGGTTTTTATTCAGAAAGGCGCTAACCTATTGAGAATTGAGGGTATATAGTAGTAGCCTTTACTTCGCCCCGAGATGAGTTCCCAAGAACAAGACGCCGCTATCGTTTCGCTGCTGACTCAGCATCAGCCAGCGATTCATCTATACATCGCGTCGTTGCTGCCCGGGGATCGCTCTTCTGAGGATGTCGCTCAGGAAACCAATGCCGTCATCTGGGAGAAGCGATTGGACTTTGAGGTGGGTACGAATTTCAAGGCCTGGGCTTTCACGATCGCTCGTTTTCAGGTGCGAAAGTACCGATTGCGTCAGGCGAAAGAGGAGCGGCTGCTTTTTTGCGAGGAGCTGGAAGAGACGATCGCCGAGGAGGTGGGCGCTCACTTGGAGGACCTTTCCGATCATCAGCTAGCGCTGCGCAGCTGCCTCGAGGCGCTCAAGCCCAGCGATCGAGAGCTCATTCATCATCGCTACTTCCGGAAAACGCCTCTCAAGGAATATGCGGAGCAGATAGGTAGGAGCCTGGGAGGCTTGAAGGTGACCTTGCACCGTTTGCGCAATCGGCTGCAGCTGTGCATTGAATCCAAGTTAGGATTAGGAGAGGAGTTAAAAGGATGAAGGCGAACGAACGCGATACATTGATCGACGAACTTCTGGACGGTTCGATATCGGAAGCGGATTTCCTTAAGTTGGAAGCCGAAATGCGAGTTAGCCCGGAAGCGCGGCGGTCTTATTATGCGCGTCTAAAGTTGAGCGATGCCTTGAGCATCGAGGCGGAGTCGCTATTGGAAGAATCAGCCAGCGAAACGGTTTCGTTCTGGTCTACGCATTCTCGCCTAATCGCCAGCGTCGCCGCTGTGGCGCTATTCATTTTAGTGGGCGCGTTTGGGTGGAATGTGGGACGCCAGAATCCGAGTGGAACGGACGTTGCGGATTCGGAACCGGTAGCGACGGGCTATGCTGTTCTTGCGGAGCAATCCGATGTGGATTGGGGAGGAGGATTGCGGATTGACCGAGGAGACTTGCTGCCTCAGGGGTCGCTGACCATGCGCTCGGGCATCGCTCAGTTCGAGCTATTCAGCGGCGTGACTGTAATTGTCGAGGGCGAATCTGAGTTCGAGATTCGGTCGCCCATGGAAATGAAAGTATCAAAAGGCCGAATACGGGCGTTGGTACCGCCGGCGGCTAAGGGATTTCGCGTTTCTACCGCTTCGGGAGACGTGGTGGACTTGGGAACTGAGTTTGCATTGGACGTTACGTCCGAAAGCGCAGACATGCACGTTCTGCAGGGAGAGATCGAGTGGCATCCTGCGTCTGAGCAGAAGCGGTTGCTGACCGATGGCGAATCGCTGAGATGGGCCGTATCTGGAGAATTTAGTGAAAGCGGGTTTAGGGCAGGAAGTTTCCCGTCGCTGCAGGAATTCGAGCAACAGTTTGCGAGTCAGCGTCTTGAGAGGAAGCGTTCGTGGAACGAGCTATCGACGCAGATGAGCGCGGATCCGCGGCTGATCGCCTACTATCCCATGAGCGATTCGGATGGATGGCACCGACAGCTGCGAGATGCTTCTCCGGCGGGACTTCATGGTACGATCGTGAGCGCTCGCAAGGCAGCTGATCGTTGGGACGAGCCTGGGAAAGCTTTGAGCTTTAGCCCAACTGGCAGTCGCGTTCGGGTCGTGGTTCCAGGGGATCACAATTCCGTTACTTTCTATTGTTGGGCCCGTATCGACAGCTTGGATCGGACGTTTAACTCCTTGTTCCTGACGGATGGGCACGAGTTGAATGAACCGCACTGGCAGATCATGGAGGATGGACGACTATTCTTTTCGGTGAAACGGCAGACCGGCTCCAAGACGCGTTCCGACAAGCACATTGCCTATTCCCCTTCGTTCTGGGATCCATCGCTTAGCGGAAAGTGGTTTCAGATCGCTACGGTCTACAATGTTGATGAACGCACAACGACTCACTACGTGAATGGGGAAGTGATCAGTCAGGATCGGATCCCGGACGACCTTTTCGTGGATACGGTGCGGATCGGATCGGCATCGATCGGCAACTGGAATGAGCCCACGCGCGAAGAGCCCAGCTTCGCGCTCCGTAACCTCAATGGCGCGATCGACGAATTCGCAATTTTCGGGGAAGCCCTGAGCGATGACGAAATATCAGAACTTTATAAAATGGGATGTCCCTAGAAATTTGAATACACTATTGTCTATGAGATCACATTTTCTACAATCAACTGTAACGGGAATCGCCGGACTCCTATGCGCCTGGTCGGCTCAAGCTGCGGAAAGTCACGACGAAGAGATCGAGCGACTATTTACCCTGAAGGTGCTTCCGACCCTATCGGAGAAGTGCTTTGCGTGTCACGGGGAACCCGGCAAGGAAGTGAAGGGGGAGCTCAAGTTGACTACGTTGGAAGACTTCCTCAAAGGAGGCGAGTTTTTCGATGACGTGCTTATTCCCGGAGATGCGGAATACAGCTTTATTATGGAAGCGGTTCGCTGGGAGGATCCCGATTTCGAGATGCCGCCAAAGGAGAACGATCGCTTGTCGGAATCGCAGATCGCCGATCTGGAACAATGGATCAATGCCGGCGCTCCTTGGCCGAGTGCCGAGCGACAGCTTGAAATTCGAGTCGCGGAGCGGGATGTAAAGATAAACGAGGATGGAATGCTGATCGAGCATTCAGGCGGTCTCGCAGACGAGTGGACTTACCGTCGCTACAAGCCGGAAGATATGTGGGCCTTCGTACCCGTAGAGAAGCCTGATGTCCCCAACGCAGGATCGTCTTCCAATCCGGTGGATGCCTTTGTGGGGAGAAAGCTCGAAGAGTCGGGCTTTGGACCGGCGCCGCAGGCAGATTTGAATACGCTGATTCGTCGCGCTACGTTTGACCTGACGGGCCTGCCGCCCACTCCGGAAGAAGTGGCAGCCTTCAAGGAGGCGTCCGCTAAGGACGCGGATCAAGCGTGGAGCGATTTAGTGGACCGTCTATTGGCCAGCGATCGCTACGGGGAGCGCTGGGGCCAGCACTGGCTTGATGTAGCCCGCTATGCGGATACAGGTGGAATGTCGAATGACTACGAACGCTCGAATGCGTGGCGCTATCGCGACTACGTGATTCGTTCATTTAACGAGGACAAGCCTTACAATGAATTCATCGTCGAGCAAGTCGCGGGCGATGAGCTGACGCATGATTCCGTGAGGGCACGCCTGAACGGCGATGCAGATGCGATCGCCAAGGTTCATGAAGCGGGCGACTATACCGAACAGGAGATCGAGTGGATGATTGCATCCAGTTTTCTCAGAATGGGGCCATGGGATTCCGCGATGGTGGAGAAGCCTGAGGCGCGTCAGATCTATATTGACGACGTAGTGAATTCAGTAGGACAGACCTTTCTGTCCACTACGATGCGCTGCTTCAAGTGTCACGATCACAAGTTCGATCCCTTGCCCACGAAGGATTACTATCGGCTTTACGCGGCCTTTGCCAGTACGCAGCTTGCGGAACGGCCCACCGCGTTTCACCCCAAGGAAAATCTAAACGGCCTGGAAGAGGGGAAGGCCATGGTGGAAAAGCTGCACGCGTTCGCAGTGGAGAAGAAGGAAGCTTTGTACCATAAGCGGGAAACGGCGGCTAAGGCGTGGTTTGCGGAACGGGGCCTGGAGTACATCGATCATGCGTCGCGCAAGGAGCTTGACGACGAGGTCAAGCCGCCTCGCGATATCGGGTTGGACTATGTTGATGAGGGACGCCTCAAGGTCCGCGAGCAGGATGACTGGGTTTGGAATCGACGCAAAGAGCGCTACCAGCCGATGGTGCAGAGCGTGTATAATAGCGTAGTGCCCAAATCCGTTAATGCTCGAAAATTGCGCGTGAGCGAGGAGGTCGATCCAAAGGCGACGGCGGACAATTTCATTCTGATGGGCGGTTCGCTCAAAGCTCCCGGCGAAAAAGTAGGCCCTGGCGTGTTGAGCGCCTTGGGAGTACCGCTTGAAGGAGCGAGCGAGGATCCATATGTAATTCCTGAAGACCTGGATGGGCGTCGACTAATGGTGGCGCGCTGGATTGCGGATCCACGCAATTCATTGGCCACGCGTTCGTTCGTCAATCGCGTTTGGCAACATCACTTTGGCAAGCCGATCGCTGGGAACCCGAATAATTTCGGAGCGAAGGGCGGCAAGCCAACTCACCCGGATCTGCTTGATTGGCTCGCCTCGGAATTCGTTGAAGGGGGATGGACGCTCAAGCGTATCCATCGACTCATTATGCTTTCTGAGACCTACAAGCAAAGCAGTCGCCACCCGGACAGGGAGGAACTTGAAGTAAAGGATCCGAACAATGAGCTTTTCGCTTCCTACCCGCCCCGTCGCCTAACCGCGGAAGAGTTGCGCGATGGCATGCTCCACATCACAGGCGAGTTGAATACGGAAATGGGAGGAGTTGCCGTAATGCCGGAAATCAACATGGAGGTGGCGCTGCAACCGCGGATGATCCAGTTTTCGATCGCTCCAGCTCACCAGCCATTTAGAACTCCTGAGCAACGGAATCGTCGCAGCATTTATGCCTATCGAGTGCGCGGTCAGGCGGATCCGTTCCTCGAGCTATTCAATCAGCCCAATCCCAACGATTCCTGCGAGATTCGTGATTCCGCATCCGTCTCGCCACAAGCCTTTACACTCATGAACAGCGATGTGGTGACGGACCGATCGATCGCCTTTGCCGATCTATTGATGCGCGAGCAAGCCGCGGACATTGACCGCGTGGCGCGAGCTTTCGAACTGGCTCTCAGTCGGTCTCCATCGCAAGAGGAACTCGATCGGATGGTCGCGTACGTGGGGAAGATGAAGCATTATCACCAAAACCACGATCCAGATCCCGTCACCTATCCAACGCAGATAACCCGATCCCTCGTCGAGGAATTCTCAGGAAAGGTCTTCGAGTACGAGGAAATCCTTCCCGTATTCGAAAGCTACGTGTCCGACAAGAAAGCGTCGGATGTCGATCCCGATACCCGAGCTCTGGCCGACCTATGCCTCGTATTGTTCAATAGTAACGAATTTGTTCACGTATATTGATTAGCGCGCTATAATAATCTCAACCGCGAAACGCCTTATGCCCTTACCAATCAATTCTATTTGCTCCCGACCGATTTCAACGCCGGTGACGCGTCGCGACTTTCTTTGTGGACTCACCGCTTCGCTCGGTTCCTTGGCCATGACGGATTTGCTCGCCAAGGACTATCCCACACCTGTTAAAGCAGGGCCGCTTACGCCCAAAGAGCCCATGTTTCCGGCGAAAGCGAAGTCAGTGATTATGCTCTTCATGGAAGGAGCGCCCGGTCACATGGATACCTTCGATCCGAAGCCCGAACTGCAGCGCTTGCATAAGGCCGAATCGTCGCTCACCAAGCCAGGAGATCCCTTCAAGTTTTTCGTGGGCAGTCCCTTCGGCTCGCGCAAAGTGGGTCAGTCAGGGATCGATATGTGCGATCAATGGCAGTACATGGCGGATCCTGAGATCGCTGATGAGCTGTGCAACTACCGAGGCTGCCAAGCGGAGTCGGTCAATCACCCGGAAGCGCTTTTCCACATGAATACAGGGAGTCGCCTTGGGAGCGACCCGGCATTGGGGGCCTGGACGACTTATGGGCTCGGTTCGATGAATCAGAACCTGCCCGGCTATGTCGTGATGACCGAACTAGCGATGCCGCAAGGCGGAGCGGGCAATTGGTCTAACGGCTTCCTGCCGGCGCACTATCAAGGAACGCGCTTGCGGCCTGAAGGTTCGCCTATTCTAGATTTGCAATCGCAGTCCAATAAGACGCGCGAGCATCAGCGCTGGTTCTTGGACGAACTGGCATTCCTGAATGAAAAGCACGCGGAATTCCATCCAGAGCACAAGGAACTCGCGGCTCGCATGGAAAGCTATGAGCTCGCTTATCGAATGCAAACGGAAGTGCCGGAGGTGATCGACTTGAACAAGGAGCCTGAGTACATTCGCGAAATGTACGGTATGAACGACAAGAATACGGAAGTATTCGGTCGACAGTGCTTGATGGCGAGACGGCTTATCGAGGAAGGAACGCGTTTCGTGCAGATTTTCTCCGGAGGCTGGGATAGCCATGATTATCTAGAAGAAGGGCATAGCTCTCGTATCCGCAGCGTCGACCGTGGCATGGCTGCCCTCATCAAGGACTTGAAGCAACGCGGAATGCTCGATGATACGCTGGTCATTTGGACGGGCGAGTTTGGTCGTACTCCAGACAACAATAAACGGGGCGGTGTGTATTCACTTGGCCGGGACCACAATGCGGATGCCATGACGATGATCCTAGCAGGCGGCGGCGTCAAGAAGGGCGCAGTCGTGGGAGCGACCGACGAACTCGGCAAATCGGCGGTCGATGTCGTTCACCCCATTCGCGATTTGCATGTAACCTTGCTCCATTTGCTCGGGTTGGATGACAACAAGCTCACCTATTTGCACGGAGGTCGGTACAAGCAGCTATCGCAATTCGGCGGACAGCTAATACCTGAGTTGATCGGGTGATGGTATTATTTAACAGGATACGCTTCTGCGTCGCTACATGATCCCGCTTATGCGGGAGCATGATGAGGATGTTTCTTGAGCGCTACATGCAACGTATTCTGTTGAACCACTACAGTAATTCTTATCTCTCATCATGTACGCGAAGCGATCCTGTAGGAACGTATCCTGTTAATAGTTTTTTCTATCAAATTGCATGAAGCCTCTCTTCCTCCTCTTAGCCCTATTTTCGTGTCTGGCCCATGCAGCGCCACCCAACGTCATTCTAATCGTTACGGACGACCAGGGTTATGGGGACATGTCCTGCCATGGAAATCCCTGGTTGAAGACGCCCAATATCGATCGTCTTCATGATGAAGGAGTTAGCCTCGACGACTATCACGTGGATCCGTATTGCACGCCGACGCGGGCGGCGCTGATGACAGGTCGCTACAGCATTCGAGTGGGCGCTTGGGCGGTGACCCAGGGGAGGCAATTGCTCAATCCGGATGAGACGACGATGGCGGAGGTGTTCGAGGCGTCGGGATACCGAACAGGGATGTTTGGAAAGTGGCACTTAGGGGATCCCTATCCCTATGCGCCCCAGTATCGAGGATTTCAGGACGTCGTATGCCACAAGGCGGGAGGCGTGGACGAAATCGGCAATCCGAGGGGGAACAACTATTTCGATGATATCTACTACCGCAACGGCGTCCCCGAGGCCTTCGAAGGCTATTGCACGGATATCTTCTTTAGCGAGACGCTCCGTTTCATTCGCGAAGGGATCGGATCGGAGGATCCTTTTTTCGTCTACCTGCCCTTGAATGCGATGCATGGGCCGGTGACGGTAGAGCCGAAGTACTCGAATCCTTTTCTGGCCCAAGGGATACCGATGAATCGTTCCAAGTTCTTTGGCATGGTGCAGAACTTTGACGAGAACCTAGGGAGGCTTCTGGATTCCTTGGAGGAATGGGGCTTGGACGAGAATACGCTGGTGATATTCATGGGGGACAATGGTACGGGAGGCGGTATGAACAATGGTCAACGTGATCCGACCGAGTACAACGCGGGAATGCGCGGGAAGAAAGGGTCGACCTATGAAGGCGGCCACCGAGTGGCCTGCTTTGCCCGCTGGCCGATTGGATTTGAAGCGGGAAAGACGATCGATGCATTGACGAGCCACCATGATTGGCTACCGACTTTCATCGATATTTGCGGGCTCGAGGCCCCGCAGGGTGTCGCCTTCGATGGCGAGAGTATTCTGCCGTTGCTGAAGGGCGAAGCGAACAGATGGAAAGAGCGGACTGTTTTCATCGATCGACAGGCAGATCAGCTGGAGCTTTGGGATCCCAGGGTTGAGCCGGGTCAACGCTATCCGAGTCGCGCCGTGCTGACCGAGCGCTGGAGAATGGTGAACGGAGAGCTTTTCGACATTCAGCAAGACCCAAGCCAAGAAACGGATGTGGCATCGCGCTTTCCTGAAGTTGTGGATACCTTGTCTGCCAAGCACGCGAAGTTCTTTGAGGATGTCACCAGTCACAAGGGAAAGTATACGCCATTTATTATTGGCGCTCCGGAGCAAAATCCCACGCAATTCACGACCCGAGATTGGCATCCTACCGAGGGAGGCGTGATCTGGAAGATGTCTTTAGTGCGTGACGAATCCGTTTACGTAAACGGCTTTTGGGCTCTGGATGTTCAGAGAAGTGGAACGTATGCACTGCGAATTTCCCGCTATCCGGGCGACGAAGTGAACGCTATCGGCGCGAATCGAGCGCGTATACGAATTGGGGATACGGAGCAAACGCTTGCGCTTAACCCGAACGATACGGAAGCTCGTTTCGATGTGGACCTTGAGGCGGGTGAAACCCTGCTTCAAACCTGGTTTAAAGACGCGGAAACGGAACGTGAACGGGGCGCTTACTACGTGGAGGCCACATACTTGGGACAATGATAGTTCGATTGGGATAAGGAATTCCGTCAACGATCTGCGGGCTACTAGAACCTTCTATTAACAGGATTCCGTCTACGCTTCGCAAGCTACTGGAATTCATATTTAACAGGATGCGCTCATACCTCGCTCGCATGATGCCCTTTGAGGGCTACATGATGAGAACGAGGGATGAGCTTAGGTCTAGATACATTGCAGCATAGCTGGCGGCTTCTGGCTACTACCCGAGTCGAGCCTATTTTCAGCTTTGCTGAAACCTTATTTTCCGAACCCGCATGGCGGGAGAGCGATGAATTTATTTCTCAGGCCCAGCTTTGCCAGGCCATCCAGCCGAAGAATAACAGTATTGATATAAGAACTACGATTGTCGCAGGACGATTGGTGTATTTTTCGATCCATTGCTTTCGGCCGTTGAGCAAGATTAGGGCGATCGTGAGCAGAGGTAGGAAGGCGACGCCGACGATCCCGTAGAATTTCTGGATTTCTCGGAATTGGACCACGAGCCCTAGCATCGGTAGGGTCGCGAAGGCATACAAATAATAGCGGTAGGGGCGCGACGTTGTGTCAGTCAATATGCTTGGGCTTGAACCCTCGTCCGCGAATTCCTTCTTTCTGAAAAGGCGCCACATGTCGGCGAAAAGGTAGGGGGCGGACTGCCACACACCGAGTAGGCTGCTAAATACGGCACCGAAGGCTCCGATCAGAAAGGCCCAGCGACCGACGATTCCGAGCGAGTTCTCGAAGGAATCCGCGATCTCAATTATTAATCCTGCGCCGGTGCCTTTCGCTTCAACCGTGTTTCCGATAATCACCATTGAGATTCCGAAAATCGCAATGACGACATAGCCGATCCCTAGATCGATACGGCAAAATCGCAGCATGCCTGGCCCGTGCCGGCCTTCTTCGGCGATCCAGTACCCATAGCAGAGGATGGTGACCGTGCTGCCGATTCCGCCCATCAAGGCCATTGTCCAGGCGATGCCTCCGTTTTGCGGATTAGGGATCGAGGGAATGAACAAGCCTTTCATGACCTCTCCGAAAGGTGGCGATAAGATGATCGCGCTGGCTACCACGGTGATGAACATGATCAGGATGCATACGCCCATCACCTTTTCGAATAGTTTGAAGCCTCCTTGAATGACAAGGATCAGCCCTGCTAGGCTGGATACAATTCCAAATACGATCTTGCCCGTGGAAGCGTCCTCGAAAATCGGGAAGATGGCATGCAACGTAACGCCGTTGCCTGCCATGAGGGCGGTTCCGACGAAGTAGGACCAAAGAATGAAATAGCCCATAAATAGCCAGCAGGGGATGGGTCCCATGCGACGAGCAACTCCTTCCAGTAGCGTTTGGCCAGTGGCCAATTGCCAGCGCGTCAGACCTTCGGCTAAAACGAATTTGAAGAAAGCGCCGATTAAAACGGCCCACAATATGGCGGGACCGAGCTGGCTTCCTGCGAATCCCGCCGAGGACAAGTCACCCGCGCCCACCCCCGTAGCGGCTACCAATATGCCTGGACCGATCATGCTTGATACGCTCGGTTTAGAGGGGGTATCTTCGGGTGGAGTCATGCATTGCGGGGTGGAAGCAAGGGACGGCGCGGGCAGAATATTGGCAACCTCATAATGAGCGTTGCGCGCTGCCTTAGGCAGATCGGCTCCGAGTGCGAATGGGCGAATTGCTGATAGCGGCTTAGTGAAGGCCCTGGATTTTATAATAGCGACAAGATGTCATCAGAAGTCGCAAAATGTAAGGGTATCTTCGAGTTTAATGAGTTGGGATTACACTTAAATACTGGAATAATTAGCTGGAAATTCCCCATTTTGTATGAGTTATCCGCCAGAATAGGAAAGAATTACGCCACATCTAACAACATCTGACTATTGACTTCCACCCGCTAAATATAAATAATTGTCAATACTGACGGGTCACCTTTCTACATCACTATCCCTAGTGCCCCATTTCCCATTCAAACTACACATTCTTACCGAAGAGCATCTCCATAAGCAATTTGGAGAGGCGGCCTTCGATTTTGTACTGACTACTATGAACTATCCGGAAGCGTCCATGAATCGCCTGCGGACACGATTGATCACCCCAAGCCAAACAAACCTACGACTATGAATAAACGTATCGCATTCGCGCTGTTCAGCGCGTCTTGTTTGCTAATACTGCCTGGCTATGCTCAGGACGACGCATCTGATGAAGATGTGATTGAGTTGAGTCCCTTCGAGGTCGACTCATCTCGAGACGTTGGCTACCGAGCCACTAACACCCTGTCGGGTACCCGTTTCAATTCCAGCCTTCGGGACGTATCCGCGTCCGTATCGGTATGGACTGAGGCGTTCGTCGAAGACACCGGGCTAAATGACATCGACGAGCTCATCGAGTACTCGTTGAATACCGTTCTTGATACCAACGACCAAGATGGCGCTGGCGGAAACTTCAACGTATTCACCAACGCGACTGCGGTCACGCAGAGAATTCGTACGCGCGGTATCGAGTCCTCTCGAGGAATCGACTACTTCAAGTCGATCGTTCCTGACGATTCCTACAAGATTGGCCGCTACGACGATTCTCGCGGCCCTAATGGGGTACTGTTCGGTGTGAGCGCGGCAGGAGGTATTATCAACCAGTCTTCCATCGTTGCCAATACCCAGCGCGACAGCGGACGCATCCGCCTGTCCTTTGGCACCAGCGAGCGCAAGCGCGCTGAAATTCGCCTCAATCGGGTCCTCATCGAAGGCAAGCTCGGTTTGACTATCGCTGGCCTGTATCAAGAAAATGGACATTGGAGAGATTGGATCAGCGACGACAGAGAGCGTATCTATGGCGCGCTGACTTGGAAGGTGAATGACGAAATCACTCTCCGAGCGAACTACGAAGATGGAATGCATCACAAGACTTCCATTCAGCAAAGTCCACTTACGGACCGCGTTCTTCCCTGGTACGACAACATGCTCGCTTCGGGAGTCGAAGCGGTGACCTTCGAGCCCAATGGCGGCAATCCTAACGCGGCCCGTCGACTCGTCGGGGTTGTCGGTCGCGATGGAAATGCGCGCATCAACAACAACAATCCGCTGGGAGCATCGAATGGATCGAATCGTTTCACCTACATTGAAAATGACGGCACCTTCTACAACGCTGCGGGTACGTATCTAACAGGCGGCTACGACGACGAGCGCGTGGCTCACCCTGATGGAACGCGTGGTTTGGGCGATCGCGTTCACCGTATCAACGACCAGTCGTTCCTTCCCTATCAGTACAATCCGGGTGGACCGGACTTCTTCCGTGAAACGGACTTGAGCAGCCACTCGTTTTTCGCTGACATCCAGCTGACGGACAACTGGTTCTTCAATGTTCAGGCCGGTCACCAAAGAGCGGACATCGACGTACCTCAACTCCAAGGTACACGTCCTGAGTTCCGAGCGGATCCCAATACGATCCAAGGACTTAACGGTCCTGCCAACCCGTATGCCGGTCAGTTCTACTTCGACGGCGATTACCGCCGCGACAAGAATCTCTCTCGCTACGATGAAATCCGTGTTTCCACTTCGTACAACTTGAATACGGAGCGTGCCGGAAACCACCGTTTTGCGGTAGCGGCGTCGCGTGTGGACGAGGAGCAGTTGCGCGGCAACACCTGGCTCGGCTTGGCTGGAAACCCAGCGGGCAGAGGCAACTTCGTCGACAATCAAGGATTTCGTCACACCCAAGCGAACTACCGCCATGCGGACAATCGCATTACGGTGCGCAACTACTTCGACGTCAATGATCGCATTACCTGGAGAGCGGGAAGCTGGGTCAACGTTCCTGACGTGATCTACACGGATCGTTGGAACGTACCAGGCGAGCCGCTTCCTTACGACGTCGCATGGTTGGAGCAGGAGCCGGGCAACATCAACTTCCTCATCAATCAGGTTACGGATTCGATGATGGCAGTGAGCCAAAGTCACTTCCTCAACAATCGATTTGTCATTACGCTGGGATACCGCGAAGATGAAGTATCGATCGATCGCGCGGGTCACCGCATCGATCCCGTTATCGGTTGGGTGCCTGACTTCTCGATCACTCCGGATACGACCCCTAGCCAAGGCATCTCGCCGGGCGCTCCTCAAACCAACTTCAACGCGACCGTTCGCACGACGGGAGCGGTCTACCACTTGACGGAGAATTTCTCTCTGGTAGCTAACGCGGGCAGCAACATCGGTATTCCGGATTTCCGCCGTACCGTATTTCCGACGGGAGCGACGTCTCCTCCTCCTGATGGAGAAGGTAGCGACTTCGGTATCGACTTCAATTTGTTGAACAACCGAATCAGCGGTCGCATCGTCCGTTACGACACGGAGTCGATCCAGGAAGTGGTTGGCGGTTCGCAGCTTTCCAATCCTGTGGAAGCGATTTACGAAGCGTATGAAGACGCTTTCACCCCGCAGCTTGACGGCGATAACAATCCTATACCGGGTACGGGCAATCCTGCTGCCCTGGATTCATTGCTGAGCCGACGCGCAGAGCTACGTCCGGAGGTCAATGGTTACTTCCGTGACAACGTATCTAGCGGTTACGAGCTACGCGTCACGGCTAACATGACCGAGAACTGGCGCTTGACGCTCAATGCGGCTCACACCGACCGTATCGTATCCAATTCCTACGGTAAAGGCGTTGCCTTCACTGGTTTAATGGAAGTGGGCGATGGCACGGTACTCCAAGGAGCGACTGAGGCGGCCGAGGTCGAGGATCCAGACGATCCTGGAAGCACCATTCAAGGCTATACCATCGATCCGTCTGCGTACGCTCCCGATGGTGTAATCTCGAAGTTCCTCGCGTTGGAGGACCCGTTGCCGGGCAATCGCACCCTCGATAACACGGGTATTTCCACTCAAATCTTCAACATGGCGGACAATGTGAACGAGCGCCGTGAGCAACTTGAAAAACGCTGGGGTCTCCGTCCTTACCGTTTCAACATATTCACCGCTTACGACTTCAACGAAGGTCGTATGAAGGGCTTCACAGTCGGTGGTGGCTATCGTTGGACCGCTGCGAATATTATCGGGGAAGAGAATGGAGTCGAATTCGAAGGCAAGGCTCAGACAAATGCTGACTTCTTCATCCGCTACCGGACCAAGGCGAACTTCCTTGGCGAAGGAAACTGGACGTTCCAGATGAACGTCAACAACGTGTTCGACAACAAGGACATCATTCCGAGTCGTCTAGCGATTGATGGCAATATCGACTATCAAGTTCCTGGAGGTCGCGGCATCGCCTATGCGCGTTTCGACCTGCCGACGCCTCGCCAGTATCGTTTCACGATCACTCGCGATTTCTAAGAAATCCGAGAGTTCTTATATTTCAACTGCATCCCTGGAAACGGGGATGCAGTTTTTTTAGGGAATTATATACTTATTGACCCAGTGACCCCAGAATGATTATTTTTTGCGATAACTCTTGATTCCTAGGGTCAGATAATGTAAACTGGGTCAGTATGAAAACAGCAAAATCGGTTAAAAGATTCTTTACTCTGTTCCCAGATGAGGCTACAGCAGTTTCATTTATAGAAAAACAGGTATGGGGAAGTAATCAAAAATGCCCACATTGTGGTTCAAAAAGACACTATCGAAAAAAAAGATACAGGGGCATAGGTGTTCGGACTGTAGAAAAACTATACCGTAAGAATAGGTACTATATTTGAAAAGTCTAAACTGCCATTGCGTGAATCATGCAAAATGGGTAAGGGTCTATTGCAGGGTATTGTAGAGATCGATGAGACCTATATCGGAGGCAAAGAGGATAATAAACATGCCAACAAGAAACGCAAGGGCTCACAAGGCGGGAGTGGTAAAGCTATCGTACTAGGAATGCGTGAGCGCGGAGGGAGTGTAAAAGCCATGCAGATGGCCAATGCCAGCAATAGCACCCTAAACAGGGCATTACAGAGCCATATCGAGCGTTCTGCTACCATCTGTACAGACGAATGGCGAGGCTATTCAAGCATCAGTGGCTATACCCATCGCAAGGTTAATCATTCGGCCAAGCAGTATGTTGACGGATTAGCCCATACTAACGGCATTGAAAGCGTATGGGCTGTGTTAAAGCGGGGGTTTTACGGCACCTATCATCAATTTAGCACTAAACACCTGGATCGTTATGTTAATGAATTTACCTTTAGGTTAAACAAGGGTAGTTGTGCCATTGATACAATCGATAGGATTAGTGCCTTGGTAAGGAATGCCGGAGATAAGAGATTGACGTATCAAGAGTTAATCGGGGATTAAGATGGTCAAGTGGCATGAAACCAAAACAAAAAGCCGACTCAACAAGGATTAAAACCCATTGGAAGTTGGTAGAAGTAAAGAAGCCCCCAAAAACGGGGATTAAAGTATAAACTTCCACAAGTTGAATGAGGGGGTATTATCACAATGGCAAATCACTCTGATCTTACATTTATCACGAACGAGAAGGAACAAAATCTTCTTGAACGCTTCAAGGCGCTGATCAAAGACACTGAATTTTTTGATGTTCTCGTCGGCTACTTTTACACTAGCGGTTTCCACGCACTCTACAAATCGCTGGAAAAAACGAAGAAAATTAGAATCCTCATCGGTATCAGCACCAACAGGCAAACACTTGACTTGATAAAGCAAGCGCAACAGCAGGAGCTTCAATTTTCCCATGTGGAAACCAAAGAGCATTTTTCCAACATGCTTGTCGGCGAAATGGCGCAGGCTGAAGACAGCAAAAAAGTTGAGGATAGTGTAACAAAATTTCTTGAATGGCTACAATGTGGCAAGTTAAAAATTAAGGCGTACCCCACAGAGAACATCCACGCCAAGCTCTATATCATGTCTTTTCTTGAAAGCGACCGCGATGTTGGTCGCGTCATCACTGGATCAAGTAATTTCACGCAGTCTGGTTTGGTCGATAATCTGGAATTCAACACCGAACTCAAGTCAAGAACCGATTACGAATTTGCCAAGCAAAAATTTGAAGGCCTCTGGAAAGATGCAGTGGATATAAGTGATACATACGTTCAGACCATTCAGAAAAAAACATGGCTCAATAACACCATCACGCCCTATCAGCTATATCTCAAATTCCTCTACGAATACTTCAAAGATGATCTCCGCCAAACCGATGAAGTATTTTTCAAATATGCCCCGTCCGAGTTTAAGCAGTTGGAATATCAGGAACAGGCCGTTTTGAATGCCAAAAAGATTTTGGAAGAATACGGTGGTGTTTTCATCTCTGATGTCGTGGGGCTTGGTAAAACCTATGTATCGGCGATGCTTGCAAGCCAACTTGACGGGCGAACACTCGTTTTGGCTCCACCAGTGTTACTGGAGAAAGCCAACCCTGGGTCTTGGACCAATGTATTTACAGATTTCCGTGTGCCTGCTGATTATGGATCGCTCGGAAGATTAGAACAGATCACACGCCACGGCACGGAAAAATACAAAAATGTTTTTATCGACGAGGCGCACCGCTTCCGCACCGAATCAAATATTACCTACGAAAAACTGGCACAGATTTGTCGAGGCAAGCGGGTCGTGCTGGTAACAGCAACCCCGCTCAACAACACACCGAAGGACATTTTGAGCCAAATCAAATTATTTCAAAACGCAAAGAAAAGCACGATCCCAAATGTCCCAGACCTTGAGTCGTTTTTTAGACGGCTGGAGAAGGAAATCAAAAAACTAGACCGCCAAAAAGACCGTAGCGAATACATGCAAACCGCAAAAGAAAATGCAGGGAAAATTCGTGAATATGTTTTGAAGTACCTCATGGTACGGCGTACCAGAAAAGAAATTGAAAGTTACTTTGCCGACGATCTCAAAAACCAAAAGCTCAAGTTTCCCAAAGTGGAAAATCCAGAGGCTGCTTTCTATCAGCTCAACGAGAAAGAAAGCGACGTATTCAACAAAACTATCAAACTTATTACCCAAGAATTTCACTACGCCCGTTATATGCCTCTACTCTACTACAAAGGCGAGAACGAGCCGGAGCAGTTTGAGAAACAGTCGCAGAAAAACCTGGGTCGTTTTATAAAAATTTTGCTTATCAAGCGACTGGAAAGCAGTTTTCACGCCTTCCGCAACACCGTTGACCGCTTCATCGCGAACTACGAACTATTCTACAAGGAACTGATAGAAGGCAATGTCTATATCAGTAAAAAACATACCAATAAACTCTTTGAGTTTCTGGACAATGATGATGAGAATGCAATCCAAACACTATTGGAAACCGACAAAGCACGGAAATATCCGGCAAGCGATTTCACTGACAAACTGAAAAAGGACTTGGAAAACGATCTTGAAATACTTAACAAAATTCAACAGCTTTGGGGCGGCTTAAAGCGTGACCCGAAACTGCTTTCTTTTATAGAGCTACTTGCAACCCGTCCTGTTTTGAAGAAGAACAAGCTCATCGTCTTTACCGAATCCAAAGAGACCGCCGAATATCTCACCGAGGAACTTAAAAATAAACTCACGAATAACCAGTCCGCTAAAGCCTCGCTGCAAGCAGGAGTGCTTGGCTTCACTGGTGCTTCAAACATAGCTACGCGGGAAAAAGTGATTGAAAACTTTGATGCCCGTGTACGCCTTCCTAAGGATGATTACAGAATCCTTATCACAACAGAAGTGCTGTCTGAGGGTGTAAATCTGCATCGCTCCAATGTGGTCATCAACTACGATATTCCGTGGAACCCAACACGCCTCATTCAGCGCGTTGGGCGCATTAACCGTGTGGACACTTCGTTTGACAAGATTTACAGTTTCAACTTCTTCCCAACCGAGGAATCCAACGATCAAATCAAACTCAAAGAGGCTGCGGAAGCAAAGATACAGGCGTTTATTACGCTGCTGGGTGCGGATGCGCGACTTTTGACCGAAAGCGAGGATATTGAGTCGCACGAGCTTTTCAATCGCTTGGTTTCCAAAAAAACCATCACTGGAGAGGATCAGGAAGACGAAAGCGAACTCAAGTATCTGCATGTTATCCGAGGAATCCGCGACAATGATCCCGACCTGTTTGAGAAAGTAAAACACTTGCCAAAGAAAGCACGCACCGCTAAAAAGTACCTACCTGCACCAAGCGAAGCACGGCAGACGGACACCAAAAAAGAGAACCAGCTTTTGACCTACTTTAGAAAAGGCAAGCTCCAGAAGTTTTTCACGGCCAGCAAGGGTGATGCAGAGGAAGTTGATTTTATAAACGCGGCAAAACTGCTTGAGGCTGTAACCAAAGACAAAAGAGAGAATCTCCCCACTGATTTTTATGACAAATTAGAGAAAAACAAACAGGCTTTTACGTTCGCCACGACAGAAGAAGTTGAGGAACTCAAAAGCCCGCGCGCGCGCGGCGGTCGGGATGCCGCCATACAAGTCCTCAAAATACTCAAAGCAATACGGGATTTTCGACAATATACTGACGATCAGGAAGTATACCTCAAACGGGTAATGAACCGCCTTGAAGAGGGTGCTCTGCCAAAGCAGACAGCGAAAACCGTACTCACAGCGCTCAATCAGGAGATCAAGTCCAGCACGCCGGACCCGCTCAAGGTGCTGGGCATTTTGCAAAAAAACATCCGGGAAGAATTCCTGGAAAGCCACATTGCCGAAAGTGCCGCACACACCTTTGGGCCGCGGGAAGTTATTTTATCTGAATACTTGATTAGCAAATAATGGAAAAATCAGCCGCCCGATCACTGGTAAAGGAAACACTTGAATATTCTTTCGACAAAGAACGCTTTTTTATCTTACTCAAAAACATCCTCAATCATGTTGAGGACGACTCTTTTACCTACAGAGGGAAATTGATCTTTGACGATTTTAAGGACTCCATTAAGCAAATAGATCGCGTGGGCAAATACCAAAGTCCCGATGAAAAACTCGTTGATATTCTCATTGTTCATCTCGAGAGAGATACCTCACTTGACCGTGCCCGAGCCAAGCAGAGAAACTTCGTCGCCAAGTATCTGAAAGGCAGCCGCGGCGATGTGCTCAAAGATGCCGCGCTGGTTGCTTTTGTCGCTCCCAACGGCGAGGATTGGCGCTTTTCCCTCGTCAAAATGGAATACAAATTCAACGAGAAGGGCAAAGTGGAAGAAGAATTCACGCCTGCCCGCCGCTGTTCTTTTCTCGTCGGCAAAAACGAAAACAGCCACACTGCGCAAAGTCGACTCCTGCCGCTTCTCCTCAATGATGACGTTAGCCCTACGCTGGAGGAACTGGAGGAGACTTTCAGCATTGAACGTGTTACTAAAGAGTTTTTTGAGAAGTACCGCGACCTCTTCTTGCGAATCAAAGAGTCGCTTGATGACATCGTTAAAAAAGACACCAAAATCCGTGCCGACTTCAAAGAGAAAAATATTGATACGGTTGATTTTGCCAAAAAACTCTTGGGTCAGATCGTCTTTCTCTATTTTCTGCAAAAGAAGGGGTGGTTTGGCGTTGCCCGCGGCCAAGCCTGGGGCCACGGTAATAGGCAATTTTTGCGCCGCCTTTTTGAGAGAGCGCAAGATGAAAAGAAGAATTATTTTAATGATTATTTAGAGCCGCTTTTTTATCAGGCACTGAGACACGATAGATCTGTAGATGATGATTATTTCAGTCAGTTTGATTGCAAAATACCATTTTTGAATGGTGGGTTGTTTGACCCAATGAATAATTATGACTGGATAGGTAAGGACATCTTGTTGTCGGATGATATTTTCGTCAATAACCGAAAGACCAAAGCAGGTGACACGGGTGATGGCGTTCTGGATATCTTTGACCGCTACAACTTCACGGTTAAAGAAGACGAGCCGCTGGAAAAAGAAGTCGCCGTTGACCCGGAAATGCTGGGGCGGGTATTTGAAAATCTCTTGGCAGTCAAAGATCGCAAATCTAAAGGCACCTATTACACTCCGCGCGAAATTGTTCATTATATGTGTCAAGAGAGCTTGATAAATTATTTAGCGACCGAGACAGCAGGAGACATAAGCAGGAAAGATATTGCAACCTTAATTAAGCACGGCGAGACCGTGGCAGAGCACGACAGCCGTGTGGTAAGCGCAAGGCGCGAGACGAAAAAATACGCTTTCAAGCTGCCCCAGAGCGTGCGCGCGCATGCCAAGCGCATTGATGAGAAACTCGCCGCAATCCGCGTCTGCGACCCGGCCGTCGGCTCCGGTGCTTTTCCCGTAGGCATGATGAACGAGATTGTAAGAACAAGAAACACGCTTACTACCTACATAGGCAAAAATGGGAAGCGAACGTCCTATCACTTCAAACGCCAAGCCATTCAAGACTGCCTCTATGGCGTGGACATTGACCCGGGCGTGGTGGAGATTGCTAAGCTACGACTCTGGCTTTCACTGGTGGTAGACGAGGAGGAGCGAGCGACAATTCAGCCCCTGCCGAACTTGGACTACAAAATCATACAGGGTAATGCGCTTTTGAGTGTGGAGAAGGATCTTTTTAACAATGACTTATTCAAAAAACTGGAAAAACTTAAACCGCGCTATTTCAATGAAACCAACGCCAGCAAGAAACAGGAACAGAAAAAGGAGATTGATGATCTCATCAGCCAAATCACCGACGGCCACACAGCGTTTGATTTTGAGGTGTATTTCTCGGAGGTATTCCATGAAAAGAAGGGGTTTGATGTGGTGATCGCCAATCCGCCTTATGGTTTCCGGAATGTCATGACTCCTGCCGAGAAAAAGTATTTTAGGAAAGAAAAAGGAATTTCATTTCCATCTGGTGATATCGCTGAGCTTTTTATAACTATTACCTATAACAACTTAGTTTGTGATAAAGGAACGCAAACTTTCATTATCCCCAAAAAATCATTATATGGACAGTCATGGTCTAAAGTTAGAAGACTCTGGTTGGAGAATAATCTCATTTACTTGATGGATGCAGGCAAGGCATTTGAAAAAGTGTTGCTTGAACAGGTCTCTTTCTCTTTGATGAAAATGCCGAGTAAAAGTAATGGCATAACCATAGGCGCACTAGAGCAGAAGAATGACCGCATCCAAATCTTTGGGGCTTTCAACGAAAATGAAATTTTTACTAAGGATTTACGCAATGTACAGATTTATAGAGGATTGTATCCTCAGAGCTTGCTGAAGAAAATCTTAAACTTCAGCGTTGAAGACACCTCTCAATATGTCAAAGGGATGATTGGAATCTCCAATACCACAAGTGGACTTACTTTTGAACCGAAGGGAAATTATCCATGCGTTAAAGGTATTGACATTGGTAAGTATGGCCTCAAACGGGACAGGTTCTTAATTAGGAATGTAGCTACAAAATATCTTTCAAAGCAGAAGGAAAGCAAAGTTGTTGCACAACAGATTATTGCCCACGTACAAAACCCATATCCCCACATCATTATCACGATGTTTTACGATGATGCCAACCGATTGATCAACGAGACTTGCGTAAAAATCAAAGTGCTTAAGATAGACTTGTCCCCAAAATTTTTACTCGCATATTATCAGTCCTTGTTTTGCAATTGGTATGCGTACAATTTTATCTACAATCGTGCTATTCGTACAATGCACTTCATTAACTATTACATTACGCAAATTCCAATTCCTAAGTCAGTACTAGATAAACCAGAAGAGCAACAACCGATCATAGCTCTCGTCAACAAAATCCTTGCCATTACCAAAGCGGATGACTATTTAGAAAATACCACCAAGCAAGCCAAAGTCCGTGAGTATGAAAGACAGATTGACCAGCGTGTCTATAAGCTATATGGACTCACAAAAAACGAAATCAAAATCGTTGAAGGTAAATAAACTTTACACAGAATGGAAATATGAAACCTAAATGAAGTTTATACTTTGAATTTGAAAGAATTAAAAATTAACCCCCAAATAATTTAATGAATAAAAAAGAACAAGAACGGTTAGGGCGGTTTATAAAACAAGCGACCTCATCTGGTGCCAGCAAGCAAAAGATGCCATCTAACCCGCCACCAAAGCGTGAATTAGCAAGACGTTATAAGTGGGTGGATTTATCAAAAAAATAGCCAATATGATGATATTGGGGTCAATAAGTATATAATTCCCTTTTTTTATATTAACAGGATGCGCTCGTGCCTCGCTTGCATGATGCCCTTTCAGGTCTGCATGATGAGAACATGGGATGCGGTTGGTTGCTAACAGGGATCTCGCTTCGCGAGCAGGCTAGAACTGCTAGGCAAGTATAGGCCCCTGCTGGCTCCGCTTTAGCGGGGCCATCCTGCTCCCGCCTTGGCGGGATCCCTGTTAATATAGTTCAACATAGCTGGCGACTTCTGGCTACTGCCTTAGTCGAACCTATTTTCAGCATTGCTGAAACCCATTTCCCGAACCCGTAAAACGGGTGAAGGAAAAACGGGTGAAGGAACTAGCGAACGCAGGGAGCGATGTTAGAAATATATTTTAACAACACTTCGCTTGTCCCGCCTCGCTTCGCAAGTCGGGAATGGGTGTTGCTTCGCAACCATGGGTTTATTAACAGGATTCCGTCTACGATCCGCGAGGTACGCCGTTACAAGACGCCTCGATAGGTTCGGACCTACATGATTCCTACGATGCGCGAACGTTGAAGTTGAATGACAGATCGGCCTGCGATGACCTATCCTGAGAAGCGTGAGTAGGCGTGAAACCCGCCGATACCTGTATTCTAATTCTCATCATGCAGCCCTGAAAGGGCATCATGCGAGCGAGGTACGAGCGCATCCTGTTAAATACAAATTCTAGTAGCTCGCAGATCGTAGACCGCGTCCTGTTAAAAGAACATTCTAGTTTTCATGCATACCGCCAAGGACCGGATCAACAATGAATCCTTTGCTTATTTTTCTTCATTATTCCGGTCTTGCTGGAATGGGTTTTCAGTCCAATGTATAGATTAATCGAATTCCCCAATACCATGTTCCGCATTACGACTCTACTCGCTTTCGTTTCCCTTGGTTCACTTTCCGCGTTCGCTGCGGACAAGCCCAATGTGATCCTCCTCCTCGCCGACGATCTTGGCTATGGGGATGTCGGCTTTCACGGAAGCGATATCCAAACGCCTAATATCGATCGCCTCGCCGCAGAAGGCTCCCAGCTGGAAGCGTTCTATTCTTGTCCCATGTGCTCTCCGACTCGAGCTGGCCTCATGACTGGGCGCTATCCGATTCGCTACGGGCTCATGCGGGCAGTGGTCCCGCCGCAACGGGATTTCGGCTTGGATACGAGCGAAGAAACAATGGCGGACGTATTTGCGAAAGCAGGATACAAGCGCCGGGGCATCATGGGGAAGTGGCACTTGGGCCACCGCCGCAAGCAATGGCTACCCACCGAGCGCGGGTTCACGGATTCGATCGGGTGCTACAATGGGGCCATCGACTATTTCACCCATGAGCGCGATGGGGAGCTCGATTGGCACCTGAACGATGAGGTCTTGGAGGAGGAAGGCTATGCAACGGATCTGGTAGCGGAACGAGCGGTAGCGTTCATAGACTCGATTCCGAAGGACGAGCCGTACTTTCTCTATGTCCCCTTCAATGCGCCGCACTCTCCTTTTCAGGCTAAGGAATCCGATTTGGCCAAGTATGCGCATCGCGAGGGTAGGAGCCGGATTTTGGCGGCGATGATCGATTCGATGGATCAGGCGATAGGCGAGATCCTTGGCGCTGCTGAACGAAGAGGCGACTTGGGCGATACGTTCGTCTTGTTCTTCAGCGACAATGGCGGTGTCCGCGAAATCGCTAGCAATGGCGAGCTGAAAGGCTCGAAGCTCACAGTGTATCAGGGTGGTATACGCGTGGCGGCAGCTGCCATGTGGAAGAATGGCGGAATTGTCGGAGGAAAGCGAATACGCGAGCGTATGGGCTACATCGACGTATTGCCAACGGTTAAACGCATGATCGGGGCAACGGAGCCGTCCGCCAAACCGCTGGACGGAATTGACGTATTGGATGCCATGCGTGGGAAAGCGACCTTGCCCGACCGCACCTGGTTTTCCTACGTCGATCAAAACGATTCGCGCATTGAGCATCTCGCGGCGAATACCGATTTCTGGAAGCTCGTTATTCATAGGCCCGCTCCAGATTCCGATGCGACCGAGACAACGGTAGAATTGTACGAGATCAAGAATGACCCATACGAGAAGCTCGAGGTTGGATCGCGCGATCCGAAATCGGTCAAGAAGCGGGCAAACCAGATCGCAGAAGCTAAGGAGCGGCTCACTGCCGAGATTGAAGCATTCCTCGCTCTGAAGTCGGAAAATCAGATTAAACGGTTCCGGCTGGGAGCAGGTGTCACGCCTCCGCTCCCAAAGTGGACTCCCACGCAATAGCCTTTACTTGCGTTCAATTTAAGAATGACCCTCTTGGGCTCGGACTTTTCATCATCATCTGTGATTATTCGCGCATGATTTAATGTAAAACCCTGGAATGAATGTAGAATTCCGACAGATCGTTGGAATGCTCTTGCCGCGGAGTCCATATAGGCTCGCAACGGGGGAAAGAATAATGCGGGCTATTACGCTCACAATCCCATGCAAAACTCCACCGATAATATGCGTATCCCACTGATACCTGCAATAGGAGGACTGCGACTCGCTTTCCTTATTGCCGCGTCGCTAGCGCTGGCTGTGATGGCCCGATCGGAGCGACCGAATATCGTGTTCCTTCTAACGGACGATCAAAATCTCTACTCCATGGGCTGCTATGGGACTCCCGACGTGCAAACGCCCAATCTAGACAAGCTCGCTAGCGAAGGCCTCGTCTTCGATCACCACTACGACACGACGGCCATTTGCATGGCGAGTCGCGCGAATGTGATGACGGGAGAATATGAATACAAGAATGGGACGAACTTCGAGCATGGAAATATGATGCAGTCGACATGGGAGCGAACTTATCCCATGTTGCTTCGCGAGGCAGGCTACCTGACCGCCTTTGCGGGCAAATTCGGTTTCGAGGTATCTCCTGCTCCAGGGGAGAAAGGGGCGCTGCCCGAAGACGACTTCGATCGTTGGGGTGGAGGTCCCGGGCAGACTCACTACGAAACCGCTCGGAACGAGTCCATGAAGCACTACGCTAAGGAATACCCGCACTCGACCTTATCCTACGGGGCATTCAGTCGCGACTTCATCAAGGATGCGGCTAAAGAAGATGCTCCTTTCTGTCTTTCCATCAGCTTCAAGGCGGCCCACCGTCCCACGACGCCCGATCCCAAGTTCGATCACGTTTATGCGGGAAAAACCTTCACGAAGCCCGGAAACTACGGCCGCGAATTCGCGGAGCACTTCGCGTTGCAAAGCAAGCAAGGGCGCCAGTATGTCCGATTTGAAGATTGGGGATACAGCGATCGCTACGATGAGGTGATGGCGATCTACTATCAGCAAATCTATGGAATCGATGTCGCCGTGGGAATGATACGCGACGCATTGGAGGATGCGGGAGTGAGCGACAATACGGCTGTGATCTACACTTCTGACAACGGCTTCTTTTGCGGAGCCCATGGCTATGGTTCCAAGGTGCTGCCCTATGAGGAAGGATCGCGGGTACCACTGATCATGTACGACCCGCGCCACGAAAACAGCGGCAGGGGCTACCGAACCAGCGCATTGACCGGCAATATCGATTTCGCTCCCACGATCTTGGAGCTAGCGGGCGTGGAGATTCCAGATTCGATGGATGGCAAGAGCTTGCTGCCGCTCTACGACGATCCACAAGACAAGATCCATGAGTCGCTGCAATTGATCAATGCCTGGGGACCCTTGGAAGCGCAGAGCTTGGCGGTGCTGACGCAAGATTGGAAGTATATCTACTGGCCCTATGGAGCGGATGAGTTTACGCCGACTGAAGAGCTGTATCACATTAGCGAGGATCGCATGGAGCTGCTCAACCGGGTACAGAAAAACCAACCCCCGGAAACCCTTAAGGCGATGAGGACTCTCTACGACGCCGCGGTCGAGAGTTGGCGGCAGGAGGCGGTTCCCTATAATCGGTACGATGTCTACGCGAACTTTTACGATAGAAGTATTCCCTGGAGCAAAAAAGCGGAGACCTTGCCAAAGTGACGCGCTATCTCGTCTAGGATGAGCTAGTACACCGAAGGAGCTATTCCCCTCACATGAAAGAAAATGCTGGATACATTGATAGGCGGGCATTCGTGCGTGGATGTGGGGCAGCGATCGCGCTTCCTTTCCTGGAGTCGGTGGTGACGCCTGCTCGGGCGGTCGCGGGAACCGCGACGTCGGGTCAGGCTCCCATGCGCATGGTGTGCATTGGCTTGAACTATGGGTTGTATCCGGGCGATTTCTTTCCGAGCGAAACCGGTCGTGGCTATACGCTTCCTAAGCTGCTTCAACCTTTGGCTGGGCACCAGGATGACATTACGGTGTTCTCGAAGCTGGATCACCCAGGAATCAAGGGCGGTCATGAAGCCGTGCACACGTTCCTGTCTGGCGTAATGTCGAGCCAGGCAAAAGCCCAGAGAGAAGGAAACATTACTCTTGATCAGAAAGCCGCGGAATTCGTGGGCTCGGAAACCCGCTATCCTTCGATCCCAATTGGCATAGGGGGTGGGAGCATTTCCTGGACACGCAACGCTGTGGAGATTCCGGCTATCCGGCGCTTGGAGGATCTGTTCGATGCCTTGTTTCGCGAAACCCCGGAGTCGAAGCAGAAGCGATTATCCGAGTCGTACAAGCTCCACAGCAGTATACTCGATGTGGTTCGCGATGACGCCAAGGCGCTGCAAAAACGTATTAGCAAGAATGATACGGAAAAGCTGGACGAGTACTTTACGTCGATTCGAGAAGTAGAAAAACGTTTGCGGCAATCCGAGTCCTGGCTTGGCGAGCCTAAGCCGAAAACCGACTATCGCCTTCCGAGTCCTATGCCGGAAGACTTCTATGAAGCGGTACCGGTCTACTACGACTTGATGCGTCTGGCCCTCGAGACGGACTCGACCCGCGTGCTCAGTTGCGCGATCGATGGATGGAGCGGCGATTCAGGACTACCCGGAGTGACGCAAGGGTATCACTTCCTGACGCATCATGGGCAGGACGCTAGCCGGCTGAGGCAGCTGTCTATCATCGAGACTTTCCATACGAAACAGTTCGCTCGTTTCATTGCGGACCTGAAACGGACCCAGGCATCGGAAAGCGAATCGCTTCTCGATAAGTCGATCGTGCTTTTCGGGAGCGGTATGGGCAATGCGAGCTCGCACTCGAATCGCAATCTGCCGCTCGTTCTCGCCGGAGGCGGCTTTCAGCATGGCGAGCACAAGGATTATACAGGCCATACCGGTAGGCAAACGCCGGCGTGCAATCTGTTCGTATCCATGCTGCAGCGCTTCGGGATGGAGGTTGATCAATTCGGTACGAGCACTGGGACTTTGGAGGGCTTGACTTGATCGCGGACCTGAATGGAAGCGTTCACATCGCCCGAATCGCTCTCGTCAGCGGAATCGCCTTAGCGTTTGCTGGGGGCGCCCGCTCCGAGAATCTTGAATTCGACCCCTTGGCATTTATCGAGGAGCATTGCATAAAATGCCATGGCGAAGAAAAGCAGAAGGGGGATCGGCGCTTCGATTCCTTAGGAATTGATTTTGCCGACGAGGATACGGCTTACGATTGGCAGGAAATCCTCGACATGCTCAATTTAGGCGAGATGCCTCCTGAGGATGAACCGGCGCCTTCTGGCAGCGATATTAAGTCCATGGTGGACTGGACTTCTAGGAAACTCGAAATTGCCTATGAACTGCACCGCGAAGAGTCCACGACCCAACTTAGACGGCTCAATCGTTTTGAATATTTGAATACCATACGAGACCTGTACGGTATCAATATCGAGTCCTTCGATCCGACGAGCTCTTTTCCTCCGGATGAGCGGAAAGACGGATTCGAGAATATTGGAGATGTGTTGGGGTTGTCGGATTACTTGCTCGAGAAGTACTTGGAGGCAGCGTCGGCCACGGTAGAAAAAGCCTTTCAAGCGAAAGAACGCGTGGAACCCATTCATGAGGTGTTCGTTCCGGACGACCTCTGCGACACGGTTTTCCAGTTCCGGCCGCAGATATTTTTCGAAGTGAACGTCGATGGCCGCTATGTGGACGTCGGTCATGGGGATTCAAAGTCGTTTCGCGTCTATGCGGATCGTTTTAAAGGCGTACCCGCTGATGGATATTATACGATTCGAATTGAAGCGGACGCGATCAATCGCGTGCATCCCTATGATCCGAGGGTGCTCGGCATGGATATGGACGAGCCCCTGAAAATGCAGGTGATCGTGACCGATCCAGAGTATGGGTACCCAGGGAGGCGCTACAACGCATCCGACAGGGTGGTCGCCACCATCCCGCTCAAGGATCATAAACAAGATGTCTACGAGGTCCGCGCCTGGATGGACAAGGGATATGTGCCCGTACTCCGGTTTGCCAACGGACCGCAACCATTCAAGGTCGTGCTGACTCGGATCGCTCCGGTTCATCACAAAGAGGTGTTGCCCAGCAATTGGCGCGATGGAGTCGCGGCCAAGCCAGCGGAAAATCAGGAAATCTATCTTTCCGACGTGTATGAAGGTCCTCGAATGCGTATTTATAATATGGAGATCGAAGGGCCAGAGCCGGAAGCCTTCCGTTCGCGAGGAGCGAACGAATTCGCTAGCATCGATGCCGCTCGCGAATCGATCGACGCCTTCCTGGTCCGCGCGTTTCGCCGTACGCCGCTCGCTTCCGAACAGGAACGCTACGAACGTTTCTTTCAAGGTCGCGTTGACGATGGCGAAGATCTCCGAACCGCCTTGAAAACGACTTATAAAGCGATTCTCTGCTCGCCCAATTTTCTCTATATTGAAGCGCCGCAAACGGATCCTGAGATCCATGACTCTAAATTCGAAGCGTTCGCTCTCGCTTCCCGCCTTTCCTACTTTCTGTGGAGCAGCATGCCCGACGACGCGCTCATGGATGCGTCGTCGTCTGGCGCGTTGGAAACGCGGGAACAAGTAGTCGCTCAGGTTGGACGCATGCTCGATGATCCCAAGTCGTTTGCCTTTGTGGAACAGTTTACCGACAGCTGGCTTCATTTGAACGAGTTGGGCTCGATGCCTCCGGACTCCAAAAAGTTCGCTGTATACCACAAGCGCGAGCTCGAGCCGCTCATGAAGGAGGAAACGCGTCTTTTTTTCGCCGATGTACTGAAGCGAAATCTCAGCATTCGGAATTTTCTCGATTCCGACTTCACCTACCTGAATCGCTATTTGGCGGACCTGTATGGAATCGAAGGCGTTGCCGGTGACGCGTTTCGCCGTGTCACTCTCGATTCGAAATCGGGTCGTGGAGGATTGCTTACGCAAGCGAGCATCTTAACCGCGACATCGAATGGCGTAGAAACCTCGCCCGTTACGCGTGGCATCTGGGTTCTGGAGAATATCCTGGGGACGCCGCCCGCGCCTCCACCGCCTGATGTCGAGCCGATTGAACCTGATATCCGAGGGGCGCTTACGATTCGGGATCAGCTTATAAAGCACCGCGATGTGGAAACTTGCGCTGATTGCCATCGCAAGATTGACCCAATTGGGTTCGCCCTGGAAAGCTACGACCCGATTGGCATGTATCGAAAGCACTATCAGGATGAAAAGGGAAAACGGCTACAAAAAGTGGATACAACCGGAAGATTGGCAACCGGGCATGCGTTTCGCGATATGCAGGAATTGAAGCAATTGCTCGTCGCGCGCGAGGATCAGTTCGCTAGATGTCTTGTAGAGAAAATGCTGACCTATGCCCTGGGCCGCCAACTCGGGTTTCAAGATAGGCCTGAAATTGATCGCATAACGAATGACTTGATAGAGCGCGGATATGGGTTGCGTGACCTGGTTGAGCTTGTCGCTACGAGCGCTCCCTTTCTAGAACGGAGTTCCGCTGGCGCTCAAAATATAGCCCGCAATACACGATGAAGGGTAAACGCGCGTTAACGACTGGGCTTGTATTCGCGTTTCTGGCAAGCGTTTCGATCAACGCTCTCGAGCCGCTGATTTCTTCAAAAGGCCCGCTGTTGTTCGAGGATGATTTCTCGGGATCCGAGGCGAAAGACGAATGGCGATCCCTGCACGGAACGCGATGGACTGTCGACGACGGCTCCTATTTGGGAATACCGTCCACTGCGGAATTTCAAGCGAGTCGCGACAATCATACAGGGGCGACACCGAGCATGACACTGCATGTGGCCGCTGGCGAAGTGATATTGGAGATGTCTGTTATGATCTCGGGGGGCTTGAACGCGGCCCATATCGGATTCAACGAAGGCGCTACCGAGGATACCACGGGCCACATATTTCGGCTAATCTTGGATGTTGAGGAAGGCGCGTCGCTGCGGAAGGACAGAAACTCTCAGGTTAAGGGCGACAAGGACCAGGTATTACGCCGTTCGGATTGGACGGTTGAGCGCGGCAAATGGTACACGGTCCTGATTGAAACTCGGGGATCGGAAGTGATGGCTCAAATTGACGGAGGGCCAACGCTGTACATGAGGCAGGGCCGCTTGGACGTGCCGAAAGCGTGGGCCAACTTGAAGTCTCGCGGAAAGAAAGGAAGCATCCGCTATGACAATGTCCGCCTATGGCGGGCGGATCCTTTGAGGAGTCGCAATCCGGACTGGATGAAGCATACGATCGTTTCGCCCTCGAGCGGGGCCATCAATTCTTCCGTTGCCAATGATTACGATGGAGATGGGGACTTGGACGTAATCGCTTCCTTTGAAGGAAGCGTACAATTGCTCCGCGCTCCTGATTGGGAATCCACCGAGCTCCATGCCTTCGCGCCGGGGTTCGCTCGCAATCGACCTCGGCCGGCCTGCATTCACTCATGCTTGCTGGACGTGGATGGAGATGGCGATAAGGATTTCGTGGGTTCGAACAACACGGTATTCTGGCTGGAATGCCCTGATGATCCCTTTTCTGGCGCTCCTTGGAAATACCGCACCGTGGATGATGAAATACTCGGTACCCATTGCCTCATCACAGGGGATGTGAACCAGGATGGAAAAGAAGACCTGATTGCCAATTCGTTCCAAAGGTCGGATCGAACGTCGATTCCCGAATCGATCGCTTGGCTGGAAACGCCGGATGTAGGCGCGGGATCGTACGAATGGGCGCGGCATGTCTTTGCGGACAGGGATGCGCCCGGAGGGTCCCACTATATGGGGATCGGCGACGTCGACGGTGATGGCCGACCTGATATCGCCGCGGGCGCCAAGGGTGGAATTGGCTTTGAAGGCGGGGAGTGGTTCGCCTTTTGGAAGCAACCTGAAGATCCGGAAGCCATTTGGGAGAAGCGACTGTTGGCTACGAATCAACCCGGAGCGTCGAACATCCTTCCCGGTGACTTAGATGACGATGGCAACGTTGATTTGCTGGCTTCGCGTGGCCATGGAATGGGCCTGGCCTGGTTCAAGGGGCCCGACTTTCGACTGATCGAGATCGATCCTGCCATTGTGGGACCTCACAGTCTCGTGTTGGAGGATCTCGACCAGGACGGGGATTTGGACGCTGCTACCTGCGGACACTATGAAACAGGCGTTCTAGCGTGGTACGAGAACGATGGAAAAGGGCGCTTCACTAAGCATGTCATTGACGTTAACCAAAGTTCCTATGATCTTCGCGCGGTCGACATGGATGGCGATGGGGACCTGGACTTTCTGATTGCAGGCCACTTTTCCAATAACGTGGTATGGTATGAAAATAAAACTGAATCTCTTGAAAAATCGTATTGAGAATGCGCTTACAGTAACGTTATTAGCCGTGATTGCGGGTCAGGCGTCACTGCTCGCAGATAAGCCGAATTTCCTTTTTATATTTGCCGATGACCTCAGTTACGAAACGGTAGCGGCTCTCGGCAATGAAGAGGTCAAGACGCCGAATATCGATCGATTGGCGGAGATGGGTACGGCGTTTACGAATACCTATAATATGGGCGCTTGGAATGGGGCGGTGTGCATTGCGTCGCGCAATATGCTCAATACAGGACGCTTCGTCTGGCGGGCTCAATCGGGAGAGAAGGCGCTGCCAGAGCTAGCCAAGGAAAAAGGATTCTGGTCCCAGCTTCTAGAGCGAAGTGGCTATACGACTTACATGTCTGGCAAATGGCACGTGAAAATCGATCCGGCTGCGATTTTCAATCATGTAGTCCATCCGCGTCCTGGAATGCCGAATCAGACTAAGGAAGGCTACGATCGTCCAAAGGAGGGTGAGCTTGATGTATGGTCGCCCTTTGACCAGTCCTTCGAAGGATTCTGGGCAGGAGGAAAGCATTGGAGCGAAGTGCTAGCGGACGATGCGGAATCGTTTTTCGGCAATGCGGCTGAGAAGGAAGATCCGTTCTTCATGTATCTGGCGTTCAACGCTCCGCATGATCCACGGCAGGCGCCCAAACCGTTCGTCGATATGTATCCGGAAAACGAGATACAGGTACCCTCCAGCTATATGCCGTACTATCCCTACGCTGAGGAGATTGGCTGCGGACCTAAGCTCCGCGACGAAAAGCTGGCTCCTTTCCCGCGGACCGAGTTCGCTGTTCGCGTCAATCGGCAAGAATACTTCGCCATTATCACGCACATGGACGAACAGATTGGGCGCATACTGGATGCGCTCGAAAAGAGCGGCAAAAAAGACAATACCTACATATTCTTTACGGCGGACCATGGATTGGCCGTGGGTCATCATGGTCTGATCGGAAAGCAGAACATGTATGAGCACAGCGTTAAGGCGCCGCTCATCGTCGTAGGCCCTAATGTCCCGCAAGGGGAGCGACGGGACGCGGCGGTCTATTTGCAGGACGTAATGGCGACAACGCTCGACATTGCGGATGCAGAGGTGCCTGACTACGTCGAGTTCAATAGCCTTTTGCCGCTCATCGATAATGCGTCGCGCAAAAGCGCGTACGATTCGATATACGGATGCTATCTGGGGGACAGGCAGCGCATGATCCGGTCGGGTGACCACAAGCTGATCGTTTATTCCCTGGCCAAGCGAGTGCGCTTATACGATTTGAAGAACGATCCCCTCGAGCTTGTCGACCTGGCCGGAGCTCCGGGTCAATGGGAACGCGTGCGCACGCTTTATCAGGAATTGCAAGCCCTGCAGGCCGAGATGGATGACCCGCTTGATCTAGACGCCTATTTCCCGGAGTTGGGAAAAGGGTGACCCGTTGATTGGCGAATCGTCGCGAGATGGTGAATTTGAGTTTAGCGCTGCTTAGCGCTTGTCCCACTGTCGACATAGCCTAGTTTCATGAGCGTTTTCATGCGTTCCTCTATCCCTTCGATATCAATCTTTCTTTCAGCTGCAGCGCTGCTCTTGAGCGCTTGCTCCAGCGATCCTGCCATTCCAAAAGCGCGCGATTTGGACAATTCCGTCGATTGGGGGATTTATCGCGGCGATCAGCGTTCGAACCAATTTTCGACTCTTGATCAGATCAATGCGGAAAATGTGGCTCAACTCGAAGTGGCTTGGACCTACCATACCGGAGATGCCACGCGCAATTCCGCTTTTCAATCGAACCCGATTATCGTTGAAGGTATCCTTTACTTCGTTTCTCCCGCGGGGCAATTGATCGCGCTAAGGGCGGACACTGGAGAACAGCTCTGGGCTTACGACCCTCGGACGCAAGCGCAGAAGGACAGCGAGTATTCCGTGATTAGTCGGGGGGCGACCTATTGGTCGGATGGCTCGGATCAGCGCCTGTTCTTTTCGACGGATTCCTTCGTCTACGCGATAGAGGCGAAGTCGGGAAGGCTTATCGAATCGTTTGGCAATGGGGGCCGAATCGACTTTCGCTTCGATCTCGGCGTGGATCCTGAAACGGTGGATACAACGATGACTTCACCTGCAGCGATATATGATGACTACTTGATTTTGGGAACGCGCGTGGACGAAGGATTTGGAGCCTCGCCAGGACACATTAGAGCTTATGATGCGGTCACCGGCGCTTTCCGTTGGATATTCCACACGATACCCCAGGAGGGCGAACTCGGTTACGATACGTGGGAATGGGTAGAGGGCGAGACGTATGGAGGCGCCAATCCATGGGGAGGCTTGACTGTGGACGAGGAACGCGGGTGGGTTTTCGCTGCGACCGGTTCGCCGACTTACGATTTCTATGGCGCCAATCGCAAGGGGCAGAATCTCTTCGGCAATTGCGTCTTGGCCTTGGACGCGCGTACGGGTGAGCGGATATGGCACTTTCAAACGGTGCATCACGATCTTTGGGACATGGACAATCCGCCGGCTCCCATACTGGTCGATTTGGATGTCGATGGATCGCCTCGTGACGCGGTGATTCAAATGACGAAGATGGGCTATATGTTTGTCCTGGATCGCGAGTCCGGTGAACCGATTTTCCCCGTTGAGGAACGTCCTGTGCCGCAGTCTAATCTTCCAGGAGAGGAGACTTGGCCGACGCAGCCTTTCCCCTTGAAGCCTCCGCCGCTAACGCGTCAAGGATTCACTCGGGCGGATCTCGCGGACCATACGCCGGAGGCCAAAGCCAAAGCGGAGGAGATATTCGCTCAGTACGGTCCTTCCGTCATGTTCACGCCGCCGAGCGTGGAGGGGTTCGTCTTGTTCCCAGGCATGTCAGGTGGAATGGAGTATCATGGTGGGTCCTTCGATACGGATCGAGACATCCTCTATGTAAACGTGAACGAAAGCTCGAATCTGGTGAAGATGCACCCGACTGTATTGCTCGCAGATGAATCTCAGCTCGGCGACGATGAACAAGGCAAGGCGCTCTTTCAGCTCAACTGCGCTTCTTGTCACGGCTTGGAGCTCAAAGGCGTACCGCCTGCCATACCCGCCCTGCTCGACAATCCGAAGAGCGATCGAGAGCTGACGACGATCATCCGGCAAGGAAAGGGAGCGATGCAGCCTTACGGGCGTTTTTCAAATGAACAGCTCGATTCGATACTTAAGTATATAAGAAATCCGAATACGGAACCGCTTGATCTTAAAGGTAGGAAGACGAAAGTTCTGCACTTGATCGAAGGGTACAAACGGTTGATTGATGAGAATAAGCTTCCTTTGTTCAAGCCTCCCTACGGAAGCTTAGCTGCGGTCGATCTCAGAGAGGGAACGATCAAATGGAAGCGTCCACTGGGAGAGTATCCGGAATTCGTTAAGCTTGGATTGAAAAATACAGGGACGCGGAATTTCGGCGGGGCGGTCGCCACAGCGGGTGGAGTGGTTTTCGTCGGCGCCACAGCGGATGAGAAAATCCGGGCCTTCGATACGGAAACGGGAGACATGCTTTGGGAATTTCAATTGCCTTTTGGCGGATACTCGACCCCTTCCGTTTACGAGATCGATGGGCGGCAGTACCTCGTGATCTGCGCAGGTGGTGGAAAGAAAGTGGCTCCCACGCCATCGGGCGACGCCGTGTATGCGTTCGCTTTGCCGGAGTGAAATTAAAACCTTTGACTTGCGCTATCGGGAATCTCGCGCCTTGGAGCTTCCCGTATTCTAGGTAGGTCCTAGTAATGATTCCATGGACGCTATCGAGGTAACCCCAGCAACTGCGCTATCGATCGCTCTCTTCCTGGCCATATTACTCTTCGAAGTCCTTTTTCCCGTTCCGTCAGCCACTTAAACGGATACATCACTATTCTAAGAACGCGGTATTCTCCTTGGTGAACACGGCGCTGCTAACGCTTTTCGCAGGTACCTTGAATGTCTGGGCCTTCTTGCTCATTGCAGAATATCAGATCGGCTTCTTGAACTGGATTGAGATTCCCTTCGTTGCCGCGGCTTTGCTGGCTTCACTCCTGTGGGATGCTTGGATCTATGCCTGGCATCGACTGAATCAACGGACACCCTTCTTTTGGAGATTTCATCAGGTTCACCACAGCGACGTGCAAATGGACCTTTCCACGGCGCTGAGATTCCATCCGGGCGAGATACTCTTGTCTTCATTGGCAAATATCGTGGTCTTCACGGCTCTGGGCATCGCTTTGGAATATATGATCCTCTACAAAGTCGTATTCAATTTGAACGTACTGTTTCATCACAGCAACGTAGCGATTCCGGAGAAATGGGACCGCATCCTCAGGCTTTTCCTGGTGAGCCCCAACATGCATCGCGTTCACCATTCGAGGCGCATGCGAGAGACGAACTCGAACTATTCAAGCGTCCTGTCAGTTTGGGATCGCCTCTTCGGGACCTATCGAGAGTCGGAAACCGATCGAATCGTGTTCGGCCTGGAGTACGATCGGACCGTGGAAGCGCAGTCGCTGGTCCAATTGATGAAGCGTCCTTTCATTCGTAGAAATGACCCGCCTCGAGAGGGAGATTCTACCGATTAATTCTCGATCCGCTGGCGAATCAAGTTAGGTTGGCGAAATGAGCGCTGTGTTGATAACTGGGGCTAGCCGCGGGATTGGGCTAGAATTCGCCCGGCAGTATGCCGAGGCGGGCGAATCCGTGGTCGCGACCTGTCGCGATCCTGAGCGCGCGGATCGCCTGTCGGCTCTTGCGAGCGAACATGAAAATCTACGCGTCCTAGGTCTCGATATTGTATCGGATGCCAGCATTGATGGGCTAATTCAGGAATTGAGCGGAGAGCGTGTTTTAATCGATTGTCTCATTTCCAATGCCGCCATCTTGGAAAACGAGCTCTTTGGGAATTGGATCCGTAACAAGTTTACCGATACGTTCAACGTAAATATTGCTGGTCCCGCGCTGCTGGCGCAATCGATCGATTCCGTCCTCTCTGACAGTGCAAAAGTGGTGCAGTTGTCATCAGGTCTTGGTTCGCTTGAGTGGGGTGGCGAGGGAATGTCGGATGGCGACTCCTATTCGATGAGCAAGGCGGCGTTGAACATGCTCACGGTACGCCTAGCTTCAGCGTTTCGCGGAACGAGTCGTTGCGTGGTGTCGATAAGCCCTGGCTGGGTGCAGACCGATATGGGCGGATCGAGCGCGTCTTTGACGGTTGAGGATTCGGTGAGCCGCATGATTCCAACGATCGAATTATTGACAGCATCCGATTCGGGCCGCTTTATCGACAATCAAGGAAACACTCTCCCTTGGTGAAATCGAAACGAACCAGATTGCCACTGCGTCGCCGCGAAGCTTCCAGCGTACCCATGGCCCCCATGATAGACATGGTCTTTCTCCTGCTGGTCTTCTTCATGTGCGTGAGTTCGCTCTCGCAGGCAGGCCATCGCGTACCGCTTGATCTGCCCGAATCTACGGCGAGCGAGACGCCAAAGGATCTATCCAATCGGCTTATTCTTTCCATCCAAGATGACGGTTCGCTCTATTTGACAGGATCGCCTATCGAGAACGATGCGTTGAAGGCGAGATTGACTGATTTGATTGAGACATATCCCGAATTGAAGTTGCGTATACGAGCGGACAAGGGAACGCCGTTTGTTCACGTGAAGGCCGCGATGAGCGCAGCCAGCGAGGCAGGGATCAACGATTACATTTACGGCACCTTGCAGGACTGATGAGCGTTAAGGCAAGGAACAAGGAAAGGAAAGCGCAAGCGTATCGGAAATCTGGAGCTGCCGATCACTCCGATGATCGATATCGTTTTCCTTCTTTTGTTCTACTTTTTGGTTAGCGCCACGATTCAAAAGCAAGAGGCGGATATCAGCTTTTCGTTGCCGGGTCGCATTCAGCAAGACACGCCTATTGAGATGCCTGATGAGCAGGTGATTCAGATCCGAGCGGATGGTCAGGCCATCGTGAACGATTTCGCCTACGATGGGCCAGCGGACGCGCGCTACGTCCAGTTAGAGAAAATGCTGCATCGGTTTCGGGAAGCGAGCGCTTCCAACTTGGTCGATGCCCGCATTGCCATCGCTCCGGATGACCAGACCGCCCACGCGATGATCGTAAAGGTTATGGATGCCTGCTCACATGCCGGCATTGACTCCGTGACCTTCGCCTTTGGCGACTAGGCCCACCAGGTCACCGACGGCAACTATTGTATTGCGTTAAGGAAAGGCTTTTGGAGCATCCTTGGCCATGGCAAAGAAATCGCAGGCAACTTGGGGGGGACGGTTCTCGAACGGACCGGCGGAGCTGATGTTGAGATTCAGCGAGTCGGTATCCTTCGATAAGCGCTTGGCAGCGTTCGATATCGCCGTCAATCGAGCCCACACTGCGATGCTGCGTCACGTCGGCCTTATCACCGCCCGGGAGATGAAGGCGATCCACCGGGGATTGAAGGAGGTAGAAGCCAAGATCGAGGCCGGAAAGCTGAAGTGGAACCCTGCCTTCGAGGATGTTCACATGAACATTGAGCAGGCGTTGACGAAGATCGCTCCGGAAGCGGCGAAGATGCACACGGCGCGCAGCCGGAATGATCAGGTCGCCACTGATTCCCGGCTCTTCTTCAAGTTCGCCACCGATTCCCTGGTAGGATTGCTCGAGAGGCTCCAGCGATCAATTTTGAAGGTTGCGGAGAAAAATCAGAATGTATTCATTCCTGGATACACGCACTTGCAACGCGCTCAGCCCGTTTCGGTATCTCACCACTTGCTCGCTTACGTGGAGATGTTCAGTCGCGATATCAAGCGCTTCAAGCAAGTGAATGACGATGCCAATTGGTGTCCGCTTGGCTCTGGAGCGTTAGCAGGTACGACCTTGCCAATCGATAGAGAGTTCGTGGCCAAGGCGCTGGGCTTCGTGGATTCGCGGGGACGCCAGCGGGTGACCACCAATAGCATGGATTCCGTTGCGGATCGGGATGTGTTTCTTGACTTCGCTCAGGCTTGCGCTGTTTGCGCGACGCACATCTCCCGTGTTTCCGAGGATGTCATACTATGGAACAGCGCGGAATTTGGGTTTGTCGAGCTTCCGGATGCCTTTTGTACGGGCTCTAGCTTGATGCCGCAAAAGAAGAACCCGGATTCGCTTGAACTTCTCCGTGGAAAGTCTGGACGCATCGTGGGAAGCCTCCAAGCGCTGTACACGATGATCAAGGGGCTGCCGTTGACGTACAATAGGGACCTGCAGGAAGACAAGGCGCAGGTATTCGACAGTTTCGATCAGTTGGGCATCAGCTTGCAGGTTCTCGAAGGGACGATTGCCGGTGCGCGGTTCCGTGCGGATCGTTGCGCGGATGCAGTTTCCGACCCGGGCTTGCTGGCAACGGACTTGGCGGACTGGCTCGTATCCGAGGGCGTTGCTTTCCGGGATGCCCATCATGTCGTGGGGGCCTTGGTAGCTAAGGCGGAGGCTCTGAATGTGCCGCTGGATCGCGTTCCGCAAGAGGAGGCGGTTCGAATCCACAAGGCGCTATCGAAAGACTGGAGAGTCGTATTTGATTTAAAGAGAGCCATGAAGGCTCGGGAAGGGATCGGCATGCCGGGACCCAAGCAGATCCGCAAGCAATTGAGCCGTTGGAAGAGAGCCTACGCGGTTCGATAGCGAGCGGCGTGACATGGCGAAGATCTCTATACTGAGCGACCAAGTAGCGAATCAGATCGCTGCTGGGGAAGTCATCGAGCGTCCCGCGTCGATCGTTAAGGAACTCATTGAAAATAGCTTGGATGCGGGAGCGACTTCGATTGAAGTCGAGTTCAAGAAGGGTGGGGCCAACTACCTGCGAATCGAGGATGACGGATGCGGCATGAGCCAGGAAGATGCCCTTCTCAGTTTGGAGCGCCATGCGACGAGCAAGATACGGAGCGCTAACGATTTGAATTCCCTCTCGTCAATGGGATTTAGAGGCGAGGCGCTGCCTTCAATAGCGTCGGTATCTAGATTCACGATACAAACACGTGAACCTGGATCCGATTCGGGTACGGAAATACTAGTGGATGGCGGCAAGCTCGTTCATTGCCGAGAATGCGGCATGCCACCGGGTACGCGTATTACGGTATCGCAGCTCTTCAATTCCGTGCCCGCGCGGCGGAAATTCCTGAAGTCCGTCGCTACGGAGTCGGCTCATATTGTTCATAATACCCGCCTGTACGCATTGGCCCATCCCAGCGTATCCTTCGCCTTGCTCGATGATGGCCGCACGCTCTTCCGTACCCCTTCGTGCGCCAATTTACAGGAGAGAGTTATGGAGATTTTTGGAAAGGGCGTGGTGGGCCGTTTGATCGAGGTAGCTGCGGAGGATCAGGACATGCGCTTGAGAGGCTTGATTGGCGCTCCGGGACATTCCCGCTCGAGCCGCCACGAGATGCTTGTTTTCGTAAACAACCGTCCCGTAGACAGCCGGACACTGGGATACGCTTTGATCGAGTCGTACTACGGCCACATTCCCAAAGGACGTTATCCGGTCGCCCTTTTGTTCCTGGAGCTGCCGGCTGCCCAGGTGGATGTGAATGTGCATCCGGCTAAGCGGGAGATTCGATTTAGGAATGAAGCAAACGTACGCGGCTTCGCTGTTCGGGCTATCCTGGAGGCGTTAAAGGAAACCGTCGAAGTTGCCGCAGCTCCCGTGGAACTTACCTTCAAGAAGCGTCCGAGCGCTGGAGTGGGCAAGTCGTCGCCGCCTATTTCGGATCAGGGCGAGTCTTCGCTCTTGAAGACAGATTCTATTGGGGCTCGCGCCGCGGATTCCCCAGCTGCGCCTTCTTCGGTCGGCGTGGTTAACCCTGCCAAGACGACCAAGCCTGATTCGTTGAACGTAGATAGCATCCCCGAGACGACGGCGAGCGATTCGGATTCGCCCCGGGCGCTATCCGATTCGTGGCAATTCATTGGATGGGGACAGGGTATCTATGCGCTGTTCGACACGGATGCGGGCATTGTCGTGATGGACGTAAAATCTTCTCAGAAGCGCGTTTGGTATGAGCGTATATTGGCCTCCTATGTGGATCGATGCGCCCAAAGCCAGTCGTTGCTATTGCCGATCCCTGTTGAGCTCGATCCCGTTTCTGCGGCCATCTTAACCGACAATATGGAATTTCTCGAAACCCTAGGGCTCGAAGCATCTCCCTTTGGAAGGAACTTCTTTCGGATCGTGGCAGTTCCAAGCTGGCTGCCGGAAACGGATTCGGAGTCCTATCTGAGAGATGTGGTAGAATTGCTTCGAAAAGGAGGCGTTTCAGACAACCGAGTTTCCGCCAATCATGAAGCTCTGGCAAAGCAAGCGGCGAATCGCGTGGTCCACGGCTTTGAAACGCCGACCGAAGCGGAGCTTTTGAACATGGTGGAGGCGCTTTTCAAATCGAGCAATCCCCTAAGCGATCCAGATGGTCATCCTACGTTCATCGAGCTCGCGAAGAGCGAACTCAGTCGCCGCTTCCATCGTTCCTAGCATTGCAGGACGTAGGTCGATTCATCGAAGCGCCGGATTAAAGAAACGCATCCCATGCCTATTTTTGACCAGATTTTTTCTTTTATTTGCCGATCTTCAAAGACATGGGCGATTGGCGCAGGAAAGGCTTGTGTCTAGGCGCGCGATGCCTATCCGCTCTCAGTCAGAAACTGACAATTTCAATCCACAGAATTTCATGACCACTGCATCCAAGAAAAAGCCGGCTTCTAAGCGGGCAAAAACGAAATCCGCTTCGGAGGCGCATCCTCCATTGAAGGATTCGATACTCGAGCATCTGAAACTGACCTTAGCGCATGATCCGTCCATCGCCACGCGCCATGATTGGTGGAACTGCCTCTCCTTGGCGGTGCGCGATCGTATCGTGACGCACATGATCGAAACGCAGGCCACTCACTTTTCAAAGAAGACGCGCCGAGTCTACTACTTGTCCATGGAGTACTTGATGGGTCGTATGCTCGTTAACAACATGCACAACACGGGTATCTACGATGAGGCCCGCGCTGCGATCGAGGAGCTGGGCTTGGACTGGGACTATATCGTCGAAGAGGAAGTCGACATGGGACTGGGCAATGGGGGCTTAGGCCGCTTGGCCGCTTGCTTCCTTGATTCCTTGGCGACCCTCGATCTGCCGGCTATCGGTTACGGGATTTACTACGAATTTGGCCTGTTCAAGCAGGAGTTCGTGAATGGGCATCAGGTCGAGCACCCGGATAGCTGGAAGAAATTCGGTACGCCTTGGGAAATCGTGCGTCCCGAGTACACGCAGCATATTAAATTGTATGGGCGCGTTGAGCAGGTATTCGATAGCAATGGCGACTATCATGAGGATTGGGTGGATACTAAGACGATCGAAGGAGTCCCCTACGATATTCCAATCGCTGGATACGGTACGAAGACGGTTAATTTTTTACGCCTCTGGTCGTCCCGTTCATCTGAAGATTTCGACTTGGATGAATTCAACAAAGGCGACTATGTGGAAGCCGTGCGCGAGAAGGCGATCGGTGAAACGATCTCGAAAGTGCTGTATCCAAACGACCGTACCGAGAATGGGAAAGAATTGCGGCTGGTGCAGCAGTACTTTTTCGTCACCTGCTCGCTTCACGATATCATCCGTCGCTTCCACACTTCCTTCGATGACTGGAGCGACTTCCCGAAGCAGGTAGCGATCCAGCTAAACGACACGCACCCAGCCATTGCCGTGGTCGAGCTCATGCGTATCCTGGTTGATGAAGAAAAGCTCGATTGGAATTACGCCTGGGAGCTGACGAATAAGACCTTCGCGTATACGAACCACACTTTGCTTCCAGAAGCCCTCGAGCGTTGGAGCGTTCCCTTGTTCGAAAAAGTGCTGCCGCGTCACTTAAATATTATTTATGGTATCAATAATCAATTGATGGATACCGTTGAGGCAGAACATCCTGGCGATAACGCTATAAAGCGCGATGTATCCATTATTGAGGAAAGTCATCCGAAGATGGTGCGTATGGCCCATCTTGCCGTGGTTGCTAGCCACACTGTAAATGGGGTCGCGGCGATTCATTCGGAATTACTGAAGACGCGGCTCTTCCCGACCTTCGATGCGCTTTACCCAGGGAAGTTCACGAACAAGACCAATGGAATTACGCCGCGCCGTTGGCTGCTTGCGTGCAATCGGGATCTGTCCGAGCTCATCACTTCGAAGATCGGATCTAGCTGGACAAAAAATCTCGATGACTTGAAGCAGTTGGAAGGGTATGCAGACAACAAGGCATTTCAAAAAGCGTATATGGATATTAAATACGCGAACAAAGCTGCCTTGGCCGAAATAATAAAGAAAGACTGCGGCGTCGAGGTGGATCCTGCAGCGATGTTCGATGTTCAGATCAAGCGTCTTCACGAGTATAAGCGGCAGCATTTGAGCCTGCTGCACATTCTTCATTTGTACCGAAAGCTCCTTCATGACCCTAGCCTGGACATCGTTCCCCGGGTATTCATCTTTGGAGCGAAAGCGGCTCCCGGGTACTACTTGGCTAAAACGATTATTAAAGCCATCAACGCAGTAGGGGAGGTGATCAACAACGACGAGCGCATCGGCGGTAAGCTGAAAGTGGTGTTCCTGCCCAACTACCGCGTGTCCTTGGCGGCCCGCATCATTCCCGCGGCGGATCTTTCCGAGCAGATTTCTACAGCGGGCAAGGAGGCTTCGGGCACGGGCAATATGAAGCTTGCTCTCAACGGAGCGCTCACGATCGGTACGCTCGATGGCGCCAATATCGAGATCAAGGAGGAGGTCGGGGACGACAATATTTTTATCTTCGGAATGGATGTCGACGAAGTGGCGGAATTGGATGCCAAGGGGTACAATCCGGTTGATGTCTATAATGGCGATGAGGAGCTTAAGGCGATTGTCGATTGGATTGGCTCTGACTATTTTGCAGCTGGCGAGCCGGGTGTTCTCAAGCCCTTGCGCGATAGCTTGCTTGAAGGAGGAGATCCTTTCAAGGCGCTGGCGGATCTTCGCGCGTATTGTGATTGTCAGGAAGAAGTCGATGACGCGTTCCGCGACAAGAAACGCTGGGCGCGTATGGCGATTCTCAACACAGCCCGTGTCGGAAAGTTTTCTTCAGATCGCACCATCGCTGAATATGCGAAGGAGATTTGGAAGCTGAAACCCGTTAAAGTAAAGTAGAGACCCGACTTGAAGCGTCTCTAGAAGCGGATCCTGGCAAGAAACCGGGTAGTGATCCGAGGGGTAGCGACCGTCCTCGTTGTCGTGGTGGATAGCAGCATCTAGGACCGACGTTGTCGGAGCGACAAAGACATAGTAGATTTCAGCTCCCTCGGTTTTTCCCGTCCAGGCGCCGAAGGTCCCTGCGTTCTCGGCATTGGGGTGGAGAACTCGGAAAGTGTCTACGAGAGGCGCCTGGTCGTAATGGGGCGCGATCTCATGCGTTCCGAGGAGGGTCGCTATGGTTCGCGTCTTTTATCCCGCATTGAAATCGCCCATTAGGATGTACGGGTCCTCCGGATGGGAACGGTTCGCGATCCGTTCCGCGATGAGCAAGGCGCTCTGTTCGCGAGCGTTTTCCGAACGATGATCGAAGTGCGTGTTGTAGACGTAGAAGCGCTGATTGTCGGCAAGACGTTCGAAACGGGCCTAGGTGCAAATGCGGACGAGCGTATTTCCCCAGCTAGCAGAAGCTTCGCTTGGAGTGTCGGATAGCCAAAAGGTATCGTGCTCGATTACTTGGTAAGTCTCTTTCTCGAACAAGATGGCTGCGAATTCGCCCCCGCCCCCAGGATTGCGTCCGATGCCGACGTATCCGTATTGAGGGTGAACCTCTAGGATGGCATCGATCTGGAAGTCCAGCGCCTCCTGCAGTCCCACAAGTTCCGGGGTGTGATTCGAGAATACGTCAAAAACGAGCGTTTTCCGATTATCCCAATGATTGTCGCCGTCCTTCGCCTTTCCGTATCGAATATTGAAGGACATAACATTGAGGCTCTCATTTTCTGATGGAGCGACCTGGCATCCGATTAGCAGAAATAGCGGCGCCATCGAAATGAGGGCCGCGCATAGCGCGTTTCTGTACATGGAGCCCATTGTAGAATTTCGGTCGGGGGATTGTCGAGATCCCAAGCAATAAGAGACGGAAGAGTCACGGCTACCCATTTCTTAGATTTGATTCATCCTCCGAATATTCATTGAGCTGCTTCGAAAAACTCTTAACTTGGTTTGTACATGAGCGAAAAAATGTTCCCCAAAGCAGGAGGCACTCGGAGAGGCTTCCTGAAAACGACGACTTTGCTCGCGGGAGGCGCGCTTGCGCTGCCGCGTTTCTCGATCGGTCAAACCGGGCAATCGCCCAACAATAAGCTGAACATCGCCTTCATTGGCGTTGGTGGCCAAGGGCGAGGAAACCTCACGCAAATGGCGCGCGAGAATGTCGTCGCCATCTGTGACGTTGATCCTGGGGCTATCGCTGAGACGCAGAAGAAATTCCCGAAAGCGAGAGCGTTTAGCGACTACCGAGTGATGCTGGACACGATGGGCAACCAGATCGACGCGGTAGGCGTGGCCACGCCCGACAACACCCACTTCGTAACCTCGATGGCGGCGGCAGATATGGGGAAGCACTTGTTCGTACAGAAACCGCTTGTGCACAACATCTACGAGTTGAGAACCCTGTGCCAAAAGACTCGGGAAAATAAGCTGGTCACTCAAATGGGCAATCAAGGCAGGGCCTTCGACGGCATGCGCCTGATCAAGGAATGGTTCGATGCAGGCGTGCTGGGCAATGTACGCGAGGTCATCGCTTGGACCAATCGCCCTGACAAGGGCTACGGCTTCCGTCCAGGAGAGCGTTTCGAATTGCCCAAGGGCCAACCGGTTCCCGCAGGGATGGATTGGGACAAGTGGATTGGGCCCTCTCCGATGACGCCGTTTAGCGAGGACTTGCACCCTGCTTTTTGGCGCGGCTGGTGGAATTACGGTTGCGGCGGGCTAGGCGACATCGGTTGTCACACCATCGATATTCCATACTGGGCGCTGCAGTTGGGCCATCCATCCAAGATAGAAGTAAAGCTCACCGGTAAGCCGAACCCCGTATACACTCCGAGCGGCAGCGTTGTGACCTATCATTTTCCGGAGCGCAATGGCCTGCCTCCCGTGAAGGTCGAATGGCATGAAGGACCTGGCGCTCCTAAGATCGCCCGAGATTTCGAAGCGGCTCAGGCGGCTGCCTTAGCGAAGACCGGAAATGCGGACAAAGCGAAGACCTATGTCGACGGCATTTGCCTGGTGGGAGATAAGCAAACGCTGTTTTCACCTGGAATGCGCCCGAATAGCCCGCGTCTGTTCGACGAGGATGTCTGGCAGGAATTTCGCCGCAATCGCCCTCCGGAAACGTTGCCGCGCGTCAAAGGCGGCAACATTCAGGAATGGATTCGCGCGGTGAAAGGAGAGGGGCCGACCCCCGGCTCGCACTTCGACTATGCGGAGGGTCTCACCGAGCTGATCATACTGGGCGCCTTGGCGATTCGAACTGGCAAGGACATCGAATGGGACTCCGAGAAGATGCGGATAACGAACCAACGCTCCCTCAACAAGTACATCAAGCCGAAGGTTCGAAAAGGCTGGCGAGAATACTACCGAGCTTAGCTGAGTTCGAACATTGCGTAGCGACCTTCTTGGGAGGTCGCTATTTTTGCGTTTTACCCCGAGGCCGATTGCCCCCAACCTCCTCGACACTCCCGTATGGTACCCGTTTTCTTCATTCGCTTCCTTCCCATTCGATTGCGCTTTGGGTGAACGCGACCCCTGAAATACTAGAAACTAACAATCCCCCAATGAAACGATCTTTTCTGCGTCCTTGCGCCCCCTTCATCTTAGGAATCGCTAGCCTAATCAATTTTCCAAACCCATCGCAGGCTCAGGAGGTAAAGGCGGATCCGCATCGCTTTGACCAAGCCATCGCGGCGTTTGAAGCGGCTGATGAAAAGAAAATGCCGGATCCAGGCAAAGTCCTGTTCTTAGGAAGCTCGTCTATTCGGCGTTGGGATACCGCGAACGCCTTCAAGGGCATTGATTCGATCAATCGGGGTTTTGGCGGTTCTCAAATTTCGGATTCCATCTTCTTCTTCGATCGAATCGTAGCGCCGTATCAGCCAAGCGTAATTGCGTTTTACGCAGGCGATAACGATATCGGAGCAGGGAAGTCGATCGACAAGGTTTTCGGAGACTTCGAGACGTTCGCCCAAATGACCCGGGAGCGATTGCCTGGGACAAAAATCGTCTATATCGCAATCAAGCCCAGTATTCGTCGCAAAGCGCTCTGGTCGAAGATGGATGTAGTGAACAAGCGGATTCAAGCGCTGAGCAAGAGCGATGCAGACTTATACTATGCGGATATCGCCACGCCAATGCTGGCTACTGGTTTTCCTCCCGATATGTCGCTTTTCGCTAAAGATGGCCTGCACTTGAGCGCTGAAGGAAATGAGATGTGGCGCGACGTGATCCGACCCGTAATCGAGACTGCTTTGGCGGATCGCTAGCCGACGAGAGCAACCCCTTTAAAATCCTAAATCAAATCTATGTACCTCCCTCTGCTCGCTTCATTGAATACTGGTTACTGGCCCTTTGCGGTGCTGGCGCTAGGAATCCTTTTCGTGATCGTTTCGATCGCCGTCTTTAGAATACATGCCTTCATATCCTTGATACTGGCGGCGGTGCTGGTTGGGGCTTTGTCGTCTTCGCTGCCGGGCGCGGAAGGAGCGAACCACATCGTAACCGCGATTGGCCTGACCATGACTGAATTCGGAACGACCGCCGGCAAGATAGCTTGGGTAATCGCATTGGCAGCGATCATAGGCATTTGCTTGATGGAGAGCGGGGCGGCGGATCGCATCGTGAGGGGGATGGTCCGTACGCTTGGAGAAAAGCGCGCGGGAGCAGCGTTGGTCCTTTGCTCGTTCTTTCTGTCAATACCGGTCTTTTTCGATACCGTGTTCTTCCTTCTGATTCCGCTAGCGCAGGCCCTGGCTTTTCGACTGGGAAGGAATTACCTCTATTTTGTTATGGCAGTTTGTAGTGGAGGCGTGATTACGCATGGTCTCGTGCCTCCCACTCCCGGACCACTCGTAATGGTGGAGACGCTGAATCTGAATCTTGGATTCACCATTGTTGCCGGTGTCGGTCTGGGACTCATTCCGGCGTTTGCGGGACTTTACTTCGGCAAGTGGGCAGAAGGCCGGATGAATATTGGCGTGCGGGAAAGCCCTGGAATCAAGATTGCTGACATCGAGGCGATCGTCTCGAAAGACGATAGCGAACTCCCGTCCTTTTTCGTCTCCATGCTTCCCGTGGTTTTGCCGGTATTCTTGATCGCCCTGTCCTCCTTCATGGGCATCTGGAGCGAGGGGGGAAGCTTCTATGGACTAATGGAGATCCTTGGGAACAAGAATGTTGCCATGTTCATTGGCACTCTGATCGCCTTGTATCTGCTGGCGAAGCAAAAAGGCATTAGCTTTCGGGCTCTTGGCAACGTGATGGAGAGTCCTCTGGGAACAGCCGGAACGATCATTCTCATTACCTCTGCGGGAGGCGCCTTCGGGGCCATGATCCGTCATGCAGGAGTGGGAGAAGCGATCAGCGCCGCTTCCGCGGAAACCGGTTTCTCATTGATCATTATGGCCTGGCTGGTGGCAGCGGTCCTAAAGGTAGCCCAAGGCTCTGGAACCGTATCGATGATCACCACCTCGGGAATCATCGCCGCTATCATCGGAAATGGAGCGAGCCTGGAATACAGTCCGATATACTTGTTCGCCGCCATCGCATTCGGCTCTCAAATGGGTTCGTGGATGAACGACAGCGGCTTCTGGGTAGTATGCAAACTGAGCGGATTCACAGAACGGGAGACGCTCAAGACGTGGACTGCTTTGCTGGCGGTAATGGGATTCGTAGGACTGATTGAAATTCTGATTGTGTCCTCAATCTTGCCGAATCTATTTATGTAGCTTGGGAGATGAACTAGCGATTCCCTCGCTGCCTCAATTGGTCTAAGGTAGCGAGGAATTCTTCTGTTTCCAGATTGGGTAGCGTCCATTGCGCGCCTTCCTCTTTCAGCTTATCAATGCGTTGCCCTGTTCCGATGAAAGGAATGTTTAGCTGACGACAGGCACGGATGTCCCACACGCCATCACCTACATACACGGCTTCTTCAACCGCGCGGGTCGTTCTCGAGGCGGCCACCTTTATAATCTCGGAACGAATCAAGGCGTCGGAGGAAGTGGCGTGTGAATAGCGTTCAAGACCGATACCCGCAGTATCTAGCTTGTACTGAATCGTCTTGAACCAATCGCCGGTAGCGATCGCTACATCGTAGGTGTCGCTTTGATGGAGGAATTCGAGGAGCTCGCTCGCGCCGTCAGTGCAGGTGAATGCCCCAGGGTTGCCGGAGCGCGACTGTATCAAGTTTTCCAGGCATCGGTCCCGGACTCGATGCTCCAGGCGAGTGCGCTCGTGGATATCCAAATCCGATAGTCCTTGGTGGACGATGGCGCTAGCCGTGACCTCTTCGAGGCTTTTCCAAAATTCGACCGAAAACTCCCGGCCTGTCACATCCGTGAATGCGTCGTTGAATGCCTTCCAATCGTACTCTTCTCCGCCTATCAGCGTGCCATCTACATCGAATATTATGAGCATTGCTGGAAATGAGGCTGATACGTATGTTTCGGGCGCAAAAATAGCCCGCAGCGAATAGGCTACGGGCTATTGAAAAAGTAGTTGCTTTATGATTACAGTTTCCCGCCGTAGACTGCGTTTGGTCCGAGTTCTTCTTCGATGCGTAGAAGCTGGTTGTACTTCGCTACTCGATCGCTGCGACAGAGCGAACCCGTCTTGATTTGACCCGCGTTGGTCGCTACGGCGATATCGGCGATGGTCGTATCTTCAGTTTCGCCGGAGCGGTGAGAGATAACGGAGGTGTAGGATGCTTCCTTAGCCATTTCGATCGCGTCCATCGTTTCGGTGAGCGATCCGATCTGGTTTACTTTGACCAAGATGGAGTTCGCCACTCCGAGATCGATTCCCTTTTTGAGGAATTCGGTATTGGTCACGAAAAGGTCGTCGCCTACAAGCTGGGTATTCGCTCCCATCTCGTCGGTGAGAAGCTTCCAGCCTTTCCAGTCGCCTTCGTCGAGTCCGTCCTCGATGGAGATGATGGGATAGCAGTCCGATAGATCCTTGAGGAAGGCGACCATTTCGGCGCTGCTCTTCTTCGATCCGTCAGACTTGTCGAAAACGTACTTCTTGTTCTTGTAGAACTCGCTGGCAGCTACGTCCAAGGCGATGAAGATGTCCTTGCCGAGCTTGTATCCGGCTTTCTTGGTGGCGGCTGCGATTACCTCGAGCGCGTGCTCGTTTGAGTCGAGCGCAGGAGCGAATCCGCCCTCATCGCCGACTGCGGTGGACAGGTTCTTGGACTTGAGGACCCCTTTGAGGGCGTGAAAGATCTCCGCTCCCATGCGAAGAGCTTCGCGGAAGCTATCCGCTCCCTTGGGCATGATCATGAATTCCTGAATGTCGATCGGAGCATCGGAGTGGGCTCCGCCATTGAGAATGTTCATCATCGGCACCGGGAGCACTTTCGCATTCGGGCCGCCCAGGTACTTGTAGAGCTCGAGGCCAGAGGCTTGAGCGGCTGCCCTCGCGTTCGCCAAAGAAACGCCGAGAACGGCGTTTGCGCCGAGCTTCGCCTTGTTCTTGGTGCCGTCGAGGGCGAGCATGGCATGATCTACGGATACTTGATCGCAGGCATCGATTCCGACGATCTCGGGAAGGATCAGATCGTGTACATTGGCAACTGCCTTGAGCACGCCTTTGCCGAGGTAGCGTTTCTTGGCTCCTTTGGGCGCCTTCTTAACGGGAAGCGCTCCATCGCGGAGCTCGAGAGCTTCGTTTTCGCCGGTGCTAGCTCCGGATGGGACGGCGGCGCGTCCTACGATTCCTGAGGCGAGCACAACGTCGACTTCAACGGTTGGGTTGCCGCGTGAGTCGATTATTTCTCGAGCGTTAATATCGATGATGTCAGTCGTCATGATGTATTGATCTACTAGTTATTATGAGTGCCCCGGAGGAAAAGCCTGGTTCTTATGACGGTTGAAAAGTGAAACGCAAGCGAGCATTTGAAACGGTTTCGAGACTAGAAATGGACGCGCCCGTGACGGCTTCGCCTATGGCAGCATCCGAGCACGCTCGTCCGGCGTGGGCAACGGGCAGGAGTATTTGGCGATCAGGGAACGTCGGCGGATAGCGACCCGATCATAGAACCAATCACGAAAGGATGCCGGCAGGATCAAGGCGAGCTGGCAGCCCTTCCAAATGCCTCCAATTTGGGCGAGGGCAGCGATCACGGCGGTCGACTTCGTGTGAATTCGACCCTCCGAATCGAGGAAGACAAGCGTCTTGAGATCTCGGGTATCTCGGAGATCAGGTGGCAGATTCTGGACAGCTGTCTCCCCTTGCAAGGGAGCGTAGCGAATCTGGCGACGCGCGTCGATACGCATGAGCTGCCTAATGCTGGTGTCGCAGAAGCCGCAGTCTCCATCGTAGAATACTATTAGCCGGGCGTCGCTCATGGCGTTCGATCGCAGAGTGAATCAGACCGTTACTTCGAAGCGCGCCGCTTTCGCTTGCGCTTGGTGTCTTCCGAGAGGTCCATGTAGGTTTTTTTCTGCATGCTCTGCTCATACATTTCCGTAAAGCGCACGCCTTGACGAGGCTTTACCCGATCTTGCTTAATAGCCCGGTCGACCTGTTTCTTCATGAGGCGGGACAGCATCTCCGACTTGAATTGCACGCTCTCGAGCACGTCTTTCACGCGATTTCCGCTGATGGTGTCTTCGATATAAAACCCATCTTCCTCGTCTTCCTCGAGAAAAACGTGGGCTTCGTTGACGCGTCCGAACAGGTTGTGGTTATCTCCCATGATGTCCTGATACGCGCCTATGAGAAAAAATCCGATATAGTAGGATTCGTTCTTCTTGAGCGGGTGCAGGGGCAAGTACTCCTTCTCGTCTTCGAGATCGATAAACTTAGAGACCTTTCCATCGCTGTCGCACGTGATGTCGACCAGAATGGCGTTTACGGAGGGGCGTTCCTTGTGGCGGACGAGGGGGGCTACGGGAAAAAGCTGGTCTAGCGCCCAGTGGTCGAGGAGCGACTGGAATACCGAAAAATTGCAAATATACTGGTCGGCCAGCATTTGCCTCAGCTCGACGAGCTCCTCAGGCGTGTAGCCTCCTTTTTGGGTGCTCTTTTCGAGCTTGGTGCAGATTTGCCAAAAGAGCGATTCGGCTTGAGCTCGACCATGCAGGTCGAGATAACCGTGATTGAAAAGCGAATACGCTTCTTCCTTTTTCTGCAAAGCGTCGTGGAATTTCTCGAGTCGCCCGTACCTGACACGACCATTGGCCATGTCGTAAAGATCCTGGACGACGGAGTCCTTGATGTCTTCCTTGCTTACTTTCAAGGCGCTATCTCGCTTAAATATGCGGTCGACGACCTCCGTTACCAGAATGCTGTGCGGGGCAGTGATGGCCCGCCCGCTCTCCGATACGATATGGGGGCAGGGGACGTCGCTCGATTCGCAGATCTGCTTGATGTTGAAAACAACATCGCGAGCGTATTCCTCGAGATTGTAGTTGGTCGAGCTCTCCCAATTGGAACGCGACCCGTCATAGTCGATTCCCAGTCCCCCCCCGACGTCGATGTAGCCCATGGGAAAGCCGAGCTTAGAAAGCTGGCAATAGAAGCGGGCGGCCTCGATCACTGCATTCTTCAAGGTAATGATGTTGGGAACCTGCGACCCGATGTGAAAGTGGAGTAGGGTGAGGGAGTCAACGAGCTCGGCTTCCTCGAGCATGCGAGCCCCTTCAATCATTTCCGTGGTCGTCAAACCGAACTTGGCGTTGTCTCCTGAGGAGAGCGCCCACTTGCCCTCGCCACGGGCGTATAGTTTCGCTCGAAAACCGATCAGCGGCCTAACGTCGAGCTCTTGGCTCAAGGCGATTATCGACTTTAGCTCGGACAGCTGTTCCGCCACGATAACGACCTTCTTGCCGATCTTCAATCCGTACAAGGCGAGGCGTATGTATTCGGCATCCTTGTAGCCGTTGCAGATCAGCAAGGCCTCGCTGTTCTCCTGCATGGCGAGAGCGATGAGGAGTTCGGGCTTGCTGCCGCACTCTAGTCCGTAGTCGAACGGCTTGCCGGCGTCCTGGATTTCTTCGATGACCTCTCGGAGCTGATTAACCTTAATTGGGAAGACGCCTTGGTAGCGTCCCGGGTAGCCTTCCTCGGAGATTGAGCGTTGAAAGGCGGTGTGGAGACGTTCGACGCGTTGCCGTAGCAAATCCTGAAATCGAATGACGATCGGAGCATGGAGCCCCTTGCTCGCAGCTTCCTCGACGACATCGGCGACACGGACCGAGCGTTCGTCTCCTGCGGGCTTTACGCAGAGGTAGCCATCAGAGTCGATATCGTAGTAGGGCTGGCCCCACCGATTGAGCCCGTAGAGCTCGATCGACTCGCGAACGGTCCAGCGCTTCGTGTTTTGACCTTTCAAGACGATTGGAAATTAAGGACTTAGGTCGGGATTGGCTTCCCGGATCTCGGTTTCAATTTTGTTTCAGACGATTCCTTCTGCGCTTGCTTTTCGAAATGCGGCTGGATTGAGTAGCCAACTTCATTTTTCAAGAAACCGCACAAAGCAAACTTTAACGCATCAATCGATGGATCTCATTATAAATATACTCGCGCAGGAGGCAGCTCCAGGAGGTGGGAGTGGACTCGGTGGATTTCTGCCTATTCTGATCATGTTCGCCGCGATGTACTTCCTCCTTTTTGCCCCGCAGCGCAAGAAGCAGAAGCAGCATCAGAAAATGATTACGGAACTCACCTCGGGAGCCGAGGTCGTGACTTCCGGCGGAATTTACGGTACGATCACAAACGTGAAGGATGACCGATTCGTTCTGCGCATCGCCGAGAATACTAAGATCGAAATCACGAAATCATCCGTCGCTACAGTCGTGTCGACCGATTCGGAATCTACATAATCACCAAGCGACGTTTCGTTCTGGCCGCCTGCGAGGCGGCTATTTTGCCATTATAGGATAACAAATCTTCGAATCATGTCTGGAAAGCACCTCTGGAAACTGTTGGCGACTGTCGTCATTGTAGGGTTCTCAATCTCGTATCTTGTTCCTTGGGAAGACCAAGACTTCGCCGAGTATTTGCGCGGCGCGTCCGATAGCGCCGAGTTCGATCAAATCCTGGACCGGGCTATGGCCTTGGAAAAGACGGATGACAAGGTCGTGAGCGTTTATATGGCCCTGAAATCGATCGGCAACGGAGAGCGAATCGACCTTTCCCAGCATTTCCCTCAGATCGCTCTCGAGCCCTCGCTTCGAAATATCGAAAAACGAAACACCATTTTGCTCAACGCGCTGCTAAACGATTCGAAGGCCGACCTAAGGCCTGGATTGGATATTGCAGGGGGCGTGGCCATGACCTTGCAAGTCGATCCGGCAGCCCTAGCGGGCGTCGATTCCTACGAGCGTCAAGAGAAGCTCTCGAAAGCGATCGAGATCATGCAGGAGCGGGTCAACTTGTACGGCGTTTCCGAACCGATCGTACGTCTCGTGGGCGAGGATCGGATTGAGGTGCAGCTAGCCGGAATCAGCATCAAGGACAATCCGGACATCCTGGAGGACATCAAGCGCCCAGCTCGTCTGGATTTTCGTGAAGTGCACATGACGGCGCGTCCGGGGATCGATGCGGAGCCTTATGGCTACGAGGTGATGACGCTGTCTCGCGAAAACGGGGGCCAAGTATTCGAAGAGGAGCTCTATGTAAGCCGATACCCGGCGCTGACCGGAAAGTTCGTCGACAATTCGAATCCAATCCAGAATTCGGTGGGGGGATACGAGATTTCATTGAATTTCGATAGCGAAGGAGCGGCTCGCTTTGGCGATATTACCGAGAAGCTTGCGGGCCAAGGACGCTTGGCGATCGTTCTAGATGGGAAGCTTTATTCGGCGCCGAATGTGAACGAACCAATTCGTGGGGGTCGCGCATCCATTTCAGGAAGCTTTACGCAACGGGAAGCGATCGAGCTCGCGAACGTGCTCAACAATCCACTCGAATTCAAGCTCGAGGTTGCAGAGCTCTACGAGGTTGGACCGACCTTGGCGAAGGACTCCATCGACTCTGGGAAGCGAGCGGCCCAATGGGGAGTTTCCCTCGTGGCGATCTTCATGATGATCTACTACATGGTGGGAGGAGTGATCGCTTTGATCACTGTCGTCCTCAATTTGATCATCGTTCTCGGCGCGTTAGCGAGCGTGGGAGCAACCATTACCTTGCCGGGTATTGCTGGGGTCATTCTCACCATCGGCATGGCGGTCGACGCCAACATTCTTATCTTCGAGCGCATTCGAGAAGAGCTCAAGGTAGGCAAGTCGCTCAAATCGGCGGTGCTTGGTGGATTCGACAAGGTGTTCTCGACGATTTTCGATGCGAACGTAACGACTTTCCTGGTTTCAATCGTGATGTTCTCTATCGGTGCGGGACCCGTGAAAGGGTTTGGTCTAACCTTGGCTATCGGGGTCGTGACCACAATGTTCTGCGCCTTGGTCGTGAACCGATTTCTATTGGATACGCTGGTGGATTCCAACCTGATGAAGCGATTCACGATGCTGTCGATCGTGAAGAATCCCAAAGTGCCGTTTCTCAACTTCCGTTTGCCGGCATTCGCGGCTTCCTGGACCATCGTGCTCATTGGAGTGATTGCCCTCTTTTCGAAAGCAGATACCATATTCGGTATCGATTTTACGGGCGGTGACGAAGTATCGATGACGTTTGAGAATCGTATTGAAGAATCGGATATTTCGAGTCTTGTGCTGGAGCAAGAGCTTGGCGAAGTCACACCGCAATACGTAACGCCGCTTGGTGGCGGGGTTGAGGTATTGAAGCTACAGACACCATTCGAGGAAAGCGTGAAAGTGGTCGAGGCATTGCAACACGCGTTTCCATCGGCAAACTTCGAGCCCGTCGGTACGAATGTAATTGGACCATCAGTGGGTGAAGAGATTCAGAAGAACGCGTTCTTCGCGATCGGTATATCGCTCGGGTTGATTCTTCTCTATATCGCTATTCGATTTGAGATCGGATACGGTATTGGGGCAATCATCGCGACGGTTCACGATATCCTACTGACGATTGGAGTGTTCGTTCTTGTGCCTGGTCACCAATTTACCGCTCCGATGATCGCTGCCATCCTTTTAATCGTTGGTTATTCTCTCAATGATACAATTGTCGTGTTCGACCGGATACGCGAGGAATTGCAGTTGAAGCCAACGGCGAAGCTATACGATATCGTCAATTCCGCTCTCAATGGCGTGTTATCGCGTTCATTGCTTACCAGTTTCACTACCTTGCTCGCAGCCGTTTCGCTCTATGTTTTCGGAACAGGCGTCGTGAGCGATATCGCATTCACGTTCGCCATCGGTATCGTAACGGGAACGTTCTCGTCGATCTTCATCGCGAGCCCGGTCTTCTACTGGTGGCACAAGGGCGATCGCCGAAGCGTGGAAAAGAGCCATGACGTGGCTCCCGAGTACGAATGGCAGGCAGGAGCGAAGGAGACCCAAGAGGGGAGCTGATCTTCTGCCTTGGCCCACTGGGAATACAATCCATCTTCTGCGTCTCTTGTTGGGCAATTTCGCAAGCAGCTTCATCTTAGCCCCGCAATTGCGGAGCTCGTTGTCCGCGCTGGACTTTCTGACGTAGAGGAAGCCCGAAAGTTCCTCTACCCTCGGCTCAATACGATCGAGGATCCCTTCGAAATTCAGAATTTGAAGCAAGCGGCGGAACGCATTTGCCAGGCGATTGACCAAGGTCAGCGCATCGTGATTTGCGGCGACTACGATGTTGACGGCATCACGGCTACGGCCTTGCTGGTGGCTATTCTCCAGCGCTTCGAAACGTATCCAAAATTCGTAGTACCCCTTCGGCTAGAAGAAGGATATGGCTTGAGCCAGAAAGCGGCGGAAAGGGCCATGGATTGTGGGGATCAGGCCGATTTGTTCATCGCGTTGGATTGCGGGACCAATTCAATTGAAGAGGCGAAATACATTCTATCCAAAGGGTGCGATCTTTTGATTGTGGATCATCATCAGACAAAGCATGAGCTGCCGGGTGGCGTCTTGCTTGTAAATCCGCATGTCCATGGCAGCGGCAATGAGTATCATCGGAATTTCTGCACGGTGGGCTTGGTGTTCAAGCTCGCGCACGGGATTCTAAAGCTCAAGCGAGACCGTGGCGAGGCGGCCGCCTTCGACGTCGTGTTGAGGGAGTACTTGGATTTTGTAGCGATGGGTACGATCGCCGATCTCGTTCCCTTGACCAACGAGAACAGGACCTTTACGCGAATTGGCCTAAAGGCGTTGTCTCAGACCAAGCGCAAGGGATTGAAGAGCTTGATGAACGTGTCGGGGATGAATCCGAGCCATGGGATCAAGCCGGTGGACATTTCCTTCAAGCTGGGTCCTAGAATCAATGCAAGCGGCCGACTTGCGGATGCATCGCTAGCGGTAGAGCTGCTATTGAGCGATGATCAGCCTTTTTGCATGGAAACGTCTCTCAGCCTAGATTCCTTCAACCGGGAACGTCAGGAAATTGAAAAGAAGATAGTAGACGATGCCATGCGGCAGGTGGAGGCAACCCAGATGGATCGCAACGGTTTCGTTGTGTACGGCGATAGCTGGCATCCTGGCGTCGTCGGCATCGTAGCGAGCCGCTTGACCCGAGCATTCGAGAAGCCCTGCATTGTATTGGGTAAAGAAGGCGCCCTGGCAAAAGGCTCGGGGCGAAGCGTCGAAGGAGTCAACCTTGTGGAAGTGCTCAGTGGCTACTCTGAAAAGCTTGAGAGCTGGGGAGGACACCCGATGGCTGTAGGAGTAAGCGTCGCCAAGGAGCATATTGTTGAGCTCAGGGATTATTTTCATGGCGCGATTGAGGCCTTTGCATCGGAGCATGCTTACGAGCGGACTATCCGCATCGCGACCTATTTGCAACTTGAGGAGATTACGCCTGCATTCATGGACGAGCTGGCGTTCTTGCAACCTTTTGGGCAGGAAAATCCGGAACCTGTTTTCGCTAGCAAGCGAGTTGCTTTCTCCCAGCGTCCTAAAGTATTCAAGGATGCTCATTTCCGTTTTGCTCTTTTGGATAAATCGCATCGGGTGATCCAGGGTGTAGCCTGGAAAATGGCTGATCGTATTCCTGATCAAAATACACCAGTAGACATCGCCTATCGGCTTTCTTGGAATTCCTTTGGAAACCAGAAGGTCTTGCAAATGGAGCTGATCGATTGGGTCGCGTCTAGTTGATTCCGAGTCGAGGTCGGAATTGCGCGCAATCCCCTTGCGAGCCAGATGGGTATTCCCTAACAAGAAACATCATGTATGCGTCGCATCGTTTATACGCTTATACGCTATACAAAGCTGCCTTAATCTCAGCGGTTCTGCTCACGCTTGGATGCGCTCCATCTAAGGACACGCCGAATCAAGTTTACGAACGCTTCGATGCTGCGTGGAAAGGCAGTGAAATGGAAAAGCTGGATGGTTGCGTATCGAATTCGACTCTCGGCTATTTTGGAGGAATTCAAGCGTGGGTGATTCGAGGCGATGCGGAATCCTTGAGGAGGCTTTCGGCATTCGATCGATATATGGTTCTGATGATTCGAATGCGGCTCGATTTTCTCGAGCGAGAGGATTGGCTGGATTGGAATCGCGTGCTTGAATCGGGAGACGGAAGCAAGGCGCTCAGTGGCTATTTGCTGGAATTGCTGGAAGAGGAATTGTTCGAAACCTCGCTGGGTTCAGTCGATTCGATCAATGGAACGACGGCGGGAAGGCTGTTTCGGGCTGGTGTGCCGATAGGGATCAGCCTGCATTTCGTGGAGGAGAATGGATGGAAAATCGAGCTGTCGCGATTTTTTCGGGATCGGTTTGAGCAACGTCTCAAACCGTATTTGTCAGATCATTACAAGAATAGGGACTTGGTTTGGGAATTGCTCAAGGATCAGTATGGCGATCAGGCCCAGCGCGGCTTATATCGATCGAGGATTGCCAAGGAATCCTAATGGCCTAGCGTACGATAGTTATGGCTGATTTGAAACCGATTCGGGTAGGACTTGTAGGCGCTGGCGGCAACATGAAATTGCGTCACATTCCGGGATTTCAAGCGATTGATGGCGTCAGCATCGATGTCGTCTGCAATCGTTCGATCGCTTCCTCTCAGGCGGTTGCCGATGAATATGGCATTCCACGCGTTGCTGAAGACTGGAATGCGGTCGTGAATGACGAGTCGATCGACGCGATTTGCATTGGCACTTGGCCCTATTTGCATGCGCCGATCACGATCGCTGCACTTAAGGCGGGGAAGCACGTATTGACTGAAGCGCGAATGGCGATGAACGCGGCCGAGGCGGAGGCGATGCTGCAAGCCTCTCGCGCAGCTCCAGAGCTCGTGGCCCAAATCGTTCCCTCTCCGTTCACCCTGAAGTGGGATGCCACAATTGCGAACGTTCTCTCTTCGGGCGCCTTGGGTGAGCTGCGCGAGTTGAGCGTCTTGAAAACGTTGCCAATGAACGCGGACCCGCTTGCGCCCATGAATTGGCGACAAAAGATCGAGTACAGCGGAAACAACACGCTGATGCTTGGAATTTATTACGAAGTGGCCCAGCGTTGGTTGAAGCGCGAACCTGTAAAGGTGTGGTCGTATGGGAGAATTTTCATGGAAGAGCGCAACGATCCGGAGACGGGATCCAAGACTCGCGTGGAGATCCCGGAAACAACTACATGGATGGCAGAGTACGCGGACGGACTTCAGCTTACGGGATTGATGAGCGGTATGGAAATGGGGAGCGGTCGCGATGAGTTCGTTATTTGCGGAACGAAGGGTTCCTTGCGGCTGGATTTGAGAGTAGGGCAACTGTATCAGACGATCGAGGGAAGCGCGGAAGCAGCGATCGAGCCGGAGCCAGAAGATATAGCGGATTGGAACGTGGAAGCTGACTTCGTTGATAGCGTTCGAGAGGGGACTCCTGTAACGCTTACCTCATTCGAAGATGGAGTGAACTACATGAAATTCACGGATGCTGCCCGCGCCTCGTTCAATGCAGGCGGACAGTGGATTTCGATTGACGGATCGTAGCAGGCGCTAGCTCCCAAGCTTTATCGCTGGGATTGATTTGAGATGTTCGGGCAATGCGTCTGGTTCAAAAGTGGGGAAACCCATCTCGAGTAATGAAAAGAGGGGGCAGTCGAACGTGGCATTGCCTTGGCTGCGATCGACAAGTACCGCGAGCCCGGCGACTTTTCCGCCGTTTTCGCGAACGATATCGATCGCTTCCTGGGCGCGACCTCCACGAGTGATGACGTCCTCAACGATCAATATAGGCTCGTCTGGGTCGATCTTGAATCCCCGACGAAGCACGAGCCGGTCATCCTCTTTCTCAACGAAGATATAGCGCGCATTGAATTGCCGGGCGACTTCTTGGCCTACGACGAGCCCTCCCATGGCGGGTGCGAGCACTGTCTTGAATTCAAGATTCTCGAGCTGCGGCTTAAAGAGCACTATCAGGCGTGTGACCTCGGCCATGTGCTGGCACACTTGCGCGCATTGGAAGAAATACTCGCTTCTGAGCCCCGATCGAAGGATGAAATGCCCTTGCAAAAGGGCCTCCGTAGAGCGAAAAATATCTAGAACTTCCTCTTTAGTAGAATGCATCTTCACAACACGTTGCGGAGCCAACCGAAAGAATCGAGTAAATTGTGAGCGTCTGGATTCTTATCATGAGGGGAACACTGGCGGATTCTCAGGTACTAAGGAAATGAGTCGATTATAGGGACAATCGCTAGGACATTCGTTTCTATCGGGATTAATCAAACACTACAGTGGATCAGGAAACAGCAGGATTGACGGGCGGATGGCTCTGGGGAGCGCTTTGGGTGTCCTATGCTTATTTTTATGGTCGTTATTTCGGTCATGTCGCAATTCGCACGAAACCAGATAGCACCCTAGAAGCGGTGCCCGGATCCAGGGAACGGCTCTACACGAAGCAGCAGTGGTGCTATCGATTTGCCGCGTTCATGATAATCCCGGCGATTCTGGAATCGATCCGTAGCAGCGTCTTTACTTCTGCCTTGATTACGACACTACCCTGTCTGTTCGGGCTATGGGTGATGCATGCAGTATGGCGGGAAGTTCTTCACTCGAAGATTCCATCCACTGCCTCGACACTCAAGAAGCCGCAACGGTAGCAAGCAATCAGCCCGCTTAATCCGTTGGGCTCATTCCCAATCGTAGTTGCTTTTTAAAGACAACTACCTGTATTTCGACAAATTCGTCGGAGACGTTCGCTCTTAGCCTCATGCTGTTTTCGCGGGAGAATTTCTTGAAGAGCAAGTTGAGCCCTTTATCCTCGATCTCCCTAAGCTCGATGCGATCGCAGGGGCCCATGTACTCGAAAATGAATTCCATGCCCGCCGCGTGTGGCGACATCTCAATCTGCATGCCTTGAAGCGCGCGGCAGAAGCTGGTGATCTGGAGAAAATCTTCCGCGAGGTCCAGGAGGCGCATCGTCGCATGCTCGTCAGCGTTTTCCTCGATCTGCGAAGGTTTCAGGCGATTCTTGACCTCGTAGGGAATCTTCAGTTCTGGCATGCGTTCGAAGGCCCACTTCTTTATGGAATGCGGACAGGAGGCGCGCTCAATTTGCGCTGGGTCAACGAACTGCTGGTTTGCCTCGTGGTGCTTCTTGAGCTTTGAAGTGAAGCTTTGACTGTCGGTATCGAACAGGTCAATGGATTCGAGGACGCCTGTCAGGTCGGTGAGCGTTTGTCCGATCGCAACCGTGTTCGACTGCGGCTCATGGCTCAGCAACGCCCCGGCGCCTGAACCGCTCAAGGCCAGCTTTCCTTTTTGTTTCCCCTCTCCGGATCGATTTTCGTCTGATTGTTTCGATTTCATCATAAATCGAATCGTTCGCCCAATCTCCCAGTAATATTTCCACGAATACGTATAATAAGCTATTTTAGAACCAGAGCGCTCGATTGAATCTATTGTACCCGATTTCAGGGATAGATTGATAGGGGCGCGGCCTTAAAAATCGATGAATCGAAGCGATTTTTGCCTCATATCCTAAGGGGAAAGGGTGTACTTCCCTAGTGGAACGGGCAACTTACTAAGCCCTTAAGGGGCCTGCCGATCGACTTGCGCGTGGTTCTGCAACGGCTCTTAGCCTGCGCTCGCATTCGAACGGGCTCGCATCTTGGAAGTTTGTCTGGAATCGCCCTTTTTCAACTTTCGGCATCGATCTGCAAAAAGCCGTTGCAATGGGGCGATTGAGCCCTTGCTTGTTTCACTGATAACAATCCTCTCATTATCTGACGCTTCATTTTATAAATTATGACTACTGCATCTGATGGAATGTCCTACAACCCCGGTGGGCAGAATGTTCATGTCGTCGAACCTGGCGAGTTCATGTTCGGTCTTGCCTGCTTGGACCACGCCCACATAGACGGAATGACTACGGCGTTGGAGAACGCCGGAGCGCGACTGAAGTATATATTCGAGCCCAATGCCGAGAAGGCGCAGGCCTTCCAGCAGAAATTTCCTCATGCGAGCGTCGTGGAGAATCTCGACACGATTTTGAGCGATGAAGCGATCCGGTGCGTGGCGGGAGCTGCCATCCCGAACCTTCGTTGCGATCTGGGATTGAAAGTGATGGCTGCCGGGAAGGACTACTTTACGGACAAGGCTCCGTTCACGACCCTGGAACAGCTTGAGTCCGCCCGAGAAGCGGTCCGCACGACCGGCCAAAAGTATATGGTCTACTTCAGTGAACGCCTGCATAACGCGCCGACCTATTATGCCGGGGAGCTGTGTCGCTCTGGGAAGATCGGCCGTGTCCTGCAGGCGCTTGTGATGGCGCCGCATCGCCTGAGCAAAGGAAATCGTCCCGACTGGTTTTTCGAGAAAGAGCGCTACGGAGGGATATTGACGGACATTGGCAGTCACCAGTTCGAGCAATTGCTTCACATTACGGGAGCCTCGGATGCCGCCATCAATTTCTCGCGCGTCGAGAATTTCAGCAATCCCGACAAGCCCGAGCTCGAGGATTTCGGTGAAACCTCAATGACCATGGACAATGGGGCGTCCTGCTACTGCCGGATCGACTGGTTTACGCCTGACGCCGCCAGAGCTTGGGGAGATGGGCGTCTGTTCATACTTGGGACAGAGGGCTATATTGAAGTGCGCAAGCATCTCGATATCGGGCGCCCGGACAGCGTCCCGAGCGTGTTCGTGGTAAACAACGACGAAGAAACGGAAACGCGTTTCGAGGGCCCTCAGCATTTTCCGTTTTTCGGAGATTTGGTGCTCGATATGAAGAATCGAACGGAAAACGCCATGACGCAGGATCACGCATTCAAGGCGGCCGAATTGTCGCTTAAGGCGCAAGAGATCGCGGACTCTGCTCGTTGCAAAACAAGCTAAACTGCCTGGTCTCGACGGTTTCGTACCTTGGTATTAGGTGCGAATTGTCTCAGTAAAGTCTTCAAAATCATCCTTTTCCATTGAATTCTTTCAACGGATTAGGAACATGGGGATATGCTGATCGCCAGTTGTGGCGCGGCGCCCAAAAAAAACCTCTACAATGCACTCCTCACTACGAAAACTCCTTATTGGGGCAGCCCTTCTGCCCATTCTTTTTCCTTCTCTGGCGATGGCGCAGGGATCAAGCGGCTTGGATTCCGGCGACACGGCTTGGATACTAACGGCGAGCGCCTTGGTCCTTTTCATGACGATTCCAGGTCTTTCTTTCTTCTACGCGGGATTAGTGCGTGGGCGAAACGTGCTATCCGTTCTGATGCACTGTTTCGTACTGACGGGCCTTATGAGCGTTATCTGGCTCGTCGTAGGCTATTCGATGGCGTTTTCGACCGTGGGAATGGAAGAGGGGAAGGTTGGCTTGAATGCCTTCGTGGGAGGCTTCGACAAGGTTTTCTTGAATGGAGTGACCGCAAGTTCCGAGTCAGGGACGATACCGGAATCGCTATTCGCTATGTTTCAAATGACGTTCTTCGTTATCACGCCTGCCCTGATGGTTGGGGCATTCGCGGAGCGCATGAAGTTCTCGGCCATGCTATGGTTTTGCGGCCTTTGGGGCATCTTCGTTTACCTGCCTGTCTGCCATATGATTTGGGGCGGCGCGGGTGGATATTTCGCTGACAAGGGTGTGCTGGATTTTGCGGGTGGACTCGTGGTTCACATCACTGCGGGCGTGGGCGCGTTGATTGCCTGTATCATGGTAGGCAAGCGTCGCGACTACCCAAAAGGCCAGATATTGCCCCACAACCTGCCTTTTACGGTGATGGGCGCGGGTATGCTCTGGGTAGGCTGGTTCGGCTTCAACGGCGGTAGCGCGTTGGGAGCAAACGGAGACGCGGCTATGGCGATTCTCGTAACGCATCTCTCCGCATCCTGCGCGGCGCTCGGCTGGATGGCTATCGAGTGGGTTAAGAACGGCAAGCCCAGCGTGCTGGGCATCGCGACTGGCTCAATCGCAGGCCTAGCGGCGATCACGCCGGCAAGTGGATCCGTTGGCCCGATGGGGGCGGTTGTCATCGGCCTGACTTCTTCAATTCTTTGCTATTGGATGTGTACCGCTATTAAGAGCAAATACCAGTACGACGATTCGCTCGACGTATTTGGCGTTCACGGTATTGGCGGACTCGTCGGTACCTTGCTGGTGGCGGTATTTGGGTCACCCGCTCTCGGCGGCAAAGTCGAAGGCTTGGAAATTGGCAAGCAGCTTGGCGTTCAAGCGTATGCGGTCGTATTCGTTACGATTTTCACCTTTGTAATTTCTTATATCATTCTGAAGGTCATCAGCGCGACGATCGGACTTCGAGTCGACGAGTCAGACGAAGTGAGCGGCTTGGACCTGACATCGCATGGGGAAACTGGATACAACGACTAGTTCCGATCCCCTAAATAAGCGCGACGTAGAAATATTTGGCAGCCTGTTTTGCCCTTACACAAAGCAGGCGACCCGCTTTCTAGATGAAAAAGGGGTATCCTATGTGTACAAGGAAGTACCTATGCTTTTTGGCTGGAAGCTGCCGCTAAAGAACTACTTGGAGATGAAACGCCGATCGGGGAGCAAGAAAACGGTCCCTCAGGTCTTCATCGCAGGCGAGTACTTTGGCGATGAAGAAAAGCTATTCGCCGATGATCGTGACGGATCGCTGGACGCTGCCCTTGGAATTGCCGCTCAAGACTGACTCTCTCATCGCCTCCGATTCATTAGAGTGAGGTCCTTCTGGTTTTGTCAGGTCTCGCATTGCGCCCTGCAATAAAAACGGCGCCGCTTTGAAAGCGATGGATATCGGAATTCCTTACGCAGGGACTGCGGTCGGTACTTCGGATATCGTCTTGAGCACGCGCGAGCAGATCTGGTAGGGATCGCCTTGCGAATTCGGGCGGCGATCTTCCAGGTACCCTTGGTACCTGTCGTCAGCGACGAAGCTGTGCGGTACGCGAATAGATGCGCCGCGGTCAGCCACTCCCCAGGAGAACTTGTCGATCGACTGAGTCTCGTGAAGACCGGTCAAACGCATGTGGTTGTCTGGGCCATAGGCTGCGATGTGCTCGTCCTTGTTCTTCTCGAATGCGTCCATGAGAGCGAGGAAGTAGTCTTTTCCGCCCACTTCGCGCATATGCTTGGTGGAGAAGTTGCAGTGCATGCCGGAGCCATTCCAGTCGCCTGAGAAAGGCTTGCAGTGGTACTCGACCGTTACCTTGTACTTTTCGGTGAGGCGCTGGAGGAGGTAGCGCGCGGTCCAAATGTCGTCAGCGCAGTTCTTGGATCCTTTTGAGAATACCTGGAACTCCCACTGGCCTTTTGCGACCTCGGCGTTGATGCCCTCATGGTTGATTCCTGCAGCATGGCAGAGCTCAAGGTGCTCGTCTACGATTTCGCGAGCGAGGCTGCCAACGTTTTCATATCCGACGCCCGTGTAGTACTCGCCTTGTGGATCTGGATAACCGGATTCAGGCCAGCCGAGAGGGCGTCCATCTTCGAACAAGAAATACTCCTGCTCGAGTCCGAACCATGCATCTGGGTCATCGATAATCGTCGCTCGATGGTTGCTTGGGTGCGGATCGCCATTTGGGAGCATTACTTCACACATGACGATGAACGCATTGTTGCGACCGACGTCTGGGTAGAGCTTTACTGGCTTAAGCATGCAATCGGAATCGCTTCCGTCCGCTTGGAGCGTCGAGCTACCGTCGAATCCCCACATGGGGCAGTCGTCGATAGAGCTGGGCGCTTCAGACGCGATACGTGTTTTACCGCGTAGATTCGGAACGGGCGTGTAGCCGTCGAGCCATATGTATTCAAGCTTGTATTTAGCCATAATTGATGTCGTTTGTTTTTAAGGGTTTAGATTGTCCCGAAAGTGAATTGCGGCTTCCAGGAGCATGGGTGCCATATAGGAACGGGCTATGAAAGGAGCAAAAGATGCGCCGAGATTCAACAAATTTTCTAACTTAGTGAAAAATATTGAGAAACGCTAACAATCGCTCTTGAAATCGCTCAAAATAGAACATGCGAGAGATCAAAGATACGCAGCGCGCTTCAGTTAGGATCGGATACGACGGGCGCGTTCACAAAACGTTCAGGGGTCCGGAGGCTCAGGAGCGTTTCGACAACGAGATCCTGGTGTTGCAATACCTGGAGAAAAAGGAGTGCCCCTTCGTACCCAAGCTGCTGTATTCGGAGCCGGATTCGCTTTACATGGTTACGAGCAATTGCGGGGCCCGAGTAGAAGATACAATCAGCAAGACTCGAACCGCGGAGCTCTACAAGGAGCTCGAGCGCGACTATGGGGTACGGCATGGGGATCCCTTCGCTCGCAATATTACGTACGATGCCCGCATCGGGCGGTTTTGCATCATCGACTTCGAATACGCAGTAATCGTAGAGACCGGCGAGGGTCTGCTCCAACCGGAATCGAGATCGGATCATGAGCGAAAGTAGCGGATCTGAGACGGGGCTTCAGTTGACCTGGAATGGGCTTACAGACGTCGGGCGCTTTCGGGATAACAACGAGGACGCATTTCTCGCTTTGAATTTCGATGCTCAAGAAGTGCGCTTTTTAGGTAAGGATGGATCGGCAACCATGAATGGAGAGGACTTCATTTTTGCGGTGAGCGACGGAATGGGCGGGGCGAATGCGGGAGAATTCGCCAGCAAGATTGCTGTGGACAAGATTACGGGACTCCTGCCAAAATCGTTCCAGCTAAGCGCCATGGGGCTCGATCGAGGATGCGAGCAGATACTGCAAGAGCTCTTTACGCGCATTCACAGTGAAATGCACACGATGAGCGCGCACTACGAAGAGTGCCGGGGCATGGGCGCCACGTTGAGCCTTTTTTGGTTCACTCCCGGCATTGCCTATTTCTGTCACGTCGGCGATAGCCGCTTGTACCATCTCCCTAAAGACGGTGAGCTAAAGCAGGTAACTGAGGACCACACTTATGTTGGCTACCTTCTCCGTTCCGGGAAAATATCGGAATTCGAGGCGAGAACCCGTCCCGATCGGAATATCCTGGAGCAAGCCCTCGGCGGTTCCATTCAGCGAATCGATCCTCAGTACGGCTCCATTAAGGTGGAAAAGGGAGATCGGTTCGTGTTGTGCACGGATGGCGTGACGGACGGCATCTCTAACCGTCGAATACACACGCTCCTGGACTTTCCTCCTGCGAGCTTTGCCGAAATGAATCCTGCGGAGCGTCTTGTTTGTGACGCCAAGCAAGAAAGCGGCCGAGATAACCTGACCGCTTTGGTCGTTGAAGCGGGTTAGGGAGCAACGATGCGCGGCGCAGCTATTTGACGATCATCTGATCGACCGATTTTCCGGCGGGGATCATCGGTAGAACGTGCTCGGAATAGGGTGTGATGACGTCGAGGACGAAGGCTTCGTCGCTATCGAGCATCTCCTGGACGGCGTCGCGAAGCTCTTCCTTTTTGTGAACGCGTCGTGCTGGCAGGCCAAAGCCATTCGCGATTTCCACATAATTTGGATACAGCGCTTCGATGTTCTCGGGGGAGCCAATATTGTTCTCGTCGCCCAAAATCGTGTTCCCGCGAACGCTGTCGTAAAACCGGTCTTCCCACTGCATCACCATGCCGAGGTGCTGATTGTTGAGGATCATCGCTTTTGCCGCGATCTTTTCAATCTTAGCGGTCGCGAGTTCTTGAACATTCATGACGAATGACCCATCTCCATCGATATCAATAACTTGCTTGTCTGGACAAGCGACCTTGGCTCCAATTGCAGACGGGTAGCCGTATCCCATTGAGCCCAATCCAAGGGAGGAGATATGGTGACGAGGATAGGCGAAATCGTAGTATTGGGCGGCCCACATCTGGTGCTGGCCCACTCCGGTAGTAATGATCGCTTCGCCGTTGGTTAATTCAAAGAGGACACGGATCGCTTCCTGTCCTAGGATATGGGGACTGTCCTCGTAGGAAAAGGGAAATTCCTTTTTCCAGTCTTGGATGCGCTCTATCCAGGCATTGAGGTCGGGCTTCTTGAAATCAATCTGATCAGCTAGCTCGACCATGCGTCCCAGGGCGTGTCGGATTTCGCCTACTATGGGATGGTGCACTATCTTGTTCTTATTGTGCTCCGATGCATCGATGTCTAGGTGGACGATCTCTGCTTGTGGCGCGAACTTGGATACATCTCCGGTGATTCGGTCATCGAACCGAACGCCGAAAGCGAGCAGGAGGTCGCAATTGTGGACGGCGAGATTGCCGTAGGCGGACCCATGCATGCCGAACCATTTCGTGGATAGCAAATGCGTCTCTGGAAAGGCGCCAACGCCCATCAGGGTAGACGAGCAGGGGACGCCGGTCTTTTCGATGAAGGCGCCTAGCTCGTCATAGGCCTCCGCGGAAACGATCCCGCCTCCGAAATAGATCATGGGCCGTTTCGCTTCCTCGACGAGTCGCAGAATATTGGTCAGTTCCTTGTCCTTGGCGAATGAGGGACGTTTTGAGTCGCGCAGCTCGATTTCTCCGGGCCAATCGGGAACGATCATATTCTGCTGCACATCTTTTGGAATATCGATGACAACGGGGCCGGGTCGTCCAGATGTGGCGACCTTGAAGGCTTCCTTCACCGAGTACGCCAGGTCCTTGATGTCCATGACGAGATAGCTGTGCTTCACGACTGGGAGGGTCATCCCGAAAAAGTCTGTCTCCTGGAAGGCGGCTTTTCCGATGAATTTCGAATAGACCTGTCCAGTGATGCACACAAGCGGCGTGCTATCCATATAGGCGTCGGCGATCGCCGTCATCAAATTAGTGGCCCCAGGTCCGCTGGTGGCCATGCAAACTCCGGGTCTTCCAGATGCCCGCGCGTATCCCTCTGCGGCGAAGGATCCACCTTGCTCGTGCCGGGGGAGAATGGTGCGAATGCGATCTTTGGCCTTGGCGAGCGATTGGTGCATCTCCATGGAGGCGCCGCCTGGGTAGGCGAAGATATCCGTTACGCCTTCTCGGATCAGCGATTCGACAAGGATATCGGCACCGTTCATTTCGGCGGTGGCTTCAGGGGAGGTTTGGACGTCTGTAGTAGCGCTCATTTTCAGTGGCGATTCCGGCGGATTTAAAAGGTTTTGCCTTCGGGGAGGCAAGACCGGTTTTTGTAGTTCAAAAAGTTCGCTTGGATTTTAAATTTGAGAGGGACCTAGGAGGCGGCTTCGTTGATGTCGATCACTTTTCCATCATCGGTTTCACCCAATGCCCGAAACCGAGCGTAACGCCCTTCCACCAAACGGTCCTTGGAGAGTTTAAGCAATTCGTTGATATGCTTCTTGACGGAGGCGCCTACGGATTGGGCCGCTTCGTCTGGATCGTTCTGAGCGCCGCCCATTGGTTCTTCGATGATTTCGTCGACCACGCCGAGCTTCTTCAGAAGCGCCTGATCTCCTAGCTTCAAGGCATCGGCGGCCTTGGAAGCCTGGCTTCGGTCCTTCCAAAGAATGGCCGAGCAGCTTTCCGGCGAAATTACGGAGTAGTAAGCGTTTTCGAGAATAAGAACGCGATCTGCAACAGCGATCCCAAGGGCGCCACCGGATCCGCCTTCGCCCACAACAACCGTGACGATAGGAACGGTCATTTGGCTCATATCGCGAATATTCACTGCGATGGCCTCTGCGACGTGGCGTTCCTCGGAGCCGACTCCGGGATAGGCGCCAGGCGTATCGACCCAAGTAATGATCGGCAGATCGAATTTTTCAGCCATCTTCATGAGCCTCAAGGCCTTGCGATAGCCTTCAGGATTCGGCATCCCAAAATTCCTCAGGATGTTCTCTTTCGTATTCCGGCCCTTTTGCTGGGCGATGATCATGACGGCTTTTCTATCTAGGAAGGCGGTACCTCCTATGATGGACTTGTCGTCGCGAAATTGACGGTCTCCTTGGTATTCCTGGAAGCCTTCTAAGATGGAATTCACATAGTCGAGTGAATAGGGCCGGAGCGGGTGGCGAGCGAGCTGCACGCGCTGCCAAGATGAGAGGTTGGAGTAGATGGAGCGCTTTGTCTGCTCGATCTTGGACTCGATGGCCTTGATCTCACTGGAAACGTCGATGTGGTTTTCTTCTGACAGCTGGTGCAAGGCGTCCAGCTGCTTGATCAGACCGCGAAGCGGCTTTTCAAAGTCGAGAGCATATTTCATGTCCATAGGCCTGATTCGGAAAAAGTGGCGGAATATGAATGTGAGAGGTTGAAAGTCGAGGTTAAATAGTGCCTAAATCTCGAGTTAGGATTGGATTTGGTCCGTTGATTCCTGCGGGTTCTTTAGCTCCTCTTTCCATCCCGCGATCTTGGCCTGGGCGCCGAAGCGCTCGGCGTTCTCCTTAGAGCCCAATTCGAGCCAGATACGCGATAGGCTGGTGTTGATGAAGAGATCGTCGGTTTGGAGGGCGTGAGCCTTTTCAGCGGCCTCCAAGGCCTCTTGGTAGCGTTTCTCGGAGTAGTGGATCTCGCACAGCGCGTGCCAACCTTCGAAGCTGTCGGGGGCGGTTTCAAGAAGCGACTCAAGCTTGGATACGGCTTGGGCGCTGTCACCCATGGCAAAGTCGAAGGTGGCGTCTTCGATTATGGTCTTTATTTCGTCAGGCTCGGTCATAGGGGGAGCCGGAATATTCCGGCGCTTTCCTTACTGACGTTAACGATATGCGAACGTTCAAGAATTGTCTAGCCGTGGGTCGGAATTTACAGAATGAGCATGGCGTCCCCATAGCTTAAAAACCGGTATTCCTCTGAGATCGCTTCTTCGTAAATGCTTTTCAGCCAGTCAATTCCGTCGGATTTATTGGGTGAAAGAAACGCGGAAACCAGGCAGAGGAGAGTCGATTTCGGAAGGTGGAAATTCGTAATCAGGGCGTCTACGCCCTTGAAGGAGCAAGGAGGGTAGAGGAAAAGGGCGGCTTCATCGGTATAGGTCTTATCGGATGGCTCTTCGCGCTTTCGCATAAAATCCTCGATGGTACGGACGCTGGTCGTTCCGATGCATACGCGGCGCTTACCGTCTCGCGGCGTGGTGACGAGAGCCTCTTGAGTGGTGGGAGGGACTTCATAGATCTCTCGATGGATTTCGTGCGCTTCGACCTCTCCCTCGCCGAGCGGCTTGAAAGTGCCCATGCCTACATGAAGGGTCAGGTCATGGAAGCAGGCGCCTTGAGATTCTAGAGTCTCTATGAGATTTTGGGTGAAGTGCAGTCCTGCAGTGGGCGCGGCGGCAGCGACTGCGTGTTCGTCCTGAGCGTATATGGTCTGGTATCGTTCCTTGTCATGCCTATCGCGGTCGTCTTCCCGATCCCTAGAGATATAGGGAGGAAGGGGCATTTTACCCATCGATTCGACTAACTGGACCACGGATGAATGGGAAACCAGATCGAAGGATACGCGGTATTCAGCTGAATCGTTTTTATCGATTACTTCGGCGACGAACAGGCCGTTGGCGGAAAAGCGTGATCCGATGGGCAGCTTGCGGCCTGGCTTTAGCAAGCACCACCATTCCTCAGGATAAGAGCCGGGTCTTGGAGCAGGCCTGAGAAGCAGGCATTCAACGCGCCCCCCAGTGTTGCGTTGAGCGAAAAGCCGAGCGGGAAGGACTTTGGCGTTGTTGCGGAAGACCCGGTCTTTGGCGCCTATATAATCGGGCAGTTCCTGGAAACGGCGATGCGCGATAGATCGGTCCTTTCTATTTACGACCAGCAGGCGTGAGCCGTCGCGTGACTCCGCCGGATGTTGGGCGATCCGGTCCGCCGGCAGATGATAGTCGAATAGGGCGGTTTCCATTGGGAAGTCCGGGAGTGTTTCACATCGAAAACCCGTGTCGAGCGCTTAATTCAGAGGCTCGACATTTTTGGAAAAAGCCCTTGATCTTTATTGTAAAAGCCCAACTCTATGCGGCCTTTTAATTGGCTCTGGTAGGATACTCAAGTGGCCAACGAGGGCAGACTGTAAATCTGCTGGGGCAACCCTACACAGGTTCGAATCCTGTTCCTACCACCATTCTCTCCGATGCTGAGGACGCTCGTCGCGACTGGCGCAATCTGTAAGTTTCCAAGCCTCCCCAGGAACAGGATTTGAACCACAAGAGATTCGACGGAAGCCGCCGAGCGGGTTCTTTTTCGTTTCACTCCTGAGGCGACTATTGCTTAAGGAACAAATGAAATCTGCTGAATAGCTCGGCTTGCTCCGTAGTTGCTTTCCGTATCTTGAGCGGGTTTGTACCTCCATTGGGAAATCGCGTCGATGGCTGCTTGGGCGAAATGCTCGTTTGTAGCTTCTATCACAACCACATCTCTTGGATAACCATTCACATCGACAATAAATTCCAGGTGAACTTCTCCTCTGAGATCAGATCTCCGTATCTCATTTGGATAAACAGCGTTTATCCATAGTATTAGGCTAGGGGGAGTCACCCGTTCATCAGCAAAGTCTAGGATTGTATCTGATTCACTCGTTCTAGCTGAACTGCTTAACCAGTCCACTTTCTCCATTTTCCACTTGAAGGCATTTCTGAATACAAAATAGTTCTCTGTGAGTTCTAATATTTTATTGGTTCCGCGGTGGTTTCCAATGAATCTTCTACCGTTGAAAAATCCGTCTGTTTTCAATTTGCGTCCAGAAAGTTTCCAAGTGCCATAGTGCTCTGACCACCTTGCGGTCCGACCTTTAACGTGCTTTGAGTGTAGTCTGGCAATTGATAGGAATGTGCCATCTTTCCTGTATTCAGTATACTCGTGTCGGGTACCCACAACGTCCGGGATTTCACGATACCATATTCCCACTATAAGACTTTGATCAATGTCGGTTGCCTTTTGGGCCGACGCATAGGTGCACATTGCTAGAGCAACCGAAAACAACGCTGCCAAATGTCTAGATTCCATGATTTCAACTAATTGTCCGGGAATATCGAAGATTCTCAAGGCTCAACTGTTGAATGGCGATTCGAGTGTTGATTTTGGTGCCAACGATTGAAGATCCGCTAGGATCGTCAGCTAAATCTTAGCTGGTGAATCTTACGTTTCTCCAACAAGAGAACCATCCCGGTTCCTACCACCAAGCTTCGCGAAGTGGAAACGTGGCGAAGCTTGCCACGGCGTATCCCGTTCGACGGGAGAAGCCGGGCTTCCCAACTCAGAATGGCTAGACGCCCGATCAAGCCAAGCCCTCCAGGACTGAATGTGTCTATCGATACTATCGCAACGTGATCAGCAAGTCCTTGCTCTCAACCTGGTCGCCTACTTGGACGGCAATCTGGTCGATAAGGCCATCTTCTTGCGCGTATACCGTGGTCTGCATTTTCATGGCTTCCAAGATAGCGATTTTGTCGCCTTTCTTGACCTGTGTGCCGACGGTCACCGGGAGACTGCTAATCATGGCGGGGATAGGCGCGCCGATCTGCTTGGAGTTCGCTGAATCCGCTTTCTCGCGTCGCTTGGACTCTACCTTGATGGATTGGTCAGTGATGACGCATTCGCGCGCTTTACCATTGAGCTCGAAAGTCAGGACGCGTTCTCCATCGTCGTTGGGCTCGCTCAGGTAGATTAGCTTTACGATGAGCGTCTTTCCTTCCTCGATTTCCACGGAAATCTCTTCTCCGGATTTGAGTCCGTAGAAAAATGCCGGGGTAGGCAGGGAGGATGCATCCCCGTAGCTGCTTCTGAAGGAGACGAATTCCTTGAATACTTGAGGGTACATGAGGTACTCGAATAGTTCGTCGTCGGAGCAAGCGCGCCGGGTGATGGCGCTGACTACCTCTTTCGCCTCTTCCAGGTCAATTTTTGCCGCACGCGCTCCGGGTCGTCCACTGTACGCCTTGCGGTCGCCCAGTACCACTTTCTGCACAGCTTTAGGCCATCCGCCCATGGGTTGGCCAAGCCCTCCAGAAAGCATGTCCACTACCGATTCCGGGAACGATGTTCCTTCGGGTAGATTGACGAGGTCCTTTGGCTCTACTCCTTTAGTCAGAAGCAGGATCGCGAGATCGCCTACGACCTTGCTGCTGGGCGTTACTTTGACGATGTCGCCGAGAATCTGATTCACTTCCTCGTAGTAGCGAACGACTTCCGGCCAACGGGGACCGAGGCCTAGGGCGCGGGCCTGTTCGCGTAGATTGGTATACTGGCCCCCTGGCATTTCGTGCTTGTAGACTTCCGCGGTTCCGAACTTAGGACTGGTGTCGAAAGGCTCGTAGTACTGGCGTACCGCTTCCCAATAGATGGAAAGCTGATCAAGGAAGCCTTGATCAAGCTGGGTGTCGCGCGTGTCACCAGCGAATGCGTTGGCGATCGAATTCAAGTTTGGCTGAGCCGTAAGTCCGGACAGCGAAGATATTGAAAGATCCACTACGTCCACGCCAGCTTCCGCCGCTTTGACGATAGATGCGGACGCGATGCCGCTCGTGTCGTGGGTATGGAAGTGAACCGGGATGGATATTTCGGAACGCAACGTCTTGATAAGCTTGTAGGCTGCGCGCGGATGGCAGAGCCCTGACATGTCTTTTAGAGCAAGTACGTGGGCGCCCATTTTCTCGAGCTCTTTGGCAAAGTTGACGTAGTAGTCGAGTGTGTACTTGTCGCGATTCGAGTCGAGGATGTCGCCGGTATAGCAAACGGTTGCCTCGCAGACCGACCCCGTGTCTTTGCGGACGGCTTCCATGGCTACCTTTAAGTTGGGTAGATAGTTGAGGGAGTCGAATATCCGGAATATATCCATGCCTGCCTCTGCAGAGTGCTTCACGAACGCTCTAATGACATTGTCGGGATAGTTTGAATACCCGACTCCATTGGCGCCCCGCAGGAGCATCTGAAAGCAGACGTTCGGAATCTTCTCTCTAAGATCGCGCAAGCGTCGGAATGGACTTTCGTGAAGGAAGCGCATGCACGTATCGAAAGTCGCGCCTCCCCAGCATTCCAGGCTGTAGAGATTGTGGGCGCGCTGGGCGATACTGTCCGCGACGCGAAGCATGTCGTAGCTTCGAATACGGGCTGCGAGGAGAGATTGGTGCGCGTCGCGCAGGGTCGTGTCAGTGACGAGGAGTCTTCGTTGCTTGCGTGTCCACTGGGCGAATTTCTCCGGTCCATGCTTTAGCAAGTAGTCGCGCGTCCCTTTTGGCTTGGGCGCCTTGGGGTCGTATGCCGGGTTGATGACCGGCAGGTTCATATCGGGAACCGGGCGGTTCTTAACCTGTGGGTTTCCGTTTACGATCGTTTCGCCAAGTAGATTGAGGAGCTTGGTAGCTCGATCGCGCCGACGCTTGAACTTGAAGAGCTCGGGGGTCGTATCGATGAGCGTAGTGATCGCGTTGCCCGTACGGAACGTTTCATGGTGGATTACGTTCTCGATAAAGGGGATGTTTGTCTTAACGCCGCGAATACGCATCTCTCGGAGTGCCCGGTCCATGCGTTGGATCGCGAGATTGAAGGTACGAGCGGAAGCGGTCAGCTTCACCAATAGAGAATCGTAAAATGGCGTGATAACCGCTCCCGTATCGCCCATGGCCCCGTCGAGCCGTATTCCAAATCCAGCGGCGCTGCGGTAGTTTACGATCTTTCCGTAGTCGGGAGTGAAATTTCGTTCGGGGTCTTCTGTCGTGATGCGCGCTTGAATGGCATAGCCATTCCTTGGGATCTCGTCCTGAGGAGGAATGCCGATCTCGTCGCTAAACAACGATTTGCCTTGGGCGATGAGCACTTGCGCGCGAACGATGTCGATGCCTGTGATTACCTCCGTGACGGTATGTTCGACCTGGATACGAGGATTCATTTCGATGAAGAACCACTCGTTCGTATCTGAATCGAGCAGGAATTCTACCGTGCCTGCGCTGTAGTATCCGATCGACTTGGCGATTTTGACCGCCGCTTCGCAGAGCTCGTGGCGCGTCTTTTCAGGCAGACCGATGGAGGGAGCGACCTCGACGACTTTTTGATGGCGTCGCTGCACCGAGCAATCTCGCTCATGGAGATGGAGAACGTTGCCCTGCTTGTCGCCGAGAATTTGAACCTCTATGTGCTTGGCTCGCTTAATGTAGCGTTCGAGGAAGACCGCTGGGTTCCCAAAGGCCCGTTCGGCTTCTCCTTGCGCTTCTTCGAGGAGGGATTTCAACTTCTTCGGATCGTCGACCACGCGCATGCCGCGACCGCCGCCGCCGAACGCTGCCTTGATGATGAGAGGGAAGCCGATTTTCTTAGCCAGCTTGATGGCTTTGGCCGGATCGGATACGGGATCAGGAGTGCCAGGCAGGGTAGGGACCTTTGCGCCCTCAGCGATTTTGCGGGCTTCAATCTTGTCGCCCATGCGTTCGAGCAAATCAGCGCTGGGTCCGATAAAGTTGATGCCATTCGATTCGCATGCCCGGGCAAAGTCTGCGTTTTCCGATAGGAATCCATATCCGGGATGAACGAGGTCGACGCCTTTGCTTTTGGCGAGGTCGATGATGTTCTGTATGTCCAGATACGCGGCAACCGGACCTTTGCCCTGGCCGACGAGATAGGCCTCGTCCGCTTTGAATCGGTGGACTCCGAATCGGTCCTCATTGGCGTAGATGGCTACCGTTCGGTATCCCATTTCGGTCGCGCTCCGAAAGATTCGCACGGCGATTTCGCTTCGATTGGCGGCAAGCAGTTTTTTCATTTAAAGGTCGTCAAACAAAAATTACGGGATGTTAGAAATGCGGGTCGCTTTAGATGTGTCAATAGGGACGCAGAAAATATTGCGGGTCTCGGCCAATTTTGGACCGATTGGGGTTCAGAAAACGCTGCCCGCGAGCCTTCCGTGGACGCTGCCATTCGTTTGGAGCAGCTTGCCAGGGTATACCGGGTGCATCGGAAAACGCCTCGCCACGATGAGGGCATCTTCCAGAATTTCCTTTTCAAATCAATCCGGCTTCCTGGAAGCTGTACCAGCCTTGTTTTCGGGGATCTGAGCGCGGGGAGCCGACGATGACATGATCGAGCAGGGGGATTCCTAGGATGCTCGATGCCTTGCGAAGATCACGGGTCACTTTCACGTCTGCAGCGCTAGGGGTTGGGTCGCCACTAGGGTGATTGTGAACGCAGATTACAGCGCTGGCGCTGCAGCGTATCGCTTCTTTAAATACTTCACGAGGATGGACGAGGCTATTGCTCGCAGTCCCTGAAGTCGTCTCGTACACCCGCAGCGCTCTGTTTTTACGATTGAGGCATATGGTCCAAAATTTCTCAACCTCGAGCCCGATGGAGCGCGGCTTCATAAAACGGTAAACCCGTTCCGAAGTATCCAGCAGGGGAAGCTCTTCTTGTTCTGTAGCAAGAATGCGTCTGCAGATTTCAATTACAGCTACTAATTGAAGCGCTTTGACTCTTCCGATCCCCTTGATTTTCTCGAATTCGCTGTCGGGCCAGGCGATCAGTTGGGAAAGCGACCCGGCGCTGCTGAGCAAGTCGGTCGCCACTTGCAGGACATTGTGCCCCTTGCTTCCGCTTCGAAGCAGCATGGCAATGAGCTCCGCATCCGTAAGGGCGGCGGCGCCGAGGCGTTGGAGACGTTCTTGGGGACGCTCGGTTTTGGCGAGCTCGCAAATTCGAGTGGACGCAGGCATAGATCAAGAATAGAATGGCAAGTTCAGCGCGCGTTTGCGCTGGTTTGGATTCGACGCGAATTCTTGAGTCGACCGTGTGCCACTTCAAGCGAATTGCGCGTGAATTGATACCTCTCTCAATAGAAGGCTCGAGATTGTATCCCGACGCTCAATCGAGTGGGGCAGTCGGCGTCGACGTCCTTTTGGACGCCGCAATTCGATAGGCTGGATTCTAGTTGAAGCGGCGCACGTAGCCGTCGCGTCGCAATCGCGTGAGCTGACGATTCTGCGCTTCTTCTGCCATTTGCGATACGAGCATGCTGGCAATGCTGTCCCGCACTTCCGTCAGGGGCACGTAGCCGTCGTCGCGGCGGTCTTCAGCAAATAGAATGAAAATCTTGTTGTTCAGCTTTACGGGTGGCGAGTGTTCGCCCACTCCCAATTTGAACGCGATATCGCCCAATTTGGGTATTAGCTCCTTGCGGAGGACCCATCCCCAATCACCGCCTTTGTCCTTCTTCGAATCTTGGCTATGCTTTTTAGCGAGTTCAGCGAAGTCGATTCCGTTGTCGAGCTGCTTCACGATCTCGTCCGCAGTTTGCTCTAGCAGTCCCAGGTCTTCGTCCGTCAACTTAGCGAGAATGATCAATCGTAGATGGACCGCTTCTGGCTCGAAGAACTGTTCTTTGTTTTGATTGTAGAACTCTTCAACTCGCACAGGGCTGACGAAGCTTTCGGACTTCGTCATTTTCTGGCGCATGAAACCGACGATCATTTCCTCGCGGATTTCCTGATCGTATTCTTCGGGCGTTTTACCGATTTCCTGCAAGTAGGCCAAAAACTTCGAGCGGTCGTCGTCGAACTGCGATATGATTCGCTCGTTGACCTCATTGCGCACGTAGCTGCTTGGAATTTGACCCTTATCCTCGTAAAATTGCTTAACGATCAACACGTTATCGGTCATCGTTTGGATGATCTGATCCTCGGCCTCATCTAGAAGTTGAGCGAACTTCACGGGGTCGCCCTGAGAATCGACTTGGATTTGATCGATGTAGGGCATGATTTGGCGGCGTACATCCTCCGCGGTGAATATTCTCTCCTCCGCGATGGCGGCAATGCCATTGGCGTAGCGCGCCTTGAGCATGTTGGCCGCGTCTTCGTCGCTCAATTGGGCCATTAGGGCGATTGGAGAGGCGAGGGTCGCTGCAAAAATTACGTTTCGGATCATGACGTTAATAGGATCGATATACAGGGTTATGCGCTGCTTTGATAATTTCTCAAGAACACAATAATCTCATCGAGGCGTTTTAAGGCATTGTGGGAAGAGAGTCGTGGAAATCGGCTTCCGAGCTTGATGAAGGCGTCTGACCCAGGACGGTTGAGACGGCATTTCAGCCGGTTGCCTTGCGCTTCGACTGAGAGGATGCCTTTTTGTTCCGCTAAAACGCGGATCTCAGCCAAGCGCAGCAGAGCCTCGACTTCCTTTGGATAGGCGCCGAAACGGTCCTCCATGTCCGCTTTCAATTCACGAATGCGGGCCGGAGTCTCCGCCATGGCGAGGCGACGATAGAGATCGATGCGTAGGCGAGTCTCCTCCAGGTAGCTGGCAGGAATGCGCGCTTGCAGCGGTTCGCACTCGCCCTCTTTCAAGTCTTGTCGCTTCAGAATGGTGTATCCGTCCTCATAGCGGTTGCTGTCCTCCATTTGTCCTTCGCCTTGATAGATGAAATCGAGCTTTACGCTGGCTCGGATCGATTGGGCGGTTTCTTCACCCTTCAAGCGGGCGATGCTCTGCCTGAGTAGCTGACAGTAGAGCTCGAATCCAATGCCTACGATGTGCCCGCTTTGCTCAGACCCGAGGAGATTGCCAGCGCCGCGAAGCTCGAGATCTCGCATTGCAATTCGGAATCCGGCTCCGAGCTGATTGTGCTGACGTATCGCTTTCAATCGCTTTCGGGCGGTGTCCATGATGCGCTTGTGCTTGTGGAGCAATAGATAGGCATAGGCCTGTCGCTTGAAGCGGCCAACTCGTCCCCTAATTTGGTAGAGCTGACCCAATCCGAAACGATCGACGCCTTCGATTATGATGGTGTTGCAATTCGGGATATCTAGACCGGATTCGATGATGGTTGTGCAGACGAGGACCTGAAAACGCTTGTCTACGAAATCGATCATCACGCGTTCCAATGCTTTCTCCTCCATTTGACCGTGCCCTACGCCAAAAGCGATCTCCGGCATGAGCTCTTTGAGCCGTAGCATAATGGTATCGATTGTTTGAACACGATTGTGCAAATAGAAGACCTGTCCACCACGGGCGATTTCTTTGCGAATGACTTCAACGACCAATTTTTCGTCATAGCTTTTAACGATGGTCTGGATCGGTTTTCGCTCGAGGGGCGCGGTTTCGATTACGCTGAGCTCGCGGGCGCCCGTTAGAGCCATGTAGAGCGTGCGAGGAATTGGCGTTGCCGACAGCGTCAGGATATCGATTGATTCTCGCCATTGCTTGAAGGCTTCCTTGTGCTTTACTCCGAAGCGCTGTTCTTCGTCCACGACGACCAATCCGAGATCGTTGAAGGATACGTCCTTTTGAATCAGGCGATGCGTGCCAATCAAGATATCGACTTTTCCTTGTCGGGTGGCCTCCAGGATTTTCTTTATCTCCGCGGGTCTTCGGAATCGGCTCACCAGCTCGACTACAATCGGATAGCCTGCCATTCGGTCACGGAAATTGAGGAAATGCTGCTGGGCGAGGACCGTGGTTGGAACAAGGATGGCGACTTGCTTCCCGTCCATGACAGCTTTGAAGGCGGCCCGAATCGCCACTTCGGTTTTGCCGTAGCCTACATCGCCGCAAACGAGGCGATCCATCGGCTTGGATTTCTCCATATCGTGTTTGGCATCGTTGATTGCCTTCATTTGGTCCGGTGTCTCCTTGTAGGGAAAGGCGCTTTCGAACTCTTTTTGCCATGCCGTATCCGGAGAAAACGCGCAGCCTTCGCTCAGGTCTCGCTTCGCCTGGATCTGCAAGAGCTGGGCTGCGAGATCCAGGGTGGCTCGCTCAGCGGCTTCGCGCGTCTTGGACCAGCGATTCGATCCGAGCCTACCAAGCTTCGGCCTTGTCTTTGTGATACCGACGTAGCGACTTACCAGATGGGATTCCTGCAGGGGAACATGGAGCATGATTCCGTCCTCGAATTCCAAAGAAAGGACTTCACGGAGCTGCCCGCCAATATCGACTTTTGTGATACCGCGATAGACAGCGATGCCGTGTTGGAGGTGCACCACGAATTCTCCGTCGACCAGTTCTGCGAAATCAAGGAGCTGATCGATTTGGGATTGCGACACGAGAGCTTTTTGAACGCTTTTGATCTTGCGATTGCGCCGTCGTCCGAAGAGCTCGGTCTCGGTCACGAACACCGCGCCTTTCGCCTCCTTGAGGAGTGGCCAACTCAAGGTGGCAAGGCCTGGTCGGAAGTGAATACGAAAGCCCTCGTTCAAATCCCCTTGCCAAAATAAGGGCTTCAAGCCCTGGAGCGACTCGGTTTCCGCGAATATTTCCTTGATGCGCTGGGGATCGCTTTGATTGGGAAGGATGATGATGATTTGCTCTCCGTCTTTTTCCCATTCGGAAATTTGCTCCAAAAATCGGATACGAGCCGATTGCTCTCCTGCCAATCGCTCGTCCGCTAGCATCGTCTCGTCGGGATAGGAACGATAGAAGTCCAAGGATTCCGCCTCGTAGGTGAAGGTGGAAATATCCGCTTCGTGGATTCCAAGGTCCAAGTCCGAGAAACTGACCCACGTGTCGTTTTTCGTTTCTCTGCTATCCTTGAGAGTCTTCCAAAAGAGACCGCCGGATCGGTCGTCGTTTCCCTGATCGAGGGATTCAATCAGCGTCTCGGGTTCAATGAGTCCCCAGGAAAGCGAAATGGGCAGATACTCGATGATTCCCCGAGACGCCTTTGGCAATCCCAGGCGAGGAGAGGCGGCTAAGGGAATGGAATCAACCAGTTTCCCAGACCGTTGCGTTACAGGGTCCAGTGTTTTGATAGACTCGATTTCATCTCCAAAGAAGTCGATCCGATAGGGTTCGTTTTCGGTGATAGGGTAGACGTCGATCAAGCCACCCCGACGCGCGAATTGTCCCGGGGCTTCGCAGAGGCCCTCGTGGTCGTAGTCGAGACGTTCGAGCGTTGCGATGAGCGATTCAAAAACGACATGGTCTCCGGACTTTAGCTCGATCTGGGCTTTCTCGAGCGCCTGCGGGTCCGGAGTTGGCTGCGAAAGGGCGGCAATCGTTGTAATCAATGCGCGTCGATCGCAGTCGTTGGTCTGCCGCAGCGCATTTAAGACAGCGATGCGCTCGCTGCCTGCATCGAACTGGGCAGCGATCTCGTCGCTGCCATCATCGATTTCCGGGTAGTGGAGAAATTCGATTGCGGGCTCGTCTGCTCGCGCTTGGGAGCTGAAGAATTCCAAGTCCGCTCTCCATTGTTCAGCCTGCCGTTCATTGGGAGCGATGATGATTGCGAGAGCATGCGTTTGCGCCTGTATCCAATCTTCCAGGATCGGACAGAGAGCTTCCGAGCTGACGCCGATGCGTGATTCCCGTCTTTTAGCCCGATCCGGAATGAGAGCCGAACCCGAGCCGGTCATCTCCGTTTCTCTAAGGCGGCGATGGCTTCTATGGCTGCCTTCTCTTCGGCTTCTTTCTTGTTCCTGCCTTTGCCGGAACCAAGCGCTTCCTCGTTGCAGAAAACGGATACCTCGAAAATGCGATTGTGCGGATCGCCTTTCTGGCCAGTGGTCTCGTACCGTAAGGCGTTGTTGCCGAACTTGGGTTGAATCAACTCTTGCAGGGTGCCTTTGGGATTCGCGATCGTTCCGGATTCAGTGGGGCATTGCTCGAGGTTGTCGTAAAGCTTTAGAATGAGATCGCGAGTGGTGATCCAATCGCTATCCATGTAGACTGCTCCGATCACGGATTCGAATACATCGCCTAGCGCGGAATCCCCCTCGCCAACGCCCGCGACGCGGTCGCGTTCCTTGAGAAGCAGGTACTTATTCAGCTTTAGCCGTCGCGCGATCTGAGCCATGTAGTCACCACGCGCATAGCCCGAACGAACGCTGGTGAGCTTGCCTTCGCGCTCCTGGGGAAATTTGACATAGAGCGTTTCGGTCAGCACCAGCTGGATGACGGCATCGCCCAGGAATTCGAGACGCTGGTTGTTATTGATCTGGTCGCGCGAATGCAGGAGGTACGAGGGATGCGTCAGACCCTTTACGAGCAGGTTCTTGTTTTTGAAGGTGTACCCGAGCAGGCGCTCGACCTCCTTGATCTTTGATTTGGGCATTTCCGCCAATAGGGCGGTCTTCTCAGGCTCTTGCGGCGAAGAATCCGAGAGATTCCTGAAGATCCGTTTCAGTTTCGACCTGACCATGCGCACGATAGAAATGGATACGAATAGCTTCCTATTTGAGGCTAAATCGCTTGATCAGTTCCTTGCCAAGGTTCTTGTAGGCCATGGAACCAGGATTCGACTTGTCGTATTCGAAAATCGTTTGCCCGAAAGAAGGGGCTTCGCTGATCCTAACGGTACGAGGAACGACTGTATCGAACACTTGATCCGGTAAATTTTCTCGGACTTCATCGACAACTTCTCGGGAGAGCTTGGTGCGGATGTCGAACATGGTCATGATGATGCCGCCAATTTCCAGCCGGTTGTTGACGCCCGCTTCATGCAATCGATCCACTACGCTGAGAATCTGGCCGAGCCCCTCGAGGGCGAGGTATTCGCACTGCAAGGCGACCAGTAGATAATCCGCTGCTGCGAGGCTGTTCATGGAGAGCATCCCCAAAGCAGGCGGGCAATCGATGATGATGGCTTTGTACTTATTCGAATCGATGATGGGCTGGATGGCGATGGCGAGTTGGCCCAGATAGTTCTCTTTCTGCGAGAGCTCGATCTCAGCTGCTGCCAGGTCAACTTCCGAAGGGAGCAAGCTTAAGCGCTTCCGTCCTGTCTTGATGATCATCTTTGTCGCGTCTCCATCCTCCATCAGGGCTGGGTAGATGCTACGGCCTTCTTCCTTTTCGAAGCCAAGGCCGCTCGTCGCATTGGCCTGCGGGTCCAGATCGATGAGGAGCGTCTGTACTCCTTGATCCGCGAGGGCGGCTGCGAGGTTGACTGCGGTGGTCGTCTTGCCGACGCCTCCCTTTTGATTCGCGATCGTAAATACTTTGCACGCCATCTTGGCCGCGTTTTATGGCTCTTATCACTTTCAAGGCAACGGTTAAAAAAGAAGGGAGCGATGCGCTCGTCATTCGAAGCAGATTCCCGAAGACGGCGTTCGGCCTCTAAGCGGGTCGTGGGCACAGCCATCCTCCGGGCGGCCCAAATATTATGCTCGTTGGTCGCTCACAGATCGTTCGCTTTCTTGAGCGGCTCTGGAGGAATCTCGAGTGAATCTCTGATTCCCCCAGATTCTGCTTGAAACTCCTCTCCGCATCGCAACTCTGTCCCTCCTTCCGTTTCCGCGTTAGCGGAAAACGCGATAGGCGTGGTAGCCAAGTGGTAAGGCCGAGCTCTGCAAAAGCTCTATCGCGGGTTCGATTCCCGCCCACGCCTCCATCATTCGACTCGCTACGCTCGCTCATGATGTCCTGAGCGAGCCGAAGGGCATTGCGTTATTCAATTGTCCGACTGATGCTACTGCCGATCCTTCACTTTAAATGTAGAAACAACTCTTTTGCGTCTACATCCTTCGCTGTTCGGATGGAACTTACTACGTTGGTCAGACTGACAACATCAAGACGCGGCTTTCGGCTCACCGATCTGGCAAGAGCTCCAGATACACGGCTGCGAGACTGCCTTTGACGCTCGCTTACCAAGAGACTTTCAATCGACGCGACGAAGCGATGGCCCGCGAAAAGCAAACCAAAGGCTGGTCGCGAGCCAAGAAGGAAGCCCTCATCCAGGGCGACTCAAACACCCTGCACAAGCTAGCCAAACGCCGTTCATTCTAAACTGGTACGCGGCATTTCCAGACAAACGACTAGCGGATTCATTCGAATCATACCTAAAATCCGGTTCGGGTCGCAGGTTTCAAAAACGGCATCTTGGGCTCCCAGTCTAGGGGTACCTAACTCTAGAACGGAAAGCGAAGGCGCACTCTCGTCGCCTTCTGCCAAGTGTCATGATGCTTCGCCTGTTCAAGCTCAGGTGCCGTCGCTACACTCTGCGGTCCGCAGACGCTTCGGCAGAAGCTGAATCCTGCCAAGTTCTTGTATTCAATTTCCAGGGGCGCGTTCAATGGGCGTGGACAAGCAAGCGAAGTCTGCAGGCTCATTCAATTTATGTCCGGCCCGTCGAACTTAGTTTTATCCGTACTAAGGTTCAAGGGCGTTGGAATATAGCGGTGAATATTACTCGAGGTTCACCTTTTCACAGCGAATCTACGAGGTCTCTTATTGAATTGACCCTTTGCAGGCTTAGGTGTTTAAAGAAGTTGTTTCGGAGGCGTCCGCTTATGGTTAAAAGTCGATCTGTTATCCTATCTACCTTCGCGGCAATCACGTTGGCATTCAATGGATGCGTGACAGCGACGTCACCGAATCATCTTTTAGTAGAACTCATAAAGGCCGTATTAGGGTGCATCCCAGAAGGCACGTCCATTGACACGCCTGACGGGGGTAGACCAATTGAAGAGATCAAGCCCGGAGATATTGTATTTGGCTTTAGCGGAGAACCTGTGCGGGTGCTTCAGAAAGACAGCTACAATGAGGATCCCTCGCCTAAACGATTTTATCGAATTGAGTTTGATAATGGGTCGGTTGTCAGCCTCAGCGATATGCATCGCATAGATGGCGTTCGCGCAAAGAATCTGTGTTTGGGAATGGAGGTCAATGGCTCCAAGGTAATCTCAATTCGAGCGTTTGGTGGCGTAGAACGATCATACGACTTACGGGCTGAAGATTCGGGCTACCAGATCGAGGGGATTCCCGTTAATACCATGATGGACGAGTTAAAAAGCGCCGCCGGAAATAGAGGCCCTTGAGCGCTTAATTTTTGAACGAGGCAGTAGTTGATTAGGATCTGACCCCACCCAGGGTTAGGCTGCATCAGCAATCAGCTCGTCCTCGCCCTGAGCATAAGTCAGATTCTTACTCTATCTTACCAATTTCGATTCCCGCCTGCGCCTCCATCCGCCCTGGCCGGCCAAGCCGTCTAGTTGACGGTTTTCGTTACTCTGGCTCCTCGAGCAAGTCTCCAAAGAAGATTGCGTTGCTGAGCAATCGCTGGGTTCCCCACCAAAAAGCGCGAAAGGTCGGATTGTCTAGAGCGAGAACGACAGCCCCTTGACCGACCTGGTCGACGACCAGACTGGCGGAGCCGGCGATGAGTGCCCGGTTTTCTTCGTTCACATATCCGGATATGAGCGGGTCTTCGTTGTAGAGCACGGGCGTGGAGTAGATGTAAGCGAAGGTTCGAAAAACCGATTGCTTCGACGGAACACTGGAAGAAAATCGGACGTAAATCCATAGCCGATCGGATGGGTGATATCGATGGAGGCTCCGAAAATGGCTCCGCGAACCAAGCGAAACGCAGCCTCGTCGCGCGCTTGAGCGAAAGGAAGTTGTTTAGCGGGTTTATCCTTTTCGTCGTCCGAACTTTTTTGTCTTCTTTGGCCGCTTTTTCGGCTTTTTCCTTCTCGGTAAGTCGCCACTCCGCTTGGGCCAGTTTCTTGTCGACAGCCCATCTTATAGCGTTGTCGCCTTGTGCCCATGAAATGCCTCCGGACTTGATGAGCGCATTCAGTTTTTCGATGCCGCCTTCGTTCAGTGATGCAAGGCCACGCGTTGCTATGACATGCGTGTAATCCGATAGATTGACCGAACTCAATCGATCATGATCCACCATTGTTACTGGCATTTGAATACGTCTATCAATCATGTGCCAAATCTCGCCTGCATCGTATGGGGAAATGCCGGAACCTGTGACGATAATGACTTTGGGAAGCGCGAGCGTTCTAAATTCTCGACTTCCAAGATCCAGGCCCTCGCGAGTGAAACTGCTGGCAACGGGATAGACGGGAACGCCTTCCGCTGCGGCCTTCTTGAGAGCAGAGATGGCTTTCTCGGGAATGGCGTCATTCAATGCTTTCGCTACAAATATCGTTCCGTAGCCAAACTCCTTTTCTTTGCCTCCCACAAGCCTGGCGGTGAGGGGTCGAGTCGCTACGCGAACATTCGCCTCGGCTTCGAGAACGGAATATAGCAATGAAGGAGCGGAGCTGTCTCGCCAGTCAATCAGATAGCCGATCGCGCTTTCCGCCAAGGCGCCGTCTGCATTCGTCGCATGGAAGTCAGTGGGTAGCGAGCTTGTGGACACTTTTCGCGCAGGTTCCCGAGTGTGTTGTAGGTTGAAGGCATAGGGTAGCGTCCATGTGGATACATCATAGAAAACGTTCTCCTCAAACTTCGTTTGCGTATTCCAAAGCGTTTTCAAATAGGTGGATTGCGTCTGGTCGGCCGGTATAGCAATGGTCTCGTTGGCTGGATACTGGTATCCCTCTACCTCGATCGCCTCGGCAAGCAGTTCGACTTCGATCGTGTGCCCTTGGAGCACGCGGACAAATTCTCTTAAGCGAGTGGGGTCGCCTTCAGCGGTCGCTAGGAAGTAGCCGGAATTGGTTTTCCTTTCCTTTGCGACCTCTAGGTAGAAGTTCCTTTGATATTCGAGGAGCTCGCTTTTCAGCGTCGCGGTGGCCTCTAGGGAGGAAAGCGATGTCCTGAACTGATTGGCGATTGAGAACGGAAATGTTAGCAGACCGTTTTGCGTATTCTGCCAGGCGCCGCGTGAGCTCGGCTGCTCGAAGAGGATTCCAACGCATCCAAACAGATCGGGGTAGGTGGACCCTTTCCCCATGAAGAAGTCATCGTAGTTCTCCTGCGAAAAATACAGAATTCCTTCCTTATCGAATATGCGGCTGTGATATTCTGCGATGGCCAGGGTCAGCTGTTGATTGAAAGCAGGGGTGAGCGGATTGGTTCGCTCGGGCTTGCCTAGCATGAAGAAGTAGGAACTTTCGCTCCCTTGTTCATGAAAGTCTAGCTGTACATTGGGCTTCCACTCGTGGAAAAGGTTCAAGCGGCCTTGGCTTTCAGGATGCTGATGGGGAAGCCAGTCTCGATTTAGGTCGAACCAGTAGTAGTTTGTGCGTCCGGAGGGAAAGGCCTCGCGATGCTCACGGTCGTTGGGATCTTTGCTCCGAACGAGCCCTTTGTGGCTATTGCTCCAGTGAGCGAATCGATCCACTCCATCGGGATTGAGGACGGGATTGAAGATGACGACTACTTTTTCTAGTTGAGCCTGCAGGCGCGCGTCTCTGGCTGCGGTCAAGTAGTAGGCGAATAAGGGGGCGACATTGGCGCCGCTTGGCTCATTCCCGTGGATGCTGTAGCACATGTGCAGGATCGCTGGTTGATCCTCCAGGTTCACGTTCGATGAAGGATCGATGATGTGTTTTCGGTTTGCGCGAATCTCGTCCAGTCGAGCGAGATTCTCAGGAGTGGAAATAGCATAGGCGACTAACGGCCGTCCTCCATAGGACCGAGCATGCTCGCCCAGGGAGACCATGCGTGGCGATGATTCCGCTAGCGTGTCGAGATATTGAACGATCTCGTGATTGTACCAGTGCCGCTCGCCAATTTCTATGCCCATAAGATCAGCTGGAGAAAGTATCGATTCATCCAATACGGGCATCGGATCTAGAAGCTCGTCGAGCTGAACCGCATTTTTGCCAGCGGTCAAGGTGGTTGAAAGGAGAAAGATAAATAGGGAAATCAATCGTATCATAGGGAAATAGGTCTGTAACGCTGGGAGAGGGAAGGGTGCGGACGGAGTCGTTTAGGCTAAGGCTAATTGATGCAGGAGCGCGGCTATGCGCTAGAAGTTCATTTCTATTTATTTAGTAATGATTCTGCGGCTACAACCATGGCCTCGATACCGATTTTGATGGGCGGCTCGGGCTTTATTTGGAATAGGGGAGAGTGATGAGGTGGCGCGTCTTCGACATTTTCGGTGACGGTTCCTCCTATGTTGAAGTAGACGCCTTTGACGCCGTGGTCTGGGTGGACGAAATAGGCGAAGTCTTCGGCTCCCATTCCTCCTCGAGGCCAGTCGATGACGGTGCCCTTTTCGAGGCTTTTTTCAAATACGCCTTTTATGAAATTGGCAGTCTCTTCATCGTTGATCGTAGGTGGCGTGCTTTCTCCTTCAGAGATGACGACTTCGGGCAGCAAATTCTCTGGAACGCCCAACGATCGGGCCACGCCTTGGGAAACCCGCTTGATTCCATCTAGTAGGATCTCGCGCGTTTTGAAGTTGTCGGAGCGAACCGTTAGCTGCATTTCAACTCGGTCGCTGATGATGTTGTGCTTCGTTCCGCCATGGATCGCCCCAACGGTAATGACTCCCGGCTCCAATGGATTGAGAGTGCGGCTCACGATTGACTGAAGCGAGACAACTATTTGGGATGCGACCAATACAGGATCAACGCTTCGATGCGGATAGGCCCCGTGACCGGCGACGCCACGGACGATGATATCAACGGTATTGGCGCCCGAGTAGGCAGTTTTCGAATGCAATACGATTTTTCCGAGAGGGATGCCTGAGGATACGTGAAGCGCGAGGGCGTAATCCGGCTTTGGGAAGCGCGTGTAGAGCCCATCTTCAATCATCGCTTTGGCTCCGAGAACGCGTTCCTCGGCAGGCTGGCAGATTAAGACTAATGTGCCCGACCAGCTATCTTTGCGCTCCATGAGTTGTCGGGCAGTACCCACCAGCGCAGTGATGTGTACATCGTGACCACAGGCATGCATTAACATGCTGCTCGACGCCATACAAGTCGTTTTGGCGTTTCGTTGACGCATAGGAAAGTCCAGTCTTCTCCCGTACCGGAAAACCGTCCATGTCTGCCCTGATCATAACGGTGGGCCCCTCGCCATTTTCGAATACGCCTACGACTCCGGTCTGGCCTACCTTTTCAGTTACTTCATAGCCCAGCGACCACAGCTCGCTCGCCATGCGTCTGGCTGTTTCGAACTCGCGAAATGAAAGCTCCGGATTTTGGTGAAAGTGGACGAACAGATCCTTCAAATTCTCTTGGTAGTCACGATTGATAGACTCTCGCAGAGACTCAGCGAGAGTCGAGGTGAGCGCGAATACGACCAGTATTGAAGCGGGAAGTAGTTTGTAGATTTTCATGTAGGATCGGGGTTCGGGAAGAAACGTTGGTTTAGCTTTTACTGAGACAACTGGAAATCTGGAATACGCTTTGCTCGTATCCAAAATAGCGGGATGCGTTTTCCTAGAGTGAACGCTTCTCGCTGAGGCTTTTGAAACGTATTGGCATAGGGAGGGCGGAGTATGGACGGAATCATAGGATTCCCGAGCAAAGGTTCAAACTAAAGCTGCACCTGCGGCGAGATTTGCACGGTTACATGAGTTGTCGGCGACCGGATGAGTACCCTATGCATGAAAAAGGGTAATTTGAAGGCGAATCAGGAGGTAAGCTAATTGTTGGACGTTCGGTTTCTATTACCTTTGACCTATTCGGTTAAAGTGTATAAATAATTGAATATTCCACCGATCTACGCGTGGCGGTGCGCTACGCGTGATCACAATGTTCACCCTCGGCCCTCCCCATGATATGAAACACCGCTTTCTCGTCTCGTCGCTGATACTTGTGTTTTCCAGCGCATTTTCCACTTCCACCCTTGGCCAAATCATTAGCATTCAAACTCGATATGTTCCGAGCGAGAACATACCAGAGTTCATCGAGAATGAGACGACTTACTGGAGCGAGGTCGCCCGCAAAGCAATCTTGGAACGAAAAATGGTGAAATGGGAGCTTTGGGAAGTTGTGACTGGAATGAATATAGATGAGGGCGCCAATTTCTTATTTATAAACGAGTATCGAAATTTAGAGGACGTCGATAGTACCTCCGAAATATGGGATCACACTGCCGTGTTTCCTGATATGGATCGCCTGGATGTGGAGACGCAGAACTTGAGCACATTGGTGGATCAGGTTTTCCTGTTTGCCCAGGTGAGCCTGATTAAGTCTAGGCCGAATTTCATGAGGGTCAACTTTGCCCGCTCGTCGAATTTAGGGCGTTACCTTGAACTCGAGAATACCATTTGGCGAGATTTCGTCGAGGAGCGCATGGATGCTGGGCAGACGAACGTTGTTAGCTGGGACCTGATGCGAGTGATGTCGCCGAGCGGCGTCAATCGATCCTACGACGCCATAACCATAGATGGCTTCGAAACGCTTAGCGATGCGCTGCAAACGGACTGGGGCGACAATCCAGACTATCCCGACCTGGATCAATTTCGTGAAGTGCACGAGAAAAGCTATGTACGCATATATCGTCTGACGAAACGCGTGGCCTATTAGATGGAAATCGGAAGCGATTCCAATTGCAATGAGAGAAGCGCGCTTGTTATTTAACTACATTTGAATGGCTCCTCGAAGAGCCTTGAATGTACAAACGCTCATTCATGCTTTCCGACAACTGAGAATTGCGCTTGTTCGGGTAGAGTATGTTCACTCTCTCCATCCATTGTACTAACTGAACAGTAACCGCGCCGCGAATTTAGAGACGTTTCTAGGTGGATCACGTTGAAAGAACCCAACTACCGTCAAAATTGGCGCCTGCGACAACTGTAAGGTATTTTGACGTTTGTAAGATCTGTTTACAGTTTTTCGATTGAGGGATCAGGGTGCAGATAGAGTTTGGCAGCGCTTTACCGGCTGTTTCTCTGGGAAAAGGCGATTTCCGGCATTTATTGGTTCTATGAGTGGAATTTCCGGCACGTGAATTGCTGACATATTTTTGATCCCAGGCTTCGCCCGCTGGGCGCTTTAATCTTTTTACTCACCCATCCATCGCAAATTAAGAATTTTCTGTCAGTTTCGGCCTGCTTGGTTGTTCTCCAGGGCGTCAGCGCGATCAATAAAAGCGCTGATGAGGGTATTGATTATCCAGTGGTAGCGCCTGAAGAGCTCGTGCCCTTGGTCGAGTTCAGTGCGACAGAGAATGCGGCCTATTCAGATGCGACGCGAGTAAGTGGGATTACTGTAGAGCAAGAGGGAGCGGTATTCGAGATGGAGGTGACCGAAGAGGTGACCAAACAGTCAATTGATATTCCTGCCATCGTCGGATCCGCCATTGTGTCGCTAGGGTTTTTTGGTCTGGCTCTGCTGTGTTTGGGATTGGCAATTTCGTTTCTAGGATTTCTCAGTCTATCCCTTGAACGGAGGTTAGAGGGAATTGGGGCGGATGACTTATTTGATCAGATTCGCGCTATTCGATTTAGCTCAGCGGTTCGCAATGTATCGATAAATTGGAGAGCGAAAACGGATGGGAGATTGTTTGTATTAATTGGGTTGTGTTCGATAGTGGCTGCAGCTCTTTATGGATTGATTTAGTGTAACCTTATCAATGGGCGACAAGTGATTTGAACGTTACCGCTCGAACAAGAGTTGCGCATGGTATATTTTTCAGCGATCCTATGGAAATGATTAATGTAATTGCATCCATACAAGTGAAAGCGGGTCACCGCGACGATTTTATCTCGGCGTTCAAAGCAAACGTACCTGCGGTTCTAGCAGAAGAGGGCTGCGTGGAGTACCGCCCTGCGATCGACTTGGAATCAGGAATCGATGCCCAGCTGAAGGATGAAACGGTCGTGACGGTGATCGAGAAATGGGATACATTGGATGCTCTCAAGGCGCATCTCGAAGCGCCTCATATGCTAGCGTTTCGCGAAATGGCGGGCGATTGGGTGGACGAAGTATCCTTGAAGATTCTCGAGGATGCCTGAGTTCGCTTTGAAACGAATCTTGATGTTGGATTTACTCGGGCCAGGAGTCCGCTGATTTCACGAGCTTCCACGTTTGACGCTTGGATGCTTTGGCATCGAGGCGCATTAGCTTAATGTCGCGACGCAAATGGCTGGGCCCTCCGGCTTTCGTTCCGACACCATCGGCTACGGTTACGGCGATGGTGGGGTGGTTCGCGAGAACGAGAGCGCCGTCTTGGGTAAGGCTAAACGTTTGCAGAGGCGAGTCGCTGGGCTTCTTTAACATTATGTCGGAATTGGCGGCGGAGCTGGCTGCTTCGATGCATAGTCCGTATTCGACGGCATAGATTTGGCCTTTGGCAGGATAGTCGAAAACGAACATCTCGTCGGCCGATCCGAAGCGCTTCAATGTGTGGGCCATCAATGGGGCATCCAATCGGACGTTTTGGCGAAAACCTGGAATGTCTATGCAGTAGTATTCCGGCTCATCCAAGGGGTCGACGAGGCGAATCATGACGGGATCGCCCTGAGTCCAGGCGAGAGCAGGAAAAAGGAAGCAAGCAGCGATAATCGATTTCATATGTAATGCGGGGATAATTGGATGCGTAAACGCGATGAGGTAGAGATGGGTTACGATAATCGAGAGATCTGCCGAGGCGCAATGCTTCGTTACAGGATCGAAGCTTTACTCGAAGTGGGGTAAGGGTCACTCTCGTCGGGGCGAAAAGAAGATTGATCGCCGATTTCTCGCTCCCTCCGTTTATCCCTATGCCCATCGTCTCCCAAAATCTTGTCGGATTGAGGCCCGTCGTTCGGGCATTGAGCGCCGCTGTTCTCTTGTCGATCGTCGTGCCGGTTATGGGACAAGAGGAAAAGGTCGTCGTCCTGACGTTTGACGATGCGGTCAAATCGCATCGGACCTATGTTGCTCACTTGCTGAAAGAGCTCGGATTCGGAGCTACGTTCTTCGTGACGCATCGTTGGATGGAGGACTCGGAGAACTTCATGTCGTGGGAAGATATCCGAGAGATCCACGAAATGGGATTTGAAATTGGGAATCGCACGTGGACGCATCGCGACATGGGCGATCCTAAAAATGCCCGCATGCTTGCTGGGGAATTAGGCTTGGTGAATTTCATGCTTCAGAAACAGGAAGTACCCATTCCAGTAAGCTTTGCCTATCCAGGAAACAAATTTGGGCCAGAAGCATTCGAGGTTCTGAAAAGGAGCGAAATACGCTTCGCGCGACGTGGCATGCAGCCAGAGAAAGCCTATGGAAAGGTGGAAATCGGACCTTTGTATGATCCTTTTGTCCATCACCCGTTGTTGATCCCAACGACTGCTGATGCCTATCCGGTATGGGATGTCAGCCACTTTCAACGCGTTGTCGATTCTGCTGAGCCAGACAAGTTCGTTGTGCTGCAATTTCATGGCGTGCCTGACGTAGCGCATCCTTGGGTACACAGCGATCCTGAGAAATTTAGGCAATTCATGCGATACTTGAAGCAGGAGGAGTTTACGGTAATTTCTCTACGAGACATCGAATCGTATCTTCCTGAAAACTATAGGCCTCCCTACGATTCGATGATCGATTTTCGATATACGGGAAAGCGGGAAGTGAGCCCGTTGTCGCCTGAGCAATTGGCGACCCGCGAGAGATTGAATTTCTGGATCGAGAATATGAGGCGATTCCATCGCTATAGCTGGGAAGAAGTCGCAGCGGTAAGCGGATATCCAGTCGACGCCGTTAGAAGGCGTGGGCGCGAGCTAGAGCCAGAAATCGCTATTCGCGACGATCGCGTTTTGATCCTTCCCTATCCGGGAGGCCGACACCCACGGATCGGAGCGCTTCACAGCATGATTGATCCCATGCGGGGAACGAAGCTCAGCGTATTCCTGCCATGGGATCCGACGCAATATGCGGTTCTGGATATTCCTGAGGCGCTGTTCAACCAGTTTGGGGTTCTGTTTCTGGGACATACGCACGTACCCACGATTTGGGACAATCGGCTGATTTCCATCAAAAATTCCGATTGGATCGCGGGAGAGAATGGTAGCTATCGAAATCGGTGGACCCTCCCGAACGGCGTTGAAATCGATGTAGGCGTATTTCCGTTACAGGACTCCGTTGAAATGGAATTGACGATACGTAATGGATCCGAAGAGGCGATGGAATTTATCAATGGCCAAGTTTGCCTCATGCTCAAAGGAGCCAGGGATTTCGATACGCAAACAAGCTCTTGAACGACACGATTGCAGCGGTTCGTTCGAGCGATGGAAACCGCTGGATCGTTACCCAATGGGATAAACGCAGGCGGACTTGGGACAATCCGAATTGCCCCTGCGTTCATTTCGATCCGATTCTAGATCCGTGCGCTCCTGGCGAGACTGTTAGCGTAAGTGGCCGCATTTGGTTTCACGAAGGAAGTTCGCTTCCAGTCGACTATCGATAGATTTGGCAGTAGTAAGAATCGGTCTTGATTACTCGTTCGGTTTCTCGGATGAATATCGGAATGACCCCACGCCTCCTTTGTTTCTCCCTATTGATAGCAAGTGTACCCCTCTTTGCTCAGACGCCATCCGCGCAGCGATCGGCTCCGCTCTCGAAAGGCTCCCCCCGATCCGTGGGAATTTCTTCTGACCGACTCGAGCGGATTGATCGGATGGCGGAGCAAGCGATTGCGAACGATGAAATTCCAGGGCTCGTCGCTATTGTCGCTCGGAAGGGTAAGATCGTCTATCATAAGGCTTATGGCCTCGCAGACGTGGCATCCGAGGCACCGATGGAGACAGATCATATTTTTCGGATCGCTTCCCAAACGAAGGCGATCACTTCGGTCGCAGTGATGATGCTTTGGGAGGAAGGACTGTTCGGCTTGGACGAACCGATATCCAATTATATCCCAGAATTCAAAAATCCTAGAATATTGGATACGTTTGATGAGGCAACTGGCAGCTATACGTCGATTCCGGCGAAGAAGGAAGTCACTATTCGACAGCTGCTGACTCATAGCTCCGGCCTGGGCTATGGACTGATCGATTCGAACAAGGGGATCAAAACTATCTACAAGCAGGCGGGCATCGTCGATGCGTGGTCTATCGAACCGGATCTCCTGGCTGACAACATAAAGCGCTTAGCGAAACTTCCTCTGGTATTTGAACCGGGCGAAAAGTACCGCTACTCGCTGGGATTGGACGTGCTGGGCTACTTGATCGAAATCGTGTCGGGTATGCCATTCGACGCATTCCTGCAGGAGCGGTTGTTCGGGCCGCTTGGCATGGAGGATACCTACTTCTATTTACCGGAAGACAAGGCAGAGCGATTGGTGACACCGCATACGGGAAAGGACGGCGAGTGGGTAAAATACCGGGGGGTAGTGGAATACTACGACGCGGACTTTCCAGTAAAGGGGGCGAAAACCTATTTCAGTGGTGGCGCGGGTTTGTCGAGCACGGCCTATGACTACGCCACGTTCTTGCAGATGGTGTTGAATGATGGAGAACTCAACGGGATACGTTTCCTCAGTCGGACTACTGTGGATACAATGAACGCCATTCAAATTGAGATGGGGAATGGGCCGAGTTCCCATGGGCTGGCATTTGGCGTTACCAATGAAAAGAGCGTTGCAAAAGGAGGTCTCGGAAGCGAAGGGAGCTTTAGCTGGGGCGGCTATTTCAACTCCCAATATTTCGCGGACCCAGAGGAGCAAATTTTAGGGGTCCTCCTGAAACAGACTAAGAAGACTATTAATCGCGATTCCACGGGAGGAAAGTTTCGGCGACTCGTCCTGCAAACGATCGATGACTGAAAAGATCTCGGCCAAGGGCTAGGCCTCATTCCCTCTCAATCGATTGAATGCCAACGGATATTCCGGCGGTACATGTCACTCGTCCTCAAATATTAACAAATCGCCTGGCTGACACTCGAGTATTTCGCAAATTGCCTCAAGCGTGCTGAAACGCACCGCTTTCGCTTTTCCGGTCTTCAAAATTGAAAGGTTCGCCAAGGTTAGGCCGACCCGTTCACTGAGCTCAGTCAAACTGATTCCCTTCGCTTTCATTCGCTGGTCCAATTTTACTTTGATTGGCATGTCGGAGCTCCTAAATGGTTAAATCCTGATCTTCGCGAATAGCGGCGCCAACTCGGAATACTTCTGACAAAACGATCACACTCAAACCAGCGATGATTGACGTAAAGTCCACACTGATGTGACCGTTTAGATTGAACCCTTGAGGTATCAAAATCGCATCTGCGTATCCACTCATCGATAGCTCCGAAACGGTTTTTGCAACGGCTCCCATGAGGATTAGTATTCCTAGTTTCCTTAGCCGCTTAGCGTTTTCATAGACAAAGGGATTCCCTTCCTCGACACTTATGACGATCTGACGAAGCAAATGCAGGAAGTATAGGAAAAGACCCAGCGCTGCGATAGTCACGATCCCTGCTAACGCAATCAATCCCCTTCGTGACTGCCAGTGCTCTGCTGGCAATTCCACGTCAAGTCGCACCGGCTCATGAAACTCAACCTTTGCCATTAATCCATCTCTAGTGGTTGCCGACAATGAACTCGATTCAACCGAGCCCGCGTATCCAATTAGTCCCACGTTTATGTTCCCACCCGGATCAAATATTAATAATGCTCCAAGTACGATAACCAATACTGTGGCTAAAAGGGTTCCCCACCAGCTGATTGCCAACAAGATTTTCAAAAGATTAAGAGATCGGGCAGCCTTATTCATTTATCGTTTATCAATAAAATTAGACCAACCGTCAAGGAAATTTATCGTTTTACAATAAATAGTATCCTGTTTTTTCGCGAATTTAATCAGGGGTTTCCGAGTGGAAGGTGGCTTTCAAATTGAGTGACGCCCTAGTACAAATCGACAATCGATTGGGCGCGCGCTTTGACGAGTTTGCGTAGCGCTTGAGGCTCCATGGCTTCAGCATGGGCGCCTCAGCTTAGGATCCACTGAGCGATTTCTTCGAGGCTTCCCAATTTGAATCTCAATACAAGTCCTCCATTTTTGAGAGGTTCGATCGATTGGGTCGGGTGCCATATGTTTTCGGAAATATACTCGGATAGCGTGGCATCCACTTTGACGCGTACGTCGAAATCTCCTGACTTCGACCAGATTCCGAAGCTCGTCCACAGATAGTCGTCCACCGAAAATTCGTTTGGAACCTCGAACGTTGCTTTGCGAATCTCCAAGTCGGTAGCGCGGCCTATGAGAAAGGTGCGCATTGCTTTCCGACTCTGATCCCAAGCCAGTAGGTACCATTTGCCGAGATAGTTGGTGACGTGATAGGGATTGGCGATCCGTTTTGAGGCGTTTTCGCTACCTAGTTTCTTGTAGTTGAATTCCAATACGCGTTTCTCGAGCACGGCCTTGATTGCAGTCTTGAGAGCGTCGTCATCCAGCTTCGACATGCGTCCTTGCTTGAATGAGATGGTATCGCTGAGCTCGGTTAGGTTGGCGGTAATCGTATCCGGGAGGCTCGCGGATAGCTTGTTGAGCGCGTTAGAAAGGGGTTTCTCGAATGGCGTGCCTTTGTAGTGGTCCAGAGCTTTCCGGGCGATGCTTAGAGCGAGAAGCTCGCCCTCGGATATGTCGATAGTAGGCAGGCTTTCCACTTCGCGGGTGTAGCAATAGCCGTGCTCGGAGGGTTCATACTCGATCGGCATGAGCATGCGGTCGCGCATGAAATCGATGTCTCTGCTGATCGTTTTCGAGCTCACCTCCAGTTCGTTGGCGAGCTGCCTGCAATTGGGGAAGTCGTCCTTTTGGAGCGCTTTATGAATGAGGAGCATGCGTTCGATAGCGGGACGCTTCAGACTGTGTATGCGAGAAGGATTCGCCATGCGCTCTTCATGGAGATTGCATCGGATCGTATCAATAGCGAAACGAAGAATCCGCTCGTGTTGGCGCAGTAGGTGCTTTTTGATTTCGGGAGAAAATCCTTAATCTGCCTCTGCTTTATTGCTCAAAATGAAAACTCAACGATGCGCTTGGTGCGGTGACGATCCTTTGTACGTGCAATATCACGATACGGAGTGGGGCATACCCGAATACAATCGCAAGGCCCTATTCGGAAAGCTGATTCTGGACGGCGCTCAAGCTGGCCTTTCATGGATTACGATCCTGAGGAAGCGGGATAACTACCTGAAGGCATTCGATGGCTTCGATCCTGTAAAGGTAGCGCGCTACTCGGATAGGAAACTGGAAGCATTGCTGAAAAATCCAGGGATCGTTCGAAATCGCCTGAAAGTTGAAAGCGCCCGACGCAACGCCCAGACGTTTTTGCGAATGAAGAATCAAGGCATCAACTTTTCTGAGTTTCTATGGAGCTTCGTAGGGGGCGAGCCCATTCAAAATGCCTGGAAGACGATGGATGAAATGCCGACCACTTCGCCGGAAGCGGAAGCCATGAGCAAAGCCTTGAAGAAGGAGGGATTTAATTTTGTGGGTCCGACGATTGTCTACGCCTTTATGCAAGCTGTTGGAATGGTGAACGATCACCTAACCACTTGTTTTCGGCACAAGGAGTGCAGGCGATAGCGGTCCCAGCTTTGTGTTGCTAGCGCGCCTTGGACTTGTTCTTTTTTTCCAGATCGAGGAGGTAGCGCTTGCGCCAGATTCCGCCACCGTAGCCGACCAGCGTCCCATCTTTTCCTATGACGCGGTGGCAAGGAATGATAATAGAAATTCGATTGTCGCCATTCGCGGTGGCAACTGCCCGGATAGCCTTCGGATTGCCGATTGCATTGGCTTGCTCTTGATAAGAGCGCGATTCGCCGTAGGGAATTCGTTTTAGCTCCTCCCAGACGCTCCGCTGAAAATCGCTGGAGGGAAGCACCAAGGGCACGGTAAATTGAGCGAGGGTTCCTGCGAAGTAGGCTTTTAGTTCTCGGTCCAATTGCTCGAAATGCGGATGATCCCCTGGAATGAAGGCGGCTTTCAATCGCTTCCTGAGTCGTTCGATCTGCGTTTCGAGCATGCGTCGATCGGTGAATTCCAATAGGCAAATGCCATCGTCCGTCGCTCCTGCGAGCATGGGGCCTAGAGGGCTCTGTATTCGAGTAACGTATACAATTTCATTGTCGGCGCTTTCCGAAGGGGAGAATCCAGTCGCCTTCTTGAAGGCGTCGCCAAATCCGCTCAGCGAATCGAACCCATTCTCCAGGGCAGAGTCGACAATGGGTTGCTCCCGCTTGATTTGCCCGAATGCGCGGCTGATGCGCATGAGCCGTAAATAGGCTTGAAAGGTCATGCCGTGGCGTTTCTTAAACCAACGGCGCAAGCGAGCGGGATTCACGTTGCGATCGCGGAGGTCGCTGTCGCTAAGCCGAATCCCTGGTGATGCCTGGATCTCAGCCAAGAGCGGGGCAAGCCATTCCGGCGATTCGCCTGCAGGCTTCATCGGATTGCAGAGCTTGCAGGGGCGAAATCCATCGTTGAGGGCGTCTCGCGTTGTTTCATAGAAAGCGACGTTTTCCCGCTTGGGAGTCCGAGCGTGGCAAGTGGGGCGGCAGAAGATTCCTGTGGTCCTGACCGCGAAAAAGAATAGTCCTTCAAACGAGCTATCGCGAGCGACCATAGCCTCATAGAATGTGTCTGGATCAAATAGAGTCGACGATGTCATTGCGCCTAAACTATAGCTGTTTTAAGAATGCGAATGCAACCGATGTTTGAACAAGTAATTCGATTCTGTGTTCTATGGAGTAGTTCAGATGGCGCTTTGGGGCGATAGAGACGATAACGAACACGGAAAGGACGAGGATCTGGATTATCCGTTTGGATTATCCGTGATTGGCCATTACGCAACCCGCCGGCTGGCGCATGATGCGGGACTAGCAGTCTTGGCGGCGGGCCACCCGTACTGGGTGTATGCTGTTGACGGGCGCTACGCGCTGACGGTGCAGCGATCCCAGGCCGCTCAGTTGCGTCGAGAGATCGAGCTCACGGAACAGAAAAACCGATTCTGGCCACCGTCGCCCTTGAGTTTGCCTACGCGTTCTATTGGCAAAGGACCGACGCTGGTGTTTGGCACGGCTTTGATGGTTTTCTTCTTCCTCCAGAAGTCGAATCCAGCGCTGGAGGCCCTGGGCATGAACAGCAGCGAAGGGGTTATATTGCAGGGCGAGTGGTGGCGTATCATTACGGCGATCACCTTGCACGCGGATGTGGGCCACCTGGCGAGCAATTTGCTTGGTATTGGATTATTTGCGTATTTTTGCTGCCGATACATGGGCAATGGACTGGCCTGGCTTTTGATTGTTGGAGTTGCGAGCTTCTCCAACTTGACCAACGCGTTTTTGAAGCAATCCGAACCCTTCTGTTCACTCGGCGCTTCTACCGCGGTGTTTGCTGCCTTGGGTTTGCTGGCAGGGTATCCAATTGGCTCCTACGCACGCACTCGAGAACCGATCGAAACCAAGGATTGGCTGGTGCCTCTCTTGAGTGGTTGCGTCCTGTTCGCCTGGATGGGTGGGGGAGACTTTCCTACTGATGTGACGGGCCATCTCTGGTCATTCCTGTACGGCGGTCTCGTTGCTCTACCGGTGGCTCGATTCTCTATCGAGTCAAAGATTCCGTCTATCGGTCAAAAGGCATTGCTTGGAGTCGCTGCGTTGGTGATCGGCGCCAGCTGGTACTGGGCGGTCGCTTCCTAGGCGAATTTTCGACTAGAGCGAGAGCCCTCGCTTCCAGGGGATGAAATCGTCCTGTCCCAGCGCTTGGGCGCAGGTTTGGTAGCGTCCGCTCGCGGTTTCAACCGCCTTTTCCAGCAGCGCGTCGGCAAGCGTATCGATCGAAGCCGAGCCGTCGATGATGGATCCGGTATCGAAGTCGATCATATCGGGGTGCTTCTGGGCGATCGTGGAATTGCTGGATACCTTGATCACGGGGGTGATCGGGTTGCCTGTGGGTGTGCCTAAGCCCGTGGAGAACATCATCACGTTCGCGCCGGCGCCGGCCATGGCGGTTGTTGACTCGACGTCGCCGCCCGGCGTGCAGAGCAAGCTGAGCCCGGATTCTTGGATTTGCTCTGGATAGTCGAGGATGCTGCGGATTGGAGCCGTGCCGCCTTTCAGCGCCGCGCCGGCCGACTTGATGGCGTCCGTTGTGAGACCGTCAGCGATATTGCCCGGCGATGGATTCTGATCGAATCCAGAGCCGACTTGCCCGAGCGCCAAGTCGTAGGCCTTCATGAGTTCGAGAAAGCGTTCACCGAGCTCAGGGTTTTCGCAACGGTCGACGAGGCTTTGCTCGACGCCGCATAGTTCGGGAAATTCGGATAGGACAACGCTGCCCCCGAGGGCGACAAGACGGTCCGATACGCCGCCGATGACCGGATTGGCAGAGATTCCCGAAAAACCGTCGGAGCCCCCGCACTCGACCCCTAGCCGGAGATGGCTCAAGGAAGCAGGGGCGCGGCGAAGCTCATTGGCGGCCGCGACTCCTTTGAATGTAGAGCGAATGGCCTGCGAGAGCATATCCTTTTCTGATCGGCTCTTTTGTTGCTCGAAGTAGTCAACCGGTTTCGAGAAATTCGGATCGCGGCGCGAGATCTCGGATTTCAAGTGGTCGATTTGCGTCTTCTGGCAACCGAGGCTTAGCACGGTGGCGCCCGCGACGTTTGGATGCGTGATATAGCCTGCGAGCAAGCCGCTCAAGTCGCTGGCATCGTTTTTAGTGCCGCCGCAACCGAGCGTATGGCTCAAGAACTTTATGCCGTCCACATTCGGGAAAAGGCGTTGGGATGGGGCGATGGTGTCGCCGGCGCCAATCCCGGGGACCTGCTCCAAGTCGGAACCCTCGCGATGAGCGCTGATCAGATCGCTCATGAAGCGGGAGTAGGGGCTGCCCTGAGCGTATCCGAGCGGCTCGAGCATAGATTCCTTGATCAGCGCCAAGTTTCTGTTTTCGCAAAACACGAGGGGAACGACGATCCAGATATTTGCTGTTCCTACCGACCCATTGGCGCGATGAAAGCCGTCGAATGTCCGATCCTTCCACTTATCAACTTGTGGAGCGGGCCAATCGTATCCGGAATTGGATACACTTGCTTCCGAAGCCGCGTGTACCACGTTTTCAGTGTGAATGCGTTCACCTCGCTCGATCGGCTTTTGGACGACGCCGACTTTCACCCCGTACATTGAAATCGTGTCGTTAGGCTGAAAGGATTGCGCGGCGAATTTGTGCTTCGCTGGCACTTCCTCGGTTAGGGTATAGGAGCTCCCATTGCTTTGTACTGTCTGGCCTTCTGCGAGATCCTGCAGCGCAACGATGATATTGTCATCCGGGTGAACTTTTAGGGTAAGCGCGTTCATTCGTTTATAAATTCGAGATTGGGAGTGCGGGTTCTTGTCACGGATCTAAGCCAGCTTTTCAATTTCCTTCACGAGCTGAAAGACGCCGACTGTGGTCATTAAGACAGCCGAAATCCAAAGGAATGCGACCCAGGCTTTAGCGGGTCGCAAGGCGGCGTGGGTTTGCGTGTAGAGAAAGTACAGCGCCGCGAAGCTCAGAAAGGGCAGCATGAGGGCTTGGGCCACGGATCCAATGGTCACGAGCGTGATGGGTTTGCCCACCGACAGGTAGAATATGCAGTACAAGGCAGGCAATGCGATGCACGCGATCCGTATCCACTTATCCCGTGCGCCCTCCTCGTCGAGCTGGATGAGTTTCAGCAAACCAAAAAGATCCGTCGCGAGGCGGCTATTGGAAGCGGTTGATATAAAAATTGTCGAGTAGAGTACGATGAAGGCGCCTACGATGAATACCCAAAGACCGGGCACGCCGAATGATGTTCGGTAGAGCTCTGAAAGATCTACCATAAGGGTGTCGTTCGTGACTCCGAGGGCCTTCCCATTGAGCACAGCGGCTCCGAGCAAGTAGAAGGCGACGGTTGCCCCGGTATAGATAACCATGGAAACGAAGGCATCCCATTTCAGGACTCGAATCCAGCCTTGAGCTCGAGTAACCCATTCATCCGATCCGTCGTCGGGACCCACGTTTCTAGCGTATCCTTTTTCCAAACACCAATAGGGATAGTAAATTAGCTCTGAAGCGCCAACGCCTATCACTCCGAAGGCGGCGAACGCAACGAGGAATTGATCTGGCAGTTGGAAACTGAGCCCTTCCTTGATGTTTCCCGCAGTAATTCCATAGTCGGTCCAATAGAGTGAGAAGACGGCGAAGATCGTGAAAAGCGTAAAGGCTGCGATCATAGTCGTCGAGAAGCGCTCGATGAATTGGTAGCGGCCGATGAAAAGAAGGATCGCGCACGAACCCGTGATCGCGAAAGCGAGGCTGGCATTCGAAGCCCTCAATCCTGCAAGGTTCGCAACTTGGGCGATACCACCAACCATGCCCGACAGCTGAAAAAAGGTGGCCACGAACATGATCACCCAGAGCCACACGAGCCAAGATACGATTGCCTTAGGGCCGGGAACTGAGTTCAGGGCCTGAAGCGCTGTTTTTCCCCTGGAAAGCGTATAGCGCCCGAGCTCGACCTGAAGGAACACTTTTATGAGGCATCCAAAGATGATGAACCAGAGCATCTTGAACCCTACATCTGCGCCGAGCTTGGTCGTGACGATCAGCTCGCCTGAACCCACGATATTGGCGGACACGATAAGGCCTGGGCCCAGTTGCTTGAGAATACCTTTCGGGTCATTGGGGGCGTCTTGAATTTGAGACATAGGGCGGTGGTGGTGCTAAGGGAGTTCTGTGACGGGCGCGTGAACGCTCGATGCGCACGATCACACTGGAGTGACTAGCTGACAAGGCATTATCTCTCAATTCGGATTCTCGAAATGCGATGGGTTTTCTATCAATGCCCATCTTTCCACTGCTGGAATTATGTGCTGATGAAGGAGGTAACAAAATGGTCGGGGCGAAAGGATTCGAACTTGGAGATAAAATTGTGCAAGTCATTGGTAAACAAAGCAGTTATGTATTTGTATCCTCTAACTGCGCACAAATAGACTCACAAGGATCTGACACGGGTGATTATGAATTGGCGCGAATTGTCGCAGTTTGGGAAGATCTTCCTATGGAGGTAAAACAGGCTGTTTGCGCGATTGTAGACCTTTCTCGGTAGCTCGTGATTGCTGAATTTGCGAATTGAAGAGGGTGTTCTCCTATATTCTCGGCATGGATGACGGTGCGAAATTGAGACAGGTATTCGATATTGACAGAGATTATGGTTTTGAATGAACAGTTTTTCATTCTAGCTCTTGCCAAGTTGTGGCAGCTGTTTTGACTATCGTCTCGATCCAACTAATTATGCCTCAGTGTAGTCCCGATTCATTTGCCAGGTCACGTTCAGGCATCCAGACGGATTTTCTACGATTATCGATGGAAACGATCAATTCATGAAACCGTCCTTTGGAAGAATGTTTGTTGCTTTCTTCAAGATCGGCTGCGTTTCGTTCGGCGGATACATGGCGATAATTTCAATGGTGGAAAGGGAGTTGGCTGAAAAGCGCGATTGGCTAAAGCGAGGCGAATTGCTGGATTATCTAGCGATCGGAAATATGTTGCCAGGGCCGATAGCGGTAAACGTATCAAGTTTTAGCGGCTATTTAGTATACGGTTGGAAGGGCTTTTTCGCTTCATGGCTTGGACTGCTTCTGCCTGCGTTCGCGTCTTGCCTAGTCTTAGCCCAAATTTATTCGCTTGCTAGCGGCTCGGATTTTTTCGCCGCGTTCTCGTTTGGAATGCTTGTTGCGATTACGGCTGTAATTGCGGCATCGATTAAGACGTTGGCTGCTGATGCTATTTCGGATTCGGCGGGCTTAACCGTAGCGATCGTTTCCGCTGCAGTATTCTTATGGAGTCCATTCGGGAGTCCTGTACTCGCTATAGCAGTACTATATATCGCTGCGCTTACATTCGTTGCGGCAAGGCTTTGGAATGCAGGCTGGTCGATACTCTTCCAATCCCTATCCGAGGCCTTTTGGGTTGTGGTACCATTGGTCTCGGTTTGCGCTGCTGTGGCGGTCGTGAAAACCCTTGGGATTTCTTTCGAGAACAAGCTACTGGATCTGTCGAGCAATCTGGGCGCTTCGAGCCTTATGCTTTTCGGTGGAGCCTATAGTTTCGTTCCCATTGTGGGAAACGTGGTTGTGGGAGAACGAGAATGGATGAGTATGGAGGGATTCATGGATTCGGTGGCGGTCGGGCAGATCAGCCCCGGGCCGGTTCTGATCGCAGGTGCGTACATTGGCTATTCGGTCCAAGGGGTTGCAGGCGCCGTAATCGCGACAGTGGCGATGTTTCTTCCATCTGCCCTTATGATGGTATACGCGGGTGAGAAGGCCCGTCGCTTAACTGGCAATCGACTTGTGACTGGAATGCTAGACATTTTGAAGCCAGTCATCATAGGTCTTCTTTGCGGAGGGATCGTTCAAATCGTGTGGAGGCTTGCAGGTCCGGAAGAATGGGCTGCAAGGCTGGTATTCGGAGCGGCTTTCGCAGTGTCGCTATGGCTTCTTATCTTCCGCAAAATAAATCATATGTACCTGATATTTGGATGCGGCGCTTTATATAGTATTTCATCTTTCGTAACCTAACTTGTAAAATATAGGCGGGAAGGATTTAGAATCTAGGTAGCTGCAACTGCTCTCAAATTGTTCAATCTGTATTGAATTCGATCCAATACCATTGCTTGTTTACGCCTATTCGCTTGATCCTCGATACAGGCGTTCCGAAGAGCTTTTTCCGATTCGATGTCATTCCATGATTTGTAGGAGCGAATTTCTTCGGTTGAAAAAGCGCAATATTGAACGTTAGGATACTCCAATTCGTATCCTAAATCGCGCATTCCCTTTTGAGATACTCGTTCAACCAACTTGATTTCTTCCTCGGGCAGCGATTGCCTATAGGCTCTATTAGGTCTGGAAAAAATCGACTTGTTGAGATTTTTCCAGAGTTGACTCTTGCGTGACGCTACCTGCGCTTCCGTCGACTTATGGAACTGGAGCATCGCGGGTGAGAATCTTATCCCAATAAAGGCGCAAACGCTCTTTAGTGATCCGAGGGGATCCGCTACTAAATCTTCATATTTGAGGAAGTGGAATTTTTCTGGAAGTCTTTTTGCCGCATTTAAGCAGAGAGCGTTTAGCTCATGCCATTGCTTGGCTATGAAATATGGATGCTTGTTGCCTACGACCGCTTTTTTGAATGAAGCGGTGACGTCTCTAGGGTCCCTTGTTAGGTATATAAAAGACGCCTGCGGGGCGGCGTTCAAGATTTCATCGATCCAACGAATATTTTGCACGCTTTTGCATACCCAACCCTCCGCATTTCGGTTTCTGGCGAGATTGTTCATTAAAGCCAAATATACTCCAGCAAGGCTGTTTTTTGCAGCAGCGCTCGCAATCTCAATTGGGCTGGGTTCGAAGTCTTGCCATGGAATTGGATTTGCTTTTGCAAGTTCCAGCATGTCAGTCGCCATCCATACTAATCTTCTCGATGGGGGAAGCTGATTGTAGGCGGCTTCGAATGGCATCAAGCGCTGAAGGAAGTGTGGTGGGTGAGGGCAACTCAAGGCCCCAGATTGGTCGAGCATCAATCGGAGTAGATTGGATCCGGACCGTTGCTCTCCTACTATGAAAACATTTTTGAAACTAGAATTCATCACTGGACCGGAGCCACGGGCTACATCACCTTCGTTGATTGGTTTTTGCATATAAGTTTCGCGATACGGTTTCTATTCGGGGCGCTAGCTTCGATGTTAGCGGGTATGGTATTCTAGCTGATTTCTGAGGTTGAGCGAAGTCGATTTCAGATGATCGCCCTAGATCATAATGGTTGACAATAGTAGTAGTGATGATCGATGCTAGGAGAAAATACGAGTATTTTTGCGCTTATGGATAAATTTTGCAGGTTTCTCTCAGTGGTCTCGGTTTGTTTCGTATTTTTCGAAGAGCCCCGCGCAGCCAATCAAGATGCGGAATGGCAGCCTGAAGGGCTTGTTCTTAAGACTAAGGACGCCTCTGGCATGGACGTTCTGATTAGCCCTCTAAAGGAGAGGAAAAGCTATTTAGTTGATGTCGATGGGGTGATCGTCAAGGAATGGGAATCTGAATACAGGGTAGCGTTGGCTTCGTATCTCACGCCGGACGGGGGCCTTATTCGATCCGGTCGATTAGAGACCAATATTCCGGAACGGTTCCGCAAAGGTGGCGGGAGGGGGGGCGTGCTTGAGCGTTTCGATAGCGAAGGAAAGAAAGTTTGGCATTTCGAGTACTCATCGGAAGAGGCTATTCTGCATCATGACTTCAAGCTTCTCTCTAACGGCAACGTTGTGGCAATCGCTTGGGCGGCTGTCGACCTGGATGCAGCAGCAGCAGCCGGGCGGGTAGACGTTGGACTTTTCGGGCATTCGCTCTGGTACACTCGCATAATTGAAATTGAGCCGGTCTACCCGGAAGGCGGTAGAATTGTTTGGCAGTGGGATTCCTGGGACCACATCATTCAGGATGCCGACCGAAACAAGCCGAATTTTGGAAGAATCGCGAGAAGCCCCGAGAAAATCAATATCAACTATTATCGACTTCCCGCGCGATCATCAAATGGCGGGGAAAACGAGGAGATTCTACAGCGAAGAAGGACTGAGGGTCTCGGCATTGGTCGAATGGACTGGATGCATGCCAACTCTATAGATTACGACGAGAAAACAGGATATGTACTGCTTAGCGTGCATGGTTTCGATGAAATTTGGGTAGTCGACCGGAACGCCCCAGAAGATGGACTAGCCTATCGGTTTGGCAATCCCCGGCCCGTTTATATGGATCCAAGGATAGATCCATTCTTTTACCGGCAACACGACGCCCAGTGGGTGGGAGGAGAAGGGGGTGAGTTGCGGATACTTGTGTTCAACAATGGATCCGCCGACAGCTATCATCACTATTCGAGCTTGGTTGAACTGACGCTGCCGTGGAGCGAGGATGAAGGTTTTCGGAAGTCAAGCAATGGGTCTTACGCTCCGCCCGCGATCGCGTGGCGATATGATGGACCCGAGGGACTAGAGCGAAGCCTCTTCGCTAGCAGGATGTCAGGAACTCAGCGCTTACCCAATGGGAATACGATATACTGCGATGGACCTAAGGGCAGGATATTCGAAATTGCTCCGTACGGGACAGTGGCTTGGGAATATTGGAATCCATTCGGTACTTTCGGTCCTGAAAGCAGCGACCCAAGGCATCGCAGCTCAACGCGACCTCTCTTCAAGGTCCGATTCTATCCAGTTTCGCAGTAGTAAGATATTATAGTCACGTAACTTAAGATAGTCTTCATAGTAATATATGCGTAATTACTTGACTTCGTTTAACGGGGTACTTTTTCTGGGGTAGAATCTGTAGTATCCCACCATGAAGATCCTTACCCCGTTCCTTAATGGACCGCATTTGCGGTCAGTACTTTTTGTATTTTCCTTCACATGCTTCCTCGGTGTCGCCTCGGCGCAGGAATGGCCTAGCGAGCCGAAGACCGTCAAGGGAGAAGAAACGGTTGGTACCTATGCGATGGGTCTAAATTTGGCGCGAGAGGATCCATCCGTAGATCTGTCCGATTATCCCGAAACCCAAGTTTACGGAGCGTATGTCGGTGGAGATGTTGGGATTTGGATTTCTAATGTGCAAAGACCTTCGGATTTGGAAGGATTTGCTGATGTTTTACGTATGGATGTTGACTTTAAGATTGGCCCTGGGGCCTGTTGGGGCATTGCCAGTCAAAATTGGATTTGCCATTGAATTTGCGAAGTCAGACAATGGGATTTGGACATTGGACTACACTCCGCCTGCAACACCAAGTGCGCATGGTGCAGGGGTCGTGTTCCAAAAATATCGAGCGGAATCGCGAATCCTAGGGCAAGCAGTGATCAAAAGAAAAATAGATTAGCATGTACTATGTTTACGTCGTTTTGGCGTTAGTCAGTCTGGTTCCGCTCCTGTATAGACCCGCTTGGTTAGATGTGAGGTTTGAGTCTAAGCGTGTTGTTATTCGGTACTTTTTGAATTTATTTAGTGCCAATGAATTCCAGGTAGACGCTAATAGTAAAGTGTACAAGACGACTGATTTCTTATGGCAATTTAGAGACAGGTACCGATTTCAGGAATATAGGATCAAGAATTTGGTGAATAGATCCGCAAGCGCATCATTTTTGATTCCGGTTGTGGATGACGCATACGATTATATTCTCGTAAGTCCAAATCGTGCAGAAGATTGGATGAAAATGTCAAATCTAGAGAATGCGGAGTATCTTGATAATGAGATAAGCGATGCCCTAGTACTTGTAATGAGATTTTCAGGACTAATTAGTTTTGTTATTGGATTGGTCGCTTTTTTAGTTTCAGTTGCAATTGTGGCATTTAAGTCACCCTGGCTTTGGGCTTTCATCGAAGATGAAGGAGTTGATCTACCACTATCTGTGGTGGCGATTCCATTGTTTTTAGCGTATTTTGTTTACGACCTGGAATTAGGTTTTTGTTTCTAAACAAAGGGACGGCCTAATGTGTATTGGAAGATTGATTACCTGATCTCCTATTCAAAGGATACAATCTAGGCCTCTTCATAGTTTTCGATTAATCTACGAAAACTATGAGCGGAAGATACAATAGTTTTAGGAAAACATAAAATGATTCATTGTATGCGTAAGATTTTGAATGCCTATTGCTTTTCGCGATGCTCATTATCTAGTAGTTATTTTGGTTGGGACCCCGCGAACTAGCCCACTTTTGATGAGGTGATTTTCGTCGATCAACGAAAGGACATCATCGATGAAAAAGACAAGACGCGCGACCGAGCAGATAATCCGCATACTGAGGGAGGCCGACACGGGGCTTCGGACCGAGGGGATCTGCCGCAGGCGCAGCATCAGCTCGCAGAGCTTCTACCGTTGGAAGACCAAGTACGGAGGCATGGATCTTAAGGAGGTTCAGCGCCTCCGCGACCTGGAGAAGGAGAACACCGAGCTCAAGAAGCTGCTTGCCGACCAGCTGTTCAAGACCAAGGCCCTAGAGATCGCGCTGGGGAAAAACCTCTGAGCCCGGAGCGCCGGCGCGGGGTTGCGGCGAAGGTCCAGTCCGCGCTGTCGCGTTCCGGGAGAGCCGTTTGCCGGTGGCTGGGATCAGCCGCTCGCCGCTCCGCTATCGCCCGAAGCCCAAGCCCGAGGGGAAGCGCTTACTGGAGCCGGAGATCGTCCGCCTTCCGGGGGAGCAGCCGACGCTTGGATGCAAGAAGATCTCGACAAAGCTGAGGTCGCTTGGCTACCGCGCGAACAAGAGGCTGGTCCAGCGCGTCCGCCGGGAGGAAGGGCTGCAAGTGCCGCCCTCGCAGGCGGCGGCAGGGGCTCTGCGCGGGCCTTCGACCTGATAGGCGAATGCGCTCGCCAGCGCCATTGCATCCATGCCGACCGGGCGATCAAGGCCTCCGACGCGCTGGCCCCGCTGCAGGAGGCGATCCGCGAGCATGGGGCTCCCGAATGCATCCGCTCGGGCAACGGGCCCGAGCTCATCGCCAAGGCCATCCAGGGCTGGCTTGCCGAGAACGGGATCGAGGCTCTATGCATCGATCCGGGCCGCCCCTGGCGGAACGGATACGCCGAAAGCTTCAACGGCCGCTTCCGCGAGGAACGCCTCGACCGCGAGCTGATCCGCGCGCTCAGCGAATCGCGCGTGATCTTCGCGGACTGGAAGGACTGCTGCAGCAATCATAGGCCCCATGGATCGCCAGGCGCGCTAACGCCCAGCGAGCTTGCCACAAGGCAAATCCAACCTGCCTGCGGCTCCGACCGCCCTTCGGGCGATCTCCGTCCCAGGCAGCTTAAACCCAAGCCCAACAACAAGAAACCCGTCGAGAATCTCTCATTCAAACCGGGCTAAACTGCGGGGTCCAACCAGTCGCATCGCTCAGCAATCTAAGTAGCGTATCAAGTTCATCAGTTGAAATGGAGTTAGCTGGCGAACCACCAAGTTCGAGTTCTTCTGACATAGTGGAGAGAGAAGGAGGGTTAACTCTAGAAAGCGCTCCAGAGAGATTATACTGCAAGGAGTTTCTAAGTACTTAATTGATGAGCCCAGATCCAGCAATCAAACATCCTCTCCCTCAGCTTTTATTTTTACCGAGCGACATCCTAGGGAAAAGAGCATCACTGCCCTCATCAATCAAATCCCATCGACAAATTCATTCGCATTCGTTTCTAGAGATTTGCTCAGACGGACCAAAGTTGTAATCAAGATATTCGTCTGCCCAGCTTCAATTTTCTGAACCGTACGAACATTTAACTCAGAAAGTTCGGCAAGGCGTTCTTGGGTCATTCCCTGCGATGATCGAACTCGCCTTAGGTTAGCCTCCAAAAAGCTTGAGCTTTGCATCGATATCTTCTCCGTTTGACACGCCCCATTATGGCGTGATTCTGAAATCGTTAACACGCCCGCAACAGGGCGTATCATTCGATCTAGAAATTACCCCTTATAAACCAGACACGGCTATTTCAACAAATATTCAAAATTGAGTATCCCGCTAAAGATCCTGTCCTTTATCTTGTTCTGGGGAACGATCAGTCTGCTACTGGAGCCACTGGTCAGCGATCCAATTCTAGAGGAGGCTGTAGCCTACCGAGTACCTCCCGCAATCTCTATCTTTGTTACTCTAGCATGGTGCGTCACCCTGAGATTCCTAGCAGCCAAGAAAAACTGGAAAAAGCTAGCCATCACTTTTTGCGTCCTACCAATCCTCGGCTCCGCCTATCTTTTATGGTGGAACAGCAACGCCAACATAGAAAAGAGAGCCATTGCTCGAATCGTGAAGCACGGGCAACTTCTAGACTCTCGATATGATTCCATAGCAAAATTCAACCAAGGGAAAGTCCTGGAAGCTGAAGGGATTCTGATGCAGCTACGAGCTGGGAGAAGCGATTTCAATTTCGGACAACGGAACCTCAAGCAAGGACCGCTTCCCCAATGTCCTAAACCTGGGATTATTTTGGCCTGGTGAGTAAATTACCGCGTTCACTACACCTTCATCCATTGTTTTCTCGTCCCACTTGAAGCTACCTTTTTTGGCACCGTACTCCAGTGCCCTGGACAGTGATACACCAAGACCCTTGCCCATACGTTTGATTCCACAATTTCTAAGATAGACATCAAAGGCCCTCTTCGCGATCATCGGTCCCTCTACCGCAACGATGCTAGCCAAACCATTCGCAATAGTAGGCGTATCAGTATACCTGGGATCAATAGTCTCGTTACCATCATAATGCTGATACTCTTCTGCCTCACTTTTCGCATCCCCAACTGATCGCTCTTCCGCAACCGATGGTGCCTCCCCGATTTGCGGAGAAGAACAAATCGCCTCTGTTGCGAGTACAAAATCTTCTTCTGGAACACCGATCTTAACAGTATCAACTATCTCCTTACCCTCTTGCTCGACTTCGGTTTCGCTTCCTCCAACTTTTTCTGTTCTCTCTTCTCCCTCTCCGATCGAAGAATCTCTTCGATTTGTCCGTGGACACGATCGATCACCTTATTTGGATGTATGAAGTAGTCTGTTGACCAAATTCTGATTAGACGCCATCCGAGATTTTCCAGGATGATTTGCCTAACTCGGTCTCGGTCTCTCGCAGAAGGCGATGAATGGTAGCTGGCTCCATCGCACTCAATTCCGGCCAAAAATGAACCCCCTACATCAGGATTCAGGACGCCTAGGTCGATACGGAATTTAGATACACCAATTTGTGTCCTTATTTGCCAGCCCTTTTCTCTCAATCGGGCAGCCACCGCCTGCTCGAAATCGCTGTCGAATTCATCAACATCATTGATAAAACCAGACTGCCGGGCCAGAGCCTCCTGACCTCGGGCGGCATAGTCGATATATGCCTTGAGATCTCTTACCGCAATAGCGTTGGTCCTACTTAAATCGATCATCGACGCATCAAAGCTAGAAAAGACCAACATTTCCGTTGAGGCTCTGGTAATCGCTACATTGAGCCTCCTTTCACCTCCCTCCTTGTTGAGCGGGCCGAAATTCATCGACATGGTTTGGGCTCCCAACTCCGTAGGGCCATATCCAATACTAAGGCAAATAACATCGCGCTGATCACCTTGGACAGTCTCAAGGTTTTTTACGAATACAGGCTCAGGGATATCATCTCTAAAAAAACGTTCTAATTTTGTATCTTTTCTTCTCTCATCATCTAGAAGATTTTCAATCAGTTGCTGCTGCTCTGAATTAAGAGTCACAATTCCTATACTCAATCGTTGTAGCTCTGGATCATTTAGCCTTTGCACGACCTCAGCAACTACCGCCCGAGCCTCGATTGGATTGTTTCGAGAAGCGCCCTTCGCATAAATCCCATCAACTTTGTGCCAAGTCACAGCGCTATCCCTTGTTTCTGAACACGGGTACGTCGTCAAACTGTTCTGGTAGTATTGGTGATTCGAAAACGTAATTAGACTTTCATGACGGCTCCGATAATGTCCCGTCAACCGGTGGTACCCTACGCGCACAGCCATGGCCTGATCCAGGATGCTTTCCAGGTCTACTTCCTCAACGTCATTGTTAGCTCGACTGAAGAAATTCGTTGGTGGCATCTGCTTAGGATCGCCCACAATAATGGAATTTTTGGCTCTAGCAAGGGCTCCGACTGCGTCCCAAACCGTAATCTGAGAGGCTTCATCGAATACAACTAAATCGAATGCCAGATAGTCTGTTGGCAAATATTGAGCAACAGAAAGCGGACTCATCATGAAACATGGAGTGAGATCCAAAAGGCAGCCACCTAACTCAGAAATGAGTTGTCTTACGGGCATATGTCCTCGCTTACGTTGCAATTCTCTCGAAAGTACTCCGTATTCGTGAGGGGCATTCGGACCAGTAGTATCAGGCATTTCTGCTGCCAGTTTCGCAGCTATGTGTGCACCTGTTGCGCTGGCCACGAATTCATCTAATCGCCGAAAACCGTCAATTAGCTCATCATGCTCAATCGCGCTGAAATTGCACAACACCCTTGATTCTGAAACAAGCAGCGGAGCCGCCCAATTACAAAGTGCGGACTCGAATTGAGATTCTGATTCATTCCATTCAATCATTCGCAATTCCAACCCTCTAGCGAGAGATCCAAGCCCCACCTCTTCAGCTTTGTTTTTCGCATCGATCCAATGACACCAGGCGTTTAGATCAGGCGCCGAAGAAAGAATATCTCCCAAGTTTTTGTTCAAATTCTGGAAGTTCATTTCCGAAGAGTTCATGGTACCCGCCAACGCAGTGAACCTTGTGTTGGAAGCCCGAGTTTTTTCATAACAATCCAGCAAATTCTGAGCGTTCTCTACAGTGGCTGAACCTTCCAAAAACTCCTGTCCTTCAATCAGCTTTTTTCTCACAGATAACATAAACGAATTTGGATCCGAGAGCTTACTAGATGCCCTTATGAAATTCCGGCGAATATCCCTACCGTACTCCTGACGCTCTCTAATTTGAACTGCAGTTGTTGTCCAATGGTCTAAAATCCCATCGCCACTATAATTATCGAAGATTGATGTGATTCGTTTTGACAGGTCCACCAATTTTTCTACCTGATCAATACACCGTTCAAGAGGAAAGCAGAAAGCGAAAACCACGCCCTTTAAGAGTTGCACATACTCATCAAGTTCATCCAACTTAACGATCTTATGAAGACCGTTTCGGCGAAGATCCTTATTAATTTTACGTCTCGCAAGCAATCTCGCGATAGTGCTTTTCCCTTGGGCTGCTTTTTTAATTTCAAGCCATTGAGATACCGGTAACCTCACAATTTGATTATGAGCTAACCCACTTGCTCGTTTCTCCATTAACCCTTCGATATCCCTATTCATCGAAGGAGAAATATCAGCAGCTTCGAATCCAAGGTCTCTTAACTCGGAAAGCACTGATACTATTTTCTCATATTGAACCTCGAACGAGCCTTCGCTTTTGACAGCCTCGAACCAATTTTCTTTGGGGAAAACCTCCATGGCGTGCGGCCCAATTCTAAGACCAGTGGAGGCTATCAATTCATCATATTCCCCTTTTATCTCCGCCAGTTGATCCAAATCGTCCAAACGTTGTTTTGAATTTTTGCCTAGCGCAAAGTCATGCGACTGATCTATGGAATCTATAAAAACTTGAGCCACGGTTGCCCAAGAGTCCATGGCATCCAGCGAATAACTTTCTAAGTCTGAAAGTCCCAAGTCTTTAGCAAATAGGCTAAAGGATTTTTCTAAACGAGAAACGCTGCTTTGCAGATCCCGAGCTGCGTCGACAAGGTCTGCCGACCACACCGGAGACCAATCTGCTCTTTCGACAATACGAAATTGATCAAAATCCAAACCTACTACATTCTTGAACGCTAGCCCAAGGTTCTTTGCTAATTGTTTTGCGCTCTTGACGTCTGATTCTGTCTTGACCGGCGCCGCTAAGATATCCATCGACCACCCTAAATTGATTCTCGTATTGGAGGCTTGCCCAACCGAACGGGCAATCGCTTCATAAGGCGAATAGCCCAACAAGGATTTTCTATGTAATTCTTCAACGTATCTATTTAAATTTCGACGCAAGGACCCCAACTGATTCGCGTTTTCTACCCAGTCTATCTGAGACGCCGATTCCCTCGAACGCCACGCTTCTTCGAGCTGATCTATTACATTTCTTTTCGTTGCCTTTATAGAATGTAGTTCTAGGCAAAGATGCCCAATCCCTACTTTCTTCAATCGGTTGTACACAACATCTAAAGCCGCCATTTTTTCAGATACAAAAAGGACCTTTCGCCCAACCGCCATGTTGTGCGCTATTATGTTAGCTATAGTTTCAGATTTTCCAGTTCCTGGGGGTCCTTCTATAACCATATCTGCCCCTTCAGTTGAAGCCTTTATAGCAACAATCTGAGAGCTGTCGGCATTCAGCGGTGCAAACAATTCCACCGGGTGGACTTTTTCATCTACTTCTGATGGGGCAATAAACTCGGCTTGGTGCTGGTAGCTACTAGTCGGCTTTTCGATCAAGTGGCTTACCAATGGTGATTTTTTTAGATCCTCAGTTCGATCACTAAGATCTTTCCACATCAAATATTTCGCAAAAGAAAAATTACCCAGGCAAAGATCTTCGACAACTTCGAATCCTGGTGTGTACCTTACTTTGATACGAACGGTATTCCATATTTCTCGAACATCAACACCCTTCCCATCGCTCGGCAGGTCTCCCTGAAACATAGACAGATCAATTTCGAAGTCTTGCTCAAGTAGTTCAATGAGCGTCAGGTTGAATACAGCTACTTCATCCGGCAGTTGCATGATTTTCGGTTTCGAACGTGCACTTGTCCGGTCTAATTTTACTGGCAGAAGAATTAAAGGTGCTTTGTACGACAGCTCGCTTGCGGCATCCTCTTTCCATCGCAACATCCCAAAGCTGAGAAACAGCGTATTTGCCCCTCCTTCCTGCAAGTCGGATTTAGCGCGCCGAAAGAGGTTAATTAGATTCTTGTCTAAATCGCGTTCGTTTGCATCTGCAATTAAAGTTCCACGATTAAACTGATCTCGAACAAATTCATCTTCGAGATGTTCGCCAGTTTGTTGCGTGAATTCAGCCTCACTTCGACCTTTCGTCGAAAAAGTTTCCTTTGAATTTATATTAAACTTTTTTCCACTGGATAATTCGTCCTCAAGCGTGCTGAGGTCAGGGCTGAATATCTTAAATCCCATACTTCGCTGTCGGATATTCAGTAGCTTGTTTCGTTTCGACAAATCGAGCAACTTTCGACGCCATAGGTCAACCCGATCATAGGGAGAAAGGTCCTCCCCCTCAAGCTCCTGGTCATTCACCGGAGGCAAAACTGGTGGTGGAGGCAGGTTGACTTCCTGTTTTTCGAGCCTTTCAGACTGAGCTAAGGCCTCACCCGCACCGAAATCGATAGGATTTATTTGACGAGACCGTGATTGCTTTAGATCGACTACGTAGACAAAGTCTCTCTCTACTTCCTCCGATATTTGCTTGTCTGCCTCACGTATTGCTTGCCCAAAATTTATAGGCCTATCGTTGGTTGCTAACGTTGATTCGAACAGGACCAAATCCTTCAACGCTATTCTATTCCTAAGATCAACAGGATCGTCGTTAGTTAAGAGGGGGAAACTCTCATTAATCAACCAAACCCCGACCATTGCGTGTCCTTTTGTTAAAGCGATCACGCCATTAAGACCCGCTTGCTCTATACATCCTGCAAACAAGAGGGCCATATCTAGACAAGTCGCAAGGCGCTTAGATGAAATGTCCGAGCTAGTTCGTATTTTTTGTCCTCCTGTCGCGAAACTCGCAGGTGGAACACAATAACTGATACCTTCATTGCAAATGACGGACCAAAGAGCCGCCGAAACCATATAAGGTCTTTCACGGGTGTTGGACCGATATCCATCTAGCTTCGATTCTTGGCCTTCTTTCGCCAATAAATTCGAAGCCTTTTTCAAAAGTGCGTCGCAGTAATTCGTGTTGGGCGTCACAAACGCGCTTAACAATTCTGGCATGTGTAGCTCTCCACCCCACTGATTTTTCGGGAGCAATTCGATGGTTTTAGAAAATTCCGAGACTAAGCGGTCATTCGCTAGGACTGACACCTTTAGACTTACGATCTGTTTTTCAGTCAGAGATGCTAATGTGCTGGCTGAAAGCTTGAGGTGTTTTTCCTTTAAGTTGACCGTTTGTTCAGATGCCAATTCGTCAATGTTCCAAACGGTTTTCTCGAACTGGGGTGGATCGAATTCAGCCACTACTTGCATTAACCCAATTGAATCAGGAGAGAGATTCGTGATATCCAATCGAGAAATTAACGGAAACTGATTTTGCTGAAATACTATCGAATACACCTCGGCAACATCTGCAGATATTACGGCTGGCGGCTGCACTTTAACTATCCCCTTTTCAACCGCCAGAGTGTTCCCGTCTTCCTCAATTTCAATCGTAACCTCCACCGTTTGCTCATCGTAAATGCGAATATCCTCTCCATCCATCCGTTCAGCATATTGAAGGCCTAACATTAGGGATGAGCCAATCTCTAATTCATCGGGCTTTAGCTTCCACTGATTGGACCTTAAGTTAAGAGTATCAAATTTTACGCTTACGGATAGATTATAAAATTGGAGGGAGTGATTCTGGATATCTACCTCTATGTTGAATTCAACTTGCTTGCTGCTTATCGCCGAGTGAGCGTTACTAGGCATTCCCAGCTGTACAGTTATGGGAGCCTCTGATTCTTCTCTCCCATGAGATTTGGAGTTCTGATCTTCCATTTTATTTAAGAATGTTTACTTTCTTATAACCGCTCCTGATTGAAAATGGGCGGAAGGACGTCTCTTTGTCGTCATAGTATTATCCTCTATCTTAGAGAATCACCTGTCCACTTTCCAGAGGACACATCACGACGTAGGACGCGCAGCTGGGAATTGCAAGAACTGATTGGTTAGTTAATCTAATCATTTTTTCTTCTGAGATAATCACCGAAATTTCCGCTTCGCATTTTCTTCCAATTGGTTGGACCCCGCAGTTTAGCCCGGTTTGAATGAGAGATTCTCGACGGGTTTCTTGTTGTTGGGCTTGGGTTTAAGCTGCCTGGGACGGAGATCGCCCGAAGGGCGGTCGGAGCCGCAGGCAGGCTGGATTTGCCTTGTGGCAAACTCGCTGGGCGTTAGCGCGCCTGGCGATCCATGGGGCCTATGATTGCTGCAGCAGTCCTTCCAGCCCGCGAAGATCACGCGCGATTCGCTGAGCGCGCGGATCAGCTCGCGGTCGAGGCGTTCCTCGCGGAAGCGGCCGTTGAAGCTTTCGGCGTATCCGTTCCGCCAGGGGCGGCCCGGATCGATGCATAGAGCCTCGATCCCGTTCTCGGCGAGCCAGCCCTGGATAGCCTTGGCGATGAGCTCGGGCCCGTTGCCCGAGCGGATGCATTCGGGAGCCCCATGCTCGCGGATCGCCTCCTGCAGCAGGGCCAGCGCGTCGGAGGCCTTGATCGCCCGGTCGGCATGGATGCAATGGCGCTGGCGAGCGCATTCGCCTATCAGGTCGAAGGCCCGCGCAGAGCCCCGGCGGACGCGCTGGACCAGCCTCTTGTTCGCGCGGTAGCCAAGCGACCTCAGCTTTGCCGAGATCTTCTTGCATCCAAGCGTAGGATGCTCCCCCGGAAGGCGGACGATCTCCGGCTCCAGCAAGCGCTTCCCCTCGGGCTTGGGCTTCGGGCGATAGCGGAGCGTCGAGCGGCTGATCCCCAGCCACCGGCACGCGGCTCTCCCGGAACGCGACAGCGCGGACTGGACCTTCGCCGCAATCCCGCGCCGGCGCTCCGGGCTCAGAGGTTTTCTTCCAGCGCGATCTCCAGGGCCTTCGTCTTGAGCAGCTGGTCGGCAAGCAGCTTCTTGAGCTCGGTGTTCTCCTTCTCCAGGTCGCGGAGGCGCTGAGCCTCCTTCAGATCCATGCCTACGTACTTGCTCTTCCAACGGTAGAAGCTCTGCGAGCTGATGCTGCGCCTGCGGCAGATCCCCTCGGTCCGAAGCCCCGTGTCGGCCTCCCTCAGTATGCGGATTATCTGCTCGGTCGCGCGTCTTGTCTTTTTCATCGATGATGTCCTTTCGTTGATCGACGAAAATCACCTCATCAAAAGTGGGCTAGTTCGCGGGGTCCCAACCACATCTTCTAATTGCTTAGTGGCAAACTCGCTCGGAGTTAGCAAGCCCAGGGATCTGTGCGGCCTTTGCCGATTGTAGTAGTTCCTGCATTCAGAGAATTAGTCAATAATTAACTCCTGACCCTGCCTCCTGCCTGATTTCACCACAAAATCAATACAGATCGCCCCGGCGATCTCACAATGCAAAGAGAAGTATTGACAAGCCTCTCATGGAACGAGGCATGACAGCTATTTGCTGGCATGAGCCCGCAAGGGCCGACCGAAGGGAGCTGGTGCGGTTAAAGTGGAGGGCTCAGGAGAAGTATTCAGATATTGGATCTAATAGTCATTCGTTAACTAACTATGGACCGTCTGGCTGTTGTTTTTCGTCAAAGCACCTTCTTTTCAAATACATCAAGACAGCAACACAAGCAGGAGCAATAAATGAAACCAGGTTCAAGATGCTCCAAGTCGAAAAAAGGGAGGGATCAAAAACAAACCCCACCTGATGCTCATTCTTTACGATTTCATTAAACTCGAGGTAATCAGCCAAATCATTAAACATACTATATGCCACGAAGAACGTACTCACAAAAGAAAACAACAGAGATAGTCCAAGCGTATATATCGCCATTTCCATCGCACTTATAAACAGTCTGGACTTATTGAGCTTAATTACGAATACAGCTTGGATGCTCAATAATAGAGCCACTGCAACAAGCCCTAGGATAACAAATTCATCATTAATCAAATACATAACTTCTGCTAAATTAAAAACACTTAATCAATCATCATAGAATCGTTTCCCACTATTTATCACATTCGTAACAGTACCGCCATTCACATTAGCCCTATCAACAAAGTTCGTTCTTCTAAATACATAATTCGGAACACCCCGAAAAGATGCCACTCGAACGTCCGCCAAAGTAGGTGGAGAGTGGTTCCAATGCGAATGCCAAATTCCTACTACTTCATATGCTGACTCAGGCACTACCTTTCCGTCTCCATAAACAAAATTCTTTGGATCAAGAACCAAATCAGTGTGTATTGAATTAGGCCCCCCAATAGCCACAAGGCCATTATACAGTTTTCCGGTGCTATTCAATCTGTAAACAGCACCTCCAAATTCTCGATTTTGATCGAAAATAATTTTTCGCTGATCACTCGTAGATTTACCATTCTTAGTCAAATGATTGACACTTATATTATTACTCCAAAAAGAATTATTCCGCTCTATCATTTTATTATCTAAGGCACTACGCTGATCTTCACCTAGCCATTCACTCGCATGAACTCTATTAGATTTTGAATTGCTCTGTTCACTTCGGCCCGAATCAGGATCCCATTCAACTACCTCAAGGTCTGAAAATGTCACGTTGCCATTTCCTCCAGAACGCGACGAACCTCCTCCCCCGTCTCCATCATCACCGTGGATCCCAGTATATCGAGCCGGATTTCCTGCGCTGCCAGACTTCCCAGAATCAAAATCCACGTCAAATTCATTGCCGGTAATATCCGTTTGCTGAAAACGAACCATGCTCAAGCCCCAGTAAAGCGAGGGATTGGCGAACTTGCGAGCTCCGGCGTTGGAACCGTTTCCGTCGCGGTAAAACTCCGCCGTGTTAGTATACCCTAGGAAACTCTGCCAGTCAGCATCCGTACCCTGCTGTATAGGTATCATTCCGAGCACGTCATATGAATTCACGGGATCGTTGCCCATTGCTGCATACAAATTCAGGCCTCCAGAAGTGCTGATCGGGTCCCGATTGAGGAAGCGCCCTATCTCTGCATGGTAATAGCGCAATCCATAGTACACTAGGTCCGAATCGATTTCAGGGTCGGTGTACTTCGTCGAGAACCGGAAGGGATTCACACCAGCCGCGCTGCCACCCGAGCCAATCAGCTTGCCAAAGGGGTCATAGTCATACCAGGCGACCAGCGTGCCACTCGGATTCTGGAGGCCCACTACGTTATAGCGAGCGTCATAGACCGGGTAGTAGCGCGCAGAACCATCTTCGATCATCAACAGGCCTCCAACGCCACCCGCCCCCTGAGTAGTATTGGACGCATCCAGCCCCCAAACATACCGTTTGACTATGGACTTCGACGAGTTCAGCTCGACGACCAAATTCCAGCCTTGATAAACAAAATGCGTCAAAGTTACATTGCCCGATTGCTTGATGCGGCGGCCCAGCGGATCGTAAACGAAATCGTAGGTTTTCGATGGCGACAACGAGTTCACCTTCACCAATTGGTTTTTCGCGTCATATTCGTACGTGTATAGACCGTCATAGGTGATGTTCCCTGCGTAGTCGTAGGTGGGCGTAACGAGCACTCCATTGTTAGCGATCGAGCTATACTGATTCAGCGAGTTTGTCTGGAAACCTAGAGTATTGGTAATGGTCAGGTCATCGATGGCCATATCCCCTCGGTAGCCACCCGCTGCTACACCTCGGAACCGCAGCTTGATGGAGCTCCCTGAATAAGCGGAAAGGTTGACCGAGCCCAAGCTGTAGGAGGTCGAGCTGGAGCCATGCTGCTGACCACTGCGACTCCAAAGCGTGCTCCAGGATGAGCCGTTGTAAACCTCGAGATTCAAGGTGCCCATGTTGCCTCCGTACATATGGTAGCGAAAGCTGATCGTCGAGGTAGAGGAGGGAACGAAACTCTTACTCTCGACCACAGCTTGGTCGCCATTGTAGTAAGCAGCGCCGTAAGACGTCTCCATGAAGAGGTAGGTACCGCTAGAGTTCCCTAATGTATGGTCCTTAGATGGGCCCGTGCTTCCTGACGGCATCCCCCCTTGATCCAGATACCAGTTCTTAAACCCTTGCGAGGACCCAGGCACCGACCAGAAATTCAATCCTGCTTCGAAGTTTTCGACGATCGAACCGACGCCTGAGTCGTCCCTATTGCCCATCGCATCGTAGTCGCGATCCTTGAAGTCAATTTGGGTTCCACCACTCCCGTTTGAGTTCAAAACTTTGGTATTGGTAACGTCTAACTCTCCTTGAGTCGTAAACGTATAGCTCTCAAATATGCCTGAACCGCCACCAGAAGCTTGCGTACCGACCCAACCATTTATCTTATGTTCCTTGATCCTGCGCAAGCTGTCCCGGACCAACTCCACGTCCGTCACTTGGGCGTTCGAACCGTTGTCCGTCTTAATATTCGTCATCGCATGACTATTGGTTGCATAGCTGCGCGTCTGCAACTGCCTGGTGGTGGACGATTCCTTTGTCCGAATCGTCTCTATTAGATCAGTATTCGAGTGATAGTCATACTCGAACTTGTAGGAGGACACGTTTAATCTCGACCAGTTGAGATCGCCTAATCGACCGTCGCTATCGTATACATAGCTGCTCTTGTAAGTGTTATCGCTATAGATATTGAAAGCGGACATTCGGCCGTTCAGGAGGTTCGAGCTTGTATTGAATGCGCCCGCATCCGTCTCGTAACTGTAGTTGATCTTGTTGTTAACTGAACCGTAGTAGTACGTGGGAAGCGTCTCGGACAATAGGCGCCCCCCCTCGTGATCGACAGGGTCGTCGTCATAAGTGTAAACCCAGTCGTCCCAGGTTCCGCTGCCCGCAATCCTTTGCTGACGCATTTTTGTCATGACGAGCATTCGCTGATGATATTCGTACTTTTCGGAGCGCGTGGCCGCAACGTTTTGACCAGAAAGCACCCCGCTGAGATCGTAGCTGACTTCCTTGAGCAGACCCGAGAAATGAGTGTCATTCCAAGCATAGTAGCTGTAATTAGTCTTGGCGCCTCGAGGGTCCTTCCTCTGTAACAGCCGGCCAGCCGCATCATAGGAAAGGTATTCCGTCTTTCGGCCAAGATCGTCCTCTTCGCTGAGCAGGACACCGCTATGCGAATCGTAGGTCCAGGTCGTCTTATCGCCCGCGCTTGACATGGCAGAGTAGCCGCTCTTCGCGGTGCGGTAAGTGTGCAGCTCCTTCCTTCTTCCCAAGTCGTCGAAAACCGTCTTGGTCGACTTCGCCCCAGAACCCCAGGTATAATAGGTGCGAGATGAGGGAACATAATGGCTGAAGCTCTCGTTACCCAACTCGTCTTTGACGTAGTTCTGGACTCCTGAAAGGGAATCGTACCCGAATGTGGTATCGAGAAGATCATTCTCCGTAACCTTCGATGGCAACCCCGTCCCCGCAAGGTATTGAATGCTCGTGACGTATAGCTTCGGATCAACCGATTGCGAAAGACGCCCTCTTGAATCGTACTTGTAGTCCGTATCATGACCTTCCGCATCGGATTCAGTGATCGGCACGCCCGAGCGATAGATGACTTCGATGTCGTTAGCGGAGCCGGGTATGTTCGACGTAGTCTTGAATTGGTTGTTATTAGTATCCACGCTCGTGGTCGTCAGCGTCCAATTGTCTTCCCCATCCCGCGAAGCGATATAGCTCGTTTTAGCTGCATCGAGATCCGATAGTTGCTCGTAGGTCTGGGAATCGACTTTCCAGGAGCTGGAATTCGCTTTCGTGTACGCCATTTCCGAATACCTATAGTGCCACTCATTTTGGGCTATGTAGCTCGGATTGCCTGATTTCAGCTTCATGAATATATACTGAAATAAAATCGTTCCCCCATCAGTATTCAAATTCAGTCCACCCGAATCGTTGGTATCCAAGCCAGTTACCCATAGCCGTCCATGCTTGTCGTACCAGTTAATGCGGCTCGGCGCGATCGGAGTGGTTCCATTCAAATACTGCTCTTTGTCGATCTGCCCTTTGGTATTGTAGTTGCGAACGGTCTTCATAACGCCGCCTCCCCCCTTTTTCGGGGTGTCGACCTGCTTGATGCGACCCAGCATATCCGCCCGCGTCGTTGTGTCCGGTCCACTTGTATAGTTCCTCGTCGTTACCAAATCGCTTCCTGAATAAGAGTAGCTGTAAGTCACGTCCGACACCGCGGTTCCCGTTATGCTCTTAAGTCTACCGTCCCTATAGCTCGTTCTAATATCCGTCGACAAATCCGGATTTGTCTTGGTCACCGAGCTCTCGCTGGTTTCGCTGAAATTGTAGGAATAAGTTGTCGTATAGCCACCTGGCGACTTTTCGGTGATCACTCGATCCCCTGTATCATAGGTCTTCTCCGAATGCACGTCGCTACCGACTGTCTCCTTGGTCAATCGACCCGCTGCATCATAGAAAAAAGTCGTAACCACCGCCGGCACATCCGTACCGGAAGCTTCTTTTGTAGAGCTCGAAACAAGACCCGTATTCGCATCATAGGCAAAGGTGGTACGCGTACCTGAAATGTCCTCCTCCCATTGCTTCTTACCATTCACATAATTCGCTTCGTAGTGTACCAGCGACGTATCCGGATCGTATTGCTTCTTGAGCTGCCCGAGATCCGTGTAGTCGTTAATCATTCGATTAACGAGCTGATAGGAACCATTTACGTGCGCCCAATTCGCCTCCAAGACCGTTTCACCAAATCGGCTATATATACGCTCCACAACAAGGGGGCTCCAAGAGACGTCTTGAGTCGAATCTTGATAGTACTCGAGCCGAACGGTGTCTAATGCCATACCGCCGAACGAGGTCATGTCGTTGTAGGAAAAGGGAACTGACACATTGGTCTTTACTCCGCTAACCTCGACAGTTCGCAAATCCAGGCCACTGGAGGATGCGCTCCATGAGGTGCCGTTCCAAGTACCTCTCTCGTAACCGTAGGAGGTCTTGGTTCCATCAGGCCGCTCGACCGAAATGGGTTTGCCCGCAAATCTGGGATCGGCAATATAATCCGCGTAACTCAACGTAACCGTAGTAAGCGTGCCAGAGCCCGTGCTTTCGACGCTCGTCTTTCTAACCGCAGCGAGGCTATCGAATGTCGTTTCGCTATAGGTGTTGGTAGTCAAACCGACTACCGTCGTACCCTTCTTGGTTTCGATCTTCGAAGGCCAAGCTTCTCCCTTCGAGCTTTCAGTGTATTCGTAAATCGTCGACAGTCCGCCATCCGTGTTCAAGAAGGTACGTGATACGGAAGCGACCGCGCCCAAGGCAGCATCTGGCTGACTGCCCAAGCTTGTGCTTGTATAGACAGCAGTACCTGTCATCCCCTGGCCATGTATCCACAATCCAGCGCCGCCGCCAGAGGTTGTCCGCGCCCAAAAGTCTCCTTTTTTAATTCCTCCGTGCAGGTGCTTTTCGATGCTCTGGACGACTGTAGAGCCGTCCAGCACCTCGATCGTCTGCACATCTTCAGGATCGGTGACTATATGATAGTAGTAGGAAGAATATGAACCGTAATAGAGTATCTCCGTCTCGCGGTAACCTGTCACAGCCTTAATTTTCCGCGGCGCGGACTGATTCGGATCGTGCCAGGGCCAAACTTCAATGATGTTGTCTCGATCCCAAGAACTTCCCGTAATAATTGTGATATCCCAAGACTGCAGGTATTCCAGTTCCCTGACATCACTGCCAATCGTCCGCGTCCAATCCGCCGCATACTCAGTGCTAGATTCATCGACTTCGTAGAGCAAAGAAACGCTGGCGGAGGTCGTATATTGCGACCCGGTCCAAGTCACGCCCTCAGCAGGATAGAACTTGATTTTCGCTTTCTTGTTGGTTGAGCCCTTCTCTATTTCAATCAGGTTGTTGCCTGTGAGAATTTGCCTCTTGGAATTGGACAGCAATACAGCATCTCCCGAGCCGATACCTTTTTTATATATAATTCCGTCCGCGGTTATCGACCGTGTCTTATCCGCCTTGTACAAGAGGTAACCCGCTGAATTTCCAGATGAGTCGGCTCCCAAGGATATGCGGATGAAACCTGACATAGGGCGGGTATCGTAGTACCAAAGCGTATTGAAGGCCCGCTCGTAATCGAAGGCTCCTGCCCGCTCGCCTCGTGTAAAATTCCCCAACCGAGTTCGAACCGGGAACAGGGAGCCTGCATCCGATTTATTTATGAAGCTGCTCCGCGAATCATCGCCCAACTCCACGTAGATTTGAGCGAAGTTGTCAGTATCCCTGCTTTGTCGGGCATGTATCCGAAAATCAGACACATTAGAAGAAGTGACCGTCGCGTTGGTTTCCTCTCCGACATCCATGTTCACGTGCAGTGTACTTACACTCCAATTCCATGTGGTTCCAGAGAACAAGAAAGTCTTGCTTTGGCCGTTTACCGTAAGGGTTACCGAGGAACTAGAACTAGTGATGGGGTCAGCCTCCACTGTGAAAACTACGCTGCGCGTATAGTCAGACGCCGATGCGACGCATAGGGTAAAAGCGGTGAGGATTAGAGTCGGGAGAATCTTGCTTAGCTTCATGATCGATGCTGTTAAGGTTGGAAAACGAAATTGCGGAGTTGGTCGGCGACGATTAGCGAGGGGTTGACAGGACATCGCCAACGATTCCTTCCATACCATTTCCTTCGCCCTCGCCCACGGATACGCCCTCGACAACCGATGGCAGCTCAGCTGCCTCAGATGGGGTCGACGATTCTCGAAGAGCGAGAACTTTCAGCAAACGACCATAGGCCCGTCGCTGGTAGCCGGAGGGCTCGTCTCCCCTGTCGATTGCCCTCTTGTACGCCTCAGTCAGGCTCTCCGCTGTGCTCAGATCAGCATTCCTTCCTGTATAGCCCGAAACGATCCTTCGATATAGTTCAACCGCCTTCTGACCATCGCCTAGGTAGTCAGTCAATGCAGTGGCTCTAAGGAACATTGCCTCAGGATCCTTCGAGGATTGTCTTGAGAGTGCATCGCGGACCAGTGAACGGGCAGCGCCATCGCTCGACTTCACGGTCCTCGACTCCATGAGCTCAATTAGAAGCAGGCTTTCGTTGGCGTCAGGATCGGCGAGTTGCGGGTCCGCGGCAGCCAATCGGCGAAGCGCTGCGCGGGCCGAGGGAACATCGCCATCTCTCAGCGCATTCCTAGCAGCGACCCCATGAGTCAGCCCCCAAGCGCCCTTAAGCCGGTCTTCGATCTCTTCTCCCTTGACGGTCTTCGGCTCGCTAGGCCATTCCTGCGCCGAGGCGACACCGAGGAAGCATGTGAAGGAAAATACAAAAAGTACTGACCGCAAATGCGGTCCATTAAGGAACGGGGTAAGGATCTTCATGGTGGGATACTACAGATTCTACCCCAGAAAAAGTACCCCGTTAAACGAAGTCAAGTAATTACGCATATATTACTATGAAGACTATCTTAAGTTACGTGACTATAATATCTTACTACTGCGAAACTGGATAGAATCGGACCTTGAAGAGAGGTCGCGTTGAGCTGCGATGCCTTGGGTCGCTGCTTTCAGGACCGAAAGTACCGAATGGATTCCAATATTCCCAAGCCACTGTCCCGTACGGAGCAATTTCGAATATCCTGCCCTTAGGTCCATCGCAGTATATCGTATTCCCATTGGGTAAGCGCTGAGTTCCTGACATCCTGCTAGCGAAGAGGCTTCGCTCTAGTCCCTCGGGTCCATCATATCGCCACGCGATCGCGGGCGGAGCGTAAGACCCATTGCTTGACTTCCGAAAACCTTCATCCTCGCTCCACGGCAGCGTCAGTTCAACCAAGCTCGAATAGTGATGATAGCTGTCGGCGGATCCATTGTTGAACACAAGTATCCGCAACTCACCCCCTTCTCCTCCCACCCACTGGGCGTCGTGTTGCCGGTAAAAGAATGGATCTATCCTTGGATCCATATAAACGGGCCGGGGATTGCCAAACCGATAGGCTAGTCCATCTTCTGGGGCGTTCCGGTCGACTACCCAAATTTCATCGAAACCATGCACGCTAAGCAGTACATATCCTGTTTTCTCGTCGTAATCTATAGAGTTGGCATGCATCCAGTCCATTCGACCAATGCCGAGACCCTCAGTCCTTCTTCGCTGTAGAATCTCCTCGTTTTCCCCGCCATTTGATGATCGCGCGGGAAGTCGATAATAGTTGATATTGATTTTCTCGGGGCTTCTCGCGATTCTTCCAAAATTCGGCTTGTTTCGGTCGGCATCCTGAATGATGTGGTCCCAGGAATCCCACTGCCAAACAATTCTACCGCCTTCCGGGTAGACCGGCTCAATTTCAATTATGCGAGTGTACCAGAGCGAATGCCCGAAAAGTCCAACGTCTACCCGCCCGGCTGCTGCTGCTGCATCCAGGTCGACAGCCGCCCAAGCGATTGCCACAACGTTGCCGTTAGAGAGAAGCTTGAAGTCATGATGCAGAATAGCCTCTTCCGATGAGTACTCGAAATGCCAAACTTTCTTTCCTTCGCTATCGAAACGCTCAAGCACGCCCCCCCTCCCGCCACCTTTGCGGAACCGTTCCGGAATATTGGTCTCTAATCGACCGGATCGAATAAGGCCCCCGTCCGGCGTGAGATACGAAGCCAACGCTACCCTGTATTCAGATTCCCATTCCTTGACGATCACCCCATCGACATCAACTAAATAGCTTTTCCTCTCCTTTAGAGGGCTAATCAGAACGTCCATGCCAGAGGCGTCCTTAGTCTTAAGAACAAGCCCTTCAGGCTGCCATTCCGCATCTTGATTGGCTGCGCGGGGCTCTTCGAAAAATACGAAACAAACCGAGACCACTGAGAGAAACCTGCAAAATTTATCCATAAGCGCAAAAATACTCGTATTTTCTCCTAGCATCGATCATCACTACTACTATTGTCAACCATTATGATCTAGGGCGATCATCTGAAATCGACTTCGCTCAACCTCAGAAATCAGCTAGAATACCATACCCGCTAACATCGAAGCTAGCGCCCCGAATAGAAACCGTATCGCGAAACTTATATGCAAAAACCAATCAACGAAGGTGATGTAGCCCGTGGCTCCGGTCCAGTGATGAATTCTAGTTTCAAAAATGTTTTCATAGTAGGAGAGCAACGGTCCGGATCCAATCTACTCCGATTGATGCTCGACCAATCTGGGGCCTTGAGTTGCCCTCACCCACCACACTTCCTTCAGCGCTTGATGCCATTCGAAGCCGCCTACAATCAGCTTCCCCCATCGAGAAGATTAGTATGGATGGCGACTGACATGCTGGAACTTGCAAAAGCAAATCCAATTCCATGGCAAGACTTCGAACCCAGCCCAATTGAGATTGCGAGCGCTGCTGCAAAAAACAGCCTTGCTGGAGTATATTTGGCTTTAATGAACAATCTCGCCAGAAACCGAAATGCGGAGGGTTGGGTATGCAAAAGCGTGCAAAATATTCGTTGGATCGATGAAATCTTGAACGCCGCCCCGCAGGCGTCTTTTATATACCTAACAAGGGACCCTAGAGACGTCACCGCTTCATTCAAAAAAGCGGTCGTAGGCAACAAGCATCCATATTTCATAGCCAAGCAATGGCATGAGCTAAACGCTCTCTGCTTAAATGCGGCAAAAAGACTTCCAGAAAAATTCCACTTCCTCAAATATGAAGATTTAGTAGCGGATCCCCTCGGATCACTAAAGAGCGTTTGCGCCTTTATTGGGATAAGATTCTCACCCGCGATGCTCCAGTTCCATAAGTCGACGGAAGCGCAGGTAGCGTCACGCAAGAGTCAACTCTGGAAAAATCTCAACAAGTCGATTTTTTCCAGACCTAATAGAGCCTATAGGCAATCGCTGCCCGAGGAAGAAATCAAGTTGGTTGAACGAGTATCTCAAAAGGGAATACATAATTCCCAAAAAAAACTAGACAAAGAGCAAAATATTGCCGATAATTAAAGAGTTATGTCCTATTTAATCGATTTTTCGACTGCGACAAGCGACCAGATTGAAAAAGCGCTCTGTCAGCGCTTGGAGCAAATCCGGCTCTCACATAATGTGCCCTAGGGAAGCCTTGCGGACGAGGCGGGCGTGTCGGTTCGAACGATTCGCAATCTAGAGAAGGGTGAGGGGGTTTCCTTTGATACGGCGCTGCGTGTAATGATTGCCTTGGGAGTTCAGCACGTACCCACTCCGCGGGCACTCTTGAGACACACAGAGGACTAGAATTTAAGGGTTATTAAAAAGAATATGGATGTAAGTACAACACATCGAACCTCCGGAATGGCAATAGCGTCTTTGATTCTGTCGATTCTATCCTCCGGCTTCACGTTTATAACACTCTTCTTAGGGCCGTTGCTATCTGTTCCGGCCATCCTTTGCAGCCATAAAGCGAGATCTGAGTGCAGGAGAGAATCAAGCGTCAAGGGAAGAGGATTAGCTTTGGCTGGTTTGGTGATTGGTTACGTTTCTCTAGCGCTAAGTATTGGAAGCATTATCGCTATTTTATTATTATTTACTCATGGATAAAGCACTTTTTAGACAGTTCAGGAATGGTAACGAGCAAGTCGATTTGGTTTGATGAAGGTAGAAATCTCACAGTAATAATAATTTAGCTCACACTAATTTACTATGTCAGGACAAGGATCAGGAGGGAACGTGCTTGCGGTGCTTTGTAGTTTTTTCATTCTAGGGCTGGGGCAGCTGTTGCAGGCCAGGTTGGTCATAGCGATCATCCAGTTTGTACTAGCTGGAATCCTATGGTTGTCCATAGTAATTTGGCTAATCCATCTGTGGTCAACAATCGACGCTGCAAAGTTCAAAGCATGATAGGCTGAAATTGAGCCGGTCCAGTCGCGACGCTCAACAATGAGCGTTGTCCAATATTGAAACTCAGCTTCCTCCGCGCACTCTGCGGTTTAATCCAGATTCAATAGACTCTTAATCGCCGATTACGCAGTTGCTATCGCATCGCTCGGAGGCGATCCTGCCAGCGCTGAATTAGGAAATAGAATACGATGGCTGAAGATGAAAAGATCTACATGATGAATGCCCTGTGGTTTAAACCGCAGGGTGGCGCCGAGAAATATCAGGAATACTTGAACGCGGTGGTTGCGCACGTGATTCGATACGGAGGAAGATTGACCGAATCCTATCAGCCTGACGCGTCATTGATCGGCGAGTTCGATGCCGATCTTTTGTTCTTTGTTGAATGGCCGAGCCAGAAAGCCTTCGAGGACTTTCGTCTCGATCCAGCGGTTATGGAAACCAAACAACTGCGCGAGGCAGCGATACGTGATTCCCTATTGATACGCTGCTCGAAGGTCTAAACCAGGGAGAATCTACACTGCGTGATCAACGTCTGGTAGTCGCTTCGCTCCTTTCGCTGTTGCGCTTCAAGTGTATTTACATAGGACACTGTGATTTGTATGCGCCTATTGATTCTACTTTTCCTATTTTGCCTGAGTCCAATTCTCCATGGAGAGGAAGTGCGGCATTTGATGGTGGCGAAGTTTTTGCTAGGGCGCCTAGAGGCCGTTGATCTGACAGACAAGCAGCTTGCCGCCTACAATCAACTGAGCGTTGACCTGCGAACGGAAGTCGACGCTTTAAGGATGCGGGTAGGAATTGACGGGGACGTGATGGCGAGGAGAGATAAAGCCCATCGTGAGCTGCGAGACTTGAAATTGGAAGAGGGCGTGTACTGGTCGCGCTTACAGAAAAAGGCAGAGCTAACTTCGGAGCAATTGAATGCGTTTCAACTCACTCAGGAGAAGTTCAGCCAGTTTAAGGCTGAGGTAGACGAACTTCTAACCGCAGAGCAAAAGCGAAAGAAGCGAAACGCATCCAGAAAAAAGGAAGAGCTGGGTGGGGAAAGTAATTCCTAGCAGTTCGGCGTTTCCACAACTAGTGCTCATTTCGAAAAGGGTTTAACCACGGAGGACGCAGAGGACGCTGAGTTAATATTGGGAGCGCGCTCACGCGGTTTAACGGACTTCGAATCTCATCGGGAAAAACGCGCCATCCCGGCGGGTTTAAGTTGATGATCCTTTGCGATGCGTCGGCAGGAATGACCGGGTTGGCTGGTAGTACACTTTTGTACGCTGTGACTTTGAAGGACGATGACCGCTGGCAATTCTCTATCGAGTTTGTACTCTTAGATTGCTCCGCGATCTCAGCGTCCTCCGCGGTCAATATTCCTATTCGCTCAAATTAAGATAGGTTGCCGTATCGTAGTCTACGACGATCTTGTCGATGCCTGACGAGGCTTCTTGGAATTCCATTTTCACCAGCATGGTGTGGCGCGGGCGGACCTCTTCGTCGGAGGCGTGCGTATGGAAAACGTAGTACATGTCGTCTCCATCCATAAATATATCGCCATGTCCGGTTCCGTTTATATCCAAAAATTCCTTACGAATAATGGGATTGCCGCTGTAGCGGGTCCAAGGACCAGTCGGCGTGGGAGCGGTGGCATAGCCTACGCCGTAGGTGACGCTCATGAAATGGTTGGCCGAATAGATAAGATAGTAGGTGCCTTTCCGTTTAACGAGGGTAGGGCCTTCGGCGATCGCTTCGAGAGAATAGTCGGGGGTGTTCTCCCAGGTTCCCTCTTGCACGGATATACAGTGCTTCAAGGTCTTTTCTTTTACGCGGTTGAGATCGCTCTCCATCTCCACGACATAGATATGGTTCCCTTCATGCTTGCGGGCATGGTAGAGGTAGAGTGTTCCGTCATCGTCTTGAAATAGGAACGGATCGATCTCCTGGTGATCCTCGTTCAGCGCGCGAACCTCCTGCTGCAGGAAGGGTCCGGTGGGGTGATCTGCCGAAGCCACAGCGATCTGTCGATTCGCGGTATAGAGCATAGTCACCTTTCCCTCGTAATCAATCACCTGTGGGGCCCAAAAGCCTTCCGTACCGAAGGCCTGAGTGCCGGCCTTAAGCACGTATCCTCCTTCGTACGCAGTGTCGGGCACATACCAGTCTTCGAGGTCTTTGGAGGCGTAGATTCGAAACCCAACCTGCGGCGGCGGCTCCGTTCCAAAGAGGTAGTAAACCCCATCATGCTTGTAGAGGGCTGGGTCCGCTAGGCAGACTTCTTCGTCCCCGGCGAAACAAAGGTGTGTTGAGAAAAGCAGCGCGGCCCAAGGTACAATCGATTTCACGTTGGTTATGCTGAAAGACAGGGGATTGAGGTCAACACTATGAGACCATTAGGCTCGCAACCGATTTCGAGATAGGCTTTGAGTGAGGTTCTAATAAAATGAAAGGCATCCTCTTCACCCTTAGTTTTTCATTAATTCTCAGCGTTGCCTATTCGAGCGTTCCCTCGAGCCCGCTCTGGCCCGATGGTCACCCGGCTCTCCAGGGAATCGACCCGGACAACGTACCCACGCTTGCAATCTATGAGCCGGATAGGAATGTGGGATCCGTTCCGGTTATCGCCATCATCTGCCCCGGGGGCGGCTATGCCAGGCAAACTATGGTCGACGAAGGTTACAGCGTTGCTGCCTAGTACGCCAAGCAGGGCGTATATGCGGCTGTACTGAAATATCTACTACCGAAAAAAGGGGAATGGTCACCTGCCAAGACAGAGTATTCCACCTTGCGTGACGCTCAGCGCGCCGTCCAGAACCATGAAGCATCAATCGAAAGAGCTTGGGATTGAGAATGCTAAAGTGGGAATCATGGGTTTCTCTGCGGGTGGACACTTGTCCTGCATGTCTGCAACCCGCTGGCTTGAGGGCGATAACGAGTCCAAGGACCCAATCGAACAACTGAGCTCGCGACCGGACTTCGCCTTTCTGATATATCCGGTTATATCCTTTATGGCTCACGGTCACCGCAATTCCAAAGTAAACCTGCTGAGAGAAAGCGTTTCTGAGGAAGTGGGAAAGAGATATTCCGGAGAATTCAATGTTACCCAAGAAACGCCTCCTATATTCATGGTTCATGCGAACGATGATGTGGTAAAAGTTGAGAACAGCTTCGTGTTTTATCAAGCGATGAAGAAAATGTCCCTCCCTGTAGAACTGCATATCGTGTCACGCGGAGATCATGGCTTTTCCAATGGCAAGGGCTGGGGGATCCCAGCGGACGAGACGGTGCGTTTCACTCGTTCCGGGGGGCAATGGCCCATATGGACGCTCAATTTCCTCCTTGAAGAAAAGCTCGTACCCAATTCCAGCGATTGGGTATGGCTTCAACGGCAGAAGGAAATTAAGGCAGCGCTATGAATGAGGCGCTTGGTGCTAACGAAACAATTACTCACGTGTGGTCATAGCGAGGTCGATACTGGCGACTGGAAAATCTACGCAAAAAAGAGGCCCGAAGGCCTCTTTTTGCAGTTCTAAATTTTCGTTTCGGACTAGCCGTTGAGCGCCCAGCCTTTGCGGTATTCCTTGCGCAGGAGGCGGTTCGCTTCCGGGCTGTTGGTCACTTCCATCTTCTTGGCGTTGTAGTCGAGCTTCTTGCCCACATCGAACGCCACAGCTCCGAGAAGTAGTTGCTCGATCATTACACCCGAGTAGTCGAAATTGCAGGAGGTTTTGAGATCCGTCTTGCAGGCATTCGTCCACTCTTCGCCGAAGTTGGCGACGGTGCGTTCCGGCACCTTGATCTTGCTGGAATCGTAGTAGGAAAGATCCGCGGCCTTTCCGTAAGGGATTACGGTCCGCGTCTTGAAGTCGGCTACGATGAATCCCTTTTTCCCCTTGAAGAGGGCACCGTGGCCGATTTTGTTCAGGTCGACGTAGGAAAGCGGGGACTTCGGCATGTTGCCGCCTTGGTGCCAGGAAACGCGGATCTTGCCGCGCCAGTCATTGGCGGGATTAACGCAGCTCGAGCTCATGCGAGACGGCGCGACTTCCGGATTGTATTTTTCACCTTCAGCTTGGGCGGAAATCGGGTAGTCGGCGTCGAGCGGGTTGAAGGCCAGGTCCATGGTGTGGCTGCCCATGTCGCCGATCTGCCAGTTGCCGAAGTCGCGGTACATGTTCCATGAGAGGCAATTCGAACCGGTCGGCCAATTGTTCTTGTCAGAGTCGAAGTAGGTCCGGCTCATCTTGCGAGTCTTGTAATCGTAGGCGATGAAGTAGTCTTCGCTAAACGGGTGCATTTGGGAAGGCCCGACCCAGAGGTCCCAGTCGAGGAAGTCCGGCGCAGATCCGGTCCCTTTTGGGTAGCCGGTCTTTTCGTGGAAGCGATTGCCCCAAGCGTGCACATCTTCCAGCTCGCCGATGGCGCCCTCGTGGATGAGTTCGCGGATGTAGGCGAAATTGGGATCGAAGTGGCGTTGCGTTCCGCATTGGGTCGCCACCTTGTTCCGATTCTTCATGTAGGTTTCGCGAACGAGGCGAGCCTCCTCCACGCTGTTGGCCAAAGGCTTCTCGCCATATACGTGTAGACCGCGGTTCATCGCCCAAACGGAAATGAATGCGTGGTGATGGTCTGGCGTGCAGCAGACGACCGCATCTAGGTCTTTCTGGTCCAAGCATTTACGCCAGTCCTTGTATTGCTTCGCCTTCGGGAACTTTTGGGCGGCCGCGGCGAGCGCGTTCGAATTGACATCGCAGAGAGCGACCACGTTTTCTTTCTCCAGCATGTTGAAGTGGGCGGTGGCGCGTCCCCAGCAGCCAATCAAGGCGATATTGAGCCGATTGCCGGGACGATTCTGCCCGAAGAGCGAGCCGCTTGGCAGGAATAGCAGCCCGGCGCCGGTAGTGGCGGAGGCAGCTAAGAATTGACGACGATTTGGAGTAGTTGAGCCATTCATAACCGACGAAGCTAGATTTCGAGGCTCTTCGAGTCAATGAAGAAGATCTGGGGGTAGGAGACAGGGGGCAGGGGGGCAGGAGACAGGCAGGAGACGGGGACAGGGTGCAGGAGCCAAGGGACACAGGGTATGGGGGACACAGGCCCTAGCTCACGTGGAGGTGTACGGAGGCGCCGCCGGTGAAGCATTCTGGGGTACAGAGGATGCGGGCGTTCTTTCCGGTGATGGTCTCCGCGAGTTGCAGGGCTTCATCGAAGGTGTCGGCGGGCGTGTAGCCGAGTTGGGTGGCGTGGTCCCGATTTTGGGCTCCGACGAGGATGACTCGCGAACACCATTTTGCAGGTACGCTACCTCCGCTCAACATGGACATGGCATGGAAGGGGTGGTAAGCGAACGTTTCTGAATACAAGCGGCAGTACTCCTTGTCCTTGGATAGGCTCAGCATGTCGTCCGATTTCAGGAAGTCGGTGACTGCGGGATAGCCCAACATCGTCTCAAAGGTCTTTTCGTAGGAGGGGAACCATCTCGGATTCCAATCGCCATCGCAAATGGCGGCGGCGATGAGAACCCCGCCTTCGCGGAAGGCATGCCAGCAGCGCGAGAGCTGTCCGCCGATCGCGAGGCTCATTAAGATCGGATTGCTCCCCATGCCGGGACCGTAGTGGAAATTTCGTGGCAATCCGAATACGAGGATGTCTGCCTTTTCCGGCATATCGATGGCGATGTTCGTCCATTTCTCCGCTAGCGGCCAGGTGGCTTGCTCGACCGCCTCGATCTCTCCTGCCCGCACCGCCAGCACTTCTGCGTAGCGACCCACGACTGCGTCGACCGCGAAGAATTTTTTCCCCATCGCCTTTTCCATCGCTTGGCCGATCGACTTGAACTGATGGCGCATACGGGAATCGGTAGACGCTCCGAGCCAATCCTTTCGGTGCATCGTTTTCGGGCAGTGGTGCGATGCGATGGAACGCCATCCCGCCATGCCTGTGACGATCATCTTGTAGCCCCCGCTGAACCCGCCGTACGGATTGCCAGAACAGTGACCCAGGACGATTGGAACGTCCGCTTCCGCCATCAGGCGCGTGCATTGGACTACGTTGCCGTCAGCGTCCTCGCCAAAGTCGCAGAGATCATCTGCCTCGCCGTCGTGGTTCACCAGTCGATCTGGATAGAACTGCTTGACGATCGCTTCTCCCAAGTAGTCGTTCCAATCGTCCAAGTGGTTCCTGCGATGCAGGCCCATGCAGCAGAGCAGGGTGATGTCTTCCAATTCCGCGCCCGATTTTTGCAGCTCCTCAATGATCATCGGAATCGCTACCTTTCGATGCGCTTCCGCATGGCTGCCTCCCTTGACGCGGTCGGGGAAGCCTATGACCACTTTTTTTCCTTTGCCGCCCAATTCGCGCAGGGGAGGGAAGCCTAGGGGATTCTCCAGAGCATGGCGCGTTGCGGCGCGCGAGTCGATCGAGGGAAGGCAGTTGTGCTCATCCCCGAATCGAAACACCTGTGCGGAATCCGGGAGGGCGATGTCCATCTTGGAATCACCGTAATCGAGAGATACCTGTTGCATTTTTGAAGGGTAGAAACTGGGTGAAGAAAAAGAGCGCTCGCCGTTGCAGAATTGAGGAGAACCGCGGTAGACGCGTAGTTCAATATCATTATCCGTCACAGGATATAGTCATTGACCGAATGCCACGCTCTCCCGTTTCCTAGCAGTCACGTTGGCAATCGATTATACTAGAACCCCAAACTTTACGGCAACGACGATGGAACGAATTGGATTGATAGGCGCAGGCACCATGGGCGCGGCGGCAGCCGCCAATATCATTGAGGGAGGTTACCAGCTGACCGCATACGATCCGCACGGTCCGTCGGCTGAGAACGCTGAGCAGATAGGGGCGACGCTTGCAGCAAGTCCCGCCGAGGTGGCGAGCGAATCGGATATTGTCCTGATGTTCCTGCCGGGGCCAAAAGTGATCGAAGCAGTGGTTTCCGGCCCGGACGGATTGCTTTCAACGATCTCGGAGGGAGCGGTCATTGTGGACTTGAGCACGACTGATCCCGATAGCACGGCCAAGCTTGCAGCGCTAGCGGATCGACGGAGCGTAGGCTATTTGGACGCGCCAGTTCTCGGTCGTCCCGGCAGCATTGGCAAGTGGGCCCTACCGATCGGTGGGAACGTGGACTATCTCGATAAGTGCTTGCCCGTACTCGAATTGCTAGCGGGCGCGGTTTTGCCCGTGGGGGAATCGGGAAGCGGCAACAAGATAAAGCTTCTCAATCAGCTCATGTTCGGCGCGATCAATGCGATGACCGCTGAAATGATGGCGGTATCTAAGCAAGTAGGGATCGCGCCCGAGCTCCTCTACAATACGATCACTGCCAGCCAAGCAGGCACTGTGAGCAATTTGTTCAAGGAGCTGGGCAAGAACATCTGCGCGGACGCCTATGATACCCCCACGTTTTCCGTCGACCTCCTTTGCAAGGATGTCAGCCTAGCGACCCAGCTAGCCCGGCAAAACGGGGCTGAGCCCATGCTCGGAGCGAGCATCGAATCCATTAACCAGATGGCTCAGGATCAAGGGTATGGGAAAATGGATACATCGGTGATGTGGAAGTGCTTCGAGTCTGAGTGGAGATAGGGACAAGGAGGCAGGTGACAGGAAACAGGAGACAGCGAGGATAGGCAACTATTGGCTCGCAGCGATGGGATAGCACCCTATAGGGTAGGGGTCGATCTCCGAGCGATCCTGTTGCTAGGAAACGCAGACAATCGAATTTCGCTCGCACACCTCTAAAGAACCTAACCTCGACGCTTCTAATTCATGAATAGACGTCAAGCGCTCACCCTCATGGCAGCCGGGACCGGAACCGGATTGCTAAATTCTACCATTGGACAAAACGACGCGATCGCGCAGCGCTACCAAGCTGCTAATCCGCACAGCGAGAAGCTTAAAATCACGCGAGTAAAAGCGATCCACACCTATCCCAACGGCACCGGGTTTGGGGTGGTCAAGGTCGAGACCAACGAGCCTGGGCTGTACGGAATCGGGTGTGCTACAGGTATCCGGCGTTACAAGACGATTACGGCAGCGGTCGACGAATACTTGGATCCGCTCCTGCGTGCCAAGGATCCGGATAATATCGAAGACATTTGGCAGACGGTGAACGTCAGCAGCTACTGGCGGAACGGACCCATCCTCAATACCGCCCTGGCAGGGCTTGACCAAGCTCTTTGGGATATCAAGGCCAAGCGAGCAGGGATGCCCGCCTACCAGCTGTTCGGCGGAAAGTGCCGCTTCGCAGTCGATTGCTATGGTCACGCGCACGGCGATGACATGGTTGAGCTCAAGGAGAGCATTTCCAAATTCAAGGAGGATGGGTTTCGGCATATCCGTATTCAGCTGGGCCGATACGGATCGCCGCACTTGGCTACGGAGGAACCCGACTTCAAGAAAGCGGGTTTCGGCGTACCGACGGATTCGGTCATGGAAATTCGACCCTACATGAAGATCGTTCCGGAAATCTTCGAGATGGCCCGAACGGAGTTTGGCGAGGAACTCGAGTTTCTACACGACATCCACGAGCTCTTGCCGCCTATCGAAGCGATCAATCTGGTCAAGGAGCTCGAGCAATATCGTCCCTTCTTTATCGAGGACCCATTCGCCCCGGAAGACATTGGGTACTTCAAGACATTGCGTCAGCAAACCTCTTGTGCGATCGCCATGGGTGAGCTCTTCAACAATCCGCACGAATGGGTGGGCCTCATCACGGACCGTCTCATCGACTTTGTCCGTATCCATATTTCTCAGATTGGAGGTATCACTCCCGTTCTGAAAACTGCCCGACTGGCCGAGTGGTTCAACGTGCGCACGGCCTGGCATGGGCCCGGAAATACCTCCCCGGTCGGGCATGTAGGCAATGCGCACATCGATCTCGCCATCTGGAATTTTGGAATCCAGGAGCAAACCGTTTTCGGTCCGGAAACCCAGGAGGTATTTCCCGGATGTCCGACATTCGACAATGGATACATGATCGTAAACGAGAATCCAGGATTCGGGATCGATATCAACGAAGAGCTTGCCGCCAAGTATCCGCTCCCGGAAGAGCCCTGGTACCGGCCTATCGTTCGCCGCCCTGATGGAACGCCAGTAAGGCCGTAGTCGGGCCGTACCAGCAATTGATTCTCAGCCCGGAATAGACGCCTGCGAAAGCTTGCGTCTTTTCTATCTCTTCTATTGGAACGATTGGCCGATAGCGAATTAGGCAGCGGGCGATTGATAGAAACGAGAATGACCACACTACCCTGGAAGAAGCTTGGCCTTGCGATTGGAGTGTCCGTTTTCGCGGTTATGCTGCTGTTCTACAATCCGGTTCCGGAGCGGCCGGAGGTGGGCCTGATGGCGGCGATCGCCGCGTTTATGGCGATCCTCTGGATTACCGAGGCGATTCCGTTGGCGGCGACGGCGCTGATCCCCATGGTCGCCTTTCCGCTGTCCGGTATCCTCGATGCAGGCACGGCTTCGAAATCGTACGTGAACTCGATCGTATTTCTTTTCATTGGCGGCTTTCTCATTGCCTTGTCGATGGAGCGCTGGAATCTGCATCGCCGGATCGCGCTGGCGATCATCAGCGCGATTGGGAAGAAGGCGGACTTGCTGGTCCTCGGATTCATGGCGTCGTCAGCATTTCTTTCGATGTGGATATCCAATACGGCGACCTCGGTCATGATGTTGCCGATCGGTTTGGCGATCATCTCGAAAATGGAAGAGGAGTTTGGCAAGGAAAGGACGCATTCGCTGGCCCTGGTCCTGATGCTGGGCATTGCATATGGGTGTTCGATAGGCGGTGTATCCACTTTGGTGGGAACGCCGACCAACCTCGCGTTCGTTCGCCTTTTTCAGGAATCGTTTCCTGACGCGCCACCGATCGCGTTCGGCCAGTGGATCCTGATTGGCATCCCCTATTCGTTCACATTGATCATCATCGTCTGGTTCCTGTTGACGTGCGTTCTCTGCCGCTTCGATAAGTCCCTCACGCTCGATAGGTCAATCATACAGCAAGAACGCGAGAAGTTGGGGCCGATCCGCTATGAGGGAAAGATGGTTCTGGGCGTGTTTGTTGCGACCGTATTTCTGTGGACGTTTCGAAGAGATCTCGAGCTCGGGTTCATGTCCATACCTGGCTGGTCGAATATTTGGAGCGGCTTTAGCCGGGTCGACGATGGTACGATCGCTATCGCCATGTGCATTCTCCTATTCTTTATACCGTCCAAGGAGAGTGGGGGGAAGGGCCGTATCCTGGAAACGGAGGTATTCGGCAAGCTGCCCTGGGCGATCATAATTCTATTCGGAGGCGGGTTCGCGCTGGCCTCAGGGTTTGGGGCGAGTGGACTGTCCGAGTATATCGGGCAAGGCTTCCGTTCGCTTGGAGAAATACCCTCGTTCTTCCTCGTAGTCGTTATTTGCTTGGCGGTGACGTTCTTGACTGAGCTGACGTCCAATGTCGCGACCTTGTCGATGTTGCTACCGATCTTGGCGACCTGGGCGGTCAGTCTACAAGCGCACCCTTTGCTGTTCATGATCCCTGCAACGATTTCCGCCTCGATGGCGTTCATGATGCCGGTGGCGACTCCTCCGAATGCCGTTGTTTTCGGGAGTCAGCGGATTCGCATCGCGGAAATGGCTCGCACGGGATTGTTGCTAAACTTCGTAGCGATCATCTTTACGGTGATCGCTGTGTATCTGCTATTTCCTTACGTAGCGAAATCGCCCATCGATGTATTTCCGGATTGGGCGAAGTAGCTCGATATCCGAACTGGGTGGTACGATTAATGAGCAATCGTTTACTCGGTCGATAGTATTGGTTGGTAGGGGAATGAAAGCAATTTGCGTCCATTTTCCTTGTCGCTCGGCTCTGCTTACCTAGGTTTGCCGCATGTACTACCCCACGCCTAGCCCTAAATTCCTTATTGCGCTCTTATGCCTGGCGATTGCTAGCCTCTCCGCCCAAGGACAGCAAAAGGTCCCAATACCGACCATAACCTACGAGGATGTCTCCTATGGGGATCATCCCAATCAAGTCGTCGATTTCTGGAGAGCGGATGTGGACGGAACCGCGCCGCTGGTGATCTTTATCCATGGGGGAGGGTTTCAAGGGGGTCGCACAAGAAAGTCACCGCTAAGAAAGTCCAGCAGTATTTGGACGCGGGCATACACCACGCCTCGGTGGAGTATAGGCTATTGAAGCATGCGCCGTTTCCAGCTTCTCACGATGACGCTGTTCGCGCATTGCAGTTCATTCGAAGCAAAGCAAATGAATGGGGTATCGACAAATCCAAGGTAGCCGCTTACGGAGGATCGGCCGGCGCGCAGCTGGTGGCGTATTTGGCCTGGGGCGATGATTTCGCCAATCCAAAAAGCGAGGATCCAGTCGCTCGGGAGTCGACGCGCCTGGTCGCCGTGGCGCCTTTAGCGGGTCAGTCGAATATGGATTTGAATTGGTGGGTTGATCACATTCCTGGATGCAAGCGCGCGTTTCATCCCGGCAGCGATTCCGCAATCGATCGATCCGGCGTAGAAGCGCGTGCCCTGGTCAAAGAGCTATCGATCATCACCCACATTAGCCCGGATGATCCGCCCACATACATGAACTATGGCATGAATCCGAACGACTCCATTCCTGAGGACCACAAGCGGGCCCGTGGCTGGTCGATCCATCATATTAATTTCGGTCTTGTCATGGAAGAGCGATTGCAGAGCGCAGGCGTAGATGTTTATCTAAATTATCCCAAAGCGAATCTTCCCTTCGAAAGCGACGTTGAGTTTTTGATGCATCATTTGAAGAAATAACCCGTGGCGCGTTAGCGCTCAAACACTTCCTTTAAGGCTTATGCGATTTACGATTGTTCATTACTTCTCAAGGCTTCTCTCGTTCTTTTTGCTCTTGGCTCCTTGCGGATTGCAGGCGCAGATGGCGCACGAGTTGTCGTCAAATGGGCATGTAGGTGAATTTCGGATCTTCGGTCCATTCCACCAGGAGGGACTGCGACCCGATGATTGGGCCGATCTGCTAGAGATCGAGTTCGTCGAGAACGATGGGGAGCTAGGCTAGGGCTGGATTCGGACAGCATTGATTCAGTGGTCGGTCATATTGATCGCGCTGGCGCCATCGATTTCAATAAGACGCTGGGCCAGAAGGATATGGCGCTTGTCTATGCTCAGTTCGAGGTAAACGCCTCCGAGGCGGAAGAAGCCATGTTCCTGGTCTCCGTAGCGGATGGGGCTAAGATCTATCTTAATGGCGAAGTGGTCCATACATCCTTCGGAGGAATGGGGCGAAGCTACCTCCACTTCTATGCTGATTTGGAGGAGGGAAGGAACAATGTAGTCATCAAAGTGCCGAACCGGGATTGGGGCTGGCGCTTGGCAGTGAAGATTCTGGATACGGAACAGGCCGCGTTGTATCTTGCTGATGCAGAAGAAGAGGATGAGTACCAGAAATTTCTTAGCAGCGAACTGAAGATAAGTCGGCCTAGAATCAACGATCCAAGATTTCGTCTGGGACGCTTTCCAGAATTGGTTTTTGAGAACCCGCAAATCGTTAGTAAATACCTAGGAGGAAGCTATCGCATACAGACCCGTTGGTTCGACGGGGATTTGGAAGAGGTTCGGTATCCGAAATCGCCTGGACGCTATGCGTACTATGCCGAGATCGAGGGCGCGAACGGCATTACGCTCAAACGATCGGCGACCTTATTCTGCTCGGAGGATTGGAGGGGACAGTTTCAAAGATTGGATGCAAGCCTAGACTACATCGATGTAAACGAGATTCCGAAAAGCGTTTGGGAACCGCATGAGGGAGCGATTGGCGAGTATGCTGGCTCGATCCTGCAGTCTTCCATTATGTTCCAGGAAGAAGGGTCAGTCCTGATGGCGTTTGCCGATGAAGTAAGCAAGAAGAAGCTTTCGCCGGGGCCAAACACGACGCCGCGGATCTTGGATGGAGACTATCATGCCAAGTTGAAGCAAAAGATCCTAGGGGTGGAAAACAAGTACCCAAAACTGAAACGACCTGCTTATACTGAAAAGAAAGCTCTGGAGCTGACTCCTTTGTCTCGATCACAGGTAAATGGATACAAAGACCTGCAATCTGAGCTTATAGAGGCAGCGAACCAGTGGATGGAAGAGGGCGGAGAGCCCTTCGATATACTGGTCGCTCACAAGGGAAACATCCTATTTCATGGAAGCTTTGGCGAAAACGGCTATGGAAAATTCACCGCGGAAACGCCGACGGAAATTGCATCGATCACCAAGTTGCTGACGGGAATGCTATTTGCTCAGTTTGTGGATCAAGGGATTATAGGGATCGACGATCCAGTGGGCCTGTATCTGCCCGAGTTCCCGTTGACGGGTCCGAATGCGGTTACGCTGCGTCATTGCTTTACGCATACAAGCGGTTTTACGGGTCATGCCCAGTTTGAAGGGGTTCATAATCACTGGTTAGAAAACACCTTGGCCCTATCGATAAAGGACAAGACCGTGGGTAAGGCGCACGTTTACAATGGCATGGGTTATGAACTAGCGGGAAAGGTCATGGAGGTGGTCACGGGAAAAAGCGTCTTCCGATTGCTTAGGGAATATCTCTACGATCCGCTCGAAATGAGTGACACGGTTCATGACTGGGATCTTGGATTCAGCAGCCAAAGCACGGCCTACGACTTGGCCAAGGTGGGACAATTAATGCTCAACGGAGGAAGCTATGGGAATTTGCAGTTCTTCTCTTCGGAAACCTTGGAGAAGATTCTCCCAATAGACCTGAATGAGTTCTACCCAGGGGTGAATAGGGAATGGGGGATAGGGATCAATTATCAGGACCGGAGCAAGCTGATGGCTGACAAGGTTGTCGGGCATGGTTCGGCCACTTCCAATACGTTCTGGGTCGTGCCAGAGCATGACCTTGTTGTCACCCAGACACGGAGACGCGCGGGCCGGAATTTCGGAACGGGTTTCGGTAGGGTAATGGAAGTGGTCAAAAAGCGCGTGGTAGACAAACATTTGCCCGCCGAGTAAGCGAAGGTCTTTGTATTGGGGCACCACGCTCCCGCTAGGCGGGATCTCGGGATCTGGGCGAGGATTTCCGCGATGTGGCGCCAGGAATGATCGGATTGGACTGAATTGTACTCTGCGATCTCCGCGTTCTCTGCGGTTAGTTCCCTATCCGTGAGCGATACGGCAGGCGTACGAGACCCGCGATTTCGAACTTGATACGGTGAAACCTTGGCTACAGCCTGCAATTAACAGGTTCGAGCCCTCGAGTAGGGCCGCCATCGAAATTTTTACTCTAATCTACCTTAACTGCATTACTCCATGAGCAAACTTACGCGTCGCGACTTCATTAAATCTTCAACTGCCGCAGCCGGCGTGGGAATCCTCGGCGCGCCCGCCATTCTTAGCGCGGAAAGCAAGGGCGACAAGCTGCGCGTCGCTTTTATCGGTGTCGGCGGAATCAACGGCCGCCACATCAACGACACCATTTCTCACGGCGATATCTGTGGCGCTTACTGCGACGTCGACACCAGCCGTTACGACAATATCGGCAAAGGAATCGCCGGACTCGAAGAAGCCGAAAACAGCTGGCTCGCCAAGCAATGGAAAGCGGCCAAAGGTTTCCAGGACTACCGCGAGATGTTCGACAAGGCAGCGGACAGTTTCGACGCAGTCATGATCGGCACGCCCGACCACAGCCACTATCCCGCGACCGTCCTGGCGCTCGAGCACGGCAAACACGTTTTCACCCAAAAGCCGTTGACCCACACCGTCTGGGAAGCTCGACAGCTCGCCGAAGCCTGCGATCGCTACAAGCTCGCCACCCAAATGGGCAACCAAGGCCACGCCAACGAAGGCAACCGCCAAATCGCGGCCTACGTACAAGGCGGCCACCTCGGCGACATTAAGGAAATCCATTGTTTCACCAACCGCCCTGTCTGGCCGCAAGGCTTCGAACTTCCTAAAGGCGGCGACCCTGTTCCCGAAACGCTCGACTGGCAAAACTGGCTCGGCCCAGCCGCCAACCGCCCTTACCTCGGCGACCGTGGTCTCGATGCAGGACGCGCCCGCAAACGCGGCGGCGCCTACCTCCCCTTCAACTGGCGCGGCTGGATCGACTTCGGTGGCGGCGCCCTCGCCGACATGGCTTGTCACACAATGGACTCCATTTTCATGTCGCTCGACCCCGGATTCCCGACCCACGTGGAAGCCCTCAATGTCGATACCTTGACCGACGCTGCTTTCCCCAAGGGCTCTACGCTGAAATGGACCTTCGGCCCAACTGCCAATCGCCCCGGTTTCGAAGTATACTGGTATGACGGCACCGACAACGCTTACACCGACAAGAACGGCAATCCACGCCGTCACGAGCGACTCGAAGAGATCGCTCAAGGAGCGGAGCTCGCCAATTCCGGCAATATCTACGTTGGAACAGAAAACACCCTCCTCGTCACCGGCGACTACGGCGACAGCTCGCGCATCATCCCGAACGAAGCCCACCGCAAAGTTGCTATGGAGCTCAAGGAGAAGACCGGCGACCACCGCCCGGCCCGCGTCTACGAAAAGTCGATCGGCCACCACACCGAATTCCGCGAAGCGGCAATCGGCAACAAGCCTTACGACTACCCCGGCTCGAATTTCAAGTACGCAGGTCCCTTCACCGAGACCATTCAGCTCGGCAACGTCTGCTTGCAATTCCCAGGAGAAAAGCTCGCCTGGGACGGACCCAACCTGCGCTTCAGCAACAACAAGAAAGCCAACAAGTTCATCGACAAGAAGTATCGCAAAGGCTGGGACTTTAAGCTGAGCAAGGCGTCGACCGCTTCGAGGTTACTTTTCTAGAAAACCATTTAGCGCAAGCCAGTCTTCCATTTGATCGGTCCAGGACGTGACCGGTAGCTTGGTGCGTCGAAGTCCATAGCTGTGCCCGCCTTCGCTATAGATATGCATCTCAGTGGGGACGTTCGCCTTCTTGAGCGCTATGTACAACTCGGCCATATCGATGGATCGGTCCTTATCGTCGTGGGTAATTACCATGAAAACGGGCGGACAGTCTTCAAACAAGTCCTCGCCGATCGGCATCCCGCCTGAGTAAATCGGCGCCGCGAAAGCGGGTCGAAAGCTGAGATCATCATGAGCGTCAACGGGCTTATACAGTCGGTTGGATATCATGGCGGTAGCCTTGACGGGTGTCCCGCCGGCGGAAAACCCCATTATACCGATACGTTCTGGATCGATGCCTATCTCTTCTGCTCGCGATTTCACAAGGCTCAGGGCTCTTTGCCCATCTTGGGCAGCAGCGAGCCAGGTTTTGTTTGGGTTGCGGGCTTTTCCTGGTACCCGATATTTGAGTACAATGGCGGTCAACCCAATCGAAGTAGCCCATTCCGCGATTTCCGTCCCTTCCAAATCCATCGCCAGAATCGTATGGCCGCCGCCGGGCGCGATGATAACGGATGAACGTGTATCGACATTTGGATCGGGCCTGTAGATGCTTAGGGTAGGGGTTGAGACGTTTTGCAAACGAATCAATCGCTTGCCGGCGACCAGTTTGTCGGTATCCGATGTGCGATCCGATTCTGGCGGCAGGGTTGCGACTTCCCCGGGGGGTTCACCTGGCCAAAGGTTCCAGACAATCGGTGTTTCGTCAGCTTGCAGGGTGTTTACGAGCGCGCTTGAGATGACGGTAAAAAGAGACAGGAGTTTTCGTGTTTTGGGCATAGTGTTCGAGTCTGTGTAGGTTTAAGCGCTCGTTTGCATTACGGGGCGCTCAATTCAATCCGATCCCAATACAGCGCTTTGTCGTTACCGTTCACGCGGGCGCGGACTATAAGTTGAATCCGATCGTATTTCGATACGTCAAGCTCGCGCTTACGGATCTGATACGTCTCAAAATCCTCTTCCGGGTCGGGAGAAAAGCTTAGTGATTCGATGAGCGCTTCCTTTGAGTCGTCGAGCCGGTAGTACATATCTAGCTTATCAGACGCGTTGAAATTGCCGATCTTGATCGCGTCAACGGCGATTGAGAGGCGGTTCACGTCGCTCACGTCGATTTTCTCGGTGCGCCAAACGGTTTCTCCGCTGGATTCCCGAACGCGAAACTTACCCTTGCTGGCGGCGGCGCCCCCAATAGTTCCTCCCGTATTCAAAGTCGTCCAGGCAGTGGATCCATCGTCGTGGATCACCCCTTCGTAGGGGCCGAAATCCTCCCGCCACAATACACGTCCCGCATCTTGAGGAGAGGCGACTTGAGGCAGCGCCCGGTTGGGTTCATCGACATGCTCCTTTCCTTCGGTGAGCCAGTTAAGGTTGAAACGCACGAAATCGATACCTTTTTCGCCCTTGAATCCGTGGTTGTGGGCTAAGGCGATATCGTAGTTGTCCAGGATGATGACGGAGCTATAGCCGCCTATTGGATGAATCAGCTTGGTGTAGGGCCAGGTCTTGCCTTCGTCGTAGCTAACGAAACACGTTAAGTCTTTGCGCTTAACGACAATCGGATGAAATGCGAGCAAGCGATATGTATTGCCAAAATCCATACGGGTGAGCGATCCGTGTCCAGACTCCCAAGGCAGGTCGCGCTTCGTTTCCAGTCCATACCAGGTTTCTCCGCCGTCGTCGCTATACATGAAATTGCGATAGTCGGGGTCTAAGCCCGGATCCAATTCGCCATGCGATCGGATATTCATCAGCACGCGGCCATCGCTCAATTCAATAACACTTACTTCATCGGAGCCCTGTACCGCCGTATCGCTCACCTGCCAAGTAGCGCCGTGATCGTCGCTGTACCAGACGACGGAAAAGTGCCGATCCTCGTGGATAACGATGTGCCCAGGGATGAGCATGCGATGCCTGTATTTGCCTAGCTTCAATTGGATGCCAGGACCGGGATTGTTGCGCCAGCGCTTCCATTCGGGGCGTAGCAAGCTGTCTGGGATTCGTATTGGGTCGGACCACGTATAGCCGCTGTCGTCGGAGGTCATGTAGAACAAGCGCTTCTCGCTCTCGTTGGTGTTCATGAAGTAGAACAGCCGTCCGGTTGTCTCGTCGACCACGGGCGCGGGATCCTTCCACCCCGCGTCGTCTTCGTCCAGGTGTCCCCAGATTGCTTCGTAGGGGCCCCAAGTCATTCCCCGATCCTTGCTACGTCGCATGAGGACATCCTTTTCGGTGTGGTCATTGATGCCGATCCGCGCTTCGACAAAGGCGAGCAGGTCGCCATTCGGGCACTGTATCAGCCCGACATTGCGAAATCGGTACTCCTGTCCCAAGCGAACGCCATTCTCGAACAAGGGCCGAATTTCGTGATAGAAGGGCTCGGATGACTGTGGGCGCTGCGCTGCGGTGTGACTCGTCAATGCGTAAGCGACAAACAGCGCAACTATTAGAGCTAGGGGTATATTTCTAGAGGACATTGTCTTTGTTGTTAGAGAGGTACTTGAGCTAAAAGTTAGGTTGGCCCATAAGCTTGCTGGGATTGAGCGGGGAGATTCCATCTTCTTGACGAGGTCGAGTCAACTTACTCCGTTTTCCGTGATGGCGGCGTCAGGGAAGGGTTCTCGGTCTGATGGGATCTCTCCAGGGTTGCATTGGCTCGATGCCAACGGTAGACGAAAGATACGCTTCTCTCTGATCCAGTCGCTAGATGAAAAATCATACGCTAATATTGTGCTGCGTCGCTTTCGCGACCGCTGTTGAAGGCGCTGATGCGAGGAAGTTCGTTTCCAGCAGTCGGCATGTTCTTGGGACTGAATCGAATTTGTCGGCATCATTGCGCATGGGAGATCTGGATGGTGACAACGATCTGGATATCGTAGTTGCCAATGGACGTCATTGGCCGCAGCAAAACTATCTATTCTTGAATCAAGGGGGTCGTGCGCTCTTCAACCTGAAACGCCCCTTGGGGATCGATCAAGCCACATCCTATGCCACTGAGCTGGCCGACCTCGACGGCGATGGAGACCTCGATATCGCAGTGGGTAACGACAATGCCCCTAACGCGATTTTTCTCAACGATGGGGAAGGGCGCTTTCAGTACTTTGGGACCTTCGGGGGTCCGTCTAGTATTCGCAGCTTAACCCTGAGCGATATCGATTCGGACGGGGACGTTGATATATTGGCCAATGCCCGCGGCCGTCCCAATTTAATATACTACAACGATGGAATGGCTCGGTTTTCCGATACACGCGTTTTCGGGAATCGATCGGATTCGACCATCGATACCGCCGTAGGCGACCTCAACCAGGATGGTCATCCAGACTTGGTTCTAGCTAATCGGGATTCGCAGCAGAACGTGGTTATCCTCAACGATGGCCAGGGCAATTTCGAGCGGCGTATACCCTTTGGCAGCGGCAGCGACGAATCGCGTGGCGTGGCTGTGGCCGATCTTGATCGCGATGGGAAACTGGACTGAATCGTGGGCAATATCGGTCAATCGAATACGGTCTATCTGGGAGATGGAAGTGGCGGATTCCGAGAATCAGCGAATTTTGGAAGTTCGGATGGGCGTACGTATGCGATCGCCATTGGCGATATGAACAACGACGACTTCCCGGATATTGTCGCGGGTAATGTCGGTCAACGAAACGTGGTGTATCTAAATCTTGGGGATGGCTCTACCTATCGCGAACAGGCTTTTGGCGATGCCTCTGGAGTTACCTACAACCTAGACGTTGGCGATCTAAACGGCGATGGCTTTCCTGATATTGCGGTCGCTAATTCTAACGGGCGAAATCCAGTCTATATCAATCGTCCCGCAGATTGAGAGGAACGCTGGATAGAAGGCAAAGTCGCCTTAGTGGATCGCGACGAGGCTCTGCGTCGTTCTGAAGTACAGCACGCCCTCGGATATAGCTGGTGTGGCGAAGCAGGGTTCGCCCATCGGATTGTTGGCGATGGGCTTGAACTCGGGGCCGACAGATAGTACGTGGACGGACTCATGCTCGGAAGCCGCGTATATCTTTCCGTCAGCGGCGACCAGCGATGCAATGATCGAGGCCGGTTGCGGGAGTCTCTCGATGAAGGCTTCTTCCCCGGTAGTCGCATTGTAGCAGCGAATGGTGCTGTAGTGGCCTAGGTAGATATAGTCGCCATAAACGACCGGCGTGGACATGTACGACCCTCCCTTGAGCGTGCTCCAAACTACGCCATCATTCGACGGTTGTTTCACGCTCGGGGTGATTTCGCCCCGGGCTTCTGGCCGCACCACGTATATGGGAGATTTGCCCCATGCGAGGATGCGACGTATATCCAATTATTGGCGACGAAGGGAGAGGGGACGGGATTGTCGCCACCATCTTTGATCTTCCACAATCCCTCTCCGGTGAAGAGGTCGTAGGAGACGACCCAAGGCCAGCCGTTGACCACGACTTGCGTCGTCTCTGGTCCTTCGTGGATGAGTGGGGTGCCCCAGCTGCGTTCGCAGATTTCTTTGCGGGAGACGCGCCAAAGCTCTTTACCTTCCGATAGGCTAAGGGCGACAAGAAAGGGATTCGAGGGATCGTCGCAGGTCAGGACGATATGGTTATTGTGAATACTGGGCGAACTCGCGTAGCCCCAGCCCGTGCTGTATTTGCTGATATTGATAACGCCCAGGTCGCGGCTCCATTTCAGGTTGCCGTCGAGGTCATAGCAGTAGAGGCCTTCCGATCCAAAAAAGGCGACCAGGTTTTCGCCATCGACTGCGAGGGTCGTGTTGGCTTTGGTGGCCTTTATGTGGCGGGTGGCGCGCGGCATGCCTTGATGAGCGATTCTCTGCCAGAGCTTTTCGCCCGATTTCTTGTCGAAGCAGAAGATCATCCACTGGTGAGTTCGAGCATCGTCCGCGGCCGTGGGCTGTCCTCCTCTGCCCAGCATAAGGGCAGCGGCTTCTCCCTCCGGAACGGCCGTGCAAACGAAGACTCGATCGCCCCAAACAACCGGACTGGAGTGTCCAAGGCCCGGTATGGTGGCGCGCCAGAGGACGCCTTGCGGATTCTCGGCAGCCGGATCCGCGTTCCAGGTCGTCGGAAGCGAGTAGCCTTCTTGAATTCCTGTCGCCCCAGGGCCTCGGAATCCGGGCCAGTTCTGCGATTCTTCGGACGCCGATACGGTGAGAACCAATGCGAGGCAAAGCGTGTACAGTCTAATGGAATTGAAGGGCATGGGGACTTAGGGCTTGGTTTGACGCTAGTACAAGGAGCATTGCGCTTTTATACGAGACAAATACCTGATTTCCCATGAGAGATTGGGATCGAGGTTAATCAGGTTCGACTTTTCGGGAGCGTCGCTCTTAACGTTGGATTGCTCATGATCAAGCTCACTCCCCTAATCGCCTTACTGTTCTTTCTAGCAGATTCCGTATTCGGAAACGCGCTTCAACCCGCCATTAGTCCCGATGGCAAGCAAGTGGCCTTTTGCTATCAAGGCGACATTTGGACGGTATCCTCAAAGGGAGGGCGTCCATACCGGATAACGGTTCATGAGGGCTATGATTCCAATCCGCGATGGAGCCCGGATGGAGAGCGCCTGGCCTTCCAGAGCGACCGCTACGGCAACAATGATATCTACTCAATGCCGAGCCAAGGAGGAGCCCCTACGCGTCACACGCACCATTCCGCCACGGATCTGCTGTCGAGCTATCATGAAGATGGCTCCCTCCTCTTCTTGACCAAGCGCGTGTATGTGCAGGTTGAGCGGGAATATGAAATTTACAAGGCTGATCCGTTAACGGGTACGCCAACGCGATTCATGGATGCCCTTGGATTCGATCCCGTGATTTCTCCTGACGGGAGCAAGATTGCCTTTGTGCGAGGAACCTGCCGAATTGAACGCGAAGCGTATCAAGGACCCGCCAATCGCGATATTTGGATTTATGATATTTCAAGCGAGACGTATGAGCAATTGACCGATTTCGAGGGAAATGACTTTTCGCCCAAATGGTTGAATGATTCGACTGTGCTGTTCATCTCGTCGCGAGAAGGTAAATACAATGTATTCCAGTCGTCGCTCGATGGATCGGTGAAGCAGTTGACCTTCGAGGAGTCATTCGGCGTCAATAGTTTCGACCTCAGCCCGCGAGCCAAGCAGATCGTCTATCAGCACGGTTCGGAGATTTCCTTGCGGAAGGTCGGTTCCGGTTCCAGTACCACGCTGGAGATAGAATTGTCGGCGGATGTGCGCTTCGATCCGGTCGTTGCGGAAACGGTGAAGGACAAGGTCGACGAGTACGCGGTGTCGCCCGATGGCCGATTGACCGTCTACGCGATTCGCGGAGATTTGTATGTGACGCGTAATGACAAGGAAGACGATCGCAGCGTCCGCCTGACCAGGAGCCCTTCCCGCGAACGGGATGCTATCTGGCTCAATGACGAAGCCATTCTATTCGTTTCGGATCAAGAAGGACAAAATGACTTGTATATCATCGATTCGGCGGACGAGGAAGAAAAGGATCTATTCAAGACGCTGAAAACCGAGACGAGACGGCTTACCGAAACTTCCGAGGAGGAATTCAAGCCCATCCTTTCGCCGGATGGAAAGCGCCTGGTTTACCGAATTGGCAACAGCAAGCTGGTTGCTGCGGAGATTGATGCGGAAGGGACCCTTTCTCGTTCTGCGACGCTGTTGGATGGGTGGGCAACACCGTCAGGAATTAGCTGGTCACCCGATAGTCGATGGATCGCTTACAGCATTGATGACCTGAACTACGACTCCGAGATTTTCATTCATCCCGTAGATGAATCCTCTGACCCGGTGAATGTGTCGATGCATCCGGGTCACGACTCCAATCCGGTATGGAGCCGCGATGGAAGCAAGCTCGGGTTTCCTTCGAATCGAAACAATGTCGATGTATGGTTCGCCTGGCTGAAGAAATCTGACTGGGAGAAGACCGATGAGCAATGGGAGCGTGAACGCCAGCAAAAGGACGATGAGAAAGCGTCTGGAAAAAAGAAGAGCGAGGAGCCGAAAGAAGCGTCTGAGGAAGCCGAGGGGGACGAGCCCGACGAGGATGAAGTCGCGAAAGACGACGAAGAAGAGGAAGTCCCTGTGCTTGAGATCGATTTCGATAGGATCTACCTAAGACTGGTTCAGGTCACCTCAAAGGCGGGTAATGAAGGAGAGTTCGTTTTCGACAAGGAAGGCGAGGATGTCTACTATTCGATTGGCGGACCAGGGAGGCAAAACTATGAGACCGTTCGCAATCTCTACAAGGTGCGCTGGGACGGCGAAGAGCATGAGGAGGTCATTGGGGACAAGAGCGCCCCTCGAGCGCTGCGCCTCTCGAAAGAAGGGGATCACGTGTATGCGTTGACGAAAGGAGGTGTGATCAGGCGGATCCTAACCAAGGATGACAAGGTAGAAAAACTCTCTGTATCCACACGTATCCAGACAGATAGTAGCGAAGAACGAAAGCAGATCTACTTTGATGCGTGGCGCGCCTTGAATCGAGGGTTCTATGATCCGAATTTTCATGGGCGCGACTTTGCGGCGCTTCGGGATAAGTACCTGCCATTGGCGATGGCCGCTTCCACGTCAGAGGACTTTCAATACATATTCAATCTGATGTTCGGTCAGCTCAACGCGAGCCATATGGGAATGAGAGGCGTCGACAATCCCAAGGAGACGCAATCCCAGAAATCCGGCTTGCTCGGTATGGAGGGCGTGAATACCGACGGAGGATATCGAATTGCAAGCATTGTTTCGGATAGTCCGCTCACGAAGGCGTCTGTACCTCTTCAGGTAGGCGATGTTATCGTATCCGTTGATCGCGAACCCGTTGCGATCGACGTCAATATTTTTTCATTGCTCATCGATACGGCTAACGACGAGGCGCTCCTGGAAATCGAGAGGGACGGGGAGACGCTCGAGAGCATTGTCTGGCCTGCAAGTTTCTTATCGATGGAAAAGTACAATGCTTGGGTGGAAAGCCGATGTGAGTTGGTCGAGGGCTACTCGGGCGGGCGCCTTGGTTATCTGCACATTCGGGCTATGGGGTGGGAGAGCTTTGAACGGTTCGAGACCGAATTGGTCGCTGCGGGATATGGCAAGGAAGGCATCGTCATTGACGTGCGTTACAATGGAGGGGGCTGGACCACGGATCACTTGCTGGCAGTGCTTAACGTGGATCAGCATGCCTACACGATTCCGCGGGGAGCTGCTTCAAATCTAGAGCAAGAGCATCGAAACTTCAGGAACAACTATCCCAGTACCCGGCTTCCTTTGCCCTCGTCATCCAAGCCATCCATCGCCCTTTGCAATGAAAGCAGCTACAGCAATGCCGAGATATTCTCTCATGCCTACAAGTCGCTCGGGCTTGGCAGCCTCGTAGGGCAACCTACGTTCGGGGCGGTTATCTCGACGGGGAGCTATGGCTTGGTCGATGGTTCCTATGTGCGCATGCCCTTGCGTGGATGGTTCGTGAAGGAAACCGAGCTGAACATGGAGCTCAATCCTGCTATTCCCGACATCCTTGTGGAAAACCCGCCGGCATACAAGGCCCGGAATGTGGATCCCCAGCTCGAGCGAGCCGTTGAGGAATTGCTCCAGCAAATAGATTCGGAATAAGCCTAACGGCACCCACCGGAATCGTCATGGCCCAAGCCTCGTCTAACTCATCCAAGCTTCCCATTGTCGCGATTTCGAGCGCCTGCGTGATTTCTCTTCTGGCCTTCGGTCCGCGCTCGGCGATGGGTTTCTTCCAGTTGCCCATGTTGCAAGACACAGGCTGGGACCGGACCACCTTCGGCATAGCGATGGCATTGCAAAATCTGTGCTGGGGAATTGGCCAACCGTTGCTCGGAATTGTCGCGGATAAATTTGGGACCTGGCGCGTATTGGCCATCGGCGCGGCGCTCTATGCGGCAGGACTTGTGATCACGGCGATCGCGCCAAGCCCGGTTTGGCTGCATATCGGCGGAGGCGTCCTCATCGGCCTCGGCGTAGCCGCCTGTTCCTTTGGGGTCGTCCTCGCTTCGATCGCTCGCCTAGTGAGCGCAGAAAAGCGTTCCTTCGCATTCGGTCTGGGTACCGCGGCAGGTTCGGCGGGCATGTTTCTATTTGCGCCGATATCGCAGGGATTGATCGACGCCCTTGGCTGGTCGGACAGCCTTATTGCGCTCGCCATCATAATGCTCGCTATACCCGTATTGGCGATTTCGCTACGGGGCAATGCGTCGACCTCGAAAATCGCGTCGACCGAATTTTCGCAAAGCATTGGGGAATCACTACGAGAAGCCTTGGCCCACAAAGGCTATCTCCTGCTGACCTCCGGCTTTTTCGTCTGCGGTTTCCAGGTCGCGTTTATAACCGCTCACTTTCCTGCGTACCTGAGCGACCTCGGCATAGCGGCCCGATGGGCAGTAGTCGGCATCAGCCTAATCGGATTCTTCAACATCATCGGGTCCCTTGCTGCCGGCGTAATCGGTCAGCATTACTCCAAGCCAATGCTGCTGGTGTGGATCTACATTAGTCGTTCGATCCTGGTAACTGCATTCCTGCTGATTCCGGCGAGTCCGACGACCGTCGTGATCTTCTCCGTTGTTATAGGATTGCTGTGGCTATCGACGGTGGGTCCCACCAATGCGCTGGTTGCGATCATGTTCGGTACGCGCTATCTTGGGATGCTAGGAGGCATTGTTTTCTTTTCCCATCAGGTAGGCTCCTTCCTTGGCATTTGGATGGGAGGCTATCTGTATGACCTTTATGGGTCTTACGACGCAGTGTGGTGGCTCGGGGTGGCGCTTGGGATCTTCGCAGCAGTGGTTCATTGGCCTATTCGCGAGCAACCGGTTCAACGAACGGCATCTCAAGCTGTCTGAGCGAAGTAGAGTATAGCTGTCGCATGCACTATTCGTCGTTATCAAAGATTTGAGCTGGCTAGGTCCTTGTTTCCGCTATTAGTTTTACTCTTAATCTTCGTCTTAATCCTAATCCACAAAACCTGCACGCGCCCTGGAAAAAGATCGATTGAGATTAGGATTAAGAGAAAGATTAGAATTAAGATTGGGAGTAAGAGTAGGATTAAGATTAAGATTAAGATTAAGATTGAGAATGTGAATACGATTAAGATGAAAATACTATCCCTTGCTGTCGCCGTTTTTCTCTTAACCTCTGGAACGCACCGACTATTGGCCGAATCGAGAGATTCAGGACAGGCCGAGCCGCTCAACGTTCTCTTTATCGCCATCGACGATCTCAATGACTGGATCGGCGCCGACGGGGGACATCCACAAGCGCAAACCCCGCACATGGATCGGCTCGCCGAGCGTGGGACTGTATTCACGAATGCCCACTGCCAAGCCCCGATTTGCAATCCCGCTCGGGTTAGCATGATCTCGGGTCTGCTACCTTCGAATACCGGCATCTATTTTTTGGCGCCTGGTTTGAGGGGGGCTTCCGAGAATGTGGATGCGGAAACGATGTTCCAGTACTTCAAGCGTCAAGGCTACTATCTGACAACCCGCGGGAAGATCTTCCATGGAAAAGGCTTGGCGGATGAGACGGACTCCTTTGACGAAACCGTGACGGCTTCGTTACCGGTACCGCGACCGAAACGTCGCCTTGCCTCGTTTGAAGGAAGCCGCGCTTGGGACTGGGGCCCTTATTATGAAAAGGACGAGGACACGCAGGATTACCAAACGGCCCTTTGGGGGGCGGAACGCCTGAAGGAGTTGGCTGAGGACGACAAACCCTTCTTCATGGCCATCGGCTTTTCCAATCCCCACGTCCCGCTGTACGTGCCGCAGAAGTGGTTCGATCTTTACCCGATGGATTCGCTGGAAATACCGGAAGTATTGTCCACGGATCGCGACCAATTTTCTGAATACGCGAAAACGCTGACATTCGGTCACATCGCTCCCAAGCATGATTGGGTAGTAGAAGCCGGGGAATGGAAGGCGATGGTTCAGGCCTATTTGGCCTGCATCTCCTATGTCGACCACTGCGTCGGAACCGTGCTCGACGGACTCGAACAAAGCGGAGCCGCAGACGACACCCTCATTGTCCTCTGGAGCGATCACGGATTTCATATGGGCGAGAAAATGCACTGGGCCAAGCGGACGCTATGGGAGGAATCGACACGCGTACCGATGATTATAGCGGGACCGAATTTGCTAGAGAACGCTACTGTATCCAAGCCGGTAGGACTGATCGATATTTATCCTACTTTGACGGACCTCTGTGGACTGCCCGCAAAAAAGGGCCTCAATGGCGTTAGCCTACGGCCTCTCTTGACCAGAGCCAATGCGGTCTGGGAGCGTCCCGCCATCACCACGTTCGGACCGAACAATCATAGCATCCGTTCGGAGCATTGGCGCTATACGCGTTACGATGACGGCTCCGAGGAATTGTACGATCATCGTAAGGATCAGCGCGAGCGAGCGAACTTAGCTGCGAATCCCGAGCATAGCGACCTCATCCGTGACCTTGGCCGATGGATACCGGAATACAACGCCGCCATCCCTCCTGGTAGCAGCGGCTCGGGTACGCCGCTTTATAGGGAATTCGAGAAACCTGCGAGGAACTAGGCCAGGTGGCCTAGGTTGTGGATGCAGGGCGCTCGATTCTTGAGGCTTGCCCCGGGTTGCTAGCGCGGCAGTGAGAAAGGATACGTCAGAACTGATAATCTTTATTTCAACAGTGATACTGGTTGGACCCCGCAGTTTAGCCCGGTTTGAATGAGAGATTCTCGACGGGTTTCTTGTTGTTGGGCTTGGGTTTAAGCTGCCTGGGGTGGAGATCGCCCGAAGGGCGGTCGAGGCGTTCCTCGCGAAAGCGGCTGCTGAAGCTTTCGCGTATCCGTTCCGCCAAGGGCGGCCCGGATCGATGCATAGAGCCTTGATCCCGTTCTCGGCAAGCCAGCCCTGGATGGCCTTGGCGATGAGCTCGGGCCCGTTGCCCGAGCGGATGCATTCGGGAGCCCCATGCTCGCGGATCGCCTCCTGCAGCGGGGCCAGCGCGTCGGAGGCCTTGATCGCCCGGTCGGCATGGATGCAATGGCGCTGGCGAGCGCATTCGCCTATCAGGTCGAAGGCCCGCAGCTTGCCTCCCCGCTGGGCGTAGTCCGAGACGAGGCCCCAGGCCCGGACGCGGTTGCGGCGAAGCGCCTTCCGCGGAAGCCCCGCGCAGAGCCCCTGCCGCCGCCTGCGAGGGCGGCGAGGCGGAACCTGCAGCCCTTCCTCCCTGCGGACGCGCTGGACCAGCTTCTTGGTCGCGCGGTAGCCAAGCGACCTCAGCTTTGCCGAGATCTTCTTGCATCCAAGCGTCGGATGCTCCCCCGGAAGGCGGACGATCTCCGGCTCCAGCAAGCGCTTCCCCTCGGGCTTGGGCTTCGGAAGGTAGCGGAGCGTCGAGCGGCTGATCCCCAGCCACCGGCACGCGGCTCTCCCGGAACGCGACAGCGCGGACTGGACCTTCGCCGCAACCCCGCGCTGCCGCTCCGGGCTCAGAGGTTTTTCCCCAGCGCGATCTCCAGGGCCTTGGTCTTGAGCAGCTGGTCGGCAAGCAGCTTCTTGAGCTCGGTGTTCTCCTTCTCCAGGTCGCGGAGGCGCTGAGCCTCCTTCAGATCCATGCCTCCGTACTTGCTCTTCCAGCGGTAGAAGCTCTGGGAGCTGATGCTGCGCCTGCGGCAGATCCCCTCGGTCCGAAGCCCCGTGTCGGCCTCCCTCAGTATGCGGATTATCTGCTCGGTCGCGCGTCTTGTCTTTTCCATCGATGATGTCCTTTCGTTGATCGACGAAAATCACCTCATCAAAAGTGGGCTAGTTCGCGGGGTCCCAACCACATCTTCTAATTGCTTAGTGGCAAACTCGCTCGGGGTTAGCAAGCCCAGGGATCTGTGCGGCCTTTGCCGATTATAGTAGTTCCTGCATTCAGAGAATTAGTCAATAATTAACTCCTGACCCCTGCCTGATTCCTTTACCCATGCCCTCAGAAGTAAAGCAAGAGCACATAATAACTCGTGATCCTTTAATACTTCTACCACCGATGAGCCCATCATTGGGACGCCAGTGCGAGTTACCTCGACCCCGTTTACCTGAGAGCCTAGAATTTCACTTTTTAGCTCTTTGGACGAGCATCGACAAAATGAAGACGTAAAGATTCCATGAATACTCAAAAATGATCAGCCAACTCCTGACCGAGTGATTTCACTGCACTTTCAGGGATACTAGGAAAGAGCCCATTTGATCTTAATAGGGAATATTTAATGACCTCCTCACCTGCGCGCTTATTAAAGATTTCAGCCACAATAGCCGGATGGGTTTTGATTTTTTGGGCGAAACGTTGCACCTGCCAATTGGGAGGTGCTGGATGCCTGACAGCAAAACGGTTCAACTCGCTAGTCGAAACCAGAGTGTCATCTGCCCACTGATCTGCTTCCTGTTCCCTAGGGTCATCTTGCTGATTGTCGTAGTCTGCTATAGATTCACCTGCTTCGCACAAATGTAGCATGAGGTGAGCAATCTCATGAAATAGAATTCTCCAAAATTGCGCATGGTTGCGATATTTCAGGCCATGCACGATCACGGCCTTCGCTGGACTTACCAGCTTAGTGCACCCGCGTAGAGCAGATTCTTTCATGATTGGAACGAATACTAGGGCTACACCAGCCTGACGTAAAACTTCCCGCACTTTAGGGATGACCTGAACAATTTCGTGCTGACTATATTCTCGAAGAGTTTCTACAGCCCCTGACAATTTTTCACGATCATAAGGCTCAACTTGAATACTAGCCGCTGCCTGCTCTCCGATCCAGGACCACATTCCAGCACTAATCGGGTTGGAAGCCTGATTGGTGTCTTGGTAAGCTGCTGCTTCATGCCAAGAATCTTCGAGCTTCTTTTGAACCTCCTGCAAAGTAGCCTTTTGAAAAAGCTGACAGACTTGAGTTCGTCTGACTTTAGGGCTTTGGCTCTTTTCAACGAGTTTCATTTCAGCCATCGCCTTGTAGTCTATAAAAGAAAGGATTTTCTTTTCTTCTGGGTCAGGCTGCCTGTCTTCGATTAGCAATCTTTCTGTAGGCGAACAGCTCCAATTCCTGTTACGGAGAATTTCAAAGGCTTCAGTGCTCGCGAATAAGGTTCGCAGATTATTGCTTACCGATTTCGATGGGCGCATATGCCCACGCAGCCAGCGAGAAATATTTTTCTCACCATAGCCTGTGATCTCTGCTGCTTCCTTTTGAGTAATTGAATACTTATCAAGAAACGCTTGGATTTCACTGACCGTAATTGCGCCAGTGATCTTATCCAAATAAGCGTCTATGATTTTGTTTCCTTCTTCGCCGATGACGGTGTCGCCGCATTCGTCGCAGCGTTCCATTGGCACATTAGAGACAACGATTTCACCGACTTCAGGCAGAGTTGTTTTGTAGTCCTCAATAACCGCATGCAAGGTGCCATTCTCACACTCGAAGCAAGGGGCAGTTGTCATAGTTGTTTCAGCGTTTTTCATTGTTCTTCTTTTTTGATTTTATCGGCTTAAGCGGCAGAGGCTTATAGCCCGTATTATGTTCATGGATCGCAATTTTCACTCCTGGGGGTTCGCTACGAGGTGTAAGCGTGATGTGGATGAGCAAGCCATCCTCACACTTGTCCCAACGCATCACGAATTGGTATTTCTGAGCATAAGCTGCTGGGTTCTGTTTTGGTTTTAGGTAGATGTGATAACGCTCTAAATTTTCAATTAGAGCGGAAAAGAAGCCCTTGGTTGTAATACCCCAGTGATCTAGGTAGTTTTGAGACTGTGTGTTCTGGTCAAAGGAACGCCTCTTGTCGCGCAAGGAGTCCATAATCTTGAGCTGGATGGCATCGCTGGCTATTAGTGCTTCTTGCATTGATACCTAAAATTAAGGGCCTTTTAGCACTTCTAGCAAGATAATTAACCTAAAAGGTGCTTTTAGGCACCTTTTCCCTTGGAAAGCAAAAGGCTCCCCGCCTCACGGCGGGGAGCCAAATTTTTAGTGGTTCAGGAAGATGTGAACCTGATCGAAGCGGGTTTCGATGGTGAAAATATCGCCGCTCATCTCCATATCGCGCCCCATGCGCTCGTAATCGATGTAGAATTGCAGGTGCTCCGGCACTTCGCTTGTGTCCTCGGTTAGCTCCTGCGCGTAATCGGCAAGGCTGGAATAGCAACCCATGTAATTTTCAAGGGCGCGGGTCGCGTCCTCGATATCGCCGCAATAGTGATCGAGAACTAAAGCCCCGATTTCCTCATGCTCCTGCATGAACTCGGAAAGCTCATGCACCCGCTCAATGCTTTCCCATTCGGAAAGGCGAATGCCTCCGAAACCTTCAAAGTCATGGATTGCCCATTCCTCTGCGTCTTCAATCGGTGAGGATGCCAAAACGCTACGGATGCGGTTCCACGTTTCGTCAATGTCGTCTTCAATCTCAATCCATTCCCCGTGTAGAATTCCGCTGTTGTATGCCGCAAGGCAAGCAATGTAGATGCGCTGTGTTTCGTAAGTGCTCGTTTCTGTTGTGACAGTCATTTTTAATCTCCAGTTGTTACGACCTTCTTGATTGAAAGCCTGATTTTCCCTGCCAAGCGGCGAGCGAAGCTAGAGAGTGCCCGAAGCGGACGGTGCAACCGTCCAGTCAAGGTGGAGATTTTTTCGTTGAATGCGGAAGCGAGGAACCTGTGACGCTGCTGCACAAGTGGGCGCAAAAATACGACCTTTACGGGTTTAAGCGGAGGGATGGATAATCCTGTTCCGCGGCAGCGGAAAAACAGGCTGGGAACCCTGTTACTTGGGGGCGCGTGCGCCCCGTGACTTCAAAAAGGCAATCGGTCGCGGCTCGCCGTGAGCGTTTGCCTATTCAAAGGCGGCGGTTCCTGTGCCGAGACTAGCGGAGCGATGGAGGCTCTGTAACCGGCGCAACCAGTCAGTCCATGGAAACCAAGCGTTCCAGTGCTTGTGATACTTCGCAGTGCGCTTGAGGTCGTTGTCTGTGACTCGCTCAAGCTGCTTGAGGTTCATATTGTCCTCAAGGTCTGCGATTTTGACCGCTCTGGCGAGGGGGTTTGGAGCCAGACGGTCGATGAATTCCTTGTAGGACTCGCCCTCTCGTCGGGTCAAACAATCCAGAGCTTCGATCAGAGCTTCATCGAAGCCTTCCTTTCTCAAATCCTCAAACGTCCAATCGGTGTCCTCGACTACGTCGTGGAGCACCGCTGCCATTTGCTGCATTTCGCCTTCGAGCTGAAACATCAGCCGGAGGGGATGCAGAATGTATGGGCTACCATCGAACCGCGTCTGCTCCTTATGGTCAGTCGAGGCAATTTCAATGGCTCTGGCTAGGTTGGACATCTGTGTGTTTATCTAATTCTGAGGGTAGTTTTCGTTTAATATACAAATCACAAGCTCCGATAAGAAAATCAGGGACTGGATCATACTTCTGAGGTGACAGTTGGCAAACCAGATCATTTTCGATATGGAAAGTCTCACTAATATACTTTCTTACGACATGATCTTCATGCTCCGCTTCAAGAAGCCTGAAAATCTGCACCTTCTCATATCCATTTTCAGCCTGCTTGTATGCCTCCACTATTTGGGTTTTGTCACCAAGCACAGCTAACAATTCATCGTAAGAAAACCCTTTAATCAGCTCACTGATCTTATCTTCCGTTTCAGATTTCTGTTCCGAGGTGAAATCCCTTTCATCGTCACCGTTCTTGATGTATGGCGTTGAAGCCTTTTTGAAAAGGCTTGAGAGCATCTGATACTCCATGCCTTTGTCATCAAGAACATCAAAATACCTCCTCAAGTAAATCAGCTTGATAAGTTTGTTTGAGTGTGTCTCCAGCACTGCATCGCAAATTTGCTTAAAGCTAAGAATGTCTCCATAGCTGATAGCCTCCTCAGTAAGCGAGCCGTTGCGATTTCTGAGATAGCTCGCCACCGTGAACTCAGCGAATTTGTCTGGCATAATCTTAATCGTGTCGATGACGGGTTCAACATCGTGCGTCAGTAAAAGAACGGTTTTAGACTTCAATGAATGCGAGCCCCTAAAGAGCTTATGCAGGATAGAGAATTTTTTGTTCTTATCGAATGAAGAAATTGGATCATCCAGAATTATCAAGTCTGGCCCTGGTTTTTGCGCCAAGCACTCATACATGAAGAGGATAACGGCAAAGGCATTCCTTTCTCCATAGCTCAGATGCTGATCTCCATTTTGAACCGCCTTAGTTCCTTCTGTGTGCCTAAGCCTCAGTTTGATGTCGTTCTCCTCCCTCAGCAGTTCTACCTGATACTTGTAGCCAGCGCAGGATAAAAAGCCATTGATCTTCTTCTGGTTATTTTCGATAGCATTCCTAACAAGACTCTCCTGTTGGGCAATTTGACCTTTAAGGAGGCCAATTTTATCGACGACTTCAGTGATAGAAGCGTCAACTGTGGCGACTACTTGCTGAGTCTTTTCAGAATCTAGATACGGATAAAGGCGAATATCGATCCTTAGGGCGTTGATTTCTTCCTTAGCTTTGTCCTTATCCTTGAAGTCAAAATTTGATAGATTTTGTATCTTCTTTAGGTGGTTTGATAGCCTGTCCGCCTGTTCTTTCAGTTCGACGAGAAAACCCTCATCTTCTTTATTCAATCCTTCAATTTTCTTCACTATCCCGTCGAGGGTCGAAACGGCTGAAGCGGAGAAATAATCTCCCAGCTTTCCAATCACATCGATAATAGCTCCGAGATTTTCAACAGTCTTACTGTTATATACCTCGCTGACTTTCTTTATTCTCTCTTTCTTCTCCTCTGTTGGCGCTATGCAGTAAGGGCAACCACTGTCCAAATCTAAAAACGCGTTCCCTTGCGCCTGCCACTTCAACCATTTCACATTCGAATCCGATTTCAGATAATTCGTGTAACTTGAAAGTTCGTCAGGAATATTCTCCAGAATATTGCCATTTCCACCAAACGCCTTCGACATCTTACTATTTCCAGCCAACGACCCCGCAGCAGTCGTACGCATATCGGCCGCTAGCTGTTCGAAATCTTTGATCGCCTGATCCAGCCCTTTGTGCTCTTGAAAAACTTTTTTTGCATCTGCGATGAGGGCGTTGATGGCCTCCATCTTCTCGGTGTAATCAGGTGTCTTAATGAAAATCCCGAAGCTATTCTCAATCAGCTCTTCAGGTTTGAATACAAATTGAGAGATATACTCTTCGTTAAAAACCTTTACCGAACGAATCTTGTCTAAACCTGAAACAGCAGGTGCATGCTCATCGGTTTTGTCGTTTTCATGCTTGAACGGTTTGAGTGAGGACAGATCTTTACCGTCAATACTCATTCTTAAAGATCTAGCAATGGTGCTCTTTCCTGCTCCGTTAATACCTAGTTTGATGTTCAGCTTGTCAGGCTGAATGCCAATTTCTCCTGAATCGATATTGTTGCAGTTTTTAATCTTGATGTTCATCTCTAATGGGCTTGGGCGTTGATTAGTCTTACTCGATCTCGCCAACTTGGTTCACGGTCTTAGCCTCCTCGAACTTCTCCTTCATTGTGGGGTTCTTGCGGGTGAGCTTTTTGACCGTCACATCCTGCGCCTTGTCGTTTGCTAGGCGAAGCTGGTTTTCGGATTTCAAGAGGCTTTCTCTGGTCTTTTGCAGGTGTGAGATGGATTTATCGATCTCATCGACTGCCTTGTTGAAATGGTTAGATGCGAGTTCGAAGTTTCTGCCGAAGGCGTTTTTGAACTTCTCCAAGTCTGTCTCGAAGTTCGTCACGTCGATGTTCTGGGATTTCACTAGGGCAAGTTCGTTCTTGTAGCTCAGGGCATTCATCGCGGCATCCCTAAGCAGGGTAATCATCGGGATAAAGAACTGTGGCCGGATGACATACATCTTCTCGTAGCGGTAGCTCACATCGACGATCCCTGAGTTGTAGAGTTCGTTTTCGGGTTCTAGGAGCGAGACGAGGATGGCGTATTCGCAGCCTTTCTCGTTGCGGTCTTTGTCCAGCTCTTTGAAGAAGTCTTCATTCTTCTTTTTCGTGGCCGTGGTGTCGTTCTCGTTCTTCATCTCGAACATGATCGAGACGATCTCGGTTCCAGCCTCGTCGTTGTCCTTGAAGATATAGTCCCCCCTGCTGCCTGAGCTGGCATCGTTGTCTTTCTCGAAATAAGCACGTGGGAATGCAGTTGAGCGGATGCGATTGAATTCCGTTTCGCAGTGCTGTTCGAGTGTTTCGCCGACCATCTTGGTGGAGAGCTTCGCCTTAAAATCCTTGAGGCGTTCGATCTCTTCATCGCGGTCTTTCAGGCGAACTTCGTATTTATCGGTAATCGCCTTCTCTGCGACCTGCTTTTCAAGGGCGGCTTGGTCTAAGTTGTGTTTGAGCGTGTCGCGCTCTTTCTCCACAACACTCACTGCTTCGGTGATCGCTAGCTTTTGGCTGACCTCCTTGGCTTCCAGTTGACTTTTAAGCTCTTGAATTTCCTTCTGCCTTTCCATTTCAGCGAGTTTCGTGGCGTTCTCGCCATCGACTTTCACTCGCTGCAATTGGTTTTCGAGGTCGCTTTTCTTTTTCTCAAGACTGGTAACAGCGTCTTTGACTGCCAATTCCTGAGCCGTCTTGCCTGCATCCAACTGAGCTTTGAGTTCTTGGATGATAGTCTTCTGCTCCTGAAGCTCTGTTCGCAATTGGCTGCTGACCTTTTGCTCAGTCAGCTCGACTGCACTGGCTTTGTCTTTCTCCGCTTGCTCGGTGGCATTCTGTGTTTCCTGTTTGGCCTGCTTCAGTTGGTTCAGGAGGTCGTCGCGCTCCTTTTCAACGGCTGTTACCGCATTGTTGACCGCCAATTGTTGCTCGGTCTTTCCAGCCTCCAACTGAGCCTTCAGCTCTTTGATCGTTGCTTCTTTTTCCTGCGTCTCGCTTTTAAGCTCTGTGCTCAGCTTGGCCTTTGCGAGTTCCACCGCATCGCTCTTTTCTTTCTCGGCCAGCTCCAGCCGTTCGTTCAGCTGGGCGTCGAATTCTTTGTCGCGGACTTGCTTGATGATGTCAGCGTATCCGGTCTCATCGATCTTGAAGGCTTTGCCGCAATGGGGGCAGGAAATTTCGTTCATTGGAATAGTGAATGGTGAAAATTGAAGAGTGAAATTAAGACTGAATGAACTTCGTGCTCAATTGGGTGAAGTCGTCTGAGACTTCGAATTGGTTGGCGGTTTGGATGTCGCGGAAGTGGGCTTTGCCACATTCGATCTTCTGGTTTTCTTTTTCGCGACGTTCAGCACTGAGTAGTGTGCTCTTGGTCTCGACGACGAAGTAGAGGCGATCTTCTTCGCCTACGGTGACGAGGATTGCCCAGTCTGGATTGTAGCTACCCAAGGGTGTGGGGATTTTGAACCAGTCCGGCAGTTTCGCGTAGAGCTTCACGTTCTTGCTGCGTTCCATCGCTTCGGCGAAGGTCTTCTCGGTGTCGGAGTCGTAGACGACGTGCTCAAAGACTGAGTTCTCAACTTTGAGCATATTCTTGCCGAGATAGCCGTGGAGTTCTTCGTTTTGAAATAGCTCCTGAGCATAAATCGCTTCAGTGCCGTCTTCGTCGATTTTGTGGTAGGTAATCCCATCGACGATGAAGAGTTCCATCTCGTGCTTGATGATCTCACTGGCACGTTCGATGAAGCGTTGCGGGTTCTTGGGGAAGTCTTCGAGCTTCTTGGAATCGATCAGTATATCGATGACAGTCTGACGCTTGAGCATCGTGGCTTCGGTGAGGTAGCCCACGATGTCGGGAAGCTTGTAGTTTCGCTTATCGAAGACTTCGACTTCTGTGATTGGTTTACCGCCGCTCAGGCCACTGCGCTTCACTTCCACCTTGTCCTTGGTGTAGATGATGACGGGTGCGCCAATATCCAGCTCCTTGTTCAGCTTCTTGGCGCATGTCTCCACCAGTTTCTTGCTGTCAAAGTCCAAGCGATAGCGGGTCTTGTATTCAATCTGATCCCAGAGTTCTTTGAATGCGGGATCGAGGAAGACGCGTTTGTTGAGGTCGACCTTGGTGCGGTCCTTCTTTCGGCTTACGTTTAAATTGCCTGCTACGCGCTTGAGGTTGGCGCAAATGGCTTCTTCCACGGGCTTTAGCTCCTCGGGCAGTTCTAGCGTTTTGTCTTTGAGGGCTAATCGCAGGCTGTCCTGCACTTTTCCCTTCTTATCGACATGCCCTTCCTTCTTGAGGTGGTCGTAGAGCTTCTTGGATTCCTTCTCTCCAAGATAAGCTCGCGTTGTGCCATCGAGGTTGGTTTGCGTGATGTTGGCAAACTGGTGCTCCAGCACGGTGCCAAAGTGCAAATCTTCATCCTCTTCCATTTCCTTCTGAAGGCGTCGGACAAAGCTGTCATAGGCTTCATTCGCCATGACGGTGAGTGTATTGACCTCAAAGCCTTGAATGCGTTCGCCGTCTTGATTGACCGCAAGGCGGAGACCGCGACCGATTTCTTGCCGCTTCTTCATGACTGAGGCTGTTTCATTGAGCGTGCAGATTTGAAAGACGTTCGGATTGTCCCAACCTTCACGCAGAGCGGAGTGCGAGAAGATGAATTTCAGCTTTGAGTCAAAGCTGAGAAGGCGTTCCTTATCCTTCATGATCAGGGAGTAGGCATCGCTGTCTGCCTCACTACTGCCCGTGGTGCTGTCTTTGAATTTCCCCTTATCCTGAGCAAAGTAGCCGTTGCGCACGATCTCCGGCAGGCTCTCGGTGTCCACATCAGCGAAAAGCGTTTTGTATTTTTCGCGTTGAATGAGCTCCGCGTATTCCTCTTCAAACCACTGGGAATACTTGCCCTTCACCGGATTGCCATCTGCATCATAGCTTCTGTAGTTGGCGACCTTATCAATGAAGAAGAGGCTGAGCACCTTGATGCCTTGACCTGTGAGCACGAGTTCTTTGTCCAAGTGCTCTTCGATGGTCTTGCGGATTTGCAGACGCTTGAGGTCGTCATCGGCCATGCCGCCATGCGTCTCTCCAACCTTGAGGCGAATGCCTGATGGCTCAAAGGATACAAACTCATCGCCTTCTCTACGGTTGATCTCAGCTACCCGAAAACCGTTGTAGATTTCGCGTCCTTTCGAGAGTTCTTCGACGTCGTCACCGCTCTTGATTTTCTTCTTCGTGCGGGTGACGAAACCTTTGGCATCACGCTGGTCGAATTCGATCTCGGCTGTAATCGCCTTTGCTGAGGGCTTGGCGACTTTGAGCAATTTGATATGCGGTGTGTTGTGCGCCTCGTGGTCTTTGATCTCAGCAACCTCAATCTGTTTCACCAACTTCTGCTCATAAGCATCGATGGAATCGAGCTTATAGATCGGATTGTAGCGGTCTTTGTGCGTTGCCGAGTAGCGCAGGGTAAAGAGCGGGTTCATAGAGGCCAATGCACCCTTGGCATTCGCAGTCTCCATATTTTGCGGCTCGTCAATGATGAGCACGGGGTTGGTCTGACGGATGAATTCAATCGGCTTCAAGCCATTGAGCTTTTCTGAAGGTCTGTGAATGAGCGTCGCCTTCTTGCTATTCTCTGCCGTCTCGGCAGCTCCTGTCTTCGCGTCGAAACCTTTACGGAAGGCGTCGATGTTGATGACCATGATCTGAATGTTGGTGCCCGTGGCAAAGGCTCGGATGTCTCCAGGCTGTTCCGATTTGTAGACGTAGTGCTCCGGTGTCTCGGTGTAGAGAGCCTTGAAGTGCTCACTGGTAATCTGGAGCGATTTGTAGACACCCTCACGGATCGCCACACTTGGCACGACGATGATGAACTTCCGCATGCCGTAGGCTTTATACAATTCGAAGATGGTGCGCAGATAGACGTAGGTCTTACCTGTGCCTGTCTCCATCTCGACCGTGAAGTCGAGTGATTTGAGGTCTTCGGTTTGCTTCAGGCCGTTGCGGATTTGGATGGCTCGAAGATTTTCTAAAATGTCGTCCTTCTGGAGGTGGAGCTTGTTAGCAACCCCGCGTGCGTCTTCTGAGCGAAGGTCGAGCTCAGAGCCATCGACTGGCGCATTGTAGACGGGCACCGAAAACAAAGCTTCCGCTGCGGTTTGTCCTCGAAAGAGGTCAACCGTGGATTGGATCGCATCCTCTTGGTATTGAAGGTTCGCGTTGAATTGGATTTTCATCAGTTTGCTTGGATGAGGTTGCGACCTAGAGGCATTTGACGTCGAGAATGCCTGCGTCCTTGAGCGTGCTTTCGGCGTCCTTTTTGGCGGCGTCTGTTTTGAAGCCGCTGTCCTTGAAAACGACCCGTGGGGCTGCTTCATCATCGAAGCTTTTGTAGAGTTTGATCAATGCCTCAACGAAGTCGGTGGTGATGTGGTCTTCGAGGCAAATGAAGAGCGATCCTGCGCCAATTTCGTAGACCTGCTTGCCTGCGACTTCGTGCGTGTTGACGGAGTAGCTCAGGTCGAGGCCATACTTGAGGAAGAGTTCGTAAACGATATCGAGTTCACCCCGTCCGTCTTTCAAGACATTTGCTGCTTTGAGCACGCTGTCTTCGAGGTTCTCGTCGTTGCTATCCCATGCTTCGATGTTTGAGCTATCCAGTTTGAAGACTTTGAAGCCAAGGTCGCCTTTGTAGTCTGGATGCTCATCCTTAATTTTTGCAGCAGTGCGACGAATGCGTTCTTTCGATAGTTCTGCTATATTCCTAGGCTTGCCTATCCTATCACAGTATTCTGCTGCTACCTTTTGTGAAGCTTCAGTGGCTAATGGTTCGGGGAGCTGAACAACTATGTAGCGAATGTCTTGATCGTTTGTGACTGCTTGCTCTAAGCAGCTATGTGCAGTAGTTCCTGATCCTGCAAAGAAATCAACAACTATATCTCCATCATTCCTACACCATAATTCGATCATCTTTCTAATGAGATCGATATGTTTAGGATTATTGAATGGGGCACCATCCATTAATTGCTTCAATCTAGCAGATGCCGTTGAGGTGTAGAGCTTCTCATCCCACCATGTTGTAGTTGTTTTGCGTGTTTTTTTTGCATCCTCCAAATAATACTTTTGCTGAAGGCCGTTACCTACTTTTTGAACCAAGCCTGCATCATATTTTTCTTTCATCGTTTCTTCAGAGAAACGCCAATAGCCCGTAACGCCCAAAAACGTGTAGTGTGGGTTGCCTTTAGCTGCTCCTCCTGGTCCATCGACCGGAACAAACTTAAACTGACCATTTTCATCCTCTTCGTCAAAACCATCAAGTTCAGGAGGCAGCCCAAATTTTGATCTTAGGTTGAAGATCGTTCTCTCATTTTTTGCATATAGTAGTATGTAATTATGGTTAGGAGATATTATTTTATCGTTTGAGACAGAAGCTCTGGACTTATGACAAATCAGAGAGATACGGTTTTCTTCACCAAATACCTCATCGCCCAATTTCACTAAATTAGCAGCTTCTGAATCATCAATACTGATAAACATGACTCCATCATCTTTGAGCAGGTTCTTCGCAAGCGTCAAACGAGGCAGCATCATATTCAGCCAGTTGCTATGATAGCGTCCGCCAGTTTCTGCGTTGCTGGAAAGCTTGTTTCCTTCTCCGTCAACTTGCTTTGTAAACTCTAAATATCCTTTCAAATTGTCTGCATACTTATCGGGGTAAACGAAGTCCTTCCCTGTATTGTAAGGTGGATCAATATAGATCATCTTTACCTTCCCTTGGTAAGACTTTTGTAGGAGCTTGAGCACCTCAAGGTTGTCACCCTCGATGAAAAGGTTCTCCGTTGTGTCCCAATCGACACTTTCTTCAGGACATGGGCGGAGCGTCCCCGTCGCTGGTGTCTGTGCTAGGCGGCGTGCTTTGCTCTTTCCTGCCCATGAAAAGTTGTAACGCTCTTCTCGCGTTTCACGATATTCTCCCAGCGTTTCCTTGAGCACATCAAAGTCGATTTTACCTTCGGTGAAGGCTTCGGGGAAGATGGTTTTGAGCTTATCGATATTGTCGGCAACAATGTCGTGAGAAGTGGCGTCGGCTTGGGTCAGTTTGTCCATGGTTTGAAGAATTGATTTTTAAAGTATTGGTTAGAGCTGCTTGGCGAGTTCTGCCATTTGAGATTTGATCTGTTGAATTTCAAGTTTGAGCGCAGTCTTGCGGTTGAAGTGCGCTTCGACGTTGAGTTCGCCGCGTTTGGTTTCGAGCTGCTGCTCTAGGCTACGGTAGTTGTAGAGCTGTGAGGCAGTCTCTTCGACACGGCTAGCGGAGCCTTCCTTGAATTGTCCGCTAATCTCAGCGGCATTGAGCGAGCTGTAGTTAAAGTATGGAGATACGAGTGGAGATTGAATTTGCAGAATTCTACTCTGAGTAAGCCTAGAAAATGTAAGCTTAGGCCATTGAAGGGAGCGTCCAAGGCTTTCGTGGATCTCTAGCCTGTAGAAGGCGATTCGCTTCGTCGTCGTCGATGAACTGCTCGTTCTTGGAGTTCCAATGTAGCTTCCGGCCGCGCTTGATTGAGATGAGGGCTAGCTGGCAAAGCGTGTCGGAACTTACGGCCGAATCGATTGGAGCCACGGGATCGCTCCCGTTCTTGATGGCGTCGATGAAGTTTCTATAATGGTTCGCGCTTACCGGTAGGCGATGGGAAAGAGCCTCCTCCTTGTTCTGCGGATCGCGCAAGAAGTCTTCGTTTTCGTGATTGATCACTCCGCGCGTGACATGGAGCGAAGTCTTGTCGCCGACGTAGTTCACGCCCATTCGGTGATGGCCTTGGTCGCTGAACTCAATGGGAGCTGCATTCTCGAATTCGAATCGTACCCGCCAGTCTAGGACAGTATCGCACGTGCCCCTCTTAGGGAAATTTCCCGTTCCCTCGACACTTACCGCTCCTGAGCGATCGGTCCCATTCGCCCAATTGGCGATGTCGATGTGATGAATGCCCCAGCATGAGATCATTCCTAGGGAATAGTCGGATATAAGTTCGTGAACCGCTCGCTTGAGGCGCTTTTCATTGAACGGAGCCGCCTGAGCGGGGCCTACCCAGCGCTCCCAGTCGATCCAATCCGGGATGGATTCTTCAGAGAACGATTCAGAGGTCTCGCCACCCGGGACGCCTACCTCGATCTTCTGTATTTCTCCCAGCCGCCCGTTCATGGCGAGTTCGGATGCCCAGCGGAAATAGATGCTGGATCGCTGCTGCGTTCCGAACTGGAAGACGATGCCCTTCTTTTTGACAGCGGCGCGTACGAGTTGCGCTTCTTGAAGGGATAGCGCCATTGGTTTCTCGTAGTAGATATGCTTGCCCTTATTGATAGCGTCCAGTGACGGTATCGTGTGCCAGTGGACAGGCAGAGCCATCATGATGGCGTCGATGGATGCGTCGTCGTTCAACGCGCGGAAATCAGTATAGGACTTGGTACCGCTCGCGCCGCCTTGCTCTTTAAGGATCTGTTTTGCGCGGCTGATATGGTTCTGGTTGACGTCGCAAATTGCAGCGATGCGAACGTCGTCCATCCCTAGGAAATTCCGCATATTGCCCGTGCCGCGAGCGCCGACTCCCAGCATGCCGAGATTGATTCGTTCGCTTGGAGCCACTGTTCCATCACGGCCGAGCGCTGAAGCGGGAATGAATGTGGGGAAGGCGACGGCAGCGCTTGCGGTCGTCGCCAAGAAGCGGCGCCTGCTAATGCTCGCTCGTTGATGGGCCCTTTGCGTGTCGTTCTGTCCGGAAGCTTCGTTTAGTTTCATGATATCAATCGGGTCAAGGTTTCAATTAACGGGCTCATCGCAACCGCTAGTTAGCAGGACCGATGGGTTCAGCGTCATTTTCGGGCACCCAACGCGCATGCGACTTCATTATATTGTCGGTGCCTTTTCGATACGCTATGTTCGTCCATTCGCGAGGATCGTTCTTCAGGTCGTAGAGTTCTTCCTTGCCTGATTTATATCTGATATATCGGTATCGTTCAGATCTTACGGCGTGATTGCCTTGCTCATAGGTCATTACTGCAGGATCCCAATCCATCTTAGGCTTCTTGAGTAGAGGAACCAGGCTTTGGCCTTCCACATGCTCTGGCGTAGGCAAGCTGCACAGGTCTGTCAAAGTTGGATAAAGGTCGATCAAGGAAACGGGCTTGTGGCAAATCTGTCCTTTCTCGAAACCGGGCGCTACGATGATGTAGGGAATATGGGTGGCCTTCTCGTAGAGAACGAATTTTTCCCAGTGCTCTTTCTCCCCCAAGTGATAGCCATGGTCCGACCAAAGAACGATGATCGTGTTGTCGGCTTTGCCGCTCTCGTCCAAGGCATCCAGCAAACGTCCCACCTGATGGTCGGCGAAACTGGCGGAGGCTTGGTATCCTTGGATGGCCTTGTTGAATATGTAGGCGTCACGGAATTTTTCCGCTTCGAATGTACTAATGAATTTGCGATTGGGCGGATGGAGCATGGCTCGAGCTTCGTCTGGCAAGTCATCGAGATCGTCCTCTTTGATTTCCGGCAGGACTAGCCGCCCCAGCGGATACTTGTCGAACCATTCTTGAGGCGCGTAAAAGGGCATGTGGGGCCGGTAGATTCCGGTGGCGATGAAGAAAGGGTCGTCATTGGATTCGATCTGTTCGATAGCCCAGTCAACGGTACGATTGTCAATGTGATTATCCGGGTTTTTTGGATACACGCCCCAATCGAAGTTTCGGCTAACGGGTCTCTTCATCCCGTCCGGCGCTGTCCAGTCGTTGATTCCATTGAGGTTGCCGTTTCTGGGCATAGGCATATCGGGTTGCCTCGAAGGAAACTCGACAAAGGCGTCGAAGGCCTCGTACTTGTGATACTGCGTGCCGTGGTGGTGAAAGATCTTTCCGCTAGCGAAGGTCTTGTAGCCGTTGTTCTTGAAGTGTTGAGGAAGAATGGTCGCGTTAGGCAACGCTCGTTTCCAGTCGCTATTGTTTCCATACACCCCACTGGTGGACGGACGGACTCCGCTTAAGACGGAAGCGCGCGAAGGGTTGCAGGCGGGGGAATTGCAATAGCCTTTGGTGAAGAAGGTACCTCGCGCAGCGAGCCTCTCAAGGTGAGGCGTTTGAATGGGGTTGGACTTGTCGAAAAGGGTAGTCCAGTCGTTCATGTCGTCGATCGCGATGAAGAGGACGTTGGGTGGCTCTGCTCCCCATCCTTGGACAGCTAGGCTCACAGTGAACGCGATGAGGGAACCAATTCGAGTCATAGCGATTTGCGTTATTTCAATCCAGCGTTCGATGGATATATATCAATTGGAAGGGTCAGCGCCAGTCGAAACGGACGCCTTTTGCGGAACGATATAGGAAGCGAGGTATCCGACACCGAGGCAAACGCCGATTCCCACGAATCCGTAGAGCAGTCCGCTCAGTTGAGTGAGGTACTTTGTGTAGACAAGCGCGGCCAAGCTGCAGCTAACGCCGATCCAAGCGCTCGTAGCGCTGGCCCGCTTGGTGAATAGTCCTAGAAGGAAAAGACCTGCCAAGGGACTGGCTATAAGGCCGAGGAGGCCGATGAGGAGATCGAACAGGTGACCTGTATCCATCTTTGATAGCCCAAATGCAATTATTGTACCCAAAACGCCGAGACCCGCTACCAGCTTTCGAGCGAAGCTTAGTTGGCTGGCATCCTCCCATTGGTCTTTGAAGCGACCAATGAAATCATTGGATACGGCGGTACAAATGGAGTGCATGCTGCTGTCGAGGCTGGACATGGCAGCGGCGAAGACACCGGCGATTACGAGTCCAGCTAGCCCGGCAGGCATCTGGTGCGCTACGAACCAAGGGAGGATTTGATCGTTCTTCTCAAGGGGCGCGAGCAGTTCCGGGTTCGATTTGTAGAATACGAAAAGCGCGATTCCCATCAGGGAAAATATAAGCGTTGCGGGGATCGCCAGAAGGGCGTTGGTCCATACCGCCTTGCGAGCCTCGCCCTCCGTCGCGGTCGTCAAGTAGCGCTGGACGACAGCTTGGTCCGATGTGTAGGGAACGAGGGCGTTGGCGAAGATCGCGGCCAACATCAGGGTCATGAACGAATCGCTTGCCCACGACCATTCGATGGGGGGGAGGGTGAACTTGCCCGAGTCTTGGCCGACGGAAATCAACGTGGAGAAGCCGCCGCCCAAGCTTCCAACGACAATGCCCAATGCGAGCAAGGCCCCGCCCACAAGAACCACGACCTGGATCACGTCAGTCCAAATGACCGCCTTGATTCCGCCGAACGCTGTATACACGGTGGATATCAGTCCCATGAGGACGATGCAGAGAGTCAGGTTGAAGCCAGTGACTGCTGAGAGCGCCAGGGCTGGGAGGAATACGACAATGCCCATCCGCAAAAGCTGGAATACGATGAACGAGGCGCTCCCAAAAAGACGAAGGCCGAGGTCGAAGCGCGCTTCTAGGAATTGGTATGCCGTGGTAACATTCAGTCGCCTCAACCGGGGAACGTATACAGCTGCGATGAAGGGGGCGACGATTATGATACCTGCATTCAGCAATATAGCAGACCAGTCTGTAGCGTAGACGCGAGCAGGGAGCGCAAGGTAAGTGATGGCGCTCAAAGTTGTACCAAATATGCTGATACCAGCTGCCCACCAAGGAATGGAGCGCCCTCCTAGATAGAAGTCGTCTGCCGAACGCGTATTGCGAGCGCAGATGAGGCCAACTACGACGAGGCCTCCTAAATAAGCGATCAAGGTGATCCAGTTGAGGGCTCCGAACGAAGAGGCAATTGGCTGGGGCGATACTTTCCAAATCTTAGGGGAGCGTACACGGGGCCTAATCTCACCGGTGGCGACAATGTAGTCACTACCCCAGCGAGCGATTTGCGTGGTGACGTGGTTCTGCGGCATCGACCCCGCTTCTTGCCAGGCGTCGGTCAACGCGTTGTATCCCCAGATGGTTTTAGGGAATCCGGGATGATCGTCCTTGAGGGCATCCGCTTGATGAAACAGCGAGCCATCGGCTCCTCCGGTCACAAGAAGGTGATTTGATCCATGTGGAATTGCCGTTCCAGCCATGAGGCATGCGGGCGCATCGGCGAGCGCTTTCCAGGAATTCGTCGATGGGCTATAGGCGAAAGCGTCCTTGAGGAATTGGATTTCGCCATCTACGCCGACACGGCGTCCACTAAAGAGAAACAGTTGATCCTCCGCGCCATTGTTTTGGGCTGCAAGGAGATTGAATCCGCGATTGGGGCCGGGCCATGAGGGAAGCGCTTCCCAGCCGAATGCATCGCTTCCGTTCTTTGCTAGGTCCAATACCCAAAAAGTATCGAGAGCAGAAGAGAGATCGTTGGTTTGAGTGCCGCCCGCAACGTATAGTTTCTGCCCGATCATCGCTGCGGCTCCGTAAACGATGGTTGAGGGAAATCGCGGTAAGGATTCCCGCGTTACGGTTTTGCTCGAAGGATCCCAAGCCAGCAGGAAGACGTCGTCGAAAACGCGATTCGCATCGTTGCCTCCGATGCAGATGACGCCGAGTTCCGTCGATACGGAGCAGCCGTATCCAATAGCTTGAGGCAAGGCGCCTCCGTCATGCCAATTGCCGGATGCATCCAGTACCCAAATGTTGTTGTGCCAAACCTTGCCCTCGCCCCAGTAGGGTTTGGGGAAGTTCGCCCCTCCGGCGATGACCAGGGCGTCATTGTGAACGCCGACGAATGGCCCTGCGACGCCGAGAGAGTCGACCTGATCGCCGGCGGGTGGAAGATCTGCGAATTGTGTCCAATTGAGAAATTCAGCGTTGGCGGCGATAGGAGCGAAAAGGAGAGCGAGAGCAGCGCAGACGAAAAGGGATCCGTTTTTGCGCAGAGAGGTATTAGTGGTTCGCATATTTGTATTTAGGGGTAAATTACGCGTTGATGTAAGATCGGGTATCGAGCAGTGTTTGGGTGATGAAACTAGTTTGGAGTTCGCTTTTTGATTCTATCCTTAACGTACGTGATAACATCTTCAGGAGCGTCAATAGGAAAGGGAATCATAATCCCCGATTCAAAACTCCTAAGTATCATAAATCTCTTGTGTCGGACTAGTTTTCCATTGAATCCCCAATTGACGAGTCCTGTTCCGATCTCGTTTTTTAAAATGAATCCCAGACGAATCAATTTTGCACTGAAAGATAGTGTTATTTAAATTCCTGATACGTCTAATTGCTAGTCGTCGTCTGTATTGATGCAATACTAACAGCGTAACTAGTAGGACTGCAGCTGAAGAGGGAAGGACAAAGCGTAGAAACCAATCTCCGGGGAGAGCGACTAAAATTGCGGTTGGTATAAGTAGGAGCGCTATCGGTTGCAGGACCTTGATTAACCAAGCATCGATGACAAAGGATGGCTTTTCACCGAAATCGAAGCTGTATTCAAAAGGTTCCATCCTACGCGAATCTACTCTTCGCAATCGGGACTAGGCAGTGGAATGCTCCCTTTAAGCGACTGGTTCAGGTACGCTGGTTTTAGGGGACCATCGTTCATGTTTTCGAATGCCGCTCTGAGCGATTGGTAGGCGCTCCGATCTGCCTCACTGAGGGAGTCAATGTTGAGTTCATTTGACTCCAGAGGATCCAAGTCGATTCGATAGGCGCGTCCGTCTCCGTAGAGCTTCCATTGCTTATTGAAAAGGAATCGGGCAGCTGGCATGGCTGTATTGAAATAGTCGCTACCCCATTGCGGGTCATAGTGCATGAAGATCCAATCTCGAGGATGCGATACCTTTCCGTGAGCATGAGGCGCGAGATCGATTCCATCCATTGATACGGAAATCGGCTCGCCAACGGCGGCGACTATGGTCGGGAAGACATCGAGAATCTCAACTAAACCTTCTCGGTGAACGCCGCGCGGCAGTCCCTCTTTCCACTGAACGATGTATGGAACGTGGACGCCTGCCTTGATGGGGAGCCACTTGCCACCCTTAATGGATTCTCCGTTTCGTTTCGAAGTGATCTGCGGGTGCGCTCCGTTGTCTCCGATGAAGAAGATAAGCGTGTTGCCCGCGATTCCGCGCTCGTCGAGCTTCGCGAGCAGGCGACCCACCATCTTGTCCAGATAGGCCATCATTCCGCGGAATTTCTCTTTAGGGGTTTCTGCATCCAAGGAGTCGGGAGTAGTGGTCCAGGGATCGTGAGCGAGGACTGGATTGTAGAGCGCGAAGAAGGGGGAGTCTCCTTTGCGATCGATGAAGTCCAAGAGATAGTCGTTCAGGAGCGTTGGAGCGAAATCGTCTTTGCAGTAAGTTTTTGCGACGCCGTTTTCCGAGAGAGTAGGCTGCCAATAGCGACTTCCCTTCAAGGTTCGTTCGAGTTGCCAAACGAGGTATTCGTCGAATCCAATATCGCCGGGATAGGCGCCGACTCCGCCGTATTCCATATTGCCGGCCAATTGCCACTTTCCGACGACGCAGGTATCGTAGCCCGAGTCCTTGAGGTATTGAGGAATCGTGTAGAGAGTCGGGTCCAGGTGGGCGAAGGCCTTGTAGTGCTTGAAATTGTAAGTGCCCGTCAGCAAGCGTGTGCGCGATGTCGTACAAACCGGAGTCGCGTAGCCATGATCAAAGCGGACGCCGTTTTCAGCCAGCGAATCGATGTGGGGCGTTTCGTACTCACTACCATACGCTCCAATGGTTTCGATACCGATATCGTCGGCGAAAATGATGATGACATTGGGCTTCTCCTGGGCGTAGACAGCTGGGGCAAGCGCGATCGTAGCTAGGAATAGTAGTCTAACCACCGCAAGTCGACGCGGTCGTAGAATTGCTAAAAGTCGGGGCATCGAATTTTAATTTTCTAAGAAATGAGGGGTGAAAGAGCTAGAGTGTAAATTCCTGTCCAAGGGACGAGACCATTTTTTCAATATTCTCATCGTAGATAATTCACCTGCGCGTCTTAAGAAAGCGTCTATTAAGTCAGAATGTAGGTCGTTGTCAGTAGGAGAAGGTGCTGGAAACTGCCCCATCTCGACAACGACAAGATTGGTTGATGAGACGAGCGTGCCCGTGATTGGCCCTTGAAATAAGAGAGTGGTCAGAAGATAACCCTGTTTCCTATGGTTCGTTTCCTTTGGCTCGTTTGCGTAATCTACCTGGTTGGAAAATCGATTTCCCTATTCGGGCAAGACGCTTATAAGCCGATTGATACGCAGCTGCAGGGCGAATCGCCGCCAACGGCGCTCGAAGCGACTCGAATGATGACGCTGCCGCCGGGTTTCCAAGTGACGCTTTTTGCGGGGGAGCCCGATGTGCGGCAACCTATCGCCATGAATTTCGATGATCGCGGACGCCTTTGGGTGGCGGAATCGTATTCGTACAAGGAATGGGAGCGAAAGGGTGAAGACCGCATTTTGATATTCGAGGATCTCGACAACGATGGCGTTTTCGACACTCGAAAAGTATTCTTCGACAAGGCGATGCATCTATCAGGATTCGCGCTTGGATTCGGTGGCGTCTGGATATGCGATTCACCTGCATTGCGATTTATTCCGGATGCGGATGGAGACGATGTTCCTGATGGACCGCCGGAAGTCGTCCTGGATGGATTTACTGCTACAGGTAGCCACAATTTCTTCAATGGACTAAAATGGGGCCCGGATGGGTGGCTATATGGCCAGCATGGGATTCTTGCCCCCTCGTTCGTAGGCCGACCGGGAACTCCCAAGGAATTGCGCGTCGAAATGGATTGCGGGATATTCAGGGTGCATCCGATAACGCGCGCGTTCGAAGTGGTTGCCCGCGGAACGACCAATCCATGGGGAATGGACTGGAATGAAATGGGTGAGCTATTCATGACCGGAAACGTAAACGGTCACCTGTGGCACGTCATTCCGGGCGCCTTCTACCCAAGAATGTTCGGGGCCGGATTTTATCCGCATGTATACGATCGGATCCAAAGCTGCGCGGGCCACTTGCATCATGTGGGCGACTGGAGAGATACGCGCAAGAATCACCATGGAGTGGATGCGCCCACTGATGCATTGGGAGGGGGACATTCCCATTGCGGAGGAATGATCTATTTAGGGGACAATTGGCCGGAGGCATATCGAGGATCCTTGTTCATGAGCAATACGCATGGGCGACGTATCAATCAAGATGCGATCGTGAGATTGGGTTCTGGATACGTCGCGGAGCACCGTGATGACTTCATGAAGGCGAATCATCCCTGGTACAAGGGCGTTACCCAAATCTACGGTCCGGATGGAGGCGTGTACTGTTCTGATTGGACGGACAATGGTGAGTGCCACGACAATGACGGTGTTCATCGTACAAGTGGGCGCATATACAAGATCACTTATGGTTCCGTAGAAAATCCTGGCAACGTGAACCTAAGCTCGCTTTCCAGCAGTGAACTTGTCGCTCTTCAGAGTCACGCGAATGATTGGTACGTAAGGCTGGCGCGACGGATTCTTCAAGAGAGGCATGCCGAAGGGGTCGACCTATCGCGAGAACGTCGCGAAATGACCGAGTCGTTGATGGATGTGGCGCTTCCAGTTGACCGAAGGCTACGGCATTTGTGGGCGTTGCATTCAACGGGTGGCTTGAAGGAGAATGAGTTGACGATTCTGTTGAAGGACGAAAGCGAACACATACGTAGTTGGGCGATACGCTTGATCGGCGAAAATGGGAATGCGAGCTCTGCTCAAATGGACCTGATCCAAGAAATGGCAGGCGATGGCGAGTCAAGGCTAGTTCGGCTCTACATTGCATCTACTTTTCCTCGATTTTCGGAAAGTAGAAAACGATCCTTGGCGATTAGATTGCTCTCGGATTTTGGATACACGGAAGACCAGAATTTGCCTCAGATGATTTGGTACGCGATCGAGCCTTTGGTAGGAGCGGATCCAGAATGGGGTACGCGTCTGCTTAGCAGGTGCGCGGATACGAATGTCTATAGGAATATCGTAAGGAGAATCGCCTCCGACTTCACAAAGAATGCGGATTGGATGCCTTCGCTAGTGACAGCGATAGCTGAGGCGGCGCAGTCCGGAAGAAACGAATTTGCGATTGCAGGTCTCACTGGAATGAATCTCGCCTGGGAAGGATTGAAGCGTATTGATCGCCCCGAGAATTGGACGCTGGTCTCGGAATCGATAGATTCCTCTATCGCCCAATTGGCTCAATCGATTGAGCCCGCTTTCGAGTCGTCCGATTCGATGAGCCTAGATGATTGGATGGCGTTGCTGGACAATGCCACGCGTCGCCATCAGGCAATCCGAGCATTGGCGGAATTTGAGGATCCCAAAATTCCTCAGCGTCTGCTAAAAGACTATGCGCGACTGGGGATCAAAGATCGGGAGGCTGCTTTGGAAACGCTGTCATCGCGGCTGTCCTACGCGCAGTACTTGATTCAAGCAATGCGGGATGGCCCCGTTTCCCCTAGGGATGTGCCTGCCTATTTCGCTCGCCAGATGTTGAGTTTGGGCGATGAGGATTTGGCGCGATCCGTGCAGGAAATCTGGGGTCAGCTCAGGAATAGTCCGGCGGAGAAGAAAGCGTTGATCGAGTCCTGGCAAAATCAGCTTTCGCCGGAGCGCATTGCCGCCGCAGATCTCGAGAATGGTAAACGTGTATTCAACAACAGCTGCGCTTCCTGTCACACGCTCTTTGGGGAAGGCGGTCAATTGGGTCCCGACTTGAGTGGTTCCGATCGGAAGAACCTTTACTACATTCTAGAGAATATAATCGATCCGGGAGCCACGCTTCCGCGGGACTATTGGATGACGATTGCGACCTTGAAGTCGGGACGCGTCGTAACGGGTACAATCCGCGATCGCTCTGCCCATACCCTTACGATGCTTGGCCTTACGGGCGAAGAGATCGTTCCGCATTCGGAAATCGAATCCTTGGAGCAGATCGAGCAATCGACGATGCCCGAAGGCATCCTTCAGACTCTAAGCGACGAACAGGTTAGGGATCTCGTTGGCTATCTCCAACAGAACTAGGGTCGCTAGTTTCGTCGCTTGAACAAGGGCTGAGACGATTGCAGGTAGGCGAATAGATCGATCAGCGACTGCTCGTCTAGATCCGATAGCAATCCGGGCGGCATGAGCGAAAATTCCGCGGCGGACATGCGGCGAAGATTTGATTTCTCAATTGTGGCGGATTGACCGCTGAGGGTCCTGATGACGATGACGCGTGGATCCTGATCGACGACGAATCCGGACAGATGCTGTCCATCCTTTGTTTCAAGCAGATAGTTTTCGAATCCTTCCCTTATCTCTGCGTTTGGCTTTACGATGGCAGTCAACAAGCTTTGCAAATCGTGGCGCTGGTAGCCCGTGAGCTCGGGGCCTATGTTTCCTCCTTCATCGTGCAGTGAATGACAGGCAGCGCATCGCTGGGTGTATAGATCTCGCCCGTGATAAGGATCTGGCGAGGACATGGAGCCGGCGATAATCGATCCTATCGCTTCCATCTGCGCGTCGTCGTCGCTCGTTGGATGCGCGGATGGGCTCCAGATCCTATCAATTGCAGGCCTAATCGAATTCATCTCGAGCTGCTGGAGAGCAGCAATGGATGCAGGTGAAACGAGGTCTTTGTCTATTTGCCCGCGGTCTATAGCGGCTAGCCAGCGTTCCGTCCATTGAGTTCGACTCATCAACAGAGCTTCTGCTGCCAATCGTTGCGTGTCACTGAAACTAGGATACAAATTCGTTACCTGGATTCCAATTCGTTGATCGCCATAAGCTCGTAGCGTGGTCAGGGTGGCTAATTGAGTTTCCTCGTCGTACCGCTCCAGCTCTTCGAGAAGCGTTCCTAGGAGTTTGGGTTGCGGGGATTCACCAAGCGTTTCGATGATACGACGCAATTGAATAGCATTTGCAGACGGGTTGGTTAGGACAGCTTGGGCCCTGACGATCGACTCGGGCGCTTGTTGCCGCAGCTGAAGGGCGAGCGAGCCCCCTCCAGCGTTTGCAAGCGCGGTGAGCAGCTCCTCCGGGAGCCCGGACATTGATCGACCTCTGTAAGCCGCCTCGAACCCAATCAGCAGCTGTTCCCGACTTGTGGTTGAGTCCGCGCGTTCGAGCAAACGAGCGCAATCGCGTAGCGCTGCTCTGGAACCGTCTGATGCGATGCGACGCATCGTGCGTTGCAGCAGTGAGTGCAGCGGGATTGCTTGATTGAATAGGGACGGGTTCGAAAACAAATTCATCACCCGATCTCTGTCCGATGAGATGTGAGACTCGAGTGCCCACCAAATAAGGGATGGCATGTAGCGATCCTTGGCATCCTCCGAGCGTCGCATCAGCGCATCGATAATCGTCAGTCCTTCAGGGGATTGCAGCCGTTTTGCAGTGGAGGCCAGCTGTTGACGTACTTCAATATTCTCGTCGGACTGGGCTATTTCCGCGAGGATCGCATACTCGCGATCGGTTGCGGCGCGAGCGTCCCCAATCAATCGAATCGCCCATTTTCTAACGAAAGGATTCGGGTGAGCGAGGGCCGTTTGGCGCTGGCTGGGTCCCAACTCGTCGAGTAGATTCAACATCCAAAGGGATTCGAGCGCGATTTGTCCGGTCTCCTGTTCAAGCCAGTCGACTAGTTGTGAACTGATCGATCGATCTTGGCGCTCAGTGAGCAATCGTCTGGCCGTGGAACGAAACCAGCGACGATCGTCTTGCAAGAAGTTGACCAATTGAGCAGTCGGTAGTTTACCTAAATCTATCGAGTTGGGCTGGTATCCATTTTTTGGACGAATTCTGTAAAGTCGTCCGTCCCGGACGCTAATGCGACCTTCGTGATTTTCCATATGATTGACCTGCAGGTCGTACCAGTCAGCAACGTAGATAGCTCCGTCCGGACCCGTTTCCGCATAGACGGGACGAAACCATCGGTCGTCGGAATCGATTAGCAAGTCGATCGGTTCCGCATGGAAAGTGGGCCCAATGGAGATTTTTCGCGAAGCTAGAACTCGGCTGGCTAAGGGGTTGGCGGTAATGATCGATCCGAAATAGCGATCGGGAAGCGCTCGCTCTTCATATACCATCAAATTCGTCGTAACCCGCTGCGAATGGGTTTCTTGGATACCCATAAAGTAATCGTATGCGTAGGGATTGGAAAGCTCGCCATGCTTGCTGAAATTCTTCTTATTGTAGGCGCCTTGCATGTAGTGGTAGCCAAGCTTGCCGCCTTCGTTCGCTCCCGCATACAGCCGACCCACGGCATCGAATTGGCAGCTCCAGATATTTCCGCCTCCCTCAGAAAATACCTCGTATCGGCGATCCTCGGGATGATAGCGCCACATGAGCTGACCGACGCTTTTTCGAGGAGGCGCATCCGAACCGGCGATCTCTATAGAGGCCGCAACCGTCGAGCCCTGAGCGCCGTATAGCCATCCATCGGGCCCCCAAGCGAGGCTATTGGCGATCGAATGAGAATCCTCAATACCGAAACCGCTCAAGTGGATTTCAGGAGGCCCGTCCGGAACGTCGTTACGATCCTCGTCACGATAGAATAGAAGATAGGGTGGTTGGAGGACCCAAAGGCCATTGCGGTCGAAGGCAAAGCTCGTGCAAAGGCTAAGCCCATCGAGGAAGGTTTTGGAGGGTTCAAAGGTTCCATCGCTATTGGCGTCTTCGAAAATCGTTATTTTATCTTTCCCTGGCGTGTATTCGAGGTCCCCTGGAGGCGGTGGGGTTTTGTTGTACCGATTTCGCCAGTACGTATCGCGACTTTGAATCTCGAGTCCCGCGGGATTAGGGTACTGACGGTATTGAACGACCCAAAGGCGTCCGCGTTCGTCGAATCGCATGAATGACGGTTGCTCGACTGTGGGCTCAGCAGCGACGAGATCGATCGCAAGATCGTCTCCTGGAGTCATTTTCGAGAGCGAGTCAAGAGCGGTCAATTGACCCTCTCGGGACTCTTTCTCGCGTTTTTCGAGATTCTTGCTGAGGGAGGCGGTCTCTTGCGAATAGAGTATGCTGGTCGCAAGAGACCATCCGATCGATAAAACGCAAAGGCTCGCGCTTAACGGATTAAGCCTGCGTTTAAATAGCATCGATCACTGTTCTTTCTATCAAAATTGTAGAATCTCTTGTTGTTCGTAGTTATTCTTCCTTTACAAATTGATTTCAAGCATGCGTAGCGCGATTAGCCATCCAATCCCCATTTAATCGCAGAGAGGAGTAGCGATTGAATTTCAGAGGTCGCCATTTCTTCCACGCCGCCTGGTGACATGTAGAATACTCGCTTGCTGCTTTGTTCAAGAGTCCAAGCAATCGGTTGATTGGGTTTGCCCTCTTTCCAGCGAGCGCTGAGAAGAACGTTCACGTCAGGTTGCAAGTCTACATACTCGTATAATTTGTCGCCAACGGTGATGGGTCCTTCGAATGAGAGGCCTTTGACGATCGCGTGTTCCTTGGCGGACTCTTCTATCCAGCCGTCGACGCTCAGTACGGGTTGACCTTCCTTGGATGGGTAGTGGCCCTCGTATTTGGCCCCCAATACGTCTACGTCGAATGTATTCCAGGAGGCATGCCCGTTGGGGGGTTGATAGCCCGTTCCTTTAGCCCGGGCGCCGAAAGCGTGACTCGCGGTGCGCACGGCGATGATTGGTTTCCCGGACTCGATCCACTGGCGGATCGAATCCAATTGAGTAGCGGTTGGAAACCGCCTGCGCGTGCTGATGATCAGGATATCCGCCGAATCGATGGCTTCTAGGTCGGTGAAGGTGTGGCAAAGCGGCGATTCTCGATCATCGCTCTGGGCCACCGCGAATTTGCTTTCAATGCCTAGCGAGTCCAAATGCTCCTTGGCGAACTTCGGGAGCGATTCAGGGGTGCCGTACTCGCGTTCCCCGAGGATGAACAATGCTGTCTTTCCATTGTAGGGGCTTGAGTCGCTCGGAGCGCTACAGCCTGCCAAGGTTAGGCTGATGGTTACGATAACGTATATGAGGAATGGCTTAGGTTTCATTGGGGTCATGGTGATGAAAGGAAGGCGCTGATTAGTGTGAAACGAGATTTATTATCTTAGCGAGCGAATGAAAAGAACGAGCGATTCTAGGTCCTCGTCAGAGAGGATCCCCTTGTAGGAAGGCATGCCCGCCTCCGTTGCGTCGAATCCTTTGAGCATGGTCGCTGTAGGTTCGAGAATGGACTCGCGCAGGTATTCTTCGCGGGCCCGAACGCTTTTCCCGTCGCTCAGTTCCCGTCGACTGTTGTAGACGCCTTTCCACGTCGGTCCACTCTTCCCTTCCGTGCTGCCGTCAACGGAATGACAACCTATGCATCCGTAGAGAATCGATAGTTCTTGTCCGCGCGCTTCGGATACAATCGCTTCTTTCGTCGTGGTATCTCTCGGAGTCGGTTCCGAAGCGAATAGCGATTTGAAATTGGTGGATGGGAAACCATGCTTTTTCGCGGTAAATCGAGGGAGCTCGTGGATCGTGAAGTAGACCTGCTTCCAGGCTCCGAACAAGTAGTGCTGTACCTCGAGCTGCATGGCGGTCGTCATTTCATCGATGGCAATGAATACGGCTTTGCGGTCCTCTGAAAGCTGAGTGGAGTGAACGAAGCGGGTATCGATGCCAGGACTCCCGTCTGCTTTGTATTGGGCCGATCCGTACGAAGATTGCCTCAAGTAGTTCCAGGAGCTGACCTGATAGCTTACCGGATCGAGCGCGGCCTCCTCGGATAAGGATTCATTAAACCGAAGCAGGACGCCTTCTTTGAATACGCTTGCGGAAATTGGGGAGCCGTCGTGTTCCCTGATCGGTCTAATGCGACAGAGGCCTTCTAGGCGGTTCGCAAGACTGTCCCAGATTTGAAAGCCGACCATGTAGGGCAATCCGTCTGCAGGATTGAGAGCTCCCTTTAGAATTGGGGTCTGGAACTCAACTTCCAATTGCACGCCAGATGCTTGAATGGTGTTCCCTTTTTCAGGTACCAGAATTTTCAAGAGGCTCGGCTTTTTGTATTCGATGTAGAGAACGGCGTCGTTCATGGGACCCAGCCGCGGATCGCTTCCCCACATCGTATCGATTCCCGATTGAGCAATTCGGTGGGGGAAGAGCAAGGCGGCAGGTTGGATCTTCTTTGGGGAAGAGGGAGCGCCTAGCTCGAATCCCATGTAGCTGTCTTTTCGAACAATATGAAAAGGCGTAGTGGGTACCCAATGACCTTGCTGATCGCTGGCGACGAGAAAGTCGTTGCCGTTCATGGAATTGACGAATCCGTTTCTCAAGCCATAGGCCCAATAGGTAACGTCTTTCCCATCGGAGGAAATTTTCAACACCCGTCCGCTGTGGGGGGAGCGATGGTCATTTTGCTGTCCCCCTTTACTGATGATCCAGCTTCCGTCTTTCCAATTGGCGAGGCTGTGAGCGAAGTCTCGAGTCTCGGCGCTTTGAGTGAAACGGTTGCTGAACATCTGGTAGAAATCGGTCTCGCCATCGCCGTCGCGATCCACGAGGCGCGTGATGCCGAGGCGACTGAATACATACAGTGAATCCTCTCGAATACGAATGGAGGCAGGTTCATTGAAACCTGCGGCGACTCGTCGCCACTCCACCGCATCGTCATTGGTTCCGAGATTGGATACGCGATAGACATCTCCGTCGAAGGTGACCACTGCAGCATCACCATTGGGAAAGAACTCAATTCCGTAGGGGCGGATGCGCCGTCCCCAGGGGTTCGGGTAGGGGATGCGAAGCTCGTCCACGGCGTAGGCTCCTTGGGGCGCGCCCAATTCGAACTCCGTTATCGCGGGATTAGGCCAGTGCGGACGCGTTTTCTTAGTTTCGAAAATTTCGGCAGCAGTGGGTTCGGTTGATTCGTAAGCGCCCCCATTAATTGGATACATTATGAAAAAACGTGAATCACCGCTTGCGCACTGTCTCGTTGTCAGTCTCTTTTGTCCCTCTTGGGATGCGCCGCCATCATCGAGAATGAGAGCGAAATTCTCATCGCCGTCTTCAACCTGTATGGAGCGGACCACAGCTAAGGTACCATCAATCTCGGTGACGCTAAACAGTTCGCTAATGCTAGCTCCGGAAACCGTGTACCTTAGAATCGCGGTTTCGCCTGCGTCTTCCACACCGAGCCATTCACCCTGATCCGCAGGGAGCGGCCCGCGACCTAGCTCTTTTTCGTCGGGTCCTCGTGGCCTGGGATCATCGAGAGATATACGCTCGTGAAGCTGCCATCCGTGATAGAGTCCGGTCGATGCGAAAACTTCGCCTTTGGGTTTGGGAAGCGATTTCTGCCCTCCGCCTTTCTTTCTCAAGGGCACTTCATACGACAGCAAAGCAAGTCCTTCCATTGTCGTGAAGTCACCTTGCCAGATACCCGCGACACGAAGGAGTTCCGTATCGAAGCAGACGTAGAGATCATGGGATAGGGGCAAGACGAGTGCCCGAGGGACGAGGTTGTCGGAGGTTCCCTCAGGGGCGATGCCGCGAAAGTCGACCGTGGCCTCTAGGAAGGGGAATTCCCGATCTACGAAATCGGTGTAGAGCGGGCTATCGCCTCGAAAAACGTGCGTTTGGCCGAGAGCGGGCAGCGATAGTGTTAGAAGCAATAAAAGGAGTCGCATTGATCGGACGGTGCGGTTGTTGAAGCGCCAGGACTGAAATCTGTCAATTCAAGGGGTTTCGTCGAATGGATTGCGCGTCTCGCCCCTTTATTTGGACACTCGAAAGCCTTTTCCTACGGACGGATCCGCTGATGTAAGCGATTCTGCTTGAAATACCACGTTGCAGCGGCTCTAAATGAGCTACTGCGGATCGCCTCCCCTTCAAGGTGATTGCTGCCCCATAATGAACCCTGACCCCACAGGTAGCCTGAAGTCCTTTGGGACAGGGCTCAATCGTCGCCAATTTCTGAATCGAGTGGGCGGGGGTATCGGCGCGATTGCCTTGGCTAAGATTCTGAGCGAAGAGAATCTCCTAACTGCTTCCACGGGAACCTCCGCGAAGGAGAATCCTCTTGCTCGGCTAGCGCCCCACTTCGAGCCGAGGGCTAAGCGCGTGATCTACCTTTTCATGCACGGAGGGCCGAGCCATGTGGATCTATTCGATCCAAAGCCGGATCTCGTGAAATATGCCGGTCAGCCGCTTCCAGAAAGCTTCGGTTCGGTAATGACGCGGCGAAAAGTCGCCCAAAATCCGCTACTGCCACCGGTCAAGCCCTTCCGTCCGCGAGGGCAGTCAGGTATCGAGATAAGCGACTTCCTCCCGCACATGTCTACCGTTGCCGATGAGCTTTGAGTCATGCGCAGCTGCTACGGAGACAGCGTGAACCATCCTCAGTCGGTGTATCAAATGAATACCGGGTCAATATTGATGGGTCGACCCAGCTTGGGTAGCTGGGTATCGTATGGCCTCGGCTCCGAGAACCAGGATATGGCGGCATTCGTTGTCCTGCCAGATCCTGAGGGAGGGCTCAAAGGGGGACCTCCCGCTTGGGGGAGCGGATATCTGCCCGCTTCCTATCAAGGAACGACCATGAGGCCTGGCGCGAATCCGATATTGAATTTGAAGCCACCTTCTCAAGTATCCGGATCCCAGCAGGAATCTACGCTAAAGCTTATTCATGATTTGAATACGGAGCATTTGGAAAATCGCGATTTTGATGATTCGTTGGCGGCGCGCGTGCGCTCCTACGAGCTCGCCTATCGAATGCAAACTGCCGCTCCTGATATTGTGGATGTGTCCCGGGAATCGAAAGCGACTCTGAAGATGTACGGTATTGGCGAGAAACCTACGGATGAATTCGGTACGCGTTGCTTGCTGGCCCGTCGTATGATCGAGCGCGGAGTACGATTCGTGCAACTGTATTCAGGAGGTACTCTTGGCTGGGATGCCCATAAGAACGTAAAGGAGAATCACACGGATCTTTGCGGACGCACCGACAAGCCTGTGGCGGGGTTGATCAAGGACCTCAAGCTGCGGGGTCTTCTGGATGACACGCTCGTTGTTTGGGGTGGGGAGTTTGGGCGAATGCCCATGGGTGAAAAAGGAACCGGGCGCGATCACAACCCATGGGGTTATTCCATGGCGTTCGCGGGCGGAGGCGTTCGCGGAGGCATTCGCGGAGGCATGACCTATGGATCGACCGATGCCGTTGGCTTAAGAGCCGAGACGGACCGAGTGCACGTGCACGATGTTCACGCAACGATTCTCCACCTTCTCGGCCTGGATCATGAGCGTCTGACCTATTTCCACAATGGTCGGGAAGAACGGCTCACGAATGTAGCCGGCAATGTGGTAAAGGGGATTCTGAGCTAGTGGGGCGCTCCTCAATTCGTTGGTTCGCAATTCTATGCGCAGGTTGGCCGAGCGTTGGTTCCCTTTGGGGAACGGATATCGCTGACGCGCTCGTCGAGCCCGAGCTTACAGAAGCGGATTTGAGTCACTGGGCCTTTCAACCCGTACGGCGCGAGAACCCTCCACAGGTAGCGAATGCGTCGCAGGCAAGAAACGGGATTGATCGATTTATTTTGGATGGCCTGGAACAGGAAGTGCTCTCGCTTATGCCATCTGCGAATCGGCGGACGCTGATTCGGCGGCTCTCCTTTGATCTGCGAGGGTTGCCCCCGACACCGGACGAGGTCCGCGCCTTCTTGGAAGATGTTTCTGATTCAGCCTACTCCAATCTCATGGATCGGTTCTTGGATTCGCCGAGCTATGGAGAGCGTTGGGGGCAGCATTGGCTCGATGTGGCTCGCTTCGCGGAAAGCGATGGATTCGAGCATGATTATGTTCGCGAGAACGCGTGGCAGTACAGGGATTGGGTTGAACCAAGATATGCCGTACGATGAGTTTGTACGCCTCCAGATCGCAGCGGACGAATTGTATCCAAATAGTCCTGAAAAGGCGATCGCCACTGGCTTTCTCGTCGCCGGACCCGACATGCCTGATATCAATCTTCTCGAGGAACGCGCTCATACGGTTCTGAATGAAATGACGGCCTCGACGGGATTTGCCTTTTGGGGTCTAACGGTAGGATGCGCGCAGTGCCATGACCATAAATCCGATCCGATAAGCCAGGCCGACTTCTATCGATTGCGAGCGGTTTTTGCCAACATGGACTTTCTAGAAAAGAACGAGCAATTGAGCCATGTATTCGAGGAAGAGGATGCGACCGCTCCACCGAGCTACGTTATGATGAAAGGGGACTTCCGGTACGCGGGCCCTGAAATCGAGCCAGGATTCATCAGAGCAGTCAATCCAATGAACCTGTCGGTACCCACGCCAAAATCGGAATCCACGACAACCGGACGGCGGAAGGCTTTGGCGGAATGGCTGACGGATCCGAGGCATCCGCTGACGGCTCGCGTCATGGTAAATCGTCTATGGCAACATCACTTTGGTCGACCCATCGTGGGGACTCCCAACGATTTCGGCGTTCTCGGAGAGCGCCCCAGCCATCCCGAATTGCTCGATTGGCTCGCTTCGGAGCTGGTAGAGCATAATTGGAGCTTGAAGGCGATGCACCGGCTAATGCTCGATACCGCTGCCTATCGGCAAGTGAGCCGATCGAGCGGACCTGCCTGGGACCAGGCCATTCGGGCGGATCCGGAAAATCGGCTCTATTCGCGAATGAATCGCAAGCGGCTGGAAGGGAAGCGATTCGGGACACGATTCTAGCGGTGAATGGTCAGCTCGTCCAGAAGCAAGGGGGCCCGGGGGTGCATCCGCCCCTGCCGCCGGAAGTAGCCATCACCTTGCTCGAAAAGCAATGGAAAGTGAGCGAGGACGAATCGGACCATTATCGACGCAGCATCTATCTCTTTTCGCGAAGAAATCTGAGGTATCCGTTTTTCGACGTATTTGATCGCCCGGACATGAACGCGAGTTGCGGTCGCCGAAACGTATCCACGACGGCCCCCCAATCGCTGACGCTCTTGAATTCGGAATTCTCAATTCAATCGGCCCGGCAAATGGCGGGAAGGGTAGTGGACGCGGTGGGTGACAACGGCGACTTCTCGAAATGGGTTGGGCAGTGCTATCAGTCGATCTTCTCTCGTCCGGAAACGGAAAGGGAGCTCTCGATCGGAATAGCATTCCTGAGTGAGCAATCCGAGCATTTGAAGAGGGAAGGTCGCAATGCGGCAGAACGAGCGACGCTCCTAGGCTCAGATGTCGAGGTCGACAGCTACGAGGGGAGCGCATTGACCGACTACTGCCTAGCTCTTTTCAATCTGAACGAAATGATCTACGTCGACTAGGGCTTCCCGCTAAGTGAATCGGCTCCGTTGAACCGGTTCACATCCGTTGGCGCTCAGAGAGGGACTGGGTTTGAGCTGGGACGCTTAAAGTCCTTCGGACGATTGGCTGCGCGATCCCCCATCTCCGCTCCATAGGTCGCTCCGTCGAACCGGTTCTCGTCCCTATCTTCGCATCCGTTGGTGCTCAGAGAGGGACTCGAACCCTCACGGCTTTCGCCACACGCCCCTCAAGCGTGCGTGTCTACCAATTCCACCACCTGAGCAGTCGGGGAAGGCGGATAAAAAGTACAGATGCCCGCTGATGTAAAGCGTCAAAACAAACAAATTGATTTATTCCCTCTATTGGGTTGATTCTCCCAGACTAAGTAAATACAAGTTCGCTGAATACTAAACCTATCGTATTTTCGGCTTAGAGAGACTATCAACTACCGGGAGGCTTCCGAGCGTCCCTTTTTAAAACCAGAATCCAATGAGCGAACCTAGTTCCCAGGAACCGAAGGATCAACCGGAATCAAACCCGCTCGATCTTTCCGATCTTCAAAGCTTCAGCTTTGGCACCCAGTGGACCGACGCCGGGAAGAAGCCGAGAAGCGACTATCGAGAAGGGTCGGGTCGAGGGCTTGGCCAAGGACGTCGCTCAGATCGACGACCGGGTGGTAGAGGACCCGCAAGGGATAGGCGGCCTCCGAGGCGTTCCTCTTCGGATCGTCCACCCAGAGGCAAAGGAGGTCCACGAGGCCCGAGAGAAGGGGGCGACCGTCGCTTCCAGAATCGGGGTCCAAGAGGTCGTGGCGAAGGGGGCGGCCATACGTTTGATCGGCCCTACGAAAGCGCTGTGTTCGATGTAGGTTTTTACCCGGATGACTCTGGCTTTACCACAATCATTAAAGCGCTGCGAACGAACCACATTACCTATGAGCTGTTCGAGGTAGCGAAGATCTTTCTCGAGAAGCCGGATCGGTTTGTAGCCAGCGTTACGCGCAAGGCTGCCAAGGGAGAAAAGCCGGAACGCGTCTTTGTTTCAATCCCTGATGGAATGCCGTTCGAGACGGAAGAGGAAGCGATCCAGCACGCCGTGGCTCATTGCGCGGAATCTTTTTTCGATACGGAGGAGGTTGAGGTCGAAGCGCCTAGCGGAAATTTCCAATTTGTGAATCGGTGCGGGATCACTAAGAAATTGCTCGGTCCTCCGAATTATCACCGCTACGAAGAATTCGTGAACCAGCACCACAAGACGCAGCTGGGGAATATGCCTTTCGAGAAATTCAAGGCGTCGATAGAGCAAGTGCGCGAAGAGGAAGCGGTGAATGAATGGCTGGAGTCGATGAAGACGACAACCCGCTATACGAGCAAGCCAGACGAGGGCGAAGAGGCACAGACCTTCGAATCGCTGAATGATGCGGTTGCCTATTTGCGTACGTCGAAGCGAGATAAGATCGTTCGGACGGTAAACTATGCGCGCGTTTCCGGGCTCGCGCTCGAAAAATTCAGCAATACCGAAGCAAGCAAGGCCGTAGCGGGTGAGTTGGCGCGTCAGCGCCGATTTCCGCTTGAAACGGCCAACGCAATTCGCGGTCGATTGCGCCGCGAGAAATTCAGCATCTACAAGCGCGGTTCCAAGGGAGTCACTATGATTTGCTCGACTCGCCGTAATTTCAGGACGAAGGGACAGGTAATGTCCGAGTCATTGGATCGGTTGATTCGCTTCTTGGAGGCGCACCAAAATATCAAGGTTAAGGAAATGCCGCCCGTTTACGAAGCGTGGTTGAAGGAAGCGTCTCCAGAAACTGAATATGAAGAGAAGAAGCTCTTCCAAGACTTGCATTGGCTCATTGCCGATGGATACGTAAGCCATTTTGGCGATGATTCGCTTTTCGTCCAACCGGTACTTGAGAACGAGCCGAAAGCGAAGAAGGCGCCTGAGAAAACGGATGCCAAGCCCGAGGATTCCGATGCGGTTTCCGCTGACACGGAGCCGAAGGCTGCAGAAGATTCAAGCGATTCTGGGTCGGATTCGAATCCTGAAGCCGCGGAAGAAAGCGAGCCAATCGCGAGCGTAAGTGATTCGAAAGCATCTGCTGAAACCTCCTCAGTTGAGAGCGAGTCCTCGAACGGGGCCAAGCCGGATGCTGTGTCTGCCGATGAGCCAAACGTTGCAAAAGCAACTGAGGAAGCGGATCAACCTGCAGAGGAGCCGACGTTAGATTCGAACGAGGCGATCGTAGTGGAGCCGACTCCTCCTGAAATCTCCACGGGCACATCCGAAAGTGAATCGAAGTCCGATGACGCCCCAGATCCGAAGAGCGAGGGGCAGGCAACGGAGTCCATAGAGGAGAACGAGACAGAAGCGGAAAAAGCGAAGTCGTAGGCCTAGGTCATTTTCGAAGCGCGAATCGAATGATCGCTGTTAGGCAGAATCGTAAGTTCTAGAGCGATCGTGGTTTCCCAGGGAAGCGATCCGAGATTGCGGGGCCATTCGATGGCGAGGCAATAGGGCTCTATCATGAAGTCCTCCAGCATAAGCTCATCGAGAATGTTCGAATTTCCGTCAACGCGGTAGGCATCGACGTGCAGAAGTGCCCTGTGACCGATATACGTATTCAGTATATTGAAGCTTGGACTTGTTACAAGTTCTTGGATACCGAATCCTTTGGCGAGTCCTTTGACGAAGGTGGTTTTTCCGGCCCCTAGATCGCCTTCAAGTGTAAGGATTGAAGCGGTGGGCAACGCTGCGGCCAAGGCTTCTGCGAAGGCCTGCGTTTCTTCCGAGGATTTCGACTCTACGCCTTCCTCAAGTTGTTTTAAAATGTTCAAAGCCGGTCGTTTTGAGTGAGTCGGAGCAATTGCTGAAAAGGAGGGCTGACTGCTTGTCCCCTCTGACAACAAGAGCGCCGATGCAAGTAAGCTCGGTTGCGAAGCGTTGCTTCCAGGAAAATTCAAAGTCTTGCAGGCTCGCTTCGGGTGAAAGCGTAAAGAGAAGTTCATAATCTTCGCCGTCGTTGATTGCATGATCGAGCGCTGATCGGCCGCTTTCTTTGGAGAGGGCGACTGCGTCCGCGCTTATGGGGATCGATTCGATGCTAATCTCTGCAGACAGCGCTTGGCCGATGAGCGCTTCGCAGTCCTTTCCGAGTCCATCGCTAAGATCCATGCACGAGTTCACCTCTGAACGACTTGAAAGCCATTGGCCTTCTGCTAGCCGGGGTTCGAAACGGTAGTGTTTGCCTAATGCGCTCCCGCCGAGGGATCCCGTTACGTAAAGATGAGACCCTGGAATTGCCTGCTTCCGTTGCAAGATTCTGCCTGTAGGCAGGCCGAACAAGGTCATGAATACGCCTAGGAAATTCGAAGATTCCACAGTGTCGCCACCGATTATTTGGATGTTTCGTTGAACGGATTCCTCGCCAAGTTGGCAATAGAATCGCTGTAGCCAATTTATGGATAAATTCTTGGGAGCTGCAAGCGATAGAACGGCATGGCTGGGCGCCCCTCCCATCGAGGCGATATCGCTGATGTTTCGCTTGAGAAGCTTGCTGGCTGCTTGCTCTGGCGATAGGGTGTCATCGAAGTGGCTTTCGTAAACGACGGGATCGGCGGTAGTGAGCAAAGTGGACGCGTGCGACGGCAGATGGGATACGGAGCAATCGTCGCCGATTCCTTCTGGGCTTTCTGGCGAGGCAGAACCTAGCCATTTTCGGATCTGTACGATGAGCTCGGACTCTCCGAGCGATCCAATGCTGCTCTCGGCCTTTTGGGCGAATGGGATCATATCTCTATGGGTTCGATAAAGTAGATCATCAGCAGATTTACTAAATTGAACAGGCCGTGCAACGTGATGCTGGAAATGAGGTTCCCCGATATCTTGTAGACGATGCTTAGGATCGTTCCGAGAATGAAAAGAGGCGCGAAACTGTAGAGATTGACATGCATCAACGCGAAAAGGGCCGATGGAATTGCAATCGCTAGACCAATGGGAAGCCGTTCATTGAGATAGCGAAATAGGAAGCCCCGATAGACGAGTTCTTCGCAAATCGGCGCTACAACCACCACAAGCAGCGCCATCATAGCCATCTCAAGAGGGGTCCCCCCATTTTGGATAAGCAGCACTGGAAGTTGAAACTCGTATTCGAAATTGAGCGACTCCAAGGCAAGTCGCCAAATGAGTACGGTGGGTAGCAGGATCAAGTAAGCCGCGATAAATCCAATGGTTCCAATCTTGATCGCCCGAAAGGTAGAATCGGGATGGTTGTTTGATTCGTATTGGACGAACCGCTTGAAGCAGTACCAGGCTGCCACGCTGCTTAGCTGAAAACCCAGGCCTGAAGCGATGATAATAGGGAGAGAATCGAGTTCGAGCGCGGTCTGTGAGAAATATTGGTAGACGCTTACGAATAGCGACGAAAGCAGGTACGCGGAAATAAGGACGAGGCAGACGAATAGCCAGGCGTCGACGGGGCGAATCTCCCATTTGCCCAGACGCTTGCACTGATCAAGTTTTCGAAGCAGCTCCATATTGTTAGGCCAGGGAGTCAAATGTCCGGTCATAGGTGGCGCGAGTCCAAAAACGCTTCATTGGCGCCTAATGGCTCATTGGATCGCCGACTATCCAAATTACGAGCGAAAGCGGGATGGATATTCACGTTCAATAGGGGAGCGATGGAGCGTTTTTTTAATGACATTGTTCGGATTGAGCTTATGAGTTTCGGGCTGATTTATGGTGACCGCGACCACACAGCCAAATTCGAAACGAGCGTCCTTGCATACGTTGGGATGTCGCTTGAATCAGTCTGAAACGCTGCTGATCCAGCAACGGCTTCAGGAGGAAGGCTATGAAATCGTGCCGTTCGGCGAGGAAGCGGATTTTGGGATCATAAATACCTGCACGGTTACCAATCTGGCGGATTCGAAGTGTCGCCAAACCATTCGACAGTTTGTGCGGCGGAATCCTGAGGCCTATACCGCCGTGATCGATTGCTACTCTCAAATGGGGTCGAAGGAGATCGCCTCGATTGGAGGAGTGGATTTGATTATCGGCAATCAGGAGAAGATGAGCGTGGTGGATTTCATAGGACAGGAAAAGAACGAGGCGCCTGTCATCATACGCGACAAGATTAGCCAAGACGATTTTTCGATTTCGTTTTTCGGGGACCTTCCCTTCAATCAGCGGGCGAACCTGAAGATACAGGACGGTTGCAGCTTCGTATGCAGTTTTTGCATAATTCCCTTGGCTCGTGGTGCCTCACGGTCCCGCGATTTCAATAACCTATTGGACGAGGCTCGCGCGAAGGCGGCCCAAGGAGTTCGGGAGGTAGTCATCACTGGCGTCAATATCGGTACCTACCTAACAAAAGAAGCGGACTTGTTGCGGGTGCTGGATGGTCTGAACTCGATTGAAGGAATCGATCGCATTCGAATCAGCAGTATTGAACCGACCACAATTCCGGAAGCCCTTTTCATGCTCATGAATGATCCCGATCATGCGTTGCTGCCGTTCTTTCATATTCCCTTGCAGTCAGGAAGCGATCTCGTTTTGAAGGAAATGCGAAGAAGGTATTCAATATCTGAATACTTAGACTTTCTTCATCTGGCCCATCGAATCGTCGACGATTTGTACATTGGGACGGATATAATGGTTGGTTTCCCAAGCGAGTCTGAAGACGCATTTCAGGAAACTTGCCGTGTTTTCCTGGAGAATCCGTTCGATTTTTGCCATGTATTTCCTTTCTCAGAGCGGGGAGGGGACAGTAGCGGCTCGTAGGGAGGATCAGGTGCCGATTGAAGAGCGCCAGCGGCGTAGCGCCTATTTACGGCGATTGGCCGCTAAAAAGCGCTACGATTTCTACGAGTCCTATTTAGGGCAAACGATGCGTGCGCTATTCGAGAACCCAAAGCCTGAATCATGGCCGTCATACACGGATAACTACATTCGTGTAGTCGTTCCACGCGACGCGATGGGTGGGGACGATTTAGCGAATCGCTGCGCCGAAGTGAAACTGGTACGGCTTACTGCTGATTTCGTGGAAGGCGAGATCGTGCAGATGCTGGATTAAGCGTCGGATTCGTATGCGGAGGTCTCGCCATGCGAGGGCGAACCCCTGTCAAGAATTTGGCTAGGCAAGATCGCCTTTATTCTCGAGTATCTCCACCTCGTATCCGTCGGGATCGGTAATGAAAGCCATCTTTAAGCCGCCCGTGGTGAATTTGGTCTTCCAGTCGCCTGGCCAGACCTCTTCTCCGTTGTCTTCGAGCATTTGGCAATAGGATACGATGTCGTCCACGCCAAGACAGGTGTGCATGAGGTCCTCGGGGAATTCGACTTTGTAGTCGGGCGAATAGGTGAGTTCGAGATTGTGGGCGTTGCCTGGCAGCTCGAGATGTACGATCTGGTTGCCGGAAGGGCTCTTGTCATTGCGTTTGCGGATTTGAAAGCCGCAATTCTTGCAGTACCAGTCGATTGACTTTTCGAGATCGCTAACGCGGATGCGCGTGTGGAGAAATTTGATCATGGGGATGAGTTAAGGGAAGGGTGCGCGTTTGCCAAGCGGTTTTACTTGCGAATGAGGGTGGTTATAGCCTGACGGGAAGATTGGATTTCGCCAGGCGCTGCTTCGCTTCCTCGATCGTGTAGGTACCGAAATGGAAAATGCTGGCAGCGAGAACGGCGTCCGCCTTTCCTTTTTCAAGAACCTCAACTAGGTGATCCAAGTTTCCGGCTCCGCCTGATGCGATAACGGGAACCTCGACGGCTTCAGAAATACGGCGCGTCAATTCTATGTCATAGCCAGCGAGCGTACCGTCCGCGTCCATGCTTGTGAGCAGAATTTCCCCAGCTCCGAGCGAGACGCCCTGCTTTGCCCACTCGATGGCGTCGAGAGGCGTTGGGTTTCGTCCTCCGTGAGTGAATACGCGCCAGCTGTTCCCATCTCGCTTGGCGTCGATAGCGAGGACGATGCATTGGTTCCCAAACTTGCGCGCTGAATTCAGTATGAGATCTGGATCGTTGATAGCGGCGGTATTCAAGCTTACCTTGTCCGCTCCCGAATGCAGCATTTGCGTGATATTGTCGATATTACGAAGCCCACCGCCGACGGTGAGCGGCATGAAGCATTCCGAAGCCGTTTTCTCGACGACGTTGTGCATGATCTCTCGCTCGTCGCTTGAGGCGGTTATATCGAGAAATACGAGCTCGTCAGCCCCCTGTTCATCGTAGGCCTTGGCGCAGTCGACCGGATCGCCCGCATCGCGAAGCTCCTTGAAATTTACGCCTTTGACCACGCGTCCAGCGTGAACGTCGAGGCAAGGGATTATCCGTTTTGCAAGCACCCGATGACGATTGGGGATCCGTTATTCGGACCTTATTCGGTCTCTCCGACGGCGATGATATCGGGGTCGAAAGAAACGGTGAGTCGGTAGGTCTGTCCGGGACGCATGATGAGCGGATGATCCCGTTCCAGCGTTTGCAGGTAGTGGAGATTGCCGTAATTCGTCCGGTAGGTCACGTCATTGGTGATAACCTCAGTTTCCTTCCAGACTCCCTGGAAATCGTCTTTCTGGACTTGGCAGCGCAAACCTTCCTGACCGAGCATTGGAGTGGAATCCACGCGGCAGCTAGAGTGAGGCGAACCGATAGCGAGTACGTAGCGGAACCGATCAAGAGTGATCTGGTTTTTGACGGTATAAATAAATTCGCTCGTAATCTTGTTGCCTGCGAAGGTCCAGCTCACCTTGCAGGAGCCGATATCCGAAACTATTTTTTCCTCTTTTGTGATGAGGTCGGGTTGTTCGTAGCGAAAGTAGAAAGAGCGCTTGAAGCCAAGGCCGATTGTGCACTTCTTGCCGTAGAACGCGGGAATGAACTGCTCGCCTCGAAACGTCAATTCTGGCAGCAATACCGGAAGGTAGTGATTGTTTGGCCAATCGAATACGCCGGGCGAGTGAGGGAAGGGCAGGCAGTCTGCGGTGGGATTTCCTCCGCAGGACACCAGAGGCATCTGGATTTGCAGGCCAGTGTCGACATTTCGGTAGAGGAGCAGCCCTTGCTCCTTCTTGTTCGCCTTATCGAAGATTACGAAGCGACAACCGGATTTGAAGGGCTCCGGAGCGGCGGCCTTGGGAGCGGTAATATCCTTGGATAAGCGAGCCCACTGACTTAGGTAGCGAGCGCCGTCGAAGTTGGAAAGACGCGTGGTGTGGTTGGCGAATGCAGTGCGTTCCCCGTCACGTACGATTAGAAACCCATGTTCTTGATCCAGGAAAGTGACGTAGAAAAAGTAGAAGAGTCTCCGCAGCAGGTCGAAGTACTTCTGCTGACGGTCTTCGGGGACCCATCCATCGCGAAAGCCTTGAAGCAGCAGGCTGATCAAGTGCATCTGGCCATAGGCTCCCGAGCTTTTCGAGAAGGCCCAACCCAATCCATCCTCGCGAACGAGGTCGGGAAGAATCTTGATGTACTTCTGAGCGTAGGTTCGAAGGCTCGGCAGCTTGCGCTCCCTCAGACCCGGGTTCGAATGAAGCTGAAGGGACTGGCGAATGAATACGAAGGACATTACGCCGTAGAGAGAGAACGAACCGCCGATCCCTTCATCGACGTCGTCGAAATACCCGTTCGAGCTGGATTCGTCGATGCGAGCGAGGAAGCGTTCAATCAGTCGACCGGTTTCGTCTTTCTTGGAAAGCCCGAGGCTGAAACGGCAAACCGCTTTTGAGATATTGAATATCTGCCAGTGATTTTCGTAGTCGCTTCGATTGAGCAAGAGCTTGTCGAGCTGCTCGCGCGTTTCGTCTACGAGCCGCTCCCAAACTGGGTTGCGCTCTTTCGAGGGACCGAATGAAAGCAGGGCCAAGGCAGCGTAGGCCAATCCATTTTCCTGAGGAGGATCGCGAAAAACTTGAGCGGTGATACAGCGAGCGGCGAGGTCGATCAGGTCTTTCCCCTCCAGTTCTGCTTCTCCGGTGGCGCGGTAGAATTCTCCGATCGCGAGCGCCGCGTGTCCTGGCTCGTCCAGGCGAGGCTCTTCCCCGGCTACCGGGGTAATTGTCCCATCCTGGTTGATGGAGTCCAAATTGTGGCTGAGCATGGAGCGAGCCATGTCGAGACACTGTTGTGAGAAGCTTTCCATAAAAGGTTCTATATAAAAAGGAACTCCTCGAGAGCGATGAGGAGAGAAACAGTCTTTTCTGCCAGCAGTTTTTTCTAGTTCAAGCGCGAAGTGGGTAGATTTCGATTAAATCGGGTTCGGGGCCTGCATTAGAGTCGCTCTGGAGGGGGGAACCTGGAATCGGGCTTCGTCGCTAGCGGCTGATTAGATCGAGAAGATCTTGATTGCTCTCCGTTTTTGAAAGGCGCGTGAGCATCGTTTCCGTTGCGTCTTCCGTCTTTTGCTGCACCAAGGCGCGTCGGAAGAAATGTATTCCTTCCAGAACCTCTTCTGGAATCAGTAGCTCTTCTCGTCTCGTGCCTGAAGAGGCGATATTCATGGCGGGGTAAAGGCGCATTTCAGCGACCTTTCGATCGAGTACCATCTCCATGTTGCCCGTGCCCTTGAATTCTTGGAAAATCATGTCGTCCATGCGGCTGCCCGTTTCGATCAGCGCAGACGCGACAATGGTCAAGCTGCCTTTTTCTTCGGTATTCCGAGCAGCTGCAAAAATTTGCCGCGGCTTTTCAAGCGCTCGTATGTCGAGCCCCCCCGACATCGTGCGCCCCGATTTCTTGGCGGCGTTGTGTGCCCGGGCCAATCGCGTAATCGAGTCCATCAATATGACGACGTCCTTGCCGACTTCAACGAGGCGCTTGGCCCGCTCAATGCAAAGATCCGCGACTCGAATATGGCTGGGAAGGTCCTCGTCGTTGGACGAAGCCCATACCTCGCCCTCGATGTTACGTCGAAAATCGGTGACTTCTTCAGGGCGTTCATCGACCAGAAGAATCATTAGCTGGATCTCTGGGTGATTCGCTCCAACCCCTTGGGCGATATGCGTAAGCAAGGTGGTCTTTCCGGTTCGAGGCGGGGCGACGATGAGCCCGCGCGTACCCTTGCCGAGCGGGCAGAAAAGGTCCATGGCTCGGGTAGTCATCCGCTTTTGATCGGTCTCGAGCTTGATTTGCTCTTCAGGAGTAATGGTCGTCAGCTGAGTGAATTCTAGCTTCTTCCTCCGTTCGTCAACCGTGAGCCCGTCGACTGTGTCGATGTATCGAACCTTTGGATTCTGAAAGCGGGGATCTGCCGTGGCTTGAGCGACGATATAGTTGCCGCTCTTCAACTTGAATCGACGAATCAACTCTTTGGGAATGAAAGGGTCGGTCGGTCGTTGCCGACCGTTCTTAGTTAGGTCGAGCAGTTGCCCAGTTTTCTTTTTCGTGACCTCTAGGACACCTTCGACCTGGACGGTCTGTTCGTTGTTCTTATCGTTTTCGTCTGCCATACGCGTCGCGTTTGCGGGCGGGTTATTGTTTGGAAGGAGAGCTTTTGTAGTTGTTTTCAAATACAAGCGCGGCGTTAAGCGACGCTCGATCAGCTCGTTGTAATCAAATATTCGAATTGAGAATTCGCTTGTGGATCCGAGACTTGACCCTCAACAGCGATCTTGCTGGTATTCGGCTTTTCCAAACCTCAATCTATTTCTAAATTAAGGAATTTTCGTGGCAGATAAAAAATCTTCAGTAACGCAAAAAGGTGAAAAAGTTTCGCCTTCTCAGGAATTTAAGAAACAGGCTGCCATCCAAAGTCTGGCCGAATACAAGAGGCTTTACTCGGAGTCCGTGAAGAATCCAAAAAAGTTTTGGAATACTCAAGCAAAAGATTTGCTCCTTTGGCGGAAGCCTTGGAAGCAAACCCTCAAGTGGAAAGAACCTCATGCTAAATGGTTTGTGGGTGGCAAGCTTAATGTGTGTGAGAATTGCGTCGATCGGCACCTGGGAACGGCTCGCGAAAACAAGGCGGCCCTGATTTTCGAGGGAGAGCCAGGTGATCAGAAGACCCTGACTTACAGGCAATTGCACACTGAGATCTGCCGCTTTTCCAATGCCTTGGAGACGATGGGAATACGAAAAGGGGACCGGGTGGCGATTTACATGCCTATGGTGGCGGAGGCAGTTGTTGCAATGCTGTCATGCGCCCGAATCGGCGCGGTCCATACCGTTATTTTCGGTGGTTTCAGTTCTGAATCGATCAAGGATCGCGTGAATGACTGCTCTGCAAAGCTGGTGATCACGGCGGATGGCGGTTGGCGCCGCGGCAAGATCATCGATTTAAAGGCGAACGTGAACGAAGCCCTGAAGGGTTGCCCTTCAGTCGAGAACGTGATTACCCTCAAGCGCGCTTCCAATCGCGTTCACATGAAAAAAGGCCGCGATCACTGGTGGCACGATCTCGTGGCGAATGCATCGCACGTTCACAAAGCCAAGGCATTCGACAGCGAGACTCCGCTTTTCGTCCTTTATACCAGCGGCAGCACAGGTAAGCCCAAAGGGGTCCTGCATACCAGTGGCGGTTACCTGCTCGGCACTACGATGACGTCGAAATACGTATTCGATCTTCGCGAAAGCGACACGTACTGGTGCACGGCTGACATCGGCTGGATTACGGGCCATAGCTACGTGGTCTACGGAATATTGAGCAATGGCGGGACCAATGTGATTTACGAAGGCGCTCCTAACGAGCCAGGACCGGATCGGTTCTGGTCAATCGTCGATCACCATAAGGTCACGATCTTCTACACGGCTCCGACGGCGATTCGCGCCTTCATGAAATGGGGCGAAGCGCATATAAAGAAGCACGATCTTAGTTCATTGCGTCTGCTGGGGTCCGTGGGGGAGCCGATCAATCCGGAAGCCTGGAAATGGTATCACAAGGTCATTGGCGGAGGGCGTTGCCCAATCGTGGATACCTGGTGGCAAACCGAGACAGGGGGAATAATGATCACCACGCTTCCGGGAGCAGCCTATTCGAAGCCGGGTTCCGCTGGCTTGCCGTTTTTTGGCGTCGTAGCTAAGGTGTTCAATGACGCCGGCAGGGAAGTGCGTAGAGGCAGGAGCGGTAAACTCGTGCTTACGCAACCCTGGCCCAGCATGCTGCGTACGCTGTATGGCGATAATAGGCGCTACAAGGAAACCTATTGGAGCGAATACGATGGAGTGTATTTTTGCGGCGATGGATGCCGACAGGACAAGGACGGCTATTTCTGGATAGTCGGTCGCATCGACGACGTATTGAATGTTTCAGGACATCGACTCGGTACGGCTGAGATTGAAAGCGCGTTGGTGAGCCATCCTTCTGTAGCGGAGTCAGCGACAGTAGGACGACCGCATGACATCAAAGGAAGCGCCATTGTTTGCTTTGTGACCTTGAAGGACGGCTACAAGGGCAATGATGCTCTCAAAGCGACGCTTCGAGCGCACGTTGGCGGGGAAATCGGACCGTTCGCCAAGCCAGATGAAATCCGATTTGCGACGGCTCTTCCGAAGACGCGCAGTGGAAAGATCATGCGGCGTCTCTTGAAGGACATCGCAGCGGGCAAGGAGATTCACGGTGACACGACCACGCTTGAGGATGTTTCGGTAGTGCGACAGCTTCAAGAGCAAGGTTAGCCGGTCTGGATCAATCGACCGCAGTTCTCCTAGAGCGATAGTTTGGACGAATTCGCGCTTGGGGTGCGTTTCGGCCCTGAAGGTGATAGGGTATGGATATGCTGAGATGCGTCCAGAACCTAGCTGCCAAGAGAGGATTTACCCTGCTCGAGATACTAACGGCGGTTGCGGTCATCGCTATCACTATGACAATGCTCGCTACGGGAGTAGGTGGTCTGCTGCCGCAGTCGAAAAGGAAGCAAGCTCACGCTGATATTATTCACATTCAGCAAGCCCTTCCTTGAAGCCTACCGCATTCGGTTCGGGGAATATCCCCGGAAAACGATGGTAGGTGGCAGTACGCCTTCGATGGAGCTTGTCTTGTTCAATGCCCTGAATGGTTCCTTGGCTCCGAATGGAGCGCTGGGAAATTTTCCACCGATGCTGGATCGCAGCGCGCTTGAGTTTGCGAATTCCAGCTTTCCGGTAATTGGGGGAACGCCTGCACTCGTTAGCAATACGATTATCGATCCGTGGGGGACACCGTTTCAATATCGCTACGATCCGGATGACTCTAACTGGGAAAACTTCAACTATGTCCTTTTCTCCGCGGGGCCCGATAGCTTGTACACGGACATTACCGCAGAAGGTCAAAACAACGAGGCTGGGGCGAGCAATCAGGACAATATTTACGCAGAATGATTGAATCGCGCAAATTGCTTTATGCTCGCAGGCTGCAGTTACGCCGAGGCTTCACGCTATTCGAGATCGTGGTTGAGCTATCTATTATAGTGGTGCTCGCGACGATGGGTATTGTTGGATACGAAGCGAGTGTGCCGCCAGGCGCTGCGAATGCGGCCCGCAACGAAATTCATAGTATGCTACGGTTCGCGCGGCAGCAGGCGATCGTCTAGGGAACGAATTCTATGTTGATCGTGAATTACGATAAAGACGATCCTGACAAGTTTCTCCGTTACGTGGGAGTGCTCGTCGAGCAGGAATACGATTCGACGAATTGGGAGGCCGCTCATTCAGGGATCTATCTGCCGGAGGGAGTCTATTTCGTACCGCAGCCTGTAGCCCCGCTGACGGATGGGTTCGCCTTTGATTCCGTATGGCCAGCGGTGGGCGCGGATCCAGACATGCGGAGCGAATACTATTGCACGGGCAGCGGATCGAGCTTGGCGGTTGGGGCGGTCGAGTACCCGGTTGACAACGCTGTTTCCTTGGATGCCTCGACGGGTATGGAACAGGATTGGATCGGCTTTCAATTTGGTCCCGATGGACACGTCAAGAAGTCCGATTTTGGAGTGTGCTCGAGCGCCTCTGGCGCCATCGGAAACCATATCGTTCTGGGATTGGCGAGCTATCAGGCGGATGGGAATCTGCTCTTTGAGAATAGTCAATTCACGGTTGGAATTTATCTGAGAGCTAATGGGGTAAGCTATGCGGTCAATGATCCGAACGAGCTATGAGAGTACGCGTGGGAACAGTTAAGCTTTCAAGGAGAGGGTTCACTCTTCTCGAGACGGTGCTGTCGCTCGCCGTATTCGCAATCATTGTCGTTCCCGCAATAGGTTTGGTTGCCCTTTCGTATCGAAATTCGAATACGGAACTGCAAGCGCCCAATGCAGTTGAAATAAAGTCGTTGCTGGAATTGGAATTGCGTGGAGCGACTATCGTCGATGTGGGAGCGGGCCCAGGTGGCACTGATTTGATATACGATGTCTTTCATGAGAGCTTCCTGCTGAGCGACGTTGAGTTCTATGCAAGTAGCGATTTGGATACGCTGGAGCAAGATGGGGCGACGATGTCGGATAGTGAAAAATACTATAAGGTCGTAGTATCCATGCCCGACGGCTATGTCTACGACGATGACGATCCTTACCGGGTCTTCTTATTCAATATCATTTGGCCAGCGTTCGTCCCAGATTCTGGGGGCGGGTACGTCGATAACGAGAGCAATGCGGAATCGCTGCAGCAGTTGATTTTACCAGTTGTATTGAGTAAATGAATTCAGTGAGAAAAGCCTTTACGTTGATTGAACTGGTAGTCGCCCTTGCAGTGACGGCGGTGATCGGGTTTTTCTTTATTTCCATTGGTCGCGACTTTGCGAATGCCTGGGACAATTTTGGAGATTCTGTAGCTCGGGAGACCGAGGCCCGCGCGGCTCTCGACATAATCGCGCGCGATTTCGAGTCGGCCTATTTCCTGGAAGGGTCCGACCATATGTTCGCTGTAGACGTATTGGGAGACGATTCAAACACGGGCTCGAAGTGGGAAGGCGCGTCGGCGGGGAGACCGATCTCGTCCGGATTCGATACAGCGAATCATGAATACGGGTGGGCGGGCTGTTGGGTCCGGCTTATTACGGCGTCACCCACGCTTAACGCGGTGGGTTACCAAATAATCCGATCCACCATACGAGATTCCGTGGGCACTCCTCGGTACATGCTCTATCGCAACGCCACGCTCGCCAAAGATACGGTGGACAATATCCAGACATACGGAATGAACCTGTCCTCGTCCGTGTACACCACAGGAGGAGGGGCGTCAGCAATCACGCGATCGAATATACTCGCGGTAAACGTAGTGGATTTTGGGGTACGGCTCTATATTTATGAACCAGCCAGCTCGCCAGACTACCCGGATCCAAGCGATGTGGATGCTCCGGATGGGCTGCGATTGATTTTCCCGGCAAATTCGTCTAGTCGACTGGAAACTACGATCCCTTCAACGCTGCAGCACCAAGGATCCACGTTTGTGGGTGCAACTTATGGAGATCGCTATCCAGATGTCGTCGAGGTGTTCATTCGCGTGCTAAGCCAGAATGGGGCCGACGAAATCTCTGTGATGGAAGAGGGAGGGAGCAACGCGACCTGGGAGGAAATCGTCGAGAATAACTCACGTCTTTATAGACGCTACATCGTTGTTCGAGGGAGGAGCGGATTGTAGCATGAAGGGATTGGTTCGATTTCGAAATCGAAAGGGCTTCGCCTTGATACTTGTATTCTCCCTGGCGAGCATTGTTTTGCTTCTGGGGCTGTCGCTGGTTTCGCTAACGCAAGTAGAAACGGCTTCCAGCCAATACGATCAGGGATTGAGGGTTGCCCGAGCGAATGCGCGTCTTGCCTTGCAAATGGCGATAGGCGACCTGCAAACCCTCACGGGTCCGGACCAGAGGATAACGGCGATAGCAGACGGTGCCCGCGTTCCTGCGGATGATGATTTCAACGATGCCAACTCTCCTGGGACGAGCGGCGTGTACCAGCCGTTTTGGACAGGTGCCTGGGACAATGACAACACGTCCGATGCGCCGAGATGGCTCGTCACTCGACCCTTGGACGCGACCTATACGATCGATACGGGCATGCAAGACGCGGATCCGTTTGCCAGCGACAGGAGTGTCCTCGGAATTGGTAAAGCTGGTGGGAGCGGGAACCGCCAAGCCAGAGACACCCTCCAGCGGACAGACCAATCATGATGTTTGGGTGCCTAAGGAACCGCTGCTGTCCGACAACATCGTCGGATTGGCGACCTCTAAGCAAGCAACGGTCGGCCATTACGCGTATTGGGTGGGCGACAACGGGGTCAAAGCCAGCTATCTTCTGAAGATCTGCATTCCGGGATCGTTCACGACGGCTACGATAATGCGGGTTCTCCGACAGACGAGCATGCTCGGTTGAAACAAATGCTCGTTCAGCGCTATCTGCTTGAAGTGGATGGACGGGCAGTGGATGCGACGAATGCGCGGATAGATTCGATCGTAAGCGAGCTCGTGCTGCGGCAAGAGGAGAATCCAGGATTGTCGTTCCTGGGGACGTTTACGCAAAATGATGTGCTGCGTCGATTTCATGACTATACTGGGACATCGATCGGGTTGCTCGCGGATACGGTAAGAGGGGGATTGAGAGAGGATTTATCCGATATTCATTTGGTGAATACGGGAGATACGGGGGTAGACGATCTAGTGAATAATTACTTGATGCCTTACCTGAATGTTGCCGATATCGCTTTTACATCGCCCACTGAATTAACGCGTTCCTATCCGATCGCTGCGGGTACGACGTTTGGAGGGGGTGGCCCGACGCCTAATATCTCACCGGTGATTTCTGAATTCCACTTGGTGATTCGTATGTCGGCGAAAGATCTCGAAACGGCTCCAGAACCTCCCCCCATTGCCAGTACCGTGACCCGAATCCAGCGCCTCCGGGGTATGTTCCTGCGTCGATGTTCTTTTTCGAATACCCGGGTGGGGACAATCCCTTTTCGAATTCGACGATCCAAAGCTCAGTCACGGATTTGCTGGGCTACAATTCTGACGCTTCTATCGAAAACAACATTCCGTTGCTTGGACTGCCGCGTCAGGAATTCCTCTCTCTTGGCGCATTGCAAATGGCGGAATTCCCATCGGGACTGAAGGCGCATTTGGGAGCGTCTGATGCGAGCATCAGTCCTGTGGCTCCCATCAACGAAGTATTCGACCGCTTCTTCCTTTCCACTGTCCCGCAGGGAACGACGACATGGACGCCTTCTGCGCCGCTGCCGAATAGTCGAATGCAACCGGTTCAAGGAACGGCGATCGGAGATCTGCAAGACCCCGACTCCGCAGAGCACCTTTATCTGGAGGGGGCGTTCAATGTGAACTCCACATCGATAGAAGCTTGGGCTTCGCTTTTGAAAGGGGTACGATTGGGGAATTGGGCCTATGACGATCCTTTGGGCTCTACTCCGGTAGCCGGGCAAAGCGAAGTGGATGTAACTGGCGAATATCAATTCCTGCGCTTCGGGCAAACCGCTGAGGAAACCTGGCTTGGCTCCTACGACATGTCCGATCTTGGAAAGTCACGCGAGTTCTTCCGCAAGGGGATGCGCTCCCTGACGGATGCGGAAGTGGAGACTCTGGCGACTGAGATAGTTGAATTGATCCGCACCCGTCGCCAAGCGCTGTCTGGTACGGTTGGTCCGTTCGTGAGCCTTGAGGATTTCGTGGATTCAGGCGTCATTGAAGGAGCTATCGCAGCCGCTGGTCTGAATGACGCTGTTCGAACCGACTTAGCGGATCCATTGACGGAACTGGCCTACGCCTCCAGCTTCTTGACCCAGCAAGACGTATTGGCGGCGATCGCTCCTTTCTTGTCCGCTCGTAGCGATACGTTCGTCATCCGAGCTTATGGCGACTCCGTAAACCCCTTCGATGCGACAAAAACGGTGGTGAGAGCGTATTGCGAAGTGATCGTGCAGCGCGTGCACGCTAAAGATGAGACCGAATACGACGTGACTCCCGGTAATCAAGACCCCATGTTGCCAACCTTGAATACTCCTGGAAATTATGGCCGGGAGTACCGCGTTATCGCCTTTCGGTGGTTGACGGGTGACGAGATATGAAAATTTGTATCCAAATTACGTATACTTTTATTTTGATGTTATTCGGAACAGTCCTAGGGTGGGCCCAGGAATTGGAGGAGGAACCCCGTATCCAATTCACTGCCCGAGCATTTGGGAACGATTTTTTTCAGGAAATCTATTTTTACAACGCGAACGATGAAAGAGAGGCCATAGAGTTCGACCCTTATGGGCGCACTCGGGTTTACGCGGTGCCCGAGGACCAATCAGAAATCGCGTTCCTGCGCGTGTTTCAGGATGAACAGGGGCGCGAGCAGGAAGAGACCATCGCGGTCGGCGATATCGAGAGTATCGAGTCTCGAGCATTCCTCGTTGTCATCGCGAATCGAGACAGCCTCAGGAATCTTCCCTACACCGTTTTTGTGGCGGACGAGAGTCCTGGAGAGTTCGAGGCTGGGCATTTGCGATTCCTCAATTTGGCGGTCCCGCCTTTGCTCGCTCGGGTAGGGGAACGAACCTTGACGCTGGAGCCGGGCTTTGGAGGCGATCGACGAGGTGCCCTTCGAATTTGCGGTGCGTATGGCCGATGAATGGAAGATCGTCTATTCCACGGGTTTTCGAGCCCATCCAGACGTCGGGACTTTGGCGATTCTGAAACCACCTGTTCAATTGGACTCCCTGGAGATCCAGGTCGAGCTGAATCAACGGCGCTATTACTTCGATCCGATCAAATCAGAGGAGGGATCGCCCGCGTCCGAATTGTCCGATTGAATCCTTGCCTTTAAATATAAAACTGAGGTTTCCGCCTGATTGATCGTTTTTGAGATTGATCTGATTGAATTCGGCGCCAGGTTTTTCGCCGGCTAGGTCCTATGCGATGATGGAACGGGCAAACTCCGCCAGGACCGGAAGGTAGCAACGGTAGTCACGCTCCACATGCGCCGTAGGTCGCCTGGCCACCTTTTTTAATCTGCGAATGCGCGTTTCGTTTGAATTTGTGATTGTACAAGAATCCATAGTTCGAGACAGTTCGATCGGTTCGTGGGTAGTCTTTTTCAGAATTAGTCTATGTCTTCAGTAGGGTACCAAGTAATTGCTCGAAAGTGGCGACCTCAGTCGTTCGACGATCTCGTCGGGCAAGATCATGTGGTGCGTACCCTGAAAAATGCGATCGAGCAAAACCGAATTGCTCACGCCTATCTATTCGTAGGACCGAGAGGTACTGGAAAAACGACTACGGCGCGCCTTTTTGCCAAGTGCCTCAACTGCGAGGGAGGCCCCTTGGCGGATCCACCGGCAGATTCCGAAATCTGCAAATCCATAATGGATGGCTCTTGCATGGACGTCCTAGAGATTGATGGCGCTTCCAACAACGGTGTTGAGCAAGTGCGCGACTTGCGAGAGGACGCTCAGTATTCGCCCAGCCAGGGGCGCTTCAAGATCTATATCATCGACGAAGTGCACATGCTTTCAACTGCCGCGTTCAACGCGTTGCTGAAAATCCTGGAGGAACCGCCTGAGCACGTGAAATTCGTATTCGCGACCACGGAAGCCCACAAGGTGCTCCCGACTATTGTTTCGCGCTGCCAGCGTTTTGACCTCAAGCCGATACCAGAGAATCTAATCAAGGATCGCCTCGCATACATTTGCGAGCAGGAGGGGATCTCGGCGGAAGATGCCGCCCTTGAAGCGATCGCTCGAATGGCGGACGGAGGGATGCGCGACTCGCAGTCGATTCTCGATCAAATGATCGCTTTCTGCGGTAGCGCGATTGCCGAGGAAGATGTGCTGCAGGTTTACGGATTGATCGGCGTTGAGCAGACGACAGCGTTAGCTTCAGCCATCGCGACGGGAGATCATGCTCGGCTCATTGAGCTCGTAGACGAATTCGATGCTTCTGGCCGCGACTTTTTTCGCGCCCTAGTGGATTTACAAGCTCGAGTGCGCGAAGCGCTGCTCAATGCCGTCAAAGCGGGAGGAACTGATTCTAGCCTAGGCGCTTCGATGAGTACTGAATCGCTTACGCGTCTTCTCGATAGTCTGAGGGAAAGCGAAAGTGGATTGAAATTTGGCTTGAATGAGAAGGTGAATTTCGAAGTCGCCCTGCTCAAGGCGTCCGAGCATTGCCGCGCTCGCGCCATCGACGGATTGATCCGAGAGCTTTCAACCCTAGCGGGTAGCTTGCCCGACGAAAAAAAAAAGCCTTAGCGCCTAGTTCAAAGGAGGCATCGTCGAATCCTGTTCAGGTTATTGAAGAACCTGTATCCGAGTCGAATCTCGAGATGAACGCTCCCGACGAGGCGAGCCTGTCGGATCCTGAAGAAGTTCCCATTGCCGTCGACGATGCTCCTTCGCCAGAAGAGATGGCTGCCTATGTTGGAGAGGATTCTGAAATCGGCGATACGAGCGAGGCATCCTTAAAAGATGAACGTCCGCTCCCTTCCTTGGAGGAAGTAGAAAAGACGATTCCAGATCGGACCAAGGCGTTGATGGATGAGCTCTTTCGAGCCAAGCTTGAAAAAGTGAAGCGCATCGATCCGAAGGAGATTCGGTAAGGGTAGCGTTGCTTGACGCTCGCTGAGAAAGAAAACGCGCCGGCACGTCGCATTCTATCCTTGTCGAGAATCGCTCAGGCGATTTCGAGATTTTCGAGCCAGTCTGTCAGAGGCTTGAGATCGTCGTCGCTCTTGGCGGTATCCAAAAAGCTGGGATCGAGCGAAATCGATTTCACCAATCGTTCCTTGGCGGTTTCAAGATTTGAATCGACGCAATCGTAGCAAGCGAGATTGTAGTGGATGATCGCGACATTCGCGAATCGATCGACAGCGGCCAGAAGAATTTGCTTCGCTTCTTGCATAGACTTCGAACGGCGCGTAGCGAATGCAAGATTGACGATGGCTCCCGGATCTTCGGGCTCGCGCAGAGCGATGGTCTTCGCTGCGCATTCTGCTGCCGGCCAATCTTTAGCATCGAATAGAATGGCGAGCCGCATTTGATGGATCTCGATCCGGTCGGCCAGAGCGTCAGGCATCTTTGCCAATTCTTCCAGCGCATCTTGCAGCATACCGAGCTCTCTATAGCCATTTGCGTAGCTCAAAGCCTTCTTTATAGTAAGATTGTCTTTTTGATCGGCGTCCATTTCGCGAGGCGTAGATTTGGAAATTGTGCCGGCGGAGCGATCGCGCAAGTCCAATCCCAAAGAAAACGGACCCAGCCAAAGCCGGGTCCGTTCCTGATGTGTGATGTGTCTGTGTGTGAAAAATGCTTTCAACGTTCAAAGGGTGGGTGAGAGGCGCCGCCAGTTCCTCCCATCTGGCGGCCTCCTCTCTTCCCTTCCATCCCTAGATTGTGATCAGCCTATTCCGTATCGGGCGCCAGGTCTCGAGGACGGTTATCTCCCTTGGGTCCCCGTTTCCCTCTAGGTCCTCGTGGACCCATTGCGCTTACCGCTCCATGAAGTTCTTCTGTATTCAAAGCTTCGTCACCGTCCTCGTCGAAATCGCCTACGAGACGAGCTGCGATTTGCGAGGGATCAGGTCGTCGTCGATCTCTTCCCTCTCCGCGTTGGGAACGGTCCCGATCGCCATCGCGCTCACCCATGCGTTCGTCCATTCTCTCGGCGCGTTTCTCGTGCATCCCCATTAGGGCCGCCTCTAGTTCGACTGCGTCGATCAAATTGTCTGTATTGTTATCGTATTCCGAAACGATGTCGATTACGACTGTCTCGGGATCGGGTCGTTCGCCGCGCGCTTTCCCCCCTGGTTGAGCCTGGGCGGTGAATGCTGTGGTGGCGAGCGCAGCGATGCTCGCTGCGAGAATTTTCTTTTTCATAATAACTTTCCTTGTGTTGTTGTCTTTGCGCTGTTCGCGCTTCGGTGTATGCAAACGAGTAAACCACGAGAAAATTACAATTTGCGTCGCTGGCAAATTACAGATTTGTAATAAACCAATTCTTGAGATCCGCTGCCTAATAGTTTAAAGGATAACAAGATAACAAGGCTCGCATCAGAGTCGGCCAGATCATGAAAGTTCTATTAGTTGAGGATGAAAAGAAGATCTCCGACTTCGTAACGAAGGGGCTGAAGGAGCATGGATTCACGGTTGATCTGGCCGAGGACGGCAACGACGGATTCTATTTGGCGACTTCTCAAAGCTATGACGCGATCGTTCTAGATATAATGCTTCCTGGGCGTGACGGTTTGAGCATCCTTAAAAGCCTTCGTCAGAAAGGGAACAACGTGCCCGTGATCGCGGCTACGGCGCGAGGCGAATTGGACGAACGCCTGGAAGGCTTGAACTTGGGAGCGGATGATTATCTGACGAAACCGTTCTATATCGATGAGCTCGTGGCTCGCCTGCAGGCATTGCATCGCCGGACGACGGGAAGCCAGCTCAATGTAAAGCAGGTCGATGACCTTGTATTGAACTTAGCGACTCGAGAAGTGAGCCGCAGCGAAAGGGAGATCGAATTGACCTCCCGCGAATTTAATTTGCTCGAGTACTTGATGCGATCTCCGGGTCGTGTCTATACGCGTACCCAAATTTTGGAGCACGTTTGGGGTTATGACTTCGATCCAAACACGAATATCGTGGACGTGTGCTTGCAGCGATTGCGCAAGAAGATTGATCAGGAGGGGGAGGAGAAGCTGATCGAAACGGTTAGGGGCGTGGGCTATCGCATGAAGAAGGAATGAAACGTTTTCGACAGTCCTTTCGGTTCAAGATTCTAGCCCTGACGATCCTCGTCTGCGGAACGGTTTTGGCCGCGTTCGGCCTGGGGAGCCGTTATGCATTGTATGTCATTAAGATATCCACAGTGGATCAAAGCTTGCGGACAATGCCTTTTCGCGAGTTTCCGCACCCGAAGCATGAGCAGTCCTGGATCCGGCTCGCCGAGGCGACGGATCGCGTTGCTCAACGCATTTTCAACGGGGACGTACACATTCTGGCTTATGGAGCAGACGAAACCGTTTTCTTCCAAACCGAGTACTGGCCATCGGACGAGCTGGTTGCAGCATTGCCGGTTCCCGAGGGAGAACTCGCTCCTCCGAAAAGGCCGGACCGATTCGTTCAATCGGATTGGTGGCACCATTCGAATCGCCGTCGAGGAGGCGGTCCCAAAGGTCCGGAAACGGGAGAGCCACCTAATCCTGACCGTGGCCCTCGCGGTCCTCCCGAAAACGCAATTTCCGTTGATACGCCAAGGGCTATAGATTCCGGTGGAGATCGTGGTCGGCCAGGAGGAAGAGATCCTATGATACGGCCCGATGATCGAGGAATCCGCCCGTCCGGTCCTCCGATTTTGACTACGCGAATGGGCCCCGATGGACCTATAAGGTTCGGAGTGTTTCCTTTTTCTGGATACAGTGTTGCGGTCGGTGTAGAGCTTAGTAAAGTGGCTCGGGAAATGACGCATGCGCGCAACGCTTTCCTGATTAGCGCTCCGTTCGCTCTGCTTATCGTTGCGATAGGGGCGTGGGTTATTGCGTCTCGCGCTATCAGTCCGATTAGAAAGCTGACGGTTACCGCAAGTGGCATGTCGGCCGCCAAGCTCGACGAGCGCATTTCGCGCGGAAATGAAGATCGGGAATTTTCCGAACTTATTCAAGTGTTCAACGACATGCTCGAGCGATTGGAGCGGAGCTTTAATCAAGCGACTCGCTTTAGCGCGGATGCGGCTCATGAATTGAAAACGCCGTTGACGATCCTGCAAGGTCACTTGGAAAGCGCCTTGCAGGAAGCCCCAGACGATAGCGAGCAGCAACGGCGCCTGGGGATGTTGCTGGAGGAGACGCAGCGGCTTCACGGTATTACGCGCCGACTGCTGCTGCTTGCTCAGGCGGATGCGGGTCAAATTAGCGTTTCCGCAAAACCGGTGAAGGTTGGGTCTTTGATTGCCGAGCTGGTTGAGGACTTCGAAATGCAATCGGCTCAGACTCGATTTTCAGTCGATGTAGACTCGAAAACAGCCCTTTCGGTAGATGATTCGCTGGTGACGCAGATCGTCCAGAATCTGTTGAGCAACGCCCTGAAGTACAACGATGATTCCAATCCCTGGGTGAGTATAGAACTTGCAGTGGACGAGTCGGAGATGCGTCTGGAAATCTCAAATGGGGGAGATGGGATTCCGGTAGAATCGCAGCGAAGGCTATTCGATCGATTTTCGCGGGTGGATAGCGCTCGGAACCGGAGCGTTGATGGGTTTGGCCTCGGTCTCAATTTGTCTCGGGAATTTGCTCGAGCGCATGGAGGAGACCTGGTTCTGGTCGAATCCGTCGAAGGGAAAACGTGTTTTAGGCTGACGATCCCGAATCAGGGCTAGCCCAATTTACCGCTTGGAATTGGAACCTAATTGCCCGATAAGTATCGGATTGGGATTAGGCCGTTATGAAATCGAAAAAGCGTACCTTTCTGGTTATTGGAATATTCTCATTCGTTGCCGTTTTCACTGGTTGCGTTACCGAACCGAGCGCTCTTACAGGTGAGTCGAAGAGCTACGGCTATACCTGGCAGCAAGAGCTCGAGCTCGGAAAGAAAAGCGATCGAGAACTAATTCAGGAAATGGGCTTGTATCCGGACGATGCTTTGGCTCGCTATGTGACCGAAATAGGGGAACGCGTACTCGCCCAGAGCAGCCTGCGCCAACCCGACACGCCGGAGATCTACCGCAATCTCGAATTTACGTTCCGGGTAATGGATAGCCCAGTCGTCAATGCGTTCGCCTTGCCTGGGGGGTACGTGTACGTGACCCGAGGGCTGCTGGCGCACTTGAACAATGAGGCTCAGCTGGCCGTAGTTTTAGGCCATGAGATCACGCATGTGGCGGCGCGTCACGCATCGCAGCGGGCGCTGAAGCAGCAGTGGGGGCAAATCGGACTGGTAGCGGGCGCGGTGATTGGTCAAACGGTCACGGGAAATCAGAACTTTGCGGACCAATTTCTGGGTTTAGGTGGTAGCGTCTTTCAGATGATTAGCTTGAAGTACGGTCGGGATGCGGAGCGCGAATCAGATATCTACGGCGTCGAGTATTCAGCGAAAGCCGGCTATTCGGTTGGGGAATCCGCTGCTTTCTTCAATTCCCTGGGTCGAATATCGGGGAAGTCAGGGCAGCGTTTGCCTACATGGCAATCGAGTCACCCCGATCCAGGCGAGCGCCAAAGCCGCATTCTGCAGCTCGCGGCGGAAATGAAGACGAAGTACGGGGAAACCAAAGTAGGGGAGGCCGAATACTTGAGGCGAATCGACGGGCTCGTCCTAGGAGAGAATCCGCGGAAAGGGGTTTCTCTCCGGGGGAAATTCTATCATCCTGACATGAATTTCGAGTTCAACGTTCCTGAGGGATGGAGAGCGAAGAATGAAGCCAGCCGCGTTACCCTTGCCGACTCTCAGGGTCGGGGTATCGTTATATTCGGTATTGGGCAAGGCAATACGCCCGAGGAAGCCGCTCGAAGTTTCGTTGCCGTCGCTCAGCTGCAGCCAAGGCGAGCGGAATCTACCAGGATCGGTAGATTTGATGGATACGTTGTAGAGGGATCTGTCGATACGTCGAGCGGCCCGGTGATTTTGAAGAATGAATTCTTCAAGTACGATGGAACTGTATTCAGTTTCTTGAGCTATGCTTCTGCTGCTGATGTCGAGCGGTACTGGCCTGTTTTCGCGCGGATCTCAGGCAGTTTCGGACCTATTGGCGACAAATCCATCAGAGATCTGCAACCTGCCAGGCTGGTGGTCCGGAATGTGGATCGCGACGGTGTTTTCAAATCGTATTTGACCGATGACTTGCCCTATGGCTTGGATGCGCTCGATTTGGCGATTATCAATCAGGTGGAGCTGGATCAGTCTCTTGGGAAAGGCCGCGCGCTGAAGCTGGTAGCCAATTAACGGACAACTAGAAGGGTCTGAAAACAGGTACGCTTCCAGGCCTTGCGACCCGGAAGCGATTCCCACATTAAGCGAATTCCTGAATTGCGACAGGAGACGCTTACGATTGACACTATGAATAAATAAAGGAGGTGCTGCAATGGATGGCGCTGATCGATTCGACGTAGCGCCTTGCAACAAACAGATTACCTAGCGTCATAGAAACTTGGACAAAACAAATGAGATTCGTCCGCCAACGCGCAGCCTGTCCAGAATTCGATCGATTTTAGTAATAGTTCCCATACAGTTGCCGTATCTTACTTAACAATGTCTTCTGAAGAAAAATTAGACCCGCGAAGCCGATTCATCCAGCTTTTCATGTCTCATGAGAAGCAGATTTATCGGTACATACTTTCTTTGATGCCCCATTCTCAGGATGCGCAGGATGTTCTGCAGGAGACGGCAATCGCGTTGTACAACAAGATCGGAGACTACGACCCCACGCGACCCTTCGCTCCTTGGGCCTTCCGATTCGCGTACCATATGACTCTGAAGCATCGCGAGAAGTCGAGCCGTTGGCACCGTTTTCTAGACGAGGACTTGATGAAAGAAATCGCATCGAGGCAATCGATGCTGACTCCTGAGCTGGATCAGCGCCGCGAGTACCTGAAAGAGTGTCTTGCGGAAGTGCCCCAGGACAAGCGATCCATGTTGACTGATTACTACTTTGAAGATGAGACCGTAGATGTTATTGCGGATTCTCAAGGCAAGACGGTTGAAGCCACCTACAAGGCCCTTCAACGCGTACGAAAAACACTGATGCACTGCATACAAGGAAAAATGCAAGCGAGGGGCGTGACCGCCTGATGAACATGAAACCCATAGGCAACGAAGAGTGGGATTCGCTTTTGGATAAAGCGATCAGCGGGACTCTAAGCGATCACGAGGCGCAGGCTCTCAATCGGATTTTGAAATCCGATCAAGACCGGCTCGACGACTATATTCGATACGTGGACATGCACGGTTCCCTGTATCAGGAACCATTGCTCGCCGTAGCGGGAAAAATGGACAACATGATCGACTATGAGACGCTCAAGTCTGAAGCGGCTCGACGGGACAATATCGATTTTTGGAAAACATTCGCTGCGGTAGCCTCGATCGCTGCCTTAGTTGCCTTATCGCTCAATCTCTGGCAGGTTATTCCAGGTTCGGGTTCGCAGGGATTCGATCAAGAGGACTACCTTGGAATCGTAACCAGCTTGAAGAGCGAGGAATCGCCGTCGGACCTGTTCGTGGGCAAGGGTCTGCAGCGTGGTCTGTTTCGGCTGGATGCCGGAAAAGCCCAGGTCCGCTTGGATAACGGCGTGGAGCTTTCAATGAGGGGCCCTGTGGAATTCGACGTGTTTGGGCTCGATCACATTACGTTGATGACGGGCCGCGTCACTGCCAACGTACCGCCTCAGGCGATTGGGTTTCGTATCGATACGCCGGATATGGAAGTAGTCGATCTGGGTACCGAATTCGCTCTAAAGGTAGACAAGGCGGGAGAGTCTCGCTTGCACGTGCTTGAAGGCGAAGTTGAAGCTCGGATGAAAATGGGGATGGATTACGAGAACGAACCGCTCGTCATCGCCAAGGACCGATTGGCGGAGCTCGATCTGAATCCGTCCTATTTGGAGCGGGAGTACGATCCCAATTCATTCGCGCCTTCTCCGCTGAAGGATCCGCTCATTCGAGCGATTGGGGGACAGGTTCACAATCTACAGGACCCGCCCAAGGACTTGCGTCATGGCCGGTTCAAGCACGACTACCTGATGCTATTTCCAGAGCGAAGGAATTTCTCATTGCCGCAGTCGCTGCAAGTGAATCTGGCCAAGCCAGGCACGTACCGCGTTATGAGCGAGAATGCGCTCAAGCAATACCTCGATACCGCTACGTCGAAACAGCGCGAGCGCGAGAAGCCTGTACTGTCTTCATTGATCCAAGGAAAAATCCCTGAAAACACGCTTGTACACAGTTACTTGATACATTTTGACGCGAGCGCGAACGAAAACCATCGTGCCAAAGGCCGCGTACGATTCAAGAATAAGATACTCGGAGTGATTCTCCATGGGCCTAACTTGAATGAAAGCGACTCGATTGTTGGACACTCGGATATCGCTTACGAAAGCAAGCAAGGCCGACGTACTGAGAACGACATCGTTCGTATTTCCTCGGATTGTCAACAGGTCTTCATGAATTTCGAGATCCACGGGTTTATCGACCAAGCGCGAATCATCGTCGAAGCCGATCCCTCGCCCGTAGCGGTTGCTCAGAAGTAGAGCTCCCGTTCTAGCGTGAATGGGCGATTGCTTGGGAAGCCCGCCTTGTCTGGATGGGACTCCTTCTTGCAGTGTATCGTGATCGTGTTCCCTTCGGAATCGAGGATCGAACCGATTTTGCAAACTGGCGAATCGATTTCTTCAATACGAATTTCAACGCCTTTTGCTCGAAAATGGTCCATGGCGGAATCGAATTCATCGACTTCTAAAGCGATCGCCGGGCCGTTGTCTCGAGGCTGCCAATTGGGATCGACGTCAGTGATGGCCAAGGTTCCCGAGGCAAGCTCGTACTCGACCCAAGAGGTTCCGTTCGGGAGCTCGTAAACCGTAGGCCCTAGTCCTAGTACGCCCTCGTAGAAGGCTCGAGCGCGAGGCATGTTCGAAACAGGGTAGCCTGTGAATGCAATGTCGGTTTCTTTCATAGGCGGTATGCTACGCTATGGCATCGGACAACGTTGGTCCTATGCTAATATTTTCAAATTTCAAATTCGGTTAAGGATCGGGTACTTGCAGTTGAAGCGATCCTGATCGAGCATCGTTTCCTGCTCGAGAATCCTCGGGTCCATTGATGACCGTTTCTGCAAAAATGGTATATCCGGCTTCAGGCATTAGCTGCGAGGGGTCTAGGTAGATCGTGTGGGATGTCGTTTCGCTTTCCATGAGGCTGCCTAAATAGACTCTTTGGGGGATTCCGTCGTTCTCGGTCACGATGACCGAAACGTTGTTGAGTCGCTCCGTGCCTCTATTTTGCACATTTACCAGCAAAGGAATCGTCGACTCGTTGGCCTGGTCTAGGTCCAGGTAGAAATCAGCGAGCGCGGCGTCGAAGATATGCGATTCATCGCGGTTTACCACCCGGTCTAGATTGAGGATACCTTGGCCGACCTCTATATCAATTCCGGGAGCGCTCGCATCGTCCGCATAGTCGAGAACGATTTCCGCAGCATCGACTGGATTGAGCTTTGAATCGAGTGAAAGGGTGGCGGCGATCGTGCCTGAAACATAAGGGGCCGCTGCCGACGTGCCGGAAAAGCGGGTCCAATCGTTGTCATTCCAAGCGGCGTAGACGCCTACGCCGGGAGCTCCAATATCGACTGCAGAGCTGTAGTTGGAAAATGCGGCGCGCTGACTTTCTGCGTCGACGGCCGATACGCCGATTACACCTTCCAACTGGGCAGGGTACGGCGCCGCATAGGAGCCGTCGTTGCCTACGGAAGCGACGAGAGCGACGTTCTTGGAATGAGCATAGTCGACCGCATCCTGCAGTGCGCGCGTATAGCCATAGCTTCCAAGGGACATGCTGATTACCTCTGCTCCGGAATCGACTGCTCGAATAATGCCTTCCGCGAGAGTGAAACTATCGCCAAGTCCATCTGAATCCATAACTTGAATACTGATTAAATCCGAAGCTGGAGCGATTCCCGTTCCAGAGCTGCCTGCGATGATCGAAGCGACGGCCGTGCCGTGGCCGCTGTATTCGGAGCGCCCGTTTTGGGCGTTGTCGTCAATCAACGAGATCCGCTCAATCTCGACCCCGTCCAGCGAGGAATGGCTTGATATTCCCGTATCGAGAATCGCAACGGTTATTCCCGCTCCCCAGGTCGAATGGTCATCGGGGACGCCCAGCCAGGCGAGCGCTTGGTTGTTGAACGCTTGATTGCCTTGCCCTGAAACGGAGGGCTGCGGGGTTGTTGGCGCTGCTACGATGTAGTTGTAGTCGAATTGGGCATCCTCCCCAGCGATCGCGCGGACGCGATCGGCTTCGCTTTCGTCGGAGATGCCGACTCGCGCAGATCTGAGTCGGTCATTCGCGCGCATGACATTGATTCCCTCGCGAGCAGCGTTTTCAAGAAAGCGTTGGTAGCTTGAGTCGTTGTCGAATGAAACGAGGAGTTCATCCGAGAACGCGATGTCCTCTGGGGGTGAAAAGGAATCGTCCATGATGGCTTCCACCTCGAAGCTAGGAGCAAGCGTCGGTTCCGCGGGTAGGCTTGATGGCTCTGCTGAAACGACCGGCGTTGACTCAGGCGGGGAGTCAGATTTCGTTTGTGCGAACCAATGGTAGGAGAGGCGACCTCCGCAATACGCGAGTATTAAAACGATTATCAAGATTGCGACAGGACGCTTCATTTGCATGCGCTCTTAAAACGTGGCAATCGGGTTCAAGGGCGAACCGGTGCCTCCTTTTACCGCTAGCGGCGCAACGGTTAGTAAGAAGTCCCACCGATTTAGTTCCCTCGACTTTTTGCTTAAGGCTTCCAGGTCGAGATTGTCGAGTATCGGTACGCCCATCGAGTGGAGCATTAGAAGGTGGATGGGGCTATTGACTCCGGGAATTCCTGAAGGGGAGGCTTCGCTGCCTCCGTCGCTGCCAAGCACGGCGATGTCGCGGGCCTTGAGCCATCGGGCGGAAGTAGCGTGCAGTCCTGCTTGGCTTCCATTCCAAGGACCGACTGCATCGCGTCGCGCCCAGCGTCCGGTGTAGAGCAGCACGATGTCCCCCGAGCGGATGCTGAGGCCGATCTTCTTTTCCCAAGCGTCGAGATCTTCTGGATAGATGGCTGTCCCTGGTTCGAGGTAGTCGACGCCTTTGAGAGCGGGGAGGTCAATAAGGATACCGCGACTGAAGAGCCCGTTCTTCATGTTGGTTATGTCGAGCGTCAGGGCCCCCTCCGAGGTGACGAGCTTGCTCGAGTAGCCGTTGTACAGCGTTTGCTCGTGAACATAGTGGCAAAGCGAGTCTATGTGCGAGTGGGCGAATCCGTGGTAGGAGACCGAAAAGTTGTCCGAGCACCACTGGGCGTGCAAGGTTTGGCCATCCGACAGCATCGTATGCTCGAAGGGCTTTGGATTGTCGACCGCGACCTCCGTTTCGACGTCTCGGGCGAGGGATACGGATATCCCTTCGCGGACAAGTTTCGCTGCGCGCTTTCGTGTTTCAGGAGTAATCAGATTGATGGCGCCAAGCTGATCGTCGGGTCCCCATCGTCCCCAATTGGAGAGCTCATCGACCATGGCCATGATGTCGTCTTTCGTTAGGGATTTGTCCGAGGAAGCTTGTCCCGAAAGCGTTGTCGGAAATAAGAATGCGAGAATCGCGATTGGATATAGCAAGTGTGGTTTCATAATTGATGGGTTCGTTTAAAGTTCGTGAAACGCTTATCCTGATATGCGTTGTGGATGGGAATAGACGTTCATGGTGGGGGAGCGAAGAAAGCCGACAAGAGTGATGCCGCACTCGCGGGCGACGGAGATTGCGAGTGATGACGGAGCGGATACAGCTGCGATAATGGGGATGCGCGCGGCCAGCGCCTTTTGAATAATTTCGAAGGAGACACGCCCACTTACCACGAGTACATGATTGTCCAATGGAAATTCGCCGTTCAGCGCTGCGTGCCCGATTGCCTTGTCTAGCGCATTGTGCCGTCCCACGTCTTCTCTAAGATATAGGAAATTTCCTTCGCAATCGAAGATGCCGGATGAATGAAGGCCTCCAGTTCGATCGAATACCGCTTGATGGGCTCGAAGCGCGTCGGGCAACTCTAGCAGCGTCTTGCGATCGATGGCGCAGCGACTCTCAATCGTTGGATACGATTTTCTAAGATCCTCCAATGAGGTCTTTCCGCAAACGCCGCAGCTTGAGGAAACGGCTCCATAGCGTCGCGAATCGATCGCTTCCGAATCGTTTCCCTTTTTGAGCCGTATACGAATCGTGTTTTCCGGGGTGGGAGAGACTTGGCAACGATCGATCTCCTTGAAATCGTCAGCGGAATGAACGATCCCTTCCGTAATCATAAACCCTGCCGCCAGCTCCTCATCGTGTCCTGGCGTTCGCATGGTCACGACGAAAGGGCGATTGCCCAGGCGAATTTCCAAGGGCTCTTCGATGGCGACGTCGTCGGATATTGTATTGACGTTCCCGTCCGCATGCAAGCGAGCTACGGCGCTTTGTACGATAGAGGGATCTCTAGATTTGTTTTCCAAATTAGACGCACTGTACCTGCTTGAGAAGGATTGGGTCAATAGCCCAGGGGCGACGCTGTCGTGAAGTGTCTACCGGGCATCGTAGACGGTTGGCTTGCTTTGGAGTCCGGTCAGCCCGAGGGCGGATACGGCGAATATGTCTGCGCTGTCGACGGTAACGGATTCCTGATTCGCGTCGATTCGTCTAAAGGTCCACCGGGATCCAATCTTGGTTTGTACGATCCAAAAACGGACCGCGTCCTGGGGGGCGATCTTGATGACGTATTGTTCTCCTTTCGGCGTTATCGCAATCGTTGGCGCATCGGGGCGGGAACCTTTGAGCCATTTACTTGGAGGTACAAGGGCAGGGTAGTTGTAAGTTGTTTTGATCAAGTGCTTTTGAACGCCACGCTGATCCTTGATCAAGCTGTCGGCGCTCCAGTGGGCGTGACCGGGGTAGTCCTGCTTCGAGCTGCGAATGAGCTTGATCTGCTTGCTCATTTCAGAAGCAGGACGGTCGGGTCCCACGCGATCGGTAGCGATTCCAGGCCACAAGTGTCGCTTTCGCTTGTTTTCGCCAACCCACCAATCCAGTAGCTTGGGAAAGCTCTGTCCTTTGGAATCGATCATCCAGTATAGTTGAGGCATCATATAGTCCGTCCATCCCTTTCGCAGCCATTTCCTGGAATCGGCGTAAAGCAGGCTGTAGGCGTCCAGTCCGGCCTCGGTTCCTTTGGGCGTTCCCGGTTTCCAAATACCGAAAGGGCTGATCCCCAAAAGTACCCATGGCTTGGTTTTATGGATACGCTTGTTTAGGTTTTCAATAAAGTCGTCGATGCTTGCCCGTCTCCAGTCCTCGATCTTTCCGCGACCGAATCGTTCGAACGTGTCTTCATCTGGAAATGGCAAGCGGTCATCATTGCTCGGATACGGGTAGAAGTAGTCGTCAAGGTGGACGCCGTCAATGTCGTACCGTTCAACGACGTCGAGAATCACTTGAATGGAATATTCACGCGCCTCCGGGTTGCCAGGATCCAGCCAAAGGTAGTTACCGTAACGCTTGATCCAGTCTTTACGCGTATTGACGATGTGGTCGTCCGCTATGGCGTTCTTGTAGTTCGTTTGCGCTCTGAAGGGATTGAACCATGCATGGAGTTCCAGGCCTCTTTTATGGGCTTCCTCGATCGCGAATTCCAATGGGTCGTATCCAGGATAAAGTCCCATCTCGCCGGTGAGGTAGGGTGACCAAGGCTCAAAGCTTGATTGATACAAGGCATCGGCTGCAGGTCGTACTTGAAGGATGATCGCGTTTAGCCCCATCCACTTCGCGGCGTTGAGAAGATCCGTTAGTTCCTGTTGCTGCTCTCGTACCTTCAAACCGGCCTTGGAGGGCCAGTCGATATTGAATACAGTCGCAACCCAAGCCGCGCGAAACTCGCGTTCGAGCTTTGGAGGGTCAGAGGATGCTGCGATTGCGAATGTTCCTGCTAGAGCGAGGACTCCCCCAATGCTAGCGAACCTAAGAATTGATGGAGCGAGTTTGTTGAGCATAGGTTAAAACCGTTTTTCCGATCGACTCGTCGTTGGGGACTTGATCATGGAAGCGATACCTGAATGCCCGCTCAACAACAATATGCATCCACATCAGGTTTAGCGACGCTTTAATTAATTAGGATTCAGCGGATCCGCTCGACCTAGGGTTCATTGAGTAAAGCACCCTAATGCCTGACCTCAAAGCATCACCGTCTCTCGCCCCGATTTACTGATTTCATAAAATTGTTTAGTATGGAGCGTCCTTATGGATCGCGCTCGAAATGAATTGGCTCGATCGAGACGGACGAGAACGATTGATATGAAAACGAAATTCACAAAAGTTATCACTGTATTGGGCGCGGTTGCCGCTTTTGGCGTTACCAGCTCTTTAGCTGTTCCTCAGGTCACGATGAGTACGTTCGATGCGGGTTCCGGGGGCAATTACCGAGCGAATCCCAACGATGAACTCGAATGGGTTCTCGCGAACTACGCGAATGGGAAATCGACCGACGGAACGTGGTTCGGTACCTTCTGTATCGAATTCAACGAGTATTTCCACAGCGGAGGCGTTTATGACGTAGCGCTCAACAATGGCTCTATTATGGGCGGGGTGAGCGGTGCCGTGAATGGCAAGGACGTAATTTCCAATGGAACTGCATACTTGTATGAGCAATTTGCATTGGGAACCCTCGCTGGATTCAACTATGGCGACACGAACCTGGATAGCGTCGTCTACGACAGCGCGAAGCAGCTTCAGAATACGATCTGGTATCTCGAAGGCGAAATTACGAGCGCGTACTATGGAGTTGGATTTGGTAGTTTCCTTGGTTTGGCGCAGTCGCAGCTAGATTATGCTAGCGACTACGTTGGAGGCGCGGTCAAGGTAATGAACCTAACCAGCAATAACGGACACAAGCATCACCAAGATCAGCTTGTATATGCAGGGGTGCCCGATTCCGGAACGACGGTCTCGTTGCTGCTAGTCGCTGTCTGCGGTCTCGTAGGGGCGCGACGGAAGTTGGCTAGATCAAAGTAGAGCAATAGCCAGACTGAATAAATTTCCAAGACCGATCCGTGAGGATCGGTCTTTTTTGTACATGAGACCAGACTGTCCCGCTCGATTTAATGTCCTGCGCGCAACCATTGATCGGACCTTTCCTATAGGGAGAACGGAATCTACCGATATATATAGGAATCAACGATGCCCATTTACCTCGAATATTACTTTTGGCTAGTGTCCGTGTCGTTAGTTCTTCTTGTACTCGAGCGTGTTAGACCATGGAGGCCGCAGCAGGAAGCAGTGAGAGAGGATTTGGTTCAAGATCTCTTCTGGATGGTCTTCAATCAACACTATGTCGGTTGGATGCTAGCCTTGATATTCGTGAACCTCGTGTCCTTTTTGGATGGTGCCCTTGCCAACCTTGGACTTCCTACATTGAGGGGAATGGATCTGATTTCCAGTTGGCCTCTTTGGGCACAGGTGGGGGTCGCGTTTGTGATAAAAGACTTTATCGAATGGTATACGCATCGCCTGCTCCATACAGTACCTTGGATGTGGCATTTTCATAAACTGCACCATAGTATTGAGAAACTGGATTGGCTTGGCGCGTTTCGTTCCCATTGGTTCGAGCTATTCATTCACAGAACATTTAGCTTCATTCCGATCATCGTCTTGGGAGCGAGCAATACCACGATCCTCATTATAACCGTAATTACAATGGTTGTACAGCAGGTGAGTCATTCAAACCTAAAGCTCCATATTGGTCCTCTCAGGCACCTAGTAAACTCTCCTCGATACCATGCCTGGCATCATGATCTGAAAATGCATGGAAAGCACGGGCAGAATTTTGCGATTAGCTTAACGATATGGGATAGGATGTTTGGCAACTCATATTGGCCTGAGGACAAAGAGCAGCCTGAAAAACTGGGCTTTCACGGGATGTCTAAATATCCCAAGAGCCTGATTGGGCGTTTACTGTATCCATTTGTCAAGCTAAGCAAATAGGGTAGCAAAAAGCCGCAACTCCCGAAAAAGCTGCGGCTTGTATGGCTTGAATTGAATTGGCGTCTAGCGCTTGAACTTCTTCGCGAACCGCGCGAGCGCTCCGAGGCAGATTATGCCGGCGCTAAGAAGGAGGATAGAAGATCCTGAATCAGGAACTTGGTCATACTGAGGATCAGGGAGGACTGTGGCTAGAGTTGTGATTATAGTATTCATGGTATTATAGGGTTGTGATTTATGAACCCTCTATAGCTTGTATGATGCCAACATTCGGAATGCTGCCCTCGGCCTATTTAAATTAATGACAGTCATGCACTTGCAATAGCATAGAGAATAAGCTCTATACGGTCCGTCACGTCCCGTTTCGTAAAAAATTCCGACACTCTTCTAATCGTAACCTAGAATAGCGTATTTAGTCTTTTATAACCAATGGTTTACGAATACACACTAGTGTAATATTTTTCTACAGGTAGTGCCCTCTAGGATACAACCTTAGGTACTAGTGCTTCTGGGGTGATTTTGCGTAGAGGGATCTAATGATGAGAGCAAATGCTCAAACCGATTATCAACGGGTTGAGATCGATAAATCTTGGCGAAGTTTGCGCTCAATTATGTAACGTATTTCAATTGAGTGTGTATAGACGAGTGTATGCGCTTCAATCCCTCCTTGAGCCGTTCCTATGTAAGCGGGGCTTCTGGCCTTGCTCTGATTCCTAAGGCAACAAATATCGCGTTCCACTAGTACCATGTCGCTCCTCAATATTGATAAATTGCGAAAGCGTTTCGGTGAAACGGTAGCCGTCGAGGACGTTTCGTTTAACGTAAATCCCGGAGAATTCTACGGTCTGCTAGGTCCGAACGGGGCGGGGAAGACGACCACTATTTCGTTGGTCTGCGGTCTTCTCAAGCCCGATGAAGGAAGCATTGGAGTCGATGGAACTGACTTTTGGTCGAACCCAAAGGAGTCGCACCGATTGATGGGACTTGTCCCTCAAGATCTTGCCCTTTACGAAGAGCTAACAGGGCGTGAAAATCTCGAATTTTGGGGGAAAGTGGCCGGCTTGAGCCGAAACGACGCCAAGGAACGGGCGACTGAATTGCTCGAATCGCTTACCTTGTCGGACCGTGGGAATGATGCCATTTCAAAGTATTCGGGTGGAATGAAGCGGCGCATCAACTTGGGTTGCGCCCTGATGCACCGCCCAAAGCTGCTCTTGCTCGATGAACCGACGGTGGGAATCGATCCGCAAGCGCGGATGAACATCTTGGATTTTATTCGAGGCTTAGCCAACGATGGGACGGGGATTCTCTATACGACTCACTACTTGGAGGAAGCGGAAAGCTTGTGCGATCGCATTGGGATAATCGACCATGGAAAAATTTTGGCGGAAGGAACCTTGGCCGACTTGAGAAACCAAATTGGTCATGACCAGCTCTCTTTGTGCTGGAAGGAAAGTTCACGGGCGTTGATCGGTCTCAATGGACTGGCTTTCAAGAGTCGTTTCGCGTGATTCAAGAATCCGACTCCCAGCTAGTGGTGGCATCTTCCGATACGAAGGATCCTGCCGAGTGCCTAAAGGAGCTTCTCGATCTGCCGGTTCAGCTGGAGAATGTCATTCTGAAACGTCCTAGCTTAAAACGACGCGTTCCTCGCATTGACTGGTAGGGACTTGAGAGAGGGCTAGATCCGGACCGAAGTTGCGATGCACTTGATACGTACGCTTCTAGCTAAAGATCTGAGACGGGTTCGACGCAATCCGATTCCGATAATCACCCAAATAGGGATAGCGCTCATATTGGTTGCCGTTATCGGTCTAGCCTTTGGCGAACAGGCGAAGTCTGGTTCGGGAATGGCTCCCATTAAGATGGCGATCGTGGACGAAGATGAGTCATTTTTCACAGAACTGCTTCAGAATTCAATTTCAAGCAAAAAGTTCGCTGAATATTTCGACACCGAATTTCTTGATCGGGCGGAAGCGATGGAGCGCGTTGACGCAAACGAGATCAGTGCTGTCGCAGTGATTCCTGACGGATTTTCGGACGCATTTCTGGACGGGTCCGAATCGGGTCGGAATCTGGAGCTGATCAAGAATCCAGCCCAATCGATCTATACCGCTATTGTCGAGGAAGGCCTTGAAGCATTGCTAACCCTTCTGAACGCATTGTCTCGAAATTTCGGAGAGGAGCTGAGAAACTGGAGAGATATTCTGGAGGAAGCTGAGGAGGCAGATTTTTTCTCAACGGTATTTCTGGCATCCAAGCTTTTGGGAGATGCTCGAGAACAGATTGAAAGCGCCCGAGACTACCTGACTCCACCTCTGGTGTCATTCGAATCATCGACACGTAGCGATGGTACGGAAGAGGAGGCAGGCAAGCCCTTTGATCTGTTCAGCTACTTGTTCGCTGGAATGGCCGGGATGTTCCTTTTGATGATAGCGAATAGCTCCACCAACGGCATTTATCGCGAGTCGCAATTTGGAACCTTGCGTCGATTTAGCTCGATGCACGGCCGTTTGCTCCCGTTTGTATTGGGAAAGATGGTACTTGTGGTTGCGGTTACATCCATCTCAGCCGTGATAATGTTTGTGGGAGGAGCCTTATTGTTTGGAATCGAATGGATAAGTCCTGGAAAGGTAGCGATAGTTACATTGGCCTACTGCGTTTGCGGCGCTGGTTTGACGAGCTTAATCGCGAGCATCGCGGGGAAGGAAAAGCGAGCGGACACGCCAAATACGATCATCATTATGGGATTGGCTCTATTGAGCGGCACAATGGTGCAAACGGATGCGCTGCCCGGATTCATCCAAGATTACGTCTCTCCCTATCTTCCCACTGAATGGTTCATCAGAACCGTTCGTGATTTGCAGAATTTTGATATGGCGACTGAATGGGTCGGCATTTCGATTCGCCTTTGCATATTCGGTTTCCTCTTCGCCGGAGTATCCGCTACGCTTTTTCATCGCAAAATTCTGAAAGGGGGCGCCGTGTGAAGGAGATCGTCGATATTGCGTTGCACGATCTGCGCGTGTTTCTGCGCGATAAGTCCGCCTACATTTGGCTTTTGGCCATGCCGTTGGCGTTCTCCTTTTTCTTGGGGTTTGTAATGCAAGGTGGCTCGGGAGATCCCAAAAATGACCGGCCAGAATTGGTCGTCGTCAATCATGATGAGGGATTCATGAGCGCGCTGTTCTTGGAGGTTTTGGGGAGCGAAGGTTTGAATGTCGTGTTTCACGATTCCGAGACAGACGCGAAGCGTGGACTGAAGATACCCGCAGATTTTACGGAGAAGATTCTGTCTAAGGAACAGAGCGTCTTGGATTTTTTCAAGGTGGGTTCAGGAGGCGGCCAACGAGCGTTTCTGTCTCAAGTGGTATTGGGAAGAGCGACCGTGGCTTTCAATGGATACTTGCTCGAAGCAGGAACTTCAGACGAGTTCGGTGGCGATCTGACCGAGGACGCGCTCAGAGCGGTTATGGCGAAGGAAAACTTGCTGGGCTTGGATGCCCGGTTTGCGGGAAAAAAACCGATACCGGTGGGATTCAATCAATCCATTCCCGGCAACCTCGTAATGTATCTTATGCTGAATCTGATCATTTTTGGTGGCGCTGGCATCGCCGCAGAGCGCCGCTCAGGCACTTTAAGGCGAATCAGCGTTTTTCCGATTTCGAAAGCTCAATTACTAGTGGGAAAGCTGTTGGGGCTGATGTTGTTGGCCTGCGTGCAAATATTCGTATTCATGTTGTTAGGACAATTCGCGTTCGGCATGAATATGGGAGAGAACCTGCTGGGGATTTTGATTACCCTGCTTGTCTTGCCATGGGTCTCCGGCTCCTTGGGTCTGCTTGTCGGTTTCCTGATCAAATCGGAAGAAAAGGTGGTAGGCCTCAGTCTCGGTGTAGTGCTGCCATTGGGGGCGCTGGGCGGCTGCTGGTGGCCATTGGAAATCGTATCGGAACCGCTGCAAAACCTAGCTCTATTCCTGCCTACTGGGCTCGCCTTGGATGCGCTTCACCAGCTCATCACCTTCGGGGGAAGTTTCCCAAGTGTTATTAGGGCAGCTGGGAGCGTTATCGCTTTTTGGAATAGCGGCCAATTTGGGAGCGGTTTACCGGTTTAGAGTTTAGTTGATCTCAACGCCCGTATCCACAAGCACCTCGGACTGGTCGATCTGGGCTTGAAGCGCTTCGATTTCTGCTTTCAAGGCGTCGATCCCGGAGGCGCTCGATTTTCGGGTCTGAAACTCCAGGGCTGCGTCCTTGCTTACTCCGGTTTCCCAGAGGTAGAGGCTTTTTAGGTTGTTGAGCTCTAGCAAGTGATCCAGGCCATCATCGGAAATCTCCGTGCCGTAGAGGTTCAGGTACCGCAGTTTCTTGAATTTTGAAAGTTGCGCGAGTCCCTCGTCCGTAATTCCTGTTTTCTGAAGGTATAGTTTCTCGAGGTTAGGCATGTCCGCCATGGCGGATAGCCCGGCATCGGTTACATCGCTAAACCCGATCTCCAATTCTACGATATTGTTCGCTACCGGGCCGAGCTTGGCGAGGGCGTCATCATTGAATTTATTGTCCCCGAACGGTCCCTTGATGCGGATCGCAGGTGAATCGATGGCGAGCTTGAGAACGGTGATATTGGGCTCGCTCTCGAGCGAGGCGACGGTAGACGCGATCTCTTCCCATGGAGCGAGAGGGATTGCCGGCGCTTCTGGCTCGTCACCAGCGATCATGGTCTCACCTGGCTTGCCGAGCTGAGCAGTCATCGCTAGCTTGATATCGTTCGGGACGTCAAACTCTCCAACGAGGCCGCTATCCGCAGCGCCTTCTTGTATCCACCATTCGAGTATGGCGATCTGTCCTTCGGTGGGTTGCGGCTTTCCTTCGGGAGGCATGCGCTCATCGTCGTCGATGTCGAGGTGGAGGCGGTAAATCAATTCGCTGGCGTCTATGTCTCCGGGGACGATGGTGTCCCCCAACTCACCGCCTTGCATAGCGAGCTCGAAGGAGTCGAGACGGAGATCACCCTTGGACTTGTCGGGTCCGTGGCACTGGAAGCAGGTCTCCTCGAAAATGGGGTGGATGAAGTCTTGATAGATATCGGCCTCTTCGATCGTTGCCATCGGTTCGGCGCCGTCGGATGTTTCCATGCCGAAGATCGCTTTAATCGGAGTGGGGAGGTGCTTCGTGAGGTATCCCGAACCATGAGTGAGCGTTCCCCCGTCGTGGCCTACGACTACGAGCAAAACGAGTGTTGCGGCGAGTGCGCCATGGTAGGGCTTCGAGAATCCTCCGCGACTTTTGGAGCGGGCCCATGAGCGCAGTACGATGAGCCAGAATGCGAAGATGGCGGCCAAGGATCCGAGCCAGCGGTGGCGGTCCAGCAAGTCCTCGTTGTAGCCTCCGGGCATCGCTAGAAGAATACCTAAGATTGCGGCGACCGCGGAAACGTAGGCGGTGTATTTGAGGACGATCTCGCAGGCTTTACCGATACGTGGACCGCTCTTGAGACTGTCGAGATATTCCAGGAGAGCGAGGACGGCGTAAAACCCGATGGGAAGATGAAGAAGAGCCGGGTGGAAGCGTCCCAGGAACTGGGTCCAGGCGGGAGCGTTTTCGGCTCCGTCGGTGAACATCGCCAAGCAAAGCATGACGACTGTGGCGATCGAGGCAGTGATAATCGCTGGTTTGAGATTTACGGGGGGTCTTTCGCGCCGAGGCTGGTTTCTATAGGAGTTTCTGCGAGTCATAGGTTCGATTAAGCGTCATGATGCCATGGGCCCTCGTTTTCAATAGAAAATTGAGCTTGGATGGGATCAAGCATTACCGAGATCGGGAACGAGCTCACGCGGCAATAGAAGTTGCTAATGCGTATCTCAGGGTTAGATCTTGGTAATGTTCAGAGTTCTTTACCCCAAGTTTTTCTTACCACTCCTGGTGAGCGGATATTGCGCCCTGGCTTTGGCTGAGGATTCCGATTACCTCACGAAGCTCGATATCCCTTACTACGATGAGTCGATTCGGTCAACGGATGCGTATATCGCGGAGCGGTGCGTTTTGGATATCTACTACCCTGAAGGTAAATCCGGCTTCTCGACAATCGTCTGGTTTCATGGAGGGGGCCTGAAGAATGGCAACAAGTCGATCCCCGAGGGCTTTAAGGAACAGGGCCGGGCGGTGGTAGCGGTCAACTATCGACTGCATCCAAAAGTCAACGCGCCAGCCTACATCAAAGATGCCGCGGCTTCCGTGGCCTAGGTATTCAAGAATATCAAACGGTTCGGCGGCGATCCCGCGCGTATATTCGTTAGCGGGAGTTCTGCCGGTGGATATTTGACCAGTATGGTCGGCTTGGACAAGCGATGGCTGGGCGAACACGGAATCGATGCCAATCGGATTGCGGGGCTGATTCCGCTGGCGGGCCATACGATTACTCATTTTACGGTTCGAGCGGAGCGCGGCATCGAGGGGACGCAGCCCATCATCGACGATCTCGCCCCATTGTATCATGTTCGCGCGGACGCGCCTCCGTTTCTGATGATTACGGGAGATCGGGAGCTAGAGATGCTAGGACGGTATGAAGAAAATGCATACATGATGCGAATGATGCGCGTCGCAGGCCATCCCGATGCTCGTATCATGGAGCTTGACGGATATGGGCATTCGCCCCGAGCAGCTGCTTATCCCTTGATCGTTAGGGAAGTGCAACGGATAGAGAAGATGCTAGATGGGGAAAATATGAATTGAGCGATATCGATTCCTCTGGGCCGCCTTGGTTTAAAACCTTGAGGCGTATGTTTTTCACGATAGGATATCACAACTTTACTTCCTGTACTTATGGCTGAATCCCCGGAGAACGAATCAATCCGCCCTAAATCTCTCAATCGACGTGATTTCGTCATGACCGGCGCGAGCGCGGTCGGAGCATTGGCGCTCTCAAGCGCCATACCGCTGCAAGCGAAGACGCTTACTCCCTCCGGGGCTACGCGGTATGGCTTCACGCAACCCGATAGCCTGGTGGTAGGAAAAGGCTGGGAGTCGCTCAATCCCGGATTCTGGCAAATCAAGGATGGGGTATTGCGTCGCCGCTTGTCCAATGTGGGCGATCAGGCTCGACGTACTGGATTTCCTTATCATGCCATGAGCGCGGGCAGATCGATGGAAACCGATTACGACCCATCCTTGCCGGTGGGGATACTTTATCGCAATGATTGGCGGCTTTCGGGCGCCTATGAGATTCAGGCGCGATTTATCTACAAGTCGCCGCGAACCGAACCCAAGGAAGGCGACAAGAGCGACTGGAAGATGTACCAGGATGGATACGCCCACTTCGGTATCGCATTTGGCGCCAAAACAATTTTCGAGAGCTACGACAAAGCAGCCAAAGTACATCAAGCTGTATGGAAAGACAACGGGGAATTCGCGTTGACGATTGGCCGCAAAGGAAATGGCCGCAACGCGACGCGAGGAGAGACCTTCAAGGAGAGCGGCGTAGAACTTAAGCCGGGCGATGCCGTAGCTATTTCTCTTGTCGTGAAGCCCGACGGTAAGGGCTTGTGCGCAGTCGAATCTACCCTGACTGTGAACGGTCGATCCACATCCGTTTCGGGCGAAATGCCTGAACTCGCTACCCAAGGAATGGTAGGGATATCTGGGCGAGGACTGATCGATTTCTCGGTCGAGTCCTTCGAGGTAAACGCAAGCGAAGTAGAACCCAGGGAAGTGGGTCATGCGGACTGTCTTAGCTGCTACCCGCTGGGCGATACCTTGGCTCAAGATGGAGATGCTTGGAAGGTACGTTTTATCGGGATTTTCGATACGGACGGAGAACGCGCTGAGATTCGCGTGAGCGATTCGGAATCGCCTAAGGGAGGCTGGGATGCGGTGCCCGTTGCGGGCTCCGCTAAGATTGTCAGCAACGATTTTCGGAGGAACACGGCTGTGATCGAAGCGCGCTTGCCCGTGTCACCGGCAGAAAAGACGCAATACTACACGGTGTGGAAAGACGGAGTAAACGTAACCGCCGACCCCAGAATCGGCAGCGCCGCGGTCGGTCCCGGAACGGGACTTGTGGGCGATGTTCCCGCTTCGGGTAGCTACGTTGGCCGGCTTCCGCAATTGACCGCTCCGTACAAGCTTTGCGGGCTCAGTTGCCATGCCATCACAAGCGGTCTTCAGAAGAAGACGGACCAGGGATATCAAATCCTAGGGGGTGGGGATGAATGGCAATTCAGGGATCAGCCTTCCGAAGGATGCTATAAGCATTTCGAGGACTACGATTTCCAAGTTATGGTGTGGGAGGATGACGTTTGGTATATGGAGCTTGTACTGTATCCGCCAAGTACGGACGATGCGTACAAGGTTGTGAAAACCTCGATATGCGGTCCTACGAGCCGATGGCAGTGCATGCGCCATTGGAATATCATCAATCCAGGCGACCACGACTACGGGATGGACGACGTAAAAGGACCCGAGCAGATCATCATTCGAAAGGTGAAAGGTCTGGGTCAGGACACGGAGTACATGAAGCGCAATTTCAAGATTGTGCATCACCTCATCACCGGAGCGGAAGAAGTGGATCCCTTGGAGAATCCAAAGAAATGGCGGGCGTGGAAGATGCCCAACCGCGATTTCACGTTAGCGATTCTCGATTCGCGACTCTGGCGTAGTTCTCAGGATGTAGATGTTTGGGACGACAATGGCTGGGATGAATTCAAGAGCTTGTACGACCGAACGGACCCGACGCGCAGCCTGCTGGGCGAGGAGCAATTTTCGTGGCTGCAGGATTTAGTGACCACCGATTCTTCTAAATTGATCTGCCTTACCGGTATCAATGGAATGCATACCGTATGGACGGGAGCAAGCGCGAGCGCCAAGCATCCTAAGAAGTTCGATCAGCGTGATCGCGTTACAGCAGACTACGCGGGTTGGGTCAAGGCGGGCGCGGACCGTGTTCTGGAGCTACTGGGTTCGCGCGATGGAATCGTTACGGTTTACGGTGACGTGCATAATGGATGCATTATGAAGAATCTCGAACACAACGTAATCGAGTGCAGTTTCGGTCCCATCGGACGGAGTGGGGGTCGAGCCGTGATTCCTGGTTTCCGTCCTCGAATGAAAGACGTGGATGATCGCGATCTAGAAATTCATGCTCTGTACCATAAAACGCATAGCAATCCTGAGCTAGTCCCACATCCTTCCGGCGATCCCTTCTACTGGAATTTTTTGGAGATGGAATTCGATCCTCGGACGGATGATCCCGGTATTGGGCTGCGGGTGAGGAATCTCATCGATGCGCCAAGCGAAACCCCGCGAGGGGGTTCTAGCCTAGAGACCGCGGCATCGGCTACCGGGCGAACAGCGCGATCACGAATCAATGGTTTTAAAACGCTCTCCAATGCCGATGTCCGCTTTTCGACCGAGGAGGGTCAAGCGATCCGGGCAACGCGCAGTTCTGCCAAAGGAGAAGTGCCCGCTATTGGTTTACCGGATCTGGATCCGGATTCCGTGGTAATCGCAACCGCCTGGGACGGGCAACGCGTTCGGTCGACTTTATTAACCTCGAAAGAAGTGTAGCTTGAAGGGTAGGGAAAACCGCGTACCGGTAGAAGCCTTAGCTAAGACTGGGCTCGGAGGAATATTTGTAGGAGCGGTTTTACACCGCGATTGAAATTCACGACTGCCAAGCTGGGGCTTGGCGTTCCCAGGTTCGCGGTGTAAGACCGCTTTTACATTGGGAATTATGTATTTAACTTGACAAAACCACTCATTATTTGACTTCTTCTAGCGCGGGTTTCCCACACCTATCTATCCGCAGGACAAATCGCCGTTTCAAATCTTTTGCGCTGGGTATTGGCCGCCTATGATTGGGGAGAGCTCCAGCGCTTAGTAGCATTTTGACTGCTTCATCTAGGTGCCTTTGTGTATGTCTAGCCATAATTTTTGGTTCAAGAATCTCCGCCATTTGTCGAAATCGAACCATCCGCATCCGATCCGACCATCTTTGTCTTTTTTGCTGTTACCTTGCCATTTGCCATCGCCTTCATAAAAAAACCTGATGCCAAGCGGTGTTCCCCGTTTGCCGCGTGTAGAGCAGCTTTCGCAAGCACGCCTTTTCAGTGAATTATGGCTAACGCTTCCGTTAGGCCTCTTTAGCAATTGAAAATTTCCCCTAATGCCGTTACCCGGCAGGTTGCTGCACCGTGCTTGCGCTTGCTTCGTTTCTTCATCCCACCCTAGCATGGGAAGCTTACGGTCAAGGGCAAGTTGATTTATTGGCCGTTCCGTTCCCTCGATTACATCGCGATGGCCCAACGATCCAGATGCCCGTCTGGCAAAGCTAGGCTGCATGCCTGCGCCCTGAACAGGTGATACGAACTGACCTGCCCATCTGTCCTGCCGCGTTGTCCTGCCGCAATTTCCACAAAAATGATTCGCACGCTCGATTTCAATTCCAGGCCGAGAGCCTGTACCGCGTTCCAAACCCCGAATACCTCCACCGCCAGCTATTTGCGCGACATTCAATTCTCCATATCCACATTCTCTGCAATGCCACTGCTGATCCTTAAGAATTGAAAAAACGCCCTGCATCATTCGCTAAGGCACTTATGCTAAGAACCCTATTAAGCCGGCAATGCTTTATAGGCGAGTGCTTTTCCACCCATCCGACTGAACAAACTGCTTAGTCCTTCCTGCGTATCCCGCCCGCAGCACCCTTCATTCGACCTAAATGAAAACTCGTCTACATAAGCCCGACAATGCTTTCTGCTCCAGCTATGATAAATCCCGTTGTAACCGCGCTTTGATACCGCCCAGACGCTTTCCATGCCATTTGCGTGGGCCATGCCGTTTACGAGCTCCTTTGCGCTGCGATTGACCGTATCGTGCCGATAAGCCCTCCCAAGGCCTACATGCCCCTCATGGCCATCGGCGCATAGCTGGCTTCCAGCGGTAGCATTCTCATGGACCGTAGGCTGCAGGGCATGTTGGATCGGTATTGCTTATTGGAACCGCCCTAACGTGACCGCCGCGCGCTTTCATGCCTATGGCTGCTTGCTTGCCAACCGCCCCCCGTCCTGCCTTGAGCCTCTTGCTCTCATGCTTGTCGGCTTCCTTGCCGCCAAGGCAGGTTTCGCCAATCCCTATGTGGCCGCTCAACGCCTGGAGGTCTTCACCGCAAGCCAATCGCGAGCGATGCAACATGCACCATGCCGCCCGTTGCCGTACCCCAATCTCTTTGGATGGTTGCAAAGGAGAGATACCTTTGCGTGAAGCCATCAGGGCGCAAGAGGCATATATCCACTTGCGGATATCCACCTTGCTACGCTCCATCGGCGTATTGGTGAATGCATTGAAGCATCCACGGCAATCCCCACACCAATAATCCCCTGCTTTCTTCTGCGCTGTGACCTTCCCATCACAGCCACATTCAACGCATGCTGGCTTATCGCCCCAGCGTATCCCCTCGAAATACCGGATTGCATCCTCCCCGGCCTTATGCAAGTCCATGATTTCGTACAGGCTTAACGCTGTCGCTTCCTTACCCATGGCATCTCCCCCTGCTTCTTTGCAGAATACTGTAATTAGTAAACATATTATCGGGGTTTCCCAAGGTTTTGTCAAATTTTGTACTGAAATGGTTTATCCTGTTGCCAAGTTAAATACATAATTCCCAAACTTTAGGTTGCTATTCATCGATCAGACCTGCTTGGCGAAAGGTTCGCTTCACGGCGCGAAAGACATCGTTAAATTCGGGTAATGACACCATTTGGGCGCTCAACCTGTTCTCCCAGAGACTTTTTAGTCTCGATTCCTTCTTTTCGAATTGACCACGTCTTTCACCTAGAATCCATTCAAAAATATGGAGAGAAAGAGGATATAACATGAGCGGGATATCGGTATCACTGCCCAAATGGTTTTCAGAACGTCCCCAGTGGCTGCAGATTGCGGCTACTTGGCTACATCAGCAGTCTGAGCTGACTCTGACTGACAAAAACGTCTCCAAGCTCGCAACCCTGTGTAAGCAGGAAGCCGACGGAAAGTTGCCTAAAACGACGTGTTCCTTTGACGCTTCCGTGTTCTCCCAGGGCGCTGCAGACACCTTGCGTTTGTGTTCAATCAGTGATGTCGAAGGAGTAAACGCCCTTGCTCCGAAAAAGCCACTTGAGTTTGGCAAGTGTAATATCACGATTGTTTATGGCAACAACGGGTCAGGCAAATCCGGTTACGTTAGACTTCTCAAGCATGTATGCGGTGCCCGCGAGGCGGGTACCCTTCACCGCAATGTCTATAAGCCCGACTCTGCCGTACAGAAAGCCTGTATTTCGTTTGAGCAGGACGACATTTCGAAGACTCATACCTGGTCAGGAGAAGGTATCTGCGATGACCTTAAAAGTGTTGATATTTTCGACACCTCGGTTGGCAAGGTCTTTGTCAGCCGCGAAGATGAGGTGAGCTATGAGCCGCCGGAATTATCGTTTTTCAGCTCGCTCATCCTCGCATGCGAAAAGGTCGCATCGACCCTAGACGTGGAGGTCAACCGGCACCAGTCCAAAAAGCCGAATGTCCCGGCTGACAAGAAGGTAACTCCTGAAGGCATCTGGTACGAATCCATCAGCGCCAAGATCAGTCCCCAGGACATCGACAAGCATTGTACATTTAGCAGCGCCGACGAGACCGCGATGCAAACGCTACAGCAGCGCCTTACCGAACAGGCACCGACGGAAAAAGCGACGCAGCTGAGAAAGCAGAAACAGCACATCGACACTCTGGTCCAGGATGCCCAAAAGTATCTCGAGCAATTATCGGACGAGAATTACCGGCGGATCATTGCTGCCAAGAAGAAGTCGATCCTCAATAAGACAGCGGCAGATATGGCGGCGGAAAAGGTGTTCTCCGGCACCGAGTTGGAAAGCATCGGGTCTGATGTATGGAAAGGGCTTTGGGAAGCGGCCCGGAACTACTCCGTATCGGCTGCCTACAAAGAAGCCGAATACCCGAATGTCTCTGATGATTCCCGTTGTGTCTTGTGCCATCAGACATTGACCCAGGAGGCCAAGGAAAGATTGATCTCCTTCGAAAACTTCGTGAAGGGCGAAATGCAGAAAGCCGCAACGGATGCGGCCAAGGAATACGAGACTGCCAGTCAAACTATCGAGGAACTACCGACATCGGAGACGCTGAAGACACGTATCGACGCGGCTGGCATTGCACAGGATGAAGTTGCCAACCAGGTGATGGATTTCTTTGTTCAATTGGAGGCTAGAAAAAACCTGCTCCCTGGGATCGATTCCAAAGAAGCCATTCCCAATCCTCTGCTCTCACCGAAATGGATCGAAGAAGCCAACGCCCAGTCGAAAAGGCTCGATGAACTCGCGGCAAAATATGACGAAGATGCCAAAAGTGACAATCGAGAGAAGATCAAGAAGAAGCTAAGCAGCCAACAGGCCAGGAAGTGGTTGTCTGAGCACAGAATCGCCATTGATGAAGAAGTCACCCGATTGAAGCTACTGAACCAGATTCAGGAAGCCAAGAAGTTGACCAACACCAAAGCCCTATCCCAGAAGAAAGGGGAGCTGGCAGAAGCCTTGATCACGGATGCGTTCGTACAAAGATTCAACAAAGAGCTCGAGGCCCTGAGGGCATCTCAATTAAAGGTCGAGCTCGTGAAGTCAAAAGTCTCCAAGGGCCGAGTCCTTCATAAGCTCCAGCTTCGAGGTGCCTCTCAAAGTGGCCTCGCCGATGTCCTGAGCGAGGGAGAGAATCGGATCGTTTCCATCGCGGCATTTTTGGCCGACGTCACCGGAAAGAGCAGCCAAGCCCCGCTTATCTTCGACGATCCAATATCCTCGTTTGACCAAAGCTATGAGGAGGCCGTGGTTCAAAGGCTGATCGAGTTGTCTCAGGACAAGCAGGTCATTGTCTTTACTCACCGCCTGTCCTTGCTGGAAACGGTCAGGTATTTTGCTGAGAAGAAACCAATCAAATCAGGTGTTGTGAGCATTCGTTCAATGGACTGGGGAACTGGGGAGCCAGCACTAATTCCATTGTCCCAGGGTGACATTAAGTCAGCTTTGAACACCCTTATTAACCAGCGGTATCAAGATGTAAAGAAGGCGATCGGCAAAGGCGATCTTAAACGTGTAGAACAAGAATTGAAATCCATGTGCAGTGATTTTCGAATACTTGTAGAGAGAGCCATTGAAAATGATCTGCTTTGCGGGGTGGTTCAACGATTCCAACGTCCAGTTCATACGTTGAAGCTCAAGGATCTGGCCAAGTTGAAGGCCAAAGATTGCGATTTCCTTGATTCGCTCATGACCAAATACTCCAGGTTTGAACACTCGCAGCCAACCGAATCACCAGTGGATCTGCCGGAGCCAGCCGACCTTCTAGCCGACATGACTGCATTAAAAGAATGGCGTGAAGAATACGCGAAGCGCCCCGCCTCTGCGATGGCTGGGTAGCAGTATGAGAATTCTCCACACATCCGACTGGCACATTGGACGCACTCTTTACGGCAGAAAACGCTACGAGGAGTTCGAGGCTTTTCTGACTTGGCTAGCGGAGACGATTCAGGAAAATGCAATTGATGCGCTGCTGGTGGCGGGTGACGTCTTTGACACCAGCGCTCCGAGCAATCGTGCCCAGGAGCTCTATTACCGCTTCCTATGTGGTGTGGCCGCCTCATCCTGTCGGCATGTTGTAGTCGTCGCGGGCAACCACGATTCGCCTTCCTTTCTCAATGCTCCCAAAGAGTTGCTTAAGGCCCTTGATGTCTACGTGGTCGGAAATAGCGCCGAAGACCCGGAAGACGAAGTGTTGGTGCTCTGTAACGAACAAAACGCTCCAGAGCTGATTGTCTGCGCTGTGCCTTACCTTAGGGACAGGGATATCCGTGTCGCGGAAGCTGGCGAGAGTGTCGAGGATAAGGATAGGAAGCTAATTGACGGCATCAGAAATCATTATGCGGTGGTTGCTGATCTGGCCGAGCAGAAGCGGAAGGAGCTCGGGGCTGATATTCCTATCGTAGGTATGGGCCACCTGTTTACTGCCGGCGGGCAAACAGTCGATGGTGATGGCGTGCGTGATCTATATGTCGGCTCCTTGGCCCATGTTACGGCTGGAATTTTTTCTGAAAGTTTTGATTATCTGGCACTAGGACACCTACACGTCCCGCAGAAGGTGAATGGCGCTGATACCATTAGGTATAGTGGCTCTCCTTTGCTAATGGGGTTTGGAGAAGCCAAACAACAAAAGAGTGTTTGCCAAGTCGAGTTCAATAGCACGGCAGCATCGGTACAGTTGGTTGACGTACCGGTATTTCAGAGGCTCGATCGCGTAAAAGGGGAGTGGGAGGACATTTCTAACCGGATTCTCGAGTTGTCGGCAACTGATTCAAAAGCATGGCTCGAAGTTGTTTATGACGGTGCAGAAGTCATCGGTGATCTGCGCGAGCGACTTGAGGTCGCTATTTCCGAAACGCGGATGGAGATCCTTCGTATAAAGAACAATCGCATTATCGACCGTGTTTTGGGGCAAACCCATGAAGAAGAAACTCTTGATGACCTGAATGTGAATGACGTATTTGATCGATGTCTCGTAGTCCATGATATGCCTGAAGACCAAAGGCCGGAACTTCTCCGTGCCTATCAAGAAACGCTTTCATCTCTCTATGAAGATGACATGCAGGCAGAATAGAGAGACTTCTAATGAGAATACTGCAGGTACGTTTTAAAAATCTAAACTCACTGGTCGGTGAATGGGAAATCGACTTAACGCACCCGGCATTCGTGTCTGACGGCATCTTCGCAATCATCGGCCCCACCGGCGCGGGGAAACCACAATCCTCGATGCTATTTGTATAGCCCTGTATGGCCGAAACCCCTCGCCTAAACAAGGTCACTAAGAGCGGGAACGAGATCATGTCCCGCCAGACAGGCGAATGCTTTGCCGAGGTGACATTCGAAACCCAGACTGGGCGTTACCGTTGTCACTGGAGCCAACACAGGGCACGCAAGAAGTCGGACGGTGAACTCCAGCCGCCGAAACACGAAATTGCCAATGCCGATTCAGGAGAGATTCTCGAATCCAAAATCAGAGGTGTCGCTGACCGGATTGAGTTGGCTACCGGCATGGATTTTGATCGTTTTACTCGATCCATGTTGCTGGCCCAAGGTGGTTTTGCCGCATTCCTTCAGGCGGCACCCGATGATCGGGCTCCGATACTGGAACAGATAACGGGCACAGAGATCTACAGCCAGATATCCATCTGTGTCCATGAGCGCCAACGTGAAGAACGGGAAAAACTGAACCTGCTCCAGGCTGAAACGGCCGGCATTGTGATTCTTGAGCCGGAGCAAGAAAAAGAGATTGAGCAGGCACTCGAGGTAAAGCAGAAGGAAGATACAGACATTGCTGCTATATCTGCTGACACCGGGAAGGCTATTGCCTGGCTCAACACCATCGATAGCTTGGAAAAGGAAATCGTCAACCTCGCCGATGAGGCGAGCAAGCTACAACTCGATATGGAGGACTTTAAACCGAACCGTGAAAAGCTCAGTTGGGCTTTGAGTGCGGCCTCACTAGACGGCGCATATGCAACACTCACCGCCACCCGCAAACAGCAAGCGGATGACAGAGAAGCATTGAAGGCTGGGGAGAACGCTCTTCCTGGATTGGAATCCTCCGCCAAGGAGCAGTCCGAGTCATTAAAATTGGCTGAACTACAAACCAATCGTGTTAAGGATGAGCTGAAAGCAGCCCGATGAATCGGGCAGGGGTCAGGAGTTAATTATTGACTAATTCTCTGAATGCAGGAACTACTACAATCGGCGAAGGCCGCACAGATCCTTGGGCTTGCTAACCCCGAGCGAGTTTGCCACTAAGCAATTAGAAGATGTGGTTGGGACCCCGCGAACTAGCCTACTTTTGATGAGGTGATTTTCGTCGATCAACGAAAGGGAAATCATCGATGAAAAAGACAAGACGCGCGACCGAGCAGATAATCCGCATACTGAGGGAGGCCGACACGAGGCTTCGGACCGAGGAGATCTGCCGCAGGCGCAGCATCAGCTCGCAGAGCTTCTACCGTTGGAAGAGCAAGTACGGAGGCATGGATCTGAAGGAGGTTCAGCGCCTCCGCGACCTGGAGAAGGAGAACTAAATCTTTGGGCTGGTTCTTCCTCCGATCCAAGGCGTCCGCGAAATCGATCAATGACGGAGCGATATCGGCATGGCTAATCATGGCGTTTGATTCGATGCCGCGACTTTTCTGGTAAGGATCGCGAACGATGAATGGAACGTGTAGTCCAGCTTCAAATACGGTAGTCTTAGCCCCGGCGAACGCCATCCCATGATCAGCGGTGAAAACGATGAGGGTCTTGTCGTAGAGGCCGGCTTCCTTGAGGATCGATACGAGGCGCTCGACTCCTCGGTCAACGCGAGCGCAGCTCTGGTAGTAGTGAGCCAGCTCGCTGCGCGATTCCGCGGTATCAGGTAAGAAAGAGGGAACCGGGATTTTGCTCGGATCGAAGAAGACTTCGTCCACTCCGTCGTAGGCAGCCTTGTCGGGGAGGTTCCCAAATAGGTTCGGTTTGAGCTTGCCGGAAAATGAGTTGTCGATGCCGCCGCCTCGGTGGGGATCGGAGGTAGCGAAGTAGAGAAAGAAGGGACGCTCGTCGTCTTGGGTAATGAATGCCTTTGCCGCTTCCGCCATTTGCACTCCATTGCGGGCGTTGCCTTTGAGGTAGGTGTCGAATCGATAGACCTCTTCCGGAGCAATGTGATGCTTGCCGATTTGACCGGTACGATAGCCCGCTCGCGACAGCGCTCGCGGCAGTGACAGAGCAACCACGTTGTGGAAGCTAGAGAACTTGTGGAACGCGTGCTGGTGACCGAACTGGCCATTGAAGTGATTGTGCAGTCCGGATAGAATCACCGGTCGGCTTGCTGAGCAGCTTGCAGTGGTTGCGTAGGCTCGATGAAAAAGGGTCCCGTCTTTGGCGAGAGCGTCGACTGCGGGAGAATGGGCAACCGGATCTCCATAGCATCCTAAGGTCGGGCTTTGATCGTCGGTGACGATGAATATGATATTGCGCTCCGCGGAATAGACGAATTGGGAAAGGAGCAGGGAAAGCAGTAAGGGCAGTATAGGTTTCATATCGTTTGCCAGCGAGGATGGGATCGCTCCAGGGACCAGTCCAGCAGCAATGGACTAAATACGACGCTCCTCCTCTAGGATTACTGTCAAGTAAACAAAGGTTTTTACTTTGTGAGCAGTGATTCTATAACTGGGTTCTACCTTAATTTAATTCATAGAAAGATATTACCCATGGCGAAAGTAGCGATAATCGGAGCGGGCAGTCTCGTATTCTGCAAAACCTTGATGAACGACTTTTTGGCGACTCCCGCATTGGAGGGGAGCGAGTATTCCTTGATGGCTTTGACGAACACGCGTTTGGACAAGATGCATTCGTTCGTCGATCGAATGATTAAGGACAATGGCATTAACGCGACTGTGACGAAGACCACGGATCGTCGGGAGGCGCTGCGTGATGCTGACTACGTGGTTGTCATGATTCAAGTAGGGGGAGTGGACGCGTTTCAGGTCGATTACGAGATCCCCATGAAGTATGGCGTGGATCAGTGCATTGGGGATACAATAGGTCCCGGGGGAGTGTTCCGGGCGGCGCGGCATACATGGGCGCTCATGGAAATAGCGGAGGACATGCGCGAGCTTTGCCCGAATGCATTGCTTCTCAATTACGCCAATCCGATGGCAATGTGTTGCTGGGCTTTGGGAACGGTTGAAGGGCTCAATTTCGTGGGTCTTTGCCATGGCGTACAGACCACTATGGACCTGATCGCTTCCTATACCGGATACACGAAGGATGAGATCGATTTTACGGCGGCGGGCATAAACCATATGGGCTGGTTCCTGCGACTCGAGAAAGATGGCGAAGACTTGTATCCAAAACTTCGGGAGTGTTTTGAAAAACCGGAATACTACGTAAATGAGAAGGTGAGGGGCGAGGTGTTCCGTCACTTTGGCTACTTTATGACGGAGAGCACGGGGCACTTGTCCGAGTATCTCCCGTATTTCCGTAAAAGCGACGAGGCATTGAATCGCTATTGCGACGAACCGTCGTTTGGCGGAGAGACGGGAGCCTACTATACCTATTGCCGCGATCTCGCAGAGAAATTCGCGCATACGGATCCGCTCTCGATCGAGACCACCGCGCTGCAGCCTCGAAGCGCTGAGTATGCTTCGCATATCCTGGAAGCGATGGAAACGGGAGTACCCTTTCGATTGAATGGCAATGTTCGAAATGATGGATACATTACGAATCTGCCTAATGGCTGCTGCGTGGAGGTACCCATCTTTGTCGATCGAATGGGCCTTCACCCGACCGTAGTGGGCGATCTGCCTCCTCAGTGCGCCGCATTGAATATGAGCAACATCAATGTTCAAGGTCTGGGCACGCAGGCGAGTCTCGAAGGCGATACGGAGTTGCTGGTGCAGTCGATTGCCATGGATCCGCTCACTGCGTCGAAACTCACTCTGCGAGAGATCCGTGAAATGGTAGGCGAGATGCTCGAGGCGCAACGGCAGTGGCTACCTCAATTCGGAGGCGAATCGGTCAAGGCGATGCCGACGATATCGATTCCCGAGAACATAGAACCTGTGGACGTACCGCTCGACCCCGCGCTGGCGATCGCCAACCGATTCGGAAAGCTTGCCGAAGCTTAGACGCGGTTGGTCCTGTAGAGAATTGGGTTATCAGGATGCGCTACTCCCGCTAAGCGGGATCGCTCGCATGATGCCCTTTCAGGGCTGCATGATGAGAGCTGGGATTTTCCTGGCGGGGCAACTTACGAAGACGCGTACAACCATGAGGGAGTAGCCGCGGTCTGGGTTGAGCCAAACTAAGGATTCATCGTGTTCTCGCGCTAGCGGGATCATGTAGGCCAGACAAACGGGCTGAATCCTGTTAAATGAATTATCCTGCTTGTCTCCGGCAGCTCCGAGTCCCCCTGCAACCTGAAGAGTTGCAATTCTGACGTTTCGGCTTAATTCCGTCGGATAATGAGTTACCAGCCGACCGAGGAGATATTGGAGAAATACGCGGACGTCATGATCAACTTCGCGTTGAATAGTGGAGAGGGCGTTCGCGCGGGCGAAGTCGTGCAGTTGCGCGTTCCTGAGGTGGCCAAGCCGCTGCTCGTTGCCCTGAGACGGGCGGTTCTCAAGGCGGGAGCTCATCCTATCATTTTTTATTCCCCGGACGACTTTGCTCGAGAACACTATGAGCTGGCGAACGATGAACAGCTGGGTTTCTTTCCGGAAAAGTTCTTGAAAGGGCTCGTCGACCAAATCGATCATACGGTGGCGGTCCTAGCGGAAACGGACAAGAAGGAGCTCGATGGGATCGATAGCGCCAAGATCATGGCCGCTCAGAAAGCGTTGAAGCCCTATATGGATTGGCGTCGGACGAAAGAGGGGGAAGGCAAGTATACTTGGACCTTGTGCATGTATGGTACGCCAGCGATGGCGGATGAGGTCGGGATGAGCCTGGAAGACTATTGGGGAGAAATCGTGAAGGCTTGCTACTTGGATGATCCGGAACCTGCGGAAAAATGGAAGGCCCTGTATGATAAGCTATATGCGATCAAGGATTCGCTCGATGCGCTTCCCATCGAGAAATTGCATATTGAGGCAGCGGATACGGATCTCTGGGTGTCGATCGGCGACAATCGAAAATGGCTGGGAGGATCAGGTCGGAACATTCCAAGCTTCGAGCTATTTATTTCTCCCGATTGGCGAGGTACCGAAGGCCGTATCCAATTTACAGAACCTCTTTACCGCTATGGCAATTTAATTACGGATGCGTACCTAGAATTTGAGGACGGTAAAGTGGTTAAGGCTACTGCCACCGAAGGTGAGTCCATACTTAAAGAAATGATCGCCGTAGAGAACGCGGATAAGGTCGGGGAATTTTCGCTTACGGATAGGCGTTTTTCGCGAATTACCAAGTTTATGGGTGAAACGCTTTACGATGAGAACGTTGGCGGCGACAATGGGAATACGCATATCGCTGTGGGAGCTGCTTATCGCGACTCCTTTACCGGAGATCAGACCAAGGTCACGGAACTGGAGTGGGAGGGCATGGGCTACAATAATTCTGTCGTCCACACGGATATCGTCGCCACCTCTAATCGCAAGGTGACCGCTATTCTAAAAGATGGGTCGAGCCAAGTGATTTACCAGGATGGGGAATTCCAAGTTTGAGGCGACTGCGTCGCAGACTGGCTATGACAGGATGCCTTTAATAACGTGGCCATGGACGTCCGTTAAGCGGAAGTCCCTGCCTTGGAACTTGTAGGTAAGTCGCTCGTGATCGATTCCGAGCAAGTGCAGCATGGTCGCATGAAGATCGTGCACTGCAGTCGGATTTTCTTCGGCTGCGTATCCAAATTCATCAGTCGTTCCATAGACAGTACCACCCTTAATGCCTCCTCCAGCTAGAAAAATAGAGAAGCCTTTGATGTGGTGATCGCGTCCGTCGCCACCCGCCCCTTGGCTCATGGGCGTCCGTCCGAATTCGCCTCCCCAAATGATAAGCGTCTCATCGAGCATGCCCCGCATCTTGAGATCCTTTATAAGGGCGGCCGTGGGCTTGTCAGCGAGTTCAGAGACGGCGGTGAAATTCTTGTTTAGATTGCTGTGATGGTCCCAGCCCCGGTGGTAGAGCTGGATGAACCGAACGCCTCGCTCCGCCAGCCGACGCGCCATGAGGCAATTGGACGCGTACGACCCGTCGCCCGGTTGACATCCATAGAGATCGAGCACGTGTTGCGGTTCCTTGGAGAAATCGGCGAGATCAGGAACGGATGACTGCATTTGGAAAGCCAGTTCATATTGAGCGATACGGGTAGCGATTTCCGGATCGTGGCGATGCGCAGCAAGCTCGCTGTTCAGAGTATTGATCGTTTCGACGAGATCGCCCTGGGATCCACGGCTGATTCCATCTGGATTGCCTACGTAGTAGACGGGGTCGCCCTTTGACTGGAGTTCGACTCCTTGATGCTTGCTGGGTAGGAAGCCATTGTGCCATTGGCGAGCTGAAATCGGCTGCCCTTGGCCGCCTCCTTCCGAAGTGAGAACGACGTACCCGGGAAGATCGTCGGACAAGCTGCCGAGACCGTAGTGCGTCCAGGCTCCCATGCTAGGACGACCCGGGATGATCGATCCTGTATTCATGAACGTATGCGCGGGATCGTGGTTAATCTGCTCGGTGTACATTGAGCGGACGACAGCGATCTCATCGGCGAGCGAGGCGATGTGCGGGAATCGATCAGTGATCTCCATGCCGCTCTTTCCGTGTCGCGAGAATTTGTATACGGGTCCCTTGACTTTCAGGGCGTTGTTTTGCAGCTGCGCGATTTGTTCTCCTGCTGTGAAAGATTCGGGCATTTCCTCTCCATGATGCGTTTCAAGAGCGGGTTTGTAGTCGAATGTTTCGAGATGCGATGGCCCCCCTGCCATGCAAAGATGGATGATGCGCTTAACTTTCGCAGGATGATGGAGCCCTTGAATACCACCTGTCGCAGATGCGGAGCTGGCATCGTTTGCAGATAGGAGATCGCCTAGGGCTAATACGCCTATGCTTGAAAGCGACTTGCGTAGGAAAGACCGGCGATTGATTTCGGAAATGTAGTTTTGAAATTGAGACATTTTAGAAATGAAATTCGCGGCTAGTAACGGGTGATGGTTTCGTGAAGGTTTAGGACCGCTCGACTTAAGCTGGCTAGGGCGGCGAGTTCGATAGGAGGATTCTCAGGATCCGGATCGTAGATGCCGATGCTCAGGAATGCATCGGGATCATTCTCTTCGTTTCTGAATCGTTCCCGTTCCCGATCGAGAAAGCCTTGGAGCGTCGCGGCTTCTTTTGCTGTAGGCTTCCGCGCTAGAGCCCGCTCGTAGGCGGATTCGATGCGAGCCGCGTCGCTCGCTTCTTCCATTAGGCGCTCTGCGAGCGCTTTGGCGGCTTCTACTTGGCTAGGGTCGTTGAGGAGGGTTAGCGCCTGCAATGGGGTGTTCGAAAGATCCCGCTTGATGACGCACTCGTCGCGCCCGTTTGCGTCGAAGGTGGTCATCATAGGATGGAGAAACGTCCTTTGCCAATGCGTGTACAGTCCCCGCCGGTATTGGTTCGCGTCCTTATCATGCGCATAGGCTCGTTTGGGAAAGTTTAGGTTTCTGTAGTGTCCTTCTGGTTGGTAGGGCCGTGAAGAAAACCCGCCAATTTTTGGATTGAGCAGGCCGCTAATTGCGAGCGCGTTATCGCGTATAATCTCGGCAGGAAGACGGACGGGGCTCTGACGCGCCAGCAATCGATTGTAAGGATCAATTTCGTAGAGGGCATCGCTCACATCGCTGGACTGGCGATAGGTTCTCGAGGTGACGATTTGCTTGACCAGATGCTTGACGTCCCAGCCGGATTCGACGAACTCCGCCGCTAGCCAGTCCAAAAGCTCCGGATACGGCGGATACTCGCCTTGAAGACCGAGATCCTCAGGAGCAATAGACAGTGGCGTGCCGAAGTAGAGCGCCCAAACGCGATTTACGAAGGCTCGCGCTGTGAGCGGATTGTCCGCATCGACAATCCAATTGGCGAGATCGAGCCGGTCGAGCCGGTTCTGTTCGGTCGACGCGATGGGATTTGGCAAGAACGTAGGGCTCGCGGGCAATACCGTTTCGCCGCTCTCGTCCATCCAATTCCCCCGCGGCAGGACTTTCACCTCGCGTGGCGTGGCGCTGACGGTGAGAGGAGTGTAGCGATTTCCGTAAAGCGTTTCTTTCAGCTCATCGATTGTGGCCCGCTCTTTAGAGAAGACCTCGGAAAGATGGGTAAAGAACTCTGTCTTGAGGAGCGCTTGATCCTCTTTGCGGGCTCGCTTGGCTAGGACTTTGCCCAGCGCATTCTGCCCTTCATCGCTCAGTCTTCCCTGTTGCGTGCCGCCGGCAAGGGTGCGGAGCTTGAAGTTGCGAAAACTTGCAGCGTTTCCTTTTAATGGGAGTAGAGATTTGAGCGTGGCTTCAGGGGGAATGTCGAGGACATCGATGGCCAGACTGATTGAGTGCCACACGCCTTTGTAGAGGAGCGGTGAGGCTTGAACTGCGGGAGCGTCGGATTTCTTGTCCAGTTCCTTCTCGAAATTGTCGCCCAAGTGATAAGCCTTCTTGAATGATTCTCCGTCGACTTCATAGGTTAGCTCAATACCTAGGCTGCCTCTGCCACCCCCTCCTACGATACGGGCTTCGAATTCAAGAGCGGCGGTATCAGCAAATGGATAAGGATAGGACGAGATATCGATTCGTTTCGCTGATGCGTTTTCAAAGTACTCATCCGTGTAGTCGAACAGCACATACGTCGGCGTTTTACGTTTGGCGAGGTTTCGCTGGGTCTTTACCCATTGTTTGTATTCCGTTTCCGCTTCCGGCGAGCCTTTGGCGAGCTGTGATTCGAGATTCTTTATCTCTTCCCTCGCTGAAACCGGGTCCTGGTGGAAGACATAATTGGGTACCGTCAGTTCGGGTCCGAACCAACCTTCGTGCTCATACTCATCCGTAAGGTATTTTTCGATACTATCCTGATAGGAGCCCACGTCGGTATAGGCTCCTTTTTCCAAGATATCGGCGAAGAATGCGGCGAAGCTATAGAAGTCTTTCGTTGTGAAGGGATCGAACTTGTGGTCGTGGCACTCGGCGCAGGCCATAGTGGAGCCGAGCCATGTGGTGGCGGTAGTTCGGACGCGCTCGGACTGGTACTTCTTCACATATTCCTTGTCTTGGATCCCCCCTTCTCGGCTTAGCTGGTTGAGCCGATTGTAGCTGGCCGCGACGCGTTGCTCTAGGGTCGCATTGGGCAGAAGGTCACCCGCGATTTGCTCGATGGTGAATTGATCATAGGGCTTGTTTTCATTGAAGGCCTTGATGACGTAGTCGCGATAGGGGGTCGCGTCGCGTTCCTGATCGCCGTGGTAGCCCACTGTATCCGCGTAGCGTACCGCGTCGAGCCAGGGAATGGCCATTCGTTCCCCGTAGTGATTAGAGGCCAGCAATCGGTCCACGAGCTGATCGTATGCATCGATGCTGTCGTCGTTGAGGAATGCCTCGACTTCAGCGGGACTGGGAGGAAGTCCGATCAAGTCAAGGTATAGGCGCCGAATGAGCGTTTCCTTGGAGGCTTGGGGCGAGAAATCGAGGTCATTTTGCTGCAGTCGGCTGGAAACAATCGCGTCGATTCCTTCGGACTCCGGGCGCTCGATCGGATTGTAGGCCCAATGGCTTTGGTAGATGGCGCCCTCGGCGATCCAGCGCTTTAAAAGATTCTTCTCCTTTTCGGTAAGCGACTTGTTCGATTTGGGCGATGGCATCAATTCCTTGGGATCGTCACTGAAAACCCGGAAGACGAGTTCGCTGTCATCCGCGTTTCCCGGAACGAAGGCAAAGGCTTCAATCGCGTCTTCGCGCACGTCGAGCCGCAGGTCTGCCTCTCGTTTCTCCTTATCCGGTCCGTGGCAAAAGTAGCAATTGTTCGATAGGATCGGACGGATGTCCCGATTGAAGTCGATCGCATTGAGAGACTCGTTCGGGGCCGTTCCCTCAGCGCTGAAAACTGGAGAATACCAAGGGAGGAGGGCGAGGCTAGCGAGAGCGACGAGCGTAGGGGTAGTTTTTCTTATTGAAGAATGCATTGGAGCCGGTCGTTGAGCACCGGTTCAGGATTTGATCAGATTAAGCGATAGGGTCAATGGCGATGTGAATACCTGTTCCCGAAAAGCCCGCTACTGCTGCGGGTAGAGAAAAGGCGTTGAAAGAAGGCTCAGATTCAGTAAGGCCTATATCTTCGATTACCTTAACGCATGAAATCTCCCGCCACCAAATCGATCTTCTCTGCTCTCGTTGGTTTGATAATTCTGCTCTCTACTGCTGCTGGGGAACGTCCGAACGTGCTCCTGATTCTAGTGGACGACTTGAAACCGAGCCTGGGATCCTTTGGCGATCCGGTAGCGGTCAGCCCTAACATCGATCGTCTGGCGAGCGAAGGAATGCGATTTGAGCGCGCCTATTGCAACCAGTCGGTTTGCATGGCGTCGCGGTATAATTTAATGCTGGGAAGTCGCTCCAGCTCGACCGGATTCTATTCCTTTGGGACGCAATTCCGCGATATCTACCCGGACACCATTACCTTGCCCCAGCATTTTACGAATAATGGATACGTAGCTCACTCGATGGGAAAGGTCTTCCATATTGGACATGGCAATACCAATGATGATGCCTCCTGGAGCGTGCCTCACCATCCGGACAAAGTGATCGAGTACGTTTTGCCGGAGAGCAATTTTCGCGAGCTGACTCGCGAGGAAGGCCTATTTACGAATCAAGGCGCTCGGGATGAGAACGGAAACCATCGTCCGCGCGGCGCCGCTTGGGAAGCTCCGGATGTTTTGGACGATGCCTATGCAGATGGCCGCATCGCGGAAACAGCGATCGATCGCTTGCGTTGGCTAAAGGAGAATGAGGACAAGCCCTTTTTCCTCGCGGTGGGATTCGTGCGCCCGCATTTGCCCTTTTCCGCCCCCAAGAAGTACTGGGATCTTTATGACCGGAATGATTTGCCCATGCCTGAGTTCGTGGATGCGCCAAAAGACGCGCCTTTGTTCGCCGTCAAGCGTAGGGGCGAGATCATGGCATTCAAGCCGATCCCGACAACAGAGCCCTTTCCAGAGGATATTACCCGTCAGCTGATTCACGGCTACTATGCCAGCGTCAGTTATATGGATGCTCAGGTAGGTCGACTTTTGGATGGACTTGAGGCCCATGGATTCGCCGACAATACTATTGTCGTCCTCTGGGGTGACCATGGGTGGCATTTGGGCGATCACGGCTCTTGGACCAAGCACAGCAATTACGAGCAATCGAATCGGATCCCGATTATTATCAAGGCGCCCGGAGTAGCTCGCCCTGGAACGTCGACTCATCAGCTAACGGAGACGGTGGACCTATATCCGACGCTAGCGTCCCTGGCGGGTCTACTTCAGCCAGAAACCGTTCAGCCAATTGATGGGCAGGATTTGACGCCGGTCCTGAAGAATGGGAAGAAGCGCTTGAGGCCCTACGCTTACCACAGCTTTCCTAAAGGAGGTCGAGTGGGGCGGGCGATTCGCAATGACCGCTACCGAATTGTAGAGTGGAAGGGAAATGACAGCGACATCGTGTATGAGCTTTACGACTACCAAGAAGATCCGCTTGAAACCGCGAATATCGCTGGTTCGGATCCCGCAGCGCTCGCGAAAATGAAAGCGCTACTGGCATTGGAGCCTCCTGCGAAACCGCAAGCCCGTCGGAGACGATAGCCGCATAGGTAGCGACCGATCTCGCGTCTCCTCCCTTTTGGCGGGATCCACCGTCGCAAGCCGAGCGGCTATGCTCTAAGAATTTGATTAACAGGATGCGCTGCGCTCGCATGATGCCCTTACAGGGCTACATGATGAGAAATTTGATTGTTGTGGCAGCATCCTTCGACTCCTATTGCAAGAGCTACGCCGGGACACGCTTAAATATCTAACTTTCATGTTCCCGTCCTTGACGGGATCATGTAGGCCCGTGAAGCGGGCCGTATCCTGTAAATATAAATTGTCTTCTCCCTTAGCAGGGTAAATTTGCATCGGTGTATTCCACCAAAGAGCCGTCGTTGTTCTTGCGTGTTGATTTTTAGATGAAAACGCTGAAGTATCGCGATCATGGTTAATTCGTTACTTAAGTGCTTTCGTCATCACGCATGTGTGGGTAGTTTGTTCGTTGGGCTAATCTCGTTTGCGCAGGAGACTGACGTGTCGCCCCCGCCTCTCAATGATCCGATCTCTGCGGGAATCGAAAAGGGGAACATCATTGTTGAGGTGGAAAAACTGTTTCAGTTTCCAAAATTGTCTGATACGGGTAATGCAGGAGCCACTACGAATGCCCATGCTCGCATCCAGTATCTCAATTCTGTGGGCGATGGCTCAGGACGCCTAGCTGTCAATGATTTACGGGGTCCCTTGTATATGACCGATGAAAACGGCGAATCCCCAAAGCTATATTTGGATCATCGTGAGTATCCATTGTCCTTCGACGCGTCTTCGATGCCCAATGAGACGGGATTTTTGGGATTCGCTTTTCACCCTGAGTTTGGTGAAAAAGGAAAGCCTGGGTTTGGCAAGCTGTACACAGCGATCAGCGCGGTTTCAGGTTCAGGTGAAGCGGACTACCTCGCGGATGACGCGGCGAGCCATGAAAGCGTGCTAATTGAATGGACCGCGGACAATCCTGGATCGGCTCCGTTTAAAGGTACCTATCGAGAACTCTTTCGAATCGGGCAGTTCGCTCCAAACCATAGCATTGGAACCGTGAGCTTCAATCCGTCCGCGAGGCCGGGAACAAACGACTATGGAAAGCTCTATTTTTGCCTGGGCGATGGCGGCGCAGGCTTCGATCCCAAGGACTATGGCCAGTCTCTAGCGAGCCCGCACGGAGCAATCCTCAGAATTGATCCTCTTGATAGGGCCGGTGGCAAAGCATATGGCGTTCCCCAGGACAATCCGTTTGTATCGACCCAGGGCGCTGCTCCGGAAATATGGGTCTATGGACTGCGTCATCCACAGCATTTTTCATGGGACAGCAACGGCCGTCTCTTTATTTGCGACATTGGCCAGCGCATGGTGGAGGAAGTGAATATAGGGGTTAAGGGCGGCAACTATGGATGGCGTTTACGCGAAGGAACCTTCTCTTCCGGCGCAAGCGTTGAAGGGTTGAAGGTTGGACCGGTCTATGAGTTGCCTCTCCAGAAGGATGATGACTTTATCGATCCTGTCGCCCAATACGATCACGACGAAGGAAAGGCGATCGGGAGCGGATTCGTGTATGAAGGAAAAGCGCTCGAAAAACTGATTGGCAAGTTCGTTTTTGCAGATATCGTGCGAGGCCGTATTTTTTATATCGATACAGACAATCTCCAGGCAGGAAAGCTTGCAGAGATCCAAGAGCTAAGGCTTGTGGTCGATGGCAAGGAGCAAGACTTGATAGACGTAGTCGGCTATCCCAATACCTACGCGCCCGGAAATCGAGCGGATCTACGGTTCGGGATCGATGAAGACAAGGAGCTATACTTGTTGACCAAAGGCGATGGCTGGGTACGCAAGCTCGTACCGGGAGACAAATAGACGACGTGGGTAGCGGCCAATCTCGAAGCGGCTATGTCTGAAGAGAGATTGATTAATAGGATGCGCTGCGCTCGCATGATCGCCCTTTCAGGGCTACATGATGAGAATTGCATAATCAAGGATCATGCCGAGGCAGGGATTGTGCAGATGTTTGGGCTTGCCGATCAAACCTGTTCTCGCGTAGCGAGATCCCTGTTTAGTTACTCCAATTCGATTCCAGGTTGCTCGGCTTGCGACGGCGGATCCCGTCAAAAGGGAGTAGATGCGAGATCCGCCTCTATCTAAGGCTGCTTTCGTATCAGACAGACCCAGTCGCTATCTTTCGAATGGGGTGGGTTACCTATCGATACGAGCTTTCCTCCTGAAACGGACTTGCGACTACCAAATTGAAGGTCGCCACCCTTTTGAGGGTCAAACCATTGTACAGAGAATTTTCCTTCAGGAAGAGTTATCTCTGCACTGCCTCCATTTGGCAAATACAGCACGTAGGTATCGTTGGCCTTGTGTAAGCTCCATGTGTTTTCGACGAAATTCTCAGATGGCTGTAGCCCGTAATATTGAGTGTGCGTTTTCAGGAATTCTATCGCGCGTACTGCAGTCCTGTAATGCTCTTCGTAGGGACGATAGTCTTGTACCCTTAAATCGTCGCCTCCGCCGATATAGAGCTCTACACCCGCGCCGCCTGCCATTAGATTCCCCCAAACTACATTCTTTCTCCACATATCGATGGGGACTTTTGAATACTTCACATACGGCTCATCCAGAGTGAAAACCCAAGGCTGTCCCGCTTCATTGGATTTGTTCCTCCACTCCAACGTTTTCGCGTAAATATCTTCTTCATAGTTCCATTGGAAGGCGGCGCCCGTATAGTTCTTATTTCCGAGCAATGGAATATAGATCCAATCCTCGGTGGATGGTCCGTTGTGGATTACGAGGTGATCTTCGTAGGGTAGCAATTTTCGAAGATATGCGGAAAAAAGAATTCTTTGCTCGTCAGTGTTTGCAGTGTGATAGCCATCGCCCTGAGCCCAGCCATTTTCTTCGCCGATGTTCCAGGTGACGGCGGGATGATGCCCGAACCGGGCGACCATTTCGCGGTAGTAGACTTTGCGGCTATTGGCGAATCCGCTTGTGCGTCCGCGTTCGCGGATCTCGAAAAAGGCTTCGTTCTCCGTCTCACTAAGAACGAAATGAGGCATTACGCCTTTGCGTGTCATATGACTGAATACGATGTCCCATTGGTCGAGCTTAGAGCAATCGTACGAGAGAATGGCATTGCGTTCGATCCATGGCCAAGCCTGTTTCCCGTCCCCATAGGAATTCATTGTCAAAAAATAAAGCGCGTTGATATTCAGCGACGAAAGGTAGTTGATCGCTCCAATAATGCCTTTTCCCTTACCATTTCGCCAGGTGTGATCGCCAGATTGCCAATCCTTTATGTGCGATGGATAGGTCCGATTCGACGGCGTTCCGTCAAATTCTTGATACTCGAGGAAGACCTCAGGACTATTGGCGCCCGCTTTCAGGAAATGCGTTTTGGATCCTAGGAATTGGAGGAAGTGCTCGCCTACGTAGGCGAGACGTCCTTGAGATCGAAAGTCCTTTCCGGGTGGCAGGCTTGAATCCTCCACTTGAAACGATCCGCTTTCCCCATCGAGATAGCCCGCGCTTGCACCGCTAGATAGCTGGGCTGCGATCATCCTACCTTTTACGAATGCCGCTTCGTAGGTCCATTTCCCTGACATGTCAGGACAGAATTGAACGCGCCAAATTTTGCCGTTCTCAGCGCCGGATTCGCCCGCATTGCCATCGGCAGCGAAAAAACCCGGCACGCTGACCTTCTGTCCTTTGGGTCCAGTGAATTTTACGTCCAGGCGATAGTCAGTAAATGGATTGGGAGTTCCGGTCTCGGAGCTTTGCGGTCCTTCGAAATCAATCGCTACCGTGTGCCACGTTTTGAGATCTCCTTGAACGATTGCAGCTGTGGCGCCGTTGACTAAGGAAAAAGCGAGGATTGCAGAAGGGATGATGCGAATAAGGTTCATTGTACGAGTATAGGTAGCGTTGACTGAAGCGATAAGCCTCAGGTGACATGCAGGCTAAAGACCGCCTAGACCGTGACAAACAAAACTATAGTCTTGAATATGAGCACGCTCAATCAAACGACCATTTGAAGAGCTTGGTTCGGTCCTTCACTAGGAAGCCGTCTTCCAGCAATACGGGCGCCGTCCAGGTTGGGCTTTCACCTACTTCGTAGGACGCGACCGCCCGATAGGCGCTTTCATCTGCCTTTAAAACTTGCAGGGAGGCGCTGTCGTCCAAGTGAACGATGTGATCTGGAAGGGTAAGAAACGTGGCGTACTCGCCCGCTCGCGACGGCCCCTCCCAAAGGACCTCGCCCGATGCGAGATCGAGGCAGAATAGCTGTCCCCGCTTGAAGTGCGAGAGGCCATAGAGACTGTCGCCACTCACAACGGCGGTGGCCATGTTTAGAGAGACGCTCCGTTGATGCCAATTTTCCGCTACCTTCCATTCGCCTTTATCGAGCGTTGGCTCCAAGCTTCGGATACCTCTATTCTCGCCGCCGATTATGAGCCGTCTCTTGTAAAAGACAGGCGTGGGTGAATTTTGATTGGAGCCGATGTGGGGCATTCGGTGCGACCAAAGCCGCTTTCCCGTTTGGCTTTCAACGCCTACGACCGCTTCGTGATTCCACTCCACGATTTGGCGGATACCTTCGATTTCGATAATGATAGGGGAAGCATGGCAAGAGCCGTCCTCGCCATCTGTCCATATCTCGTCGCCCGTAGCGACATCCAGAGCGGCGAGCGTACCTCGGCGTTCACCGCCGAAGTGAATGATAACCTGTTCGCCATCGATCAATGGCGACGTCGAATGACCCCAACGCGGATGGCTGTCCCTCAAGCGCTCGGCGTAGTCCTGTCTCCACAAAAGCGCTCCGGTACTCGTATCCCAAGCCGATAGGATTCCCGTGACGCTGAAGGTAAAGAGGCGACGGTCAGTCAAAGTGGGATTGGAGAGAGGGCCATCACCATGACGTTCGCCGTAGTGAGGAATACGATACGGAACTGCATAGCGTTCTTGCCAGAGGATCGTTCCGGTTTCTAGTTCGACGCAGGTAACGACTTCATCTCCTTGCAGCCGGGAATGCATGTAAACGCGTCCGTTGCCTACGACCGGCGCTGCGGAGCCGGAACCCACTACGATCGACCAGTCCTCGGTGACGGATTTTGGCCATTGATCTGGGACATCGAAATATTCCACTGCGGCATCGCGGTCGGGTCCGAGCCAACCCGGCCAGAACACGTCCGTAGCGTGGAGCGGCGCTATGAAAACGCTGCTCGCAAGAGCGAGAAACAAAAAGAAGGATAGACGCTGCATAGGGGTGTCTTCTCTAGACGCACGGTCGAGGTTGCGGGTTACTTTTGGACCCATGCAGAGTGTTAGGAAAGGAGCTTGCAGGTGTCGAGACCTCTATAGGACGGCGATCATTCTAAAGAAATTTAATTGTCCTGTGCAAATACTTGACAGAGTCCATTTTTAAAGAATTCTCGAGTCAATGTCCGATCCAGCAGAGTTGCTTCGAGAACACAATATCCCGGTTACCGCCCAGCGTTTGGCGGTCATGAAGGCGGTTTCCGATCGACCTCACAGCACGGCTGAGTCTATCGCGGAAGAGGTCCGTGCGGGAATTGGGACCATTTCACGGCAAGCGGTTTACAATGTACTGGGCGTATTGTCAGACAATGGCTTAATTCGCCGCATCCAGCCAGCAGGCTTGCCGGCTCTTTATGAAGATCGGGTGGGGGACAATCATCATCACCTCGTATGTCGGACTTGCGGAAAGACTGTCGACGTTGATTGCGCAGTGGGCGAGACTCCTTGCCTAACCGCAGCGGGCGATGCGGGCTACGAGATCGATGAGGCGGAAGTTATTCATTGGGGAACTTGCCCTGAATGCCGGAAAGAATCGGATAGCAAGGCTTCAAGTAGCTAGTGTATCGATCAATACCTTACGACCGCCCAATAAAATTCACTATACAATCAATCATAAAAACCCAACAAACATAGGAACCAAATGTCAGATATAAGCAAATGCCCAGTGATGGGGGGAGCTCACGCCCCTAAGGCGACCGGAACGACAGCCAACCAGCATTGGTGGCCGAATCAATTGAACCTGAGGATTCTTCATCAAAATTCAACTTTGTCCGATCCTATTGATGAAGATTTCAACTACGCGGAGGAGTTTCAGAAGGTTGATCTGGATGAGTTGAAGAAGAACATCGAGGAGATCATGACGACCTCGCAAGATTGGTGGCCTGCGGATTATGGGCACTACGGTCCACTCTTCATCCGAATGGCGTGGCATAGCGCCGGTACTTATCGCATACACGATGGTCGCGGGGGAGCGGCATCCGGAACGATGCGGTTCGCGCCGCTCAATAGTTGGCCGGACAATGTCAATCTAGACAAGGCCCGCCGACTGCTCTGGCCCATCAAGCAGAAGTATGGCCGAGCCCTCTCGTGGGCGGATTTGATGGTATTTACAGGCAACTGCGCCCTGGAGTCGATGGGACTCAAGACCTTCGGGTTCGCCGGAGGACGCGAGGATGTCTGGGAACCTGAAGAGGATATCTACTGGGGACCTGAGACGGAGTGGCTGGGCGATCAGCGCTATACCGGCGAGAGAGATCTCGAGGAACCGCTCGGCGCTGTGCAAATGGGCTTGATCTACGTGAACCCAGAGGGACCGAACGGCAACCCTAGCGCTCTTGCCGCTGCTAAGGACATTCGAGAGACCTTTGCCCGTATGGCTATGAACGACGAAGAGACGGTTGCTCTCATCGCGGGAGGACATACATTTGGAAAGGCCCACGGCGCCGCCGACCCGGACAAATACGTCGGTCGAGAGCCGGAAGGCGCTCCTACAGAAGAGCAGGGCCTCGGCTGGAAGAACAGCTACGGAACGGGCAACGCTGGCGATACGATTGGAAGCGGACTTGAAGGAGCATGGACCCCGACCCCGACAAAGTGGGATAATAGCTTTTTCGATACGCTGTTCGCCTACGATTGGGATCTCGTCAAGAGCCCGGCGGGCGCCCAGCAGTGGATTCCGACCGATCCCGCGGCAAGCGAAGCGGTACCCGATGCGCACGATCCATCGAAGCGGCATGCGCCGATCATGTTCACGACTGACCTTGCCCTTAAAATGGACCCGGTCTACCGGCCGATATCGGAACGATTTCATCAGAACCCGGACCAATTCGCAGAGGCGTTTTCGAAGGCATGGTATAAACTGACGCATCGCGATATGGGACCAATCTCGCGTTGCTTGGGTTCGCAAGTCCCTGCAGAGCCTCAACTGTGGCAAGATCCGATCCCTGCGGTCGATCACGAATTGATCGATGCATCCGATATCGCATCGCTTAAGGAATCGATTCTCGGTTCTGGATTGTCCATATCCCAGCTTGTTACCACTGCGTGGGCGTCTGCGGCATCCTTCCGCGGTACGGATAAGCGTGGGGGAGCCAACGGGGCCCGCATCCGGTTGGCGCCACAGAAGGATTGGGAAGCGAATCAGCCGGAAGAACTGGCAAAGGTACTGCCTGTCTTGGAAAAAACGCAGGCGGATTTCAACGCGTCCCAATCTGGCGGAAAGCAGGTTTCGCTTGCAGACATCATTGTCCTTGGCGGCTGCGCTGGAGTCGAAGCGGCTGCCAAGAAGGCGGGACACGATATTCAGGTGCCCTTCACGCCAGGCCGCGGGGATGCGACGCAGGAGCAAACAGATGTGGAGTCGTTCGCTGTCCTTGAGCCTAAGGCGGAAGGATTCCGAAACTATCTGAAGCCGGAGCTGGCGCATTCCGCTGAAGAATTGCTCATAGATCGAGCGCATATGCTGACGCTTACTGCTCCAGAGATGACAGTTCTTGTCGGCGGTCTCCGCGTTCTCAATACGAACGTGGGAGAATCGCAGCTCGGCGTCTTTACCGATCGTCCTGAGGCGCTCACTAACGATTTCTTCGTAAATCTCCTCGACATGAATACGAAGTGGGAAAAGTCGAAGCGATGCGAGCACTTCTACGAAGGAACGGATTCCGCATCCGGAGAAATGAAATGGATGGGGAGCACCGTCGATCTCGTCTTCGGTTCCAATTCCCAGCTCCGCGCTATCTCGGAAGTCTATGGGTGCAATGATGCTCAAGAAGCCTTCGTTCGCGACTTCGTTGCAGCTTGGGACAAAGTGATGAATCTGGATCGCTTCGACTTGAGCTGATCACGGTACTGCCACTGTCAGAGCCTTTCAAAGCCTAGTCGATTTGCGGCTAGGCTTTTTTGGCATTACTCAAGAAATCCGATGCTTCCGCATCAATGTTATCGCAGATCCTCGAATTCAGCCCATTGTCGTTCGCGTATCCCTTGTCATGACCTCTGCCGACTCCATCGCCTATCGTCCTCCAGGAATCGTCAAGCGTTCACCGCTTTACTACGGCTGGGTCAATATGTCGGTCGCTGCGCTGGCCATGGTCGGGACGCTCCCAGGACGAACCCAGGGGTTAGGCCTCATAACGGAACCGCTTTTACGGGACCTTCAAATCAGCCGTGTAGGCTATGCGCAGATCAACCTGTGGGCGACCTTGATCGGTTCTCTGTTCTGCCTAGGATTTGGTCGGCTTCTCGATCGCTATGGGAGTAGGAGCGTTATGACTTGGCTCGTAGGTTTGCTGGGGCTTGTCGTGATCGCGATGAGCGGCGCTACGGGATTTCTCATGCTTTTCCTGATGGTGAGCTTGACGCGTGGATTGGGTCAAAGCGCTCTTTCGATCGCCAGCCTAAATCTCGTGGGACAGTGGTTTCGCAAGCGCCTCAACAAAGCGATGGCGCTTTATTCGGCAATTGTAAGCGTCGGTTTCATGACTGCCTTTCCGTTGGTGGGTTGGGTCGTCTCTGAGTATGGCTGGCGCGTGGCTTGGTCGGGAATTGGGTGGACTCTGGCGCTGGTGTTGGCGCCCTTGGTTCTTTTGTTCGCCCGCCGCAATCCGGAGTCCTGCGGCGCTAAGAGCGAGCAGGAAGCATTGGATCCAGATGTAGAAAATTCTGGATACACATTTCGTGAAGCCCTGAAGACGCCCGTGTTTTGGGTATTCGCTCTATCCAGCTCAGCTTACAATCTGATCATATCCGGCATTGGGCTTTTCAATGAATCGATATTGGCGGAACGCGGATTCGAGGCGGCAATCTATCACAAGGCGCTCGCTGTCACAGCCATTACCTCTCTTGCTGGCAATTTTCTGGGTGGTTGGATCGAGTCCAAGTCGAGCTCCAATCGCGTGATGAGCTTGGCTATGGGCCTGCTGGTAGTGGCCTTGCTCGCTCTTCCATTTCTTTCACTGGAATGGCATGTGATGGTGTGGGCGACCTTTATGGGGTTAGTTGGGGGATTTGTTATCGTAGTATTTTTCAGTTTCTGGAGCGCTACCTATGGGAGGCGAGAGTTGGGTCGGATCCAGGGCGCGGCTCAAATGATGACGGTTCTGGCTTCTGCTCTAGGTCCCTTGCTGCTGGCGCAATGCGTCGTCATTGCGGGAACTTACGCGCCAGTGTTCTATGCCTTGTCCGTCGTTGTCGCGATTTGTTGCGTAGCCGCCTGGCTCGTAAAGCTGCCGGGTGTCCGCGAGGGGTGAAACAGTGGAAGCGAATCGAAAAGAGGAGACGAGATGTGAGACCTGGAACCACAAGACGCCCGTGGTTTTTTCGCCGTTGTTCGATTGGCCCCCTCGACCAAGGGCAGCATTGGTAGCGCTGGGAAAGCGCTGGGTCACAATTTCGCGGAATGTCTTGTTCCTGATTTTGGCTTGGATTGTTTCAAGGTACATGATCCCCGATCTGGCCGAAATGCAAACGCTGTCGATTCGTTGGATCGTTCCTATCTACCTTCGCAATGCGGCCCTTATGCTGCTGATTGCAGGTGGCTTGCACCTTTACTTTTTCACGTTCAAGGGTCAGGGCAAGCTCCTCAAATACGATGCTCGGATGGATATGGAGAAAAGCGGTAAGTTCTCTTTCCGTAACCAAACCTGGGACAACATGTTCTGGTCTCTGGCGAGCGGAGCGACGGTGTGGAGCGCCTATGAAGCGCTTTATTTATGGGCGCTAGCCAATGGGCTTGTTCCCACGATTTCGCTGGGTGAGCATCCGGTTGTATTCGTTATCTGGTTGTTGGTCTTGCCCGTTTTGACTTCTTCGCACTTCTACTTTGTCCACAGGGTCCTGCATTGGCCGCCGCTTTACCGCCGTGTGCATAGCGTGCACCATCGCAATATTCACATCGGGCCTTGGGCGGGTATGTCGATGCATCCGGTCGAGCATGTCATATATTTGTCTTCGGTTCTCGTTCATTTCGTGGTTCCGTCGCATCCGGTCATTCTCCTGGTGCATCTCTATAGCCGGAGCTTGGGGCCTGCCTTTTCGCATTCTGGTTTCGAAAAGGCGCTGATTAAGGATAAGATGTTCTTCGAGGCCGCGGATTTTCATCATCAGCTGCATCATCGATTCTTCGAATGCAATTATGGTACCGTCGATGCGCCTTGGGATCGCTGGTTTGGATCCTTTCATGACGGGAGTGACGAAGCCTCAGCGCGCGTCCGCGAGCAGCGCCGCCGCATGTATCGAAATAGACCGTCCGCTAGGTGAGCCCTTTTAAAGCAGGTTCCGATGTTTTGTTCCAAACTGTCCAAACTCGGCTAGTGGGGTGACATATTAGGGAAACGAACCGTTTTTCTCTGTCACATTAGCTCGTATGGATTCATCATTGCTACGTCTTGTCTCGAGCGCCTTTGCGCTGCTTCTTTCACACTTCAATCTCTTGTTCGCTGGCGATAGTGGAGATTGGCCTAATTGGCGCGGACCGCACGGGAACGGTGTCGCCGATTCGGGTCAAACCTTGCCCACGGAATGGTCCGAGACCAAGAATGTGAAGTGGAAAGCGCCGATTCCAGGGCGCGGCCATTCGACTCCGATCGTCATCGGAGATCGTATTTTCCTGACTACGGCGCGAGAAAAAGAAGAGACCCAATCGGCGCTTTGCTATTCATTTTCCAGCGGCGAGCTGCTGTGGGAAAACGTCCTAGTGGAAGATCGTTTGCCAGAGCGCATCCATAAGAAAAATACGCACGCATCGTCCAGCGTGGCTACGGATGGGAAACGAATTTTCGTCTTGTTTTTCGTGAAAGGCGACCGATTGCATCTCTTTTCATTGGATTTCGATGGGAATGAGCTTTGGCAAATCGATGCGGGGCGATTCTATCCGGAGCAATCGTTTGGGTATGGATCCTCGCCGCTGCTCGTTGGGAACAATGTCATCGTTAGCGCAGAGAGCGAAGGTGAGGGATTTATTGCCGCATTCAACGCGGATTCCGGTAAAGAGGTTTGGCGAACCAAGAGAATGGCGGCGCGCTCCTCATTTGGAACGCCGGTCTTGGCAGATATCAATGGATCCTCCCAAGTAGTCCTCAATGGAGCGGACCGGGTTGCGGCCTATGATCCGAATAGTGGAACCGAGATCTGGTCTGTGGAAGGGGGCGATCCCTTGATCGCCAATACCGTTCTTTGGAAAGACGGCGTCGTATTTGCATCAGGTGGCTATCCGGGAATTGAGACTTGGGCGATTGACGTAAAATCGCAAAAGATCCTCTGGAGCAGCCCGGCCAAATGCTATGAGCAGTCGATGCTCATTGTGGGCGATCAGCTTTATGGAGTGGCCGAAGGGGGACTCGTTTACTGTTGGGATACTGATGATGGAACGATCCATTGGCGCGAGCGCTTGACCAAAGGCCCCGAAAGCGCGTCGCCCATACTTGCGGGTGGTTACATTTACCATGCTAATGAGCGCGGGAAGATCTTCGTGATTAAGCCGAATACTGAAAAGCTCGAGCTCGTAGCTGAGAATCAGCTCGGCGAAGAGATATTCGCTACTCCCGTAATCTGCCGTAATCGGATCCTGATTCGTTCCGCCAAGTATGACGATGACGGCGAATCTCGTAGCGAAACCTTGTATTCGATTGGGCTTTAACCCTGAATACTTACTTGAGCCATTCCGGAATGGAGTCGTTCTCGATCCAGCGTTCGATGCGCTTGTCTAATTTGTCTGGTTTCCATTCGTCTTCACCAGCAGGAAGCGCAGCCTCTTCCGGGAGCCATTTTTTGTGATTTGCAACAATAGAAGCGAATTCGGGATTACCGGCTAAGTTCGTGTTCTCGTCCGGGTCGGTCGAATGATCGTAGAGCTCTTCGGTTCCGTCGCGATAGCGAATGTATCTCCACCGATCGCTACGAACGGCGTGATTTCCGTAGTACCACGCGCTGAGCGCAGGTTTTGTTCTTTTTGTATCAGGATTTTGTATAAGAGGAACGAGGCTTTGTCCTTCAAGAGCTGAGGCCGATGGCAATCCGCAAAGATCGATAAGCGTAGGGTAGACATCCAATAAGCTGACAACGCGATCGCTTCTTTGTCCCGATTCGCTAGATCCAGGGACCTTAAAGGACAAGGGAACTTGAGTGGATTCCTCCCAGAGCGCCTGCTTGCGCCAGTGCTTTTTTTCTCCGAGATGCTGGCCGTGATCAGACCAGAGCGCTATGATCGTATTGTCCGCGTACGGACTATTCTCGAGAGCCGTTAGAACTTTCCCAAGCTGATCATCGACAAAGGAAACGCATGCCAGATAAGCGTAAACGAGCTCGCGCCAATACGAATCGCTAAGATTCGTTACGGCGATGTCTTTGAGGTCATATAAATCGAAGTACTCTTTTGGAGCCGTATAAGGGACATGGGGCCTCACGAATCCGACTGCGAGAAAGAAGGGTTCGTCATGTTCCTGCTCAAGCTGGTCGACGGCCCATTCGGCGATAAGCTCGTCGAACATCTTGCCCCCAGGCATATCCTCCCTCTCCAAGGCGTCCCAGCAAAGTGAATGGCCATTCGCGAATTCCTCGCCGTATCGATCGACTATTTGGCTCCCCTCCCTGGGAAAGGGATAAAACTTGGTGCCTCCGTAGCCTTCGCCGCGATCCTTTAGGTCTTTAGGGACCTTGTAGTCTGGCGCCGTTTCATTCCAGAAGTCGGGAGTGCGGTCCTTGTAGTCGGATACGCCTGAATGGAAAATTTTGCCGACAGCGAGCGTTTTGTAGCCATGGTCCTTGAAGTATTGAGGAAGCATTCTGTGATTTCCCATAACCTGCTCAAAGGACCTTCGCATGGCGGAAGTGGAACCATACCATCCTGTAGTGGTAGGATGGAGACCACTTAAAAGAGAGTTTCTAGATGCTGCGCAAACCGCCTGGGAGCAATGGGCGTTGGTAAAAAGGGAGCCGCTTTCGAAGAGCCGATCCATGTGTGGGGTGATGGCTTGCGGATGCCCGCCCAGCGCGCCTACCCAATCATTCAGATCATCGATTGAGATGAACAGCACATTTGGCTTTTGCCCATTAGAGGAAATGGCCAGAATTGAGAGGAATAGAGTGGCGAAAATCGATTTCATTTCGGAAACAACGAAAATTATTCGTGGAGTAGAAAGGCTGTCGCTTGCGGCGCATCGGGATCTCCCCACCCATAAAAGAAGAGCATGCCTTCGACGGCGGACCCATCTGGGTGAAGCGCGGGTTGCACGTTGTTGAAGCGCCAATTCGGATACCGTTTCGAATCCGGAGTAAGATCGCGATGCTTTTCCCAATGATACCCATTGCCTGAAGAGACCCAATCCTCTATTCGGCCGCCTCCATGCTTGTCCATGTAGCCTCCTTCCAGGTAGTTTCCGACGATTACATAGGCGTGCAGATCGCCATCCTCATCGCGAGACAAGTAACCGCTATTCCACTGATGGTTCGAGTTGCAGATGGGAGTTTGAACCCATTGGCCTTTTTCTCGTCGGACATAGTAGTAGCGATGGGTCATAAGGTCGCCTTCGGAGAGGACATGCAGAAAGGTCGGTTCTCCTGCCTCATCCAATGAAATGGCGGGTGGAACACCTGCGCCCCGCCAAGCAGTGTCCCAGATTTGGCAATACGTCCTGGACTGCTCCAGATCGATAGGTAGGTGGAGCTCTACGCCGTCGGCATTGAGCGCTGCCTGCGATTCTAGGTCGATCTTGAGGTAGGAGAGGTTGTATTTCCAGTTGTTCCCTACGGGCTGGCCGTAGCGTGGGTTGAATAGCCTTTTGGGATCGTTCGACTTCACGTCGTCGTAGTCCGTGTATACGACATGAAGAAATTTTCCGTCACGGCTAGCGAGTTTTGCTTGGTAGGAAGACCACTCTGGAAAACCAAGCCGATCCAAGTCGGTAATGTCTACCTTAGGTCCCTGCCAGGACTTTCCATTGTCCGCGCTGACGCGATAGGTCCAGGAGCTGTTGTGTCCTTCGGTACGGTAGTAGACGAGTTCCTGATTATCGTAGATTCTGGATACAGTGGGATAGGACAGCATCGAAGCGATCTCTCCAGACTCTGTCCATTCGATTTGGGTCTGTCCGGGACGAACAGGACCTTTGGAAACGAGATGCGCACCGGGCGATTTATGGCAGCCGTAAAGTAGGTGAAGGTGGTTCTCTTCATCCGCCCAAATGACTGGACTATCGTGGTGATCCGTACTGCTCGGACCCAAACGCGTTGGCTCGGTGAACGATCGCCCTTCAGGGTCATAGACCGTTAGCATGGGAAACGCGCTGCCGTTCCCATTCTTGCTGGGCGTAGCATTGCCATTGTAGACAATGTAGAGATGATCGTGGAGCAAGACGGACTGCGGTCGTTGCCGGCTATCGTAGAACATCTTGATCTTCCCGTCGTCGGCGAAGGGAACCGCTTCGATTGAATTAGGTTTTGTAGCTGCCGCTGTCGCGCTTAGAGCGCCTGCTACCAAAAGGGCGCGAATGCATAGGATTTGAAATGTTGAAGAACAATATGTCTCCATTGGCGGTTTATAGGGTGAGAGGTAGAACGGAGCTCTGAATCTACTCAGCGATCAATGAGAGTCAGTGTGGCGATCATATTGGTCAGTTCCTGGATCGCGCCAGGACTGGAAAGCATATTGTTGTAGTTAGCTGAAGCGACTACAGCTCGATCCCCTTTTTGATCGATTATGAACTTCATGTAGGATTGTCCCTGCGTCATCGGGTTGGTCACGATTGCGAAGGCAGTTTGCGATGCGTAGTCGTATGTGATTTCTGGCATCTGCATAAGAATGCCGCTTTGAAAGGATGCTTGAATATTCATATCCACAAATTGCTGGATATTCAGGCCACCGCTCGTATTTGAAAAGTTCACATTGAGATGGGATCCTTCCGCATTGTAGACTCGAAGTAGGCTCATCGCTGGATTGTAGAGCCCATTTGAGTCATATTGCACCTGCCAATTGATTGGATTCAGAACAGAGAATAGAAATCCCGCTTCGTTATTGATGTAGTTTTGACCGGAGAAACTCGTAGGACTGGTGCGGGCAGCGATCGATTCTATCTCCCGAATTGTATCCGCGCTTTGGATCTTTCCTTCTGTAAATTGAACGGTATTGCCTCCTGATGAGGCAGAAGAAGTATTCAATTTGACCTGATCGACAATCGGCTTTTCTAGACTCAAGCTGACCTTGCCCGAAGTCAGGTCGATGTCCACTTTGCCGCTTCCTCCTCCGCTCGTGCTTTGAAATAGAATAAATAGCGCGACCCCAGCGACAATCAGGCCCGATCCAAGAATCATGAGAAGCCGCAGGGTCTTTTGCTTTTCAATTTGAAGGGAATTGTCAGTGTGCTTGTCTAAATCGCTCATTGTCCAGAGGAGGTTTGAATGAGTTGGGCTTTAGAATTGTTAATAGGATAACGCGGATATCGGGTCAAACCTCATACATCAAGTTCCGGTAGATGAGTAATCTGAGCCTGATTCCTTTGATGTCACGCTATTCCCTTTCGTCGTCGGGCCTCTATGCATTGATCGCTTCCGGGCAGAAATTTGCGGCAGACCTCTGGTCGAGTATCGTAGATGCGGCATAGCTTGTCTTCCTTCAAGAACGCGCAGGTCTCTAAGAAGGGAAGGGGATAGATTCTGTAGGCGACGAGGTTCGATTTTCTCAGGAAGTTGTCCACGCGAATGCCTTCCTCTTGGATCTTCGGTTCCTTGGCTGCATCGTCTTCGCTTGCGAATATGGGAAAGCACTGGCAGCATGCGCCGCAATCAGTGCAGTCGTATTTGTCAATTGGAGACGACATTGATATTAGGAGTAGTGGAAAGCGAATTGCAGTTCGCAATTTGACGTTTGACGGGTGCGGCCCATTGAGATGATTGTAGGGCCTACGGGATGATGAACCGCGTTACTAGTATTTTGATATTAGCTTTGGTCTTGTTTTCGATTGTGGCCTGCGGCCCTTTAAATGAATCTCCATTGCCGGTTCTGGTCGTCCGCGGGGGTCACTATTATGATACTCCAGAATTCGAGGAAATGTGTCTGAGCTTGAAGGGTGTGAGCTGTGATCTTGTGCTCACAGACCATTTTGAGAAAATGACCGTGGAGGAAATTGATCAGGAATATAGCGCGATACTGTTCCTCAACCAGAATAAAAAGTATACCACCGCTGAGGTCCATCGGAAGCAGTACCTTGACCTAGCCAAGCGTGGGGTCGGGATGGTCTTTCTCCAGTTTACGCTCTCTTCGCAACCCGAATGGGACGCCTATCATGATCTCGTTGGAGGAAAGTGGTTCTTGAAGCAGTTCGAGGAGAACGCAGCGCTTCATTCAACCTATTTCACGGATCTCACGGTCGACCTAAAGGTCTTGGACCCCGATCATCCAGTGATGGAGGGTCTTGTGGATTTCACGATGACGGATGCATTCTATGGAAATATCTATATCGACCCGTCTGTGCATCCTTTGCTGGGTACGGATCATCCTGATCTTTCGAAGACAATCGCTTGGGCGCATAGCTACGAAAACTCGAAAATCGTATACGTGATGCCTGGTTTTACCAAGAATGCGTATCAAAACCCTTCATACAAAAAGCTTATCTCCAATGCGCTAAAATACGTGGGTAGCGGCGATTCAGCAAACCGTCATAGCTAGGAATTGGCTTTTCAGGAGAAGGAAGCCGCTACTGTAATTCTTGAACAGAAATCTCGAAAGCGCGATCCCCATAAGTAGTTCCAATTCTCATCATGTAGCCCTGAAAGGGCATCATGCGAGCGCAGCGCATTCTGTTAATTATAATCTCTACTAGATTACCCGCTACCGCCAGGCGAAGTTGTTCCGGACTGACATAATCACGTCGTACCTTGCCAGTATGGGATAGATTTCGGAGAACAATGCCGCATCATAAGCTGAGTGGTCGCTCACATAAGGCAAATTCTTCAATCGCTTCTTTCCGTCTGAGCTTTGCTCGTAGCGAACATCGGTGACGATGCGACCTATGTACGTCAGATGACCGGGTCTCACTTCGAATCGATAGCGATCTTGAGATTCCTCGATATTCGAGCTCGAAAGAGACCAGCTATAGATCTCATAGGCGCCTGGCGAGAGATTGTAGGCGAAAAGCCCTTTTTTCGATTCCAGCTTCTCAGGTTTCTTGGTCCCGTCCATTCGCTGGATATAGTACGTGACGTTGGCTCTCTTCGCGACCCCGGTCTCTGCTATGGTTCCGAAAACGATCCCCTTCGTCTGCACGTCTAGCCAATCACCTCGCTTTGACATAAGTTTCTTGGCCAGAGCGCTTTCGCAAACGAAGCAGAGAGCGGCTGCGACGATAATGGCGAATGGGTGCGAGCGTTTCATGAGTCAATTTCAGGGAGTTGTTCACTAAAAATCGGATTTTTGCCCGCTGATATTAGGGATCATTCAAGAAAACTAGTCATTTGGAGGGATCTTCTTGGTAAAATGCTAGCCGATGACGGATTGAGAAAGGGGCGAAAATTGTATTGGTAGCTCAGTGGGAAAGGTTAGCGTCCTATTTGGTAACCTCTAACTATAGCCCGATGAAAATGCCCCTCCGCCTTGCCCCAATTGCCGCAATCCTTCTAGTCGTGATTATTATGTCATCCTTGAGCGCTCAACGCCGCTCTCGATTGCCAGCCCACATATTGAAACCGAATATGGGGGATACCGTAACCTTAAATGTCTATGCAGACAACTGGTTCAAGATCTACATCAATGGAAAGCTAGTCGCGACCGATTCGATCGAGTTCATGCCTCACAACATTGTATCCGTAGACGTGTTACCGGAATATCCGATGACCATTGCGGTGATGGCTCGCGATTACGCGGATGCGATTACGGGAAGAGAATACGAGAATACGAATATTGGAGACGGGGGCTTTATCCTGAAGCTCGGGGAAGATGTTGTCAGCAATGCCAGTTGGAAAGCCAAGTGCTATTTCTTCGGTCCGATTGAAGGGCAAAATCCCCCGGTAACGCATCTGCCAATTCCCGAAGATTGGTTCGGGCAGGATTTCGATGATAGCCAGTGGGAGCCAGTCACTGTTTACGAAGAAGCGACCGTTCGTCCACCGCAGGTATTCCGCGACTATGATTTCGAAGGGGCCTCATTTGTCTGGACCAGCGACCTGGATCTCCACAACACGGTTATATTCCGCGCTACGATCGAGAAGCCAGGTTGGAAGCCCCGTTGGAATACGGGTACGCCTTCGCGGCGGATCGAGGATCTATAGTAGTCTAACGCCTACGGACCTATCGAGGAGCGCTCTAGAACTCGGACAATTCCACGAGCCGGTTTTCGTGGAGTGATCGAGTGGCAGCTAGGGCGATGGCTAGGGCCTTGATTCCGTCATCAGCGGTGATGGCAGGAGGGCGATCTTCGAGAACATTGTCCACGAAGTTTTGCAACTGGTCGACATACGCCTTCTCGAATCGTTCGTAGAATCCTGGGACGACGTCATGTGAAATCGCGTTGGCTTTCATTACCTGAATAGGAGTTTCCCGATAGTAGCCAATTTGCACGGTTCCCTGGGTTCCTAGAATTTCCGAGCTGATGTCGTACCCATAAATCGCATTGCGCGAAAGATCAACGGATCCGATCGTACCGTCCTCGAAATACATATTGACGATCGCGTTATCGACATCTCCGACGTCCTTCATTTCGGGATAGGCGAGTACGCCCCCGACGGAATAGACGCTCTTGACTTCGCCCATTAGCCAGCGCGCGAGATCGAAATCGTGTATTCCCATATCCACGAAGAGCCCGCCGCTGTTCTCAGGTCTCAGATAGTCGAGTTCGTGGCGTTCACGGTCCCGGGAGGTCGACTTGAATTGGACTCTATTGCCGATATCGCCGGACTCGATCTGCTGCTTGGCGGCGGAGTATCCGCTGTCGAAACGTCGCATGAAGCCCAATTGGAAAAAGGCTCCGGTTTCGGCGACGACGTCTTTGATTTTCACGCTTTCTTCGATGCTCAACGAGAGTGGCTTCTCGCAGAAAATCTTCTTTCCCGCCCGGGCAGCGTGAATGGCAACCTCGGTATGGAACTTGGTCGGAGTTACGATAAGGATGGCTTCCACGGTCTCGTCCGCGATCAAGTCATTGTAATCTTGATACCATTTGTCCGCTCTGTATTCGGTCGCAATTTGCTTGGCGATGTCTTCGCGTACATCCGATACTGCCACGAGATTCGCGTTGGGCAGGCGATTTGCGCAATAGTTAGCATAGAGGCTGCCGAGGCGACCTAGTCCAACCACTCCTATATTCAGTTTTCTATTCATATAGATTGTATTGAAATATTTTATCTACACCCCGCTCGAGGCATTGAACCCGCCATCTACTGGAAGGGTGATTCCGGTCACGAATCCCGAAAGGGAAGACAGCAAAAAAAGCGTGGGCCCCACAAGCTCGGCAGGCTCGCCGAATCGATGCATTGGCGTGATCGATAATACGCGCTTGTAGCGATCAGTAAGTTCCCCTGCCTCATCGAAAGCGAGGAATTTGAGCTGCTCGGTGAGAAAGAAGCCCGGAGCGATGGCGTTTACCCGAACGTTGGTTTGCGCCAAGTGAACCGCGAGCCATTGCGTGAAGTTGCTTACTGCGCACTTCCCTGCAGAGTAGGCGGGTATCTTCGTCAAAGGTCGATAGGCGTTCATAGACGAAATGTTAAGAATCGCTCCCTGGTCTCGTTTCAAAATCAGCTCCCCGAGTATTTGAGTGGGCAATACAGTACCCATCAAGTTCAGGTCGAGCGTGTCGCGAAAGTGGGATTCCGGAATCTCGAAAAAGGAGCCGGCCAAGTCGGGCGTATCTTTGGCGACCTGCTCGATATCGGTCGACGCTTTCGGGCTGTTTCCGCCGGCCCCGTTAATGAGGAAGTCGATCCCGCCGCATTTCTGGACGAGCGTGTCGCGAGCATTTTCTGTAGAGGCTCGGTCAAGTACGTTGCATCCAATGGCGTGGCTCTCGATTCCATGGCGCTCGGAGAGGGCATTCGATAGGGCTTGAGCGGATTCTAGACTAACGTCGAGGATCGCTACGGTTAGCCCATGCTCTGCCAAGCCGTGGGCCAGCGCTGTTCCGATCGCGCCGCCTCCGCCCGTTATCGCTACGGTTTTACCCTTTAGTTCGTTGAATGCCATAGGAACTGTTATTTCCTCCAGACGTCCGACTCGCCAAACCAGCGCGAAGTGACCGTCTTTTCCCGCGTATAGAACCGTACCCCGTCACGGCCTTGGACATGTAGATCGCCGAAGAATGATTCGTTCCAACCGCTAAAGGGGAACATGGCCATGGGCGCGGGAACCCCCACGTTGATTCCAACCATTCCCGCTTGCACGCGATGCTTGAATTCGCGGGCAGCGCTTCCCGATGTCGTGAAAATAGCGGTGCCGTTACCGAAGGCGGACGCATTCGCCAACGCGAGGGCTTCGTCAAGATCGCTGGCTCGGAGCACGCTTAAGACGGGGCCGAATATCTCGGTTTCTGCCAAAGTGGATTGCGGATCGACTTCATCGATTACAGTGGCTCCCAGATAGAAGCCGTTGGGAGCTTCTGGGACTTCGGCGCGGCGGCCGTCGCTGAGAATCTTTCCTCCTTGGTCGGCGCCTTCAGTGACAATCTCTGCAACCCGGTCACGGTGCTGGCTCGTAATCACCGCACCCATCTGGGGCTGCGGATCGCGATCGGTAGGCCCGACTTTTAAATTGCGGGCAGCTTCCGCCAATTCCGGGAGAACCGTTTTGGACGCGTTGCCGACGCAAACGGCATTGGCAATCGCCATGCACCGCTCGCCTGCGCAGCCAAAGGCGCCTCCCATAATGCCGTCGACGGAAGTTTTTACGTCCGCGTCCGGCATGATAATGACGTGATTCTTGGCGCCGCCATTGGATTGGACGCGCTTGCCGTTCTTGGTGCCGGTTTCGTAAATGTACTTGGCGACAGGGGTAGAGCCTACAAACGAAATGGCTCGAACGTCAGGATGAGAAAGAAGCGTATCCACGCAGTCCTTACCCCCATGCACAAGATTGAGAACTCCTTTGGGAAGCCCTGCTTTCTCGAGTAGCTGTACGAGGCGAATCGCCGTGAGCGGTACCTTCTCGCTTGGCTTGAAGATGAAGGTATTGCCTGACGAGATGGCCAGAGGGAACATCCACATGGCGATCATGGCGGGGAAGTTGAATGGCGTGATGCCGACGCATACGCCAAGGGGCTGGCGAATGACTTCGCAGTCGATCCCTCGGGCGATATTCTCCAGGTACTCGCCTTTGAAAAGCTCCGGGATGCCGCAGGCGTACTCGACGCACTCCAATCCGCGCTGGAGCTCTCCCCGCGACTCAGCGAGGGTCTTGCCATGCTCGAGGCTGATGGTCGCGCAGATAGAATCGAATTCCTGCTCGATCAGGGCGCGGTACTTGAACATGACGCGGGCCCGTTTCACAGCAGGCGTTTCCCACCATGCGGGAAAGGCGTCAGCAGCAGCTTGGACGGCTTCGTTGACGGTGGTTGGATCCGCCAGCGGGGACTCCGCAATAACGTCGCCGGTAGACGGATTGTGAACCGGACTGGTGGGCAAGTCGGTTCGTTCAGTCCATTCTCCGTTCATGAAGAATGGGCAAGGATGGTGTGCAACGGATGGCGCGCTCATATAGTTTATGTATTGAAAATTAGGATTCGCTAGACTAGCATGTGACCACGTATGCCCTTCAGCAGACCCTCGTAGCCTTCTATAAATTGAGTGATCGTATGGATGGAGGCGCCGTAGCGGGCGAAGGCGTCGTCAGACATGCCGTCTTCATTGAACGCCTGCTTGAAATCATCGAATTTCATGAGTTCGTCCATAATGGCGGGATCTATGGATTCTTGAATGCTTAAGCGAGGTTGCGTTTCGGATTCGCTGTATTGCTTCCACCAGCCATAGGGGATGGACTGCAGCACGTCCTGACCAATGATCTCCGACCAATGGAGTTCGTTTCGGTAAGCGGCGGCAAGCAAGGTGCCGATGTAGCCCTTTTCGCGGAAGATCTCTGCGGCTCGCTTAAATACGGCAACGCCTGCCCATTCCAATGCGGATTCATCAGCGTTGACCACGCCGCTAGCGAGGGTTCGCTTGAGCTGGTCGTCCACACGCCCGATCATGATCGTGATGTAAGGACGGATGGAATCGGGATTGGCGGCCCGTTGCAGTCCGCGCTCGATTGCTTTGGAAGCGGCTATGGCCTGCGCCACGGAGAACGATACGGTGACATTGACCCGTACGCCTGCCGCGGTCATGCCTTCGACCGCGTCTATGCCCGCTTGGGTCGCGGGCGCCTTTATGGCGATGTTGGGAGCGAGCGCGGCCAGCTGCTTCCCGTGTTCCAGCATGCGGTCCGCGTTGTTGTAGAACTTCGGGTTCACTTGCAGGCATAGGAAGCCCTTTTCACCTTGGGTTTCATTGTAGACCGGCAGAAGGAGCTTCGAGGCGTCTGTGCCAACCCGTTCGATCAGCTTCCACGCTATGTCCTCTTCAGAATCTGTAGGATTGTCTCGTATCAGTTCCTTTATTACGGGAATCCATCGATCAGGATCGGATTTTACGGCAGCGGCGACAATGACTGGGTTGGAAGTAGCTCCTACCGCGCCATTGGCGACTGCGTCTGATAGTTCATTGATGTCGCAAGAGTCGTTCCACCAATCGGCGCCCAAGGCGCGCATACGATGCATGTTGTTCTGTGTGACGGTCTGGGAATCGGACATAGAGACTAGGTGTTTAGATTAGCGTGTTATAAGACGGTGATTTCGCGGATGTAGTTCCGCGCTTTTAACGCGTATTCCAAGGGGTTGGCGATTTTTGGGTCCTGCTCTGCCTCCACAACGTACCAGCCTTTGTATCCACTATTGGCGAGACGCTCGAGCAAGGGTGGGTAGTCAACTCCGGAGCGACCGTCGGGAGCGTCTCCTGGAACGGTATAGACGCCGCTTCTCACGGATTGACCAAATGACAGCCTGTCGATTTTGGCGCGCGCCACGATGCTCGGTCGTACATTCTTGAGATGTACGTGGGCGATGCGATCCATATACTTGTCGAGCACGCGAGCGGGATCAATTCCAGCGAAAGCGAGGTGGCCGGTGTCGAATAGCAGATTCAATTTAGAGGTATTTCTCATAAGGGCGTCGAGCGACGCCTCAGACTGGACGACGGTTCCCATGTGATGGTGGTAGACCGCGGGTAACCCTGCCTGAGCTGCGATCTCGCTCAGCAGGTCGAGCCCATCATAGATGCGTTGCCACTGCTCCTCTCGAAGCTCAATTTCGTTGGGCTCGAATTCAAGTGGCTTGGATTCGTCCCCATGGATGGATTGGGAGCACTCCGCTAGAATGATCACGGATGCACCCATTTCCTTGAGAAATCCTAAGTAGTCCAGAAAGCGCTGCTCTTCTATCGAGAAGTTTCCATCCGCGAGATACGTGCTATGCCAGCCTCCTATCAATCGAAGTTGATTCGGCTCCATCAGGCGCTTTAAATCGTCCGGTTCCTTTGGATACTTGTTTCCTACCTCGGTTCCAGCGAATCCGGCTTCCTTCATCTGCTGCAAGGACGTTTCTACAGGAATATCGCCCCCGAGATCCTTGAAGTCGTCATTGCTCCAATTAATGGGGTGAACTCCGAGCGGGTTCTTCAGCTCCTTGAATTTATCGATCACGCTCAATAGTAGTATCGCTGCTTTTTCTTCGCTGCTTGGTAATTTTCCTGCGATTCCTGAACGGCTGGCAGGTTGGATGAATCCGAAACAGGAACCTCCCACCATGAGTATCCAAGAATATTCGACTCTCGGCGTATGGGAATATAAATGACAGTAGTTCGGGTCTCCGCCTTCGCTTTGGCGAGCGCGTCGAGCAACCCGTCGCGGTCCTCCGCGCGGAACACGGTCGCTCCCATGCTCTTTGCGTTGGCGCAAAAATCGATTTCTACAAACTCGCCATCAAGACGTTGGCTATTTTGTTCGCGATGGCGGAATTCGTTGCCGAAATCCGTTCCACCGCAATTCGTCTGGAGGCCGCGGATACATTGAAAGCCATGGTTGTCTACTAGAACCACGGTTATCTTTAGGCCTTCCTGAATGGAGGTAACGATATCTTGGCTAAGCATCATATAGCTGCCGTCGCCAACCAAGGCATAAACCTCGCGATTGCGATCGGCCATCTTTACGCCCATGGCGCCCGCGATCTCATAGCCCATGCAGGAGTAACCGTATTCGGAGTGGTAGTCCATGGAGTCCTTGCAATTCCAGAGCTTGTGAATGTCGCCTGGCACGCCTCCTGAAGCATGCACAGTGGTAGAGTTTTCGTCGCCGAACTCGTTGAGAATGTTGATGACTTCGCTTTGGTAGAGCGGACCTGCAGCATTGTCGGGATGAACGATCTCTGCATGGGCGCTTTCCCAGCTGGATTTCCAGTCGCGTAGGTTGCGGGCGTAAGCATCCGAAACCGAATGATCGCTGAGCGCCTGGGAAAGGTCTTCGAGTATGGCTCGCGCATCGCCGACTAGCGGCAGAGCTCCATGCTTGTTGGCGTCCATCGGGTTGATGTTGATGGCGATAAAGCGCCCGTCGGGATTTTGGAACTGCGATTTGGAAGCGGTCGTGAAGTCCGAAAGGCGCGTACCAATATTGATGACCAGGTCAGCTTCCACGGCCGCTTGGTTCCCGGCGAGATTTCCGGTCGCCCCCACTGATCCCAAGCACTGTGGATGGCTTTCCAGAAGAGAACCTTTTCCGGCTTGGGAGACCACAACGGGAATACCGGTCTGCTCTGCGAATTGGCGGAGGGCTTCCTCCGCCTCCGAATAGTGGATGCCTCCGCCCGCTACGATGAGCGGTTGCTTGGCGGACTGGATCTGGTTCGCAGCGTCCTGAATTATCTCTGCCGTTGCTGAATTACGAAGAACAGCATACACTTTCTTCTGGAAGAAGTTTACCGGAAAGTCGTAACTCTCTGCTTGAACGTCCTGAGGAAGGCATAGAGTTACCGCTCCGGTCTGCGATGGATCGGAAAGGACGCGCATCGCTTCGGGCAATGCGGCAAGCAATTGCTCCGGGCGATAAATTCGGTCCCAATATTTGGATACGGGCTTGAAGCAATCGTTTACGCCGGAATCTTGCGAAAGCGGATTCTCGAGTTGCTGAAGCACGGGGCCTGGAATACGGCTTGCGAAAATATCGCCGGGCAAGAGTAGAACAGGTAGGCGATTGACGGTTGCGGTAGCGGCTCCTGTGAGCATGTTGGTCGCTCCTGGGCCAATGGACGACGTACAGGCCATGGTTCCCATGCGTCGGCGGGCCTTGGCGAACGCAGTGGCGGAATGGACCATGCATTGCTCGTTCTTGCCTTGGTAGTAGGGTAGGTCGCTTCCTCCATATTCCTCCAATGCCTGGCCGAATCCCGTCACGTTTCCATGTCCAAAGATACCGAATACGCCATTTACGAGGCGGTGCTCTTGGCCATCGCGGGCAATGTATTGATTCTGCAGAAATTTGACGATGGCGGCGCCAACAGAGAGTCGTTCCGTATTCATAGAGTTCTTTGCGTTATTGATCTTCGGGTTTCCAGCCTTGGTCGTTGGCGTCTAGAGTCCATTCGTGGTCCGGAGTGAATTCGAAACCGGTATACGGATTGCCATCGAGGTGGCGTATGACCCAGAGGTACCACATTCCGTATCCAGGAGCGGATACTTGGGCGTGATCGAGTTGCGGGGGAATGATCATGGTGTCGTTTTGGGTCACCTTGAAAACCGCGTCGCCGAGTTCGGCGTGTCCGTATCCCTGCGGCTTGGTAAACCTATAATGGTAGATCTCTGGCTGGTCGTGGTGGTGCGGAGGATAGCTTGACCATCGACCCGGATAGTTCACGACTTCCCCGATCACCAAGTTGGAGTCAGGATTGACCGAATAGTCGAAGATGAGGCGCACATTCCTGAGGCAGGCATCCTGGACGAGGCCGGCGCCCCGGTATTCCGGCGCGAGATCTTCGGGTGTGTAGACGGTTGAAGTAATGGGCTTGTCGTTCGTCGTTCGCGTGACCGCCCATTCGACCGAGTCGATTTGCGGCTCTATGCGAACGGGGGTGTTAGGCGCTAGGTGGATCGCGGTTGGAGGATCGTCGAATATCGAGCCACGCTTCAGAGCGTACTCCTCGCCTTCAACAGTAACCTTCGCTTCCCCGTTCAAAAGGACCCAAACGCTCTCCTTGGGATTGGCCTCTTCGATCGGCTCGCCGGGTCCATGAACATGAATTCCGAAATCCATCCGAGTATCGAGTCCGCCTTGGGATGCGTCTCCGGCCTGGGTGATGGGCGAATAGCCAGAGCCAGCGGACGCCGCCGCGCTAGGGATGAGATGGGGGGTTGAATGGGGTTTGGAAGTCATGTCGATCAACGAACGCTCTGTGAGTGAGGAGTTGAGGGTTGAGTCACCTTCTCCGATTCGTTTATCACCCGCGATACGGTGGCAATCGAGTAGCCCGACAATTCGGCGACGTCATTTAGGCTCGGCATAGTTGAAAGACAAAGTGGTGCAGACCCGCCGGTCAAATGCTAACTGGAATAGATCCAGGCAATGGCTTTTGTTTTAACAGGATGCGCTCGTGCCTCGCTCGCATGATGCCCTTTCAGGGCTGCATGATGAGAATCTAGCTAAAATTCATCATGTTCCCGAAACGCGGGATCTTGTAGGCCTGCTTAAAGGCCGTGTCCTGTTGAATAAATCTCCATGTAAAAAGCGGCGATAATATTTCTGGAGAGAGGCGTTGCTTGGGCTTGTGTCCGTACTTCTAATTTAGGGAGCTTGGACGTCCGTGGGATTGAGCCAGGGTCCTACTTCGACCTCGCCGGCGAGAAAGCGGTGATAGAAATTTCGGTACGCTTCGTCGGCATAAGGATATGTCTCGAACACGCTCCCGTCGGCGATGATTCTTGGGTCTTCCTCCTTCGTCAGCTCGCTATAGAGCTCCTTTTTCATGGACGCTTTTCGGTCGGAAAGGGCGGGGTCATTCGCAAGATTGTCAATGCAGTTGGGATCGCTCTGAATGTTGAACAGTTCTTCGGTGGGACGCATCCCGAAGCATTGCTCCCAGTAGCCGTGCCGCTCAGGGGAATTCCGCCCTTCGAGTACGACTGTTTTTGTCGGACTTCCGTCTGTATTGGGGTATCCAGTTTCTGGATTTCCAACGGGCCAACGCGAGGGTTCGAAATTGATGACGTAGATGTAGTCGTCTTTGACGATGCCCCTTATCGGGTAGCCTTGGTCGTTCGGTCGGCCCACGTCATGTCGTTCCTTTCCGATGAGAATGCTGTCTCTCACCGAATCAGCCTTTCCATTGAATAACGGCGTGAGGGAATGGCCCGCGATTGGGCTCATGCCTGAATCCGATTCGCTGATTCCGGCCACATCGAGAAACGTGGGCGCGAAATCGATGAAATTAACGTAGGAATCGATCGCTCTTCCTGGATCTTTGACTCCGCGGGGCCAGGAAATCGCGAGCGGCATATGGTTGGAGTGCTCGTAGGCCTGCCCTTTGATCCTGGGGAAAGGCATGCCGTTGTCTGCGGTGACGATCACGATCGTGTTGTCGTACTCGCCGGTTTTCTCCAGGATATCTAGCATGCGGCAAATGTGGGCGTCGAAGTGCTCGAGCGCGAATGCGTGGTCGAGCATGTCTTCTCGAATGCGCGCATCATCGGGCCAATAGGAGGGGACTGTGTCGATCGAGCTGGGATCCTTCTTGCCGATGGTGGATCCCGATTGGTAGTCGTAAGGCCGATGGGGTTCCATGCAGCCGTACCAGAAGAAGAACGGCTGGTCGGTTTCTTTCTCGTCCAGGAAAGCTCGAAAATTCGCGGCGTAGTCGATAGAGGAGATGCACGCGGTCGGGGGATTGAGCGTCTTGTCGTTATAGACATTTCCGATTAGGTCCCGGTGACTCCCGTCCTCATGCTTGGCGATGCCAGGCGCCCATCCTTTGCCTGTGCATCCGACGTGATAGCCTTTTTTTCAAGCGTCTCGGTGATTGTTTGGAATTCGGTCGGGAACGCGCACCAGTGATTGGCGGCTGCCTTGAGCTGCCAGGAGTTGCGGCCGGTTAACAAGGCCGCTCGGGAGGGAGCGCACTTCGCGTTGGGAGTGTATCCGCGATTGCAAAGCAAGCCTTCTCGAGCGACGCGATCGAACCCAGGCGTTTGGACCCAGGAGCATCCGTACGCAGACATGTTGGGAAAGGACGCGTCATCCGCTAGGCAAAGGAGAATGTTAGGGCGTTCGTTCATGGTTCGATGCCGATTAGAATGCTTATTTCGCGCTATTACGAGCCAATACCAGTGACAACTCTAGCTCGGCCCGACATTGGTTCTTCTATCAACGATCACATTCTTTGTGATCAATGACGTGCGGGTGGACTCGCGACAGTATCCATTTGCTGGTTTCTACCGAGAGCGATTACGCATCTTGCCAAGCAAGGCGGTTTGTGCTGAGGATTAGGGGATCCTGCGAATAGCCTGATCACGCTCTTTATCCTCTATATGAAACCTGCCCAAGCCTCAATCATGCTCAGCCTGGTAGCCTTTTTACTCGTTGCTTCTCTTGCGTCAGTAGAGAGGCCCAATGTCGTGTTGATTCTAGCGGACGATCAAGGATGGAACGCGCTGTCGGCTCCAATGGATCCGGAGGTAGCGGGATCGAAGAGCGACTATCATAAAACGCCGCATACGGATCGCCTGATGGGCGACGGCATGCGCTTTACCGATGGCTACGCGCCGGCGCCGGTCTGTTCCCCAACACGCCACAGCATACAGTTCGGCATTTCGCCAGCTAAGACGCGCGTGACCCATAACAGTCCGAAATACATACAGCGCTGCGATCCGCAGCTCGCCCTGGCAAATCTTGTCAAGAAGGCGGATGGACGCTACGCTACGGTCCATTTCGGTAAATGGCATGTATCCCTGCCTCCAAGCGAATGCGGCTATGACGAATCCGATGGGTCGACCGCGAATAGGGAGGGGAGCAACAGCGATGACGTAGAAGATCCCAAGCGAACCTTCGAGGTCACCGAGCGTGCGGTGGATTCATGGAGCGCAAGGCCAGATCGGATCAGCCATTCTTCCTCCAAGTCTCCTACTACGCGAATCATTTGGCATTCAAGGCCCGTGCGTCATCGATCGACAAATACAAGGGCATTCGGAAAGGCGAGCGTCACAACGATCCCGTGTTCGCAGGAATGAACGAGGAATTGGATACAGGCGTGGGAATGCTGCTAGAGACGATCAAAGAACTCGGGCTGGACGACACGACCTACGTGATTTATACCGCGGACAATGGTTTCGATGAATCGCTGCGGCAATTGCACGGCGACGGAAAACGCAAGGCGTGCCTTTGAGCTTTAGCAAAGGGTTCGTAAGAGAAGGGGGCATTCGCGTGCCGTTCATCGTCAGGGGTCCAGGAATCAAGGCGGGTTCGATATCGCGGACGCCCGTTATCGGATACGATTTGCTGCCCACGATTTTGGATTGGATCGAGCCTGGTTTTGAGATGCCGGATGTGGTTGAAGGGGGTAGCTTGAGAGCTCTCCTCGAGAATGAAGGGAAAGGCATTGTGGAGCGCTCTAACGATTTCCTGGTTTTTCACTATCCAACCGGCGTCAGCCTTGAGGCAAGGTGATATCAAGATCGTTAAAACATGGGCCTATAACCGCGTGCAAACCTATGATTTAAGCGCGGACCTGAGCGAGACGAGGAGTCGTAGCAAAGGCATGCCGGAGAAAACCGAACAGTTGCATCAGCTTTTGATGGACTACTTGAAACGCGTCGATGCGATCGAGCCGCCAGAAGCGGAACTAGCGATCGACCGGACGGGCATTCTCATGAAAAAGAGCGCCCCCTAGCGTTTCGCTCGTTAGAGCGTGGGACGGGTTTTCGTTGCGGCTTTCCACGGCAAATGCGGCCTCGGAGAGGAGTTTCGACGCAATTTTGGTTGAGCTGCCGCAGCATAGTTCTTTAAGTTGCGGCATCCTTTTCGTGAATCTCGAATGCTATCTCGGATTCGACACCCTAAACCTTACTTGCCTTATGCCAACACGTAGAAATTTCCTAAAGAGTGCGACCCTAGTAGCCGGTAGTTTCGCCCTTTCAAAAACTTGGGGCGCAGGCAGCCCAAATGGCGATATCCGGTGCGCTGTGGTCGGCCTCAACGGGCGCGGAAAAAGTCTCATTAGAGATGTACTTCGTACCGATGGCGCTCGGCTGGTGGCCGTGTGCGACGTCGACACCGCGGTGATGGCGAAAAGAGCCGCTACGATCGAAACCGAGAACGGAATAAAAGTAGACCAAGTTCAGGACTACCGGAAACTGCTCGAGCGCAAGGATATCGATGCGGTCGTTATTTGTACGCCCAATCATTGGCACGCGTTGATGACGATCTGGGCCTGCCAGGCAGGGAAAGATGTCTACGTGGAGAAGCCAGTCTGCCACTCGATTTGGGAAGGGCGGCAAATGCTCCATGCGGCTAAGAAATACGGACGCATAGTGCAGGCAGGGCTGCAGAATCGCTCGGACATTGGTCTAAAGGAGGCCTTCCCGTGGATACAAGCGGGCAATATGGGCGAGATCACAATGGTGCGAGGGCTTTGCTATAAGAATCGAGATGGTATCGGTAAACAGGATACGCCTCTAGTGCCGCCAAGTTCGGTGGACTACAATTTGTGGCTGGGTCCCGCCAAGGACGAGCCGATGTATCGACCGGAATTTCACTACGACTGGCATTGGTCTTGGAATACGGGCAATGGCGATATCGGAAATCAGGGCCCGCACGAATGGGATCTAATTCGCTGGATAATGGACGATCCGGATCACCTGCGCAAGGCGCATAGCTTCGGCGGGCGCTTTGGCTGGAACGATGCGGGAGTGACGCCAAATATGCAGATTGCGAGCGTTGAGTGGAATGACGTTCCAGTCCTCTTCGAAGTGCGCGATCTTTGGCTGAAGCCCACATCGAACAGCGCGGCGAACTTCAAGGGCAATCGCGTCGGAGTCGTCATTACTTGCGAAGGAGGCGAGTTCCGAGGCGGACGTGGCGGTGGAATCGTCTATGACAATGGAGGCAAGAAAGTGAAAGCCTTCAAGGGTGATGGCGGATTCGATCACTTCCCATCGTTCATTCGCGGCGTTAACAGCCGTAAGGAGTCCGACTTGGGTTGCGATCTCTATACCGGGTACATGTCATCTTGCGTGCCATTCATGGCCAACGCGTCCTACAAGGCGGGTGAAACGGCGTCTGATGAGACGGTCAAAGACTACGCTTACGACAATGGACATACGTTCGAAGCCTATGAGCGCTTCCGTTCTCACTTGAGCGACTGGAATATCGACTTCGCGAAAGATACCTGGACCTTGGGAGTGGAACTTCAGTTCGATGGCAAGCGTGAGCGCTTTACTGGTGGCGATAACTACCGCGAAGCGAACCAGCTGGTTAAGGATGACTATCGCGAAGAATTCGAAGTTCCCGTTAAGGTTTAGCTCTTAGGGATCTCACCAAAAATAGGAGAAGGTTGAACCCGATCGTCAAAAATATACTCGCGACGATTGCGGGCATCATATTTGGCAGCATCGTTAACATTGGGATCGTCAATGTAGGGACTGCGGTCGTCCCGCCTCCGGATGGCGCCGACGTATCCAGTATAGAAGGGTTGCGAGCTAGCATGGAGTAATTCAAGCCGATCAACTTTCTCTTCCCTTTTCTAGCCCATGCCCTAGGAACGCTCGCCGATGCTTTTACTGCGGCGAAGATTGCCGCTAGCCACAATATGAAATTCGCCCTCGGGGTGGGGATGTGGTTTTTGGTCGGTGGCTCGATGATGGCGTTTCTTGTGGGCGGTCCGCGGTGGTTTATTCTTTCCGATATATTGATCGCCTACATTCCCATGGGCTACCTGGGTGGGCGTCTTGCCCTCGGTTGTTGTTCGAATAATTCCTAGCAGCGGCTCGTTCATCATTATTTAGGGTAATGGGGAATTTGTGTGTTGGCTGCAAAGTAGGGGTATACTTAAAATGAATACGAAATATTTTTATGGAAGTAGAAAACGCTAGGAGCCCCCATTGGAGTTTCTGGTTCATCGCGGTTTTCATGTTCATATGGAACGCTTTAGGATGCTTGAATTTCTTGGTTCAAATAATGAAGCCAGAGATGTCCGGTTTGTACCGGGAGGTGGAGCAAACGATAATAGTTGGAAGACCGCTATGGGCGACAGCGGCGTTTGGATTTGCAGTATTCGGGGGAGCGTTAGGATGCGTAGCCCTATTGCTTAAGCGCAAGGCATCTATCCCTTTGTTTGCGATTTCGCTGTTGGGGGTAGTGGGGGCGGGGGCGCATTCTCTCGGAGTAGAGGTAGACTTTGGATTGGGCGAGTTGATCGGAATTGTCGCCCTGCCCGTAGCGATAGCCGTGTTCTTGCTTTGGTACGCAAGATACAGTCAGAAAAAAGGCTGGATTGGTGAATGACTCCAATTCGATCCAATCTCGATTGCTTTCGCCGATGAATAGATCTCTACATTCCCGTCGGCGATTTATCGGTTCGGGCCTCGCCGCTATGGGAGCGCTTTCCTTTTCCAAGGCGCTCGTCGCGAATAAACAGTCAGATTCCGATGAGCCTACCGGATCGCGTCTCATTCTTTTGGGTACAGCAGGGGGCCCGACTCCAAAACGAAATCGCTCAGCGCCTTCTCAAGTGATTGTAGTTAATGGAAGCTCATACGTGGTCGATTGCGGGAACGGCGTTGCCCGGCAAATGGCGCTTGCCAATCTAGATCTGGGTTCGATCCGAAGCGTTTTCCTAACGCACCATCATTCCGACCACAATGCTGACTATGGAAATTTGCTGTTGCTGAGTTGGGCGGCGAATTTGACCACACGGGTCAACACCTATGGTCCGCCTCCGTTGTCAGAGATGACGCGCCAGTTTCTAGAGTTGAACGCGTACGATATTCGCCCGCGCGTTGAAGATGAAGGCCGGCCTCGCTTGAGCGAAATGATCGTTCCCAGCGAGATCACCGATGACGGATTCGTTATGAAGGACGAGAACGTAACGGTGACCGCAGCGCTGGTCGACCATCCTCCGGTCGTTCCTGCGTTCGCCCATCGCTTCGACTGCCCGGATCGCTCCATAGTGATTTCAGGCGATACCCGACCGTCCGACAATTTGGTTCAGCTCGCTCGAGGCGCCGACATCCTTGTCCATGAAGTGATGCATCTTCCGTCTCTCGATGCGCTGATTGCCACTGAGCCCCATGCGAAGACGCTCCGGAAACATCTGCTTGCGAGCCACACGACCACGGAACAGGTGGGACGCGTCGCAACCGAAGCCGGGGTCAAGACTTTGATTCTCTCTCACTTCGTTCCCTGAGGCTACCCCTACCTTGAGGATGAGGTTTGGTACGATGCAGTCCGACCTTACTTTGACGGGGAGTTGATAGTAGGGCGGGATCTCCTAGAAATCTGAGGATCTCGGGCTGGAGATTGGGCTAGGATGGAATCAGGGACGCTGCCTAGGTCTCGATGAGAAACTCCGTCCTTGAAGAGTGGCTTATGAAACAGCTGCTAAAAAAGTTGGATATCGAGCGAATAAGGAGTTGATCTTTCTTGAAACTGGGTCTCATTAATTCTGCTATTGAGATCCAATATCGATAAAATGATTCCCTGTCTCTTCAAAGCGCCGATCGAAACGAGCTCCTGTTCCTCTTCTGTAGAGGTATCGAAGCGTCGCTTCGAGCAACGCGCTGGGCTGTCGTTTACCTATGCCAAAATCTGTCCGTTGGACGCGAAGGCTCCTTTCGCCTGGCCGTTCGAATCATTCTCGCAGATCGCATTCGTTATAAGTGGTCGCCTCTCGATTTCGATTCCCGATACCGGGGTGATTTCTGTGGGTGTGGGAGAGTACGTTACGCTTTCGCTCAAGGACTGGCAGGCGAACTGCCGATTGGAAGGAACGGTGGAATTGGGCGTGCTCGAGTGCTCATCTGAAATCTGGGAAAGCCTTACCTCCGAAACGGAGGCCTTGGCGCATGCGAAAAAGGCCTGTTTTGGCTGCGTTCAGCGCTCGGAAGCGATCCTGGTCCGAAATAAGATCGAGCCGCGGATTTTCGAGACGGTGGCTCAGATGGCATCGATTAAAGGCACCACACCAAGTGAGTGCCTGAAGGTTGAGTCCGGAACGTTGGATTTGCTCGTTTACGCTTCTGATTCGCGCTCACTGACGGAATCGCCCGCGCCGGAACCCTGCTTGCGCGACGAAAACGAAGACGCCCTTATGGCGGCCGCCCAGTTCCTGGAGGAAAACTTGTCGGAAGGGCATTCGCTCACTGCTCTCAGTCGAAGAGTCCGTATAAACGAGTTTAAGCTGAAGAAGGGATTTCGCGAACAATTCAACACTACCGTATTCGGTTATTTGAGACAAAAGCGAATGGAGCGAGCCAGAGAACTGCTTAGCCGGAATGAATGGACTGTGCTAGAAGTTGCCAATGCGGTCGGCTATTCGAATCCAAGTCATTTTACCCGAGCGTTTCGGGAAACATTCGGCCAGAATCCGAAGCAGTTCACCGCAGGATTGAAGGCGTGAGCTTGAAAATGAAAAGCCTGTGTGGATTTAAGCGATCTGCTATCCGGGATAATTTTGAAGAGGTGCAGAAGATCGTTAGCTGCCCGCGTTTCGTATGCGGTAAATGCGCTCGCGTCGCTAGCCAAAGCTGCTTTCTCTGCAAAGCCCGGAAGTTAAGAAGCGCCAACTAGCTCGTGGCTGTTAACAGGAATCCCAGCTTGGGGGTCCTTGTTAGAACATAGTCTCGAACCTATTTTCAGCTTCGCTGAAACCCATTTCCCGACGAAGGAGGGAACTAGCGATCGCAGTGAGCGATGTTTGAAAATACAGTAGCGCTACATCCGATGAGCCGCTGTCAAGATGGGACAATGCTTCTGGTAGCGGCGAAAATGAAAGATTGTTTTAACAGGATGCGCTGCGCTTGCATGATGCCCTTGCAGGGCTACATGATGAGAATAGGGAGAGGTTCTCATCAAGTTCCCGCATCGGCGGGATCATGTAGTCCCGAAGAACGAGCCGTATCCTGTTTATTGCATACGTATTCCCAAAGCGCCCATTCGAAGCTCCGGATTTCGGGATAGAATGTCTCAGCGGGATTTGTCTCTGACTTTCCAAAATTGCCTGGCCATTCGCTTTGTTTGGCTATTGCATTCTGGAAGTACATTTTGGAAACCAATGAAAAAAGCAGCGAGCTACCTGGGTGATAAGCAAATTGCGGTTACGGAAAGCGAAGCCGTCGCGCCGCAATCAGGCGAAGTACGACTCGAGGTCGCGTACTGCGGCATTTGCGGCACGGATATGCATATCTATCATGGAAATATGGATGGTCGCGTACACATGCCGCAAATAATTGGTCATGAGGCATCCGGGACCGTAGTGGAAATTGGGGAAGGCGTTGATACCTGCCGGATTGGCGACCGCGTGGCTGTGAGGCCTTTGTGGTTTGGGGATGTCCACCCGTTCGACAAAGGCTATCCGCACGTTGGCAAAGAGGTGAAGATCATCGGTATCGACGCTCCCGGAGGGATGCAGGCGTCCTGGACGGTACCCGCCTATACCCTGCATCACTTGCCTGAGGGCGTATCGCTCGAGCATGGAGCCTTGGCGGAACCTGCTGCAGTGGCCTGCCACGATGTACGGCTCGGGCGCGTTCAAGACGGCGAAACCGTGGTTGTTATCGGAGGAGGTCCCATCGGAATACTCGTGGCGCTGGTAGCCCGCGGAAAAGGCGCTCGGGTCATCGTTTCCGAGATTAATGAGAAACGTATCGAGAAAATCGAGTCGCTTGGATTCGAAGCGGTGAATCCGCTCGAAGAGCCGCTTGGGAAGGTCATCGCATCGAAAACCAATGAACGAATGGCTGATGTAGTATTCGAGGTGTCCGGCGCCCAAGCGGGCGTGGACGCTATGACGACCGTCTTGAACGTTCGGGGACGGATAGTCATTGTAGGCCTCCATCCTCAGCCTCGATCGGTTGATTTATTCCAGTTTTTCTGGTCCGAGCTCGAGCTCATTGGGGCGCGGCTCTATGAAAAGGAGGATTTTGATGCAGCCCTTGAGCTAATGCGCGTAGGACAGCTGCCCATTGAAGACCTCATTACGGATGTGTACTCGATAGAAAACGTTAAGGCCGCTTTCGAGATGATCGAAAACGCTCCGGAAGGCATAAAGTATCTTGTGAATTGTGGCGCGTAACCAAAATACGAGGACAGTATAGGAATCGATCACGCACATGAAGAACGCCTTTGATTTATCGGGAAAGACCGCTCTGGTGACGGGGTGCAAGCGGGGGATAGGAGAAGCCATGGCGGAAGGGCTCGCCGAAGCGGGAGCGAACATCCTGGGCGTATCCGCAACGCTGGAGCGAGAAGGCAGCGATATTGAGAAAGCGGTGACCGCTCTCGGTCGCTCATTCGAGGCCTATCAATGCGACTTTACAGATCGCAGCGCCCTTTACCGGTTCATCAAGGAACTCGCAGAGTCGGGTAGAGAGATCGATATTCTGGTGAATAATGCAGGGACAATACTGCGTGAGCCTGCGGCGACCCATTTTGATGCCTATTGGGACGAAGTGATAGAAGTGAACCTCAATGCTCAGTTTATCCTAAGTCGTGAGGTGGGAAAACGAATGGTAGAGCGGGGTAGCGGTAAGATCATCTTTACGGCTTCCTTGCTGACGTTTCAGGGAGGCATCACCGTTCCCGGATACGCAGCGAGCAAAGGAGGCCTGGGTCAATTGACAATGGCATTGTCCAATGAATGGGCGTCCAAGGGAGTCAATGTTAACGCCATCGCTCCAGGATATATCGCCACCGACAATACGGAAGCCCTGAGAAACGATCCGGAGCGAAGCGCTTCCATCCTGTCCCGCATCCCGGCCGGACGCTGGGGTGAAGCCAACGACTTCAAGGGGCCGGTTGTGTTTCTCGCATCTGAGGCTTCAGACTATATGCACGGCACGACGATGCTTGTCGATGGGGGCTGGATGGGAAGGTAAGTCGAGGAGTGAGGATTGAAGAGTGATGATTGAATTTCAGCCTGGAAGACGAGTAGCCAGGAACGTGATCTCAAAGAAGCCAACCAACCTATTTTTTCTATTGTGAGCGCGATCTCGAATATTCAATCCCAACTCTATCGCGTTCCGCTCGAGGAAACGCTATCGGATGCCAAGCATGGTGACCATACGCATTTCGAGCTCGTTGTGGCTAAGATTACGCTGTCTGATGGGTACGAAGGGGTTGGATACACGTACACGGGTGGAAAGGGTGGCCGCGCTATTAAAGCGATGATCGATTCGGACTTGGCCCCTGCTTTGGTGGGAAAGGATGGGAGCGATGTCGAAGGACTGAACGAATTTTGCGATTGGCATATTCACTACGTGGGCCGCGGCGGTATCGCGTCGTTTGCTATTTCAGTGATCGATATCGCTCTCTGGGATATTCGATGCAAAAAGGCGGACGCCCCGTTGTGGAAATTGACAGGAGGTAAAGGCAATTCCTGCAATGCTTATCGTGGCGGAATCGATTTGATGTTTCCGCTCCCAAAGTTGCTGGAAAGCGTTCAAGGATATTTGGATGCGGGATACAACGCGGTAAAGATCAAGGTGGGTAAGGAAGACTTAGCTGAGGACGTTGCCCGCGTAAAAGCCGTGCGAGAGTTGATCGGTCCTGACATAACGTTTATGGTCGACGCGAACTATTCCATGAGCGTGGAACAAGCGATCGATGCGGCCGAGCGATTCAAGCCCTACGATATTTTGTGGTTCGAAGAACCAACAATACCCGATGACTACTTGGGTTACGCGAAAATTACTGTATCCACAGGCGTTCCGTTGGCTATGGGCGAAAACCTGCATACGATACATGAATTCGGATACGCATTCGAGCAAGCTAAGCTCTCCTTCATTCAGCCGGATGCGTCTAATTGCGGGGGAATAACGGGGTGGTTGAAAGTGGCCGAGCTGTCCCGTCAATACGGGCTTCCAATTTGTTCACACGGAATGCATGAGCTCCAGGTGAGCCTAGTGTCGGCCCAATCGAACGGCGCTTGGCTCGAAGTGCATAGCTTCCCGATAGATAGATACACAGAACGCCCCATCGTAATCGAAAAGCATCGCGCTGTGGCCTCGGATGAGCCGGGGATTGGGGTGCGTTTTGATTGGTCGAAGCTAGAGCCTTATCTGGTTGAGGAATGACAAGGGGGGCGCTTAGAGAAACTGCGGGGTGAGCCAACGTGGTAAAAACAGGACGACTTCGGGAAACAATATTACTACGATCAAAAGAATTAGCATCGGTATCAAGATAATCGTTACATCCTTGATGGCATTGACCATTTTGATTTTTCCCAGCGCGCATGAAATGAGGAGGCACAGGCCATAGGGTGGAGTGACAAGGCCGAATGCGAGCGAAATGACCCCGATGATCGCGAATTGAATCGGGTGCATTCCCACCTTGGCAGCGAGTGGAAGGAGGATCGTCCCCAGAATGATAATCGCTGGAATAGCGTCGATGAACATGCCGATCGCCAGAAACGACAGGGCGATAATGAAGCCGGTTGCAATGGGACCTGTCCCGTAGGCTGACAGGGTGTCGACCAGTTCTTGAGGAACGCGGTAGTAGGCCAGTAGCCACCCGAACGCAGACGCGGTGCCGATGCAGAACAGGGAGATCGAAGCGAGACTGGCGGACTCGTAGAGCGTTTTGCGAAACTCCTTGAAACCAACGTTACGGTAGATGAGGCCACCGAGAATCGCTGAGTACACAACCGCAACCACGGACGCCTCGGTGGGGGTGAAGAAGCCCAGGATGATACCGCCCACGATGATAGCTGGAGTGACAAGGGCGAAGATCGCTTGGCCTAAGGCTTGCAGGAATTCCTTTAACGAAGCGCGCTTGTAGATAGGGTAGTTTCGAATTTTCGCGTAGATGAGTACTGTGCCCATCATGATCAACGCCATTAGGATGCCCGGTATCACGCCAGCTAGGAACAAGCCGCCAATCGAGACCGACATGAGCCCGCCCCAGACGATCATCAGGATGCTTGGCGGTATTATAACTCCCATTACGGATGAGCAGGCGGTAATGGCGACGGAAAAGCTGGTGTCGTAGCCTTGTTTTTTCATCGCCGGGATCATGAGCGATCCTATCCCTGCAGCATCAGCGGTGGAAGATCCGGAAATCCCTGCGAACAGCATGCTGACCATTACGTTGATATGCCCGAGTCCACCGGGCAAGTGGCCCACGGAAGCGCGAGCGAGATTTACCAAGCGCTTGGTGATGCCCGAGGCGTTCATCAAGTTCGCCGCGAGGAGGAAGAAAGGCACCGCGAGCAGAATAAACGCGTTGTAGGATTTCCACATCTCCTGGAGCAGGACGAACGGGGTCATGCGCGGGTCGATGATAAAGACGGGAATGCAGGCCAGCCCGAGGGCGAACGAAACCGGTACCCTCAGTATGATAAGCGTCGCGAACGCGCCAAAGAGGAGCAAGGAAACCTCGCCCGCGCTCATGGCTCGCCCTCCGCCCTAACGCTTCTAATCAGCTTGATGTCTGCAGTGACTTTCTCGACCAGAAAGAGCCCCCAAGTAAGTCCTGCGAGCGGAAAGGAGACGTAGATGCTCGCCATATTGATACCGCTCATTTCTGAGGACTGCGCGAATCCGAACTGGGCGAACTGGAATCCGTAGAATGAGAAGAACAAGGCCATGATGGCGATAAATACATGCACAATCAGATTTCGAATGCCTTGAGCGCGTTTCGACTTAGGCTGCGGTAGGATGTCTACGTCGAAGTGGGAGTCATCGCGTACTGCGATCATCGCCCCGATCATGACGATCCATACAAAGCAGAACCGGGCTATCTCCTCGGTCCAAATGTATCGAGGAATGAGGCCCGTATAGCGGGAAATGATTTGCAGGGATACGGGTAGGATTATGAATCCCATCAAGGCGGTTAGAACCCATTGCAGGAATCGGTAGTATCCATTAGCAAATGACTGCATCGCTAGTTGTGTGAGAGCTTCGTTGCGCGAATCAATTTATTGTTTCAAAGCATTCACGCGGGCGAATACATCCGAGGCGCCGACCTCAGCAGCATACGCTTCCTGAATGGGCTGAGCGAGCTCCAGCAATTTGTCCCGATCTACGAATTCATGGGTCTTCAGCTTTCCTTCAGCCTCCATTTGAGCAAGCAGGGCAGCGTCCTGCTCGGACTCGATCTTGCGAGCATAGGCGCCCGCTTCCTTGCCTGCCTTTACGATGGCTGCCTGCAGATCTTCCGGCAAGCGGCGGAACGTCTTGCCGCTGAAGCACAGTGGACGAACGGTGATTGCATGAGCCGTCAGGGCGATTTCGGGCCCGACTTCGTAAAATTTCATTTGCTCGATTCCAGTTGCTTCGTTCTCGGCAGCTTCGATGACGCCCGTTTGGATGGCGTTGTAAATTTCGTTGTAGGCGATTACGGTGGGAGCCGCGGTGATTGCTTGAAAGATTCGCGTCTGTATGGGAGCTCCCATTACGCGCATGTTGAGGCCCTTTAGTTCGGCGAGGTTGCGAACAGGCTTGTTGACGATGAGATGGCGCGTACCTCCTCCTGCGTATCCAATAATCATGACATCAGCTTTATCGCTAACTTCAGATGTGATCGGCTCTAGGGCATCCTCGTCGAGGACTCGATTCCAATGATCGAGATCGGTGAAAAGAAAAGGCATGTCGATCAAGGGAGCGGCTTTGGAGAACGTCGACATATGAGCGGGGGATACAATGGAGAAGTCGACCGATAATCCTTGGCTCATGTAAGTGAAATAGTCTTTCTCTAAACCAAGCTCGCTGTTCTTGTAGATTTCAAACTCGATCGGTTTTCCATAGTGCGTTTCGACGAGCTCTTGAAATTTGAGCATGGCCTTCGTGAAGGGATGATCGTCGTCAAATTGCGAAGCGCCCCGGAGGACTATCGTTTGATCGGAGGGATAGCAGGCGGTAAAAAAGCATGCGAACAATAGAGCGACGGCGGCGCTTATGGCGGAGAATCGATAGCGGTTCTTCATGAGCAATTGGCTATTTTGGTATAGTATGGGGAAAACGGAGGTAGCTGTATTAATTTATTGAACACGATCTGAAAATAGGCACGATCAGTGTTTAAATTCGAGGTATAGAACTATATGAGTAGCTTATCAAGGTTTTCGTTGGAAGATCAGGTAGTTGTGGTTACCGGCGCTGGGCGTGGAATCGGTCGCGCGATCGCCTTGGATGCATTCCGGTCGGGGGCGAGGCTAGCGATAGGAAGCCGCACTCTCACGGAACTCAAGTCATTGACGCAGGAAATTGAGAATGCGGGAGGGGAGTGCTACCATCGCGAGCTCGATATTCTAAGCGTTGACTCGATTCGGGGGTTCGTGGAGTCCGTTGTGGATCGCTATGGGCGAATCGACACGCTCGTTAATAACGCGGGATACAATAAGTTAGCCGGTTTTCTCGACTACGACGAAGCGGAGTACGACCTGATAGTCGATGCGAATTTGAAGAGCGTTTTCTTTGGAAGCCAGATTGCAGCGAAACAAATGATCGCTCAAGTAACGGGAGGGTCGATCATTAACATATCATCCCAAGCGGGTGTGATCGCAGCGCCGGAACGAGGGCCCTACAGTGGGGCCAAGGCGGGCGTAAACAATATGAACAAGACGATGGCGGCCGAATGGCCCAAGCATGGAATTCGCGTAAATGTTGTCGCGCCGACGGTAACCCGTACTCCCTTGGCGGAAAAGGCGATGAAGGACAGCGACGCCTTCGCGAAGACCATCCAGGAGCGAAACCTGTTGAGGCGAGGCTTGGCGGAACCAGAAGAGATTTCTGCTCCGGTCATTTTCTTAGCATCGCAGGCAGCCTCGATGATAACGGGGCATACGCTCGTTGTCGATGGCGGTTGGACGATTTGATTCGTTGGAGCGCGTCTGCTTACTTGCTGTACCTTGCTCATGGTCTACCTTCCATCCGAACCGCTTCATGATTTCCAAGCGATCTTTCGGTTCGGACACCAAAAGCGCATCGAGGAGCGCGCCGGAAAACCTTTTCGCGCCTTGACCGAGCTCCGGCCCAATCTCCGGCAGATTGTAAAGATCCCCCGATACGCCATGCTTCCAAAGCTTCTCCTGGAAATCTAGATTTTTCAGCTTTTCCGAAATCTCGTCAACGCTGCCTTGCTTGCTTGGGCTGAACCTCGGCGGCGCGTACATGCCGCCGCCCTGACCTATAAAACCAGTGTTAAGGCCCCTGGAAACGTTCCTCTCCTGCAAGAGCCGGTCCTTTTCCGCCTTAAAATACTCGTTCCCAGCGAAATCTGGCGCATTCCAAAAATCCTCTTCTCCAGCTTTTGGCAGGGACTCGTATTGCTCCCTATAGCGATTCTCGGTTTCCCAAAGCTTCCTATCGCGCCCTATCTGGGCTATCTCGCTTGAAAGCTCGTCAATCCGGGCTTGATGCTCCGCCGAGGGGCCGCCGTACGCCAACCCAAGCCCCTCGGCAGCGCCCATAAGAGAAGGGGCCCTTAGATCGTTCCTCTCCCGCAGGAGCGGCTCAAGCGCCCGGTCAAAATGAGCTTCCCCTTCAAAACCGGGCTCGTTCCAATAATTGCCCCCTCCTGCTTGCGGAGGCTCTGCGGGGGCCGCGGCAGGGGGAGCGACAGGGGGCGCCTGGTCCTCGAGCATGCGCTTTAACAGAACAGAGCCTCTTGTTGACTGTTCAGGCATTACAGAGGAAATTTGATCGAACATCTTCTGGATGTTCACTCGGTTTTCTTTGGCATAGTCGAAGCCAAGCTCGCGGTTCTTGCCAGGACCGGATTCGAAAACGAGCCATTTGTCGTATTTCGAATTTTGGATCGAAGCCGCTAGGCGCCTGAGATCGGTTTTTCCATCGCCGAAGACTCCTCGATCCGAGTCGAATGATTTCAAGTGCATCTGGCAAATTCCATCGGGTCCCCAGTGCTCGATCGCTTGGTAGGCGTTTTCGCCTTCCGAAAGCATGTTACCTGTGTCGTAGTAAATTTTAAGATACGTGCTGCCGATATCGCTGAGGATATAGTCCAGCGCGGGTTGAAGAGTTCTGGACTCGATCCCTAGCGTGACTTGGTAGGCCTCCGCTTCAGCGGAGAGCCTGCGTAGCAGGCGGGTCGCTGCCTTGAATTTTGGATCGTTGGGATCGTTGCCAAAGCCTGCCCGATTAAAAAATGGTACCAAGAGTATGGGTACATCGAGAGCGTGGCAGGCTTGGATAGACTGGATGCCAACGCTAATCGCCTTTTCTTTCGTTTCCTCTTCCCAGCAGGGCAATTTGTTCAAGGCAGCGGCGCATAGGCTGACGATCTCGATTCCGTGAGTCTTGCTAGCTTCTTTGAATGCTTTGATATTGGAGGGGTAGGAGAGCGGGAGCAGCCCACGCTCATCGAGGTCGCCCGTGATAATTTGGATACCATCGTACCCTGCTTTTTTGGCGAGCTCGACGTGTTCCACTTTCACGCGGTCCCCGAAAGCGGTTTCCATTACTGCCAGCTTAGGAGCGGATTGACTGACGTTAGCAAACGATATTACGAGAAGGAGTAGCAACGGGGGTTTTAGGAGGTATCGAGTCATCTTTTTTGTGGAGATTCTTAGTCTAGCAGGCGTTCATTAAACCAGTTCAGGAATTGAACCTCATCTGCGATGCGATTGGGCCAGCCGTGACCGCCGTCCTTCTTGACGACGAGTTCGACGGGCACTCCGTGAGTATCGGCGATCTTCTTGAAGCTTTCAGATTGGAAGAGCGGAACGATTTTGTCGGAGTCCCCGTGCATGATGGTGATCGGGGGCGTCTTTTCGCTGATATGATAGAGAGACGACATGGCGCGTCCGAGCGTTTGGCGTCCTTCTGCCGTTTCAGACTCGGGACCGAATGCGGGTTGCCAGCGCGCTTGCTTGCCGATGCCTACGGCTTCGTCGCCAGGCTCCGCCCAATTCAGGTAGTCTGTAGGTGGATAGAAGACGCCTACTGCTTGTACGGCGCTGCTCGCTCTATCGACCGGATCGATGTCCCATCGGTTTGCATGCGTTCGAATGAAGCGTACTGCCCGATGCATGAAACCCATGATGTCGCGCACCTTATATCGCGGTTGGGAGCCATGGAAAACGGCAAATACGGTGTAGCCTTCGTCGGTATAGGGACTTGAATAGTCGTCGCCGACTCTATCGTGTCTCGATTTCCAGCCGCCGCTAACGATCTTGATAATGCCGATGCCGTTGGGGTTTTCAGGCCTGAAAACGTCCATCGTGAGGGCGACGCCTTCGGATCGCTGATACACAATGTCTCGCTCGCGGGTTACCTCGGCGTCTAGCAGTTGGAGGGAGAACAGCGCGAATACGATGGAGAGTGACAGTTTTTTCATAGGTAGTGAACTATTTGGAATCATAGAGTCTAGGGATTCCGTTTCAATTTACGTTGGTGGACGCATCGGGCGTATAAAAGCTAAGCGTTCCCGATAATTGGCGGCAACTTCAAAATGAGAGCTTCCGTTCTTGGATCTTATGTCCCAAGATGGATGCATGAGGTGCGTAATTTGCCTATTGTTCTTCGTTTCTGGATTGACCATTGGGGCGTCAAATAAGAGCCCCAATATTATTTTATTCCTAGTGGATGATATGGGAATAATGGATACGTCGGTGCCCATGATTGTCGATAGCGAAGGAGAACTGAAGCGGCATCCACTCAATGAATGGTACCGCACGCCCAATATTGAGCGGCTTGCGGAGAACGGAATCCGATTTAGCGCCTTCTATGCGCACACGGTCTGTTCGCCTACGCGCATATCCATAATGACGGGACAAAACGCAGCCCGCCACCGAACGACTCAATTTATTAGTCCAGATAGAAGGAATACGGGTGAATTCGGTCCCGAAGATTGGAATTGGGAAGGTCTGGTTCCGAGCAGCGTAACGCTTCCCCATCTGCTCAAAGGGGCGGGCTACCAAACGATCCATGTCGGGAAAGCTCACTTCGCTCCAGTGGGGTATGTGGGCGAGGATCCGTCCAAGCTAGGCTTTGATGTCAATGTCGCTGGGTGCTCCTATGGGCAGCCGGGCAGCTACTTTGGATCTGATGGCTACGGAAACCTCAATCCCAGGCGAACAAACCGTGCGGTTCCTGGATTGGAAAAGTATCACAGAACGGATACGTTTCTTACGGAAGCGCTAACGCTTGAGGCGAAAGCGGAGATTGATACAGCAATTGAGCGCAACGAACCTTTTTTCCTATACATGTCTCACTATGCGGTTCATTCGCCTTTCCAGTCTGATCCCCGATTCGCGTCTGCATTCAAGGATCCAGAAAAAGGAAAGAATGGCGAAGCGTTTGCGACTCTGGTAGCGGGAGTCGATAAGTCTTTGGGAGATTTGATAGATCACATTGAAGATCGCGAGGTTGCCGAGAATACACTGATACTGTTCATGGGAGACAATGGATCGGCGTCTCCGTTTGGTAAAGGCGACGAGATTCGCTCGTCGGCTCCCTTGCGCGGCAAGAAAGCGACGCGCTGGGAAGGAGGAACCCGCGTGCCTTTTATTGCTTCTTGGGGAGCGCCGCAGGCGAATCATCCCGTTCAAGGCAAATTGGCTATCCAGAGAGGTGGGATTCAAAATCGTATGGGCATTTGCTATGATGTATTTCCAACGTTGCTTGAGTTAGCGGGAGCCAAGGCGCCAGCGAATCATGTTGTCGACGGAAGGAGCTTGAAAGCGCTCCTCGCCGGAAAGAGCGACCGTTCTCGGAAGGAGGTTTTCCTATCTCACTTTCCGCATCCCCACACGAATAGCTACTTCACTTCCTACCGGGAGGGGGATTGGAAGCTAATCTATCGCTACCTGCTCAATGGGGAGGATGAGAGCGAGCGCTATGCGCTTTTTAACCTGAAAAGTGATCCATCGGAATCGAACGATCTTTCGAGAGCGCGCCCGGGTCGTGTCGGGCAGCTCTTTGATTCTATGGTCGAAGATCTGCAGGATATGGGCGCTCTGTATCCGCGAATCAATGGCATCGAGCAAAGACCGATTCGACCATCGCAATAGGTGCGGTCTCGCTCGAAATGGACTCAAGGTGATAGGAACTGCAATGAAAAGACTGCCCGCAACTCGCTGTAACTGGTTTGCGCAAATGCCTTGCCCCATCGCGTACCTGTTCCTTCTCGCGATCCTTTTTGGGGATCTTCAGGTCTAGACAGTCGCGCGTCAGATCGACCTAACATCGTTATCATTTACGGTGACGACGTTGGATTTGCCGATATAGGCGTCAATGGATCCGAATTGATTCCTACCCCCAATATCGATCGATTAGCGGCGGGTGGCTTGAATTTTACAGATGGTCATTGCACGGCTGCGACGTGTACTCCCTCACGGTTTTCATTGATGACTGGGATCCATGCCTTTCGCTACAATGCTCGAATCCTGCCTCCTGACGCGCCGTTGATTATCCCCGTAGGGAAAATGACGCTAGGGAGCGTGTGCAAGCGAGCGGACTACACGACTGGGGTTATCGGAAAGTGGCATCTTGGCTTGGGAGAAAGAGGTAAGCCAACGAATTGGAATGGAGACGTGAAGCCGGGTCCGCTGGAACTCGATTTCGACTATTCGTTCCTCGTTCCCTCTACTAACGACCGTGTGCCGTGCGTGCATTTAAAAGGCCATCACGTCGTGAATCTCGACCCATCCGATCCTTTGTTCGTTGGTCGAACCCTTGAGGAAGTCCGGGCAAAAACAGGTAGTTTTCAGTATCCGAATGGGGTCACTCATCCGGAAGCGATGACCTACTACCGAAATTCAAATTGGCACAACGAAAGCGTTATAAACGGTATCGGTCGTATCGGATATATGGCGGGCGGGCGATCCGCCCTTTGGGATGACGAGACGATTTCCGATATCTTAGTTGAGGAAGCAAAACGTTTTATAGACGACCATAAAGCGAGTCCTTTCTTTCTGTATTTCTCCTCGCCTGACATCCATGTCCCGCGTACGCCGCATCCGCGTTTTCAAGGCCAAACCGCGCTGGGCTATCGTGGAGATGCAATGGTCCAGTTCGATTGGGCAGTAGGGGAGATATTGGATACATTGGAGGCCCATGGGCTTGAGGACGAAACGATTGTTGTCTTCTCCAGCGATAATGGTCCTACGTATGACGATGGCTATCTCGATGGGACAACCGTGGTATCGTCATCCCGCGAAGTAGATCGAGGCCATGACGCCTCCGGAATTTGGCGAGGTGGAAAGGGTCAGATTTGGGAAGGGGGGACACGGGTGCCTCTTATCGTGCGCTGGCCGGCTCGAATTGAACCGGGAGTCTCGAATGCTCTGGTTAGCCAAGTTGACTTATTGGCGTCGTTTGCCGCGTTGCTTGGGGTCGATCTAAAGGATGATGAGGCGCCTGATAGTCGAGATACCTTAGAGGCTTTTCTGGGTGAAGATACAAGGGGCGTAGCTTACCTGATCGAGGAGAGCTTGAATCTAGCGTTACGGTACAAAAATTGGAAGTATGTTGAGTCCACTCGTGTAAAGTCGGACTCAGGCAAGTGGATTCCATTGCCCGAGTCGCTTTTCGATTTGAGTCAAGACCCCCAGGAGAAAACCAATCTGATTGAAAGCCACCCCGAGACCGCTGCCCGATTGAGGTCGATGCTAGAGTCCATGAAAGAGAGCCCCGGCCTTCGTCTCGGTTTCAAATAGGTGTGTCGCATAAAATAGAATACATTGGTCCGATAGCCGCGATGAGCGAGCTTAGTATGAATTGCAGCCTCAAGACTGATTATTCGCTTTCGGAGGAAGATCTAGTTTTCGAAATGATATCGGTTGACGTGGCCGATCGATTTAGGATGGCATTCCAGATTTTTTCGCGCTGATATAGTTCGAAGAGCCCCATCCATCGTCGATGCCGAAAGGGTTTAGCCTTGAACAGATGACTTCAATTTTTGGAACTATGAGCCTATCGAACTTCCTTCATTACCTTGGCAAACGCGCGCTTCGCTCCGCTCCTTGTTGCCTTCTAGCCAGCATTTTAATTTGCCAATTCACTCACGCAGAGTCGGTTCCAAGAAGTCTCATAGGCGACTGGAGCTTAACGCTTTCTACGAACGAGCCCGCATGGCTCAAAGTCGAGGAGAAAGAGGGGGAGCCTGTGGTTCACATGCGTGTACACGTTCAATCCGCGGGACCGCACAAGATTTCCGAGTTCAAGGACAAGCGATTGACTTTCCCGATCAAGATCAAGCGAGAAGGAAAGGACGCGCCGCAGGTAACGACGAACACGGTAAACGTCGGGATGAAGAATGGAAAGCTGGATGGCCTGATAGTGAACGAAGCGTTGGAAGCGCCTTACGATCGAATCACCTTTACGGGAAAGAAATTCCCTCCGATGCCCAAGCGACCGGATCTTTCGAAGGTCACGTTCGGCCACCCGATTTCGCTTTTCAATGGCAAGGATCTGACCGGATGGCGCTTGTACAATCCAAAGAAGAAAAATGGCTGGCGGGTTGAGGATGGCCTTTTGGTGAATGATACGCCGAAGACCGATTTCGGTTCCACAGGATCGTATGGGAATTTGCAAACCGAAGCCCTATTCGATGATTTCTGGCTGCACATCGAGTTCCTGATCGAAGGCGATCGCAACAGCGGGGTCTATTTGCGGGGCATGTATGAGGCCCAAGTGGTCGACCGCGACAGCCGCATGCAAGGCCTCCAGGGAGTCGGCGCTATTTTCAGTAGGATCGCGCCTTCGGTTAATGCTGGAAAGAAACCGGGAGAGTGGCAGACCTATGATATTACTTTAGTCGATCGACACGTGACCGTCGTACTCAATGGCGTCAAGGTAATCGACAACCAGCCTGTCGAGGGACCCACGGGGGGCGCCATCCACACAGATCCGACAATGTCGGGTCCCATTCATCTTCAAGGGGACCACACTTCGGTAAAGTACAAGAACATCTATCTAGCGCCGGTGGTTAAGTAGTTAGTGTTTTAAACTACTATGAGTCGAACGGGCTATTCGAAGGCTAAAGCGACGCTTATAATCTGTCGCGCATTGGGCCTATGCGCATTGGCTTCGATAGTATGCGGTGGAGGATCGGTTTTGGCGGAGTACCCGGAGAAGCCGATTAAACTGGTTGTACCCACAAACGCAGGAGGCGAAATTGATGGCTTAGCCCGTTTGCTGAAGCGAGAGATCGAGGAACGCGATCTTTTGGCAGAAAAGCTCGTGATCCTAAATATCCCAGGAGCAGGAGGAACGTTGGGAACGCGACGCATTAAGCAATCCAAGCCAGACGGATATACGCTTGGATTCTGGTCATCCGGATTTGTGGCGTCGAGAGCGATGGGAATCGTTGATTACGATCATACGGACTTCGAGTTGATTTGCATGTCGGGCTATGCGGAGCTAGGCCTCGGCGTTCATAGGGATTCCAAGTTCGATACCATCGAAACCCTTGTCTCCTATGCCAAGGCGAACCCGCGAGAGGTGAAGTTTTCCACTAACATAGGATTGCCGACACATTTCATACCTCTGCTGTTTGCCGAACAAATGGGTATTGAATTCAGCTTTATTCAAACAGGTGGAGGATCCCAGCGTCTTACTTCCATATTGGGGAGGCATACGGATGTGACACTGTTTGCGAATACTGCATTTCTTCTTTTCAAAGAGGCTGGATTGAAGCCCCTCGTTACCTTCTCGGAAAAGCGAGACCCGCTCTTGCCCCATATTCCAACAAGCAAGGAAGTGGGAACCGACTTCAGTTTAGGTGAAGTGCGTGTATGGGTGGCGCCCAAAGGCACGCCGCAGGCAGCGTTGAATACGATCCATGAAGCAGTCCGAATCGTTATGGAGGATCCGACAGTCAAGGAGTCGATAAGGCAGTTTGGAGCCGCGCCCGTTTTTGGAGGGTCTGAAGTTTGCCAGCCTTTGCTCGATGAACTGTCAGACCGTATCGCCTCTTGTATCAAAGGCTAAGAGTAGAGGGCGCTAAGGGGCTATCCGAGAGCGTTGCGATTCAGGAAATCTACAATCAAGCGCGATGTTGCTTCCGCTTTCTCTTGCTGGACCCAATGGCCCCCCACCGTCTATCAAATGGACTGATTCCATTCGAGAACACGCTTCCAACCGCATTCGATCCATAGCTCCTGGCTTCTGATAGCTGCCCCAATCGCTGGCTCCAGAAATGAAAATCGACGGTTGGTTTATGACTTTACTCAGCGCCGCATCCGCCAAAGGTGACGCTTGGCTTATGGCTCGATACCAATTCAAACCACCTTGATATCCCGTTCGTTCATATTCGTGTGTAAAAACGTTCAATGCCTGCTTCGGCATCCATTGGTTGGATTCAATTTCGGATTCACTGGGTCTATGCGCGTCAACTGTTTCCGCCATGCCCTGATCAAGATCCATGATGTAGTATTCGGGCATGCGCGATAGCTCGTCGGCGGAGGATGATTGGAGAGGTAGGGGAACGTTCCCTTTCCAGTCCGCGCTCTTGAAGTGGTAGTATGCACGTTGAAATTGTCCTAATCCTTGAGGAGGGCGACACATATTTTCATTCGCCTCCCGAGAGCAGTAATAGTCCTGGTAGTGCTTTCGCGGACGCGGTAGGCGGGCGAGTTGGGTGGCGATTTGCTCCCTCGAATCGGAGTCTTGGGAGCTAGAATTGAGGCCTGAGAACGGAGCGCTCATCAAAGCGACAGCGGATACGAAATCTGGATACTTCAAGGCGCAAAAGGCAGCGACTGGAGATCCGAAGTCGTGGCCAACGACAGAAATTCGGACGCAGCCAAGCGCGTTCGCAAGACCACGAATATCTTGAGCTAGATTGTGAGGATGAAATGAGGAAAGGTTGCAATCATAGCTGCAATCCCCGCCGATGGTACGACCGTACCCGCGTTGGTCGGGCGCGATTACATGATAGCCACTCTCCGCAAGCGGGATCATGATCGCACGCCAGCAATAGGCGAGCTCCGGGAATCCGTGGAGGAGAATGACCGTGTGTCGTTTGCCCGATTCATAACCCGTCTCCAGAAAGTGCATCATCAATCCGTTTCCGTTCGAAAGGTATCGTGAACGAATCCCGTTGGGAAGCCACGTTTCTTGATAGGGTTCCGGATGGCTCATAGAGCAAATGCAGCTAGTACGCTCTGATCTCGTAGATCCGTGCGGTATTTGTGCCGTTGGTCGCTAGGGCTTCGATGCTTATTTCTTTGGTCACGATATAAGAATCTAAAATATGGATACGTTTGCGGTTGTAGTTTCCTTCCACCTTTAGGATTTCAGTCCAAGCGTCGTTGTCCTTAGAAAGAATACGATAGTCTCGAATGCACTCTGGAACGGGAAAAACGAATCGGTGTTCTTCGCGCGGCCAGCCATAACAGCGATCGGGGGCATCTAGATCGGTGTCGAATGTTAAGTGTATTGTATTAATGCGCTGTGGGGCATCCCACTTCAGAGAAATGTGTTGAGGCAAGCTCTGTGATGAATCGGAGATCCACTTGTTGGGCCAGGTCTCAGAACGCGAGATGCCATTCGTTGCATTGGCGGGCGAGTAGGGTGAGGAAGGGGGCGTTATTCTGTGGCTTAGAGTAGCGCGGACTTTGCGATCATACTTCATGCCTACGGTATTGCTGGTCCATTCGTGGAGCTCTTGCGGCAGGCGTCCGTTGTGGTTAATGGGAAACCAATCGTCTGTCACCGGAGCGACTCGCGCTTTTCCATGAGAAGGTGGAGCGGTCAGGTCTCCATTGAAACGTGCGGCGAAGCGGGTACCAATTGCCTCGAAATCTGAATATGCCCAATACACTCCCTTCTGTTCTCCCAGGCAAATCCAGAGCAGCGATTCCGTTTCTAGATTTAGATTCACATCAAGCTCGAACCATTTTTCTTCGCCTGCCTTGATCGACAATTCCCCTTTGAATGCAGGTGTCTTGTTGTCGAATCGGCCTAGGGTATTGCTGAGGTACGCTGTAACTTCAATAGTGCAGTCGTCCTCGCGAGTTGACTTGAGAGGGAGAGAGATCGTGTCGACTCGGTCGTTAGATACTGGCAATTGCTGAGCCAGGTCATAGGTGAGCTCTAAGTAGCCATCGCAGCGGTCCGCCTTGAGTTCAAGCGAACTGCTGGCGGTAACGCTGGCTTTCAATGCGAGGTCATCCGGATCCAAGTTTGGGAGGGCGATGATGTGCAAGTCCGCTTTAAGAAGTCGCTGCTGGAGTTGCTCAATGAAGTCCGTTTTCACTTGTCTTGGGTCGACTTTGTTTTCGATGCAAATCGCGGATGCCATGCCGATCGCTTGGGCTGCAGCGCCTAGGGTGTTCATGACGCGTATCGAACCCATGGCGACGTGACTCGTGCTGATGCAGCGGCCTGCGAGCATGAGATTCGAAACGTTGCGCGAATACATCGTGCCAAAAGGTATACTGTAGAGCTCATTGACAAAGGTCTGGTCGCATGGGGGTTCCTTGCTGTAGATACCTTCCGGGGGATGAACATCGACCGGCCAGCCACCGTAGGATACGCGATCCTTGAATAGTTGAGGCTCGAATATGTCGCTCTCGATGAGTATGTGGTCGCCCATGACGCGGCGCGATTCGCGTCGCAAGGGAAAGGGTGACCACCACGCAGCTTCATAGTACTTGAGAGCTTCCCGCGTTTCCGGTGTACAATGGTTCTTGAGATGATCCCATATGCCCATGGCCTCCTTGACCAGGTCTTGGTAAATGGCTTCGTTGTCCTTGATTGTGTCGCGTTCTCCGCCCAAAGAGCACCACCAGAAAAGCTGTATGATCGATGCATCTTCAGTGATCGCCTTTCCTTTAGCGAATTTGTCGATTACATGGGGGCGGTGGGGAAAGAGCTCGCAACTTTTGTGCCTGGGCACCCATGGCGGGGGATTGAACGGCGCCGGTTGGCTGCGACGGTGGGCGATCATATAAAGCGCGCTAGGCAAGGTCTTATCGTCGCCTTGTTCAGGGGCGAGCCGCTCGCCGAACTCGGATCTGCCCTCGCGGCCGATCCTTAGTTCAGCTCCGACTGCGTCCGCGAGAAAGGCGTCACCCGTTGCATCAATGAATAGAGGCGCCTCGAAAGTGAATTCAGTCTCGGTGGACATTTGAGTTATCGTAACTGATCGGATACGATTGTCGTTGGCGACGGCGCTGGCCAATCGAGCGTTCAAGTAGAGATCGAGGTGAGGCTCACGTTCGCACCATTCCTTGAGTATTAGATCCCAAATGCAGCGATTGTCGGCGAGGGGGGAACGATAGGCGTATTCTTGGAGGAGCTCTTCGAGGAGCCCGCCTTCCCGGGCTTCTCGACTGTGCCACATCGCAGCGGCCCCATGAGGTGGGACTAGGGCCAGGCTACTTGAATTGCCACCTAAAACTGGGCGCTGCTCGGTAAGGGCGACTTGAACGTCGTTACGAGCGGCCGTTATTGCGGCGCATACTCCTGGAATGCCTCCTCCGCAAACAACGACGTCGTAGTTCTTGTTCTTATACTCCATATATGTCGAGAATGCGGGATTGAGAAACGTTTGACTACGCTCGTGCAGACTTAGCTCTATATTGAAGGATTGCCAGTTGTTTTCTATTCAATCGTCGACTTGAGCCAATTCAACGCAGCAATGGGCTTGGTTCATTGTTCTAGCCTCATTGCCCATTATGACAGTATATTAGTTCGAATACCCTTCCATTGCTTGTACATATCTAGTTGATCTAGGAAACTATGAAGGCGATTATAAAAAAGGAATCCGGAGTTGGTCTTGAGCTCGTAGAGGCCGTGGCGCCTGAAGTTGGCATTAACGACATCCTTATCAAGGTATTGAAAACGGGGATATGTGGAACGGACCTGCATATCTACAACTGGGACGCATGGGCTCAGAAAACGATTCCGGTTCCCATGATCGTGGGTCATGAATTTGTCGGTGAAGTGGTTGAGACAGGCGCGAACGTGACGGATTTCAGGATCGGAGACATCGTTAGCGGGGAAGGGCATGTTGTGTGCGGCAGGTGTCGCAACTGCCTTGCGGGACGTCGGCACCTCTGTGCCGAGACAGAAGGAATTGGCGTGAACCGCCCAGGAGCATTCGCCGAGTATATTTCCTTGCCGATGACGAATGTTTGGCACCATAGCGATGGGATCGGTCTGGATCTCGCCTCCATATTCGATCCGTTTGGAAACGCGGCTCACACGGCATTGTCGTTTCCCGTACTCGGTGAAGATGTACTGATTACGGGAGCGGGCCCCATCGGCATAATGGCTGCGGCGATTGTGAAGCATGCGGGCGCCCGATTCGTCGTCATTACGGACCTCAACGAGTACCGATTGGATCTCGCTCGAAAAATGGGCGTCACGAAAGCGGTCAACCCCACCAAGCAGAGCCTCAATGCAGTTCAAGAGGAATTAGGGATGAGCGAAGGGTTCGACGTGGGTTTGGAAATGTCTGGAAACGCGAATGCCTTTCAAGATATGATCGCCAACATGTGCCACGGCGGAAAGATCGCTTTGCTGGGCATCCCGAGTCAATCATTCGAGATCGATTGGAATACGGTTGTATTCAATATGCTCACCATAAAAGGCATTTATGGAAGGGAGATGTACGAGACTTGGTACAAGATGACCGTGATGTTGCAGAGTGGACTGAATATCGAGCCCGTTATTACGCATCGCTTTCACTACACGGAATTCGAAAAAGGCTTCGCCGCAATGAACTCGGGAGATTCGGGGAAAGTGGTGCTGGACTGGAGCTAGTGGGGTGTAAGTATCTAGAATTGCTTTAATCATACCTACTGAAATGACTGATTCTTTCGAAGCGTTTTTAAAGAACGAATTAATTAGTATCCATAAAGCGGGTACATTTAAGAGTGAACGTGTAATCGCAACGCCTCAGGGAGCCGCGATCCGCGTAGCCGACGGAGCCCCTGTCCTAAATTTCTGCGCTAACAACTATCTGGGACTCGCGGAGCACCCGGACGTTGTCGAGGCGGCCAAGGAAGCCATTGATCGATGGGGGTATGGATTGGCAAGCGTTCGATTTATTTGCGGGACACAGGCCTTGCACAAGGAACTCGAGTCAGCGCTGGGCGCTTTTCTAGGCACCGATGACACGATACTTTATTCGTCATGCTTTGACGCGAACGGAGGCTTGTTTGAAACCTTGCTCGGCAAGGAGGACGCGGTCATAAGCGATGAGCTGAATCACGCCTCCATCATCGACGGGATTCGCCTGTGCAAAGCCCAACGGTTTCGCTACCGAAACAGCGATATGGAGGATCTAGAGACGCAACTAAAGGCGGCGTCCCAATGTCGTCACAAATTGATCGCTACCGATGGCGTCTTCTCCATGGATGGACATATCGCTCGATTGAAGGATATCTGCGATTTGGCGGACAAGTATGGCGCTCAGGTGATGGTGGACGATTCCCATGCGGTCGGTTTCGTGGGCAAGACGGGTCGCGGGACGCATGAGTATTGCGATGTCATGGATCGCGTAGATATTCTCACGGGAACGCTAGGAAAGGCTCTTGGGGGAGCTAGTGGAGGATATACCAGCGGTCGAATATCGATCATTGAGCTCTTGAGACAACGCTCGCGTCCGTATTTGTTTTCGAATACACTCGCTCCTGCGATCGCAGGAGGGACACTCAAGGTCCTTTCTATGCTTAGCGAATCAACCGCGCTAAGGGATAAGCTAGAAGCTAATACAAAGCGATTTCGAGCGGAGATGACAGGGCTGGGATTCGACATTGTTCCGGGCACCCATCCCATCGCGTCGGTAATGATCGGCGACGCGTCGAAAGCCTCTAACGCGGCGGATGCATTGCTCGAGAAGGGTGTGTACGTGATAGGGTTCTCTTATCCGGTAGTTCCGATGGGAAAGGCCCGAATTCGGACGCAGCTGTCTGCCTTGCATAGCGACGCAGATATTCAAAAAGCGATCGATAGCTTCGTGGAAATCAAGAACGAGTTCCTCTAGATAACGCGTTTGGATTTTGATATAACAGGATTCCGTCTGCTCCCGCCGAGCAGCCCGCAAGTCGGGGTCTTTAACAGGATGGGCTGCGCTCGCATGATGCCCTTGCAGGGTTATATGATGAAAATAGAGATAGGGTTTCATCTTGTTCCCGCATCGCGGGATCATGTAGGCCCGATTTTTCGGGCCGTATCCTGTTAAAACTTATTATCCCGTTTGCTAACGCCAACGTTGTCGTGATCTCAATTTTGATTCGCCCTCGATACAGACTATTGATTTTGTTGGCCAAAAATCATGTCTAAATGCCCATATCACGATCCCTTTAAAGAGGCGCGTCGAGAATCGCCGGTGGTTGCAACTGAATTCGACGGCGAACCTGTCGCAATGCTTATAGGATTTGACGCTGTTCGCAAGGCGGCCCGTGATCACGAAACCTATAGCTCGGACGCTCCCTTTCGCGTGCCGATTCCTCGCGAGGAAGATGTCCGCACAGTGCGCCAGTATCCGCTTGAAGTAGATCCGCCTGAGCACACGGACTATCGCAAAATCGTCGAGCCCTTTTTTCGTCGCGCGAACAAGCCGGAGTACGTTGAAGAGATGGATCGACTGATCGACGCGCTGGTCAAGGATGCAGTTTCGCGCGAATCCACCGAAGTCGTATGCGAGTTCGCAATCCCGCTTCAATCCCGCGCCCTTGCTCTTCTATTGAATATGCCTGAATCGGAAGCGGAAATATGGATACAATGGGGAACGCACGTGTTCCGAGACGAGAGCGGCGTTTCCAAAGGCCACGAGATGGAAGCCTATACGAATTCGCTCTTCGACAAGGCGGAGGAGAATCCGGGCGACGATTTCTTTTCCGCGCTTACTCAAGCGGAAATCCAAGGGCGGAAGCTGACCCGAGAAGAGATGCAAGGCTATGCGAATATCGCATTCGCAGGAGGACGGGATACGGTGATCAATTCAATTTCTATGGCGATTGCCTACCTGGCGGAGCACCCAGAGGCTTTCGGTGACCTGCGGGACAATCCTAAGCGCGTTATCTCTGCGACGGAGGAACTATTTCGCTATGCTTCACCCGTCACTCATTTGGGTCGTATGTGTCCTGTCGATACGGATGTTCACGGAGTTAAGGTTGAAGCAGGCAAAATCGTTTCGCTAAATTGGGCAGCGGCGAATTTCGACGAAACGGTCTTCAAAGACCCGGAAGACGTTAAGCTCGACCGTAAACCCAATCCTCATATCGCTTTCGGTAGTGGAGCCCACATTTGCCTTGGCGCTCCCCATGCCCGCGCCGTCATACGATCCCTGCTGAAATCGATATGCGCTCACACCTCGTCGATAGACCTCCTCGATCTACATCGAAAAGTGGAGAAGGAGTCTGATTACGAACGACCGAACGCGTTCCACGAGTTGCATGTTAACTTTGTTCCGATAGGGTAGACGCAAGCGAACGCCGCAGTTGCCGATGGAAAGGGTTCGTTTGCTGTCAGAACTATCGAGGTAAACGAACCGGGAAAGGATGAAGTTAGCGTAGCCATTAAGGCGTCCGGACTTTGTCATACGGACTTCGATTCTTTGAGTTGGGGATATCCATTCGTACTTGGGCATGAGGGCGCGGGAATCGTGGACAAGGTTGGCGAGGGCGTCGACCACGTTTCAGTCGGCGACAGAGTCCTTCTCAACTGGGCGATTCCTTGTGGTTCGTGCTTTCAATGCTCGAGCGGAAACGAAAACATCTGCGAACAAAATTCCCCTGTTACCGGAGAGGATCCTGATGGAGGGGCTGCCCACGCAGACGCGACTACATTGAATGGGGAACCGCTCAAGCGTTCGTTCAATATCGGTACGCTTAGCGACTTTACAGTCGTTCGAAAGGAAGCGGTCGTTCCGATTTCGGTCGATATCCCCTATTCCTCCGCGTGCATCGTTGGTTGCGGAGTGATGACGGGTTTTGGATCTTTAGTAAATGCCACCAATGTGGGACGAAAGTGCAGCGTCGCGGTAATCGGAACAGGTGGCGTAGGCCTGAATGTAATACAGGGTGCCCGTATATCGGGTGCCGCCAAAATTATCGCGATTGACGTAAATTCAAATCGTCTCGAAATGGCGCGCCAATTCGGAGCGACGCACACGGTACTCGCAAAGCAGGAAGACGCGGGGCTCCTTGAGGTGGCGAATGAAGTGAAGTCGATTTGCGATGGACGCGGAGCGGACTTTGCGTTCGAGTGCACCGGAATTCCCGCGCTTGGAGCAGCTCCACTTGCAATGGTTCGCAATGCGGGGACCGCTATTCAGGTCTCTGGCATCGAACAAACGATCGAAATCGACATGAACCTGTTCGAGTGGGACAAGACATACATCAATCCACTCTATGGAAAGGCGTCGCCGGCCCGCGATTTTCCGAAAATACTGGATCTCCACAATCGTGGTGCGCTCATGCTAGACGAGTTGGTAATCCGTACTTATTCACTGGACAACCTGAAGGACGCGTTCGACGACATGATGGCGGGACGCAATGCAAAAGGCGTCATCGTCTTCGATTAGGATCAAGACTCAAAGAAACTAGCGATCCCGAAAGGTGGATACACGTCAACTTAACTAATGATGGCCACGAAAAGGCGCAAAAGATCACGATAATAGATACTGAAAGCTGTGATCTTTGTGACTTTTCGCGCCTTTTTGTGGCTAAATCCCATTCGTATCCGGTTAAGTTGACGCCTATGCGCAAGGCGGGGGAGCGTTGTTATATAGTTTACAGGATTCGCTCGTGCCTCGCTGGCATGATGCCCTCGCAGGGCTACATGATGAGATCTGGGTATTGTGGCGGTTCGGAGATTCGCCGCTACCTAGGATGGGCTATGCTGCATCAGGCATCGGGTAGATCGAACCTATTTACAGCTTCGCTGAAACCCATTTCCCGACGGAGGAGTGAAACTAGCGATGGCAGTGAGCGATGTTAGAAAAAATACTAGCAACGTATCCATTGCACGGTTGCACATTCGCGGATACAGGTTCTCGCTTTTTGAGAATATAGATCATCGTGTTCCCGCATGGCGGGATCATGTAGGCCCGCATACGGGCCGTATCCTGTTAAGACAACTATACCTAGTATCCTAAGGCTGCGCTGCCTTCAGCTACGCGATTTCCCAACCGGGCCTAACGGGTTCGCGAATATAGGCATCTGCCTCGGGAAGTCCCTTAGCTTTCATATTCTTGGAATCCCATTCAATCTTGGCCCCGCCCATGCGGACGGAAAGGACTCCGAGGAGCGCGATTTCAGTCAATCGAGACGCGTATTCAAAATTTGAACTTGCAGCGGGCCCGCCCTTGATCGCATCGATCCAGTCGCGATGATGGCCACCTACGCGACGAATCGTCTTTGCGGGACGCTTGAGCGATTTGCGAAACTCCTGTGGGAAAACTCGTGGGCTGCCGCCTGCTCCATCGCATTGGATGACGCCCTTTGTACCTTCGAAGAGAAGACCGCGCTTGGATAGCTGGAAACTTTCTGGAAACGATTCGTGATGATCGGGACGCGCGGAACCGGCGTACCAATTGATCTTCATCTCTTTCTGCTTTCCTTTTTTCTTAAAGTGAAAGTATCCAATCTCCCCATGCGGGGCGATTTCTTCATTGCTCAGGCCAATTGGATAAATTTGCACGGACTCGGGCGTTTCCAGATCGTAGGCCCAGACAGTCGCGTCGATGTCATGGCAGGCAAAGTCGCCGATGGCACCGCAGCCGAATCGCCAAAAATCCCGCCAAGTAACGGGTGTGTACTCTTTGTGATACGGAATTTCTTCCTGAGGCCCGAGCCACAAGTCCCAGTCGAAGTCAACCGGGGGCGTGGTTGTGCCCAATGGCAGTCCGCTGAGTCCGGTGGTCCAGCGCGTTGCATGGCACCAGGAATGCGACTCGGTCACCTTGCCGATAGCTCCTGCTTTCAGTAGCTCGACCGTTTGGCGGATTCCTTCCGAGCTATGGCCCATGTTGCCCATTTGCGTGGCGACGCCTGTTTCCTTAGCGATTTCCGCTAGCTTGCGGTTCTCCCACAGATTGTGAGCCATGGGCTTTTCAACGTAGACATGCTTTCCTGCCCGCATGGAATTGGCCGCGACAAATGCGTGCGTGTGGTCCGGAGTCGCGCAAAGTATAGCGTCCAAGGAGGACTCCTTCTCGAGCATCTCCCGAAAGTCGATGTACTCGCCGATCTTGAAATTCGGTGTCTTTTCCTGGTAGTGCTCTTCGACGATATCCTTGACAGGGCCGCGACCTGCAATGGCCTTGTAGTAGAATTTGTTCAGGTCCCAGTACTCTGCAGGATCGGCGATGGCGGTGACCTGCACGTCTTCGAGGGGCAGGAGCTGGAGGATATTGTGTCGGCCTTGGCCGCCGACTCCTACGACGCCCACGTTCACTTTATCGCTGGGAGCGACAAAGTTTGCGCCGCCAAGAACATGTCGAGGGATGATCGTTGGAAAAGAAATTGCGGCCGCAGCAGTAGCAGCTGTTTTTACGAAGTTTCTGCGTGGTAACGTCATACGAATAGAGATTTTAGGGTACCGAACGGGAACTGAGGCGTCCCATAGCGGGTAGACTTGCGAATAATGGTAATTTGTTCTCTGGCGTCCAGCTACGAACACCTCTTATTAATGAAATAGGGCGGAAATCGCCTATTTCGTGGGTCTTAACCCATGGAATTAAAACGAATTTGTACTTTCACAAGCTAGTTATACGCTCTACACCTACATTTCCCTTTTCGAGCGTAGATTTTCGCTGCCCCCACATCAACCTTCATACCAGACATATGCGCCCTAATTCCCTATATTTGCTTAAAAACGCTTTCTTTGCGCGTCGACGCAGAATGCTACCCTTCTTTATAGCGCTAAATCTTCTGACTCTCTCGGCTTCCGCTGCGGAGAAGCCGAACATCCTTTTCATTTTCGCGGACGACCAATGCTACGAGACGATCGGCGCTCTGGGCCTTACCGATATCGATACTCCGAATCTGGATCGACTAGCGAATCAAGGAACCGTCTTCACTCACACATACAATATGGGAGGCTGGCATGGGGCGATCTGCGTTGCGAGCCGTACCATGATCAATACGGGACGCTTCCTATGGCGAGCCCGAGATCTGGAGCCCAAGCTCGCTCAGGAAATCAACAATGAGCGCATGTGGTCCCAGCTGATGCGCAATGCGGGATATGAGACCTTCTTTACTGGAAAATGGCATGTAAAAGCGGATACGGGCGCCATTTTCGATCACGTATCGCACGTGCGCCCGGGCATGCCTGGGCCGATCTACTACCCGGAAGCCTATGGACGGCCTGTGGAAGGAAAGCCAGATCCGTGGTCGGCTACGGATCCAAAGTTCGCGGGATTCTGGGCTGGGGGCCGGCACTGGAGCGAGGTGGTCGCCGACAATGCAGAAAACTTCATGGGGCTGACCTCCGAGTCGGATAAGCCCTTCTTCATGTACCTGGCATTTAACGCGCCTCACGATCCACGCCAAGCGCCGCAAGAGTACCTAGATCGCTACCCGCTAGACCGAATTGAAGTTCCGGAAACCTTCGCTCCCAGGTATCCATATATGGAAGGTACCGGCGCAGCAGAAATTCGTGACGAAGTCCTCGCGCCATTGCCCCGAACGGAGTACGCGGTCAAGGTGCACCGCCGTGAATACTATGCCATTGTCACCCACATGGACGATCAGATCGGTCGAATCCTCGACGCGCTCGAGGAGAGCGGCAAAGCGGACAACACCTACATCTTCTTTACCGCGGATCATGGATTGGCAGTCGGCCACCATGGATTCATCGGCAAGCAAAATATGTACGAACACAGCTTGCGCCCGCCGTTGCTCGTTACAGGTCCGAGCATTCCCAAAGGCAAGAAGATAGACACGCCTGTGTACCTGCAGGATGTTATGGCGACATCGCTCGAATTGGCCAGCCTACCGCAGCCTGAGTACGTTGAGTTCAAGAGCCTGCTACCGCTAATCGAGGGGAAGCGCGAAAAGCAGTACGACTACATTTATGGCGCATACGAGCCGGATAGCCAACGGGCATTCATTAGTGGAGATCATAAATTGATCTATTATCCCAAGATCGATACCTATCGACTTTATAATTTGGATACAGATCCAATGGAGATGGATGACCTGGCGAAGAAACCGAGCCATGCAGGCACGCTGGCTGAATTGAAATCCGCTTTCACTTGGTTCAAGGGCCGAATGGCGGATCCCTTGAACTAGAGGATATCTTACTCAATGCCTGAAGATTGAAACCCATTCAAAATGATGCATGATGAAGCGACGTGATTTTCTAAAAACGAGTATTGCGGTTTCGTTGGCTCCGGGACTTTTGAATGGGAACGCCGCGTTCGGCGCGCACCACGGCTCGAGTTTCGATCAATATGGCGGGTGGACAGGAAAGCGATTTCATGCGACCGGTTTCTTCCGGGTCGAGAAAGACAAGCGTTGGTGGCTGGTAACGCCGGAGGGTAACGCATTCTTAAGCTGGGGAATCAATCACTTCTATACGGATTTGTGGAAGCAAGATTACAATCGCTCCGCTTGGCAGAAGATACTGGGAATCGAGGATCTCAACGGCCCGAAATTCAATTCCGCCATCAGGACTTGGTTCAAGGAAGTGAGCGAACGGTTTGGTTTCAATACGGTCGGCGTACACAATCAGCTGAGCGTCTTGAACCGCCCCAAGCCGAGAATGGCCTATATGCAGCCCATTCATTTCGTGGATATTCCCCATTGGAAGCCCGAGGTGCCGGAAAGCGCCTTTCAAGACGTGTTCTCTCCTGACTTCGAGCGCCACTGCGATCGCATGGCGAAAGAGATCGCAGAGCCCGTCAAGGATGATCCCTATCTGCTGGGTTACTCGATGACCGACTGTCCGCGTTTCACCGAGGAAGACCTATGGGAACGACCCGATACGATCGGCGGCGCCCGGAGAGAGGCGCGAATCGGTTGGCCGCGCCGCCTCCGAAATATGGGCAGCGAAGCGTCAGGAAAGCAGGCCTACGTCGATACTTTGAAAGATATCTATCGGGGTCGAATCCGTGATTTCAATACAACTTATGGTACAAAGTTTCGGTCATTCGATGCGTTGGCTTCTGCTGAAAACTGGCGGCCTGAAGCTGAGCTTTTCAATGCGGAGGAAACGCGCGACAACGTAACGTTCCTTCAGCGAGCAGTAGGCAAGTACTATGAAACGACGCGTAACGCAATCCGGCGCTACGACCCGAATCACATGTTCGTAGGCGACAAGCTTCACGCCAATACCGATTCGCTCGATACCGTACTTCCTATTACGAGCCAATACACGGACATCGTTTTTCATCAAATGTATGCGCGCTACGAGGTCCAAAAACCGGGGTTGGATCGTTGGTCGCAGCAAGTGGACAAGCCGTTCATCAATGGCGACTCCGCATTCACTATGACAACGGAGGTGATGCCGCGCCCCTATGGTCCCATCGCCGACAACTTAGCCCAACGGGCCGAATGGACGGAGGAGTTCTTTAGGAATGCCTTCGCGCGTCCTGAGGTAGTCGGTTGGCACTACTGCGGCTTGATAGATGCGTCGCTGCTTGTCCCGCGAAAGTGGAATCGTCAGCATTCCGGACTCTTGGACGGATACGGAAAGCCATACCCCGCTCTTGAAAAGGCGCTGAAGTCCTGCGCCAACGACCTATACCAAATCGCCCAAGGCGCATAGTAAAAGGGCGTGGACGCGAGATCCGCCGTTACCTTCGATGAGCTTTGCTGCAGGAGGCGCGGAAAATTTCAATTGTTAGACAATCCTTATTTTCAGCTCCGCTGAAACCTCATTCCCGATCCCGCTTTGGCGGGAGAGGGATCCTAGCTCTCGCAGAGAGCGGTGACGGAGTTAGAGTTTAACAGGATTCCGTCTACTCCCGCTAAAGCCGCCGACAGGTCGGGGTCTTAGACGGGATACGCCGAGACAAGGCGCTCGTGCCTCGCTCGCATGATGCCCTTGCAGGGCTGCATGATGAGAATAGGAAATATCTCATCATGTTACCGCGACGCGGGATCATGTAGGCCCGTTTAACGGGCCGTATCCTGTTTATATATCTTCTACTCCTAATTCGCGATCCCGAATTCAACCAATAGTCGAAGTCATTGGCAGATTATTGTTATAGAGCTGGTTGTCCAATGTGATTGATGGACTAGGGATTATGTACTACAAAAGGTCAAAAGTACTCCTATGAAATTGCGCCAACCCCTATACACGTTTATTTCCATTTGCGTATTGCAATCAGCGATTGTGGTCTGCGGTCAAGACATCGAGAAATCGGATGCGGAATGGCGCGTTTATCGAGGGGATAGCAAAGCCAATCAATACTCGAACCTCGCTCAAGTGCATGCGGGGAATGTGCATCACTTGAAAAAGGCGTGGGAGTACAATACAGGAGATGCAACCGACCGCTCCTCCATGCAGGTTAACCCAATCATGATCGATGGATTGCTCTATCTTTCGACGTTTAGCATGAACGCCATAGCCTTGGATGCTGCGACCGGTGAAGAAGTCTGGGTTTTCAAGTCATCCGAGCGCAATGAAGGGAATCGCGAGCTCAAGGGACGAACCCGGGGCGTTGTGTATTGGGAAAATGGAGATGATAAGCGTATATTTCATTTCGTTAAGAATCGTGTTTATGCGCTTAATGCCAAAACCGGGAGACCCATAGAATCCTTTGGCGAGGGAGGGTTTATAGATCTCAGAAAGAATCTTCGAATCGACTATACCAAAGCCTCGATTGAAGTGACGAGTCCTGGAATCGTATACAAGAACTTCCTTATCGTTGGATCGCGAGTGCCCGAGGGCTACGATTCAACGCCGGGTGATATACGGGCGTTCGATACGGTTACGGGCGAGTTCAAATGGATATTCCACACGATTCCTAAGAAAGGGGAATTTGGATACGATACTTGGAAATGGGTAGATGGCGTGAGCTATGGGGGAGCCAATCCTTGGGGTGGATTCTCTCTTGATGAGGAACGCGGGTGGGTGTTTTGCGCCACCGGTTCTCCGTCATATGACTTTTGGGGTGGGTACCGTATCGGAGCCAATCTTTTCGGGAACTGCGTCTTGGCGCTGGACGCCACGACCGGAGAGCGCATATGGCACTACCAGACCGTGCATCACGATATTTGGGACTACGATAATCCCTCCGCTCCAGTATTGGCTACGGTCAATGACAAGGGAACGAAGAAGGATGTGGTGGTTCAATTCACTAAAATGGGGCTGACCTTCGTTTTAGACCGTGACTCTGGAGAGCCCGTCTTTCCAGTAGTAGAATTGCCAGTACCCGCCTCGGATATCCCGGGTGAGGTTGCCTATCCGACTCAACCTTTCCCACTGCGGCCGCCTCCATTGAATCGATTGGAAATTACGGAGTCGGATCTGCTAGATGTAACGCCCGAATACAAGCAGAAGGCCTTGGATGCGTTTCGAAAATTGAGGTCCGGCTATTTGTACACGCCCCCAAGCAAGCAAGGAACGCTCTCAATGCCAGGTACCCTTGGAGGAACGGAATGGCAAGGGGCGTCCTTCGACCCCTTGACGAATATGCTTTTCGTCAATTCGCACGAAATTCCGGGAATAAACCAGATAAGCGAAGTACTCCAGCCTAGGGAGGGCGTATCCGTTTCGCCTGCCCAAAAGGGGAAGCTCATCTATCAGAAGAACTGCACGGCTTGCCATGGAGTCGACCGAAACGGCATACCGCCTATTTTCCCGCCATTGAAAGATCTAGGCAAACCCGCTAAAGAGATTTGGACGGCGATACATGATGGGAAAGGACTGATGCCCGCATACGGCCACTTTTCGGATAGCCAAATCGACGCCCTCGTGGCCTATGTTATGAGCGAAAACGAATCCCTTGCGGACATTGATGAGGCGGAGGTCGAGAGACTGTTTCTTGCGGTGGGCTATCATACGTTTCGTGATGAGGAAAAGACCCCATTAATAAAACCGCCATGGGGAACTTTGAACGCGATCGATCTGTTGCGGGGCGAGATCGTGTGGCGTGTGCCCTTGGGGGAGTATCCTCATTTGGTTGAAAAGGGTATCCGAAATACAGGTACGTTGAACTACGGGGGAGCCGTTGCGACGTCTGGAGGGGTTGTCTTCATCGCAGCGACTGCTGATGAAAAAATTCGAGCCTTCGGGAAGAGTCGTGGCGATATTCTTTGGGAGCATTCATTGCCGGCGGGCGGATATGCGACCCCAAGCGTCTACGAAGTGGATGGAAAGCAGTATGTTGCCATCGTGGCTGGAGGCGGTGGAAAGAACGGCACTAAGTCGGGCGATTCGATCGTCGCTTTCGCGCTACAGGACGAGCATGAATCGCTTGATCTTGTCTCGACGGATAGCGAAGAGGCTGAGTGGATTGAACTCTTCGATGGTGAATCGCTCGATGGTTGGGTCCATATGAATGGTTCCCATCAGTATTCAGTGGAGGAGGGGACAATTATCGGCCGCACGTATCCTTGGAGCGTGAACTCTTTCCTGTGTACGCAACGTCAGTTCGACAATTTTGAACTCGAAGTTGAGGTGATTGTCGACGATACTACGAATCAGGGCGTTCAGTTCCGATCGCGTGTCAAAACCCAGACCACGGGTCGCCGCAATACGGAAATGGCTGGACGCGTCTGGGGCCCACAGCTCGAGATTCGACAGTTTCAGGGTATGGATAAACCCACTACGGGTTTCATTTACGGTGAAGCGATGGGTAGAGGATATCTTTCAGGGGATATCTATCCCAAAGGGCACCATCATTATGTCGACAAATCTTGGAACAAGCTCAGGATAGTGGCTGAAGGCCCACGATTGCGTACTTGGGTGAATGGGCAGCTGATTGATGATGTGACCGACGAGGAAGCCTATGAAACGCATCCCCATGGTTTCATCGCGCTCCAGGTCCACGGAATGAATGACGACCGCACCTATGAGATGGGCTGGCGCAATATCCGTATTCGCCCGCTCCCAAGATCTCGATGAAACGATAATCGTTGACCAGTAGAGATTGTATTCTGACAAGAATTCAAGCGATCAATCCTGAAGATACTGTTTAACAGGATGCGCGGCAGCCAGTAATTAACGGAATGTCGGTTGTCGCTTATAAACGGTCTGGTATTCCTATAAATCGAGAGACCTTGCTGGATTCTCCTTGGAAAATCGGGCGATTGAAGTGAGATTCTCAAGGTGCGTTCACTAAAAAAGAAAATCACTCATTGGGCGGTCCTGGTCAGCTTGCTGGCCGTGGTCGGATTTCAAGTCGGCTGCTCCCCCGCTGAAACGAAACGACCCAACATTCTCGTCTTTCTCGTCGATGATTTGGGTTACATGGACATCGGGGCCAACAACCCAGACTCCTTCTATGAAACGCCTCACATCGATGGGCTGGCGAATTCGGGTATGCGCTTCACTGACGGTTACGCCGCCAATCCGGTTTGCTCGCCGACGCGGTACGCCCTCATGACCGGTAAGTATCCAACCCGTGTAGACGCTACCAATTTCTTTTCTGGCAAGCGCAGCGGAACGTTCGATCCCGCTCCGCTCGCCGATAATATGCCTTTGGACGAAGTGACCGTCGCCCAGCTATTGAAGGCGGAGGGATACAGTACTTTCTTCGCAGGTAAGTGGCACCTCGGCGAATCCGAGGAGTACTACCCGCAAAACCGCGGCTTCGATATCAATATTGGCGGCCACACGCGCGGTGGCCCGTATACAGGAAACAAATACTTTTCGCCCTTCGAGAACCCGCAAATGGAAGTGGAAAGCCCGGAGGGCGACCACCTGCCGGACCGGCTCGCCCGAGACACCGCTCAGTTCATTGACGAGAACAAAGACGGCCCATTCTTTGCCTACCTCTCCTTCTACTCAGTGCACACGCCGCTCATGGGCCGCCCGGATTTGGTCGCCAAATACGAAGCAAGGGCAGCCGAGATTTTAGGCGCGGAATTCGCGACTGAAGAGCAAATTTTCGGGGACAAGGAACGTCGCGTTCGCGTCCTGCAAAAGCACGCTGTCTACGCCGCCATGGTAGAAGCCATGGACGAAGCGGTCGGCAAGGTGCTGCAGCAGCTTGAGGACTCGGGAGTCGCGGACAACACGATCATCGTCTTTACCTCGGACAACGGCGGGCTTTCCACTTCGGAAGGACTCCCCACCAGCAACTTGCCGCTGCGCGGCGGCAAAGGCTGGTTGTATGAAGGCGGCATCCGTGAACCCTGGCTCGTCCGCTATCCGGGAGTCACCCAACCGGGGAGCGTCAGCGATGCGCCGATTTGCTCGATCGACCTTTATCCTACGCTAGCGGCTGCTGCGGACGCCGCGATCGATCACGAGATTGATGGGTTGGATTTGCGGACCGTCTTGGAAGGGGATGCCCTGGATCGCGAGTCTTTGTATTGGCATTATCCTCACTACAGCAATCAAGGAGGGATTCCAGGAGGCGCGGTCCGGGAAGGCGACTTCAAGTTGATCGAGCGCTACGAGGATGGCCGGGTCCATCTGTACAATTTAAAAGACGACATCAGCGAGCAAAACGATCTTGCCGCGCAGTATCCTAGGAAAGTGACGGAGATGCGGGCCCGCCTCCACGCATGGTACAAAGACGTAGACGCAAAGTTCCTCCAGCAAAAAGAGGGCGGTCCTGAGCCTTGGAGGCCGTAATCGAAATTACGTCGGCAAATATTAATGATAGCAAATGCCGTACAGATGTACATTGGCTGTGGGAGCGAAGGCAGTGGCTCGAACCAAGTCTTGCCCGATCGGGATCTGCAGAAAACGATGACGAGAAGAGAATAGGCGAACGAATTGCAGCGATGAAGCTGAATCCGCTCGGCTTGAGCATCCTGTATTTAAGGGATTTGCTAATCGCGAGAAAGATGTATGCTAGCGAATTACGAGAAATTGCTCATGAAGAAGTTTTCCCCAAGAATTTTCGCCATAGCTGTCTTCCTTTGCGTTGTTTCTTCGCTCCACGGCGCTGACCGACCCAACATTGTCTTCATCTTCGCGGATGACTGGGGCTGGGGGGACCTCAGCTGCCATGGTCACCCGTATGTGAAAACGCCGCATGTCGATCGGCTGGCGACGGAGGGAACAGACTTCCATCGGTTCACGGTGGCGAGCGGCGTGTGCTCACCCAGTCGTACCGCGGTGATGACCGGGCATTTTCCCGCTCGATACAATATCGATGGCCACTTCGCTTGGGTCCCCAGCAATGCGAAGCGCAATATGCCGGACTGGCTCAGCCGGGATGCGCCGCTTTTGCCGCGAATGCTGCAAAAGGGCGGCTACGCGACTGCCCATTTCGGAAAATGGCACCTTGCCAACAACATGATCCCGGATTCGCCATTGCCTAGCGAGTATGGGTACGACGAATACGGAGCCTTTAATTGCGCCGGGGAACAGATGCCCGTTCACGAGGATTCGGAGCTTGCGGTGGCATTTATCGAGAAGAGCCATAAAGCGGATAAGCCGTTCTTCCTTAACGTATGGCTTCATGAGCCGCATACGCCGTTCCATACGGTTCCGAAATACCGCTGGCGCTTTCGAGACTTGCCCGAAGAAGACAATATCTACGCCTCTGTGTTGTCGCATGCCGATGATCGCATAGGCGAGATACTGGATGCCTTGGATCGCTTGGAGATCAGCGAGAATACGTTGGTCATATTCAGCTCTGACAATGGCCCTGCGAGAGACTCCCGGAATACGGATCTCGGCCTTATGCATGATACGGCAACCGGAGCGGGATATAATATCGCCGCCGCGAAAGGCGTTACTGGTGGCCGAAAAGGATACAAGGCGGCACTATTTGAAGGAGGCATCGGCGTCCCGTTCATCGCTCGCTGGCCAGGGGAAATCGCCGCAGGAAAAGTGGACAGCCAATCCTTGATGTCCGCGGTCGATCTGCTGCCGACGTTTTGCGAAATCGCGGGTGTGTCATTGCCAAAGGGATACACGCCTGATGGGCTGAGCCAATTCGCCACCTTGAAAGGAAAACCCTACCCGCAGCGAAACAAGCCGCTTTTCTGGAAGATGGGCGCTTCCTGGCCACCAGCAAACGCCCGGCCGGACCACTGGGTCGCCTACGCGGTCGTTCACGAGAACTGGAAGCTCGTTTCCAACGAGGATTCCAGCCATCTTGAATTGTATGACATCGCAGCGGATCCTTACGAGGAAACGGATTATCGAAAAGAAAGGCCTGAAGTTGTCGCGCAGCTGCAGAAACTTCTTGAGGATTGGAAAGCGACGCTCCCCGCCAAGCCCACCGGGGACGTGTTTTCCTCCCTGCGCGAAGAGTAGGAAACCACGACGAAGAATATTTTTAACAGGATTCGCTGCGCTCGCATGATGCCCTTGCAGGGCTACCTGATGAGATCCGTAGTTCGAACCTATTTTCAGCTTCGCTGAAACCCATTTCCTGAACCCGCTTGTCGGGAGAGGGAACTAGCGATCGCAGTGAGCGATGTTTGAAAACCTAAAAACAATGCTTCCGTCTAATCCTGCCCAGCCGCCGACTGATCGAAACAATGATTCAGTTAGCGACCATATATCTAAAGAAATTAATTAACAGGGATCCCGCTGAAGCGGGAGCAGGTTTAATTACGAATAAGGCAATATCAATTTCTGGATAATTCACCCATCTGAGTCTCCAACAAATACAATGTTCTTAACAGTCTCGTTCGATCAATCCTGCTGGCCCCGCGAAAGCGAGGCCATCCTGCTCCCGCCTTGGCCGTATCCTGTTAATAAAATCTACTGCCTAGGCGGTCAATTTCTGTCCAAGCGTTCTTGGCTTTTAGTAATCTTTCCAACAGTCTCCCCAACTTAAAATTCCCCAATATGAAAACACGCTTACCCCTCTTTCTATTCCTTGTCAGCCTTGTGTTTTCCATGGGGCATCGAGCATTCGCGGATGATGAAGCGCCGCATGTGGTTCTTGTCGCGGGGACCCTTCACTATTCACCTGAACTGACTCTGCCGGTGTTCGCCAAAGAGCTGGAGCGATTCGGCCTCCGAACGACGGTGGTCATGGGCGAGGGCGATCCGGAAAAGAAAACCGAGAATGTCCTGCCCGGCATCGAGGCCTTGGATGACGCGGATGTCGCCATTTTCTTTATGCGTTTCCTCAAGCTGCCCGATGAAGAATGGGCTCCGATCGAGCGCTATATAAAAGCGGGGAAGCCGGTGATCGGTCTGAGGACCGCGAATCACTCGTTCAAATACCCGAAGGACCACCCTCGCTACGAATGGAACGAAGGATTCGGTCGCCGCGTTCTGGGTACGCCCTATATTGTGCACCAGCAGGGAGTCACCCAGATCAGCGTGGTGCCGCAGCGGATGAAGCATCCGGTCATGACCCATGTGGATTCAGCTGATTGGGTTTCGCTGGGCACCCTCTATCTCACGCGCTTGGAGCCCGGCTGCGTCGCCCTCGTCACGGGTACGGGCAATGGCAAAATGCGTCTGCTGCAACGGACCTTCGGCACGACCTTGGTGAACGAGAGCGAAGCGGACATCGTCCTTTGGGAGTGGGAAAACGAATGGGGCGGCAAAATCCTTGGCTCAACTCTTGGGCACCCGGGCGATTTCGGGGAGGAATCCTTCACCCGTATGCTGGTGAACGGCGTGTGCTGGGCAGTGGAGAAACTGCTGCCGAGCGCTGATGATAAAATTAGCACTTGGAATATAAAGCGAGCGGACAAGTAGGAAACTATGGATACACGAACTATATGCACGCTATCGCTCGCGGTGGCCTGCAGCCTCGGGGCTGAGGCCCACGATGGTCATGGGCCGATGATCGAATCGGGTGACCGGATCGCGGTTGTGGGCAATACTTTTGCGGATCAGTTGCGGACCAATGGCTATTTGGAAACGCTCCTTTTGCAGCACTGGCCGGAAATGCCCGTTTCGATGCGGAATCTCGGCTGGGCGGGCGACACCCTTTCAATCCGAGATCGGCCGACGAATTTCCCCACCGAGGAGTCGACATTGAGAGACTACCGGGCCGATGTCATCATCGCCTGCTTCGGTATGGGCGAATCGTTCGAAGGGAAAGCGGGAATCGCGGATTTCAAGACCGACTTGAAAGCCTTCATCGCCTCCCATCGTGGCATGTCGTACAACGGAGCGTCGGATGCCAGGCTGATTCTTGTCTCCCCCATAGCCTATGAACAACTCGGGGAGCATACGCCGAACGCTCCCACACGAAATAGGGACCTGCGGTCCTACATGCGAGCGATGGAATCGGTGGCTGCGGAAGAACACCTGCCTTTTATCGATCTCTTCACGCCAACGCTCGCCCTATCAAAAGATCGGCAAGGAATTCCACTGACAACTAACGGTATCCATCTTAATGAATACGGTTATTGGGCCGTGGCCCACATCCTCTACGATCGTTTGGTCGGAAACGAGAACGCCTTCCTCAATCGCTCCTGGGAATTCGCGGTCGATGCGAAATCCGGAAAAACGAAGGCGAATGGACTGGAAATCTCGCCGATCGCGTCAACTCGAGGTGAACTGAATTTCACTGTGTTGGAGACGACTCTTCCTTCTTTACCGGCTCCGGTGGATACGAATGCTTCCAACCGCTTGTCCGAGCTGCGCGACACGATGAAGGTGACAAATCTCGATCGCGGCAGCTATTCGCTGGTAATAGACGGAGAGAAAGTAGTTTCCGCGACCCACGAGGAATGGGCCCGAGGTGTGGCAATCGATCGGACCCCGGCTCATCGCGAGGCGGAGGCGTTTCGAGCGGCGGTCAACGACAAGAACTTGCAGTTTATCTACAGCTGGAAGGCGCTCAATCAAGTGCACATTGTCGGAGAACGGAGGCATTCGCCCAGCGGTCGCGCCTTGCCGGCGGAAATCATCGAATTCAAAGAAATTTCCGAACAAAAGGAAGCGGCGCTCGATCGCGGCGCTCATCCTAAGTCCCGAGAATGGCGTTTAATTCTGGATACGAACTAATTTCATGAAAACATTTCTTATATTGTTATCGTTTCTCGCGTTCATATCGAACGCCGTCCTGGCTCAGCAGGCGGATGGGATCAAGGTTGCCAATCTCAAAGGGGCCGATCTCGACTTGATGAGCAATCACGATCCGGCCTCCCAGTTGGAGAACTTCGAGTTGCTGCCAGGCTACGAGGCGAACCTCTTTGCGTCGAACCCGATGCTGGCCAACCCGATCCATATGGTCTGGGATTCCCGCGGTCGCCTTTGGGTCGCCTGCTCCTGGGCCTATCCCCAAATCAAGCCGGGGGATGTAGCTAACGATAAGATCACCATTCTCGAGGATACGGACAACGACGGGGTCGCCGACAAGTCGACTATTTTTGCCGATGGGCTCTACTTGCCGACCGGTATTGAACTGGCCAATGGCGGGTGCTATGTTGCCCAATCGCCGGATGTCTTGTTTCTCAAGGACACGGACGGCGACGACGTGGCGGACGTCAAGCAACTGGCTTTGACCGGATTCGGCATTGAGGACAATCACCATTCGATCAGCGCTTGGCGGCGCGGACCGGGCGGCTGGATCTACTTTCAGGAAGGGATTTTCCTCCACACCCAAGTCGAGACTCAATACGGTATGGTGCGCAATTTCAACGGTGGCGTATACCAATTTAATCCGCGCACGCAGGAGCTGAGAATGTTCTGCCGCGGAACGGGCGGCAATCCCTGGGGACACGTATTCGATCAATGGGGACAGTCATTCATGGTGAATAACCCGCGAATCATGTACCTGACACCCGGTACTGGAGCTTCCATGGAACCTTCCCGTATTCCGCCACTGATCTCCACGGAAAAGCAGTGTGGGGGAGACATCGTCACCGGTACGCACCTGCCTGACGAACTCCAAGGCCAGCTCTTGACGGGCCGGTTTAAGAGCCGGGCGGTGGTGCGCTACGAGTTCATCGATGATGGAGCCGGGTTCAGCGCCAATGTTCTTGAACCGCTCATCCAATCGAAGCATCCGAATTTCCGCCCAGTTGATGTCAAGATCGGACCGGACGGGGCAGTCTACGTTGCGGATTGGTACAACTCGATTATCAATCACGCCCAACACGATTTTCGCGATCCGCGCCGGGATCATGATCATGGCCGAATCTGGCGGATCGTCTACAAGGACCGACCTTTGGCGGAGAAGCCGACCTTGGTGGGAATTTCAATACCCGAGCTCGTAGACCATTTGAGCAGCCCTGAGACGTGGACGCGTCACCAGGCGCGCAAAGAGCTGAGCGAGCGCGATCCCGATGCTGTGCTCAAGGCGGTCGAGTCTTGGGTGAAAAATTTGGATACAAGCGCCGAAACGTATGAAGCGAATTTGGTCGAGGCCATGTGGGCGTGCCAGAATGTAGAGCGCGTGAGCGAGACGATCCTCGAGCGGGTGCTGGCATCGGAAAACGGCCACGCTCGTTCGGCGGGCGCCCGCATCGTTCGCTATTGGCAGGATGAACTATCGGATCCGGTCGGGATGATTGCTTCTCTTGCAAACGATCCTTTCCCAAGAACTCGCATGGAGGCGGTACTGTCTGCAGGCTACATTCCGAAGGCGGAAGCGATTCCGGCGGCCCTTCAGGTTCTGGATCATGAGAAAGACCGGTACATTAACGCTACGATTCCCTCTACATTGAAGGCGCTCGAAGCGCGTTGGGTACCGAAATTGGAGAAGGGTAGCTTGCAGTTCGCAGACCCGAGCCATCGCGACTTTGCGGAAAGCTTCGCTGGAATTGGCGTGGATAAGCGAATGACCGCTCTGATTGGCGAGACGAGCCCGGAAGCGAGGGAAATCGACGCGGTTAGAAAGCAGTTTGTGGCGACGCCGAGCGCTAAGCTCATTCGCTTGGTCGTCAACGCTGTAGGGAAGAACGCAGTACAGTCTGAGTCGACGGCAGTGGGATTGCTCGATGGCCTGAGGCAGGTGGGCGAACGCTCGAACCAGGAGACTCCGCGCAGTTTCGCTACGCTTATTCCCGCCCTATCGAATCCGAGTGATCGAGTAGCCTCGAGTGTGGCAGCTAGTTTTGGAGCCTGGGAATTCGTTCCAGCAGGGCCCGATTTACTGGGTATTCTGCGCAATGAGGACCGCGCTCCGGAGGTGAGGAGAGCAGCGGCGATTGCGTTAGGAAAGCTCCGAAAGACGGAATACGTGAATGCCCTCAAATCCCTGGCGAAAATCGGCGATATCGAAACTCGCTACCATGCGGTTTCGGGGCTGGTGGCCGGAGATGTTGAAGCGGCTAAGTCGAGTGTCGCTTCCGTCCTGACGGAGGCTCCGCTCAATGCCGATCCAGTGGGCTTGGTTACGGAATTTACGCGGATGAGGCGAGGCGATGCGGCCTTGGCGACGGCGCTGAATAATGTCGCCATTCATCCTGAGGTGAAACGAAGCGTATCCAGTTATCACAGACAGACCGGACAACTTCCGAAGAGTTTGCGAACGCTTTTTAGCGACAGTCATTCGGATTCGCTCAGCATCGCTCTGATGGAAGAGGATCGGGCGGCGCTGGTCTCCGACGTGGAGCGCTTGGGCGATCCTTCTCGAGGGGAAACGATTTTTCGGCGCAGCGCTCTGGCCTGTATAAGCTGTCATGGGATCGGCTCGGTCGGTCCGACGACAGGTCCGAACCTAGTGGCAGTAGGCACGGCTGCGGGAACCGGCTACGTGGTGGAGTCTATTCTCGAGCCCAATGCTTCGATTGCGGAGCACTTTGAGAATCAGCTTTTCACTTTGTCGGACGACACCATGCGGATGGGCGTCATCACTTACCAAGACGAGAAGGAAGTGATTATCCTCGACTCGGTCACCGCCCAGGAAGTGTCGCTGCCTGTCGCTAAGATTCGCTCTAAGAGAGAGATGCCGTCGCTGATGCCGGCGGGACTGGCGGACCAGCTGAACAGCCGGCAGGAGTTTCTCGATCTCTCCAAGTTCTTGTCGGTCCTTGGGCAACCGGGGCCATACGCCAACGATGAGCGTCCGGTCATTCGGAAATGGGGGATTCTTAGCGCTGAGGGAGGCATTCAATTAGGAGATGATGCTCCCTGGACGACTGCGTACAGCCTCGTAAGCGGCGAATTGCCCTTCGCCGACTTGGATTTAGGCGGGCCCGTTCTGGCGCGTGGGATTGTGGAGACGCAAGTAGCGGGAACCGTAGTATTGAAAGCGAATTCTTGGAAAGGCGTTGAGCTTTGGCTCGATGGCGAGCGCGTAGCCGATCCCGCGGGTTCGATCGATTTCTCAAAAGGTCGCCGGGAGTTGGTCCTGTTAATCGACCCGGCGAAGCGCGGCGAATTGGGCGTGAGCGTCGAAATTGCGGCACCCTCGGGTTCGTCTGCTAAGTTCAAGCCAGTCGGCGGTATTTGATGAATGCGATCGCCCAGTTGATTTCGGGTGGATTGAAGGCATTGCTATTGGCGCCGCTCGCGGTTGATTCGTATGCTTGAAGTTGAGTGGATAGCAGCGACTCTATCATTTTTATGCGAAACACGATATTGACTCTAGTGGCATGGGGGTTGGCGACGGCTCTGTCCTATTCCGATGAATTGGATCCACTCCCCAATATCTTGATCATATATGCGGATGATTTAGGATATGGCGACCTAGGCCGCTACAACCCGAAATCAAAAATCCCGACGCCTCATTTGGACGCGCTAGCGAGAAGCGGTCTACGCTTTACGGATGGCCACTCCTCTTCGGGAATCTGTACGCCGAGTCGCTATGCCTTGCTTACGGGGCGGCATCACTGGCGGAAATTCTATGGGATCGTCAATGCGTTCGGATTGTCCGCCTTTTCGTCGGAGCGTCTGACGCTTCCGGAAATGCTCAAAGAACAGGGCTATGCCACCGCAGCGATCGGGAAGTGGCATTTGGGTTGGGACTGGGAAGCGATCAGAAAGCCGCATGCGGAAAAAGTGGGAGAGGGACGGCGAGCGGCGTGGCCTCCGGAGGCCTTTGATTGGGGAAGACGGATACCGGATGGACCGCTCGCGCACGGATTCGATCACTATTTCGGGGACACGGTTATCAATTTCCCTCCGTATTGCTGGATCGAGGACGACCGGGTAGTTGATGCGCCCGATACCTTGATGGATACGTCCCTTTGGAAACCGATCAAGGAGGGGAATTGGGAATGCAGGCCGGGACCCATGGCTTCAAGCTGGGATCCCTACGAAAATATTCCGGAAACGACGCGCAGGGGGGTTGCGTACATTCGGGAGCAGGCGTCGACTAATAAGCCCTTCTTCCTCTATTTCGCCTTTCCCTCGCCGCATGCGCCCATCATTCCTAATGATGCCTTCGATGGTTCGTCGGAGGCCGGTCCCTACGGTGACTTCGTCAACGAAACCGATGATGCCTGCGGCCAACTGCTCGCGGCCTTGGAAGAATCAGGTCAGGCGGATAATACGCTTGTTGTTTTCTCGGCGGATAACGGACCCGAGCACTACGCCTATACGCGGGCTGAGAAATACGGACATTGGTCGTCCGAGCCCCTGCGTGGCTTGAAACGCGATATCTATGAAGGGGGCCACCGTGTGCCTTTCATCGTACGATGGCCCGGAATAACCAAGCCGGACATGGTCTCGAAAGCCCTCGTGTCGCAGATCGATATCTTCGCTACGATTGCGGCTGCGATTGGGTTCGAGCTGCCTGACGATCAAGCGGAGGATTCCCACAACCTGCTACCTCTATTGAAAGGAGACGTAGCATCGATTCGGTCGAGCCATATTCATAACACGTTTGAGGACCGGTATGCGATTCGGGATGGCGCTTGGCTGCTTTTGAATGTGGATACCGGATACGAAACGAGACGAGATGCTGTAGCGGAATGGGAATCGAGTCGCGGCTATGCACCTGATGACGATCAGCCAATTGAGCTATACAATTTGGATACGGATTTGGAGCAGCGATCGAATGTCGCTGGAGAACATCCAGAAGTCGTCTCAAGTCTGCTCAAGAAGCTGGATAAAATCCGTACCCAAGGGTACTCGGCTCCTCGATTGAGCAATCGGAACTGAGATTTGTTGATGAATTAACAGGATTCCGTCTACTCCCGCTAAAACGGGATACGCCGAGACAAGGCGCTCGTGCCTCGCTCGCATGATGCCCTTTCAGGGCTACATGATGAGATCTGGATTGTTGTAGGCCACATAGTTCGAACCTATTTTCAGCTTCGCTGAAACCCATTTCTCGACGGAGGAGGGAACTAGCGATCGCAGTGAGCGATGTTGGAAAATACAGGAACGCCACTTTTGCTATGGCACTGACAGGTCGAGACAATGGGTTTGGTAGCGACAATATATCTAAAGAAGTTAATTAACTGGGATCCCGCTGAAGCGAGAGCAGATTTAATTACGAATAGCGCAAGATCAACTTCTGGACGAATCACCCATCTGGGTCTTCAACAAATTCGATGTTCGTAAAAGTCCCGCTCGATCGAACTTGCTGGCCCGGCGAAAGACGGGACATCCTGCTCCCGCCTTGGCGGGATCCCTGTTAAAAGACAATCTCGAACCTATTTTCAGCTTCGCTGAAACCTATTTCCCGACGGAGGAGGGAACTAGCGATCAAAGTGAGCGATGTCAGAAAATAGAATAGCAACGTTTTCGTCTACTCCGGTCGAACCGCCGACGGGTCAAGACAATGGGTCTGGTAGCGGCCGTATATCTAAAAACCATCGTGCAAATGCTCCCAAACGAATTCATCGATATGCGATAAATAACGCGTAGTTGTTACGTTGTTACGAATGTTACTTCTTTCAACGCTAGACCTGTATTTTTTCGTGGCGTTTCGGATGTCTTCCTTCTAGATGGGTCAATTCATGAAAGTTTCGAATTTCAAGGTGGCTCGCAAATTGATTACCGGCTCCGGATCGGTGGCTTGCTTGAAGGACGAGGTCGTTCGCCTTGGGATGAAGACACCGTTGATTGTAACGGATACGATTCTGCAGTCCGTAGGTACGGCAAAGATCGCAGAAGACGCGCTTCAAGGAATTTCGTATTGCGTGTACAACCGTGTTCTTCCGGAACCGGAAGTGTATCTGGTCGATGAATGCAAGCGGCAATATTTGGACGACGACTGCGACGGTCTAATCGCTGTAGGGGGTGGCAGCGCCATGGATATCGCCAAAGCCGTTTCCGCTGCCTCCGGTCATGACGGACCGATAGAGGATTTGTTTGGGGTCGATCTGGTTCCTCGACGAGGCCCTCCGGTAATCGCCATTCCCACCACAGCGGGTACGGGATCCGAGGTAACGAATATCTCCATCCTCTCGGACAAGTCCGCTCAGCTCAAGAAGGGCATCGTGAGCGATCATATCTTGCCTGATGTTGCCATCGTAGCGCCGGAGATGACGGTGACCATGCCCAGGCCGGTAACTGCAGCCAGCGGGGTGGACGCCCTGGTCCATGCGATCGAAGCCTACATTTCCGTGAACGCGTGGCCCATTACGGATTCCCTGGCACTGGGCGCGATCAAGATGATTGCGAGCAGCCTGCCCACCGCGTATGATGAACCGGAGAACTTGGTTGCCCGGAACTCCATGGCCACCGCTAGCCTGATGGCGGGGATGGCATTCGGAAATGCAGGAGTCGGGGCCGTGCATGCGCTGGCCTATCCACTCGGAGGCCGCTTCAATATCGCCCATGGCGTCAGCAATGCACTGCTGCTTCCGTATGTAATGGAGTGGAACAAGGAGAGTTGCTTGGACCGGTTTTATGAGATAGCGAACGCTATGGGGATGGAGGTTCAAGGGATGTCGAATGAGCAAGCGGCTCAAGAAGCCGTAAGTCAGATGGAAGTCCTTTGCCGAAAAGTGGAAATCCCCAAAGGGATTCGTTTTCTAGATATCCCTCGATCCGTCATTCCGGAGATGGCGGCGGATGCGATCCAGATCGATCGGCTTCTAAAGAACAATCCGAGAGTCCTTTCTGAGCAGGACATGATCGAGATCTACGAGTCGGCCTACTAGAGTAGTTCGCTTATTTCGGATTCGATCGTATAAAACCGAGGAAAGTTAGCTGAAGTCGAGTGGGGGACTCGAACCTGCAGGTCCCGGAAGCGCGCTTCTTCATCCATTCGATTCTTCTTTCGACGCGAGCGTATAACATGACGGTTGATCCAAAAAGCGGAAAATGTATTTCGGCCAAAATATGCGAAAATGCGCCGATTTTCGTACAAAAGTCAGGAAAATCGGCTAAAAAGAGTGAGAATTGGAGGAATTCGTCTAATTTCAAAAACCGGAAATAGAGGGACGGATTTGACGAAAAAGCGCGCTTTTTTACAAATTTGGATCCAGCATTCTAATCAGATTTTGGTATGTCATATGCACAAAAGCTGTGATTTATTAACACTGTTGGCAGAAAAAAAGATGGAAGAGGAACCCAACACCTACGTATATCACGAGTTCAAAGCCCCAAAGGGTGAAGTGGTTACAGCTTCGGAATCAGAACGACGGTACAAGAAAGGATGGACCGACAACCCTGGTAATTTCGGGAAAGGGTTTAGATCCAAAGCCACTAGAGCGTGGTTGGCGCTCATCGCTTACAGACCGCATGCTAAAATCGGTGGATTCATAAAATTATTGATCGCAGTAGCTGTTACGGCAGCAGTTGCGGCTTACGTCACAGCGAAGGTTAAGACCTATCAAAATGAAAAAGAAAAAGAGCGACTAGAGCTGCTACAACGGACGAAACAACAACAGCAAAAAGAAGCTCAACCAAATACACAAAAATAGATTTAAAAATGTATCCAAAATTAAAATATTCGGAAAAGGCGGTCGTCACAATGGCGATTCTCGCCGCGTGCCACCTTGGCGTTATCTCAAAAATGAAAAAATGGATACTAGGAATGTTGAGCCTGCTTGGGATGACGACCGCCGCTACCTCTCACGGTGCTGAGGAGTCTTCTCTTTGGAAGGCTTACAGCACCATTTCTGAAAAAGAGAAAAAGAACGGATTTGATGATCTAGATGAAGCTGAAAGAGCATTCTTACGTGTTTGGGAACTGGAGGCGGAGATAAACAACGGGGGATTTGACCAGTACTTCTTTAACAGTTCAGGCGACCATTGTCTTGAAACCAAAGAATCCCTAATAAGGATTGGAGCACAGAAAACCGCTGAAATTTTGGCTGATGCTATGTTCCTCTTCCCCGACGGTGAACCTTCAAAAGACCAAACAAAGAGACAAAATCAACTTAAAGAAGTATCACCAGATTCAGATCGTTTTGAGTCACATGATCAGCGTTTTCTAGCATATGAGGAAGACGTGAGCGGCTTAGCACTTAAGCACTATGAAGAATCCAGATAACAAGTCGTTTCAGGCAACGGCGACAAGCACCGCTGCCTGAACTCGTCGTTCATTTCATAGCTCTATTGCGGATAGGTGACGTTTTTGTCTCTATGTTTTTACCGACCGTATGGTAGAAAAAAGGCTAGATCGGCTCGGTTGGTTGTATTTGCAATGTAGAGTGCCAAATGACTAGATGGCACACTACATCCTCGGTTGCAATTGGGTTAAGTCTATATATTCCAAAAGAAAATCGATCACAATGTGCGAAACCGCGAGCTACCCTTGTTTTGAAGTCACCATTGAAAATCGGATTGCCCACATTCAGTTGAGTCGTCCTGAAAAACGGAACTGCATGTCTCGAGCGTTCTGGAACGATCTTCCGGCGATTGTGAGGGATCTCGATCGGAATTCGAAAGCGCGCGTGATCGTCATTTCGTCGACGGGCCTTCATTTCACCGCAGGTTTGGACTTGCAGGAATTTGGCGTGGCCGAAGGCCTGAATCTGGGAGAAGCGGACGTAAAGGACACTCAGGCCGCCGCTGATTTTTTCAGTCATGTATCCTTGATGCAGGATAGTTTTTCGGCGCTGGAGAAATGCCGCATTCCCGTATTGGCGGCGATACAAGGAGGGTGCATCGGTGGAGGCGTGGACTTGGCGACTGCCTGCGATGTGCGGTATGCTTGCGACGGGGCCTTCTTTACGATCTTCGAAGTCAAGATTGCGATGACGGCGGATGTTGGGACATTTCCCAGGATCGTGAAACTGCTCCCTGAGGGGGTCGTCCGGGAACTTGCGTATACGGGTAGGCGAATGGGGGCAGAAGAAGCGCTTCGATTGGGGTTTGTGAATCAGGTCTTTTCCGATCAGGAATCGATGTTGAACGGTGTGATGGAGATCGCTCAGGAAATTGCGGCGAACGCGCCTCTAGCCGTATATGGCTGCAAGCGGATGATTAATTACGCTCGTGATCATTCAACCGCGGATGGCTTGGACTATGTCGCTGTGTGGAATATGAGCATGCTGAAACCCGAAGAGATGCTGGAGTCGCAGCGGGCGAATAAGGAGAAGCGTCCGGGAAAGTATGTAGATCTGCCCGTCATCAAGGACGAGGTGTGAAGGGATTGAGGGGCGACTTAATGTCCATTTATGGATAATTGGCGCTTGACCTAGGAGTAGGTTCGCTTGATACCTCTTATTGGCGGATCGTTCGCACGAATTATCCCGGATTGAATTCGAATCCAGGCATCGTCGCATGCTGGATTGATTTACCCATTGATACGTGATCTCTGCCTCATAAGTATAGAATATCCCCAAGATTGCTCCATGGTTGATTTGCTCATAGTGTTGGTCTACTTCCTAGCCGTTTTTTCTGCGGCAATTTCTGGAAGGACCTCAGAGGACGCTACTGCCGAGGAGTATTTCCTGAACTCGAGGAAACTGCGCTGGTACTCGATCGCGTTTTCAACGATTGCTACAAACGTACACGGGTATCAATTTTTAGGGTACGTCGGATCGGCCTATTTATACGGACTCGCGCAAGCGAATTTTGAAATCAACGCGATCCAAGGGCTTTTTCTGGCGGCCTTCATTTTCGTACCCATGTACTTTCGGGAGCGCGTCGTCACGATAACCCAGTTTATCAAAACCCGACTCGGTAAGACGGTAGCTCTCATCTATTCGATTTCGAATATCATCTTGTTCGCAACGCTTGCGCTAGGAGCGGGTTTGTTTTGGGGAGCCTATGCAGCGGATATCGTTTTTGAGGAATACCTGGGCTTTATTCATAGCGATCGGTTTATTCGCGTTTCTATATTGATTGTCGCTCTGGGCATGTTCTCCGCCATCTACACGTACATGGGAGGTCTTGGGGCGGTAGTTCGAACGGATATCATCCAATTCGTTATCTTGCTGTCAGGTGGAATCGTTGTCATGATGATTACGATACATCATCTTGGAGGATGGAGCCAGCTTTATGAAAAAACGGGATACAAGATGCATTTGCACTTGCCCACCGATCACGAGAAGCTTCCTTGGATTCATTTAGCGGGAGCTTTCTTGCTGAATATCAATTACTGGTGCGCCAATCAGCTTGTGGTGCAGCGTTCCCTGGCTGCGCAAAGCATGAAGGACGTGCAGATCGGTCTGATGGTTGGAGGTGTCATGAAGTATTTCATGGCCGCCATCGTGATCATCCCCGGAATTGCCTTGGTCGGAATATTGGGCGAGAATGCCCTGCAAGATCCCGATACGGCATTTCCATATTTGGTGAATACGTATCTACCCGTGGGATTGAAAGGACTTATTCTCTGCGCTTTGTTCGCCTCGTTGATGAGTACGGTTGACTCGACGTTCAATTCGCTAGCGACCCTGTGGTCGATCGATATTTATAAACCCTATATCAATAAGAACGCGACCGACAAGCAGGTCGTTCAATCTGGTAAAAACGCTATTCTGGTTTCTTTCATCACGGGTGGCCTTATGGGGATCGTGCTGCTCTATATTAAGCTCAACGATTCGGGAGCGGCGTTTACGCATACGCTGAATGAGCTACGGTATTATATTAATACGGGCATAGTGATCTTGATTTGCGCTGCAGCGTTTCTGGTGGCTCCCAAGCATCGGCTTACATTGGTTGTATTCTTGGCGACCGCGCCGCTGCAAATTGCGCTCAAGACGGTCTTTCCCGACATGAATTATTTCGTCAGGCCCATGTGGGTGATTTTATTCGGATTTGCCGCGATTTACATTGGATCCAAAGGAGGATTCGCAAGAGACAAGATCTACTATGAACCCGACACGCCATTCATCGGTAAAATGGGAATCGCCATGCTTTTGTCACTGGCTGCCCTGCACGTCATTCTCCACTAGAATTATAATATGAGTAAAAGCTATAAACCAAGATTGCGCCACTTCGAAAGAAAGGGCAGTCAGCAGCATGTTGCGGAGGTGGATCAGTACCTCTACAATCAAGTGTCGCCTACGCATCGATTCGCGATTATCGGCGTAGGGACGATTGGCAAGGAGCACATGCGCGTCGCGACGCTCTTGGGTCGCGCCCGGATTCACGGGATCTATGATCCTGAGAAAAGGAGCCTGGATGTCGCCGAGGTCGAATTCGCCAAGATCTCATCGGACGCGCTTGTTCGCTACCCAGACCTAGACGCCGCCTGCGCCGATACGGATGTAGACGCCTACTTTATTTGTACTCCCAACTACACGCACTACGAAGTTCTGTGTACGGTGATTAAGACGGGGAAGCCCATTTTCGTCGAGAAGCCGATGGCGACCACAGTTGCGGACGCCGCTAAAATGGTGGAGATGGTCAATTCGTACAGCTCCTTTATACAGATCGGATTGCAGTACCGCTACAAGAGACAATATGTCGAGGCGTTCCACGAAGCGCTCGAGCGCAGGTCGTTGGGCGAAATTAAGACGATTAGCATGAGCGAGCATCGGCCTCCGTTTTTAGATAAGGTCGGGCAATGGAATAAGTTCAAGGAATTCTCTGGGGGCACGTTGGTTGAAAAGTCGTGTCACTACTTCGACCTGATCAATTTGATGGCCGAATCGGAACCCGTCCGAGTCTTTGCCAGCGGTGGGCAGGCGATCACTTTCACAGATTTCGAAAAAGATGGCAAGGCGTCCGATGTGGAAGATCACGCGTTCGCAATCGTTGAATACAAGAATGGCGTAAAGGCTAACTTCACCTTGAACATGTTTTGCCCGGAATTCGAAGAAGAGATGATTGTAGTCGGCGATAAAGGACGTTTGATTGCCCGAGAGAAGTTCTACTATCATCAGCAAAAACCGTCTACGGGCACGATCGATATCGAGCTTGGGGAAGAGGGCCCTTCCAAGTCGTCCGTGGTTACGTACCCAAAATTGATTGAGGAGAGTGGTCATCATGGATCCACTTTCTATGAGCACATCGCTTTTATGGATCAGCTGGATGGAAAAGAAGTCCGTTGCGCCACTGCCGAGCAGGGCCTGTGGGCGGTGATCGTTGCGGCTGCGTCGCAGCGCTCGATCAAGACCGGGCAGCCTGTGATGATCAAAGATCTACTTAGCGAGACATCATAGGTGGCTTAAGATTTAAATTGTCACAGGCCTACGGCCTAGGAGGCTAGCTTCGCGAGCCATTAGGTTCCATCGGCGCTGGAAATAATGTTTTGGCGATAGTAGTCCGACTTCGAAGCCAAATTGAAATTGTATCGATTCGGTGATTACTTTCGAGGCCTAATTTCTGGCGAAGCCAGATCCTTATTGTCTTGCGAAGCAAGACTCCTAGGCCGCAGGCCGATGACTAAACTTCTAGTCCAAGCAGTAATTCTTAGCCACAGCCAAAAAGGACTCTACTGAATCGTTCACCCATTGGTCGTCGAACGTTCGCTCGTTCGCTATGAATTGAGCGACCTCGGGCGCAGCTTCAATAGCCGCCTTTGCATCTAGAAACAGCGCCCGTGTGCGACGCGCGAGGATATCTTCAACCGACTCGGCGAGTTCTTCGCGAATGCTCCAAATTATTTCTGCCCAGGTATATGATAGTCGTGGGTGGATACGTTCTCCGAGTTCAGGTCGATCGCGGATCAAGGCTTCAATTTCGGAAGCATCCGATCCGTAGGCCTTGAATGGGCTATCCGAATCCGATTCTTGGAAGCCGTGGAATTGCATTTGCTTGGATTGGGACGGCCTCTGCTCGAGTCCCCCGATCTGAATCGCTTTTTCGATAGCGTCTTCACCCATTTTTCGAAAGGTGGTCCACTTGCCACCGGCGATCGTTATCAAGCCCGATTCGCTCACGTCAATGTAGTGGTCCCGGGAAATCGCGGAGGTGCTGCCGCTTTTCCCGGCTGGGCGAACCAGCGGTCGTAGACCGGAATATACGCTCAGAATATCCGATCGCTGGATCGGTTTGCTCAGGTAGGGGGCCGCGGTCTCCAAGATGAAATCGATCTCTTCCGAGGAAATTTGCGGCTCCAGGCAAATGTTGTCGTCTGGAATGTCCGTAGTGCCAATTATGATCTTGTTCAGCCAAGGAACCATAAACAACAGGCGTCCATCGCTTGTTTTCGGCATCATTAGCGCCGTACCACCGGGAAGGAACGACTCATCGACCACGACATGGCTTCCGCGGCTTGTTGTAATGATTGGAGGGATACCGGATGCGTCTTGCTGGCGCAGCGCATCAGAGAAAATACCGGTGGCTAGTATGAAGCTATTGCTACGTACCGAGAAGGTCTCGCCAGTTTGGGCATCCACTACGTTGACGGAGGACAGCCGTCCATCCGTCTTAATGAGATCCGTTACTTTCAAGTAGTTAAGGGCGAGTCCTCCGTGATCCCAGATTGTTTGAGCGGCTTGCACGCACAGGCGAGCGTCATCGAACTGTCCGTCCCAATACATGACGCCTCCCGCAAGCTTGTTTTCATTCATCGTGGGAACGCGCTCCAGGACGGCCTGCTTGCTGAAGCGCTGAGTCGAACGAATTCCCAGTTTCCCCGCTAAGCGGTCGTAGAACCAAAGTCCGATCCGGTAGTACCAGGTCTCCCACCAGGAGTAGGTTGGAATGAGAAAGGGTTGAGGACGCACTTGTTGGGGAACATGGCTCAGCAGCCACTCACGTTCGTGGAGCGATTCGCGCACGAGCGATATATTGCCTTGGCGCAAGTAGCGCACGCCACCGTGCATCAGCTTTGTGCTTCGGCTGGAGGTCGCGTTGGCGAAATCGGCCGCTTCGATGAGCGCCGTACGGTAGCCCCGAGATACGGCGTCTAAGGCGCAACCTAATCCGGTCGCTCCGCCTCCGATGACGACGACGTCCCACGGGCTGTCTTCACTTTTTAAGCGGTCGATACCGTCAGCTCGATTCATGGACTTAGGGCTATCAATTTAACTTCAATCTACTTCGAATAGAAATTCGATCTCCACCGGAACGTTCAAAGGTAGGGCGTTTACCCCTACGGCTGCCCGGGCGTGGCGACCTTGTTCGCCTAGAATCTCTAGCAGCAATTCGCTCGCGCCGTTGGCGACTTGTGGCTGAGCGGAAAAGTCGTCATCGCTTTGAACGAAAGCCCCAATCCGAACAAGGCGAACCAATCGGTCGAAGGAACCGCCGAGTTCGGCCTTGAGTACCGCTAGGCCGTTAAGCACGCACTGTCGGGCAGCGGACTGCGCGTCCTCGATGGATACTTGGGAGGGAACTTTTCCAGTACTTACGAGCTCGCCATTGAGCATCGGTAGCTGGCCGCTAACGATGACTTGGCCTCGACTGGTGACGGCGGGCACGTATGCGGCTACAGGTTTAGGAGCTTCCGGCAAACTGAGGCCAAGCTCCGCTAATTTTGATTCGATAGACATGATGATGATTTCGTTGAATTATTATGACTTCAGGACGTGCGGTTGGGCTCACGTTTCAGGGGTCTGGTCCCAGGCATTTTGGAAAACGCCTTCACCGAATGTGGTGTAGGGATTGCGGAAACTCTCTTCATATACGGCTGCGCCGGCGGTGATGCAATGGGCGCCGGCGATCGCTACGTCACCAATCTGTTTCGCATTGCGAACCGCGGCAGCGATGATTTCAGATGGGTATCCAAATTTATCTAACATTGCTCGAACATCGCCCATGAACGTATCAGGAGAATCTCCAAACTGGTCCTTCCATCCGATGAAAGGGCTAATGTAGGATGCGCCTGCCCGTGCGGCGTGCCAAGCTTGAGCGACTGACATGATCAAGGTGGCATTGGTCTTGATCCCGTCTTTAGAAAGTTCGCGAATCGCCGAGAAGCCGCCCTCGCAAGCGCCTACCTTGATAACGAAATTGGGCGACAAAGCCGCGAGCTCGCGGCCTTGCTCTACGATTTGCGCGCAGTCGGTAAAGTGAGGATTGACTTCCACGCTGACCGGCTTGTCCGTGCCTTTAACCATTTCGGCAATCTCCGCAATCACCGTACGAAAGGGTTTTCCGGATACCATCACGTGGCGGGGATTGGTCGTTAGTCCATCCATATCCCAGGCCTCCAGGGCATGAGCGATTTCTTCTGTAATAGCGCTATCGAGGAACAGTTTCATAGTATTAATTGTTTGGGTTGATTGATTTAAATTGAATATCGCTCAGCTGATTTGAGCGAAGGAGATGTGCTTTGTTTCGAGAAAGGCATCTAGGCCTTCGGTCCCGAGCTCGCGTCCTAGCCCGCTGTGTTTCATTCCGCCAAATGGGCACTGGCTTGTCGAGGGCACAGAATCATTGACTCCTATGGTGCCGGCTTCCAGCGCCTCGGCGACGCGCCAGGCTCGATTGACGTTTTCGGTAAATACATAAGCCGCCAGACCGTATTCGGTGGCGTTCGCTCGACGGATCGCTTCGTCCTCGTCATCGAACACGGATACGGGAGCTACCGGCGCAAAGGTCTCTTCTGTCATGCAAAGCGTGTCTTCAGGAACGTCTGCCAGTACGGTCGCCTCGAGGAAATTCGGACCGCAGCCTTCCGGGCTCTTGCCGCCGCAGAGGAGTCTGGCTCCTGATTGAACCGCGGCGTCGATGTGCTGCCGCGCGGTGTCTGCCGCCGCTTCGTCGATCAACGGACCGATATCGACGCCATCTTCCATGCCATCGCCCACTTTAAGGGCCTGAGCTTTTTCTACGAATGCATCCAGGAAGCGCTCGTAGATGCCGCGTTGCGCATAGATGCGATTAGAGGCGATGCACGATTGACCCGTATTGCGGAACTTAGTGATGAGCGCCCCTTCGACCGCTTTGTCCAAGTCCGCATCGTCGAAGATGATGAACGGCGCATGGCCGCCCAGTTCCATGGAAAGTTCCTTCACCTGGTCGGCGCTTTGGCGAATAAGTTCGCGACCGACTTCGGTCGAGCCCGTGAACGTGATCTTGCGGCAGGCCGGATTTTCCATCAGCTCCGGCCCGATTTCGCGAGCGCTCCCGACAAGCAGCTGGAAGACGCCTTTCGGCAAATTGGCCTCGTGAATCGCTTCCGCGAGCAGAACGGCGCAGAGAGGTGTGGCGCTTGCAGGCTTAAGGAGGACGGGGCAACCGGCAGCGAGCGCTGGGGCCACTTTTCGAACTGCGAGTACAAGTGGAAAATTCCAGGGAGCGATTGCTCCCACGACGCCGATGGGTTGGCGTATCGCCAGGTGCCGTTTTCCATCGAGTTGATTGGGTACGACACGGCCATACGACCGCTTGGCCTCTTCGGCGAACCACTGGAAATGGTCAAGCGTCATGCCCACCTCGCCTTTGGCTTGAGCCAAAGGCTTGCCGTTTTCGAGCGATATCGCGCGGGCGATTTCGTCTCCACGCTTTTCGATGCCGGCCGCTATCGCGTGCAGGTAGGTGCCGCGTTCCTTGCCCGTTAGCCCTTTCCAGACTTCCCAGGCGGATTCAGCATCAGCAATCGCTTGGCGGGTGCCCGCCCGATCGACCGTGCTGACGGAGCCAATTACTTCGCCGGTCGACGGGTTCGTTACTTCCAGGGGAGGCCCCGGATTTTTCCATTCGCCATTCAGATAGAGAGCAAGCGGTGAATTCGAATTTAAGGTGCTCATAAATTTATTCGGTAAGAGATAGGGTACTGGGTTCTAATTGTATAGAATGTTTAACTACAACTGGCTCGTTATTCAAATTTCCAAGGATCGCGGTAGTGGACCGTTTTAAGCAATGCGCCCGCTTCGGAGTCACCAATGACAGTTTCCGTATTCGCGTCCCATTTTAGGGGCCTTCCGACTGCTTGCGAAATGAATCCCAGATGTCCTGGCGTGACGGATCGATGGCCCGTCTCGGCAGGAGCGATACAAGGTTTGCGAGAGCGAATGCACTCGAGGAAATTGGTATGGTGATTGAGCGACAAGTAGGGTTTGATCGGTCCTCGGTCGAACGACTCCTGGATCCATTCCTGATGCGACGCCTCGATTTTGCCTCGATCTACGTAAACCCATCCGTCTTCGCCGATCCACTTGGTCCCCATCGGATGCCGATTCGAAATGGATACATGGACTCCGCCCGCGTACCTGCTGCGTATCTCGTAGTCGACAGGCATGTTGTAGATCGTCGTTTCTGGGAATGTCCATCCGATTGCTTCCACTTCCTCCGGTCCACTCGCGTCCACCCCAAGGCCCCAATGGGCGATGTCGTTGTGGTGGCCGATAAAGTCCATGATCTGTCCTCCTCCGCAGGCGCTGTGGCATCGCCAGTTCCGATGATGCCGCGCGAATATGTAGGGGAGCTTTTCGCTCGGTCCGCACCATAGTTCGTAGTCCAGGCCAGGCGGTGGGGGCGCGGGTTCGAAGCCCTCGGTCCTCGGCTGGGAGAAGCCGGTTGGGAGTCCGACCTCTACGGAATGAACCTTGCCGATTAAGCCATTGAGTACGATCTCAACGGCGACGCGGAAGCGGATGCTGGACCGTTGCTGGGAGCCCGTCTGGAAAACGGCTCCTTGCTTTTCGACTTCCCGATAGATCGCCTGTCCCTCCGCAAAAAGGTGGGTGACAGGTTTTTCGCAGTAGACGTCCTTGCCATTTCTCAAGGCTTCCAAAACGCACAGCGCGTGCCAGTGGTCTGGAGTCGCAACGATAATTGCATCGATGTCGTCGCGAGCGCAGAGTTTGCGAAAATCTGTGTAGGCATCGCATCCGGCGTAAGAGCCTTTTCCCAGCGCGGACGCATAGTGGTCCTCGACGAGCTGGCGCGCAGGATCCAGCCCTAGGGGATCGCGTTCTCCCGGTTTCCTATCGCGATAGTGCTTGTTGTGAACATCGCAGAGGGCGACCACTTGAACCGCTTCGTTTTGGAGGAAAGCCTTGAGATGCCCCGTACCCATTTCCCCAAGACCGATTATACCTAGAGTGATTCGGTCTCCCGGAGCCGTTCGGCTCGCTCCCAGAACGCCCGAAGGTAGGATCATGGGCGCGGCGACCGCGGATGCAGCGGATCTAATGAAGCGCCGGCGGGAGTGTGTCGATGGGGTCATGGATGGGTCGTGATTGGAAGCTATGTCCTGGATACGTTTCTCTCGCCTAACTCGCTCGAAGCGCCGAGGTGGACTCGGATTGCTCGCTAAGGAGATTTATCAATATTTCCTCGTCCTCTGGAAAGCGTCGAGAAACCCCCATCCAGGCGGCTCCGAAGGCGCCTGCGAACGCGCGAAGAGCGCCTTCTTCCAAATAGACGTTACTAGCAATTTGAGGAAGGGTGAACTTGCGGAGGTTGCGCTCGATTTGATTTCGGACCAGCATCGAGCAGCTGGGTACCTCGCCCGCTAGCAAGATCTTTTCGGGGGCGAAGAGATTGGCTAAGTTGGCTGCGGTGACGCCGATACTCGTTCCTAGCTCTTCAAGGCGCTTCCGCAGAAACTCGTCTCCGGCTTCAGCGACCGATACGATATCGGCGAGGGACAGCGCATCCCCTTTTTCTAGGAGTTGACGTCGGGTTACATTCTGCTGGAGCGAATCGAGCGCTCGTCGCGTTTCCGTGACGAATCCCGTCGCTGAGACGATGTCCGTGAGCGTTCGCCGATCATTGGAAATAGACTCTGGCGAAACGAGGTATCCGACTTCTCCTGACATCGAATTGACGCCGCTGTACAGCTTGCCGTCGATCACGATGCCAAGGCCGACGCCGGAGCGGATCGATAGGCAGAGAAAATTGCGGCAATCGCTCCCGCTCCCGCGCAGGAGCTCGGCATAGGTTAGGGCTCGGATATTGTCTTCGACAAGTATGGGCGTTTCTTCGAAATGGTCTTCGAAAAGAGACTGAAGCGGGATCTCGTCGAAGTCTGGCAGCAAGTCGTAGTGTATAATCTTTCCTTCCAGCGTATCCACTTGTCCGGGAGCCGCCACGCCGATTGAAAGAAGTGGAGCTTCCGACTGGGCCGCCAGGTCTTGAGCCAGCGAGATGATCGACTGCAGGATATCGTCTCGGCTGAGATTGGGCGGAAATGAAATCTCGTTTCGCCGCAATTCGGTTCCCGAGAAGTCGGTTAGGACGGCTCGAGCGCGGAGCGCTTCGAAGTCGATTCCCAGAAAATTGCCATACTGAGGATTGAGTCGCAGCGGCACGGGTGATCTGCCTCGTCCCGAGGAAGTAGGCTCGTCCTCGACAAGAAGTCCCTTTGCTAAGAGCGCTTCAACATAGTCGCTGACCATAGTGGCGTTTATATTCAACCGTCGCGCCAATTCGAAACGGGAACAAGTGCTGCTCCGAAAAACCTCGTTGAGGATTCGGTGCTTCTTGAGGGCTAACTTGGTTTCTCTGGGTCGAGGACGCATAATTGACAGCTTTTAATATGAAAACAAAATTAATAGGGTCAAGATCCAAGTAGACAGTTAGCGAAGAAATTGAAGGATTTATCGGATGAAATAAAATCTAACTCGAGGATTACGGTAAGAGTGCTTGATCAGCCATTATTCTGGCAATATATTCCAATAACATAATAAAGGGACTTGACCGATCTGCGATCCAGAGGTGAATATACTGCTCTCATGGCCTGGAAAGTTCTCATAACCGCAAAATCCATGGACGAGGTGGGAGATGCGGCGATCGATCTCTTGGTAAAGGCCGGTTGCGAGGTCGTCTTCCCCAAAAATTCCAGGCCCTTGAACGAAGCTCATTTGCTTGAGGAGCTTGCGGGCGTTGATGCGGTTCTTGCGGGAACGGACAGGTTCAGCGCGAGCGTTCTGGCATCTCGCGAGGCGGAATCGTTGAAGATAATTTCAAGATGGGGAGTGGGGTATGATGAAATCGATGTGGCGACGGCGACTGAGAAAGGGGTGGTTATCGCCTATACCCCTGGCATGCTGAACGACTCGGTGGCGGACTATGCCTTCGCTCTCCTGCTGTCGGTAGCCCGTGGTGTGCATGAAGGGCATTTGGGAATGGCCGCAGGCAATTGGGCCCCACGCTGGGGAGCTCAGGTATATGGGCAAACGATCGGCATTATCGGCTGCGGCCGCATCGGACGAGCGCTGGCCCGCCGAGGCGCTGGCTTCGATCATCGCGTGATCGGCTACGACATTGCTCCTCATCCAGATGTCGCTGAAGTAGGGATCAAGCTGGTTCCGTTGGATCAGCTCCTCGAAGAGAGCGACTTCGTTTCGTTGCACGTTGCCTTGACGGAAGATAACTTAGGATTGATAGGCGAGCGCGAGCTGCGGTTGATGAAACCGTCGGCTTTCTTGATCAATACGGCACGTGGTGAACTCGTTGATGAAACAGCCTTGGATAAAGCGCTGCGTAGCGATTGGATTAGCGGGGCCGCTATCGATGCCTATTCGCGAGAGCCCCTTCCCGAGGGCCATGTGTTCTATTCGACGCCGAACCTTTTGCTTTCGCCTCATCAGGCGTCACGGGATAGAGGGACGGGGGATCAAGTGAGCTTGGCATCCGCCCAGGCGATCGTTGATCTTATGCAGAAACGGAGACCGCAATCCGTCGTCGACACGGACATGTTTTCCTCTCAGAATCTTAGGTCGTAATTAATTTGATACTACAAGCGGGAAAAAGAAATGAAGCGCAACAACGTAAGAGCTAAATTGAAGGCCGGTGAGGCGAGTGTTGGAAGCTGGTTAAATCTATCGAGCTCGAGCGCGGCCCAGTTGATGTCGAAAGTAGGATTTGATTGGCTTACCATTGAGATGGAGCATTCGCCCATTTCATTTGAGACCGCTGCCCAGAATTTCGCCATCCTATCTGGAAATGGAATGGCGCCTCTGCTGCGCGTTCCTTCGAACTCGATAGAGAACATCAAGCGCGCATTGGACACAGGAGCGTGGGGCGTGATCGTTCCAATGGTCAATTCGAAACCAGAGGCGGAGGCGGTTGTATCTGCAGCGCGGTACGCTCCTCTAGGAGATCGATCGGTAGGTGGAATTCTGCACGCGGCGACATTCGATACAACGACCGGAGAGTACTACAAGAATGCCAATGATGAGATCCTCGTGGTATTGATGGCGGAGCATGTCGACGCTATCAAGGAGGCGGACGCAATACTGAGTACCCCTGGAATTGACGTTGTCTTCATTGGTCCCAATGATTTGCATAATTCCATGGGACTACCCCCAGCATTCGAAAGCGAACATCCTGAATTTCTCAATGCGGTAAGCCACATTCTAGAGATGGCCAAAAAGCATGGAGTGGCTGCAGGTATCCATGTGCCGGATGCGGAGGCAGCGAAACGAAGGATTGAGCAAGGATTTCAATTTGTGGCGGTCGCAAGCGATGCAGGATTGATGCTTGGGAAAGCGGGGGAAGTAGCGAAGTCGCTTGGTCTTGGGTCGGGTCAAGCAATGGCCAAGTATTGAGAACGTTTTTCCTATGACTGATTCTGTAGCTGCCAATCGATTTGACGTTCCCCGGGCCATCGTCTCGGGGAAAGGTTCCCGCCTGAAACTGGGCTCGTTAGCCAACGAGATCGGAGCGACTCGCGCTCTCATTGTGACCGATCCCGGAGTTGTGGCGTTGGGCGTGGTAGCGGAGATTGAGGGCATATTGGTGGACGCTGGGCTTGCCGTGGCGGTTTTTCAGGATGTGCAGCCGGATCCGACGGATGCGAATGTAGCCGATGGCGTGGCCGCCTTGGCCGCGCATCAAGCGGACTTTGTCGTTGCCGTTGGCGGCGGCTCTCCCATCGATACCGCTAAGGTGATCGCCGTCCGACCTGCGAATGCGCAGCCGTTGGCCAAATACATGGGACTTCATAAGATTGAGCGGCCCGGTATTCCGCTCATAGCGATCCCCACTACGGCTGGAACGGGGAGCGAGGCGACGAAAGTTGCCGTAATAACGGATACGGAGCGCGACGTGAAGATGATGATGTTGAGCGCTCCCTTGCTCCCCCAAGTCGCGATCGTCGACTACGAATTGTCAATCTCTATGCCGAAGGGCCTAACGGCAGCGGTGGGCGTCGACACGCTTACGCACGGAATGGAGGCGTACGTTTCGAGGAAAAACAATAAGATGACGGATCCCATCGCGCTGTCGTGCATAGATCTTGTCAGCAAGTATTTGAAACGCGCTTGGACGGATCCGAATGACCTTGAAGCGCGCGATGGCATGATGCTCGCAGCCTGCCAGGGCGGTATGGCGTTCTCGAACAGCAGCGTTTGCCTCGTTCACGGCATGAGCCGTCCCATTGGGGCCGTGTTTCATATTCCTCATGGACTGTCCAATGCGATTCTACTTCCAGCCGTAACGGCATTCTCCTGGAACCATGCGCCGGATCGCTACGCAACGATTGCAAGGACGCTCGGTTGCGCGAACGCCGAAGCGGACGCTGAGAGCGCTTGCTTATCCTTGATTGATTATCTCCACGATCTGAATACGACCCTCGAGCTTCCTCGGCTTTCGCAATGTCGCGGCTTCACGCGCGAGGTGTTTGACGATTGCGTGGAGAAAATGGCGACGGACGCCATTGCATCGGGAAGCCCGGCTAACAATCCACGCGACCCAACCGCAGCGGAAATCGTCACCCTCTACAACGAAGCCTGGTAGTTTCTGGCGAGGTCAAATCAAGGACCTGCAAAAGCGCTTTCAGAATTCGAATTCGCGCCGTCTGCTTGCTGCGATAGATAGTCCGCCTTCGGATCGTATCCACTGGCTTCATCTTTCCACAGATTGAGTTCGGCGCGACCCACTACAAACCAATGCACTTCATCAGGGCCATCCGCTAAGCGCAACGTTCGCTGGGCCAAATACATGTTGGCGAGAGGGGTCCATTGGGAAATGCCGGTCGCCCCATGTATTTGAATCGCTTCGTCAATAATGTGGCAGACGCGAACAGGCACCATGGCCTTGATCGCGCTTACCCAGACGCGGGCATCGGAATTGCCGAGCACGTCCATGGCTTTGGCCGCTTTCAGGACCATCATGCGCATCGCTTCGATTTCGATTCTTGATTTCGCGATCACCTCGACATTCTTCCCAAGCTTGGCAATCGGCTTGCCGAACGCCTCGCGGGTAAGCCCTCGCTTGACCATTAGCTCAAGAGCTTTTTCCGCGGCTCCAATGGATCGCATGCAGTGATGGATACGGCCAGGGCCCAAACGGACTTGCGATATTTCGAATCCGCGCCCTTCACCAAGGAGAATATTGTCTTTCGGGACGCGGCAATTGCGAAAGCGCAGATGCATGTGGCCATGGGGAGCGTCGTCTTGTCCAAATACGTGCATGGGCCCTAGGACCTCGACTCCCGGGTTGTCCATGGGAACGAGGATTTGCGATTGGCGCTTGTGGGGCTCTGCGTCCGGGTTCGTGAGCACCATGGTGATCATGATCTTGCAGCGGGGATCTCCCGCTCCGGATATATAGTATTTCTCGCCATTGATCACCCATTCGTCGCCCTCGAGTACGGCGCTGCAGGAAATGTTCTTTGCATCGGACGATCCCAGGTCAGGTTCGGTCATCGCATAGGCGGAGCGAATTTTTCCGTCGAGCAGCGGCTTTAGCCAGGTCTCCTTTTGCTCCGGCGTCCCCAAGCGTTCGAGCACTTCCATATTGCCGGTGTCGGGCGCGGAGCAATTGAGGCACTCCGCCGCGATGGGGTTCTTCCCGAGCTCCGCCGCGATGTACGCGTAGTCCAGGTTCTTAAGTCCCTGGCCTGTCTCGTCGTCCGGCAAGAAGAAATTCCAAAGCCCGTCCGATTTAGCCTTATTTTTCAGTCGCTCAAGAATCTCCTTTTGCTCCGGCGCGTACGAAAAGCGCTCCGCTCGTCCCTCGCCTAACCTGTGATACTCTTGAGTGACGGGATCGACCTCTTCCTTTACGAAGGCGACTACTTTTTCCAGAAGAGGTCTGGCTTCATCCGACATTCGCAGGTCGAATAGTTCAGGGTGATTTTCGAGACCGGGCATAATGGCTTTGAGTGTGCGGGTTAGTCGTCGCGGTGATCCGTATGGCAGGCCTTGCAGCTTGCCGCGTTCTTGTAGCGTTCGATCGTCTCAGGATTGATCGATTGGATTAGGGAATTTGTCGCGTCGATCAGTTCAGTCGTCTTCTGTTTCCAATCGTCGTTGGATCCTTTGGGAGGCTCTAATCCTGCCATCGCTTGGTAGCCAATCAGCATTTCCATAAGGCGCTCTGTATCCACATTTCCCTCCTGAGCCTGGGCGGCGATCGAGTCCTTTCCCTTGTGAAAATCTATCATCACATCGGAAATCGTCGTTTCTGGCTCGGCAACGTCTTGCGCTTCCTCTTCAGAGGGCAGGTTCAAGTCTACATCGAAGGCGGAGACGATATCGACTTCCAGGCTATCGCGTTCCTTCGTGAGTTCCTGGATCTGCATTCGCAGTTTCTCCGATTCGACTGCGGGAAAGAGCGATTTGCGAAGCGAAGCGATGGCTTCCTCCGTCACGTTCGTCTCCCATAAGAATATATTTTTGAGTCCCTTTAGGCGTCTAAGAACAAGCAATGATTCATCCGTGACCGCAGTCCCGAACAGATTGAGATACTCAAGCTGATAGAGATCCGCCAGATGGATGACCCCCGCATCGGTCGTCGTCGTGTTGTTCAAGTGGAGATGGGTGAGGTTTGTCATTTGCCCAACGATCTCCAAGCCATCGTTGGTGACGTCGGAGCCGCCTAAATTCAATTCGACCACATTCGCTTTAACCGGAATCAAGGCTCGCAGGTCGTCGTCATTCGCATTCTTGGCCCGAATGCTGAGTCGGCTGTCGTTCTGAGCGATGAAGTTGACGCTGAGATTGGGACGACTTTCCAAGGCCTCAACCTGAAGTTCCACTTCAGCCAGCGACTGCAGTTCTAGAACATCTACATCGAGAAAATGGATCGCTACTGCGGGTGTGACTTCCAAGTCTTCCAATAGCGCTGTTTCGCTGGCTCCTTGATCGATCCACCAGCTCAAGAGCTGGACAATCTCATCGCTGGGCTGCGGCTTCCCTTTTGGAGGCATGTGTTCCTCCTCGTCTAGGGGCGATTTAATCGCATGTATTAAATTGCTGTTCTCGCTGTCTCCTAGCGCGATTGCCGGACCATTGAGGCCTCCCGCAATCATGGCCTCGAGCGAATCGAGTCGGAGCTCGCCTTTTATCTTCTCAGAGCTATGGCATTGATAGCAATAGTCTTCAAAAATTGGCTGTATGTGTGAAACGTATACGGATGCACTCTCTGCGGGTTCTTGTGAAGTCGGTTTGCTTGAGAAGGGATTGTACTGAGTAAGGAATCCGGATCCATGGGTCAGCGTTCCTCCTTGATGCCCCGTGACGGTAATCACACCGATAGCCACAACCAGACCTGATAGATAGGCCGGACTGGCTTTGAGTGATGGGTCTGGCTGACGGCTAAATAGCCAATCGAGCGCGAGAACGGTGGCAACGGTGGCAACGCCTCCCCATTTATGGAAATTCATCGCCTCGGATTCGTAGCCGCCTTCCCAGGATAGCAGGATTCCAAAGAGGGCTGAGAGCGCGGCTGAGTAAAAAGTCGCCGATAGAAGAATGCGGATGATCTCGGGAACACGCGATGCGGGTCGCGCGAGCCCGTACAGTTCAAGCAGCGCGACTCCTATGAATAGGCCAATTGGCAAGTGAAGCAGAACGGGATGAAAATGGCCCAAAAAGGGAATCCAATTCGAAGACAGATTGACAGACGCGGAATCTATTAGCGATAGCCCAACAATGAGGGCGAGGATGAAAAGGCTGCTAATCCGTGGGAGAACGTTCATTCGAGACTATGACTGTATCAGCGTCGCTTTGCCTGAGTTTTGAAAAGTTGTTTCTCCCATGGAGTGATGCTTGATGTGGACGATAACAATTTTACCGACCGTACGGTAGAATTAAATGAAGGTACGCCGAGATTTGAAGGATCAATTGAATAGGATATTTTCTTTGTTCTGCAAACTATATTTGAGCGTGCTACTCTTCCTTGAAGCTTACGACCGTATTGCCGCGGCCTTGGTTGTTCTCGAATAGCTCGAATGCTTGCAGGAAGTCATTGATTGGGAAGATTCGATCGACTCGAGGTGGGGCGGCTCCCGACTCGAGGAATTGTACGATTTCGGCTACATTCTCTCGATGTCCCTTTGGATTGTCTTGCGCCCAACGGCCCCACAAGCTTCCGATGGCTGCGGCTTCCTTGATAAGGAGCATTCCTGGTCGAATAGGTTCTTGTCCGGCAGTGAACCCAACGAGACAGATCTTGCCAAGTGGACGGACGCAGGAAACTAGGGCGCCTTCAAAGAGTTCACCTTGTACCATGTCGACAACTACATCTACCCCATCGGGGTGTCCCAGTTCACTCGCTGCTTTTCTTACTTCTTTCTTAAAGACTTTGTAGCTTTCTCGGTCACTTCCATAGCAGAGTATGCGATCCGCTCCTGCTTGAGCAGGGTAGCCGGTTTTCTCTGGAACGCTAACGCCAGCGATTACTTTAGCGCCCATCGCTTTCGCTAAGCTGACAGCTGCCATTCCCACGCCACCCGATGCGCCGTCAACCAATACCAGATCGCCATCGCCGACTTCACCAATAATCTTTAGGGAGTGATAGGCCGCGAAGTAGTTGCGTCCGAGATTTGCGCACTGCGATAGAGGCAGCGCATCTGGCGCTTTCCAAACATTCTGCTGGTCGACTTGAACGATTTCGGCGAGTCCGCCAACGTCAACGCGCCCAAATACCCGATCGCCAGATTTCAGTCCCTCGGCACCCGCTCCTGTTTCCACGACAATTCCGGATACGTCCATGCCAGGTACATAGGGCAAGTCGGGTCGCATTTGGTAGAGGCCTTGAGCTTGGAGCGCATCAGGGTATTGGATACCTGAGTAGTAGACCTCGATCAATACATGGTCCGGCTCGCATTCTGGCTTAGGTATCTCGTCAAGCGAAAGAACGTCGCGCAGGGGATCGGGAGTCGGGAGAAGCTCTCCCTCGGCGTTGAAGGCGGCGTACCGGTGGCAGCGAACAGCTTTGATCATTTGGGTCATTGTTTTTGGGATTCGAATGGTTAAGCTTAAACGATTGTTTTCTGCAGTCGTTCGATCGCAGCTTGCTTAAGAGCGAGCTTGTCGAACTTGCCGGAGGCGATTCGCGGTAGCGGCTGGTCGCAAAAATGAACATGGGTAGGAATCTTGAAGGCGGCGAGCCGAGAATGGACATGGTCCTGAATTTCTTCGCTCGTGGCGGTGGATCCTTCTTTTAGATAGACGGTGGCGCATACGATTTCGCCTAGGCGCTCATCCGGCGTGCCATGTACGGCGGCTTCGTTAACGGCAGGGTGATCGTGAAGCGCGTTTTCAATTTCTCCGCATGTGATATTCTCGCCGCCTCGAATGATAACGTCCTTGGCGCGACCAGTGATAAAGAGAAAACCCTCATCGTCCAAGTGGCCCAAGTCGCCTGAATGGATCCAGCCATCACGCATCGTTTCATCGGTTTCCTTGGGCTTATTCCAGTAGCACCGCATGTTCACTGCTGACTTCATGCAGATTTCACCATCTTGATTCGGTCTTAGGGCGTTTCCGGACCCATCGCGTATCTCGATCTGAATGAGAGGCTCGGAGGCTCGCCCGCTGGATGTGGGGCGATTTCGGTATTCTTCGCCCCAATTGGTCGCGCCGGCAGCGTTGGTTTCTGTCATGCCGTATCCGATACCAGGCAATACGTGAGGGAGTCGTTCCTCAAGGAGCTTTACGTGCTCAGCGGGTCTGGCAGCTCCTCCTCCGGCAATGGCGTCTATGCTACTGAGATCGTAGTCGTTCAATCGCTCGTAGTTGAGAATTTCGCCAATTAATGTCGGAACGCCGTCTACGCGCGTGAGCCCTTCTCCCTCGATCAGCTCCAAGGCTTTCTGGACCTCCCACTTGCGCATGAGAACGATCGTCCGACCCGACCAGTAGCTAAGGAAAAGCATCGTATGGAGACCGGACACATGGAAGAAGGGAATATTGACGAGCATCTTTTCTCGAGGAAATCGAGCTGCCAGAGGATCATCCATCGAAGCGGCGCCTCCCTTGAGCCATTGGATCGTCATGGCTCGGTCGTCTTCAGTTCCGCTGGTGAGGAGGCGCAGAGGTCCAATGCAGGAAAAATTAAGCAGCGCGCTAATGATGCCCCGGTGTGTCAGGACCACGCCTTTCGGGTGATCCGTGGATCCGGAAGTGTACATAATCAAGGCATCGCTATCCGGATGGATGTCTATTTCTGGAAAAACATCATCGTCGCCTGGCTGCATCATGCTTTCCATGGACAAAACATCCGAAGGCAATTCGCCTTCTGGGCGAGCGATGGCGACGCCACTATCCAGCAAGTGTCTGGAAGGTATGAATCTATCCCATCGTTCGTGATCCACGAACGCGAATCGAGCGCCGCTGTCCCTGAGCCCGTACTCGATTTCATCGGGCAGCCACCATGCGTTTAGCGTAACCGCAACGGCGCCAATAGCTAGGATGGCTTCGATCGCGAATACGTACTCTGGATAGTTGCGCATGGAGATAGCGACGCGATCTCCGGGCTGGATGCCGTGCCTTAAGAGTGACTTGGAAAGGGCGACCGATTTGAGATGCGTCTCGCCATAGGTGAGTCGCTCGTCTTCGTAGACGAGGAATTCGTTGTTGCAGAAATGCGTATTTGAAAATTCGAACACATCGCGCATGTGGGCGGGGGCATGCGTGAATACTTTGTATTCGATATTCTGTATCGACGCGACCGAAACGGCTAGCGGAGAATCGCTAGAAGTTATCAACTCTAACGCTGTTTCTCTATCCATAGCGCCGGGTATATCTGTATCCATGGAGCAATTAGATAGATCAGGTTGATGAGGCGTTCTTCGATAAGGAGCGCTGGATGGGGCAATTTGCGCGAAACAGCCTTAAGCCATGTCCTTGAATCCTTTACCCTCGGACACGAGCGATTCGATCAACGCGGAGGGTTGCCAGAAGTCGTCGTTGTCCTGTGCTTGAAATTCCTTGATCTTCGCCAGGATGCGATCGAGTCCGATCGTATCGGCGTAGTACATGGGACCTCCCCGGTAAACGGGCCAACCATAGCCATTGACCCAGACGACATCTATGTCGCTGGGACGTTGGCTCATCCCTTCTTCCAAGATTCGCGCTCCTTCATTGATCATAGCGTAAAGGCAGCGTTCGAGAATCTCCTCTTTGCTTATCTCACGTCGTGTTGCGCCTAGGTTCCCTGAAATTTCAGAGATGAGTTTTTCAACCTCTGGTTCCGGGGTCTTGGCCCGTGTTTCGGGATCGTAGTTGTAGAAGCCGGAACCGGTCTTTTGTCCGCGGCGTCCCAGCTCGCATAGCTTGTGCCTAATTTCCGTTTCGCCCCGGGAGCTCTCAGCGTCCCAGCCGATATCCAAGCCTGCCAAATCCCCCATAGCGAAAGGTCCCATAGGAAAGCCGAAATTATAGATCACTTCGTCCACTTCCCAAGGTGTCGCGCCTTCGTAGATGAGCTTGTCCGCTTGAACCTCACGCTTGAAAAGAATTCTATTTCCGATGAATCCCGGGCAAACTCCCGATACCACGGGCACTTTCCCTAGTTTCCGAGCGAGCCCCATCGCTGTCGCGAGAACAGGTTTCGACGTCTTCTCGGCACGAACAATTTCAAGCAGTCTCATGATGTTTGCCGGACTGAAGAAATGCGTTCCGAGCACCCATTCCGGACGCTGGGTCACTGCGGCGATTGCGTCCACGTCAAGGGCCGATGAATTGGTTGCTAACACGGCGCCTTGCTTGACGATTCCGTCGAGTTTGGTGAAGACTTCCTTCTTCAAGTCTAGATTTTCAAAGACTGCTTCAATGACCATGTCGCAATCGGCGAGGTCTTCGAGGGATAGCGACGGCGTCAATAGGGCCATGAGTTGATCAACGCCCTCTTCGGTGATGCGCCCGCTCTTCACTCCCCGCATGTAGTTTTTTCTCACTACGCTAACGCCTCGATCGAGCGCTTCTTGATTTGACTCGACGATCGTTACCGGAATGCCACGGGAAAGGAAGTTCATCGAAATTCCGCCGCCCATCGTTCCGGCGCCGATCATACCGACTTTTTCGATCGCTATCGTTTCCGTTTCTTTGGGAACATCTGGAATCTTGTTTGCCTGACGTTCCGCGAAGAAGTAGTAGCGCTGCGCTTCAGACTTCGCGCCGCTGACAAGGGTCATGAAACGCTCGCGTTCCGCCTGAATTCCATCGTCGAAGGAATGGGTCAACGTATCCTCGACGCATTGGATGATGGCTTCTGGAGCGTCGAATCCACGCGCCTTGCGGGCAATTTTCTTTCGGAACCGATCAAACAGTTCCGGGTCCGCCTTCGCTTCGTCAAGTTTCTGGCTGCTATCTCGGACTCGGACGAGTTTACTCTCTGCCCCTGCCTTTTTCGCAAAGGCCATACCCCCTTCGAATAGATCGTCCACAATCTCGTCGATGAGACCATTCTCGAGGGCGAAACGCGCGTTCACTGGCTTTCCGCTCACCATCATATCGAGCGATTTCTCGACTCCGACGATTCGGGGCAGGCGTTGCGTACCTCCTGCGCCAGGAAGAATTCCGAGATGGACTTCTGGAAAGCCAAATTTAGCGGAGGCGACCGCGACGCGATAGTGGCAACAGAGGGCGGTTTCCAATCCGCCACCTAAGCAGGTGCCATGGATTGCGGAAACGATCGGCTTGGACGCGCCTTCCATCGCATCGTGTACATCGAAAAGGCTGACGCCTGTGGGAGGCTTGCCAAATTCCTTTATATCCGCTCCTGCGATATAGGTTCTTCCGCTGCAGATGATGAGAATCGCATTGGCGCTATCGTCGGCATCGGCTTTTTGCACCGCTTCGGAGAGACCGTTTCGAACGCCTTCGCTGAGAGCGTTAACGGGAGGATTGTCGATCGTTACGATCGCAACGCCATCCTGGATTTCTAGGTCGACCATGTCAGTAATCGCCTGGCATAAATAATTTTCTTGTGGATTAAGGAGTGAAGAATCAATCGATCGAGGGGACCGGTAAATTCGAGTAGGGGTAATTGGGGCTGAACTGAGAAAAAGCGAGGAACGAATGGCCGCGATTTAGAAACTGCGCAAGCGCAAGATCCAAGATAATGGGTATTTCTATTCTGCTTTTCTAGCGCTTAAATTCCAAATCGGGCTGTTAAAGTCAATTTTCCATTAGTAAATACCGGTTGTCAGCCAAGGCGGAATGCGAGCAATTCGGAAACCGCTTAGAGCGGCCTCGCAAGAGTAGTCGAGTTTAGAAAGATTGTGGATGGCAAACGCCTCGAATTGCCGGTAAGAGCTACTACTTTATGGAATCCCTCGCCCGATACAAGAGTTTTACCGACCGTACGGTAGAATTTTTGAGCTCGGGGAGCGTTTTGCAATCCTCGTGCGGGATGGCATTCTATCCAGATCAATTTACGGACTGGTACACCGCTTTCCGAAACTCCTTCTGGAAGCTAGCGTTGGAGTGTCGAGCTCTGCTCATAAAAAGGCCAAACAGGTCCTTTTGGGGATCGATCCAGAAGTGCGTATTGTGATAGCCCGACCACCCCCAAATGCCCTTGGTGGCGTTGACGCCGTCCACTTCAGGATCTTCGAGAACGAAAAAAGAGAAACCCAAATAGAATCCTGGATAGTTCTTGGGGGCATTCTCGTTGAGCGGGTAGCCTTCGCTATGTTTCTCGGTCATCAGCCTGATGCTCTTTTTCGAGATGATTCGATTTCCCTCAAAGCGTCCATCGTCGAGCAGCATTTGGCAAAATTTGGAATAGTCAGCGAGCGTTGAGACAAGTCCTTCTCCACCGAAATAGGCCTGACTGCCTTCGGCGTAACTCAGGTAGTCCAGCTCATTGGTAAACCCCTTCAAATTCGCGGAATTCATGAACAAGGGCTGAAACCGCTTCTTCCTTTCATCATCGGTCAGATAGAATTTCGTATCCTTCATTCCAAGAGGGTCGAAAATCGCTTCCTTGAGGTACTCGTAGTAGGTCATTCCCGTAACGACTTCAACGACCCGTCCCAGAATTGCTTGGCTGATTCCGTATCGGTAGTTTTCCCCTGGCTCAAACTCGAGCGGCAGGGTCGCAACAGACTCAGCAAAGGTTTTCAGGTCATCGTATTCCACCGTACTTGTCTGGGCGAAATGACTTGGGTCCGACTGGTACGCGTATCCCGACCTGTGCGTCAATAGATGAATGATTTTGAGCTCGTTGTTGCAGTCGTAAACTCCATCTTCGCCTTGGCATTTGAGATCGCTGAACTGTGGAATAAATTTGGATACGGAATCTTCGAAGTCTACGAGACCTTGCTCGTGCAGCGTCATCATCGCTACAATGGTGATGGGTTTGCTCATAGACCATATGGGAAATATGGTTTCTGAGGTGACATCCTTGTCGCCTTTCTTGGAGGAATTTTGGATATGGTGGTAGACGACCTCGCCTCTTTGAAAGACCATCGCGGCATTGCTTCCGGTCATCTCTTCCTCGATGATGGATTTCTGGAATTCTTTGACCGCGTCGAAATCGGCGTTGGCCAAATTGAGCGCGGAAAGCGAGAGAGCGATGAGGAGGTGCTTCATGTTCGTATCTGTAGGGGACGTGGTAGCGGAAAACAGCGTTCGGACTGAGGAAATGACTATCGCGGTTTTTCGATGACATCAACGATAAGTTCGCAGCTCCTAGGGGAGGTGAGGAACTCCATTGAATAGATCGAGGGATAGTCGGTCGGCGCTGAACGTGAACTGCGCTATGGACGCATTGTAGACACGCCAATTCAGCTGAGCAGCGGCCTGTTCGGGTGCGCTTAAGCAACTTTGAACGGAAACGCCGATGGGCCCTCCCGAAGTAAATACGGCTACGGTGCGACCTCTCCCTTCGTTGGCGCGAATGTGGCGATAGGCATCGGTAACGCGTTCATGAAACGCTCTCCATGACTCGAAACCGGTGGATTCGTAGTCGCCTTCGATATAGTAGGTCATGACGGACTCGAGCAATCGATGAAACGTGCGATAGAGATCCTGCTTTTCCGTTGCGTTTGCGTAGGCATCGGAAAGCGCTCGGACATCCGCGCGCTTCTCAGCGAGTTCCGGTTTGAGCTTTTCCATTACATCATCCGCATGGTATTCGTTGAGGCCTTCCAGGATTCGACTTTGCGGCCACGGAGATTCTTTGGAATCATAGGTCTCCCCGCACGCGTTCGCGGTCTGGATTTGCCGCTTGAGCGATCCCGAATACACAGCGTCTATTTTGATGTTATTTTCCTGCCAGTAGCACCCGAGCATTCGGGACTGTTGATAGCCGATATCGGAAAGCTGGTCGTAGTCGCTTGAATAGAAACTAGCTTGGCCGTGTCGGACGATGTAGAGCGTGCTCATATCTGAAAGCGTATAGCGCAGGGGTGGATACAGAGTGGAATCGTTCAAATGGGCGATAGGCAATACAATCTGGCAGAATCGGACCTATTTGCTTGATGACGCTCCGCATTCTGTCTAGTGATTGATTCTGAATCTCCCTTTCCCCTTCGAATACGAAATCAATGCCATGTCACAGGAAGTAACCATAGAAGAACTCAAAGCCTACGCGGGTAGGGAGCTGGCTCCCACAGACTGGTTTGAAATCAAGCAAGAGCGGATCGATCAATTTGCGGATTGTACGGATGATCACCAGTTCATTCATTTGGATGAGGAACGAATGAAAGACACGCCGCTGGGCTCGACGATCGCCCATGGGTTTCTGTCGCTATCGCTTAGCGCTGGCCATGTTCCCAGCGACTGGCCTCAGGTCAAGAACACGGTCATGAATTTCAACTACGGACTTGATCGGGTACGCTTTATTCAGCCGCTAAAGGTGAATTCCAAAGCGCGTTTTCTGACTCGGATTATATCCGTTACGGAAAAATCTCCTGGCCGCGTTCTCGTAAAGTCGGAACGGACATTGGAAGTCGATGGAGAAGATAAGCCGGCGATGATTGCGGAATGTCTTGGAATGTTGGTTACGGAATAGACCGAGATCATTCGATCCAAGGTATCTGTACCTCACTACCTGTTTGCTATTCGCCAAGCCGTGTCAGCGGTCGTGGCAATTCGGTCCTTCAATTCGAGCGCTGTGGAGGAACTCGCATTGCCTTGCAGTCCTCTTTTGTACACGCCTTGGATAATGCTGGCTAAGCGGAAGAAGGAAAACGCGAGGCAGAAATTCCAATTTTCAATGCTGCCCCTGCCAGTAAGGCGGCAATACGTTTCAACCACTTCCGATTCGTCAGGAATGCCGTCTTTCGGCGTAAAGTTTTGGCCCTCGACGTGTTCGTGATACTTCATGCAATTGTAGGCCAGATCTGCAAGGGGATGACCCAGCGTCGATAGCTCCCAGTCGAGAACCGCTACGCAGGAGGGCTCCGTAGGATGATACATCATATTGTAGAATTGATAGTCGCCGTGTACGATTCGAGTGGTATCGTCGTCCGGAGTATTCTCGGGAAGCCAGCGTATGAGATGGTCCATCGATGGAATCTCATCGGTTTGAGCCGCCACGTACTGCTTTGACCAACGTCCTGTCTGGCGAGCGAAGTAGTTACCAGGCTTGCCGTAGTCGGATAGGCCGATCGATTCGTAGTCTACCGTATGCAAAGCGGCCAGCGCTCGTATCATATCAGAGTAGATTTCCCTTCGTTCTGCGGACGCCATTCCGGGTAGGGCAGGATCCTTGAAAACCCGACCTTCGAAATACTCCATGATGAAAAAAGGAGTTCCTACGATGGAGCTATCCTCTGATAGCAAATAGGTCTTAGGCACCGGTACGTCCGTTTGTTCAAGCGCTTTGTAGAGACGATATTCACGCTCAATGGCATGGGCGCTCGGGAGGAGGTCACCCGGGGGTTTTTTTCTCAAGACATAGCGACCGCTTGGCGTTGTGAGCAGAAACGTCGGGTTCGATTGCCCCCCTTCGAATTGCTGAACGTTCAAGGGTCCTGAATAACCTGGGAGTTCACGTTTGAGGAAGGCATTCAAAGCATCTTCGTCAAAGCGATGCATGGGACGTGGCTCGATCAGATTGCTAGCTCCCATTTAATTTATTTCTTTGTTGTAATTGGCACCAACGCGCGTGTCGTTGGCGTATCGAACCGATTCGATTTATATAAGGATCTTTGTATTCAAGAAACTGTCGAATATCAAATAGAATAGTCACTCAGCTATGAAGCTTTACTCAGTTAATACCGGGCACTTTAAGCTAGATGGGGGAGCCATGTTTGGAGTCGTTCCGAAGTCCCTATGGCAAAAAACCAATCCGGCTGACGAAAACAATCTTTGCTCTTGGGCGATGCGGTCGTTGCTGATTGAAGATGGCGACAGGCTCATCCTGATTGATTCCGGGCTCGGGGAAAAGCAGTCGGAGAAGTTCTTTGGCTACTACTATTTGCATGGAGATGATTCGTTGGATAAATCGCTATCGCGACATGGATTTTGCAAAAATGATATAACGGATGTATTGCTGACTCATCTGCATTTCGATCATTGCGGAGGATGTATTCAGCGCGACTCTGCAAATGATCTACTCGTACCTGCCTTTCCCAATGCCGTTTACTGGAGCAACGAAGATCATTGGAATTGGGCCACAAACCCGAACCCGAGAGAAAAAGCTACCTTCTTGAAGGAAAATATTCTTCCGATTCAAGAGAGCGGGCAGCTCAAGTTCCTTGGGCGAGAGGAATCGATTCATCCCTCCATCGACATGCTCTGGGTGAATGGGCATACGGAGGCTCAGATGTTGCCGCGAATTCGGATCAATGGTAAAACGCTGGCTTTCATGGGCGACTTGATTCCTTCGGTAGGCCATATTCCGTTACCCTATGTTATGGGGTATGACGTTCGTCCATTGGTCACGATGGGCGAGAAGGCGGATAGCTTGAATCGAGCGGTTGAGGAAGAGCATTTTCTTTTTCTAGAGCATGATCCCGTGAACGAATTGTGTACCGTTTCGCAGACTGAAAAAGGCGTTCGCTTCAAGGAAACGCTCAGTCTTGGGGATGTATTCGGAAAGTAAGCGCGAATCTCTATTTTCCCGTGAATTTGGGGGCACGTTTCTCGATAAAGTGGGCAACGCCTTCCTTGAAATCTTCAGATTTGAAGCTAGAGACCATGTCCAAGTTGGCGTCATCCGTCGCTTCCGCAAGGGTTTGGAAGAGTCCATTGTAGACTTCGCGTTTCATGAAGCGCAGCGAGCGAGGGGAAACGTTCTCGACGAGGTGCTTTGCATAGGCTCCGACTTCGTCCATTAGGCTATCCTGAGGAATCACGCGACTCACGAGTCCCATGCGAAGGGCCTCGTCGGCGTTGATCAGGCGGGCTGTGTAGAGAAGATCGAGCGCGTTCGATATACCTACCAATCGCGGGAGCATCCAGCTAACTCCGTGTTCCGCGATCAATCCACGCTGGGCGAAGGCCGTCCCGAATCGGGCTTTGTCCGAGGCGAAACGGATGTCGCAATAAAGTGGAAGGATGAAGCCGAGCCCTACGCTGGCTCCGTTTATTGCGCCTAAGATCGGTTTGGCGATGGCCGGGAAGTAGCTATTCGTTTTTTGGAAATCCTCCCGGGCATCGTTTCGCGGATGACCCCCGCAGTGCGTCTTTACCCAATCCTCGTCAGTCATTTCGGAATTATCGGCTTCGGACGAAACGTCGCCCAAGAGATCCATGTCCGCTCCGGCGCAAAATCCGCGGCCTGCTCCGGTTAGAATGATTACGCGAACATCGGCGCTATCTTCTGCGCGGCGCATGGCAGCGAATAATTCTTCCTGAAGCGTATGCGTTATAGCATTGAGTCGGTCGGGTCGGTTGAGGGTGATGGTCGCTATTTGGTCGCTCTCATCGTATAGAATAGTTTCGTAACTCATTGGGTGTCCTTTGTTTTTATGGGGTATAGAATTGTGTGAATGCGCAAGGCATGCTTACTTCGAGGAAAGGCTGTCGAGACCGTTGATAATTTGGCGGGCTTCTTGCATGATTCGATTTACGAGCTCTTCTACTGATGGGATATCATGAATGAGTCCTTGCACCATTCCGGCAGACCAAACTCCATGTTCAGTGTCGCCATTTTCGAAAACGACACGTCCTCTTTGACCGGATACAAGGTGAGCCACGTCGTCGATCGTGGCGTTCCCTTTGGACTCGATCGATACGACTTCTCGGCTAACGCTGTTACTGGCTACGCGAGCGGTATTGTGGAGCGTACGAAAGATCATTTCTGTCGCTCGTTCGTCGTTCTCTACCATTTGACGCTTTACGTTCTCATGAATGGGAGCTTCCTCAGTCGCCATAAATCGCGAACCCATATTCATCCCTTCAGCTCCCAGGGCGAGTACGGCGACCAGTCCGCGTGCGTCGCCGAGTCCTCCTGAGGCGATCATGGGGATCTTGATTTTATCGCGGGCGATTGGAAGCAGCACGAGATTGGTTACATCGTCTTCTCCTGGATGCCCAGCGCATTCGAAGCCATCCATGCTAATGGCGTCGCATCCAATGCTCTCCGCTTTCAGCCCATGCCTGACGGAGGTGCATTTATGGATCACTTTCACTCCTGCCTTCTTAAAGTCGGGCAGATGTGGAGCGGGATTGTTGCCGGCGGTTTCCACGATCTTGACATCCGATTCTATGATTGCCTGCCGGTATTCGTCGTACGGTATTTTCTTTAAGGATGGCAGTATGGTCAGATTGACGCCAAATGGCTTATCGGTCATGTCCCGGCAGCGACGCACTTCCTTGACGAGGTCTTCTGGGGTCGGTTGCGTTAGGGCGGTGAGGAATCCGAGCGCTCCTGCATTCGCGACGGCGGAAACGAGCTCATCTCGCGCCACCCATTGCATTCCGCCTTGGACAATTGGATGCTCAATGCCGAACGTTTCGGTGAATCTTGTCTTAATCATAGGTAGGTCGAGTCTTAGCTAGCATTGCTGTATTCAGTATAATGAGGCAAATGAGATGAATTTATGAGTCCTCACGCCCGAGCATAGTGTCTCGTAAACGCCGCATACCGTGCAGCCACCGATCATGGTCGGAGGCCTTCCGGTTCATGTAGTCGTGTACTTGAGGATGCGGAAGAATCAAAAAACGTTCTTCTTCCATCCCTTGAATCGTGGCCTCGCATACTTCTTCTGGTTCCATCAGTCCGTCAAATCCGGCGGCCCTTCCATCGGTATCGGCTATCATCGGGGTGCGAACGGCTTGCGGACAGATAATTGAAACGCGGACCCCTTGGTCATGGTGAGCGATGGCTAGCGATTCGGCGAAGCCCACTGCAGCATGTTTGGTGACGGAATAGGGGGCGCTGCCGATTTGGCTCAGTAACCCCGCAGCCGAAGCGGTGTTTAGCAGGTATCCGCCCCCATTTTCTATCATATGAGGCAGAACCGCTCGGGCAGCGTAGACGTGAGCCATCACGTTGATACCCCATATCCGTTCCCAATCATCATTGGATGCAGATGCGGCGTGAGTTGTATCGTAGACGCCTATGCCCGCGTTGGAGGCAAAAATATCGATCCGACCAAATTTCCGTCTCGTTTCCTCCACTACGTGAATGATGTCTGCTTCATTGGATACGTCTGCTCGAATGCCAAGACCCCCAACCGATTCGGCAACTGTGATGGCGCCTATTTCGTTGATGTCCACGGCGACGATGCCGGCCGCCCCTTCTTTGTGAAAACGTTCGCATAGCGCTTTTCCAATTCCGCTAGCTGCGCCGGTTACGATTGCGATCTTATCCTTGAGTTTCATCGGAAATATTGTTGACGATTCATTTTTGTAAATGAAGAGAATCGATACGAATTTGGCCCTTTATGAGCCTAAGAGCGTATCACGTAGTTAAATACTCATTGCGTGTTCCTCGGTACATCAGCCATCCCATAAAGATAAATAGAACCGCCCACGAGTAGGCGAATATTGCTTCACCGCTCGACCATTCAAAACGGAAATCAACATTGGTCGGAGTATGGGCCTTCTGGTAGGGCGTGACATAAAACACGAGCATCAAGGTAGTCATCGCGAGTCCAAATACACCTACGGCGATGGCGTAGCGAAGAGTCTTCTTAGCCGCATTTTCGTCTCGTTCCTCTATCGGTGTCTTGAGAAGGGATAACCGGTAATTGCGTTCGATTTCAGTGACTGATGTATAGCGTGAAACCGCTAGTACGACAACGAGACTGATCGCCGCTCCAATCACGATGGGGTCAAGGTACACGGGAAGTTCAACGACATCTAGGCTGACAAGCAGCTTTGGAATCGCATTGCCAAGAAATCCGCTTGTGATTCCCCAAAATGCAGCAGCTGCAGTGATGCGGTCGCTCCAAATGCTCATGATGGCGACCGGTCCCCAAGCGGAGGCGAAGAGGGTTCCGGCAAAGTAGGTAAACCAGAGGATGTTCTGTTCAAGCGACACGCTAGCCACTAAAATAAGCAGGCCGGCAACCAACATCATCTTGCGGCTGAAATTCAACTTGGACTTTTCGTCATCACCTCTTTCGTGAAGAATGTCGTGACTCAGGTTGAATCCGATCAGAGAGAGAAATGTGGATGCCGATGACAAGGCCGCTGCAACCAATCCGGCGAGAAGCCATGCGCCTAGTAAAGGCGACAGGATATTGAGCGCGGCCCAAACAAGAACTTCATCTCTGGGTTCAATTGCGGCGTTGCTTAGATTCACGACCGGGGCCGCTGCGTATACCAATCCTTGGATGACTCCGATGCTGATCGCTGCGACGCATGCTGAGCGCAGAACGACCTGTTCGCTCTTGGCCATCAGATATCGGCTAGACTGCCAAGGGCTGATGGCCGTGACGAAGCTCCAGGCGACCATAAGGATCAGGAACCAAATTAAAAACTCAGTTGGCGTTTTAAATTGAAGGTCCGGGCCCGTCATTCCGTGCCAGGCCATTAGGTCCTCTTTCCCCTCCAAGTGGACGAGGCTATCCATGGCAGCGAACCATCCACCATGCTCATTGAAAATCGCGAACGCGGCTAGCAATGTGACGATCGAGAACATCATGAACATGATGGTATCCGTTATCACCACCCCTCGAGATCCGGCGTATAGCGTGAAGGATGAGTAGCTGGCCCAGGCAACGAAGAGAGCTAGGGTGTAGGACAGCGGTGTCAGATTGGATATGATCAAGGCGACACCTTGAGAAACGGCGATAAGGTAAAAGCCGATACCAACGATGACCGTTATACCTGCGACGAGCTGCACGCGTCTGCTGTTGAATCGTTTTGCGAAATATTCTGCGACTGTGAGTGAGCGACTTCGGCGAAGGTAGCGCCCAAAGTATAGCGCTCCGTAAATATAACCGCATAGAAGAATTCCCGGAGCGAGAAGGATAGCGGCATTCCGATCATAGTTAAATCCCGCTTGCCCTGTAAATGTGTTGGTGCTGAGAAAGCTTGCTACAAGGGTTCCGACAATGAGCAGGACCGACGCTTGGCGACTGACGACGAAATAGTCCTCCAATCCTCTTACCTTGCGGCCTACGTAATTTCCAATAATTACATAGGCCAGAATGCTAAGAAGAATGGTTATTGTGTAAATGTTCATTTTTGCCTGAACAGGATATTAAGTATCATACATACAATTACATTTTTGGTCTTGCTATATATCCGAATCGATTGGGTGGAGTATTGCCTGCTGTTTGCCCAGCGCTCTCATGGCCATTTTAGAAAATCCATGAGAAAAGCGCTGCAATGTATTTACTTAAACATATCAGTCCCACCGCAAACTGTGAGGGCTTGTCCTGTGATCCAACTGGCCTCATCCGAGGCGATAAAGGCGGCAATTCCTTTGAAGTCGCTGGGTTCGCCCAATCTGCCCAGCGGTGTTTGTTCGGCAGCTTCCTTCTCAGCTTCTGGATCTTCCCATAGCGCTCTCGCAAAATCGGTCTTAACCAGTCCTGGGCAGAGCGCATTGACTCGGATTCCGTGCGGACCATATTCTGCTGCTAGATTGCGAACCAGGGCAATAACGGCTGTCTTGGATACTCCGTAGGCTCCGAGAGTGGTCGTCGGACCGAAACCTGCGATGGATGCCGTTAGCAAAATAGACCCTCGCTTTTTCTCGATCATATCGGGAACTGCAATTTGAGAAAGCCAGAGATTGGACTGAACATTCGTCTTCATGGTCTTCTCCCAAGCGGCGTCCGGGATCTCGTTCATAGGGCCGTAGTAGGGATTGACTCCGGCGTTGCCTACTAGGATGTCGATCGGGCCGAGCCGACTGCGGGTCTCATCGACCAATGCCTGGAGCTGTTCTTTGTATCCCGCATTGCAGATGATCGGCGTCGTCGCATCCCGTCCGACGCTTTGGTTGATTGCCTCGGCGGTCGCTTCGCACGATTCCATCTTACGACTAGAGATCACCACCTTCGCCCCTTGCTCTGCCAGACCTTCCGCCATGGCCGCTCCCATTCCTTTTGATGAGCCCGTTAAAAGGGCGACACGATTTGTTAGGTCAAACATAGTTCATACTCTCTGTTGATTTGCGATTGGTCGAACGTCTTAGGTATCGAAAAAATAATTACTCCGTCACGGGGTCTCCATCTTGAATTGAAGCTGAAAGCCCCTCTCGCACGGAATCCGGAATAGGCACAGATTGGTTTGTCTCTCGATCAACCCAAACGTGGATCATATGCCCCCAGGCGGAGGCTTCGGAAGCGCCTTTTGCGAATATTCCGATTTCGCAAACCACGGAACGATTGCCCAGTCGTTTGACGCGAAATCCCGTCTCAACGTCAGCAGGGTGGGCGATTGACTTGCGAAATGTAAGGTAGGTTTCAGCCGCTACTGGAATTATGGGCGTATTCGGATATCCGGTCAAATGCTTGCGAAACTGGTTCGTAATGGCGGTATCCATCCATTCATTGTAGATCGCATTGTTGATGTGACCATAAACGTCGTTGTCATTCCAACGCGTCGTCACGTCGGCGAATACCGTATACCGTTTTCGGGTTTCTATTTCTCTGTCCTGGGGCATGCTAATCTAGTTTCTGCCGTTTCAAAAATGTCAGTGGGCGCAGATCTCTTGGGTCTATATGAAAAAATCAGGCGCGAGATCAGCGCCTTTTTCTACGGAGTAGTCTTCAAGATCCGAGATGCCGGCGTCACGAAGAACGTCGTCATCGATAAAGAAATTCCCTGTGCAGCTTCGGCTATCCTGCGTCAAAATCGCATGAGCGGCGTCCCCCATAATGGTGGGTTTGCGGCTGCGGCGCATGAGCTCATCACCACCTAATAGGTTCTGTATCGCCGCGGTGGCGATTGTGGTCCGTGGCCAGAGCGAGTTCGCTGCGATGCCCTGCTTCTTAAACTCCTCCGCAAATCCAAGGATGCATAGGCTCATGCCAAACTTGGATATCGTGTACGCTGGGTGAGGTCCGAACCATTTGGGATCCAAATTAAGCGGAGGCGAAATGGAGAGGATGTGGGGATTGGACGCTTTCAGGAGGTGAGGAAGGCATTTTTGAGTTAGCAGGAATGTGCCTCGGGTGTTCACCCCATGCATTAGATCATACCGTTTCATTGCCGTATCCAAAGTTCCGGTAAGCCGGATGGCGCTGGCATTGTTGATGACGATGTCGATGCCTCCGAATGCGCTGACTGCGGAATCCACTGCGGATTCCACTTGATCCTCAAATCGAATGTCCGCCTGGCAAGCCAGCCCCTTGCCGCCAGCGGCATTGATTTCATCGACGGCGGTATGGATCGTGCCCTCTAGTTTCGGATGTGGCTCCACGGTTTTAGCGACAACCGCTACGTTGGCGCCATCTTGCGCAGCGCGCAGAGCGATGGCTTTTCCTATTCCTCTGCTCGCGCCGCTTATCAATAACGTTTTGTCCTTAAGAGTCATCATTGAGCTATTTCTCGCTTTCGTTTGGAGTATCTTCGTTTAGCATGGGGAGGACTATTTCCCGGGCCTTTCGCTTGAGCAATTTTCCGACTGAGCTTTTGGGAAGCTGCTCTAGGAAAACGACCCGGGCGGGAATCTTGAAGGGGCTTAGGTGGGTTCCTAGATGCTCTTTGATCTCATCCTCAGTTACCTGCGTATCCGGTCGTTTCGTGATCGCTGCGCAAATATCTTCTCCGAATTGCTTTGAGGGAATGCTGAATACAGCGCATTCCGCTACTGAAGGATGTCGGTACAGGTTTTCCTCGATTCCTCTTGGCGAAATGTTTTCGCCGCCTTTGATAATTAGATCCTTCTTTCGGTCGGTGATGTAAACGAACCCATCCTCATCCAAGTGGCCAATGTCGCCGGTATGCAGCCATCCGTCTACGATCGCGTTGTCGGTGGCCACTTCGTTTTTCCAGTACCCTTTCATCACATGGGGGCCTTTAACGCAAAATTCTCCCGTCTCTCCCGAGGAAAGCTCGTTGGCGTCATTGTCCTGAACGCATATCTCATAATTGGATACAACGCGTCCGGCTGAGCCAGGGCGGAACGACTCGCTCTCACGATATGCCGTGATGATACAGGTAGATTCCGATTGTCCCCAACCTTCCGTGACAATGCAGTCGAACGTTTTTTCGAACTCCAGTCGCAACTCATTGGGCAGCGCGGCTCCTCCCGAGCTAACGCGTTCGAGAGAGGATAAATCAAAGTCATCGCGCCCGGGAAATCCCACCATATACGTTAGCATCGTGGGTACTACGCTGATTCGCTGAATTTGAAATTTCTCTATATCTTCAAAGACTTTTTGAGGATTGAATTGTGGATGAAGCACATTGATCATCCCAACGAGATTTCCTAGATTCATGGTGAGCACGCCGTAAACGTGCGCGAGCGGGAGTACGCTAAGAAACCTGAACTGGCTCTTGTCGATAAACAAGTCTTGGCCGGACTCGGCATTTGCGATGACGTTGGAATGGCTTAGCATTACGCCCTTTGGCTTCCCGGTGGTTCCAGACGTGTAGACTAGTAGGGCTAGGTCGTCAGAGTCTCTCTTTTGAAGATCTTCGATCGCCTCGCTGGTTTCGATATCCTGGCGAATGTCTGTCGCGTTGACGCTATCGCAATTTCCAGCAACGAGGATATGTTTCAAATGGGTGAGGCCAACCGCTGCTTCTTCGACTTTCGCGGTCAATTCCTCGGAAGTTATGACAACCTTTGTTTCAGAATGGTCTAGAATGTACCTCAATTCAGGAGCGATCAATTGAGGCATTATGGGCAGGATAGCGGCCCCTAGTATCCAGGCTGCTTGGAAGGAGGCGGATATCTCTGGGCAGTTGTTCATGGTGACCGCCACGACATCGCCTGATTTTACGCCATAGTGGCGCAATACGGCAGCTAGGCGCCGCGCATATTTCATGCGTTCAAAATTAGTGTAGCTCTCGCCTTCAAAGTGAAGGCAAGTGTATTCACCAAATCGATTCAGATTCTCGAATGCTAATTGTCCTGCGTTCAAAGGGGTGGGGTAGAGGGTGGGGGTGTAGAACTAGTTGATAATGAGTTGCGCCAACTGTTCTCGATGATGGCTCGGGTCTCCAAAGAGGTATTCGTTTGATTTCGCTCGTTTGTAGTACAGATGTAGATCGTGCTCCCAGGTGAAGCCGATTCCTCCGTGAATCTGTATGCCCGAATTACCGACCAGACGGGCTGCCTCCGAGCAGTACGCTTTGGCGATACCCACCGCTTCGTCACCCGCAGGATCGTTTTCGTGAAGCGCCCAAGCGGCATAGTATGTGGCGGAGCGAGCGCTTTCGTTCATGAGCAGCATGTCGGAGCATTGATGCTGGACCGCTTGGTAGGATCCGATCGCTTTCCCAAATTGCTGCCTGGATCGGGCGTACTCAACCGTGGTCTTGAGGACCCACTCCATTCCGCCTAGAAGGTCGGCGCAAGCGACGATCGCTCCGATCTGGATAGATCGCTTCAGGGCCGCTTCGGCTTCCGCTCCGCTAGCGAGTATCTCTGCGGATACGTTCTCGAAGTCGACTTGATAGTAGCGACGTGTCAAGTCCATGCCTGGCGTTGGCTCCATTCTCAGTCCCGATGCAGTCTTGTCCACGACTGCGATGACGAGATCGTCTTGAATCCGGGCGACAACGAGCAACGTATCCGCGACGCCTGCATCTAGAACAAGTCTCTTGCTCCCGGATAGAACGACGCCTGCGTCGCTTGATGTAGCCGACATCGTGACGGTCGCGGGATTCCAATCCGAATCTTCGTCCAATAGCGCAACCGTTGCGATAGACTCTCCCAAAGCAAGGCTTGGAAGCAGCGTCTTCTTCAGTTCCGCATTGCCAGAAGAATCAATCAAGGACGATGCCCAAGTGGTGGCGACAAAGGGTGAGGGGAGGCAGCAGTGTCCTATCTCTTCCGATACGACAGCGAGGTCTACCAGGCTTAAGGCGAGACCTTCGTGCTCCTCTGGCAGCGTTAGCCCGGTCCAGCCTTGTTCGGCGATTCGAGTCCAGAGAGCGCTATCGTGGCCGTGCTCTGAATCTATCAGTTCGCGAACTTTTGCGATGGGGCATTCTCGCTGAAAAAAGGTGCGCGAAGCATCCTGCAGCATTTTTTGCGTTTTTGAGAGGTCGAAATTCATGTGTATAAAGGCTTAGATTAAAATTGCTTAGAAATTCGTTTAGTAGCTACGAGGAAGTCCCAGCACGCGTTCGGCGATGATATTGCGTTGGATCTCGCTGGTTCCTGCCTCGATCGTGTTTCCGCGGGATCGAAGGTATGCGTGAACCCAGGATCCATCATCGAAGTCTTGAAGTTGCGCCTGGTCGCCGAGAATCTCCATCGTTGACTGCACGAATCGCTGATTCATCTCGCTCCAATAGATTTTAAGTATGGATCCCTCGGGTCCTGGAGTAGCGTTCTTCGCAATTTTTGATAGGGCCCGGTTGGTGGTGAGCTTGAAGATTTCGAGTTCCAGATACATTTGAGCGACCTTTTGGCGATTGATCGGATCATCCGCTAAGCGGATGCCGCCCCGTTTCAGCTCTTTCATGCGTCCGAGAAGCTTGTCCAAATTGTTCTTGAACATGATGTAGATCGAGGAACCAAGGTTCGCTCGTTCATTCATTAGGGTAGTGATCGTAATCCGCCACCCGTCATTGAGTTTCCCAATCAGGTTTTTCGCTGGCACGCGAACGTTCGTGAAAAACATTTCATTGAACGCGGATTCACCAGACATTTGCCGTAAAGGCCTTACGGATACGCCTTCTGATTTCATGTCGACAAGCAACGCGCTGATTCCCTTGTGCTTGGGGGCGTCATTGTCCGTTCGTACCAATAGCAAGCACCAATCGGCCACTTTGGCGTAGCTTGTCCAGATCTTCTGACCATTGACCACGAAATCGTCCCCATCGAGGACTGCTTTGGTTGCCAGCGACGCCACATCGCTACCGGAATTAGGTTCTGAAAAGCCCTGGCACCAAATGTCAGTCGCGTTCAGAATTCGCGGTAGGAAAAACTCTTTTTGCTCATCGGATCCCTCGGCCATGATTGTGGGGCCGATGAGACCCTCTCCAATCGTACCCACTCGTTCCGGAGCGTCGAAGGCAGCCATCTCTTCCATATAGATGCCCGCTTCTATTGAAGTGGCGCCACGACCTCCAAATTCCTTGGGCCATGTGACGCCGGCCCAACCCCCTTCGAACATTTGCTTCTGCCAGTCTCTCAAGGCATTCCAATACTCCGGGTCGTTGTCGCTTTCCGCTTTGATTGGTTTCTCAGGGAGATTTTCTTTGAGCCATGCGCGAAGGTCGTCGCGAAACTTCAGCTCGCTTTCAGTCAGGTTTAGATCCATTTTTTCGTTAAGGTTTGGTTAGAGGTAAAGTGTGTGATTCACGTTGTGGAGCTCAGGATTCACGTATTGGATTCTCCATTGCAGGCCTCGTCTAGCAGTTCAGAGATCTCTCTGACTTCTATTTTCCGGTCTCCCTTGGTGGCATTGATTCCATCTTCCATCATGGTCGTGCAAAAAGGGCAGCCTACGGCGACTGTATCCGCATCCGTATTTAGGATTTCTCGGGCGCGCTCATGGTTCACTCGCTTGTCCGAGGGTTCATCGACGAAACTCATTCCCCCGCCTCCACCGCAGCAAAAGCTATTTTGACGATTGCGAGGGAGTTCGGTCATTGCCACCTGGCTGGTGGAATTCAATAGATCGCGAGGCTCTTCGGTGAGGTTGTTGTGTCGGCTTAGGTAGCAAGGATCGTGAAAAGCGATTCGCCGTTCCGACGCTACCGTTATCTTGAGTCGACCTTCGTTTATTAACGATCCCAAGTAGGCGCTGTGGTGCACGGTTTCGAAATCCGCGCCTAGCTGTGGATATTCGTTGCGAAATGTATTGAAGCAATGAGGACAGGCAGTGACTACTTTCTTGACTTTGTGCTTCTTGAAATTGTCGATGTTCTCCTTTGCTAGGGACTCGAACAGAAATTCGTTGCCGATGCGGCGGGCAACATCCCCCGTACATTTTTCATCTCTTCCAAGTACAGAGAATTTGACTCCTGCCTTCTTGAGCAATCGAGCCAATGAGCGAATGGACTTCTGGTTGCGCTCAACGAGAGAAGCGCCGCAACCCGCCCATACGAGTACTTCCGCATCGTCAGTCTCGCTCGCGTGGGGAATGTCCAGTTCCTGCATCCAGTCAGCCCGGGAGAATTGGGATCCGGAATAAGGGTGCTGTCGTTCCTCGAGCGAATTCACAGCTTGCTGCATTGTCTCTGGAAATTCGGCTTCTTCCATGACCTGGAAGCGTCGCATATCTACGATCTTTGGTAGTTGTTCGATAGATACGGGACAGGCATCCACGCAAGCGGCGCAGCTGGTGCATTCAAAGAGACGATCCGATTCCAGCGAGTCAGTGGAACCTATGAGCTTAAATTCATCATCCGCTCCCTCGTGTAGCCATCCACGCAGATCGAGGATGATGTCTCGAGGTGATAGGGCTTTGCCGACGGTGTTTGCAGGACAAGCGTCGGTGCAACGACCGCATTCGGTGCACGCATCCAAATCGAGAAGGTCCTTCCAGGTAAATTGCTTCAGCGCGTTTACTCCGAACGTTTCCGCTTTCTCGAAGTCGATTGTCTTCAACGACGCCCCTACGGGCTCAAGATTGGCCGCGTAGATGTTGAGTGCGGAGGTGAGAGGATGCAGCATCTTCGTATAGGGAGCCCAGGCGAGGAATCCGAAAACCAGGACGAGATGGAACCACCAGCACCAAAGATGAAATTGGATAAGCGTTTCCACGCTGAAAAATTGCGCGGATACAATGCCCGTTGCGTAGCCGACAGGGGACCAGGCGCCCCAAGGATCGTTCGTTGCGACAATCCGCCAGCCCTCTAGCATGAAACCCGTTGCGAGTATGATGCCGACGAGTATCAAGATCATGGATGCCTCGTCCGTGTAAACGAGCTTGGTTGGTTTGGTCTTCCATCGGCGGTAGCCGGCAAGCGCTACGCCTACGAGGGCTAGCAAACCTAAGACGTCTACGAAGAGTGACTGGAAGTAGAGGTAGAAAGCGCCCTTCATGATAGGTATGCCGAAATCGTGATCAATCATCACAACGGTTGTCGCGATCGTCAGAGTGATAAATCCCCAGAAGATCATGGCGTGAAAGATGCCTGCGAAGCGCTGACGCATATTGCGCCGTTGCAGCAAGGCATGTTGCCAGAGGAATCTCAGGCGCTTGCCGGGATTGTCCAGGCGGCCCTCAGCGGGCAAGCCTTGTTTCCAGGACTGGAAGCGTTTCCAAATTCCGTAAATCCCAATCGCTGCTGTGGGGACGAGCAACGCGTACATAATCCATCCGTTGGATATGTTCCACAGGACTTCGCGCGTCGCCTCTGAATGATCCATCATAGGAGATCAGAGAGCTTGTCCCGCAACGGGCCAACCACCTGTTGAAAGTCTTCCACCAAACCGAATTGGCAGTGCTTGAAAATGGGCGCGTCCCGATCGGTATTGATGGCCGCGATCGCCTTTGAATCCGCGATGCCCATCGTGTGCTGGCTGGCTCCCGAAATCGCAACCGCCAAGTACAGTTGCGGCGCCACTTTGCATCCAGTCTGTCCGACCTGCCAAGAGTGCGGAACCCAACCTAAGTCGCAAGCGGCGCGGGACGCCGCATTTTGAGCCTTCAAGACCTTTGCCAGAGAAACGAGTTCTTCGAATGGCTCGGGCCCACCAAGGCCTCGACCTCCAGAAACGATAATTTGCGCATCCTCCAGTCGTTCTCCTTCCGATACCTCGTCATGCGTATCGATAATATGACTTTGCAGGTCTGCGCTTTCGTTCAATGGCACGGTTTCGATCGTCCCCGGAGCAGCGTTCTTATCAGCGGGATCCATCGATTGGGCTCGAATCCAGACGACAGCCGGCGATGCGGTTAGTTCGATGTCGGCAATCGCTTTGCCTCCGTACACGGAGCGTGTGATGACGATGGCTCCGTCGTCGATCGTGACCGATTGGGCATCCCCGATCGAAGCGCCGTTCAATCGATGAGCGAGCCTTGGCGTTATTTCCTGGCTGAGCGTGTCGTTCCCGAGAAGGATGGCATCCGGAGTTTCTTGAGCGCTGATGGAGCGCAGGCAACTCAGCCAGGCTTCGGGTTCGGCTCGAGCCAAGGGTTCGGAATCGATGGCGATAACCCGATCCCCGAAGGCGCTTATTTGCGTAGACAGCGTGCTATCGATTGACCCGCAGCAGATTGCAATGTGCGTGCCGCCCGCATCATTCGCTAGGCGTTGACCCGCTCCCAGCAAACCTGCCGTCGCGGCGTTCAGATCCTGCGAAAACGCAGCTGTTATTACTTTGAAATTCGTGTCGCTCATAGTGGGCTATACTGCGCGGGCGATCGCCGCAATTTTGTCCGCTAGTTTCTCAATTTTCTCTTCGACGGAGTCGCCTTCGATAAACTCGCAATCGCTTTTCGCTTCAGGGATGGACAGCTGTCGAACGCGCGCTTTCGTTTCCTGCGTTGGGAAGGAGTCCTGCGATATACCCAGCTCTTCGAGGGACCAGGTTGTGACCGGTTTTCGATTGGCCATAATGATATCGCGCGTTTTGGGAATGCGAGGGAGGTTATGATCGCTGTTCGTGATCGAAGCGACCGTGGGTTTGGGAGATGAAAATGATTTCCAGCCCGAATCCGTTTGCTGCCGCAGGACGAGACGCTCCTCTCCTTCGAGCGATATCTGGTCTACGAACGCGGTGAACGGGAGACTTAGTTCTTCCGCGAGCAATCCTCCGGTTTGACCCGCTCCCCAATCGCCCGATTCCCGACCGGCTAGGATGAGATCGAACGCGTCCAATTTATCGATTGCAGCCGCGAGCGCTTTGGCAGTGGCCGCCGAATCCGGCAATTGCTCGGTATCGTTGAGAATCAGGTACGCCTCGTCCGCTTTCATGGCGAGGCCCTTTCTCAAGGCATCTTCAGCCGATTCGGGCCCGAGCGTAAGAAGAGTGATCTTTCCTCCGTGAAGGTCCTTGAGCTGGAGCGCGGTCTCTAGGGCATTTTCACAGAAGATGTTCGTGACTTGGTTCGCGCAAGCCGGGTCCGCTTGCAGCCCTGATGCGTCGATCGCAAAGTCGCGAACGGGAACCTCAGGATCCAGGATTTGCTTAAGGCAAACGAGAATATTCATTGATGGGATAAGATTTGGAGAGTGGGGATGGGGTAGCGTTTCCGACTCGCAGAATCAGCGGAGGTTGGGGCGCCTTCCCTTTGAGTTGAAGCTATTTTACGATGGCGCCCATGACAAATTTGGAAATCTCTCGAGCGACCTTGGCGCTGCCCCATCCTTTTCTGGGACTGTACCAGCGGGCGACTCCGAGGATCACCGCAAATAGGTTCATGGCGGTAATATTGAGATTTATCTGCCGCATCTTTTTCTGAGACCTCAGCTCACGAAGCGTCTTCCGAACGAAGTCCATGTAGACTCGTTTCATGGCTACGATCTTCTTCCGATTGGCGGGTGTGAGGCTCTGGATCTCATCTGTCAGAATAGAAATCGAACCGCCCAGTTCGAGAATGAGTATCGTGTGCCGCTCGATGATTTCCTTCAAACGCTCTTCGGGATCCTCAATCGCTTGGCATGGCTCGAGAACGTTGTCCTCCAACTGTTGCATTCCGAACTTGATAATCGCAAACAACAGATCCCTCTTGCCATCGATATAGTAGTACAAACCCGCTTTCGTAAGTTTGAGCTTCCTGGCGATATCATTCATCGAGGTGGCTTCATACCCCTTTTCATTGATGATATTCGCTGCGACCCGATAGATTTCGGCAACTCGCTTTTCCGATTTCGAAAGTTTTGCGGATTTGGAATTTATAGTGGCTTTTGGCATAGGCGCTTGCAATCGTCGCTAATACTGTCAACCATTTGCGGACTCGCGTTAAATGGCATCCTATCCTCTACGGATTTATTGGGATTTCAAGCTTGAATTCTACTGATCGGTCGGTAAAAATCCCGACTGAAAATGAGAGAAGCAGTAATCGTCGCGACAGCGCGTACCCCACTTGCGAAATCGTTTCGCGGATCGCTTAACATGACTCGGCCGGACGATATGATCGCCCATTGCATCACGCATTGCCTGGAGAAGGCTCCGGGGCTCGACCCAGCTGACATCGAAGATGCCATAATCGGCTGCGCCACGCCTGAAGGGACGCAGGGGAATAATGTGGCCCGTGTCGCCGCGATCCGAGCGGGTCTACCGGTCAGCGTAGCGGGCACGACAGTGAACCGATTTTGCTCGTCGGGGCTTCAATCAGTGGCGATGGCGGCTCATCTCATTATGAATGAGGGTGTCGATGTCGCGATTGGCGGTGGGGTTGAGAGCATCACTCAAATTGCGGACTCGAAGTCCGAGCCCAATCCATGGGTGGCCGAACGCTATCCGGGCATTTACATGGTGATGGGCGACACCGCGGAAGTGGTGGCTAAACGCTACGCCATCTCGCGTGAAGCGCAGGATGAATATTCCTTGGCCAGCCAGCAGCGCACGGCGAAGGCTCAAGCAGATGGCTTGTTGGATGAAGAGCTGGCCCCGATGCAGGTAACGCGCGCTATTTTGGAAAAGAAAACAGGGAAAGTTCTGGGTACCGAGGAGCACGAACTGACCAAGGACGAGTGCAATCGACCCGATACAACGCTCGAGGGATTGCTCTCGCTAAACCCCTACTTCGATAGGGACAGCGGGCAGGGAAGCGTGACTCCTGGGAATGCGTCTCAAATGTCGGATGGCGCTTCCGTGAACGTGTTGATGTCTCGTGAAAAAGCGGAATCGCTTGGATTGAAGCCAAAGATCGCGTTTCGCGGATTTGCGATCGCGGGTTGCGAGCCCGACGAGATGGGGATCGGTCCCATTTACGCGGTTCCGAAGTTGCTGAAGCGTAACGGTCTTTCCGTAGATGATATCGGCCTTTGGGAGCTCAATGAGGCCTTTGCCGTACAGGTAATTTATTGCCGTGACCAGTTGGGGATCCCAATGGACAGATTGAATGTGAATGGAGGCTCGATATCGATTGGCCATCCGTTTGGCATGACGGGCTCGCGATTGGTCGGAACAATTGGAAACGAAATGCAGCGACGCAATGTTCGCTACGGCGTCGTCACTATGTGCGTCGGTGGTGGCCAAGGGGCCGCGGGCCTGTTCGAACTGTGCGACTAATTTGAATACCTGATATAGTGGCAATTACGAATCGAAAAATCGTTTTGGCGTCCCGTCCGGATGGGATGGTATCGGAAAGCGATTTCCGTTTAGAGGAAGAAGACGTGCGCGAGCTCGCGGAGGGTGAGGTGTTGCTCCGCGCCCTGTATCTATCTGTAGATCCCTACATGCGAGGACGGATGAGCGATCGAAAGTCCTATGCGGATCCAGTCGGTATTGGCGACGTCATGACAGGCGAGATTGTAACGAAAGTGGAGCAATCGAAAAACGCCGCCTTTCAACCGGGCGAAATCGTCGCCTCCCGTCTTGGATGGCAGGAATATGCGATTTCCGATGGAAAAGGACTGAGACGGATCGACCCTTCGTCCGCATCGATTTCTACGGCCCTACACGTCTTAGGGATGCCGGGAGCAACCGCCTATTTTGGTTTGCTGGATGTTTGCCAAGTGAAAGAGGGCGACACGGTCGTGGTTTCCGGAGCGGCTGGCGCAGTAGGATCTGTAGTAGGGCAGATCGCTAAATTAAAGGGCTGCCGCGCGATCGGAATCGCCGGTAGCGACGAGAAGGTGAAGTGGATTACGGAAGAATTGGGCTTCGATGCAGGCATCAACTACAAGACGACCGAGAACATGTACAAGGAGTTGGCGAAGCATTGCCCGGAAGGAATTAATTGCTACTTCGATAATGTAGGCGGATCGGTTACGGATGCGGTATTTCCCTTGCTCGCTCTGAATTCCCATGTGGCTGTTTGCGGACAAATATCGGTGTACAACGCTTCGAAGGCGGAGATGGGTCCAAGGCTGTTGTGGAATGTAATTCCTTCACGGGCGACGATTAAAGGATTTCTCGTCTTCGACTACTATGACCAATTTTCGATGGCCATGAAAGATCTGACCGAATGGGTGGTGTCAGGAAAGATCAAATACCACGAGAACGTAGTTGAGGGAATTGAAAATGCCCCGAAGGCCTTCATTGGGCTTTTCCATGGCGAGAATACAGGAAAGCAATTGGTCAAGATCTCCGACTAGATCGGCACCGCATGCCTGAATTTCCGGATGTAGAACTCGAAGCGTTGCCAAAGACCTTGGAGGCGAAAGTTCCTAAGGAATATATAGACGTCATGGGGCATATGAATGTCGCCTGGTATACTCATTACTTTAGCGAATCGATGCTTGGGCTATATCGACACCTTGGTTTCGATTTAGATGAACTAAAAGAGCGGCATTGGGGTAGTTTCGCCTTGGAGACGCACATTCGCTACTTTAGAGAAATAAGAGCTGGACATCGGATCGATGTCTTTACTCGATTGATATCTCGAAATCAGAAGCGCGTTCATGTCATTAGCTTCATTAAAAACAGAGACCTAAATGAAGTTTCGGCCTCCCATGAAGTGGTAGCGATATGCGTGGACTTGCGGGAACGAAAGCCGGCCCTTATACCTGAAGCGATGGGAGCTGAAATGGATGCAATGATCGCCTGCGATCGGTTGCTTGACTGGAATCCTCCCCTCTGTGGCGTAATGGGAGTTAGATAAACTAAGCTTTGTGAGTGGATTCTATTCGCGCCAGTTAAGCATTGAATGCCAGTTCAGGGACAATAACCGAAACAACAAATGTATTGGTCAACGAATACGCCATTCGAGTCTGGAGCCAATATGTATAGGTGAGCGTCTCTTGGTTGAGGCCGCTGTAGTATTGAGTGATTGGGCCTTGATAGAGTGTCCTATAAATGAATCTTCAGGCGATTGAATTTGTGTAGTCCGGATTTTTTCTTGAGGTGCCCGGTTTCAGCGAGGGATGCGAAGGCTTCGATGGCTTCATCAAGGAGATCATTCTCTATATCCAATCGGCCATGACCGGGGAGCATTTTCTCTATTTTCGGGAGTTGCTTTAAGCGCAGTAAGGAACGTTGGTATTCCTCCGGCTCGGAATACTGCAAGCCTCCCAGCAATACACCTTGGTAAATCAGATCCGCTGTAACCAGGTATCCTCGATCTCTTTCGTAGACGCATACGTGTCCTGGGGAGTGACCTGGCGTGTGGATGATCTCCAATTGCCGTCCTCCAATATCGAATACATCTCCGTCGGCGTGCAAATTCTTGACTATGCCTTGGAAGGGTTTGTATTTCTCAATATCGAAATCCGCTGGAGCCGCTTTGGTGAATGGCTCTTTGACGAGCCATTCCGCGATTTCCTTTGCTTCCCTTTCGAAGCTCTTCTCGATCCAATCGCGTTCTCGTTCGTGAGCGGAATACCAATCGAACAATGCATGCCCTCCAGTGTGGTCCCAATGGGCGTGGGAAGTGATTACCTTTATGGGAAGCTCAGTTATTGATTCTACGACCTTCCGGATGTTTGCGACGCCGAGTCCTGTATCCACGAGAATCGCGAGTTCGTCTCCAATAAATAAGTAGGAGTGAAGTTTCATCCATTGCCCGTACTCTCCAATGCCGAAGGTAGACGCATCGATCTCGTCGATGGTGAACCAACTGCTAGACTGGTTGGATGGAAGAGGGGACATCGATTGTATTGGAGCGATATCTCCTAATATTTCGAACATATTCTCAGCATCTCGGAAACTCATTCTCCAAACCCACTTAGGGAGCGGTGATTTTTAATTAACAGGATTCCGTCTACTCCCGCTAGAGCCGTCGACAGGTCGGAGTCTTAGACGGGATACGCCGGGACAAGGCGCTCGTGCCTCGCTCGCATGATGCCCTTGCAGGGCTACATGATGAGAGGATGGATGGGAGTCATCCTGTACCCGTCTTTGGCCGTATCCTGTTAATAGTCTGCGTTGAGAGAATATCTTTGCTTAATGAGCTACTGACTTTGCCACACTTTGATTAACTCGTCGTAGGCCATCGTCTCGCCTTTTTCGTCGGGGCGTTCCGCTTTGGGTGAGCCGGGCTTGTCCAGCCAATCTTGAGCCGATGTTTCTGGATTAAGCTTGGGTGAGAAGCGCTTCATTTTTCCTTCGAGCTTACCCATGCGCTCATCCATTGCGCTGGCGATGTTGTCCATCGCTTCCTGCGGAGTGACTTCACCGGTTACGGCGGGGGCGATGTTTTGCCACCATTGCTCTGCAAGCAGCGGGTAGTGCGGAACATTGGGTCCCGAGTCGGTCCATTGATTTTCGACGGAGGATTTGTAGAACGTGATGAGTCCTCCAAAATCGCCTTCTCGGCTCGCCAAGTAGTCCGAGTTGACCGTGGATTTGCGAATGGGAGTCTTGCCCTCCATGAATTTCTTCAAGCAGACCGTTTTGGATACGCAGAATTGCGCCCATAGCCAAGCCGCCTCGCGTTCCTTGCCGATGACGCTGTTCTTGAGAATCGTCCAGCTACCGGCATCTTGGTAGCCGACCTTCATTCCTTCATCCCAGTATTTGCCGTGTGGTGACGGAGCGATCCGCCATAGCGGTTTTCCATCGGAGTCCGTTACAGGACTTTCGGGAGCGGTGAATGCGTCGTCCGATAACCACGTAATGTACTGGAACACGCGTTGTGCGATATTGCCGCGGGAGGGGACAGGTCCGGCCTCAGACCAGGTCATTGACGCTGCGAACGGTGGGGCGTAGCTCTTCATCCAGTCTACGTACTTGGTGAGGGCGTATACGGCTGCGGGGCCATTGGCGGCGCCTCCTCGCGTTACGGAAGCTCCAACCGGAATGCTGTTTTCAACCCGTATGCCCCATTCATCCACGGGAAGCCCATTGGGCAAACCTTTGTCGCCAACGCCTGCCATTGACAGCCACGCATCCGTGAATCGCCAGCCCAGCGACGGCGATTTCTTACCGTAGTCCATGTGGCCATAGACGGTTTGCCCATCGATTGTTCGACCGGTAAAGAAGGCAGCGATGTCCCCATAAGCTTGCCAGTTCAAGGGAACGCCGAGCTCGTATCCAAATTTTGATTTGAACTCCGCTTTCAGGTCATCGCGATTGAACCAGTCGTAGCGAAACCAATAGAGATTGGCGAATTGCTGGTCTGGGAGTTGCAATTGATTTCCTTCGTAGTCCTGCCCGAATTCGAGATTGAGGAAATCATCGAGATCGAGCATCGGATTGGTGACCGCTTTTCCGTCGCCTTTTATGTATTCGGAAAGATTCAATGCGCTATCGAGTCTCAGGTGTGTTCCGATGAGATCAGCATCGTTGACATAGATATCGTAGAGCTTCCGGTTCGTTTGAATTTGGCGCTGTATCCGATCGACAATTTCACCTTCGCCAATGATGTCATGCGTGACCTTGATCCCGGTGATATCGTAAAACGCTTTTGCGAGCACGTCGGATTCCCATTGATGCGTCTTGATGCCTTCGGCGACAGATTTTATTTCCATTCCCCGATAGGGCGCTGCAGCCTGGGCGAACCATTCAAGTTCGGCGTGTTGTTCCACTTTGCTCAAGGCAGATGGCTGGAACTGCTCGATCCATTCGTCAATGGAAGCGGATGGTTCGTGAACCGAATCGGCGCCTCCGCCGCAACCGAAGAACAGAATCGGTAGCGCGAGGAGGGCTATGAGTTCGACGTTTCTTTTGCTGTTTTTGTAGGGTTTGGGCTGCATATCTATGGGGGTGGCGGCCGATCTCCGAGCGGCCACAACGAGGTTAATTCAATGGGCCGCTCGGAGATCGGCCGCTACCTGAGGTTGCGAGGTGCTTTTATGCCTTATCGCTGTAAAAAGTTCAATGATTAAGCCATGGATTTTCGGATTGTGGGTGAGTCGATTTTGAAGGCGTGACCCCGATACGTAATCTGTCGAATGCGCCTCCATTTAGCCCTTGATCGCGATTACGGTGTTGTAGATTGCCAATATAGCGAGAGCCACCCAGAGGGATTGGTTTCCCACGAGCGCAAGCCATATCAAAGTCAGTCCCATCGATCCCATGATTCCAATGAACAATCGGTCACCTCGAGTGGTGGGCATGGGAAGAAATCCCTTCCTGCGATTTTCAGGCGTCAATCGGTCCCATAGGGTAAGCCCTGCGATCGAGAGGACCAGGAATAAGAAGAAGACGGTCCCCGCCCAGTTCCATTGCATCCATCTAAATTCAGCGATGATCCATTCCATGACTTAGACCCTTCCAAGAGCGAATCCCTTCGCCATGTAGTTGCGTACGAAATAGACGACCAAGATTCCGGGAATGATTGTGAGTACGCCGGCGCTTGCGAGCAGGCCCCACTTAACGCCCTCCGCTCCGATCCCAACGGTCAATGTTACTACAACGGGCTTCGCTTCCGTTAGCGTTAGCGCCTTCGCCAGTATCAATTCCACCCATGAAAAGGTGAAGCAGAAGAAGGCGCCTACGCCAATCCCAGGAGCGATCAAGGGGAGGAATATGGACCGGAAAAAACGAGGAAAGCGATAGCCGTCAACAAAGGCAGTTTCGTCGATCTCCTTGGGAATCCCACTCATGAATCCCTCCAGTATCCAGATTGTGAGGGGCAGGTTGAACAGGCAATGAGCTAGAGCCACGGCAATGTGAGTATCGAAGATATTCAGCATGTAGTACAACTCGGTGAATGGGACCATGAATACGGCGGCGGGCGCCATTCGATTGGTGAGCAGCCAGAAGAACAGGTGATGGTCTCCTCGAAATTTCCACCGGGAGAATGCATAGGCAGCGGGGATCGCTGCGGTGAGCGTCATCACCACATTGAGCAGTACGTAGGCAATTGAATTGAAAAAGCTGCTACGCCACACTTCGGAAGTAAAAATCTCCCGGTAGTTTTCGAATGTAATTTGTTGGGGAAACAGAGTGAAGCTCTGGAGTATTTCCACGTCTGTCTTTAGCGATGTGATTACCATCCAATAGATGGGTACAAACAGGAGGAAAAAATACGCTGTCAGCGTGATGGTACGTTTTTTCATCTGTGTCTTTCCTCCGACGACCGATTTATGAATTGAAAGAGGATGTAGCTCATTACAATGACCACATATAGATAGATGATCGATGATGCTCCCGCGTAGCCCAATTCATACGCTTCCGCCTTGCGAGCTACAAACAAGCTCATGAATGTAGTGGCGTTTCCAGGACCTCCTCCTGTCAAGAGCAAGGGCTCCGAATACACCTTGAAGGAATCCATGAAACGAATCAGCAGCCCGAGAGTCAGAACGGGACGAAGCTTGGGTAGGGTGACATAGCGAAAGGTCTTCCACGTCGAGGCGCCGTCTACCTCCGCGGCTTGATAAAACGTCTGCGGGATCGCTTGAAGCCCCGCATAGGCAAGCAAAACTACGAGAGGCGTCCAGTGCCACACGTCGACAAGGAGAATCGTAAAGAAAGCGTCCGTTGCATTGAGGGATACATTGTAGTCATAACCCACTAACGAGAGAATGCGTGGAATCACGCCTATATCCGACTGCGTGAAGAGGCGCCACACGATACCGACCACGTTGTAGGGGATAAGGAGCGGAACCCCCAGCAATACCAAGGATAGACCGACGCCGCTTCCTTTTCGAGGGAGGCAAAGGGCGATGGCTACGCCTAGTGGAATTTCAATAAGGAGAGCCATCAAACTGAACGTAAGCTGGCGGATCAGGGCTCCTCGAAACTGAGCGTCGCTCATGACATCTGCGTAGTTTTGCAGTCCGACGAATTCAGGAGCGGAACCGGCGAAGATCGTATGTAGCGAATAATTGATTACCGCCATCAACGGGATAAATGCGCTGATCGACATCAGAATCAGCGTAGGCAGAAGAAATAGCCAGGGTCGCTGTCTCATAGGATTGCGAGCTCTCCGTCGACGTAGAGGTTAGTTTTGTCGCTTGGGAAGTCCACCCAAACGAAGTCTCCCTCGCTGGTAGCAGTGTCATCTCCGACCCGGGCCTTAATTTCGAGCGCGCCCGATTCAAGCGTCAATACTTGATAGGCGCCAGCGTGTTCGATAGCTCGAATTTTGAGGCGATTCCAACCAGGCATCTCCTCTGGGCTGGTGACGACGAATTCAGGACGAATCCCCAGATCCAATACACCGGACAAATTGCCCGCTCTATTAGCGATCGCCAGCGAGCTACCGACAATCTTGAATCCATCAATCGTCGATTCGCACCGGAGCGTATTCATTCCTGGGCTACCGATGAAATAACCGACAAATGGAGTTTTTGGACGCAAGAACAGCTCTTCCGGCGTAGCGGATTGAACGATGGAGCCATCTCTAACGATCGTTACGTGATCAGCGAAGGTTAGGGCTTCGTGCTGATCGTGGGTCACGTAGATCATCGTTAGCTTCAACTCTTGCTGAACTTGTCGTAGCTTCCGTCGTAAATCCAGTTTTAGAATGGGATCGATAACCGTAAGCGGTTCATCGAGCAATACGGCCACGGTATCTTTGCGGACGATGCCGCGTCCGAGCGAGACGATCTGCTTTTCGGCGGGATTAAGGTGTCCGGCCTTAGTTTTCGCTAAAGGAGTCAACTCTAGAAGCTCCATGATCTCCGCTACGCGCGATTCGATCTCGATCTCTCCATTTTTTTGGTTCCGTAGAGGAAATGCCAGATTGTCGAATACGGTCATCGTGTCGTAAACGACTGGAAACTGAAATACCTGGGCAATGTGACGATCGCGTGTAGGTCGATCGTTTACGATGGCATCATCGAATAGAACGCTCCCGCTGGTTGGGGTAATGAGGCCGGAAATAATATTCAGCAGGGTTGTCTTTCCGCATCCTGAGGGTCCGAGCAGGGCGTTGGCGGTGCCGTCTTCCCAAGCAATATTCAAATCCTCAATGCTAAAGCCGCTTTTTCCCTTGCGGGACGAATCGTAGCGGTGGGCTAAGGATTTGAGTTCAATTCGGGCCATCGAGCTTGTGTATCCAGATAATTAATTCGGCTAATTGCGAGTCCTCGCAATGAATTCACCGGTATCAGCGTCGAACAGGTAGAGATGTTCCGGATCGATATAGGCGGTAACGGTTTCACCAACGGGAAACTGCTCCACCTGCTGCATGAGCAGGCTCAATTTCAGATCGTCGTGCCTCAGGTGCAGCTCCGTATTCGAACCTACGACTTCCGCCAACTCCACCTTGGCTTGAAAGGGTGTCATCCGATTGCCCGGATTCTCGAGAAACAAGTGGTGCGGTCGAATGCCCAACATATAGCGTTCGCGAGGCAATTGCTCTCGTCCAAGATCGACTTCCAGCGCGAGCGTCTCGCTTGCGCGTAACGCGCAACGGTTTCCGCGATCCTCTACATCGCAGGGAAAAAGATTCATCTGCGGATTGCAGAAGTACGAGGCGACGGAGGCATGGGAAGGATTGCGGTAGACATCCATGGTATCTCCATGCTGAAGGATGGAGCCGTCATGGAGAAAGCCAACATGCGTCGCCATGGTAAGGGCATCGATCGGCTCGGGCGTTGCGTAGATAACAGCCCCATCTCGATCCCTGAAGATTTGCTTTAGCTCTGCACGCAATTCCTCTCTCAGCTTGTAGTCGAGATTCGCCAAAGGTTCGTCGAGAAAAATGTACCGCGCCCCTTTGATCAAAGCCCGCGCGATGGCGCAGCGCTGCCGCTGGCCGCCACTGACTTCTTCCGGCAAGTGATTTAGGATTTTGGCGAGGCCCAGCAGCTCAGCTGTCTCCATAACCTTTCGTTCAATCTCCGCTTTCGTAAAGCGCTCCTTCGAAACGCGCAGAGGTGACGCGATATTCTCGAAAAGGGTCATCGAGGGAAAGTTAACGAATTGCTGGTATACGAAGGCGATTTTACGTTCCTGTACGGGGAGGTCCGTTACGTCGACGCCATCGTAGAAAATGCGGCCGCTATCGGGTTCTTCGATACCCGCAAGAATTCTAAGCAAGGTCGTTTTGCCGCTGCCGGTTGGCCCTAGCAATGTGAAAAAACTGCCGACTTCCACCTCGATCGAAAGATCTTGGAGGATTCTATGCTTCCCGTGGGATTGGCAGACGTTTTCGGCATGGATCGCCATAGGAGATGGAGAATTGGGTGCGATAGGCAAGAGGGTCTCGAAAGGTGGGGAGCTGCGCAATCTCGAAATAGCCAAACTAGGTCTAGAATTCGATAGATCGAGCGGACCTCTAGAATCAGAAACGAATTTTACCGACCGTACGGTAGAATTCAAGTTCAAAATATTGGCCGATTAGTATAGAATTGTCACCAGAAGGTAACTGACGCCGCCAACTAGGAATGCGGCCGAGAAGCCAATGAACAGGGGCTTTCCTCCGAGTACTCTCAATTTCTTGATATTGGTTCCGAGCCCGACGGCTGCGATTGCGGTAGTGAGCAAGAAAATGGATACAGAGCTGCTGAAGGAGATGAGCGAATTCCATTGGTCCGATTCTAAAATGCCAAAAGCCTTGGAACCGATGTCGCCGATTGAGCGAACGATCGCCAGGGCAACGAAACCAATAAGGAAAAAGGGAATGGACTGAGTCCAGTTAAGCCAAGGGATTGGAACTTTGGCGGATTTTACGACTGCATATTTCCGCTGGTAGGCTACGGCTAGTATGGGAATTACGAGCCCCATAAATATATTACGAACGAGTTTCGTGGTGGCGGCGACTTCGAGCGTTACCGACGAGTCATAATAAAGCTGATACATCAACCCCGCTCCGGCGACTTGTGATGTGTCATGAATCGCGGTGCCGAGAAAGTAGCCGACTTGTTCCGCATTGCCTGCAAAGAGCCAATGGGCGAGAAAAGGATACCCGAACAGGGCGATCGTTCCGAACAAGGTAATGACTGCGACGCCATAGCTGATTTCGTCCTCGTCGGCCTGTGTCGCGGTGCCCGCAGCGATAACGGCGGATACCCCGCAAATGCTGGTTCCTACTGCGATCAGGCTGCCTAATCGGGCGGGAAAATTTACGATTTTGCTGAGCCAGGAAACGACGAGAATCGCGATGACGATGCATCCGATTACAACGGGCAAGGCCTGCAGGCCAATCAGGCCTACGGCGGAGATGCTCAACTTAAGACCCAGGAGCGCCACTCCAATTCTCAGGATTACGCGCAAGCACAGCCGGAGTCCTTGCTCAAACGACTTGGGAAGTCCCGCCAGGTTTCGAATCGCCAGGCCTAGAACAACGGCAAGCAATACTGGACTGATTGGGCTTCGTGGGAATCCCAGTAGCGTTCTGCCGATCCAGTCTGCAAGGTAGCCTCCCGATATCGCTAATATCATGGCCAAGACGACTCCGGGAGTCATGGTCCCAATCCAATCGAAACCCCGGTGAATTCTCTTCTGCCAATCCGTGCTGAGAAGACGCTCTCCCGGGAGCGTTTCGACGATGGGAGTATCGTAGTCGGGAACGCCTTCCATGCTGTTCAGCGATTGGATTTCCGCTGGATCGAGGAAGATGTTGAACTCTCGATTGGATTGGGCGTTCATGCCATCTAGCGTTTGGGAAGTGGAAAGTTGAAGAATCCCTCGGCCTCTTGGCCTCGTAGAACTGCGGCGGAATCGCGGCAAACGGCTTCGACCACGCGTTCTTGGGCTTCATTGGTAAACGCGGCGATGTGCGGGGTCAGGACCGTTTTGTCCGTCCCGACGAGCGCGTCGCCTTGGGGCGGGGGTTCCGTTTCTCTTACATCCAAGCCGGCGCCGGCGATAGTCCCTCGTTTTAAGGCGTTTGACAGCGCTTCTTCGTCAACGACTTCCCCGCGAGAGGTATTCACGAAGTATGCCGAGGGTTTCATTTTCGCAAAGAGCTCCTCGTTGAAAAGGCGTCGCGTATCGGGAAGGAGCGGCAGATGGACGGTTATGAAGTCTGCTTGCTCGAGCAGCTCATCCAGTTCGACGAACGTAACATCGAGTTCGGTGTAGTGGGGAGCGGATGGGTCGGCGAACTTGTCGTGAGCAATGATCTTCATTCCAAAGGTCCTGGCCCGTTGGGCGACCATCGTACCGATGCGCCCGATTCCGACGACGCCGAGAGTCTTTCCCGATAGCTCGGAACCCATGAACGCTGCGCGATTCCAATTTCCGTTTCGGATATCTTGATTAGCGGAAGGGATATTTCTAGCCAGGGAGATGAAGAGGCCCATTGCCAATTCGGCGACAGACAGTGAATTTTCGCTGGGCGCGGAGCTGACGACAATGCCCGCGGCGGTAGCGGCATCCGTATCGATATTGTCGAGACCTGCGCCTGCCCGAGCGATAATCTTCAAGCGCGGCGCTGCAGCAATCACATCGGCAGTGACTTGAGTTTGATTGCGGACAATGATGGCATCTGCCTCGGCGATGTTTCTGACGAGGGACTCTGGATCTTTCCAAAGATCCGGCTCGAACACGACTTCCAGGTCCGCTTCGTCTCGAAGCTGATCCATGGCGACGCCTTTTACGGCTTCAGTGACTAGGATTCGATTCACGTGAGCGCTGGGTAGTCGATAGGTTGCGTACAGTCTAGTGACTCCTCGGCGGGCGGCAGTTCGTATTTCAAACCAGTCGCGCAATTGAAGAGCACTGCGGTATCGTCCGGAGAAATGGCGCCGGACTCGATAGACTGCTTGTAGGCGGCGTAGGTGGCGGCTCCCTCGGGACAGAGCAGAAGTCCTTCCTTTTCGGATACTTCCTCCAGCCCAGCGGTGATCGTTTCGTCGTCCACCGCGATAGCGAATCCGCCGCTTTCTCGTACCGCTCTGAGAATCAAGAAATCGCCTACGGCCACAGGGACGCGGATACCGGCTGCCACCGTATGCGCGTTTTGCCAAAGTTCAGCGTGCTCGACGCCTTCTTCGAATGCTTTCACGATAGGCGCGCAGCCACTGGCTTGAACCGCGACCATGCGTGGGAGTTTTCCTTCCAACCAGCCGATTCGCTTCAATTCGTTGAACGCCTTCCACATGCCGATCAAGCCCGTACCCCCTCCCGTTGGATAGAAAATGACATCGGGAACCTTCCAACCAAGCTGGTCCGCCAATTCCAGACCCATGGTCTTTTTCCCTTCGATCCGGTAGGGCTCCTTGAGTGTCGAGAAATCGAACCAGCCCATCGCTTCCTTGCCTTCACCGACGATGCGGCCGCAGTCGTTGATGAGCCCATTCACGCTCCATACCTTGGCGCCTTGAGCAGCGATTTCCCGGACGTTGATGGTAGGTGTATCATCAGGACAGAAAATGTAGGATTCCATCCCAGCTCGCGTTCCATAAGCGGCGAGAGCGGCGCCCGCATTTCCGTTGGTCGGCATTGCGACCTTGGTGATTCCAAATTCCTTAGCCATGGAAACGGCCATGCAAAGGCCTCGAGCCTTGAACGATCCCGTTGGGAGACGACCTTCGTCCTTGACCAGCAGCTCACCCTTTCCGGCTGCTAATTTCGGGATTGGAATTATGGGAGTATGGACTTCGCCTAGGCTGACGACGTTCTCTTTTTTGCGTACCGGAAGAAATTCCCGGTAGCGCCAGAGATCAGAAGGTCGTTTCGCGAGCTCTTCCTTTGTAACTGAATTCTGTATACTATTCAGGTCGTAGCGTACAAGAAGGGGCTTCCCCGCCTTGGATAAGCCATGTATGGTATCAGCTTCATAGCGATCGCCTTCCATGCCGCATTCCAGATGCGTTACAAAGGTAGAGCGTTCGGTGGTAAGATTGTCGTTGGTGGGCATTGAGTATTCTTAATGGGTTGAGTCGTCGCGCTGGTTGGTTGCGAATTCTGCTCTAGTCGAACCACTCGATTCCGGCCAGAGCCGCAAAGCGTTTCAATTTCGCCGTATGATTGCCTGGAAAGACGTTGAGGTGATGCGGCATACCTTGCCGGTACATGTCCTCGAACCATTCGTTCGGCTTGCGATTCAATAGACGCGCTTTCCCGTTGCTGCACATGAGAGCGCGAGGCGTTTCGCTTTCCGCATCGCAGGCAGTGAGACGGTATTCTCCGTCGCATCGCCAAAGCCGGAAAAGGGTGAGCGGCATACCCGCTTTCAATTCGCTTTCCAGAACGACCGGCTTCTTGATGTTGAAGTGCTTGGCAAGCTTAGGAGATCCGGGCTCTCCGGTGGGAGGGCTCAAGGAAGGAGGCATGGCTCCAACGTGCCAGAGGGTGATCGATTCCTCGTCGTGCTCGAGCCAATCGGAGAGGTAGCAGCGTCCCATCCCAAACATTTCGCCAATTAGGGATCCGATAGCGCCGTCTGCGTCGCCTTCGCATGTGATGGCTAGACCTTCGTCCGCCAGTCGCGCCATGCCCAGATAGGGCCATTGGCCAAATACATTTGGCATCTCTGGCCAGCAGCGTACGCTAAGCGCGTCCAGATTTTCCGATTCGAAGAAGTGACGCATTGCCAAGTACAGTCTCGATGCCATGGGAAGGTCCGCCTCGCTGGCGTCCTTGTATTCGAAACCTAGCTTCTTGACTTGCTCCACATCGGCCGCAACGGCGTCTTCGCTCAGTTCCTTCACGACGCTCTCGAATTCAATTAGGCTATATGTCTGCAATTGAGGGCCGATCAACCGGCGCATTGCAAATGGGTCGGTGGCCATATTGGCGAATCCAGGGGCCTGGCCGCCGATGACCCCGACACGCGCGCTACGCAGTTTTCGAACGATGGCGGCGGAGCGAATCGATGTATCCAGTTTTGCAAGTGTCGCTGCATCATTGGGATCCCCGTAGACGACGTCAGACGAGCGTCCCATCTGCCTAAACGACGATGCCCAAAGGTGAGCCCCAACGAGCGAGCAGGAGCTGATCATATCGCCGACAGGATTTTCCGGAGACGCCCAAAAGATGGGGGGGTGCGGCCAGATTTGAGCCAAGGTAGGCGCCATTCGCCCGTCTGCCATGGTGGTTTGCAGCAGAACGATCGCATCGACCCCTGCATTCCCGCATTCTGCCATGACTTCCCTAAGCGATGCGTCGTCCACTGCCTTCTTGGAAGGCTCGAATACGTCGAAAGACGATTGGGTAACGGCTTCGCGAACGGCGACCTCGATCCCGGCTCCCCAATCCATGTCGAAACCCGGTCGTTTCCGACCCAGAAAAAGGAGACCCAGTTTAATCGTATTGTTCGAGCTAGATGGACACATGCGCTATTCAAATTGACCACCCGCTTATTGACGTTGGAAGCGCGTCAAATTCAGCGGGGATACATTGCAGACGAAGGGATCGAGCATGTCGCCCTTGGGCTTATAGAGTCAAGGAGTATATATCCATTTATGGATATTAATCATTGACCCGGACCTGTTTCTTATGGTCTACTTTCGTTTGTGGCAAGTGAAAGCGCATTGGTACTACAATCTGACACCGTCTCTGGCAAAATGGAGATGAGGAAAAACCTGATTTTGCAGCACATCTACCGCAACGGATCGATTGGCAGGCTGGAATTGGGCAGGGATCTCAAGATGAGCAAGTCGCGGCTTTGCGAAGTGGTTCAGGAGATGATCGATGATGGGTTGATATTGGAAAGCTTGAGCGGGACAGAGCGAAGAGGACGGCGACCGGTTCCGTTAAGCCCAAATCCGGATCATGGCTGCTTTGTTGGATTGGATTTCGAGGCGAAACGCATGCGCGTGGTTGTGGTCGGCTTTTCGGGTCAGACTTTGTTTCAGCAGCATGAAGAACTGAAGCCGATGAACGATCGCGAAGAGCTGATCGAACGTCTCCTTGGATTTGTAGATGTTGGAATGGATGCGGCTCGTGGCGTTGGGTCTGAGATCTTGGGGGTGGGCGTTGCGGCGCCAGGAATTATCAATCAGAAAACGGGAACGTTGGTTCACTACGATTTTGTCGAGGCGGCTCGCGACATTCCTTTGGGGGAATTAGTCGAAGAGCGAACCGGGCTTCCATGCGTAGTCGACAACAACATTCGTTGTTACGCTTTGACGGAGTGGACGGCTGGGGCTGCCAAGAATATGACGGACTTCATATGTCTAGCGGTTCGTAGTGGATTTGGCTCTGCGATCATTCTCAATGGACGCTTGCTTGACGGCAGCCATGGTTTTTCGGGCGAAGCGGGCTACTCGCCAGTGCCAAGCAGCAAATCGGCATCGCAGTGGAAAACCTTTCAGGAGGTCGTATCGGAAAAGGCGCTGAATGTGGATATCGAGGACAAAGAAATGACGATTTCCAAGAAAGAGGCGCAGGTAGCCGGCGAGCTTCTAGGCGCTCAGGCAGCCTCCTTGGCGGCCCTTCTCGATCCGGAGGCGATTGTACTGGTCGGTAAGCTCCTGGAACCGGAAGGGTTGATTTGGCCCTACGTTGAGAAGACCTTTCAACGCTTTATCCTTCCGGATATCGCGGACCAAGTTCCCTTGCTTCACTCGCAGGTGGGTTCTTTTGCGGCGGCGGTAGGAGCTACGCAGCGATGCTTTCAGGAACTCTATTCAGTTAAGAGCATTCGAACGCGCGAACCTGATCTAGCCAATGCTGCGAGATAGCGGGCGCTTGAGGCAAAGAAACAAGATTCAATTTAAAATATACGATCGTCATTAGGCGATGAATACGAGATGAGAAGAACCTTAATCACTGGAGTCGAGTTATGATCGCTGAAGAATCTACAAAGTTCGAATCGGGCCCCTTGGCGAGACGTTCCTTTATAAAGGCGCTGAGCACGGCGATTGGAGCGAACATCGTGTTTGGACATTTGGCGCCGAATGGATTTATGCCGGTAGCGCTAGGTCAAATGAACGAACCCTTTAGCATTCCGGGCAAGCCGGGATTGACCATACTGAATGACCGGCCCGTCAATGCAGAGACCTTGCCTCACTTATTGAATGATCCGATCACGTCGGCGAGTCGCTTGTTCGTTAGAAATAACGGCCTCCCACCGGAAACAGTCGATATCGACTCGTGGAGGTTGGTCATTGGCGGTGAATCGGTAGTGAATTCGAAAACGTACTCGATCGATGAACTGAAGTCGAAATTCGAGAATATCAACCTGGCGCTTACGCTGGAATGCGGAGGGAATGGTCGCGCTGAGTTCTATCCGCCTGCGAGCGGAAATCAATGGACGACTGGAGCGGTTGGTTGCCCGATTTGGAATGGAATACGGCTTAAGGACGTTCTAGAGGATTGCGGAATTAAGGAGAATGCGGTCTATATCGCCTATCATTCCGCCGACCAGCACTTGAGCAGGGATCCAAGTAAAGACGCGATTTCTCGTGGCGTGCCGATAGGGAAAGCTCTGGAGCCGGAATCAATGATTGCTTGGGGAATGAACGGCGAACCGCTACCGTCGCATCACGGCTACCCATTGCGCCTCGTTTGTGGCGGATGGCCAGGTTCGACTTCAGGCAAATGGATCAAGCAAATCGATATTCGCGATCGCGTTCATGATGGCACCAAGATGACAGGAAGTTCGTATCGGGTTCCCAAGTACCCGGTAAAAGCGGGCGCTACGGTTCCTGATGAGGATATGAAGATTATCGAGTCGATGCCGGTGAAGTCTCTGGTGACGTATCCAAAAAGCGGCGTCGAAGTCGGACTGAACGATACGTTAAAGCTAAATGGCCATGCGTGGGCGGGCGACCTGGAAGTCATCAGCGTGTCGGTATCCAATGATTTTGGCCAAACTTGGGTGGAGGCGGACTTGAAGAAACCTGTGAACCGGCTCGCTTGGCAGCAATGGGATGCCGCAATTTCGTTCCCTGAAAAGGGCTACTACGAGGTATGGGCGCGTGCGGTCGACTCTGAGGGTACCTCCCAGCCAATGCTCATTCCGGGATGGAATCCGAAAGGGTACTTGAACAACTCTTGCCACCGAATTGCGGTGTACGTGGTTTAGCATGAGGGCGCTGAAACTTATTTTGACGATAGGCCTGATCGCGTTCGGTCCGAGTGTGGCAATCATTGACGCTCAGGAGTCGGAGGCGTTGAAACGCGACCCATTGTCAGGCATGGTCATTGACGAGAACTGGGAATTGGTGAGGGCCAATTGCGTGGTTTGCCATTCCACGAAAGGATTTACGCAGATTCGTCTCGATCGGAAAAACTGGGAGAAAGTTATCCGCTTGATGCAAGAGAAGAATGGCCTGTGGCCCTTAGGTGAGATGGAACCGAAGATTCTCGATTACCTGGAGAAGAACTACGGTTTGAGCGACGAGCACCACAATCCGAAGATCCGTCGTCCCTTGCTGGACTAGGATGCGTATTGGATACGTCGGGACAAGGCGCTCGCGCCTCGCTTGCGTGATGCCCTTGCAAGGGCTACTTGATGAGAAATAGGGATCCCTGTTAACAATCTTCGTTAGAATGAGCAAACGGAGAAACCCTGTCGAAAACCTGGTCTAGGACGCGTTAAATTCCGTCCACCTAGACTTAAGGTCCTCAAGTTCTTCTTCCGTGACGGATGTCAGAGGCGGAAACATCGCGGTTCCACAAATACCGGATATACTTAGGAGCGCTTTCATTGCGGCTAGGGATTCACCGAGCGATCGGTTCTCCTGAAATAGCTTCGAGACTTCGTTGGTTTCATTCTGTAGGCGAATTGCAGATTCAGTGTCCCTTCTTCCAACCGCGTTGTATAGCTCGGCATAGCGTTGGGGTACCCGGTTTGCGGTGACGGGAACGAGTCCGTCCGATCCCCATTGCAAGGCGTTGACGGATTGGGGCGCCCATCCTGTGAGATGAGAGAAATCGTTTCGGTCCTTATACTGGGTGGATGCAGACTTGAGTCGGTCTAGGTCGCGTTCGGAGTCTTTCAATCCCACGATATTGGGATGTTGGCTGAGCATCTCAACTGTCTCCAGGGGGACGGACATGTGTGTGGTGACGGGAATGTTGTAGATGATAAGGGGAAGCGGGATTGCATCTGCCAGCAGCTCGAAATAATTGCGCATCTGGTCCGGATTGAGGGATAGATAACTGGGCAGCGTGGATACGGCAACATGAGCCCCTAGATCAGCGAACGCCTTCGCTAGGGCAATGGACTCCTCGAAGCAATTGCTGGAGATGCCCATGTAGACCGTTGCTCCTTCAATGAATTGTGGGAGAACATGCGATGCGGTCCAAATTTTCTCTTCCTTGGATATGGACGAAGCTTCGCCTGACGTCCCGAATAGAAAAGGGTGCGTATCGGCGGTGACTATGGTCTCCATGAGTCGAATCGTTCCATCGATATCCACCTGCCCATTGTCGGTAGCGGGGGTGACCAATGGCGTCACGATTCCGCTGAATCGTTTGCATTGAGATTTGGATACGGAGACGCTCTCTTTGGATTCACTGCCCATTTTCGTAGTGGTTCAATTTAGATCGAGATCGTCCTCTATTGGCTCCGAAAAAGCCATCCTTAATTGCCTTCGCATAGTCGAAGGCATCCTAGCGACTTTCTAGGAGCGGTGACCTATTTAGATGGGAAAAACCGGGATCTCGCATTCGCGAAATCCCGGCTTGAGTGATCAGACTATAACGTCACTAAAATCTGAATGTATTGCTAATTTCCCAAGTCTGCTCGACGGGTATGCGGACTACAGGAATACCGCCATCTGGATCGGCCCGGACTGGGATGAGATCCTTTTCGTCGAGAAGGTTGCGGACATTCAACTGTACGCGCCAGTCGACGTCCGTTCCGCCAACAGTGATGGGTCGCTCAAATCCTACCCAGGCGTCGATCGTGGTTTCGCTCGGTCCGAAGAACGGGTTAGCCAAGTCAGGGGCGAACGCGCCATCGGAATTAACGATAAGGGGTCGTCCAATTCCTACGTCGTCCTGCCAGCGCATGGCGCCGCCCACATTCCAACCTTTCATATTGGAATCCTGAGCGAAGGTGTAATTGGTCACCATGTTGAAGCGCCATTCGCGAATCTCGTTGGTCCGAATCGCTCCATCCTGAGCGAGTTCCAAGTTGATTGCGGTGATCGCGTTACGACCGAGCCAGTTGTTGAGCGACTCGGAGGATCCCGTTCCCGCAGGAAAGTCCCCTAGATTCGCCAGTGCAGGATTCACCTCGCCGTTTATGAAGTCGACGAGATCGCTGCCTGTATTAGTGGATGCGACTTGCTGTTGCGATGCATTGAACATCAGGCGCCAGTTCTCGTTTACGTTAACGACCGCTTCGATTTCCTTACCCTCAGACAGCAGGTCCGTGGTGAAGGCTAACCCGGCAGGGATTGTGTAAAGCGCTGCGCCATTCGCGTCGAATGTTTGGCTGAGCAATTGCCTAAGGTCCGGTTTTGAGTTGAACGGCTCAAAGGCGAGGAATTCTGCGCTTTTACCAAGCTGGTCGCCGAATTGAGCATTCCCGAGACCTTCTGGGCCGATGTAGTCTATGATGTCTTGCTTCCACGCATCGCTCGCGAAATTACCGTACATCTGAAGCAGCGGACGGAAACTGTTGGTCAAGCCTACAGAAGTTTCTGCGATCTGCAGGGTTTCATAATCATTGTAGCGAAGGGTGAGCCAGTTATTTACTCTGAGCGTAAATCCAATTTCGGTGGTTTCTCCACTTACTGGCGATAGGTTGTTCCCATCGAAGTCAATGCGCTCACTACCGATCTGTCCATTCGCGGATTCGGCATAGTGAAAGCTGAGTCCCATGCCTCCGAAATTCTCGGTCCATTCGTCAGGCAGGTGGGCTACGAGACCCCAGTTGGTTGCGTCCGTAGAAGACATGAAACTGGGGGCGGTAGGCAGCCTCCAGGCGCCAGGACTGATATCTCGGTGATTGCCGAAAATGCGAGGAGCGAGGTCATTTGTGAATACCTCTACGTCGTCTTCACGATAGCCCCAGTTCGCCACGACATTGCCGTCGAGGAACTTGCTTTGCAAGACGATGGCCTGGCTCTCGATGTTCACCTTTTGCAGAATCGTATTGTTATTCTGGGCAGGCGAACCGGGATGTTGGCGTTCGGCGACTTGGAAAGAATCGACTACATACGACCCTGTCTCATAGTCGAGATACTGGATGTCGTAGGAATCCCGAACGTCGAATGGCGCTTGCCAATTTGAAACGTTGGCGCCCGCTGAGCTCGAAGCCCCTGCGAGGCTGTCGGAAACGTAAACGAGATGGGCGATACCGTTGTTGTCCTGGTTAGACTGCCTAAATCCAGGAACATTTTGACGGAGGCCGTCACCTTGAGTTTGGAACCGAGCATCGAGCTGGGGCTGGTGGTAGGCGATCTTCCGGGAAATGTCGCGGGCATCTTCAATGAGAGCCGTAATCGTGTGCTCGCCCAGAAGCTTGCCGGCAATGCCATCTGCTTGCTCCGTCAGATCGAACTTGTAGAAACCGGTTCCTCGGTGATTTTCGAGGCCTTGCTCGTTCGTGTTGATCGGTCCGCGGCTACCGGAAATCCAGACCCGTCCGAAGTTCGGATTGACCGCTCCCGATCGCGTATGTGTGTTCACATCTATACCCAATCCTTGGAAACGGGAACCGATGCCTAGCTTGGAATCGAAGTCGCTCCTGTAGTCTTCCTTGTTGTATTGGTAAGATAGACCGGCATCGCCATCCAGGAAAGTCCGATTGACCGCGAAGTTAATGGCGTCGAACCACTCTTGCTCGCGCTTGTTGGGACCATCGATCAACTTGTTGCGGAAATCGAACAGCGATGTGTCTTGGACCACTGCGTTCGTGTAGAATCCTCTGGTGGCCGCTTTCGAATTGCCGTTCTGGTCGAGGGAGTCTGGCTTGAATTCCGTGACGGAACCCAAGTTCTCAGCGGTTCCCCGCATCGTCGCGAAACTTTGAGCGCTGGCTCCATTGGAAAAGTCCTGTCCCCGGTTTCCTCCAGGCTGGATGTATACGATGCCGTCGAAGCCGAGCGCTCCGCCAGGTACTCTTTGGTTGGGCGTCTGATAGACGAGCACGGGCTCGAATGTGTAGCCTCCGAAACCGAAGTAGCCGGGAACCGCGGTGCCAGGGTTCCACTCGTTGACGTCAGGCGTCGACAGATCGTCTGGAACGTAGGTGCCAGGAAACCGGTAATTCGTGCCGCCGCCATTGTAAGGATTGTGGGTCGGCTTTACAGAGCCGTCGGGACCTGGCTCGAACCAGCCGCTAACCAAGTCTTGCGGAGGGAGCGTACGAGGGCGATTGGCGTCTATGTATCCAGTTTCGTATGATAAATTAACTGTAGTGAACTCATCAGGCTTGTATCCGAGAACGGCAGTAAGTCGCTTGTCCTTCTCGTAAGATGGGTGTTGCTGCCACCTTCTGTCCTTTATCAACGTAGCGACGCGAAGCGATAGTTGGTCTTCTATAAGGACGCGTTCGAGATCGAGCGTATACCGCTTCGATCCGTAGCTGCCCCATTCGAGGCCAACCTCGTTGAAGTCTCCATACAGGTTGCTGATCGTTTGGTTGTTGATGATACCTGCCGGGCTACCGAGGCCGAAGAGCGTGGCGTTGGCCCCGCGATTGATGACGACACGGTCTGTGTTGTACCCATCCATGGGGATGAGCGTGGTGAAGTAGTTCCGGGTAAGGTCAGCCGCTGCGAGACCACGTACGCGGGTGTTTCGAACCGGCTCCCTGAAATTGGGGTCTTGGACGCCCGATACTACGTTGGTGCCATCGGGATTGGAGAAGTTACCTCCTGCGCCGCCGATCTCAGTGCCTGCCGTGTAAACGAGGAGCTCCTGCAGATCCGTGGAGCCAGTGTCTTGTAGGAACTGCTTGGTGATCACGCTTACGGTGGAGGCTACATCTCTCAGCGGAGTGTTCAAGCGCGTGCCGGCGAGGGTAGAGGTGGCCTCGTAGCCAGTATCCCCTTGCGCGTCGACTTGGAAAGGAGTCAGCTCGTAGACTGAGTCTTCATCGTCCTGCGCTATTGCGACAGGAACGCTCGCTATGGCGAGCGCGATCAGGCCTCCAAAGAGGCGACTGGTTGATAGTTTCTTCATTTTAGTGCGTTTGGTTGTTCCAATGGGTTCAATTGGCGTAGGAGAGGGCAATTGGTCAGCTCAACGCCATCCAGGCCAGAAAGTAGGTGTACAGGTTTTAGGGGTGCGTATAGGGGTTTAGGTTTAGACGCTTCTGCAAGCGCGATACTAAGGGAGTTTGGCAGACGTCAGATAACTGAGTCAAGAATTATATGTCCATTTTCGGATATTGATGGGGTTAAGGGGGCTGCCTGATTGATTGATGGTTATTGCGGTGTTCGGCGAAGCGGGGTTTTTTAGCGGTTCCTTTGAGCGTGCTGGGTTCGCTTAGGGGTGATGGGGCGGGGCGTTTCGAAAACTGATGCTACATTCTCACTTTAGGACTTGACTTTTACCGACCGTACGGTAGAATTCAAGTCATAAAAATCGATATTCGAATTAAATTTCCAACCGATTGAGCGATGCAATACGGAAACTACAATCAATCGAAGGTAGGTCATGGGCGATTGCGCCTCGTTTGGCGCAATCAGCGAATCGATCGTCTAGTTATTCAGTTGCCTTCTTTATATAGAGCTTCCCTGAAATCCGGATTTGGTCTAAAATACCCTTTCCGCTACTTTATTTGCGCCCGTTGCAAACCACTGGTATCACTGTGAGCGATCATCCGTACAGAGACCCTATATACACGCGCCGTGACTTTCTAAATCGTTGCGGCCTAGGTTTTGGCGCCTTGGGGCTAGGATCTATGCTGAGTTCGCCCTTGGAGGGAATCGGAAAGGGCGGTTCGCCGACGCTTGATTCCCGAGAGCCGCACTTTCCAGCGAAGGCGAAGCGCATTATTCACATATTCGCCAATGGGGGACCGTCGCAGGTGGATACCTTCGACCCAAAGCCGTTGCTCAATAAATGGCATGGCAAGGCTCTTCCGGTAACCTTCAAGACGGAGCGGACTACGGGAGCTGCGTTTGGCTCGCCGTTCAAGTTTCAACCGTATGGCCAAAGCGGCACCGAGGTGAGCGAGCTATTTCCTCATGTGGGCGAATGCATCGATGACATATGTCTGATTCGCTCGATGTATACCAATGTGCCCAATCACGAGCCATCTCTCTTGCTCTTCAATTGCGGCGATGCCCGAATCGCGCGCCCAAGCATGGGTTCATGGCTGACGTATGGCTTGGGAACGGAGAATCAGAATTTGCCAGGCTTCATAGCGATGTGCCCAAATGGGTTTCCTGTAGGCGACTCTCAAAATTGGCAGAACGCATTCCTGCCGGGAGCATTCCAAGGGACCTATATCGATACGAAGCATGAGTCAGTTGAGAAGCTATTGGAAAATATCCAAAATCACCATACGGACTATGAAACGCAGCGCCAGCAATTGGACCTGCTGAGCAAGATCAACGGCAAGCATGCGGCAATGCACGAGGACGATGACCGTTTCGATGCGCGTGTTCAGTCTTTTGAGTTGGCCTATCGCATGCAGATGGAGGCGACCGATGCCTTCGATATTTCTAAGGAACCCCAGTATATTCGAGAAATGTACGGCGATGGATTGCAAGCCCGTCAGTTGTTGATCGCTCGCCGCCTTGCGGAACGGGGCGTTCGGTACACGCAAGTATGGACGGGTTTCCGGCAGCCTTGGGATAATCACGATGATTTGGAGTCGGAACATCGCAGGCTGTGCATGGAGTGCGATAAGCCGATCGCGGCCTTATTGAAGGACTTGAAGCTGCGTGGTCTCCTTGACGAAACGCTTGTAATCTGGGGCGGAGAGTTCGGGCGTACGCCTGTAGTAGAGCTTTCGGTACCGGGCGCTAACCAAGGGAAAGTAAACGGTCGTGATCATAACAACCATGGATTCAGCATGTGGCTGGCTGGCGGTGGCGTCAGGGGCGGTTACGTGCATGGAGCGACCGACGAATTCGGCTTTGCCGCGGTTGAAAATCGGGTGCACATACACGATCTGCAAGCGACCATCCTCTATCTCATGGGATTCGATCACGAGCGCTTCACGTACCGCCATGCGGGACGTGACTTTCGCCTCACCGATGTGCACGGAAACGTCGTGCATGATCTAATTGCCTAGAGCAATGAATAATTTTAAGCCCTATCTAATTGCATTGATTGCGTTGCTGATCGGAAGCGCTCTATTGATTGCGTCATCGGTAGAGGAATTGGAAGAACCGTATTCTCCCGCATTCAATATGGCTGCGGCGGATACGCACTGGGCATTTGTCCCGCTGCAAAAGCCCGAACCGCCTAGTATCGATTTGGCGGGGGGCAACGAGGTGGATGCCTTCATTCTCAGCAACCTGGAGAAGGCCGGGCTGACGCAAAACGGTCCTGCGAGCAAGCGGAGCCTGATTCGACGGGTGACGTACGATCTCATCGGGTTGCCTCCAACCTACGAAGAGGTACGCGCATTCGAGTCGGATGAATCTCCGGATGCTTATGAGGAACTGGTGGAACGTCTCTTGTCCTCGCCTGCGTATGGAGAGCGCTGGGGAAGGCGCTGGTTGGACGTGGCCCGGTATGCAGATACGAAAGGCCGCCCGAATTTCAGGGACGGCAATCGATATCCCTACTCGCATACGTATCGCGACTACGTGATCCGGGCATTCAACGAGGACAAGCCGTTCGACCGTTTTGTTTTGGAACAGATCGCGGCGGACCAGCTAGACTTGGAAGAAAACGATCCCGACTTGGCTGCGTTAGGCTTTCTGACTTTGGGGCGCGTTTTCTTGAGAGACGATTTCATCGATGACCAGATCGATGTGGTCACTCGTGGGCTGCAGGGCTTGACGGTAACTTGCGCTCGTTGCCATGACCATAAGTTCGATCCCATTCCTACCAGCGACTACTATTCCTTGCATGGCATTTTCAATTCCTCGGTGATACCGGAAGAACTGCCAGTGATTCAGCAACCTGAGAGCGAAGAAGACTACAAATCTTACTTGGCCGAAGTAGCGCGTATCCAAAAGAGGATAGACGATCGGGCGGATGAAGTGATCGACGGATGGTTGTTGAATGAACGTCTCCACGCGGGTAATTTTCTTGGCGCCTACGAAGAGGCCAAGACGATTCCTGACGATTTAAGCATTACGGGAGATTTTTCAGTTTTTGCGGGGATCAATAACGTTAGTCCTCAAATTTTGCAGCTCTGGATTGCTTATTTGGATACGGAAGAAGGGCGTTCGCACCCGGTGTTAACGGATTGGTTCGAAACGTATGCCGAATCAGATCGCGAGGCAGGGATCAAGTACTACAATGAGCTGTTCAAAAACGCCTTGAACGAGGAGCTGGATGGGTACGAGGCGGCGAGACGCTTTCTGACCGAGGAGGGTTCTCCATTGAATCCGGATCGAGCGGTTATGAAGGGATGGATCCAGCGGAAGATAGAAGAGCCTGAAAATGCAGGAGATATTATGAAAGAGCGCGATGCGGTGGAATGGACCCATCCTGGCACTCCGTTTCGCGCCCATATCTTAACCGACGTTCCCGAACCGAAAGATTCCCCTATATACCTGAGAGGCAATGCGGCGACTCCAGGCGAGATTGCTCCGCGTCGATTCCTTGAAATCCTATCTGGAGGAAGTAGAACTCCCTACACTAAGGGAAGTGGGCGACTGGAATTTGCCAAGGATATCGTCAGGCCCGACAATCCTTTGACGGCCCGAGTTTTCGTAAACCGCGTATGGGGATGGCACATGGGTGAGGAGTTTGTGAATACGCCTAGCGATTTCGGAGTGCGCACGCCGGAGCCTGTTCAAATCGATCTCATGAATTGGCTGTCCGCCTCGTTCATCGAGTCAGGCTGGTCGATCAAGGCGCTGCATCGTTGGATCGTTCACTCCAATACCTATAAGCAATCTAGCCAGCCCGATGCTGCGGCGGAAGCGGTAGATTTCGAGAACGCATATTGGCATCATTTTCCCAAGGCGCGGCTGGATTTCGAAGCGATGCGCGATACTTTGCTGGCGGTATCGGGAAACCTCGACGATACGATGGGGGGCGTCCAATCGGATATAATGGATCCCATGTCCAATCGGCGAACCGTGTACAGCTTCTTCGATCGCTCCGAGCCGCCGGGCATATTTCGAACCTTCGACCACCCAAGCCCATCAGCGACAAGCCCGAAGCGATATGAAACCATCGTGCCGCAGCAAGCGCTGTTTCTGATGAACAGCCCGTTTTCGATCCAGCAGGCAAAAATGCTTTCGGCGCGCGTTGAGTTGGAGGAGAGCGCCGATGACGCGGAGCGCGTTGGGCAATACTACAAATTCGTTTTTCAAAGGGATGCTACTCCGGAGGAAATCCAGCTCGGGTTGGACTTTATAGGACAAGGAAATCCGACTATCGCAGATCCAAAGGTAAAAGAGCCGCTCAACCGGTGGCAGCTTTATGCGCAAGCATTGCTGCTTTCGAACGAGCTGATGTTCGTCAATTAGGGCGACCCAGGAAGCGGGGCGATCTCCGACTTTGCGGAGGATTGATCGATGGTTTTGGGAGAAATTGACGTTTTGAAGTCCATGGACCCTTCGAATGACGAAATTCTTTACGAACCTACTATTTCAGCGTTACTTACTCGACTGAGAGACCGTATATTAAAGAACTACCTCCCGATCTAAAATCCCTCGATTGGAACGCCCCTCCGTGAACAGCCTCCCCCAACGCAATTTCCCTTTGAGCCGCCGTGATTTTCTGAATCGCTGCGGCATGGGTTTTGGGGCGCTGAGCCTGAGTTCATTGTTGGGCCCGAACTTATTGGGTTCTGGAGGCGGCAGTACCCCTAATCTTCACGTTAAGGAACCGCATTTTCCCGCGAAAGCGAAACGGATTATCCATATTTTCGCCAATGGGGGACCTTCGCAGGTGGATACCTTCGATCCGAAGCCCTTGTTGAACGAGTGGCATGGAAAGGCCTTGCCGATTAAGCTAAAAACCGAACGTACCACGGGCGCCGCCTTTGGCTCGCCCTTTAAATTCAAGCGGTACGGGCAATGCGGCATGGAAGTGAGCGAGCTCTTCTCCCATGTCGGAGAATGCGCGGACGATATCTGCTTGGTACGCTCGATGCATACGAACGTCCCGAATCATGAACCGTCATTGTTGCTCTGGAATTGCGGCGATGCCCGATTGCCGCGCCCGAGCATGGGTTCGTGGCTGACCTACGGCTTAGGGACTGAGAATCAGAATCTTCCGGGATTCGTGGCCATGTGTCCCAAGGGACTGCCGGTCGCAGATTCCATGAACTGGCAGAATGCCTTTCTTCCTGGCATATACCAGGGGACCTATATCGATACCAAGCACGAGTCGATTGAGAAACTGTTGGAGAATATCCAAAATAAGCATACCGGCTATGACCGGCAGCGGATTCAATTGGATCTATTAAACGAGTTGAATGGCTATCATGCATCCGAGCGTGATGAGGATGATCGCTTCGATGCGCGCGTACAATCTTTCGAGCTGGCGTATCGCATGCAAATGGAGGCCACCGATGCCTTCGATATTTCTAAGGAACCCGAGCATGTTCGGGAAATGTACGGCGAAGGATTGCAAGCCCGCCAGCTGCTGATCGCCCGCCGACTCGCGGAACGCGGCGTCCGGTATACTCAGGTTTGGACTGGATTTCGTCAGCCATGGGACAATCATGACGACTTAGAGATAAGGCATCGGAAACTGTGCCAGGAGTGCGACAAGCCGATCGCCGCGTTGCTGAAAGACTTGAAGCTGCGGGGATTGCTCGATGAAACCCTGGTCATCTGGGGTGGGGAATTCGGGCGAACGCCTGTAGTGGAGTTGTCGGTACCGGGCGCTAATCAAGGTAAAGTAAATGGACGCGACCACAACAATCATGGTTTCAGCATGTGGATGGCGGGCGGGGGCGTTCGCGGTGGCTATATCCATGGCGCGACCGACGAGTTCGGGTTTGCCGCCGCTGAGAACCGCGTTCACATCCACGATTTGCAGGCGACTATTCTTCACCTGATGGGATTCGACCATGAAAAGTTGACCTATCGTCACGCGGGTCGCGATTTCCGTTTAACCGATGTCCATGGCAACGTGGTGCATGAGCTAATCGCCTAGCGCAATGAAGACGGTCAAAACAATGTGGCGAACAGTTTTGGGCTCAATCTTGGGCTGTGGCGTGTGCCTCGGGTCTTCATTGGAATCTGAGCACGAGGCAGTCGCTCCCGCTTTTGACATGGCGGCTGCTGAGACCCACTGGGCGTTCGTTCCATTAGAGAAGCCCGCAGTTCCAGCGATGGAAACAGCTTCCGGAAACGAAGTGGATGCCTTTCTGTCAGTGCAGTTGCTGGAGCGTGGAGTAAAACCCAACGGCCCCACCAGCAAACGAAGCCTTATTAGGCGCGTTACCTATGATCTAGCAGGGCTGCCGCCAACCTTCGAGGAAGTGCAGGCATTCTTGGCGGATGAATCAAGCGATGCTTATGAACGGCTCGTAGATCGCCTGCTTTCATCGCCAACCTATGGAGAGCGTTGGGGACGGCATTGGCTCGACGTCGCTCGCTATGCAGACTCCGAAGGTCGACCGAATTTTCGGGAGAACCGCTATAAGTATGCCCATACCTACCGTGATTACGTGATCGAATCGTTCAATGCAGACAAGCCCTACGATCGATTTATTATGGAGCAAATCGCCGCTGACCAATTGGACCTTGGCGAGAATAAGGAGGAATTGGCAGCGCTTGGTTTCTTGACGCTAGGCAAGTCGTTCTTTCGGAGAAAGGATCTGATTATTGACGATCAAATCGATGTGATCACCCGCGGTCTGCAAGGGTTGACGGTTACCTGCGCTCGCTGCCATGACCACAAGTTCGACCCCATCCCGACGAATGACTACTATTCGTTGCATGGCATCTTCAACTCGTCTGAGGCCCCGGAAGAGTTGCCTATAATTCGCTATCCCGAGAATGAGGCCGACTACCAGGCCTATCTGGATGAATTGGAGGAGAATCAGAAACAGATCGACCAGAAAAAAGAAGAGACCATTGATGCCTATTTGCTGGAGCAACGCGCTTTGGCCGGAAATTTCTTGGGAGCCGTCGACGGGGGTAAAGCGATCGATGATGAGGAAGCGCTTGACGTATTTGCGGGAAACAATCGAGTAGGCGTAGAACTATTGAGAGCTTGGATCGAGTATTTGGATACGGACAAAGGACGATCGCATCCGGTTTTGGAAGAATGGTTCGAGGTATACGCTGAAACGGATCGAGAGGCTGGAATTGAGCATTACAATAAGCTATTCAAAGATGCGGTAGATAAGGAGCAGGAGGGGCTTGATGCGATTCGAGCATTTCTCGCTGAACCCGATTCTCCGCTCAATCCGAATCGCGAGGATGTCGCTGTTTGGATCGCTCGAAAAATTCGGCAAAAAACGGAACCGATCGCCAGTAAGCTCGAACCGATTGAATGGACGCATCCAGGAGTGCCGTTTCGAGCGCATTCGCTCGTGGATGTAGAGGAACCGGAGGATTCGAAGGTCTACTTGCGTGGCAACGCTAAGACGCTGGGGAAGGTGGTTCCGCGACAATATCTCGAGGTGCTTTCGGGTGGAGCCCGGAAACCCTATTCGATTGGCAGCGGAAGGCTTGAGCTCGCCCGCGAGCTGGCGAGTCCTAAGAATCCCTTGACCGCTAGAGTATTCGTGAATCGCGTTTGGGGATGGCATATGGGCAGCGCTTTGGTGGATACTCCGAGCGATTTTGGCGTTCGTACGCCCAAGCCAATTCAGCTAGAACTGCTCAATTGGTTATCGGCTTCTTTTATAGAGTCCAATTGGTCGATCAAGACCTTGCACAAACGGATCGTTCATTCGGATGCCTACAAGCGCTCGAGCGCCCCGAATCCGGAATCTGTTGCCGCTGATCCCGCCAATACGCTTTGGCATCATTTTCCGAAGGAGCGATTGGATTTCGAATCCATGCGCGATACCTTACTGACAGTGTCCGGAAATTTGGATACTTCGATGGGAGGCGTGCAGCAGGATATATTGGACCCTGCCAGCAATCGACGCACAGTATATAGCTACTTCGACCGAACGGAGCCGGCGGGCGTATTTCGTACGTTCGATCATCCGAGCCCGGATGCCACGACGCCCGCTCGTTTTGAAACGATCGTTCCTCAGCAAGCCCTTTTTCTGATGAATAGTCCATTCGTCGTTGGGCAAGCGAAAGGATTAGCTCGCGTTATCGAGGAGCAGGGAGGGCGCGATACGGAGGCTCGAATTGGGGCCCTTTATCGTCGCGTATATCAGCGCGAGCCCACTGAAGAGGAAGTCCAGACGGGGTCCAAGTTCCTCGCTGCGCTGGAGGCATCGGAAAACGCAGAATCGGAAGAGTCTTTAAGTGGATGGGAACTCTATGCTCAAGCTATGCTCTTGTCTAATGAGCTGATGTTTGTAGATTAGATGCGCAAACGAAACGGCTGCTGCTTTCTAAACCCCTTTACCTTGATGCGGTCGTCTCACTCCATGCATGAAAACGGTACTATTATTTCTCGTCCTCTCTAAAACCGTTCTGCTGTGGGCGGAGTTCGAACCGGTCCATGCCTTTCAAAAAGCGTTGATTGATGAGGAAATTACGGGAAGCAATGTAGCGATGGTGTTTCAGGAGGGCGAGGTGACTTACCATCACACGCAAAACTCGGGGAAGCCCGGCGACAAGGATATTGGGCCGGACACGCTTTTCCCCATTTTCTCCATGACCAAGCCGGTAACCACGGTTGCGGTTTTGATGCTGAGCGAAAGGGGGATGATCGATCTTGAGGATCCCGTATCGAAATATCTGCCACAGCTAGCAGATCCGAAATGCAAAGGAGAAAGTGGGGTATACGACTGCGTCAACGAGCTCAAGATAATCCATCTTCTGAGCCATCGTTCCGGATACTACTATTATGGTAGTCACTATATTCCGAGCTCTATCAAGTATGACAATTTGGAAGAATTCGTGGAGGACGTTTCTCAGCTTCCCTTGGAGGCGGAGCCTGGATCGCGCTATCAATACGGAATCAACCAGTCGTTGCTTGGATGCGTGGTTCAAGTGATTACTGGCGAGAGCTATTACACCTTCTTAAAGGAAAACATCTTTGATCCCTTGGAAATGAAGAATACGAAATTTCATGTGACCGATGAGGAACGAGCGAATCTTTTTCAACCTGTATTCGTGAATTCGGGACACTTGAAGGGATTCACCGCCGATTTGAGTCGATTTACGTTTCGGGAAGATAACCATGCTTACTTCGGTGGAGAGGGGCTGGTATCGACGATTTCGGACTATGCGAAATTTTGCGAAATGCTAATTGGCGGGGGCGTTTACAATGGTGTCAGGCTTATCTCCGAAGACAGTATCGATCTGATGACTTCGAAGCATTCCGAAGGCTATCCGCTAGAAGAGCAGGCAGAGAAAGAACTAGTTGGATTCGCCCGAGGATTGGGAGGGTTTGTGCTCGAGGATCCTGAGGGAGAAGGAATCAATGCCACCAAAGGAATCTATGGCTGGCAAGGAGGCACCAATACTCACTTTTGGATCGATCGTGAAAAACAGCTCTTCGCTATCCTCTATAGCCGATCTCGAAGCTTCAGCTGGGATATGGGAAAGCGCTTTCGCGCAGCCGTCTACGGTTCGTTAAGATAAAAGCCTTAAGCATCCTATGATGAAAATTTTCCTATCCCTATTCGTTGTCTTTTCAATACGCCTTGGCTTAGGCGCGGACTACGAGGCGATCGAGGCGTTTCAGAAAGCGCTGATCGATGAGGAGATTACCGGCAGCAATGTGGCGATGGTGTTTCAAGACGGGAAAACCTTGTATCACCATGCGCAGAATTCTGGGAAACCGGGCGACAAGAATATCGGCCCAGATACGATATTCCCTCTATTCTCGATGTCTAAGCCCGTGACCACGGTGGCGATTATGACGCTATTCGATCAGGGTCGAATCGATTTGAACGATCCGGTCGTGAAACACCTTCCAGAATTGAGAAACCCGCAGTGCAGCGGGCCGGCCGGAAACTACGATTGCGTTAATGAAATGAAGATCGTTCACTTGTTGAGCCATCGTTCAGGCTATTCCTATTATATTGGTTCGCACCAGCTTCCCAGTACCAAGAAGCACGACAACCTTGAGGATTTTGTGGACGCAGTGGCGACGCTTCCCCTCGAATTCGAGCCGGGTACGGCGTACCAGTATGGCTTGAATCAAGCCCTTTTGGGCTGTGTCATCGAGTCCATCACGGGGATGAGCTTCTACGAGTACCTTAAAGAGAGTCTGTTTGACCCTCTTGAGATGGATCGAACGAAATTTTACGTGACGGATGAAGAACGAGCGGAATTGTTTCAACCTGTATTTGTGAATTCGGGACACTTGAAAGGATTCACCAGCAATCTAAGCTGGTTCACGTTCAATGAGGACAACCATGCCTACTTTGGCGACGTGGGTCTGGTTTCTACCTTAGCGGACTATTCGAAGTTTTGCCAGATGCTGGTCAATGGAGGGCGCTACAAGGGCCAACGGGTTCTGTCTGAGAAGAGCATTGATCTGATGACGCGAAAGTACTCCGAAGGGTATCCGAACGAAGAACGGGGCGAACCCGAGCTGGCGGGATTTTACCGAGGGATGTCGCTGTTCGTTTTGGAAGATCCAGCGGCAGATGGAACGGGATCGTCGAAAGGAATTTATGGTTGGGGAGGCGCAGCGAACACTCATTTCTGGATAGATCCGGAGAAAAACTTGTTTGGGCTCTTCATGACACGGGCTCGGGATTTCAGCTGGGATGTGCCGAAACGATTTCGAAAAGCGGTTTATTGATCGGTGAAGCCTTAGTCGAATGCCCAGCTGATTTTGGATCGAATCGAAGGATTTCAGGCCAGAATGTCGTGAATGACCTCAGCCGGTTCGACACCAGTGAGAGACTCATCCCGACCTTCGAATTCGTAGGTGACGCGGGTATGATCGAGTCCCAGTAGATGCAAGACGGTGGCGTGGAAGTCAGCCACGGTCACTGGATTCTCTACGGCTGCGTAGCCGAATTCGTCAGTGGCTCCGTATACCGTGCCGCCTTTGACTCCGCCGCCCGCCATCCAGAAGCTAAAGCCATGGGGATTGTGGTCCCGTCCATCGAGCCCTTCCGCGGTGGGGAGCCGTCCAAATTCACCCGCCCAAATAACGAGAGTAGAGTCCAGTAAACCTCTGAGCTTTAGGTCCTGCACTAGGGCGGCCACAGGCTGATCGGTTTCCTGTGTCGATTGGGTAAGCAGCTGCGTCAATTTGCTGTGGTGATCCCAGTCGTTTCGAATGAGATGAACGAAACGCACGCCTGATTCGAGAAGGCGTCGAGCGATCAGGCATTGTTTTCCGAACTTCTCGGTGATCGTATCGTTAAGACCATAGAGATCTTTGGTAGCCTCGGATTCGTTCGATAGGTCAACTTGCTGCATCGCTTCCAGTTGCATATGAGCAGCAAGCTCGAAATTATGGATACGGGCATCGAGATCAGAATGGCCGGCGCTCATTTCACGGTGACGCCGATTTAGCATCTGGGTGAGCTCGAGATAGCGTTCTTGCTCTTTAGCGGAAACTGACTCAGGCCTTTGAAGATCATGGATTGGGCTGCCTGTGAGATTGAAAGGGCTGCCTTGATACGAGGGGGGCAGCCAACCTGATGAGATCGCGCTGTGCGTCTTTACGGGCGTGGTGTCGGGAATGGCAACGTAGGCGGGTAGATTCTCGTTTTCAGACCCCAATGCATACGAGATCCATGACCCCATAGACGGGAAGCCCGATAAGGGGCGACCTGTATGCGTCATCAGCATCGCCTCGCCGTGATCGATTCGTGTCGTTACCCCAGAGCGAATCACCGCGATGTCATCCACGACCTTGGACAAGCCGGGCAGCAATTCGGAAAGCTGGATGCCGGATTGTCCGTACTTCTGAAACTTGAAAGGGCTGGCCATTAGCTTCGTGGTGGCGCTGAAAGCCCGCTGATTGATCGAGAAAGGAATGGGCTGACCGTCGTATTTGGTCAGCATCGGCTTCGGATCCATGAGATCCATTTGGCTAGGACCTCCTCCCAAGAAAATGAATACAACTTGCTTTGCCTTAGGAGCGAAGTGGGGCAGCTTTGCCAATAGATTCTCGGTAGGCGTTGCGTTGCTTGCGGAGGCCATCGAGGGCTTTGCCATAAGCGAGCTCAGCGCGATGGCCCCGAGTCCACCGGCGCAGTCTTGAAGCATTTCGCGACGCGACATCATTTTGCGGGCAAGTCGATTGGCTAGAGTGTCAAAGTCAGGCTTCATTAGTCGATATAGATGAATTCGTTAGAGCTTAGGACAGAGTGGCTGATCGTCTTCCAGGTTTCTTGATAGTCACTGCTCTTAGTATTGGGTTTCGTTCCAATCCACGATCTTATGATGCTTACTTCGTCATCTTCAGGGTATCTCGAATAGGCGAGCATCCATATCCGATTCATGCGATCCTCGATCGACTCGTGGCCTTCGATTGTCACGCGCTCACTCAGCGCCGCGGCGGATTCGTGGACGAATGGACTATTCATCGCCGCTAGCGCTTGCTGAGGAATGGCGGAGGCGGAGCGCTTCGGCGAGTTGGTATCCATTATTGGGGTATCAAAGGTAGTGAGGAATCCCGGTATCCCGGATCGCTGCGTACTGATGTAAACAGACCGGCGCGATCGATCCGGATGGTCGGCAGGGATTTGTACGCGTCCGTCCTCGAGGCGTTCCGTTGGGACGGACTCGCCATACATTTTCAAGTCCAATTGGCCACTCACGGCCAGCATGGCATCGCGTATGGCTTCTGCCTCCAGTCGGCGTTTGGGGAATCGATTCAACAGTCGATTGGAGGGATCGGCTTCTTCCCGCGCTTTCTCTATGTCCGAACTTTGTCGATACACCGTTGATTGAAGGATCAACCGATGCATATGCTTAATGCTCCAACCGGATTCGATGAACTCCACCGCGAGCCAATCGAGCAATTCCGGGTGAGTGGGGCGACTACCCCGGGCGCCGAAATCGTCCGGAGTCCGTACCAGCCCTTCCCCGAAGTGATAGTGCCAAATCCGATTCACCATGACACGGGCGGTAAGAGGATGGTCGGGATCTGTCATCCATCTGGCCAAAGCAAGCCTTCGACCCGTCGAGTACTCGGGCGCTCCATTGGCTAGGGAATCTAGATCGAATGGGTACTCGGGATCGTCCAAGACGGTGAGCACGCCGGGGGGAACCGGATCTCCAGGGGTTTCAAAATTGCCTCGAACGAGCAAAGGAGTGGGAGAAGGGGAGGTGGTGACATCGAATGCGCCCCAAGCGAGCGGCGGGAGCGTCTCCGAAGCCGTGTGCAATTCATTCATCTTGGACCTCAATTCGGCTTCCTCTTTTTCGAACTCGGGATACATCTCTTTGAGTTCGTCCGTGTTCGTGGCCATGCCTTCGAAGGCTCGTATAAGGATCGCCACCTCTTCGTCATCACGATTCTGGGACTCTCGCGAGAGGATGTCCATTGTCCGCTGGCGAAGGGAAACATCTTCGATTTTTTCGCTGTTGTCCTGCAGGAAACGGTCTCGCCAGCGCTGCGGCAATTCATGGCGCAGTTCGCGGAAATAACTGAAGTTCTTATCCCTCCATTCTTCGCTATTCTTGAAGAACGCGTCGCGGTCGGCTTTAGGCGTGAGCGGGATTGCGCGGATAGGTCCGGGGTAGTGGCGCGTCCAGATTCCGGCTCGCCAATCTTCGGGATCGTAGGCTGGCTGGAAAAGCGCCATCATCCGATAGTAGTCCTCGTGCGTAATCGGATCGTACTTGTGCGAGTGGCAACGGACGCAGTTGAGGGTCAATCCCATGAGCGCTTTCATCGATACTTCCAGTACCGCTTGTTGCGTGGCGTAGATTTTCTCGTATTGAGTAATCGGTTGATTGTCCGTTGCGTCCGGCGTCGTTCGCAGGAAACCGGTGGCGATTAGCTTTTCCTTCTGGTCTTCAGTGAACGCCTCGACGTTTCTCCAGTCGAACATCTCGTCTCCGGCGAGTTGCTCGAGGACAAATAGGTCGTAAGGCTTATCCGCGTTGAAGGCTCGAATCACATAGTCGCGATAGCGCCAGTAGTCGGGACGGATCTGATCGCCAATGAAAAAGCTCGACTCGGAGTAGCCGGCCACGTCCAACCAATGGCGCCCCCAACGCTCCCCATAGCGAGGGGAGTCGAGCAGCCAATCTACCAATTGATTGTACGCTTCCGGATTGGGATGGTTGACGAATTTTTCCACCACCTCGGGTTCTGGGGGTAGCCCCGTCAGATTATAGCTTACCCGCCGCATCAGGGTCCGGTTGCCGGCATCGTCATGGAATTCGAGATTCTTCGATTCAAGCGAAGCCAAAATGAAATAGTCTATCGGGGTTCTCGCTCTGGCGTCGTCTTCGACCTTTGGAACTTCAGGACGGGTCGGCTTGGTAAATGCCCAGAAATTGCGGTCTTGCTCGGTGACGACATCCGACGTTCGAATCGGGCTTTCATCAGAGGACCCAACCGCTAGCGCTCCCCCGAGAGCGATTGCAAATCCAGCGAGGAAGGAGCGCGCTCCAGGCAGCGCGTTTCGCTGCAGCTGTTGAGGCCTTGCTCTAAGGAAATTCGCTCGCATTGTTGGGTGTTCCGGCATGAGTTCGTCCCATGTGATGAGAGTAACGTACCTTGTATTTCCGGGGTTGAAGCTAGGTCAGGTCGACTCGATACTAAATATCCATTATCGGATATTTCAATTTGAAATAGGATAGCTTGGTCGGCGATAGAGTCAATGCATTATTACTCCAAAATAGGAGGTCTAAGTGGGTTCGCCTACTGCATTGAAGGATCCAGGAGGCAATGAGGTAGAGAGCGGCTGAAAATCGTCTCCTTCAAGCGAGAACGAGCGATTGGAAGCAGCCGTGATTGTATGCAAACCGCTATAAGTTGGAATCATAGCGCTTCTTGCAGGTTTGGCTGATTGAGCCCCGCACGGCTACACCTTAAACTCCGAAGACGCTGCGAACGTGTTCTCGGGATGCTTCGATTGCAGGAGTTTGAGGCCAATCCGGACGGCTTCGCGTGCGTTCCTCTTCGATGATCAGCCAACCCTTCCAATCGGACTTCTGCATTTCGCAAACGAGGGCGTTGCCATCAAAACGATGCTCGTCGTCAGAGTCCATGAGGATATTGGTGAGATGGACTCCTGAAATAGAATCGTAGTGGGAAGCGAAATACTCGCCGATAGGCACGTCTGCTTTTTCCGCGTTGTGAACGCAGAACCAAACGCTGATTTGATCGCGTTCGCTAGCAGAGAGAATTGCGTCTACTTCCGCTCCGTTGTTCAGAAAATCGTCTGCGTGGTTGTGGTAGGCGAGCTTGATCCCGGAGTCGTTGCAGACGTGAGCGACATCCTTAAGGGCAGAGATCTTTCGGCTGAGGGCCTCCTTATTTAGTTCACCGTTGGGATCGCTGACGCCGCGTCCGCTCAATATCAGGTACTCCGCTCCGAGGGCGGCGGATCCGGTCGCAATTGCCCGCAGGAAGTCCAATGAGGGAATGCCGGTTTCCGGCAGGTAGAGGTCGGGCCCGGCCACATGGACTCCAGCGCAGGTTAAGCCGATCTCTTCGAGCTGAGCCCTTGCAGGCTCTGGATTGGAGTAGGCCTCTTGCACGTTACGAAAAGACGTTTCGTAGCCTTCGAAATCGAGGGCTTTCAATGTGCCGAGCACGGGGATCAGGTTTTCCAGGCCAGCGGTGGAGGGCCACGCATTCGTCTGGCAAGCAAGGTGCAACTGCGAACTCGATTTAGCGGTGCATCCTGTTTCGGACAGGGCAGTCGTCAAAAGTCCGGCCGCAGCGAGCTTGGCAATGAACGTTCGCCTGGAGTCTGGGTGGGCGTGATCGGTGGGACGCTGGGGCTCTTCGCGATGGGGGGACATGCAAGATGTCGTATCCAAACCTATCAACGGGTCAAGCAAATGGGGCGCCGATCAATATAATATATAGAGGCCGCTATATAATATAGGGGGCTGAAGTAGCTAACGTTTAATGCTTTGTTCGTTTGTACGACTGTTTAAGGTGTTTGAGGAGCCGTTGATGGTTGCTCCGTTGAAGCGCCATTCGCGTTCCTTTGAAAACCAGTGGAAGCTCTCCTTTTTTCCAGCCACTCCCGTGCCAACTTCTGTGCTTCGGCGATTTGCTCAGAGGTCATTTCTTTTGCTAGGTTGTCCCCGCCTCGGCCGCGGTAGTACATTAGCCCAAGGTTGAACTGCGCCTCGGCATCCCCCTGCTCGGCGGATTTGCGAAACCACCTAGCGGCTTCCTTGTCGTCCTGCAAGACGCCTTCGCCGCGGTCGTACATTAGCCCAAGGTTGTACTGCGCCTCGGCTTTCCCCTGCTCGGCGGATTTGCGATACCACCTAACGGCTTCCTTGTCGTCCTGCAAGACGCCTTCGCCGCGGTCGTACATTACCCCAAGGTTGTTCTGTGCCCCGGCGTCCCCCTGCTCGGCGGATTTGCGAAACCACCTAGCGGCTTCCTTGTAGTCCTGCAAGACGCCTTCGCCGCGGTAGTACATTAGCCCAAGGTTGTACTGCGCCTCGGCTTTCCCCTGCTCGGCGGATTTGCGATACCACCTAACGGCTTCCTTGTCGTCCTGCAAGACGCCTTCGCCGCGGTCGTACATTACCCCAAGGTTGAACTGCGCCTCGGCGTACCCCTGCTCGGCGGATTTGCGAAACCACCTAACGGCTTCCTTGTCGTCCTGCAAGACGCCTTCGCCGCGGTAGTACATTAGCCCAAGGTTGTACTGCGCCTCGGCGTACCCCTGCTCGGCGGATTTGCGATACCACCTAGCGGCTTCCTTGTCGTCCTGCAAGACGCCTTCGCCGTGGTAGTACATTAGCCCAAGGCTGTACTGCGCCTCGGCGTCCCCCTGCTCGGCGGATTTGCGATACCACCTAGCGGCTTCCTTGTCGTCCTGCAAGACGCCTTCGCCGTGGTAGTACATTAGCCCAAGGTTGTACTGCGCCTCGGCGTCCCCCTGCTCGGCGGATTTGCGAAACCACCTAGCGGCTTCCTTGTCGTCCTGCAAGACGCCATCGCCGAAGCTGTACATTAGCCCAAGGTTGTACTGCGCCTCGGCGTACCCCTGCTCGGCGGATTTGCGAAACCACCTAGCGGCTTCCTTGTCGTCCTGCAAGACGCCATCGCCGAAGCTGTACATTAGCCCAAGGTTGAACTGTGCCGCGGCATCCCCTTGCTCGGCTTTCACTTTAGCCTCCTCAAAGGTCTGGCCCGAAACCCAAGTGGTGGCAATAAGGGCGGCTAGGATTATCAGAACCTCTTTGGGCAGCATGATCCGTTTATACTCGCGCCTTCGCGTCGAAGGCAAGGCGAAATCTCCGATAAGCTGAATCTCGCGCCCTTTGCCTCTTAGCAGCAGGAAACCGGCCTTGAGAGGACGTTTCCCTATTTGAAACTAGCCGCTCTGACGCTTGACTCCCCGCATCCGATTCCTACCGCGGAGATTCTCTTGTTCCAGGGCTCTGCTAGGCCCTTCCGGAAAATCCAACCCAATAGAGCCCAGAATGGTCTTTGGCTCGCGCAATCTGCTGCCCGCAATCAATTTGTACGTACAATGGACAAGAGAGTTGGATCGTCCGGTGAGGATCAGGCAACCAATGGGGTCGCCGAGCAAGGGTAACAGCTGTATCATCGGCGGCCTCTGTTTCAGCCCTGCCTTCTCGGGTTAACCGAAATCCGTGGAGTTTCTTTTTGCCTTTGAGCTGCCTGCGAGAGGCCAGAGACTTGGAGATGAGAGAGCAATTTCATTTTTTGGGCTGGAACTACACAGCAAACAGGTTCTAAATCCATTCTGAAGATAGAATTAGGGGCTGAAGCAGCTAACGTTTAATGCTTTGTCCGTTTGTACCGCTGTTTAGGCTGCTTGAGGAGCCGTTGATGGCTGCCTCCGTTGAAGCGCCATTCGCGCTCCTTTGAAAACCAGTGGAAGCTCTCCTTTCTGATGCCATTGGATCGACGCAGATGACGCTTAGCCTGATTCCAGGAGCTTTCCAATGCCATTCATGCGGTTCCCCTTGTCGGCGAAGGGCTCGGAGCGGTTGATGCGCATGGGGCGAAAGCCGCTCGCGTCCAGAGCGTTGCAGGCCTTGAGCGCATCGGTGTAGGCGATGCTGCCGGGCTGGGCCTTCTCCTCGATGATCGGCAGGAGCGTGGCTGCCGCGGCGGCGGGGATCATGGCCGTGCAGGCCTTCCCGCCCCTCTTGAGCGGGCCGAAGGCCGCGACCTCGCCTGCCGCTCCCCGTCCCCGCCTGCCTTCGCGCCCGCCTCCGAAGTGGCTCTCGTCGGCCGCGACTTCCCCGCTAGGCCCGCAGCTGGGAAGCTTGCTGGACATGGGCATTCCCAAGCCCATGAGGAAACGGGGCGCAGCATTGGCCTGGGCGCCTGCCGCTTCGGCCGCGGCCCTGGCCGTCGAACCCGCGGCGGAAAGCTCGATGGGCTCGCCTTGCCTGCGAGGAGGCAGGCGACCCTTTCTACTGCGCGCGTGAAGCAGCATGCGCCATATCGGCTCTCTTAGCTACTTCAGCCCTTAATATTTATATGGGTTGTTCATCGAATCGTAGTTAGAGCGCTGATACTCAATCCACAATCGCTTGATAGGTCATCGACTTCATGTCCGGTCGAATATTGAGGTGAGTGTAGGGATAGATTTGCTCCATGAGCACGCCGACAAGCTCTTCCTTGGGATCGACCCAAGAGATCGTTCCGTAGGCGCCGCCCCAGTGGTAGGAACCTTCTGATTTTGGAGTAGCTGCGGGTCCTTGGTCTGTGACAACGGCATACCCAAGACCGAATCCGTATCCGGGTCCCGTAAGCCAGTTTTCTTTGTCCCCGGTATGATTTGCGGTCATCAGCTCCACGGTTTTTCGGCTGAGCAGTCGAACGCCGTCTCGTTCGCCTCCATTGAGCATCATTTGCTGAAATCGGAAGTAGTCACGAGCGGTCGATACCAAGCCGCCGGCGCCTCGAAATTGGACGTGTGGCTCGCGTACCCATCGACTTTCCGCATCGGGCGCTTCAGCTAATTGAATCGTGTTATCTTCGCCACGCGTGTAGTTAGCGGCGAAACGGTCCAGCTTCGATTCGGGTAGGAAGAAGTAAGTATCCGGCATATCGAGAGGCTTGAAAATGCGCTCGCGGAAAAATGCATCGAGGGTCATGCCTGACATGACCTCTACGAGGACGCCGACCACGGAGGTCGCCAAGCCGTATTCCCAGTGTTCGCCGGGATGGAAATTAAGCGGAATCGCTGCGAGTCGCCTGATCCGTTCGTGATCGGTTTCTTCCGGAGGAAAGTTTGCCATCGCTTCTGCATATTCTGGCTGCGTGATACCTCGATAGCCATTGGAAAGGCCTGCGGTATGCGTAAGCACGTGCTGGATGGTAATCGGTCCGTTGGCGGGAACGGTCTTGTATCGGCCCGAAATTCGTTCGCTAGGCGGGGCGGGTATGGCGACCTTCATATCCGCATATTCGGGCAACCATTTCGAGATCGGGTCCCGCAATTGGAAGTAGCCCTCTTCGTAAAGCATCATTAAGGCAACGGAGGTGATCGGCTTGGTCATCGACGCGATTCTGAAGATCGTGTCTTCCGTCATTGGCGCGCCGCTTTCCACGTCTCTCATTCCTAGAGCTGAGAAGTGAACGACCTTGCCCTTGCGCGCGACCAGCGTAACGACACCTGCAGTCTCGGCACGGTCTATGTAACCTTGCATGATGGCATCCAAGCGTTCCAGTCGCTCTGAAGACATGCCTAGGCTCTCTGGCTTTGCGGTTGGAGCGCCGGGCATTTGAGGCGGTTTTGCTTCAATAGGCTGTAATTGAAGATGAGTTACAAATGCGAGCGCGACAATCGATCCAAGCAGTATTGATCTTGAAGGATAGAGATTTCTCATGGGTTGGGGTATTGAATGATATTCAGTTGTTGGCTGATCTTTGCTATGAAATGACTTTCGGTTGCAATTGCGATGAAGAAGCGAAGCAAACTTATTTCCGGACCTTCAAGATCACTTTTCCAATGTTTCTATTCGCTCCGAGAATCGCCTGCGCCGCGTTCGCTTGCTGAATCGGGAGCGACTTGTAAATTACAGGCTTCAGGACGCCCGAAAGCAAATCGGGCCAAAATCGATTCTCGAAGCGGTTGCGCACGTCCACTTTTTCCTCTAGGGCGCGCGAACGTAGGACCGAGCCGATGATGCGGAGCCGCTGCCGCATTAGGATCGAAAGATCGATCTCGGTATTGGAACCTGTAAGCAACGCGATCATGACGAGCCGACCTCCCGTTCTCAGCAGATTCATATTCGGCTTCAGATACTCAGCGGCTGCAATGTCGAGAATGACATCGACTCCTTCCGGCGCCAGTTTCCGGATGGCGGATTCGAAATTCTCCTCCTTGTAGTTTACTCCCGATTCTGCGCCAAGCGCTATGCATGCCTCGATCTTATCGGCCCGTCCTGCCGTTATCAATACGCGGCAACCCGCTCGCTTGGCGAGTTGGATCGCCGCCGTGCCGACTCCGCTCGCGCCTCCGTGAATCAACACGGTTTCGCCTTTTGAGAGCCCGCCTTCGATGAAGAGATTGAGGTAAGCAGTATAGAACACCTCCGGAATCGCTGCGGCCTGTTCGAAGCTCCACTCATCCGGAATCCGAACGAGGAGCGCTGCCGGTGCAGCGACCTGCTCTGCATAGCCGCCGCCGCTCAGCAGTGTGCACACGCGATCTCCGATTCGCCACTCCGAAACGCCGTCGCCTAGCTTGGAAACGACCCCCGCGGCTTCCAAGCCCATGTAGGGCGGCGCCCCCTGCGGAGGAGGATAGTTCCCGCTTCGCTGCAGCAAGTCCGCTCGATTGACGGCGGTCGCATGGATGTCGATTGCGACTTCGTCCGATGCTGGAGTCGGGTCTGGCGCGTCTAGCCAGTCGAGCGCTTGAGTTTGAGGATCTACCTGGATCGCTTTCATGCGGTTGTTGGAATCATGGATACGAGAGGGGACGGATAAATTGCATTGGTGGTATCGAAAAGTGATTCAAATTGGGTTATCGTTCACGAGGTCTGCCTTATGAGGTAAATCGAATCAATAATTACCGACCGTCCGGTAGAATTATTTGAGATTTTTCTGCGATTTACGACCTAAAATGGGATATTGCTATTGATGCGCTAAAGTTTCTGGGGTACATAATCGCCAGTCGTTTGGAATGTTCAATTAGTAACCCGAGGAATATGCATATGAATCGCCGTAATATGATGAAACTTGCCGCATTGGGCACGACCGCAGGCGCCCTAGGCGCGCTCACAAAGCAAGAGGAGGCAATGGCGGCAACCTACGAGAAAGGGACAAAGGGCCTTGCTCCGCTAAAGATCACCGACGTGAAAGTGTTCCTGACGATTCCCCAGGACCAAAATCTAGTCGTCGTGAAAGTGGAGACTTCCGAGCCTGGCTTGTTCGGCTATGGCTGCGCCTCTTACCGTCGTCGGCCGCATCTGGTTGCTGAAGCCATCGAGCGGTACCTCAAGCCATTTCTCATCGGCAAGGATCCCGATCAGATTGAGGACCTTTGGCAAACCGCTTTCAATATGTCCTATTGGCGGAACGGCTCGATATTCAACAATGCTCTTAGCGGAATGGATCAGGCCTTGTGGGATATCAAGGGCAAGCGGGCGAATATGCCGGTGTACCAGTTGCTTGGCGGGAAGGTTCGCTTTGCGGTTGATTGCTACGCGCATGCGCGAGGAGATGACCTGGAAACGGTCGAAGCGAATGCCAAGGACTTGATGAATCAAGGGTTTCGGCACATTCGCATTCAGCTAGGCGGCTATGGGAGCGAAAATCTTTCTGGTGAGGCAGACTATAAGAAGGCTGGATTTGGAGCCCGGGGTGATGTGACTGTGGATACGCGTGTGTATTTGGAGAAATTGCCTGAACTGTTCGCCCATATTCGAAGTACTTGTGGGAAGCAGATCGAGCTGTTGCACGACATACACGAGCGAATCAATCCTATCGATGCGATCCGTTTGATAAAGCAACTGGAAGAATACGATCCTTTCTTCGTTGAGGATCCGTTTCCGCCAGAAACGCCGCAGCATTACTTCAAGATGCTTCGCGAGCAAACGAGTTGTCCTATCGCCATGGGTGAGCTGTTCAACAATCCCACCGAGTGGATACCGCTCATTTCCGGAATGATGATCGATTTCATTCGCGTCCACGTGTCGCATGCAGGCGGGTTGAGCGTAGCCAAGAAGATCTCCGTCCTAAGTGAATTGTTCAACGTTCGAACGGCCTGGCATGGCCATGGCGTGTCTCCTGTAGGGCATGCTGCCAACGCCCATTTGGACTTGGTGGTACCGAATTTCGGGATCCAGGAGGTAGTCCAGTTCAATGACGCCACTCGAGCGGTATTCCCCGGATGCCCCACGATAGAAAACGGCTACATGATCGTGAACGAGGCCCCGGGGTACGGCGTCGACTTCGATGAGAAATTGGCGGCTGATTACCCGATCGTCGAAGAACCTTTGAATTGGCCCCCCATACGAAAAGGAGATGGCACGGCAATTCGACCCTAGCTCGGTAGTCGATTTGGGTCACTGCAAATGGGCTGCCCCATCTTGAATCAGGGAGCTCTTAGTTCAAAGCGATCGCGCCTCATCGGCATCGTTGGGGCCCACTTATGATCCATTGAAGTTGGATACGGCCGAGCTGTATTTTTTAATTGTCTATGAAACCACATGTCTAGATAACGCCTGCACGATTAGTTTTTTTGCTCTACCCCGAGCGTGCTTGACCCAAAATCGCTAATGACGACCAAACAAGAAACCCCTATGGTATTTGTGGCTCTTTTCACCGGTATCATGCTCCTCATGGTGTTCGTGGGAGAATCCCTGCCGGAGGTAGTTCGAACGATCATCTATGCCCTATGCCTTACCGGTACGATTGGCGTATTGGTTGTCAAGAATATCCTTAGCGAAGAAGGCAGCTCGAAGTTTCGTAGGCTGTTTTCCATAGGATTCCTGATCTTTGCAGTTATACTGGTATTCATTATACTGCTAGACCATTGGTTCGTAGTCGGTGATTCCCTACATCTTGGAATGGAACCGGCGACATCGCTATTGGTTTCTGGCGTCACCTTTTTTCCGTTTTCGTTTATCTTTCTATGGATCATTGGATTCGATCGCGTAGTTGCGCCTCCGGAGAAAAGGCGCCGACTCGAGGAACTATCCAATCAAAGCAGGGAGGAATCGATCGATGGATGACCGGACGATAATGCTGAGCATCATAGGCTTCTACATGCTTTGTTGCCTAGGGATTGGGGTTTGGGCGGCGAAGCAGACGAAGTCCTCGAAAGACTTCTTCGTAGCAGGCAAGAGCGTGGGAATTCTTGTTATGGGGTTCGCTTCATTTTCCACGATACTGAGCGGCTTCGGATTTATTGGAGGTCCCGGCCTTGTCTACAAGTACGGTACGTCATCCTTCTGGATTTGCCTTCCAGCGTCATTGGGAATTGCCGTTGTGGGCCTCATGCTCGGGAAGCGATTCAAGGCATTCGCTGAGCTCTTCAACATCTTGACGTTGCCCGATGCGGTAGCGCATCGCTATAATAGCGAAGTGTGCCGAATGACCGCTGGAGTGATCATACTGCTCGGAGTTGTCGCTTATTTAGGAACGCAAATACTCGCCTTTGGAGCGGTTGCGTCGAATTTTTTCGATATTAATTTCACTACGGCCGCGATAATCGGAATGACCGTGGTGATTGGATACGCTGTATTTGGCGGTATCATTGCCGGGCTCTACACAGATGTGTTCCAGGGAGCGATAATGATGTTTGCGGGAGTGGCCGTTTTTTGGATCGCCATGACAACGGTAGGAGATGGCGAATTTTTGGCGGGTACGCGAAATTTGACAAATGTATTCACCGAAATGGGACAGAAGGATACTATTGGCCCGTGGGGAGTATTGGGACCCATGGCTTGCTTGAGCTATCTTTTCCTTTTTGGATTTGGCGGGTCAGGTCAGCCTCACACCATAACTAAGATGTTTATGGCCCGTGACTTCAACACGGTTAAATGGTCGCCAGCTCTCGCAGCCTCCGCCTACATTATTTGCGTGCTTCTGTGGATCAGCGTCGGTTTCGCGATGAAATACCTTGTGCTAACGGGCAATGCAGAAGCGCTTCCGGTAGGTCAGGAAGACAGCGCCGCTCCGCTGTTTCTGATGAATCATACGCCCGTGTGGTTGGCGGGTATCGTGTTTTCGGGCTTGTTCGCCGCGATTATGTCGACTGCAGACTCCTTCCTCAACATTGGGGCAGGGGTGTTCGTTCGCGATATTCCTCAAGCGATTCTCAAGCGTCCGGTAAAGAACGAGCTTCTTTGGGCCCGTTCCGCGACGTTCATTATCGCTATTTGCGCAACCATATTCGCGCTTTGGGCCAAGAACCACGGAGACTTGATCGCCATCTTGGGAATCTTTGGTTGGGGATTATTTGCCGCAGCGTTTGTTCCGATGGTGACAATTGGATTTAATTGGAAGCGAGCGACCTGGCAGGGCGCCGTGGCGGCTGCAGCCACAGGTCTCGTCGTAAATATGGGCCTTGATTTGGCCTCAAAGTATCCTAGGGAGGATCCGCTTTATCTGGTTCCCAACTCAATCAGCATCGGCGCCATTGCGCTCATCTCGTCGATTTTCGTGATGATTGTCGTTTCGCTAATGACGAAACCGGAAGAGATGGATCCACGGGTGAAAGAAGCCATAGAGTTCTAGTTGGTTTCACGGAGTACCCGCTTCAATAGTTTACCCGTAGGTCCTTTGGGCAGTGTATCCATTATCTCAAGCATGCGCGGATATTTGTAGGCGGCTAAACGTTCCTTCGAAAACTCGATGATTTCTTCTGGGCTTGCTGATTGATCTGGCTTGAGCGAGACGACGGCTTTCACCTCTTCGCCATAGCGCTCGTCTGGCACTCCTATAACCATGGCTTCCATAACGGCGGGATGCTTGTACAGCGCCTCTTCAACCTCGCGTGGATAGACATTGTATCCACCTCGCAAGATCATGTCCTTCTTGCGATCTACGATGAAGATGTCCCCTTCCTCATCGACGTATCCAATATCCCCTGAATGAAACCAATCGCCGCGCATCGCCTCTGCGGTTGCTTCCGGGTTGCGGTAGTAGCCCTTCATTACATTGTGGCCTCGTATGACAATCTCACCTCGTTCACCTTGGGGGACCTCTACGTCGTTGTCGTCAAAGATCTTCACATCGACGCCGTGAATGGGCTTCCCTGCGGTGCCGCACTTGTCGGATTCATTTGGCAGCTGCATGATGGCCATTGGAGAGGTCTCTGTCAGGCCGTAGCCTTCTTGGATCGTAATGCCGAATTTCTTCTTGTAGGTCTCCTTAACGTCCACAGGCAAGGGAGCGCCGCCAGACACGCAGCGCTTCAAGCTCGATAGGTCGGCCGATCCGCTTTTTACATCGTTGAGTATCGCGAAAAACATGGTGGGCACGCCCGGTAAGAGCGTCACCTTCTCTCGTTCGATCGCGGCGATGGCGGCTTCTGCTGAAAATCGCTTAAGGCAAACGAACGATCCCCCTCCCATGAGGAGGCCATTTTGAACGACGACCTGGCCGAAGATGTGATACAGGGGAAGCGCGCAGAGTCCAACGAAGCCCGGTTGCATAATCGTTATTTCAGTGGGCCAAGCGCTGAACATTCGCTCGGATGCGTAACGCGCATTGAGGAAAAGACTGGAATGGGTAAGCTCGGCTCCTTTGGGCTTTCCGGTAGTGCCGCTCGTATAGATTAGCACGGCGGTTTCGTCCGGCATGGTCTGACAAACGTCCGCATGACCTGAACGGGTCAGGGTTTCTACGACCGTGCGAGCGTTCTGTATTGAGGTCTTCGCTCCGCCATCTTCTACCACGTAAAGCAATTGGCAGCTGTCGCAGCGATTGAATCCTTCGAGTCCGGATTCGCTGCAATCCGCGTGCATGACGAATGCTTTCGCCTGACTATGCGTTAGCTGATATTCCAGTTCGTCTGCCGACAGGAGAATATTCAATGAAACTACCACTGCTCCGGCGTAGAGGGCGCCGAAGTAGGCGATCGTAAATTCGGGTACGTTCGGCGTCATGAGGGCGACTTTATCGCCGCGTTCGATACCGGCTTCTAGCAATTCGGCCGCGAACATTCGCGCGCAACTATCCAGTCGCTCGTAAGTGTACCGATCCGACTCCGCGATCAATGCGGTTTCGGAGCTAAATTGTTTCGCTGAACTCGATAGGAGGCTGCCTAGGTTTAGTGACATAGCGGGGTAATTGGGGTATTCTAGAAAGGGCTGTAGATTTTAAGAAAGCGAAATCGGATTGGCGAGCGGAAATCTGTGGACCTAGGATTGGGCTATTGCTGGGAACCACCTCGGGTTTGGATTTCCCGTAAGAATTCTAGAATCGCCTCATTGGTTCTATTTGGCGCTTCTTGCTGGACCCAATGGCCGATTTCGGGGATCAGGAGAACGCCTTTCAGGTCTTCCGTAACGCGACTCATGGTTTGAGTTAGCTTATCTGCGGTCGCTCTTGCGATAACGAGGTCTTTTTCGCCGGCAATGAAGAGAGTGGGAATCGTCACGTTAGCATCCTTCAGGTTTTCCGTGATTTCCCAATTGCGATGAAAATTTCGGTAGTAGTTGATGCCGCCTCGAAAATCGGCCTTTTCAAATTGAGACACGAAATAGTCTAGATCCGATTCCGATAGCCAATCGGGAAGTCCTTTTGGCGCTCCCAGACGATCGATCCAGCCACCGGCGCGCCGTCGTCGATCGGTAACTACAGGAGCTTCTCTAGGCGAATGAGGCGATAGGTATAGGCGACTAAGCAAAGCGCGCGGGTTGGAGTCGTACTCTGCTTCCGCGACTCCGGGCTCATTGTGATAGAGAATGTAGAAAAATTGGTCGCCGAATTTTTCATTCCAGTAGGAAATAGGCGATTGCTTGGGTCGCCCGCCATAAGGGACGCTCATGGCTATCAGTCCTGTAAACCTTTTTGGATACATGAGCGCGCAATGCCAACCGATGATCGCTCCCCAGTCGTGACCGATGATAACCGCGGTTTCTTCGCCCAACGTGTCAAGGATCCCGACTATGTCTGCAGTTAGATGAGCAATGTCGAATGATTCTACTTCGGTAGGCGCTTCGGTTTCGCCATAGCCTCGCATGTCGGGTGCGACGATTCGGTATCCGGAGTTTGCGAGCGCGACCAGTTGATGGCGCCAAGAATACCAAGACTCGGGCCAACCGTGAGCGAGCAATAAAAGAGGGCCATCCGTTCCCGCCTCGGCGATACGCATGGTGATGCCGTTGCTCTCGATCGAGCGAAATGTGACGCCACTTACGCTTGGGGTGGGGTTCATTGAGTCTCTAGTGGGTTCAAGATACGTTCGAACACGATCTCGAAGCGAGTTCGATTGGGATTGGGGGTTCTGATAGCTAGTGTTAACTCACTGCGCTTTTGCGTGTATCATTTCCAATCCGGTCGCTGTTCTTGGCAGAAAACCTTTCCAGGTCCCATCGTTCGTATCTTGGCTTACATTCAGATACGATTGATAGTCTTGATCCTTCTTCAGGTGCATGCCGAAAAACGCGGTCACGAAGTGTTGGTTGATATTGTTGATCTTTCGTTCCTTCCAGACGGGATCTGCGTAGCGAAGGTATTCGATAAGATTGACTTCTGGATTGAGAACTTCCTGAGGAGGCGGAATGGGGGCCACGTTGTGGCGAGCGTTTACGTAGGTCAGCATATGCCTATCGGTATTCACGGCCCCTTCGTAGATTGCCTTTACTCCCTCTTCGTAGCCGGACACATCGTCCTGGCTTCCTGCGATAAATAGAGTGGGGATGGCCAATCCGGCGAGACCGTCGGCATCCCAGGCGCCTTTTTCCATGCCCCAAGGAGCCAAGGCGATAATGGCCTTGATTCGACTGTCCAAGGAATTTCGGTACGTTTCAGACGAAATCCCCCTTGAGGCAAGCGCATCGCTGCCTTCGGTCATGGCTTTGAATCCCTCGACATAGGCATCGCTGTATCCCGCGCCTGCGACATTCAATACTCCGTATCCTCCCATCGAATAGCCAGCGATGCCGGTATTGCGAGCGTCGGCCAAGCCCGACAGGAAACTCTTGCTATCTCCATGGCTGAGTCGATCTATCTCATCCAATACAAAGAGTTGATCGATCGAGCGATTGAGCAGCGTGCTTTGAAACGGCCCCGCATCGAAGTAAGTAGAGTCCGTGTGATCGATCGCCGCGACCACGTATCCTTTCGAAGCTAAATTCTCCGCGAGGTAGGTGAATATATACCGGTAGCCTGGATATCCGTGAGATAGGATGATGAGAGGATAGGCTGATTCGTTTCGGTCTGCTTCGGCGTCGCGCAACGCGCGTCCTTTGAAGGTGATCGGTACGAGGGGGCGATCCTCTTGTCCATGTAGGCCCAATACATGATGGTAAATTTCAATCTCCGCCGTAGAATCCGGAATCACGGCAGGATACCAGACTTCGATCGTAATCGGGCGATCGTAGATCGGGGTAATGCCATCCTTGAATTTTAGGATGTTGGGACGGCCTTTGTCTACCAGCTCCAGCGTTTTGACGCCGACTCCATAAGGGCCTCGTTTCGCCAATTCTGGCGCGTCCGGAAGAGCGTCTCCAAATAAGAATTCGTCATTCATTGATTGTGCCTGAAGGGCGCAGGCGGCTAGGGATGTGGCTAGACCAAGAATACCTGGGACTATGAATGAGCGATGCATATTCTGATTTATTGGCAGTCTCTTAGATTCAAGGTATCGATTGGGGTATGAGCGAGCATTGAGCCTATTGGAGGCTTTCGAGTCAAGTATGCCTGAATTTAGTATTTACCTTCAAAGTACACAGGTTGTATTTCGAAGACGAAAGGAGCGCCCGTGCCCGTGAGTCGTTGACTTCCCAGGCGCATCGCTTTTTTTTCGGCTCGTTCCTGGAATGTAGGATATGCGTCAGTTCCGATTCACATCAATGGGCCTGCCTCAATCGCAACAAAGATCAAATTATGCAAAAAATCGGAATAGTTGGCAGTGGCTTAATGGGATCGGGGATCGCTCAAGTGACAGCCCAATCGGGAGTCGAAGTTCTTTTGGCCGATCAGGATTCGGATTCCTTAGATCGAGCGCTTGCGCAAATTGGAAAACGCCTGGCTCGGCTAGGCGAACAAGGCAAGCTGAATGAAGACATCGATGTCATCCAAGAGAGAATTCAAGCTTCCTCGGATCTGGATCGAATGGCAGAGGCCGATCTCGTCATCGAAGCCGTTAGCGAAAAGGAGTCGCTCAAACGCTCGCTCTTTGAGCAGCTTGATGCGCTTTGCCCACCATCAACCGTGCTGGCTAGCAACACGTCCTCCATCTCGATCACGAACATAGCGTCCGCAACGAAGCGACCCGACCGTGTGGTAGGTATCCACTTTTTCAATCCCGTTCCCCTGATGCCCCTGGTTGAGATCATTCGCGGCGCGGCTACCAGCGACGAAACGAGCGCGGCAGTCACTCGTTTCGCCGAGCATCTAGGCAAGACCGTGATCCATGCGAAGGATTCGCCAGGGTTCGTTGTGAACCGAATTCTCATTCCCTTTTTGATCGAGGCTATATTTGCATTGGAGTCAGGCGTTGCCAGCCGTGAAGATATAGACAAAGGCGTTACCCTTGGATTGGGGCATCCGATGGGCCCGCTAACGCTCGCAGATTTCGTGGGTCTGGATACGCTCCTGTCGATTTGCGAGGTGTATCAACGCGAATTTGGGGATCCTAAATATCGTCCCCCCGTTCTATTGCGCCGATACGTGGCGGCGGGCTGGCTTGGGAGAAAGTCAGGAAAGGGGTTTTACGAATACCCGAATGGAAATGCATAAGAGACGTGAAATTAAACGCGTGGGCGTTCTCGATATTCTAATGGATTAATATCCATTTTCGGATTTTTATACTCGTATTTTACGGTAGGGCGCTTTCAACTGATAGGTCTATGGCCGGTAGTGATTTAATTGTAACGTTGCTCAGCTGCGTGTTCTTTATGGGGATTGTAGCTTGGATATCTTACTTGAAGACGCGGGGGGAAGTCAGCACGCGCGATGGCTATTTCCTTGCTGGCCGGGGATTGAGCGCGGTGTTCATTGCGGGTTCGATGCTACTAACAAATCTGTCTGCGGAGCAGCTCATCGGACTGAATGGTTCGGCGTATGGATTCAACCTCAGCAGCATGGGCTGGGAAGTGACCGCGGCGGTGGCGACGATCTGCATGGCCTTGATATTCCTGCCCCGTTACCTTGCGGGCGCCTTCAGTACGCTGCCCCAATTTCTCAACGACCGCTTCGACGGAAGCGTGCGCCGCATGTCTGTGATCCTGTTCATGATCGGCTACGGCCTAATCACGATCCCATCCGTTTTGTATGCGGGTTCCATCGCAGTATTGCGTTTGTTCGATGTTCCGGGGCTCTTCAATATTGGCTACAGCTCGAGCTTGGCGCTCACCATTGTGGTGATTGGCGTGATCGGCGCAATTTACGCGGTGTTCGGGGGGCTTAAAGCGGTGGCGGTTTCGGACACCTTGAACGGCATCGGCCTGATGATTGTTGGGATTGCGGTGCCGTTGTTGGGGTTGTCCGCCTTGGGCAAGGGGAGCATTGCGGAAGGGCTTTCAATTATCACGACTACCGATACGCACAAGCTGAACGCGATTGGAGGATCCAGCGATCCGACGCCTTTCGGTACGTTGTTTACGGGGATGGTGTTCGCTAACTTGTTTTATTGGTGCACCAATCAGTATGTCATACAGCGCACCTTGGGAGCGAAGAATCTGGCGGAAGGTCAGAAAGGCGTTCTCTTTTCAGGATTCTTCAAGGTTCTGGTGCCGTTCTTGATGATGATTCCAGGCGTGATCGCCTATCATCTCTATGGGCCTGGACTCAAAACGATCGACTTGGCCTATCCTCAACTGGTTCGCGACGTTCTGCCCGTGTACGCGACTGGATTTTTCCTCGCGGTCTTGTTGGGGGCCGTGTTCAGCTCCTTCAATTCGTTGCTCAACAGCGCTGCCACGCTCTTCTGCCTGGACGTGTACGCTCCGATGAAAAAGGACGCAGTAAGCGATGAGCAAATGCTGCGCGTTGCGAAAATCGCCAGTATCGTGATAGCGATCTTCTCGTTTATCGTAGCGCCATTGCTGCAGTTCGCGCCCGACGGGCTCTTTCAGGTGATCCGCATATTTACGGGATTCTACAATATTCCTGTGATCGCGGTGGTTTTGGTTGGATTATTTACTAAACGGGTTCCCGCTATTGGGGCCAAGATAGCGATCGTGTTCCACGTGATCGCCTACGGCCTTTTTCAGTTCGCCTTAAAGGAATATGTATCCATTCATTTCTTACATTTATACGCGATTCTATTTCTAATCGAAGTAGGCATCATGCTCGTCGCAGGATATATTCGCCCAAGACCCGTAGCCTGGAGCTATCAATTGAACAATCTCGTAGACATGACGCCTTGGCACTATGGCATTCCCTGCGCGACTACCTTGTTTTCCTGCGTCGTCGCTACCTATCTTCTCTTTTCCAAAGTGGGGCTTGTCGATGGATTGACTCCTCTTTTCTGGGAGCTGATCGTTATCCTGATAGCGATCAATGGTCTCCTTTGGTTCTGGTTCAGTCGAAAAAAGAACGTACCATCCATCATGGTGGGATCGAATGATTCTTAAACTCGTTTCTTGCTAGGCTCTGTCGCAGTATACTAATTTAGCAGCCATGGGTAAAAAATTCAACGCTGGCGACATCTATCTTTTTGAAGAGCTCATTAGCCGCGAAGATCGAATGATCATGGAGGCGAGTCGTGAATACGCTCAAACGAAACTGGAGCCGAGGGCGCTCGAAGGCAATCAGAACGAGCATTTTGACATGCAGATTCCTCGAGAACTAGGGGAGCTCGGACTGCTTGGGGTGGCGCTCCCTGAGGAATACGGGGGGGCGGGAGCCAGCTATACTTCCTATGGATTAATTCAACGCGAAATGGATCGAGTCGATTCCGCCTATCGCTCGTTCGTATCGGTGCAATCGTCTTTGGTTATGTATCCAATTTTCGAGTTTGGTACAGAGGAGCAGAGGCAGAAGTTCCTGCCTCGTCTGGCGACCGGCGAAATTATCGGCTGCTATGGGCTGACTGAGCCGGATCACGGTTCGGATCCTGGATCGATGATCACTTCCGCCAAGAAAGTCGATGGAGGCTGGGTCTTGAATGGGTCCAAGATGTGGATCACGAATGCGCCCGAGGCGGATCTCGCGGTAGTTTGGGCGAAAGCCTATGATGGCGGATCCGAGGATGGCGTGATTCGCGGATTCCTGGTGGAAAGAGACACGCCTGGTTTCTCGACTCCCGCGATCAAGAACAAGATGTCTATGCGCGCATCGCTCACGGGAGAAATCGTTCTACAGGATTGCTTCGTGCCGGATGCGAACGTATTTCCGGATATCCGTGGATTAAGAGGGCCTTTCTCCTGCTTGAACAATGCGCGCTTCGGCATTGTTTGGGGCGTTGTGGGCGTTGCAGAGAATTGCTATCATCGAGCGAGGGACTATGTGATGAATCGGGTTCAATTTGGGTACCCATTGGCATCCATGCAGTTGATACAGACGAAATTGGCCGACATGGCTACGAGCATCACCCAGATGCAACTCCTCGCGTGGCGACTCGGTAACCTGAAGGATACGGATCGGGCTACACCCGAAATGGTATCGCTAGCGAAACGGAGCAGTACAGGAGCGGCCCTCGGCATTGCCAGACAAGCTCGAGACATGCTGGGTGGAAACGGAATTACGGGCGACTATCGCGTGATTCATCACATGATGAATCTCGAGACCGTGAATACGTACGAAGGAACCTACGACATTCATGGACTCATCTTGGGTCGGGCGATCACCGGCATCCAGTCTTTCGTGCCACGTGGGAACGATGTATCCTAGCGGGCAGCGAAGTGAACGCTAGGTTAAGAGCGGAAAGATTCAGATCATGAATCCGCCGTCTATGGGCTGAGGAATACTTGGGACTGGATCGCGAGCGATCCGTTCACCATGACGCAACTGATCTAGTCAATCGAAGCCTACGCATGTGGCCGAATCGCTAGTAATTTCTGTGTAGGCGATGCGAGTAGCTTCCGACTTCAGTCGCCCAGTAGGCTTCGTCCAAGCGTTTATTCAATTTCGCGCTCAGCTCGTTCACCAGCGATTCGTTTTCTATTAATTCTGCGATGTTCACGTTCTCATTGGGATCGTTATCATGATCGTATAGCATCCGAGCCGTTCGGTTCTGCTCATCGTCATGCCATTCGCTATAGAAGTATCGCTCGCCGATAAGGGTGACGCCTTGCATCCATTTGCTGATCGCGAAATCTTTAACGACCGCCTGAGGATCGTTTAGCATCGGAACAATGCTGGCTCCTTGCAATGCATGATCCGGTTTAGGGATGCCCGTAACGTCTACGAGAGTTGGGTATAGATCCACATACTCGACGATTCCGCTGGCTTTGCCCTGTCCGATCCCCGGTCCAGAGATTATGAGAGGGGTCCTCAGCGCCGTTTCAAAATTGACATGCTTGTTCCAAAGCCCGTGCTCGCCAAGATTGTATCCATGATCGCCCATCAGGATGATGATGGTGTCATCCAGCAAATCCAACCGCTCTAACGCGTCCAACACCTTTCCAACCTGGGCGTCCGTTGCGGATACGCAGGCATAGTACCCATGGCGCAGGGTGGTGGCCATCTCTTCGCTGACGGGGCCTTCTTCGGGAACGCCATAGTAGCTTCTTAGCTCGCCCCAATTGAACGCCGCTTGCGCTGGGGCATCCTTTGGGAAAAATGGATTGTCAGCAAGCTCTATCTGATCTCTGCCGTACATTTCCCAATACTTTGCAGGAGCATTGAACGGCAAGTGCGGTTTCAAGAATCCCACGCCCAGGAAAAAGGGTTTGTCCGAATCCTTGAGGTCCTCGAGGTATTCGATCGCTTTATCCGCATAGATCCCATCCAGATAGGTAGAGTCGTCTACGTCTGCTTTCTCCCACGGCCAAGCGGCTCCATTGCTCGCGGTTTTCGCGATGGCAATATTCTCTTCAGTAATGTAGTTCTGCCAGCCCTTGTCCGACCAGGAACCGTCGTCTCGCTTGTGATGATCAAAGCGGTAGGGCGTTTCGCTCCAAGCCCGGTATTCGCTGTCAGCAGGCGTGTGGAATATCTTGCCCACAGACAGAGTGGTATAGCCATTCAGCTTTAGGTGCTCGGGGAGCGTTACAACGTCCGGTACCTCGATGGCGGCCTGAGCATAGTGGAAAAGAAAGCGATTGTAACCTGGCCTCGCCCCTGAGAACAGACTGGCCCGAGAGGCACCGCAAACGGGGACATTGCAATAGGCTCTCGTGAACGTTACGCCAGTGGACGCCAATCGATCCATGTGCGGCGACTTGATGTAGGATTTTCCATATGCGCTAAGTTCAGGTCGCAGATCGTCAACAGCGATAAAAAGGACATTGGGGCGATCGGAGAAGTCATTTGCGATCGGTTTTGCGCAGCCGGTCAATAGGAATGATAGTGCGGAAAGAAAGAGAATGGGGAAGATAAGCGATCTGCGAGAGTCCGAACCATCGCGATTGGGTGTTGGTAGCATCAGTTGCATGACACGATTGGAGTAGCGTTTCAGTATCCCAGAAGCCTGGGAAGCCAAAGAACGATATTGGGGAAGAAGGCCATTATGAGAAGCGCGCCGATTAGCGGTATCAGAAAAGGCGCTACCGCCACAGAAACTCGACCAAGGGATAGCTGAGCTACGTCCCTCATGATGAAAAGAGAAAGACCCATGGGTGGGGTGTACTGTCCGATCATGATCGCGAATACCATAACCACGCCCAAATGTACGGGATCCATTCCGTAGGTCTGTTGAGCGATAGGAAGAAGCATTGGCGCGAGTATGAGGAGCAGGATGGCATTCTCGATAATCGCTCCCAGAACGAGGAGGACGACTATGACCGCCAATAGGAAGCTCCACTTTTCTTGAAAGGTAGAAACGAGAAATTGGGATAAGGCCTGGGGCAGTTCGCCCACCGTCAGCGCCCAGCCAAAGAGGATCGCGGAAGCGATGATGAACATTAGCTTGGCAGTGGAGAGCGCGGTCTCTTCAAGGATTCCAAGGAATTTTTTCCAAGAAAGATCTCGGTAGACAATCGCCGCTAGGAAAAGGGCATAGACCGCTGCGACCGTGGCGGCTTCTGTGGGACTGAAGATACCTAGGGCCATCCCGCCTACTATGATAATGGGCGTCAGTAGAGCCGGGAGTGAAATGAGCCCAGCGACGCCGACTACTTTCCAGCCTACCCATTGGCTCGAGTAGTAGTTTCGCTTTACGCCAATGACGAAAATATAAATCATCAGGCACAAAGCGATGAGCAGACCCGGGACGACTCCGCCTAGGAATAGGCCTGTTATAGATACATCCGCGATGACCCCGAAAAGTACCATTGGTATGCTAGGAGGCAATATCGGTCCAATGGCGGAAGATGCGAGAGTAATGCCGACCGCGAAGTTCGTATCGTAGCCCTTGTTACGCATCGCCTTTACTTCCATGGAACCCAGTCCGGCGACATCGGCCAGAACCGAACCTGACATACCTGCGAAAATAAGGCTCGCGAAGACGTTTACATGGCCCAGTCCACCTGGTATTCGACCCACTATTACATTGGCGAATTCGAATATGCGATCTGTAATCTTGCCTGCATTCATCGTCATGCCTGCAACCATGAACAAGGGAATAGCGAGGAACGTGAAGTTCTCCAAGGATAAGCCAAGCTCTTGGGCTCCCACGCTGAGCGGAAAGTCATTCAGCCAAAGGTATGCGAACGCGGTGATCGCCAATGAAAAGGCGACCGGTAGGCCCAAAAAGATGAGAACGAGGCTCGCGAAGATGAGCCAAAGCAGGCCTGCATCAAACGCCATTTCAGCGTCCTCCTTCCCGATTGTTGATTGTGAGGTAGACCCGACGGACGATAGTAACAAGCATTAGGCTCGCGGCGATCGGTATGACGCTGAAGACTACGGAATACGATAGGCGGAGGGCGGGGGTCTTATCGTAGACGATAATGTACATGAACTTGATCCCGGCGTAGGCCATGGCTATCAGGAAGAGGCCGATCACCACGTCCCAAAACGTATGGACCCACCGGGCGACACGGTTGCCAAAAAATTCGTCTATTATCTCCACGCGCGCATGGGCATCTCGGTAGAGGAGCGTATAGGCGCCTACGTAGGTCATCCAAACTAGGAACCAAGTGGAAACCTCCTCGGTCCAGGACAAGGGGGCGTTCAGAACGTAGCGCGTAAAGACCTGCAAAACGGAAAGAACGATTAAAGCGATGACTGAGAATTGGAGAAACAATATGTCTATCTTCACCCCCTGAATTCTCTTTAATATTTTCATCGTCTAATTGCTGTTCCGACCGTACTATGTACTTATATCTTATGACTCATTACGAGCTAAAACCCCCAGCAATTCTCACGTTGAGTTCTTTAAATGCAAATCGAGGCATCATTCGGATTCTAGCAGCGTGCATTCTGGCGATATTTTCCATATCGCTTTCCAGCGCCTCTCCAAAAGTGATGCGATTGGCGCATACCTATCAGCCCGATTCCCCAAGCGGGATTGGATTTCAAGCGTTTGCAGACAAGCTGGTTGAATACAGCGAAGGACGTATCGAGATGAAGGTATTTCCTGCGGGCCAACTCGGCTCGAATCGAAATATGTATATTAGCTCGAAGACAGGAGCCATCGATTTTTGCGTACCCACTTTCCCGATGCTGGCGGACATTGTACCGGAAATGACTATCATGACCGCAGGGTATCTATTTAATGATTTCGATGACGTTAAGCGGCTGCTCAACGATCCGCAGCTTGGCAAGAAGTGGAACGAGGAAATCGTGCGAAAGAGCCATTTGCGCTTATTGGGCGCATACTATTACGGAAAGCGTGTGGTTACGACTGGAAATCGGTCATTCACGGATCCGGAAGGACTGAGTGGTCTCAAGATACGCGCCGTGCCCAATCCCATGTCGTTATCGGTAATTAGGGGACTCGGAGGGAATCCAACGCCCATGGCGATGAAAGAGATTTTTATCAGCCTCAGCCAAGGCGTGATAGACGGGCAAGAAAACCCGTACCCGACTATTTGGGCTAACAAATGGTATGAAGTGCAGAAATACGCGATTGAGACGAACCATCAATACAACGCGATCCCGTTCGCGATCTCAGAGCGGTCCTGGAAGCGTTTGAGTCCCGAGGATCGAATGGCAGTAGAGCGGGCCAGTAGTGAAGCGATGGATATGATTACTCGGCTCACTCAGGAGTTTGAATCCGAAATTGCGGAGCGACTTGAAGAAAAGGGAATGGTCATCGTTGTGCATGACCAGCTAGATATCGAAGCGTTCAAACGCTCCGTACGAGAGTCCGTGAAAGCGAAATTCGATGGAACTGTCTGGCCTGAAGGCCTGATGTACCAAGTACTGGCCGTCAGTGAGGGTAAAGTCGATTAATTCGAATAGCCTGTCTCAAGATATTGCATACTTGCTCGCTCGTCTATTCGTCGCCCCACCACGTTTCTTCGGGTCTAATGTTCTCTTTAAGGTAGTCCTGATCAAGTTGCATCAAGCCGGGTGTTTTGGGGACATCGATATAACTGTCAGTCACAACGACCGGCTCCTTACCCATCAACTCGGTACCTTGGCCCTTGTCGATTGCATTCTCCAACATCACAAAATCGGCGGTAGCGGCAGCATAATGAACACTGGCCATCAATAACGGGTAACCCCCTAAATTGTGCAGCGCGATTGGAATTCTATAGAGCGACGCCATGTCGGCAATTTTTCGGGCTCCGGTTATGCCTCCGCACCATGCCAGATCGGGATGGAGAATGTCCAAGGCCTGGTTCTCCAGAAACGGCAGAAAGCCTTTCGGCATTTCAACTTTCTCCCCGTTCATGATGGCAACGGGCGATTGTTGCTTCAGGGTTTTCCAGCTATCGGAATAGGTTGGAGGAAGGGGATCTTCTAGCCAAAGAACGCCCGAAGACTCCACCGCTTTCGCGATTCCGATCGAGCTGGGCAAGTCGAACTCGCCGTGAGCATGCGCGATAATGTCGTAATCGTCACCCAATGCCTCTCTCACATTGTCAAAACCGGCTCCGATCATTCCACATTCTCTTGGAGTCACATACGGCAGCGGCAACGAGCTGTAGGAATTCTGGTTTCCTCCACCCAAATAAGCGTGGTTGAAAGACAGCTTGATCGTGGACCAGCCACGGGGGTTTGCCTTGATTCCGTCCGCCCAATCGCGAATAAGCGGAATATCATGCATGTCCGATGGCTGCGAGTCGTGGTAGAGTTTTACTTTTTCCCTGAAAGGTCCGCCTAGCAGCTCGAAAACCGGGCGATTCAGCACTTTGCCTGCAATGTCCCAGAGGGCCATGTCGATGCCGCTGAATACGCTGCCTTGAGCCATGAGATTATGCACTTGGTTGCTCATCTCGTGATAGTGCCGCTCGATCGCTAGAGGGTCTTCGCCTCTTAGCTTGTCAATGATTGGGCGGTTTCCGTGATGCACCCATCCCCGGAAGATTTCGCCCGCCGCGCCGGACTCGCCGTAGCCGGAAATGCCGGCATCTGTTTCCACTTTGACCAAGGACTTCCACTGATTCTTCAGTACAATGTTTTTGATGTCTGTGATCTTAATCTGGTTTCTGACTGGGTGGGCCAGGAGGTTGTAGCGCGACATCCACGCGCCGGCTGGAAGGGCTAAGGCAGCCTTCACAAATTGTCTTCGATTCATGGAATCTTTTTGAGAGCTCTATGCGTTTGTGTCAATCTAGAATTCTACCGAACGGTCGGTAATAATAAAAACTCTATTTTCGCTGTATTCCATTGACAGTCGCATTACTCGGAGACTAATTATATGAATATAGGACTCGTTATTTATTATGCATTATAGAAAGCGCTGCAAGAGGGCCATTGGCCTATTGGAATTCGGGCTAGGTTGTCGTTCATACGTGGGCGTCGCGCTAGCCTTCGCCTTCATATCGGAAGGACTCGCTCAGTTGAAAATGTACACGCCGGAGCAACGGATCGAGTTTACGAGCGCATGGGAAGGGGAGCGATTTCTCGATGGTCGACCCAAGGTCGACGAATCGATTTTGGAGAGAATGAAGTCTGTAAGCGCGGAGGAAGCCTGGGCGGTGCTTTATCGGGACGGCGGGTTCCGCGACCATTTTGAAGGCGGGTGGAAAGAATTCAATTCAAGTCCTGATCGAATGGTTGGGCGCGTCGTTACGGCGCTGTTCCTCCCCACTCGTCCTGATGTTAGGGAAGTGGTTGACGCTCAGGGGAAAGCTGAAGGGCGAAGTGGAACCGGTCACAACTCGTGGGTAATCGACACGCTCCAACCTGGTGATGTGCTCGTAGTGGATATGTCTGGATACAATTTTCTGGGCGATCGGCTAGCGACGTCGGTATTTGCTAAGTCGCAGAACGGCATTGTAATCGAGGGAGGTATTCGAGATTTGAGCGGTATCCAAAAAATGGATGGATTTAAAGGATACGTACGCAGTTTTCATCCATCCGCGATAACGCGTGGGGGCGTCCGAAACACGATGCTGATGGGGATCAATGTACCGATCCGAATTGGCGATACCACTGTGATGCCGGGCGATATTGTCCTTGGCGACCCCGAGGGTCTAATGTTCATACCGCCCCAGCTCGCTGAGAAAGTGGTGGAAACCGCGGAGGATGTGCAGCGTCGGGACGAGTGGAGTCACCTAATGCTTGAGAAGGGCGTCTACACTCCGGGTCAGCTGGATACTACATGGACGGACGAGATCGAAGCGGACTTCGCCCGCTGGGTGGAAACTCAGAAGTAGCCCGAATCGAATCGCTAGCTAACGGAAAATTTCCAGACGCCCTCAACCTCTTCTCGCTGAATCGCATGTTTCGATTCCAGATGGTCGAGGTGGGCCAGGGTTTCGGCGATTGCGAAGATGGACTGATGGGTGTTGAGCTCGTTCAAGCGAAACACGGTCTGGCTCACTTGATTGACAGATTGGCCTGATGACGCCTTCACGGCTTCCAGGGTTGCAGCGAGTCGTTCCTCATGGTGCAAGCGCATTTCGTCGATGCGCTGCTGCCAGTTTTCTATTACCCATTTGTGGCCCGGAAGACCAAGGCGGACATCGTAATTTCTCAGCCGGGCCAGCGAATCGAGATAGCGTTGCAGGACGCCCGGTTTCGTATCGCTCCAGTAGCCGATATTCGGCGTGATTTTCATTAGCAATTGATCGCCGCTGAGGAAGAGGCGATCTGCCCGGTCATAGAATATGATCTGGCCGTCAGCATGTCCTGGAGCGGGAACAACATTCCATTCGCGATTGCCCATCTTAAGCGTGCCGTTGGACGGGATGTTGGTAAACGTTGGGTGTGGTAGCGTTCTGGATCCTGAACGCTTCGTTTCATCGGTCAGCGATTGGGCTATGGTAGCGGGAAGTCCATTGCAGACGAGGAAACGCGTCATCTTGCCGAGGGCTGCATCCGTTTTCAAGGCGCCCCATAGGCCCAGGTAGGTTTGATGGCTCTCTTCTGAGATAAGTACCGGAACCTTGCTATCGGAAGCGCTGAATTGCTCTTGTAGCCAACCGGCCAATCCGAAGTGATCCGGGTGGAGATGGGTGAGAGCAATTTGAGCGACATGGTTCGTTTCAATTCCTAGCTCAGCGAAAGCGGACTCCCAGAGAGCTCGAGCGCTTGAAGTGTTGAGGCCGGTATCGACTAGAGTCCAACCATCGTCTCCTTGAATCAGATACGCGTTGACGTGATCGAGCGCGAAGGGCAGCGGCAATCGCAATTGCCATATATCGTCTTCTAGCCTAGTTAAAGGGCGCTCTTGCGACAACCAGTCTTGCTCATCGAACATATCGGTAGAGATGGGATGGAGAGCTATTGGCAGGCTGTAAACTGAAATGCGATCGAGGCTTTCAAGTTTTTATTCAGAGCCTGCTGGATTCTCTAACGATAAGTTCCGTATCCAATGTATAGTTGCAGGGTGCGCAGTTGGGGCTCTCGATTCGCTTCTCCATAGCTTCCATGGCAGTGGCGCCGATCTCTCTGCAGGGCTGGCGCAGGGTGGAGAGGGATGTGGGTAGGAAATCGGTGTACTTCGAGTCGTCCATTCCAATGAGGAGACCGTCGTCAGGTATGCGAAAGCCACTTGAGTCCAATGCCTTGAAGAGAGCCATGGCAGTGGCGTCGTTGGCGCAGATGATTCCGTCTGGTTCCGTCTTCACAAGAGAATCTATGAAGGTAGAATCCGAAGGATCTCCAAAGTGAACTGAATTGGCCTGGATTTTATGCGACGCGTTTCGGAGAGCGGAACGATAGCCCTTTATTCTCAGGTCCACGGTCGGCGCGGAGTAGGGGAGCGCCACGTATTGAATATTTGAACAACCTTGATCGATTAGATGCTGGGCTTGCTTATAGCCCGATCGAAAATTGTCTATGCCCACGAGGTCGAAATCGCTTCTGTTGGGAAATGGCTCCAGGTCGCGATCCAGCAGGACCACCGCGATGCCGGCCTTGCGCAGCTTGTGCGCGATCTTGACATTGACTCCCATCAGCTCGGGATCCCATTCGATGGGAGCGAAAAAGACGCCTGTCACGCGCTGGTCGACATAGCGTTGGGCCTGCTCTAGTAGGATGGACCTATTCCACTCGTTGGAGCCGGATGATGCGTCGCTCCAAAGGAGGCTAAAATTGCGCTTGGTGCAGAGGCGAGCGATCTCCCCGCAAATAGGCTCGAAGATTTCCGTATCGCCCAAGCCTGGGATGAGGAGTCCAATGCGTGTCAGCTCGTCCCGAGGAGCGAGACTGACGAAGGTTCCGGATCCGGGCCGTCGGGTTACGACGCCTTTCTGCTCAAGGCCCCGCATCGCTCGAGCCACAGTTGGACGGGACACGTTGTAGGCGCGCATGAGCGTACCATCCGTTGGCAATCGGTTCCCGTACCCATATTTACCAGACAGTATCGCATCGTAGACTTTTTCATGGATGAGTTGGTGCTGAGGCTGTTTGGATTGATCTCTCATCTATGAAAAATGTAATTACAGGTTTCTTTTCATTTGATGGGGAATGGACTTGATATGTAAAGGGCAAAGTAGGAGATCTAGAGGACGGTTGAACGCGTGTAGTTTATTCTAAGGAGTCGATATGATGAACAAGTTGATTTTGGCGCTAACGCTTAGTCTTTTACCCATTGCTGGGAACGCTGAGCCCAACGTAATCGTGATCTTCATCGATGACATGGGGTATGGAGATATTGGCGCTTTCGGAAATACCGTGAACCAAACCCCGCATCTGGATCGGCTGGCGGACGAAGGGAATCGGCTGACTCAATTCTATGTTTCCAACACCAATTGCACGCCGTCGCGAGCGGCGTTGATGACAGGCACCTACGCTCACCGAATAGGGATGGATGGCGATGTGTGCTTTCCGGGTGAAAAGCGAGGTCTGAATCCCGAGGAATTTACTCTTGGCGAGGCATTCAAGTCGGCAGGTTACGCGACAGGCATATTCGGCAAGTGGCATATGGGAGACCAGTGGGAGTTCTTGCCGCTAAAGCAGGGCTTCGACGAATTTTTCGGGATTCCATATTCCAACGATATGTGGCCGGGGAACTTGAGAGGACACCGTCACACGAAAGAGCCCTACACGCTGCTTCCCTTGATGCATCAAGAGAAAGTGGTCGCCTACGTGAGCGATGGAATAGATCAGTCGTTGCTCTGCGACACGATTACGACCGAAGCGCTGGACTTCATTGAGAGAAATAGGAGCCGATCCTTCTTTCTCTATATGCCTTTCGTCAGCGTGCATCGACCGCGATTCGTCAATATGAAGGTGGCCGAGAAGGCGGAGATGGACATCAATCGCGCGGTGGTCGAAGAAATCGATACGAATGTAGGTAGAGTTTTGGATACGCTCGAAGCTTTGAGTCTTGATGAGAAAACGCTGGTCTTTTTCACGTCGGATAATGGCCCGGCTACGGGGATGAGCGCGGGTCCCTTTCGCGGACAAAAAGGGGGCCCCAAGTACGAGGGGCATATGCGGATGCCAACGATTGCATGGTGGCCAGGCGTCATTTCAGCCGGGAACCAATCCGATGCCATAATGGCGTCGATCGATGTATTACCCTCCTTGGCATCGCTCATTGACGTGAAGTTGCCGGAGGATCGGATCATCGATGGCAAGAACGCCCTGGATATAATTCTGGGCAAGCCTGATGCTGTATCCGGGCATGAAGCGTTGTACTATGAGGTCGACGGTATCCGCCGCGACAACTGGAAATTGGTCAAGAAATCAAGCGGACCGAGCGAGCTCTACGACCTGGATGCGGACATTGGAGAAACGACTGACTTGGCCGGCGCGCATCCTGGGATTGTGAAAGAGCTGGAAGCCCTCTTGACAGCTCACGCTCAAGAAATTGCGGCAAATACGCGTCCACCGGGAATGCTGCCTGAAGCGGAGTATCATCTCGTGGAGCTTGGCGATACACCGAGGCTACGGGATTTTGTCGGCTCGGGCGCGTTCGAGGTTTTGGGAGAATAGCGGCGATTGATCGATGGCGGAGCGACGACCGATAGCCATAGGGTTGGGCGAGTTGCTTTGGGACGTTCTTCCCGAAGGGAGGCAGCTCGGCGGGGCCCCGTTCAATTTTGCGCGACATTGCTCTCAGCTCGGATTGAATGGTTTTCCGGTGAGTCGCGTTGGCGCCGATTCGCTGGGGGAGGAGACGTTTCAATTGCTTGAGCATTGGGGAGTGGAGACTGGATTTGTATCCAAAGATCAAATATATCCAACAGGTACCGTACAAGTAACGTTTGATAGCGCGGGTAGTCCGGACTATGAAATCGGCGCGGATGCTGCCTGGGACTATTTGGAGCTGGGCGACGCGCTTTTAGAACTGGCGCCTCAAGTGAAGATCGTGTACTTTGGGACACTTGCTCAGCGCAATCTTCAGTCCCGAAAATCGATCCATGCCTTTCTAGATCTTGTCCCAGATTCAGCTCTTAAGCTATTTGATGTAAACCTGAGGCAGGACTATTATTCTAAATCGGTATTGGAAGCATCATTGGAACGAGCGAATATGCTGAAACTGAGCGATGAGGAATTGCCGACGATGGCGAGTATGCTTTCGCTGAATGGAACGACTCGAGATCAGCTAGTAGCGCTGAGGGAACGCTTTGGTCTCAATCGCGTTGTCTATACGCGAGGGAGCAATGGAAGCCTGCTTGTGGATGCGCAAAGCATAGATGATCACGGAGGCTATCCCGTTGACCTGGTGGATAGCGTTGGAGCAGGCGACGCCTTTACTGCCACGGTTTGCATGGGCTTGCTTGCAGGATGGCCGCTACCTATGCTCAATGAATGCGCTAACCGCGTTGCCTCCTTTGTTTGCTCTCAGTCTGGAGCGACCCCTGAATTGCCTACTAGCCTGGTCAAGGGCGTCTCTTCTCGATCTCCTTCAATTTAAAACTAATATTCTATGCGCCTTAGATTACCGATATTCTTCTCATTGCTAGCCATCGCGATTGTATCCACTTTCTTAAGCTCCCTTTCATTGCGAGCGTCGGATTCGCCCAATGTTATCCTGATAATCACTGATGACCAAGGATACGGCGATCTCTCTTCCCATGGAAACCCGGTACTGAAGACGCCCCATATGGATCGATTCCGAGAGGGCGCGGTGAGATTTACGGACTTTCACGTCGCACCGATGTGCTCGCCGACGCGGGGTCAGCTCCTAACCGGTATCGACGCTATGCTAAATGGTTGTACTGCAGTATGCGAGGGACGCTCGATGATGCGATCCGACCTTCCGACCATGGCGAACTTCTTCGCTCGTTCTGGCTACGCCACAGGCCATTTCGGAAAGTGGCATTTAGGCGATAGCTATCCCCATCGACCGCAGGATCGCGGCTTTCAGGAAACGCTTCACCATAGAGCTTGGGGAATCACTTCCTTGGCCGACCACTGGGACAATCAGACCGATCCCTATTTCGATCCCATGCTTTCCCATAATGGAGTGGACAAGCGCTACGAAGGCTACTGCACCGAGATCTTTTTTGACGAAACCATGAGTTGGATCGATAAGCAGGCGGACCAGAGCCAGCCTTTTTTCGCCTATCTCGCCACGAATACGCCTCACGTTCCGAATATCGTAGAGGACGCCTATTCCGATCCCTACGAAGGGAGTTACGAGGGCAAGACGAAGCCGGCCAAGTTCTATGGCATGATCGCCAACCTGGACGAGAATCTGGGCAAGCTCGAAGCGTTTTTGGAAGATCGAGGACTCAAGGAGAACACGATCCTTATCTACCTGACGGACAATGGCACCCAGAGCACGGATGCGATGCGGATTTTCAACTATGGGATGCGTGATCGGAAGACGAGCGTCTACGAAGGAGGGCATCGCGTCCCCTTGCTCGTTCGCTGGCCCGAGGGGAAGCTTGCCCATGGCGGCGACATCGGCGAGCTCACGCAGGTCCAGGACTTGCTGCCGACCTTGATCGACCTATGCGGATTGAAGAACGAAACCGAGATCGCGTTCGATGGCCTTAGCTTAGCGGGATTGTTGAAAGGAACCGCTACGCAACTCCCTGACCGAATGCTTATGGTGCAATATCAGTCTTCGGGATCGCCGTGGGACCCGGCGCTGGTGATGTGGGATCAATGGCGGCTATTGAAGCCCAAGCAGGGAAGGCGACCGCAGGACCCTAATGCAACGCTCGAACTCTACCATTTGGGTCGAGACCCTGGGCAGACGAAAGACGTTGCCACTGATCATCCTCAAATTGTGAACGCGATGAAGCAGCGCTACGAGGAATGGTATGCGGAAGCCAAGAAACTGTTCGACCTTCCTCGATGGATTACGATCGGAAACGAAGCGGCCAATCCGATGATTCTCTACGCCCAAGATTGGGTGGGCGACTATTGCGACAATCCGCGCGGACTGTCGCAGTCCTCTGCGTTTGGCTACTGGAACGTGATCGTCGATCAACCGGGCGAATATGAAATCGAGCTTTACCGTTGGCCCAAGGAATCGGGGAAGAGCCTAACGGCCGGCTGGCCGGAACGAGGCGACCTTGGCGACAGCGCCCGCCCCATAGCGGCTGCCGGGTTGACGGTAGCGGGGACTCGCCAGAAAGCGAAGGCTCGACCCAATGAAACCCATGTCAGTTTCCGAGCTCGCTTGCCCGCGGGGCGAACCCAGCTGGAAACCACCTTTTACGATGCCGATGGGGAAGCGCTAAGTAGCGCGATCTACGTTCATGTTCGTCGCCTTTGAAGAATTCGGGAATCAATACAAGTAAGGAAGTAGAGTCTAAAGCCTTCCTTCGATCTTAGCTACTCAAACAATAATGAAAACAAGTGCTGCAACGCTATTGAGGGGCTTTTTTACTATCGTATTAGCGATCGTTTTAGTTGCCTGCTCCGCTCAGGAGAAGAAGGGGGAGTCTTCCGGCGAGATTCCCAAAGAGTTGATCAATGCGACGGATAGAGAAGTCTATGTTGAAGCGCTGGATGTGCCGGATAAGCATCATCACGACCCGTCAGACATTATTAAATACAACGGCAAGTACTACCTGTGGTACACGCAGCACCCGGAGGTGACCAACGGCTGGGAGGGTCACATTCGGCTAGCGACTTCCAAGGATGGACTCAATTGGACTATGCAGGGCGTCGCTGTTCCTGTCGGTGAAAAAGGAGACATCGACGATAAGGCTGCCATCACATCTTACGTCGTTCCGCATGACGGGAAGTACTACCTCTTTTATACGGCCTACGGAAGCGCAGCGGAGTTGAAAGGCATCACCTATGCCGTTGCGGATACGCCGGATGGCCCCTGGAGGAAATCGGGTAAAAAGCTCCTCTGGCCCAATGGAAATAAAGAGGAATGGGATGGGGTTCACATCGACGATACCAACATCATTTTCTTCGATAATAAGTGGTTTCTCTATTACAAAGGGAGACCGTTTGGAGCCGAGCCATCCGAAACAAGAATCGGTGTGGCCACTTCTGATAACCTTCTCGGGCCCTACGAGAAATATGAAAAGAGTCCTGTGTTTCCTGGCCACGCATTCACAACCTGGGTTCACCGTGATGGGGTAGCCGCTTTTGGATACGGCACTTTCTGGTCGGAAGATGGATTCACTTTTGTAAAGGCCTCTGATTGGACCCCCAGGACGGTAGGGCTTTACTGTCCGGAGAATTTTGGGACTGGGATTAATGACAAGGGCGTCTTCTGGGGAATGAAGGTGAAATTCCCAGAGGATAGATGTCGGTATATTACCCGAATGGAACTTCCGGTATTGGATCTTTCAAATTTGAAAGGAACAGACGAGTAAATGGATTTAGAATCATCTAAGAAAATCGTATTGTTATCAGTATCGGCACTATGCCTGTGCCTAGCATCGGGCTGCGCAGACAAGAAAGAAGAAGCTGCAAAGCCAAACGTCCTTCTCATCGCCATCGACGACATGAACGATTGGACAACTTTGTTTGATCCAGACAATCCGATTCAGACTCCGAACCTTGAGCGATTGGCTGCTCGAGGCACGTTTTTCAACAAAGCTTACTGCGTGAGTCCCGCATGCAATCCGTCTCGTACTGCTATACTCACGGGCCTCCATCCGTCGACGACAGGCGTTTACGGAAACAAGGACAGTTGGCGTACTTTAGTTCCAGATGCGGTCACGCTACCGCAGTATTTCACAGAGAATGGGTACGCTACCAAAGGAGCGGGAAAAATCTTCCATCACGGCGAGGCGGGAAGAGACCGGGCGGAGAATCCATCGTTTCAAGCGTTTTTCGATATGCTGGCGACGCGAGCGCCGGAGACCAATCACAATGGTTATACTGAAGGCCTTTTGGCGAAGACCGTTTTCGATTGGGGCGTGCATGATAAGAAAATCATCGACCTCGATACGGTTGAATGGGTCGAGGATGCTATGGATCAGCCTTCGGATAAGCCGCGTTTTATGGCAGCCGGAATTTTCAGGCCCCACATGCCATTTTATTCCAATCAGGAAACGTATGATAAATATCCCTACGAATCCCTGAAAATGCCGGCTTACAAAGCGAATGACTTGGACGATGTTTCGACCATCGCCAGAAATATGGCCAATAAGGAGTTTTTCATAACGGACAATGTTTTGGACAAGCCTGAAGGGCACCCCGGCAGTCTGCATACATTCGTCAAGAGCTATCAGGCGGCATCCGACTACGCTGATCAGATGGTGGGGCGCCTGCTCGACAAACTCGATGCCACCGGCGAAGCAGACAATACCATTATTATACTCTTTTCCGATCATGGCTATCACCTGGGCGATAAGGAAAGCTGCGTAAAATTCACCCTCTGCGAAAAAGCGAATCATGTGCCCTTTATTGTTGTTGCTCCAGGTATTACGAAACCCGGTACAGTGAGTAGTCAACCGGTAAGCCTATTGGATCTTTATCCCACTCTCGTCGATCTTTGTGGATTGCCGCCAAAGGACGATATCGATGGCCGTAGCCTGTTGCCGCTTCTCAAGGACCCCCGTTCGACTTGGGATCAGCCAGCTCTCATGACCATGGGACGAGGCAATCATGCGATCCGTTCCGAACGCTGGCGATATATCCGCTATAGCGATGGAAGCGAAGAATTGTACGATCACGATAACGATCCATGGGAATGGGATAATTTAGCGCCCGATCCGCAATACGCGTCTATCATCGCTGAGCACAAAGCTTGGATTCCGAAGACTGAAGTCCCTTGGCAAATCGACGAGTCCAAAAACTGGATATATACGCGGGAATTGTGGGACGACAAACCTGTGAATGAGAAATAGAAACGCATGAAATCCCTATCTGTATTCATTCAAGCAATCGCATTGCTTTCCTCGACACTCCTAGACGGAAAAGAGCGCCCCGATATCCTATTCATCGCCATTGACGACATGAACGACTGGACGACTTTGTTCGACGAAGGGAACCCGATCCAGACGCCGAATCTCAAACGGCTCGCGGAGAGGGGAACCTTTTTCAGTCGAGCCTATTGCGCGTCGCCCGGATGCAACCCGTCACGCACTGCGATCATGACCGGCTACCGGCCGACCACGTCGGGCGTTTACGGAAACCGGACGGCCTGGGCGGAGATCATCCCAGATGCGGTGACGATTCCCAAGTACTTTGAATTGGAAGGTGGATACGCCACGCGAGGCGCAGGCAAGATATTTCATCATGGCGCAACCGGGAAGGAACCGAAAGGAAAGCCCGCCTTTCAGGAGTTTTTCGAGAAGCTGGATATTCGGGGGCCGGGAGAGGGAAAGAACTACAACGGCTACAAGCCGGATTCGAATCCGCGTCTCGGTCGGTTGGCCTTCGACTGGGGTGTGCACGACCAGAAGATGATCGATGTCGACATGTGCGAATACGTGGAAGCGCAGATGGAAAAGACCTGGGACAAACCGCTTTTCCTAGCTGCGGGTATTTTCAATCCGCACCTCCCATTCTACGCGCCGCAGGAGACCTTTGACCGCTACCCTTTTGAAACGCTCCGCATGCCGCCGATGCCGGAAGGCGACTTGGACGACGTGGGAGACATGGCGCGTCGCATGGTGCGCAAGGAATACTGGATCTGGGACAATACCACGGTCCAGCCTCGAGAGGCTCCGGGCAGTTTGCCCCGTATGGTTCAAGCCTACCAAGCGGCAACGGACTACGCGGACCAGATAGTGGGGCGACTGCTCGACAAGCTGGACGAGACCGGGCGGGCGGACAATACGGTCATCGTACTGTGGTCGGATCATGGATACCATTTGGGCGACAAGGAAGCGTGCGTGAAATTTACGCTTTGGGAGAAGGCGAATCGCGTTCCCTTCATCATTGTGGCGCCCGGTGTGTCGGTTCCCGGCAGCCGGATCGATCAACCGGTGGGGCTCATCGACATCTATCCGACTCTGCTCGAATTGGCGGGACTTCCACCCAAAGCGGATAACGACGGGCTCAGCCTGGTTCCTCTCATGAAGAACCCTTCTGGCAAGTGGGTGCGCCCGGCTCTAATGAACGAAGGTCCCGGCAACCATGCAGTACGCTCGGAGCGCTGGCGCTACATCCGCTACAACACGGGCGATGAGGAACTCTACGATCATCTTTCGGATCCCTGGGAGCATCACAATTTAGCGGGCGATCCTCGCTATGCGGGAGTGATCGCGGAGCACCGCGAGTGGCTGCCGAAAGACGAAGCTCCGGGAGAAGCAATGGTCCATTTGCTCAGGCCTCCGGTAGCGCCCGGTGTCGGTCTACCCGAAAACCTTTCGAAACGGCCTTGAACTCTCCAATTCCTAGAACTTCGAACCCATTGTCTCGCAGAGACACCCATTTGCCGCGGAGCGGCAACTAGCGAAGCGATGTTAGAAAGATTGAACAACGTTCCGTTCCTGCCGGGGCAGACCCGTCACTTGAGTCATCGCTGCGCGATGCCTATGGGTATCCGCGTTGCGGATAATGGGCTTGGATTGTTGTTTTGGAATGTAACGTGTGTTTGTTAATCTATATATTTAACCATAAATTCGACATGAGATTATTGTTCTACGTCTATTCCATTTGCTTAGCGATGGCGCTTTCCAAGGCGGATACGCTTCCCAATTTCGTATTTATCTTGGCTGACGACCAAGGATGGAATGCGTTGTCCACGCCGATGGATCCGAACGAACCGGGATCCGGTAGCGCGTATTACGATACGCCGCGCCTCGCTCAGCTCGCGGCGGATGGGATGCGATTTTCGCAGGCCTATGCTCCCGCGCCGACTTGTTCGCCTTCGCGGCACGCGATCCTGTTTGGTCGTAGCCCGACGAGCCTAAGAATATTCGATGCGGACAATATCAAGAACTACGATGCTCAAATTTCAGAGACCTTGCCGCATACACTGAAACGGATTCGCCCGGAGTACGTGTGCGCCCATCTCGGTAAATGGCATATTGAACCGTCGCCGGGAGAAATGGGCTATGACGTGCACGACGGCAGCATGATGAATCGTGACGGGAATACGGACAATCCGGAAGATCCGAAACTAATCTTCGACCTCAGCCGTCGCAGCGCCGCGTTCATGGCGGAGCAAGTGGAGGCCGATAGGCCTTTCATTATTCAAATCTCTCACTACGCAAACCACCTGACCTATGAAGCCCGTCCGGAGACGATCCGCAAGTATGAGACCGAACGTTCGGATAAAGCGACGCCTTACCAGAATAGCCCATTATGGGCGGGAATGAATGAGGATTTGGATACAGGAGTGGGGATCGTGCTGGACCAAATCGATGCGCTCGGTATTGCCGACAGCACCTATGTGATCTACACTGCAGACAATGGATACGAGGCCAAAACGGATTTTGGCAAACCAGTCCACGAACGTGGCTACTACAAAGCCTATCCCCAGCGCAGCCACAAGTATCATGTGAGCGAAGGCGGCATTCGCGTTCCTTTCATTATTCGCGGTCCTGGAATTCCTGCCAATTCCTATTCCAGCGCCGCTGTGGTGGGTACGGATCTCTTTGCGACCGTGATGGACCTTAGCGGGTGGCTTGGGCGATATGCCTGCGCGTGTGGAAGGCGCGAGCATCGCGGCTCATGTGGCCAGCGGGGGTAAGCAGCCAATCCAGCGCAAAGACCCCTTTCTCGTCTTCAAGTATACTAAGGCCCGGCCACCGCACGATGCGGCCATTGTGCAAGGAGACTACAAGCTCATAAAGGATATCAATACGGACCGGCTCTTTCTCTTCAACTTGAAGACCGATATCGGCGAAAGCCGCAATCTAGTGCCCGAAAATCCGGATCTTGCGAAGCGTCTATACGATCAGATGACCGCTTACTTCAGCCGCTTTGGCTGGGACGAATCGCAAATTAGCTTTGGACAGGCTCGATAGGATTGGATGGTCGAAGGCTAGCCCGCTAGACGCTCGACGAAACGAGCCGCCGTTTTCGCTCGGACCTCCTCAATACTAGAACCGGGCATGATCTCTCGCAGGGTGAGCTCGCCAGCGCTGTAGTCGAATACCGCGATGTCGGTGATGATCGTTGATACGGCGTTCTTAGCCGTAAGGGGAAGCTTGCAACTGGGAACGATCTTGGAGGAACCGTCACGGCTTGTGTGAGTGAGCGTGATAATCAGCCTCTTGGCGCCGGATGCGAGATCCATGGCGCCGCCTACGCCCAGTAGGGGTTTTCCGGGTACGGACCAATTAGCGAGATTTCCGGACTCATCGACTTCGAGTCCGCCCATGATCGCTACGTCAATGTGACCTCCTCGTATCATGCCAAAGGAATCGGCGCTGTCGAAATAGCTGGTTCCATCGAGAGGGGTTACCGGGATTTTGCCCGCGTTGACCGGGTAGTCCATGGCGCCGCCGCCATCGGCTGGGGAGGGCCCCATGCCCAGCATACCATTTTCCGTGTGAACGACGATTTCGTCTTTCGCTTGTATGAATTCGCTGACGAGAATGGGGATACCGATCCCCAAATTGACCATGTCTCCCCGCTGCAGCTCCTGATACGCGCGGCGAGCGATATTCATGCGTGATTCGGGGATCTCCCGATGCGTTTCGATGCTCGCGGAGATGCCAAGGTTTTCTTCGGATAAGGGAGACTCCACGAGAAAGTCGACGAAGCAGCCTGGGGTGTGAACCGTTTCTGGGTCGAGCGTACCTGCCGGAACGATTTCCTGGACTTCGGCGATTACGATATCCGCGGCGGTGGCCATGGCCTTGTTGAAATTCTGCTCGGTCATTCGGTAGACAAGATTCCCTACGGTATCCGCTTTCCAGGCTCGGATGAAGGCTACATTGCCTCGAATCCCTTCCACCAGGACCTGTTCCGTTCCATTAAGTACCCGGGTTTCACGATTTTCCGCCAGCAAGGTTCCTGCGGATGCTGGCGTATAGAAGCCTCCGATTCCAGCGCCGCCTGCCCGAAGGGCCTCGGCCAAGGTTCCTTGCGGAAGCAGCTCGTATTCAACGTCACCGGACAAGGCGGCATCTACAGCGTCGCGATTGCTGGTGAAATAGGATCCGACTATTTTCTTGATTTGCCCATTCCGCAGCAGCTTGCCTCCGCCCAGGTCTGATTCGCCCACGTTGTTGGCTACGTAGGTGAGGTCATTTGTCTCGGTCGTGGCGAGAACGTGCAGCAGATTGGTCGGGTTTCCGGTCATGCCGAAGCCGCCTATAAGCAAGGTGTCGCCATCCTTCACTTTCTGGGCCGCCTCCTTAGCGGAGATGACAGGGACGTGTTTCATTGGGGTATAATTAGTAAGGGTTAGAGCTTTCCTAGATCCTTGAGAACGGGCGTGGCGAGCTTGAAAGCATGATTTGCAGCAGGAAGTCCGCAATAAAGCGCTGCGTGCATGAATACTTCCTTGATATCCTCGATCGAGCATCCGTTGGTAACCGCTGCCCGAACGTGCATCTGAAGTTCGTCGTCCTTTCCCTCTGCAACGAGAATAGCGAGGGTCAAAAGGCTACGCGTGCGCTTGTCCAATCCGGGTCGATCCCATATCTCGCCCCAGGCATAGCGCGTGATGAATTCCTGAAAGTCTGCGGTCAGTTCATTGCTCTGCTCTATGGAGCGATCTGCATGGGTGTCGCCGAGTACGGCCCTTCTATTCTTCATCCCTCGAGAACGTCTATCCTGCGCGCTGTCTTCTTGGCTCATTGAATTCGCTGTAGTAAAAAGTTAAGTACGATTGAATTAAATGCATCTTCCTGCTCGATATTCGCGAGATGGGCAGCGTTTTCGATTTCTTCAAAGATGCTACCGGAAATACCGTTAGCGATGCGTTTTCCCAAATCAGGAGGAGTGGCTTGATCTGCTTTCCCGGCGACTACGAGACAGGGCGTCTGGATGGCCATAAGCCCAGGGCGGCAATCCATGTCCTTGATTGCAGCGCAGCAGCCGGCGTAACCCATTGGCGAGGTGGACGATAGCTAATCGCGAACCATAGTGACATCCGAGTTCTCATTTGCCATGAAGGCACGCGTAAACCAGCGAGCCAAGACGGCTTGAGTGATTGAACTCATCCCCTGGTCGGTTACCTGCCGGATGCGTCCCTCCCAAAGTTCAGCGGGAGGCAGGTGGGCGGCTGTGCAGCAAAGCGTGAGGGACTGGGTGCGTTCCGCCGCGTTCATCCCAAGCCACATACCGGTCATGCCGCCCAGCGATAGACCGCAAAAGTGAACGGAACGAAGCTTCAAAGCATCCATGAGCTCTACCGCGTCCTGACCCAATCGTTCCAAGGTATAGGGGCCTTCGGGCGTATCCGATTGTCCGTGACCGAGCGTATCGTATCGTAGGATTTGAAAGTCATCGGAAAAGGCTATTGCCTGCTTGTCCCACATGGCGTGGGTGGTGCCGAGGGAATTAGAGAGCATCAACGTCGGGTTGGACGCATCGCCCTCCAATTCATAGTGGATCTGTATTCCGTCGCTGGTGGCAATCTCTGGCACGACTACGACCCCTCCTCGTTCAGCAAGCGATCCATGAGCTCTGGGCTCGAACCCAAAGCTTTGAATATATCGAATACGTTCTTCAATTCGTCGGCATCGAGCGCTGCGCTCACGGAGGCGTCTTCGGCGGCTACCAGAGAGAGAAGTTGCCCTTGCTCTATCGATTGAGTGACCAGTCGAGCGACAATCTCTTGTGACTCGACCCGTCCGATTTGAGGTAGGAGCGCCGTGGATAGGCGTTCCGAAAAGACGATTTCGTTAGTGGCGTCTAGATTCGACCGCATGCGTTCTGCATCCACTTCCAATCCTTCAGCGATTTCCGCGAGGGCGTCGCTGGCATCGATTCCCGCGGCGAACAGCTCTTTAAGGCTGGGCCATTCAGACTGCCATCCCCCAAGCCCACGCTCGTGTTCTTGCGGCATTGCGGAAAGGAGCGCAGAAACTAGAGCGGGGCTCGATTGCTGGCGACTTCCAGTCCGTCTGCTCCTAGGCTTGAGAGATTGCCGACGGCGCCTCCGAATTGAAGACAGAGGGCTGCCTTCGCGGACTGTTCCAAGCGAGTCCTTCCGCGTCGGATCGCTGCCATCCAGCCGGCTACCTTGAGACCAAAGCTAATAGGGGGACCCGCTTGCAGCAACGTACGGCCTAGAACGGGAGTGTTGGCGTGCATCCGCGCTAGCGCTGAAAGCGCAGCCTCAACCCGCTCTAGGGTGATTAGTATGCACGGAAGCGTGTCCTTGAGCTGCAATATGGTATTGCTGTATCCAATATGTCCTGACTAGTCGATCCGTAATGTACGAATCGAGAGGCCTCCTCGGAAATGCTTTTCGTACGAGCGACGATTTCCTTGACGAGCGGAACTACCTCGGTGCCGGATTGTTGTCCCGCTTTTCGCAAAGCCTCGGCGTCGAATGCGTCGCTGGAACAGGCGGCTGCCATTGCGTCCACGTACACTTGCGGTATGATGCCTGCTTTTTCGAGGGCTTGGGCCAAAGCGGCCTCTACTGTAAGCATAGCGTTGATTCGGCTCTCGTAAGACAAAGGATCTTCGTTTGGAGCGGAATTTTCGCTGAGAGGTCTGCTTGGCATTGTCGTAATTTGTCTCGGCAGGATCAGACCGCTTCTACCAGGATGGAGATGCCTTGGCCGACGCCGATGCACATCGTAGCGATGGCGCGCTTCAATCCACGGCGCTTGAGTTCGAGCGCTACGGATCGGGCAATGCGGGCGCCGGACATTCCCAAGGGATGCCCGAGGGAAATGGCTCCTCCGTTCACATTTACATGATCGGCATCGTCGGACAGGCCGAGCTTGCGCAACGCCGCGAGCGCTGGGAGTGTATTCGTCTATCAGGTTGAAGGCCCGCAGCTTGCCTCCCCGCTGGGTGTAGTCCGAGACGAAGTCCTAGGCCCAGACGTGGTTGCGGCGAAGCGCCTTCCGCGGAAGGCCCGCGCAGAGCCCCTGCCGCCGCCTGCGAGGGCGGCGAGGCGGAACCTGCAGCCCTTCCTCCCTGCGGACGCGCTGGACCAGCTTCTTGTTCGCGCGGTAGCCAAGCGACCTCAGCTTGGCCGAGATCTTCTTGCATCCAAGCGTCGGATGCTCCCCCGAAAGGCGGACGATCTCCGGCTCCAGCAAGCGCTTCCCCTCGGGCTTGGGCTTCGGAAGGTAGCGGAGCGTCGAGCGTCGAGCGGCTGATTCCCAGCCACCGGCACGCGGCTCTCCCGGAACGCGACAGCGCGGACTGGACCTTCGCCGCAATCCCGCGCTGGCGCTCCGGGCTCAGAGGTTTTCTTCCAGCGCGATCTCCAGGGCCTTGGTCTTGAGCAGCTGGTCGGCAAGCAGCTTCTTGAGCTCGGTGTTCTCCTTCTCCAGGTCGCGGAGGCGCTGAACCTCCTTAAGATCCATGCCTCCGTACTTGCTCTTCCAGCGATAGAAGCTCTGCGAGCTGATGCTGCGCCTGCGGCAGATCCCCTCGGTCCGAAGCCCCGTGTCGGCCTCCCTCAGTATGCGGATTATCTGCTCGGTCGCGCGTCTTGTCTTTTTCATCGATGATGTCCTTTCGTTGATCGACGAAAATCACCTCATCAAAAGTGGGCTAGTTCGCGGGGTCCCAACCACCATTTGTGCGCTTCTTACTCGCTCACTGCGCCCACGCTTCGATGTGGGGCTTGGCGTCAGCGAGGAAAGCCCGAATGTAGTCCGGCCAAAACTCTATCGTCTTAGTCTGGACGCCGCGAACCGATCCGTATTCGGCCTCTATTTTCAGGCCTCTCTCCAGTTGGGAACGAGTGATGGGTATGACTATGGTTTGGCCGTGACCGACGATTCCCGGAACTGGTGCGCGTTTGAATTCGCTTTTGATAATCTCACCATCAAGCCGGTACACCGGCTCCCGCGTTTAGATTCATCATGCCGTCAATTACCCGATATTTGGTGCCGTCCTTGCTAGCTACGCACTCTATGGAGTAGTAGTTTGAAAGGTCCTTTTTACCGGCACCCCGTTAATCAGAGTTTGGTAGTCAAGTTTTCGAACATTGCCTTCGCCGAGTAGCTTTGGGTAGGGGTCGCCCACCTCGTAGACAGTAGCGCAGCCAGAGAAGAAGATGACTAGAGCCATGAAGATGGTGGGCTTCAATAAAGCGGCCGATAGTGTTTTTGGATTCATTCGGGAGTGCTTGAGAATATTAGAATGTGATGGCTGATAGGAACTGAGGGTTCATTTGTGGAAGTCGTGGCCTTTCCCCGCTTTCCCACGCGTGAATCTACGAAAGCCCATTTTCGCAGCTTTCCGCTTCCTTGATCGCTCTATCTCATCGAGCTTTCGCTTTGTCGCGGTGGGAGACTGATAGAATTCCGAGGAGTCAAAACTGAAGTAGGAAAGCCTCTTTCCCTTTGTCTCCTCCAATATATCTTTCCCGCGGTCAATTAAGTTGCCCATACACTTTCATTTCCGAGAGCTAAGAGGAATAGCGTTGTATTAATCAACACAGTATCAGCCTCGGGTTGAGGGTTTAAGTTTATCACTAAGAGCGGAGAGCAACGGACTTTCAACACATTTCCATGCTAGGGCGTTTATTCATCACTTCTCACATTTCGGTCTATGCAAAAGTCCCTATTTTTGATAGATCAAATTGTCAGTAACCCAAATTTCCTTTTAGATGGCACCCAGCTAAACGAGGGACCTGAGGTTGGTCTGCTCACGGAAAAAGGAAAGCGTATGGGGCTGAATAAAAATCGAATTGTGAATAATTTGCTATGGGGTGGGACAGAGAATGTCCCATGCTTTGGGCTACTATTCTCTCAACAGCGGATTGCTTGCCCAAGTGGTTCGCGGGAGGTCCAACTCCTCCCCCCTCGCCTCACCGTCAGGCGGACATCTGACGATTCCAATTGGGCTCTGAAAGGAAATCATGAATGGAATCGATAAAAACCGAAACCTACAGGCGCCTCCTTGCGGCCTGCGAAACCAAGGGGGACTACATCGACCTTGTTCAGGCTCTCATCGAGAGAGTGGACGAACTGGCCGGTATAGTTGACCAGGAAGGCTGAGACCTTCGCAAGCCGCCCTCGAAAGGGGCGGCTTTTTTTGGTCCTTGTTGATTCTTGCAATTGTATTATTGCCTATCTACGAATCGTACTAATGAAGGGAATCGCTTGAAAATTGATGGCTACTGACTTAGATGTTAGGGATAGATTTCTGGTAGACGGGAAATTCAGTCGAGATCCGGAGACGGGGAAGCTGGGTGGATGCGTTTACAAATTGAAAAGAGCGAGGCTTGATTTTCTGAGAAACAATGGCGAGGTGGAAATACCTGCAGCTTTACGCCGTGAAGGAGGTCTTGAGGGAGCCAACCGGCGTGTTTGAGGGCCTTGAGAGGGAAGGGGAGCAAGGAAGCCATTGCATCGTCGGGAAACCGACCCATTACACAAGAAATGACGGTACAAGAGTAGAATTTCCCGAGAGGCACGTGCTTCTCGTTTTTGTTGACAAAAATCGTTTCATCCTAAACTGGCGACCGGAGTCTGCCGATCCAGAGAATGGCGATTACCCCGAAGACCACCAAAACAGATTCACAACCGACCTATGGAAGCAAGAGAACCAGCATTGACCGAGTACCTTGAGGCGAACGAGCCGAAGGGGTTTAACCCGGCGCCATACTACGAGCCGTCCAACGACACTCTCATATTCTTCGAAAGCGAAGAAGAGGCCTACGCGAAGCGACTGGATTCAGTCGTTACCGTCTACCTTTCCTTTGAAGGCGACAAGATCGTCGGCTTCGAACTAAAGGGGATCAAAAGACGCCTTGAGAAGGCGCGTCAGCTCGAAATGGTTGGCGAGAATGGCGGAATCCGCTACATGATAAGGGCAACCGCAGTCACTCACGCGGATTCTAATCAAATGACGTTTGACGCAGTGAGCGAAGCACTCATTCGAGCTGCCCAGCATATCAGCGACAACGCCGACGATATTCTCGAAACAGATGAAGCGATCGCGTAGAGAAATCGCGCAGCCGCATTAATTTCGAAGCCGCTCAGTACGAGCGGCTTTTTTATAGGCACTTGAAACAAATTTGATTGGTTTAGCGTTGATATAGTTAGAGATAATTGACTTATTCTTAGTGATACTGGTGTTTTTACTTACAAAAGTACAGTTCACCAGTTGAAAACCGATTATGGCAATGATGGCCGAAGAACCAAAAGTACTTGAGTTGGAGCTCGCATTCTTTGAAAAGAACCGCGACCAGTGGGCGTCTCAGCACGCCGGAAAGCATCTCCTTATTAAAGGGGAGGAGCTTGTTGATACATTCAACAAGCCGGAGGACGCGGTCGAGGAGGGGGCGCGTCGATTTGGGAATACGCCTTTTCTGGTTAGAAACGTGAACGATCCCATCGACAACGTGAATTTTGTTCCCGTGCTTTCGCTCGGGCTGATTTAGTGCCGTCGCTCCATCACCAATACCATGGGGACGCTGTTCATGCTGACGGGTCCAAGGTCCCGATACCTCCCGTTAAGGCTTTAGCGATGTATGGCCCTTGGGTTGATGTCACTATCTCGCTGTCCGACCAAGTCGCGGCGAGCCTACTAGAGGCCGAGAGAAAGACCATATCAGGACGGGCCCTAATTGACTCGGGAGCGTCAACTTCCTGCATAGACGACGGGATAGTGGAACGGCTGAATCTCAGCCCGATTGACAGGGTTAAGATGGCTTCCGCTTCGCACGCTGGACACGACGCGAATGTCTATCCGGTCAAAATTCTAATCAATAATATGGCGACTGGAATTAATATTCCTAGGGCCATAGGGGCTCAGCTCTCGAATCAAGACATTGTCGCGCTGCTTGGAAGGGACATGCTCGCCTTCTGCACCATGTTCTACAACGGGCCAGCGGGAGAGTTGACGATCTCCGTTTAGTTATCAGCCACTCAACCCGATTGGCTTTTGTACCTATACATTAGAGTAAGGCCGGGAATTTCCGGGATTGCTTCTTAATTCGGGGATTAATCCGCCTTTTCCCGGACTGGTATTTTCGAAGCCGCTCACTGTGGGACTGGTTGGACCCCGCAGTTTAGCCCGGTCTCAATGAGAGATTCCCGACGGGTTTCTTGTTGTTGGGCTTGGGTTTAAGCTGCCTGGGGTGGAGATCGCCCGAAGGGCGGTCGGAGCCGCAGGCAGGCTGGATTTGCCTTGTGGCAAACTCGCTGGGCGTTAGCGCGCCTGGCGATCCATGGGGCCTATGATTGCTGCAGCAGTCCTTCCAGTCCGCGAAGATCACGCGCGATTCGCTCAGCGTGCGGATCAGCTCGCGGTCGAGGCGTTCCTCGCGGAAGCGGCTGCTGAAGCTTTCGGCGTATCCGTTCCGCCAAGGGCGGCCCGGATCGATGCATAGAGCCTCGATCCCGTTCTCGGCAAGCCAGCCCTGGATGGCCTTGGCGATGAGCTCGGGCCCGTTGCCCGAGCGGATGCATTCGGGAGCCCCATGCTCGCGGATCGCCTCCTGCAGCAGGGCCAGCGCGTCGGAGGCCTTGATCGCCCGGTCGGCATGGATGCAATGGCGCTGGCGAGCGCATTCGCCTATCAGGTCGAAGGCCCGCAGCTTGCCTCCCCGCTGGCCGTAGTCCGAGACGAGGCCCCAGGCCCGGACGCGGTTGCGGCGAAGCGCCTTCCGCGGAAGGCCCGCGCAGAGCCCCTGCCGCCGCCTGCGAGGGCGGCGAGGCGGCACCTGCAGCCCCTCCTCCCTGCGGACGCGCTGGACCAGCCTCTTGTTCGCGCGGTAGCCAAGCGTCGGCTGCTCCCCCGGAAGGCGGACGATCTCCGGCTCCAGCAAGCGCTTCCCCTCGGGCTTGGGCTTCGGGCGATAGCGGAGCGTCGAGCGGCTGATCCCCAGCCACCGGCAAACGGCTCTCCCGGAACGCGACAGCGCGGACTGGACCTCCGCCGCAACCCCGCGCCGGCGCTCCGGGCTCAGAGGTTTTTCCCCAGCGCGATCTCCAAAGCCTTGGTCTTGAGCAGCTGGTCGGCAAGCAGCTTCTTGAGCTCGGTGTTCTCCTTCTCCAGGTCGCGGAGGCGCTGAGCCTCCTTAAGATCCATGCCTCCGTACTTGGTCTTCCAACGGTAGAAGCTCTGCGAGCTGATGCTGCGCCTGCGGCAGATCCCCTCGGTCCGAAGCCCCGTGTCGGCCTCCCTCAGTATGCGGATTATCTGCTCGGTCGCGCGTCTTGTCTTTTTCAGCGATGATGTCCTTTCGTTGATCGACGAAAATCACCTCATCAAAAGTGGGCTAGTTCGCGGGGTCCCAACCACCTCCTTTATTGGGGGATGTCGCCAACCTTCCCTTATTGGTCACAACGTCGGAAACTACTTGAAAAAACAGTTCAAGTATCACTTCGCGAGTCTTCGACTCTAGCGACAAAGCCGTTTCCTCCAACTCATCGATTGGAAACCAAGAAACCTTGATAATCTCGCCGATATCTATCCCCCTCATCCATATAGTGAGCGGTTGCAGCCCATTCGTCCATCCGATTCAAAATGGCAAGGTTGTAGCCTGCGGTCCCTTTGTAGTCAGGGAGCGGCGCAGGATGAAAATTTATCGCCCCGAGCGATGGAGTAGAAAGAAATTCTTTTTTTAGTTTCCTCCAATACAGCATCGACAGCGACAAATCATGATCGAGTTTACCCTGCTCAAGTAGTCTAAGCGCCGCTTCAAAAGTATACAGCGGGAGTGAGCGATCCGCGGCCAACTCGCCCGTCGGTGAGTACTCCAAGTGGTTGTCAGTCATAACTCCAACCACCTCAACATCATCGCGATTGAGCAACCATTGCAATGCACCACGGCCCACTTCTTTGCGGCCCATAAACAAAACTCTTATCATTTCTCGTTACCCGTAAACTTGTCAGTGGTCACAAAACCCGTCTTGTTAACACCTTCTCTCCTTATCACCGTCATCACCGTCAGAAACATTATCTTGAGATCAAGCCACAAAGAGCAGTTGTTCACATACCATACATCAAGATCAAACTTTTTTTTCCAGGACACATTGTTTCGCCCATTAACCTGTGCCCATCCCGTGACTCCCGGAAGAACCTCGAGGCGGCGCCTTTGCTCGTTGCTGTACAAATCACGGTATTCCGCTAGGAGCGGGCGGGGGCCAACTAAGCTCATCTCTCCCCTAACAACATTGATGAGCGATGGAAGCTCGTCAAGACTCAACTCACGAAGCCATCTCCCGACAGTCCCGAGCCTAAATTGATCTGCCAATAGATTGCCATCCAAATCACGCTCATCAGACATGCTCCTAAACTTTAGGATTTCGAACGGCTCTCCATTTAGACCAGAACGGGATTGCCTGAATAAGACAGGTCTCCCCAAGAACCAGAAAACGACAATTCCAATGATGATCAGCAGCGGTGAGAGAAACACCAGCAGAACTGTCGAAGCGATCAAATCAAAAGTGCGTTTGCAGATTTTGTAGGACGATGGTTGCATGATTTCACGGTTTTGGCGTCGAGATAAATCGGACTGTAGTTGCACCGACCTTCCGGCTACTATAGCGCACTCTTGGAAATGCGGTAGATTATATGAGCATTCAATTCGCACCCTGGCCTGTATTTAGCGACAAGGAAATAGAAGCGACTACTCAGGTACTTGCCTCCGGAAAGGTAAACTTTTGGACAGGGACCCATGGGCGAGAGTTCGAAAAAGAATTCGCCAGCCTTGTCGGGGCGAAGCACGCAATTGCTGTGGCAAATGGTACCGTGGCGCTCGATCTTGTCTAAAGAATGGCGACCCGCCCAGTTTTATCTTAACTGCTATTCCGATGATGATTATCAACGGCGCCAGGAGGATCAAAGCGAGCGCTGATACGAATGTGTCTAGGAGGCGTTTCAATTCGTAATCAGGTTTGTCGCTAGGGGGAATTGGATCACTTAACTACCCAAATTTTTAAGTCAGGCTCAATAGCTCTCTAAACGGTTCCGTAGATCACTTATTACTAGCAGTTGTGTTAACGTTTGCTGCTATGCCTTCAAGCCATTTACTCATTTCAAGGTAGGTCTTTTTAGCGTCAAAATTCTTCTCGAATGCAGTTTTACCGTGCTGACGCATATTCTTAACCTCCTCAGGAGAGTTGGAAAGGTGAACTAATAGTTCGATTAGTTCAGTTGGTGAATTGTTCGAGTAAGTCGTTCCGCATTGGTTTTCTGCTAGGAACTCTTTGAGAATACCGTTTATACTGGATACTATTGGTATGCCATAGTGTAGATATTCTCCCACTTTGTTTGGATAGCTTCTGATGTAGTCTGAGGAAGATGCGAAGGGAATTAAGCCGAGGTCCGCTCTTTGGGCCAAAATGGATAGCTCTTCTGCGTTTAACCAACCTGGAGTTATTACATTGTTCAGGTTCTTAGTTCTATTTAGAATCTCTTCCTCTGAATCGCCTTTGCCGCAAATTAGAAATTTTATGTACTTCGAGTCGCGGAGAGCTTTGATTGCTTCTAGGATGGTTTGCCATTCGTGACGTTTGCTTAGAGCCCCAAAGTAGACGACGAGGAAATCAGATTTTGAAATCTTCAGCTTTGCAAGAATCTCGTTTTGGTTTGATGGGGTCTTTTCCTTCTTAGAATCGTAACTCAGATAGAAGGCTCTATCAAATGAGTTTGCTGGTCGTTGCGAATAGTCTAGTCCCCATTGTACAATCGGTTCAGATACTCCTGTGATTGCGGTCGCATTCACACATGCTTGCTTTACTTGGCGAAACATTCCTGCAAGCAGACCCCTTGCTAAAGGACGAAGCGCTTGAGGTGCATGGTCTCTAATAATATCTGGCCAGAGATCGCGAATGTCTATTATACAGGGAATATTATTCTCTATCGAGAATATGGTTGCCGCCTGGCACAGTTCTAAGGTTGGGAGGCAGCTTAGAATTATATCAGGCTTGGGTAATGATCTTGCTCGTTTTTCGAAGTCCCGCGCCGTTTGAGCGTTGTGCCGAATTCTGTTGAGGCTGACATTTTTCTTGTACAAGCACCCTTGCAATGGCAAGATTTCCCATCCTTGGGGGGAGTTTTTCAAGCTCTCTGGGTCACGAAGAATCTTCATGTGGTGGATTACGTTAGACGTCCAATAGGTTACTTTATGACCTCGAGCGCTAAGTTCGCTGGCTAGGAGTCCTGAGCGAAATAAGCGAGGGGATCCAGGGTCTATCGGAAGCGGCTCCCCGAGCTTGATGATCCAGATGTTCATTTAAGTTGCGAAATCGCTTTGGAGAGATTTGAGCAAACATATCCGGTTTTCGCAGCATCCATTTCAGGATGCATGGGAAGGGTTAGGATTTGTTCTGATAGGCGTATTGCATTGGGGAAGTCTTCTATTTTGGTTTTTTTGTGGCGATAGGCACTAAGAAAGGGGAGGGGCTTGGGGTATTGGTTTCCGGTGCTAATTCCGGCCGCCTGGAGCTCTTTGCGAAGATGGTCTCGTTGCTCGTGTAAGACTGCGAAGAGATGGTAAACGTGTTTATTTTGGGAATCTGATTGTTGCAGGCAAAGATCAAGAGATTCTAACTGTTCTGAGTAGCGGAGGGCATTGTGAATTCGGCGATCCGTCCATTTTGGCAGATGAGGCAGCTTTACAGATAGAATGGCAGCTTGAATACCATCCAATCGACTATTGCGGCCTTCCATTTTATGGTCATGTTTTTTGGAAGATTGACCGTGTTGAGAAATCATTTTTGCGGTTGCGGCAATTTCGGAGTCCATTGTGATAATGCCTCCAGCGTCGCCGTACGCTCCAAGGTTTTTCCCGGGGAAAAAGCTGAAGGTTCCTCCTGATCCGAACGTTCCGACAGGTTTTCCTTTGTAGTGAGCTCCGTGCGCTTGGGCGCAGTCCTCTATTAGTATTAGATCATGATCTAAGCATAATTCACTGATCGAGGTCAAGTCCGCTGGGCAACCATATAGGTGAACTGGAATGATAGCCCTAGTTTGATCTGTAATTTTCGATCGTACGCTTTGGGGGCAAATCGTGAAGCTGCCTTCTTCTATGTCTGCGAAGACAGGCGTCGCTCCAATATTGCTGACAGCTTCAGACGTAGCGATCCAAGAGATGGCGGGCACAATTACTTCATCTCCTGTTTTTACTCCGCTTGCTTTAAGGAGAATTTCGATTGCATCGGTACCGTTTGCGCATGAAACGCAATGATCTGCTCCTGCGAATTCTGCGAATTCTTGCTCAAACTTTGAGACGAATCGATTGTTCGTGTTACCGATGAATGCTCGTTCGTCGATGACCTGCTGAATAGCGTTATCCATCTCTATTTTTAGGTCGATGTACTGAGCCTTTAGATCGACAAAAGGAATTTTCATTTTTTTAAAGTGGTCTGATGAATTTTGCCGGGTTTCCTGCGTAGATACCAGGCGAGTTAATATCTTTGGTTACAACGCTACCTGCGCCGATTACTGCGTTATCGCAAATTCTTACCGGGAGTATGGTTGAGTTTGAGCCAATGCTGACGGAATCGCCTATAGTCGTTTCTTTCCATTGGGATTTATCACCACCAGCTGGTCCCCCATTTTGAAAGAGGTCGTTGATGAACATTACTCCATGACCAATAAAGCACTTGGTGCCGATTGTTACGAGTTCGCATACGAAACTATGTGATTGAATTCGCGTTTCACGGCCAATTGTTACGTTCTTTTGAATTTCGACAAATGGACCAATAAAAACGCCGTCATTGATTGAGCACCCGTATAGGTTTGCAGGTGAGACGACATGTACGTCATTTCCGAAACGAACATTCTTGATTCCGGCTTGTGAAGTTTTTGAGGGGTGTGAGCTAGGCATTGCCAAGTTTGCAGTAGCGGGGTTGGAATCTCATATGCACTTCTCTTCCTGTTTCAATGGATTCATAGATGGCATTGATTAGTTCAAGGCTTCTGCGGCCCTGGAGGCCATCCACTAGGTGCACCTTATTGTTGGATATGCAATCAACGATATGCTCGTAATAGGCTTTGTGTCCAAAGCCGTAGACGTCTGGTGGGTTGACCGAATATTTCTCAAGAATGGCGTCATCGCCTTCGGCGGATTTCGAGAAATCCCATGTTTTCATTTCGTTTACTGCGAAACCTCCGATTTCGACGGTCCCGTTTTCGCCTAGAATGGAGATTGAACCCTCGAGATCTTTTGGCCTTGTAGCTGTAGTTGCTTCTATAATACCGAGTGCACCATTTCTAAATTTGAGGATAACAACAGCAGTATCTTCGGCTTCTATATCAGCTAGGGCTGTTGTGCTTTTTGCGAAAACACTTTCCACGTCGCCCATCATCCACTCTAGCAGGTCGATGTGATGGCTCGCCTGGTTTGTAAGGACTCCGCCGTCGAGAGCCCATGTCCCTCGCCATGCGTCCTGGTCATAGTACTTCTGTGGTCGGCACCAACGTACCCGTACTGTACCTAAAACCAGTTTCCCGAAACGGTTTGCCTCTAGTGCTTCCCGCAGTTTAACTACGGGAACATTGAAACGGTTTTGTTTCACCACGAAGAGCTTTACCCCGGCTTTGTCGCACGCACTGATCATTTCGTCGGCGTCTTCCAGGGTTAGGGCCATTGGCTTTTCTACGATGATGTGCTTCCCGTATCTTGCTAACTCGATTGCATGTTTTGCATGGTTTCCGCTCTCTGTCAGTATCGCGACTGCGTCAATCTCGGAATGTGATGCCATTTTATGTGCATCGGTAAAGAAGGGAACCTGGAATTGTCCGCCAATATTACGTGCTTTTTCTTCGTCGACATCGCAAACAGCAGTTAGTTCTGCGCCATTGATTTGATTGTTTCCTAGGAGTTCAGAATGTCGTTTAGCAATTCGGCCACAACCGACTAATGCAATTTTAAAAGTGCTCATTTGTGCGTGGGATCGTCTAGAAAAAGCGAATAGAAAGGGGCGGATTTGTTGCTAATTTGATATGGTGGACTCGTTTGTCCTTAGCCAAATTTCAAGGGCGATTGGATTAAAAATGTCTTTGAACCAGATTCTACCGCTGTTTGGTCGTTGTTTGCAAAAGGCATCGTAGGTCATCAATAGCTTCTTGCGATCAATTAATTTGTATTTGAAAATAAGTGAATCGGTGTTGAAGAAGGTCCTTATGGTTTTTTCTCTTAGTTCTGATTTAAGCCATTCGCTTTGAGGGTTTACAAAGCCTTGTTTGTCCTTTCTCCATGTTATTTCCTTTGGGAGATACTGTGATACTGCTCGGCGGAATACGTGTTTTGTCCATCCATTCGAGAGCTTGTGCTCTGTTGGGAGGTTTAGGGCTAGCTCGACCAGGGAATGTTCAAGGAAGGGCAGTCTTATCTCTCTGCTATGTGACATCGACATCCTGTCTTCCGATTGGGTTAGGGTTGGCACAGAATATTTCCATAGGTCCTCAAGTTGGCGAGACTCTATGCTCTGATTTGGCTTTAATCCTATGTTTTCGGTTGGTTTATCTGCAATGTACTCGCCGAAGTAGTCTAGGCTTTTGCTTGGTTTTATGAATGGCAAGTATCGTTTTGCTTCGGCTAAATTAAACTGATTGACAATGCTTTTGTTTAGGAAGAAGCGGAAAAGTGTAGCGGCGGCTTTAGGCTTTCTTTTTGTTCTAGCTAAGTGCTGAATGTAGAAACCTAGATACTTTTTGTAGCCGCAGAAAATCTCGTCTGCTCCTTGGCCACTGAGTATAACTGTTACTCCTAGCTCTTTCGCTTTTCGAATCAAGTTTCTGTGAGCGATATTTGATAAACTCCAAACTGGGCTGTCTGCAAACCAAGTTGCTACCTCGAGTTCTTCAAATAGGGTGGTTGGATTGAGCTCTAATTGAACTTTATTTACAGGACGTTTGAGGTATCTTCCCATTCTGTCAATGAATGAGGATTCATCGAATCTAGCGTCCGCGCTGGTGGCTGATAGTAGCTGTACATCAGCTCCAAACTCTTTGATGGCAACGCCTGCAATCGCCGAAGAGTCAATACCGCCGGATAGTAGTATTCCGACGGGGACATCGCTTCTCAGTCTTCTCTCAATACTGCATTTGAAAAGGTGCTGTATCTCTTCTGCACACGCATCGATCGATTGGGAATGATGAGATTGCTCTAGGTGTGGCTCCCAGTATTTGGTAACTAAGGGGGCGAGGGTAGGCTGGTTCAGGTCAAGTGAAAGATTGTGGGCTGGAGGTAGTTGAAATATCCCTTCGTAGTAGGTCTGTTCATCGACGTTCGCTAAAGATTGTTTTGCGAAATTAGAAATTGTTTTCGCATTGAGTGGGAAGCGTTTTTGCGTAAGGGCGAGTAGGGATTTGATCTCTGAGGCAAAGAACAAACTCGTTCCATCGCAGGTCCAGAAGAGAGGTTTTTCACCAAAACGATCGCGGGATAGAGTGAGGCGCTTCTTAAGTGGCTCGAGTAACGTCCATGCCCACATTCCGTCTAGTTTTTGTTGGGTTTTTGCGACTCCCCAAGTTTCTAGTGCAGATAATAGAATCTCAGTATCTGAGTTTCCTTCGAATGCTTTTCCTTCCTTTTGAAGCTCATCACGAATTTCTAGGTAGTTATAGATTTCGCCATTGAAAGAGAGGATGGATTCTGCCGATTTCCCAATCATGGGTTGGTGCCCAGATTGACTTAGGTCGATAATGGAAAGTCGTTGGTGGCCAAGTTTCATTTCCCAGTGCCCAATACTGGAGTTATAGTCTCCCTGAGAGTCTGGTCCGCGATGAAGTTGCCTAGCTGCGGCATTCCGCCAGCGTTCTGGGGAAATTTTATTTAATCCAATGTATCCAATTATACCGCACATTTATAATAGGGTATGTTGTTTGAACTCGTTCAAAAGTTGTTTATAGAGACCAAGTAGCTTGTTTTCCTGGGAACTCCACGAGAAATACTTTGAAACTGATTGTCGTCCGTTTTCCCCTAGCTTGGTCGCGTAGTCTTCGTCGGTTACGAGACGTTTCATCGCTTCGAAAATTTTGTCGGCGGATTCAGGAGGTACGGACAATCCACAATGGGTATTTTCTATGACTTTTTTGTATAGAGTAAAGTCCGATGTTATTACGGGTATGCCAATCGCCATATATTCAAATACTTTTGTTGGGTATGATTGGGTGAAATTTTCTTCTCGATCCAATATAGCTAAGCCGATCTGGCATTTGGCTATTCTCGGCCATGCTTTGTTGGCAGGGATTCTGCCAGGTGCTTCTAGCCACTTTTCTTGCAGCGCCAGTGAGAAAAGGGGATCGGATATTACTTTTGGATCTATGGGGCCTATGCATAAAAAGGTACTTGGAATGCCATTGTCTCTCAGTCTCTTTATGGCCCTTAATGCAGAAATGATTCCTCTGTTGTGTGATACACCCCCGAGGTAGCAGAATGTGAAATCTTTGCGTAGGGATCCATTTGGGATCTCACTAATTTGTGGGTAATTGAGAACCGAGACGCTGCGAGTTAGCCATGGATAATGTTTCGAGTAGGAATGTTCGGCGAAAACTGTCGCCTCGCTTAGTAGCGCTATGCGTTCAAATGCGAGATACAGACTTCCTATTGTAATCTTCTGAACTCCTGATAGGTAGTGCTTGGTCCATATATCCTTAGGAACATATTCATGCATATCAAAAATAGTATATATACCCAATGCCTTCCATAGGGGGATAAGCATGATTAGCTCAGGGTCGTGAATGTGGACAATGTCAGGTCTTCGCTTTGAAGTCTCAACCGCTAGTGAGAGTATGCCTGAGAGGAATCTCATGAGTCGGTTTGGGGGAGGCTTGCTTAGATTGAGTATCTTTACCTTGTCTTTTTCCTCTGAAGGTAGTCCATCCTTTACTAGTAGAGTCACAGAGTAATCCTTAATCTTTGCGATAGAGCGGCATTCCTTAAGAAAGATTCTCGTGTCATATCGATTGTGCGCCATTGTTATATGAAAGACTTCTTTCATATAACTATAATGGGAAAAGTTGCTTTGTGGATTGCGATATTTCCTCTAATTCATTCGATTTCAGGTAGCTGATAAGTACTGCTCGATGTTTGCCGTGAAATACGAACATGCTTCCTGCGGCGACTGCAGATGCGTAGCCTACGGTGATTGCTTCCTTTAAATGTTGAAAATTTCCTGCACCCCCGCAGGCGATTACCGGTGCGCTGATTTTGCTAGAAACAGACTTAATTAACTTTGTATCCAATCCGCATCTCATTCCGTCTCGGTCTATAGAGTTGATTAGAATTTCGCCTGCTCCGATTCTCTGAATATCTTCCAAATGTTTTTGGAGGTTCGGTTTTTGTTTTTGAGATCCACCATGGGAATATACTATGTATTTTCCAAGAAAATTCTTTCTGACATCAATAGACACAATTATGCTTTGTTCGCCGAATTGCTTTGCGGCAGACTTTAGTAATTCCGGGGACTTATACAAAACTGAATTTAACACTACTTTATCGAAACCGATTTCGAAAATCTTAATAATGTCTTGAATGTTTCTAATGCCTCCTCCGTAACTCATTGGCACGAAGGCTTCACTTGCGATTTCTGAGATTAGATCGAAGTTTGGCCCAGAATTATTTAATGTTGCGGTTATGTCGAGAAGGCACAGCTCATCTACTTCTTTCTCGTTGAATATTTTGACGGCATTGCGACAGTCGCCTACGTATTGAGGATTTTTGAATTGGGTTGTTTTTACCAAGCCAGAGCCGCTTAGCGAGAGAATTGGTATCACCCTAGTTTGGAGCATTGCTAGAATCGTGTGATAAAGTTCTCCAGGAGCTTCATGCCGAATCGATGGCTTTTTTCGGGATGAAATTGAACGCCGATTATATTATCTTTTTGTATCACAGAATCAAAGAGATTGCCATGGTCTGTAGTGGCGATTACCTGGTTGGAGCTAGTCGCTCTAATATAGTAATTGTGCGCGAAATAGTATTTTTTAAAATCGGCCTTATCGTCAAATAATTTGCTTTTGTTCTTTATTGTAACTGTATTCCAACCCATGTGAGGTACCTTAATGTCGAGATCTTTAGGTCGAAAGCGAATTGTCTTTGCCTCTATCCAATTGAGTCCAGGAATGACTCCTTCTTCGCTTTTCGATGTTAATAGTTGAGCTCCCAGGCAGATTCCCAGAAATGGTACTTTCCTTTCTAGAACAGCTTGTTCCAAAGCGTTGGTTAGTCCGGAATTGGTCAGATTCGACATGCCGTGATCGAATGAACCTACTCCTGGTAGAATCAATTTATCCGATACGCGTAGAGTTTCGACTGAATCTATTATTTGGTTTTTAACTCCAATCGCGTTTAACATGTTGCAGATTGAGCCAAGATTTCCAGCTTTGTAGTCTATTATTCCAACCATTGTTGAAAAGATAATTCAGGTGAAGTGCGGACATCAGACCGGACCATGCTAATAGTAGCCTGATTGATTCGAGTCCGCCGGATTTTTGAAAGTTTAGAAACATGAAGATAAATACGGCAAGAAGGGTCAGGTGGCGTTGATTGGATTTCAAGCATTTAAGACCTAACCAAAATTGAAAAGCTAGTACCATCATAAATAATATTAGGCATGGAATTCCGTATTCAGAAGCCACTTCGCAGAGTATATTATGAGGATATACGTTTGTATCGTAGCCGTAACGTTCTATGGCAAATCCACCAATACCGACACCTTGTAATGGCCTTTTTTCTATAATATCAATTGCAACTTGATAGTGATTAAGCCGGCCGGAATCGGCTGAGAATTCCGATTGGAAGATCTTTGAGAAACGATTGATCGTAGATGAAGCTATTCCAGTTTGAGCTATGATAGCGAAACTAATGATGGATGTGAACCCGAGAAACAGTGTCTTGAGAGCGATGTTTCTCTTACTTAGGCGCCATTCGCAGTAGACCCAGACTGGTATTGAGAAAAGCAGAGGACCCCTTCCACCTAGTGTTGAGAGAATGATAATGCACGTTAGCGCGATAAGTAACCTAAGAATTGGGTTTTTGTAAGAAGTTGACAATATGAGTATTGTGCCAGTAAGCGTACCTATGGAAAGATAGTTCGGATAATTTTCAATATATATAGGAATGGGGAGTATGCCCGCATTGGCAAATTCAGAAAGAACAAAAAATGTTACTAATACTATTAGTGACGAGGTTCTTATAGCTTTGAAAGAGCTGAAAATTCTATAAAATAGTATGGGATATAGATATGCTATTGCACCCGTTACGAACGAAGCGTATTTAATCTTGGCGTAAGATTCTGAATCCGTGTAAATTAGAGAAGACGTTACGATTGAAAAGAACCCCAGAAATAATATGCACGCGTATATGTGATCTTTGTGCCATGGTCCCGGTAATGATATTGGAGTCGTTAGGATTAGAAGGAATGCGGTTAGTATCGTTAGGTCAATTGGCGTTCCTAGCCATTTGAAGAGACCGGAAAAAATAAAGAACAAAAAAAGAGTCGATCTTAATAGATTCAATTGTTGAGGAGGTGTTCTATTTCGAGCCTAGCCCGATCTTCCCAGTTTGGGAAATTTTTTGAGCAGAATGTTAAGGCACATTGCGATATTCGATTTAACGCTTCATTGTCCTCAATCAAATTGTAAATCGTTTCTGCTATGTTGTTGGGGTTGTAATTATCAATAAGCACGTAAGCGTTTGAGGGAATGTGCGCTAATGAATCGTTGATATTTGCTGCAACGATAGGAGTTCCGACTGATAAAGCTTCTATGAATACGTTGCCTAGATTTGATGTTTGGTACAACGAGAATGTAAGAGTGCTATTTTTCAGGTAGTCTAGAGCCTCTTCCTTTCTTACTCCCCCTTTGAAGTGAACATTTACGAGGGACTCGGCATCGCGCTTATCTATTAGTGACTGGGTGTATGCGTCGTCGGACGAAGCCCCAATTATGAATGTTTTAGGTTGTTTGTTGTATTTGCGTTTCAGGATGGAAAGAGCATCAATCAGATAATGCTGTCCTTTCCATTCGTATATTCTTCCTATGAAGGTCAATAAAGTAGGCATGTCTCGCTTGGTTAGTGAGTACTTAAAATCTACACCGTTATATAGAAAGTGAAAATGCTTTGTCTTTTTCGACCCAATTTTATTGAAGACTTTGTCTCCGTGAGAGCCATCATTGGTGATGAATAAATTGTCGCAAGGCAATGATAGTGAAAGGTAAATTAGTGGATGCTTTAGAAACAGAATTGGTTTCCAGTTCTGTAGGTCTTCGAACATCGAAGATACTCCGAATATTCTTCTCTGTTCTGTGGTAATTTTCTTGGTTCGCAAAAAATACGTCAGACCAGCTGGATAGCCGAAGCCCATCAACTTTGTGATATTGTCGTTACGGATTAGCTGTTTTCCAATTTTGTACCCTTCGAGTAGGCTGTAGAATGGTTTATTTTTGTAATTATACTTTATTGGGTGAACTATTAGTTTTTTACTGTGTTCTGTTGGCGGTATTATTAATTCTGTTTCAGCGAAGTCCCCGAATAGCAATAAATGTATATTATTGATTTTGTCATCTCTAAGAAGTCTGATAAATACTTCATAGAATGCTGGCATTCCGTGGCACTCGGACTTTCCTTTTAAGAAAAAGTCCTCCATCCCTTTCCACAATGGAGAGATTAGTAAAACATTCATCGTAGAGACTTCAAAATAACGTTTTTTACGATCTGAGAACAATTGTAGTCAATTAATAAGCTGCCTCCGAATGTAACAGATGAAGCGGAAAAAGCGGCACCTCGTTTTGAGTTGGCTTCTCTGATCACCATTTCGGCACCTCCTTTAGGGTTCGTTCCTTTGGCCAATAGATGAAAATCTTTTTTTGAGTTGCTGGTTCGCTTGTCGCATTCCCACCCTGAAGCACCTGAACCTATTAGGCCTGAAGAGCGACCAACTCTACCTGGATCGTATTTACGCCTATGATCCAATTGCACATTTTGATTCAGTGAATGAGTTCCGAAGATTGGATTTTTTACATCTAACATACATCTTTCGAATGCCCAATGTTGAAGTGATGTCGCTCTGTAGGGAGCTGCTGTTGCGTAATCCAAATTGTCGAATCTCACTCCGATTAGTTCTGTTTCGTCGGTATGGCTGCGCTGGAAAGAAAGACTTACGCACCTAGTGGAATCATCATCGAAAAATTCAATCTCTCTGTAGATAGAATTACCCGACATGTTCAGAATCCATAGACCCTTTTGATTCGCTTTGTCGAGGGAATCGTACATATTCTTAGACCAGTATTCGCAATGGGTTGATAGTATTACTGCTTTGTAGTTTTCGAGTAGTTTCGAGTCTCGCTCTAAGTCGGTGCAGGAGGCGTATTCAAAGGGTATCTTTTCTCGTTCAAGCCATGCGATGACGCGCCATTCACCGGAAGCTAAATGATTCATGAAGGGTCTGCATGGAGTTTTTTCCTCTAGACCACAATTCGTGAACGGTCTCCTAATTGAGAGCTTCTTGAATTTCCATGGATCATCATTCTCTTTGAGTCTTCGAAGATTCACGATGAAGCGCTTAAGATAGAGAGGAATGAACTTGCCGACAATCTGAACCATTTTGACGAATGGGGAATGAGAGACGATAAAGTTCACTGGATTATCGCCTTGGTTGTTTCTGTATCTGCTTCTCCCCCCCCATATGTTGTAAGATTGCCATGTAGTGTTGCTTGCGAGGACCAGGAGCTTGCTTCGAACCGCTTTGTTTTCAATAGGTTCAGCTATTGTCATTGGGATTGAATGATCATTGAGTTCGGGGTTAGTTGGTTCAATGCAAAGACTATATAAGCCGCTCGCTAGGTCTTTGGGTATTTCATATGTAAATGATTTTTTCCAATTTAGACCAGATTCTACAACATCAAAAGAGTCGTCTGCTTCTTGTAATATTGGGCCTTGCTGTTCAAACTTGAGAATTTTTTCCTTTTTAAAGCCGTGTCTAACTAGAGTCAACCGAAAAGAGGAGGGAGAATGTATATATACCTCTACTTTGTCACCGGATCGATAGCTGATTCTGTCTTGGTAGCCAATTGCAGAGTTAGGTAGCAGTCTGATTCGCTTGGAGCTGAAGTTCGTTACTTTTCGTGAAGTATATCCATCGCACCGGATTAGCAATGCTATCGTAATAGAAGGGTCGAATTGAATATATCCATTCTCATTTGCGTTAATAAAATTGCTTTCGCCGCTTACTGAGTGAATCTCGGCAGTGGCGTTCGGAATTGGGGTGTTTAACTCTTGAGAGCGAATCTGAAAGCTAGTCGAATTGCTCATATTGATAGTGCGATAAGATAGTGGACAATTCGGGAGAAGGTGGAATCTTTATATTTCTATTGGATTCCCGTCTGCTCTTTGGTTGGGCCAATGGTATAATTTTCCAATCGTCAGTGTAAGGCAGATTAAAGAATTGATATATTTTAGACATAATTTCAAAAGGCTTTCTAACCAGGTCTTCGAATTTAACTTCGATATAATTATAAGGATATTGAGCTTTCTCACGAAGCCATTTAGTCATGATGTCGACATAAATACTCGTAGCAACCTTTACGTCGCAGGGCATCCAACTTTGTTGCATGTAGGATAAAATTACATCATATGGATCGCGTACAATGTGAACCAATTTTAGATTGGGGTAGATTTCGTTGATTGTTTTGTAGTGGAGTATATTCCATGTGTTTTTCTCAAAGTAGTAGTCGCTGTGCAGGCTTTTGCAGACGTCTGCAAAATAGTTTTCTAAAAACTGTCGAGTGGCGAGTAGCGTTTCCCTTTGCTGGTCGGGAATGTGATTGAAGCAGTATTTTTCGAAACGTTCCATTCCTACCCAATTCATTGGGTAACTGCATGTTCGTATGCTATTGAGATAATCCTTAACCAGTGTTTCGAAACTTGGAGCTATTTTGCAGATTTCCAGGCTTGAATAACGGGCGGATAAGCGAAATTGCGGAAGCAGCTCTTTAAGCTTTTTCTCAAGGCGGACAATAATCCTGTCTATTGTCGAAGTTGATGAGACTTGCTTAAGTACTCTCTCAAGGTCTGCAAATGCGTAGTGAGCATTATAAGGGGTCCAGGTCTTGGCCACATTGTAGAAGTCACAGATACCTCCGGGGTCCACTAGAAAACGAGTTTCTGGTGTTTCGGTCAACTGCGGATGCGTAGCAAGAAGTTTGGAGAGGATCGTTGTTCCGCTCCTGCCAGAGCCTCCGACTAGGAAAATGGGTTCCATTTTTTTGTTTTATGATATATTCCTTGGATGAACTTCCGAGTCTTGTAGTTGGACTTGTAGTCTAAGTGGCGTTTGGGAGGAGTATTCATGATTTCTTCCCATTCTGATTCCGAAAAGCCTAGTTTCTTTAGTACGAATGCCCTATCGGTCTCACGTTCTGAGATCTTGTAAGGTGGGGATTTGAGTTCCTCGATTGCGGCTTCTCTCGAGATTTCGCCGTTTAGTATGAGGCTTGAGTAGTGAACCTTGCGTTTATCGATATTGAATTTCTCAGGTAAATAATATGCTTGGTAGAATTTGGTGAAAACAGATTCGAAATGCTTTCCTCCATAATATCTCCAGCCTAAACGATTCTTGAGTAACTCCATTGCCTTGGTTTTGCTGTAGTTCATTTGATTTAGGGGCATTACGAACGTTCCCCCAACACCAAGACGACGCATTATTTCCCATCTTGAATCGGTGATATACTTATAAGATTTTATGGGAATCGTTCCATGTCTTTTGTGAATAGATTTGATGTTTCTAACGTCTTGCTTATTCCAGTTCCAGAATGGAGGCATCATGTTTTCCGTTCGAAAATTTCCTCCGTGTATGTGATACTTTATACCGTATTTCTTCGCTACGCTAAGTGATACAGCTTTGTGGGAGTTGTCGGTGATCATTTCTACATCGACGACAGATGCTTTGAAAAATGATCGCTGGAGGTCTGCAAATTCATCCCAATTGACAACGTAAGTGTATAGGTCGATGTCGAGTTTCTTTACTAGGTTTTCGATGTTGGAAACGGCTGTTTCCGAGTTCCATCCATTGTCGAAGTGAATGGCGAGTGGGCGCAACCCCATTTCTTTTGCCCAGTATGCGGTGTATGAGCTGTCAACCCCGCCGCTTATACCGACTAGGCAATCGTACTCTTTGCCCTTGCCTGCGGTGCGTATTTCGTTCGTAAGCTTCTCTTGGTTGATTCGTGCTTGCTTGTCCGTGAAGACAAAGTTAGGAAGGCTTTTCTCTGAACCTCGGTAGTACTGGCAGACTCCATCCTTGTCGAATTCGATATTTGGATCACCGACAGTGTCCATTACACACTTGTTGCAGATTCTGTAGTTTTCTCTCATTGATCAGGCGCTAATATTGAAAACTTTCATCCAATTCCCAAAGCAAATGGTTCTCCAGATTGTCCTGTCGAAGGGCTTTCTCCCCTCCGCGATGCTATTGGCATGGGCTAGAAATGATTCATTTATTATACCATCGCTGTAGGATATGGCATCTTTTGTTGCCTTCATGAATAAGGCAGTATCGCTATTTTTGATCCAGCTTTCCTCTGGCGTTACAAATCCCATTTTGTCCATTCTCAATCTGATCTTCTCTGGGAGGATTCCCCGCATAGAATCCCTTAATACACGTTTGGTAATGCCATTCTTGAAGCGGTAGGTAGCTGGCAGGCTTGTGGTAAACTCGACTAGTTCATGGTCTAGGAAGGGGACACGTGACTCGATCGATTTTGCCATGGAGTCGCGGTCGCACCACTTGAGTTGCTTGGGTATGCTGGTTTTGGTTATCTGGTTGCATGAAGTTCGGTCGATGGTGGAAGCGGTTGTGTCGGTTATAAAATCGGACCTGCTTTGGCTGTTTTCAAGAGAGAGTGTGCCTAGCCAAGCTGGTTCTGTGTGTAGGCGACCCGTAATGTTGAGTAGCCATTTGCTTATGCCAACGGGAAAAATGCCAATGCCAGTCTTTCTGATGATTTCGACCGCGGAGTATTTATGTAGGCGAGAAAGGTAGCGGGCTTCCTTGATCAAAGCTAGCCAGTCAAAATTTCGGAAATGAGTCCCAAGTAGCGAGGGGATGAATGTGTGGTAGCCAAGTAGTTGTTCGTCGGCTCCGTGCCCGTCTAGCGTAACCTTTACATTTCCGGTTTTCTTGACTAAATCAAATACGGACCATTCTGCGAATACACTCGTCGAAAGGAATGGTTCGTCGTGGTGCCATATTATCTGGTCGAGTTCTTCAAACAGCCTCTTGGGATCTGGAAATGTTTTATGCTGCCGTATTTTGGGCTTGTTTTTGTACAGGTCTATGAATGGTTGTTCGTCGTACTTGGATTCATGGGAACAGCTAGAGAAAGTGTGTGTTTCCGCATTGCTATTTTCCTTTCGGAGGTTTTCGACCAGCGATACGATAGAGGAGGAGTCCAAACCTCCTGACAGGCAAGTGCCGACGGGTACATCGGCCCTTAACCTGAGGCTGACGCTTCGGGTGAGCTGCTCCTTGTAGATTCTCACCGCCTCATCATACGGAAGCTCTGAAATCTCCTTGTTTCGCTCCAGAGTGTAGTACCGTCGTATGTTGGCCTTTATGCTAGGTCTGGAAATGTTTGTGGTGAACAGTGACCCCGCGGGTAGTTGGTTGATGTCCTTGAAGAGGGTTTGGTCCGAGAAATCCGTTTGTCCCCAAGTGAGGTAGTCGTAGGCGGTTTGATGGTTGAGTTTGCTGCCTTTGAGCAATGCTAGCTGCTTTATTTCAGAGCCTCCGAATACGGTGCCTCTATCGTCTTCTTGGTAGTAGAATGGCTTAATGCCAAACCGATCCCTAGCACCGAAAATGTCTCCTGTGTGCGAGTCGAAGATTATGAATGCGAACATTCCATTGAAGCGTCGGACGCAATTAATGCCCCAGGCCCGGAAGGATTCGATAATTACTTCCGTATCGCTAGCTGAACGGAAGTTCACGCTCATTGATTCCAATTCTTTTCTGATCTCCTTGAAGTTGTAAACCTCCCCATTATAGGAAATGGCGAATCGTTGATCTTTGGTCTCCATCGGTTGATGCCCGTTTGGGGACGTGTCGATTATGGAAAGTCTCCTGTGTCCGAGGGCCACGAAGGGTGTGGCGGCTTCAGCGTCCAGTTTTTCTCTAATGTCAGGCAGAGAAGAGAGGAGAGGCGAATTGTGGGTGTCTGGTCCTTTGAAAACTTGCCTGCGAGCTTCGGAATAGAGGTAATAGCCTTCGTCATCTGGACCGCGATGCTTGATGGCGTCGGTCATGGATTTTAGGTTCTTTAAAGGCTTTAGAGGATGGCTTCCAATTATAAATGATATGCCACACATGTTGCGTACGAAATAAGGTTTGAGATAGGTCGCTTGAGGCTCAACTTCTCTGCGTGTCGGCCAATAGCACGATTTGCTTTAGCTTGTAGAAAATGTAGGAGTATCGAAGACATGATAGTATCATGAAGATGACGGTACCTGTTACTAGGTCGCTATAGATTGCGGCTATTGCGAAAGATAGAATAGATATTAGAAAAAACGATAGTTGATTGGTGATCTCGATCTTATGTTCTCTTCTGACCATCAGCATGGAAGTAAGAGGGGCCACAGCGATTATTGCGTAAAACAGAGGAGAAAGAATAAGTATTATGGCTATAGTGGTATCGTATTGAGATCCGTAAATGTAGGTGATGAACGTAGGAATGATCAACGCTGTTAGGAGTATGGCGATCAATCCGTATTTGAATGTGGATTTTGATGTGCCTTTGAAAATGGGGTATATTTCCTCGTTGTTTCGCTGCCGTTCTGCAATCTGGCCATGGAATATCTGGGAGAATGCATTCCCGATTAGATTTACGGGTCCGAGACCAAGTCGAAGAGCGAGACTGTATTGGGCGCTTGCTGCGGGGCTTAAGAATCTTTCGATGATGATGACGGGCAGTTGATAAGAAGCGGAATTAAGCAGTTTGGAAGCGGAGAATGCGGAGATGAATTTGCGTTCGGAAATCAAAGTATCAATTATGCTGATTTTTAGATCTTGAATCCGGAGTTTTAGGTTGTTGAAGGATATTATTGCGTAGAGAACAGCGGCTATCGTGAATGACGCAGTGTAGGTGTTGACAAGCGAATTTAGGCCGATCTCAGCTCCAGTCTTTAGGAACCATGCGGTATATAGAAAAAATATGGCGTTTGGCAGTATTCTTCCTAACGAAAGGCTCTTTATTCGTTTCCCTCTTACGTTCGTGTGGGTTGCCAGATTAATAATGCCGTTAGAGAAAATTTGGATAGTAGCCGCTTCGGCGAATGAGAAACGAAACATATAGAAGATGCATATCGAGATTGTACAAAATACGGTTAGTATGTAGATTAATTGTACAGCGAAATGAGAAAGATCATCGTCTTGTTTGTTGGGGATCGCTTTTTCAAGCGAAAGCAAAGATACTGAGGATACAATGGCTGTCACTGAGAGAAATGCACTGAATCTTCCGAAGGTTTCAACGCTCGCTAATTCCTTTGTAAGTATTAGTATAGACAGAAGAGATATTCCTTGGGAAACGAACGATGAAGATGTTAGCAAGCAGGCATCTGGAGGTTTCCGTTTGAATAGTTTTGACAGCTGCATGGCGATGCTAGGTTCGCTTTTTAACCGTAGATTTGGAGTAATTATATGCTAGTGATAAGAATCTGTTTATAGATTTAGATCCGAAGATGGCTTCTCTAGCTTTGAGAATGAGAAATTGTATCGATAGGATCGGGGAAAAACTGAGTTTCCCAAGATTCATTTCTAGTACGGGAAATATATTTTTATATTCCGATAAATGTTTCGAGATGTAGTGGATCTCGCGTTTTCTTAATTTCCCCTTCCAATTGTTCAGTGATTTCTTGTCGATGTTTCGGAAGAACATTTTTTCGTCGTACCAGATGCCGTTGAATTCGTTCTGATCTGTTGAAGACTTGGCATGTTTCTTAGGTTCGAGCATTTTGGAGGACCAGTCTATATTCAAAAATTCACATAAGTATTTTGTCGCTTCTTTGGGGTTTTCTACTAGTTTTTCGTAGTCTATAAGGATGGATCTTTCTGGGTGACCTTTGACAAAGGAGAGCCCTTTTTCTAAGCATTTCTTCACAAATTCTACTGAAGAAGGAACATTTCTTGTGTAATCTAGCGGCAACCTTCCTAACTTAGTTTTGTATCTTTGTTTGACTTGTTTTAATGATGCGAGTATAGATAAAGGGCTGCGCCGAACGAATATAAACTTGGCCTCGGGGAAGAGTTTATGCAATTCGTCAAAATAGAGCGCATTGGACGGGGTTTTTTCGCAAAAGATCTTGCACCCATTGTGCGTTGCCGTACCCGCGAACGTTTGGCGTAGCAAATCTGCTATTTGAGAATTTACGTTTTGGTGCTGATAAAACTTATCGATACTTTTGCTTTTTACGCCGTGAGCCAATAAGTCGCGAAACTCTAAGAAATATGGGAGATAGTTGAATTCCGGACCAGCGTACACCAATGGGTGCGAGTCTAATACGTGTTGAACGAGTGTGGTGCCTGATCTTGGCGCTCCTCCGACGAATACTAATTGAATATCTTTGGTCATTTGGAATCGGGTGATTCGTAACGTAACATTGCGAATGCAGTATTTCTTACTTTTTTTGATGCGCCGAGATGTCGGATTTACTCATTAGGTAGTGCCTCTTTGAGGGTCGAGAGGATCGTGTTTAGATCTTCGCCGTTAATATATGGACTCATTGGCAAACTGAGACCTTGAGAGGCTACTTTTTCGGTTATGGGGAAGTCGCCTTGTTTATGGTTTAGGTAGGCAAAAACAGGTTGGAAGTGGAGTGGAGTCGCGTAGTAGCTTACAGAGGGGACACCGTTGTCTTTGAGCTGTTGATTTAGGGTATCTGGGTCTTTGGAGCGAATGGTGTATTGGGCGTAGACGGAGGTGTTTTCCTGGGCTACGCGGGGGGCTTGTACTTTGGTGGTGCCGGCGAAGACTTGGTCGTAGCTTTCGGCGATGGACTGACGGAGTTTTGTTTCTTCGTCGAAGATACCCAGTTTGCAAAGGAGGATGGCGGCTTGGATGGTATCGAGCCGTCCGTTGAGGCCGAGGAGTGGATGGTGGTGTTTCTTGGATTGGCCGTGGACGCGGATTTGGCGCATGCGTTGGGCGAGCTCGTCGTCGTCGGTGAAAAGGGCTCCGCCATCGCCGTAGCAGCCGAGGGGCTTGGATGGGAAGAAGGAGGTGCTGCCGATGGTCGAGAGTCCGCAAGAGCGTTTGCTGCGGTGGGTGGCGCCGAAGCTTTGAGCGGCGTCTTCGATGACTGGGAGGTTTCCTTGCTTGGCTGCGATTTGGTTGATCGCGTTCATGTTGGCAGTTTGGCCATAAATACCCACAGGCATTATGGCTTTGGTCCTGGGGGTAATGGCTGCCTCAAGTTTGGAGGGATCCATGTTCCAAGTATCTTTTTCGATATCGACAAAGACGGGCTTTGCTCCTAGAAGGGCTATCATCTCGGCGGTGGAGATCCAGGTGTAGGGAACGGTGATGACTTCGTCGCCCGGGCCGATTCCGAGGGCCATCATAGCGATAAGGAGGGAGTCGGTACCGCTGGATACTCCTATGCAGTGCTTGACGCCGACATAGTCAGCCAAGCGTTCCTCGAGTTCCTGAACTTCCGGGCCCATGATATACTTGCCGTGTTCGAGGACGCGAGCGATAGCGGCGTCGATTTGCAGCTTGATGCGGTCTTGTTGCGATTTGAGATCGATGAAGGGGATCATGGTATTTGGGAAAATCAGGAGTTGGTCTGTTGCTTGAAGTGGTCGTGGCTGCGTTCGCCTTTGCTGAGGGAGTCCGGCAGGGGCTGGTCTTCGGGGAGGTCGATACAGGCTAGGTTGCCACCTTTTTCTTGGTAGCGGTGTCCACTTTCCGGACACATCATGATGTGGTCGACGTCCGGATTTTTGAGGATGTGACCATGTCGACTCATCCATCCAGCTTGTTTGCCGGGAACGCCGACGATGAGGGCATAGTCTGGAACATCTTTGACGACGACAGCGCCGGCTGCGACGAAGCAGTAGCGTCCAAGGGTGATGCCACAAACGATGGTGGCGTTTGCGCCAATCGTGGCCCCGCGACGGATGAGCGTCTTTTCATATAGATTGCGACGTACGACTTGGGAGCGTGGATTAGTGACGTTGGTTAGAACGCAAGATGGACCGAGGAAAACGTCGTCTTCAATAGTAGTACCGGTGTAGATAGCGACGTTGTTCTGCACCTTTACATTGTCGCCAATCAGAACCTTATCCGAGACCATCGTATTCTGTCCGAAACTGCAGTTATTCCCGATTTTCGCCGTTCCGAAAATGTGGGCGAAGTGCCAGATTTTTGTTCCTTCGCCAACTTGAGCCCCTTGGTCGACGATTGCTGAAGGGTGGGAAACGTAGCTCGTCATAGCATCATGATTCGTTCAAGGGTTTCAACGACGTCGACCCCATTTTGCCCGTTCGAAATGGGTTGATTGCGTGATTTTATGCAATCGAGGAAATGTTGGAGTTCTAATTTAAGAGGCGCTTCGTTGCTTTCGAATATTATTTCGCTACCATCGTCGGAACTATTAAGGTCTTGGTCGATCGTTTTACGATGATGCCAGACTCTGCTGTTTACTTCATCAAATTCTAGTATCCCCTTTTCGCCTACGATAGTTAGTTTGCGGCGATTCTCTGGCCATAGCCAAGAATTGTGAAGATGTGCTTTTATTCCGTCGAGAAACTGCATGTGAACGTAAACGTCATCTTCAATCTTCTCTTGGAGCCCACAGTGCCCAGAGGCGAAAATGTGACGTGGCTGTTCCCCCACTAAATATATAAGCACTGCGATATCATGGACACCGAGACTCCAAGTTACGTTTTCGACGTATCGGACTCGGCCTAGCTTTTTTCGCTCCTGGTGCAGGTGGTACAGTTTTCCTATCTTACCGCTGTCTATAAACTTCTTAATAAACTGAATTGATGGTTGATAGAGAAGAAGATGACCTACCATCAATATACGATCATTTGATCGAGCAATGTCCCGCAATTCAGCAGCGCTTTTGCTTGTGAGCGTCATTGGTTTTTCAACGAAGACGTCCTTCCCTGACTCAAGGAAAAGTTTAGCTATTTCGAAGTGCGTGGGAACGGGGGTCGCGATTGCTACTCCATCTAGATCTCTATTTAGCAGAGGCTTATAGTCATTGATTACTTCAAGGTCTGGATATTCGGATTTTAGGCTTTTTCTAAGTTTATCATCTGACTCAGCAACACACGAAAGAACTCCCAGCTCATTGAAGTTCCTTACCAGGTTCTTGCCCCAATTACCGGCTCCGATTGTAGCGGTTTTCATATAATTTAGTTTGTGCCTAGAACTCTACTTTGTGTTCGGATAAATCAAATTAATTATGGCAAATGGGATCGCTTCTGATTTTTGTTTAGTGAGACGTTCTATAACTTTTTTGATTTGTTTTTTGATGCTTTGGGACCCAAATACTTGGATACAAACGGTAGCAGTAGTTCGGCTTTTTTGTTCCATAGATCGATGTTCTTGATTTTCGATTTTAAAGGGGCGAGTTCAGAAGGTTCATATTGGTTTTTTAGCGATTTCAACCGCTCGATACCCTCTCTCAATTGAGGAGCTATTTTCTGGTTGATTAAACCGTCGGCGATCAGACGCAGGCTTGTCTCTGCGACGTAGTGATCTCTTCGATCACCAGGCAGATAAATTGCATTGAGGGCGTTGATGCTTTTGAGAAAGCGGATGCCTTGGCTGGCGGAGCCTTTGCTTATTTGGAGTTTGTTGATGACCTCATCTAGCGCCAAGGGATGTTCACTGGCGAAGAAAAGGCCGTAGATTTCTCCGTATGATTTTGGGAGTCCGATGGATTGGGCGGCGTTGACAAAGAACGCGATTATTTCGCGTTCTATGTCTGATATCGGAGTCTGAACGTCACCTTTCACAGGGGAAATGTGTGCGCAAAAATTAGCGCTCAAACGACTAGCGTAACCAGGTCTGGAGTTTTGTAGCGCGGGTGCTAGAGATCCGGCGCTTGGGCTTCACTTTCTTCGATCAAAAGACGCTGCCGCCATTTCCGTGCTATGGTAGTTGGCGCAGATCGAGTCGGAGCTAATGGGGGTATGAGAGAATTCATAAGGTTCAATTATAATTGTACAAAATGAGTTGTTGTACGTTTTTTTTACATTCATCGAGAAGCAGTACGCCCAGGTTTTGGGTGGACATGGTCCAAACTGAACGCTTGTTCGTGGACAGTGAAAATCCTCGTTACAGGAGCGGCTGGCTATATTGGGTCAAATTTGGCAATTCGAGCCAAAGTGAATGATTTGGAAGTGTTTGGTGTCGATGGGTTTACTGACTATTACGATCCAGTGATTAAGCGAAGCTCGGCTGAGTTATTGAAGTCCCGGGGAATTCCAGTCGCAGATTGTGATTTGTCTATGGATTCTCTGGAGCTGATATTGGAGAATATGGATATCGTCGTCCATTTGGTGGGCCAGCCAGGGATTTCTAAATCGACCCCCTGGGAGGATTATCAGCGAAACAATGTGAATGCTGCACGGCGACTCGTTGATACGATTAAGCTGATGGATAGGGCGCCGAGGCTTGTGAATATCTCCTCCTCGTCTGTTTATGGTTTGCGTGCGATGGACCCAGAAAGCGCGGAGCCAAAGCCTGCTTCGTGGTATGGCGAGACGAAACTCGCTGCAGAGCAAGAGGTGATGGGGGCGTATCGCCTGGAAGGATTTCCTGCCTGCTCGCTTCGACTGTTCTCGGTCTACGGCGATCGGGAGCGGCCTGAGAAGTTGTTCCCTAAGCTAATTCGCGCGATCGATCAGGATCTGGAGTTCCCTCTTTTTGAGGGAAGCCTAGGGCATCAACGGTCCTTTACCTATGTGGGCGATATATGCGAGGGAATCTTGGATGTCATCGACAACTGGGATAAGGCAGAGGGCGAGATTTTCAATATGGGGTCCGACCAGTGTTTCACAACAGGTGAAGCGATTCAAACCGTCGAGGAGATCATGGGTAAGAAAGCTCGGCTGAAGATGGTCCCAGCCCGTCCGGGCGACCAGTTGGCTACGCATGCGAATATCGACAAGATCCGCTCGCGCCTCGGCTGGGAGCCGAAAACCTCTTTGCGTGATGGACTGGAGCGGATGGTGGAATGGTATATGGGTGAGGTGAAGGGAAAGATCGACTGGGTTTAGCGGTTCGATCTTTTAGAAACGGGACTGCTTGGTCCGGGTTTGTTTCCCGAAATCAAGACTCAAGCAGCCCCAACAACCGACAAATTGATCGCTATTCGATCTCGTACACCTCCACCAGCGCTTCGCCCGAAGAATTGTTTTGGCCACGGACGACGGCGGTGTAAGTGGCGTTTGCAGCTAATACAATCTCAAGCGCGGCATCGGCGCTTCCGTCTTCGAATTCGAAGGCGCCGAGTTCGCTGAAGTAGTCCCCGGATTCGTTCGTCCAATTGTCATTGTGGGCGATGGCGGTCTGGCCCTCGTACATGGTAATTTCCGGATCGTCGAGGCCGTCCAAGCCGAATGCGTCCATGGCTGGGCCCGCAGCGCGGAGGAGAATTTCGCGCTCCCCGCCGCGCACTACGAATCCAGTGATTAGATTCCTCCCCGAAACAAGGTTCGCTCGCACGGACAGGTTGTATAGTCGGCTTTCGCCCGTTACCGTGATGGCTTCGGCCCCTGCGTTGAATAGCGAGATAGTGAATACAGGCGAGATCGCAAGTCCACCGCTCGCAGCTGGATCGACCACATACCATCGCCCGTAGAGGGTTTGTCCGACGAGCATTGGATCGTTCGGAAGCTGGATGCTGACGGAGCCCCATCCTTCGCTGCCGCTTCCAGACAGCTGAATTTCCTCTCTGGCGATGGCTCCCGTTTCGGGTATTGAGCTCTCTTCGCCAGGATCTGACGTGTCGATAACGAGGACTGCCTGAGCCCCCGCCAGCGATTCGGATACGCCAACCGTGAAGCTTGGGTTTCCAAGCAGGGGAGGTTCAATGACTGTCAGAGTAGGATCATTCCCGCCCGCCCCAGATATGCCGCCGCTATTGATCGTAGGGGTTCTTGATTCGCTTTCGGAATAGAGCATGGGCCGATAGAAGGGCGGCAATTCATCGCGGACGCGTGGATCTGTGAGGTCCTCTCGCATGAACGCGACCTAATGCCTGTCTCTCATTGTTATTAAGTCCGAGTCGCCGTATATCGTTATCCTTGTTGGGAGCATTGAAATCGCCTCCTCGGTTGTAGAAGTCCACGACTTCTTCAAGAGAATCGAAGGCTCCATCCATCATGAATGCTTTACGTAGGCCCACATTGCGCAGGTTTGGGGTCTTGACTCGCCCTCGGTCATTGTTGTTTCCGGTAACATTGAATCGGCCGAGGTCTCGCCCCGATGTAGTGGTAGCGATTATCCGCGAGCAATCCTCGAAATTGCGGTTCGTCATTGTCCTCGGAAGTATGGCAATTGTCGCAACGACTGCGTTGAAAAACCCTGCGACCGAGGGCCTTGATACCTTCATGGTCCTGCATGATTCCCGAGTTCACTCGGTCGAATGCGGTTCGATCGCCAAAGAGCGTGCGCTCGTAGGCAGCGACAGCGAAGGCGACTCTTACTGGCGTTATTGCGGGTCTCCAAAAACCTCGTCAAAGAGTTCTGGATACGAACGTTCGCCTATCCATAACTCGAGCGATTCCGGGATTTCCGGAGACAGAGCGAGCGGAGTAGCGTCTTCGATCTTGCTTATGATTTGGGGACAAGCCATGCCGATGTGGGTCATTTCCGCTGTATTGATCGGTGGAAGGCTCTCCAGGCTCGCGTCTTCTTCAATAATCGTAGTTTGGCTGAGCGGATCGACAAAGGTCCCGGAGATACGGCCATCCCAAGCCATCTCGATTCCGTAGCCAGAGTCGATCATATCCTTGGCCTTGCGATTTGTAACCTGTGGTTGAAGTCCGAACAAGGCATCAAAATCGTAGCTACCGTCCTCGAGATTGAGAGGGACACCAAGCGAGCCGATAATATCGTCGGCCGTACCGAATTGCGCGTCGTTTCCTGGATGAGGTGCCCCTAAGAAGCCTACCAGAGCTCGCTGGTCATTCCCCCCGGCAGCGGGTTGGTGACAAGTACAAGTGCCGCAGGCCATCGTGTTGGTGGATGAAATCTGTTCCTCCCAAAAGAGCGTTTTGCCTAGGAACGCCTTTGCCGCGGTAATCGGATTCTCAGGCGGCTCGGGCGGCGGCGCTAGCTGAGTGATCCTGTTGTCCGGATTGAATTGCGGTACGACGCTGAATCCGTGGTCCGATTGGCTTGGTGGACCCACCCCGAAGTCATTGGCGGCTTGTACCCAATAGAAGAATGAAGCGGCAGTAGCGATAAAACCTGGCTCTTCGTCATAAAAGAAACCTTTCTGAGTTTCGCCAATTTGCGTGGCGGTACTAAAATTATCGATACTGCTCCTAAAGATACGATAGTCGGTCGCGTTGCGAACGGCGTCCCAGGTGATCCCCACCTTGTTTGCGTAGTCACCGTCTGACGCAGAAACGGACAGCGGAGCATAGAGCTCCATATCCTGCCCATAGACGACGTGAGTGACGATGGCGATATGCGTCCCCAGAAGGACGCCAGCGAAAAGCCTGAGCGGCTTGCGAATTTTGATCATAATATTCCCTCGTGTTCTGATTATTCCGATCGCGCATGGGCTGACGTTTTGGAAACGCTCACAGCTTGCGCTCTTAGTCCAATCCACACTCAGACAACACACGGCGATAGAATCGTCCGATCGAAGGCTTTCTGCCCGCAAAGGAAAGAGAGCCCGCGTGATCGATAGTCCCGTGAAATTGGCATTTCGAAACATCACCCTCGATATGCTTGTTTCGCAGGACGCGATTCAATCATTTGTAATGTATAATACTGCAACTAGGCGCTTTACGGATTCACTAATTGTGGATAAATCGATTTCCATGACGAATAGGTGGATAAGCGAATTGAGCTCGGAGGGGTTTCCGTCACCTATCCTCTATCGGCTGCTTGCGCCGTTGCTTACGTACCTTTGCTTTAGTGTCTTGCAGTCGCGTGGAGACACGCCGCGTGAAGCAGTCTTCGATGCGGTTTGGGAGGAAATCGCCTCCCATTATTACGATCCCACATTCGGGGGCAATGACTGGAAAGCGATAGGGGACGCTTACCGTTCGCGGTTGCATGAAGGAATGCCTGAAGCCGACTTTAAGCGATTGTTGTCGGATATGTTGCAAGAGTTGGGAGAGTCGCACTTCTCAATAACGTCGCCATTCTATAATGACATTTTGACCAAGTCGTGGTCCGGAGGAGATGCGGGAACCCGTATCGCGATTATTGGCGAACGGGCCTTCATCCATAGCGTTGAGGCGGGCGGGTCTGCCGAAGTCGCGGGTCTGGGAGCAGGTTGGGAGCTGTTAGAGGTGGAAGGGGAGTCAGTTTCCGAACTCTATCGGATGATAAGTAGTTCTGGTGTATTTAATAGTACAATACCTTACTTTCTACGATTGGCTATTGAGAATAGGTTGTATGGAGCTCCCGACCAGCAGATTCGAATAAAGGCAAAACGATCAGAGTTCGCATTCCCGAAATCGGTCTCGCTGACCTTGAATGCATACGAGGGACCTATGTCTGAGAGAATTGGCAACCTCGCGTCGATGCCCATGGCGTCCGAAGGCGTTGTTGGTGAAGACGGTATCGCAATTCTGCATTTCACGGTGTGGACCCCGCAGGTGATGGAAAAAATTCGCGTATTCATTCGATCGATGAATCCAGAGACGAAAGGACTGATCATCGACATTCGGGGAAATCCAGGGGGTATTGGATTGTTGGCGACAGGGCTCGCGGGGATGCTTACGGAAGTCCAGTATCGAATGGGCGCCATGCAACTGCGGAGCGGGCAATTGAATTTCAATGTCTATCCGCAAAAGGGAGCCTTCACCGGACCTCTGGCGGTATTGATCGATGGCAACTCGATCTCCACTAGCGAAATCTTCGCTGCGGACATACAAGAGACCGGACGTGGGCGCCTTTTCGGAAGTCGCAGCGCGGGCGCTGCGTTGCCGTCGACAATCAAGAAGCTGCCAAATCGATACTTCCTTCAGATGGCGATCGCCGATTACGAAACGCAAGGAGGGTTTCGAATAGAGGGCAAGGGCGTTACGCCTGACGAGGAAGTTGGGCTTTCGCCTTCCGGGCTTAGGAAGGGTAGGGATTCAGTCGTTGATGCGGCTCGAAAATGGATCTTGCGAGAGGCTAGGATTGGCGAGATAACCGTGACTCCATGAATTCGATTTTTCGGTTAACTGCAATGGTAGTAGCTACGGCGGCTCTGCTGGGATTTGGCTCTACGGCGAACGCTCAAATTGAAGGAGAGGCCCAAGCAGTCTTCGATAGCTATGCTGAGGCGTTAGGCGGATTCGAGGCCTATGCTCGAGTAAAAACAGCGAAGTGGGGAATGTCTATGGAGATTCCCGCGGCAGGATTTAAGATGGAAGGGCTTATTACCTTCAAGCGGCCCAATAAACTTGTAATCGATGGGAGCATTTCCGGTCTAGGCCGCATGAGAAAGGGCTTCAATGGCGATGTCGGTTGGTCGATCGATGCGATTCAGGGCGTCCGCGAAATGTCAGGCGTTGAACTAGAGAAATTCGTCGAGGAATCGGGCATGGAGCGGGAACTCAAGCTAGCTGAGCGATACGCCTTCGCCAAGGTCGCGACCGATAGCCCGGCTGGGAAGATCGTGGTCGATTGCGTTACCAAGATAGGGGGGCATCCGGAAAGGCTGCTTTTCGATGCGGAATCGGGGCTTTTGAGAAAGAGGGACTACATCGAGGAAATGGGTGAGCAGGGGAGTGTCCCGGTATCCGCGGAAATCGTTACCTACGAGAAGATCGGCGGTTTCCTTATGCAATCTCGCATCAATGCTTCCCTGATGGGCATGGATTCCATTGCCCTAATTACGAGTTTCGAGCCGAATCCGCCAGTAGAGGATTCCCTTTTCGAGATGCCTGAATGACTCGACTCGACCGTATTGTCCTTTACCCCTCGCCTTCGAGCTGCCAAGCTCTCGAGACCTTTTCGCTAACTTAATGCAACTTCACATCTTATGAAAAGTATCCTGTCATTGTTGATTCTCTCCGTATTCGCATCTCCAGTATTCGCTGCGGAAGCGCTGCCCAAGTCTCCGTCGCCAAAAGGCGCCCTTACCTATATCATCTCCCCGAAAGATGGCGCAAAAGTGAAGTCCCCAGTACGTGTGCGGTTTGGATTGGTGGGCATGGGCATTGCACCTGCGGGAATTGATCTTCCGGATACAGGCCACCACCACCTGATTATCGATTTGGATGAATTGCCGAGCATGGACCTACCTCTTCCAGCGACGGAAAACGTTGTGCATTTTGGGAAAGGTCAAACGGAAGCGATGATCGAGCTCGAACCCGGCGAGCACACATTGCAGCTCGTATTGGGAGACAAGATACACTTGCCGCATTCGCCGCCCGTAATCTCGAAGAAAATCACTATTACAGTGGAATAGTTTCCAATTGGAACCGCAACTCTTGTCCGGTCGTACTCCCCATTGGGCCTTCTTCGCTGTCGTTGACTTCCTGTGACGATAGTTCCTCACTAAATCCTCAATCTACTCCTATTCTCTTCCGGGTCTATCCCTTCAGGAACTTCTTCGATGGGGGAAGGTTTTTCCTGTGGGTCGTTGCCGTAGCTTGCGTTCTTCAGGCGTTAGGTATTTCCAAAAAAGAGCAGCGATTGAAGCCCCGGTAAACTTCTCCCCGCTTTGACCTAATTCCGCTCTAAGCTCTGGTAGCTTTCGAATATGCTCTGGAATGCCGCTTTTCCAGCTTGCTTTTTGAAGATGGAGCTTTTTCAGTTCTTTTGAATTTTCACTAAGCTTATGGAATCCAACGATCCTAACTCCGACGAAAACGCTCCGATCGAAAATGAATCGGCAAATACACCTCCTTCACCAGAACCCGTAGCGCCTACACCGATTCCATTCACCTTCACTGGCGTCGCTGGAGAGTACTTCCCGGATCTGGATCGTCAACTTGCTTCTAACGATCATCACGCTCGGCTTTTACTGGCCGTGGGCGACGGTCCGGACGCGCCGCTATTTTTACGCTAATACGCAGCTCGATGGCCATGCCTTCGACTATCTGGCGAAACCGCTCAGCCTGCTGATTGGATACGTGCTGGTGCAGGTTGTGGTGATTGCGTTCTATGTGTCATCGCACTTGCTGAGCCCGTCTCTGGAAATGCTGATCCTCTGGGTATACGGCGCGGGTATCATCGGGTTCCTTTTGATTTTCCCTTTGCTGCTGTACAAGACACTGAGATTCCGAGCCAAGAACACGATGTATCGAAATGTTCGATTCAAGTTTGAAGGATCTAAAAGCGATGCCTATGTAACGTTTGCCGCTTGGGCGTTGCTCGTTCCATTGACTTTCGGCTTGATCGTCCCGTATTGGAAGATGCGCAAAAAAGAGTACGCCTTGAGCAACCTCTTGTTCGGCGAAACCAAGTTCGGTTTCAAGCCGCAGGCAGGGGAGTACTACAATTACTATTTGATATTCATGGCCATCACGATCGCGTTCTATATAGCCATCACGATTGTCATCGATATTGCCCTAGCACCGACGAGCTTGGGGATGAGCGATGCGTCCGGAGAGATCAGTAATTTGTCCTCAGTAGAGTTAATCGTAATCGTTGTCGGGTACGCGGTACTCATCGCGGCGGGCATAGCGATCGAAAAGGGACTTTGGATGTACTTGTACAACTACAACCTGTCGGTCTTGTCGCTCGGCCCCTTGAAGTTCGAATCGAAGATGGCTTTCAAAGAGCTCGTCATGATAGCGATCCAAAAATATGTCGCTACCGTTTTCACTCTAGGTCTGCTCTACCCGTGGGCCAAAATCCGGATAACCAAGTATCAGCTAGAGCATTGTCGGGTTGTGGCCCCAGATGGGGATCTTGGCGAGTACTTTGAGGCGGAAGTCGAGAAGGAAGGCGCTCTGGGAGAAGCGGCGACGGACGAGTTCGACTTCGATGTGGGGCTGTGATCGAGCTGAAGGGAGTGCTTTATCGGGTGGGGTCGTCCCACGCCTACGCGGCGGAGGTAATCGTTTCGGAGGACGGGACGTTTACCATCCATGCAAAAGGTGATTCCAAATCGTATTCGTGCAATGAGTACACGATAGAGCCACGTCTGGGAACGACTCGAAGAGTTTTGTTCAATTCTCTGACGGAGTTCGTTTGGAAGTGGAGAGCAGCCCGTCGTTCAATGCCTTCGAGGATACGCTTTCCTCGGGACGGACGTTTCGCCTCGTCGACTGGCTGGAGGCACGATGGCCTGTAGCGCTTGGGAGCATCGCTGGGGTGCTATTCTTCGTTTTTCTCTTTGTCGAATTCGGAATACCGGCGGTCGCCGAATCGGTCGCCCATCGGGTGCCTCAAAGCGTGCGGCGATCGCTTTCCGAAAGCAGTCTCGACGCCATCATAAACTACGGGTCGCTGGAGGAAAGCTACTCGATGAAAGTGAACGAGGCGGGGAACGCTGCGTTCGATCGGGCGCTGTCGCTGCTAGAAAGGGACCTCGATCCGAAATTTGAATACGAGCTACGATTGTTCAAGGCCCCCGTGATCGGGCCCAACGCGCTCGGGTTTGGTGATCGCCACCGAAGAGTTTATCGAACTATGCGAAAACGAGGAGCAAGTGGTCGCGGTGTTTCTGCATGAAATCGCCCATGTTGAGGAACAACATGGATTGCGGTCGATGATCCAGGACGCGGGGCTGTTCCTAATCCTATCGCTCGTATTGGGCGATATATCGTCTCTAGGCGGCATGGCCGCGTCTCTGCCGGCACTGGTGATCGAGTCGCGCTACTCGCAGAATTTCGAGAAGGAAGCGGATTTGTTCGCGGGCAAGGTCCTGGAGGAGAGCGGCATCGGGGCGGGCACCATGAAGGATATTCTAATCCTTCTCCACAAGGGAACCCCGGATATCGACTTCGTCCAGTTTTTCTCGACGCACCCGGGCTTGGAAGAGCGTGTCGACGCGCTCGATGCTCTGGGTGGCGCCGATACGGAGCCGAATTCTGGATCGGGCGACAAAAAGAACGCCTCGGGCGCGGATTAAATCCAGGGGCTTGTATTTCGCCGGGAAAGCGTCTAGCGGTACCCGTTCTTTTGGGGAGGACGCGTCCGTCCGCATCGGAAACCAGATACAAAGACCACCAATTTACTATGAGCGTTAAGAAAGTAGGAATCCTAACGGCGGGCGGATTGGCCCCTTGCTTGTCCTCCGCCATCGGCGGACTGATCCAGCGGTACACCGAGATCGCCCCAGAAGTGGAGATCATTTGCTACAAGAATGGCTACTGGGGACTGCTCAAGGGGCTCAGCTATGCAGTGACCCCTGAGATTCGCGAGAATGCGGGTATCTTGCATGAGTATGGAGGGAGCCCGATTGGCAATTCCCGAGTCAAGCTAACCAATATCGCCGATTGCGTGAAACGTGGCTTGGTGGAGGAAGGCCAGGATCCGCAGCAGGTCGCGGCCGACCAATTGGTCAAGGATGGCGTGGATGTATTGCATACGATCGGTGGCGACGATACCAACACCGCTGCTGCGGACTTAGCCGCCTATCTCGCGAGGAACGACTACGAGCTGCGCGTAATCGGGATGCCGAAGACGATTGACAACGATGTTTATCCGATTCGCCAAACGCTGGGCGCCTGGACTGCAGCGGAACACGCGGCGAATCACTTCACCAATGTAGTGGCCGAGCATAATTCGAACTCGAGAATGCTCATTATCCATGAGATTATGGGCCGTCACTGCGGGTGGCTCGCAGCCGCCACTGCCAAGGAGTACCATGATCGCTTAAAGCACAAGACCTGGGTGCCTGAAATTGGATTGAGCCGCGAGAGGCACGACGTGCACGCGGTTTACTTGCCAGAACTCGAGGTAGACCTCGATGCTGAGGCCGCGCGCCTCACCCAGATCATGGATGAGCATGACAATGTGAATATTTTCCTAAGCGAAGGAGCGGGAGTGGATTCAATCGTCGCTGCAAAAGAAGCGGCTGGCGAGGAAATCGTGCGTGACGCCTTTGGCCATGTTCAGCTCGATTTCATCAACCCGGGCCAGTATTTCGCCAAGCAATTCGCAGACAAGATCGATGCGGACAAAGTGCTTGTTCAAAAGAGCGGGTACTATTCGCGCGCCGCTGCGGCGAATGCCAAGGACCTGAACTTGATCAAGAGCTGCGTAGATACCGCTGTAGAATCCGCATTAGCGGGGCTAAGCGGAGTCGTGGGCCATGACGAGGACAACAATGGGATTATGAGAGCCTGCGAGTTCGAGCGAATCAAGGGAGGCAAGCCATTCGATGTAGAGCAGCCCTGGTTCGATGAACTGCTCGCGGAGATCGGCCAGCCGAAGGGGGTCCCGGCTGCTGCTCACTAGGGGTTCCTCGGAAGGGACCTGGCCGTATCGCTAGATTTCGTACTCCGGTACGGTTGCGCGTTCGACTTCCTCGATCGTGGTCAGACCGAGAAGGGCTTTTTTCAACGCGTCCTGACGCAGCGACATGCAGCCGATTTCATTCGCTGCCTGCTGAAGCTTGTGAAGCGGTTCGCTATTGGATATCAAGCTGCGCATCTCTTCCGAGATTTCGACGAACTCGTGGATCGCGACACGGCCCGAGATGCCAGTATTGCGGCAAGAACCGCAGCCGCGGCCTCTGAAAAACGTCGCATCTTTGTAGGTACCGAGAATGAAGTACTTGCTGAGCACTTCCTCATTCGGAATGTAGGCTTCTTTGCAACTTTCGCAAATGCGCCCGACTAAGCGCTGAGACATGGCTCCGTTTATTGAAGGGGCCACCATAAAGGGGTCCACTCCGATCTCTGTTAGCCGCAAGATTGCCTGTACCGCGTTGTTCGTGTGGAGCGTAGTGAGCACTAAGTGACCGGTGAGAGCGGCTTCGGTCGCGATCTTAGCTGTTTCGACGTCTCGGATCTCACCCACCAAGATTATGTCAGGGTCCTGGCGTAGGGCAGACCGCAATACAGACTTGAAATCCAGTCCTGCTTGGTGATTCACCTCGAAGTGATTGACTCCTGGTAGCTGATACTCCACAGGATCCTCGATGGTCATGATATTGCGATCACGATCATTCAAGTAGTCTAGAGCTGAATACAAAGTTGTTGTTTTCCCAGATCCAGTTGGTCCGGTAACAATGTAAATACCATTCGGTTTCGAGACGGCGTTTCGGAATCGCTTGAGGTTGCTCTTCGCTAGAAATAGCTGATCAAATCCAGGTACTCCTTTTTGCCCCGCTTGCCCTAGAAGCCTAATTACGACTTTTTCGCCGTGCAATCCAGGACAGGTTGAAATTCGAAAATTCTGCTCGAATGCGGCGAGCTCCATGGTGAAGCGACCGTCCTGCGGAGTAAGTGAATTGGCGATGTCCATTTCCGCGAGGAACTTGATGCGGACGATCATGGCATTGGTCACCTTTTCAGGAAGATGTACGATGTCACGCAAGTGACCGTTCACTCGAAATCGAAGCAAGCCGCTTCCTTTGTGGGACTCTAGATGGATATCGCTAGCGTCCTGCTTGAACGCGGTGATGAACATGCGGTTAGTGATCTCCACCAGCTCGCTGGATTCGCCCATCTTGATGAGCTGCTCTCCATCCATGGAAGCGAGGTCGCCTCCCTTGCTGAGGCTCTCCAGCTCTTCCAAGGCGCTGTCGAACGAGAGATCCGTATTGTAGTGAAGTCCGATCGCTTGCTCGATGTCGTCAGGGAGGGCGAATACGGGACTGACTCTGTATTGAAGGTAGCGTTCCAACGATTCGACGACCTGTCGATTCATTGGGTCTTCCATCGCGAGCGTGATGTAGCCATTGAACTCGTACAAGGCGATGGCGCTTAACGCGTTTTGCCATGTCGAGCGGCAATGTCCGTTCCCCTTCGCATGCGATGTTGATAGACATGGGGTCGACGAACGTGGAGCCAATGGCCCGAGCCCACAGTTCACCTGCTTCGTCGCTTCGCAGATATCCCTTGTCCACGATCTCCAAGAGCAAGGAGCTATGGTTGTCCTTGTACTTGTTCGCCATAGCGCTCAGCGCTTCTGGCTCGATTTTCTCGGTTTCCTCTACGAGCGAAACGAATTTTTCTGCCTTAATTTCTCGCATCGTCTTTGTTCAGATCGAAAATTTTAGCGATCGAGTCCTGGTCGATCAGCTCGCGTGAAGAGAGCGAGGAGTCAAACTCGGCTTGAGCATCTAGTCGCATTTGCGCAAAATCATATTTCAAGATATGATCATCCAGGCTCAATATCTGAGGCTTGTGTTTCTGTGGCTGAGGAATATCCATTTTTTGGAGTCGTTAAGCGAGCAGCCCGATCGAGTCGATCGCGGCTTTCAAGCGTTCACGGATTTCGTCCGGCGTTTGGGTTTTCAGGACATAGAAGGATGCCCCACTTCGGCTGCATTCTTCAACTGAATCGCGGGTCGATACTGCCGTCATCATGACAACCTTGGTTTCTGGATTGATTTCCTTGATACGCTTCAGCGCATCCATGCCGTTCATTACGTTCATGTTGATATCGAGAAGGACGAGATCGGGCTGGTACTCCTTGTAGGCATCCACGGCATCCATTCCATTCTGCATCAGGTACACCTTGCTTACTCCGAGATCGAGCAAGAGGAGCTTCATGAACGTGCGCATGTGCGCTTCGTCGTCGGCGATCAGTGCGGTAATTTCTTTATTCATTCGTTATGGTACGGTTAAAGTTTACGGTGAAACGAGCACCACCTTCGGAGCGGTTTTCGGCGGAGATATTGTCCCCATGACGGAGCACGATCCGATGGCAAACGAAAAGGCCTATGCCGCTGGAGGATTCTCCTCCTGTAGGGAGATTCGAAGTACGCCCGAACTCCTTGAACAAGGCATCAAATTCAGTCTCTGGAATTCCGGGACCTTGGTCCTCCACCTTTAGGGTAACCGATGATTCGTCGCTCTCCAGAAGAAGTCGAATTTCGGTGCCTGGTAGAGAAAATTTAATGGCGTTTGAAATTAGATTGTCAATGACTCGGGACACCAAGCGTCCATCCAGTTCCGCATCGGTATCGCTGCTTTTCGATCCCTTGATGAGGCGTATGTTTTTATTGGATGCGCTTGAGAAATGAAGCGTTATTGCATGATCGATGAGCGATTCCAATGATTGGGCTTCGGGATCGATTCTCATTTGGCCAGACTCGAACATCGAAACATCCAATAGGTCTTCCACCAATGTCAGCATCGACTCGGATGCTTGAACAATCGTGGAGACGAGTTCGCGCTGATCCTCGTTGAGCGGGCCAAACTTTTCGCTATCGAGATATTGCGATATGCCACGAATCGATACCAGCGGATTCCTCAAATCGTGAGATGCGACGCCGAGGAATTTCGTTTTCGACTCGTTTTGATTGTTGAGGTTTTGAATTCGGTTCTTGGCGTCTCGCTTCCGGCGATACTCGTCGATGTGATGTCCCACGCGGCTGATAAGCTCGACCTGCCGGAGTGGCTTGATGATGTAATCGTCGGCCCCTGCTTCGTAGGCGTGGCTCAGCGAGTCCATATTGGACAACCCGGTGAACATGATCAGCGGAATATCCTCGAGAACCGGATTGAGCCGGATGCGCGCGCAGAATTCGATACCGTCCATTTCCGGCATCATTATATCGCAAATGATGAGATCGGGTCGTTCGCTCTCAAGAAACTCGAGGCCTTCTTCCCCAGAGGCCGCTCCATCGAATGCGATACCTTCCTTCGTAAGGATCTTCTTTACCAGGCCTCGAGTGACGTTGTCGTCGTCGACTACGAGGACACGCGTCTGCGTTGACTCATTCGAATCAGTTTCTTCGGATTTAGACTGTAGTTGGGATTCCGGCATACCAGCTTACCTTAGAGTAATCTATTTACTAGAGTAAGTAGATCGGCGCGTGGCCCCACCGGTTTAGGTCTGGGCAAGGATAATGCCCTAGGGAAATTGCTGTGCGTTTTTAGATGCGTTGCGGTGGCTGCAACCGAGTGGACGGGCTTTTTCGGCAGTAATCAGAGCGAGTAAGAGTATTGCGGCGTTCCGTTTTACAGGAAGTTCACAGCCGTCCAGTGGACAATACTGAGAGATCGCCCTCTAGCGACGCTTATTCCAGTCATCCGATTCGAACTGGTCTACCAGCGACGCATACTCGGTTTCGTCCCATACGGGCCAGTTGGGGAACGAAATCTCTGCATCCGAAAGAGTCGCGAGCGAATGGATGAAATCATTGCAGAAGCGGGTCCAATCGAGATTGGGGAGCAAGGGTTTCCAAATGGATCCTTGCAGCAAGTAGCCTGCTTTGGTTCGCTTCTGCGCGGCTCCAGCGATTTTGGAAGGTAGATTTCTAAGGACGACATCGAAGACTTCGGACTTCTCGAAACAAACGGTCGGAGACGATTGATCGGGAACGGATGAGTTTAGAACTGCGTCGACGCCTTGCTGCTTTAACGCGGCGACCATGCATTCGTGAATGGCTTTGTAACTTTCGGTTGGCTGGGCTTGCGCGAGCGAGTGCGTGGATGGGATGACGAGCGTATAGGTCCAATCCTCGAGATGGTTCACGACACCCCCGCCGGTGGGTCGACGGCATATGTCAGCCGTTCCGTTTGGTATTTCGGATACAGCATAGCTGTATGCCTGGCTAAGGCCGAAGGTGAAAGAGGGCTTGGACCACTCGTAGTGGCGAAAACGGAGCGCGGACTTCGGCTGGTAGCGATTCAGCAAAAGGAAATCGTTCGCCATATTGCGAGCGGCTGACTGTCGCTGGTCTGGAAGCACGTGGAATTCGAAAGGCATTTCTAGTGGTTTGGGTTGGGCTAGACGGGATACCTTACAAGGAATTGTACCAGTCGCGGAGCGGTTTTGGAATGGCGAGTGAATCAAGCTGTTCCGCGAAACTCTGGGGGCGCGTTTTCAATTTGCCCTCGAGAGGTTGTAGATCGAGGGAGAGATCTCCTTGTCGATTGGCAAATCGCGGATCGGAGCCGCGAGCGCTTCGCGTAACGAAATCCTGCGGCAGTCCAAAGTGATCGAGCAGCCTTGTACCTATTTCGTATCGGGAAAGACGGTCTTGCCCAGCCCAGTGCAATCTTCCCTTGATATCGCTACGTTCGCAAATCTCGACTAAAACATCCGCGAGATTGTCCGTCGAACAAGGCTGTCGAAACTCATCCTCGAAAAGCGCGGTTTGATTTCCGTCACTCCAGGCGGTCAGTAATTGCTCGTGAAGGCTTCGTTTTCCAGTGAGACTATTTCCGTTTAGAAGTGGTACCCGAATAATGGATGCAAACTCTGGATTTAATTCTAATACACGCTCTTCGGATTCGCTTTTTTGATTGCCGTATTCGTCGATTGGATTCGGTTCATGGTCGACTTTGTAAGGCGCATTTTTTCCGTCGAATACCTGATCCGTCGAAATATGGATAAATCGGGCAAATAGGTGACGCGAAAGCAGAGCCAGTTTCTCCGGCACCAGAGCGTTGACGAGCCGGCTATCTTCAGGGTTGGCGGCGCATTCTCGCGGAATTGAGATCGCTGCGCAGTTGACGATCGCATCTGGGAAAAGCTCTAGATTGAGGCTCTCCAGTTTCGCCAGGTCTCGAAGATCGAGGGGTATCTGTCGCGTCAGACCGGGAACGTTTGCTGGGTAGCTCCCGACGAGTCCGATCACGTCGTGTTTTCGTCGACTAGCGGCTCTTGCAAAGGCGCTTCCGAGCAATCCCGATGCTCCTGCTAGCAAGATTTTCATATCCCAAAGAGCATCACTTGAATAAGCGATGGTTTATGTGCCATTCGATTTGCCAAGGAGTGACTTGCGATCCGATGTTCAATCGGCCTAGGCAGAGAATCGAGGCTTTTGGGAATACGACGCATTCCAGCGTTTGCGTTCCCGAGACGAGGTGGGCGGCTAGGCTCGACAAGTTGGGCTCATGTCCGACAACCAGCAAGTTTTCGTCGGATTGGTCTATGCTCTCGGCGATCTCAATCGGGTCGTCGTACGGCGCGAGCCCATCGATCGTTTTTACGGGCGCGGTGATTTCGAGTCCCTCCATGAGCCGCGCTGCGGTTTCCTGGGCCCTAAGGAGAGAGCTTTGCCAAACTAGAGAAGGAGCGATGAGGGATTTCCCGTGAAACGCGGCGCAGATTCGGTCCATCTGTCGCTCTCCCTTTGAGCTCAAAGGTCGTTCCTCGTCTCGCTCCGCGTTGGAGGCGTGGGCGTGCCGGACTAGATACAAAAATTGCTGCACGTGTTGATTCGTTTAGGTATTTGAGGAAGCAGTGGAGCTGTATTGCAGGAGCCGTTTCATTCCCTCTTCCATGGATACATTTGGTTGAAAGTTCAAATCACGTTTTGCAGCGCTGATATCGAACCAATGATCCTTGGCCAGTTCGGAAGCGACAAATCGCGTCATCGGCGGCTCGCTACCAATGCGGAATAGTCGCCAGATAAATTCCAGGCTAGCGCCGAGGCGCCGCGCTTTCGATAAGCTGATACGCTTCTCTATGGGTGGGATGCCGTTGTTCTCCAGGAGCTCGTTTATCCAAGGCCAGAGCGCGACGGGTTCGTCATTGGAAATGAAGTAGGCGTTTCCGCCTGGATTGTGCGCTTCGTTATCGAGCGCGGACTCAGCGTGAAGGTGCGCGTCCACTACATTGTCGATGTAGCTCAGGTCGACTCGATTGACGCCGTCCCCTACAATCCGCAATCGACCCTTCCGCCCGCGTTCCAATACTCTCGGGATCAAGTTTGGATCCCCGGGTCCCCAAATTAGATGGGGCCGCAGGGAGACTGTCTTCAAGTTGCCAGGAGGTTCGCCATTGGCGGCGCGAACCGCGGACTCAGCGATTGCTTTTGTTGTTGGGTAGTGGCAGGGGATTTTCTTTCCAAGCGGAGTCGACTCATTGGCCCCGGAATGATCTTCGCCATTGAAAACGACGCTCGGCGTACTCGTATAAACCAGTTTCTCGACCTCGAAATCGCGACAGCCATTGATTATTGACTGCGTACCGACAACATTGGCGTCGTGAAAATCCTGGTACCGTCCCCAAATGCCTACCTTTGCGGCGGTATGGAAAACAGTGTCCATGCCGCGACATGCGTTGCGAACAGCCTTCGAGTTAGCGAGATCTATGGAGAGGATTGTCACTCCTGCCGCTTCCAGCTCGGGTTGAGGTCTCCGGCAAAGCCCGGTTACCTCGGCTCCTTGATCCAATAGGCGTCGTATCAAGCTCCCGCCGAGAAATCCGCTTGCTCCTGTGACCAGGACTTTCCGGGACCGCTCTGAGCGAGGAATGTGAAGTGACTCTTCGGGCGCCATTGGAACAGAGGCTTGCGTGTCGATGTACTGTGTCAAGTATCCACCTGTCATTGAAGCAGGAAACAATGGGCGATTCAAACAGTAGCGACATCGAGCGGCTCGTACGGGGCATTACGCTTGCAGGTTTGCATGATGGCTTGGTGAAGCGTTTTGACGGCTTCGACAAGTCGCGCCACACGGTCCCGAAGTTCGCGCCCGACCGAGCGCAGCAGTTTTTAGGGAGACTGGCTTAGCCGGAGCTGGTCGAGTGGGGCGAGTCTCTTTTCGCATCCTATCGGGAGACCATGAGTTATCGCCGCAAGGATATTTCCCTAGCCGTAGACGGTGGAGTCGCCCGTATCGAGAGCAAGGACTTCGTATTGGAAAGGCGGTTCACTCTGGTCGAGGAGAGCCCGGATAGCTACCAGGTTGAAACAGAATTGTTGAATGCAAGTAGCCTCGAGCTTCTTTCTGATGAAGGATTCAATCAAGCGACAGGAGACTTGTTTGAGCGGATGAGGTGCTTGTTTCGAAAGAGCGTCTTGGTCGAGGATATTGTCGATGGCTTGGAGAGCGATAGCGAATGACCGGATATCTATCGAGTATCCATCTACTTGCGCCTACTGTGATGTCCGTATCGATAATATAGATGCGGTTTTTCGCTTCGAGCCCGCGTCATTGGAAATTAGATATCCAAGATTTGGTACGCCTATGCAGCTTGCCAACGCATTCGAGACGCTAAAGAAAGGACTCGACCTCGTTCCGGAGGTGTCTGCTTTGGCCGGGTTTTAGATTCGTTGACTAGACGAATTTCTTACGACTCTTGGGGCAGGGCCTGTATGATGTTTCGCGAGTGATTTGCGATTCGCTCAAATGTATTGACTATCTCAATATAGATCAGCTCGGCCTTTATGTCTGACTCCTGGTTGATCATCCGCTTGACGGCTCGTTTTCTGAGGGTCTTCCGTTTGGAATTGATGAGCTCTTCCAGGTCCACGGCGACTTCCATATCAGCGCCCGATACCTTGGATTGGAGACGGGAAAGATAGAAGTTGATGAAACGTTGTACATTCTCTCCGAACTCTACGATGTCGTCTTCAATCTCCTTGGGTACGAATTGATTCTTGTTGTAGCGCTCTGCCGCCCGATTGGTGAGACGGTTGCAGCAGTCGCAAACCTCTTCCAGCTCTGCAATTGCGCGAAGGTACTGAGTTGCTTCCCGCCGAGATTCCTCGCTCAATTTGTCCGATGCGCAATGGGTCATGAACTCGAACAACTCGCTGGTGATGATATTGCTTTCCTTCTCCATTTCCCGCAATCTATCGACCTTCTTAGAGAGGTCCTTCTCAGGCTTGCCGTAGATGTAAAGGAACTGATTGAACATCTTCTCGCTGAGCTCTCCCAATTTGCCCATCGCTTGCTTCGCCTCCGAGAAATTGAGTTCGCCCGAACCCCATGACATTGTATCCAGATATTTGAAATTAGGTCCTTTTACAGGTTCCTTGTCTTTGACCATCCACTTCACCAAGGTTGCGATTTTCGGGGCGAAGCCTACTAGCAGCAGTATATTGGTAAGATTGAATAGAGTATGGAAGAGAGCTAGGTGATTGGGGAGGTCGTCGTTGGCGCCGGGAGCGCCAGGCATGAGCCTGTCGACAAGACCGATAAACGGATAAAACAGCGCTAGCATCCAAATCACGCCAATCACGTTGAAAATAAGATGGGCTCGAGCCGCGCGTTTAGCGGCGGTGTTGGCGGTAAGAGAGGCTAGGTAGGCCGTAATCGTCGTGCCGATATTCTCTCCCAGGATAATGGCGGCTGCTTGTGGGTAGTCTATCCAACCCTTGTAGGCCATGGTTAGCGTAATTGCGCCGGCTACGGACGAGGATTGAACGATGATCGTCAAGATGACTCCAAAGAACAGGAACAGAAGCACCGATCCGTATCCGAAATTGCCGAGCGATGCGACCCACTCTAGGGCCTCCGGGTTGCTTTCGATATCCGGGACTGAATTCTTCAGCAGGCCCAGGCCCATGAAGAGCAACCCGAAACCGGTCCAGAAATTACCGATCTCCTTCAGCCGCGCGCTCTTGAGGAAGGACATTGCGACGCCGATACCGATTACCGGGATCGCGACGCTCGATAGGCTGAACTTGAATCCAAGGAACGATATGATCCAAAACGTGGTCGTCGTACCCAGGTTCGCCCCCATGATCACCCCGATTGATTGCTTCAAGGTCAGCAATCTCGCGTGAACGAAGCTCACTACCACCACGTGGTAGCAGATGAGGACTGAACGATGCAAGTAACCAGGAATCCCGTGGTGACTCCGGCAAATCGATTTCCGGTCATCGAACGCAAGATGTTGCGGAGCCGTTCACCCGAAACCTTCTGGATGGACTCGCTCATTAGGCGCATTCCAAATAGAAAAACGCCTAAACTGCCTAAGATTAGGAAGAATAGGGACATGTAGCGTGAGGAGAGGAGTTGCGTGAATTACCGGCGGAGTGTCCGAGGACGCCGAAACCCAAAGACAGGTTTGGCAGACGAAGCAAACGAAATTTTAGCGAATTCGGTGCGTGCCGGGTTAAATTTGCATTCAATCGGGGGATTGCATTGAAATCGTTCCCTTTGATCCGATTTGAATATTTCTGAATTTAATGTGAGGCGTTGTTTCGTCTACTTAAAAGGAGACCTTAGCTAGTTATGAAAACAGGTAAATTGATTCTTTCCATTGCGGTAGCGTTCGCCTTCAGCCAGCTCGCATCTGCCGAGGGTGTATTCATCGACGGTGATTTCGCCGCTGCCAAGACTTCAGCGAAGGCTGCGGACAAATTCGTCATGATCGATTTCAAGGCGGAATGGTGCGGCCCATGCAAGATGCTCGATCGTACCACCTGGAAAGACGAAGACGTCATTTCCGCAATCAACGACAAGGCAATCGCCGTGAAGGTGGATGTGGATCGTCGCGGAGACCTCGCTTCGCGTTATGGTATTCGCTCAATACCTACCGTCATTTTCGTGGATTCGTCCGGTAACGAGGTTTCGCGCTTTGTCGGCTATCGAGATGCAGAAGGCTTCTTGAAAGAGATCAGCAAGGTTGGGAAATCCTAGCGTACGTTTGCTAGGACCGTTTCTTGGCTGCCAACTCGGAGACAACGTGCAGTTTCGCGACCTATAGCGAGGTGCTTGCAGCGCGTTTACGTTCTTGCCAATCCACCTGGGCTTCGGCTTGTTTTTGGAGGTTGAAAGGCGCGATCGAATCGATCCGCCGCACTAGCCAATTGAAATCTTACCGATGAGCGACGCAACCGAGTCTACTGGGAACAGCTCCGAGTATGGGAAAAGCAATCCCTTTCCCGCGCCTTTGCTGAAGAAGTATAATTTAAATGGGGTGGGTTCCGCGAAAGAAACGATCCACGCTGAAATTTCTCTCGAGGGTTCAGGCCTATCCTACGAGGCGGGAGACACCTTGGCGGTCGTGCCGGAAAACGCTCCCGATTTAATTGCAGCGTTCCTCGAGGCGACCGGTTTGGATGGGTCGCAGAGCGTTGCGCTCGACGAGGAAACGTCTATCGCTTTCGAAGAAGCCTTACGGTGGAAATTCGATCTCCGAGTGGTGACCAAGGTGGTGCTAACTAAATACGCGAAGTCAGGGGGCTTGGATGAGCTCCTGGAAAAATGCGGAGATCGGGAATGGGTCAAGGAGTATACCTGGGGACGGGACTGGGTCGATGTGGTGAAGGATTATCCAGCTCCTGAATTAGATGCCCAGGGCTACGTTGAGTTTCTGCGACCGCTCGCGGCCCGACTCTACTCCATCGCTTCGAGCATCAAGGCCCATCCCAAGGAAGTCCACCTTACGGTCGGCGCTGTGCGCTACGAAGCCTTTGGACGTTCCAAGAAGGGCGTTTGCTCCACTTACATCTCCGATATGTGGGAAGTCGGAGATACGGCCGGAGTCTATTTTCATCACAATAAGAACTTCAAGCTGCCCGAGGATGGTTCATTGTCGATAATCATGATTGGCCCCGGTACCGGTATCGCGCCGTTTCGGGCATTCGTGGAAGAGCGCATCGCCACCGGAGCAAGTGGCAAGAATTGGCTCTTTTTTGGAGATCAGCACGAAGCGACCGACTATCTCTATCAGTCGGAGTGGGAAGGCTATGTCGCTTCGGGGAATCTAGAGAAGGTGGATGTCGCCTTCTCTCGCGATCAAGATGAGAAAGTCTACGTTCAAGATCGCATGCGCGAGAATGCAGCTGAAATCTGGAGATGGATCGACGCGGGCGGCTATTTCTACGTGTGCGGTGACGCGAGCCGAATGGCGAAAGACGTCAACCAAGCCTTGATCGATATCGTAGGGGAGCATGGCGGGATGGACGAGGCGGAAGCCGCTGCCTACGTGAAGCAGATGCAGAAAGAGAAGCGCTACGGTCGCGACGTCTACTAGGAGCCTTTTGGGCATACGGATCCTGCTTCTATAAGCTCTCTATTCCTCTTCGGTTTTCACCGATGTCGGTTTCTTCCGTTTCAAATGACTGAGGTCCGGCAAGCAGAAGACACGCGAATTCGAATCCTAGAGACGGCTCTGGATTTGTTTCATCGTGGCAGCTTCAAGGGAACCAGCATTAATCAGGTCGTAGAGCAGGCGGGTATTACGAAGGGGGCGTTGTTCCACTACTTCAAAGGGAAAAACGAGCTAGGTTACGCGGTGGTCGACGAATGCATCCGAACCCACATCAACGAGACCTGGGTCGATCCTTTGGCAACTTCTGTCGATCCAGTCGCTGATATTATGCTGATTCTCGACGGATTTCAGGAGATGATCGAGGAAGACCCAGCAATGGTGGAGTCGGGCTGCCCTCTCAATAACCTTGCCCAAGAGATGTCCGCTCAGGACGAGGATTTCCGCAATCGGCTCCTAGAGATTTATCAAATATGGGAGACGGCTCTCGAGAAGGCATTCCGAGCAGGGGTCGCTGCTGGAAACGTCCGCGACGAGGTGGATCCAGCGGATACGGCTGCGACTATCGTCGCTTTACTCGAAGGCTGCATTGGAATGATCAAAGTGAACAAGAACCTTGAGCACAACGAATCGACCGTGGCCTCAGGTTGTTCTTAAGCCTTCTGAGGCCATAGTATTTTTACCACTAACATACCAACTGGTCGGTACATAACGAGAATTATCAACGAATACCAACGACAGGATAGAAACGATGAAGGAAAACAACGAATCAGGGGAAACTACCTGGGTCGAGAAGCTGGCTCAGAATACAATACGCTACAGGTGGGCGGTTATTTTGAGAACCATTCTATTGATGGGGCTCTCCCTCGGGCTTGCGCAATGGAATTCGGTTCGACTCGAGCTATCGAATCTTCTTTTCGGAGGACAATCCGCAGCTGCAGGCGTTCGATGCGCTCCAGAATATCTATACGAAGGACGACAATGTAATGATCGTCCTTACTGCTGACAAGGATTCGATCTACGAGGCCGATTTTCTCGAGGCAGTTCAATGGGTGACGACTCAAGGATGGCAGGTTCCGTACTCTCGCCGGGTCGATTCCATAACGAATTTCCAGAATTCCGTCGCTGAGGAGGACGACCTTTACGTAACTGATCTGGTGCCGGAGGGCGAGGCTTTGGACCGGGTTCGCCTTGATGCGATTCGTGAGGCCGCCTTAGCGGAACCCGCTTTATACAATCGGCTCGTCAACGATGCGGGGTATACGACAGGTATCAACATTACGGTGACGCTTCCTGGGCTCAATGACATGACCGAAGTGCCGGAAGTAGTTACGAAGATTCGTTCGATAGAGACAGAATTTAATGAAAGGTATCCAGGGATAGAGATGCGGCAAGCAGGCGTTGTCATGCTGAACAACGCATTTTCTGAATCCTCTATGAAAGATATGGGCACGGTTATGCTGCCTATGTTCATTATTATTTTCGTGATTATGGCGGTCCTTTTACGCTCTTTCTTTGCGACTGCGATTACGGGGGCTGTAGTGATGTTTTCGATCATGGGCGCTATGGGCATGATGGGTTGGTATGGATACAACTTAAGTACTCCTATAATGAGCGCCCCAGTCATGATTATGACCTTGGCTGTCGCGGATAGTATCCATGTCTTTATAACGTTCTTTCAGCAATTGAGAACAGGTCGTGACAAGCGATCTGCCATTATCGAGAGCCTCCGAGTGAATTTTACGCCCGTATTGCTAACCAGCGTAACGACTGCCATTGGCTTTATGAGCATGAACTTCAGCGATTCCCCTCCATTCCAGCAACTTGGGAATGTGGTGGCGACGGGAGTGATGATCGCGTGGGCAGTATCCGTATTCTTTATACCAGCGATGGTATCCTTGCTTCCTTTCAAGACGAAAAATCAAGCTCAGTCGTAAACCAATTTCTTCGACTCGTTCAGCGATTTGCTGGCCCGTCGCAGGCACGCCTTCCTCGGAGGATCCGTGGTAGCCGTACTGATTCTCGGAGCGATGATCCCGCGGATCGACTTGAACGACCAATGGGTCAAGTACTTCGACGAATCGATGGAGTTTCGCCAAGATGCTGACTATGCGGAGGAAAATTTGACGGGGATGAATAATTTCGAGTTCTCGATTCCGGCCGAGGAAAGCGGTGGGATCAGCGAACCTGAGTACCTGGAGACGCTTGAAGAGTTCGCTGCATGGTACCGGAATCAAGACGACGTCGTTCAGGTGAATTCGATCGCCGACATCATGAAGCGGCTGAACAAGAACATGCATGCAGACGAGCAGAGCTACTATCGCATACCGGACAACCGGGAACTGGCTGCGCAGTACTTGCTCCTTTATGAATTCTCGCTCCCTTATGGCTTGGATCTGAACAATCAGATCAATGTGGACAAGTCCGCTAGCCGAGTGACCATTACCACGCGGGATGTTCCGACAAAGGAGCTGAGGGCGCTGATTGAAGAGGGGGAGCAATGGCTGCGCGACAATGCGCCAGACTATATGCATGTGAACGCGGCCAGCCCCACCGTCATGTTCGCCCACATATCAGAGCGTAATATCAAGAGTATGCTGGGAGGCACCTTCTTAGCTATTGCTATCTCTCTGCTTCTTGCGATTGCTCTAAAGAGCGTGAAGTACGGGTTGATAAGCTTGATACCAAATATCATTCCGGCCGTGCTTGGCTTTGGGTTCTGGAGCCTCCTTTACGGAGAAATGGGACTATCGCTCGCAATGGTCTCCGGAATGACACTAGGTATTGTCGTAGATGATACGGTTCACTTCTTGAGCAAGTACTTGCGAGGCCGTCGAGAGAAAGGGCTTAGCGGATCGGAGGCGGTGCGCTATGCTTTTCAAACAGTGGGTAAGGCTTTGGTGGTTACAACTGTGATCCTAACGATTGGATTCTTCATTCTAGGAATGTCATCCTTTCGTATGAACAGCTGGATGGGGCAACTTACTGCGATTGTCATCGCATTCGCGTTGGTCGCTGACTTCATTCTTTTGGCTGCGTTTCTTTTAGTGATCGACGGAAAAAAGAAGAAAAAGGCTCAACCCAAATTAGCATCAGAGCAGGAGCCTGCTCTGGCGTAGCGACTAGGAACAGATAATGAACAGCGTTGTCGCCCTACGAGCGATACAATCGAATAAATTTAACGAAAATCGAGTTATGAAAAATCAGGCAAGCAAGCTATTGGCATTCAAGATCGCAGCCCTTCTCGCGGCTGCCCCGGCGTTCGGCGAAATGACGCCCGAAGAAAAAGGTCTCAAGATCGCGGTGGAATAGGATAAAAGGGATATCGGCTTTGGCGATACCATCGTAGACATGGAAATGATCCTTACGAACCGGCACGGCGAGTCCAGCACGCGGAAGATGGTCCTTAGGACATTGGAAGGAGTAGACGACGGAGATAAAACGCTGATTACCTTCGATGAGCCGCGCGATGTGAAAGGAACTGCGTTTCTTTCTTACACCCATAAGATCGACGCAGATGATCAATGGCTCTATCTGCCTGCGCTCAAGCGCGTGAAGAGGATCGCTTCCAACAATAAGTCAGGACCGTTCGTAGGAAGCGAATTCGCCTATGAGGACATGACCTCCCAGGAAGTCGAGAAGTATACCTACAAGTATATCGGAGATATCGAGCTCGATGGCCAGAAGTGCTTTCAGATTGAACGCTATCCAGTAAGATCCAAAATCAGGATACACGCGACAAGTGGGCTGGGTCGATAAGGAGCACTATCGCGTTCTAAAAAATGATTTCTACGATCGAAAGAACTCATTGCTGAAAACGCTTAGCTTCAATGGATACCAGCGGTATCTGGATAAGTTCTGGAGGGCGGACAGTTTGAAGATGGTAAACCATCAGACTGGCAAGTCGACGGAGCTTCTGTGGAAGAACTATCGGTTCGGCAATGGCTATACGGAACGAGATTTCGATCAGCGTAGCTTGAGGAACGTTCGTTAGCTAGGGTCATATCTGTATTCAAGTTTAGCTGCAGATTCTGCAATTGAGCTACGTCTGCAATCGATGGCGCTATGAGCATCAAGGCACTCCAATATATTCTTTCATCAATTGCGATTGCAACCGGGTATTCGTTCCTCTCAGCAGGCGAATGGTCCGGTTACGTAACTGCGGAAACCCGCCTGTTCGAGCATTCTCCATTGCTACAGGAGCAAGAGGACGGCGCGAGCGCTGCGATAATTCTGGAGCCTGAGTTCTATACTGAGTGGGAAGATGGGGACCGTGCATTCGAAATTACGCCTTATGTCCGTCTGGATTCTCACGATTCTGAGCGTGACCTATTTGATCTCAGGGAGATGTCCTATTTGATTGTGAGCGGGGACTGGGAGATCCGCTTCGGTGTCTCGAAAGTCTTTTTTTGGGTTGCGGAGTCGCAGCATCTCGTGGATACGGTCAATCAAACTGATCTTGTGGCAAGCCCGGATGGGGAGGATAAGCTCGGGCAGCCAATGGTCCACGTGGTGCGCGTGACTCCGCTTGGTGATTTCGAACTGTTCTTGCTCCCTAGGTTTCGGGAGCGTACCTTTCCAGGTCGAGAAGGGCGCCTTAGAAGTAGTTTATGGGTAGATACAGATAGGCCTCTGTACGAGTCTGCAGCGGAAGAAAGCCATGTGGATGGAGCCCTGCGGTGGTTCAACATAGTTGGCGATTTCGACATTGGTCTTCACTATTTTCGAGGAACCAATCGCGAACCCTTGATGGTTTTTGGAATGGATGGAAATGGCAATCAGGTTCTCCGGCCTTTCTATGAGCAGATGGATCAAGTCAGGTTGGATCTCCAATATACGAAAGAGGGATGGCTCTTGAAGCTCGAAGGGATTGCGAGGGAAACGACTTCAACGGAATTTAGCGCGATGGTCGGAGGATTTGAATACACATTCTATGGCCTCGGAGGCACGGCAATCGATGCGGGTCTATTGGCCGAAGGCCATTTCGATTCGCGTGGCTCCAATGCGCCGACGCTATTTAACAAGGACTTGTTCATCGGTACGCGTCTCACGTGGAATGCCGATGCCGATACCGCGTTGGTTGCAGGCGGCTTTGTAGACTTGGATAGTGAAAGCGTATTTGCCCGGGTTGAATTTGAGCGGCGGGTAGGGAGTAGCTACAAGTTGGAATTCGAAGTGCAAAAGCTGACGAATATCGCCCCGCGGGATCCCTTGTTCGGATTGCGTCGCGATAGCTACGCCCAGCTTAGCCTGAGTCGATACTGGTAGATCGTTTCGATGAAAAGCTACGCTTGCTAGACGGGTCGCCTTTTATTTGGGTACTTTACGCGTTGCGAAACGACGTAGCCCATGATCCTTTTCTCAGATCCAAAGTGTCTTCAATACCAGGCTGTTGGGCATCCGGAGCGACCGACCCGGGTGGAAAAAACCGTTTCCTGGCTGAAGGAGGCGAATCCTAGCTGGAGTTGGGGTAGTATTGAATCCGCGCCGATTGAGGCTCTGTTGCGAGCCCATCCAGAGACTCATTTAGAACGCTTGCAAGAGCCGCGCATGTTCGACGCGGATACCGCTTATTTCGAGGACATATTCGACATATCTCGCTTGGGCACCGGGGGTGCGTTGGCGGCCATGAGCGCAGCGCTCGAAGGAAACAAAGCATTTTCTCTAATGCGACCGCCGGGTCACCATGCTGAAAGCGAGAAGGCGATGGGTTTCTGCTACTTGAATCACATCGCCATAGCGGTATTCGAGGCATTGGCGTCCGGCATTGATCGCGTGGCGGTTTGGGACTTCGACGCTCATCATGGAAATGGAACCGAAGCGATTCTGGAAGGCGTGGAGCGGACCTTGTACGTCTCCGTTCATCAGCACCCATGCTATCCAGGTACTGGCCTTAGATCGAGAGGCAATGTTGTCAACTTCCCGGTCCCTCCGGGAACCCCATCAGAAACCCACATGGGGGCGCTCGAAGATTCCTGGTCGGAAACGCTCGCATTCAAGCCCAGCCTCATTCTCGTATCGGCGGGATTCGATGCCTACGAAGCGGACCCCTTGACCGAGATGCGGCTCGGCATTGAGGATTATAGGTCGCTCGGCGCTTGGATCGAGCGCTCGAACATTCCAGCGGCGGCGATTTTAGAAGGTGGATATAGCGATGATTTACCCTTGCTTGTAGACGCTTTCCTGAAAGGGTGGTCGGGACCCTAATCGTTCTGGCATCCCAGTATGGAAGACGGTTTATTTGAATACATTGATACGCAGGAAGGCTTAGATGCGCTATGCGGCTTGCTCGATGAGCAAACCGAGATCGCGCTCGATAGCGAGGCGGACAACCTTCATCACTACGCGACTCAGCTTTGCCTGCTTCAGTTACGCTTTGGCGGGAAGACCTATCTGCTGGATATGCTCGTGGAGATGGACTATGCCCAGTTTTGGAGGACTTTGGGAACGCTGCACTTGATCATGCATGGGAGCGATTTCGATTTGCGGCTTTTTGAAGAGTTCGCCGATTTCGAAGCGAAGAGCCTCTTTGATTCGATGCTGGCGTCGCAGCTACTAGGGATTAAGAAATTCGGCCTGGCTGCATTGCTAGAAGAGTTCTTCGACGTTAAGCTTCCGAAAGATAGCCAGAAAAGCGATTGGTCGCAACGACCCTTGACTGACAAAATGCTAAGGTACGCGGCCAACGATGTCCTCTATCTCCATGAGCTTAGGGATATTCTTTTGGGCCGGATCCGCGAATTGGACCGGGAATCGTGGCTCGGCCAGCGTTGCGAGTACCAGATTGAAACTGCCCGAACAGGATTTCCGGTGGGGAACGAGAATTCCTGGCGAATCGCTCGCACTGACAAACTGGATGGAAGAGGGCAGGCGGCGTTGTTCGAGCTTTGGCATTGGCGCGACGATCTTGCGAAGCGCTTGGACCGGCCGCCGTTCAAGGTGCTTGGGAACGAGTATATGCTGAAGTTGGCGGAAGCGGTTTCCGAAGGGAACTGGGAGTTCGTGTTCGAGTCGCTTCCCGCCGGGATCCAGCGTCGAAAGCGCCAGGGCCTGGTGGATGCCTTGAAGCGGGGTCAGGATCGCAAGGTTGGCTCGCTGCCAAAGCGCCCTCCGCGCGGGGATTCGAAAGGACCCCTGAACCAGGTCGAGCTAGACAGGCAGGAGAAAATCAAGGCGCATCGCAACCAGGTGGCTGAAACGCTTGGGATCGATCCGACCTTGATTGCCACCCGTAGCCACGTCGCTGCGCTTGCTCGAGATTCTTCTGCTCAGGATGGTCTGCTCGGTTGGCAAAAGGAGCTTCTGAACCTAATTTTGGCCAAGGTCGATCGCTCCATGCAGGCTGCGGAAGGGTGAACGGGGCTGATTTTGTACTGATGGGAGGACGATTATTGCCTTGATGCCCGTCGTTGGGACGGCGATAGTTGTCAGAACCTTGTTAAAAGCGTAAAGCCAGCATCTGTATCACCATGAAATCGAAGCTTACCTCAATTTTGATCCTCTCTCTATTCGCAGCGATTTTCGCGGGATGCGCGACAACGCAGCAGAAATATGGCGCTTCTGAGGCCACTGTTGCGGGATGGGTAACGGTTGAGAAGAACACCTACAGCAAGACCGATCCCATGACGATCGGCGTAAAGACTTCGGAACTTGCGGCGCGAAAGAACACGAGCGGCGGACGCGTTCGATTCCTTTGGGGGCTCTTCACAGTTGCGGACGATTAATTGGCGAGGGCCGAGTCTAGTGGGAAGATCTGTTCAGTCAGATCGAGGCGAATCGGCTTCGTGTAAGGTGCCTGATCAGGGCGTGCGTGGATGATTTTGTGACTGAGTCGTCGGGTAGCTCGATTGTCAACGTCTCGCGCTTCCTGCGCGAAATCGCTGCGCGGAGAGGAGACCATCCGGCTTTGATGATCCCCAAGGGTCGGGATACCGAGGGTCGAATCAACTATCTGACCTTGTCCTTCTCGGAATTGGAGGGAGAACAAGATGCCTGGGGAATTCATTTGCGGGGGAAGGGGATCGAAAAAGGCTCGCGCGTTCTGCTGATGGCCCGGCCCGGTTTGCCTCTGATTGCGATTTGCTTTGCCCTTTTCAAAATCGGGGCGGTTCCCATCGTCATCGACCCTGGAATGGGTTTGAAGGCCTTCCTATCTTGCGTACGCCGTTCCAAGCCGGATGCCTTGGTTGGAATCTCTCTCGCGGTTTGGATATCTCGGCTGTTTCCGCGTTCTTTCAAGACGGTCCGGCAAAGAGTCAAAGTGGGAGGTACTCTCGCGCGAGCCCCCCGTGCGCAGGGCGATGGCGTTTTGGAGCCTGCCCGTACTTCGAGCCAGGATTTCGCTGCGATTCTGTTCACCTCCGGCTCTACGGGAGCTCCCAAAGGAGTATGCTATGAACATGGCATGTTCGAAGCCCAGGTTGAGTCGATCCGCAGCCAATACGGGATTCAGGAAGGCGAGATCGATCTGCCCATGCTGCCGATTTTTGCCTTGTTCAATCCAGCTCTCGGAATGACCACTGTGGTTCCCGAGATCAATCCTAGCAAGCCGGCCACCGTGGATCCGGCAAAGATAACGCAGGCAATCGAGCAATGCGGAGTGATGAATTCCTTTGGGTCGCCAGTCTTATGGAAGAAAATCGGCGCTCATTGCGAGGCCAACGGCATTACGTTACCTTCGCTAAAGCGCATCTTAATGGCGGGGGCATCGGTGCCGCCGCGATTGATGGAGCAATTTCGAGGAATCCTCGTCGAAGGAAATACGCACTCGGCATACGGGGCTACGGAAGCGCTCCCCGTTTCGTCGATGCGCGATTTGGACGTACTCGGCGAAACGGCGTCGCTCACCGAGATGGGCAAGGGAACGTGTGTCGGGGCGCCTCTTCCCGGAGTGGAGGCGCGGATCATTCCGGTTAGCGATCTCGCCGTCGATGGGGTTGGGCTCGATAGCGGTTTGGAAACCGGCGAGATTGGTGAAATCGTGGTCTCTGGACCGAGCGTTACGCGGTCCTATGACAATCTTCCCGAAGCGACACGAGCGGCGAAGATCGAGGTGAACGGGCGTATTTGGCATCGTATGGGCGACCTGGGCTACCTGGATTCCCACGGCCGCATTTGGTTTTGCGGTCGCAAAGCAGAACGAGTCGAAACCAATGGCAAATGCTATTATACGGATTGCTGTGAAGGCGTATTCAACCGCCTATCAACGGTTTTTCGAACGGCTTTGATCGGTCTTGAGCAGGAGGGTGACACGAAACCGGCCATTGTTGTCGAACCTGTGAATGGCGCGTTTCCACGCAACGAAAGGGAACGTTCCCAATTCATCGAGGGTCTTCGTAAGGCAGGCGCGGAATCTGACATGACGCGGGATATTGATACATTTCTATTTGACCGAGCGTTTCCTGTCGATGTCCGGCACAATGCTAAAATTAACCGTTTGGCATTGGCGCGTCGCTTGAACCGAAAATAGGCACTGGGGATATATAGGAGGGAATTGAGCATTGGAAGAGACGCCCTACAGCATTGCGGATCGATGGAGCGGATCCTGGGATAAGCAGGAATTCAAGCGGTGGGCATTGAGGCTTCGTCGTGCGCTCCTGCCCCGTGAAGTCGATCTGGGGCTTGTATTCATTTCTTCAAGCTGGATCGACTATGCAGAGGAAATCGTGGAGGTGCTGCGAGGATCCGTGGGCATCCCTACCCTGGTAGGGTGCGTGTCGAACGGGGTGATTGCAAATGGGTTAGAATTTGAGCAGGAAGGCGGTGTAGCAATCGGGCTGTACAATCTCCCTAACGTTCGCCTAGTCGATCTCGGATTTACAGCGAAGATGGCCCGGGATGGCATTAAGGAGCCTGAATCCGGATTCTGGCGTCGTCGATTTGAACCGGGGGCAGAAGGCATAAATGGTTGGCTCGTATTCGCAGAACCCTTACATATTAGCATCGAAGAGTGGCTTGTTTCATGGGAAAGGGACTTCCCGGGCGTTCCGATCTATGGAGGGCTGGCGCACTTCGATATCGAAGCCCGAAGAAGCGCGGTGATTTGCAATGACTCCGTGGTCTCCGATGGGGGCGTCGCCCTGGGAATTGGGGGTGGCGTTTCGTTGGAAGGGTTGACCGCGCAGGGATGTACGCCGATTGGGGACGCTTGGACCGTGACCAAGGCTAATGGCAACGTGCTCGAGCGAATCGGAAATCGTCCCGCTGTCCAAATCCTGGAAGATACGTATCGTGGGATCACAGAGGAATTGCGGCAGCGCAGTCGCGGCAATGTATTCGTAGGGCTAGCAGTCGATGAATATTTGGACGAGTTTAAGCGCGGCGACTTTCTGGTGAGGAATCTGCTCGCAGCTGATACGTCGAAAGGGACGCTAGCGGTAGGCGCTCATCCTCGAGTTGGCCAGTCCATCCAGTTTCAAATTCGCGATGGCAAGGGCGCCAGCGAAGAGCTTAGGGAATTGATCGAGCAATGTCGGCTTGGCCTCAAAGGAAGGAGAGTTTATGGCGCGTGCCTGAGCAATTGCTCAGGGCGAGGAGCAGGATTGTTTGGAGCGTCGCATCACGATGCAGGCAAAGTCTACGACATGCTAAAGCCAAATGGAATGACGGGTTTTTTTGGAAACGGAGAGTTCGGTCCGGTGAGAGGACGAAATTTCGTACATGGCTACACTTCTTCCGTAGCTGTATTTGTAGGAGTATGACGAAGCGTTCTATTCAGTGATTTGAATAGGGCGAATCATCGAAACGTAGGCAGCGCGCCCATCGACTTCGATAGGACGATACTTCATGCTGCTGATTGCCCGTAGAGCCGCTTGCTCGAATCCTTCGGTGGAAATCGAAAGTATGCGTGGATTGTGCACTTCGCCCATTGGGGAAATAATAAATTCCAAATTGACGGCGGCTGACTTGCCGCTGCCCCGCAGCGTCTCGGGGTAGAATTTCGAGAAAGGTGGGACGTAGCTTGTGAGCGGATCCTTGTCCAATTCCGAGGAGGGCACGATTGGGCTATCTAGCTCGACGAATACTTCGCGACCCATCTCAACGTTCATCTTGTGCTCGAAGGTGATTTCGAACACGAAAGGAAGCCGGGCTCTAATCTCAATTGGGACGCCGTTTTTAGTAGCGGGCTCGAATATCCATTCGGATGCGGCTAGCATCGCCGCTAGGCCAAACTCTTCCTGCGAGGCGATTTCCACCTCAGGATCGGTCGCGCTGCCGAAGATATCGACAGTGACCGTTACGATTGCGTTGCCTTCTATCGCTTTCTCATAGAGTTCTGCCGGGTGCTTAGGGGAAACCTTGTATATAGGGACGGGTGGCAGAATGTCCTCCGTGTCAGCGCCAATGGCGGGCGCCGAGATGCCGAGCAGCATTGCAGCTGCCAAAACCGTGGCTTGCCTGTTCCAGATGCTCATGAGTAGTTGATTCGAAGAGGCCATCCTATAGTGTGGGAAAACGAATTGCACGTTTGCTTGTCTCTAATTCGACGATTTAACGAGCGATTTAAGAAGAATCGAAGCCCATGGACGAACCTGACCCAATTGAGATTCCAATAAACGGCGAGCTTGACCTGCACACGTTCCGCCCGTCGGACATAAAGCCTCTTCTTGAAGACTACTTCGAGGCCTGCTTGGAGAAGGGCATTCTGAGAGTCCGTGTCATCCATGGCAAGGGAACGGGAACGCTGCGCGAAACAGTGCATGCGCAGCTGAGGAAGTCCAAGCGCGTCGAGAGCTTTCGCTTAGGCGATGAATCATCCGGGAGCTGGGGGGCGACGTTGGTTCAGCTCAAGTCGGAACTTTGAGAGGCCGACTCGTCCGTCTAGGATTCAGCCGAGGCTTTCTTATCCTTCAATGACTGCTTGTATTCCTCCATTTGAGGACGAACGTGCTTATCCATGCACGGCGGGCAAATCGAGTGAGCGAAATCGGCGCCTGTACGCTCGTTGACGTACTGTTCGATCTGTTCCCAAAGATCGCCGTCGTTTCGCACCTTTTTGCAGTAGGCGCAGATCGGGATCAAACTCTCGAGCGTCTGCACTTGTCGGTTGAAGCCGAGAATACGCTCCGCCACGCGAAGTCGGTTCCAGATCTCTTCGGATCCGATGGGCTTTTTCAGAAAATCGTCGATGCCGGCTTCAATGGCTTGCTCCAGGTTCCCTCGAGAGCGCCGCTGAGCGGTTACCAGGATGAAATAGGTGTAGGTCTCCGAATTCATCTCTCGAAGGCGACGGCAAAGCTCGAGCCCGTCTTTGCCCTGCATTTTCCAGTCGCTTATCACGATTTGCGGATCCTCAACCGCAAACGCGTCCCAAGCATCGTCGCCATTGTCGTAAGAGTATACCTCGTAACCCAGGAGACTGGTAAGGTTTTCAAGGAGTCGACGCGTGGTGGGATCGTCTTCGACGATGTGAATTTTCTGTTTTGAGTCCATTGAGTCTTTGTCTACATCGGCGCGAAGGGCGACCTTTGAATCCGGTGTCTCTACCGCATCAGTATTTACAATAATTTATCGCATTGGCCGACGGACGCTTCCTTCAAGACGAGTGAGCCTCTTTTCGCGATAAAGGCTTTCCATTCTGGGGCAAATGCGCCACCAATAGCGGTTCGCGAGGCGATCATGGCATCAAGTACCGTCGAAAATTATATCAAGCAAATCTATGCGCTTCAATTCGAGCAGGGTGAAGGCGGTACAGTAGGGATGGGAGATCTTGCAGCGTCGCTCGGAGTTACTCCGGGAACTGCGACTTCCATGGTGAAATCGTTGGCGAAATCGAAACACGTAGAATACGTGCCGCGAGTTGGGGTCAAGTTGTCTGAAATCGGCCAACGCCTCGCCTTGCTGGTATTGCGTCGACATCGATTGGTGGAACTTTTCCTAGTGGAAATACTCGGGATGGAATGGCACGAGATCCACGAGGAAGCCGAGACTTTGGAGCATGCGATATCGGATAGTGTGCTAGAGCGTATAGATGCCCTATTGGGAAACCCTACGGTAGATCCTCATGGCGACTCGATCCCGTCTGCCGCGGGCGTCATGGCGAAGCGAGCCCTGATTCCGCTCGATCAATGCCAAGAAGGGGACAGCGTTACAATAAGTCGAATCGAAGATCAGGCGGAGGGATTCCTGCAATATTTGGAATCGAACAAGCTCGTTCCCGGCAAGCGCATTACTGTGACGCAGCATGATAGCCATGCCGGCATTTTATCGATCGAGTTCGTAAATGGTGGGCATTGCAGCATGGGATTTCCTGCGGCCCGAAAAATACAAGTCGAAGTCAGTGGTTGAAGCGATTGGTGAGTTTAGTTGGGTCATTGCCTTGTTGCTCGGCTTCGTAGCGGCCTGGGTGATACAATCGCTAAGGCTTCCGACGGGGCCTAGATTGACCGAGGAAGCGCTACTGAAGGAGCGAACGGCGCAGCTCGCTAAGAGTTCGTTGAGAGCAACAAGGAGAGCCTGGACAAGCTGCTTACACCTTTGAGCGAACGAATAAAGGACTTCCGGGAACGGGTGGACAAAGTGCATGAAGAGGGATTGAAAGATCGAGCGGCGCTCAATGAGCAATTGAAAAGCTTGCATTCACTAAATCTCCAAATGACGGAAGAGGCTAAGAATCTTACCTCGGCCTTAAAGGGGCAGGCGAAGACGCAGGGGAATTGGGGAGAGATGATTCTCAAACGCGTATTGGAAAAATCAGGACTCGTAGCAGGTCGAGAGTATGAAACGCAAGCGAGCCTGAAGGATGACGAAGGAAAGCGCTTTCAACCCGATGTGATCATTAGCTTGCCCGACAAAAAGCACCTTGTAGTGGATTCCAAGGTGAGCTTGGTGGCTTACGAGGCCTGCGCTAACGAGTCGGATGCGGAGCGTCGCGAAAAACGATTGAAGGAGCATGTGACCAGCTTGAAGACGCATGTGAGCGAATTGAGCAAGAAGAAGTATGAAGCGCTCTATGAAATCGATTCGCCGGACTTCGTGCTGATGTTCGTTCCGATAGAACCAGCCTTCGCGATGGCGATGCAGGCGGACGATGCGCTTTCCGCCGCCGCTTTTCAGCAGGGGGTCATGATTGTGACGCCTTCGACGCTTCTGGCTACGTTGCGGATTGTGGCGAATCTATGGAGACAGGAGAAGCAAACGCGAAATGTCCTGGAAATCGCCCGAAGAAGCGGGGCCTTGTATGACAAATTCGTTGGTTTCTATGCGGATATGGAGGGGATCGGTCACAGCCTGTCTAAAAGCCAGGACGCGTACGAGGCGGCTATCAATAAGTTGAAGTCGGGCAAAGGAAATCTGGTGAAGAGCGTGGAAGATATTAAGAAATTGGGGGCTAAAGCGAAAAAGTCGCTCCCAGCCGATGCCGTCGAAGACGCCTTGCTTGATGAATAGATCGGGCTCTCAATCGTGGAAGCGTTCCGAAAATCGGTCGGAATCGCAGGATTGTAATTGTAATCGCGGATTCATGGCTATTGTAGGAGTTTAGGGATCCGATAGGTGACCTTGGTGCGATGATAGTCAGGAACGAACAGCAAATGGAGGCGATACGCGAGGCGGCTCAAGTCGCTGCGACGGTTCTGGACCGCATGTGCATGCTCGTCGCGCCTGGCCTGAATACCTACGACCTGGATCAATCCGGTCGTCGTTTCATCGAAGAGCTCGGAGCGGAAAGCGCCTGCTACAAGTATCAAGTCGGCTCCCGCATCTATCCGGCGTATACCTGCCTTTCCGTAAACGATGAAGTCGTGCACGGGATAGGCAGCATCGACCGCGTGCTTCGCGAAGGCGATGTGATAAGCGTTGATGTGTGCACGCGATACAACGGATACATCGGGGACAATTGCCGCACCGTTGCGGTGGGTACCGTCGATCCCGAGGTGCAGTGGTTGCTAGACATTACCGAAGAGTCCCTATACGAGGGAATCAAAGCGGCCCGCCTGGGAAATCGAGTGGGCAAAATTTCGAGCTCGGTTCAGCGCGTGGTCGAGAATGCCGGGTTTTCCGTAATTCGCGATTTCGTTGGCCATGGCGTGGGCAAGAGCTTGCACGAAGAGCCGCAGATCCCGAATTTTGGAAAGCCCGGAAATGGTCCCAAGCTTCGCGAAAATTCCGTGGTGTGCATCGAACCCATGGTGAACATGGGGAAGTATGGAGTGAAAATGGCGGATGACGGGTGGACGGCATTGAGCGCGGATGGCAGCGTATCCGCCCACTTCGAGCATACCGTGATCATCAATCGCGACGGCCCAGAGATCCTGAGCGTTCCAATCGGAAAAGAAGCGCTCGCGTTGGTGTAGGCGCGCCTACTGAATGTATTCGTTAGGATTCGACAAGGCAGGCGTCGATTTGTGATTTGAGAGATTCGCCGTCTAGGTCGATTCCGATAAATACGAGTTCTTGACATCGGTCTCCATAGGGGGTTTCCCATTTTCGCTCGACCTCTGCAGGAATTCTTGCGCGATCTATCTTCCCCTTCTCTAGGGCGGCCGCCCACCAGTTTCCCAAGAAGTCGCAGCGAGTGGTCGATCCCGTTATCGAGAGGAAACCAACCGAATCGTTCTGTCCCGAGATCCAGCAATACCCCTTCGCTCTCAATATTCCTGGTATCGAATGATTGATTACGCTGGCAAACCTATAGGCATCGAGTGGCCTCCGGGCTCGATATATATATGTTTCGACGAGTTTGCCGACTGATTTTCCTTTGCCGATGGACGCGCTCAGCCGCGGCTGAATCAATGAAGATTGAGGAATTTCCGTCTTGCGAAACCGCAGAGAAGAGGGGCGGCGGGGATCGCTGTTTTCAAGGTATCGTAGCCAGTTGGCTCCCGATAGCGTGCCCTTGGGATCGAATAGACCTTTTCCGATAATGTGGCGATTCTCGATCGACCCCTGCGTGGACTTGAAGTACATAGCGCGATCATTGAGGCTAGACAGGATCGCTTTCATCTCGATCTTGTCGGTGTCGTCGACGAGATCGCTTTTGTTGGCGACCAATATGTCGGCGCATTCAACCTGCTCAATCAGCAGTTCGAATATGGGCCTGTCATCCTCTTGCCGCAGAAGGTCGCGGCTCCCTTCCTTTTTCTCGTGAGCTCTCCATTCCTTGAGAAAAAACGGCGAGTCGATGACGGTAACGAGAGAGTCGATTTGAGCGCTGTTTTCCAAGGGTCTGCCGGCGACGTCTTCGGCGAAAAAGGTTTGGGCGATTGATACGGGTTCCGCGACGCCGGTCGATTCGATTACCAGCCTATCGATCTGCTTGTTTTCCGATAACTCCGAAAGCGCTGCGACTAGATCTTCCTGAATCGAGCAGCAGATGCACCCTCCGCTTAGGGCCACGACCTGGTCTACTGCGCCGTCAAGGGTGCGTACTTCGGATTCGATCAGCTCTGCGTCGATATTTACTGCGCCAACGTCATTGACGATCACGGCGATGCGCTCCCCATTCGCGTTGCGGATTAGATTGTTGAGCAAGGTGGTTTTGCCGGCTCCAAGAAATCCGGATATAGGGGTGACTGGGAGCGTTCCGATTCGATCAGGCATTTCCATTGATGGCGCTATGCAAGTCAGGTATTCAGGTCGGCGCAATCGTTGGTTGAACTGGCCGGTTCTTAAAGAAGGGTTGGATGGCAGGCTTGCCAACGCTCTGGTCAATCGCATGATTGCTGCGTGGTATATGAGGGAACTGACGTTCGCCATTTAGGTTCCTTGCCCCTTATCGCTATTACCGAATCGATTATGAATCTATCTCGAATCTCTTTGCCCCATCTCGCTTACGCTATCGCAGCTTGCTTGAATAGCGTCGTCGCCCAGGAGCGTAGCTGGGAAATGGATGGCCCGCTTCCTGTCGACAAGAGCATCATTGTGGGGCAGCTGGAAAACGGGCTGAAGTATTATATTCGAGAGAATAAGAAGCCGGAGGGAAGGGTGTTCCTGCGATTGGTTGTGAATGCAGGTTCGCTCCAGGAGAACGATAGCCAACGAGGATTGGCGCATTTCCTGGAGCACATGGCGTTCAATGGGACGCGTCGCTTCGCCAAAAGCGAAATTGTCGATTTTATGGAACGCGCCGGAATGCGTTTCGGATCTCACGTAAACGCGTATACGTCCTACAACGAAACGGTTTACATGCTTCAGTTGCCGACCGATGATCCAAGCTTGCTCGAAACCGGTTTTCAGATCCTTGAGGATTGGGCGGTGGGGTTGACTCTAGATCCATTGGAAATCGAGAAAGAGCGGGGCGTAATTTTGGAGGAGTGGCGCTCTCGCCAAGGGGTAGGCGAACGTCTGAGCGAACGTCAGCGACCCTTCCTATATTTCAAGTCGGACTATGCGGATCGCAATCCTATCGGCTCGATGATCGTGGTCGCCAATGCGCCTAGGGAGCGATTTGTCGAGTTTTACAAGACATGGTACCGGCCAAACTTGATGGGCGTAATCGTCGTCGGGGATATCGATAAAGATGCAATCGAGCAGCAGATAGTCGATACCTTCAGCTCCTTGGAGAACGATGTGGATGCGGTCGAGAGGACCCCTACTGAGGTGCCCGATCATGAGGAGACTCTATTTTCCATTGAAACGGATCCTGAACTTACGATCGCATCGTACAGCATGCTCACCAAACGGCCGGTGGGGCCGGACCAGAGCGCTCGAGATTATCGTCAAATGATCATTGAACGCCTCTACTTCGGAATGCTCAATCGCCGCCTTGATGAGCGCTCCCGCGAGCCCAACCCTCCCTTCATTCAAGCAAGCGCTGGCGAAACGCGCATCGCGCGGGAAAAGGAAGCCCTGCAGCAAACGGTGATCTTTATCGGTGAGCGCTATCAAGAGGGGTTGGACGCGTTGATCGGCGAGACCAATCGAGCGATAAACGACGGGTTTACTGAAAGCGAGCTAGAGCGGGTCAAAGCGGATGTGCTCCGATCGCTAGAAGGAGCGTTTATCGAGCGCGACAAAACGGATTCGGATACTTACGCGGCGGAATACACGCGCGCCTTCACTGTGGATGAGCCGATTCCAGGCATTGAGATGGAGTTAGAGATGACTCAGGCATTTCTTGAGGACATCACGCTCGCGGAGGTTAATGCGATTGGAAACGGATTCGCTCAGCAGGAGAATCGGGTCGTCTTGTTTAGTGGTCCTAAGAAGGAGGGGCTTGATTTGCCTTCCGAGGACGCGCTTGCTTCCGCTATCGAGCAATCTAGCTCGATAGAGCTCGAAGCGTATCAGGACGAGTTTTTGGATTTGCCCCTGTTGCAAGAGCCTCCAACTCCAGGATTGATCGTATCAGAATCGTATCATGAAGACGTGGATACGCACTCATTGGAATTGTCCAATGGCGTCACAGTCATTCTAAAGCCGACTGAATTTCAGAATGATGAAGTATTGATGAGCGCTTTCAGTCCAGGTGGGCATAGCTTGGTCATGGATGACGAATACCTGTCCGCTTTGATGTCCACCATGATATTGGGTGAAAGCGGAGCGGGACCCTTTAATTCGCTTCAATTGGAGAAGCGCCTCGCAGGAAAATCGATTGATGTGGCGCCGTACTTATCCAATCAATACGAAGGATTCAGCGGATCTTCATCTCCTAGTGATTTAGAGTCCTTCTTTAAGTTGCTTTATTTGCAAGCGACCCAGCCTCGATTGGACGAAGATGCGTATCAGTCATTGGAATCGCGTTTAAAGGCGATGATCGTGAATCGGCAGAAATCTCCGCAGGCAGTGTTCCAAGACGCGATCGAAAAGGAGCTGTATGGCGACCATCCAAGGCATCGTCCGCTCGATATGGAATTGCTCAATGAGATCGATCCTCATTTGGCCTTGAGCGTATACAAGAGCCGATTTAAGGATTTCAGCGATTTCACCTTCGTGTTTGTCGGTTCGCTCGACGTAGATAGGATGAAAGATTATGCGAGGACCTATCTAGCATCCCTACCATCAATCGATAGAACGGAGAAGGGCCGCTATCGCGGGGATGATCCGCTTCCGGGCAAACGGAATGTGACTATCAGCTTTGGGCTTGAGGAGAAGACGAGCGTGAGGGTGCTCTTTTCGGGTGAGGCTGAGTGGTCTCCAGAAAATCGCTACTTGATGAGCGTTGTACGAGACTTGCTGAATATTCGAATGAGGGAATCCTTGCGCGAAGAGAATGGCGGAACGTATGGCGTTGGCGTCTTTGCAAATCTGGCTAGGGAGCCCAATGAGCGATTTTCGTCTGGTTTCGCGTTTTCTTGCGATCCCGCCAACGCCGATCTGCTCATCAGCGCTGGGATACACGAGATACTGGACTTGCAAGAGCGAGGCGTTCGGGTGAAGAACCTCGAGAAAGTGCAGGAGATCCACTTGCGTGGGTACGAGACTGGATTGAAAGAGAATGGCTATTGGCTACGAAATCTCGTTTCGGCAGCTCGAGAGGGTCGGGACTTCAAGGAAATCCTGGAGTTCCCGGATCAGGTCAAAGTGTTCGATCCTTACCAGATTCAGGAAGCGGCCAAGCGCTACTTCAATTTCGAAAACGTCGTTGTCGCAAAGCTCAATCCGAAGCACAACTAGCCGGCCGCAAACACTCTCTCGAGGATGGACTGAAAACTAGGCCTGAAGGATCGTTTCCAGCCGCTCAAGGTCCAGGATTTGGTTCAAGGATTCTTCCTGAACGACCTCGTTGGCCAAGGTCTCTTTCTTTAATTGGAGGCTTTGGGTCTTGTCTTCAACCGAGTCCTTGACCGTGAGACGGTATGCATTGACTTGCCCAATTCGGTGGGTTCGGTCGATCGCCTGGGCCTCGACGGCGGGGTTCCACCAGGGATCGTAGAGGACGACATAGGTTGCCGCGGTCAGGTTGAGACCGGATCCGGCAGCCCGAAGGGAGAGCAGGAATGCGGTGATGGAATCATCGTCCTGGAATTCGTTTACGAGCGCTTCCCGATTCCGCGTTTTGCCCGTAAGCATGAGATGCGCGCAATCAATTTTGACTAACTCTCCGCGAATGATTTCCAGCATTTCGACGAACTGGCTAAATATCAGGACCTTGTGGCCTTCGTCCTTTAGTTCAGCGACCAGTTCGAGCAATGCTTCGAGCTTGGCGCTGTTCATATCCGCGTAGGCGGGATCAATCAGCCGAGGATGGCAGCAGATCTGTCGGAGTCGGAGAAGAGAGGATGTTGAAGCGCTCCTTGTCAAATTCTTCATTTGTATTTATTGTCTGTATACGATCTTGAACACTCTTTAGCTCGGCAGAGTAAAGGTCTCGTTGTTCACCCTCCAAATCGCAAGAAAGCGTTTCTTCGATGCGATCCGGAAGATCAGGAGCCACTTGGGATTTGCTTCGCCGAAGAATGAAGTGTCGAATCCGGCTAAACAGCCTTTGGGGAGACTCTGCGTCGCTGTCTTTGTATTGGCGCTTGAATGACGGTTGGCTTCCGAGCAGTCCAGGCATTGCGAACGCGAATAGAGACCAGAGATCAAGGATCCGATTTTCGATAGGCGTACCTGTGAGGACGACTCTGTATTCGGAATCGATGGCGAATGCGGTCTTAGCGGTTTGCGACTGAGGGTTCTTGATATACTGACCTTCATCGAGAGCCGCGACTGTCCAGCTTTGCTGCAAGAAAAAATCTCGGTTGATACGAAGTTGGGAATAGTTGGCTACGAGGATATCAGATTCGCTGGCTTTCCATGAATCAATGGTAGCGGTGGTGGGGTCGAATGCTTCTATAGTTAAGATCTGAGAGTGTAGCCTAACTTCCTGCATCCAAACATGAACTACGGATTTCGGACAAATAACCATGCACTTGAAAGGCTCTTCTTTGGGGCGATGAAGCTTGAGCCAGGTGAGCCATGTCAATGTCTGCAGTGTCTTGCCAAGTCCCATGTCGTCGGCAAGAATCCCTCCGAACTTGTTTTGAGAGAGAGAAATGCTAGAAACCGGAAGCCTATCCTCTTGATAGGGCCTTAGCTGTGTCGAGATGCCTTTGGGAAGATTAGCAGGAGGGCGCGCGGTAATTTCTTTGGCCCGCTTTCGAATCCCACGCGCTTGCGATTCCAAAAGGGCGTCCTCCAGTTTCGCTTCAGCAAGCTGCATTGCATGAAAGGAATGCCTATCCGATGCAGAATCCGTGTCCGCTAAGCCTAGCTGCGTCAACAGCTCTTGCTGGTTGGTGGCGACGGCGGGATCGAAGCGTTTCCAGCCTTTGCCACGAAAGTGTACATAGTTACCTTTCGCTTTTAAGAGAATCTGTTCTTCTTCATTGGTTAGTGTCGTATCCAATATTTCAGGCTCGAGATTGACATTGAACCAGTCCTGATGATTGTTCGCGGATATTTGTAGGCGATATCGACCGGCTGGCTTCTGATCAACGAGAGAATCGAGCTCGTCATCGGCAATTACTTGGAGCTCGCTGGGAATTTCCTGAATCCACTCGGTAAAATGCTCCGGAAACGCAGAATCGATGGATCGAGTCCAATGACCTGGCTCGAATTCATCTAGATCGAACGAACGCAGGGAGGACAGGTATCGAGTCGCGCTTGGGTATTCAAAGAGAGTTCCTTCCTCGGGCTCAAGCGATTCTGCTCCGGTCTCTCAGTTTTCGGAGGGGACCCAATCTTGATCGGTCAGGACGAACCAGTGGTTCTTGTCGCGCGATGCGGATACGATAGACACATCCAGGGAACGCGGGACGCTAACGCGGTCGCTAGATTCAGCGAGGTCTATGTATAGGAACGATTGAAGCGGAACCGTGACAATTTTACCTGCCAGGCTTTCGGGCAGAGCGAGACCTTGATTTCTCAGGAAGAGCAAACCTTCTGAGCTTTCTATCGTATCTTGAGGAATTTCGAACGCAACGTTCGGATCCGCTTCCGCTTGGAGAAGAGGAGGGCCCGGAATAAGGGTGTCTGCGTGCAAGTACAACGCGTTTTGCCCGGGAAGACAGGTAAGTGGAAGCGGCGCCGAATCGTCATTTTCGAATACGAGCTCGAGGCGATAGTTCCCTTCGTGGTTGGGACCCGTTTCCGATCCGCTCCATTTCAGATGGCGCTCCTCCATTGTGAGCGGCTCTCCGTTCTTGCCTACAATTCGGTTGCGTGAGTCCGAGCGGTGAAGCAAGGCGTTGATGAAAGAGCAGTCTTCTGGCTTGTCCAGGTCGATGCGGGCGCGTTGCGTGGATCGAAAGTAGTCTTGGAACAATGCGCATAGGGGCAAGCTCTCGGCAGCGAATCGATCGAGAAACCCGAAATCCTTTGCGAGCCATTGGGTTATTTCGCGAGCGGGCAGGGGAGAGTAGTCAGGGAATCCGACGGTTCGTGCTTCCCACTTGAATGCGCGCCCTTGAAGCCGAAGCCTTATCTCGAGATTTCCTGTGTGGCCGATGTCTCTTCGTTGGGATAGATTGCCTAGTCGGTTCTTCCAAAGCTTCGTTTCCCTCTGCCTCTACCTCGATAAGATCCTTTTTCTTGTCTCGTCTAAATTCGTGTGCGCTTTGAGGAAACCGGGTATCTCAATGTCGCGATCGTCGAATACGAGCGATAGGTATTGCCAGAGTGAATACTCATCTTCTGGTTGCCCATCCCATAGATCTCGCGTCAAGGACCTTTGATGATCGCGCTCAACAGTGAGTATTTCACTATTGAGCAGTGAAAGGTCTTTCGCGTTGAATTCATCCTTCCAGTCAAACCTGTCTAGAAGCTCGGTCAGGGATTCAACGAATTCGTTCTCATTCTTGGATAGCTTACGGTCTAGGCCAGTTTCGACCTCTGCAATCCAATCTTCTAACGATTTTCCCATACCTTAAGCAACGACGTCCAACGTTGTCGAAGGGACGCTACGGCGTGAAAACGCTGATGCAACAGGAAACTGCTTCAGTAGCCAACCTGCGCTAGCTGAAAAGCTGGTCGTCAAGAAATGCGAGTAGCTCCTCTTCGCTAACGCGGCGCTGTTCCGTGGTATCCCTATCGCGCAAGGTAAACGTACCATCTTTCTCGATCGTCTCGAAATCTATAGTGACGCACCAAGGCGTACCGATTTCGTCCATACGCCGATAGCGGCGACCAATAGCGCCTGACGCATCCCAAAATGCATTGTACTTCCGCTGGAGCGTGTCGTACAGGCTCTGGGCGCGCTCGACGAGATCGGGCTTGTTCTTCAACAGAGGCAATACGGCGACCTTGTAGGGGGCGATGCGTGGATGAAACTTCATGAGAGACCGCTTTTCGCCATCGATCTCGTCTTCGACGTAGGCGGCGGTTAGCGTGGCTAGCAATACGCGATCCACTCCCAGGGAGGGTTCAATGACATGAGGAACATACTTTGACTTCGACGCCTCATCGAATATCTCCATCGACTTGCCGGAATGATCTTGGTGCTGGGTCAAGTCGAAGTCTCCTCGACACGCGATCCCCCAAAGCTCCTGCTCTCCAAATGGGAACTTGAAAGTGATGTCCGTTGTACCTCGCGAGTAGTGAGATAGCTTTTCGAGGGGGTGCACATCCTCGCCGAGCATTTCTTCGGGCAAACCGATGGATACGAGCCAGTTCTTGCACCAGTCGATCCACTCGCGATGGGCGGACTGCCAGTCGGAATCCGGGGAGATGAAGTACTCCATCTCCATTTGCTCGAATTCGCGGGAGCGAAAAATGAAGTTTCGCGGTGTGATCTCGTTGCGAAAGGCTTTGCCAATCTGGGCGATCCCGAACGGGATCTTGACCCGGCCGGTGTCCACCACGTTCTTGTAGTTGGCGAATATTCCCTGCGCTGTTTCGGGTCGCAAGTAGGCGATAGCGGTCGAGTCGCTCAATGCGCCCACTTTCGTTTCGAACATCAGATTGAAATCACGTGGTGGCGTGAGCGATCCGGGCTCGCCTGTGGCGGGCGACGGGATGAGTTCGTATTCCGATGGATCTGCTTCAGTATAGTCTTTCAGCTGCACGGGAGCGAGGGCGCCTTGCGCGCCTTGCTTTCGCTTCATCTTTTCAGCGGCTGCTTGAGCGACGGATTCCATATCGCCTTCTTCGAGAACCGAGACATATCCGATCGTGGAGCCGTCGACGACGACCGGAGAATAGAAAAGCTGATCGGCCCGGTATCGCATCTTCGATGCTTTGCAGTCGACCATGGGATCAGAGAAGCCGCCGACATGCCCGGAAGCCTCCCATATCCTTGGCGACATTATAATAGAGGAATCGAGGCCTTCAATATCGTCGCGGCGGTGAACCATATCCTGCCACCAAGCGTCCTTGATGTTCTTTTTCAGCTCGACCCCTAGCGGTCCGAAATCGAAAAAGCCGTTGTATCCGCCATAGATTTCCGATGATTGAAAGATGAAGCCTCTGCGTTTGCACAGGGCTACGATCGCGTCCATCTGCGGGTTGTTCGAAGTGTTGGCTTTGGCCATAGGGCGTGAATAAATGCTCGCTTCAATTGCTTGGGTCAAGCCTCGGTATCGCTCGTGTTGGAGGGTCTCGCGCGAATTTTGGGAATTGTTGAGAAGGAGTTCGTTTGAGTCCTTAAATTTGGTTGCCAAACGAGTTTGGATGATCTTTGACTCTCCAGCTACCGTAGAACTTTTCAATTTTTTCATTATGGCCGAACTAGAAGGAAATTGCCTCGTCGGGCAGTCGGGAGGACCGACCGCCGTCATTAACGCAACGCTCGCGGGCTTCATTGAAGAAGCGCTTAATTACGAGTGCATTGAAGAGATCTACGGAAGCCTAAATGGGGTCGTGGGTATATTGAACGAGGATTTCGTCGATCTCGCGTCTGAGTCGCAACAGGCGATTCGTGGGCTTAGGGTCTCTCCGGGCGCTGCTCTAGGCACGAGCCGGTTTCAGTTCAAGAAAGACGCGGATTACGATCGAGCTCTTGAGGTGTTCGAAGCGCACGAAATTCGATACTTCTTCTATATTGGAGACAACGACTCCATGGCCACCGCCGCCAAGCTGAATAGCAAGGCGATTGAGCGCGGCTATGAATTGCGAGTAATCGGGATTCCTAAAACGATCGATAATGACATTACGCGGACAGACCACACCCCTGGATACGGTAGCGTAATCAAGTACGTGGCTACGACAGTTCGCGAGATGGCGTCGGACAACGAGGCTGTCGGGCAGGGCGACTATGTATCGATATTGGAAGTGATGGGTCGGAATTCAGGCTGGATCGCTGCGGGTGCGGCGCTCTGCAAGCGGAAAGACCATCCCCATGATCCCCCGCACTTGATCTATTTGCCGGAAGTGCCCTTCACGAAGGAGAAGTTCATTGAGGATGTGCAGCGCGTGCTCCAGCGAGAGAAGTTCTGCGTGATCGTGGTGGGCGAAGGCCTTGTCGACGCCGACGGCAACTATGTATCGCTCGGATCGTCGAGCATAGACGCTTTTGGGAATGTGCAGCTCGGCGGCTCAGGGGAGTACTTGAAGGGATTGGTTGAGCAGAATCTCAGCGTGAGCGCTCGTTCGTGCAAATTAGGGATTGCCCAGCGAACCGCATCGCATTGCGCGTCTAAAACCGATGCGGAGGAAGCCTATTTGGCAGGAAAGGAAGCAGTCATCGCGGCTCTGGAGAACGGTCAATCCGGCAAGATGATCACATTGCAACGAGGCGAGTCGGACTCTTACGTCTGCGAGACCGGACTGGCGGATCTGAGCGAAGTATCGGAAGGGACAAAGCGCATTCCGGACGACTGGATCAATGACGATGGCGTTAGCATGAACTACCCGTTCGTAAAGTACGCAATGCCGTTGATTCAGGGAGAGGTCGACACGCCGTTCGATAATGGCCTACCGGTATTCTCGAAGCTGAAGCGCGTTCAAGTAGAGAAGAGGCTTTCAGTTTACGCTCTCTAGGCCTCGCTCCCTGTCATCCTTCGCAATCAAATCGTTCCTAGCGCGAGGCTTGGCTTGCGGCCGCTTGCCCCTATCGAGATTGCCGGGTTCGGATTAATCCGTTGATCTTTCCACGGTAAGTCGCGAACCTTCGCATTCTAGCGCTATTTCGAACTTCACGGTCTAGCCTCTCGCCGCGCCCGAATTTCTAGATCCGCGCCACCGCCTAGTTTTGTATGGAGGAGATTGCCTATTGGAGACGACCCGAACGCTGGCTTGCGTTTTTCCTGACCTTGCTCGGAGTGTGCTCATTCTTGGCGATGGTTCCTGTGACTCCTGAGCAAGTCACTGATGAGGAAATTGGGGCGCTGGAGACATCGGAGGGCGCCATTTCTACGTTCGTCGATCAGCTGCGCGGAGGTACGGACACCCCTCGGTTCTTGGGTCATTGGACATCGCTTGCCCCGCCGATGCTCGCGGTGCTGGTTGCGCTCTACTTCCGTTCAATGGTGTTTGCCCTGCTCTCGGCCTTTTGCGCAGGCGCTTTCCTTTCGTTTGGGCTCAACCCGCTTGTAGTAGCAACCCTTGCGCTGCACGACTTCATATGGAAATCGGTGAGCTCGACCTTCAGCCTCTATATATTCCTATTCCTTTTTACCTTGGTGGGAATGTGCATGTCCTTTCCCGCAATGGCGGTCTCGGCGGCCTTGTAGATGCTCTCGCCAAGCTGGCAACCAGTCGCCGCAAGGCGCAGATGTCGATCAGCCTTGGGGGACTCGCTCTGTTTTTTGACGACTATTCAAATACCGTCGTCCTGGGAAATACCATGCAGAAGCTCTCTGACAAATGGCGTATGTCTAGGGAGAAGCTGGCCTATATCGTAGATTCGACGACAGCTCCTGTTGCGGGGCTAGCGCTGTTGTCAACTTGGATTGCGATGGAAGTGGCCCTATTGGGAGATGAAGCGAAGTCGCTGGGTATCGAACTTTCTGGATACGCGATATTCATCGAAATGCTACCGATGCGATTTTACTGCATTGGGACTTTGATCTTTCTATTCATCAACGCAGGCGTGGGACGGGATTTCGGCGCCATGTACAAGGCGGAATCGAGAGCCTTGGTCGAAGGGAAATTGCACGGGGACGATAGCGAACCTTTAGGAATTCAATCCTCTGAGCGAATGGAGCCTGACCCGAGCACGCCTCGGCGATGGTACAATGGCCTGATCCCAATTGCATGCGTAATAGTGGGAATCGTATTCGGACTCCTGTTGCTGGGAAGATTTCGTATAATGGCCGATGGAGGGGTCTTTTCATTCGGTAGCTTCACCGATTGGAGACAGGCATTCGGCATGGCCGTGGGAGGGCATAGCGGCGCGAGCCCGGTTTTGTTCTTCGCTTCTGTATTTGGAAGTCTGGTCGCGTTCGGACTGTCGATTGGGCAGAAGTTGTTGACCGTGCGGCAGACGTTTCAGGCATTCGTTAGCGGAATGCCAACGATGTGGATGGCCGTGTTTATCCTGCTGATGACATGGTCGATGCAGAAAATTTGCCAGAATCTGGGCACAGCTGAGTACTTAATCGATTTGCTCGGAGATGAAATGCCGATTTGGACGCTGCCGTTGCTGCCGTTCATTGTTGCATCGATGATGTCCTTTGCGATCGGATCAAGTTGGGGAGCTATGGGAATACTGATACCGATTATCCTTCCGCTATCTTATAGCATGGGAGCCTATCAGTCGGGCAGTGAAGTTATATTTCTCCTGACGGCAGCAGCCATAATGGATGGCGCTATCTTTGGAGACCATTGTAGCCCAATAAGCGATACCACAGTGCTTACGTCGATCTCGACAGGATGCGACCACATTGCGCATGTAAAAACGCAACTACCCTATGCGATAGTGACAATGGCCTTGTCAGGAATTTTTGGTTACCTTTCGGTGGGAGGTGGAATGCCGATATGGCTATTCTATTTGCTTTTTCCTGCGGTAGCGGCGGGAATTCTCCTGCTATTTGGCAGGAGAATTCCAGAGCCAATTAATTAGGGTAGAGCATAGAGCTCTACGAGGGCGACATCGGTTGTTCCGTCTTCACCTCGAATTCGCATCGTATAGAGTCCTGTTTCCAGGCTTATTATCATTGCGGCATCTGAGCTTTCCGGATCGAGCTCGAAGGCTCCCACCGAAGCAGCCTGCATCTCGGATTGATGAAAGGCCACGCCATCCATCATTGGATGCCACGATTCCACCTTGTTGGTTCATTACCTCGAGTACAGGATTTTCCAGTACGCCTGAAACACCAAATTGCTCGAGGGATGGACCAATAGCTCGGACGAGGATATCTGTCGCATAGTCGCCTATGACGACGATCCCGGGAATAACCACCTCGCTATTCGTACCGACGAATGCGCGTGAGGAAATATTCACGAGTCGCGCCAAGTTCGCGCCTATTTCGTAGACTTCGACCATCGCGATTCCCGTAGTATTGCCCTCGCCGCTAACGATAGCCGTATACAAGCCAGGGTCCAGTTCGACGAGCATCACTGCGTCTTCCGAATCCGTCTGTAGACTGAAGGCTCCGACAGAGGCTGCTGCGTCGATAATTTCTGTCTGATTTGAAGCGCCCGCCCAACCTGAATTGGAGGTGATGAGTCCATTGGCCCCGTGAAGTTCGACGACTGGATTAGCGAGCACGTTATCGAGACCAAAATCGGCCAGCGCGGGCCCGACACGCGAATGAGAACGGTCTTTTTCTCGGTGCCTCCGATAGCGAAACCTGCAATGAGAACGTTCGCTCCCGTACCCACATGAGCGCGGGTCGATATATTGATCAAGCGTCGGTCCGTCACTAAGATATCAGCAGTTGCGCTTTGAACTTCGCCGAAGGCGTTTGACGCAACTACGTGGTAGTCGCCTTCGTCTTCGCGAATTGCTGGATTTATCGAAAGTACGTCACTTGTAGCCCCGTCGATAGGGGAACCATCTTTGTACCACTGGTAACTAACAGGTGTTGAAGCGACTGCTCGCGCATCGAGTATAGCGCTATCGCCCATATAGGCGATATAGCCAAGCGGTTGATCGACAAATGTCGGCATGTCGGGCAGAGCCTGAACGCTCAAGCTTGCGAACGAGCTCTCGGTTTGTCCGATTGGGGATATGACGGATACAGTGTATTCACCTTCATCTAGCTCACTCGCGCCTTCAATTGTGAAAGTCGCTTCGGTTGCGCCTTCGATCAGCTCGCCGTTGAAATACCATTGATAGATGAACGGACCTTGTCCAGTCGCCACGACAGATAGGGTGATTGTTTCGCCCATGTATGTGTTCGTGTCTCCTGGTTGAGTAGCGATCGATGGAGGTGATGCGGGTTCTGCAATTGTTGTTGCGACGCCGGAGTCACCGTTGGTGAAGTTCAATTTCAATGCGAACTCGGAATTGTCATTGAATCCCCCGATCTCGAATCCAGCTAGCGTTCTAAATTCGCTATCTCTCGCTTCGACTGTGTTTCCTTCTCGCTCTACCAGTACCAGATTGTCTCCTTGGTCATGCGCCCAGATGCCGGAGTCGGTCGTGTCGCTAATGGTATCGCCCTCTCCGTCGAGCGTCGCGACAAATGCCAACTGACCATTGTTGTTGATCTTCGGAGATGCGATTGTCTGGAAGACAGTCCCCTCGAATGTGCCCGGAGCTTGATTTCCTGTTTTGGCGATGAGCTCGAGATTGGTTCCCGACTTATATCTAAAAAGAGCATATTGAGTATTCGGAGACTCCGATGCCAGTGTCGACAAGAATGCAACGTCACCAGCAGAGTTGATAACCGGATCGAAGATTGATTCGACTGTTAGGCTCTCTCCATTGATTTCGAGAGATTCGTTTGCGATGAAAATTGGTTGGATTGAATTTTCGGATACGAGCTAGACGCCCTCTGACGCCGCGGTATCCTGAGTTTCGATCCATACCACTGCTTGGCCGGACTCATTGGCGCTCGGATTTCCGATAGCGGTAATAGGGGTCCCTGTTGCCGTATCGATATCACCGGTTCTCAAGACGAGCGTTGCATCTTCTTCGAGCGAGATTCGCCATAGTCCCAGATCGTTTAGCGAGTTTACTTCTCCGCCTTGTTCAATTTTAGCCAAGGCGAGTCCTCCTGTCGGATCGATTGGATCATAACCGTCGATTCGATCAAGGACGAGCGAATCTCCAGGTAGAGGCAATCCAGTAAGAGCTAGGAGCTTGGGTTCTGGTATATTCCAGGTTTCCGAACCTCTGGCGTCTTGATACCAAATTCCGGATACGCCCTCGTAAGGGTCGTCATAGAGATCCCCTATGAACGCGAAGCTTAGCGGTTCCACTAGGATAGGATTGCTGAGCAGGCTATATTTGCCGCCTTCTTCAGACTCGTTTCCTTGAAAGTCGATTATGGCGCGATCCCAGACACGTCCCAGGATATCCGTTTGCGGATAGGCGCCTTCCGGATCATTCACCACCCAGCTGATCCAAATTCCACGCTCGTTCACCGCCCAAGATGAGCCATAGGGCTTAGCGCGGTAAGTGGCGATTCCGAGCTCGGATATTTGAGGAGCGTCGAAGAATTCGAACGTTCCGTCATTTCCGGGTTTGGGCGCGTTTTGCCCCGTCGCGGCTACGAGATGCAGCCCAGAAGGATTGTGAATTAATATGCTCTCAAACCGGCTCGATGTTCCCGTATCGATTTCCTCGACGTTGGCTCCAAAGGCGATTTCTCCATACTGATTTATACTCGGCGTAGAGTGTCCATCAATTGTCATATTTTCGCCAATACTCTCGCCCTGAAGCGAAATAACTTCCAGCTCTGCGGAGCCGGTGACGCCCGCGATGCATGCGATCAAGCCGGCGGCGAAATGGTTTACCAGATTAGATGATTGTTTCTTCATACGAATGCGATCGGTTCGAAGTTAACGGGTTGCGACGGGAAAATTTCTGTCATCGCCGAAGAGGGTACACCCATCCAATTCTGGAGGAGCGAGCGATAGATGGTTCGAAAGTCGACATTGTAGTCTAGGCTGTGGCGTTTTACGCGAGCGTCTTCCGCGAGGTCGGGGAACTGCCCAAAGAATTGACCTCCGTTTACCTGGCCCCCCATTACGAAGAGAGATTCAGCGGCGCCGTGGTCGGTACCTGCGCTGCCGTTCTCTATGACTTTGCGTCCGAACTCGCTGAACGTGAGTAGAACAACGCGATCCCAATGTCCCGCGAGCTTCATTTCACGCGCGAATGCGTCCAGACCTCCATTGAGGGTGGTTAGTAGATTGAAATGGCGACCATCTTGATTGTTGTGCGGTCGTATCCATTTTGATGGACATAGTAGATGGACGTATCCATGCCGCCCAATATGAGCTGAGCGACTTGCTGCAAGTCTCGAGAGAAGCGGTTGTTAGGCCAGTCTTCGATTTGCAGGTTTCCACCGTTTTCGATCGCATCGCGCACATTGCGGGTACTGATCATCGCATTGTGCGAAGAGCGTGGGACATAAGACAACGCTTCGCTGTTTGGGCTGACTCCGTCGTCAACGAGGTGGTCGAGCCCGATTAGTTTGCGGTATAGCTCTTCAAGTGGAGTATCACTCCCATGCGCTTCCAGATTTCGCCAACCGTATCCGTTTGGCGTTTCAAAGCTCACGCTCGGGCTGACGCCTTGACTCGACGAAAAGGCAGTTGTGGTACGCGATGCGAACTCGATCGCTTGGGTGGCGTCGCACCCGCTGCATTGGCTTGAGAAATAGCGACCGATCCATCCGTCGTCAGATTCGCTATTCGGCGTAGCGTAGCGCCAGTAGTCGAATGAAGTGAAGAGCTCCAGAAGCTCGCGCCCGAAATTCTCGTTGATCTCTCCGGCAGAACTGTCGTCGAGATCGAGCATCTTGATCATGGCCTCAGACCAAGAGACCTCCGTTATGAGCGTCCTAAAATTACCGTCTTCACCCATTCCGGCGGCGTGGCGACGCAGCATTTCGAAAAACCGGATGAAATACATGAATCGCGTTTCGCGCGAGCAAGTGCCCATATCGATAGGCAGATGGTCCAGGAGGAACTTCAACAGTTTCGCTGCGAGGGGTTCTCCTTCGCGGAGCATCTTCATATACCACTCAATGAATGAGCGTCGACGCTCGCTTTCGCCTTCCCACAGGTCGCCGTTCGGATCGATTTCCGTCGACCATGAGGGCTTGGGCAGATTCTCCCAAGTCTCGCTCGGGGTGACGAGCGAATCGACTGCGGCCAGAACGCCTTGGCTTTTCCCAAGCTGGTAGAAGGACTCGCGTTCGGCAGGCGATCCACCGAAGCCTGCTCTGTGATACAAGTGGTCGGCTAATTGGCAGGACCACCTATCTTGAGTTAAGGGCGTCAACATATTGCTACTACTTTCTCTCTCGGGTTACATGTTTCCTCACGACATTGAGGAAGCTGAACTCGGTTAACGGAGAAAGGTTAGCCTACTTTGAGCGTTCTGGGTGAATTTGCAGATGAACCCTAGAATCTTGAAAAGGAGGGCGCTCGGCTCAGCAGTCGCCTTAGGGAGCCCGTGTTAGGCGGCATAGGCGCTGTCTCGGATCGGTCAATAGAGGACAGCAGTCCCTGAGCTCGGTTACCCGAGTGTGTAAAACGTCACGTAAACAAGAAAACCGACCTGCCACGCCAGAAAGCGGTTAGGTCGGTTTTCTATAGACTCAGAGTTTTCAAGCAGGTGGCTAAGGGATCGCGTAGATTTCTACGAGCGCAACCCCCGTCGTCTGGTTTTCTCCGGTTGTCACGACCGTGTAGAGTCCCGGGTCGAGGTCCATAATGATGGCGGCGTCATCGCTGCCCGGATTGAAATGAAAAGCCCCGACTTGATTGTTGGCTTCCGTAATCTCACTTGGATCCCAGAGATTTTGCCATCCATCGTTAGAGGCGATTTCAACGCCATCTTGGTCATGGATCCTAATTATTGGATGTGCGAGAAATCCAGAAACTCCGCTATCTTTTAACGTAGGTCCTGCAGCTCGGATCAGGACGCGACTTGGTATATCTCCTAGTACAACGAATCCAGGTATAACGACATCGGCACCCGTACCAACGAATGCTCTGGCGGAAATATTAATCACCCGAGTGAGCGTCGGATCGACTTCGAAGGCTTCAACGAGCGCCACGCCTGTAGAGGAGTCGCGACTACGAATGATTGCTGTATACAGCCCTTCTTCAAGAGTCGCAATCATAGCGGTGTCGTTAGGGCGTAGCGTGCCGCCAGCGCCAACTGCGTTGGAAACAGCGATGATTTCGTCAGGATCCGGATTGGACTGCCACCCTTCGTTGAACGTAATCAGAGTACCTTCGCTATCGTAAAGCTCTAGGCGGGGGGCTTGCAATGGATCGGCTACATTAAAGTCTGCCAAGCTCGGCCCAATACCTCTTATAAGGATGTCCTTAGGCTCGGAGCCGATGACGACAAATCCAGCGATTAGCACGTTCGCCCCTGAACCGACGCGTGATCGGGCAGCGATGTTCACAAGTCGTTTGTCTGTGACAAGTATCTCCGAATCGGCGCTCGCGGTGGCGCCTCCACCGCTGGTCGCAACCACGTGATAAGTTCCCTCATCGTCTGTATCCGCAGGGTTGATATTCAGAGTCGATGCGATTTCACCTGCGAGTGGAATGTCATTGAAAAACCACTGGTAAGTGACAGGTGTGCTTGAGATCGCCCGAGCGTCGAGCGAAGCGGTGGAGCCTCTTAGTGCAATGTCACCGAGAGGCTGTTCCACAAAGACCGGTATCGCTGGTAGGCTTTGAACGGACAAGCTGGCGACTTCGCTGTTCACGGATCCGACAGCGGAAATAACGGTGACCGTGTAATCGCCATTGTCCGCGTTGGAAGCATTTTCTATGATTAGTGTGGCTTCAGTAGCGCCATTGATCGCCACGCCATCCTTATACCATTGGTATGTGAATGGGCCTTGACCATCGGCTTCTACGGAGAGAGTAACCACCTCGCCATCGAATGAGGTTTCGCTCGCGGGTTGTCCGCTGATGGACGGAGGAGGCACGTCTTCGACCTCGACAACTGCAATCGCGCTAGCTCCATTCGTGAAAGCGTAGTTGAGAGCCATTTCTCCCGATGCGTTGAATCCTCCGATGGTGATGGACTCGATCGTAGCAGGAAAACCGGGCCTGACCTCTATGGTGTCTCCTTCGCGAGCGATCAATGCGAGCGCTCCATTGGAGTCCGTTGCCCATGTTCCTGTATCTGTGGTATCGCTGATCCCGTCTCCTTCACCCGCGAGAGTAGCTTGGAATGCTATCTGACCTGCGTCGTTGATGCGTGGAGAGCTGAGCTTGTCGAACGCGATGCCGAGCGCTGCACCGGGGGCTTGCATATCAGACTGAGCGATGATCGACCAAACGCCAGCGCTAGAGCGATGCAATATCGTCTGAAGATCTTCCGGGCTTTGAGTCGCTAGGACTGCGAGTTCTCCAGAGCTATTGATATAGGGATCGAGAAAATTGGAAAACGAATGATCCGTGCCGAACACATCGATAGGCGAGGCGCTCATCGCGAGCGCAGTGGTCGCGCCATTAGAATGCGAATACAGACCTTCGTCTTCATTCTCGTTCAATAGGCTCGCCCAGAATACGATGGTTCCATCATTGCTAATTGAAGGCTTGCCGAAGGAAAGAAACGAATCTGTGGAACCTGGAGCAGTATCTCCGGTTTTTGCAATTAGCGTGGCGTTGCTAGCTGTATCCAAGCTCCAGATAGCTAATTCATTGTTGTAGCCGTTTGCGTCGCCATCGTCGATCGTCGCCAGTAGGGCGCCTTCTAAGGATGCATTCAGCGAGTGAGAGAGAGTATTGTCGATAGTGATGGAATCTCCGTTAAGAGGGACTCCGCCTATGGCCAGCAACCTAAGCCCTGAGAGGGGAGGAGAGCTGTCGTCGAGATTGAACAACCAGAATCCCGATTCGTCAGTGTTCTGACCGTCTACTAGACGCGACCAGAAGGAAAAGGCATTCCTAGGGGATCCCTGCGTGGAACCGAACAGGTCATGCCTATGTTGGGCATCCAGCGTTCCGCTGTAGTCTATAGTGGTCTGGCTTGACGAATGCAGGTGAAGCTGAAGCGCTTCCTGAGCAGCGGCCGATAGAATAAGTTCATCGGAGTCCAAGCTGTGCCCGTCTTCCAGCGTTCCAACAAAGGCGACGCTCGCGCCTCCGGTTGCTGAGACAGAACGGATGGAATCGAAGCTACCCGCTTCATTTTCGATAGTCGTTGCTTCGCCTATCGCAGCGAGGGTAGCGACTTGTCCGTTGTCGTACTGCAGGGCAGCGTCCAAATGGGCGGCGTTGCGATTCGCGACTTCCAAGAGAAGGTCCAGGCTGGCGAGCACCTGTGTTTTTACCTCGGGATCCAGAGGAGGCTCGCCTTGAGGGGGCATCGCATTGTTCGAAATCCTATTCCGGACGATTTGCAGGCGATCCGGCCTCGAGAGAAGGTCTTGGGCTGACTGGATAGGCTCCAAGTCGAAATTGGTTTGCCGATCGCCCCCTTCGCCGTGGCATTGGACGCAGCTAGCTTCAAAGGTGGGTGAGATTACATCTAGGAAAGCGGCGTCGAGGGCAGGATTTGCAAATCGAGCGCCAAATGCAACTTGGCCAGAATCGTTTATGCTTGGAATTGAGAACGATTCGTAGGTTTGCGGCGTTGCAGTGCCTGCATCGTCTCCAGACAATGAGACCAGATTGAACGTATTCGAATAGCCGCTACCGATTGATAGCGTTGCTAGCGATGCAATAATTGCGTTTGGAATTATCTTCATAGCGGCTTAATAATGTCGAGTGGATCGAATTCGACTGGTTGCGATGGGAATATGTTCGGCATCGCCGAAGCGGGTACTCCCATCCACTTTTCAAGGACCGATCGATACACGGTTCGGAAATCGACATTGAAATCCATGCTGTTGTTCTTGATACGAGCGTCTTCAGCGATATCTGGATAGAGCCCATAGAATTCATTTCCTTTGACCTGTCCGCCCATTACGAAAAGGCTCTCAGCGGCGCCGTGGTCGGTTCCCAGACTTCCGTTTTGTATGACCTTGCGACCAAATTCGCTGAAGGTCAGAATGACGACGCGGTCCCAATTCCCCTGCATTTTCATTTCCTGGATGAATGCGTCCAAGGCGCCATTCAAGGTTTGCAGGAGATTAAAGTGGCGGCCGGTTAGCGGGTCGCCCGTGAAGATCTGATTATTGTGCGTATCGTATCCCCCTTGGCGGGCGTAGTAGATCGAGGTCTCGCTTTGCCCCTTTATCAGTTGGGCGATCGTCCGCAGGCTATTGGCTAGGCCATTGGTGGGCCATTGATCATAGAGAAGATCGCCTCCACTTTCGATAGCGGATTGTACGCTGGCGATGCTTATCATCGCGCTGTGAGCCGCTCGCTGAACATAGGCCAGCGTATCGTCTACCTCGCTGATTCCTGGATCGACGGCATGATCGAGACCGATCAAGTTCCGATACAGCCCTTCGAGCGATTTTTCTTTCCCAGTCGATGCTAGATCGTTCCAATTGAAGTACTGCGAGTTTGCGAATGTAACTGTGGGACCAATCCCCTGGCCGCTTCTGAACGCTAAGGTCGGTCGGCGGTTGATGTATATGCCGGTGGTAGCGCCGCATCCATCGCATTGGTTGTCTAGGTATCGACCAACCCAGCCATCTTTCGGGGATCCGTTAGGCTCCGCAGAATGCCAGTAGTCGAACGATGTAAAGTGCGACAAGCTAGGATTGGGATAGCCGACTCCGTTGATGATTCCGAGATCGCCTTCTTGCCAAAGTTGATTGAACGCTGTCAGGTTCGGGTGGAATGCGAGCGCTTCATCATTCCCAGTTGCGCTAGGGCCATTCTTATCGGTGATTTTTAGGATATTGTGCTCCTCGCCGAGCCTAATCGTTGGTCTGGCTTCGTTGTAAGTCGAATTGGTGTAGGGGATGAGCGTATTGAGCGTGTCATTACCGCCGGCCATTTCCATGAGGAGGATGATGGGGCCTTCTCCGCCGGGAGAGGGGAGCGACTGGGCTCGAGCATCCAGGTTAAAAATCGTCTGTTGAAGAAAGCCAGGCAATGTGAGGGAGGCGGTCGCTCCCCAGGCTGACTTGGCAACGAAATCTCTTCTATTTAGTTTTATATTCATTTTGGTTTTCGTCGCTGTATTATTGAGTCTGATACTCGGGCAAAGCGAGGATGAGCTGAACCAGCTCCTTTACTCCTTCTAAGGAACCCAGCTGCTGAGTGACGGTTGAGTAGCGGTCGTGGAGCGTTCGAATCTGGCTTTTGCGAAGGCTGCGATTGGGAAGCAGCCTTTCGAGAAGCGCATCTAGCAGCAATGGGAAATTCTCGACTGTCCGCAGATTGGATGGCGCGATCGTCTCCCAGTCGAGTTCTGGAAAGTCCTCCATGCTACCTCGCGTTCGCCCCGTGGTGAATATCGCGTAGTTGTGGTGGCTCCAAATGCTGGGCATGTTCATTCGGAAAACCATTGCTCCTGTAGAGAGCCAGGTATTGCCGCTTCCATCGGGTTCGGGCCAGCCGGCAATGCTCGGGGGGAAGAGCACCTCGTAGCCGAGCTGCTGCATGATGTCCTCCATCGCATCGCGCGACGGAAGCGGAGCCCCAAGCTGCTTGGTGAGACAGGTCATAAAGTCGCCAGCGTCCTTAACTTGTACATTGATGACAGACGCGTCGTAGAATTCCGAGCTCATGAAAATATCTTTCAGGAAGGGCCGAATTTCATAGTCGTGCGTATCGCGAAATCGCAATGCAAGCGCCGTTATGAGATCCTTAGATGGCTCAGGAGACGCGAAATAGCGCCAGAGCTTCCAGCTCAAGTGCTTGGCCGTGCGGATTGAATTGAAGGTGAGGTCTATGATATCGTCGCCATCTACGATATCGCCACCTCCGGGCATGGACGATTGCCCATAGAATTCCTTGGCGGAATTGTCCTGCTGGTTGTTGTTTTGGAAGATGCTCGCTGGAGGGAGAGGAGGATTCTGTCTCCTCGCTGCGTCGTTCACTTCGTATCGGTATCCGTAAATCTTCCTTCCAGTGAACGCTTCCGCTGCGGCTAGGACATCTTCCTCGGTGTACTCATCGTCATCATCCGTGTAAATATCGCCGATTCCCATGGCGAAAAGCTCGAGAAGCTCGCGTCCGAAGTTTTCGTTGATGCTATTGCGAATACTGACGTAAAGGTCCAGGGTGCGGATCATGGCGATGGACCACGAAACGTGATTCACCATCGTCTTGAAGTTTCCGTAATGTCCATCGGGGACGAGGCGTTCGTCGCCTTCGAATGGGTGATCTGCGCCTGCGACGTTGCCCGCGGCATGCTTTCGGAGCATATCCATGTAGCGGAAGAGGCCGATGTAGCGGTAGTACTGACCGATCGCCGCGGAATCGATCGCGAAGTGATCTACAAAGAATTTGAGCAGCTTCGCTGCGAGGGGTTGTCCTTCGTTTAGATTCTCGAAATACCAGCGATTAAAGTCGCGTCTCCGTAAATTCTGGCCGCCATAGGTTTCGCCATTCGGATCTTCTTCGCTTTGAGTCCATTCCGGCCACGGAACGCTGGACCAATCTTCGTTGGTTTCCAGCAGCGAGTCGACTGCGGCCTCTATGCTTTGATCGACGCCTAGTTGGTAAAACGCTTCTTGTTCTTCAGGCGATCCGCCAAAACCTGCGCGTTGCAGGAGATGTTTCGCGTTGGCGCGGGACCAGGATTCTTGAGGCAAGGGGTCTAGCATGGTGAATGTGTTTTAGAATCGGGTTTTGGTATTATCGGCCAACGTTACGGTAAGTGTAAGCGATTTCGTTGGGTCCTTGGCAAGGACTGGATAGGTCGAAATTGTAGACTTAGCGGTTCAGGGTTAAGTTCCTGATCAGCGAATTTGAGTGTCTCTTCCTATGAGAGCGTTAAATTCTGTTCAGTATCGGTAGGGGGATTGATAAATTGATCCGCGTTACTTGTACGCGGCTTTAGGAAAAAAAGATTCAACGAGATGCCCTATGAAGTGACTTTTGGGTGAAAATGCAATATTCTGCAGGCTAGGTAGTTATCTGGGACTGGATGGCGAATGCTGCGCAGTCTGGGATAGGGAAACCCATTAGTGTCAGATCTGCTCGCGGCTTTCGAAGCATGGACGATTCCGATGTCAGGGACAGGTTTGGACGTCGACACGCTTGTGTGGCCTTGATTCGGATGTATTTTGTGTCGACGGTCCAGGTTGATATCCCTTTACCCTAAGTTTGATGGAAGAGATCTGGCCGCAGTTGAAGCATTGGGTTGAAGGTGATGTCCCCTTCGCGATTGCGACCGTTGTGGATGCGACGCGTCCATCGCCGCGAGGGATCGGCTCTGTCCTAGCGGTTCGAGGAGATGGCGAAGCGTTTATTGGGTCGGTGAGCGCTGGCTGCGTGGAAACGGAAGTTATCGAAGCGGCGAAAGCCTGCATGCAAGATAGCGAGGTCCGTTGGCTCACCTTTGGGCCGGAAAGCGGATTTCCGTGGGAAGTGGCTCTGTCCTGCGGGGGCCGGATCAAGGTGCGTATCGAACGTTTTGCAATCAGTCAGAACGACGCCCTGAAATCCAGTCTATCGAGACATCTAGATGGTAAGGAACGGGGGCTTCTTTTGAGCTATGGGAAAGCGCATTGCCTCATTGATGCATCTGGAGAAGAAAGCGGCGATCAATCGAGTATTCCGGTGGGGCTTCTAGCGCGTGCGCGGGACCATCTGAAGATGGGCGAGGAAACGAGGGAGGTTGAGTGGGAGGACGTCACCGCTCTTTTCCGTATTCTCGCCGCGCCCAAGCGGCTATTCGTCATTGGCGCCGCCCATATTGCGATCCACCTGGTTGGTTTTGCTCGGGTCTTGGGCTTCGAGACGATTGTTATCGACCCGCGCAAGTCGTATGCCCGAGCCGATCGATTCCCGAGCGTTCCAGATGAGCTGATTTGCGATTGGCCTGAAGCTGTTTTGGAAGGCTTTGAACTGGGAGCCGAGGACTGCGTCGCTGCTATGACTCACGATCCCAAGATCGACGACCAAGCGCTTGCTTCGTTTCTGAATAGCGAGGCAGGCTACATAGGCGCGCTCGGCAGTCGAAAGAGCCACGATGCTCGGTTGAAACGGCTCCGAAAATCAGGATTCGACGATGCATCGCTTGAACGGATCCATGCTCCGATAGGTTTGGATATTGGAAGTGAAACCCCTGCTGAGATCGCCTTGAGCGTGATGGCTGAAGTCGTGAAGCGTAAGAATTCGCCTCGTAAATGAGCGCGGAGATTCCAATCGCGGCGCTCGCGTTGGCGGCGGGGCGCTCCTCTCGAATGGGATCTGTCAACAAGCTTCTGCGGGAGATTGACGGCGTTCCGATGGTGAGGAGAGTCGTTAAAGCGCTAATCCAAGGAGGATTGGATTCCGTGACGGTAGTTACGGGTTTCGAAAGCGATAAAGTGCAAAAATGTATCGAAGATTTGGATGTAAATATAGTGCACAATCCAAATCATTTTGAAGGAATGGGTAGCTCTATATCAACGGGAGCTCGTTCCGTGAATTGCAGCGCTCTATCAGGCATACTCGTGTGCTTGGGAGACTTGCCCTATCTGCGACCGGAGATAGTTGCCAAAGTCGTACATGCCTTTGTGGAGGATGGAGCGGAACGAATCGTGCTTCCCATGCATAAATCCCAATATGGACACCCTGTCATTTTCCCGGCTCGATTTCGAAAGCAATTGGAGTCCTTAACTGGAGACGAGGGCGCTCGTCGATTTTTTAGCGAAGAAAACACGCTCGCTATCGAGGTCGAAGATAGTTGCGTAGTGAACGACCTGGATACGTTGGACGACTAACCTTTTCGGTAGTCCGCTAAGACACCTTGGCAGAGCCAATTCGCCAAGGCCTCGCGATTGCCTGCCTGCAAAATACGCTTTTGGTCGCGCTCGTTATGGATATTGCCGAGTTCCATGAATACGACTGGTGGAACTGTATGGTCGATCATGTAGAGATTTCGATGCGACACAGTTCCCTCATAAACGCGATTGGGCTGCGCCTGTTTGTACTTCGCCTTTAACGTGTCCCTTAGTGAACTGGCGAGTCGTTTTCCGTTTTCGCTAGATTTGTGATGGTAGAAAAATACGTCAATGTCCTGATTTCTGCTGCGACCATCGATATGAATGACCAAGCAACGAGCATAGGCGTTTTGCGGCGTCTTTCGATATAGGGCATTCACGGCGTCGGCCCGCTGCTTTAGTCGCGCCCGTTGATTGATTGGGATTTTGAGATTCGGGTAGCAGACTTCCGTCTTGTTGTGCTTCAGAAAGCGGCCCGCGCGGATACCTACGCTGGGGTCGCGAATAATGAAATGCACTTTGGCTCCATGGCTGATGAGTCGACGACCTAGTCGCAAGGTAACGTCGTACGCGTATTCATCTTCGGTCACGATTCTGCCTGAAACTTTTCCGACAGCTCCAGGATCGGGTCCACCATGCCCGCTTACCAGGTAAAAAACAGCTCCAGATAGAGCTTGGTCGACTATCCTGACATCCTGATGTTCCGGTCCAAAAAGAGGTTCCGTAAAAATGGAATGACCCTTGCTAGGAAGCGCGTATTCTCTTCCTTGATACAAAGTGTTCCCTGGACCGAGCGTTGACTCGTTCAGCTTGATGAATGTCTCGAAGTGGGTATCGCGGGACAATCCATTCCGTTCGAGCAATTGATAAATTCCCTCGCCTTTTCGCGCGGTCGTCGATGCTCCCCAGACTGATTGATGCGCGATGAGAAGCGACAATCCAGCTATGGCTGCGTGAATCCATTTGGGCTGCCGACTTGCTGAATTGGGAAGGGAGATCATGACTTGCAACCGTATATAAACCGCAAAAAAAGCCAACTCGCAAGGAGTTGGCTTTTAATAGATTGATAAAATCGCTTTCTGCCTGGCCTATGCCTCGATTTGCGGTCGAGCTGGATCGGGCCAATCGATGTGAAAAAATTGCCCACGATCTCGGTCTGTCCGCTCGTAAGTGTGAGCTCCGAAGTAGTCACGTTGCGCTTGCAGCAAGTTGGCAGGTAGACGATCGCTGCGGTAGCTGTCGTAGTAGGCGAGCGATGACATGAAGGTCGGTATGGGAATTCCGCTGGTTGCAGCAGCGGCAACGACTTTGCGCCAATTGCCCTGGCAGCGGTCGATCTCTCCCTTGAAGTAGGGATCAAGGAGCAGATTCGCCAAGTTTGGATCGCGTTGGTAGGCTTCGTAGATCTTTTGCAGGAAGGCGGCGCGGATGATGCAGCCTCCTCTGAAAATCATCGAGATCGCTCCAAAATCGAGTTTCCAATCGTATTCTTCCTGCGCGGCCCGCATAAGCTGGAACCCTTGAGCGTACGAGCAGATTTTCGAGCAATACAGCGCATCGTGGATCGCTTGGATGAAATCGTCTTTGTCACCCTCGTACGCGTCAAAGACGGGGTTGATAATTTTCGAAGCCGCGACGCGTTCCTCTTTCACGGCGCTCAAGCATCGAGCGAAAACCGCTTCTGCGATGGATGGAGCGGCAATGCCCATGTCGAGCGCGTTTACCGACGTCCACTTGCCGGTCCCTTTTTGGCCAGCTGTGTCTAAAACGACGTCGACGAATGGCGCGCCCGTGTCGGGATCGGTTTGCTGAAGAATGTCGGTGGTGATCTCAATCAGGAACGAATCGAGCAAGCCTTCGTTCCATTTTCCGAATACAGCGCTCATTTCACTAGGCGACATTCCCAAGAGCTTGGACATCAGGGCATACGATTCGCAGATCATCTGCATGTCGCCATACTCGATGCCGTTGTGGACCATCTTCACATAGTGTCCCGCCCCATTTTCGCCGATATAAGTCGTACATGTGACGCCGCCTTCAACGGGCTTGCCCGGAGAGGCCCCTTCAATGGGCTTGCCTGTCTCTGCATCGACTTTTGCGGCGATTGCTTCCCAAATTGGCTTTAGCTCGTCCCAAGCGGATTCTTTTCCTCCTGGCATCAGCGATGGCCCGAAACGCGCGCCTTCCTCGCCTCCCGAGACGCCAGATCCGATAAATCGGAATCCCTTCTCGTTGAGGTCCTTCTCGCGTCTAATCGTGTCGGTCCAAAGCGCGTTTCCTCCATCGATAATAATATCGTCTGGATCGAGCAGCGGCAACAGGCCATCGATAACCGCATCGCTCGCGCGGCCCGCCTGCACTAGAATTATGATCTTTCGCGGTCGCTTGATCGACTGGACGAACGCTTCAATCGACGGCGCCCCGAATAGGCCGCCCGGCGTGTCGGGATTCGCATCCACGAACGCATCGGTCTTGGACGTGGTTCGGTTGTAGACCGAAATACGGAATCCGTGATCGGCGATGTTGAGGGCTAGATTTTGACCCATGACCGCGAGTCCTACGAGTCCTATGTCGGATTGTGGATTTGACATCGATAGTTTCTGATAAAGAGCGGCCATATAAGGGCGGGGCTCTTTTGCCAGCAAGCACGAAACCACGATTGGCGCTAATTACTCACACACGTGTGTGATCGCAACCGAGCGGACTGTGGATAACGTTGATTTAGATCCTAGACCTTGCTCGGCAACCACGGAGCGATCATGTCCACAATAGGCGTCAGCATCTCGGGCTCGTTTCGGTTGTAAACCCAGTTGATGCAAATGATGACGCACGTAGCTCCAATAATCGGGTACATGACGAGCTTGGGGAGCGAACTTAGAGTCTTGAAAACCGAGTACGCGAATATAATCCCCACAATCCCTAGGGCGTAGGGGAACCATGATTGGTTGTAAAGAGGTTGTAATGATTCGAATAGCCGTTCCACGTAGAGCATCTTGTTTCGATAATTCTCCGAAAGGCTTAACGACTTGGAGTCCCCCTGACTTAAGGCGCGAATGCGTAATTCCCGGAGCAATCCTCGGTTTTGGAACAACGCCGTCTAGAGGGGTTTCCTGAGCTCTTGCGAAGGGCAGTTTATCCAGTCGGTGAGACCGTCTTGATAGCCCTCTCGTTTCCAGATGGGTACACGGGCCTTGATCTCGTCGACTATGAAGCGGCAAGCTTCGAATGAGGCGGATCGATGCGGCGCCGAAACGCCCACCCAAATGGCGATATCGCCTATTTCCAAGGGTCCAACTCGATGCACGCAGGTGGCCGCTTCAACCGCGAATTTCTCTTTGGCTTCTTCAATGATTCGCGCCCCTTCTTTCTCAGCCAATGGCTTGTAGGCGCTGTATTCGAGGGCATTTACCTGCTTGCCCTCATTGTGATTCCGTACCCAGCCTTCGAAAGATGCGAACGCGCCAGAGGCGGCGCCTTGCAAGGTCTTCTTCAGCGCAGTGGGTTCGATGGGGGATTCGGTTATCCAAAAGGGTGATTCCATGAATATTGAATCGGCGTTAGCCCCCGGCGACCGGAGGGATGAATACAACGGTATCGCCCTCTTCGAGCGCGTCATCCCAGGAGGCGAAATCTTCGTTCACAGCGACTTTCAAATCGGAATCTTCAAGGGTAAACGCATGGTCCCCCTTTAGCGATGCATAGAGCGCGCGGGGCGTCGCGGCATCCGTATCCAAGTTCTCCTGGGAACAGCCACGTTGCTCTTTCAGGATCGCGTAGTACTCGACATGGATCTTCATGGGATTCGTTCTCCGATTTCTAGGATGCTTTGAAGCCGCTTTTGCCTCCTGTTTTTTCGATAAGCCGTATGGATTCAATCACGATTCCTTTGGTGACGGCCTTGCACATGTCGTAGAGCGTTAGCGCGGCTCCGCTGGCGGCGGAAAGGGCTTCCATTTCTACGCCCGTCTTGGCGTCTGTGCTTACTTCGGTCCGTACGATGACGCGGCATTCATCCCTTCTCTCTATGGTGACGGAGCATTTCGTGAGGGGTAGCGGATGGCAGAGCGGTATCAGGTCGCTCGTCTTTTTTGCCGCCTGTATTCCTGCTAAGATCGCTGTGTGGAATACGGGGCCTTTCTTGCTTTGGATTTCTCCATCCTCGAATCGTGAAACGACGTCTTCAGTGAGATTGACGATTGCTTCGGCGCGGGCCGTTCGCCGTGTAGTGGACTTGCCTCCAACGTCTACCATTTGGGGCTGCTGGTTCTCGTCGATGTGAGTGAATTCGGTCATGTTTCGAAATGGGTTTATAGGGGCTTGATTCAAGTTGTCGAGTAGCCGCTTGGCATTCTAGGTCTGCCAGGGGAAGTAGCGAAAGGCGGCCCCCTTCGGGAATTCCGAATCTTCGCGCGGTAGCTCGAGGAAACCATCCGTGCGGGCTACCGAAACATAGTCGCCGGACGTGTTGAAGGGGAGGGGACGAGCGACTTGCAACCCGGTTGGGTCGCTTTCCAACGTTACTGGAAGGAATAGGGTTAGCGGCGGCTTGAATGAGAAGTCCGAAGCTAGGGCGGAGAATCTTGGCGGCGTTGGGCGCTGTCCGCTCATTTTATTCAAAGCAGGCAAAACGTAGCGATGCAGGCAAGTAAAGCACGAGACTGGGTTCCCAGGCAGCGCAAAAACGAAGATAGGTCGCTCGCTTGACGTCGAGTCCCCGAACCATAGCGGTTTTCCAGGGCGTTGGCTCACCCATTGAAACGCCTTGGCGAAGCCGGCGTTTTCCAGTGCGTCGGGTAGGTAGTCTCTTTTCCCCTTCGAAACGCCCCCTGCTAGGATGACGACGTCGGATTGCTCGAGTACGGAATTGACGACTGATTCCGTCTTCTCGGGATCGTCTGCGGCGTGGCGGCGTTCGATTTGAGAATAGCCCGCGCTTTTGAGGGCTACTTCGAGAGCGAGATCGTTCGATCGCCTAATCTGGTGCGGACGGGGCGCTTTGAATATTTCTACAAGTTCATCGCCTGTAGTGACTATTGAAATACGCGGAAGCGTCGAAACGCTTAATTTGTCTTGGCCTATCGATGCGGCTACTGAAAGCTCCTTTGCCGTGAGACGACAGCCTTTTTGAAGGACGGTGCTGCCTTTTGCGCTGTCGGATCCTTGCGGGTGGACCCCATAGCCGGTTTTGAGATGAAGCGAATCCGGTAGATAGGCTATGCCGGATTCAATGCGGATATCCTCGATTTTCGCGACGCAATCTGCAGTATCTGGCAATGGAGCGCCGGTCATGATTTCAATGCAAGATTCAATATCGGGCAATGCGAGTTGCGGCGACCCTGCGTATCCGATTCCTGCGATCGGGAATTCGCGTTGCCCTTTTTCGAGCGCTTTGCTCGAGAGCGCGATACCGTCGAACGTTGAGCGGTTGAATGGAGGGAGATCCCGATCCGATTGTAAGGATTCCACCAATACACGTCCCGATGCATTTGAAATAGGCACTGATTCGGGAGAGAACGGGCAGATTTTTTCTGCGATGATCGATTCGGCTTCTTGAACGGATATCACGATTCCTTGATTGAGCATGATCTGAGGATAGGCAAGATTTGGTTGCCCAGCCTTGTAAAAAGCCTTTCCATTCGAAAAGAGTCCGCCATGATTCTTCCCGATGTCGACAGCCCGCTTCACCTACATTTCTGGTCCGGACGACTTCCTAGCTCTTCGCTTGGCCGCAAAGACCTGGAAGGAAATGTGCGCTGAAATAGATGACGACTTTTCCAAGGAAGTGATCAGCGGCCATGCAGGAAAAGTGGAAGACGTCGTTCAGATCGTGAATCTATTTCGCGAGGCGACGCAGACTTTAGGCTTGTTCGGAGGAAAGCGCGTCGTGTGGCTCAAGGGTTGCATCTTTCTCGCAGACAACCCGACGGGTAGAGCTGAGGGGACGCAGACCGCGTGCGAAGATCTCCGTGAAATACTGGAAGGGCTTTCTCCGGATGAAGTGGGGGTCCTCATATCTGCCTCGCCAGTGGATAGGAGGAAACGATTTTCGAAGTGGCTGGAAAAGGAAGGCGAGTACCTCTTTTCGGGAGGAATGGATTCGCGGGGCAATGGTGTCGAATCGCTTGTCGCCCTATTGGAAGACGAGTGCGAATCGCTTGGCGTCACGATTGGGAATCAGGCCCAAGAGATTCTCATTAGCAAAGTGAATGCGAACGCCCGGCTTTTGTTGGAGGAAGCGCGGAAAATGGCGACCTATCTCGGAAATGAGGGAGACGAGATTACGCCCAAGCTGATTGAGGAGCTAGTGTCCAATTTCGGCGAGGGCGACTTTTTCGAGGCGACCGAAGCGTTTTTTTCGCGCAATCTCAAGTGGACCTTGGATGCGCTCAGACGGCATTTTTTCGCGGGACACGATGCTCGACCGGTGATCGCATCCCTGCAGAACCGGAACCGTCTCTTGATCCAGTTGAAATCTCTTTCCGATGGGGGCGACATTCAATTAGGAGGACGGGGAATCTCGAAGCCGAGCTTCGAAAGCGCTGCTGCAAAGTACTCCGATCGGTTCGATGGCTTGTCAGACAAAAGCGCTTTCAATGTCTTTACTCAAAACCTCTGGTACATGGGGAAATTGGTAGGCGAGAGAAAGATGCCGACATTGAAGCGATTGATCGATCACCAAGCGGAGTTCATCCGGGCGTTTGAGGAGATCGTCGAAAGGCCTAATGAGCAAGAAGAGGTCCTTCGCAATCTATCCATCCGCTGCCTTGCATAGCTGTTCTCGTTAAAAGGAGCCAACAGGTCGAGCAGTGAACGGGGCTGAATTAGGTTGCCCCGAGCCATCGAGCGTCGTTTGACTGATCGATCTTTTATGCGCATCTGCCTATTTACAGATAGCTTCCTGCCCTACATATCCGGAGTCAGCTCGGCCGTCTTTAATCAGGCGAATGAGATGGCGTCCCGCGGGCACGACGTCAGCATTTTCCATCCTCGCGCTAAACGGCAGGATCAGCTAGATTCGATCCTTGGTTTAGATCCGAGCATTAGCTGCTTTGGCCTCCCGCTATCGGTGCCCACGCCAAATATTCCAAAGCTGAGGTTCTCGGTGCCGCTCTTCCTGTTCACCTATAGGCGGCTCAAAAAGAAGTCGCCCGACTTGATACACGTTCACACTGAGTTCGGCTGCGGGCTCGAGGGGATGTTGCTAGGTCGCTGGAAAAAAGTGCCTGTCATTGGCACTTTCCATACGTTCTTTGCAGAGCCCGAGTACCTGAAGCAATTTCACATCCCAAACTTTTCATTTACGCGAAAGGCGATGTGGAAGTATTCGGTCACGTTCTTCAATCGCTGCACGCATATCGTGAGCCCGTCGAAATCGGTGCGCGACAATCTTGTGCAGCGCGGGCTTTCAACGCAAGCGACACTCTTGTCAAACGGTATCGAGCGTATCCAATTCCGGCCAAAGGAGGAAATTTCCGCATTTCGTCGCTCGCTTGGCATCGATGATTTCGCGTTCATCTACGTGGGTCGCATTTCTCCTGAGAAATCCTTGGAGGTAATGCTTGGCGCCTTCAATCAAGTGGTTCGGGTCAATCCGAAGGCGAAGCTGGTTATCGTCGGAGCAGGTCCTTCGGATCCGTCCATAGACCGAAAGCTGGAAGAATTTGGCATCTCCAATAACGTTATCCGGACGGGGCGAATCGAGCGGGACATACTCATGAAGGAGAACTATCCATTGCTCGGAGACGCCTTCGTGACGGCCAGCAAGACGGAAAATCAGCCGGTTAGCCTACTGGAGGCAATGGCGTTTGGCTTGCCTATGATAGGTCCTCGAGCGAGGGGAATCCCGGAGCTCGTTCAGCATGGGAACGATGGATTGATATTTGAGCCCGACGACGAGTTTGGAATGGCTAACGCCATGATTCGGTTGATGAAGGACGAAACGCTACATCGCGAGATGAGCGCCGCGGCCCTTCGCAATGCCAATGAGCATCGCATAGACAAGATCGGTGATCGACTAGAGAAAATCTATCAGGACGCTGTGGGCTAGGCGTAGCCAAGCTTTGTCCGAACCTTAGCCACGAGATCGAGGTGCTTGACCCGCTCAAGAATGTCCCAAGATGACTGCGGAATTTTAGGAGCTTGTACGCTTAGGCTCTTGATCTTGTCGCCTCCATCGTCGCTGCCCCATTTCCAATCGTAGCCTTCTGGAGGGGGGTAGGAGTCGACGCCTTCCGTTCGTTTGGATCCAAGAAATCGAAAGAGCTTTTCGGTCCACTCGATCGGCTCTTCGGCGAGATCCTCGTATCGTATCCAAAAATTGGTGGTGCCGTTGTCTGGAAATCTATCGTGGAGCGTATGGTATACTTGAGCCCAATAGCGATTCGCGAGCCACTGATCAGCCGCTTTAGGGATCCAGGGTTCGAGCTTGCGAAACGCCATTTTTCTGAGCGAAGCAGTAGTCGTGTGGACGTCCCGGGCTAAAATGACCCGTTTCGCCTTCGAGACATTCGGCAGAATTGGATATCGCTTGGTTTCGTTGAACCACGCGGGGCGCTTGAGGACGATGATCCGTTCGTCGCAAAGCTCCGATATTTCCGCTCGAGCATTCCGGGACTGGTATTTCTGGAAATTGGTTTCGGGTAGGCTTGAGATGTCTGGCGCCGCGGACATGAGGGCTTTCAGGAGAGTCGAACCCGAACGCATGACGCTGAGCTCTAGCGCGATCGTTCTGTCCGTTGGTTCTTTTGTTTGAGACGTCATTGCAAGGGCTCATGGAAGGTTCCGTGGAGGTTGGCCACAACAAGAAAATGAGTCCGATCGCCGCAAGCGGTTCTTTCGAGCGAAAATGCTTTAAATTCTTTCTTCCGGATTCAGGGTGAAGGTTTCAGATGCCAGGAACGAAATCAGTTATCAGAAATGTTCTCGCCGATCGGTATGCGTCGAGCGCGATGAAGGAAATTTGGTCTGCCGAAGGCCGCGTATTGATCGAGCGCGACTATTGGATCGCAGTGCTCAAGGCGCAGAGAGAGCTTGGGCTGAAGATTCCCTTGAAAGCGATCAAGGCGTATGAGTCGGTCAAGGGCAAGGTGAACCTGGCTTCGATCGATCGCCGCGAGCGCAAGTCGCTGCATGACGTAAAGGCGCGCATCGAGGAATTCTCTGCGTTGGCGGGATACGAGTTTGCCCACCTGGGAATGACGAGCCGAGATCTTACCGAGAACGTGGAGCAGCTTCAAGTGATCCGGTCACTTGAGTTGACGCGATTGAAAGCGATCGCGTGCCTGAACCGACTCGCAGAGCGGGCTGTCGAATACCGCGATCTAATGATCACCGCGCGTACGCACAATGTTCCCGCTCAAGCGAGCACGCTCGGAAAACGCCTAGCTATGGCGGGGCAGGAGCTTTTGGTTGGCATCGATCGGCTAAACGACCTTACGGACCGGTATCCCGCGCGAGGACTCAAGGGAGCCGTGGGGACGCAATTGGACCAGCAAACGCTCTTCGACGGAGATGCCCGCAAGGTCGCGGAGCTGGAGAAGAAGATCGTATCGCACTTGGGATTTAGAAAAGTGCTTAGCAATGTCGGGCAAGTATATCCTCGTAGTGTGGATTTAGATACAGTAACAGCTCTTGAACAGTTGGCTTCGTCGGCTGTTAACATGACAACGACTGTGCGGCTAATGGCGGGGCAAGGATTGATGAGCGAAGGATTTGCGAAAGGGCAAGTAGGCTCTTCGGTCATGCCTCACAAAGTGAATTGTAGAACGAGTGAACGTATCCATGGATTTGGCACAATACTAAAAGGATATGCCGCCATGGCCTCTGGCTTGACAGGGGGCCAATGGAATGAAGGTGATGTATCCTGCTCGGTTGTGCGTCGCGTCATGCTTCCGGACGCTTTTTTCGCTATCGATGGATTGCTGGAAGCCTTTCTGACCGTGCTGGGCCAGATGCAGGTCTTTGAAAAGGCGATCGCCTCTGAGAATGCGGTGCAGCTGCCGTTCTTGGCGACGACGACTATTCTAATGGAAGCGGTGAAAGCAGGCGCTGGAAGAGAGGGAGCGCATCTTGCGATCAAGGAAAACGCGCTCGCGGCCAGTAAAGAGATCCGGGAGGGAAGACCTGGAGAGGCCAAGCTTCTTGAACGTCTTGCTGCGGATGGTCGGATTCCGCTTTCGCTCGATCAGCTAGCGGGAATTGTGTCTCAGTCCAGCCGCTTCGTAGGAGCTGCCCCGAAGCAGGTGGATCAATTCAAGCGGGAGGCTGCCAAGTGGGGAAAGCGTTTTCCAACGGCCCTTAAGATCAAGCCAGGCAAGATGCTCTAGCTTACTAATCAATATGGGTGACGATCTCGCAGTTGACTGAGTTTGCGAGAAAGCACTCCTCGTGGGCCTTGTGGCGCAGCGTTTCCAATTGATCTCGTGAAGGAGAGATGCCTTCTGAAAATACGATTTCTGGATAGAGATCGATTCGACTGATCACCATCTTGCCCGCCTCGTTCTTTGTCATATGGCCAACGGCGTTGTCCTCATACCGCTCTACGGTGAGCTTTTGGAAGGACGCGAGCGCGAGGAAGGTAAGCAAGTGGCAGCTCGACAGCGCTGCGACAAAGGCTTGTTCGGGATCCACGCGCGAGGGATCTCCGAGGTATTGAGTAGCGGCGGAGGCTTCGAGCGTCGCGCCGTTTTCGAAGATCCAAGTATGGTTGCGCGAGTAGTTCTTGTACCCGAAGCCGATATCGTCTCGGGACCACTTCAAATTGGCTTTGTGTTCAGACATTGGGCAACAATGTGGAAATCCTGTCATGCATGGCAAGGGAATGGTTTTTGGGGATTTCCTTACGATTTTCATTGGTGGCGCCGAATATATGGGAGAACGCTCGAGGCTTCCAAAAATGTCAGACAAGCTCCCCAAAGGCTGCGCCCAGTGCGCGAATGCGAAAACGGTGCATCTTACCCAGATCATTGGTGGCGATGTAAAGAAGCTGCACCTCTGTGAAAACTGTCCCGCTGCGCAAGAGGCTAATGGAGTGGGAGCCGTCAACATCGTGTGCGATACCAAGCCTGCGCTAAAGCTGGACGGATCGGGGATCAAGTCGCTGGGCTCAGGTCTTTCTTGCCCCAAATGCGGATTCAATCAGGAGACTTTCAAAGAGTTCGGCCGGCTCGGTTGCCCAAGCTGCTACGAAGTATTTGCTAACGGTCTTGAATCGATTCTTCGAAAGGCCCATCGAGGCACGTCCCATCAAGGGAAGATCCCTTCGAACTTCGAGCCGTCCGTGGACCCTTAAGAGATCAAGACTTTGAAGAAAGCGTTGCAGGAGCATGTGGCGCGAGAGGAGTACGAGCAGGCCGCTCAACTCCGGGATCGAATCTGGGAATTGGAATCGAAGCTATCGTAGACGCGGAGCGGTGGTGTGGCACCCGTATGAATCATGTGTAAATGTAGGTGAAAATACTGAAGAAAACTCGAAAAGTACTAATGTAGTACTCGTAAGTAATCAACTGTTCAATTGCCCTATTAGCTATGCCTACTTTACGTAAGATTGTTGTTCTTGAAGATGACCGCACATCCTGCGCTCTGATCTCGTCCGCGCTTGAGAAAGCGGGCTACCAGGTGTTTCAGACTCAGGAAGGTCGTTATGCCATCGAGCTGGTTATTAAGGAGCGACCGTCGCTTTTGATTTCAGACGTACTGGTACCGGACATGAACGGTTCAGAGGTCGTAAAGCAGCTCAGCGCGTCGAGCTTTGGCTCGGAGCTGAATACGTTGTTCCTCACTTCCTTGCTTGATAAGGGCGACAATGATGGCTCTGAAAAGCGCTTGAAGGTGGAAGGGCAGGAATATCCGGCTCTTGCGAAACCCTTCAATCCAGAGAAGCTTCTAGAAGTTGTCGAACGCATTGCAGGACCTCCGGTTGTCGAGGATCCTGTTCAGGTTGAAGTTCAAGCTGAGGAGGCGAACGCAGCGATTGACTCTGAGGAGACCGCAGAAGGCGAGGAATCCGAAGGTGAAGGCAGCGAAGAGAAGGCAGAGGTCGAAGAGGATAAAGAGGCGGAAACCTCTTCCTCTTAGAGCTCCGGATCTAGTCTATTCCTACGCTCGCTTTAGCGTAACGACGCATTCGAGGTGCTTCGTCTGAGGAAACAAATCGAAGGGCTGGACTTCGACAACGGCGTATTGCCCTTTCTCGAGAATCGCTAGGTCCCGCATCTGGGTGGCGGGATTGCACGATACGTAGACAATGCGCGCTGGACCAAATGCGATTAACTGATCAAGAAAATCGACGCTGGATCCCTTTCTCGGGGGATCGATAATGACAGCGGTTTCGCTTCCAGGGAATTCGATTTGAGAAAATATGGAGGCGGCGTCGCCTAGGACGAATCGAGCATTCTGGATTCCGTTGGCATCGGCGTTGGCAACTGCGTACTGCACCGAACGTTCGGATACTTCGATCCCCACTGCCTGATCAAAAAGGGAGGCCGAGGAGAGGCAAAAGAGCCCGCTCCCGCAATACGCGTCGACTAGGTATCGGGAACCATCCTTGCGAGCCGATTGGCTCACGTATTCAGTAAACTGCTTCAAGATGCTGGGGTTGTTCTGAAAGAACTCTCCTGCCGGGAACGAGAAGACGATATCGCCGGCCTGTTCCTTGATGATCGCTTTTGGGTCAGTGGTTACTCCTTCAATATGCTCGCGAACGAGGAGCGTCGCCCCTTTCTTGTATGGCTTGTTCGAGTGAATTTGCTGTACCTCCGATTTCAGCGCAGCTAGGCGATCGTTCATCGAGTCGGAGACGAGCGGGCAGCGATCGATCTCCACGTAACGAGAACGGGAGCCTTGGCGCAAGAAGCCAATTTGTATAGGGCCATCCTTCCTTGGTTTCGGGAAGTGTGGCGTAAGCTTTGAGCGGTAGCCGTATTGCTTGGGAGAAGGGATCGCTGGAAGGACGTCCGCATCGATACGGGCCATGTGCTTGAGCAGTTCCTTGACTTGGCGAGTTTTCCATTTCAATTGAGATTCGTATTCGAAATGCTGGTACTGACATCCTCCGCATTGAGTGAATACGGGGCAGGAGGGCGAGATACGGTCGGGCGAGGGAGAGAGCACTTCTACCAGGTCCGCTTCAGAGAAGTTCTTGTCGTTCCGGTAGATTCGAGCGCGGATTCGTTCGCCAGGCAGAGCAAAGCGCGTCATTATAACCCACCCCTCGTGGCGGCCGAGTCCTTGGCCCATGTTAGTGAGCGTCTCGATCTCGATTTCGATCTCTTCGTGATACGCGAAAGGCTTATGACGAAACCCTTTGGGAATGCGCTTATCCTTCGTATCCTGATTGGTCATAGACAGGAACGAAGGACGGCTCGACGGAGATTGGCAAGAAATCTGAAAGGGCAGGTCAGAATTGACTTCCCCCGATCCGCGCTGTTCGAGTGGGGAGAATCTACCATGAGCATTCAGGAAAAGAGGGACCAAATAGTGGAGGAGCTGATGCCTTTCGAGGATCATTTCGAGCGCTTTGCCTACATTATCGATCGAGCGAAAGGGCACCCGCCCTTATCCGAGGCGTACAAGGTCGATACCTTTCTGATCGAAGGGTGCTTGTCGCAGCTTTGGATCTTTCCGGAATTCAAGGAAGGGAAATGCTACTTCCATACGGATTCCGATGCGGCCATCACCAAAGGAACGGCAGCCTTGCTGTGCGAATTGTACAGCGACGAAACCCCGGAAGACGTGATCGGGCTGGAGCCGGATTTCCTAGCGGAAGTTGGGATTACGCAGCACTTGTCGCCTAATCGGCGAAACGGCCTGACCAATGTGCGCAAGCGAATAAAGGCTTACGCTGAGCTTTGCCTTTCTAATCGGTAGTCCGATTCCAAGGCGAGCTAGAGCTCTAGCTTTGAGACGATGGAGGAGAGCGGGGGCCTTGGCCGCTCTTTGGGCGGCGATTCTTCGCTGCCGATGTACAAGAACCCGATAATTTCCTCCCCTGTGGGGATCCCCAATAGAGCTTTGACGCTGTTGTTGTAGGCGAACCATTCGGTGAGCCATTGGCTCCTGTATCCGAGAGCCGCGGCAGCTACAATGATATTCTGGCAAACGGCTGCCCCTGAGAGCAACTGCTCGTTTCGCGGCGCCCGATCCGATGTGGTGCTGGATGAGACGATCAATAGCAAGGGCGCGGTTTTGGCTTCTTTGCTCAGTGTCTTTTCGAGGCTTGCGGGAGCGCCTTCGTGCAGCTCTGGCAGCTTCGCATGCAGAATGTCCTGGGTTGACCGATCAGCGACCAGGATCCGCCACGGCGAGATCCCCTTATGATCGGGGACGCGCGTACCGCAGGTCAGAATCGTTTCGAGTTCCTTTTCGGTAGGTCCGGGAGGAACGAGCTTTCCCGCTAGCTGGGATCGACGTTGCAGAAGGAGATCTATCGTTTCGGGGCTACGCTTCATAAGCGCATAGCCTAGTATATAGAGAATCGCCAAAGGCTACAAAAAACAAACTATCCCGCCCCGAATTCGCTTGTCGCTCCGTGGTCACGGGCTTGCAGTGAATGCGGCATTCAATAGGATGCCCGGAATCGGATGAACGACTTAACGCATCACGAACATTTTATGCGCGCCGCGATCGCTCAGGCGAATTTAGCGGATCCGAAGCTGACCCGTCCCAATCCACGCGTTGGGTCGATAATCGTAGAGGAAGGGGAAATCGTTTCCGTTGGATGCTTTGAGCGAGATGGGGGCCCCCACGCAGAGCGAATCGCGCTGGAGTCGCTGGGTCGGAAACCAAAATCGAGCGCGACTTTGTACGTCACTCTAGAGCCGTGCTCGACCAAAGGCCGAACAGGCGCCTGCACCGAGGCGATCATTGAATCTGGCTTGAAGAATGTGGTAGTCGGAGCCATTGACCCTACTGGATCGCACTCAGGGAACGGGCTAAAAATTCTGCGGGATGCGGGATTGAATGTGGTCTCCAATGTATTGCTACAGGCCTGCATTGATCTAAACCCGGAATACGAGGGAAGGGAGACGGCTCCTGAAGGGGAGCGCTCGGGATGAGAAAACTCAGCAAAGGAGCCGCATGGTTAGCCATTGGCGCCATTCGACTCTATCAACTACTTTTGTCGCCCCTAAAGTATGCCATCTTTGGGCCAAATTCCGGTTGCCGCTATCAACCCAGATGCTCTCACTATGCGATTCAGTGCTTCCGGGAGCTCGGATTCAGAGAGGCTCTATACTATTCATTTCGACGCGTGCTAAGTTGCCATCCTTGGGGAGGATCCGGGTATGATCCCGTTCCTAGCAAACGATCATCTGACTCCGACTTGAGTTAGGCAACGGCACGAAAAACGGACTTGTCCCTGGGGCCGCTATCCAGGAGGGTTTGCGACAGTTTGGAAACATTGCGGGAAACAGGAAAGCCAACTACAAAGCGGCATTGGATTGGAATTGCGCTTGTAGCTGCGGCATTTGTAGCGATAGCGCTGGCAGGACGCGACTGGAGACTGATCAAGTATAGAAATGAGAATCGCCAGATTGTTCGTGAACTGGGCATTTTCGGTTACGTTCTATATGACGTCTGGACCGTAGTGTCGTCTCTTTCTGAAAAGTTGGCCATAGAGGGCGTTGACTTGACCCCATTTTCTCAATTCCTGGATCAACGACAGATCGAAAGAGGAGCTCCTAGCAGAGACTCCTTTCAGTCGAAAAACGTGGTCTTGTTGCAGATGGAATCTGGTTGAAGGGTTTTGCCTCTCGGTGGAGTACCAAGGGGAGCCCTTAATGCCGAATCTTCAGAGGATCGCGAAGGATGTGGTTGGGACCCCGCGAACTAGCCCACTTTTGATGAGATGATTTTCGTCGATCAACGAAAGGAAATCATCGATGAAAAAGACAAGACGTGCGACCGAGCAGATAATCCGCATACTGAGGGAGGCCGACACGGGGCTTCGGACCGAGGGGATCTGCCGCAGGCGCAGCATCAGCTCGCAGAGCTTCTACCGCTGGAAGAGCAAGTACGGAGGCATGGATCTGAAGGAGGCTCAGCGCCTCCGCGACCTGGAGAAGGAGAACTCCGAGCTCAAGAAGCTGCTTGCCGACCAGCTGCTCAAGACCAAGGCCCTGGAGATCGCGCTGGGGAAAAACCTCTGAGCCCGGAGCGCCAGCGCGGGATTGCGGCGAAGGTCCAGTCCGCGCTGTCGCGTTCCGGGAGAGCCGTTTGCCGATGGCTGGGGATCAGCCGCTCGACGCTCCGCTACCTTCCGAAGCCCAAGCCCGAGGGGAAGCGCTTGCTGGAGCCGGAGATCGTCCGCCTTCCGGGGGAGCATCCGACGCTTGGCTACCGCGCGAACAAGAAGCTGGTCCAGCGCGTCCGCAGGGAGGAGGGGCTGCAGGTTCCGCCTCGCCGCCCTCGCAGGCGGCGGCAGGGGCTCTGCGCGGGGCTTCCGCGGAAGGCGCTTCGCCGCAACCGCGTCCGGGCCTGGGGCCTCGTCTCGGACTACGCCCAGCGGGGAGGCAGGCTGCGGGCCTTCGACCTGATAGGCGAATGCGCTCGCCAGCGCCATTGCATCCATGCCGACCGGGCGATCAAGGCCTCCGACGCGCTGGCCCTGCTGCAGGAGGCCATCCGCGAGCATGGGGCTCCCGAATGCATCCGCTCGGGCAACGGGCCCGAGCTCATCGCCAAGGCCATCCAGGGCTGGCTTGCCGAGAACGGGATCGAGGCTCTATGCATCGATCCGGGCCGCCCTTGGCGGAACGGATACGCCGAAAGCTTCAGCAGCCGCTTTCGCGAGGAACGCCTCGACCGCGAGATGATCTGCACGCTCAGCGAATCGCGCGTGATCTTCGCGGACTGGAAGGACTGCTGCAGCAATCATAGGCCCCATGGATCGCCAGGCGCGCTAACGCCCAGCGAGTTTGCCACAAGGCAAATCCAGCCTGCCTGCGGCTCCGACCGCCCTTCGGGCGATCTCCACCCCAGGCAGCTTAAGCCCAAGCCCAACAACAAGAAACCCGTCGGGAATCTCTCATTGAGACCGGGCTAAACTGCGGGGTCCAACCACCAATCCTCTGAGTCATCAATCTCTGGCAGGGATATTCCGAAATCGTTTTTCAATCTCTCTTGTAAGGAAAGATTGGTTACTATATCGTCATCTCTGCAAACTATGTTGAAAGTGGAAGACTTCTTATTTCTGACTAATTCTACTGGACAGAGAATGAGAGGTGATTCTCTGAGGAATTCTGATTTTTCGTCCTCGTACCATCGAAGGAAACCCACAGAGAGGAAGAGGATATTTATTCCCTGCTCTTCTTCGGCAATTCTTGCATTTCTGTGTAACTTTAAGAGGCACTTTTGGAGTCCATCAGTCGATAATGGAGTCTCAAGCATTGAGTCAGTGTATCGTTCTTCATCATCGATTTGATGAAAGACAATATCATCACTTTCTTCGCCCTCATCTTCACCCCTTCCAACAAAAGACATCTTTTTACCATTTCGCCTTAAAATGTTAAAGATGTCGTCCGCTCGTTCATTAAATAATATTAAGAAGGTACCCTCTCGAAGTCTTTCTGTTGAAGTGGATAAGTCTATTCCTCGTCCCTGTTTCAACTAGTCGCCTTCTTGCGTCTTCGAGTAATGATGCTATGCTCGCCATACTACGCCTTATTAATTAGAATATTTTTGATCTTACCTTCAACTTTTATACTGTCTTGATACCACTTCTTTTGTCGAGTCCTCAGAGATAACCTCTGCCTGCCTCAACACCATCTCAACTGCGTCTTTCTGCTGATCAGGAGGGTACTTGTACTTTCTCAAAAGAGTCCGAATAAGGATTCTCAGTTTTGCCCTAACGCTGTCTCGAACTGCCCAATCCACTGTGAGATTTCCCCGCAGTTTCTTTGCGACTTCTCGTGCCATCTCCACGAGAACTTCCTCGCTCATCAACTCGGACGCAGACTCGTTTTTCGCTAACGCATCGTAGAACGCCTCTTCCTCGTCGGTCAGGTTGTGACTTTCTCTTCGTGCAAGGTCTTCTTGAAGCTGTTTCGCCATCGCGATGAGTTCCTCAATCACCTGTGATGCCTCAATCGCTCGATTCGCGTACTTGCCAAGAGACTTCTCCAACATATCGCTGAACTTGCGTTGCTTGACTACGTTGGTTCGGAACTTGGTCTTCACCTCGTCCTTGATCAGGCGCTGAAGAAGTTCCACCGCGAGGTTCTTGTGTGGCATCTTCAAGACCTCTGCCAAAAAGTCTTCGGATAGAATTGAAATGTCGGGTGTATCTAAACCCGCTAATTTGAAAACGTCTGCCACTCCATCGCCCACGACTGCCTGCGAAACCAACTGCTGCAGTTCGTAGTTCACGTCAGTCTTCTTGCCGTCAGGATTATCTCCCTTGATCAAGGGTGCGCGAACTGCCTGATGGAACGCGACCTCGGGTGATAGTTCCAGCGCCTCGTCCAGAGTCCCGCAAAGCGCGAATGCCTTGGTCATCTGAAGTACGGTGTCCGCGTATCTGCGTTTTCCGTCTTCTTGATCAAGAATATGATCAAGGCACTCAGGAATGAGTAACAGCGCCTTGGCCTTGAACTCCTTCCAATCGACAGGATGCAGTAGGTCTCTTGCGACCTGTATCTTCTCCTTGAGGATCCTCAACGCCTCGCTGGAATCGATTGTCGGTCTGCCTTTTCCTTTCGCGGCGCTGTAGGTTGCTAACGCCTCCTTGAGTTGAGGGGCGATACCGATGTAGTCCACTACCAGACCGCCTGGTTTGTCTTTGAAAACACGATTCACGCGAGCAATCGCCTGTGCAAGGTTCGCGCCCTGCATCGGTTTGTCTACGTACATGGTCGCGAGACACGGCGCATCGAATCCGGTCAACCACATGTCGCGAACGATCACGATCTTCAGCGGATCTTCTGGATCTTTGAATCGTTTCTCCAAGTCTTTCTTTTGCGACTTGCTGGTGTGATGAGGTTGTAGATGCGCCTTATCAGATGCAGATGCGGTCATCACGACTTTGATTGCGCCCTGCGTATGGTCGTCTGAGCGCCAATCAGGTCGAAATTCAATGATCTTGTCGTAGAGACGAACGCAGATGTCTCGTGACATTGCGACGATCATTGCCTTGCCCGGTTGAGTCTGACCGCGAGTCTCGTAATGATTGATCAGGTCTTCCGCAACTTCTTGAAGACGCGCATCCGTGCCAACGATCGCCTCTAGTGCAGACCACTGACTCTTCGCCTTCTCTTTTACGCGTTCGTCTGCGGTTTCGCTATCAAGTATGTCCTCTACCTCTTCATCAATGGTCGGGAGTGCGGACTGATTGAGATCTATCTTCGCCAGTCGAGACTCGTAGTAGATTGGAACCGTTGCGCCGTCCTCTACCGCCTGCTTTATGTCATACACAGAAACGTAGCTACCAAAGACTGCCTGAGTATCTCTGCCATCCTGAGAAATGGGCGTTCCGGTGAACGCAAGAAAGGTCGCATTGGGCAAACCGTCTCTGAGTGACTTCGCGAGACCGTACTTGATCGTTCCACTTTCGCTGTCGATCCTCGCCTTGAAACCGTACTGAGTTCGATGCGCCTCGTCCGCAATGACCACGATATTGTGACGGTCAGTCAGAACGGGAAACTTGTCTTCGTCTGCGTCTAAACCGAATTTCTGAATGGTGGTGAAGATGATTCCTCCCGATGGACGATTCATCAGGTGCTCTCTGAGTTCCACCCGAGAGTTCGCCTGTTTTGGTGTCTCGCCCAGAAGGTCGCCCGCATTCGCAAAGACTCCGAACAACTGACCATCTAGGTCTTGTCTGTCCGTCACCATTACAAGAGTCGGGTTCCCAAGACGAGGTTCAGCAATCAGACGACCTGCTAGACACGCCATTTCGATGCTTTTGCCCGCACCTTGCGTGTGCCATACCACTCCACCTTTCTTCGTGCCAGAGACGCCTGATGCGCTCACAACACTTTCCACTGCCGCCTGAACCGCATGGAACTGATGGTAGCCTGCGATCTTTTTGATGACCGTCTTGTCTTCCTCGAAAATGCAGAAGTATCGCAGGTAGCTGAGAAAGATCTCCTTATTGAAAAGACCCTTGATAAGAGTCTCCAATTCGCGGTGCTGACCGAGCGGGTCTACTTCGACGCCATCAATGGTTCTCCAACGATTGAAACGTTCCTCCTTTGCGGACAGCGAACCCAGACGCGCGAAGATGCCATCTGAGATGACGAGACACGTATTGTAGTTAAAGAGATCGGGAATGTCGTTCTTGTAGGTCTGTAATTGGTTATACGCTGCCCAGATATCTGCGTTCTCATCTGCTGCGTTCTTGAGTTCGATAACCGCGAGAGGAAGACCATTAAGGAAGACTAGAACATCCGGTCTGCGATTATGGTTCTGCCCATGAATGGTGAACTGATTCACCACCAACCAATCATTGTTCTCCGGATTCTCAAAATCGATGACCTTGAGTTGTTTGCCGACCTCTTGGTTACCTTCGCGATAGGTTACTTTCACTCCCTTGGTTAACCATGAATGCACCTGACGATTGCAGGACATCAGCGCGGGAATGTTAGGATTCATCAGTTGCGACAGTGCAGTATCTACCGCTGAACGAGGAATCTGTGGATTGATGCGTGTTAGCGCAGAAAGAAGACGATCTTTGAGAATGACAGAGCGATAGTCAGACCGCTCGGGTGTCGCGCCATCGTACGCGATGTCATACCCGCACTGATACTGGTAACCAAGATCCTTGAACCAGTCGATACTCTGCAGTTCAACCTGATCCTCGGTTACCACCGCCATCAGATGCCCGCCTCCTCAAGGAACGTCTCAGCGTCAGGAATTCGGAGGTCGCCAGAGATGAGTCTTGGAAGAAGTGTGTCTCTGAGTTCGGATAACGTCTCGCTCTCCTTCTCAGCGTTACCTATCCGAAGAAACATTGGTGCAATCAAATCCAACGCTCGACACCATAATTCATCAGATTCTGGATACGCTAATTGAAGACGCATAAGATCAGAAGGATAAATATGCGGTTGTGCCGCCCCTTGCTGCATGTGATAAATTTTTTCTTGATGAATCTTTAGGAAGACATACCAGAGGAAGACGAAAGGGGTCTGTTCCTCGCTGATGAAGGAGCAATCAGACGCCCAAATATCTTTGTTATAGAGTCTCGCAAACCCAGCATTCGCACCCGATGCACTTACAGTTACTGCTGGCGCTTTTACGTTGCTTGTATTGTGGTAATAGGCGGGAGACAACCCTCCTGCGACCACTGGCACACTGCCTTCAATTACTTTTTTCTTCGTTATCGACTTCCCCTTTTTTGGGGTGACTAGATCGCCCAGAGTAAAGACTGACCACCCCTTCGGAATCTCTCCAATCTCCGAATCCACCAACTCATTCGGAAACAGATCGCTGATTTCGGGCGGAAGACCTGTGGGGCGACCCTCTGCCTTTGCTCGCACAGGATCGAAGTCCACAAACCATGACTTGAAGATTGCCTTGGCGACCTCCTCAAGAGTCTGGTTCATCTTCTGGTTGAGTTCGATCTTGTCGTCTAGGGCGCCAAGGATGTGGGCGATTGCTTTTTGGTCTGCCAGGGGTGGAACTTCGACCAACATAGCTCGACAATCATCGAGCCTCAGGAAACTTTGAGCGCTGCCAGAGGCAAAAACCTCGATTTTTCGCTTGTTGGTCAAAACGCAGTAATGCAAGAAACGTGGATCACACTTTCCTTTTTTTGCTCGAATTCTCCACATATTGTCGTTGAGCAATGCAGGTAAGTCTGAAGTCGTTACTATCCCTGTCTTGCCAGGCGATCCGACCCTAACGAAGACCGTGTCGAACGCTGAGAGAGAGAATTTAGAGTATTTATTGACATCTTCCTGTGAGAGGAACACCGCACTAGATTTATCTATCCTGCCTTGGTCGGAAATATTCAGCGTTCGTAGGATGAAGTGACCACTTGGTACATATTCTTTGCTCTTGAATGCATATCCTCCAGTTACATCTGCAACCTCAGACAAAGGGACCGTTGCGCGATCAGTCATTGGCAAGTGACGTTAGCGACGACGTTATTTTTTGATCAAGAGACACACTTCTTTCTCGAATTTCTGTGTAACGAGATAGCAGTCGAAAGAGTGCTTCATTGAAATCTTCTCCGTCCCGTTCTGACTCTGCGGCGCCAACATACCTGCCCGGAGTCAGAACAAACCCGTTCTTTTCGATCTCTTCCAGTGACGCTGACTTGCAGAATCCCGCAACGTCCTCGTATCCGTCACCCGTCTTCCATGACTGAACTGTATCTGCGATTCCGGCGATATCCTCATCCTTGAAGACCTTAAGAACACGAGTTTCCATCGTCCCTAATTGACGAGCATCAATGAACAGAGTCTCGCCTCTACGGTCTCGCCCATTCGCCGTCTTGTCGTTAGTAAGAAACCAAAGGCAAACGGGAATCTGCGTATTGAGAAACAACTGACCTGGCAGCGCGATCATGACCTCAACCACGTCGCCTCTCACCATCGCCTCACGTATCTGACCCTCACCACCCGTGTTGGAACTCATCGAACCGTTAGCAAGAACAACCCCTGCCTGACCGCCCGGTCGCAACTTCCACAACATGTGCTGCAACCATGCGTAGTTCGCATTTCCAACGGGTGGTCTTCCAAACTGCCAACGAGTATCTCCCTCGTACTTCTCTCCACCCCAATCAGAGATGTTGAAGGGCGGATTCGCCATGATGTAGTCGAACTTCAGGTCTGGAAATTGATCGCGAGCAAAGGTGTCGCCAGGTTCTTTACCCAAGTCTGCAGCGAAACCCCGAATCGCAAGGTTCATTGCCGCAAGTCGCCAAGTGGTGGGATTGCTCTCTTGTCCGTAGATAGAGATGTCATCAACGCGACCACCGTGCGCCTTCACGAACTCTTCGCTCTGAACAAACATTCCACCAGAACCGCAACAAGGATCATAGACACGACCTTCGTGTGGCGCCAGCACCGCAACAAGAGTCTTAACCACATGAGATGGAGTATAGAATTGCCCTCCCTTCTTTCCCTCCGCAGATGCGAACTGACCTAGGAAGTATTCATACACTTCACCAAGAAGGTCTGATGAATCGTACTTGTCCGCAAATCCGATAGTGGAGATCAAATCGATCAACTCACCCAGAATACCCTGACCCAACTGCGCCCGACCAAATCGTTTGTCTAACTTCCCTCGCAGTGTGGCGTTCTCGTTTTCGATAGCGGTCATTGCGCCATCAATCAATGCGCCAATGTCCGGTTGTTTCGCCTGCGACCTGAGTGTTTCCCAGCGCGCCTTTTGCGGAACCCAGAGCACGTTGTCCTGAGTGTAGTAGTCCCGTTCCTCCAACTCTTCTTCGTACTCTGCAGGATCTTCACTGATGAAGTATTCCGAGGAGGGATCAGAGACCATGCTCTTCACCTTTTCTTGCTGTTTGACGAAGGTGTCTGAGATGTACTTGAGGAAGATCAGACCAAGGACGATGTGTTTGTACTCAGCAGCATCCATCTGCGCTCTGAGTTTGTCCGCTGTCTTCCAGAGGGTTTGTTTAAAGTCTGCGCTCATAAGGGTTTCGGATTCGGATGGTACTGAGTGAAAGGAGAGCAGTTTTGAGGTCTGAGATCCACCCCTAAATTAGGTCTCAGTTTTTCTCTTCGCTAAATCCTGAAGAACCAACGGTCTGAATTTCTCCGATAGGTGATCAGGAATATCTGAGACCTTTGGATACAAATCAAAGTATCTCTTTGCCTCGATCCTTGTTGTTCGAGATGCGTCGTAGTCTTTCAGGACTTGCGTGGAGCGATAGTGCCCCATGCGCTCTGCCGTTTCAGTCAGTCCATGGAAATTTACTGAATAGGATGCAAACGTGTGACGTAGGACGTTCTTCTCGATCTTCGCGACGCCTGATCGTTTGATAGTCCTTCGAAGTCGTGTCTGGAAAAAAGAGGCAGACTTTGTATTGATCCGAAAACGTTTTTTTCGCGTGAAGGTATTGAACCTCAACCAACACATCGCATTGTCTGGTATTGGTGGATTCCTAGGACGCAGATGACCTGTCTTTTTTGAAACTCCCTCTGTTACATCCACCGACTTGTCATAGTATCGGATATCCTCCCATTTCATCTTCATCGCCTCACCGATGCGAACTCCGCAGAACAGTACTAAAATCACAACGGTTAGGATTTCAAACTCCTGATCCTTCACTGCTTGATTCAGAATAGAACGAACCTCAGAAATCTTTAAGATTTGATAATGGTTCAGTTTTCGCGGGAGCGGAATGTGTTTGATTTTCTCGATCGGATTAATCCCCAAGTGTCCTTGTTCGACGAGGACATTGAAGAGAGTCTTGGTGGTTGTGATAATATGATTTTTGCTAACCACTCCGACCTTGAGACTTCGAAGATAACTTTCGAATTTCTGACGAGAGATTGTCTTCAAAAGAGTTTCCTCCCAAAAATGTTCTTTTAAATGACGAAATGAAAAAACCTGAAGATGACGCAGGTACTGTTTTGAAACAAATCGATCCCGTCTCTTGTGGTCGCAGAATATATCAACGCCCTGTTTGATAGTGATGTTGATGTCGCGATTTGACGCTCCATGCTCCTCGTAAAAATCGAAGACATCCTTCCAACCGATACCCCAAGTATCCAATTTCTCCTGGCATTCGATTAGCGCGAATTTCGATTTGAGCAAACGACCCAAGGAACGTATCTCCTCGCGATCATCGTAGGACTGAGCGTCCTTCAGTTCCTCGACAAATTGCACCGCGTCTTTGCGATATCGGAACTGCCGGAATTTGTAATCTCCAACGTGGATGCGATACGAGATAGATCCTGAAGGATTCTTACGCTCGGAAATCTTAAAACTAAGTTTCCTATCGGTTGAAAGAGGAGAGGGGGGCTCCCTTTTTTTTCGGCATACCGCATGTTATACATGACCTTATACACGAAAATCAACGAAAATTCGTAAGTTACTGTAGAACAACAGAAAAAATTAAAAGGACTTAAAACTGGTTCTTCCACATCATCGATTCGAGAGGGAGCGTGGAGCGCGTGTTGTATTTAGCGGAGCCCTTCTTATTATAGAGTGTTTCCACGTTGCCTTGTACATCGAAATAGATGAGCTGCCCGATGGGCATGCCGGCGTAGACGCGGACGGGCTGTGAGACGGAAATTTCGAGAGTCCAGTGGTTGCAGAAGCCGACGTCGCCTTTTCCGGCTGTAGCGTGAATGTCGATACCGAGGCGGCCCACGCTGGATTTCCCTTCTAAGAAAGGAACGTGCTTGTGCGATTCGGTATACTCGAGAGTGGACCCCAGGTAGGTTGTGCCGGGTCGCAACACGAATCCCTCGTCCTTTATCTCGAAGTGCTCAACCTTGTTGTGCGCTTTCGCGTCGAGGATCTCGGAAACGTAGGTTGCGAGGTGCTTGCTCAAGCGCACATCGTAGCTGTTCGTCCCGAGCGCTTCGCGGGAAAAGGGCTCGATAACGATGTCGCCGCTATCGATCGATTCTAGAATGGCTTTGTCGGATAGAATCATGGCTGCGGATCTTCCAGACTAGCTGAGGGTTTCCTTGAGGACGCGAACGAGACGTGGAAGATTGGAGCTCGTAATTCCGGCGACGTTTATCCGTCCGCTGTCGACGATATAGATGCTGTGCTTCTCGCGTAGTTCGACAGCCTGGTCTCTCGTTAGGCCGATAAATGAGAACATGCCTTTCTGCTCTTTTAGGAAGCTGAAGTCTCTTTCGACGCCAGCGTCCGCGAGCGCCTCGACAAACTGCTTTCGCAAGGTCGCAATCCGTGAACGCATCGACGCGACTTCTTCTACCCATCGTTCCCGAAGCGATGGGTCTTCGAGAATTGTTTCAACGATGGAGCCGCCGTGCGCGGGAGGATTCGAGTAGTTGGTGCGAATGGCGATTTTGACTTGGCTGGTAACGCGCCGGGCTGCGTCTTCCGAGTCCACGATGATATGCAGGGCGCCTACGCGTTCTTGGTAGAGGCCGATATTCTTGGAAAACGATTGGCAGACGAATACGGGTGTCCCTTCTTTCGCAAAGGCGCGCGGCCCATGGGCATCATCGTCGATACCTGCACTAAAGCCCTGGTAGGCGAAATCTAGCAAGGGTATCCAACCGACCTCCTTGGCGATGGACGCTACTTCGTCCCACTGGGAAGGCGAAAGGTCGGCTCCTGTAGGATTGTGGCAGCAGGCATGCAAAACCACGACGTCCCCGGCGGGGATCGATTTGATCGATTCGATGAATGCCGTGTAGTCTAGACCGAGCGTAGAGGCGTCGAAGTACTGGTAGGTTTCAAGCTCGAGTCCAGCTGCCGAAAATATGCCCTTGTGATTAGCCCAGGTTGGATTGCTCAGCCATGCGCGACCCGTATCCAAATTTCCAGAGATAAAATCGGCTGCCACGCGCAGAGCTCCCGTTCCCCCAGGAACCTGGGCGCTGACGATGCGACCTTCGAAGGCGTCGGCGATTGCGTCACCAAAGCACAATCGCTGGGTGAGCGCGGCAAATTTTGGGCTGCCTGTCATGGGAAGGTAGCTTTTAGTGACGCTGGCTTCGGCAAGTTGCTTTTCCGCCTCGCGGACGGTGTCCAATATTGGAGTGATCCCAGCATCGTTCACAAATACGCCAACGCTAAGATTGATTTTCTCGGGATTGGTATCGGCCTTGAATGCCTCAGTTATACTGAGAATAGGATCGGCAGGCGCCTGTGTTACGGAATCGAAATGGGACATTTTTTATGGAGCGATGAGCCCTTGCATTGTGCAGCGACGCATCAACGTAGAATCGAAGGGCCTCCTGTCAATGGCAGTATAGGGCGTTCTCTCGGATTAGTGGACTCTCGTTGTGGTCAAACGTCCTTCAGGACTGCGTCTTCACGCGTTCGCGTGTCCCCTCTCCAGCCGGCCCGCTTTACGAGCTCATTCCGTCAATCCTCTTTATGATTCAATCGTTGAGGGCGATTGTCTCGGAGTTTAAAATGGCGGAGGATAGACTCAAATACAACTGAACCACCTCGCACTAAAATATGCGCTAAACCCCTTCCTGACTAGAGCAAATTATCTGGCCCATCGGAGCGCACGTTTCCTATGGGGGCGATAGGCTCGTTTTTGGATGAATGGCGAGCATTGCGATGTGCACTTCCTTAACGAATAATAGTCGTTGATAATTCATCTGTTTACTATTATTTTCAACCTTTGTGTACTCACAAGGATATTTTGATCATGCCCAATGATGACATCATGACGGTTAGAGAATTGGCTGATTATCTCAAAATCGCGGAGAAGACGGCCTATCGTTTCGCGTCTGAAGGTAAGGTTCCGGGATTTAAGGTTGGTAGCGCATGGCGGTTTCGTAAGAGTGAAATAGATCGCTGGATTAGCGAACAAGAGAAAAGCAACAAATGATTACACCGTACCACGCAAAATATTACGCTCATGAATTGACCGCCAAGAAACCGGCGTACCTGATTGATCGTCTGACATATTCCCTCGTGGAAGCCTCCGTTGATTTGAATCCTCACCAGATTGAAGCGGCACTCTTTGCGCTGCGCTCTCCACTTTCCAAGGGCGTGATCCTTGCCGATGAAGTGGGGCTTGGTAAAACCATCGAAGCTGGATTGCTGCTTTGCCAGTATTGGGCAGAGCATAAACGCCGTTTACTAATTGTCTGCCCTGCATCCCTTCGCTGCCAATGGTCAATCGAGCTGGAAGAGAAATTCCGCATGCCCAGCCTGATTCTGGAGAGCAAAACGTACCAAAAAATGGAAAAAGATGGGATGGCACCGCTCATGTTTGATGGCGCGATTATCATGTCTTTCCATTTTGCGGCCAGATTGAAAGATGAGTTGCAGCGTATCGATTGGGATTTGTGCGTGATTGATGAAGCCCACAAACTCCGGAACGTCTACAAAAAAGATAATAAGATGGGCAAGGCTATCTGTGAGGCTCTGCAGGATAAACGCAAAGCACTGCTTACCGCCACTCCGCTGCAAAACTCCTTAATGGAGCTATACGGCCTCAGCATGCTGATTGATGATCGTATCTTTGGCAGCGAAGAGGCTTTCAAAAATAATTATATCAACGGAAAGCCGAATCTACATGAACTGCAGGAGCGATTGAAACCGTTCGTTTATCGCACACTCCGCCGTGATGTACTGGAATATATCCGCTACACCAACCGTGAAGCAATTACCATCCCGTTCACGCCCAGCAAAGAAGAGCAAGACCTCTATAATCTGCTTTCTGATTTTATCCTGCGGCGCGACACTTATTCCATCCCCACCGCCCAGCGCAAACTGGTGGTGTTGGTTATCCGCAAACTCCTGTCATCATCCACTTACGCCATTATAGGTACGCTAAAAACGATCCGCCAACGTCTGCTTGATCTGCAGAAGGGTGAAGAAGTGGAAGAAAATGTCGCTGGCCAGCTCGCGCACGATAATGAACTTGGCTCTGAATATGATGAGGAAAGTGAATCGCTATCAGCAACGCCTCCGAAAATTCTTAATCAGGATGTGAATCAAGAAAAGCTAAAAGCAGAGCTGGCCGAGATTGATCACTATATTGAAATTGCACGATCCATCACCGTGGAAACCAAGGCCATAAAACTACTGCACGCGCTGGAAGTTGGTTTTGAGCGTATGCAGGAATTAGGCGCACAGGAAAAGGTGATCATCTTCACCGAATCCAACCGCACCCAGCGTTACCTTCGGGAATATTTGGAACAGCAACCAGCCTATAAAGGCCAAATTGTTACCTTCAACGGCCAGAATAATGATGATCTGGCACGCAGCATTTATAATGGGTGGAAAGAGGAGCACGATGGCTCGGATCGCATCACCGGTGCGCGGGATGTTGATATGCGCCAAGCGCTGGTAGATCAGTTCCGCCACCACGCCAAGGTGATGATTGCCACCGAAGCGGCGGCAGAAGGTATGAATCTGCAATTCTGCTCACTGCTAGTGAATTATGATCTGCCATGGAATCCCCAGCGCGTAGAGCAGCGCATCGGGCGTTGCCACCGCTATGGTCAGAAACATGATGTGGTGGTGATTAACTTTCTTAATGAGAAGAATTGGGCTGATCAGTGCATCTATGAGCTGCTTCGCTATAAATTCCAATTGTTCGATGGGGTGTTTGGTGCATCCGATGAAGTGTTGGGCCGCATTGAGGATGGGATTGATTTTGAAAAGCGCATCTCAGATATTTTTGAAACCTGCCGCACGCCGGAGGAAATTGAATCCGCTTTTAATAATCTGCGTGAAGAGCTGGATGAACCGATTACCGAGCACGTCACACAGGCACGCAAGATGCTGTTTGAGAATTTTGATGAAGATGTGCATGGACGTTTGAAGCTCCATAAAAAACAAGCCGAAGAGCGCAAAGATGAAATGCTCGATATTTTCTGGCTGCTCACCAAATATGTGCTGATTGAAAAATTCTCAGATCAATTCCTTGGTGAATATCACTTTGATGAACAACGCCGGATGTTCGGCACATTAAAGGATGAAATAGAAAAGCCTGCAAACTGGCATGAGCGGAAAGTAAACTGCTCCTTTGCCTATCGGTTAGTGGGGTTTGATACCCGTGATGAGCGTGACCGCTGGAGCATGATGTCAAAGCAGGAACGCAAACGCCTTAAATTGCAGCCCAAGATATACAAACCATCCAGTGATCTTGGTAAAAAGGTATTGGAAGCTGCCAAGTCACTGGAGACGGATGCCACCCATATTGTTTTTGATTATGACAGCTATCCACATAAAATCACCGTGCTGGAGAATCTGCGCGGAAAAGCCGGATGGGTGCGTGCCGCAGAATTGCACACCAAGAGCTTTGAGGAAAATACCTATCTGATACTGGCCGCAGCTGATGAGGATGATAACCAAATCTCCGATGAGGTGGTACGCAAACTATTCAAGCTACAGGCCAAGGAAGAAAGCGCCTATCGCACCCCACCGGATGAAGCATTGCTCAGTGGCATTGTGGAGGATTCATTCCATGAATTCCTGCAGGGCATGGATAAGCACAATAGCGATTTTTTCAGTGAAGAAATGGATAAGTTGGATAAATGGGCGGAGGATCGGCGCACCGGTCTTAAAACCAGCCTTAAGGAGCTGGATGACCAGATCAAGGAATTGAAAAAACAAACCCGTAACACCGGCAATTTGCCAGACAGATTAGCACTGCAGAAGAAGGTGCGAAAACTGGAAGGCAAGCGTGATGAGGCGTGGCGGGAATATGATGACTCGGCAAAGATGATCGAGGAGAAAAAAGACGAATTAATCGACATGGTGGAAAAACGGCTCAAGCAGCAAACCTCCACCCATGAATTATTCAACATTAGTTTTGAGATACAATAAACCAAGGAGCACGGCATGGCAGAAGCAGAAAAAGTAAGTTTGGAATCAATGGATATTTCGCAGGAGAAGCACGAGCAGCTGAAAGCGCTTTTCCCCGAAGCATTCAGCGAAGGAAAAATTGATTTTGACCAGCTTAAACGGGCGCTCGGTGAATGGGTAGAGCCGAGCAAAGAACGCTTCGGCTTGAGCTGGCCGGGTAAGGCTGAGTGCATGAAAATCATCCAGCAGCCAAGTGTTGCCACTTTAAAGCCTGCGCGTGATGAGTCGGTGAATTTTGACGAAACCGATAACCTGTTTATCGAAGGCGATAATCTTGAAGTGCTCAAGCTCCTCCAGAAATCCTACTTCGGCAAGGTGAAGATGATCTACATCGATCCGCCGTATAACACAGGTAACGAATTCATCTACCCTGATAAATTTGCAGAAACGCTTGATACTTATCTAGAATATACCAGCCAGAAAGATGGAGAAGGACGCAAATTTTCAACCAATACTGACTCTGTGGGCCGCTACCACTCTAACTGGATGAATATGATGTATCCACGGCTTTACCTCGCTCGTAACTTGATGCGTGAAGATGGACTTTTCTTTATCAGCATTAATGAAGGAGAAATAGCTAATCTTCGTAAGCTATGTGATGAAATTTTTGGTGAAGAAAACTTTGTTGCATCGTTAGTATGGAAAAGTCGTCAAATCGTTGATAGCCGACCACAAAACAACGTATCTAATGACCATGAGTATATTATAATCTATGGCAAAACTGTTGACGCCAAGGTGCGTGGGAAAGAAATAGATCAAAATAAGTATTCAAATCCTGATAATGATGATCGTGGCCCGTGGATGAGTAACAGTATTTTGGGATTGGCTAATAAAAGCCAAAGACCCAACCTTCACTATGATGTTACCGATCCAGAAACGGGCATTTCATACCCTTGCTCTCCAGATTCAGGGTGGCGTTATTCAAGGGAAACTATGGCTGAAAAAATCAAAGAAAAACGTATCGTTTTTCCATCAAAGCCAGAAGGGCGACCTAGAGAAAAGAAGTTTCTAAATGAATTAAGCAAAGATTTTACTGGTTTTTCTTCAATCCTGCCAACTGATGTTGGATTTACTCTAAACGGCACGCGGGAAGTAAGAGAATTATTTCAGGATAATTTATTTCCATTTCCGAAGCCAGTCTCGCTGCTAAGAGAGCTTATAGTTCAGGGAGCTGGACAAGAAGATGAAGCCATTGTTTTAGACTTCTTTGCGGGTTCGGCTACAACTGCAGAAGCGGTTATGCGCCTAAATCAAGAGGAAAATAAGAAAATAAAATATGTAATGGTGCAGTTGCCAGAGAGGACAGAAGAAAAGTCAAACCCTTACAATGCTGGCTATAAAACTATCGCTGATATCTCAAAAGAGAGAATACGCCGTGCAGGAAAGAAAATTGAAGAAGAACAAAACGGCCAGCTGGATTTCAATGGTAGTGAAAAGCCTGATCTCGGTTTCAAAGTATTCAAACTCTCTCGCTCCAATTTCAAAGTTTGGGAAGGTGATGCTGAGAAGGTTGAAAATCTTGAGCAACAGCTATTTGACCATGTGGATCATATCAATGCCGCCAGCGCACCGGAAGATATCCTTTACGAATTGCTTCTGAAAAGCGGCTTCCCGCTCACCACCAAGGTGGAAAAACTCTCATTGGCTGGCAAGGACGTGTTTTCCATTGAGGAAGGTGCGTTGCTGATCTGCTTGGATAAAAATCTCACGCAGGAAGTGATAGATGCCATTGCCGATGCCAACCCGCTGCAGGTAATTTGCCTTGATGACGGGTTTGAGGGCAATGACCAGCTCAAAGCGAATGCTGTCCAGACCTTCAAGGCACGCGCCCAAGAGGAAGAGAGCGAAATTGTATTTAGAACGGTGTAGAGGGCGATATGAAACTTAAATTTGATCCAACATTAGAATATCAGCAGGACGCTATCAGAGCCACGCTCGGTGCGTTTGAAGGCCAGCCGATTGTGCAATCCCATTTTGAGATTAGTGCCACCGCCAATGATGCTATGAAACTGTCTGATCTGGGGGTTGGTAACAACATTACGCTGGATGATGAACAGTTGCTTGCCAATGTCCACAAGGTGCAAGAGGCGAACGACATTGAGAAAATATCTGCGCTGCAGGGGCGTGAATTCTCTATCGAAATGGAAACCGGCACCGGTAAAACCTACGTTTACCTACGCTCCATCTTCGAGCTTTCCAAAAACTATGGCTTTAAGAAATTCATCATTGTGGTGCCGAGTATCGCTATCCGTGAAGGTGTGCTGAAAAGCATTGAGATTATGAAAGAGCATTTCCGCACGCTCTATAATAACGCGCCGTTTGATTATTTTGTTTATGATTCCAAAAAACTAGGCCGTGTGCGCCAGTTTGCCACCAGCAACCAGATTCAGATCATGGTGATCAATATCCAATCCTTCAGTAAGGATGTGGCCGACAAAGATATCAATGAGATGACAGATGATGAGCTGAAGAAGCTGAACATCATTAACCGTGAGAACGACAAAATGTCGGGTCGTAAACCGATTGAATTTATCCAGGCCGCCAACCCCATTGTCATTATTGATGAGCCACAAAGCGTGGATAATACTCCGAAGGCCAAGCGTGCCATCGCCAACTTGAATCCAGTGAGTACGTTGCGCTATTCCGCCACCCATCGCAGTCCATATAATTTGCTCTATAAACTCGATCCGGTACGCGCCTATGATTTACGGTTGGTAAAACGCATCGAGGTGGCTTCCATCCGCTCCGATGACAGCTTCAACGATGCTTATGTGAAGCTGTTCAAATGCGACAACAAGAATGGCATTAAAGCACAGGTGGAAATTCACAGAGAGAAAGGCGGTAATGTAAAACCCGCCAAGGTAACGGTAAAACAGGGCGATGATCTCTATGTGAAGTCCGGAGAGCGAGAAAGCTACCGTGATGGCTATATCGTGCAGAATATCGATTGCACGCCAGGAGCTGAATATATCGAGTTCAACAGCGGCAAATATCTGGAGATGGGCGGCCTTGGGGAAGATATTATGAAAGCCCAGGTGCAGGAAACCGTGGAGCAGCATTTAAAGAAAGAACGAGCCATCAAAGGCAAAGGCATCAAGGTGCTCTCATTGTTTTTCATCGACAAGGTGGCCAATTACCGAATTTATAATGATGATGGTACTACCAGCCTCGGCAAAATCGGCAAATGGTTTGAGGAAGCCTATCAAGAGCTTTCTGCTAAACCGATCTACAAGGAGTTTGCAGCCAAGGATATCAGCAAAATCCACAACGGATACTTCTCGCAGGATAAGAGTGGGCATGCCAAAGACACCACCGGCAAAACTGCCGATGATGAAGACACATACAGCTTGATTATGCGGGATAAAGAGCAACTCCTCGATCCACAGGAGCCGCTGCGCTTTATTTTCTCCCACAGTGCCTTGCGCGAAGGTTGGGATAACCCGAATGTATTCCAGATTTGCACCCTAAACGAATCGCAATCGGTGGAGAAGAAGCGGCAGGAAATTGGTCGTGGCCTGCGTCTTCCGGTCAATGAGCATGGCGACCGTGTCCATGATGAGAATATCAACCGCCTCACCATCATCGCCAATGAGTCTTATGAGGATTTTGCTAAATCACTACAGAATGAATTTGAGGAAGATTTTGGCATCAAATTTGGACGCATTGAGAAGATCACCTTTGCCAAGATCACCCGCGCCAAGGATGATGGCACGGAATCAGCCATCGGCCAGGACGAATCTATCAAGATATGGGAGGAACTGAAGGCCACCGGCTATATCAATGAAACAGGGGAAATCCTGGATGCTTTTGATCCTAAAAACCCGCTGTTTGAATTGAAGATTGACGAAAGTTACAGCGATATCAAGGCCGACATTATCGATGAGGTGCAACGCTTTGTCTTTAAAAACCGCGTGGTTAATGCACGCGATAGGCATACGCTGAAATTCAAAAAAGAAGTCCATCTAAGCGAGGACTTCAAATCGCTATGGGATAAGATTAAGCATCGCACGCGCTACCGCGTTACCTTCGATACGGATCAACTGATTGAAAGAGCAGTAAAACGCATCAAGGAGCTTGAAAAGATTAAACCGGTACGCATCGCCATGACACGGGTGGATGTAGATATTTCCGATGCTGGCGTGAGTACCGACCGGAAGCTGGAGGAAAAGAGTCGTGAGGCTGGTGGCGTTAGAGTGCTGCCAGATCTGCTGGCCTATCTGCAGAAGGAATCTGAGCTTACTCGCCACACGCTGGTAAACATATTGAAGCAATCTGGCCGACTCGCTGATTTTCAGGTTAATCCGCAGCAATTTATGGCACTCACAGCGCGGGAGATATCCAGGGCATTGCACGATTTGATGCTGGAGGGCATCCAATACGAAAAGATTGCCAACCATTATTGGGAAATGAGCCGGATTGAAGATGAAGCGGAAGGCGAGATCATTCGCTATATGAACAATCTTTACCCTGTGCAGAATCAGGAAAAATGCCTGTTTGATATGGTAGAATATGATTCCGAGGTGGAAAAACAATTTGCTAAAGACTTGGATAATAATGAATTCGTGCGGCTGTTTGTCAAGCTCCCCAGCTGGTTCAAGATCGATACGCCCATCGGCCCATATAACCCTGATTGGGCATTTATCACCCACCGCGATGAAAAGCTCTATTTTGTACGCGAAACCAAAAGCACGCTGGATAATCAGGAACGCCGGACGAAGGAGAATCAGAAAATTCTCTGCGGCAAACGCCACTTCGAAACCATCGATGTAGATTATGAAGTGGTAACAAAACTGGCAGAGATTGCATTTTAAGAATAGCTATACAAACCAGCCTCATCCTCCCTCCGCCGCACCAACCCTCGCAGCTTTCGGCCACCGGCCCAGACCCAGCGCATGAATTCGGCTGGCACTTCTTCGTGATCCTCGCGATTGACCTTGCGACGAAGTGTCGAACGCTGGAGAGAGCAGGATTCGAACCCGCGGTACGAAAAGCTGAGTTCATAGAAGGTCACTAACATTCATAAATCATTGATTTTCAGTATAACTGAACGAGAATGAACTTGAACGAACGTGGGCGTAGTGTATTACTCGACCAATGGCCTTCCTTTTTCAACACCCTAAATCGCGCTATTGGATAGCTGGCTGGAAGGACGAGCACGGCAAACGTATAAATCGCTCGACCCGAATCATCGCCAAGGAAACCAAGCAAAGCCGCAAGGAAGCGCCGCGCATCGCCGACGAATACGAAAGCGCTACTCTCAAGGCGAGATCGGCAAAGCAGGTAAGGCAGACTCTTGCCGCCCTCCAAAAGAGATCCTGGGCGACGATCTCCCAATCGCCACCATTACCGAATACGCGAATCGCTTCTCCGATTTCAAGAAAGGCGAGACTAGCGAGAAGGGGCTCCAGCAATACCGTCTAATCGTTACCCGCTTTCTTGATTGGCTGGGAGATCGAGCCCATCACGACATTGGAAGATTCACCGCTGCCGACATCACGCGGTACAGAAACGAGCTATTGAAGACTCGCGCCCCCTTCGACTGTCGTAAACAACATCAAAGCGATTAAAGCCATGTTCAGGATGGCCCACGAGGAAAGCATGTGCTCAGAGAACCCAGCCGCAACGGTGAAGCTGTCAAAGAAGACGAGCAGCACGATTGAAAGGAGAGCTTTCACTCTCGAAGAATTGGGCTCGCTCCTAAAAACCGCATCGGGCGAATGGCGCAGCATGATACTTTTCGGACTCTACACAGGTCAAAGGCTTGGAGATCTCGCAACGCTCAGGTGGACAGCCATCGATCTTGAAAGCATGGAGATCCGGTTTCTTACCCGAAAAACGAAGCATCCGATCCTCCAGCCAATCGCCGAACCTCTCAAGGAGCATATTTTGAAGCTTTGTTCATCAGACGACCCCAGCGCATTCATCCACCCAGAGCTCGCCCTTCGTTACGAAGAACATGGTTCCGGAAGCCTCAGCAATCAATTCTCGGACATCTTAGCTGAAATCGGCCTTCGCGAAAAAGTATCCCACAAGAAAAAACCCGAAGGTAGAGCGGGGAAACGGGAGACGTCGCAAATTAGTTTTCACAGCCTTCGGGCAACCGCGATTACGCTCATACACGAAGCGGGGATTTCCGCATCGATGGTGGAGCAATGGGTTGGCCATAACTCGAAGGAGGTCCATGGGCGCTACCTCAAACACGGGCGGGAGGCTTTGGCACAAGCGACAAGCAAACTGCCGAATGTCGTATAGTAACAGACAACTTTGGAAACATCAGAAAAGGACGAGGTCAGGAATCGTGCGATTGAAATATCGCAAAGCAGACGCGATTGATTGGGCGCGGCGATTTTATCCGCTTACATCATGAGCCAATTAGGGTGGTATACGAAAACCTCAATCGTTCGTTTCGTGTTTAACAAGAAATCGGCTATTGCCGAACGGGTCGACGACAGGACGATCCCGTTCGATCCAGATTGGACGTTCGATGACAAATACATCGAATCGACCTTCGAGAAACGGCCTATTGGTCAATCCTGGGGGTGAATAGCTTCAATGGCAGGTACTGGACTGACTACATGGGTTCCGAAGATTGGTCGCAATCTGAGAGTTTTCATATACCCACTAAGAGATCCTATACTGCGCCACCCCGTTTTGAAAACGCGAATCCGGGCGAAGGAGAAGTGGAACTCGATAAAATTATAGATTCACTTAAGCCGGTGGTTGAAGAATCACCAACTAAAAACAAGCGATCTCATAGGGATCGACTCGCGTACGATAGCTTCGCAAACCTCGATCGCGGACTGTCTGAAATTGAGCAAATGATTTTGGAACTCACCGATGGACGCATTGTTCGATCATGGATATTGAGAGGAGGTCCGACCCTAAAAGACCTGGTCTTCCATATTTTCAACGCGGGCAGAGCCTTTGAGCAGTATGAATGATTTGATCTACGTAAAAGAACGCTTCGAGGAGAAAGCATGTCAGGCAGATCAAAGACCACCGCGAAAGACGCAAAACAAGGCTCCTCTATACCACCAATGGAAAAAGCCTTTTTAGAGTTAAAATCGAAGCTTAACAGAAATCCGAATTGCTCCGAAATTTTGAAGAGACTTGGCTGGCTAAAATATACCGATGACGATGGATCAGAAATAGTCGAAAGCGATATTGAGAATTTGCCATTCAAGACATTCGCAGATAAAAGAGGCACTCTGGTAAAGAGACATAAATCCAGATGAATTAACATACGATTTGCACGGGTTATTGGAAAAACCGTACTTTAGAACGGATATAAGGTTGGGATGACCTTTAAGGACAACCGACAACCACAAACAAACAACAGCGAAATCGCCCGTGAATGGATTCCCGTCCACCAGGCTCGCTCTTTCACTGGATTAGGCAATACCTGCCTCTACTCGCACTTCGATATAAACGGAGGTGCGATAAAGACAGCCTCCATCAAACAACGGAATAAGGTGAGGGGCAAGCGGCTAGTCAGCATAGACTCGCTTCCGTGCCTTCATCGAAAGCCACGTGGAAGGAGGTGCGAAATGAAGCGAATGACGGAGACAATGAAAACGCCTGTCCGTGGAGAACAGGCGATTTTTCAAGAAAGAGTATCACGAAATCTTTCACTTAGAGCCAATCGAATCATCCGCAATCAGGCAAGCGAGGAATCGAAGCTTTGGCCGAATTCCAATACTCAGATCGCCGACGTTTTGCTCTGTCTAGCGGAGAACTACGGCAGCCCAGTACCTCTAAACGAACTAATGAGGAAATCTCATTCAGGCGCCGTTCACTCGGCTGTATCCAGACTTGGAAAACGAGGTTGCCGTATTCGACACATTCGAGGAGGCATCGAAATCGTCGATGGACGGCAGCTCCAAAAATCGGCCTATGAACTATCGTTTGAGGGGGCTAGGCATGGAAAATAGTAATTCAGAGTTCCCTGGCCACATTCTATCTGAGGAACTCGAGAGGCTTATCAAGGAAGCGAACAAGTGCCTCCACAAGCTTGCGAAAGGAAATCAGTCGAACGCCGGTGATCTGATGCGAAGCCTCAAAGACTTCGAGTTGATGATCAAGCATGTTACGAAAGGAGCGTATCGCCCAAAACTGGAAATGAAGCCTCCATCCTATTTCCGGAATTGGAAAGAGCCTGAGGACTTCGTCCTTTGCGGTGAAGCCTACGTGCGCCGCGGCGGTTTCCATGTTCTAGCCGGTCATCCTGGAACTGGCAAAAGTCGCGCTAGCGTCGCACTGGCCATCGCTGGCGCGACGGGAAAATCTTGGTTCGATATGCCGATCAGGCATTGTTTCAAAACACTGATTATTCAGATGGAAAATGGGGTCTGGCGCATAAAGCAGGAGCTCGATGACATCACCCGATTAATCGACATCGAACTTGACGAATGGATGCGGATAACGCCGCCTCCCAAGGATGGGTTCGATTTAACGTGACCCGCTTTCCCACATTGAAGAATTGAGGGATAAGATAGAGGAATTCAAACCCGGCTTGATTGTGATCGATCCATGGAATCACATAGTGGCTGACTCGAAGCAAGCAGACTACAGCCAAGCTCTCAAGGGCCTAGATAGTATCATGCCCGAAAAGCCTGAGGAACAACCTGCCTTGCTGATTGTGGCACACCTAAGGGAACCTCAATTCGCCAACGCTGTTAGGGCAGGAGGGACTGATCTATCCACGAATTATCCGGAAGCCACTTGCTGGGCGCGAGAGCTAGAACCATGTGGGTGATGGTGTCTGCAAGCGCGATCCGGAGGATGACCGAATCGTTTTCTCCAACTGTAAATGCAATGACGCGAATCGTTTACAAGAATTCGGCTTGGCATCGGCGTAACGGTCTATTTGCGCCTTGCCCTGACTTCGAGCAGTTCGAGGCTGGCAATTCCTCCCATCGCAGGAAAGTCACCATCGAAGACGTGAAAGAGGTGATTCAAGAAGCAAACGATAAGATCATGAAGAGCGATCTAGCAAAGAAGATCATGGAAGCTAAGAATGTTTCCAAGAACCCAGCCTACAACGCGATCAATGAGGCAAAGCCATTCCTAAAGGTGGTTGATGGCGGTTTCGTTAAATGGATCTATTAGAGCAATTCCTAGCATTTAGACGTTTCCTTCCTTCCTGATTTTCTAGGGAAAAAGGAAGGAAAAAAGCTCTCGTACCTGTTACGACATGAAATCGAACTGGGAGGACCGAGTCAAAAGCTGACCGCGTCTCAAATAGACATAGTTATCTGTCCAGTGCGCCCGTTGTAAAAGAGCGTGCAAAAACTCAAAAATTACGCCCTAGAAGTGCAATTATACCCTGATTGCCAAGCTGTGCTCCAATAGCCTTAGGAACATCGATACCGGTATTGAGCGAATTCACAAAAACCTTAACAGGATAGGCGTTCGCCTTGCTAGAAGCGTGCGATGGGGTGGAAATGCTGATGACATCTACCGGCTTCAATCCTAGTTTTTGTGCTACCGCATCATCAATGCAAGTTGAAGTCGCACCTGTGTCGATAAGCCCATGCCCTGAAATCGACATCCTTTCCTTTTCAGGAAGATGTATGGCAACTTGGTCGGCCATCATGATGCTGACATCAATGATTGGCCCTTTCATCGCTAAGAAGCTATTGGGAGGTATCGGGACCTTGTTACCGGTGTTGTCTACGCCCTCGCCACCATAGGAACGGGTAATAGTCGGCACTAGAGAAGGCCCAAGGAACCTGGTTGGGACCCCGGGAACTAGCCCACTTTTGATGAGGTGATTTTCGTCGATCAACGAAAGGACATCATCGATGAAAGAGACAAGACGCGCGACCGAGCAGATAATCCGCATACTGAGGGAGGCCGACACGGGGCTTCGGACCGAGGGGATCTGCCGCAGGCGCAGCATCAGCTCGCAGAGCTTCTACCGCTGGAAGAGCAAGTACGGAGGCATGGATCTAAAGGAGGCTCAGCGCCTCCGCGACCTAGAGAAGGAGAACACCGAGCTCAAGAAGCTGCTTGCCGACCAGCTGCTCAAGACCAAGGCCCTGGAGATCGCGCTGGGGAAAAACCTCTGAGCCCGGAGCGCCGGCGCGGGGTTGCGGCGAAGGTCCAGTCCGCGCTGTCGCGTTCCGGGAGAGCCGTTTGCCGGTGGCTGGGGATCAGCCGCTCGACGCTCCGCTATCGCCCGAAGCCCAAGCCCGAGGGGAAGCGCTTGCTGGAGCCGGAGATCGTCCGCCTTCCGGGGGAGCATCCGACGCTTGGCTACCGCGCGAACAAGAAGCTGGTCCAGCGCGTCCGCCGGGAGGAGGGGCTGCAGGTGCCGCCTCGCCGCCCTCGCAGGCGGCGGCAGGGGCTCTGCGCGGGCCTTCGACCTGATAGGCGAATGCGCTCGCCAGCGCCATTGCATCCATGCCGACCGGGCGATCAAGGCCTCCGACGCGCTGGCCCTGCTGCAGGAGGCGATCCGCGAGCATGGGGCTCCCGAATGCATCCGCTCGGGCAACGGGCCCGAGCTCATCGCCAAGGCCATCCAGGGCTGGCTTGCCGAGAACGGGATCGAGGCTCTATGCATCGATCCGGGCCACCCCTGGCGGAACGGATACGCGAAAGCTTCAACGGCCGCTTCCGCGAGGAACGCCTCGACCGCGAGATGATCTGCGCGCTCAGCGAATCGCGCGTGATCTTCGCGGACTGGAAGGACTGCTGCAGCAATCATAGGCCCCATGGATCGCCAGGCGCGCTAACGCCCAGCGAGCTTGCCACAAGGCAAATCCAGCCTGCCTGCGGCTCCGACCGCCCTTCGGGCGATCTCCACCCCAGGCAGCTTAAACCCAAGCCCAACAACAAGAAACCCGTCGAGAATCTCTCATTCAAACCGGGCTAAACTGCGGGGTCCAACCAGTTATCTTTCATTGAAGTAATTATTCTGAGGATAAATTAACACTTTGAGAAGTGATGATACTAGTGCGGAAACACTGATATGTTGGAAGCGGTCTCGGTTCTTCAGTTGGTGCCCAAGTCTTTGTGATTCGTTACTGACACCGCGATCGCTCCCAATAGTCCAATCAAGCCAGAGAGGTGTCACCAGTAGGCGCCCATGATGCCATAGCCCCATAGGCCGATGCTGCCGATGAGGCCTGAAAGCGCCCAGGTCATTCCGCGAAATCCGAAGTAGCGTCCACGCAGCGCCTCGGGAGCGAGATTGCTGCTATAGGCCATTCCAATCGGCAAAGCGACGATTTCGCCCAGCGTGAATACGCCCATGGCGACGAAGAACGAGACGGTGTTCGTTGCGATCCCGCAGGCGATGCATCCGAGCGCTATCAACACGTAGCCGGTACAAAGAACACGGGCTGGTGGGAAGCGCTTGAGCCAGTGGGTTATCGGCACCTCGATCAACATAATCAATGCGCCGTTAAAACCCATGATGACACCGTAGATGCTCGGCGATATCCCGAAATTTTTGGTGGTCAGCGCCAAGAGATTGAATACTTGGCTGAAGGCGATTCCCATCAAAAGACAAGCGAGCAAGAATTGCGCATAGGCCTTGTTGGCTAGAACATCGACTAAGGCTTCCGTCCATGATTTCAGAATTACCTTGGGCGAGCTCACCCGTCCTTTGATGGTCCGCAACCCATGAGGTAGGCTAAAGAAAGCCAATACAGCGAAGGCTAGGGTCGTCGCGGCGTCCCCAGCGAAAATCAGCAAAGGCGAATACAGGAAAAGCAACCCGGCAACCATGGGTCCCGCAGCGAATCCAGCGTTGATGGCGAGTCGCAGCATTGCGTAGGCGGTGATGCGCTTTTCCTCCGGAACCAAGTCCGCGATGAGGGCGTTCGCCGGCGGGCCAAATAGAAAATTCGAGAATCCGTATATCGCCGCTACTGCAACGAGCAAAGCGTATTGATCGCAGAAATACAGGATCAATTAGGCTGATAGCGGATGCGACCAAGGAGGTGACGATCGTGTTGCGGCGTCCGCTAAATAGCCGCCAGCCATGGGGCCGAAGAAATTGCCGAAGCTGATCGCAGCGATCACTCCGCCGATTTTCCCCATGCTATAGGCCCGTTGCTCCAGGAAGAGCGTTAGAAACGGATATACGAAAGCGCCAAACCGATTCATGAACTGGCCGACGACGAGTATGTAGACGGGCCTTGGAAGGCCTTTGATGTCGGCCATAAGGTTGGTGAAGAAGAAGCGCATCGCGATTGTTTGGTTCGTTTTTGCGCTGAGCGGGAAACGACTAGGCTTTCTAGGAAAATAAAAAACCCCTGCCGTTTCGAGATCAGCAGAGGTTTTGGAAAGTTCGTCGTTATTCGTTCTTGGTCTTTAAATCCCGACAGGTCTGCTCTTGATCTCATGGGGCGTCTTCTCGTGACGCATTCCCACATACGCTAGCCATGCAAACGCATTGCGTTTGTCGCTCGCTTGAATCGTTGAGAGGTTTTTGCGCTGAGCCTTCATGGACGGGTGGGGGCGTAGCGCAGGCTCAAGGAAGGTAATTGGCAAGATCAATATCGAGGATCATTCAAATCCGTGTTCCAGCGCGTTTTAATCTGGACCAGCCGAGCGGTTTCGGTGTCTTTGGAATTCGTACCTTTTTTCAATCTGCAATACCTTTATTGATCATGCGAATTCCCCCCGCCTTAATCGTTAGCGCTGTCGCGCTTGTCGCTACCGCGCTCAATCTGCAATCCGCTGAGAAACCGAATGTCATCGTCATCATGGCAGATGATTTGGGATACGGTGATATCTCTGCTTACGGAGCGACCTCTCTGAGGACGCCTCACATCGACCAGCTGGCGAGGGAAGGGCAGCGATTCACGAGTGGCTACTGCTCCGCCTCGACCTGCACGCCGACACGGTATTCCTTTCTCACGGGAACGTACGCCTTCCGCCGTCCAAACACCGGTATCGCCCCTCCGAATAGTCCTGCCGTGGTCAAGCCAGGGACTGAAACGATCGCTTCCATCCTCGGCAGCGTAGGCTACAAGACTGCGGTGATTGGCAAATGGCATCTAGGCTTGGGCGGTCCGGAGGGACCTGATTGGAATGGTGAGCTCAAGCCCGGTCCACGCGAGATCGGGTTCGACTACAACTTCCTCTTGCCGACTACGAATGACCGCGTTCCTCAGGTATATGTGGAGAATAGCCGCGTACTCAATCTCGACCCCAAGGATCCTCTATGGGTAGGAAACGAAAAGCCGAGCGATGATCATCCTACCGGAATCACGCATCGCGACACGCTAAAGATGGATTGGTCGCATGGCCACAATTCGACGATTCACAACGGCATCAGCCGTATCGGATTCTACACCGGAGCCCACGCCGCGCGATTCCGTGACGAGGACCTGGCTGACGAGTGGGTGAAGCAGTCGAGCATATGGATTGAGGAAAACAAGGACGATCCGTTCTTTCTATTCTTCTCTTCGCACGACCTTCATGTTCCTCGCATTCCGCATGAGCGTTTTCAAGGCGTTACCTCCCTAGGGTATCGCGGCGATGTCATCGTGCAGCTCGACTGGTGCGTTGGCGAGCTGATGAAGACGCTCAAGCGCCTCGATCTCGAGGAGAATACCATGATCGTATTCTGTTCTGACAATGGACCTGTCATGGATGATGGATACGTTGACCTCGCGCTTGAAAACTTGGGCAACCATCGGGCTGCAGGTCCCTACACGGGCGGCAAGTATAGCATATACGAGGGCGGCACGCGCACGCCCTTTATCACTTGGTGGAAGGGGAAGATCCAGCCTGGGGTTTCAGACGAAATGGTATGCACCATCGATCTGGTAGCGAGTCTAGCTGGCCTCACCGGGGCGAAAATTCCTGACGATCAATGCTTGGACAGTTTCGATGTGATGGATGCCTTGCTCGGCAAGAAAGGGGCGAAAGGGCGCGACCACCTCGTTCAGCAAGACAACGGTAGAGGAAACAACTACGGATTGCGCGTGGGGAGCTGGAAGCTTCAGCGCCACGATTCTAAAAACGCTCGCAATGTGCTCGTTGAGGCGAAGCTCGCAAACACGAAAGTGGCTCAGTATCGTCTCTTTGATCTTTCCAAGGACCCGGAAGAGAAAAACGACTTGTACAATAAGAATAAGAGAGTGGCCCAGCGCCTGACCGCGCAGCTTGAGTCGATTATAGAATCTGGCCGGAGTCGTTAGAACGCTATTTCCATTTTAGCGGCCAAGATCCGGTTCCGATTCTGTAACCTTAGGGGTTACGGCTTGCCTTGAAGGGAAACAATTCGCTGACTGGGCTCATGTTCGCCTCAAAGCCTTTGTTCTACGTTGCTGGTCGGATTCTGATCGCTCTCGCTGCTGTATTTTCGACGAGCGGAATATATGCGACCGAGAAGCTGAATGTCATTCTCATAATGGCGGACGATTCCGCGGTAGACAACTACAGCTGCTACGGGAGCGATTTCTTCAGCTCGCCACGCATCGACTCGCTTGCCGCGACGGGCGCCCGATTCAACTATTGCTATTCGGAACCCGTCTGCACATCGAGTCGCGTGAAGATCATGACAGGACGGGACGGGGTTCGAAATTACGTCAACTTCGGTATCCTCTATAAAGGCGAAATCACCTTTGGCAATATGTTGAAAGACGCCGGATATGCTACTGCAGTCGCGGGGAAGTGGCAGCTGCACGCGGAACCCAATGGCTCGCTTCCCGAGGACTGCGGTTTCGATTCCTTTTGCCTTTGGAACTATCCGGGGACGGGATCCCAGCGCTATTGGAATCCTAGCTTGAACCAAAACGGCAAGATTCTTGAAGCGACCGAAAAGGACTACGGCCCTGACATCGTTTCGGACTTCCTGGTCGATTTTATCGAGGAGAACCAAGATCGACCTTTCTTCGCCTACTACCCGATGATCCTGGTTCACAACCCGTTTCCGGAAACTCCGGATAGCCAGCCAATCTCAAAGAAGGAGGCGGAGTCCTACCCGAAGGGCCTTAAGAATTATCGCGACATGGTACTGTACGCCGACAAGCTTGTCGGAAAATTGGTCGATACGTTAGACCGACTGGGAATTCGGGAAAAGACGGTGATAATCTATACCGCCGACAATGGAACCAATCGCAGTCTCACGTATCCATTTAATGGAGCACATCGAAAGGGTGAAAAGGCGTATGCTACCGAAGGGGGGTCGCACGTACCGCTCGTCGTGAATTGCCCAAGCGTTATTCCCGAGAATATCGTCTGCAATGACATGGTCGATTTTTCCGATGTATTGCCGACCCTAGCGGAATTGACCGGTGCCGCATTGCCCGCGGTCCCTCTGGATGGACGCAGCTTTTGGCCGCAATGCAAGGGCGAGGAAGGGAATCCGCGCCAATGGATCACGCAATACTACTATCCAAAATTTGTACCCGCTGCAGAAAAGCACGGTCAAGGCGTACGGGGGAGAGAGTTGATTTGGGCTCAAAATCAGCATTTCAAGCTGTACCGAGATGGTACGCTGTACGCGGTTTCGGATCGCTATGAGGTGGACCCGATCAAGCCTGGAGATGGGACTCCATTTGCAGAAAAGACGCGCGGTATGCTGCAATCCGCAATTGACGCGATGCCAGGCACGGGAGAAATGCTAGATCCAGAAGCAGGGCCTTAGAAGATCGGAATCGATTCCATTCACTCAAAAGAAGCTATCTATATGAAATACGTTCTAGGAGAACAGCGACGGCGCTCAAGAGTCTACGCCATAATTTGTATCGGTTTATTGAATTCAATTCTGTCGGTCGCAGCAATGGGCAAGATTGAGAATGTGCTTTTTTTGATTTCGGATGATCTGAAGGCGAGCGTTCTTAGTTGCTATGGAGATGAGATTTGCCAGACGCCAAACATAGATCGACTAGCGGATGAAGGGGTCGTCTTTGATCGCGTGTATTGTCAAGGAACGTCCTGTGGCCCATCGCGCCGCTCATTCATGCATAGCCGCTATCTAGGCGAGGCGAAAGTGAACATGGGCAAGCACTTCATCGATAACGGATTCTACAGCGCGCGAGTGGGCAAGATATACCACATGAAGGTGCCGGGCGATATCATCGCGGGCACGGATGGCCTGGATATCAAGTCGACTTGGACGGAAAGCTTCAACTCGCCCGGGCTTGAGGCCCATACGCCGGGCGACTACGCTTGCCTGAATTTGAATATATTCACCACCGATTTGGGTGGGCGCTACTCGACGGCGATGCCGCATCGGTGGTTCGTGACGGTCAGTTACGAGGGTGATGGTTCAGATCAGCCTGACTACAAGACAGCGACCAAGACAATGGAGTTGATACGTGAACGGAAGGACGAACCTTTCTACATTGCAGCTGGATTTGTACGTCCACATTATCCAATGGTCGCGCCGAGGCAATACTTCGACCTGTATCCAATTGAAGACATTGAAGTTCCATTCGTGCCAGAAGGCGACCTCGACGACATTCCGCTTATCGGCCAATCCAAGGTGATCTCTACCAAAGATCCCATTGGGAAGTACCCGGAAAACATAAAGCGCATGTGGGCGGGATACTACGCGTCGGTCACTTACATGGACGAGCAGGTGGGGCGTATCATAGCGGAGCTGGAGCGACAAGGTCTGCGTGACAAGACGGCAATCGTGTTCACGAGCGACCATGGCTACCATCTCGGGGAGCATCATTTCTGGCAAAAGAGCAACCTGCATGAAGAGGCATTGCGCGTACCCCTTGTCATATCCGTTCCTGGCGTTGAATCAGGGCGTTCCAGCGCGATCGCAGAGCTAATGGATATTTACCCCACGCTTGCGGAGCTTGCTGGGCTCGATATTCCTGAAACAGTCCAAGGAAGGAGCTTAGTGCCGGTTCTTGAGGATCGTAGCGCTAGCGTTCGCGAAGCTGCTTTGACCATTGACGGCAGCGGCTATGCCCTGCGATCGAATCGTTGGGCGTATATTCGCTATAACAATGATGAAGAAGAGCTTTACGATATGGTGGCCGATCCGGGTCAAATCACCAATCTCGCTGTGAATCCAGAGCACGTGAGCCAATTGGTTGATTGGCGTAAGAAACTGGATACGCGCTTGTCAGATGCTGGCTTGAAGCGAAAAGTCTCAAGAAACTAACTTACCGATACCCCGGATGAACTACTCAAAAATCGCTGTACTGTATTTTATATCGACGTCCTTGATTGGACTTGCTTTGGCGCAGAAGGAAGAGCGACCGCCCAATATCTTGCTGGTCATGGCGGACGATATTGGCTTCGAATGCTTTAGCAGCTATGGTAGCGAGGAGTATTCGACTCCGCGGTTGGACGCGCTTGCGGAGGCGGGGATTCGCTTCGAGAATTGCCACTCCACGCCGCTGTGCACGCCGAGTCGCGTCAATTTGCTCTCTGGGAAGTCCAATGTTTTCAACTACACTGATTTCGGTGTATATCCCAAGGGAGAGCCGACCTTCGGCAATCATTTCAAGGAGCAGGGTTACGCAACCGCAGTAGCTGGAAAGTGGCAATTGTTGAAAGAGAATGAAGGCACGACCCCGCAAGAGGCGGGATTCGATACCTATTGCCTTTGGAACACGCCGCTAACGGAGCGGGCACGGTACTGGGATCCTTCGCTCGAGCAGAATGGCGAGATCCTCGATTTGCCCAAAGGGACTTATGGCCCCGATGTGTGCACCGATTTCCTAATCGATTTCATAGAATCGAGCGCGAAGGCGAATAAGCCTTTTGTGGTCTACTACCCAATGATCCTTGTGCACAATCCTTTTCCGCCTGCGCCCAATACCGCTGATCGGAATCGGGATGACGATAAGCTCAACTTTATCGATATGGTCAATTACATGGACGCTCTGGTAGGGCGCCTGGTAGATGCGCTCGAGGCCAATGGCGTTCGCGACAATACGCTGGTCATCTTTACGGGCGACAATGGAACAAATGAGGACCTTACTTCCGAATACAAGGGCGCACCCTTGCGAGGAGGAAAAGGGTATACGCGCGACTATGGGACGCATGTGCCGCTTATAATGAACTGGCCAGGCCACATACCAGAGGATCAGGTAAATGACGACCTGATCGCGTTTTCCGACTTCTTCCCGACAATTGTCGAAGCCGCTGGAATCGCACCCAGGCCAATCGCCGATGGAGACGGAATTAGTTTCTGGCCGCAATGCAGGGGCGAGGTGGGAGATCCACGCGAGTGGATTTATGGATACTACTTCCCGCGCCCCTATAGCGAAACGTTTGATGACAAGTATTTCCATTGGGAGGTGCGATATGCTCGCGACAAGCGCTATAAGCTATATAGCACGGGCGACTTGTACGATACCCAGGCTGATGTACTTGAAAAGCGGGTGATTGACTTGGAGCGCGCTAGCGCAGGGGCAAAGCGGGCCCGCAAGGCGTTGCAAGCCATTCTGGATTCCTATCCTGCCAAAGGCGAGGTTGTCGATTACGACCGGGTCATAGGGACGGTGAAGCAATAGTTCGCAAGGCAACCAGCAATTCGCTGCGTCCAGGAACGGAACAGCGCCTATATGCGATCGAAGCGGGTAGCTTTTGATTGTAATATCGCGACATTGTCGTAAATATACAATGGATTCTGTCCATTCGTCCTATCCTGCAGTTTCGCGCGTAAGCTATATTGTTAGGACGCGTTTCGGCGCGAACTTTCCAATTTCATCACCCTAAAATAAAAACCCTTCCCAAATGATATCACCGTCTCCCGAACCCGTGTCCGAGGACTTCCTCAAGAATGTTGATCCAGCGAGGCGGGGTCTTGGATTGTTTCAGCATCTCTCGGATATCTGCTATTTCGTGAAGGATCAGACTGGGCGATTCGTCATGGCCAATGAAGCTCTTGTATTGCTCTTAGGCTATACGCGCGAAACCGATGTTCTGGGAAAAACCGATTTCGAGCTGGTGCCTCGTTATCTCGCGGATACCTATTTTAAAGACGACCAACAAGTGCTCTTCTACGGGAAAGAAGTTGTGAACAAGGTTGAGCTAGTGACGCATAACAATCTTTCCGTTTACTGGTATACAACCACAAAGGTGCCCATCTATTCACATAGTGGCGAGATTATCGGCTTAGAAGGCGTTACACGCGAGTTCAAGGCCGCGAGCAGCGCATTGGGGCCGTATCCGGAGTTGTTCAAGGTGATAGACTTCGTCGAAGAGAGCTATGCAGAGAAAATCACGGTAGCTGACATGGCGAAGCGCGCTAACCTATCGGTACGTACTTTCGAGCGTCAGTTCAGTCGCCGCTTCAATCTGAGCCCGATCGCCTACCTTAAGAAAGTGCGCATCAACGCTGCTTGCCGTGAACTTATACACAGCAATCATACAATTGCGCAAATAGCGCAGGAGTGCGGTTTCTGCGATCAAAGCTACTTAACCAAAGAGTTCGCTCGGCTCATGCAAATCACTCCCCAGGTCTATCGGGACACGCATGTCGCTTAGCGATCGATCAAATTTCCTAGATTTCTATCCAATCTGCTACCGACCAGAGGAACACAATTGCCCAAAGTTGTAATAATATAATCTATCGTCTAGAAACATCCACGAATTGGTGCGTCATGCCAAAAGGGCTTGAAAGCTCTGCATCGGCTCAAATCGGTTACTTGGAATGTTGCTTACCGTTTAAAATCATCAAACGAACTATGTTGCCTAGAATACTATTGTCTGTCGCTGCAAGCTGCCTTCTCTGGGGCGCTTCAGCGGCGTCGCTGCCATTGAGCGCAGAACAAGACGAACGAATCGTCATTATTGGAAACGGGCTAGGAGAGCGAATGCTTTACTTCCCGCATTTCGAAACTGATCTCCATCGCCAGTTTCCCAACAAGAACCTAGTCATTCGAAATCTCGGCCGACCCGGGGACACGCCTGGGTTTCGCCCTCATCCTTCACGCGAAACGCAATGGGCCTTTCCTGGGGCCGAGAAATTTCATCCTGGCTTCGAGACTCATTTGGGAATCGGTCATTTCCCATCGCCCGACGAGTGGCTGACTGAATTGAAGGCGGATACGATACTCGCGTTTTTTGGATACAATGTGTCATTTTTCGGACTCGATGGTGTCGAGAACTTCTACAATGAGCTGGATGCCTTTGTCGTCCACACGCTCAGTCAGGAATACAATGGGGAGTCGGCGCCGAACCTGATCCTTTTTTCGCCCATTGCCTACGAAGACTTGTCTGCCACCATGGATTTGCCGAACGGCGAGCAGGAGAATCGCAATCTAGCTGTCTATTCTGACGCAATTCGTCGAGTCGCTGCGGCGCGTGGAGTGGGTTTCGTAGATCTGTTTTCCCCTACCAAGGAATTGTATGCTAAGGAAAAGAATCCGCAAACGATCAATGGATTCGCGCTCTCGGACGAAGGGTATGAGAATCTATCCAAGATTCTGATTAAGGGCCTGTATGGTGAGGTTAAGGCTCAAGAAATGGTCTCGCGTGAAGCGCTCTACGGAGTGGTCGAAGATAAGAATTGGTTTTGGCTGAACGACTATCGGATCCTCAACGGCGTCCATGTGTATGGTCGACGCTGGAAGCCGTATGGAAATGTCAACTACCCAGAGGAAATTGAGAAGATTCGCCAAATGACGGAATTGCGCGATGGCAAGATTCACGACGTTGCTCAAGGAGGATCTCCGGAGTCAGAAGTGAACGACGCGTCGACTCGCTCACTCACTGAGATCGAGACGAATTACACGCGTCCAATCGAGTTTCTAGAGGTCGACAAGGCCTTGGATGAATTCGTCATGGCGGAAGGCTATCAAATCGACCTATTCGCTTCTGAGTCAGAGTTTCCTGATTTGCGGAACCCGGTTCAAGCGTCATTCGACAACCAAGGTCGTCTCTGGGTCGCTGTGATCCCGTCCTATCCGCACTACAAGCCAGGGGATGAACGCCCGAACGACAAGTTACTCATCTTTGAGGACACCGACAACGATGGAAGAGCGGACAAGCAAATGGTCTTCGCGGACGGCTTGCACATGCCAATCGGATTCGAACTCGCGCCTGAAGGCGTCTACCTCGCCCAGCAGCCCAATCTGGTGCTATTGGTTGATGATGACGGGGACGATCGCGCGGATCGGCAGGAACTTCTCTTGCACGGATTCGACCCGCACGATACCCACCATTCAATCTCCGCATTTACGGCGGATGCCTCGGGAGCCATCTACATGAACGAAGGTCGTTTTCTTCATTCGCAAGTGGAGACTCCTTACGGGCCCGAGCGGTGCACCGATGGAGGCGTCTGGCGTTTCGATCCGAAAAATTGGAAACTGGAGCGTTTCATGCAGACCGATGTATCCAATCCTTGGGCAATCGCTTTCGATGAGTATGGTCAGACGTTCCTTTCGGATGCCTCCGGCGGAGCGAATTGGTGGTCCTTGCCGCTTTCCGCAAAGATTCCGCACGGAATGGAAATCAGCAAGCTAGAGCAATTCACGACGCATCGGGTTCGTCCGACTTCAGGAACTGAATTTATTTCTTCCCGTCACTTTCCAGATGATGCGCAGGGTGACTTCATTATTAATAACACGATCGGCTTTCTGGGAACCAAGCATCACTCGATCGTTGAAGATGGCGCTGGCTTCACGGGCGAGCTCAAGCAGGACTTGCTTTATTCTACGGACTCCAATTTTCGTCCGGTTGAGATGGAATTCGCGCCGGATGGTTCGCTCTATATTATCGACTGGCACAACCCGCTTATCGGGCACATGCAGCACAGCGCCCGCGACCCGAATCGCGATAACGACCACGGACGTATTTATCGAGTCACCTACCCATCGCGCGACTTGGTTGAACCGGCTAAGATTGCGGGCGCTTCAATCAGGCAGCTCTTAAGCAATTTGGAGGCGCACGAGTATCGCACGCGATACCGCACGCGTCGGGAGTTGCGTAGCCATCCCGCTAACAGAGTGATTCCTGCAGTGAAGAGATGGGTACGCGGATTGGACAAGGAAGATCCCAAGTATGGGCGACATATTTTGGAAGGCCTCTGGGTAACTTGGGGACTGAACAAGGTAGCTTCGGATTTACTGGAGCTTTGCCTGAAGTCTGATGAGCCTGCGGTTCGCGCAGGCGCAGTTCGCGTCCTTCGATACGCCTACGACCAGATTCCCAATTCGCATGAGCTGTTCCTCGAGGCAGCCCGCGATGAGCACCCTCGGGTACGCTTGGAGTCGGTGGTCGCTGCGTCCTGGCAGGATGATAGCAAAGGAGCGGAGATTGCGCTCGAGGGATTGAAGAGCCCGATCACTAAATGGATGGGTCACGCTTACGAAAGTATTCTTGTTACTCTAGATGATGACATTCGAGCGCTCAACGATGCGGGCAATATTGCATTGAGCAGCAATCCTGCAGCGAATTCCTATTTGGAGGGTTCTCTGGAGTTGTACGACAAGAAAGTAAAGCCGGTTCAACCCGCTCAAACGAATCTCTCCAAAGCAGACCTTGCTCTATTCAAGCTCGGCGAAGAGGTCTATAATCGTGATGCTCATTGCGTTACTTGCCATGGAGAGAATGGCCAAGGCGCTATCGCCAATATCTATCCGCCACTGAGCAACAACGAGTGGGTGATGGGCGACGAAGAGCGTTTCATCAAGATGGTGCTCAAGGGGTTGTGGGGGCCGATTGAAGTAGCAGGCAAGAAGTATGACCCGTCGACTGGCGTACCGCCTATGACCGGGTTTGGCGGCATGCTCAACGATGAGGAAATCGCAGCGGTGATAACCTATGTACGGATCAACTTTGGCGATAAGAAGGCGCTCTCGAAGCCAATCAAGCCTTCAACAGTTGCTCGGATTCGAGAGGAAACGAAGGATCGCCAGAACTTCTACATGGTCGACGAGCTGCTCAAAGAGCATCCTTTTCCAGAGAGCGCGAAGCCGACCGCCAGCGCTCCCAAGCAATGGCAGAATTACCCGGGTAAGGAAGGACCTGGTAAAGGAAAGAAGATCGTTCTCGTAAGCGGCGATGAAGAGTACCGTTCGGAAGAAGGACTCTCGCAGCTGGGCAAGATACTTTCGCAACGGCATGGATTTGAATGCGTAGTGCTGTATTCGCAGGATCCGGACATGCCCGGATTGATTAATCCGAATTATCAGGGAAACATACCGGGGTTGGACGCGCTGCGGGATGCGGACTTGATGATTATCGCGACCCGATTTAGAGATTTACCCGACGAGCAAATGCAGGAGTTCGACAATTACCTGAAATCGGGCCTGCCGGTAATCGGCCTCCGAACCGCTACGCACGCATTTAACATCAAGGATGAAGACTCGAAGTGGTCGCACTGGAGCTTTGACTACAAAGGGAGCAAGAAAATTTGGACCAAAGGGTTCGGGGAACTCGTGCTTGGTACGACTTGGGTAAGCCACCATGGTTGGCACAAGTACGAGAGTACGCGCGGGATTTTGACGGGACAGCATGAGATCCAAAACGGAATCGAAGACGGCGATATCTGGGGTCCTTCCGATGTTTATGGGGTCGTGCTCCCATTGCCCGGCGATAGCGAACCCATTGTCCTAGGGCAAGTCGTTGCGGGAATGGGCATGAAGCATCCGGAGATTGGTCCCGGTCCCTATGATCGCGTTCCCGGCTACGGAAAAGAGCCAGGCTTCCACAAAAACGATCCCATGATGCCGGTTGCTTGGACGAAAACATATCAAGTCACAGGTGGGGAAAAGGGCAAGGTTTTCACTACGACGATGGGGTCGTCCAACGATTTCGCTGTTGAAGGAACACGCCGAATGGTGGTTAACGGTGTCTACTGGACGCTGGGGATGACCGTGCCTGAGGAAGGAACCAATGTCGATACTGTCGGCGAGTACAAGCCCAGCATGTTCGGATTTCACCGCGAGGAAGGTTACTGGGAAGGCCTAGGTTTGAGTGTGAGTGACTTCGATTTGTAGAATTCAGTATTAATTAATTAACTACACCTTAGTCAATATGATGCAACCACTCAAATATATTGGAATGGTCGCTGCCTTAGCAGCGTCGCTTACGTTCGCTCAATCCGCCGAACGCCCCAATATACTTTTCATTATGTCGGATGACCATACTGCGCAGGCAGTGGGCGCCTATGCGACGCTCCTGAAGGACTTGGATATGACGCCGACGCTCGATAAGCTAGCGGAAGAGGGAATTGTTTTCGAAAATGCGTTTTGTACGAATTCGATTTGCACGCCCTCCCGCGCAGCGATCATTACGGGACTTTACAATCACAACAACGGCGTCTTCGATTTAGGCGGAAATATCGTACCCGAAAAGCAAGCGCTTCCGATTCTGATGCGGGATGTCGGCTACCAGACTGCGGTTATTGGCAAGTGGCACTTGAAGCAGGAGCCAAATTTCGACTACTACAAAGTGCTTCCCGGGCAGGGTTTGTATTTCAATACAGAGTTTCGCGTCCAGGGCGAAAATGATTGGCCCCAAAATGTGGTGACGCATGAGGGTGAGCACTCGTCTGACGCAATCACGGATTCCACGCTTGAATGGTTCAAGAATGAGCGCGATCCCGACAAGCCGTTCTTCGTTTGCCATCAATACAAGGCGCCACACGATTATTTCGAGAACGCCCCGCGCTATCAGTCCTACCTTGCGGACGTGACTATCCCTGAGCCAGACACGCTATACGATGTACCCAATACCTTCGGATCTATGGCCACCCGTGGATACGACGACGAGTTGATGCCTCATATCGGGACTTCCATTGGCAAGCGCAATCCGAGGCGTTCCTACGCGACTCACCTGTTCGCGAAGTTCCCTGAGGAATTTCCGGCGGACTACGATCCAGCTACGCTCTCCGAGGAAGAAACGACTCGAATTGCCTATCAAGGCTATTTGAAGAAGTATCTTCGTTGCGTAAAAGGAGTAGATGACAACTTGGAGCGGCTCTTCGACTATATGAAAGCGGAGGGAATCTATGATAACACTGTGATCATCTACACGGGTGACCAAGGGTTTTGGCTAGGCGAAAAGGATTATCAAGACAAGCGTTGGGCTTATGACGAATCCGCTCGGATGCCTTTCATTGTCCGCTATCCCAAATCGATACCTGCGGGCATTCGCAGCGATGCCCTTGTCGAGAATGTAGACTATCCCGCGCTGATGCTGGACTTTGCGGGCATCAAGGTGCCGAATAGTTTTCAAGGAAAGTCGTTCCGGTCTATTTGCGAGACCGGCAAGGAGCCAGCTAACTGGAAAAAAGCGGTCTACTACCGTTATTGGATGCACATGGCGCATCACGACAATCCTGGCGAGATGGCGATACGAACCAAGACCCATAAGCTCATCTACTTCTATGGGGCGAACTACAAGGGCGGGTACCAGACGCCACCGGCTTGGGAGCTTTACGATTTAGTTAATGATCCGAACGAGCTACGGAATGTGTATTATGTTCCCAAATACAAAAAAATTCGCGATGAACTGAAAGCTCAGTTCGCCCAACTTCGCAAGGATATCGGAGACGATGGAAGCCACTATCCTGAGTGCGAAGCGGTGGTGCAGAAATTCTGGGATTACACCGAGGAGGATCGATTGAAAGCGATTGAGATATCCGCGGATTTCAAACGTACTCGCGAAGCCGAGCTGGCTAATTGAAGGCGGGAACAATGTTTAAAAATAGATGCTGGAGCTCTGTAGGTTCATAGCCCTTAGCGTTAAAGTCACCCAAACAACATACCCCACTGAATTTCGATGAAGACCTTCGTTCTCTTCTTCGCATTGCTCCTTGCTCTTGCTGGTGTCGCAGGCGCTACTGAGGATCGCCCCAACATCATTCTGTGCATGGCCGATGACCAGGGATGGGGCGATACGAGCTACAATGGACATCCATGGCTTAGAACGCCTCACTTGGATGCGATGAGCCGGGAAGGAGTCACTTTCACGCGTTTCTACTCCGCCGCTGCAATGTGCTCTCCCACGAGAGGGAGCGTTTACACCGGCCGAAATCCTTATCGCTATGGGATCACCTATGCCATGAAAGGGATGCTCGAGCCGACGGAAATTCCCATTACCTCAATTTTGAAAAAGGCGGGCTATACGACGGGACATTTCGGCAAGTGGCATCTTGGTACATTGTCGCGAGAGAAGGGGGATCAAAATCGTTGGGGGGCTTTCTCCGAAATGCCCGAGCGCTACTATTGCCCCCCATGGGAGCGCGATGTCGATGTTTCGTTCGTAACGGAATCCAAAGTGCCGACTTGGGACCCGTTGCTCCATCCCGGTCCCATTAAAGACAATGAGAAAACGAATCCGGAAATCGTTAAGCTCAAAGGAACTCCTTATAGAAATGACTATTTTGTTGGCGAGGGACGACAGGTGACTGAGAACACCAAGGGAGACGACTCTCGCGTGATCATGGATCGAGCCATTCCGTTTATTCGGGATGCGGTTGCTAGCGATACGCCATTCTTCGCTGTAATTTGGTTTCATACGCCGCACTCTCCGGTTGTTGGGGGTTCTGAATCCCGGGCGCTTTATTCAGATAGAAGTGAACCCGAACAGCACTACTATGCCTGTATCACGGCAATGGATGCGCAGATGGGTCGACTGCGAGCCGAGCTCGATGACCTAGGCGTTTCCGACGATACCATGCTTTGGTATTGCTCGGACAATGGCCCGGCCAGGCAAGGGTCCCCGAGGCATGTAGGCAGCGCCAACCACCTCTCTGGGTACAAGCTGTCCATAAAGGAAGGGGGGATTCGCGTGCCGGGCTTGCTTGTTTGGCCAAACCGTATTGATAAGCCAAAGGAGATAGACGCGCCCTGCGTAACAACCGACTACTTCCCTACGATTCTTGATGCGTTGAATATCGAGTTACCCTCGGACCGTCCATACGATGGCATTAGCCTGTTGCCTTTGATTCGCGGAGAGGTAACGGAGCGGCCTCGAGCGATCGGATTCCTGAATAGGGATGCCAAGGAATCGGTTTGGATGGAGAATCGCTACAAGCTGTTTCGAAACAAGAATGGAGACGCCTTGTACGATATCGTTGATGATCCATCTGAGAAAAAGGACTTGTCACGTGAGAAGAAGTCGATTGCTGAGCGACTGGCCTCGGAACTGGATGATTGGCGCTCATCGGTTCTTCGAGATCTCCAATCTATCCCATGAGATCCTTACTGGCTCTGCATTGCGACCTCAAACAACCGTAAGGTACTCCATCTTTTTCTCCCAAGCGCCCCGCCCCTCAGGGTTGCACCCATAGATTTCGAGCAAGCGATATGTTATTATTTTGTAAATTCGCATTTCCTTGCCCATTGCTTGGTTGAGTTCCTAGGAACACGATGGAGTGAACGGATTCCTACCTGGCGAAAGGCGATCACTATAACTTATTGATGATTAACGTTATGCATCCATTGACAGATTACATCCCTTCGCCATTTCTCGTAGCCGCCTCGTTGGTTATTCCAAATGAGAGACAATCCTTCGATTCGCAGATTCTCGAGATCGATAGTCTCGATAGCCTGATCGAAGCGCAGGCCTTGGTAGGTGAAGGGACCGAATTGGAGGCGACGCGTCCGATCACGCTCAAGGTGGCTAAGGGCGACTATGTATTGGAAAATTCGTTCCATATCGCTCGCTCGAATGTGAGTTTGGTCGCCGAACCCGGAGCTCGATTCATTCTGGAGGACGAAGCGAACTGTCCAGTAATCGCGATTGGGAGCCTGAACGAGTGGGTCGATGTAAACGACCTTATTGAGAATATTCAAATCGAAGGTATCGAGGTGGACGGCAATAGGGATCGCCAAACCTCGGAGCTAAACGATACTCGGCCTTGGATTCGCAACAATGGTATCGATGTACGAGGCGTGCGTAACTTGGAGGTGAATTCAGTTGTCGCTCGGAACAATCGGTCAGGCGGCTTGGTGATCAGCTGGAAATGCTCGGATGTTTTTGTGCAAAACTCGCGCTTTGAACACAACTACTTTGATGGAGTCGCCTACTATGACAGCGCCCGCGTATTCACGACGAATTGCATTATGCGCGAGAACCAGTTTGCCGGAATAAGCTTGGATAATCATTTGTTGGATACCTATTTCGCTCAGTGCATTGTGGTTTCCAATGGCAATGTTGGCGTATTCGCTCGAAATACGATTGGGCTTCAGTTCGACGATTGCGTAATTCGAGATTCAGCCGACTGGGCTATATTCCTTGCTCATGACGAAAAAGAGCTAGGAGTTCACAATACGGACATCATTCACTGCCATATTGAAGGCAATCGTGGCGGAATCTTCATGGCGTCAGTTAACGAATCGCAGTCCAGCGGGACGCGGATTCACAATTCACGATTTGTTGGCAACAATATGGATCGCCGCGGAGACATTGAATCGTCTGGATCGGAGATTGCCGCGAATGGGAATGAATTCAAGAAGACGCGATTGATTGCGGGAGAGTTGGATAGATCGGATAGATTTTAGGGCGCATAGCCAAACCGTATTGCAGCGCCTGCACCTGATGTTGATTGAGGGGACGCGTCGCTGCGTTGGATGATTGCGAGCGAACGGTCTTCCGTCCTTAATCAGGGACTAAGCTTGGAACTTCCTTTTTCTCCGCCCGAACGGTCAGGACTTTAGAGCCTGCCGGTAGCCCAAAGGAGTCCTCGACTTACGATTTCCTGAAACTGAGGATTGGCGATCGTTTCGTTGGTGTGTCCGAAAGTGGTGCCGAAGACGCGAGCGTTCCCGTATTGATTGGTCCAAAAGACAGGATGCGTTTTCCCGGTTTCCTCGCTGGTTCCTGTCGCCAGCGACTGAGCGTTGGGCCAGAGCTTTTCGATGATATAGAGCTCATCCTTGGGTGAAACCCAATCAGATGGAAAATCCTCCATAATAGGATGGTCGGGATTGGTTACGGATACGGGGTAGTGACTTTGATGATCGTGGCGTCGCGTTGTAACTCCGAGAAACTCGCGCCAATCGTCTACTTCAGCGGCACGATACGTATGCATAGCGCAGTGGATGACGACGGCGGGTACGCCTTCCTTGTGCGCATCGACTATTTTCGAAATATAGCTCGGATCGTCCGTGTTGGCGAAGCATTCGTTGTGAACGACAACGTCGTATTCCTTGGCCCAGTCAGGATTGCTGTACAGCTTTGATTGGAAGTTTTTCGATTCTCCGCCTTCTTGTACGACCGTCCATTCGACAGGAGCATGCTGGGAAATTCCCGAGGTGAGCGCTTGCTTCTGGAAATCGTAGTCGTGACAGCAGCCTCCTGTGATCAGCAGGGCGCTTATGGGGGAGTTGTCGTTCTTCGTTCCGCAGCCAACTGTGAGCAGAGGGATCAGGGAAAGCAGTAGAATGCAGGGTCTTTTCATCATAGGAGGGAATTTTTGAAAATTTGATAAGCATAGCTAGTTTAGCTCCCGCCAGGCCTCAAGCCTTTCTATGAAATAGGGATTTATATCGTATGACGATCCAGGCGCCATGCGGGCAGGATTTCGAGGTATGAACGCTTTTTGTTCTGAAATCACGGATTGAAGAGATTCTTTGTGCGAAAGATTGGTCCATTCGTTAGGATCGTCAATCAGGTCATAGAGCTCCTCCGATCCATCTTCATAGCGAATGTAACGATACCGTTCGGAACGGATGCTAAAATTGACGGGGCCATAGGCGGTAATGGCCGGACGCTCTCGTGGGGTGGTTGTCTCCTGAAGCTGCGGCGCCAAGCTTACGCCCTCATTAAATTGGTTTGGAGGTAACCCAGCTAGTTCCACGAGAGTGGGATACATGTCGATGAGCCCGACAGGCTGGGAGCAATGGCGGTCGGGCTCGATCCCCGGACTGGCGATAATGAGAGGGACTCGCGTGCTGCGTTCCCAGATCGCTTGCTTGGCGAAGCGGTTTTTTTCACCGATATGGTACCCGTGGTCTGACCAAAGCATGACAATTGTATTGGATGAATGGTTACTCGATTCGAGCGCATCGAGAACTTTTCCCACTTGATGATCCACCCAAGTGATGCAGGTGAGATATGCCTGAACGACGGTTCGCCACTCATCGGTAGCGATCAATTCCTCCGTCGTAGGCATCATGGGAACGTCGGCGACGACCTGTCCACCTACGGGAATATCATCGAAGTCGTTCTTCTTGTATGGGGGCGTCTGGACCGACTCAAGCGGATGCTCGTCGAACCATTTGGCGGGCGTATACCATGGGACATGAGGTCGGTCATCTCCTTGTCGGTTTCGGGGTAGGCTCCCCAATCGGTTTGCGTGCTGCCAATCTTGTGGTCGTACCAGTCGGGGTCATACTTGAAACGCGTTTCTGGCTTGGGGCCAAACCAGTCGAAACGCCCCCCGTACTCGTCGAACGTTTTTGCCCCATCCCCGGAGTGATAGAGCTTGCCGACTCCCATCGTCTTGTATCCATGCCTCTCGAAATAGTCGGGCAACAGGCTTGTTTGGGCAATGGATGGATGGCTCGACTTTAGATTTTCATCGCGTATCTGAAGGTAGATTCCCGTAGTCGCTGGGTAAAGACCTGTGAATACCGATGCGCGGCTAGGGCCACAGATCGGGGCCTGGCAATGAGCGTTGCGGAATAGGACCCCTTGCTTCGCGAGCCGATCTATATTCGGAGTCTTCGCATTCGGGTGACCGTTTAAGCAGCCCACCCAGTCGTTTAGATCGTCAATCGCGATGAATAGGATGTTGGGTGGCGAAGCGTCGTCTTCCACTGAATAGCTCTCGGAAGGCAGTAAGGCCAAACAAACAGACAAGGTAGCAAGAACGGGGTAAAGACCGGAACTTTTCATCGGACAAGCGGGGCGGAGGCGAAATATCAAGTAGACATTGGTGGCTTAGCACCTATCACGTGTTAGGTGATGCGAGCCAATCACACATTCGAGCAAGCGTATTCAATCGTCTAGCAAAGTCTTTGGACAAGCGACTTCTCCCTGTCGATGGCGCTGACGAATTGGCTCGCGAACCTCGGTGACCCTTGCATTCGATTCTCCTGACAAAATTCTACCTGCCCCGATTCGAATATGAAATTACGATCTATTATTCTACCCGCTCTCCTTTCGATAGGCTTCGCTTCCTGCGCCCAAACTCCTAGCGGCCCCTACATGGCTAACGGGATCAAGATTGGCGAAGTGGACCAGGATTCCGCTATTGTTTGGATGCGGCTGACTCAGCATGAAAGCTACCGGCTGGATGGGGCGACATGGGCCAAGGACGACGAAGCCGTACCTGAGGGCAAGACCATTGGAGATATGCAGTACAGCGCCGTAGGGGCCGAGGGAGAAGCGCGAGTAACTTATTGGCCTGTGTCGGATCCGTCCCGCAAGATCGAGCTGGATTGGGTGCGGATCGGATCTAGCAGAAATTTCAGCGCCGCGGTAAACTTGGAAAATCTCAATCCGAGAACTGAATATGCCTTGAAGGTTGAGGGTCGATCTTTGGGCGGGTCGAAGGCAAGCGTTTCATTGGAGGGTGGTTTCAAGACGGCAGCCAACGCCGAGACTCCTGAGCCGGTGAAATTCGCTTTAGTGACCTGCCATGACTTTCCACGTCGAGACGATCTTGTAAATGGACATTATATTTATCCTGCTATTCTGGATACAGTGGATCCGGACTTCCTCGTGAATGCGGGCGATATCGAATACTACGACAAGCCAGGTCCTTGGGCGAAGACCGAAGAGTTGGCCTACTACAAGTGGGATCGGCTATTTGGCCTTCCGAATTTCCGCGAATTCTACCGGCAAGTACCGGCTTATTTCATGAAGGACGATCATGATCTCCTGAAGAATGACTGTGGACCGGGCGACACCTATGGCGAGTTGACCTGGGATCGAGGCATCGAAATATTCAACGAGATATTCCCTATGGGCGAATCGACTTATCGAACGGTTCGTTGGGGCAAGGATCTCCAGGTTTGGATGATGGAGGGACGGGATTTCCGAAGCCGCAACGAGGAGCCGGATGGTCCCGACAAGACGATTTGGGGTGAATCGCAGAAGGCCTGGTTCTACAAGACCTTCGCGGAATCCGATGCGACGTTTCGGATCCTTATCAATCCCAATCCGATCGTGGGACCGGACCGGGAGAACAAGAAAGACAATCACTCGAACAAGAATTTCACGCACGAGGGGAATGAAATCCGCGCCTTTATGGGTAAGCAAACGAATGCCTTCATCCTGAATGGGGACCGGCATTGGCAGTATGTTTCCGTTGACCGAGAGACGGGCGCTCGGGAGTACTCATGCGGCGCGGGATCGGACATTCACGCAGGTGGTTTCAAGCAGGAGCTGCGTACGGACGAGCATCGGTTTCTGAGAATCAAGGGCGGGTTTCTTTCTGTCAGCGTGGATCGCAATGAAGGGAAGCCTCGGATTGCTCTACGGCATCACGATGTCCATGGGGACGTGGTGAACGAGGATCTCTTTTGGGGCGAGTAGCTGTATCGATCGAGCTAGGAATCGCTTTGCCTGATGCAGAAGAGGTGCTGGTCGCCTCTGATGAAGAGCGAGCCGTCCACGACGATCGGCGACGCGATCACGGGTTCGAGCAACGCTTTTTCTGAAACGTTCCCCAAGCCCGTTTTCGAAATATCCGCGGTAAGCAGCATCCCATCCTCTCTCGCTACGATGAGCGTATTGCCCGCGATAAGCGGAGACGCGTAGTACTTTTGCGCTGACTTGGGAAGGCGCGATTCCCAAAGCGTATTTCCTGTCTTAAGATCAAGGCACGTCACGCGACCTCTTTGGATCCCATTGTCTTTCAGGATGACCGCCTTTCCATCGTAGGCGACCGGTGTGGTAGAATCGCTGCCGAGCCCTTCCCGTTCCCAAAGCCAGGGGCGACCAGATGGGTTAGAACTGAGACTGACACCTGCGACAGCTTCTCCGCGGGCGTAGGGAACGATAGCGATCCCTTTCGAAATCGCGGTCGACGCGATGACGCGCCACCACTTCTCGTTGCCAGGATTGAAGCCATCGACTTCCCAAAGCAGTTTTCCAGTATAAGCGTCATGCCCAGTGAGGTGATTGGCTCCCCAAGTTACAATTGTCTCCTTGCCGTCTATATCCAGAACTTGGGGACTTGTGTAAGCGTCTCCTGACTCAGGAGCAGTCTCGTAGTTTCGTGGCGTGTTCCAGACGATCTTCCCCGATTTCTTGTCAAAGGCGACTAGTTGAGAGTCGCCTTCTGTCTGCATTATGGGCACGACGAGATAGCCTCCTGCCAATAGTGGGGAGCTTCCCTTGTCCCACCACAGCTTATCTTCTCCGAAGCGTTCTTCGAGATTGGTTTTCCAGAGTACGTTTCCGCTAAAGTCCAACGCGGCCAAATTGCCGGACTTGAAGTAAGCGAAAAGGGTTTCGCCATCGGTCACTGGCGATGAGTTCGCTCCGCTCCCCACACGTTGGCCACGGCCTGGCGTCAACTCTCCGACGGTGGTATTCCACAGTTGCTTCCCGTTCCAGTCAATGGCGACAATGCCGTCTTGCTGACCGATCTCGGTCGTCACAACGATCGTTCGATTCCATACGATCGGAGTCGAGCAGCCCCGACCAGGCAGTTCGGTTTTCCATGCGATATCCGTTGTGTCGGAGAGTGTGCCCAGAGAGTTTATGGATGAATATCCATTGTTGTCTTCTCCTCTCCAACTTGGCCAGTTTTCAGCGTAGGAAGCTAGAGGGAGGGCGAGTGAGATAGCAGCAAAGGTTAAGGTTTTCATCGATGAATGAATCTATGTACTGAGATCAATGGCTCAAGCGAATAGGGAACCAATCTTCCGTCTAAGAAATCTATATGGAGAGCGTATTGACATATGCTGCATAGGAAATAGTTGTCCAATTTCTTGCCCGCTGTTCGCAATTAGGTAAGTGACGTTAACCTCAACCCCATAATTGATTCTAAATGAATAGAAGAAACTTTGTAAAAGGAAGCGCCGCAGTAGCCAGCTTTTCGATCTTGCCCAATTGGGTAATTGGCAACTCGCCCTCGCCGAATGGTAAGGTTAGGATCGCTCAAATCGGCTGCGGCGGTCGCGGATTTCACCATATTCAGGCTACGCCGCTGAAGATCTGGTCGCGTTTTGCGATGTAGACGATGCGAGAGCCGCTCAATCCTACGAAAAGTACCCGAACGTCCCTCGCTTCAAGGACTACCGCAAGATGTTCGACAAGATGGCGGGCAAGATCGATGCGGTGTCGATCGCGATTCCTGACCACATGCACTATCCGGTTGCAAAATGGGCCCTTAAGCAGGGAATCCATGTGTACTGCGAAAAGCCCTTGGTTCGCACGATATGGGAGGCGCGGGAATTGAAGAAGGCGGCTGCCAAGGCAGGCGTGATCACCCAGATGGGAAATCAAGGCCACACCCATGAAGGGCTGTGCTATATCGAGGAATGGACGCAGGCAGGGGTGCTCGGCGATGTCGTCGAGGTGCTGCATTGGACCAATCGACCCATTTGGCCGCAAGGTGAAATCAAGCGCCAGAACCTGCCGGTTCCAGCGACCTTGGATTATGACCTTTGGCTGGGCGTGGCGCCGAAGAAGTCGTTCGATAACAAGATCGTTCCTTTTGCTTGGCGCGGTTGGAAGGACTATGGTTGCGGCGCTGTCGGAGACATGGCGTGCCACATAATGGATTCATCGTTTTCGGGACTGGATTTGGGAATTCCAATAGCGGTCGAGGCGGATGCGTCTGGAAACCATAAGGAGACCTTCCCTCGAGCATCCACGATTGACTTCACCTTTGCCGATCGCAATGGCAAGAAAGCGCCGAAGGTGACTTGGTACGATAGCGACCGCGCTCCGGACCTGGCCAAGATAAAGGGAGTTGAACTGGATTTCTTCGCAGTTGAAGAATCCAGCAATGGAAGAAAGCGCCAGAAGAATTCGAGTGGCACATTTATCATTGGTACGAAAGGCACGATTTGGACGGATACCTATAGCTCGTCTATCCGCGTGTATCCGGATGACTACTTCAGGGAAGTCAAATCGAGTGGCGGGCTACTGCCCAAGACATTGAAACGAGTAAAAGGAGACCCATTCAAGGAATTTACGGATTCTATAAAGGCGGGTACGTCGGCGGGCTCCGATTTCAGCTATGCAGCAGACTTTACCGAAACAGCATTGCTCGGACTCGTGGCTATCCAAGCGGGAACGAAAATAAAGTACAACCCGAAGAAGATGCAGGTAACTAACAACAAAGAAGCCAATAAGTATCTGACCAGCCAATACGACTACAAGAAAGGATTTATTCCCTCCTGATAGCGGATTGGGTCTCTTGAATTTCAACCGGAGACGGCGCTGACGCGGTCTCCGGTTTTTCTTTGAGTTACTACCGCCTTAAGCCCGTTTTTTCCCTCCAGGCATCGAGCTTCGATTTGAGAGAGGTCGCTAGCTCTGGATAACGCGCGACGATGTTAGTTTTCTCAGTGGGATCGCGCGTTAGGTCGCATAGACTTAAGCGAGTTTGAGTGTAATGCAGGGGAAGCATGCTATATACCGTGCACCGCTAGACGAGATTTAGGGCTTTTGACTAATGTGGGGTCTCCGCGATTGAATCGAGAAGAGGGCAGAGAGTTATAATCTAGTTTTGCTCTAAGATTCCTTCGCGAGATTCATCCGCGTTAGAAACAAGTTGTGATCGTTTCGGAGAGCGTCGATCTTGTCTTTATTTCCTGAGAAAATAAATACAAATAGGTCGCCATCGATGAAGGAGAATATTTCGCGGGTCTTGCCCACGACGCTTTCGCCCATTGGATATTCGTACTCAACTTTTCGGGTCCAGGTTTTGAGAACGTAAGGAGCGGATCTGCGATTTCCGGTGTAGTGCTGAAAGGTAATCTCTTCGGGAATCACGTCGCTCAGGATAGCGCGCATGTAGGGTTTCCAGTCTTCCTCGTCTAAGCTCTCGATGAATTCGTCGGTGGCGAATCGAGCGATTCCAAATGTGAGCGAAGGATCTTCGGAATCCTGCAGCAGGATTGAGTACCTCGGCGTTGTCGTAGTGCTGAATCGCCATCGGTTGTTGTCTTCGAATACAAAACTCAAATCGCCAGAGTCGATGCGAATACGTTTCTCAATCGGACCATCTTCCTGGTATTCGACTCGATTCCCATTCATGCGGGGGCGGCGTTCCTCTGGCCAGAACGTGATGGGCAGCTCATCAATCGCATCTTGCGTCAACTCGACTTCGTTGGCGCCGATTACCGGAACGCTCGTTGAGAGCAGCGCTGCGATAGATGCAATTCCTAGAATGAGGTGGGGGCGCTTCATTTTATAGTCCGGAGGTTGCGGTGGCGTACTCTGCCGCGTTCATATCTACGAAATTGTCGCGGCGATAGGTCCTAAGAAACGGAGTTCCTGGGGGATAGGTTCCTGACTTGAAAAGGTCATTAAATCCGTATCCACGATTTGGTGGATCATAGTAGGAAGTGCTCCACTTCGAGTCATCGACTTCGCACTCGTATAGGCAAATCATGGATCCTCTTAGATAGAAAGTGTCTCCCGTCCAGCGTTCAGGAAAGCGAGGGAAGTTGTGCGCTCCTCCACTGTAAGAATCGTCACCCAACTTATCTGGAGGGCAAATACCAGAAACCGCAGCGGCGGCCACTTCGGTGGTAGCGGCATTGGGTTCCAAGGAAGTATCGGAATCGTCCCAGTTGACGGATAGAAACGTGACGGAGTCACCCATAATGGCCACGGGGACCTCGCCGATCTCAGGCTCGTAGGAACTTGCCGTGGAAGCGTTTCCATCCGCATTGAAATGACCTTCAATATAGAGCGCATTGTTGGTGACGAAGCTCATGCCTGGATCCGTTCCTCTGCTCGGGATTCCTTCTCCGGCAACGTCGGTTTCGCCACCGAGCAAGCGTATTCCAGTCTTGTTCAGTTCTGCGGCAGCTGTGGAATCGGAATCGGTACTGTAACTTTCGAAGTAGACGACTCCGTTCCAATCGGTGGCAGGATCGAAGCCACCGATATGCAATTCATTGTCACTTGTATCCGGATTTTCGATAAGTTGTTTCAACTTGCCAGTATGGATATTGATAGTGCTAATGTAGTCGCCACGTCGGCGATCGTAAATGGCATCGTCGTCCAATTCCCAAAGACCTCCCCCGGTTGGGCCTAGGTCTGAGATGTCGAGAAGATTTCCGTTCCCGTCATAAGCGTTCAAAACGATAGGATTGGCAACGGGGTCGCCCGTGCCTGAAGTGGTATCCCACTTGAAGTAGAGCCCCGTTTTTTCTGACATCTTTTGGGCTTCGATTTCGGCGTTGTAGTCTGCGTGAGAGGAGGGGAGTGGTGGCTCGATGATCGCCCGTCCCGAATTTACAGGGTCGTATGCGCTCGTGCTTGGATCATCTTCCTCGTAGTCGGCAAAGGCGACTGGTTTATAGTCAGCGACGCCATGCGCTTCGGTTTGAAGGTTTCCTTTCCAGCGATTGGACGCGTAGGATCTGAAATCATCGCTGATCGATCCCGTCCCTATCTTGGAATCCTTCCAGCCGTTGTCATACATGTTGAGGAGATTGCCATTGTCATCGGGAATATAGATGGGGCCTGTTCGCGAGGTGCTCTTGTGCTCATATTGATGGAAAATATGGCTAGCGGTAGAAACCGTATCGTGAAACTTCAGATATCTGTAAGGAGCTAGGCGAATGTCCTCGTTACAGTGGACTGGTCCACTGATGTCCATGTTTGGACCCGGGTGGATGTCCAAGTCCAAGTTGTAGAAAATGGCGTGCGAAAAGAGGGGCGAGTCCCTAACTTGGAATCGTTGTCCGATATGCGAAGTGATTTCAGGCCCTCCATTCGGATCGGTGACTGTCGCTTTCCCGTACAGGTTGATTTCGAAGGCTCGCACGAACTTGCCCTTGAGTGGATCGAACAAATTGCCGGGTTCCGTAGGGTCGATATAAACCAGAGAGCTATTGGGCACGGCGCTGGCGAATACTTCGACATCGCTATATTTCGTATTGGCTCGTAGGCGCGCCGCCGCCGGAACCGATAGGGCTCCTGCTCCTGTCGACTTAAAGGTATCGGAAGCGACGGTTGTCTTGTTGTCGAAGGCGTAGGAAAGCTGGGCAAAACCGTACTCTACTACCGCTTCAGCAGTATTGTCCGCCTGCGTCCGGAGCTTATGCCTGTGGTTCATTTTACGCTCTGATACGGAGTATCGTAGCAGCATCGCGAGAATTGTGGACATGACTCCAATAAGGAAGAGTGTTGTGATCAACGCGGAGCCGCGTTTCGATTTACTGACCATTTTATGTCTTCTCATTTTGCGTCTGATTTTTGAATACATCGGTTCAACCTCTTGGAGAGATTGTGAAATTGTATGTATTGGTTACGTAGTCACCTGCGGCCCCATCATGGAGGATTTCTCCGCGCACAACTACGCTCCTATCGTAGAAGTTGTAGAATAGCTTTCCATCGCTGAGACCGTTAGAAAGCTCGATGACTTCGCCGTGAGTACCATTCATAGCGACGGTCGGCAGAAGATCCGCTAGGTCGCTACTCGAGCTCGGCGAGTACTCGTCTTCGAACATGAGTACCGGCCCTTCGGTATTTGCATTCACCGCATAGCGGTAGTAGCCGATGATTCTGCTGATCTTGGTATTGTCTGATGGGTCCCGATGAACGAGTACGAGAAAATCCCCAGATCCACCATCATTCAATTCGGTCCTGTCGGTAAAGGATGCATAGGTCTTGAAGTAATCCGCATAGCGAGCGTTCTCCACCATCTCGTTGGTGAAGTTGCGAATATCGCGGTTAATGAGCAATCGGCCCGTACCGTTCGCTGCGGTGTTGGACCCAAGCAGGAAGAGGCTGATCGATCCGCCAAGCACTACGGTTGAGATGGTCATTCCGATAAGCAGCTCTGTCAGGGTGAAAGCGGCCTTTCGACAACGGCGGGCCATTCTGTTTGAGTGATTCAGCATCATTGTATCAGTAGGTTGGAACGTCCGATTGGATGGCGTATAGCATGTCGCTGTTGTTTATTGTCCGGTACCCGTCGAAATAGGAATAGTCGTATCGAAGGATGACCCTGCGGGAGTCTCCGACGCTGCTTGCGGCATCGGTGATGTCGTCAACGTATAACATTGAGGTTCATGTCATCCGACGTGTCGCTGGGTGTATTCTTGATATCGATCAGTTTAGCGTTCGTAACGTCGGTGCTGGAATCTCCCGCTACCGATCAGCCGGCAATGGCGATACGTTCAGGGTATCTGCAACGCCTTCGTGAAAGAGCGTTGGAAGGATCGCTTCGTCCAGCGATGCGAATTCCATGTTCTTGATCTGCTCGATATAACCCTGGGCGATCGTAAGGGCGGTATTCTCGTGGATTGCCAATTCCGTGTATCGACGCGACTGCATCAATCCGGTTAGCAGCGCGAGTCCTGAAAAGCCGAGGATGACCATGGCCACCATGATTTCCACGAGCGATACTCCAGCCTTGGAGCGGAGGAGATGGCGGCGATGTGATGCAGTCAATTGTTTCATAGGGCGGAATGCGTAGAATTCAGCACTATGGTTGACGGCGTATGCTGGTGCGTATTAAAGCCTGAAATGCCTATTTGAGTTCATTAACATTTATGGGCTGTTGGACCATGGCGTCCTCTACCTACGGGTAGAAGGGAATGGTGACTATCTTGCCGCCTGCTGACAATAAGGTGGAGTAAAGGCTTTCACGGAGAGCGTTTGAGCGAACCAAAAGTCATTGTTGCCTCAGTTCCCTTGGATCCGTATCCCGCCTCGCTAACGTGCGAAGCGGATCCGAGCTATTCAATGGCATTTACCCGGCGAGAATTTCCTTAACGACACGCGCCTCTTCCACACCAGTAAGCTTCAGATCCAGGCCTTGGTGCTTGAAGGCGAGCTGATGATGATCGACGCCAAATCGGTTGAGAATGGTGGCATTGAGATCTCGGATATGAACCGGATCTTTGGTGATATTGTAACCAAAGTCATCGGTCTCTCCGTATACTGAACCTCCTTTTACGCCGGCGCCTGCGATCCATTTGGTGTAGCATCGAGGATGGTGATCGCGACCGTAGTTCGTCTCAGTTAAAGTACCCTGGCAGTAAAGTGTTCGGCCAAATTCCCCTCCCCAGATTACCAAGGTGTCGTCGAGCATTCCGCGCTGCTCTAGATCCGTTATCAGCGCGTAGCTCGCTTGGTCTACATCCTTGCATTGATTGGGCAGATCTTTCGGGAGCACACCGTGCTGGTCCCAGCCACGATGGAAGATTTGCGAGAAACGCACGCCTTTTTCAGCGAGCCTTCGCGCCATGAGGCAATTGTAGGCGAAGGTGCCGGGCTGTCGAGCGTCGGGTCCGTAGAGATCGAATACATAGTCGGGTTCGTCCGAAAGATCCGTCAGCTCGGGAACGGAGCTTTGCATTCGGAAAGCCATTTCGTATTGGGAAATACGAGCGTGCGTTTCTGGATCCCCAAATTCATAATACAAGTCTTCGTTGATTTCGTTGACTCCATCGAGCATATCCCTCCGGGTTTGTCGGCTAATTCCGTGCGGATCAGTCAGGTAGAGAACCGGATCTCCCTTGGACCGTAAACTGACGCCTTGATGCTCGGATGGGAGTGGTCCAGCACCCCACAAGCGAGAGAAAAGGGCCTGCGCCTCCTTCCGACCGGTCCAGGTAGAGTTCAGCACGACGAACGTGGGCAGGTTTTCGTTCAGGCTTCCGAGCCCGTAGCTGAGCCAGGCTCCCAAGCTGGGGCGACCGGGGATTTGGTTTCCGGTTTGAATATAGGTGATAGCGGGGTCGTGATTGATTGCCTCCGTCCACATCGATTTGATGATGGCGATATCATCTACTATTTTCTTGGTGTAGGGGAGGAGTTCGCTGATCCAGGCTCCGGATTGCCCGACCTGCTCGAAGTCGTAAATCGTGGGCGCTATGGGAAAGCGCGCCTGTCCTGAAGTCATGGTAGTCAGGCGTTGTCCACGCCTCACGGAGTCGGGGAGATCCTTGTCGAACATTTTCTTCATGCCCGGCTTGTAGTCGTACATGTCGAGCTGGGAGGGCGCTCCAGACATGAAAAGGTAGATGCCGCGTTTAGCTTTCGCCGGAAAGTGGGTCGCTCCGAATGACCCCGGACCTATATCGGGAAGACTTGTAGCGCGGGTTTTGAGCGCTGGCCCCAAAATTGAAGAGAGCGCAGCGATCCCAAGTCCTTTGGCAGCCTTGCCCAAGAACTGGCGCCGGGTTTCGAGCGAAATGTATTGGCCGATTGGGTTCATATCGGTGCTCCTAGTATTTGTTGATGAAAGAATCGAGATTCATGATCTGGTTCGCGACCATGGTGTAGGACGCCAGCTTAACGGGGTCTAGATGACTATTGGGGTGCGAGTCCCCAACTTGTATAAATGCGGCGGCATCGGACCGTTTTTCAGCGAACGAGGAGTGGAACTTCCGATAGGATCGTTCGAGTATTTCCTGATGTTTCGCTGATGGGGAGGATCCGAAAGCAAACGCATACATAGCCCTAATCTTCTCGGATTCATCGCCTTGAGTGGTTTCCATGGCGCGTTCAGCCAGATTTCGAGCAGCTTCCACGTATTGTGGGTCATTCATGAGCGTGAGGGCTTGGAGAGGCGTGTTGGTCCGCTCGCGGCGCACATTGCAATTTTCACGAGAAGGGACGTCGAATACCACCATATTGGGTGGGGGCGCTGTCCGCTTCCAGAATGTGTATATGCTCCGCCTATAAAGGGCATCTCCGCTATCTTGACTAAAGTGAGCAGTATTGGAATCTGAATACGCGACTGCATTCCAAATCCCTTCCGGCTGGTAGGGTTTCACAGGGGGGCCTCCGATTTGTGGATTCAGGCTTCCGCTGACGTATAGAGCTTTGTCCCTAAGAACTTCTCCATCAAGACGATGCCGGGGTCCACGGGCGAGAAAGCGATTGGCTCGGTCTATAGCAAGTTCTTCAGGGTCGATTTTGGAATCTTGCCGATAGGTAGCAGACATCACCATAAGCTTAATCATGGCCTTGATGTCCCAGTTCGTTTCTTGGAAGTGAATCGCGAGCCAATCAAGGAGTTCGGGATGGCTTGGGTTTTCTCCCATGATGCCGAAGTCTTCCGAAGTCGCCACGATACCCGTTCCGAACAGGTTTTGCCAAAATCGATTGACGGCAACACGCGCGGTGAGAGGATTGCTGGGGTCTACAAGCCAATGAGCGAGTCCCAAGCGATTTTTTGGGGCAGAGTCTGGGAGACCGCCTAGCGATTCGGGAATGTCCGCGAATACTTCCTTTCCTGGCTTATCGTATTCACCTCGCTCTAGAATTCTTGCAGTAGGGGCTGAGTCCCTCTCCTCCATAACTAACGAAACGGTGGCTTGATCGTAGATATGGTTGTACAGCATATCATTGATCGCTTGCTTGTATCTAAGTTCACGATACTCGGGGACGAAATTGATGAAATAGTAAGTTTCTAGCTGGGATACCTCCCGCCCTCTGTGCCTCTCTTCGGGTATGTAAAGGATTTCCTTTACGCGTTTTTCGGAGCCTCCTCCGCTGAATTCGAAAGCGAACACGTTTCGATCGTAAAACTTGATGCTATTGATGGAGCCCGTCTTCGGCCCATCGGCGCTTTTATCTCGGTAACCAATCTTGAACTCCTTGGCTGCTAGATTGGGATCGATAAGGCCTTCCTTGAAATAGCCAATGCGTAAGGGAGCATTGGTGGCCACCGATCCGTCAAGATTGTCAATGACTTTCGAGTAGTTGTAGGGCTGTCGGGATCCCGATGTGATACTAAGCCCCGCAATGGATCCAGATCCGTCGTAGCTTATATTGATTGTAGGGGAGCTGAATTCTCGCGGGTTGGCGCGCTCGCTCTTTGTAGTGACAGATATCAGGTTGTTGTTCCTGAGAGAGTGGATCAGTTCAAAGGTGATTTGATAGCGATTGGGGAATGCGATGTCTGAATTCGCAATGGAAAGACGCCAGCCCCGATCCCCGTCGAATTGCTCGATAAGCGGTATGCGACTTTGCTTGGCGCCGGATTCGACTGGCAATTTAGCGCTCACTAGAAGAGTGAAGGGTTTGTCGGGATTGAATTCGAACGGAGAGTCTCCAAAGTCGATGCGATCGCCCATGCTCGCAGCAAGGGTACCCGGCTTCGGATCTTTCTGGATTTCCTTATCTGGGCCGGCTACCTGAATTTCAAATGCCGCGCCCTCGATGAATTTATGAGAATGATAAGTTCTTTCTTCATTCGCTTTCCATTCTTCGAATTCCGCGTTCTTGCTATTTTTCAGGGACTCGATCGCTTCGGCAAGCGAATCGCGTTTCGCTTTCACCTGTATCCAATTTTCGCTATGCTGTTGTTGGGGTATGGTTACGATCGGTCTCGTGTCGTAAGCGTTTCCATCCATGATCGGCCCATCGAAATTATTGAAGAAGGCTGAGAAACGATAGAAGTCTTCCATCGACAAGGGATCGAACTTGTGGTCGTGGCAAGAGGCGCATCCCATTGTGAGTCCCAGAAAGACGGTAGCAGTTGTTTCTACGCGATCTTTAGCATAGATCGCCCGATACTCCGCATCGATGGCCCCTCCTTCGCTCGTGGTTGGATTGCAGCGATTGAATCCAGTGGCAAGGCGTTGCTGCAGGCTTGGTGACGGGAGCAGATCCCCAGCAATCTGTTCTACGGTAAAGGCGTCGAATGGCTTGTTGTCGTTGAAGGCGTCGATCACCCAGTCGCGGTAGGGCCAAATCTCACGATAGTTATCCAAGTGCAATCCGTGCGTGTCGGCGTATCGGGCCGCATCCAGCCAAAGGCGCGCTTGATGCTCGCCGTACGCAGTTGAAGCCAGCAAGGAATCCACCAGATTCTCGTAGGCATTGTCAGAAGTATCCTTCACGAAAGCGTCAACCAGTTTTGGCGTGGGTGGAAGGCCGGTTAGATCCAAGGCCAAGCGTCTCGCGATCGTAGGGCGATCCGCTTCCTCGTTTGGAGCTAGTCCGCGCTCGCTCATGGCTTTGTGGGTAAACGCGTCAATCTCGTTGACGCCCCATTCTCGATTAGGAGCGTCAGGTTTTTCAGGAACAATGAATGCCCAATGGCCTTCCCATGCGGCACCTTGCTCAATCCACTTGCGGATGAGTTCCTTTTGATTGGCGTCAAGCGTCCTGTGGGATTCAGGGGGCGGCATTATATCGCCCACGTCTTCGGTCGTGATGCGTTGGTAGAGAGGGCTTGCCGAGGGATCGCCTCGTACGATCGCGGGCTCGTACTTGCCGTGGGCGACGAACGCATTGGCTTCTATGTCGAGTCTCAGCTCCGCTTTCCTCGACTCGGCATCCGGACCGTGGCAATGGTAGCAGTTGTCAGAAAGGATTGGGCGAATGTCGCGATTGAAGCTGACTTCCATGCTGGGAGCAGGCATAGAAACTGTGGCGAAATTCGTGGGAGGTCGTTTGAGGTTTCCCGACTCGGGAAAGTCTACTTGCTCGTAGGTTTCCTGTGGGGACAAGACCGACGATGAGAAACCGGTTCCGTCACTATCGCTGGAGCTGCTTGTCAGGTTCAAGTATGTGACTATCCCAACGAAGCTGATGGCGGCGGATGCGGCGACGATTCCGATGTGCGAAGGAAGTCGTTTTAGGAAGGTGGGCTTTTGCGCCTGGGAGAGAATGGCTTCGCCTTGATCGATAGGAGCGGTGGCGCGAATCAATTCCTTTGCGGCTCGGTCTTCTTCCAAACGGGTGTGGAGCTGACATTGGGCGATGTAGAGCTTGCGGGCCTCCGAATCATTTCCCAACAAGGCTTCCAGCTGCTTGCGTTCATTTGGCGTTAGCCTGTTATTTAGCATCTTAGCGATTAGCGAATGCAGTTCATTCATGGCGATTCGTCTCCGTTTCTATAATACACTTAAATAGCGCTTTCCGGGCCCGGTAAAGTACCTGGGCGACGTGATTGGGTTTGAGGGAAAAGCTCCCCGCGATTTCATTGATTGAGCGATTGTGGAAATAGTATTCGTTGACGATTGATCGCGTTCGATCCTGCAGCTGGGAGAGGCAGCGTTCGAGATGATTGATCCTCTTTTCAATTTCATTGTCGGGCGTTGCGTACTCATCCGCGATCGTTTTCAGGAGCGTTTCGTTGAAGGCTAGCTTGGATCGAGATCGTTTCTGCAAGAACGATAGGCTCTGAAAATAGGCAATTTTGAACGCCCAGGCATCGAAGTTCCCGGGCTGCTTGAAATCGCCCATTTTACTAAGAAGGACGTGGTTCGTTTCCTGGCGTATATCATCGACGTCTGAGGGGCTGGCGGTGAGCGATAGGATGTATCCGGAGAGGCGAGGCTGAAGGCGCTCTAGCAATTCCTCGTAGAATTGAATCGGCTGAGTGGGTTCGTTCAACAATCGGCGGGTTTTGCGGGACTGGGATGATAGGAGGCCACTCCTGTATATATGCGGACCTTCCGGAATATTACAGAATTTCTGAAAAATTCTCGATTATCGCCCCATCCGCTTGGCTTTGCGGGCTGGCTTGGCCGCGTGGCTCTAGACGTTCGCGAGCGCTCCGGTCGAATCTCCGAGACGGGTGAGCTGGTTCAGGCCCATCTTCTGAGCAAGCCCGAGATAGAGGTTCGTCATTGGGAGGGCCCCGTGATTTACGAAGCGATTGGTGCTCAAGGAATCCCCGCCCGAACCGGCGAGTATGATAGGAAGATTGTCGTGAGTGTGGCGATTCCCATCGCAGTGGCCGCAGCCATAGATAATCATTGAATTGCTGAGAACGGAATTTCCGTCCACGTCTTCCATGTTATCAAGCTGCTCGAGAAAGAGGGCGAACTGCTGCAGGTAGTAGTGGTCGATCTTCGCTATTTTCTCCATCTTGTCCGGGTCTTCCTTGTGATGGGAAAGGTAGTGATGACCTTCATCGATCCCAATTTCGGGATAGGAGGTATTCATGCCTTCGTGAGCGAGCTGAAGCGTCGCTACACGGGTGGAATCGGTTTGGAAGGCGAGCCCCATCATGTCATACATAAGGGCCATATACTCGCTGAAGCTCTCGGGAATGCCTTCCGGGGTCGCTACATTAGGATCCGGTGTTTCAGTATCAGTCTCCGAATCTTCAATACGTTTTTCAATTGCTCTTACGCTTTCTAGGTATTCGTCAAGCTTCTGCGAGTCGTGGTAATCGGTTTGACGGCGTACGGCGTCTACGTCTTCCATGACAAAGTCGAGTATGGAGCGTTGCTGCTCTCTTCTTCTTTGCAGGTTCTCACGTCTTTGCCCAATGGGACCTCCTCCGAAGAGGCGTTCAAAGACGAGGCGTGGATTCGATTCAGGCGCGACAGGCGTGTTCGGCGACTGCCATGAAATATTGTACTGGTAGGCGCAGGCGTAGCCGGAATCGCAACGTCCTGTTTGGCGTCCGGTGTCGCAGGTGAGCTCTAGTGAAGGGAATCGAGTTTGGTGCCCGATTTCTCTTGCGATGAGCTGATCGATAGAAACGCCCGCTTGAATATCCTTGCCCGCCGTTTTTCTGGCCCGTTCTCCGGTGAGGAAGGTCGCGCTGGCCCGGGCGTGGTCTCCGGCTCCGTCTTTGCCGGCAGTCGCGTTGATATGATCGAGACCCCCGATTACTTGAAGCTGGTTCTTGACCTTAGCCAAGGGCTGCATCGTACGATTGAGCGTAAAGTCCGATCCCGATCCTTTTGGCCACCAATGACTCTCGTTCACGCCATTTGGAAAATAGCAATAGGCCATCCGCAGAGGCGCTCCCGAAGCGGTAGTCGCAGCCGCCTTTGCGCCGCTGGCAGCCGCTAAACTTTTAGGCGTGAGCGATTGGTAGGCGGGTAGGGCAATCGAGATACCGAGGCTTTTGAGAAATTGTCTGCGTTTCATATTATCGAACGTCTTTGGGATTAGTTGTCGAGCGCGATGGGAAAATTTTGGGATGATTGTATTCGGGTTTTCTGAAAGGCGGGAGCGTTTACGATGCCGTTGACCAATGTGAGAATTTTGCCTCCCTCAGAGTCGAGTTCCGCTACGAGCGAGTCAATGGTATGGGTATCGTAATAGTCTAGTCCGCGACCGATCGCATAGGTAAGCATTTTCTCAGAAACGACCCTATAATAGTCTAAACGCCGCTCGTTTGCAAGAATCCGCTTCAAATCGCGAATATCGTTGAATCTCTCGCCGGTGACTAGGACGCCAGAGGGATCGATCTCAGTGCCGGCTTCATCGTCGCGCCACATGCCCATGGCATTGAAATTCTCCAGGGCCAACCCTAATGGATCCATGCGCTCATGGCAGGAGCGGCACAGCGCTTCTTCCCGGTGGACCGCCATGAGGTCGCGCATATTTGGGGTGTGTCCGTCCGCGAATTGCTTTTCAGCTTCCTCGAGTTCGGGAACATCGGGAGGCGCTGGAGGAGCGGGCGTTCCGAGAATATTTTCTAAGATGAACAGGCCCCGCTTGACAGGCGAGGTACGTGTGGGATTTGACGTAACTCCCAGGATGGTCGCTTGGGTTAGTATGCCTCCACGATAGCTGTCAGGCGGCAGTTCGACTTTGCGAAGAGCTCGATGCGTTACGCCTTCAATGCCATAGTGCTCTGCCAAGTCGCGATTTAGAAAAGTATAATTGCTATCGATGAGCTCAAGCAGGCTTCGATTTCCGTCTAGGATGTGCTCGAAGGTCATCTCCGTCTCAGTCCTCATTGCGCGCCTCACTGAGCCGTCTAGGCGATATCGATAGTTGGGGCGCCCATCGCCTGCGAGGATGGCGCGCTCGTTCAAGCCGATAAGAGGGATGTCGCGCGACTGGAGCCATTGGCCAACGAAATTCTCAGCGAATGCATCGGCCTTTTTGTCCTCGAGCATCCGTATCACTTGCGTATCCAAATTTTGGCGCAATTCACCTTTAGACGCTAGATCTAGCAGAGTCTTGTCAGGCATATTGGACCAGAAAAAGTACGACAGTCTTGAAGCGAGGGCGAACTCATCGATCTGCGCATAGGCCTGTCCGGGTTCGATAGGGAGGTGATCCTCTACCCGATAGAGGAATCGAGGGGAGGACAAAATTGCAGTCAGTGATTTAGCGATGCCTTGCTCAAAGCTGAGATTGTCCCGCTCCATGCTTTCGAATGCGAAGGAAACCAGTCGGTCGACCGTCGAGTCAGAGGGTGGGCGCCGGTAGGCTCGGGAAGCGAAGTCCTTGAGAATGCGATGCGCGTAGCCTGATTGTTCGATTTTGGATCCTGAGGCCGGGCCTTCCGGGAAAAATCGAGCGTACTCAGGTTTCAGCGCGCGATAGGAGTCGCCTAGCGGACCTTCGATCAATACCGAATTCAGTTCGATGGCCATCGATGACTCGATCGCATTCCTGTCGTACTTAGGCTCCAGTTCCATGCGTATTCGATAGGGGACGCTGGGATTCAGGTTGGCATTGAACTCGAATACGCGTCGCGATTCGGAACTGTGGATCACTTCTTCCGAATGCTTGAGATCATCGTTCACGAATATCCGGAGCTGGGCTTTTCCGTAGTCGAAGTTGAAGAATCGAGTCGCGTTGAAATCTGCTTTCAGGCGATATTCCCCTTTCAGGTCTACGCGGAATTCGGATTGGATTTCGTGGCGTTCGCGAAACCTCAACTGGTTTTTGGCTTCGCGTCCGTCTGGGTGACGGAATGCTTTCTGTTCAAGGCGGCTCTGAGGGAGCTGATAAGGCTCGGAAGGTATTGAGCGATCAATTACGTCGTGGGCGATTTTAATGTACTTTTCCAGGAGAAGAGGGGAGATGCTGAGGGCATCGGCGATGTTGTCGAATCCGTAGCCGGTATCGTCAGCGGGAAGCAGCTCTGCGGCGTCGATCCGTATGCCCGTTAGCTCGAAAAGCGTATTTTCGTATTCAATTCGATTGAGGCGGCGATGGGAAACGCTGCCAGGATCGGGATTGCTTGGGTCAATCTTGAAGACGTCCTTCTTTATCCAATCGAGTAGAATCTGGCGGTCTGCGCTTGTGGGAGGTTCCTTTTCCGGAGGTGGCATCACTTGCGCCTGCAGGTTCTTGAATGCCTTGAACCACTGTTCCTTGTTGGCGGACACTTCTTCGAGTGTGAAGTAGTCGTCGATCGAGAAGCCTCCCTTTTTCGATTCGTAGTCGTGGCAATCGTAGCACGAGTCTTCGAGGATGGGCGTAATCGTCTCCTCGAAGTAGGATTCCGACGCGAAAGAGACGGATCCCCATGCAAGCACGCAGGAGACAACGAGGCCGAATCGATTGATTGACCCTAGGGGCGAGTTACGAGATTTGGTAGCGAAATTCGATCCCATAGTGGTTCGGGGCGAGGCTTTTCAGTTTTAGCTTACGGAATGAGCCTAGTTATGGGACGCACTTTTCATACTAAAATTGCAATATTACAATTGAGTGGCATTTCCGACCCATTTGTTGACAGCAATCGCCCTGTTCGATAATTAACCATGCCATGGCCAATCCTCTATATCAATTTACGGAGAGCGGTGGGATCAGCCGTCGTTCATTTGTAATCGGAACCAGCTCTCTTGCGGCCGCTGCGATTTGGTCGAGCCGATCTATCGGCGCCGTATCGAAGCAGCCTCGGTTTTCCGCCTATCCATTCTCGCTTGGTGTCGCCTCGGGCGATCCGAGCGCTGACGGTTTTGTCATTTGGACTCGTCTCGCGCCAGACCCATTGGTCGGAGGCGGCATGCCGCAAGAAACGGTCGAAGTCTCCTGGATGGTTGCCGATGACGAAGGCTTTTCCAAAGGCGTGCGCAAAGGGACAACGGTAGCGCGCCCTGATTGGGGTCATTCCGTGCATGTAGAAATCGAAGGTCTAGAAGCCGATCGTTGGTACTGGTACCAGTTCAAGTCGGGGGATCAAGTGAGCCCCAAGGGCCGAGCTCGAACGACTCCGAGCATAGGAGTTCAGCCGGATCGTCTCCGATTCGCTTTCGCCTCTTGCCAGAATTACGAGCAAGGATACTACACGGCGTTCGATCATATGGCTCGCGAGGAGCTGGATTTGATTGTTCACCTGGGTGACTACATTTACGAGGGAGCGGGTCGAAACAATCGGATTCGAAAGCATACGGGTCTGGAGATCCTGTCACTTGAAGACTACCGGAATCGCTACGCTCTGTATAAGTCGGATCGTGCATTGCAAGCGGCCCACGCTTCTGCACCTTGGCTCGTTACATGGGACGACCATGAGGTAGACAACAACTATGCGGACGAAATTTCGGAGAAGCTTGATGTGGACCCAGAAGCATTTCGAATCCGAAGGGCGAATGCCTACAAGGCCTACTACGAACATATGCCATTGCGTCGGTCATCTTTGCCAAGCGGGCCTGATATGCAACTGTATCGTAAAATAAACTACGGTAGATTAGCGGACTTTTACGTTCTCGACACGAGACAATATAGAACGGACCAGCCTTGTGGTGATAAAAGAGCGGTTCAGTGCGAAGAGGCCCTCAATCCAAACAATACGATGCTCGGATCCGCCCAGCGCGATTGGCTGAAGGAGGGAATGCGTTCTTCAGGCGCGGAATGGAACATTCTCGCGCAACAAGTGATGATGGCCGCGCATGATCGTCTGGTTGGCGAAGAAGTTGGGTTTAGCATGGACAAGTGGTCGAGCGCAGAAATGGAACGACGCGATATGCTTCGGTTTATGGCTCAGCCTGAGGTTCGGAATCCTGTTGTGTTGACGGGCGATATCCATTCGAACTGGGCGAACGAGTTGAGATTGGAATTCGACGGTCTGGAATCGGTTTCGGTGGGAACGGAATTCGTGGGGACATCGATTTCCTCCGGTGGAGACGGGCGTGACCGGCCTGCGACTTATGACGCAATTATGTCGGAAAATCCGTTCGTGAAATTCCACAACACGCAGCGTGGATACGTTAGTTGCGAAGTGACCGAGACGCAATGGACGACTCGATATCGGACCGTGGACTACGTAACGCGAAAAGGAGCGCCCTTGCGTACGCGGGCTGCATTCGCGGTCGAAAGCGACCGGCCACGTATCGAAGCGGTTTAGCCTATGGGTTCGGAGTTTTTGTTGCCTGACCGCCAGTCTATCGGATCCAGCCGGTAGTAGGCTTTGAGCTCCGCGTACGGTTTGGGGTGCTTTTTCTTTACTTGCTTTGGCTTTTCAAAAAAGCATTCGGTTGCGACCGCGAAAAATTCGGCGTGATTGGTCGCGCCGTAATGATCGAGGACTGAACGTTTCCCTTTTTCGGCCTTGTCCAGAAGCTTGAGGTATCCTTCGCAGAGCGCTTCGCCCCAGGCATGGTAGGCATGAGGGGCCTCGAGGTAGGGGACTCCGTCGCTTTGGCCATCTTCCTGATCCAGTTGATGGGCGAACTCATGAAAGGTAACATTCCTTCCGTCAAAAATGTTGCGAGCGCCGCTCTTGACGGAGTCCCAGGCGAGAATGACAGTTCCATTGCTCCAAGATTCTCCGAGTAGCGTTACGCGTTCCTTGATAGGGTTTCCGCTCGCGTCGAACCCATCCTGGATAGAGCTGAAGGGGCTTGGATAAAGCAGGACGGTTTTTAGATTGGGGTAAGGGGGACCATCGTGATTTACGATGAGGGTGCAGGCCTGACCCGCGACGGTGAGAATCATCTCGTTGGTGAGCTCCAGACCATTGCATCCTTCAAAATAGGTTGTCGCTACGAACTGAGAAATCTTTTCATGCACTTTCTGCTTAAGCGTATCGTTGAATCTTAAATACAGAGGAAGATTGCTTTCGAGCATTACCGCCCATTCGTCCTTGAACACGACGGAATCCGGCTGCGAGTCGGTGAAGATCGCTTTCAATTGTTCCCAAATCGAAGGCATAGTACCGGGTCTAGTTAGCGAAGGGTAGCAATCACTTATTTAGGCGAGTATCCCTTTTACGACATGCGCCTCTTCAACGCCCGTAAGTTTCTGGTCGAGACCTTGGTAGGGGAATACCAGCTTGTTGTGATCGATTCCTAGCAGGTGAAACATAGTGGCGTGCAAGTCGCGGACGTGTACGGGGTCTTTGGCGACATTGTAGCAAAAATCGTCGGTCTCGCCGTAGCTAATGCCCCCTTTGACGCCGCCGCCCGCCATCCAGGTTGTAAAGCAGCGCGGATGGTGATCGCGTCCATAATTGCCTCTATTTCCAGGCGTCAGATTTTGGGCATAGGTGGTGCGGCCGAATTCTCCTGCGAATACGACGAGCGTATCGTCGAGCAAACCTCTCCGCTTCAGGTCTGTAAGCAATCCCGAAATCGGTTGATCCACGTCTTTGGCCTGGCCGCGGAGGTGAGTGGGCAAGGCGGTGTGGTGATCCCATCCGCGGTGAAAAAGCTGGACGAAGCGCACATCGCGTTCCGCCATTCGTCTCGCAAGGAGACAGTTGCGGGCAAAGGTTCCGGATTGCCCTACCTCGGGCCCGTAAAGATCGAGAGTGGATTCGTCCTCGTCGCTCAAGTCCGTCAACTCTGGCACGGATGTTTGCATACGAAACGCCATCTCTTGCTGAGCGATCGAGGTCTGTATCTCCGGATCGCCCGTAATCTCCGCTTGGGCGGTATTTACCTTCTCTACGAAATCGAGCATTTTGCCGCGTATGTTCCGGTCGACCCCTTCAGGATTGGAAAGAAAGAGGACGGGATCGCCGACTGATTGAAAGGCGATCCCTTGGTGTTTTCCAGGAAGGAATCCGGTTCCCCAAAGGCGGCTGTAAAGCGCTTGCACGTTCACTTTTCCAGACCAGGTTGCGGATGCGAGGACGACAAAGTTGGGCAAGTTCTCGTTAAGAGATCCCATTCCGTAGCTTAGCCAAGACCCCATACTGGCGCGTCCAGGCATCTCGGATCCCGTGCAAAAGAATGTTTTGGCCGGGTCGTGATTGATGGCTTCGGTATGGGTCGACTTGATCAGGCAAAGGTCGTCCACATGCTTCGATAGATGGGGCAGAAGCTCGCTCATAACGAGTCCGGACTGGCCTTGAGGAGCGAACTTGAAAATGGAGGCGCAGATCTCCTGCTTTTTGCCTCGCGTCATGGTGGTTACGCGTTGACCGCGACTGATCTCTGGCGGCAGGGGTTGACCGTGGAGCTTTTCCAATCCCGGCTTGTAGTCGAAGAGGTCCAATTGGCTCGGAGCGCCAGCCATTAAAAGAAAGATGACCCGTTTTGCCTTTGCCGGAAAATGCAGGCCAGGTTGAGAGGAGGCTACCAACGGGGATAGGGATCCTGGTAGCGCGGCTACTCCCAGCCCGATTGAAGCTTTCTTGATGAATTGGCGACGGTTCAAGGTGTCGCAAAATTGTTGATACGAAGGATCCATATTATCTCCTCACCTTTGCGATCTCCAGGTTGAAAAGGCTATGTGTCATCAAAGTCCATGCGGCCAAATCGGCGGGGTCTCTGGTGCTTTCTTGGTCTTCGCTGGAAGCGATGGCTTTGGCTAGCTCCGGTTTAGAGGTATAGGATTCTCGGAATGAAGCTAACGTTTCTTTCATCAGATCGAGCCGGTCTTGGTCGGGCAAATGAGAGGTGATCATCTCGTAAACGAGCGAAAGTCCATCTTCTACGTTACGAGTTTTGCCCAGCGCGAGTTTTGCCGTTTCCTTGGCCGCATTGAAATATTCTGACTCGTTCATGAGCAGGAGGGCCTGAAGCGAGGTGTTGGTTCGTTCGCGCCGCGCCACGCAAAACTCTCTGGATGGGGCGTTCAGTATCGTCATTTGCGGAGGCGGCATGCCGCGTCTCCAATAGGTGTAGAAGCTGCGCCGGTAGATGTTGTCGTCCTTGTCTGGAATGTAGGTGCTATTAACGCTCGTCATGCTAACCATTTCCCAGAGCCCAGGAGGTTGAGGGGGCTTTACGCTCTTCCCGTAAAGCGTTCGATTGAGCTGTCCACTGACTGCCAGAATTTGATCGCGAATAGCCTCTGCATCGAGCCGGAATCTCGATCCTCGAGATAGGAGTCGATTCTCGGGATCTTGCTCGTACTCGATTGCGGGCGCATTGGAGCTTTGCTTGTATGTATTCGTAGTGACGATACGCTTAATCAGTTTTTTTATATTCCAGCCGGATTCAATGAAGTGCGAGGATAGCTCATCTAGCACTTCTGGATGGCTTGGCCATTCCCCTTGGGCTCCGAAATCCTCAGAGGTTTTAACCAGTCCTACGCCGAAGAGGCTTTGCCAAAATCGGTTGACCGCGACACGAGCGGTTAGCGGGTGCTCAGTCGATACGAGCCAGTCCGCGAGATCTTTTCGCGTGGCTCTGTCTGACTCGCTACGCATGGGAGGCAAGAATGCAGGAGTGCCTCGTTCTACAGGCGCTCCGGGCGCATCGTAAGCGCCGCCGGTCAAGATGAATGTTTGGCGAGCGGGAACACGTTCAGCCATTGTCATGGCGGCAGGGATCGTTTCCAGAAACGTCCGGCGATCGGCATCGATTTGATCGAGTTCCCGGCTGATAGCTAGACTTGCAAGCGAACGAGCGGTCTCAGTCCATTTGTTGTTCCTGCCATCGCCTGTTGAGATACGGGCGCTCTTCCAAGCTTCGTTCTTGCCCGTTCTGGTAGACCAGTCGGGGCTCGTTACAACCTGCTTTTCGATGCCATCGATGCGATAGTCAAGTCGCAGGGCGAACCCTTCCTTGGGCCCGGTTGCGATGGCCTTGATCGTATTGGACCCCGCTTGCAGATGGCTTTCGACAAGGGCCATGGCTCCTTTTTCGGATGCTCTTGTGTCGCCGATATGGTGCCCGTTTATGTAGAGCTCTACCTTGGACATAGCGAAGAAGCGAACGAGCGCGGCTTCTGGCTTGGATTCCAGATCGACCGAATACCTGAACTCAACTCGCTGCGAATTCGTCTCTGAAGCGATGAATGGAATAGAGGCTCGCTTGTTTGCGTCGGGCCATTTTTCGGAGATCCGTTCTTTGCGAGCGGTGGCTTCGAGCCTGATTTGAGCATCATGCCTCCGAGCCTCGTACTCCGCTAGCTTCTGGTCTTGCTTGGGATTCGTGAGGTTGATGTAGGGCGGCTGAAGTCCGCGTTCGGGCTCTCGGACTGTTTCGGGGTTTCCAGCGAAATTGTTGAAGAAGGCATACAACCGGAAGTAGTCTTCTTGGGTGATCGGATCGTACTTGTGGTCATGGCACTGGGCGCATTGAACGGTGAGGCCGAGAAAAGTAGTGCCGAAGGCCTCGACTCGATCTACCACGTTCTTGTGCAAGCTCTCTTCAGGCAAGGCCGTGCCTTTGTCGATGATCATGTGCAGACGGTTGAATCCGGATGCGATGAGGTGATCTCGCGTCGGGTTTTCGTATTCGTCGCCGGCTAGCTGGTAGGAAATGAACTGGTCGTAGGGCAGGTTCTCGTTGAAGGAGCGAATGAGCCAGTCTCGGTAGGGTGAGAACTCGCGGTGGAAGTCCTTGTGCATCCCGTTGGTGTCGCCGAGCCTAACCAAGTCCGCCCAGTGCCGCGCCATGTGCTCTCCATAAGCGGGGCGATCAAGGAGTCGATCGACTAGATTCTCGTAGGCGTCTGAGCCTGAGTCGGAAAGGAACTCATCTATCTCTTCGATGGTGGGAGGGAGGCCTGTGAGATCGAAACTCAGCCGACGAATGAGCGTTCGCTTGTCAGCTTCTTCCTTCGGCTGCAGTCCGTTCGATTTCAAGGTCGCGAATACAATTCGGTCAATCGGGTTTCCGTTCCAATTCTCGAACTCTGCTGGTGGTGGAGATTGCCTCTTTGGTGGAAGGAATGCCCAATAGTCTTCGTAGGCCCCTCCTTCCTTTATCCACTGGGTAACGCGTTCAATCTCGGAATCCGTCAATGGCGCCTTGTGCGCGTCTTCAGGAGGCATTACCTCGTCCTCGTAATCTGATGTGATGCGGAACCAAAGTTCGCTCTCCTCTGGTTCTCCAGGCTTTATAATGTAGTAGTCGTCCCGAGGTGTAAGAGCGCCCAGCTTGCCATCAGGGATATCGAGCCTGAGATCTTCTTTCCTGTCCTCTTCGTCTGGCCCGTGGCAGTGAAAGCACTTGTCCGAAAGGATGGGGCGAATGTCTCGATTGAAATTGATGCTCGTGTCCGCGGCAGCGAAGGGGTGAAGCGCGAAGACGGTGGTAAGGATCGCTATGTTTTTTGAAAGGAGCACTAAGTATTGGTATTGATTGAATGCTATAGCTCTTTGTCGGCTGCCGTAAAGCGTAGAGAAACAGAGGAGTTAGGAATGGCTTGATGAGGTGGACGGATTTTGCCTGACCACTAAATTGACTCGTATGCAGGAATACTCGTTTTCTCTCGTACTGTTTCCTAAGTTTCGTTTGGCAATTTTAGCGCGCGATAGGGCGATTCGAGCCAATTGAATTCCCAACTTAGATATCCAGTAGCAGGTGAAGAGGGTTCTCGAGGGGCTTCTTTATGTTAACGAGAAAGGTAACTGCTTCGCGTCCGTCGACGATTCGGTGGTCGTAGGACAAGGCCAAATACATCATTGGGCGAATGACAATTTGTCCATCGATGGCGACAGGCCTGTCTTGGATCGTATGCATCCCTAGTATGGCACTTTGGGGTGGGTTCAATATAGGAGTTGAAAGCATGGAGCCAAAGACGCCGCCGTTCGTAATAGTGAATACACCTCCTTTTAGATCGTCCAGACCGATTTTTCCAGCGCGCGCCTTGTCGGCATAGTCGCGAATGGATTTTTCGACCCCTGCAAGGCTGAGAGTTTCGCAATCGCGTAGGACAGGGACAATCAGTCCTTTATCTGTGGATACAGCGATACCAATGTCGTAATAGTGATTTTGAATGACTTCGTCCCCGTCAATCATGGCGTTGACGGCGGGCAATTGCTGAAGAGCTCTAACCGTGGCCTTAACGAAGAAGGACATGAAGCCCAGCTTGACGCCATGGGTTTCGGTGAAGGATTCTTGATGAGCTGCGCACAGTTCCTTGATCTTAGACAGGTCGACCTCGTTGAAGGTGGTCAGCATGGCCGCTTCTTGCTGAGCGGAAACCAGCCGCTCAGCGATCTTCTGCCGCAATGGACTCAAACGCTTACGAGTGGTCCGTGTTTCGGGGGATGCCTTGTTGGCGGGAGATTTCTGCACAGGCGCTGCGTTGGCTTCAGGTTTCGGAAGCGCTTTGACCTCGTCAATTGCGGCTGGTGATTCGGTTTCCTCGACCGTAGTCGTTGACGTCGGTTCGTCGGAAGCGTTCGCCGGTGGATCCGGAGCCGCTTGAGTTTCGTCTATGCTTGCGATCGTTTGGCCGATTTCGACTTCCTCGCCTTCCTCGCATAGCAGAGTTATAGCCCCGGAAGCTTCGGCCAATCCCTCCGACGTGATTTTGTCGGTCTCGAGTTCGTATAGAACCTGGTCTTTATTGACGTATTCTCCCTCCTTGACGTGCCAGGCAGCGAGAATGCCACTTGTTATCGATTCCCCAAGGGCAGGTACTTTAAGTTCGGTTGCCATATTGCGAAAGAAGGGTGGGTTAGGTAAGCGAGCGTGAGAAGGCGACGTGAAGCAGGGTATCGAGCTCGCTCTTGTGAATGGACATTGTGCCAACGGCTGGGCTCGCGCTCGCGTCGCGGCCGGCATAGCGTGGCTGCTCTCCGAGTAGCGACTCGATACGTGGAGCGATATAGCTCCAAGCGCCCATGTTCTGGGACTCTTCCTGGCACCAGACGATCGAGTTCGCCGCCTTGTAACCAGAAACGACTTGCTTCAATTTGTCTTCGTTCAGCGGGTACAATTGCTCGATGCGCACGATCACGGTGGAATCGTGCTTGTTTAAGGCTCGATAGTTGACGAGATCGTAGAAGACCTTGCCGGAACAGAGAATCACTCGATCCACCTTGCCGGGATCATCGATCGCGTCGTCTAGAATTTCATTGAACACGCCATTCTCGAGATCTGACCATGGTGAGGTTGCCTCCTTGTTTCGCAGCAACGACTTGGGTGCCATAATAACGAGCGGCTTGCGAAACTCTCGCATCATTTGGCGCCGCAATACGTGAAAATACTGCCCGGGCGTGGTCAGGTTGCAGACCTGAATGTTATTTTCGGCGCAGGATTGCAAAAAGCGTTCCAGGCGAGCGGAAGAGTGCTCGGGACCTTGGCCTTCATAGCCGTGCGGAAGCAGCATAACCAGCCCACTGACGCGACCCCACTTGGATTCGCTCGAGGTTATGAATTGATCGATTATTACTTGAGCGCCATTGACGAAGTCGCCGAACTGGGCTTCCCAGATGCATAGCATTTTCGGGTAGTCTATCGAGTATCCGAAGTCGAACCCGAGTACTCCTACTTCCGAGAGCAAGGAATTGTAGACGCAGAACTGGGCTTGGTCTTCGGTCAAGTTGAGCAGTGGAACCCATCGTTCGCCTGAGTCCTCATCGTGGAGCACGGCATGCCTCTGGCTAAAGGTTCCTCGCTCGCTGTCTTGGCCAGATAGTCTTACGGGCGTCCCCTCGATCAGGAGCGATCCAAAGGCGAGAGCTTCCGCGTAGGACCAGTCGATTGGCTTTAGCTCATCGAATCGCTTTTTCCGTTGCGATAGGAATCGCTGAATCTTCTTGTTGAATCGAGCGGTATCAGGAGGACTTGTAAGTCCGCGTACCAATGTCTCCAGCTTACTGATACTGATATTTGTCGATACGGGATCAAAGGAGTATTTGGATTGAAATTCAGCGGTTGAGCCAGCGAATTGATTGCGTCCGCGGATTCTCTGCTCAGACGCTTTCTTTACTCGTTCCAGCGATAGCTCGAGCGATGTCTCGTACTCGTCGCGAATGGCATCAATATCATTATTTGTGAATGTTCCGTCGTCAACAAGCGCGCTCGTGAGTATTTGGCTAGCCGACGGATGCTTTGCAATGCGGTCGTAGAGCTCCGGGTTGGTGAATGAGGGTTCATCGCTTTCGTTATGCCCGTGCTTGCGGTAGCAATACAAGTCGATCACGACGTCGCTTTGAAACGTCTGACGAAACTCGATGGCTAGCTGCGTTACGAAAACGACCGCAAGTGGATCGTCGCCATTGACGTGGAAGATGGGAGCTTCGATCATCTTGGCGATGTCGGTGCAATACCGGGTGGATCGGGCTTCCTTCGGGGTTGTCGTGAATCCGATTTGGTTATTGACGATGATATGTAGAGTGCCCCCGGTGCGGTATCCAGGCAGCTGGGAAAAGTTCAAGACTTCAGCGACCATGCCTTGACCCGCGAATGCGGCGTCGCCGTGGATGAGGATTGGGAGAACTTTCTTTCGTTCGAGATCTTTGAGAATGCGTTGGCGCGCTCGAGCCTTTCCTTGTACCACTGGATTTACCGCTTCCAGATGGGAGGGATTCGACGCAAGACGGATCTCCACATTTTCACCCTCCTTGGTTTCGATCACTTTCTCGTATCCAAGATGATACTTCACGTCGCCATCGCCAGCAACGGTGTTTGGGACATAGTTGTCGCCAAATTCCTCGAAAATGAACTCGTACGATTTTTTCAATGTATTGGCGAGAACGTTGAGGCGTCCACGATGGGCCATTCCCATCACGATTTCCTTTATCCCAATTCGAGCGCAGTGCTCAATGGCGTTGTCGAGGCAGGGGATGAGCGTTTCGCCTCCCTCTAGCGAGAATCGTTTTTGGCCAGAGTAGCGGGTATGCAGGAAGCGCTCGAATGTTTCGGCGGCGAATACCTTACGCAATATGCGGTTCTTGATCGTCTCGGAGAATTCGATACGCCCTTGGAGCGGCTCAATCTGGGCTTGGATCCAGCGACGCGCTTCAGTCCGCTGTATGTGGAGATACTCGTAGCCGATATTGCCGCAATAAGTCTTACGGAGCGCTTCGATTAGGTCTCTGAGGGCGATCTCTTGATTGTCGAGGAAATGGCCAGAGTCGAATCGTTGATCCAGGTCCGATGGATCTAGCCCAAATTGGTCAAGCTGGAGATTGGGATTGTCGGGAGGAGCGCCGATGAGGGGGTCTAAGTTTGCCTGCGTATGGCCTATGCTCCGATACCGATAGATCAGGCTCGAAACATTCATTTGCTTCGAGGCGTTTGGGCTCTTGCCCGCCCCGTTTTTCGATGTGGATTTGGGAGGCGTTGTGAGACCGAGCTCAAAGCCCTCGAAGAAAGCGCTCCACTTCTCGTCTACTGATTCGGGATCATTCTTCCAGCGAGCATAGTTCTCGTCGATGAGAGCAGCGTTAGAACGAGTGGCGACCGTGAGCATCTAGATTGATTCCGGCAAAATGCGGCATTTATTGTTAAGCAGTTTTTTGTATAGGTTTACAATGAATCGCCTATATATGAGCGTTAGGCTTGCTCGCTGTTGGAGTAAAGAAAAAGGCAACGCGTTGGGACGCAAATTCGTTTGATTGCGCTTGGCCTTGGAGTGGGATTGTTTTTGTTCGATTGCAGCAGGAAGGATAGAGATATTGAAATGACAGCGCTAGAAGCTCTACGAAAGGCCCTCGAGGAAATGAATCAAGGAATCGCCAACGCCGATGCCGCTCTGATCTCGGAAAGCGTGAAGCGTCTTGATGCGCTTCTCAGCGCGAACAAGAGCTCTTTGGATCCCCAGCTCGTCCACTATTTGTCCCGACGCAGCTATGAGAAGGCCCTGATGCACTTGAATGCGGCCGGAAATATCCCGAAAGGAATTTGCGGGAAATAGCAGCGCAACGGATATGGGCAAAAAGAGCAGGCGCGTTTCGACTTCGGGGGGCGAGTCATCGTTGGACACGACTCCCTTTGGCGATCTGAACATAGAAGGCTTGCCGCAGCAGTCCGTTCCAGGTCCGAAGAGCGCTCCGGTCAATCGGACGAAGGAGGGAAAGAACCGCGGTCGAGTCGATGTGGTCCGGCAACGATCTGGAGGCGGAGGAGGCTGGGTGACGATTGCCAAGAATTTTGTGGGGATTTCGGTTGAGGAGAAGACCGCGCTTAAGAAATCGATACAAAAGCGCTGCGGTGTGGGAGGCTCTTTGAAGGGCGGCCAAATCGAAATCCAAGGCGACAAGCGGGAAGAGGTTAAGTCAGTATTGGAGAAGGCTGGCTTTCGAGTCGTATTTGCAGGCGGATGAATCCAGAGGAGATTGGAGAAAGCTACGATCGGATCGCCAATTTCTGGAATGGCGATGACTTCAATAGGGGCAATGGAATAGACGCTCACATGCGAGCGATACGCTTCGTCGATCAACCTGGGCCAGCGCTGGATGTCGGTTGCGGGAGCAGTGGACGTTTTGTCGACCTGTTGATAGAATCCGGATTTTCAGTTGAAGGATTGGACATTTCTAAAGAAATGATTCGCTTGGCGCGCGAGCGGCATCCGCTGGTAGCCTTCCATTGCATAGACGTTTGCCGATGGAAAGCGGACAAGCATTACTCATTGGTAACCGCTTGGGACAGTATTTGGCACTTGGATATCGCTCGGCAGGAATCGGTATTGAGGACGCTTTGCGTGGCGCTCGAAGAGGGAGGTGTCCTGATTTTTACTGCGGGAGGAACCTATAGTTCCAAGGAGAAATCCGCCGAGTGCATGGGACAGCCGGTCTACTACGGCGTTCTTGGCATACCCCGATTGCTCGATCTCTTGTCGAGCGTCGGGATGAATCTATGCCATTTGGAGTTCGATCAATATCCCGAGAAGCATCTCTACGTGGTGGCGAAGAAACGATCGTTCGACCCAGGTCGCCTAGCGGGGCAGGGATGACCTCCGTCTTTAGTTTCCGCGGGCGGCGTTGATTAGCTCGATAGCGGATTTCGCCTTGTTGAGGGCGTAAATGTGAACACCAGGCGCTCCCTTATCGATGAGCTCTTCAATCTGCCGCATTGCCCATTCAACTCCAATGCGCCGCACGGATTCGGGATCGCTCTCGACTTCGCTGAGCTGGGACTCCAGCGCTTGGGGCAATTCAGATTGGCATAATTGCGTGATGCGCTTAATTTGCTTTAGAGCGAGAACGGGCATGATGCCGGGTATGATGGGAAGATCGATGCCTCGGGAGCGTACGGCGTCCACGTATTCGAAAAAGGCTTCATTTTCAAAAAAGAGCTGGGTGGTAATAAACGCGGCGCCGGCGTCCACCTTTATTTTCAAGGCGTCCAGGTCCGACTCCATCGATGGGGCTTCAGGATGCTTTTCTGGATACCCGGCAATGCCTATGCAAATGTCGGGATGGCGATCCTTGATGAATGCTACGAGATCCGATGCATATTCGAACCCACCTTCTTTCGCGACGAACGCGCTTTGGCCTTGGGGGGCGTCGCCGCGCAAGGCCATGATATTTCGATATCCTTCTTCGTAGAACGAGTCGATGATCGCTCCAAGCTCCTCTTGCGTGGAACCAGCGCAGGTAAAATGGGGCATTACCTGGAGACCTACCTCATCTTTCATGCGCTTGCTAACAGACGCAGACAGATCGCGCGTGCTTCCACCGGCGCCGTAGGTCACGGAAACGAAGTCGGGGGAGCAGGTGGAAATTCGTTTTGCGGCCTCAACCAAGACGTCCACCGATTCGGCGCTCTTTGGAGGGAAAAATTCGACTGACAAAAGTGATCGATCGTTTTGGAAAAGATCGGTAATGGGTTGTTGCTTAGACATTATATCAACGTATTCGGATTTGTTGATATATAAAATTAGACCGCAAACGCAATCTCAAAAGACTGAAATGGCATTGATTTACTAGAATTTTCCGAGGCGTCTCAGCCGTTCTCAGCGATTGGCTCCACCTTGAGCTTCAATTGTCCGCAGGCGGCGGCGATATCGTGGCCCTTTTCGCGTCGAATCGTGGCGCTTACGTTGGCTCGCTTGAGCCGTTGGTAGAAGCTCTCCTGCCGCTTGATGCTAGGGCGTTTCCAGTCGAGCCCGGCTACGGTATTGTACGGGATCAAATTGACGTGGGCGTTGAGCTGGAGGGCGATGTCGGCGAGGGCGTTGGCTTGTTCGGAGGTGTCGTTAAGAGAATCGATCAAGATGAATTCAAGGGTGATCATTCTCCCTTTGGTTTCGGCGTACTTTCTAATAGCGGGAACCAGGGTCTCGAGCGGGTAGCGCTTGTTGATGGGCATGATTTGCTCGCGAACGGCATTTGTGGCCCCGTGGAGACTGACCGCGAGCCGGAATTGCTCGGGCTCATCCGCGAGCTCAAGTATTTTGGGAACGATGCCCGAAGTGGATATAGTGATTCGCCTCGCTCCGAAGTTGAGCCCCCAGGGAGCGTTTAGGATACGGAGCGCCGGGAGCAGGTTTTCATAGTTCGCCATTGGCTCTCCCATTCCCATGACGACGATGTTGTCGAAGGAAGCGATTTCCTCTTTCGCCCGCTCAGTGGTGGCATCTTCCTGATGGCAGACGTGTATGAGCTGCGAGACGATCTCTCCAACGCTGAGATCGCGTTTCCAGCCTGCCAGTCCGGATGCGCAGAACTTGCATCCATAGGCGCAGCCCACTTGCGTGGAGATGCAGATCGTCTTTCTGGAATCGCGTTGACCCACGCCGATCTGCGGCGCTCGAATCACGACGGTTTCAATGAGCGATTTGTCTCCCATTTCGAGGAGCAGCTTCTCGGTTTCGTCGGTGGACTCCTTAGCCAAGAGGCGCTTCGTTGGGGAAATTTCGAACTCGGATTCGAGTCGACGTCTCAAGGGCGCAGGCAGATTGGTCATCGATTCCCAGGAATGGGCTCTTTTCTTGTAGAGCCACTCCATCACTTGCTTGGCCCGAAATGCGTGTTCGCCGATCTCCATTAACCGGTCTTGCAGCGACTCGAGCGTTTCGCCGTATATGGGCTTTTTTTCCGGTATGTATTTCATTCAAGGCTAGGGAATTCAGTTACAGATGGGCTATCGAATCCAATTTGTCTAGCTATTGGGGAGGCCTTGACTTCGAGCTTGAACAACTGGGCCTTCGCGCAAGTCTACTGCATCAGTGAGCCTGATTCATCGGTATATCTTCAGAGGCGCATTCGCCGCTAGCGCGGGCGCGGTTGCTATGTTTGCGTTTCTGTTGCTGACGGGAGCCGTGATCAAGGATATGCTCGATCTCCTAGCGGAGGGGCATTTGACGATACCGATTTTCTTTCGATTGATTCAACTGCTCTTCCCAGATTTGCTTGTGTACGCGCTCCCGGTCGGATTGCTGACCGGTATACTGCTCACCATGGGTCGACTGTCTTCTGAAAACGAGGTTACCGCCCTGCGATCCTCCGGCGTGAGCATTTTTCGTTTATCAAGCTCGGTCATCGTTTTTGCCATTCTAGGAGCAGTGCTCTCGCTGATGGTCAATTTCTACTATGGACCGCGAGCGAAGACAGCGTTTAGACAGGAGAAGGAAGCGATTATCCAAAAAAACCCGCTGAGCTTCATTCAAGAAAAGACATTCGTACGCGGATTTTCTGGCCTGGTGATTTATGTGGGCGAGAAGGATGGCGATGAATTGAAGGATCTTTGGATTTGGGAGCTGGACGAAGAGAATCGAGCCAAGCGATTCACGCGTGCAGAATCCGGGGTAGTGCGGTATAACCAAGATGCGAATACGCTCGTTCTCGTGCCTTATCGCGGGACTTTCGAGGCGCGCGATCCCGATTCGCCAGAAGACTTCAAGAAGATCCGGGCGGCTCTTTCTTTCGAGACGACTAGCCTCGTCCTTTCATTGGATCGCATTTTTGGAAAAGTTACGTTCCAAAAGAAGCTGAAGTGGATGACGTTTAAGGAGCTCCAGGAAGTGGAGGCTGATGCCCTCGCGCAAATGGATTCCAGCGATCCTGCGATCCAGGAAGAAGCGACCGAGCGGTACCACAAAGCGAAAATGGCATTCCATGAAAAATTCGCGATGGGCTTTTCTGTGATATCCTTTGCGATGATAGGCGTACCTCTAGGGATTAGGGCATCGCGGGAAGAAACATCGGCGAATCTTTTCCTGGCCTTGGGACTGGCCCTGGGATACTACATACTCATGATGGCGGTGAGCTGGATGGACGGTCTCCATCAGTACCGACCTGACTTGCTTTTCTGGATACCGAATTTCCTTTATCAAGGAATCGGGTGCTGGCTGTTCCTTAAAGCGGATCGTGGGAAGAAACCGAAAGGTTTGCCTGCGACTTGAGTTGGAGAAAATTGTGTTTTGCAACGATTTCTCGATTGATTCCGTCACGGTTCAGTCTGACTACTGATATATGGAATTAGATTTCACCTCGCTTTCCCCAGCCGATCGATACCAATTTCTAACGCACATGGTAGTGCCTCGCCCGATCGCTTGGGTGACGACATTGAACGAGAAGGGAGAGGTCAATGCGACTCCCTTCAGTTTCTTTAACGTATTTGGGTCGAATCCAGCCATCGTCGCGCTCGGGATCGGGAAGCGAACGGATGGCTCCCCTAAAGATACGGTTCTAAACATTGCCAGCGGCGGTGAATTCGTGATCAATTTGGTGACGGAGCCATTGGCGGAGAAAATGGTGCAAACCTCATTCGAGTACGCTCACGGCGAGAACGAACTCGAGGCAGTTGGATTGTCGACGTCGCCCTCGGTTTCCGTGGCCCCGCCTCGCATCGCGGAATCGCCCGTCCATTTGGAATGCCGTGAATATTCCCGACAGGAAATTGGAGCCAATCAGCTTATTTTGGGCGAAGTGGTTCATGGCGGCGTAGAAGACGCGTACTGGGATACGGCGAATGAACGCATATTGACGGATCGAATACAGCCGATTGGCAGAATGCATGGTTCATCGGGCTATACGCGCACGGATGACCGCTTCCATCTTGAAAAGCCGTAAGCCGATGGAGGATTTTGTGGGCGCAGCCGAGTATAGCGCTTGCGCCTAGCCCCGGCCTCCGCTAGCTGCTTGGGAGTGCCCGAGGAAACGTTAGCCTATTACGATGCTCATTGCCATTTACAGGATGAGCGGCTAGGACGCTGGTGGACAGGGAATCAAGGCCAACTTCAAAGCTTGGGAATACGAAATGCAGTGGTCAACGGCACGCGTCCGGAAGATTGGGATGACGTGCTCCGGATGGCGGACCAAAACGCTTTCATCATTCCCTCAATCGGATTGCACCCCTGGTATGTCGATGGGGATTGGGAGCGTAGCCAATCAATGTTCTTGAATGCCTTGGACAGGGTTCGGTGCATGGTCGGAGAAGTGGGTCTCGATCGATGGATCGATGGATACGATATCGATACGCAGATCGCGGCGTTCCGTTGGCAGTTTGGAGTCGCCAAAGAGCGAGCGCTGCCGGTATCGATCCATTGCCTGAAAGCGTGGGGATTGCTCAGAGATATCCTTGAGGACGAAGGGCGCTACGAACCCGGTTTTTTGCTGCATTCATATGGAGGACCCTTGGAATTGGTAGAGACGTTTGCGGATTTGGGCGCTCGATTTTCGTTCTCAGGTTATTTTGCCCAAGAGTCCCGGTCTAAGAAGAGAGCGGTTTTCGAGTCCGTTCCGTTGGATCGACTACTGATAGAGACAGACGCCCCGGATATGTTGGGGCCAGAGAGCCTAGTAGATGACTGTTTGGAAGATGAAACGGGAAAACCTATCAATTCACCTGCCAATATTGTCAGGATATATGAATACGCTGCGAACATGAGAGGTATGGAATTGTCGTCATTTGTAGCAACGATTGAGTCTAATTTTAAATCGCTTTTTGGAAAATGGGACAGCTAGCCGCAATTGCCTGCTATGTTTATTGGGGCTTGATAGTCATCTATTGGACTTGGCTTGATAAAGTATCTTCCGAAGAGTTGCTTATGCACCGGGTCGTCTGGACCTTGGCGATCTTGCTTGTTCTGATTCGTATGAGAGGTAGCCTGCGAGAGTACTGGAGCGGGGTGCGAGATTGGGGGATTCTCAAGTGGCATTTGGTGGCGGCCGCTCTCCTAGCTTTGAATTGGTACTTGTTCGTCTATGGCGTTACCAACGATCGTATAACAGATGCAAGTCTCGGGTATTTCTTGTGCCCATTCGTCACGATTTTTTGGGGACGTGTAATTGAAAAGGAAACGCTGAGTTGGCTCCAGGTGCTTTCCATTGGTTTCGCAGCGCTGGGCGTTACGAGATTGGCGATTGGCTTGGATGACTTTCCGATTGTGGCCACAGGGATCGCATTGACTTGGGGAACTTATAGCGTGGTTAAGAAGCGCTCGCGTTTGGGAGTATTTTCAGGCCTTGGCCTCGAAATGACGGTCTTGTTTCCCTTAGCTTTGACCTGGTTGGTTTGGAATGGATGGCGGGATCAAATTGTGTGGGGAACGCTGGGAAGTCGATACGATTGGCTGATTGCTTCTACAGGTATTGCGACATTAACTCCTCTGTTGCTCTATAGCTATGCGGTAAAGCGGGTCTCGCTGACTACGATGGGACTGCTGCAATACATAATGCCGACAATGGCTTTAGGCCTGGCTGTATTCGTTTTCAAGGAGCCGTTTGGTTCGGCCCGATTGTTCGCTTTCAGCTGTATCTGGCTGGGCTTGGTTCTCTATATCGCGGAGTCCATCGGCCAGAGCCGTCGTTCGAAAAATAGCGGTAGCCTAGATTGAATTTGGATCCGCAAGCTTTATCGATTCGATGAATACAAGCTTTTGATCACCATTGATTTCAAATCGGGCCGTCTCTTTCGCTCCATTCACTTTGATTACGTAGACGCCTGGTTTCAATCCGGTGGCTACGAATTTTCCTGAGTTGTTGGTAAATGTGAGTATTTCTGGTATTCCTTCGCCCGTTATCTTGAGCGTTTTGTACCCTGCAGGTTGTTCATTCCAGTAGAGGAGCGTACTACGGACCGTATAGACGAATTCATTCCCTATGGTCAGCTTGCTGCCTCGCTTGTAAGAGGGAAGGAAGTAGAAATCCTCGTTCTCTAGAAATGTGTCGCCACCGAGAGGGTGCATGATCGCGAGACTTTCGCGGTAGGGACGGAGATTGGCCAGGACGGGCTTTAGCATGCCTTTTGACGCGCGTTGCTCGAAACCCCCGAGCGTTGGATTGATGCCAAGCGTGACGTCGCTCCATGCTTTGTGATTCGTAATAATTGCGAAGCTGTCGCTGATGCGCCGCGTAATGCCGAATGCTCCGTCGGCATAGGCGATCGCAAACTCTCCATTTAAAGTGGTTTCCATTCCCTTGCTTTCGAATCCATCGATATTTCGGTAAAGGTGGGCGCGGGATAGGGTCGCGGAGTAGTTGTCCGCTTCGAATCGCGCTCGTCCATCGACTTCCTTCCCTTGAGAGCCTGACTGCAGATTGAGATTCGCGCTGATAGCTTTGGTTGGCTTCCTGATTGAATAGTCGACGTTAGTGGAAACGAGCGAGCCGACTCCATTTGATTCGTGCCCAAGTCGTGTGCGCGTTCTCCAATTGTCTCTCGGGTTCCAAGTTAAGGTGAGGAATCCGGAGACTCCATTGGCTGAGCGCGTATGGAAGCGCTTCAGGTTGAGGCCTGCGTGGAATGAAGGAAACCGATAGCCGAAGTTCACATTTGCGGAGCGGTCAGAGTTTCCGTCGTGCGTATCTCGTTGGAGATAGCCCACGTCGAAGCTGAATCTCTCTCCGAAGCGTTTTGCCATGCGGGCGGAGTAGCTTCCCTTCACGGCAGCGGTCGTTGTCGCGAAATTGCTGCGAAATGTATCATAGTCGCGGCTGGATTGCGTAGCCGTAAATACGAGCTTGTAGCCGAGAAGATCGCGTCTCCAGTCGATGCGCGCCTTCAGCGATGCTCGCTCAAGACCAGCGACTTGGTTCAGGCCCGCATTTGCACTGAAAACGCCGAGCTCGTTGACCCATGTAGCTTGCCCTCCGAGCCGAATCCATTGATCATCGAATGCAGGTTTACGTTAGCTGTAATGTTATCGCCAATACCTTTTTGGTAGTAGCCAGAAGCTACCGGGCTTAGGCTTAGGCTCCGTTGATACCACGGGCTGTTGACTAGGAGGAACGACTCGCCCGGTTCGAAGCTTTGCGGAAGTCCGAACGAAAACGCGTAGGCGCTCGTGCCCTTATTGAGGAGGGTGGGTTCACCGTAATTGCTAATGGCGATCCGTTCTACCGCGCCGGTGTCGGTGACAATTTCCAGCTCCATCGTGTTGAGACCGGCGGCGAGCTTGAACTGCTCGATGTCGTCAGATCCCTGGCTCGAGCTTGAGATTCCTTTGGGGACGACCGTTCATCCGCATTTGAACGGTGGCGTTTTCCTCGAGTTGGAACGAGGCGGAATTCGTGGGCGTAAAGACCCGATAGGGTTGGATGTCGAAGTCTTTTCCCAGGCTGACGCCCCAAAGCTGAAATCCTCTTTGCGGGTCCTTGATTGGCGTTGAGATGTCACCTAGGCTCATACGTAGCAGACTGTTCTGATAGTCTTTGACGAGACGCAGCCTATTGATCTTAAAACGACTTCCGTCGCCCTGTCGACGAGACGACCAGGAGCTGTCTCCCTCTATGGCGAAACCTCCGATATTTAGAGCATGATCGATGTTGACCGACTGAGTATCCGCGACGCGTCCCACCTCGTTCTTGGATCGTGTGACGCGGGCGTCAAAATTTGCGTATCCGCTAAGTTTCGCCTCATTCGTATGTCGGTCGGATCTTAGAACATTCTGCTGATTGCCGATCGGGATATATTGGCGATTCGACTTTAGCTCGGGCTTCTTCTCCTCGATTTTCAGAGCGATGACGAGCCGTTCAGGATCGAGGCTGATGTCGATACCTTGGCCCTGCAGCTCTTCGATGGGAACGAATCCTTCCGTTAATGCGTCGATCGATCCCGTGAGCGCGTTCGATGCCTGATTAGCCACGCGACTTTTCAACCCGGCCACGTCGATTGCGATCGCCTGCATAAGCGGGTCGGCCTCGATAGTGATATCGCCAGCGGATTGGCCATTCACTTCGAGATCGAGGGGGATTGCAATCGTATCCAGCTTACGGGCGCTCTCCTGGGAAAAGGCGAGGGCGATCGAAAGCGTTGATAACGTGCAAATAAGGGACCGTGCACGTCGACGCGACATCTAGCTGCCTAACGCTTAACCGTTTCGAGACGAATTTCCTTGATAGAGGCGAGCTCGGGAAAATCCTCTTTCTAAGGGAGGTGGAATGTCTTTTCGCTGCTTTTCATAATGACGTGACCTGAAATAGCGTCGAGATCCTTACGAGCGAGCACGATGGGTTTGCCGGCGACGCGCACCATTGTGATGGTCGGGTAGCGGACGTAGCCGTGCTTCTGACCTTCGTTGGCGATCGTGATTTCCAGCATGTCCATTGGCTCTGACCCTTCGGTTTCAGTACCGTCGGCGAATTTCGTCTTGGGGGTCGGTACCGATACCTTGTCGAATTCCTTTACTTTCAGGTCTTCGCTCAGGTTGCCGGGAGTTAACCAAATACGTGTGTGATATTGCATGACCACCTGCATCGAGTAGGAGCTTTCGCCTTCCGCCAGTTCCTCATCTGGATCAGTGATGGTGACGGGCAATTCATTGAAGAGGATACGATAGGTGTCTTCGTAGTCAATCGGGTCGCCGACATAGAGCACCTTGACGGAGCGCTTAGAATTGGGCGGGAGTACAAGCTGTTGTGGTAGGATAAGGAAGAGATCCTCTCCGTTGCCCATGTCTAGGACTTCAAAACCATCTTCTCCCATGGAGGGCTTGGCCACCAGTATTTCGACGGGTGTAGGTTCATCAGTCTTATTCTCCAGGACGAAGACTTGCTGCGACTGAGGGGCGTTTGGATCGAAATCGGCCACCATAGGTTTGACGCCAAAGGCGAATCCAGACGCCGTCATCAATAGGGCGATTGCTGTTGTTGCTAGGTATTTCATTAGTATTGTGGGCTTAGGCTATATAAATTATTATTGTACGATAAACGCGCATACGCCGAAGTATTTGTCAGCGTAAGGAAAAGCTGGGACTCTTAGAACGACTTCGAATCTAATGTCGTAGACTCCTCTCCTGTAGTTGGGGTCGGCTTCAATATATTCTCCACTCGGGTGGATCCTGATTCCCGCAGTGCTTCCGTTGCCACCGCGCACCCAGGTGATGGACTTGAATTTCAATTCGGCAGGTATACGCTCCCAGGTCTTCCAGCCAAATAGGCGATCACGAAACACCTTACCGTTGAGCAACCAGCCTTTCTTAAAATTTTTGTTCGACAGAATGAGGCGTTGTTCATGGCTGTATACGTCTTGAGGATACTCAGTAACAGTCGTTCGTGGAAAAATAATGCGCCGAGGGCCATCGAGGTGAATTCCGTAGCGATGTAAATGATTGTAGTAGTGGTCATCAGCGTAGCTTTGGTGGTAGAAATCTTCTTTGTGATCGTGGCCGTTAAGATTGCTATGAGAATAGGTCCCAAATGCGGATTCTCGACGTTGTATATCCGCAAAAATGAGGGCCAGAGCGAATGTCGCCCGCACCGCTATTCTGTAAGTCGCCGTATTCATTCCGCAATGATGTTGAATATCACGATCCCATTGTAGTCGCCTGCTGTAGCGGTCAGAGGGATGTCGTAGGAAAGTAGGAAATCTACGGTGTAGTTCGCTATGCCGCTGCCTGAGGTGTACAGGATTTCGTCCGGGCTTTCGAGCGAGGTATTGGCGACATCGCTGAAATTCTGAAACCCTGCGACGGTTCCGATGGGGAGGGTCGAGCTGTTGCTCGTATGTGAAAGAACATGAGGGACGGCCGTGAGTTTCCACCCAAGGCCGTCCCCGTTAAGATCGTTGATCTCTATGTCTGAGATATTGAAGGTAATCGCATCCGTTTGCGTTGTCCCCGTTAGCCTGATGTCTGCTTGTACCGGGTTGAATTCGGTGGCCAGCGAGGCTGGCGCGATTTCAAGCGCCCCCGGATTGATCGTCGCGGCAAGTTGAGCCTGCTCCGTTTCAGATGATCTGATGGAGGTGGCGATCGCGCAGAGTGTAGCTATGCATAATGGATTACCGATATATCTCATTCATTAAGAAACTATTGCGCCAACAGCTCGAAGGCTATCGTGCCGGTGTATGAACCAGAGCCAACAAGGGCAGGCACATCGTAAGCTACGTCGTAGTTGATGGTATAGCCAACGACACCATCTGTCTCTGTGTAGGTAACTAGGTTGGGAGTAACAGTGCTGTTAGCAATGTCGGATGGGTTGTTGAATCCGGCGGTTGTACCAATAGGAAGATTGTCCGTTCCGTCGGTAAGCGCAGGTACAGGAGTAGCGGACAGGGTCCAGCCAAGTCCGTCACCGTTCAAGTCATTGATGGTGATTCCGTCGATTTCGAAGACCAAAGCGTCGATTTGAGTCGATCCCGTAACAGCTACAGAGCCCCCACCATTGGCAGCCCAAGGTCCCGTTACGGAAGCAGGTACGATTTCAAGAGCTCCCGAAGTGATAGAAGCGGTAAGGTTCGCAGATTCATTGGGTCCAGCGTGAAGCATGGAAGCAAAGCCGAGGCTAACTGAAGCAGCGATGAGTGTTTTCATGGTGTTTTGATGTTGGATTGTTGTTAGATGTAATTTTCCCCGGAGGGAGATGTGATGGATATTGTTATTTGATATAATGTATTTGTTTTCTGAATAACCTATGAATCTGAGTTGGGATCGTTTTCGTGCTGCGGATAGGCTATGATTGGATTTCGTGTTGGCAGTTCTATCGTCTCGACCATGGGCGCATTTACGATGTAGATATTCTTAATTGATTAAAACGATAAGAAATTAGGGTATTAGCTTAGAACGAATTCATTCTTAACGATTAGTAATACTATCGAATAGATTTGTGATTGAAGATTGGATATAGTCCTTTGAAATCAGCGAAATACAGCGCTCTTATGATCGAAATAACGCGGTTAGATACGGAGGAACATTAACCGAACCGTAAGAATAGAAATAAGCCTAAAAGATAAGTATAATTAAGATAAAATAAATTGATAGATACTATAATAGGTAAAAATAAGTATCTCACTCTTCGTTTTTTTCTTTAGGGATTCAGGATCAAATTAATCCAATTTTTTTCTCGAAACTAGATAGGATCTAGGATGATACGTAGTCGTATTCTAGAATCGGAGAGAGTCAAAAGAAGCCACGTGACTTGTCCCTTTGTTCCAGAGGGGAAACGGGTGAAATTGCTCTTATAGTCTATTTCCGCGCTCGATACGCAGATGCCGCATTTTAGGGCTCGAAAAGAGGGCAAAATACCGAAAATTCGGGATTGCTTCGAATAGACCTATTTGGATGAAACGCACCGTATATTCAGCCGATAGGCGCTTGCTAATACCGTGGAAGTCTAGCGCTGATACGTAGACGTTTGATTGATTCTACGGTAGATTTTAGCCGAGAAGGGACTTGAGATCTTCTAAGCCCAAAGTCGCATTGGCTGCCTCGCTTGCCTCAAATACGTCCTTTAGAAGCGTTCGCTTAGTCGCCTGAAGTTGTAGGACGTTCTCTTCGACCGAACCTGACACGATCAGCTTGTAGCTGGTAACGACTTTGGTTTGACCGATCCGGTGGGCTCTATCCGTGGCCTGAGTCTCTGCAGCAGGATTCCACCAAGGGTCGAAATGGATTACGGTATCGGCAGCAGTGAGATTCAGGCCGACTCCTCCTGCTTTTAGCGAGATTAGGAAGATGGGGATGTCAGCGTTCGACTGGAATTTGTCAACTTGCTCCATTCTATTCCGGGTGGATCCATCGATGTAGCAGTAGCCAATTTCCTGCAAATCTAGTTCATCGCGAAGGAGGGAGAGGATGGAAACGAACTGCGAGAACACCAGGATGCGGTGGCCGCCATCTATGGATTCCTCTAGCAATTCGATGAAGCTCGCTCTCTTCGCTGAAGAGCTGGGTTCGGCGTCGCCATCGACAATACGTGGGTCACAGCAAATTTGCCTCAATCGCAGCAATTGCGTTAGAGCTTTCATGCGAAGCGCGTTTTCAGAGCCTCCGGATTTCTCGAGCTTAGAGATATCGGTCTCAGCCTCGCGTCTTGCGCGTTCGTAGAGGGAGCGCTGATCAGGTGTCATTTCGATGAAAAGCGTGTGCTCGAGCTTTTCGGGTAGTTCTGGAGCGACCGATTCTTTTGAGCGCCTTAATATGTAAGGGGCTGCTTGATCCAATATACGGCGTTCATGCCAGCGGCGATCGTCTCCTCGAGCGTCCTTTGGTATACCTTTCCATCCACCTGGCAGAATGAAATCAAGCAGCGACATCAAATCCTGTATCCGATTTTCGATAGGCGTACCCGTGAGCAAGAATCGACCCGGAGCGTTCAGGCCGAGGATCGCTCGGGCATTCTGAGTCTTGCGATTCTTGATATGCTGGGCCTCATCGGCGATGATGCAGAGAAATACTTGCTTGGAAAGCGTTTCTTGATCCCTGATGAGCGTGCCATACGAGGTAATAAGGACATCTATGTCGCTTAGCTCCGACTGATCCCGGAACCGTTGGCTTCCATGATTCACGAAAACGTTCAGTTCCGGACAATGGAGGTTCGCTTCACGTTTCCAGTTTTCAACAAGCGAGGCGGGGCAAACGACGAGCGAGAGCGAGGGCACCTCCTTTTCGCGTCGACGGCCTTTAAGCCCTGATAGGAGAGCGAGCGCTTGCAGGGTCTTGCCCAAACCCATTTCGTCGGCGAGAATACCGCCTAGCTCATACTTGAACAAGTGAGTCATCCAGGAAACGCCGATCTTCTGGTAGGGGCGCAGCGTTTTCTCTAGGTAGGGTGTGAGCGAGGGACGAGGCAGTTCGGTTAGGTTTCGCAGTCCTGCGCTACGGGCCCGCCAGATTTTAGGCGCTTTGAAGTTTGGATTGACCGCTTCTAGCGATTCCGAAATTTCAGGTATTCGGGATGCGTGTAGGGAATACGTGCCGTTGTGGAGCAATGGCGCGTCTGGAGAGTTGGAAACCGCTTTTTGCAAGGAGTGAATTTTCCCCAGCGCTTCCTTTTTGACTAGAAAGATCTGGTCCCCGGATTCGATGTAATGGCGACCTGAGTTGAGGCTCGAGCGAATCGATTGTTCGCTAGCGTTCCCTGCTGCGATCGATAGGGAGAGCTTGAACGAACCGTGCCCCTCCTGAATTTCCATTCGAATCGATACGTTTTTGATAGGCTTTGCACGCTCCAGGAAATTTTCGCTGAATTCCGCTTGGTATCGATTTTCCAGGTCAGTCCAATTCTCGCCTAGGAAATTCAATACTTGGTGCCGGTCTCGCAGCCACCATCTTCTATTGCTCGGTTCGAGCCTGAAGCGATAGGCGTCGAGCAGATCTCGAATTTCCCGGTAGCAGGGATGCTCTCTCGAAGGGAGCTTGATCGAAATGAAGTGGGGCGAACCGTCGACCTGCATAGGCGTGCCTTCGAAGCCTGCAGATTTGGCATAGGGCGATTTAGGCGCGGGTTCAGAATCAGGCTCAGCGGAGGGGCGTTCTGAGGAGGGCGACTCTGGAGAAGCGGGGCGTAAGAAATTGGAAACGCCAACGAGCTGGCTTGCAGTCCACTCAATGGGCTCCTGAGGCTTGTTCGCCCAGTAAAAGCATTCTTCCTTTGCCAAGATTTCAACAATTTGAGCGAGTTGATCTCGGGTGAGTTGCAAGAAAGAGGCGAGGCTCCCTCCTGACCATTGAAGGAGAGAGAAGGCGGCGGCTCGCTCACTCTCCGACAAGGCGCCCAATGCATCCATAGGTATCGACTCGGGGGCTTGGATTTCGCTTTCGGATTGTCGAATCTCGAGCTTGATCGGGATGGCGTCTCGTTCGGCGCTCGATTCGATATTGGGGGGAATTAGGAGCCGTAGCTGCACGGTGGGATTTTTCTTATTGAGGCTGACCCCTTGTCACCGGTACGTGGATAACGAATTTCTGATCGAACTCGTCATAGTCGAAGAATTCGCGAATTGGAAATGCGGTGGGGGACTCTGGAATGGCTTCGAACTCCGCTCGAAGATCTCCGCCTTTCAAGTATAGCGCTCCATTCGCTAGAGAGTTGAAGGCGGTTCGCTTCACTCGTTTTCGAATCCATCCCATAAACTGGGGCAATTGGGTCACGGCTCGAGCAACGATGAAATCGTACTGATTGGAAACGGACTCAGCGCGCGCTTGCTCAGCGGATACATTGTCCAATCCCAGCTTCTGTACGCAATCGACTACGACCTTAACCTTTTTGCCGATTGAATCAACCAGGTGAAAACCGCATTCAGGAAACAGAATCGCAAGGGGAATTCCGGGAAAACCTCCTCCTGTTCCGACGTCCATGATTCGCGTGCCGTTCGCGAATGGCATCGCTTTAGCGATGGCGAGCGAGTGCAGGATGTGGCGCTTGGGCAAATTCTCGATATCGGAGCGAGAGATGAGATTTATCTTCTGGTTCCATTCACCGATTAGCCGAGCGTAGTCGCGGAAACGCTGCGCTTGAAGATCGCTTATTTCCGGAAAATGCTGCTCAACGATTTGGAGGTCGAAGTCCATAGAATAGCCTGAGTGGAGGCTACGCTATCCAAGGGCAATCATTTTGTGGCTCGAATCAGCGTCCCCCTCGTCCGGCCCTCGGCCCTCTTCGCTGCTGCGGGCTCAAATCCTCCATAGCGTTTTTGAAGGCTCGGAATTGCTTGTTGTTCAAAATCTCTTTGGCTTGCTTTTCAAACGCCGTTCGAAGCGCCTCCATTTTCTGGCGCCGTTGCATCATGGCTTCGCGACCGCTCCCATCGCGTCCTCTCTGCCCCGATTCTTGCATCTTCGTTCGATCCCTTTGCATTTTGCCTTGCTCCATCAGGATCGACGCGAAGTACCGGACACTTGCTTTTTGCAGTGGCTCTACCTGTTCCTCAAGCAGTTCCACGCTGGTGAGAATCTTCATTACCTTGGGCTCGATCGCGGAAACTATCTTTTCCTGCAGGGCGTCAATCTCCGATGATTGGGGACTCGCTTGCCCACTTGCGCTGCTGATCGAAGCCAATGCGAGAACCAAGATGAGACCGAAATTTGAGATGAATCGCATAGCCAAGGTATGAAGTAGAATGATTCAGGAGCCGGAAGGTTAACGGGGAAGCGTTTGTTCGGGTTACGTCAGTTTCGAATCGGAACGCGTGCCTCAGCATAGAACCAAGAGACCTAATCTTCGGGGGTCGTTTAGAGTATTTGAGATTCGGTTTCGTGAACTCGCTTGACCCCTGACAGACGCTTTGCAAACGTGATTTCGGTCGAGGCGATATTGAGATTCAAGTCAACCCTTCCTCGCCACCCCAAACCAGATGATTATCGCAACGTCCCCTTTCAGGAATGTGCGCCGTCGGATATTAGCGGTTGTCGCCCTTGCTTGTTTCTTGGTAATTTCGACGCGATCGAGCGCAGATGAGTACGAGCGTCTCGAAGCAGCAACCGAACGATGGCTTGAGCTTGAGAAGAGAATTGCCGCAGAGCGGAATGACTGGAAGTCCAAGAAGGAAATACTCGCTCAAAATGTGCGCGTGCTCGAATCGAATATCGAGACGCTTTCCGAAAGCTTGGAAACCATCACTCAAGCTGCCGAAATAACTGCGGCGGAAACGGCTCGCAACATGGAGACGTTCGAAAGTCAGGAGATTTCCCGCCAATTCTACGTGGCGAAGCTCGAAGAGCTGACTGAGCGCTTTGACCGCTATCGAGCGTCGGCTCCTGACTTCCTTAAAGAAGAGCTCGATTCGGCTAGAGAGAAATTGGGCGAGGCGGACCCAGCTGCGCTTGGAGAACGCGCCCAAATTCTAGTGGCCGCCTTCACGAACATCGAAGAATTCAATCGATCGATTACAGTAGAATCGGTTCCTCGTAGACTTAAAGACGGTCGAGAGGTTATGATCTCTGTCATATATTGGGGTTTGGCTCGGGCCTATGCGGTGGATCCGGAAGGAACGGAAGCCTGGGAGCTGACTCCCGGAGCAGATGGTTGGATCTGGAATAAGAGACCTGACTATCTCGATCAAATTTTGGAAGTAGTGCGAATATACGACCAAACGCGTCCGCCATCGATTCAGAATTTGCCAGGCCGGGCATTGAACGTGTTGGAGGGTGAAGGATGAGTCGGCGCCATCTATTCCTCGGAGCGCTGATAGCGCTATTTGCGAATCCGGTTCTAGGGCAAGAGAAGGACATTGCCGCTCTGGCCGATGAAATGGAACAGAGGTTAAGCGTGAGCTTGGCGAAATATCAAGCGCTGCAAGAATCGATTGCTTCTGAGAAGGTGCCGATTATCGAGCGGATCAATGAGCTTGAGAACCAAGCGATCGCTATGAGATCGCAGGTAAGGGAGGTTCGCATCGTTGAGGAGAAGGCCATTGAGGATCTCCGCATTCAACAAGAGCGGTCCCAAGACCTTCGTACCCAGAACGATTACGTTTCCGGATTGTTTGCCCAATATTTGAATACATTTGAAGGGCGATTGCATATTGCCGAGGATCAAATATTCTCGGAACAGCTTTCGTCACTGAGGGAGGCGATAGAGCGCGCAGGCGCGGGAACGCAGCAGTATCGCGAAAAGCGGACGGAAGCAGTGGAGCGCTGCCTCGATCGATTGGATCTTATCTCGGGAGGCTATACGTTTTCTGGCAAAGCGATAGACGATTCGGGCGAAATACTGAATGGAACGGTGATTGTTTTTGGACCGGCAGCGTATTTTCAGGAAGAAACGGGGGATTCCGTTGGGATCCTCACATTTCGCCCTGGAGCTCTTGAGCCAGCTCTAACGTCATTAGATGGCGAATACGGAAACGCTTTGCAGGATTATGGGGCATCGGATCGATATGCCTTACCGCTCGACGCTTCTTTGGGGAAGGCGATTTCGCTAAAGAATGCCAGTGGGGGATGGAAGGAACATATCGAGCAGGGTGGCGCCGTCGGCTATGCTATCCTGGGTATGGGGGCATTGGCCTTGCTTCTCGCGTTGGTGAAGCTAACGGACTTCAGCGCTCTCGCCGTTTCCCTTCCGACAAATTTGGCGGCTGCGGCTAGCGCAGCGGTGAAGGGCGATTTGGATAAAGCGAAAGAAGAAATTTCCACCAGCAAGCCTTGGATGCGCGACATGCTTCTCGAAGGCGCCGCTCATGCGAACGAAGACCGCGAATTGATGGAGGATCACATGATAAGCGTGATTCTGTATCGTAAACCTCGGCTTGAACGATTCCTTCCATGGCTGGCAGTCACGGCGGCTGCGACTCCGTTGATGGGTTTGCTGGGAACGGTCGTGGGCATGATCAAGACCTTCACCCTGATCACGATATTTGGCTCGGGCGACCCAAAGGCGCTGTCTTCAGGAATATCCGAGGCCCTGGTTACGACTGAGCTAGGGCTAGTTGTGGCGATTCCGACTCTCATTATTCACGGCGCCCTGCTGAGGCTAGCGAAGCGCCGCATCAGCGCGATGGAGCTGGCCGCTACAGAGTTTTCAAAGATCGTCAACAAACTGAGCGGTAGCGTAGATTCCTGATACGATGGAGCAGTTTTTCATAGAAACTTGGCAGACGGTACAAGAGGGGGGAGCCGTGATGATCGCTTTGGTCGTCCTGTCGTTGATTCTATATCGCTCCGCCTTCGGGACGCTATTTTTTGTACGTGGATTTTCGGTCAATAGAATCAAGGAGAGCCTGGAGGATGGCGCGAGCGATCTCGAGCTGGAGATTGCGTATTCTCAGAGTAAGCGTGAGTTTAGCGATCTCGTATCTAGGCAGATTTCTTACATTGGAATGCTAGCAGCTGCGGCCCCGTTGCTAGGATTGCTTGGAACCGTAATTGGAATGTTGAATACATTCGAAAGCCTTTCTCAACGCGTCCAAGAAACGACATCGCAAGTTTCGAGCGGCGTTCGTTTCGCGTTGGTAACGACGCAGGCAGGACTCATCGTCGCTATTCCTGCTATCTTCTTGATTCAATGGATCAAGCGGGAAGCCAAGGTTCGGCAAGAGGAGATCGTTCATGAGGAGTTGCATGTGTTGAAAGGGAAGGGAGCGGTCGCGAAATGAGACGGAATATCGCAGACCTAGATCTTGGAGGCGATACGGAGATCAACCTCTCTCCTATGATCGATTGCATTTTCATCCTCCTTATCTTTTTCATCGTGACGACCGTCTTCGTGCAAGAATCGGGCATCGATGTGGACAAACCGGAAGCCAGCAACTCCACGCCACTTCCGAAGAATAGCATTCTGATCGCAATTTCGAATACAGGCCGCATTTTTCATGGGGGCAAAGAAATATCGCTCGAAAGAGTGCGACCCATCGTTCACCGAATCCTCGCAATCGAGGATGTGCCGATAATCATCCAAGCGGATCGCGAGTCGATGCACGGAACGTTCGCGAAGGTGTATGGCGAGGTTAAGGCAGCAGGAGGGGAAGACATCCATTTCGCGACGAAGGAATGAACGCGCATTCATTAGAAGCAGGGCTGGAGAAGTCCACGAATTCCATACAAGTCGTAGCGATTGCGATTGTAGGAACGGCGGCGCTTTTTTCAGCAATGTCGCTCTCGAAGCTCGGAGAGGTTGAGTCTCAAGAAGAAATAGTAATATCCAAAGTAGACCTATTTCTACCGCCTCCTCCACCGCCATCTCCGCCGGAAATGGTGACCGAAACCGTTGCCCCCCAAGTACCGGTGAAGGTGGAAGTTTCCTTGAACCCAGACCCGACTAAGCTGACAGTTTCGCCTATCGATACGACGATGGATGTTCCTTCGCGGATAACCGACCGTATCGAAGTGAGCCTTACGGAATTTCAAAGGCCACATATCGACGTGGACCTGAGGTCTATTATCTTCGAGAAGAGCGAGGTCGATAAGATACCTGTCCGTACGCATACGCCCATGCCGACGCTTCCATCAAAACTGAAAAGGAAGATGGGCGACGCGCGCGTGATCGTGCAGGTTTCGATCGATCAAAAAGGGAAGCCTTTGCACGTAATGGTTTTGAACTCCCCCGTTCCGGAAGCGCGGGAGTATATCGTTCGAGATTTGAAGCGCTGGCGATTTAGGCCGGCAATACGCGACGGCGAGAAAGTGAGTTGCTGGGCTCGTTTCGTTCTCGTCTACGAAAAGTCGGAAAGTACCCCGTTTAGCCTATGAAAGCTCTCTGTTCATTGCTCACCGCATTATGCGCGAGTTCGCTGCTTGCCCAAGAGGATCTCGAAATGGGTAAGCCTGACCTGTACGGCCCTGAATTCCTGAAGCGATTCGTTGCGAGCTATGGTGTGCTCGAGGATCGCGAACCTGAGCTACAGGAATTGGAGATTTCCCTGCTCGAGAAAATTGGGCCGATGGTTGAGGAGAATCCGGAGTTCGCGAAATCCATGCTCGAAGGAATGCTTGGCGAGGATACGCCCGCAACCGCGACATTCAATTTCATCTTAGCCAATCTCTACTTCAATGGCGAAGCCTTCGATGACGCGATGGATGAGTACCTTCGAGCCATCGACAAGTTTCCCACGTTCCGGAGAGCGTGGAAGAATCTAGGTATGCTGCGAACGCGATTGGCGGATTATGCAGGGGGGATGGAAGCGCTGGTACGGTGCGTAGAATTGGGCGATACAAGCCCTGATACCTACGGGACGGCTGCTTATTGCCACTTGCGCGTAGGAAATTTGATGGCGGCGGAGCTAGCATACAATGCGGCCGTCGTGCTGGATCCCAACAATATCGAATGGATAGAGGGAAAAGCTCAAGCAATGATCCAAGGGAAGCGTTACGAGGAAGCCCTTCCTCTGCTTCAGGAGCTTATTCGTAGGGATCCTCAAAAACCGATCTATCGAGCGTATCAGGCAAACGTATACGTTGAAACACAGAATTTCGTAAAGGCCGCTCAAATTTTTGAGATGATGCATTCCTTTGGGGAGGGGACAGCGGATACGCGACTTCAGTTGGCGAATATTTACAGCTTGCAAGGTCTGTATGGATTAGCCGTCGATACTTTCTTGAGAGAGGATCGGGCAAGGTTGCTAGAGATATTGCCGGATGTTCTCACTGGGGTAAGCTACCTTATCGAGCAAGATGAGGCTGCGGAGGCGCGTCGCCTGTTCGACAAGATTTCTCCTATAGAGACCCTTTGGCCTTCGACCGAAAAAACTCGTTTTTTGCTATTGGAGGCGACCTTTGCTTTTTTGGAAGGGGATGTGTCGCTAGAAGAGGAAAAGCTGGAGGCCGCCCTTTTGGAGGACCCGCTGAGTGGAGAGGCGTTGACGCGATTTGGTTCGCTGCTTGCCCGGAGAGGAGAAAAGGCTAAGGCGATGTATTATTATGAGCGCGCCTACGATTCGGAATCGCACGAATACAATGCGCTGATACTGGCGTCCGAGCTGCTGATCGACGAAAAGCGCTATGTGGAATCACTGGATTTCCTAGAGCGCGCGGCCCTCAAGCAAGAATCCTCCGAGCTCAAATCGCTAATCGATCAAGTAAAAGTCGCTTCGCTCGAATAGGCGGGCCTAGTCGATTATTTCGGAAAGTCTCTTGGCGCTGAGCAGGCTCGAACTTAGGGCGATGCCATCGACCGAGTTGCCACCGAAGCGAAGACCTGGGTAATCCGTTTCCAGAGTCTGGATACATGATTTCCATTGCACGAAGGCGCTTGTATATTGCGGGATCGCTTGTTTCCAAGTAGTTAAGTACTGGAAGCTGGGAGCGCCTGTGATGCCTAGTAGATACTTTAAATCGCTACGTGCAATGTCCACAAGCTCCTCTTCATCCGAGTCGGCTAGTTGGGGATCGCGTCTCCCTCCCAGCATGACTGTAATTAGGCGCTGGTCCTCTGGCGCTCGCTCGGGATAGACGCTGGAGTTGAAGATGGCTCCGAGAATGGTTGCAGGCTCTCGTTTCGGGACGAGGATACCGAACCCATCCAGAGGATGCTGAATCTGCTCGCGTCGATACCCGAGGGTGAGGCTATGAACGGTTGGGTAGGGGAGTTCGGGACAGCCAGAGATCCAATCAGAAATGGGATAGGGCCAGGCGAGTTTGCGCACGTCTTTTGAAGGAATGCAGACGAACAAGCGTTTAGCGAAACCCTCGAAGTTCTCGCCCTCCCGTTTCCAGGTGACCTGCCAGCCGCGATCATTCCGGTTGATCGCAACCCCTTGCGAGCCCAGCCAAAGACGATTCCCAAGTTTCTTAGCGATGGCTTTCGGAAGCGTATGAAGCCCTTCATTGAAATTGAGTGACTGGCTGCGATTTGGAATGCTTCCGCTTGAGTGGTCCTTTCGCTTGCTCCTCATGCCCTTGAGCAGCGAACCATGATTTCGTTCCAATTCCCAAAGTATCGGAAAGGCGTCTTTCAATATAAGCTCATCTGGATCTCCTGCGTAGATCCCTCCCACGAACGGATCGACCGCATAGTCCAAGATCTCCTGACCGAGTCTGCGTTTAACGAATTCCGATACCGTTTCGAAATTGGATTTATCGCCAGACAGCGGCTTCTTGAATGGCTCTGCCAGTAGGCTCAATTTGCCGCGGAATGAAAACAGCGGGCTACCTATGAGCTCGAACGGTCCGCTCGGGACGGATACCGGTTTTCCATTGCGGGCTATGTAACGTTTTTTAGCGTCTGGGGAAACCTTTGAAATGTCATCTCTCAAGCCAAGCTCTTGAATTAGGGAATCAATCCATGGATCTGAGACGAGCAATGAATTGGGACCTTTTTCAATCAGGTATCCGTTGTGATTTACGGATTGTATTGGGCCGCCAGGACGTAGGCTTTTTTCAACAACGCTGATCTCCAATCCCTTTTGCTGGAGTAGGTATCCAGTAGTGAGGCCCGTGATGCCGCCTCCTATGATTATCGCGTCCTGCATCTCTCTGTGTATTACCTGATTCGCTAAGAGCTAGGATTAAATCCGACAACGGTATTTACGAGAGTTTCCATATTTTCGATACGGGCGGTTGGGTGAATTCCATGACCCAAATTGAAAATGTGACCGGGACGATCTCTCATCGAATTGAGGATGCGAAGCGCTTCTGTTTCTACGATATTTGGCTTCGTATCAAGAACTACAGGATCCAGATTTCCTTGTATGGCGACATCCTTTGGTAGGGCCCTGGCCGCGTCTTGGATGGAGATCGTCCAATCTACCGAGATTGCTTTAGCTCCGGTTGCGGCTTGATTTGCAATATGTGGGGTGGTGCCTTTGGCGTAGATAATAATGGGAATCTCGTCACCAACTTCCTCTATTACGTTCTGTATCCATTTTAATGAGGCATCGTAATACGAATCTCCTGCAATAATTCCTCCCCAAGAATCGAATATCTGGACTGCGTCGGCGCCCGCCGCTTTCTGCATGCGAACATATTCCACCAGCGCTTTCGTCAGCTTCTCTAGGAGAGACTCGAACAGCGATCGGTCAGAATAGTAGAGGGACTTGATGCGGTCGAAGTTCTTGGAACTGCCTCCCTCTATCATGTAGGTCGCGAGGGTCCAAGGGGATCCTGCAAAACCAAGCAAGGCTGTGCTGCCAGACAACTCACGATTGATGAGGCGAAGCGCTTCGGAGACATAGCCTAGCTTTTCCTCGATGCGACTGGGGTCCAGCCGATCTATGTCTTTCGCGCTTTCTAGGCGGTAGTCCATTCCGATTCCACCTTCTTCTCTGAAATGGTATCCTTGGCCCAACGCTTCGGGTATAACTAGGATGTCTGAAAATATGATGGCTGCATCGAGTTGAAATCGCCTCAGTGGCTGCAGGGTTACTTCGAGGGCAAGTTCTGGCGTTTGCGCAAGCTCGAGAAATGAACGCTTCTTTTTTAGTTCACGGTATTCAGGAAGGTATCGCCCAGCTTGACGCATGACCCAGATTGGCGGTCTATCGAGAGGTTCACAGTTAAGGGCGGCCAGGAATCGATCTCTTGAATTCATAGGAATAGTCTTAGGTTGGGTGGACCTATTCGGTAGCGTTAACCCAGTCGCGTGGGATTAGGAATGTCTTGTATAGCTCCTCTTCGGGAGAATTCGGTTCCGGTGTGTAGTTGTATGTCCAAGACACTTCACTTGGAAGCGACATGAGTATGGACTCCGTGCGGCCTCCGCTTTGCAGTCCGAATAGAGTGCCGCGATCGTATACGAGATTGAATTCAACGTAGCGTCCTCTACGGTATTTTTGAAAATCGCGCTGTTCTTTGGTATAGAGATGGCTTTTGCGACGCTCGACAATTGGCAGATAGGCGATCGTGTAATGGTCTCCTATGCTTCGAGTAAGTCCAAATGCATTTTCAAACCCACCTTGATCGAAATCATCGAAAAACAGACCGCCGATACCCCTGGGCTCTTTTCGGTGAGGTATATAGAAGTAGCGGTCGCAGCCTTCCTTGAAAGACGGGTAAAGGTCGGGACCAAAGGGATCGCAGGCAGCCTTGGCGGTCTTGTGCCAGTGCAGCGCGTCTTCGCTGAATCCATAGCAGGGTGTCAGGTCAAAACCACCCCCGAACCACCATATATCGGATTCCGCGGAGGTTCTGGCAGGCGCTGTGAAGAATCGAACGTTGGCGTGGGAAGTGGGAGCGTAAGGGTTTCTTGGGTGGACGACCACTGAAACGCCGGTTGCGTGGAAAGGTCTTCCTGCTAGCTCGGGACGACTTGCTGTAGCGGAAGGGGGGAGCTGGTCTCCCATGACATGAGAGAAGTTCACGCCTGCTTTCTCCAATGTATCGCCCGCCTCCAGGACGCAGGAAATTCCGCCGCCTCCTTCTGCTCGTTCCCATTCGTCTCTCCTGAATTCTCTATTCGAGTCCTCGGCAGATTCGAGTCCGCTGCAGATCGAGCTTTGCAGGTCGAGCATGTAGCGTTTTACTTCCTGTAGAGGATCCGAGTTCACGACTGCCTTTGTAGGTCTATTTGAGAGAATATCTAGTTATTTTATGGAATTTCATTCGCAATGCGATCCATGATATCGATTTAGGTGTCCTTAATTCCTTGAGTGAGGACCCGGTTCTGACGTTGCTCGCATCTATCTGCTTGCGCTTGCGTTTTCCCGGTCCCGAGACATCAATCTAGAATTACCGCTCTAATTGTGGCGGTTGAATCGTTTCAATATCATGAGAACTATCCAATTTTCCGCTAGGATCTTTATTTTTATGGCGCTTCTTCTTGGCGCGTCGGCGACTGCTCAGACAGATGCGAATGAGTTAGCCCCGCTGGTTGTTTCCGGCGGAAGCGACGATTCGGACGATGCTTCTGAGAAGGACTCTCAGGCAAATTCTGATTCAAGCGACGCTAAAGAGGACGAGGTTGACCCAGAAGAGGAAGCTCGAAAAGCGGAGCTTAAGCAATTGAGGGACGAACGGGATTTGATCTCTGCTCGCCTCTCGTTGAGAGCGGAGAAGTTCAAGGAAACGATACAGGATTTGAAGGAAGAGAAGGAGCTGATTTCGTTGGAGAATTCCCTAGTTCGAGAGAAGCTCACGCAAGAGCTGAATGAGCTCAAGACCGAGAATGAGCGTCTGAATGCTAAGATTGATTCATTGAACAAGCAGATATCGATTATTGGCCTAGAATCGAAAAAGGCACTGACTCAAGAATTAGACGAGCTTCGCCAAAAAGAAGAACGCTTGAAACTGGAAAATTCGATCGCTCTCAAGGAAATGGAGACGGAGATGAACAAGGTTCGCTTGGCGGATACGAAGCTTAAGCACGAACGCGCAAAGCTAGACCTGGAGGTAGCGAATTTGACCGCGAAGCTTTCGGTGAAGGAAAAAGGAGATCTTGTTGAGGACTTAATCTATTCAGATCGCGAGCTGATGTATTTGAAGGAGCCCTACGTGGATGGAGTGCTGCATGTTAGCGATCGTCGCATTGCTCTGAATGGACCTATCTGGAGTGGCCTCGCTGACTACGTGAGCGAACGAATTAATTTTTACAACAATGAGAGCCCTCACTACCCGATATTTCTGGTGATTGATTCGTCGCCAGGCGGATCGGTAATGTCCGGCTACAAGATCATGAAGGCGATGCATGGGAGCAAGGCTCCGGTATACGTGGTCGTTAAATCGTATGCTGCTAGCATGGCGGCGAGTATCGCTACGCTTGCGGAGCGTTCCTACTGCTATCCGAACGCGATTGTTCTTCATCACCAGATTAGCTGGGGACTCAGCGGTAATCTTACGCAGCAAAAAGAGTTTCTCGAGGAGGCTGAAGAGTGGTGGCGACGCGTTGCTCGACCCGTCGCCGAGAAAATGGGCCTAACCTTGGACGAGTTCATCGCTCTGATGTACGAGAAGAATTCAGATGGCGATTGGAGAGAGTTCGGAGACCGAGCCTCGGAACTGAAGTGGATTGATCAAGTAGTGGATCGAATATGGGAAATGTCAGTTGACAAGAACCCGGACCGATTCGGGACGAGTCTGATATTCGCCGAAGGTGCCTTGGAGGAGTCTGAAGACGAAAAAGGGAGACCGTTTGTGTCCCTTCCGCGTTTAGAGCCCTTCGACTTCTACTACCTCTACAATCCTGACGAATACTATCGTATGCGCTGAAAATTTTGGCGGTTCAGCCTTTGCCCCAATCTGGTTTGAGACTTAGGATTACGATATACGGGAACAACTCGTTTATACGGGAATGATTTCTTGATCAAACGTTACGTAGCTTCGCTCATATTTTGTAAAAATAACGTAACAAACGGGAAAAACTGGTGTCCCAAGTTGATAACATGAGTAGGGTGCTTATCAGTTTCAATCTAGTTTTCGAGGGCAGCAAGCGGCTTCAATGCCTATTCTGTCCTCTTCGCTTATGTTACTTCAGAACCCCACGGACCAGACGATCCTGATAGAATGGTAGTTTTTCTAGCAGTTTTTGGGCTTTTGGCTCTAGCCGGAATCGTCTCTCTTTTTATTAATGTAGAGAGAGCTCCCGAAGGTTATCAAAATGAAGAAGGGGTCCATTTTGGGAGCAGGCCATCTAGTGTATCACTTGGGGAAGGCGCTCTGTCCTCCGGTCATTCAGAGACGGATATGCGAACAGCTGCCCGGCATAATGCGGGAGGAAACTCAATTGGAAGCCGAGTATTTATGCGGGGTTCCTAGAAAATTGGGTCTCAAGTCAATTAATCCAGGTCGTTAGCAACTGACCTGACTCAGGTAGCTGAGGGTTCTACCGCCTTAAAGGGCTCGTACTGATAACCGATGCCGTGAATCGTCTTGAGATTGTCTAGTGGAACCTCCTTGCGCTTGAACAAGTCACGGATCTTCACGATGTACTGGTCAAGCGAGCGACTTCGAATATCCGCATGAATTCCCCAGACTGAATGGATGAGATTCTTTCGCGTGATAATGGTTTCGGGATTGTTGTGGAAATAGGAGAGGATGCCGATTTCCTTTCGCCCAATCGTTACCACTTCACCGTCCACAAATGTGATCTCCATAGTCGTTGGGTTGACCGATGCCGAATTGAAGACGAATGGCGAATCGGTGAGCTTGACGTTCTTCGTCACGTTGAAGTCGTTGGCCACCTCCGCGCGACGAAGCACCGCGTGGATGCGCGCTACGAGCTCAGGCGCGCTGAACGGCTTCGTTACGTAGTCGTCCGCTCCGAGCTCAAGTCCTTTCACTTTTGAAATCTCCGAATCGTTCCCGGTAAGGAATATGGTGGGAATATTGATGTCCTCCCGCTTGAGATCTTCCATGAACGCGAATCCGTTTTGGTCGGGAAGCGTTAAGTCCAGCAGTATAATATTGGCGAAGTTATTCTTGAGGAATCGCATCGCGAGGGCGCAGCGGTTGCAAATTTGCGTCTGCATGCCCGCGGCTTCGAGATGCTCCGCGATAACGTTAGCGAGTTCAGCTTCGTCTTCGACGATCAATACCAATGGCCTTGGTTTACTAGGCATAATGATGATTTGTTAAAAAAAGATCTTTGTGAATAGGATATAGAACAAGTTTTTACGCGTATATCGTAGCTCAGAGGCGTAAGGTTCCGACCAGGGTGAGCCCGCGTACGCATTATTCACAATTGTTAATAGGCTAATTGTAAAATGTAAAAATGTAAAAATGTAAAACAAGACATAAAAGGACTCACGATTAGGCTTGCGCCAGAGTGATCCATGGATTTCGAGGTCATACGTGTCAGAAAATGAGCCGACAGTTATGTTTGGATTGCCCAAAGGCAGTCTGGAGGAAGCGACAATCCGTCTATTTGCCAAAGCGGGTTGGAAGATTCAAAAGAGTTCTCGATCATACAAGCCGAGCATAGACGATCGTGAAGTGGAAGGCCGCTTTGTGCGGAGCCAAGAGATTAGTCGCTATGTAGACCATGGTTTCTTCGATGTGGGACTTTGTGGATACGATTGGGTCGTAGAGAATGGGTCCGATGTGGTAGAGGTCTGCGACCTCGTTTATAGCCGTGCATCCAACCGCCCTTCGTATTGGGTCCTCGCGGTTCCAGAGGACTCGCCGATACAGACGGTTCAAGATCTTCAGGGGAAGCGCATTGCCACTGAAGTGGTCAATCTAACGCGTAAGTTCTTGGAGGATAAAGGGGTAGAGGCAGAGGTTGAGTTTTCTTGGGGCGCGACCGAGGTCAAGGTGCCAGATATGGTCGATGCCATCGTGGACCTTACTGAAACAGGGAACTCGTTGATCGCGAACAAGCTTAGAATCGTGGAGACGCTTCTCAAGACGAACACGAAGCTCATCGCTAATAAGCAAGCTTGGGCCAATCCGGTAAAGCGTCAGAAGATTGAGAATATCGCTATGATGCTCGAGGCGGCGCTGGAAGCTTCAGACAAGGTTGGGCTTAAGCTGAATGCTCCGAAGTCTAGCCTGGGGGGAATTTTGGAAATACTGCCTTCCTTGCGAAATCCAACGGTGAATCGACTTACCGACGACGGCTGGTCGGCAGTCGAGGTAATACTGTGCGAAAGCGACGTCCGGGACATCATTCCCCAGCTAAAAGAGCGCGGCGCAGAAGGCATAATCGAGTACCCGCTTAACAAGGTTGTCTACTAGATTTCCTTTAGGCTGGAAGCCTTGGCGTCGAATGGCTAATTATATTGTCAGGTAAAGGCGGTTTTCGCTTGCTCCGGATAGTTAAAGGTGCAGATTGCACCACCCTTGCGGCGCCTTTCAACCGCTCGTTCTGCCGCGACGCTTCCGAACGGGCCCTTATAATTCTAACACCGTTGCTCATCGAGCGACCTACCAAAGACCAGCAGGTCGAGACTTTCGGAAGCGCTCTCGAACCGCTTGGCCACATGCATCATGAGTTCTATAATGGAAGAACTTCTGGCCCAAACCACCTTCGACAAGCTGAAAGAAGGTTCGATTATCAAGGGCACTGTAACTGAAATTCGTCAGATCGAAGTCGTAGTCGATATTGGCGGCAAATCCGAAGGCCTCATCTCCGCGTCCGAGTTCGCGGATCTCGGCGATCTGCAAATAGGAGAGGAGATCGAGATCTACCTCGAGAAGCTGGAAGATCGCGATGGCAATCCGGTGCTGTCGTTCGACAAGGCGGAGCAAAAGAAGAATTGGGAGAATATCATCACGAAGTGCGAGGAAGGTTCTATTGTCCAAGGCCGCGTAAAGGCCAAGGTCAAGGGTGGCCTTATTGTAGCGATGGGCGTAGACGCGTTCTTGCCTGCGTCGCATATCGATGTTCAGCCGCCTAAGAATTTGGACCAGTACGTCGGTCAGACCTACGACTACAAGGTTCTCAAAATTAATTTGGAGCGTAAGAACATTGTTCTATCGCGCCGTGAGCTGATCGAGGAGCAGCGCGCTTCCAAGCGTCGCGATCTGCTGGATAAGATTAATCCAGGCGACCTCGTCAAGGGGATCGTCAAGAACATCACCGACTTTGGAGCCTTCATCGATCTCGACGGAATGGATGGGCTTTTGCACATCACGGACATGAGCTGGGGACGCATCTCGCATCCTAGCGAAATGCTCAAGCAGGGTGAGGAGATCGATGTGATGATCATCGAGATCAATCGCGAGAAAGAACGCGTTTCCTTAGGGCTCAAGCAGACTAAATCGAATCCTTGGGAGAGCATCGAGAACAAGTATCCAATCGGCGCCCACGTTTCGGGCAAGGTGGTCAACCTTGTGCCTTACGGAGCGTTCATTGAGATCGAGGAAGGAGTCGAAGGACTGGTTCACGTAACTGAAATGTCCTGGACAAAGCGCATCACCAAGCCGAGCGAGGTGCTCCGAGTAGGCGATGACGTGGAGGCAGTGGTTCTCGGTATTCAAAAGGATGAAGAGAAAATCTCATTGGGAATCCGTCAGCTGGATCCGAATCCGTGGGATATGGTGGTGCACAACTACCCGGTCGGCGCCCATGTCCATGGCAAGGTTCGCAACATCACTACCTACGGAGCGTTTATCGAGCTCGAGGAAGGCATCGATGGAATGGTTCACGTTTCGGATATGTCCTGGACGCGGAAAATCAATCATCCAAGCGAAGTCCTAAAGAAGAGTGATGAAATTGATGCGATCGTATTGGATGTAGATACGTCGAATCAGCGCATTTCGCTTGGAATGAAGCAACTTGCTGAAGATCCTTGGGCGGATATCGACGGACGATTCCGTATCGGAGACGTGGTTACGGGCGTCGTATCGAAGATCACTTCATTCGGAGCGTTTGTCGAACTGCAAGACCATATAGATGGACTGGTTCATATTAGCCAGATCAGCGAAGAGCAGCGCATTGAAAAGATCAAGGATATCTTGAATATGGGCGATGAGGTCATTGCTCGCGTCATTAAGATTGATCGTGAAGAACGTCGTATTGGTCTCAGTATCAAGGCGGCTAATTACGATGAAGAGCAACTCGCATCGGAAACTCAAACATACGACAGTATGAAGGACGGCGGCGACTTGATGAATCTTGGCGATATTCTTGACCAAGCCACCAAGTAGGCTGTATTCTGCGATTAACTACTTTTTCAAAGGCGAGTCCAATTCTGGGCTCGCTTTTTTTGTTTTAACTTGGATCTTGGTTGCGTGTTGGCCCCATCGAAACGGATCGCTGCTCGCCATAGACGTGGAATTTGCGAACCTCATTTGATTTGCCTTGAAATTGCCATTCTATTGAAAAGTTATTGTTGCCATGGAGGTATCTAGTTTCGCTCCCGTTCTGGTTCAGATCGCATTCGCCGCAGGATTAGCGGGAGCGATCATCACAGCGAGCCATCTTTTTGGACAAAGAGGCTCCAAAGGAAGCATTAAGAACTCTGCCTACGAGTGCGGCGTAAAGTCGGAGGGTAAGACGAGTACGCGTTTTTCGGTTAAGTTCTACGTCACTGCGATGCTCTTTATCCTATTCGATATCGAGGTGCTATTTCTCATTCCCTGGGTCCTGGTCTATCGGGATTTCATCGCCAACAGCTTGCCGATACTAGGGCCAATCCTCTTTTTCCTGACGGTGCTCGTTGTCGGGCTCGTGTATGAGATCAAGAAGGGTGGCTTGGAATGGGAAAAATAGCGGGGCGAGGAAAGCGGGGCGTTCGGCTGATCTTCCTGCGAAATTGATTTAATGCGACTAGACAGATATTTCTCCAGAAAACGCGTACTAGAGCTCGAAAGCGATAATTTAGAAGGTTGTCTCAAGGAGCTGCTCAAGGCGTCGGCGGAGAGTTTCAAGGATCTAAGCCGCAAAAAGAATCTGCTCCCAGGACTGCTTCGACAGGAGAACACGATGACGACTTACCTGGTTCATGGCGTCGCATTGCCTCATTTGCGCGTTAAGATGAATCGGCGCTATGTGTTCGCGATTGGTCGAAGCAAGGAGGGAATCAAGTACGATGGCCCGAAAAAAGAAGAGAAGGTCCATCTTATCCTGTTGATGCTGGCCGGCGAACAGTCGAAGAACTACTTGAACGTGTTGGCTGCCATAGCCCGCGTCGTAAAGGACAAGAGCTTCATCGATAGCCTGATCGCCGCTCCGGATACCAATTCTTTGTGCGAGCGTCTTCTGCTAGGATTTGGCGGAATTCAAGGGGCCGCCTCGAAGCAGCGTGGTAGCTCGATCAATTCCTTGATGTTTAGCGAGGCGATTCGAATCGCAAAGGGGGCAGGTTGCGATTCCATTGCCGTTTTTGGGGACACGGTCGTTTCGGCCCCGATTTCAACGCCAGACGATCTGGGCGAATTTAAAACCGTTCTCGTCACGAAGCGAGCGAAGGAGGGCGACTTCGAGGATTCGCCATTCGACAACATCATTCAAGTGAGGTCCTTTTCAAAAGGACGACTGGCGCAAGCGAGATCCGCGTTCCTGCTTGGAATCACCCGAGGAATCTTTGGAGTGAACGACAAGATTTGCTGCATCGGAGGGATTCCGAGCAGCGGCCAGTTCGACACGGTTGTCGTTATCGACATGCGCAATGAGTTTCGCGCTTTGCTCGCGGATCAGGAGAACTTCTTGCCCGCTGACGTATCGCCAGAGGTGCTGGAACGGGTAATTGGAATCGCTATGGAGCTATCTGTCGAGGGCAGGGAAAGCCGTCCAGTTGGAACCTTGTTCGTATTGGGGGCTACCAAGCGTGTAGAGTCCATGACCAAACCACTTGTCCTGAATCCGTTTCACGGCTATAAGGAGGAGGATCGGAACGTTCTCAGCCCATTCATGGACGAGACCGTCAAGGAGTTCTCAGGATTGGATGGAGCCTTCGTAATCCGAGGAGATGGCGTTCTTATTTCTGCGGGAAGCTTGATTCACGCTCCCGACTACTTGCACTCGCTACCGAGCGGTTTTGGATCCCGCCATGCCGCAGGGGCAGCGATTTCAGTCGCAGCGGAGTGCTTGTCGATCGTTGTCTCGTCAAGCACGGGTCAAGTTACTGTATTCCGAAACGGGATTGCGTTGCCATTGATGGATAAGCCATTTGACGGGTAGAGCAGGACGCAACGTCGTTTTTTAGGATATTTCGGTTGCAATCTGATTCGAACCTTAGATCGTGCTTGCTTCTAATTTTCACGAACTATGCCACGCGAAGTTATCACTCTAGAATGCACTGAGGCGAAAGCGGAAGGGAAATCGGTTTCCCGTTATCTGTCCTCTCGAAACAAGAAGACGCAAACTGAGCGCGTCGAAAAGAAGAAGTACAATCCGCATTTGAAGCGCCACACGCTTCACCGGGAGATTAAATAGACGGCTGGGCAAAGCAACGAATCGAAGGACTTGCTCTCTTCAGGAAACGAGCGACGCATTCAATCGGCGTCGCTTTTTTGCGGGCGATTCGCGAGGGCGGCTCCTAGGCGGAGCTACTCTCTGCCTCGCCTGGATTGCTGTTCCTGTGCGCTGAGCGCCAGCCATCCCGATGCTTTCGGATCCAGTCTAGCAGGGCCCGTTCAAATCCAATATCCTTTCCCAACCGTTCCGACTCGAGCCACTTGTATCTCAAGATTTCCTCTCTTTCCGCTAGAAACTCTTGATAAAGGCTCGAACGCTTAACGAATTCGTGCTGGTCACCGGATTGGGGGTCTGATTTCGACATAGGAGGCTTCTTTCCCATTCAATGCGAGCTGCATTGGAGAAAGGAGTATGTAAGCGATCAATTATTTGCGGGAGTGTTGAGGCAGCATTGGTTATGTCCTAAAACAGGATCGGGAGGCGATATTTCAGGATGCTGCGCTGATAATCCCGAATCTGTAGCCACAGGCTCTGCTGCCAATCTATTTTTGCGAAAATTTACGCTAAAATGCGTTCTAGTTCGGGAAAATCCCTATTGAGTGGCGATTTTGCAGCTAAGGTTACCCGTGTCCTCGAAGCTATGCGTGTGGGTACGATGGACTGGATTAGTTTCCGATTCGCTCTATCAGTTTCGCCGCAATCGCGTGAAAGGATTCCGATGAACTGGATTCTGGATTCGCTACCGCTATTGGGGCGCCGTTGTCGCCCGCTTCTCGAATTCCGGGATCTAAAGGTATTTGGCCGAGGAATTCTACCTTCAAGTCGGTCGCGGTCTTCTCTCCGCCCCCTTGGCCAAAGATGTGCTGCTTGCTTCCGTCAGGACCTTCCAAATAACTCATGTTCTCCGCGACGCCAATGATTGGCACATTGGTTTTTTCCAGCATGCGGGCGCCGCGTTTAGCGACTTGGGTGGCCGCCAGTTGAGGCGTGGTCACCACAACCGCCCCTCGGAGTGGTATGGTCTGGGCGAGTGAGAGCTGAGCATCTCCGGTGCCTGGAGGAAGATCGACGACTATGATCTCTAGCTCTCCCCATTTCACGTTGTTGATGAACTGATTGATCGTCTTTTGTATCATGGGTCCCCGCCAAACGACGGGAGTATCGTCGTCAATCAGAAACCCCATCGACATGATCTTGATTCCGTGGTTCTCCAGAGGAATAATTGACTCGTCTTCGATCTCGGGGCGCCCGCCGACACCCATCATTAGCGGGATAGAAGGTCCATAGATGTCGCAATCGAGCAATCCCACGCGTTTTCCCTCGGCGGATAGCTGTTTGGCGAGCGCGCAGGCGAGATTGGATGAGAAAGTGGATTTTCCAACGCCTCCTTTGCCGCTGGCGACTGCGATGACGTGCTTGACCCCGGGAATTCCAGCTCCGACGCCCGATGGGGAATCGCCGGTAGCGTCCGGCTTTTTCGCGGGAGATAGCGACACGTTGACCTCTACCGATTCGACTTCATCGAGAGCTTTGAGCGCTGTTTCTACACCATCTCTTATTTCTGCCGCTACGCTATGATCGCTCGTGGTTACCGATATTCCGATTACCGCATTTCCGCTGTCGAAATCTATAGATCGTACCAAGCCAAAGGATACGATATCCCGGCTGAATCCCGGGTACTTGACCGTCGACAAGGCGTTTTTGATAGCTTCTTTACTCACCGTTTATTGATGTTTGCGGATAGTTCGCTTTTCTTCTTTGGGAACCGTTCGTTCTACGAATTTTGAATAAGCCCTATAGAAACCTGAAACATTCGAGGATCTGTCAAGTCCAGGCTAAAAGCGAATGAATAAACCTACTAAAATTACCTCTCTATCAATCGCCGTCCTGTCCCTTGTCTTCTCGATGAGTGTTTCGCTGCGAGCGCAGCAAAGCCGAGATCTAGGAGTGGGCATCGTCGACGCCAGCCGTGAAGTCGTACCCGTGGTGGTGCAGTCGCAGGATAGCGAAACCCTGGGAATTCTCAAAACGGCATTCAATATCCACGGGCGCTATCGTGTAGTGACCTCTGTGCAACAGGCGTCATTCATCATTAACGTGCAGCCCATAGGAACGAGCGCTGCGACGTTGAAAATTTCGTCGGCGCGAGAGCACGTGGAACAAGTACGTGGCGCCTCTAAACGCAACGCAGTGCTCAATGCTGTGGATCGAGCGATATACAAGACGAGCGGGATGCGTGGCTTCTTTGGCGGTAAGATCGCCTATGTCGGGGAAACGGGGAGAGGAATGGAAATATACTACCGCGATTTCCTATTCGGCGAAGGACAACGGCTCACAAGCCACGGAGTTGAGGCAGTGCGACCTCGATGGTCGCCAGATGGCAATTATATCGTCTACACGAGCTACTTATCAGGCTTTCCAAACATTCGGCGAATCGACCTGAGAGCGCAACGATCGGAAGTCATGGTCAATTTCAAGGGAACGAATACGAGCGCCCGCTACAGCCCCGACGGATCTCGAATGGCGGTAGTCTTGACCGGTCCGGGCAATGCGGATGTATACGTCGGCTCCAACTTGGCCAGAGGATTGAAGCGCGTGGTCAATTCCGACGGATTGGAAGCTACGCCTTGCTGGTCCAGCGATGGAAGGGAGCTGGTGTTCGCCTCGGACCGAAATGGCGGATTAGCGTTATACCGAGGGCCCGCTTTCGGAGGGCAATTTAGCCATATTTCTACGCAGATTAGCAGGTACTGCGCTGAACCTGATTGGAATCACGTGAATTCGGACTTGGTAGCCTTTACCGCAGCTGTGGGTTCTCAATTTCAAATCGCAGTATACAGTTTCAGCCAACGGAAAAGCGAGTTTCTCTCGAATGAGCCTGGGGACGCTATCCAGCCCTGCTGGCTCAACGATGGACGCCACATGATTTACACCTGGAGAAACGGTTCTTCTGAGCGTATCGTACTATTCGATACGATTACTAAACGCCGCTCGGTTTTGTCCCCTTCAGGATTGGGCAAGGTGTCGCAGGCGAGTTTCTTGCCGCCACAGCGCTAGATTGATGCTTGCAGTCAGAACTTGAGGCTAGCGTTGAGGAATTCGCGGGCTCGTTCCGTGCCCGGTTGGTCGATTACCTGGGACGCATCGCCCACTTCGACGAGCTTGCCTCCAGCGATAATAGCGACCGTATCCGCAGCTTGCTTGGCGAAGCCCATTTGATGGGTGGCGATGACGAGGCGTTTTTTCGCTTCGACCAGCGATTCGATTGCATCCAGGACTTCTGCGGTCATTTCAGGATCGAGGGCGGACGTGGGCTCGTCTAGAAAAACAATGTCCGGGTCTGGCGCGATTGCGCGGGCAATTGCAACTCTCTGGTTTTGCCCACCTGACAACTGGGACGGCATTTTAAACCGATGCTCGAACAGCTGAAATTGCTGCAAAAGCGATTCGGCTTTGGTGATTGAGTCCGCCTTGCTATGCCTATGGACTTTTTCAAGCGGAAGCGCGATGTTGGTAAGAGCGTTGAGATGGGGGAATAGATTGTAAGACTGAAACACGACGCCCACATTCTTGAGGTGGGCATTTCGCTTTGCCGCGTCGCTGCCGATCTCGTTTTCGTTGATGCGAATGCTTCCTGATGTGGGCGCTTCGAGACCAGCGAGCAATCGTAGCGTAGTCGATTTTCCACCCCCTGAAGGTCCGATCAAAGCCAGGCAAGACGTATCGAGTATCGCTATATTCAAATTGTCCAGCGCCCGTTGCTGTCCGTATTGCTTAACGACTGATTTGAGCTCCAGCCTCATGTGTCGAATTGAAGTTTCTTTTCGATTACGCGTGAAAGTCGCATAATTGGAAGCGTCACGGCCAGGTATCCAATCGCAAGAGGGAAGAAGCTTTCAAAGGAACTATAAGTTATGGCGTTCACTTCTTGAGCGTTGAGCGTAAATTCGCTAATGGCGATTATGGAGAGTAGCGAAGAATCCTTGATTAAGTTCGCAGTCTGACCCGCAAGCGCAGGTAGACTGCTTCGGAGCGCTTGAGGCGCAATAACGTATCTAAAAGTCTGGTACTCTGAAAATCCAATCGCTTTGGCAGAAAGCAATTGAGATTTGCCCACGCCCTCGATTCCTGCACGCAATATTTCAGAAATGTAAGCGCCGCTGAATATAGCCATGATAGCGACGCCTACGAAGTAGCGGTTCTGAATGTTCGCTGCATCCGCTATGACGTAGTAGAATAAGAAGATTTGAACCAAGAGCGGCGTTCCCCGAATTAATTCGACGTACAGTGTGGAGAGGTAGCGAACGGGCAGAAAGCGAGCGCGTCCACAAAGCGCTGAAATGGCGCCCACTAGGAAAGCGAAGATGAGGGAAACGCACGCAATTTTGAGGGTCGTGAACCAACCTTCAATAAACTTCGCTTTGTAGCGGAGAACTGATTGCCAGTTCCATTGGTATTGAAGGGCTGCGAATGAACCGTACAGCAATAAGGAGAGGAGGAGCGCCGCTAGGAAAAAGCTCGCATATCTTGAGAGTCGGGAGGGAAGGGCATCGTCACCTTCGGCCGCGTGATAGAAAATGGACTTGATGGACACTAGAACCTATCCCAAAACCTATCTTGGATGCTGTTGCGAGCGAAATCTCCTGGGGCGAGGCGGCTTTGGCCATGGGTAGGCCCCTAGGCTTATCCTCGTCAGAGCGAACGCAGCCTCAGGAAATTTCGCTCGCAACCCCTTGGGACTGAGGTGGTTTTGGCCCGGAGCTGTGTTCTGCTTGAAGACAAATATCTAAAGTATGCGCTTTTTAAGCACGCCTTGCTCCAAGCTAAAACCGCTTTCAGCTGCGCCAAGATTGGATTGAGGATAGGTTCTAAAAAAAGAAGGGGAAGCCTAGCTCCTTGAATTCCCGTTTTTGCTCTGACAGATACTTGTCGCCAAGGGCATCGAATCCCCCGCTCGATTTGTAGTCTTCCAGAAACGCATTCACCTTACCTAGCAATTCCGTATTGCCTAGTTGAGCGCCAATGGCCCAGGACTCCTCATTGAACGGATTCAGCAGAGCCCGAGTCGTTTCTTGGTGTTTCTTCCAATTCAAATAAATTGAAATTTGGTCATAGATGAAGGCGTCGACTTTGCCTTGGGATACTTCCAGAGCGGCGGCCGCTTCCTTGTCGAACATCAGGATCTCAGCATTGCGCACATGCTTGGTAGTGTAGATGTGCCCTGTGGTTCCTTGCTTAACGGCGATCCGCTTGCCTGGCATGTCGATGTCGGCGACTGAGGTCGCTGGATTGTCCTTCGAAACCAGAATGCATAGTCCCGTGTGCAAATAGGGGTCCGAAAAGGAAATCGACTGGGCCCGCTCTTCCGTCCGGGTCATGGACGAAATAATTAGATCGATTTTCCCCGTGCGAAGGGAGGGGATCAAACCGGCAAAGGGAATGTTCTCAATTCGAAGCTCCTTGCCGAGTCGAGATGCCAACGCTTCCGCCATCTCCACGCTGATGCCTGTTGGCTTGTTGCTCTCGTCTGTCATTTCAAAAGGTGGATAGGAGAGCTCCATGCCCACTATCAGCACGCTATCGTCGCGTTCCGAGGCGCAACTAGAGAGAAAGAGAGCGATTCCAGCCAGTAGGCAGAGTATGAGGCTCGAGAGCCGTGGGTTTCTTGTTCGCGTATTGGTTGTATCCATTTTATCAGATTGATTTTTCCCAAATGGTGGCCTCCGCGATCGAGTACTGGTTCTTGCGATTGTGTTCCCTAATTAAAAATGGTAGATTTTGAGTATCCACCAATTCGAGATGTTTGCCCAATAACTCGATCAGTCGATCATGCGTCTTCACAGCTACGCCATTTTCGATGAAGCCCCCAAGCCACTTCGACCTTGGTGTATATTCCTCTAACCATGTGTAGGGGGATGTGATTGCGAGGACACCGTCCGGATTCAATAGTTCGTGTATGGATGCGAGGCAGCAAGCCGGATCCGGGAGGCGATCGATGAGATTAGCCATCAATACGAAGTCGAATTGACCGAGCTCTGGACTGAGGTTCATCGCGTCCCCTTGCATGAATTCAATTCTATCTGGGTTGGCCTCTTTCGGCGTGTGGATCTCGGTTTGGCGCATCAATTCACCTTCTTGGGCAAATGAAATGGTTGCCCGACCGTTCTGCGATAAGGATTGAGCTGCTTCTATCAGCGCTTGTGAGTAATCGATAGCTACAACCGTATCGAAGGTCTCGCTCATGGCGAACGCAGCCGCTCCAACCGCGCAGCCAAGATCCAGAGCCCGACCTGTTTCCTTGGCGTGCCCTGCGTGCAGCTGTCCGCACCTGCGTGCAAATCCAAGCGCTTCTTGAGGGCCGATTCCATCAAGCAGTAAATCATCCATTGATCCGTAGTGAAATAATAGATACTCTGAAACGGCTTTATCGGTTTCGTAGAAGGAAGCTTGCATGCGTTGGGAGAGGAGTTTCTGTAAACGGTAATTTGTAGCCAAATGGCTTTGGCGTTGAATACTTGCTTGGATTAGACGATTAAATCGGGATCGTAAACAAAACTATGAGTGTACCGGATATTTCATACGAAGACTTGGAGGCGAATATTGCATCTTCGCTTTCTAACGTTTTCGACACGATGCTGGATGAGGCTTGCCAGCTGCAAGTAGCTGAGGACTTGTCCTCCAGCGATGTGGAAATGCCCCGCATCGCAGATTTAGATGAGGCGTCAATCTATGTGGGCTCGGTCGGATTCGTCGGTGAAATCAACGGAGTGATCTACCTTTATTTGAGCGAATCCTTGATGCGATCCATCGCATCTAAAATTACAGAACTTCCTGTTGATCAAATAGAAAGCGAAATCGCGTCCGATGTTTGCGGGGAGCTTGCCAATATGTTCGGTGGAGGGATTAAGACGGGGATCGCAAAGCTGGGACATGAATCATCCTTAACGATCCCGACTGTTTTAAGCGGTCACGAACTGTTTATTTCCACGATGGGTGTTGCTCGATATATCCGTGGCGAATTCAGCTTGATGAGCGAATCGATTTTCGCTGACTTGGCTTTGGCCGACATCGTGTGATGGTCTTACCCTCCTGGGACATAGCCTTTTAAGGTGCTCGTGATAAAAGGGATGAGCTGCTTTTTTCGGCTTACGACCCCTTTGAGATCGAATATTAGGCCTTCCTGTATGGTTGGATAGGAGATGTTGGAGATGAACTCCTCATCTCCTGATACGATTAGGATGGAGTTATGCTTATTGATGTCGGTGATGAGGACGCAGGCGAAATCGAGCGATTCCCCTTTAACCAATCCTTCGAGCGCGTCGGTAAGTTGTTCAGAGTGGTCCCAGAAATTATGGAAGCCGAGTTCTTCGATTTGCGATACGGAGAAGCGAATCCCGCTCTCCTCGTAAAATTTTTGGTCCGCTCTGATAACTTGGTCTGGACTCATCGAGAGAATTACCGATCCGCTGTTGAAGATCTCCTGGGCGAGCTCTGTGGCCTTTATTCCCGCCAAGCTTTCCAGCCAGTTCATCGCTTCGGAATCCTGAGGCGTCGCGGTCGGTCCCGTTAGGTTAAGCGTATCTGAAATGATGCCGGACATCATGATCCCGGCGATTTCTGGTGAAGGTTCAATTTCCGCGGAACGGAAAAGTTCGGAAATGATCGTGCAAGTGGATCCGACGGGATCATTGATAAATCGAATTGGCTGCGCCGTATTGATGCCCAAACGGTGGTGGTCTATGACTTCAACGATGTTGACTTCGCCCGCTCCGGGCACTGCCTGGCTCATTTCGTTGTGATCGACTAGAATCAAGTTCGTGCTGTTGGGCTTGAGGATGTCGGTCTTGCTGAAGATTCCAAGGAGCTTGTCGGAGTCGTCAGTGACCATGAACGCTTGCGCGTTAGAATTCGCGACGCGCCTAGCGACTTGCTTGATTGGCTGGTCGGGGGAGAATACGACGTTCGACGCTTCCGCCAGCTTGGAAATTCGTGTTGCCGTACGAATCGTCCAGGCAGTTGTAGCCGAGTCGAAGGGGCTGATCATAAGCGAGACGCCTTTCTCTTGAGCCAGCTCGATCACCTCTTGGTCCACTCCGAGGCTACCGGTGATTACGAGCAGACGTACTCCGATCTGTATCGAACGTTGCTGAATGTCCCAGCGATCGCCAACGATTATGATCGTTTGGTCTGCAGGGATAGCGTCTGAACCCGTAAACTTACCGAAAGAGCGGATGTCCATAGCCCCGATCTTTACATACATATCCTCCAGGCTGTCGCCTTCGCGAACGAACTTAACGTCCGCTTTCAAGGCCGTTGCGACATCATTGATGCTCGTATATACAAGCCTCATCATCCTAGGCTCATGAAACTTCGGCACGAAGTAATCACCCATTTGAAAAATGGATACATGGCCTTTCAATTGATTGCCATCGTCGATAACAGGCAGAATGCGGACATCGTATTTATCGATCAACTCAAGCGCTTCAAACAAGGTAGCGTGCTCGTCGATCTTGACGACATTTCGAGCCATGACATCGCGTACTCGAGGAGAGACATCTCCGATAAACAATGGAGTAGGCTGGCTGAATTTGCTGAGAATCGTATCGATACGCGCATTCGTATTGCCGCATCGCGCAGGGATGTACCCTTTGTGTCCCTGGAGGACTTTCAAGTTCGCGTAGGCAATTGCGGAGCAGATCGCGTCGGCATCGGGATTCTTGTGGCCAATGATGTAGGTTAACTCCTGTTCGGACATAACGTATTCGTGTCTGATCTCGTTTTGAATTGATGACGATGGCTATAAATGCGCCACCGGCAATAGGCAAATTCGTGAATATCCGGATCAATGCATGAAAGAAATTGATTCTCGCAGGATATGTCTCAGAAGTATGGGCGATGAACGATTCACTGATCGATTTAGTCGCCGCGTTATCGCAAAGCGGGGAACTCCTCGCCGATACGGAGTCTAATCTGAGGACTTGGATTTCGGGAGGATTTCTCTCAGACGTTTCCGTCGACAGCTTGAGGGAACTGCTGCTCGCCAAGAACGCAGAGGAGCTGAACAATCGCTTTTACAAGAATATTGCTTTTGGCACGGGAGGGCTTCGTGGCCGTACGATCGGATCGACTGCGACGGCTGCAGAAAAGGGAGACATGGATACCACCGGAATTCCTAGCTCCCCTGGCGTCGGCTCAAATATGCTCAACGAGTATACGGTAGCGAAAGCGACGATAGGCCTCTTCGAATACGCTCGAAAATACTTGGAGAAGAAAACTCCTGGAGAGCGACCGAAGCTTGTGATCGCTCATGACGTTCGGCACTTTTCACGCTATTTCTGCGAGTTGTCTGCATCCATTTGGTCCCGGCGAGGTGGCGATGCTTTTATATTCGATGGCCCTCGCTCTACGCCCCAGTTGAGTTTTTCCGTTCGCAGCTTGGGCGCGACTTGTGGGGTCGTGATAACGGCGAGCCACAACCCGCCTCACGATAATGGATACAAGGCATACTTCGAAGATGGTGGCCAATTGGTGCCACCCAACGACCAGGGCGTGATCGAGGAAGTGAACTCAGTATCGCTGGAGGGCCTTTCGGAATTTCTCGCCGTAGATCTGTCCGGCGTAACGGCACTGGGATCCGAGGAGGACGATGAGTATGTTGCTTCGGTGGTTGAGACAGTGATTGATCGTTCGGCGTTTGCCGATAGCGATTTGAAGGTGGTGTTTACTCCCATCCATGGAACCGGCGCGGTATCCACGATCCCCGCTTTGGAGGAACTGGGCCTTGAGGCGCTGACGGTGGAGGAGCAGATGGTTCAAGACTCGAATTTTCCTACTGTTAAATCGCCAAATCCAGAGAATGTGGAGGCGCTTGAGATGGCAATCCAGCTATCGGAATCGACGTCTGCGGATATACTCCTGGGTACGGATCCCGATTGTGATCGCATGGGAGTAGCGGTAAAGGGATCGGACGGTAAGATGGTGTTGGTGACTGGTAACCAGATTGGAGCAATGCTGGCAGACTACCGCATTCGCAAACTGAAGTCGATGGGGTGGATTCCAGAATCCGGTACGGATGCGGCTGCTCTGATAAAGACGTTTGTCACGTCACCTTTACAAGATGCCATCGCCAAAGGACATGGTATCAAGACGATAAATACGCTTACGGGCTTTAAGTGGATTGGCGAAAAGCTGCATCAGTACGAGCAGACTCTCAAGTCAGCCTACGCTGCTAGCGAGGGGAAGACAATTGACTATGATGCACTATCGCAGAAGGAACGATCCGCTTTGCTTCAAAAATACAGCACTTTCTATGTATTTGGAGGCGAGGAAAGCTATGGCTATTTGCCGACCGATTCGGTTCGCGACAAGGATGGCAATGCCGCCAGCGTAATTTTCTGCGAGCTCGTTGCGAGCTTGAAAAAGGAAGGGCGTACCATTTTGGAGTATCTCGATTCGCTCTATTTGGAACACGGCTACTTTTTGGAATCGCTCGGTCAAATCGTCTACGAGGGAGCTATAGGAGCGGCAAAAATCGCGCGGATTCTGGAAAGCTATCGCTCAAGTCCACCAACGCGTTTCGACGGGGCAGCTGTTAGCCGATTTACCGACTTCGGAGTTGAAACGGTTGTGGATCCGGATGGAAAGGAAATCCCTAAGCAGGACCTCTATTTCTTAGAGCTCGAGAACGGGTATCGATACGCTGTACGAGGAAGTGGAACTGAGCCGAAAATCAAGTTCTACTTATTTGGAAACGAGTCTGTCTCCGACGCAAGCGCTCTGGAATCCACGAAGGCGGAAACTCGCTCTAACCTTGAATCGCTCAAGGAAGCGATTTTGGACGATGCGCGAGCTCGCTCGGAAGGCTAGCTTTCCTATTTCGAGACCTGAACGGCTCTAAGCTGGGCGTATCCGTCGCGTACGGCTATGTAGGGATCAATGGCTGAATTGGTTATCGAACTGTAGATATCGATGATCTCGGGCAGATCGTTAACAGTATCCACTGCTTGGAGCGCCACGCGAGCTTGAGAATCGTCAACTTGGGACCAAGGTTCAGAAATTGGGTCAACGGCGCCTTCACCAATGCGTCCCACAAAGTCCCTCAAGCTAGAGGGTCCTGCGAGGGGTAAAACGATGTAGAATCCATGCTTCAATCCCCATGAACCTAGTGCTTGACCGATGTCCTCCTGTTCAGGATTGAGTCCATCGAAGTCTTGAGCGGCGTCCATAAATCCGGCCATTCCTGCGGTCGTGTTCACTAGAAACTTGCCAGTTTCTTGAGTCGCTCGACCCAACTTAAGTTGGAGCACGCTTCCAGCGAGACGAACTGGGTATCCGAGATTGTCGAAAAAATTGGCGATTCCTTTGCGGCCTTCAATAGGAACGATGCGAACGTACTGCCGCGTGAACGGTTGAATGACTTTCTTATAGGCACCATCATTAAAGCTGAAAATGACGCGATTGATGCCTTCGAACGGGTCGGCAATTTCCGCTTCCGGCGCTCCGGAATCGTTGTCAACCATTTCGTCGAAATCGATCAAGTCATCGAAATCGATAAAGTCCTCTGCAAGAAGGCTTGAACTCGATATCAATAGCCCAGTGAGCGATCCGACGACTGCGAGTAATCGTATCAAAAAATTCATGACTACGCCTCTTTCAGTTTATTCTTTAAGAGTTCGATCAAATCAGCGGCTGATTTTCTTTGGAAGTGCTCATCGAACTGCTTGCGATAGTTGCTTACCATGCTGACGCCTTCCACAAGCACGTCGTATACTTGCCATCCACGATCCTTGATATTGGCGAGCCGATAACTGAGATTGATCTTGGTTCCGTTGAGCAAGACAACCGAATCGATTTCGATTTTGCTTTTCGACAGAACTTCCGGATTGCTGAAGCTAAGGGTGGGCTTGGGCCCATCCTGCAATTCATTGGTGTAGGCTTGCAGCACAAGATCCGTGACCAAGTTGAATACTTGCTTCTTCTGAGCTTCGTTTAGCTTGCTCCAGTTGCGTCCGAGAGCGCGTTGAATGATGACATCGAAGGAAAACTGACGATTGAGAATTTCGATGATCTCATTTCGTTTCGCCGAATAGGGGAGCTTGTTTTCATCCGCGTGGAGTACTTCAAGAAGTTCATGGATGGTGGTTTCCAATGCTTCTTTGGGTGCGTCCAGCTCGTTGGCCTGCGCCGATGTCGCCCAGGCGATGCTGAATGTGAGCAGAGGCAATAGTGATCTTAAAAGGAAGCAGTTCATTGCTAGTTTGATTGAGATAGTCTGGTTCCTATACGAATAGAAATCCGGTATGGATTGCAGTCTACGCGACAAAGTTTTTCGCAGAGAGAGCCTATGACCGCATTTTAATAGTTATTTTCCAAAAAATCGGCCTCTTTTTTATTATTCGCCCTCTTCGAGGCTGCCAAAGGCGAATCGACTGATCAGGCTTTCAATATCGACTGCGGACTCGGTATCGACGATCGGCTCCCCAGATTCCAATTCGAATCCACCTCCGCCCGGATCCAATGCTACGAATTTGTCACCAATTAGGCCGTTGGTCTTGATGGAGGCGATAGCGTCATCGTAGATGACAACATCGGTATCCAAATTGAGTTCGACCATGGCTACCAGATTTTCAGTATCCAGGACGATGTCGCCGACGACGCCAACCTTGACGCCCGCGATCATCACATTGCTCCCTTCGTTGAGTCCACCGGCATTGGAGAATCGAGCGGTGATAATGGTTGCGTCGGATCCTAAGAATCGGCTGCTGCCTATTTGAATGGCTAGGTATAGGATGGCGGCAATGCCAGCGAGGACGAAGAGTCCGACGGCGAATTCAGTCTTTTTCGAGTTCATGCGGCGGGAGTTTCAGTTGAAAGCGTGGGATTTAAGAATGCCACCAGAGGTTCTGGGGGCGAAGAAATGAGATCGTTCGGAGGACCCCAATAGCCGATTTTTCCAGCGTCGAGCCATGCGACTTGATCTGTGATCCCGAACACTTCGGGAACGTCATGGCTAACCATGAGTACAGTAAAGCCAAATTTCTGGCGGTAGTCTCGGATCATGTCGAATACCGCGAATTTCCTCTGGGGATCCAATCCGGTGGTCGGTTCGTCGAAAAGAATTATTTCTGGATTGGTGATGAGAGCGCGGGCTAGGGCGACACGTTTTTGCATGCCTCCTGAAATTTCGGCGGGATACTTGCTCGCTGCGGGGCCGAGCTCCAGCTGATCCAGCAAGTCATGGACTTTGTTCGAAACCAATTTTTTTGAGGCCCCAGCTTTCTCGCGCAATGGGAGTCCTACATTTTCGGATACAGTCATCGAGTCGAAGAGAGCGTTTTGCTGAAACATGTACGCGCATTGCGGCAGGGTTTCTTTGGAACCGCTGAGATGGACAGTTCCAGCATCGGGGGTTAGCAATCCTGAAAGGCACTTCAGCAATACCGATTTTCCGATACCGCTTTTACCTATCACGGTGGTGTGAGAATCAAGCGGAATATCCAAATCGATCGAATCCAATATTACCTGGTCGCCGAAGCGTTTGCTCAATCCTCGGATTTCTAGGAAGGCATCGCTCATTTTACGAGAAGGAAGGAAGTGAGCAAGTAGTCGCTTGCGAGGATCGCAATACTAGAGAGGACTACCGCCCGGGTTGTGGTTTGCGAGACGCCGCGGGCTCCGGGAATGCGTGACTTGATGTTGGTGAAGTATCCTTGGAATGCGCAGATGGAGGTGGTGAGCAACCCAAAGGTGATTGCCTTCAAGAATCCGTCCATGACGTTCTTTACGCTCACGCTTTCATAAATGCGATTCCAATAAGCGCCTTCGTCAACTCCTAGCATGCTGACGCCGGTTAGGTGTCCGCCGAAAATCCCTACAATATCGAACATGGCGGTCAAAATGGGAAAGCAGATCAAGGCAGCGTACAATCGGGGCGATACGAGAAATGAAAGCGGGTTGATGCGCATGGTCTGCAACGCGTCTATTTGTTCCGCGTTTCGTTGAATGCCGATTTCCGCTGACAAAGCGGACCCTGCTTGTCCGACGATCATAATAGCGGTGAATACAGGTCCGATCTCCATTATAATCGAAAGCGCGACCGCTTGCCCCAGTAGGCTTTCAGAGCTGAATTTGGTGAGGACGTAGTACAGTTGCAGCCCCAAAACCAATCCCGTGAATAGGCCGACTATCAATGTGATTGGAATGCAGCGCACGCCGATCTCGTAAATGGACCGCACTAGTTTCTCAAACGCGTGGCGTTGCCGGAATAGGGAGAGGAGAGACGAAACGCTAAATATCGTCAGTTCGCCAAACTCACTTATGAAGGATATCCCCTTCCTGCCGATTCTCCCGATCATGATGCGCTTCGTCGATCTTACGATTGGAGGCGTTTTGCAAGCTTGTTCGGTGGATCATCGTGATCGCGTTGTCTGGCATTGGCTTCTGGAAACTTTTCGGTGGCTGAGACTTCCAGCGCCTGTGAGCGAAGAACATTTGCTCAGGGTACCTCCTCGCCATCGGCTCGAGCTTTTCCGTTAGCTTTCGCGTCCACTCGTAAACCTGAGCATCCGTATCCTCCAGGCCTCGGTCGATTTCGACTTTTTCAGCGAATATCTTGTATTCAAAGGTTCGAGGTGAGGTCCGAATTGCATGCGTTAGAAAGACCGGTTTCTTGCTCAATGCAGCGAGCATGCCGGCCCCTGCATGCGTAGAGGCCAATTTCCCAAAGTAGGGCACGAATATGCCTTCTGGACCCGCATCCTGGTCGATCTGCAAGCCGACAACACCCTGTTTTTTCAGATAGGCGAAGCTGGGCCGCAGGCCGCCCGCTTTAGGAAATTCAATGCGCGGTATGCCGCTACGTAAGGACTCCACGCGCTTCGCAATGAGAGGATTGTCCAAGGTTCGGGCAATTGCTCCTACGCAGTAGCCATTCACGCCCAGAGCAAGGGTAATCAGGTCTGGAGTCCCTTGATGAGAACCCACAAGTATTGCACCTGCGGATCCCTCTCTTTCAAGCAATGACAGCAGTTCGTTAGCGTCAATGCGTTCCCGATAGCGTTCCTGCGTTATCACTTGAGCTCCGATCAGTGAATCCACCCAGAACCAACTATGGAACCTTATATACGACCGAAGCAGTTGCTTTTGATCGGATCGACTCAGCGAATCCCCAAAGCACGTCGCTATATGATTTTGAGCCCGTACCCGAAGTTTTCGAAGTACAGCATAGATGGTCTAGGTAACACCTTCCGCTATCCGATAGGATGCGGCGAGAGGAAGCGCTTTGAATAGCCATAACAAGCTCGAGAATGCCGCGGATTCGGCACGGTATCTCAGTCGCTTCTCAAGCGATAATTCCTGTAGCTCTGATGTTGAGTTGCCCATGTTCTACAAAAGATCTCCCAGTCGAATGTAGGGAACACAGTTTTAGTTATCTTGACTCTATTTCTCCAAAATGGATCCGAATTTGACGCTTCTCACCCGCTTAACGGGCTAACGATAGAGTAAATTGCCTAAACAAGCAGTTTTGACAAACCGATTGAATCCGGCAACGAGATGCCGGCTTTCGGGCCATACCAGGCGATTGGGATCAACCGGGGCATCGTTCGTGATGTGAAGGTCGACGATGAGCTCAATGTCTATTTGCAGCTTTATCCCGCTCACAAGGACAAGGAGCTCGTAGTTAAGATTTCGGACGAACGATTCTCGAAATACCGCAAATGGGTGCACGACGGTCTCGAGCTTGTTTCGCCGACGAACTCTGGTAAGACGCCGTTCGGGTGGACGGATTGGGTGCAGACCAAAGCGAAGTACATCGAATATTGGATGGATGGAGAGATCTTTCTCCATCTGAAACGGGCAGATTTGTAGTCTGCTCAACTTGGGAGGAAAGAAAATGAATCGTAAACCGAACCTTAGATGGCTGCGGGGCGTTGACTGGGAAAAAGGAAGTCAACGCGACTTGGCGGTGTTAATCGCAGGAGCGTGCTTGGCGTTGATCATAGCGTCCATTGCATTGGACTCTTTGTTGACCGAGGACGAAGCGAGGGAGATGCCCGACTTCGCCCTCATTACCGATATCTCAGAGCGAAAGTCAGCGTTCTTTGAATACATGCTGCCTTTCGTTGAGGAAGCGAATTACTAGGTGCTAGAGCAGCGCGATGAAATCGAAAAAATCCAGAGCGCCTTCGAGCGCCGGAACAGCCTAAGCAGGGGTGACAAGGCGCGAATCGACGCCCTTCTTGAAGAGTACAAATTTGATCCGGTCGAGGCTGTGACGGAGGAAACCTTTCGCCATTTGCTCACGCGTGTGGACGAGATTCCCCCGTCGCTAGCCTTATCTCAAGCCGCTTTGGAAAGCGGCTAGGGCACATCTCGGTTTGCTTGGTAGGGATTCAACCTTTTTGGGATGTGGTGCTATGAGCCGGGTTGCGGAATAGTCCCTCGAAAGCGACCTACGGGAAAAACGTACGAGGTGGCTAAGTACGAAACGCCTAGGGACTCGTTCGCAGCCTACTTCAAGAACCTGAATACAAATCGGTACTACCTGGAAATGCGCGCGATACGGCGCTCTTTCCGTGGCAAGGAACTCGCATTCAGCGGACATGACCTGGCGGAAGGATTAAGTCGCTATTCCTAGGAAGGCTATACCTATATATCGAAAGTCAGGAGCTTGATCCAATCCAACGAGCTCACTCGGTTCGATTGATCCCGTCGTTGGCCTGAGCTTCGTTTCGACTCAAGGCTTGATACTTTGACGAGTATCAGTCCGGTTAAAAATCGAGATGGACAAGAAAGGTACGACTCGATTTAAGAATCCTAGATCATCACAGCATGAATATCTACAAGGTACTACCGGATTTGAGCAATGAGCGCCAGATGCGCTTGTGGCAGCAGGGGATCAGGAAGCAATGGTCAGCGGATGACATAGACTGGAATGCGCCGCGGCGGATTGGCGGCGAGAAGATTCGGGATCAGCTCGGACGGATATTGACGCCTGTGCTAACGGGCGAACAATCCGTCTTGTATTCGGTTTCTGGTTTAATTCCCGTGCTGGAGCATCTGTCGAAAGTGCCTGCGCAATTTTATCTGACTACCTGGGCGGTCGACGAGGCCCGCCATACCGAGCTTTTCGCCCGCTATTTTGGGCGTATCGATAGGGAACCCCTCTCAATACGCAAATTCCCGGCTGGATTCCTCTTTCAGAGCCGCATTATTTCCAAAGATCCAAGCGAATGGCTAACGGGCGTTCTTGCGAGCGAATCGATGGCTCAAGTGGTGTCTCATCAGCTGCGTGACTTGGATCTTGATCCTGTGCTCAGCGAAATTTGCGCGGGAATTATCGAGGACGAGTCAAGGCACTTGGGATTCAATCACATCTATATCGAAGATCAATTCAAGGAGCTCTATGCGGAAGACGCTGAAAAGGCGGACCAGAAAGCCTTAGAAAGCGGATGAAATATGTTCTCGAGGGTGTGCCGCCTATTATCGATGCTATTCGAGAGGACATGAACGACCTTGGGCTCGATATGGACAAGGTGCAGGATATCCTAGACCGCGTCGCGCGCCATCGTTTGGACAAGGCCATACTAGGAGGTAAGGACCGAGCTTTGGGAACTAAGACAGAAGTGCTTGATTCCGAAATCGAAATCGCTCTGCAGTGAGTAACCAAAATACCGGAAAAAGAAAAGCGGCGCTAAAAGGAGGAACGAACGTCCAGGACACGACTGGATTTCCGTTTACTATTGGGGAAGCGTTAACGCGTACTGCCCGAGATTGTTCTGACAAAGGAATCCAAATGGGCGATAGGGCAGGCCTACGTTTCGAGCGCCGTCCCTACAGTGAAATCCTAGAAAATGTACGCTCTTATTGCGGCCTATGGCGGGCGTCAGGCGTAGGGCCTGGAGACAAGATCCTGCTTTGCGTAAACACCTCGTTCGACTTCATTTGCGCCTGGCTCGGCGCCATCTGCGTAGGAGCCTATCCGGCAGCGATCGCACCCGCTGTAGGAGGGCTGAAAGGCTCGTCTCACTTCGCGACTAAGCTAGAGAAGTTCCGTGAGGTGATCGGAGCCAGTCGTTTGCTGATCTCGGAACAAATGGTTCAGGACTTGAAAGAAGCCTATCCGGATACCTTGGGAGCGATCGCTCTGTCGTTTTCAGATCTCAAGGCGGGTGATGCCATCGACCGCGATTTCGTCGAGGCTGCGCCGGAGGATTTGGCTTTCCTGCAATTTACGAGCGGAAGCACAGGTACGCCGCGAGCTGTACAGATTACCCATCGCATGGCGACCTCCAATGCGTACAGCCTAAACGAAGGCGTCTTTGTGGGCGATGGCGTGACCGTTAATGACAGTCCAGTCCTAAATACGGCCTGGCTACCTATGCACCATGATATGGGTCTCATAGGGTGCATTGTGTTCTCAATCGGTTGCGGAATCGAATTGAGCCTCATGAATCCCGCATCCTTTCTAGCGCGGCCTTTGCGTTATTTGCAGACGGCGCACAATAAACCAGCTCTGCTTTCGGGGCCGAATTTCGGGTATCAGTTTTGCGCTGACCGATTGACTCCTGCGAATGTGGAGGGACTAGACCTATCACAGGTGGCGTCCGCGCTCACGGGTTCCGAGATGATCCGCCCTGAAACCGTTCAAGCGTTTTGCGATGTGGTCAAAGGTACTGGATTCAAGCCTGAGCGAATTTGTCCTTGCTATGGAATGGCAGAGGCAACGCTCGCGGTGACCTTCGATCGTAAGGGATTGGGCATTCGTACACATTCGGTACCCAGCGTTTCCGACTATGCTCTAGAGGAGCAAGAGGTCGTTTGTGTCGGAGTTCCTGTGCCAGATACGGAAGTTGAGATCGTGAATGCCTCTGGGTCCGTTCTCTATGAAGATGAACTCGGAGAAATCCAAGTTCGTGGACCGTCCGTATTTAATGGATACTACGGAAACGAAGAAGCGAATAAAGAAGACCTGCGAGATGGGTGGCTTAGGATCGGCGATTTAGGATTTGCGCACAATGGCGAGCTGTATATCGCTGGCCGCTCTAAGGAAATACTCGTAATTCGCGGCGACAATGTGATGCCTCATGAAATCGAATGGCTTGCTGAGGAGGCGCGTGGCGATGGCAAGAGCGCCGAGAGAGTGGCCGCGTTTTCCGGTTTCCACTGAAGGCGTAGGCGAGGAGATTGCCCTGGTTGTCGAAACGCACAAAACGGATCCTGCAGAATTGAAAGCGTTAGATTATGCGATTCGGAGTCGGATCGGTAGAGGATTGTCTTTTCCCGTTTCCGACCTTGTGTTCGTGAGACGTGGTAGAATTCCCCGGACCTCCAGTGGGAAAATACAGCGTGGCGTCATTAAGGAGCAGTATCTAGAGGGCGGTATAGAGCGCTTGGAATTCGAGTAGAATCAAATTATTGAAATTGTCATGAGTGATAAAAACGAAGCAGTACTAGACGTTATCAGTGGCCTTGCGAAGGTTTCCAAGGACACATTGAAGCCGGAAACGGAATTGGTTGCCGATCTGGGTATCGATTCTCCTAAAGCGCTCCAGCTTCTGGTGAAGTTGGAGGAAGCATTGGATATCGAGATCACTGACGAAGAAGCGGCGAAGCTTGAATCGGTAGGGGATATTCTCGAGCTCTACGCCTCGAAATAATTGGGAATTGAGCGGATTGAAGCGTATGAGCGATGATAGGAATACGCCGCTGAAGCTTCGAATCTACTCATTCGTCCTGCATTATACAACAGCTATCCTGGCTGCTAGCTGCCGTATCGAAGTATCTTGCGGAGATGAACGGATCGAACGAATTGTTGGGGAAAAGACTCCGGTTATCCTGGCCGCCTGGCACAATCGGTTGTTCTATCTTTCAGTATTTCTCAGGAAACGGCTCGTGGAAAAGGGCGTAGGCGTAGCAATGTTGTCGAGCTTGTCACGGGATGGAGAAATCGGAGCGCTTCTAGGAAAGCGAAGTGGCGCCCGCGTAGTCCGTGGTTCCTCTTCCAGAGGGGGTGCGGAGGGCTTTCGACGTTTTTTTCGCCTTATGAAGCGCGAGGGTTGCTCGACCTTGATCCTCCCTGACGGTTCCAAGGGCCCGAAGTATGAAGCGAAAATGGGCGTTGCGATGCTTGCGCGATTGACGGGCGCTCCCGTTGTCCCGATCTCGTATGCGGCGGATCGCTGCTGGCGTATAAAATCTTGGGACCGTCTGATCATCCCCAAGCCGTTCGCTCGGATATCGGTCGTTATAGGTCCCGATATTAGGATTGACCGAGATGCCTCGGACGATGACTTGGAATCGGGAAGGCAGGCGGTTGAAGATGCCCTCAATGAGCTTAAAGCGAAGGACGCTGCAAATTTGAATCCCAGCACCTAAATGAGATTTCGACCATGCATAGATTTGAGGGAAGGGAAAGTAGTCCAAATTGTTGGAGGTTCGATTTCCGGCGAGAACGATTCAGTGGTGACCAACTACGTTTCTGAACAGCCCCCAAGCGCCTTCGCCAAACGCTATCGGGCAGACGGTCTCGACGGAGGGCATGTAATCGCTCTGGGTCCAGGCAATCAAGAGGCGGCGTTTGAAGCTCTCCGCGCATTTCCTGGAGGGCTGCAATACGGAGGGGGCGCTACGCCTGAAAATGCCTCTGCCTACTTGGATGCCGGCGCCAGTCATTTGATTGTAACATCGTACGCTTTTTCGAAGGGAACGATTGATTTTAATCGGTTGCGCCAATTGGAGCGTTCGATCGGCTCCCATCGATTGGTTTTAGATCTGAGCTGCCGATTGCGAGAAGGCGCCTATTGGGTGGTGACGGATCGGTGGACTCGTTTTACGGAAACGGAAGTCAATGCTGAAACCCTGTCGGATCTATCTGAATACTGTAGCGAGTTCCTAGTCCACGGAGTAGATGTGGAGGGACGTATGTCAGGAATAGAGGAATCGCTTGTGACTCTACTGGCCGAGGCATGCTCTATTCCGGTCACCTATGCCGGAGGCGCGAGAGAGTTCGAGGACCTCGATCGCGTCAACCGATTGGGGAGGGGCAAAGTTGACCTTACGATAGGGAGCGCCCTCGATATTTTCGGCGGCAATATTCCTTATGATGATGTGGTGGCTTGGAAGCCGTCATCCTGATCTCCCTACCAAAGATTGCCGATAGAGGGCATTGCTCATGCCTCGCGCCAAGGGATAGCGCTCAGTTGTCTGCATTCTCTTAGGCGCTTTTCCAAACGTCGCGCGGATTGCGTATGAATTCCCTATAAATTGATCAGGTTTGAGAGATCCCTGTTATTTGAAATAGGATTGGTACGATAGTAAGGAGCATACCATTATTGTTCAGTGTTCTATATCTAGTCGCATCCTCTATTCACTCTTATTATTCCGAATAGAAGATCCGCGCGTTTTGACTTCATAGCCATTATGGTCAGAGCTTGGGCGACCGAATTCTCGGATGCTTGAGTTAGAATCTATTTCTACCGATCCGGGACGAAACTCGTTCGCTTTTGAGCGGAGAGTTTCGTATCCGGTTCGAGCTGGCTAGTTGGCGTACCCATAAACGAATGTCATGAACGAGACGATAACGAAACTCAATCCAAAGTTGGGAAAGGTGCTAGCGCGACTTATTCGCTCGCAGGAGCGCTTCCCAGTTGATGAAAAAGGGGAACCCAACCACGACAATAAACCACCGATTGGCATGAAGCCTTTGGAAGCTAGTGACGTAAAGGAGACGGTATTGGAACCCATCAATAATATGGAAGACAGCAATCTTCCCGTATAGAGGCCGATTCTAGTTGCTGTCTGCGTATTACGATTTGTAGGCGGGCGCTTCTCCTGGAACAGGGGAATTTTCAAAAAATCCACGCGCTCTTAGGGCCTCGACTCCACCCAGGGAATTGACGAGTTTTTCCTGATCCTTTTTCGCCTGAGCATCGACCGCCTCTGGATCGCAGATCTTGAAAAGCTCTGATTTTAGCCGTTCCAGTTCGTTTGCGTATTCCGCCTTTTGGGACAAGTCATCTATTTCGTCTGGATCGTTCTTCAGGTCGAATAGCTGCGGTTCTTGATTGGCGTGATAGATGAGCTTGTATCGATTGTCGGTTAGAAGAAACGACCCGTTCTCGCTGTTCAATGCATGGTACTCGCCAAACACGACTCGGGATTGCTCGTTTAGTTGGGAAAGCTCGATTAAGGATCGGGCATTGCGATGCGTCTCGATGTCGAGATTGAAGTTGTCGTAGACGGTCGCATGCACGTCCAAGAGCGAAACGGGAGTTTCGCAGACTTTCCCTTGTGGGATTCCGGGACCGGCGAGGATCATAGGGATGCCGCCGGACTCTTCGTAGTGCGTGAATTTTCCAAAGAGGCCTCGGGCAGAGAGGCATTCCCCGTGGTCGGTAGAATACAGTACCCGAGTTGAGTCGGCGAGCCCAGTGGCGTCTAGCCGGTCGAGTACACGTCCAAATTGAGTATCCAAAAAATGGGTCAGGCCATAGTAGGCATGTATCAATCGCTGGATTTGCTCGCCGGTGTGCTGTTCCTCCGCATCGAAATACTTGCGCATGTGAACGTAGTGGGGATGCTGCGGCCAATCTTCTTGCTTCCACTGCGGTGGGAGAGGGAGTTGCTCAGGGTTGAATTTATCCAAGTACTCCTTTTTGACTTTGTATGGGGGGTGGGGGCAGACGAAGGAAAGGAATAGGACCCAAGGACCGGAGTCCTCGGGGCGTGATTCAAGCCAAGCGATGGCTTCATCCGCATTGGAAATATCGTATTGCTGGTAAGTGGTGTCTCCTTCGCCGGCTGAATTGATGCCTCCCCGACGCTTACGAACTGGAGGATCCGCTCGCAGGCAACCAAGAGGGTCGCCCATGCCATTGACGACATGCAGTGGCTGAATCTCGTTTGAGAAGCCATTGTCGTCCTCGGCGCTGCGGAAATGCAGCTTGCCTATGAGATCGCAGGTGATTCCGGCGTCTCGAACTTCGTGGTGCCAGGAACGCTCGCTCCCATTGTAGGGAAAGGCATTGTCCCAGTTTCGAATCTCATGGACATACTTGCCGGTGGCCAAGGACGCTCTGGCGGGGACGCATATCGGGCACGTTGTGTAGGCTCGATTGAAAAGAGTGCCGCGTTCAGCGAGCGCATCTAAATTGGGGGTCACGTTCTGAGCATTGCCGTAGCAGGCTGCTACATGTTTCTGGTGCTCGTCAGAAATTATAAAAAGTAGATTGGGAGCGTTCACGTTTAGATTCTCGGTATTGAAAGGCGAGCGTGCCTTCGTTAAGCACCGAGGGTTTGTCGTATGCAGGTCGAGGTCAAGTACTGAGCCGTTCAAGTGGCTCGTACTTGACCCTGTGGTCAAAGGAGCGTTATATCCCGGTCATCCATGCAGGAATTCAAATTGAATAACGCCAATGGTTTGAGAATGATCGTTTCCGACTACGGCGGTATCGTAAGGGAGCTTCATGCCCCCGATCGAAACGGTGAATTCGCCGATGTTGTTTTGGGTTTCGATACGATGAAGGAATACGGTTCGGATTCGCCCTATTTCGGAGCTTTGATCGGTCGTTACGGAAATCGTATTGGAAAAGGAACATTCTCGATTGACGGCACGGATTACAACCTCGCCATCAACAACGGGGAGAATCATTTACACGGCGGTCTGGTTGGATTCGACAAGGTCTTGTGGGACACCCAATCGATCGAAGGCGCTGGGTTTACCGGTATCAGGATGCATCGAGTGAGCGCAGATGGAGAGGAAGGGTATCCAGGAAATTTGGACGTCACCATTACCTATAAATTGACGGACGACAACGAGTGGATTATTGACTATGAAGCGACCACTGACAAGCCAACGGTCGTCAGCTTAACGCAGCATACCTACTTCAATCTAAGCGGCCATGCGTCAGGGAGCTGCCTGGATCATGAGGCAATTATCAATGCGGACCACTTTACTCCAGTAGACGAATCATTGATACCCATCGGTACGCTCGAGTTGGTTGAAGGGACTCCGTTTGACTTCAGGGAACGGCAACCGATCGGCACGCGCATCGATTCGGGTCACGACCAGATGAAACGCGGCGGAGGCTACGACCATAATTTTGCCCTTAACAAGAGCCAATCAGGCGCGTTAGAACGAGCCGCATTTATCATCGATCCCTCATCGGGAAGGACCTTGGAGACCTTGACCACGGAGCCAGGCGCCCAATTCTACAGCGGAAACTTTCTTGATGGTACGGCGAAAGGGAAAGGAGGCGCTGCCTACAATCGACGGAGCGGATTTTGCGTGGAGACCCAACGATTCCCCGACTCTCCGAATCAAGCCAGCTTTCCATCATCGCGATTGAATCCAGGGGAGACTTATCGTTCTACTACGGTCTATAGATTTGGCGTAGATTCTTAAGCGGGGAAGAGGCCCTAGAACTATCCCTATAAGGAAACTTTTGGGAATCGATCGCGACTGGCGCGCGTATCTAATCGCCTTTCAGTCGGATCCGGAAAGATACCTTCCGGCCTATGGTGGTTGGTGTGCCTATGCCATGCTTGAAGGCGATAAGGTAGAAGTCGACCCGATGAGCTTCAAGATCATTGGCGGAAAGAACTACTTGTTCTACAACGGGTTCTGGGGCGATACCCTCAAGCGGTGGAATAAGAAGCAACCCAAGACTTTGGAATCCAAGCTCGTCGAGAAGGCAGATAGCGAGTGGGAGAAGATACTCCAAAAGTAGCGGGATAGAAGCGTGTTGAACGGGATTCGTTACCTGCTACTTTGCGAAGCTTGAATTGAACGCCCGCGCAGCGATCGCCTTTCTCTTGTCTTTCGGCTGTTTGGGGTATTGCTGTCCCGCAAAGAAACAGCTTGCGGGGCTGTCGAGGGTCTCTCCATACTTCGCGGCTTTCGACAAACCCTCTAGCTATTCCCCGCATATGAGCGAATCTTCCTCAGAGAATAGCGGCTCACGCCGTTCGGAATCCTACCAATCGAACTTGAAGAAATATTGGTTGGGAAATGTCCGCATAATGCTGACGCTCCTGGCGATCTGGGGGCTCGCGGGCCTAGGATGCGGCATCGTGTTTGCCGATACCTTGAATGAAATCAAGATAGGCGGTTTTCCATTAGGTTTCTGGTTTGCGCAGCAAGGCAGCATTGTCGTGTTCGTGCTGTTGATTCTCGTTTTCTGCTTGATCATGAACAAGCGGGATGAGACGCATCATGAAACTCTTAAGGATGAGAATAATCAGTCGGGAGGGGGCATATGAGCGTCACCTCGTGGACCTGGCTCTTCGTCGGACTGAGCTTTTCGCTTTATCTCTATATTGCCTGGCGTAGCCGCGTTAAGGATACAAAGGGATTCTATGTAGCGGGACGGGGCGTTCCCGCGCATGCCAACGGAATGGCGACCGCGGCAGACTGGATGAGCGCGGCGTCGTTCATCTCGATGGCTGGGCTGATTTCCACTATGGGGTACTCCGGAGGAGTCTACCTGATGGGTTGGACCGGGGGGTACGTGCTCCTGGCCTTGCTGCTCGCGCCTTACCTGCGCAAGTCGGGCCGGTTCACGGTGCCGGATTTCGTGGGCGATCGATATGAGTCGAACGTCGTGCGAGTGATCGCCGTGCTCTGCGCGATCTTCGTTAGCTTTACCTATGTCGCCGGGCAAATGCGTGGAGTAGGGGTCGTATTCGCTCGATTCCTGGAGCGGGACGTGAATGAAGGCGTGGTCATCGGTATGCTCATTGTATTCATTTACGCGACCCTAGGTGGTATGAAGGGAATTACATGGACGCAGGTTGCTCAGTACTGGGTTCTGATTACCGCCTTCCTGGTTCCGGCGATAGCGATTAGTATCAAGCTTACGGGTACTCCCATTCCTCAGATTGGACTCGGTTCGACGTTGAAGGAGTCGATCGCAGGCGAGAAGGGGGTATACCTTCTGGATAAGCTGAATCAAATCCAGGCCGATTTAGGATTTTCCAGCTATACGGACACCTTTGTGGGAGGATGGGACAAGGCGAACGTGTTTTTCGTCGCCCTCGCTCTGATGGTGGGGACGGCGGGCCTGCCGCATGTAATCGTTAGATTCTATACGGTTAAGAATATTAAGGCCGCTCGTTGGAGCGCGTTTTGGGCCTTGCTGTTCATATCCATGCTCTACCTGACCGCTCCTGCTATGGCAGGATTCGCTCGGTATTACATGATCGACAGCCTCAACGGTAAAACCGAGGCGGAGATTCCCCAGTGGTTCGAGAGCTGGCAAGAGACCGGTCTCGTGATGTGGTTCGATGACGGGGATGGCGTTGTGCGCTACAGCGCCGAGGCAGACAACGAGATTTTCAATTTCAAAGGCAGTCCTGGAGAGGTGCGAGAGATCATCGAGCAGCACGCTATTTGGAAAGCTACCTCAGGAGCCGAAGGGATCGACGGGCGAGAAGTGATGCGCGAGAAAGGGATCGCCGGGCCAGATCGAGATATCATTGTGCTGGCAACGCCTGAAATGGCCGGGCTGGCGGATTGGATTATCGCGTTCGTAGCGGCAGGTGGCCTCGCAGCAGCGCTGTCCACAGCTAGTGGTCTACTCTTAGTGATTTCCTCGAGCGTCGCTCATGACCTCTACGCGAAGATTATTGATCCGGAGGCGGATGAAAAAAAGAAGCTGCTTGTGGGAAGGGCGACTATCGGCGTCGCGGTGGTGATCGCGGGCGTATTCGGGATCTATCCGCCTGGCTTCGTCGGCCAGGTCGTGGCATTCGCTTTTGGCTTGGCAGCGGCTAGTTTCTTTCCGGTTCTCGTGCTGGGAATATTCTCGAAGCGTGTCGGAACGGTTCCTGCGGCGACGGGAATGATAGTCGGAATCGTCTTTACAGGAGCCTATATCATCGCATCCGTTTACGGCGGAATGAAACCGTGGACTTTCGGACTGTTCGAGAACGGAATCAAGCCTCAGGGAATTGGTTCCATCGGCATGATGCTGAACTTCGCCGTTACCTTGATTCTGTCACGTTTTTGCGCCCCTCCGGGAGAAAAGGCGTTGGAGTTGATAGACTCCGTCCGCGAGCCGGAAGGCGTTGGTCCCGCTGTTAATATTGAACAGGCAATGGATCGAAACCCGTCGAGAATCACCACAACGCCAAGTAGAATGGATGCTGCGCAACCAATTGTAAGTGATCGTGAGGACGAATTTGAACGGGCTGAGTATGCCCAGACCATTGCGAAATTTTTAGTATTAGGAGAAGATGAACCCTCCATAGCTATTGGTCTCGAAGCCCCTTGGGGAGAAGGAAAAACTTCATGCATAAACTTGGTCCAACATTTTCTCCTTAGTCATCCAGATAAACCACTTATCGTAAAGTATAACCCATGGTTAATCTCAAGTTTAGACGGTGTAATTGAAGGATTCTTTTTAGAATTAGCTGCCGCTGTGGGAGCGGATTCAACGGGAGATGATGCAAAGGAACTAGCGAAGAATTTGTTGAGTTTTTCCCAGATGCTTGCTCCCATAAAACTGATTCCTGGAGTAGAGCCATGGGGAACAATGGTCGATAAAGTGCTAAGAGCATTAGCAGATGCGAATGAAGCGACATCGAAACTGACAGAAGGCGATCTCAGTCTTCAGCGCAGACGGGAGAAGTTGGAATCTAGCATAAAGTCATTTTCTAGGCCAATTGTTATAATAATCGACGACATTGACCGAATTCCTCCTAGGGATATACAAATTGTATTTCAAATGCTGAAGGCAGTATGCGATTTCGAAAGAGTTTCATATCTCTTGGCATATGATCCAAAACCGGTTAGGGAAGCCTTATCATATGGTAATACTGTGGATGGAGGGAAGTATTTGGAAAAGATAATTCAAGCTAACCACCCGCTGCCTCGATTGTCATTCATACATAAGAAAGACTTTTTCTATAAGCACGTTCGAATCATACTCGATAAGCACGATATAACTTTAGATCACTATGACGAATATTGGTTGAATGCATACGCTGATCGTACAGATTTAATTTATTTAATAGAGACGCCTCGCGATATTATTAGATTAAGCAATCGGTTGAAGATCTCGGCACCGCGTACGAAGGGTGAAGTTTCGTTTATAGATTTACTTGCATTCGAAGTTATCGAACTAAAGATTCCTGGTCTTGGTGCGATGATTCGCAAAGAACCAGATCGATTCGTAGGGAGAGAAGGTATAGTTCGTGAGTTTATGACGACTTACAGTTTGAGATCTAGTCAGAATAGCGATCACTCTAGGAAAACTCCTGAAGTCGAGCGGATTCTAAGTGAGTTAGGTTTACCGGATCGTGAAAAAGAGATTGCTAAGTCGATATTATGCCTTCTGTTCCCAAAAATTTGTGGCCCTATAGTGATGAACTATGGATCGGATCCGGAACCGAGCATAAATTGTATTCAAAATAGTCATGCTCTACTAAAACTGTTGCACTGCGGTCTGGCAAGTTGCGCTTTTTCCAAACGAGCAGCTACCCGATTCTTGTCATCACCGAATGAACGCAATCATATTGCTAAAGAACAACGTCAAGCTGGAGAACTTGAGGAATGGGTGAGTTATCTTGAGAGTGTCGCTAGCGATGCAGTTATAGAATCTCCACAAGAGCTTTGTTCGTTCTGGATCAAGCAAGTTAGTGTGCGCTCAGGTTGGTCGACTTCTAGTAGGTGGCTTGCTCCAACGATAGCATCCCATTTATGTAAGTTATTGAAATTTGTAGAGAACAAAGAAACACGATTGTCTATGTTGAATGCTATAACAACGAGTAAAGCATCGTTTAGTGCGTCCGCGGCAACATTGTTAGAGCTATTGGATGCGCACAAACTAGTCAAAGATGGATCGTTTATTAAATATGCAAATTCCATTAATTCGGAAGCATTACCGGATGAAGTAAAGAGATTAGGATTTTCATTCGATGATTTGATTCGCGTAAAAGATACCTGGTTAGAATCGATACGGACTTTTACCGAAACGGGTGGTGATCTTTTGCTTTCTGAAGAATCACCGTTGTTTGTCTTATTGCAGTGGGCAAAGTATGATGAGAACGGTGGGGATGCCCCGTTCGCTTACGTTGAGCGCATGTCTCGAGATCCTGTTTGGGCAAAAAAATACGTCCTAAATTTTAATCCCAGAACCGATACTGCAATATTTCAGAATCTAATGGGGAGGCCAGATGACTGTCCAAAACACATTAAGAGCGAATTTCTCGATCGCATTATAGAGAGCCTAAACGCTGCCTCAGATTGCGATTCTCATTTGACGTGGGTTAGCGAAATAAGAGAGGCGGATATTGAGGACAAGCTGTAGGGTTCGAAAAAGGGGTCAAACTTTGCTTATTGACTAAGCGGGAAAGGGCAAAAGCAGCAGATTCGCAAGTTCCTCGATCGGCCCGCCTCAAAGGGCACGATTTGACACCTTTATCTGTTCTACCTTCGGATATCCCTGGTAGTTGATAATTGACGACTGACCCCTTCGGCTGTCCGCTTCTTTTGAATCTGTACCAAAGTCCATAAGATCAAGAATTGAGACCCGACCCCTTTTCGCTCCCTCAACATCAGCTCGCAGAGCTTCTATCGCTGGAAGAGCAAGTACGGAGGCATGGATCTTAAGGAGGCTCAGCGCCTCCGCGACCTGGAGAAGGAGAACACCGAGCTCAAGAAGCTGCTTGCCGACCAGCTGCTCAAGACCAAGGCCCTGGAGATCGCGCTGGGGAAAAACCTCTGAGCCCGGAGCGCCAGCGCGGGATTGCGGCGAAGGTCCAGTCCGCGCTGTCGCGTTCCGGGAGAGCCGTTTGCCGGTGGCTGGGGATCAGCCGCTCGACGCTCCGCTACCTTCCGAAGCCCAAGCCCGAGGGGAAGGCGCTTCGCCGCAACCGCGTCCGGGCCTGGGGCCTCGTCTCGGACTACGCCCAGCGGGGAGGCAGGCTGCGGGCCTTCGACCTGATAGGCGAATGCGCTCGCCAGCGCCATTGCATCCATGCCGACCGGGCGATCAAGGCCTCCGACGCGCTGGCCCTGCTGCAGGCCGCGAGCATGGGGCTCCCGAATGCATCCCCGCTCGGGCAACGGGCCCGAGCTCATCGCCAAGGCCATCCAGGGCTGGCTTGCCGAGAACGGGATCGAGGCTCTATGCATCGATCCGGGCCGCCCTTGGCGGAACGGATACGCCGAAAGCTTCAGCAGCCGCTTTCGCGAGGAACGCCTCGACCGCGAGATGATCCGCGCGCTCAGCGAATCGCGCGTGATCTTCGCGGACTGGAAGGACTGCTGCAGCAATCATAGGCCCCATGGATCGCCAGGCGCGCTAACGCCCAGCGAGTTTGCCACAAGGCAAATCCAGCCTGCCTGCGGCTCCGACCGCCCTTCGGGCGATCTCCACCCCAGGCAGCTTAAGCCCAAGCCCAACAACAAGAAACCCGTCGAGAATCTCTCATTCAAACCGGGCTAAACTGCGGGGTCCAACCAGTTTTGCATATTACCGGAATTCAAACTGTAACGTTCGCACCGATGTTATTTTTCGGACTAGCTCTTCTCGTGACCCCAGTTATCTACAACAAGTTTGAAAAACGAGAATAACCTAGTGAACTGGATCTCTTGTAGGTCGCTATCAAATTACTCCACTGGATCCCCAGCATGTTTACAAACGCACAACCAGGTAGTTGTCTCAATTCGTACCCACTCCGCGGGCACTCTTGAGACTCTTTGACGTTGAAAGTGGAGTAGATCATGACACTAGTTGCGATTGATAGGTTTCTTTCAAATTCACCGCCCGTTCCTTTGAATCAAAAGGGACAGCTAGGCGTGTTCGGTCTTATGTTGGCTCTCCCAGTTGCGGTTTTCTCAATAGACTCTAGTTTGTCGTTCTTGACCTGGTGGGTGACTGTCTCCGCTTTCTTGGTTTCTCCGTATTTTTCGTTGATTCTCGTAATTGGCTTTTTCCCTCTGGCCCTGACTTCTGCAACGGGTTGGCGAAAACTTTGGATAGAAGAGTATGTTAAGTATGAATACTTTACGCTGTTTTTTTCAATAGTGGCAGGTGTTTTGCTCATTTTGCAATTGCGAGGCCTTGACGCCAAAAGCTTGAGGGTCGGGAAATCTGGATTGAAAAATTTCTCAAGATGGCATCGGCATCGATAGGAGTATTTGTCCTGACATTGTGCGTTATGGCGATTGATAGAGCAAAAAACCGAGACCTGAGATTTGGCTATTACGGGGAATTCAACGCGATAGTGCAGGCCTTAGAAAAGATGCCAGAATTGGAGATTCTGGACGCCGGAGCGAATCATGACGTCACTCTGGAAGAGATAAGCATAACAATCGTCAAAGACGGGGGTATTAAAGTGCACCTAAATTTTGGGCAGAATGAACCTTTTAGGAGGATGCGAGGGCAAGCCTCGTCGACTGAATTTAGCGTTAAATACGAAACATGATTGCTAAGAAAATAGCTCTGGGATTCGGGGTAGCCATTGTCTTTCCGATGATGATACACTTTGGAGTGAAGACATTTTCACCTCCTCCACAGAGAGGTGACTACCAAGTAGAAGATTATAACCTCAGGTACCGAGAGGCCGGCCCTGAAGAAAAGAATGAGCTCAGGGAAGAAAAGAATGGATTGGATGAGCAATTTAGAATTGCCGAAGAAAAGTTTCAAAAAACGACATTCGTTTTCGCAGTGCCCTTTGGGCTGATTGCTATCTGCCTAGGAGCGTATTTGCCACAACGTGGATTGGGTGCGGGCCTAATGTTCGGAGGTATATTCAGCGCGGTTCATGGGTATGTAAACAATTGGGGCGCTTTGGATGATGGACTAAAATTTGCATCAATGGTAGTTGCGTTCGGCTTGTTGCTCTATTTGGCACTCAAGAAAATTGAAACCAGAGGTGATACCTAACGGGACGATGTTCACATTGGACGAAAGTTACTAAACCCGGCACCTGAAAAAGTGTAGAGAAACCAATGGAACCATGAGAATCGATAGTGAGAAAAACGGCCCTACGAAATTGAAAGCTTATGAACGATATAACTACACCACAAACGCTCGCTTTCATTGAAAGCATAGCATTCAGTGAATTGTATTTCTTTTTGGCCATAGGCATCCTATTCATATGGCCGTGCTGGCGAATCTTCAAGAAAGCAGGGTACCCGGGAGCATTGGCTCTTTTAGTACTTATTCCTTTCGTTGGGCTTCTGCTGATTTGGTTTCTCGCATTCGCTCGTTGGCCCGTATTGAAGAACTCAAGCTAAGTGGCATGGCCGTTTGGATACGGGGCTGATCGATTTCCCATTGATCAAGTGAGAGCTCTCTGGCTGAGCTGGCAGCCTCGCAGGGACTCGAACCCCGACAGAAGGAACCAGAATCCTTAGTGCTACCATTACACCACGAGGCTGTCGAAGGCGGTGACGGTAGGATTTGGATTTCTAAAATCAACAGAAAAACGCCCGATTCCCGCTAGGGGAAGGCCGCCTGGGTAGAGGAGCGTTGACAGTATTGAGCCTAGTTTTGACTCGGTTTCGCTTTGGACTCTTGTGGGGAATTGGCTGCTTTTGTGGCGTCCTTGTAAGGAGCATTTTTCCAAAAGCCGCGGTAGAAGCACGAGCGGTTGCCCGCCAAAAACTTCCTGCATTGTTCCAGATTCCTCTGATTAGCCGAAATGGTGTCGGGGATTGAACGATTCATGATGGATTCGTTTCTCTATCGGCGCGCAGGTGTAACAATTGAATGATTCTCCACGGAATCCTGACATTTGGGATATTTCTAAGCGCTTGGTAGCCAAAGAATCAGGTTGAAGGTTGAATCGTCGGGCTGCGATCCATAGAAGGGGCCGCAATGAGCATTGCGATCATCAGCGGAACGAGCATTACGCGGTCAAAGGTTTTCGATTCGTGGGGGGAAGTGAACTTCGATACCCCCTACGGTCCGGTTGTGATGCGGTCGAAGGGAGATCTGCTCGTAGTCAATCGGCATGGTTTCTCGAACCCGCTTCCCCCGCACCGAAGCAACTATCGAGGGTACGTCCATGCCCTGAGTGAGAGGGGGGTCCAGGCGGCGTTGTGCATCACATCGGTGGGTTCCCTCCAGGAATCGCTCCCTCCAGGGACTCTGGTTTCCTGCTCGGACTACATGAGTTTCGCTCCGATGACCTTCGTCGACGACGCGCCAAGCGGTTTTGCCCCGGAGGTGGACAACAAGCTGTTGCCGGAGATTGTCGCAGAGAGCCCTTTTCCGATCGAAACCGATAAAATCTATGCTCAAACGCGGGGACCTCGCTTTGAAACGAAGGCGGAAGTGCGGATATTGCAGAATTCCGGGTGCGATGTGGTGGGGATGACCCTAGCGAATGAAGCTGATCTACTGCTGGAGCGTTCGATATCTGTGACATCCCTTTGCGTGATCGATAATTTTGCGCATGGCATTGGGGATGAGCAACTTAGTATGGAATCATTCCATGAGGCGGTCGCTGCGAATCAGGGTCGGATCGATCAATTGTTGTCCCAGTTCGTGGCCCGTTTTGCAAAGTGAATTGAGTTTTGCGGACTTCTGGGGATAAATAGGGCCGAATGAGTAAATTCCACGGTGATTGAGCCGATGGATTAGTCATGCTGAGAACCAGGCTCGGCGACTTTGAAAATGGAAAAGACAATGAGCGAATTTCTCCCTACCGAAGCGATGAACGCTTCACGCGAGGTCTTCACGCGTCTGAAGACCTTGATCGGCAGCCGAATCAAGGGCAAAGATGAAGCTATCGACAAGATCCTCATTTGCCTCGCCGCAGGGGGCATGCCTTGATCGAGGATTTGCCAGGAGTAGGGAAGACGACTCTGGCCTATTGCCTGGCTGAGGCGATGGACTCGGACTTTAAGCGTATCCAGTTCACGAGCGATTTGCTCCCGACGGATGTGACTGGGGTCTCCATCTACGATGAGCGCGAAAGGTCGTTCGTATTCCGGAAGGGGCCGATTTTTTCCAACATCGTCTTGGCCGACGAGATCAATCGCGCGACTCCCAAGACTCAGTCCAGCTTGCTCGAGGTCATGGACCATGGCCGCGTTACCATCGATGGGGAGACCTATTCAGTAGGGGAGCCGTTCATCGTTCTCGCCACCCAGAACCCGGTTGACTACGAGGGAACCTTCCCGTTGCCGGAAAGCCAGATGGACCGCTTCTTGATGCGCCTGCAAATGGGCTACCCGAGCATGGATAGCGAGATGGACATCCTTGCGGGCGAGAACGCGGGCTATGACGATTTAGAATTTTCAAATCCGGTGTCGCGCGACGAGATCGTCAACATTCGGGAAACCGTCTCCAAGGTTTATCTGGAGAAGAGTATCCTGGAGTATATTCTCGGAATCATATCAGCGACTCGGACGGAGAGCGAATTCAAGGCAGGTATCAGCGTTCGTGGAAGCTTGGCGCTCAAGAACGCGGCTCAGGCCCGAGCTTTGTACTATGGAAGAGACTTTGTTTTGCCCGAGGATGTGAATCAGATTTCAAGTTCCGTTCTCAGCCATCGCCTCAACTTGCGTCGCCCTTCTTCGGATGCAATCGAGGAACGTCGCCTTGTAGAAGGCATCGTATCCCGCATTCTAGCGGTGGTTCCCCAGCCCAAATAACGTACGCTAAGCGTCAATGCCCATATCAGCCGCAAAGGACCAATTCGCTTGGCGCGGTCCTGCATCGGATCGCGTGGCGAAGCCGTTCTCGTCCAAGATCAAGGAGTTGGTAATTCCTCCCAAGGGAGAGAAAGTGCTGCCCACTGCTTCGGGCATGATGTTGATCCTGATCGGTCTGTGCATTGGCCTCGCGGCATACAATACGGAGAACAACATCTTGTTCGCGGCGCTGTCGCTGCTCATCGCGACGATCGTTTTGAGCGGTATATTTTGCTGGTCGAATTTCGTATCCGCCCGTTGGCGCTTAGAGACGAGCTCTACATTTCGAGTGGGGGAGGATGGCGAAATATCTGTTGTAGTTGAAAATGCGCGACAGCGGTTTCCCTTGTTCTGCCTAACGTTTGATGTGGGCAATGAGAAAACTAATGAGATATACGAGCTTCACTTGCGCGAAAGCGTTGCGCCTGGGGCGTCGAGTCGGCTGGTTTGGAGTCATCGACCCAAGCAGCGTTGCGTAGCGCGATTCAAAATTTTCGAGGCAATGTCGACCTTCCCCTTTGGCTTCTTGCGCAAGCACATTCCGGGCGAATGCGTGGTGGAGGCGAAAATTTGGTCGGCCCGTATCGAGTATCAACGCTTGAAGATGACCGGCAGCGGCTTCGGTTGACAGGGGGCGAGTACCAAGGCGAAAGGAAATACCGGCGAGCTGATCGGATTGCGTCAGTACGTGAAGGGCGATGCTCCCCGCTCCATTCATTGGAAGGTGTCCGCTCGGCAGGGGAATCTCGTCGTCAAGCAAAACGCTGCGGAGAGCTAGGCCCGCTATTCGCTTGTAGTCAATCCCTCAGGCTATCTGTGGTCGAAGGAACCTTTGTTCGAGAAGATGTGCTCATTCGTGACGAGCTTAGCGGAGGACCTGTTTCTGGCGGGGGATCTCGATTGCTGCACGATAGTGGGCGGCCCTACAATTAAGATCAGTCGCGTTGCGGATTTGGGGAGTTTCTTCGATGAAATATCCGCTCTGGAATGGAACGCGGAAACCAACTTCGGGGATAATGTGGAGCAGGCGCGAGCGGTTATATTTTCCCCTATCGACGGAAACGCGGTCGGAGCTATCGTAAATGGAACAACAATCGCCAAAGCTTAGCATATTCGAGCTTTATCGATTGAAGTGGCTAGTGGGGGCCTTGATGGCGCTGACGTCCGTCGTAGCCCTGTTCAATCTAAAGGGTCACAATTTAGTCCCTGCCACCATAAGCGTCGTAGCGATAGTGGTGAGCATGCTCTTTCCGAAAGCGTATTCGAAGGCTCCACCGCTCCTTTGGAAAATATTTGCCTTGAGTATCGTGCCGCTGGTTTCGATCGACGTCTTCGCGAAAGAAACGGTTCCTGCTCTGCTGAACCTGAATACTTGGCTTATTCTGTACCGCTGCTTGAACCACCAGAAGCGTCGCGAAGAGATGCAGCTCGTATTGCTCTGTCTCTTTCTACTGGTAATGACGGGAATGCTTACCGCATCACTCGTATTCGGGATAGAACTACTCATATTTTCGGGCTTAGCTATTTCATTCCTGTCTGTGGGAACGATTCTCGACAGCAAATCGGAGGGGAAAACCGAAGCCATAGACCCCGTCGAGGCTTGGGAGGACCACGAGGGCTGGTTGCGCTTAGCCAGCACCATGCGATACCGTAACTTGGTGGTCGGTTCCGCCATGTTCGCCAGCCTGATTGGAATCGCCGGTATTTGCTTCCTATTCATCCCTCGCGTAGACGTGGAAAACAAGGTGAACCTCTTCAATATGAAGGCCTCCGGTTCGCAAACAGGCTTCAGCGAGAGCGTTCAATTGGGCGAAGTTACCAGTATCAAGAATGACAATCGGGTCGCCTTGCGCGTCGACGTCTCGGGAGAGCCGGTCGTTCCTTCCATGCCTTACTGGCGAATGCTCGCGTTGAATGCTTACGCGAACGGTGGATTCTCGATCTCACCAGATCTTAAGGAGATGCTGAAGGACGCTGCGTCCACCCCGTATCGAGCCGTTCGCTACTGGAAGGACAAGTGGTTTGCTGATCTGCCGAGCCGTGATCTATCTCGGGATCGTTGGACCTTCTTCGTCGAGCCTGGCGTTAGCAAGTTTCTGCCCGTAATTGGGTCCTTCAAGCAATTCACCTATTCCAATCTCAGCGAGATGCGTATTGCGCCGCAGTTGCATGCGTTCTCGCTAAAGGAGACCAAGAGCAAGCTGGTATCCTACCAGCTTGAGGGCGTCGACTTCTCGGCACGGATTCCCGATGTGCCAGCGAACAAGTTTGGCGAGCTCATTGAGCATCGAAAACGGAACCTAATCGAAACGAATCAGCCTCAATACCCGGAAACCCTGCGTAGATTGCCACCGGGAGAAGCGGCGTACGGCTACTTGAGCCAAGTCGCTCACGAGATTTCAGAGGGGATGCCGATGGATGCTCTGGAGTTCGCAACTCGGGCCACGAAATACCTATCCGATACGCATTCCTATTCGATGAATATCAGCCTGCCGCCCGCGAGTGACATAGCGGATCCGGTCGTGCGCTGGCTGAGTTCCGACTTGGATGGTCACTGTGAATTTTTCGCCTCTTCCTTTGTCTTGCTCGCCCGTGCGGCGGGATTCGATGCCCGGGTCGTCATCGGATTCAAGGGAGGATCGTGGAACGCGTTTAAAAACTACTACATGATTCGCAATTCGGATGCTCATGCCTGGTGCGAGATCTACGATGGAGTGGATAGTTGGATACGGGTGGATCCTACTCTAGGCTCAGGATTGCCGGCGGCGCCGAGTCCTCTAGTGGCCCTGGAATCGCAAGTAGGAGAGGGCGGCTCGATGGCTTACGTAGATAGCTTGCGTATGCTTTGGTATTGCCGAATCGTAAATTTCGACGAGCAGTCCCAGAAGGAAGTGGCGATCCAGCTAAAGGACTTTTTCCTCGCCTATGCTCAGGTTTCCGAGGAATGGGCCTTGCGGGCGACCAAGAAAGTGTACGGCTGGATCATCGCGCCCTGGAGTTTGGAAAAGTTCTTCTATACATCCGACCTCGTTGGTAATCGCGGTTTCGATTCTCCTGTTCCAGAGAAACTTGGCTTTGAACTATCGCGAATTGCTATTGGCGCCGTTTAGGCGAGGCGATCCAATTCGGCGCAAAGCGAGCAAGTTGCTGAAAAATTCGAGCATACGCATCGGAAATTTTCGGAAGAGACGAGCCAAAAGCGTGACGCGGTAATCCTTGAGTTGAACCGCTTGCGGTTCGGCCGGAAGGAGTCCTGGTCGAATCCTAGAATTGTATTTAAGGAAGCGAGACGCTGGCTGTAGTCTGGCCGACTCCCGCTTGCGTGTACTCAGGATGTTTCTTGAAGTACGCTTCGAATACGTATCGTGCCATTGGAGCCGCATAGCGACCTCCGCCGAAACTCTGGTTCAACTCTTGTCCTTCAACGAGCGCGACGACCGCGATCTTAGGATCTTCGACAGGAGCGAATCCCACAAACCAAGCGAGCTCGAGATTACCGTCTTTCTTGTTGATTTGGGCCGTACCAGTTTTGCCCCCGATGTCGACACCTTCAACGCTGGCGCCCCGTGCGGTGCCAGTTGGGCTAACGACTCGGTCCATCCCTTCCAAGATCGCTTGGTGCACGGAGTCCGGTAGGCCGAGTGATTTCGGGACTGGCCTTCGCGCCAATTGCTCTGGGGTCTGCTTGATTATGCTTGGATGGGAGTAGACCTGGTTCTTGGCAATGGATGCGACGACGACCGCCATTTGCAGTGGCGTAACGGTCAGGGCTCCTTGCCCGATAGACATGTTCGCCGTATCGCCCGGGTACCAAGGCTGATTGTAGCGGTCCTTCTTCCATTCCCTAGAAGGCGTTAGCATGCCGCGTGTCTCGTTCGGCAGATTGATATGCGTGGGTTCGTTGAGCCTGAGGTAGACAGCTTCGCGGCTGAGGTTGTCGACCCCGGTCTCCAGTCCGACTCGATAGAAATACTCGTTGCAGCTTTTCTCGATTGCCGTGCGTAGATCGATCTCGCCGTGCGTGCCCATGCAGGGGAAGTTTCGACCGCCTACGCGATGGCTTCCATCGCATTCGAATAGGGTGGATTCGTCGATTCTCCCAGCCTTCAGGCCTGCGATAGCGGTAACCAGCTTAAAGGGTGAACCAGGAGGATAGAGTCCGCGAAGCGCCTTGTTTTCCCAGGCTCGATTGTCACTGATTTCCTTGAAGACAGCATTGGAAATGAATGGAGAAGTTTGGTTCAGGTCGTAGTCGGGGCGGCTGAGCATGGCCAAGATTTCCATGCGCTCAATGTCGATGGCGACCAATGCTCCATTGTATCCCTCGTACAAGTCGTATCCAGATTCTCCAGCGAGCTGGATATCGATATCGATGGATAGCTCTATGTCGTTGCCCTTTTGAGGATATTCCCTCGAGACCGGCTCAACCTGATATCCGCTGGGGTCCACCACCCAAATTTCGGATCCGGTTCGACCTTGCAGATCCACATCGAAGAGCTTCTCTATCCCGTTTCTCCCATAGGAGCCCTTGGTAGCGAATGTCTTCAAGTCGCCTCCTGGCATGTCGGATTCTATCTCAAGTGGACTGAAGCCGACGTATCCCAAAGCGTGAGCCGCAGCGTTCTCGTATGGGTAGTGGCGCATGTTGGACACGTACACTTGAACGGGATGCTCTACCGGAAGGGACTCCAGCAGGATAGCGAATTCCCAAGGCTCCAAGTTCTCGATCAATGGGTAGGGGAGGAGCGGGTTGACATTCAGATGGCGCGTGATCGCGTTGGCATCGACTCCTTCGCGTCGTCCAATGAGCTCATTGACGCCTTTTAAATAGCTTTCCAGGACCATCGCCCGCGAAAGTATGCGGAGCTGAGAATAGCTTTTGATTTCCTCGTCCCTAGCGCGGTATTCCCGGACGAGTCCGTAGTAGCTCTCGTCGAAGGCTTTTTGGACTTGGCCTTCAGAAAGGAAGACTACCGCTGAGAATTTCGACTTGTTGGCAACGAGGACGCGGCCCTCGTGATCGAGCAAATTCCCTCTGGGACCGGGTGTAAGAATTCGCCTTTGATTCTGTACCTTTTCTATTTGGGCCAACGTTTCCGACTCGACGAGCTGACGAAAGAAAAGGCCGAGATAGAGGACCACGAGGATGATTCCCAGGAATCCATAGAATATCCAGAGTCGAGATTGGTATTTTTTTATGTTCTCGGTGTTCATCGAGATTGGCGCTGCTCTTGCGCAATATTTATACCGAATAATCCCAGGATTTCAACGATCACCCGGAAATAGTGAGCGTTCAGGATCGCGATCGCGGCGCTGCTTGCGAGCAAGTTCATTCCCATTTGAACCGGATCCAAGCTATTGGTTCCTAGATAAGACACCGCGAAAAAGCTATAAACCAGATGGATCGCTACGTTCGATACGAGCGATACGCCGAGACTAATTCCTGCGGATTCCCTTCGGAATTGGTATCGCATGATGACGGCAATGTAGTGGAGGCCGATCAGGGTGATGAGAGAGGCGCCGAACGGTAGTGGGGATGCGCTGTCGAGGAAGAGGGCTATCGGGATCAATGAGAGGCTCCCTTGAATATGATTGAGGACCAGTGAGCTGAAAGCGATCAGCATACCAGTAATGATTATATTGATACCCCAAGGAGCGAGATAGTAGTTGAATTGGGTGAAAATGAACAACGTCGCATAGTGCGCGACCGCGACGATCAACCACCGATTTTTTGAGGCGAATTTCACTGCTCCAGTTCTTCCGTAGGAACGAGCACCGCCACTTCCGTCAGATTGGAAAGTCGATTGTCCAAAACGATATCTCCGTCTTGGAACATGCCGCTCGCCCCCGGCTTGAGACGCGTAATATAGCCGATGTGTATTCCCGCTGGAAATACGCCTCCCATGCCCGAAGTAATGATTCGAGGTGGATTGTCGGGGTCGGTTAGCTTGATGTCGGCCGGGACGTATTCCGCTAGGCCGGTCGGAGATCTGAAGATCTTGAAACCGGAGCCACGGAAGCTCATGGGTCGATTGTCTCCTTCGATAATGACCGCCATTCTCAGGTGGCTGTTGCTGAGCAATTCCACTGTAGACGTGTACTTGTGGACCTCGCGTACGCGACCGACCACGCCACCCGAGAATACTACTGGCGCTCCTAGGGGAATGCCGTGAATCGAGCCCTTTCGGATTTCGAGATGTTGCCACCAGGAATTGAAGTCGCGCGATACCACGCGGGCGATCTCGTAGTTGTAGTCAGGGCGCGACGGTAGGCCTAGCAAGGTCTCGAGCCGCTCGACCTCTTGCTTGAGTGCTTGATTCTCGAGTATCTTCAGCTCGTAGGTTGCATTGAGGTGAGCGAGGTCCTTGCCCGTCTCGTACAATTCGCTCTTGGACTTCAGTCGGGCTGCCCAGAAGTTCTGGAGTTCACGAATGTAGGATGCGCTTGCAGAGAGCGGCGCTTGAAATTCGTAGAATGCGGAGCGAAGCGTAGCCTTGATCGCGATAGGGACGAATATCCAAAAAACGATTACCGCGATAAGAACGGCGAAAGGCTTTATACTGAAAAGTCGCTTCTTTGGCAATGCAGCAGCGGTTCGCGTTGTTCTAGTCGCCCGCTCTAATCCTTGGAATCGCTAGAGACGTAGGGTAGGAGAGCGTTGAGCTCTGCGAGGACCGCTCCAGTGCCAATAGCCACAGCGCTGAGCGGATCGTCCGCTATGATTACGGGCAAGCCGGTTCGTTCGCAAAGGAGACGATCGATTCCTCGGAGCAAGGCGCCGCCGCCGGCGAGGACAAATCCTCTATCGACGAGGTCTGCCGAAAGCTCTGGCGGGCAACGTTCCAAAGCGCTTCTTACCGCTTCAACGATCGCGTTGACCGTATCGTTTAGCGCTTCCCGTATTTCCTGAGACGATACTTGAATGGTTTTAGGAAGGCCAGCAACGGAGTCGCGCCCCTTCACTTCTAATGTCATTTCGTCGTCGAGCCCGGATGCGGAACCGATCCTCAGCTTGATTTCTTCCCCGGTTCGTTCCCCGACCAGCAAATTGTAGGCCCGCTTCATGTAATTGATGATGGCCGCGTCGAGCTCGTCTCCGCCCACTCGAATGCTCTTGGCGTAGACAACGCCTGCGAGCGAGATGATAGCGACCTCAGTTGTACCGCCTCCGATATCCACGATCATGTTCGCTGCGGGCTCTTCGACCGGGAGGCCTACGCCGATTGCGGCTGCCATGGGCTCCTCGAGTAGCATAACGTCCCGGGCTCCTGCATGAGTGGCGGATTCCTTGACGGCACGCTTTTCCACCTCCGTAATTCCGGATGGAATAGCGATGACGACGCGTGGCGGGATGATCTTGGCGGTCTGAACTTTCTTGATGAAGTACCGAAGCATCGCCTCGGTAATGTCGAAATCGGCGATGACCCCATCTTTCATCGGCCGGATCGCGGTGATGTTGCCGGGGGTCCGGCCCAGCATTTTCTTCGCTTCGTTACCGACCGCCAATACGCGGCGGGTTCCGCTGTGAATAGCGACTACGCTGGGTTCACGGAGCACGATTCCCTTGTCTTTGGAGTAGACGAGAGTGTTGGCTGTACCGAGATCGATACCGATGTCGTTAGAGAAAAGACCGAGAAAATTGCGCACCATGAATGCCTAAAATGCTCAACGAAAGGACGTTTCGAAGCAAGCGTTTAAACGGGGCGTCGCCTAAAAGCAATTTTGAATACGGTAAAAACCTGCTAAACGTCCGAGAATAAGCGATTTGTCCCAAGTCCAGCCTTCCGAAGACCTGCTTATCCGGCATTAGCTAGAGAGGCGCTTTCCTAATGGAGCGTATTCCTCGCTCACCAACGAATGCACAAAAAAGCGACCGGCAATCCTGAGATTGGCCGCTCGCTCGTAAAGTGTAACGAAAATTCAATGACAGTTTTAGCTGCCTGAAGGAGTCTTCTCTTGGCTTTCCGTTGATTGAGGCGTTTCGATCGGTTTCTTGACCTCAGGCTCTTCGTCCATGGCGGTTCGAATATCCTCCTCGATCGTACTGGTAGCTTTCTTGAACTCCTTTATCGACTTGCCGACCCCGCGAGCGAGCTCGGGCAGCTTCTTCGCTCCAAAGAGGAGGATGAATACTATGAGAATGACAACGACTTCCGTCCAATTGAGATTCTGTATAAAGGCGAGTGAATATGCGGTTTCCATTTTAAATTCTTTTCGGATTATATCGGGGTACGATTATCTTTAGTATAGATTGTCAGTTTAGTTTGCCTACGCAACCCTGCAATGCATGAAGCGGGCGCTACGCGGGGCAAATATGCGTATCTGGTTGAAATTACTGATTTCCTGATTCTTGAGTGCCTCCTTGCTGGCCACTTAGGAAGGTGTTGGGACCATCGAACTGCTCGCTCTCGAAAAAGCCATGCAGCTGTCGAATTCGGGTCGGGTGACGCATCTTGCGAAGGGCCTTGGCCTCGATTTGACGGATGCGTTCGCGGGTGACCTTGAATTGTTTGCCGACTTCTTCGAGCGTCCGGCTGTAGCCGTCGACGAGTCCGAACCGCAGCGACAGGACGCGGCGTTCGCGCTCGGTCAAGCTGTCGAGGACATCGATGATCTTCTCGCGAAGGAGGCTGAATGCGGTCTGGTCGTAAGGGTTCTCTGCCGACTTGTCTTCGATGAAATCGCCGAAGTTCGTATCGTCGCCGTCGCCAACAGGGCTTTGCAAGGAAATGGGTTGCTGGGCCATCTTCATGATGGTCTGTACCCGTTCAACGGGCAGGGCCATTTCCTCTGCCACTTCCTCGGGAGTAGGCTCGTGGCCGTATTCTTGCAGAAGCTGCTTCTGGACCTGCATCACCTTGTTCAAGGTTTCGATCATATGAACCGGAATCCGAATGGTCCGGGCTTGATCGGCGATAGAGCGTGTAATGGCCTGGCGAATCCACCAGGTTGCGTAGGTTGAGAATTTGTAGCCGCGACGGTACTCGAATTTCTCAACCGCCTTCATCAGGCCCATATTGCCTTCTTGAATGAGGTCTAGGAAGGAGAGGCCGCGATTGGTGTACTTCTTGGCGATTGAAATCACCAAGCGCAAATTCGCTTCCACCATTTCGGTTTTCGCCTGATGAGCCTCTTTCAAGCGTCGCCGCACGTCGCCGATGAGGCGTACGAGCTTTTCGGGATCGATCCGATGCTTGTCATGGATTTCCTCGAGCTCGAGGTGAAGGGCCTCTTGATTGATTCGAGCATCGCGTTGCGTCTTAGGCTTCTTTGCGCGGTCGAGATCGCGATTGATACGGCTGATGCGGCCCAAATCCTTGCTGATTACGTCGTCGATATGCTCTTCATAGACTTTGAGCTTGAAGAAGAACTTTGAGAAATTCGCTCGAAGCGTGTTCTCTTGCTTGCGGAATTTAGAGCGGATCTTCTTCCGCGCCTCGGCTTTTTTCTCTGAGCGGAGCTCGGACCACGTCTTGAGCATCCGTTTCTGCGTCTTGCGGGAACGTTCCAGCAATACAGGCAGCGCCTGGAAATAGGTCTCCCGATTTTCGATCTTCTTGTCTATTACAATACGATCGAAGCGTTCTTCTCGGTTAAGGAGCTTTTCAGCGAGATTGAGCGTGAATTCGGAGGTTATCGCTACTGAGAACAAGGCTTCTTGGGCCTTGAGCTCCGCGCTTTCGATTCGTTTGGAAATTTCGACTTCCTGCTCGCGCGTCAAAAGAGGTACCTGACCCATTTGCTTCAGGTACATCCGCACGGGATCGTCTAGGATATCGTGCTGGCTGGTCTTGGTTTGCGCCTCCTCGAGCTCCTCTTGCTTCGCCTTGTAGGAATCGACTTCGTCAGGGTCGAGGATGTCGATCTCCAGATTTTGCAGGATCGAAACGATATTATCGATATCATCTTGGCGGTTAACGCCTTTGGGAAGCGCCCCATTGATGTCGCTATAGGTAAGATAGCCTTGTTCCTTGGACTGGCGGATCAGGTAACGAATACGCTCGTTCACCTGATTGTTAGTCAGTCCTTGCTTAGAATCGGCGTCGCTTTTCTTTTTGCGTGGCATATGAATTTGTGGAGTGGGTTCTGCCTATCTCAGACGATGGGTGGTCTATCAAAGTTGCGGCGGTTTGCCCTTAATATTCTGCAATTTTACAATTTCGTCAAATAGAGAGATGAAAGCAGGGTCTTGTTCGGATTCTTTTTGGGCAATTTCAAGTTTTATCTTTTTAATCTTTTGATCGGTAAATTTGGCAACGAGCCGCTTAATCCCCTCATTGGCGAGCCTCTCAGGACTGTCGTACTCGGGTTTTTCGAAAATGAGATCTACGGCTAGCTTCCTAAGTTCGGCCTTTTCAAGCTGATCGTTAAGAGAATCAGGTCCATTCCACATGTCGTGGAGGAAAGCGTTCAAGACCAGGTTGAGCAGTTCTCCTTCTTGGGAACTAGTATCGATCCACGTTTCGTCTATTATATGAGCGATTTTGCGGCCGATTGGTTCCTCATTTAGGCAAAGTCCCAGCAAATCCCTTTCAACCGTGTGGACATTCTTACCGGCGGCGGGTTCATTCTGGACACTTTCTGAGGAAGGGCGCGTAGGGGTCTGGGGTCTATTTCCTCTCGAAAAACGCTGGTAGTCGCGAATCGCTGCGTTCACGTCAATATCGAGCTCCCCGGCTGCTTGCTTGACGAATTCGGTTTGAGCGGTCTCGGATTCAGCTTTGGCGATGATCTGGAAGATCTCCTTGGCGGCGTTCGCTTTCGCCTGAGGGGTCAGCGATTCCCGATTGGGGGCGATCGATCGAGCTGCGAAGGCAATCGCATCCGTTTCGCGGCTCCAAAGCCCGTCGAGCGCCTCCGGACCCTCGTTTCGCAGCAAGTCGTCTGGATCCTCGCCTTCGTTCAAGGGGACGAACGTGATTTCAACGCTCTGGGCGAGAGCTATTGGGAGCATGCGTAGCGCGGCTTGCTGACCCGCCTTGTCTCCATCTAGCAAGCAACGAACGCGCGGCTCGTAGCGCTTTATCAGGCGGAGCTGATTTTCGGTGATTCCGGTTCCTTGAGGAGCCACTACGCCCTTGATGCCTACGCTGGCGCAGCGAATCGCGTCGAGCTGGCCTTCGACCATGACGAATGGAGTGTCGGCATCGACCTCCATGCGGGATCGGTCAAGGTTGAACAAGAGGGAGCCTTTGTTGAACAAGGGCGTTTCCGGTGAATTCACGTATTTGGCTTCCCGGCTGGGGTCGTCTTGAGGCGTAATCTCCAGCTGACGGGCGGTGAATGCGACGATGCGCCCTTGATGGTCGCGAATGGGAATCATTAGGCGTCCACGGAATCGGTAGCCCATCGTTTCGGGATTCAAGCCGCGACGCGTATAGAAAAGGCCGCATTTCTCGAGGGCGTCCTTGGAAAATCCTTTTTGGACCACGCGTTTGCCGAGTTCGACCCCAGACTGAGGGGCGAATCCGATCTTGAAGTCCTCGGCCACCGAAAGATCGAATTGGCGGGTATCCGTCCAATAGGCGCGGATCCACTTGCCGGAATCCGATTTCGTTTCGAAGGCTTCTTGGTAGTAGTCGCTAATGAACTCGTGCAGATCGAACAGCTCCTGCCTGAGCGTTCGATCTTCCTGCGGCCGCCCTCCTTGCTCGTACTCGAGCTCGATGTTGAATCGCTTCGCCAAGGTCTCGACCGCTTCGACGAAGGATAGGCGCTCGGTTTCCATGACGAAGCTGATGATGTCGCCGGCGTTGCCGCTTGAGAAGCACTTGTAGATTCCCTTGTCGGGAGAGATGAAAAATGAGGGCGTCTTCTCGTTGTTGAATGGGCTGAGGCCCTTGTAGTTGGATCCCGCTCGCTTGAGGGCGACTTCGCGCGAGACGACGTCATATATCCCGATGCGGTCCTTAAGATCGCGAATACTGCTCGGCTTGATCGCTGGCATCCTGAAGCGTCCTGAGTCGACTGGCTCGCTACCGTCTTAGGTACTGAACTGCCTCCTGATAGCCTTCTTCGCCGGGCTGGGCGATATTGAGAAAGCGCTCGTAGGCCGCTGCAATACGCGCGGAAGACGCGTTCGATTTGCGAATGGATTGAGCGTATGCGAGGGCGATGGAGGTATCCGTTGGAAAGAGGTTGATCAGGGCGTCCGCTTCGCGAATGACCCGACTTGGTGTCTGCGTTTGAGCGATTATGGAAAGATAGGCGCTGGCGATTGAAGGCGATGTCGGATCCCTGCGTTTCGCTTCGAGAATGCAGGCTTCCGCGTCGATCCAATTGCGTCGATCCTGGTACACGGTAGCGAGCTCGTACCAGATGAGTGGATTGTCCACGCCGGGTCCGAGCGCGCGCCAATACAGGTCGATCGCATGATCGGTGTCTGCTCTCAATACAGCGTCCCGAGCCGATTCCAAGTAGTCGATCGCGTCTAGGTTGGGAAGGTCGTCAGTTTCATCTTCAAAAAGCGGGGTAGGGATCGGCCCCTCGGGTTCGGATTCCGTGGTATCTTCGGTATCGAGGTCAACCGTTTCTGAATCCGTTGGAAGGTTGTCTTCTATGGTTTCGGCCTGAATCTGCTGCGCTAGCAATGCCTCTCGCTCCTTTCGCGCTTTCTCTTCGCGCAAGCGCGCATCTCTGGCTTGCTGCTGGAGGGCTTTGCGTTGTTCTTCGAGGGCTGCTGCTGCATCGGCGATGTCTTGCTGGGCTTGCTTCCATCGACCGATCGTATCCCGCGCCTTGCGGATGCGCGCGTCGTCGCTTCCCGATCCGTAGCGCTCTCCGTATTGATCAAGCCAAGTGGATGCGGGCAGGTATTGCTGTGAATTGATTTCGAGTTCGATCAAAGTGGCGAGGGCATCTTTGGCTCCGGGATCGTTAGCGTAGGCAGCAGCTTGTGAAATCCAGGATCGCGCTTGCGGAGCGTTGCCCATGCGTCCGAATAGCTGTCCGAGCTTGAGAGCGGGTCCGGCAGAGGGACGAATTCGATTCCATTGAAGGTTGGCTTCGATCGCTGTTTTCAAATCCCCTCGCTTCTCCTGCAGAGCAGCGAAATTCTTCCATGCGAGAAAATCGTTTGGAAAGCTTTCCAAGTAGCGTTCGAAGGCGCTCAGCGCGGCTAAGTCTTCCCCGAGGCGAACATTCAGGTCGGCTATATTCACCCAAAGGCGATTCCGAGCCTCGTCCAGTTCGATGGCCTTTTGATACGCGACGATCGCGGCTTGGGGATCGTTGCCTTCAAGATAGGTGGTGCCGAGGGCCTCTTGCAGGGCGGCGCTGTCAGGGATTTTCAGGGCAGCTTTTCCTAGGATGCTCAGCGCTTGAGTGTTTTCTTCGCGCTGGCGAGCTTCCTCCGCTTTTTCTAGGGCTTGGGAGATGCGTTCTTCACGGTCTGCGCATCCGCTGAATGCGAGCGCTAGGCCTACGCAGAGGATGGGAAAAACTCGATTGGCGATAGGGTGAAATGTGTGCATTCGGTGTACAGAACGGCAAGGGGACGCGCATACTTGCGTTTTGCAAGCGTCCTATTTTGAACGGGCGTATCTTTTTAGGAGCTAAAAAGCGCCTTTTACAAACTATTTGTGGACCGGAAATCTGCAGTATTTCGGCCTGAGTCGCCTCATTGCGCGTTTGTCTTGATGATTTGTGAAATTTTAAGCAACGTGTGATCGTCTTCAAGGGAGAATTCGTTTCTAGCTGCTACCTATGGTGTCCTATAGAATATTAAGCCTGTTCAAGCGGGAATTGACGCTGATCGCGATCGTTGTCGCGGTGGTTTCGATGGAACGCGCGTTTGGGCAGAACCTGATCGGAGAATTCCAGGAAACGCCTGAACCTTCGAATCAAGTTTTCAAATTCGAGCTCAGTGATTTCGAGTTGAACACCTATAAGGTGGCAGTGGAGAACCTGCTGGGAATCTACGAGAGAACTCGAGAGGTTACCTTCGAGCCGGGCCAAAAGGGCAAAGTAGGGCTCAAGGTGTATAGCAATTCCGGACCCGGGCTCAGCACGCCCGAGGCCCTCGTGGAAGCGGTTGTTCAATCGCTTACGGAGCGAGGCTTTCGCCGAGCAGATATATTTATAATCGGACTGAATGGACGGATGCTGCGCGAATCCGGTTTCTTGCCACCGCTGAGCGCTCGATCCATGGAGTTCAATCGAGTATTTGTTCGTTCGCTGGACTCGGGCGAGTACTACAATGAGAAATGGTTTTACGATAGCCCGCTGCCGGCGAGCTCGGCTCAGTATTGGATCAACTTGGACAAGGAAAACGCGATCGCGTCCGCCGATGACGACGAGAAGGAGCGAAAGAGCTATTTGCCGATGCCGCTCATGCACGAGGTCGATTTCTGGGTAAATCTGCCCTGCTATTCGGACCATCCCACATTGGGCGTCAATGGGGCGCTCATGAATGCGACCTTGTGGAATGCGAGCAATACCACTCGCTTCTTGAAGAGCCCGGCAACCGCCCCGGTTGCGGTAGCGGAAATGGGAGCGGTGCCCGAGCTGCGCGAAACCTGGGCTTTGAACATCGTTAGCTTGCAGCGCTTTCAGTATGTGGGCGGACCTATTTTCAATTCCATGTATACAGTCTCGGAGCCGACGGTAATGTTGACGGACAACCCTGTCCTGCTGGATTCGATTATGCGGGAACGGATCAATACTCACCGCACGAAAAATGGGTTTGCCCCGTTGCCCCAAGAGTTGAAGATACTGGCCTATTCCGAACAGCTCGGTCTCGGCGTGAAGGATACGAGTTTCGCGAATCTCGTTTCAGTCAACTAGATCGCAACTTATCCAAGCATTGAACTCTCCTCTCTCGAATACTTTCCAGATAGACGTCACGACTGCCAAAGAATCCTATCCGATCTATATCGGCCGAGGGTATGAGTCAGCGGTTGCCAGCGAAATCGCCGACCTGCTAGAGAACGGTTCTAAAGTGGCCGTGGTCACGGACGCTTCTGTGCGGGTCGCATTGAGCCCCTTTTTCGACGCGGCGCTATCGAACGTCCCCATTCTTGAAACGCCTGCTGGGGAAACCAGCAAGGGCATCGAGCAGTATGGTCGCGTCCTGGACTTTTTTGCGGCGAATGGCCTTGATCGGGGCGGGGTAGCCATCGCAGTGGGCGGAGGCGTCGTGGGCGATCTCGCTGGTTTCGCGGCCGCATCCTGGCTGCGAGGAATCAGGTTTATCCAAATTCCCACTACATTGCTCTCAATGGTAGATAGCTCTGTGGGTGGAAAAACGGGGATCAATATTGATGCGGGCAAGAACTTGGTCGGCGCCTTTCATCAGCCCATGGCAGTGTATGCAGACCTCGATTCGCTGAGCTCACTGCCAACCCGTGAATTTGCAGCGGGAATGGCGGAGGTGATCAAGTACGGGATGCTTGGCGATCTCGAGTTGTTCGAATGGCTTGAAGAAAGGCCGTTGCTCGACTGGAAAGACGATCGATTGCCTGCCGTCGTTCGTCGCAATTGTCAGACGAAGGCGGACGTCGTGAATGCGGACGAGAAGGAGCTTTCTCAATCGGGGGGCCGGGCCTTGCTGAATTTGGGCCATACGTTCGGTCACGCGATCGAAAACGTTGCCGGGTATGGCGAGTACTTGCATGGAGAAGCGATTTCGGTCGGGTTCGTTGCCGCGGCCAAATTGAGTCAGAGCTACGGATACTTGGACGATGCGGCAGTCGAGCGCGTGATCGCCGTGTTGTCGGCGCACGGTTTGCCGGTTCGCTTGCGTACTCCCTTGAGTATCGAACGTCTTTTCGCCGCTATGCAGAAGGACAAGAAGGTTCGCGCTGGAGCGCTGCGATTCGTCGTGATGGAATCGATTGGATCCGCCATCACGAAGGACGATGTCTCCTTGGATCGCGTGGAGCGGATCTGGCGTGACTTGGGAGGGATCGATTGAGTCGGCCCTCGTCGATGGCGCGCCGCTTCGACTAGAGAGATGGACGAACTAATCGCCAGGGAGTATCTTGAACTCAATGGGTTCGCAACGATGCCGCTTCGCAAGGGGCGCCCTCAGTCCAAGCGGGCGTTGAAGGAAGAAGGGGTCGATCTCTATGCGCGGAACCTAAAATTTGTGGAAGGGGATCGAGATCCTGCATTCTTGCTGTTTTCTAGCGAGTTGCGGCGCCTTAAGAGCGCAGTGGTTTGCGTCCATGGATGGCATGGTGAGATGGCGTCCCTGGCCGCTCTGAAATCGGGCGCGGACATGCTCAAGTATATTGAAAGCAATGTATTGAAGAAGGTGGAGAAATGGTTCGAGTTCGAGAACTGGAGAGAGCTTGGCGAGGCCGAGTTCCCGAAGCGAATTTTGGTTGCCCCAGCATTTCCTACTCAGGAAGTTTACCGGGCAAGGATTGTGGCCGCGTTGCAAGAGCGAGGCATTGATGGAATTCTGTCATTCAAGTCCATGCTGTTGGATATAATCGATCGCGTCGACACGCGCCATGTGTATCCAAAATCCGACTTGCTGCAAATTGTTCGCACCTTGAAAACATTCGACTTGGTGAAGGACTCGCAAATGAATTTTCTAGGTTAAAAGAAATGATCCATTCGACAGCAATAGTGTCAAGCGCCGCGAAAATTGGCGATCAGGTCGAAATCGGGCCTTACACAATCATCGAGGACGATGTTGAGATTGGCGATTCTTCCAAGATTGCCGCCCATGCGATTCTAAAATCAGGGACGCGTATAGGAAAATCGGTTACGATTGACAGTTTCTGCGTTATTGCCGGTCTCCCTCAAGACCTCGGTTTCGACAGCGCTCTCAAAAGCTATGTGAAAATAGGCGATAGCTCCACGGTGAGGGAAAGCTCTACCTTGAACCGAGCGACGACCGAAGGCGTCGCGACCGAGGTGGGTCGCAATTGCTTTTTGATGGCGGTAACCCATTTGGGTCACGACTGCTCGATCGGAGACAATGTCGTTATCGGCAACAATAGCTTGCTAGCCGGTTTCGTGACGGTGGGGGACAACGCGTTCTTGGGTGGAGACTCGGGGATCCATCAATTCTGTCGTATTGGAGAAGGCGTTATGTTCGGTGGCGATTCGACCGCTACTGTTGACGTGCCGCCCTACACGATGCTGGCGGGACGCAATGAGCTCTTTGGCTTGAACCTCGTAGGACTGAGGCGAAGAGGGCATACGGCAGAGGCGATTCGTCGCCTGAAGGATTGCTACCAAGCCTTGTATCGAGGCGCGGGCGGACTGAAGGAAACCGCAATGGAATTGCGTGATTCGGGCTATCGTGATTTTAATGAATGTCGCGTCTTCCTCGATTTTTTCGTCGATGGCGAACGCGGATTTGCAAAGCCACGTAAACGTAAGGAATGAAGACTCCAAGAATAGCGGTTACCTGCGGGGATCCCTGCGGGATTGGTCCTGAGGTGATTGAAAAGTGCCTGAGAACTAATTTTAGCCAAGAGATTGAGCTTTCTGTTATCGGTCCCAAGCGTTGGCTGGATGGAATCGATGCGGGCAGTCGCTCAATCGAGAAGATCGAGGTAGGATTGCCCAGCGCCGTTTGCGAGCCGGGAAATCCGACTCCCGAAAGTTCCAAGATTGCCCTGGAGGCGATGGAACGCGCAGCTCGAGGTTGCGGACTCGGCGAGTTTGATGGCGTGGCCACGGGCCCTATTTCGAAGTCGCGGTGCGCCGAGGTTGGGTTTTCGCATCCAGGCCAGACGGAATTCTTCGCAAGCCATTGGGGAGGCGATCCAACGATGGCGTTCGTTGGCGATCGCTTGAAGATTGTGCTGGCGACCTGGCACGTCCCGTTCGCGACGGTTGGCTATCACCTGACCGAAGCGACTCTGGCGATGGCAGTCGACCGAGCGCACTTCTTGGCTTACAGCCTGGGATGCAAGTCGCCGAAAATCGGAGTGTGCGGACTCAATCCTCACGCAGGCGAAGACGGGCTGCTGGGCAATGAGGAAGCGTCGATCTTCAATCCGTTGCTGGCGGGGTTGCGGGAAACGATGCCGGGATTGAGCGAATGCCAGCCCGCGGACACGATTTTCTTCCGGGCGTTGAAGGGAGAATTCGATGTCGTAGTCGCCCTCTATCACGATCAAGGGCTCGCGCCGCTGAAAACGGTGGAATTCGATACGGCGGTCAATGTTACCTTGGGCTTGCCCTTCGCTCGTACGAGTCCGGATCATGGGACCGCTTTTGACATTGCGGGAACTGGGGAGGCGTCGCACCAGAGCTTTCTCCGAGCGATCGAGCTGGGCGCCACGCTTTCGAGGCGATTGAAGATCGAATGAACCCGTTTGCCTTTTGATCGTTCCTAAGCATTCGTCCTGCGGGGTCGAATTAGAGAAAGCGGAATCTGGAATCGCTTGATTTCGCGAATAAGCTGATAATTGTGTGTCTAGTGGCTAACGAGAGAGTAATTGAATTGCCCGAAGGGGTTAGGGAAGGGGACGAGCGTCTTATCAAGTTGACGGAGTCGGCCTCGACGAAGGTGGAGAGGCTTGTGGAAAAGGAGCCGGAGGGTTCGTTGTTGCGCGTTGGAATCTCTGGGGGTGGCTGCAATGGCCTCTCTTATAAGATGAAATTCGTGCCAACGGCTCGGAAGGGGGATATCCTCGTGCGTTTTGGAAATGCGAACGTCATAGTGGACAGCAAGAGCGCTCTATATCTCAAAGGAACGCAGCTGGACTATTCGGATGCGCTGATTTCCGGTGGGTTCAAATTCAGCAATCCCAATGCGACATCTAGTTGTTCCTGTGGAGAGAGCTTCAGTGTTTAGCCCTTGTCGCATTCAGGTAAACAATCGGAAGAGCGCCAGGAAAAGTGTTGATATGGCGATACTTTTGAATGATAAGCTTCGAAATCGACATTCAAACCTACAGATCATTATCATTATTTAATGCCAAGACCACGAGGTAAACGGAGGCCGCCCAGAAAGCCGGATCCATTCGCAAGCATTAGACGCAATCATCGAATTCGCGTCCCTAAAATACGAGTTGTCGGTCCAGATGGAAACCAAGTGGGTTTGATGGATACGAAGGAAGCTCTGGCCATCGCGCAAGAAGCGGGTCTCGATTTAGTGGAAGTAGCGGGCCAGGCCCGTCCTCCCGTCTGTCGAATCATGGATTTCGGCAAGTACGTGTACGAGCAGCAGAAGAAAGCCAAAGATTCCAAGGGAAGCTCGAGCAAGACGAAAGAAGTCAAATTCCGCCCTCGGGTGGATGTGCACGATTTCATGACCAAGCTGCGTCGGGCGGAGGAGTTTCTCGATAAGGGGAATAAGGTGAAGCTTACGCTATCGTTCCGGGGCCGCGAAATGGCTCATACGGAAGTCGGTTTCGATACGATGCGACGGGCCATAGAAGACATTTCTCATATGGCGACGCCCGATAACGAACCTAGATTGATCGGACGCAATATCAACGTGATGCTCACGCCATTGCCGGCTAATAAACGCAAGCCGAAGTATAGTTCGCATTTGGTTGAAGCGGAACAGGAAGCGTCCGAGGCAGTTCCCGAGTCGGCCCCTGAAGGATCGGACGGCGCCGATTCGAGCAAGGAGTGATCCCTTGTCCATAGGACCATCGAGAAATGAACCCCGCTCCCCGCAAACCCATTCGTTTGCTGATTTTGCTAGCTGGAGTGGCGTCGTTCATCGTTTCGTGCCAAACTATTCCGGATCCAGAGATCGCTGAGGAATCTCCCGATCCTGAGCCGGAATCGACGGTCGCTACCCCAGCTGAGCTCGGAACCGAACCGAAGCCCGTGGCGCCGGTCGCCCCAACGAAAGAACCTAAGCCAAAAATCGTCCGTAAACCGGCAGGCGGCATTGCCAATCAAGCGGAGCGTCTCGGCGCTGTGGCGAAAGATCTTGGCGATGGCGTTTGGCAGGTGGAAAAGGCTTCGAGAACGCTTGAGTTGCGAGAGGGCAGTCGCAATGCATCGCTCGACGGAACGGTGGTCATATTGCATGAGCCATTTGACCTAGGCAAAGATGGATTTGCTTTGAGCGAATCGGATTTCGAGAATACGTTGCGTCCGGCGATTGAGGCGCCATCGCTGAAGCTCAGGTCGCGAGTAGTCGTATTGGATCCAGGCCATGGCGGCGCGGAGCCGGGATCCGTCAATCAATCGCTGAATGTCCTGGAGAAGGACTTGAATCTGGATGTTTCGCTTCGATTGCAGGAGTTGCTCGAGGCTAAAGGGGTAAAAGTCGTTTTGACGCGTTACAATGATCGACTGGTGCCATTGGAAGATCGGTCAGAAATTGCAAATCGATCCAATGCAGGACTTTTCATTAGCATTCACTTCAATTCCGCCCGCAATATTGAAGCGTCTGGAATCGAAACCTTTGCTCTCACTCCAGCGGGAGCAGTTTCATCGAATGATTCTCAAGTGGGAGAAGGATCCGGTCAGTTTCCGGGAAACGCTTTTGACGCTGCTAATTTTGAACTCGGATTTCGGATACAAAGTCGACTCGTGGACGATCTTCAGCGAATCGATCGAGGATTGAAACGGGCTCGATTCAAGGTTTTGAAAGATCTCGAGTGCCCAGGCGCGCTTGTAGAGTGCGGCTTTCTGTCCCATGGAAAGGAAGCGTTGCTGGTGAATACACCCGTTTATCGACAGAAGCTGGCCGAATCTTTGGCAGAGTCTATTCTAGCGTCTCTGCCCGAAGAGGCGAATAAAACCTGATCAGATTGTGAAAGCAGCTTTGATTGTCGGGCTAGGCAGCTTCTTGGGAGGCGTATTCAGGTACCTCTCCGTTGTATGGATCGAGAAGAAGACTCAAATGGATTTTCCATTGGCGATTCTTCTAGTAAACGTAGTCGGCTCGTTTCTGATCGGATTTATCGAGCCGGGGCTGGAGCGACTCTCGATTGGTGGCGATGAGCTCGTACCGCTTTTTCTTACGGTCGGGATGATGGGTGGGTTTACTACCTTTTCCGCATTCAGTCTGCAAACGCTAAGGCTGGCCCAATCCGGCAGTTGGGGACTCGCCGCATTGAATGCGGCGGTGAGCGTCATTTGTTGCCTCGTATCCGTTTTTGCGGGACTAAAGCTTGGACAGATCGCTTTTCGCTAATCGGTTCGATTAGGCTTCGTTGATTATGGAATCCGCAAGGCCGTATTCGATGGCTTCTTCCGCGGTCATGTAGAAATCGCGATCCGTATCTTCTTCGATCTTATCCAGAGGTTGTCCAGAGGCATCGGAAAGAATTTTATTCAGGCGCTCTCGCAATTGCTCAAGGTATTGAGCGTGAATATGAATGTCTACGGCAGGTCCGCGCAGCTGGCCTGCGATCAATGGCTGATGGATCATTACGTAGGAATGTGGATACAGGTAACGCTTTCCCTTGTTAGGCGCGGAAAGCAATATGGATCCCATCGAGGCTGCCATTCCTGTGACGATTACGGATACTTCGGATGAGATCATCTTTATGGTATCGTAAATAGCCATTCCTGCAGTAATGGAGCCTCCTGGCGTATTGATATAGAAGGTTATGGGCTTTCTGGGAGCGTCCGCTTCAAGGAAGAGCAATTTCTCTGTAATATCTTTCGCTGAGTCATCGGAAACCTCGCCCCATAGGAAGATTTTCCGTTCTTCAAGAAACTTCTTTTGAATCATGGATCCCACGGAGGGATCGTTGGGCTTTTCGTCGTTTTCGGACATAAAAATTCGGAATGCTAGATTGGTTTAGCTACTTAACAAGTGAGGAATGGCTAAGAATTCAATGGGAAATTCCGCTGCCAATCATAAACTAGCGAATATACACGAATTTGATAATCGTTTGAATTCGTCTGCGAATGAATTCGTGGGGAAGGGCGGTTCTAGACTAAGCCGAGAATCATGCGTCCTTCTTCGCTGATCATGCTTTGGTCCCAAGCGGGCTCCCATGTGAGATTCACTTCGGCCTCGTCGACGCCTGGAACGAGTATGACTTTGCTCTTGGCGTCCTCTGCAATGGCCGGTCCCATGCCGCACCCGGGCGCGGTGAGCGTCATTTGAACGACCACTCGATGGCTCCCGCTATCGGTCGGCTCCACGGCCATGGAATAAACCAGGCCGAGATCGACGATGTTTACGGGAATCTCGGGATCGTAGACGTTCTTGAGCTGCTGCCAGATCGCTTCCTCGTCGGGTTCGGCACCATCACTCGATGCGGGGGCGCTCTCGGCTGTTTGGGGAGCTGCGGCTTCTTGCTCCGCCACCAAATCGGGTCCCAGGGCATCCGCCTCCGAGCCATCGATGCGCGCGAGTCCGTAGGGAGTCATAACGGTATAGCTCCCTCCTAGTTGCTGGGTGATGTGCACTTTAGTGAGCGCTGGGAGCTCGATGCGTTCGCCGCTCGGGATTTGAACGGCTTCGACTTCCCGAGTCAGGCTGCGTTCTTGGGACTCTTCGGACATAGCTGAAATGCGTCTAGACGCTCTCCCCTCGAAACTTGGCCTGGATAAGTTTCCTGGAGTAATTGGCGAGCGATTCGTCTTCGATGCGGCCAAGAATCTCTTCGAAAAATCCGTATACGATCAATTCTTGAGCAGCGTCTTTTGGAATTCCTCTGGCCCGCATGTAGAATATCTCATCGTCTTGAATCTCGCTCGTCGTCGCCCCGTGGCTGCACTTGACATCGTTCGCTTCGATTTCCAGCCCGGGAAGTGAGTTCGCTTCTGCGTTGGAGTCGAGCAGAAGGTTGCGATTTGTCTGATAGGCGTCCGTTTGCTGGGCAGATTCGTCTACCTTTATCAGCCCCGAGAAAATGGTCTTGGATTGCTCCTTGAGAGCGTTCTTGAAAAGGATGTTGGATGTCGCATGGGGCGCTGAGTGAGTCTGGAGCGTGCGTTGGTCGATCTCCTGTCCCGCATCGGTCAATGCCAGTGAACGCATATCGATGTGGGCTCCGGGACCTTTGATTTGGCCATGGGTTTCAGCGCGGTAGCGCTTGCATCCTAGAACGACGCTATTCATGTCGACCTGCGAGTCCTTGCCCGCGATATTCGAGTTGATCTGAAATCCGAGCGTTTCTTCGTTGTATCCTTGAATGAGCGTGTAGTCGACGTTCGCTCCGACTCCGGCGAACAAGTGAGTAACGCCGCAGGAGAGGGAAGGCTGGTCGCTGCTGGAAAGATGAGTCTCGACCAAATGGACGCGAGAATGCTCTTCTGCGATTACCAATGTATGCGGAAATACGGAGGCCTCTTTTGATACGGCCCAATTATAGGCGTAAAAGGGAGCATCGACTTCGACGCCTTTGGGAACATATAGCAGAACGCCATTGGCCACGAACGCGGAGTGCAAGTCGGCATACTTTTTCGACCCCAAATCGACTGCCTGCTTCATGAAGTAGTCCTTTAGCAGATCCTCATGGTTCATTATGGCTTCACTGAGCGTGCACCATATGACTCCTTTTTCGAGAAGCGCCGCAGAAGCGCTTTCGGACAGTATCGTCTGATTGTCTGCAAACGCGAACGCGCCAGATTGGCTTGTGGTTAAGCGCGATTTGTCGATGAGCGATTGCGTATCCAAATCATTGGGATCGCTGTTGAAATCGCAATGGCTCAGATCCAGGCCCTTTCGATTTGCGAACCGCCAATTCTCGTCGCTCTTCTGAGGAACGGGAGCCTTGAGATACGACTCGAATGCGTCGCGCTTGAACGCTTTCCACCATTCCGGCGCATTGTTCAATGAATCGATATGGCTCTGAAAGGCACATCGTATGGACTCGTCCGTACCCGGTTCGGCTTCCATTAAAATATCTTCGGTTAGAGAACTCACTTTGTGGTCTATGAAATTGCTGTGTAGCGGTTTTTCCTTGTAGATCGCTACCTAGCCAACTGAGCCTTCCATCTCCAATTCGATAAGGCGTTTTAGCTCGACGCTATATTCCATTGGAAACTGTCGTGTCAGGTCGTTTACGAATCCGTTTACGCTCAAGCTCATGGCTTCCGCTTCGCTAAGCCCGCGTTGCTGCATGTAGAATATTTGCTCTGCGGATACTTTGCTCACCGATGCTTCATGCTGCACGTAGTTCTTGTCGCCTCGCACCGTAATTGCTGGATACGTATCGGTACGCGAGTCCGAGTTGATAAGCAAAGCGTCGCATTCGGTATTGTTCTTGCAGCCCTTCAGGTGCTTGGGCATGCGCACCTGTCCCCGGTAGGTGGAGCGGCCTTTGCCAACGCTAATCGACTTCGAGATGACATTGCTTGTCGTCTCATCGGCCGCATGGATCATCTTGGCGCCGGTATCTTGATGCTGTCCTTCGTTCGCTAGGGCAATGCTCATCACCTCGCCCCGCGCCTTGCGACCCTTCAATACCACTCCGGGATACTTCATCGTAAGGCGAGAGCCTATGTTGCAGTCGATCCACTTCACGACCGCATTCTCATGGGCGATGGCTCGCTTAGTCACGAGATTGAAGACGTTGCTCGACCAGTTCTGGACGGTGATGTACTCGATCTTTGCGCCAGGCATCGCTACGAGCTCGACAACAGCGCTATGCAGCGTCGCGGTATCGAACTTAGGAGCGGTGCATCCTTCCATGTAGGTGACTTCCGAGCCTTCGTCGGCGATGATCAATGTACGCTCGAATTGGCCGAAATTTTCCGCGTTAATCCGAAAGTACGCTTGCAAGGGATGGCTCACCTTTACGCCAGGAGGGACATAGATGAAGGAACCTCCCGAGAATACCGCGCTGTTGAGCGCTGAAAATTTGTTGTCTCCGGTAGGTATGACCTTGCCGAACCACTTCTTGAAAATCTCAGGATGCTCCATGAGGCCTTCGGTGCTTCCCATGAATATGACGCCGTCTTTCGCGACCGCTTCCTTTATATTGGAGTAGGCGGCTTCGGAATCGAACTGAGCTTCAACGCCGGCGAGGAACTTGCGCTCGTTCTCGGGGATGCCGAGGCGCTCGAACGTTTCCTTTACTTCGTCCGGTACATCGTCCCAGCTCTTCTTTGCTCGCTTGTCGCCTGCGAGGTAGTACCTGATCTTGTTGAAATCAATATTCTCGAGATCCTTGGTCGCCCAGTGCGTAGGCAGTTCCTTGCTTTCGAACACCTTCAAGGCGCGCTTGCGAAAGTCGCGAATCCAATCGTTCTCGCCCTTGACGTCGCAAATGTAGTCGATGGTCTTTTCGGTCAATCCAATGCCCGCATCGTACTTGTGGGATTCTTCGTACTTGAAGTCCCCCTTATCGCGATCGATATCAATCTGTGTTGCAGCTGTCGTCATTATTTAAATACGTTATGGTTAATCGTTGCTAGGCGGCGTTTCCTGCAATTTCCTTGATCCAATCGTAGCCTTTGCTCTCTAGCTCGAGAGCAAGTTCCTTTTCCCCGCTTTTGACGATGCGTCCATCGTACATGACATGTACCCTGTCGGGTACAATGTATTCAAGCAGGCGTTGGTAGTGAGTGATCACGAGGGCTCCCAGTCCGGGTCCTCTGAGCGCGTTCACGCCATCGGAAACTACCTTGAGGGCGTCGATGTCCAGTCCAGAATCCGTTTCATCTAGAATGGCGTAATTCGGATCGAGCATCGCCATTTGAAGGATTTCGCAGCGCTTTTTCTCCCCGCCCGAGAATCCTTCGTTGACGGACCGCGACGTAAATTTGCGGTCGATCTTGAGCATGTCCATCTTTTCGTAGAGCTCCTTGTAAAAGGCGGGCGCATTCAATTCTTCGCCATCAGGCAGCCGAGCGTTCTTGGCAGCGCGAATGAAGTTCGCGATCGAAACGCCTGGTATTTCCATAGGATACTGGAACGCGAGGAACAGGCCGTTACGAGAACGCTCATCGACCTCGAGCTCTAGGATGGACTCGCCATCGATCAAGGCGTCGCCGCTAGTGACTTCGTAGTCTGGGTGGCCTGCCAATGCCTTCGCCAAGGTGCTCTTTCCCGTTCCGTTGGGTCCCATGATGGCGTGCACTTCTCCTTTAGGTACGGTAAGGCTGGAGTCCTTGATGATCCGCTTGTCGCCGATGCTTACGTTTAGGTTCTTTATTTCGAGTGATGCGCTCATTATTTAAAGTGTATATAGGCCTAGTTGCTGTCCTCTAAATTCCCCGCGCCGATGCTTCGACCGCGGAAGGTGATATCGATAGAGCTAGGCGTAAGGTTTTCTGGCAGAATGCTCGACAGCTTCTCCATAACTTCGTGATCCAGCTGTATATCGAAAACTTCGCCCGTATCATTGTCGTGGAAGTGGGCGTGCTCGGAAAGGTTGGGGCAGAAGCGCGTTGACTCGCGCTCAAGGTGGACCTGCTTCACTAGATGGCACTGCACGAGGGTATCGAGGCAGTTGTAGACAGTCGCGAGCGAGATGCTGGGCATCTCTTGCTTTACACGGGCGAAAATCTCATCCGCTGTGGGGTGGTCGCGCTTGGCTAGGATCGCATTGTAGACGACTTCCCGTTGCCGCGTCGATCGAAGCCCCGCTTCGGCAAGCTTTCGGTTGAGCGTTTCTGTAGTCTCTTCGGAATTCATCGCATTGAAATTAGGATTACGGCACCAAATAAGATTCAATCTCAATATCAACAGCAAACTGGAATCATTCTAAATATCAAGAGAAAACTGGAATCATTCCAGATAAGGGATCTTGTGGATATGGCTCAAAATTGTCCAAAATCACAATTTTTAGCGCATTCCAGCCCAGTTTTCGGGAAATTCTGCGAAAAAGCATGAATTCTCGCGGATAGAAAAATTCCTCAGAAACCGCGTTACACGGTCAAAAGGGAATGAACGACTTCCCAATAAGCCTCTTCTTTCAAAGCAGATGAAGAACGATATGCGCTACTGTTCTGCCAGGAAGCGCTCTGCCTCGATGGCTGCCTGGCAACCCATTCCGGCAGCGGTGATCGCTTGGCGGTATACGTGGTCCGCGCAGTCTCCAGCAACGTAAACGCCTGGGATGCGCGTCTTTATTTGGCTTGGCGCTTCGGGGGCGAAATATCCGTTGTCGTCGACAGCGATATCCTTGGCGAATGGGCCGGTATTTGGAATGTGGCCGATCGCGATGAATACGCCCTTGCAGTCGATGACTGAGACGTCGTCGGTCTTTCGATTCTTTACGCGGATGCCGTTGACGTTTCCGGTCTCATCGGCGGTGACTTCTTCAACGACGGTGTCCCAAGCCATTTCGATCTTCTCATGGGCAAGGGTGCGATCCGCCATGATTTTAGAGGCTCGCAGCTCGTCTCGGCGATGGATGAGAGTGATCTTGCGACAAAATCGGGTTAGGAAGAGAGCTTCTTCGCAAGCAGTATCGCCGCCGCCGACAACGACTACGTCCATATCCCTGTAGAATGCCCCGTCGCAAGTCGCGCAGGTGGTGACCCCTTTTCCTCCAAACATTTCCTTTTCACCCGGTACCCCTAGCAGCCGAGGCGAAGCGCCGGTGGAAATGATGACGGATCGGGCTTTGTATTCTTGAGAGCTGGACCGGACGGTATAGGGGGACTGCGAGAAATCTACGGATTCTATGTAGCTCTGCTCGAAGCGCGTTCCAAAACGAGTGGCTTGCTTGCGCAGATTGTCCATGAGCATGAACCCATCGATTCCTTCAGGAAACCCTGGAAAATTCTCGACCTCGCTGGTTTGGGTGAGCTGTCCACCGGGCAGATTGCCTTCGAGCGCGAGCGGGTTCAAGTTGGCGCGGGCTGCATAGATGGCGGCGGTAAGGCCTGAGCAGCCAGTTCCAATGATAAGGACATTTTCAATTTCAGTAGACATTGCAGTTTGGATAGAGATTTGAATTGGGAGCCTTGGCGATGACAAAAAGCGTTCAATTTCGTAACGATTCGATTAGAAAAAGATAAGCTTTGCATCGTAGCCATTCTCGCGTAAGCGCTTTTCTGTGAATGCCATCGTCGATACGCATACGCATCTAGAGAATTTTCACCGAAAAGGTTTTCTAGGCAACGCGCTTACTGCCGCAGCGAATGCAGGAGTGAGCCGTATGGTTACCGTGGGTACGGATTTGGATGACTGGGACCTGTATGCCAAGTTATCCGAAGAACGGCTCGGGACTCTTTCCTATACAGTTGGCATTCATCCCTGTTCGGTGACGGCGGATTGGGAAGAGGCGTTTGCGAAGATCCGCTCTTATTGGGGACGGGAGATTAAGCCAGTCGCGCTTGGGGAGATCGGATTGGATCGATTTCATTTGCCGAAAGACGCGGTGGAGTCTGAGCGTGTATTCGAGCAGCAGAAGGCTGCGTTTCGGAAGCAGTTGGCGCTCGCTAGCGAATTGGATGCGCCGGTCGTCATCCATTCCAGGGGAGCCTTTAGGGAATGCGTAGAGCTGATTGACGACTCGTCCATGAATTGGGAGCGCGTTGTTTTCCACTGCTTTTCGGAAGGACCGGGCGAGATGCAAGCGCTTTTGGATAGAGGCGCGTACGGCAGCTTTACAGGAATCATCACGTTCAAGAACGCGGAGTCCATTCGAGATGCAGCGCGGCTTCAGGGTTTAGAGCGACTCATGATCGAAACGGACGCTCCTTACCTGGCTCCGATGCCGCACCGCGGAAAACCCAACGAACCGGCTTATCTTAGGCGCACCGCGGACTTCTGCGCGTCGCTATTCAAGGTATCCGATGAGGTCTTGGCCCAGCGGACGACCGAGACTGCAGTTGCGTTCTATGGAATTTAAGATGCGTATTCGCGCCTACTTTTCGTCGAATTTCGAAGAGAATAGCGCTTCTAGGTCGTCCAGGGCTGCATTGGCGTCATGGCCGGACGCGATCGCCTTGATTTCGGATCCTTTTCCTGCGGCGAGCATCATCAGTCCCATGATAGATTTCCCATTTACTTGCTCGTCGTCTTTTTCGAAGAGCATATCGCTATCGTACTTGTTGGCTGCCCGAACGATCATCGCAGCCGGACGGGCGTGAATTCCCATTTGGTTTTGCACTACGAGAATTCGCTCCACGGATTGTCCTTCTGGATGTACGTTTGCAGAGTCCATTGTCGGCTAAAAATAGTGTTCTTACTGATAAAACAAGAGATAATTGAAGAATTTGCGAGTTCACAAATGGGGCAACCCCGTTTTTTATCGCGCTGATTATGCTAGCGATTATTGCTCCTGCTCGATTGGCCTCGACTCGATTTCCGGAAAAGCTGCTGCATCCCATTTTGGGAAAGCCGCTAATATTGCGGGTAGCGGAACGACTGCAATCGGAGGCGCCTGAGATACCGCGTTATTTCGCGGTGGACGACTTGAAGCTAGAGACCGTTCTCAAGGATGCCGGTTTCGAGGCGATTCGAACACGTTCTGACCATGCCAGCGGTACGGATCGCTTGGCGGAGGCGAACGAGAGCATCGGGGCCGACTTGATTATTAACGTTCAGGGAGATGAGCCGCTCGTGACTCGAAGCCAGATCGAATCCTTGGAGCATATGCTAAGGGAAGGGGCGGAGATGGCTACAATGGCGACTCCGTTCCAAACCCGGTCGGACTTTCTGGATCACAATCAGGTCAAGGTCGTATTGGATCGATCAAGCAATGCGTTGTTCTTCTCGAGAGCGCCCATTCCCCATGATCGCGATGGATTCGAGATATTCGACGATGATTGGGAGGACCGAGCGCCCGCCTATCGCCATCTGGGGCTTTATGCGTATTCGGCCGAATTCCTAAGAACCTTTTGCGCGCTTCCCGAAGGCGCCTTGGAAGGCATTGAGAAGCTGGAGCAACTTCGCGCTCTCGAGAATGGCTACTCGATCAAGGTAGGCATAACTAACGAGCCATCGATGGGAATCGATACGCCAGCCGACGCCGATTCGCTAGAGTCTCGTATGAGATCGGGAGACTGAGCGGCTAGGCGGGCGTCGCAGCGTTCGCGGCGACAAGATCGTAGAACTTCGAGAAGTTCGGGTTCGCGTCGCTAGGTCCGGGGCCGGCTTCGGGATGGTATTGCACTGAGAACACCGGTTTACCCTTTAGCTTGATGCCTGCAATTGTCCGATCGTTGAGATTGATCTCGGTGATTTCGGCTCCGGCTTCTTCGAGGCCTTCTTCAGAAGCGGCAAAGCCGTGATTGTGAGCCGTGATGGCTACGGTGTCCGATTCGAAATTCTTGATAGGCTGATTGCCGCCTCGGTGCCCGAACTTCAGCTTGTAGGTCTTCGCTCCGATGGCGTGCGTGATGATCTGGTGACCCAGGCAGATGCCGAATGTGGGATACTCCTCAATGAGTTCCCGGACGGTTTCATGAGCGTAGGTCACCGCTTCGGGATCGCCGGGCCCGTTGGATAGAAAAATGCCTTCCGGTTCGATCGCCTTGATTTCGGATAGGGAGGCTGCAGCTGGAAAAACGTGCACTTCGAAACCATGGTGAGCCAGCTCGCGAAAAATCGATTGCTTCGCCCCGAAGTCGAGAGCGGCGATCCTGAATATCCGTTCGCGTTCAATCGGCGAGCGCAGTATCGAACCTGCAGGATTGTAGGGCCAATTTTCGGAATCGCTGGGGCTATATACGAATGGCGCTTCGCAGGTAACTTCCTTGACGTAGTCCGCCCCAACGATACCCACCCAATCGTTTGCCCGCTTGACGGCTTCTTCATCGGACAGGTTCTCTGCGCTTAGGCAGGCTTTCATCGCTCCGTGCGCACGCAACTTCTTGGTGAGCGCTCGCGTATCGATGCGTTCAAGGCCTGGGATGCCGTTCTCCTCAAGGTAGGCGGCGAGGGTAGTGGAGCTTCGCCAATTGCTAGCGATCGGGCTCAGCTCTCGGACGACAAATCCTTGTACCATTGGCTTAGCCGCTTCGACGTCTTCGGAGTTTATGCCATAGTTACCGATCATCGGCGCTGTCATCGCCACGATCTGACCGAAATAAGACGGGTCGGTCAGAATCTCCTGATAACCGGTCATGCTGGTATTGAATACCGCTTCGCCAACGGTGGTCTTGGCCGCCCCAAAGGGGATGCCTCGGAACACGGTTCCATCTTCTAGCGCTAAAATTCCTGTCCGTGCTTCGCTCATTTCGAATTTCGAGAAAAGTTAGTTTACTGAATTGCGCCAATCCCTTTTTCTTCCTAATTCAAAATACTCTTGGGTAAGTTATCCCCGCGCAGACGAATCGCGTCCTGATTCGTTGATACCCAAACGCTTTATTAGTTGGATATGCCGTACACAGAAGACAGAACCACTTGGTATGAAGGCCAGGGTCTTTGGAGCGATATTCCAGAAGACCAATGGAAGGATTGGACCTGGCAGCTCCGCAATCGCATCACCACCTTGGAACAGCTCGAAGAACGCATGACCCTCGCTGCTGAAGAGCGGGAGGGGTGTCGCCATGCGAATCAAAAGTTGGCCATGGCGATTACGCCTTACTTTTTCAATCTTATCGATCGCGACGATCCGGATTGCCCCGTCCGCAAGCAAGTCATCCCGAGGGCAGGGGAAATGGAAGTATCCGCGGAAGAAATGCTGGATCCTGTCGGAGAAGATTCCCACTCTCCCGTACCGGGCCTGGTCCATCGTTATCCAGATAGGGTGCTTTTCCTCGTTACGGATCGCTGTGCCGCTTATTGCCGCTATTGCACACGCAGCCGACTGGTCAGCAATGCCCAGGACTACAATTTCCATCCCGAATTCGAGCAAGGACTCGCCTATATCGAATCGCATCCAGAGGTGCGTGACGTCTTGCTGAGCGGCGGAGATCCACTGCTTCTGTCAGATAAGAAGCTGGACTACCTTCTCGGTCGACTGCGACAGATTCCGCATGTTGAATTCATTCGTATCGGATCGAGAATACCGGTGTTCATGCCCCAGCGAATCACCGAAGGTCTGTGCGACGTATTCAGGAAGCATGGCCCTATATGGATGAGTATTCATGTCAATCATCCTAAAGAGTGCACGGCGGAATTGAAAGATGCATGCGAGCGTCTGTCCTTTGCGGGCGTTCCCTTGGGGAATCAGTCCGTCTTGATCAAGGACGTGAATGACGATACAGACGTGATGAAATCGCTGATACACCGCCTTTTACGAATGCGTGTTCGCCCGTATTACATATATCAATGCGACCTCATAACCGGAAGCGCCCATTTAAGAGCGAGCGTATGCAAGGGCTTGGAGATTATCAAAAGCCTCCGAGGACATACTACAGGCTACGCTGTGCCGCAATACGTGATCGATGCGCCAGGCGGCGGAGGAAAGGTACCTATCAATCCTCAGTACATCGCCAAAATCGATGATGATGCGATTCACTTCCGCAATTTCGAAGGCAAGCTCTACCGCTATCCGCTGAAGAGCTTTACGATAGACGACGATTGCCGCTGCGCCGAAAAAGAAATCGAGTGCTAGCGTATTAGAGGGTACCGGTCCTATACGAAAAAAGCGCCGTCAGCTGAGCCGACGGCGCCTTGAAAATCTGTAAATGCCGAAGCGAATTATCCGATGGCCGCTTCGTAGTTCGCGTTGGCGGCTTCCCAGTTGACCACGTTCCAGAAGGCTGCGATGTAGTCGGGACGGCGATTCTGGTAGTTCAAGTAGTAGGCGTGCTCCCAAACGTCCAGGCCAAGAACCGGTTTGCCTCCATCCATGAGAGGGGAGTCCTGGTTCGGGGTTGAACACACGCATAGCTTACCGTCGCGCGCGCAGATCCAAGCCCAGCCGCTACCGAAGCGAGTCGCGCCCGCCTTGGCGAAATCCGCCTTGAGGCTGTCGAGTCCGCCGAGCTCGCTGTTGATCGCTTCTCCCAGCTTGCCTACCGGCTCGCCGCCGCCATTGGGCCCGAGGACGGTCCAGAAGAGACTGTGGTTGGCATGGCCACCGCCATTGTTGCGAACGGCGCCGCGAATCGACTCAGGCACTGCGTCCAAATCTGAAATCAAGCCCTCTACTGATTTCGCGGCGAGAGCGTCGTGGCCTTCCAGAGCTCCGTTGACATTGTTGATGTAGGTTTGGTGATGCTTCGTGTGATGGATTTCCATCGTGCGCGCGTCGATATGAGGCTCGAGAGCGTCGTATGCGTAATTCAATGAAGGGAGTTCGTATGCCATGTTATATTATGATGTTTAAGATTAGCGATTGGGCTGATTTTATTAAATAAAGATTATACTTTGTCAAATCCTTCTGACTCGGATTCTCTCTTGAGTCGAAAAAAGGTCTGTATCAACTCTAGGCAATCATCGTGTAGCACGCCTTTGTCAATAATTGAAGTGTGATTCATTCCTGGATACCCATTGACGTCGAATGCTCCCCCGAGTCCACCCATCTTGCTATCGGGAACGGCGTAGACGAGGCGACCAAGCCGGGACATGATGGCGGCTCCGGAGCACATCGGGCAGGGTTCCTTGGTGACGAACAGCGTTGCCTTGTTCAATCTCCAGTCTTCCAGGGAATTGGCCGCCTGCGTAATGGCGATCATTTCGGCATGGGCGGTAGGGTCGTTCGCGGATTCGACTTGATTGCTGCCTTTGCCCACGACCTGTCCCTCGCATTCAATGACGGCGCCAATGGGGACTTCATTGGAGTGCCAGGCATCGATGGCCTCGTTGTAGGCCAGGGTCATGTAGAAGACGTCGTCGCGGATGAGTTGAGACGGGAACCGTTTCTGGAACGGGCAATCGGGGGCGGCTTTCCTAGCGTAAACCATAGGAATCAGGGATTCGTCTCATAGCGTATTACTCTTGACTAATAAGGGAGATATGAAAGACACGATGCTCTTTTAATGCAAGAGCCAGTGGTCGCTGGTCATTTTAAACTAATATATGGCGGACGAAGGTATCCAAGTAGAAGGCAAAATAGTCGCAGTTCTCCCAGGGACGATGTTCCGGGTAGAGCTCGAGAATGGCCATACTGTCCTTGCCCATATATCAGGTAAGCTCCGCAAGCATTTCATCAAGATCACCACGGGGGACATGGTGAAGATGGAGATGAGTCCTTACGACCTGGACAAAGCGAGAATCACTTACCGCCTCAAGAACAACGCTCGTCCTAGAAACGCGCCGAGACGCTCGTTCGGTCCTCGCCGTCGCCGCTAGCGCTCAATGGGCTCAATAGAGCCTTGCTGAGGGGCTCCTATCCGCTTTGAGTTGGTATCCGTGAGCGACACTCTTATTGAAGCGACTGATGCCTATCTGGCCTTCGCGTCGCTTGAGAAAGGCCTTTCCGATAACACGGTTGTCGCGTATCAACAGGATATTGCGCAATTTGCGCAATTCGTGGGCAAGAAACGCGGACGCCGCGATTGGAGCGAGGTGAAAGGCGGAGACGTTTCAGACTGGATCTACAGCCTAAGCGATCTCGACATTTCCAATGCGAGCCTCTGCCGCAAATTGAGCGCCCTGCGGATGTTCGTTTCCTTTCTGCTGAACGAAGGACGGATTGAGCGTTCCTTCGTGGAGCTTGTTTCCGGTCCCAAGCTGAAGCGTAAGGCGCCGGATGCATTGACGATCGCCGAAATGGAAAGTCTTTTGGAGGCTCCCGACCTGACGACCCCAATCGGTATGCGGGATCGGGCGATTATGGAATTGCTGTATTCCTCCGGATTGCGGGTAAGCGAGCTATGCGGTTCGTTGCTGCAGCAAATAGACATCGCGAACGGCGCCATCAAAGTCTATGGCAAGGGCTCAAAGGAGCGCGTTGTGCCGATGGGGTTCCAAGCGGTGATCGCGGTTTCTGGATATATACAGCAAGGCCGTCCGCATCTCGTCAAAGGAAACACCGGCAGCGGCTGTTTCTTGAGTAATCGAGGCACTCCGATTTCGCGCAAGACGGTATGGGCATTGGTTAAGAAATACGCGCAACGGGCGGGAATCGAAAAGCCGATCAAGCCTCACGGGCTGCGCCATTCGTTTGCGACTCATTTGCTGACTGGTGGAGCGGATTTAAGGATAATTCAAGAGCTGCTGGGACATGCGGATATTTCAACGACCCAGATCTATACCTCTGTGGAGTCCGAGCGTGTCGCGACCGCTCATGAGGAGTATCACCCTCGCAGCCGCACGGCATCTGACTTGTAGGAAAAAGTAGACGCGCAAAAAAAAGGGAATTATATCCCAAAGTAACACTGTGCCAGATCAATTTTGATCCGGCTTCGGCCTTCCCGCCTTGGAAGGGCGGAAGAACGCCCCGCGCAGACATTCCATATCCGCACGGGGCATGTCGTATTCCTGCTCCATCTCTGCCTTGCTTGGTTGGTAATGGGAATCCGCGAGCTTTTCAGTAAGAGTCTTGGTGTTTGAATTGGTCATGGCTTATCTCCATCTGCTTTTTTCACCCCTTACCTAACTCACGCCAAAAACAGAGCGGGTAAGAGACAACCCAAGCTGCGCGGCGAGAACAGGCGGAACGGCGTTTCCTACCTGTGTGAATTGCCGAGCAGTTGGCCCAACGAAGGTATAATTATCAGGGAACGTCTGTAATCTTGCGCACTCTCTAACGCTAAGAGTGCGGGGTATTTCCGGGTGCAAATGTGAGCGCCCGCCGCCGTTTGTTCCGCCTGCTATGACCGTCTTTGATGGGCGACAAGGTGACAGCCGATCTACTCTCCCAAGCTGGTCACGTTGGCCGTAGTCCAAACGTGCATATCGCTGGACCGACCCTAGTTTGTGAGATCGTGTCTCCGTGTTTGGGGCTTGCCCCTGTTTTTGGAGAAGCACAGAGCCCGCGCCATATTGTATTTCATCCGGTGTGGGAAAAATTATGGATCGGTTAGTGCGCGTTCCAACGACAAATAGGCGAGCCCTAAACTGGGGAACGTTGTAGTCAGCAGCGTTGAGGACGGTTGGCATTTCTACTTCATAGCCAGTTTTTCTTAGATCTTTGATGGCCGCAGAGAGCTGTTCTCCACCATCAAGATCACGCAAGCCAGGGACATTTTCAATTAAGAAACAAGCTGGTCGAAAGTACTTAATTATGGACACATAATCAAACAGAAGGTTTCCATTTCTCTCATGTTCGAACCCAACACGTTTGAAGTTGGTGCCAGACTTTGAGAACCGTTGATTGGAAGCGATGGAGAACGGCTGACAGGGCGGACCACCTGCAAAAATACCTTCAAAGTTAATAGATATGATAGGCTCCAGTGCTGCAATAACTTCGGAGACCTTTGACACGTCACCAGCATCACTGGGCGGGCCAAACACTTTCCACTTAGGACGGTTTTTTCGAAGCGTCTTGCAGAACAACTCATTGAACTCAAATGCAGCGACATGCTCGAAGCCCGCAGCTTCAAAGCCAAGATCGATGCCGCCGCACCCCGTAAAGAAGCTAACCATTGGAATGTGGTGTTGTGCGCCTCTGAAATCTTCCAGAGATCGTGGCACCCCCCCCGACCAAACTTGTTTGCGCGAGTGTTCATAGACTAGATCATCGAGGGATTTTCCAAAGTGAGCGAGAGCATCGGCCAGTTCTATCCGTTCCTTCTCGGCGAAGGCGAAAATCTCGCGTTGCTTCCGAAGTGATACAGATGCAGCGGATTTTCTAACGGCGCTATCAAACATGACAATCTCCCTTAACTATCTCTCCCTTGGCTTGGGCATAAATGTCGCGGGCTTCCTTTTCGTTAAGGAAGTCCTTTCGCGTCGAAGCCTTGAGATGGCCATCGTAGAAGCGATGTATAGATCTATGGCAGGTCGGGCAAACGGGCACCAAATCATTGAGCATTGTGCCTGTTCTTGAATCCACTCTGGTGCCAGATGAAAGCGGTAGAATGTGGTGGAGATCGAGGACGCGTTCCACCCAAGGATATTTCTTCTTGGTATCCATACTGCATGCGTCACAAACAGAAGTCGGTTTGCGATCAAAAAAGAGGTCCCGCAATTTCGAGTTTCTTTCGATCACAATGTGGGTTTTTTTGACTTTGCTGCCCTCAGAGAAGCCACTCTCCACAACATCGGATACGATGGTGGTTTTGTAGTCAAAGAAATCATGCTCACTGCCGTCCTTAAACAGTGCCGCAAGCCTTTGAATTTCAAGATCGCCATCTTCTTCTCGTGGGCCAGAGATGGGGTGAATGTCTTGAAAGATGTTCATCGCATCCTCTTGGCTGAGTGATGTGATGATGTTGCTCCCATCACTGTGAAGATATGAGATCTGCGAGATAAACTTTATGCTTTCACGCGCTTGTCGCGGATCCGCATTCTTTCCGATCTCCTCGTAGGATCTGTGTTTTGCCATAAGTCCGAGAAAAGCGGTGTCATCTTCGTCACCAGAAAAATCACTGTCGATGTATGCACCAATGACTTCGTAAATCGATGTAATTGGTTCATTTGGGCCCGCAATCTTCGCCAGTAGATACTTGAGTGCAAAGCACAATGGATGCTTAACTGCCTGACCTTCTGCAACGGCTTTCCAGCCAGCCAGAGCTGGCGACGGATCGGTGGTAGCTTCAACCAAAAAGTGGAGATACTCGTCGCAGGTAACAGCCCCGGCTTGTGTTAGGATTTGCGCAACTGGCGTTGGAACAGCCACGCCATCGTTCTCACTTACCAGTAGGCACAGCTTGAAAATACGAGAGTAGTTGCGCCAAGGCGTATGAGTTTCAGGTGCTGCGAAAGGGAGCCCCGTTTCATCACGGATAAGATTTGAGCCACCACGTGTCCATACATGCGTCGTGACAAATCTGGCCACCGTTCTCAGTATATCGTACTGGAAATATGACATTCGCCCCTGATCCCAATGCCACATAAGAAAATCCTTCTTCCGCTCACGTCCGCGCCCCCGAACTCAAGCCATTGCCCGCAATCAAGTCAACGTAGCGAAGGCGTTTGCCTTCCATGCTAGCAACCACACCTGACATTTGGTCGATGGTACTTTGCGGACGCACGTTGTGACGGCCTGAGAACTCATTCACGTAACGGTTCAGGTGTTTTGGGGACAACTTTGTGGAAGTACCCTTGTGGGCGCGTTTGAGCGGTGCCCAGAAGCTTTCCAACCCGTTTGCGTGGGCTTGCTCCCGAACATACTCACCGACCGAATGGCGAACTGCCTCATGCGTCCTGTTGATCCCCTTGTAAGCGCTGGCGTCGTCTGTGTAGACGGTCGCGCATTCGGTAGTGTGGCCGGTGACGAAGCCTTGCAACGTCTTTGCATCTGTCTTGTCAACAACCTTAGCGACAACCTGACCCGTTTCCCGATCCCGAATGCCAGCAACAGCAGTTTTGCCAACTGCGCCTCGACCTGACTTTAGTTTCTTGTGGGAATGTTTGTTCTTTTCCGTGCCTCCTATGTAGGTTTCATCGGCTTCAACAGGGCCGGAAAATATTGGATCCTTGGAGGAATATGCTTCGCGCAGACGGTGCAGCATGAACCACGCTGCTTTTTGTCCTATACCTAATTCACGATGCAATTTCATGGAACTGATACCCTTAAGGTTAGTCGTAAACAGGTAAATTCCTACAGCCCACACGCGATAAGGCAACTTCGATCCCTGCATAACGGTTCCTACGCGAACGCTGAACATCGACTTCTTGGGGCAGTCATTGCACCGATGAGTCATTGACTTGTGGGCCACACCCACTTTCACGTTAAAAGAACCGCAGTGAGGGCAGTATGGACCATCGAGCCAACGCTGGTCTTCCAGCCATTGACGCGCGCTGCCTTCTTCGCCAAACATATCCGCAATCTGTAGTAGAGTAAGCCCTTTGCGCTGATGCTTACCCGGTGCTTTCTGCGCCATGATTTCCTCCTAATGTGATATCAGCTTACATCACAGAGTCACAGGCGGCAAGAAAAAATGTCACTTTGGGATATAATTCCCAAAAAAAAAACGCCCGCTGCAAAAGGCAGCGGGCGTTTCAGTTTAAGAGTTCGCGATCTTTAGAAGCTAGGAGCGATCGAATTGGTTGCGTTTGGCTTTGCCAATTCGTTGCCTCCAATGGCCCAATGTACGTCATTTATCAATACCTTGTATTCAAAGGCATCTTTAACTTGGGCCATAGTGATGGTCCAAGAATCAGCGCCTTTGCAGTCCATCGGGATGCCTTTAGTCCAGGAAAGTCCTGGAGCATCGCCTCGGATAAACAGGGCATTGCCGAATCCCACATTGATTGCCGCCTCGATTACGGTCTTCGAGCGCTTGCTCGCTGCCGCTTTCTTAGCCGCCTTTTTGGCCGTTTTCTTAGTCGCTTTTTTCATGTGCTTATTTTCTATTTTATATCGATTAAGACCTGAAACGCTTCGAATAAAGAAGCGCCTCAAAGTCTTTGAAGCCGATTCCATACCACTTTGGATAGAAACTTCAATAATCTGTTGAGGTTTTTGTGTTACACTTGCGCAATGCTGCGAATCGGGAGAGCTCGATAGTACGAGACCGACTGAAAATAGCGAGCGGAATCGGGTGCTCAGCCCTTCCTTTTTGAGCGTAAAAAAGCCCGCGTTCCGAAGAAGCGCGGGCGAATTTAAATTCAAATGGTCGCGACCTTAGCGAACGACGAGAAATTCGACCCGCCGATCTTCCGCCATCTGAGCAGCCGACGCATCCTCAAGGGCGTTGAGATCCCCTTTGGAGCGCGTCTCCAGCCGAACGGAAGAAGCTCCCAGCGTTTCGAGGTACTGACGTACGCTTTGCGAACGACGATCTCCTAGAGCCAAATTGTATTCCGGCGTGCCGCGCCAATCGCAGTGGCCCTCGGCGATTACTTGGTGACTAGGATTGTTGCGCACGTAATCAGCCACAATCGACAATTTCGCGCGTTCACTCGCTTTGATGCTAGATGAGTCGAAATCGAAATAGATGATCTCTGTGATGATGCCTCGTTCTCCGATCTCACCACTGTCCCCTTGTCCCCCAATGAGCGGAATTTCGCCCGGCGCCAACGTTCCAGGACCGCTCTGATCTAGGAATATTTCATCTCCACCAGAGGCGGAAGAGGCAATTACCGTGTCAAGCGGGTTAGGTCGGCGGGGCTTTTTCTTACAGCCGGCGAATCCGAAGGCTATGCTGATTACGAGGAGGTAAAGGATGGACTTTTTGGAAATCATAGATCTGAACGCTTCAAATATAACTGACTATTCGGTATTGTTCTCGTTCGGCAAGAACTATAAGCGGTTGTAGGATAATTCTTATGGATGACGAGGCTTTGGATGCAGAATCGCGCATAGTTTTGCTGGACAATGGATCTCTGAGCGCGGATTCGGCGTTGGAAGCCCGGGCGCTGGCCCAGGCTTTGTCGGATCGTCTGGGCGAATCGGTCGATGCGGTATCCGTGGCTCATAGCGATCGAATTCCGGCTCAAGAGCTGGGTGGCAAAGAGGCGTGGGTATGGGATAGCTACTTGAATTGGGCATCGCGGAGAGAAATCGACAAGATCACGGTTTTGCCGCTATTCTTCGGCCCGGCATTCGCTCTCAAGAAAGCGAAATCCATTGGAGATCGAAAGGACGGTCTTCGCATTGATTGGGCGGATTGCCTCGTTTCACAATCGGACCAAGACGAGTTGCTGATCGCGTTCTTTGCCAGCGAAATTATCCATGCATTGGATACGAATTTAGGGCAACGGGTTCGCGCCTTGCTCGTTGATCATGGAAGCCCTTTTCCCACTGTAACTGATTGCCGCAACTATATCGGCGAGCAAATCGGCAATCGGATGGGCCCGAGAGTCGAATCGGTCGTGGCCTGCTCGATGGAACGCCGCGAAGGCGAAGCCTACGATTTCAACGAGCCCACCTTGAGTAACGCCCTTCGCGAGGCCAAGGCAGATGGGATTGACCAGGTTATTCTGTGCCCAATGTTCTTGTTTCCAGGGCGACACGCGGGACTGGGTGGCGATATCGCGGGTATTTGCGAAGCGGAGGGATGGGGTTCTCAGGAATGGCTTGCTAGGACGAATCTGGTAGGAGCAAGCTCAACGCTCTTGGAGCTGCTGGAATTACGTTTGAAATCGATTGGCGACAAGGCGGAAATCCGGTGAGAATTAGCGGCAGTTCCTTTTATGGCGCGGATGTAAAAAACTGCTTGCCTTTGAATCCGTTCCAAGCTGAATAGCCAACTTCTCATTTTCCGAGCACGGGTCGATAGCTCAATTGGTAGAGCAGTTGCCTTTTAAGCAATTGGTTCTGGGTTCGAGTCCCAGTCGGCCTACCACGCTTCCCAAAATTTAAAGATGCTAAGCTTTGGCGGCTATGCGCTCTGCTGGGCGAGCGAACGAATGTGTTTTATTTCTACGTTTCTTTCGTCTGCGAGCTCAATGATGCGCTCGAGACGTGCAGGGGCAGATCTGCCTTTGCATATATGATTGGGATCGCCTTCGAGTCCTTTGACAAGACCGTCGATCAATTTATCTCGGGACAAGGCTTGCCCGATGATGGCTTCCTGAACATCAATGGCATCGTTGGCCACGTCGAGCACCAGCTGCCTGTGATCGACCCATAGGGCTGCGGTGGTCGTTCCGTCACTGAGAAAGAGTCCAGCGATATTGACGGTATAGATATATACATTCTTCTGCACCAATTGAAGCATCATGTCCTCCGGGCTTGCCATGACCTCGCAAGGAATGTCGATGGCGTTGAGCGATTCTGCGATGACGCCGGCGGGCGGGCCAAATAGGGGAGTGGGTAAGATTGGGTTGGTGTCGATGCCCTTCTTCTTTTCGAACCAGACAGACAGGACCGTTGGATTCTCTATGCTATGGGCTTCCCAGACGTGAGGCAGGAGTTCGTTCTGGATAAGGACCAGTCGATCACGCCATGAATCGGGTATGGATTCGACAGTTGCGGAAAAGTCTCTTTCGGCGACTCCGACAACAACCATAAGAGGATCGGGTACGTCTCTTGCCGCTTCAACGATATCCATGTTCCGGGTAACGGGGAACACGGGATGCTCATTTCTCAAGAACGCGCGGGCGAGAGCGCGAGCGATTTCTCCAATTCCGATGAGGACGATGGGGCCTTTCATGCTGATTCGCTAAATCTAATTTTGGAATGTAGAGATTTGACTTGGGTGTGTGATTAGGAGGTTGAGCGCGATCGCTCGAGCCAAGGATTAAACGAGATTGAAGGCTTTCCCCACAGTTTTGGCGATGCGGGCGAATTCTTTGGGGTCTCGGCTTTTGCGTCCAGCGCCGAGACCATCGATATCAGGCGTCGATAAGAGCCATTCCGCGTTTTCTGGGAAGACTGCGCCCCCGTAGATTATGGGGATTGGATGGATAGCTTCCTCCCCATAGCGGTCGATCATCCAATTCCGCATAAAAGTGGCGCGTTCAGCAATGCATTCTGGGGGAGCGGGCTCGTCCGCTCCGATGGCCCATTCGGGTTCGTAAACCATCATGGCTCTTGTGACCTGATCTGCCGTGATGCCTGCAAGCATCGTTTCCATGCGTTCAACGAGATCGTTTGCGGGAGCGCCTTTGTCGGTCTCCGATTCGCCAACGAGAATGATCGGACGCATACCGCTATCGCAGACGGCGTACAGCTCGCGGTTCAATTCCTCGTCCGACTTGTTCATGCGTGTCTTCATCTCCCAGTGGCCTACCATGCACCAGACGCAGCCGGCGTCCACGAGCAGGGCAGCGGAGATTTCGCCGCTGCGCTCCGGATCCAGAAAAGCGGAGGAATTTTGGGCTCCCGGATCGACCTTTGGCAGATCCGTCAACGCCTCAGACAACGTGGACATGGCGGTAGCGCAGAGGATTACCTGCATTTTCCCAATCAGATCGCCCATCTCTTCCTTGAACTCACGGACGAAGGCGCGGCATTGGTCCAGCGTCATCGCCATCTTCCAATTGGCTGCGGCAAGCGGGGTTCGTTTAGGCATGAGTGTCGAATCAGTTTTTCCAGCAATCGAGGAGCGGGAAAGATATTGGGTGGGGACTTTGGCCGTTGTCGCAAGAAAATCCGAAATGCCCTGTTCCAGGTAGTGGTACACTTTCATTAAACAAAATATATTCTTTACTTAACAATGCATTTCTATAGCCTGTAGAAGTGGTTAATCCACTACAACTGAATGAAGAAGAGCGCCGACTAATTGTCGGCGCTCTCGATAGTTTGAGCACGGCTCTTGCGGATTATGACCACAAATGGAGCAACGGCGAAAACGCCATCTACCATCAAGCCATTAAACGTGCCCGTTACGGAACTTAACCTCGATTGTACGGACTTTGATTAGTCGGCTTAAGGGATACTTTCAACTCGCTAGCCTTCGATCTGATCGCATTTTCACTGCGACCAATCTTGAAGCCGATTACGCTGGTTGGCGTGTTTTCTTCGGCTAATTTTTTCAATTGCCGTTCCTGAGCAGGCGTCCATTTGGTGCCTGCGTTGCGTTTGTATTTGCTCATTGGCTTCCTTCCTTGTTGAGCAGTTCTATGATTTCGGATACATCCCAAACGTGATCGCTCACGCCTGCCTCCATTGCTGGGGTGATCCGAAGTGAGTTATGTATGCGGCAGAAATTGTAGCGCATGAAGTGCAATGCGATTGAATGCTCGTGGTTGGCTAGCTTCTTGGAAAATCCGTTTGTCAATCGAGTGAATCGGCGATTGCTCATTCGAAGGGTTAAATTCTGCCGCTCGACGATGCTCGTGGATACATGCTTAACCACGGGCTCTCCGGTTATTACGCCGGCTCTCGCTCCCATGCATTGAGCGGGCGAATACCTCTTTTCAGGGCTCTTCGTGTCAGTAGATCCGTAGATCTTCACAAGCTGAGCATAGTCAATCTCGCTGCCGAAAGCGTCCTCGACGGCTTGAAGATATGGCTTGTGTCCATCGGTCGTCAATTGGACTCGGGTCGCCAGCCTTTCTGCAAGGTCGTGCATAAAGCGATAGGCGCTTAAAGCGTCCCTAGGGCCGACAAACCAGCAAGGAACTAGCTTAGTGTCTGGATCTATGGCGAACCATGTCCACACGTCGCCAGCGCCCCAAAGCTCTTTGGTCTCGTCCGTGGCGTTCTTCTGCTTGGAATAACAAAAGCTCCATACTTCATCGGCTTCACAGCGCTTGCAGGTGAGGTCGCGCAATGCTTTGTCCTGATAAATTGAACACGCTTTGCCTAGAGATTCAAGGAGCCTCATGCAGGTCGTGCGGTGGACGCCGGTAAGCCGTGTGGTTGCCCTAAGCGAGTTTCCCTCCATTAAACACCTTATGACCATCGCCCGCTTCTCGATATTAAGCTTATTCATAGTTTTATAATGTAATATATCCTTGAGCGATCAATAATAATAACATAATGAATGTAAAATAACCGAATATATTTATTATTTTGTTGATATTAACGAATTATTAGGAAAAGAATTAAGTCAATGGAAATCCCACAAGAACATTAAGTCAATGGAAATCCCACAAGAATATTACCCATTCGCTAATTTTATGGCGGATAAACTTCCTCCCGCGTTCACCAAGGCTTTATTTTCCGCAATCTCGGTAGGCTATGAAGAGGCTTATTCCGACGAGCCTAAGAGCGAATCCGATTTAAAGTATAGGTACAACGAGCTGCCTCATCGACGAAACGCGATAATCTACGAGCATCTTCATCAACTCTCCGAAAAAAAGGGCCTCGCTGTACAACAGCGCCGATTGGACAACGGTTATTTCTTTCCTGAAATTTCCAACGAACGTCTGCGAATGCACATAAAGCATTTCAACCCGCACGAATCGCTGAAAGACCAAGTCCTTAAAGCAGACTATCGCAAACAAGAGGCCTCGGCGAATTTGCGCTACGGCCAGATGTTCTTGCCGAACTTCAACCAATTTGAACAAGGACAAGATGTTGAGCTGACTTACGTAATACTGTTTTTTGAAGACTCTTTTGACAGAAAGAGCGAACTCGAAAGCGTGTATTTTGCATTGCCTTCCACTACGGGTGAGATTTTAGCCGTTGCGGCCTTGGATGAAGTGATCTTAGCTCTAGACGGTTCCACTGGAAACAAAATCGGCCTGGAAGAGCCGGACGATATTGAAATTACGCCAAAGGGCGAAGACCAGCTAGACGAAGAGGCGTCTTAATATGCCCGCCGTATCCACTCCACGATTCTATCCGGAAAGGCTAGAAGAGGCAGTAAAAGCCAGGGCTTTAACCTGGAAGGCCTTAGCGGATTCCGCCGCTATTAAACAAAGCACGTTGTCCGACTACAAGAACGGCAACGCGATTCCTAGCCCCGATCAACTCGCCAAGATTTCAGAGGCCTTGGATTTCCCTGAGGAATATTTCCTGAAAAGCCCCAATCCAAGATCGAGATTGATTGGGCCTAGGCTGTTCAGAGGCCCTGCCGGAAACACGCAAAAGGCATCCAATGAAGCTGAAGCTCGACTGGTATGGCTTGCTGAATGCATCGAGTTCGCGAATAGATGGCTGAATTTACCCGAGCCAGATTTTCTAGACTCATACCGCGATATTGGAGATCCCCTTTTCCTTGGTTTGAGTGACGTTGAAGCTATTTCGCTATCTGTAAGGAAAAAATTGGGTTTCGGTTTAGATCCGATTCGAAATTTGCTTAGGACTTTAGAAAAGTCGGGAATTCCTGTCATTAAATATATGGGTCTGTCCAACAATACTATAAAGATAGACGCTTTATCTCAACACACTGCAACAGGCCGGCCTCTGTGTGTTTTATTTCCGATGGAAGAACCGTCACTAGCTAGAGAAAATTTTAGCTTAGCCCATGAATTGGGGCACATAGTCCTGCATCATTCCATTAATGAAAATCGCTACTCAAGCCCATCAGATGCTAAATTGATTGAAGATCAGGCAAACAGATTCGCATCTTCATTTTTACTACCTTCGCAATCCTTCTTGGATGAAGTGTACTTACCATCATTGAGAACGTTTGAATATCTGAAACGCAAATGGCAGACATCGATCGCTACAATGATAGTTCGATGCTATGAGTTGGGCCGGATAGACAGATCTAAATATTCAAGCCTATATGTTATGCTGTCCCAAAGAAGATGGAGAAAAGTTGAGCCTCTAGACAACGCGCTAGAGCCAGAATCTCCAAAACTGCTCAAAAAGATTATCGAAACACTATTAGAAAAGAAGCAATTTAGCGGGGATGATTTATCAACTCTATTAGCTTTGAATCCACGCGATCTAGCATCTATCTCTGGCATGTCCACCAGTTATTTTCTTCCTAAGAGCGCAAGCGAGAATGTGCTTGAGTTTAACTCAAAGGATTCTTAGTCGCTACTAGGCTTGTCAGTCTTCCACCTTTTATCCGCCGCTCTCTTGGCGATCTCGCTCCGTTGCTCAGCCGTAAGCTTCTTGGCTCGCGCCTTCCCGCCTTTCAAGCCGCCTAAGCGGCCCAACGCGACGGCGGCTGGATTCTTCTCGATAGTGTCCTCTTTTGAATCGCCCCCACCAGTCGCTATGTCCACAACGGATTTCGCTCTCTGGTTTGGGTCTCTGGGTAGACTGCGCTTTTTAGCCATCCCGTTACCTTACAAGAGCGGTCAAGCAGGGCAAGACGGATTAAAACCAAACTGTACCACTACCCCGTTCCAATGTTATAGAATAGGGCGTCCGCTCCTCGCCTGGCTCATTTACAGCTACAAACGTAGGAATAAATTCGATTACCGGCGATTTTTAGCAACCGGATTCTGTCTTGCGGCGTATTAATTTGTAGGAAAAATGAATGGCGCCGCTAGGAACGGCGTCTAAGCTCATGAGATCGGAAATTTTATGCTTTAAACAGGTGAAATCGCGATTTGCGGAACCGGTCCAAACGAAGCAACGGATTCGGAGGAAAAGTTGGGAACATTAATTAAACAGAAACGTCAGAAAGGCCACACTGCTATGTCGACAAAAGCTCAAGAGGTCGCCCTGGATAAAGCGCTAGTCGCTCGATTCAAGGCAGGTGACGAGGCCGCCTTCGAAGAGATGGTAAGTCGCTACTGGGGTCGCATCTATGCGATGGTCCTTCAATTGCTCAGAAATTCGCAAGACGCCGAAGAGATAACGCAAGATGCGTTCATTCGGGCGCATCGCGGATTGGAGAATTTTCGTGGAGACTCTAGCTTCTCCACTTGGCTGTATCAAATCGCGACCAATCTCGCGCGTAACCGGTACTGGTACTGGTGGCGCCGTAAACGGGACAAATCGATATCGTTCGATCAGACTGTCGGCGGCGAGTCCGACACGACACTCGCTGAGATCTTTCCAGCAGATATCGAAACGCCTCAGGATGTCGCGGTTACGAACGAGTTTCAGGAACGCGTGTCAGCCGCTATGGAATTGTTAAACGACAAACATCGCGAAGTACTCGTATTGAGGAATATCAAGAGCCTTTCCTACGAGGAAATCGCCGTTGAATTGGGCATTAGTATCGGTACGGTTAAGAGCCGCATCGCTAGGGCCCGCGAAAGCCTGCGCGATCGCCTAGGAAATGAGCTTTTATGAATAATCAGCGTTTCACTGAATTATTGAATCTATATTTGGACGAGGAGATCTCACCTGAGGATCTGAACGATCTGATGGCTGAGACGCGTCGTAGCGACGATCGTCAAAAGATGTTTGTCGACTATTGCCGTATCCACAAAGCGTACGTTTTGCTGGGGGATTCCTTTGAAGCGAATCAAAAGCGGCGTTCGTTCAAGCAAATGGTCTATGCGATTGGAGGCTTGGCGGCTGCGTTCGCTCTGTTGGGAATGGCGGGTCGCAATCTGCTTCCGATGATAAATGGAGGTCATAGCGACGCGGCGATCGTTCAATCAAGCGATCCCGAATCCGGCCCCGTATTTTTTCCAGAGATCGCTTCAACCAATACGATTTCATCACGCTTTCTCAAAGTGAATCAACCGGCTCAGCTTGAAAACGTTGGGCTGTCGTTGTTAGGAAGACCGTCCCGGAACGAGGGTGCGTTTCAAAGCGATCGGTTGATATTGCGCGCCGAGCAGTCGGAATTTCAGTTCAATGCCCAAAGCCTGTTTGCAGAGGACCTTCTCGAATTGGGAGCGTTGGAAATTCGAGACCCGTTCAATGCGGTAGACGACTTTAGCGCTGCGTCGGCAAGCGATTTCTCGAGAGCGGCGTTTTTTCCCAGCGCAAATGAGGGAATGACGTTAAGCCGGGATAGTCGATCCAACCTTAAGTAGGCGATTTCGTCGCCCAAGCGAACTTAGCTTAGCGCGGTCTTAATGAGCGCTTCCGTAGTTGCATTGGGTCCAATTGATTCCATGGCCTTGGCAATCGCTTTGGAAGCGTCCGCAGGCTTATATCCTAGGGCCTGAAGCGCTAGGATAGCGTCTTCGGATTTGGGAACGTCGCTTTGAGAGGAAGATGCATCGGTCTGGCCAACTGAAGCGGTGGATGCCTCGCCACCGAACATGAATCCTGTAAGCTTGTCCTTCAGCTCAATAATGATGCGTTCCGCGGTCTTCTTCCCGATGCCGGGTGTCTTCGATAGGAGAACTGCGTTCTCTGAGGAAATCGCAGCGATAAGATCGGGTAGGCTCAGTTTGCTCATCAAACTGATTGCGACTCTAGGACCCACGCCAGGCACTTTCTCGATTACCAAGGCGAAAAAGTCGCGATCATCCTCCTTCCAGAATCCGTAGAGAGCCTGCGAGTCTTCTCGGTACACCGCATGGGTATGCAAGCGAACAGGCTCGCCGCTTTGGGGTAGCTTCTCCGCGGTCGTTACGGGAACATTAACCGCGTATCCGATACCGCCTGCCGATATGACCGCGCTCAAAGGAGAGGCTTTGAGCAGTGTGCCTTCGATCAGGACAATCATTCTATTTTAAGCCCAGGACGTCACGGATCGAGTAGACGCCGGGAGCTTTGCCTACCGTCCATTCCGCTGCTTTGACCGCGCCGCGTGAAAAAATCGCCCGACTCGAAGCCTTGTGCGTGAGTTCCAAGCGTTCGCCGATATCGGAAAAGATTACCGTGTGGTCACCGACTACATCGCCTCCTCGAAGCGAGTGCATACCGACCTCGCGTTCACCTCGCTCACCGGGAACGCCTTCTCTACCGTGCTGAAGATCGTCGTAGCTAAGATTGCGAGGACCGAGAACGGACTCTGCAAGCATGAGAGCAGTGCCGCTGGGAGCGTCTTTCTTCATCCGATGGTGCATTTCGATGATTTCCGCGTTGTAGGAAAGCGGGAGAATCTCAGCTGCTTTCTCTGTCAGGTAGCAAAGCAAGTTTACACCGATCGAAAAGTTTCCTGCCCACACCGTAGGTACCGCTTCCGCGATTTTCAGCAGATCGGCGCGCTCTTCTTGAGTGTGTCCCGTCGTTCCGCAAATTATGGGCTTTCCTAGAGAGGCGGCCGTTTCAAATACCGCTCTCGTGGCAGCATGAAATGAGAAGTCTATTACGACATCCGACTTGGATAGGGCTGCATTGAGGTCATCGCCTATATCGACCTGGCCGGTGACTTCATGCCCTGCTTGTTCGGCCGTTTCGGCAATCGCATTCCCCATGCGGCCCTTGAAGCCATTGATGCAAATTTTCAGGCTCATGCTAAGCGGTTACAGTTGTGCTTAAATTTTGAATATTCTCAGTTACGACGTTTAACGCATTCAAGACGATTGCGCTATTTTCATCGCTAATCCCACAGAGTGGAAGGCGTACGCGGTCCGATTGAAACAATCCCATTTCTCGAAGGCAAAGTTTTACGGGAACGGGACTAGGCTCAATGAATAGATCCCTAAATAGTGGATACAACGCCTGATGAACTTGGGTCGCTTTCTTCAGGTCGCCTTCCATGGCTAGGTTAACCAATTCTGTAACCTCTGTCGGGAACAAGTTGGAAGCGACGGAAATAACCCCTTCCGCTCCGGAAGATATGAAGGACAAGGTAAGTCCGTCATCGCCGCTTAGTACTGTAATATCATCGCCTAGGGCGGCCTTTAGCTCATCTACTCGAGCGACGTCGCCTCCTGATTCCTTGATGTGACGGATATTCGCATGCTTCGAGACTAGCCGCTCGACCGTCGAAAGAGAAATATCGACGATGCAGCGCCCCGGAATCGAATAGAGCACGATTGGCTTGTCCGTTTCTTGCGCCACGGCCGAAAAGTGCTGAAAGATTCCTTCTTGCGAAGGCTTGTTGTAGTATCCAGTCACATGCAGGACTCCATCGGCGCCAGCAGCGTCTGCATGCCGCGTCATCGCAATGGCTTCCCGGGTCGAATTGGAGCCGGCTCCAGCGATGACGGGAACGCGACCTTTCGCGGCGTCGATCACGATTTCGACAACCTCCCCGTGTTCCTCATGGTTCAGGGTGGGCGACTCTCCCGTGGTACCCATGGGAAGCAGAGCTCCGATTCCTCCGACGATTTGGCTCTCCACAAATCGTTTGAGATCGTCCGCTGCTAAGGTCCCGTCCGATTGGAAAGGGGTCGCCATTGCGGTGATTGATCCGGTGAATCGATTGTTAGCCATAATTACTCGAAGTGTAGATTGAAGGCTTGGAGTTCCAAGACGATTTATAAAGCCGGTCAATTCTTAAGGTGAATACCCTCTAGAATTATAAAATCTCTGTCAAAAACGAGCTCATGTCCTTAGAAATATTCGATGAATTGCTTTTGCTGGCCGTCCAGAACGGCGCGAGCGACATTGTTATCAAATCCGACAAACCTGGATTGCTGCGAATCAATGGCGGCCTCGAAGAGGTTGATATGCCGCCAATCGATGGCGAGGACGCTCTCGCATTCGTCGAGGAGAGCTTGCCGACGAACTTTCGGGAAGTTTGGGAAATGGAGGGGCAAGTTGACTTCGCCTATTTTCTCGAGCAGGCGGGTCGCTTCCGCGTAAATGCATTCTTGCAGCGCGGGTCCGTGAGTATGGTCTTCCGTCATATCAAGAGCAAGATCCCAACGTTCGAGGAACTGAATCTCGACAAGGACACATTGGGTCAATTCGTGGAAGCCAAAGATGGGATCGTTTTGCTCTGTGGAGCGACCGGATCCGGAAAGAGCATGACAATGGCCTGCATGCTCAATCACCTGAATCACTCCGCGGAGAAGCGCGTCGTCACCTTGGAGGATCCGATCGAGTGCAATTTCATCGATCATAAATGCGTCTTCAACCAACGCGAAATCGGAATCGACACGCCAAATTTCAAGAAAGCATTGCGAGCGGTACTTCGTCAGAATCCGGACATCATTCTCATCGGGGAAATGCGCGATGCGGATACGTTCGATACCGCGATGGCGGCTGCGGAAACCGGACACCTTGTATTCACAACCTTGCACGCTGCCAGCGCCCAGCAAGCCATCCTGCGCTTGTTCGAGTATTTTCCACCGGAAAAGCACGAGCTCGTACGCCGAAAGCTCTCTGAATCCTTGAGAGGGGTGATCGTGCAAAAGCTCATTCCTTCGTTGGAGGAAGACAGCCGCGTTCCTGCCCAGGAAATTATGGTGGCGGACTCCATTGTTCGCAGCGCTATTAAGGAAGGCAAGTTTGACAAGATCCAGGCATTGCTCGACGTTTCGCCCGAAACCGGGTCCCGCTCCTTCAACAAGGAGCTTTTCAGGCTGGTTAAGGAAGGGCTTATCAGTAAGGGCGACGCTTTGAAGAACTCGCCGAACCGTCAGTCTTTGGAAATGAACCTGAAGGGAATTTTCCTGAGCGAAGGAAGCCGGATTATCGGAAACTGACGAGGCCTCGGTTTACGAGGGTCTTCCAGATCAACTCAGACTTTTTGGCGGCGATCGCCTCGCTGCTTTTGATAGCTGCGCGTCGTTCGCTGAGATTGTCTTCCGCTATTTTCGCCAGGTCGTCGAGATTGTAGAGATAGACGTCGTCTACCGCGGCGCAGCTTGGGTCGATATTGCGCGGAAGGCCTAAGTCTATTAGAAACAGGGGACGATTCTTGCGTTGCCGGTTCAATTGCTCCAGGGAGCTTTGCGTTAGGAGGGGTTCGTTAAGTTCGGTGGAAGAAATGATGATATCGTATTCATTCAAATAGGACTCGATTTCGCTGACAACGCGAGGCGTCCCTCCCCAGGTTTCAGCGACGCCTTGCGTGCGTTCAAGAGAATGGCTGGCCACGCCGAAAGATTTTGCGCCCCGGCTCCGCAGGGCCTTGGCGGTCTTCTCACCTATCTCTCCGGTTCCAACGATTAGGGCTGAAGTATGATCGAGACCGCCAAAAATTTTCAGGGATAAGCTGACTGCAACGTTCGATATATTGATCTGACCCTCTCCGATCGATGTTGAATGACGGATGAGTTTCGCTGCTTGGAACCCCTTCTGAAAGAGTCTATTCAAAAGGCTGCCAGCGTATCCGAGCTTTTGGCACATGGCATAAGCGTCCTTCACTTGACCGAATATTTCCGCTTCACCAACGATCTGAGACTTGAGGCCTGCTGACACCTCGATCAGGTGCTTGATCGCTGCTTGCCCCTCCTGAACCACCGCATGGTTTCGAATTGATTGGGCATCGATTCGGTAGAATTTCTGGAGCGCCTCGATAATCGAATCGGCGCCTTTTTCGGGATCGATTGTCTTCGAATACAGCTCGAAGCGATTGCAGGTGCTGAGGATAAGAGCTTCGTCTACGATCGATGTTTCGCGCAGCGTTTCGTAGAGTTTTCTAACTTGATCCTTGTCCAGGGAGTAGCGCTCACGGTCTTCCATGGGAACGGTCTCGTGATTGACTGTAATTAGCAATAGCTCGCCGTTGTTCGAATTCATAGACCCGCGGACGACTGGATAAGGGAGTCGACTGCTTGGGAACTTGGCTGATCGACTGCTTCGAGTGAAAGTAGGGCTGCGGCGAATACGCAGATGCAAGCCCATGAATATTGCTTGTAGGAAAGCGATTCACGAACGCGAAAGAAGAGTAGGACTCCATATGCGAACCAAACCGCGATAGTAGTCAGGAGCTTCGGTACATTAACGGATTCTAGTTCACGTGACCAATAGACGGCGCCAATAGCGAGCGAGGTGGTGAGAATTGCAAAACCGAGCCCGAGTAGCCGCAAATTGATTTGGGCCAATTCCTGAAGCGACGGCATAAAAGGAAACAAGCCCCCCATATTCTTCTGCTTTAAGCTACGGCTTTGCAGCAAGTACATCGACGAGGTGAGGGCGAGAATGCCGAAGACGCCATAGCTGAACAAGGCGAGTGCCGCATGCGTCTCTATCCAAGGAGAATCGCCAAACAACGGCGCTCTACCAGCGCTGTCCCAACGGGAGATGGAAAGGGAGAGGATTGAAAAGATGCTCGCGAATGTAGAAGTGAACATTCCGAGCAAGCTGAGCCGGAAGGCAGGACCCACGAATATGTAAAGCGCGATTGCTGACCATACCAGGAACTGCACGAGCTCGAACCGATTGGAAAGGGGACACCCGCCGTATTCGAGTCCGCGGGCGTAGAGCCCAATCGTTTGCAAGATCCAACCTACGCTTACGAGAAGAAGCGTGGAGGGTCGCGCCGCCGAACGCCGCAACTTCAGGGTTGAGTAGGCTCCAATCGCAGAGGCCGAGGCGAATACGATCGTTGCGAGAAGAATCCACTGGCGATCCTCTAGTCCAAGAAGGCTCATGTCGCTGATCCAGTTGCTTGGTTAAGCGGGCTACTTACGCTTCTTTGCCGCTGCCTTTTGATCACGCTCTTTCTTGCGGGCAAGATAGGCTTTTCGGCGGATTCGTTTTGTTTTCTTTCGGTGTTGTTGTCCCATGAATTGTAAATGCGCGATCTGGCGCGAAATGGATGCCCTTATAGATAGGAGGTTGGGAAATGATGCGTCAAGCAGCGATACGATCGAGGAATCAGCTCGATTGATCGGGGAGACGCATCGAGAAACGCGGAATTTTCACATGAACCCGGTTTCCGGACTCGTCGATACCGTGAAAGCTTCCTACCGCCGAGGCCTCTCCTGCGGAAACATGGAAGCTATTGTAGGAAAAGGATTCGCCCGGGGAGAGATCAGGCTCTTTCCCCACTATCTTGTCACCTTCGATGACCATTTTCTCGCCATCCGACGAGGAAACGATCCACTTCCTTCCGAGCAGCTTAATGCGTCGGTTGGATTGGTTATCTATGGTTAGGAAGTAGACGAATACGTGCGGCGTTTCCTGCGGCGCGTTGGCGGCGCCGTAGTGGTACTCTAGCTTGTCGAGCGTGACGGACAGGCCATCGAGGAGATGGGATCGCCCACTCATAGAATGGCTATCCTCCAGCGACAATTCTAACGATCTCCAATCGATCGCCGTCTTCGAGAATCGTGCTCTCTGCTTCGGACGGTGACAGGGCTTCGCGGTTGCGCTCCACTACGACGAGCCCCACTTGGTGACCGATCGAATCGAGGAATGCCGAGAGGCTGGAACCCGGCTCCAATTCGAATTCTGTTTCATTGGCGGTTACTTTCATTTCGCTCCGACCGTTCTTAACGGGTTTGCTGCATTAAAATCAATAGGGCGCTCGTTCGCTTGAAGGGCATCCGCGTCATCTAAAAGCGATTGGTCGAAGTCTTTCCAAACGGGATCGTACCCGGCCTTGGATATGGCTTGCGCAACGGTCGACGGAGGCCGCTCATCGGCGATTTGAAATTGCTCACCAGGCTGGTCTGCTGTAGGAGTGAAGTTGGTTTCGTCGAAGCTGCTATAGCCTCCAGGCTCGGTTGAGGATCCAGCGCTCATCGACGTAATTCCCAGTGGGATCAGTCCATCTCTTAGCGTAGGAGGTTCTCGCGTAGATAGGGTGATGCCTGCATGAGGAGCGAATATTCTGAGAGCAGCAATAAGCTGAGCGAAATGGTGATCTCTCAAGAACTCGATCTGTTCGAACTCTCCCGCCGCCGGTCGCATTCGCGGGAGGCTCAGCGACACCTGCGCCTTCCAGCAGACCCGGTTTAGATGCTGAGTGTGGGCGGCGAGGCACAGCGCTTCTTCCCGCCAATCGTGCAGCCCGAACAAGGCTCCGATGCCAAGGCGTCGAAAGCCGGCATCGTAGGCTCGTTCGGCAGTATCCATGCGCCAGTGGAAGCGTTTCTTGGGTCCAGCAGTGTGGAGGCTGCGGTATGTATCTTCGTGATACGTTTCCTGATAGACGATCAACGCTTCGCAACCGGATCTTACCAATGGTCCGTAGCCTTCCGATTCGAGCGGACCTAGCTCGAGGGCGATGCTTGGAAAGCGTTTTGCAAGTCGTCGAATTACAGATTCGACATACCCATTGGAAACGTATTTCGGATGCTCTCCGGCTACAAGCAGTAGGGAGCGGAATCCCTGATCCGATAAAAGAGTGGCTTCTTTCTCCACTTCATCGATCGATAGAGTAATTCGAGGAATATCGTTGTGGCGAGAGAATCCGCAATAGCGGCATACGTTGATGCATTCGTTCGACAGGTACAAAGGCGCGAACATGCGCATGGTCTTCCCGAAATGCCTTTGGGTGATGCGTTGGGAAAGACGGCACATCGGCTCTAGGAACTTTTCCGCAGCGGGAGAAATGAGTTTTGCGAAGTCTTCGAGGCTCTTGGCGTATCCATTGTCCAATACGCGTTGTACATCCGATGCCGTTGCCTCTTTCGTTATATCTACGAAATAGCTAGTGTCGAGTTGTCTAAAAACTGTAGAGAATCGTGTCATTGCGTATCGATGCGCAACCGGCTTTGAGCGAATGCTGATGCAACGGTCACGCGCGCGCGTTCCATATCATCTATGTGTTCAAGAAAGCGGTCAGGGGACTGCTCGCCTCCGCGCTCTTGGTGGCTGTTCCCAGTCCAATTTCATAGGCTTCGCGGCCTGCTTCAACGGCTTTGGCGAAGGCGCGGGCCATGGCTGACGGATCGCTAGCAATTGCGATCGCTGTATTTATCAAGACCGCATCCGCTCCCATTTCCATGGCCTCCGCTGCGTGGGAAGGAGCTCCGATACCAGCATCGACGACCACAGGAACTTTGGCTTGCTCGATAATGATTTCGATCTGGGATCGAGTATCCAATCCTCGGTTGCTGCCGATAGGCGATCCGAGTGGCATAACGGTTGCAGCCCCAACGTCCTGAAGTCGCTGAGCGAGCACTGGATCGGCATTGATGTAGGGCATGACCGTGAAGCCTTCTTTCACGAGGGTTTCGGTTGCTTCCAAGGTTTCGATCGGATCCGGGAGGAGGTAGTTGGGGTCGGGGTGAATCTCGAGCTTCACCCATTGCGGCAATCCAGCCGCGGCGGCGAGGCGAGCGATACGCACGGCTTCGTCTGCGCTCATCGCTCCTGCCGTATTCGGCAAAATGAGGTAGCGGTCACGTTCCAGGTAGTCTAGAATGCTGGCGAACGGATCGGCGTCCTCTTGAAGATTCGCTCGCTTGAGCGCAACGGTGACGAGTCCTGAGCCTGAGGAACGGAGCGCATTCTGCATAGCTTCGCTACTGCTGAACTTACCGGTTCCGACGAGCAGTCGCGAATCAAAGGCCCGGTCCCCGATGCGTAGCGTTTCTAGCGGTTTCGATATCATTTATCTGAGAGCGAATATCATATCGCGCCGCCACTGGGGCAATTCAATTAGAAAACATTGGAATTGGGGGAGGGAGCGGAATTGTGTTGATCGGGTGGCCCGTGAAAGCGGTACTCCAAGAATGGCAAAAACAGCCCTAGTCGCCACGCGAGACGACTCCGGCCTCGAGTCGTTCGCGCGCTATCTCCAGCAGTCGCAAGGATATGCGTTGCGAAAGCTATCGATCGCATTCGATACCGGTTTTGAAGATATCGAGTCGGTAGACCTGAGTGAGGCCCATGAAATGATCGCTGAGGCGACGGACTTGATACTCATAGCGAATTTCTACGATCCCGTCACGGTGGGTCGCGACTTCATGTCGTGGAAGAAAGCGCTTAGCGCCTTCGATCACGAGCTTGTGGATCTCGTTCGATCCGCTGCGCGTCGTCCTGAGACAATTGCGATTCTTGGGGCGCCGAGCGCTTATGAACAAGCCCGAGCGTTACTTGAGGACGCATCTCGGCTACCGCAATCTTTCTGCGTCGCCCAGGCATGCAATGCTTTCTTCGCAGCCTCCCGTTTCGACGTACACGTTGGGGAATATTTGGAGAGGCACGCGGCGGATGCCCCCGATATAGATGCATTGGCGGGATTCCCAAAGACGTTGAGCCTTTCTTGGAAGCGAGCGCGGTCACTTGCAGATGGGGAGACGTCTAGACAGAAGGCTGCGCTTTACGGGAGCTTTTGCGATCACTTCGAAATCGTTGCCGGCTCGGATTGGGATTATCGTTCTATCGTGGACGCTACGTCTGCGACTTTTGCGATTGGCGAGTTCGAAAAGACGACTGCGGTGGTCTCTCAACGGGGAGCCATATTGGCCGCGGCAAGCGCTGAAAGTGGCGAGGAAGCGGTTGAGCGCGCCTTCCGATCGGTTGCGCCGGATGCGTCGCGCTTAACGTTGGCCGTAAACGCGACAATGGATTCGGACTTCGTGAAGGATTCGGCTCGAGAGGGTCTCGCTACCGTCATCGCTCCGCGCTTTGTGGTGGAATCCTACAAAGGCCCGCTTCGATTGGTCGAGAGCCGAGAAGGGCTTGGGTACGAGGCGTTGCAGGAAATACGTTCCGTGGTGGGTGGCATTGTCGCTCAAGACAAGAATCGGGCGGCTATCAATCCGTTCGCCTGGAAAATGCCAAGCGCCAACCAGCCTTTGGTTGAGGATTGGGATAGTATGCTGTTTGGCGCTAAAATCGCTCGACACGTGAGGTCATGCGCTTGTGTCGCGGTGAAAGAGGAAGCGGTTGTTTCGGTCGCCTCTGGATTGGATAGCCAAAGTCGCTTCAAGCGCCGTTTCGAGGAGCGATCGGAGCCGGTTGCGGGAGCGCTTTTGATATTTGCCGAGGACATCGCGGATCCGCAGGTGTTGAAAAGCGCAAAGGATCTGGGAGTGTCTCTGGTGGTCCATCCTGGGGTAGATTCTGAAAACGAGCAGCGACTGGTCGAGGTGGCCAATCAATTGGGAATGGCCCTGGTTTCGACTGGAGTTGCCTTCACGAGGTACGCTTGATTGAAGAAATTCGATTTCTTCCAATTCCAAAATTGCCAAATTCTATCGATTGGATTTGGTTTCGGCTATGTTCGACCTGATCGAGAAACTAAAGGAACATCTGCGTCACGCCAGCGTTTCCACTGATTCCAGCTTCAAGCAGGGGATGGCAGGTTCGCGGACCTTTCTGAGCGACCTCTTTTCTGAGATGGGATTGAGTGTCGAAATTGTGGATACTGATTTGCATCCTATCGTATTGGCGAAGCGTGGAGGAGATCCGAAATGGCCTCACGTAATTATTTATGGACACTATGATGTTCAGCCGGCAGATCCGGTTGAGTTGTGGAAAACTGAACCCTTTTCTCCGATAGAGAAGGACGGGCGTATATACGCGCGTGGCGCCGCGGATAACAAGGGACCGCAAATGGCTCATATCGCAGCGGTCGCGGAACTGCTAGAAGAGAACCCCGAACTGCCATTGCGGATTACATTTCTCATCGAAGGGGAAGAGGAGATCGGCAGCCCGAGCTTGCTGCCGTTCCTCGAGAATCGCCGTGAAGAACTATCGGAAGCGGACCTGGTTTTACTATCCGACACGTTAAGTCCCTCAGCCGAACAACTTGTCGTAACCGTAGGACTACGCGGTATTGTCGTGATGGACGTCGAATTCGAGGGTCCGAACAGCGACTTGCACTCCGGACTGCATGGGGGCGCTGTGTATAATCCGGTACAGGCGTTGTGCGAAGTTTGCGCTTCCTTGCACGACGAGGGGAATCGCGTGACTATCCCTGGGTTTTACGACGGGGTTACGGAAGTTGAAGATTGGGAACGGGAAGAGCTGGAGAGGTTAGGATCCAGCGAATCCGAGTATAAGCGGTTTCTTGGACTTGATAGTCTCCACTCCCTCGATGGATACACTCCATTTGAAGCAATCCGCTATTTGCCTACGCTTGAATTTAACGGCATTGGGGGAGGGTATCAAGGAGAGGGGAGCAAGACGATAGTGCCCGCGAAAGCGATGACTAAGATTTCGTGCCGCTTAGTGGGAAGCCAAGATCCTGAGCATGTAGGCGAGCTTGTGAAGCAGGCGATTCTCGATAGGACCCCTGAAGGAATAAAGGTTCGGGTTGAAATGGGTCATAAGGGGGCTCCTTACTTGGTCGTACCTCCTGGTAAACCGAATTCGCCAGGAGATATGCCGGCTCGATTGAAGCAAGCCTTCGAAGCGACCGAAAAAGCAATTTCCAGTGAGTTCGATAAGCCTCCACTGTTTTTGCGTGAAGGCGGCAGCATCCCGATCATTGCCGATATTAAGAACGTCCTTGCCCTCGATTCTGTAATGATTGGGCTTTTCTTGCCTGAGGACAATCTTCATGCCCCGAACGAAAGCATGAATCTCGAAGTCCTGAAAAAAGGGATACGCGTATCAAAAAAAGTCCTGGAAGCGATTGCTGGAGGCTAGCTCTTTCGATAGTCCTGCATCATATCGAAGATCGATTCGCGAAGATCGAACAGGGCGTGCCGAACATCTAGCTGCCAATCCATTTTCTTTTCCTGCGGGGCGCTAGCAGCTTCCAAGGTAGCAATTGTCAGGTGAACGAGATGAAGGGAACGCTTCAAAGTGGCCACGATAAATCCGGGCTCGGGTTCCACGCCTTCGGCAACCTCTTCCAGCGCGGCAATCAATTTACTCACTGTAAGTTGAGCGTGCCAAAGGAGCTGGTTCCAGGGATTGCTGCTCTCGTCATTGAGTAGCCTTCGAGATTCCGTCTCGAAAAAGATGCGTGAGGTGATATCCATCATTTCCGAGATCAATGGGTGATTGGGCATATACTCGTCAGACCGGAGCTTTTCTTCGTCGAACAGGTCTTCCTCATCGCTATCCCAGCCCCTGCGATCCTCGTCTTCGACGTACTCGATACTCTCAATTTCCCAGCCCATCGCTTCCGCGACCAGTTCTTCGCAATTGGGTTCGTCTCCGTATTTCTCGAACAATTCCATTAGCATATCGCTGCGGGCATCTGATTTTTGAAGGAACGCCTCCCACTGGAACTCATTCATTTCGCCCGTCGAGGGAACGGAAATTTGTTCTGGATCGATCGCTTGAGCAAGGTTGTCCATGAAAGCGAACATGGCCTGCTGGTTCTTCAACCGTTGCTCGATCTCTTCATTCTCGGAAAGGCTCCATTGAGGAAGGCTAATCGTCCACTTATAGTCGGTTGTTTCGATAAGCACGCGGCCATTGCGGTCGCTGAACCATTCCAAGTAGAGGCAGTTTCCGATGACATAGAGAACGTTGCCTTTCGAGAAGATTCCGATCGCGTCATCGGGATCAATGGGAATCTTTACCTTCTTCGAAGCGGTGATATCGCCAACGGCACCCTCTTGCAGGATATCGAATCCGGAGTAGTCGCCTTCAATGGGTTTTGGGTTTTCGAATACGAGCTTAGCGCCAGCGAGATCGCGATAGCAGTTCCCTTTAAGCTTAAGCTTCACGGGCTGGTTCAATCCTTTGAGCCAAATGAGCCCTGCTACCTGATCGGGAGTGTGATTGTGGATCTCTCCCTTGATGACATATTGATCGATTCGCCAGGCCATTGCTTTAACAATTCGTACCGTTTTTCCGGTGTGTCAACCAGCAGATCAAGATTGTTCCAAAACGAAAAAGATCACGATTTTCGTAAGGAAGGAAGCGACTCGCCAGACGGGGAAAACGGTTACTCTGATTGATGAAACCGCGCAGAATTGCAGTGGAACACGATTGATTTGGTCTAAGGAATCGCTAGTCTCCCGTTCTAGATGAGCGAGTGCCAGGAACTATTGAAGCAATTGATATCGATTCCGAGCGTCAATCCTGCCTATGGAGGTCCTGGTGAGTCGGCTGTCGAGGCATTCGTTCGGGAGCGTTTGGAGGCCTCAGGCATTGCCTACGAGACGCAGGAGGTCCTGCCAGGTCGCAACAACGTAATCGCTCGTATCGGCGCCTTGGACAAGCCCGCGGTTCTTATCGAAGCCCATATGGATACCGTCGGAGTAGATGGATGGGCGATTGGCGATAGTCCCTACGAGCCTATCGAGGAGGACGGCAAGCTTTACGGTAGAGGCGCTTGCGATACGAAATCGAGCTTATCGGTCTTCCTGATTTTGGCGGAGCGACTCGCGAAACGCTCTCAGTCATCGGATTACTCCCTCGTTTTCGCAGCGACAGCAGACGAGGAGTCTGCCCAACTGGGGGCCTACAAATTGGCGGAGCGATTTGAGGAATTGAATATTGAAGCGGCTCTGACGGGAGAGCCTACCCGAAGTCGACTTATCACCAAGCACAAAGGGGCCTGCCGTTACACTCTAGAGGCAACGGGCGTGGCGGCGCATGGCTCGACTCCTGAAAGCGGCGAAAACGCTATCTATAAGATTGCCCGCATCGTCGAGAAGCTCGAGCGGTATGCGGAGCTGCTCTCGAACGAGGAGTCGCTCGGTTTCATTGAAAAGGGTAGCCTGAACGTGGGAAAAATTAAGGGAGGGATCGGATTCAATATCGTTCCTGACCGGTGCTCGATCGACATCGATCGTCGGCTGGGCGTGAATGAAACCGTAGTGGAGGCTAAGGAAGCGCTCGACCCGATCATCGAAAGCGAAATCGGTGTTTCTTCATCAACCTTTCTTGAGCGACCCGCGTTGAATACCGGCAATCAGAATTGGTTTCCGCAAGCGCTGCGTTCGAGCGCGGAAGCGCTTGGCATTCAATCGGACTTCGGAGAGGTTGCGTTTATGACCAATGGAGTCGCGTACGCCAGCGCTGGGGTGCCCACCGTGGTTTTTGGACCTGGGGACATCGAACAGGCGCACAAGACGAACGAATATATCGAAATCGGTGAAATGGAACGCTCCTTGTCTATTTTGGAAGGTTTCTTTCAGTAGTTTTTATTAGAATACGAATTAAATTTGAATGGCGAATTGCTTCGATTGATGACGCCCATTCGCAAATCCGGAATGGCCATCTCAGTTGACAACCCTGCAAGGTTGCAGCGAATATTCACCTCCTACGAGATCATTTGCGATAGATGGATTCTAAACCAAATTCCAACTGCTGCGCTCCCACGAAGCCGTCCAGCCAGACGTGTTGCCAAACGAGCTCATCTGCTGAAACAGATTCTGAGTCGAAGAGATCGAGCGACTTCGCCAGCCGAGAAAATATGGTCCTTGTTCAGGAGGGATCCTTCCTCATGGGTACCGACAGCGATGAGGCTTGGGAGGCGGATGGTGAGAAGAAGGTGCAAAAGGTCGATATGGATTCGTATTGGATATCGCGTTGTTGCGTGACCAATCGCGAGTTTCAGGAATTCATCGAAGACACTGGCCATGTGACGGAGGCAGAGCGATTCGGATGGTCGTATGTCTTCCGTATTCTATTGGCGAAATCAGTCCTCAAACGGATGAAGCCGCAAAATGTACAAGGCCTGGAATGGTGGTACGGCGTCGAGGGCGCTTATTGGAAGAAGCCTGAAGGTCCTGGGTCCAACGTTAAAAAGCGGATGGACTATCCGGTAATCCATGTCAGCTGGAATGATGCTGAGGCCTACTGCCGTTGGAAGGGCCATCGGCTTCCGACGGAGGCGGAGTGGGAGAAGGCAGCTCGCGGTGGACTCGAGCAAGCCCTGTACGCGTGGGGCGACGAGCTCACGCCCGATGGCAAGCATCGGTGCAATATCTGGCAAGGCAGTTTTCCTCAGTCGAATTCTGGTGATGATGGATACGTTGGAACTGCGCCCGCCAGGTCATTCCGGGCAAATGGGTTTGGACTCTACAATGTCGCGGGCAATGTATGGGAGTGGTGCGCCGACTGGTATTCGTCCACTTGGAGGCTTTCGCATAATCCTCCTAATCCAGAGGGTCCTGAAACGGGTGATCGTAAAGTGATGAAGGGGGGCTCCTACCTGTGTCACGATAGCTATTGCAATCGCTACCGCGTGGCAGCGCGGACCGGCAACACACCCGATACGCCTACGGGAAATATGGGTTTTCGTACGGCTCTAGACGCTTGAGCGTCAATCGGGGAACCTAGTCAACGGAGGCCCTTTTGCCAATGCGAAGAGGGCCTCGATTTCCTTTGCGTCGTCTTGGAGGCTTATTCCAGGTCTTCGGCTCGAACGTGTCGTCCGGGTTCTCGGGCTCTTTATCGGATGAATCCGTTTTTGCCACTTCGTCCTTGGGCGATGCTTCCGGTTCGGAAGGCTTGGGGACGGGCTCGTCCGAGGCCTCGCTTGGACTGCGCTTGGGCAAAGTCATCTCTTGCTGGTCCAGCGCGCTCTGCATTTTCTTCAGCTGATCCTCGAACTGCTTCAGCTCAGTCTGCTTGTTTTGCAGTTCCTCAATGTCCTCCTGGAAATTTTGCCTAGCTTGTTCGAATTGGCGGAATTCTTCCTTAAACGATGCCTGGTCCACCTGAAGCTTTAGCTGTTCTTCCTTAACCTTGTTCTGCAGCTCTCTAAGCGATACTTCAGCGTCCTTCTTGTTTACCTCGATCTCTCGCTGACGCTTCTCGAATTCCTCGTCGAACGCTTTCTGATTCTCCTCAAGGCGGTCCGCCTTTTCTTGAAGCTTGAATCGCTCTACTTCGAGGAGGCGTTTCTCTTCCTCGAGCTGTTCTAGGTCGACATCAGTCGCGCTGTCTTCCATGCGGCTCTTCAAGTTCTCAATCTCGGTGTCGCGTTGCTTAAGAATGAAATCCTTTTCGGCGACGGATTCGTTGGCGTCTTGGAGAGATTCCTTAAGTGACTTAAGTTCTTCCTGATGTTCTTCTGAGGCGCTTGAAGCGACCTTAGCCTGTTCGAGCTCGCGATTTAGATCGGTGATTTGAGCTTCCAGGTCAAGTCGGGTCGCATTCCATTCGAGCTGAGCGGATTCGAGCTCTTCTTTGGCTTGGGTGGATTCTTCGTTTGATACTGAGATTCCCGTTTCCTCCGCTTCGAATTGACGAGCTTCGAGATCGGCGAGCATGATTTCCGCTTCTGCAGAGGCGCCTCCATTCTCGTCACTGCGTTTCTTGATCTCTGCGAGCAGCGTCCCTGATTTGGCATTGGACTCGATCAGCTTGGCATTGGATTTCTCGAGTTCTTCGATCTTCGCGGTCGCCTCTTCGAGCTCAGCCTTGATGCGATTAGCCTCCTCATCAGCGATAGAGCTGTTTGGGTCATTCTTTTTCAACAGCGCTGATAGCGCTTGCTCCACCTCGACCATATCCTCCCAAGTGACATCGTCATCATCAGAGGTTTCGTTGTTAAAGAAGTCGTTGGTTGCTTCAAACACCCGCTTAAGGTTTGAAGGTTCCTCAATCATGTCCGTAACGCCAGAACGAAAACAGGAGATCACGTCATCAAGCTCGTGGTCGTCTGAAAGGAGAAAAACGGGCAATTTCGGTTGCGTTTCCTTCAGCTTGGCAACGAAGCCGAGTTCCTTGAGATTCTCGGGGATACGGCGATCCGTGATCGCCAGATCGTACTGTCCATTGCGTGCGGCTTCGACCGCGGATTGAGCGGATGAATGGGCGCTGATTCGGTAGCCGGTTCCGGAGAGGAGAAATGATAACGCCTTTGCGTCCTCTGAATCGCTTCTAGCAATTAGAATCTTTTCGTTCAAAACGTGCCTGGTTTAATTGGATTGTTGCCGAGCGATAATTCGCCACTGTTTTACACGTCAAATTCGCCACGCTGCTGAATTCTCTCAGTCGCGTTTTACACTAATTGTACGGCCTTGAAAACCGGAATTCGACAGCTTAAGATTAAGACCGAAATGCGGTTTCGCTGGATTGGCGATCTAGCGAGTATTTTGCAAAGGAGAGCCGGGGTCCCTAAGGCGCGGAGGCGCAAGCATTTCCCGAGATTCTCGATTGGCCAAGAAACTAGAGATTCAATGTGCTAAACCGTCGTAGATGCGGCCAAAGTGGAATTTGCGTAGAATTCCTGAAATATGCGCATTCGCTCTCGCTCGCGATTGACCTGGTCGACTTCCTCCTGGGTCAATTGCCGCTCATGGCTAGACATGGTACGCCGCATTTTCAGAAGCGCCATGTTTTGGAGCTGTCGCACTCGTTCGCGCGTTATCCCGAAAATGCTCCCTACCTCTTCAAGGGTTAGGGGAGCGTCGCGCTCAATGCCGAAACGAAGCTTGATAATCTCCGATTCCCGTTCTTCGAGATCGTTGATCATATCCGAAAGGTCTCCATGAAGCGATTTTTCGTTGAGACGTTCAAAGGGTGAAAGCGCATTCTCGTCTCCGACTATATCGCCGAATTCGGCTCCGTGGGTTTCGTCGTTGAGAGGGGCGTTCAAGGAGGCAGGGCGAGCGCTGACAGACTTGAAATGAGCCACCTTATTTGCCGGAATTCCTAGAACGTCCGCAAGCTCCTCATTGGTGGGCTCTCTTCCGAGCTCCTCCATAAGCGCCATAGCGGTTTTTCGAATACGCGAAACCTTGTCCACAAGATGCATCGGCAATCGAATGGTTTTACTTTGGTTCGCCAGGGCGCGCTTGATTGACTGCTTTATCCACCAAGATGCGTAGGTGCTGAGCTTGCCTCCTTTCTCCGGATCGAATTTTTCAACCGCCTTAATCAAGCCTATATTGCCTTCGCTAATGAGATCCATGACAGGAAGGCCGAAGTCCTTGTAGTCGTAAGCGATTTTAACGACCAGTCGCAAGTTTGCGTTGATCATCTGATTGCGGGCTGCTCGATCGCCTTTCTTGATGCGTGAAGCGAGCTCAACCTCTTGCTCACGGGTTAGAAGAGGGATTTTTCCAATCTCGTGGAGGTAAAGGGCAATGCTGCTTCGATTGAATGTATCCGAGTTGTTAGAACTGGACGCAGTATCGCTTGTATTCTCTCGGCGCTTACGCTTCGTTCGGCTCGTTGCGATATTGAACGATGTAGGACTAAGTCGGTTGGGTCGCTTCAGTTTTTTACCAATAGGAGCATTCACTTTCATTGAGGCGCTGTTGCGGTTCAGATTGAGCTTAGAAGCGCTACCACCGAATTGGAGAGGGTCGATGTCTTTTTTTCATTCCAGATCGGCCTAGTCTAGCTGAAGTCAGTATCGATTGAAATGATAGCATTTCTGGAGCGAAAGCTAGGTATCTTGACCAATCGAGTGGAGCTAAAAGGCCCGTGGCCCTTGGTGGGCCAACGTATTCATTCCCCATTTATAAATAGACCGCTAAAGCAGACGGTCTGCAGGGGTTGTCCCCCCTGGAATGACTCAGCTACTGCGACTGCCTTGAAAAGGGCAGAGGCCTTGAAAATCGTCTCCTGGTACTCGGAAGCGGGATCGGAGTCGGCGACGATGCCGGCGCCTGCTTGGATGACTACTTTTCCATGGGTCACCATCGCGGTCCTTAAAGTGATGCAGGAATCCAGATTTCCGTTGTAGCTGAAATAGCCGAGGGCCCCGGAGTAGAATTCGCGTTGGTCCGGTTCGCCTTCCGATATGATCTGCATGGCGCGAATTTTTGGAGCGCCGCTAACGGTGCCCGCTGGAAAAGTCGCCCGCATAAGGTCGAAGGCGTTCTTGTCCGAGGCGATCGTCCCTTCGACTTGCGATACGATATGCATCACGTGGGAGTACCGTTCGATGATCATGTAGTCGGGCACTGAAATCGATCCATACTCGCAGACGCGTCCGATGTCATTGCGGGCCAGGTCGATTAGCATCAAATGCTCTGCCTTCTCCTTTTCGTCGGCGAGGAGATCCTTCTCGAGTTCGAGATCCTCCGCCTCGGTTTTGCCGCGATGCCGCGTTCCAGCGATCGGACGAATTTCTACGGTATCTTGAGTAAGCTTCACGTGAACTTCAGGCGAAGCGCCAACGATAGAAAATCCGTCCGCTTCGAGCAGAAACATGTAAGGAGACGGATTCACAGTGCGGAGGGCTCTGTAAAGATCGAGCGGGTTCTTCTTGAAGTCTTTCTCGAATCGTTGGCTCAGCACGACTTGAAAAATGTCGCCTGCCCGAATGTATTCCTTGGATCGCTCTACGAGATTCTCGAAGTCGTCCTTGATGAAGTTGCCACTGGGTATGTCAACGCCCTGTGGGGAATTCAAGGATACAGGCGCTACTTGGCTGGGCTTGTTCAAGGTAGCCTTTAGCGCTTCCAATTCTTCGAGGGCAGCGGAATAAGCTTCTTCGCTAGATGAATGAGCATCCAGTCGAGCGTTCACCAAGAGCCGGATGGTTTGTTTCGCTCGATCGAAAATCACCATGGAATCCGCGAGCATATAGTAGCTCAGCGGCGATTGGTGGCAATTTCGGGGTGCTCGCGGAACTGTAGGCTCAACGCGGCAAATGTATTCATAAGATACATATCCTACGGCTCCTCCCGTAAAAGGCGGGAGCTCTGGAAAGTCGACGGGATTGTATTGAGAGATTTCTTCCTCGATGAGCGAAAGCGGGTCGTCCGGGGTCGGGATTTCGACCGATTGCTTTCCGGTCTCCTCGATCACGGTAGTGTCCCAGTAGCTCTTGAAAATTTTCCTCGGCCGGCAGGCTATGAACGTATATCGCGAAAGCCGTTCGCCTCCTTCGATGGATTCCAGAAGAAATGCAGGGCTGTCGGATTTCAATTTCGCGTATGCCGTAACCGGAGTTTCAAGGTCAGCCATCAGATCCGCGTAAATGGGAATAAGATTCCCTTCACTGGATAAGGCCTTGAACTGCTGGAGATCTAGACTGGGTTGTATGGATAGCGACATGCGGAAGTCCGGTTTCTAATCGCCGCTACGCTAAGTGTGGATGATTGCGTGTCTACTACGAAATTTGCTTGGATCGCTCACCCTAGGTTCGAAGTGTCCAAGAAAGAATGCTCGAATGGCGGTCTAGCGTCTTCCTGGTAGTAGCTCAAATAGCGTTCCCAGTCATTGAGCTTGGGAATGTCTCGAGCGCAGGCTCGGTGCTCCATGCGGCGCTTTCGCGTTTCAGCATTGGCAGTAACATAGTGGGCAAAGGTCGCCGTCCCGATTTTTGCTGAAAGTTCGTTAAGCCAATCCGGCTCTCGAAACTCCTTGGTGAAAGGCCCCACGATTACGACGCTAATGTGGGGTAGATTCTCTTTCGCGATCTCGAATAGCGTTTCGTAGATGGGTTCGCGAAAGCGCGCTTTGAAATCAGGGCTATCGCGGTCGTCGGGACTTTTGCCGGCTGCAACCAATCCTGCTTGGACGACGCGTTCCGTCGCAGTGTCGATATCGAGCAAGGCCGCCTTAAGTTCGCCCGCAAGTTTCAACCCGTATAGGCTTTTGCCGGAAGCGGGTGGGCCCGCGACAATGTGCAACTCCTTCATTTCCGAAAATCGCCGGCGCTATCCGGACTCTGTAGTAGGAATCGTCTTTCGGGAACGCCATTCCTGAACAAGGGAATAGACGAGGAAGACTATTGAAATCACGGTAAAGGTCGCTGCAATGGGACGAGTCATCATCGGCCCGAATGAACCCTCGGACATCTGCAAGCCGGACCTGAGCTCCGCTTCCATTATGCCGGCAAGCACGTAGCCGATCACGAAAGGCCCGAGGGGGAACCGGGCTCGGTCCAGGAAGTAGCCCACGACGCCGAAGCCGATGACGACCCAGACGTCGAACATGCGATTGGATGGCGCATAGGCGCCGATCAGGCAGAATGCGAATACGACGGGAATTAGGTAGGTTCGGTTGATATTGACGACTTTTGCGAGGTGTCTGGCCGAAAATACCATTATGAGAAACATCACTATATTCGCGACAATGTATCCAGTCATCAACGACCATACTAAATCGCCGTTCGTTTGAAATAGCAATGGCCCCGGCTGTATTTGATGCATGATCATCGCTCCGAGAAGAATTGCATCCACCGGGGCTCCTGGAATTCCAATCGTGATTAGCGGGATGAGGGCGCCGCCTGCATTGGCATTGTTGGCGGACTCTGCTGCGACAATTCCTTCATCATGGCCGGTACCGAACCGTTTCGGATTCTTGCTGAATGTCTTTGCGATGCCATAGGCGACCATGGACGAGATGCTTGCCCCGATTCCTGGCAAAATCCCCACCCAGGTACCGATGCACGAAGAGCGCGCGATATTGACGGTATGGCGTTTCCATTCGCCAAATTTCGGAAAGATTCGCTCCGTCTTCGACATGGCGATCCCGACACCCTTCTTGTTGATCTCCAGAGCGTCCTTGATGATCTGGCTCATTACGAAGATTCCAAGCAGCACAGGCAGCAAATTGAATCCGTCGCCCATGGAATCGAAGCCATATGTGAGGCGAAGCTGTCCATCTGATTCATTGAGCCCAGGCATCGCCGCCATGAGCCCGAGCATTGCTGCCATAAGACCTTTAAGCATGGAGCCTTGGCTGATGGATGCGATTAGCACCATCGCCATCATCACCATCGTAACGTATTCCCAGGGTCCGAACTTGTGGGCAAAATTCGATAGTGGAGGCGCAAGCGCGATCAAGAACACGCCTGAAATGATACCTCCAAACAAGGAAGCCCCGATGCCGAGGCTCAGCGCCTTGCCAGGCTGCCCTTGTTTAGCCATCGGATGGCCATCGAATGTCGTCATCATCGCCGATGGGGTCCCCGGCATTTTTAGTAAGGTTGCGCTAATCAGTCCCCCACTGACGGAGCCGACGTGCATTCCCATGAGCAACAAGACGGCATTGGTGCTGTCCATGGAAAAGGTGAGGGGAACGGTTAGCGCCATGAGCATTCCGCCTCCCAGCCCCGGAATCGCGCCAACGAAGATTCCTCCGGCAACTCCTATGAATATCCATAGAAAGGGGTAGGGGCTCAGTACGTGTTGGAGCGCGTTGAAAAATTCCATGAGTTTCGTAGTCTAGCCCTATTGCGGCAAATCGATGTAAAACACTTCCGTGAAGAGGTATTGTCCTCCAATACCGAATACGAGCGCGACTATTGCGCTGACAATCATCGAGCGCTTATCGAATTTTGACAACAGAGCGCTTAGAAGGATGATGAATAGAATGGTCGCTGCTCTAAAACTGAGCCATCCTAAATTCATGGTTAGGACATAGAGGGAAGGGACGACAACGACGTACAGGGCAAGCAAAGGCTCTTCTTTGTAGGGCTTTTTAGTCTCCTTATGGGTTGTTTTGATTGAGAAGATAGCTCGAACGCCGATGGCCAGAGCGAGCGCAATAATAATATACGCTGCGTACTTGGGGAATGCTGCTGATCCAACGGGATCAAAAAACGGTGGAGGGATATCTTTTGTTCCCCAAATAATGAATACAGACAAACCTACCAAAACACCACAGATTGAAAGATCAAGAATGGGTGAGCGAGATTGTGAAGGCACGGAGCTTTGGGTTGAGAATTGAGTTTGATTAGAGCTTTCTTGCCTTCGCAACCAGAGGAGCGACGCGTTCGCTCATGTTGTCGAGGAATGCATCGATCTCTTCGGGCTCGCCAAATTCGTTGTAGATTCCGAGCGTCTTGTATTCTTCTATGATCTCAGGTAGCGCCATCACGGACTTAAGCGCGTTCGCGATGTATTCGATTCGTTCGGGCGGCGTATCTTTGGGAGCGATCCAGATACGAGCATCGTTCATGACGAGATCGACGCCGAGCTCTTTAGCTGTGGGTACATCGGGGAAATGGCCGGTGCGTTCGTTGGAAAGGACTACGAGCGGCGTTAGACCGGTGCTTCCGAACTTAATGAACTCGAGGAGGGAAAAAAGCGAGAGGTCGGTATGCTTGCCGAGAATCGATGCGAGGCGCTTGGAGCCTCCTCCGGTTTGAACGAAATTGAATTCGATTCCGGCTCCCTCTGCGAACATGAGAGGCGTCAAATGAACGGGAAGACCGATGTTTGTAGCGACTTTGACGGATCGAGGGCGCTCTTTGGATTGAGCGATGAGCGACTCGATTGAATCGTATTTAGAGGAATTCAATACGCCCAAAGCGAGTTCGGAGTATCCCGTTCTTCCGATTATGGCGAAGTCGCTATGGTCGTAGGTTACGATGCCCATTGTCTTGGATGTGACAATGCCTGGCGTCCAAAGTCCGATGGTGTATCCATCTGGTGGAGATTCCTTGAGTCTTCTTGTCCCGAGCGTTCCCCCTGCGCCCGGCAGGTTCAGAATGACCGTTTTTACGGGAATGATGCTATTTTGCTGCAATGCCCGTTGAAAGATTCGAGCCATGGTATCCACTTCGCCTCCCGTGTTGGTGGGAATAATGATCTTGATCGGCTTTTCTGGAAACTCGGATCGAGCTGAAGCCACCAGAAGAGTGATCGATAGGATAAACGCTATCGAGCGGCAGGTCGGTAGGTGTCTAACGCGGGTGAATGCTCGGTTTGCGCGAAGTATAGGCATTATTGGGATAATATTACCGCGATCGAATGCGATTGGACCGATCATCAATGGCTAATTATGTGGGTCAATTGGATTTTCTAGTTCACTTTGATAGGGCGATCCGGAAACTGGTCTCATGAACAAAGCAGGATACCCTATTGATTTCACTGGCAAAACAGCTCTCGTAACCGGATCGACGCGAGGCATCGGAAAGGCGATTGCGGATCAATTGTCCGATTTGGGAGCGACCGTCGTCTTTACAGGCAGGAAGCGGTTCTCCGAGGTGGCCGCAGGAGAAAAAAACGATTATTGGCCCCTGGATGCGGGGGATCCGGAGAGTGTCGACGCGTTTCAGTCGAGAATGATGGACCTTCCGAAGCTCGATATTCTCGTTAACAATGCTGGTATCAATGTGGCGGATTCGGTCGATGGATTGGACGATGATGACTGGAATTCAGTGGTCGCAGTCAATCTAACGACGCCTGTGAAGCTTATGCGAGCGGCCGCTAAGCTGATGAAGAATTCAGGGGAGGGTGGGCGCATCCTGAACGTCAGCTCAATATTTGGAGTCATCGGTCGCCCAAATCGCCATGCCTACACAGCTACCAAGACTGGACTTGCGGGCATTACCAAGTCCGCGGGTCTTGAATTGGTTCGCGATGGCATTTTGGTGAATGCGATCGCGCCTGGTTTCATATTGACGGGCATGACGAGAGAATTGCTGAGCGATGAGCGCCGGAAAAGCCTTGCCGAGATCGTTCCCTTGGGACGTATGGGCAATGAGCAAGAGATTGCGGAATTCGCGACTTTCCTGGTATCTGAAATCAATACCTACTTGGTGGGGCAGACGATCGTCGTTGACGGGGGGCTCACGGTAAGCCCCGGTTTTTCTTGATGCGCCTGTCCGAGGAGCTAAAAGCTCGGATTCGAGAGTTTCGGGAACTCTCCCCTGAGGCGATCGCGCTAAAAGCGAAGCAGTTCCCGAATATGCCGATGGCATTCATCGCCCAGCAGGTCAAAGCAAGGCAACGGGCGAAGAAGAAGCTTCCGAGCTGGGTAGAGAACGACAATATCGCCTTTCCGACGACATTGTCCCTCGAGCAATGCACTTCCGAAAGCGCGGCAAAGTACAAGGCGGAACTGCTGAATGGAACCGTCATGGCGGATTTGACGGGAGGTTTCGGGGTGGATGCATTCACGTTCTCTGAACGCTTCGATAGAACCTATCACATCGAGCGCGATGCTGAGCTGTCAAATATCGCATCCGAAAATATCGACGCCTTTAAGAGACGGGGACGGATCGATGCAATCGTAGGCGATGGTCTGCAGTGGTTAAGTGAATACGAAGGGGATCTTGATTTGATTTATCTGGATCCCGCTCGTCGGGATGAAAGAAGCTTGAGGGTGTCTGGGTTGGGCGCTTGCGAGCCGAATGTCGCAAGCTGTTGGCCGATGTTGTTGCGCAGTTCAAAGCAGGTGGCGGTAAAGCTATCCCCTGGGCTTGATATTGACTCGATCGTTAAAGCGCTCCCGTCTATATTGGAAATCCACGTGATCTCCATTCGAAATGAGTGCAAGGAATGCTTTTGTTTGGCGGAGCTTGGATTCAAGGGAGAGGCAAAGATCGTCTGCGCAAATCAGCGTTCGGATGGCGAGTGGGATCGATTCGAGTTCTATCGTTCAGCGGAGAAACGATTGAATGGTAGCTATTCTTCGTATTTGAAGTATTTATACGAACCGAATGCTTCCATCATGAAGGCGGGTGGTTTCAAGTCGCTTGGAGCTGATCGAGAGATCCCTTTGTTGCATCCCCGGACTCGATTTTACGCTTCGAACGAGTTTGTGGAGGCATTCCCAGGAAGAGTGTTTGAAATTCTTGAAATTGGTGAATTGCGAAAGCAGGTCGCTAGGAAGTTTTTCCCTGAAGGGAAAGCGAATGTTCTCGCTCGAAATATTGGACTCTCAAGCGATGAGCTGCGGCGAAAGCTCGAATTGGGCGATGGGGGAGAGCTCTTTGCGATTGGAACCATGGATCTTTCAGAAACTCGCCGACTGCTTAAGTGTCGGCGCGCGCTGCCTTAGGTGCCGGTTTGTTTTTCGATGCACGGTTTTGAGTTGATTCGCAGAACCCAGGCCGCATTAGCAATAGGACCATGGATGAATTCGAGAGCGCTCAGGTTGAAATGGAGGAGCTGATTGCATCGATTCGCTCCGTTATACTGGCGTCTTCGGGATCGAAAGGTGAACCGCTTTCAAGCTATGCTCCGGTATTCGTAGACGAGTCTCGCCATTTCTTTGTATATATCAGCTCGATGGCGAAGCATACCTCGCAGATAAGACGGTCGAGGCTCGCTAGCGCGATGCTGATCGAGGATGAGTCTACTGCCGACAACCTATTTGCGCGCAAGCGACTGACTGTCGACTGCTCGGCCCAAGTTGTCGAACGGGGAACGAGCGAGTGGCGCTCGAGCATGGATGCTTTGGAAGCCCGCCATGGGGAGACGGTGGCATCATTGAAGGGGCTGGTGGATTTCGATTTGTTCGAACTGTCTCCAATCGAAGGGCGCCTTGTTTTAGGTTTTGGCCGGGCGTATCGGGTATTCGGGGAGAGGCTCCAAGACATTGGGTATGTGGGAGGAGGAGGGCACCGCTCCAAGTAGCGCCCTCGTCCTCCGGTCAAAGCTGAATTCGGGTTGGCCTCAACGGTCGAATCAATAGCGATTCCCGATGAGCCGATTCAGGGCGCTGACTACCCCTCGTATTGAAGCGAGCGCAATATTAGTATCAATGCCGGCTCCGTAGCACCGTGCTCCGGTATTCTTGTTCTTCAGTTGGATATAGGATACTGCTTTGGAATCAGCTCCTCGACCTAAGGAGTGCTCGTTGTATGCGAGAAGCTCAAAATCGGAAATGTTGATTTCCTCTAACGCATTGAAGAACGCGGCGATCGGGCCATTTCCAGTTCCTCGCAAGTTCTTGGTGCTTCCGTCGTGGTTGACGACGCACCAGACTTCCACGAGATCGTCGTCGATGCGTTCGCTGCGAAATTCAACCATCTCCAGAGGTTTGAGGATATTTATGTATTCACTATTAAAGCACGAATAGACGCCTTTTGGAGTAATTTCATCGCCGATTTCATCAGCTATCCGATTGACGGCTTTGCCGAGCTCCTTATGCATTTCCTTCGGAAGATTGAATCCATATTCCTTTTCCATGACGTAGGCGACGCCGCCTTTGCCGGATTGGGAGTTGATTCGAATGATGGCTCGATAGTTTCGACCCATGTCCTTTGGGTCGATAGGCAAGTAGGGTACTTGCCAGAGCGAAGTCGAATCGTCGTCCTGCGAGGCGAATCCCTTATTGATCGCGTCCTGATGAGAGCCAGAAAATGCGGTAAATACGAGATCGCCAGAGTAAGGGGTGCGCTCGTGTACATCCATGCGGGTCACGCGTTCGTACATTTCGCGAATTTGGTTCAGGTTCGAAAAGTCTAGATTTGGGTGAACGCCTTGGGTGTACATGTTAAGCCCAACGGTAACGATATCCAAATTGCCGGTACGTTCCCCATTTCCGAATAGCGTGCCTTCAACTCGATCGGCTCCCGCCATAAGCCCGAGCTCAGTTGCGGCGACTCCGGTACCGCGATCATTGTGCGTGTGCAAACTGATTATGGCGCTTTCCCGTCTGGAAAAATGACGGCAGAACCACTCGATCTGGTCAGCATGGACATTGGGCGTGAACAGTTCGACCGTCGCGGGCAAATTCAATATGATCTTCTTGTCGGGAGTGGGCTCCCATACGTCTGCAACGGCTTCACAACATTCGAGGGAAAACTCCAGCTCTGTATCGCTGAAGCTTTCGGGCGAGTATTGCAACCGTATGTGCGTATCCGGCACTGTTGCGACGAGTTCCTTTACCAAAGTAGCTCCATCTACCGCGATTTGCTTTATTTCATCTCGTTCCAAGCCGAAGACTACCTTCCGTTGGAGGGGATTCGTCGAATTGTAGATATGGACAATGGCGTTCTTTACGCCTTCAAGGGATTCGAATGTTCGACGAATCAAGTGCTCGCGGCATTGCACGAGAACTTGTACGTAAACATCATCAGGTATCAAATTATCCGATACAAGTCTTCGTAAAAATGCAAATTCCGTCTCGGATGCGGAAGGGAAGCCTACCTCAATTTCCTTGAACCCCATATCGACGAGTGACTTGAACACCTCAACTTTTTCGTCGACGCTCATGGGAATCGCTAGCGCCTGGTTGCCATCGCGTAGGTCGACGCTGCACCAGATAGGAGCAGAGTCGATGACTCGATTGGGCCATTCCCTATCGGGAAGATCCACAACCGGATAGGGCTTGTATTTGCTTATGGGCGATTTTTGCATTTTTGCATTGGTTGAAAGCAACGAATGGGGAGCGAATTAGGTGACGCAACACAAAAGGTCGTTCGTGCCTAACGGCCGATTCCCGCAATCAATTCACTGTGTGTTAGCGGGAAAAGTAAATGCGTCCCGACATCCGCTCCTTAACCGAGTAGGAGGATGTCTTGCTTCGTAAGTCGTAGAAGATTATGGACGAAAACGTTCATTTACTTGCTTGAACGAGTATAGTTATCGGCTGTCTTGTCAAGAAGCTTAAGGAGAGCCGTCCCATCGCTCGAGACTTGTCATCTGATGATAACGCGGGCAAATTTGGCGCTTCCATAGCTAACCCGCAAAAATCGAATTATGGCCCGTGTTGCTTCCTTGTTTCTTTTCATTTTCTCGCTGATTGCCCTACCATATACTCAGTTGGTGGCTCGTCCGAACATCGTTCTCGTGATGGCGGATGATCAAGGCTGGGGTCAAACCGGCTACTACGGGCATGCCGTTCTCAAGACGCCGCATTTGGATGCGATGGCTGCCAACGGATTGCGTTTCGACCGATTCTATGCGGGAGCTCCAGTGTGCTCGCCAACCCGCGCGAGCGTGCTCACAGGGCGAGCCAATGATCGAACAGGTGTGTATCAACACGGAAATGCTCTCCGCTTGCAAGAGCGTCCTTTGCCGCGAGCCTTGCAGGAAGCAGGCTATGCGACAGGGCACTTCGGGAAATGGCACTTGAACGGTGTTCGAGGTCCCGGCGTTCCCATCTTGGGAGAGGACCCGTATCATCCTGGTCGCTACGGATATGATTATTGGCTGTCGACAACCAATTTTTTCGATATCGATCCCGTAATGAGCCGCAATGGGGCGTTTGAGGAGTTCAAGGGCGACTCTTCCGAAATCGCCGTGGAAGAGGCTCTGAAATTCATGGAAAGGCAGGCGACCTACGAACGTCCCTTTTTCACGACTATTTGGTATGGATCTCCTCATTCTCCTATGAGAGCAAGCGAAAGCGATCGCGCCCCGTTCGGAGACTTGAAGGAAAGCGATCAGAATCATTATGGGGAACTGGTCGCAATGGATCGAAGCATCGGTCGCTTGCGCGAGGGGCTCAGATCATTGGGAATCGAAGAGAATACAATCGTCTGGTTTTGCAGCGATAACGGGGGACTGAAAGTAGAGCCTTCTTCCGTAGGGGGATTGCGAGGGTTGAAAGGAACGGTATATGAAGGCGGATTGCGCGTGCCTGCCGTCTTGGAATGGCCGGCGGTCATTAAGAGAGGCGTTAGAACTGAAAGTCCTGCGAGCGTACTCGACATGTTTCCTACTATCATGGAAATTGCCGGTCTGCCTGAATCCGCGATACTGAAACCCAATGACGGGGTCAGCCTGAGCCAGTCTATTAAAACCGGAAGATTTGGCGTCAGAGAAAAGCCAATACCCTTTCGTTTTCAGAACAAGGGGGCGTTACTGGATAATCGCTACAAGCTAGTGGCGCTCAATGTTGCTGAAAAGGAATATGCGCTTTACGACTTGGAATCGGATCCCAGCGAGTCGATCGATGTCATTGATAAGCTTCCTCAGGTTGCAATGCGTATGCAGCGCTACTTCGAGAATTGGAACGCGACAGTGGAGCTAAGCGACCAGGGAGCGGACTATAGGGAAGGCGTCCTTACCGATCCCAATCCCAGGCGCGTATTTTGGACTGAAATACCTGACTACAAACCTTATTTCAAGGATTGGAAAAAGCGTCCGGAGTACGAGGGTCGCCTAAAAAGCCATTGATGCCACTACAAGGCAGTCGCTTCGCCTTGGGTGTGCGACACGCGTTTTATACGGTCCGTTTCATAGGTGCGAACTCTGAGCTCGTTCAGGAGGAAAGCGTACTGATCAGCGGATATTGCTGAGTCACGCGACATGATCCATGCGTATTTTCTGTTTGGGTGACCAATTACAGCATATTGGTAGTCTGGACTAATGTACACGATGTAGTAATGCGCGGTGATGACTCCAAAAAATCGCATTCGCCACTCGGCATTGGTTTCCGTGTTGATCACCTTGGCGATTGGCTTGAATACTTTGCGCTTTCCTTGGGGGCCCCCTTTGTTGAAGGAGTACGTTGTTTGGATTCGTCCATCTGATCGGAGCTCATACTGCTCGATCGCATTCCAAGCGTCTTTGTCAATTGCAGTCGGAGTGTACCCATGAACGTACCATAACCCCATGAACCGGGCCAGTTCTACTTCAGTAGCGAGTGACTGCTTGATCTCGGAATCCTTCGAGCAAGCGGCGAGCAACAAAAGAGTGGATACGCGAGCTATATGCCCGATCGTAGTATTTTTAGATAAGGAACCCATTGGATTAGACTTCGTTTGAATGGCGCTTATATTTGAGGACGCATACTATAGGGATCGCGCCGATTAAGAAGAATACGGCGACTCCGGGTCCAAACGCCCATGCGACTGCCCGCTCAACCGAAACGCTTTGGTCGATGCTCGCCTCCTGGTATCCAATTTTCGAAAGCAAGAAGCCCGAAGCGGCGATTCCCATGGCGCGGGCGACTTTCGAAAGCATACGCCAAATCCCGTAGTAGCTGCCTGAAAGGTCGGTATCGTTAAGTGTATTTTCTGATTCGATGAAATCTGAGAAGAGCCCGTCTAGGAAAACGATGCTGGCGACAAGGATTCCTCCGAGAATCGCGACGATTATTATAGGCCACAGTACCTCTTTAGCGAAGAGAGGATAAGCGATTGCCGAGAGCGCCCCATAGGGGGCAGCGCAAATGATAGCGATTGTGAGCGCAAGCAGTATGAGTCCGATTTGCGATTCACTGAAGGAAAGTGTGCTCTTATAGTAGGGAAGCGCCAAACTGGAATTGAATGACCGTCCGATCGCAATGGCTATAAAGCCGAGAGCGAGTAGAAGGAAATGGGGCGACTTGATTCCTTTCAAGATCGCCCCTATGGTCCTCGATGAGTTCCTGGAGGAACGACTCGGACCCTTTTTCTGGATACGGAGGGTTCGCCCAATCAATACGGCTGTTGCAAGACATCCTGCTGCAGCGATGATCCCAATCGTGAATCCGCTTGAGCGCCTAGCGCCAAGGGTATCGGAGATGCTTTCGACCGATACGCTTGATGCGAAATAGGCGGGAATTCCAATACCGATCAATAGACCGATAGAGCCAAATACAAGCTTGGAGCTAAATAGCGCTGTTCGATCGCTTGCTTCAGGGCCGATATCGTTGACGATAGCTAAGTAAGGCACTCCGAATAGGGTTAAGGCTGTGCTCGTCACCAAGTACCATATAAGCAGATTGACGAATAGTCCGGTCTGGTCGGCAAATTTCGGAGGCGAGAAAAGAAAGCCGATCGAAAATCCTAAGACGAGCGCTCCGACTACTAAATAGGGTATGCGTTTTCCAGCAACATTTTTGGAAGGTGTGTTGTCGGATACGATACCCATAATCGGATCGCTCACGGCGTCCCAAACTACAGCTATTGCAATTGCCAATCCTGCCAGCGATGGCGAAAGCCCCGCTAGTATGTATAGATCAAGTAAATACACTTGGAGCAGAAGCTCGATGGCTCCGAGTCCGATGGACGCGATTCCATAGCTGGTTTTCTTGCCTAAGGTCCGATTTCTAGGGGTTGCGGAGTTTGTCTGATTCGTCCAATGGATGTGGTGAGACAGAATGATCTAGCAATTGTGATCGCATAGCGCGTTTGAAATTGGAATTGTGAACTATGTGACCTACCGCGGTGAAACAAGGATTCCGATTGCGCCTCAAGTAAAGCTGTTCAAGGCTTGTTCGATCGTCGATTCTCCTGGTTTGATAGCTAGCTGCAGGATTACTTGGTAGCAGAGATTTGAGCATGTCAAAAGATGAGAAAGTATCTTTGGTAGCGATTCCCTTGATCCTTTTGATGGGCTGGGGATTTGCATTCTTGGGTAGCGATGGGGCCTACCGATTGGATTGGACGCATCCTTTTCATGTCGCGGTAATCTTGGCATTCTCTATTCAATGGGTCGCATTCGTTCCTGCGTTCTTGCTTCGCAGCGAGCGTTTTTTCGACTTGGCAGGAGGGGCAACCTTTATGCTGGCAACCGTTGTTGCGGTCCTTCTCAGTCCAGAAATTGACGCTCGTTCATGGCTCTTGCTCGCCATGATTTGCATATGGGCGCTTCGATTGTCTTTGTTTCTGTTTCGACGGGTTCATCGAGTGGGAAAGGACGAACGGTTCGATGCTCTGAAACACTCTTTTGCGCGGTTTTTGGGAGCATGGACATTGCAGGGCCTTTGGGTCACCTTTACGCTTTCCGCGGCGCTCGCCGCGATTGCCTCAACAACGAGAAAGCCATTGGGGTGGATAGCGATTCTTGGCGTTGTTGTTTGGATAGTCGGCTTTGCGATAGAGGCAGTGTCGGATCACCAAAAGAAGCGATTCAAGGAGAATGATTCGAATCAGGGTAAGTTCATTCAAACGGGGCTCTGGTCGCTATCGCGGCATCCCAACTATTTTGGGGAAATCGTGTTGTGGATTGGAATTGCTATAGTTGCGATACCTGCGCTTGAAGGGTGGCAGTGGGGGACCTTGAGCTCGCCGCTTTTCGTGACAATTCTTCTAATGAAGGTAAGTGGAATTCCACTACTTGAAAGACGCGCCAATGAGAAATGGGGAGGGCAGGAAGACTACGAAGCCTATAAATCGAGCACTCCGATTTTATTTCCTCGCCTGCTGCGATAGGCCCTCTGCTTCACAAGCGTTTCGTCAAGCCGAGATAACCACCTACATCGCTGTCGGAATCGCCCGTTCTTCGATTGCTTTCGTCGATATAGTGAATGCCAAAGTTCAATTGGACGTCTTGGTTTTCCCAGGCTTCGAAGAGGCCAGACTCCAACGTTATCTCACCAAATACTTCGAACGACCATCCGTCGATCGCGTCAGTTGTAATCGAGTGCCGGCCACCGCCATCACGATTGATTGAGTAGTTTCTCGTCTTTGCTCCGAGAAGATTTCCGTTCTCGTTCACGACGAACGCCCCAATCGATCGCATAAGGCTGTCGCCATCCATGGCGTGACCGATTGCTTTCCCTTTAGAGCGATATCCGGAATGGTAAATTCCATGATTGTAGGCGACATTGAAGGCTCGATTTCTGCGCGGATCCGCTACTAGGTGACCCGCTCGCGTATCAGCCCATTCATAGTAGATGCGATAGGTTGAATTCAAGTTCTTGAGGTCCCCCCATTTCTCAATCCCGAACAGGAGCATATTGGCGTCAGGCAGAAACGTTTCTTCGTCTTCACCGGCAAGCTGTCCATAGTGGCTGAAGCCCCATTCTTCAATCGACCATCGGTAGTCAACGCCTGCGAGTTGATTGCCCGGCTCGTTGCTTCGGTCGGTTTCTGAACCCGGAACCGAGTTGTCTTCGCCTAGCAACAGCTTTCCAAATGTACTCAAACTTCCAGGACGGCCTTCGCCTGCCCATTGAGCGCTTCGGTTGAGTCCGATATCGATCCAATCCCAGCCGAAAGGCGAGAAGTCGATTCGCATTCCAAATAACCGCGCATCCGAACCGACTCTGATGCCGTTCTCACGGATGGGTTCTACATTGTCCAATTGACCCATGAAAGTTGTGAACGTCCAGGGACCGATCCACTTCAGCAACTTCCAATCAAACGGATCCGGTGAGATGCGAGTCAATGAAAGGGCGGGCACCGGTCGGGCACTGTTTGACAGGATAAGGCTGCCATCCCATCCAGGTCCCCACCACCGCTCAACTTGGTCTACAGCGGCGACCCAATTCCCGGCGGCGATACCGATATATGAGCCATCTAGCCGAAAATCGTCTCCATCCGATGCATCATGGGCGTAGGTCAGGCTGAGATTGCCCGCGACCCAATCACCCAGCCAAGAGGCGCTTAGGCTCGACTCGAATTCCTCTCTGGGTTGGGAGCCGAATGACCGGAAGGGAAGACGGTCTGATCCACCTGAAATGGATACGATCGCAGGCCGTATCTCGATGTCGTTTTCGTCGTCATAGATATCTTGGAATCGACTGGCGGCATCATCGGCCAGTTCGCTGACGTTCTTTCCTACGGGTTGCCTTCCGAGAGGCCAGGGCCATGTGAGCAAAGCGCTCTCGATGGACTTGGTGTCGCGGAGCAAGAGCATGTCGTGGCGAATTGAAATTGAATTCGATTCTACGCGCGGGCTCGCAGTACCCAGAGAGGTTGCCAATGCGGCGAGCAGGCAAATGGCGAAGGGTCTTACAAAGAGTAGATCGTTCATTGTCGAGTCGTTGGCTAAGAATCAGCAGATTGTTGCGGCCATAAGTCAATTTCCTTTTTGATGGCAGGATTTCATGGGATGTATGGCGCAAAGAGAACTTGCGATTCCAGGATGCTCTCGAAAGCCACGCGCGGCAGACGCTGAACTTCCTTGAGAAATTTTGCTAAAATGAACATTGACGGAGGGGGCGTCGCTTCTATTGTCCGGGATCTTCTTGATATTCCGCCTCGCGGAATAGGAACGGCGAGATAGCTCAGTTGGTAGAGCAGAGGACTGAAAATCCTTGTGTCCCCGGTTCGATTCCGGGTCTCGCCACCAGTTATATCCTTCTGAATTTCAAATAGTTAATTCAGCTTAGCCTAAACGGTAGGATAAGGATAGATTTTCGATGGGGCATTGTTTCCCTCTAATATGCCGATTTGTCGGTGAAATGACCTTAAATCACCGAGGCCGCAGGAGTTAGGGCCATCACGCGAAACCTGGCTAGGTCGCCGCTAGGCTAACGATGCTATTCGGAAGTCACGCCAACAATACTGAAGACCAACCAACTCAGAAAGCATCCACCCCATTAGGGGAACTTACTTCGTAACTTTCGATGGTTGTAATTTCGTCGATGGGATAATTTTCGAAATCCTGCTGATATTCCGTTCGTTCCACCAAGGTGGCACTTTCGAAACGGACATTGAATCCGAAATACCCGCTCCGAGATTGACTCACTTTCAGCATCCCTTGTCCGAATTCCCTTTCGAGTTCACCATTCGGATCCTGCAGGACTATTTCAACCATCGCTCTACACATCTCCTCGCCGTATGGCCTTAGCGGCGCGTCCTCGATATACTCTTCGTTGAGGAAAAGTACCCCTACATTTTTTTCTGGATCATAGAATTTCTCTACGAAACTCAATGTTACCTTAATCCGCGAGAGAGGGCCTGACGCGTCGCCGATTGGACCGTTTTCGTCTAGCGATCTCCAAAATCCGCCCTCGAATCGTCAAGCATATCATTTCGGACGCACGTTCAGCCCATCGCGGGCGAACATAACATCCGCTAAAGCCCGTGCATTGCGATTGCGGTTGAATTTGGCTTCTCTTATCGTTGCCAGAAGCACCCCTAGCTCATTAATGATCACTCCAAGCGGGGCCTTCCTCCCTGCTTTTGTTATGTAAAGCAGTTCCTCCAACGCAATGAATTTTTTTCTCTGATCCGCATCAAGCGCGCGCATCAAAACATCACGCTGTTTTTGGGTTTTTCCGAAAATTGCATCCAGAAGCTTCTGGGGGAAATTTGGGACACTCCCTTCTCCTAGATCTAGAACATGCCCATCGAAAGCGCCATACCGCCTATGAAGCTCTTGCCAGACCATTTGGTCCCAAATGGCCTTTCCATTTTCTTGCTCAAGAATGACGTTCCTTGCCATATCGATACTTTCGATTGGCTCCTCCGGATCAAAGAAAGCCTCCCCTGCCTTCCTAACATCTTTATCCTCCAGCTTCGCAGTTGTGCCGATCGCCGAATACTTGAGCTCGTCGATCGGGCGTTGCATACGGATAAATTCATCCCTCCCCATCCTGTAATCCGGGGATTGTTCGACGAGCTCGTCTACCAGCTCTTTTTGGACGATCGCTAGATGTTTCTTGGCAGTGCTTCCCAAGGAGTTATCCGTGCCTGTTTTCTTCAGCACGTCGTCAATATGAAGCTTGACATAGTGGAGCCGTTCGAGATCGCCAACCGCTCCTTTAATATGTGCAAGGATATCGTCCAAGCTCTTGACTGTCTCACTTGCCTTTGCGCCCTTGCCATTGCTTTCCTTGCGCAACCTGGCGAGCTCTCTTTCGATATCCCTTCGAAATATCCGGCTGGATTCCTCCAAGGAAGAACCTTTGGCGGTTCTGGAGCCCGTTTTCGCAAGCATTTCGTCACCATGCTTTCTAGCTTTTTCCAAGAGCTCTCTTGCCTCATCTATGACATCGTCGCCAAGCGGCGCAAGCTCGTCGCGGGTGCTTTTAGCTCTATTGGAAAGCGCCGATAAATAAATAGGTTCAGTTAGCCTGTCTCTCGCCTTCTGGAATGCTCGTTCGTAATAGCGGCTAGACGCCTTTTCCTGCGCCGCCCTCCTTGCCTCTATCGCAGCAACTGAAGCATCTCTGACGTTCTGCCTAGCAAGCCCGGTGGGCTTCCTTTCGGCAAAACGAGCGATTATCTCGGTGCTAGCATCATGAGCTGCTTTACTTTGTTCATCAAGGGCTTTTGCTACCCTAGTAGGTAGTGTCTCCCCAAGCAAAAACTGGTGAGCGAGGTCGGCTTCGTTCCTAGTGGCTTGAGCGCGATAAACCGGAACCTCTATACCTGTAGCTTCTTCCACCTTCTTTTGCGCTGCTCGCGCTCTGTCCACATTCCTTTGAATCTTTGCAAGCTCCTCTTCAGACGCGACCTTAAGGTTGCGAATATCGAAATGTTTATGACCCGATAAAAAAGAACGAAACTCTTTCCAAACAGGGCCTTCCTCCTTCCTCCCTGCTTTTGTTATGTAAAGCAGTTCCTCCAACGCAATGAATTTCTCTCTATGATTCGCATCAAGCGCGCGCATCAAAACATCGCGCTGCTTATCGGTCTTTCCGAAAATTGCATCCCGAAGCTTCTTGGGGAAATTTGGGACATCCCCTTTTCCTAGATCTTGAACTTTCCCCTGGAAACCGCTAAACCGCCTCTCAAGCTCTTGCCTGACCATTTGATCCCAAATGGCCCTTCCATCTTTTTGAGCAAGAATGGCGGTCCTTGCTCTAGCGACACTTTCCGGCGACGTTTCCAGATCAAAGAAAGCCTCCCCTGTCTTCCTAACATCTTTACCCTCCAGCTTCGCAGTTGTGCTGATCGCCGAATACTTGAGCTCGTCGACCCAGGCTTGCATACGGATATATTCATCCACCCCTTCGCGTAATCAGGGGATTGCTTGCGGAGCTCCTCTACCAGCTTTTTTTGGACTATCGCTAGCTGTTTCTTCGTAGAGCTTTCCAAGGAGCCATCCGTGCCTGTTTTCTTCAGCAATTCGTCAATATGAAGCTTGACATAGTGGAGCTGTTTGAGATTACCACCCGCTCTTTCAATACGGTTAAGGATATCGTCCAAGGTCTGGACTATCTCGCTTTCTCCACTGCGCTTGCCTTTGCTTTCCTTGCGCAACTTGGCGAGCTTTCTTTGGATATCCCCTCGAAATTCCGCGCTGGCTTCCTCCAAGGGAGAGCCTTCGGCGGTTCTTGAGCCCGTTTTCGCAAGCATTTCGTCACTATGCTTTCCGGCTTTTTTCATGAGCTCTCTTGCTTCATCTATAACATCGTCGCCAAACGGCGCAAGCCGGGCGATGGCGCTTTTAATTCCATTGGAAAGCGCCGATAAATCAATATGTTCAGTTACCCCGTGTATCTGCTTCTGGAATGCTCGTTCGTAAAGGGGGCTAGCCGCCTCTTGCTGCGCCGCCCTCCTTGCCCCCAACTCAGCAGTAGAAGCCTCTACAGCTTTACCCCTAGCAATACCGGCGGGCTCACTTTCGGCAATATCAGCGATTGTCTTGGCGCTAGCCTTATAAACTTGTTCACTTTGTTCATCGAGGGCTTCTTTTACCCCAGATAAAGTAGATCGTTCTTTCCTAGCCAAAAACATGTCAATGTCGTGGGCTTTGAGACCAGTGCCTTGATTGAGATTAATCGGAACCTCTATACCTGTAGCTTCTTCCACCTTCTTTTGCGCTGCTCGCGCTCTGTCCACATTCCTTTGAACCCTTTCAAGCTCCTTTTCAGACGCGACCTTAAGGTTGCGAATATCGAAATGTTTATGACCCGATAAAAAAGGACGAAACTCTTTCCAAACAGGGATTTCCACCTCGATGGGAGGCATCCGTTTAGTCAAAAAATAACTCAACAAGCGAAGGAACATGGCTACTATTGTTTACAGATCCGCATTTTTGAAGCAAGCGTAATGGATCAACGTTCAAAATTAACTATCCTAATCGGATTCGGAAGAATAAAAATGCGATCCAACTTAATTCTAGGGGCTGAAGTAGCTAAGAGAGCCGATATGGCGCATGCTGCTTCACGCGCGCAGTAGAAAGGGTCGCCTGCCTCCTCGCAGGCAAGGCGAGCCCATCGAGCTTTCCGCCGCGGGTTCGACGGCCAGGGTCGCGGCCGAAGCGGCAGGCGCCCAGGCCAATGCTGCGCCCCGTTTCCTCATGGGCTTGGGAATGCCCATGTCCAGCAAGCTTCCCAGCTGCGGGCCTAGCGGGGAAGTCGCGGCCGACGAGAGCCACTTCGGAGGCGGGCGCGAAGGCCTGCGGGGCCGCGGCCTTCGGCCCGCTCAAGAGGGGCGGGAAGGCCTGCACGGCCATGATCCCCGCCGCCGCGGCAGCCACGCTCCTGCCGATCATCGAGGAGAAGGCCCAGCCCGGCAGCATCGCCTACACCGATGCGCTCAAGGCCTGCAACGCTCTGGACGCGAGCGGCTTTCGCCCCATGCGCATCAACCGCTCCGAGCCCTTCGCCGACAAGGGGAACCGCATGAATGGCATTGAAAGCTCCTGGAATCAGGCTAAGCGTCATCTGCGTCGATCCAATGGCATCAGAAAGGAGAGCTTCCACTGGTTTTCAAAGGAGCGCGAATGGCGCTTCAACGGAGGCAGCCATCAACGGCTCCTCAAGCAGCCTAAACAGCGGTACAAACGGACAAAGCATTAAACGTTAGCTGCTTCAGCCCCAATTTTAATGCGAAAAGAGCCAAGCCTAGCGCTTGGCTCTTTTTTTTATCCACGGCGCTATTGGTAGCATTACTGTCAAGTAAACAAAGGTTTTTACATCGCTGGGGGCGAGATCTACAAGGAGCGCAATCTTGGAGACTTGAATTGGTCATGTCATATACGATAGGAGTCGATTACGGAACGAACTCAGTCCGTAGTATTGTGGTCCGGTGCGCTGATGGAGCGGAGGTAGGGACATCCGTTTTCAACTATCCCGCGGGAGAATCAGGGATATTGCTGGATCCGAGCGACCACAATTTAGCGAGGCAACATCCAGGCGACTATGTAGCCGGGCTTGAGGCGTCTGTTCGCGGCGCGCTCGAGGAAGCTGCCAGTGCGGATTCAGGATTCTCAGTTGAGAACGTCGTTGGTATCGGAGTCGATTCGACAGGGTCCAGTCCGATACCGGTGGATGCCTCCAATGCAGCCTTGGCCATGAAGCCTGAGTTTGAGGGGAATTTAGCTGCGGAATGCTGGTTATGGAAAGATCACACGAGCGTTGACGAGGCGGCAGAGATTACAGGATTGGGTCGAGGCCATCGTCCCCAGTATTTAGCGAAATGTGGTAATACCTATTCGTCGGAATGGTTTTGGGCGAAGCTCTGGCACTGCCTGAACGTAGCTCCTGAAGTGTTCGACGCCGCCTATAGCTGGGTGGAGCTTTGCGATTGGGTACCGTCATTGCTGGCGGGAGTGAACGATCCTCGAGCTGTGAAACGCGGCATCTGCGCAGCGGGCCACAAAGCGCTCTATGCTGAGGATTGGGGAGGCTTGCCTGACAAGGGGTTTTTGGCTCTCCTGGATCCGAAGCTTTCCGACCTAAGGGACCGGCTGTACGAAAAGGCCTATGACGCCAGCGAGCCAGCGGGCGAGCTCTGCTCCGAATGGGCGCCCCGCCTGGGGCTGCCAGAGGGGATCGCCATTGCCATCGGTGAATTCGATGTGCACTACGGGGCGATTGGCGCGGGTGTTGACGAAGGCACGCTAGTTAAGGTGATCGGAACGTCGACCTGCGATTGCGGCGTTGTAAAGGCGAACAAAGAGGTGGCTGATATCCCGGGAATCTGCGGTATTGTGAAAGGCGCCATTCTACCGGGCTACTATGGCATCGAAGCGGGTCAATCCGCAGTAGGAGATATATTCGCGTGGTTTGTTAATAATGTGTGTAAGGGAGATTCTGATACGCATGTAGCGTTGACTGAAGAGGCGTCAAATCATGGACCTGGAGCGATCGGACTGCTGGCCTTGGACTGGAATAATGGAAATCGTACAATTCTCGTCGATCCATTGCTGGGTGGGCTCCTTGTCGGGCAAACATTGCATACCTCTCAGGCGGAAATATATCGAGCGCTAATCGAAGGCACAGCCTTCGGAGCGCGAATGATACTTGAGCGCGTTGAAGAGTACGGCGTTCCTGTAAAACGAGTCGTCTGCGCGGGAGGAATCGCGGAAAAGAATCCCTTGTTGATGCAAATCTATGCGGACATCACGGGACGCGAGATGCTGATTTCCGGAAGTTCTCAAACCTGCGCTCTTGGCTCCGCCGTTTCAGCGGCGGTACTGGCGGGGTCTGAACGCGGCGGGTATGACGATTTCGAAACGGCTCAAGCAAAGATGACGCGATTGAAAGACGTTAGCTACCAGCCAAATCCTGAAGCTCAGGCGGTTTACGATGAGCTCTTTCAGCTGTATAAGAAATTGCATGACGCATTCGGAGGCGTTTCAAGCGATGATATGGGCTCTGTTATGAAAGCTTTATTGGCGATCAAGGATCGGGAGCGGAAGAAATAGGAATTGGGCTTCGATCGTCCAACTGAAATAGTCACGCAATGAAAGATCGGACTCAATTGGAACTATGGCTGGTGACGGGGTCGCAACACCTGTATGGTCCGGACGCGCTGGCGCAGGTGGCATCGAATTCCCAAGAGGTCGCGAATGCCCTGAACCATTCTCGTTCGATTCCTGCAAAGGTGGTTTTCAAGAGAGTCGGAGAGACTCCGGAATCGATTCGCTCCATTTGCATGGAGGCGAACGATAGTCAGTCGTGTATCGGCTTGGTAGTCTGGTGCCATACGTTCTCGCCCGCGAAGATGTGGATTGGTGGATTGAGCCTGCTGAATAAGCCATTGCTCCATCTTCACACGCAGTTCCACCGAGACTTGCCGTGGAATGCGATCGATATGGACTACATGAACCTCCATCAATCCGCGCATGGCGATCGCGAGTTCGGTTTCATGTGCGCTAGAATGCGATTGGAGCGAAAAGTCGTTGTAGGGCATTGGCAAGATTCAGAAGTACACGAGAGGATTGGCGCCTGGACGCGCGCGGCTAAAGGATGGCATTCGATTCAAGGAGCGAAAGTAGTCCGAATCGGAGACAATATGCGCGAAGTGTCCGTTACTGAGGGAGACAAGGTAGGAGCGGAGTCTCGATTCGGTTTTTCGGTCAATGGTTACGGAGTCGGCGATCTCGTTGAATTCGTGAATGGGCAGATGGATTCGGACGTCGATGCATTATGCGCGGAATATGAAGATGAATACGAACTTGTGGAAGCGCTTAAGAGAGGAGGCAAGCGCCGCGAATCCTTGCGTGATGGAGCGCGAATCGAGTTGGGCTTGCGAGCCTTCCTGAAGGACACCAATGCATCTGCTTTCACAACTACGTTTGAAGATTTGAGAGGCCTTAAGCAGCTGCCGGGGCTATCGGTGCAGCGATTGATGCGCGATGGCTATGGGTTTGGCGCTGAAGGCGATTGGAAGACGGCCGCATTGGTATACCTTATGAAAGTCATGGGAGAGGACCTTGATGAAGGAACCTCGTTTATGGAGGACTATACGTATCACCTCCACCCAGAGGGAACTAAGGTGCTTGGATCGCATATGCTCGAAATATGCCCCACAATAGCAGCCGAAAAACCAAAACTAGAAATTCATCCCTTAGGAATAGGGGGGAAGGAAGATCCCGTGAGGCTTGTATTCGACGTGGCTCCAGGGCCCGCGATCAATGCGGTTATTGTGGATCTCGGCAATCGGTTTCGACTCGTAGTGAACGATGTCGATGTCGTTGAGCCGGATGAGCCTCTTCCCAATCTACCGGTAGCAAGAGCCGTTTGGGAGCCGCGACCAGACTTCAAGACATCGGCCGCGTCGTGGATGTATGCGGGTGGTTCGCACCACCCTGTTTTCAGCAAGTCCCTTGACGCTGAGGCGATGGAAGATCTCGCTTCGATTGCGGGAATAGAGATGGTTCACATCGGCGCCGATTCTAGCCTAAGCGAACTTAGGAAAGAACTTCGATTGAACGAATCGTTTTACCACGTGAACCGAGGATTTTCGTTCGCAGGTTAATCCAGTTGAGTAGACGATAAATGAGCGAGTACCAAGCATTGAAGGAGTCGTGTTGCGAAGCGAACAAAGCGCTTCCAGCCAGAAATATCGTAGATCTAACCTTCGGAAACGTTTCGATTGTCGATCGCGATCGAAGAGTTGTCGCAATAAAGCCCAGTGGAGTGTCGTACGAGTCCCTAGCTCCAGAAGATATATGCGTTCTCAAGCTCGATGCGCAGCCCGATGCGGAGTTCAATATGGACCTGAAAAGCGCAATGGTGGAAGGATCATTGAGGCCGTCTTCGGATACGCCTACGCACGTGAGGCTGTATCAAGCATTCGATGACATCGGCGCAGTGGTTCATACCCACTCCAGAAATGCAACCGCATTTGCCCAAGCGGGCCGCCCCATTCCCTGCATGGGTACGACGCACGCGGACTATTTCTATGGCGAGGTGCCTGTGACCCGGCCGATATCCGCTAGTGAGATTGAACGCCATTACGAATGGGAAACCGCCAATGTCATAGTTGAGCGATTCGAGGATTTGGATCCCAACTTAGTGAATGCCGTCCTTTTCCATGGGCATGCCCCCTTTGTTTGGGGATCTAGCGGTTCCAAAGCGGTAGAGACAGCCTTCGCCTTGGAAATTATTGCGGAGATGGCGATGAAAACTCGAATCCTCAACGATTCGGCTATGCCTTTATCTCAAGCCCAGCTAGGCAAGCACTACTTGCGCAAGCACGGAGCGAACGCCTACTATGGACAGAAATAAGCTTCCTATGCGTTCGATGCGCTTGAGTTATACATTGAGTTTTAAGTTTAGGTCGATCAGCGTCGAAGTCCAATTCGATGGCCTGACCTTCAGATAGACGTATTTCTTCTTGATTTTTCGATTTGCCGGAATCGCTTGGGTCGGGTTTCGGCGCTTCCGAGGCAGTTGGCTTGTCCGACGGAATCCCGCGAATGGTACGCGAGTCGCTCAAAGGCCGGTTAGAAGGGGGATCTAACTGGGAATCGGCGTTGCGGGATTTGTGCCCGTTCCTTCAAGCAGGTGAACTTTCAATTTTAGGCGCCGCGGAACGATCGGGCAATTTACCGCATGCGTTCAAGGAATTGGGCGAAGTGAGGAAGGAAAGCGCGAGCTTCAAAAGTCGCGTCACGCTAGCCGCCTTGTATCCTCTGGGAATTTTGCATTTGGGGTCCCTGATATTCCCGGCGAACTACTTGATGGATGGAAATGTTGAAGCCTACTTGGTCAGCGTAGGATTGATAGTTGTGCCTCTTTGGGCGTCCTTGTTGGCATTTGGAATCTTGTTTAGACTGTTCCCAAGGTTCAAGAAACGGGTTGAGGCGCTCGTCCCGATTATACGATCGTATTCAAGAAATCGAGACCTTTCTCGTTTTTGCAGGACGTTTGCGGCCTGCTTGAAATCGGGGTGTCCAGGTAGATTTATGCTGGCAATGGGCGCTCGATTCTGCCGATAGCTCCCGACTTGATAAGGAGGGAGTGAACTCAATCGCAGCGATTCGGGCGGGAAACCCTGCGAGCGGCGCCCTCACTGATCGTGGAGGCTTTCCGAAGGAATTGAGGCAGCATTACGCTATAGGTGAAAGAACGGGGCCCCTCGACGAGAATATCGGTCGGGCCGCGGAACCTACTCAGGATTGGCGAGGAAACGCTTGTTCCTGGCTACGCTGGTGTATCCGCAACTTATGTTCCTTGTCGTCGCTGGCTTTGTGGCGTTCAAAGTAGTTAGCTTCTACAAGGGCTATTTTGACGGAATTACGAACATGATGAACTAGAGATCGAGCTAGCGGCAATTCTCGCAAACTCCATAAAGCTCTAGAACATGGGTAATTTCGGAATAGCCGAGGTCCTTAGCGAGCGTTTCAAGCTTCATCACTTCGCAGGAATCCAGCTTCTCCGTGTGGTGGCATTTGCGACAGATAATGTGGTGATAATGGTGCTGCTCCGCGTTTAGCTCGTACAGCGACTTGCCCGACTCCGTGGGTATCCGGTTAGCGATCCCTGCATTTTCAAAGGCCTCAAGGTTTCGGTAGACGGTTACCAGATCGAAGTGATCTGATCCGAGATTTTCATGCAACTCCTCAGCTGACAAGGGCTTAGAAACTTCTACTAGAAGTTGGAGAAGCGCTTTTCGCGGTTCCGTAATGCGCAGTTTTTCCTTTTTCAGGCTGGAGATGGCAGTATCGAATCTGTGATTAGATGAAGGCATTCTAACCACGATCCTGACCCTTTCGCTGAAGAAGCACAATGCTTTATCGCAACCTTGATTTGTAGGGGAGCGCCCGAAAAACTAGATGTCGATGGAGCATGCCTCGGACGGAATCCGCTAGCGCTCGAGGCTTTCATCCGATTCCATGGATCACCATGTCTTGATCTTGTGTCCAAATAGGTTTTGTAATCTGTCCCTAGAAAGAGATTCCAGCGAAATGGTTCAAAGCAATAGCTTCTTGAGATTTATCTATACGTTCGTCGTGGCCGCGTTCGCGCTATTTGCGTTCAGCGTTATTTACAAGGCATTCTTTGCTAAAACGGATGAGGGGATGACGGCTGGATCTCGATTGAATGATGTCCCAAGCGATCTATTGGAGTATGAGCGCAACACCATTAGCGTATTTCAAGAAGCCTCGCCCGCAGTTGTATTTGTTCACAACCTACAAAAAAGGCGCGAATCCTATTTTTCATTCAACGTACTGGAGGTTGAAGCGGGATCGGGGTTCTTATGGGATCGAGCCGGTCATATCGTGACAAACTACCATGTCGTTCAAGGAGCCAACCGCGTAGCTGTGACCCTGATCGATGGCAAAACCTACAATGCTCAAACCATCGGGGTAGAGCCGCGCAAGGATTTGGCAGTGCTAAAGATTGATTTGAAGCGAACGAACGTAGTTCCGTTTGGCGACAAGGTGGCGAATTCCGCTGAAGCGCGAGTGGGACAGAAGGCGATCGCGATAGGGAATCCACATGGATTGGATCATACCTTGACGGTTGGGAGTGTCTCCGCTCTGGGCCGTAGCATGAATTCGATAGTGGAGGGCATTACGATTCGCGATATGATTCAAACCGATGCCGCTATCAACCTTGGAAACTCTGGAGGGCCGTTGCTGGATAGCCGTGGACAGCTGATCGGGATGAACACCCTTATCTTGAGAAATACTACTGGCATTGGATTCGCTGTACCTTCGAATACCATCGATCGAATCGTGAATCAAATAATTCAATACGGAAGATCTGTTCAGTCTGGCGTTGGCATATCGATATTCCCTGACCGAATTACCCAATCAATCGGAGTTGATGGAGTTGTGGTTCAAGAGGTGTATCCGAACTCCCCCGCTGAAAAGTTCGGTATGCGAGGGACCTCGCGTGACCAATACGGACGTATCATATTAGGCGACATCATCGTATCGATCGATGGGAATCCAATCAGCAACTACGACGACATGTACAATGCCTTCGATGAAATAAGTCCTGGTGACTCCGTAGATCTCGTCTTCCTAAGAGACGGTGAAGAACGTTCCGGATTAGTTGAGGTCGTTGCGGTTTCTGAATGATAGCCCGGTCTTAACGGGCGACCCATTTGGCCGCGTTGGCTAGGATTTTCCGATAGTCGGGATGGTCGTGGGCTCGTTCGTCGTGACCAAGCGTAATGCCTACGATTCGTGCCTTCGGGTGTTGCGTAGTCCAGACTACGGGATGCCGTTTGCCAGATTTTACGCTAACGCTCGATTCCGCGAGCACGCGAATCTTGGCGGCTTCCTTGGGAGCGCCGCCTGCATTCATCATATAGAGCTCGTCGACGAGCTCAAATTCAGAGGAAACCCCCTTCATGATAGGGTGGCGTTTGTTGACGACTCGCACTCCCATGGGTCCCAGCTTGTCATGGCCACGTGTGCCGCCTCCGACGATCTTCATATTGAGTTCGGGCCATTCCCTGTATCCGTACCAAGTTCCTGGATGCAGCATGATCACTCCTTTGCCTGAATCGACGCGGTCCATGAGCGCTTTGCGATAGGCAGGGATGTCGAAATCCTTGCGATTGACGCTAATGATGGCGACATCTGCGTTGGCGAGCTCTTGGGTGGCTTGGGTATTGTCCTCGGTATAGTGAACGGTGAGGCCCGCTTCTTCCAGAGTCTTGGTATCAGACTTTCCGAAGAATTCGTGAAACTTGTGCGCGCTTCCGCCACCAATGATGAGTACTGAAGTCTTTCCCGCTTCCCATTGTACGGGAGTGGCTGGAATGGGTGGAGGGATTACGCGACGATTGAGAATTGGAGCGGGCTTCTTTGGTTGGGCAGGAGCAGGTGCTGCTGCTTCGGGCCCTGCTTGAGCGACGATGTAGGCGAGTAGATCGCGGAGTCCAGCGGCACCCAACGCTTCGAACCCCTCTGGCATCAGGCTGCGCTTGGTGTTTTCACGCGCTGAGATATCGGACTTTGCGATCTCCTTTACGCCGGCTTGGGTTGCCAGCGTAATGGATGCATCATTCTCGGTCGAAATGACACCAACAAAGGTTTCCCCGCTCTTTGTAGTGATATTGTGGGCCCAGTAGTTTTGTTCCACCTGGCGATTGGGATCGATGATCTGTCCGAGGAGCTCAGCTGCCCCATGCGATGCCATGCCGTCCAATGCTGGCCCAATCGCCACTCCTGAATCACCCAGTTTGTGACAAACCACGCAGGCTCCGAATAGAACTTTACCGTTTTCGATATCCCCTGGTTTTTCTACCTCAGGTATCAATCGCGCAATGAGCTCATCCTTTTCCGAGCTCACGGGCGCAATTCGGTCGAGCAAGCGCTGGGAAGCCCGTGCAGTGTTCCGATTTGGGTGCGTGCGGAGACGGGCGAGGTTGCCGACTCCGAGGTCAGCAGGGGAGAGATCACCTTGATCCAGCAGCTTGAGCAACGCTTGAGTCCAGGCGGGCCGTTTCACAATTTGATCGAAGGTATGAAGTTTCAAAGCGCCTTCGAGCTTAGTAAATTGATCCAAAAGGGCTTTGCCCAAGGCGTCCCCCTCAACGGAGCCAATAGCGCTAATGAGTTGTCGCTTGAGTGATTCACTGCTGGATCCATCGATAATGCTTGAGATGGTTTTTAGTATGCTAGGATTCGAAGTTTGAATACTCGCTAAGCTTCTTGCGATATTGGCGCGTCGGTCATCGGATAGAGCGCTATTGGCTAAGCTCGCGATCAAGGCCGTTGTAATGCCGCTCGTTTGCTTAGAAAGGGCCCCATTCTTGTCCCAGCGAATGGCCATCGGCAGGGCAAGTACCCGGGACTGGTCGTCATTCAGCAACGAGACGAGCGCCCGTCTCAAGGTGGCATTGAAGGTTGGCGGATCTTGGACGTTTTCCGCGAGCGCTCTTAGGACTGCGCCCTTGATAGGAGCCGCTTGGTCGCTCGCGCTTCCGCAGGATTTCAATAGCCTCGCCGCATTGGATGTCGCGTCCCCTTGAGCAAGAGCAGCGGGGGCAAGAGCGCTCGTGAAGGCAACCAAGGTTTCATTAGGGTCCGTATCCAGCGCAGCCTCAATAATGGGTATCGCTCGATCCGAAGAGGCAGCGACGAGGGCGGACAAGGTCCAGTCGTCGGATGCAGCTTTTGCTTGGGCGACTATTTTTGCAGGATCGCTTTCCTTGCTTGCAATCTCATGGGCCCTTACGGCATCGCTGCCGACAAACTCGGTAGGAGCCCCATGGTTGTCGCGTAGCAACCGCTGAGCCGTGCTACGAATCTGCTCGTTTTCGCTTTGGGCTGCTTTCTTGAGCGCGACGACGTCGCCACTGTTCAGGGCGGCAGGACCAACGGATTTCGCATTCTTGTGCTGCACTTTCCAAATACGCCCGTAGTAATGGTCGCGGTCAGGTCGCACGGCGGCATTGGCGGGTCCGTGGACAGGTCCCCGAGTATCGTTGTGGATGATGGCTTGATTGCAAAAGTCGACGAGGTACATCGCTCCATCGGGGCCAACCGTGACCTCAATGGGTCGAAACCAGAGATTCTCGCTGGTGATGAATTCCGTTTGTTCACGGCCAGCTTCTCGTGTCGCTCGATAGCTCGTTCCATCCTTAGCCACATTGAATTGGCTGATGATGTTCAAGGTAGGTTCGCTCGTGAAGTAGGCATGATTCCATTTTTCGGGCCAAGCGCCTCCTTCGTAAATGATCGTGCCGGCTCCTGCAGTGAACCGCCCGACTTGATCGATTTGCACGTAGGCTTGCTGTTCCCATTGCATTGAGGGATAAGTGCGTTCGCCGGGGAGTAGGCCGACGGTTCCTCTGACGCCGGGCAGCTTGCCTTTGGCGAGTATTGGCTCGGGGACTACGACGTGTACAAGCGGATTGCCGGTGGTGGGTTGCGTGTAGAATACTTCTCCCGCCATGGTGGTATCAATGCCCCAGGTATTGCCGTTGCGATTGGCGTATTGCTCGTAGGCGCTTCCATCAGGACGAAACCGAACGATACCATTGTCGCTGGAACCGAAATCGATTTTTCCATCTCCAGAAGTAACATTATCGGAAGAAGAGTATCCATGAGATGCATACACCCAGCCATCCGCAGCGTAGTGCAGGTTGTTTATAACGGCATGGGTATCGCGAATCCCTAGATTGGTGTAGAGCTTTGTCCGCTTGTCGGCAACGTCGTCACCGTCCGTGTCCTCGAGGAACCAAATGTCTGGAGCGCTGGCAGCGATAACGCCATTCTTGTAGAAGACGAAACTGTTTACGAGCTCGAGCTTGTCCGCGAAGACTTTCTTGGAATCCATAACCCCGTCGCCATCGGTGTCCGAAAGTATGCTGATCCTGTCAAGCGGATCGCGATCATATACACCCGGCTTAAGCGAGCCCGAGTCCATCCAGGCAGGTACATTCAACGTGCGAAGGCCATTTGGATATTCCGGCGTTTCCGCGACCCAAAGGCGACCCTTCTCATCCCAATCGATATTCATGGGATTATTGATGAGCGGCTCCGAGGCTACCAAGGAGATTTCGAATTCAGGATGGACGTTCAGATAGTCGGTCAGCTTCTCGGGATGTGGAACGCCTCCTTCGACATAGCGAAGATTCTCACCGAGCTCGTCCGCCTTGCAGAGTATGTCCACATCGTCTCTTTTCGCTGCCCATGCGATCCCTCGCAAAAGCATAGCCTTAACGCCTGTATGCTCGAAATTCTTGTTCCAATGGCCTGGGATATGTACGAAAGACCGATATGTTTCGCCATCGCCAATCTGATTTTCGTAAGTCCAGATCTGCGGCTGGATATCATAGATGTTCACGCCTTTTTTCTTAGCGACGTATTCAGCAGCGCGTTGCTGGGCGGCCTGATTTCCTCTTCCCTTAGTGTCGATTGCTTTTGGGGTGTAGGCAGTTGCGAGTACGGTCGCATTTGGATGGATATCCATGTCGTAGTAGATCTCGTCTTCTAGATCAAAATTGGATACGTCCTTGGTGATGGGATTAGGAATGTTGGTGAAATAGAGACTCATGGGCGCCTCCAGGAATTTGGTCGTCCCGTGTCTCCATGATCCACCTACAATGTCCTTATACCAATCCGGATCGCGGGATACGGCTCCTGCATGAATGACTACAATGCCTCCTCCTCGCTTTAGATAGGCAGTCAAATTGCTCCTATCTTCACCCTCGATATTTCCGGCTTCCTTCGCGTTGAGGATGAGCACATCGGTTTCTGCGAGTTGGGCTTTCGTTGGGAAGTCGAGGCCACCGCGGCAAACGGCGCCGCGTTCTTCCAGCAGAGTGGTCCAATTTTTCAAAAATTGCGGATGCTCGTGAGCGCCTGGAGCGTGGGTTTTTTCTCCAGCCCGGATAAACACCCGAATTGGGTCGGCCGCTTGAACGCTGAGCGCTGCGAAAAGGGTAGCGAGCAGTAGGGAGAGGTGTATTTTCATGATCGGAAAGGGTGGGGTAGAAGGCATCAAGGTCTGCTGGAGCTGCTATAGCATATGAACGACAATGCGTTGGAGGCGCAAGCGTCCAAGACAATCTCGTATGATTTTGTCAGGTAGATTTACGTTCAATAGGAATCTGCTTAAACTTGCGGGTGAGAGCAGTGAGCGATTCTTCGACCCCCATTCGTTCGAGGCTAGACGCTCCGACGAATCCCTGAGCATCCGTCATTTGGTTGATCCGGGTGGCGTCTTCAGGCGTATTGATGGGTCCGCCGTGAGATAGAAGGAATATGTTCGGATTGACCTCTCGGGCCGCATCAAAGATCGCTTGGCAACGCCCGGCTGCGTCTTCCATGGAGCAGACTGCCCCGGTGACGCCGATGGAACCGCCCACAGTCGTGCCGACGTGGGCGATGACTGCATCGGCTCCTGCGGTTGCCATGGCGGCCGCTTCGTCAGGTTTAGCTACATAAACGATGCTGAAGAGATCCATTTTTGAAGCGATTTCGACCATTTCGACTTCCTTCTGGAAGGGCATGCCGGTTTCCTCCAGTACGTTTCTAAAATGTCCGTCTACAATGCAATGCGTAGGGAAATTATTGATACCGGAAAACCCTATTTCCTTTACTTTCAATAGCCAATGCCACATGCGTCGACGAGGATCGGATCCATGGACGCCGCAAATCACGGGAATCTCCTCCACAGTCGGGAGCACTTCGAATTCACCAATTTCCATGGCGACTGCATTGGCGTCGCCGTAGGCCATCATGCCCGCAGTCGATCCATGGCCGGACATGCGGAAACGGCCGGAATTGTAGATGATCAAAAGATCGCCACCTCCTTTTTCGATGAACTTGGCGCTAATGCCCGTTCCGGCTCCCGCGGCGATGATCGCCTCTCCGCGGTCGAGCGTTGCTTGCAGCCGATCGCGCACTTCCTGGCGCGTATACGGGTTTCCTTTTCCTGTCCATGGGTTTGGCATTGTATGTAAAGTTAAGAATTAAGAATGAAGATTGTAAATTTAGTCTGCCTACGAATCGCTCGTATCTAAACGAATTTGATGTCTGTATTCGTGTAGATACGAGCGATTCGTGGGCGAAGGTCTTACTGAGTTTCGGGACGATTTTGGGTCTGGCGGATTGTGTTCCAGGGGGCTTCGGTGGAGACGTCGACGATGTTGGGCTCGTCCGCGCTGAGGGGGGATAGAATGGCTAGGAATGTGACATCCTCATCGAATGGGTTGTAGGTGCCGTGAACGGCTCCTTGAGGAATGAGGGCCATTTCGCCTGCTTTCAGAATCCTGTATTCATCTTCCACCCACTGTTCCGCTTGTCCGGAAACTACATAGATAATTTCTTCGCGGGTGGGATGCGTGTGGAAGGGATGCGAGCGTCCGGCATCGATGGTGGCGCGAACCATTAGGAGTTCTTTCGCGCCGACGAGTTCTTTGTTGGAAAGCCATTCGACGGTTGCCCAGGGATCTTTCTCCTGGGTGACATCGGCAGCTTGCATGAAGCGTCTTTGAGTTTCGGGCATAATTTTAATTTTGCCCACGAATCACTCGAATTTTCACGAATCCTAAAACCGTATTCGTGAAAATTCGAGTGATTCGTGGGTCAAGTTCTCTTTAGGAGTTCCAGTAATTTTTGGGCTGCGGCGCTAGCGAATTGGGGGTCGTTTATTTCTAGGTCGTGGTCGATGACTTCCACTTGAGCATTTTCCCGGATCGCGTTGAAGAGGGCGTCGTCGGCTTCTGAATCGTGGAAGGGTTTTCCTTCGCCATTGATTTCGCTGACTGCTTTGAGGGGATTGAGGATGGCGACAGGGGCGTTGTTCGCGTTTGCTTTTTCTGCGAGAATCTTTCCGATGGCAGCGCACTCGGCGGTGTTGGTCCTCATGAGCGTGACCTGCGGATTGTGGATATAAAAATTACGATCAGCGAATGCTTCGGGCACCGTTTCCCGAGATCCGAAATTGACCATGTCAACACAGCCAGGGGCGATGACGGCAGGAAGCTTCATTTTTGCCATTGCATCGAGTCGTTCGGGACTCGCATTGAGGACGCCGCCGACGATTTCGTCAGCCCATTCAGTGGTAGTGATATCTAGGATACCCATAACCATTCCGCTTTCAATTAAGCCCTCCATGGCTCGGCCTCCGCTTCCGGTAGCCGCGAATACTAGGACTTCGTATCCGGCATCCTCGAGAATGCGTTTCGCTTCGTTCACGCACTTCGTCGTATTGCCGAACATGCTAGCGACAATGACTGGCTTTTCATTGGAGCTATCGACAGAGGCGTCGACCATTCCGCAAATGGCGCCCGCGGCTCGACTGAAAATGAGCTTGGAGATGCGATTTAAGCCATTCACGTCGAGAATAGCGGGAATCATGGCGATGTCCTTTACGCCTACATATGGCGCTATGTTGCCACTCGCTAGAGTAGACACCATGACTTTTGGAAAGCCAATGGGAAGCGCTCGCATGGCTGCGGTTGAAATAGCGGTGCCGCCACCCCCGCCCAGCGAAATCACTCCGTCGATTTTACCCTCCTCAACCAGTCTAGAGAGGAGAATGGGCGCGGCCTCCGACATTGCCACGACGCACTCGCCGCGATCTTGGCGTTGCATAAGCTCGTCCAAATCGATTCCGGCTGCCCGAGCTACCTCCTGCCGGGTGACGTCGGGGGATATTTTTGGGTCTTGACCCGTGCCCACGTCAATGAGCAGCGTCTCGAAGCCGCGAGCGCGTATCGTCTCAGCGACGTATCCATGTTCTTCGGCTTTGGAATCAAGCGTTCCTAGAACTGCGATGGTGGGCATTGGAAGAAAGGAGGGTGAGTAATAATTAAGGTCCGCTCCATAGCGAGACTCGCCGAGCAAGTTCCGTTTATGCGGCGATGCGAATTGATCTGCAATGGTTTTTAGTCAACAAGCGCATATCGAAAATCAACATCGACACAGGGATGTGCATTAATAATTAGCTTAGATATTGGGAATACTATCGGAAGTCCTACATTTGGAAGGCTTTATAATGACGACAACTGAACCCAGTTTCTTGGAGAAAGGGGATGTCCAGATCTTGGGCGATTCGGAGTATTTCCTAGTTCGATCTAATTCCGCCGAAGATCGCGATTGGATGAAGGGCAGCCCGGTGTGTTCGCTGCTAAAGACCCACCACATTGCGCATGTTGGAATATTGAGAGGACGCTATCCGTTTGAAATAGTCCGAGCGGATCAATCGGGTTCCTACAGGATGGCCTGCTTTGGGGGCGAGGGGAGCGTTCGTGTGGATGGAGCATGGAAAACGCTTCGGGCAGGCGAGGCCTGTTTGCTGCCCCCTTTTGTCCAGAATGCGTTTCGTTGCCAGAAAGCAAAGGCCTGGGAATTTTGTTGGGTACGGTATTTGGAATCGCGAGAGCGAAAACCCATCGTTTCGCAAAATTCTCCTGTATTGCGGACCTATGATCCAGCCCCTTTGAAGGCGTCAATAGAAGGACTGTATTCGGAATCTAATGGCGTTGGAAATCCGGGTGTTCTCGGACACTGGGTTGAGCTGGTGCACCAATATACGCTGCGATTCGCTCAACCTCACGACGATGACGATCGGCTATGGGCGCTCTGGAACCGCGTGGAGCCGGAGTTGGAGAGAAAATGGAATCTTCGCGAGTTGGCGGATTTCGCGCATGTAAGCGAGGAGCATCTGCGTCGGCTTTGCCGCAAGCGCTATGGACGCAGTCCCATGCAGCACTTGACTTTCCTTAGGATTCAGAGAGCGAAAACGCTCTTGAGCTCGTGCGACGACAAGATCGAGACGATTGCCAGGCGGGTGGGGTACGAGAACCCCTTTACGTTTTCCACTCTCTTCAAGAAGTGGGTAGGCTGGAGCCCATCGCAGTATCGCTAACGCATTCCGTAAGCCTAGTGGCTATGGGCGTTGTGATGTTCCCAGAGGATGTCGCGGCCAAAGTCGCCATTGAATTCGCGCCAAACGGCGTGGATGTGGTTGGCGCCGTTTTGGATATTGTCGTATTCAATTAGAAAAGTCGGACTTTGCACGCGGTAGTAGTGAGCGTCGCCGACCTCTTCTCCACCTGCCCATGTAAAGGTGATGGTATCAATACCCTCCTTCTTGATCTTCTTCCAGCGGTCCTCGGCTACGGCTGTCGGCATGTTGTCCAGATAAGCGTTGATCAGGCGCTCGAGTCCGGCGACTTGCTTGGATGAAAATTCGGAAGCTTTGATGCCGTAATCGCTGAACGGGTAGACCTTGGGATCATCTCCTGTGTAGATATCCTTCGGCGCTTTGTCGGCAACGACAGCTTTGGCTTTCTGGGAGGTGGATAGGGATTTCAGGAGCGCCCGAGCGGCGTCTTCCTCTTCTTTGAGCGCGCGTAGTCCTTTTTTGGGTCCAGAAAGGACTTTAGCGGGATTGGATGCCCAGAAGCTGGGGGTGGTCGAGAGTAGTTTCCCATCGACCACCGTGTAGTTCAGTGAGAGGTGGTGCCCTTCGAAACGCCAGCCCCAGGCGCCTTCGGAGGCGGGTTTTCCGAAGATCGAGATATAGTAGAGCTCGGGGTCGCGGTGGTCGGAATTCTCGAGCATGAAGAGCACGGATTCGAGGCTCTTAATCACTTCGACTTTCTCCTGGCCGGTGGCGCTGAGCCCGGCGGAGAGCAGGGCGTTCAGTTTCGCCTCTTGAGCGGCGTCGAGGTCTTTGAGGTCGACCCCTTTGCGTTCGCCGGTGATCGGAACGAAGTGCCAGTTGGTGCGTTCGCCTTCGACTTCCATGGGAAACGTGGCGCGGGCTTTAAGCTCTTTGGTGAGCGAGTCGATGAAGGCATTGGCGGCGTTTTCCATATCGCGCGTGACGGAGTCGACCGCGGCGAATGTGGACAAGGGCGTCGCGAGGGCGAGAAGGATGAGCAAGGGGTAGTTTTTTAGTCTAATCATGGGATCGTTTAGCGAGGATGCGAATGCGGATTGGAAAGGCAAGCGCGGGGAGGGAGAAATGAGCGATTGGAAAGTTGTAATCATTTTTTAGTCATTTTGGGGGTTGTGGGTGTCAGGTGTGCGGAGATAGCCTGTAATTCGTAAATAATGCCCCCGGAGAATAGAGAGGAAGGATGTTGGTTCGCAGAACATTTGGAACCGCATGAAGCGATGTTGCGGGCGTGGCTGCAGAGTCGTCACCCAACGGGAGTGGATATCGACGATATTGTGCAGGAGTCGTATTTGAGGGTCTTGAATGCGAGGAAGGAGACGCCGATTCAGTCGCCCAAAGCTTTCCTGTTCGCTACGGCTCGGAATCTGGCCTTGAACTCGGTGCGGTTTGCGAAGGTGCGAGGCGAAGACACAATGTCTCGTTTGGAGGATTGCGCAGTTCTGGACGAGCGAGCGGGAGTTCACGAGACAGTGGCTCGCAATCAGGAGCTGGAAGTTTTGACCAAAGCGATTCAGTCGCTGCCGGACCGTTGCCGCCAGATCTTCACGTTGCGGAAGGTCTACGGGATGTCGCAGAAGGACATTGCGCGGGAATTGGATATTTCGCCGCGCACGGTGAATGCGCAGATATCGATTGGAGTAAACAAGTGCGCCGACTATGTCGGGCGCTTTTGCGAGACAGGGATTTTATGAGCACGGGAAAAGAGAATTTTCGTTCCTTTGACGAGGAACGCATCAATCAGGAGGCCTCTGACTGGGTGGCGAAAAAGGACGAGGGCTTTTCGGCGGAAGAGCAGGACGCTTTTTTCAACTGGCTGGCGGAGAGCCCTCGCCATTCGGACGCGTACAGCCGCCGACAGAAAGTCTGGACGGAAATGGACGTATTGGCGGATTGGAGACCGGAGCACAGCTCAGTTCCGAATCCGGATCTACTCGCGGTTTCGAGAAAGCGGGCCAAGCGAATTTGGATAGCGGCGATTTCGGGAATCGCGGCTGCACTGGCGATTGTGTTTTTTGTCACCAGTCAGGGAGAACGGTCATTGGAAAACGCAAGCGTGATGCTGGCGGCCGGGGAAAGCGCTCGATTTTACGAGCACCATGTGCTGGAAGACGGCTCGGCGGTTGAACTGAATCGAGGGGCGCAGGTCACGGTGCGGTATACCGAGGACAAGCGAATGATCGACTTGCTGTCGGGTGAAGCTCATTTCACTGTGGCAAAGGACACGACGAGGCCGTTCGTGGTTCGGGCTCGCGGAGCGGTCGTGCAAGCGGTGGGCACTGCGTTCAATGTGCTGCTTAAGTCGGAAGAGGTCGAGGTAATCGTCACAGAGGGCCGCGTATTGATGAACCCGTCGATCGCAACGACGCGGGAGGGTCTGATTGTCGAGACCGAGCCGTCTGTCCGTTCTGTTCGCGCGGGACAGCGATCGGTGGTCGCTTTTCGATCGGGCAACTTACCTCCGATTGTAGAGGAGATCCCGATAGACGCGTTGGAGCGACGTCTCTCCTGGAAGAGCTTGGTGCTCGATTTTACGGAAACGCCTCTCGCGGACGCCATATTGGAATTCAATCGTCGCAATCACACGCAATTGGTTATTGGGGACAAGGCGCTCGAGGAGATACTGGTCACCGGCACTCTGAATCCGAACAACCTCGATCTTTTCACGGAGATGCTAGTGGTAACCGAAGGTGTTCATATCGAGCGCGACGGTGTTTCGAAAATTATCCTTATGGAAGGCAAGTAGCACGAATGAACCTTTGGGGAATCTGTGTGAATATTGAGAATTTGGTGACAAAGAACTTATTTAGTTAATTTCGATATCTAAAGTGTCATAGGGGCGAGCGATCGCTCTTATGCCCTTATACAAACTACCTCAGCTATATTTTAATGATGCTCAGTCGTTGCATACGCAACGTTTGGCAAATCCTCATTGGGCTAATTGTATTGCTCGCGTGGAACGGGGAGGCGTATGCCGACATGACGGTCCGCGAGTTCAATCTAGAAGCAGGGGACGCGGTGGATACATTGAAGGTAGCGGCGCTGCAGGCGGAGGTGGAGATCCTCATTTCGGTCGGGGCCTCCTCCACCGATATCACCAATCCAGTCAAGGGGTTGTACACCGTGCAGGAGGCGTTGGACCTGATGCCGGAAGGTACGTCTTTAGTAGCGGTGCCGGTGCGCAATGGCATGGCTTTCGGGGTAGTTAAGCGAAAGGGCAGCGAGAGCGCGGTCCCGAAGGGAGGGGAAGAATCTAATACTACTAGCAACGAACTAAGAATGAATAAAAAGAACAATACGGACAAGAAATTGATCGGCAGCCTTTTCAAGGGGCTGGCGACGATAGCTGCATCGGTAGGACCGTGGCAGTTGGACAGGACGATGTGGATAGCGAAAAAGTCTTCACGCTTTCTCCATTCGCGGTCAGCGCGGCGGCGGAGACGGGCTACTATGCCACGTCAACGCTCGCCGGTACGCGACTCAAGACCGAGCTAGGCGATTTGCCGAACTCGATTACGGTTGCGACCAAGGAGTTTATGGAGGACTTGAATGTCACGGACGCGACAAACTTGCTTCCCTTTTTGGGCAATATAGAAACCTCGGGAGCCGATGGAACGTTTTCAGGCGGAAACACCGCAGGTACGGTCGTCTTGGAGGGCGTAAACCGGAATCCGGAGAACAATAACCGTATCCGCGGTTTGGCGAGCGCCGATGCGTCGCGCAACTACATGCCTACGAGTATTGGTTTCGATTCCTACAATGTGGATCGTGTCACCGTCAACCGGGGACCGAACTCGATCCTGTTTGGATTGGGCGCGCCGGGCGGTATCATTGACAACACTACGATTTCGTCGAACTTGGCGACGCGCAACACGGTCGAGTTCACGATCGCTTCGTTTGGCAGCTACCGATTCAACTTCGACGTGGAGCGCGTGCTGGTCGAAGACAAGCTGGGCATCCGCGTCGCTGGTTTGAAAGACCGGCAGAAATGGCGTCAGGACTTTTCCTTGGAGGACGACCAGCGTCTGACGATCGCAGCTTTGTTCAAGCCATTCCAAAACGCTAACTTGCGAGTGAGCTACGAAGACGGCGAAATCGACGCTCGCCGTCCACGGCCGAACGCACCGGGAGACGGAGGGATTACCCGCTGGTGGGATCCTGCCTTCAACCAGGTGACGCACAGTCCGTTCGACGATGAGTTTGGCACGATTGACCGCGATATTATTCGGGCTCCCTGAGCATGGTTTTTTCAGCCCGCAGTGGTTTACGAAGCGGATGGCTCAACTGGCAGCCGTTTGAATTACGCTTGGGAGAATACGGTTCGCGATGGCAGCCAATTCCGGGCATTCACGGTAGGATTGACCAAGGGCAACCAATGGTACCCATCTCCGACGGCGGCCGCTTCCGGAATTGAGTTCGGCTCCTTTTTCCAAGACGAGGAGATTGTCGACCGTTCGGTATTCGACTGGGTGGAGCATCGCTTGGATGGTCCGAACGCGTTCGAGCGCGAGCGTTTCGATGTGATCAACGCGAGCTACGACCAGACCTGGGACTACGCTCTCGGCTCCTACGGTTTCGAGTTCTCCTATATGGAAGAAGGAATGGAGCGGAGCTGGTTTGATTTGCTCGGCGGAGGCCGCGGCTATTTTATCACTCTGGATATCAACACGACCTTGAATTGGGGCGGGGCGAATCCGAATTTTGGACGTCCTTATGTGGCATCGGGAAATCAGCGCCAGCAGAATAACATCGACCGCAACGTTAAGCGCGGCACCGCATTCTACGAGCTCAATTTGAAAGAGACTGATGGCCAAATCCTGAAATGGTTCGGTCGCCACACGGGTACCGTATTCGGTCAAGAGTACGAAATCGACCGAGGCACGATCAACGGACGCAATATGGTGGACGCGGCCTACTTGGCTGCTTCCCAGAATGGATCGACCAATTTCAACTCGGGCGGAGCTCAAGCGCGTTCGCAGTTCTATGTCGGCCCAAGTGTAGCCAACGCCGGAACGCACATCGGGGCGAACTTCCCGGGTATCACCAGCGTAATCCGCACTGACTCGACTACCGGTTGGTATTTCGATGAAGCGGCCGGAGGCGAAGGCAGTGACGGGGCGTGGGCGACGATGCCGGTGACCATTGGCGACGTGCGCGACGACGCGACCTTCTACAACCAAATCTACAGCGAGTCCCTGAACCGACAGGTGACCGATTCGGAAGCCTACGTGCACCACAGGCCTACTTCTTCGACCAGGAATGGCTCGTTGGAACTTGGGGTCGCAGAACGGATGAAGTGACTTCGTTCGGCGGTACGTCCGTGAGGGATGCCCGCAACTTGATCGATTTGTCGTCACGCCAGTTGAACGCAGTTTCTTCGGGAACTCCTTTCGAGGCGACGACCGAGACCTTTTGGCGGCGTGCTGCACGTTCCCGAAGCGATTCCGCTTCCGGAAGGAATGGATCTATCGTTCCACTGGGGCGAGTCCGAGAATTTCCAAATTTCGGCGCCTCGTATCGATGTATTCGGTAACCTGATATCGCCTCCGCAGGGAACGACGACCGACGAAGGGTTCAGTATCGGGCTTTTTGAGAACAAGTTTTTCATGAAGTTCAACTGGTACGAGACGGTTGCGGGCAATGTGTCTTTCGGCTACCCAGGATTCCTGTTCGAAGCCGATCGACGTATCATCCGCTACAATACGCAGGAAGCGCGCGATGCCGCGGGTTATATCGGACCGCCGGACTTCTACAAGGAGCTGACCGATTGGCGGATCGTCGATGGCGCCAGCACCGCTAGCGGTCAGAGTGTCGAGCAAACCGCGACCAGCTTCAGTTTACAGGATACACAAAGCACGGCGTCTAAGGGCAAGGAAATCGACATGATTTACAACCCCACGAGCAACTGGCGCATCTCGCTCAATATTTCGCAGCAAGAGGCGACGACGAGCAATATTGCGCCGGCGACAATCGAGTACTTGACCTATCGTATCGACGAGTGGACGAACCCGAACAATCCAGCTTCATTCTTGATCGCGGACGAGTCGGACCAGCCCTCCAATATCCGAATTTACGGTACGCTGCTCAACCAGCTCAACAGTTCGCTCGCTCGTGAAGGGCAGCTCGTTGGCGAGCTCCGCGAATGGCGGTGGAATTTGGCCACGAACTACCGTTTCGAAGAGGATTCCATTATGGGCGGCTGGCACGCGGGCGGCGCTTTCCGTTGGGAAGACAGCAAAGCAGTGGGCTATCCCATCACCTTGCAGACGATCGACGGGCAGTCTTTGGCTTTGCCTGATTTGACGAGCCCGTACACCGACCAATCGACCGAACGCCTCGATCTTTGGCTGGGCTACCAGACCAAGATTTTCGATGACAAGGTAGACTGGAAAGTGCAGCTGAACTTGGCAAACGCGCTCGGCGACGGGGACATCATCACGACGGTCGTGCAGCCCAACGGCAGCCCGCGTTCAGTGATGTGGAGAGAAGGGCGCACCTTCCGTTTGCGTTCGACTTTCAATTTCTAGAAATCGAGCGAAGCTGCGATTTATTTTCGAGCCCGGGCGTTTTCAGCGTCCGGGCTTTTTGTTATCCGCTTCGCTTGCGGTACTTCAGGGGGAGGGTGCCCATGTGGCGCTTGAACTGGCGCGTGAAGGAACTGTGGTCGTAGAAGCCGCATTCGAGGGCGATGTCGGTGATGCTCTTCTGCGTGGTCCTCAGGAAGTCGGCGGCGATGAGAACGCGCAGTCGTAAAATGTATTCGCGCGGGCTGATGCTGAATCGCTTTTTGAAGAGTCGTTCGAGTTGCCTCTGGGAAAGACCCGCTTGTTGGGAAAGGTCGGGGATGTGGATCGTCTGGTCGAAGTTGTCTTTGATGAGGCTGACGACTTTGGACATGGGGTCCGCCGGGTCGTCGAAGGAGCGTTCGTAGTTCTGGATCAATCCGCAGAGTGCAGCTACCGAGCCATGGGCGTCGAAGATTGGGTATTTGTTGGTGATGAACCACTCGGGAAGGCCGTCTCTAGAGGGAAAGAGCTCGACGAGATTGAGAAGCGGCTTTCCTGAGCGGAAAACCGCGTTGTCGTCGACTGCGAATTTGTCCGCCATGTATTTGGGGAAAATATCCTGGTCGGAGCGTTTGGATATGTCCTCGATCGTTGCGATTCCGCAGTGTTCCAAAAACCGCTGGTTCCCCATGAATAGGCGATGCTCCCGGTCTTTGGCGAAGAACATGACATTCGGAATGTGTTCGAAGAGACGGTAGAACTCACCGCCGTGGCGGAACTGCGAGAGTTGAAACTCAAACGGCTTCATGACGAAAAAGTACTATTTTAGAATCCAAATAATACAAGCGGTATCTCGGTCCAATCTGTACAATCGACGTTCGTAAACCCAATAGGGCGTTTGTTTTGGAGCCACAGCGTTTCTCGAGTGACCGCCCTGTTGATGGCCCTTTTCTTCTCTTATGTCTGATACTGTAAATATTGCTCTTGTTGGGCTCGGCTTTGGCGCTGAGTTCATTCCCATCTACCAGAAGCACCCGAACGCGAATATCGTCGCGATTTGCCAGCGAAACGAAGTTTCGTTAAACAAGGTTGGCGACGAATTCGGAATCGATCCGTCGATGCGCTACACCTCCTACGAGGATTTGCTCGCGAATCCGGACGTCGATGCGGTGCACATCAATACGCCCATCGGCAGCCACGCGCCGCATTCGATTCAGGCATTGAAGGCGGGCAAGCACGTGGCGTGCACGGTTCCGATGGCGACCACGGTCGACGAGTGCCGTCAAATTTGCGAACTGTGCGAGGAAACCTATCTGACCTACATGATGATGGAGACGGTGGTTTATAGCCGTGAGTTTCTCTTTGTAAAGGAGCTGTTCGACAACGGCGAACTGGGACGTATCCAGTATTTGCAGTCGAGTCACCAGCAGGATATGGACGGATGGCCGAGCTATTGGGACGGTTTGCCGCCGATGCACTACGCGACTCATTGCGTGGGACCGGTTTTGGCCCTGCAGCGCAATCGGGCGGAGACGCTTTCTTGCTTCGGGTCGGGTAGAATTCAAGAGGAGATGATTGGGATTCACGGTTCGCCGTTCGCGATCGAGTCGTGTCAGGTGACATTTAAGGATTCGGATGTATCCGCCCGGATTATACGATCTTTGTACAACACGGCTCGCCAGTACCGGGAGAGTTTCGACGCCTACGGTTCGAAGAAGAGCTACGAGTGGCCATTGGTTGAAGGGGAGAATCCGGTGATTCATACGATTGGCAAACCGGAGCCCGAGATTCCGGAACGCGTGGAAGTGCCGGACTTCGCGAATCGATTGCCTGAGGAAATTCGTCCCTTCACGGGTCGAGGCGTCTACGATTCCGACGACAATCAGCATCTTTCCTTCACTCAGGGTGGAGGCCACGGTGGATCTCACCCGCATTTGGTTCATGAATTCGTCAGCGCGCTGCTTGAAAAGCGAGCCCCATACCCGAATGCGCCAGAGTCAGCCAATATTACCTGCGTCGGTATCCTCGCCCATGAGTCCGCGATGGAAGGAGGAGCCCTCAAGCAAATGCCCGAATTTACATTGAAATAAGTTATACTCACTTCTTCCACGATTAACTACCCCACAATGATTCCTACCCCAATGCTCCGAATTTGTCCGGCTGCAATAGCCTGCATTGCCAAGAGATCGATTTCATCTTTGGCGCTTATCGCAATCGTATTCACTATATCGGCGCAAGACGGATTTTCTCGCCCCAATATCCTGTTCTGCATATCGGATGACCAATCCTATCAGCACACGGGAGCAAACGGAGATCCCGTTATAAAAACGCCTGCCTTCGATCGTGTAGCGAACGAGGGCCTGCGCTTCACCCATGCATTTTGCGACGCCCCAACCTGCGGGCCTTCGCGGAGCGCCATTCTAACAGGCCAATCCATTTGGCGCCTTGAGGAAGCGGGCAATATTCATAGCACCTTGCCGGCGAAATTCGCGACTTATACGGACGAATTGCGGAAGTTCGGCTACAAGGTGGGAGCGACGGGAAAGGCGTGGGGCCCAGGTAGGCTCGAAGCAGGAGGTCGGACCGAAAATCCCGCGGGACCCCTTTACGAGGGGAGGACGCTGGAGACGCCTTTCCGAATGATGCGCAATACGGACTATGCCGGAAATTTTAAGGATTTCATGGCCGAGGTGGATGAGGATGAGTCTTTTTGCTTCTGGTTGGGGACCAGCGAGCCGCATCGCGCTTTCGAAGAGGAAGCGGGATTGAAGACGGGAAAGGATCTCAGCAAGATTGTCGTACCGGCTGTTTTTCCGGACAATGAAATCGTCCGCAGCGATATCGCGGACTACCTCGTCGAGATCGAGCACTTCGATACTATGGTAGGGCGAGCGCTCGCGACCTTGGAAGAGCGGGGACTGCTCGACAATACCATCGTTGTATTGACCAGCGACCATGGCATGCCTTTTCCGCGAGCCAAGGCGAGCCTCTATGATTTGGGCTCTCGAATTCCGTTGGCGATCCGTTGGCCGGAAGGGATTGAAAACCCGGGACGCGTTGTCGATTCCTTCGTCAACCTAAGCGACCTGGCACCCACGTTCCTAGATGCCGCCGGACTGAAGCCTCCCGCTATGATGAGCGCTCAGAGTCTGATGGATGTATTCGAAGGCAAGAAGCCGAAGGGCCGCGAGGCGGCCTATATCGCCATGGAGCGTCACGATGGCTGCCGCTTGGGAGGGAAGGGTTACCCCTGTCGAGCGATTCGTACGGCTGACTATCTCTATATCTACAACTTTGAGCCGACTCGGTGGCCTTCGGGTTCCCCGGACGCCTCTGTATGCGCTCGAGCATTACCGTATGGAGAAATTGACTCATCCCCCACCAAGACGTTCATGATGGAAAATAGAAATACGCACGGCCTCGCAGACCTTGCTTATCTTTCGTTTGGGATGCGCCCTGCCGAGGAGCTGTATGACCTGAAGTCTGATCCGGAACAAATGGTCAATGTAGCAGGGACTAGGGAGTATGAGTCAACGCGTGCCCAGCTTCGCGAGCAGCTATTCGCTCAATTGGAGAAGACTAGGGATCCACGCGTCGTAGGGGGAACGGTGGATTGGGATTATTATCCTTATTACGGGCGAATTAGAAATACGGGCTGGACTGTAGACAAGAAACCAGAGAGCGAACAATGAAGCGTATCCATTCGGTTTTACTTTCTTTATGCGTAACGCTCTTGGCGTTCACTCAGAACGCGATTGCTCGCCCCAATATTCTCTTTTGCATATCCGATGACCAGTCTTGGGCCCATACCGGTGCCAATGGCGACCCGGTAGTGAGTACGCCCGCCTTTGATCGTGTAGCGGCTGAAGGACTACGCTTCGTCAATTCGTTTTGCGACGCTCCGACCTGCGGACCTTCCCGTAGCGCCATCCTAACGGGTCAGCCGATTTGGCGACTCGAGGAAGCCGCCAATATCTGGAGTACCTTGCAGGCTAAATTCGCTACCTATACAGAAGAGTTGCAGAAAGCAGGCTATAAAGTCGGGACTACGGGCAAGGCCTGGGGACCCGGCCGCCTGGAGCCGGGAGGTCGAACTGAAAACCCGGCGGGACCTGCTTATGTAGAGCGAAAATTGCAGCCTCCTTTTCGAGGAATTCGCGATACGGACTATGCGGGAAATTTCGAGGATTTCTTATCCGAAGTGGATGAGGAGGGTTCCTTCTGCTTTTGGTTGGGGACGAGCGAACCCCATCGTTTTTTTCAAGATGGCGCAGGTGTTACTACAGGAAAGGATCTCGGCAAGATCGTCGTGCCGCCTATCTTTCCGGACAATGAAATCATTCGAAGCGATATCGCCGACTACCTGGTTGAGGTCGAGCACTTCGACACCATGGTCGCGCGCGCCATGGCGGTGTTGGAAGAACGCGGGATTCTGGATGATACCATCGTAGTCGTGACCAGTGATCACGGTATGCCCTTTCCGCGCGGCAAAGCGACCGTATATGATGACGGGGCACGTGTTCCCCTAGCGATTCGCTGGCCGGAAGGAATCAAGAATCCAGGGCGATCGGTAGACAGCCCGGTCAATCTCAGCGACTTGGCGCCGACGTTTCTTGAGGCCGCGGGGGTGAGCGTTCCGGACATGATGATCGGTCGTAGCCTCATGGATCTGTTTGCAGGTGCCCAGTCAGCGGATTGGGACGCCGCTTACATTGGATTTGAGCGACACAGTGGAGCGCGAGCCGGTGGGAAAGGATACCCTTGCCGCGCGATTCGGACCGAGGACTACCTTTATGTCTACAATTTCGAACCTACTCGGTGGCCTTCCGGTTCACCCGATCCCGAGGTATGCAATCGGTTGATACCATTCGGCGAGTACGACTCCTCTCCGACTAAGACCTATATGATCGAGCACCAATTTGATCATGGAGTCGCTGCATTGGCGCACCTCGCGTTCGGAAAGCGCCCTGCGGAGGAATTGTACCGATTGAAAGACGATCCGCATCAAATGAACAACGTCGCGGGTTCGAAAGGATTTGAGGCGATTCAAGCGGACTTGCGCGAGCGCCTGTTCGCCCATTTGGAGCAGACGAAGGATCCAAGAGTTGTTGGAGGTCCTATTGAGTGGGACTATTACCCGCACTACGGAAATCGGAAGAACAAGAACTGGAAAGTGGACGATCGGCCATGAGTAAAATCAAATTTGTAACCGTATTTTGGATATTTGCTTTCCTCATCTCTGCAGCGGAGTCGAAGGATAAACCAAACATCCTCTTCATTTTCTCTGATGACCATACGTGGCAAACGATCTCCTCTTATGGTCATCCATTATCCAAAGTGGTGCCGACGCCGAACATTGATCGGATTGGCGCGGAAGGGATTCGCTTCGACCGATGCCTGGTGACGAATTCGATTTGCGCGCCCTCGCGCGCGGTAGTCCTGACTGGGAAGTACTCCCACCTCAATGGGCAGATAGATAATTTCAATACCTTCGATGGAGGACAGGTGACCTTTCCTAAACTGCTGCAAAAATCTGGATACGAGACGGCAATCGTGGGCAAATGGCATTTGAAATCCGTGCCAACGGGCTTCGACTACCATGAGGTGATGCGTGGGCAGGGTCGCTACTACAATCCTACGCTCTATACCGACGGGGAACCCACTGAGTATGAAGGCTACAACACGGACGTAGTAGTGGACCGATCACTGGATTGGCTAAAGAATCGGGATTCCGACAAGCCCTTCATGTTGATGAGCCAATTCAAGGCGACCCATGGGCCGTTTCAACCGGCTCTTCGACATCTCGGTGAGCTCGATGACGTTACTGTCCCCCTGCCGGACAACTTTTTCGACGACTATACTGGTCGTAGCCGCGCTCCTGGGAATCACAACACCAGTATCGCAAACGTTATGCCGCTTAGCAATCTCAGTATTGACTATCGGAATATCCAGGGCGAGCAGCTTGCTCAGTACCGTAGCCATTTCGATGAAGCCAACGATGCCTTCGAAAAGGCGAATCTTCAAGGCGACGAACGGGCAGAGTGGCGATACCAGCGCTTTATCAAGAATTTCCTCCTGACGAGCAAAGGCATCGATGAAAATGTGGGTCGCTTACTGGACTATCTCGATGAGAGTGGCTTGGCGGAAAATACAATCGTGATCTATGCGGCGGATCAGGGATTTTTTCTTGGGGAGCATGGCTGGTATGACAAGCGGTGGATGTATGAGGAGTGCTTGAAGACGCCGCTTTTGGTTCGGTGGCCCGGTGTCACTCAGGAAGGTCGAGTCAGCAGCGATATTGTTTCTAATCTGGATTTCGCTCCCATGTTTCTTGAAATGGCAGGAGCGTCGATTCCGAGCGAGATCCAAGGCCGCAGTCTGGTTCCTTTGCTCAAGGGTGCCGCTCCCCAAAACTGGCGAAAGAGCTTTTATTACAAATACTACGGCGAGCAGCGTGGAGGAAGCGTGAGCGAAGGATACTATAACCATGGCGTCCCACCCCATGAAGGCGTGGCCGACAAACGGTATAAGTTGATTCACTACAAACACGATGATGTAGATGAATGGGAATTTTTCGATCACCAGCGTGATCCAAGTGAAATGAAAAGTGTATATGGCAATCCTGAATACGCTGAGACTATAGCTCGGCTTAAAACGGAACTCGAGCAACTAAAGACTCAGTACCGTGTCAATTAGCGCCTTACCCCGAAACCTGCGACCCAATATGAAATCACTCGTCTCCCTAATCATCGTAAGCCTCGTCGCTACAGCGGCGCTGGCTAAGCAGCCCAACATTATCATCGTCATGACCGATGACCAAGGCTACCCGGAGTTGTCAGTTAACGGAAATCCGATCCTAAAGACGCCGCACCTCGATCACCTGCATAGCGAGAGTCTACGTTTGGAAGACTACCACGTCTCTCCCATGTGCGCGCCCACGCGCGGTCAGCTGATGACCGGTTTGGATGCGGCCCGCAATGGGTGCATCAATGTAAGCAGCGGGCGCGGATTGTTGCGACCGGATGTGCCGATTATTGCTAACTTCTTTGGCGATGCAGGATATGAGACCGGCCTATTTGGCAAGTGGCATTTGGGTTCTAACTATCCATTTCGTCCAGAAGACCGAGGGTTTGATGAGACCTGCTGGTTTCCTTCCTCCCATATTGGATCCGTCCCGGATTATTGGGGGAATGATTACTTTGATGACACCTATGTGAACAATGGGAAGTGGAAGAAGTACAAGGGCTACTGCACCGATGTTTTCTTTGAAGAAAGCATCTCATTTATGAAGCAGGCTGCCCGAAAAGGAAAACCGTTCCTCTCCATCATCATGCCCAATACGCCACACGGTCCTCTGGTTGCGAAGGACAAGGATGAGGCTGCAATCAAGAAGATCCTCGCTCAACCGGAGTTCGATGACATGGATCCCGCGATGAAAGTCCGTCTGGCCGACTACCTGGGCATGATTTTGAACATCGATGAGAACATGGGGGCGATGATGAAGTTTCTTGCCGATGAAGGGATTAAGGATGACACAATCGTAATCTTTCAGACCGACAATGGCAGCACCCATGGTCCACGTTACTACAACGCTGGAATGCGCGGTGGGAAAACGGAATTGTGGGAAGGAGGACATCGCGTTCCTTGTTTCATCAGTTGGCCGAACGGCGGTTTGTTGGAACCGCAGGATATCCATGGGCTCACGCAAGTTCAGGATATGCTGCCCACGCTGCTCGATCTCTGCAACATCCCCAATGACGCCAAGTTCGACGGAATGAGCCTGGCCTCTATTTTGAAAGGAAAGGCGGTCGTTCCCGAAGACCGGATGCTGGTTATAAACTACAGTCGCATGCCGAATTTCGTTAATTACCCAACCCCGTTCGCTCAGACGCTCATGCAGCGGAATCTGGGTGAGGTACTCTGGAAGCGCTGGCGATTGCTTGAAGATCGCGAGCTCTACAATCTCGAGACCGATCCCTTGCAGCAAAACAACGTGATCGATAAGTATCCAGAGGTCCTGGCCAAGATGCGAGGCAAGCTGGATGATTGGTGGGCCGACGTAGGGCCAAACGCCAATGACGTCCAACGGGTGATTATTGGTAGCGAGCATGAAAACCCGTCGCGCTTAACAGGCTGCGAATGGCTGGACGTATTTATTGATCAGCAAAGGCAGATTCGCGTTGGACAGCATAAAACAGGCTACTGGATGTTGGAAGTGGCTGAGGCCGGGGAATACGATTTCGAGCTGCGTCGATGGCCGAAGGAAATCGATCGTCCTCTCACCGCTCCATCGGAGAATGGTCAAGGCGCTATACCGATTACTCAGGCCCACTTTTACCTGAGCGACTATCATCACTTGAGCATTAGTGAAAAGAGCGCTTACGGATTCGAGGGAGAAACGAAATCGGTTGGACCCGATGAAACTTCAGTCACCTTCACGGCTCAGCTCGAGAAGGGGCCCATCGCGTTGCACACCTGGTTTCGAGGGCCCGATAAGGGCTCTGGAGGCAGACCGAGCGGAACGGGAAGCACCATCCTCAGCGCATACTACGTTTACGTTACTAAGAAATAAACGAAGCTACTATGAAACAAGCAATCAGGGGCTTGGCTCTATCGCTGGCTTTCTTCGGGTTCGGCCTAACTGCACTGTTGGGTCAAGGTTCGAACGAGAAGCCGAACATCCTCTTTATTCCCGTTGATGACTTGAACGATTGGGTGGGGCACTTGGGGGGTCATCCCCAATCGAAGACGCCTAACATTGATCGTCTGGCGCGTATGGGAATTTCGTTTACGCAGGCCCATTGCAATGCCCCATTGTGCAACCCTTCGCGCGTGAGCCTATTTTCTGGCTTGTTGCCCTCCAATACGGGTGTTTACGGCAACGGTGAAAGGATGCGCGATAAAGTCCCCGACGCGACCACCCTCATGCAGTACTTGCGATCGGCTGGAGGCTATTCGGTTCAAGGGGGAGGGAAGACCTTTCATGGAAGCGGTCCCTACGATGAGGCATCCTGGGATTATTACAATATGCCCCCAAGGAATCGGAGACAGATCGGTGAACGGGACGAAGGCCTTGCTGAGGATGCGTGGGCGCCCTGGGGTCCACTGGATGTGGATGATTCCGAGTTGTTTGACGTTAAGAACGTCAATTGGGCGATCTCCGAATTAGAGAAGTCCCACGACAAACCCTTCTTTATAGCCTGCGGTTTTACAAAGCCGCATATGCCTTGGTACGCGCCTCGGAAGTATTTCGAAATGCATCCCAGGGAAAGCATCATACTTCCTGAAGTCTTGGACCATGACCGGGATGACTTGCCCTATTGGGGAAAGAAATTCGCGAGAGAAGTTCACACCATTTCTAATGGAAGCAACTTTTCTAGGCACGGTGAAGACCACGATATGATCACCAAACATGGGCAATGGGAGCGAGCCGTTCAAAGCTATCTGGCGACCATTACTTATGTGGATCACCATATCGGTCGCTTGCTGGATGCATTGGAAAACAGCGATCATGCAGACAATACCATCATTGTCCTGTGGGGGGACCACGGTTGGCACTTAGGTGAGAAGCAGCACTGGAGAAAGCACGCGCTCTGGGATGTGACCACTCGTACGACCATGATTATTGCCGCTCCTGGAGGATACGCGAATGGCCAGCTTTGTCACCGTCCCGTAAGCTTGATCGACCTTTATCCCACCATGGTTGAAATGACGGGTGCGCCCGAGCGGGATGGCTTGGATGGCCAGAGTTTGGTTCCCTTGCTGAAGAATCCAGAAGCTGAGTGGGATAGATCGGTCTTAACTACTTTTGGATACCAGAACCACGCGATTAAGACGCATAAATGGCGCTATATCTGGTACAATGACGGAGGCGAGGAATTGTACGATAACGAGGCGGATCCAAACGAATGGGTGAATCTGGCATCTTTCTCCAAATACGAGTCCATAAAGGCAGAGCTTAAAGGATACCTTCCATCGCGAAATGTGAGGTAGCTGAATGAGTTTCATGAATACAAAAATTCTCCCGCATATATCATTCTTCTTTCTGGCCGCCTGTGGTCTTAGCGCAGCGGTTTCGGCCAAGAACCCCAATATCGTATTCTTTTTAGTGGATGATCTCGGATGGACGGATGTCGGAAGCTTCGGGAGCTCTTTCTATGAAACACCGAATATCGATAAGTTTGCGGATGATGGCGTAAAGTTTACCAACGCCTACGCAGCCTGTCATGTTTGCTCGCCGACTCGCGCCAGTATTTTAACGGGCAAGTACCCGGCGCGAAACAACATGACCGACTGGATCAGTGGGCGTCTAGATTATCCCTTTCAGCAATACCTTAATGTTCCCACTGTTCAGGCGTTGCCCTTCGAGGAGATCACTATTGCGGAAACGTTGCGCGGACACGGATACAAGACGGCGGCAGTAGGCAAATGGCATTTGGGTGTGGCGCCTGCGCAACCGGATGCCCATGGATTCGATTGGCATATACCGCGTAATTGGAATCGTGGCGCGCCCAATCGCACCTTTTACGCGCCGTACGGGCTGGAAGGACTCGAAGATGCTCCTGAGGGTGAATACCTTACGGACCGTCTGACGGACGAAGCTTTGGGCTTTATCGATAAGAATAAGGACGACCCATTCTTCCTCTACTTAGCTCACTTTGCGGTGCACGATCCGATTCACGGCAGACTCGATTTGGTGGAGAAGTACGAGAAAAAGCTAAAAGCCAATCCGGTTAAAGGAGATACGCCGTATATCCTTGAAGGAAACCCCGATGTGGATGAGCCGCTCAGTCGGGAGTATCTTGATGAGGCAATCAAGAAGGAAGCCTGGTCGGGCTACGGTGTGCTGCCCGAACGAACCGTCAAAATCAAGCAGTATCAGGACAACACTCATTTCGCGGGAATGGTTGAAGCGATCGATGACAGTCTCGGCCGCATTCTCGCTAAGCTGGAGGAATTGGGTATAGACGACAACACCATCGTGATCTTCTTTGCGGACAACGGCGGAATGGCTGGGATGAATGTGCACTTCCCCAATCGTACGGTTTCCGAAGAACAGCTGGATGTAGCCTTTTCAACATCCGTTCTTCCACTACGCGGAGCGAAGGGCTGGCTCTATGAAGGCGGCATTCGCGTTCCTTGCATTGTCAAATGGCCGGGTCAGGGAGATCAGGGAACGGAATCAGACGAGCCCATCATCAGTACTGACTTTTACCCTACACTCTTAGAAATGGCGGGGCTTCCTCTTGTCGAAGAACAGCACAAGGATGGCGTCAGCATCGTTCCCCTTTTGAAAGGGGCGAATTCATTGGATCGAGATGCCATCTATTGGCATTTTCCGCACTACAGCAACCACGGCATGCAGCCTCCCGCCGGGGCCATTCGTAGCGGTGACTATAAGCTCCTGGAGTACTATGAGAATTACAATGTGCAGCTCTTTAATTTGAGAGAGGACATCGGCGAGCAGAACAACCTGGCAGACGCTATGCCTGAAAAGGTATCGGAGCTCCGAGGAATGCTACGCGAATGGCGAAAAGAGGTAGATGCTCAAATGAATAGGCTCAATCCGGATTATTCGCCGGATGCAGGCATATAAATCGATTCTTATACGAGTAGACGCGAATGCGGAATTTTCAAAAATTGAGCTTAGCCTTTCTGGGGACCTTTTTATGGTGCTCGCTTATGGGCGGCGCTAGCGAGTCGAACGCCCTGCAGAAGTTGGCAAATGCGATTGCGAACTCGAACAATGAAAATGTTCAGATATCGCTGATGCGCGGTTTGCTCAAGAGCTTGGAGGGACGTAGGGATGTGGAACCGCCTGCGGCTTGGGGTGACGTGCGTGAACGATTAGCTACGAGCGAGAATGTCGAAGTTAAGCGATTGTTCCAGGAGCTATCGCAGATTTTCGGCGATGAGAGCGCGGCGCTTGAAGCATTGAGTACAGTTCGAAATACGGCTGCGAATGTAGACGAGCGTGAAAGAGCGTTTAGATCGTTGCTAGTGCAGCGTAGTGAAAAATTGGCGACGGGACTAGAAACGCTTCTCGATGATCGACATCTAAGAACATCAGCGATTCGAGGATTCGGGGTAATGCCCCAGCCAGGCGCTGCCCAGTTGCTGCTCAATCGATATGAAGCGTTCGATGCGTCCGACCGTCGCGTGGTTATCGAAACTCTGGCCACGCGTATCGAGTATGCGGAGGAATTGCTTGGCACCCTGCGAAGTGGGGCTATTGCGAAAAGCGAAATCCCGAGCTACGCGGCTCGGACTTTGGAGTCGATGCTCGGCTCAGATTTTTCAGAAGTCTATGGTGACATTGCGGTTCTCTCGGGCGATAAGAGCGCTTTGTTCGAAAAGTATCGGAACTTGCTTACGCCCGAGACGATGGCCGATGCGGATCCGATTCAAGGGAAAGCGGTATATGACCGAACCTGCGCCGCCTGTCACATAATGTATGGTAGTGGTGGCGAGATTGGCCCTGATCTTACGGGTTCGAATCGAGCGAATCTAGACTACATCCTTTTGAATATTCTAGATCCCAGCGACGATATCCCGGACAGCTACAAAATGGTGACGGTTACAACCCACGATGGTCAAACGCTTGTGGGCGCGATTGCGGAGGAAGACGGCCGCCGCATCGTCCTGAATGCGGTGGGACAGAAGCAGATCGTAGCGAAACAGGACATCAAGTCTCGGGTAGTTTCGGATATTTCGATGATGCCAGAAGGACTTTTGATGACTTTAAAAGACAACGAAGTGGTAAACTTGATACAGTATTTAAGAACAGAAGAGCCTTTGGAGGATATGAATTGATTATGAAGAAATTTATGAATTTTAGAATAGGGAATCGTGGCGTCTTCCTTTTAATTTTTGCGGCTTTATTCAATACGGTTTCTGCCCAAGAGTCGAAGACGAGCAACGCGCCTTTTCTCACGCCAACTGAGGCGGTAGCGAAAATGGATATTCCTGATGGTTTCGATGTTACGATTTTTGCGGCGGAACCCGATATCGAGGAACCCATTGCATTTTGCTTCGATGACCGAGGACGGATGTGGGTCGTTGAAAATACTAACTATATAAACCGGCGGACCCATAACACGGGGGATATAAGCCGTATCAAGATCTTGGAGGATACCGATGGAGATGGAGTCTTCGATAAGAAGAAGATCTTTATGGATGATATTACATTCAGCTCGGGTATTGCTGTGGGATTCGGAGGTGTCTATTTAGGCTCGCCCCCTAACTTGAGCTTTATTCCAGACGCGGATGGGGACGATGTGCCGGATGTGCCGGCTCAGGTTCTGTTGGACGGATGGGGAATCAACGATAGGCATGAAACCTTGAATAGTTTCATTTGGGGACCGGATGGCTGGTTGTATGGATGTCATGGAGTGTTCACTCATTCAAACGTAGGAAAGCCTGGCGCAAGCGACGAGGATCGTCAGTTTATCGATGCGGGCATCTGGCGCTACCACCCAACTAAGCATGAATTTGAGATATTCGCGCGTGGACTATCCAATCCTTGGGGATTTGACTTCAATGACTTCGGACATGGTTTCGCGACTTGTTGCGTGATCCCGCATCTCTTTCACGTGTCTCAAGGCGGGGTCTATCATAAGCAGGCCCGTGCCCATGTAAATCCCTATGTATATGACGACATCAAGACGATCCGCGATCACACGCACAAGTCAGCCCATGGGGGCGCGCGTTTTTATTTAGCGGATACATTTCCAGCGAAGTATCGGGACCGGCTCTTCATGTGCAATATTCATCAGCATGAAGTGCTGACTGATATTATGAATCGATCGGGTTCAGGGTACATCGGGAGCCATGGCGATGACTTCTTGCCGATCAACGATCTTGCTTGGGTCGGATTCAGTGTGGAAATCGGCCCCGAAGGAGGCGTGTATATTCTAGATTGGCACGATACCGACATTTGCGGAAACGCGATTAACTTCCCCAATAGTGGACGCGTCTATCGAATTCTACCGGAGGATGCTCCGAAAATCGCTCAACCAAATCTTAGGGAGCTCTCGGATCTCGAATTGGTCGAAATGCAAAAGCACTCCAACGACTGGTATGTGCGTCACGCTCGGACGATTTTGCAAGAGAGAGCAGCCGCTGGAGAGCTGGACAAGCGCTCCGTTCACGAAAAAATCGTCCAGCAGTTTTTCGATGCCCCCAATTCCGGGAAGCGACTGCGCATGATTTGGGCAGCCTGGGTGACCAACTATTTTGGAGGAGCTGACGGGGAGAGCCGTTTGCATTACCTGCTGGATTATGAGGACGAGTATTGTCGTTCCTGGGCCATTCAACTCCTTGGGGAAGATCGTAGTTTTACCGCGAATACTCTTATGAAATTTAAGCAAATGGCGGAAAACGACTCTTCATCGGTAGTACGTCTCTATTTGGCTTCCGTGTTGCAGCGGATGGAATTCGATGATCGTTGGCCGATTCTGGAGGCTCTGGCGAGCCGGGAAGAGGACCGAGAGGATGCGAATATTCCGAGAATGCTTTGGTTCGCGCTTGAGCCAATGGTTCCGGGCAATGCTGATCGGGCGCTAGAGCTAGCGATCAATTCCGGAGCAACGAATCTTCAGGAATTTGCCCCGAGACGAATGCTTGAAACTGAGGTAACCGTGAAACCGGACGTGAATGGGCTGGTTGAAAAAGTAGCCCCGGGCTTTCGCTATAATGACAGAACACCCGTGGAATTATTGGAAAGCTTTCGCAATGAAGTAGCGTTGAAAATGCAGGCTGGAGGTAGATTCAGTAGAAGCCGCTTGATTCGCAATGTTTCCATACCGAGCGCGAAGACAACGACGCTTAAGCTTCGGACGAGCTATCATCTTCATGGGGATTGGAAGATGCGGGTCGTGGTGGGACGAAAGGTTCTATTGGAGCAGGAGGTTAGCCATAAGACGGTTCAGGATGAGTGGCTGGATAGCGAGGTCGACTTGACTGAATATGCGGGTACGATGGTTGAGATCGTGCTCGAGAATGCCACCAATGGCTCGGACAATCAATTCGGGTACTGGGGTAACGTTGAATTGGTTAGCGAATAGAGAAAAATTTAGGAACACTATAGAACAATGAAAAATTACGCTGCTTTTATTGGATACATTACAATTGGTTGTTGCGCGCTTTTTGCAGATCCTCTGAAACTTGTAGAGAACGAGGAAGATCAAACGATTTCCGTATTTCGCGATGGGTCATCGGAGCCGATTATCGTGCAGCACGCACGAGCCGACCATCGACCTTATCTGCACCCGATAGTGGCCCCGGACGGAAAGGGAGTTCTGACCGAGTACAGTCCCGGCCACCACAAGCACCAGACCGGGATCTATTGGGGATTCACGCGGCTTAATGGACGCGACTATTTCCACAACCCATCGGATGGATACTGGCAGCGAGTCGAATCGAAAATTCTAGCGGAAATGGGGGAAGTCGTTCAGTGGGAGACCGTTTATCATCTGCTGGACGAATCCGGCACCGCTCTGCTGGAGGAATCGCAGGTCTGGTCTGTTCGGGATACAGGTGAACGCTATCTCATGGACCTTCTATGGTCCGGCAAAGCGCATACCGAAGTAACGGTTTCTGAATACAACTATGGTGGGCTCTTTGTGCGCATGCCGTGGAAAACAGGAAATGAAGGAGAAGTTGTTAACAGCTCTCGCCAACGAAACAATCGCGCGGAGGGGCAGCGGGCCACTTGGGTTGATATTGGTATGGAGATCGAGGGCCGCGATGACTGGGGGCATATCGCTATATTCGATCACCCGGAGAATCCGACCCATCCGATGCCCTGGAGAGTCGACAGGCAAATGGGAGCCGGGCCGGCGAGATCACGCCTCGGTGATTGGAAAATTCCTGCGGGGGATACCGAAGTATTTCGCCATCAATTCGTCGTTTACACGGGTGAATTGAACGACGTTGAGTTGAATGGCGATTGGCTCGCCTATGGCGGTCAACGATACAACAGCGCGGAATGGGTCGCAGCGAGAAATGAGTCCAAGCAAGCCGCCTTTCTATCGCCTGATGAGGCGGTTGAGAAGATGACTGTGGCAGACGGATTGGAAGTGAATCTTTTCGCGTCCGAACCAGCGATTACGCAGCCGATGGCATTTTGCTGGGATGACCGAGGACGGCTTTGGGTGGCGGAAAACCGTGACTACGAAACCAGAAAGACGGGATTTTCCGCTGATGGGAACAGTCGCATTCTTATCCTTGAAGATGAAGACGGTGACGGAAAAATGGATACGCGGAAATTATTCATGGAAGGAATTCCGTTTCCAGCCGCTATCGCCTGGGGATTTGATGGGCTATGGCTCGGGGCGCCGCCAAATTTGCTTTTCGTTCCGGATCGCGATGGAGATGACAAGGCCGATGTGGACGACATTGAAATTCGGTTGACCGGGTGGGGCATCAGAGACCGTCACGAAACCCTCAACAGCTTTATCTGGGGCCCGGATGGATGGCTTTATGGATGCCAAGGCTTTGCAACTCCTTCGATGGTTGGGAAGCCGGTTGGAGAAGGGCGCATCTATAGGCATGGAGAAGCGTTCCCTGTGAATCAGAAGGTCCAAGACCCTGTGGAGATCGATGGCGGCCTCTGGCGCTACCACCCAATCAAGGACCGCTTTGAAGTAGTGGCCCATGGATTCAGCAATCCTTGGGGGATGGATTTCGACGACAATGGCCAAATATTCATCACCGCTTGCGTGATTCCTCATCTTTGGCATGTGATACCTGGCGGGATCTATCACCGCCAGGGTGGTCAGCACATCAACCCGCACGTGTATTCAGATATTCGGACGATCACCGACCACCGGCATCGTTCCGCTCACGGTGGCGCCCGTATTTACTTAGCGGAGGAGTTTCCTGAAAAGTACCACGATCGAATTTTCATGGCCAATATCCATGAGCACGCGCTCTTGTCGGACATACTGGTGCCGAAAGGGTCGGGTTTCGTGGGCAAGCACGGGGACGATACGGTGCTTGCCAATGATGGCATGTGGGTCGGCTTCAGTATCGAGATCGGTCCGGATGGAGCGGTCTACATCCTGGATTGGCATGATCCCGATATTTGCGGCATGAGTACCATGCAGAAGGATACAGGCCGAATTTTCCGCGTCGCGGCCGAAGGGACGAAGGGCAAATCGGGCTTGGATTTGGCAAAATTGTCTGATGCCGAATTGGTTGAACTGCAGGCCCACCGCAATGACTGGTACGTGCGTCGCGCTCGTGTCTTGCTGCATGAGCGAGCGACGGAAGGCTCTCTTTCGAATAACGTCCATGGGCTTTTGTGGGATCAATTCAAGTCTGGACCGGATACGGGTCGCCAGCTTCGGTCGCTATGGGCGCTGCATGTGACTGATGGGATTAGTCAGAAGCAGCTCACAAGCTTGCTGGATGACGAGGATGCCCACATTCGCTCCTGGGCCATTCAATTGCTTTGCGAAGATTTTAAGCCTGGAAATGCGGCCCTTAAGAAATTCGTGAGCATGGCAGCGTCAGATCCGTCCCCGGTTGTCCGGCTTTATTTGGCGGCGGCGTTGCAACGTATTCCCGGCGCGAGCGCGTGGAAGGTGGCCGAGGGCTTGCTGAGCCATGAAGGCGATGTCGACGACCACAACCTGCCCAAGATGATCTGGTTCGGCGTTGAAGGGCATGTAGAGAACGCGACTGACGTTGCTTTGAAGCAGGCATTGCAAAGCAAGATCCCGATGGTTTCGAATTACATCGCGAGACGTGCAGTGGCAGCGGAAAAAGTCTCTGAAGTGATAGCGGCCATTGCCAAGGCGGAATCACCCAGCGCTCGGATTCCGCTTCTCGAAGGCTTGCGCGACGGACTTGCGGGGCAGCGCTACTTGAATGCCCCAAGAGGATGGGCGGCATTGGAGAAGACTCTCATGCAATCTCAAGACAGCAAAACGCGGAGTCTCGCCTTGCGGCTAGGTCAACTGTTCGGGAGCGCGGAAGCGGGCAAAGCTCGACTGGCTCAACTTAAGGATGCGCGCGCAAATCTCGAGGAGAGAAAGGACATCCTCTTGAGCTTTGGGCAAGAAGTCTACGCGCCCGCATTCGATGCGATCGTTGGCTTTCTCGATGATGCGGCGCTCAGAGAGCCCGCTCTGAGAGCGATCGCCTCCTACGAAGATCTCAGCGTACCTGCAGAGATTATCAGCCGCTATTCTAGTTTCTCAGGCTTGGAAAGATCGATCGCTATCCAAACATTGGCGACACGAAGAACCAGCGCCTTGGCATTGTTCGAGGCCCTGTACAGAGGAACGATTCCTCGAGGAGACGTATCCGCAGTTGCCGCGCGTCAACTCAATCGAATCATCGGTCCCCGATTTGCGGATTTCTGGGGTTCGATCGAATCGCTTTCAAAAGATAAGCAGGTCGCGATGGACCGATATCGCATCCTACTGACGGATGAATACGTCTCTCACGCCGATCTGGTGGCCGGTAAAGCTCTGTACGAGCAAACCTGCGCTTCCTGCCATAAGCTATACGGGGAAGGGGGAGAGATCGGACCGGATATAACGGGTTCGAATCGGGCGGACCTCGAGTACATCTTGACGAACATGATCGATCCGAGCGGCGAAATTCCTGAGGGATACCAACTGGTAACGATCAATTTGCAGGATGGCCGTTCCTATGCGGGAAATATTGCCAGCGAGGATGACAATCAAGTGACCTTGCGAATGATCGGCCAGAATGTCACCATCGCCAAGTCCGACATTCTATCGCGTCAGACGCTGCCCGTTTCAATGATGCCAGAGGGCTTGCTGTCCGCACTGGACGACAGGCAAGTTAGGGATCTGATCGCTTACCTCCGAACGGATCATCCGCCCCATGATGAGCACTAGCTGATAGCCTGTAATTTGTAGGGACGTCGCTATAGATTCTTAAACAAAAAAAGCCAAAGCCATAACCGCAGATCTAAAAAAAGTAGCTCAGTGCTTCAGCCTGAGTTTACATATTAACTGCTCAGGCTGAAGGCACTGAGCTACTCAAGTAAACGAATTCCCGTCATGAAACCATTACCCCTATCATTACTTCTCTCGTTCTTCCTACTCGTTTCCTCGATCGGCGCTAAACCTGCCAAGGTTGTCTTCATCTCAGGGAAACCAAGCCATGCCCATTTGGAGCATGAGCATCGAGCAGGGAATATTCTATTGGCTAGCCGGCTCAATGAGTCAGGATTGGATGTAGAAGGCGTGGTCCTTCGAGACGTTGGCTACCCTCGAAACGTGGGCATACTGGATGACGCGGCGACGGTCGTCCTATTTTGCACGGGTCACCAGGGACATGTCCTGAACCCGCATCTGGATACCTTCGATGAGTTAATGGATAGGGGCGTAGGGGTTGTTATGATACACTGGGCCACTGAAGCGACGAAGGGAGAGGCTGGAGATAAATTCCTGAGCTGGATGGGCGGCTTTTGCGATCTCGACTGGTCGGTCAATCCGCATTGGACGCCGCATTTTGCCGACTTTCCGGATCATCCCATCGCCAATGGCGTGGAGCCCTTCACCTTGCACGAAGAGTGGTACTACCATATGAGATTCGTCGATGGAATGAAAGGGGTAACGCCTATCCTCGCATCGGTGGCGCCTCCGGAGACGCTCACCCGGCCCGATGGTCCTCGCTGGGGCAATCCGCATGTGCGCGCCTCAGTCGCAGCGGGCGAGAAGCAGACAGTCGGTTGGGCTTACGAACGTCCCAATGGAGGGCGGGGTTTTGGATTCACCGGTGGGCACTTCCACAAGAGTTGGCAGGACGACAACTACAGGAAAGTCGTACTCAACGCGATCCTGTGGACCGCTAATGTAGACGTGCCTGAAAATGGCTTGGATTCGCGGACTCCATCCGATGCGGAGTTGCTCTTGAACTTGGATCCAGACAAGCGGATTCGCCCACCTAAGTGAGCAGCGAACACGTTTTCTGGAAAACGCGATAAGCCATTGTCAATTGGCAAAGCATATTCAGATCATCGATACCCTTATACCGGATCGCTCAGCTGGCAATGCTGAATCCTGACTATGATCCCAATGAATTCTCCGGAGAAATCCGCGATTATTGGAGGTAGATGGTTGTCTAGGAAGGCGATTAGAGGTCGCTCGCGTTCAGTTGCCCAGCCGCCAATTAATTCGCGCTAGGAGCGTTTGAGCAAGCTCGGGCTGGGCTGCTGCGATATTCTTGGTTTCGCCTTCAGGGGTTGTGTGATCGTACAATTCGAGGTAGCCATCCTCGTGAACGATGAGGCGATGGGTATCAGTGCGAACAGTTTGACCGCCTTTGAAGTAGCCGTAAGCGTTGTGTCCTTGCGCGTCCGGTTCTTTTAGTAGGGGAACCACAGATACACCCGATGCGTAGTCGGGTGTGGGGAGATGGGCGAGTTCGGCCAGCGTAGGAAAAATATCTACGGATTCTACAATAGCGTCAGTGATCGCGCCCGCATTGGGAATGCCTGGATAACTGACGATGAGAGGAGAAAGGAGCGATTCCTCGAATAGCGCGTGCTTTCCCCAGATGGAATGCTCGCCCAAGTGCCAGCCATGATCGCCCCATAGGACGATGATGGTGTCGTCGCGCAAGCCGAGCGCTTCAAGGCGATCGACGATCTTCCCCACTTGGGCATCCGCGTAGGAAACGCAGGCCGCGTAGTGCTTTCTAACTTCGATAGAGAATTCTGCATCGGTGTTGGGGTCCTTGCCCCAGCGGTTGTACTTGTAGAATTCCCCGGATCTGTGCCAGGTCGTGCGGCCGGTCGGCTTTTCCGGATGGACTATCTTTGGCAGAGTGGTGTTCTTGTAGAGCTCGAGGTATTTGGCGGGAGCTCCGAAAGGGAGATGGGGACGCAGTATGCCGAAGGCGAGGAAGAAGGGTTGATCGTCCTTGGCGATCTTATCGAGTTGCTTGATCGCTTCGTCGGTATTGGTGCCGTCAGGGTAGATCGCGTCCGGGCCGTCCAGCGCCTGCATGACATCCATATCGTTCGCATCGAAGCGGATTTCGCCATTGGCGAGCCCGTGCATCCAGCCGCGCGGATGTTGCCAAGGGCCGGACTTGAGAATGTGGCGATCCCAGGCGTTGGGCATCTCCAGGATAGCGGCGTCGTCCCAATCAGGGCCTCCGAGTCCGCCGGGGTGATGGGAGACCTTGCCTACCGAAACGGTCTGGTAGCCGTGCTGGCGGAACCAGGCGGGCATGCTGGGAGGGTGAGCGAGTCCGTCCTCTCCGAGTTCCTCGGACCGAACGAAAAGCGCGCTGTTGTCGTCGCCGCCATAGCGACCCATGAGAAGGGCGTTGCGCGAGGCTCCGCAGGTGGGGGCTTGCACGTAGTGGCGCGCGAAGGCGCGTCCTTGCGCTGCTAGGGAATCGATGTGAGGCGACTGAATGTAATCGACTCCAAAACACGCCAGTTCCGGTCGCAGATCGTCTACGCAGATGAGAAGGACGTTTGGCTTCTTCTCAGCAGAGAATACGCTAAGCGTCGCGATGGCGGCAATTAGGGGCAGAAAGCGTTTCATTGCATGCGAGCATCTCTGGCTAGTCAGACTTTTCAAGCCTGGATAGCGAATCGGCTTTGATTGCCACGAGATTGGGGACACTCAGTTGTTGGCTTTAAGCTTCACCTCTGACCAAGGTTGCGGTCGTTCCGTGAGGGTGGTGGCTTCTTCCAGCGATACGTACGCCGCCTTTCGGATACCGTTTCCCGGATATTCGGGTCCGTCGCCGAGGTCATGGCGCGACTTCTCTGCGAGCGCTTCCAAGTCCGCGACGATGTTCGGATGATCGGCGGATACGTCCTCATCCTCAGCGATGTTCAATTCGAGATTGTAAAGCGTTCCTGCAGGGACCGTGGAGCCTCCCTGACGGTAGTCGCGCACGAACAGTTTCCAGGGGCCGCTGCGAACCGCGTACAGCAAATTCGCTCGCCGATAGAAGAAAGCGTCGTGGGGAGTGGGCGCCCCGGTTTCCAGGACCGCGGATATATCCTTTCCGTCGATCGTGTTATCGGCGGGTAGCGTAGCCCCTGCCCAATTTGCGAACGTGGGGAAGAGATCCATGGAGGTCGTGATTTGGCTTGATTCGCTTCCTGCCGGGATACGTCCCGGCGCCCAGGCTAGCGAGCAAACACGAAAACCTCCTTCGAACATGCTGCCTTTTCCGGCGCGTAAAGGAACATTGGATACTTGGTAAGTGTCCGTGCTGCGCGTGCCTCCGTTGTCAGAGAAGAAGAGCACGACCGTATTTTCGTCAATTTCCAGCTCGACGAGCTTATCGAGGATCTGGCCCACGGACCAGTCCAATTCTTCCACGATGTCGCCATAAAGGCCATTGCTGGATTTTCCTTCGAAATCGCTGCTGGCGAAGCGTGGCAGGTGGACCATGGTATGAGGGAGGTAGAGGAAAAATGGCTGGTCTTGGTTCGCTTCGATAAAGGCGAGCGACTCCTCGGTGTACCGCTTTGTCAGGAGGCCTTGATCCGGCTCCTGCTCTATGAGCTCTTCGTTTCTTAGGAGGGGAAGAGGCGGGTAGTTCCAGCGCGAGCGAACGCCCATGTCATTTGAATAGGGGACTCCGAAGTAGGTATCGAAGCCATGGGCGCGCGGCAGCCACTGCTTCTGATCGCCCAGATGCCACTTCCCAATGCAGGCCGTGGCGTAGCCGGCATCTTGGAGGACTTCGGCGATTGTGATCTCGCTCGGGTTCAAGCCCTTTGGATCACCAGGAAACAAGACGATGTTGTTGCCCGTGCCTGGCAACGCGTTGCGTTCCATGTCCACCCGTTGCGCATAGCTTCCGGTAAGCAGGGCGGCTCGCGATGGCGTACAGACTGAAGACGCCACATAAAAGCTGCTCAACTTCATCCCTTCCGCTGCCATTCGGTCCAAATGGGGCGTACGGTTGAGGTCCGATCCAAAGGGGCCGATGTCGGCGTATCCCAGGTCGTCTATGAAGATGATGATGAAATTGGGCTGCGCTTTCTCAACGGGCCCGCAGGCAACGAGTAGCCATAACGCAGACAGAAGAGCAGAGGAAGTGACGAGACGGGATCGATTCATAAGGACGGGGGTTGAGGGGAGTCGATTGAATGAGAATCGAGAGGGAAGTTCAAATTATTTTGTAACGATCGCGATTCTTGCTGGAGTCATTGCTGCAATGAAATTCGCGCCAGCGATAGTCGAATCCTTGGGAGAATTGGGTAAAGAATGCGTTGGGCCATGCCCGATCTCTATCGGAGTCAGCCTGATTGCGACTAAGACCGCTTAACCTGCATCACCATGTTCCCTCCCTCAACTCTACGACTCTGCGCGTTCCTAGCATCGGTTCCTCTCTTTGCCAACGATCCGACTCCGGTAGACCAGTTCTTCGTCGCGGAAGGGCTTGAAGCGACGGTTTGGGCGGAGTCTCCTCTCTTCAATAATCCAACTAATATGGATACGGATGCACAGGGACGCCTCTGGGTAACGGAAGCCGTGAACTATCGTTCCTTCCGCAATCGGGAGGATATGAATCTTTGGCGCGAGCAAGGAGATCGGGTTATGGTGCTGGAGGATACCGATGGCGACGGCAAAGCCGACGCATCGCATTTGTTCGTTCGAGACGCGGACCTTGTTGCGCCTATGGGGATTTCCGTAATCGACAATCGCGTGATCGTTACCTGCTCTCCCAACGTGATCGTCTATACGGACTTCAACCGGAATGCCCGCTTTGATGCGAATGTGGATACCAAAGAAATCTTATTGACCGGATTTGGCGGATTCGATCACGACCATTCCCTGTACACCGTTAAAGCCGGCCCAGATGGAGATCTGTATTTTACGACGGGTAATGCAGGTCCGCATATCGTCACGGACCGTTCGGGTTGGGCGTTGCGATCCGGTAGCAGCTACCGAGGGGGTCCCCCTCCAATCAATCCAATGTGGCGGGATTGGTATCCGATGATGGGCGCATGTACGTCGGGGGACTCGCGCTACGTATTCGACCTGATGGGACGCAAATGCGCGTGGTGGGGCACAACTTTCGAAATCCGTACGAGCTGTGCCTCGATTCCTTCGCCAATGTTTTTCAAAACGACAACGACGATACCATATCCTGTCGCGTCACATGGGTGATGGAGTACGGCAATCTCGGGTTTTCATCCGCCGATGGAAAACGAAGCTGGCGGGCCGATCATCGTCCAGGGCAAGCCTTGCCGACAGCGCATTGGCGCCAGGAAGATCCGGGCGTCATTCCTTCGGGAGATATTTATGGTCCCGGGTCGCCAACGGGAATTGAATACTATGAGAATGGAGCTTTAGGATCGGAATATGAGAACATGCTTTTCTCTGCCGAAGCGGGTCGCAATTCGATTTGGGCGTATTCGGCAATCCCTGACGGAGCCGGATTTAAGCTTAAGCGATCAACCCTCTTTTCTACGTCCAATCCAGATCTTCCGCCGGAAGCGCTGAACCCGCAGGATGCGCGCAAATGGTTTCGCCCATCGGATGTCCTCGTCGGGGTGGATGGCGCGATTTACGTGAGCGACTTTTTCGATTCCTTCGTCGGAGGGCACCGCATGCGCGAAACGGAGGGAAAGGGAACGATCTATCGCATAACGAGGAAGGGAACCAATCCGCAGCCAAGCCGCATCGATTTTGGAAGCGCATCGGGACAGCTGGACGCGCTAAAGAATCGAGCTCACTCCATTCGATTCGCTGCCTATGAGAGTCTGACCGGAAAACCGACCGACGAAGGAGTGGACGGGTTGATCGCGATGAGCCGCCATCAGAACTCACGCTTCGCTGCGAGAGCGCTTTACGCATTGGCGGAAATCGGAGTCGCGGGGCGCGCTTCCGCTGCATTGGTGCGTAAAGCGCGCTCGCGCGTCGATGAGATGCTGGTTCACGTAGATCCCAACCTACGCATCGTCGCGTATCGCGCCTTAAGGCGTCACGATCCCGAGGGGCTTGTCCGACGGGCGAACCGAATGGCGAGCGATCCGTCTCCCGCGGTTCGTAGAGAAGTAGCGCTTTCGCTTCGCGATGTCTCGTTTGACCAATCCAAGAACGCGATTGCAACGCTATACGATCACTTCGAGCCGAATGATCGCTGGTACCTGGAAGCGCTGGGAACGGCGAGCGAAGGGAACGAAGCGGCCGTTTGGAAAATGCTGCGTTACAAGGCGGATGCCGATCCCGCGCGATGGAATCGCGACTTCGCCGATTTGAGTTGGCGTCTGCATCCAGAATCAGCGGTAACGGCGCTTGAGCAGCGGGCGATTTCTACGTCGCTTACCCAAGACCAGCGTCGCCAGGCGCTGGATGCGCTTGGGTTTATTGCGACTCGAGGTGCCGGCGAAGCCGTTCTGGCGGCGGCGACAAGCGGCCCTGAGGATCTGCGTTCGTACGCGGCGTGGTGGGTCACGGCGCGTTCAGGCAACGAATGGCAGGGGTTCGGCTTGGAGAGCCGACTCCCCGTTGACCCAGAAGCGGAAGCGGCTGCCGCAGAAGCGAAGCGAATGGCGCAAGGTCGAAACAAGCTCAGAGGCGCAACGGAATTGAGCGATGAGGTGCGGCAGATTGCGATTGCGATGGCCCAATCCCCTGTGGGCGGTCCCTATGTGATGCACTTGGCGGGGCGCAATGAGCTTCCCAAATTTCTCTATCCCGTAGTGTCAGATCACATACATAGTAATCCGGACGCGTCAGTCCGTGCGCTGGCATCGCGCTACTTCCCGCGGGAAAGCGCTACGGGCGAGCGGTTGCCACCGATCAACGAGATAGCGAATCTGGTGGGGGATAGCGAAAAAGGCCGCGAGCTCTATTTTGGGCGAGCCGTGTGCGCTACTTGTCACACGCATGGATCCGAAGGGCGCGACATTGGACCTGACTTGACAGAAGTGGGGCAGCGATTTGATCGGATTGCGATCCTGGATTTCATTATCAATCCTTCAGCCGCGATTGCATTTGGATACGAGTCGGTAGTTATCGAGACGGTGGAAGGACACACCCTCTCAGGCTTTGTGGTGGGCGATGGCAATACCGTGATTCTTAAGGATCTAGGCGGGCAGCAGCATCGTCTTCCTCAGGAGTCGATCCGTTCACGTCAAAAGCTGAGTCAGTCCATCATGCCCGCTGGGGGATCGATGGCCCTGTCAGCTCAGGATCTTGCTGACTTGGTTTCGTTTTTGGTAGACTAGACCCTATCCAAAAACCGCCATCAGCGGCGCCAAGACAGGTTTTCGGATAGGTTCTAACGAGTTAATTCCTTTCGATACAGGAATGAATCCTAATCGCATTTGATTCCTGGGAAGGAATCCGGCAATGTTCAGTTCCTGTATAAACTAGGGAAAAGATAGAATGAAAACGCTGTCTGAAATCATCGCGCAGTATTCAGCAGGCTATTCCGTGGGAGATCCTATCCGAGTGGCCATCGCCGCCGCAGACAGCGATCAGGGTCAGCTCGAGAGGTTGCTATTCCATGGCATTTGCGAACGTGCCTACGATCCTTCTCTCTCAAAGAGCGATCGCAATTTGGAGATCCGAGAGTTAAAGCGAGGATTTGCGAGGGACTTAGCGCCTCACCTCCCGCTGTTGATGAAAATTCTCGATAAAGCCCCGGAGTCCCTCGGTAGCCCAGATTTAGAAATGACTCACGAATGGAATCTCATTGTTGAAGCGCTTTGCGAGGTACTCGGGATTATGGGAGAAGGCGCTGAAGAAGCGATAGGCGCGCTCATAGGGCTGATGCGGATTCAGCCGCGCGGGGTTGGTCTTGGCGCAGCTTCTGCGCTTGGGCGTATCGGCGGTGATCGCTCAATTCTGGAGCTGAACAAGGTGTGGTTTTCGGGCTGGGACCGGAAACTCTGCGGCGCGTGCTACGCAGCATTGGAAAGACTTCGAAACAGAGCGTTCCCCACTTTGCTAAACGAATTGAACCAGGAGGAAAGTTTACGGCGCAATCGCGCCCTTCGCAGTCTGGAGGTAACGGGATATTCGATACATGCATTGAGGGCTCTTGCGGAGAAAACTGCCGAAAGCGATTCTGACCTAGAAGTGAAGGCAGCGGCTCTGGAGATTCACGAACGCTGCGTAGGCGAGCCGCTATACCCGTTTGGAGAATTCAAATGGTCCGTAGACGCAGCTAGGGGCAGTCCCTTCTTTCGGCGGCTCGACTTGAAGCCGACCGAATATGCCAATGAATATCGTCCTGAACGTTCGATATGCGGCAAGTCGTTTTCGATCGTTCTAAAGAGCGATCCAGATAGCCACCTCATTGGCGTTAATTTGTATCTATTGAGGAACTACGTTAATGGGCCTCAAGGGGTCTACGCGATCGATATTGCGACCTCGTTTCTGCGATCCTGCCTGAACGCCTCCGATCAAGCGAGCCTTGGGACCACGCTCGATCAGCTGGAAAAGCTCCTCAATAGAGGGCAGGTAGACGGTTTTCAGGATGACTTGCTAGCCGCGATTCTTGGGCATAGGGACTCCGCTGCCATTGAGCTGGACTCCGGATTATGGCTGACGATTGCTGATAAAGTGGGGATATCAGGCAAGGAGAGAATCCTTGGCGTATCTGTTGAGAAGAAGTAGTCGGTAGACACGTACGTGACGATACCAACGATTGACGGATTTCCCTTAGCGATCACTATTATGAGCAATTTATGAAAGCAGTATCTATCCGAACGGGCGCCGGTCATCGCTCACGTCGATGGTTTTTAAAAGCGTTAGCGCTATCGCTGGGGGCGCGGTACTCGGCTGTGGGGCAGTCGACCAGTTCCTTGCCTCTCGGTCCTTTGAGCGATGCTTCCGGCCGGATAGTGAGTCTGGATCCAAGTTTTGATCGGCTGATATCGAAGTCAGCGGTGATAGAGCGGCTGCAGACAGGTGGGCGTTGGTCTGAAGGGCCTAATTGGGATGAGACTCACAAGCGACTTATCTGGAGCGACATTCCCAATAACCGGCAATGGAGCTGGAATGAGGCGGATCGAACCGTTTCTATATATCGGGAACCTTCGCGGCAGACAAACGGGAGCTGTTTCGACGCCCAGCGCCGCATTATATGCTGTGAACAGGTAGGACGGCGCGTCGCTCGTTATGAATCAGACGGAAACGAAACTGTTCTGGCGGACAGCTGGAATGGGAAACCGCTCAATTCGCCCAATGACGTAGTGACGCATCCCGATGGAGGCGTTTGGTTTACGGATCCGGGCTACGGGAACAAAGGAAAGCTAGAACTTAAGGAAGCGGTATACCGCATCGATCCCAGTAGCGGTTCTGTGGATAGGGTCGAGAGCTCTATGGGCAAACCCAACGGCATTTGCTTTTCAGAAGACTTTAAGCGTATGTATATCGCCGATACGGGGCCAGATCGACCGAGACCCTTGTACGTCTTTGATGTTGAGGACGGCCGTCGACTCACGAATCGCCGTAAGTTCGCAGATGTCACCTTCAATGGTGTCGATGCGGGTCCCGATGGGCAGCAAGTTGATCAATACGGAAATTTGTGGGCCAGCGCGGGGCATAGCGTAGAAGGCGTCAATGGAGTACATGTATTTAATCCAAACGGACGGCGCATTGGTCTCGTTCTGCTTCCTGAAGGCTGCGCCAATGTCTGCTTTGGCGGATCAGATGGCCATACGCTCTTTATGACGGCGACCACCTCGCTCTATTGCGTCGAGACCCGTACGCGTGCGGCGCATGGCTCTTGAGCGAGCCTAGCGATTGGTCGGCAAGCGATAGTCGCGCCAAAGCCAACGAAGCGACTCGGGAAAGATGGCGCCTCCGTGATTGCCGTTGTGAGCGCCGGTACCGTATACGAATTTGACATCGTAGTCGCGGAATGTGAGCGCTGCATACATCTGCTTATTTCCCAGAGGCCAGTTCCCGTGTTGATTGTCCAGGTCGCCGCTACCGTCTTGAAGGAAGACGCGGAGCGGTTTCTTGTCGCTCCCTTTTCGAATTAGAGCGGGATAGTTGTGTCCACCGCGAATATTGACGAAGCTTCCGATGTGGCTGAGAACTTTCCGGAACGAATCGGGACGCTCCCAGGCGACCGTAAAGGCGCAAACGCCCCCGCTGCTGCTGCCGCTTATGGCGCGTCCATCTGGGTCTTGAGTAATAGCGTACCTTGATTCGACCTCGGCTAGGATCTCGTCGATCAGGAAGGTCGCGTACGTGTCGCTTAATGTGTCGTACTCTATGCTGCGATTTGCGGGACGGGGTCGCCACCTAGGTTCGGGAGGCAGCTCATCGGTAGTGTGTCCGGGATCTACGAATACGCCAATCGTTACTGGGATCTCTTTCTTATGGATAAGGTTGTCGAAAACGGTAGGGGTTCTGAAGTCGCCATCCGGTTTGATATAGGCATGTCCATCTTGAAATACCATCAGGGCGGCAGGCTGAGAGGCGTTGTACTGCGCGGGTACGTAAAGGTAGTAGCGTCGAATGGTACCGGGATAAACGCCGCTTTTATCCCAGATATATTCGGTAACCGTGCCCTTTGGCGTCCCCTCGATAGGGAACGAGTCCGTGGAATGGGCGTAGCTTGTTTCGACTCTAGGCTCTTGCGCGTGGAGAGCGATCGTGGCCCCAATGGCCCATGTGTATCCAATTATGAGTTTTGATAGAGGCATAGTTGAGGCGTTTTGCGTTAATTCCGATTCGGTCGACGATATTGGACGGTTATGGAGTTGAATGGAGCAGGGAAGCTCATTGTGTTATTGGAAACCTATACTCAGAGTCGGAGCAACTTTACAGCTTAATTACGGTCGAGCGGTTGACCCTGGCCTGTATTCGATTAAATTTGCCGGTCGATCAGGACGATTAACCTCAAATGACTATGAAGAACATACGAACCTTCGCTATAGCTGTATTGGCTTTCTCTTTGCTAGCCCCTGCCTATTCGGCTTCATTTATGAAGATCGAGGGAATTAAGGGCGAGTCCGTCGATAAGGACCACAAGGAGTGGATAGACATCCTCTCGGTGTCGGGATTGTCTGCGCCTTCAGGAACGCGCGATGCGGCAAGTGGATTGGCTACGGGGAAACGGCAGCACAAGCCGGTTACCGTAACCAAGCGAATCGACAAGGCGTCACCGCTTCTCGCCAAGTCTAGCGGCAATCCGCAATTCCCTTCGACGATTCGACTTTCGCAAGATGGGGTCGATTATGTGCTATCAGGCGTAGTGGTAACTTCAGTACGCAAAAAAGCAAAACGGAAGAGCTTACGCTCACCTACAAGTCGATCAAGCGAGCGCCTAAGCGTGCTATGACAGGGGATTATAACTCTTCGCGCTCCAATCGATCTCGCGCGGTCGCCCCAGCAATTCCCGCGAATCACAATTCGACGCGTTCCAATCGCTAGCGGAGCGGCGGAAAATCGTAACCCGTCAGATTGCGTTAGAAGAGTTGACCTTCCTCGTGTGAAGGCCTAGCTGTCGTTGGCATGGCAGGGCAATTCGCCCAGTCATGCTTACCTTGACTGTTTGATTGGTGTTACGCGCCCTGCTATATCTTTTTCTTTCCTTGTTTGTCCTGTCCGAAATTGCGAGCGCTCAGCGTTTTGGTGGGGGGAGGCGCGGCTATGTGGACCGGAGCGAATTCCCTATGTGGGAGAACGAGAAGGAATTCGAGGAAGATGTATTCACGTTTGCCCGTGTCCGCTACATCCCTCATGGGCGTCGTGGTTGGGACGGCGATTACCCGGAGGCGGACTTGAACATTTCATATCGGCTGCAGGAGCTGACCTCGATGAAAGTGAATCCAAATCCAGTTGTAGTTGAGTTAACCGATCCTGAGCTCAAGGAGTATCCATTCCTGTTCCTGATCGCTCCGTACTCCGCCAATTTCACGGACGCGGAGGTAGAGGCGCTCAGCGACTACCTGAGGAATGGCGGATTCCTGATGGTCGACGAGTTTTGGGGCCCGCAGCATTGGGACTTGTTCTACTACCAGATGAAACGCGTTCTACCGGAGTACGAGCCGCAGGAATTGCCGCTTGAGCACGAGATATTCCACAACGTCTACGATTTTCAGGAAAAGCCGCAGGTAGTGCCGATACACATTTGGAGGCAAGGCTATCGGTACCATCCCATGCCAGGAGTCGCTGAAGATCCGGATCCGCACTTCTACGGCATCTTCGATGACAAAGGACGCATGATGGTGCTCCTTTGCCATAACAATGATCTCGTGGATGGTTGGGAGCGCGAGGGCGAAGACGAAGCGTTTTTTCGACAGTACTCGGAGCGTAGCTCGTATCCGATGGGGATCAATATAATCACTTATGTGATGACGCACTGACGGGGTCCGAATGCGTATTCGATTTCCGGATTAAGGGAGATCGAGATTGATTTGGAATTCGGGGCGTTCCAAAATTGCGATGGTTTCTTTCAAGGAATCTCGAAGGCGTCGAAAATGCCCTTTGTCGTAGTATTCAAATTCTTCCAACGACGGGGGATCAATGAATGGATACCGATCAATACAGGCTTGCACCTTGGATTCGTTGGGTTCGAGGCCGTCTTTAGCCATCAGTCTCAAGGCGTCACGCAGAGTAGAAAGGGGTTCGTTCGTGATTTGTTCGTAGCTTATGGCCATTCCGGTAGAGTAGGGTGGCTCTACGATCCAGCGCCTAATGAAACGCCGTACAAACGCGAAATGACGAGTCGAGTGCTCGATCCACTCCTTTTCGGTTCCTTTGCGCTTGAGGCCGTTCTTCTCTTCGAGGCGAAAATGGGAGATGGAGCCGGGAATTGGGTTTCGAATCTGGATCAAATACTTTCTTCCCTCAAGGCAAGGGGTCGTTCGAAAGAGGCGTGATGGCCACTTTCGATTGAGTCCAAAGTCGTGGGTACCGATGAGTTGGCAGGGGCGCGTTTCAGCCTCCCTCAAATGTTTGTAGGTATAGCGCGACGCTTCGTCAGCGCGCAGCGCATCGTTGAAGTAGAAATTGATTCGCTTGGCGAGTAGGTGGTACGCGGAGCGGGGGATCGTCACGAAAAATAGAGCATCGATCTGGCTCAAATCATCTTCCTTTAATTCTTGCATGCGGTACATCCCTAACCGGAACAATGGAGGGGGTCTTTGTTGGAAATACAGATTCCCCAGATTGTCACGGCATTTTTCAGTTTTTAAGAGGCGAGCTTGCGGGATGGATAGTTCTAGAAATTCTGCTTGGTATCTCCGTCGTCAGCCTATTGATTGATAGAGTGAACTCCCTGTATCGAATTGCATTCGTTTTTGCGCCCCTAATCGCGTTCCCAAATACGTTCCGAGGGGAAGATTTGATCTTCGAGACGGATTCTGAATGGGAAGTCGTTTCCACCGGTCACCGATTCGCGGAGGGGATGGCCTGGGACAGCGAGGGCAATTTTTATTTTACCGATGTTCCGCGTTCGTTGCTGTTCAAGGTCGAGGCGGATTCGGGGGAAAAGGTCTTGCTAGACGACAATACGGGACGGGCCAATGGGATCGCTTTTGGACCCGATGGTCGGCTCTACGGGTGCGCTCGCGGCGCGAATTGTATCTATGCTTGGGATACGGCTACCTGGGAAAAAGTGGCCGTTGCGCGTGGCGAGGCATCGAACGATATCGCAATCCTTGACGATGGTACCGTATTCTTTACCGACCCAGCGACCCATTCGATCTGGCGAATTGACTCAAGTTCCGGATCGCTCGTGAAAGCGATGGACACGGAATGGATGCCAAATGGACTGTCGCTATCGCTTGACCAGAATACACTGCTCGTGGCGGAGTTCAATTCCGGAAACATCCATGGTGTAATGGTGAGGGATCAAGGTACACTCGACGCGCCGGGAGAAGTCACGTACCGGGTAGGAATTCCGTCAACCGGTCTTGGACGACTGGATGGCATGCAGCCTTTGAGGGATGGGCGCTTACTTATCGGAACGGCTCTAGGGATTCAGGTAGCGCCGCGAGCAGGAGAGGAGGGCTCGAGTCCTTTGGTTGTCGTGCCTTCGCCTGAGGGACGGCCTCGATGCAACTATGCCCGCATCAGTCCAGACGGGGTATGGCTTTACGTGGCGTTCGCCCAGGACTTGCTGCGCCGCAAGATTGTAAAGGGATTTGGGCAGTAGCAAAACGCGAAACAAAAACGCCGACCGGCTTCCCGATCGGCGTTCGCGTCAATTTTGGAGGAAGATCTATTTTTCCTCTTCCAGTATGATGAATTGAGTTTCTCCCGAAGAGTCGTCAACGCCGTCGTTGTCGGTGACGATGGCAAGTCGACCGTCCGCCAATGCGGCAAGGCCTTCCACCTTTTCGATTACGACGCCGTTGTCAGCCAGCAGATCAGGAATCAAGTCGCGCACGAGCTCCTTTTCAACGACTGGGAATTCTGGCTCTGCTGTTAGGTCTTCTGGCTCAGGCAGCGGCGTATGACCATGAATCGAGAAGTAGTAAATCTTCTTGATGAATGCGTCGAGTCCGCCCTGGTTGTCGCGTTCGATTACGAGGAAACCGTAGTCTGACACAGCGACTATTTCGGATAGGCCGACCCGGCCGCCATTGGGAGACTCGCGTTCGTCGATTGGATAGTAGAAGAAGCTCCATTCACCCGTAGCGACTTCATAGCGTCCGATGCGAACGTGGTCCTCGGGATCGCCCATCCATTCACGCTGGAAGCATACGTAAAGGACTTCTCTCGCTCCTCTGCCGACCGATGTCACCCCTTCGAATCCAAATCGAATTTGCTTGAGGTTCGTTTCTAGTGGCGGCGCCACGACTTCCATGATGTGGCCCTTGTTGTTTACACGAAAGAGCCAGTTCAATTTCGATACGGGCACGGGATCTCCGTCGTCGGTTTCACCGACGGTACGCGCTCCTTCCGAAGCGACCCAGAACCCATTTCCGGCGCGCTTGGCAAGTCCTTCCGGATCCACATTGATCGTGTCGTCGTCGTTAAATAGGCTCTCAGCGCTGATACCGACGAAGCTTTCTCCGTAGATACCGTCTACTGCGTCTGCGAAATCACCGTTGGCTTCCTCGATCGCTTCCGCGAACTTTCCGTAAGTGTCTTTGATGACGATCTCCCTGTTGATAATCGCAGGACTATCGGATATATCCATTTTGAAGATACGGCTCTTTCTGTAGAAACTATCGTAAACTGTCCAAGCGACTTTGGACTTGCGCGGATGAGCAGCAAGAGCGGAAAGGGCAGCCCAAGGTATCGGAGTGCCGTTGCGTCGCTCTTTGGATGCGATGGTCGGGTAGGTAGGCGTGCGATATCCGCGCTTGTATATCGAGATGGACGAGCGAATCTTGTCGCCTCTGTCATCGACCTCGCTTGCCACTACGAGCAAATTCCGGTTTGGCAAGGCGAGGAGACCTTCAGGACCCACGCCTGCGGGCAACGCTTGTATGAAGGAGGGCTTTTCCCTACGACGGTCACCCAGCTTGTAGACAGAAACGATGCTCGAGCGCTCCGATCCCACGAAGAGGAGGTGGTCGCGGCCGTACTTGGCGTACTCGATGCCTTCCGGCTCGTTGCCTTTGTTCTCCGAACGCTCCTCGGGATAGTGTCCGATCATCGCCATCAAGTGGTCGTCATTGTTTCCGGAGGTAAAGCCGGATATTTCCGTATCGATTGTAAATCGTGAAACCGCGGCTACCCCCGTCAAGATCGCCCTCATCAGCAGTAGCGATACGATCGTTTCCTATCCAAGTGAGAGCGTCTGGTTCACGAGGGACATCGTAGAGACTAGAGTTGAGTTCGATGAGCTCGTTTTCTTCTGTATCGACATACTTGAGATCCACAGTGCCTGCGGAGAAGTCCTTTACGGCTTTTCCAGTCCTGAGATTGATCAGGGCAATGTGATTGTTCTCCTGCAAGCTTATGGCAGCGATGTTGCGGTGATTGATGTCGATGTATTCAGGTTCTGCATCCGAAGGGAACTTGTCGGCGACATCTACCAGGCTGACTTCCCGTGTCGTCCAAGTCTCGGGATCTCCGACTAGATCGACAATGACTACGAACCCGGAGGGAAGCTGGGGAGGGGCGCCGTCGTTAGGACCATCGTCCTCGTCGCGTTCGTTCTCGATAATGATACCCGCATAACGTCCGTCCGGGCTAGCCGCAATGGCATCAGGTTGTCCTCCGAGCGGTATTTCATGAACGATGGATCGTCCGATAATATCAATTACAACCAGTACTCCGCTAGTATCGACGAAATCCTCGCTCGTATTGATGCACGCCAGCGCATAGTCACCGACGACGGTTACGGAGGTTGGTTCACCGTCCAATTCAACGACCCCATCTGGTTCGGGGTAATAAGGATCCGAAATGTCGACAAATCCGATCAGTTCCTTTTCGCTGTCTGTGTAGACGAGAGTCATTCCGTCTTCGGTTGCCGCTACGATCTCTGATACGGTTTCATCGTCGATATCCGTATTGGTGAATACGGGGAAGGTTGCAATACGGCGAAAATAATTCGGGCGATCAGGTTTCCCGCCAGGGCCTTCATCATTCTTGTCTATGTAGCTTTGGAGCAGCTTGATGGTTTTTTGGATCTGCTTTGCGGCTGCTTGGTCGTCACGACCGCCGCCTAGTGTCAGCAGAGTGATTACTAGAGTCGCGATCAACGCGACGATAAAGCTTATGAGCTTGGGCGATAATTTCATCTTCTAATGTTGGTGTATGCGATTTTTTGAGAACAGTTTCTCCGGCGAAGCGAGTGTCGCTTTCCGGAATGCGCGATACGTTTTCAACTTCGCTTCCTTATCTCAATTCGCCAATTGTTACTTTATGGAAACGTAGTTACAAAGATGTTACGAATCCTGCTGAAATTCTAAAATGAACGACTGCTTGAGGAAATCCTGAGGCTGGAATGGATTTCCCGTACTGAGATTTCCCAGCTTGCCATCAGAGCGGATCAACGCCTTATAGTGAGACGAGCATGAAAGAGCGTGTAGGGAAAGGGATTCGTTGGTGGCCATTGATGTTGATCGGCCTTTTGGGTCTTGGGGCCGCGATTTATTTTGTAGCGGCCCATGGGGACGATGCGGATACGAGGCAGGTCTTGGTAATGAAATTGATTGGGCTCGGGGCAACGTGCGTCGCCCTGGCCTTTATTTGGCTGGTTGCGTTTTCGCGGACACCCTGGCGAACACGCTTGATTTCAGTCGGAGGGCTTGCCCTGACGCTCGCGATTCTAGCGGGTACCGTTGAATTTGGAGGGGTATCTGGGGACCTAGTTCCGATCTTTAGGTGGAAATGGTCCAAGCCGATGGCGATTGAGCGCGGCGTGGCCACCGATGACGCTATTCTGAATGCCGCGAGCTTCCCGCAATTTCTGGGTCAGCATCGCAATGCGTCCGTACCGGACTTGAGCTTAGCAAAGGATTGGGAAACGAATTCGCCTGCGTTGCTGTGGCGGAAGCCAATCGGAGAATCCTGGTCAGGATTCGCCATATCGGGCCCGTATGCGGTTACGCAGGAGCAATCCGGCGAGGAGGAGCTTGTCTCGTGCTACAATCTCGTTTCAGGCGAGCTGATTTGGCAGGAGTCAAATAGCGCTCGCTACGACAATCCGCTTGGGGGCGTTGGCCCCAGAGCGACGCCGGCCATCGATGGCGATCGTGTCTATACGGTAGGCGGTTTGGGCTTTGTGGCTTGCCGTGAATTGACAACGGGAGCAGAGCGTTTCTCATTCAATCTCCTCGAATCGAATGAGGCGCCCTTGCCGGAATGGGGCGTAGCGGGTTCGCCATTGATCCATGACGGCTTGCTGATTTTGAATGCGGGAGGAAGTGACGGGCGCACCCTTGTTGCCTACGACAAGCTGACGGGAACGGAAGTGTGGAGCGGTGGCGACGACAAGGCTCATTGGAGCTCACCGGTGGCGTTCGAAGTTCATGGAGAAACGCAATTCCTCATATTCAATCGAGGCGGCGTATCAGCTCATAGCCCCAATGATGGCTCCGTTCTCTGGACCTTTCCATGGAAGCGTTCTACGGGCACGCCGCGCGTTGCGGTTCCGGTGCAATTGCCTGACAATCGCTTCGTGGTGTCGAGCGGATATGGAGCAGGGGCGTCAATGTTCGAAATCGTGCGCACGGAATCTGGATACAAAGCTGAGGAAGCCTGGCGGACCCTGCACTTGAAGGCCAAGTTCAACAATTTCGTCTATCGAGATGGCTACCTCTATGGGCTGGATGATGGCATGATGACATGTATCGACACGGAAACGGGGCGCCGGACCTGGAAGAAGGGACGCTACGGTCATGGTCAGCTGCTGCTCGGGGACGATTGGATTTTGGTATTGGCGGAAAATGGAGACGCGCTGCTCCTGGAGCCGAACCCAGAGGAACCGGTTGTGTTGGGCTCGTTTCCCGCGCTTGAAGGCAAAAGTTGGAACCCTCCCGCGTTGGCAGGGCCATACCTGCTGCTTCGCAATCATCTGGAAGTGGCCTGCTATCGACTGCCCCTGTCAGAATAGCTTTGAGTAATCCGGATCGATCAAAGTCTAGGGGCCGTATGGAAAAGCCCAAGAAGCGCATACCGACGGAACGCGAGATCTCTTTGTGTCCATGCAAGAGCCAGCTCAACTATGGCATTTGCTGCCGCCCCTTCCATAATGGCAAGGCTAAGCCGAAGACCGCGGTCCAGCTCATGCGCTCGCGATACAGCGCTTATTTTTTTCGAAAAGTGGATTACTTGGTAGAGACGACGCATCCGGATGCCCGGGACGCGACGTTGAAGCAGGAGCTGCAGAAGACGATTTACCAGGCGAATTGGAGCTTTCTAACGATCGTTGGTGAAAGCGGGGGTTTGGAAGAGGACAAGATGGGAAAGGTCGAGTTCATCGCGGAGTACTTCGTTAATGGCGAACCCTTCGAACTACACGAACGCTCGCGATTCAAACGCTACAAAGGCGTCTGGAAATATCTCGACGACAAAGGATAGGGGATTGCCTCGTTCCGCACCTTACGGGCGCCGCTTTCAGCCGATTGACATCCTTTAAATGTTCCAGCGGGTTTTCGCTTTCTGGGTAGGCTTGTGAATCTTGAAACACTTGGGGTCGTGGACCCGATTGGCGCGTTCCGCCGTCTCCTCATCCAGTTCTTCGAGAATGCGCATGATGGATACCAGAGGATGATCGCTCGGAATGTCGCGAGCATTGCTATGGGCGTAATGTCCTTCGCAATACACGTGGATCGCGTTGGCGATGCTTTCGGCTGCATCGCGCACGTGATCATTGATGTATCCCTCGTCGTTTGGCTCGTATCGCCCTTTTTCCATAGCGCTGATAGCGGTTTATTCGTTATTTTGCATCTTCGCCGCCTTTTGGCATAGCGAGTTGGATATGGTCTAGCTTCATCTTATCGCGTTCGACTCTGTAGGCTCCCACTTTCAGGTCAAGAGCGCCTCAGCGCTCTTTTGAATTGGCGCCGAGGGAAGGCTGTATATGCATTTGGCATGATCATCTTGAAGTGTAGAAGGACCCAATGGATCCGATAAGCCAAGGCGCATTGGGCGCGATCGCGTCCACCTCCCTGGCGGAGCCCAAGCAAGCGCGATTGGCGCTGCTCGTCGGATGGGCGGGAGGCATGCTAGCGGATGCGGATATCTTCATACGATCTGAGAGCGATCCCTTGCTTAATATCGAATTTCATCGGCACTTCACGCATTCACTGGCATTCATTCCCATCGGCGGCCTGTTGTGCGCGGGAGTTTTCTGGCTGTTGCTGAGATCGCGCCGGTCATTCAAGGAACTTTTTGTATTCGCGATTGCGGGTTATGCGACCGCGGGACTCCTAGATGCGTGTACGAGCTATGGCACTCAGCTATTATGGCCGTTTAGCAATGCGCGCATCGCCTGGAATATCATCTCCATTATCGATCCGATTTTCACGCTCGGATTGCTCGTCGCATTGGGAATAGGATTCGCGCGGCGGAATCGCTTCTTTCCCCGGATAGGCCTGGCATTCGCCCTTGGATATTTGCTGCTGGGTGTCGTCCAGAACGATCGGGCTTCCAGCGTGGGTAGAGAGCTGGCGGGAGAGCGTGGCCACAGCGATGCGACTCGATTCACAGTAAAGCCATCGATCGGAAACCTGCTTCTCTGGCGCTCGATGTACGAGCGGGATGACCAGATTTACGTGGATGCGGTTCGTGTGGGGTTCTTTGGTCAAACTCCCACGATCTTCGAAGGTGCGGTGACCGAGAAAGTGGACCTGGCGGGGCTGAGGGAGACACTCGATGAAGCGTCTCCTCTTTGGAAGGACCTGGATCGCTTCGAGCATTTTTCGGATGGCTATCTGGCGTGGCATCCAGAAAAGCCGATGATTATCGGGGACGCTCGCTACGCCGTCCTGCCCAATTCGATCTTGCCGTTATGGGGCATTGAATTCGATGCGTCTAAACAGGACCGGCATGCCCCGTTCGTCAGCTTTCGCCAAGCTCGAGCGGAGTCGGGAGGCCAGCTTTGGAGCATGCTAGTGGGTGAGGGCTCGAGGGATTAGGCGATCGTTCTTGTTGGCGCAGAATTGGGCGACTCAATCTTAATTGGATTTAAGCAGGGTATAGCTTTGAGGGAAAGCGGGTTGCACGCTGGACCGCTTTGCGGGAATTATTTCGTGACTTGATTGTCGCAATTCGAAAATTGACACCAAAAATTGGATACGATTTATGTCGTTTGTCTCTGTCGCAGTGTCCTGCGATTGGGATACTGAGGGGAGACGTTAGTTCATAAACAAAACTAATATGAAAAGACGTATAGGGATGATATGCTTGTTCGCGTTAGCGGGCCCTCTGATTGCGAAATCAGAACCTGCTTACGAGCAAGCTTATGTGGAAAAACACCAGGGTTTCGAAGGTGTTGCCGTACCAACGGAGGTCGTAAGGCCTTTGCTGCGGGCTGCGCCTGTGAACCTGAAAATCGACGTATTGGTAACGGTTGACTCGAAGGGCAAGGTGACAAGCGCCAAGGTCCTGAGATCGACCGATTCTCGCCACAATACGACGGTTGTACGAGCGGCGAAACGATGGAAGTTCCTTCCCGCTCAGATTGAGGGTGAATCGGTACCGTCAAAGGTCCGCATACCCTTCGTTGCTCAGGAACTAAATAGTTCGCTGGCAATGAGATAAGGCGAGATTACACTGAAATCGAAAACAACGGGGCCGGACACTCTTGGGTGTCCGGCCCTTCTCGTTGTGGGAGTGGATTCGGGCGGCGCTTATAGCGGCTGGAGCGACGGGCTGATCGCACGTTCGATTGAAAGCGGACGAAATGTGGGAATTTGAGTGAACTTGGAGCCTATCGCAGTGTCTTTCGGTAGCTAAGGCTATTTGGCGAGGCTTTCTTTGACAGATCCCAGGCGACTCTTATGTTCGCTCACGAATTGCAAAGATATCCCCAGTCAATTTCCACAATGACCCAATCCCTCCGTCCCTACCTAATTCTCGCCTTGTGCGCTTGCTCACTGAACGCTTTTGGAGCCCGTCCCGAAGTTCTGGAAGACCTCCCTGGTTTCGATCGACCGGTTTCTGCCGCATTCGGCTTGGATGGGAAGACGCTATTCGTAGCCAATCGTTCGAGGGGCGAAGTGGGAGCCAAGCGTGGAGCTGGGACGATCACGAAATTTTCAGTTGGAGAAGGTCTTGAGTTCAAGCTCGCCAGCAAGCGATTCGTAGTGGGGCTGACGGCTCCAGCGGACATCGATTTCTTGCCGGTTAGCCTAGGAGACATCGCTCCGGCGGGGACGTTGATCGTGGTTTCGGGGACGCCTTTGATTGAGACTGAGGATGGGCGCATCACCAAGGATGCTTCGGATGACTTCATTGGACTGTCGCTCATTGATCCGGTAACCGGAAAAATCTTGAAGAAAGCGGATATGGGGCCGGCTTCGAATTTGAAGCTGAAAGGCGAGTTTCCTTTGGTGTCGCCCAATAGCATCGCTTTTGACAAGAGCGGAAACCTTTACGTGGCAGATACGGGAATCGGTGGAAACCTGTTCCGGAATCGGGTCAAGACGCAGCCCGTCATTTACCGGATCGAGCGCAGCGGCTTGGTGGACTTGTTTTCGGGGACTGCCCCAAATGCAGTTCAAGTCATGAAAATCTCCAGCATTCCCGGCGACTTATCGTATCAAGCGGAGGATGATGCCGTGTACTTCGTGGCCAACCACCTTCAAGGAGCGACGCGCGGCGCGGTGTTCAAGGTCAGCAGCCAAGACTTTCAGAGCGTGCTCAAAATCCAGACGGTCGTGAGGGACATGACCGCGTTGGCCAGCATGAGGCTCACGCCGCGAGGACGGGCGCTGCTGGCGACGAATTCTGGCGAGCTCCATGTTCCCAAGAACCGGAAGAGCTCTCGCTTGATTCGTTTTCGCCCGGAGATGACCTTTTCGTCTCCAGGCAAGTTCGGTCTGCTGCCCGAGGAGGGAGGCAGTTTCATCCTGGCGGTCCCGGAGGAAACGGGAGATGCCGGCGCAGGCAAGGGCCAGCGCGTACGCATTGTGCGGCTTCCCTCGAATTATTAGAATACGTATGCGGTGTTGAGGGGAGGCAAAGGGTTCTGGCTGAAAAAGGCGCTGCTTGCTTGGGCGATACTGTTATCGCTAGCGCCGTTCGCTCTGTCTCAATCCTCACGCTTCCTGCAAAGTTGGCCCAGCGATCGGAGCCCGCTAGAGCCGGACGAGCGGATTCGATGGGGCTCATTGGATAACGGGTTTCGCTATGCGATCTTGCCCACCGATATCGAAGCGGACGCCGTTTCGATGCGATTCGTGGTGAACGTGGGATCGTTGCGCGAAGACGATCAGGAGCGGGGATACGCGCATCTGATCGAGCACATTGCCTTCGAGGGCGCGGGAGCGATGAATGCGGAGGATATTGGATCCCTTTTCCAGGAGCTCGGACTGAGCTTGGGCAGCGATGTCAATAGGTTTACTACTCACCACTACACGAGCTATCGATTGGAGCTGAAAAATGGCGCATCAGTATCGTTGGAACGGGCCTTGGACTTGTATCGAGGGTTTGCGGACGGGATTCGGTTCGACCCGAGCAGCATTGAGAAGCAGCGCGCCATCGTGCTTGCCGAAAAGCTTCGCTACGATCAACCCTTGGCTCAATTCAGCGAGTTCGCCTTTGGGCAGACGTTGAAGGGAACGCAATACGGGGAGCGCCCGATCGTGGGATCGGAGGACAGCCTCGAGGAGGCGACACGGGAACGTCTCGTCAGATTCTACGAAAAGTGGTACCGGCCCGAATTGATGACGTTGTTCGTGGTCGGAGACGTCGATCCGGATGCCCTCGAGCGTCAGATTGGCCAGCATTTTCGATCCCTGCGTTCGCGTGGCAGAGCCATCCCGCCCCAGGTGGGCAGGCCGGAAGAGAACCAGAATCCTCGCGTGGCGTTGAAGCCCATCAGCGGACTCAGTCGTACCTTGATCGATCTTTCGCGTTCCTGGCAGGAAGGGCGCAGCCGGGATACGGAACGAGTCCGGGAGAGTGACTACCTACGCCGATTCGCGACGTAGCTCCTCAATGAACGCTGTCAGCGATTCGTCGGGACCTTCGATAGCGATTTCGTATTTTACGATACTCGTTTTGAAACGACCTACGCCCATGCGCGATTGACCACCCATCCCGACAAGTGGCGCACCGGGGTCAATTTCCTCGATCGCATGATCCGCCAAGCGACGCGTCACGGCTTTCATCCCGATGAAATCGATTCGCTAAAGGAGCGCTGGCGTCGCAAGATGAACGACTCGACGCGTCTCGTCAATCGCGGACAGGATCGAGGCGGAGACGATGTCCGGCCACGTGTACTTGTCGAACCGCGACAAGGAACGGCTCGAGTTGAGGTTTCTGGAGAGTATCGACAAGCTATTGCTGGATCGAGCCTTGAGGGAAACCTGGCGCACGACGGGAATCACCTTGTCCATTGGTGGGCAGCTCCCTTCGGGCTTGAGCAGTCGAAATCTGGGACGCGAATTTACCAGCTATCGTAAGCTTCCCGTCGAGCCCTACGACTATACGCCGCCGCGTGAAATCGCTTGGTCGGGCCCGCCGGAAGAGGGCGAAGTTGTCATGATACGCCAATCGAGCGGATGATTGAGGCTTCGAGGATCCAATTCCGGAATCAAACGAGTCTTACTTTCCTGAATACTGACAATGATCCTAGGTTCGCTCAGGTTCTGGTTCGCGTCAATCCGAGGGGTCGTTCTCGGGGCGCGGCGACAAATCCGGCTACGAGATCCGTGGCTTTGGATTCCTTTCTCTGGAGCGGGGCGGAGGGCTACGCTTGGGAGGATATTCATCGAGAGCTTTCAACCCGGATCCCGGAGTTCAGCTATGCCATAGAAGGGGATGATTGCCTGTGTTTTCGGGCGCGTTGCCAACCTTCCGAAATCGAATGGTTTCTGCAGATGATCGCGTCGTACTTTTCTAGCGGAGAGGTGAGCGAGAGAGGGTTTGCATTCGCCAAGTCGAACATGATCCGAGGGCTTCAAGTCGAGCGAGATGGGCTCTCTCTAGCCAAGCGCGCGGTGCAGCGGCATCTCTTCCCCAATCAGCCACAGCTTTGGGAACCGGGATTGAATGAAGGCATCGAATTGCAGCAGAGCGCGGTGGAACGCTGGATTAGCCGTCACATGGAAGAGGGGACTATCGAAGTTACCGTAGTAGGCGACGTGGCGAAAGAAGCAGTTGTTCAGAGCATGCTCCGGAGCGTGGGCGCATTGGAGCAAAGAACGCCGATATCCGACATCGCGTCCGCGGAGATCGGCGAATATCCAAATCCTGGGACCTCTAAGATCTCGTATCCAAAAAATGAGGGCGATGGTGCCTTGGCAATCAGCAATTGGATATTGAGCCCGGGACCGAAATCGTTTCGCGAGCGCGTATCGCTGACATTCCTGGAGCGCATTCTCAGGGCGCGTATCGATGAGCAGCTCCGGCAGACGATGGCGGTATCTTATGAAACGAAAGTGGACTACTGGAGCTTGCCTGCGTTTTCGGATATCCAACGCATTCGGGTTCAGGCGGACTGCCAGCCTGAGAGCATCGATGCCGCCCTGGAAGTGATCGAATCGGTCTGTCGCTCAATGGCGACCGATGCGCCATCGCAAAGCGATGTCGACGCGACCCGGGCTTTGCTCGAGCGGGAGTTCGAACGCGGCGGGCGCAGCGTTCGTTTTATCTTGGAGAATATTCTGTATAGTTTGGATGGGCACCCGGAGTGGGTCGAGGAGTGGAGCCAGATCGAAGCAGGGTTTTTGAGCGAGATTGGGCCCAGCGACATTCTCGAGGCAGGGAAACGTTGGCTGCAGTGGGAAAAAGCCATCGTATCGCGGGTAGAGCCCGGTTGAGCTACGGGGAAAATGAACCCCGCCTTGACTTGAGAATGGGGCCACTCTATCTCCGCCACGATGTCGATAGGTGTTGACCAGGTCCCGCAATCCGCGATCGCCGTTTATTCCGGCGGCATGGACTCTACCGTGATGCTATATGCCATGCGTGAGCAGGGAGTGGATATTCGCGACGCGCTCAGCATCGACTATGGTCAGAAGCACCGTAAGGAGCTCGAGGCGGCGGCAGAAGTTTGCGCGCTCCTCGGGATCGAGCATCAGGTGGCGGATCTGAGAGCGATGGCGGGTCTGTTCGGATCCTGCGGCTTGGTAGATGCCCAAACAGAGGTGCCGGAAGGGCACTACGAAGAGGACTCCATGAAGCAAACCGTGGTGCCCAACCGGAATATGATCCTCATTTCGGTCGCTACGGCATGGGCGATCACCAAGAAAGTGGATGCCGTGGCTTATGCGGCCCACAGCGGAGACCACGCGATCTATCCCGATTGCCGGGAAGTCTTCGCGGATGCCCTAGATCGGGCGATCCAGCTTTGCGACTGGAGCGCGGTCCGCTTGTACCGACCCTTCGTCAACGTGAGCAAGGCCGAGATCGCTCGAGAAGGAGTGCGATTGGGGGCGCCCCTGGAGAAGACCTGGTCCTGCTACAAGGGAGGCGCGCTTCACTGCGGGAAGTGCGGTACCTGCATCGAGCGCCGGGAGGCCTTTCATCTTTCGGGTCAAGTTGACCGAACCAAGTACGCGGCGGATGCGCCGACTGTGGAAACGCTGTTGAAGTCTGATTGGCGATTGCCAGAGTAGATCCTGCAAATGTTTACCTGCCAGAAAACCTATTCCGATATCCCATTCGCTCACCGGCAGCATCGTCACGATGGGCACTGCGTGCATATCCATGGCCACAACTGGAGCCTGACTTTCAAGTTTGGCTGCGATCAGCTAGATGCGTGTGGATTCGTGGTCGATTTCGGAAAGCTCAAGCCACTGCGCTCGTGGATTGACGAGAACCTGGACCATGCCTGCGTATTCAACCAGGACGATCCCTACCTGGACGAGATTCAATCCCTGAACGAGAAGAGTGATTCAAGACTGTTTAAGCCACTGGTGGTCGAGCAATGCTCGAGCGAAGGGATCGCTCAATATCTTTACGGCGTAGTAGATCCCATGATACGTGACATGACGGATGGGAGAGCCTACTTGATATCCGTTACCGTAACGGAAGACTCGAGAAATAGCGCTCAGTACACTCCTGCTCAATCGTGATGGAATATCCAGTATATGAGACCTTTCACTCTTGGCAGGGAGAAGGGGCGCATCTTGGGAAGTCAGCCTTTTTCATTCGCTTGTTTGGCTGTCCCGTGCACTGCCCGTGGTGCGACTCCGCAGGTACTTGGCATCCAGACTACGTCCCGAGCGAGATTTCGAAGCGCGATGCCGATTCGCTCGTCGAAGAAGCGAAGAAATCGAACTCGGAATTCGTGGTGGTGACGGGCGGAGAACCGTGTATTCACGATCTTGGGCCACTGACGGAAGCGATTCGGAACGCTGGATTGAAATGCCACTTGGAAACCTCGGGCGCGTTCGAGATAAAGGGGGTATTCGATTGGGTGACTCTCAGTCCCAAGTGGCAGGCGCTCCCAGTGCAGTCCGCTCTGGATGAGGCGGACGAATTCAAAGTGATCGTTGAGGATGAAGGATCCATTGAACGATGGGTGGAGGAGATCGGCGCGCGGATTGGGTCCAGGCCGGTCTGGTTGCACCCGGAGTGGTCGCGGCGCGAGGACAGGTCTGTCCTAAAAGCGATAACGGAATACGTGAAAGCGCATGGAGCGCCTTTCCGCGCCGGTGTCCAGGCCCATAAGTACTATAAAGCGGACCTGTTCGACAAGAACAGCGTGTCGGCAACTCCCCTGGGTGGCGATCCGAGCCTTGGCTATTAAGGCGTAAGCGCGATTCCCCTACGATATTCCCGCCGTGAAATTCAAGAAGATTAGCCTGAGCAATTACCGGAATATCGAGCTGGCTCATCTCGACCTGGACTCTCCCCGGATTTTCTTGCACGGGGCCAATGGGCAAGGGAAGACGAATCTGCTGGAAGCCTTGGGCTTGGCGACGGCGCTGCGTCCCTTCAGGACGCATGAAAATCGCGTCATGATCGGTCCGCATTCGGATTTCTCCGAATTGCGCTACGAGATCGAGCATGAAGACCTCGGAGAAACGGTTCTACGTGCTCGTATCAAGAAAACGGGGAAAGAAGTGTGGATCGATGACGAGCCCGTGCAACGGCTTTCAGATTTCGTAGGGCGCTACCCGACGGTGATTCTATCGTCCAACGACATGCAGCTTACGCGTGGCGCTCCGGGAAATCGACGACGTTACTTCGACGCCTTTCTTTGTGGGATCGACAAGGGCTACTACAATGCCTTGCAGACTTTTCAAAAACTGGTCCAAGAACGGAACGCTCTCCTGAAGCAGGAAGAAAAGCCGTCTGTCCTTGCTGCGTTCGAAGCTCAAATGGATGAGCCAGCCCTGTCGATATGCCGCTCCCGTGAGCGCGTTCTTGAGGAGTTGCTGAAACTGGCGAAGACGTTTCACGCAGATTTGTCGGAAGAAAGCGAATCGTTGGGGATCGATTACAAGAAGAATGCCGAGATTCAAGAGAAGGGGGACTATATCGCTCTCCTGGAAAAGACGCGGAAGCGGGACTCCTATTTGCAAACGACAGGGAAGGGGCCACACCGCGACGACTTCTTGATTTCCCTCGATGGGCGACCTGCGGACGATTTCGCTTCCGAGGGGCAGCAGCGTTCGATCACGCTAGCGCTCTCATTGGCGATAATTGAGTACTGGCGGGTTCAGTTCGGATTCCTTCCCGTTGCCCTGGCGGACGATGCCCTCTCCGAGCTCGATTCATCGAGACGGGACCGCTTTTGGAGGACGCTTGATCCGCAGCTGCAAATCGTGGCGACGGGTACTCAATTACCCAATACGGATGGGTCTCAGGATTGGAAGGCGATCGAAGTGCAAAATGGAGTGTTTCGATAAACGTGAGATTTGATCTAGATCAGCTCCCCCGGATCGCCAAATAGGCGTCTATAGCCTGCACTAAGGAGCGGAAGGCCAACTGTTCTCGGTCGATGCTGATGGGGTCAGCGAAAACAACATCCGCTACCTCGTCGGCGCACAACTGCAGCGCGTCGATATCCCGCGCTTGGGCTTCGAAATAAATATCGGTGGTTGCGTAGGTGACATTCTTGTACGTGTATAAATTGGGCCAGCCACCAAGATAGCGCCACGATTCCAGTTCGAGGTTCACCTCTTCCCCGACTTCGCGCTGGAGGGCGGTATCGAGCGATTCGCCTGGACTGACGAATCCTCCCGGCACGCCGAGCGTTCCCTTGCGAGGGTCTTTCTTGCGCTTGACCATCAATAGGCGTCCCTGGGAATCCGTGATCAGGGCAGCGGCGGAGGTGACCAGGCTAAAGTGCATCTCTATGCCGCATGAGGAGCAATTGAATACAGGAGTTTGTGGAATGCTCTCGGATGCGGCACCGCAGGACGGGCAGAATGCGAAGCGTTGATAAATGAGTGTGTCGGGAAGGGTCATGCGTTGATTAGGTCCCTCTGCATAATAGCCGAATCGAGTCGTAGCATTTGCCGATGCCTGTCGCAATCTCAGGACTTCTAGCCTTGTGGGCAAAGATAAAACGCTCTAGGGAGCATTCCCTCCGGGGATTCGTACATTTACGGATATTGGGCTTGTCTCCTCGCCTAATGTTTAGAGCATAGAGGCGCCGAGAAGTGTTACCCTTGCCAAGCCCGCATTCCGTCAGGAAACGGCCGAAAATACGGTCTTTAGAGGGCGATACCGATCGCAACCTAAATCGACACCCCGCTTTCGTCCCTGGAAGAGAGCAAAAATGAACGTCGAACCCCAGTTTTCCCATTTGCCCCTTCCCGCGATCGCAATGTCACGGCAATGGCGGCAGCGTGGAAATTTGGAAGAGGTTTAAGAAGTCTAAGGGGCTATTTATCCACCCAATGGCAGGGTCTCTAAGACTATTTGATGACGAAATGAAAAAGCGAACCAATCAGTCGAGTCAACGCGGGCTAACGAACCCGTCGCCTCACTTGGACATTAGGAGATAATATTGAAAATCACGTTCGCAATCCTAGCTGCTCTAATTGCTCTGGTTGGAATCAAAGTCATTCAAACTAATACTGCAGTGCCTTCTTCTAATTCAGGCAAAATTAGAAAAGACGAAATATCTGAACGCGAATTTCAAAAGGCAATTCAAGAGAACGTTGAGAAATATAACGAATCCTTGAAACGAAGGTATGAATCTCTCAGTCAGGAGTACTCTGTGTTACACGCAAAAATGCAGAAGGAATACAATGAAAATTTCGAGAGAAGAATACGTCTCCGAGAATTGTACCCTGAGCTGGATTTACCCGACCCTGAAAAAACTAAACTGATTTTTATGGGGCAAAACAGATTGGTCTTCAATCCTACTGAAGAGGACATACAGCAAATGGAGCAAAGATTGAACGATATTAAGAAAATAATCCATATCCAATAGATAATACAATTGCGGTTAGTGCTCCGCACTAATCGCAGTTTATCACCTCGACGTTAGAGGTCGATTAATGAATGCATCAGAAAAGACTTTTGCGGTGTACTTGCTCCAAGCCCCAATAGTATCAGTTTGCGCCTTAATCATCGGAAACACAGGAGAAAACGGACTGGAAATCTTTGCGGACATGCATCCTGCACGCACAGAAATGATCCATTCATTCTTGTATTCATTTTTCAATTTAATATATTTTATTACGTTTCTTTTTGTGATAACGCACCATTTATTTTTTAAGAAAATATTGAGTCCGATCAAAATTATTCTGATGGTTGTCTACCCAATTTTTGCATTATTAATATTTATACATTTAGTCGGATCCGTTTCAGGTCCGGGTGGTGGAGCCTACGGAATGGGAATGGGTTTTGGTTTAGTACTTGCTATGTTACCAGCATCTATTTGCTCCTTACCGCTCCTGAATATAATTCGCAATGTTCACAAACTCTGACCAGAAGTCGTTCATAACTCCGGAGGCTGCGCCTCCTCCGTATGACACCTAGACGTTCGGAGAATTTATGAAAGTAGCCCCAACAACTAGAACAATGCTTTACGTTCGTGACATCCAGAAGCTCGCGGATTTTTACGTTAAGCACTTTGGTTTCATTGAGAGTCCTCGAGAACTTGATGATTTAATCGAAATCACATGTCCAAACGGAGGGTCTACACTCCTGTTCCACCAAGCCAGCAAAGGGCGCAAAATCGGGCAATCGTGTATAAAGTTAATTTTCGATGTTGAGAACATTGAGGCGTTTAAAATGAAATGTCTTAAAGATGGATTGAAGTTTGGAGTTACCCACAAAGGTCCAGGCTACGAATTCTCGAATGCACGAGATCCTGCAAAGAATCCGATTCAAATATCACGAAGAGCGTTTAAAGATGAATAAACCTGAACAAGTCGTATCTAGCAATTCGTTACAGTCGCTGTGCAATTTCCACTCTTACTGGTAATCAGTGTTAGATGAAGACTATAAAGATATCCATAGCAGATTGTTGGATAGCGTTTTATGTTAATCTGTTAGGTAGTTTAGTGCTTGCAGGAATTTGGTTTTACTTAGGCATGAAATCATTCACGGAATCGCAAAGCAGCGAAATTGCGGTAATCAAAATACTGGCTTGGGCTTGGACGCCAGGGTCGATGTTGGCAGCAATGTCCTTTGGGCTGGAAGGCATATCGGTGATAATTTTCGGGATGATTTTCTCAGCTCTAGGTTTCGCTGCGATTTTTGGCCTAATACGTGGAATTCTTCGGAAAGATATAAACGATTTAAACTAACCGATCGCGTGAAGCAACGACGGCTAGCGCCGCCGTCGACTCCAATCGACGTTCGACGAAAAATAGATGAAACCAATGGAATGGGAGCTTTGGCTAGGAAAGCGGCGATCGAAGTGGTTCGCTTTGATTCCATGCTCTCCCTAGCGATTTCCATCGCAGTCGCATTCATTGCTGACTTACTTGGATACTCTCTACCTTTAGCGACCGATGAAATCTTTAGTCTTCTCGCAGTGGCTACTGGCATTGGCGTCATAATCGCTGCTAGTGCATATGCTCTTCTTGCCGCTATCGTAATTCTAGCACCAGCATTGTTAATCCTCTTTTTTGGAACACAAGAAATAGAAAAAGAAACATGGTTCTGGTTAGTGTCAGCAGTGACTACCGTAGTAGGATCAATCGCTTTCATCCGTTATTCTAGAGTTTGGAAGAGTTACAGAAGATGATCATCGAAGCTTTCAAATAAAGAAAGCAACAATCCAAGGAATCCAACAGATGAATACAAAATAAATAGGTTGAATAAGGCCTTCAATACAACGGCTGCAAGCACCCACCTCTTTTACATCGAAACTTCGCAATCAATCAACCACGACATGGATGTAAAGACTGAAGCCGCCGTCGTATCACCTTAGCGTTCGAGGAAGATGTCTTTAAGAGTACTAATCATGCTCAGCGGTTTTGGGTTTGCAACCTGGCGAGCCTGTAAAAATTTTTGCGTAAATGATTCGAACTGATGTTCTTAAGCGCTGGAGAGAGCATCGAATGGAAGACGAGATCAAGGAGGAGCTGATCGACCAGCCTCTCGACGGCTATAGCGGCCCGGAGGGCCTGGTAGGTCCCGAAGGGCTTTTAGCAGAGCTGAAGAAGCGGCTGATGAACCGGGTTCTGGACGCGGAGCTGACCGCTCACCTGGGGCGGGGGAAGCATGCCTGGGCCAATGGCGGGAACGTCCGCAGCGGGCGCAGTGGCAAGACGCTTCGCAGCGACGACGGGAAGCTTGCGATCGAGGTTCCCCGGGACCGCAAGGGCGAGCTCGAGCCGGCGCTCTCGGGGCCTGGCGGTCCGGGACGTCCAGGAGCGCCTGCTTGGGATGCACAAGGTGGAGGTCTCGCCCATGCTCATCCCCAGCGCCGCCGCTGGAGCGGGCGTACCCGATCGTCCACTTCGACGCGACCGTGGCCAAGGCGCGGCGCGAGGGCGAGGTCTCCAACCGGGCGGTCTGCCTGGCCCTGGCGATAGCTATGGAGGGGCGCAGGGAGGCGCTGGGGATGCGGTCCTCCCGGAGCGAGGGCTCCAAGTTCTGGCTGAACGTCCTCACCGAGCTGAAGGGCCGGGGCGTATCCGGCATCCTGGTATGCTGCGTGGACGGCCTGTCCGGCCTGTCCGAGGCCATCGAGACGGTCTACCCGAAGGCCAAAGCGCATCGCGCGCATGCTCCGCAACAGCCTCAAGCGCGTCAGCTGGAAGGAGAAGAGGCAGGCTGCCTCGGAGCTGAGGAGCCTCTGCAAGGCCCCGGCAGCCGAGGCCGCCAAGCTGGCCCTGGACCAGTTCCGGTCCAAGCGCGACGAGCGCTTCCCCGCGATCGGCAGAAGCTGGGAGGCGCATTGGGAGAGCGCGACCCCGCTCTTCGACTGCCCCGAGGACATCGGCAAGGTCCATATGCGCCGCCAGCGCCGGCGAGCCCCTCAACAGCTCGTCCAGGAAGATCAGCCGCAACCGTAATCTCTTCCCGACCACGGACTCGCTCTACAGGCTCTTCTACCTGGCGATTCGCAGCATCTCCAGGAAATGGACCAAGCCCGCGAGGAACGGGACCGCGGCCCTGGACCGCTTTACCATTGAGTTCGGAGACAGAATCACAGAAAACAACAAATAACCAAGCATCTGTAAAAAAAAGTTTACACAAATATCCTTACACCGCCGGATTCTCGACCTCACTCCTCACCATTCACTATTCAACAGCGGTCCGGGAATGGGCGTCTCTGCGAGACGATGGGCTTTTGGGGGACGGGGGTTTTTATGCTCCCGGGAGCATGGCTCGGTAAAATATCATGCTCCTGTCATTGAGAAGAACATGAATCTCAGAACGCGAGGCGTCTTGGATCGGCGTAGCTCGAAGAGCGTAGACGGAATCCCGTTAGTGGATTTTTCTGATTTGGAAGGCGACTTACTCGCTTTCGGCGTTTTCCCCGCTATCCTCGTTTTTTGCAGCCTCTTTTAGCGGCTTGCTTTTCAGCACGAGCGGCTTCGCGTTCCATCCGCTTTTCACGTTTTCTCTGTTCGCGCTCGAGACGCTTGTAATCTTTGCTAGGTGTAGATGGCATAAATCTTGTAGTTAGATTTTAGAGGTTTTCGGTTTTTGCTACCGAGAGAATTCTGTTGAGGAAAGAAGTCAACCCCTCAGCCTGGATTGAAGGGTGAACGTTAAGAGGCCAGACTTTGGGAGGCAGGAGACAGGAGACAGGGGGCAGGAGACAGGGGGCAGGAGACAGGGGGCAGGGTTTCGGGGATCATCGGTCGCTAACTTGAGGATCGTCTCGGGCTTGCTATTCGCCGAACGACGGGATATTTCTTAAGAATGAATTCGCGATTGCCCCTGTTGTTGGTCCTATTGTTGATTTCGGCATCGACTGCGGTTGGCCAAACCCAGGGCCAAATCGATAGCTATTTTAAGCGCTTTCCGGAGGCGGATGCCAATGGCGATGGCTCGCTGAGCCGCGACGAGGCGAAGGCCCATAGACAGCAGGCGAGGCGATCCCAGCAAAGGGTTGCCGATCCCTCAGAAGGCGACAATTTGAATTCCGAGTCGCGAATTTCGGGAATCGCTCTATCGGAATCGATATCTCCTGTGAACGTGGTGTCATTGAAATCCGATGACGGAGTGGATTTGAGCTTTGGCTATCGCGCTCCGAAAGGGGAAGGTCCTCATCTGACGATACTGTTCTTTCATGGTGGGGGCGGTAAGTCGAATATGCAGAAATTGAAGGCCAATTTGTTGACGCATCCAATTCATACGCGATTTCTGGAGAAAGGCTTTGTCACGATTGCCTCTACGAGACGGCCGTATTAGAAAACGGATGACAATAGCCCATCAGGATTCTACGATGCGGTTGGGGATGCGACGCAGATCGTGAAGCGAGCGAAGGCGCTGCCAGAGGTGGATCCTAATAACGCCTCGCTCTGTGGCGGCAGTGGGGGAGCGATTCTAGCGATAGCCACGGCGTCGAAGGTCGATCTCGCCTGCGTGATTGCCGGGGAACCTGCGACCGTGGTTCCCCTGGATCTTAGGGCAGGTAGCGAGCCCGGCGGATTGCCGGTTGCTTATGGAGGAACCCGCAAGTCGTTACTCTCCCCAAAGAAAAACGGAAATGCGGGCATGGATGAAAGAAATCGACTGCCCGATCCTAGTGCTTCAAGTCGAGCCTGTCGGCTTGTACAAAACGAATTTCGAGATTCTTATTCCCGAGCTGAAATCACTGGGGAAAGAAGTATCGAGCCTCCACTACCCGGGCGTGACCCATGGGTTTTATTGGGGGACGGTGAAGACGGGGGCCACTTTGAAGACCGTGGAGACGATCATGGCGGACGTGAGCGACTTTATTGGGGGTGTGAATGGTGAGGAGTGAATGGTGAAGGGTTGCTCAGGAATTGGTCGTTTCACTATTCACTCTTCACCACTCACTCTTTCCGCTTTCGGCGTGGCCGTAAGCGGAATTGGTCGTTTTTTGTTGAGTGATTTGAGCGTTTTCTGTACTAGGTTCACTGGAGTTTTTATTATCTGAATAGACTGTAGGAGGTTGGCATGCAGGTACGTTTATTGGTGAGCGTTGCCCTTGTTTTTTCAGGGGCTTGGGCGTTGGCGCAGGAAGCGATTGTAGAGGATGAAATTGTGGGCTATTCGTTTCATGGAGCGACTGTGGTGGCCCCGACCGGTCGCGCGTTGTTTCCGGTCATTGGCGTCGATAAGAAGAAGATCTACGTGGACGCGGGGATCGAGACGAAGAAGGTGAGCCTCGAGTCGCTGTGCTTCGCGCAAACGCAGTTTCGCGTTTCTCCGACCCTGCTTGAGGTGCTGGAGATGGACGTGGTAACTTCGTCCATGGCCAACCTGCATAGGAATTCAGAAATGGTAGCGGAGATGCAGCGGGCGCAGTTCCAGAGCGAAGCCGAGATTGCGATACTCAAAGGAGGTGGATCGATATTCGATGTTCATCCAAGAAGCCCCGCTCGAGAGAATGTGCAGCGAATCAATGAAATTCAGGAGATTACGAGCGAGTTGCAGACGAGTATTCAGGAGGGCTTGGATTCGGGAACCTTCGAGGCCGGGGGCTTGGCCGATACCGTATACGTGGAGGCTGAAATAATGCCGAGCGCGGACGTAGAGGGAGCCTATTGGGTTTTTGCGCTTACGTTCGAGGCCAAAAATCTGGATACAGGAAAACCCATTGGATTGCGACGCGTTGCGAAAGCGCGATATCTGGGCGACTTGAAGGAAGGAAAAGTCTTCAAGCTGAAGAAGCGTTTTGCGACACCTGAGTTTTCATTAGCCTCCTCGAAATACTCGCTGCACGTGTTTTCTAGCTCGGGCGAAGAAGTTGCCCTGAGCAATTCGCATGGATTGAAGCCGCTTAGGAATTCGGACTTCGAACGGGTGCGTACTGCTTTGGAAACGCTACGGCAAGCGAGTCTTGAGGGGATAGGGGCGAAAGAGTGAATTGTGAGTAGTGAAGAGTGAGTGTTAAGAGGCCAGGTGACAGGTGACAGGAGACAGGGGATTCCCGACCTCACTCCTCACCATTCACTACTCACTATTCAACAGCGGTTCGGGAATGGGCGTCTCGGCGAGACGGTGGGTTTTGGGGTTCTTGCTATCAAGAGCAAGGCTTCGTGGTCACCAAGTCCCCGTCTTTGATTGGAGCAGACGTGAGATTCGCGGCTACCTGATCGCGCGGATCAAAACAAGCGTTGTGTTTTAGCAGGACGTCTTCTTGATTGAGGCCGCTACTGTATTGTGAAATCGCTTACTTTAACTTTGCTTTTGGGATTGAATTTGGTCGCGGCACCCGAGGCCTTCGATCGGCTTCAATTTCATGCGCCGCCAAAACCGCTTTTCTCAGAGGCCGTCACTGAAGATTGGCCTCGCTTCCTAGGGCCGCGACATGATTTGCGGTCTAGAGAAACGAACTTGCTCAAGTCATGGTCGGCGACGGGACCGAATCGAGTCTGGGAAGTGGAGCGAGGTTCTGGGCACACTCCCGTTGTGATTTCGGGGGACTACTTGGTTATGATCCATACTTTGGAGGGTCGAGAAGTGATCGAATGCCTTCATCCGAAATCGGGCAAACGGTATTGGAAGCATGACTACGCCGTAGAATTGGGATCGAACTATGGAATCGTAGATGCGTCTCGAGCAGGTCCGGTAATCGATGGAGACTTAGTATTCACTGTAGGATTACGAGGAGATCTGAATTGCTTCGAACTGGCATCGGGCGATATTGTTTGGAAAATCAATCTCGATGACGCTTATGGAACGGCTCCGCTCTTCTTTGGGCGCGGCAGTTGCCCATTGGTGTACGGAGATCAGCTGATTGTTAACGTGGGGGGTGATGCATGCGTCGCGAGCTTTGACAAGCGTACCGGGGCGTTGCGTTGTAGTTGAGAGCGACACCCGAGGACCGGATGTCGACGACCTAGTCGCGTTCGCCTATTTCTGGCGGCGGTTGCGCTGCGCGAGTCGATGACCCAGTGGGCGCTGGAGAGGCGTTTCCGTGACCAGAGTGAGCCGTAGCGGTCTCTGAGACAGAGTCGATGTCACCCGCTACATTGTGTATGGTTTTGTGAATTCGTTGCTCCAATACCGATCCACTAGCGGAGCGGATTGAATAGTCGATCGCCATGACCAATCCCATTGGGCGATCTATCAAATCCGGTAATTCGGGTAGAATGCCCAAGGACTTTCGAGCGAGCGATTGACGAATCTCTGGAATTTCCAGCGTAAGGCGCTTGCGGTCATCGGAAAGCTGAATCGATCTGATGGATACGGGATCCGCTCCGGTTTCCCCTGGACGCAAAACGGAGTAAACTTTGCGACGCGTACCGTACTGGCTGGTCCATGGGTAGGACCAAAGGCTCAGGCTGAAATTCTCAGGATTGGTTGCGGATTCAAAACCGAGCGGCTCGTCGAAATGAAGCTCGATTCCTTCTTTGCGCGTATTGACGGCTACGGGAACGCCGAGAGGCTTGCCTGTGTATCGGATGCGGTGGAAGGATCCCCAGTCCCCGCCGTGGCCCACGGATTGCCAGCTAGTCAATCCAGCGATATATAGATCCCCATTCGGGTGGAAGCGTCATATGGGCGCCTTGCCACTGGTCGTTCACTTCCTCATTCAGGACGAGGGATAACGTGCCTCGGCCATAGGAAGTAATCAGCAGTTGTCCGCGTAGGGCGGCGGGCCAGGTTTCACTTGTGATGAATATTGGAGTGGAGGGGGAGTTGTCTACGAAGTGGGGCACCCATAGGAGTGGCTTTTCAAAGTCGTTCGGAATGGGGGTGCGGTGGGCCGAGGGCATAAAGCCGTGAAAGCCGCCCTCGACGATTCGGTATACCTTGCTCGTTGGCACCCAATTGCCTTCATTGTCGCTGTAGACGATTTCGTCATTGGGTCCAATGGATAGTCCATTGGGATTCCGTAGTCCTGATGCAATTACATCAAGGCGACTCCCGTCTGGAGGCATTCGGAATAGCGCTCCGTGATGGGGTGTGATCTCTGCCGGTACTCCTCTGGGGTACGGGGGCCATGGGGTCGCCTTGGCAAAATAGAAATTACCTTTGGAGTCGGTATCCAGGTTCATCGTGAAGGCATGGAAATTCGTTGCCGCCATCACCTGGTTGTTGAAGTTCTCGTAGAAGTCCGCTTCTCCGTTGCCGTCTCTATCGTGGAGCAAGGTGATCTGATCGCGTCCGGTGACGTATATTCGGTCGTCGACCACCTTGACGCCATGCGGTTGATTCAGGCCCGTGGCGAATCGCGTCCAGCTCAATTGAGTCGAACTGTTGGCGATTTCGTCAACGACCCAAACTTCACCGCTCAGCGAGCTGACGACTGCCCGACCATCGGAAAGAAAGTCCACTCCGGAAAACCGGAGGAAGGAATTCCAGGGATTGTTGGAAGGCGCTGTCAATTCATCGGAGATGAACGCTCCTTCTTCCGTCCCCGGCTTGAGGGTGGTATTGATGACAGGCCATTGGGCAGGTCCGGGCTCCTAGAGATCGCTGAGGCTAGCGACCGGCGCGCTCGCTTCGAGATAGGCGTCTAAGTAGTCCGCCGTCCCGTCTGCAAGAACTGGTCCGATCGCGACTTCGAATCGGGTAGGCTCGGCGAGCGGTGGCAGGTCTAGGATTAGATGATGGTTCGCCAGACGCCACCTGGCTCCGACGGGTAGACCGCGATAGCCGACGAGTCGGTTGTGGCTACTTATTTGGATCGTAACGTATCCGCTATCTGAATACGTTTTGTGGTCGCTGAGCGAGGTAGCGGAGCCATCCGGCGCTCGGGCGAGCTGAATCGATGGTTGATCGCCTGTCTGACTGAGGTTGAAGGTTCGCGTAAAGACAGGCTGTTCATTGATTCTCCTGAATCCGGGCGATTCGAGGATAGGGGTAGATCCTATGGTGTATGAAAATACGACTGAATCTCCCTTTAGGTAGAGTCCCTTGTAGCGTCCGAGTCTAGATGGTACGGGACCGTATCGCCAGGGACGGGGATCGCCAAAGCGACCATCGAGTGACCAACCGGGACGTTGACTGGTAGTAAAGTGCTCATAGCCATCAGGGCTGGGAAATTCCTGCAATCCATCGCGAGCGGGATACCACTTGAGAAAGCCTCCGGTCCATGCGCTAGCCATGCGCAGTAGGTCCGTGTCGAATACCATCACGGCATCGCGCTCTTTTCTGACGCGAACAGCGATCCCCTTGTAGACGAAAATGCTCCGTGTAGAAAGCGGATCCGTCGAAATCGTGGAAGACACGAAGGGCCCGTGGGCCATGGCGTTCAATGGGCTTGGCGATGGCTGGGCCTGCAATTCGAGAGATAGAATACCACCAGAAACAAAGCTTAGCAGGCATAGATGCTTTCGCAGGGTAGGGAATCCAAGCATGGGTTTTTGTCTATCATTGCATCTGATCGGGGCAACTAAAAGCGGGCGTCGGATTTGCTCCTAATAGCAATGGCAGCTTGGCAATCGCCTGGCATTCCTATAGTAGGTCGCATATTCCAATTGAATACATCCCAGATTTCGCCGAAAAGCCTGTCGTCTCGAATTTGATGAAGCTCTCTTTTCCAACCTATGCAATTAGCAGTGTCCTAGTCCTGAGCGGGACCGCTGCGATCGCATCAGCCGACGTTGATTTCGCTCGCGACATCCGCCCGATCCTGAATGCGAACTGCACCGAGTGCCACGGGGGCGTAAAAGCGGCGGGGGATATTTCTTTCGTTTATGAGGACCGGGTGATTAATTTCGAAGGGGACTCGGGGAATTTGGTAGTGACGCCTGGTGATTTGAAGGAATCTGAAATGTTCCATCGCATCACGACCGACGATGAGGACGACCGGATGCCTCCCGCGGACGATAACGATGCCCTTTCTCCAGAGGAGATTGCATTAATTCGGGATTGGATAGAAGGCGGCGCCGAGTGGAGCGGCCACTGGGCATTCGAGGCGCCGGCCTCGCCGACGATTCCCGATGCGAATTATGGCGATCAGGAGCTAGGAAATGTAGATCGCTTTCTATTCAGCCGATTGGAATCGGAAGGGCTGACCCCGAGCCCAAGCGAGGAACCGGGTCGGTTGCTCCGGAGACTGAGCTTGGGTTTGACGGGCTTGCCGCCCGGCTTGGAAGAACTCGATGCCTTCGAGGCGGCCTATGCGTCGAATCCAGATCGCGCGGTGGCGGCGGCGGCGGACGAGCTCATGAGCCGCCCCGCATTTGGCGAGCGCTGGGCTACGATGTGGCTCGATCTCGTACGGTACGCCGACTCGGGAGGTCTGGGTCAGGATCAAAGGCGGACGATCTGGGCCTACCGCGATTGGGTCGTCAAGGCCTTCAACGAAGATCTCCCGTTCGATCAATTTACGATCAAGCAGCTTGCTGGTGATCTTTTGCCACGTCCGTCGCTAGACGACCTCGTGGCGACGGCCTGCCAACGCAATACGCAGAACAACGATGAAGGCGGCACTGATGACGAGGTCTTCCGAATCGAGGCAGTAGTCGATCGAATCAATACCACTTGGCAGACGTGGGGTTCCGTAACGTTTGGGTGTGTTCAGTGCCACGATCATCCTTATGATCCGTTGCGGAACGAAGAGTACTATCGCTTCATGGCGTTCTACAACAATTCTGCCGACTCCGATTTGCCCGATGATGCGCCGCTTGTCAAAGTGCCTGACAAGCCAGAGCGCTACGATGAGGTGATCGCCTTGCGCGAGCGCATGCTGTCCTTGCAGGAATCGATTTGGAGAAGCGGCAAAACGATTCAGGACAGCGTCGAGTGGAGCGGTTTGAAGTCCCTGTCGGTAACGTCCAATAACAGTACGCAATACGATGTCTCCAAGAAAGCTGCCTATGATGAGTTTCATACCGTAGGAACGGTAGAGACGAAGACGCATACCTTGATCGATATTCCGGCTGAAAGCTTTGGTGAAGAATCCTCGACGGCGCTGCGATTGACTATTTTGCCCTTCGATCCGAGTACATCGATTCACAGTCCGGAGTGGGGATTTCTCATTGATGATCTAGAGGCTTGGATCGTCGAGGAAGACGCTTCGAAACGACCTGTGAGCTTTCGGGCGAGCGTTCCCGATGTGCCTTGGATGCCAACGGATCCGATGCGAATTATTGGGCCAAATGGAAAAGGCTGGGGAGCGGATTCACGCATACACCATGCGCGCTCGATAACGCTTGTTCCGGAGCAAGGTATTGAATTGGTCGAAGGACAGCGATTATCGATTCGTATTCACTGCAACAAGACTGGGCAAGGCGCTCATCCCTTAGCCATTGAACGCGGGTATCTAGAATTTAGTTCAGACGAGCGTTGGACTCAGTGGGCGATAAGTGGAACTGAAGCCTTTAACTGGGAACGGGAACGCGCCGAAGCCTCCAGCGCCTTGTCGGCGATTCCGGGGACAACGGTGCCCATCATGCATGAACGCCCTGAACTCGTCGCTCGGCCCACGCGAATGTTTGAACGTGGCAATATGCTAGAGAAAGGGGACGAGGTATTGGCGGGATTGCCGGCATCATTTAAAGATGTCCACTCTGCTCAGCAAATTCCCGATCGCCTAGATATGGCGCGTTGGTGGGTATCCGGAGATCACCCTCTCACGGCTCGTGTATTCGTCAATCGGCTTTGGGAGCAATTATTCGGTATTGGAATCGTCCCTACGCTCGAGGATTTTGGTTCTTCAGGCGAAAAGCCGACGCATCCGGAATTGCTAGACTACCTCGCTATCCGGTTTCAGGACGACTATGACTGGAGCGTAAAGGCGATCCTTCGTGAAGTGGTCTTGAGCCATGCCTATCGTCAATCGTCGCGTAATAGCCCTGAGATGTCGGAGCGCGATCCTGACAATCGATTGCTTGCTCGCGGCCCACGGCTCCGCTTGACCGCGGAGATGGTTCGCGACCAGGCGCTTGCGGTAGGGGGATTGCTATCGGCAAAGCGCGGCGGCCCTCCTGTCCATCCTCCAATTCCAGAAGGGGTATGGCGACCCTTCTTGTCGAAAGACAAATGGGAGACGCCTGAGCCTGGGGACGAGGACCGCTATCGTCGTTCGATCTATACCTATGTCAAGCGAAGCATTCCGTTTCCTACATTCGCGACATTCGATGCCCCGTCGCGCGAATTTTGCAATCCGCGTCGCCTCAGTTCGAATACGCCTTTGCAAGCTTTGGTAACGCTCAATGACGCAGTCTTTGTCGAGTGCGCGGAAGCGCTGGGGCAACGGCTAAACGCGGAATTTTCTTCTCTTCCGGAAGAGAGTCTCGCTCAGTCCTATCGCATGGCCACAGGCCGAGCTGCTAGCCCGGCTCAAATTGGTAGCTTGTATCAGCTATACGAGAAAGCGATGGCCCAAGATCCGAATTATGCGTGGACTGTTGTTGCTCAAGTCATACTTAATCTCGATGAAACCCTTACCTTCTAGACTGAGATGAATATCGAAACGCTATTGAACGAAACCCGTCGCCGCTCATTGGAGAGCGAGACGCGTCGTCAATTCCTGACTCGATGTACGACCGGTCTCGGAGCGCTTTTTCTTGCGAATCAAGGGGCTCGGGCTGCATCGGAAGGACACGCGATCGGAAAGCATGACGAGGCGAATCCGTTCAATGCGTTGCCGCCCCAATTTCGAGGGAAGGCCAAGCGCGTGATCTACTTGCACATGATCGGCGCCCCGAGCCAGCTTGAGCTCTTCGACTACAAGCCAGATCTGCAGAAACTCGATGGCGAACTCTGTCCGCAGTCCTTTCTCGAAGGGAAGGACTTTGCCTTTATCCAGGGGACTCCAAAGATGCTGGGACCGCAGTTTCCCTTCAAGCAGCATGGTCAGTCAGGGGCCTGGGTATCGGATCGATTTCCTCACTTCGCCAAAGTCGTCGACAACGTAAGCTTCATCAAGACGTTGCAAACGGATCAGTTCAATCATGGTCCGGCGCAACTGATGGTGCACTCGGGCCAGCCGCGGATCGGCTATCCGTCGATGGGGTCGTGGGTGACCTGGGGTTTGGGTACTGAGAATACGGACTTGCCCGGATTCGTAGTGCTGCTTTCCGGGGGACGCATTCCGCGCGTGGGCAAGGCGCTTTGGGGTTCCGGTTTCCTGCCGTCGGTTTATCAGGGCGTTCAATGCCGCTCGCATGGCGATCCGGTGTTGAACGTATCGAATCCCGAAAATATTTCGCGTGATCTGCGTCGCAGCGCTTTGGATACGCTTAAGGATCTCAATCAGCAGACCTACGAATCCTTTGGCGATCCCGAGACGATAACGCGGATTGCCCAATACGAAATGGCGTTTCGTATGCAGATGGCGGTACCCGATGCGATGGACATCGAGCAGGAGCCGGCCAGTGTCCACGAACTTTATGGCACGGAGCCAGGCAAGGAGAGCTTCGCCAACAATTGCCTGCTGGCGCGGCGTCTCGTCGAACGGGGAACGCGGTTCGTGCAGCTTTTCGATTGGGGTTGGGACTCTCACGGCGCGGGCGCCAATGAAGCGCTCAATGCGGGCTTCCAGGACAAATGCCGCGAGGTGGACAAGCCGATGTCCGTCCTCCTTGTCGATCTCAAGCAACGCGGATTGCTCGAGGACACGCTGGTGGTTTGGAGTGGCGAATTCGGCCGTACGCCGATGCGTGAAAATCGCGGGGGTCGGGAGATGAAGCTTGTGGGCCGGGATCACAATCCGGGCGCGTTCACCGCATGGATAGCCGGTGGGGGCATAAAGCCAGGCATGTCCTACGGCGAGACCGATGAAGTGGGCTACAGCCCAGCGGTGAATCCAGTTCCGCTGGAGGATTACCATGCGACCTTGCTGCATCTGCTGGGTTTCGAGCATAAGCGCTTGAACTATCCTTTCCAAGGACTCGACCAACGCCTGACAGGCGTGAAGGACGCTAGAGTCATCAAGGAATTGATTGCTTGAGAAACCGCTCCTTTTCCCGGCGGTTCGTCATTGCGCGAAAACTTGCTTGGAAGTTGCTGCAATAGCCCGTTATATTTAGAATATGCATAGAATGAAACCCGAAAAAAAGCGCTCGGCCTTAACGCTGACCAAACCAACCCTGACGATCCTGCCAACGCGGGAAAGTTTTCCGAAATCCTTTACCGTGAATCTTGTAGCGGAATAACGCATCCCGACCCGGCGGTAGGAGGTTTTTCCTACATCGGGGCGAACAGCGAAGAGGAGGTTGAAAGACTTCAAAAGCAAGGTTGGTGTCTTACCGTCGAAGAAGCTGTCTACGGAAAGTCGGAACCCGCCAAGTTTGGCGGCTCAATGGCTCACGATGTATTTATATGCCACGCGTCGAGCGACAAGCCCATCGCGGATAGGTGTTGTTCCCGAATAGAGTCGCATGGGATTCGGTGCTGGATCGCCCAACGGGATATCGAGGCAGGGCAGGATTGGCCGTCGAAAATCATCGATGCCATCGGAAGCGTTAAGGTGCTCGTTCTTGTCTACACAGCCCGATCGAATGAGTCAGAGCAGGTGAAGCGCGAAGTCGAGCGAGCCGTCAGCCGCGGCCTGCCCATCATTCCGCTGCGAGTAGAGGATGTTCAACTGTCCAAGCATATGGAGTACTTCATAAGCACGCCCCATTGGCTGGACGCGATTACGCCTCCGCTGGAGGCGCACTTAGATAGCTTGGCCGATACGGTGAAGCGTTTGATCGATGACACGAACGAGCCGTTTGAAGGTAAAACGCCCTTTGCCTCCACGCAAAAGGCGAACGTTGAATCCGCTCCGGCTAAGCAGGCGACCTGGACCGAAAGCGAGAATAGGGTGCTGCGAGCTTTGTATCCAATATTGCGAGTACGTGATTCGGTATTGAATGAGTCAAAGTCATCCATCCCTTTCGTAGCGGCGATCCTAGCATTGCTGGTTGGGATATTGAGTCTATATGCAAATATCCCAGGATTCTTCAGAGCCTTATCGCCGGTAGGGGACGACGCGATATTTTATCAATTCCTAGGAGCGTTTAGACCCTTGAACCTCATCGGGGCGGTCGTAAACGTTATAGGCGGCGTACTGCTTCTGATCGGAGCGCGGCGTATGTTTGCGAAGGCGGGCGGTGGAGCGAATGTGGCGGTATCCGCCAGCGTATTACTCGCTTCTTGGACAGCTATTTGGTTTTTTGCGGCAAATGGAATCGTGCTCAGCTCGAAAGCGAGGCTCCCTTCGAGCAACGACGTGCTTTCAGGCGTATACACATTGTCTGCGCTATCTCTCCTTCAAGTGGGCGCAGTCTGGTTCTTCGCGAGACGCAGCCGATAGGGAGTGTATTGCTGCCGCGCGCTAAAATAATTAAGTGGCAGATGCCCCCGCGTATTCGATTGATTTCAAAAGACTAGATCGGAAATGCCTCCGTATCGACGCGGGAGCTTGGGGAAGGCTATTGATCGCGATTCGCCCCAATCTTGGATGCTTTTACGAGACTGGATAAGCGTGGTAGCTCAGAGGCGTAGCTCGGATTGCGGGCCTGATTCTTGTTCTCCTGCCCGTCACTGAAATGATCATACAGCTCGCGGTCGACAATTTCGCCTGCGCCAATCCGTGTCCATTCTACATAACGATATCGGTCGGTCTTAATGGTGTATCCCATAATGTCGCGACCTCTTGGATACTGGCTGCGAGCAAATTCTCGGATCGAAGTGTTCGGGTTCTCCAATACAGGACGAAGGCTGGTCCCTTCCAAGTCGGACGGAACGGGGAGCCCTGCTAGATCGCAGAGCGTTGGGTAGAGATCGAGAAGCTCGACCAAGGAACCAGTGCGTTGGCCTGTTCGATAGCCAGGCGTGGAAATCATGAGAGGGACACGGCAATCGAGCTCGAAATTGGTATGCTTGTGCCATAGTCCGTGCTCGCCGAGCTTGAAGCCATGATCCGACCAGAAGACGATAATGGTATTGTCGCGCAAGCCAAGGTGGTCGAGGTCGTTGAGCAAATCTCCCAACAGGCTGTCGATATAGCTGACGCAAGCGTAGTATCCTTGGCGAAGTTCAAGCGTAAGCTCATCTGATATCTCATTGTTCCAAGGAACGCCGCTGTAGGACCGCAGTTCGCCATTGGAATGTAGGGCGTAGGCCGGCGCATCCGCAGGAGGGTAGGGATTGCCTGGCAGCGATACGCTCTCGTTGTCGTATAATTTCCAGTACTTCTCGGGAGCGTTGAAGGGGAGGTGCGGCTTGGAAAAGCCGACTGCTAGAAAGAAGGGCTGCGAATCGGCGGCGAGGCGCTTGAGGCCTTCTCGCGCATTGAGCATCATCGCCCCGTCGCTGTAGCCCGAGTAGGCGTCTTTCGCGCGTTCGACGGCGGGGCCGTTCCTAGGTCCACCAAGTGAGCGACCGTCTGCCTCGGCCTTTGCCAGGAGGGCGCGGTTTTGGCGCTTCATTTCCCGATTGGCTTCGAGCATATACTGCTGCCCATTTCCGAACCGGTGGGGTGGCACGCTCCAGGAACCGGGATCTCCCTTGTGGCCATGACCGTTGTGGTAGATCTTTCCGTAGGATTCAGCGACGTATCCGTGTTTGTGAAAGTGCTGCGGCAGGGTAACGACATCGGGAGCTGCTTTGCGTAGATCGGTGTACAGGCTGGTGACCCCGATGGTGTCAGGTAGCTTACCGGTCATCAGGCTCGCCCGGGACGGGTGGCAAACGGCCTGTTGGCAATAAGCGCGGTCGAAAAGCATTCCCTCAGCAGCGAGCCGGTCGAAATTGGGGGTATGAACGTGGGTTTGCCCGTAGCAATTGAGCTCGTTGCGCAGGTCGTCGGAAGCGATGAAGAGAATGTTCGGCGAGTCTGCGAACGACGGTACAAAGGAGAGGCCGATGGAGGCCAAGAATAGTATTGCGGCGTGAGCGGGGCGATTCATGAGAGAACGAACGATTTAGGCATACGTTCCATCGGGGTACAAGCTATTCGAATAGGGCGCCTATCGCGAAGGCTTGAGATTTTTAGTCAACTGTAGACTATCCCTTCAATTGCCCCTATAGTAGGGCGTTTCGTATGATAGGTGTCCAATAATCGGAATCAGTCGGTCACCCAGGTTACTCCCGAAATGAAAGACGTACATTTTAGTTTCTCGAAATCCCTATCGCGACGGTCCTTCTTGAAAGGGGCAGGAGCCGCCATGGCGCTCCCTTGGCTCGAGGCGATGACGCCCGCTTTCGCGGCCTCTGCCGCTTATGAAGCTCCCCGACGTTTCGTAGCGGTAACCCTTGCGCTGGGATTGCACGGTCCGAATTTAAATCCCACCGAGGTAGGTCGGAACTACGCCCCCTCGCTTTACTTATCCCAGGTGAAAGACCTACTGGGCGATATGACCGTCGTTACGGGGTCCTCGCATCCCGGCGTTAGCGGAGGACACCAAGCCGAAGGGAGCATTCTTACGGCGGCGCCCTATTCGCGCAGCGCGGCTTTCAAGAACACGATTTCGATCGATCAGTACTTGGCCAAGCACCAAGGGCACCATACTCGGTTTCCTTCGCTGGTGCTCGATATCAATGGTACGACCAGCGCTTCCTATACGGAATCGGGAAGCATGATCCCCGCAGAGCAATCGCCATCCCGAGTCTTCAATCAGCTATTCATTCCGGATACGCAGGCTGAAAAGGAACGACAGGTTGAGCGTCTCAAGCAGGGACGCAGCATCATGGACGTGGTCGCTGCCGATGCGAAGCGCGTCGAGAAGACGCTCGGCTCGGGAGACCGAGAGAAGCTGGATCAGTACTTTACCTCTGTCCGCAATTTCGAGAAGCGGCTTGGAGAAGCACAGGAATGGGCGCTGAAGCCCAAGCCAAAAGTAGGTGTGGCCCCTCCCGTAGACATCGATAACAGCGACGCCATTATCGACCGCAAGAAGCTGATGCTGGATGTGATGTTCCTGGCCCTGCAAACGGACTCGACCCGCTTTATCACCATCCACCTTAACGGTGAAGGCGGAGCAGTACCGATCGAAGGCGTGGACGAGGGATATCATAATTTGAGCCACCATGGACTCGACGAGGAGAAGCTGGATCAACTCACGTTGGTGGAGTCTGCTCTGATTGATAGGTGGGGCGGCTTTCTCCGCGATCTGAAAGGGGCAGAGGAATCGAGCGGAACGATGCTGGATAGAACCAGCGTACTGATGACTTCGAATCTCGGAAACGGGAGCTCTCATGACAATCGCAACATGCCGGTTGTGCTCGCCGGCGGTGGATTCAAGCACGGTCAACACCTTGCTTTCGACAAGACCGATAACTATCCGCTCCCCAATCTCTTTCTTAGCGTACTTCGCCGCCATGGCCTGGAGGCCGATCGTTTTGCGACGAGCACGGGTGAGATGACTGGATTGGAATTGAGCTAAGGAGCGTCCATTGATGATTCATGCCTCTTTGTTCACTCAAGGGGTTGCCATACGAAATCGTGCATTTACGGGTTGTGATATTAGCTAAATATAGATCTTTTCTCTGTGTCTTCATCGTATCCACTATTTGCTGTTTTGGCGAAGAAGTGAATGAAGTGGTATTGCCTGAATCGGTGGTCGAATTTCTCGACCTGAATTGTTACGAATGCCACAATGAAGTGGACAAGAAAGGCGAGCTCGATCTGGAGTCGCTCGCATTCAATCCCTCGGACCATTCGATTATGGATCGATGGGCGTTCATACATGATCGAATTAAGGAGCATGAGATGCCCCCTCCAGAGGATTCCCTGGTCGAGCCGGATGAACGCTCCGAGTTCTTGGGGCAATTTGAAGCGATTCTCTACGATATATCTAGGAGTCACATTGATGCCGGTGGTCGAGTACTTTCGAGGAGATTGAATCGTATTGAATATGAAAATACTATTCACGATGTGCTGGGAGTGAATATCCCATTGCGTGAGCAATTGCCGGAAGATGTTACGATCGATGGGTTTAGCAACATAGCCGAAGGTCAGCAGATCTCTTACTATGTGCTGCAAAATTATCTTGGTGTTGTCGATACGATGTTGGATGAATCGTTTCGGCGCGCGATCGATCCTCCGAAGAAGGCGACGACTTCTCTGCCCAAAGATCTGCGTCTCATTGAAATCGATCCGTTCGCGACCTCTAATGAATTGCCGACCATATTTTTCTATGAAGGCTATCGCACTTTTTTATCGAGCGAGAATAAGACCTATCGGTATGAGGGAGGGCAATTTGTAGATGCCAATTCACCTCTCGACCTGCAGGGGACCATTGCGCGAAACGCTGAAATTGCTGAGGAATTGACTCGTCGACCCTACAAGCGTGTCTACCACCCAAACGAGCTAGGCGTGGGAGCCGAGCGAATTCATAATGAGCGTCAAGGGATCTACCATGAAGGGGCGGTTTACAGCTTTCCGACCACCCACGGATTCCATGGGCGAATGGCGGGAACAGAGGTTCCGGAAACGGGCTGGTATCGGATCCGGGTCAAGGCCAGGGCTCACGAACCTCCGGAGGGACGTAACGTATGGGGACGGATTTACACGGGAATCTTGAGAGCTAAGGCTCCGGCGGTATATTGGGTAGGCAAATTTGAAGCGACGGAGGAAACGCAAGAATTTGTATATGATGCATGGATACGTAAAACTCACATAATTGGCGTCCAACCCGTCGACAAGACCCTTGAATGGGTGCCCTCGAAGGTGATAGCGGATCTGTCAGTTCTTGAGGATGGAACGACTGGCATTGCGGTAGAGGGGCTGGAAGTCGAACGGATCTACCCAGGATTGGAAACCCAGGAATTGCGACAGCGACTATTCGGCGCGATGCAAATCCAAGATAGCGAGCTTGTGAGTTCTGATCCCGAGAAGGACTTGAAGCGCGCGCTCGCGCAATTTGCGGACCGCGCGTTTCGTCGACCAAATACTGCGTATGAGATCCAGCCCTACTTCGATTTCGCGAAAGAAGAGTTGGCCGCGAGCGGCTCTCTCTTGAGCGCGGTCAAGGCGGGCTATCGGGCAATCCTCTCATCTCACCGTTTCCTCTATTTCAATGAAGAACCGGGTCGGCTGGACGCTTACAGCATCGCGTCTCGGCTGAGCTATTTTCTCTGGAGCCGACCGCCCGACGAGGTGCTGCTCGAGGATGCGCGAACAGGGCGCTTGATGGAGAGAGAGGTCCTGGCTGAGCAGGTAGAACGCATGCTCGAGGACCCCAGAGCAGAGTCCTTCGTTAGGAATTTTGCAGATAGCTGGCTCGAACTTAGAGACATCACCTTTACGACTCCGGATGCGACATTGTATCCTGAATACGACAATATTCTGCTCTATTCAATGCTTGATGAAACGTATTCGTATCTCAAGTGCATGATAGACAAGAACCTGAGCGTTTCGAATGTAATAGACTCCGATTTCACGGTTTTAAATGAGCGACTGGCTAAGCACTATGGAATAGAGTTTGGGATGGAAACCGGACTGCGGGAAGTGCCGCTCGGACCCGATTCTCACAGGGGAGGCCTGATTACCCATGCCAGCGTCCTCAAGGTGACGGCGAACGGGACGACGACCTCACCGATCGTTAGAGGGGTTTGGCTGCTCGAACGAATTATGGGCAAGCACATCCCGCCGCCTCCCGACCAGGTTCCTGCGGTCGAACCGGATATACGCGGAGCGATTTCGATACGCGACCAGCTCGATAAGCACCGCTCTATCGGTTCATGCATGGCCTGCCATAAGATGATCGATCCTCCGGGCTTCGCTCTTGAGAGTTACGACGTAATTGGGGGTTGGCGTGATCGCTACCGTGCCATCAGCAAAGGGAAAACGTGGACGGATGGCCCGGCGGTTGACGCGAGCTATACGATGCACGATGGCAGGTCATTTAGCGACATTGAAGGATTCAAGAAACTCGCGCTTTCCGATACCGAGCAGATCGCGCGAAATCTGGTGAACCAAGTGATGACCTATGCGACTGGCGCTGAAATCGAATTCGCCGACCGCCGTGAAATCGACCAGATCGTTTCGGAGCTTTCTAAAGAGGACTACGGCTTTCGTTCGCTGATACATGCGGTAGCGCAGAGCGAAATATTCCTATCGAAGTAGGAAAGCGGGAAACTCGACTAGCGCTTCCTCCAGATCTTAACGTTGTCAACGTACGCGGTTTTGCCGCTGCTAGTATCCATTCGTTTCCAGGTTCATCTTGAGCTCCTGTTAATCCTGTCGATCGAAAGTGTCCGTAAGGATCAATGCATCAAAATCGCCCGCTTAGCGTTGCGATTTAAATTCGGGTCGCATTTCGTCCGCTTGGAGCGTTGATCCAGTCGGATACGCTATTTCGCGCGAAAGGTTTCGCTTTCAATAAGGGCTAAGACGAGATCTTGAAACCCTTCGCCATTCTGATGGTTTTCTTGGACAATGGTCTCGATCTCCTTTCGTTCCGCGTAGTTCGGAACGCGACCGGTGGCGTAGGTCATGAGTTTCTCCGATAGGCATTGCGAGAAGAGAGTGATATTTTCGACGATCCAGGATTTTAGGTCGGTGATGTCATTGATTTCAGTCCCATCGGGAAGCGTACCGGAAGAGTCGATACGTACGCCCGATTTGGGCCACTCTTCGCGCCAGTTCCCTACGGGATCGAAGTTCTCCAAGACAAAGCCGATCGGGTCGATGCGAGTGTGGCATGATGCGCAAGATTCTTCGCTGGTATGGGCCGCTAACAGTTCCCTGGGGGTTGTGGCTCCGCGCGTATCCGGCGTGAGCGCTGGTACGTTCTTTGGAGGCGGTGGAGGAGGCATGCCCAGAATGTTCTCAAGTACCCAAACACCACGCAGTACGGGTTGCGTATCGACGCCGTTGGCGGTGGCGATCATGGTCGCGGATTGCCCGAGAATTCCTCCGAATCGTCCACCCCGCTGCATTGGGAGTCGTTCGAGTTCCAAGGAGCGCACATCAACGCGATAGTCATCCATCTTCACTCGCTTCTCCAATGCTTGGTACTGATAATTGTCTTCTGCAAACGTCAGCGTCGTGTAGGTGAAGTCCGGATCAATGAAATCGGTAAGAGGTCGGTTCTCTTTGAGCATCGCGGCGAAGAACCACTCGGCTTCTGCCTTGGCTATTTTAATTTCATTGTCTGAAAACCTGAATACGGGATCAGGCATGATCTCGGGCAACAGGGATGTATCGAGCCATTGGCTGGTAAAGCTCTGGATCATGACATCGTCGGGACGACTGGGCATGAGTCGAAGGGCTTCTTTCCTCAGGTTCTTTGGGTTTGATAGGACGCCATTTTTAGCCAGCTCTATAAGTCTTGCATCCGGGGGCCCCTGCGTGAGGAAGTAGGAGAGGCGTGTCGCTAAATCGAAGTCGTCCATCTCGTGTGGGCCGACGAGACGGTATAGGAATCGAGGGGAGATCAGGATATTGCGTACCAGCAAATGAATCCCGTCTTCGAAACCGCCACCTGAGTCCCAATGCCGTCTTGCGATGGTCATGTAGGTATCGATTGTCTGATCGTCAACCGGACGACGGAACGCTTGCGGGAGGATACGTTTCAGCAATTGTCGCGCGTAGGCGTCATCAGATTGCCCTGGTTGACGCTCGCCAAGCAGTCGAGAACGGAGTTCCTTGCGGCGGATATCGGTTGGGTCATCGACGGATTTTAGCGGACCTTCGACGGTGAGTCCGTGAATTGCGAGAGCGGGTCCGTTTTCAAAATAGTAGTGGCACAGGGCGTCAGCCGTCGAGTAAGTGCCTCCACTTAGCGACCGCATCCGTTTGAGAAGGTCTTGGGTCATCTCCGTATCCATACGTGCCTGACTCATATCGAGTTCGGGATTCGACAGGTTCTTGGTGACTACGTCCCAGCCATTCCTTCCACGCAGGTAGGTAAATTTCGGCTTGCTGATATCGCCTACTGTATAAACCGCTTTTTGCCAGGCGGCGAGGAAGCGCGGGTCTCGCTCAAACCAGGCTTCCATTTGGTCGGCGAGGTTGTTGAATTCGTGGTCCAGTTCTGCATTGGACCATCGCAGAAGAAGGGTTTGCCCTTCGTAAAGGTCCGCTTCGAAGGTAATGCTATCGGGAGTTTCCGAGGTGATATCGATCTCTTCGAGCAATCGAAATACCTCGGTGAACGAACGGTCGCTAGCCGTCAGCTCGCGGGCCCGAAATTCGAGCTTCATGGGTTCGTTGGAAACAGGTCGAAATTGGGAAGCATTCACTGTAATCCGATAGGTGCCGGATGCCATGATCTCTATCCGACTGGGCCACGTGCAGCTGCGCATGATTTGCTCGGCTCGCGAAGCCAGGAGGAGAGAATCTCCTCGTACGGTAGCGGCGGAAAAACTGAGCACCATGTCCTCCGGTCCGGCATGGCGGATTGACGAGACGGGACTCTCCTTCGCGGGGGGAAAGAGCTCGTCCGCGATTTTTGCGGCAACGTCCCGGTAGGCTTCCATGAGCGGAGGGGAGAGGACAAGCCCTTCTCCAACATTATTGAAACCGTGGAATTCGGTATCGCGCGGGAAACCCACGGGAAGCTCGAACTCGGGCATGTCGAAAAGCGCTCTAATGGTGGTCTCGTACTCCGCTTGGTTAAGACGTCGCGGCAGTGTGCCGCCGATTGGCGTGTGCTCTAAGAGGGATGCGTCGAGCCAATCCAATACAGCCTGGCGTTCGGCCTCGCTTGGCTGGCGTTTCTTGGCGGGCGGCATCAAGCCTTCCTTCGCCATGTAGTGGGCCTTTTCCCAAAGTTCTCGATTCTTTTCCAGGCTCCAGTCGATGGACAGAAAATCCAGATTGATGTCGCCTTTTTGCTCGATCTCGTCGTGGCAATCCAGGCAGTAGTCGCTCAGAATCTCCGCAGGACGATCTGGGATTGGCAGATCGGTATTCGCGTGTAGCGAAAGGGTGGATGCGAATAGGCCCAATGATACCGCAACGGTGGAAATTCGTTTGCGACGAGCCGCTTGGGCTGGGTGGACGTTGTCGTTCGTGGCCGCATTGAGATCGGCCGCTACCTTGTAATTTCCCTGGAGCATTAACTTAGCTAAATAGCTGGTTCATGTTTCGCTTCGCGTTGGAGAATTCGTTCGTCTCCACGCCGAGGCGTTGCATTAACGTAATATAGAGGTCGCCGAGCAGGGGAGCGTCTTGCTTGTCCCGGTCGATGGCGATATGGCTACCGTGGTCGAATCCCCCTCCAGCGACGAGCGTTGGGAGGTTTGCGTTGGAATGGCGGCTCGCATCGCCCATTCCGGTACCCATCAATATGACAGTGCTGTCTAGCAGCGATTTTCCTTCGGCATCCTTCTTCTCATCCAATTGCTTGATGAAATTGCTCAAGCAAACGATATGGGACTGCTCGATCTTGATTAGATCCTGGATCATGGCGGGATCGTTGCCATGATGGGAGAGGCCGTGATAGCCTGCCTTCAATGGTTGGCCGTCGAATGAGAACACTTGTCCCAGCCCGTCGATGAAAAAGGAGAGAACTCGGGACGATTCCGTTTCGATGGCCAAGGCCATAAGATCGTACATGAGGGTCTCGGCCTCCATGAGAAGATTGGGCGTTATGGGATCGGAGTCGGGCAGCTGGTAGTCCGTTTGCGGAATCGGGTCGTCGATGGACGCGATTTGTTGCGTCATGCGTTTCTCGACGGATCGCAGCGAGTCGAAGTATTCGTCAAGCTTCTCGCTGTCGCGTCGCGTAACCTTGCTTTGCAGTCGTAGGGCGTCCTCCAATACAAGGTCGAGCGAGCTTTTGCCGCTTTTCAGCATGTAGTCCATGCGAGCCTTGTCCGCTTCGGACATGAATAGCTGCTTGTAGAAAACGCTGGGTCGCTGGATCATGGGAAGCCCGATTCCTTGCTTGGTGAAGCTCATGGCCTTGCTTCCTTCACCCGTGCCCGCGGTCAATTGAACCGATGGGAAACGCGACTTTTGTCCGATCTGATCAGCGACGATTTGGTCGAAAGAATAAGATCCAGGGGCGTTGCCGCATAGGAAATTGCTCCATGCTCCGTGACCGTTGGGGGCGCGGTGATCGAGCCCGGAAAATACGGTGAATTTCTCTCGAAGGTCAGAAAGCGGCTTAAGCGTTTCGGGCATGGCGTAGCCTCGACCTTTTTCTTTCGGGAAAAATGCGTTTTGATGGAGACCCAGATAAGTGCCGATAGAGACGAGAGACTTTGCCTTCTTCACTGGCTGGGTCACCGCTTGGGTGGCTCCTAGTAGTGGAAGCGATTCGAGCGCGGGTAGGGCGATCAATGCGGAAGCGGAGCGCAGGAAGTGTCTGCGATTTAGCGTGCTGATGCCGTTTAGGTTGGGGCGGGTTTCCATAACTATTATATTTGGGGCTCAGGACCCGGATTATTCCTCGGGTCATTATTTTAGTTAAATACTACGGGTGACTTCGTCATTTCGCAATACGCTAGCTAGTAAACAGTTGACTGCGATTGAGTCAATGGGAACGCGCATAGGTCTCTCATTGGGTCGTGAATTCGGAAAGGTCGAATTGAAACCGAATGATATCGGGGGATGATCCTAATAGGGCTCTATAGTCGAATACATTGAGAATAGCGTCGTCGCGAGTATTCACAATCAAGGGACAGGGGTAGTAGCCGTCAGTTACTTTTCCTTGGTTGGCGTTGTCGAGGACGAAGTGCGTTTCCACGGTCAATGACTCGGGGTCAAAACGAATGAGGGCGAGTTCCATAGGTATTGCTCGATCCGGAGCTCTCCAATTCCTGCCGATAAGATAAGGGTCCTCCCTGTATGAAAAGAGCCGAGGCCGTCCTATGTAGGAGGAGATGGTTGGCGTTTCCTCGGTGATATTTGTAGATCGAATGAGCTTGAAGTCTCGATCGACCCGGTGAAGTCGTTGCGTATTGTCGTAGCCTCGCGTGGCGACGATAAAGCCATCCTTGTAAGGCATGAGACTGCTCTCGTTGATTCGAATGTTACCGAATTCCCGACTCAAGTTTCGAACAAATCGCCAACTCTCCCCGTTGTCATCTGTATAAAGCGCATCGACGGACCTTCTCCCAGCGTCAAGGTACTCGAAGGTCATAATGAGAGCGTACAGTCGATTCCCTAGGGTGGCTGTATCGAACAAGTATCCGTATTCAACGCCTTCGATGCTCCCTACGCGTTCGAGGGGCCCGAAGGACGCTCCATTGTCACCGCTCAAAGCGCGAACAAGTCCAGTACGGATGTGCGAGCCATCTGCGTCTACAATTTGAGCATCTATGTAGGTAGCGAGCGTTCCATTCGGAAATCGAACCCACTCGCCCATCTGCATAATTTCGTTAGGGAGACTCAATTGGATTGGCTCTTGAATAAAGCGGCCAGCAACCAAGTCCATTCGAGCAATCTCCAATACCGCCCCTGGGTCCTTGGCGTGGGCTCGACCGCGTTTGTAGGAAAGCAGGATTTCAGATTCGCCGGTTGAGACGATTGCGGGGAAGGCCAGGTAGTCGTTCGGACTCGACCCTCGATAGGATACGATAGTCTCCTCGACTCTGCTCTTTGGCATTAGAGGAAAGGGAGACGAGGGAGTATTGGACTCCCCGCTGAAAATAGGTAGGATCAAAAGGGAGATCGCGAATCGAAACTTATTGGAGCGGAGCATTTGCGCAACGCGCATTAAAATGGAAGTATATTGATTTACAATGCAATTTGCAGCGATATGGTTTCCATTGGTTTTCTGAAATGATTTCATCAACTGTTCGAAAAAAGCTCTCAACGGGAGAAGCAATTGTATGCGCGAAAGCATGCTACGCGGATGCAGAGATTGTCGAGATGATCGGCCAAGCTGGCTACGATTGCGTTTGGATTTGCCTGGAACACAGACGCCTTGGTGAAATTGTAGTTAAGTCTATGATACGTTCGAGCTTGAACTCAGGATGCGATTGCATGATTCGTGTAAAGCCCAGGGATCATACGGATTTGGCCTATCTTTTGGAGTCGGGCGCTAGAGGGGTGATGTTGCCGCAGGCGCAGGATTTGGCTGAGGTTCAGGCAGTTGTAGAGATGATGAAGTTTCCACCGATGGGCCGCCGCGGGCTGGACCCCATCCATTCGGATGCGAATTTGGGAGACGTGTCGCTTGAGATGTATGTGAACCATGAGAACGAAAATACGTTTCTCATAGTGCAGATTGAGACTCCAGAGATATTGCCTCACATCGATGCGATAGCGGCGATGCCGGGGGTCGACATGCTCTTTGTCGGTTTGGGCGACTTGTCAGCCAACCTGGGATTGCTGGGCCAACTGGATCACCCGCAGCTAAAGGACGTCGTTCAAAAGACGGGGGAAGCCTGCAAAAGGCATGGGAAGGCTGGCGCAATCAACTCAAGCAATCCTGAAGAGCGAGAAATGCTGTGGCGCCAAGGGTATCGTTTTTTCAATGTGGCTAGCGATTTTCGATACATCCGAAAGGGTCTAGACGATTCACTGCGTGCAGCGCGTCAGATAACGTGTGGTTGAATGATTAGCTCATTGACAGCGGGAGCTCTTTAGAGTAATCGCTGTAACAGATGCGTAGATACACCCGCCGCGATATTCTTGCAGCTCTCGCGTCATTGACGGGACTAGGATCCGTCCAATCGGCGCTGGGCCAGGCTCAGGCCGCTACGTCCCAAACGGGAGCGAGCCAAAGAATCACGCATTACGAGGTGATACCGGTACGAGTTCCGATGCACGAACGCGTGCGTGACGTATTTGCGGAAGTATACCGGAAGCAGGGGATCAACCGGGATTACTATGACTCTACTCTCGTGAAACTTTATACGGACGAGGGTTTAGTAGGAGTGGGCGACGCATTGCTAGATGTGGAAGACTCCCTCGGCAGCATTGGTAAAGCCGCGGAAATTTGCGAACGATTGGTCGGTCGGTCGCCATGGGAGTTTTTATTGGACGACGGTTTGGGCGGCGTGCTCATGGCAGTATACGATCTGATTGGCCAGGCCTCCGGAATGCCGGTGTCGCGCTTGTTCGCGTCCCAACCACGGACGGATATTGTTCAATGTTGGTGGAGTCAATGTTTCCCACCGGAATTGATGGCTTCAGAGGTGCGGCTTGGCTACGATCTCGGTTATCGTGTCCATAAAGTGAAGACGCGTCCCTTTGAGGATCCTGTTGAGCAAGCGGAAGCAATCCGGTCCGCAGTGCCTTCTGATTTCCGTATTTGGGCGGATACCAATGGGACCTGGGACTCCGTGGATCGATCGATCGAATTCGCGGAACGCATGAGAGCGTTTCCGCACTATTTCGCCATCGAGTCGCCTTGCGACAATGGGGGTGTAGACTGCTACCGCAGCCTAAAGGGAGCTTTCCCGCTTATGCTTGCGGAACACATTCCCGAGGATCCGATGCCGTTCATACGGGAGAAGTTGCTAGGCGCGTTTGTAGTGGGGGGACCCGTGGGCAAGTCACTCGTTCAAAGGGCCTACATGGCGGAAGTTACCGGAATCCCGTTGTGGCTGCAGCACAGCATTTTCACGGGCGTTGCCCAGGTTTTTCAGGCCCATCAGACAGCGGCCTTTCCAGGTATTGAGCATGCGGTCAGCATCACGCATGTGATCCAAGATGATCTAATGGTCGAGTCGTTCGAAATGAAAAATGGACGATACGAAGTCCCTACCGATCCTGGTCTTGGCGTTCGGTTCGATGACAATGCGATTGATCGCTTTCGAAGGGGCTAGGAGAGCGGTCCCTAGTCTTGGATACATACGATCTCACTGATTGTCTGAGCGAACAGCTTACCATTGGAGTACGTTATATTGCTGCGTGTCCAGGCCTCGCCGAGCGGGCCGAGGTCGTTGATCGCGAGGAGCGCGTTTTCGTCGAACCGTTCCTTATTCCAGTCAATGACGTAGACCATGCCATTCATGATGGGAACATAGAGATGCTCCCCGATCGCAGTCGGAATTTGGGCGGCGAAATGTCCCCAGCCATTTCCTTGCGAACGGATGTCTCCCAGCAGTTTGTATCCACGAGAATTTACAACGCGATTCGTCTTAAAGTTCCAGTAGGACTGTTCGGTGGGAACCTTAAACGTTTTTTCCGGTTCTAAATCGAGATCGCTTTTGCTCCAGATGAATCGATCCGGCTGGCCTGTTTTGCGCAGCATGCTCACCGGCAGCTGGAGATACTCGACGTTGCCTGTATCTGCATTTACGCGACCGAGGTAATTGTATATGTAGCTACGGAAGTAGTGATAGCGCCCGACGAGCAGATTTGATTGATCGCTATGCTCTGATCTAGGATTCGTTTCTATATCCTTTGTTCTGGTTACCCAGCGACTTCCTTTTTTCAATCGAACGCGGACGTTTTGGGCGAGCGATACTTTGCGAGTGACCGTTCCAGTAGCGACATCGACCCACCAATGGGCATCGTCTACGATAATGAGGGCGTTTCCCTTGTAGATCGGTTTGGTTTGGCGGCACTCGTAGTTTTCGATGGGCAGATTCCAAATTTCGGATCCATCCGAGGCATCAACGAGCGAAACCCCAAGCGGACGTTCGGGTGGCGTATGACCTCCACCGCGTCCGACTAGAAACGCGTCCCGTCCATCAGGGAGGGTGAGCGGCATCGGTTGGCTTCCGATATTGCCGCCGCAGCGGGTTGACCAGATTGGATTTCCCGTAGCGATATCTATCGCTTGAACTTGGGTCCATTTGGATACCGGCAATTCTTCTTTGGGATGTGGATAGCCGCCTTTTTCGTCCGGTGGCCAATTCATCTGCATATAGACGAGCTTGTTTCCGATTAGGAAAGGGGTCCCTCGATAGGACGAAAGGGCTTCGCGTCGCCACAATCGCTTCCCATCAAAATCGAACGCTTCGATGGCTCCAGACGCGTTGAAGAAAGCGACCTGCTCGCCATTCGTGACGGCGGGGAGGCCCGAGCTGTCGCCCCAGCTGCCTCCAATCTTGAGGGGGTAGATCCCCGGGATTTCGCGCGTCCAGAGAATGGAGCCATCAGTCGCGCTGCAGCAGTAGGCGATCACATCCTTAGAGAGCACGGTGTCTTTATGAACGGGCTTGTTGATGGCGAAGAATAGCTTGTCGCCCCAGGTGGTGACCGAGCTTTGGCCTAATTCCGGAAGCGATCGTTTCCAGGCGATCCCTTCATTTCGAGTAACGCTCCACTCCTTGGGAGCATTGGCGTTCTCTAGGACGAAGTTCCCGTTGGGCCCCCCTGCCTGCGGCCAATTTTGGGCATTCGAAAGGGCAGTTAATAGCAGGGTAGAGAGAATGGCTAGGCGCATTGAACAGGTTTAAGCGTGCGATTGGGTGTTTGCCAAGAGCGCTCGGATAATTCCGGTCGCTTTGTGGAGGGTAGCGATTGCAAGACGATGAGGAAGCCTATCTCAGGTCGACCGTTGACCAACAGCGCCATGGGCTCTGCTGGGTCGCGTTAGAAGCGAAGACGGGAGTGGCATGATTTCTTGCGTTCTCTCTCAATCAATCGCTTTGAACGCTTGAGCTTCCTCGGAATTGCTCTAGAACGCCGTCCATGAATCGGTCGCGGGTCTCGTTCGCGCGACCTTTACTTAACCTTATGACAAAGCTCTCAAGTAATCTCGTGAAGCTATCGCTTCGGTCAGTCCTCGCGCTCCTTGCGTTCACCATTTTCATTCAAAATCAGGCGTCCGCTCAGAGCCGGTCGCGGGAAGTGACGGTATGGGAAGTAGTCGAGTTTCCGCTCACGCTCCCAAGCGTCCGAGGGAATCCATTCGATATGCATCCCGTCTTGGATTGCGTCGGACCGGGCGGCAAGCGCATGTCCGTTCCTGGTTTCTATACTGGGGGGAATACGTATGCGGCCCGAGTGAGCTTCCCGGAAACCGGACTATGGAGAGTGAGCTCCAAGGAAACCGATGATGGATGGACAGTTGCGGTGTTGCCCAACTCGTCCCCGACCTTGGGTCCCGTTGTGGTCAATCCTGACACGCCCCAAAAATTCCATTACGCAAATGGGGAATCCTGCTTCGTTCTAGCGTTCGAGGCGGATTGGCTTTTCGCGGTTGATTTAGAAACCGATAGTCTCGAAAGGACGAAGACGCTGTTGAGGGACATAAAGGCGAATGGGTTCAATCAGATCGTGATGAACGTGTACGCCCACGACGTAAGATGGCCCAAGGATCCGAATCTGCCCGAGAAGTACGAATTCGCCCGTCCTCGCCAGTGGCCCTATGGCGGTAGCAATGATGAGCCAGACTACTCGAGGCTGAACCTCGACTTCTTCAGCCACTTCGATGCGGTTATCGAAGAGATGAATGCGCTGGATCTGACGGCACACATCATGATCTATGTTTGGAACAAGCAGGTAAACTGGCCTGATTCGGATAGCGTGGAGGACAATCGCTACTTCGATTACGTGGTGGCTCGCTACCAGGCCTACCCGAATATCATCTGGGACATTTCGAAAGAAGCGACGGGCTATGGCCACAACGACATGAACTACATTGTGCGCCGGATCAAGCGCCTGAGAGAGATGGATGGCCACGATCGCTTGGTAACTGTCCACTCTTTCTCCTATTGCGCCAAGTATCCAGATACAGTCGACTTCATCTCCTATCAGAATTGGTCGGCGTCGCTTTATAACCGGATGCTTGAGACGTATCGGGAATTCTCTGACAAGCCCATATTCAATATCGAGCATGGTGGCTACGAAATCGGACCCTACCATGTGTTCGATGGTGACTACGATGATCCTGTCGCTTGCCTGGATCGTAACTACCAATGCGTATTCGGCGGTACCTATTCCACTTACTATTGGCAAAATACGTCCTGGGACGTTGTCATCTGGGACCGGTCGGAACTGCCTGAGTCGGAGCGACCGCGCTACGAACTGTACCGTCACATGGCCCAGCTGTTCAAGGACGTGGACTTCGGGTCCTTCGAGCCTCCGAAAACGCGTATCACCTCGAGCGGCATGGCCTTGGAAAGCGCGGATGGGCGCTGCCTCATCTACCTGCCTGCGGCTAACAAGAGAGTCAATACGCGCATCGAGCCTTATTACGGCAAGACGATGAAAGCGAAGTGGTTCAATCCGTTGACAGGAGAGTACTCTCCAGAAACGCGTCCCGTCATGGAAAAATGGCTGCGATTTGAACCTCCCTGGCAGGATCAGCCGATGGTACTGATTCTAGAGCCATAGATCGATTCTAGATCTTATGAGGCCGTCTGCGATTCTCTTTCTTGTCACGCTGCTAGTTGCTCCGATTAGGGGTTCAGATAGGCCTAACATCATCTACATCATGATGGACGAATGGGGCTACTTCGAGTGGTCCGCTATGGGGCATCCGATTTTGGAAACGCCTCACATCGATCGAATTGCTTCCGAGGGAATGCGGTTCACGCAATTCCTTGCGGGAGCGAACGTCTGCGCTCCTACGCGAAGCGTCTTGCTGACAGGGCTTCATTTGGGCCGTACGCCGGTGAGATCCAATGGGGGCGGGCAGCCATTGCCTGCGGGTGAACCTACGATTGCGAGCATGCTCAAGGAAGTGGGCTATGCAACGGGCGGTTTCGGGAAATGGGGTCTCGGCGATGCGGGTACGACGGGCGTACCCGAGGAGCTTGGATTCGATGTGTTTTTCGGCTACTATCATCAAGTTCACGCGCACACGTTTTTTCCTGAGCACCTTGTCCGAAATAGCGAGCAGGTTCCGCTTAAAGGCAACGCGGGACGTTTTCACGATGGAGAAACTTTCTCGCACAATCTCATTCATGAGGAAGGGCTCGAGTTTATTCGAACGTATGGATCGGATGGAACCCCGTTCTTTGCCTACCTCCCCTGGACCCCTCCTCACGGGCAATGGGGAATGCCAGAGGACGATCCGGCGTGGTTGAAATACAAGGACAAGAAATGGGATGCCACTAATCAGAGGGGACTATACGATGCCCAGATGTATGCGGCTATGGTGGAGATGGCAGACCGGCAGATCGGCGAGATCCTAGATCTGCTTAAAGAGCTCGGCATCGACGAGAACACGATCTTGTTTCTTTGCGGAGACAACGGGGGTCAGCCGTATTTCCAAAATGAGCGGCATCCCCATGGTTTCTTGGCCCCGAATCTAGATCCTCGTAGCGGGACGCGATTTCGCGGAGGCAAGGGCAATTTCTACGAGGGCGGTCTTCGGATTCCATTTCTTGTACGGTGGCCAAGTAACGTGCCCGGAGGAAGCGTATCCGATTACTTGGGATATTTTCCAGATATTATGCCCACGCTCGCAGAAATCGCGGGTGCGGCGACGCGAAAGGATGGCGACGGTCATTCGATTGCGCCCACATTGTTGGGCCCTGAAGCAGCGGGTCGCGCTCAAGATCAGCATGATTTTCTCTATTGGGAAGATCCCAAAAGCGTCGCGGTTCGGATGGGCAAGTGGAAGCTGATTCGTCCTCGGGTGGACGCTTCGTTTGAACTATATGATTTAGAAGCGGACATCGAAGAGCAGATGGATATTGCCGCCAATCATCCCCAGGTGGTAGCGCAGATGAAAGCGCTCGCGGAACGCGCTCATGAACCGGTTCGAACAGGAAAGGTACTAGATGCGTCCCGAGCCTTCGACGTGACCAGACATCGCGCGATCAATTCACAGTAGCGAGCAAGACCGGCAGCCCTTCCCGCGGGAGAAAACGTGAGATCGACCGCATCCTTAGAGAATCTTTGCAATCGGTAGTTTACCAATCGGACGATTGTCTGCATAAACCCAATGAGTACCCCATTATTGATTTGTTGCTACCCTCTATGACTTTCCTGCATGCCCCGAAAACAAGAGCGAGCGAACGCTTTTCTCGATCATGAGCGCGAACCTAGACCCGTCGCGTCCTACGCGCGTCTATCGCATGGTGTTCGTTCTTTCCGCGATAACTTCGCTGATGCTTTACCTGCATCGTTACACGTGGGCGGTCATTCGACCTGAATTGGCCCGCGAGTACGGATACACCAACACGCAGCTCGAGCAGATATTCTCTTTCTTTCAGCTGAGCTACGCTATCGGTCAGATTCCGGGAGGAATCGTTTGCGACTATTTTGGGGCCCGATTTTTCCTGAGTTCCCTGATCGGAGGGTGGTCTCTATCGCTGATTCTTTTCGCCCTTGGCGGTGGATTCGCTGCTTTTTGCATTTCCCGTTTCATTTTTGGAGCGACTCAAGCGGGTGCATATCCGAGCCTGAATAGCGTATCCGGAAAATGGTTTCCCCCTGCTCAACGAACTACGATGCAGGGGTTTGTTGCTAGTTTTGCTGGGAGAGCGGGAGGCGCATTGGCGCCGATCATCATGGCCACTGTGCTCATGAGCTACTTCGGATTTCACTGGAAAACCGCTCTCATTATTATGGCGTCTGCGGGCTTGATACTGGCCTTCGCTTTCGTGACGCTGTATCGGAATCGGCCCGAAGAGGATCCACGTGTCAATGAAGCGGAGAAAGCGCTCTTTCGAGAGAATGCTGTATCCAAAAAGCGCGAATCCAAAGTGTTGAGCTTCAAGCAAGCGATCAAGAACCGGACGCTTCAGATCATGGTGTTTGCCCAGCTTTCTAACGCGGGCGCGGACGTTATTTACACGTCCGTGCTAGGGAGCTTTTTCCTTTCAAAAGGGATATCGATGGCGGAGATGGGAATTTATGCGAGTTTTCCTCTATTTGGGGGAGCGGTTGGCGGATTTGTGGGAGGTATATTGAATGACCATATAATTCGTATAACGGGAAGTCGGAAGAAGGCGCGGCGTATTATGGGGGCTACGGGTAAAATGATTGCGACGCTTTGCCTATTCTTCGCGATCAGCCAAACCAGTGTGCTCTTGTTGGCGATCGGGCTGTTCGTTGTGAAGTTCTTCAGCGATTGGTCGCAGCCAACGGTTTGGGGAACGTGTACGGACATTGGCCGACAGCATTCCGGAACGGTATTCAGCATTGTCAATACATCGGGCAATGTGGGCGCCTTGCTAGTGCCGGTCTTCTTGCTGGGTCCGTTGCTTGATCACTTTGCGACTATCGAAATCGTTGATGGCGTTTCGAAAATGGACACGAATTATTTCCCAATGTTCATTGTGGTGGCAGTCATGTATTTGATTACTGCAGTTTCCTGGCTCTTCGTCGATCCGACCAAGCCTATCGACGATGGACAAGGAAGCCCTAGTTGAATAAGCCCATTTTCTCGTAAGAGACACCCATTTGCTGTGCAGCAGCAACAAGCAGCGCCTGTTTTAAAAATTGAACAACGTTCCGTTCCTGCGTGCGCAGGATCGTCACCCGAGTCATCGCTCGGCGATGCCTATGGGTATCCGCGTTGCGGATAATGGGTTTGGTTTCATGTTTGGGAATCACAAAGGCGAGTTATTGCAGCGCTCGCTTGTTCCCTCGCATCACGCTTCCGCAACGGATCCGTCTTCGTGGCGCCAGTTTCTAGGTTCCCAGGTGAAACCTTCCTTGTCGGCTTCGATCACTGCGTCCTCATCTACATCGATGCCGAGCCCGGGCAGTTGCGGCAGGCTGAGGTAGCCATCGGTGACATCGAAGACGTCCTTGTTCTTTACGTAGTCCAGTAGGTCGCCATTGGTATTGTACTGCATTTTCAAGGACATTTCTTGGATGACGAAATTCGGAGTGCAGGCATCCAGTTGCATGGAGCTAGCGAGCGCGAGTGGACCCAAGGGGCAGTGGGGCGCGACGCCGATGTCGTAGGCCTCAGCCATTGCGGCGACTTTTCGGGCCTCCCAGATGCCGCCGACGTGAGATATATCGGGTTGAACGAGGTCTATCGTTCCCTGTGAAATCAACTCCTTGAACCCCCATCGTCCATACAAGCGCTCGCCCGTAGCCAAAGGTATTGAGGTGTATTCCGCCAGCTGCGGCAAGAAATCCAAGTGCTCGGGGAGAAGCGGCTCTTCGAAAAACAGCGGACGGTAAGGCTCCAGCTCCTTGACCAGTGTCTTGGCCATCGATTTGTGAACACGTCCGTGAAAGTCTATCCCGATGCCCACGTCCTTTCCGACGGCGGCACGAACGGCGGCCAATCGGGCGACAGCCGCGTCAATCTCCGCGTAGCTTCCGATGCGTTCGCATGCATTGGTCGCGTTCATTTTCACGTTGCGAAATCCCTGTTCGATCCGTCCAAGGGCGTCGACTTCTACATTGTCCGGGTGATCCCCGCCGATCCAGGCGTAGGCTTTGATCTTGTCGCGAACCGCACCGCCTAGGATCTGGTAAACGGGGATTCCGAGCGCCTTGCCTCGAATGTCCCAAAGCGCCTGTTCGATCCCGGATATGGCGCTCATGAGCACGGAGTCCCCTCGATAGAATGTACCTCGATACATCTTCTGAAAGTGATGCTCGATTCGTACGGGATCCTTCCCAATCAGGAACGGTTCCAGTTCCTTTACTGCGCCGATCGATGTATCAGGCCGGCTTTCGAGAATAGGTTCTCCCCAGCCGGAGAGCCCTTCATCGGTTTCGATCTTCAGAAATACCCACCGGGGCTTTGCCTTGTAGAGGCGCAACGAGCTGATTTTCATGAGGAGATAGGAGGAGCTATGTGATCGCTGGATTCGTGAGCGAATCGCGCATTTAAGAAAAGAGTTCAATTTTTACCATGACAGGAGCCGCGAATGGAATTTAATTCATTCCAATAGCGCTCAATTGTTAGCGCGTCCCTAGTATCCTACCCACAATGCATCTTCTTCGAATACTGCGATTCGCCTCTCTCATCTGCGTTTTTTTGGTTGGGGCTTTAGCCCTAGCCCAGTCGCGCCCCAACGTTGTTTTCATCATTGTGGACGATTTGAACGACATGCCGTATCAGCCCGATGGGAAGCCACTGGTGCCGACCCCCAATATCGATCGGCTCAAAGCCCAAGGCGTCACCTTCACGAATGCCCACACCAACGATCCTCTTTGCGCGCCTTCCCGTTCAAGCATGCTCTTCGGGCTCTATCCGCAAACGACGAGTCTCTACTGGTTCGAGGATTGGCGGGACAATGGAATCTACAACAATAGCGTATCGCTTCACGACAATCTGCGAAATGGGGGCTACGGTGTCTTCGGTACCGGCAAGATTTACCATGGTAGCCAGGTCGGCCTCTTCGACGAGTATGGGCATAACGGAGACGTAGGACCTTGGCCGTGGGATGGGCGTCAGGAGACGCGTCGCGGCTATCTCCCTCATCCCCAGCAGCTCTTCTTGTACGAAGGCATCGATGCGGACATGGATTATAAGTGGGAGCATGTATTCGGCCCGCTCTCCGAAATACCCGATTGGCCTGAGGATCCCAGTGAGGGGATTCCTGGATACAAGGGATGGCGGCTATATGGGGAAGCGTTCAAGTACGTCGATGACAACAACCGCGATCTCCTCGCCGATGAGCGAGGGGCAGCATGGTCCGCTGAGGTGATTGGTCGGGAGCATGATAAGCCGTTCGCCTTGTTCACTGGCCTTATTCGAACGCATACGCCGCTTTATGCGCCGCAAAACTACTTTGATCGCTTCCCGTTCGATTCGATCGAATTGCCCGTTGTGGATCCGAATGACCTGGACGATGTCTCGACCGCTTTGGGCAATGAAACACTGTATGGGTTTCGCCGGTACAACATGCTCGTACGCCATGATGGCAAGGACTTGTTCCGACGGTGGCTCCAGGCCTACATGGCGTGCGTTTCGTTCGTGGACGATCAAGTAGGCATTGTCCTCGACGCGATCGAGCGGAGCCCGCATAAGGACAATACCGCAATATTCTTCACCAGTGATCACGGTTTCCACGTCGGCGAAAAGAATTTTCTGTACAAGGGCAGTCTATGGGAACCGAGCACCCGCATTCCCTTGATCGTCTCCCTTCCCGGTGGCGCTAGGGGAAAAACAAGCGACCAACCCGTTTCGCTCATCGATATCTATCCGACCTTCAATGAAATTTGCGGCTTGGATGAAAATCCGAATGCGGAATCCAGCGGCTATGCCCTGGAAGGGCACAGCCTAGTCTCGCTTTCTCGCGATCCTGATAGTGGATCCTGGACGGGACCTGATGTCGCCATCACGACCATCCCTGGCAAGAACCACATGCAGCACCGCGTCTACGAGGGCACCTTGTATCCGCATTTCTCGGTACGTAGTAAGCGTTGGCGCTACTCGCTCGCGTCCAATGGCGGAGAAGAGCTCTACGATCATGAAAACGATCCCCATGAGTGGCGCAACCTAGCCCACGATCCCTATTACGCCTTTGTTAAGGCAGGTCTCAAGTCTCAGCTCATCGAGCTGCGAGATGGGGACCGCTGGGAAGCTCTAGATGATCTTATTCGTTGGACCTCCGCAAAGGGCGTTACCAAACGAGGCGAGGAGATTCGGATCGTAGGTCGAGGCTCGGGATCTCTGGGTACGAAAGCGAAATTCGAAAACTTTGAATTTGAGGCGGATTTGAAAGTGGATCCGTTTACTCGTATGAAAATACGCTATCGAACCGATAAGGACAGCGTAGTGTACTCGCCGATACTCGCTTCGGATGAAGCGGAGCATAGCGCTTTCCAAGTGGGGGAGTGGAACCGTTACCGAGTCCGCGTCCACAACGGACGTCACCAGCTTTGGATCAACAACCGATATGTCAGTGATGTCGTTCGCGAAAGTCCTAGCGCGCTGGCCCCGCTGACGATAGAGGCTTCCGGAGTTCCCTTTTTCGACGTCCGCATGCGCAATGCCCGCATACGGAAATTGTGAGCATAGCGAGGTGCATCCTCATCCCGTTTAGAGGGAGAGCGTTGTTCATTTTTATTTGAACATCGCTTGCGCTAGTCCCGACCTGTTTCGCGTGACGGAAATGGGTGTCTCTGGCGAGAAAATGGGCTATTTCAACATGAGCTTCCATTCTCTCGCGAGCTTGGCTAGGTGATCAATAGTTGTCCTTGGAATAGACCTTTTCATCTTCGCCCCCCTTCGAGGGGATCATCGCCCTGCGACGCAGAGTTCAGTCTCGAGCGATCGGGATGTTGTCCCAAATATTTATTGATCTTGTGAGCGATTATTCCCTTTGCGATAGTGCGGCTGCATGAAGATCGATCGAATTGAAACGTTCCTTTTGGAAAGCCCTATTGATGAGCCGTTTGGCTGGTCGCAGGGCTGGGCGGAATCGCGATCCGCCTTGATCTGCAAGCTGACTACTGACACGGGCATTGAAGGTTGGGGTGAATGTAGCGGGGCTCCGTCTCAATCCGTGATTCATGATTGCTTTGCGCCGCTGCTCCTTGGTCGGGATCCCTCGAACATCAACGCTCTGTGGCATCACCTTCATCACAGTCTGCACAATGACAATCTAGCCGGTGGATTTGGGGGAGGGGCCTTGAGCAGTATCGATATCGCCCTTTGGGACATCGCAGGGAAGGGTTCGGGAAAGCCTCTTGTTGATCTGCTCGGTGGCCCAGTGCGCGATCGAGTAGCGGTTTACGCGACCGGACTCTATTACCGGGAGGATCCTGGCTACGCTCAGTTGATCGCCGAAGCTCAATCGTATGTAGAGGATGGGTACAAAGGAATGAAAACTAAGATCGGTGGTCTATCGGTTGCTGAAGACGTCGAGCGCGTAGCTGCCATTCGCGGGGCGATTGGGGATTCGCGCTTCCTGATGGTCGATGCCAACAAGGCTTATAGCGTCTCAACTGCGATTGATATAGGGAAACGCTTGGAGGGCCTGAATATTCATTGGTTCGAGGAGCCAGTGATTGCGAATGACGTTGATGGCTACTTGAAGGTTAAGGCGGGCCAACCGCTTGCTTTAGCGGGAGGCGAGGTTTGGTACAACCGGTTCGATGCTCGCGACTTTATAGTCCGACGGGCAATCGATATTGCGCAACCCGATGCGCGGTTTATCGGAGGCATATCAGAATTTCGCGATGTGGCGGCCTCGGCCAATGCAATGGGGCTCCAGGTAAATCCGCATGTATGGGGATCTTCGATCATGATCGCAGCCAGTATTAGCTTAACTGCTACGTTCGCTCCCTGCCCGTACGCAAGGACACCACGACCCTATGCGCAGGAACCTGTCATGGAATTTGATCAAACGCCCAATCCGATCCGCAATGACTTGGCTTCGCAGCCTTTTGAGGCCAATAAGGGCTATGTAGCGATCCCTGATGGTCCAGGTCTTGGAATTCAGATAGATGAGACGGTTCTAGAGCGTTTGTGTATTCATAAACGGGAGTCAAGAAGTTGACTGAATCATCGCTTCCGTCTAGGTTCTTCAAACTAGACCGAGTCAGTGCCGCTCGTCCCGTATCGCTAAACGGACCGTATTGGTCGTATGTCGCGAAGCGTTGGTTTAGTTCCCCTGCTCGCACGAGCATGGCTGAGCGGATGCTGCGCCAGCCCCTAGTAGTGGGTGGCCATCATGGTCCACATCCACCAGACGAAAAAGGTACCTAGCCAGATGAGGAGATAGAAAGCGAATTTCATCTCGGGCAAAGCGAATGCGGTGAGCAAGGCGATCGCGGACGAAGTGATCACCGATGCGATAATTGACTTCCAAACTTTCCGCTTGTGTTCTTTCTCCTCCATTGAACGAATACGGAACTGAAATTGAATAGATTCTCAATCCCGTATTGCTCTTGTGGGCCGAAAATAAGGCCATGCGCTTTCGCGAATGGCCTTTGCTAATAGCGGTATTTCCGACTATCGCGATTATCTGTATCCAAAAAATTGTAGTAAAACGCTCCGACGCGCAATGCGTCGGAGCGTAGGTTTTCCCTTCCAATGTTCCCCTTAAAATCGTGTTTTGGATCGCTTCGCTTCGATAATTCCCAAGTAAGCCAAGCCTGCCAAGGTAATCGTCGAGTAGATTAATAGCATAGTCATAATTTATTCCCTCCCATTGTTTTGTTGTACATCTTGCTATACACAATGGGTGACAAGGAGGTTGCGCTTTTTTGCGAATTCAGGATCGCTTTGTTGGATCCAGCCGACCCGGCCCCAAGAGTGGGACATCAATTGACAGACATTTGCAGCCGAGCGAATTGCACTTCGTCGACCAAAGGCGTGGTCGTGCGGAAAGTGAAGCGTATGAGGTCGGCCTCGTTGGTTTCCTCTTCGAGCATCGGGCTTAGGAAGTCCGTGTTTAAAGTCGGGCGATACGCTGAACTGGACTTGTGGAACGACTGATTGAATGGAGGGATCCACATAGAATGTATACATAATATACGGAAGGCCGTCGATCTGCTTCGCTGAAATAAGTGGAGGCATGCCGGAATTGATGTCGTTGGCATTGGTTCGCGCAAGGAATTCGTACGCGTTGATGATCCCATCGAGGTCGGGGTCATCCGCGAAGCCGCGCTGGTCTGCCGGCACGCCCTAGGCAATCAAGGAATCGGTATATCCCAGTATCAGTTCAATCGTCGCAGCCTCCGATAGTATCGATCCGCTATCGTTGATAACTTCCACTGTATAGTCTCCAGCATTTGCGAGCTGAGCATTGGGAATGGTAAGTGGATTCGTAGTCGCTCCAGGAATGTTCTCGCCGTTTAGCTTCCATTGGAAAGTAGCCGGGGGGTCGCTCACGACCGTGACCGAAAGCTCAAGTTCGCGACCAGACTCGATGCTTTGACTGGCTGGCTGTACGGTGATCATGGGGGCGGCCGCGGCCGCAACGCCCACGGAGTCGATGACCGATCTAAAGGTTTGTATAGGGGCATTGAGGGATCCGTAGCCGAGCGCGGTATAGAGGAGCTCCCATTGATCGTGGCTGGTCGAACCATCTACACCATTTATGATCGCGAAAATGGGTTGGCCTCCATCCTGGAAGCGGTTGGCGAGAGCTCGATCGAAGTCGTTCAAGACGAGGCTGATGCCATAGAACGTAGCGAAACTCTGTGTCTGGGATTCGGCGCCTCCTTGAAGATTTACGCCAACGTGCATCACTTCGATTCCCGCTGGGTTCCCACCAATATCATTGTAGTAGTCGACGATCTCGGGACCGATATCGCCGGCGCCGGCTTGGCAGAAAGAGCACCAATAGGCGAACCATTCCAGGAAGACGATCTTGCCCTCCATGTCGTGGAGGCTGACAGGTTGGTTGGTGTTGCGATCAATTAGGGTGAAATTTTCTACGATATCGCCCACCTGATAGCGTTGAGCTGATGCGGATTGCGCGAATACAAGGGAAAGCAGTCCAATGTAGATTGCTGCATTGAGTAAACGGGTTCGGTTCGATTGATGTATCCTCGGAAGCATATCGACTAGTATCCTCTGCTGAATGCGAGTTGGAAGACCGTCCAGTCACGGTCGGCGTAGAGGTTCTGGAAGAAATCAACGTTTCCGAGCGGGGGTTCGTAGCTTGCGTTGATCGGCGCGATGTAGGCGCGTCCCGACCATTCATCCCCGACCCATTTGAGGCCGAACCCGACTTTGCGGCTGGTAGCTCCTGGAGCGGCGGCTGTGAAGAGTGAATTCTCGATTTCACCTGTGTCACGATAGTATCTACCATCTACATACAATGACACGGTTTCATTTACTGAATACTCCAAGGCGAGATTTGCGTAGTGGGCATCGAATTGCGGATTTTCCTTGGTCCCTCCCACTTGAGCTCTACCGATCCATCGCTCGCCCAAGGCGGCATTCAATGCAAACTCGGCCCCGTAGCGCGTTTCGCGTTCACTGGTTTCCGAGGCGCGTAGCGTAAATAAGGACCGTACGCGCTTGGAGAGTGTGTTCTCGGTGGATAGGCTAAGGGCGCTGGTGGCCAAGCGTCGTCTGCCCACGCAGCAAGCCGTCGAAATCGATTTCGTACCCGGGCGCAATATCATCCTGGAGCTGAGATATCGAAATTTGCGCATACCCGGTATTGGGGCGGTACATCCATCGCAAACCTGCGTTTACGTTGTAGCCTTTGGGCGCGCTGACCTCGTAGAGTTCCGCTCCGGGTACATTGGTCAATTCGCTAAACTGCTGGCGGTAGTACTCGTCTAGCCAGGCAGTTCGGTAGTTGTTGTACCCGTCATAGGCGCCCCCGCCGAGAATTAGGGTAAGCGTATCGGAGAGGTCGTTTCGTCCATTGAGCTGGATGGCGACGTTGGACTCGGATCGAGAAACGGGGGAGCCGTTGAAGTCGAAGGGTACGGGTTCGTAGTCGAAAGAGAAGTTGCTTGAGGAAAGGCTGACTTGCGTTTCCCAGCTTCCGATATCTACGGAGGTCATCGCATTCGCTTGGAATAGGGCGATATCATCGGAATCGACGAGCTCGAAGGAAAGGTCGAATTGATCGAGGGGAGCGGCGCTCAGGGGCGAGGCAATGGCAATGGCGGCGCAGGCGGCGCGAAATCTAGTACCGAGCATTGAAATTCCTCCTTATCGGCATGCCGTGCAGCCTGCTGCTTGCGCGCCGCCGGAAACGGCGCTCCCGGGCTCGATCTGGGAAAGCAGGTTGATTTGATCGTTTTGAACGGGATTGTCGGCGAACGTCATGCCATTCTGGGATACGAGCCCCTGCTCGTAGACCGGGATCGTAGCGCAGCCGGACAGGCCGATTAGCGCCAGACTGGCTAGAGTCCATCTCGTTTTGAATTCTCTCAATTTCATTTAGCGTTCTGTACTAGGAGTGTTCAGGCTAGGTATTTATTCCGTATTTTTGGAAGAAAAAGCATTGTCTGGGCTGGGAAATCGTTGATTCGCAAGAAAAGTCAAAATCGATTCGTTTTTTTCGGGTTGATTCAAGAAACGTTCGAAGCGCGAATTTGATCGCGGGAGATCTATTGAGCTTCTATGGGGATGAGGAAAGGAAGGGCGTCATCGCCTGTTTCGAGCCTAAATCATGAACATTCTTTGGACACTTCGATTCACCTGCCTTCTCCAGATCGCTTCGATGGGAATACTATTCGTGTTCGAAGCGGTCCGCATGAAGGACATGGGAATAGGGGAATCGGCGATTGGCTTGATTCTAGGGATTAGCAGTGGTGTCTTTATCGCCAGCTCGTTGTTTTGGGGGCGATTGGCGGATCGCAAGGGCTGGCATAAGCGAATCGTTGTATGGGGTACGATTGGCTTCGCGGGCCTATGTTTTTACTTTGCTGCGTGCGAAACGGGACCGCAGTTCTTCATTTACGGCATACTGCGATCCATCTTCATGCCAATGATCGCGGGAATAATGCCAGCCATCGCGGTATCCTCGCATGGCGATACGCAGCAAGGCAGCAAATTTGGCGTATATCGCGCTTTTGGTTCCATTGGGTTCATCCTGGGAACTATGGCATTGCCGCTCATTTTCAACGATATCGGGATCGTCGCTCAAGTGTCGTCTCTCTATTCCTTTTGAGGAATTTGCCTCAACCGGAACCCAAGCAAGAAAAGCGAGCTCCTCTCCGCATCCAGAATCTGGATTCGCAGCTAAAGCTATTTTTCGTATCGATGCTCTTCATATCGATGGGCGACCCGGCTGTGCACGGTTTTTTCAATGCCTACGCTCGAGAGCTGGGCGGAAGTACGCGGCTAATGGGATTGCTGTCGGGAATGTTCGGTCTGGTTGCGTTTATATTTCTCCCGCTGATTGGACTTACTATCGATCGGATACGTCCGAGCAAAGTGCTGATTGTGTCCTTTCTCGCTCAACCGCTACGCGTATTCATTACGTCTTTGCTGGGCGATCCGGAGCTCTTGTGGATCCCGATTCTTCTCCATGGAATTTGCTGGGGAGGAATCGAAGTGGCAGCGATCGTCTATCTATCCAAGCGCGTAGAGGATGACCAAAAAGCGACGGTTCTGTCGTTCTACATGGCAGTTCGCATGCTGGGAGGGCTGCTGGGCGCGAGCCTGTGCGGCTATCTTGCCGAAAACCTCGGCTATGTATCTATGTTCCGTTCAATTGCGGCGGCGACGCTCATCGGAGCTTCCGTGTATTCTGTCGGAACTTTTTTTCAGTTGAAGAGCGAGCGCCGAAAAGTAGCCATAGACGAATCCGGAAATTGAATACGGTCTATGCTACTGGAAAATGAACGGTGGTAATATTGTCGTTTTCGGGCGTACAGGATGGATCTGTCTCGTACACTTCGAACGGGAGGATATTCTTGGCCTGCTTGAATACTTTCGATCTTGCATGCATCATTCCGGCCGACCATGCATTTCCTAAGTGACTGTAAGGGCCATTCAGGACGACTTGATACGTTTTGCATGCATCCATCTTGTCGAAGCTGATTTCTGAGGGAAGGTCTTGAGGCGCGGTTTCAACCGGGATTGCTGCGACGTATTCAGTAATCTCCTTCACCATATCGAACTTGTAATACAAGGTGAACGGCTTTCCTGACGGATTGGCTCCATTGTCGTTAATCACATTCTGGAGAGAATTGAAGTCCGCTACCATTCTTTCTCCGATGTTGTCCAAGGAGGCATGTCGTGCGTATTCCGATGTAAGGGCTGCCTTCGAAATGACCTTTGCCTTTGAATTCGAGCTTGGAAGGAACCGTACCTGTTTCTACGTAGTCCTTGAGCATCGTGAGGCCGCGTTAGTAGTCCATGCCGACCATGGCGCTCATCATTTTCTTCATCCAGAACAGGAAAAAGGGAAGCGACCCATTCATTGACCAGGTCGTGGTCGTTACACCCTGTGACTCTGCAAATTGAAAGGACACGGCCGAAGTGGATTTCCACGGTTTTAGAAATGTAAGTTCGTAGTCGATACGCGTGTTTGCATGATCGTCGAGTATCTTCATTTCTCCTGACCCGATGATCTTCCCTTCCCATGAATAGCGTTTGCCGTCGTCGGCAAAGTCCAGGGCGCAGTCTGGCTCTGCAAGAATCCATGGGGACCACGGGGTCCAACGTTTAAAGTCGCGGACTACGCGGTAGACGTTTTCAGAGGAAGCGTTTATCTCGATCGATCGACTTAGCGAGAATTTAGGCATAGGAATTGGGGTTGGAAGGTTGTGTTAATTTGAAGTGCTTGCTCGACTTATTGGCAATTAATTTCAGTCTAGTGAAAGCGTTGAATCCTTGGGTTGTAATTGACGGGAGAGTGTGCCCGAATAGGCGCTCCTTTGCACTCCAGCGCGCATGAAACGAACGATTCAAAACGAGATCGCTACTGTTATAAAAACTCTGACCTGCGCGGGAATACTTCTCTGTTCGTACCATCCTGTTCGGGGCGATGCCGCGATTGAGATCGAGTACCGGAGCGCTGCGGACGATAGCTTGCAACCCGCCCGGTTTTACGACCCTGGGAAAAAGAATGCGCCCATGGTAGTGGCGCTGCATTCGTGGTCGGGCGACTACACCCAGCAGTTGCACGTGGATATAGAAAAATGGTGCGTTGAAATGGGCTGGGCCTTTATGCATCCGAATTTCCGAGGACGAAATAGAACGCCTGAAGCGACGGGTTCAGTGCTGGCGGTTCAAGATGTCGTTAGCTCTGTCGCCTACGCCCAACAGGTGGCCAATATCGACGCTAACTCGGTCTATCTGATAGGCACTTCCGGTGGCGGATACAAGTCTTTGCTCATGGCGGGGCGATACCCGGATATGTGGGCGGGCGTATCTGCGTGGGTGCCTATTTACGATTTGAGGGATTGGTACTATGAGACCTAGGAAAGAGGATTGAGGTATACTGGCGAGATCGCTGCGTCTTGCGGAGGCGCTCCCGGCGATAACGTTGTGGTCGATGCGGAGTACGAGAAACGTTCTCCGATTACTTATATGAAACAAGCCAAAGGTGTGAATTTGCATATCAACGCGGGTATTCGCGATGGACACGATGGCAGCGTTCCCATTGGCCATTCGCTGATGGCATTCAACGCGGTAGCAAATTGGAGAGACCGAATCGGCAAGCGACGTATCCGGCAAATGGTAGAGACCGCATCTGTGCCTCTAGCGTTGCGTAGTGAGATTTTCGATGCGAGCTACGGGGAGAAGCAACCGCTCTTCAGACGCCAATCGGGCACTGCAACAATCACGATTTTCGACGGGGACCATGAATTGATCGCTGGAGCAGCGATTGCCTGGTTCGAGTCGCTGCATAAAGAGCGTTCCCCATAGAGCTGCAATATGAGTTTGCCAAGGGGGACTTAACTCTAAAAATCAGCCCTATGTCATTTACTCTTCCGATTGGAGCGAGCGCTCCGAAATTCACTCTGCCTGGGACCGATGGGCACGACTATCAACTGGGCGACTTCGATGATGCCCAGATTCTGGTGGTGTTCTTTACGTGCAACCACTGTCCCTTCGTAACCGGTTCGGATGAAGCGACGCGACAAACGGCGGATCGCTTCCGGGACGAAGGCGTGGCATTCGTAGGAATAAACTCCAACAGCAAGAACACGTATCCGGAAGACGACTTCCCCCATATGGTCGAACGCATGGAAACGCATGATTTTCCCTGGACGTATCTTCATGACGAATCACAGGACGTGGCCCGCGCTTATGGCGCTCTGCGGACGCCGCATTTCTTTGTATTCGATAAGAATCGGACACTCATCTACACAGGAAGAGGAATCGATACCCCGCGTGATTACGCGTCGATGAGCGTGAATGACCTTGAGCGGACTTTGGAGGAAGCGACCAACGGCGACCCCATCAGCGTTCCCATGACCAACCTGATCGGATGCAATGTGAAGTGGGATGGCAAAGATGCCCATTGGATGCCGGGCGATGCCTGCGATCTGGTGTAAACCGTTTCGAGAGCCGACTTTGAAATTGCCTATTGCCTTCGCTATTGCGAGCGAGAACACTCCCAAAATGAAATCGTTTCTCCCCAAACGCCTCCTTTCGATAGCCGGGCTTTTTATTGCTAGCGCTTCTTGCTTGGTAGCGGCGAAAGATAGCCGTCCGAACATTCTGTTCTGCATAATGGATGACGCTTCCTATATGCACATGAGCGCTTATGGGTGCGAGTGGATGGATACGCCGGCATTCGACCGATTGGCAAATGAAGGAATTCTGTTTCAGAATGCGTATACGCCCAATGCGAAGTGCGCGCCTTCGCGATCCAGCATCTTAACGGGACGCAATTCGTGGCAATTGGAAGAGGCTGCCAATCATATCGTAAATTTTCCGGCCAAATTTAAGACCTTTCCCGAGGCGCTCAGAGAACATGGATATCAAACCGGGAAAACAGGCAAGGGTTGGGGCCCGGGCTTGCCCGGGAAGATAGATGGAGTTGAGCGCGTATTAATCGCGGAAAACTACAGTTCCAAAAAATTGGATAAGAAACCGGCTGCGGGAATGTCTATCGAAGATTACGCGGGTAATTTCGAAGTGTTCCTCGACGATATCGATGCGACGAAACCCTGGTTCTTCTGGTACGGTTCGCGCGAACCGCATCGACGTTATGAATACGGAACAGGTCAAAGGCTGGGCGGCAAGAGCATCGACGACATTGAGGAGGTTCCGGGTTTCTGGCCTGACAACGAGGTTATTCGAAACGACATGCTGGACTATGGCTTGGAGATCGAGCATGCCGATAGCCATTTGGGAATGATGATTGAGTCGCTAGAGAAGCGCGGCCTACTCGAGAACACGCTTATCGTCATGACGTCCGACAACGGTATGCCGTTCCCGCGCGGCAAGGCTCAGGAGTACGAGTATTCCAACCACATGCCGCTTGCGATGATGTGGCCCGCCGGAATCAAGAATCCGGGAAGAGTGGTAAAGGACATGGTAAGCTTTGTCGACTTCGCCCCGACCTTCGTTGATGTTGCCGGTATATCTTATGAGGATTCTGGTATGAAGCCTTCGCCGGGTCGGAGCCTAGTAAATATTTTCAATTCGAGAAAAAGCGGCCAAGTGGACCCCAAGCGAGATTTCGTCGTAATCGGCAAGGAACGCCATGACTACAGTCGCCCGGGTAACCAGGGGTATCCAATTCGGGGGATCGTTGGACAGGGCTATCTTTACCTCTACAACTACAAGATCGATCTTTGGCCTGCGGGAAATCCTGAATTGGGCTATCTAGATGTGGATGGATCGCCAACAAAAACCGAGATTCTCGAATTGTTTCGCTCCGGAAAGGACCGGTCGTATTGGGACCTGTCGTTTGGGAAGCGCAAAACGAATGAAGAGTTCTTCGATCTAGTCAATGATCCCGACTGCTTGAACAACTTGGCAAATGACGAACGCTTGACCGCTATGAAGGCTAAGATGAAATCGTGCTTGGAAGACACGTTAGCAGCCCAAGAAGATCCACGGCATTTAGGGAATGGAGATGTGTTCGATAATTATGGATACTCGAAGGACCATGCTTGGAATTTCTACGAAAAGTACATGGCGGGGGAGGAATCGAAAAAGAACACGGGTTGGGTGAATGACTCGGACTATGAACCTGCGCCATTGGAGGAATAGGCTAGCCTGAACGCCGGCGGAAATGCGAGTTGCCATCGCGAATGGGACGTAGTCGCTTGGAGATCGGCCTCTATCTAACCAGGCTAGCAGCCATGCTCGAGAGAGCATAGAGGATCAAAGTCAAGTAGCCCGATTGTCTCTCAAGAGATACCCATCTGTCTTTTCGCAGTTGTCTCAGAGTCTATTTTTGTCGAAACTATAGGTTCATCGAGGAAATGCTACCGTGACCCCTACTAAAGTCTTCTATTTCACCATAGCTCCTATGTTCGCTATGCTTGCTACATCTGCGGATGTCAGGCTTCCCGCAATATTTGGCGACCACATGGTGCTCCAGCAGAATATGGACGCTGCGATATGGGGTTGGGCTGAGCCGGAAGAGACCGTAATTGTATCCGGAAATTGGGGAGAAGAGGCCTCAATCGTAGCCGACGCAGATGGAAAGTGGAAGCTCTTTCTACCCACACCTTCGCATGGGGGACCGTATAAGGTTGTAGTTGAGGGAAAGAACACGATTGAGATTGCCGATGTAATGATTGGCGAAGTTTGGCTGTGCGCAGGCCAATCCAATATGGGTTGGCGATTGTCCGCAACGATGCAAGGTTCTGAAGATTCTGCTACGGCGGATTTTCCGAGTATCCGCATTTTTCGATCGGAGCGATCTCATAGCCACATACCTAAGGATGATGTGACCGCCGAATGGAAAGTGTGCACGCCGGAGTCGGCTCGATTGTGCTCAGCGGTTACCTTCTACTTCGCACGTAAGCTGCATCAAGAACTGGGCATCCCAGTTGGCGTTGTACTGCAGCCCTACGCGGGTACGCCGATCGAGGGATGGATGCCGAAAGAGATTCAAATGGACGATTCTCGAACGCGCAGCATTGTCGAAGAGTCTGATGCGGAATCGGCGCGTTATGATCTAGAGAAAGCGAAGCAACAGTTGGCGCGAGCCACGGCTGCGTGGAAGAATGGTGAACGACGCGGAGAGCCAAGATTGCGGACTCCAAGCAATTGGGGACATCAGTATCCAGGGAATATATTCAATGGAATGATACATCCTGTTAGGCCATTTGGGATCAGGGGAGCGATTTGGTACCAGGGAGAGCGCAACGCCAAGGATGTGGCGCAGGCAGCTAATTACGAAAATCAGTTGCCTCTGCTGATCGACTACTACCGATCTTCTTGGAATGAGCTTTCGGGAGGGAATGTGGATCGTTTGTTCCCATTTTACTTCGTTCAGCTACCCGGGTGGCTAGGCGATCAATCCGATCCCGTTGAATCGGATGCGGCTTGGGCAGTTAGCCGAGAATCGATGAGACGCGTTGCCGCTATGACACCGAATACGGGAGTCGCCGTTTCTATTGATACCGGTGACGCGATTCTTCTTCATCCTAAGGACAAGAAGTCAATTGGGCTGAGATTGGCGTACTTGGCGCTCAAGCAGACGTATGGGAAAAAAATTGTGGATTATGGGCCTCGTTATCGATCACATCGAATTGTTGGAAACGAAATAATCCTTACATTCGATTCCGTAGGATCTGGCATGATGACGAGTAGGGAAGGAGAACTGGACGCATTTGCGATTGCGGGTGCGGATCGAAAATTCATGTGGGCGGATGCCAAAATATTAGGTAATGAGGTAATCGTGTCATCGGAAAACGTGAGCGAGCCGGTTGCGGTTCGCTATGCTTGGGCCATGAATCCGTCCAAGCGAAACCTATTGTACAACATGGAAGGGATACCAGCATCACCCTTCCGGACGGACAATTGGCTACTTTTCGATGCGGAAAACTACGATCCGGCTCCGCAAGCGAAACCGAAAACCCCGGACGGGTATGGGCAAATCGAAACCGTTCGACCGCCAATGACACAGTAGCGATTTTTCGGGTATCTAAGTAGCGGCGAATCCCATCAAGCAGGAGACGATGTGAGATTGGCCGCTACTCTGCGCTCAGGAAACCCAAGTCAATAAGCCTTTTGTCTCGCAAGAGACACCCATTTGCTGCGTAGCAGCAACAAGCATCGCGATGTTTAAAAAATTGAACAACGTTGCGTTCCTGCGTGCGCAGGATCTTCACTTGAGTCATCGCATGCGCAATGCCTATAGGTATCCGCATTGCGGATAATAGGCTAAGATTCGCATTTGGGACAAGCGTAGCGATACTCTTGAGAATATGGGAAATTTCCCAATGTAAGTCAGTTGGACCCCCACTCGAAGTGTTCCTTGGGCGCTTGGCTCATGATACGGTCGAGGATGGGCTGGAGACGTTGCCGGGCCGCATCCGCTTCCAGACCGCTGGCGGGCGATTCCTCTAGCCAATCGTTAGGAACATCAAATAGGGATCCGTCCGCATAGAGCTTCCATTGCGTGTCGCGCACAAAGCAGCGATAGGGCGCCTTGTTGAGCCCGTTCTGAGAATAGGACATGAAGATCCAGTCGCGGGCCTGATCGAACTCGCCCCGAATGAGCGGCATCAAGCTAATTCCGTCCGTTTCTTCAGGTATCGAAGATCCGGTGGCATCTCCAATCGTGGGAAGTACATCGGCAAAGCTAATGGGCTTGTCAATAACTGTGCCTTCTGGGATGACGCCTTTCCAATTCGCGACAAAGGCGACACGCGTACCTGCGTCTTTCATGGTGCCTTTCCCACCCGCGATATCGCCCCGTCCTGGGAAGGGGGAGGTGATTTTTCGGTTAGTGCCATTGTCCCCGGTAACGATGATCAAGGTATTTTCCCGGAGCCCTGTCTCATCCAACGTATCGACGATTCGTCCAATCACCTTGTCCATGTAGGTGACCATTTCTCGAAAGACCTCGCGCGGTTCCCGGTCTGGGTCGGCGGATTCCCAATCAGGGCTAAAAGGCGTCGGATCAAAGGGGTCGTGGACCAGCATCATAGGATAGTATATAAGAAAGGGGGAATCTTGTTTCCGTTTGATATAGTCGACGATATAGTCCGTGACCGTATCGGGACCGTATTTTCCCTCTTGATCGGAAACCAGCTTGGAATTCAAGAAGAGGCGAGGCGATTTATATCGTGATCCTTTGTGCTTGAATATAGGATACTCCGAATTTCCTCCATTTCCTAAGGTGAAGTGCCATAGGAGATATTCGTCAAATCCCGCTTGGAAGGGTCCATCCAAGTTCTCGGGCGATAGCTGCCACTTCCCTGCAATGGTTGTGGCGTAGCCATTCGCTTTTACCATCTTGGCGAATGTCGGTTCCGATAGGTCCAATACGCGAAACTCCGCGTAGTTGCGAAAATTGTACTTCCCCGTCATAATCTTGACTCGCGATGGTGTGCAAATCGGTTGGGAGTAGGCTTGCGTGAATTGAGCCCCGGTAGCTCCCAGACGATCGATATTGGGAGTGGAATAGAATTCACTCCCATATCCGCTGTAGCATTCGAAGCCAATATCGTCCGCCATGATAACGATGACGTTGGGTCGGTCGGTTGCCGCTTGCGCAAAGAGAGGTGAAAGTAGCAGTAGAAGACTTAACGGGAGGCTGAATATTCTCATGGCCTAGGGTATAGTTGCGGAGGCGATCTTGGGGATCGAATTGCGGAACGCCAGTAATTTATGCGACGCAATAAGTTAGGCTATAGTGGTAACCCTCTCAAATTTCTCGAGAGCTATCGGCGTCTTCTACGTCCTCTCCACCGGGGAATACGAGTTCTCCCGAGGAGTACTCAGTACCGAATGTCAGCTTTAGATGAGCGACTTGCCGAATGGCTGATTGAACCTGAGCTTCGGTCAGCGGGGAAAGTGGGTGGATGAAGCAGGAATACACGTAGCCATTGCCGATTGCGTATCGCGCATCGAGAGCCGTGTGGAAATTCGCGTGCATGCAGACGATCAGTTGTTCAAGGGGAAGTTTTTCGGCTTCCACAATCTCGCTGACGATTCGCATCCGATCTGCGTTGGGGTCCGAAATGCACACGAGTTGACTCCTTTCGTATTCAAAAACGATTACACTTTCTTGTTGCTCGATTACGGTGGCATAGGCGCCGATTGACTCGTGAAGCAACGCTTCAGTCATGGATTGCGAGTAGGCGTACGACGCCAGGAGAAAGCTCGAAGCGAGGGGGGAGAAGAGTGGATTTCATAGGAAATGGAGGATGCCTTACTTAACCATGTACTTCAAGTCCGATGTATAGGTGGGGTACGCCCAGGGAAACTCCGCTAGGGCGGTGGCTTTTATCCCATGCTTCATGGCGAGGGCGAATACATTGATCACTTCGGATGCATTGTGGCGGGCCATATGAGCGCCAATGATAGTATTGTCTTCTTTGTGAATAAGGACCTTGTATGCGGATTGCTTTTCTCCAATGCGCTTAGAGGACGGCCAACCAGTTGTTGTCCCTGTATTGACTCGAAAGTCGATACCTTGTTCGGTTGCCTAAGCTTCGGTCAATCCAACGGCGGCCATGTTAGGAATTGTGAATACAGCCGTGGGAACAACGTCCAAATCCGGTTTGCGCGTGTTGCCTTCAAGAATGTTGGTCGCCGCAACCTTTCCTTCTTCGTCAGCAACGGTCGCAAGCTGGTAGGGGGTGGCTGCGCAATCGCCAATGGCATAGACGCTAGGATTGGATTCACTTTGCAGGAACGTGTTGACAGCGATACCGCGGTTAGAATGCTCCACGTTTCCTTGGTCGCCTTCCAGGACAGACAGGTTGGGTATCCTATCGGTGGCTTCGATAACCAGGTCCGTGTCGTATACCGTTTCTGAAGATCCGGATACGCGAAAGCTATTTCCATCTGTGTCGATTCGGGTGGGTGATTCGTCAAGAACGACCTTGATCCCGCTCGCTTGGGACGCTTCCAGTATGACGTTTACGATGTCTTGATCAAAGGCCTTTAAGGGACGGCGGGAACGATGAAGTATGGTGACGTCCGATCCGGCTTGAGCGGCCACGTTAGCGAACTCGAATGAAATGTATCCACCCCCAATGAAGATGATTCGTTTCGGGAGCGATGGCAGGTTCAGGAAGTGTTCGCTGTCTCTGACGCTCTCGGAACCTGGGATGTCGGTAATTCGGGGAGAGGCTCCGGTTGCCAGTACTATGTTCTTGGCTTCAAGAGTATCGCCATTGACGTCACTGTGTTTGGACCGCTCAGAGTAGCGCGTCCAAAGAAATTTTGGACGCCTAGCTTTTCGAATTCCTCGACTTCGCCTTCTGGAATCCCGTCGAGAAAAGCATTCTTCAAGGAATGGAGGGCTTCCCAGTTCGTTTGCGGCGCGGCGCTGAGACCCGAGCCTTCGAGATGATGGGCCATCGCCCGGGCTTCCGCGTTGGCGACGAGGTACTTCTTGGGTTGGCAACCCCGTAGGGCGCAGGTGCCCCCGTAGGGACGTTCGTCGACGACGGCCACGCTTTGTCCGGCTTTGGCGAGCGCGGTAATACAATAGTAGGCGGACGTGCCTGAGCCGATGACGATGGTATCGAAGGGTTGTGTGGGCATGATATAGATGAGCTAACGCGCTATAGACGAATCGCGAGAAAACTCGCATGCGCCGGGTTGCTAGAGACAACGTCCCAATAGCTCGAGGCTGGATTCCCGCTGAGCGTGCGTGGAAAGGGAATTCGATTCGGGTATTGAGAAAACGGATGGCCGCTAACGGGCACAGGGATATCAGGCCACTATAGCAAGGGCTTCCGTGACGGCTTGCACCCAGCCTTCGGGGCCTACTTTGGGGATGCGATTGAGGCCCTCAATGTTCATCGTGTTCCAATTGCCATCAGGTTGCTGCACCAGGTAAGCCCGGTCGGTCGCTTCGAGCATATCGCGATCATTGGCGCTATCGCCGATACCCAAGGTAATTTCAATGTCAGGTCGCGTTTCCCGGATCGCATTTGCCAATATCCTGAGGGCGGTCCCCTTATTGCAGTCCCGTGAGCTCACTGCGTGGAAACGTCCGCCTGATAGGCACTGCAGCCCCACTATTTCGAGGCGCGCATCGAGTTCTTCCCAGATCGACTCGGGAAGCGAAGCAGTTAGGGTTTCGCTGAAGTCGCGCATTTGGGCGCGCCGCGCTGCCCACTCGTCTAGGCCGGTGATTTCGCAAATTTCCGCTACATTCATTTCTGAGTATGGGAGGAAATCGATTCCCATAGTATTCGATACCAGCGAAATCTCGCAGCGTATTTGATCGGCAGATACGCCCATTGCTATTAGACGACCTCCATCCGGAAATTCTTTTGCCGATGAATCCCATTGTAGATCGAATTCTGGGGGCAGAAAGAGGCCGCACCCATTCTCAACGATTCCTGGGGCCGATATCCCCATGTCATTCATCAGGGCCATTTGTTCCAAGTAGGTCTTGGACGAGCAGAACGCTAGGATAGATCCCTCATTCAGCAATTGGCGAGCGAGGGGAGCAGTGGTTTCGAACGAATACGTTTCGAAGTCGATGAGCGTTCCATCGAGGTCAGTGAAAATAAGAGCGTTTCCCTTGTTGAGCATTCGATTCCCGCGATGATCTAGGCGCGTACCGTGGTGGCGTGAAAGCGGAGAGCGTCGTCGCATCCAGCTAAGAAGGTATCCAGATCGAGATTGGAAAGCGATGGATACATCCGAACGGGAGCAATCTCCTCCGTGCTTTCCTCTCCGCGTCGAGAACGCACGTTTTCCATGATCTCGCGCTTCAGCAACTCCGGACAGAGTGGCGAGTGGTATATGACGGACAAAGACGCATCTATCATATCCTCTACGTGGTCAACCCCTTTCGATTCGTGCATGTGCGGGTTGCGGGACTCAAGTTGGCAGATTGTGATCTTCTCGCTCAGCTCTTCGGGTTTTTCAGATTCGAGGATGCCGCCATATTTTTCGAGGAGGTTGATGAAGTGATGCGTTTCGACTGCATAGCCGGCAGCGTATTCAAGCTTCAGGGCCAAATCGACACTGAGCGCATGCTCACCGGCATTCCCGGTTTTGACGATCTCGGTCTCGAACCCGCTGAAATGGGTTAGCAATCTGTTCAGCATCATATTCGAATTCACTGAGCTACGCCCCCACTTAGCGAAAAACAGACTGCTTTCCATGATCTTAGGCTTTGAATGCCACGATATGCGAACGAACGTATTCGTATCGCCGTTCATGGCGAACCCTGCCGCGTATTCATAGACGTACTCCAATACTGCTCCTGGGAAGTAATTGTCGCTATCCACGAATCCCAGGTATTTCTTCCCCAGCCATTTGGCCATGAGCGTACCGACAATCATGCCTTCCGCCTTGCCTGATCGCACCAAGCCTTGCTCGTCGATCAATTCGGTGTATCCTGCGTCCACGAATGCCTTTGCCAGGCCCGGATCCTTCTGGTGGACCACCATGATCTTCTTACCCGTGAATTTTCCGTAGTTCTCCAGGGCTTCCTTTTCCAAATTGAAGCGATCGACGGGTCCCCGCGGGCTGTTGGAGACCACGATCGCTTGGCAGGGACTCGGAATCCCTACAAGAACGCCTTCGATCAGTTTCAAGCGCTCGTTTTTGATCGGCACGACGATCGCCATTTCCCGCATTCGGTCGTAGAGAACCTCCGAAGGAATCCGTTCAATCACGGTGTCCTGACCATGCATCCCTTCCCCCGCATCTAGTTCGTAAACCTTCTGAAGGCCATAGATTTGCAGGGATCCGATGCGTTCGCACTCTCTTGGTATTTCTATTCTCATAGGGTTTATGTTCTTTTTTGAGCGCTAAATAGCTTCTAGCATACGAGGCGCCAACGTATTGAAGATTCCTGCGCAATTCGGCGCGGGACGTGCTAATAGTTCGGTGATTCGAGGCGTTCGACCTTGGGGATTCAACGGAATCCGGCGCCCTTGGAATCGAGACAATCAAATCGATAGCCCTGCAAGACTTGGACAAACCCTCTACCGATACTGAACTCGATCGACGCGCGATCTCGATCCTGCGCGAGAACGAGTGGGGCGACTACACATTGCCTACCCGCGGATTGTATCCTTATCAATGGAATTGGGATAGCATGTTCGTGGCCCTTGGATTTTCCGAATTCGATCTTGATCGCGCTTGGACCGAGGTCGAGACCCTCTTCCAGGGACAGTGGAAGAACGGGATGGCGGCGCACATCGTTTTTCGAAGCGACGATCCGAGCTATTTCCCCGGTCCTTCTATTTGGAGCTCAGGCCAGAATCCCCCGACCTCCGGCTGCTCGCAGCCGCTGGTCGCCGCTACGGTTGTAAGGGATCTTTATGAAAAGGACCGGGAGGTGGGACTGCCCCGTTTGCAGAAGGTCTTTCCCAAGCTTCTTATGGCCTGGCACAGATGGTTTCACGCGATGCGCGTCATTAGCGGTGGATCTGCGATCGCGGTGACGCATCCTTGGGAGTCGGGTCGCGACAACTCTCCTGATTGGGATGAGGCCTTGGCCAATGTGGACCCTTACGGAGTGACGCCCTATATGAGGCGCGACACGGGGCATGTTGATCCGTCCATGCGCCCTACGGACGAGGAATACGATCGCTACCTCAAGCTAGTTGAGTACGGTCGCGAAACCGGCTGGGACCATGCTCATATCACACGGGAAGGACCCTTTGCAGTCGCGGATCCTGGCGTATCCTTTATCTTGATGCGGGCGGACCGGGATTTGAAGGAATTAGCTAAAGCGATCGATGCCCAAGACTCCGAGAAAGAAATCGATACCTGGCTTTATCATGCGGAAGAGGCGGCGGACTACTTATGGAGCGAATCTCAGGGAGCGTACGCTGCGCGAGACATGCGTACTGATGAGCATGCGGATGGCGTATCCAGCGTCGCCTTCCTGTCGTATTATGCGGGAATTTCGATCCCTCGACGTGACGCGAAGTTGCAGCGCACGCTTCGTCGCATTCTAAACTCAGCCAGGTACAGTCTCCCCAGTTTCGATCCGGAACATCGAAAGTTCGATTCGAAGCGCTATTGGCGAGGACCGATATGGGCCATCGTCAACTACATCGTAGCTCGCGGACTAGCTGAATACGGGTTTGAGCGGGAATCGGAGAGGATCCGATTGGACACGCGAGCTGTGATTCGGAAATACGGATTCTTCGAGTATTTCGATCCTATGGAAGGTCGTGGCGCAGGAGGTAACCAATTCACTTGGACTGCGGCGATCTAGCTGGCATGGGCCTCTCCGATGACTGACTAGGGTTCGTTGAATAGAAGGGTTTGAAGAGTTGATTTTTCCCAAGGGAGTATCCAGCGTGCGTCTGTGTGCCGACGATTTAGTTTTTACCCCTCTGCAATTGCGAATTTCTTGCGAGTCTTCGCAATCGTCTTTCCAGCGTTAATTTTGATTGGGTGTGGTCAGCGGAACTCAGGGACTGAGCCAGGACTGGATTGGCCAACGTATCAGGGAGATGGCGGACGGAATCAATATTCGCATTCTGCTCAAATAACGCTCGAGAACGTGTCCGCTCTAGCAGTTGCGTGGACGCATTCGACGGGCGACATCGAAGCGGACGGTCGCTCGCAAATGCAATGCAATCCTATAGTCCGTGACGGTATTTTATATGCAACTTCGCCTATGCTAAAGGTGATCGCTCTGGACGCTGCGACAGGCGCTCTCATTTGGGAGTTCGATCCGAAGCAGACGCTTGACGAGCTAGGGATAAACTACGGACTGGGAGCTAACAGGGGCGTATCCGTTTGGGAAGAGGGTGACGATCGACGCATTTTTACGACGCTCGATAGCTGGCTGTTTTGCATCGATGCGGAATCGGGCGAATTGATCGAGTCGTTTGGGGAAAAGGGTCGCGCTTCGTTGCGATTGGGGTTGGGGGATCGAGCTCAAAATCTGCATGTTGATTCCCGCACGCCTGGCGCGATATTCGAAGACTTGCTCATTGTTTGTACGCGTGTTTCGGAACGGGAAGACGCGGCGCCAGGGCACGTGCGCGCCTATAACGTGAGAACGGGAGAGGTGGAATGGACCTTTCACACGATTCCTCAACCGGGAGAATTCGGTATCGAAACTTGGCCAGAGGGAGCCTACGAGACCGCGGGAGGAGCCAATGCCTGGGCAGGCATTAGCGTCGACTCTGAACGCGGAATGATTTTCGTCCCAACGGGCTCTGCGTCGTTCGATTTCTATGGGGGCAATCGACTAGGGGCAAACCTGTTTGCGAATTGTATCATCGCTTTGGATGCGCGCACGGGAGAACGCAGATGGCATTACCAGACCGTTCACCACGATATTTGGGATCGGGACCTGCCCGCCCCTCCGAATTTGATTACGGTAACAATCGATGGCAAGCAGCGCGATGCAGTCGCTCAGATTACCAAGTCCGGTTTCGTTTTCGTGCTCGATCGCGATACGGGCGAGCCACTGCACCCGATTGAAGAAAAGCCCTTCCCTCAATCAGACCTCGATGGCGAGGTCGCCTGGCCGACGCAACCCGTCCCCGTTCGACCGGCCCCATTCGCGCGGCAACGCTTCGATATGGAAGACGTCACGGATATCAGCGAGGAATCGAATCGATACGTTAAAGGGATATTGGCGAACGTGCGTTCGGATGGACCCTACGTGCCACCCAGCGAGGAAGGGACCATAATTTTCCCGGGCTTTGATGGTGGCGGCGAGTGGGGAGGGGCTTCAGCTGATCCCGATACGGGTATCCTATATGTGAATTCAAGCGAGATGCCATGGATATTGACGATGGTGGAAACGCAATCGGTAGATATCGCTTCTGAGGGGATCACGAGCATCGCTGCAATCGGAGCCGAGATTTACAAGGGGCGCTGCGCTTTTTGCCATGGACCGGATCGGCAGGGAGATCCGACAGGTACCTTCCCAAATTTGCAAGGAGTGGGCGACAAATTGAAACGTGAGGAAATCGTAGCCATGCTGCGAGATGGAAAAGGCTTCATGCCCTCATTTCGGCAGTTAGGCGCCAATCGATTGGACGCGGTCGTCTCGTTTCTGCTCGGTGAGGATCGAGAAGTGGATCCAGAAGCATTGGGGTTAGCGGGAAAAGAAGCATTGCTTCCCTACAACCACACCGGCTACAACCGCTTTTTCGATCAAGAGGGCTACCCCGCAGTTAAACCACCATGGGGCACCTTGAACGCCATCGACTTGAACGCTGGGGAGATTCTTTGGAAAGTGCCGCTTGGAGAGTTTGAAGAACTCACTGAGCGTGGTATTGATAAAACCGGTACAGAGAATTATGGAGGACCGGTAGCCACGAGCGGAGGACTGATCTTTATCGCAGCGACCAAGGATGAGCAGATTCGAGCCTTCGACAAAGAGACGGGTGAAGAAGTATGGCAACACGCGCTACCCGCTGGCGGTTATGCTACCCCTGCGGTCTATGAAGTCGATGGGCGGCAATTCGTCGTGATCGCCTGCGGCGGGGGAAAGATGGGTACCGAGCCGGGGGATACATACGTCGCCTTCGCGTTGCCCGAGTAAGCTGGAGCTACCGACCGTCTCCTGTATAGATGATTTTTCCGTCGACGGGGGCTTGCGGCCAGGGAGTGGTTCCCGCCGCCCATTCCTTGGGTTGGGTTTCGCGAACCTTGCGAACCTCCGCTTTCACCCATTCGGGCGCGGTAGCGTTCTCCAATTGCCCGTAGACCCAAGGGAGCGCGGGCGACATAAGCTGGGACACATCGGGCAAGGGTGGACGTTGCGTGCCGACCTCCGCGACACGTTCGCTCAGGCGCTTCACGATCGCGGGGTTCTTGGCGGCGATGTCCGTTGTTTCGCTTGGGTCCAACACGACATTGTAGAGCTCCTCGCCGATGAGCTTGTAGTCGCCCAGGCGGATGGCGGGAAAGCGTACGCTACCTGAAACCTCGTAAACGATCTCGCTGCGGAGCGCGGGTCCGTTGGCGAATATCGTTTTTGTCATGTCAATGCCATCCGCTTGTCGCTTCTGCTTCGCATTGGCTCCGCCCAGAGCGATGAAAGTGCTGTAGAAATCGACGATGTGCATGAGGGCATCGCTGGAACTTCCTGGCTCGATTTTGCCGGGCCATCGCAGAACGCAGGGAACGCGGACACCGCCTTCGTAGTTGGTATTCTTGGTCCCTCGGTAGGGCGCGTTCATTTCGTCGCGCAGTCCGCCGTTGTCATTGGCGAAAATGACCAACGTGCTTTCGCGGTAGCCGTATTGATCGACGGCGCCTACGATGCGTCCCACTGCGTCATCGAGGCATTTGAGGGCCGCGTACCGTTTTTCGTAGCGATCGGTGTAGCGCGGTATTTCCTCAAGGGGACCGTGAATGGCGTTGAAAGGGACGTAGAAGAAGAAGGGCGGTGGCTTGCGCCTATTGCCGGCGTTCTTGCGTTGCTGCGCGATCAACCTCACGGTTTCATTGGCAATCAAGTCGGTGGCATAACCTTGCTCGAACAACGGCTCCTGATCTCGATGCCAATCGTATACAGCGTAGCGGGCAGGAGCGTTGTGAGGAATCGTGTAGTTGTTGTAGTCGATTCCCCATGCGTAGTGGCCGTATTGGTGGTCGAATCCCTGGCCCATGGGAAGGTGCTCGGGCAGCCATTCGCCGCAATGCCACTTGCCGATTAGGCCCGTTACGTAGCCGACTTCCTTTAGAGCCTCTGCCACAGTACGTTCCTTTGTATCCAATGCATGAATGCGACGTGTTTCTTCTCCTTGCTCATTGGTAGCGAGGGTAAGGCCTAGTTTTTTAAGATAGCTCGGTTTTCCAAAGTCCTCGGATCGCCAGTCGCTCCAGGTTCTGAATGCGTAGCGCCCCGTTAGAAACGCCGCCCGGGTTGGAGCGCACACGGCGTGGGTGTAGAATTGAGTCAGGCTCATACCCTCGCGACGCAGTCGATCGATGTGAGGGGTATGTTCGGGGTCGCCTCCGTTGAAGCCGACCTCATTCCATCCCATGTCATCGGCTAAAATAAATACAATATTTGGGCGGGAATCTGCCATGGTTTCCGAGTGGGCGGTAGTTGAAGCGATTGCGACTAAGCAGAGCGCGAGCGCTCGTGCGCGACTGAAATGGAAGAGGCGGTTCATTAGCTGCGACTAGTATCGGTTTCGGTGAACGCTAGTTGTAGGGCCACCTTGTATACAACTCTATTCGCTATAAAAACCGAATTCCTGGGAATAGCTTTTTATGAGCTTCCAGTGTGGGTCTGACTTGGATTCCCAGGTCACATTCTCACTTGGAAATGCGTCCTTGATGCTTGCTTGGGTGGACTTCACGTCGAAATCCGAAGGGGCGTATCCGTAGTAAGTCCGATTTCCTCCGAACGTTTCGACGAGCACGGGGCAAGGAATGGACTCTATAATGCGTTCGTCCAAATCGGCCAGGTCGCTATTGTACTCCGAGGTCGGCAAGCCGTTTTCCATTACGAAGCTAAAGCGATGGGTCGCCCATATGAGAAGAGGGAACTTTGGCTGGGCAGTCTTGTAGTCCCTCTTCTCGGGGAAACGCAAATGGAGAGGGGAGCCTTCGTGTTCCCGTTGCCCAGTGAACCATTTTTCCTTGTTGTCAGACATACGGGGGTTTTTGAGCAGGGGTGAGTTAGATCGAGCAGCAGTATTCCTCCAATTTAGCGGGAATGCAATCGTCTTTCGCAAGGTGTCTATGAATAAGGCGTTCGCAAATTACTCGGTGGACAGATAGCGGATTGAGCGCCTAAGGTTCCGAACGTATGAAAGCTGCCTTGATACCCCTTGTAGTCCTGATTTTGAGCCTGCCGTCGATCGGGGACGATTCGCTCCCTAATCTCGTCGTATTCCTTTCAGACGATATGGGCCGCGCTGAGAGCTCGGTCTATGGCTCTACCGAGGTCAGAACGCCGGCAATGGACATGCTGGCGGAGAAGGGGATGGTGTTCGACGATGCCTATGTGGCCTCGCCCTCTTGCTGTCCGAATCGCTTTTCCTTGCTGACTGGATTGATGCCCGCTCGGCATGGCGCCCACGCCAATCATAGCCAGGTCAAGGAGGGGACGGAGTTTCTGTTCCCTTTGCTCAAGGCGAAGGGTTACACGGTCGCCTCGTTCGGCAAGGTGGCTCATGGACGAAGAGATTTTCCGGGCTTGGATTTCAATGCGCCGCGTCCTACGGGCATGTCGGAGAACGTCGATGCCTGGTTCGAGGAAGCGAAGCCAGAAGGCCCCGTATGCTTGCTCGTTGGCGATCGACGGCCCCATGTCGTCTGGTCGAAAGAGTCGACCTACGATCCGTTGGAGATCTCGCTTCCCGACTACTTGGTGGATACGTTGGAGACGCGCGAGCATTGGGCGCGCTACTTGACGGACATTACTGGTATGGACGCGGAGATGGGCCTGGTTTATGAGATCGCTCAACAGCGTTTTGGGGGCGATTTTCTCTTTATGTTCACCAGTGATCATGGAGGGCAATGGCCGCGAGGAAAATGGAATCTTTACGAAACGGGTACGCGGATCCCGTTGATCGTATCTTGGACAGGTCGCATTGCAGAGGGGCAAAGAACGGATGCCATCGTTAGCTGGGTCGATCTTGTGCCGACTTTGCTAGACGTTGCGGGGACTGAGGCGCCTGATGACATTGATGGAGTATCGTTTTTGCCGGTTCTGGAAGGAAAGTCCGATCGTCACCGGAGCAAGATTTTTACGACGCATACGGGAGACGGGGTCATGAACATTTTCCCGATCCGGAGCGTCCGAGTAGGCAAGTACAAGTATATCCACAATTTAAGGCCGGATGCCTATTTTACCAATCACTCGGATCGCCTCCGTAAAGAGTGGGCGGGAGCGTATTGGGATTCTTGGGACGATGCGGCGAAATCGGATCCGATGGCGGCGGCCTTGATTCGAAGCTACTATACGCGGGACGAGTTCGAGCTGTTCGACTTGGATGCGGATCCCATGGAATATGACAATCTTGCCCGCAATCCCGAATACATTGACGTAATGCGGGAGCTGCAGGCGGAATTGGCTGAATGGGCTGACGCGCAGGGCGATACCTTGCTTCCGCATAGAGATCCGTATCTCGTGACAGAACCGATTCCGGACTTGAGGAATTAAGGGCAAGGATGTTGGGACACCCATTCCTTGGAGAGGTCATGGGGTCGATATTGAAAACCTGCTCGCCAAGCGGTTGGCTCGTTCCTAGAAAACGGTGTTTTTGTTTCTCCTGATTATTTTCTATGAAAGCGATACCCTTTTTCCTCTTTGCCTTGTTGATGGGCCCTTGGTTGAACGCCGCTGATTCGCGGCCTAATATTGTCCTGGTTCTCGTGGACGACATGGGCTGGTCGAATATCGGCTGCTATGGCGGCATGGTGGAGACGCCTACGCTCGACCGGCTCGCGGAAGATGGCCTGCGCTTCAACCAGTTCTACAATAGCGCTCGATGCTGCCCGACTCGCGCTACGCTTATGACCGGACTGCACCCGCATCAAGTGGGGGTGGGGCATATGGTTCTTCCCAACAATCCTACGAAAGACCCGAAACCAGGTGAACCGACGTCTGCGTACGTTCTCGTTGAAAAAGATCGATTCCAAATCCCGACTTCCTATCAAGGCTGGTTGAAAACCTGGATCCCGACGCTTCCCGAAATGCTGAAGGAATCGGGTTACGGGACCTACATGACGGGTAAATGGCACTTGGCCAGTGAGCAGCAGGACACCTGGCCCCTTCAGCGCGGATTCGATCGCTTCTATGGACATCTCGCCGGAACGTCGGATTTTTTCAAGCCCGCCAATCTTCATCGAGGAAATAAGCCGATTCAGGCGGAAGGCGATCGGTATTATATTACCGATGCGATTACGGATGAAGCGATTGCGTATTTGTCAGAGCATGACAATCGCCAGGACAGCGCTCCATTCTTTCTCTATCTCGCTTACAACGCTCCTCACTTTCCCTTGCAGTGCATGCCCGAAGACTATGAACGCTACAAAGGCAAGTTCATGGAAGGTTGGGATGCGCTTCGGGCGAAGCGGCTCGAGGTCCAAAAGAAAATGGGCATAGTCCCGGAGTCGACTACGCTGGCCCCTCGCCCAAGCGTTGTGCCGGAGTGGAGCAGCCTGACCGATCAGAAGAAAATTGAGATGGACGCGATAATGGCGACCTATGCGGCTATGGTCGATCGCGTCGACCAGAACCTGGGGAAGCTCGTCGATTCGCTGAAAGAAGACGGGGAATTGGACAATACGCTTTTCCTCTTTCTGACGGACAATGGGGGCGAGGCGGAATCGGGGGCGTTTGGTCGCTTCGAATACGAGGACCTAGGCCAATATGGAAAAGGCGGCCGCAAGTACGGACGAGGGTGGGCGTCACTGTCGAATACACCATTCCGAGAGTTCAAGCACTTTACCCATCAGGGAGGCGTACAGTCGCCTTTGATCGTCCATTGGCCTGACGGGATCGATGAATCCATGAACGGATCGATTCTGGAACACCCCAGCTACTTGCCGGATTTGGTGGAAACGCTGTTGGAGCTGGGCGAGGCGAATCGCCCGAAGATGAGCGGGGGCAAAGCCCGTACCTGAGGCCCAAGGTATCAGCTTGGTCAATGCGTTCAAGGGCGATACGAGCCTGATCCATCAGTCACCCTTCTTTATCGAGCATGAAGGCAACCGGATCGCTCGGGATGGAAAGTGGAAGCTCGTCTCCTACTTCAACAAGCCTTGGGAATTGTTCGATATGGAATCCGATCGAAGCGAGGGGAATGATTTGGCCGAGGACTTTCCGGAAGTCGTGAGCCGATTGGACGCAGCTTACCAGAATTGGGCGCACCGTTCAGAAGTGATCCCCTGGGAGTACGCTGAGGAATTCATTGTGTATCGGAGAAATTAGGACTTGAAGGGCTAGGAGCTCGCTTGACGCATAGCGTCTTCCCCGGTTTGGGAAATGGGCTGAACCGTTTTTGAACGGATCGGATTTCCCATAGGAGCATTTTAGGATTAGTTCTGGTCGGTAGTTCGATTAAGCAGGCAGAATGTACAGGCTGGAACGTCATCAACGGATCCCGCGCCCGATGGAGAATGTCTGGGATTTTTTTTGCGATCCGCAGAACCTGAACGCAATGACCCCTGCATTTCTCGACTTCGAGATTGTTCGAGGAGGAGACGAACCCATGCGCCAGGGACAGGAGATCGAATATAGAATACGTATTCTTCCTGGCGTCAGAAGTCGCTGGCTGACCGAGATCACCCTTTGCATTGAGCGCGACCATTTCGTGGATGAGCAGCGAGTGGGGCCTTATAAAACATGGCGCCACCTGCACATTTTCAATCCCAGAGAAAACGGGGTCGAGATGGTAGACTTAGTTGACTACGAGCTTCCGTTCAGAGGGATTGGAAGTGCGGTTCATTCGCTATTCGTCAATCGCCGTCTCAAGACGATTTTCGATTTTCGTCAACGCTACCTAGAGCGCAGATTCGGCGTATGACTCGAATCTCCGATTCTACAATTTTCCGCCACCCCAGAGCACTGCGTATTTCTCGCAATGGACGAGGAGGCTCTTGAATTCGGCGAGATCAATGTCGTCGGCTATTGGATACCGCTGACCGCCTTTGACGCTCTTGAGCTTGGCGACCAGGACGCTTCCTTTTGTTGCGGTCTTCCCGTTTACGCTTGTGATTTCCATGGGTGAAAGGAACAGCTTCAGGTCGGGTCCATTCTTGGCTTTAAAGTCATCCCCCCAATCGAATGTAGCGCTGATCGCCTTCGGTGACGATTGACCAATTCCCTTTGATCGATTTCTGCTTTTCGATGAATGTTCCCTCAGCGATTGTTTCCATCGCGAAACTAGTTGCGCCGATTAGGAACAGAGCAGCGATAAGGCTGCCAATGGTTTTCAGGTGAGTATTCATAATGTCATTTGCGTGTTCAGATCAAACGAAGCAGGGCCGGGTTTAATTGCTTTCTCTCGCAAACATATCGGAATTCGCGTCGAAGAAATCATTTTTCCTAGGGCGCCCCTGCGATTGTCCTACCCGAATTGCTATTGATGCAGTTTGTACTGACGTACTCGCTTTTTCACTTGGCTCAGACTGCGTGAACATTCATATGGGTGAGCAAGTGGTTTATTGCCGATGGAGCTTGTCGGTTCATCGTGCAAACTGTTTGGGTATGCTGATCTCTAGTGTTGAGAGGGCGTCACGAACGTAGATTTTATTCATTGCAGCGCTATGTGGAAAACATTCTTAGTCGTCTTCGGGGTAATCATCGCGATTCTGGTGGGAATCGTAATAATTAAGAGACCGCAATTTGCGTCTCAGCCAGAATTTGTATTGGACCCTGAATCGGTAACTACGGGAGTAGCCGAGGAGATGGTATGGGGAAACGTGGTTAACGCGGTTGGAACAATGCGGGCCTCTCAAGGAGTAACGGTATCTGCTGAGGTTCCGGGCACGATTTCCAAGATCCATTTCGTATCCGGCCAGAGCGTGAAGCAGGGGGACTTGCTCTTCGAGCTGGATACCTCGATCGAACATGCTCAGCTCGAGTCCGCGCGCGCCACGGCGGAATTGGCTGAGGTGAATTTGAAGCGTTCCCAGGAATTGCGAGCCAGTCGATCGATCGCCCAATCCGAGCTGGACACCTCCGAAGCGAGAGCGAAGGAGGCCCAGGCGGCGCTGTCGCAGATTCGGGCGACATTGGAGAAGAAGATCATTAGAGCGCCCTTCGATGGACGTCTGGGAATTCGAGAAGTGGATGTGGGCGAATACCTGAATCCGGGATCTCCAGTTGTATCGTTGCAAGCGATTGATCCCATCTACGTCGATTTTTCCTTGCCCCAGCAACTGTTAAGCAAAGTGGCGGACGGCTTTGAGCTCCGAGTGAATTTCGATACCTATCCAGACCGAGCCTTCGCCGGGGTAGTGGAAGCGATCGACCCCGATCTGGACCTGACAAATCGTATGTTTCGTATTCGGGGCAAGCTGCCGAATCCAGACGGCGCCCTGCGTCCTGGCATGTTCGCCAACGTAAGCGTCGTTCAACCTGAGTCGTCCACAGTAGTCGCAATCCCCGGTACGTCGGTATACTATCAAGCCTACGGGGATACGATTTTTGTCGTTAAAGAAGCGGAAGAGGGCAAGAGCGTGGAGCAGCGATTCGTTTCGATAGGGCGGACGAAGGGTGACTACGTTTCCATTGAGTCGGGTCTAGCAGCGGGAGAGGTCGTCGTCACCACGGGAGCCTTTAAATTGTTCAATGGCCGGACAGTCGTTGAGGATAACTCGAAGAGCTTGCCTGTTTCGCTCAATCCGGAACCTGCTGATTCCTAGGCGCCGTTCTGGAAGCAAGAGTCATGAGCGAAACTAAGAAAGCAATTACGGACCTCTTTGTCCGGAGGCCAGTACTGGCGATCGTCGTGAACCTGGTGATTATCATCGCTGGTGGGCAGGCAATTTTCAACGCTACTACGGGTTCGGGAGGTTTCACGGTTCGCCAGTATCCTGAAAGCGAAAATGCGCTCGTAACGGTAACCACGCCCTATATCGGAGCGGATGCGGAGCTCGTCAAAGGATTCGTGACCACGCCGCTCGAGCGAGCGATCGCCGCCGCGGATGGAATCGACTACATGGAATCGAGCAGTATCCAAAGCGTTTCGACAATCAGAATTCGGCTGAAATTGAATACGGACGCTACGAAGGCGCTCGCAGAGATATCGTCCAAAGTGGACCAGGTTAGGGGCGACCTGCCCCCGGAGGCTGAAGTGCCAATAATCAATATCGAAACGGCGGATACGGAATTTGCCTCAATGTATTTGAGCTTCAAGTCTAGCAACCTGGCTCGAAATGAAGTTACTGACTATTTGACTCGCGTGGTGCAGCCGGCGCTTACCGCGGTGAAGGGGGTGCAGCGCGCGGATATTTTGGGTGCCCGAACATTCGCTATTCGCGTTTGGCTGAAACCGGAACGCTTGGCTGCCCTAAATATCAGCGCGACGGAGATTCGAGCGGCGTTGGCAGCGAACAACGCCCTCTCTGCTGTAGGACGTACGAAAGGAAGCTATGAGAGCATAAATTTGAGCTCAAATACGAACCTGACGTCTTTGGAAGAATTTAAGCGACTGGTCGTTCGCGAAGATGCGGATCGCATAACGCGTCTGAGCGACGTCGCCGATGTCGTGCTGGGCGCGGAGAGCTATGATGCGGATGTGCGCTTTGGAGGGGAGCAGGCGGTTTTTATGGGCGTATGGACGATGCCGTCAGCTAATTCACTCGATGTTATGAGTCGCGTAAAAGAGGAAGTCGATGCCATGCAGGAGAGATTTCCAGTCGGTTTCGAGGGAGGGGTAGCGTATGATGCGACTGAATACATCGATACAGCTCTGAACGAGGTGATCGTGACGCTTTCCGAAACCTTGCTCATCGTGGTGGTAGTGATATTCCTTTTCCTCGGTTCTATCCGTTCCGTCTTAGTGCCCGTGGTGGCGATTCCCGTTTCCCTGATCGGATCGATCTTCTTGATGCAGATCTTCGGGTTTAGCATCAACCTCCTGACATTGCTTGCTATTGTACTCGCAGTGGGGCTCGTAGTGGATGATGCGATTGTGGTGGTTGAAAATGTAGAACGTCATTTACGCGACGGGTATTCGCCATTTGATGCTGCCTTGCACGGGGCCCGTGAACTCGTGGGACCTATTATTGCGACGACGATTACATTGGCTGCTGTATATGCTCCGATCGCGTTCCAAGGGGGACTAACCGGTTCTTTGTTTAGAGAATTCACCATCACTTTGGCGGGAGCGGTCATAGTGTCGAGCGTAGTGGCGCTGACCTTGTCGCCCATGATGTCTTCGAAGATTCTGAAGCCAAGTAGTGGGGACAAGGGTTTGCCCGGTCTGGTCAATCGGATATTCGATCGGCTCAGGGAGCGCTATCGAAAAGTCGTGGTTGGTACATTGAAAGCGCGTCCTGCGATTTACGTGCTGTGGGGATTCCTTACGGTTTTGATCCTACCGCTCTATGTCCTCTCGTCCATGTCCACTGAGTTGGCGCCTACAGAGGACCAAGGGGTTGTATTCGGAATTCTGACTACGCCGTCGAATGCGACGATCGAGCAAACGGCTCACTTCGCGAAGCAAGTTCAAGATGTATTCCAGGCGACCTCGGAGTACGACTATTCGTTTCAGATCTCTTTTCCGACGGGAGGATTCGGCGGGATGATCGTCAAACCGTGGGATGAGCGGGATCGCCACATAATCGACATTCGCCAGGCCGCCATGCCTCAGCTGGCGGGTGTGCCAGGAATTCAGCTATTCCCCGTCCTGCCTCCTTCGCTTCCCGGTGGCAGTAATTTTCCTGTTGAGTATGTAATATCGTCCACAGCGGACACCGAGCAGATCGCCGCTCTGGCCAATCAAGTGGCGAACAATGCAGCAGCGTCGGGGCTATTCGCGTTTCCGCCGGAATTGGACGTAAAGATCGACGAGCCTCAGTCAAAGATCGTTTTCGACCGAGACAAGGTCGCGGCGCTTGGACTGAACTTGTCTGACGTTGGCAATGACCTGAGCGTTCTACTGGGCGGGAATTACGTGAATCGCTTTTCGATCGACGGTCGCAGCTATAAGGTGATTCCGCAAGTTAAGCGCTCTGGGCGTCTGGCGCCGGAAGACCTCGTCGATATGTATGTTCGAGGACCCGAGGGCAATCTGGTGCCCTTGTCGAGCTTCGCGACGATCAAAGACCGCGTAAGGCCCCGGAGCTTAAATCGATTCAATCAACTGAATTCAGTCAAGATTTCTGGAATCGCAATGGCCCCATTGGATACAGCCTTAAAGACGCTGGAGGAGGAGTCGGCGAAGGTGCTGCCGAAGGGATACGTTATCGACTATGCCGGCGAGTCGCGTCAATTGCGCAACGAAGGCAGCCGGTTTCTACCGATGCTTCTGCTGGCGCTGCTCCTTGTGTTTCTCGTGCTGGCAGCCCAATTCAATTCATTTCGAGATCCGCTTATTATCCTTTTGGGATCGGTACCGTTAGGCATGTTCGGTGCGCTTATATTCACAGGTATGCGGGCGCCGGGAGATCCCTGGATGCCTCATTGGAGCTGGGGTTGGACGACTTCTTGGAATATCTATTCTCAAGTGGGCATGATTACGCTGCTAGGATTGGTGACGAAAAACAGTATTTTGATCGTAGAGTTCGCCAACGTATTGCAACGAAGAGGTCGCAGCAAGCTACTGGCGACTAGCGAGGCGGCGGCCACGCGATTGCGGCCCATATTGATGACGACTGCAGCGACAGTGTTCGGCCACATGATGCTGGTATTCGTGTCTGGAGCGGGCGCTGCAGCGAGGAACTCCATTGGTCTTGTTCTGGTCGGAGGCATGGCGATTGGAACGCTCTTCACTTTGTTTATAGTGCCATCGCTATACATGCTACTAGCAAAGGATCGCCAAAATCCTGATACGGAGGTGACATCGTGAAATGGATGATGCGCTTCGGACGCAAAAACAATTTCACTTCAGGCATCGTGAAACGGGGCCTCGCGTTTATGAGCAGCCTGTTCGTATCTGCTGGGTTGCTTGGGCAGGACGGCAACGGCGACGTTACACCCGATGTGCCCGATACCTTCGATCTTCAAACAGCGATCAGCTACGCTCTGGAAAACAACTTCGCCATTCGACAGGCAATCGAGCAAATTGAAGAGCAGGAGGGGATCATCGTCGAAGTGAAGGCGCAGACCCGCCCTAGCCTGACGCTAGATGCAGGCTATCAGCGGCTTGATGAAGGATTGAGCGAAGTTGTGGATGGCTTTGGCGTCGCTAGCGATAACACCTGGGGAATTAGCCTTAATCTCCGTCAAGCCTTGTACAAAGGCGGCGGCATCAAAGCGGCGCTGAAGGCTCAAGATCTAACGCGTGAATCGGTGCGCCTCTTTTTGGAAGCGACGATTATGGATGCGATTCTCGAGGTCTCGACTCGATTCTATTCAACCTTGCTGGCTCGAGACCAAATTGAGGTGGAAGAACAAAATATCGAGCTGCTCAAAGAAGCATTGGAAGATGCTCGCAATCGGCTTGAGGCAGGCTCGGTATCCGATTTTGAAGTATTGAGAGCGGAGGTGCTGCTAGCCAACGCGAAGCCTGCCTTGATTCGGCGTCGCAGCGCTTTCCGTGTCGCCATAGATCAATTACGTCAAAGCATTGGATATGACAACTATCGGCGAGATTCGGCGAATCTGGAAAAGATTCCGGAATTCCTCGGCGAGCTCGAATATCGACCGATTTCCTTTGATCTAGCCCGCAGTTTGGACCTTGCCCTCGAAAATCGATCCGAGCTTGAACGGTTGCGCTTGATCGAGGAAGCGCGTGATGCGGGTCTAGAAATCGCTCGATCAGACTATCGTCCAAGCGTGGACTTGATTGGGAGCTATGCGAAGCGCAAGAGCAACTTTTCTGACTCTTTCGATGATGGGCCAGAAGGGTGGACTGTAGGCGTGGTGGCGAGCTGGGACATTTTCGACGGCGCTGCTCGAAAGGGTCGTGTCCGGCAAGCGCGCTCACAGTTAGAGCAGTCGCGGATTGAGCGTGAATCGTTGCGACTGGCGATCGAGGTAGAGGTGCGCCAGGCAATGTCGGAATATCAAGAGGCGGAAGAACTGGTACTTGCTGCAGGGAAAGCGGTTGAGCAAGCTGAGGAGGCTTTGCGATTGGCGGATAGCCGGTATGAGGCGGGAGCCATTAATCAGCTCGACGTACTTGAGGCGAGGGTTTCTCTAACCGAATCACGGACCAATCGACTCGAAGCCAACTATCGCCACCTGATCGCCGTCGCGAATCTGCGTCGGGCAATGGGTGACGGAAAACCGGCCTCGATCGAGGAGTAGAAGTCGTAGTCTTAGATCAAGGTTTTGAGTCAGCCTATTTTGAGGCTAGATATTCTCTGAGCGCTTTTCGTGCAGCGTTGTCGACTTGCGCAAAAATTCGATCAATTGGGTCTTTTTCTGAGGAAGGCTTGTGACCATCGACTTTTACGAATTGGCAACCGAGTCGATCGATGCAGTCATAGAAATTTTGATACAATTTACTATTGCTGATTAATTTCCCGTTCCGATTCAGGAATTTTTGCTCTTCCAGTCTTTTGCGTCGACCAGGCAGTCGGACAATGTTTTGAGAATCCGTATAGATAACTATCGGTCGATTCGAGTCTTTGATTTGCTTCAGCGCGTAGAGAGTTGCTTGAATCTCTAGCTGTGATGATGGGGTGTTTTCAAATCGCTGAATCTTGATTTCGCTTGAATCGAATTCCACGGATCTAGCGTCCTCTGGGATAACTAAGTATGCTCCGATCCCTATCCTGGATTGGTTGTCGACGCTCCCATCTACGAAAACTTGTAGCCCGTTCATCGAATCGGTTCTTGGGTGGATCGGCTGCGCCCGCAACGGAAATTGTGAATTGGACGCCTGTGAGGTGGTGGAGATCATGCCTAGGCCAGGTGTAGCTATCGTTAGACTGGCGCCATCAATTCTAGTTGCCCCAAGGAAAATGTGTTAGTAGCACTTTGCAATGGAGACAAATTGAATGAGCGGTTTTAAGCTAGGATTCAGATTGTTGCTGAAGTTGGCATCACTGTCCTGCATCGTAGGAAGCGCTGACGTAGCGACCGGAGACAACTGGCCCGAGTGGCGTGGGCCGAGCGGGGACGGGATCGTCACGGAATCCCACTTTGCCCAGCAATGGTCCGCTACCGAGAATGTGCTGTGGAAAGCAGCGCTTCCGGAACCTGGAAATTCGTCATCGGTCATTTGGGAGGAGCGTGTATTCGTTACCTGCGCTGAGGATGGAGGCGTCAAACGTTCTCTTCTGTGTTTCGACAGAACTTCAGGCGAGATGCTATGGAAACGATCGGTAGTCTATGAAAAGGACGACCCGACTCACGCGACGAATCCGTGGTGCGCGGCGACTCCCGCAACTGATGGAGCAGCGATATACGTATGGAATGGCTCCGCCGGAGCCACCGCCTATGACTTCGATGGCAACCAATTGTGGCACCGCGATTTAGGAATGTTCACGCATCGATGGGGGCATGCCTCTAGTCCGAGAATATACGGTGATACGGTCATTGTATTCGGAAGCCCAGGACCTCATGTCACTCTAGCCGCATTGGATAAGAAAACAGGCGATACCATTTGGATGAGAGAACTGGATCAAGTCGCATCGCCTCCAGAAGATTTGCAGGGATCGTTTGCGACGCCCTTGCTATGGAAGAATGGAGGTCGGGACGAGTTGCTGCTGCCATTGCCCGGATACTTGGTGAGTTTCGATCCAAGATCAGGGAAAGAAATTTGGCGTTGCCAAGGATTGGGCAAGTTGACCTATACGGACGCCTTGTTGGGAGAGGATGTTATCTTAGCCTTTAGCGGTTTTAGAGGATCGGCGATTGGTATGAGGAAGCCGAGCCCGAAAGAAAGGGGAGATCTCACTGAAACGCATCGTATATGGAAAAATGATACGGTTATCCAACGCGTTGGTTCGGGAGTCGTGGTGGAAGGTCGGTTTTTCTTGTGCGGGCGGAGAGGCGAGCTGCAATGCTTCGACAGGCGAGATTATTTGGACGCAAAATCTACGTGAACAGATTTGGGGTGCCATTAGCCAGGTTGGAGATCTCTTGTATTTGACCGATCAAGCTGCGGTCACGCGCGTTTTCGAGCCTGCGGATCACTACCAAGTCTTGAGCGAGAATGCGATGGGTGATGGAGAGCGGTCGAACGCGACGATCGCCTTTAGCGGCAACCAGCTATTCCTGCGTACCTTCCAATATCTCTACGCGATTGAAGCGAGAGAGTAGGGGGTAGCGGAGTTCATTCTCTCACGAGAATGGCGACGTGAATTGTAGGGTAACGGCCACGGTCTTTTAAAGCAGTGGCGGCTCGGAAATCCGCCGCTACCTTGTGGGGATACGGCGGCGCAGGTCGAGCGGCCACAGACAAAATTTCAAACCCATTTTCAGCTTTGCTGAAACCAATTTCCCGATCCCGTCTATCGGGAGAGGGAACTAGCGAGCGCAGGGAGCGATGTTTGTATATCATTTTAAAACATCGCTCCGCTAGTCCCGCTAGCGCGGGAATGGGTGTCTCTGCGAGACAATTGGTTTCTTTTGGTCATTGGGTGTAGAGCCGCATATTGTGGATTGCAAAAGCAGGCGTCGCGCATTGGTCTCAATGGTAGAGCTGTCTCTATCTCGTTTGCATGCTTTCGTCTCCCTTAAATTCGATCCGTTTTCTCTGCGCAGCCTGCCTAGTTCCTGCTGTGGGTCAATCGGTCGATTTCGAATCGGAGATCGCTCCGATCCTGGAGCAGAAATGCGTGAGTTGCCATAACCCCAACATTCTCAAGGGCGATTTTTCGATGGCGACTCGATCGGACATATTGGCGGCGGGCGATGATATACTCGTTCCCGGCGACGCGGAAGCGAGCATGCTCCATTGGATAACGGTACCCTTCGATGGCGAACCACCGGAAATGCCGGAGGATGGCGATCCCCTTACCGAAAGCGAGGCGGCATCGCTGGCGGAGTGGATCGACGCTGGCGCGGATTGGCCTGATAGCATCGTATTGAAGGAAGCCTCGAAGGCGGACAAGTCCTGGTGGGCTTACCAGCCGCTCAGTGAACCGTCTCTGTACTCAATCGACGACTACATTGAGGCGAAACTTCAGGAGTCAGGATTGTCCATGAATCCAGAAGCGGACCGGCGGTCATTGATTCGGAGGGCGACCTACGACTTAACAGGCCTGCCGCCAACGCCTGATGAAGTTGAGCGATTCGCGAATGACTCGGATCCTTCCGCCTATGAATCCTTCATCGACCGATTACTGGCGTCTCCACATTATGGGGAACGATGGGGCAGACATTGGTTGGATGTGGTTCGTTTCGGGGAAAGCGTTGGCTTTGAGCAGAATTGGATCGTTGAGGATATTTGGCCCTTCCGTGATTACGTGATTCAATCGTTCAATGAGGACAAGCCATTCGATCGATTTATCCAGGAACACTTGGCGGGCGACGTTTTTGGCGCGGGTCGGCCGGAGGTCGAGATTGGTTCCGCCTTCATGATGGCGGGTCCCTATGACAGCGTTAACAATCAAGATGCCGCGCAGAAAGCCCAGATTAGAGCGAACACGATTGATGAGATGATCAATGCATCGAGTGGCGCCTTTCTTGGGATGACCGTGAGTTGCGCACGCTGCCACGATCACAAATTCGACCCGATAAGCCAAGAGGACTACTATCGTCTCTACGCGACCTTCGCAGGGGTCAGCCATGGATCGGTTCCATGGGCGACTCGAGAGGAGAAACAGTCTAGGGCCGAGGCTCTGAAGCCGCTCAATCGAAGAAGAGCCGAGCTAGAAAAAGAGCTAGAGACTATCGATGCGGTTATTCTTGAACGATCGCATGGCGACCTCGACCGATTCACGGAATTGTGGTCGCGGCCGTCCACGAATCGTCTTGGAACTGAGGATACGTTCGAGCCGACGCAGGCGAAGTATGTGCGACTCATTTGCGAGGCTCAGGATTTGAATCCAAAACAGAGTTCCGGATTTCGCATCGACGAGTTTGAAGTTTGGTCGGCGGAAGCCAACCCCCGAAATGTTGCCCTTGCCGATAATGGCGGGATCGCTCTCGGCAAAGCCCGCCAGATTGAGGATTTCCCGAATGCCTATGGCGCTCAGCATGTCAATGATGGGGTGTCAGGCTTTCGATTCATCGCCGCGTCCGACCGTTTGACCATCGAGCTCGCAGAACCTACCTGGATCGATCGAGTATTTTTCTCCAGCGCTCAAGGGGAGCAGATCCCTGATTTCTTTAAATTCGTATTCGTAGCTGAATACCGCATCGAGGTGTCGCTGGATGGGGAGAATTGGACGGAAGCTGCCCATGGCCGTGATCGTCAGCCAGTATCGAAGAAGTTCATAAATCCTGCCAGGGGAGAGCCCGATCGCAATTTGAGCCATCTCGATTTCCGTTTGATTGAGCTGGGAGCGACTTCGGCGGAGGCGGATCGCAAAAAAGCCCTCAAGCAGGAAATCGCGGCGATACGTCGAGAGATTGCTGCTATCCCAAACTTAAAAACTGCCTGGTTGGGAAAACGAACCGAGGATAGTGGCCACTTCCATGTTTTCATTGGTGGAAGCCCACAGCGTCTGGGCGACCCTGTTTACCCCGCGAGTCTCTCTACGCTCAGCGAGTCGGTATCGCCGTATACGATCTCGGCCGATGCTCCAGAATCGGAACGCCGCTTGGCCTTGGCAGAGTGGATTACCGATGCAGCGAACCCATTGACCCCTAGGGTGTTGGCGAATCGAGTTTGGCACTATCATTTTGGTACAGGAATCGTGAATACACCCAATGATTTCGGATATATGGGAGGGCGACCTACGCATCCGGAATTGCTCGATTTCCTAGCTAGACAGCTCTTGAATCATGGTTGGCGTTTGAAGCCATTGCACAAGCAGGTTATGATGTCGCGGGCCTATCGACAATCTTCCGAATGGCGCCCAGACGGTGGAGTCGTTGACGCGGATAGCAGACTCCTATGGCGATTCCCACCGAGGCGATTGTCGGCGGAGGAGATTCGTGATACGGTACTGGCGATTTCCGACAATTTGGATACAAGTATGGGAGGGCCCGGTTTTCGATTGTATCACTTCATGCGTGACAATGTGTCGACATACGAACCGTTGGATCAGCATGGCCCTGAGACCTACCGCAGGTCGGTTTATCACCAGAATGCGCGAGCATCTGTAGTGGATCTGATGACTGATTTCGACCAAGCCGACTGCACGCTTTCTACTCCTAGACGCTCGCAAACGACCACACCATTGCAGGCTCTCACTTTGATGAACCATAGCTTTACCATCGATATGGCAGAGAGCCTATCCTCGCTAACGCGCAATTCGATTGGCGATGAGGTGGGGCCTCAGGTGGACTATGCGTACCGCGTCGCTTATCAGAGAGCACCGTCTCCTGAGGAACGAAAGGCCGCTGTGGATGCGGTGGAGTCGTACGGATTGAGGGCGCTGTACCGAGCGATATTGAACTCGAGCGAATTAATTTATTTGGACTAGATATGGCGGATCTGCTGCAAGATTATTCGAGACGACGTTTTTTGGGAGATGTTACGACAGGACTCATGGGCGTGGGTCTTAGTCATCTGCTGGGGTCAGAACGACTAAGGGCGCAACCTGCTCCAGGGGAGATCTGGAGACCCGGGCAAGGGATGACGCATTTGAAGCCTCGGGCAAAGCGAGTGCTGCAGATTTTCTGCCCTGGCGCGGCGTCCCATATGGACCTATGGGAGCACAAGCCAATGCTGGAGAAGTTCGATGGGAAGCCGTTGCCTGGCGAGGAGAATTTCGTTTCCTTTCAAGGGAAAAATGGACCGCTGATGAGAAGCCCTTGGGATTTCAAGCCAGCAGGGGAAAGCGGGAAGATGATCTCGTCTATGCTGCCCCATATGGCCACCCATGTCGATGACATAGCGTTTTTTCATGGAATGAAATCCAAGACAAATACTCATGGTCCCGGCTGCGTATTCGTAAATACAGGACATGAAACCGAAGGATTTCCCAGTGCTGGCGCCTGGATCAGTTACGCATTGGGGAGCCTTTCAGACAATTTGCCTACTTACGTTGCTATACCCGACATTAGGGGTGAACCGCCCAATGGGAAGGCGAACTGGAGCAACGGATTTCTTCCAGCGAAGCATCAAGCCATCGCCATGGCTGCTCATAAGCCCGTGCGAAATTTGAACATCCCTGAGGGAATTTCGGAAACGGAGGAAGCAGCGACGCGCTCGTTGCTCGAGTCGATGAACCGGCGTCACGCGGAGGCTCGCTCTCAGGAGAGCGAGCTTCAAGCCCGTATGGAAGCGTACGAGCTCGCTGCCCAAATGCAGATGTCCGCACCTGAGGTGAGCGACTTTCAGAGTGAGCCCGACCACATTCATCGACTCTATGGAACCGATTCTCAGAATGAGCTCAAAGCCGCCTATGGCCGGAATTGCCTGCTTTCGCGTCGATTGCTCGAGCGAGGCGTTCGCTACGTAAACCTATACTGTTCTTCGCGCGCTAGCGGCGTCGATGGATTGCTGAACTGGGACGCCCACAAGACGCTTAAGGATGACTACCAAAGGCACATGCCAATCTTTGACCAGCCGACGGCGGCGCTGCTGACGGACTTGAAGCAAAGGAGGATGATGGAGGATACGCTCGTATTGTGGACGACAGAGTTCGGGCGGATGCCTACCCGCCAGAATGGAACAGTGGGACGTGATCACAATCCGGATGGATTTACGCTTTGGATGATGGGCGGAGGCGTGAAAGGGGGCGTTTCCTATGGGGCGACTGATGACTTTGGCCGTCGCGCCGAAGTCAATCCCACTTCAATTTGGGAATTCTATTCAACCGTGCTCCACATTCTTGGACTCGATTACAATCAGCTGTCCTGGTATCACAATGGTTTGGATCGCAGGCTGACCGACGTGCACGGTCATGTCATCAAGGACGTGCTCGCCTAGGCGAATAGCTGCTCTACAGCCTCTGCCTTTACGAGTTCGCGGGGCTGGTTTAGGTGATTGTGAACGATCGTTTGCGGATCAATCCCCATCGCGTGATAAATTGTCGCTAATATTTCGGTAGGATGAACGGGATCCTCGAGGGGCGCGGAACCCGTCTTGTCGGACTTCCCGTGGACGTATCCCCGTTTGATGCCTGCCCCTCCGATAACGCTGGTATAGCAGTACGGCCAGTGATCGCGACCATCTTCGCTATTTGTATTGCCAGATGTGGATACACCTTTCTCCGGGCTGCGACCGAATTCTCCGATGGCGACCACAAGCGTTTCATCTAGCAGGCCGCGTTGGTCGAGATCTTCGAACAAGGCGCTGAGGCCCTGGTCGAGCATGGGGCCCGACTGTGTTTTCATCCGCTTGCTAAGGCCCACGTGGTGATCCCAGCTATGGTTGTCCGAGTTGGCGACTTTTGGCCAAACGACTTCGACCACTTTAGTGCCCGCTTCTACCAAACGGCGTGCGAGGAGGCAGCTTTGTCCGAAGGTGTTGCGTCCATAAGAGTCACGCAGCTTGTCGCTTTCCGCTGCGATGTTGAAGGCGTCCCGGGCTCTGCCGCTCACCAGCAAATTGAGCGCTTGCGAATAGAATTCGTCGATATTGTACTCTTCCACTGCCTTGTCGATAACTGGCATTTGAGCGTTGATTGCCTCGCGAAGGCTAGCTCGGCGACGTAGTCGTACCGAGAATACGTCGGGTCGTAGTTGAAGGTCGTCGATCTTTATATTGTCCATTTTGGACAGGTTCATATCGTCTCCGCTTGGAAACAGATAGTAGGGGTCGTAGGCCTTGCCCAAGAATCCGGCGGTGCCTCCTTTGTTGACGACTTGAGATTCCTGCAAGGGGCGCGGGAGCATGACGAACGGAAGCATGGGCTCGTCGGTGGGTTTGAGACGCGTAATATTGGATCCGAAATTTGGGAAGTCCTTGGGATTTGGCGGTTCGAGCTGACCCGATGGGCTGACCTTGTCAGTCGTGTAGCCGGTCATGATCTGATAGATCGCCGCGGTATGATTGAAGAGCCCATTGGGTGTGTAGCTCATCGACCGGATCGTGGTGAATTTGTCGTTAACCTTGGCCAAGTTCGGGAGAATTTCGGTGAAGTTTACACCTGGGATACGGGTCCTGATATTCTTGAATTCTGAGCGTACGTTGTCCGGTACGGAGTCCCGTTGCTTAGGGTCCCAAAGATCCAGATGGCTGGGCCCGCCTTGGAGGTAAACCATGATAACGGACTTTGCCTTGCCCCATCCCGCTCGATGGGAAAATGGGCTGCTCTCGGAGGCTGATTGTGCTCGGAGGATGTTGTTGAGGGACATGCCTAGCATCCCTGCGCCGCCCACGCGCAAAAAGTCGCGCCGACTGCAGTCGAGATGCGAATCGCAGAGGTCTTTTCCTTTTGCGCCGGGTATCCTAAACATTGCTCATGGGGTTGGGTTTTTTAAAACTATACACTCTAGTGGTTGAAAATGAAAGCCGCGTTGTTGATAAGCGCCCAAGTGAGGTCTTGAGCGGCGGTCAGCCGTCGATTTGCGGCCTGTTCGATGGAGTATTTTACATCTCTGCGAAGCTGGACGAGAGCAGGATCGTCCTGTACCGGTATCTCCGCTTTGGCGAGCGCGTCTTTCAGGGCCTCCATCCGTTCGTCTGGCGAAAGCGGACGGAGGGCGCTTACCCAATCAAAGCGCTTATCTAGATAGTCAGGCTCCTGGAAACGCACCCAGTCGGCGACTTGAGAAGCGTTGTCCGATCCATCGCTCGAGAAGCCACCTTGAAGGATTTCGGCGATGTGGGTAGGCAGGCCGATTCCAAGCGGTTTTTGGGATTCGGTCGTATGCACCCTGAATTTCCCGATCGGAAATTCGAAGTTCGAGTAGCGGCATGTTAACGTAATCTTCAATACACCTCCGTTTTCACCGATCTCCAGCGGGGCTCCCAGCTTGAAGCGTGCCCAATGGGGTCGTCTTCCTTGATCTCCGATTGACCAGGCTTTTTCGTTTCGTTCCCTGTAGCCATTGATCGTTTTATTAACATCGTATCCTTCTTCAGTGAAGTCCGCGACAACGTCAACGAGCTCGATCTTCTCTGGCTTTCCGTTGGCTTCTGTACTCAGATAGCTGGCTTCAAATTCCGTTAGAACGAATTTTCCTGATTCATGCAGACCGGGCCCGAAGCTCTCCATGGAATCATCCGTTAGCGTTTCGAGCATCAAGCCGGTAACGGTTCCTGCGGTGAGTGGCAATTCCACCTCGTAAACTGCGTTGAAAATTGCGTTCCCAGAGACGATCACGGATCCGTCTTTTTTGATGGAGAGTTCGGCGCGCTTCCCTTGGGCGACCGCGCTATCGGGTTGTTGTACGGTCCACAGCGTGTCGAAGCGCTCGGGCCTAATCGATTCGATCACCTTCTTTTTGAGGGCGGGGAATACGTGATCTTCGAAGTGGCAAATCGCGTCTTCTGTTTCAGCGATGCGAAGCGCTCGTTCAGATGCGAGGAGCGCGCGTTTCTCTTCGTATTCAGGAATGTAGGTATCAATTTCTGACTTAATACGAGCGATCTCAGCATGACGTTCGGCTTCCAGTTCTGCTTTGCGAAATACCCAATCGCTTTCCTCTTTGGCTAATCGTTCGAGCAAGTGGCGATGGTCTTCTTCGATAAGTTCCCAGTTTTTCAATACAAGCTTCGTTTCCTGTTGGGTAGGCTTGCGGTTGAGGACGCGTAGATAGAGGGATTCAATCAACGCTACGTCGTCCGGTTCCAAAGGTACAAGCTGGGCGATGGCATTATTGGGGTCGCCGACTGCCTCGGCCACGGAGGGACCGCTGAGCAGTGACATGACTGCTCCGAGCTGCACATCATTCTGTCGATCGCATTCGCAGGCGGATTCACGGGCGGGGCGGCCAAGATTGGCGAGAAATCCGCTCTCGGTATCCAGTTTTGCGTCTAGGAGCTGCGCGGCTTTCATCCCTGGTTCCGCGCCAGGTATGTTGGGAGTTGCGCCGGTTACCGAATAGACCGCGTCGAAAAGGACTTCCGCTGGAAGCCGTCGCGCCTTGGCTCGGGAATAGTTGATCTCGTCGTCCTCGTTGAATGGATTGGATTCAATTGAGAGCTGGTAGACGCGAGAGTTGCAAATTTCGCGCATGAGGGCTCGCGCATCGAATCCGGAATTTATGAAATGCGCTGTGAGGTAGTTTAGCAGTTCCGGATTAGTTGGAGGATTACCGGCTCGAATATCGTCGATTGGTTCGATGAGTCCTGTTCCGGTAAGGTATCCCCAAATACGATTGGCGTAGCTCTTGGCAAAGAACTGATTATCGCTTGATGTGAGCCAGGCGGCTAATTCTTCGCGTCGGGTTGCTTCCGAAGAATCTTCCAAATAGGCCTCCTTCACTTTGGCGGGATAGGGAAACGAAGGCTTCGCAATCTTGCCGGAGACGATATTGGTGACTTCGCCTTCGTTCTTGTCGGATACGATTTCGAATAGAGGTTTTGCGTTTTCGACGGCGGTGCCCCCGATGTTTTTGTCCTTTGCGTTTTTAGTATCGCGTTTGAGGTCTACTTGAGAAAAGTACGCGGCCGTCTGGTAGTAATTATCTACGTTCCAACGTTCGAATGGATGATCGTGACACTTGTTGCAGTTGAATCGGGTGCCGAGAAAGAGATGGGTCGTGTTCTCTACGAGCTCTTCGGGAGTACGCAGGATTTTGTAATAGGAGGCCGCGGGGTTCTCTAAATTCGATCCTCTCGCGGTGAGTAGCGAATAGACGAATGAATCATAGGGAGTGTTTGCCGCTACTTGATCGCGTATCCACTCGCGAAAGACTTTTGCTCCCTGTTCTCCTAGAAACTTGGAGTTGACCTGTAGCATGTCCGCCCATTTGTTACTCCAATGATCAATGAAGTCTGGAGAGCCGATTAGGGAATCGATTAGGGCCGAACGCTTTGCTTGGATTGGCCGCTGGTCGTCTAGAAATGCGGCGATCTCTTCGGGCTTTGGGGGAAGCCCTGTCAAATCCAAGTGAATACGTCTAATGAATTCAGTATCGGTGGTGAGCCTTGATGGGCTGATCTTCATTCGCTTCCATTTGGCGGCAACCAATTCATCGATTCGGTTCCACGCTTCGGGTTCTTTCCAGGTGAACCGGTCTCGATTGCCCATTACGGTGAGCGTTGTCGCTGCATAGGCGCCTTCGTATCGGGCGAGGATGGGCGCTTCTCCGCGTCTAATGGTATGGATGAGCCCAAAGTCGTCGGCTTCAGCTACTTCTGTATTTCCGCTTTCAACAATAGCTTCCTCGGTTACGTCCCGTTGGGTTCCATCTGGATACGTGGCGATCACCCTTATCTGTTGATTGGAGCCGATCTCCTGAATGACGGGATTGCTGGGCCGGAGCGTGATGCTGCTTACTTTGGTCGATTCCGTATCCAATTGGGCGCCATCGGAGATCCACTGGCGGACGATTTCGTAGAAAGTGGAACCAATATCGGTTACGGCGCTCCCTTCGTGAGGAACGGCTCCGGTCGCTTTTAGCAGCATTAGCGAGTCGTCGGGCGACGCGAAATTGACGCGCCGAGCGGCGTGATCATCGCTAAACGCGCGCACGTCGTGAACCGTGTCGTAGCCTCGCAAGCTGAGCTTGAACCCTGCTTTCCCATCCTTGGCCCCGTGGCAGGCTCCTGCGTTGCAGCCAAGTCGAGTGAGAATCGGGTTTACGTCGCGAATGAAGTCAGGGTGAAAGGGTTCGTCGAGTCCGTCAACCGACACTTGGGCGTTCACCTTTTTTCCTTTGAAAGAGGCGGTCAAGGTAGTCTTGCCTTGCTCGAGCGGCCGGATGATTCCTCGCGCTTCAACATTTGCGACAGGTTGATTTAATGACCAATCGACCGTTCGCGTTAAGTCGATGCTTGCTCCGGATGCGAGCCAGCCGGTGACCAGAATTTGGGTATATGCGTTCTTGGAATCCAGATGAATGTTCTCGGGGACAATGGACAGTCTCCGGATTTCAAGATCCTCTGGTATTGCGTCGTTCGCTTGCAGGCGCTTGCCCTTCTTAAGGCTTGTGGGCGATCGCGTCTGTTTGGGCTTGTAGTCTGCGAGGGCATTCGAATCGGATACGCCGACAGGAGTGAACTCTTTCGTTACTTTTCCGGACGTTGCATCTAGAAGTTGTATCTGACCATTGGATGCACCAGCGGCTACGGTTTTTCCATCGGGCGAATAAGCGACGGAAAATACTGGAGTATCCCATTCACGGGAATGAAGCAAGATTGCGCCGTCGGTATGGAAGGCTTCGATAATAGGGTCGATATTCTTGCTTCCATCGGGATTGCGGCGCGCTGTTTCCATGCGCTTTTTCAATTCAGGAGTGATGGTGGCGTCGTAAATGGATTGGTAGATATTGATTTGGCCATTGCCATTGTAGCTCGATACGGCAGCAAAGGAATTTCCGTCGGGGGCGAACGCGGCGCTCCAGATTCGACCTTTCATAGGAGGAAACTTTCGAATCAGGTTCGCATTGTCGCCAATCTTGCGCTCGGTTTCTCGATACATGCGGTAAATTTGCGGAACGCCATCAGAGCCGCCGACTAGAATATGGTCCTGCAGCGGAGCGGGTGCCTATCGATCGCGTTCAGTCCGCCTTTTAGCGCTCCGGGCGTAATGGAGGTGATGTTGTCGATCAGTCGTTCGGTCTCGACTCGTGTTAGCTTCGCGCTCATATCACGGCCAACGGAAACGAGGTGATCGCCCTTTACGGACCAAGCCGTATCCAAAACCCAGTCATTGTGACCGCCCATAAAGAGAGACTGTTCCCCTGTTTCGGCGTCAATAGCCCTCACAGTATTGTCGGGCAATCCATAGGATACGTATTTGCCATCTGGTGACCAGCGGGCTCCGTATGCGGTATCGTATCCGACGGGTTTGGAAAGGATCAGCGATTGCTTTCCCACGTCCCAAATTTGAATTTCGCCCATGCGACCGGGTAGCCCCCCTGCTACCGCGAGGCGTTTCCCGTCGGGAGAGAAACGGGCGCTCTCAATCCTCTCGGAAAGTCCGATAAGCCGCGCAACCAGGCCTGATCCGTCCGCGTGATGGAGAAGAACTTCGTGAAAGCCCGCTACCGCCAGGAGCGCCCCGTCTGGCGAAAAGTCGAGCGAAGTGATGACCGGCGCTACTGCATATTGCGGTGGATTGTCCTTGCTGAAGCGTTGCCGGGCATTCTCGGGTGTGTCGTCAATGGCGCCTTGATCGATCCATGCCGTGACGAGCTTGAGTTCATAGGGTGTTAACGGCTCGTCTTTTTCCGGCATTTCAGGGCGATCGTCACCTGGCTGGACGGTTACCATATCGAGGAGGTAGCTTTCAGTAGGCTCATGGGCGACGACTACGGGCATGTCGCTTTCCCCGCCAGCGATCAGCTGAGCAACATCGGTCATGACGTATTCGCCCTTGGATCGCGCAGGTTGGTGGCATCCATGGCACTTCCCCTGGAAGATAGGCCGCACGTGTTCGTAGTAGCTTACGACTTCTGGGAGCCCTGCGTTATTAGCGTTTTCGGCAGATAACGCCGTGTTCCCGGTGCAGAGGATTGAGCAGGCAGTTGCGATCTTTGCGATGATTGGGGCGCGTTTCATGGAGGCGTGTCTGGAGAGGGTATTTCCCTGCGCGTAGACGCGCTAGAGAAATTGTAAAAATGAGCGCCGATGACAAGATAATACCAGCGTTCAGCTTAATTGAGACGCCCTAGACGGTAGCCCCCTTGATTGCGGTGCCCTGCGGCCTAGTTAGCGGCGATTTTCCAGAGGTGCGGATGGGATCGGATATAGAGCGTATTGTCGACGAACGCGGGCGTTGCGAGGGTTTCCTCTCCCATTTCGATTTCGGAAAGGATATCGCAGCCGTCGTCTCGGATGCGCAAAACGTAGAAAAGCCCCTCCTCGCTGACGACGTAGAGGAGGTCTCCGATTTGAACCGGTGACGCTGAAAATTTACCTCTCAGCGGTTCCATCCAGAGCTTTTCTCCCGTTTCGCTGTCGAGGCCTTGGAGGCGGCCATCGTCTTCTAAGGTGATCACGTTTCCATTGATGAAGTTAGGCGACGGCGTCTTGGGCATGCTACGGTGGAACATCCATTTTACGTGAGTGTCGGTCAAGTCGCCGGTAGAACCGTCTAGATTGATCGCGTAGAGGCTAGGGCGCGGGAAACCCGTTCCCATGTAAAGGACGCCGTCCACGTAGATAGGTCGCGTCGACATTGAGAATCCCATCGGATAACGGACGAGCCAAAGTTCCTTGCCGTCCTCGGGCCGGTAGCCACCGACCATTCCGCTTCCCGGGCTGACGATTTCGGTACGTCCATTGTTGTCTATTACCAGGGGAGTTCCAAAGGAGAAGTGATTCTTGACCTGATGGCTGCGAGTCGTGCGCCAGGCAATTTCGCCTGTCTTCTTGTAGAGAGCGGTCACTCCCGGTTCTTCGAAACTATCAGTGGTGAATACGAGGAGATCGTCGACAGTGACGGGTGTGCCGCCGGCTCCGTTTTGAGCGGTGTAGGAGATCTTCTGTTTCCATAGCGTTTCACCCGAATCAAAGTCCAGGGCGACTGTTCCCATATGGCCGAAATGCGCGTAGATTACGCCGTTCTCTATAGCGGGAGTTGGACTGGCCAAGCTGTTCTTCGGGTGCCGGTCGTTCGCTTCCTCTTCTGTGGCCTGGAGTACAGTTTTGATCCAGAGGATCTCACCGGTTTCAGCGTCGACCTGAAGCGCTTTTAGGTCGTGCATCCCGTCGACCGCTTCTTCTATGCCAGTGGTAAGGGTGATCTTGCCGTCAATTAGCAAGGGCGAGGACCAGCCTCGTCCTGGTATTTCCTTTTTCCATACAACGTTTTTGTCCGTGGACCAATCCGTTGGAACGTTTTCGGCCATGGAAATTCCTTGCTCTGTTGGGCCCCGGAATTTTGGCCATTCGTCAACGGCTGCTTGGAGGGCGAGCGATGAAAGCGCTAGGGAGAGCGTAGTGATTGCGCGATTGGATTTCATGGGCTGGTTTTAGGAATCGTTACGATCTTAGATTAATTTTTTCGAGTGTCGCCATAGATAGGCGGTTCCCAATCGGGGGGCAATTTCCCTTGGAGACGTACGCCATGGGCAGTGTCCGGTATGACGTGATCCTCGGCCAGCTGCAGGGGTAAATTGTCGGGGAAGTGCTTGATCTTGAAATCCTTGAACTCGATTTTCATGGCGGGTCCGGTGTGTACCTGTACCGCTAGAATCCCCTCTAGAGAGCGTCCCGACTCGTCGAAATCGATCAGGTCGGCGGTCTTTACGCCATCGATCCAGTGGCGGTGATGGTTTCCGCGAACGATTATCCGATAGTCATGCCATTGATCGGGTTCATTGTTCTTGATGGGCATGGGTTCAGTCACCCACGGTTGTCCATCGGCATCTATGATTACTTTCTCGCTAGCATGGGCTATGATGCGGCGGCCTCTCTCTTCATAAAGCATGCCATCGTATCGCCCATTGCTTGGAACGATGTCGCATTGATATCCGGATACGACGTCCAATCCGATGTCGGGGCGCGATTGGCTACGATATTGGATTCCGCTGTTGCCCCTTGAGCTAATTCTCACCTTGGCCATGAGCTCGAAATTGCGCACAGTCGATCCTTTCCAGTTTAAGAAGCTGTTGCGCTTTAGAGTGCCGTCTGTAGTCCCTGTTAGGATACCATTTTCAAGTGACCACAGATCGAGGTTGCCGGTCCAATTGCGACCGAGGTTGCCTTCGAGCAGATCGACGAATCCATCTTTTCCGGGTGTATTTGTTACTTCGGCGGAGGCATAGGGGTAGGGAACGGTGGAATAGGAAAATTTCCTAGGGGCAGGCTGAAGCGCCCCCCCCAGCTCGTTGACGCGTTCAGTCGTGCGTTGGCGCATCGCTTTCAATGTCGCTGCGTATTCGGGGTTGTCCGCCAGATTGAGAAGTTCGTCGGGATCGTTCTTCAGGTCGTGGAGAAATTCGACATTTCCGTGATCGAAGTACCGGGCATACTTGAATCGTTCGTTGCGTATGCCTTCGAAGGCAGGGATGCGCTGGCGAACGGCGAAATGCTCATGGAACGTGTCCTTGCGCCAATTCCTGGGCCTGCCATTTTCGACTACGGGCTCGAGGCTGCGCCCTTGGTAGCGCTCGGGTATGGGAGCGCCTGCCCAATCGAGGAAGGTCGAAGGGAGATCTAGATTGAGGGCGAGGGCATCCGTTACGCGCCCCTTCTGCTTGCTGGGAACGCGGGGATCCATAATGATGAGGGGTACGCGAATCGACTCGTCGTAGTGCGACCATTTCCCAGCGAAACCGCGATTGCCCATATGATAGCCGTTGTCCGCTGAGTAGATGATAATCGTGTTGTCTGCGAGTCCGGCTTCTTCCAATGCGTCCATGAAGCGTCCAATCGCGCCGTCTATGCCACTCACCATACGATAGTAGGCTCGCATATTGGCCTCGTATTTCTCGGTCGTATTCCAGCGCCAGAAGTAGCGTTCGCGATTGATCGTGGTCTTCAAGAAATCGGGTTGGTTTTCGAATATCATAGGATCGCTCAGGCGTGGGGGGGCGATTGGCGTATCCTCGTACATTTCATCGACCGCTCGCGGCCAAGGGAAATGGCCAATGGCGGGTCGACGATCGCTGTCTTCCGCGTGGCAGGCATTGAACCACATATTGAGCGCGAAGGGCTTATCTTTAGGCTGATTCTTGATGAACTCGATTCCGTGGTCTACGATCAGCTCGGTTTCATGCCTGAGGCTGCCATCGGGCATCTCCTTGTAGAATGGATTCCGAAAGACGATCTCCATCTCGTCGAAATGGTCTTCGGGACGATAGCCTTTAGGCATTTTAGCATGCCATTTCCCGAAGTATCCCGTACGATAGCCATGGTCCCTGAGAATGTCGGAAACCAATGTGTTTACCGCGTCGGGGCGGGCGAGATCCGTATTGCCGGGCGTTCCGTAGCTACGCCCAGTCAGACCCGACAGGATAGTGGTGCGGCTTACCCAGCAAATGGCCTGGCTAACGAAGGCGTTGCGAAATCGCGTTCCCTGTTCTGCCAAGGCATCGATATAGGGCGTTTGTACGACCGGATTTCCGTAGCAGCCCAAGGTATTCGTGGTCTGGTCGTCCGTGAAAAAGAAAACGATATTCGGCTGGTCGGCTCCTCGTGCAACGTTGATAAGGAGAGTCAATAGGGAAAGGAAAACGAGATTGCGAATCATGATTCTTCGGGGTCTAGGCAGGAGAGGATGATGTCGATTGCGTTTTCGGGATGTAGCCTTTCTATACTCTATCGTTCAAGGCAATTCAGCGTGGCTGTTCCGAATCAAAACGTTTGATTCCTATCCCCTGGATTGCTCGATCGTTATACATTCTGTCGTGGTTATACTATATGCTGATGGAAGATGCGTTCATTATACTGAGCGCCCCCCAGGAAATCGATAGCCATCGCCTGGCATAAGTCTCATTTTCATTTAGTAGTTTTTCGATTATCGGACGTCTAGGTATCCGGATGCGTTCGCAGCATCTGATCGAGCTACACACAATTTCCACTATGCAATGCATAGCGGGAGACACTCTTAGTTATCCTGTTAAGGTAGCGGCGGGGATGGGAAACCATCCCGCTAAGTGTTTCTGGGTAATGACGATGCTTGGACAAATATTCAGTCGCCTGTCTGTCGCGGGCCTGATTTAGTTGGATTGGAGGATTTCCGCTTGACGTCGATTGAGGCGTGTCCTTTGTGTTCGCTAAACTTGGAGCGATCCAGGACGATAGGGACAAACGAATTTCCGATAATGAACGCAATCGATAGCAAGCTAGCCCTTTCCATAACGACCCTCGTGGTGGTCGTACCGATCGCGTCGTTGCGGAAATAGCGAATACGTTTAGAAAACGAAATTCGAAAAACCCCGCCGGCGCAAACCGGCGGGGTTTTTCGTTTCTACGAACGCCTCGCGGATCGAGTCGGCGCCAACCGAAAACAGAAAAAATGAAAATTGGCCCGAATGGATATTATGACACAGCGCGTATGAAGCAACGCGCCGGTGACATGTCCGAATCCTGAAGGGCCTAGTCGATTACTCATGAACTACACAGGCGCTGAAATCATTATTCAATTGCTGGAGCGACAAGGCATTCAGCAAATAGCAGGGATTCCCGGCGGGGCAAATTTGCCGATGTACGACGCTCTCTCCCAATCGGGGAGGATTCGTCATATATTGGCGCGCCATGAGCAAGGAGCGGGATTCATCGCCCAGGGACAGGCTCGGGTTACGGGTAAGCCTGCCGTGTTTTTTGCGACGTCAGGTCCTGGAGCCACGAATGCAATCTCGGCAATGGCAGATGCGAAGCTGGACTCTATCCCCATCGTTTGCATTACGGGTCAAGTGCCTCAGGCGCTGATAGGAACGGACGCGTTCCAAGAAATCGATACTTATAGCCTGAGTGTCCCCATCACCAAGCATAGCTACATGGCAAAGTCGCCGAGAGAGCTTCTGGAAATCGTTCCCGACGCCTTTCGCGTTGCTCAGTCAGGTCGTCCAGGACCGGTATGGATCGACGTACCTAAGGATGTCCAGATGGAGCGGATCGAGATCGATGGCTGGCCTGCAATCGGCAAGGCCGATACCATCCCGGCGGTGGATCCTCATTTGATCGAGCGGGCTGCTGCGATGATCAACGAAGCGAGACGGCCCGTCGTTTACGTGGGAGGGGGCGCTATCCACTCGAATGCCGCTGAAAAGGTACGGGCCTTCGCCGAGCGTATCAAGGCGCCCACGGCTATGACTTTGATGGGGCTCGGAACGATACCGTCTCAGCATCCGCTCTCGTTGGGCATGTTGGGCATGCACGCCGCTCCCTATACGAATCGAGCCTTGGAGGAGTGCGATACTTTGATCGCGCTTGGGGCCCGATTCGATGATCGGGCTACGGGCAAGGTGGCTCAATTTTGTCCCAACGCTAAAATCGTGCATATCGATATCGACGCGGCCGAGTTGAACAAGATCAAGAATGCCCACGTCGGAATCGTTGCCGACTTGGGTACAGCGCTCGATACGTTGACTCCTCAAACTAAAGTCCGATCTGCGGATGCTTGGAATGAAAGAGTCGCCTATTTGAAACGAACCTTCCCGCATGAGAGAGCTCGCTTGCAGGAACCGACCTCAGCATATGGGATAATTGAATACGTTGCCCGTATGCTGGAAGGCGAATCTTATATCACCACAGACGTGGGCCAGCATCAGATGCGGGTAGCGCAGAGCTTTCCGTTCGAAAAGCCTCGCCAATGGCTGACGTCGGGAGGGTTGGGAACCATGGGTTTTGGGTTGCCGGCTGCGATTGGGGCGGCGTTGGAGAGACCGGACGCTACGGTGGTTTGCTTTTCGGGTGACGGCAGCTTGCTGATGAATATTCAAGAACTCATTACGGCGGTGGAAGAGAACGCCAATGTTAAGATTGTACTGTGCAACAATAACTCTCTTGGGTTGGTGCACCAGCAGCAGGACTTGTTTTACGGGAAGCGAATTTTCGCTTCAAACTATAGTCGAGCAGCTGATTTTAAGACAATCGCGGCTGGCTTTCAAATGGATGCGATAGATTTAGGCGAGTCGCTCGATCCTGTGTTGGCATTGGCGGATGCGCTGCGGACGCGCGGACCGACTTTGATCAATGTCCCGATCGATGTGACGCAGAAAGTATTTCCGATGGTCCCACCTGGAGGCGCGAACTGCGAAATGATCGAGCGATAGAAAAAGGGGTCGCGTTGCGCCCTTGCGTTCTACTTCTTGTTGCGGGCAAGATCAGCTTTTAGGCGGTCGAGGTAGCCAGACTCCTTTTCGTCGAGGACGTGATTGTCTTTGATGATGAGCGGATTGCCGGTCATGTTCATGAAGCGTGAAAAGATGGCCTTTCGCACTTTGGTCCAAGCGGATTTCGAAGTTTCGCGGCGTCTTGGCTTCAGGATAACGCGTCGTCCTGGGTGGCTGAAGAACGGTTCAGGCGGGACGTGAGGTACGATATCTCCGACATTCGCAATACGGAAGTGGGGTCCAGGTATCGAATCATTGAGTTTCTTATCGAACGCTCCATTTCCGGGACGCGGGCTGCCAAAGTGATATAATCCGTATACGGGATAGCCGTTTTCGATGAGCATGCCGGAATAAAGAGAGGCCAGGGCACCGCCTAGGCTATGCCCTGTGAGCCAAATTCTCTGGTTATTATCGCGATAGGCTTCGAGGGCATTGGTCAATGATAGGACAGCAGGGAAGAGGGCGTCTTGAAATCCTTCATGCGCTTTAGTCTTCTTTAAAGGACCTGGGTCGCGAACTGCTTGGAAGTTCGTGAACCAGTCTTGTAGCGAAGCGCTACCTCGAAAGGCGACGATGACATGCTTTTCGTTTCCGATTACGAGACCTTGCGTATCGATATCAGAGCTTTCCTCACGCTTACGAAGGAGGCATGTCATAGCCCCAGCCTTTCGCAACTTTGGTGACTGTCGTCTTGTTTTGATAAGCAAGGTAGGAGGCTACGGCTAGCGACAGCGCGTTCTCGGGGTCATATGATTTCTTGACTTTCAGGCCAGAGAAGTCGTTCCAGTAGTCTGACATGGGACACAGTGGGTTGGAGTTTAGAAGACGGATCTCGAAGGAAATCCAACGCAATATCAATTCGCAGCCCAGCTCAATCCAATTGTGGGGCAATTGGTTGAAGTGGGGTCCCAGAATCGATAGTTGAACTCGCGTATTGGTTGTCCGATACTTCGAAATGAACGTGTATTCAGATATGAATACACATAAAAAGCCTGAGTCGACAGTTTGAAGTGTTTGGCGGCTCAAGGATCCGACGCTACCTTATCGGAGGCATCGAAATCGAGATGAGGCGCGCCTTTAATCTACAATGCTCGCTTTGACGATTTTCTGTTCTTCTAGCGGCTTGTCCCCTCCATCGGTGGCGACTCCCTCGATAGCCTGCACGATGTCGTAGCCTTCTACCACTTCGCCGAAGATGGTGTGGCGCATGTTGAGCCATGGCGTTTTGGCGGTCGTGATGAAGAATTGGCTGCCATTGGTGCCGGGTCCTGCGTTGGCCATCGCTAGGATGCCGGTTTTGTCGAATCGCAGATCAGTCGTGCATTCATCCTCAAATGGCTTCCCCCAGATCGATTCGCCTCCTCGTCCGGTGCCGGTGGGATCGCCGCACTGTACCATGAATTCTGGAATGACCCGGTGAAATACGATACCATCGTAGTAGCCGTTTTCCACGTGGGTCGTGAAGTTCTCGCACGCCTTGGGAGCGTAGTCGGGATACAGCTTGAATTCGATGGTTTCCTGATTCGTTTCGAATTTGACGCGGGTTTTGCTCATAGTGGCTGGTTTCTGTGTTTTCGGTCCTGGCGAGGCAAGGAGAAAAGGCGGGATACGCTGCCAGCTATTGGAGCGGGTGGGGGCTACGCTTCCCATCGCCCTTAAATATTGAGGTCGAATTTACTTCGTACGGGGGCTGCTGTCTGCGAAATTCGAAGGAGAATTTGAGAGTTGTCATGTGTAGCAAAGCTTCCTTCACTGCGCCCCTTGTGGGCAAAGACTGGCTAGAAGGTGTTAAGGACTCGTACGATGTCGTGGTTATCGGCAGCGGTCTCGGTGGCTTGACGAGCGCCAATACGCTAGCGAAGTGCGGTCATTCGGTCCTGCTGCTGGAGCACCATTACCAATATGGAGGGCTGGCGACTTGGTTCAAGCGGCCGGGCCGTCACATCTTCGATATTTCCTTGCACGGATTTCCCTATGGGATGGTCAAATCCTGCCGTAAGTACTGGACCCAGGAAATCGCGGATTCGATCCACCAGCTCAAGGACGTGCGATTCATCAATCCTCAATTTGACGTATGGACGACGTTCGATCGGAAAGACTTCACGAGCATTCTAGTCGAGAAGTTCGGCGCTCCGCGCGAGCAGGTGGAGGCGTTTTACGCCCATCTGCGCCAGATGAATTTCTACGATGACGATTCGCGAACTACTGGAGAGCTATTCGAAGAGTTCTTTCCGGGTCGCGACGATATCCACAGATTGCTGCTGGAGCCGATCGCCTACGCAAATGGTTCCACGTCTGAAGATCCGGCGATTACCTTTGGAATCGTGTTCTCGAATTTCATGAGCAAGGGGGTGTTTACGTTTCGTGGGGGAACGGATGTCTTGATTGGAAAGATGGTGGAAGAGATGGAGCGAAATGGAGTCGAGACCCGGAAAAACGTCTTAGTCAAGAAGGTCCTCACGGAAACGATCAATGGAGAAGACGCCGTGAAAGGAGTCGTGGTTGCCGGACGTTCTCGCAACGGTGAATTCAACGAGTCGCGTACAATTTGCTGTAAGGCCATTGTTTCCAACGCAAATATTGTGAGCACGGTGAAACGTCTTGTGGGATCGGATCGCTTCACGGATTCCTACATAAAGGAACTCGATGCGGTTCGCGTCAATTCGAGCTCTTGCCAAGTGTATATGGGGATCAAGTCAGGTGAGAGCATTCCCAATATTGGAGATCTGGTCTTTACCTCTGATGCAGAGCATTTTTCAAGCGACGAGCTGGTGGATTTTCGAACAACGAGCCGAACGTTTTCTGTCTACTATCCTGAGACGCGTCCGGGCTCTGGTCGCTATACAGTAGTTGCGTCGTTAAATGGCAAATACGGAGACTGGAGCCAGTTGTCCGAAGATGAATACGAGTCGCACAAGAAGAGATTGATCGAAGAATCGCTCCAAGCCCTGGAGAAATATATTCCGGATGTACGTTCTAAGATCGACTTCCTGGATGCAGCGACACCCCGTACCATTCACTACTACACGCGCCATCCGGGAGGCACTTCATTCGGGACGAAGTTCGAGGGCTTGAAGTGTTCCATGGAGCTCCCCGACCAAATTGAAGGACTGTACCACGCCGGGTCCGTTGGGATTATCATGTCAGGATGGCTTGGAACTATGAACTATGGCGTAATCGTCGCCAATAAGGTCGATAAGCAGTTGGTTGCATCGAATCGCGGGAATAATTCCCAAGCCGCTCATGTTGCATAGCGAAAAAACGGATACGAATAGAACGATTTATGGCGACTGACGAAATCCTGCAAGCAATCCCTCACCGACCTCCTTTTCTCTTTATCGACGAAGTCATTGAGAGATCGGAAGAATCCCTGACGGCCAAGCGTCATGTAAGCGGGAGCGAAGACTTTTTTGAAGGGCATTATCCGGGGAATCCGATCATGCCGGGAGTCCTTATTTCGGAAGCGGTCTTTCAGGCCGGCGCGGTCTTCCTGACCAACCTGCTTGCGGAAGAACTCGAAGGGGACCCTGAGCTGGTGCCGGTATTGACCAAGATAACGGACGCTCGCTTCAGGAGCGTCGTGAAACCGGGCGACGACCTCTATATCACTGTGACCCTTAAGGAAAAGATGGGTCGATTCATTTTTATGAATGGAGCGGTCAAGAATGGGAAGGGCAAGCGCGTGATGTCCGTCACCTTTAGCGTGGCTCTTGCCAAAGGGGAGGCCTCTTAGCGATTCGATGAGCTTCCTCGGTCTTGAAGGCAAAACGATATTGGTCATGGGTGTGGCCAATCGAAAGAGCGTCGCGTGGTTTTCGACTAAGACCCTGGAGGAAGCGGGCGCCAAGGTTATTTTTTCGGTGCGTTCCGAAGAGCGCCGGGAAACTACCGCCAAGCTTCTGGATGGGAAGCCTGTTTACGTTTGCGACGTGGAGAACGGCGCCGAGATCGAGCGCCTGGCATCGGACATTGAGCGCGATCATGGAGCGATTGACGGGATTGTTCATTCGATCGCATTCGCGAATTATAGCGATGGGTTCAAGCCCTTCCATGAAACAAAGCGGGAGGACTATTTGCAAGCGACCGCGATATCTAGCTTTTCATTGGTGGAAGTGGCCAATGCGTTCAAGTCGGTACTGACTGACACTGCTTCAGTGGTCGCGATCAGCATTTCGTCCCTGACGATTACAGCAGAGAATTACGGATACATGTCGCCTATAAAGGCCTCCTTGGATTCGACCATCCGCTATCTCGCCAAGTCGTTCAGCAAGGATACTCGAATTCGGTTTAATACGGTAAATCCGGGAACGCTCAAGACAAGCGCTTCCGCCGGGATTCCGGGATACTTGGAAAGTTACTTGTATAGCGAAAAACTGACATTTCGTAAGGAAGCTCTCAATACACAAGAAGTTGCCAATGCGGTTGCTTTCCTTGTGAGCGATCGTTCAAGCGGCATGAATGGCGCTAGCCTCGTTTTGGACGCAGGAATGGGTATTAACTATTTCGATGAAGAAGTCGTTCGCTTGGCGATGCGACCGGAGGCTGAAGGAAGAAGCAAGAATGAAGATTGAAGAAGGAAATAGGGTGAAATTGGCCTATGCTTGGCGAATAGTAGCTGAGAGTTTCCGGCTCCTCAATTTGCATTCCTAATTCTTAATTTAACACTGTGCATTTTCATTCTACAGTTATAGATTCTTTAGCCTATGTAGCTCCACCCGAAGTGTGGACTAGCGCGGACATAGAGGAAAAGCTACGGCCCCTATATGAGCGCTTGCGCTTGCCGGAGGGTCGCTTGGAATTGATGACGGGAATTCGGGAACGCCGCTTTTGGGATCATTCGATCCGTCCCTCGGATGCGAGCGCGGAAGCGGGCCTGAAGGCCTTGGCGAAGAGTGGGATCGCTCCTGATCAGATTGAAGCGTGTATCCATTGTTCAGTGAGTCGTGACATGCTGGAGCCTGCGTCCGCTTCGTTCGCTCATCGCATAATGGGGCTGAGCCCGAATGTCCAAGTAATGGATGTATCCAATGCCTGCCTTGGGTTCTTGAATTCGCTCACGCTCTTGTCGGCGATGATCGATTCTGGGCAGATTAAGAGCGGAATCGTGGTCTCGGGCGAAAATGGAAAACCGCTGCTAGAGAGAACCATCCAGCTATTGCTTGAGAAGGATTTGACGCGAAAGACGATCAAGCCGTATTTCGCCAACCTGACGATTGGAGCGGGCGCGGTGGCAGCGGTGGTTTGTCACGAGTCGCTCTCGCCGCAGGGCCATCGACTATTGGGTGGCGCTTGCATAGCGGATACTTCCAGCAACGACTTGTGCCAAGGGGATTCCAACGCGGAAGGGCTCGGCTACGAGATGCAGACGGATTCGGAGGAGATGCTTCACGCTGGAGTCAATCTTGCGGCAAAGACCTGGTCGTCTTTTAAGGAATCGCTTGGTTGGGCAGACGACACGGCAGATCGAGTTGTCTGCCATCAGGTGGGAAGCGCTCACCAGAAGCTTTTGTTCGAGACCTTGGGGCTTGAAAACGAAAAAGACTATTCTTCGTACCAAACATTCGGAAATACAGGATCGGCCGCCTTGCCGATTACTTTGGCCAAGGCCGAAGAAGACGGATTCCTTACGAAGGGGGACAAGGTGGCTATGCTCGGAATTGGGAGCGGTCTAAATTGCCTAATGATGGGTGTGGAATGGTAGACGACGTGAGCGCCGAAAACCCTTCCTTACCCGCGGACATAGCGGCGCTATATCCGTATTCGCCCAAAAGGCAGCGTCTAAGCTGCGGCTTTGAGATGAGCTATTTGGACGAGGGCGAAGGGCACGCGGTGATTATGGTCCATGGGAACCCGACCTGGTCTTTCTTCTATCGCGATGTGGTCCAATCCTTGAAAGCGAATTTCCGCTGCATCGTTCCGGATCATATTGGCTGCGGCCTCTCTGAGAACCCGAGACGGGGCTACGCATATACCTTGGACCAAAGAGTTCGCGATCTGGGCGAGCTCATTGATGGCTTGGATATCGAGCGATTCGATTTGATCGTTCATGATTGGGGTGGCGCGATCGGAATTGGCATGGCCTTGGAGCGACTCCCCAAGCTTAGGCGTCTCGCGATCATGAATACAGCTGCGTTCGTTGATTCACGGATCCCACGCCGCATATCCTTTTGCCGGACCCCGTTGATGGGAAAATTGATTGTCCAAGGCTTTAACGGATTTGCTGGGCTGGCTGCGAAGATGGCGGTATCGAAAAAACCTCTCCCTAAGCCTGTGAAAGAGGGGTACCTTTACCCCTATCGGTCCTGGTCGAGTCGCAAGGCGGTTTACCAGTTCGTTAGAGACATACCAATGCACGTGACACATAGGAGCTTTAGCCGACTCATCGAAATCGAGAATGGTTTGCTAACGTTGCGAGAGGTTCCTGTTGCCCTGATTTGGGGAGGGAAGGACTTTTGCTTTTCGGATCATTTCATGAATCGCTGGAAGCGCTTTCTGCCCAATGCGACGGTCCTTCACTATGCGGATGCAGGTCATTACCTTTTGGAAGACGAAGGCGAAAAAATCTGCGAAGCGCTCGAGCAGTTCGTAGGGTACGACGAAGACGGCATTCCGGATACGCTGCTTGTTTAGCCCGAAGAGACGGCCTTTTAGTTCCGTTCAACAAGAATGGATTGGCTTACTAAGAGCGCCGAAGATGCCCGTAGCGCCCCTATCACGTTTTTATGAAGGTCCTGGGATAGCTTGGCCTCTAGGTCAGAATGCGACGAATTGGTCTGTACCTTAGGCGCTTTTGGAATTCTGAATGGCGGGCTTCCCTTCCCGATAGGTGAGGGAAGCGAGCATGTTCAGGTATTGGGTGGTTTCTCCCCGCAAGGCGTCTAGCTGTTCTGGCCCGTAGCGCCATTGCCAATTGTTTTCAGCCTGTCCAGGCGTGTTGAAGCGGGCCTCCGAGCCGAGGCTGAGGATGTCTTGCATAGGAACTATAGCCAGATTTGCGACCGACTTGTATGAGGCTCGCAGCAGGTCCCAACCAATGCTGTCGCCATTGACGTCTAAGTAGCGTCGAACGTGATCCTGAGTTTGCTCGTCAGCGCTATTATACCATCCTATACTTGTATTGTTGTCATGAGTACCCGGATACAGAGCGGTATTCGAGTAAACGTTGTGAGGCAAATAATAGTTGTCGCCTTCGCCACCAAATGCGAATTGAAGAACTGCCATACTAGGCAATCCAGTATTTGCGCGAAGATCGCGTACGCTATCCGTCAATTCACCAAGGTCCTCGGCGATCAGTTTGCAATTGGGAATGTCCTTTTTAACCGTTTTGAAGAAATCGAGGCCCGGACCCTTTTCCCATTTGCCAACTCTTGCAGTTTCGGAGCCGTAGGGGATGCTCCAATACGATTCAAATCCCCTGAAATGGTCGATACGGACTACATCGAACAGGTCGAAGCTCGCCTTAAGTCGATCGATCCACCAAGAATAGCGCTCTTTCTTTAGCGCGCTCCAATCGTAAAGAGGGTTTCCCCAAAGCTGTCCATCTTCCGAAAAGTAGTCTGGGGGGCAGCCTGCAACTGCCTTCGGCTCGGCGGTTTTAGCTTTGAATTGGAAATTCGATTGGTTTTGCCAGACGTCAGCCGAGTCCAATGCCACGAAAATGGGGATATCGCCAATGATCTGTACCCCTTTGCTCCTCGCGTATTCACGCACGGCGTTCCATTGGCCAAAGAAGAGATACTGGTAGAATTTCTGGGCATCGACATCCAGCGTTTTCCGCAAGGGAGCATCAGCTGCTTTCCCGAAGTCGAGATACTTGTCGGGCCAGAGGTACCATGGGGCTCCTTGAAAGTGATTTTTCAAGCTTTGGAAATAGGCGAAGGGCTCAAGCCAGGCATCGTGCCTGTCCTTGAACGCGGTAAAGCTGCCATAGGGACGGATCTTCTCGCCGCTATTGACGAAGCGTTCGTAGACTGCATCTAAAACGGGCCACTTCGCATTGTAGAGCCCCCCGTAGTCGACGAATGAGCTTGGGAGAGCGGATAGGTCGTTCAGGATTTGCGTTTCGAGCAGGTCTTGAGCATGGAGCTCTCTCAGTGAAATAAGGTAGGGATTGCCGGCGAACGATGAAAACGATTGGTAGGGGGAATCGCCGAAGCCGGTGGGCCCGAGTGGGCAGATTTGCCAGTAGGTGAATCCCGCCTCCGACAGGAAATCTATGAACTGGAGGCAATGGTCGTTGAGCGTGCCGATCCCGTAGTCGCCTGGCAGGGATGTCGGGTGCAGGAGTACTCCGGCAGCGCGGTGATCGAGCCAATTGAAGAGTGGTGTTTTCATTTGAGCGAAATGAGTGTCGAATGAGTTCAGGCTGAACGGGGCGCTTTGCCTCTAGAAGGTTGCTAAGAAAGGGCCCCAGTTTGTAACCGCAAGCCTATGTGGCGCGGTGGGACGTTTTTAACGTCTCTGTAATCCGAAGGCAATTGAAGAATCGATCCTGATCGCGGGAAATGATGACAAAAAGGAGCCGGCTTCCGGCTAAGGATTGCACGTCCCAGGACGATATAGTTACTGCTGGCGTGAATGCCTTCTACATTGCACCAAACGGAATACCGATCGAAATTATTCGATGAAGTGAATCATGCCAGAGCGAGCCGAGGATTGCGTGCAGTCTTCGGCTTGCTTGCGAGTTGATGCAGTGGTAGTTGCATTGTATTTAGTAAATTGTTACGTTCGATGGATTTACGAATGCGAATTGCTCGATCGCTGCAGCTTCGGTTTCAGCGGCCTAGCTATTCGCTAACTGCATTGGAAAGCTTGAATTGAATTCTCTTAGGGATGCTTGCTTGAGCGGCCTTACTTTACTCTAGACAGCCATCTGCAATGCCTGCAGGAATGGTCAGCAATGGAAGAATTGAAGCTTATACTGCGAGCGGCTCTGGGCTTGGGTATATTGCTTTTGTTTTGCTATGCCTTGAGCGAAAACAGGAAAGCGATCCGCTGGTCTCTTGTGGGCTACGGGGCCGGATTGCAAGTCGTCCTAGCGGCGCTGATACTGAAAGCGCCTCCATTCCATAAAGCGATTGAGTGGGTTTCATGGTTGTTCAATCGACTGATCGGATTCAGCAACGAATCCGCTGCGTTTGTATTCGGGGCCCTAGCTAGCGATCCGGATAGCGCGTTCGGGTTTGCCTTTACCGTATTGCCGACGATCATTTTCTTTTCGGCTCTTTCCGCAATCCTGTACTATCTGCGGGTGTTGCCCTGCATCGTATTCGGGTTCGCTTGGCTACTGAAGCGGAGCTTGCGGATCACGGGTGCCGAGAGCCTGGCCGCTGCGTCGAATGTATTCATCGGCCAAACAGAGGCTCCCCTCGTAATTCAACCGTACTTGAAAGGGATGAGCCGTTCGGAGCTGATGTCTCTTATGACAGGAGGGATGGCGACAATCGCGGGAGGCGTGCTTGTCGTATACATGTCGGTGCTAGGCGGGGGATCCGAAGCGGAGGCGATTCGCTTTGGCCAGCATTTGCTGACTGCTTCCATTTTGAGCGCTCCCGCAGCGATGGTAACCTCGAAGATACTCGTGCCTCAAGCGGAAGCGGTCGAGGGCGCTTTGGACTTCCCTAAGGATAGGGCGAGCCAGGGAATCTTGGACGCTGCGACCAAAGGGACTAGCGACGGAATAAAGCTCGCGTTGAATGTCGGTGGCATGCTCCTCGCGTTTACCGCTCTAGTCGCATTGGCAAATTGGATGCTGTCTGCAGGAATTGGCGAGTGGACGGGGCTCAACCATTGGGTCGAATCCATCACAGAAGGGCGATTTGAATCATTTAACTTCTCTTTCCTCGTCGGCGTTGCGAGCGCTCCATTCGCCTGGGTGATCGGCATTCCCTGGAAGGATTGCCTTATCGTCGGCCAACTGCTTGGGGAGCGACTCGTTTTGAATGAATTCATCTCCTACCTCTCATTGGCCCGCTACCAAGAGGCGGGCGCGTTTACGGATCCGAAATCAGCAATCGTCGCTACCTATGCACTGTGCGGATTCGCCAATCTGACATCGATCGGGATTCAAATTGGCGGGATCACCGCGTTGGAACCCTCCCAGCGGCCGAACCTGCTCCGGTACGGGTTCAAGGCGTTGATTGGGGGGATGGTCGCTTGCTACATGACCGCGATCATTGCCTCCACCTTGCTTTAGCGGCGCTCGCAGTTGACTTGCGTCGCCGAGTGTATTGAGTACGGCGAATGGCCAAGACCTATATTGAGAAGCGACTTGTAAGAGCAGGTTCTGAATTGTGCAATGAGCGTATTGAACGCAAGGGTACGGCAATAACGGCGGAGGATATCCGTAAGTTGAAAGTGAAGACGTTTCCTCCTTTACTGCAGGGGGTTTACATGGTTTTGGGAACAATGCTCTTCGTATTTGGAATGTGGGTGCAATCGAAGATCGGCAATATGGCGGTTTCGATGGGTCTGGTTCTAATTGGATTCCTTAATGTTGTCTACGGCTGGCATGGGCGTCCGAAGGCGGCAGAGAATCTAGAAGGTTTAAACTTTTCGGATCTGACAGCGAAGATAACGCGCTCCTTTACGTCGCAGCAAGATGCCGAACGAACGAGCGATGAGTAGAATTATTGCATTGCGAGCGACTCAATTGCAGTTAGACAGAAATCGATTCAGCGCTGGATGAAAGTAGTTGCCATAGAGATAGCGGAAGTCGTCGAGAGAGACATCGCCAAGTTTTTGGAGGAAAATGAAAAAGCGGGAGCGATGCGGTTCACCCGTTTTGTCGATCTAGGTGGTAAACAGATCGAGCTCTACCTCTATCCGCCTCAGCAGGGCGCGTCGGTTTGGTGCACGATCGGTATAAAATCCGTCTTTAGGACGGACCAAGGCGAGTGCATTGTTTACTCGGTTAAATTGCCTGAAAGCGAACGCTCTTTCGAGGACACCTTGGTGAATCCGACTAAGCCGAAACTACCTGCTCTTTCGGAGAGAGTACTGGAGTTTCTGAAAGATGAATTGCTGCAAAAGGCGAGCGAGGAGGGCGCGGCTCTAGAAGGAGGTTCGGGACTGGCATTGGAATCCAGCGAGAATTCCGGTCCCGCTGCGGAAGCGGCCTTGGAGAGCGGATCGGCGTCGGACTCGGAAGCCCAAGATTCGAGCGACGCGGAATCTACGGTAGCGGAGGAATCCCCCTTGTCTGAAATATCGGAAGATTCCGAGGAGGACGCCGCCGAAGAGACCGATCCAAAGAAAAGCGATTGATCAGAGACCGTTCATCCGGCCACGGATGCGAGCACTTCTTCAAGGCGTTCCTTTACGCTTTCTACGGTGTCGTCCAAATCGCTTTCGTTCAGCCCAAGGCTGCCGCATCGAGATTCCAACGAGTCCCAATAAGCTGATTCGCCAGGAAGGGCGAGGTTGACACGCTCGGCCAAGGCTCCCGCTACATTGAGCAACAGCGCGGACTGAGGCGCCGACTCGGCATCTTTATCGAGATACTGAAGCTGGATCGAATTGACGGTTTCTTCCGGGAAATTCCAAGTGGAAAGTAGGAAGTCGGCTACCGATGGATTCGTGATTCCGAAGACCTTCTCTTCCCAAGCTAGAATGGGCTCACCAGATTCGCTCTCGTAGCGTTGATCCATGGATTTGCTCGTCGCACAGACATCGATCACGAGTTTCCCCATCGATCGCAAGAGGCCTAGCGTATAGAATTCCTGCTCGTCGTGCCCAGTCTTTCGAGCAAGGTCCTCCATAACGAGCCCGCAACTAAGCGAGTTTTCCCAGAGCGTGGAGCCTTCAATGCCGTAGGTTTGGTTTCGAGTGGCGAATAAATCAGATGCCGCCGCGAGCCCGACTAGTCGGAAGACCTCCCGAAAGCCGACGCGATTGATGGCGTCATCGAGGTTGTCAATCGCGAGGTCTTGCGCGAACGCGGCGCTGTTGCTTAAGCGGAGTACCCGAGCGGTGAGCGAAGAGTCCGTATTTACGAGATCGGCGATATCGCTGAGGTCGGTACCTGGGTCCCGGAGAAGCTTGCCGAGCTTGCCGAAAACTTGCGGGGAGGGTGGGAGATCCTGGGCGGCTGATTTTAAGTCTTCTGGTGTGATTTCGCTCATGATGGATCAAGCGCGTAATGCGGTTACTATAATTGGGTTATCGCTGATTAGGCCCTCGCCTTAAACGAATTTCGCAAAGTCGTTGAACGAATGGGATCGGATCGAAATGAGCGCTTGTATTCGTTCGGGGAGGACTATTGCTGCCCGTTGGATATTCGCAAGACCAACTTCCTGTTCTAAACCTTGTCTTTCAAGGCCGCGTTCTGAATAACCCAATGTGATGGACGAATCCGCTACGGCAGAGAAAGACAGAGAAGGCGTTTCGGCGAGCCAGCGCCTCCGGTTGTTCTATATATTGTCGGGAATCAATGGCTGGAGCTTGCTTGTCGTAGGGATCCTTTCCCTGGGCTTGTCCCTGTTTGTGGGAGCGGTCTCGGGGATTTTGGTTTCGATCGCGATCGCGATTCATGGTTCCTTGGAGCTCACGTTCAGGGGCAGATGTCTGCGTACGAAATCTTATTCCGTTGCAAAGCGATTGGCCTGGAACCAGCTCGGCTTGGCGACTTTGGTTAGCCTATACTTGGGGTATCAAGTGTTGTCTCTGGACGAGAGCGCCGTGTTAAACGCATTGATAAATTCCCCTGCGTACGAGATTTTGATGCTCTATCCAGAAGAGCTCAGGTTGCAGATGATGGAATCTCTGCCCATGATGATAGGCGTTTTCTACGCTCTCGCAGCGGTTCTTACATGGATCGTTTGTGTGGCGACTGCCGTCTACTATGGGCGGGTCGCCCGATGGAAATAGAGCGGCGCGAGCGCTTTTCGCCGCGAGCGCGAATGATGCGCATGTGCTTTTCCTGTACCTTCCCGCGTTGGAACTTGTTCTCGGCGAGTTCTATCAATTGATCCCAATCCTCTTCGGTAGGCGTAAAGGTTTCCCACGGCTCGAATCGGCCTGATTGACGGTGGAACGTGAGTTGCGAACCGAAGATTCGGGCTTCGATTTTTAGTTTACCCAGCTCTGGGTCGCGCTTGTTCCATCCGATTGGCCGAGGCATAGAATATCCACTAGGAGTAACGGGCTGGTTTGCAACTTTTGCTTTGCGTAGCTCGGCGAGAAAACTGAAAGAGAGTTATGGAGTCGATTATCGCTAGCGGCGCCTGGAGCGATTGGATGATGAACGTCACCGATTGGATTAAGGCCATGTGGCCTTATCTTTGGGCATTCATTGCCTGGGCGGCGCTCGTTTTTTCCGTCTTGATGGGATTCGTAGGCGTGTTCGTTCCCGTTATTCCCGGCGCGATCGTGTTCATGTTTGGGGGTCTCGTCCACAAGTTGATGCTCCCCGACACGTTTTCCTGGTGGGCAATTGGCGTATTAGGAGGGCTCATGGTATTGGATCGAGTGGTCGACTTTTTCTCTACCGCATTCGGGACTAAATGGCTTGGAGGAACTAAATGGGGCATTTTCGGGGCCTTGGTCGGTGGGCTCGTGGGTTTGTTCTTTGGCATCGTCGGTATCTTGTTTGGCCCTGTAATTGGTGCGGTGGTTTTTGAAATCGTTTGGGCTCGCCGTAATCCAAAGGAAGCAGCCAGGTCGGGCGTGGGCGCTGGAGTCGGATTTGGAATATCCGCAATCGGTCGCATGGCGGTGTATTTCATGATGATAGGAACACTTGTAATCGATCTGAGCTTGGATCCAGAACTAGATGATAGCGAAGAGGTTTCGCGTGTTGAGAGTGTGGAATCGATTCACTACGAACGTTGAGTCGTATCCAACTTTCGGTTGCAGATCGTAGGTCATTGCGCCTTTTCAGGCGCCCCATCTCCGCTTTGCTTCGTCGAACCAGCTGCGCGGTTCTCATCCAGTTGGAGCGTTGTCCGGATCCAGTTGGGGCGTTGTCCGGACATAAAAAAGCCGCCCGGAATCGGGACGGTTGAACGTTTTTATGGCTGCCCCGGCTGGATTCGAACCAGCGACCAAGTGATTAACAGTCACCTGCTCTACCACTGAGCTACAGGGCAATGATGGGGGAGGAAAAAGCCGGTTTGTTTCGCCCTTGTCAACCATTAGATTGAGCTTTCCTCATAAAAATGAAAATGCAGGAAACTTTTGATTGATTTCCAGGGATCGGGTCTTACGTTACTCCGCTCCTCTCACTGGCGTGATGCCCGAGAGAACACGGATTTCACACCATGAAACAGCTAACAATTAATGCTTCATCCCGTACAGAAGGCGGCTCGGCCGCTGCCGGTCGGCTGTGCGCTGAAGGCAAGGTCCCGGCGATCTCGTACGGGAAATCTAAAGAGCCGACGAAGCTTTGCGTCGATAGCAGCGAATTGCGCGTGGCCCTCAAGGCGATCGGCAATAGCTCGCCAATCGTAAAGGTGAAGGAAGGCAAGTCAGCCGCCCGTACTTCTATTATACAAGAAGTGCAGCGTCACCCGATAACCGACAAGTTCATCCACGTGGACTTTCGCGAAGTGGCGGATGATGAAGTCATTGTCTTGGACATACCGGTTCACTCCAAGGGCGAGCCATGGGGCGTAAAGAATGAAAGCGGCACGCTCGAGCATGTCGCGCACTCCGTTTCGATTCGCTCGCTCCCGAAGAATATCCCTGACTATGTCGATTGCGACGTGAGCGACTTGAAAGTAGGCGAATTGATCCACATTAAGGAATTGCCTGAAATCAAGGGCGTGGAATACATGGATCATGCGGAGCAGCCAGTATTCACCGTTATCAAGTAGCATTTTTATTTTTCCAGCGAGTCCCGGCGAATGCTGGCGACTCGTTTTTTGTTCTTTCAAACTCTCCCAAGCAATTTTCCCATGAGTTTTCGGCTCATAGTCGGACTTGGCAATCCAGGGAGCGAGTACGATAAGACTCGCCACAACATTGGATTTCGAGTGGTGGACGCATTCGCGTCCCAGCGCGGCGCGACCGAGTGGTCCAAGAACCGGAATCTGAAGGGGGACCTAGCGCAATTCGAAGCGAGCGATGGTACGAAGATTCTACTGTTGAAGCCGCGAACGTTCATGAACGAGAGCGGTGTTAGCATTCAAAAGGTGTGCAGCTATTACAAGATTCCACCCGAGTCGTTTGTCGTGGTCTACGACGAGATCAATCTCGCGGTAGGCGAAGTGAAAGTCAGCGCGTCGGGCGGACCGGGCGGCCACAATGGGCTCAGCGATATTATCGCTCGCATTAAGCCAACCTTCACTCGGCTCCGGATTGGCATCGGTCATAAGACTCCAAAGGAAATGAGTCTGGCAGACTATGTATTGGGAAATTTCAACAAGGAAGACGAAACCTTGATCAGCGCTTCTATGGAGCGCTATCTCGACTGCCTCGAGAGGCTCGTTCGAGAGGGAGCCGAAAAGGCAATGAATCATATAAACCGAAAACCGAAAAACAAAGACAGAGAAGATGGCCAACTATAAGGCAACATTTATACTCGATACTCGCGGGCGTGAAGAAAGCGCCGACGAGCTCGTCGACAGCCTGAAGGGCGAGATTGAAAGCGTGGGAGCGTCTGTTTCCAGCGCGGAAAACTTCGCTCGCCAGGACTTCGCTCGCGCAGCGGACATTCGCTACGAGTCGGGCGTTTACGCTCAGTACCAGATATCAGGCGATGCGGACGTTCCTAGCAAAGTCCTGGAAAAACTGCGCTTGAATAAACTCGTCTCGCACAAGATGATTCAGAAGGTTTAAGCTTTTCCTGAATCTCCACTCCCCAGACCCTATGCCGAATTTCAACAAAGTATTCTTGATGGGCAATTTGACCCGCGACCCAGAATTGCGCGCAACGCCCTCCGGCACTGCTGTTTGCCAGTTTGGCCTCGCGGTAAACCGAGTCTACAATAGCTCCAACGGAGAGCGCCGAGAAGAGACCACCTTTGTCGATGTGGAAGCATGGGGCCGCCAAGCGGAAACGGTTTCTAAATACGTCACCAAGGGGAACCCGCTATTTGTCGAGGGTCGGTTGAAGCTCGATTCTTGGGAGAACAAGGAAGGCGAGAAGCGCAGCAAGATGAAGGTAGTGCTTGAGAATATGCAGCTGATCAGTCAGCGCGGTGAATCGGGCAGCTTCACTCCCCCCGCTTCCGCTCCCCAGGCTGCGACGCCTACCGCTGCTCCCGCAAAGCAAAGCGAAGACATCGAAGAAGATGTACCCTTCTAAAATAATTTATCCGCAAAAAGAAAATTTGAATCTATAAGGCCATGGCTACAAGCGAAGTACTACTTATTCAGCCCGTTGAATCACTGGGCGCCGAAGGCGATCAGGTTAAGGTGAAAGCGGGCTTCGCCCGTAATTTCCTCTTCCCTCAAAAATATGCGGTTCCGGTTACCCGGGCCAATCGCAAGCAGATCGAGGCGCTGAAGGTGCGCCGCGCCGAGCGTGAAGCGAAGAACTTGGAAGACGCTAGGGCTCAGGCGGCGAAGATCGGCGAGACGCACTTCGCTATCGCTGTAAAGACAGGTGAATCTGGAAAGCTCTTCGGAGCGGTCACCACCATCGGCATCCACGAGAATCTGGTTGAAGCCGGTTTCGATACGATCAAGCGCAAGCAGGTCAAGCTTGACGCTCCGATCAAAGAGCTGGGTCAGCACACGGTGACGATCAAGGTTTACGAGGATGTTGAAGCCACTCTCAAATTCGACGTGGTATCCGAGAATCCGATCGTCGAGGAAGAGGCGGACGAAGAGGCAGCAGAGGAAGCCCCCGCTTCCGAAGACTGATAGGGCCTTCAGGCTTAATGGGTTATGCCGCTTAAGCCTTCAAGTACTGAGACGCTAAACGCGCCTGTCGACTTGATAACGTCAGGTAGGACGCTTCCGCATAGCCTCGATTCAGAGAAGGGTTTGCTTGCTGCTTGCTTGATCGATCCTGCGGAGGTGATCTCACGGTGCTTAGCCCAGAAGCTGCCTGCCGAAGCATTCTATAGCCAGGCGCACCAGACAATCTACAAGACGTGCGTAGAGGTCTTCGAGAACAAGTCGATCCTTGACGCAAAGATACTAGCGGAGGAGCTGAATACTCGCGGTCAACTCGCCGAGGTAGGGGGTCCGGTCTACGTTGCCGAGCTGGCGACCCAGATCGAAACGACCGCTCACGCCACTTATTTCTTGGACATCGTTCGAGAGAAATATCTGCTGCGGCGCCTGATCTACACCGCGACCAAAACGGTAAAGAGCTGTTTTGAGCCACAGCTCGACGGGGGGCTCGAGAATTTCATCGACGACATTGAAAAGGAGATTTTCGCGATTAGCGACGATCGCGTGGCGGACACCTCTCAGCCCATCAAGAAGTCCGTGGACGCCGCCGTTAAGCTGGTTCAGAAGCTCATCGCAGGACGTGGAGAGTTGGCTGGGCTATCGTCCGGATTCGACGATCTCGATAAGATGACCTTTGGCTTGCATCCTCAGGAGATGCTTATTCTCGCTGCTCGGCCATCGATGGGCAAGACGAGCTTGGCCATGAATATCGCGGAATCGGTCGCTTTGCCCTCGAGACCGAAGCAGAAAAGCGCTGGCGTTCTGATATTTAGCCTGGAAATGAGCTCGGAGCAATTGGCGATGCGCTTGCTGACGAGCCGAGCGAAAGTGAGCTCTCAACGCTTGCGGGAAGGCTTCGTGAACAAGGAGGAGCAGCAGGCATTGGCTCAAGCGGCCAAAGAATTGAAGAATGCGCGGCTATGGATCGACGACTCTGGGCAGGTGACGATCAATCAGTTGCGGGCCAAGGCGAGGCGCATTTGGGCTCGGAATGACAACATGGGCTTAATCGTGGTCGATTACCTGCAATTGATCACGGGAACGGACCCTAAAATACAGCGCGAACAGCAGATTTCCGAGATTTCCCGTGGATTAAAAACCCTTGCCAAGGAACTCAACGTTCCTGTGATTGTACTAAGTCAGCTAAACCGTGATTCCGAGAAAGAAAAACGACAACCGAAACTCTCAGACCTCCGCGAATCAGGATCCATCGAGCAAGATGCCGATGTCGTCCTGCTTTTGGCGCGTCCTAAGGATGCGGGAGATGAACATTCGGTTGCTGCCGACTCAGCCGACCTGATAATAGCCAAGCAACGAAATGGTCCGGTTGGGGATCTCAAGTTAACCTTCCGAAAAGAATACACCCGCTTTGAAAATCATACGGAATAGCTCCACCAGAAAATTTCTTCTCCCACTGCTTGCGATAGCGACGCTGCCTTTGGCGATCGGACAGCTTACGCCACCCAGTCCGGAGGAAATTACTCCCCCCACAATCCGAAAGTTGATCGTCAACTTTACAGGACTTTCCAACGTAAATGAGGAAGTGGCGCGAGCGAACATGTCTCTGCGTGAGGGCGAGCTCTACGATCAGGTGGCCATCGACCGCGACATTCGAACGCTCTACAGGACGCAGCTTTTCGAGCACGTGGAAGTGAGACTTCAGCCGATCGGCACGGACGAGGTTGATTTGTTCTTCGATATTCGTCCTAAATTTCGAGTTTCCTCCATAGCCTTCGACGGGAATGAGAAGATTCGTGATCGCCGGCTTGAAGACGAGCTCGTCATTCAAGTAAACCACGTCTTGAACGAACGCCGTGTCAAGGAAGGCGCTCAAGCGCTCAAGGAATATTATATTAAGCGGGGTTTTTCCCAAGCGCGCGTAGACTACGAGATCGATCGCAACCCGGCTACGGGATTCGGCAACGTGATCTATAAGGTGCGCGAGGGCGGCAAGTACAAGATCACGAAAGTAAAGTTTACCGGAAACGAGAATATGGGCAGCCGTAAGCTCCGCCGGAAGATGAAGACCAAGAAGAAGGGGCTCTTCTCACTGTTTACTGGATCAGGGAAATTCGATGCGGACAAGTTCGAGGATGATCTCGAGATCTTGCAAGATCTCTACATGGAAGAAGGGCATCTCGATGTCGGAATCGACCCTTCGCAGGTGCGTTATTCGTATCCATCGAAGCGCGCTATGGTGATCGAGATCGATGTGCACGAGGGGAAGGAATACAATGTGGGGAGCATCGATTTCGAAGGGAACGAGCTCTATAAGGATGACATTCTTTCACTTATGCTTCGAGTGAAGCCCGGTGACCTATATCGCCCTGAACGGTTGGACGAGGACCTGGAGCGCATCGAGGATTTTTATGGTCAATTTGGATACATGGAAACGCGTGTGCGCTTGACTCGCGTTCCCAATGTAACGACTGGGAACATTGATCTCGTATACCAGATTTACGAAAGCGAGAAGTATCAGGTCGAGTCTATCGAGATAGAAGGGAATACCAAAACGCGAAGTACGGTGGTCATTCGCGAATTGGCTCTCGGTCCTGGAAGTACGTTCGATAGCGTACGAATGGATGCATCTCGCATGAGATTGGAGAATACGCGTTACTTTGATGATGTTAACGTAACTCCGCAAACGACTCAAATTCCAGGACGCCGCGATTTACGAGTAACGTTCCGCGAGGGACGAACCGGGAACTTTTCCTTTGGAGCAGGATTTAGCTCACTGGAGAAGGGAACCTTCTTCATTGAGCTTACTCAGTCCAATTTCGATATTTTCAATTGGCGAGGCGCCTTCCAAGGGGATGGGCAAAAATTCCGTCTGCGGGCCCAAATCGGGTCATTGTCTTCCCAGATAATGCTCGCGTTCGAAGAGCCCTGGCTGTTCGAGAAGCGCTTGGCGTTCGGCTTCAATATTTTCGACACCTCAAGCAGCGTTAGCCGCGATTTCGATTATCAGCAACAGGGATTCGACGTCTATATCCGTAAACGCTTGATCGAGTTGATTGAAGCGCGGATCTCCTACTCCCTCACGACGGTGGGATACTCGAATTTCAACTCGAGCGTGGAACCGGAGCTCAGGGATCAGCTAAACCAAAGCCGTGGTGAAATATCTAGGGTGAATGTACTGCTTCTTCGCGACCGCCGAGACCGGATCATCAATACTTATAGCGGATCTCGCTATGAACTGGATCTGACGATGGCAGGAGGCCCTCTAGCGGGAACCTTCGATTACAATAAAATCGAGAGCCGAAACTTGATCCACCTGCCAATCTCTCCCTGGCACTCGCAGACGATCGCATTCTTGTTTCGAGCTGGGATCGTTCACGAGACCCACGACAGCACCTTTGTCCCCATCGACGAACGCTTTTACCTCGGTGGACCAAACACCTTGCGCGGTTTCGAGTTCCGCGATGTATCTCCAAAATCGGGGCTGGTTCCCTTGGATCCCAATTTGAGAGGTCAAATCCCATTCTTGGAACGAACTCCCTATGAGTTTGGCGGAAAGACTTATGGAATGTTCAGCGCGGAGTACACCATCGGATTCACGGATGGGTTCCATGGGGCGATATTTTACGATGGAGGCTTCGTCAACAGGGTCGCGGGCGATTTCAGCCTAGACCGAAAGCTGAATACGACGCTGATTGGGGGGCAAGGCTTCACGACCGGATGGGACAACAGCGGCTGGAATGACAACTTCGGCGTTGGGATTCGGATTTCAGTGATGGGAACGCCTTTGCGCCTCGATTACGCGATTCCAATGAGCACATCCGGTGACCCGAGCATCGGAGGAAATGACAATGGCGCTCAATTCAACTTTACATTTGGGGGAAGATTATAGTTTGTAGGTCCCCCAATTTTGAAACTTCACTATGAAACCAATGAAAAATTTCACATCTCTCATTACAATGTTCGCGGTTGCGACCTTCGGGACCTTGTCCGCGAAGGCGGAAGTCGTGATCTTGACGATCAGCGTTAGCAATGCCGCTGAACAATTCTACAAGGTGCGGGACTTCCTGAGCGAGATCCAGGCGTCATCCGAGCAGGTTCAAGAACGCGTAGCTGCGTTCAATCAAGAAGTCCAGGCGCTCGAACAGGAGTATAAAGAGCTGTTCGAACAAGCGAGCAGCGAGATTCTGACCGAGGAAGCACGCAACGATGCCACGGAAGACGCGCGGATCAAGTATCAGGAAATCGCTCAAAAGCAGAACGAGCTTCGCCAGTTCATGGAGAATGTCCAACGCCAGCTGGCAGCCCGCCAAAACACTCAGATGAGCTTGTTCACCAAGGAAATCATGGAAGTGGTGACCGAAGTTTCCAAGGAACGCAGAGCGTCGATCGTGCTCGATACCTCTGGCGTTTCCCAAAACGGGATGCCTTCCGTCATCTCATTTGACGAAACCATTGATATCACCGCCGAAGTGATTGAACGCATCAACGCGACTCAGGAAGAGGCTGCAGCCGAAGAAGCGGCTGAATAGCCTAATTTATATTTTGCTGAAACCCTGCCTTGAACGGCAGGTTTTTTTCGTGTCCAAGTTTATCTTGCACTCATTTGTTTGAACATTCACGGCCCCTTGCCCCATGCGCGCGAAACTGAGCATAGACGAGATAAGAGCGAAAGCGGACGTAATTGAGGAGTCCGGCCAGTTCGACGGAGAATCCGTTACTGGAATTGCGACATTGAAGGAAGCGGTAGCGGGCGATCTTACTTTTATGAGTTCGTCCAAGTTTATTGGGGAGCTCAAGGTAACAGAAGCATCGATCGTCCTTGTTCCAGAAGACTGCCCGCATGAGCCCCGTTCGGGTCAGGCCTTTTTCAAGGTGAAGCATCCCAGCCTAGCGTTGGCTCGCGCATGCGAATCGCTCGCTCAAGCGCTTTGGCCTAAGCGTCCGGGCGGTATCCACCCATCTTCGGTGATTGATTCCTCGGCCTCGGTACATGAATCCGCCTATATTGGCCCGTTCTGCGTGATTGGTGAGAACGCTAGCGTAGGCCCCGCGTCGCAAGTTCACTCGGGAACAGCGATCGGAACCGACGTATCAATCGGTGAGGAGTGTTGGCTTTCCCCGAATGTGATACTGCTGCGTGACACCAAGCTAGGCGACCGTGTACGGATCCATTCGGGCGCAGTTATTGGAGCGGATGGGTTCGGCTATGAGTTCAATGGGAGCTCTCATGAGAAGGAACCCCAGCTGGGATGGGTCGAGATTGAATCGGATGTAGAAATCGGAGCTAACTCCGCCATTGATCGAGGCCGGCTTGTGGCAACGCGAGTTGGGGAAGGTACGAAAATAGACAACCACGTGCAAATTGGGCACAACGTTCAGATTGGAAAGCACTGCATTCTGTGCGCGCAAGTAGGGATAGCGGGAAGCACGGTCATAGAGGATTTCGTTGTCTTCGGAGGTCGAGCAGGGGCCTCTGGGCATTTGACAATCGGAGAAGGGGCCCAAATCGCTGGATGTTCCGCCGCCTTTAGCGATCTAGATCCCAAGAGCGTTTCCGGGGGAACGCCAGCGATTCCATTGAATGCTTATCAGCGAATCACCGTTGTGCAGAGAAAGTTGCCTGAATTGTTCAAACGCCTCCAGCGACTGGAATCGCATTTAGACCAATCGACCTAGTCAATTAATCGTTGTATAAGCGGAAACCAAATACCTTAGGTTGTGTCAGAATCAAAAAATATGGATATAGGACAGAAGAATATGAATTACATTCGGAAAGCGTTAATCGCAATCATGTCGTTGTCTCTCGTATCGTCTCTCGCGGCTGACGAGTCGATTGCAGACAAAGTGAAAATCACTGATGAACCTTTAGATAGAAGCTTGAATGGCGGTGTCGTTAGCTACGCGGAGTCGCTAGAGGCAATTCGAGGAGCGGTCGTAAATATAGCGTCCACCCGTGTTTTGAATACAAGTGGGCAAATGCCAAGTGATCCGTTTTGGAGATTCTTTGGAGAAGGCCAACTGCCGCGGCAACGTGAAATCCAAGGGCAAGGATCGGGTGTCATTGTATCGGAAGATGGATACATATTAACGAACAACCACGTCGTGGAGGATGCGAGTGAAGTTACGATCAGCTTTCAGGATGGTCGGGTGATGGATGCGAAAGTAGTGGGAACGGATCCGCAAACGGACTTGGCTGTTTTAAAAGTAGAGAGCGCCGAGAATCTACCCTATGCAACACTAGCGAATAGTGATCAGGTCGAAGTGGGGGATGTCGTGTTCGCCATTGGAAATCCGCTAGGCGTAGGTCAGACTGTAACCATGGGAATCGTTTCCGCCAAAGGCCGAGATGACCTTGGCATGATTGATGACGGATTTGAGAATTTCATTCAAACAGACGCCTCCATCAATCAAGGGAACTCAGGCGGCGCCTTAGTCGACGCTCGAGGACGATTGATTGGGATCAATACGCTCATACTCACTGACGGACGAAGCAGTGGGAATATCGGTATCGGATTTGCGATCCCTACTGTGCTGGCTCACAACGTGATGGTGAGCTTGGTTGAAGAAGGATCTGTTTCGCGAGGGTTCCTAGGAGTGGGCATTCAGCCTCTCAATAGCGATCTCGTGGAGGCAATGGGGCTCTCGGATACGAAAGGGGCGCTTGTGAATAGCGTGGTTCCTGGTTCGCCCGCGGATGAGTCGGGCTTGAAAGTCGGAGATGTCGTTGTGAAAATAATCGATGAAGAGGTGCAATCCGCGAGTGATCTGAGATTGAAGATTGCCGCCAAGTCTCCTGGATCATCAGTGGAGCTAACGGTGTACCGAGATGACAAGTACTTCAAAACCGATGTGGTGCTCGGCAAGCGACCGCAAAATGGGCAAGCGTTTATGGACGGCCCCAGCCCACGAGAGCTTTTGGAGGGAATACAGGCGGAACCCTTGAGCGATGAATTAAGGGAGCGATTTCGAATTAGCGAGGAGGTTGAAAGCGGGATAGTGATCACTAGCGTGTCGCCAGATAGTCCCTACGCTAGGCAATTGGTCCCAGGTATGGTGATCGAGAAGATCAAGGACGAAACCGTTTACACGGTTAGCGATGCGCAAAAACTGCTCGAGTCCAGATCTAAAGTAGCGTTGTTCGTATATGTCGAAGGCTTCTATCGATACATGGCATTGGAAATCGAGTAGCCGCTTCACGCATCGAGCGCGTATTGATAGTTTCGACCGGCCTATCCATTCTGGATTCGGCCGGTTTTCGTTTAGCTGGAAAGCTAGGAGGTAGTCAGCTCTTTGGCCACAGGACTGCGGCGCTTGACGAAATCGACGATACCTTGATCGTCGTCCATATTCGCCCAAACGACTCTGAGAAATTCCGACGGATGAATATCGTGCGTGGATAGGAAGTGCCTATCTCCACCGCAGCAGTACATGATCTCGTCAGGAAGCTCTCCGAGGAGTTTTCCGCGAGCCTTAGGAAGGATCCGAGGAAGCCATTTTATTCCGTCGATCGCATCCGTCTTTGCGGGTAGCGCTTCTGGCGAGATTCGGTTGTCCGATGGTTTCCCTTCAAGAATGTGGAGAAAGTACTCACGCCGGGCTTGCTCGATCGATTGAGCGATTTCGTAGCTAGGTTCGCCCAGCTGCAATAGGTCTTCAGCGTAGTCGAAAAAGTCCTGCGTTCTCCAGCCGTTGGCCTCTATCTGGGCGATTTCGTCATCCGTGAAATAGCTGTCCTTGTCGCGGTTACCCGATTCGTATTGCGCGACCGCTTTGTCGAACAGGCTCTTGAACGTTTCCTGGTAGTTGAAGTGTTGCATGCTGAAGATATAACTGATGAGCGAGCAGTTGGATTGCGAGCTTGGAGTTCGAGGAACCTACTATCCTGAAACGCGAAAGTCGATCTGTCGCTTGAATCGGTCCACTCGATGGACAATGACGTTCACTTTCTGGGCAACTCTATATTTCTTGCGCGTGCGTCGTCCTACCAAGGCGGTCCCGCTATCGTTTACGCGATATAAGTCGTCTTTGAATGTGGAGGTGTGAACCATGCCGAACGCGTTCGAGTCCACCAGCTCAATGAACATGCCGTGATTCCTAACCTCTGTAATCACCGCGGTGAACTGGGACTTTTTCGGTTTTTCGATTTCGCGTTCGAAAAATTCGAGCAACTTCACCTTGACCGATTCTCGCTCTGCCTCGGTGCTGTTCACCTCCGTTTGGCTCAAGTGTTCCGATAGGGCGTTCGCTCGGGCGATATTGGTTTGAGGAAGCTGTCCTGACAAGGGGTCGCGTCCCTTCACCTTGACGAGGAAATAATTGAATATTCGGTGCACGATGAGATCCGAATAGCGGCGAATTGGTGAGGTGAAATGGCAGTAGTTCTTTTTATTGAGCCCGTAGTGCCCATCTGGAGTTGAGCGATAGCAGGCCTTTTTCATCGACCGAAGAAGCTGTGTCTTCAATATATGACCTTGAGGATGCGTATCCAGTATTTGGAGAAGCTTTATGATTTCAGATCGGACGCTAAGATTTGCAACGGTAATTCCAAATGTGGCCAGGAAGTCCCTTAGTTCGTTCAGGCGTTCCTCGTCCGGGTCGTCGTGAGCGCGGTAAATGCAGGGTAGGCTAGATTCTCGCATTGCTTTAGCGACCGCCTCATTTGCGGCGAGCATGAATTCCTCGATGAGTTGATGGCTTTCATCATTGCTGACCTTTTCAAGTCGATCGGCATAGCCTTCCTCATCGACAAATATCTTGGTCTCGCTCATTTCGAGATTCAGGCTTCCATCGCGCATGCGGTTGTACCGCATTTTCGAGGCGATCTTCCAAAGGGCTCGTATGGACTTCTGCAGTTTCCCGAGTTCCTTGTCATCGAGCTCCGATAGTGCTCTCCCCGTCGAACCTGTTTGGTGCGATGGTGGGAGCTTTAGCTTGCGAGCTGCTTGCAAGCTATCTTTGAAGAGTAGGGTATAGGCTTGCTTATAAGTCAGTCGCTTGTTGCTGCGAATCACGGTATTGGCGAATTCGGTATCCTTCAACTTGCCATTCTTGGTGAAAGTGAGAAATACGGATTTCGTTAGCCGATCGACATCTTCCTTGAGACTGCACACCCCATTCGAGAGAGCGTGGGGAAGCATGGGAATGACAGTGCCGACGAGATAGGTAGAGTTTCCGCGCTTGTGGGCTTCCTTGTCGAGTTGCGAATTGGGCTGCACGTAAGCGCCGACATCCGCGATGTGAATACCAACCCGGATGAGGGAGTTGGAAAGGGTTTCGATCGAAAGGGCGTCGTCGAAGTCCTTGGCGTCGTCCGGGTCGATCGTGAACGTAAATACGTCCCTTAAATCTTCTCTGCCTTTTAGCTGCTTTTTGCCTACGGATTGCGGAATCGCTTTCGCTTCGTTGAGAACCGCTTTGGGAAAGTCGGGATTCAAGTCGTATTTGTGAAGAATGGACATGAGCTCAGCTTGCGGCTCGTGCGTATTTCCCAAGTTGAGCATGATTTCTCCCTCGGGATTAACGTGCTTCTGCTCCCATTCATGAAGCTTCACGACTACTTTGCTGCCCACGCTTGGCCGTGGCCTTACGCTCGATTTCTTAGGATCGGGTACATATATGTCGTGAATGATTCTGGGGTCGTCGGGGACAACGTAGTAGAAGAATCGGGTCTTCTGAAGATTTCCCACGATCGTGTCGCGGGCCCGTTCATTGATTCGAATGACACGGCCTCGGGGTCGGTCCGGATTTATAAGTGGCTTGGAGCCTCGGCGTCCGCGCCCTTGCTTCTTGGGAAGGTCGTAGGACTCATAAAGCCGAACGACCACGCTGTCGTCATGCATGGAAACCCCTGTATCCGTCGCGTCGATCTCGATAGGCTCGGAATCAGACACGGAACCGGCCTTAGGAATAACGAATCCAGACCCTTTCTGACGAAATTTGATGACTCCCGTGACGAGATTAGCATCTCGGGGGATGCAGTAGCGGTCTCCTTTGATACTGACGAGATCGCCTTTGCTCATGAGGTTCCGCAGCTCGAAATCTAGCTTGCGACGATCGCGTTTTGCTAGACCGAGAGACTCGGATAGCTTATTTTTAGTTAGAGGAATGTAATCCTCCGCTTGCATGAGCGCGATTATTCGTTCTCTTAGTTTCATTGTATTGAGTTGGATTCTGAATTGGTTCGACTAGAGTTCATTCAAAAAATTGAAATCGATGAAAATTGTACACGCGGCTAGCGAAATGTTCCCCTACTTGAAAACGGGTGGATTGGCTGATGTAACGGGAGCTTTGTGCAAGTCGCTATCACGATTTGGTCACGATATTTCATTTTTCATACCTGGATATCGCAAAATCCTGGAATCTCCAGAGTTCGCGAAAGCCAAGCTAAAAACCGTGCTTCAAGTCGAGTTAGGAAGCGATTTCCTGCGTGGCGAGGTATACGCTTTGCCAATTGGGAAACGCCAGACTTTGTATGTGTTGCGTCGTGACGAATTTTTCGATCGTTCGAATCCCTACGGCGCGGCAAACCGCGATTACGACGATAATGATCGGAGGTTCATTTGGTTTTGCAAGGCTATTGTGGAAGCAATGCATGTCCTTGAAATCAAGGCTGACATATTCCATTGCCACGATTGGCAGTCGGGTTTGGCGCCCTTGTTTCTGAGAGTTGTAGAGCAGGAGCACGGAATATCGCTTGCGTTGAAGACTTTCTTTTCAATCCACAATCTTGCATTTCAAGGACTGTTTCCCAATCGCTCGTTCCGGTTCACCAATCTGCCGGATGAGTTCAATGAGCTAGATGGAATCGAATTCTACGAGCAGATCAGCATGATCAAAGGGGGGATATTTTTTGCGGACAAGATCGTCACTGTCAGCCCGAATTATGCCAAGGAAATCCTTACGCCCGATTTCGGTTGCGGCATGGAAGGAGCCCTAAAGGTGCGAGAGGACGATCTTGTCGGGATCGCAAACGGCATCGATACGGATGTTTGGAATCCTGAAACTGACAGCCATTTACCTGCGAACTATTCTGCAACCGATTTATCAGGGAAGCGAGAATGTCGTAAGCATCTGTTGGATACATTGAAATTATCAGACACCGAGAAGCCAGTGTATGGCATCGTATGTCGGCTTACGGAGCAAAAGGGCCTGGATTTGCTCCTCAAGCAAATGAGCTTTTTCGTGGAGAACGACTGTCGTCTGGTGATTCTTGGGATGGGTGACCCATCATACGAACACGCCTTGAAGCGGTGGGCGAAATCGCACTCGGAAAAGATTGGGATCTGCATGGCGCTGGATGAGAGGATGTCCCATTTAGTGGAAGCAGGATCTGATTTCTATCTGATGCCTTCCATATTCGAGCCTTGCGGATTGAATCAAATGTATAGTCAACGATACGGAACGCCTCCTTTGGTATCGGACGTGGGTGGGCTGCACGATACTGTGGTAGACTACCGAACGGACAAGGCCAATGGATCTGGTTTACTTTTCGATCCTAAGGACGCGGACTTTAAGAAGGCGTTATTCGATTCATTGAAATTGTTCGATTCGAAGGAAAGCTACCAAGCCATGCAATCGAATTGCCTGCAGCGGAACTTCTCTTGGACGAGCGTGGTAAAGGAGTACGAGAGCCTGCATTCAGATTCCATATAGGCGGAATCTAATGGCCTGCGTTCTGATTTAATCCAGATGGGCGCTTACCAGAAAAGATCGACGATTGGCTGCGAGGCGGAATCTCTATACCAATGGCACGCTCGCGACGGAGCGTTCGAAAGGCTGGCTCCTCCCTGGCAGCGTATCCAGCTCGTATCGCCGTCAGTGAGCATAGAATTAGGATCGACGGTCCATGTGAGACTGAAGCAAGGCCCAGTTTGGCGGGACTGGATTGCGGAAATCGTAGAGAATTTGCCTAGTCGATCATTCACTGATCGGCAGGTGGAGGGACCTTTCGCGAAGTGGGAGCATCGGCACGAGTTCAAGGATATGGAGAACGGGGTCTCTGAGTTGGTTGACTCGGTTCATTATACCGCACCGTTCGGTAGCGCAGGGACCTCGGTGGCAGGAGGGCATATCAAGTCGCAGCTTGAGCGTGTTTTTAGGTATCGCCATGCTATCACCCGGAACGATATCGATTGCTTGACTCGGTATTCGGAACATCCGCGCCTGAAAATTCTCGTTACCGGAGGCTATGGCTTGATTGGGTCGAAGCTGTGCGCTTTCCTTCGAGCTCAAGGCCACCAAGTGGCGGCGCTGTCTCGTAGTCCAAAGCTGAACGATGTCCTTTGGCGCCCTGATAGCGGGGAGGTAGTTCTAGAGGGCCTTGAAGGCTTCGACGCCGTAGTCCACCTGGCCGGCGAAAGCTTGGCTTCGGGTCGCTGGAATTCGCGAAGAAAAGAGGCGATATGGTCCAGTCGGGTGAATGGCACCCGGTTGCTCGTCGAGTCACTCGCCAAAACGCGGCGCCCGCCGCGGATTTTCATATGCGCCTCAGGAGTAGGCTACTATGGGGATCGAGGGGATACGATCCTATCCGAGTCGGATTGTCGAGGGGACGGATTTCTGGCGGAGCTATGCGCCGCTTGGGAAGGGGAGGCATCTAAGGCTTCACACTTTGCCGGGCAAGTAGCCTACCTTAGAACGGGGGTCGTATTGGATGCGGGCGGCGGGGCATTGGCAAAGATGCATTTGCCTTTTCTATTGGGATTGGGCGGTCCATTTGGAAATGGAAAGCAATGGATGTCGTGGATCTCGATGGAAGATTGGATCGGGGGATTGTATTCTATAATGATGAATGGGGAATCGGGCCCGTTCAATTTGGTGGCGCCGGAACCTGTGGTGAACGAATCGTTCGTCAGAAAACTGGGTCGTGTACTCAATAGGCCTGCGATTGCGCGTGTCCCTGCTTCTCTATTGAGTCTCGGATTGGGTGACTTTGCCAAGGAAGGGCTCCTGTCAAGCGAGCGAGTGAAACCAGAGAGGCTTCACTCAATTGAATATCGATTTTTGTATCCTGATATTGGTGACGCATTTAGGTTTACTCTCGGCTATCCTAAATCCGTTTGACTGCGCTGAGGTCGACTTCGCGAATGATTGACTCTTTTCTTTGAACTTTCGACTATGGCATTACTATGGCTAAAGCATTCCCAAATATTACCGCCGCGATCGGAAACACTCCCCTAATCAAGCTCAACGCTATTGCTGAAGGTCTCGATGCGGAGATCTACGTAAAGTGCGAATACTTCAATCCGCTTTCGAGCGTAAAAGATAGGATCGGAGTTGCGATGATTGAAGCCGCGGAGAAGGTGGGCAGGCTCTCTGAAGGGGGAGTTGTGATTGAGCCGACCTCGGGAAATACGGGGATCGCCCTGGCGTTTATCGCAGCCGCAAAAGGCTACCGACTAATCTTAACCATGCCGGAGACGATGTCGATGGAGCGCCGCGTATTGCTGAATATGCTAGGCGCGGAGCTTGTCCTGACCCCTGGTCCGAAAGGAATGCCAGAAGCGATCGCTCGCGCCAACGAGCTGATAGAGGAGATCGGAGACAAGGCATTCATGCCTCAGCAATTCGAGAACCCGGCAAATCCCGAGATTCATCGTCGCACTACCGCCGAGGAGATATGGGAGGCGACCGGCGGCGAGATCGACGCGTTCGTTTCTGGCGTGGGAACGGGCGGGACGATCACGGGTGTTTCCGAAGTGATTAAGAGTCGCCGCAATTTGACTACCGTTGCAGTGGAGCCAACTAATAGCCCGGTAATCTCTGGGGGCGCTCCTGGCCCACACAAGATTCAGGGAATTGGAGCCGGATTCATCCCCAAAAACTGCAATACAGGTATCATCGACGACGTGATCACAGTGGATAACGAGAATGCGTTCGCGACCGCTCAGGCGGCGGCCCTCAAAGACGGCCTAAGCGTTGGGATCTCGTCAGGGGCGATGATCTGGGCCGCTCTAGAGCTGGCAAAACGGCCGGAGATGGCTGGCAAAAAGATCGTAACCGTGGCCGCTAGCAGCAGCGAACGCTACATTAGCACGCCCCTCGGTGAAGCGGCTCGGGCAATCGCATCGGAAGCGGTAGCATCATAGGGCGCCCTCGCGCTCACTTATTTCAGGGACGGCTTGTTGAGAAAGCCGTCCTTTTTTGGCGGTTCTGATCGCGAGTATTGCTTGAAATAGCGAATTTATAACCCATAAACTCTATTTGGATCTAATTGGGTATAAAATGACTATTTTTTACGATGATCTTTGGCACACGAAGCGATTTGTCGAGTGAGGATGCCTCGATACTAGTATATACTGTTGAAGATCAAATACTTGAGGATCCGATTCACTCGAGGGTCGGAGATGAGATCATTTTAGTTACCAAGGGGCACGGAACGTATCAGATTGGGCCAGAAGGAGGAGAAATCAATCCAGGATTCATCGGTTATGTTAGGTCGCGCGCTCTGCGTTCGTGGAATTCCGAGAGTCGGAATGGATCGCTGATTCCTATCTCCGCTTTTGTGATCCATATTCCTGAGAACCTGCTGGCCGGGTCTTTCCTGCAGCTCGCAGAAGCGTCGGTGGTTAAGAGCTTTCTTGAATCATTGGGCGTTGGCGGCGTTGTCCGCGCCTACAATTTCGAGCGCGTGCAGGCCCGCGTTCGAACGATCGTCGGTTCGCGGGGCATGTTGAGGATCGCTCGTACACATGCATTGCTAAATTTGCTCTCACAAATAGAGGATTGGCAAGTTATTGATGATAAAGGAGAAAAGGAACTGGGTCGACGGGATCAAGTACGCCTGAAACGCGTCTACGACTTTTTGGATATTCATTTTAGGGGATCGGTTCGTCGCGACGCGCTTGCCCGCTTAGTGGAAATGGAGCCCAACTCCTTCTCTCGCTTTTTTCGACGATCCAGCGGACAGTCCTTGAGCGATTATCTCTCGGTGATTCGAGTGCGTCATGCAGCGACGCTGCTAGGCGCCCGCCATCGAACGCCGATTTCTCAAATCGCTCGGGAAAGCGGTTTTTCGAATCAAAGCGCATTCAATCGTCAATTTCGGATGCGACTTGGAGTCACGCCGCGAGAGTACCGCAAGCGGTTGGATTTGGAGTGGTTGCAACCCTAGCGAGGGTACGCTCATTTTTGCGGCTTCTCGCTTGCGTGGTATCCAGAGCCGACTGATCGTTCGAGGCAGGTAACTCAATTTTATACGCATATGAGCCAGTCATTATTCGAAAAAGTATGGGCCGCCCATACGGTGAAGACATTGTCAAATGGGCAAACGCAGCTTCTTATCGGAACGCACTTGATCCATGAAGTGACCAGTCCGCAGGCATTCGGAATGCTAAGGGACTTGAATCTGAAGGTAGCCTATCCGCATCGTACCTTCGCAACGGTCGACCATATCGTACCAACGGACCAGCGGCAGGAGCCGTTCGCGGATCCGCTTGCGGATGCAATGATTCGCGAATTGCGGAAGAACTGCGAAGAGACGGGTGTTACGTTCTTCGACTTGCCAAGCGGTAAGCAAGGCATCGTGCATGTAGTGGGACCTGAGCAAGGGATTACTCAGCCCGGTACGACGATCGCGTGCGGCGATTCCCATACCTCGACTCACGGCGCGTTTGGAGCGATCGCATTCGGTATTGGTACGACGCAGATTAGAGACTTGTTGGCGACGCAAACGATGGCTTTGGCCAAGCTTAAGGTCCGTCGCATAAACGTTAACGGATCGCTTCGCCCAGGAGTGTATGCGAAGGATGTGATCTTGCACATTATTCGGACTCTCGGCGTCAAAGGGGGGACCGGCTTTGCTTACGAATACGGTGGAGAGGTTTTCGACAATTTCTCAATGGAAGAGCGCATGACGGTGTGCAACATGTCGATCGAGGGCGGCGCTCGAGTTGGCTACGTAAATCCGGATGAGAAGACGTTTGCCTACTTGAAAGGGCGAGCGTATTCACCAGTTGGTGACGAATGGGATCAAGCTGTCGAGAACTGGAAATCGTTTGCGAGCGATCCCGATTGCTCTTATGACGACGTGGTAGAATTCGATGCCGCCGATATCGCGCCGACTGTAACCTGGGGCATAAATCCAGAACAAGCGATTTCAGTGGTCGAGGATGTTCCAACGGTAGAGGGAGCTGCGGATGGCGACAAGGCGCTCGTCGCCGAAGCGCTTGAATATATGAAGCTTCCTGCAGGGGAACCGATCAAGGGCACGAAAGTGGATGTTTGCTTTATAGGGTCCTGCACCAACGGTCGTCTCTCTGACTTTGAAGAGGCAGCCAAGTACATCGAGGGCCATAAGGTGGCTGAGGGGGTAAAAGCGATCGCTGTGCCAGGCTCCCAGGTCGTCGATGCGATTTGCCGTGAAAAAGGGCTGCATACGGTTTTCGAGAATGCTGGATTTGAATGGCGCGGCGCGGGTTGTTCCATGTGCTTGGCCATGAATCCGGATAAGCTCGTTGGAGATCAATTGAGCGCGAGTTCGAGCAATCGTAACTTCAAGGGCCGGCAAGGCAGCCCGACCGGCCGTACGGTGTTGATGAGTCCGGTCATGGTCGCTGCTGCTGCGATTACGGGCGAAATTTCCGATGCTCGGGAAGTTTTTGGAGTGGGAGAATTGGCAAGCGCCTAAGAAAGAGGAGACAGTAAAATGGCATTAGAAAAAATCACAGAAGTAAGTGGAAATGGCGTATTCGTTCCCGGTGACGAAATTGATACCGATCGGATTATCCCGGCGCGGTTCATGAAATGCGTAACGTTCGATGGATTGGGCGAGTATCTTTTTTATGACGTTCGCAAGCACGAAGACGGCTCGGATAAGGAGCATCCGCTCAACGACGAGCGATTCAAAGGAGCGAACTTATTGTTCTCCGGCGAGAACTTCGGTTGCGGCAGTTCTCGGGAGCATGCCCCGCAGGCGCTCTACCGCTATGGCTTCCGGGGCCTGGTTGCTGAAAGCTACGCAGAGATATTTTTTGGAAATAGCACCACGCTAGGGATTCCCTGCTTCTGCGCGTCTAAGGAGGACATTCAGTCGATCGCTGCGGCGATCGAGGCGGATCCAAGCATCGAGATTACGCTTGATGTAGCTAACGAACGCATCCGATTTGGCGATCAGTCCGTGGAGGCGACGGTACGCGAGACTGCCCGAAAAGCGCTTTGTGAAGGCAAATGGGATATGATAGGTGAATTGAATGAAGCCTCCTCCGAGATTGCGGCCGTTGCAGGTCGTCTAAGCTATATGTCGAAGTAACGATTATCAAAGGCGAGACGTTGTGTTAAGGCGCTCTCTCCCATATCGGGTCAACTCGAGGCGAGCCCCATGAGAGGCGGATCTTGCATTTGAACAAGATTTGATAATATGGGTCCCTTAATCGTTTCATGTTCTACCCCGAACCAGAATTGAAGTCATGCTAGAGATACTAAAAGGAGCAGGCGTATTCGTATACCCTCTCATGCTGTGTTCCGTTGTGGGATGCTTCATCATATTCGAGAGGATGTTCGCCTTGCGGCGAGCGGCGATCATACCGCCGCACTTGGTAGAAGGCGTGGTCGAGGGAAGCCCGACCGATGGAGGTGGACGTTCGTCGCTTGGACGCGTCGTCGCCTACTGGAAGCGCCACTCTGAAGATGATGGAGCGGTCAAGGCGTATGCGCGGCTCGAGGTAAACCGAATGGAGCGGGGGCTGGTATTTTTGGAGGTCATCATTGGGGCTGCTCCTTTGCTAGGATTGCTTGGGACGGTAACGGGTTTGGTTCAAGTGTTCGGGAACGTCTCCATGGAAACCGGCATGCCTGATCCCTCGGCCTTTACTCAAGGAATCGCGTTGGCGCTGACGACTACGGTGATCGGTTTGGCAGTCGCCATTCCCTGCCTGGTCGCAAACAGCTACTTGCAGCGTCGTGTGGAAACCTATGCGGTTGAGTTCGAATCATTGCTCGAGCAGATGGGATCCAAGGACGCATGAGCTTGCTTGCTCGAAGGCGAAGCAAAGCGAATATCAATATCATCCCTTTGATGGATGTATTGACGATATTGATATTCTTTTTCCTCGTCAGCATGCAATTCAAGGAGATGACTACCTTGAATCTGACTTTGCCCAAGATTGAGTCCGCAGGGAGAAATGATTTTCCGGACCGAATTTTGATTGGAGTGGACAAAGAGGGGAGGATTTTCTTGGAAAACCAGCAAGTGCCTATGGCAGAGCTGCAAGCAGTGCTTTCGCGGCTATCCGAGATATCCAATGATATCCCTGTGCTCCTGAAGGCGCACAATACGACGCCCCTGCAAACCGTCACCGAGGTGATGGATGCCTGCCGCCTGAACGGACTGAGTAAAATCCGCATCCAGTCGCGATAGATCGATTGAAGCCGATTTTTGGCGGTTTCCTGACTATTTTTTAACGAGCTATCGGGGCGTTTCGACCCTCCATAGAGTGAGGATGCTACGAGCCCCTAGGGGACCTCCTCTGTCTGCCCTGAGACGCCTAATAGGGGATTTGCTGGTAGAGCTGGTTTTGACGGTGGAACCCTTGTCGGAGGACAAAATTAATGGGATATTAGAGGCTCAGAAAACAAAAACAGGGAGAAAAATTTAACCTTTTTGCCGTATGAAAACATTCACAAAAATTCTAGGACTCGTGGTAGTTGGGGCGATTATAAGCCAATCTGCCATGGCGGTATATCTGTATAAAACTGCGAAGTATGTAGACCAGGAATACTGGGCAGACGACCCTTTCATGATTCCTGTCTATGGTGATAGCGTCGAGCCACTCACGGGTGTTCTTGACGTGTCTTCGGATAATTCGCCCTCCGATAACACACCGCTCGATAACTTCGACAATATGGGCTACGATCCGTTGACAGAGACGATTACCGAAGTTGAAGTACTCTTTGTAGTTGGTGGTCAATTGATCGATTTGAAATTCGGTGAATTTGACCAACCCAATGGCGTGAGCGATTATTCGGCGATTGGCGGTCTCATGGCCGGTTCATTCGTTTACGATTTTTATTTTGCTGGGCCGAGTATAACCGGATCGCTGCTCATGAATCTCGTTGAAACCGGTAAGCTCAATTGGAGCTTGTACGTCGAAGCGGGAGACGGCGCTGAGCCTGCCCCCCTTCAAGCGGCATCGTTGGCAGTCAACACCCAATCGGTTCCAGACGCGGGAGCAAGTGCCGACCTCCTCGGAATCGCCCTAGTGACTCTCGTTGGGTTGAGACGAAAGTTCATCAACCGCTAGTCAAAATAACAATACTTTCTACGCAACGGGAATGGGCCTCAAGAGATTTCTCTTGAGGCTCTTTCAGTTGCTATATTTGCCCTTTTTGGGAATTAGCTAGCGCCGAAGCCTCCCCCTGCGCAATCTCCACCGATCCCTATGTCGTTCTCTGTGGATCTCACATCAAGTTCGGTCGATTTGGGAGATTCCCAGTGCTGTTTTTCCATGCTATCGCTTTTTCCATGATATCGCCGTATTGGCAAGAAAATTACGTTTTCATCGAGAGCAATAGAGCGTAAGCTATAGGTGGAAATAGATGCGTTTGTATCGATGTATTCCAACTACCTAATTGATAGTCGTTTACATCATCGAATGCCTTTGTCAAAAGGGCGTTAAAATTCCCTAAGTCAGCGTAGTTCCAGATCTCATGATGTGGCCCGATTTCTTTTAGTAACTCCTCTACCATGGTCCTCTCATTTCTAAATGAGGCATGGAATTGAGGAATGAATGCGCCCTTCGTGGTCCGAGTTCGGACGGAATCTGGAATTATCCCTTTCGTCGCTTCTCGATACAGTCCGCGAGGGCTGCTCCCGATGTTGAAGTGCCGCCCGGGTAGACTTAGGCAGAAGTCGATCAATTGGAGATCCATAAGCGGATAGAGAAGTTCGGTTCCCGATCTACGGTTCCATTGATGAGGTACATGGGAAAGATATCCAGAATCCAATACAGCTGCTGCCTTAGTTAGTTCGTTTCGAAATGTTCGAAATCGAATCGCATTTGAATCATTGAGTCTTGTTTCGAACTCAATCTCCCTAAGGAATTCCTTATTTAATATCGATTGCCTTATGCTTTGAGCAATTCGCTTTTCTTTGCTGACCTGATTACTAAAAATTTCGGGAAGAATTGGGAGAGCGATCTCGCGTAGTAAAAATCGCCCAAGCCCTCTATTTCGTGCGAGGCTGTTTTTTAGATGTATCCCATTCCTGAATAGGTCGAATGAGGTAAACTGATTGAGGAACAGACCTTGTCCTTTAAGTGAAGGAATCATGTCTCCCCCAATGCCCGATAGCAATGTATGAGCTCCTAATTGAGAGGCCTTTGTTGCTAAAGAATCGAGTACGTGATGAAAGGCTCCTAGTGGAATGTCCTCGTCCATAACATGGCGTTTGAGGTGTGTAAACGGACCTGTCTCGTCGGACGCGATCATATGGTGGGGCGCCTCTGGGAATTCTCTGGCGACCGTTTTCATGTGGCCAATTTCTTCTTGTGCGAGGTCGCTCGATATACGACTTGGAGTTGCTGATAGCAAATGAAGCGTAGCTTGTTGGGACTCCATGTACTTTGCCGCAATCGAAGACACGCCGGAAGAGTCGATTCCGCCGCTTAGGGTCGAGCCGGAGCAGGCAATTCCTCGCAAACGTTCCGCTACGGAACGAGTCAGATGATAGCGAAGGCCTTCAACCGATTCCGATTCTGAGTAGTTTCCTGTCCCAAGCCTATTCGAGAACTGGTAGTAGCGATCAATGGATATTTCACGGTCGCTGTATCGAACGATATGGGCAGACGGTGCACTTGAGATCGACTTGCGAATCGATTTCCCATGGCGAATATCTTGAGTGAGAAGAATCTCGGAGGCGATTCCTTCAGCATCGAATGATCTATCTAAATTGGGCAATGTGGCGATAGCATCAGGAGAGGTAGCAAATGCGAAATAGTAGATCGTTTCTGTATAGTACAGGGTTCGGAGACCAATAGGATCTCGAATGAGAAGCATTTCACTTCTACGATGATTGAATATGCACGCTGCGAATTCTCCATTGATCTTCGAAAATCCCGCAGTTCCAAATTGTTCGTAAAGAAATAGCGTTAGCAGTGCGTCAGGAGAGTTGAGGGGAGGTTTGCGTTTAAGGGCTGCAAGTAGTTCGTTTCGATTGTATATCCGTCCGTCGAATACGATTGATAGCCCTTCATCAGAAAGAGTGATCGGTTGCGTGTTGGAATATTCTTCAGGGGTGACCAAAAGCGCTTGATGAGCCAAGGTAACGCCGTCGAACTTTGAAATATTGAGGCTGTCTGGACCGATAAGCTTCATGCTCTCAGTCATCCGAGAAATAGCTTCCTCTCTTTCCTCTGGGCCTGATCGCTTACTGAAAACTCCGCAAATCGCGCTCATAAAGTAGATACTTGTTCTAGGCGTTAGGTTATCTGGTTCATGAGTAAATTGGGAGCTATGACTTTCTCTTTCGGCATTTGAAGCCTGAATACGGAAACTTGAGGAGAAAGCGCCATGACTTGGCGATTGATCTCGTCCGCTAGACCAAACGAATCGATCCAGTAATTGCGGTACAAGTATCTTAATATCGCTTGAACTTTCTCGATTCCAGAAAGAGGAGTTATGGTGAATCCATCGATTTCTTGATCGATTTCGATAATGAATATTGAAGAAGGCGAATGAAATGATTCGGAGATCCAGTTTTTTGAATGAATGTGGTATTTGCCTATTGAATACTCTACATTTTCTTTTTCCTGTTGGGTGATTTTCATGCTGACGTCTGTGAGCTTTGAAAACGGTGGTCCTGGGAAGCAGCGGAAGTCCCCTTCTGCTGCTTGAGCCAGGGCGAGGACGTCGTCGGTGATCATCTTATGGCCAGCGTTTGCGAAAATTGCTGCGGTAGTAGACTTTCCTGACCCCGAATCCCCGCAGAAAGCAATCGCGCTTCCATTGTATTCGATCGTGCTTGCATGCAGGGGAAGGCGGTTGTTGAAGTAGGTGCTCGTTGCCAGGATAACGCCATATAGGAAGGTGTTCAGAAGGGGCTCGTCGCATTTTGCTGCCCGTTCAATCCGAATATTGCGAGCGGTCACCTCATAGCGACCGGCCCCAAGAACCTCCGCGTACAATTTACCTGTAGAAGCCTTGAAGACTACGGGAACTTCAGTCGTTGCCGATGTCGATTGCGTTTCGATAGGTCCTTCGACTAGCGAGATATTCGGTAGGTCGCCCAGTTGTGGATGGTAACGGGAGAGCGTTTGAAGCGGCGTGGCGCTTTCGATGCAAAGCCCGTATGCGTGGTAAGCATATTTCACGATAGAGACGATTTTCTAGCAATCCATTGAGGCGGGCGCAACCTATTTGCGCTCGATTCGGTAGATGTGATCCGCCATGGATCCAACATTTGAGTCATGGGCAATGACGAGGACCGTGAGTTCGCCCTGTAGCGATTGGATCGCATTTCTGACTTGGGTCTCATTTTCCATGTCAAGGGCATTGGTGGCTTCGTCTAGGATTAGAAGTTTCGGCTTGGCTACGAGCGCTCTGGCGAGGGCGATTCGCTGACGCTCGCCGCCAGATAGCAAAGAACCGCGTTCGCCTACGATTGTGTCGAGACCCTCTGGAAGGTTCTTTACGATGGATTGGGCGTTCGCGGTGGCGAGAGCGGATTCGATATCAGTATCCGATGCATGGAGATTGGACCAGAGAAAATTATTTCGAATCGTCGTGTGAAAGAGGACGTTCTCCTGGGGGATGTAGGCGATTTGCCGTCGCCAGGTGGATGCGTTCTCCTGTGTCAGCTCTTTTTCGTCGATGTATATTTTCCCCGACTGGGGTGAAATCAGTCCGGAGATCAGGTCGGCGAGCGTACTCTTGCCTGAGCCGGATTCGCCGATCAACGCCGTTGTCTTGTTCGCCGCGATGTTGAAGGTGGACTCGTCGAAGATCAAGCGATTGCCGTAGGAAAACGAAACGTTCTCGAAGCGGATAGACTGGGCCAATGAGAAATTCTCGATATCCGTCGACTGGGATGACATTGCGTCGTCAGGCGCCTGGAAATCCTGGCAGATTTTCTGGTAGGCTGCAAAGGATGGCATGGCGTGGAGAATAGCGTGCCAAGACTGTTGAGCTCGCGAGCAGAGCGGAAGCGATCTGGCGTAGATGAAGATGAGGAGCAGCAGGCTCGCGGTGGGCAATTCCATCCAGAAAATGGATGCGTAGATGAACACGGCGAGTCCGATGGCGGCTCCGGATTCGAAGATCCATAATGCGGTGGCGTGAGACTTTCGAAATCGATTGGCTTGATCCACGGTTTCGTCGCGAATCTCAGTGAATTGGTCATTCTGCAGCGATTCCTTGGAGTGGATACGGATAAGTTTCAAACCACTCAAATTGGTCGCGAGTAGATCGAAAAATCGTTCGCGAGCGGTTCGGAGTCGCTCACCCAGCAGATTGCTCTTCTTGTGGAATGGTCGCAGCAGCGCCCAAATAATGGACATCGCCAGTATTGAGGGGATGACGAGCTTTATAGAAATGAAGCAGGCGACGATGAGGTTGATTGCTAGCAAAGAGAATCCGCCAAATAGTTGGAAACTGAGTACGGTCGCGATGTGTATTTGCTTCAGATCGTCGGAGAGCGCCTGCGTAATGCGTGAATGCCTGGACTTGGCGAGAAGGGACCATGGGGCTGCGTTTAGAGCGTGTACGAGATCCAGACCGAGGTCACCAATGAAATTTTGCTGTATTCGTTCGTTAAAGACGGACTGATAGCGCCGGAGCGCGGACCCAGCGACGATGACCATTGTGAATGCGAGTAGTATATTTGATAGAGTGAATGAGAATCCCAGATCTTCGATCGCTTGGGCGATGCCGATAAGCGGGCTATCCGTTGTTTTTCCGTAGCCGTATCCGGACAGATAGAGCAATGGAAGGATGCTCAGGAGCCCGATTCCTTGAATGCCATTCAAAACTAGATGTAAAAGCGCGGAAAGGAGGGCTCGCCCCCGAGTTCTTTGAACCAGGCACTTAACAAAGGCAGTAGGCAACTCGATTTTCACGTTTGTAGATTACTTGAATGCGGCTACGGGTTTGAACTCGCCTTGATTTCCTCCAAGCAGGACGGAGTTTTCGGAGATGAGCCAAGCATGTGCATTCATAGCATTGCGTTCGTCGATTTTGACCCCGAGGACGAGAGTTGATTCCTTACCTTGAATTCGAAGCAATAGCTTTCCTGCTAGAGCTTGAGGCAAGCATACATAACTTCCAGGGAGTTTTCGGGCGGCTCTTTTAACTGCTATCGATACCGGGTGCTGGGCGTTTGAGCGCTCAAGATAAATTGGCGGATCCAACGATAGCGGTTTGAGTAGGCATGCCTTTGCTAATAGCCGAAACGGGAGAAGGTGGATGCCGATCACGCTCAGAGGCAATAGAACGCACGCCAGCGCGAATTCGAAGAGTTCGGATGCGGTGAGGGACTTTGGAACTGCTTTTTCGTTTGTTTCCAAGAAGCTTGGTTTCTAGCGATAGGGCTGACTTGAATTGCAGACTTGAAGAATAGAGCGAATAGAAGCCTTGACAACTAGTGGGCTGAGGCATTGTCATGCCGTTTAGATGAGGCTTGAATTGGATATGGATTCGATTGTGAGCCGTCGAGCAGATTTGGTGGCGACGGATATTGACCAGGATAAGGTATTCCTGGATATCGCATTGGGAAAGTACTACGGGATTAACCGAGTTGGCAGCAGTATTTGGGATATCGCGGAACAACCGGTTTCAATTGCCGATATCTGCCGGGAATTGATGGGACGTTTCGAAATCGATGAAGCGACCTGCAAAAAGGAAACATTGGCGTTCTGCCAATCCCTTGTTGAATCGGGTTCATTCGTGCTTGCATCAGAGGGCTAGAGAATTTGAAGGCGCGCGGTAGCAATCCAGGATTCGAGCCTGAATTCAAGTTGTTGCTCGCGCTTCTCAACGCTAGCCTTGGCAAGATGGCTTTGGATACTTGCCGCGAGCTTGTCGAGACCGAGGCGATAGACTGGAGCGAATTTGAGCGTCTCGTGATTGAGCATCGAGTCGTCTCAATCGTATATGATACTTTGATACAAATTGGGGTTGCCGATGCTATTGGTAGCGAAACTTGGCAAAGATTTTCTGATTTGAACCGATCGCTGCAGCTGCGTCAGCTCAGCAAGGTGCAAGAGCTGCTAGAGATCACGCGGGCATTTGATGCAGAAAAAATTCGTTTTCTGACCCTGAAAGGTCCAGCAGTCTCCCAGTTTCTTTACGGCGAAGCGGCGAAGCGGCACTGCAATGACCTGGATTTCGTGGTATTGAGATCTGATTTTCCAAAAGTGCCTGTGGTTTTGAATGGACTGGGATACGAGCGTGGAGGCGAGGCATTTGATAGGAGAATTGAGGATGGGGAAGCGTTTGAAGGCCTCTCGCACCATGAGCACTATTGTCGCTTAGGAAGCCAAGTGGAGGTTCATTGGAGGGTTTCCAGTTTGGATTTCATGTATTCGGATTCGATAGACGTTCTCTATTCCCGGAGAAACTTTGTCCAAATCGGCGGCTGCTCCGTTCCTTTATTGGGCGAGGTCGATCTGATCGATTACCTGACTTTGCATGGGACCGCTCATTGTTGGCACCGTTTGAAGTGGCTGTACGATATCGAGATGGCTAAGAATATTGAAACACAGGCCCTTGGGCAAACGGGCTTGGCTCGAGCCAAAGGCGTTAGAGATCGATTGAGATTCCTATTGTTTTTTGACGCCCAGAGTGACGTTTCTCTGCCTGCCTCGAACTTGAAATGCCGAATGCTCGCTAAGCAATCAATCGCTCAGATTGTTAATTATAAGCGGGGGCCGGATAGCCCTTCTAAGGTACTGGGCCGGACTCTTCTCGTGTTCTTTTGCGCTATTGGGCTTCGGAACAAGCTAGGGTATTTGGTGAATCTCTTTAGCTGGCCATCGTTTTACGAGCGATTCCCGCTTCCTCGGAGGCTGAAGTTTCTATACTGCATTTTGGGCCCCTTTTACTGGGTATACCGAAAAATCGTGGATCGTTTTGTAGATTCGGGGGTCTCCTCACGTTAACCGCATATTGTTGGTTACAATCCTCTTCCAAATGGGCCTTGCGGTGTAATCCGCGTTGACAATCGGGTGTAACCTAAGGTCCAATCCTGAAGTTATTAGAGTAAATCTAGCAAAATACCATTTATGAAAAGACGATCCCTTATCCTGACCCTTGCCATGCTCGTTTCTTACCTTCCCATTATGGAAGCTAACAGCCACGAAGATGGAGAACACGAGCACACTCCCTTAGAGGACCAAATGAGCGCTATGAACAAGGCTTGGCGCTCGATTCGCCGCCAAATCAAGGATCCGTCCAAGAACGAGTCTACTTTGGAACTAGTTGCCAAAGTGAAGAAGGCCGCTCAGAAGTCGGTCGAGCTGACACCCATTCTCGCAAAAGAAAAATCAGGCGCTGCCAAGGAGAAATTCATGGCGGGTTACCAGAAGGGTATGAAGCGTACCGTTGCTTTGATCGGTGAACTGGAAGCCGCTTTGAAAAAAGGCGACAATGCCGGCGCGGAAGCGATCGTTGGAAAAATCAACGATGCTCGCAAGCATGGCCACGACAATTATAAGCCTGCGGACGACTAGGATCTAGATTCGCGCCTAAGTCGCACAACCACTTCAAAAGCCTGCCTTATGGCAGGCTTTTTTTAATTCCTGGCGTTTGGTCAAGCGCGCTTGAGTTGACCGAATATTCTCTCATGCGATAGCTTCGGGTAATCTCGATTCGCTGACGAACGCCGCAAACGCAGGCAATTTTCCGCGGCAGCGTTCGTTGTTTCTTGAACAGAACCTCCTTATCCGCGTGATTGAGTTAAAAATCCGGCCATGCCAGAAAACACAATCCTCGTAACCTGCCCTAAAGCGTGCGCTCCTTATCTTCGCGACGAGCTCGTTGAGCTCGGGTTCCCAGTTGAGAGGGAAGCCGCAGCAGGCGTATTCACGAGAGGTTCGATGGAGGATTGCATGCGACTCAATCTTCAGTTGCGGACTGGGTTGCGCGTCCTATGGCAGGTGGCTCAATTTGACGCTGGCAATGGCGATCAGCTCTATCGAAAAGCGATTGAATTGCCTTGGGAGGAATGGATTCCAGCGGACGGCTACGTATCTATCGGCTCGTCCGTACGCAATGACACGATTCGCAATACCAAGTTCGCTGGCTTGCGCTTGAAAGACGCGATGGTAGATCGAATTCGCGACAAGCATGGTCGTCGGCCTGATACGGGTAACGACTCAGACAAGGCGATGCTATTCCTTTACTGGCACGAAATCGATGTATGCCTATACTTGGATACATCTGGTGTACCGTTGAGCAATCGAGGGTACCGAGTGAGCCCGGGAAAGGCGCCCATGCGCGAGAATCTTGCGGCCTCGGTGTTGCGGGCGACGCGATGGGATCGAGGTTCGCCATTGGTCAATCCCATGTGCGGAAGTGGCACGCTGGCGATCGAAGCAGCCCTCTGGGCCACAGGTCGTACGTCTGGACGGTTGCGCGAGAATTTCGCGTTCATGCATTTAGTGGGCTATCAACGAACGGATTTCGATAGAATCCGAAATGAATTGAAAGGGGAGGGAAGCGATCGACTCGAATTTCCCATCATAGCCACTGACCGAGATCCCGCGGCGATCGAAGCCGCGCTCCGCAATGCGGAAATTGCTGGAGTGGAGCATTTGATCGAGTTCGATGTATGCGACTTCAAGCGGACTCGGATCCCTGAGGCCCCTGGGGTCATGATATTCAATCCCGAATATGGAGATCGAATGGGAGAACGCGAAAAATTGGCGCCCACCTACTAGGAGATCGGGGATCTGTTTAAGCAGAAATGCGCGGGCTATTGGGGGTACGTATTCACTGGTAATCGTGATCTCGGTAAACGGGTGGGCTTAAAGACCAAGCGCAAGATCGAGTTCTACAATGGCCCCATCGAATGTCGCTTGCTTGAATACGAATTGTATTCGGGGACGAGAAACCCGAAATACGTGAACGGGGATTAGCCAATAGCGATGCGATACGCTTCAGAAATCGAATTTCGTCGATCGCAGGGCAATGATTTGCCGTTTCTTAAAATTCGGCTGGGCGCCCGCTTAAATTGTTATCATAGTGCGCGTTCCAAAAATTTCATGACCATTTGGTCGATCAACCAACCCAAAATCTAGTTTATTCATGAAACTCGAAACTCAATGCCTCCACGCCGGGCAAGCCCCGGATCCCACAACGAATGCGCGAGCGGTACCGGTCTACCGCACCTCGTCCTATGTGTTTAACGATACGGAACACGCGGCGAGGCGGCGCTAGCGGTCGGTTCGGGAACGACTGGGATATTCTATTCAATCGTCAACGTTGCAAAAGCGGGGGACAATATCGTGTCTGCGAACAACCTCTACGGGGAACGTATACGCAATTCAATGACATATTGCCTGATCTCGGAATCACCACGAAGTTTGTCGACCCCAACAATCCCGAAAATTTCGCGGCTGCGATAGACGAAAATACGAAAGCGCTCTTTTGCGAAACTGTTAGCAATCCAGGAGGCGACATCTCTGACCTGGAAGCGATCGCGAAAATCGCCCATGACAATGGAATGCCGTTCATCGTCGATGCCACCTTCTCGACGCCTTATCTAACGCGTCCGATCGAGTTCGGAGCGGACATCGTCGTGCATTCGCTTACCAAATGGTTTGGTGGACATGGTACTGGTATTGGCGGAGTCGTGGTGGATTCCGGCACGTTCAACTGGGCCAACGGAAAATTTCCTCTATACGATGATGAGCCGGATTCCTCGTACCACGGTCTTCGATGGGTCATGACTTGCCAGAGCCTTTGGCTCCTTTGGCCTTCATTCTGAGAATGCGAACAGTACCTCTTCGAAATCTGGGAGCCTGTATTTCACCCGACAACGCGTGGATGTTCCTGCAGGGCATCGAAACCTTGCCGTTGCGAATGGAGCGGCATTGTTCGAATGCTAAGGCATTGGCGGAGCACCTAGATGGCAAAGAAGGTGTAGAGTGGGTTCGGTATCCAGGCCTCAATGACGAAAAGAGCGGCGCTCTTGCTGAAAAGTATCTTGATGGTAAAGGCGGCTCTATGGTGATTTTCGGTATTAAGGGCGGTTCGGAAGCAGGTTCGAAATTCATCGATTCTCTTGAGCTGTTCAGCCATTTGGCGAACGTGGGCGATGCGAAGAGCTTAGCGATTCACCCGGCGACGACAGCGCACAGCCAGCTTTCTGCTGAGGCCCAGGCTGCTGGCGGGATAACACCCGAGCTCGTGCGTCTGTCAGTTGGAATCGAGCATATCGATGACATCAAGGCCGATATTGACTAGGCGCTGTCTAAGGCTCTGGCCTAATTATTTGTACTAGAAATTAGCGTCTTTAGGACTCTGAACGTTCCTATGGCGCATTCGCGAGCCTGTTCATTTTCCTAAATGAACAGGCTCGACTGTTTTCGAGTGTCGCCCTTGATGGATTGCTCCTGGATAGGGCAGGCGGAATTATCAATTTTTTGGCCTAATTAATCAATTGTAGCCCGAGAGAAATTTGCTAGTATTCGAACGCTTACAGAATCATCGGTTGGTCGCTACCGCCTTCTAGGTCAACTGGGTTGCTTTAACGAGGGTTAGACAGACACGCCGAATTCTGTAAGCTGATTAGTTACACTCCTTAAATCCCCTGTATATGAACCCTTCCATTAGACTTCAGCTATCCATCATGATGTTCCTCCAGTTCTTTATCTGGGGAGCATGGTTTGCTACTTTGGCTCAATGCCTAGCTGGAAATGGCTTAGGCGATTTTGGGGGCGGCGCATACGGCAGCGCGCCCATCGCGGCAATTATTGCGCCCTTGTTTCTGGGTATCATTGCCGATCGCTTTTTCCCATCGCAAATTGTCATGGGGGTGCTTTTTCTGATTGGCGGAGGATTTTTGATGGCTGTGCCAATGGTGGCAGCCTCGGGGAATGGAAGTCTTATGGTGTGGTTAATGGTAGGGCACATGCTTTGTTACATGCCAACATTGGGTCTTGGGAATACGATTACCTTTACGCATCTCAATCGTGTGGATTTTCCGAAAGTGAGGGTCTGGGGAACGATCGGATGGATCGCAGCTGGGTTAGTAGTGGGTTTCATGGGTTGGACGTCTAGCATGAATATTTTTCTAGTGGCGGCTATTAGTTCGATACTACTAGGAATCTATTCTTTCCTGCTTCCGCACACGCCAGCTCCCGCTAAAGGGCAGCCGCTAAACTTCAATGCCCTTCTGATGGTAGATGCCTTCAAGCTCCTGAAGAATCCAGGCTTCGCTGTATTCCTGCTATGCTCGACCTTGATTTGTATTCCGTTAGCTTATTACTATGGTTTGACGGCGAATTACTTGACCAACGCTGGATTTGAGCAAGCGGCTTCGTCGATGACAATCGGGCAAATGTCGGAGATCGTGTTCATGCTGCTGATACCCTTCTTTTTCCGAAAACTTGGGGTGAAGTGGATGATTCTGGTTGGGATGGGCGCGTGGATACTGCGATACTTGCTGTTTGCATTTGGGGCTCCAGACCAAGTTGCCTGGATGTTATTTGCTGCCATTGCTCTCCATGGGATTTGTTATGATTTCTTTTTTGTAACAGGCTTTATGTATACGGACCGAATTGCGCCGAAGGAAATCCGTAGTCAGGCGCAGAGTCTATTGGTATTTCTGACACAGGGTGTGGGAATGTATTTCGGTTACAAAGTAGCATTTGCCAAGAATGCCATGGTTACCGGCTATGGACCGTTGAACGATGCTATGGTAGCCGCTCGGGGAGGTGGAGAAGTGACATTTGTTGAGCAGTTGTTCCGTATGTTTTCTGTTGAAATGCCGGATGGCGTCGAGGTGAGTTTGATCAATACTGCCATGGAGCAATGGAAGGAGTTTTGGATATTTCCTGCCATAATGGCTGGAGCGATTGCTATCGTATTTTTCGCGACTTTTTGGGATAAGACAGAAGTAGTTCCTGAAGCAGGAAACCAAGAGGAGAACTAATCTGAGTCAGATTATTAGTCACATGAATACTCGATCAAACTCTACTGCTAGTCGGCGTGATTTCCTGAAAGGTCTTGGAGCGGTCGCAACGTTTTCAATACTGCCGAGCCGGGCATGGGCCGTTTCCCCGAATGGGAAACTGCAGATTGCGCAGGTTGGCGTCGGGGGTCGCGGGAAAGGCAATATGAGCGCGCTGACTCGGCTGCCCAATGTGGAGATGGTTGGCTTGTGCGATGTGGATAGCCAATTCCTTGCGGCTGCATCCGCTGAACTGCCTCGGGCGAAGACCTTCGCCGACTATCGAAAGCTGTTCGACGCGATGGGCGACTTGATCGACGCGGTGCTGGTTTCGACTCCGGACCATATGCACGCGCCGATTTCTTCGCTAGCGATGTCCATGGGGAAGCATGTCTATTGCGAGAAGCCGCTCGCTCACAATGTGGCAGAGAATCGAGAGCTTAGGCTCCTCGCGGAAGAGAACGATTTGGTGACCCAGTTGGGGATTCAAGTCAGCGCCACGATCGGCCAACGAATGACTGTTGAGTACATTCAGAGCGGTTTGATCGGGAAAGTGAGCGAGGTCCATGTGTGGTCCAATAAGAAGTGGGGCACTGATGAATTGCTGCCAGTTGAATCGACACCTGCGCCTGATCGGCTTAATTGGGGCCTATGGCTCGGCGTTGCGGAGGAGCGACTGTATCGAGATGAGATTTTCCATCCTGGGCAGTGGCGTCGATTGTTGGACTTTGGAACGGGAACGCTTGGGGATATGGGTGTCCACATATTCGATACGCCTTACCGAGCTTTGGAATTGGGAGCTCCCAAGTCGGTCGTGAGTGTTTGCCGTGAGCCGAATGGCTATTCGCATCCTATGAGCGTCCAGGCCGAGTACATTTTTCCGTTTACGAACTATACGACTAAGAGCTTGAAATGGGTCTGGTATGATGGCGATAGCGCTCCTCCCAAGCGCATTCCTGGCTTCAATGAGGACGGTTCGATAGAGCTACCGAACCAAGGTTGCGTCATGATCGGTGAGAAAGGCGCTTTGATGATGCCGCATTTGAGTGGCCCGCAGACTTTTCCGAAAGAATTGATTCGCAGTGTCCCGAGGCCCGACCTCGAACCGATTGATCACCATGGTCAGTGGGTCGATGCCTGCCTTGGCAAAGGAAAGACCGGCTCCCCATTCTCTTTTGGGGGTCCCTTGTGCGAAGCGCTGCAGTTAGGCGTGATAGCGAGCCGATTTCCGGGTCGCCGATTGTCGTGGAATGCCAATTCGATGAAGATTGGAAATTCTCGCGAAGCGAATAAGTACTTGTCGCGCGAATACAGAGAATTTTAGGCAAATATTTTTCGCTCAATCCGCTTACTATGGAGTCTAGGAAAAAGCATCGAATTTTGTGCGTAGGCGCCGGCAATACCGGACGATCGCACATACTTGCATATCATCGACTTGAAGGGTTCGAAATAGCCGGAATCTGTACCCGAAGCCCTTCATCTCGAAAGTCAGTATTGGAAGAGATGGGCTGCGCATACCCCGAATTCGATAGCTATGAGAAGGCTCTGGCGGAATCGAAACCGGATGCAGTTTGCATATCGACCTATCTCGATACCCATTACGAATACACTAAAATGGCTTTGGAGGCCGAATGCCACGTTTTCTTGGAAAAGCCGTTGGCGGAGACTGTTGAGCAGGCGAAAGAATTGGTTGCTCTGTCAATCGCAGTCAATCGCAAGCTAGTTGTCGGCTACGTCTTGCGTCACCATCCTAGTTGGATCCGCTTTGTGGAAAAGGCAAAGGAGCTTGGAAAGCCACTGGTGATGCGGATGAACCTGAATCAGCAGTCCTCGGGCGAGGTGTGGAAAACGCATCAAGCGCTGCTTTCGTCAATATCGCCAATTGTAGATTGCGGGGTGCATTACGTGGATGTTATGTGCCAGATGACTCAGGCGAAACCTGTTCGCGTCTCTGGAATAGGCGCTCGCTTGACGGATGATTTGCCGGAAGGAAAAATCAACTATGGCCAGCTACAGGTGACGTTCGACGATGGTTCTGTGGGGTGGTATGAAGCAGGCTGGGGACCCATGATGAGCGAGAACGCGTTTTTCATTAAGGACGTCGTGGGTCCTAAGGGTAGCCTATCGATCGTGGCGGACAAGGCGGGAGGCCAAGGGCAAAACGCCAACATAGATTCTCATACTGTGACCGAACGCTTGCAGTTCCATTCAAGCGAGATTGATGCATCCGGATCTTTCGTAAGCGATGACTCGTTTATTTCCATGGAATCGGAGCCCAATCAGGATTCGCTCTTTTTTCGCGAGCAGGAATATTTTCTCAAAGTCCTAGACGAGGATCTGGATGTTTCGGAATTGCTGGAGGCCGCATGCAATGCGAGCCGCATTGTATTGGCGGCGGATGAGAGCTTTAGAACGGGTAAAACCATTGAACTGACATGAGAACGATACGCGCGCTTTCTATACTTGCTTTACTACCGGCAACTTTGCTCATTGGCATTGAACCGCCGCATGGATTTAGGGCCCTTTTCAATGGCCAGGATCTGGAGGGATGGTATGGAGATAATCCCCACCAATCGCTGAAAGCGGATGATCGAGCTGAGGCGATCAAGGAGCAGCAAGAGGCGTTCAAGACGCATTGGAAGCGAATAAGTACTTGTCGCGCGAATACAGAGAATTTTAGGCAAATATTTTTCGCTCAATCCGCTTACTATGGAGTCTAGGAAAAAGCATCGAATTTTGTGCGTAGGCGCCGGCAATACCGGACGATCGCACATACTTGCATATCATCGACTTGAAGGGTTCGAAATAGCCGGAATCTGTACCCGAAGCCCTTCATCTCGAAAGTCAGTATTGGAAGAGATGGGCTGCGCATACCCCGAATTCGATAGCTATGAGAAGGCTCTGGCGGAATCGAAACCGGATGCAGTTTGCATATCGACCTATCTCGATACCCATTACGAATACACTAAAATGGCTTTGGAGGCCGAATGCCACGTTTTCTTGGAAAAGCCGTTGGCGGAGACTGTTGAGCAGGCGAAAGAATTGGTTGCTCTGTCAATCGCAGTCAATCGCAAGCTAGTTGTCGGCTACGTCTTGCGTCACCATCCTAGTTGGATCCGCTTTGTGGAAAAGGCAAAGGAGCTTGGAAAGCCACTGGTGATGCGGATGAACCTGAATCAGCAGTCCTCGGGCGAGGTGTGGAAAACGCATCAAGCGCTGCTTTCGTCAATATCGCCAATTGTAGATTGCGGGGTGCATTACGTGGATGTTATGTGCCAGATGACTCAGGCGAAACCTGTTCGCGTCTCTGGAATAGGCGCTCGCTTGACGGATGATTTGCCGGAAGGAAAAATCAACTATGGCCAGCTACAGGTGACGTTCGACGATGGTTCTGTGGGGTGGTATGAAGCAGGCTGGGGACCCATGATGAGCGAGAACGCGTTTTTCATTAAGGACGTCGTGGGTCCTAAGGGTAGCCTATCGATCGTGGCGGACAAGGCGGGAGGCCAAGGGCAAAACGCCAACATAGATTCTCATACTGTGACCGAACGCTTGCAGTTCCATTCAAGCGAGATTGATGCATCCGGATCTTTCGTAAGCGATGACTCGTTTATTTCCATGGAATCGGAGCCCAATCAGGATTCGCTCTTTTTTCGCGAGCAGGAATATTTTCTCAAAGTCCTAGACGAGGATCTGGATGTTTCGGAATTGCTGGAGGCCGCATGCAATGCGAGCCGCATTGTATTGGCGGCGGATGAGAGCTTTAGAACGGGTAAAACCATTGAACTGACATGAGAACGATACGCGCGCTTTCTATACTTGCTTTACTACCGGCAACTTTGCTCATTGGCATTGAACCGCCGCATGGATTTAGGGCCCTTTTCAATGGCCAGGATCTGGAGGGATGGTATGGAGATAATCCCCACCAATCGCTGAAAGCGGATGATCGAGCTGAGGCGATCAAGGAGCAGCAAGAGGCGTTCAAGACGCATTGGAAGCGAATAAGTACTTGTCGCGCGAATACAGAGAATTTTAGGCAAATATTTTTCGCTCAATCCGCTTACTATGGAGTCTAGGAAAAAGCATCGAATTTTGTGCGTAGGCGCCGGCAATACCGGACGATCGCACATACTTGCATATCATCGACTTGAAGGGTTCGAAATAGCCGGAATCTGTACCCGAAGCCCTTCATCTCGAAAGTCAGTATTGGAAGAGATGGGCTGCGCATACCCCGAATTCGATAGCTATGAGAAGGCTCTGGCGGAATCGAAACCGGATGCAGTTTGCATATCGACCTATCTCGATACCCATTACGAATACACTAAAATGGCTTTGGAGGCCGAATGCCACGTTTTCTTGGAAAAGCCGTTGGCGGAGACTGTTGAGCAGGCGAAAGAATTGGTTGCTCTGTCAATCGCAGTCAATCGCAAGCTAGTTGTCGGCTACGTCTTGCGTCACCATCCTAGTTGGATCCGCTTTGTGGAAAAGGCAAAGGAGCTTGGAAAGCCACTGGTGATGCGGATGAACCTGAATCAGCAGTCCTCGGGCGAGGTGTGGAAAACGCATCAAGCGCTGCTTTCGTCAATATCGCCAATTGTAGATTGCGGGGTGCATTACGTGGATGTTATGTGCCAGATGACTCAGGCGAAACCTGTTCGCGTCTCTGGAATAGGCGCTCGCTTGACGGATGATTTGCCGGAAGGAAAAATCAACTATGGCCAGCTACAGGTGACGTTCGACGATGGTTCTGTGGGGTGGTATGAAGCAGGCTGGGGACCCATGATGAGCGAGAACGCGTTTTTCATTAAGGACGTCGTGGGTCCTAAGGGTAGCCTATCGATCGTGGCGGACAAGGCGGGAGGCCAAGGGCAAAACGCCAACATAGATTCTCATACTGTGACCGAACGCTTGCAGTTCCATTCAAGCGAGATTGATGCATCCGGATCTTTCGTAAGCGATGACTCGTTTATTTCCATGGAATCGGAGCCCAATCAGGATTCGCTCTTTTTTCGCGAGCAGGAATATTTTCTCAAAGTCCTAGACGAGGATCTGGATGTTTCGGAATTGCTGGAGGCCGCATGCAATGCGAGCCGCATTGTATTGGCGGCGGATGAGAGCTTTAGAACGGGTAAAACCATTGAACTGACATGAGAACGATACGCGCGCTTTCTATACTTGCTTTACTACCGGCAACTTTGCTCATTGGCATTGAACCGCCGCATGGATTTAGGGCCCTTTTCAATGGCCAGGATCTGGAGGGATGGTATGGAGATAATCCCCACCAATCGCTGAAAGCGGATGATCGAGCTGAGGCGATCAAGGAGCAGCAAGAGGCGTTCAAGACGCATTGGAAGCGAATAAGTACTTGTCGCGCGAATACAGAGAATTTTAGGCAAATATTTTTCGCTCAATCCGCTTACTATGGAGTCTAGGAAAAAGCATCGAATTTTGTGCGTAGGCGCCGGCAATACCGGACGATCGCACATACTTGCATATCATCGACTTGAAGGGTTCGAAATAGCCGGAATCTGTACCCGAAGCCCTTCATCTCGAAAGTCAGTATTGGAAGAGATGGGCTGCGCATACCCCGAATTCGATAGCTATGAGAAGGCTCTGGCGGAATCGAAACCGGATGCAGTTTGCATATCGACCTATCTCGATACCCATTACGAATACACTAAAATGGCTTTGGAGGCCGAATGCCACGTTTTCTTGGAAAAGCCGTTGGCGGAGACTGTTGAGCAGGCGAAAGAATTGGTTGCTCTGTCAATCGCAGTCAATCGCAAGCTAGTTGTCGGCTACGTCTTGCGTCACCATCCTAGTTGGATCCGCTTTGTGGAAAAGGCAAAGGAGCTTGGAAAGCCACTGGTGATGCGGATGAACCTGAATCAGCAGTCCTCGGGCGAGGTGTGGAAAACGCATCAAGCGCTGCTTTCGTCAATATCGCCAATTGTAGATTGCGGGGTGCATTACGTGGATGTTATGTGCCAGATGACTCAGGCGAAACCTGTTCGCGTCTCTGGAATAGGCGCTCGCTTGACGGATGATTTGCCGGAAGGAAAAATCAACTATGGCCAGCTACAGGTGACGTTCGACGATGGTTCTGTGGGGTGGTATGAAGCAGGCTGGGGACCCATGATGAGCGAGAACGCGTTTTTCATTAAGGACGTCGTGGGTCCTAAGGGTAGCCTATCGATCGTGGCGGACAAGGCGGGAGGCCAAGGGCAAAACGCCAACATAGATTCTCATACTGTGACCGAACGCTTGCAGTTCCATTCAAGCGAGATTGATGCATCCGGATCTTTCGTAAGCGATGACTCGTTTATTTCCATGGAATCGGAGCCCAATCAGGATTCGCTCTTTTTTCGCGAGCAGGAATATTTTCTCAAAGTCCTAGACGAGGATCTGGATGTTTCGGAATTGCTGGAGGCCGCATGCAATGCGAGCCGCATTGTATTGGCGGCGGATGAGAGCTTTAGAACGGGTAAAACCATTGAACTGACATGAGAACGATACGCGCGCTTTCTATACTTGCTTTACTACCGGCAACTTTGCTCATTGGCATTGAACCGCCGCATGGATTTAGGGCCCTTTTCAATGGCCAGGATCTGGAGGGATGGTATGGAGATAATCCCCACCAATCGCTGAAAGCGGATGATCGAGCTGAGGCGATCAAGGAGCAGCAAGAGGCGTTCAAGACGCATTGGACTGTAGAAAACGGCGAGCTTGTTAATGATGGCAAGGGCCCCTACGCGATGTCCCAATTAGAATATGGCGATATAGAGCTGATGCTGGAGTACAAGACGGTTGCCTTGGCGGATAGCGGAGTCTATCTGCGCGGATCGCCACAGGTGCAGATCTGGGATACAACGGAAGCGGGTGGAAAATGGGACATTGGCGCGGCTAGGGGTTCCGGCGGCTTGTACAACAATCCGAAGGAAGATGCGGACACGAATGGAAAGCATCCGTTAGTTCACGCGGACCGACCCTTTGGCGAGTGGAATAGCTTGAAGATTCGGCACGTGGGCGATCGGATTTGGGTGTGGCTCAATTCAAAGAAGGTCGTTGACGGCGCAATTTTCCATTCCTTCTACGACAAGACCAAGCCAATGCCCAAGAAGGGACCGATCCACTTGCAGACGCATGGAGGAGAGATTCGTTGGCGAAATGTATTTCTGAGGGAAATCGATCCGGAAGAGGCCAATCAAATTCTCCGCGGCGAAGAATTCGGTTCGGAGTTCGAGCCCTTGTTCAACGGTCGAAATCTAGACGGATGGGAAGGCGATTTGAAAGGCAAGCAGGTTTCCAGCGGGATCCTGGAATGGTCGGGGGGACGGCACCTTTACACGGAAGAGGACTACGATGACTTTGTGTTCCGGTTCGAGTTTACGATGTCGCCCGGCGCGAACAACGGCCTTGCGATTCGCTCGCCGGGATCGGGCGATCCCGCCTACGTCGCCATGTGCGAGCTGCAGATCTTGGACGACGGTTTCGAGCGATATGCGGGGATCGATCCGCGACAAGCCCACGGCAGCGCTTACGGAATGGCGGCAGCGCATCGAGGCTACCTGAGACCTTCTGGAGAGTGGAACTTTCAGGAGGTGAGGGTGGAAGGATCCACGATCAAAGTGGACTTGAATGGCGTCCGGATTTTGGATACGGATTTGTCTGAGATTACAGAGTACTTGGCGGACAAGCCGCATCCGGGCAAGCTTCGTAAATCCGGTAAAATCGGTTTTGCAGGGCATGGAGCCCACTGGTTCCAATTTCGCCGCATTTCGTTGAAAGAGCTTTAGTTGAACAATGGATACCTTTTCACCTCCAGGAGATTGTCCCGTATGCGGAGAATTTGTCCCCGCCGGTGACACCTCTTGCAAAAGTTGCGGAAGCTGTCCCGAGACCGGATGGAACGAGGAGACGGCCTATGATGGGCTTGACCTTCCTGACTCCGGAGACAGCGCAGAGGCTCCTGCAAAAAAGGAGAGACCCTTGTGGGTTCGTTTGACGATGGCGGCCGCTTTGCTTCTTCTCGCTATCGTATTGTTCGTTTTGACGAATCCCTAGCTATCTTTGGGGATCGAAACCGGAGAATGCGATGAGCGGCTAGTAGCGTCCTAATTGAATCAAAATGAAATAAGCGGATAGCCGGGATCCGAATGGGCAGTGATGACAGACAACGTAGCTCCTTTGTCGCCTGCTGCGATTTTGAGCGTTTCTGAGCTGCTAGTCTTTATCATGGCGAAGTCCCGGCGGGACAGCGCTCGCTCGTCGCTTCCTATGTTCAGCGTTGCGCTGCCATTGGCGACTACGAGCGCGGCGAATGAATGCGCATCCAGCGGCATTGTATAGCTTGCGCCTGATTGGATACGCGCTTCATTCCAAACTACGGGCGCTTCAAGCTGGAGGGATCCGTTTGGCCCAATGATCTGCTTGAGCGAAACCTGCGAGTTTACACGCTGAATAGGGGAGTCAGATTCTTGAACTTCTGAATACACAGGCGCCTTGCGCAGCGATTGCCTCATATCGGGCTCGAACCAGACTTGGAAGAATTCGGTACGATCCCCGTACATTTCTTCCTGATGCGATATGCCTGAACCCGTTTGCATCGCTTGTATGCCGCCAGCGCCGATGCGGCGGTTGTTTCCTGCGGTGTCTGTGTGCCCAACCGACCCTTCCATTACGTAAGAGACGATCTCGAATCCTTGGTGAGGATGCATTCCGATAACGCCATCGCCTCGAGCCGATGCCCACGCCCAGTACAGCAGAGGTCCCGTGCGATTCGCGCCCCCCGATTCATGGGGAAAGGGGATGGGCTTGATTTCGCTAATCTTCCCTCCGTCGAAGGATCCTGATCCTTGCTCGTCAGGAGAATAGACGTCAATCGAGTAGTTCGCTGTGATTGGAGCGGTTTTCATTTCCTTGGGATTTGAAACGTCTTATGTCTTGATGTCAAGAAAATAAAAGCAGCTTGCAGAGCTTGTATCCTAGTCCTTTAGAGGTTCATCGCATCGGCGGCGGTACCGATTTTCTTTGTAAGTCGGGCGTACTCGATTTTCTCCTCCCGCGAGAACACTGCGAATAGTTTCTCGAGATTAGCGGCGTGCTTTTCGAACGCGGAGTCGATAAGCGATTGACCTGCTGGAGTGAGGGAAACGATTACGACTCTTCCATCGTCGGGATCTCGGCTACGCGTGACGTGTCCGCTTTTTTCTGCTCTATCGATAGCGGTGGTCATGGATCCGCTGGTCAGCATCATCGACTGGGCGATCGTGTTGACGGGCTGAGGTCCTTTGGCCTTCAGATATTCGAGAACGGCAAAGTCGGACAGGCTGTCGAATCCGAGAGCCTTCACGCTGCGGGTGTCGTAAATCCCGATCGCTTTGCTTGCCTTGTACTGGAGGAGAAAGAGGTGCTCGCCTTTGATATTTTGAGTTGATAGCACGTGGCCTGAATGACTTGTAATTATCTTATCGTCAAGGTAAAATTTACGATTCAATGCCTGAGGGGCGGAAGTAGTTGATTTTAATCGTAATATCAAAATTATGCAAAAAGGCATAACGCTATTTAGCATAATAAAAGGTTGCTATTATGTAAATTAGCGTTACGCTAAACGGCATAATGAAGAATCCGTTTGCCTATGGAAGAGTGGTGGAGGGCGATGACTATTGTCCTAGGCCGAAACTGGAAAAGTTGCTAGCGGGTATGCTGTCATCGGGCCAGAATGTCGTCCTGTACGGAGAGCGCCGGGTAGGCAAGACGTCGCTGGCGGTGCGGGCCGCTCGAAAGAGGCGCACGGTATACGTCGACTTCCTTGCATGCAACGATGCGGGGGAGGTGACGGAGCGGATTGTCAAGGCGGCGATGAAGGCGGCGAACCATGCCGGATTGCTGGATACTGCTCTCAAAGCGTTCGCGTCCTTGCGTCCAAAGGTGACGATCGATCCGGACACGGGCGCGATCGGAGCAACGTTGGATACGGGCGGATCGAAGATGACGATCGACAGCATCGAGGAGGCGTTGGAAAAGCTGGGCGAACTTCACAAGAAAAAGTCAATCGTGGTCATACTCGATGAGTTTCAGGATGTATTGCGAATCAAGGAATCGAAACGCGCCTTGGCGCGCATGCGCAGCGTAATCCAATTCCAGGGAAATTTGCCCTATGTGTTTTCAGGCTCTGCTCGGGATAAGATGGAGATGATCTTCTCGGACCCAGACAGTCTTTTTTTCAAGTCTGCGATCACGCTCGAGGTAGCCGCGCATTCGGGAGCGTCTTTCCGGAAATTCCTGACGCGGAAGTTCGCAGTGACGAAGCGGGCAATTGGGGAAGGTCTTTTCGAGGCGATCGAAGATATGGGCGTAACGGTTACGGGAGATGTTCAGCAGCTTTGCTGGGCGATGTGGTTCGCGAGCGAGCCAGGCGAAACGATCGATGTCGTATCCATCGAGGGCGCCTTGGACACGATCTTTCAGATAGAGCGCTCGAAGTACGAGGACGCGGTTCTGAATATCTCGGCGACGCAGCTAAAGGTGCTTGGCGCCTTGGCGGTCCATGGAGGCAAGGGGATCTATTCGTCTGATTTCAAGCTCAGCTCAGGGGTCACGGTAGTGGGATCCATCACCAAAGCGGTGCAGCGCCTGGAGGACCTGCGCATCATCTATCGCCAACGGGATGAGTACCGATTTGCTAATCCGTTCTTTGGCGTATGGATGCGGACGCGATTCGCTTGAGCCCGCGGAGGCTCGCTCAACGAAGCGGCTTCTGGATTTGCCTTATTCCTGGATCAGGCATTGGCCTGTCATTTCAGCCGGGCGCTCGAGTCCCATGAGCTTTAGGACGGTGGGAGCGATATCGGCAAGCCGCCGATTGTCTTGGTCGAGGACGAGCGATTGGCAACCTTTCCCATAAAGCACGAGCTCGACTGGGTTGAGCGTATGGGCGGTATGCGGTCCGTCCACGGTGGGATCCCACATCTGATCGCTGTTGCCATGGTCGGCAGTTACGAGCGCGGCTCCGTCAACTTCGTCAATAGCGGCAAGCAGCTCGCCTATGCAGCTATCCACCTTTGAGCAGGCGGCCTTTACCGCTTCGATATTTCCTGTATGGCCGACCATGTCCGGGTTGGCGAAGTTCACGAGTATGAAATCGTAATTGCTGGAGAGGATCGCGTCCTTGGTGAGCTCCTTAACCTCTTCCGCTGACATTTCCGGGGCGAGGTCGTACGTATTCACTTTTGGACTATTCGCCATCCCCCAGTCTTCTCCTTCGAAGGGTTCTTCCGTGTAGTCATTGAAGAAGAAGGTGACATGTGGATACTTTTCCGTTTCCGCGCAGCGAAATTGCTTCAGTCCCTTGCTGGCGATATAGCTTCCCAATATATTGGGCATTTTCTCGGGCTTTAAAAAGACGACGTTTTCGCAAAGTCCTTTCTTCCACTCGGTCATGGCGACGTAGAACAGGTCGAGCTTTCCGCCGCGATCGAAGTCGTTGAATCCGTCTTCAATGAATGCGCGAGTGATCTCTCTGGGTCGATCGCCGCGATAGTTGTAGAATACGACTGCGTCGCCGTTGCCGATTGTCGCGATCGGGTCTCCGTTGTCGTCGACGATCCAAGTGGGGGGCACGAACTCGTCGCCAACCGAGGAATTGTCACTGGGGTTCTCGTAGTATTCCGCTATGGCTCGCGAAGCGTTGGTGGCGGTTCCCGTGGCTTCTTGACCGGTAAGCATTCGGTAGGCCTTAGAGACGCGTTCCCACCGGTTGTCGCGGTCCATGCACCAAAAGCGCCCGCAGATGGATGCGATCTTCCCAATGCCTAGCTCAGCGCATCGGGAGTCGATCTGTTCTAGGAATCCCTTGCCGCTATGTGGAGGCGTGTCGCGTCCATCGGTGAACGCGTGAATGTATACTTGCTCAATTCCGGCAGCCTTGGCCTCTTCCAACAGGCCATAGAGGTGATCGAGCAGTCCGTGCACGCCCGCGTCGGATGCAATACCCATATAGTGGAGCGCTGCCCTATCGAACGCGCCCTCGAGGGCGGCATTGCCGCGAATGCTGCCAGTCTCGAAGGCCTTGTTGATGCGGACGATTTCCTGGTCTACGATCCTGCCGGCGCCGATGTTTTGATGGCCGACTTCGCTGTTGCCCATGACGCCCTCGGGGACCCCTACATCTAGACCGCAGGCTGCGAGTTCGGTACGCGGCCAGTTTTGCGATAGATCATCGGATACTGGCGTATCCGCGAGCTTGATCGCGTTGAATGCGTCTTGCTCCGAGTTGTGATTGGATCCCCAGCCATCGCGGATGACGAGGAGGACAGGTCGTTTGCCTTCGTTCATTGTCAGGAATCTGGTGATAGGAAAACGTAGCCTTCGCAATACAGAAATCGCGCTGCGGGAGATATCCGAGTTCGCTTCGGTATCCTCGGTAAAGAGGGTGCTGCACTACGAGCAGTTCAATATCGAGAGACGGGGGACGTTTGCTAGTCCACTTCTTCAATCGTTTCGATCCACTCTTGGCTTTCCTTTATCGCCTCTTCGATGGCTTGAGAGATATCTTCTTGAATGGGAAGCTTTATGGAAACCGGTGAGGGTTCCTTGGTGGATGCTTTGGCGTCGCGGATCTGGACGCGAAGAGACCGAATCTTCTCTATGAGCTCCGGGTATGAGCGTTTCAAGCTGGCGGGCCGAGAGATCAATGTAAGGTGTTGCGTTCTCTCTTGGGCATGGGCGGATGCGCGTTTCCTTCCACAAGCGCCTGTTCCATCATTCCGTAGTGGAATAGTCCCGGGTCCATCCCTTGGGGGACCCAAGCATTTCGGGCTGTGTCGCGTTCGGACGCGAAACCAGCAAGTGAGGAGGCAAAGGCGAGGACGAGATAGATGCGTAGGGCCATGGGCATCGGATTGATCCCATTTATCGACTGGCCCGACTCGATAATGTTCCCGGAAAGTCCTGCTCAAAGCGCCGCTTCGATCGCTTTGGTAATCTTGCCGGATTCAGGATTCGTCATGCTTCCGTAGCGTTCAATTACGGTTCCATCGCGACTTACTAGGAACTTGTTGAAATTCCATTTGATTTTACCGGGGAAGGCCGCGCTTTCATCGGTCAGAAGGGCGTATAGCGCGTGCTGGTCGTCTCCGTTGACATCGATCTTATCGAACATCGGAAAAGAGACGCCATAAGTGAGCGAGCAAAATGCTTTGATGTCATCGCTGGTCCCTGGCTCTTGCCCGCCGAATTGATTGCAAGGAAATCCAAGGACGACGAATCCATCGTCCTTGTATTTTTGATACAAATTTTCGAGATTCTCGTATTGCCCTGTGAAACCACACTTCGATGCCACGTTCACGATCAGCATCACCTTTCCTTGATGCGCGGCCAAGGTAGTGTTCTCTGCGTCAATTGTGGTAACCGGGATTTCGTAGATCATATCAGCGTTGAGCGTCGTTGCGGCTGTTGCGAGTATTGTGGCGAGCAGGGTGAATTTTAGTTTCATGATGACAATAGGGTAAGTTGATGCCACGGATCCGGACTTGGGGCAACTCCGGATTTAAGGTGAATCTGCTTTGAACAAGATTCTAAGATAAACTCAGGCAATGACTTGCGAAAATAGGATGCCAGGGAACAAAATAACAGTTGAACGATCAGAATGCCTGTCCAATGTTCCGCAAACTTCTGGAACGATAAACTGAAATAAAATGAATAGCAAATTCGCGCTTATCCTAATGTCGTTAATCAGCCTATCCGTGTTCTCCTCGGTTGCGCTTGCGGGGACCACGCTTGAGCTTACGGCGAACGACACAATGCAATTTGATAACAAGGCGTTCGAAGCTCCTGTGGGAGAAGAGATTACGCTTGTTTTCACCAACAAGGGAGCGTTGCCGAAGGCGGCGATGGGGCACAATGTTGTGATCCTTAAGCCTGGATCCGATGTTATGGGGTTTGGCGCGGGAGCGGTGGCCGCAGCGGCAACCGAATATGTCCCTCAAAGCGGTCCGTTGGCGGGGCAGGTCTTAGCCTACACAAAACTTCTCGGACCCGGAGAGAGCGACACCATAACGTTCACGCTCCCGGAAGCGGGTGTTTACACGTACATTTGTTCGTTCCCAGGGCACTACGCCCTGATGAAAGGAACGATCACTGCCAAGTAGCCGTTTGATCAATTAAATTTCTAGGAGCCCTCGTTTTTCGGGGGCTTTTTTATTGGAAGCGCGATCGAAGCATATCGAGGCTCTTGGGTATTGCGGTCAGCGGATCTTCTTTGCCTTCAAACTCTAGGGAAACGTATCCACGAAACCCTGCGTCGCGCATGATGCCTGCGATGCGGGCATAGTCGAGATCAAGCGTATACCAAGTGCCGCCGCCGTGGTAGGTCTTCGTTTGAAGGAGGACCGTTCGGGGCGCTAGCTGGGCTAATTTCGGGTAGGGATTTTCGAGAAAATTGCCCGTGTCCAAGGTGACCTGCAGCCAAGGAGAGTCGATGGCCTCGACGATGCGGGCCACTCCTTCTGCGGTGCGTCCGAGTCCCCAGTGATTTTCGAGCCCGAGCGTAACGCCGCATTCCTCTGCCTTGGGGATAGTCTTTTCGATGGAATCGATTACCCATTTGAATCCTTCTTCGTCCGTATAGCCTTCCAAGGCCGGTTCGATTCCCTTGTTCGCCATCAGTTCGTCAAAGCTTTTAGTCGTTCCCCAGCGACCGGTATTGATGCGCATCGTGGGAATGCCCATACGGTAGGCGAGTTCGATCTGGGCGATCGTGAGATCGATGTTCCTTTGGCGGGTGGCCGGGTCCGGGCTGACGAAACCTTGATGGGTGGAAAATCCCATTAGGTCGAGGCCGAGCGTAAACGCGCGCTGCTTGATTCTCTGAAGGGCGCCATTGGATTCGTCCTCCATTTGTCGATGGAGAATCTCGACGCCGTCAAATCCCATGTCCGCTGCAAGTTCTAGGCATTTTTCAATCGACCGGAAGTCGTCCCTGCGGAACCCCCAAAATGAGTAAGTGGATACGCCGATTGGATTTCGATACTGGGTAGTATCCGGGGAACTAGTAGCGGCTCCGAGCTTGGTGGCTCCGATGCCGGATGCGAGTCCGGCGGCGCCGGTTAAGAATTGTCTTCTCGTTTTCATTCGGATTATTGGATCCCGCAAATTCTGCGGCCGGCACGAATGGATTACAATGGTTGAATTCGAATTCTGCCGAGATTCCCAGAGCGTTATGCTGCGTACTAGTTGGGAACGATGCGAAGCGATGCCATTTCAATCCCGGGAGGAACGATGGCGATGGCGCCTTTGTTTTGATCCACGAATTCAACGAGCTCGTCTAAGTTGCTGAACATCTTTGGCATTTCCCGCGCCCGCTGTAGGCGATTCGCTGCCAGTGGTTCTTGAACTTGCTTGGATTCATTCCGCAAAGCGACTTTACCGCTTCATCGACGAGCGGATTGTTCTTCAGGAGTACGATGACGACCTCGGAGCCGTCGTTCCAAAACCGTTCCTTACCCACCAGCATCAGCTTGATGCGATCCCGATCGAGCGCCTCTTTGTTTTCTGAATTAAGAGCGATCCCAGACGCGTTCGCGTTCGCGCAGGCTAGCGCGTAGACTGCAATGGCAAACGAAATCTGGAGAATGGCTTTCAAGTTTCGGGTTCCCTAAAAATGCAAAGTGGTCTTGGCTGCCCAAAGCGTCCACGACGTTGCGGTTAGAGTCGGGTTTTGGCCGTATTGGTTGAAAAGCATCCCGGTTCCCTCGATCGAATGGGATTCGATTTTTAAGGTCCAGTTTTCGGACAGATCATATCGAATAGAAACTTGGATATCTTTGTTGAAATCGGCTCCGAACGGTTTTGGAGGCGTCCCCTCTAAAGCATCTGATACGTCCTTGTATTCAGAATATGTTACAGCGGTCTCGAATTGTCCAAATCGGCGAGCGCCGCTTAGATACCAGAAATCAGATCCGCGATGATTGTGTGTGACTTGAACAGGAATTCCATTCACTTGATTCTCGATATCCAGGTTGTTGGTTTTTTGGGAAAATTCTCCAGAGAAAGTTCAATCGCCCGTGAAGTACTCAGCGGAAAAGGTGACATTTTGAGTATCAATTTCGTTGCTGATTCCCCGAAAGGCTCCCCCAGCGAACTCGGGTAAGGGAAAATCAACGGGAATGGTAGCGACGGAGACATTTTGTCCGTTGGGGTAGTACGATATCGCTGCCCCGATTCGCAATCCTTCGATACCAGGATTGTACCATACTTGGCCCCCTACGTTGTATTGGGAATCAATGGACTCAATTCGTGGATCGAGCGCGAATCGCGAGATCTCTGAAAGCGCGAAACCCGCTACGCCACCATCTCTCTCGAGTCCAAGGACGCCTCCGTAGATCGAGTAGTCGATAGACTGGTTTCCGTGAAAGGCAATCGTGCCGTAGGCGCTAATCCCATCTAGGAAAGAGCTGGTGTCGCGGTATCGATGATCATAGACACCCATCGGAAGAAGAATCCCAGTTCGAGCGATATCGATATCTTGAATATGATTGTAGATGCCTTGCTCGCGCTTGATTCGCCCGAGACGAAAGCCAAAGCACTTATCTAGGTTGTAGTCCAGAAACAGATACTCGATGATCGGTTGAAAATTTCCGTATTGGCCGAGATCGAAGGATAAGAGCTGGCCATTTATCGTCGTCCTCTCAAACGGAGTCCAAGATATGTTCAAAGCCAGTTCTGCGAATTCGAAATCTCCGTCTTCGGTGTCCGCGAGGTAGTTGTATTGGGAGGATTCGATGTAGCCCTGGCTAAGAAATCCGCTCACTCTAATTTGCTGAGCGAGGGATAGCGGGCAAAGCCCGAGCATCAGAATGGGTATCAATAAGGAGCGAGCGAGAGGTGGGACAGGCGTTTGGGTCATAGCGCGATTGCTTAGACTATCGACTCTATTGGCCCTGAATAGATCTACGGGGGTGGATTTACGATTCGTTTAACGCCCGGTCGGGTTATGCGATCGATCAGCTACTCAACCCATGCCTTGAGGATGTATCATAAAACGTTATTGTACAACACTCTAGAGTTTTTTTGAACCAAGATTGAACGATTTCTTAGCTGTAGCTGGAATTCGTTCGGTCACCGCTGCCTAAGCTTGTTTCGAAGGAAGATTTCGCTTGAGACCGCTAATACTGGAAGACGCCCCTTTAAGAAAGCGTCTGCGATGACGATTGCGTGTGTGAAATCTAGTAGCACCGAATTGATCGCTTGTCCCCACAACTCTTTCCGGATTGCCCTGGTATTAGGGCTCCTCTTGTGCCCACTTGCTGGGTATGCGCTTGATGGTAGGGATTCGGGACTGATAAGCCATATCCCTTCGGAAGAGATGTTCGGCTCGAGGACTTATCAGTGGATAGGCGAGTGTAGCGATGGAAAGATCCATGCGATCGTAGAGCACGGGTTTCTCTACGGAAACGGAGAGACGTGGAAGAAGGTGCTGGACTACCCCTTCGAGACTACCCGTGGCGTAGTGATCGACCCGAGCGGTAGAGCGTATGTCGGATTTCGTCGGGATTTCGGGTACGTGGAAGGGGAAGTGAATGGAGAGCGCAGGTACCGTTCACTATTGGATGAGCTTCCCGAGCGCTTTAGATCCAACATCGAATGGCGTCCGCAATTTATCGATGCCAAAGGGTATCTTTATGTTTCTTCCGATCGAGATGTGTTCACCTGGAAGGACGGTAAGGTTCACCAGGTCTGGGAAAATCTGGTGAGCAAGGCGAGGGGAGTATTCCAGATAAACGGCGAAATTTGCTACTGCACGAGAAGCCTGGCACTCGGAAAGCTCAATCCCGATGGCACTCATGAGGTATTCGATATTCCGAAGGTTGCTGAATTCGAGGATACTAGGAACTTCGCTCAAATTGACAGTTCCGCAGTGTATATTGCGGCAGGGGACTATGGCCTGTTGAAATTCGATGGCCAGCAGCTCCAGTCCGTACAGTTCAGCTTCGATGGAGAAGTGCGCAAACACCCCGTTTCGAAAGTGGAAGCCTTGTCCGATGGGCGTCTCGCGGTAGTGACCTATCAAGATGGCGTGGCGATTTCGTCCGAGTCGGGTGAAATCCAACGGTATTTGTCAGATTTCTTCTCTGTCGATATCCGATCGCTGCAGTCCGCATTATAATGCTCGGGATGGTTCGCTCTGATTGGGCCACTCTTCTGGGCTGTTTCGTGTCGATTATCAATCTCAAATCGTGTTGTACAGCTATATGCAGGGTCTCGAAGGCGCTGTTATGGACATCGAAGAATACGAGGGTCAACTATACTTTGGGACTCTGTCAGGAGTTTATCGATACAATCAATTTGCGAAAGTTGATCATCGTAAATTCGAAATCGTCTATCATGCCGACAATACCCCGACTCTGATTCCCACTGAAGATGGATTGTTGCTAGGAGGGAGTCGAGGGCTGGCGTTGCTAGAGAACGGACAAGCGCATCGAATTGGAGGAGGGGACAGAAGATTCATAACAGCTATTGATGGCGAATCTGCATTGACGATGAATGCCCGCGGATTGGAGAGGATTAAAGAGGGTGCGCTTCACGAACGGTTGCTAGGCTCCAGAACGGCGCAGGTTAGTTCCATCACGATAAGCGCTAATGGCGACTTATGGGCGAGTTTGATTGACCAATCGGTGATGCGCGTTTTCGCCAATGCGGACTATAGAGATTTCAAGTACTATGGCCCTGAATCAGGCTTAGTTGGCGAAGACTATAGGTTTCTCCGCGCGGGAGATCGATTGATAGCGTATGCCCAAGGTGGCGATCTACTTGGATATGATGAATCTAGCGATCGCTTCGCGCCTTTGGACGGATGGGCTTCGATTCCCAGTGATGACTTCTTGTCTAGCTTCCAAATAATGATCCAGGACGACGACGATGTCATTTGGGTCAATCAGGATGCGATGAGTGGCGAATTGAGTCCTTTGCCTGCGGGTGACTATTTTCGGGGCTTGAAGAATCTTGCAGGGGGTTCTGATTTTAGGGCGACCGCGTTTTTTATAGATTCGAAAGGGTTTATTTGGATCGCCAACAGCTCGGGAGTTGTGAAAACGCGATTGGATTTCGAGCCACCGAAAATTCGCGACATCGAAACGAGAATAACGGGTATATTCGATTTAGACCGAAATGAGTCGATCTACGAGCGGTCGTATCGTGGCGGTAGCGAGCCATTGAAGATTCCATTCTCAAGGCGGTCATTGAGGTTTGAGTTCGCGCTGCTCAATTTTGAGACTCCTTTCAAAATTGGTATCAGGTAAGCTTGGACGGTCTTAACGATGGTTGGAGCGAGTATAGCGATTCGATATATAAGGAGTATACGAATTTGCCGGTGGGAAACTACGAATTCAAGGTTCTCGGGAGAAATGGATTTGGCGAGATTGGAGAGATCGACTCATTCGCATTCTCGATCATTCCACCTTACTATGCGACGGCTTATGCGTACTTGGTCTACGTTGCGCTGTTCGTCATCGTTGTTTGGACTATCGTAAAGGCGAGAAGCCGAAAGCTGATTAAGCGAAACTTGGAGCTAAGTAGGCTAGTGGCGGAACGCACTAAGGATGTGGAGCACCATTCCAGGATCTTGAAAGAGAAGAATGCTCAGTTGGAGGTCTCGCTGACCCGTTCCATTCAACTGGCCGATGAGGCCAAGGCAGCGACTCGGGCGAAGTCGGATTTTCTAGCGAATATGTCGCATGAATTGAGAACTCCCATGAACGGGATACTCGGGATGTGTACACTACTCTCGGATACTAAGCTAGACGAGAATCAAGAGTCCTTCTTGAACACGGCCAAGGAATCTGGAGAAGGACTGCTTAAGATCATCAACGACATCCTGGATCGCTCGAAGATAGAAGCTGGCAAGTTTCAGCTAGAAAGCGCTCCATTCGATTTGCGCGAGAGCATCGAAGGCGTTTTAGAGCTGATGGCGCAAGTGGCTCACAAGAAGGGTATCGAATTGATATATCGCGAAGAACCAGGTATTGCCGTTCATGTTGTGGGCGATGTGACGCGCTTCAAGCAGCTAGTAGTGAACCTGGTGGGCAATGCTATAAAATTTACCGAATCAGGGAGTGTGTCGATATACTTGAAACGGGTCCTTAAAGAAGGTCAGAGGTTCATAAATGTTGAAATTTCGGATACGGGAATTGGGATTCCTAGGGAAAAGTTAAAGGAACTGTTTCAGCCGTTTACTCAAGTGGATAGTTCGACAGCTCGAAAGTTTGGTGGAACAGGTCTTGGGCTTTCCATCTGCAAAGACCTTGCCAATCTTATGGGTGGAGAGATTGGCGCTCACAGCGAAGTAGGCCAAGGAAGCGTATTCTGGTTCGATTTTCCTGAGTCCCTCGATGTCAATGCGAGTCAGGAGTATCCAATGATTAAGGATGTTGCGGGAAAACGAGTCCTTATTGTCGGGGAAAAAGAGCCTGTATCCCTTGCGTTAGAAGAAATCGCCCTGCGCGCAGGCATGCGCTCTAGAGCCGTAGCAACAACCGATTCGGCGCTCAGATTGATAGAAACAGATCCTGATGGATTTGATGTTCTCTGGATTCGGTACGATCTTCCAGGGATTGGTTGCGAAGCGTTTTTGGAAAAAGTCAGCGAACAGGCTAGCGAATCCGAAATGGGCTTTGTTTTGCTGCCGCAGACAATTCGGATTGATGAAGCTCGCCGATTGTGCGGTGGCAAAGTTCAATGCATCGCGAAACCTGCGCGGCAGCGCAAGCTGCTGGAGGCTTCATTCAAAGCGATCGCAGGCAAGCCAGCGCGTCCGGTTAAAGTCTCGCCAGGCGTTGCCGAAAAACGTCGCGATCCGTCGGATGTAGATGAGCAAGTATTGTCGGAAGACGGGCTAAAGCTTCTGATTACCGATGACAATGCCGTCAATGTGAAGGTAGCGATGCATATGCTGAAGCGACTTGGTTATGGCCGAGTGGATACAGCGACGAATGGGAAGGAAGCTTTGGATGCTCTTGGACGTTCGAGTTACGATGTCATATTGATGGATGTCCAAATGCCTGTAATGGATGGATTGGAGGCGACTCGGAGGATTCGCGAAGACTTTCCTGCAGACCGCCAGCCAAAGATCATAGCCCTGACCTCGGGTGTATCCCAGGAGGACAAGGGCCGATGCAATGAAGCGGGTATGGATGGCTTTGTCAGCAAGCCGATGAAGATCGAGTCACTTCGTTCTGCATTGGAAGACGCAGTATCCTGTGGCGATTTTGGAAGTAACTAGAAATTGGCTCTCTACAGGCAATTGAGAGCGGTGATTATCTAGCGAAAGATGCACGCTTCGCGGATGACTTCGATGCTCCCATGGAGAATTGGGAGAACCGTTTTCTCCATACGGAGAAAGTATTCCTAGCAGGCAAGGTGGACAGAATTGAGGTGTCTACAACAGTGTGATGAACGTAGACATGACGTGAATCATCAGCCCTATTTTTGCGACCAACTTCCATTCGGGTCCTGTATCCAAACCTTGGCCGCTGACTTTTTGCGAATCGATTCAGCGCGCCCTTGACCTACGACGGCTGCGGAGAGCCCTAGCCGCTGCGCGAGAATGGTATACAGCGCCTTTCGGTCGGCATTTTCATCGTTCATGGTCTTGGTCTGAGCCGGATTCAAGTTTGCCCGTTGCGTCAGAAAACCTTTGTTGTTTTCGCCCACTGCGCCGCTGATCTTCAGCGTATCTACGCTTGCGACACGCTCTAGGAGTCGCTGCTTGATCGACGTTTCGTCGTTTTGGGCTGCCGCTTGCTCGGGGGCAAGTCCGATCGCCAATAAAGAAAATGCGATTGCGAGGGTCCAATTCAGTGTTTTCATCGGATGGTATTGGTTGAAATGCTAGGAGTCGGAAAGGGAGCTCGATGCGGCGTCGATATCGCCGAATACGTCAGAAAGCTCTTGCTCGAGCTGGACCTTTAGATTGACGTCGAGCGTCATGTAAATCGGCTCGAAAGAACTGTGCGTTTTTACGCTGATGCAGCCAGCGAGACAGTAGGCTAGCGGCAAGACCAGCGCCAAATTTCTAAGAGAGCGTATTTCGAGTTTCATGGTGCGGTGATAAGACGTTCAAAGTCTCAGGCGGATTCAAAGAGATTTTTTAGATTGTAGGCTTAGGCCGATTAATACGAGGCGAATTTGCGATGTTAGTTCCCTGTGGATTGGGCCCCTGCGACCAAGCCTAGGGAATCGAGTCGGGTAAGAAAGTTGATGAGCTCCGCGACAGTTCCGTTGATGTTGGTCGTGATATTTAGTGGAATTTCGGTTTCGCTAGCATTGGCAATCCCAGAGAGCTGGATTCGCATGGGTGTTCTGGGCAGATCTTTGCTGAAAAGATCGAGTCGCATATCGTTAATGTTCAAGTTGCCCAGCGCTTCTTCTAGAAGCGCGTTGGGTTCGAGGTCGAGCGTTTCGAGCAACTTGTCTCCCAGGGCCTTGGGCGTTGGATTGCTAGGATCTTCGTTGGTAAAAAATCCATTGGCATTGTAGGAGAATGTAGCCTGAGAATTGGGATCAAGCTCCAGATACCCTTCACCCAAAACGGGGTACCCGTTTTCTAGGCTTATGGGGAGGCTTCCATTGAGTCGTCCGCTAACGGTCCCATCGAAGAAGTCGAGCATCGCGACAGCGGGAGCGATCGATATTCCATTGAATCGAACCACGAGATCTGCGGATGGATTGTCGTAGGAAATGGAAAACGGGTCGATAGAGATTTGGCCATCAAATGCCGTGACTTCGGAATCCTGAGCGGAAAGCCATCCAGGCTTCGGGAGCGAAACCAAGGAACTGAACGCGGTTGCCTCCAAGTCCCCTATGGTGATGGACTCCGCTCTTACGGCTTGAGGCCCCGACGTTAGTAAATTGTTGACGGATGAGAGCGAAAAGTCGGTAGAAATGGACTCGATCGAGAGCTCCTGCGAAGGAATGGCTAGGGAGCCCTCACGCAGCTTGATCGTCGCGCTCGCATCACTCTCGCTCTCATCGAAACGCAAATTTCCCTCTAGCTCAATCTCCGCATTCACGATGGATCCCGCTAGGCTATCTATATGCCGCGCAAGAAGGTCTGAACTGACGAGCGAGATTCCCTCGATGTGGTAGTCGCCGCTTGATGAGATATCACCTGAGTCAAGCGCAGTGGATTGCTTGGCCTCAAATGTGACGGGTTCGCCTTCGAAAAGAAATTGCCCGGATGCTATTGATGAGGTGGTTTCAACATCGCTCTCCATGGCTAGGTTCAAGTCGATCTGTTGAATTTCTTCTGAACCAAATCTACCAATCCCTGCTCCGAATTGGATGGTGCATTGAATCGGAATGTTGGATACAATGTCGATAGGATTATTTTGGGATTGAACAGTTCCTGAAAGCCACTTGAAATTAGCAAATTCGCCAAAGGCAAGCTCAGAGCCTTGCCAAGAACCCGTGTATGAAACTCGTTTGGCGAGATAGGAAAGGAGGTCTTCGGCGGCGCTCGCGCGACTATCGATTTCAGCGATATTCAATCGTTCTGCATGGGCTTGCAGGTCGAAAGACATTCCCGTTGTCGTCCATTCTTGCGCTTCAACCGTAAGATCAGATCCTTTAGCTAGCATTGAGACTTTAACGTCACCTGCATCGGGCCAATAGTTCAGGTTGGCATTGACAGTTGCGTTGCCAGCCACGTCGAAGCCAGCGCCTTGAACTACCGATGAATCCGTTTTCGGGTTCAATTCAAATTGAGCGCTAATTGGAACGGCGTTAGGATGAATCGCGCCTTCTAGCTTCCATTCGCCAGTAATGGGAAACGTCGGATCGATTGAATCCGAAACGATCAAATCAGCTTCAAGCGAAACTTCAAAATCGGTCTCTAAAAAATCAATCGCATTCACTCTCAATACGTTAATTTCTAGATTTTCTGTACCTAAAAATAGAATACCGTTAGTTGATATCTCCACTTCGTTCAAGTCTCCACGTACGGTTGCGACGAACGGTTCGATTTCAAAGCTTTCCCCCATCAATTCTCTTATGGAGAGCCTTGCGGAAAACGTGTCTAGATCTAAGGTATCACTCAGAAGGGGCTCGATAGTTGCGCTGAAAATTCCGCGTTCACCCCCTTCCAGCGCCCATTGAGCGTTAAAGACTTTAATGACCGGCGTTGTTATGTCTTGGGATTCTAAGTTAATCGATGAAATTGAGAATGGGATTTCGTTAATTGAGCCATGGGTAGATTGAATGCGAATTTCGCTGTCCTTGATCGCTTCGCCAGTGAGCTGAATTCGTGAATGGATTGATTCAATATCGATTTCTCTGCCAGGTTCCTTGTAGGATAGCGGTCCCGAGCGGATCACGATATCGGTCGCTTGGGAATGGATGCCATGAAAGATCCCGTCAACGTGTATCGACGCTTCGGAGGCAGCTAGCAGAGTGTCGCTAGGTATCGAAAGAGCTTCGCGCCAATCTGGTTGGTAGCTTTCTAGGACGTCCAAAATATTCGAACTAGAATACTTTGCTATATACCGAATTCGATCATCGATCGTGAACTGAAAATCCAGGTCATCATGAGTTCCCGATGCAAGCAGCGCTCCTTTGATGGCGCTATTCGTATCGCGAACGATTGTAGTGGATCCATCAAACTCAAGGGGTCCTGAATCGGCGATAAGCGTGAGGATTACAGAATCGAGTTGGATAGACCGAGCTGGAAAAGGGATCCCGGACTTTATGAAACGGTCTACCTCGTTCATATCCAATGTTGACGGTCCTCTTAGGTCGTAGGTGATCCGAATGCCGGAAATTTCTATGTCTCGCGCTACGCGATCCTCTCGGATTTCGGAAATGTCATAGCTCATTTCTAGCGAATCAATTTCAAGCGTTAGCGAATCGGAGTCGAAACGCAGATTGCGGGCAGCGCATCCGTCAATATTCAGCTTAGTAAACTCGAATTGCAGCGTTTCAAGGCCTTCGATATCGAGCGCTTTCTGAACTGCGTAATTGGCTAGCGAGACTCGTCCGTAGTAGACACCGGCGAGAGCTCCAATTGCGCAAGCGATGCTGGCGGCGAAGAGACGTCTCACCCATATCCATCGCTTTCGTTTCCTATTGAAGCCCATAATACGCCACCAACTTTAGTCGCCGATTCTTCCTTTGCGATCCGGAATTTGCAAGAGACCCTTTGCCTCAACAAAAGGATTCGGCGAGCGCTGAATGGTTCCTTTTTGTAAACTAGGTCGATGCGTCTTGGGCCATTGAGGCGCGCTCTTTCAAGAGCCGTTCCTTGATTCGCTTCGGACGGAGATCGTAGGAATCGATCGAGCTGAAATCAAGCCACTGGACGCCTGTTTGATTCATGTCTGGTTTCCCTCCCAGCTTTGGATTGTATTCAGAAAGCAAGGTGCAGCGAAATATGAAGTCGATCTTTCGGTGTACCTCTTCCGGAGCTTCTTTCAACATCCTGTCTTTTTGCACGACGTCGACTAGACCTTCGATCCTTACGCGCTCTCCAGTCTCTTCAAAGATCTCCCTCATCAATGTTCGATCAAGCGTTTCCCCAGATTTCTGTCTTCCTCCGGGTAGCTTATAGGCGGAGGTTCCGTTTTTCAGGACTGTCCGTATAACGAGTATGCGGCCTAGCTGAACGATTATCCCCTTGGCAGAGACTTTTACTTTTTTTATCCGAAGTTCGATAGAGTGGAAGTCTCAAGATATTTGAGTAGGGATCAAGTCGTAGAACGAACGTTTAGCTTATTTGGCGGGTTTTAAAGTATCCGGAAGTCATCAGAAACATGGAACGATGGTGCCTCTTTTGAGGTCACGCGTGAGATTGTAGAGGGTCAGATAGGATCAGGCACGCCGTTTGGATCGTCGTCGGTGTCGATTGAATTCAACGAGGAAATGGCTCATTAGACATCCTAGTGGCGCGTCCGGCCATGCTCGAGATATAAGTGAAGGGTCGCCTTGTTCAGCTATACGACATTTGACGATTAACGTTGCTTAATGAGATCGACGGAATGCACATCGATCGCAGCATTTCCGGGAATTCGGGTCGCCCTCAATGTGAGGGTTGCCTTACCGCTTTCCAATTGAAGCGACCCTAGGCTGTGGGGTTTAAAGTCTTTCACGAAATAGTGGGAGGCTTCCATGCGTTCGATGGACTTGTCGTAGAGAGGCGGGTCGAATACCTGGGAAATCGTCGACTTCGCTGCCCCTCCGTTGCTGGATGATATTTGTATCTCCGCGCCTTCGTCTCCTGAGCGGCAGGTGTAGTAGAGGATAGCTTCGTAGTTGCCGGGATTGCCGACGTGAATATTCCATGTAATTGAATCTTCGGTACGATTCCAATTGGTGAAGAAAGAATTGTTGGGCGCTCTGGAACTACGCTTGATATCGCCATGCGCAACCCCGTCGCGAGCAGGAAGCGTGGTCGATTCGGCATAGCCCACTGTGAATGGGCGGTTTTGGTGGCGTTCGAGCTCTGATTGCATCGTTACCGAAAAAGCGTCTGCTTTGGTTTTGAGTTGCTTGGCTAATTCGGGGAATTGTTGAGCTACATCGATCCGTTGTCCGCGGTCGTTTTCGATATCGTAGAGCTTACCAGAGGCGTCTAACCGAAAGCGTTGCGTACGGATGCTGACTTGATTTCTCCGGATTGACAGGAGGGCTCGATCCTCCCAATTGGCTAGATTGCCCTCTAGCAGAGGACGTATGCTCCGTCCGTCGAGGTCGTATTGAGTTTGGGCTTCGATGCCTGCAAGGTCAGCAAGCGTAGGCAGAAGATCGATTGCTCCGGCAATGCGATTCACCGATTGGTTTGCCGGTATCGACCGCGTCCAACGAATGAAGAAAGGAGAGCGGACTCCACCTTCGTCAATTGAGCCTTTTCGGCCTTTCATATCGCCGTTCCAACGCAGGGAATTAGGTCCATTGTCCGAAAAGTAGATGACGATCGTGTCCTCTGCTAGATTGAGCTCTTCGAGCGTGCGGAGGACTCTGCCGACATTCCAGTCGATATTCTCGCACATGGCCAGAGCGGCGCGAGTCATGTTGAGATCTTCCTTCTCAGGATCTCTATTGCGCATGTCGAGTTCGGCGTCTCGGAACTTGCCAAAGAACCGTTCCGAAATCATCATGGGAGAGTGAGGCGTGTTGTAGGGGATGTAGCAAAAGAATGGCGACGCGTGGTTTGCCTCGATAAACGCAATCGCTTTGTCGGTGAAGTCATCGACAACATAGCCGTTTCCTCGTACGCGCTTCCCATTGTGGTCGAGAGGTGGGCTGAAGTAGTGTCCCCAGTGACCTGACGTAAAACCATAGTACTCGTCGAAGCCACGGTCGTTGGGGTGATAGGGGGACTGCGTGCCATTGTGCCATTTGCCGAATGCTCCCGTTGCGTAGCCAGCGGACTTGAAGACGTCCGCTATGGTGGTTTCGTCGTAGTTTAGTCGTCCTTGGCCTGTGGAGACGCCGCTCACTCCAGTCTTAGGGTAGTATCGACCGGTGAGAAATTCTGCGCGGGTCGGCGCGCAAACGGAGCATACGTAGAAATTCTCGAGAGTGAGCCCTTCTTCGGCGAGGGAGTCTATGTGGGGTGTGCTTAGGTTCGTATTCCCATTGATGCTGAGATCGCCCCAGCCTTGGTCGTCGGTCAGGAACACGATCACGTTAGGCTGTCGAGAGTATGAAAGCGTCGAGAGGGCTAGGAAAGATAGGAGGGCTGTGATCTGGGCGTTTTTCATCGTTCGTACTAGATAAATAGGGACACGGATGAGAGAGCGAGTAGGATTTTCTTGGGGCGCGGTTTGCTTGATTCTCGTCCGTTGCTTCGAGGCGATGATGATTTTCTAATCTTTGCCCAAGGGGTCTTTCCTCGGGTATCCACGCTTGTAGGAAGGTCGTTGACCCTCCTAGACTGCAATCAGTCTTAGTTCTCGACCGGTTCGCGCTCGATAGCGATAGCCTCACTTAGACGCTCTTCCAGGATTGCGAGGCGCTCGTCGCTCGGCTCTTCAATGGATTCTATATAAAGCGTGTCTATCGCGATATCTCGTTCGGTATTGATCCGGGCGAAGTTGATCGTGAATCCGTTTGAATAAACGCATTTTGAAATTGAGTAGAGAAGACCGAGGCTGTCGGGCGACTGTACCTCCAGTATAGTGCGGTTAAGGGCTTCGTCTTTGTAGATCGTCACCTGCGACTGAAAGGTATCGGCCAATGGATTTTCCTTCTTATAGAAAATATTCTTGGACGCTTTTTGTATGATGCTTTGCAATACAGGGTAAAGTTCCGTACCGTTTATCAAGGTATCTTTGATGCACTCTTCAAAAATCATCGTCGCATCGCCTACGGTTCGCGACTTGCCATCGTTTTCCGTTACGAAGAAAGTATCGATTGCTATGTTGTCTTCGCGAGAAACTGCCCTTGCGCTCAAAATGCTGTACCCGGCAATATTTAGTGATCCAGCCAGTTTGTGGAAAAGTCCAGCCCGGTCCCAGGTGATGACATTCACTACAATGAAGCTACGATTGATATCTTGTTCCCAATCGATTACAGGAGCTAATGTTTCCATGGAACCCGCTTCGGCAAATTCGGCGAAAAGCCGGTTGATCATCTTGATGTGCAGCTTGATCTCCTTGGGTGAGGTATTGATAAAGTAACGATCTGGAAGTGTGTCGAAGTGGGCGGTGATTTCTTCGGTGGACACCTCAGGGATACCCGATTCCAGAACTTTCTCTAGAACGTTGGCTTTGTGCTCCTGGTAGTGTTCCTGCGTTTTTCCGCCCGCCTTTAGAGCGACCATCGCTCGGTGAAACAGAGTGGAGTGAAGACTGTCCTTGTATTGATTCCATAGTCCTTTTGCAGTGCCACGCGCATCGCAAAACGTATGGATATAGAGCAATCTCAACTTCTCCATCGACTCGACTTGATCCGCGAATACCTTAGCTGTATCCGGATCGTCGATATCGTGACGCTGCCAAAAACGAGCCATTTGCAGGTGGTTTTTAATAACGAAGCGAATCAAGTTGCGATTCTCTTCCGCTATTTGCATGCGGTCGAGAATGGGCTCGGCCATCTCGAGCCCAATTTCAGCGTGACCCTTGATCTTTACGCCCTTCCCGATGTCATGCAGAAATAGAATGAGGTAGAGGAGGTTGGGGAGTCGCAACTCGTGGATTTCATTGCGATATCGTTCGAAGATCGGATCCGAGCTCGAGAAGATATTGTCTAGTTCTCGAATGGTGTGGAGCGTGTGCACGTCCGCAGTATAGCGGTGGTAGTATTCATGCTGTACGAGGCAGGTCAGCCGATCCCACTCGGGTACGAACTTGCCGAGAACTCCGTGCTCGTGCATGGACTTCAAGGTGCCGTATACATTGCCGCTTTCTTGAAGTATGGTTCGAAAGCTTAGGTTCGCGTCTTGGGATCTAATAACCGTATCGTCTATTTTATCGACCGAGACTCGAATGAGGGCGCTCAGATCTATATCCAGATCAAGACCGTGCTGTTGCGTATGGCGAAATACGCGAATGAGCCTAACGGGATCTTCCGCGAATACCTCTTTGTTTTCGTACCCGAATTCCCTTCCTCGAATTATAAAGCCGTCAATGCGCCGTATACGTTCTTTTCTCCGCGCGAGGAGAAAATCCTTCATGGATTTCAGTGGATTGATTCCTGGGTCCGGTTGCGAATTGATCGACATGCGACTCTCGACCGTTTTCGAAAGCCGATTGATATTTTCGGCATGGCGATAGTAGTCGCGCATAAACAGCTCCACGCGAGCGAGAAGGTTCCGTTCCCTGTAGCCAAGTCGATACGCGACTTTGGGTTGAATCTCGAGGGATAGCAGGTCGGTGGGACGCTTGCTTCTAAAGTGCAGCTCGTTGCGGGCTCGCAATAGAAAGTCGTAGGCTTCCTTGAGCTGGGCGAGCTCTTCTTTTCGCAAGTAATTCTGCTCTCCGAGACCATCGATGGATTCCACGTTCAGTCGTACACGGGCCATCCAAAAGGTATTGTGGTAGTCTCTCAGTCCACCGACGCCGTTCTTTATATCCGGTTCTTGCATGAAGACTGTATCGCCATAGCGACTACGTCTCTCTTGTTGGTCTCTCAACCGCTGCTGGATGTAGCCTTTCGGATCCTCCTTGCGGTAAAATGTGTTGTATGAGCTTTCGAATCCTTCGAAAAGCGACTTCGGACCGTAGACGAGTCTCGATTCAAGCAAGGCCGTCTTGGTTTGGATGTCCTTTTTCGCTTCTTCGAACGCGTCATCGACCGTCCGCGATGAATACCCGACTTTGAGTCCAATGTCCCAAAGAGGGTAGAGGATATTCTGAACCATATGCTCCTGAGCGGCCTCGAGCGTCTTTGGACTGGTCTTTGTGGGATAGAGAAACATCAAGTCGATGTCGCTCAGTGGACAAAGTTCTGATCGTCCGTAGCCGCCGATAGCGACGAGGGAGATCGACATGCCTGCACCGTTGGCATTCGCTTTGTAGGTAGCGAATGCCGGAGCGGCCAAACTCTCGAGCATAGCATCTACTATGGCTGTGAGCGCGGCGACGACTGCCCGGCCAGAGGCGCCTTCGCGATGGCTTTTCTTCACCAAGTCTGTTTCTGTCTTCAGAAACTCGCGATAGGATTCCAGATTGCTAGCATCGCTCGCCTGTCTGTCGAAGGAGAGACGTTTTTTCGCCTGAGAGCGGATGCGTTTTGCAAGGGAGTGAGCGGTGGCCATTCGTTAAGTTCTTACCTATCCAAAAACCTATCTTGGAAAACCTTGCGAGTGAAAACTCAATTTGATCACCAGTGGCGAGTGATTTTGACGAAATTCGGCCTTTGGCTGACCTCTCTAGCCAGAGCGAAATACGAGGGAGCGAATCCTCCTTCCGTCCTTGATGGGCGACAAGTTTTTCAATATCAATCGTTGATTGAACTGTAATTCTTGACGTATTATCGGGTTGGATACGGAAATAATGAGAGTAGTTTCTCGCTCAATTCTCACCGGATTGCAATGGTTCGCGTTAGCCGGACCGACGATTTGAATCCATTGCTCGCGAATTCGATCCTCTAGCGAATCGATTCCAATCTTGTAGCGATACAGGATCTTGTCGAACACGACCCCCATATCTACGGTTTCGCGTACGATAGGGCTGTAGTCTTCCGGTACCCCGCGAAGATTGGCGATCAAGTTTTCGGCGTGCCGAGAAAATTTGTAAGGCGTGTCGGCCATGCGTTCCTATTTGAACGCGTAGGGAAATAGATTGTCTAGCCCATTTACATTGCCAGTCGCGCAATTGATCAGGAATCGCGCTCGTTTTGCTCGGCCTGAGAAAACTCGATAACGATTGCGGTAGCCTGTCATGAGCCTTTTCCTGTCTGGAATGCTTCAGCTGCGGAAAATCGTAGGTATTGTTTTGCCAAGTAGGCTCGCATCCCGCACGACCGTATTTGAGATATGAGAGTTTTTATCCGGGAACCTCGCAATACCGACGAAGAGGTATTTTTAGAGAGCAATCGGGCAAGCCTTTCGCTCCACCGTCCGTGGGTTTCTCCGCCTACTACTCCGGTTGGTTATCAGGCGTATTTGGAGCGATTGCACGAAAGCAGGTACCAAGGGTACTTTATCTGCCGCAAGGAAGATGCCGCTTTGGTGGGAGTCGTCAATTTGAGCGAGATTATTCGTGGCGCAATGAATAGCGCCTTCGTTGGTTACTGGGGTTTTGAGGGATTCACAGGGAAAGGCTATTTGACGGAGGGTCTGGCCTTGGTGTTCGACGCGGCGTTTCAGTCGCTGGGATTGCACCGCTTGGAAATCAACATCCAACCTGCCAACACCGCCTCTATCGCATTGGTGCGCCGATTGGGACTTAAGAAGGAGGGCTTTTCGCCGCAGTACTTGAAGATTGGCGGCGAGTGGAGAGATCACGAACGATGGGCGCTTATTGGGGAAGAGTGGAACCGCAAAGGGGGATCTTTGTGGGTAGAAAGCGCCCGTAAAGTCGATAGAGAGCCTTTGGAGAAGAATCTTTGAGCTGATTTTGAGTGACGCGCTACGGTAAATCGTCGTTGCGTTGTTCAAAGGTGGTGATCTCGGTCCTAGGGTTCGGAGCGATGAGGCTTATCTACTCCCTACACGAAGGGATCCTCGCCTTGGCTCAACCAGGGGTCCTGCGTGCCGGGATACCGCTGTCCCTGAATTGACGAAGTCGAGCCTGCGAGATGTTCGCGCCGGAAATCGCGCGGTAATTTCCGCCCTATTATTAAAAGAGCGTTGCTGATTGGGAGAGGATAGGAATCTTAGGTTCCTATGGGAAACGAAACTGGATTTCTAAGCGAAGCTAAGTTGATCGATTGGGCGGTATTGCGTCCTGAGCGAATTGAAGCGGAGGTGGGGGCCGCCCTTGAGATGGCAAAAGACGAGATTGAAGCGATTTGCCAGGTCGAATTCGAAAGCGCGACGTTTCAAAATACCTTTCTCGCTCTAGAAAGCGCTGGAAAAGCGCTTTCCCGGGCCTGGGGTCGAGTGGACCATCTGACCTCTGTGAAAGATTCGAGCGCTTTGAGGGAGGTATACAATGCGATGCTACCCAAAGTGACCGAGTTCAACTCAAGTATCCCGCTCAATGCTCGCCTTTGGAAAGCGTTGAAAGGATTCGCTGAAAAGCCTGAGGCTCAATCGCTAACCGGGATTGAAAAACGATTTTTCGAGGAAACGATAGCCGATTTCGAACAAGCGGGCGCCGATTTGGATGATGCATCGAAGAAGCGATTGGAAGCGATCAATAAAGAGCTGGCCCAGAAGACGCAAAAGTTCTCCGAGAATGTGCTTGATAGTACAAATGCGTTCGAGCTGTTGATAGAAGATGAAACCCGTTTGGAGGGATTGCCGGATTCCGCGCGTCAGGCAGCGTTGCAAAGCGCGCGCTCGAAAGATCTTGGCACCGAAGAAAAGCCAGTATGGCGATTCACTCTCCACATGCCTTCGATGTTTCCCGTTGCCCAGTTCGCTGAGGACGAAAGCCTTAGGCGGGAATTGCACGAAGCGAGCGCCAACGTTGGGTTGACCGCTCCTCACGACAATACGGGCCTTATCCGAGACATCCTAAAATTAAGGGCAGAGAAGGCCGAGGTGCTGGGGAAGGCGAACTTTGCAGACAGCGTCTTGCTGCGTCGCATGGCGAAATCGGGAGCCAGCGCCCTCACGTTCGTGGAGGATCTGCACGATATGGCGAAGGAAGCATTCGATCAGGAAATCGAGACGCTCGAGCAATTCGTGGCGGAGCAAACCAATCAACCTGTTGAACGACTCGAGCCTTGGAATACCACGTTCTGGGCGGAAAAGCTTCGACAGAAAAAGTATGATTTCGACGAGGAGGCGCTTCGGCCTTATTTTCCGATAGATCGTGTCTTGAGCGGGATGTTCGAGATAGCGGAACAGCTGTTTTCGGTAAAGATTCGCGACCATGATGGGGCCTCTGGGTGGCATCCTGAAGTAAAGGTATATGATCTCTACAATGGATCGGAGGAGTTGCTGGGATACTTTTATGCAGATTGGCATCCGCGTGAGGAAAAGAGAGGTGGAGCCTGGATGAATTTTTTGGATACGGGCGCTCCCTCGAGGGGATCAGGTTCGAGAGAACCGCATGTGGGATTGATCTGCGGCAATATGACGGCGCCGATTGGAGATCAACCTGCCTTGCTGACGCACAGGGAGGTGGAAACGGTGTTCCACGAATTTGGTCATTTGCTCCATCACCTGTTGAGTGACGTTCCGATAAAGTCGCTCTCGGGAGTCAATGTCGCTTGGGATTGGGTTGAGTTGCCTTCGCAAATTATGGAGAATTGGTGCTGGAACCGGGAGAGCCTCGATCTATTTGCGCGCCACCATGAGACGGGAGAAGCGATTCCCGATGAGTTGTTCAAGAAGATGGTAGCTGCCCGAAATTTCAATGCTGCCATGATGATGATGCGTCAGCTTGCGCTTGGAAAAATGGACTTGGAGATGCACTTGCATCCAGAAAATTACTACGATGGTGATCTGGACGATAGCATACGATCCGTGATTGAAAATTACATAGTTCCACTCAAGACCAAGTTTCCTACCATTGTGCGTCGCTTTAGTCATCTATTCTCCAGCTCTGTTGGGTATGCGGCCGGATACTACTCGTACAAATGGGCAGAAGTTCTTGATGCGGATGCGTTTACTCGATTCGAGAAGGAAGGTGTCTTCAACGGGGAAACCGGCGCTTCGTTCAGGGAAAATGTACTTTCCAAAGGAAATTCCAAGGATCCCATGGAACTGTTCGTCGGCTTTATGGGTCGTGAGCCGGATCCGGAAGCATTGTTGATACGTAGTGGACTTGCGTAAATCGAGGCGATGCGGTCGCAACCGAGTTAGCATGCTGTGAGTACGAGCGTATCGAGAAAGGTTTGGAGGGTCCTTAAGAAAGGGTTCTTGAGAGCGATCGTCTATGGGGCGATTGCCGCTGTGGCTTTGGCGATAGCATTGCCTTTTTGGTTTGGATTCGCACTGCGAATGACTCTCCCGGACGAACTTATCACGTTTGAGTCCTATAGCCGTTCGGGGTATGGGCGCTTCATTTTGGAAGGCGTATCGCTCGAGTCTCCTCAGGCTACGGTAGCGATTGACAAACTGGAGGCGTATTCTCCCCTGGTCTGGCCTATGGGAAGCATCTCGCGAGTCGGGCGATCGCCCTTATGCGAATATTGGGTACGTTGAAATCGAGGTGATGGAGTCGGATTCCGAATTGGATCAAACGAATGCCGAGGGCCCAGAAAACGCGATCGAAGCCTTTGAGATGGCGGGCAAACCAATTGGGCTGGCAGCGCGGTGGGTACCCTACGTCACTGTTGAGACGATCAATGCCCAGCTTGGAGAAAACATAGCGAGCGTCCGGAACCTCGAGTGGCGCGACTCGCGTCTAACCTGCCAAATCGAAACGAACCAGTATCCGGAATACCCAATTGATTTTCAGGCGGAGTTCAATTCCTCCGGCGCCACTATCGAAGTGGAGTCGACACCCGCAGCAATCGAAATTAGAGCTCGAGTAGATGCCGAACTCGATGCGGCTCGTCTCGAATTAGAGGTTGAACGAAATGAGAATTCATTGATCGCTTCGGCGGATTTCAATCGAAGTGGGTGGCTGCCATCCAGCGCTCGATGGTCGGGATCGGATTGGTCGCTGACGAGCGAAGAATTCGCATGGGATAGCCTGTATACAAATATTCAATTCAATTTGGCAGGGGAATGGGATGGAACTTCTTATCGAAACGTTCTGAATGGCACTGTGTATCCGGATTCTGAAAGCGCATTGAAAGTGCCTGAAATTGAATTTGATACTGCAATTTCTGGGGATATGAATCGGCTGCGCCTTGATTCGCTTGAGTTGATCGGACCCGGTCTCGATGCCCGGGCCGTCGAGCCTGTCGAGCTCGAGCTTGGCTTGTTCCAGCTGGATGGAGAGCTAGCGATGGATCTAGACTTCGACCTCGCGCTCTTTGGAATAGAAAATCTGTCAGGAGCCTTTGAAGGCGAATCTTCGCTCGTGGCGGATGAGGATGGCTCCCCTAATGGTAGATTCCAGCTTTCCGGACGGGAGATCGCCTACGATGATTTAAGTACGCGCGTTTTTGAAATCGATGCGTTGCTTTATTGGCCCGTGATACGTGTCGAAAGAATGGATGTCGTATTGGATTCTGGGTCTCGAATTGGAATAGACGGAGCCGTAGATATTGAGGAGCGCCGACTGGGGAAAAGCGTCTTGGAAATCGATGTATCTGATGACGTGAGCAATAAGGCATTGCCTGAAGGGACCTCGGTTGAGGCGGTTCGCATTTCTGCAATCGCCGAGGGACCATTCGAATCTCTCATTCACACCGGATCGCTAACCGTTGGCTCGTTCCAGGATGAAATTCTCAAGCCTCTCTCGTTGAAGCTTGATTGGAGCGGTGAAGATCGTTCGTTCAACCGTTTCGATTTGTCGGCTGCGAGTGACGAAGCAGCGTTAGAATTTTCAGGTTCCAGCATTCTCGATGGCAATTCGCTTGAGATATCGCTTTCGCAGCTTTCGATCTCAGCGAAAGAAACGTTGCTGGCTTCTTTGGAAGGAGTATCGAAGATTGAACTGCAATTGGATGAGATTGTCTCTGGGACGGTGCATCCGTTGAAGTTGCTGGGAAACGATGCTCACTTAGCGGTGTCGGCTTCGTTTAGCTATCCGGAACGGGCGGAACTTCAATTCCTGATGGAAGGGGTCCGGACGGATGTTTGGATTGATACTTGGCTGAAATCGAGCGCGCCTCGCGTTAGTATCAATGCTTTGGATATAAACGCTCGCTAGGATGATGGACCTATTGAAGCAGTAGGGTTGCTAGATGCTGCCCTCGCGTATGAGGACGGCGAGTTGAAAATGGATGGAAAGCTATCGCTAAATGACCGATCGATTGAGATGGAAGCTCTCGCGCTATCGGATTTAGAAGGACCATTGCTAGCGCTAGAAGGCACGCTTCCTTATCAGGTCGACCTTAACGTCGAGGGATTCTTAACGGCGGATCCCTCATCGGAGCTGTCGTTCACTATGGAAACGAGCAATAGTCCGACCTTGCTAGGGTTGCTCGATGAATTATTGCCTTTGGAAGTTGAGTCGTTTGTCGCAGATGCCGAAATCGGGGGTACGTTGAGCAGTCCCCAGGGTGCATTCGACCTCAGCTTGAGGACCGAAGCTAGGGGAGGGAGGGCATGGAGCCCCACCGGTATCTTTGGCAGCCAACGCATTGATTGAAGGATCTACCCTAAACGTAGGGAAAATATCCGCTCAGATACTCGATGAAGTTTTTGAAGCTTCTATGATGGTCTCGCTTCCGGAAGATGCATTGAAACTGGCCGCTCTCGAGCCGGTGGAAGTCGATTGGACCCAGTCCAATCTGGAATTTGCATCTCCTAGAACGAATTTATCGCCTATTGCGTTCTTTGTTCCGGAATTGCTTGCTCCGAGTGGAACATCCGAGGCCCGTTTGTCCGGGAGCCCGAGCGATGGGTTTGAAGGATTCGTCGATATCGATGGACTGAATACAAGACCGATATTCCCGTTCGGTTCTTTTCGCGAGGTGGAGACGCGTTTAGAGATTGATCGAACGATAGCGACCCTAGAGCGATTCAAGGGAGACATTGGGCGCGAACCTATGACAATGCCTGGCAAGATCGATTTTCGCGATCTTGACGATCTCGCATTTGGGTTCTCGGTGCAAGGGGACGATTTGCCGATTTTGAGGCAAGCAGGACTTCTGCTCCGATCTAACTTGAATGTCGTTGCTCAGAAGGAACGAGGCGAAGAAGCAAGTATTACAGGAGAAATCGTATTGCAGGAAGGTTTGTTTCTCATGGATACCACCGTACTGACTGCTTCGGGCGGAGGAGGTCAATCGGCGGCTACGCGTCCTCCCTACTTTTCTGTAGATGTCGAGCCATTGGGAGACTGGGAACTGGATCTTGCTGTAACAGGGGATCGATTCATGCGTCTGCAAACGCCCGCTGCTACGGGTGTACTATCCATGGATATGAAGCTCAGCGGTACCTTGCGCGAACCTCTCGCTGTAGGTCGTGTCGAGTTCGAGGAAGGGGATCTGGTATTTCCGTTCGCGTCGTTCGAGCTTACGGAGGGACTAATTGAAATGCGTATTGATGATCCGTATACTCCCATGCTGAGCTTGATTGGCGAAACAAGGAGATTCCGGTACGACTTGGGCATCGAGATTACTGGCTCCGCTTTTGATCCGAGCATTCGATTTAGTTCGAGTCCACCGCTGTCGTCGGAGCAGATTCTGCTCATGGTTATGGCTGGCGATGTCCCGGACGCCAATTTCAACTATAGCGCCAGTCAACGGGCTTCCAAGATTGGCACTTACTTAAGTCAGGGGCTCTTTTCTTCGGGTGGCGAAGGCGGATTGGGCAGTCGGTTCAGCCTTGTAACAGGCGAGAACCTGTCGGAGCAGGGGAAGGAAACGCTGGAAATGGAATTCAAGTTGGATGAGCGTTTCCAACTACTGGGAGAGTACGATGAATATGATGCCTGGAATACTGGCTTGCGTTGGCGCATCCTGAGACGCCGCGCAAAGGAGTCCTCCGAATCGGAGACATTGGAGGTATCCGAGTGATTGGGAGATCTTACCTTCCATTCCAGCTATTGGAAGCCCGAGGTGCCTGCTTACGATCAAGCATGGCAGCCCTTGTATTTGCGTCGACATTCTGTTTTCTCCCAAATTCCGTAATCGCTCGCGAGGATGGGGTCGCGTCTGCCACTTGGTCAGTCACGAACCGAGGTTTCTTCAAGAATCGAAAGCTCAAAAGCCAGCTGGATCTGATTTTCAATGAAGAGAAGCCCGCGTTCAACAGCTCGGAGATCGAAGATGCTGCCTTGATTCTGATCTCATATATGGAAAGCTAGGGATTCTTGGCCGCGAGAGCGATCGCGACCTTGGAATCGTTGGATGGAACGGAAGAGACGGTTGAATGGGATCGTGACTTCGACGTATTTCTTCCACGCGATACAGAGGCTTCTCGAGTTAAATTCCACTTGGAGACTGGGCCGCGATTCTACTACGAAACGCTTACGATCGCTGGTAATAAAATTCTAGATACTGGTGAAGTAGAGGCATTCTTTTACGCGGAGCCATTGATGTTTCAGAGCGACAAGTCTCGGCTTTTTACTTCAAGCTTGCTTCAAGGCGGGAAGGGGAATTTGCAGGCCCATCTCAATACGCTAGGTTATCTCGATGCTGGCGTTGACGTTTCTCTTATTGAGAGCGATTCGGCGACTGGGGCGTGCATCGCCAGCGTTTCAATCGTTGAAGGTCCTCGTCATACAGTTGAAGATGTGGAAATTAGCGTTACAGGAGAAGCTAGTTCTATTTCTATCGATACGCGCGAATTAATCGGCCAACCCTATTCTCGATTTATATCTCAGGATATCGCCCGGGAGCTAAGAAATAGCTATTACGAAATGGTATATCCAGATACGGTTGTTAAAACCGAGCTCATGATTGAGGACAAGCCTGATGGAGAGAAGGGCGTGGTGATTAGAGCGACGGTGAATCCTGGCTCACAAGTATTCATTTCCTCGATATCGATAAGTAGGTCAGAAACAACGAAGCCTTCATTGATTCGTTCACGGCTCGAACTGAAGAAAGGCGATCCACTTAATCCGGCGCTATTGGATCGGTCTCGGCTAAACTTGTCTCGTCTCGGAGTCTTTGATCGCGTTTCATACGAATTGGGCGCTCTCGATGAGGACCGTAAGTCCGTTCAATTCAACCTATCGGAACGAACGACTTGGAATGTGGATACGCTATTGGGATGGGGGAGCTACGAGCAACTGAGAGGAGGTCTCATCGTCGAAAAGATGAATCTCTTTGGGATGGGGCATCGAGCTCGCGTCAAGACGATTGCCTCTCTCAAGAGCCAGCTAGGAGAATTTCGATATCTGCTCCCAGAAGTATTCGGCACTCCCACGTCTCTATCGGCGAAGGTGTTCGGATTGAAGCGCGAAGAAATCGCTTTCGATCGCGAAGACTTCGGACTGGATATTGGGCTGTCGCGTAAATTTGATCAAACTGGCATTGATGTCGATACGGTCTATTCGATTCGCACGCTCGACGTAACGGATAACGAGCTTGTGGACGAGCTCGCTAACCAAGGAGGGTTAACGGTTGGTAGTTTCGAGCTGAGGTTGGGTAGAGATAGACGGGACTCTGCATTGAATCCGCGTGATGGATACCGTGTATCCAGCCAATTTGAGTGGGCCTCCGAAGCCTTTGGCGGCGAAGTCGATTTTCAATTGGCGGAATTCAGCGTCTCTTTTCATGACGAGATTTCTCGAGGACTATACTGGCATGCGGGCTTCACTCATGGAGTGGTAGGCTCGCTTTCCGAACCGCAGAAGCAAGTGCCCGCAAGCGTGCTCTACTATCCGGGTGGAGAGAATTCGGTGCGAGGCTACCAACGCTCGGAAGCCGCTCCCCGTGAGGGTGACAAGTTCAAAGGAGCCCATGCCTTCGTTCTCCTCAATCTGGAGCTGGAGCAGTCCTTTTCTAAATCGTTTTCGCTCGTTCTATTCGTCGATGCCCTTGGCACTGCATCTAACATTGATGAGTATCCTTTCGATGAAACGCTAACCTCCGCGGGGCTGGGCGTACGGTTCAAGACTTTTATGGGCCCTATCCGAGTAGAATATGGGCACAACCTAAATCCACGCGTTTTCGATCCGGACGGCACGCTGCATTTTGCATTGGGCTATCCGTTCTAGCAGGGGCATAAACTGTGGCGCTCTCGGGCCGTGACTGTCCCAAATCGGGACGGCCTGTCTCGCTCAAGCTATCAAATCGGGCAGGCACCGCATTAACGACGAGTGTTTAAGATGGAGAATAACAATCATTTACGAAAAAACGATCGATCTTTGATTCTATGCTGGAACTTGGAATGCTTTTTGTTTTCTTTGGGAACACGGAGGAACAAGAAATTATGATAATCGATACCTTAGCGATCTACCTTGGTGGAAATAGCTCATTCATGGGCTACCTTATTTTTATAGTACCGACCTTTATTTTGGCGATGTGGGCTCAGTCCAAAGTCTCGTCGACATACAATAAGTACGTGCGCGTCCCGTCTCGGGGTCGCATTACCGGGGCGGAAGCCGCCGCTGCGGTCATGCGCAACGCGGGCATTTCCGATGTTAAGATCGTTCAAATCCGTGGGCACTTGACGGACCACTACGACCCGATTGGGAAAAAACTCGCCCTAAGCCAAGAGAACTACAACGGAACGAGCCTCGCCGCTTTAGGAGTGGCCGCCCATGAAGCCGGTCACGCTGTGCAGCATAAAGTTGGGTACGCGGCATTGAAGGCGCGAATGGCTCTGGTGCCGATTACCAACATAGCCTCAAGCGTTATACCCATCGTGATGATTGGTTCGTTTTTCGTTATCGGAGGAAGCTTGAGCGTTACGCTCCTGAAGCTTGGCGTTCTCTGCTATGTGGTTCTCACTGCCTTCCAATTGATCACGTTGCCGGTGGAATACGATGCGAGCGCTCGGGCTAAAAAGGAGCTTGTCGCATTGGGAATTCTCGGAAACGACGAGATGGTCGGCGTGAACAAGACCTTGAATGCAGCAGCGCTTACTTACGTGGCTGCATTCGTAAGCTCGTTGGCCTATCTGCTTTACCTTCTGAGCTTGGTAGCCGGAAATCGAAACTAGTTCGAAGCGTCGTTTCGCTCGCCATTGAACTGTTCAACGGCGAGCGCTGCAGCTGCCTCGACGGGCTTCGTGACCGAGCGGATTACGGAAGCGCCTGGAAACGCGATTTTGAGCTGATCGTCTATCAGCTCTCCAAAAATGGAATCAGACGTCGCGAGACTTCCGGATAGGGCGATAGGCGCCGCGCTTTCTAAGTTGGCCTCCGAGGAGAGTTGAGTCGCGAGCTCTACGAGCGCGATTGAATGCGTTTCGAGTATTTGTTTCGCCATTGCGTCACCGGATTCAGCGCGTTGAATTACGGTTTCCGCTAACTGAGCGATCGTTTGGCGATCGCGAGAATCGTCAGCTACCAGGCCTGCATTGATAGCATCCAGGCCGATAGCGTATCCACTTCCTGGTTCGTTCCCATTGGACTCGCGATTGCTTGCCCGGAAAAAGGAACCATCCGTTCGCTTGCCGATGCAGGCCGCTCCGGTTCCGGCGATTAAGCAAATGCCCAATCGACCGGATAGCGCTGCTTCGTAGGCGATGGATAGATCGTGGCTAATGGTAGTAGATGCGTTCCGGTACCAGATGAATGCGCGTAAGGATGTAGCGAGCTGGGCTTGCTCAGACTCGTCTCGAATTCCTGCGATTCCTAAAAAGGCGGAGACGATATTGGCGTCGACATTCGGTAGCGCTGCCAAGCATGTCTTTACGGCGGCATCGATTTGCAGACCCGCTTCCTCGTAGCCAACATTGTGTGGGTTGCATCCTCTCGCGGATCCTTCAGCGAGCTGATCGTGATGCGCATTCGTTATTAGTACCCGCGTATTCGAGCCTCCGCCATCGATTCCCAGGAAGAGAGTATCGTTGCTCATATCCTACAGGTGACAAAGCTAGCTGCTGACAGGTTCTGGCTCAACCCATTTGTCATGCTCCTTGATTAAATCAATGAGCCGATCATCCGCTTCTGCTTGTGGGATGTTGTATTGGACGCACTCCTTGCCTACGTAGAGATTGATCTTAGCGGGCGCGCCTCCGACGTATCCAAAATCCGCATCCGCCATTTCACCGGGACCGTTAACGATACAGCCCATGATCGCGATTTTGACGCCTTTCAGATGTCCTGTCTTCTCTCGGATCCGTTGCGTGGTGGATTGTAGATCGAACAGCGTGCGACCGCAGCTAGGGCAGGCGACGAATTCGGTTTTGGAAATTCGGGCTCCCGCTCCTTGGAGAACATTGTACCCAAGGCGGGTTGCGCGCACGAGATCGGAATCGGACTCGATGCTAACGAGATCGCCGATGCCATCGCACATCAAGCTGCCAGTAAGAATGCTGGCATCGAGGAGGCGATTGAGAAAAGAGGGGGCATCTTCGTTGGGAAGCGGGGTATTGCGAATCCATATTGGCGACGAATTTCGCCAGCGGGCCAAACGCTCGGCTAGTCGCCGATAGGCTCCGACGAGGTGATCCGGCGCAAGGACGTTGATATCAGATCGCAAAGTGACTATCATGGGAGCAGCGGGTTCCGAGCAAATGCCGTCGCTCACATCGGGGCTCAATCCTACGATAGGCGTCGCGCCGAAGTCAGTGCAAACGCGGGTAAATCGTTTATAGTCGTTGTACGCATTGTCTTCGAAATCGCGAATCAATGCCAGGGGTGTCCTTTCTTGGGGGAGCGCCTTTGACAGCGATTCCAAGTCGATCGAATCTGGAATCTCTAGGACGATAATGGGAAGATACGATTGAATCGCCTTCCACGTATCATTGAGCTCGTCGAGCTCATTGGCGTTCTCAACTCGGAATATTAGGCCTTCTATTGGCGTATCGACAAGCTTAGGTCTCGTTTCCTTCAGCGTCGCAACAAGCGCTTCACGATCGGAGAGCGGGAATGGGCTCCGGGAGAATACGGTGGGCGGCGTCTCGCTGCTTACTTTAAGTTTCGTTCCTAGGGCGAACCCACTGATTGTGCGGCGCTGAAAATGGTAGGGATCGATCGAGTCGGCAGCTTCGGGAGCAGGGTTCGGGTTGATCCATTGTGACATCACTTTTTCCGCAAGCGCATTCGCCACCGATATTTCGTAGACGGGGTCCTCGGTTAGGGAAACGCGTATGGTATCTCCCAATCCATCCCAAAGTAAGCTGCCAATTCCGATGGCGCTTTTGATCCGACCATCCTCGCCATCACCCGCTTCGGTGACGCCGAGATGGAGCGGATAGCTCATGCTTTCGTCGTCCATGCGATCTACCAACAGGCGGTAGGCTTCGATCATTACTTTGGGATTGCTCGCCTTCATGGATAGGATGATGTCCTTGTATCCATGGGATTCCGCGATCCTGAGAAACTCCAGGGCGGATTCCACCATGCCAAGGGGAGTATCTCCGTATCGATTCATGATACGATCGGATAGGGATCCGTGGTTGGTCCCAATTCGCATAGACCGTCCGAGCTCCTTGGATCGGATGACGAGCGGAGAAAAGTCGTCGTGCAGACGCTGCAGTTCCTCGTTGTATTGATCGTCTGTATACTCTCTTGTGGCGAATTTCTTATTGTCCGCGTAGTTGCCGGGATTGACACGCACTTTTTCGACATGCTCGACCGCTTCCATCGCAGCAGATGGCAGAAAGTGGATATCAGCGACGAGAGGATTTTCGAATCCAGCGGCTCGAAACTGGGTGCGTATCTCCTTGAGTGACCGAGCGGCTTTCTTGTTGGGAGCTGTTACGCGTATGATTTCGCACCCGACTTCGGCTAGGGCAATCGCTTGCTTTACGGTTGCGGCGACATCTTGAGTATTCGTCGTCGTCATGGACTGAATACGAATAGGATTCGTACCGCCCACGCCGACGGTGCCTACGAAAACTTCGCGACTGGATCGTCGAATCGTGGAAAAACGCGACGAGCAATAGGATCCCATTTTATTGATCGCGCTCGCTATTGGAATCAATCGAATCTTCAGCTTCGACGTTTTCCGTAGCCCCGAATACCGGAGTGATTCTGTTCTCGAGGTAGTTTCGTGAGTCGGAGCTATCGTTCACCCATCGACTCACATCGAAGAACGTGACATAGATCATCATGCTAAATAGTATTAGCATGAAACTGCCTTGTATCGATGCGATTAGGTTCGGTGGAAGCGCTTCCCGCTTAATTCGGGAAATGGTCGCGAACACTATGTGTCCACCGTCGAGCACGGGAATTGGCAGCAAATTGAAAATGGCCAGGTTGATATTGATCAGCACGGTGAGCCATAGAACGAATAGTATATCGTATTGGGCCGAATTGTAGAAGATTCGGATAATGCCCGCAGGGCCGCTCATGTGGCTGAAATTGATGTCTGATTTCCGATTGACGAGTGCGGAAAGGGTGTCCCAGGTGGTGATGGCTACATCCTTGATCTGGGCGAATGGAGGGACATAAGCTAGATCAGCATTTGTAGTAAATTCGCTGATACCTATTAATGTGCTCCGTTCCCCGTCCTTGCTGATTTTTACATTTTCAGGAACGACGGTTGTTTCAATACGCGTACCTTCGCGACTCAAGGCGATTGCGATCTCCTTCCCCTGCTTGTCCGCGATTGCTGAACGGAAATACTCGATGCTCCGGACAGGAACTCCGTCGATTTCTAGAATTACGTCGTTGGGCTGAATGCCTGCCGCTAGAGCAGGGGAATTTTCAGCAAGCTTTGTGATAATAACGGTATATCCGGGGCCTAGGCCTACCTGACGGGTTTTCAGATTTTGAGATATAATAGGGTAGACATCGATTTGTTGAGACTGTCCGTCGCGCTCGATTTCGAAGACGATCAGTCTTCGTCCATCCGATGATATGCCTGAACTGATGGCGATTGCTTGATGAATATCGGTCCAACTGGCAACGGGTTTGCCATCGACCGTTTTGATTATGTCGCCCTCTTTGAGGCCTGCCAGGCTACTCGGCGATTTTACGAGTGTTCCATCTCGATCGGTAAGCGTTTTGGAGATGTATCCAATTTCTACTGAAGTTTGACGTTCATTCGTAGGTTGACCTGTGTAGTAGAGGACGCAGGCGAGCGCGATCGCGAAAAGGACATTGAATACGGCTCCTGCGACAGCGACGATCACTTTCGACGTATAGGAGATGGGTTCCATCGCTTTTGCGTCGATCGATGAGTCTCCTTCGATCCCACGCATATCGGCGAGTTGTGGCAAGGCGACGTAGCCGCCGAGCGGAAGCAACGAAACTCGGTAGTCGATCCCATTGCGTCGCCAGCCAAAAAGCCGTGGACCAAATCCAATAGAGAATCGCTCGATATGGAGACCTCGCCACTTCGCTGCGAGGAAGTGACCCAATTCGTGCACGAAAATGGAACCCCCGAAAAAGAGGATGACCATAAGGATCGACCAGGCGCTATCGAAAATTTGGTTGAAAGCAGTGCTCATAGGTTGAAAAGGCTTACATTTCGAGCCGCTTCGGCTCTGGCTTGGCTGTCATATTCCAAGACTTCATCAATGGTACCTGGTTCTCTATTATCGATCGTTTCGAGAGTTTTCTCCACGATTTTAGCGATTTCTACAAATTTAATACGTTCCTGAACGAATGCGTCCACCGCAATTTCATTGGCTGCGTTGAAAATTCCTGGCGCGCCGCCGCCTGCTTTTATGGCATGGCGAGCGAGCGAGAGGCAAGGGTAGCGTTCCAGGTCAGGAGGGCGGAAGTCGAGGGTGAATGGGCTTGAGAAATCCAGCCGTTGGGCAGGGGCGGCTCCCCGATCGGGATAGAGAAGAGTGTGCTGGATGGCGAAGGCCATGTCAGGTGGGCTCATTTGAGCAATGACCGATCCGTCGATGCACTCGACCATGGAGTGCACGATGCTCTGCGAATGGATAACGACATCGACCTGATGGGGCTCCATGCCGAATAGCCATTTCGCCTCGATCATCTCGAGCCCTTTGTTGGCCATGGTGGCGGAATCGATCGTGACTTTCGGACCCATATCCCAGTTAGGGTGCTTGAGAGCCTGTTCCAAGGAGACGGTCTGAAGCTGTTCCGTGGGGAGATCGCGAAAGCTGCCTCCCGATCCGGTTAGAACCAGTCTCGAAACGTGGGGTTTGGGAATGCCTTCGAGACATTGGAAGAGGGCGTTGTGCTCGCTGTCTACTGGCAATAGGCGAACTCCCGCTTTCTCCGCGGCCTCCATGATGAACTTTCCGGCAAGTACCAGAATTTCCTTGCTGGCGACCGCAAGCGTCTTCCCGGCTTCGATCGCGGCTAAGGCGGGAAGGAGCCCTTGCGTCCCGACGACGGCGATGAGGGCGATGTCGCAGTCGGGATGAGACGCGAGCCGACAGAGTCCCTCCGAACCGCAGCTGAGCTCAATGGACTTGGGAAAGAGCTCATCCGCTTTGGCCGACCGATAGGCATCCTCGTCATAGAGACATACACTCGGGACGGAGAATTCCTTTGCGATAGCCGCGAGCGCTTCTGCGTTCTGGTTGGCGGCGATCCCGACGAGCTCGAGTCGATCCGAGCGCTGCCGAATCACTTTGAGGGCGCTGGTTCCGATGGAACCGGTGGCCCCGAGCAAGACGACTTTTTTCCGTGCTCCCATAGCTCGATTAGATCAGCAGGCCAAAGATTAGATAGCCAGTTGGAGCTGTCAGTATAAGCGAGTCGGTAAGATCGAATGCGCCGCCTATCCCGGGAATGAAAGATCCCGAATCCTTCTGGTCCGCCATTCGCTTTAGCATGCTTTCGACTAGGTCCGAAATGATGGAGATGATGGCGATCGGCAATGCCAGCAAAGTGCCCCAGAGCGGGGTAAAGAAAGGAGGGAAGTAGTCTCTGGCTAAATACGTGAGAGCGAAGCCGAGACCGACCGAAATGAGGCAGCCTCCAATGGCGCCTTCCCAGGTTTTCTTGGGGCTGGTGGTTGGAGACATCGGGTGCTTTCCGAATGCCTTTCCTACGAGGAGCGCTCCTACGTCTGTAAATTTCGCAGTGACAACGGTCCAGACAACGAGCATGAGGCCTTGCTCTGGCAAATCGGGCAGCTCGATCATGCGCACCAGGAAATTGAGCATGAACGGGACATAGATCAACCCGAGAAGGGTCGAGCTGAGCGCTTCGATCCGTTCATCCACTTCCCGCTCTCGAAAGATGCGAAGGCAGCAGGCGACAATCGTAACCGCAATGATTCCCGATTGGGTACCCCCTGCTAGGCTGTCACCCATCTTATTGGCATAGTAGGGCGCCAGGATAATGATCGTGCCCAGGAAAACGCCGAACTTCTTGAATGGGCGGCGTCCCATCTTCTCAAGAAGCGAGTAGAACTCGTATTGCGATGCGAGGCTAAGGAAGGCCAACAGCCAGACTGCGGCATCCGGACCGATGACGAAAAAGCAGATTACCGTTACGGTCCAAAGGATCAGGGTGCTGATTAAACGCTTAGTCACAAACGGATTGAGCTGGAGGCATTCTAGTAGGACAGGCCCGTTTCGACATCGAGCTGCTCGCCGGTGCGCCCGAAGCGGCGCTCACGGTTATGGTAAGAGCGGATTGCCTCCTCTAGGTGGGCCCGGGTGAAATCGGGCCAGCACGTGGCGGTAAAGTAGAGCTCGGAATAAGCGCTTTGCATCAGAAGGAAGTTGCTTAGTCGCGTTTCTCCCGAGGTGCGGACCACTAGATCTGGATCGGGGAGGCTGTCTGTGTAGAAATGGCTCGAGACGGTTTCCCAATCGAGATTCTCGGGGTTTAGCTTGCCCTCAGCGGCTTTCTGAGAGATCGCCTTCGCCGCGTCGACTACCTCGTTTCGCGAGCTGTAGTTCAATGCGAGAATGAGATGCCATTCGTCGAAGTCCTTGGTTTGCTTGATCGCTTTTTTCAAGGCAGCCTTTGTTCGGGAGGGGAGGTCCTCGATACGTCCGATGGCGTGCAAGCGTACTTTTTGCTTCTTCAACGTGCGGGTCTCTTCCATTAGGAAGAGCGCCAGCAATTCCATGAGCCCATTCACCTCGATTTCTGGCCGATTCCAATTCTCAGCGGAAAAGGCGTACAGGGTGAGATAGTGAATATTCAGGTCCTGGCAGGCTTCAATGATGCGCCGACAGGTCTCGACCCCTTGGCGATGCCCTTTGATTCGAGATAGGCCTTGGGATTTAGCCCATCTGCCATTGCCATCCATTATGATGCCGATGTGATCGGGCCCGTTGAGTTGAGACGCTTTTTCGCTCATTGAATAGTCGCCAATTTCAGAAAAGCGCGACAATCATTAGCCTCCTGCAAATTTGCAAGGGTTTATCGCCCGTGCTATTGAAGCGCTAGGTCCGTGGGCGAAGGGTGTAACTTGAAGGAGTGAAATCGCGTTTTAAGCGTTGGAAGGCGGCCGCTTTCGAATGGGGCGGCCTTCCGTGACTCAAAATACAGATAGATCCTAAATGCAATGAAACGTTGGCCCACCGTAATTCTCTCCTTAATCGCAATCGTATTCGCTGCGTACTCTGGCTACCTGAACATGGAAAACCAGCGGCTGAAAAAGGCCCTTGCGCTGGCAGAGACGACGACGCCGGAAGAGGAAGCCAATGTTGAGGAGCTAGAAGAGTTGATTGAAGAAACCCCGTCGTCCGAAGAGGGGGAATTTAGGGGTCGGTTTGAGGGTCGGTTTGCAGATGGGGAGCGTCCTTCCAGGGAAGAGATGCTCGAGCGCCGGAGGGAAACGCGGACAAAGATGATGGAGCGGGCCTTGTTGGCGTTCGACGATCCCGAATTGCGCATGGATATGATCGAGGAGCAGATGGAGCGGATCAATCGCGGCTATGCGGACTTCTTCGCGAGCCTCGATCTTCCTCCGGAGGAAATCGATATTCTCATGACAATGATGGCGCAGCGAAACTTGATCCGAACGGAATCGGGGCTTCGTGCGAGCTTGGCTAGCGAAGAAGATCGGGAAGGCGTCAAGGAAGACTACAGGAACCAGTTCGCTATCCTGAACGAAGATATCGCTGCATTGCTTGGAGACGAAAATGCCCAAGCTATGCAGAAGTATACGAGCACGATGAAGTATCGCGGGGAAGTGGATGAGTTTGAAAAGACGCTGAGCTATTCCGAATCTCCTTTGAGCAAGCAACAAAGCGATGGGATGCTCGACGTGTATGCTAAAGTAGATCAAGATTTTGAATACTCAGTTGATATAAAGAACATGGGGGACGGTCGTGGCCGCGGTGGAAACAATGAGTCGCTGACGAGCGAAATGGTCGAAACCTACTATCAAGAGCGAGAGATCTACGACGCCATGTTGCTTGAGCAGGCGGCGAGCGTTCTCAACGAAGCTCAGCTCGCGGAACTTGCGGCGCAGCAAATCTCGGAGCGGGAACGCGAACTGCGTCTTACACAGCAATCTCTTGAGAATGCAGCGGAACTTGGAATTCCCGGCGGAGGTCGCGGAGGGATTGGTGGATTTACCGGAGGTCGTGGAGGATTCGGTGGCCGCGGCGGAGGCGGTCGCGGACGCTAAAGCGTTCGCATCGATTGCCTACGAGTCGTTGAGCTCGTAGACCAGCTTGCCTGCTACAATTGTCTTGAGCGCTCGACCTTTCAGGGTCCGTCCAATCCAAGGAGAATTCGCTGATTTGCTTTGAAACCCGTCGGCGGTGGGAGCCCATTCAATATCCGGGTCGATTATGACGATGTCAGCGTCGCTGCCTATTTCTAGCGTCCCCTTGCCAAGTCGGATCGCGTCAGAGGGTCGATTGGTGAGAAGCGATAGCGTATCGGGAAGAGAAAGTCGATTTGAGTGGAAAAGTTCGGTGAGAGTGGCTCCGAGGGCGGTCTCGAGACCGATTACTCCAAAGGGGGCGTAGTCAAATTCAACATCCTTCTCGTAGTCAGTATGGGGAGCGTGTCCGGTTGCGATGCAATCGATCGCGCCATCGGCTAGAGCATCCAATATTGCGATACGGTCTTTCTCACCCCGAAGCGGCGGATTCATCTTAAAATTCGTATCGAATCCTTCGATCGCTGTATCGGAAAAACACATATGGTGGGGCGTCGCTTCAGCGGTAATATTGACGCCGCGAGATTTTGCCCGACGGATGATGTCGATTGCGTTCTTGGACGTCACGTGCTGCAGGTGGATGCGAGCTCCCGTCTTTGCCGAGAGAATGACATTGCGCGAGACCATCAGGTCTTCTGCTTCAGTGGGCGCTCCCCGCAATCCAAGCTTGGTCGAAGTTGCTCCTTCATTCATCACCCCGCTTGCGGAAAGCGAGTAGTCCTCGCAGTGGTCGATCACGGGAAGATCGAACATGTGAGCGTACTCGACCGCTCGTCTCATTAGGCCGTTGTCCTGTACGCATTTCCCTCCATCCGAAATCGCCACGGCACCGGCGTTGCGAAGCGATCCCGTCGGGGCGAGTCGCTCGCCATCCATTCCGACAGTGATGCACCCCGTTGGAAAGACATTCATGATCGCCTCCCGCTTAACCGCGTCCTTTATGTACTGAATCGTGCCTGCAGTATCCGCGGGAGGGCTGGTATTGGGCATGCAGACGACGCTCGTAAAGCCCCCTGCGGCCGCAGCCGTTGTACCCGTCAATATCGTTTCCTTGTGAGTTTGACCGGGAACGCGAAAATGTACGTGCAAATCTACTAGGCCCGGAGCGACGACTAGCCCCGACGCGTCGATCACCGTCGCTTTTTCCAGGTCTGCGTTGCTCGGTCGGTCCACGATCGCTCCGTCACGGATAAAGAGATCGGTTACTTCGTCTCGCTCGGATTGCGGATCGATGAGTCGACCTCCTTTGATATGGGTGATTTGGCTCATCGTATCGTTTTTCGTAGTGGATCAGTCATTACGATTCGATTAAAGCGTCGGCACTACCACCGGAGCATAGATAGAGAGCGGCCATTCGGGTCGCGAGACCGTTCGTGACTTGTTCCAGAATTACGGATTGAGATGAATCGGCGAGTTCAGAATCGATCTCCACGCCTCGATTTATCGGGCCCGGATGCATAATGACCGCATTTTTATTGAGCCAGGAGAGGCGCGTCTTGTTCAGGCCGAACATGCGTGTGTACTCATTTAGGGATGGGAACGCTGACGCATTCTGACGTTCGTGCTGTATACGTAAAAGCATGACTGCATCCTTGTCCGCGAGCGCGGATTTCAAATCATGGGATACAGTGACGCCCATTCGCTCAAATTCGCGTGGAACTAACGTGGCTGGTCCAACGAGAGTGACCTCTGCTCCTAGCTTGTTCATCGCCCAAATATTGGATCGCGCAACGCGGCTGTAGAGTATGTCGCCGAGAATCGCGATCTTGAGTCCCTTTAACGAGCCGAATTTCTCGTGAAGGGTGTAGCAGTCCAAGAGCGCTTGCGTGGGATGCTCATGGGCGCCATCGCCCGCATTGAGTACCGGGATGTCGAGTACGTTAGCGATATAGGCGGCGGATCCAGGCGCTGAATGACGGATGACGATCATATCTGCCGCTAGCGCCCGGATATTCTCGACCGTATCCCGGAGCGTTTCGCCTTTGGAAGCGCTGCTCGTCTTCATATCGAGCGACATGACATCCGCGCTCAGTTTCTTGGCTGCCATCTCGAAAGCGACTCGCGTCCGAGTGCTGTTCTCGAAGAAGAGATTGACGACGGTTTTGCCGCGCAGCACAGGCGTTTTCGCAGTTTTCCGGGTGAGGATTTTCTTAAATGCCTCAGCTGTATTGAAAACCGTCAGAATCTCATCTTCAGTGAGTTCTTCGATCGATATCAGGTCTTTGCGAATCCAAGGCATACCTGAAGTGGCCATCCAGCGCTATGATGAGAGAATGTCAATATGCGACTTCTCCGGAAAGTTCATGTCGAGTTGGGCGACTACTTTTTCGCCCGTCTTCGTGGGTTCGTCGATTCCTGTGTAGTGGGGCTCGATCGGAAGGCGTCGATTGCCTCGGTCAACCAGCACAGCGAGCTCGATTCGATGCGGTCGGCCTAGCGAGTGGACCTCTGAAAGGGCGGCTCGTATGCTGCGACCGGTAAAGATGACATCGTCTACTAAGATAATCGTGGATTCCTCGGGATCTTGAGCGAGCTGGGTTGACTCAACCTCCTTTGCGATAGGATTCACCCCAATGTCATCCCGATAGAAAGAAATGTCGATAGTCGCGCTGTGCGTTTCGATTCCGTGGCTGGTTTTCAAGTCGGCTCGCAGCATCTCGTTGAACACGATTCCTCCATTTGCGATTGCCGCGAGCACAAGATTTCGCGTTGAGGCATGTTGGGTCGCGATTTCGGAAGCCACCGCTTTGACGGCTAATTGGATCTCCTCATCGGTAATGGATTTTCTGATAGGCACGATATTTAATATAGAACGTACTGCTTGATGCTTAGTGGTGAGCGACTTGGCTTCTAATGAGCATGAGCTCAGTCCAGCGACCTCGCGCGAAAGCAGTTGCGTCGCCCTCAGGTATCAACCCATTTGTATGGGCATTGGATCTGACTTGGATGACGTCGCCGTTCTTGATTTCTACGTCTTTCGACGCATGGTGTTCGCGGATAGAATAGTCGATTTGCGTAGGCGAGTTTTTCGATGAAAGGACTTCGATTCCATTTATTGAAACCATGTATTCACTTTCTCCATCCGTTTCCTTCATTGAGTAGAGCGTCAATGCGTATGTCCCGTCATCGCCCTGGAATCGATGCTCCGCCGCGGCGTATCCAGATCGATATTCGGATTTCGCCGCATTGATCGCGAGCGCTTGACGCCCATTGTCTCGATAGTAGGGGATATAGCCATCGATCTCAATGGACTCGAAATCGGAGATTGCCGTTAACACGATTGGCTCGAATGAGTTTGTGGATCGGGCGTTTAGGTCGGAGTAGGATTCCGAGAGAGTGAAACTTGCTGGAAGATCGAGTCCTTCGGGTTGATACGACTCGTCGCGTACCATCAGGAACTTGTCGAACTCGAATCCGTCTTCCCGCATAGAGAAGCTAATGGTATGCATGCCCGCATTCGGCACGTGGATGCGAATGGTTCGCGGGCTGCCGCAGTGATTTTCCGGAACCCGCTGAGCGGAGGACCACGTCCATTTGTGCTTACCTTGACAGAGTTGAATGCGCTGACCGCTCTCAGGCCAGGTTCCATTTATTCCCACATGGAGGCCATTGTCTTCGGCGCCGGTACTGAATGCTCGGACCCAGACAATGTATTCTCCAGGCGTGTTGAAGTAGGCATTGTAAGATAGGATGGCTATCTTCCCGGGTTCGTTGGTGAAATTCAGCCCGCCGATCAACTTGTCGGAATGCGTGGCCCGGGTATCCGGCAAGATCTCCAAGTAGGCTTGGCCGCTTGCGGTGGCCGCATGGTTGCGGTCTCTGTCTTGAACATTGGGAGCGGAATCGCCCGGTCGAATCGTGTACCATTGCCGTATACTGGCTTGAGCCTGGGAGGCGTAGTCCTCTGCCTCTACGCTGAGGAGCCCATCTGCTTCCTGGTAGTTCTTTGCGGAAGAAACGCAGGCGATCGCAACGAATAGAGAAGCGAATAGGGTGCGGATTTCTCTCATGAGCATTGATCGAAGGGCAATTCCCGGAAGGCTACAAGCGATATCTGCGTCCTGAATGAACTTGCGATAGCCTCAATTGAAAATAGGTTGAGAGCTTAGACGACCTATGGAGAAAGTATTAGGAATCGGAGGACTGTTTTTTCGTTCGAGAAACCCGGACGCATTGGCCGCATGGTATCAAGACTGTCTAGGGATCGATCTGGTCCCAACGTCTTATGATCAATCTCCTTGGACTCAGGAGAAAGGCCCGACGGTCTTCGCTCCATTCCCTAGCGACACGGACTATTTTGGAGACGCGGCGCAGCAGTGGATGGTCAATTTCCGAGTTTCGAATCTAGACGCAATGGTCGCTCAACTGAAAAGTCGGAATGTCGATGTCGCTCTAGATCCGGAATCGTATCCCAATGGACGGTTCGCCCGTTTGCATGACCTAGATGGCAATCCTATCGAGCTTTGGGAGCCGGCTTGATCCCCCTATTGATAAGCGTGTTCGATCCATTTCGATAGGTCGTCATCGCTAAATATATATCGACCCTTTCTATAGTGCTCCGCGAGAAGGGCGATCGTTCCTTTGTCGGCAAATCGTTGGCAATGCAATAGCACCTTCACTTTTTGGTAGGGAGCTCGAACGAGTCGACCCAACGCCTGATTCACTTTCTGGATACCAGGTTGCAGGTAGGCGCGTTCGAATCCGTTTCCATGACGACCATCGAAGTAGTCCCGCTTGGATTGCTGGACGGGATTGACTTCAGGAAGCGCAGGGCTCACGACGATGGCGGCTTTGATCTTGCCTCCAATAAGATCGATCCCTTCCGCGAAGCTAGATCCCAGTGTGAGAAAAACGATTTCGTGGAAACGTATGGCGTCATCGATAAAGGCGGTTCGATCAGCCAAGGTTTCTCCTTTGCCTCGGGTTTGCATCGCGATTCGGTAGAATGGATAGGCTTGGCTAAGGGCGTCTCGAATTTGTTCCGCGTAAGCGTAGGACGGGAAGAACACAATAATGGGAGAGAAGGTGTCAGCGAGCGTTGCAATGGTCTTGGCTGTGACGTCCGATCCCGACTCCCGCATTTTCAAGCGCGTATCTGCTCGTGTATCGATTGCGATATCATAGGCCCCTTCGAGCCAAGGAGCGGGAGGCGTTACATGGCTGGGCGCTGGAATGTGGTCTGCGATTCCGCACTGTTCCCAAAAGCCGTCGATTGGGTGGAGCGTCGCCGACAGCATCAGCGTTTCCTTAAATAGGGACAGCGTTTCTAGAATTTCGGGCGATGGGTCGATGCAGGCGATCTTTATGCGTCCGGATTCGGTCGCCCAGGCAATGTAGCGATCAGCGTTCTCTTTAAGAGCAGCGGCTCCGGAAGAAAGGTTCCAAAGCGTATCCAATGACTCAGGACCAATTGATTCGTAGGGCAAGGGCTCATTTGAAATGCGCGATAATAGGCTTAGCAATAGCTCCGCCAGATCATCGATTTGCCTGAGGCTTAGGATATCTCCTTTTGCATAGGCGAGGCACTCATCCGTCAAGTTGGCGACTGCTTTCTGGATATTGCGTCCGGCTCCAATTTCCGCCAATTCGTTGACAAGTCCGGATAGGGACAGGGAGTCCAGTTCCGTGCTCAAGTTCGATTCGATTCGAGACGGAAGATTGTGGGCCTCATCTATGATCAGAAAGGTTTTGCTGGGATCGAAGTCTGGTTGATCGAAAAGGAGCCGGCCGCTATTGGACGCGAACAAGTAGTTGTAGTCGCCGATCCAAATGTCGCGATATCCAAGGGCGGTCCGCATGGTTTCGTAGGGGCAGATGCCTGCGGCGGCGCTCGAGGCTTTTAGCTCGTCTATGGATATGGGCTTCGATGAAGCCAGAAAGAGGGGTTCCAGTCTGGATTGGCCCCACTTTTCTTCAAGATTAGCGATGTATTGGCAGGTTTTCGGCGAGCAGCGGAACTCGTGATTAACGCAATGTTCCCCCTTGTTCCGTATCTGCCAATAGGTGGCGCTGGATTGCGCTTCCAGAAGGGCGTCGAGGCGTTGGGCGGCTTCTAGCTGGCCAGTCGATTTACTGGTCAGATAGACGATGCGGTCTGCCTGTCCGGATGCCAGTCGATTCAAGGCGAATTCCCAAGCGACCCCGGTTTTCCCGTAGCCCGTAGGCGCCTCGAGGCATACGATCGGGGATTTCTGGAATCCATCTGCGAGGTCTTTCTGTATGGTCTCCTGACCGGGTCGCGGGGATTCGTAGGCGGGCTTGAACCGTAGCGATGCCAGTCGATCGAGTCGCTCGCGCTTTTGGTCCAGGTAGTCGGCGAGGAGGTCGAATTGGTCGACGACGAGCGAGTCATGTCCCGAATCGAGCCGCACGCTTTGGGCGACTCCGGTGGATAGCTCTACCAGGTACAAGTCGAGTTCGATGGGAACGGTCGAAGTTGATGATTCCCGCGAAAGCAATTCCCGATAGGCGAGCAGTTGAATGCAATAGGACCTGTAACGGGCCACGAGGGTATTTGAATCGATGGGGAGCTCTGTCGTTACGGTTTTGATTTCGCGTAAGCAAATTCGGTCCGGGCTTGAACGGATCTGGTCGATGCGACCCGTGAGCTGGAGTGTCCAGCCGCGCCAAAGGATATCGCCTTTGATTGGGCGCTCGTTGTCGAATCCTTTGTCCGGCGCTTGGCGTTGAATCTCCTGGTGCCACTGTTGACCTGCGGCTGCTCGCCAATTGCCGAATCCCATAGAGTCGCTGCGCTGGGCGTAGGGGGAAAATCGCGCGAACTCACCGACGCTGAGCGAAACAAGCCGGTTTTGCGCATCGATTTCCATTGGTGGGAACGTGGAGGGATCGCTTCTCGATATCAAGCTCCTGGGACAATTCCACGAGCCCTATTTTCCCAACTGGGGTCGAAAACTTAATTTCGTGCCTGAAATGCCGTTTAGACGTATTAGGATGAAGTATGTCGCCTCAGTTGCGCTTGCCTTGTTTTCTGTCGCAGCGATAGGAGAGGAGGAGTATAGCGAGAGCCTGCTCCAAGGCCTTCAAGGAGTCGGTCTCGAAGTGCGGCCATTGCACGTGCGGTCAAATCACTTCGACCTGGATGAAGCGATTCTAGAGCAGCACGTGATGGCCCAATTGGACGAGCTGCAGGTACGCGTCTTCTCGGAAGGGGAGCTGGAAGTCCTGCCTGGACGTCCCTACCTAGAACTGGGCGTCAACGTTGCCCATGCCCAGAGACCGAGCCATTTGTACTCGGTTACTTTGAAGCTGCGCGAGATGGCAGCCCTTGAGAGACCCAAGAATACCTCAGTTTCAATGGCCTTGAGCACTTGGGAGCGGGAATCGATGGGAATCGCTAACTGTCCAGAAGCGATTCTTGAAACGGTCGATCGCATGATCCGAATCTTCTCTCAAGAGCTTCACAGTATCAACGTCGAGGAGTAGGCGAAACGGATTTACCCGTTCGCTCTGTTGCGTCCTGAGGATTCTAGCTCGCATTCCCAAAGAGACTTTTGTTCTCCGATCTTGATCTCATTTGGAGAACTTCCCAATCTGCTGCGCTTATGATTAAGCCAGAGACGAAGACTTTGCATGAAGAAATAGAGAAGCGCGCCGGCTACTTGTGGAGGTATCTTTGACGTCGATGGGAAACGGGATCAAATCGCAGCCCTTGAAGAGAAGATGGCTGCTGATGGATTTTGGGACGACCAGAAAGCCGCCCAGGTGGTGATCAACGAAGCGAACCAGCTCAAGCGCATCGTAAATAGCCTGACCGAATTCAAAAAGAAATTCGACGATGCTCAAGCCATGGAAGAGCTGCTGGAGGAAGAGGAAGTCGATGAAAATTCTGAAGAGGCGAACGAGCTTCATGAAGCTGCGGAGTCGCTTAAGAGCGAACTCGACGAACTCGAGATACAGTGCTACTTGAAGGGGCCTCATGACCACTGCAATGCCTTGCTCAGCATCAATGCGGGCGCGGGCGGCACGGAGTCTTGCGATTGGGCGGATATGCTTTTTCGCATGTATAGCCGCTGGGCGGAACGACAAGAATTCAAGACGGAGCTGATCGACATTCTTCCGGGCGAGGAAGCGGGTCTTTCTAAAGTGACGCTTCTAATAGAAGGCCCCAATGCCTATGGCTATGCGAATGCGGAACGCGGCGTTCATCGTCTGGTCCGTATCAGTCCCTTCGATTCGAACGCCCGGCGGCATACTTCGTTTTGCGCAGTGGATGTGGTTGCGGAAATCGAGGACGACATCGAGATTGAAATTGAGGACAAGGATTTGCGCGAGGACACTTATCGAGCAAGCGGCAAGGGGGGGCAGCACGTAAACAAGACCGATTCTGCGGTTCGCCTAACGCACATTCCTACTGGAGTTGTGGCGGCCTGCCAAACGGAGCGTTCCCAGCACAAGAATCGAGCCACGGCGATGAAGATGCTTAAGGCCCGTCTGTATGAAAAACTTGAGGACGAGAAGCGTTCGGAATTGGAAAAAGTTTATGGAGAAAAAGGTGAAATTGGTTGGGGCAATCAAATCCGAAGCTATGTGTTTCAGCCCTATCAGATGGTGAAGGACCTTCGTACGGGTGTGGATACGGGGAATGTTCAAGGCGTGATGGATGGGGATATCGACAAGTTTATCAATGCCTGGCTGCGCGCGGGTTCCCCACGGCATCGCAATAAAGATATCCAAATGGATGACTAGCGAGTGATGGAGTATAAGGAGTTACAGGAGGCGTTTGCGCAGCAGGAGCTTTTCGAGGGAAAGACCTGGCGAACTTCGCCAGAACCTTGGAAGTTGAGCAAGGAGATCGTAGATGAGTTGGAGGAGATTGGGACCGCGTGCCTTGATTTCTACAAGGCTTTGGAGATTCTGTATTCACGTACTTCTGACGAAAAAAAGATCCTGAGGAACAAGGAATTGTTCGCTCCCTGGGTGGCGGACTATTTAGACAGGGGCAAGCCTGAGGAATTGACGCGAATCAGCCGCAGCAAGAAATGCAAAGGGCGCATTTCTCCCGTTATTCGGCCCGATTTGCTTGTTACGGAAGATGGGTTCAAAGTTACCGAACTGGATTCAGTTCCTGGCGGTATCGGACTAACCGCGTATTTGAATGCTTTATACGAAGCGAATCTAAATCGATCGATCCTTGGAGGAAATGGCTCCATGGAAAAGACGTTTTATCGACGGCTCGCATCGCTTTCCCCGAGCAAGGACAATCCTGTGATTGCGATTGTCGTGAGCGAGGAATCTGCTACCTACAAGCCTGAGATGGACTGGCTGGCTAGCCGTCTCCAAATGCTGGGGTATCGAGTATTCAGTCTCCATACGGATCAAGTATTTCCCCTAGGAGGGGCGCTCTATTTCGACATAGACGGCAATCCTGAAAAGATAGATGTAGTCTACCGTTTCTTCGAGTTATTCGATCTCGCGAATATTAAGACCTCCCAGTACATTGTGGAAGCTTGGGAGAATGATGAGATTGCCTTGGATCCGCCGCTCAAGCCCTTTTTCGAAGAAAAATCCGGTCTAGCGCTCTACCATCACCATTTGCTAGGCGCGTTTTGGCAGGAGAATATTCCGAAGAAGTCCCGCAAGACGCTTGATGGGCTGATTCCCAAATCGTGGATCGTCGATCCCGCGCCCCTCCCACCCGGCGCCGTTATCGATGGTCCTCAGGCGCAAGGTCAACCCCTGCATCATTGGATGGATTTGGCCGAAGCGAGCCAGAAGGAACGGAACCTCGTCTTGAAGATATCAGGCTTTCATGAGTCCGCGTGGGGATCCCGGAGCGTGGTCATAGGCAACGACGTATCGAAGGACGACTGGACGCGGAGCTTGCAAGACGCGTGCGACGCCGCCGTGACGCATCCCTACATCATCCAGGAATTCCACAAATCGATTCGCTTGACGCATCCGCTTTATTCTTCCGAGGGAAAGGTTAATGAGGCGTCGGGGCGTTTGCGACTCAATCCCTATTATTTCGTATTCGGAGATTCCGTCGAGCTAGCGGGCGCCTTGGCGACGTTTTGCCCTCCTGACAAGAAAATCATCCATGGCATGGAAGACGCCGCTATGCTTCCGTGCCAAATCGATGGTTGAGGCGCGGTTATTCCCAGGTTGTTCTTCGACTTATTCACAAATGATCATTTGAGGTTGTCAGGCTTCCCTGCGTCCGTTCATTTTCGGCCCCTTACATGTATCTGAGCTCTCTAAAAGCAAACGGCTTCAAAAGTTTCGCCGATTCCACTCATCTCAATTTCGAACCCGGGGTCACTGCGGTTGTTGGACCCAATGGCTGCGGCAAAAGCAATATTGCGGATGCGATTCGCTGGGTGCTTGGCGAGCAGAGCGCCAAGGCTCTGCGTGGGGGCAAAATGCAGGACGTGATATTCGAGGGCACTGACAAGAGGAAGCCACTCAATATTTGCGAAGTCTCGATCATCCTGACGGATTGCGAAAAGGAATTAGGTCAGGATTTCAATGAGGTCGAGCTAACGCGTCGCGTCCATCGCGAAGGGGGCAGCAACTACTATATCAACGGAAAAGCATGCCGACTGAAGGACATACAACGGCTATTTATGGATACAGGCGTCGGTCGCACATCCTACTCCATTATGGCTCAAGGGCAGATCGACCAAATTCTGTCATCCAAACCCGAGGAACGTCGCTCTGTATTTGAAGAGGCGGCTGGAATTTCAAAGTACAAGGCCCAGCGCAAGGAAGCGTTAAATAAGCTCTCCCATGTGGAGACGAATCTGGATCGCGTCACCGATGTAATTGCGGAAATTAGCCGGCAAATCGGCAGCCTAAGGCGACAGGCTACCAAGGCAATTCGCTACAAGAAGCTCAGCCACAAGCTGCGTCACATGGATGTCGGCTACAGCGCATATCAATACGGAACGCTGAATGCGAATCTAGGAGATATCGACAAGAGCGCAGGGACTCTGCAGGAAGAGGTCGATGAGCTTCAGAAAGATCTGGAAGGGAAAGAGTCCCGCCTCACGGTCTACAAGGAAGAGCGTCAAGCGCTGATACAGAAGATACAGGACGCCCAGCAGGCAGTATTCGATTTGCGAAGCGCCAAGGAGCAAGTCGCCAACCAATCCCATATGGCGGAAATTCGCATTACTTCGATGAAGGAGCGGATTGAGCAAGCGCAGGCGGAAATAACGTCCTTTGAAGCTCAAATTGGCGAATTCGCGGCGCGGCTTGACGAGCATTCGGCCGACAAGCAGCTCCATCTGGATGTACTGGGAAATTCCGACGAGATCTTTCAAGAGCGCAATCGAGAGCTCTCGGGAATCGAATCGCGTCTTGAGACCTCCGAACGCTCCTTTCAGACACTCAGGACCCAAGCCCAGGAAGCGGAAAAAGAGCTTCACCAAAGTCGTGAGCAAATGTCGCTGCTCGAGGTCGAAACCGGAACGAGCTCAAATCGTCTTGAGCAAGTAGCCAATGAACTCGACGAGCAATCGAAAGGGCATGCCGAGTCGCAATCGGCGCTCGACGCCTTCAAGAAAGGCGCTGAGGAAGCAGAGGCGCGCAAGAGTGAGCTTGAAGCCGCTCTGGAAGCGGGTCGAGAAAGCGTGAATGAAAAGCGTGACGCCTTTCGACAATCGCAGGTAGAAATCCAAGAGCTCGACCGAACCGTTGCCCAGAAAACTGCGCGAGTAAAACTCCTGCAGCAATTGCAAGAGAAGCTCGAAGGCTATGGCGAAGGCGCCAAAGCATTATTAAAGGGTAAGATGAAGGGTGATTTGGGAGGCAAGGCATTCGCTCCTATCGCGGCAAATCTGTCCGTAAAAAATGGATATGGCCAGGCTATGGAAGCCTTGCTCGGGTCGGCGATCGAAGCCGTTTCCGTCGGGGATGCGGATACTGTTATTGAGGTATTTAAGCAACTGGAAGAGCGTGAGATTGGCCGCGTTTGCGTTAAATTGCAGACAATCGGTGGACAGGCGGTTCCGGCTTCGGAGTTGCCTGATTGGCTTGTCCCCGCTCTGGATTTCGTGTCATTAGGCAAGGGGCAGGAAGCATTGAAATCAGTCTTGTCGGCGAGCTATGTCGTCGAGGACATGGCTGCTTTCCTGAAGTGGTGGGAATCGAATAGTGAATTCCGCTTTCTGCAGGTCGCTTCCAAGAAGGGAGAATCTGTAGATTCGCGCGGGCTAGTGACTGGGGGGTATAAGAAGGCGAAGAATTCAAGTATCCTGCAGAGAGAGATCGAGCTGAAGCAAACGAGCAAGGAGCTGGAGACAGACCAGAAATCGTTGGCGAAGGCCCGAGAGAAAGCGGAGGGAATCAATAAGGCGCTTGAAGATGCGGAGGAATCCGTGGAATTGTATCGCAAGCAAATTGGAGAGAACAGCGAAGAGCTTTCTCGACTCCAGGCGGAAGTTCGCAATGCCGAAAAAACGCTTCAGGACCAATCGCAAAAAGCGGATCGCCTCGAGAAGGAAAAAGCGCTCCTGGACGAAACGCTTTCGCATTCATCGGAGAAGCTGGAGTCTGCTCGCGCCCGCATGACTGCCAGTCAGGAATCTCTCGATGGCGCCCGGAAAGAGCTGGAATCCTTGGAAGCCTCTATCGTGGAAATTCGATTGGAGCGGGACGAGAAAAGAGAAGCGTTGTCGCAAGCGAAATTCGATTTGCAAGAGAAGAAGCAAAAGTTGGATATGCTGGAGCAAGGCTTCGTCGAAATTGATCAGAGACGGACCGAGCTCTCCATGTTGATCAAGTCGAAAACGGCTGATATCGAGCAATGGGAGACTCAGATCGTAGAACAGCAAGAGGCTATTGATGGATCTGCAGAACGTAGCGAATCATTGAATACTGAGTTGGCTGAATCGAAAGTGGTTGTAGAAAAGACAAGGGAGACGCTTGCTTCCATCGAAGATAAGGTCGGAATTCTCGAGAAGGAGCAGGCCTATGCACGCGAGAAAGTCGAGGACGTTCGATCCAGCTTGAGCAATCAGCATATTCAACTCGCGGAAAAACGCTCGCGGCTAGAATTCGTGCTGGAGGAAACCGAGCGCGAGTACGGAATCGATCTTCGCCTTGTCGACTGGAAATTTGAAATCTGGAAGTCTCGCGAGCCGGTGGATAATTTGCCCAAGCTGGATTTGGACGCGCCTATCGCAGCCGAATTGGAAGGAGACGCTATAGTGGAGGGCGACGAACCATCAGGTGGCGACGAGAACTTAGCTGCTGAAGAAAGCGTTGTGGAAGAGAGCGAAGAGCCCGATGGAGAACCTGCTGGTACTGAATTGGGTCAAAACGCTCCCCAAACGCCCACCGAAGAAGAGCTCGCTGAATTGGACTCCATCAATTGGAGCAAAATAAAGTCTGAAATCAAGTCCTTGCGCAAGCGCGTGCAGGGTATGGGAGCCGTGAATACAGATGCGATCGAGGAATATGGAGAATTGCGCGAAAGGCATCTATTCCTGAAGACGCAAAGCGATGATTTGATTACCTCTCGCGACAAGCTTGTTGAAGCCATTGAGGAGATTAACTTGAAATCTCGCGAACAGTTCTCGGAGACCTTCAGCCAGATACAAGCGAATTTCAAGCATACCTTCCAGACTCTGTTTGGAGGAGGTAAAGCGGATCTTCGACTCATCGAGTCCGAAGATGTGCTGGAAAGCGGTATCGACATTGTCGCTCAACCACTAGGTACGCGACTGAAGAACATTTCATTGCTCTCCGGGGGGCAACGGACCATGACTACGGTAGGATTGCTATTCGCTATCTATATGGTGAAACCAAGCCCATTCTGTCTCCTTGACGAATTGGACGCGCCGCTCGATGAATCGAATATTGGTCGTTTTACTGGATTGCTGAAGCAATTCACGGATCAGTCCCAGTTCATCATTATAACGCACAACAAGCGCACCATTCAGGCCGCGGAAGCGATCTATGGAGTGACGATGGAAGAGAAGGGCGTTTCCAAGGTTGTATCCATGAAATTCAACTCCGAGCATGACGATTCCGATCTCGTAAGCCTCCAGCTCGAGCAAGAGCCAGTACTGGCCTAGATCCAATTGAAAGCGTGGGGAATTCTTGGATGGTTGAAGCGTTCGTCCGAATCCGAACGTTCGCAGATCGGGCGAATGGGCGAATTGGAAGCAGAACGATTTCTGAAACGGAAGCGCTTTCGTGTTCTCGCTCGCAACTGGAGAGCGGGAAAGGATGAGATCGACCTGGTGTGCATGGATGGGTCCGTGCTTGTATTCATTGAAACACGAACCCGCACTGCCAGCGCGCTAGTAGGGGGCTACGACTCGATTGACCAGCGAAAGCGTAAGGCGCTAAGGCGTGTCTGCCGCGCCTACCTTGCTCAGCTGAAGCCGGCCCCTCACTCGTTCCGTTTCGATGTGATGGAAGTGAGGCATGAAAAGGGTAGCGTAGTTGACTTGCAGCATTATGAGAACGCTCCCTTGTTTTCTAAAGATATAGGGCGAGGTCTGTAACTTCAAAAATCGCTCCGATTCGCTTTTGAAACATTCAGGATATCGGCTTCAATCCGCTTTACATCAATCCTCTAAAGGGGCAGCTTCATTCATCGCTCAATAACCGATTTCCACACGTCGCTATATGTCACAAGATTCACGCCATCCATTTCTGAAGGGACTTAGCAAGCACCGAGGAGCGCAGCCAACGGTGATCACGATATTCGGCGCATCTGGCGACCTTTGCGCCCGTAAGCTCGTACCGGCAATTTACAATCTAGCGGTCGACAATCTGCTGCCTGCCGATTTCTCCCTAATTGGCTATGGGCGGAAACCGATCACAGACGAGGAATTTAGAAAACTCGCTTTTGAATCCATAGAGAAGTTTTCCCGAAGGCCTCTGAATGAGGAAATTTGGAAACGGATTGAGGAGAACGCCTACTACTGCAGTGGGGGCTACGATGAGCTCGAGGCGTTCAAAACGCTTAAGGAAAAAATCGATACGATTGAATCACAGATGGGACGCGAGGCGCAGAGCGTTATATACGTTTCCACGCCGCCATCTGTTTTTGAGCCGATTATAAAAAATCTTGGGGCGAGCGGATTGGCGACGCGCTACCAAGATGCGGATAGCCATACGAAGGTTGTAATCGAAAAGCCGTTTGGGAAAGACCTGGAATCGGCTCGTCATCTAAACAAGGTGATTCAAGGTGTTTTCCAAGAACGCCAAGTGTATCGAATTGATCACTACCTAGGAAAGGAAACCGTTCAGGATCTCCTCGTGCAACGATTTGCCAACTCGATTTTCGAGCCTTTGTGGAATCGCCAATATGTGGACAACGTTCAAATAACGGTAGCGGAGTCGCTCGGAGTAGGAACGCGGGGCGGCTATTACGAGCAAAGTGGAGCTACGCGAGACATGATACAGAATCACACTATGCAGCTGCTCGCGTTGACGGCAATGGAGCCGCCTGTTTCGCTTGATCCAGAAGCTATACGCGACGAGAAAGTCAAGCTGCTCAAGGCGATTAAACCTCTAAATCTAGACTACTCGCAGAGCGATGTTGTGCGAGCGCAGTACACGGAAGGCCTGGTAGATGGCCAGAAAGTGGAGGGGTATCGTCAGACCGAAGGCGTTTCTCCGGAGTCCGAAACGGAAACCTATGCCTCGCTTCGGCTAAATATAAGCAACTGGAGGTGGGAAGGCGTTCCGTTCTACTTGAGATCCGGAAAGCGGATGGCGCGACGTGTCACTGAAATCGCGATACAATTCAAGCGTCCCCCTTGTACCTTGTTCAGTGAAAATGAGATGTTCAATCTGGCTGCGAACTCTCTCGTTTTTCAAATTCAGCCGGACGAAGGTTCAACCGTTCTCCTCAATGCGAAGATTCCTGGTCTACAGACGCGGACGCAACCCGTTAAAATGCACTTCAAGTACAGCGCTACGTTCGGATCCAACACGCCTGAGGCGTACGAGCGGCTTGTTTTGGATGCGATGCTAGGAGATGGAACGCTCTTCATAAGAGGGGATGAAACAGAAGCATCTTGGAGCTTGATTACGCCGCTGCATGAATTTTGGGCAAGCGAAGGACAACGAGGGATGGAATCCTACGTATCTGGCTCTTGGGGCCCGCGGCCCGCGGATCGAGCGCTTTGGGGCAATGGCCATGAATGGCGCCGCCCTTAGTATGAGCTGAATATCTGATGGCTGATACACTCGCAACGGAGCAAAACGAAATTTACAAGAGCCTGCCTGGAGTAGAGGTCCCAGTCGGGGACGCGCTTGTGTCTTTGTCGAATATGTGGAATGCGCCGCCTTCGTCCGAGGGCATTCGACCACCTTCGGAGTTTCGCGCTTCCCGTATGAATTTCATACTGCATTTCGGCTTCGAAGCGTCGTCCGACGATGCTGTAGCGCTCTTTCGTTCCGTTATCCGGTTTTTTCGCCGTTACCCATGCCGCATTATCGCGCTTTGCCCTTCGAAAGACGAGACCGCGAGCGGCCAAGGGATTGTCTGCAAGATATTTTCTGAGTGCTATATTGGGGAAGGCCAGGGTGATATGAGTTGTTGCGAGGCAATAATTTTTGGATACACTTTGAAGGAAAAGCAGTATCTCGAAGACCAGATATCGGTATTCTTAGAAAGCGATCTTCCTACCTATTATTGGCCCTACCGATTCGATTCACCCGAGAATTTATCCCAATACCAATCCTTCTTCAAGGACGTGGATCGAGTCGTGTTGGATTCGGCAGTCGAATCTTATTCGCCTGATAGCTTGGCGGTATCGGAAATGGGCAAGATCCATGATCTAGCCTTTGATCGTACTTTGGCCCTGAGGCAGAGCATCGGCCAATTCTTCAGCGCGTTTCCCGTACCGAGCATAGTAGAGGAACTGGTGTCGGTGTCGGTCGAGACGCCTGTGAGTTTAGAAGCTGAGATGAATGCCCTGATTTCTTGGATACGAGGTGTTCTTGGTGACTGCGGAGAAAATGCTTCGACAGAGATCGCCTATGAATGTCAGTTGTCAGATTCGGATAGCCAATGCCCCCGACTGCGATTTTCATACAGGAACGATAATTTCGCCGATTGTCGCTTGAACCTGGAGTGCGGTGTGGCTCAATTGACCGCGAAGATCGGCGATAGCTCGCAATCAATGAGCTCAGCGGTCAAATTGCTCGAAGCAGACGACGCCCTCGCGGAAGCGCTGTTTTTTTGATAGGCGAAGGAAGGTCCGCCTGCAAAGGAAGTATCGTCTCGACTCAAGCCTCGGACTGCGGTTGTCCCATTCATCGACTAATATGGTCAACCGTTTGGGGAGATCCTCAACGATCTGTAGTTGCGATTGCAGACCTGTTTCCCAAAATTGCCCATGACTCATGCCTACTACCGACGCGAATACGCAGCTATCTTCTTTCCATCCGATTGTAAGGCGATGGTTTGAGCGTTCATTTGGGTCGCCTGCAGAAATTCAATTGAACGCCTGGCGACTAATAGCGTCTGGCGAGCATGCGTTGATTTCAGCAGCAACGGGAAGCGGCAAAACCTTGGCCGCATTCCTTTGGGCTTTGGATCGGCTGATCTCGGGCGATTGGGAGCTTGGTCGGACGCGGGTAATTTACATTTCTCCGCTCAAGGCTCTGAACAACGATATTCAGCGCAACTTGCTTGGACCGCTTTCGGAATTGCGAGAAGCATTCGAATCCGAAGGGCTGGAGTGGCCTCGTATTCGAATCATGACTCGTAGCGGCGACACCGCCCAGAACGACCGAAGGAAGATGCTCCGCAATCCACCGGAGATCCTTATTACCACTCCTGAGAGCCTAAATTTGATGCTGACTTCCAGCGAAGGGCAACGGGCATTGCTTGGGGTACAATCGCTCATACTGGACGAGATCCACTCAGTAGTGGGTTCGAAGCGTGGGGTTTATCTAATGACTGCGGTCGAACGACTGGCCCACTTAAATGGTGAGTTTCAGCGCATCGCGCTTTCGGCGACTGTCCATCCAATGCATGTCGTCGCTGCATTCGTCGGTGGGTCGATGATCGATGGGTCTTCGTTTGAACCGCGAAGGGTCAAGCGGGCTCTTTCGTCCAAGCGAAAAGAATATGCTATCGACGTGCATTTCCCGGAAGGAATGGATGAAGACAAGCCAGATGACGATTTCTGGCATCCCATCGTTCAGGACCTCAAGAGAATCGTGGACGCGAATCAATCGACGCTCATTTTCGTTAATAGCCGAGCGCTTTGCGAAAAGATCACTCATAAGATAAATGCTGAAGAGTCGGTTCCTATAGCGTATTCACATCATGGATCGTTATCCAAAGAAATACGATTTGCGGTCGAGCAGCGACTTAAGAACGGAGAGCTGAAAGCCATCGTCGCTACGAATTCTCTAGAAATGGGCATTGATGTAGGCGCTTTGGATCAGGTCGTAATGGTTCAGTGTCCGGGGCTCATATCGTCTGCGATCCAAAAAGTTGGAAGAGCGGGACACCAGGTGGGAGCCGTAAGTCGAGCGACCGTATTTCCCACTCATCCACGCGATTTTCTTGAAGCAGCAGTATTGTCGAAAGCAATAAAAGAACGCGATATTGAAGAGGTTCGTCCCGTGGAATGCCCAATGGATGTGCTTGCTCAGATTGTCGTGTCGATGGCCGGTTCTCGGTCCTGGGATATCGATGAGCTTTTCGCAGTCATAAAGTGCAGCTATTCCTTTCGCGATCTTGAGCGAGAACCCTTTGATCTCGTGCTGAATATGCTTGCTGGGCGCTATGAATCGACCCGACTAAGGGAGCTCAAACCCCGGATTTCTATCAGTGCAACAGAAAACTCGATAACGATTCGCAAGGGCGCGGTGCTGCCGTATTATTTTTCTGGAGGGGTTATACCGGATAGGGGCTACTTTCATCTTCGCCTCGAAGGTCCAAGTTCCCGTATTGGAGAGCTAGACGAGGGGTTCGTTTGGGAGAGAAGCATCGGTGACGTGTTCACGCTCGGAGCTCAAAGTTGGAGAATTGAACAAATTACTTACAGCGACGTCTTCGTATCGCCCGGCGAGGGAAAAGGCCCGATGCCTCCATTCTGGCGCTCGGAAGAATTTAATCGGGATTTCCACTATTCAACGCGTATAGGCGATTTCCTTAGTTGGGCCGATACCGAATTAGATCGGGAGGATTTTGAGGATGAGCTAGTCAAACGTTTTTCGTTTGGCCAATTGACAGCTAAGCTCCTTACGGAGCATTTGCGTAACCAAAAATTGGCGACGCGACAACCGTTGCCGCATCGCAATCACATTTTGGCTGAATTTGTCGATGCCGCGCCTGGGGGCGCTCCTGGTCAGCAACTGATAATGCACACTCATTGGGGAGGTCGCGTCAATCGGCCCTACGCCCTTGCATTGGATGCCGCTTGGGAGGCTCATTTCGGGCATCGGGCGGAGGTCTATGTGAACAATGACTGCGTCGTGGTATCCGTGTCCGAAGAAGTGCCCATCGATGACGCATTCGGCTTGGTAACGGGTGGAAATGTAGAAGCCCTATTGAGAAGTCGTCTTGAGAATTCCGGATTTTTCGGAGCTCGATTCCGGGAGGCTGCTGGTACGGCTTTGCTCATCACGCGACAGAAAGCAGGGCAGCGCCTGCCGCTTTGGTTGAGCCGGATGCGTTCGAAGAAGCTGTTGGATTCGGTGAAGCGTTTTGAGGATTTCCCCATGATGCTCGAGGCATGGCGAACCTGCCTTCGAGATGAATTCGATATGGAATCGTTGAAGCAAGTTCTCACTGAAATAGAGCAGGGGATAACGGCGATTAGCGTTACGCGCGTATCTGTAGCGAGCCCGTTCGCTAAGTCGGTCGCCTGGCGGCAGATCAATGATCAGTACATGTATGATACTGATGACCCGCGAGGATCGGAAAACTCGCAATTGCGGGATGATCTGATTCGTTCCGTTGCCTTTGATGATGCTCAACGTCCTCAGATTTCGGAAGACATTGCCATCGAGTTCGAGACCAAACGGCAGCGTCTTGCTCCCGGATACGGTCCAGACGATCTGATTGAATTGAAGGAATGGATACGTGACCGGATCGCGATGCCGCATTCTGAGTGGAAACGCTTGAAGGAATCGATAGACATCGAATGCGATTCGATAGAGGATGCGCTCAAGATATCGGTAGCTGGTGGTCTCGTGTTTCTCGATGAGGAGTCGCATCGAGTGAATACTTTGTTTTCAAAGGATCCGGATCCTGACTTGTTCATAAATTGGATTTCCTACTACGGGCTCGTTTCTTGGGGAACCTTATCGACTCGCTTTCCGCTTGAGACCGAAAACCTTGATACATGGGTCTCAGCGCTGGTTGACGAACGACGCTTGGTTGCCGGGCAATTGCTAGCGGGAAGTGAAGAATCATTCGTCTGCGACTACGAGAACTTCGAGATCCTATTGCGAATGCAACGGGCTCGTAATCGACCTCGATTTGAGACCTTGCCTCTAATGTCGCTAGGTCTTTTTTGGGCCGAGCTCCAGGGGGTCGTATCGGCGAGGGCTGATAGGCAGGATGTTCGCAATGCTCTTGAATCTCTGTCATTCTATGGTGAAAAGGCGGCTGTGTGGGAGGAGGACCTGCTTCCAGCTCGAATTCCTCATTATAAGACGATGTCCCTAGATAGTTGCTTGGTGGAAAGCGATATCGAGTGTCGAGGGATCGATGGGAAGCGAGTGGTCTTCAGGTATCGGGACGAGAGCGAATTGCTGGGCGAAGAAACCGCTGAAAGATTAAGCGAAGATGAAGAAACAATTCTAGAAGCGCTTTCTGCGGCGGATGGAGCGCGTTTTAGTTTCGATACATTGAGAGCGAGCGCTGCCCTGGATTCAGCTGCGCTCGAACAGGGGCTTTGGTCCCTGGTTTGGAAAGGCCGTGTGATAAACGACTCATTTGCGGCCATTCGTCGAGGCGGGCAAGTCGACTATTCGATTGCGGAAGCGACTCACGTCCAGAACAGGAGACGGAACACTGTGGCTCCTGCTCGCGCTCGTATTGGTAGAAGAACGCGAATACTAGCTCCATCGCATACCATATCTTATCCCGGAAATTGGTTCGCATCCGCTTATACCAGCGCTCCTGAGGACGAGATCGGCGTGATAGAGCGTGACAAGGAACGGGCTCGAATATTGTTCGATAGATACGGCGTGTTATTTCGAGAAGCACTACTGAGAGAGTCCTCGCAGTTTCAATGGAAATCGGTGTTCAAAACATTGAGACTAATGGAATTGTCGGGTGAAATTGTCACCGGGATTTTCTTCGAGGGAATTCCAGGGCTGCAATTCGCGTCAAAGGAAGCGTTCAGATTGCTTAGGAAATTCAAAGACCGTTCGCAGGTTTTCTGGATCAACGCAGCCGATCCGGCCTCCATGTGTGGACTGGCCTTGGAGGAACTTAAGGGAACGATGCCCAAGAGGTTGACGTCGACCAGGCTCGTCTATCGAGGCAGCGAGCTGATTCTTGCGATACGGAAAACCGGAAAAGTATTGGAATTCAATATCGAGCCTGAAGACCCGGATGCCGTTCGGTCGCTAGAGGGCCTTCGACAGTTGTTTACACGTTCGTTGAATCCCGTCAGACGCATTTGCCTTGAATCGATAAACAATATAGATCCTAGGCTGAGCCCCTATTTAGAATTGCTTGAGACCGGCTTCCAACTACGAAGCGATCACAAGCAAATCATTCTAGAAGGCGTTAAGTAACTGAACGGACTGGATTCTGTTAAACACCGCTAGGCGCAGTTCTTTCCCTTGAGAACGCGCCGAGATCGTATGCTAAGGTGGCGCTTTCCCGATTGCGATGTCATGCGGATTGGGGCCAAAGCGAAATTGGGGATCGTTCTCAAAGATTTCACCATAAACTTGGCGGGCTATGAAATCAATGAAGGAGCTTCGAGCGTGCCGCGCTGACTATTTCGTCGTCATGGGTATAAAAATCCCGGTCTGGGCCTGCAGATCGAATATCAATGTAGGTCATGGATTCAGGATGGAATCGTAAAGGCGTGCCCCAGCGATCGAGAAGCCTCCCTTGAGCGTCGATGAATCTATTGTCGGGAGAAATGAATTGGATCTTGTCCGGATTGTCTCCCGTGAGAGACTTTAGTATGTCTTCATTCGAGCCAACATTCAGCAGATCTGGATTCTTGAAAAGAAGCCAAAACCTTTGGAGTGCGCTCTCGATGAGCTCTAGATCGTCCCTGCCTGCCTGCTCGAGCGAACCGTAGTTTCTAAGTAGCCTCGGGCGGGTGATGCTATCAACGGGTTCGATTGCCCCCCTAGGTCTGATATCCCGAGATTGTTTCGGTTCGATTTCCGTATCAAGCGTCTCTATTGGCGTTGAATCGTCGGTAGCGTTTGGCTCTTCGGCCAAATTGAGATAAAGCGCTGTGGATACGAAAATAACCAGCGCAGGTAGTCCATAAAGGAGTAGGTTGCGCGTATTCATAAGGCAATTGCGCTAGGACCACAAGCCAATCGGCGGGTCGCTTGAATTGGGGTCGTAGAATCGATCGAGATTCGGTAGCATGAGAGGAAGGTTCGAATTCTGAGCTCCTAGCCAAAGAGCCATCTCCGCGAAGTACTCATCTACGGAAAGCGTAGGCACGAGGCGACCTCGACCCGTATCCAAATCGTTGCCGATGGAAAGGTCCTCAGGATAGTCTCCATGCAGTCGCCCGCCTGATACACCGCCACCGATGACGAAATGGTTTCCACCCCATCCGTGATCCGTCCCATCGCCGTTGTTCGTCAACGTCCGGCTAAAGTCCGATGCGGTGAAGAGAGCGACCTGATCTTGCAACCCGAGCTCGCCTATCGCAGTCCAGAACGCGCCTACTGCCTGGCTCATCTCTTGGAGAAGCATACCGTGATCCTCGATATGGTTGTCATGCGTATCCCAGCCACCATTGTTGACAAGAAACGTCTGTCGTTGCTGGTTGAGGGGGCCTTGGGCCGCAATGCTTCGAGCGACCATTGCGAATTGCCTTCCTAAGCGCGTATCAGGAAATACGGTACTGAAGCTAGTGCCCTCCGCGATGGCTTCATTGAAGACGATGCCCAAGTTGATCGCATTGCGATTCAGTTGAGAATAAGTGCGTTGCAAAAGATTTTGATACTCTTGATCGAGCAAGCTGTCTACCGCTCCTTTGAAATAAGTATGGTTCTCGTTTCCGTAAAACTGGAGATCGATTGCCCCGTTGTCGGTGATGGCGTAGGGGATTATGGAATTGCCGATTTGGAGAATGTTCGTTCCTGAAAGCGAGATATTCATGGACACTTTGGGATCGGTATTGGCGGCATCGAGCACGTCGGCTACCCGGCCTAGCCAGCCAACGGAATCCCGCTTGTCCGGAGTCGAAGTTTGCCAATGCATCTGCTGATCCGCGTGCGAGAACAGTCCAAGCGGGAGCTTGACGGAACCATTCTGATACGACGCGAGAGTCGTGGGCTCCACAAGCGAACCGGTATTGCAGACGAATGCCAGATCGCCAGACGTATACAGCGATTGGATTTCTGTTAAATTGGGATGCAGTCCAAATGCCCGTCCACTTGCGCTATCTGTAATTGGCAGCAGATCTTCTAGAGCTAGACCCATTTCGCCACGGGTCGTCGAGTAGCTAGCGAATTCGTCGCTCTCGCGAGGAGCCAGCATGTTGAACGAGTCGTTTCCACCTTGGAGGAGTAGGCACACGAGCGCTTTATGCCCGCTTGCCGGAGGCAAGGATTGGGCGGATAGGCGATTGGATACAAGCAGGCTCGTCAGGGTAGAGTAGAGAGCAGTTGAACCGAGAGCAGCGCAACTGGCCTGGCCTATGAATTTCCGACGTGAAAGACTGTTTTTAGTAAATGATTTCATGTATCGGTCAGGGGACTACCGCATAACAGCGAATTCAGGTGAAAGTACAATGATGCGTACGAGCATCGCAACCGTTTGCCTTGTGTCGAACCAATCGGCTCGGCCATTGTAGGCGTCTACGAGGATTTGACGCGTATCGTCCCTTAGTTGGCCATAGGTCAAAAGAAGATCCAAACGGTCGATTACACCATCGAGATCTCCCGAATCCAGGAGGGCGACCTCCAAAGCTCATCTGATCGCCAGGTCGTTCTTCGTCCCACAACCCGAAGCCCCACATGAGCGCATTGCCGTAGATGTTCTGCGTGGACATCGCAGTGGTCGCGGTCAGAATCTGAAACTCTGGACCGGCGAGATCTGCATCCGCCATTTCTCCTGTAGCGACATAGTCAGGAAGGAAAAAATTGAATACCGATGGAGAACTCATTTGTCGTTGCCCCATTTCCTCCAGGGTGGTCTAAGGGCCTAGAGGTTCATTGAACTCTCGGAAGAACATAAAGACAATGAGGGCGCTGCCGATGGCTTCTAAGCTGATCAGCTTGAGAGCGGTAGAAAGGCCGATTTGGGAAGCCTGAAATATAATGAGGCTGGAAAGAATCAGGCATAGTCCGCACACGAACAGGAAGCTTAGGCTATAAGCGGGCCTGCTTTGGACGCTTTGGGAATAGAGCTCCGCGAAGTAGCGCATCGACAATAGAATGAATACCGCCATCGCGAAGAAGCTGCCTGATTCAAGCTGAGGCAAGGAAAGCAGGACGTCATAGAGCCCGTGCACGACAATCATTATGCCGAACACGTATAGGAAGTCGTTGTAGCTTGATTGGCGTATGCTGCGGCAAAGGTAAAGACCCCCCAAGCCGGTTAGGGCAATGTGCAGGAAATTGGCGGTGAGGAACCGACCCGGCGCGGCCAGGGCGAGCGACTGGGCGAAATAGCCGACATTCTCTTCCGCTGCGAAGCCGAGCCCTACGAAACTGGCGACGATCAAGGTCTGGCGTTCATCGCCCTGCTTGGCGAGATAGAACGCGAACGGCAAAAAGAACAGCAGCTTGCACAGCTCTTCGCGTAGACCGACTCCTCCGATAAAGAAAGCGACCGTTGGGATGAGATCTCCATCGGGTTGATACCCCACGTAGGCATTCTCGATGATGACGAGTAAAAGGGTGGGAAGCGTGCTGATGGCGCCCGCGACGAAGGCGAGCCCGCAGAGCCCGCCCGCTCGGCTCATCCAGGAATCGAATTGCCCGAGGCGAAAAAGGATGGCTGCCCAGACTAGGGCAGTGATCGCTGCGATAAGAGCCATTTTGCCATCAAAGCTTGAATACCGATCTACGGGGAGCAGCTTGGCTACCGTTAGCCAATCGCGATGATGGATGGCGATATCGATCTGAATGCGAGGAGTGATGAGCTTGGCGTATTCCGGTAGCGCGAGCAGCGCTTGCAGCTCCTCGAAATTGTCGTCGTAGCGGAGCATGGTGACTGCTTTCGAGCGAGCGACTTCCGCGTCGGGAAGGCTCCCTTCCCGCTTAAAATAGGGATAGGCCCTGTAGTAGTAGCCACTGAAGGCTTCGATTTCCCCGAGAAAGCGGTTGGCGTATCGAGCGGGTGGATCAGTCGAGGCCTTGGATTCAAGCCGTCTACGCGCGTCGCTTTCCGATGAAGAGAAGGCGGCTAGGAAATCGGTGAGCATAGCCGTGACTTCCGCGTCGAAGCGCGATTCGAGAAGGGCGTCGATCCGGCTCCCCCGAGCGCCTTCCCCGTAAGGAGTGAGGTAGGGCGCGAGCGCGATGAACTCCTCGAGCGTGAACTCCATGCCTTCCAGTTGAGCGATCAAGGCGGCTTGAATGAGGCCATCCTGAGTGGCCAGGCCATCGTCGTAGGGGAGGCCTGGATTGGCCAAGTCGACCGTGAGCCGCTGCCGCAGCAATCCCGTTCTCGAGTCGACCAGAAGATCGACGATCGCCCCGATCGCCAAGCTGACTGCCAGTATGGCGATGGCCGCTTTCCAGATGAATGATTGGCTGTAGGATTGCTGCCTCAGGTGGTTCTGCCAATTGCTCATGGAGTGGTGCCCTCGCTGCAAGGGCGCGTCTTTGGCAAGCTAAGAGGGCCGAATTCTCGCTCACAAGCTTAATGATTGAGAAGGTATTCTCAGTGAAATTAATAATAGTGTTCATGAACACTAAATCGGTTGACAGGATTTGTCAGTCGGTGCTTTTCTGGATGGGTGGCGCTTGCTCGAGCAGTACAGTTAGAGCCGGTTAGCCTTAGGGAAATTGTAGGGGACAGCGTCCGCTGGACGACGGGGCCTTGCAGGGACACTTTAGGGACTGGTATCGATCATTTCGACCGGGCTTTGGGGGAGGATTGTCGACGGGCGTTCTTTGCGAGCTCGTCGTCTCCCAACCCAGCTCGGGAGGCCAGACTATGCTCCTTCACTTGCTGGAGGCGGCACGTCGGGAACGGGTTTTCGTGGCCTTGGTGGATGGGTCCAACGCGTTTGACCCGCCGCCGCCGCCGTCGCTGCTGGAGCATCTGCTCTGGGTTCGCTGCGGATCGGTGGAGCAGGCTTTGCGGTCGGCGGATGCCCTGCTGCGCGACGAGAACTTAGGAATGGTCTTGGTGGATTTGCGCGGCTGCGATCGCCGGGCTCTGAATCGGACGCGCTCGACGGTCTGGTACCGCTTGCAGCGGCTGGCGAGAAAGGGGGATGGGGCGCTGGCCCTGTTCACGCCGCGCCCGATGATTCCCAGCGCTCAGTTTCGAGTCGCGTTCTCGGGCCGCCTCTCCGCGACTCAATGCGATGCGAGCTTGGGGGCGGTCGCGGGGCAGCTTGCGTTCGAGGCTCTCAGGCTGCGCAAGCAGGAGCGGGGGGATTTCCCGCAATTGATTCAAGCAGGATGAGTCGAGGCGGCGACATGTATGCGGTGATCGATATTCCTCGATTCCCTTTGCAGGCGGTCTTGCGCTTGGAAGCGGACCTTGGAAGGCGGCCGGTCGTTTTGGTGGATGCGTCTATGGCGAAGCCCTTGGTCGTCGATTGCACTGTAGCGGCGCAGCGGTCGGGCGTGATGGCGGGATTGAGCGTGGCGCAGGCGATCGCCCGCTGCGAAGAGATCGCGGTGCGGTACTGTTCTGAAAAGGCGGAGGCTTTAGCGGAACGCGCGCTTTTCGATTGCGCGTATTCGCTGTCCCCTCGGGTTGAAGAAAGCGCTCCGGGAATCTGCTCGATCAGCCTGGCGGGAGTGGGTCGAACCGGTTTGGAAGAACGGTGCGATGCGATCGTATCCACTTTAAAAGGACTTGGGCTAAGTGGACGGATGGGAATCGCATCGACTCCCGACCTGGCTTTGCTCGTTGCGCGTGAATCGAAGCGAGTGATGGTGGTTGGCCTGGACTTCCCCGAATCCAAGGACCTAGAAGCGTTTCTCGATGCGCTGCCGATCGCGGCGACGGAGCCTTCGGAATCGTTGGGGGCGATTCTCGGGCAATGGGGAATTCGTTCGGCAGGAGCGTTCGCTCGGTTGCCTCGGGAATCGGTGGGAAAGCGATTAGGTACGGAAGGCCTGGCGTTCTGGGATCGGATTTCCGGTCGGGAGGAGCGTCCTTTGCGGATATCCAAGCTGCCGGAGGTTTATGAGGAATCATTGGAATTCGAATACGAGATCGACACTTTGGAGCCTGCATTGTTCGTAATGCGTCGCTTCTTGGATTCCCTTTGCTTACGACTGAAAGGGGCGGCCTTGGTCGCGGATTCGGTTCATGCGCGCCTGGATTTGGCGGATATTCGCTTGGAGGACGGAGAACGGGTGGAAGGGCTGAGGCTTTCTTTGAAAATCCCGGACCCCACTAGCGACGCGGATTCGTTGCTGGCGATGCTGGCAACGCGCTTGGAACAGATGGAGACGGATGCGGCCATCGTAGGCATTGCCCTCAAGATCGACCCTATCGACCGGAATGAGAACCAGCTCGGCCTGTTCGAGACGAGCTTGAAGAATCCGCATCGCTTACTCAGACGCTGGCCCGCATCGCTGGAATTGTGGGGGCGGACAATATAGGTCGTCCGGTCCTGCTTCCCGATGGCCGTCCGGATGGGGTCTCGCTAGAGCGTTTGCCGCTAGTGGTCTCTCCCATGAAAGGCGGGGGAGCGAGCGCTATGGACTGGCCTTGAGGCGGTTTCGTCCGCCCTTGGAAGCGAGCGTGAGGGTGTGGGATAGGCAGCCGATTTGGTTTCGTTGCTCGAGTGCCGGGGGGACGATCGTAGAATGCTGTAGGCCATGGGCTCACTCCGGCCAGTGGTGGGAACCGGGCGGGTGGAATCGCTTGGAATGGGATGTAGAGCTTAAGGCAGGTGGCGTGTATCGCTTGGTGAAGGAGAAGAACCGGTGGATGGTGGAGGGGATGTATGATTGATTTTTTAAGAGACTACCCCACAAGTCCATTCCTTCTCCGCTTCATCGGCTTGAAAGCGACTTATGGGGTAGTCTCTAAGCTGAAGCGCAATACTGATTGCAGGGGGAGCTACGGGCTAGTCGCTACTTGCTAACGCTCGGGATGGAATGAGCGAATACGTAGAACTGCATGCGCGGACGGCGTTTAGTTTTCTGAGGGGGGCGTCACGGCCTAAGGAATTGTCGGTGGCGTGCGCGAATGCCGGATTGCCGGCGATGGCAGTATGCGATCGAGGCGGCGTCTATGGAGCGCCTCGCTTCTTCAAGGAAGCGAATGCCCTTGGCGTTCGCCCAATCGTGGGATGCGAGCTGCCGATGGAGGATGGAAGCGTGCTGCCTGTATTGATGAAATCGAGACAGGGATACCGCAATCTATGCAAGCTCTTGACTCGGGCTCATTTGCGATCGGAAAAGGGGGAAGGCACGGTTCGCTGGGATGAACTTCCGGAATTTGCGGCAGGGATGATCGCGTTGACGGGAGACGAGGAGGGGCCCTTACATCGAGCATGGCAGCGTGCAGGGGCAAGAGGAGTCGAAGGCAGCTTGAAGCGCATTCGGTCTGCGTTTGCGGACGCGGATATCGGTATCGAAGCGCAGCGGCATTTAGTCCGGGGCGAGGATCGATGGGTGGCGGCGCTGCGCGACTTGTCCGAGGCGTCTGGGATTTCGCTTCTGGCGACCAATGGCGTGAGCTATGCCCGGCCGGCGAGCCGGTTGATGCAGGACGTCTTTACATGCTTGCGCGAGAAGACGTGCCTGGACGAGGCGGGCGAGCTGCTGAGCCGGAATGCGCAGCGCTTCGTGAAGCCGGCGAAGGAAATGGCCTACTTGTTTCGGGACATGCCTGAGGCGATTAGCAATACGATCCGCTTTGCGGAGCGTTGCGCGTTCTCGTTGGAAAATCTTGGATACGAGTTTCCTCGATTCCCGGTTCCCAAGGGAGAGTCCATGGATTCGTTCTTGAGCAAGATCGTGTGGTTCCGAGCGGAGCAGCGTTACGGAAGCTTGAGCCCGGCGGTGAAGCGGCAGCTGCGTCACGAGCTGGATGTCATCGCGCGTCTCGGCTTTTACGGATACTTCCTGATTGTCTGGGATTTGGTCAATTACTGTCGCGAGCGCAACATCATGGCTCAAGGGAGAGGGAGCGCGGCCAATAGCGCGGTGCGCTACAGCTTGGGGATCACGCCGGTGGATCCTGTAGGCGGGTGCTTGCTGTTCGAGCGTTTCCTGAACGAGGAGCGGCGCAGCTGGCCGGATATCGACATCGATTTGCCTAGCGGGGATCGGCGCGAGGAAGTAATCCAGGAGGTGTATCGCCGCTATGGGCGGCAGGGATCGGCCATGACGGCGAATGTCATTACCTATCGGGGCCGCAGCGCTGCGAGGGAGGTGGGGAAGGTCTTGGGCTTTCCGGAGGAAGCGCTTGGACGGTTTTCTTCGCTGTATGGAAGCCACAACTACTCGCATGAAATTCCGATGTCAGAGCAGTTTGAGAAATCTGGGATTGCGCCGACTCATCCGCGAGCGGCCGCTATGGCCCGACTCTTCCCCATGATCCTAGGCTTGCCGCGCCACTTGGGCCAGCACTCGGGAGGGATGATCATTTGCGAGGGGGAGCTGGACTCAGTAGTCCCCCTAGAGCCGGCGAGCATGCCGGGACGCACGGTGGTCCAGTGGGACAAGGAGGATTGCGAGGACATGGGAATGGTTTAAGGTCGACTTGCTCGGGCTGGGGATGATGGCGGTGATGCAGGACGCGTTCGAGGCTGTCAGGTCAAAGGGGGTGGACATCGATTTGGCGAGCATTCCTAAAGACGATGAAGCGACTTACCAGATGATGCAGAAGGCGGACACGATCGGCGTCTTCCAGATCGAGAGCCGGGCTCAGATGGCTACCTTGCCGCGGATGAAACCGAAGGAATTCTATGATGTGGTCATCGAGGTGGGGATCATCCGTCCTGGGCCGATCCAGGGCAATATGGTAAATCCGTATCTGGAGCGCCGGGCGGGTCGACAGAAGATCGAGTACATAGACGAGCGCTTGAAGCCGATGCTGGAGCGTACTTTGGGGGTAGCCTTGTTCCAGGAGCAGATCTTGAAAGTGGTGATGGCGGACTTCTCCGGTTCGCAGGCGGAGGAGCTGCGTCGGGCGGTGAGCTTCTACCGAACGGATGACCGTATTGGTCAGGTGACGCAGGACTTGGTGGCGGCGATGCGGGAGCGTCGAGTACCAGAGGAGAAGATCGAGCAGGTCGTGCAATCAGTGTCTAGCTCCGCCCATTACGGGTTTCCCGAGAGCCATGCGATTTCGTTTGGGTTGCTGGCGTATGCGAGCACGTACTTGAAAGCGCACTACCCAGCGGAATTCTACGTCGCGTTGCTGAATAACCAGCCCATGGGATTCTACTCGCCAGCTACACTGATACAGGATGCGAAGCGTCATGGGATTCGCATACGTCCTGTGGATGTATCAGTTTCTCAATGGCGTTGCTCGGTCGAGAGCGATCGATCGATACGGCTCGGCTTAACGATGGTCAATGGAGTGAATCGAGTTCATGCGGAGGCGATGCTGGAGGTGCGGAGCGGGTACGGGTTCGTCGATTTGAGGGATTTTCGCAAGCGTACGCGTTTTGATCGAGACGAGCTGCGGACCTTGGCATCGATCAGGGCGTTGAATTGCTTCGAGGAGAGTCGGCGCCATGCTCTGTGGTCGGTCGAGTCGAGCTATGATCCGGGAGACTTGTTTGCGGATGCCGTAGCGGACGAGCGTTCCCTGAGTCCGCTGGAGGTGATGACGCACGTGGAGCGCTTGCAGGCGGATTACCAGGGCGTTGGGGTGACTGTAGGGGCGCATCCGATGGCGGCGATTCGGGATCGCTTGTCTCAGGTTTGGACGGCGAGCGACTTGGAACATACGCCGCACGGAAATCGGGTGAGAGTAGCGGGACAGGTGATCTGTCGGCAACGGCCTGGCACGGCCAAGGGCTTTCTTTTTATCTCTCTAGAAGATGAGACGGGGATATCCAACATCGTAGTGATGCCGCAAATGTTCGAGCGTAGTCGATTAGTGATTACGCAGGAGAAATTTCTATTGATTTCAGGGACGTTGCAAAACTTGCAGAATGTAATCCACGTGAAGGCGAATACGATCGAACCACTGATCGTTGGCGACTCGCCTGCGGCGAACTCGTATGATTTCCACTAGTAGCTCAGCGCTTTAGCCTGAGCTCTCTTCTACTGTGCTCAGGCTAAAGCGCTAGCTAATTTGAAAACGGATACTCTTCAGCTGTTCATGCTAATTGCGCTTTAACTGGATTGTTGCGGATATAGCGAATCGTCTTCTCTAATTCAGCTTCGTTGCGAATCCAGCGATCGAACCACTCCGTCTGCCACAAGGAGCCTGCGCGATTGAGGATTTTGTTGATATTTCTAGCGGACCTGCCTTTGAGGCGTTTAAGGTACTCGTGCAGGCCGACACTTTCATTGTTAAGAGGACCGGCGATAAAATGGACGTGATTTGGCATGACGCAGTAATTCGAAACCAGCCACAATGCTTCGGATGACCAATTTTCTAGTTCACTGATGAATTGAGTGGCTGCTTTGGGATCGACGAAAGAACAGAAGCCGTGGCCGCTATCCAAGAATTTCTCGCAGGTTGCGAATACTTCCCGCTGATAGTCTTTGAACGATTCGGAGTTGGCTTCCTGTTGCTCGAGGGTTTGCTTGATTTCTTCAAGACGTTTTTGAACTTGAAAAGGGAGACTCTCTGCGGAGCGGATGGTGATGAAGTAGATACCTTGTTTGACTTCCCAATGTGGGAGGCGGGATCTCCAGAAGTTTTTAGTTTCTAGAAGATACTTCATCTTTTGGCTCAGGCTAAAGCGCTGAGCTACTTTATTACGAGCGCTGCGTAGTTTTTCTTGCCGCGGCGGAGAAGAATATACTTTTCGAAATGGACGTCGGAGGGAGTTAGCTTGGCTTGAACTTCCTGTATCCGAATATTGTTCACATTGACGCTTCCACCCTGGATGTCTTTTTTAGCTTGGCCCCGGGATTGGGAGAGTCCGGACTCGACGAGGGCGTCGAGCAAGGGGTAGCCTTCGCCGTCGAGCGCGTTCGCTGCGATGGTGGCATTGGGAATTTCACTGGCGGCGTCTTGCAGAGCATTTTCGGAAATGCCGTCTAGGTCGCCGCCGAAGAGAATCTTGCTGGCTTTGACAGCGTCTTCGGTAGCGTCTTCTCCGTGGATGAGTCGAGTCATCTCGCAAGCCAAGGCACGATGAGCTTCCCGCGCTCCCGGATTTTCTTCGTGCTGCGACTCGAGTGTAGCGATTTCATCTTGGCCCAGGAAAGTGAAGTACTTCAGGTAGCGAATGACATCGCGATCGTCTACGTTGATAAAGTATTGATAGAACAGGTACACGCTGGTGCGGGCGGGATCGAGCCAGATGGCTCCGGATTCGCTCTTGCCGAATTTGGTTCCATCAGCGTTAGTGATTAGCGGGAGGGTCAGCCCGAATACGGTCGCTCCGGATTTCTTGCGCGTCAGCTCGGTACCGATGGTTATGTTGCCCCATTGATCGCTGCCTCCGATCTGCAGTTCGCAGTCTTCGGCTTGGCTGAGGTGATAGAAGTCGTAGCCTTGGAGGAGCATGTAGGAGAACTCGGTGTAGCTAATTCCTACGTCGCGATCTTCCATGCGTGCGCGAACGCTTTCCTTGGCGACCATGGAGTTGACGGTGAAGTGCTTTCCCACGTCGCGCAGGAAGTCCAGGAAGCTGATCGGCGCCATCCAGGACGCGTTGTCCACGAGGCGAGCGGTGTTGTCGATGTCCTCGCTGAAATCCACGATGCTCGCGAGCTGCGATTTCACGGATTCGATATTGTGGTCGAGGACTTCCTTGGTAAGGAGCTGGCGCTCCGATTTCTTGCCGGACGGATCTCCGATGCTACCGGTTGCTCCGCCGGCGAGCGCGATGGGCTTGTGGCCGAGGTTCTGAAAGCGCCGCAGAGCGATGAGAGGAACAAGGTTGCCGACATGGAGGCTGTCTGCGGTGGGATCGAATCCGCAATAGAGTGAGATGGGTCCTTCATCGAGCCGCTTCGCCAACGCGTCACGAGCTGTGCAATCATTTATGAGCCCTCTCCACTCGAGATCTTCCAAAATCGTCATAAGAGGGAAGTTTTTGGACAGATTGAAAGGGCGTGTCGATACTTAAGGCGGGACCTCGGCTATGCGAGAATGCGTCCAGAGCAGACCGGTTAACCGAACGCGGTCACCGCGACCCAGTTCCTAGAAATCAGGGGGCGTGATCCTTCTGACTTTCCCTTTGTAGATACGAACTTCGCCTCTCGATTCTACGCCGTCGCCATCGATGTCGCCTTTGTAGATGAAGATTTCATCAGTGTCCTTGCGAATGGAGAATTTCTTGTCCATGGGCTCGCCGAGTATGGCGACAACTTCCTCGGGCTTCATCTTGAGAGCGACTTGGTCCCAGGCTTCCGGTTTCACCCAATTGCCGCTGGCCCGCACGTCTGCCTTACGGAGTTCGATGCGAAGATTCTCGAACCACTTGTTCTTGTCGCCTTTTGGTGGCGGGTTGGCAGCGGCGTAGGCAACTGCGGCAGGTGGAATGTCGCTTGTTGGCGCGACGGGAGCGGGAGCGCTGTTCTCGTAGGCTGACATCTTATCCTCCAGCGAAGCGACTTTCTCTTTCAAGGCTCGGACTTCGGCTAGAATTTGGTCCAAGGTGGCCTGATCAGACCCTTGGGAGAATACGACGCTGTTCAAGAAGGGGAGGAGCAATAAAAGAAGTGCCTGGCGCATGCAACGAATACGGGGACCGGCGCGAAAAAGGGCAAGCGTCTTTAGACGTTTCCTTAATTGGATTGTCCGAGAGCGAGAAGAGAGCGAGCCGCTTACCGGCTTAGAATATGATCGCTCGCTTTTGAAGCTCTGTCGGCATGGTGTCCGAATTCACTTTCAGGTAATTGATCATCCCTTCGAGCCAAGTGGACACGGAGTTCGCGTTGTAACTGACTCTTGGCTCTATATTGATGACGCCCCCGGAGCCCAAGGTTTCAAGGCTTCGGGGAACTTTATCGAGCGTGATCGTCTCGAAGTAGGTGTTCGAAGCGCGTAAGGAGTCGATGAGCGTTTTCTCGTTAAAGTCGTAAGCCGGGGAGTTTTCAGCCCGTACGATCATGATGGGAGAGAATATATTGCTGAATATCTTATGGTAGAACTCGCGCCGTGACGGATCGGTCATGTTCCAGATTTGATCCGTGGTAAGGAAGTAGCTGTCATTGATGATATCCTGGTGGGTCTGTCGCGAGAAGAGCATGTAGTGAGGTTCTTCCAAGATAAATCCGCTAAATGAGTAGGTGCTCGCTAGGTAAACGGAAAGATTGGCGTATTCCTTCGTGGACATGAGGAAAAAACTGCTTTCGTCGACTACCCTGAGGTCTCTAATTTGATCGAGCATGTCGATCCAGTCCGACGTGCGAGCGGAACGGAGCGTATCGAGGTCCTTCGCAACTGCATAGGCGACCACGAACCCATGCCCGAGAAGATTGCTACCGAAAGGAGAGGTAAGAAGATAGCTGGCTTCCCGCTCCTTATCTAAGCGGCGATTGGCGCCTCTTGAAAAGAGGCCTCTGCTTGGCTTGTTTCGAAGCGCGGCGGATTCCACGTCGATCACAAAAACGGCGGGCGCGACCTTCGCCTTCTTGGGGCTTCCCCAAACCAAGCTTAAGCGTTTGCCGGATTTTAAGCGAACCTGCTTGGACTTGATCGTTATGTCGTCCTTGAAAATGCCGCGCCTAAACGGGTAGTCGCCAGTTGTCAGGCGTCGCAGCATTCGGCGCTCTTCCGAGAAAATATCGCTTGGATCGATTACGCTTGGCTGGACGGGTTCGCTTGCTTGGGCGGAACTGTCATCCTGGGCGTTTGCCAATAAGAGGGTAGTAAATGACCCGACGATGCAAAGGATCGTCCGAACTTGAGGAGAGGCGAATCGCGTCATCATATTTATTGGGGTCGTGGCTCTGGAGTGTGATAGCTCAACGCTCTAGGAGCCGGGTAAGTTGCATAATTAAGGTGAATATTTGGCTGCTTGGCAAGACTCATAGCAAAGCCTAATCCGCGCCAATCATCCTACCAATGCCAAATTTTCGTGCCGATCGGATCGCAAAAAAAACGTCCGCCTCCTTAGAGACGGACGTTGAAATTGAATAGTGATCAATTGAGGGCGCGTTATTTCTTCTTCGCTTCCTCGCGCTCGAGCGCTTCCTTGATGACCTGTTCTGCCACGTTGCGTGGGCAAGCGGCGTAGTGCGAGAACTCCATGGAGAACTGACCACGACCCGAGGTCATTGTACGAAGCGATCCGATGTATCCGAACATTTCCGCCAGGGGCGCTTCCGCCTTGATCTGGATCGATGTAGTGGTGGGCTCTTGCGACTTGATCATTCCGCGACGGCGATTGAGGTCGCCGATAACGTCGCCGATATTGTCTTCGCCTACGAAGACATCGAGCTTCATGATTGGCTCGAGGATTTGGGCGCCTGCCTTGGGCATCGTTTGGCGATACCCTGCTCGGGCAGCGGTTTCGAATGCGACCGCGGAGGAGTCTACCGGGTGGTAGGAACCGTCCATCAACGTCACCTTCAGGTCCACGGTAGGATAGCCAGCGAGGACACCTTTTTCGATTGATCTTGAGAAGCCCTTTTCGATGGCAGGCCAGAATTCCTTGGGAACGTTGCCGCCCACGACCTTGGATTCGAATTGGAACCCTTCGCCCGCTTCGAGCGGCTCGACGATGTAGTCGATCTTGCCGAACTGACCAGAACCGCCCGATTGCTTCTTGTGCGTGTAGCTGTCCTCGATCCGCTGAGTGATCGATTCGCGGTAGGCGACTTGTGGCTTTCCGACGTCAACTTCCACGCCGTACGTACGCTTCAAGATGTCGACTTTGATATCCAGGTGAAGCTCACCCATTCCCTTGATGATGGTCTCTCCTGAGTCCTCGTCTGTCTCGACGCGGAAGGATGGATCCTCCTTCACCATCTTGCCAATCGCGGTGGATAGCTTTTCGGCATTCGCCTTATCGCGGGTGGCAACGGCGATGGAGATGACCGGATCTGGGAACACCATTGGCTCGAGCGTCGCTGGCTCATCGGGATCGCAGAGCGTGTGGCCCGTTTGCGTATTCTTCATTCCCAAGAGGGCGACAATGTCTCCCGCTTGAGCGGTATCGACTTCCTCGCGAGAGTCGGCGTGCATCTCGACGATTCGGCCGATTCGTTCTGTCTTGCCGGTGAAGGTATTGAGAACGTTCATACCCTTGTCCAGCTTGCCCGAATAGATTCGAGTGAAGGTGAGGGCGCCATACTTGTCGTCCATGATCTTGAAGGCTAAGGCGCGTAGCGGTTTGTTGATATCAACGGTAGCGACGTTCCCGGTCTCGTTTCCTTCCAGATCGATCTCCGGTTGAGGCTTAACCTCGGTAGGTGAGGGCAGGTAGTCGACGACGGCATCGAGAACGAGCTGAACGCCCTTATTCTTGAACGATGACCCGCAGTAGGTCGGGAAGAAGTCTAGATTGATAGTGCCCTTGCGAATGCATTTCTTGATCTGGTCGATGGCGGGCTCTTCACCTTCCAAGTACTTCTCCATCAAATCGTCGTCTTGCTCGACGGCGGTTTCAATGAGCTTTTCGCGCCATTCTTCGACGTCATCCTTCATGTCGTCGGGCACATCTTGAATTTCGTAGTTGAGCGGATCTCCGGAGTCGTCCCAAACCCAGGCCTTGCGGGTCAGGAGGTCAACGACACCCTTCAGCTCGCTTTCGCGGCCAATGGGCAAAACCATGACGAGAGGATTCGCTCCCAGCACGTCTTCGACCTGCTTGACGACGCGCAGGAAGTCAGCCCCGATGCGGTCGAGCTTGTTCACGTAAATGATGCGGGATACCTCCGAGTCGTTAGCGTACCGCCAGTTGGTCTCAGACTGAGGCTCAACGCCGCCGGAACCGCAGAATACGCCCACGCCTCCGTCGAGGACCTTCAGGGAACGGTAAACTTCGATGGTGAAGTCCACGTGGCCCGGAGTGTCGATGATGTTGAAGCGATGATCGTTCCAAAAGCACGTAGTGGCAGCGGACTGAATGGTGATGCCACGCTCCTGCTCCTGCTCCATGAAATCGGTAGTGGCAGCCCCGTCGTGCACTTCGCCGATCCTGTGGATCTTGCCGGTGAGCTTGAGAATACGCTCAGTTGTAGTCGTCTTGCCTGCGTCGACGTGGGCGAAGATTCCGATATTTCGATAACGTGATAGGTCTGTTGCCATTTTGCTTTTCGTTAAATTGCTCTCCCGAGACTTCTCTCAAGGAACCATACGCGCGTATAGAAAGTTTGGCGTCTGGCAATGCAATAATGCGATTGGCTATGGATTCCGAGGAAGCGGTGGGATTGACTCGTGAGAAAACCCTTTGCGGCAAAGGGATAGTCAGCCGTTTCGCGGGTGCGATTGACGGGTGATTTCCTTGGCGTTCTTCACTCTGCTGGATGAGGTAATTTCACTATTAGTCTAGGCAGTTGAATCTACGATCTGATGTAGAGGAATTCAATTTGATGATTTGGCCTTAAATCTCACTGCGCCCGGTCGAAGTCCCTCTGATGAGTAGACCCATATTTGGGTTTCGCGGGACCGTATGAACGTTGATCGAAAAAGGAAACTTAAAAAAGGACTGACCCTGGTTGAGGTCATGATCGGGTTGGGAGTGTTGTCCTTGAATGTGATTGGCCTCAGTACGGCGATGATTCAAGCGCAGCGAATGTCCTACCAGGCCATTTATCAGAACGCTGCCTTTCATGCCGCTCAAGGTTTCCTAGAGCAAATTCGTTCGATGCCTTATACTGATTTTGAGGCGGCTTATGCGGATCCTGATAATGTGACTCTGCCTACTCTCAGTACTTCGGCGCTGTCCTCGGATGTCATATTCGACGATCCCCTCACTTTCCAGGCGTCCCTGGGTTCGGGTTCGCTCGTGCGCAATCCAAATGCCTATGACGAAAAGCAAGTCGTCATCGATATTCGCGAAGACGAAAATGAGATCGGCGAGACGGTCTACACTGAGATAATCATGCCGATTCGCTTTACCCTGGATCTAGTAAACTTGTCAGAAGGTCCTGGCGGGCAAACGCCTTTGGATGCGTTCGAGGTATCTCTTGTTTTTCAGTACGAAGTTCCGTCAGCCTCAGGTCCCTATTGGAAAACCGGAAAATTGGTGACTGTGGTGGGTAAGCATGAAATCTAAGTCTCGCATTCACAGTGGCAATAGCGGGTTTACGCTTGTCGAGGGTTTGATCTCATTGAGCCTTTCTGGCGTCGCTTTGGCGATTTGCGCGAGCTTTCTATTGGATGCCGCTCGTGGCAGAAGAAAAACTCGATATAATAGCGATATCCGAGATTTAACTACACAACTCCTCAATCTAGGCCGAGCAGCGGATCGATTCTATGTGTACGATTCCTACACGAGCGAAGTGTATGCGCCAGCGAGTGGCGTTTACGGCGAGGGCCGGCTCGGAGATGGACTATCCGGGGACTACTTGCTCTTGGTGTACGAAGGCGCTTCGACATCGTCGTTTTCTGGCTATCCGGTAACGGAGATGGTAGGAATCTACCGAGATGCGGACTCTAATAACGAGGGCCCTGTCAAGATCTGGCACCTGAAGACCGTTAGCTCGTCGGAAGAATATCTCACCCCTGAAGAGATCATGCCAACGCTTTCAGAAATCTCGACGGTGGAAGGAGCGACGCAGCTGCCTTCGGCTACTCTAACCGTGGATACGATAGTGGAGCTGGCGGAAGGCCAAGCCAATGGGAATCTATTCTACAATTTCAAGGATAAGAGCGTCATGGTGAACGGTAGGATCATACATGGAAATGACGCGAAGATGATAACGGACACCTAGAATATGACCATTAAGCCGAGAGGCGGGCAAAATTAGTAGGAGCTCGATCAGAAAGGACAGTAAGATGGGCAAAGCTGCAGAAGTGTTTTTCAATAGAAAAAAAGATCCGTAACGATCATAGCATTGATCATTACAGGCATGACCTTGGTATTGGCCGCAGGCATACTGCGCAGTACTCTGGGTGAAATGACAGTCAACAAGCGAAGCTTGATGCTGCACGAAGCTCGCAATGCCGCTGAATCCATCCAGGAATACGCAGCAGCTGATGTTATTCGACAGTTTCAGAATGATCCGTCATTGAGTGGAAACGACATTAGAACGACGTCGTTTACGATACCCACGAGCGCAGCGTCCACTTTTGCGGCGACGGGAGTCGATCTCACGCGCTCAAATGTGAGTATCAGTTCTCTGAGTGCAGGTTCCTTTGGATACATTCCCTCCGACCAAACCCGCAATGATCCACTAGGCGGGGAATTCGTATTTACGCGATCAGCGGAGATCATTACGAAGGCTAGTCTTGCCCACGATGGGAGGGGTGGAAGCGAACTTTTTGGATACGCCTACCAAGAATTCAAATTGCGTGACGCTCCGCTGTTCACGCACGCAATCTTCTACAATATGGATCTCGTAATCGTGCCTGGCCCGGACATGTATGTTTCAGGCCCTGTCCACTCGAACGGGCATTTGGCGGTCGAATCTGGGAACAAGCTCCGATTTTACGACCGGGTTACCACGGCGGGCAATTTCTACGTGGGCCACAAGATGAAGGATTGGACCTTCCATTCCAATGGATACGACGCAACTGAAGTTACCTTGGCGGACGATACGGGAACCAATGTCAGCGTATACAAGGGCGGGGACCGGTCGAACATCGCGAATTACTACGAGTCACGCCAATCGGATTGGGAGGAAATCGCTTCTCAACGCTGGGGTGGAATGCTTCGCGATCAGGCCCATGGCGTACCGATTCTCAATCCAGTTTCCATCGATGATTACGTAGCTGATGATCCGACAACGACGGTCACCAATGAACTGGAAAATCATGCTTACGCCCTGATTGAGCCATTGCTCGGGACGACGCACGTGGACCGCAAGTCCGTGAATACGAGAAAAGAGAAATTTGCCATGAAAGGGGGCTTGTATCTCAAGGTAATCGTCGATGGCACCGACCCTACCGGCTATCGCGTTAGAGCGTACCAGTACAATCGAAGCACGGCCAATAGCTTGCTTCCCGATATGGACTCTTTCGGCAACCCGTCGTTAGTCGAGATCGATCTACCGACGAATTTGATCGGGGACGCGACCTCCACAATGACCGATATCGATGTCGATGGGCGTCCGGAAGAATACAACTATGACTCAGGGGCCGACGAAGTTACCGACGGACTGTATGATCGCCGTCACCGTCGGCAGCTAGACCTCGTGTATTTGGATATTGGAACGCTTAAGACTCTCGTCGACCCAGGTACTTCTTGGGATGATCCAGCCACTACAACGATCCCTCCTTATTATCCAAATCAAGATTGGAATGGCGTTGTATATGTAGAATTTCCGACGGTCGCAAACTCCGGAGGCCGGACTGACAAGATCGTAATCGCCGATACCGAACCTTCTGCTAAGGGAACGGGTACTTCCGTGATTCCTGGAATTGCGCTCTGCTTGATCGATGATGAGAGTTTGCCAGATCCTGGCTACCTAACGAACAACGGACTAACAATCGCCACAAATGCAGCCTTGTATGTAGTAGGTCACTACAACGCTGACAACGACGTGACGGATCCCGCGTCAGCGAACGATACGGACGAGATCGCCAACGGAGATGGGGTCGACGAAGTGCCAGCGGCGATTGTAGCGGATTCGGTGACCTTGCTCTCCAAGAATTGGGTAACGCAAGGGCGTGCCAACAGTCACGAGAATCTTCAAAATAGCTATCTAGGAAATCGGAGCGCTGACCACACGGAGTGGGCATTCGGTCTCATAGCGGGCTACACGCCGGCGGATCCGACGACGACCTCGGCCAACAAGAACTGGGGAGGTGGCGTTCAGAATCTTCCAAGATTTCTTGAGAGATGGCGGGTATCTGGTGGAGGTAAAGCGGTAGCGACCCTACGTGGATCGCTGGTATCGCTTTACGAAAGCGAACTGCAGACGGAGCCTTATAATCTTAGCAATTCCAACTCCTTTGGAAAGTGGTTCCGGGCTCCTGAAAGAAACTGGGGATATAGCGATCTGTTCGCTGCTAACAACATGCCTCCAGGAATACCGAGCGTGAGGCACCCGCGTCTGACTAATTTGGAGTTTATCGGGAAGGACGAGTACGATGCGAAACTCGCATCGCTACCGTGATCAAGCGATTTCGTCCCGCTTCGAATAGCCACGCGGCTAGATCCGATCCAAATCGCCAGTAGTATCGGTTTGCGTTTTGGGACGTAGGATACAGATTCGAATACATGGCCGATAAACCAATCGTAGTACCGTCGGATGCAGTCCCTGCCGAGGACGTTCCAGCGGGAAATGGGACCCAGCGTCAGGTGCTTATTAGCGACTCGGATGCTCCCAATTTCGCATTGCGTCGTTTCATTATGGAACCGGGAGGTGGTATGCCGAGCCATACCAATACCGTTGAGCATGAACAGTTTATCCTAAAAGGAAAGGCTCGGGTTGGAATTGGCGATGCGATTCATGAGGTGAATGCTGGGGATGCGGTCTATATTCCCGAGGGAGTACCCCATTGGTATGAGGCTGACGAGGCCGAGGGGTTCGAATTCCTATGTATTGTACCCAATAAAGAGGATGTGATCCGGTTGACCGACGAGCCCATCTGCTGAGAATTGAGGTGCAGGATTGAATTTCGAAACCGAATCCGTATAATCTGCGTTAATAAGAGGTAAGCTACTTTTCCCCCAACAAACCATGAAAAACTACCGTTCGTCCGTATCCGTCGTTGCGTTAACCTTATTTGCCTGCGGCGCGCTGCCGTTTAGCCAGGCGCAAGAGAAGCCGGGAGGCTATTTATTCTTTGGCTCGGAAGTCAGCGCGGAGGCGGGCAAGTCGTACTTCCCGATCGTAGCGGTCGACAAGAAGAACATCTATGTGGATAGCGGGATCGGCGTTAAAAAGGTGTCTACAAAGGCATCTGTGAGGACGCGTCCTGAGCTTGTGCTTTCGGAGCGATACGCGGACATCCTGGAAATCAAATTTAGCACATCGTCCATGGCCAATATGCAGCGCCAGGCGCAAGTGGTCTCGGACATGCATTACGCGCAATTTCAAAGCGAGATTGAGGTCGCAATGCTTAGCGGGCAACTCGAAGGAACTGAAACCGATGGAGACTTGAGCGCATCGGATCAGTCGATCATGGGACAGATCGAAGATGTTCAGCAGGATAACCAAGATTTCCAGGACAGCATGCAGGATGGTTTGGACGTCGGCGCATTCGAAGTAGATGAGTTAGCGGACTCCGTCCATGTGAAGGGAACGATGATTCCTGAAACGGACATACCCGGCGCTTATTGCGTGATCGTGGTTAACCACGATTCAATGGACATCGAATCTGGCGAGCTTCTAGGGCGCGTACGGTTTGCCCGCGCGAAATACATCGGTGATTTGCAGCAGGAAGAGCTCGTTTCGATTCAAACCCGGATTGCGGTTGGCGAGTTCAATGCAGAAACCGCCGAATTCGAATTTCATCTCTTCACCCAAGATGGCGAACAAGTCGCTTTGAGCAACTCGAGAGGACTGAAGCCGCTGACGCCTCAAGAGGTAGCCACATTCAAGGAACTTTCCGCCAAGACGAGCTTGGAGCGAGAAGGCTAACCTGATTTCGTTAAGCATTTGCAGCGTGACTTCAGCTAAGGCGCACTTTTCACGTTCAACCAGGAGTCAGCGCTCGCTCCTAGATCATACTAAACACCTATCCCAATGAAATCACTCTGTTGCTCTCGAATTCTTTCTGCCGTATCTGCGCTTTGCCTAGGCGCGTTTTCTCAATCGTTATCAGCCCAAGGAGACGTTGGCGGTTTTTTATTCCAAGGCTGCAATCCTAGCGCTCTCACTGGGAAAGCTTATTTCCCGATCGTGAGCATGGACAAGAAGAAGATCACAGTCGATGCCGGTACGAAGACGCGCAAGGTTTCTATTCAGGCCCCATGCCGTGTCAAAGCTCGTATGAGCGTTACGGACCGATTCGTAGACGTATTAGCCATCGATCTTGGAACGACATCGATGGCGAATCTCAAGCGAGCGAGCGATGCGATCGCGGACGCTCAGTTTGCTGACGCCCAAGCGGAGGCCGCAATCAGCGATGTCCGTACCGGCGCTACGGATTCTATCGGTGGCGGCATCAATTCTCCCATGAGCGTGGAGCAATTTGAGCAAGATAATGAAGCATTGCAGGAAGAAACCGCCATCAATTTCGACAATGATGCGTATGGGCACGCTGGCGTAGCGGATACGGTGACTATAAAGGGAGAAATGTTGCCGGAGACGGATATAAAGGGCGCTTATTGCGTACTCGCGGTTGCTTACACGGTGATTGATCCCAACTCGGGCGAAGCGAAGGGAAGGACTAAAGTGGGTCGTGCGAAATACCTTGGAGACATGAGCAAGGATGAGATCTTTAAGATGAGGCTTCGCTTCTCGTTTAACGAATTCTCGCTTCGGGATGCGGACTTTGCGTTCCACCTCTACGACAGCAATGGCCAGGAAATCGCTATGAGTACTTCCAAGGCTCTCAAAGCCCTTTCGGTCGACGACTTCCAGAAAATGGATGCGGCTCTAAACAAGGCCCGCAAGACAGGCTAGGCGCATAAGGCGATACTAGCCTTCGGAGCGACGCTCCGTGCACTACCTCGCTTGACCGCTACCGTAAAAGGGCTTAGGCTTGGGAGCATTAGCGGCCGATACCTCCACAGAACTCGGCCGCTTCCTTTCTAAATCCTCCCAACCCCAAGTTCCCATGTCTGACCTCCCTCTGACTGCATTGGCTCTGATCGCCCTTGCCCCAATAGCGATCGTAATGCTCTTGCTAGTGATCCTTCGGTGGCCCGCCAAGAAGGCCATGCCAATTGCTTACTTGGCTACGGTTGCGATCGCTCTTTTTGTTTGGAATACTCCGGGCAATCAAATTGCTGCAGCCAGTATTCATGGACTGGTGACTGCTTTAAACCTGCTTTTTATAGTCTTCGGGGCGATACTGCTGTTGAATACGCTGAAAGCGTGCGGCGACATTCACGCGATTCGGCAGGGATTTGTAGACATATCCCCGGATCGACGCGTTCAAGCGGTAATCATCGCGTGGTTGTTTGGATCCTTCATTGAAGGCGCAGCAGGATTTGGAGCGCCGGCAGCAATTGCGGCCCCATTGCTAGTCGCAATTGGATTCCCGGCTATGGCTGCTGTGGTAGTGGCCTTGATCATTCAAAGCGTACCGGTATCGTTCGGGGCTGTGGGCACTCCGATTCTTGTGGGTGTCAATACCGGATTGGCAGGACAGCCCGAAGCGATGGCCGCTGCTCAATCCCTGGGCCTAACCTATGAGGGGTACCTAAATCTGATAGGCGTAACCGTAGCCACGATTCATGGAATAGTCGGGACGTTCGTGCCATTGATAATGGTGGCGATTATGACGAAGTTCTTTGGGAAGAATCGATCGTTTGCTGAGGGACTAGCGATTTGGAAATACGCTCTTTTCGCGGGTCTAGCATTTACGGTGCCGTCAAACATATTAGCGCGCCTGCTTGGGCCTGAATTTCCTAGTCTCCTCGGAGCGTTGATAGGGCTCTGTATTGTAGTTCCCGCGACACGTAAGGGCTTATTCCAACCCAAGCGCAATTGGGATTTTCCTGACAAGGAAAACTGGGAAGCTGAATGGAGTGGCGAGTTGCAAATCGATGCCCATGACACCGGTGGATCCGTATCGGGAGCCCATTTGTTTAAAGCGTGGTCGCCCTATTTGATCGTGGCTTGCCTACTGGTGCTCACTCGAACGATTCAACCCATCAAATCGCTCATCACCTCCGATGCAATGACGCTAGGATGGGCGAATATATTCGGGAGCGGCATTTCAACCAAGTCTCAGCCGCTCTATCTACCCGGGTTCATATTTCTAGTAACAGTGGTATTGTGCTATGGGATCTTCAAAATGAAGGGATCGCAAATTAAGCAGTCCTTGAGCGAGTCGGGAGCGACTTTGCTCGGAGCTGCGAGCGCCCTCGTGTTTGCGGTTCCGATGGTGCAGGTCTTTATCAACTCTAAGTCCGAAAGCCTTTCCCAGATGCCGATTGTCCTAGCGGATGGAATATCCGCTTTGTTCGGGTCATTGTGGCCTTTGGTTGCGCCCACCGTAGGAGGAATCGGAGCGTTCATCGCGGGTAGCAATACCATTAGCAACATGCTCTTTTCCTTTTTCCAGTTCAGCATGGCGCAAAAAATAGGGGTTGCCGAGCATGTGGTGGTGGCGCTGCAAGCGGTAGGGGGCGCAGCGGGCAATATGATTTGCGTCCACAACGTCGTATTTGCTTCGGCGACAGTCGGGCTCCTAGGAAGAGAAGGGAGCGTGATTCGAAAAACGCTGCTGCCAATGATGGGCTACGCGCTATTCGCTGGGGGAGTTGGATTGGTCCTGTTGACTGGGCTGGGGCTGAATATCGGGACTTTGGTGGTGATCGCGTTTGCGGCCGCAATTTTCTGGCTTATCGCAAAGGGAATTCAAAGCGAGAAACTGGAGAGTGAAGGTGGCTAACGTTGGATAGCTGGTTCACTTGTTCCTGTCCAAGAGACGAAACGATGCGTATCCATCGATTGGATGCGCTTTCAAAACGGCGCAAGCTAGCTTAGGTTACTTCTTCTTGTCGATCTTCGTGAGCTTAGTCCCCTCGAGCGACAAATTAGCCATCAATCCTTTGTTGCCGAAAATAAAGCCGATCACGGGTTGATTGAGCGTTTTCGTGTCAATTTCTCCTCCCGCTCCGAGCGTTGCGATCGCCACGCTCCCATCGACACCGAATTCCCAGCCTTCGCTCTTGCGGAAGCTGTCGAGATCCGCCTTCTCCATGAATAGAATAATCTGCCGCTTGCTTTGGACACCGATTTGCAAGCCGAACGACGCTGCTGCGGTGGCGTAGTACTGCTCGGTCTTGCCATTGATGATCAATGCCCCTTCGCCATATTCGCCGCCAATTCCGAGACCGGCTTCCCCACGGTGGGGAACACCAGCATTCCTTTCGCCTTCTGGGCGAGTTTCTTGCCAGCCATCGACTTATCGTAAAACTCGGCGACGGCCTCTTCGATTCGGGCATCGAGAACGATCTTTCGAGCCGCAAACGTGTAGGGCGCTTGAATTAGGAAAAGTAGGGCGAGGAGCTTTATGGCGATTTTCATAGGAAGTATTCCGTAAGTTGAGGAGTTTAGGACTCGTCCCGGCGCTGTCTATTCGTCGGGATTTAACGACGACTTTAGCCTAGGAGTCAATCCACTCATGACCCCTTAGATCCGGCTACGAAGCGCAAGTTCCCTCCGCAGGAAGGATCCTCTAGGCGTCTTCGAGCCTGCTTTGAATCTTTCGATAACTAGCGTACGCTCCGTAGGCCAGAAGGGCGATCACGATGAAGTAGACCCACCAAGGAATGTTCTCTCCGGCGACGAATAGGTAGAGGTATGACGAGATAAACCAGAATCCGGTCGATACGACCGGCCAGACGATCGGGCGACCGGCTCGTTTGGCTTTAACGAGCCAGGCCACCGAGAGGGTGAATAGAGGAATGGCCCCGACATAGATGCTGCCGAAGATGATCGGATCTACGCCATATTTTGCGCCGAGACCGAAAAACCACCCCACCAGCTGTTGCCACATTTCTTGCATTGCAGGAGGGAACGATAGAGGCGAATGGGGGAATGCGCTCGCTTGATAATTGGGCTGGCTCTGTCGTTTTTAGTCTCTAGAGTAGGAGCTATGATCTCGTATAAGTCCCACCTAGGTTCCTTGCCATTGCTGCTTCTTTTAGTCGGCTGTTCCAACCCGAACCAAGATATCGCTCTATTTGACGGCACCAGCTTCGATGGTTGGGAAGGTCCAATGGAGTCGTTTCGGATTGAAGACGGATCAATCGTCGCCGGGACCTTGAATGCCTCCATTCCTAAGAATCAGTTCTTGAGCACGAAGTCGGTGTTTGGCGATTTCGAGCTGCGGCTCCAATTCAAGATGATTGGGGAGAAGGTGAACGCAGGGGTCCAATTCCGCACGAAGCGCATACCGGATCACCATGAAGTGATCGGCTACCAAGCGGATATGGGCGGAAAGTACTGGGGGGCGCTCTACGATGAATCTCGGCGAAGGAAAGTATTGGCGGGCCCGAATCTCGAGGAGGTAATGGCTGTGGTCAACGACCAGGATTGGAACGAATACGTGATTCGCGCGGAAGGATCTCGCATTCAGTTATGGTTGAATGGAATGAAAACCGTAGACTACGTAGAAGAGGATGACTCTATCGAGAGAACAGGCGTCATTGCTCTCCAAGTACATAGTGGTGGACCCATGGAGGCTTGGTATCGGAATATTGAGATTACGGAGCTTTGAGGGGATAGTAGGGTCGATATCCTCTAGTAGGCTATTTCATTCGCCTCGGTGACTCATATCTAGCAGCGATATCGAGGAATCGTTTGGACTCGTCGAAAGCCCCTCTTTTTTTCGCCCCCTTGGCGACAATGGCGCATTTCGATTGGAGCGTAGCGATTGCATGAAATCTGTATTCAGGATTCAATTCGGACTCCGACAATACTTTCTGAAGAGCTTGAATCCTGAAGGCATCAAGCCCTCGTTGGTTCGATAGCTGGTCGTCATGCCCCCCATGTTTTTCAATGAGTGGTTCGTCCACAAGCAAAGCGGGGAATTTAGAAGCGACGCGAAGCCAGAGGTCGTAGTCTTCGCAAGCTGGCAACGACTCATCGAAATAGCCTACCTCTCCAAATACGTTCTTGTGAATTACCACTGTTGATGGGGATAGAGCGCAGCGTGGTAGGCAGTCCAAAAAGATCCAGCCGCCCTTCTTTTGGTACGCGCTGGGCACGGGTTTTTCAACGCTTCTGTAAATCCACTTTTCTTGGCTGTGGCAGATGCGATGGTCGGGCGATCTAATCAGGGCATGGATCTGCCGTTCGCATTTTCGTTCAAGCCAAACGTCGTCCGAATCCAAGAATGCGATCCATTCCGACCGCGCTAACTGGATACCCGCATTGCGAGCGGCGCTAACGCCCTGGTTGTCTTGCCTGAAGACTTGGATACCGGGGAATGCATCGGTCAGCCCATCCGTCGATCCGTCAGTGGAGCCATCGTCGACGACAATCACTTCGTCTGGGACCTGGGATTGGCGATAGATGGATTGGAGACAGCGATGAAGCGATTGACCCCTGTTGTACGTGGGAACAATGGCCGCTAGGCGAAAATCGGCGAATTCCGGGATGGGGGTCTTTGATTTTATTGGGCTACTCCCCGTCTGACTTTTTCTTTAGAAAACCTCCCAGCAGCTTCTTGGCTGTGTCCTCCAATCCTTCGCCCTCACCGGAATCCGTAGCGTCTATGCCTAGTTTTTCTGCCGCCCGATTGATCAGCTCTTTCTTCCCTGCTTGAGCGATTGCGTTGGTCATTGCTTTGGAGTCCAGCTTGACGCTTGGATTGTCGATGGGACCGCGCAGGAAGAGAGGGAGCGAAAGATTGTCAGCCGGTACCTGACTGCCGCCTACTGAAAGAGTGGATCCCTTGAATGTAGGCGTTATCTTCAAATCGGAATCAATGCCGCTAATCTTGCCTGAAACGGCGAGAGCCATGGTGCCTCCACTCAATGGCGCCGACCCATCGCTCTTAATCTTGGATGCGAGAGCGTCGACCGAAAGGCCTTTTAGGCTCATCTCAATTTGGTTGTCTGCTCTGCCGGCCGCGGCTCCCAGCGAAATACTTGCGTCAAGGGCGCCATCAGAGGAGGTGATCTTCAATCGAGGATCTGTATCCACGAGATTGGGATGGGAAGATAAATCGTCTGCAACAATGGAAAGAGTGACTCCTTCGAGGTATTGCGTCTTTACTTCAGTTGCTACAAGGTTTTGTATCCAGACTGTGGGGCTGCCTTCAATTAGGTCCTTTTTGGAAACATTGGTGTATCCTAGGGATTGAATTCTGCTGGCGAGCGATTCTTTTAGGCTGATCTTCTTTTCACCGGACTCGCTTTCCCCGCCGAGCGCTTCCAGCCATTTCTTAATTTGCGCGAGACGTTCCTTGAATTCTGGGGCATCTTCCAGAACGCTCCCCAAATCCTCGTAATCTGGAATCTGTATGGGAGGTTTCTTGTCGGTGTTTGCCCTCCTTCCAACGTGCGCGGCCTTGGACTCGCGCGCCAGTCCAGCGCTAGCGTTTTCAAAAACGAGGCTATCGATTGAAAACCGTCGCTTCAGGATATCTGCCGCGCTAATGTCCGCGACGATTCGATCGCTGGCGAAGAGATTGGTATCTAGGTTTTCGGGATCCGCCATCGCGAGGCCATCAATTTCCAGTCTGCCTGATTCTAGATCCAAATGAGCATTCTTCAGGTCAACGGTCGCTCCATTGGCGTTTTCGAGACCATCCTTGATGGCGGCAGTGATCAACGGATCGCTCAAGCTCCTCAGACCGACATATCCTAGCCCGATCACGACGATTGCGAAGATGGCCCCTGGGATGCGAATCGGATTTCCCCATTTCTTTGAAAGAAGCTCCTCGTAGCTCTTTTTCCCTTTTCCGGACCCAAGGAAAATGAACTTCAACGCTTTGACCCATCCCTTTGAAGACCATTTATCAAGACGTTCGGAATTGCCCTCGAGGCTGACCATCTTGCGACGATAGGCGCCGAGAAGCTTCGTTAAGTAGAAGCCTATGGCGCCGCCGATCAGCAATCCCATCGCTTGCCCACCGGGAACGACGTAGTAGTCGAGGCCGAAATAGGCGGTGATTGGCCCGTTTGCCAGCGCGGAGAACAAGCCGCTGGTGGGTCCTTCGAGCAGGAAGCGGCCGATCGAGAACGCTACTGGGATCGTGACTATGAGCAGCAGCTTGCCGAGCAGGCCCATGAGTCCCGCAAGGAATAGGTTGGCATTTAATATGAGTAAGCAAAGCGCCCAGAACACGATGAGTCCTGGAGCTTGCTGGAATCCGGGCGTGAATCCGATCAGCATACCCAGTATCGATGCAGAGACGATTTGAAAGGGGGTTGATTTACCGCGGATAAGCGATCCGAATTTTCGTGTGATGATCATGTTATTGGAAAAAGGTTCAGCTTGGATTTTACAGCCTGTTGGCGTCGATTTCGGCGATTGAATAGTGCGATTAATTCTGGCTTCTGACAAGCTTGGTCTTGTAAGGATTTGCCTCTAAGGATAGAACGTTTGACCTAGGTATTGTTCAATTTTCAAACAGGAATTTGACCTCTCCATTGACGATTCCAAGCTTCGCCGAGAACGGTTTCCCTGCTTTGGATGTGAAGCCTTCGATGAGGCCAGTTTTACCGCGCTCGATTAGCTCTCTGGCAATTTCAATGGAAATGTCCCGCTTTGCGATGGTCTTCCAGATCGCGAATCTGCAGCCATCGCGCCAGTTCGAGCACCCAAAGCTTTTGGGCCCTTCGTGCAGTGTTCCACCGCATGATGGGCAAGCGCCGATAGCGATTCGATCGGAATTGGTCTCTGCTGAGGGAACAACGATTTCGTATCCCAGCGCTCCTGTTTTCTCTATCGTCAGGATAGCCAATGCTCTTTCGCCGTCGTTTTCTATTCCATGAGCGGTCAGGCTTCGCTTGTTGAGAAGCAGCTCGCGCATCAACGTTGGAGCGATTGCAGTACCGAAAGAGTCTTCCTTGACGGTAAACGCGCACCCATCGCGCCATTGGGAGCATCCGTAACCCGTTTTACCGCGAATCACCGGCGCCGCGCAAAGGGGGCAAGGTCCCAGATTCTTGAGATTGATCGTGCTTTCTGAAGTAGAGGTCAAAATCTCCTTAGTGTAAGCTTCCACTTCGGACATGAAGGCTTTGGGATCGTAGTCGCCGCGTTCCATGCGCTTTAGCCTGAATTCCCAATCTCCAGTGAGTTCGGGAGATTTTAGGCGCTCGTCTTGCACTAGGGCGATGACCTGCCTTCCCCGAGCCGTGCTAACAAGGCTCTTTCGCTTCCGCTCGACGTACTCGCGCTGGATGAGCACTTCGATGATCGATGCCCGGGTAGCGGGCGTCCCGACTCCCTTATCCTTCAGCGCCTCCTTGAGTTCCTCGTCTTCAACGATCTTCCCTGCGGTTTCCATTAGCTGCAGAAGGCTCGCTTCGGTGAATCGCTTCGGAGGAGAAGTCTTGAACTTTTCTATTTTGGGCGTGTGCAGGCAGCGCTCTCCAGCTTGGAAATCCGGAAGCGACTGCTCTTGGGCAGGATCTTTCTTTGGGCCTTTTTTCTTCGGATTGGCGGTTTTATTGTCAGCCGGGTATAGCGCTTGCCAGCCAGGGTCTACCAATATCGTTCCCCTAGCCTTGAAGGGTTCACTTTCAGACGTTGCGAGAACTGTAGTTACCGCTTTAATACAAGGTGGATAGAATACCGAAATGAATCGAATAAGGACGGCATTGTAGAGCGTTTTTTCATCCCCGGTAAGTTTTGAGGGGAGGACGTTGGTTGGAATAATGGCGTGGTGGTCGGATACTTTCTTGTCGTCCACGATCCGCTTGTGGAACTTTAGGTTCTCTAGATCGAGCGCCCCGATTTCCTTTTCGCGAAATGGGCGAAACTTTTCCAGCAAAGGAGCGATGGTAGGCTTCATGTCCGATGTCAGGTATCGGCTATCGGTCCTAGGATACGTGATATGCTTGTTTTCGTACAGGTTCTGGGCAATCCGAAGCGTTTGGTCCGCGGTGAATCCGAATCGATTGTTCAAGTCGCGTTGCAATTCGGTGAGGTCGTACAGTAGTGGTGGGTTGGCGTTCTCGTTCTTCTTGTCGACTGATTCGATTACGAGTTCTTTGCCATCAATCTTGTCTCGTATGGATTCGGCCTCTTCCAACGATTTGAACTTCCCATGGGTATGCTTGAATGTGGCGCCTTGAGAGAGGGTATGGATTTCCCAAAAGTCGCTGGAATCGAAATTCTCGATATCTTGGTCGCGACGAACGATCATCGCTAGGATGGGCGTTTGCACGCGGCCGATACTCATGAGCAGCTTTCGTTTGCCATACTCGACGGTAAAGAATCGAGTCGCGTTCAGCCCTACGATCCAGTCCGCTTCGGAACGGCACTTTGCTGCGTGGTAGAGCGGGTCGTACGAGTGGCCATCGGCGAGGCTCTCGAACCCTTTGGCAATCGACTCTTTAGTGAGCGAGCTGATCCAGAGACGCTTGAACGGCTTTTGTTCGCATTGGGCCCAGGCCTGGATGTATCGAAATATCAATTCCCCCTCCCTTCCCGCATCCGTAGCGCAGACGATTTCATCCGCTTTCTTGAAGAGCGATACGATCGTATTCAGCTGATCCTGTACGGACTTTTCAGAGCGGGCCCGAAGCTGGAAGGTATCTGGTATCATAGGAAGCGTATCCAGTCTCCAGGACTTCCACTCCGGCTTGTATTCCTCTGGTTCCCTGAGTTCCACTAGGTGGCCGAAGGCCCAAGTAATTGCCCAGCCATTGCCCTCAAGGTAGCCTTCCTTGCGCGTCGTCGCCTTTAGGAATTGGGCGATATCCCGAGCGACAGAAGGTTTTTCGGCGAGAACGACTTTCATCCGCGCCGTCTTAATGGGCGTTGCGGAGGATTTCCGCGACGGGGTCGTTCTTGAATTCGATCGCGTGGTCGAGTGCGGTTTTGCCAGTTTTAGACACGACGCTTGGGTCAGCCCCGCGGTCGAGGAGCAGTTGCACGAGTTCCGGGCTTCCGGATACGGATGCTTCGTGCAAGGGAGTGCCGCCGGCATCGCTCAGGAGAGTGATATCGGCTCCGCTATCGAGGAGGAGGGCGGCGAGCTCTAGCTTGTTTTTCGCGGCTGCGAGATGGAGGGGCGTCCAGCCGTCGCCGTCGCGAAGCGCGCGATCGGCTCCGGCGGCAATGGTCGCTTTGCTGGCTTCGATGTCACTGCGGCTGATAGCCACGTGGAGGGCGGTTTGCTTGCTCTTTGTCGTTACGTTTGGATCGGCACCGAGCGCTAGGAGGATGGTTACGAGTTCCGTTTTTTTGCGCAGAATGGATTGGTGGAGGGGGGTGTAGCTTCCTCGTCCTGGTTTATTGAGTAGTTCTGGGTCGTTTGCGAGGTAGCGTTGCAGGTCTTCGGCATCGCCCAGGGCGATAGCGTGCTCGATAGATTGATGTACGACAATAGGTGTAATCTTAGATTGGATACCATTCTCCGGTATGTCGAATCCGGCGATCCATGCGATGCCATTGAGGACGAGTTTGCGGAAATTCTCGTCGTTCCAATTGTAGTGGAAGTGACCGCCGGTGAAACCGAATCCGCGTTGCCCGTTTTCTCCGGTCTTGGTCCAGGCGAGGGTTTGCGCAATGCCCTTAGCAAGGGCCTCGCGCACATTGGGATTTCCGGAACGGGGACCGTCTTCGCCAAGTGAATCAACCGGCGGAACGGTTTTGAGAAGCGGCGTGGCGCCTAGAGGCGGGGGGAAGCGAAGGTGGTAGTACCATTCGTCTTCGAGTTGGAATTTGGAAATGCCTCGGTTAACGGGATGGTCGCTCAGTTCTGGGTTTTCAAGTGTCCAGACGGGATTGACGGAGTAGTCGACTTGGAAATAGGCGCCAATGGATTTGTGGAGAAAAGCTTCGAGTTTGGGCTCTCCTGGTTCGAGGGCGTAGTGGAGGATGGCGAAGTGGGTTCCTTGCCCGTACAGCTCTTCGAGGATCAATTCTTTGCCGAGAGCGACGTGGTCTTCGTTGCCATCGGAATAGATGACGATGGTATCCGCCTCGTTTATTGCATCGGCATCCTCGGGCCAGCCTAGTTGTACGCTGGCTTCGAGGTTTAGGCCGCTTTCGTTGAGGCACTTAGCCAATAGCTCGCAGCCGGCTGGGAATTCGTGCTTGTTCCATCCATGGCTTGGTTCTCCAGCAATAAAGAGAATGCGCTTGGGAGCTTCATCGGCGTCGAGCGGCCGCGTCAGGTCGGCTTGAAACGTAAGAAGCAAGAAGAGTGTGGAAACCAAGTGAGCCTTCATTTTTGTAGGCTACCGTCTAACTTGCTCTCCCAAGCGAGGGCAAGATTGGATTGGTTCAATACCCCAGCCTGAATTGAGCAAGCGATGCTCGGTGTGGCTTATTGGGACTTCAGCTTGAGAGACGACTCTTTTTGCGATTCCCGTTCGGCTTCCGTTTTGATGTCCGAAGCCGTATTGCGCCTCCGAGCCGGCTTTCTCGATTGGCTTTTCGCTGCGGCGTATGCGGGGTTTGATTGAGGGGCGTTTATGTTTCCGACTAATTGCGTTCTGGGACCGTAGGGATCGTAGTCTTGGTAGATGGGACCACGTATGGACAATCCCATGCTATTGGGATCGTCTCTCATGGCCAGGCGTTCCTCTCGCAGTTCCGAGGTATCGCCTCGTGGATCTAGCAACGAGTACTTTTCGATGGGCGTCGACTTTAGGAAAGGGGGGAGTTCGGAATCCGCCTTGCCGATTGGATTGGCGGCTATCCTAGCCGCTCGTCTATGATTGATTGCCGCGACGATCATCCAGATAACCGCGCAGGCGATAACCCCTCCTCCAAGAATGAAGAAGGTGGGAGCCTTGTCGGAATTGAGAAATTCCTCCCAAGTTGAGGCGATCGCGGCGTCGCTTTCGGCTCCTTTGAGGGTGAATGACTCGGATCGACCTTCTTTCACAGCGTCGAAGTCTACGAATGGGCGGTGAGTCTTCTTGGGCTCTTGAGCCCTTGTGTAGGCCGTTGAGGCTTTGGGAAGCTCCTTATCGCTGGACGATCGGGGAGCGGCGATCCCATCCTCTGGAAACCCGGCTAGACCAACGACACGGCCATTGACGATATTCACGCGCTTGCCATCCGGGTATTGATGGACCTCCTTGGGCCCAGCGACTAGGCTTGAATCGGGAACTCCCAGCGTATCGTAGAGTTCGCCTTTGGTCATTCCTATCCACACTTCTGGAGACGCTGTCGCAGCGGTGATAAGGAAGGAAAGGCGATTGCGGCGTTTCGGGCTGCAGAAAGACTGAAATTCAGTGGAGAAAATCTCACTAGATGGGTATCGACTTGTGGGTTTGTCGCTTAAACAAGGGCGGAAATCGCCTGGTTTTCGCTTAAAACCACCGTTAATTTTCGTGCGAATGGGGATTATCGCCTAGAGCGATGGGTAGAACCTCCCAATCGGTGGAAGGCTGATGATTCCTCATTGAATTCTGCTCAGGACTGAGCATGTTGATGCGTGTGAGGAGGAACCTATGCGTTTTGTTCGCTCTGTGCGGACTAATCCTTTTTGGAGGTTGCGAAACGACACGGCTTTCCGAGGCAGAGAAAGCGGCGCGGAAGCAGGAGGAACTTGCTTTGAAGAAGCGTTATCTCGAACGCATCCAATCCGTGGAGGAATCATGCTATGAGGCCCTGCATGGCATTGGGCCCAGCGTGGTCGATTTCAATGAATCGGAGAGCGGTGGGTATTCCGGCGCGATATTCGCTGCCGAGAATTTCTATCCGTTCGATTTACGCGAAGCGGTCGTAATGAGCGGTATGGGAAATTTCGTTTCGGTCCGCTACATTTTCGAAGGATCACCAGCCGATGAGGCGGGATTGCTGCTGGGGGATCAGCTGATTCGTATCAATGGTAGAAAGGTTCCTCGGGGCGAAGCAGCTACCACCTTTGTTACGGAGAAGCTCAGGAAGCTTTGGCTGTTGGAAGAGCCGAACTACCTAGTGGTGGAGCGCAATGGAGAGGAGATCGCTCTCGAAGTAGAGGCGGAGCGATCCGTTAGCTACAATGTAGTCGTCACGCCATTCCACAACGATGTCGCCCCCTATGCGACGGGAAGAAGCTTGGTATTTTCATTGGAAAACGCCGAATCGCTAGAAGAGGAGGAGCTAGATTACGTTTGCGCCTTCGCTTTGGTGCAAAACGTGATGAAGCATGCCCGAATGAAGGGCCAAAATGAGTTCATTGGCGGTGTGCTGGATATGGCGGCTGCGATGTCCGGCGTTGGCGTTGGGGGAGTTTTCAGCAGCATAGGGCGCAATGCCCACAAGGCCGGGTTCCTCATCGAATCGGATTTGCTGGCCCTTTATGCATTGGCTGCGTCAGGGATCGATATTTCGGGCTATCCAGACTATTGGGCGGAAGCGCTGGCGGATCGAAACGGAAATTTCGATCGCGCGTCGCAAGAGCGCCTCGACGCGATGAGACAAGTGATCGCTGAAATCGAGCAGAAGCGCCTTAACGGTGAACCCATCTACCCGACCGAATACTTGTCTGGCGAATGGACTTTGAAGGACGTTCGAGGGCGCATCGCGGATCAGGATGCGAGTGGATAGGGAATCGCAGTCCCCGTTTTGATTGGGCCAATTGGCCTAGAGGGGGCTCAAGGTTTGATTCCGGATTGCTCGCTTCGCCGGTTAGATTGCCGCTACTGCCCTCCTTCGTAAGCGCAATAATTCAGGAAATCATTCACTTTCTGTAACCCCTCCCGGCGTAGAGGTGTATTGGGGGCAGGGAAAAGGATACAGATTATGAAGAATATTATTTATACAATTACAGCGCTAGTCATCGGATCTGCCAATTGGGCGGCTCCCTTAGATAAATCAAGCGTTTCCGGAGATGCTCAATGGTTGGCTCACATCGATCTTGAAGCATTTACCGAGTCGGCCCTCGGCGATTATGCCATGGGTATCCTAAAGGAAGAGATCGCTAAGAACAACGATACGCCGATATCGGTCGATATCGATCTTGTGGCTCAAGAAATCCACTCGTTGACTGCATTCGGAACCAGCCTGACCGAAAATCCGGAAGAAAACAGCGTTCTTATCGTCAAGACGGGAAACCGAGCTCGTTCTATTATCGATGGCTATATTGCAACTGCCGAGCTGGAAACGGATGGGAAAACAGGAATCAAGCGTCTTGAGGACAAGGATATCGATACCTACCTGATTGGCAATGAGCTCTATGCGTCATTCTTGAGGGATGACGTCTGGGTTTCGAGCAAGTCCTATGATCAGATCGAAAAAGTTCAAAGCGTAATCAATGGCCGCTCAGACAATCTGACGGATACCGATTCAAGACTGCTTGTTAAGGACGATCCAGGGTTCTTTTTTCTAGCGACCGCAGAGGGATTCGATAAGCTGGGCGATATGCCCGCGCAAGCGAGAGTGCTGCAAAAGGCTCAGGGAGGACAGATAGCGTTCGGAGAGCGCGGAGATATGTTTCTCGCTAATCTCGCCTTGCTCACGCCGGATCCGGATGTTTCGAGCCAATTGTCGCGCATAATCCAAGGGATGGTCGCTTTAGCATCATTCGCGGAGATTGGTGACGAACGTTTGGATACGCTCATGAACAATCTAGCGGTTGAGGAGGCCGACCGACATGTCTCGATCAATTTGGAATATCCAGTGAGTGGATTGATAAATATATTGTCGACGCTTGCCGCGGAAGCAGAGGATGCTTTTGATGACAAGAAGAGTGAGGACAACAAAATCTAGGAAGCGACTGACGTGCACTCAGGAGTTATAGCAATGTCTGAATCATTGGAAGCGTTTGGGGATGATGCCTCAAGCCGCGAAGAAGCGGCGGATAGCAAGACCCCTTTCGCTTTGCTCGTTCAGCAGCACCATGCTAAGCTCTATAACTTTATTTATCGGTACACGCGCAATCGGCAAGATGCGGAAGATTTAACGCAGGATACCTTCGTACGCGCCTTCAAGAACTTCCATCGCTACGATAGCAAATACGCGTTCGCTTCCTGGTTGTTCACCATAGGGCGACGCACTGTATACAATCACTATAGAAGCGCTCGCCAGACCGAGCCCATGGAGTTCGATATCGCCGATACCAGCATTCGTCCGGATGGAGCTGCAGAACAATCGGATACGCGGAACTCCGTCTGGGAGTCTGCGAAGTCATTGAAAAAGGACTATCGCGAGGTGTTGGCTCTAAAGTACATCGAAGACCTTTCGATCGTGGAGATCGCCCAGGTCATGAACAAGTCGCAGTCGAACATTAAAATACTGCTGTTCCGAGCGCGGAATCAGCTGAAGAAATTGCACAAACGAGAAGGATAACGTGATGAAAAAACGAATTATACTTTTTTTGGCCCGTTGGTATGAATCGATTGACAAGCCCATGCCCCGGTGGATTGAACGCGCTTGCGACAAGGACATCTCTTTGGGATTGGATCTCGATGATGAGAGAGAGTTGACGCGATCGCTGCGAGATGCACCCGAATGGAACCCGGTTAAGCCAAATCCCTACCTAGCGGAGCGAATCATTGCTTGCTTGGATGACAAGGAGCGACCCGAAGCGCCGAAGAGTACGGCCTGGAAGGAAATTTCAATCGGAATCGCGGCGTGCATTACGATTGCAGTGGCCTGCCAATGGGTTGGTACTTCTAACCAGGAAGGTGCACCTATAGTCGCTGATAATCCTGCCGTTGAAGAAGGTAACTTATTTGCGAATACAAAGCTGCTTGCCAACAATAGCGATTGGAAAAATCCGCTGGATCAAGAGATTGAATACGTCATTGGAGATGCCCAAGGAGCTATTGATTTCTTGGCGAAGAGTTTCGTTCCCACAAGTCTCAGGAAGCAGGGATCGCGGGAAGGCTAGGCAAACCTGAACGCGTTAATCGATTGCTCGCTGTCAGGTATTAGCGCAAATGCATTCGCTTAGCGGATAGAAAGAAGCCGCTTATAGGTGATCAGGTCGGATCGGATCTAGATCGTGAAGCCTTCGACCGTCTCTTTTAGTTTTGCCACGTTTGCCCCGCCACCCATGGCGAAATCGGGTTTGCCGCCCCCTTTTCCATCCAACAGGCTTGTAAGGGAGCGAATGATGTCGCCCGCTTTGTGGCCAGCGGCGATCGCTTCGGGAGACGAAAAGGCGACAAGGCTCGCTTTCCCATTGATCGCGCTCCCGAGAACCACGACTCCTTCTCCCAATTTGCCGTGGACATTCGCCCCGAGCTGGCGAAGCGCATTGGGATTGTCAGCGTCTACGACTGAGGCGACAAGCTTTAGACTATCCTTAACGGATGCATTGCTCGCGAGATCGTCAGCGATATTGCCTGCTGCTTTCTGCTGAAACGCTTTAAGCTGCTTTTCAAGTTTCGATATCCTAGCGATTAGGGAATCGACTCGTTTTACGATATCGGAAGCAGGAACGGAAAGGCTATTCGCCAATTGCGACAGGGTATTATCCAGGTCTTTGAAATAGTCGTTCGCGATAGGGCCTACAATGGCTTCGATACGTCTCGTTCCGGCGGATATGGCGGATTCAGACGCTATGTGAAGCAGGCCAATTTCTCCGGTTGCTCGTACATGGGTACCGCCGCAGAGTTCCTTGGAAAAGCCCCCGATATCGACAACTCGTACGGTATCCCCGTACTTGTCGCCAAAAAAGGCGATCACGTCCTCAGGCTTCTGGTCGAAAGGCGTTTCGTACCAGCGACATGGGCTATTTTCTAGCAAGCGTTCATTGCAAAGAGACTCGATTTCCGCGATTTGGTCTGAGGGAATGCCTTCAAAATGCGAGAAGTCGAAGCGGAGTCGCTTGTCATCAACATAGGAACCCGCTTGCCGCACATGGGAGCCTAAAACCTCGCGTAGGGCCCAATGCAATACGTGCGTAGCTGAGTGATGCCGTTCGATATTCTTGCGACGAGCTTGGCTGACAGAGAGAGTAGCTACTTTGCCTTTGAAGTCGGAGGTGCCTCCTGCCTCGTGATCTGGACCTTCGATCGGTACTACTTGATGAAGGATGCGTCCTGAAGAATCTTTCGTTGTATCAACCACATTGAATTCTTGTCCGTCAAATCTAACTCTCCCAGTGTCACCAACTTGCCCTCCCATTTCTGCGTAAAATGGTGATGTGTCAAAAATCAGGTACTTCTCACCTTTTTGAGAGTGCCGTACCTCCAGAACTTCGGCTTCGATTTCAATTTGATCGTAACCAGTAAAGATGGTGGCTTCGGCAGATTCGCCTTCGGAAACGAGGATATCGGATTTCTTTTGGGAAGCACGGGCGCGTTCGCGCTGCTTTTCCATTTCAGATTCGAAGCCTTCGATGTCGACTGATATTCCCCGCTGCTTGGCAAGTAATTGGGTGAGGTCTATGGGAAAGCCGTAAGTGTCGTAGAGCTCAAACGCAGATGGGCCAGGAATCGAAAGAATAGAGGCTGCATTTGTGTTTGTTACTAGCTCAATTTGGCCTTCGAAATTGGTACCACAATGATTAAATAATTGTTTTATAGAAGTATCCGCTTTTTTGTTGTGGCCAGATACTAAACTCAAAGGTGGGCCGGAATCGAGGGCTGCGGCCAATGCGGTGAGTGTAGTTGTTTCGTTGTCAGGTCCAAACTTGCTAATTTGATTTTGAGTAAAAATGAGCGAGCTGTGCACAAATTCTAAATAATCGGCGATTTTCTCAAATAGCTGTATACCGCGGTCGAGGGTTCGCCCAAAGGAATCTTCCTCTGATTCAATGATTCTCTGGACTACCTCCTTCTGCTTATCCAGTTCGAGAAAGACAGGACCGAGCTTCTCCGCAACGGTAGGCACGAGCCCGGCGAAAAATCCCTTTTCCAGGCCGATTTTCCGGCCGTACATAACGGCGCGCCGAAGAATGCGTCGTAGGACATAGTTACGCCCTTCGTTGCCGGGAAGAATCCCATCTGCGATCGAGCAGGATAGGCATCGCGCATGGTCGGCGAGGACGCGAAAGATCACGTCCTTCATTTCGGTTTCGCTTATGTTGTCGAGATCTTCGGGCAAGGTACGTTGATAGGCGTGCCCTGACAGCGATTCCAGTTTCTCGAATATTGATGTAAAGAGGTCGGAATTGTAGTTGCTAGGCGGCGCGGAGAAGTCGGTGAAGTTTTTCGAAGTCGCCATAATTCCGGCGACCCGCTCGAATCCCATTCCCGTATCCACGTGCCTCGACTTGAGCGGGACGAGGTCTCCATCAGGAGTGGCGTTGAACTGGATAAAGACAAGATTCCAAATCTCGATGCAGTAGGGGGAATCCGCGTTGACCAGTTTCCCTCGAGTATCGCCCTCTGGAGTTAGGTCTACATGGAGTTCGGAGCACGGACCGCAAGGGCCCGTATCGCCCATCATCCAGAAATTGTCCGCTTTGTTGCCGTAGACGATGTGCGTTTCCGGATCGAGCCCTGCTTTTTCGAAAACGGCTTTCCAGAAATCGTAGGCTTCGTGATCGAATTCAGCGGGATCGCCATCACCTGGCTTGTAAACCGATGCGTAGAGGCGTTCCTTGGGGAACTTCCATACTTCGGTGATGAGTTCCCAGGCCCATTCGATCGCTTCCTGCTTGAAGTAGTCGCCGAATGACCAGTTTCCGAGCATTTCGAAAAACGTGTGATGATAGGTATCGAGACCTACATCTTCCAGGTCGTTGTGCTTTCCCCCTGCTCGGATGCACTTTTGCGTGTCGGCGGCTCGTGGATACGGTGGCTCTCGATCGCCCAGGAAGTAGGGGACGAATTGATTCATGCCTGCATTCGTGAACAGCAGGTTTGGCGCATCCGGCATGAGTGACGCCGAAGGAACGATCGAATGCTGCTTGAACTCGAAGAAGTCGAGAAAGGACTGGCGGATTTCGTTAGAGGTCATGTTTGGAACCACGGATGGACACGGATGGACACGGATCTAAAATTTAGGAATGCCCCAATTGTTTAGTATGAAGCGCTCGTATTCGAGCTTTGAGTATTTGAAGTTTAAGATAAGGCCAATCTCAAGTTTGGATACTCTTAGGTAGTTAAGCATCTGAGCGCGTTCAATATTTGTAATCTTATCAATGATCTTAGTATCTATCAGGACCTTTCTATCCGCTATAAGGTCAGGTCTGTATAGTCCGACTTGTTGGCGCTTATATAGGACCGGAAATTGTCGCTGTTGATCGACCATGACTCCTCTGGACTCGAGTTCAATCGCCAATGCGTTTCCGTAGGGCTTCTCGAGGAGACCTGTTCCAAGCGTGTTTAGTACTTCGAATGCGGAACCTAGAATCTCACTCGTCAGCTCGCTGTATTGGCCAGAAAATCCGTGATTATCTGTGTGCATCCGTGGTTCCTACAATCGTTCTTTAATGGCCTCTCCCATTTCGCTTGTGCTGACTGCGGGTTTTCCGAAAGCGATGTCGCCGGTGCGAATGTCATCCATCACAGCCTTCTTTACGGCTGCTTCTATCTTTTCGGAGACGTCATTGAGCCCGAAGCTGTATCGGAGCATCAGGGCGGAACTGAGGATCTGCGCGCAAGGATTGGCGATGCCTTGTCCTGCGATGTCGGGAGCGGTCCCACCGGATGGCTCATAGAGGCCAAATGGATGCCCATGCTGATTGTTCTGTGTTCCGAGACTAGCGGAGGACAGCATTCCGAGACTGCCGCATACGATGCCTATTTCGTCCGATAGGATGTCGCCGAACATGTTCTCGGTCACCAGCACGTCGAACTGATTCGGATCGCGCGCCATTTGCATCGCGGCGTTGTCTACATACATGTGGCTAAGCTCGAGTTCTGGCGCTTTGTCAGCGATGTACTCGGTCGCGGTTTTGCGCCAAAGGACCGATGTCGTGAGAACGTTGGCCTTGTCTACCGAGCATATCTTGCCAGATCGAGCTTTTGCGGAAGCGATGGCGACGTCTAGGATACGCTCGATCTCGCTGCGCTTGTAGACCATGGTGTCGCTGGCTTGTACGTCCCCGTCCTCGAGCGTTTGCGTTTCTTTTGGTCCAAAGTAGATTCCGCCCGTGAGTTCGCGCACGCATACGATGTCTATGCCATCAGGGATACGCTCGGTTTTAAGTGGCGAGGCATCGGTCAGCTCTTTGTAAAGAAGCCCAGGACGTAGGTTCGCAAAAAGCGAGAAATGCTTGCGTATCGGAAGAAGCGCGGCTCGTTCCGGTTGCTCTGCGGGGGGCAAGTTCTCCCATTTGGGTCCGCCAACGGAGCCGAACAGGATCGCATCCGCTTTCTCGCATAGGGCGACGGTTGCCTCTGGCAAGGCTGCCCCATGGTTGTCGATAGCGATTCCGCCCACGTCGGCCTCTTCGTATTCGAGAGCGATGCCAGCGGGGCCAGTGGCTGCCTTGAGAGCGTCGATGGCGACTTTCATTACTTCCGGACCAATCCCGTCTCCGGGAAGAACTGCGAATTTTAGCGTTTGCATGTGTCTGGGGAATTCAGGGCAAAACATTCCCTATTTAAAGCGCAAACTGACCTAAGAGCCATGGATGTTAGAGAATCGTTCTGATTTCAGGCTGAATCTCACCTGCTCAGGCGCGAGCTAGAATACTGCCGATTACAGTGGATGTACTCGTTGGAAGCCGATCTGAGTTGATTTGCGTTGCCTCGCTCATCGGAGCGGGCAATGCATCAAGAATGCCAGAAATTCGCGCATTTCCATCCGGATACATTCAGACGAATGCCTTTTTGGTTTCTGATCTAGAACGCAAGGAGGCGGTACTAGTCGATGCCCCGCATTTCGTATGGGACGATGTTGCCCCTGCGCTAGCGGAAAATGGGTGCTCGCTAAAAGCGCTGTTCCTGACTCATGGGCACTATGACCATATTGGGGATGCAGCGCGTATTCAGAAACTGGGCTATCCGGTATATGGGCACCGCGACGACCAGGTTTTCTACGAAACGCCGGAGACGATGCGTTCTTACGCCTATCCTCTTGATATGACTCTGGAACCGGTCGTGATTGATCACTGGGTCGAGCAGGGAGATAAAATCGATATCATCGGCGATTCCGCGGAAGTGCGGCATGTGCCAGGGCACTGCCCAGGCAATATACTATTCTATTTCAAGTCGTTTCACTCCGCTTTCGTCGGAGATGCCTTGTTCTCTGGCAGCATCGGCAGGACCGATCTCCCCAGTGGCGATTTCCAAACCCTGGAGCGCTCGATTCGCGAGCAGATATATACACTGGATCGCAATACGGTCGTCTACCCCGGTCACGGTCCGGAGACCATCGTAGGGCAAGAGATGGACACGAATCCGTTCGTTAGTATGCGGTAGCCTCCGCGAAATACCGCTTCAATGGCAGCGCGATTTTTGGGGATTGTATGCTAGAGGAAAACTGTTCTAATCGAGCGCGTTACGAATGCCCATGAACCAATCCGAGAAAGAGTTCTTTATGCGCGCCGCGCTCGACGAGGCAAAAAAAGGATGGGGGGAGACGCATCCGCAACCAATGATCGGAGCGGTATTGGTAGAGGGGGGCAAAGTTGTCGCGAGCGCTTATATCGATCGTCCCGGGTCCCGTTGCCCTGAAGCTCGGTTGCTTGAATCGCTCGGCCGAAAACCGTCGGCCCAAGCGAGCTTGTTTTTGACGATGGAGCCGGGCCCTTCTTCGAATCGGCTAGAATCGGGAGTACGCTCGATCATCGACTCTGGAGTGAAACGCGTTCTTATCGGAGCCAGCGATCCAGTGGTAGAGCAGGAGAACAAAGGGAGCGATGCCCTGAAGGAGGCGGGCCTGGAAGTGGAGCGCCGCATCCTGATCGAGGACTGCGAGGACCTGAATCTGGTTTTCAATCATTGGATCAACCACAAAACGCCAATCCTGGCTGCGAAGTCAGCCACGACGCTCGATGGAAAGATCGCTTGCAGAACCGGGGAGTCAAAGTGGATTACCGGCGAGCAAGCGCGTCAGGATGTCATGCGATGGAGGCGGCTATTTCCAGCGATCGGCGTGGGTGCCGGAACTTTGATAGAAGACGATCCCCGCTTAACGAGCCGAATCGACGGAGAGGAAGAATGGTGCGGCGTTCGGTTCGTGATCGATGGACTGCTTAGAACGGCGATGGAGCGATTTCTGCCGTCGATCTATACCGATGACTTCAGGGACAACACGATTGTTGTCACAACCGATGCCGCAGGAACGGGATACATACGACGGCTTGAAACCGAAGGAGTCAATGTATGGGTCTTGCCTGCATCCAATATGAAAGTGCCTTTTCCGGAGTTTCGGAAAAAGTGCTACGACGTAGGGATCAACGGCATCTATTTTGAAGGCGGCAGCAAACTGACCAGCGAGCTGCTTCACATGCGGGAACTGGACTACCATTTTAACTATCGAGCTCCGATTCTGTTGGGTGATGACAAGGCTAAGCCTGTTTATCGAGGTATGCGCATCGAGAAATTGTCCCACGCCCTGCGGCTTGAGCGCGTTTGTACCGAAACCTTTGGGGATGATCAGCTAATGAGAGGGTATCTTTCGTATCCATCACGCTCGGACGTGGATGAAACTGTATTTAGCAACGACTAACGCTCACAAGATTGTCGAGCTTGAGAGCATGCTCGAGGACGCTGGTCTCGGATACGAAGTCCATGGAGCGGATACGCTAGGAGGCATGCCTCCAGTCGTTGAGGATCAAGATACGTTTACTGGAAACGCGCTCAAGAAGGCGAGGGCCTTGGCGGAACGGTTGCCGGAGGATGGAATCGCGCTGGCGGACGACAGCGGCATCTGCATCGATGCCTTCGATGGAGCCCCTGGAGTGTATTCCGCCCGTTATGCGGGTGAGGGCGCGAGCGACGAGGCTAATCTCGTTAAGTTGATATCGGAAATGGAGACAGTGCCAGACGGCCAGCGAGGAGGTCGATTCGTGTGTCGCCTGGCTGCGGTTTCCGCCACAGGTCAGGAAGCCGTGTTCGAGGGAGAAATTGAAGGAGAGATCTTGAGAGAACGTAGAGGCCAAAATGGCTTCGGGTACGACCCCGTTTTCAAGCCTATAGGACGCAATCGAACCACGGCTGAAATGGCTCCCGAGGAGAAGGCCGCTATTAGCCACCGAGGCCGGGCAATGAGGGCTTTTACGGATTGGCTGAGTTCGTTTGCGCAGGAATTGTGAACAATTGCGCCTTTCGCCAAGTTTCAATTAGGAATTGAACGGGGGTGCCGTATGGAACGAAAGCGACTGCTAACTTCCTGCAAGAGCACATAGGGTAAATACCTAAAAAATAAAGATCAGTTCCTTGCGAATGACCATTGAAAATGAATAACGACCTTAAACTTGCAATTTTTGACCTTGGACAAGTTTGTTTCCGGACACATCTGGAACGGTGCTATCTGGAATGGGAGGATATGTCGGGCATCCGGCCAGGTTCGGTTTCACGCGATTTTCCGCTCGACGACCAGTATGAGGATTACGAACGCGGAACGATGTCAGGCCGTTCGTACGCCGAGTACTTTTGCATGCTCAATGAGCTCTCCCTCGATTTCGAGGAGTGGAAAGAAGGCTGGAATTCAATGTTTGGGGAGATCATTCAGCCAACTCTGAAGACGATCAAGCTGATGAAGGAAGCGGGCATTACCGTGGTGGCCCTTTCCAACACCAATGCAACGCACGTTGAGGCCTGGCAAGAACTGTACCAGGAACTCCTGGTATCCTTCGACAAGGTTTATCTATCCAATGAAATTGGAATGCGGAAACCCGAGCCTCGCGTGTTCGAGTTCGTTCTTAAGCAGCATGAGTGCGAAGCGGCGGATGCGGTATATTTCGATGACAAGCGAGAGAACGTCAGCGCTGCGAGTCGCTTGGGAATCGATGCCATCCTTTTCGATGACGACTCGGTCGCCTCGCTTTGGTGGAAACGGCGTCCCGCAGCAGAAGCGGCTCTTTAGCCCGCATAACGCAACAAGGCCCGCGAATTGGATCCGCGAGCCTTGCGCTTTAGTATAGATTGCCCTGGGCGTTTGGCTAAAATCCAGCGTTGAAGCTAAGTCCTCCCCGGAGATTGGCTTCGCGTCCACCCGGACCAAGGTTCTCATCGTTCCCGGATCCACGAATTCCAATCACGAGATTCGCCGTATCGGAAAGGGTATAGACCCAATCCGCTGACGCGCCATAGTAGTAGTATTCCGTGGGGCTGGCGACGATAGTCGCATCGTCAAGCGAAACGTAGCCGATCGAGAGCCCTAGCTCCAGCTGACTGTTTTCGCTCATGACGAAGGTGTGCCCGATCGACGCCTCGAAGGTAAACGATTCCAGATCGTAGTCATAGAATGCGTAGACTTCAGGTGAAGCGATCGTGTCAAACGCTACGCCTACGAACGATTCAAGCGTATCATTGTCTCCAGGTGTATCCGGATAGTGATACACCGTGGCTCCGATATCTACGGAAAGCAAATCGCTGGTGGCGAATTTGTATCCCGCGTAATAGTCGATTTCGTCGGCTGAGCCGTCCTCGATCGGCTGGTTTGTCCAGAGACCGAGATAGGCGTTGTCGTATCCGAATTCGATTGTGGGTTGAAAGCTTTCGGTTGCGAGCTGGACGCCGCGAAAGACGTACTCGGATTCGTAAGCGAAGCTTGTATCAACGGTTAGATCTTGAGCCTTGGATTCGGGCAAGCCGAAGGCTAGACCCATAGCCAATAAGGCCAGGATATTCTTGTTTGTAGTTTGGTTAGTTTGATAGAGCCCCGAAAAACAGGGCTATGATTTAGTTTCGCTACGGACGGAAAGGTTCCCTTCCGACGCAAAAACTTTCGCCACTAGTTGGCTATTTGAATTCGGATGGAAAGCGAAAAACTCCACGAGGTTCCCCGGGAGACGCTAGGAGACGCGCATTTAGAAAGTATTTACGATCCAATTTATGGATACATTTACATAAATCGTTTAATCACTCGCGTCTCCTGATTCCCGCCGCTCGATGATTGCGTGGAGACTCCATTTCCCAGGAGTGTAATTCAGTAGAAGCAAGCACACCCCGAGTAGGCAGATGTTCTTAACGTAGTTGCTACGCTGGAGTATCTGCCACAGCCACTCGTTCTCGGGACCTATGAAATCGGGCGCATTGGCGAGGGCGGGTCCATGGACAAGCGCTGTGACTACCACTAGGAATGATCCGAGGAGAATGGCGGCGAAGCGCAGCTTGTATCCGAGAGCGATCAAGGCGCCGCCTGAAAGCAGCACGAGTCCGCAAGCGAGAGAGACTAATTTGGGGAAGGGGACCCATACAGGCATGAGCCTTTGAATCAGGTCGTCCTTGAAGACATGCTCGCCTCCTAGGGCGATAAAGATGAGGCAGAAAAGTATTCGAAAGGCGAGATCTGCGAAATCGGAGCTGATTGGCTTTATTTTCCCCATTGGCGAATTCCCGGTAGAAAGCGATAAAGTAGGGCGTGGTACAAGGCCCGTGGCAAGATTCGGCGAACGAAATAGAAGATGCGAGCGTCCGTCGTTCCGGGCAGTCGTAGCGGAGGTCGCTTCATTCGAGCTACTTTGAAGATGGCCTTGGCAACACTTTCGGAGGTACAGGGAGATCGTTGCATGATCGATTCGACGAAGGTTGTCATATTTTCGTAGTGAGCGTCGTAGGGCGAAGGGCCGTCTTGGGCCTGACGCTTTTTCGAGTACAGCACTTTGCGGAATGCCAAAGAATTGATGAAGCCGGGACGAACGAGAGTGGTATGGATATTCCAAGGCTTCAGCTCGTACCAGAGCGATTCGCTGGCGCCTTCGAGAGCGAATTTGGATGCGGAGTAGGAAGCCATTGTCGGCATAGCCATCATGCCACTTACCGAGGATACGTTGATGATGCGTCCGGACCGGCGCTCCCTCATCGCAGGAAGGCATTCACGAATGAGATGCATGGCTCCTAGGTAATTGATTTGGAGCTGAGTCTGCTCGTCTTCTACCGACATATCTTCAACGACGGATCTGTAGGATACACCCGCATTGTTAATGAGGATATCCGATGGGGCCCCACGTTTCCTCAGTGTCGCGAACGATTCGGGACGCCTTAGCATAGTCGGTCACATCCAAGCGACGAATCCAAATACGGTTGCTCCCTAAGATTGGGTCACCTTCAAGGGCGCCGATCGAATGCGGCAAGGTGGTGGCAACGATCTTAAACGGGTTGCAGTTAAAGAGCGAAAGCAACTCTCTGCCGATGCCGGAGCTGCAACCGGTAATTAATACAATCGTACTTTGAGCCATCGAATAGGGAGCGCCTTGCCGCTCGATGTTCGAACTCTAAGAAGAGCGCCGGTATAGGCAATGCTCTATTCTTTGAAATCCAGCTTGTTGGGCGGGCGCCTGCAAAGCCCTCTTTGTGACGTAAATCGCAGGTAAGAAGGCTTGTAAAAAAGGGTATTGTCACCAAAATGTTTCACATGAGCGGACTCGCGACCGATTCCCGCTCTATACCCTTCACATAGAGCTTCCCCCGCCATGCGTATCCCTCAACGCTATTGGGCGATCCTGGTATTGGCGTCAGCCTGCCAGTTGCCCGCTCAAAGCCTATTTTACTGCCAATTTGGAGATGACTATCTTCCGGTGGCATCGGTGAAAGGCGGGGTGCCGCTGTGCTTTACAGGAGATAGCTTGGTAAAAGGGAACGCGAAAGATGCCGTGCTCGCGAAAGCAGATCAATTCGGTGAAGGCTTCGTTGAAATTGAGATTCTCAAGAATGATCGTGACGGGGTCGAAAATCACGGGGGAGTACTCAAGTTTAAGGATTCCAGGAGCTGGTACATTCTCGTTTGCCGACTCATTCCTGACCGAGACATGGTCGACTGCTACGCTTCGATTGGATTCGATAGCTACGGCAAGAAGTCTTACATTCTCCGCTCCCTGGGGAACTTGAAAGCGGGTGAGCCGAAAATGCTGAACGTGTACCTGAAACTCAATTACGAGATGCCGGAGCAGCTACATGTTTTCTCTGGAATGGATGAAATTCGGTCGACGCTGCTTCCTACTGAATATCAGTACTATCAAGGACAGTTGGTGACTGCTTCAAAGTAATCAAGGCGTCCAACGCGGAATCCTCCGCTTCCAGTCGTTTTTTATGGCGCGATGGTAAATAGTATGTAATATCCCTTCCAATATTTACCCTGCCACCCCATGAAGAAACTCATCACGATCCTTGGAATTTTCGTCGTAATTGGAGCGGTCCTGCTCCTGGTATTCTCTCAATTGCTAGGAACTGGCATTAAGGCGGGAGTAGAGACCTTCGGGCCGGAAGTGACCCAGACGCCGATTACGCTCGATGCCGTGGAACTGTCCGCATTTTCTGGGACCGGATCGATTTCTGGGCTGGTAGTAGGGAATCCAGAAGGGTTCAGCACCCCTCACTCCATCAAGTTGGACGGATTCAGCATGAAACTCGAGCCGATGTCCGTGATTTCTGACAAGATCGTGATAAACGAGATTATTATCGAAGGGCCTGAGTTTATTTTGGAAACTGGAATTGGGCTGCAGAAGAGCAATATCGGAACAATCCTGTCGAATATTGAAGCCTACACGGGCGAGAGCGAGTCAGTTGAGGAAGATAGCGGCTCATCGAAGAATGTTCAGATCGACCTGCTACGCATTACCGGGGGCAAAGTAAAGGTATCCAATAAGTTGCTGGGCGGCCAGGCTTTGATGGTGCCATTGCCGGATATTGAGCTGACGGGAATTGGAGCCGAAGACGAAGGAACTTCGTTTGGCGAATCGATGAAACTCGTTTTTCAAGCCATCAACCAAGGAATCGTATCCTCAGTTGGAAAGTCCGGTAAAGTCGTGGGCGACCAATTGAAAAATGTTGGCGGCGCCACCCTCAAAGGCTTGAAGGAAACAATTGATAAAGAGGAATAGCTGGGCAGCGCGCGCTAGCGGCGCCACCGTCGCTCCCGTTTCTTAAGCTGAACGGGCGCGGTTTGTATCACGCAGCCAATGACAGCTGGATGGCTTCGGAGTTCGACCCACTGGTCGGTGTTGACTTTCCAACGTAGCGAAGAAGCAGTTGGGGCTGCCGTGATCGCGTCTCCACTAACTTGAAATGCAATATCGCTCGTAGTATTGCCACGGGTGGAGTCGAGAGCTTCCCGATATTTGTAGAAAAACTGCTCTGTTTCCGCTTCCGGGTTAAGTACCCACGTAACATGCTTGATTTGATCAGGCATGCTCGATTCTAGAGGGTAGATTTCGGATACGCTAAGACGGACACCTTCCTCGTTTCGAAAAACGCTGCCTTTGACGAGGACCAATTTCTCGTTTTCCAGGTGGCTCCCGTATTCATCGAAGGCATCTGCGTAGCAGTTGAGGAGGATGGTGCCTTTCCGAGTACCAAGATTAAAGAATGCCCAGGGGCGGTTATCGCGTCGCGACAGCTTCTTCGTGACGCCTGATGCCACTCCGCAGATTTGAAATTCGATGCGATCGCCCAACGCATCCATCTTTTCGATATCGAAATTCGTCAGCGCTTCAGCGATTCCCTTGTAATCATCCAATGGATGGCCAGAGACGTAAAATCCGAGAAGCTCTTTTTCGTAGGTAAGCATATCGTGCTTAGGGAACTGCTTGCTCATGTCAATTTTCCGCGAGCCATTTGCGTTGGAGGAGGTGTTCGCGTCTTCATCCTCAAGCATGTCGAAAAACGAATTTTGCCCCGCTTCGCGATCGCGTTGGCGGGCCGCCGCGTAGTTCATCGCTTCTTCGAGCCGATGGAAAATAGCGCCGCGAGGCTCGAGCGAGAAGTCGAAGGCTCCGGTTTTTACGAGGCATTCGAGCACGCGCCGATTGACGGCTTTCGAGTCCATTCGCTCCAGAAACTCGTCGAAACTCTCGAAGGGTCCGTTCTCTTCGCGTTCAGCGATTATCTTGATCGCAGCGGCATCGCCCACTCCCTTGATTGCTCCGAGACCGAAGCGAATCGATCCAGACCGTCCTTCAGCCGCATCTTCTGGGTCCCCGATAACAGGAGTGAAGGACTGGCGAGAAGTATTGATGTCTGGTGAGAGCACTCGAATGTCCATGGCGCTGGCTTCATCGATGAAGTGAGCGACCTTGTCCGCATTTCCTTGCTCGCTTGAGAGGATTGCCGCCATGAATTCCACCGGGTAGTTCGCTTTCAAATACGCTGTTCGGTAGGAGAGCATAGCGTATGCGGCGGAGTGGGACTTGTTGAATCCGTATGCGGCGAATTTTTCGAGAATCGAAAATATACCGAGCGCCATCTTTCGGCTCATTCCGTGCGTTCGTTCGGCGCCTTCGACGAATACCTCTTTTTGCGCTTCCATTACCGAAGCGATCTTCTTGCCCATAGTGCGTCGCAGAATATCCGCTCCCCCGAGCGTATAGCCTGCTATGATACGGGCCGCCTCCATTACTTGCTCCTGGTAGACCATGACTCCGTAGGTCTCGCTCACCAGGTCTTTCAAGAGGGGATGGGGAATTTCGACGGTGCTAGCATCTTTCTTCCCTCGTATAAACTGCGGAATGAATTGCATCGGTCCCGGGCGGTATAGGGCCACGAGCGCGATAATCTCTTCGAAAGCTGACAAGCCGATTTGCTTGCAAAGCGACTGCATGCCAGTGGATTCCAGCTGAAATACGCCAATCGTCTTTCCTTGGTTGAGCAGCTCGTAGGTGTTCTCGTCCTCCAAGGTTATTTTCTCGATGTCGAAGTCCTCCATTCCTGGGAGTCGCCTGACGCTGGTTTCGGCATCGGAAATTACGGTGAGCGTTTTGAGCCCAAGAAAGTCCATCTTCAGAAGGCCGAGATCTTCTGCCGGTCCTTTCGCGTATTGCGTGGTGAGATCGCCTTCCTGAAGGGTGACGGGTACCAGATTATGGATGGGTTGATCGCCGATAATGATGCCGCAGGCGTGCTTGCCTGTATTGCGAACCATGCCTTCGATCACCTTGCCCTGCTCGACGATCTTGTTCGCGACGGGATTGCGCCGCATCTCTTCGCGAAGCTCCTTCGATTTTTCGACAGAGGATTCGAGCGAGATGTTAAGCTCGTCAGGGATCATTTTCGCTAGCTTGTCCGCTTCTGCGAAGGGGACGTCGTTGACCCGAGCCATGTCGCGAATCACCATTTTCGCTCCGAACGTTCCGTAGGTAATGATATTGGCGACGCTGTCCGCGCCGTACTTTCCGCGAACGAAATTAAGCACGTCTTCCCTGCGGCGCATGCAGAAATCGATATCGAAGTCTGGCGGGGATACGCGTTCGAGATTGAGCATTCGTTCGAAAAGCAGTCCGAAGCGAAGCGGATCGATGTCGGTGATCTTCAAGACGTAGGCGACGATGCAGCCGGCGCCTGAACCCCGTCCGGGCCCGACAGGTATCTTCTTTCCGCGAGCGAAGTTGATAAAGTCCCAAACAATGAGAAAGTAGTCGATGAACCCGGTACCGGAGATGATCGCGATTTGGTAGTCGAGTTGCTCGCAAAGGAATTCGGCGAAATCCTCCCGTTGCCCCTCCTTCGGTTGGTAGTCGTCGCGCTTGTCGTAGTCGACTCCATAGCGATCGAGAAGCCCGCGTTTGCATAGCTCGAGCAGCAGGGTTCCGTTCGACTTGAGATCAGTCCGTTCTTCCTTGGATAGCTTGCAGACCTCGTCCTTGCAATCCTGTTGATTGACCTTGTTTTTTTCGCGCTCGTAAATGTCGAGAATCCGATCGAACGCATCCGGATCTTCCTTGAACGACTTAAGTTCGGGAGGGGTTTCGAAAACGGGGTAGTGATTCTCGCCAAAGGGAATTTCCAAGTTGCACATCTCGGAGACGTGCACGGTGTTGTCTAGCGACTCAGGGACTTCCTTGAATATCTCGAACATCTCCTCACGACTTTTCATGTAGAATTCCTGAGAAGGGTATTTCATCCGATTCGGATCGGATATTATCTTACCGGTTTGGATACAAAGCAGCGCATCGTGCGGTTCTGCATCTTCCTTGTAGACGTAGTGAGAATCGTTGGCGCAGATGATTTTAAGATCAAATTCCTTAGCGAGATTGATCAGCCCTGGAATAATCCTCTTTTGCACGGGCATTCCATGATCTTGGAGCTCGATGAAGTAGTTCTCTTTTCCGAAAATATCGACGAAATCCGCTGTTACGCGCCGTGCACTCGCTTCGTCTCCATATATCAGATACTGGGCGGCAACACCGTTGATGCACCCGCTTAGGCCTATGAGGCCTTTCGAGTGCTGGGCGAGTTTTTCGATATCCGTGCGCGGCTTGTAGTAAACGCCGTTGATGTGGGCATCGGAAACGAGCTTGCACAAATTCTGGTAGCCTTCGAAGTCCTTCGCGATGACCCCTTTGTGATGGATCTGATACTTGGGGAAGTCTTCTGGCGATGGAACGTAGTCTTCGGGGATATCGCCAATATCGTCGGTTCGCTTTCGCTCGCGTCGCGGTCGCTCCGATTGCTTGTGGTCGTTGACGTAGTAGAGTTCGCAACCGATCAGTGGATTGATCTCCGCCTTCTTGCAGGATAGATAGAAGTCAATAGCGCCGAAAAGGTTGCCGTGGTCAGTCATGGCCAAGGCAGGCATGCCGAGCTCCTTGGCCCGGGCAGCGGCTCGAGCAGGCTTCGCGCAACCATCGAGTAGCGAGTAGTGCGTATGGTTGTGGAGATGAACGAATGGACCGGAAGCGGACATTGGGAACAGTCAAAACAGGTTCCCCATCAATTCAAAGCAAAGAAGCGCGGATTTATTCCCAAGCTGTTCGCGGCTTGTTGCCATCTTGTTCACAAGAAGTACTCTGGGCAGAGATTCGGATGGCGACCTGGCCCAATAAGCCTTCACCAATTCTGGTCCCTGCTGTTGATAAATACGATTCCGTGCATTTTTCGCGTAACCAGACGACGGTTTCGTCATCTATCGTTTCGAGTGAAGTGTGGAGTTTCGTTGTGTTTGCGTTGACTACGCAGATTGCGGAACGCCCCCTCGCCAAACAATCTATCAATACCTACATAATCTAGACTCGGTCACAAAGAAACGTTCAGCGCTGATCATCGTTTCGGAATTTCATGAATCTGCATTTCCGTCCCTATCTTCGATGGTGGCCAGCGCTCAGCCTATTTGGGGCCGCTGGCGTCCTGCTCCTGATCAACGGCGAACGCGTGTTCGACTCCCGCCTTGAGAGTACTCCGATAGGACGGGCAAATGATGCGCCAAACGCAGAATCCTTTTTTCGGTACACGCCCCCGGTTAAGCTTGATTGACTGGCCAACGAGTGGGAGCCGCAGCAAGCGCTTGTCATTGGCGTTTCGTTCCCTGAGGCAATGGGCAATGCGGACTTTGCCCGTTATCATCTCAACGTTTTGGAGTTCGCTCATCGCTACGTGGATATCTACGTATTCTGCGAGCATGAGCACAATCGAGCGTTCGCGTACTTTCTGTCGCTGATCAATCAGCATCCTCAAGGCGTCGCGATTTTGGAGCGTACTCACTTTATAGATTCCAGAACATTGATGAGGTGGACTCGGGACTACGGCCCTATTTTCGGGATAGGGAGGGACAAGCAGCTTGTGGCGTTTGACTTCGTCTATCGTAATCTCTTCCAGGGTTTGGAGGGGACTGCTTTGCATGCGGATGATCCGCATCGGGAATTCCTAACGCTCCAAGGAGATGCGATGCCCGCCTATGTGGTGGCGACGTTGCAGACGGACTTTGATTCTACCGTGGATATCGTACGGCCGCCGGTATCCATGGATGGAGGCGATTTCGTGAGCGACGGAGACGGCAACATATTCGTATCTACTCAAACACTCGCTCGCAATGGTGGTAACAAGGGGGAGCTAGAGTCGTTGTTCCAGCGTTACTTTGGAGCCAAAAAGCTACATGTGCTTGAGGCGCTCCCAGGGGCGACGGTGAGGCATCTGGATATGATCCTAAAGTTTCTCGATTTCAAGACTCTCCTTGTCCCGGAATATCAGGAACCGCTGGAGCCCGAAGTAAATCCGTATCAAGTTGAAATGAATCGGAAGGTCAGATCGGTATTGGAGAAGAACGAACGGTACTTGAGAAAGCATTTTCCCGACTATCGAATCATCAAGGCCCCGATGCCGCCAATTCTGCATTCAAGCCGAAGCGACATCGTCGCTAAGTCGAAGCAGGAGTTCGTGAAAGTAGTGGCTTTGGAACGCGAATTGCGGTCTGCCGAAACACTTGAATCAATGACAACGGGTGAGCTCGTGGAGCTCGAGAAGCAGGTCTTGCGAGTGATTCGAGCGGAAACGCCGGGCGCCAGCTTGCAGACCGACGAGAGCTTTGACCGCTTGCTGCGAAGCTATGGCCAAATGCCTTTGGAAACGGTCATTGACCTGTATGCAGAATCCGTAGCTCGATACCGATCCTATATCAATAGCGTCTTCCTCCATTCGAATGACGGAAGGCGGGCGTTCCTAGTGCCGCGCTTTACCTCTAGCGATCAAGAGGAAGCGGCAGCGCTCAAGCGATGGGAAACGAAAACGGAGTCGGCTTATCGAAGCGCTTGGCCGGATGCGAAGATTCACTGGGTCAATTGCGATTCCATGGTGTCCGACATGGGATTTCTGCACTGCTCCACTATAACTGTGCCTAGCCTTACCTTCAACTAGGAGCTCAGGAATCCAAATCGATCTTCTGCTCCCAGAAAACAGTTGACGAAGGGAGTAATAGGCGTCTTTTTACGCGTCTTTCTCTGAAAACACATGGCAATTGAAGTTAAAATCCGCAAGGGCGAGCCCGTAGAACGAGCGCTACGTCGACTCAAGAAGAAGCTCGACCGTGAAGGCGTCATCAAGGACGTACGCGGCAATCGTTATTTCGAAAAGCCATCGGCTACGAAACGTCGCCGCAACAAGGTAGCCGCATTCAACAATATGCTGCGCCACAAGTGGGACAACTAGTCCTTCTCGGCTAGCAAGACACAATTTTCTGAACTCTCTCGCTGCGCGAGGGAGTTTTTTTGTGCCTGGAAGTTTTTGAACATCGCCCCGACAAGGTCGCGGCTGGATCCCCGTCTTCGCGGGGCCAGGATCTCTCCCTGCGGGAGAGGTAGGTTTGATCACCCAACGGTCTGATGAGTAGGGTCGTTGCTCGCGACGCCCCTACGTTCTGCATGATATTTCTCAATGCTCGCTCAGCAATTCCGAGATCCACTTGCGGTGGGGCCCAGAGAAGGGGAGCGCGTCGATTGAGCGGGGGGAGATCCAGTGGAAGGCGTCGCCGAGAGGCTCAGTAGGCAGCTGGCTGGAATCGATTCGAAAGAAACGCTCAGTTATCCGGTATTTGGTGATCGATCGCTTCCGTTCGATGAGCGGCGGCTCGGAACGCGGCGTGATTTGGAGCGACTCGAGCGATGGGATCTCGTGCAGGCCGCTCATGCGGCTGGCGGACGCAGGTATTTTGTAGAGGAGCACTTTCCCTTTTCGCCGAATCCAGGCCCGGTCGACGGTCTTTTTCTCGAACTTCGTTTTGGCGAGCCGAGGGAGGGAGGACTCGATTCCAGCGGCTCGCCCTTGGCAAAGATCGTTCACCGGGCAAAGGAGGCACTGGGGGTTCTGCTTGTGGCACACGGTTGCCCCCAGCTCCATCATGGCTTGGTTGTGGTCGCCCGGACGCTCGGTGTTGAGCAGTTGGCCGGCCAACTCCTGGTAGGCCTTGGCTGCGTCGGCGCTGGACTTGTAGGCGGTTTCGTCGGCAATCAGCCGAGCGAGGATACGGACGACGTTCCCGTCGACGACCGCGCTGGCGTCGTCGAACGCGATACTGCAAACCGCAGCCGCGGCGTACGGGCCGATGCCAGGGAAGGCCAGCCACTGTTTCGCCTGGGTTGGAACGGAGTCGAGATTGGCGAGGATTTGGGCGAGCTTGTGAAGATTGCGGGCGCGCGAGTAGTAGCCGAGCCCTTCCCAGGATTTTAGGACTTGGTCTTCGCTCGCGGCGGCGAGACTGGGGAAATCGGGGTAGTCGTTCAGCCAACGTTCAAAGTAGGGAAGGACGGTTTTGACCTGGGTTTGCTGGAGCATGAACTCCGAAACGACCGTCTTATAGAGACTGGGTTGACTACGCCAGGGCAGTTCGCGGGCGTGGGCGTCATACCACCCAATCAGCTGAGCTTGGAAGGGAGCCGCTTTGCGGGCGAGTGAGCCGGTTTTTATTTTGGTTGATTGGGCCAAAGGGGAGAATAGCGTTTGTATCACCTTGGCCAAACGCAAAAAGAAAATCGATCTGCCGGAAGAACCGAAGAAAAAAACCCTCTACACCAACAAGCTGACGGGTGAGCAAATGGAGAAGCTCGAGCTCGTTTGCGAGATGAAGAGCTGGGAAGCTTACGAGGTGGAGTACGCCCGATTCGCTTTCAAGGGCAACAAGGTGAATGTGGTCGGCTACAACAGCGGCAAGCTGGTCGTGCAAGGGAAGGAAATGGAGGATTTCGTGATCAATACTCTGGAGCCAGAAATTCTGGTCGAGCCGCGATTCGGATACGACGAGATCTACCATCCTGAATGGTTCGAACTGCACGCGGGTATGGACGAGAGTGGAAAGGGAGATCTGTTCGGCCCTGTGATCACCGCATGCGTGGTCGCGGACAAGCCTCAGATCGATGAATGGGTGAAGGAAGGCATTCGAGACTCCAAGAAAATCACTGACAGCCGTATCCTGAAATTGGATAAGATTATTCGCGAGACGAAGGGAATTTCGGTGGAGACCTGCTTTTGCGGAATGCGCAAGTACAATGAGCTGATGGGCAAGCCCAAGGCCAATTTGAACTTGCTGCTCGCTTGGTTGCATTCAAAGAGCCTGACCGCTGCTTTGAAGCGGAAGCGGGCTCCGTGGGGAATGCTGGACCAGTTCAGCAAGCAAGACTTGGTGGGACGTTATTTCAAGGATTCAGATTTCGACCTTCGCATGCAAACTAAGGCGGAAGAGGATCCAGTCGTCGCGGCCGCCTCCGTTGTGGCCCGCGCTGAATATGTTCGCTACATGGCGAGCTTGTCCAAGCGTTTTGGGGAGACGTTGAAGAAAGGAGCGAGCAAGGAAGTGAAAGCGCAAGCGGGCCAGATTCTGGAACGATTTGGTCCAGAGTCGTTCTGCGAGTTCGCCAAGCTTCACTTTCGAACGGCTTACGAGGTCGTTTCGGATGCAGGGCTCTTGGACAAGCTCCCCTTGAAGGCGCCTCCGGAGAAGAAGGAGTGGCGCAAATGACTGTTTGCTCGATCGAAATAGGAGAACGTATCGCTCGCATGGATAGTCGGGCACGTCGGAGATTCGGATGAAGTCTGTGCGGCTAAGGGCATTCGATCGAGCGCGTCTGAAGGGACGTTCAGGTTTAATCGGTATCGATGAAGCCGGTCGAGGCGCCTTGGCAGGACCCGTGGTAGCTGCAGCAGTCGGAGCGTGTAGCGAATTCTATGATACCGAATGGTGTCGCCGCAATGCCTCTCGCGTCAACGACTCCAAGTTGCTGAGCAAGGAGGAACGAGAAGCTTTGTATGAGAAATTTCGCAAGTTCGAGCGCTCTGGATTGCTCTGGATTGGCGTGGGGTGGGGCAGTGTCGAAGAGATCGAGGATCTCAATATACTTGGTGCAACCCAGGAAGCGATGCGCCGAGCCGTCGAGCAGGTCTTCGAAAGCGCTCGCATCGCCCCGCACGAGCCCGACCCGCTATTCGCGGATATTGGGGCAGATACGGAATCGCCTAGGAGGACGCTGTCGGAATGGCCGATATTCGTGGATGGGAAGCCGATGAAGCGGCTCAGGTATCCGCATGAGGCATTCGTAAAGGGCGATTCCCGCTCGTTGTGCATCGCGATGGCGTCGATCGTTGCCAAGGTTGCGCGCGATCGAGCGATGATGGCATTGGATTGCGAATACCCGCGCTACGATTTCGCGTCTAGCAAGGGTTACGCGACTCCATTGCATCGGGAGGCGATCAAGGAAGTGGGCCCAACGCCCATCCATCGCCCGCTATTTCTCAGGAAGATCCTCGATACCGAATGCGAGGATGCTCAGGTGGAATTCGGCTTTAGCGAAACCGCCTAGTCGTCGCTCTTTTGCTCGCGCTCTTTCTTGCGTTGGTGCGCGAGCGTTACCTTGTACATTTGCAAGCAGAGCCAGAAAGTACCAGCGGCAGGGAGGGCGGTAAAGCCTGCCCAGAAGAATACAGTGCCGGGTTCGTACGACATGACATGCGGCTTGAACCAGATCGTGAAAAGATACCAGACGACGACCGTAATCGCTGCATCGATGACCGTCGACTTGGTCGTGACTTTGTAACCGCTATCTACTTTTGACATAACGGGTGGATTTGTAGGTTTTTCGGGAGCCCTGTCCACTCTAAATGCGCCGAATGCGACCCCTATGCATTGGTCTTCGCAAGTTATTTACCGGATTCGCGGAAAATGGAGTGAATCACGCATGCATTTTGCGGAAATCCGCGAAAAATTCGGTATGCATCACGGATTGTTTTTCTTTGATCGAAACTGATAAACTTTGGGCGCAGTCGAGATCGAAAGATTCCGACGATAAATTTCAGGGAAAGCGAGAAGCACAATTTGACTTTAGTTCCAAAACTGAGTCGTTGCTTGGCCCGGCGGATGTGGGACCGCCGGGTCTTTCTCGTTTCTGAGGGAAGCGATAGGACGAACAGCGCATTGCGGCTTCCTAGAATTCGGCTAATAATTTATTTTTTTATTGGGCCAATTATTAGGCGTGTTTTACCGCTTTGAATGATGTCATCAGGACCTCTTATAATCGATTGAATAGGGGGTTGTTTCGCCCTTTTTTGGTCGCTTGAGTATTGACCTCAAAGCCCGATTCGCTAGCTTGTAGTTATAAGATTTTTAGGCGCGATGCCTAGCGCTGTTCTCACGAATGTCCAAGGGATGATAGCGTCAAAGGGCGGCAAAAAAGCCGCCCTTATCTTTTGGCGAAACGGGTAGCGGCGCTGCGATTAATCGCCGGTGAGCGCCTGCGTTGCGAAGTGGTAGCCGGCCAGCCCGAGTCCAGCGATGACTCCTTTTGAAACCGCGCCCGTATGGGAATGATGACGAAATCGTTCGCGCCCATGAATATTGCTGATGTGCACTTCGATCGTTGGAATCTTAGAACCCGTGATCGCGTCGCGAAGGGCGATGCTTGTATGCGAGTAGGCGCCGGGATTGAACACGATTCCGTCGCAGCTTCCTTCAGCGAGCTCCGAGATCTTATCGACCAAAGCGCCTTCGTGATTCGATTGGTAGAACTCGAAGGCGACACTTGGGAATACGTCGCGAAGCCCCGTCTCCAGATCGGACAATGTCTGCGAGCCGTAAATCTCTGGATCCCGCTTGCCGAGGCGATCGAGGTTGGGACCATTTAGGACTGCGATATTTTTCATGCGCCTAGTTGTTAATGGGTTGCGTGTGAATTGCACGATTAATCCCGACTGACACTATTCGGAGCGTTCTTTTCGAAAGGCTTTTAAAGCGGGCAATCGGTAGCGATGAACTGGTAGGGCAGGTCGAATTTCGCTGCTGCTTCCTTCGCGAGCGCGTCTACGCCGAACGTTTCCGTCGCATAGTGTCCGCACACGTACAGGTTGAGGCCTTCTTCCTGCGCGATCGTGTAGAAGTGCTGCTTGAGCTCGCCCGTGATAAGCGTGTCAGCCCCGGTCGCCTTCACATGGTCGACCACGCTGTTGCCGCTGCCGGTGACGATGCAAATCTTGTTCGGGTTGTCAGATCCGAATTCGATTGACGATATTCCCGTCCCAAACGCGTCTTCGAGGACCTCGCGAAGGCTGGATCGGTCGCACTCCCAGCTGCATACCAGTCCTAGATCGGTCCCTTCGTATGGCAGGAACGTGCCCGATTGGGGCGCTCCAATTTTCTGAGCGAGGCAGGCGGCGTTCCCGATTTCCGGGTGGGCGTCCAACGGGAGGTGGCAGGCGTATACGGCTAGGTTGCCGTCAATGAGGGCTTTGTACTTGTCGTATTCGGTTCCCACGATGCGACGGGATCCGTTCCAGAACATGCCATGATGCACGATAAGCAGCTCAATTCCTGCGTCTATGGCTCTCTGGAAGGGAATTGAACCCGAATCGACTGCGGCGCCGATTTTCAATACGGTGCCATTGTTGGCGAATTGCAAGCCATTGAGCGCCTCGCGGAAATCGACTATTTCGTGAGTGCGGGCGCGCGTGTCGCAGAATGAAACGATATCCTCAAGCTGAGCCATGGCAGAAATATTTTTGGCAGATTGCCAATAGTCGATCTTTTACCCAATCTGATGTTGAACTTTTAGCGATGATTGCGTGCGTTTGTGCCGGACGATGTTAGACGATAGTAGAGACGAGAACAGTGAGATTACTGGATCCTTGATGCTGGCCCACCCTCATTTGAAGGATCCTAATTTCGTTCGCAGCGTCGTCCTGATGGCCAACCATGAGGAAGAGGGGTCAATTGGCGTCGTGGTGAACAAGTCAGCAGGCTTGAACCTGAATGAAGTGGATCCCTCTTTCAGCGAATTCGGCCTAGGCGATGTACCGCTGTACATTGGAGGTCCGGTATCGACGGACCAAGTGATTTTGGCTGCGTGGAATTCAGATCCTCATTCGGGCGAGTTTCGGCTGTTTTTCGGATTGGATCCCGCCATGGCCAAGCAGCGCGTGGAGGAAGATCCTCGCTTAAAAATCCGGGCATTTCGGGGCTATGCGGGTTGGGGGAAGGGGCAGCTTGAAAGCGAGCTCTCGGACGATGCCTGGATCGTTTCGGAGATGGATTGTTTCGCGCTGTCGCAATTGGAAGGCGACGAACTGTGGCGTCACGTCATTATCAATATCAATCTCGAGCTGGGCTTGATGTCGATGGCGCCGGAGCGTCCAGAAGTGAATTAGTCCCTAGCCAAGAGGGGCCCGAATTCTCGAATTTTGACGAAAGTGTTATTGACAGGGGGCGAGGCGACGTATCTTTTATCGCCCCTTATGAAAGTTGTCTCATCACTAAAGTCCGCAAAGACGCGTCATCCCAACTGCCAAGTGGTACGTCGCAAGGGATGTCTCTACGTGATTTGCAAAACGAACCCACGCTTCAAAGCGCGCCAGGGTTAATACCGATTTTATTAGGACCGTGAAACAAGGCATTCATCCCGATTATCACCCGACCGCGTTCATCGACGTATCGACCGGCAAGAAGTTCCTGTCCTATTCGACGATCAAGACGGGACAGACCGAAACCATCGATGGCGTCGAGTACGTGAAAGTTATTCGCGACATCACCATGGATTCGCATCCGGTTTACACGGGCGAAAAGCGCTTCGTCGACACGGCAGGTCGCGTCGAGAAGTTTCAAAACAAGTTCCGACGCCGTCGGTCTTAGAGCCACGCTTTCACGCGCAAGCTCATCGCGACTTCCCGTTAAGCATCGCGAGAGGTCAATCGATCGAAATTTATTGGGCAAATTGAGTTACCTATCGCTCACTTTGCCCTTTTTTACGTTCTGCATCAGTCAATTCAGGGCAAATCATGGATAAAGAAAGCATTGGTCTCGGCATACCGAACATCCTGCTTCCTCGCGTAGGAGTGGATCTGACGAAATGGGCGGTGGTGGCATGCGACCAGTACACGTCGCAGCCAGAGTATTGGGAAAATGTGAAATCTGAGGTGGCAGACAGCCCATCGACGTTGAATGCAGTATTTCCTGAGGTTTATCTGGAAGATGGCGATGCAGAGGAGCGTATCGCAACGATCAACGCTGCGATGGATTCCTACTTGGAAGAGGGGATCCTGGAGGACCAGGGACCCGGCTTCGTAGCCTTGGACCGCCGAACGAGCCACGTGGCTTCTCGAAAGGGCCTGATCGTTTCGCTCGACCTCGAGAAATACGACTACAAGCCAGGATCGCAGAGCCTGATTCGCGCGACGGAAGGAACCATCGAGGACCGTTTGCCTCCGCGCGTTAAGATACGCAAGAACGCGAAAATCGAGCTCCCTCACATCATGGTGCTCATCGATGATCCTGACCGCTCCGTGATCGAGCCGCTTTTCGAGAAATCGCTGCCTGAGGTATACGATTTCGAGCTCAACAGTGGCGGGGGTCATCTTAAAGGGTGGCGAGTGAGCGACCCCGGAGATATCGAAGGCGTAGTTGCCGGCTTACAGGCCTTGAGCGAGCAGTCGGTATTCGACGCTAAATACGGCGTATCCGGAAAGGGAGTCTTGCTCTTCGCGATGGGCGACGGAAACCACTCTTTGGCGACGGCCAAAAACATTTGGGAGAGCTTGAAGGCAGAGGCGGACGACCCTTCGTCGCTTATGGACCACCCAGCTCGCTACGCGCTTGTTGAGTTGATGAACGTCCATGATGGAGGACTTGAATTCGAGCCGATACATCGCGTGGTTTTCGATATCGACGAGACGGACTTGATGGCGAAGCTCAACGCCTTCTTCGATGCCGAAGGATCATCGGTAGCTGTAGAGACCTTCGAAAGTCTCGGCGCAGCGAAGGATCGATTGGCGAAATTGAGCCCGTCGGAGAGCGAGCACCGCGTGATCTACGTGAGCGAGTCCGGTTACGGATTGATTCGCATCAGCGATCCGAAGCGGAACTTGGAGGTGGGTAATCTGCAAGCGTTTATCAATGACTATGCTCAGAGCAATGGTTCCACGGTGGACTATATCCATGGGGAGGGCGTTGTTGTCGAGCTGGGGGAGAAACCGGGAAATATCGGTTTCTTTCTACCGGTGATTGGCAAAAGCGCCCTGTTCAAAACCGTCGTGCTCGATGGAGCCCTCCCTCGGAAAACCTTTTCTATGGGCGAGGCGGACGAGAAACGCTATTACTTGGAAGCGCGACGCGTTTCGCGCTGAATCCCCGCTTTCGCGGACCTCCATAGATTGAGCCATCCCGTGGAAGCGCGTTTTTAGCTTCCGCTAGGGCGTTCGAATCGCTTTCCTTGGACCGCAATGGTCGTTCGTCCTCATTGCTGATTTTAACTATGGCCCCCTTCAATAGTTGGATTGCCGCAGCGCGGCCAAAAACGCTTCCCGCCGCAGTTGCTCCCGTTCTAGTCGGCGCCTCGGAGGCGGCGCGTCAAAGCGGCATAGAATCGTGGCCTGTATTCATTTGCCTGATATTTGCATTGCTGGTGCAGATTGCGACAAATATGGCCAACGATTATTTCGATTTTATCCGAGGAGCGGATACTGGTGAAAGAGTAGGGCCGGAAAGACTGGTATCGAGCGGAAAGATAAAACCGAGATCGATGCTTGGCGTATCCATCGGGTTGTTCGCCATCGCTTTCTTGGTTGGATTGACCATGGTGAGCTACCGTGGGAGCGAGATGCTTGTCGTGGGGGTGTTGGCTATCGTTTTTGGATACGCTTATACGGGAGGACCCTATCCACTCGCGTATCATGGACTTGGTGACGTGTTTGTAATCGTATTCTTCGGATTAGTCGCAACAGTAGGTACTTACTATGTTATCTTGGGCAATGTGAGCTACGCGGTAATACTGTTGGGGCTTCCGTTGGGGCTGCTGGCGAACAACATACTTGTGGTAAACAATTATCGCGACGAAGAAACGGACGGGCTCGCCGGGAAGCGTACGCTCGTGGTCCGATTCGGCCGGAAAATGGCTCGAGCTCAATATGGATTGCAGCTGCTTGTGGCCTATTTGAGCATTAGCATTTATATCGGTGTAACTCAGTCTTATTGGGCGGGACTGGCCCTTTTAACCGTGCCGATAGGGACTCGTCTCATTGTTGAGCTGCGCCATACGGAAGGAGAGGCCCTGAATGGATTGCTGGGGCGGTCTGCGCGCTTGCTGCTGGTATTCAGCGTCTTGTTGGCGATCGGGATTGCGGTTTCGTAGCGGTGCGGCTTTGTAGACGAAAAAAGCCTCCCCAACAGGGAAGGCTTTTCTGAAATGAATTGCGATTGCGTTCGCGCTTTAGGCGTGAGCCTCGAGCTTCGCTTTCAGGTCGTCTTTTCCGACCATGCCTACGAATTGGTCCGCAAGCTCGCCTCCTTTGAAGAGAAGCAGAGTAGGAATCGCGCGAATATTGAATTCGGCTGCGATAGCGCTGTTCTCGTCGACATTGACTTTCGAGATTTGGACCTTGCCGTCGAGCTCTCCCGAAAGTTCCTCCAAAATCGGAGCGACCGCCTTGCACGGTCCGCACCAGGGCGCCCAGAAATCGACGAGTACGGGTACTTCAGCAGAGTTGATCGTGTCTTTGAAATTTTGTTCGTTGAGTGTGATGATAGCTGCCATAGGATTATAGCGTTTTGAATATCATTAACGCGAAAGTGATTGAAATGGCTGCGCAGACAAATGCGAAAAGCGCATTCCATTTTCCGCTATTGGATTCCCTGATGGAGTACTCCTCCAGCAATGTCAATGAACTGCCATCGGATTTGCTGGAGAGGACCACTTCCGAGTCATCCTCAGGCGTTTCCACAATAAGCGTCTCTTCAGGATCGTTTTTCTGAAGCGCAAGCTTGGCCCGATCCGCTGGACCATCGGAGCTGGTTTGAGACCGCGTCATAGTGCGTTTTGAAATAGCGGTGGCGGGCTGCTACTGAGCCGGTGAATTCTTTTGAATCAAGTCGGAGAGATGATTCGGCTCAATCGTTGAAAGCGATTTTCCCACGTTCTTGATATCCTCGAACGTCTTTATCACGGTTTCCGTCATCCGGCCGTGCGTTTCTTCCGAACCGCCGACGATGGAAAATTCCTCCGATTGGGTGATGCGTTTGTGGCCGTCCTCATTGTCTAGGCCCAAGCCTAGCAAGTGGGCTCGTGGTTCATTTTCGTTTTGCACAGGGCCAAACCTGCGTCAAACGGAGTGGGTTTCAAGCTCCTTTTCTTCGGGCGAATCCTCTGCACCGCTGTCGGATGGCTCGCCTACGCGGTCTACGATGAAGTCCGAAAAGGAGCTGTTTTGCGTTATTGACAGGCGCCTGAGGCGGACGAGCTCGAGAATAGCGATAAATGTGACTATCAGCACTTTAAGGCTGCATTTTTCCGGGAAAAGCGATGAAAACTCGAAGGTGGGCTCCCGATTTACTTTCTCGATTAGCATCTCCATTTGGTCGACCACCGTGAGGGAGTCATCCTGAATTTCGCCCAGTACAAGCTTTTCGGAAAGGCGTCGCAGGACAATGTTGTAGGAGTTCCAGACCGAAATCTTGTCTTCGGGCTTCAAAGGGCGGGTCCCTCCTTCCGTCTTGTTTACGGAATCGTAGTCGCGGGTTAGCCGTAGGGCGGCATGGTCTGACAAGGTATCGAGGGTGTCCGCTGCTTCCTTGAATTTCTTGTACTCCAGAAGCTGATGAACGAGCTCCCATCGAGGATCGAGATCTTCGTCGTCATCCTCTTCAGACGAGGAGCGCTGCTGCTTGGGAAGGAGGAGACGGCTCTTTATCTCCATAAGCGTCGCTGCCATGACAAAGAAGTCTCCTGCGATTTCGAGTTTCACTTCCTGCATCCCATTGATCACATCCAAGTACTGGTCGAGCACGAGCTCGATGGGTATGTCGTAGATATCGATTTCGTGCTTCCGTATGAGAAAGAGAAGCAGGTCGAGGGGACCTTCGAAGACGGATAGCTTTATTCTGGGATCAATTTCTGCGACCACGGGAAGAGTTCAGTTTCCTTAGGCTGTCCCTGGCAATGACAAAAGCGCCATTGTGAATAAGTCGGTAGCAGATTCGAGGTGACCCGCTTTGCCTATTGTCGCTTGAACGAGGCGACGAAAAGTCCGTCTCCGTCGAATATCCGCGGAGTTACTGTGATGCCGTTTCCGGAATCGGAAAGGCCGAATCGGGACGCGAGCGGCTGCCAGGCGAATTCGGAATGGGAATCCAGAAAATCTGACACGATTCCTTCGTTTTCGTGGCGACTCAGGGAACAGGTGCTGTATACGAGCGTTCCACCAATCGCGACTAGGGGGGCATAGGTATCCAGAAGCTCCGCCTGGAGCTGAGCGGCTTCGAAAACTGACGCTTCCGTAGTTTGGCGCATCAAGTAAGGGTGTCGCCGCCAGGTTCCGGAACCGGAGCAAGGGGCGTCCACTAGAATGCCATCGAACAGGACTTGTTCAGGTTTGCGCGTTTCAATCTCGATATTCGAGAGCTGCGCTCGCCGCGCGCGTTTCGCTAATTCGGCGAGGGCGCTGGACCGGGGGTCGTAGGCGGTCACGGATCCCTGTGATCCTAGCAAAGCCGCGAGCTGGAGCGTCTTTCCCCCTGCGCCGGCGCAAGCGTCAAGCCAATGACCCTTCGGAGTGGGGTAGACCAGCTCCAGCAGAGACTGCGAGCTTATATCTTGGATCTCGAATTGGCCGCTTTGGTAGCTCGGCGCGGTATGTACGGGCGAATCTGTTGGGCAGCTTATGGCGTGCGGCATCACTTGGGATGCGACCACGGCTTGGGGTTCTAGACCGAGCTCGCGGGTAAGCTGTTCAGCGACAGACTTTGGGCTGCTGCGCTGAGAGCGAATCCAAAGCGGGGGACGGGAGAGAAGGGTTCGATAGTCTTCGGCGGTCCACTCGCTTGTAAGGTGGGCAGCGAACCAGGAGGGGACGAGCGACTCCAGGGGGTCGTCTGCCTGGAAGTCCATTGAATCTTCTCTCATGGCTGCGATGTCAGCGGATTGGCTAGCGAGCTGAAGGATCGCTTCTACTCGTTTTTCATCGTCGTCCCTCAACTTTCGGATCCAAGGCAGGAAGCGAAGGTAGGTGTATATTAATTCCCGATACAGCCGGCGGTCGCGCGATCCGAATCGACGATTCTCCCTGAAAAGGCGATTGAGCTCGCTGGGGAAATTCTTTTGAGGCTCAAGGAGCGGGTCGATTGATTGCAGGAGCTCGATGAGAATACGCCGCCTATTCCGGGACCGTCGGTGGATGTAGTCCTAGTTTTCCATCGCACTTCGAGCGTCCGCGGGCAGAGGCTTACTCGTCGAAAAGATCAATACCGATTCGAATGCCGAAATCGCTCTCCCGCCGATTTCCTTCGAATACGCGCAGCTCGTACTTGATCCCATATTTCTCTAGAGCCCGCTGCATGAATCCAACTCGTTGCTCGTAGAAGGTGTCGGATTTTTCGTCGAATTTCGCGACGGCGTAGACCTTGAAATTCTCATTCAAGTTATACTCTCCAAATATGAAGTACTGCTCGATGGCGCTGCGTAGAAAGTGGTTTCCGAATCCCCATTTCCAATAGCCCGGATCGGTGATAGCGATGCTGGTATTGATCTCGCGGGTTTCACTGCTCTCTAGTTCGTAACGAGAGAACAAGTCGATTTCGAGCCAGTTTGCTGGGGTGATTTCGATATCGGATACGAAATCGGAAAAGTCCGCCCCTTGATCGTAGTCGTCGACCAAGTAGTCGACGGCGAAGTCGAATCGAACCAAGTCTCGGGAGCCGTATTCCTTGTCTCTGGTCTGGATTCGGTTGCGAAGTTCCAGGCGCGTGATGTGGTGCTCGCCAATCGTGTCGATATCCCGTCTATCTTCGATGTCTATTGGAGTCAGGTAGTTCGAGATTACGGGCATGTCGTGGACTGCATTTGCGGAATTGCTGTCTAGGTCTGGAGAGAATCGGTAGGAAACAACGGGCTCGAAGATATGGCGAATCCCATCGATGTTCCAAGTTTCGTTTGTGTAGTCAATTTCTCGATGCGCAGTGAATTTCAGATCGAATCCGAGATCGCCGTATCCGCGTGTGCCTTCCTTTATGTTGGGTCGCGGGAACAGGTGGGTATAGTCGTCGAATATCGTAAGAGGGGCGATGCGAAAGGGGGACGAAAGATTGAAATCGCTAGCTTCCATGCCGACAACATTGTCGAAGTAGTGTATCGCCTTGACGCCAGCTTTCGTTGTTAGGCTTACTCCGTTTCTAAGAGGGCGCGTGTATCTAAAACCGTAATACGCATCCGCTCTATCCGCTTCGGATTCAATGGGGAGTGCGCTTAGGTTGTCATTGCGTAGCTTGGCAAACGAGAGGCTGCCGCTATGGGTAAGGCCTTTTGCCAGTGTGGTAGGAAACAGATCGAACCTTAGTTCGGGAAGGCGTTCGGTGAATGCTTGGAAATGATTGGGGCTGACCCGAGAGAATAGCGTGGCCTGCCAATTGTCGGCGCTATAGTTGGCCTCGATATAGGTGTCGGGATCCTGCATCGTGTCGAAGGAGTCCTCGAAGAACTCGCGCGTCACCTCTGAGTCCGACCACCATCTTCCATAGGCGTTGATGGCTCCCCGATCACCCCAGTTTTGGCTATGTTGCCACTCTGCGAAAAAGCGTTCGTCGTCGATCGGGTTGCCTGTAATGAGATTGGGGACGATTTCTTTGGCTGAGTCGTCAATGTACCCAGAGGTGAAAGAGCCGAAACTCGTGTAATCGTCTTCGCCAAAGTTGTACTCGAAAGCGGGTCCAGCGAGTATGCCTCTTTGCGTCGTGATGGCTAGATTGGCTCCGGCTCGAAAATTAGAGTTTATGGGCACGCGAACTTCGCCGCCGATGGCTCCACCGATGTGCCCCGAATAGTCGAGGTTCGCCTTGAAGATGTTCCGTTCCGCATCGATGGGTTGAGATACGTTTGGAATAATGAAGAAGGGGACGACGCCTAGCTTGAACGAGAGCCGCTCGCCTTGGATTTCGTTCTGGTCGATGAGGGCAATTTCGTTAGCCCGAGCCTTGAATAGGTAGGTGCCCGGTTCGCCCGGATGAAAGATGATGTCTCGGAAGCGAAAGTCGTCTGGGTTACCTTCCAGAAGGCTTCCGGAAACGAAGTACTTGCCATTGCCGACTCGGAAATTCTCGATGCGGGCCTGTTGTTCCTGGAGGCGATAGTCGAGCGAATCCGCAACTAGGCGGATGTCCCCGCGGGTGAAGACGACGTTTCCGATGGCTAGGGCACGATTGGTCTGGCGATTGAGCCGGATCTCGTCTGCGGAAACGAGCCAATCCCCATAGGTGAGAGATGCGTTTTCGGTGGCGACGAGGTCTCCCGTATTCGTGTCGAATGTGACTGGCGTGCTCAGTGTCGCCTCGAATCCTTGATCCTGGGATCGCGATTGGAAAAGGACCGAGAGGAATGCGATGCAGGCGATGCTGAATCGGCTGAGCGGGAGATTCGGGAATCTAGCCATGTTTTCGTGAAGCTCTAGAGGGCGCATCTTTACGATGCAAGGCTGTTAATTTGGTGAGAATTCATTGGAACGCCGCATTTTGGATAGGTTGCGTCGAGGAGGAAATAAACTCCTGTCCTTGCGTCTTTTAGCCTTGAGTCAGTAGTCTTGGAGCGTCATCGGAGTTGCCAGTTGTAAGCCACCTACCATGTTGATCGCCAAGAAAGACCTTGAATCTCTGAGAAACGCTCGGGCGAATACGCCGCACGGCTTGCTCGGTATGCATGTCGTTACGGTTAAGAAGAAATCAGCTGTCGTGGTGAGGGTTTTCGTAAGCGATGCTCGAAGCTGCGAAATTGTAGACATCGATTCGAAAGATGGGCCGCGCTATCCCTTGGAACGACTCAGCGACGACGGATTTTTCGAAGGCGTCATCGAGGATCGCGATGAAGTGTTCAAGTACCGAATTCGCGTCGAAACCGAGGATCTCGAGATCCGGCAATTCTACGATCCCTACTCCTTTCTCCCTACGATCGGCGAATCCGACCTTTATTTGTTCAATCAAGGAAACGAGCATCGAATTTTCGAGAAGCTGGGATCGCGGCCGCGGGTAGTGGATGGCGTACTCGGCGTCAGTTTCGCGGTGTGGGCCCCGAACGCTACGCGTGTATCAGTGGTAGGGAGCTTCAATCGTTGGGACGGTCGCTACCATCCCATGCGCATGCTCGGATCGAGCGGTGTTTGGGAGTTGTTCATACCGGGTCTGAAAGCGGGGGAAATGTACAAGTACGAGCTGGTTGGGAAAGGGGATGGCCTCTTTCTGAAAACCGACCCGTACGGGAGCTACTTTGAAGCGCCTCCTAACAATGCCTCTATCGTGTATGACCATGCTCGATACGAATGGGGAGATCAAGTTTGGCTGGACTCTCGTCAGGAGCGTCAGCAGCTAAACAAGCCTATGTCGGTGTACGAGGTGCACTTGGGTTCTTGGAAACGCCGCTGGGAAGAGGATGGCCGTCACCTGACCTACGCAGAGCTAGCGGTCGAGCTCGGGGACTATGTGTTGGATCATGGCTTTACCCATGTTGAGCTGATGCCGATCGCGGAGCATCCCTTCGATGGAAGCTGGGGGTATCAAGTTACAGGCTACTTTGCGCCTACCCAGCGATTTGGTTCCCCAGATGATTTCAAAGCGTTCATCGATCACTTGCACCAACGGGGAATTGGAGTGATAGTAGATTGGGTTCCGGCTCATTTTCCTCGCGATACATTCGCATTGGCGACTTTCGATGGAACGCATTTGTATGAGCACGAGGATCCTAGGCTAGGCGCTCATCAGGATTGGGGAACATTGATTTTCAACTACGGCCGGCACGAAGTGAAGTGCTTTCTAGTATCCAACGCCTTGGCTTGGCTGGAGTACTTTCACATCGATGGCCTGCGGGTCGATGCGGTCGCGTCCATGCTATATCTAGACTATTCGCGAGAAGAGGGGGAGTGGATTCCGAATCAGTATGGCGGCAATGAGAACCTGGAGGCCATTGCTTTTTTGAAAGAGGCCAATAGCCTGGTGCATCAGTATCACCCGGGTGTCTTGATGATTGCGGAGGAGTCGACTTCCTTTGCGGGCGTCACTAAGTCGCCGGAAGAAGGGGGCCTCGGGTTCGACATCAAATGGAACATGGGGTGGATGCATGATAACCTTAAGTATTTCGAGAAGGACCCGATCCATCGCAAATTCCATCATGGCGATCTTACGTTCGGCATGCTGTACCAATACGCGGAGAACTTCATGACGGTCTTTTCCCATGACGAAGTGACGCACGGAAAGCAGTCGATGCTTCTGAAAATGGGGGGCTCTATCCCTGAGAAGTCGCAAACGCTTCGAGCCCTCTATGGGCATATGTGGGCCTATCCCGGAAAGAAACTTCTATTTATGGGCAGCGAATTCGGGCAGTCCGAGGAATGGAACTATGCGACGGCCCTTCAGTGGCACTTGAATGAATACAAGGATCATTCGGGCATCGCTGCGCTAGTCCGGGATTTGAATGCGCTTTACAAGAGCGAGCCGGCGCTGGCGGAAACGGATTTTGATGAGAGCAGTTTTCGCTGGATCGCTTGCTGGGATTCCGAAGCGGGAGTGATCAGCTATACGCGTACAGCGCCGGATGGGCATAATCAAGTGCTGGTCGTCGCCCACTTTACGCCAGTGGGGCGTACCCATTATCGCATTGGTCTTCCAAAAGCTGGCTATTGGAGGGAAATTTTGAATACGAATTCCAAATTCTACGGAGGTAGCGATTCTGGAAATGGAGCGGGGGTCTCATCGGACCCTCAACCCTTCGACGATCTGGAGCAATCAGCGGAATTTACCCTTCCTCCTTGCACCACGATGATTTTCAAGCTCGAACGTTAGAATTTCTATCGCTCGCTAGCAGATTCTCTGATCGATGAATCCAGTTTTCGGTTCGGCCCTTGATCAAGCCGACGCCTCTATTTCGGATGTACGCAGAACAGCCAATCCACGGTCGTGGAAATCATTGGCTAAAGGAGTGATTACATTGCCGGCAGTTTTCAACCCATGCATCTCGTCTTCGGTAAAACGTGAACTGTTCCGTTCGAGCGATAGAATAAGATCGGTGGATTCGATAGAAGCAAACCGGTACGCGACTTGATGGGAGGGAGTCGCGGTCAAGTAGGACCGTCTTCTAATCGGATTTGTGGCCTCCCAGTTCCAAATGAACGTATATACGGGAAGGTAGCTTTTCCAAGTTTGGGTATTGTTTAGCGTTTCACGGCTCCCATTTGCGCTGTATCCAGGAGCAACCTTCAGCTGCTTAGCCGTATCGAATATGCTATCCCATTCAATCCAGGCAAGTCGCCTGCAAGGTACCATCTTGCCAATGCAAGTTAAGGACTTTTCGACGAGCTCTTCAAAATCGGCTGCCGAAGAAAGCTCGGAGCGGATCATTTGAGACAAGGGGCAATCAGTTTCTTTTGCGTGGGGTAGCATTATGGAAAACTTCCAGTAGATCTATCTACCTAATTGCAAGAAGGTTAGCGATGAATTTGCCCTGTTTTCAGGGCATTCTGTTTTTATGACGCATCAATGAATAATTGTTGGTAGTCCGTCTGCTCTATAATTTGAGCAATTCGCCTTCAACTTTTGGATACAGTTTACGCATGATCTGCGTATATTGATCTATGCAATTTTCAACTTCCGTCTCGGCCCCGATGATTGAGTTGAGAAACCGGTTACGCGTGGCGAGTCGATTGAAGACACGTTGGATCCCGTCGAACTCGCCATAGGACTTGAACCAGTTTCGGGCCCGCATGCTGCCCACGAAGGTAACCGCTCGTTCGCCGATCGAGGGAGCGGCCCGCTCCATGCGGTTATAGAGTTGGTCGAATAGCTCGAATCGGTCTTCTGTGAAATAGTAGCGCCAATCCCGGGATAAGGCATAGTCAAGCGCGATGTCGACCACCACTCCGGACACGTATTCGCGTTTTTCGGATACGAGCGCAAGCCCCAGCTTGAATTCATCAGACGTATCGGTTTCCCTATCTATTGCCCGGTGGATAGCCGCGCCTCGTTGGACGAATGCCCTGGTATCCTGTCACAGGTCCTTTCGGAAGAAGTCCCAGAGAACGTTGACGGTGAGAACATCGTCATCCTCGTTTCGAGAAAGCAGAGCATGCGAGAGGAGGTTCATGGGATTGGGCAAGTGATTCTGCTCACGAGCCAATTTTATCCGGTAAAGAACTCCAGCTTTTAATTATGGGCCTTTTTTCAAACACCTATTACCATCTTTGGAAGCAGGGGTTAGGCCGTACTCAAAAATTGCTTTTGAATGATGCAGGTCGTACCCCCATGCCTTTATTTGACGATAGCCTCTATGTTTCAAGACCGCCCGGGTTCGTCGGGTCCTCCTCCGAGGTGATCCACCAGTTCGAGGAGCTCCGTTTTCGAGAAGGGCTTGCTGAGAACTGAGTTCATGCCAATGTCAAGAAATCGGTCTTTCGCATCGCTCATCGCATTTGCGGTGATAGCGGCGATAGGCAAATTTTCGAATCTGTCGATCTTTCGAATCTCTCGTGTAGCCTGCTCCCCATCGACGACGGGCATTTGTATGTCCATCAGCACGACATCGAACGAATTGTTCTTTATTGCCGAGATGGCTTCCATGCCATTCTCCACGAGGTTGACTCGATGTCCTGCTTTTTCAAGCACACGTAAGGCATAAGGTTTGGTTCAGTTGGTTGTCCTCCGCTAGGAGAATAGAGAGGGAATTACGTCCTTCTTGCGGATCGAGCGAAGAAGTCTGCGGAGCGTGCGACGAATCACTGGGGTCATGGGAAGATTTTATCGGAATCGTAATTCGGAATGAAGTTCCTTGTCCGATCTGGCTATCCATTTGCAAATCTCCATTCATCAGCTCAATCAGCTGGTTCGAAATGCTCAGCCCTAATCCGGTCCCTCCATAGTCGCGATTGAATCCGGCATCGCCCTGGGTGAAGGATTCGAAGATCCTTACTTTGCTCTCATCCGAAATTCCAATGCCAGTATCGTATACTTCCAATACAAGATTCGCGGATTCGGAAGATGCCTGTTCATCAAAGTCCATCTTGGCCCCTATTTGGCCTTTATCGGTAAACTTGAGGGCATTTCCGAGAAGGTTCATCACGATCTGCTTAAACCGATCAGGATCGATGACGAGAGAGTTGGGAACTCGGGGCGAGATCTCAAGTAGGAGATCGAGGCCTTTGGCTTCCGCCTGATTGGCGAAAATCTGTTTTATTGAAGCCATCTCGATTCTAAGGCTAGAAGGTCGAGGGTTCAGCTCAAGTTTGCCGGCCTGAATTTTGGAAAAGTCCAGGATGTCGTCTATCAATTTGAGAAGGCTGTTTGCCGAAGAGTGTACTCCCTCGGCGAATTTTCGCTGATCGTCATTGAGCGGTGTGTCGAGCAGAAGGTCGGACAAGCCCAAGACCCCGTTCATTGGGGTTCTAATTTCATGGCTCATATTGGCTAGAAACTGTCCTTTGGCCATAGCAGGCAGCCTGCGCCCTATCCATGCTCTCTCTAAGTCGTTGCGTCTTTTCGATTTCTTCGGTGACGTCGTTGGTCACGGCGACGTGCATGACGACTTCCCCTTGCTGGTTCCTCAACGGGGACGCGTAAGTTCGCATGTGCCGTTTTTCGCCCTTCAAGCTGGTAATCTCGAAATCCAGTGAACCGGACTCTCCTTTAAATACTCAATCGTTGAACGCTTTGAATTTTTCAAGCGATTCACCCTCCATGATGTTCGTACACTGACACGCCCTTTACCGAATCTAGATTTGGAGCATCAATCAGATGCAAACCCGCTGGGTTCATGTCAATCAGCTCACCATCTCTACCAATCGTCTTAACGCAAGATGGCTCAGGGTTGATGATGGTTGAGAGGTGCTTGAGGTGGGATTTCGTTTTCTGAAGCTCTCGCTGAAGGCGAGTCACATTTCGGCCAATCAGGAGATATGCATCCGTTGATGTCGACCCGCTTGTCGATTCGACAAATCACTCTCGGTTTCCCTGGCTGTATTTGCAGACCTTTGATCGTTCGCCGCTCGTTTCCTTGAGATCATGCAGCTCACGCCCGAGCTCTTTAATAATGCCTTTGTAATTAGGATCCTCGATTGAATCTTCGCAAAGGGATTGCGCGGTAGCATTAAACCAAAGGGGATCGAAGGAATCGTCGAGGGATATGTATGAATCCTCAAGATTTTCTAGAATCCGAAAACTCTCAGATGATGGGTATTGCATGGGATAATAGCGGTTCGGGCTATCTAACTAGTCGCGGAGAATCAGCATAGTTATAGCTAATGCCATCAAGTTGTCCGCACATTCAGTGACTTTGACCAAGAATTAACATTGGATAGGGTGAATTGTAGATAGCTAAGCGGATTCAGCGTTGGAAGTTGATCTCCCGCTTTAGTCGATTTTGAACGCGTCGCAAAGTATCGAATACGAAATTATACTCGTTTCGGGAAGGCAATGCGGACGAAAGGAGACTCATAGGAACTTCATGGGAGAATTAGAATAGAGAGTAGCAAGCTAGGCATTGCGAAATGGGTTGCTTTGCCAATACCTTGATTGAGCCCACTGGTCGACCTCCGACTGGATTTTCTTGAATCCGAATACTGCAGTTTTAGGTTATTAGCATGCTGTGGAATTCAAACCTCTTTTCTTTTGCTCGAAAAGAGACGCTCTTTGCGGCGGCGTGCGTGATCAACGCGGCTATTGGAGCATCGAATGCCTCGGAGGAGCTTTACGATGAAATAGACCAAGAAGGGCTCTATGAAGAAGCCATGGAGATCGTGTCGTCGCAGCCCAATCGTCAAGGGTTTAGGAAAGCGGCCGCTCTCTTAAAGAAGGTGGCAAAGGCGGGAATGCCTGAAGCGCAATATTCTTTAGCTTTGCTTTATGCGCAGGGTCAAGGAGTCCGCCGTAATCGTTCAATCGCTGTCAAGTGGTTCGAAGAGTCCGCGCTGCAAGGATATAGGGCCGCTATGTACAATCTTGCGATTGCGAAATTGACGGGTGATGGAGTAGAGCAGGATCGAAGCGGCGCGAAACGACTCTTTCAAGAATTGGTGTATCCGGGAGAGGAACCGCAGATCAGGGTCCAGGATTTCAGGATGCAACGGTCTATTCGCGCAGAATCTTCGTATTTCCTGGCCTCAATGCTCATGGGGGATCGCGAAGTGAGCGGCGATGCTTCGAACGACTCGGAAATCGTTGAGTTGATGACCGTGGCGTCGCGCGGTGGGAGTCCGAATGCGACCTTGTTTCTCGCTCTCGAACGCGCGAAGGGCAACTTGTTGGAGCGCGACCTCGAGTTGACGAAGAAGTATTTAGACGACTACCACTTGATTATGTCGGACAGTTTGAGAAGGACCGTTGACCAGATTTTCATCGAAGGCGTCGATGCGGTTGTTTCTGAGGACATTAAGCGTGAGTCGGAGGCGATGAACAATGCTCTATACCAACAAATATATGCGAGTATTTATGGGCTCTCTAAATTGTGGCTGAAACAGCTTCCCTCCGAACGTGAAGTACCGATTGAGTCGATCGTCGAGTTGCTGTCCATTGCTGCCGAGGGAGGGTACCTATTTGCTCAAATTGAGTTGGGCTTGCTGTATGCGCGAGGAGTAGAGGTCCCAGCGGATCGCCAAAAGGCGCTCGAGCTGCTGGAACAAACCACCAATGCGAGTTCTCGAATTGCGGCTTTCAATCGGGCGGCGCTATTGCAGATTGGCGAAGGAGCAGAGCGTGACGAGACATTGGCGCGATCCCTTTTCGAGAAAGCGAAAAATTCGGGGCTATACGCCGCGGCCGCAGTTCTCGACGGCGACCTTGAGCCGAAAATTATGTCGGAGAGCGAATTCTTAGGTATTTGCCTCGCAGGTTTAGCAGCGGAAGATCCCCGAGCTCTCTACAGTTTTGAGTTTCGCCGAGAGCACGGGATCGGAATCGCTCGAGAAACGAATCAAAAGAAGCTGTTTCGAGGTTATATGGATGCCGCCCAGAAGGGAAGTATTCAAGCGATGGCGACGGTTGGGAGAAGGTATTTTTTCTCGGTATAGGGACGAATGTGAATTGCGATCAGGCTATTGAATGGTTGGGCCAGGCAGCAGATGGCGATGATGCTGAGGCTCGGTTTCTATTGGGATATATGCATGATATTGGATATTGCGTAGAGTGGGATGAGAAACGCTCTGTAGAGTATTATGAGCTTAGCGCGGCGCAGGGTAATATAGATGCAATGAATAACTTGGGCATCATTTTCTTCGACAAAGAAAATTACGCTGACCGGGCGATCGAGGCAATCTCTCTATGGGAAGGCGCGGCAGAAGGGGGTTCGGCCGTTGCTATGAGAAATCTCGGAAGCGCTTACATTGAAGGCTCGAAGGTTGAGAAGGATCCGGAACTCGCAATCGAATACTATACTAAAGCTGCGGAATTGTCTGATTTGCCCGCAATATTCGAACTTTCTCGTATCTATAGGGAAGGGGACGGCGTTGAGATAAATACAGAGGAGGAATCGTACTGGATTGAGCGCGCGGCGGAAACGGGATACGCGGATTCTATGGCTTCGATGGCTCTAAGATTCTATAGAGGGCATGGAGTGCCGAAAAGCAGATTGAAGGCGAAAATGTGGGCGGATCGATATCTTGAGACGCTTGGGTTTCCAAATGTTGAACTATCGACCAAAACACTGAGCGTATACTTAGTCCTAGCCGATCTGATGGCGACACCGGGTTGGGTTGGCTACAATCCGGATGAGGCGATAAAATTGTATCGCCGAATCACCAAGAGAAGCATGGGCGAGGGCAATTATGAATTGGCGCGCCACTATCAAGATGGATCTTTGGGTGAGGAGAATAGGTCGCAAGCATTCAAGCTCTTTATGAAGGTCGTCAGGCGTTATGATTCTGATTACGGTCTGTATGGGAAGTGCGCTTACAGAATTGCAATGTGCTACCGCGATGGTGTTGGGACGAAGGCGAATCCCAAGCAGTGGATTGAGTGGCTCGAAAAAGCTGCGCAATCGGGAAATCCGTTTGGGGCATACGACTTAGCCTTGGCATATGCGGATGGTATTGAAGTGGAGAAAGACCAAAATGAAGCCCTTCGATTGATGACGAGAGCATCAGAATTGAGGCTGACCAAAGCGCATATTTGGCTTTCGGAATATTATCTAGAGAACGCCCCTGAATCCGATAAGGCTGTAACCGCCCTCAAGTACCTTAAAGGCCTTGCGGTCGATGGGAACGCGAAAGCCCGATCGCTGCTACGAAAATTCAATCATGATTGGCGTGAAGCGCCTGTCGATAGTCAGGAGGAAGACGATTCACCAGATGACCGCTTTTACGAACCAATCAAAGCAGCGTAAATTGGGAATGTTTGCCTGCAGTTTTCGGAATCAATCTAAATTTGCCACTCGCCGCGCCCTGGGCTGCCGAGAAGCAAGTTGGCGGCGGTATCTCGGTTGAAACGCTCGGACTTTGGATTCCATGAAACGGGGCGTTCGAGGCGGTAGGCGAGGTTCGCCAGTATGCACATACTGGCTACACGGTGGCCAGATTCGATATCCATGACAGGTTCCTTGCGCGATCTAATGCAGTCGAGCCAATTCTCGAGATTGTACTTATGAGCGGGAACGCCTTTGGGTAGGGCATAGGGCATGTCGTTGGCTTTGGCGAATTCCACGACTTGCTCATCGGGAAACACGCGCCCATCGCCACCGCGTACGATCGTTTTCCCTTTGGCGCCGTGATAGACGGCTCCGAATTCGAAATCCGCGGCGCGGTTGCCTGGCTGCGCCCAGTGCACGGTGAGTTCGGGACGGTCGAATGTGTAAGTGACCTCGAAATTCGTAGGGCAATTCCAAAGCCCACTTTCCGGAATCTGACCGCTGGCTTCAATGTGAGAGGGACCCGTTCGGTCTAGATTCAGTATCCAGGAAATAAGGTTGAAAACATGGGCGCCGCGGTCGCGTATTTGGCCCCCGCCGAGATCCAGCATCCATCGAAAGTTTCGATGGCAATAGTCTGGATTGTAGACCCGCCCCGCAGCGGGTCCTAGCCACAGGTTCCAATCCAAATTAGATGGGGGTGTTGCATTGGCGGAGGGATCGCCTCCGACAGGATTGTCATTGTGCCAGCACTCGACGCGGTTGACTTGCCCGATATTTCCCTCCTGTAGGAATTTTCTGAGTACAGCGGCTGCAGGATGGTGGCGCCCTTGAGAACCTACTTGAACCACGCGCTTGTAACGCTTGGCGGCATTCACCATTGCGCGTCCTTCTTCGATTGTCTTGCAAGCAGGTTTCTCGACATAGACATCCTTGCCAGCTGCGCAGGCGTCGATCATCATCAAAGCATGCCAATGGTCGGGCGAAGCGATGACGACTGCATCGATGTCCTTGCGCTCCAGCAGCCTTCGGTAGTCCGAGAATATGGGTAGGGGTCGATCGAAAAGAGAGGCGGCTTTCCTGGCGTGAAGAGTATCCACATCGCAGATCGCTCCGACGTTGTCGGGAATGCTCTTTAGGTGACCGGTCCCTTTGCCGCCGACGCCGATATGTCCCGTGACGATGCGGTCGTTCGCTCCGGTTCGTCCATTGACTGCCAGCGTGCCGCTCGCGGCTATCATAGGGAATGCGACTGCGGCTTTGGCGACGAACGCTCTTCGTGAAAGGGGTTCCTTGGGGCTCATAGCTTAAGTTAGTCGTTCATTGGGCACCCTGTCGAGCGGAATGGTCGGAGAGAGAAGAGCGAACGGAGCTTGAACGAAAGCGGATTTTGGCCTTTTATCGGAGACATGGATCGCCCAACCCCTCCTCGTAGGAATCCGCTGGCTGTAGGAAGTCTCATCTCTGCGGTAGCTGCTTTCCCAACGATGATTACGTGGTTCTTCTTTGAATCCGCCCAATATTTATTGTTGGTGGTCGCCTTATGGGCGCTGGCGATTGTTTTGGGCCACGCGGGCCTAAGTCGAATCAAGAATTCGAATGGGGCGTTTCAGGGTAAAGGCTTCGCGATAGCAGGGTTGTGCATTGGTTACGGCTGGCTAACAATTGGAATGGTTTTCATAGCTATAATTGCACCACCTATAGGGCAGTTGCGCTTAGTAGCACAGCAAACGAAATGCATCAACAACCTAAGGCAGATCGTCAATGCCTCTCTTCTACATGCTGCGATCAATGAGGAGACATTTCCGTCAACGCTTCAGCAATTGACGGAACATATCGACGATCCGAATACATTTCAATTACCTTGCTCGAAATCGCAGCCCGGGGAATTGTCCAAAGTCGATCAATGGTCTGGCTATACCTTTATTCCGAATCGATCTATGATGGATCCCCGCGATACTATTCTGGCGTATTGCAGTCCCGATTGCTGGGGAGGGAAAGGAGGGCATATTGCATACCTTGGGGGAAACGTTTCATGGCATAGCGCTGAGGAATTCTACGATCTAGTCGCAGGTTTGAAGGGCGAGTAGCTGAGAGCCACGAACGTTGTTCGTGTCACTGATTTCCAATCGATGCTTTTTGGGTTCGCTAAGGGGAACGATGGGTCTCTAGTTTGCGCCTATATGGACCATTCTACCCATCAGCGGTATATTGAAGGAGATATGCGGCGTCTCGAGGAGATGTTGGCTCAGGTTGCGCAATCGGATGCGGAGCTGCAGCGCAAGATTGTTGGCGGGGAAGATGTGCAATTGCTTGATCTAGCCTGTGGCGCGTGCGATGAGGCGAAGACGCTCGCTCGTTTTTTCGGTGGAAAGGAAAGTGGAGCCGGCGATGGGCGAAATATGAGGTTTGTCGGTTTCGATGTTAGGGACCGGGAGATCGCTGATGCGAGCGCTCGGTTCGAAAATGACCCGGATGCGGATTTCGAGTTCATTCGAGGCGACGCTACCAAGCTAAGGGACTATCGGGAGCTTCCGGGAGCTTTCGATGTCATATTCATGCGTCACCAGAATCTGTGGAACGGGAAGAGGACTTGGGAAGAGATCTACCGCAATGCCTTGGAAAAGCTATTGCCCAATGGCCGACTCATTATCACGAGCTATTTCGATCGCGAACACACGCAGGCTATCGACGCGATCAAGAATCAAGGCGGTGAACTGCTCGTCACGAAAGCCAACGAAATTTCCCGCGAGCTACCGACTCCTGGAAAGTCCATCGATCGGCATGTGGCTGTCTTGAAGAGGGGTGAGGGGTGAACGTTTTTCGTTGGCCCGATGCGGCAAATTGTTGATAGATAGGAGAATCGATCGGCTACAGGAAAAAAGCCTGTCACCTTTCCTCAATAAGTGGGCACTTTATGAGTACCGCTTATGAACTTATTCAAGAAAAGACTCGTTTACTTAGATGCCAGCGACGCCTCGTTGGTCATCGCATCGCTTAAGGGCGACCAAGAGGCGTATGGAAAAATCGTCACTCGTTATCAACGTCTGCTTTGCTCGCTCGCCTACGCTTCTATAGGAAATCTGGCTGCGAGCGAGGATGTTGCTCAGGAAGCCTTTATCGAGGGCTGGAAAATGCTAGGGAATCTGAAGGAACCGGAAAAATTGAAATCATGGCTATGCGGAATTTTACGATTCAAGCTTAGCCACTATCGGCGCAAGGAGGCCCGGCAACCAATTAGAAATGCGGAAGAGCTAGATGAAGCCGCTTGTGAGGAGTCTCAAGCAAAACCCACTGAAGAAGTAACGATGAAAGAAGAAGAGCAGGCCCTTTTGTGGGATACGTTAGAAAAAGTTCCTGAAACCTATCGCGAACCCTTGGTGCTCTACTATCGAGAGCACCGCTCCATCGAGCATGTTGCCAGTGAATTGGATCTGTCGGAGGACGCCGTGAAACAACGTCTGTCGCGTGGACGAAAGATGCTGCAGGAGCGCATGATGACTTTTGTAGAGGATGCGCTAGCTAAGAGCGCGCCAAGTACTGTATTCACAATGGGGGTACTTGCTGCTGTGGCGACGCTCTCACCTCCCGCAAAAGCGGCTACTATTGGCGCAGCTGCGGCCAAAGCAGGTTCCTGGTTGAAGTGGGCGCCGATTGTGACTTTCTTAGCGTCCGTGTCTGGATTGATAAGCACGGCGTTCGCGCTGCGAGCGAGTTTCGATCAATCCCGTACGCAGCGTGAGCGGCGTAACGTCGTGAAAACGGTCGCTCTTTTTCTGTCTATCGCTGCTGTGTGGGTTGCCAGCATGTTTGGATTGAAATACCTCGCTTTAGAATGGTATGAACTTTCAGGGTACATCGCTATCGCCTCCCAGTTACTTGTAGTTGCATTCGTTGTTAGCTACGCTTTGCTGTCCATTCGAATGTTCAAGCGAACGCGTGAGCTAAGAGCTTCCGAGCGCGTTCGTCGACCTGACTTGTTTACTGCGTCAATAGATCAACCGGGTTCCAAGAAACGGGAATACCGCAGTTCTTGGACCATTCTGGGCGTGCCCCTGTTTCACTTCAAGTTTGGGCGCTCCGAGAGAGGGGAGCGACCAGCTGTAGGTTGGGTAGCGGCCGGCGAGATAGCTTACGGATTCTTGTTTGCCTGGGGTGGATTTGCAGTGGCTCCCGTGAGCGTTGGCATCATTTCGATAGGATTGATCTCGGTTGGAGCTGTCGGATTCGGTATTGCCGGATTGGGTACAGTAGGAATCGGATTTCTCGCCATGGGTGCCTCCGCGATCGGCTTCAATGCCTATTTCGTCAATGTCTTCCCTAGGTTGGGAATGCGCCTTTAGCGGAGGTTTCTCTATCGCGAAGGAAGCTGCGGTTGGGCCTATCTCGATCGCGAATCAAGCGAATACGGAAACCGCAGCAGAAATCACAAATCTCGCTGCTGTGAATCAGAACGCTGTTCTCGTATTGGGCGCTCTCGCTGCGCTGGTTATCGTTCCTGTAGTCTTGTATTCGAATGCAGTACGCAAGCGCATGCGGCAGTGAAAGTGATTTGCGCACTAGTATTGTGTTTAGGGAATTTTATCTGCTAGTTTAATGCATGGATATCGTCATACCCCTGCTGAAGCGAGTTCCTATTGCGGTTGCGCTACTATTGGTCGCGTGCTCGTCTTCTAGCGGTCCTGATTCCCTTCGTGAAGCGCTGACGTTCTACGCAACGTTTGACAAGAGCGCGGATGCCGACTTTGCGAGTGGAGACCGAAAGCTCTATACGCTTGTCGCTTCGAAGCCTGAACTGAATACGCGGGAGGAATTGCCGGAAGAGGTTTGGTTCAAGGCTTCGGGTGGCAACTTCGGACAATGTCTATCGTTCCTAACTCCGGAGGGAGTCAGCGGGACACGTGCGTTTTATAAGCTCGAGGGGAACTTCCCTTATGGGGAAGAGAGTTGGAGCGGTACGGTTTCGTTTTGGTTGCGACTAGCGCCGCTAGAAGATCTTCGTCCAGGATTCACGGATCCGATACAGCTTACGTCGCGTTCTGCCTTGGATGCCGGCATATGGGTAGACTTCGATAGGGAAGAGGGACGGCAATTTCGTATGGGAGCGTTTCCGGATAAGGCGATATGGAATCCGGAAAACCGCAGGTTGGTTGAGTTTCCCGTTGAACAAAGACCCATGGTCACGGCAGGAGAGGCGACGTTTGCCCGCGATCGTTGGACGCATGTCGTCATTACGATCGAAGGCTTCAACAATCCGGGAACGGATGCGGTGGCAACGCTCTATGTCGACGGGAAGCCACAAGGAAGCGTCGAAGACTGGGAGCAGCGCTATTCATGGGACCTGGCAACGGCTCAAATCCGATTGGGAGTAAACTTTGTAGGCGATATTGATGAGCTCTCATGCTATGATCGGGCGCTATCGTCTGGTGAAATTGAATACCTGTATACGTTGGGTGGAGACGGATTTGAAGTTTTGAAGAGTGGGTAGTGGGGAGTGAATGCTCGTCTGAAACGTGTCGATAGGGACTGTAGCTTGATCTCATCCGTGCTCTTAGCGCGAAACCAGGCTTGATGTATTGCGTAAGAGTTCGATGATTCGGGTATGCGATTCACAGTTTTCTCTTTCTTAGTTTCAATTGTTTCTCTGGCTTACTGGGCGGTTGCTGAAAGCAAGCCCAATATCGTCCTGATCTATGTGGACGATCTTGGATATGGAGATCTAGGGTGCTACGGGTCAGAGAAGAACGATACGCCTCATGTGGATCAGCTAGCGTCAGATGGGATGCGGTTTACGGAATACTATTCGGCGAGTCCGGTGTGCACGCCGTCGCGGGCAGCTTTGCTGACGGGCAGCTATCCGGGCAGGGTCAGCTTCGACGTGTTCAATGGGAGCCGAAAGAGCTGGGTGCTGTTTCCCGGCTATGCGGAGGGTCTGCATCCGAACGAGCTGTTGCTTCCGGAATATTTGAAATGGCAAGGCTATGCGACGAGTCACGTAGGGAAGTGGCATTTGGGAGACCAGATCGAGCACTTGCCGACGCGTCATGGCTTCGATTCCTACTACGGGATCCCGTACAGCAATGACATGGCGATCATGCCTCGGAAAAAGAATAGCCCGCCAATGCCTTTGCTCCGGGATGAGGAAGTGATCGCAGAGCAACCCAAGCAAGCCCCCTTGATTCAGAGCTATACGGAAGAAGCGGTAAGCTTTATCCGGGAGAATCAAGATCGCCCCTTTTTCCTCTATTTCGCTCATATGCATGTGCACCTGCCTCACTATGTGATGGATCCCTTTCTCGAAGCCTCACGAAACGGCGTCTATGGCGCAGCGGTAGCGGCCGTCGATTGGAGCACGGGTGTGATTGTCGCCGAGCTGAAACGCTTAGGGTTGGATGAAAACACCATCGTCATATTCACTTCAGATAATGGCAGCCGCGTGGACAGTCACGGTGGCAGCAATGGCGTATTGCGCGGGACCAAGGGCCAAACCTGGGAAGGCGGCATGCGCGTTCCCTGCATCGTGAAGTGGCCCGCCCACATCGAGGCGGGGTCGGTTTCCAGCGAGCTGGTGACGGCAATGGACTTCTATCCCACCTTCGCCTCTATCCTGGGTCAACCGCTGGGCAACGATCCTATACGCGATGGCCATGACATCAGCGCGATTTGGAAGGGCGAGCGCGGAGCGAAGTCTCCCTACGACGTGTTTTTCTACTACTTGGTGGATCAGCTGCAAGCGGTACGTGTAGGGGATTGGAAACTACGCTATAACATTCCGAATCGCAGGCAGCCGGATCGATCTAAGCCGGAGCTCTACAATTTGGCGAATGATGTTTCGGAACAGAATAATGTCGCTAGTCAGCACCCGAAGATGGTGGAGGATCTCATCGAACGGATGAAGGTCATGGGCGACCGAATCGGTGATGGGCTACGCGATACATTAGGGGATGAGCGTCGTCCCCCTTCGATTGTTGAGGATTCGAAACCCCTGACCGAATTCGACGAGGACTACCCATATATCGAACCGAGTTATCTCCTGAACCAAGCAGGGTGAGGGGGGTAAATGGTGAGTAGTGAGTGGTGAGGAGTGAATGGCTTGTAGTTGTTTGCCTATGGTAGGGTCTACGTCGTGAAGTATTACTGATTCTCAAATGCCACCTTATTCCGTCCGAGAGATTGAGGAGACGATTCAGCGGCTCAATCGAATCGCTAATCTTCTCGATGCCGCGTTCCCTATTCCCTGCACGCAGATTCGTATCGGCTAGGATAGCATTGTGGGATTGCTGCCCGGTGTGGGCGATGTGATTACGGCAAGCCCGCTTTTCTATTACCTCTCAGTCGTGCATAAGTTCAGCTTGGGGTGGGCGTTGGCTCTGAAGATCATACTCAACCAGATTATCGATCTGCTGGTCGGCTCAGTGCCATTGCTCGGTGATCTCCTCGATGTCGTATTCAAGGCAAACATTCGTAATGCCAGGTTGCTGATTGAGGCGTTGGAACGTATAAAAGGCGAAGCGTAACGTTATGTAGTCCTCTTTTGAAATTGGAATCTCAGAGTGCAGCGATGACTTCTTCGAGTTCTGCTAGTCGCGGTTGATGCTTTTTAGCGATCTTGCGGCGCGTCCACCAATAGAAAGTAGCGAGAATAGCGATGTCGCCCGCAATCATTGCCAGAACTAACGGGAGACCTAAGTGAGTAAATAAGCCGAGTTCATCGTACACGAAGAGGATTGACACGATTGTCAACCAAAGGCCGATGAGAGCAAAGGGAGCTAGTCTGAGTAGCCGTATTCGATTTTGAGTTTGGGCGAGGGTGCTGAGCGCGAATCCTCGCAGCGTGTTTTCATAGGACTTATTCATCTTTTTTTGTTGTATGTGGTTTACGATTACCATCGTGCATATCGTGATGATGTAAATTGGAGCTACGAGGAGCGGGAGCGGAGGATAGATATCCGCTGCCCTCATCGCCTCTATACCCATGTGGGAAAAGAGATAGGCCCAAAAGCCAAGCCATAGGATCGATCCGGCACCTATCGCTATAGAGATAATGTATAAGCGGTGTCCGCTGCTATCTATCGATTCAGCGAGCGATTTTATCGTTTCACTGACCGCCTGATTTCTGGCTGTGAGTTGGGGCACGGATTGATCGTCCCATGCGGTTTTGAGATCATCGAAATTCATTGCGCTTCCTCCGTTACGATTTTTGCCAACTTCGTCTTGGCGCGATTTAGCCGAACGCCGACGTTGGTTTCCGTGATTTTCACAATTGACGAAATCTCGCGATAACTGAGTCCATCCAAAGCAAGCAGCACCAAGGCTCGATTCGCTTGATTCAGCTTCCTAATCGCGGCGTACAATCTCTCTGTACGCTTTTCATTGGCGGGCGAATCGATCTCAGCGACAGGGATCTCCTGCGTGAAAGTGTGTATGAGTTTTTCACGTCTGGTCTCTCCACGTTTCCAAACCAGGGAGCGGTTTAGGGATACGCGGTAGACCCAGGTTGAGCTGCTCGATTTTCCGTTGAACGAAGGAATTGACTGCCACAACTGGAGGAGAATCTCTTGGAACAAGTCATCGAAGTCTTGAGGCGCTCCTGAAAATGACCGGGCAATCTTCACCAGTATGCCTTTGTGCTTTTCGATCCAGTCTTGGAATATCTCTTCCTGTTTCGCTTTATCCATGCGTTTGCAAGGTCTCTCTAGTAAATTAGACTAAATCAAAAACGATTCCTTACAATTATTGCATTGATTAGTGTATTTTCATCGTTGCGGGTGACGGATTCCTCAATGCATACATGCATCGTATCTGGACTCTCGTATTTGCGACAGTATTTTGCTATGTCGCTATTAGAGTGCTGTGGCTCTTCTTATTCAGGAGCTTTCCAGCTAAAGGGCAGTTTTGCTGTTGGGTATGCCCAGTTGTTGAATACTGTGGGCGAAGTCTTTCCGAAAAATTCTTTATCTGAAAAGTCGAACAAGGCGGTCCAATCCTCGGTATTTTGAGCATGGCCTCCGTCTCGCCAATGGAGCGCTATCTTGTCCATTGCGCCCATCCAATCGTATACAACGTGCGTGGCTCTATGAGTAAGCTCCGTTCCGTACGGATTCGCGTGGTAGTCCTGGTTGGGACCCTGCGAACTAGCCCACTTTTGATGAGATGATTTTCGTCGATCAACGAAAGGACATCATCGATGGAAAAGACAAGACGCGCGACCGAGCAGATAATCCGCATACTGAGGGAGGCCGACACGGGGCTTCGGACCGAGGGGATCTGCCGCAGGCGCAGCATCAGCTCGCAGAGCTTCTATCGCTGGAAGAGCAAGTACGGAGGCATGGATCTTAAGGAGGTTCAGCGTCTCCGCGACCTGGAGAAGGAGAACACCGAGCTCAAGAAGCTGCTTGCCGACCAGCTGCTCAAGACGAAGGCCCTGGAGATCGCGCTGGAAGAAAACCTCTGAGCCCGGCGCGCCGGCGCGGGGTTGCGGCGAAGGTCCAGTCCGCGCTGTCGCGTTCCGGGAGAGCCGTTTGCCGGTGGCTGGGGATCAGCCGCTCGCCGCTCCGCTACCTTCCGAAGCCCAAGCCCGAGGGGAAGCGCTTGCTGGAGCCGGAGATCGTCCGCCTTCCGGGGGAGCATCCGACGCTTGGATGCAAGAAGATCTCGGCAAAGCTGAGGTCGCTTGGCTACCGCGCGAACAAGAGGCTGGTCCAGCGCGTCCGCAGGGAGGAGGGGCTGCAGGTGCCGCCTCGCCGCCCTCGCAGGCGGCGGCAGGGGCTCTGCGCGGGGCTTCCGCGGAAGGCGCTTCGCCGCAACCGCGTCCGGGCCTGGGGCCTCGTCTCGGACTACGCCCAGCGGGGAGGCAAGCTGCGGGCCTTCGACCTGATAGGCGAATGCGCTCGCCAGCGCCATTGCATCCATGCCGACCGGGCGATCAAGGCCTCCGACGCGCTGGCCCCGCTGCAGGAGGCGATCCGCGAGCATGGGGCTCCCCGAATGCATCCGCTCGGGCAACGGGCCCGAGCTCATCGCCAAGGCCATCCAGGGCTGGCTTGCCGAGAACGGGATCAAGGCTCTATGCATCGATCCGGGCCGCCTTTGGCGGAACGGATACGCCGAAAGCTTCAGCAGCCGCTTTCGCGAGGAATGCTCCGACCGCCCTTCGGGCGATCTCCACCCCAGGCAGCTTAAACCCAAGCCCAACAACAAGAAACCCGTCGAGAATCTCTCATTCAAACCGGGCTAAACTGCGGGGTCCAACCAGTCGAATCGGAGGAGGTCCTCGATGGTAAAGCGACGGATAACTCAAAGGAGATCATCTCTCAGCTCAAGGCGGTTGGTTTGGGAACGATCGTTGTCGACGAGGCTCACCATCTGAAGAATGCGTGGTGGAGATCTTTGACGAAGGTTAAAAAGGCGCTGAATCCTACGGTAGTGGGATTGACGGCGACACCACCTTACGATGTTTCGCATTCGGAGTGGCAGCGTTACATCGAGCTGAATGGGCCCGTCGATGCGGAGATTTCCGTCCCGGAATTGGTCGTGGAGGGGGATCTGTGTCCTCATCAAGACTATGTGATGCTCTCGCGTCCGACCTTGGAGGAGATGCAGAAGATCGATGAGCATCGGCGCCGACTGAGCGCGTTGTTCGATGAGATTAAGGAAGACTCTGAATTGATCACAGCATTAGAGGGGCATCCCTGCTTCGCGAATCCTACTGGCAATCTCGAGTGGATATACGTAAACTTTGAATACTATGCGGCGACGTTGATATTCATGAGCTCGATTGGTCGGAAAGTAACCGAAACGCATCGTGAAGTCGTGGGCGATAGGGAACTGACGGTTCCGGATTTTGATTACAAGTGGATGGAAGCGCTCCTAACGTTTTACCTCTACAAGGATTCCGAGTCGTTTGGAATGTATGAGAAGCATCAGAATTGGCTTGTAAATAGATTGAAGCGAAACGGCGCTTTGGAGAGGCGGAATATCGATTTTCGAAGCAATGGCAGAGTAAACAGCTACCACAGTTCCAGCCTCAGCAAGCTCAAAAGCATCGATCGAATTGTGGAATTCGAGCGCGAGCATCTCGGCCCTGGCTTAAGGATGGTTATTCTAACGGACTATATTCGAAAGGAATACTTGGTGAAGGGGGAAGAGAATACGGTTGAGCTCAATAAGATGGGAGTAATGCCTATATTCGAGCAATTGCGTCGAACCAATAGTCAGAATGAAAAGCTCGGCGTCCTCACAGGATCACTGATCATCATACCTGCCGCTGCAATTGGAGCATTGAATGAAGTAGCGGAAAATTATGGTATCCATGATATTGGTACTAACGTATTGCCATTCGACAAAAACTACCTCCTTCTTGAATTGTCGGAGCGATTGAGGAGAGATATCGTGCATATCATCACTCAAATTTTTCAAAGTGGGCATATTGAGGTTTTGGTGGGCACTAAGTCGCTTCTTGGCGAAGGCTGGGATGCTCCCTCGATAAACTCTTTGATCTTGGCGAGCTTCGTGGGCTCATACGTATTGTCCAATCAAATGCGTGGGAGGGCGATCCGAACCGAGCGCGAAAATGCGAGTAAGGCTAGCAATATCTGGCACTTGGTTTGCGTGGATCCTACTGTGGTGGATCGTGGAAGCGATTTTCAGCTTTTGGAGCGCCGTTTCAAAGTGTTCGTCGGGGTGTCATTCGGAGATGATGTGGGAATCGAAAACGGATTCAAGCGACTGAGGATGAGTCAAGAGCCTGGCGATGGAGATCAAATTGACGCTGACAATGAGCTGATGTTTTCGAGGGCCAGCAATCGAGACGAGCTCGCCGAGAAATGGCGGAAGGCATTGGAGACGGGTACGGCTATGGTTGAGGAAATGGAAGTTCCGTTTCCGAGACGGTCTAATTTCCGCGGATCAGGTAATGGCCAACTATGTGGGAGCCCAAACTCCGTTGCCGTCTCTGGAACTCGCTACGATGCCGCAAACGCATATGGAAAACCAGGCAGGATTGAATGAGGCGTACTACTCGCACTGTAGTTATCGTTCGCCGACACAGGCAGTTCCGGCGGAGATCAATCCGCGGGCGGGGCTGAATCGACTCTTCGGTCAGGCCAACAAGGGGAAGCAATCCGCGCAGGCGGAGCCGCTGGATCGCCAGATGCTCGATTTGGTGATCGGCGGAGCCAAGGAGCTTCGCCGCACGTTGCCGCAGGTAGATCAGCACAAGCTGGACGAGTACCTGGATAGCGTGCGGTCGAGCGCCGTATAGCGGCCATCGAGTATCGTCAGAAGGAGGCTGCGATGGAGAAGGCGGGGATGGCTGCGAGCAAACGGAACGACAAGGACTCTCCGCCCATAGAAATCAAGATTCCGGAAGGCGACAAGCGAAGCGAATATATGCAAGTCATGTGCGACCTGAACATTTTGGCGTTTCAAACCGATACCACTCGAGTCAGTACTTACATAGGATCCACGCCTAACGGCGTATCGTATCCGGAACTTGGATTTACGGATAAGCACCACTCGACGACGCACTACAGGGAAGATCCCGAGAAGATTCGAAAGGTGGTGGCCATCAACGAGTTCAATATCTCCCAGTTCGCCTACATGGTGAAGAAGATGGCTAACCTCCGGGAAGGCGACGGTACGCTTCTCGACAATTGCATTATGATGTGGGGCTCGGGCCTCGAAAACGGCGACAAGCATTACCGTGAGAATCTTCCTTTCGTAATCGCTGGACGCGGCGGAGGATCGATTCGGACGGGGCGTTTTCTACCCGATACGAAGGGCAACCAGGGGGACCTGCTCACCACATTGCTCGGATGCGCCGGTGTTCCGCTCGACCGCCCAATCGGGATCGCCACCAAAGAAATCACGGAAATCAAAGCCTGAGAAAGGTGGAGCTCGCCGGGACGTCGACGTCCACCTTTCTATGCAATGATATTAGGTGGGGCTTTCTAAAAGGGGTCTTGATCTACACGCAGTATCGCGCGGCCCATACGTGATTTTCGGTTGCGCTGTCGTAATATATCAGAGATTGATACCTATCCTCAAAAGGTCCACCCCTGCGCTCTTTTGAGGAACTAGATATCTCGCTACCGTGATTGCCTTTGCTCATTCTAACATTCGATTCGCGCTGCTTCTGGTCCTCGTTTGGCCAGGCGTCGGTTCGCTCAGCGGTCAAGACGCGAGCATCGATAGCGAACAGCTTTACCAGCAATATTGCGCGGCCTGCCATGGCAAGAATATGGAAGGGGCCCAGTATTCCCCCTTGATAAAAGAGAGCTGGATTTACGGGATCGATCGCAAGCGCATGTACAATACCATCATGTATGGGATAACGGGTACAGACATGATCGCTTGGTCCACGGCTCTCAGTAAGAGCGAAATCAATGCCCTGACCGATTACATCCTTGTCAAGCAAGACACGGAGCCGAACCAAGCGGCTGAACTGCCGCATCAAGTAGAGACGCAAGACTACCTTCTCAATGTAGAGACGCTCGTTTCCGAAGGCTTCAGGTCTTCGCCTTGGAGTATCGTATTCGTGGACGAACGACGGGCCTTGCTGACGGAAAGGCGGGGCGGGCTTCGCTGGCTCGTTGACGGCGAGCTTGATCCGCGTCCCATTGAAGGGGTTCTCGCTACCACTCAGTACGGTGATTCAGGCATGCTGGGCATGGCGCTAGATCCTGACTATGATGAGAATGGCTGGGTATATATTGGCTATGTCCATCCGTTAGGCGACGGCTCGAGCAAGGATACGCCCGCCATGACTCGGGTCATTCGCGGCCGAGTCGATGGTCATAGCTGGGTGGATCAAGAGGACATATTCCGCCTTCCCGACGAACTGCATTTTACCCAGGGCGCTCGCTGGGGTTGCCGCCTGTATTTCGATAACGATGGCTACTTGTTTTTTTCCATTGGAGACCTTCGCCGAAACGATGAAGTACAGCTCCTTTCGAAACCGGGCGGCAAGCTCTATCGTATCTTTCCGGATGGCTCGATTCCGCCCGACAATCCTTATTTCGGTCGGACTGGAGCGATCGAAGCCATCTACTCCATTGGAAACCGACATATCCAAGGCATCGATCAGCATCCCGTTACGGGCGAAATCTGGGCAACCGACCATGGGCCATTGGGAGGCGATGAACTCAATATCATAGAGAAGGGGAAAAACTACGGTTGGCCGGTCATATCCTACGGGCTCAACTACGACGGATCCGAAGTTACCAAGATGACCCACCAAAAGGGAATGGAACAACCGATCAAATACTGGACGCCTTCGCCCGCTCTCAGCGCATTGGAATTCTATACAGGCGATCGGTTTCCAAAATGGAAAAACCAAGCCTTTGTCGGGGCATTGGCCTTCGAGGAAATCAAGCGTTTGACGATTGAAGGGCATGAAGTGGTTTCCGAGGAGGTGTTTTTCAAGGGAATCGGTCGTATCCGGGACATAAAGACAGGTTTCGATGGTTCGATTTACGTAGTCATCAACAATCCGCATGCGGTTGTTCGGCTGACGCCTCTGAACGGAAGGTAGCGAATGGGCTCAAGCCTGAGCTGGCTTGCTTGGTATGGTTGTCCGCTAGCGCTCAGGGCCTAGTTCGCAGTTTGACAGATGCGTGGCTTAGATTTTTACTGCAGAGATGAAGTTCATTCTCGTTGCTTCGGTAGGTCTCGCGCTGCTTGTCGGGTGTAGTCCCTCGACGGACCAAGCCCCTGTTTCCCTTAGCCATGGGCGCGACCTTTCCGCCGGAGATTTGCCCTGTTACATTATCACGACCGAGACCACCACCTTCTACCTGGAGAAGCAGGGTGGAGGCCTTTCAAGCATGATTGATTCGGATGGAGTGGACTGGCTTGGGTTTCATGACGAAGAAGGCTCCGGGTGGAAGGGCGAATATCGCGGCTTCCCCAATTCCATACACCGGCAGGATGGCAGCTATTTTCATGCGCTGAACGCAGGAACCGAACTCTCGTCTTCGGTTGTCGAAATCGAAACCGAAAATCATGTCCGCATTATTTTCACATCGGGGAATGGCAAATGGAAAGGTCAATGGGGCTTTTATCCGGACCGCTGCGATTTTACCATGACCGAAATCAGTCCGGGCTGGAAATACTGGATTCTTTATGAAGGGGTTCCCGGAGGAGAAATGGACGATACGGATTTTTGGTATTTCTCCGGAGATAGCGAGACCCACGCAATCGATGAGACGCACCCGGGCGACTTTCCCGATCCCGAATGGATCGCTTTTGGAGATGTGAATTCACCTCGAATGATCTACCTGCTTCATCATGAAGACAACGATCATCCCGACACCTATCTCAATCGTCCCTATATGACTGTTCTAGGATTTGGCCGTTTCGATGGGGAAAAGTTTTTCGACACGCCTCAAACGGTTTCCATAGGATTCGCGGAGTCTACGGATTACCAGAGCGTCAAGAGCACGATTGAGGGTTTGCTCAAATAGAAAAGACGGATACACATTCTTGAAACGATAAACGAAAAATCCATGAGGCGTTTAAATTGTATACCCCTAATTACCCTGGCGCTCGCGGCTGCTGCCTTGTCGACAATCGCAAAAGGCGATGTGGATCCGACCGGCGTCTGGAAAATCGAAATCGCGGCTCCCGATGGCTCGACGAAGCATCGCGTAGCAACGATTGCTAAAGAAGAAGATTCTTTTAAAGGGTCCCTATATAATCCGGATAGGGACCTGACGGTGAAGCTGGTCGTCGTGACGAATACGTCCGACCATGACGTCCGATTCACGTTAAGCGCTCAAGGATACAAGGTTGCTTACGCGGGGAATATAGAAGGGAGCCGCATGAGCGGTAGGGTGTATTACGAAATCAATGGCCGGAAATTCGACACGTCGTTTTCAGCAAGTCAGCAAGCAGATGGCGCCAAAAAAGTGAATTCGGGCCGCTGACAAATCCCGTGACGCTTAGCGGGACGGGGCAGGTTATTGGGGATCGTGATTCAACCACGGATTTCACGGATGAACACGGAGAGAGGTTGAACTCAGAAAGCGCAAGATGCTTGAGAATTCATTGGATCCGTTTCGCGGATACGCGAATGTATGCGATGGGTCGGATTCAATGACAGGGTAAAATATTCGAATCCTGCCCGCGTAGCGAGGATCAAGTGATCCTGTTAAACGGGAGAACGTTGTTAAAACACTCTCAACCAACCTAATCCCAATATTTCACCACTCACTCTTCACTCCTGACTCTTCACCATTCTTTACTCTATCCAAGAAGGGTTGAATTAGACCGGCCGATCAGTAAGGTCTTCCTTCACAGAATCGGTGATCCGAAATTATTACCCCACCATGATCAATACGAGATTCATCAGAAATCTGCGACCATTCCTGTTTTTGCCCTTCGCCATTGCGCTGCCTGGGTTAAACGGTGATACCCCACGCAACGTCCTCATGATCTCAGTCGACGACATGCGCGACTGGACCAACGTTCTAGGTGGTTATGGTGGCGAAGTCCACACCCCGCATATGGACGCGCTTGCGGCGCGGGGCATCAACTTCACGAATGCTCACTGCCCGTCGCCCGTGTGCAATCCGAGCCGAACATCGGTCATGTCCGGGCTTATGCCCTCGACCACAGGAATTTATGACAACGGCCAGTGGTTGCGCGCCAACTACCCCGACAAGATGACCTTGCCGAAGTATTTCAAGCAACAGGGATACCAGGTCGTGGGATCAGGCAAAAGCTTTCACCACACAGCGGGCAATAATCCACCTGATCAATGGCATGACTACTTCCGCTTCTCTTGGGCAGACTTCCCCTGGACGCGAAGCAACAAACTTGCCTACCCCTGGACCGAATGGAAGCCACCCCCGCCCGGCTACCCGTTCAGTAATGTCGAGTATTTGCGCGGCAAGGAAGAAAGGGATTGGGGAATCTTGCCACAGAAGGAATCGGAATATGACGATGTCCAAGTAGTCGACTACGCCATCGATTTTCTGGAGAACCATTCAGGCGAAGCCTTCTTCTTGTCGGTAGGAACCTTTCACCCTCACTTGCCTTGGTATATCCCCAAACGCTACCGCGATCTCTACGCAGACTCGGAAATCCATTTGCCCGAAGCTCCTGAAAATGACCTGGATGATATACCGCCCATTCCGCAGCGATGGGCAGAACGGCGACGCGACGAAATGGAGGCAGTCACGGATGCTGGCGAATGGGAAGAAGCGGTACGATGCTACTTAGCGAGCATTTCCTTTGCAGATGCCCAGGTGGGTCGCGTGCTAGAGGCGCTTGCCGAATCGCCCTACGCCGACAACACGATCATCATTCTCTGGTCCGACCATGGCTGGCACCTGGGCGAAAAGGACCATTGGCATAAGTCCACCCTCTGGGAAGAGGCCACCCGCGTACCCTTCATCATCGCCACTCCCGAAATGGAAACCGCAGGCAGAACTTCGAGTGCCCCCGTAAATCTTGTATCCATTTTTCCCACTCTCGTTAGTCTAATGGAAATGGAAAGCGACATTGATTTCGACGGACCTGATCTGGCTCCTCTTCTGGCCAATCCAAACGCTTCCTGGCCGCACGCCAGCCTGATTGATTTCGGCTATGGAAACACGGCGGTTCGAGACGAGCGCTGGCGTTACATTCGTTATAGCGACGGTACAGAGGAGTTATATGACCACCAGACCGACCCCAACGAATGGAGGAATCTGGCTGCCGATCCAGCGTATCAAACCATTAAGGACGAACTAGCGAAACACTTGCCACCCCATTATGCAAAGGACGTCCCCCGCAAGGATGGATTTGTCTTCGATCCCGACAAGTGGACGTTTACAAACAAGGAAACGGGTCAAGTCGTCCATGGAAGATAGTGATTAAACGTATGAGAATTTCACTTTCGCTGGGCCTAGGTAGCGATAAGAGAGCGCTCACTCAATGACAGGAATGGCCAGACAGCTTAACCGCGGAGTTCGCAGAGAACGCGGAGGTGGGAAAGAGTTTTTTGTTGGGACTCCGGGTTCTTAGCGCTATCAAACGCAGTGGAGGTATTTTACCCTGTTGAATGTGGTGGCCGCCCGCTACCTTAATTGCCGCATGGATCTTTACGTTGGTTTCGTCAAAATCGTCGATTGATTTCCCTGATTGGGGATCTAAGATGATGACTATGACAAAACACTCACTCTGTATCGCGCTGCTGGCGCTGCTCACCGCCTGCCTGCCCGCAGCTGACGACGAGGGCTTTGTTCGTATCTTTGACGGCAAGACGCTGGACGGCTGGAAGGTGAGCGAGAAGAAAGTGGAGAAGGCGTGGACTGTCAAAGACGGAGTCATTCACGGCGACGGGGACCACGGCGGGCGTGGCTATCTTGTGTATGCAAAAAACAAGGACCTGGCCAATTTCGAGCTCACGTTCACTTACCGTTTCCCGAAACCGGGTCACGCGAATAGTGGTGTCAGTATCCGCGCGGTGAAGGACGAAACCGGCAAGCGGGACTTTAAATGCTACCACGCGGACCTCGGCCATGTGGGTATTGGCAAAAAGGTTCTAGGCGCTTGGGACTTTCATACGCCCGGACGCAAAGAGCACCGTTGCTTCCGCGGCGACAGCCTGGTTATCGCGGAGAATGACGAACCGACCATCATCCCCGTCGAGAACGGACTGAGAATAGACGAGATCAATAAGGGCGATTGGAACGATGTGCATGTCATCGCCGATGGCAACCGCTTCAAATTCTATATCAACGGCAAGCTGGCGTCGGAATTCACCGAGAATCTGCCCATCGAGAAGCGCCTGCTGAGGGGAATGATCCAGCTCCAGATTCACGACCCAGGCATGATCGTGGAGTTCAAAAACCTGCGATTGAAGGTCCTCGAATAAGTCGGAATATGCTTCGTTTTCGTCCAGTTGGGCCTTATCGTTTGCAACGTTAGGCATTCATGAATTGGGTCATCGGCATGAATCGATTTTTACCCCTCCTGCTGGCTCTTTTTTCGTATTCGTTGGCTTCGGCAGAACAGCCTAATGTCGTAATACTGCTCACTGACGATCTGGGCTACAAGGACCTCGGCTGCTACGATGGGCCCGTGAAGACGCCGGCGCTCGACGAGCTGGCGTCGAATGGAACCCGGTTTGAAACATTCTATTCGGGTTGCGCGGTCTGTTCTCCGTCTCGCGCGACCTTGCTCACGGGCAGGCATCACATCCGGGCAGGCGTGTATAGCTGGATTAGCGATGAGAATCAGTTTTCTCACTTGCTGGAACGAGAGGTAACGATCGCCGAGCTGTTGAAAGGGCAGGGATATAGCACGGCCCATGTTGGCAAGTGGCACCTGGGGCTGCCCACTGATACGTACGAGAAGCCGACGCCTTCCCAGCATGGATTCGACTACTGGTTCGCTACCTGGAACAATGCCAACCCGAGTCACAGGAATCCGGATAACTTCATTCGAAACGGCGAGCCCGTAGGCGAAATCAAGGGCTATGCCTGTCAGATCGTGGTGGATGAAGCGATTGACTGGCTGGATGAGCATCACGAAAAAAGTAAACCCTTTTTCCTGAACGTCTGGTTTCATGAACCCCATCAGCGTATCGCTGCGCCGGATACGATCGTTTCGGAATATGGCGAGCTCAAGGAACAGGGGGCGATTTACTCGGGTACCATTGACAATACGGACCGGGCGATTGCTCGACTCATTGCCAAGCTGGAAACGATGGGCGTGTTTGAGGATACGCTGATTGTCTATATGTCGGACAATGGCAGTTATCGTGAAGAACGCACGGGGGAGTTGCGTGGCAAGAAGGGCGCAAATTGGGAAGGCGGCATTCGCGTTCCCGGAATTTTTCATTGGCCGGATAAAATTAGGAAAGGACAGATGCAGCAGGAGCCGGGTGGTGTTGTAGACATACTGCCAACGCTTTGTGGCTTGCTGGATATTGAAGCGCCCACGGACCGGCATATCGATGGTTCCAATCTGGCTCCGTTGCTTACGGGCAAGGAGACGTTCACGCGTCACCAGCCGTTTTTCTGGCATCTGCAGCGATCCAATCCCATCGTGGCGATGCGGAGCGGCAACTATTCGTTGGTAGCGGAACGCAATTATGAGCTGTCCTTGCACAACATGTTCCAGGAGGAATGGATTCCGGCTATCAAGTCCGGGGAGTATAAGAACTTTCAGTTGTTTGACCTGAGCAAGGATCCTGGACAGGAGAACAATGTTGCTGCGCGTGACCCGGAACGAACGGAGAAGCTGAAGGCGCAACTCTACCGGATTAACGATAGCATCATGGCCGACGGCCCGGACTGGCACTTGCGCGAGTGAGAATGCGGCTTGTCGGAAGAGTGTACAGCGGGATGCAGCGCTCCCGCAATATGCATTATTTCTTTCAGGTTGATTTCCTATTGGACAGTCTCTCAGGTGTCGCTAACCTTGGTAGATCCCTTTTTCACGTTCCTCCAAAGATTATCTAATATGATTAAAAACCTGCTTTTACTTTCTGTCGCCACGGCTTTGATTTCAGGCTGCGCGACCCTGCAAGAAAAACCGGATCCTTTTGTGGGACTGTGGGAGATTCAATTTTCGCGCGCTCCGGGAGGTAATCCAATGGCCAGCTTGATGATTAGTAAAGAAGGTAGCGATTATACGGGTACCCTCACCAATCCAACGGGTGAATACGCGTTGGACGATTTGACGATCGAAGCGAATGGCGATTTAAGCGCGGGTCTCAACTACCGGGGCTATTCGGTTAAAATGAGTGCTCGAATAGATGGGACGTCGATTACTGGTGAAAACCTCGTTCAAAACACTACGATCGAATTCATCGGTAAAAAAGTGGAATAGCACTCTGTATTCGTACTGTAGATTGTAACCGATAGTAGGATACGCTAAATTTTCACGTTACGCGGGATTTCGGGACGATCGAACACGGTCGTCTCTGGGTTCCTCGAGCGTTTCTGACGCTTTGCCCGCATCGGCTAAATCGCTGAAGGAAAATGGCGCCGGACCGGACGGCTAGCAGATGGGTGTTTTTGAACGTTTTGTATAAAACGATGTCTCCAGCTTTCAACGCGCTAGAGACATGCAAAGAAGGTTGCGTATGAAGGCCTAGTTCTGTTTCGCTCTTGGGAATGAAAGCGCAGAAGTCAAAGCGTCCCTTGTACATTCCCTATGCGGGGCCGGTTTTGCTGGAAACGCCTTTGCTGAATAAGGGAAGCGGGTTCACGGAAAAGGAGCGTCGCGAGTTCAATTTGGAAGGGTTGCTGCCGTACTCCATTGAGACGATAGACGAGCAACGCGATCGGGCCTACGAGCAGTTGTGCGCATTCTCTAGCCGGATGGACAAGCACATCTATTTGCGTTCTATCCAGGATACGAACGAAACGCTTTATTTCAGCTTGCTGGTCCACAATTTGGAGGAATTGATGCCAATCATCTATACCCCAACCGTAGGGGAGGCGTGCCAGAAGTTTTCTCAGATCTACCGTCGCAAGCGCGGCTTGTTCATATCCTACGATGACCGCGACAAGATAGACCGGATTTTGCGAAATGCGACCAAGCAGAATATCAAGGTAATCGTTGTTACGGATGGGGAACGCGTCCTCGGTCTTGGGGATCAAGGGATAGGAGGTATGGGTATCCCCATTGGCAAGCTTGCGCTGTATTCAGCATGTGGGGGCATCAGCCCCGCCCATACGCTTCCCATTACCCTCGATGTCGGCTGCAACAACGAAGACTTGGTTGACGATCCTATGTACATGGGAAAACGGACCGGACGCATTTCAGGCGAAGCGTATTTTGAGTTTGTAGAGAAGTTCATCGAAAGCGTGGTCAATCTTTGGCCGCATGCGCTTCTTCAGTTCGAAGACTTCGCCCAGCCCACCGCCATGCCGCTTTTGAGACGTTACCGGGACCGGCTTTGCTGCTTTAACGATGACATTCAAGGCACGGCCGCGGTCACGGCAGGAACATTGATCGCGGCGAGCAAGCGAAAGGGCGAAAAGCTGGTAGATCAGAAGATATGTTTTGCAGGCGCGGGATCAGCGGGTTGTGGAATCGCGTCGCATCTTATCGCTCATATGCAACGAGAGGGATTGAGCGAGGCGGAAGCGAAGCAACGGATTTTCATGGTAGACCGTAGTGGGCTCCTAACTACGGACTTTAAAGATCTACGCGATTTCCAGTATGAACTTGCGCGCGATGCGGAAGAGACAAGCGCTTGGTTGGACGAGAATGGGCAGGTGTCGTTGCTTGGCGTGATGAAGCATGTGAAACCGACAGTGCTGATTGGGGTTTCCGGTCAATTCAACCTGTTTACGGAGGAAATCGTCCGGGAAATGTCGGCTCACGTTGAGCGACCGATTATCTTTCCGCTTTCCAACCCGACAAACTTGGCAGAAGCGATGCCGATGGATGTGCTCGAGTGGTCCGAAGGCAAGGCGATCGTAGCGACCGGCAGCCCTTTCGGCTCGGTTGAGCGGAAGGGAGAGACCTATCCCATTGCCCAGTGCAACAACAGCTATATTTTCCCGGGCGTTGGCCTCGGCGTGATTTCGAGTAGGGCGAATCGAGTGACCGAGAACATGCTCATCGCCGCCAGCGAAGCGCTGGCCGATAGTTCGCCGGGTATTGATGAGCCCAATAAGGGATTGCTGCCGCCCCTGAACGAGATTCGGGCCTTGAGCAAGGTTATTGCGAGGAGAGTGGGGCAGCAAGCGATGAAGGATGGCGTGGCCCGTGAACGGACCGAGTTGGCTCTAGGCCAGGCGATAGAGGCTAACTTTTGGGAGCCGCAATACCGCGACTACTTGCGCACTTCGTTGTAAGGGAGCCGCCTCGACTGCTGGTCTCATCCGCGATCTTCGCACCCTCGAACCTGCTCGAGTGCATACCCGTCAACTTAACCGGATATGAATGGGATTTAGCCGCAAAACGGCGCGAAAAGTCACAAAGATCGCCTCGTTCAGTATCTATTATCGTGATTTTTTGCGCCTCTTTGCGGCCATCAATAGTTAAGTTGACGTGTATGCGCTCTAGCGGGTGAGCGGTTGATTCCAGATTGGCATTGGTGATGCCCACCCGGTGGTGGGCCGTTTCCGGGAGATGTAATATTTTGATTGGCTTCTGCCTCTCGATTCGGCTACTTGGAGTCTATGAAAATTACCTCTACCTTCCGGTTTGCTCTCGTTTCAATCCTATTCTTTTCCTCGCTCAGCGTACACGCCCATGACACCCGGGCGTACGAGATGCGTACGTACTATGCCAACGAAGGCAAGTTGGACGATTTGATTGCCCGTTTCCGAGACCACACCTGCGCGTTGTTCGAGCGCCATGGCATCGAGAATGTCGGTTACTGGGTGCCTCAAGATAATGCCGAGAATAAACTCGTATACATCATCGCCTTTCCGAGTCGGCTGGATCAGGAGAGCATGTGGAAGGCCTTTCAGAACGACCCCGATTGGAAAGCCGCTGCCCGGGCATCATCCGTGAACGGACGGTTGATTACGAAAATCGAATCTGTGTGGCTGGAAACGACCGACTACTCCATGCCGGTCAAAAAGATTCAGGCGTCGCCGGATCGCCTGTTTGAGCTGCGGACCTATATCGCTAACGAGGGGAAGCTGAACCATCTCGATGCCCGTTTCCGAGATCATACGATTGGACTCTTCGAAAAGCACGGTATTGAGAACATCGTCTACTTCCACCCCATGGCGGATCAGGAAGGCGCTACGAATACACTGATTTACTTGGTCGCTCATGAGAGCGTGGAAGGACGCAAGGCCGCCTTTGGCAAATTCGGTCAGGACGAAGACTGGAAGTCGGCCAAAACCGCCTCTGAAGAACGCGCTGGCGGTAGCCTCACCGTTAAGGGCGGAGTCAAAGGAGAGCTCCTAGTCCCGACCGATTTTTCTTCGATCAAGTAGGGCTTACTTTTTTCAAACCACGAAAGACGCGAAAATAACGAATTTGTGTCATTTCTAGTGTAGGGCCTTCGCTTGCGAAGAGCCGCGTAGGTTAGATTCAGTGTTGCATTCGCGGCATGGCGCAAGCGCCAGCCCTACGTTTTGGCTGCACTCCTAGGAGCAGATCCAATTATATGTACCCAAAAATGGATACACTCATCTGGTGTCTCAGCGATCTCCGCGTCCTCGAACCCGCTTCGGCGGGTGGGCGGTTAGATCGCATAGAGTCCAACGCTCTACTTCCCGACGTATCTCAGCCGATAGACCATATTTCCGGTGTCATCGCTGAAAATGAGCGATCCATCTGGGGCTTCGATGCAATCTACCGGACGACCCAAAACGTCACCTTCGCTTTTGAGGAAATCGACCATCTTTTGCTCTCCGTAGGGCTTTCCATTTTCGAAGAGGATGCGCGATAGGCAGTAGCCGACTTTGTTGGTCGCATTCCATCCGCCTTTCTGAGCCACGAAGGCATCTCCATAGCCGCCAGGAATCGCATCGCCTGTATAGAATGTGAGCGAATTTGCGGAACTGTGCGCCGCCATCGTCCATGCAGGAACGCTGGCCATCCGCGCATATTCCATAAGCTTTGGATGATCCAGGAACAGAAGGTTAGGCTGATTCATTCCGACGATCCATGGGTGACCATAGAATTTCCCTTCCTCGTAGTGATTCAGCTCTGCCCGTGGATTGTGATCGGTGATCGGCTGTCCTTTGACGGCATGATCTGGGCCTTCAATGTTCCAGCCCATCATGTCGACATCGTGATCGACTCCCCAAATCTCGTTTGTCCCTGGGCGGACGACGAGTTTCTCCGTATTGCGAATGCCAGAGGCGTATTCCTTCTTGTCGGATCCATCCAGGGCAAAGGACCAAATTTTCTTTCGTTCCGACGCGTCGATGGGCTCGTCGGTCGCATTGGTTTGGTCTCCGACGTGGGTATAGATGCGTCCGTCATGAATGAGCAGCGCCCGCCATCGGTGTCCGGTAGGCTTTCCCGTGGGCAAATCATCGGCTCCGAGCACTTCCTCGACCACATCGGCTTTACCGTCTCCGTCGGTGTCCTTGGCCCGGGAAATCGAGTTCAGCTGAGCGAAGTAGAGCCATCCGTCGTGATGCTGCACGCCTTGCAATCTCGTTTGCGGGGATTGGCCTTCAATGAAGTTAACGGCGCTTTCGTAGGCTCCATCTCCGTCCGTGTCCTGGCAGGCGACGATTCGCCCATCGGCGATGACGCTCACGTAGAGCGTGCCATCCGGTCCCAAGGCTAGGAATCGAGGTTTCTTAATACTGTCTTGGACAACGGTCAGCTCGTAGCCGTCGCGTACCCAGACGCCGTCCGGGACTCCCGCCATCGCGAGAGGCGTTCCCAGCGAAAGGAGGAGGGTTGATAGGGAAAGAAAAGAAGCGCGTTTTGTCATAGGAGTATTCGATGTAAGGCCCTAGCAAATATCATCTGCCAGTGAATACAATTAAATTGCAGCGAGGCGAATGGGGTCAGCAACCGGGGGTCAAACGTAACCGCGTTTACCACGGGACCGATTGGAACCACGAAATGGATTAGGACGGTAAACGTGCTGATGGCAACGAGGAGCCAGAGAACGCTTATGTCGTCGGCTCCATCGAAGATGGATGACACCACCCAGGTTGCGAGGCCGGTATCGCTACTGGCCAGACCGATCGACGAGACGGCCCCAATCATGAAAAGAATATCCCAGCCAATCCCCTTGGACGCTTCTTTCCAAGTGGAAACGCCGACTATCGGCAGAAACAGAACCACCGAACCGATTAGAGCGATCATAGTGACATCCAGGGCCTTGAAGAACCAGTTGCTTAGTAACCAAAGAACAATTACGATGCCGAAAATCACCATCACCTTTTTCTGGCCCACGCTAAAAGGTTCCTTTGAGGAATCCTTTTCTTCAGGATTCTCCGAAATGTGCGAGATCTCTGGTGGGGAGAATTTCAGGAGCACGAACCAGGAAATGGGAATGAGGAAAATGACCATGGGGATGCCAATGGCCATCCACTTGAGGAACGGGACTTCGCCACCGCCTAGATCCGAAAGCATGACGAGGCCCATGATATTTGATTGAGCTCCCGGCTGGAGTGGCGATGCCGCCGATAAAGGCAGCGATAGTGATGCCGAGCATCAGGACTTTTCCGAAATTGGAGGATCCCGGCTGCAGATTCTCTCGCTGCAAAATCCCTAGTCCCAGCGCCATCCAAAGGGCGCAGGCGGGTACGTCCGACATGACTGAAGAAACGACCGCGGTACCGATCATGAATGCCAGCAATATCTTTCGCGTATTGGTTCCGGACTTCGATAAGAGCCAACGAGCGAAGCGGCTATCGAGCTCGGTCTCCCGGACCACTGCGGCGAACAAGAACATCGCTAGGACGAAAAAGAAGACGGGGCTGATAACGTTGTTGGTCGCTTCGCGGATCGTGGCCGATCCGACCAACGCCTAGCCGGCGATTGCTAGTATTGAGTTAACCGGTATTGGCAACGCTTCGGTAATCCAAAGATCAAGCAGGCAACTGTCAGGGCCATCAATCGGTGTCCTTCGGCGCCGAGCGAATCGGAAACTGGCAGGAAAAGGATCGCCAAGAACGCTCCGAGGGCAATGAGGCAGCTTTTCAGCGGACTGGTGGATTTCTGTATGAATGTGGCATCAGTCATCGGGGTGGGTCAACTAGAGGGGGTTGCAATAGGGGGTAGTGTCCGGAGGATTGGCGAGGTTCCTAGAAATGAAAAGACAATAAGTGGAGAGGAACGCTCTCCTATGTCACGAGGTTGATCGTGAAGGAATTCGGTTGAGGATTTGCCTGACGGCGATACCCTTGGTCCGGGCGATCCGTCTTCGCTAAGGAAGTGAACGCTCAGCTTGAGATCAGCGTCGCGCTTCTGTGGGGACACCTGGGATCGTCTGATCGGACCAAGTGGTTTTCTTGTCGCGCAGGTGATGATGAAAGAAGGCTTCGACGAATTCTACGGGTTTGGGCCCGAAGCCCCGTCCATGCCCGCCGCCTTCGACGGTGATCAGGGCTTTTTCGACGCCCTTCTTTTCCAGCGCGGCATAGAGCAGCTCGGACTGATTGAACGAGACCAATGGATCCAGAGTGCCATGTACGATGAGAATGGGAGGATCGTCAGCGGTGACGTAGGTGATTGGATCCGCGGTGGCTACCTTGTCCGGATTTTCCTGAATGGCGCCGCCGATGAGCAATGACTCTGGCGAGTCCGCCGCGTCGTGGTCCAATGTGGCCGACTCGATAGCGGTTGCGTTCATAGTCAGGAAATTGGTGGGTCCATAGAAGTCAGCCACGCAGGTTACGCGGCTCGAGTATTGATTGTTGGATCCAAGAGATCCATCCATGGCTTCCACGTCCCCGCTCGTTCCCAGCATGGTCACGAGATGTCCGCCGGCGGAAGTGCCCCAAACGCCAATGCGGTCAGCGTCGAAATTGTATTTCTCGGCGTTTGCGCGGATCCAGCGAATGGCGGCCTTGCAATCGTGTATTTGAGACGGCCATTTCGCTTCGCCGCTCAGTCGATAGGCAACCGTCACACCCGCATAGTTTCCGCTTTCAACGTACGGTCGAACGCGGTTGCGGCCGCCTTGCTTATTTCCATTGCGCCAGCCGCCGCCGTGGATGAATACGACCAAGGGTATCGCGTCGTCACCTCGCTCTTTCGGGAGCAACAGGTCGAGCGCTTGCCGGGGGTTGTCGGTATCGGCGTAAGGGATATTCTCGATTAGCTGAACCGAATCGGAAGGTGGCGGGCGCGCTTGGTTTCGCTAGCGATTGTTTTGGTTGCCAGCCAACCGATCGGCCAATTGACCTAGTTCAGCTCGGTCGATGAAGCCGTCCTGATTGCGGTCCAGGTTGTTGAAATTGGACTTCATCTGGCGAATAGCCTCGTCCGGGGAGACTTTGCCATCCTGGTTCTTATCCTGATCGTCTAGCCACATCTGAATACGTTGCTCCTTTTGGGAGGCAGCGTCCGAGTTTTGGGCAGAAGCGATCTGGGTGGCTCCGACGACGGCCATTAAGGCCGATAGAAATAGGGCAATGGGGTGTTTCATGATGCTTAAGGCGCTAGGCATTTGGATACGCAGGCTGGTTGATGGGGTAGGTTAAAGATAGGACTTTTGGAAAACGGGATATCAGCTATTCTCTCGGAGCTAGTTCTCTCCCGAGTTTCGTTTCTGGGCGGCTCGCCAGCCTTCGAGGTCTCCGTACGGCGCTAGGTCGGAGTAGCGCTCCCACTCTGGGTAGCTGCCATGGGGATAGCGCTCTACCATTTCTTGGGCTAGCTCTGGGGAGTCGCCGTATTGCGCTTGGAGTCGGGCGAGTTCGGTTTCCAGTTCAGCGCGGACGTCTGCGTAGGCGGGATCGTCGGCTAGGTTGGACACTTCGTTGGGATCGGTCTCGAGGTCGTACATCTCCCAGGCTTCGATATCATGGTAGTAGCGTATAAGCTTGAAGCGGTCGGTGCGTACGCCGTAGTGACGTTTTACGTAGTGCCATCCTGGATACTCATAAAAATGATAGTACATGGATCGCCGCCAGAGGGCGACGGGCTCGCTTTCGAGGAGGGGACGCAGCGAGCGGCCTTGCATGTCACCAGGAGCGGCGATGCCAGCGTAGTCGAGAAAGGTTTGCGCGTAGTCGAGGTTGAGTACGATGCGGTCTTCGATCGAGCCAGGCTTGATGGCGGGAGGGTAACGTACGATGAGCGGCATGCGCAGGGATTCCTCGTACATGTAGCGCTTGTCGTACCAGCCGTGTTCACCGAGGAAGAATCCTTGGTCCGAGGTATAGACGACGATGGTGTTGTCTGCGAGTCCGAGTTCATCGAGGGTATCGAGCACGGCTCCGACCGCGTCGTCAACGGAGAGCACGCAGGCCAGGTAGCGTCGCATGTACCATTGGTAAAGCCAACGGGTGCGATCCTTTCCGGTGAGGCCTTCTGGGATGGGCAGCTTCTCATCCCATTGGTATTGCAGAACGAGGTGTGGATCGATGCGCATGTCGCTTACGGATGCGCCTTCGCTACGGCCTTCATAGTCGTCGAACAGGGTTTCGGGCTCAAGGAAGGTGTGACCGTCGAAGTGGTTCCGGTATTTCGGGCTAGGGCTGAAGTCGGAGTGTGGCGCCTTGTGTTGAGAAAAGAGGACGAATGGCTTGTCGGCATCGCGGTTCCGGAGCCATTCGACGCTTTTTTCGGCGATGATTTCGGTGGCGTAGCCTTCGTGCGTAATCGTCTCTCCCATCTTGATGAAATCCGGGTCGTAGTAGCTGCCCTGTCCTGGAAGGACATCCCAGTAGTCGAAGCCGATCGGCTCTGTGCCGAGGTGCCACTTGCCAATGACGGCGGTTTCGTAGCCCGCTTGCTGGAAAAGTTTTGGAAAGGTGGTTTGGGAACCGTCGAATCGAGTGGTCTCGTTGACGAGGAAGCCGTTTAGGTGGCTGTACTTGCCGGTGAGGATGACGGCGCGGCTGGGACCGCAGATGGAGTTCGTGCAGAAGGCGTTGTTAAAGAGCATCCCTTCCGAGGCGAGCCGATCGAGGTGAGGGGTTTGGATCAGGTTGCTGCCGTAGGCGCTGATTGCGTTGTTGGCGTGGTCATCGCTCATGATGAACACGATATTGGGGCGTTTTGGGTCTTCCGCGTGGAGAGCTTGAGCCAGTAGCAGAAGGGCCGGAAAAATCAGGAGGTATTCTTTGGGCATGGTTCTATGGTGAGGAGTGAATGGTGAAGAGTGAAGAGTGAAAATAGGATCGGATACGATTTATTATGTCTCTGATTCACCAAACTCAGAACTCGTCCAGATCATTGCCGAGGATTACTTTGCCGTCGTAGAGGGCTTCAATCTCGGACTTGGCCGTCTCAATGGGTGCGCCGTAGTGGAGGATATGCGTCAGCACGAGCATTTCTGGCTGGGCCTGGTTGGCGATCTTGGCAAGCTCGCTCGTCAGCGTGTGAGCGGATCGATGGTAGGCTTGCCAGAGAGCAGGGAGGGCTTTCCAACCTTCTTCGCTGATAACCTCGTGTATCAGCAAATCAACTCCAGTTGATTTCTCGATCAACCGTTCGCTATAGGCGGTGTCGCCGGAGTAGACGATGGACTTGTCGGGAGTCACGATCTTGTAGCCATAGGCCGGCTTGATGGAGCCGTGATTGACGCTGAAGGCCTCTACCGTCACAGATCCGTTGTCGAAAATTACACCGTCTTCGGCGATTTCGTTTACATTGACTAGATAGAGCGTTGGATCGTTTACCGGCTGGTTCCCACCTGTCCGAAGCGCGATGTCGGTGGACTGCATCGCATAGTAACCATCGGTCATGGCTTGCAGACCCACAGGACCGTAGGCATTGAGTCGTTCCGTTCGACGCCACCAGAAAGTGGCTGCGAGTTCGGAGTAGTCTAGAGTGTGATCGCTGTGCAGATGGGAGATAAAGAGATGCTTGATATTCGTGGGATACAGTTCCTCGGCGTTTAAGGTTCGCCAGGCTTCAATAGCCCGTTGCACCATTCCTCCGCCCGCATCGAACAAATAGGCCTCCCCGCCAGAGATCACGGCCAGACCTGCTCCGGAGCGTTCATCGCTAGGTACTGGAGTTCCGGTACCCAAAAGAATCACTCGGGTTTGGGCATTGGAAAACGTGTATCCACTTGCCAATGCCAGCGCTATTGGGAGGATCTTTTTGAATAAAATTCTCATTAGCGCTCTTGTTTATCGAGTAGAAGATTAACCGCAGGGATCGCGGAGGACGCTGAGGAAAGAAATATGGCTACATTGAAAATACTCTGCGTCCTCTGCGATCTCTGCGGTTTGCAAACGTCTTTTCCACTTCTTATTTGCCGAACTTGGCTATAAAGAAGTCGCCTGGCGATTGGTACTTTGTATCTGCGCCAGGATAGTTGAGATGCGCTTCGACTCCCAAGGCATCGAGCTTCTCTTTCAAGGTCATTCCGAAGATGACATGGTGAACTTTCCAACCGGTAGCGCGATCGCCTTCTGGAATCGGATCTCCGGGCGCCATCCCATAATTCATATAGGTAGGTGGGTCGTCGGCTGATACATGGTTGATCGCTGAAATCTTTTTGGCGATAGGAGCTATCTTCTTCTTGTCATTCGTCCCGAAAATTTCGGCTTTGTCCCGATGCAACTCATCATAGCCCGGCAGATTGGCCAGCCACCAATCGAAGTCGTTGGTAATCTGACCGTTCAGAGGCGCGACATAGGCGAGCCGGGTTGATTCCCGGGAGATGGGATCGCTGCTGGACGGATTGGCCTGGTTGTCCTGGTAAGCTAGCCACATGCAAAGCTGAGCGCCGGCGGAACCGCCAAAAGCGCCCATCTGCGTCTTGTCGACGTTCCAATCTGTCGCGATGGAGCGCAGGGTCTGAATCGCCCGTTGGGCATCGTAATGGGCTGCGGGAAGCGGTATTTGGCCGGCAAGCCGATAGTTGACTGCCGCCACGGATATTCCGGCTTTCAGGAGCTTGGTGAGCGTTTCCTGGTTTATGGTGTCCTTGCTTCCTCTCGTGAAGCCACCCCCATGGAAATAAAGGACTAGGGGAGTCGGCGACGAGAAGTCCGCTTGATAGAAGTCGATGACATGGCGTACATGTTCGCCGTAGGAATAATTCGAAATTGTGGGCGTTAGCTTGGCTTCTTGATTTCGTTGGCCTTGCTGGGCGGAGACTGATGCTTGAAAAAGTATTAATATTGTGAATACTAATAGCGTTATGAAGCTTGAGCGTTTCATATTGGGATGACTGCTGGTGAGGGGTATGTGTGGAGATGAACGATAGAGAGCAGTAAACCGTAGAGGAGGCAGAGAAAGGATTTTAAATAGAAACTCTGCGTGCTCCGAGTCCTCCGCGGTTAATGATATTCTACATGTTTTGATTCCGTTCCTGCGTGACCCGTCTACGCCGGTAGGCATCCGCTTGGAGGGCTTCAACGAAGCCATCGAGATAGCTCGTGTCCTCCCGCTTCTGGAAGGCGGCCAATAGGGGATCATTGGTCTTCTTCATAAACGTGGCTAGCTGCGCTCGGTGAGCAGCGATCGCATCTTGATACTCGGGATGGTCGATCAGGTTATTCAGGTTGTCCGGGTCCTTCTCGATATCGAAGAATTCTTCCACAACTCGATAGTCGTATTGCTGAAGAAGCTTCGCCGTAAAGGGATCCGATTCGGCCAGTGAAACCATTTCTCGATAGGTGAGAGTCCCTTGTCCGGCCGCCTGAAATTTGCGTCCTCCGGCAGCCCAGGGATTGAAGATGTAGTTGAATCGTTTAGTCTGGATGCCTCGCATAGGATGGCGACGGCGGCCCGAGCTTTCGTTGTATTCCTTGATTACGTGATCCAGTTCAGGCTGCATTTTTCCTTGGAGTACGTCGTAGAACGAGCGTCCTTCGAGACCGTTCGGGTATTCGATTTCCGCTATGTCCAGCAGGGTCGGCAATAGATCGAGCGCAGAGATCATGTGATCCGTGTCATGGGTTCCGGGCTTGATCTGTCCGGGCCAACGGACCATCCAAGGCGTACGGGTGCTGTGGTGATACAAGCACGTCTTGGCGAAGGGAAAAGGCATGCCGTGGTCGGATAGGAACACGACAACCGTCTCGTCCGCCTCTCCCGATTCTTTCAAGGCTCGCAAGGTTTCTCCCAGGCAATCGTCCGCTCGACTAACGGACATGTAGTAGTGCGATAGCTCTTTGCGGATATTGGGAGTATCAGGAAGGTAGCCAGGGACGGGTATCTCCTTGGGCGTGAAGAGTTTGCTGGGCTTGTAGGGATCTTCCATTTCCTCGCGGCGATGCCAGCGGTAAAACGGCAGGTGAGGATCTGAGATGTTTATTAGGAGGCAGAACGGCTTTTCTGCCTTATCTGCCGCCTCGATCCCTCTCGCTGTGCTCCGAAAATAGGCATCCGAATCCTTGAAGTGATAGTCTTCCTTCTCGTCGCCTTCACCGATAATGAGATCCCAGTCATAAGGCGAGTAGGGGGTCGTATGGCCCACTTTCCCGAATATACCTGTGAAGTACCCGCCCTCTTTCATTAGATCGGCGAGGTGCGGGTAGTGCGGCTCCGTAATCGGGTAAAAGCCTTCGACTAGATTGCTGTGGGAAGACCGCCCGGTAAACATCACATTCCGGCCCGGATAGCAATTGCCCACCATTACGTGGGCGTATTCGAAGCGCATCCCCTCAGCCGCCAGCTGATCCATATGCGGGGTGATGTCTTTTAGCGGACTGCCGTAAACGCCGACTGAATCGCAATTCATATCGTCGACGGAGATGAAAAGAATGTTCGGTCGATCTGCGAAGACAATGGGAGTGAGCGCTGCTAAAAGCAGTACGCGAAGAAGCTGTGTGGTCATAGGGGTAGGGTGGTTGGTTTGCGTTAGGGGCTAGTTGTCGCTGATTTTGTTTTTCGAAGCAAGCTTAGAGGAGGTAGGAGACGGGAGACAGGGGCAGGAGGCAGGATGGGGCTCAGTAACGAGCACCCAAAGCCAGAACCGAGCATGCAGAACCCTATCTTGATCCGAAGCGCTTGAGGAATGCGTTGGTGGAAAAGCTGATGAACATCGCTTTATCCAATTCAGGATCTACAATTAGTGGAGATGTATCGGGAGGGCGAATACGATTCATGCGGGCATCGCATTCTGCGACTGCTGGCAGCGCCGCTAGGGCTCGTTCGCCGAGGAGCTCAATCACTCGGGCAGCATGCTGAACCGCGGCGAGATTGTCGCTTTCAAGGACCTCTGCGAGGACCGAGATCGGTATCCCCAAATTGTCGTGGCGAGCTAGGGCGTTGGCGGCTTCGATGCGGACGTTTAATACGTCGTCGCTTAAGGCGTTTGTCAGAGCGCCCAATGCTTTGCCGGAAAGCGATTTCGCGGCGCTGAACCCGACCGCTCCCCAATAGCGAACGCCCGGATCGTCGTCGCCCAGACTGGCGAGGAGCGTCTCTTCAGAGCTATTGCCTACCTGCGACGCTGCTTCGATGAGGCGGGATTGTCGATAGTCTCGAGAGTCGGAGCGGGCGAGTTCGTACGGGGTGGAGCCATCGCTGAGGACCCACGCCAGGGCTTCGGGGATGAAGCCGAGATCGCGGCTGTCCTGGAGACGTTGATGGAGCTGCGCTCGCATTTGCGCGAGAATTTCTTGATGAGCCGTTGAGTCCACTAGGTTCTCGAGATTCATGGGATCGGCTTGGCAATCGTAGAGTTCTTCGAGCGGGCGCGTGGGCCCGGCAAAGTGCGCCTGGGGGCCGGTCATGTTTCCGGTTTTAGCGTGGGCGTAGATTTCATGACGAATCTCGCCGATGTCTGGCCAGGCAGTCGGCTGGTTGTAGCCGAGATGAGGCATGAAGTTACGGATGTACAGGTAACGCTTGTCGCGAACGGAACGAGCCAGGTCTATGACTTCGTCAACTCGATCGCGATGCCCATAGGTGTATTCACGCGGCGCTGACGCCGATTTTCCGAGAAAGGGAATGCCTTCCATGTGATCGGGAATGTCAGCCTCCACTAGGCTCAGGACAGTGGGCCCAAAATCGTCGAAGCTAACGAGCCGGTCGGTACGGGAACCCGGAGCGTGAGGAGCCAAATGTTGGTACTTCTCTGGAAAGCGAACGATGAGGGGAATTTTTAGGCCTGAATCGAGTATCGCGCGCTTGTGGCGTGGCATGCCGGAGCCGTGATCTGAATAGAAGAATACGATGGTATCGTCAGCGAGTCCGTCATCTTCGAGCTGCTGCAGGATCGCGCCGACTTCCTTGTCCATGGCCGTGACGCAGTCGTAGAAGCGAGCGATGGTTTTGCGAACGACGGGCGTGTCTGGATAGTAGGGAGGCACAGGGGCCGTATCGTGATCGTGAATCTCGTCGGTTCCGAGCTTGCTTTGAACTTGAGAGACGAACTGCTCGTATGGCCAGACCATCGTGCGGCTCTGGTGGGACGTCATCAGGTTGAAGACGGAGAAGAATGCCTGGTCGTCTTTCCGGCCGCGCCAGTGAGCCTTGTCGCTGCTTTCGTTCCAGGAGGCGTCGACGATGGTTTCCCAATTGCCGTTGTTGTAGTCGGTCTTGACGTTGTTGGTCGTGTAGCGCCCTAGATCGCGAAGAATGCTAGGAAAGCCATTCATGTATTCAGGGATTGGGAACGCTGATCGCATTTGCTGCGTGCCCTGCGACGTTGCCGGTAGGCCATTGATCAAGCAGGAGCGGGAAGGGGAGCACACGGGCGCCGTGGCGAAGGCATTCGTGTAGAGAATACCGTCGGTCGCTAACTGATCGATATGAGGCGTAGTGGCATAGTCGTCCCCATAGCAACCCAAGGTCGGGCTCATGTCTTCAGCAGTGATCCAGAGGATGTTTGGCGTATCAGTGGCGAATGAAAGCGGAGTCATCAATAGAATAGAGAGAATACGGTACATTCTTTGAGTAGTTAGGAGTGAATGGTGAAGAGTGAAATGGACTGTGGCTACTTGCTTTTTGACTTTTTAACGATGGCCGTGAGAGTGGCGACGATCTGGTTGGATTCGTCCGCTAGAGGCGCGAGGAGGTTTTGAGGTAACAGCTTGGTAGCAACGAGCAACCGGAGCCAGTAGTTCGTCTCTCTGGCTTCCTTGCATGCGATGTACATTTTTGCAGTGAAATCAGCTTTGCTTTGACTGCCATTCGCTTCCTCAACGTTTGCGCCGATCGACGTTCCAGAACGAAGCAACTGACCGCTTAAAGTTCTCGAAGCTCCGGGTTTCTTATCTAGACTGCGACATAGCGCGACGATTCGGACTGCAAATTGAAATGCTCGAAGTTTAATATCAGGTGGTGTTGGACTCATCCCAGGACTCAATATCCGCCATCGAATCAAATCAAGCTTCACTCCTCACCACTCACTCTTCACTACTTCTTCAAGCCTTAAGGGCTTGAAGACTTAAGGCGGATGTTTCGGAAGGCGACTGTGCAGCCTTTGCCGTGATCCTGGAAAGCGATGAAGCCTTTTTTGCGGCTCATAACGGAATCGTTGTCAATGAGGGTGGCAAAGTGGATGCCATTGATTTTCTGGATGAGCACATCACCGCTGGCGATAATCTCCATGGTGTTCCACTCGTTCTCATTGTAGTGGGCCTGGATTTTTTCGGTGTCTTCAAGCTGGGTATTCACGCGTGTTCCGTCTTCAGCGATATAGGCGCGCTCTCCTGCGGTGGACATAAGAAAGCGCGCTTCTCGCTTTGGGTGGTCGCGATCGATGAGGGAGTGATGCCATAGGCCCATAACTTCCCTGCGAGCGATTTCGATTTGGTATCCAAAAACCTGCCACTCGCCTAGATCGTCGCTCCGTACCTGCACGCCCGAGTTTCCTTTGTCCCAGCGAAACTCTAGTCGAAGCGTAAAGTCCGCCGGTTGGCCGCCACGCCAAATGAGCCAGTTTCGTTCCACGGATTCTCCGGTACACCAGATCTCGCCATCGCGCACTTCCCAGGCTGCGGGTTTGCTGTCCCAACCTTCGAGGTCCTTGCCGTTGAAAAGAGGGACGAATCCCGGTTCGTCACCCGCTTGGAGGAAAAGGGGAAGGAGGCCTAGCAGGGCAATTGAGATCGTTTTCATGGTCAAATGCAGTGTAAAGTGTAGGAAGCGCTTGGTTTAGAGCTTTATGAGCTCACTCCAGATTACCTGCGAATTGATGATTTTGGTCACGAACTATGGGATTATTGAATGCAGCATTCACATTCCGTGTATTCAAATAAAGGAGCGATTGAAAATCTCAAGCGTGGTTAAATAATGCAATTTCGGACTTTAGTTCTAGCTTCAAGTATCTAACTTGCTCCTCACGCATGGCATCCGTTCGGTTTTCAAATCTCACCAAAGTGTACCCTGGCTCTGTAAAGCAACCGGATGTGACTGCGGTGAAGGGTATCGATCTTCAAATAGAGGATAACGAGTTTATGGTTCTTGTGGGGCCTTCCGGATGCGGAAAATCGACCACGCTCCGAATGTTGGCGGGGCTGGAGGAAATCACCAGCGGTGAATGCTACATTGGGGATCGAGTCGTGAACGATACGCTCTCGAAGGACCGGGACATTGCGATGGTTTTTCAAAACTACGCCCTCTATCCGCATATGTCCGTTTTCGATAATATGGCGTTCGGCCTGAAGCTGCAAAAAACGCCTGCGGATGAAATTCGGACCCGGGTTGGGGAGGCTGCTGAAACCCTGGGCTTGTCGGAATTGCTCGATCGCAAGCCTAAGGCCCTTTCCGGCGGGCAGCGCCAGCGGGTCGCTGTCGGACGGGCTATCGTGCGGAACCCGAAGGTATTCTTGTTCGATGAGCCGCTCTCCAACCTGGACGCTAAGATGCGGGTGCAGATGCGTACTGAGATCTCCAAGCTGCACGGCCGCCTGGATGCGACGATGGTTTATGTGACCCACGACCAAGTTGAGGCCATGACCATGGGCGACCGAATATGCGTGATGAAGGATGGAGTCATCATGCAAGTGGACAAGCCCTTGGATCTGTACCAAAGACCCCAGAATATGTTTGTGGCAGGCTTCATCGGAAGCCCGCCCATGAATTTCTTCCACGGCCGAGTTTCAGGAGAAGGCGATGCGCTTCGTTTTGAAGAAACTGGCTCTGATGCGAATCGAGTATCCATCGAACTTCCTAGCGCCGCCTCTGCGCTCGCGCGGCCCTATGCGGGCAAAGCGCTCGTTCTTGGGATACGCCCTGAGGATCTGAGCGTCGCCACCGAATCCAGCGGACCTACCTTCTCGGCCAAGATAGAAGTTTCAGAACCGATGGGGTCCGAGACCTTTCTTTATTTGAATACGGGGCAGACGGACTTCGTATCCAAAGTCCAATCGGATCATCGTTTCCAAATGGGGGATTCGATACCCATATGCATGGACTTGAGCCGTATTCATTTCTTCGATCCTGAAACCGAAAAAGTAGTCGCGCCAACCTAACAACCGACACATGACCCCGCATCGATTGCTATCACTGACCGCGAGCGCAGCCATCCTTCTTGGATTCGTCGCCTGCAGTCCAAATGAAAGTCCAGACAGGCAACCAGAGTTGAATGTCTCCTTGTTTTCGATGCCTTATACGCGAGCGTTGGATAAGCTCGAAGACGATTTCGAGGAGAAGACGGGCATTAAAGCCAACATCAATGTCGTCGGCCAAGGTGTATTCGAAAATCGGATCACGCTGGCCCTATGTCCGTAGCCTGTTCGTGATCCCGTTCGTGGTTCCGGCAGAGGCGGTTGCGAAAGAGGGTCCCGGATACGAAGATAAACTCCCTCGACAGTTCTGGGTGGATGTCGACGGCGCTGAACCCGGTCAGGCGCTCGAGCTCGCGCTACACTACTACGGTTGCACGCCAGATTTTTGCGTAGCGATGTCTCACGAATACACCATTCGACTTGAGGATGAAAACCGAGGCTCTCGAACGTTTGGAATGAATCCCCGTCCGCGTGGGGCGGGTGGACGCGCGGGACCTGGTGGCAGGGCAGGAGGTCAACGACCCGGAGGCCCCAGAGGGGGAGGACCTGGCCAAGGTCGCGGGCAGTGAGGCTCGGGACTGGGCGCTAAAGCTTGTAGCTTTTTTCTGGATGCTAGGGGACAGGGAGCAGGAGACAGGGATGTGCCAGAATCCAGCGCCTAGAACCGATACATGAATCCAATTTTCAATACAGGAAAGAGGTCGAACGCGTCCAGCTCGTCGTTCACTTCCTGCCTCAACTGTTGCTGGAAGGTCGGATCGGAAGCAATGAGTCCGGATGCGGTAAGGGCGGCTTGAGCCGATCCTGTGGCCATGATTCCAAGGTCGATGTACATCCCGAAACCTTCCGACTTCAAGTTCTTCGCCCATCCGATCCCGAAATAAGGCGCCGCTGATGGTTTTCTGCCAAGAACCGCCCTTTGCCGTTGTTAGCAACCGCGATTGACAGCATTGTTGGCAAAAGCGAGGAAAAAGGCACTCAAAGTCTGTTCACACGAGGTGGCACGGTGCTTACACCTACAAGTAGTCAGGGGCTGGATGATTTTGAAGTGGTCAGTTACCTCATTCTGCTAGATGAGGCCCCAGCTAATAGTAAAACAGGGAAAGGAATCGGCAAGTCATGACGGATCAGAGGCAACAGCATATTACAGGCAGGTCTGGCAGGCGATGAAGTTGCCTGAATCCTGCCTGCTAAACAGTCGTATCTACAAGAAGATGCTGCTCGAATCCGCTGACCTTGGCAGCAACGACAAAAAGGTGGTCACAGAGGATATTGATACGCTGATATGGCGTTACACTCTCAAGCCGGAAACAATAAATATCCCTAGATTACAAACTGAAGAACTCGACTACCCTGAGATTGCGGTCATCCATGTGACGCTAAGAAATCTTAATCGCACAAAACGATTGGTAGAGATTATTCAGTGTGCCATCCCCTACCCGCTGGTGCTCATTATCAGCCATGGTAGTTCGCTTTGGTTGAGCCTTGCCAATAAACGCCAGAGCTAGGCAGACAGTCAAAAGCTCATGGTTGAAGATTTCTTCGACAGTAACTGGATCGACGACACTGTCTCAGACTCCATAGGCTAGGAATTTATCGCCTCTCTGGATAGCAAACAACTCGATTGGGACCAACTTCTACACATTCTACCAAGGGTATGTCGCTCGAATGCTGGCCTTACAGGCTGCCAAACACACGGGGCAATTTCGGCTTGAAACTCCGCTTACCGAAGATACAGATGAAAATGTCGGACAAGCACATGATCGGCTGTCCATTTTGCAGAACATTCAGCAACTGGAAGAAGAGGAAAGCAGTCTCAAAGCTTCCCTTAAACAGGAAACCCAATTTAACCGCAAGCTGACGCTAAACATGAACATCAAGCGTTGCCAGCAACAAATTCAGCAAGTTAACAAGCAAGTTGTAGGACTCAAGATATTTAGACTCAGTGCCACATATGGAAAAGATCACCAAACAAGACCCGCAGAGCCAAAGCGCCGATATCGTCGCGGAGAATATCGAGAAACTTCAGGAGCTTTTTCCTGAGATCATCACGGAAGGTGATGGCGAGAAAAGGATTGATTTTGAAGCACTCAAAGAGGTGCTGGGTGATTACATTGAAGACAAGGAAGAAAGATACAGCTTCAATTGGCATGGCAAATCCCGAGCCAGACGCCTTGCTCAGACGCCTTCGACCGGCACATTACGCCTGTGCAAGGAAGAGTCCATTGATTGGGATAACACCAAAAATCTGTTTATTGAAGGTGACAATCTGGAAGTACTCAAGCTCCTGCAAAAGAGCTATCACAAGAAGGTAAAGATGATCTATATCGACCCGCCGTATAACACGGGTAAAGAGTTCATTTACCCGGACAATTTTGCTGACAACCTTGATACATATCTCAAATATACGGGACAAAAGGATAACGAGGGTCGAAAATTCTCGACCAATACTGAGCAATCAGGTCGATATCATACTAACTGGCTCAACATGATGTATCCACGCCTAAAACTCGCCAGAAACCTATTGAAAGATGACGGGGCTATTTTTATTTCCATCGATGAAAATGAAATCGAGAATCTTAGGCGCATGTGCAATGAAATTTTTGGTGAAGATAATTTCATTACCTCAATTATTTGGCAAAAAGTATTTTCGCCAAAGAATACTGCACAGTATTTTTCTGAAGACCATGACTATATCGTTGCATATGCGAAAAACAAGGCTATTTGGCGACCTCAACTACTTCCACGATCGGAAGAATCAACTAATCGATACACCAATCCAGACGATGATTCACGAGGCCCATGGCTTTCTGGCGCATTACAGGCAAGGAACTATTACGGGAAAGGGATCTATGAAGTTACAAGCCCTTCTGGAAAAAAATATTCGAACCCCAGAGGAACTTACTGGAGGTTTTCCTACGACCGTTTCCAAGAACTAGACAAAGATAACCGAATTTGGTGGGGAGAAAGTGGAGATAACGTGCCAAGACTTAAACGTTTTCTTTCAGAGGTGAAACAAGGCGTAGTGCCTCAAACATTATGGAAATACGAAGAAGTCGGCCATACACAAGAAGCAAAAGAAGAACTTATTGAATATATTGATTTCGAAGAAACTGAAAATGTTCTTAATTCAGTTAAGCCATCTCGACTTGTAAAAAAGATACTTCAAATTGGTACTAGGCACGACCAAAACGATCTTGTCATGGACTTTTTTGGAGGAAGCGGAGTAACTGGTCAGGCTGTTATTGAGAAAAACGAAGAAGATAACGGTAACCGCAATTTTATTTTGGTACAACTTCCTGAACCGCTTAAGATAGAGGAAAAGAAATTCTCTACCATTGCCGACCTAGCGAAATCGCGAATTCGTTTCGCATTAGAAAAGATAGGAAAAAAGGATATAGGATTTAAGCTGTTTTCGCTATCTTCTTCAAACATCACTCCCTGGGAGGCAAGCTTCGAAACCCTGGAAGACGAACTAGCACTGAGCGTTGACAGCGTAAAACCTGATAGAGCTGCAGAAGATGTACTCTACGAGATCCTGCTCAAATACGGCCTTGACCTGACCCTGCCTATCGAAGAACACGAAATCAATGGTAAAACTCTTTACAACGTCGGCATAGGCGCACTGATCGTCTGTCTGGATGACGTAATCAGTATTGAGGTCGTGGAAGGCATTGGCAAGCTCAAGGAAGAGCTGCAGCCAGAAGTGATGCGCGTTGTCTTCAAGGATGCCGGTTTTGCTGATGATGTAGTCAAAACCAACGCAGTGCAGGTGCTCAAGCAGTTTGGCATTGACGACGTCAGAAGCATCTAAGGGAGCTGAACATGAAGATTCAATTCAACCCAGGCCTCACCTACCAGAAGGACGCCATTGATGCCGTGGTCGGCATCTTTGAAGGCCAGGAGACATGCCGGACCACCTTCACGGTGACGTCTGCTCCTGTGATGGACGAACACGGCCAGATGGATAGCAAACAACTCGATTGGACCAACTTCTACACATTCTACCAAGGGTATGTCGCTCGAATGCTGGCCTTACAGGCTGCCAAACACACGGGGCAATTTCGGCTTGAAACTCCGCTTACCGAAGATACAGATGAAAATGTCGGACAAGCACATGATCGGCTGTCCATTTTGCAGAACATTCAGCAACTGGAAGAAGAGGAAAGCAGTCTCAAAGCTTCCCTTAAACAGGAAACCCAATTTAACCGCAGGCTGACGCTAAACATGAACATCAAGCGTTGCCAGCAACAAATTCAGCAAGTTAACAAGCAAGTTGTAGGACTCAAGATATTTAGACTCAGGTGCCACATATGGAAAAGATCGCCAAAAAAGACCTGCAAAGCCAAAGCGCCGACATCGTCACAGAGAACATCGAAAAGCTCCAGGCGCTGTTTCCCGAGATCATCACGGAAGGTGATGGCGAGAAGAAAATCGACTTTGATGCGCTCAAAGAGGTGCTGGGTGAATACGTCGAGGATAAAGAAGAACGATACAATTTCAGTTGGTATGGAAAATCTCGAGCCAGACGCCTCGCTCAGACACCGTCAACCGGCACTCTGCGCCCTTGCAAGAAGGAGTCTATCGATTGGGATACCACCCAGAACTTGTTTGTCGAAGGCGATAACCTGGAAGTACTCAAGCTACTGCAAAAGAGCTATCACAAGAAGGTAAAGATGATCTATATCGACCCTCCGTATAACACAGGCAAAGAGTTCATTTACCCGGACAATTTTGCTGACAACCTTGATACATATCTCAAATATACGGGACAAAAGGATAACGAGGGTCGAAAATTCTCTACAAACACTGAACAATCAGGTCGATTTCATACAAATTGGTTAAGCATGATGTTGCCGCGTCTAAAGGTGGCTCGGAACCTTTTGCGTGATGATGGAGTTATATTTTGTTCAATAGACGACAATGAGGTCACCAACTTAAGGCAACTATGCGATAATGTTTTTGGCGAAGATAACTTCGTAAGTACGATTGTTTGGGAAAAACGTTATAGCCCTCAGAATGCGGTAAAGTGGTTCTCAGAAGCACATGACTTCATTTTGGTTTATGCCAAAAACAAACTTAATTGGTATCCAGATCTTTTAGAACGTTCTGATGCTATGAATGCTCGATATCGAAACTTTGATGATGATCCTCGAGGAGTGTGGAAACCAGCAGATGCAACAGCTCAGGCTGGTCACGGTACCAAAAGCCAGTTCTACGTATTAACTGCTCCGAACGGTAAGCAACACGCACTACCAAACGGCCGCTGTTGGGTCTACACAAAACAAGTATTTCAGCAAATGGTTGCTGACAACCGTATTTGGTTTGGGGCTGATGGCAACAATGTTCCCGCTGTTAAACGATTTCTTTCAGAAGTAAAACAAGGCACAGCTTGTCAGACGATATGGAAATATGGAGATGTCGGACATAACCAGGAAGGAAAAAAAGAAGTTAACGTTCTATTCCCTGAATCAGCAGTTTTTGAAACACCCAAACCTGTTCGGCTATTAAAGCGCATGTTGCATCTATCCACCGAGGATGACTCAATTATCCTTGACTTTTTTGCAGGCTCTGCCACCACTGCTCATGCCGTAATGCAGAAGAATGCGGAAGATACAGGCAACCGCAAATTCATCATGGTTCAGCTTCCCGAGCCTTGCGAGGAAAAGTCTGAGGCTTTCAAAGCTGGTTATAAATCTATTGCAGAAATTGGCAAAGAAAGAATCCGCCGCGCTTCCGAAAATATCAAACAAGAAAACTCTGAATATGAAGGCGATCTTGGTTTTAGGGTTTTCAAGCTCGATGCCACTAATATCAACCCGTGGGGAGCAGACTTTGAAAACCTGGAAGACGAACTAGCTCTGAGCGTTGAAAGCGTGAAGTCCGGTAGATCTGAAGAAGATGTGCTCTACGAGATCTTGCTCAAATACGGTCTTGACCTGACACTGCCAATCAAAGAACACGAGGTTAACGGGAAATTCGTATACGACGTCGGCATGGGTGCGCTGATGGTCTGTCTGGATGACAACATTAGTATCGAGGTCGTGGAAGGCATAGGTAAGCTCAAGGAAGAGCTGCAGCCGGAAGTAATGCGCGTTGTCTTCAAGGATGCTGGTTTCGCTGATGACGTGGTTAAGACCAATACCGTGCAAGTGCTTAAGCAGTTCGGCATTGACGACGTCAGAAGCATCTAAGGGAGCTGAACATGAAGATTCAATTCAACCCAGGCCTCACCTACCAAAAGGACGCCATTGATGCCGTGGTCGGCATCTTTGAAGGCCAGGAGACATGCCCGGACCACCTTCACGGTGACGTCTGCTCCTGTGATGGACGAACACGGCCAGATGGATAGCAAACAACTCGATTGGACCAACTTCTACACATTCTACCAAGGGTATGTCGCTCGAATGCTGGCCTTACAGGCTGCCAAACACACGGGGCAATTTCGGCTTGAAACTCCGCTTACCGAAGATACAGATGAAAATGTCGGACAAGCACATGATCGGCTGTCCATTTTGCAGAACATTCAGCAACTGGAAGAAGAGGAAAGCAGTCTCAAAGCTTCCCTTAAACAGGAAACCCAATTTAACCGCAGGCTGACGCTAAACATGAACATCAAGCGTTGCCAGCAACAAATTCAGCAAGTTAACAAGCAAGTTGTAGGACTCAAGATATTTAGACTCAGGTGCCACATATGGAAAAGATCGCCAAAAAAGACCTGCAAAGCCAAAGCGCCGACATCGTCACAGAGAACATCGAAAAGCTCCAGGCGCTGTTTCCCGAGATCATCACGGAAGGTGATGGCGAGAAGAAAATCGACTTTGATGCGCTCAAAGAGGTGCTGGGTGAATACGTCGAGGATAAAGAAGAACGATACAATTTCAGTTGGTATGGAAAATCTCGAGCCAGACGCCTCGCTCAGACACCGTCAACCGGCACTCTGCGCCCCTGCAAAGAAGAGTCAGTCGATTGGGATACTACCCAGAACTTGTTTATTGAAGGCGACAACCTGGAAGTGCTCAAGCTTCTGCAAAAGAGTTATCACAAGAAGGTAAAGATGATCTATATCGACCCTCCGTATAACACGGGAAACGAGTTCATCTATCCTGATAAGTATCAAGATAATTTAGATACTTACCTTCGGTATACGGGCCAGATTGACGATGAAGGATTAAAAATTTCTGCTAACTCAGAAACCATCGGCCGCTACCATACCAATTGGCTCAATATGATGTATCCGCGATTGAAGCTAGCCAGAAATCTTTTACAAGAAGATGGAGTTATTTTTATATCTATTGATGATGGCGAAGTAGCCAGTTTGAGAAAAGTTTGTGATGATATTTTTTGTGAGGATAATTTCATCGCAAACATAATTTGGCAAGGCGGCAGGAAAAATGACGCAAAAAGATTTTCTGTGGTTCATGACTACATCCTTGTGTATGTGAAAAACGATAATTATCTAAAAGAAAACCAAGTCAAATGGCGTGAACGCAAAGCAGGGTTAGATGTGGTCTATGATAAAGCGAATGAGTTGATATCTAAATATTCAGACGATTATGTTTCTGCCTCACAAGAATTGACCGAATGGTTTAACAGTCTTGGTGAAGGAAATCCTGCAAAAGAACATTCGCATTACAAAAAAATAGACGATCAAGGAGTTTATTATGGAGATAATATAAGCAGCCCTAATTATCGAGAAAATCTTATATTTGATTACAAGGGTTATAAGCCGCCAAAGAACGGTTGGCGTTACAATCTTGAGGCGATGAAAAGACTGGATGGCGATGGATTGCTGATTTTTCCAGAATCTAAAAGCAGTAGAATCCAATATAAGAGATACTTGCATCACACAGGAACATGGGCTCCATCTACATGCTTTTACAAGGATAGACGCGCTGCCTCTAAAAGTTTATCAGTTCTTCTTGACGGTGATTTTTTTGATTTCCCAAAGGATGTTGGCGTTCTAAGCAGATTTATTGAAACGTTTACTGATTCTAATGATGTAGTTTTGGATTTTTTCGCAGGATCTTCAGCAACAGCTCATGCATGCTTGGAGGTTAATGCGATAAAAGATACGAAAAATAGATTTATCATGGTTCAGCTGCCGGAATTATGTGATGAAAAAAGCGAAGCTTTTAAGTCTGGATACAAATCTATTAGTGAAATAAGCAAAGAGCGTATCCGTCGAGCTTCCACTAAGATCAAAGAAGAAAATCTTGATTATGAAGGTGATCTTGGTTTTAGGGTATTCAAGCTCGATGCCACCAATATCAACCCATGGGATGCCGATTTTGAAACCCTGGAAGAAGAACTGGCTCTGAGCATCGATAGCATCAAAGCAGACAGAACACCAGAAGACGTACTCTACGAGATCCTGCTCAAATACGGCCTTGACCTAACCCTGCCGATCGAACAACACGAAATCGATGGTAAAACCGTGTACGACGTCGGCATGGGAGCGCTGATGGTCTGTCTGGATGACAACATTAGTATCGAGGTCGTGGAAGGCATAGGTAAGCTGAAGGAAGAGCTGCAGCCGGAATTAATGCGCGTTGTCTTCAAGGATGCTGGTTTCGCTGATGACGTGGTCAAGACCAATACCGTGCAAGTGCTCAAGCAGTTCGGCATTGACGACGTCAGAAGCATCTAAGGGAGCTGAACATGAAGATTCAATTCAACCCAGGCCTCACCTACCAGAAGGACGCTGTTGATGCCGTTGTTGGTATTTTTGAAGGTCAGGAGACATGCCGAACCACCTTCACGGTGACCTCTGCCCCGGTGACCGACAAACACGGCCAGATGGATGCACTGGCTGCTTCTGAACAAAATGATCTCGGCATCGGCAACCGCCTGCGTCTGATCGAAGAAGAGCTTCTCGAAAATACACAAGAGGTACAGTTAGTCAACGGGCTCAAACAGTCAAATGCTTTGAATGGCAAGGACTTCACCATCGAGATGGAAACCGGCACTGGTAAAACCTATGTCTACCTGCGCTCTATCTTCGAGCTGAACCAGAAGTACGGATTCTCTAAGTTCATCATTGTGGTGCCTTCCCTGGCTATCAAGGAAGGCGTCTATAAATCCCTGCAGATCACCGAAGAGCACTTCCGCACACTCTACGACAACGCGCAGTTCGATTATTTTGTCTACGATTCCTCTAAACGGGAACAGGTTCGAAGCTTTGCCACCAATGATTATATTCAGATTATGGTGATCAATATCGATGCCTTCCGTAAGAGCTTTACGGATCCCAGCAAAGAGACCAAGGCAAATCTGATCCACCGGGCCGATGATCGTTTAAGTGGTATGAAACCAATCGAATTTATCCGCTCAACCAACCCCATCGTAATCATCGACGAACCCCAGAGCGTGGACACGACCGCCAAATCGAAAGAGGCCATAGCGTCGCTCAACCCGCTCTGTACTTTCCGCTACTCGGCAACCCATGTAGATAAGCACAATCCACTCTACAAACTGGATTCTATAGACGCCTATGAGCATAAGCTGGTAAAGCAGATCGAAGTCGCGTCACTGAACGTTCAGGATGGGTACAACAAGGTCTATATCAAACTGCTCGGTGTCGATAACCGCAAATCACCGATTATCGCCCAAATTGAGCTAGATGTGAACCAGGCCGATGGCGTAAAAAGAATTAAGAAGAAGGTTAAGGCTGGGGATGACCTGCTGGAAATTTCTAAGGGCAGGGACCTCTATGATGGTTACGTGATCAACGACATTTACTGCGGTGAAGGTAATGAGTATATCGACTTCACCAGCAAACCCGATGTTATTCGCCTTGGCGATGCCATTGGTGGTGTGGATGACGATGCCCAGAAACGCCTGCAAATCCGTAAGACGATCGAAGAGCACCTGGAGAAAGAGCTCAAAATGGTTCTCCTTGGAATCAAAGTATTAAGCCTGTTCTTTATCGACCGGGTAGCCAATTATCGCAGCTACAACGATGAAGGTAAGATGATCAAAGGCAAGTATGCCCAGTGGTTTGAAGAAGAATACCGCCAGATCGTTGCAAAACCGAAGTATCGATCCTTGTTCGAGGAAATTGACTTGGGAATTTCTGCTGAAGACGTGCATAACGGTTACTTTGCCGCAGACAAAAGAAAAAAAGGGGATCCAGAAAACCTTGTTCGTTTAAAGGATTCCAGTGGCAAAACGGCAGATGATGAAAGCGCCTACAATCTCATCATGAAGGAAAAGGAGAAGCTGCTCAGCTTTGACTCCAAACTGCGCTTCATCTTTTCCCATTCCGCCCTGCGTGAGGGCTGGGATAACCCCAACGTTTTCCAAATCTGCACATTGAACGAGACTGCCTCAACCATCAAAAAGCGCCAGGAAATTGGTCGAGGCCTACGATTGGCCGTAAATCAGGATGGAGAACGCATTCACGGCTTTGATGTCAATACATTGACCGTAATGGCCAATGAATCTTATGAAGACTTCGTTAAGCAGCTGCAAAAGGAAATCGAAGACGAGGAAGGCATTCGTTTCGGCCTTGTGGAGCAGCATCAATTTGCCAATATTGTCGTCACCCACGAAGGAGAAAAACCTAAGTTCTTGGGCACCGAAAAGTCCGAAAAAATTTGGCAGCACCTTGTAGACCAAGGCTATATCGACACTAAGGGTCGGGTTCAGGATAAACTGAAACTGGATCTCAAAGACAATAAGGTCGTATTGCCAAGTGAGGTGAAGGAGCTCGCTGGACCTATTTCGGCATTATTGAAAAAGGTCTCCGGTGGGCTGAATGTCAAAAACAAAGATGACCGAACACCTGTCAGGCTCAACAAACAGGTATATCTCAGTGACGACTTCAAAGAGCTCTGGGATCGCATCAAGTACAGAACAGTCTATCGGGTAGACTTCGACCCAGAAGCTCTGATTGACCAGTGTGCCAAAGAGATCGAGAAAAACCTGATTGTTGGTAGAACGCGATTCAACTATGACAAGGCGAAGATCGCAACCGAGCGAAGTGGTCTGGAAGTGCGGGAGGAAATTTCACAAACCCATGTCTATGACATTCGCGATTATCAGCTACCTGATATTGTTAGCTATCTACAGAACGAGACCAATTTGACGCGCCGCTCTATTGTGGCAATCTTGCAGAAATGCGACCGATTGACCGACTTTAAAAATAACCCGCAAAAGTTTATTGATGAGGTGACCGCCATCATCATGAATCAGATGCGACTATTTATCGTTGATGGAATCAAGTATCAAAAAGTCGGCGAAGAGCGTTTTTATGCCCAGGAGCTGTTCGAAGATCAGGAGCTCACCGGTTATTTGAACAAAAATATGCTGGAGACACAGAAATCAGTATACGACCATGTAGTATACGACTCTGATATTGAGGAAACTTTCGCACGCACCTTTGAAAAGAGCGACGACATCAAGCTCTATGCCAAACTTCCCGGTTGGTTCAAAATCGACACTCCATTGGGAGGCTATAATCCCGACTGGGCTATACTGGTAGAGCAAGATGGCAAAGAGAAACTGTATTTCGTAGTCGAGACCAAGAGCAGCCTATTCAGCGATGCTTTACGCCCGAAAGAACAGGCGAAGATTGGTTGTGGTACGGCCCACTTCAAGGCACTCGGGCAGGAAGCCAAGTTTGTTAAGGCGAATGACTATGACTCATTTACCGCTCAGTACTAAAAATGCGAGCCGAATCCTATTACCCCTTGTCTAAACCTGAGGGTAAAAAATTCGGCAAATGTTGGAGAATGGTAATGACATCTGGAAAAGGAAAATCTCGACTCCGCAGGATATGGATAGTCTTCGTGTCGGTAATGGCTGGCCTCGGCTATATGCTCCGCAATATACTTGCTTTTTTCGCTGAAAGCGCAGACACCACATCTGATAATTCGACGTCGGACTCTGTTCGTGGTGGGGTTCTTAATTACAGAACCGGAAAGCTGGTCAAAGTCAGCCTCGGCAATTCAATCTTCGTCACCGGGCTGGGGGCTGGGTTGCACCGATAAGGAGTGATAACGCTGCTTCAACTTCAGCAGCCGTTTCTTGGGGAGCCACTTCAAGGCTTTGTGACCAGAACGCATCTGAAACATTTTCAAGTGCGTGGTGGAAAACCTGGCTCCAGTCATTTGATCGTTTCGGAATTAAATAAGCACTTCTGGCTTGTTCAATAAGCTCTGGCCATGTGCCTATCTGCACGCCCATGCAGGGGGGGTTGTGTAGCGATTATTCGACGCAGGCGACGAGCGGCACTGCTATCTGGAACTAATATGAACTTTGTTATCTGCTGCATCACCCACCCATTCCATAATACATGGCAATAGTGGCACTAGCCGATTCGATCCGTTCAACTATCTTTAACCAGAAGGTGTTCTTCGGGGGCAAAGACCCTAGCGTCATATCTGCTCGCCTCCCCCACTACCCCAAATAGAATCCAGTGATGGTTGCTCCCCTACAGTAAGGCGCTTCACCGCTTGATGCACCAATGATGCTCTGTCGCGCATAAAGTCATTGAAATCGGCCTGTAGCTTAGCCTTTAGCTCATCACCTTGTAGATTTTGGTAATGTGCTTGGCTCAACAATGGATAGGAAACTAAATGGGTTTTTAGTCGGTTAGCAACGGCTGATTCATCGGCCCACTCAACTCGCTCTTTAAGATAGTCAAGCGGGTCTTTCCGACCAATAATTCGGTTAGTCTTCCAAGTGATCAGGGCGCAGTTAAGTGCGTAAAAACTCTCTATCCCCACTTCTGACAACAGAGCATCGGGGAAGATATAAGATATGGTGGTATTCGCGCTTTTGAATATTTTCATAGGATGCAGATTTACCGTCGGCAAAATCATGAGCACCGAAATAGTTAGATACCGCGAGGATGCCTCTCGCCTCGATGCCAACTTTCTTCGGCCAGCCCGCCGCCATCAGCGCATCCACATCCGCCAGTTCATGCTCTTTTCGATTAAAAACAGGCACTTCAGACAGTGCACTTTCATCAAAATCCGGCGTATTCAAAAACGCCTTGATGCCTTGGTGCTTGTCCTTAACACCAATAAAGTCGGTATAGGCTCTGGAGGCTGCGGAGTTTTCGTAGCGGTCAGTAAAGAATGATGACCACAGGTAAGCGCGCAATAATTTTTCTGCCCTGGCAACAAAGTCGCCGTTTTCCGGCACCAGTTCATAGGCTGCAGCAACAACTGCTGATACGTTACTGGTTGGCAACCGCGCCCCATCAAAGATTCCCTGGCTTTCCAGCAAATTGGCCATTCGTTCCAGGCCATGTTCCAGTTTCTCCCAATTGTCGAACAACATCTGCCATACACCGGTGTCGGGGTCATCTTCTACCAGCGGGCCGGGTGGCCAGACCCTTTGCCGGGAACTGGTTCCTCCGGTGATGGGGACGTAGATATGAGGCTGCCCCCTGCGCGTGACAATATCGCCCGCACGCTGGGCATTGATTGCTGCAGCTTTTGGCTCTTCGGCCTGTGTGGTCCAGCCAGTACGAGGCTATACACCACCTCAGGTTTGCAATGGCCAGGTGCCGATTTCTCGCATGCCGGGTATCAGGCTGGCGGGATAAAACATCTCGGGGATTTCCATTCGCCAGGAGAGCGCATCTAACCCAGAGAGAAAATAGGGGAAAAAGGATGTTGTTTGTGAATTACACAGATAATCGGTACTGGCAACAATACTCGACAGTGAACTGACTGGATGACCGATGACATCTGTTTCCCGGAAAACCAGATTGCGGTGATCCTTATTGCCCTGCCCCTTTCTTTTCGATTACCCGCGCTATCGATAGGTACAGGCAATAAACTGCCAAGCAGTCCATTGGCGGCTGTTTTCTGCGCCACCCCCAGCGTAGAGCGAATTTCCACCTATGGGTTTCCACCGAGTTCGTTATAGCTACTCACCACTGCATCGGGCTGGTAGTGCCCGACTTTCAGCGAGGTGCGTACGCTGCAACCGGAGAGGGACAATGCAACCAAAAACAGATGCCGACGGGCATCCAACGCATACAGCTCAAGGCTGCGCTTGTGGTTTGGGTAACAATCTCTGGAGTGGTAATGGATCCGGTATTACCGACCAATGGCATCCACAGCACCAGGAGGAGACCGAAGTGGCTGAGCAGGCGTTTCATTGGCCTTTGCCCTCCTCCTGACACTGCTCGTAAATCCGGGTTGCGGCTTGTACATCGGTGACACCGTAAACCACGGCCTTGCCGTCAAACACGATGGCCGGGTATCGATCGATGACGTACTGCATAGCCTGTACCAGCCCTTTCGCGGCATTTTCCAATTCGCTGCTGATCTATATTAGGGGCTGAAGTAGCTAAGAGAGTCGATATGGCGCATGCTGCTTCACGCGCGCAGTAGAAAGGGTCGCCTGCCTCCTCGCAGGCAAGGCAAGCCCATCGAGCTTTTCGCCGCGGGTTCGACGGCCAGGCCGCGGCCAACGAGAGCCACTTCGGAGGCGGGCGCAAAGGCAGGCGGGGTCGCGGCCTTCGGCCCGCTCAAGAGGGGCGCGAAGGCCTGCACGGCCATGATCCCCGCCGCCGCGGCAGCGACGCTCCTGCCGATCATCGAGGAGAAGGCCCAGCCCGGCAGCATCGCCTACACCGATGCGCTCAAGGCCTGCAACGCTCTGGACGCGAGCGGCTTTCGCCCCATGCGCATCAACCGCTCCGAGCCCTTCGCCGACAAGGGGAACCGCATGAATGGCATTGAAAGCTCCTGGAATCAGGCTAAGCGTCATCTGCGTCGATCCAATGGCATCAGAAAAGAGAGCTTCCACTGGTTTTCAAAGGAGCGCGAATGGCGCTTCAACGGAGGCAGCCATCAACGGCTCCTCAAGCAGCCTAAACAGCGGTACAAACGAACAAAGCATTAAACGTTAGCTACTTCAGCCCCCTATACTATCCATGCTCTGGAAGCGCTGAAGGGCAGCCTGTTTTGCGGTCTCAGGGCCAGAGGGTAGGCCCTCGGATAGTACCTGTTGCAACCGGTCTATGCGGTCAACCTTGTATACAGTCGCAGATGAGTGATTATTGCGGACGGAAGTACGCGAATCGGTAAACACGCAATTCGATCTAGTGAACGATCCCAGCGGTCCTTGGGGAAACATCAAGGCCAGATTGCTCGAGGAACCTTATTTTATCCTTCCCGAACCAGAGCCCAATTGGTCCCTGCTGAGGGAGACGAATCCGGATATAGTCCCGCACAATTGAGGGTCTCGCTGGATTTAGCTATAAGCGCGAAATAAGCAGGGTCAGTGGACTTGCTTCCCCTGGGCTGTTTCGGCAGATAAGATTTCTAGTTCCGCAATAGAAACGAAAGGATTGTCTTTTCGTACAAAAACGCTAGTGAATTCTAGCCCATGGAGGCGGTGTCTAAAAAGTTGGCGAGGAGGGAGGAATTGCAGTCCTCTCCGACGGCGCGCGGCTTCTTCGAGCTGTTCGAGCACCTTCCTGCGGCCTATTTCTACGCGAAGGACTGCCATCATCGATACATCTACGTCAATCGACTCGTTCTGAAGGACGTTTTTGGACTGGAGTCACTCGATGAGATCGTGAGGAAGACGGACTTGGATTTCCAGCCACCTGCTTTGGCGGAGGCCTATCACGCGGAAGATCGGAGAGTGATCGAGGAAGGGGTCAAGGTTAGCGATCAAGTTTGGCTGGTCCCTCACGTCCAGGGATTTCCTAAATGGTACGTGTCCACTAAAACGCCTCTGAGAGATGGGGACGGAATGATTGTAGGAATCGCCGGAGTTATGTATCCGGTGGAGACTGCTAGCGAGAGAGAAGTGTATTTTAGGGAATTGACCCCGGCTGCCTCCTATATCGAGGCGAATTTCCGGTCGGATCTTGCAATGGGAGAGCTTGCCGACAGGGTGGGGCTGTCACGAACCCAATTCAATTTCCGGTTCCGTCAGTTGCTTCGAATGTCACCGAGCGAATACCTTCTGAAGCTACGTGTCGAAATATCGCAGAAATTGCTTAATACCACTGAAATGACGATTGCTGCGATCGCCATTGAGTCGGGCTTCTACGACCAGAGCCATTTCACGAAACGCTTCAAGAAAATGACCGGCTTGACGCCGCGCGTCTATCGAAAGCAATTTCGATAAACCGTCAAAATGTACAAAATTCGATCGATACTTATCCAAGACGCGGAGCTGAAGAATGAGTAAACTAGCGGATTCTCTAAATGAAGCCTGAACGACTCACATTAATTGCAAGCTCACTGGTGGCTGCGCTATCCGCGATTGGGGCTGAGGAAGCGATCTCTTTTAACGAGGATATACGGCCGATTCTTTCCGATCGCTGCTTCAAGTGCCATGGTCCTGACTCTGAAAATCAAAAGTCGGATTTGCGCTTGGACACGCGGGAGCATGCGACTGCTGATTTGGGCGATGGCTTCTTCGGCATCGTTCCGGGGAATTTGGAGGAGAGCGATGTGCATTGGAGGATTTGGGACGATGTAGAAGAGGATCGGATGCCGCCTGCCGACTCCAATCTCTCGCTTTCCGATGAAGAGAAAAAGCTGCTGGATCGTTGGATGGAGGAGGGGGCGGAGTACGATACCCATTGGTCGTTCAAGCCCCTGCCAGGTAGAATTGACGTTCCCGATTCAAATACGGGTTGGACGCGTAATGAGATCGACCGATTCGTGGAAGCGAAATTCGTCGAGAACGAACTGGAACCTGCTCCCGAGTCGCCCAAAGAAAAGTGGTTGCGTCGTGTCAGCTTCGACCTGACGGGACTGCCGCCTTCGATAGAAGAGATCGAGGACTTCCTGTCCGATGGGTCGAGCGATGCCTATAAGAGAGTGGTGGATCGGCTATTGAATTCGTCCGCCTATGCGGAACGTATGACAAGCGAATGGCTCGATGTGGCCCGGTATTCAGATTCCTTTGGCTACCAGCGGGACGATGCCCGCTTCGTTTGGCCTTGGCGCGATTGGGTGATTGGAGCCTTCGAGCAAAATATGCCCTATGACGCGTTCGTCTCCTTGCAGCTTGCAGGCGATTTGCTTCCCAATGCCACTCAAGAGGAGATTCTTCCGACCGCGTTCAATCGATTGCATGCTCACAAGAAAGAAGGGGGTATCGTTCTCGAGGAGTATCGCGTCGAGTATGTTGCCGATCGGACGCAGACATTCAGCTCAGCCTTTCTTGGCCTGACGATGGACTGCGCGCGGTGCCACGACCACAAATACGATCCCTTGCCGACCAAGGACTACTACGAGCTAAGCTCATTCTTCGCGAATATCGACGAGTCCGGGCTGATTTCATTTTTTACCGATGCTGTGCCGACTCCTGCGATGCCGTATTCAAACCCGGAAACGGATGCCATCCTTGCGAGCGCTGAGGAGAAAATCGAGGAAATTGGCAGTCGACTTCGATCGCTTGAAGCTGGGCTCGCCGATTCAGAGGCGTTCCACAATTGGCTATCCGATAGGCCCGATATGCTATGGAGCGATCTCGTTGCAGACGTCTCCTTTGATGAACTGGTCGATGGGACCTTTGAAAATGCGGCGTTAAAGGATACGCCGGCTAAGATGCTGGAAGCGAACAAAGTCGTGCCAGGCGTATCTGGAAATGGAGTACAGCTGACAGGGGACGATCACATGTATGTTCCCGAAGTGGGTCATTTCGCTCGTGAAGATCCCTTTAGCTTCGCGATTTGGATTCGCCCTGATGCCATCATCGAACGGGAAAATATTCTGAGTCGCTCTGGGGGAGCTGACGATTCCGCGAGTATGGGCTACGAATTGCTGCTGCTTGATGGCAAGGTCACCTTCTCGCTGACGCATTTCTGGCCCGGCAACTCGATGAGGGTCCAGACGATGGATCCGGTGAAGGCGCGGGAATGGACTCATATCGTTGTCACTTATGATGGATCGAGCGACGCCAATGGAGCTCAAATATTTTTGGATGGCGTAAAGCAGGATCTTGAAATCGTTCGCAATGGCCTAACGCGTGAAATCGATAACTATCGCTCTGGTAAAAAGGACATCTGGCGCAAGCATATCGTGATCGGGCAGCGCTATCGCGATCGCGGCTTCAAGAACGGACAGGTAGATGAGTTCAGAATGTTCAGTAGGGAAATCTCGGATGCGGAAGCGATCCAGCTATTCGATGGGAGATACCTCGCTGACCTGTTGCGAAAAGATAAGATTGAATTGTCCGCAGTCGAACGGTCTCAGCTGCTTGAATACTACTTGTCCAAAGTGAATCCCGAAGCCAACGTCTTGCGGACGGATTTAAGAGCGGCCCGCGGCAAATGGAATGACACGATGGATGCGCTTCCGGAAATTACGGTAATGCGCGAGCTGCCCGAGCCGCGGCCCGCTTACGTGCTGCAGCGCGGCGTATATGACTCGCATGGAGAAGAGGTCTTCGCGGATACCCCTGGCGTCTTGCCCCCCTTTCCTGATGCCCTTCCCAGAAATCGACTGGGCTTGGCGAAGTGGTTGACGGATCCCGATCACCCATTGACTGCTCGCGTTGCCGTAAACCGGTATTGGCAGCTCGTTTTCGGCGAAGGCCTGGTTCGAACTCCAGAAGACTTCGGCAGTCAAGGCAGTCCCCCGACGCACCCGCAGCTCTTGGATTGGTTGGCGCGCGACTTTGTGGATAGTGGTTGGGATTTGCATTGCCTGCTTAAGCGAATGGTTCTTTCCGCGACCTATCGTCAAAGTACGCAAACGGATCCGTCGAAACGGCAAAGGGATCCGGAAAACCGATGGCTGGCTCGCAGCGCTCCGGATCGATTGGCTGCGGAAATGATACGTGACAACGCTTTGGCTGTGAGTGGTCTTCTAGTAGACAAGGTGGGAGGCGAGCCGGTTAAACCCTATGACCTAGCCGACTCGTTCAAGCCGATGGAGCCTGACGAAGGCGACGGTCTGTATCGGAGAAGCCTTTACACTTTCTGGAAGCGCAACGCTCCTGCTCCCGCAATGGTCGCCTTCGATGCGTCGACACGTGACGTTTGCTCTCTCAAGCGCGAGACCACAGCATCCCCGCTCCAGCCGTTGGTGACGCTGAATGGTCCACAGTTCGTCGAAGCGTCGAGGGTGTTGAGCGGTAAGCTGCTCGACAAGCATGAGGGTGAAATCGAAGCGGTGATCGAAGAAGCGTTCCTATTGCTAACCAGCCGCCACCCCGACAGTCGAGAAACGCAAATTCTCAAGAATCTCTACGGTGATCAATTGGATGAATTTAGCTCCAAGCCTGACGATGCCGAAAAATATCTGGCTACTGGAAATGCTCCGTTAGTAGTCTCCCGAAGCCTGGGAGAGCACGCCGCCGCGACAGTGGTCGTCAACGCGGTAATGAACCTCAATGAATCCTTGATACAACGATGAACGAGAATCTCTGCACAGGTTATGATGACAGTTCCTTTGTCAGTCGTCGAAAATTTTTGAATACATTCGCCATGGGCCTTGGGGGAATCGCCTTGGCGGACTTAATGAACCCCTTAACTGCTTCCGCATCAAGCGACCTATCCATTGGGACCCATTTCGCTCCTAAGGCGAAGCGCGTTATCTATTTGTTCCAGTCAGGAGCCCCTTCGCAGCACGACCTGTTCGATCATAAGCCACGCCTGAATGCAGAGCATGGGGAGGAGCTCCCTGATTCAGTACGCGATGGGCAGCGGCTCACCGGCATGTCTACCAACCAGTCGAGCTTCCCCTTGGCGGGGTCGCCCTTCAGCTTTAAGCAACATGGCGATAGCGGGGCCACGATTAGTGAACTAATGCCCCATGTGGCCGAGATCGCTGACGAATTGTGCTTCATAAAGTCGATGTATACCGAGGCCATCAATCACGGACCCGCGGTCACCATGATGCAGACCGGATCGCAGTTTCCGGGTCGCCCAACGATTGGCGCTTGGCTGTCGCATGGGCTGGGCTCGATGAACGAGAACCTCCCTTCCTTCGTCGTGCTGACGACCAAGGACAAAGGAGGTCAACCCTTGGGAGCGCGTTATTGGGGAAGCGGATTTCTTCCTAATCGGCATTCGGGCGTTCGATTGCGGCCCGACAAGGATGCGGTACTGTATTTGAATAATCCAAACGGTTTGAGTCGCAGTAGTCGCAGATCGACGATCGAGCATTTGGAGGAGCTGCACGCGTATCAGCTTTCGAAGCAAAGCGATCCTGTATTGGAGAACCAGATCCAGCAATACGAGATGGCGTTTCGGTTGCAAGCGTCCGTGCCTGGAGTGACTGATTTGAGCGGCGAACCTGAATCGACCTACAAGCTTTATGGAGAGGATGCGCGCACTCCGGGTACCTATGCAGCGAATTGCCTATTGGCGAGGCGTCTTGCGGAGAAAGGAGTTCGCTTCATTCAGTTGTATCACAAAGGATGGGACGGTCACGCCAACCTTCCGGGTCAAATCAAAGGATCGACCCGTGAAACCGATCAGGCGTCCGCGGCATTGATCAAGGACTTGAAATCGCGCGGCATGCTAGACGATACTCTCGTGATATGGGGTGGCGAGTTCGGTCGCACGAATTATTGCCAAGGCAAGATGACGCCCGATAATTTCGGTCGCGATCACCATCCCCGTTGCTTTACCAAATGGATGGCGGGTGGAGGCGTGAGGCCTGGGTACACGCATGGTGTGACCGATGAATATGGATACAGCATCGTTCAGGATCCGGTGCATGTCCATGACTTCCACGCCACTATGCTGCACCTTCTGGGCATAGACCACGAGCGGCTGACTCACAAGTACCAAGGACGGTACTTCCGCCTAACGGATGTGCACGGCCACGTCGTAAAGGACGTGCTTGCGTAGGATTGAATGCCTTCATTCTTGCTCTTAGCTACTGGAAATCTATCGCAAATATCTTGCGGCGGCCTCCGATTGCTAGTTCCTTGTCGGTAGAGAGGTCGCTATAGACTAAGATTGTGATGAAATGAAATTGTTGCCCCGGTTTGTCACCTGCATATTCGCAGCCCTAAGTTTGCTTCCGATTCACGCTTCCCAGCCGAATGTTCTCTTTATTGCGATCGATGACTTGAATGACTGGGTGGGCTGCTTGGATAGTCATCCTCAGGTCAAGACTCCCAATATCGATGCCCTCGCCGCGCGAGGGACCTTGTTCACTAACGCCCATTGCCAGGCGCCTTTGTGCAATCCTTCGCGGACGAGCGTAATGACGGGGTTGCGTCCGTCCACAACGGGCGTCTATGGGCTGATGCCTTGGTTTCGGGAAGTGGATAGCCTAAAGGACCTTGTGACGCTTCCGCAGCATTTTGCGAAGACGGGTTACAAGACCTATCAAGTTGGGAAGATCTATCATGGGAATGCCGGCGCGAGTGAATTCGATGTTGCCGCCAAGCTAGCTCCTGGTTTGAGACCAAAGACGAAGCGGGTAGCGACCCCGCGCGGCGGTCGCGGGATGGACTGGGCGGTTTACCCATTCCAGGAATCCGATCACAAGGATTGGAAGACTGCGAGCTGGGCGGTAGAGCAACTGGACGCCAAACCGAAGGACCCCTTTTTCATGGCCGTGGGTTTCGCTTTGCCGCATGTACCCTTGCTCGCCACTCAGAAGTGGTTCGATCTGTATCCAGAAGACGAGGTCGTACTGCCGAGAATGCTCTTAGACGATCGCGCGGATACGCCACGATTCAGCTGGTACCTTCACTGGAAGCTGCCGGAACCGAGACAGAAATTCTTGCTGGAGACAGGGGAGCAGATCAAGATCGTCCAGGCCTATCTCGCCAGCGTGAGCTTCATGGATAGCCAAGTCGGGCGTGTATTGGAGGCGTTAGAGCGAAACGACCTAGCGGATGACACGATCGTCGTTTTGTGGTCAGATCATGGATACCATTTGGGAGAAAAGCAAATAACTGGCAAGAACACGCTTTGGGATCGTTCGACTCGAGTGCCTTTGATTTTTGCGGGTCCAGGAGTGAAGGCAGGCCAACGTTCCCACCGTCCGGTGGAGCTTTTGGATATATACCCGACTCTGTCCGAGCTATGCGGACTTGCGGTTCCCGATCACCTAGAAGGTCTAAGCTTGACGCCTCAGTTGAAGAACCCGAATGCGCGTCGAAACCGTCCTGCGATCACTACGCACAATCACGACAATCATGGACTGCGTAGCGAGAAATGGCGCTATATCCAATACGCGGACGGATCTGAAGAGCTCTACGATATGGACAAAGACCCGAACGAGTTCGCCAACCTTGCTTCGAATCCTGAGTTCGATGGCGTAAAGCGTCGATTGAGAGGCCAGCTCCCAAAAGTGAATCGTTTGCCTGTACCGGGAAGCGAGCGAAGGATACTCCTTTACCAAGACGGTGTCGCGAATTGGGAGGGCGAGGACATCGATCCTGAAGAATCGATTCCGGATTGAATCGATCGACAGAGACGTTTATTGAGGGTCCGCGCCTGAGCGGAACGGATTATTGAGCGTCCGAAGTAGTTTAATTATTGGGACAAGAGATTACTTGTCGAATCGTTCCAATTCAGTCTTCAGATCAGCTCCGAAGCGTGAAAATTGCGATTGCACGGCTTCGATGGACCAAATGAACTCGTCATAGCGCATGCCTTGCAGGTCGCGAATGACGAATCGGTCCTCGATTTTCATTATCATATGGCCGGTAGTCAGATCGAATAGTTCCATATGCAGCGCTCCGCTCAGAATCTTGTTGGCAGGATTCTCTCTGCGTGTCCTCGGAGGAGGTACGAAAGAAATGATACTGGACAATCCCACTTTCAAGTAGATCGATTCCAGCTCTGGTTCCGCGACCAGTGGGAAGCGTTTCCAGTCTTTCAGCTCATTCACGAAGAGACCGCCAAACGATCGCTCTAGTAGCTCCTTCTCCTTGGTGGATAGCTTGAATTCAGTTTGACCCGGATAGGTCCCGCTGCGGACGTTCTTGTATTCCAATCCACTCAATGCAGGTACGATATTCTTGAAACGTTTTAGCGATAGGTCCTTGATCGTGTACAATTCCTTGTGCTTAATTAGCTCAGGTTGAGGTGGCGGTTCAGGGCTTGCCCGGTTTTCTTGACCGTTCACTGCGTCGGAGATTGCGACGAAAGGAAGCAAGAAAAGCGTTTGCTGGAGGCGCTTTGGAAGTGTTATGTGCGTTGAGTTTCGAGGCATATTGTCGGGGAATCGCTCGCTCTACCAAGGCTTTCGCTCATTGAGCGAGTCGAGGATTTTCTGTTTGAGAGGGGCTGGGTCGATGGTACCAATTTCTGAGTAGATAATTTCACCTTCCGGATTGATCAGTACCGTGTAAGGAGCGACTCCTTGCCAATCAGGATTGAATGCGTTGATCAATGGATCGCGCTGGGCGGATGCGAAGAGAAGGTTTCGATTGGATGCTTCCTTTTTTTTTAAGAATTCAAGCACGCGTTCTTCCTCGTCAGGTCGATTGAGTGAGACGGAGACGAATTCAAAGTCGCGATGTCGGTACATGCGATTGATTTCGACGAATTCATCGAACTCAGCGATGCAGGGAGCGCACCAGGTCGCCCAGAAATTGACGAGTCGAAATTTGCCTGATTCCGAGTTTGCTCTAAGCGCCGTTAGCGTATCTGCTCCCGCGAGTTCGACCGATACGGGCTCCTGGGCGAGCTTCTTCATGTAGTTCTCTACTAGGTGGCCCTTACCTGCCCATTTGACGGAGCAGCCCACAACTTTCGTTTCGGCCACCAAGGGCTGTTCCCCTTTGAGAAGGGAGTCCAAGGCATTGCGTACATACTGCGTAGTGACATGCTGGATGCGTTCGGAGTCGTCGATGGCTCCTACATATCGGAGCTTGCGATCGCTATCGAAAATGTATGCGTGAGGGGTTACCGCAGGTCCGTACTGCTTTGATACTTCCTCGGTGTCGCCGTCGTAGAGGTAGGGAAAATTAAATCCACGGTCGATAGCGTGGGCTTTCATTTCATCGAAGCTGTCGCCTCGCACTGCCCAGCCCAGTTCGTCTAGCCTTACGGATGCGGGATCGTTTGGACTGATCGCCACAACGGCAACGCCTCTGTCTTCATAGTCGCTGACGATTCGTTTGATTCGTTCTTCGTAGTATTGGGCAGTGGGGCAGTGGTTGCAGGTGAATATTACAAGCAGCAATTCCGAATCCTTGAAATCTGAAAGCGACCAGTTTCGATCGTCAACTCCCCGCAAATTGAAAACAGGGGCCTCAGAGCCTAGGGACAACGTGACGGGAACGCTCTCGTCGGCTGTGGCAAAAACGGTCAGCAAATAACTAATAGCGAGGATTGAGAAAAGCGACTTCATAGGTTGCGTCCAATATTCAATGTTAAACAATGCGTGGTAGTCAGGGTACTTGGCGATAGTGTGTAAACGCAGTCGATAAGAGCACCAAATTAGGTAATAGATTTGAAGAGAATGTCTCAAGTCTAACTTACACAGTAGGCATATTGGATTGAGAGGGTCTTTTTCTGCTTACTTATGCGCGCGCTGCTCCTTGGGGTCTCTAGCGGAAACGCTTGCCGTCCCGGCGCGATGCTCCTTAAATCTCCGCTGCTTGATATTGAACTGAATATTCTAAGACTATGACCAACGACAACAATTCGAGACGTACCTTTGTCCGCAGCGTATTGACTACTTCAGTGGGTCTCAGCGTGGTTCCTGCAACGATGGGGTCGAAAGAAAAGCCTAGCGCTAGTGGGGGCGCGCGCGTCGCAAGTAGTCCAGAGTGGAGAGGTCGGCAATCGGAAATGTCGTACCGCAAGTTTGGGGATACTGGGATGATGGTTTCTGAAATCGTGATGGGGACAACGCCCTGGAAGGATGAAAGCTGCCTGCCTATAATTGATGCCTGTCGAGAGAAAGGTATGAATTATATCGATACCGCTCCTGCGTACAGCAAAGGGAATGCCGAACGGATGATAGGCAAGTATTTCAAGGAATCCGGTGGGCGGGACGACTTGTTTCTATCATCGAAGATCAGCTTCTACGACGAGTTCATGCGGCAATTGGTAGAAGAGGTGTTAAACGGGTTGACGCCTGGAAAGAAAGAAGACTTGGAGAAACGGGCGGAAGCGCTCATCGAGGAGCGCGGTGTGCTCAAGCCTGGCTACCACTTCAAGTATTTCAAGGGGCAGGACAATAAATTCAAGACAGCGCACATTCGTCATTTGGTATTGAAAGAGCACGGAGCTCGCAAGGATTGGAAACCAAGGATCCAGGCCCGCATGCATGAATTGGTTGAGAATTCGCTTAAAGCGCTCAATACCGATTATCTAGATGTGCTCCACTGTCCACACGGTGTCGCCATGCCAGAAATGCTCGACGACGAGAATATCCGAGAGGTGTTTGAGGCTCTTAAGCAAAATGGCGCCATTCGATTTTCAGCGGTATCGATGCACAACGATGTGGCGGCGAATTTGGATAAGGCGGTCGAGCTAGGACACTACGATGGTGCCATGGTGGCCTACAATATTGGCAATCACGCCTCGATGGAGCGCTCGATCCAAGGCGCTAGCAAGGCGGGTATGGGCATAGTGGCCATGAAAGTGGCCCGGGCTGTGAGCAATCCCGGCATGGAGGTCCCCGATTGGCGTATCCAGAAATTGAATGAAGCGATTCCTGAGGAACGCTCGATTCACTCCAAGTCCTATCTTTGGGCGCTGCAAAATCCGAGTATATCCTGTTGCGTATCTGAAATGCCGACCGTCGAAGCCATTGCCGACAACGCCTCGGTCACAGGTCGCAAGGTCAGCCTTGGCATGGTTTAGACGGGACCCATCTCGAACGCATTCCGCCAGGATGCTAGATTTGGCGAATTGGGAAATTTCACTGATTCTTGAGATTGGATCCGTCGCCTAAGGGTAGTAGAACCTCCATCGGCTTGCCATGCATTTGGAGCGTATCGCCGCTAAGGCGTATCCAGTTATCGGTGATCGTGCGTAGCTTTCGAAGGGATTGAATATGCTCTGGGCTACTGGCCAAATTGCGTTGCTCGTTCGGATCGACCTGCAAGTCGTAGAGCTCTTCAGCAGGGCGCTGATGGTACCCGTGGACTTTCTTGAAAGTCTCGGGATCCCCTTTGGCAGCGTCTACCCAGGATGTCCAAAGATTGTGACTTTGGGCGGTAGGATTGTGATCGGTCTGTACGGTGAAATTAAGTTCGGGAAATACGTTACGGATGTACCGGTAGCGATCGCCGCGAACTGAACGAAGCGGATAGGTATGATGAGCGGCGGATGAATTGGTGCTAAAGACGTAGTCCCGATGCGTTGAGGATTCGCCTTTGAGGATCGGAAGGAAGGAGCGTCCGTCAATCTGGTTTTCGCCGTATCCGGATGATGGGGGCGTACCTCCTGCTATCTCGACTATCGTCGGCAATATGTCGACGAATGATATAAGAGCCGTATGACGTTCGCGGGGAACTACAATTCCGGGCCAACAAACAAGCATAGGAGCCCTGACGCTGGTTTCATAGTTATTCCACTTTCCGTAGGGGAGCTGAGCGCCGTGGTCGCTGGTGAAGATGATAAGCGTTTTCGGACCGAGGTATTCCTCAGCGGCCTTGAGCGTAGCGGCGACCTGCTGGTCCATGCGCTCGACGTCCGTGTAGTAGCGAGCGAGCTCGAGACGCGTGTCGGGAGTGTCGACGAGCTGGGGCGGCAGCGTGAGGGTATCAGGGTCATAGTGGTCGTAGTATTCATCGGGCCAAGGGACATGCGGGTCTTTGATGCCTACCATGAGAAGGAGCGGCTTCTCGGACCGCCGTTGACTGAGGTAGTCATCCACGATTCCAATTTTTTCGAGGGAAATGTCGCGATTGTCGAAGTCGAATCCCGTGCGCTTGTCGTTTCCGTGCATGATCTTTCCGATGCTAGCGACTTCGTAGCCGAGCTCCTTCATGTAGACCGGAAGCTGCTCAACGTCGTCGCGGACTAAGGTGTGGTTCGGCTCGGCGCCATTGCGGAAGGGCATGAGACCCGAGAGCATCGCCCCGCGCGAAGGGGCGCAGCTGGGAGAGGCAACGTAGACGTTCTCAAGGAGGGCGCTCTTGGCGGCGAGCGAGTCCAGCGCGGGCGTGCGAACGTCCGGATTGTCCATGAAGCCGGTATCGTTGGGGCCGAGGTCGTCGGCGATGATGAAGAGAATATTGGGTGGGCTTTCTTCGGCGGACAATCCGAGGAGTGAGGAGTGAAGGGTGAGGAGTGAAAGACTTAGGGAGAGTATTCGGAGAATCATGACGTATGGTATAGGCGAGCATCGATTGTCTCGATTGGGCACGCTGAGCAGGCTAGGTAGCGGCTAGTTCGTTGGCAAATGGGTAATTAAGGGGTCGCCTCGTGGGTTCTGTCCGCTAGTTGCTACTGGGAAGGTTGCCTTGCCATCCTTGGTTGAACTGGGAGGTTAGCTTCTTTACTATCTTAGGATGATTGTCCGCGATGTTGCGCGTTTCATGAGGGTCATTGCGGTGATCGTAAAGCTCTACGAAGAGGGGATCAGCAGATGGATTTGTGTAGTCCTTCCATAAGACGAGGCGGTAGCGGTCGGTCCGCATGGCGTATCCCATCAAGTCGTTCTCGAACAAGTGTCGATCCCATTGGTCGCCTTGCTGATCTATGATGCGATTCTCCACTTTTTCGATGAGCGGACCGAAGAAGGTCTCGCGGGCGCCCTGTGACAGAGGGTTGGCGGCCCACTCGCGAAGGGCGGGATTCGGGTATTGGCTGAACGCTGCCTTTTTCCAGGGACGATTCGGCTTGTCAAGGAGAGGGGCGAAGCTCGCGCCTTCGAGGTGATTCGGTAATTCCACGCCAATCAAGTCGCACAGTGTTGGATACATATCGATTAGCTCAACTAGCGCATTGGTTTTCTTGCCTCGGTTCTTGTCAGGCATATCCGGCGTCCAGATAATGAGCGGGACGCGCGTAGCGATCTCATAGTTGGTCGCCTTGCCCCATACGCCCATGTCACCCAAATGCCACCCATGGTCTCCCCAGAAAATTATGAGGGTATCGTCGCGGAGGCCGACTTCTTCGAGGGCGTCGATCATGAGCCCAACTTGGGCGTCGATATAGCTCGTGCAGGCGAGGTACGAATGCAGAAGCGTTCGGGAAAGCTCTGGCCCAATCGGGCCGTCCTTGGGAATGCCATGCCGCACGCGCAATTCGAAAGAGGCATGCAAGCCCATGGCGGCGCCATTCTCAGGAGCCTTGTCATGCTCAGCCAAATTGATTTCCGAAGGGTCGTAGAGGTCCCAGTAGCGTTTGGGAGCCACCCAATTCAAGTGGGGCTTCTTGAATCCCAATCCGAGGAAGAAGGGCTTGTCGCTTTTAGTGACCATTTCCTTCATGGTTGCGATAGCGCGTTGGGTATCGTATCCGTCGGAGTAGTACTGATCGGATACCTCTCCGGCTTCATAGGCGGGACCGTTGCCGAGGCCGCCCCGCGCTTCGGGACTGTATTTCTGGGCGGCTTCTTCCCGGTTGCGTTTCTGGATCTCCAGATTTTCCTTTAGCGCGTAGGGAAGGGGCTTGGGAAGTCCGGGTAGATTTTGGACGGGCTTCCAGCTCCAGGATTTCTCGAGATCGGTAAACCGACCATGGTAGATCTTGCCGCAGTATGCGGTTTCATAGCCCTGGGTAATCAAGTATTGAGGAAGCGTTACAATGTCGGGATTGGCATCCCGAAAATAGGTGTAGTTTTCGATCACTCCCAACGTATCGGGTCGGGCGCCGGTCATGAGGCTGGCCCGGGAAGGACTGCAGATCGCTTGCTGGCAATAGGCTCGATTGAACAGCAGTCCATCGTCAGCCAAAGCATCCAAGTGTGGCGTGATCGCTAAATCCGAGCCGTAGCATCCGAGCTCGGTCCGCAAGTCGTCCGCGGCGATGAAGAGGATGTTGGGCTTGGCAGAAACGACTGCGCTCAATGCCAGGAAAATTGAAAGCGATAGGTATCTCATGTGATTGCTTAGGTAAGAGTTTCCAGTTTATTTTCTCCCAGTCTCTAGCTCTTTAAGTCTCGCAAGCTTGGCTTTGATACGTTCTCGATAGCGTCGCTGCCGTTCTGCGTTTTTACGACGCTTATTTGCGGTAGGTGTCGGAGGTCTGCCTTTTTGAATGCGGATCACGTTGTCAGGTTTTGTGAATACGCCTCTGCGACGAAAGGCTCCTGGCGCGTCAACGAACGATTGCTCCCATAGGGGTGGATAGTCGAACCAGGGTTCTTCCGCTACGCGATTGCGATCGAAAACCCACACCGGCGCTTCGATGCCGATTCGGTCAGAAAGCCACTCCACGTAGGCAGCGAGATACGCATCGCATTGACCGCCATCCTTGAGGAGGTCACGCAACAGAGCCGGAGCTTTGTTCACCAATCGGGCAAACGCGGGACGGCTGGTTACTTTTTGAAGCTCATGCTGCCAATCGCGTACGTTCCGACCGAAGGATTCCGCATCATGAACGCGCTCGCAGACCTCCGCTGCGGTACTAGGCCTTTTCCATTCTTCACGCATCATCGTTCGAATTAATAAGACTCTCCAGCAAAGGAACGTCGCGCGGTCGAATCACGTCGTCTGGATAGAAAGCGTCCACCGCGTCTTGGATTTCGGATACAGACTTTATGCCAATTTTATCGATCAGAAATCTTAAGTCTTCGATGTCCCCCTTGTATTCACCAATGGGACGGCGACAGGCGAGGGCCTTCATTGCTAGGAGGTACTTTGCCGTCGGGACGTGGACGATCAGTCCGGTTTCGTCCTCAATTTCGGCCAAGCGTCTTTTCGCTTCTTGCTTGGGCGATATAAACTGCTCGACGTTGGAATTGAGCCAATCGTCAGGGATATCGAGCTCTCGAGCTACACGGGCGACCAAACGCTCGCCCTCTTCCTTAGGCTTTAGAATCGCATCTATATCCCTCGTGGCGTCACGACTGTTGAAGGCGAGAAGAATCGAGGCTCCACCGTAGATGGAGACTTCAAGCTTGATGCCTTCCGCATTGGCGAATTGCCCGAGAAGCCGCAGCGCCGCCAGTAATGTACGTTTATTCACTTAATATAACGTAACGTAACGTTTTATAAAATCAAGCGTAATCTCTGCTTTGTTATGAAACGAATCCGCTCGTTTTCCATTCTAGAGGATAGTTGGGCCGTAAGACAGTGTAGAATAAAAAAAATCCGCCAAGGTATTGAACCAAGGCGGACTGAAGGAAAATTGGAAGCGCTTAGGTCGCGTGTCGCTATTTGATGAAAACGTAGCGCTCGAGTCGCGCGACCTCGTTGTCGTCGACGTACTTGCCAATCTCGCGACGGAACTGATCCATGGACGTGTACGGGCGGTACTCGTTGAATTCACGCACCATGCGGCGGCTCATGCCCGGAATGCTGCCAAAGGCTTCAGATGAAGCGGAGTTCAGGTCCATGGGAACGAAAACGTACTGCTCGAAGCGAGCGACTTCCTTATCGTCGACGTATTTGCCGATTTCCCGCTGGAATTGCGTGATGAAGGTGTAAGGCCGGTACTCCTCGAACTCGTGCTTCATCTTTCGATTGATGCCAGGTACGAGCGAGAGTTCCGCGTCGGATACGGTATTGAGATTGATGGGGAGAAACAACTTGGCGCGAAGCGTTGCCTTGTCGCTGTCGGAAAGCGCGTCCCCGATGGCCGGTGTCACTCCGGGGAGCGCTGTAAGCTCGTCTTTCTTGGCGAGATTGGGGTTGACCACGCTCGAGTTGGAACCGACTTGGGCAACGCAAGCTTGTATAAAAGTAACGCATACAAGCGTTGTGATTATTTTGGTAATGTGCATAGATGTCTCCTCTTTAAGATTACGAGCTTTCTTTGCAAATGTTGAACCTGTCAACCGTTTTGAGTTCCCGTTATTTTATCTGGGCCGTATTGTTTGGACCCGTCGCTTTGCTTAGCTGGCGCTACGCAAGTGGGGCCTTGTTCTATGGAGAATTCATCCATCTAACGGGCGAGCTCTCCGCTCGTTTGCTGATTGTAACGTTGGCCGCGACACCGCTACGCAACCTTTTTCCGAAGCGGCGCTGGACGGCTTGGCTATTGAAGCAGCAGCGATATCTTGGCCTGGCGGCGTTCGCCTATGCGGTACCTCATTTGATTGCCTACATTGTCAAGCAGGGGGATGCCGCGAGAATCCTATCGGAGAGCATCGAGCCTGGCTTGCTGACGGGATGGATAGCGATGCTTATTTTCATCGCGCTCGCCATCACCAGCAACAACGCCTCGGTTCGCTCGCTCGGCAAACGCTGGAAGCCGTTGCATCGATTAGTCTACATAGCCGCTATATTGACGTTTCTGCACTGGGCGCTCACGGCATTCGACCCGGTCGAAGGCTATGTGCATGCGGCTGTTTTGCTCGGGATTCAGGTACTCCGGTTCGTGCCCAGACGTTAGGAGCTCGTTTCACTATCGGTCTCTTTTTGGACACTTTCTAAGGTCCGTGGCCAAATTCGCTATAGCCGTGGTTCGGAATAACGACTTCGTAGCGAGCTTGAAGGAACTCTGCGAGATCGATCATTTGGCGTACCGTCATCTCTTTCGAAAAGTCTGGCATCTTTGAATTGCCCTCCTCGTCCAAGAACTCATCCCGATACTGGGGATTGATAACATGCGATGGATTGATGATCGAAGTCACTAGTTGTCCATAAGTTTTCACTCGAGTAATTTCCCCGCCCAAAACGATGTTTATTTTGCGCGGTTCCGTTGTCTCAGGAAATAGCTCTTCGCCTTCTATCGAATGGCATTGAATGCAGCCAAGATCCACGAAAGCGGTTTTGCCGTTCCAGATACTGCCTTCCGGCAAACGAAATCCTCTGGGCGACACTTTTCCGCCGGGACATCCCGTTAGGGCGATGAGCCCAGCTAGGCACAGGAGACACACGCCGATTGCTTGTTTTTTCATTTCTATTTCTTTCCTTGTATTCGACTATTTATTGCAGTTGTTTCCCGATCCGGAGCTTAAACTGAATGTAAACGACCCCGTTGTTGAATAGTCTAAATTATGTCATAAGCTTCAACCCGATGTAGGGTACGATATTTAAGAATAGGATCGCTATTTTGTATTGCGCTAGGTATTGGAAATAGGCTCGCGACACGTCGATTTGGTCCAGGCCAAATAGATTGGCGCGTATATTGGAGATAGGCCCACGTAGCAGGGACAGAAGAATAGAAGTGATCGCGAGTATCCCAATATTGATGACAGTGCACCAACCCAGGAGTTCTCTGAACGTTTCAATTGTTACCATTTTTGGTCCCTTTCCTTTGAGCTTTCATTGAGTCTCTTTATTCATCGCATTCGATGGATTTTCCTGACGCTTTCTTGATGAGAGCTATTATCCCCTTTTTCATCGGAAAGCGCTTATCGCATTTGGCTTTAGCCTATGCGTTTCGGGAACAAAGATTGGATTGAAGCATGCTTCCGAGATCCGCTGCATCCGTTAGAGACTCGGCTAGCCGCGCCAATTTGAGGGCGCGCCTTCCTTGATTTCGACAAATCGGCCTAAAATACACCCGAATCGGGGTCAATTTATCCCTCCTGGAGTCTTTTTTATCCGTCTCGGGGCGGACAGCGCTGGCTGCGGGTGTTAAGGTATGGGTCAGAGAGCGGTAGTCGCTCGGAATCTGGGTTCGTTCGCGACCCGCTAGATTTACAAAGTTAATGACAAACCATCACACAATCAAGCGAATGGAAATCGCATCTTGGCGCGTTTTGGGCGCAGCGGTGATTTCCGTGACGATTGGATCGCCCATGGCCTTGGCTCAGACGAATGCGGGGGGTATGCAGGATGAAATTTCTGGAGTTGTTGAACTCGATGATTTTGTAACCGTCGGTAGGTATCTATACACTGATCGTGTCAATGCGCTCAAGTCGCCCACGCCGGTCATCGATGTACCGCAGAGCCTATCCATCGTGACTGCAGACCAGATCAAGCTGCAGGGCTTCGACAGCATTGGCGATATCATCAACTACACGCCGGGCGTCAGTACCTCGCAGGGCGAAGGCCACCGGGATTCGGTCGTGTTTCGAGGCGTCCGTTCGACGGCTGACTTCTTTATCGATGGCGCGCGCGACGATGTTCAGCATTACCGCTCGCTCTACAATTTGGAGCAGGTCGAGATTCTCCGTGGTCCCAATGCCTTGCTCTTTGGCCGTGGCGGCTCCGGCGGTATCCTGAACCGTGTGACAAAAAAGGGCCTGATCGATGCGGAGTTCACCGAGTACCAAGCGCGTATCGATTCCTTTGGCGGATTTGGCGCCCAGATCGATCGCAACTTCGCGGTCGACGATAATGCCGCTATCCGGGTCAACGCGTTTGTCGAAAGCCTGGAGAATCACCGCGATTTCTTCGGTGGCGATCGCTTAGGCGTGAATCCGACCGCTAAGGTCCAGTTGAGCGAAAAATCGGCGGTGGATCTATCCTACGAGTACGTCGATCACGAGCGATTCATCGATCGCGGCATTCCTACCGGGTCCAATGGACGTCCCGTCGAAGCTTTCGAAGATACGGTTTTTGGCGACCCCGAATTGAATAAGACCGAGCTTGAGGCCCACTTGCTTCGCGCGTCCTTGCAGCAGGATTTTTCGGACAACGTGAAAGGCAACTTCAGCGCCTTCTACGGCGACTATGACAAGCTGTACCAGAATTTCTACGCGTCGAGCTACAACCAAGCCCTAACGCCAAACCAAGTTACGCTCGATGGATATGTCGACACCACGCAACGCGAAAACTTTGTTCTGTCAGGAAACCTGATTGGAGAGTTCATCACCGACACCATCAGCCACACAGTGATTTTCGGCACGGAAATTATCGATACGTCGTCGAACCAAGATCGCTACAATTCGTTCTGGAACACGACATCCGACGACAATGAAGTCTTCGCGACCACGCGACCACTTAACGTGAGCGGAGGAGTAGGTGTCAATGCCTCTGGCGTACCGACGACGAATAGCTTCACTGCAGATATCAACGACGACACGCATGTGGGCATCGACGTATTCTCCGCGTACATACAGGACGAGATTGCGCTTTCGCCTCAATGGGACGTGATTCTCGGAGCTCGTTTCGACAGCTTCGATATCAACGTATTCAACGTTGTCGCTAATGAGACGCGGAGCCGCGCGGACGATGAGATTTCACCTCGTCTGGGGCTGCTCTTCAAGCCCGAAGAAAACGTATCGATCTACGGAAGCTATAGCGAGTCCTTCCTTCCCCGCAGTGGCGAGCAGTTCGCGAATATCAATGGCAGCAACAACCAGCTCGATCCGAATACGTTCTCCAATACGGAGCTAGGCGTGAAATGGGACATCAGCCAAATCTTGAACCTGACGTTTTCTCTTTTCGAAATTGAGCAAAGCTCGCCCCAGGTCGCGGACAACGATCCATCGACATTGGACGTGATCGATTCGGAGATTACCGGATTCGAGCTGCAGCTTCAGGGCAAGGTTACGGAAAATTGGTTTATCTCGGCTGGGTACAGCAACCTGGATGGCGAGCAGGTCAAACGATCAGGAGCGACGGGTCTGTGCCCACGTGAGCTGCCCGAGCACATGTTCTCGGTTTGGAATAACTTCCAGTTGACTGTCGAGTTTGGTTTTGGTCTCGGACTCACGCATCAGGACACTAGTTTCGTCAACAATGGGAATAGCGCGATCCTGCCAGACTATACCCGTATAGATGCGGCTGCGTTCTATGACCTGTCCGATGAGCTCCGCGTTCAGCTTAATATCGAGAACCTGACCGATGAGCTTTATTTCCCGAATTCCCATAGCACGCATCAAGTAACTGTGGGAGCGTCGCTCAATGCGCGCCTATCGGTCATTGGCAGGTTCTAACGTTTCAGTAGGAGTGTATTCGGATTGCGGGGATTGCTAGCCTCACGATCCGAAATTCGAGATGGGACGTTTCAGCGGCCCATTTGTCGTTACGGGACAAGCGTTCTAGAACCAACGAAGCGGCGATGGGGCAGTCATCGAAATCACCGCTTCACTCGACCCGGGTCATGCGCCATTCCCGCATCTGTCCGTCAACGTGATGATCGTCTCGGAATACGAGCGTGGCCCCATCCGTTTCGAATTCCGTAACGATGTACATCCCTTCGAACAGTTCCGATAAAGCGAACTCGTTGGTGCGATGGACTTTGCCGTCTTTGATCTCGTAGCTGAAGAATCCACCGCTCGCGGGGAGCTGCGATAGGATTTCCTCTGGGGACATATCCGCGAAGGCTTTCTTAACGATAGGACGCTCTTCCTTTCCTCCGACATTCATGATGTGCGAATCGGTGATCATGAAATGCGAGTTCTCGGGATCGGTGGAATCGCCCGTTACGAGGTTGACGACCTCGTCGACATGCCAAACCCCAGCGATCGGGGAGCTGAGAGGTTCAGTTTGGCTGCAACCGCACGCGAGAAGCAGAACGGTGAGCGCTAGGGGTAGCTTGGGGTTCATGTTAGTCTTCTAGCGGATCTGGCTCTGACGGTGCAATCTATTTGATTCTTTCGCGGAGGGTCGTGGATTGACTGGAGTCTGAATCGGACGAAATCGCTGTAACCGATCTTCAGGATTGCGTGTTTTATTGGATGGGATCAGCTATTCCCATCGGTTATGCGCGTTTTCAAAAATCATTGCTCCATCGGCGTTTGCCTAGCGCTCTCGTGCTTAGGCGCGATTGCGACGGCAGGGGAAAAAGCGCTCCCGGATGCAGTCGAGGATACCTCGGTCTCTATTCTGGATATCGAGGGACAGGAACGAGCTCCGTTCCAGCTCGATGAGGCGAAAGCATCCGTGCTGCTTTTCGTTACCCAGGATTGCCCGATATCGAACGCTTATGCTCCTGAGATGGCCCGCTTGAGATCGGAGTTTGGTTCCAAGGGCTTTGCCCTGACTTTGGTCTATGTCGATCCGGACGTCTCCCGGAATGAGATCGCAGAGCATATGAAAGCCTATAGCCTGACCGGTTATGTCGCTATCGCCGATAGGCGCCATGACTTGGTGAAGGCGACGGGGGCGCGGGTCACCCCGGAAGCTGTGGTGACGCTACCGGATGGAGCGATCGCCTATCGCGGTCGGATCGACAATATGTATCCCTCTCTAGGAAACCGGCGACGCGTGATAACCGAAAAGGACCTTCGAAGCGCTTTGAACTCGATTGATCAAAATGAGGCGATCGACCGTGTTCGAACGCAAGCAGTCGGGTGCTATATTCCAAATTTATAGCTGCCGTATTCACTATTATGAAACAACGAATTCATCACTGCCTAGTCGCAACCGTTCTGCTGGCCACCTCGTTCGCGGGTAGTACGGCTCGTTCCGCAGAGACGATCACGTTCAGCGAACATATCGCGCCCATCGTTTTCGAGAATTGCGCCTCTTGCCATAGGTCAAAAGAAGCGGCTCCCTTTTCATTATTGAACTACCGCGACGTGCAAAAGCGCGGTGAGCTGATCCTTACGGTGGTTGAAGATCGCTACATGCCTCCCTGGCACGTGCAGTCCAAGGACTATGTATTCCAGGATCACCGAGGGCTTACCGAGACCGAGGTTGCGCTGATCAGCGACTGGGTAGAGAGCGGAATGGCCGAGGGTGATTCGTCGAAGCTCCCAGCGCTTCCGAAGTTCACCGGGGGATGGCAGTTGGGCGAGCCGGATCTAGTCGTCAGCATGAAGGAAGGGTATACGCTTTACGCGGAAGGGCCGGACATCTACCGGAATTTCGTCGTTCCGCTAAATCTTGACGAGGACAAGTGGATACAAGCGATCAAGTTTCGTCCAGGCGTCCGTTCGGTCGTGCACCACTCGCTCTTTTACTACGATACCAGCGGCGATGCTCGCCAGAGAGATGCGGCTGATCCAGTTCCCGGCTTCAAGACTATGGGAAGAGGTACGGAAAGAGGAGGCGCTATCGGCGGTTGGGCGCTGGGAGGTACTCCCAAGATGCTTCCAGATGGCCTGGCTTATCGCCTGCCTAAGGGTTCTGACTTGATTCTGTCGACTCACTTTCACCCATCAGGAAAAGAAGAGACGGAAGTTTCGACGGTCGGTTTCTACTTCGCGGATGAGCCGCCTTCGCAGCGCTTTACAGGCATTCAGTTGCCGCCAGTATTCGGAGCCTTAGCGGGAATCAATATCCCTGCTGGCGACAGCGCTTATACGAAGACGGATTCCTTCGTGCTTCCGGTGGACGTGAAAGCGTTCGGAATCAGCGCCCATGCCCACTACTTGGGCAAGTGCATGTCGATGACCGCAACCTTGCCAGGCGGCGAAGTCAAAGAGCTGATGACCATTCCCGATTGGGACTTTTCCTGGCAGGAAAGCTATCGATTTGATGGATACATTTCTCTTCCAGCGGGTACGCGACTGGATTCGGAGGTGGTATGGGATAATTCCGAAGATAATTTCAACAATCCAAACGTCCCGCCAAAACGGGTCCGATGAGGGAGGGAGTCCGATGACGAGATGGGTAGCGTTACCTTGCAAGTCGTCGCTGCCAATCCAGATGAATTCAATGCGCTTCGAAAGGAGATCAGAAATCATTCAGCGGAAGCATCGCAAAACTCCCGGAGGAATCGAATCTCCCAACGCGGCAACCAAAATCAAGGTCAGCTCATGCAGCGCGCGATCGCGCAATTCGACAAGGACGACGGGGACGGAGAACTGAGTCCTGAAGAGCGCAAGGTAGCTATGCAGGCGTTCAAGCAGCGACAAGGACGCTCGCGCTTTCCGCAATCGAATTGGACTAGTCGAGGAAGTTGACCTTCCCGGTGCCCAGGTCGTACACGGCGCCCGCTAGGGTTACGTCACCCTTTTCGACGGCCTTGGCTATCGTCGGGCTTTCCTTCAAAATCGTTTGGAGAGTCAGGCGAACATTGGTGTGCGTGACGTCGTTGACGTATTCACTATTTTGGGAATTCTTTTCGCCCGACTTCAAAGGCGTAGCGCTGACCGCCGGCTCGATACCCGCTAGGAGCGTAGTGAGGTTGCCCAGCTTAACTTCATCGATGGCGCCTTTGATGGCTCCGCAATGGGTGTGACCCAGGACAACGATCGCCTTGGCGCCCGCGGCTGCGGTGGCAAATTCCATGCTGCCCAGAACTTCGGTCGTCGCGATATTGCCTGCGACACGCGCCACGAACATATCGCCTATGCCTTGGTCGAAGATGGTCTCTACGGGCACGCGACTGTCTATGCAGCCCAGCACGATGGTGTGCGGGTATTGCCCTGCCTCCGTCTCCTTGGCTTGAGCTAGGTGATCACGCTGAGTCGATTGTCCCTGAACAAAACGATCATTGCCCGCTTTTAGAAGCTGAATGATTTGCTCAGGGCTATGAGCGCTTTGGCTTTGGGCGGTTTGTGTTCCTGCAGGTCCAGTCATTGATCTTAGGACCTACTGATTGCTGAGTTCCGCATTTGGCTGCAAGTCGGATCGATGCCTTGAGGGGTAAACGATTCGCGTGTCTAGTTCGGGTTCGGCTCGGCTGAAGTTGGCTTGGAATTTTCAATGACTTCGATCTCGCCAATATCCACGCTCGATTGGTCGTCGACGCGTCTATGGTTGAGACCCTTCATATTCTTCCCGAAGTAGTTGCCAGCGACTTGGTTCAAATTCTGGATCGCGGCTTCGAACGGAGTGCCCGCGGCTCGCATGCTGTACCGCGTTGTCCAAAGGAGCAGTTGCTTTCCTTCATTGAGAATCGTGGGGTAATCGTAGGCCATCAAATACACGAAGTACCGCTCTTCTTCGAGCATGCTTCTGAGTTCCGTCGTTCTGGAATCTTCAAGAGTAGGATGGCCTTCGAAGGCAGCTTCCATTCCTAGCAGCTGCGCGGTTGAAAACGAATTCCGATCTTTCCCGTGGTCCAAGGATTCCGATACGCCAAGAGCGAACTCGAGATTGGCTAGGTCGTTTATCTGTTGCATTGTGGATCCGCCTGAAGATCCGGAAACTCCCATGTCTTCAAGATCCGTATAGCCCAAGCCTTCCTCGAGATTAGGCCCGATATCGGTTATTCCGTAGTGGACAACGATCAGCAGGTCGCCTTTACCCTTCTCCGGGTTGGGGTAGTAGTTCTGTTTCGCCAAGTGCTGCGCCATATTTACGACGATCTCTTGAAAGGAAAGCTTCTCCATTCCCTTGTTTACCGATCGAGGACCGAAATAGCGCCCTTTAAAAAACTGATAGGTTTCAATCTCTTCTGAATCTAACGCCGCCTTGCGTTCAAGATAGCGCTCCGATGCTATCGCCCTGACGGCGACTTTCTTAGCGGCCTGAACACTCGGAAGCGTGTAGAGGGCAAGAAGGAGAATTATCGTTAATCGATTCAAAACGGTCACGGTCTAACTGCATATTGAAAGGGAACATTGACTCCATGTCGATCTCGTATTCCAGCGACAGTACCGTTGAATAGTGCGCCCGGGCCTATTTTCAGCTGTGCTGAAACCCATTTCCCGAAACCGCATGGCGGAAGAACGGTTTTTAGATTTTAACAACGCTTGCCCACTTTGTGGGCTCGCTTGTCCCGTCGTTGACCCCGACGGGTCGGTGGCTACGCGTGAATGGGCGCCTCTGCGAGGCGATGGATTTATGTTTCCTCCGATAGAAGAGGGTAGGAAAAGAGGCGTCTTATTCTTTTGCGGCTTCGTTCCTACAGAAAACCCTGAGTGAACAGCCAATCGTAGAATCGGTCGATCCAGCCCGCCACGGCAGGCGTATTTCTGTCTTGAATACCGAAACCATGACCGACGCCGGCGTAAAGATGCAGCTCGGCTGGAACACCCGTGGCCTTGAGCTGCAGATAAATCTCGGGATAGGATTCCGCGATCCGGTCATCCCCGCCCGCGATCATAAAGACGGGTGGCAGGTCCTCCCGTATCGGCGCTTTCCAAGAACTCGTAGGACCGAATGGGGAACCATAGACTAAACCCAGAAATGCGGGTTTGGCGCTTAGGTCGTCGATCGCGTCGGCTCGCTTGTTCACGGGCCTATCGAAGTACGCGCCTGTGAGCCCGGTAAGCACGCCCCCTGCGGAAAATCCAATAGCGCCGATGCGTTCGGGATCCACTGACCACTCAGCGGCTCGGCTGCGAACGGTTCGAATGGCGCGTTGGGCGTCCGCCAGCGAATGCTCCATCGTCGAGTAGTCGGAGCCCGCGTCCCGTTCGAGACGATACTTCAAGACGAAGGCTGCGATACCCCTCGCGGCAAGCCAATCGGCCACACGATAGCCCTCGTGCGTAATCCAATTCGAACGAAAGCCGCCTCCCGGAATCACGACCACAGCTGCGCCAGTAGCGATCTTTGCCGGCGGCAGATAAATCGTAATTTAAGGCTGATGAATTTTCGCAAATTGATTGGAAAGTCGATTGACCCCAATTGATGTAGAAAGCTGCCTACAGGCTCGAGACGGAGGATTCAACCTGGAAGGGGATCGGATTCCTTCAGGCTGTTGCTTTCGTCAAGACAGCTATTGATTTTGCATCTGTTCCTTCTGTCTCCTTAGGATCATTTTACTCGCAAGATCGGCCGTGGCGGCTTTTTTTCCTGTTATGAATATACTACCCCGCCTATTTTTTATTCTAAGCTGCTTGCTCGTTATCCCTCTGCATTCCCTGCAGGCGCATGATACGCGCGTTTACGAAATGCGAACCTACTATGCGCAAGAGGGCAAGCTAGACGACCTGATCGCTAGATTTAGAGATCACACCACCGGATTGTTCGAGAGGCACGGGATTGAGAATGTGGGTTACTGGGTGCCCAAGGACAATACGGAGAACAAGCTCGTCTACCTATTGGCGTTTCCCAGTCGACTTGATCAGGAATCGATGTGGAAGGCCTTTCAGGAAGATCCGGATTGGAAAGCCGCCGCTAGGGCTTCCTCAAAAAATGGACGGCTTATAAAGAGCATTGAATCCGTTTTTATGCAGACGACCGATTACTCGATGCCGATCAAGAAGATCCAAGCATCGCCTGAACGCTTGTTTGAAATTCGGACTTATATCTGTAAGGAAGGCAAGCGGCGTCATCTGGATGCACGATTCCGCGATCACACGATTGGCCTGTTCGCAAAACATGGAATCGAAAATCTCGTTTACTTCCACCCGATGGCCGACCAAGAGGGCGCTACTAGCACGCTGATTTACATGATCGCTCATGAGAGCGAAGAAGCGCGTGAAACGTCTTTCGCCAACCAGCGCGCTGACGAAGATTGGATCACGGCTCGAGATGCGTCGTTGGAAAGGGCAGGAGGAGGTATGGTAATCCAAGGTGGAGTGACCGGGGAGCTTTTCGTCCCGACGGACTTTTCTGCCATGAAATAGTCGTCGTTAGATTCTGGCGCGTGGCAACCGGATTTCGGCGACAACGCACAGGATCGACGGTTGCAAATCGTAGTTAGTTGTCGGGTACCTATGCCAGTACCTCTCTTATGACGTGTCCGTGGACATCGGTTAGGCGGCGATCCAGGCCATTGTGGTAATAGGACAGTTGCTCGTAATCGAGGCCGAGGATGTGCAGGACGGTAGAATAAAATTCCCAGATGCTGGTGGGATTTTCCACGGCTCGGCGTCCAAACTCGTCGGTGGCTCCATAGCTGGTTCCTCCTTTCACGCCGCCGCCCATCATCCAAAGGGTGAACCCGTCAGGATTGTGATCACGACCGACGGTGCCAATTTGACGAGTGGGCATACGGCCAAACTCGGTCGTCCACAAGACTAAGGTGTCTTCCATCAAACCGCGTTGCTTGAGATCGGTCAACAGGGCTGCGGTGGGCTGATCGAATATCGGGAGGTGCCGTTCGTAGTCGGACTTCAGCGTTTTGTGGGCGTCCCAATTCAGAAGTCCATCGGCGCCACTGGATCGGGAGGCGCAGAAAAGGTTCACATAACGCACGCCCCGTTCGAGCAAGCGACGCGAAAGCAAGCAGTTCCTAGCGTAGGCTGCCTTGAGCGTGTTGGGTGAATCCGTGCCGTAGAGCTGATGAATGTGCCGAGGTTCGCTCTTGAAGTCGCTGACTTCCGGCGCGGAAAGCTGCATGCGGGCCGCCAATTCGTAGGCGCTCATGCGAGCCTGTAGCTCCGTTTCTCCCGGATGGGAGGCGGCATGCTTTTCATTGAGGTAGTGAAGCAGATCCCGCGTGCGGCGCTCTTCCGCTTTGCCAATCCCTTCCGGTAGTTGAATATTGCGGATTGGCTGATGCGCCGCCATGGCGATCGCTTGGCGCTCGGCGGGAAGAAAGCCGTTGCTCCAGTTGGCCTTTCCATTGGGAGGTTCCCCGCGTATGTCTGGAAGCGCTACATAGGTTGGCAAGTCGTCAGCTAAACTTCCCAAGGCGTAGCTGACCCAAGCGCCTGCGCTGGGAAACCCTTCCGTGGGATGACCGGTATTGGCGAAAATGCAGGCCGGGCCGTGGGTATTGGACTTGGACTGCATGGCATGGAAAAAGGCCATGTCATCCACGTGCTGGGACAGATGCGGCAGCATCGAGGAGATCATCTTACCGCTTTGACCGGCTGGCTTGAATTCCTAGGGGCAACCCATGATGACGCCGTTCTTGCCCTGGAATGAGAGGAAATCCTCTTCGCCCGGCAAGGGTTTGCCGTCGTACTTTTGAAGTAAGGGTTTATGCTCCCAGAGATCGATTTGGGACGCCGCGCCAGGACAGAAAATCTGCAGTACGCGCTTGGCCCGCGGTTGGTGGTGAGTACGATTTCTGCCCGGTTGCCAGGCCGGCGCCGTGGATTGCCCATGCAGCCCTTCCGCGCTCAGCAGATGACTCAACCCAACGCCCATAAGCCCCGTTGTCACATTTCCAAAAAAACGGCGCCGCGAATACTGCTCTGGGTTTTCATTCATGTTTCGGCCTAGTTCAGATAGATGAGTTCACTGGAGTTGAGGATGGCGCGGCAGAGCGCTCGCAACCCGTGTTCTTGGACCAATTCGGTGGACTGGGTCAGTTCCCCCGCGTCCGCCGAACGCTGGTAGGCGATCTGGGAAACAGTCTGTACCTGTTTCTCCGTATCCTCAGGAAACTGTTCATGGACTTGGGAAGCAAAATAGTCGGCCATATCACGCGTGAAGCTGTGGTTCATCAGGGTGAGCGCCTGCAAGGGAGTCGTAGTTTGCGTGCGGCGTGGCGCGGAGAGCGTACAATCGGGCTGATCGAAATCCGTCATTAGGTCCACTACCGAGGCGCGGGCGTTGTGATGGTAGATGGCCCGGCGGTAGGTTTCAGGGCCGTGTTCATCGAGCGGTACATAGGTGGTCACCGTATCCAGCCAAAAATCGTAGAGACGAAACCCAGGACCGCCCATAGTTGTATCCAATTTACCTGACACAGTAAGAAAGGTATCCCTAATTTCTTCAGCTGTGAGTCGCCTTGGCGGAAATCGCCAGAGCAGGCGGCTGTCTGCATCCATTTGCGCGCTGTCCCAGCTCCAAGCTGAGCTTTGGCGATAGCTATCGGAGAGCATAATCAGTTTGTGTATGGCTTTCAGCTGCCAGTCGTTCTCGATTAGCTGGCTTGCCAGAAAATCCAGCAACTCGGGGTGCGTCGGTCGACCGCCCATGTAGCCAAATCATTTGGCGTATCCACAATACCGGTGCCAAAGTGATATTGCCAGATGCGGTTGGCCAGAACGCGAGGCGTTAGGGGATTATCCCGGTGAGTGATCCATTCCGCCAGGGTCAGGCGTCGTTTCGATTCGTCGGTCTCTCCTTCCAATCGGTAGCCCGGCGTTACTTGGTCGAGAGTGGACGGGCTGGCTGGAGCGACCTCGTATCCCTGTCTTTGGGGGCTGCCACCAATGAAAATGCGGAAGGGTCCTTGGGCATCTTCGGGCAATCGGCTTCCCAAAAATGCCGTCGGCAATGGTTCGATTCTGTCCAACTGCTCGTTCAGGCGCGTGATTTCAGCCCGGAGATTTTGCTCGGTCAGTGTTTCCTCCTTCGTCTTGCCCAATTGGATACGCCGATAGTGCAAATGACTTATGAATTTTGGCTTAACATCCCGGTTTGGATTGGCGTATTTTTTCGGCACAGGAAGTCGGTCCCGACCATGGGCTACCTCCGTCCACGATTCGCCATCCAGGGAAACCTCGATCCGGTATTCGGCCACGAACAAATATTTCGTGTGCTCGGGCGCTCCTCCCACGCGGGCGCTGGAAAAAGCGACTTTGTCAATCCAGGTGGGCTCAGCTAGCTCGATGGTGAGCTCGGGGCCATCCGCATAATAGCGGCTGTCGTAGTCGCCATCGATGGCGCGTTGGGCGGTGTACAATTCCGGCAGCTCTTCGGATACCCTTGATTTTCCGGAGGCTTTTCCTCCGTTGACGGAGAGCGCTACATTGCGCGGAGAATCACCCGCCGACCAAATTTCAAATTCGTCAAGCTTGTGCCCCTTATTCCTGAACAGGTCCAAATCCTGGGACTCGCATACGAAACGGACGAATTTGGCTTGAACGGGCGCGAATCGTTCCTCAGTCCCGCGACGGTCAACGGGTGGCCGCTGCCAACGCTTTTGGGTTGGATTTTCCGGAAGGGCCTAGCAGAGCCCTGGAACAAGAGAATCTCCGCGGTAGGAATCGGATGCGGGGAGTCAAGCGTCAGAGCGGCTAGTTTCAAATAGGGAAACGTCCTCTCAAGGCCGGTTTCCTGCTGCTAAGAGGCAAAGGGCGCGAGATTCAGCTTATCGGAGATTTCGCCTTGCCTTCGACGCGAAGGCGCGAGTATAAACGGATCATGCTGCCCAAAGAGGTTCTGATAATCCTAGCCGCCCTTATTGCCACCACTTGGGTTTCGGGCCAGACCTTTGAGGAGGCTAAAGTGAAAGCCGAGCAAGGGGACGCCGCGGCACAGTTCAACCTTGGGGTAATGTACAGCTTCGGCGATGGCGTCTTGCAGGACGACAAGGAAGCCGTTAGGTGGTATCGCAAATCCGCCGAGCAGGGGGTGGCCGAGGCACAGTACAACCTTGGGGTAATCAGTCGCAGATGAGTGATTGTTGCGGAGGGAAGTACGCGAATCGGTAAACACGCAATTCGATCTAGTGAACGATCCCAGCGGTCCTTGGGGAAACATCAAGGCCAGATTGCTCAAGGAACCTTATTTTATCCTTCCCGAACCAGAGCCCAATGGGTCCCTGCTTTTCTAGGTCGGAGCGATTATCCTGAGCTCTTTGCAAGATGTCCGCTTGCAGTGACTTCAGTTCCGAATTCAGTTCGGTCAATCGTTGCTCGAGCGGACGCGTTTTATCGGAATAGGATTGCTTGGCTTCTGGGGTCGTCCAGGGAACGGAGCCGTGCCGAACGCCTGCAAAGGTGGCATAGAGCCCGTAGTAATCTTCCTGGCTGACCGGATCGAACTTGTGGTCGTGGCAGCGGGCGCATCCGAGAGTCATCCCCAGGAAGGCTTCCCCGGTGGCATTGATGATTTCATTGAGATGGTTGGGCCGAGTCTGAGCCGCCTGAGCGGGTTCCTGGTTGGGGGCTCTTTCGAACGGACCAGCAGTTAGGAAAGCAGCTCCGATTTCCACGTCCGGTATTCCCTTCCCCAATACGTCTCCGGCAAGATGCTCTCGGATAAACGTATCGAACGGCTTGTCTTCATTGAGCGATCGAATCACGTAGTCGCGGAAGGGCCAGAGGTTGTAGACGAAGAAGTTGTGCTCGTAGCCTCCACTCTCGGCGAAACGGACCACATCCAGCCAGTGCCGACCCCAGCGTTCACCATAGTGTTGGGATGCCAATAGCCGATCGATGAGCGCCTCGTAGGCCAGCGGATCGGAATCGTTTATGAAAGTTTCCACCTCCTCTGGGGGAGGAGGCAGGCCGGTGAGGTCATAAGTAGCGCGGCGTATCAGGCTGCGCCGTTCCGCTGGCGGGTTCATCGATAGCCCGTTTTCCTGAAGCGTGGCCACAACATAGGCATCGATGGATTCGAGACGCGTTTTTGATAGCGGTTGGTAGGCCCACCAGGATTTGTCGGCCTTGGATGCTTCTCGCAAGACGAGGCCATCGGGCCACTCGGCCCCGGCATTGATCCAAGCTGCTAGGAGATTTGCCTCCTGCTCGGTGAGCGCTTCCCCTTCTTGCGGCATTTCGGGCGGCTCTCCTTCCTCCAAGGTTACGGTTATCCAGTGGAGGGCGCTATCCGCTGAGTTCCCCGGTTTTAGGATATCCTGATCGGCCCCCAGAATGTCCTCCAAAGTGGCCATCGAAAGATCGCCTTTCATCAAATTGGGATTGTGGCAGCTTAGACATTTCTTCTCGAGGATGGGAGCCAGCTCGGTGGCGAATTCAACTTCCTGACCAAGCAGCTTAGAAGAGGCAAGCATCCCAATGCTCACTATCCAGCGCAGGGAGGCTCGTATGGGGGCGGACAGAAACATGGCAGCTTCAGTGTGGCGCTTTGCGCAGGCTAGTCCAACTCAGCAACGGTTCTATGTGGTGCGATCCTGCGCACCACTCTTAGGAAGTCCCAGGGCATCGGTTGCGGTTGTTAGGCAGAAGATTCTAAAAGGTAGAGAATTTGTACTTTTCAATTCCGTTCTACGAGTTGTTCCCATGCGTCTAGTTTATGGCTTAATTCAAGAGCTAAGTTCGGTTGTTGTTCGATCAGATTGCGCGATTCTCCGATATCGGTAGAGAGATCGAAGAGTTCGGGTTCTCGACCGGTCATTTCTATGAGCTTCCACTGTCCTTGCCGAACGGAGCGTCCTGTTTCAATGCGTTTCAGCTCTCGACGATTTGTTCGCCTCCAAAAGAGGGTGCGCTCGCGAATCGACTCCTTGCCCGACAGCAGGGGCCACAGGTTTTCACCATCTGCCCCGGCTGAGTCAGAACCAAGACCTGCGAGATGGCGGAACGTTGCGGTCCAGTCCATAGTGATTGCGACCTGAGGCGTCGTAACTCCCGCGGGCAGTCGGCCTGGCCAACGCGCAATGCATGGGACTCGAGTGCCTCCTTCCCAGAGGGTGCCCTTGAAGTCGCGCAAGGGCGCATTGCGAGAGTGGGTGTGGCCGCCATTGTCGGAGGAGAAAACGACTAAAGTGCTTTCAGCGAGTCCGAGTTCGTCGAGCGTGGACAACACCGTGCCTATGCTTCTGTCAAGATGCTCCACCATGCGAGCATAGGTTTCGCGATCGCCCTGCTGCCATGTGGGCTTTTTTGGCTCCACGATTTTGTCGGCATCCTCAGGGCCCTGCCACGGGAAATGCGGAGCGGGATGGGCAAGATATAGAAAGAAGGGCTTTTCGCGACTGTTCGACAGGAAAGCCACGGCGTCCTCTGTCAGCAAGTCAGTGGTGTAGCCTTTTCGTTGGACAGCCTGGTTCCCCTCCCAGAGATCTGGTACGCCGATGCGGTCCATGTGTTGAAAATAGTGGTGGTTGCCCCCAAGCAGCCCGAAGTAGTGGTCGAAGCCTTGCTGCAAGGGCCGCCGCTTCATGTCGTATCCAAGATGCCACTTGCCGATGAGAGCTGTAGTGTAGCCAGCGCTACGCAGCGCATGGGCTAGAGTCTCGCCTTCTTCAGGGAGCCCTCGGCCCATCTCCTGATAGGTTACAGCATCCTCGAGACCCAATCGCTGCTGATACCGTCCCGTCATGAAGGCAGCCCGAGTCGGAGTGCAGACTGAACCGTTAGCATAGTAGTCCGTGAAGCGAATGCCTTCCCGCGCCAGTTGATCGAGATTGGGGGTGCGTATGTCTTCGCAGCCATAGGAGCCGAGATCCCCGTATCCAAGATCGTCGGCCAGAATGAAGAGGAGGTTCGGCTTGCTTTCGGCCGCCGTTCCTTGGCAAGGGAGGAGCGCAGCGATAACGAGAAGGGTAATGAAGACAGTGAATTTTCGCATGCGGCGATTTGGAGATGTTGATGCAACAAGTATCCCCAACCGAATCAATAGCGATGCGATCGGGGAACGAAGGCTAAACGATTAATGAGGAGGAAAAAAGATGACATGGGACCCGCCTAGCAATTTCCATGCCGTGGGCTCTATTTAGCCGCGTTCAGGACATCCGAACCGCAGCAGGATTGTCGCGGGCTGCATTCGCTAGAATGCGCGGTATTCCTTCTGCACGAACTGATTGGCTGCGGCGAGATTGGTGACTTTCCCTTTGGCGGAATTCCATTTGATTTTCTTGCCCGGATAGCGGCCGGCGATGACCCCTAGCAATACGCCTTCTACCATCTTGCCGGAGTAGTCGAAGTTTGCGGCCGGCGGGGTCTTGCTTCCATAGATGGCGTCGATCCATTGCCCGTAGTGATTTACTGGAGGTCCCATGTCCGGCTTCTTCAGCTTCGCGTACAGGCTCCGGGGCAGGAGCTGAGGACCAGCGATATGGGGCAGGAGCATGCGACCGTCCTCTCCCACTAGCATGGCTCCCTGCTTCGGTAGGGTCTGGCCTTCGGGCAGTTCCATGTCGGGTCCCGGAGGCGGCGACGCAACGCCGTCGTACCACGTCCATTGAAAATCCCGGGTCGTCAGCGGACTGGGCTGGAAACCATAGCGGACGACTGATTTTTCAGGGAGAGAGAAGTTGTTGGGTTGCCGACAGTCCGCTTCCACCCAAACCGGAGGCTCTAGCCTGAGGGCGTCAAAAGGCGTATCGAAAATATGGACACCCATGTCGCCAAGCGTACCGCAGCCAAAATCCAGGGAACGCCGCCATTGACTTGGGTGGTACTTGCCTTCGAGGAAGGGTCGTTCGGGCGCGACGCCAAGCCAGAGATTCCAATCAAGGTAGTCGGGAACCGGATCCTCGCCGATGTAAGGATCGCCATCGTATCCCCAATCCTTGAAGCACCACACGATCACTTTGGACACCTTTCCGATAGCGCCATCGCGAATAAGGCGTGTGGCCAAGCGATAGCCTTCCGTCGCTTTATTTTGAATACCCATTTGCGTAGCGAGGCCCTTGTCTCGGGCGACTTTCATCAAGTGCCGCGCTTCTGAGATATTGTTGGTTAGCGGCTTTTGAGTAAATACATGCTTACCCCGTTCCATGGCGGCCAAAGTGGCGGGGTAGTGCATATGGTCGGGCGTAGAAATCGAAACGGCGTCGATCATGTCCCCGAGCTCACTGAGCATTTCCCGATAATCCTGGAATTTACGAGCGCCGGGGAACGACAGTTTCTTGAAATTGCGATTTTGGATTCGCGGTCCTTCGCCGTTTAGGTGGCGCAGGTCGACGTCGCACAGTCCCAGGACTTTTGTCCTCGGATCAGCAGCGATATGGGAGGTATCCGTGTAGCCTTTCCCGGCGACGCCGATGTGGGCGGTGCAAAGTTTGCTATTAGGCGAATTCGCGCGAAGTCCGGAGGGTAGAATCTGGAAGCCCGCCAAAGCGGAGCTGGCCTTGATGAATGAGCGACGGGATAGATTAAATTTCATGGGGTATTGCTACATATACAACGTCCATATACTAGCGACAGGGTCAAGGGCGTATAGATTTGAGCGGGCCCAATTGTCTACGCTTGCGTCGGAGCGCTTTCTGAACATAATGCAGAATGATATGGGTTGGGCTCCCGCCTTCTACATTCGAAATTTGACAATTGGTCATTCGAATTGGTGATATATTTGGACTGTTAGCATGGAGATTCTAGTTAAAGTCACTCTTGTATTTGGTTTTCTTACCTTGACCGTTTTCGCTGCCGGTAATCTCGATAGGCGAATCGAAAAAATTGAGAATTTGGAATTGGGGCGTGTATTGCGTTCGATGTTGTATGCGTTTGTGTTCGTTCCAACGTTTTATCACCATTCACCCAATACGATCATCGGCCCGTTTCAACTACCCGCATTGTGCGGAAATCTCTTTTACGATTACGAGTATACGATTGGTATGTTTTCGTATGGTGTGCTACTCCCGTTTGTACTTGGCTCAATCGTGATTTGGGCAGCCTTGGAGATACGATTTTTGCGCCAGATTGCAAATTGAAGGACCTCATTGTTAGCGTTGCTGGATAACGCCCAACTATTCGTTGGTTCCTGCCACGATCCCGGAACGCGGGATTCGTGATCCTGCCCCCGCGTAGCGGGGATCAAGCGACGCAGGAGCGTTGTTAAAAAAAAAGCATCTGGATTCCCTAAAAATTGTATTCGGCATTCGAGGTCTCATTGAATACATAAACTCGTACTGAATTATGTCGGAAAGCGATCGGTCAGCAACTATCATGGCGGGATGCCCTTTGGAGCATGCGTCTCTCTATAGGGAGATTCAGTTTATCGTTCACGATCCGGTCGTGTTCATCGAATTAAGAGAGACTGGCGAGCGGATCTTGATCCTCAGAGATATCGAAATGGATCGGGCCCGGCAACAGGCCCGAGTTACGGATGTGCATTGCCCAGCGGATTTCGTTCCCGCGGAAGGCCTGTCAGGCGATCGGGCAACGGCCACGGCCCAAGCGGCAACGGAGTGTCTGCGACGCAAAAGCATAGAGGTCGCGCGAGGCGATCGCCTTCTTCCGTTGGTCTATGTGGACGCGATTCGCGCGGCTGGGATCGAGGTCGCCTACGATCCCGAGCTCGGAGTCTCCGATCGGCGACGTAAAACCGATGAGGAAGTGGCCCATCTTCGTGAGGCTCAACGCGTGACGGAAGGAGCCGTGGCGATGGTGTGCGAAACCATCGCCCGTTCCGAGGCGCGGGCGGATGGTACCTTAGAATCGGGAGGACAAGTCCTGACCTCTGAATTTCTGCGGCTCGAGGTGGATAAGCATCTTCTAGCGCAGGGCTATTCGGGGTCTCCGGCCATCATCGCTGGAGGGCCATCCGCTGCGGACTGCCATTGGCTCGGTTGGGGAGGGTTAAGAACGGGAGAGCCTGTTATCGTGGACATATTTCCGAGAAATCGTTCCACGCGCTATTGCGGGGATTGCACGCGTACGGTCGTTCATGGCGATGTTCCCGATGAGGTGCTGCGCATGCACGCAGCCGTTTTGGATGCAAAACGCGCCGCGATCAAGGCTACACGACGAGGTGTATCCGGAGAATTCGTACATCTAGCAACAGCGAAGGCTTTGAATTCCCATGGTTACCAGATGGGCTTGCCACAGGCGGACGATCCCGATTCTTACTGCGCGATGACCTGCGGGACTGGGCACGGAATTGGGCTCGACGTTCACGAGCCGCCCTTGCTGGACTATAAGGGACCCGAGCTGGTTGTAGGCGATGCGCTGACGATTGAGCCTGGATTGTATTGCCGGGCTATCGGAGGCATTCGTTTGGAGGACCTGGTGATCGTGCGCGAAGACGGATGCGAGAATCTCAACACGCTCCCGGAGGGATTGGATTGGACGTAGTGCTTCTCAGAGGAAAGATAGAAAAATGAGGGACGTACTCAAATCGTGGATTTCGTTCGACCTGGATTCTTAAGTTTGATTCGAGAGGGACTCCTCATAAAACCACCTATCTGGCTCCTGGAGGTATGTTGTTCATCAGGTACCATGTTTTGGTCTTGAGATTGTGGGCGGTCCCTTGGCCGTCGCCCGCTGACTTCAAGGCGTGGGTGCCGCCGATGTAGGGCACGGCCTTGAACTGCTTGTTGTGCTTGATAAGAGCCTGTACCAAGTTCTCGAAATTCTGGTAGTGGCAATTGTCGTCCTGCGTGCCGTGATAGATGAGCAAGTGTCCTTGCAGGTTCTCTACGTGGGTGATCGGGGAGCCGTTCTTGTATCCTTCCGGATTTTGCTCGGGCAGTCCCATGTAACGTTCCTGATAGACCGTATCATAGAGGAGCTGGTCGCTTATGAATCCGCCGGCCATAGCCAGCTTGTAGAGGTCGGGGTAGCGGAAGAGAAGGTTGAGGCTCATGGAGCCGCCGCCGCTGAAACCGGTGACTGCGATGCGATCCGCGTCGATGTAAGGGCGCGTTTCGAGGAGCTTGCGTACGGCGGCTGATTGGTCCTCGGAGGAGTAGATGCCGATATTGTGGTGGAGGTGGTGACGCCATAGGCTCTTCTTCCAAACGTCCCTAACGGTCTGTCCTACGGGCTCGCCGTAAACGTAGAACAGGGCGGGGTACTTCTTTGACGGGTCGAAATTGTAGGGCTTGATGATGTAGGCGGGCAGCTCCACTCCTTGGCCGATGTCGATTTGGAAGAACTCGGTCTTCTGGAAATTGACCTCATCCATCTTGGCCCGGGCGGCAGCGTTGTCCTCTCCGGTATGAATCACGCGATGGCTTGGCAGCTCGACCAGGTCGTATGAGGGTGGGGTATTTGCGTTGGAGAAGCTGTGAAAGGCTAGCGAACTGTCTCCGGAAATCCGATACGAATGCGTACCACTCGGTTCATGGGGCGTCAACCGCTCAGCTTGGCCCATGCCGTCGATACGCTCGCGAAACAAGTAGCGTTGGGTCGGATTGTCCGGGCTGGCGATGAAGTAGAGCCAGCCGTTGTCCGTGTCGAACTTCAGCATTTGGACGACGTCGTAGTCGCCTTTCGTTATCAATGTCTTTTCCGTTCCATCGCGGGTGACGCGATAGAAGTGTCGATAGCCGTCCTCTTCGCTTTGCCAAAGGAAGGATTGGCCATTGTCGAACCAGGTCATGTGGTTATGGACATTGATCCAGGTATCGCTCCGTTCGGTGAAGAAAGGGTTCAGCGCTCCCGTTTTGACCGTCGCCATCCAAAGGACGTTTTCGTTCTGGTTGCGGTTCAAGCGCTGAAAGACGAGTTCCTCCGAACTGTCGGCCTAGGTGAATCGCGGGATGTAGTGTTGGCGTGGATCGCCGGCAAGATCATCGAGCCAGCGCGTGCGAGCTCGCGAGGAACTTGTAACGCCAATTCGCGCGGAGGAGTTAGTCGTGCCGACCTTCGGGTAGGGCAAGGGCAGGACCTCGGGGTATTTGCCCGCTAGATAATTGGTCAGGTGAAACTCGCCGACTCCCTCCGTATCGAACTGCAGGTAGGCGATGGATTTTCCATCCGGACTCCATTGGAAGGCGTCGCGGATTTGGAACTCCTCCTCGTAGACCCAATCCGTGGTTCCGTTGATGATGCTGTCCTTCGGTCGCGTGGTGAGACGACGGATACGCCCGCTTTTAAGATCTTCAACGTAGATGTTTCGATCTTGCACGTAGGCCACCCGCTTCGAGTCCGGAGAGAACTTGGCGAACATCAAAGTGGAGGGTTCGAAATCAGCGCCGAGCGGCTGCAGCGTTTGGGTCTCGAGATCCAATACCCAGTAGTCGCCGCGGGAATTCGCGCGCCAGACCTTCTTCGTATTCGTGTAGATAAGGAGCTTCGTCTCGTCAGGAGACCATTTGAGATGCCCTTAGTCCTTCGGTTCGAGCGGCTTCTCTTCGCCGTTCAGGATAAACGCTTCTGCGGACAGCAACAAGGTCTTTGAATCGGTTTCCGGATTCCAATCGAAGAGGTCCTTGCCTCCATCGATCGACTCGGACGTTTCGAGCACCAGGCAACTCGCCCCTTTGGGGCGCCAGGCTTGCTGGGCTTCCTTTTCCACTGGGATCGCTTTCTCATCGATCACGTCCTGCAGGGTGATGAGGGCCGGATTTTCCAGAGCTTCAGGAATCTCTTCCCATTGGGCAGATGGGTGGTTTGCCTTAGCGTGTTGAGACGTCATGAGGAATGCGACTAGAAGGGGACCGAGCGATCTGCGAGGTTTGTTGGAGATCATAGCGAATGAATGGTGTTTCAAGTCGAAGAAGGATTTGCGGGCGTTGCTCAGTAAAAAATCACGGTGCTACGGAATTCATATCATCAGTCGCTTCGTTCCTTGCGTCAAACACCGGATTGGAGTTCAACATCCTGACCTGCTCCGAAATCCCATCGTCCAAATGAAACGCTTGTCCCTCCTTCTAGCTACAACACTCTGCGGTCTCTATTCGAGTTCAGCCTTGGCCCAGCGCTCGAATTTGTCCGCGAACGAAAGCAAGCCCAATGTCTTGCTTATCTTCACCGATGATCACCGCTACACGGGCGTTCATGCGTTGGGTGGGCATCAAGTGCAAACGCCGCACCTCGACCAGCTTTCGAATGAAGGCCTAACGTTCACCAATGCGTACCTGATGGGATCATTCTCCGGAGCCACCTGCATTCCGAGTCGGGCCATGCTGCATACGGGAAGGGACCTTTTTAAGCTGAAGGGAATTGGCCGCGAGCTGCCTGTAGAACATAGGACTATTGGCGAGGCCTTCAAGGAAGCCGGCTATTTCAGTTACCACGTTGGCAAATGGCATCAGGACAAAGCCTCGCTTTCCCGGTCATTCGATTCCGGAGCGGCCCTTATGGGCTTTGGCGTATACCTTACTGACCATTTTCGCATGCCTTACCAGGATTGGGATCCGACGGGAGGCTTTCCTGCGGAAGACGCGTACTTGCTCGATGCGAGCGGGAATCGGCGGGCCTTGACTCCAAATGACAAGCGAGGTCCCACCGGAACCGAGGCCGATGGGCCTCACTCCTCGGAAGTATTCGCTGACGGCGCAGTTTCCTTTATCGATAGCTACGATCGGCAGCAGCCCTTTTTTATGTATCTGGCCTTCCATGCGCCTCATGATCCCCGTCACGCTCCCCAGGCATTCAAGGATAAGTATCCGGAGGACGAGATAGAGCTGACTCCCTCCTACTTGGCCCAACATCCGTTCGACAATGGGCAGCTGATCGTACGTGATGAAAAGCTGGCTCCCTGGCCGCGCACGCCTGAAATGGCGCGCAAAGTACTGTCGGACTATTACGCCATCATCACTCACATGGATGCGCAGATCGGCCGCGTCATAGAATCCCTGAAACAGATCGGGCAGTGGGACGATACAATCGTCGTTATGGCGGGGGACAGCGGTCTCGCGGTTGGCAATCATGGACTCCTAGGAAAGCAAAGCCTTTACGACGAGGACGGCCTGCATGTCCCTTTCATCATTAGTGGCGGATATTTCGCAGGCATGAAGAAACGAGTCGATGCCTTCTGCTATATCCACGACATCTTTCCCACGATCTGCGACCTCGCTGGGATTCCCGATTCGGTCACGGGACATAGTCTCAACGATGTGATCGCCGGGCGGGAGGATTCTTCTCGTGATTCCACCTACCATGCGTATATGCAATTCCAAAGAGCGTATCGAAAAGGAGACTACAAATTAATCGAGTACGTACGTTCACCCGGTCGAACCAATAGAGACGGGGATTTCGTTGCTGGCTCGCGCGTGACTCAGCTGTTCAACTATAGGGAAGATCCATGGGAAACGAATAATCTGGCCTATTTCCCGGAATACGAGGAGATCCTAGGATCTCTACGCTCGGGTATGCGGCAAGCGGCAATTGAACTAGAGGACGACAATGAGGCCCTTGGCTATAGTCATGATTTTTGGGAAAGCTATACGAACTAGGTTGGATCGCCATTTTAGCTTGCAATGAATTTTTCGATCAAAAGTATCCACTCTTCGGATTCGGAGAGTATTTGGCAGTAAAGCGAATGAGTTTCCCCACACGCATACTCCTAACAGGCGCCGCTGGAATTGTTGGTACATCGTTGAGGCCGCTTTTGAGAGAGAAGTTCTCAGACGTTGTCGTGAGCGATATCGCGCCAGTGAAAAACCTTGCGGAGAACGAGACGTTCGTCGAATGCGACTTGAGCGATTTATCAGCCGTGTCGAAGGCTATGGAAGGCGTCGAAGCGATCGCTCATTTTGGAAGCAAGGTGGGGGCGAATTTCGACTATGACCTGAGCGTGAGCGCGAACGTCGTGGGGACGCGCAATGTATTCGAGGCGGCCCGCCAAGCAGGCATTCGACGCATCGCGTTCGCGAGTACGCATCATGTGGTCGGGTTCACTCCAAGGGGTGAATCGGTGGATCACCGGGCTCCGTTGCGTCCGAATACGGAGTATGCAGTGAGCAAGGTCTATGGTGAGGCGCTGGCCGCCTACTATGCCGATAACTTTGCTATGGATACGCTTTCCATTCGGATCGGGTATGTGGGGAATGACTTGAGCAAGGAAAGGCGATTGCGGACTTGGATCAGTCCTCGGGACTTGATGCAGCTGGTGGAGATTGGCTTCTCGTATCCGAACTTAGGTCATGAAATTGTCTATGGAATTTCGGATACGCCAGAGCCCCGTTTTTTCGACAATAGCAATGCGTATCGACTCGGGTATCGTCCCCTGGATCGATCCATCGACCATGTAGCGGACGAAAGCGTGCTTGAGGAATCACCCGATTTGGATTCGATCGAGGAAGGTGTCGTAGGCGGTGGCTTTGCTAGCGCAGGATTCGAGGGCGATCCTAAACGAGTATTGGAAAAGAAATGAACGTTGCGATTACAGGAACAGGATTCATGGGGGCCGTCCATGCGGAGGCATTGAAGCGTCTGCCGGGAGTGGAGCTTGTTGGGATACAAGGCTCAACGCCCGACAAGGCGCGGGCGGCCGCAGAGCGCCTGGAGATTCCACGGGCCTACGATTTGTGGGAGGCCTTGGTTGCGGACGACGAGATCGATGCCGTGCACATCACGACGCCCAATCGCCTGCACTATTCGCAAGCGATGGATGCCATGCGATCCGGAAAGCATGTCATGTGCGAAAAGCCTTTGGCGATGAACGCTGCTGAGACGCGGGAGCTCGCCGATTTAGCCATGGAAAAAGGGCTGGTTGCGGGCGTGAACTACAACACGCGGTTCTATCCACTCAGCATCGAAGCGAAAGAACGCGTCGCCCGAGGCGATATCGGCCAAGTGCATAGCATCGTCGGCAGTTATCAGCAGGATTGGCTGCTTCTCGATACGGACTACAACTGGCGGGTGCTGGCCGAGGAGCAAGGCGCCTTGCGGGCGGTGTCGGATATCGGCACCCATTGGATCGACCTGATTCAATTCATCACGGGCGAAAAGATCGTACAGGTGTTTGCTGATTTGAAGACGGTGCACGAGACGCGAAAGCGTCCGCAGGGAGAAGTGGAGACGTTTTCGGGCAAGCTGGGGGGCGTGGAAGCGACGGAGAGCGTGCCGATCACGACCGACGACATGGGTTGCTTGACCTTTCGTTTCGCGAGCGGCGCCCGCGGCATGCTGTTCGCTTCTCAGGTGACTCCTGGCAAGAAGAATTGCTTTCGCTACGAGATCTCGGGATCGAAGGCGTGCTTGGAATTCGACAGCGAGAATCCGAATCAGATTGCGATCGGGTCGCGCGTGGAAGCGAACGCGATTCTGTTGAAAGATCCGAGCTTGAATAGCGAAGCGGCCCAGCGGTTTACGGATTATCCGGGCGGACACGCGGAAGGCTATCCGGACTCTTTCAAGATGTGCTTTCGGGCCTTCTACGATTGCATCGCTGCAGGCGATCAAGGGACAAGGGACTTCGCCACGTTTGAGGACGGCCATCGGGAACTCGAGATTTGCGAAGCGGTGGTGAAAAGCGCCGCCGATGGCCGTTGGGTCGACGTTTGAATTTGGATACAAGTAAATTTTAAGAAAGGATAAGGAATGAAATTAGGATTCGTGAGCGCCATCTTGGCGGACCAGAGTTTGGATGAAGTATTGGATTTCGCTTCGGAGGAGGGGTTTTCCTGCGTGGAATTGATGTGCTGGCCAGTGGGCGAAGCCGATCGCCGCTACGCAGGCGTGACCCATGTCGATGTGACGTCGCTTACGGAAGGCGAGGCCGACGAGATCAAGGGGAAGGTGGCCGATCGCGGTCTGACTATTAGCGGGCTAGGCTACTACCCGAACCCCTTGACCGCTGACCGAGAGGAGGCGCAGGTCGCGATTGACCACTTGGAGCGAGTGATCAAGGCGGCGCCCATGCTAGGGGTTTCTCAGGTAAATTCGTTCATAGGTCGCGATCCCAGTAAGTCTGTCGATGACAATTGGCCGCGGTTCTTGGAGGTATGGAAACCGCTGATACGGTGCGCGGAAGAGAGCGGGGTGCGCGTGGGGATTGAGAATTGCCCCATGTACTTCTCGCAAGACGAATGGCCGTCCGGAAAGAACTTGGCTATCAGTCCTGCGATTTGGAGACGCATGTTCGAGGAGATTCCCAGCGATTCCTTCGGGCTCAACTACGACCCGTCCCACTTGCTTTGGATGCAGATGGACTACTTGAAGCCCGTCCGCGAATTCGCGAACAAGCTGTTCCATGTTCACGCGAAGGACGCGACTGTCGATCGCGACGCTCTGGACGATGTCGGCATCTTGGCGACGCCTCTGGAATACCATACGCCTAAGTTGCCTGGTCTAGGCGATATTGATTGGGGCAAATTCTTTAGCGCCCTGGGCCGGGAAGGCTACACGGGTCCGGTGTGTATCGAAGTCGAAGATAGGCCTTACGAGAAAACGCTGGCCGGACGCCAAGGGGCGTTGCGGCAAAGTTCCCGGTTCCTACGCAGCTTCATGGCGGAAGAGCTCTCGGAGTAGAGGGCGCCTGCAATGCGCAATTTCGAATTCTACGTTTGATCCCTGCGCTCGTTTCCCCATGTTTCGATTTTCAAAATTATGAGTGACCCGGTCCAAACGCTACGCGACTTCCAACCTTCCAAGGAATTCTTCGTCGGAATTGATTCCGATGGCTGCATCTTCGACAGCATGGAGATAAAGCATCAGGAGTGCTTTGCCCCCATGTTTATCAAGCACTGGAACTTGCAGGCAGGGAGCAAGTTCGCTCGCGAAGTCTGGGCCTTCGTAAATCTTTACTCCAAGACCCGGGGCGCCAATCGGTTTCCGGCTCTCGTGCGGGCTATCGAGCTGCTCGGGGCTCGTCCGCAAGTCCAAGCCCGCGGCATTGCCATGCCAGACTTGACTGCCTTGAACGAGTGGATCGGACGTGGATCTAAACTAGGCAACGCAACGCTCAACGCGGAGGTCGCGGGAGGAAATGACGGGCTCATACCGGTCAAAGAATGGTCTGATGCGGTGAATGCTCAGGTCGCCGATATCGTTCACGGTGTCCCCCCGTTTCCGGCCGTTCGCGAGACCTTGGCCAAGATCAATGAACGAGCCGATGCCATGTGTATCAGCCAAACTCCCTGCGATGCGCTCGAGCGCGAGTGGGGAGAGCACGCAATCGATAGCTACGTTGAGGTGATCGCGGGCCAGGAAATGGGTACGAAGACGCAGCATCTTGAAATGGCGGCCAAGGGCAAGTATGCGTCCGACAAGATACTCATGATCGGAGACGCTCCCGGGGATCAGAAAGCGGCCAAGGCCACCGGGGCTTTGTTCTATCCGATCAATCCAGGGGACGAAGAAGCATCCTGGGAACGCTTGCGTGACGAAGGCTTGGACAAGTTCTTTGCCGGCGAGTTCAAGGGCGCGTACGAGGATCAATTGGACAAAGCGTTCCATGCGTGCCTGCCTGAGGATCCGAGTTGGTAGAGCGCGATCGGAACGCGCAGAGAGACGAACCGCGTGAGCTCGGGCAATATTCACAATCCGGTTACCGCGCTTTCGGAGGCGGACGCGACTGGAGCCGTTGCCGAGATTTTCGCGGATATCCGTAGCGTGATGGATATTCCCATGGTGACCTCCATATGGAGAATGCTGGTCGACTTCGATGGCGCTCTTCTTCCAGCCTGGGAGGCGGCAAAGGTCGTCTACCAGACAGGCGAGCCGCAAGCTGCTTTGTTGAAGATTGAGAAGGAAGCGTTTTTCCCGGCTCCAGAGCCAATTGACGCGAGCCGTTTGGAGGCAGCGGGAGTATCCAAGGATGATTTCAAAATCGTTCTGTCCCTAATTGATGCGTATAATCGATCGAACGGGCTTAATTTGATCGCTTTGACCGCCTTGACGGTATCGCCTTCCGGTCCTTTAGCGAATGCTGCTTCGCCTAGACTTCGACAAGATTGGGTACCGCTTCCTCGACTGCTGAATCGACAGGAGATATCGGAATCCACCTGGAATGTTCTAGTCAATTTGCACACGCTAAGCGATGATTCCGGTTCGCCTGGTATCGCTACCGTTTGGCGCCACCTAGCGCGCTGGCCCGGGCTGGTGGAGCTCGTATATGATGGTATGGCGCCGCTCGCTAGAGAGGGGAAGATCGAAGATGCGAAGTCAAGCGTCCAGGCAATCGCTCTTTCCGAAGGAGAGCGCATCGCCCACCTGCGGCCCGAGACGGTATCCATCCCTCTGAATGCGTTGGATTTTATTGCTTCCTATGCCCGGGAAGTGCACCATATCGTGGCCCTTTGCCATGGAGTTTCGCGGTGGCTGCGGAATGTGAAGTACGTGTAACGAATATTAAACTACAAACCTTGCGATGATCCGGAACGAAATTAAGGCCCTTGCATTTGATGTTTTTGGCACGGTGGTCGACTGGCGCAGCGCGCTGATCCGGGAGGGCGGGGAACTGGGCGAGGCGAAAGGACTCGAGGTCGATTGGGTCGCTTTCGCCCATGCGTGGCGAGCTGGCTATGAGCCCGCCATGCAGAGAGTGCGTTCAGGAGAGCTACCCTGGCTGAATCTAGATGCGCTCCACCGGATCATCCTAGATGGATTGATCGAACAATTTGGGATCGATTCCCTGAACGAAGCAGAGCGGGATCGATTGAACCGAGTATGGCACCGGCTCGATCCGTGGCCTGATGCGCGATTAGGGTTAGAACGCCTGCGCGGGCAATTCATTGTAGCTCCCTTGTCCAATGGAAATGTTTCCCTCCTGACAAACATGGCTAAGCGCGCGGATTTGCGTTGGGATTGTGTCCTGTCCGTAGAGTTGTCCCATCACTATAAACCGGATCCAGAGGTCTATCAAAAAGCAGCGCAGCTCTTAGACTTGCTTCCGGAGCAAGTAATGATGGTTGCCGCTCACAATAGCGATCTAAAGGCGGCTCAAGCGGAAGGGTTTCAGACGGCGTTCGTGTATCGAACGAACGAGTACGGGCCCCATCAAACCACGGACTTGGAACCGGAAACTTCCTTTGATATCGTTGCCAAGGATTTCAGTGATCTAGCGGATCAATTAGGCGTCTAAGGCGCTTAGTCCTATTCTTGCGGATAGGCTATGAGGTCAGCTGGGCCTTAGACATAGATAGGTCAGTCGAAACTCTAGCGATCTCGATTCCTTGGCTTGCAGTCGAATACGTGAACGCTATATTTCCTTGATATAGAAATTCACCCCATGAAAAACTTATCTTTAACCCATCAAACCCGTCGCGACATGCTCCGCTCCCTTGGTCTTGGATCCGCTGCGGTCGGTATCGGGAGCGTCCTGAGCTCCCCGCGACTCTCTGCCAATACTGCTCAATCAGCGAGTCCTGGGTCGCGCAATCCCTACATCTACGCGTTCACGATAGGTGACTTGGAAGCGTGGTCCATCAGCGACGGCTTCATGATTTTCGGTCAGGGATTGAAGATGATGTATCCCGAGAGCGAACGCCCTGCCATGAAGACTGCGCTTGAAGACATATACGAGCCGACGGACGTTCTTCCGCTCTACATCAACGTGCTGGTGGTTCGCAGCGACCGGGAGGTGATGCTCTTCGACGCTGGCTTTGGCATTGTGGAGCGCTCGGATCAAGGTTGGCTAATGGAAGGTCTCTCGGAAATTGGGATTCAGCCTGAAGACGTTACCGCTGCCTTTCTCAGTCACGCTCACGGCGACCATCAAGCTGGCTTCATTTCGCCAGAGCAGAAACCCATGTTCCCCAATGCAGCGATCTACACGACCCGCGAGGAATATGCATTCTGGCGCCAGAAAGATCACGACTTCTCTCAATCGCGCCGCAATCCGAAATCGATTCCCGGCATGGTCAAGAAAGCGCAGGAACGCTTCGAGATCCTCGGCGATAACGTGCAACCGACAGCTGCGGGCGCGCGCCTATTCGGAGGGACGGTTACGATCGAGAACGGCTTTGGCCACACGCCTGGGCATGCGCTATTCCGGATCGAGTCGGCAGGAGAGAGCCTTTTGCATATCGTGGACTCGGTGCATCACCACATGCTGATGTTCCGCGATCCCAAATGGTCCATCGGCCTGGATCACACCCCGAAACTCGCCGTCGCCACGCGCCAACGCATCTTCGCTCAAGCGGCTCAGTCGAGAACACGCTGCTATGGATTCCACATTCCCTGGCCCGGCATCGGCCACATCGGGAAGCAAGGATCCGGCTACACCTGGATCCCCGAACGCCAGTGGTGGTAGGTGTGTGTTCCAGCCATGCGGCTTTGACTGTTTTGGCAGTCTCTAAGCCTGCCCCGCTCCTGGGGTTCTATATAGCCTTCGAGTAGCCGTTATTTCCAGGCTTGCTTGTGGAGTCGAAGACGGACGCGACGTTCCGAATGAGGATCCTGCCAATGTCGGTTACCTTGAAGGAATGGTTGTCAATTTCGATGAGTTCATCGTCAGCCAGGCGTTGCAGTCGCACGATCTCGCTCGCGAAGTATGACTTGAAATCGAGATCGAGATCCGCCCCCATCTTTTCGAAGTCGAGTTCCATGTCGCACATGAGGCGCATGATCACGCAGCGCCTGACTTGGTCGTCTTTGGTAAGGAGGTATCCACGTTCTACTGGGCGTTTACCTTCGTCGATGTAGGCGTAGTACGTCTCGAGATCCTTGAAGTTCTGCCGGTACGATTTTCTCGACTGGCTAATGGCCGAGATGCCGAACCCGCAGATTTGAGCATTGCCGTGGATGCTGTAGCCCTGAAAGTTCCGCTGGAGCGATTTAGCCCGTTGGGCGATGGCGAGTGAGTCGTTGGCTTTGGTGAAGTGATCCATGCCGATATGGGCGTAATCGGCTTGCTTGAGCCGATCCACGGATAGCGTTAGCATGTCGATCTTCTCGTTTGCGGAAGGAAGGCTGGATTGCTCCAGGATTTTCTGGGCAGGCTTGTTCCAGGGGACATGAGCGTAGCTGAATAGCGCGATCCTGTCGGGATCGTATCGAATTACTTCGTCGAGCGTCTTGGAAAAGCTATCGGCGGTTTGGCGGGGTAGGCCGTAGATCAGGTCAACATTGAATTTGCCGATACCCGCTTTTTTCAGGGTAGCGATCGTTTCTTTATTAGTTTCCGAATTTTGAATACGATTGATCGCATTTTGTACGAGCGGATTGACATCTTGTACGCCGATTGACGCTCGATTGATTCCAAGACGTCCGAAGGCTTGCGCCTTTTTACGGGTCATTGTCCGTGGATCGATTTCAACGCTCAGTTCGGCGTTTTCTTCGAAATCGAATCGAGAATGGATAATCTTCGATAGCCGGTCGATCTGTGAACTTGAAAGAAAATTGGGACTGCCGCCTCCGAAGTGCAGCTGAACGACCTTGCGATTCGGACCTAGATAGGGCTGGACCATCGAGACTTCCTTTTCGAGATAGTTTAGATAGGTATCTGCATGTTTTTGTTGGGTGGAGATTACCTTGGTGCAGCCGCAGAACCAGCAGAGCTTTCGGCAGAATGGAAGGTGGAAGTAGAGAGAAAGCGGTGAAGTGTCCTCGGAATCTCGGCACAGCGCCTCCCGACTTTCTGCATCATCGATGATGCAGAATTTCAATGCGGTAGGATAGGAGGTGTACCGGGGTACAGGAGTGTTGTACTTTCCGATTAGCTGACGGTCTAGATGCGTTCCTGATTCTTCGTTGGCAGTTGCGGCCATGGGACCGCTACAATGCCCTATTTCTTATGCATTCGCTACGCATATCGCGTACGCAGCTAGTCGCATATTCCTTTCGATTTGAGGCGATTGGCGAAAAAGAACTTTGCTTTGTTTCCTAGGACAAGATTTCATTGAACTGCAATGGAATTGGTGGACGCTAACAATAGCCTTTCCGATCTGAAGGCGAGTAGGACCTTGTCGAAGAAATTGTCCGAAACTCAGATATTCCGCGACTACGAGCGAGCGTTCTCTGCCGCCAGTGGATTGCCCTTGGCCATTCGTCCTATCCAGTCGTTTCAGATCGCGATGCAGGGAAAGAAGTCGCAAAACCCATTTTGCGCCCTGATGGCCAAGACGAGCAAGAGTTGCGTAGCCTGTCTCGAGGTTCAAGCCAAGTTGGAGAAGGAAGCTCGGTTGAAGCCGAAGTCGCTTAGTTGCTTCGCCGGACTATGCGATACTATGGTGCCGATTCGAGTGGGTGAACGCATTGTCGCTTTTTTGCAGATCGGTCAAGTGCTTTTGGAAAAGCCGAATGAGAAAGGCTTCAGTCAAATTACGAAGAAGCTCTTAAAGTGGAGCATGGACTCGGACCTAAAGAAGCTCGAGGAAGCGTACTACCAGTCGAAAGTGCTGACTTCGGACCAGTACGAGGGATTCGTTCGCATGCTAGAAACCTTCGCGGGTCATCTCGCTCTAGTCGGGAATTCGATAGCGGTGAGCGAAACGAAAGTGGAGCCTGACTCGATCCGAAAAGCGCGAATGTATATAGAAGAGAACTACGACCGGTCCATTTCGTTGAGCGAGGCTGCGAAGGTAGTCAATACGAGCGTTCGCTACTTCTGCAAGGTATTCAAGAACTACACGGGAATTACATTCGTCGAATATTTGACGCGGCTACGAATCGAGAAGAGCAAGGCCCTTTTGCTCAATCCGAATCGACGTATTAGTGAAGTGGCGTTCGAAGTCGGATTCGAGTCGTTCGACGGCTTAGCGTAGTTTCCCGTTAGATAGTTTCTAGAAGATCGGTCCTATCGGTACGTCTCGGGGGTGAGGCTTTCCGTAGTAGTCGTAGAGATGGTCCTCCTTGTCTTTATTTACAGGATCGCAGGGATCGAATCGGGGCGCGATTTCGATTTGCTTGCGCGATAGATCAACCCTTGCCGTTTTCTTTTCCCAATTGAAGTCCTCGACCCAGCCGATGTCGATGAGAGACGCTTTCCCTGGCAGCCAGTTCTTAGTATCGACTACGAGGTACTGGAGTCGCCAAGTTTCGTCGTCGACAATGAAGTCCTCGACGTGACCAAAGACGCAGTCGTTAGCGTCTATGAGGTAGTTGATGATTTCGCGCGCGGATCTCAAGTGGTTCCCTTTGATTTGACGCAAGCGAAACTCATGGGCCTGGCGGTTTGCTTCACTTATTTCGAATGATTCTGGCGCCATGCTTGGAATGGCGGCACCTGCTCCGAAGCTACTTCGTCTCCAACCAATAGATTGGAAGATTGTAGTATTTAGCGTAGTCTTCCTCGTACTGCTTGGATACCGGCGCATCTGTTTCGAGGCTTGGAGCCTCCTCTACTTGGCGTTTGGTCAAGTCTACTGGCAAGGCATTGCCGATCCAACCCGTTTCGGGTGATTTGAGATGATCCGGGCTAATGAGCGTCTTTTTCGATTGAAGCCATTTTCCCGTGTCTGCAACGATGTATCTGAGTCTCCAATACCGGTCATCAAATAGAGCGTCTTTAACCTTTCCAATACGACCATCGACTGCGTCGATAGGATATCCCAACAAGTCCTTAATGCTGCGTAACATGGTTATCCCCCGTTTCTCTCTTAGATTATATAGTTTATTCTTCTTGTTTTTCGGAAACCCTAGAGGGTTCCATCTCGTTGATGCTTTGAGCTCGATTCAACAAGTGATTGATGCGACCCCAAAGAAATTCAATCTCGTCGACAGCAAGCGCCCATTGCCAAATGCCGCAGGTGGCGGGTGAGCGTTCATTCAATATAGCTTCCAAGAATCGTTTCTCTGCTAGGAACTTTTGAAAGAGCTCGAGCGTTTCGTCAGTGTCGCGATCTGGTTTCGCGTTTTCCGCTAGCGCGGTAAATGCGCGTTCTTTAGCGAATAGGCTACGCTTCTTTCGAGAGATGTAGCTGTTTCTAAATTTATCGTCTGCTTTCATTCGATGTTGTCTTTCCATTGACCCTCGGCCTCTTTTTTCCGAGTTTGCCGACAAACGCATTGTGCCTGAAACGCGACGGATTGACTAGTCGGATAGGGACTAAGAATGGGCATATTTACCTCTTTTGAGATCTGCGTAATGCTAGTTTCTAGAACGCCTACTCGAAGACTTTCGCGTATGAACATTTCTCGATAGTCAAAAACAAGTTGACATCTCAGTCATTGTGTCTGAGTTTGATTGTATCTCAGACAAATTGACTGATAATATGCCAAGAACGCCAATCAACGTTACGGAAGCTGAACTTGCGGTACTGGAGGTATTGTGGGCGACGCCCGCTTCCACGATACGATAGATCACCGACGCGATTTACGAGGAGGGCACGACCAGCGAGTATGCGATGATCGTTATACCGATCAATTTGTGGAAACAGCTTTCTAGTGACGAGCGCGATACGCTGATGACCCACGAGTTATCCCACGCCCGTCGCAGGGACCATTGGTTCCGGTGGATCGAGTGGACGATTATCGGGCTGCTTTGGTGGAATCCTATTGTCTGGTGGGCTCGAAGCGGATTGCGCAAGGCGGAAGAGGATAGCTGCGACGCGTGGGTGCTATGGGCTCATCCGTCCTCGGCAAAGCACTACGCGCAGGCATTGGTTAAAACCTTCGATTTTCTTTCTGGCGAATCTACCCCGTTTCCCATAGCCGCATGCGGAATCGGCGAGCGACGCAAGCTCAATACGATTAAAAAACGTTTCATCATGATCTTGAAAACTAAACCATCACACCGTATGACTAATATGCAAAAGCAAATCGCAATACTATTGGCCGCCTTGATACTTCCACTTTCTGGATACATACTTCATGCCCGTGAAACCGCTGAGCATGTTGATGCGTCGACAGAAGCGGAATACGATGACGATGAAATCAGACGGAATGCAGGGCCCGAATCGATCGACGCTCGCATCGCGAAGCTAGAGAGAATGCTAGCAGAGCTGATGGAAGAGAAAGTGAAAGTAACCGGAACTAGTAATCTTGGGGATAGTAATACAGGCCCCATTCCGGAAGGATATTGGCTTAAACAGAACGAGAAGGGTGAGGTAACCCACATGGAACCCATACCCGGCAGTCCGGCAGCCCAGAAAATTAAAGCGGCTGAAGAGCGGGAGCTCCGTAATGCGGTAAGCGCTTATATCGGGGGCCAAAACGTTTTGGCCGAGGTGCGGAAAGCCTTTAACCTTACCAGCGGTCGGTCGGCGGGTTGGGGGGCGCTGTTAGCAGATTTGCCTGAATCAGACGCTAGGAGTCTTAGGACAACAATAGGTATCGTTCAGGCGAATCTTGCGATTGATGCGCTTATTAAGGCGAAGGAAATATCGCCAGGGGCGCTTTTCGGCGCATTGTCGGATACAGAATTGCAATTGCTCAAGGATAAGCTAGCAGCATTGGATACTCTGACAAGGCCTGAGGATCTTAAAGAGCAACTCATAAAGGTTTATGAGGCGTACGATAGTATGATGGACCGTCTAATAGATAGGCGGCACGAGCAGTTGATGGAGCAAGGTATGAGCTCTAAAGAGGCAGATGATCAATTGTTTATAGAATTTTCCTAAGTAATGCCTGAACAGCCAACAAGAGCCTCTGAGAGGTTCAAGCTCCAGCTCCAGCTCCAGCGCGAGCGCCGGGCCGCCCTTGAAGCTCCCCCTGTCGCGGCCCCCGCAGAGCCTCTGCGAGCAGAAGCCCAACCTGCAGAGCCTCTGCGAGCAGAAGCTGAAATTGACGGGGAGATTGCTCTGCTCAACAAGCAGATGAACAATCTATATTCCGGTAATAATTGGGGGCAATTCAACTACCCGGTAAATCAAGCCGAGATCAATCGGATTTCAAGCAAGATAGGCAATCTAAAGCTCGAGAAGAAGCGTGTGGAAGCCGTGAAAGAATATGGGAAGCGATACGGGTCCACGGTAGAGGCTGGAACGCCTTTTTGGAAAGGGCCGCATTTCGATGGGGCGTATTTCGATGAGCGGCGCAAGGAGCTCTTGCAGCAACTGAGCGTTTCTAGGGGCCTTAACACTGGTTTTATAGGTCAGGGCGGCGGCATGTACGCGCCGCCGAGGTTCAGCCCAAGCAAGCAAGGCAGCGTTGACGAGATTTCGGAAGAGCTAGAAAAGCTAGATCTCCAGGAGAAGATTTGGAAGCATGGCATATCGGAGGATGTTTACAATCTGCCGGAGATTGGGCCGGAGCTCGGTCAAGGCGCGAAAAGGTTTTCCGGCGCGCTCCTCACTGCGCTTTTGGCTTCCGAGGAGAAAGATCGCGTTAAAATCCTGGAGAAGTTCGGATGGGAGGCAAGCTATGCGGACGGATTCCCCGTTGTAGCCAATCCGGATACTGGGCAAAGATTCATCTTGAACAAGCCGGGGATGTCCAGGAACGATGTCCTTGATTTTTTCGCGCTGGCCGCTCAATTCATTCCAGCCGGGAGAGCCGCAGCGCAAGTAGGGAGGGGAGCCGCAAAAGTTGGCTCTTGGACTTTACTGAAAAGGGCCGGGGCCGGGGCCGGGTACGCTGCGGGTACAGAGGTGGTCAAGCAAGATCAATCAGCTTTCAAGGAAGATAGCCAAGCTAAAGCTCGACAAGGAGCTTTGGAAAACCGGGGTTCTTTATAGAAAGCGAGGGTACGAGTCCCCGGCTGAAGCTGGAGCCCGTTATTTTGAAGCGGCCGATTTTGCTGGGAAACCTTATTTTAGTCAGGAACCTTATTTTGCTGGGGAACTAGGCGCCGAACACGAAATCGAACGCCGCCACCAAATCGAGATCGAAGTAAAACGGCAGGCGCTGCATTCGGAACGTCTCGAAAAGCAAATTGAGCTTGCTGCTAAGGAGGCTGATCTGGATTTAGCGCAGGCAAAGCTGGAGCTGGAGTTCGCTCGCAAGCGGCTTGACCAGGTCCAGCAGCGTTTCGAAGGCGGACTCCTCGGTGATGAGGCGCTCCAAGACGCGAAGCACGCGGCTGCGATCAGGGAGTTGGAATTGGAGCGAAAAGAGCTACGAGCCAAAGATCGCATCGCCGACATGAAGGCTGAGCTCCATCAGCAACGCCTCAGAACAAAAGTCATAGAGGAAGAAGTGGAAGAAGAGGAGTAGGGGTATTCGAGAGGGCTCCGATCCGTGCAAGCGGACGAGCCCTTTCGGAGTAGATCTTCCTTCTCCTTCCCGTTCGATCGCCTAGAAGCTCGTTCTCACGCCTAGCCGGAAGCTGCGTCCTGGCATTGGAGCCAGATCTTTCAAAAATGACGTGCTGGGTCTAGCTTCCTCGTCCCCTAGGTTCGTAACTACTGCGAAAAGGTCAATCGTGGCGGTATCGGAAGCGCGAATACGATAGCGGGCATCCGCATTCCAAAGGGTATAGCTGTCGGTTGGTAGATCATTGGGGCCGAGGTGCGAAGCCTCGTCATGCCAGCGTCCTTCGACACCGAATAGCCATGAGGCGATCTCGTTCTCGTATCGGACACCGAGGCGTCGAGTCGGGATACGTGGCAAGTTCGTATTGAAGCTTTCATTCGTCGCTCGTGTTTGATCGAACGTGAGATCCAAGTGCATGGCTCGATCCGCTTCGTCAACGAGATGAAAGCGCAAATCCACTTCGAAGCCGTAGAACTTAGCGTCGGAAGCCGTAGCCAAGAAAACGTTTAGACCATCCGTATCCAGTTCTCCGTAACGTTCTTCAACCGCTTCGTGGTCAAGGAACTGTAGATAGACGTAGTCGCTAAAGTCGGAATAAAATGCGGTGACTTCTCCGGTGACCTTGCCGCTCGTCATCCGATAGGATAGGTCGAGGCTGGTCGAGGACTCTTTCTCGAGGGTGGAGTCCCCAATCTCGAAACTCTGGGTACCGATGTGAGGTCCAAACGCGAAAAGCTCACTCGCGTTTGGCGCACGTTCTGCGAATACGAGGTTGGCGGAAAAAGCGCTGCTTTCGTTCAATCGACTAACGAAACCCACCGACAAGTTGAGAGTGTCAAAACTCCGATCGTCGAGGCTAATGTCAACCGTATCGACCCACACGCTCTCGAACCTGCCGCCAAATTCCCAAGCGCCCCAATCCTGGTTCAGGCGTTCCATGACAAAGACCCCGTATTGAGTGGTTTCGGAACTGGGAATGAAGGCTTCCCCTCCTATGGCTGAGAAGTCGTCAACTTTGGCTTGGAATCCGTAGGCTCCCGTAAACTCTCCCATTGGACGGTGTACGCCGATTAGGCGTAGCTCGTAGCCGTCGCGATTGAAAACCGTGCCCACTTCATCGCCTTCGAGCTCGACGTGGCTGTAGTCGCCAAACGCCAGGTCTACTTCGAGGCTTTCCAAGAAGTCGAAGGGATCAATCAACTCGCCACGCATGCTGACTCGAGACTGGTCGAGATCGATCGATACGGACTCTTCCTCCTCGCCATGCTCTTCTTCCTCTCCTTCTTCATGCTCTTCGCCTTCCTCTTCGTCGTGGCCGTGCTCGACTTCGTGAGCGTGCCCAGGAACGCCGTAGTCCGTTGCGTAGTCCGAATAGGAAATTGCGAAGCTGCCGTTGTCTCCAAACCAGGCTAAGCCGAGGTAACCGGATCGCGTATCCACAAAACTGTTTTCCAGAACGCCGAACACTTCCTCTTCCTCTCCATGCTCGTCTTCGTGTTCATCCTCGTGCTCCTCCTCATCGTCGGGATGCTCGTCTTCCTCGTGCTCTTCCGCTTCCATTTGATAGAATGACTCAGCAAAGCCAGGAATCTCGATATCATTGGATTGGCGGTCCAGGAACCCCGCGCTCCAGGCGAAGTCTCCTTCACCGCCTTGCAAGGCGACGCCGTAAGTCTGCTCGTCCGACACAGAACCGTAATAGACCTCTGCTTGACCGCTTATTGGGGCCAAGGCGCGTTGCCGTGGCAACTCCTTACCTATAACGTTGACCACGCCTCCGATAGCGGCATTTCCATAGAGCAATGACGCAGGACCTCTGACCACTTCGATGTTGTTCGCGAAAAGCGGTTCGATGCTGACGCCATGGTCAGGGCTCGTTTGCGAAATGTCGAAGGTATCTATTCCCTGATTGAGGATGCGTATTCTGTCACCGTCAAATCCGCGAATAATTGGCCGGCCCGCTCCTGGGCCATAGTAGGTCGAGTGCACGCCTGCTTCGCCTGACAATGTCGCTCCGAGAGATGACTCAGAAACGCGGTTAAGCGCCTCTCCTGATAGCGAGCCCGCGGGTACCACCAATTCGGCCTTTCGTTCAATGTACGGGTTGGCCGTAATGACGATCGGATTCAAGTCGACCGTATCCAGATCGGGGTTCGCCTGCCCGAGAGCGAAATTTGAAGCGAACAGGGAAGTCGCCGCCAAAACAAATAGTCTAGTTTGCACGCGTCCTTAATGCAAAGAGCTTTCATTAGGTGCAAGCATAATCGCAAAATATTTGCAATATAGATGGCGCTAGAGCGTCTTTTAGAGAGGCAACTCCATTGGCTTTGATCGGATCGTAGTCGATGTCCGTTGCGCTCTATCGGTCGAAGGCGTCCATACTTTGGGAACCAGGGGCGTTCGACTGCGCATAGCTATCGGCTAACTGCTATTTTGTATGCGTTCGAAAACGTATCGTAGTTGAAAATCGTCCTCGCTTTTATGGGATTCCGTTTTGAGCATACTTCTAAATGCCACAGGCAAAAACAGTTTTTCTGAGCGGCGTAACCAATGAAATGGGAAAGCTGCGCTCGCGTCTTGCGCTTGAGTTGCGCAGGCACGGTTTGCATGTCGTCGTTCAAGACGATTTTAGGCAGGGCAGAGGGCGCCGCCTTCTGGAAAAATTAAAGAGGCGAATTGATAAGTGTGATGCAGTGATCTGTCTCATTGGACGGGCCTATGGAGAAGAGCCGTTGAAAAGTGGCGAGGACTTAGCGACTCGACGCTCTTACACTCAGTGGGAATTCTACTATGCCTTGGAGCGAAATCGTAAGGAGGGAACTCCATTGCTTCTCTTTTTGGCGAATGACGAAAGTGAGGTTGAGCCGATTGTTCAAAGCGAGGAGGAAGCGCATCTTTAATCGAGCTTCGTTCAGGAAGTTTTTGAATCGGATTTGGACCGTGAACCGATCGAGACTGAAGACAAGCTTGCCGTTCGGGTTCTCCACCACGATTGGGGCTCTGGCAGCAAACGGCCAAGCAGGCCGATTGCCTTCGTTATTGGATTAGCCTTAATCCTGGCCGCCGCGGTAGCGCTGTTTTATATTAATAGAAGCTCGAGTGACGTGCACCCATTGGCAGAAACGCTTGAACAACCTGTACGGCGAATTGTGGAGTCCATCGTTTCTGAAGAGCCTTTTGTCATCGATGAGCCACATGAAAGTCGAATCGTTCACGATACGCTAGATGTTCCTGACTTAAGCGTCTTTGAAATTCTAGAGCGAAAAAACATCTGGGATCTTCGGAACTGGAAAAAGGTTTCAAACGATAATGTTGGGGTGGAAGGGAGTGTGAGCGTGATGCACTGGGTCCTTACGGCCAGAAAAGTAGCGGAGACCGACACGTTCATAATAGCGCCGAAGACGTTTGGTCGAAATCTATACTGTAGAAGTCTATCCCCTCAATATGCCTACGAAGTTCACGCTGTGCGAGACTACCGACTTACGGGGAGTACGGCAATGCTCGAGAGCCGAATCCATATTGATGTGTCAGACGTCGATGTAGGCGCGGAGTTCGTTGTGAGGGGTGTGAACTCATACTGGAATATCCATCAATCATCCAGTAATAGGTGGGTTGGAGTTGTCGGTCGGGATGGAATGGAGCGGACATCGCAACTCGTTATTTTTCCTCAGGGTAAAGGCTGGATGGACTATCGCCTGACCAAGGCCATCAACTTTGGTGAGATTCAAACCGAGCCGATGCCTTTTCAGGGTGACAATAGTGTGTTGCTCACGGGCAAGGATGATTTCCACTGGATCTACTGGGAAATCTTCAACCCGGAGCCCGGGTATGTGTTTCAGTTGGGCTGGGACTGGTGACCCGAGGAGATTCCGGATTTAACCTCTGGGCGATCATTGGCCGACTGGATACGAGTCGCGCGATCCTGGTTGGCGAAGTGATTGACTCGTATTGTTGTTAGGGACATATCCTGAGCCATTCGTTTTGTTGAAAGACGTACCCCCGCTTTAGCCCTCCTCATGCCCTCTAGCCAATTTTCTAGCCCCAATAGCTCGCCTGCGACGCAGAGCGGTGGCGAATTCGAGCGTGAACCGGTATCCAAAAATGCCTTAAAGGGATCCAACAAATTTTGGGGCATGTATGCTGGCGAGCATGCGGCGGGAACGGAGTTCATGATTGGACCCCTGTTTTTGCTGAACGGAGTTAGTCTACAGAATATAATCTTCGGATTGCTTCTCGGTAACTTGATGGCGGTGCTTAGCTGGAGGTATCTCTGCGCTCCGATTGCCGTGAACGCGCGTCTCACGCTTTATTATCACCTCGAGAAGATAGCGGGCAAGTGGCTCGTCCTCCTGTACAATCTGGCGAATGGAGTTCTTTTTTGCTTTCTCGCGGGAGCCATGATCACGGTGTCCGCAACGGCCGTCGGCATACCCTTCAACATGACGATGCCCACGATCGATGCGCTCTATCCGAATAGCGCATCCTTCGTTGTCGTGGTACTGGCGGTGGGATTGCTTATCGCGATTGTCGCTACGCTGGGTTATGAGATGGTGGCTCGGTTCGCCAATATTGCCGCCCCATGGATGGTGCTGGTCTTTCTCGCCTGCGGTATCATCTCCTTTAAGCAGCTTGATGTTTCGAGCTGGGCGGAGCTCAATCAACTATGGACGGAATCCATCGTCTTTGCGCAAGAGGGCCAAGGCGAGTCGGCCATGGGCTTCTGGAGCGTCGTTTTGTTCGCCTGGTTCTGCAATGCCGCTATGCACGTGGGCATGTCGGATCTTTCCGTGTTTCGGTTCGCCAAAAAAGCGAGCTACGGGTGGGCTTCATCAGCTGGGATGTACGTCGGACACTACATGGCTTGGATTGCAGCCGCCTTCATGCTCGCGGCCCAGATCAAGCTGCTAAGGGATGCCAGTCCGGTTCCTGGGCCCATGGCTAGCAATGTCGCGGGCTTGGCCGGAATTATTTGCGTGGTCGTCGCCGGATGGACCACCGCGAATCCTACGATCTATCGAGCGGGGCTCGCGTTTCAAGGGATGATTCAAACGGTCTATCCCAAGATTTCTAGGCAGAAGACGACCTTGGCCGCTGGATTGGTCGCAACGGTTGCGGGATTGTTTCCTGCGTTCGCCTTTAAGCTCCTCGGATTCGTCGGCATTTACGGAACCATTCTCGCACCCATCGGGGCGATCATATTTTTCGACTGGCATTTCCGGTGTAAGGGCAACGCAGATACGCTGCACCAATCGCAGCCAGCTTCCTCGTTCAATCTTTCCGTTCTCTTCGCTTGGCTCATCCCTGTCGGGATCGCCCTCTATTTTATCCAATCTGTAGGCGTCACTCCCTGGGTATTCCCATCGCCTTGCTGGATAGCTTGCGGATTGCTCTACCTCGTCTTTAACCGAAATGCATCCACTGCATAAGCCCTGATACGTATCGAAATGAATACCGCCCTTAGAATTCTATCCAGGCTTGGCCTCGCGCTCACAATTGGGCCCGCGTTCCTTTTCCTAGTCGACGCCATGAGCCTGGAAACCGTCAAGACGACCATGATGCTGGGAGTGGCCCTCTGGCTTGTAAGCGCTCCGATCTTACAACGACAAAAACAGAACGCGCTCACGAATCCCGAAAATCGAGACAATCTTTAGAATCTGTCGTTTTTGCGAACGTTATTGATCGTTCCTCTTCTGTAGTTTGCGCAGATGACTATTTCATTCATAGATCTCTCAATCGTCATTGGCTATTTCGTAGTGATTCTGTGGATCACACTGCGATTGAGCAGCCAGGTCAAAGATTCGCAGGACTATTTCCTAGCGGGCCGAAAAATGCGCTGGCCCATGATTGGGGCCTCGCTTTTCGCGACGAACATCTCGGCGGAGCAATTCGTGGGTCAGGCAGGACTAGCGGTCGTCATCGGTGTGGCGGTGGCCAACTACCAATTGGCAGGCGTATTGGGATTCGCCTTGATGGGGATCGTTTTCCTTCCCGTCTATCTTCGGCTGGGCATCGTGACGACGCCACAATATTTAGGAGTACGATACGGAGAGGGATCATTGAAGTTCGCCTCTATTTTCCAAATTCTGTTCCTCGCCCTGAACGCCGTGCCGCTCTCGCTTTACGCCGGGGGACAAGTGATGAAAGATCTTTTCGGATGGGATACCATCGCGCCTGGGGTTCTGATACTGGCGGTGACGGCGGGGATATATGCCGTGCTGGGTGGATTGAAAGCGGTTGTGGTAACCGATTATATCCAGATGTTCATTCTCGTCGCGGGAGGCGTGCTCGTTCTGGTGTTCGGGCTTTACGCTGTCGGGGGCATCGAGGCGTTTGCCACCAAGGTGAAATCCTATCAGGAGTCTGAGGGAGTTGAGCTTATGTCGCTGGTGAGAGGATCGGATGACAGCCATGTTCCCTGGACCGGAGTTGTATTTGGACTGACGGTACATTCGCTCTTCTATTGCTCCATGAACCATTCCGTTGTCCAGCGCGCGCTGGCGGCTCAGAGCATTCACCAGGGACGCATGGGCGGCTTGTTCGCGGCGCTGCTCAAGTCGCTGACTCTGTTCATCATCGTGATTCCGGGCGTGATCGGATTGATGCTGATACAGGATGGATACTTCGCGACCGCTCCTTCCTCACCGGACCAGATCTATTCCACCATGGTCCGGACGCTTTTGCCCACGGGCCTAATTGGTTTAACACTGGCGGGTCTGGTGGCTGCCTTGATGAGTTCGGTCGACTCGAGCATCTGTTCCGCCTCGAGCCTCATCACTATGGACTGGTATATAAAGGCCAAGCCGCATGCCAGCGAGTGTGAGCTGGTGATCGCGGGCAGGGTAGCCGGAGCCCTGATCATTCTTTCAGGTATCCTCTGGGCAATCTGGGTTATCCCAAGTTTCAAGTTTCTCTTCGACTACCTGGCGAAATTCAATTCCTACTCCGTAGGCGGGGTACTGGCTTGCTTCATGGGTGGGCTGTTCTCGCCGATACCTAATCGAAAAGCGGGGTTTTGGACTTTGGTGATCGGTTCCTTGATGGGCGTGGTCATGTGGCTGGCGGCGGATAATGCCATGGTCGGGGCTTGGGTGGACCAGGCTGGACTGGGCTTTCTTAAAATGCACTTTCTCCATGCGGCCGCTTTCCTCGCCGTATTCAGCTTGTGCCTGTTGTTTGGGATTTCCCTTCTAACGAAAGAGAGCGGCCGCGAGCTGTACGAAAATTCCCGTAAGCGCGTTCTGGCCGACATGGAGCCGACCGTTAAAGAGAATAAGCAATTCCTCGTTTGGGTAGGCGTTGTAGCGGTTGTCTACTTTGGAACCTATGCGCTCTTCTGGTAGCTTGAAGCGTAACGTTGCAACGGGACAAAGCGAAGCTTAAGGAATCAAGCCATGAAACGATTTGCATTCAAGATGAAGCTCAAGGCGGGCTTCGAAGACGAATACAAGAGGCGGCACGATGCGATTTGGCCGGAGCTTTCGGCAGAGCTGACAGCCGCGGGCGTATCCGATTATTCCATTTTTCTCGACGAAGAAACGCTGACGCTATTCGCCGTTCAAAAATTGTCGGACGGCCATACCTCGGAGCGATTGCCGGAGTTGCCGATTGCCAAGAAGTGGTGGGAATATATGTCAGATATTATGGATACGAACCCAGATAATTCGCCCGTCGTCACTTCCCTAGCGGAAGTCTTTCATCTGGATTGAGCGATGGACATTCGCTGCTTGCGCCAGCTCGATGGGGAGGCTCCGGATCGTTTCTTGAACCATTCCGACAAGTGGAAAGTCGAATCGAAGGATAAGAGAGCGGCGATCTCGCCGATCGGCATTGAGGTTTCTTGAAGCAGCCGCTTGACGCGCTCGAATCGTTGCTGACTGTGATATTGCTTGGGGCTGAACCCTGTGTAGCGCTTGAACATGCGTCTGAAGTAGGTGTAGCCGACATTCATCTCCGCCGCGAGCGCTTCCATGGATACGATCTCGTCCACTCGTTCCCTCAGCAGGAAACTCGCTTGTCGAACGACGGCCCGCATGGGTTGGCCTTCCTCAGCTTGTCGCAGCGGCAGGCTTGTGGCGAGGGCCAGAATTTGCAAAATGGATGTAGCGGCGATCCGTCGAAATCCCAAGGCTTCGTTACGAGCCTCTTCAAATACCAAACGAAAATGATCCAGTATGCCTGCATGGTGTCCCACCTCGTAGAATGGGGCTTTCGGGTCTATGACTCCGTTGTCTCGCAATTGCCGAGGAGCGGAGCCGTCGAACCCAATCCAACGCTCTCGCCAGCCTTTTTCTAGCCGTGGTCTATACCTGTGCCAACTATTCGGAAAAAGGAGGAAAAGAACCGGGGCCTCTATCTTGATAATAGGGATACTCTCGGACTCGAATTCGCCAGATCCGTGAGTGATGTAGAGGGCTTGAAAGGTGGAGAGCGTGCGCCCGCGATCCCAATCGAATTGGTACTCTTGGGGATGACCGGCAGGGGGATAGGCCTGGTTGGGCAAGATTTCGTTGATTCCCGCACCTAGGACTTCGAGGTTCCAAAGAGAATTCTCGGTACTGGGCGAATGGTAAACGAATGTGCGGGCAGACATAGTGTCAGAATATGTATATTAATTGCCGGTATGTCGATGGCTTTTGAGTCAAGGGATCGCTAGTATGCGATCATGAGTGACGCTGCTATCGAATCGCTGGATCAATTGAAGATCGAGCTGCCATCGTGGGGATTCGCCGATACGGGGACGCGCTTTGGGAAGTTCCTGCAGGAGGGCGCTGCGATCGACACAGCGGATAAGTTCGCCGATGCAGGCAAGGTCAATGAGGTCACAGCGTGTTGCCCCACGGTTGCCGTGCATGTTCTTTGGGACTTTTCGGAAAGCCAAACTCCGAAAACAGTTGCCGAGATCGCTACGGAGAACGGCATCAGAATTGGATCCATCAACGCCAATCTTTTTCAGGATCAGAAGTACAAGCTGGGTTCGTTCGGAAATCCGGATGCAGCGATTCGCCAGCGGGCGCTGCAGCATTGCCTCGACTGCATTCAGCTCGGACAGGACGTGGATAGCGCGTACTTCACGCTTTGGTTTGCGGATGGGACGAACTATCCGGGGCAGGATAGCATTCGCGAGCGCAAGCGCCGCTTTCAAGAAGGGCTGAGGGCCTGCCATGCGAAGTTGTCGCTCGAGCAGATCATGCTGGTCGAGTACAAGCCCTTCGAGCCGGCATTTTATCATACGGACGTGGCGGACTGGGGTATGTCGTATTTACTGTGCAAGGACGCGGGGCCGCAGGCGAAGACGCTGGTCGATACGGGGCATCATTATATGTCACAGAACATTGAGCAAATCGTGGCCTGGTTGCTGGACGAAGATATGCTGGGAGGATTTCACTTCAACGATCGACGCTATGCGGATGACGACCTGACTCTCGGGTCCATCGACCCGTATCAAATTTTCCGAATTTTCTGCGAAATCCATGCTTATGCGAATGAATGCGGTAAGTACCCGGATATTGCGTACATGGTTGATCAGTCGCACAATTTGAAGCCGAAGATTGAAGCGATGATCCAGACGGTGACGACGGCTCAAGACTTGTGGCTAAAGGCGGCATTGGTAGATCGGGATGCGTTGCGGGGTTTCCAGCAAGCGGGCGCGATTGTCGATGCCGAGAACGCGCTCAAGTCGGCATTTCATACTAATGTCCATCCTTTGCTGTCTGAATGGCGAGCTTCAAAAGGAATCGATGCGGATCCGCTGCGCGCCTATCGCGAGAGCGGTTACGGCGAGCGCATCGCAAGCGAGCGCGCGAAACGTCGGAAAGCCCTGGGCATCAAATCGGAAACGGCCTATGCATAAGAATAGGGTAGCGGCCGATCTCCGGGCGACCATCCACTTGTATCGAATTCTCCATTAATTAAAATGAGCGCAACGACAATTTTCTCGCCGAGCGACTATCGGCATGTGGATTATCTATGGGACGACGAGCGCGTGGCAAATATGACGCCTTTGGAGCGGCTCGTTTACCGTTCGAATTTATTGGGGAGCGATCTTCGCATTACGAACACGGGCGGGGGTAATACTTCCTCAAAGTGCTTTGAGATCGATCCGATGACGGGTGAGTCGGTCGAGGTAATGTGGGTGAAGGGTTCGGGTGGCGATCTGCGCACATCCACGAACGAGAATTACTCGTCGCTCTACCAAGACAAGGTGTTGACATTGGAAAAAATATACAACGCGGACCCGAACAACGGCGTTAAGACGGACATTGAAGATGCGATGGTTCAAATGTACCGTCACTGCACCTTCAACTTGAACCCGCGTGCGTCTTCGATCGATACGCCCTTGCACGCCTACGTGCCGTTCAAGCATGTGGATCATATGCATCCGAATGCGGTGATTGCGATCGCGGCGGCGGAGAATGGAAAAGCGCTTACTGAAGAGATTTATGGCGACGAGGTGGTCTGGACGGAATGGCAGCGTCCCGGATTTGATCTCGCATTGCTGATGCGTGATGTAATTGCCGAGAACCCAAAGGCAAAAGGCATTATGATGGGGCAGCACGGCATCATCAATTGGGCGGACGACGACAAGGAATGCTACGAGCTTACGCTGACCCTGATCGAAAAGGCCGCTCGTTTTATCGAAGAGCGCGAAGCCGGCAAGGCCCCGTTTGGCGGATCCCGAATTGATTCGTTGAGCGAAGAGCGCAAGCGTTCAGTACTTGTCGAATTGCTTCCTTGGCTTCGCGGAAAAGTGAGCCAGGAAAAACGTCTCATCGCGACGGTTCAGACCGATCAGCGTGTTGTGGATTTCGTTAACAGCAATGATGCCGCGAGGCTCGCGGAATTGGGCACGAGCTGCCCGGACCATTTCTTGCGAACGAAGATCAAGCCGCTGTTCGTTGATTGGGATCCGCACGAGAAGAGCGACGATCCTGAGGGTTCCCTCGAGGATTTGAAATCGCTGCTTTCAAAAGGCTTGAAAACGTACGTCGACGACTACGCAGCCTATTACGAGCGGTGCAAGCGGCCAAACTCGCCAGCCCTGCGGCAAGCGGTCCCCACAATAATATTGATACCAGGGATCGGCATGATCGCCTGGGGGAAGAGCAAGAGCGAGTCGCGGGTTACGGCGGAGTTTTACAATTGCGCCGTCGAAGTGATGTATGGTGCGGAAGTGGTTGATCGCTACCGAGCGCTGCCGGAACAAGAGGCCTTCGATATCGAGTATTGGTTGCTCGAGGAAGCGAAGCTGCGTCGCATGCCTCCCGAGCAATCCTTGGCCCGGCAGGTGGTGGCAGTCATAGGCGCGGGCAGTGGGATCGGTAAAGAAGTGTGTCACCGCATTTGCGGCGAAGGCGCTCACATCGTGAGTGTGGACTTGAAGGAAGAAGCTGCCCGAGCAACGGCTTTGGAAATCATTGCCAAGATGGGTGAAGGTATCGGCATTTCAGGAACAGGTATTTCGGGTTGTGGACCTGCGATTGCTGCGAGCGCGAATGTCACGGATCGAGAGTCTATCAATGCGATGCTGGACGAGGCGATTTTGGCCTATGGCGGCGTGGATTCGGTTGTCGTGACCGCGGGCATTTTCGTGCCCCCGAGCGTAGAGGGAGACATCTCGGACGAGCACTTCACGCTGACTTTCGATATCAATGTGAAGGGCGGCTATATGGCAGCCAAGGCGGCCGAGAGTCGCGTATTCAAGCCGCAAAACCTGGAGAGCAACGTAGTAATCACTACCAGCGCCAACGCTGTGGTTTCCAAGAAGGGAAGTATCGCCTACGATTGCAGCAAAGCGGCGGCGAATCACCTCGTGAGGGAGCTGGCGGTAGAGCTCTCGCCCACGACGCGCGTCAATGGCGTGGCGCCCGCTACGGTGGTCAAGGGCAGTACGATGTTTCCGCGCGATCGCGTCATCGCTTCCTTGTCGAAGTACGAGATTCCGTATACGGAAAGTGAGGACGATGATTCGCTGAGGGACAAGCTGGCGAATTTCTACGCAGAGCGTACATTGACGAAATCAGCGATCACTCCTGCGGACCAGGCCGAAGCGATCTGCTTGCTGCTGACGAATCAGCTGAGCAAAACGACCGGTCATATCATTCCCGTGGACGGTGGGTTGCATGAAGGATTCTTGAGATAAGGTATCGGCCGCTCCCTTGAATATGAATTCCAAGAGCAACGTCTATCTGGCCGTCGATCTTGGCGCGTCGAGTGGCCGCGTGATGGCTGGTAGCCTATCTGTGGATACGGGGCATTTGATTCTGGAGGAAGTTGATCGTTTCGAAACATCTACTATCGAAATTGACGGTACGCTTCGCTGGAATATTTTAGATATATTCAATTCGATTAAAGGTGGCTTCAAGTTGGCGGCCGAGCGCTATGGAGACCGCGTTCAAAGCGTAGGCGTCGATTCCTGGGCCGTCGATTATGGGCTGATCGACGAGGCTGGCGATTTGGTGGGCGAGCCCTATCACTATCGCGATTCTAGAACGAAGGGGATGCGGGAGGCCGTGTTGGAGCGGGTATCGAACGATACCCTCTATGCGGAAACGGGAATTCAGTATCTCTTCTTCAATACGATCTATCAGTTGTATTCAGAAGTTAGAATCTATCCAGAATCCGTTCAACGCGCGCGTCATTTGCTCTTCATTCCTGATCTGATTGGCTATTGGCTGACGGGAACGATTTATCAGGAACGGACCGTTGCCAGTACGAGCCAATTGCTGAATCCGTCAACAGGGGCTTGGTCGGAGAAGCTGCTAAGTTCGTTGAATCTACCATCCGACCTTTTTAAGCCCGTTATCGAGCCGGGAACCCGGGTAGGGGAATTGATGCCAGAGCTACGCCAAGAAACAGGGTTGGACGCAGCTTCTGTAGTGGCTGTAGCCGGACATGACACTGCTAGCGCATTCGTGGCCCTGCCAGGGGCTAGAAGGGACTTTGCGGTCATGAGTTCGGGCACTTGGTCACTGATGGGCCTGGAACTCGATGAGCCGCGATTGGATTCGGATGCGTTGCGAGATGGATTTTCGAACGAGATCGGATTTGGCGGCACGATTCGATTTCTGAAGAACATTTGCGGTATGTGGCTCGTCGAGCAATGCCTCAGCAACTGGATTGAGCTGGGACGCGTTTACGACTACGAAACGGTTGCGGAAATGGCGGAGAACGCCACTTCCTTCGTTTCGCTTATCGATCCAGACGCGCCAGAATTCGCAGCGCCGCACAATATGCCGGAAGCGATAGGCGCTTTTTGCGAGCGGACGAATCAACCTATTCCCGCAGATGATGGGGCCATGTTGCGTTGTATCTTTGATAGCCTGGCCCTAAAGTACCGACATGTGTTCCGGAAGTTGAGCGGATTCGCGCCGCAGCCTTTGCAAGGAATATACGTGCTCGGAGGCGGAGCTAGAAATCGATTTTTAAACCAATTGACGGCTGATGCCCTTGGCGTTCCGGTCGCTACGGGTCCTGCGGAGGCGACGGCGGCCGGGAATGTTGCCGTCCAGATGATAGCCGACGGGACATTAGGTGGATTGGATGAGGCCAGGGAGCTCGTTGCAAAGACGTTCGAATCGGAACGGTTTGAACCGTCCCATACGGAGCGCTTCGACTCGTTTGCGAATCGCTTCGAGGGGCTGTCGCTTGAAACGAACGATTGAATCCGAGGTTTTTCGAGCTTCGCTAAAGACTAATGATTTGGGGGAAATAGTCCGGATTGTCGTTGATGTGCGGTGACACTTTCTAGAGACAGCGCAGTCGTCCGATTGAAAAGTGAGATGAAGTATTGTCCAAGCATTGAGTGTGATTCGCGCAGTGAACCTTCCGGATTAGCCTTGATTCAGCTTTCTGCCGATTCAATATTCGTTCATGAGACCCCGCCACTTTCTCCTTTCGCTCATAGTGTATCCGATCCTCGCGTCGATTATGGTCGAAGCCTCCAACTGGCCCCAATTTCGAGGTCCTGGCGCCCGGGGGATCGGGTCCGGCGATGCGCTCCCGGAAAAATGGTCGACCACTGAAAACGTTGCATGGAAAACGGACATCCCGGGCCGCGGTTGGGGGTCCCCGGTCGTTTGGGGCGACAAGGTATTCCTCAGTACCGTAGTCAATTCCGGCGAATCTGAGGAGCCGAAGAAGGGGCTCTATTTCGGCGGAAATCGACCGGACGCGCCTACGACGGTGCACCGCTGGGTGGCCTACTGCATCGATCTCGAATCCGGGGACATCCTGTGGGAAAATACGATCCATCAAGCGGCGCCCGAATCATCGATCCATTTGAAGAATAGCTATGCGTCCGAAACGCCCGTTACGGATGGGGAACGCGTCTATTTCTATTTCGGAAATCTGGGCGTATTCGCATTCGATTTAGAAGGCGAGCTCGAGTGGTCGAAACGTATCCCGGCGAGTAAGACGCGTCATGGTTGGGGTACGGCAGCCTCGCCCGTGTTGCATGACGGGCGCCTCTATTTGGTCAACGACAACGATGAAGCGTCCTGGCTGATGGCCTTGGAAGCGAAGTCCGGAAAGGAGATCTGGAAGATCGATCGTGAACCCGAAAGCAATTGGTCGACTCCGTATGTATGGGAAAACGAATTACGGTCCGAGCTGGTCGTTCCCGCGACCCATCGAGTGATTTCCTATGACTTGGAGGGAAGGGAAATTTGGTCATTCGAAGGGATGTCGAGCATCACGATTAGCACGCCATACTCAGCCGATGGTTTGCTATATGTGAGCTCTGGATACGTGGGCAGTCGCCATAAGCCCATCTACGCGATTCGTCCCGGAGCCTCTGGAGATATCTCGATCGACGAGACCCGACGTTCGAACGACTACATTGTCTGGTGCGATTGGCGAGCGGCTCCCTACAATCCTACTACGCTCGTTTATGACGGATTGCTCTACTCGCTTCTAGACCGAGGCCTCCTTTCGGTGATGGATCCCAAGACTGGCGAGTTTCACTTCGAGCGAGAACGGATACAAGAGACTCAGTCAGGATTTTCGGCATCCCCTTGGGCGTACAATGGAAAGGTCTTCTGCCTGAATGAAGACGGGGAAACATTCGTATTCAAAGCAGGGAACTCGTTCGAGATACTCGGCGTCAATCGACTGGCCGAGGACGATATGGGCATGGCTTCGCCCGCGATCGCCGGCAACAAGCTGCTGATCCGCACGTCCGCCCGGTTGTACTGCATCGCTAACGACGAGTCGTAGCAATGGGCTTCTAGGCGGTTTCTCTGCCGTCGGTCTGCATATTGACATTTTTAGTCTAGGGAGGAATGCTCGTTGAGCTCGTATAAACTCTCCTGCTTATAAAGAAACTTGGCTCGTTGCCCTCGAGTTCTGTCCTGACTAATCCAAAAGCGCATGAGCCTAGAACTTCAAAAATGTCTCCTTGCCATACTGCTAATCGCTCTTCCTGCAATTGCGGAAAAAGAGCGTCCTAACGTACTGATACTGATTGCGGACCAGCTGCGTTATCAGTCGATCGGCCTGACTGATGAACGGGCAATTACGCCGAATATCGACCGGCTTGCGGCGGAAGGAATGTGGTTTCAGAATTTCGTGTCTTCGACGCCCGTCTGCTCCGCGTTTCGTGGCTCTCTAATGACGGGCAAATACGCGAGTTCCACGGGGATCGTTGTCAATGAGCTTCGCATGAACCCCAATCACGACACCTACGCTCACGTATTGAAGCAGGCTGGCTACAAGACCGACCACATCGGCAAGTGGCATATTTGGGGCAACATCGCTGGCCGGCACGCCGGCCCTGAGGTCAATTTCGTGCCGCCTGGACCGTATCGCCTGGGCTTCGACGACTATTGGGCCGCCTACAATTTCGGGCACAGAAATTATGCGTTCAGCTATTGGACCGACGGTCCGGAAGAGGTAAAAGTCGAAGGCGTGTTTAAGCCGACGCATTTTACCGATCTAGCGATTAACCGCCTTGAGGAGCACGCTGCTTCCGAGGATCCGTTTGCGATGGTCGTCGCCTACAGTCCGCCCCACGATCCGTTTACCGCAGCGAATTGCCCGCCGGAATTCTACCGGCCCTTCGCTGAAATGGAATTCCCTCCTGCGGAAACCTGGAGTGAAACGCCTGACCCTCTCATGGATCGCAATACCGACAAGATTCGCTGGCATTCCTACTGGAAGCCCAACCTCCAGGATATGATGCGCGCTTACTATGGGATGACCTACGCGCTGGACCATGAAATTGGCCGGATCATGGAAACGTTGAAATCCACGGGGCTGGAAGAAAACACCATCGTAATCTTCACCTCCGATCACGGAGAAATGTTTGGTGCTCAAGGGAGGGTGTTCAAGATGATCTTCTACGAAGAATCCGCCCGCGTTCCATTCATCATGCGTTGGCCCGGAAAAATTCCAGCGGGTGAGCGGTCCGATGTCTGCATGGCTACGCCTGATGTTATGCCGACGTTACTCGGACTCTGCGATCAAGCCATCCCGCCCGCGGTCGAAGGGATGGATCTATCAGCGACCGCATTGGGAGAATCGGGCCCCGAGCCTGAGTTCGCCCTCCTCCAAGGGATGGGACATACCTTTCTTTGGAAGGACGGTTTCGAGTGGAGGGCGATCCGGGACAAACGGTACACCTACGCCCGTTATCTCGTGAATGGCAGCGAGCTGCTTTTCGACAACATCGCCGATCCAAATCAATCTCGAAACCTGGCATTGGATAGTGGATACGAAAAGAAGCTCAAAGAGCTTCGAGAAAAAATGAATCGAAAGCTAGTGTCCATCAGTGACGGTTTCGAGAAGTGCTCCTGGTACCGGGACCATTGGACGCATGATCGAGTCATCGTCAGATCCGGTCCGGGAGAAATCAGACGAAGCACAGGTGAGAATATCGAAGTCGCGGACGGAGTGAATTAGCGATCGAACTGACTTCTAAGAAGGTGGCGAACCCGAATGGCGTCATCGCAATTTCTCGCAATTCGAATCCGAGAGATACGTATTGACTAATGCCGTTTTATATTCTCCGCGCATTTTTCGTTCGCGATTCACGCATGGTTGATCCTTTGTTGAATACAGTGAATGTTCTGCCGTTATTCGTTTTATTCCTGTTTATCTCCCTAGAAGCTTCCGCTTCCGAGCGACCCAATATTCTGTTCATTTTCACGGATGACCAATCTCACCGCACGGTTTCGAGCTACGAGGATGCGATTTCCTGGGCTAATACGCCGCATATCGATCGGCTAGCGGAAGAGGGCATCCGGTTCAAGCATGCGTTTGCTGGCCCTTGGTGCGCGCCGAGTCGGGCTATGGTCCTGACCGGAAAGTACATCCATGGCATTGATGGCCTCGACTTCTCGGAGTATCCATTGATCAAGCAGGATCTCAATCGGTTCCGGATGTGGCCGGAAACGTTTCGAAAAAACGGATACACGACTGCCGTTATCGGGAAATGGCATTTGGCATCGGACTATGCGCATGGCAAGGTCTGGGATCACTCCATCATTTGGGAGCGACTTGGATACGAAAAGTCTGGAAGCTATTTCCGGGATCAGAAGCTCCGATTCGATGGGGGAGATTTCACGCCGGTCCTCGGTCACTCGACGGATAACTATACGCGGTATGCCCAGAACTTCATCGAGCGCGACCACGAGCAGCCCTGGATGCTCTGGCTGTGCTACGATGCGGTACACGCGCCATTCACGCCCGCCGATCGACATGCGGGGGCCTATGATCAGGCAGGACCGATCGAGGTGCCCGAGGATATTTATCCCCCTAGACCTACCAAGCCCAAGTACATGCGAGACTACGCCATGTTCGAACCTAATGAGAAGGGCGAACCGGTGGATGAGCGCTTGGGGCTAACCTTGTCCGAATTAACGCGCAAGTACCATAGCGGCGTGCTATCGATCGATGAAGGCGTTAAGGATTTGATGGATACGCTTGAGCGAACGGGGCAATTGGAAAGCACGTTGGTCGTTTTCACTTCGGATCAGGGGCTGGCCATGGGGCATCATGGAATGGAGATCAAGGTAGCTCCTTACGACGACAACATTCGAGTGCCATTTATCGTGCGACTGCCGGGCAAGCAGTCTGCGGGTCGAGTTGTGGAGTCGCCGGTGAACGCGATCGATTTGGCTCCGACTTTCTTCGACTACGCAGGAATCGAACTGCCGTGGGAGATGCACGGCGACTCGCTTCGTCCGTTGATGGAGAGCAGATCGAAGGAGTGGGACCGGGCAATTCTGCAGCAGAATTTCAGTATGGCGTTTGGCGACCGTACGGATGTAGGTCTTACCCAACCGAATCCGAATCAAGGTATCGATTGGTGGATCTTCTTGCGGAGCGGAAGGTACAAGTACATTGCGACTTTGGTTCCTGATGAGATAGAGGAACTCTACGACATCGAGGCCGACCCGAGGGAGCTCGAGAATCTGGCGTTGAATCCTGCTCACCGAGTCACGCTGGATGAAATGCGCGATCGCATGAAGACTGAGTTGGAACGCAAAGGAGCCAAATTGGTGGGTAATCTGCCCAAGCCGCGTCGCGATTGGGAATGAATCCCGCGGGACTGCTTGATGTTCAAAGAAGGAAAATGGTTCGAGATACTCGGCGTCAATCGACTGGCCGAGGACGATATGGGCGTAGCGACGTCCGCTATTGCCGACAACAAGCTGCTAATCTGCACCCCAGCATCGTTTATCGTCGAGTCGTTGCAATGGGCTTCTGAGCTGCCCTATTGGCCACGATTCTTAAACCGTATTCTTTAGGAACTTTTCCCATGAGCACCTGAGTATTGTTGGGAGAGTGCCCGACACTCCCGGTAAGTCAGAGGAATGAAAAGTAGCGGTTATAGGATACATGAAATGAGGCGAATTTGTCGTAATCGTTGGCTCGACGTTCGACTGGGCATGCGTAGAGGTTCGGGGCGTGAGCCGTTTGATTCAAGAATTGCGATCAGGCGAGGACGAAAGAGCTCTTCGATTGGATGATTACAAGGATAGTCTGCTGAATCCGTACGTGTTCTCCTAGCTGATTGATGCTCGATCAGTTTGGTTCAAACGGCCCTATCAAACAGATCTACCAATCCAGTTCTTCAATCTTGGAAACTAATAAAAAGAGCCCACCGCGTTAAGGCGGTGAGCTCTCGGAAATATTGTCTAGAAATGATTAAACTGAAAGCTTACGGCGAAGACCGGCAATGCCGAATAGGGCTACTCCCAGTAGAACGAAAGTTTGGCCACCATCTGGTACTTGTATTTCGCGACCGTATACAGTGAGCTTCGCCTTTTTGAAGTAGGTATCTTCCTTTTTTGTGTAAGTTTTTGTCTTAGTCTGATGGTCAACATCCCAGCCGCTATCATAGTTATCATTGATAGCTACCTTGAATCTCAAATAACCGTTTTTCATGTCATCGAGTATTGCTCCACCACCTAACCCAGTAACATCATAGGAACCTAAGTGATCGTATGTTGGATACGGATGGTAGCCGTTTACCTCTTCGTCTAATACGACGTCGAATACTCCATTCACTTTGTTTGAGCCCACGAAAATATCAACTTCTTCTAGCTCCCTAATTACAATGTTCCAGCCGTACTTCGTGTATTTCTTATAGTCGATATCAACACCAGTGCGATAGTCTCTGTAGTCATCGGCGAACCAAAAATCGAGTTTGATCCCGGTGATTTCATGCACAGAGCTGTCGTAGCCGGCTTTGTTGATGTTAAAAACATTCGAGTATGATTTTTTACCGTATTTACCGTCCTCAGACAGGCGGACTGGTCCAGATTTCCAGTCTGTCCAAGTAATCGCAGATGCCGAAGCAGACACTCCAAGCAGACAGAATGTTGCTAATAGCTTTTTCATTTTCGTGTGTTCCAAAGGTTTTTGAATTATTGTTGTCGTTTACTCGTCGACTAACGCATGCGATCGCCGACGGAGACAAAACTAGCTAATTGTGCGCCAAAACGATGATTACATAGGGACTCACAATTAAAATCTTGGGCAAAATGTTGAAAATCAACAATTCAATAAAATTGAATTATCTAAAAAATCACCCGATAGAAACTGGTCAGAATTCGTTTTTGTAAAGTATTCTTACACAATGTAGCTAGTTTTCTCTAGTCATGAATTTAAACAGCTAATTATCAGTGGGTTAAGTTACCGACTAGACAATGTAAACTTCCGTTACAACAATGGAAAATCAAGGTGAATTGAGCGTGTTGTGGTGGTTGAATGCCAATGATCCGTATCCAGTGTTCCGCTGATGCGGAACAGGCTTGATAGCGACCGGCACCAATCCGCGTAGACGAGGATGTGCTGCATGTGCCGTTGCGTATAGATGATAGACCCACCCTGTTGCGGGCCGTCGCGTCCGACCTTTCGGCTATAGCCGATGCGTTAAATGACCGTGCCGTCGAAACCCTGTTTAGCGCTACCGCCAAGAGGCGCCTCCGGTTCGATGCTCCACAGGTTTAGCGAGCTGAGTTCCTCGTCGGGATTGGATGAGATGGTCGGACCCCGTCTTGCCGGGCCCGCCGTCCCAGTGGTGTTTCCTGCACCTCGATACGACCGGATACTGGGTTGTAGATAACTTCGGCGGTTTGGTGGCAGCTTCTGACCCGCGGTGGGATTTCGGACGATGTTCGTCCCCTCAGTATTGAACTTAACTCGGCGGAATGGCGAGCTCGGACGGTGATAGTAAACGTGCTTGGAGTGGCCGAAGAAACCGATCGCGAACCTCTCCCTCGCGTCACGGCTGGTCATGATCATGTGCCGGGGGGCCCAGTTCGCTAGAGTGGGTTCAAAACTGCGCGCGTACCTGCTGATTCGAACAAGCTGATTCCCCCAACTGGTGGAGGGGGTTTCAGGCGTGTCCGACAACTAAGAGGTATCCTGTTCCAAGATTTCAAACCTGTCTTTCCGGGAGAGGATAGCGCAATGCTCGCCCTGTCCACCGGGGCCGCGCCCAATTCCGATCGAGGCGAATTGGGGATGCTCGGCGAGTATTGCGTCGAATTGAAAATCGAGCGCCTCCTCCAGGCCTATAACATCGGGTGCGTGATTAGTGAATACGTCGAACACCAATTGCTTGCGTTTTTTCCAGTGGTTGTCGCCATCGCTTGCCGAGACGTATCTAATATTTAATGACATCTCGGTCAAGGGTTTCAAGAATTGTCGAATGTCGGAGCAAGCGCTTATCCCAGTGAGGAGTATAATCGACCACGCGACTGATCTTGGAAGAGTCTGATTCTTGGTTAATAGAAATACTGAGAGTGGTGGGTGGACGACCCTTTTCTGGGAGCCTTCTATTCCGCGGAAGTTGACAGAGCAGAGATGGTATCTCTGATGGAGCACCATTCTACTAGCTGTTTGCCCTTAAGGGCAATTGCTAAAAACGCTTGATCAATATACGACATTCGCGAATAAGTACTGAGTGAATAAACGGTTGTCAGTCGCATTGTTAATTGCGCTTTCGATTCCAAGCGTGTTTTGGGTTTCGACGCGTTTGTTCGATTCGAGCGATCATTCGAAGAGGGTGCCAGCATTAGAGGAAGACGATTCCGGTTCAGCTTCATTAGAAGAATCTCGAGGTGACAATCCGGATACTAGCGTTGAGTTCGATCTGGAGAAAGCACCCGGAATCGATGGAGACATATTGGTGGAATCGCGAATTCCAATGATTGGCGGATTTAGGGAAATCTTGATAAATTCGCGTAACGTTGCCGGCAGGTATATCCGGACTGACTCGGTTTTTCGGTACAAGGAAAGTGGACAGGCCCCGGTGCTGGAGTCTCGATCGACTTCGATTGCCAATCAATATCTCCTTAGGCTCTCGGATCCTTCGAGAATCGGCGAGCTCGAGTCGCTGGCCGAATCTCATGGATATGGTGTGGAAGCGATAGCGAGTTCGGGGAGTCTTTGCTTAGTTTCTACCGATCGCGCGGACGATTTGTTGCGATTCCGTCCTTTCCTCGAGAATTTGGCAGAGTCGAACGATTGGATCGAGTACGGCGAACCGGACTATTTGGTTCGAGCGAGCGCATTCATTCCCAACGATCCCGATTTTTCACTCCAATCGAATCTGCAACGCGATTCGATTGGAGGCTTGAATCAAGACATCGACGCTCCCCAGGCGTGGGATATAGAGAGGAACGCCTCGAGTATTGTGATCGCGGTGGTTGATTCCGGAATTCGCGCGACGCACGAGGATTTGCGTGACAATTTGTGGCGAAATCCGAGCGAATTCCCCAATGGTGTGGACGATGATGGCAATGGTATTATTGACGATTTGCATGGGTTCAACGCGATTGCTGACAACGGAAATATCGACGACGACGATGGACACGGAACCCATGTCGCTGGGATATTAGGCGCGAAGGGCAACAATGGACTCGGCATTGCGGGCGTAGCCTGGGATGTCCAGTTGATGTCTCTAAAGTTTCTAGACGAGACAGGAGAAGGCTCTACGTCGGACGCGATCCAATGTGTCGACTACGCTATAGAAAAGGGAGCGGATATTATAAACAACAGTTGGGGCGGCTCTGAGAGGAGCCAGTCGCTTGAGAGGGCTTTGCGTCGGAGGGATATTGATCGTGACGGCTGCGGGTAACGAAGGGAATCGGCTTTCGGAGATCCCGACCAATCCAGCTGCGTTTCGAATTCCTTCTCAACTGGTGGTCGGAGCATCGCAGGGAAACGGGAGTTTGTACGGATTTTCCAACTACGATACTTCCTTGGTTCATCTCGTTGCTCCGGGTGAAGCGACCAGCGCATACAATGAGAGCGACAGTTCCTATCGGTCGTTTTCCGGCACGTCGATGGCAGCTCCCCTGGTTGCAGGGTCCCTGGCGTTGCTAATGGAGTCAGAGCCCAATCGTTCGACTTCCTGGTATATCAATCGTTTACTGAACGCGGTTGAGTTGAGGTTCGGTTTGGCTGAAAGCAGTTTGAGTAAAGGTCGGCTCAATATAAATCGCGCGTTACTGGGGCTGACCAATATTCCGGTGAACGACGCATTTTCCAACGCGACTACAATCGAGGGTGCGAGTGGCGAGGACTCGGGAACGACGGCATTGGCCACGAGCGAGGAGGTTGAGCAGGTAGTTGCAGGAGCGGCGGGTAATACGGTCTGGTATCGATGGAGCCCTCCTCGAGATAGCGAACTTCGATTAATTTACAGCCCTCTCGGATTTCGAGGCGTGGTGTAACTGTTTGAAGGAGCTTCGATCTCTCAGTTGGTCAGTTTGGAATCAGCGGTCTCTTTCCGCGAGGGCGCGGAGGCGACGCTCTCGTTCTCGGTTGAGGAGAATAAGAATTACTCCATACAATTGGATTCTTCTGGTTCGGATGGAGGCCCATTTACCCTAGCTCTAGCTATGGCTCCAATCAACGACGCATTCGATGATGCGAAGACGCTTATCGGGGAGAGCTTTTCGATCAACGGAAGCAATGAAGCGGCTGTAGGCGCCCTGAACGAGCCGCTCGTCCATCCCTCCGCCAGCGGTCGCAGTGTTTGGTATAAATGGGATGCGCCCCGGAGTGGGCAGGTCTATTTGAATATTGTTGGGGACCAACGGCGGATGCTCACTCGCGCATTTTCTGGAAATTCGCTCGAGACGCTAGAGGATGTTTCTACGAGTCTTTCGTCTGCTGATCTCGGGGATGTAGTATTCAATGCAATTGAGGGCGTGCAATATTCGATCGCTGTTGACAGCGTTTCTGAATCGGGTGGCGGCTTTAGATTGGATGGCGGGTTTTTCGATGAACCAATTATTCTGCGGCAACCGACGGATCAATCAGTGGAAGAGGGGAGGGAAGCTGTATTCAATATTTCGGTATTTGGAGCGGGTACCCCGGTGTTTCAGTGGTATTTCAACGAAGTGTTGATGAATGGGGAGACGGGCAGCAAATTGCGGATCGCCAACGCTGGAGAATCGGATGTCGGGGACTATCATGTAGAAATAGAGTTGGGCGGGGAGACACTCCGTTCGCGAACCGCCAAGTTGGAGTTGGGAGCTGGATTTACTCAATTTTTGGTGCAACCGGCAAATCAGTCTGTTTTCGCGGGTGACGATATAGAATTGCGAGGACTCGTAACTTCGCCAAATACGCTATCATATCAGTGGTATCGGGATCGAGAAGCGATTCCCGGAGCTACGGATCCCGCCTATACGATCGAGGTCGCGGCTGTTTCGGACAGTGGATTCTACCGATTGGTCGCGGATGACGGTACTCGCGCCTACGATTCGGCATTAGCCTATGCCGACGTGTCGAGCAACCCGGATTGGAAAGGGATCGTCAATCCGATACTAGGGCAATCGCCCAGATACTGGTCGAAAACCCGGACGGACGGCGATTACCTGGTGTCCAGCGGAGAGGATGGAATCGCGTTTAGTTTGGACGGACTGTTTTGGCAGTACGGGGTGATCGAGGACTCAAGAGAGTTTTCCGGTTTTGCTCAAGGAAACGGAGTATATGTAGTATCCACTGAAGAAGGATATTTTGTTTCGGAGAATCTTCTGAACTGGGAACCTACGAGCATCACGGATGGATCGAACTATGGCGTTGCTTTTTTGGAGGGTATATTTTTAGCGGCCGCAGGAGATGATCTCCTTCGCTCGGTAGACGGCGTGAACTGGACGAGTGTCCCGTTTCCTGGAGCTGATCAGTTTTTCGGCATTTCCTATGCAGATGGGAGTTTTCTTCTGTTCACCTCCGACAAGATTTCCATATCCTAGGACGGAGAGACTTGGGCTGAGTGGGCGAGTTGATCGAATGCGAATTGGTTTTTCCACTACGCTCAAGGGCGCTGGTGGGGGACGAATGCGGGACTGCAGTATTCGGTGGATGGAAAAGTTTGGGTAAATGCTGCCCCGGAAGGGTTGGAGTTTTCTTCACTGATTGTAGATGAAGGAGCAGATCGTGTTTTCGTAATTGGGAGCGATGAATACTCGGTTGGCTTTCAGCAGCGCGAAACAGTGGAACTGTATGAATTTCGAGAGGGTGAATGGGTGCACCTTAAAACTCTAGACGACCGGAATGAGTCAAGTTCGGGATATCCTATGGTGCTCGTGATAGATGGGGAAATTTATATTCGAGACGCGAGCGGTTTGTATCCATATAAAGATTACAAAAAGTTTATTGAGCATGAGCCGGATGGACGTTGGTGGGAAACGGCTCAGGTTAGTTTTTCAAATGGCGCCTATATAGCGGCAACGGACAGAAGGGTGTATGTTTCGAAGGACGGATCCAACTGGGAAAATCAAGGCGGGCGAATCAATGGTTGGGACGAAACTGGAAGGATCCACTACGGGAATGGCTTCTATATGAGTCGGTCTCAGGTTGGGCCCGCTCTATCGTTGCTCAGAGCTCATGGCCGTGCGTTTGGTGATGTCGTTTTCTTCAATGGGTACTTTTTTGCTTTTACGGGTGATCGCGTATTGCGATCGACAGACGGCGCGGCATGGGTCGAGGCTAGTTTAGGGGTTCCCTGGTTTGGGTTTAGCTATTTCGCAAAGAGCGAAGATCGGCTTGTCCTGTCTACCCACTCTGGGGTGGCAGCCACCACAGATGGGATCAATTGGGAGGTGGGTTCTCAGCCGAGTCAATCGGAGCTCGTTCAGTTGTCCTATTGGGATGGTTCCTTTTACGGTTTGGCGAGTGGGCGGATTTATCGTTCCTCGGATGGTATCAGCTGGGCGAGTACAGGGAGCATCAACCACCCGGAGGCCGGATTTGGAATCGACAATTTTGGCATTAGCGATGGGGTGTTTTACGCGGTAACGTCGAATCGAGCTACGTTTACTTCCACAAATGGGCAAGGCTGGGTGTATGTCGGTAGAATATCGCTTTCCGATTTCGTGGAGGACGGCGAAGCGCTCCTAGCGCGCACTGCTTTTGGGTGGGGCATCGTGGGGAGTCCTGCTGATCGCGGAATTGTCGGTGGAATTTCAAATATCGACTCGAATGTTCTGGTTTCGGAAGGATCCGGAGTGGCGATAGAGGTCGAGTCGGTGTCGTTTGAAGGAGACGTAGTTTCTGTTCGCGTGTTCATTGACGACGTACTTTGGAGAGAATTGTTGCCGTCGGAGCGACGATTCGAATTCGAAGCGGACGGTCCCGGAGTCTACCAATTGAAAGTAGAGTTCGAGAATGAGAATGGGGAGGTGACAAGCGATACGCGCGTAATACAAGTGGCGCCTAAAATCTATACCAGCGTGCCCGGGAGCGATAATTGGTTTTACGATACGGTGGAATTCAATGGCGCGGTCTACGGAGTGGGAGTGGGAGGCAGAATTTACCAGTCGCTAGATGGGATCGAATGGAAGGGGGTCCAGACTCCAATCGTCGAGTTGTTCGAGAGAGTTGTCGCGAATGACGACGTCATAGTCGCCGTCGCGCCACAGGCGGGATTGGCCTATAGTGACGACGGAGCGGAATGGACGTTCATTGATGTTCCGGTAGACCGCGATTTGATTCTAGCGGGCGGTCTTTTTGTCGGGAACGAGATTCTGTCTCTTGATGGGGTTAGCTGGTTTTCGACTTCGACAGGAGAAAAATTGAACGGGGTTGAAGACTTTGACGATTCGGTAGAATACGTTTCCACCGAAGTGATGGCTTGTCGTATATTGGTGGTCCTGGGCGTGTCTCCGAGCGCATCGAGACGATTCTCAATGGGAATACCTTATTGGGTTGGATATGCTCACCAAATTACAAATTACTATATTGCTATAATCGATAGAGCGCTTTGGTGGAGCGAGAATCTTGAGTCCTGGACGCGGGTTTCGGGATTCGATTTTGAACTGAACTCTTCCTGGAAGATAGAGAAAATCGGCGACAAGCATTTTATATTGAATGAAGGACAAAGCGTTGCCTTTGCATCGGACGATGGACTGGTTTGGCAAGGCATCGAAGGGGTTGATTTGATCGGTTTGGTTGAGAACTATTCAGGGTCCTATTATAGCATTGCCAGAGTTGGTTCAGGACACGATGGGCCGATTGTTTCGCTCGCCTGTTCTGAAGACGGTGTTTCATGGACACCGTTTGGAGAGTCCTGGGATTCCTTTTATTCGACTCGCTTTAATGACCTGACCGTATCGAATGCGGGTTTTGCATTGTTGAGTAAATCTGGAACCGGGGAGGAACTATTGAGAGTTTCGCAAAACGGATCGAATTGGACGCGTACGGTAATCAATCCAGTATTCAATTTCGAGGGCGTTGCGCTGTACGGAGATGAGGACTTGCTTGCGGTGATAGGACAGAGAGCGTACGCGCAAGCGGCAAACGGCGAGTGGGATTGGGTTTCATCTGTCGTGATCGAAAAAGCGGCGGAACTGAATGGCCGATTTGTCGGTATTTGGAATGGAGATGTATTTTTGGGCGCCAATCGAACGAGTTGGAGCGCGGCTTCTCCACCAAACTGGATGGGTGGTCCACAGTATGTGTTTAGCGACGGAGAACAGGCGTTTTGGATGTTTGAACACGGACTGGACTTGGGTCGGTCGGTTGATGGCATCAATTGGGAGCGACGATCGTTACCCGCGGATACGGATTTTTTCGAAGGCGTCTTTTTCTTTAAAAACAAGCTCTATCTGAAGACGGACAATGGACGTTTGTATACCGGAACTGACGACGGTCGAAATTGGACGCAGGTCACAATCTCAGAGTCCTTTACGCTCTCCATCGTCCGTACTGAAGACTTGATTGGGGCTGCTTTAGAAGGAAACCGTTTTCTGACGAGCTCTGACGGATTGAACTGGATTGAACGGAGTTTGCCTGCCGAGGCGACCAACGAAGTTTATCGCGACATGGATTATTTTTATTCGGTTGGAGAGTCTGTGTGGAGATCCGCCGATGGAATAGCTTGGGAGCAGTATTTCCCCTACAAGGTGAAGTTGGCTAGCAGTGGCAGAGCGATACAGCTGTACGATGAAAACTTGGCGTTTATCGATCTCACGAAGAACGATGTTGGCATCGTGGACGCCGAGATTCAGGCGACAGAGTTTGCTCCGGGCAACTCGGTTTCACTGGAGTTGAGTCTGAGGAACTTCGGATCCGAGCCGATCGCAACAAGTTCGCTGGGAGCCGTAGATCTTGTCTTGAGCAAGAGCAAAGGCCCGTTTGGAAGACCGGATGCTGGGTCGGGGATGTGGACTCAGCTGGCGCTTGATTCGACTGTTATTGCTCCGGGCCAAACGGCTACGTTTAGTCAGTCCTTTTCGGTTCCCGACGATATATCGCCTGGAGATTTCTATCTAAAAACGCGTTTGAACAATGACATGGTTTCGCGAGATGGAAACTCCGTAAACGACTTCTATTTCTCGGAAGGGATCGCTGTATCGGTCGAGGGCTTCCGGCTGAATTTGGAACTGAATGGCGAAGGTGAAGTCCTCGGGTTCGATGGAGACGGAATGTATGCGAAAGGATCGGACGTTCAATTAGTGGCAAAAGCGGCATTCGGATTTGAATTCGACCAATGGACCGGCGCCGTCGCGCAACGCGAGGAGGTCGCCTCCCTTACCATGGATCAGGACTACTCGTTGGTCGGCACATTCATGCCTCGTGTTTACGCGGTAGATATTTCCTCCGGTCGCGGTGGATCGATAACAGGGGCGCCCGGAACCGGGCAGGCTGAGTTTGGGGATCAGATCTCTCTCACGGCGACTCCCGAAGAAGGTTGGCTCTTTCTCGGTTGGAAAGGCGATATCAACAGCTCGCAATCAACGATAGACCTATCGGTCGGGAGAGACATCGAGCTATTCGCCCAGTTTGGCCAAACCTACGAGTCCTAGTTCGAATCGACGTATGGCGATACGCAGAATAACGGTATTGACGAAGATCGAGACGGCGATGGCAGAAGTAATTTGGAAGACTATGCGCTCGGTTTCGCTGGAGATAAAGACCTTGATCTTTTGCTCCTGGGAGTTCGGAGGGAAGGTTCGTTGGTCTACTTGCGATATGCGCAAAGCAAAGAGGCGATAGGGATAACGGTTGAGGCGTTGCGAAGTTCTTTCACTGGTCAATGGAATGATTCCAGCGCGGCTGCTCAGCAAATCGAAGAAACGGCGAGTTACATCGTTTACGAGGTTGCTCTGGATTTGAATACTCTGGAGGATGCGAGCTATCTACGCTTGAGAATCAACTACAGTCCCCAGTCGCAATGAAGAGGAGTGTATTGGAATTTACATGACAAGCTTCGGGACGTTTCGTTGAAGCGAATATTGTCGAGATAGCGAAGCGCTCTGGTTTGTCGGACGCGTCACCTTGGAAGTTGACAGTCGGTTCGTTGGTCGTGATAGTTCTTTTCCTGTGGTTTTCTGTTCATCCCCGGTTTATTGGTTGAGTTGGAACGCAAAGGAGCCAAATTGGTGGATAATCTGCCCAAGCCACGTCGCGGTTGGGAATGGATCCCGCGGGACTGCTTGAGCTTGATGTTGCCTATCAGCAAATCGATGTGAAGCGATCTGGTTCTCTCCGGAAGGGCGCCAAGTCAGGCATTGGCTGACAGAGCCGGTATGGTGACGGTGAATACCGAACCTTCGCCTATTTGGCTCGAGACCTCGATCGAGCCATCGTGCGCTTCGACAATGACTTTGCAAATCGCCAAGCCGAGTCCAAGGTGACCGTCGGCTGAAGAGCGCGATTTATCGGCTCGGTAAAAGCGGTCGAAGATGTGAGGCGTGTCGTCGGAATGAATCCCAGGACCGTTGTCGCTGACCTTCAAAATGGCGCTTTGGTCTTTTTTGGCCACCGTCACATGGACGTTGCCTCCCGGACGGATGTGCTCGATCGCGTTGCCCACGAGATTGGATACGACTTGTCGCAATTGCCGAGCGTCACCCTCGACGGATGCGGGCTCGCTATCGACCCGCAGGTTGATATCACGGCTTGTTGCGAGCGGTTGGAGGAGTGCGACCCCCTCGGTAGCGATCGTTCCGAGGTCGCAAGGATCCCGGTCCTGATGGTTTTCTCCCCCATCGATCCGGGTCAAAAAGAGCAAGGCCTCGATGAGATCTTGCAGCTGGCGCGCGGCGCGTTCGCAGATCTCGAAGCCTTTGCGGTTTTCCTCTTTTGAGCGCTCGCGTCGCAGCGCGGACTGCGCCTGGGAGAGGATTACGAATGTCGGGGTGCGCAGTTCGTGGGAGGCATCGGCTGTGAACTGGGCTTGCCGCTCGAAGGTGTCATTTAGAACCGCGGCGAGTTCGCCGAGTTCGCTCTGGGTATTCCCGACATCGATCCGTTCGGAGAGGTTGCCTTCTGCTATGGTTTTCGCTGTGGCGCTGATGGTTTTGATTGGACGGATCGCACGTCCAGAGACGAGCCATCCGACGGCCAATCCTATGACAAACACGCAGCTCCCGGTAAGGGTGAGCAGAAATGCGAAGCGCTCGAGCTCCGCCTGGGTAGTGGCGGTCGAGATGCCCACAACTGCCACCGCCAAGGGTGGACGGTTGGCGCGCGTCACTTGCGATCCTCGGCGACGATCGGAAACGGCTACGAGCTCTCGGAGGTCGCCGCTCATACGCACGCTGCCTCCTTGCGGAATTTCATCTGTTTCTGGCCTTGGGATATCCGAGGGCGCGTCGGCGGAAGCGCGCTGCTCGTCTCCAGGGGGTAGCCAAACCACATAGTATAGGCGTCCGGCTGGTCACGGCCGAACAAGGCTTCCTGGTCTTCGGCAAGACGAAATCCTGCCTTCAGAAACCCGCCGGTTTCGCTCTGCTCCGGCCCGATCCCGGCAATCACAAGAGACATACGGTCTCGCAGGTCGGCGTCGACCTGCTTGTAGAGCTTGTCTTTGACGAGCCCAGTAGGCGGTTAAGCCAAAGGACACTAGGACGACAACGAGGAGCGTAGAGTGCCAGAGCTGCAGGCGCCAGCGTATCGATTGGTGGAAGGCGCTCATTGGGTATTACTCTATGCAGTAGCCGAGCCCGCGGCGCGTTTTGAGGAAGTCTTGACCGATTTTTTTGCGGAGGCGATAGACGTGTACGTCAATCACGTTCGAGAGCGTGTCCTCGTCTTCGTCGAGAAGGTGTTCGTAGAGTTCGGTACGGGACACGACACTGCCGCGGCGGAGCATCATGAACGTCGAGGAGGGAATATTCGCGAGCGGTGAGGTCAATTGGTTTCCCGCTTTCTCAGCCCGGCGCGAAGCGGTGTCGATCACGACGTCGTCAATTTCGATGCGCGGTGTCGGCTTGCCGGCGCTGCGTCGGATCAGCGCTCGCACTCGGGCGAGCAGTTCATCGAGGTCGCAGGGCTTGGTCAGGTAGTCGTCCGCTCCGCCATCGAGGCCGCGTATTCGGTCTGGAACTGCATCGCGGGCAGTCAGGACAAGCACTGGCATGTCTCGACTCTGACGCAGGCGCTCGAGAAATTCCCAGCCATTTAGCTTTGGGAGCATCAGGTCGAGCACGATCGCATCGTAGCCGGTGTAGAGCGCTTTGGTGAGCCCTTCTTCGCCGTCAGCGGCGGTGTCCACCGCGAAGCCTTCCTCCCGCAACGTCTTTGCCAAAGTGCGAAGCAAGTCGGGTTGGTCTTCGATGACGAGGGTTCTCATTGTCTGGTTGAGTTTAGTTGGGCTAGGGGCGTTCCGTCAATCGCTGGGCACGCTTCCACCCTCTATAATTCTAGATGCGGATGCGAAAGTATACATTCCTTTAAATGACAGGAAGATGAAGCTGTTCAGCCTTATTTTTAATATAAAATGATCCAGCTTCATGTAGATGTCATAAGCGTCGCGCTATTCTTAATGCATGATTCAGCTAACCCAATTCACTTGGTTTACGAAACATCTGTTTGCGCGACGCGCCATCGCGTCAAAAAGAGAACGTTCACAAAGATGTAGTCCATATAGAGTTATGGCGATCTGCTTCGTTTTGAGTTTTGTCTTGTTCTCGGCTGGCAAGGCCTTCGCTCAGTTGCAAGATCCAGACCACCTCATTTTTATATATACAAGCGGTATCGCTACGAATCAGGACCTGGCGAAGGATGCTTATATAATAAACTCCGATGGCGATGTCCTTCATCGATGGGATAACAGCGACATCACTTCACCCGAATCATCCCCCGGCTATCTGACTCCGGATGGATTCTTCCTGCGAGGCGTTCTGAGCGACGCGGCTAGGGTAAACGATTTCAGCGTCGGGAAATGGGGGCTTCTCCAGATGGTAGACTGGGAGGGAAATGTCGTTTGGGAGTACGATGGATCCGACGATATAGAGTGCTATCACCACGATGTGGAGCTTCTGCCCAATGGAAACATTCTCGTTGCCGCCTACCATTTATACGATCCACAAGAGGCCGTTGCAGAATTTGGCTGGGACGTTCCCAACCAAGAAAGACTGCTGATCGACGTCCTCTACGAACTCAAACCCAACTTGGAAGGCGGATCTACCGAAATCGTGTGGCAATGGAGATGGATCGATCATGTCATTCAGGATCGTAATCCTGAGCTCCCCAACTACGGCGTCGTTGCTGATCATCCCGAAAAATTCGACCTCCACTACTTTGATTCATCGGGTGGTTTTTTCCCTATATTGGTCGGCACCCATACGCATATGAATTCAATCGATTACAACCCCATCAGGGATGAAATACTATTCAGTTCCGTTACCTACGATGAAATCTACGTAATCGACCACAGCACGACAACCGAAGAGGCGGCTTCTTCAAGCGGTGGCAATCGAGGAAAGGGCGGCGACATTCTCTACCGCTGGGGCAATCCCGCCGCCTACGACTATGGAGGCGGAGATCCGGCGACCTTATACTTCATGGTGGTGGACGGATACCCAGCACGACGCGCGATGGCTAATGGACGGCAGCGGAAAGATCACTATCCACAACAACCATTCTACAACCGACCCGCGCCCCGCCGGGCGAAACGCCTGGTCGCAGTTTATGGAGATCGAAGTCCCCTATGAGGGCGATGGGTATGCCTATACCCCGGGCGCCCCATTCGGGCCCAGCGCGCCTACAATACTGGCTGAATACAGTCCCAGCAATCCTCTATTGAACAGCGCGTTTTCCGGAGGAGGTCAGAAGCTCGAGAATGGGCATATTTTGACAACGTCGGCTTCGCTCTTCTGGTTGGTCGAACATGATGAGAACGGAAATCTCGTATGGGATTTCGATGCGAGACAACTTCAATTGGACCGCCCAGAATCACAAAGAGGCGGCCAGATCTTCAAAGCTCAAAAGTACCCGTTGGATTATTCGGGCCTATCGCGATTGACTAGCATCACTCTTGAAGATTCCTACGACGCTTGGAGGGAGAGTGTCTTTGGCTCAACCGACTTGCCAGGAACAGGTATTCTGGACGATTTGGACCTTGATGGTATCGAGAATTTAGCTGAGTACGCGCTGGGCATGGATCCCCAAAACTCAGCGGCCGGCGAGTTGAGTAACTTGCCTGAAGCTTTGAGTGAAGCAGAGGATAAGTTTGTTGTAGAATATACTAGAATTGAAGGCAACTTCAGCAACGAGCCATTCAGTTACGAGTACTCAACGGATCTGTTGAATTGGCGACTAGCGGTTCCGGATGTCGATTATGCCGAGCAGGTAACCGATAACCAAAATGGTACGGAAAACGTGCTTGTTAGATTTACTAAAGAAGAGGGTAGCGGGATGTTCTTTCGTCTTAGCATTTCGGCAAAATGACGGCGACCCGAATTAAGGGATCAACTAATAGGAGATCGGATTTAAATGTATATGCTATCTGAATACAAAAACGATAAAACACTCTCGGAGGTTTTAGGAAAACTTAAGGAACTAATAGCGCTTACCGAGAAGAGATGAGCGATCAACTTAATTTTAGGTGTGTAGCTGAGCGAGACTACAATAGGAACGGTCACGATGATCGTTCCAACTTAACTAAAAATAATAGGGCTAACTATAATCGTCTTGTCGGAAACGTTACCTGAAGCACTTGCTCATCTATTTTGATTATCTTCATTGCTCTTCACGCTAATATACATCCTCAATTTCTTTGACGATCCCCCACTAAACAATCCCGAATTCACGTCTGAAAAATCTAATCTCAAAACTGTAACATTTCAATGCGAATCGGCGTTCAGGTACATATACATTAGAATATAAACTGAATATATCTTGATCGCGAGAAAGACCTAGAAATATCGATTAACCCGAATATGAAAATCAATAAATTATTTTTGGCTCATTTTTTAGCGCTACCTTTAGCTCTCATATATATTGATGCCAATGCTCAGAATTTAGATTATTGGTATGGCACGCCGATAATGAGGGCATTGGATTCTAACAGCGATCAGGTAGTTGACGCAATGGAAATGAATGTTGCGCGAACAGCCCTGCTGGCAATTGATGGCGATAAAGACGGCGCTATTTCTGAATCCGAATTGGGTGGTCCTGGGCCTTTTCCTGGATGGGTGAGGCTCCAAACCGCAATCCGCGTTATCGACCGGAACGCGGATATGTCACTTCACCCGAGGAGATCGAAGGATCCATTGATCAGCTTAAAAGGCTGGATATTAATGATGATGGGAAACTGGTTATTGAAGAGTTGCTCGACGCCACCCTAGTGCGCCGCCCCGGGGGCGGCGCTTACGGAGCGGTCGCAGTTGGTGATACCGGGGAAAGGGATGTAGAATCTGGCCGGCAACGACGCATGAACCAGCCAGGGATGGACCGGGAACGCATGAGGGAGCTTATGCGGGAACGAATGAATGGCGAAGGCATGAACCGGGACGAAATGATGCGAAATGCCATGTCTGAACGGCTTGAGGGTCTGCCCGAAGATGTTCGTGAATCATTGATGGAGGAGTTTGTTCGTTTCCGTCAACTCCCCGGTGGCATGATCGAGGGATCTCTGGCCGTGTTGCTGAATAATCCGGAAGTCACCGATGCGATTATGCCTGGCGAAGACGATCGGGCTTATTCCGGATACACCCTGTTTAGTGAAGTCAACGTCGCTTCCGACCTGCAGATGGCAAGCGACACCTATTTGTTGGATTCGAAGGGTGAGGTCGTGCACAAGTGGGAGCACAACCGGGAGGGAATGCCTGAAGGTTCGGGATCGTATTTGCTCGATAATGGATTGCTCCTAAGAAATACCGCCCCAGATGACTGGCTGATGATGGAGGAAGGAAGATGCCACGCGCACCAGTCCTCATCCGTTGATAATAATTACTCAAGCCTTATTATACTGGCTTTTCACTACCTTTCAACGCCAATTCAAAATGAGGAACTTTTAAGGAAGCTCTATATTGAAGAAGACCTGTCGAGCTATCAGATTGCCGAAATTTCTGGATGGTCTAGAACTAGCATTAGTGATGCATTGAGAATCCTAGACCTATCAAAAGAAAGTAGAAAAGCACCAAATCTCAAATTTGGGGAAAAGCTCGTTGGTGGTAAATGTGCCCCTCGTAAAGAAGAACAAAAAGTTATCAGGAAGATAATAACTCTTCGCAATAAAGGCCTCTCATTCAGGGCCATAGCAAATTACTTAAACGAGAAAAAGGTTCCATCAAAGCTGGGTGGAAAATGGAATAAAACAACGGTTGGAGACATCATCAACCGCAACCAAAACTAGGAGGCAAATCATACGTGCGATAATTGAGATAATTCTTGCAATAATTTTTTCAGTGATACTTGGCTCTGGCTCACTTCATATTATTAATAACAAAGTAAAAAAAGAGGTCCTTATCAAAGTTCAAAAAGGGCTTCCATCGCTAGAGGCTTTTACTAAAAAAATGACCAACCATGAAAGCAACTAAAAAAACTTGAATAATTCTTTGAAAAAAAGCGTTACCTTATAAAACACTTTTTGCTCTAAAATTTTGCCCTCTTCTTTTGACTCTAGTAGCCCCACCGGAAGGCAAACTCTATCAAGAAATCGTACACAAAAGCAGTTGATAATTTCTTGTTCCGAGCCAAAATAGCTGTCTGCAACCTCATTTATTAATGCTGGAAATGCGTTGAGGTATATTTCACCAAGTTCTTTATCTAAAACCCACAATCTTGAGCCATCTTTTTCAATAAATAAAAGTTAAAAATAGCACTTGTCTGAATCAATGTTAATTCAGAATATCCATCACTATATCCTCAATTCCACTTATTAAATAAAGTGCCAACCAAAACATCAAACAATTCTGATATTTTTTCACCATCAATTATCTTCTCTCCTTTTTTGGTAAGAGAAAATTTATTAGCTCTTTTCTTAATTAATCCAGCCGTATCCAAAATATGTTTTAACCCTGTGACTTCAGGCATATCATCTTCTTTATTGGGCAAACGAGCATAACGCTCATTTGAATAAAACTGGTGATATAGCTCAATGACGAAGGCCTTTGATAAATTACCTTTTTGGGTTGCTTTTAATTGCCCAGCCTCTTTAAGTTTAGTCATTATATAAAGAGCTTGCTCAACGAAAGGAACCTTCTTCAATTTAACCGTATTTTTGAAGAAAAAACCAAAAATCCCATTATTCAACCCAAAAGGACTATAAATTATTTTATGAATATGATCAGGAGCAAGTCCAAGAAATGGTGATTTTCGGGATAGAGTTTTGATTTGCACTAAATAATTGAAGCTCTTCGTTCATTTCATCAATTGAAGTAAATTCCCTTTGCTCAAAATTACCCTTACCACTTCAAGAATATCAGAGGCACTTTTTAGACCTTCCCCTTTAAATCCATCCTTCTTAGGAAATTCAATAACATTATCCAAGCAGTTTTTCCTGAGCCACAAGGGCAAGGTGAGCTTCTTGATACATTTCTCACGAAAACTAACCAACTTGTGATTCGCTATATTGGCCTCTTACTTCTTGGCCAAAGAATTTCCCCTTGGATTCAGATGATTCAAACTCATGCCAAACAGATTCTGGCACATCAAAATATTGCCAAATAGCCCCATTATTAAACTCAACTTCTAATGTAGACGTTTCTGGATCATAACCTATGGAGGCTAAATTTGATGATTCTACTAGTTGTCTTTCCATTACTTCCCCTTAAATTTTTGTTCCCTAATATTTGTTACCACTTTTTTGTAATTATCTTCATTTTCTGTATGATCTTTGCTCCAAGCTTCAACTAATTTTGGATCTTCACTTGAGGGGCGAGGATTGTTTAATTTGATTCTAATTCGTGAAGGAATCTTAATAGATTCACCAACAACTACCGCCTCTCCAATTCTCAAGGAAGACAACAAGTCCATAAGGCTATTCAAATTGTCAGGTGCACTAGATTTCACAATAGACTGGTCTGAAGAGTTGGTTAATCTTAATGCTAAAAAAGTTCCCACTTGAGCCAAGATAGTTTCTGAAATTTCTGATGGCCTTTGCGAAATAATCATCGCTCCAACCCCAAACTTTCGCCCCTCTTTAAAGATTTTCTCTACTGCTCTCTTTGAGTAGCTATTATTTTCATTCTTATTCAAATAAACATGTGCCTCTTCATACGCCAAAAGCAGAGGCCTTTTCTTTCCTGTATACTCTTCATCTCTTCCCCAAAACATTGAGTCATAAATAAATCGAGTAATAAGGCCAACAGTAATATCTAAAATTTCAAAGGGAACACCACTTAGGTCAAGAATTGTTAATTTTTCCTTTCCTCCAATCCATCCATTCAGTAGATTATGAAGGTCTTTCAGAGAAGTCTCATCTTTATAATCCCTAGGATTAAATAAAAAATCATATCTAGAATCTTTTAGCCGAGCCAATAATTTCTTTTCGTAAGAGTAATAATCCATATGTTTAGATTTATATGGTGCCTCTTGACCCATTGCATAAGGTTCAAAGGATGAGCCAATCAAATCTTCAAAGTTACCAATACATTTTACTTTTGCTGTTGTTTTTGTTTGCTTATCTTTCACTGATTCAGAAAAGGACGCATTAAGCCACCAGTTCATTTCGTGCCACAATTTCCGTATATTAAACGGTATTGGCGAGTCAGCTGTTACAAAGTTTTTATTAACTTGTCCTGACTTTAATTCACAATTTTCTTTCTTGTAATTTTGAACAAGCTCACGAAACATACGATATTCAACTCTTTGGTCATCTTCTGGGTTAGCTCCGACCAAAAAGAACGCTAATTCATCAAAGTTCATCAGCCAAAAAGGAATAACGAGAGGGTTTGCCAGGTCATTTATTTTAAACACTTTCGCATCTGGAAATGCAGATGCATATTCCCCATGAGGATCAACTAATACCACCCTTGAGCCATCATAATCATTTAATATTGGCTTCAAAACACTAACTATCGTATTAGACTTCCCACTACCTGTAGAACCTACCACGGCGGAATGGCGAAGAATCAAATTATGCAGATCAACATTGACGCCTAAGTTTTCAGATGAAGAATGCTTACCTATTTCAATTGATCCAGATTTTTTTTGGCCATAAATATCAAATAAATCTTTTTCAACAACTATGTGTACTTCATCATTGATTGTAGGATAGGTTCCGATTCCTTTCTCAAAATCATCATCACCTATTTTTTCTCCAATCAACTGCACAGACAGAAATCTTGACCCCACAAGCTGTTTAACATGATTCTCTTCATCTCTACTTGGTGAATTGCTCACTGAAGAAACTATTCCATAAATATTTATATTGCCTATAGGCATTTTTACAAAGGTGCCAATCTGACCTATTTTATATAATCGACCGTTAATAATGGGAGCAGATGATGGAAGTGAATCTGTTACCTCTACTTCAACAACACCCGAGTCAACCCGTATAACATGACCTAGAAATGTTATATCTCTATCCATTTATATTCTCCTCAATAGAAATCTCCTTATTTGAATTTGAAATAAAGAATGTTACCAACCTTACAAAATCACCCAGTAAGAAATTTTTTTCCTTTTCGTCCCAGTACAAGTCAGATTTTTCATTTTGTTTGCAAATATCCTTATCAAATTGCCACTCTCCCAAAACTCCATTAATGATAGCTTTAGTTGGGCCATACACAGTTAAATTTAAATAAGGTGCTGAAACCTTGGATAGGTCTTCCACTTCAACATCATTATATAAAAAAACTGTAATCGAAAGGCGGTTATTTTGTCGTAAACTATTAAAGATAATCTCATTTATGTGCTCGTCGGAGAATGAATAACCAGAAAAAAAGAATAATAGTTCACCATTCAATAAATAATTTTTAAATCGGTCAAAGTAAGCTATAAAGGGCTGCTTTCTTGACGAATCGTATTTTTCTTTTGATGGATATATTACCAACTCATGACCATCGCCCTCTGTTTCAGTAAATTTCCCTGCCCTAATAACTCTGTGGGTATTTAACTTGGTATTTTTCTTCCAAAACCAGTTTAAAGAGCCATGTATCTTCCAAAGACGAATCCAATTTTGTGTCAAATCTGATTTTGAAATAAATTTATCAATACTTTCTTGCCAAAAAAATGGTTCATAGGAACCAACAAATCCGTCAAAGTATGGAATTTGCATTTCTTCAAGAGCCTTCTCAATTATTAAATCATAATTTGTTGTGAAAATCTCTTTTGAATAATCCCTGTTTTGCATGTGTGAACCACGCTAAAAACTGCTTTGTGATTTTAAAATCTGCTTCTCCCTCTTTTTTTGAAAGAATATCATATATATGCTTACAGATTTTAATATCTAAGTTTCTAGCCTTTTCGCCATTTATCTCTATATATTTCTTGTCTTTTTGTTCGGAAGTAATTTCTCTAATTCGTCTTACATGATTTAATATATCTTCTATATTAACCTGCTTATCCTCGACGTTAGACTCAGACAAATCTTTTTTTACCTTATCGAAGTTTATCTTCTCCTCTCCTTCAAGAGATTTGTCAACTTCCTCAGTTAACTGAACAATGTTGGGAATCCTAAGTGCACATGAACAACCAGCCCCCATAAAAAAACCAATATTTTTAGCGTAAGACAATTGGTTTTTTAATTCCTTTACCTCTCTTATTAAGTCAAATTTTTGCACTTGATCTCCTCAATTCAATTTTCTTTTACTATCTCTCGCCAAGCCTCATAAATCATCACCATGACAAAAGTATCTAATTCACAATATTTTAATAAAGCTTTGCAAAGCTCATCTTTCTCATAATCAGTTATTTCTATGAACTGCATTTTACCATAAGCGGTTAATGCAGCACCACCATTTCTCAACTCATCATCTTCCGACAGAATATTCATGTTCTTGTCAGAGACATCTTAAAACATTTTTGGGAGACATTTATTATGGATCAACAATCTCCCATTTTCAGTCTCAATCCATTTCCAATTCTCAAATTCAAGCTCTTTAGTCCTTCTTTCTGATCTTGGGATGGTGATATGTCAATCTTTTTAATATCAGATATTTTTATCTTCCCATCTTATGGTTATGGTTTGCCGTTCAGACAACCCCTTTAAAAAATATGTATTTCATAGGCGTCAACCCAAAAAACGCCTTTTACATAAAAAAATGACGCTGCAGGGCATGGAAATAAAAAATGCGGGACTCCATAGCGTTTTTGTTCCCAAAACAAAAACGCTATGGATTAGGCCCCGGACTAGGCCAAAATTTGCTTTTAATCCGATTTTGCCTTTATGGGGGGTACCCCCATACCCCCACTTGCTTCTGGATCGTCTACAATTTGCCTTCAATCCCATTAGAGCTTGCAAACGCGCGCCTTATCGCAAGATTGGATGAAATTGTCTTTTCTTCTAAAGCTCCAAATATCAAGAACGGTTGCTTCATCGAAATCTGCATCAGTCTATTTCAAAGATGTTCCCCAATATTCTTTGAAACCATTTTTTAATCCATTAGATTCGTCATCTTTTGAGCATTGAAATTCACAAAATCCTGTACAATAATAGTATCTGATGACTTAAATTTTCGACACAAGGTTGTGACAAGTGGTGAGCTTGGATCAAAATTCGTCGCAAATGCTAATCGTGGGCTAAATTTTTTAATGGTGCATTCAGGCTTAGTATCTAGCTAGGTGCTACTAGCTTCACCTCACAAACTGCAAAAACCTTCTACAAAAGGAGCCTTAGCAGAGATTGAGCATTAAATTATCTTTTTTGGGATGCTTATAATTTAGTCAGGAGTGAAAAAAAGATCAGTGTAATCATTCTGAGGGCTATTAAAATGGCTGAGGCTTTGGCATAAAAAGTGCTAATAACTTATTTATTATGCTTGATTTTATATTGACTCTGATATCTATACCTCTGTTGCTCCTTTTTGGCTTACCGGTTGCCATGATTTTGCTGGGATTTTATCTTTCTTCATTTTATCTTTTCTGCTGTGAGATCCTGAATTTACTTACCTTTCAAAAAACCAGAATAAACGATTGGCTAGACGAGATTTCGGGTGAGTATTATACTAAGGGGTGGGAAATATTTTTATTTCCAATAATAAATTTGATGATACTTTCCCATCCAAGTGAGTCCGACATACCGTATTACTGGTTTGGCCGATAATTAGCTACCTTTTTTGGATACAGATAAAAATGAGTCATCCATTTTTCGATCTGGATATTTTTTCCCCTGCATAAAAAAAGTTTTGTTGGGCACTCGATTCCAAGCTTGAACCTTGATTTTGTTAAATACCTTGGTTTGCTCATTAAAGACCACCCATGTTTTCAGATGCAATATCTCTGGATGATTTACACCAATCCATTTTTTTCTTAGTCCCACCATCATAAGAATAGGCAAGGCCATTTTTGATTGAATAATATGTTAGGGATTTTCCATCAATTTTGATATCCGCTACAATTCTAAAATATTTCCCTCTATGTATGTTTTCTAAATCTATTCGCTTAGCATTCTTGAATAAGTTGGCCACTAGTTTCTTGGCATTTCTAGCCTTCTGTTTTTCACATCTATTTTTTGTGCGAATTTCAGGAGTATCCACACCATTAACTCTCACATTGATTTTTTCCCCAATGAGAGGGTGGACATTAGTCACATTGAAAGTAACGGTGTCGGCATCATAGTTTCTTACATATTTTACACAACGGAAGTTACTTGCATCATGCTTGCATGAATCATCTGCATAGGTGGGCAGCGACAAAATTGCCAATAGAAAAAAGCCAAAAATCTCATGGTTTCTTATCGTCATATTTACAAGATATCTGAGTAAAAACCGACACTTAAGATTTCTTAACTAAAGGTCTAGTAACTGTAGATAATTAGACTTTGTTTATTCATTATCCGACGTTACTATTCAGGAATGAACAGGCCTTACTTCTACTAAAGTCGAGTTAGCCTATACTTAATCTTTATAGGAAAAAGACTGAAAGTAACTCATATCTCTTGTGGAAGTGATCTCATCATGAGGAATTAGCAAATAAGACCAAGGCTTTCTACCATTCTCATTTGCATACTGAGTGGCTACACGACAATACTCCTGAGCTGCTTTTGCTTTTTCTATGACGTCAGGGCTTTCAAGCTCATTGCTTGCCTTTACTTCTATTAGATATAAATCATTGTCAGTTTCAACAACAAAGTCCGGCTCATAAAGTCTAGAATGATGATCCCAATAAATATTAAACTGCTTAACTGAAGGTCTTAACCATCTGAGGACAGTTTTATCCTCATCAAGAGATGATGCAAATTCCTTCTCTGATAAAGAATCGAATTTGTACAGCGTATGGCATGACTTCTTGTAATAATCGAAGACCCTTTTTGTAAGCTCTGCTTTTGTCGCAACATGGTCTCTGGAATCATATATTTTGTCATCTTTGAACTTGCTGTAATTATGGTTTTCAATTCTTGTGAATGGCTTAATCTCAGCGTTTTCAAATTCGCCAGTTTTACAATAAAAGTTTTCCATCATCTGAGCGTAGATGAATTCCGCTATTTTAACTCTATAATATTGAACAATATTATCTATTTCAGAATCTTTTGCAAGATAAGATTTAAAGTGGCTTAAGGCCTCCTCACTAAGTTGATAAAGCAAATCTCCATGCTCGTCATAATCAATTTCGTCATAATTTAGTAGCTCAGAAACAATTGTTTTAAGCCAACCTTGCTCACCAGTGGAACTATCGTTTGTCACAGAGTGAGTAAATGTCTTTTTTTGCTCTTGTAGATAACGCACAAAAATCTCTTCTTCGACAGGTGGAAATTTTGCCATTGTGCTGACATCAAGGCTAAACTGTTTAAAATCAAATTCAATGTCATTCTTTAGCTGAATAGTAATTCTTGGGATCTCTATTGTTTTTTCAATAATTGATTCAGTTATTTTTTTATATTTCTCCTCAAACACCTCGTCTATCTGTCCCTCTTCAAGATTAATAAACATAGTTCCCTGAGATGCCTTTTCTTTTATTGCTTTTTTTAATTTCTCTTTAACTTCTATTTTTGATAAATCTTCAACATTAATTACATTATCGCTGTTAAAGCAGCTCTTGAATAATTCCTTCTCCACTGAAAGTTTATCTGTTTCGACTTTCTTTTCTGACTCATCTTTGATCGCTTCAATTTCAACTTCTCTTTGAGTAAACTCTTCCTCTGCTGGAGTAACTGCTGTAACAACCTCTTGATTCTTTTTGAAAATGTCATCATCTGGATCAATAAAGTACTCTTTCATTATTATTGAATTTTGATCATTTGCTTTCTTTATCAAGTCTTCAAAACTTTCATGGGCCATAACTGTTAAAGTATCAACCTCTGGAACTCCCGTAATTTCACCATATGGGAGCCGCAATCCTCTTCCCAATGTTTGTTCTGTAAGAATATTAGCTGCAAATGTACGTAAAGGAACAATCGTGTATAAGTTTGTAACGTCCCATCCCTCTTTTAACATGTTACAGTGAATTACTATTTCAAATTTATTTTTGGGGTTTTCTAATTCTAAAAGCTTTTGAATATTTTCTTTTTTTTCAGTTCCTTTTTGATTCGAGTGTATTTCAAATACTTTGTCTGCATACTGCCCATTACAAAAAGACTCTGATTGAATTAATGCACGCAATTCTTCTGCATGTTTCGTGTCTTGGGCTACAACTAGAACAAAAGGCCTAACTAATGGCTTTTTATAGTTTCTTGCATATATTTCAAGATTTGTTTTTGTAATCTCATGCACATGCATGGCATCTAGCAACTTCATTTTATCAAGTTCATCTGGTGATAAATCTTTGAGCTGCTTTTTAGTGAGGTTTTTTCTTGTCGCTGCTGCTGGCTCTTTAACAAAACCATCTTTAATTGCGTGGGCCAAAGTATATTCATATACAATATTTTTAAAGGGAACTCCTTTAGTCGATGTAGGAGTTGCCGTTAGCTCTAAGCCCAAGATTGGCTTTAACTCATTTAGAACTTCCATAGCTCTCGATGCTCTATAATGGTGAGATTCATCCATTAAGAGAACGAGGTCTTCAGTATTTTGTAAAAATTGAAAGTACGACTCTCCAAAGTATTCTGATATTTTTCTTATCTTGGGAGATTTACCGCCCCTTGATTCCGAGTTAATTTTAGAAATATTAAACACATTAATAGTAATTTCATCTTCAAATAATGTTGCTTGCCCAAAACGATTTTGTGAATACTTAACAGTGTTTGTTTTTAAATAATTATCACCAGTAATAACTCTTGGATCAACTTGTATTCCTTTAAACACATACTTGGGGTGCGCAGTATTACTAAAATCTGTTATCAATTTATTATAAATGGTCAGATTAGGGGCCAAGACTAAAAAGTTGCGTAGCCCTTTTTCTTTGTATAGGTAGCTAATAAAAGCTCCCATAAGCCTAGTCTTTCCTACCCCTGTTGCGAGAGCAAAAGCGACTGAAGGAAAACCACGTTCAAAATCAATTAGCTTGTCAAACTCTCCACACCCTTTAAATGCAGTAAGGGCATCTTCTAGTTTTGTATTTTTATTTAATTCAATACTCGATACGAGCTTGGACAATATATCAACACTTTCCTTTTGAGGCTTTCTTAAACTTAGCCGTTGATTTACATAATTGATGTTTGAACTCATTTTTACCCCTAAGCTTCCGTGCTCATATCTAGTTCTTCTTGTATTGGCTCAATAATATTTAAGCTATAATCATCTTTTCCAAATTCACATCGCCCTAATAATATCTGAGGTATCTTTTTTAATGTAATATCAGGATATTTATCTCTTTTTACGCGAAATGCTTTTGCACAAATTAAGAGAGACTCATCCTTTTTCATTTGAGATTGAATACTATCTAAGTGTTCTGAAGTTAAAAATTGTGTCGTTACAAAAATAAAATCTCTCTCTGACGAAAAGCCTTGCTTCCAATATAAACTCTCATCTGGATGAAATTTGAATTTTTCATGTTTGCATACTGCTTCAGTAAGTTGAATGGCATTGTAATCATCATTGATAATCCAATTGCCCCTCTCATCCTTTCTAAGCAGACTAGGTGCAAGATTAAAAAAAGAAAAACCTCCTCCTCCTTTCCAATTTAGTTCATCTGAAATTTTCAAAGCATCTTTTCCGTCAATAACTTTCTTCATCCTTGGCACAATATGTGATTCCGCATGATCCCCAAGTTCAATCTGAATCCAGTTTCGATTCATTTTATGTGCGACGGCTCCTGTTGTTCCCGAACCAGCAAACGAATCCAAGATAACATCCCCTTCATTTGTTGAAATCTCAATTATTCTTTTTAACAACCTCTCTGGCTTTGGAGTAGGAAATGGAGAATCTGGAAAGATCGTTTTACTTTCATCTTGTGCTTCCTGCGTATGTCCCACATCGCTATAACTCCAAACAGACCTTGGTACGACCTTCCCAACATCAGATAGAAATTTTTTATATCTTGGACTTTTGGATTTCCCATCCTTTCCCCAATATAAAAGGTTGTTTTTAAGGTTTTCAATTGTTGTTTCCTGTCCATACTTCCAAACAGCAGTCTTCTTTGGCCAAATCTCTTCACCTGTATTAGGATTTTTTATTGCATAATATAGGTTAGGCCTTTCATCACTATTCTTAGAGCACGTATAAGTGACAGAATTCCATGGCCCTCTTTTGTCATTATCAAGATTTTTATATAGTTTATTTTGCTCAGCTGTTCTCTCCAAACGATTTGGCTTCCAGAGAGTTTTATCTTTAGCATAAACAATAATATAATCATGGTCAGAACTAAAATACTTTGCGTCATTCGCAGGACTTACTCTTTTCTGCCAAACGAGATTGGAAACAAAGTTAGATCGCCCAAAAATTTCATCACATAAAACACGTAAATAAGGATGTTCATTGTCATCTAATGTAATCCAAATAGAACCATCCTCAGCCAATAATTTCCTTAATATATTTAACCTTTCAGATATCAGAGATAGCCAGAGCGAATGTTCAAGTCCATCTTCATAATATGAAAAGGCTGAACCAGTATTATATGGAGGGTCGATAAAAACACATTTAATTTGCCCACTATAGTTTGACTCTAGGGCCTTAAGGGCCAGTAAGTTGTCCCCCTTAATGATTTTGTTATGATCACTATTCTTTCCATATGATAGATTTTCATCTTCTACGAAAATCCTTGGCTCCAGATAAGTAACTTCATCTTTGCCAACCCAATCCAGTTCTAGTCTTTGCTTATGACTCATAAAATCCCCTTAAACGATTTCCCATTTTATCTTTATGATATTTTTTTCTTTATGTTCTAGTTTCATTCTCTTTTCTATGTCTTCAATTAACTTCTCTTTTTCTTCTTCAATACGATCTTGCTCTTCAAAAAGTTTTCTTCTCATATCATTCCTCTTTTTTTCAAGATTTTTTGCCGCTCTCTGCACCTTAATCTTTTCTTCTAAAAGAGTAATGTTTTTAGAATCTTTTTTCATTTTCTTAATTTCTTTATCAAGTTCTTTTATCTCAACCTCAAGGCCCTCTTTTATATCTTCGCTCCACTTATCCAATTTTTCTGATTCTTCAATAAAAAAGGAATGATTTCGCTTTTCAATTTCTTTTAAATATAAAGATGTTGCCTTCTTTTTAAGTTTGCAAAGATTTTGCTCGATCTCGCTTGGAACTTCTCCACTATCATCGGAAGCCGAAGCATAAATGTTAAACATTTTACGGGTCACTTCTGTTGGCACTTCATCTCCATCTTCAGTAATACCAACATATACCATCTCTTCACTGTGATCGAGTGAACTAACATTAAGTAAGCAGACTTCTAGCCAGCCAGATTTGCCAACATAATCCTCTAAGGCTGTTATTTTATTTTCATAGCTAGATAAATCAAACGTCAGACTAGCTAATTCGAGGCAAGAGGATTTTGCGCTCTCAATAACTCTCTGCCCAAGTGGGTGGTTTAATCTATAGCTATGTAAATCACCCCCTCTCTCTTGACCCTTAGAGATCATCTTATATGCCCCAAGCTTGTACTGGCCGGGGGAAATTTCTTGAAATGGAGACTCTTTTAATTCAAAAGAATAATTTGAATCATTGAAATCAGCATATTCATTTAGCGTGCTTTTTGTAAGGTTCCAAAACATATTAGATATGTTATCCACCCTTTTTTCTGCTTCATCCAATTGCATTTTTAATTTTGAATGTACATCTTCATCAAACTTCTCCAATACGATACTTTTCGTTTCGCTTAGTTTCTCAGAAATCTGTTTTGATGATTTTATTTGTAAATTTTCAAAGGCCTTATCAATCTCTTCTTGTGTTCGACATGTGTATATTTTTAAAATTTCCTTTTCAACATCATGGCCATCTTCAATATCACCAAGAACTTCATCACTAGCTCCAAAGGCTCCTTTGAATAAACTAAATTTTTCTTGAAGTAGCTCAAAAACTCTTAAGTCAGCAACATTTTTAGTGTTAACGAAATTTACGACTATCACATCAAGTTTTTGACCATATCTATGACAACGACCTATTCTTTGCTCAATTCGTTGTGGGTTCCATGGCAAATCATAGTTAATTAAAAGGTTGCAAAACTGTAGGTTTAAACCCTCTGCTCCGGCTTCGGTTGTTAAAAATATCTTTTTAGATTCTTTAAATTGTTTTACTAGTAATCTTCTACTTTCAGCGTCACCAGAATCACCATTAAAAATAACAACTTCATTTTCAATATTGATTCCCATTTCGGATAGCTTTCTTAGAATATAATCTTGTGTTGATCTAAATTCTGTAAATATAGCGGCTTTTTCAGGCCAGCCTTCGACTTTCGCTTTTTCAAATTGTTGTGTTAAAGCATCGGCTTTTTTATTTTGCTCAATTTTCAAACTTAAAACGATCATTCTTAATATTATTTCTGCTTCATCTTGAATTTCTTCAGGACTAAATAATTGAATTTCACTTTCCTCAATTTCTAAATCTTGGTCTGAATAATTGTCCTTCAGCTCAGTTTCTTCAGTCGATACTTCCTCTATCGGATCATGGCTTTTGAAAACCTTCTTTAATCCCTCATAATTTTTAGTAACAACATCTCCAAAAAGAATTTTCTCAAATTTCTCCAAGGAGTCTGACTTTTTCCCATCACCAAGGGTTAGACTTTCTGTAATATTACCAAGCAAGCTATTAAACAGAGTCTTATTGCCTATTGAAACAGTTGCTAAAATAAGTCTCTTGTATAAGTTCAAAAGACTGTTCTTTATGGCAAAGGTTGAACTTGCTATAAGCTTCAAATAAACAAGTGTTAATAATGGAAGGGCCGAAGCAGGGATAGAAATAAGAACTTCTCTTCTTAGGAAATTTTCAAAGGTGATCCGCAATTCTTCTTCATAGTCTGTAGGATCATAAGTAAAGGTAAGAGTGTTTCTATTAGTATAATCAATATACTCAAGAACATTCTTCCTAAGCTCTCTTCTAAAGAAACTTTTCATCCGACTTTGTAACTCAATCATTCGTTCCTCGCGAATGGAGTCAGACAAGTTACAAAAAAGGCTTTGAAAGCTTTCTCTTGTTCCTAAAATATATTCATCAATAAAGCTTGTAAGTCCATAAAGCTCCATAAGGTGATTTTGCATAGGAGTCGCAGTTAAAAGTAATTTTTTAAATGGCTGAAGGGTATCTTTGATTCGCTTAGCACGCTTTGCTTCGTTCTTTCCTTTTTTCCATACATTTCTTAGCTTATGAGCTTCATCAATAACAATTAAATCCCAATCTTCATTTTTTATAATTTCATGATAGCTATCTACAGAATGTTCATTTGTAATAATTATTTTTTCTTTTCTATTTAGTGGATTTTCTTTTTCCGAACTATTTATTTTCTTAAAGTCTTGCCCTGACATGATTTCGCTGTCTAAGAAGAAGAGATTTGATAATTCATCTTTCCATTGATGGCGAAGTGACTTAGGAGCGATGATTAAAAATGATCTCTTGCCCTCGGCCCAAAGCTGAGAAAGAACAAGGCCAGTCTCAATAGTTTTACCAAGACCAACCTCATCAGCTAAAATGCACCCTTTGCTCAATGGGTTTTTCAAAGCAAATATTGCTGCATTTATTTGGTGAGGATTGAGGTCAATACAGGCATCAAACATTGCCTGAGAAAGGCGATTAACTGAACCCCCAGCTTGAACCAATGATAATTCATGAGCAAATAGTTTTGCATGATAAGCAGTGTTCACCTTTTCTCACCCCGCTCATCGGCATTGCCATTTGTAACCCACGCATCAACTTCGCTAACCCTAAATTTCCATTGTCGGCCAACCTTATGAGCAGGAATTTTTTCTTTTTCCACCCACCTATAAATGGTTTCCTTGGAAACACCCAAGTGAGAAGCAATTTCTTCGACGGAATACCATCGTTCAGGCTCAGTCACCCTTTAACCCCTTAATAAATACAATAATTTAATACCTATATTCAACCAGTTATAATTAGTTATAACAAGCTATAATTTAGCCCTCACTCAGATATAATAAGGAAGCATAATGCCAAAAATAGACTTGAGAGTTTTCACCACTTTTAAAAGGTTTATGAAAAATTAAGGAAGCTATGGGCTTCAAAAAATATTGCATGCAATATTTTTTTGCATACTTGCAATATTAAACTCTAAACAAAAGTCCCGATTTCCAAACATACTGGTATCGAAATATCCTGTTTCCCTTTAAACACCTGAAAATATTACAGACTCGATTTGCCAATCCACCTCTAAAACGATTGTACTGCCTGCTGTATCGAAATTTTCAAATTGGCACGGGCCTTGCCTATAGACTGTGCAGATAGCTAATTACACCGCTGGGAGAAAGCTTGAAAAAAATTGTTCTTGGAACAACATTCACTGCACTTGTTTCGATTGGAGGTTTTTATCACCAACAATCTGAACCTGAAACTGACCATGTAGAGGTTCCCTACATCAAGGCGGTGTACTCCAGGCCAGTCACTTATGATCCAGCCCAAATGAATGATGGGGCTTCTCTAATATTTTCAGAACTTGTCTATGAAGGACTTCTACGATTCACCGAATCTTATGGCGTTCAAGCTGGAATTGCCAAATCTTGGAACACAAGTAAGGACGGTAAAACCCTTACCTTTATATTAAATGAGAACGCTAAATTTCATAATGGTTACAAAATCACAGCTCTTGATGTTGTAGCTTCACTAAGCCGAATGATGGATCACTTCGAAGTGGGCGCTCACGGCGGGGTCCAACTGGTCGATTGGGATGGGAATGTCCTATGGGAGTTTATTCGGTGCGAGATTGGTAAACACAGTCTGCACCACGACATGGAGCCTTTGCCCAATGGGAATATCCTAGTGACCTCCTACGAGGCATTTTCAGCCGATGCGGTGAAAGCCATGGGCTGGGATCCGACTAAGACGCGCACGCAAATTAACGCAGGGCAAGGACCCAATGCTCCATCGCCTGAAGTCATCTGGATGGAGAAGATCCTGGAGCTAAAACCGAATCTGGATGATGGCAGCACGGAGATTGTCTGGGAATGGAATTCCTGGGATCACGTGGTCCAGGACGTAGACCCGGACAAGCCAAACTACGGAGTGATTAAAGATGAGCCGGGCAAAATAGATCTCAACTTTCGCGCCATGCAAGCGCGCCAGTTGCACTTTAATTCAATCGATTATGACCCGGAAACGCGGCAGATCCTGTTAAGCAGCCTGATGTTTGGCGAAGTATGGGTTCTTGATCACAGTACAACGACAGCCGAGGCCGCGACAGATAAGGGTGGAAAACAAGGTAAGGGGGGCGATCTCATTTATCGATGGGGGATGCCAGCCGCTTATGACTCAGGCCCGGAGAGCGAAAGGCAATTAGTTGGTCAGCATGACGCGCGCTGGACTCGGGGGCTTTCGGGCAAGGGAGATATCACCGTGCACAATAATGTTGCTGGAGTTGTCGATGGCGTAGTCGGCAAAACCATTTTCCAGGTTGGCAGTCGCTTCTCTTCGATAGTCGAAATTGATATCGGCATGAACGAGGATGGGAGTTACGACAAGGAAGCTGGAAAGCCCTTCGGAGGAGAAAGAACCTGGACCTTTACCGCAGAGCCTAAAAACAGCTGGTATTCCCCATTTATGGGCGGAGCGTCCCGTTTGCCCAATGGCAACACGCTAATCGTCAATTCACATAACAAGCGATTGATTGAAGTAACGCCAGAAGGAGAGCGTGTGCTCGATTATAACTTCCCTGGACTGGGTAGAATGTTCCGAGCTTATAAGCTCGATCCGAATCATCCGGGCCTAGCCGGAAGACTCTGACAATTGCGCCGCGGCAGACTTCGTCTCGGCCGGTTCCTCGAGAACCTGGCTTGCCCGGGCGTCTTGTTCCGGCGTATCCCGGTTCGCGGGAGGAGACGGAAGTTTTCTTGTTGTGGAAGAATAGGAATCGACGCTTTAGGGATCTGGAGTAACTAGTTTGGGTCTAACGCGATAGAATTGCTTTGTATCCGTAAGGCTATAGCGTTCTGAATACATCGTTCCATCACCAACAATTTCTACGCCTTCAAACTCCCAGTTCTCAGCATCAGGCGACGACTCGATTTGGTAGATGCTATCGAGATAGGCCATGAATTTCACTTCCACAGCGGGACAGATTTCCAAAGGAGTAACTGGATCTACGGAACGATCATTGAGGGTCGCAATGGCATCAAATTCTGCGCCTAGGGAGGTGGGAAGTGTTGCTCCCCTGGTCTTTTACGTCTGTAATTCTAGCAAGCGACCAGTGGTCATCGGCATTGATCTCAGGGATGTGAATATCAATATCAATCTGAGATATGCTTCCGGTCGTTGTGCCAACTTCAACCCAGTTTTCGCCGTCCTGGCTAATCTCGATAGTGACCTGTTCGACAACGGCTCCCCCTTCAAAAAATACCAAATCAGGTTTGCTTGTACCATCAGCTATAAGGACGTTATTCACAAACTCGACTATGATGCTTCCCCCATTGGCGAGGGACAACCCGCCGGATGTATCCGGCGTCAGTTGGGACTCCCAATCCAATCGCTGATTCCTAGTACTTGTTGCGTGTCTTGTAAATTTGGAACAATCTCATCAAAGCCCAGCCCAGGACTAAACGAGACGACTCTATCCGCGAACGCCCTTGGTCCTCGGCAAACGGCGACGCCTTCGAATTCCTGCGTATTGTGCAACCTTAAGAATTCTGTTTTGCCTGAATAATTTAAATTTAATGCGGTACCGTCTGCTAGTGTTCCCGTAATGGTGCCCCCATCAAATCCCGGGTCTTTTGCGTAAACGAGATCTTTTCCGAAAATCTCGACAATTGCGTCCTCAGCCAAGGAGCAATCGAGGACTCCAAGAATCATCCCACCTTTGATGGATATTAACGAATTCTTCGTTTCAATTCTGATAAGGCTCCGAATGATCCCGCCATTGATGTCGAGATCTGGGCTGTTGTTGGATCCTTTAAACTCGCTCGCAATCTCGTTGCTGTCGGCATCCCCAATGTCGGCGCCGTCAGTTATAACAATTCTGGAGCTGTCCTCGATGACTAGGGGAGGACTTGGCTCGTCGATTACCGTCGCGGCGTTTAAAGGGGAAACGAATACAAGCAACAAAGTAGAGCAGAGGATAAGTTTCATGGGGCTCGTTAAGGGGTGGTTGATAGGAAATTCAATTGTTCCAAATTGATTCGAAGTGGAGGCTAAAGGTTGGTTTTGCGCTATCAAGTTAGAAGTTCCGTGGATTGGTGTGGCCTGCAGGATCTAGTAGAATTGGCCGTGACAAGCGAGACCTTCCTTAGTAGCTAGCAAGTATCGTTAAGAATGAAGCACAGGTAATTTCCGCGATCGCTCCAGTAGGGGGCGCGGTTTCCGATGAACAGGTAGCAGATGTGGTCGCCGATCTATGTCCGGCGGCGGATTACGAGGGGAAACGCGTTCTGTTGATTGTGCCTGACGGGACCCGAACGGCGCCGGTGGGTCTTGTTTTCAAAAAGCTGTTCGACCAGATCAGCGGCGGGACCCGGAAATTCGACGTCATGATCGCGCTGGGTACTCACCAGCCCATGTCTGAGGCGGCCATCTGTAATCGACTGGAGATTTCAATGGACGAGCGAACGAGCCAGTTTGGCGACGTCGAGTTCATCAATCACGAGTGGGACAATCCCGATGCCCTCCGGAACATTGGCACTCTTACCAAGGAAGAAATCAGCGCTTTGACCGAAGGGCGGTTCGCGATGGACGTGCCGGTCGAGATCAACAAGCGGCTCTACGAGTACGACGAAGTGATAATCATTGGGCCGGTTTTTCCGCACGAGGTGGTTGGTTTCTCCGGTGGCAATAAATATCTCTTTCCTGGCGTGGGCGGACCGCAGATCCTGAATTTCTTTCATTGGCTCGGCGCGGTCGTGACCAATCCAATGATCATCGGCAACCAGTGGACTCCCGTACGCAAGGTTGTGGACAAGGCGGGCGCGCTTGTGGATGTGCAAAAAAAGTGCTTCTGCATGGTCGTGCGTCCCGATAAGTCACTGGCTGGCTTGTTTGGCGGTTCACCCGAGGCCGCTTGGGATGAAGCCAGTGAAGTTTCCCGGAACACGCACATCACGCTCAAAGAAAAGCCTTTCCACACGGTGCTGTCGTGGGTGCCGCCGATGTACGAGGATTTGTGGACTGGAGGGAAGGGGATGTACAAGCTCGAGCCAGTCGTTGCAGACGGGGGTGAGCTGATTATTTATGCCCCGCACATCACCGAGGTTTCTGTCACGCATGGCAAGACGATGCTGGAGATCGGGTATCACTGTCGGGACTACTTTCTGGAACAATGGGATGAGTTTAAGAATTACCCTTGGGGCGTTGTGGCGCACTCTACCCATGTCCGTGGTATCGGTAAAATGGTGAACGGCGAGGAACAATGTCGTATCAAGCTGACCATCGCGAGTCAGATTCCCGAGAGCATTTGCCGTCAGATCAACGTCGGGTATCGCGATCCGGCCACGATCAACATCGAGGATTTTGCCAATCGCGAAGACGAAGGTGTGCTGCTTGTACGGAAGGCCGGGGAGATGTTGCACCAACTACAGGACCCGCCTGAATGGGCGGCTCGTTCGTAGCCAGATACTGCAGAACCTGGGTAGCGATCTTTCCGTTTACGAATTCCGGTAGTTCCAAATGGGTACCGTTGCACTATTGGCAATGAGTCCGGCAAGTTGCCCTTACCTGAAAAATTCGGTGAGATCCTATCTAACCCGGTCCAACACTACAGCGCCGACCTCCATTGCGGCTGCGCCCGGGATGTCCGTGACTTTAATCCGCAGCCGGGTCTCACTGCGAGTGAGGGTGACCTTGCCAAGGGGGAGAATTTTCCAATCCTTGTTTTCGTATTTTTCAGATTCTCCCTCTAGGAGAAAGGGCTGCGGGTTGGGCGGCGGGTCAAACGCCTCGGTGATGTGAATCGGCAAATGTTCCCCTTGAATCTCCAAAGTGGCCTTCACGCCGAGGTCGCTCGCGGGGAGGCAATAGGCGAGTGACACCTCGAAGGTCCCGCCATCGATCACATCCACTTTCCATTCAGGCACGGCGTCCGAATCGGTCCAGGAACTGACCCATGTTCCGTTGATCCCTCCGCTAAAATTATAATCGATCCCCTTGCCCTTGAAGGACGCCGGCAATTGAGCCCCATGCCCGTGCATCCACACTCGGTCCACTCCATTGTCCCGCAGGGGATAGGGCTTACTGATCCCCTGAGGCGGCATCGTAGCCAAAACCTGTTCAAAGTGGTTTCGTAGATCCCTAACGACTTCCGGATAGTTTTCCGCCACGTCATCCAGTTGGCGATCATCGACCATCATATCGTAAAGCTCCCAGGCTCCCCGCCTCTGGACCGCAGACCAGCGATTCGTGTAGACGGCAGCCTCGTTCCTTATTCGCTCCGAGTCTCGGTAGGTGAAGGAAATGTATTTACGGTCGGCCCATGGCATTTCCGGATTCTCTGCCAGTTCAGCAAAGCTCTTCCCGTCGAGGTTCAACGATTCCATTCCATCCAGCTTGCACCAGTCGGCCAAGGTGGGAAGAAGATCAATGTGGGCGAGGGGGAAATCCACTTGACCGGGTTCCAATCTTTCCGGCCAGCGGATAAAGCAGGGCACCCGCGTACCACCATCATAGATACGACCTTTTTTTCCCGGAGACCGGCATTGTAGCGAAAGGTGGCGGGGCCGTTATCGGTCATGAAAATAACAATGGTATCTTCCAACGCGCCTTTAACCTCGAGAAACTGAAGCATGCGCGCGATCTGCTCATCGATCACTTCGATCATTCCATATACGACCGCTTCCCAACGTCCGATCTGCTTGTCGTAATAAGGCTTCCAGTATTCGTCTTCCACTAGGCCCGGCGTATGCGGGGCGTTGTAGGAGACATACGAGAAAAACGGCTGGTCCGCCTCAATCTGTCTGTCCATCCAGTCAATGGCGGCATCCGTGAGGATTTCAGTGATATATCCCCGGTGCGCTTCCTCCTTCCCATTGTGATTCAGGACCGGGTTGAAGTAGAGTTGGGAGAGTCCTCCGAGTATGCCAAAAAATTCATCAAAGCCCTGGCCATTGGGCGTCTCTGGATAGACCGAGCCGAGATGCCACTTTCCGAACAGACCCGTTTCGTATCCATTCTTCTGGAACAGTTCCGCCACGGTAACCTCATCCGAGTTGAGCACCTCTTCCCTACGCGACATTTCGAAAATCCCCGAACGCAGGTGGTAGCGCCCGGTCAACAGGCTCGCTCGTGTGGGTGAGCAAACGGGGGCAACGTAGAAGCGGTCCAGCCGCACGCCTTCTCGTCCAATGCGATCCATGGCCGGGGTTTGCAGTTGCGGGTTCCCATGCAGGGAAACATCCCCATAGCCTTGGTCGTCGGTCAGAATCAAAAGGACATTGGGCCGGGCCGGCAACTCTGAATAGACGGGGAAAACTAAAACGATGAATAGGGCTTTGAGAATCAGGGGCTTCATAGAATGCATCGTTTAGTCTATTCGGTTCGGGTTGAATGCCCCGCCGCTTGCGGCGACCAGGTTGGACTTCAATGCGAGCCCGAGCGCGGCCAGCCCACTGCGGGAAGTGAAAGAGCGACGATTCATTTAATGGGGAGTGGGAATACGGCTAAGGGAAATGATTGTTTGAGGCACGTCAGTGCCAATCGCGGCGCAGATGAGTATAAGTTGGGTTGATAGGAAATGAAGTTGTTGCTGGGCCCTTGCGGTCATGTCGCGTACGGCTTGGCAGGTTCGGTACCATGGTTCCGATGGCTGGCCTCCTCGCAAGCGCGTGAGTGATTCGGAGGGGAGACTAAAGGTTGGTTTGCTTCGCCATCTTCACTCCGTTACGTCGCCCTATCAAGTTGGAAATTTCGTGGGTTGGTGTGGACTACAAGGCTTTGTCGGCAAGGAAGGGAGTGCCTGATATTGTCGGAATTTGGCGCATATTCAATGTAGGGCTATCGCTTGTGACACGCCGCGTAAGTGGATAGGGATTTCAATCGCTTCGCAACAAGCGCCGACCTTTCAAGGAATGATCTGTTGGACCCTCGCCTGAAAGAGATATAGCGATGAATGCTTGCGAATAGACACCCCTATGCGGAGGATGCTGGCAGGGCGAGAGCGATCGCTTCCTTCCTGAGAGTAGGGAAAACCCATATGCCGCGATTGAATTTTACAGCGCCTTGGATCGTCTTGATTGCGATCGTTTTTGGATTTTGCGGGATCCTGCGAGCTCAAAGCGAATGTCGCCCGAATGTCGTCTTTACCAACAGCGCGTTCAATAGCGAAGCTGGCGATCCGCTCGAAAGTCCTATCTCCGCGCATCATGTGACGGATTTGCGTATCGATTAAACAAACGGATGGTCACGATAATGAAAAAAATAGTAGTATCTCTATTGATCGGGCTTTGCGCGCCTGCGCTGGCAGGAGAATTCGGTTTTGCGCCGATTTTTAATGAAGGCGCGGTGCTGCAGTGCGAGATGTCGGTGAATATCTGGGGCTCCGCTGATCCCGGCGAATCGGTAACGGTTTCGTTTGCAGGGCAAAGGAAAACCGCCGTGGCGGATGAAGATGGCAAGTGGATGCTCCAACTCGACCCGATGAACGCTTCCTCCGAGCCGAGCTCGCTCAATTTATCAACAGGAAATCGGCAATCAAAGATCGATAACGTTCATGTTGGCGAGGTTTGGCTGGCAACCGGTCAATCCAACATGGTGCAACCTGCGCAGGTTACGGCAGAGGGACGCGAGGCGCTTAAGAGGGTTCACCCGAAAATTCACTTTTCCAAGGTGCCCCTGCGCGCCGGAGCGCCGCACATTCCGCCCAGTACAAAAGAAGAGCTAGTCTGGGGCGCGTTCGGCCCGGATCATAATCAGCTCGCCGCGGTCGCCTTTCATTTTGCCGAGGAGCTGCAACCGAAGATCGGAAAACATGTCGGCGTGATTCAGTGCTCTTATGGAGGAACAGCGATCGAGAGCTGGATGCCGAAAGAGCTGCTGCTGAGCACTCCGCGTGGCGAATGGATCCAGGGCGTGTTTGAGAATGAACGCAAACGCGGTTTCGGCGTAGACGAATGGAAAAAAGAGGTCGCCGACTATGACGCAGCGAGGACCGCCGAGAAAGAATGGGCGAATACGAAGCAGGGGGAACAGCCGCCGAAATCGACGCAGCCACGACGGGGAAATCCGTTTTGGCAGAAGACGCCGTCATCCCTTTATGAATCGATGACCAAGGAGATCATTCCCCACACCGCGCGTGGCGTGCTGTGGTATCAGGGTGAAGCCAATGCGGCGATGCCGGATGACTATGTTGAGTTGTTGTCCGCCCATATCGGTCGGGTGCGTCAGGATTTCAAAAATGAAACGATGCCGTTTTACATTGTTCAGCTGTCGGCCTGGGGGAGGGGTGAACAGTATTGGCCTGCTTTCCGCGTGGCCCAGGCCAAAGTACGCGACACGATCCCTAACACCAGTCTGGCGCTTTCGCTGGATAAAGGAGACAAAACCGATATCCATCCGAGAGATAAAAAACCGGTCGGTCAGCGACTGGCGTATCTGGCGCTCGATGATGTGTATGGGGTTGATACCCCGTCACGCGGACCGATGCTTAAATCCGCTCGGCCGAAAGCGGATGCAATCATCCTGACCTTCGATCATGTAGAGGATGGGCTTAAAACTATAGGGGGCGAAGGCGCCGTAACCGGATTTGAGATCGCTGGAAGCGACAAGCAGTTTGTCGTAGCGGATGCCCGCATTACGGGAAAAAACGAGATCACGCTGCGGGCGTCATCGGTCGCTAAGCCAAAATTCGCTCGCTATGCATGGCGCGGATTTTTCGAGCCGCCGCTTAATCTCTATAATTCAGCGGATCTGCCATCGGAACCCTTTTTGACAGACTAGAACCTATCCCAGAACCCTTATGAGAAACGTCATTATATTCCTTTGTATCTGTATATCAAGCACGGTTGTGGCTGATGATTTTGACTGGAAATCGGTCGACGGCGTTGAGGGCTTGTATTTTAAGACCCGTGACATGGCGGGCGTGCTTGTGGGACAGGATACGCGCGACCTTGGCAGAGGATTTGGAAAGCATGGCATTCGAGAATTAACGTTTAACGAACATGATTTAAGCGCGCCCGATTCGCCGATTGGCGCAAAGCGCCGGCACCAGGGGATCTTGAACCTCTATCGAGTCTACTCATCCACCGAGTCCTTCGGCTCGTTGCGCGATGACCAGGCCCAGCTAGAACGCCTGGAAGATGGAGCGCGATTGACTTGGCCTGCTTCCGAGGATCGTCCTGTTACCATCTCAGGCACGTGGCGAATAACGGGCCCGGCTCAATTCGATCTGCTCATCGAAGCCACTCCGACGAAACCGATTCGCAACTTTGAAATTCTGCCGGCGGTCTATCTGGCCGTGCATATGGGAAAGTTCATTTACCTGGAAGGAAGCGGAGGGGCGGTCATTCATGAGCTGCGACCAAATAAGAAATTCGGAGATCCTCTAAATTATGCATTTTACCCATTGGGCGAAAAGGCCAGGGCGGCTCAGGAACATTCCGGGCGCATTCATTCCGAATGGAAATGGAGATCGGTGGTCTCGAAAGAACGCGCTGCGTTGCCGATCGTATTTGCCGAGGATGAACGGCTTCAGGTCGTGCTGATGGCCAATCCCGAATCAATCAGCGCCGTGTGCGCTACGCCGCTGCCAACATCCGGTTCACCGGAAGATTGGAATTCTGTAGAGCAACATAGCGCCTTATACTTCAGCGCCTTTGGACACGATGTTGAAGCGGGAAAAACTTACCGCTCCCGCATGCGTTTGCAGATCATTGCGAAGCCTGAAGATACGACCCAAGCTCATGCCGATTTATACCAGCTATTTCTCAGCGAATCGCGAGATTAGTGTGTACGGTGGTTCCGACTTCTCGTTGCTAGGCCGAGACAGGTTTCGTCTTCGACTAGCGCCTCGCGAAGCCTGGTGCCCAGGGGGAGGACTCGAACCCACTGGTTGCGTTCATCTATTTGCATCTGTATTCACTTAGTTTTGCTTATCAGCAGTTTGCTGCCGGGCGGATTTCCAAGGAAATGCAGGTAGATGCTGCGAAGTGATGGGAATCCAGCAAATAGTTAGCAAATCGGGTATGGGAATCTTCGGATATCAGGCTGATGCTGATTCGTTTCGATATTGGTCTGTTAAAGTGAATTGCACCTGACTATTCGCGAATAGCGAACATTGATCGATGGCAATTAAACCCTAGGATGTAGTGGTTGCTTTGAAGCTCCTTTCAGAGGGGGCAGATTCATGTCCCTATACCGTCTTGGCTTCTGAGTTGGGAATGAGCGCTTATGAGGTGCACGGAGCCATTGGGCGTTGCCGATGGCCGGCGCCCTACCATATTCTCCAGGAACGTATAGGCCTTTTCGTTGTGTAAGACATCGCCGAGGATTGCCTCGCTCGGATCGGCGGCATGTGAGATTGGAGCAGTAGAGCCGAGAAGGAGTAGAGATGAAACCAATCGGGTCGCTTTCATTGGCTGGGTGTGAGTGTGAGGTGTGTGAACGCAGTCTAGCCGGATGTGCATGAAGCCGGTCAACTGCCTTTGAGCGCCATACGGTAGTACAATCCGTTTCAACAAGCAGAACGGGCATTTGGAGTGAGAGGTAGCTGAGTCGCTGATTGTCGTTGTGCACTGATTCTGACTAGTGTTAGTAATTGAAATTATGAAACCCCTGTTCCGGAGAGTCCGCGTGGCGATCGCTGCCGTCGTCGTCTTCTTGCCCACGGTTCTTATCTCGCAACTCGCGCCGCCTTCGTCGGAAGTCCCAAACTTAGCCGATCCCGAAGCGCATCCCTACGCCGATCCGGCCCAAGGTCGCGAACGCTTTAGCTACTCAAGCGCTAAGGTAAACGAATTCCGGCTGTACGATTTCTATGCGCGGCAAGCGGACTACTACGCAAGCCAGCCGGAATTACCGGAAATCCTGCCCGCCTTTCCGGGCATGGAAGCGGGACGATTCGGTCATTGGGGAAAGTATTCGCAGTTTGACTACTTCGATGAAAGCTGGAGCCGGATGGACAACGGAAGTTTAGTGGGAAGCGTTATCCGATTCAATCGCGAGCCGATCACCAAGGCGGTCAATCTAAGGCTCTCGTCCGATGGCGCCTTGTCCACTACGTTCGACCCCTTGGCGCTGAACTACCGAATGGTATGGACGGGCGGGTTTCTCAAATATGGCTCCATTCGCTGGGGGATGATGAGTAACGTTCAATCCGCGAGCGCGCCTCAATTCACTTCCGGCGGCGGGAATGCATGGGGAGAGACTGCGGAAACCGAGTATCTTGGATATTATCGATTCAACGACGAGGTCGTTTTCAGCTACACTGTCGACAACCAACCCATTCTCGATCAGCCGGGTTCGCTGTCCGCGGGAAATGTAAGAGTATTCACGCGTACGCTACAGTTCCCCAAAGGGATAAGCGATGGCTCACTTTCACTTTTCAATCTACCTTCGGGCGCAGAACGCATTTCAGTCGAATCGGCTCCCTCGACTCGAACGACCCTATTCAGTATTGAGAACGAGAGAATCGGTTTCGTCATAAAGTCCTCGTCGGTTTCGTTCAGCGACACGACCGAAACAGAGTTGAGCGCTGCGTTCAACGCGGAGGCGGGCGCCGCGGCGCGAATCTATATTTGGAAAGCGTCCTCCGACTTGGATTCCCAAGTCCGGGAAGCGATCGAAGCGGACGCAATCTCCAACCCTTTAGATTACACGAGCGGAGGCCCTGCCCAATGGCCTAATGAATATACCCAGTCGGGCACGCTTGGAAGCGGAGAAGGTCCTTATGTCGTGGATATACTTCCCACGCCGCTGGAAAATGAATGGGATTCTCCCATGTTTCTTTCGGGTGTTTCGTTTTTCGAGAACGGAGACGCGGCTGTGGCAACTTTTTTTGGCGATATCTGGATCGTCACCGGAATCGATGACACGCTTGAGTCCGTAACCTGGAAACGATTTGCCCAGGGGTTGAACCAGCCGCTCGGATTGGAAGTCGTTGACGACGTTGTTTATGCGATTTGCCGCGATCAAATCACCAAACTCCACGATCTCAATGGTGATGGCGAGGCCGACTACTTCGAGAATTTCTGCAATCGCTTTCCTTCGTCTGCAGGGGGTCACGACTACAACACCGGACTCCAGCGGGACGGCGAGGGAAACTTCTATTTCGCAACAAAGCATGCGGGTGTATTCCGCGTATCCGCAGATGGAAAGGAAGTCGAAACACTGGCTGCAGGCTTTCGCAATCCCAACGGTATCGGGGTCGACCCGGATGGCACCGTGTACACGACTCCGCAAGAGGGCCAATGGAATCCTGCGTCCATGATTATACAAGTACACATGGGGGAATTCTACGGTCACGGTAAGCATATCGTAAACCGCGGCATAGACCGGCCGCTTTGCTTCGTCCCGAGAGGAATTGACAATTCCACGGGCGGTCAGCTTGTCGTCACGAGCGACGGTTGGGGCCCCTTGAAAGATCATTTGCTCAGTTTCTCGTTTGGCGACTGTACGCAGTATTTGGTTCTCAAGGACGATAGCGACGGTCGGCCGCAAGGGGCGGTCGTCCCGCTCCAGGGCGAATTCCTTTCGGGCATCCATCGCGGTCGTTTTCATCCTAAGGACCAGCAGTTGTACGTTGTCGGCTCGCAAGGGTGGGGGAACTACTCTCAAGTCCCCGGGAGCTTCGAGCGCGTCCGATACACAGGCGAACCCTTGCGATACCCGATTGGGTACAAGGTATACAAGAATGGGATACGAGTCGATTTCGATTTACCGCTTTCGCGAGCCAATACGCAGTCGATCAACGAGCATTTCTTTGCTCAGGCCTGGAACTATCAATACTCGAAGGGCTACGGGTCCCCCGAATTCTCAGTCAGGCATCCGGGAGTGATGGGACACGACCCGCTTCCAGTTTCGTCGGCGCATCTTCTCAACGATGGCCATTCGATCTTCGTGGAGATCCCCGATCTCGCTCCCGCCATGCAGGCGCACCTTAGAATGCGACTCGAATTCGCGGATGGAGAGCGCTTCGACACTGAGCTTTTCCCCACGATTTACCAACAGGCTCCTCCCTTTCTTGAAATTGAGGATCCGGCACCGATTATCGCCGACAAGCCTAGCGAACTTGAGATGCCATCGCTCGATGTCGAGGGCCTCGCAACTGCCGACACGAGCGATGACACTCACGGCAGGTCGATTGTCCTATCCGCGGTGACCGGGCTCGCTTATGACAAGACGCGAATCAGCGCCAGCCCGGGCGAACGCCTCTCGTTGACGCTGAAAAACGAGGATGTCATGCCGCATAATTGGGTGCTGGTCCGCTGGGAAGGCTATACGAAAGTGGGACGACTTGCCGACCAGATGATCAGCGACCCGCTCGCCATCCAGAAACAGTATATTCCGGAGAGCAACCAGATCGTCGCCCACACAATCGTCGTCAACCCCGGCGAATCGCATACCGTGCATTTCAACGCGCCTACGTCGGCTGGAAAGTACCCCTTCCTCTGCACCTACCCGGGCCACTGGCAAGTCATGCGCGGCGTCTTGCTTGTGCATTAAGGCTAAAGTAATTAAGCGATCAAGCATGCCGTTTCCTAATCCGTCGATTGGGTTTGAGCTAGAACGCTCAAAGTCTGTTGGACTAACGCTGTGCGTTACCCCATCTTCGCTTTCCCGCTGAGCGGGATCGCTCTGTCGAACCCCGGAGGTGTTCCGGTCTCGCTTTGCGATCCGGTCTTGTCGCTAGCGCTCGGAACTTCGTCCCCTCCGCTGGCCATAAAAAAAGACCGCTTCGAGTTATCGATGTTTGGCTTGCCCGGGCGTCTTGACCCGGCGTATCTCGGTTCGGGGGAGGAGACGGAAGCTCTCTGGTTGGGTGGGCAGTCCGGCTTCTCGTTGATACGCCGGGACAGGCTTCGTCTACGGCTTGCGCCTCGCGAAGCCTGGTGCCCAAGGGGGGGACTCGAATCCACTGGTCGCGTTCATCTATTTGCATCTAGATTCACTTGATGTTACCTATCAGCATCTTGCTGCTGGACAGATTTCCAAGGAGATGCAGATAGATGCAGCGAAATGCAGTGGATCCAGCAAATAGTTAGCAAATTTAATAACTCTTGTAGTTGTCAAAGGCGGTGCGTTTTCTAACGCTTTGAGACCTCTAGAGGAGGGACCAGTAGTTTCATTATAATATAGGGATTCCTGAGTTTGCTTGATTTTCAGGCAATTTGTGCAGATATGAAGGAACGGCAATGGCAGCAAAACAGACAGGTCCGGCGATTTCTATGAAGACACTTTCTCGGCGAAAAGCGAAAGAGCGACGGAGGACTGCGGCTATGATTAGGAGTGGCAAAACGACTCGGCGAGAGATGCAGCTGCGTAATGCCCCCTATAGTGACTCGGAAGTTAGAGTTGCCAAGCTATTCGACGCTTGATGGAGGGCGAGCCCAGGCCAGTCGAGGATTTCGGCGAAGTATTCGCGGCTTTCAGAGACTCGCAGGAGCCTATCCTCCTCGTTGGCGGCCATGCGGTTAATGTCTGGGCGTTGAACTACTACAATCGTGTCCAGGCGGAGTTTTCGCCCCATGAACCTTTGACTAGCTCGGACATGGATATCTATGCGACACGCAATGCCTTGTTGTGGCTGAATTCAGAGCTAGGCGGGAAGTTATATACCAGCGGTCCAAGAGAGATCGTTCTCGGCGCGATTGAGCTGCAAGTCGGAGGACACCTTCTCATGATCGAAGCGTTGCGGACCGTAAACGGGGTTACGGATGAGGAATTGCAGAGCAGGGCTTCGTTGTACGTTTCCAGTAGCGAGATATTGGTGCCTCTTCCCCATGTATTGATGAAGGCGAAACTTGCCAACGCGATGGAGTTGAGCCAGAGAGACCGCCAAGACGTGAAGCATGTACGTCTCTTAGCCATCGTTCTTCGCGAACACCTTATTGATTTAGCCAATATGGCCAGTGTTGGGAATGAGCGAGACCTGCTTCGAATCGTGCGTAGCTCCGTCGATGTTTTAAAGTCGGACAATGCAAAGTTGTTCGAAGATGAGTATGGAATCTGTTTCGATGATTACCTTCCTCTGGAGGATTTTGAGAACTCGAAGGGTAAACTGGCAGCGTTCGCCATTAGTGAGTTCAGAAGGCGCCACGGAGAGTGAAGCTTGCGAACTTCTCGAATTTGAGACTGACCTTAATCCTGCGGTAGGAATTCCAATTCGCATTGTCGATCGCGAAAGAGATGCGATGGATTTTATTTTTAATGTCCAAGAATAGCGGATACAATAATTCAGATTGTGATGCATGATGCAACTGTGGCATCCGTGTCCAAAGTGATCGCCATCGGCTACGGAAAAACAGTCGCGTCGTTGGCGCTATTCGAAAGAATGTATAACTGGGGAAGGGGCCGTCCGAATGCAAAGTAACGCGGGCAAGTCGAACGCTTCAAGCGTGCGGAATGCTTAGAGCGTGAATTTGGTCCAATCTAGGGAACGGGCTTGGAGTTCTCGTGTGCGTAGGTAAAAAATTCGGATTTGGGCGTACTATCCGGCTGATTTGCTAAATGGAATTAGCAAATCTAAGCTTGCGAACTAAGGCACTCGAATCGGATGTTTTGCAAGTAGTTGATTTGTAGTAGTTTATAGCTTGTACTTCACTTGACCAGATTATGGGTTGTCGCCCCCACTAATCACCTTCACAACTCGTTGACTATCAACATAATGGTACCTAGGGGGGGACTCGAACCTGCTGGTTGCGTTCATCTATTTTCATCTCGTTTCACTTGATGTTGTTTACCAGCATCTTGCTGCAGAACGGATCTCCAAGGAAATGCGGATAGATGCAGCCAAATGCAGTGAATCCAGCAAATAGTTAGCAAATCGGGGTTGATTCTGTTGGCGTGTGGCTATCGTCCTGCTATTCGTACCTTCTAATCAGGATCGAATCTGCTTCTCCTTGGTAAGGGGACGGGAAGAAGTACTTGCTCGTGGAGGGAATAGGGTCGGTGTATTCGCCTGTTAAGGTGTTGAACCATTGGAGGGTGCCGCCGGGTTGAGCGACGGGGTGCTGCCAGTAGAGAGAGAGTTGGTAGTTCTCCTTGGGAACGTAGAAGAGCATGGCGCCTTTCCCGTTAGAAAGGCAGTAGCCGCTTTGATTGTGTTCGGGATCGGGAACGTATTCGTGGAATGGATGCTTCTCGAAGAAATCGATGAGGTGTCCGTACCATTCGAATTTGGGTTTGATGAAGTCGTCGGGCTGTTCGAAGGGGTTGTGGATGATGGCGTTCCAGGCGGCTCCTTGCCAATAATAGGTGGAATAGGCTCCAGCGAATTGGATGAGGTAGTTGCGGCGCAGGCAGTGCTCGGCGTCTTCGTATGAGCCGGGGAAGACCGTATAGGGCGACTCTTCGTATCCGCCGTGTTCTATGTTGAAGATGGGAAGATGAGGATACTTCTCGCGAATCTCCAGCATCTCGCTGTAGATCGTGGCGCTCCAGCTTTGAATGGAGATAAAGTCGACGTGCTCAGTGTTTCGGACGCAGAATCCGTAATCGTGGACGGAGATGAGACGCTCGTAGGCGTCTAGCTTGCGGATGCGTTGGATACGCTCGACGCCGTAAGCCTCGGTGCAACGCGGGTTGTTGAGGGCTTCCTTGGAAACGTCCCAGACGATGTTGGGGTAGGCTTGGTAGCGCTTGACGATGTAGTCGAAGTAGCGGTTGTCGGCTAGGGATTCCGTATCGGGCCAATTGACGAGCTTGTTCCAAACGTAGATCATGAGGTGGGCAGAGATGCCACGGTCGTTCATGGATTCGACGATGCGGTCGAACTTTTGGAAAAACTCGATGTTGAGGGAACTGAAATCGGGATCTTCGTTGGATCCGAGGAAGGGGAAGATGTCGTTGCGGCTCCCGTATTCATGTTCTGGATGTTGGGAAAGTCTTGGATCTTTGTCCCAGGTGACGTCGTAGGAGTAAACGGTGGTGACGATTTGGTTGATGCCTTCTTTGGCTAGGAGATCGAGCAGATGATCTGTTTTAGGAGTCGCTTCTGGATTGTCGTAATCGAGCGCGAAGAGCCAGTCGCACTCGAACGGGAGCTGCATGTAGGGCGTTCCGTCTTCATAGAAGAAGTGTTGGGGATTGTTTTTGCGCGTGACAATTCCTCCGTGGCGATCCGGATTTGTATTTTTGGAAACCTTGAGCTCGCCGTGGAGCTGGTCGAATTCCTTGGCGGAAGAATGGGTGAGGTACTTCCAATCGCCCGCTGTGGGCGCGGAGAAGCGGATGATCCACTGTTTGTCGCCGTTGTAGAATGCGGGGATTGCGAGCGATTCATCGTCGGGACCAGTGAAGGTCGCGGTGAAGTCGAGTTCGAAGGGAGCGTCCGTTTGAGTATGGGCATCGAAAGGTATGTCGATGACGTCCCAGCGTTCGACTTCGATCGTTTCGGCGGCTTTAGCAAAGTGAGCCGCGATTATAAAAAGGAGAGGGAGTAGGGTGGTACTACGAATGATCATGGCAGTTGTTCGAAAAGACTAATGGATTTTCCCGAATCAATGAAGAGTGTGGTATTATTCGGCTTTTCCCGGTGAGAAGATGCCAAATCGGTATGCTTTCGCAATCGCAGCGGGCGCGTTGCGAGCGTCGAGCTTCTCGTAAATATGGTTTACGTGCGTTACGACGGTGGTATTGCTGATGCCCAATAAGGACGCAATTTCCTTCTTCAAATAGCCTTCTGCGAGAAGTTTAAGAACATCCACTTCGCGGTCGGTAAGCGCGTTTCCTGCACCTGATTCAGGTAGTTTAGACTTAATTGTTTTGAGAATAAATGCGGTTAGGCTGGAGTCCAGTGACGCGCCTCCTGTCATTACTGACTGGATACCTTCCTTTATTTGAGAGACGGAAGAGGATTTCAAGAGATAGCCTGAGGCCCCTGCCTTTATCGCTTTGAGGACGTCCGCATCTTTATCAGACTGGGTGAGGACGATTATCTTCGATTCTGGCGCGTATTCTTTGATCCAACGGATAGAATCGAGGCCGGAGATGCCTGGAAGGTTTAAGTCAAGGAGAATGACACTTGGGTGGTCGGTGGAGCGGAGCTCCTGCAAATAGCGTAGCGCTCTTTCGGCAGTTCCAAACTGGCTATGCGATTCGAATTGGGGATCCTTGTTCAACGCGAGTTCCATTACTTCGCGATACTTTGGGTGGTCCTCTACCACCATGACCTGGATTTTTTTTATCGACTCTGGCATTACTTCCGGAAGCCCCAATTACGTGTTCTCAGTTTCAGGTTGATGCGCGTTCCGCCTGAATCGGGTTGTTCGACGGAGACTTTGGCGCCCAGCAGTCTCGCCCTGCGTTTAAGTGACTTGGGCACTCCGTTTGCGTGTGAGTCGGAAAGGCCCCGGCCATTGTCGCTCACTGCGAGAATTACGCAGTTTTTGTCCGCAATCAGTTGCGTAATGAATTTGGATGCGCCCGAGTGCTTGCTTATATTAACGAGACACTCGTTGTAGAAAAGGCACAAATCGAAACGGGTTTTCGGTTTTAGTTTATCCAGATACTCTTCGCCCTCGATCAAGATACGATTTTCGAGTTTCGCCATAATTCGTCGAGATGCTTGGTATATACTATCCTTGATACTGACATTGCTCTCTGTTGTTTCAAGCATATCGGTACAGTGGCGAACCGCATCGCCCGATTGCATAGTCAGATTACGGATACGTTTATGGAGCATTGCTAACTCCGCTGGAGAGTGCTTGGACTCCTCTGCTAGGTCGCTCAAAAGTCCGATAGAGTGGAGGTCTGCTCCCAATTCGTCATGAAGATCGGCGGCAAGCCGTTCCTTGATGGACGCGACTTGACGCAGGCGAAAAATCCGATCGATCAAGATGATGGCAACGATGACTCCACCTAAAAGAGCGACCAACCAGTAAGTGCGATTCAGATTCGCTTTCTGCCGCGCGTAGCCTTCATTTAGAGCCGCGACGAGCAAGGGGCGATCTGTTTCCAGATCATGGCGACGAGCCAGTTTGTTTAGCCATTCGCGAAGGGGGATTATTGGACCGTAGAAGTTGCGCCCGTCCGTCAAGGCTTCAATCTCTCTATGCGGTGCGTCTGGGCGGAGATTGGTTTGGATAGGTTTTCCCAGAGCGAGATTGCGTCCTTTGGATAAAATTTCGATTTCAGCGAATCCGATTTGCGTTGTCTGATCGTCAAGATCAATTCGTAGGGGATCTGTGCCGCTTGCTTCGGCGACTAGTCGAACGTAACGGCAACGTTTTTCAGGAAACGCCAGCATGATTATAGGGCCCGCATCGTAAATGGTCTCATGACGGTATTCCAGGAGGCGAACCCGGTCCGAAAAATCGGCCTCATTGGAACCTTCGAGGATTAGGTGTTCTGGGATGCCGAAATCTCCCGGATAGTTTAGCGGAACGCTGTCGTTTTGATCTGCAGAGTGTAGATGGAGGCCGTTTAGAGGCTCGATACTGCCCAGGTCGATGGTGATGACAGCGGTATGTTCTTCCTCGAATCGACTGAAAAACGCAACACTGGCATCCCCTTCGGCAGCATCCATTAGATACGGAATGAATCCATCGACAATTGTGTGTTTTCCACGGGAAAGGCGATCGAATCCACTTTCGCTGGAGACGGATACCTTCTTCTGGAGCGCTACATTCTCCTCGCCACTGAATATGAAAGCTTCCGCTAGCTGCAAAACGTAGCGTCCGTCAAATCCAACATCGGATAGTTTAGTGGCTTCGATGCGTACCCAGTCCGCAGCAATAGGGGGAAAGGAGAAAACGACTGGGGCGATTCGGGGCCATGGCCGATCATCTTTCCGATAGCTGGCCAAAACGGTACCGTTCTCGTGATCTCCTAACCCCGCGATGATCTGGAATTCTGAAGGAAACCCGTCGACGACGAAACCTCGATTGGAATCTCGCCAGAGATTGGGCGCCAATACGACCTGATCGATGGAAGTGGTCTCGCCCAGCTCTATTTGCACCCATTCGGTATTATTAGGATCTTCGTGTTCCTTCGAGCGATGGCCGATCGATCCCAGTCCCCCTCGGAGGCTGTAAGTTGGGAGCTGTTCGAGTTCCTTATCGAGGTCGACGAGCCGTTTTTCGAGAACAGGAAGCGGCGTGTTTTCGAAAGGCGTCCCGTTTTCTGGCGAGGCGAGGGCGTTCGCAGCCAGCAGAGGGATTGAGAGGATTATTCGAAAGCGATTCATTTCCAGCGGGATAAAAAAGATATGCGAGACCAGACACAACAGGCATTTCTTTGCTGGAAGGTTGTACCCCATATCGAGGGTTCGGAGCATCCTCAAAAATGAGGATAGGCGACTATTCAATGAATGCTACCCTGTTGACCGTTCTTCCCCCAAATTTCCCCTGATCCTTTCGTTCAGGGCGCAAATTTTTAATCCAAACTAGACGACCAATATGAATAACACTGAATACCCACAACTTGACACCCGTACCCAAATGCGGCGGGTCGCGCTCCTATGTAGCGCCTTGTTCGGAACCTTGGCGTTCGCCCAAGACGATGAAAGCGTAGAGGAAATTTTCGAGCTTTCACCGTTCGAGGTCGCGTTAACTGATGATGGTTCTTATCACGTATCGGATACCCTTGCTGGCAATCGATTGAGAACCGATATGAAAGACATTGGGGCTGCATTGACTCATGTTTCCAAAGATTTTTTGGATGATATGGGTGTCTCCAATATCATGGATATTGCAGATTTACTTCCGAGTGTAACGGCGGTTACGACCGAAGAAGGAGGATCCACAGACGTTAACGGAGCCTGGAGAGATCAACGTTTTAGAATCAGGGGAATCTTCACCGAATTCGCGTCCCGGAACTATCATTCGCAGTCTTCTGGAACCATGCTCGGATCCGATGGCTACAATGCCGACCGTATGACTGTATCTGCTGGCGCAAACTCCATTTTATTTGGCGCAGCTAATCCGGCCGGAGTTATCAATACATCCACCTTAAAGGCGATGACCGGTCGAGATTTCAGTAAGCTGGTGTATCGAACCGATAAATATGGAACCCAGCGTTTCGAGTTTCACCACAACGAATCGATGCTAGACGATCGTGTTGCGCTCCGTGTCGCTTTGCTGGAAGAAAAAGGCGAACGCTTTCCAGAGCCCAGCTTTAGGGATCAGGAACGATACTATCTTGCAGGTAAATGGAAAATCACCGACAAAACGATCTTGACCGGTAATATTGAGTACGCGGACATTGTAAGAAACGCGCCGATTTGGGGAAACTACCGCAACAATGCTGGCGCTTGGGAAGATGCAGGCGAGAACCCGATTGTTTTCGATGGAACGAGAAGCACCGGCAATTTCGATGACGACGGTATTTGGTATACGAGCAATGCTCCTTTTCAACAGTTGGTCTTTGGCGAAGATGGACTAGGTGATACGAGTACATTCACACTCGCTGGAGACGATTGGAGGAACCGACCGCGTTCAGCTCCTAATGAGGTTACGGTAGTCGGCTTCACAAGAGAGCCAATGGATCCTGCGATTACAGGGGGCCGCAACTTTAGCATTAACCAGCGAATCAATAGCAATACCGGCACGATTGGAGACATCGCTATTGAGCACAAATTCACCGATAACTTCTACATGCAACTCGCGTATTTTTATGCAGATCGTGAAGAAGATGTTTGGACTGCATGGAATGCTCAAAGTTTGATTCGCGATGCTGCAAGCACTTTACGTGATGGAGTTACAGGAAATCCTAATTACGGTGGATACTATGTGGATATAGGGGTGCCGCAGCTTCGCGACAGCACATTTGAGAACCGAGGTCTTCGTGTGACAGCAACCTATGATCTGGATCTTCAAGAACGCTCAAATTTGCTGGGACGTCATCAGTTTGCAGCGATGTTTGAAGATCGGGAAGGAACACGTGAAACGAATCGAGCGCAATTGTTCAACACAGGCTCTTCTAGGAATAATCAAAACAATTATCTCAACGGGCAAAATAAGCTTCGAGCCATTGTTTTTGTGGATCCTACAACTACTAACAACGCGGATCCGGATTTGCGTGATCTAGCAGGCTACTTCAACACGTTCTCTGATACAGGCATGAATGCTGAATGGAAAAATTTCAGAGCAGGAACAAGTGAGGAAAACTATCAGAAGAGCTCTCTCCTCGCTGTACAAAGCAAATTTATGGAAGGTCGTCTCGTAACAACGCTTGGATACAGAGAGGATAAGCAAGATTTTTATACTCTTGTTGACGGTTGGGAAAGAGACGAGATGAACTTTTTTGTTCCCTATCAGGATATCACCAACGCGCCTCAGCTTGTTGAGGATGTATCGGGCGAATGGGTGGATACCTATTCACTCGGTGGCGTATTCCATATGATAGAAAATAAAGGCGATATTGATCACATTTCTCTCACCTACAACACGTCGACTAACTTCCAGCCTTCACAGGGCTTCCTAACGTTCGACGGATCCGTTCGTGGCAATTCTTCGGGAGAAACTGAAGATATCGGAATCAAGGTCGGACTCTTTGAAAGGAAGTTGAACGCAAGCTTGAACTTCTTTGAAAGCGCTCAGCTGAATGCGCGTGGTAAAAACGTGGGCCAAATGACGAATACCTGGAACGGCATTTGGGAAGATTTGGAGGAAGAAACCGGAGATCTAAGTTTCCTCAATAATCTGGTGCCTGAACAAAGTTCTAATGGGGACACGTTCGACGTTGCGGCAGAGGGGATCGAGTTCCAGTTAAGCTATAATCCGATCCCGAACTGGAGAATTGCATTCATGGCGTCAAGGAATGAGACGATCAATACGAATGTCTTGCCAGCTACTCAGGCGTTCATCGCGGAAAACTGGCCGGCTTTGAGAGCTGCCTACGGTGACTTTATCCCCTCCGACGGTGGAACCCGAACTGTGAATGATCGTTTGGATGATGCCTTTGCTGATCTCCAAGTTCTATTTGCAGAGGAAGGTATCTCGCCATTGCAACAAAGGAGAGATAAGTTTTCGCTCAACACGAACTATCGCTTTACGGAGAGACTCAAAGGATGGTCTGTTGGCGGTTTTTTCCAGTGGCGAGATAAGCCTGGGATTGGATATGCCAGAGATGAAACGGGAACTCCGATTCCGGAGGAGCGTTTTTATGGAGATTCTCAGCTGACTACGGGGCTTAATATCGGTTATACTACAAATCTACGCGACGGTAAGGTGACGTGGAGTAACCAACTGAATATCAGAAATGTATTTGATGATACCGATGTTCAGCCGATCCGTGCGGATGAAACCTCATTCATGAGTAAAACTCCATACATTTGGAACTATAGATACACGGAGCCCCGTTCGTTTGTTTATACGTCCACACTTAGTTTTTAGTATCAAAAATCAGGCCCTGTTTTATCAAAATAATGGGGTTTATATGTATTAGTGTATAGTAGTGGGCTATGAGGCACAACCAATGGGGGTTGTGCCTTTAGCCTTTAAATAAAGCAAAGTTTCGACCCTTCTTCTATCGTTTATTTGCGCCAAGGAATTCTTCAAGGAGGCTGTGCAGGCCTTTGGGGAGCTTCTGGAGCCAAGATATTTATCGGTAATCATCACGGGGCAAGACCCGAGCTGTATCTGAATAAAAGCTACTTTTTCGTGTCATTAAATGGGCTCAAAACTAGCATGAGCCCATTTGCTTGAGATTAAGATCGATGGATTTTAGACTATAATAAATACGGTGATGTTGTTATTAATTGCACGCCACAAATACATCGACTACAGTCGGAGCTTCCAGAGTTTAATCGTTCGCCCTAAATACCTGCCTCAGCGAGCTTTCAAATTCACTCTATTGATCGCGCTTCTCTTGCATCTGCAGGTCGGGCCTATAAATGCAGACGAGATTGGAGTCACACTGCCGGATGAAGTGGGACACAAATACAGGAGAAGCTTTTTTTGGGCGAACTGCCTGCAAATGCTGAATCGGGCAGCCTATACACTGCCTGGATTTGTAGACCTGTATGAAGAAGCACATAAGCCCTTTATTCGATTCCCAAGAGGAACTCCGTCCAATTTCTACAACTACGAGACTGGCTTTCTGGATACCACTTCGGAAGACGATGCCAACAGAAGAGCGACACTCGACTCGTGGAACGCAAGCATTGCAAACAATTGGGGCAGCGGCGGCATGACGCCCGATGACTTCTTCGAGTTTGCCGATCTTACCGGCGCTGATTATTCGCTGACGGTAAACATGACCAGCTTTGTGCCTGCGAACAATCGAAGCTACATGCAGACCATCGAGGCGTTGGGAGCCTCGCCGCGCTATATCGAGCTGGGGAATGAACTCTATTTCGGCACCTACGATAATTACACAGAAGACGGAGCCACCTATGTGGCCGAAGCGGAAGCCCATGCAAACGCTATGCGCGAAGTGTTCCCCGATGCCAAATACGGGGCGATTATTCCAAGCCAGCTTTACACGAGCGAGTCGTTTCTGCCCGACCCCGAGGAGCCCAATCCAAACCGTCAGGAAGAATGGTACAATTTGTTGGTGGCCAACAACCGCTTTTACGATGCGCTCATCATCCACCTCTACTCAAGCCTGGGCATGGCGAACGACACCCCGACTGAGAATTTTATACCCTACGAGGATGCCTACAAAAACTGCATCTCGCATGCGGACTTCGAGTTTGAAGGGGTGATGGATACCTTGGGTACGGACTTCCCAGATAAGGACATATGGGTGACCGAATTCCATGTGGGGGGATTTGGTGGTAACGTTAGGTCGTACCGTTTGCGCTTTTCCTATCTGGGTGCCATGTATGCCAATTACTTTTTCTTTAAACTGCTGAGCGAACCTCAGGTTACAGTCACCCATTGGCACAGCTTTACGCAAATGTTCACCGTTCCCTCAGGCACGCCCGATGAAAGCACCGTGCTCGACAAACGGGTTACCTTCGAGGTGCTCAGAACATTGGGCGAATACGTGGAACAGCACGGATACTTTTCACCCGTCAACCTCACCAGCGTTCGAACCTATTCGGGAACCAACAGTTACGTCGGGGAGTTCGACGATGTATTGGCCTGTTACTTACACGGTAGATCCAAAGGAACGCTTGTGTTGCTCAACAAGCTTGACACAGAATACAGTCTCGGTGCTCTCTCGGTTGCGAATTTGGTTGATAGTCACGATGTTCGCATCTTGGGAGCGAAGCAAGTGCGACCCCTCGAAGGACAAGCGCTCTCTACCGCATTGTATGATGAAGAATCTCTTACGATTGAAACTTACAATGCGGGGGAAGTCCCAGGTATGACTCTGCCTCCGTACTCCGTAACTTACATCGATATCGAACAGGACTGGCAAATCGAAGGGCTTGCCGACGAGGCGCTCGTCATCGAGCACAACGCTGTCGACCTTGAGAACGGGAATGTGGAGATCTCGTACATGGCGGATGACGGGTATGGCTACAGCGTGGAACGTTCCCTGGACTTGCAAACGTGGACATGCATTGGCGAGTCCTACTATGAGTCCAAATCATCAAGACTCCATACCCACCTAGTCGCCCTGCCTCCGAGCCCCATCCCAAATTTGTTCTACCGGGTCATACGTCATGAGTTGTGATGAAGCCTACTTCGCGGATTCTGTGAAAATGAGTCGCCATCATGCTGCGGCAGAAAATACAATATATAAAATGAATCTAGTGCATCTATTAAGAACCGCGAATAGGGTGTGGGCAGCTTTCTTCGTTTTAGGACTCGGCCTGCGTCAGGGGCAGGCTGTAGAAGAGAATGAATTAGCCGCCACTGGGTTCGTCCGTGTTGAACAGATTGAAGGGGTCTGGTGGTTTATTTCCCCAGAAGGCGAGAAATTCATCAGTATGGGCGTGAACCATATTGAGCCGCACCTTTGGTTGGCGCCGTACAACAAGGAGACTACTCTGATGCGCTATGGCGCGGATATGGTGGATGAAGACGGATTTTTCAATCCGCACGGGCGAGCGGTGAAGAAATGGATCGACCAGCAGGTGAAAACCAGCCGAGACCTGCGCTTCAATACCTTCGGGCGACATACCCATCCGAGCATCGATACCAAGCTCTATGAGGATCAGATGTATTACGTCGTCTCAACCCAAACGGGACCGCTTGCGGGTTGGAGGGAGCGAAATGGGGAAGGGCCGCGTCCGGATGTTTTCTCTGATGCGTTCCACGAATTCCTTGAAGGTCGGATAAAGGAGCTATGCGACGCGCATCGGGATAGCCGTAATCTTTTGGGCTATCTTTATACGGATGTTCCCAGTTGGGAAAAAGGGAATCCGGATCATCCGGCGATGAAGTATCCATGGATCAATGCCATTTTGACCCTTGGGGAAACTTCTGCTGGGAAATGGGCTTGGGTTGAGCACTTGCAATCCCGCTACGGTTCGCCAGTCGAAGCGGCCAAGGTGTGGGGGCTGCCCATCAGTCCGACCTATGGTATCAGTTGGTATAAGATGGCGCGACTGAATACTTGGTTCGATCCAGCAGATGCTGAGAAGGCGGATGCGGATATGAACAGCTTTATGTATAAGATTGCCGATCAATGGTATCGGCTGCACTATGAGCTGATTCGCAAATACGATCCGAATCACCTGATACTCGGGGACAAGAACTGGTACGCTTGGCACTACGACTATGTACTGGAAGCTCTAGGCAAATATGTAGATGTGGTTACGATACAGGCCTATGGACGATGGATTCATGACAAGAAGGTGGCAGACAAGATCTTCGCAGCCACAGGCAAGCCGATTTATAATGGCGATGGGTGTTTTGCTTTCGCCAACGAGCATCAGCAGAAATGGAGCGTTAAAGGGGCGAAGACCGATGCGAAGAACCTTGGGGATGTGGCGCGGCTTTACGAGGAAACGCTGAGAGGGATGATGGCGACGCCTTATGTGCTTGGGTGGCACCATTGCGGATTTATACAGCAATGGGATTCCTCGGAACGCGGAGACTCTCCAATGAATGAAACTGGATTTGTAGATCCATTCGAGAATCATTACACCGAGTGGACGGACGTTATTCGCGAGGTCAATGGGAAGGTTGAGGAACTCCACGAATTGAGCGGAAATTGAGAGCGGGTCTCTCTGCTCTTTGATCTAGAACGTTGATGCTATTTGGTAGACTATAATATAATTTAAATTCGAAAACGAACTATGGATATGAAAGCAAATAACCTTGCTCTTGGGGTCGCCATCACGCTCACGTGCGCTTCGCTTTTTTCGGTAGAGAGGAGTTCTCTGTATGAGTTGGACAAATACGGTGGATGGACCGGGGTTCAAGGTGAGAAAACGGGTTTCTTCCACCTAGAAAAAATCGACGGTCGGGACTGGTTTATTACACCAGAAGGAAACGTATTCTATCCTGTGGCCCTGAGTCATCCTTACACTGGAGAAACGGCCTTCATCTGTTGTGAGCAGTTTGGAGGGGATTACGAAGCTTATGTTGAGGACTCGTTCGAAAAGCTATTAGATCTGGGGTTCAATTGTTCACTCTCCGAGCATACAAGCCCTGAACGCAACTTGAACGGTTTCGTGCAGGCGGATCCGATACTTGAGCTTTTTGAAGAGCGTAACTTCCCATATGCGGTTGGTATTTACTTACTCAAACATCCTCTTGAATTCTCTCCCGGTGAGTCTTATCCTGACATCTTCTCGGAAGCCTATTTGAGTATCTGGGCCGACACGATCAAAGAGACCTGTTTGCGATACAAAGACAATCCTCTGGTCATGGGCTATTACTACGGATATGGGGGGCTGAACGATGAGGCTGGCTTGATTAACGCGCTTCTGCAGAATCCTGAGTCAAGCGCAGGAAGGCGGGTCCTTCTTGAGCACTTCGTGGCCAAATATGGAGATGATCTGGCTCGGTATAATTCGATTTACGGTAAGGACGCGCAATCGGAAGAGGATATCTTAGCTTTGGAGAGTCCTATATTTCCAAGATCAATGAATGGACGCCATATGCCTGGTGGAACGAGTGGTCTGGATTCGAACTTGCTCGAAGACTTCGAGGTGCTTGTGGCTAAGGTGGCCGAACACATATACCAGTTTGGATACACTGAGATCCGGAAATGGGATCCGAACCATCTGATTTTCGGAGCTTATCTGAAGCCCCATTCCCTCGATGCTCGGACCTGGAAATCCGTAGCGCCCTATCTTGACGCCATATCGCCGCAGCACGTTGTGGATATCCCCGACATAGACGATTTTATTCGGATTTCCGGCCTGCCAGTCCTCGTCTCAGATCAGCTGTTTGGCGTTGTTTATCCCGACAAGATTCGGTTCGCTGCGGTTGAGAACCACGATTGGCGGGGGCAGTTATACACCCAAATAATGAAAACCGTCGCGAGCCACCCAGGTATGCTGGGTGTTTCCTATTGCAACTGCCTGTATGATCAGCGCGATCGCACTTCCCGTCTCGCGGTGGGAGAGCAGGGCATTTTCGACAGAAAGGGACGCGATCGTCCAGAAGTCTCCGGGCCAATCAAGATGGCCAATAAGAACGTCTATTCAATAGTCCAAGGCGATAGTGGCGCGTACCGCAGCAACATAAGTGAGCTTATGGAAATGTGGAAGAGCGCTTCCGACGGTGTTAGCAAAGACCCCGATCGCCAGTGGAAACCCCCAAGGAAACGACATGAGCATAGCGTTCGGCAGCGATAGGAGGGGTTTTGGGATAGGTTCTAGGAATTCGACGCTTAACTAGCTAAATTCGGATTTGGCATTCCGTAGTGACCAGACGAATACGGAAACCGTTTTTCTAGATCATTTGTCAATTCGATACCTAGGCCCGGCTTATCCGGAAGTTCCATATAACCGTCCACGATCGGAGGCATGTCCTTAACTAGGTCGGTATGAAACGGATTAAAGGTCATGTTGCGCTCGAGCATATGACGATTCGGGATCGCCGCAACCAGATGGGCGTTCATCAACATAGTTACGGACCCGTGCCAGCTGTGCGGACAATGGGGCACATTAACAGGTGATCCATACGGGCGATGTGCCAGCACTCGGTGATGCCGGTCACATTGGTATCGGACTGAACGATTTCGTAGGCCTTTCGGTTCAGCCATTCCCGGACTTCGAAACGGGTAAGCGCGCCCTCCCCACCCGAGACCTTCACCACATCCAGGGCCTCATTGACTTTCAGGTAACTCTCAATTCCCCCGAACGGATGTTCAAACCAGTGGAATTCGAGCTCCTCGATGGCTGAACAGAATTTCTGCACCAGATCCTCAATCGTGATCACGGAGTTATTCATGTTTTCGTGACAGAGCTTGAAGTCGGGTCCCACGGCCTCCCGCAGCCGTTGCATGATCGGAATATATTTATCCAGCGTCATACCACTGAATTCCCAATCCGTTCCCACCCGAAGCTTCATGGCATCGAAGCCCATCTCTTTGTATCGGAGCGCCTCTTCACCGTTATTATACCATTCATGCTCGACGCCGGCGCTGGCATACATGTGTAAGTGGGTGTCCGGTTCGCCATCTGTGGCGAGAAGCTTATAAACCGGTAGTCCTTTCGCCTTGCCGATAATACCCCACAATGCGGCATCCACCCCGGCCCAGCGCTCCCCCCAGTTTTCACCTCCGGAGCAAAGTTGATCCACATCGAATGGGTTCTGCCCAAGCAGGCCGGGTTCAATCACTTCGGCCACATACTTTTTAATCAAGGTAGCTCCATCCGATTTACCCCAGCCGTTATCCCAGGTGGATAGACAATACGGACTGGGCTCCCCGACCCCCTCGATTCCCTAGTCGGTAAACACCTGCAGTATACAGGCATCGGTCTTCCAGACCATTTCCCGCTTGCTTCTCCAGATATTGCCGTTCGGGTCTACATAGGATAAGGGAGTGACTTTCACGCCCGTGATCTTGAGTTTCTCTCGGGCAATGCCTTCAAGAGGATGGATACGGAGATCTTTCTGGCCAGTGGGCCGTTGCGATGCTGATTCGCCGCAACCACTGAAAGATCCCATCGCTGTCAGACCAGCGGCCGAAGCCAGACCAGCCGTGAATTTTCTTCGGGATAAAGAAGTCATTTTTTAGATTACTTTCGACGTTATAGGCGCTGCTATTTCGCTGGAGGCTTCTTTACGGGGAGTATTCCGCTTAGAAAGCCCTTCGCGACGGCTGCTGGGGCGTTGAATGCGTCGAGCTTATCGAAAATATTCCTGACGTGATAGGCTACAGTTGCTGTAGTGATATTCATTCGATTTGCGATTTCTTTTTTCGAAAGACCTTCACTAAGGAGAGAAAGCGCTTCGATTTCTCGATCCGTAAGTGTCTTTGGGTTCGGCTTGGAATCGGGTTGGAGCGCCTTTATTCTGTCCATAATAAAACTAGCGATTTTGGGATCCAGGGATGCGCCGCCATCAATCACGGTTTGTATACCGTCGGCGATCTCTCGGAATCTAGCTGATTTCAGTAGGTAGCCTGCAGCGCCGAGTCTTATGGCCTTTAAGATGTCTTCTTCCGCATTAGATTGACTGAGGACGATGATCTTCAGCTTGGGAGCGTATTTCCTGAACCAGGAAATTGACTCGAGTCCGTTCATTCCGGGCAGGTTTAAGTCGAGTAGTAGGATATCCGGCACATCTAAGGGAGCCATGTATTGGATTTCGCGTAGAGCAAACTCGGCAGTACCATATTTGCTGCGCAATTCTATGTTTTCGCATCGGCTGAGGGACAGCTCCAGGGCTTGGCGGTAACCTGCATGGTCTTCGACCATCATGACTTGTATTAATTTATCCACTACAGGAAACCAAAATTTTTGTTTTTTAACGAAAGTGAAATGAGCGTTCCGCCGTTGGGGGTCGTTCGGCTCTTATTTTGGCTTTCATCAGCCGTGCCCTTCGTTTGAGTGATGGGGGCGTTTCGTTGCCGTTTGATTCGGCAATTCCTATTCCATTGTCGCTTACGGAAACTTTGGTCGAGCTGCCGTTTGATTCTATGCGGACGGAGACCTCAGTAGATTCCGAGTGACGTAGAATATTGGTCAGGCATTCTTTGTAGAAGAGAAAGAGGTCGATACGTTTTTGCGGTTTGAGATCGCGGATGAATTCCTCGCCTTCAATATCGATTTCATAGTGGTGATGATCCGCGAGCATGCGTTTGGACAGAGTCCTTATTTCCTCGATTAGATCCTCGCGGACTCCCTTAGCCTCCAAAATGTTTATACAGTGTTTAGCCGAGGTTCCACTCCTGTCTGTGAACTCGCGGATCAGTTGAAGCGATTCCACCAACTCCTCGCGCGAGTCCAGCGAATCCATCGCGAAGTCGCTGTACAAACCGATTGTTTGCAAGTCGGCTCCCAGCTCGTCGTGTAGGTCGGCGGCGATGCGTTCACGAATGCGACTGGCTTGGCTCGTGGGAATCGCTGTTACAGGAGCGCCAAGCTCGACGTTATCCCCCTTTGAGATAAGTTCGATTTCGGCGAATCCGATCCGATACGGTTCAAGACGAGATTGGGAAGGGTCTTCGGGATGAATTTCTTCGATCATTACGTAGCGGCATGGGGTTTCCTGTATCCGCCACATCATGATGGGTCCTGAATCGACTACGCCTTCCCGATGATAAACCAGCAAATCACGGCTGTCTGAAAAGTCGGCTTTGGTGGCTCCTTTGATCCGCATCTCTTGGGGGATACCTAGATCGCCTCTGAAGGCTTGAGGTACCGTGTCTCCCTGCTCGATTGCGTGTAAGTGTATTCTAGAATATTGGGTGGATGTTTCCAAGTCGATCATCAAAGCAGGACTTTCCCCAGGATCGCTTGCATACGCTACGCTTTGTTTGCCGGTGGCTGAGTTCATTAGATAGGGCGTGTGCCCGTCGACCAGAAATCGATTGTCCCACGCCTTAGCCCATCCGGTTGCGTTGGTCGAGGTTTCGAGAGGTCTTCGGAACGCGACGTTTTCCGGGCCACTGAAAATCATAATTTCGGAGATCATCAACGTTCGGGATCCTGACCACGCCTTAATACCGAGTTCGGTCGCTTCGAGCCGTATCCAAGAGATCTCTACTTCGGGGATTGAAATGACGAGCGGCGCAATTCCGTTGGAAATGGAGTTGTGGGAATCGTACTCGGCGATAACGTCGCCGTTTTCATTGTCATTCGTTCCGGCAACAATGCGGAACTGTTTTGGAAACCCGTCCGCTTGAAATCCCTCGTTTGTATCACGCCTGACCGTGGGAACGATGACGATTTGATCGATCGGATATTCTTTATCCAAATAGATTTCGACCCATGCGTCATCTTTGTTACTCACGGAATGAAACCCGATGGAACCAACGCCGCTTCTTAGTGTGTAGCTGGACAGTTCTTCAAGGCGTGAATCGATATCTTCGAGTCGTTCCTCTAGTTTGATAGAGGCATGGACTCGATTTCGCTCGGAGCTTCGCTCGCGTGAAGGCCCTGAAATGTTATGGCGAGCAACCATATGCAGAGCGAATGCGCGAATGACGGGATTTTTTATCATGAACAACGTATGTGGGCGTAGCAGCTTAGGCGATGACTTCCTTGTCGGCTATTTAACGCAAAAGTCAGCTTCTTTGCATACTATCAATTTGAACGGGGGCGGGAGCGGGCGAAGATTTTTTCCCAGCGTCCTTTTAAAAGACGTTCATCAGACAAGTTATTCATAAAACCAGGAAAAATACCCTTTTCTCTTGCAAGAAGTTCTCTTGCAAGAAGAGATGATAGGATAAGAGAGTATTCTTCGATGAGAGTGCAACTACTACTTCACCCCTATCAAGAGCTCAAGCCAAAATCTCGGCTGAGTTTCCGGTGGGTGCCAATGACCTAAAAACCAATATGAACTTATCCGACCAAAAGAAACGAAACCCGTTCTTAAAAACCATCGGCACGGTATTGACCGCGGCCTTTGTTGTCAGTGATCCCAATCTCGTTGCTCAGGACAGCAATGAAAACGAGATATTTGAATTGAGTCCTTTTACCGTTCAAACTACCGAGGGCTCGGATGGCTACCATGTAACCGACACCTTGGCAGGAAGCCGATTGCGAGCCAATGTAAAAGATATCGGGGCGGCGATCACCATTCTTTCTAAGGATTACATGGACGACTTGGGGGCCTCGGATATCATGGAGGTTGCCAGTTTCCTCCCCAGTACGGAGGCGGAGACGACCCAAGGCGGTCCCAACGATGGAGCCGGCATTTTCCGGCACAATCGGGTTCGTATTAGGGGCCTTTTCTCCGAATCGGTGGCTCGCAATTACTTTTCCGCTCCCATTGGCGAGTATATGCCCCCATCGGATGGATACAATACGGACCGTGTAACGCTTTCAGCGGGGGCTAACTCCATCCTGTTTGGCAGTGCCAACCCCGCTGGGATTATCAACACTCAAGTGGCCCCAGCCTCTTTGGGGGCGGATTCCACAAATTTCCGTCATCGCTGGGACGACGAAGGGTCCCAGCGCTTCGAGATCAATCTGAACAGGATTTTGGCGGAAGAAAAGTTCGCCATTCGAATTGCCGCTCTACACGAGGAGAAGGAATTCTACCGGGACCCCCAATGGCAGGACCAGCACCGTTTTTATGGGGCTATGGTCTGGAAGCCTGCGGAAAACACGACCATCAACCTGAATATCGAATACATTGATTTGGAACGCAACCTATCGGCTCCCACCGTTAGCGTCGACCGCAGTGGCCTTTGGCGCGGTGTTGGCCAGCCGACAGTTCCCATAGATGGCGTAGCCAACCCAAGTGGCACGCACGGGATAACCCGTGCCAGCGGAGGCAACCAGACGAGGGTCATATTTGGTTCTGCGTCTCCGATCGATCTGCTGCAGAATTGGAGGAACTACGCTGTTTCCGATTGGCATCGAGGTGGGTTGAGCAACCACAGCAACTTGTCGGTGCCACTGGATGGTTTCATGAACTACGACAGCAGCATGGGGAAACACAATCTGGACGACCGGAAAATAATTATCGGGGACTTCAGCATCGAGCAGAAGATTGGCGAGAATTTCTTTTTGCAATTCGCCGGTTTCCAAAACGATCACCAGAAAGACATACGCTTTACCGGCGGCAATCAGCTTTACGCCGATGCCAGCGAGACCCTCCCAGACGGGTCTCCGAATCCCAATGTAGGCGACTACTTTTACGGCGGAGGGACAGTGGAGAATCGGGATTTTCTTTACCGGAATGAGAACTATCGGCTGACAGCTTCCTACGATCTGGATCTTCGGGAACAGGCCAAATGGGCGGGTCGCCACCTGATTTCCGGTATGTATCAGGATAGCAAAGGCCGTCGCTTCACAGATCGCCAGCGCTTGGTAAACACCACGCCTTTATCTGGATTCAACGACAACATCTTGAATGGCCAGAACTTTCTACGGCCCGTATTTTACGTTGATCTGGAAGACGGCGACCGAGCGTCTTTCGACGAACTTGATTTGAGGAATTTCGATTCGCAGTTTTCCGAATTGCCGGGGGTCAATGCGGAGTATGCTAATTTCCGCTCCGGAGTCGACACGGAGACGACTCAGGGGATTGCCATGCTCGCGGCCCAAAGCTATTTCTTCAATGACCGATTGGTAACCACTCTTGGGCATCGCATAGATACTCAGGATGTAACGGATGTAACAGCTGGTAATTGGGAGAGAAACAGTGATGGAACGTACGTCTCTTACCTCTCTGGAATCAACACGCGGACGCCTAATGTGGGCGTTTCCGATGTCGAGGAGACGACTTATTCCCTAGGAGGCGTCTTTCACTTGGTTCAGAACCAAGGCGCGGTCGACAATTTCTCCCTGAGCTACAATCGCTCAAAGAACTTCGAACCCTCGGTAGCGGATCCTGACATGCTTGGCCTTCCGCGGCCCCATTCAACCGGACAGACGATCGACTACGGATTTAAAGCCTCGTTTTTCCAAGGCAAGTTGAATGGGAAAATCAGCTGGTTCGAGAGCTCGCAGAGAAATGCCCGAACTAGCGCCGACATTTTCCCCGGCGCATTCAACAATATCTACCAGGCGCTGGGCGATACAGTCGATCCTTCTTGGCATGATCTGATCTTCAACACCACAATTCAAGCTAGCACGGACGTCGCGGCGGAAGGTATGGAAATGATGGTTAACTACCTGCCGACCACGAACTGGAGAATTGCCGTTTTCGGAAGCCAAAATGAAGCGGTCCGTTCCCGCATCATGCCGGCCGCCCTGCAATACCTCTCGGAAAATCGAGGCAATGTTCTGGGGCATGCTGACGTTTTAGTACCTGATCGCGGGAACGTTTCCGTTTCCGAGGTCGTAGCCGAAATGGATGACAGAATGGCTTTCATTCAGGCTCAAGATGGATCAAAGCAGGCCGAAATGCGGGAATGGAAATTCAGCTTGCTGACTAACTATAACTTCACCGAGGGAAGTCTCAGCGGTTTCGGGGTGGGTGGCTATCTCAACTGGCAGGACAGACCCGTTATTGGCTACGCCGTGGATGGCGACCAAAGAATAGTCAACATTAACAAGCCGTTCTATGGCGGGGAATTGTTCGACACCGGGCTCCACTTTTCCTACAAACAGAAGATCTGGGATGAGAAAGTGGATTGGAAGATTCAACTGAACATCCGCAACTTGCTAGACGATACCGATCCCACGCCTACGCGAGCAGATGAGCACTCTACTATTAGCGACGTCGGCCAGAATTACTTCTACCGACTCATCGCCCCGCGGTCGTTCATTCTGACGAATAACTTTTCTTGGTAGTTTGTTTGTGTAGTTCTAGTAGTAGTACATGTGTTCAGGGCGGCCGTTAGCGGCCGTCCTGAATTACTCTCCGTCTCGTCTCTGCGAGCGCCTTTGCTTCCAGCCTAATCCGAACCCTTCGCTTTATAGTGCCCATCACGCCACGAAGCTAGACTGCTTCGGCGGCTGGACCGGCAAGAAGTTCAAAGCGACCGGATTTTTCCGCGTAGAGAAGGACAAACGCTGGTGGCTGGTTTTTCCCGAGGGGAACGCCTTTTTGAGCTGGGGAATCAACCAGTGAGGAAACCGATATCGGTATTCGTTATCGTGATACCTTCGAAGTAGTGGTAGTCCGCAGCCAAGAGGTTGAATATGTTGTAGTTGCCTTTGCTGTCGAAGTTTACCTTGCCGTCGCCTGCTGCGATGATCGAGATGGGGCGCTCGCGTAAAGGCCCTGAAATGATATTGCGAGCAACCATAGTAGGGCGAATGCGCGAACGACGGGAGTTTTTATCATGAACAACGTATGTGGGCGTAGCAGCTTTGGTGACGATTTCCTTGTAGGATATTTACGCAAAAGTCTGCTCACTATCAATTTGAACGGGGCGGGAGCGAGCGAAGAATGATAGGGTAAGGGAAGTATTCTTCGAGGAGAGTGCAACTACTACTTCACTCCTATCGAGAGCTCTAATCAAAACCCTAGCTGAGTTCCCGGTGGGTGCGAATAACCAAACCTACAGAAATGAACAAGAAAAAACCAATCAACATCTTGCGAGCGCTTGCGCTCGCTTTTTCGGGTATCGCTACAAGCGTTTCAGCCCAAGATAGTACCGTCGAACTCGACCCGTTTTTGGTCGAAGCGAGTGAGGATTCAGGAGTCGTCGCTATTGAGTCGATTAGCGCAACGCGTTTTGCTTCAAGGCTCGACGAGCTCCCTTTTGCTGTAAACGTACTAACCGAGGAATTGCTCAGCGATATTTCAGTCACCGACATGAGGGATGCCGTTCAATTTGCGGGTGGCGTGATAAATGGTGGTCGCGGATTTAACACCTCAGCTAATAATCGCTACCGAATTAGAGGATTTCCGACGAATGGAAACCTGATCAACGGGTTTTCGGTCAGCCAGGATTTTAATATAGCTCCTAACTCAATCCAACGCGTCGAGGTGGTGAAGGGTCCCGCTTCGCTCCTGTATGGAGCAACACCCCCCGGTGGTATTGTTAATTTCATTACGAAGCGTCCGACGGCAGACAAGCGGGCGAGCCTTCGATATATCCATGGGAGCTATGACTTCAATCGTATCGATATCGATACATCTGGTCCCCTGACCGACGACATTCGTTATCTGGTTACCATTTCCCAAGAGGACCGTGAATTCTTTCAACATGGGACTACGCGAAATGCTCTGCATTTCAATCCACAGATGGAATTCGATTTTGCGGAAAAAAAAGGCAATATTTTGGTCGATTACTATTATTCGGATACGGATGAAGAAGCTGTCATTTCAGCGCCGCCTACGACGCGAAACACGGCGATGGACGAATATGGCCGCTTTGCCCACGAAGTGGATGAAGATTACCCTGTATTGGATTTCAACGTTCGGGATGTGGGCGCGCCCGTTCACAACGAATCTGATAGCATCTTCATAAGAGGTCGCTATTGGTTCAATGATAACTACACTCTAAGGGTGGCTTACCGAACTCAGCACGGTGATCGGGTTTTGATAAATCAAGCCACCGCTGGACTCCCATTCTTTGTTGAAGGCAATCCGAACAATCCGCCTCCGCTGCAGATCACCGATCCGGGCTACGGCATCGCAAATGCCCCTTTTTGGGATAGCAACCGAAACTCGGATAGCGCGAAGAATCTCCAGCTTAACTTGCTGATCAACTACGATTTCGAGTGGGGAAGCTTCCAGTTTATGCCAGGCTTCGACTACAACGAACAACAAAGCTGGTTCTCGAGATTCAGAGCGGGAACGATAGGCGATGATGGAAGGCGATCTGGCAATTTCAGATCTCCATCAACGAAGCAAATATTCGATCCCAACACTTGGATTTGGGAAGCGCCCCCTTCTTCTTCCTACATCGTGGATGATCCACGAACGGAGGCTTATGAAGGGCCTGGGCTTCTACGGAATAATTCCGGCAACGATGGGTCGTCAGAAGATTTCTATCTGTATGGTTCGGGCAATTTCTTTGAAGACAATTTGATTGTTACGTTTGGGTTTCGCGACTCCAGTTTCGAAAACAGCCTGACAACGACAGACGAGACCCGCCATCCGCAGAGCCAAAGCGAATTGAATTTCTCTGATCCGTTAACCGGCGAAGACAGTATATATCAATATGGGGCCGTATATAAGCTTATTCCAGATAAGCTTCATCTTTACGGAAACTTTGCTCAGTCGTTTCAACCTCAATTGCGTACGATTCAATTGCCAGACTCAGACAACAATCCTTTGGATACTGACTTGGATGGTGATGGAAGAAATGATGCACCGCTTTTGAATGACAATCCGAGGGTGCCTGCTGACCATCTCTTTGGAGAAGGTTGGGAAGCTGGTATAAAGGGCACTCTAGGAGGAGAAGATAGTATATTCAGCTATGCGATCGCTTATTTTACGGTGACCAATAACAATATTATTCGCAATATTACCGTCAGTGAAAATCCAGACTCTTACCTTCCATGGTTTCCTAATTTGTCAGCCGAGGATAGAGCCCTTATCGATCTGCTTCCTGACAATGAACGTATTGATGAATTCCAGATCCAGTCTGGCGAAGAAGAGGCCAAGGGTTACGAGTTTGAACTGACTGCTACACCAGTTGAAGGGTGGGATATACGGGCGACCTACACCATACTGGATACACAATTGCTAAGGGATCCTTCCTCTCCTCAGGCGGAGGGACGCGTTTTGCCGAATTCTCCAGAGGATAACTTTAACGTTTTTACCCGCTACGCCTTTGGAGGCAGGTTGGATGGATTCTTCATAGGCGGTTCGGCGGACTATTTCAGCGAGCGCTTTAGTGGCGCTCCACAAGCTGGTCATGCCGGTTTAAGGGCCCGACCTCGAACCTTGATCAATGCGTTTGCGGGCTATCGGATCCAATCCGGTGATCTGCTGTACCGTTTTCAACTTAATGGTTCTAATCTTACTGATGTAATCGATACGCAGGGGGATAATCTGGTGGGATTGATAACACCACGTTCCTATCGTTTGACTGTAGGCGTCGATTTCTAATCTCAGAGAAATATTCGTAGAAGTTGTAGTTAGTAGTTCATGATCTCAGGGCGGCCGTTAGCGGCCGTCCTGAATTTCTCTCGGTCTTGCCCAGATTCTCCGTTGATTCGATGAGATTGATCGACACATAAAGAGTCCCATTTATTCTCAACCAGATTAACAATGAATAATCCCCAAAAAGGTTGATTCATGAAACGACGTGATTTTGTCCGTCTCGCATCTGCGAGCGCCCTCGCTTCCAGCCTAGTCCGAACCCCTTCGCTTTATAGCGCCCATCACGCCACGAAGCTGGACCGCTTCGGCGGCTGGATCGGCAAGAAATTCGAAGCGATCGGCTTTTTTCGCGTGGAGAAGGACGAACGCTGGTGGCTGGTTTCTCCCGAGGGGAACGCCTTTTTGAGCTGGGGAATCAACCACCTTCATCCGGATTTGTGACAGCAGGATTACAACCGCGCGGCCTGGCAAAAGAAACTGGGACTTGAGGACCTGAGTGGACCGGAGTTCAATAAAGCGCTCCGAACCTGGTTCTTTCGTGTTCGCGAGCAACTGGGCTTTAACACAGTGGGCGTGCATTCGTCGCTCAATATCGTCAACGAACCGCGGCCTGAAATGGCTTACATACAGCCTATCCCATTTGTCGATATCCCGCATTGGAAGCCCGATCTTCCGGACACTAATTTTCTCGATGTGTTCTCGTCGGATTTCGAGCATCACTGTGATCGAATGGCCAGGGAGATTGTACCGGCAGTCAAGGATGATCCCTACCTGCTGGCTTATGCTATGACCGACTGCCCCTTGTTTACCGAGGAGGATTTGCGGGAGCGTCCCGATACGATTGGAGGAAAGCGGAGAGCGTCACGCATTGGTTGGCCTCGTAGGCTCAGGAACCTGGATGGAAATGCTGCTGGCAAACAGGCTTACGTAGAGGCCATGCGAGAAATATATCGTGGAAGTATCAGCGAATTCAATACGACTTACGGCACAAAATTCAAGTCCTTCGACAACCTAGCCGCTGCTAGGAATTGGCGGCCAAATACCTAGCTTTCCAATACTAACGAATCGCGCGACAACGTCCTCTTTCTCCAGCGTTGCGTCGGCAAGTATTATGAAACGGCCCGCAATTCGATCCGCCGTTATGATACGAATCATATGTTCTTTGGAGACAAGCTCCACGCCAATACGGATTCACTCGATACTGTCCTTCCCGTTACGAGCAAATACACCGATCTGATTTTCTATCAGATGTATGGGCGTTTCGAGGTTCAGAAGCCTGGATTGGATCGCTGGTCGAAGCAGGTCGACAAGCCCTTTATCAATGGCGACTCGGCATTTACGATGACCACCGATATTATGCCCCGGCCGTATGGACCGGTTGCCGATAACCTAGAGATGCGAGCAGCATGGACAGAAGAGTTTTTCCGCCATGCGTTCGCCCGCCCGGATTTCGTGGGCTGGCACTATTGCGGATTAATCGATGCCTCACTCTTGGTTCCCCGAAAGTTTGCGCAGCAGCACTCTGGTTTGCTCGATGGTTATGGGGAGCCTTACCCTAAATTGGAAGTAGCGCTTAAAGCCGCCTCCAGCGAAATCTACGAAATCGCCACGGCTGACATTTGATCGCGCGATGCCCAAAGGCACTTTCTTGCTGTAACTGGTACTAGATCTTAACTACAAGACGGATTCTTATATAAACCCGCTGAATTGCTTACTCATGCTTCAAATCAAATCCACCCTCGCTCTCTTTGTATTTTTAACTGCTTCAGCTTTGGCAAATGATACGCCTCAGATCGTTTTTCTGACCGGGGACGAAGAATACCGATCGGAAGAGTCGATGCCCATGCTGGCCAAAATTCTCCAACGAGACTTTGGCTTCGACGTATCGGTCGGATTTTCGATGGGGCAGGATGGTACGATCGATCCCAATGCGGCGACCTCATTGACGGGAACAGAAGATTTGGCCGATGCCGACTTAATGATTCTTTTCTTGCGCTTTCGTCGACCGGACGAAACCTCGTTCCAGCGGATTCTTGACTACCTTGAATCGGGCAAACCAGTTGTCGCCTTTCGAACATCGACTCATGCCTTTCGTTTTGCCAAGGATTCGCCCCATGCGGGATGGGGGTATCAAGATGATCCCACGTTTATCCATAGCTTTGCGGGTGGGGAGCTAACGCGAGAACTTTTCGGGCAGAAGTGGATCACGCACCACGGTCACTTCTCGGATGGGCACAGAACGCTGACAAATATTACTGTCGATTCGGCAGCCAAGGAGCATCCGATCCTTAGGGGTATAGAGCCATTTGAAGCGTATTCGTGGCTCTACCACGTTGAAGGCGGAGGCGATACGGTCGCAGGTGATCCTCAGTTCCTTCTCAATGGGAAGTCACTGCAGTCCAACAAGGAAGAGCGGGGGCAACTGAATCGGTATCCGCTATCCAATCCAGTGGCCTAGACAAAGACGCATAGCCATGGGTTTAACCACGCTCGGGTTTTTACGACGACGTTGGGGCATCCGTACGATTTCAAGATTCCGATGATGCGTCGCTTCGAGTTGCAAGGGATATTATGGGCTTTGGCTCACGAAGACCTGATACCGACTAATGGCGTGAAAACGAACACGGTCGGTGATTACGAGCCGAATAATTCTGGCTTCGAAGACAAATACAAGAAGGGCTTAAAGCCCGCAGATTTGTTCGACGATCATGCTGAATAGGAGCATCGACTAAAGGGAGGTGAACTATTTGATAGGAATTCAAGGAGCTTCGTGCGAAATACCAATGCGATTCAGAAGCTGCCGAGCGCGAGGATGCACTATCGAATTAGAAGTTTAATGATAGTAGCGGATTTATGCCAAAGAGTAGAACAGGCATCTTGCCTGTTTCGACACAGGCTAGAAGCCTGTGCTACCCTTCTCAGTCGCGTGATAAACTCGAACCTGCGCCAAAAATAAGTCTCATCACCCGCGCAAAGCATCATGAAGCCCCGAGAACGCGGACCGTATCCTGTTTGATTTCAATATATTATCTTCGTAACCAAATTTACGCTACAATGAGAAAAATCGCCTATTTAATTGCCAGTGCCACGGCCTGCCTGTTCTCTCAATTTGCTCCGGCCCAACCGATCGAGCCGCACCAAGGCGAAAGCATCGTTATTGTTGGAGCGGGTATGGCGTCTCGGATGACGAAGTTCGGCCATTTCGAAACCGAAATTTACCTGAATTTTCCGGACAAGGAACTCCGGATCCGCAATATGGCCGACGAGGGCAACACCCCTGGCTTCCGGCCACATCCGGGGAGGCGCCACGAGTACAACTTCGCCTTTCCTGGGGCTAAGGAGCTGGTGAATGAAGCCTTTCGGATCGATACCAAGAGCGAAGGGCATTTCGAGTCGCCAGACCAATGGCTGACCCGTTTGCGGGTGGATACGATAATAGCGTTTTTCGGATACAACTCCTCTTTTGAGGGCGAGGCTGGATTGGAGCGCTTCAAAAAGGAGTTCGAAGGTTTTGTAACGCACACGCTAACTCAACGCTACAACGGGTACGGGCCGCCGAAATTGGTAGTGGTTTCACCGACGGCGTTCGAATCAAAGCCTCGAGATTTCCATGGGCCCGACGGAGTGGTAATCAATGGAAACCTTGAGCTTTACTCGCAAGCCATGGCCGCAGTCGCTTCAGACCATGGAGCGCTTTTCGTAGACGCCTTTACAGCGTCGAAGCAATGGTTTGCGGAACGGGATGTTCTGACGACTGATGGCATTCTGCTCAACGACGCCGATTATCGAAGATTGGGCAAGTTTTTGACGGAGTCTATTTTCGGGAGCCGATCGACTCGGGAAGGGATTCGCGATGCCATCAATGAAGCGGTGAACGAGAAAAACTGGGTCTGGCTCAACTATTTCAAGATTCCCAACGGAGTTCATGTCTACGGGCAGCGCTACAATCCTTTCGGCCCGCAGAACTATCCGGACGAACTGAGGAAGACTGAGGAAATGACGGCTGTCCGTGAGCGCGCGGTATGGGCCGCCTTGAATGGGCAGCCCTTCGACTTGGAGGCCGAGGACGCGAAAACGCATCGGTTGCCCGATGTGCCCACCAACTACACGGTTAGCGCCAAGAACGGCACCATCGACTACCTGCCGGGAACGGAATCGGAAACTAAAATCGAAACAGCGGAAGGGTATCGAATGGAGCTGTTTGCCTCCGAGAGGGACTTCCCTGAATTGGCTAATCCCAGCCAGATCGCTTTTGACAATCAAGGACGCCTCTGGGTAGCCACCATGCCGAGCTACCCGCATTATCGAATCGGAGATCCGAGACCGGCCGACAAGCTGTTGATTTTCGAAGACGTCGACAATGATGGCAAAGCCGACGATCTCCGCGTGTTCGCCGACGATCTGCATATCCCAATCGGTTTCGAGATTGCCCCGGAGGGCGTCTACGTATCCCAAAGCGACAGCCTAGTTTTGCTCAAGGATATCGATGGAGATGACCGGTATGATCAAAAGGAATACATCGCTAGCGGATTCGACGATCATGATACCCACCATGCCATCAGCGCGTTCTGTGTGGATCCTTCCGGAGCCATCATCATGGGCGAGGGCTATTTTCTTCACAGCAATATCGAGACGATATACGGTCCCGAGCGTGGCTCGTGGGGCGGGTATTTCAGGTATGATCCAAGTCGCCGCCAACTCACTCGTATCGCTCAGTTGAATATGCCTAATCCTTTGGGTGTCGCGTTCGACGAATTTGGGCAGGGTTTTTTCCTCCATACATCGAATTCAACTGTCAGTTGGCTGACCCCCGCAACGGTAAAGCCGAAATATGGATACAATATGCTGGCTCCGCAGATTTTGACGGACAGTTTTGTTCGTCCGACCTCCGGTTTGGAAATCGTATCCAGCTCCCACTTCCCTGACGAGGTTCAGGGCGATCTGCTATTCAACAATTCTATCGGCTTCCTGGGAGCGAAGAAGCATCGGCTTATCGAGAAGGGTTCGGGTTTCGCCGCCAAGTGGCGTCAGGACCTATTTTCTTCCAATGATTTGAATTTTCGACCCGTCGATTTGGAATTCGCCCCAGATGGGTCGCTATTCGTAGCCGATTGGCACAATGCCTTGATCGGCCACATGCAGCACAATGCTCGGGATCCGCTTCGCGACCATGTTCATGGTAGAATCTATCGGGTTACCTATCCCTCGCGACCTCTGATCAAGCCGGCGAAAATCCACGGCGCCTCTATTTCCGAGCTATTAGAGCATTTGAAACACCCGCAGTTGCGTACGCGTTATCGGGTTCGGCGCGAACTTCGCGGCAGGGAGTCGGAAGCTGTATTGCCAGCGGTGAAATCCTGGGCTGCCCGACAAAGCGAAGAGCGACTGAAGCTAGAGGCCTTGTGGGTTACTTGGGGGCATAACGCGGTGGACGCGGACCTACTGGAAGAGTTGTATACCTCAAAGGATCACCGCATCCGCAGCGCAGTTGTATCCGTATCCCGGCACAACCTTGATCAACTCCCCGTCGCTATGGATATTGTTAAGTCAGCTGCCAGCGATTCTCATGCTCGCGTTCGATTAGAAGCGCTGGTGGCTGCCTCGTGGCTGCCCGCAGATATTGGCTTGCCGATTGTTGAAGAAGTCAACGAGCGCGGTCTAGATAGCGACGTTGCCCGCTACAGCTACGAGTACGTGCAGGCGGGACTTACCGGACGACCCGTACACCCAAGCGCCACGGACAAAAACTATCGAGCTCCGGGCGAGGGAGATGAAGACGAGTTTCTCACGCTCGGGCGGGAAGTTTACTCGTGCGAAGGCTTTTGCGGAACCTGCCACCAGCCCGATGGCATGGGTCTACCCGAAGCCGGGTTTCCGCCATTGGCGAAGACTCGTTGGGTTGAAGACGACAAAGAGACCCTCATCAAGATTACGCTCAAAGGGCTTGCCGGTCCAATCGAAGTCAATGGCAGAACCTATCCGGGGCAGGTTCCCATGACAGGATTCGAAAGTTTGGTGAGCGACCGGGAGCTGGCCGCCGTATTATCCTATATCCGCTCGTCGTTCGGCAACGACGCCAGTCCCATAAGTGCATCGGATATCAAAACTGTTCGTGAAAAGTACCTGGACGTGAACGGCCCGCTGGATGCGAGGACTCTTAAGACTAATTAATTTCTGATGAACGAGGAGATTAAGTCTTCAATGCAAAGTGTTTTAGAATTATGATTGTTTGGAAATTCCGTAGATACCTTTTATTTTGCTGGTTTGCCAGCTTGCAGGCAATCGCTCAGACTGCCTCTGACCGTCCTGATATATTGTTTATATTTTTAGACGATCAGAAATTGATTTGATATCCTGCGTCGGATGTATACTTGTTGTTCGATCTGAAGAAAGATCCGCTAGAGAAATTGGATTTGTCAGGGAATCCAGAACACGAGAAAATATTGAAGCGGTTGAAGGCGGTACTGAAAAAACAGCAGATGAAATTGAAGGACCCACTGTTGATTAGTCCAGTTTCTGGAACGAAGCTTAGAGAGGGTGGACATTGATGAGATCGTTTGCCGTTTTTACCGCCTTAATCTTGGTTTTCGGATCGCAGGTTGTAGTCGCGGAACGCCCGAATGTCATTATCGTGATGACGGATGACCAGGGGTACCCCAACCTGAGTTGCTCCGGGCACCCGCTGTTGGAAACCCCGAATATTGACCGATTGCATGACAGTGGTGTGCGGCTCACCGACTTCCATGTGGATCCCACCTGCGCGCCGACGCGTACGGCGCTGATGACGGGTCGCTATTCCACGCGTACCGGTGTCTGGCATACGGTGATGGGAAGAAATCTGTTGCGGGAGCGGGAAGTGACGATGGCTGAAGTGTTAGCGGATTCTGGGTACAGTACTGGCTTGTTTGGAAAGTGGCATCTTGGCGACGTGTATCCTTACCGTCCGGAAGATCGAGGTTTTCAGGAAGTGGTGGTGCATGGATCAGGAGGAGTCGGCCAAACTCCCGGCTATTGGGGCAACGACTATTTTGATGATACCTACTGGGTGAATGGAACGTTGAAGCCGTTCAAAGGGTTTTGCACCGACGTGTTTTTCACTGAAGCGATGAAATTCATCAAGCAGTCGGTGAAGCAGAAGAAACCTTTCTTCGCGTACATCACCCCGAACGCGCCGCATTGGCCCTATTATGCTCCGGAGGCGAACAAAGCGCGTGTCACCGAGAACGCTCGGAAGCAGGGGCTCACGCTCGAGGAAGAAACGACCGCCTACTACGGCATGATCGAAAACATCGACGACAACTTCGGTCGCTTGCAGGCGTTTCTCGAAACGGAGGGGCTCGAGGAGAATACCATCTTAGTTTTCACCACGGACAATGGGGCTTTGATTAGCGAGTCCATGCAGCTGTTTAACGCTGGAATGCGAGGAGGGAAGAACAGTCATTACGACGGTGGGCACCGGGTTTCCTGGTTGATGCGCTGGCCGGCTGGTGGCTTGGATGAGGCGACGGATATCGATCACGTGACAGCCCATATTGATATTTTTCCAACGCTGATCGATCTGTGCGACCTGAACGCTCCGGATGTTGAGTTCGATGGAACTAGCCTGGAACCGCTATTAAAGAATCCTGCCGCTCGTTGGCCGGAGCGTCGTTTGGTGGTGGAGAATCAACGGGTGGTGGATCCGTTGAAGTATCGGAGATTTTCGGTGATGACCGATCGCTGGCGTCTGGTGGGTACAGAAAGGGAAGCGGATCTGGAGCTCTACGATATGGAAGCGGACTTCGCTCAGAAGAAGGACGTGTCGGAAGAATACCCCGAAATCTTCATGGAACTGAGTGACGAGTACGAGGCGTTTTGGGCCGACTTGACGCGCGAGCATGATTTGATCAGCCGTATGAAAGTTGGGTCGGCGTACCAGAATCCGGTCTGTCTGACCGCCCACGATTGGCTTGGGTCTTCACTCTGGAACCAGACGCATATCGTCGATCCCGCTACAGGCCGTTTTGGTCCTCCACGTGGATTCTGGGCGGTGGAAGTTGACCAGGATGGCTGGTACCAAATCTCACTGCGCCGTTGGCCAGCGGAAGCGGATCGAGCGATCAACGATGCCTATGTTGGCGTTAGCTACGACGTGGATACAGTAAGACTTACCGTGCAGGGGCAGAGCTTCGAAAAGACGGTGCCCGCCAACGCGAAGGAGATGACCTTTCGCGTGAAATTGAAGAAAGGGGAGGCCAAACTGGATACGCTTTTCACGGGCAGCGGCGAATCAATCAGCGCTTTCTACGCTTATATCGTTCGCGAGGACGGCAAGCTTCCCCGGAATTGGCAAACGCGCAAAGGCTTGGGCTTGCCGAAGGCCGAATGGCCGGATCGACACGGAGCGGATCCCTCAGCTCTTTGATCAAGAACTTGGATGCAGTTTAGTAGACTATATGGTTGGCCTGGAAAACGGCTGCAAGGTTAGGTAAGCGAAAAAAAATCGCACATCCTTTATCGTCCCACTCCTGGCCAACAATACAAAAGGCCGCGGTTTTTGGGGATCTGGCCGGGTGCGAGAAGGCAGCCAAAAGAGCCAATGGTATGATCAATGAGGCTCCGCATTGGCATGATCGTGTTATATTAAAAAACTACCCGATTAGGATAAACTGGGGTGATGAAACACGTTTTATAGTTTCTGTTTTGCTGAGATAGTCATCTTTATGCAATTACGTACGGAAGCCCACTTATCAAATCAGTATACCTGCGATACTCCAATTGACCTCAGGGCTTTAAACGGATCACCCCAACGGTAAACAAATGACCTATAAAACCTACCCTAGAGCGTTTCGCGCTCTACCTCTGTTCCTCGTTTTGGTTTCGGCATTAGCTGTTTCCAAATCTGTTGCTCAAGAAGAAGACGAAGTTTATGAACTGAGCCCGTTCTCTGTCGAAGCGAGTGACCAAAGTGGATACACAGCCACACACACCTTGGCGGGTACGAGAATTCGTACTCAACTGAAAGACTTAGGATCGGCGATTAGCGTGTACACCGGCAAATTTATGGAAGACACCGGAGCCACTGATGCAGGGACCTTGTTGTCTTACACGACCAACGCTGAAGTTGGCGGCATCAACGGTAATTTTTCCGGAGCCCAGGACAACGGTCGCGGTCGCTTTTTAGTGACCGAGGCCCGCATCCGGTTCGACAATCATGGAAGCCTGCGAAGCGAGTTCGATATCAACCGAACCCTAGTCGAGGATAGAGTGGCCTTGCGGATCGCGGGATTGGACGACCACGTCAAATACAGGCAGAAACCTGCGTGGAACCGTGACCGACGAATTTACGCCGCCTTGGATGCTGTTCTTTCTAAGGACGAGAATAGTGATTTCCTGGGAGCCACGAGGTTCAAAGCCAATTACGAGGAAGGCCAATCCAAAGGATCGCCGATCGAGATCATCCCACCGACAGCGGCCTACCACAGCTGGTTCGAACCGGCTCCGGCTAGCATCGCGCAGTATACGGGTTTGACGCCCGATAGTAATCATTTGGACCCTGCCGACGGGGGAACCTGGGAGTTCCAAACCACCTACAACCCCTTTGTATCCGTCAATGGTAGTTCGGAAAACGAGATCAATACCAATACCCATCCCACCGCTTTCCGAACGATTCCCATTACGTTTAGTCAACCCGACGCTCAAAAGGGCTCGGCAACGATATAGTTGGGCAAACGCTCATCATTCCTTGGAGTGGTGGCGGCAATGTCGACACGCTGGACAGCATCGGCCTGGCGGGTACGCCCGCGGCCATCGCCGCCTTTGGTCCGGACGCCCCGGGTGACACCCAGATGAGGCGCACGACCATCTATCACCCTGTGAGTTTCTACGCTGAGCCCGAAGCGGTTGGGTTCGCGGCTCCTTCGATTAACAACCGGGACGTATTCGACTATCGGAACTTGGTCTTCAGCGGGGGCATCGACAACGTGACGCGCAACTTTGACGCCATCAACCTCGCCTTCGAGCAGAGCTTCCTGGACGACAATCTGGGTATCGAGATCGCGTATGATAAGCAGCACTACGATTACAAGCAGGACTTCCTGTTCTCCGGGCAGGCCCAGGCCCCCAGCACTACCGGCCCTTACGACGTCTATGTATCCATAAACGAATATACACAAAACGGCCAAGTAAACCCGAATTTAGGCCGGGCTTACACCCGCTTGCGTACGCCTGCCAAGCGCTTGGCGGACTCCGACCGTGAAACCTTTCGGGCCACCGCGTTCGGAGAGATCGATCTGACCGATAACGATGGCTGGATGAAGCATCTCGGAAAGCACCGTATAACGGGCCTCTTTAACGATTACACCTTGGAGACCAACAGCTCTCAGCGTTGGATGGGCTGGGCCAGCGACACCTTCAACATTGCCGACGCGCTGCAGGCGGACCCTATCGCCCACTTCAGGCGTCCGGTATCGTTGATCACCTACGTCTCCGATGATCTGAGAGGCCTCAGCTCCATCGATGATGTCCGCCTGAGCCAGATCAGCATTCCGGCTCCCCAGGATGGAGACACCTACACCGCGGCCTATGCGGACACCAGCTCAGCTGGGGCGGACCGGAGGATTAACACGGGGCAGGTAATCGTGAAGGAGTATCTCCGTGAAGAGGACATCGGGAAGACCGATATCGATGCCACGGCTTTCGCCTGGCAAAGCTACTTCCTGGACGATCACATCGTCGGACTCTATGGCATACGGACGGACGATGTGTAGAGCTTCATTCGAGCGAATTCGACCGAGGTGGGCTTTGATTCACGGATCGACCATCCCGACTTCGGAGTGTGGAACCCCGACTTCACCCGCCTCAGCGCGACCCCCGCCCTTGATGAGTCGGGAGACACAACCACCTAGAGCGTTATCGCCCGCTACCCAGAAGCCTGGCTGGGAGAGCTCCCTAGCGGCATGGATTTGCAATTCCACTACGCTGAATCCGAGAATTTCAACCCGGTTCAGCCGAGAGGTAGAATTGACGGGGGCATCTGGGGCCAACCGTCCGGCACAACCGAAGAGTACGGATTGCTAGCGAGCTTTAGTAAATTCAGGGGATCATGTATTTAACTTGGCAACAGGATAAACCATTTCAGTACAAAATTTGACAAAACCTTGGGAAACCCCGATAATATGTTTACTAATTACAGTATTCTGCAAAGAAGCAGGGGGAGATGCCATGGGTAAGGAAGCGACAGCGTTAAGCCTGTACGAAATCATGGACTTGCATAAGGCCGGGGAGGATGCAATCCGGTATTTCGAGGGGATACGCTGGGGCGATAAGCCAGCATGCGTTGAATGTGGCTGTGATGGGAAGGTCACAGCGCAGAAGAAAGCAGGGGATTATTGGTGTGGGGATTGCCGTGGATGCTTCAATGCATTCACCAATACGCCGATGGAGCGTAGCAAGGTGGATATCCGCAAGTGGATATATGCCTCTTGCGCCCTGATGGCTTCACGCAAAGGTATCTCTCCTTTGCAACCATCCAAAGAGATTGGGGTACGGCAACGGGCGGCATGGTGCATGTTGCATCGCTCGCGATTGGCTTGCGGTGAAGACCTCCAGGCGTTGAGCGGCCACATAGGGATTGGCGAAACCTGCCTTGGCGGCAAGGAAGCCGACAAGCATGAGAGCAAGAGGCTCAAGGCAGGACGGGGGGCGGTTGGCAAGCAAGCAGCCATAGGCATGAAAGCGCGCGGCGGTCACGTTAGGGCGGTTCCAATAAGCAATACCGATCCAACATGCCCTGCAGCCTACGGTCCATGAGAATGCTACCGCTGGAAGCCAGCTATGCGCCGATGGCCATGAGGGGCATGTAGGCCTTGGGAGGGCTTATCGGCACGATACGGTCAATCGCAGCGCAAAGGAGCTCGTAAACGGCATGGCCCACGCAAATGGCATGGAAAGCGTCTGGGCGGTATCAAAGCGCGGTTACAACGGGATTTATCATAGCTGGAGCAGAAAGCATTGTCGGGCTTATGTAGACGAGTTTTCATTTAGGTCGAATGAAGGGTGCTGCGGGCGGGATACGCAGGAAGGACTAAGCAGTTTGTTCAGTCGGATGGGTGGAAAAGCACTCGCCTATAAAGCATTGCCGGCTTAATAGGGTTCTTAGCATAAGTGCCTTAGCGAATGATGCAGGGCGTTTTTTCAATTCTTAAGGATCAGCAGTGGCATTGCAGAGAATGTGGATATGGAGAATTGAATGTCGCGCAAATAGCTGGCGGTGGAGGTATTCGGGGTTTGGAACGCGGTACAGGCTCTCGGCCTGGAATTGAAATCGAGCGTGCGAATCATTTTTGTGGAAATTGCGGCAGGACAACGCGGCAGGACAGATGGGCAGGTCAGTTCGTATCACCTGTTCAGGGCGCAGGCATGCAGCCTAGCTTTGCCAGACGGGCATCTGGATCGTTGGGCCATCGCGATGTAATCGAGGGAACGGAACGGCCAATAAATCAACTTGCCCTTGACCGTAAGCTTCCCATGCTAGGGTGGGATGAAGAAACGAAGCAAGCGCAAGCACGGTGCAGCAACCTGCCGGGTAACGGCATTAGGGGAAATTTTCAATTGCTAAAGAGGCCTAACGGAAGCGTTAGCCATAATTCACTGAAAAGGCGTGCTTGCGAAAGCTGCTCTACACGCGGCAAACGGGGAACACCGCTTGGCATCAGGTTTTTTTATGAAGGCGATGGCAAATGGCAAGTTAACAGTAGAAAAGACAAAGATGGTCGGATCGGATGCGGATGGTTCGATTTCGACAAATGGCGGAGATTCTTGAACCAAAAATTATGGCTAGACATACACAAAGGCACCTAGATGAAGCAGTCAAAATGCTACTAAGCGCTGGAGCTCTCCCCAATCATAAGCGGCCAATACCCAGCGCAAAAGATTTGAAACGGCGATTTGTCCTGCGGATAGATAGGTGTGGGAAACCCGCGCTAGAAGAAGTCAAATAATGAGTGGTTTTGTCAAGTTAAATACATAATTCCCCTTTAAAAGGAGCAGCAAAGACGTAGTCTCAATCTAAGAGACGCGCCCCCGGATATACCAACCTACGAATCGGGAAACGTGGGAAATGGGCTTTCCCCCTCCACTCGCCGAGGAAACCGTAGCCTGTCATTGCTGATTGGGTTCACCGGAGCAGAAGCTCTATTGCCGGCTCTCGGCGGCGGGTTCGTCTATTTCGGCAAAGCATACTTGAACCAAATTAATCCCGCGCCCCTCGCTTCTCAAACTCCGAAGACCAGCGCATTCGCCTCAGGTCCCGAGGAAGAAATTACCACGGTCACCCAAATTCTCGAGGAAATAGACACCGAAAACTCTAGCAAGAACGAGGTAATCGAGTCTATTGCTACGGAAACGGAAAGCGATGCTCCAGTGATTGACGCACCAGTGGAAGATATCGAAGTCGATGCTGCACAAGAAGAGCTGGAAATCGCCACCGCTCAATCAGCCCCACTTGAAGCAGAAACCCCCTCGCCTGAATTCGACTTCAAGATCCAGGACTTCGTCGACCAGCTTCAAATATTTGGATATCGATCTGCTGGCGCAGACTCGCGCCTCTTGATGAACGGTCGCGTCTACAAGTTGAACGACATCGTGGACAACGAGCGTAGCCTCAAGTTTATCAGGTCCGATGGCGAGAAGCTCTATTTCGAAGCGCCATCAGGCTATCGGTATCCCAAACCGCTTTAAGCGGCGTTTTTCTCAAGAGACGGCGCAAATACGCCATTGAAATTCGCGTCGGCAAATTCCATGGTCGAGTCATCATGGAAGAGATGCCCCACCAATCGCCTATTGGGCGGCTCAAGATCTCAGCCACCCCCAAAGGCCCTGCCTTTATTGAGTTAAAGGTTTGTCATCGGAAGCGCGTATTGGAAACGATACAAGTATAGGCCATGGAATACGGGACCTATTTTGAAGCGATCTGGCCATACCTAGGCACCTACCTTGGTTTCGGTCTCGCTTTCATCGTAATCGCTCGCCTCATGCGGGAAAAGCGACGCCCCAGCGCTACTGTCGCCTGGCTCCTCGTCATTTGGTTCATTCCACCGCTCGGAGTTCCTCTCTACCTGGTATTGGGAGGTCGAAAAATCTCCCGATTAACCAAGCGAAAAAGCCGACTAAACATCGCCCCAGCCGATACAGAGGGCACTATCAGCTCGTCTCCGTTTGGCGTTCTTTCGAAAGGAAATCATACAGAACTGCAACCTACTGGCGTACAAGCATACCGATCCCTAATTCGGGAAATCCAAAATGCGGATACATCAATTTCGATAACCACGTTTATACTTAGTCATGATTCAATCGGTAGGCGCATCGTAACGGAGCTTTCCAAGAAAGCGAAAGCGGGGATTGAAGTCCGATTGCTACTCGACGCGGTCGGTTCATTCGGCAAGAAGACGCTCTATATGCTTGAGCTGGAAAAGGCGGGTGGGCGAATAGAGCGATTCATGCCCGTTTTTCCCTTCGCATCCCTGGGTCGAGCCAACCTTAGAAATCATCGAAAATTGGCGATTTTCGATTCTACTCGAGCAATCATAGGCGGACGCAACATCGGCAAGGAATACATGGGGCCTACTAGCACGAAAAAACGCTGGAAAGACATGAGCCTACTGATAGAGGGCCCTGCGGTCATGCAGCTCTCTGCTATATTTGAAGCGGACTGGAAATTTGCCTCCAAAAAAGAGGCGGAAGATGAAAAGAAAATTTCCCCAGTCCCTGAATACAAAGGTAAAGATAGCGCTACAATTGAAATTATGGCTAGCGGACCAGATACGCGCGAAGATCCGCTCTACGAAAAAATACTATCCGTTATCCAGGAAGCAGAGAGAAGCGTCACCATCGTCACGCCTTACTTCATTCCAGACGAAGTCCTCCAGCGATCGCTGATAGTGAAAGCCCGTTCAGGGAAGCGAGTTCGCTTGCTAATACCAAAGCGGTCCAATCACCCGGTTACCGACCTAGCGCGAAGGTATTTTCTTCGAGAACTCTATGAAGCCGATGTTGAGATTCTGCTATATAATGCCGGAATGCTACATGGAAAAGCGCTGCAAGTGGATGGAAAGGTTGCGATGACCGGATCCGCCAACATCGACTTGAGAAGCTTATTCGTCAACTTTGAGCTAGGCGCATTCTTCTATAGCAGAAAAGAAATTGAAGGAATAACCGATTGGATCGACGATCTTTGCCGAAGTACGGAGCCTTTCGAGGAAACGACGGATATTGAGCAGCCCTTTTTGAAATCCGTAGCGGAAGACTTAAGCCGGCTTATAACGCCGCTTCTTTAGCTTAAGAGCTATCGGCTAGGAGTCTACTGGCCATCTAGCAGGAGCTTGTATTCGACGGAATCGCGAATCGCCTGCCAACTTGCCTCGATTATGTTATCGCTAGCGCCCACTGTTCCCCAAATTTCTTTTCCATCGGCTGACTCTATCAGCACCCGAGTCTTCGAATTCGCTCCAGATTGAGACGCTAATATGCGGACCTTGTAGTCCTTAAGCTTTAAGTCATTTAGATTTGGATACGTTTTGGCTAGGGCGATTCTCAAAGCGCTGTCCAATGCCCCAACAGGGCCGCTAGATTCTGCAACCGTGTAGTGCGGCTCTCCGTCGACGTTTACCTTGATGGTCGCCTCAGACGTGGTCGGTTCATCAGGCGATCTCTTCTCAACGATAACGCGATAGCCTTCAAATTCGAAGTGTGGCTTATGTTCCCCCGAAAATTTATCGAGCAATAGCCTTAAGGAAGCATCGGCGGACTCGTATTCGTATCCATTGAACTCCAGCTCCTTGAGCTTTTCGATTATGGCTTTCGTCTCTGGAGAATTTCGGTCGATATTCACGCCAAGTTCCTGAGCTTTCATCAGAAGGCTGCTCCGACCTGCCATATCCGATACGAGAACGCGTTGCTTATTGCCCACCTTTTCAGGAGTTACATGCTCATAGCTGTACCCTACTTTTTTTGTCGCGTCCGCATGAGCGCCACCCTTGTGAGTAAATGCGGACAGGCCGACGTAAGGGGCTTTCTTGTCATGCGATTGATTGGCAAGGTCCGCCAAGAAAAGCGATATATCGCGGAGGTTCTCCAAATTCGGACGACAATTCATGTCATAGTCCAGCTTCAAGCCTAGGTTGGGAATGATCGTCGTCAAATTGGCATTGCCGACGCGTTCACCGTATCCATTAAAGGTTCCCTGGACATGGGTCGCGCCCGCCTCGATGCCCGCTAATGAAACCGCTACGCCCACTCCCGCATCATTGTGGCAATGTACGCCTACTTGCGTACCCGGGAATTTCTCGACGACGACGCGCGTCATTTCAGCGAGTTCTCCCACCATCTTCCCTCCATTTGTATCGCACAGCGCCAGGCAATCCGCTCCTCCACTCACAGCGGCCTCGAGAGTCTTCAACGCGTACTCGGGATTGTCCGAGTAACCGTCATAAAAATGCTCTGCATCGTAGATCACTTCGCGTCCGTTCTCTTTCAGGAATCTCACGGAGTCCTCGATCATCTCAAGGTTCTCCTCAGGCTGCACACGAAGCACCTCGGTGACATGAAGCAGCCACGTCTTGCCAAAAATCGTTACAACTGGCGTCTCCGCTTCTAGGAGAGTCTGCAATTGCGGATCGTCGCTAGCGCTGAGATTCGCTCGTCTGGTTGACCCGAACGCGGCGATCTTTGCATGCTTTAGATCTAGCTTCTTAGCTTCCTCGAAAAAAGCCATGTCTCGCGGATTCGAGCCAGGCCAGCCGCCTTCGATATAATCGATGCCAAATTGATCGAACTTTCCGGCGATTCGGAGCTTGTCGGTAACAGAAAACGACACCCCTTCGCCTTGCGTTCCGTCTCGCAAAGTCGTATCGTAAATTGAAATTTTTGCCTTACTCATAGTCTATTTCGTTTCAACAGGGGTTTGCTTGGAATTAATAAACTCTTTGATCGCCGCAGCGCTCGCCGCGAGCGGATACTTCACAATCTTGCGACTCTTCAATGCTTCTAAACTCGGATGCTCGCTGGATACGTGAAGCGTCTCTTCAATTGTCTCAGGGAATTTGGCAGGATGAGCAGTGGACAATACAACGCAATGCTCGAATTCATGCAGATCCTTGAATCCACATGCCGTATGAGGATCCACGATGTAACCGTATTTCCGGTACACTTCGGCTATTACAGTTTTAATCTCATTGTCGTCCATCCGTGTACTGGACATAGACTGGAGTATTTCTGGATCCGTCGTCTCAAAGGCACCGGTGGCCTTGAAGGTCTCCATCGCATTTCGAGTTTTCTCCGCATTCTCACTGCTTCCAAAGTAAATGAATCGCTCGAAATTCGATGCGACTTGTATATCCATCGAAGGCGCAAGGGTTGCCGTTGCTTCACCCACCGAATAATCGCCTGACGCAAAGAAGCGATGGAGTATATCGTTGCGATTCGTCGCTACACGAAATCCCGCTACTGCCATTCCCATACGGTAGGCCATCCAACCGGCTAATACGTTGCCAAAGTTTCCCGTGGGAACGACGAAAGTAGTCCGCGCCCACGTCTCGGCGGGCAACTTTAGCCAAGCGTAGATATAGTAGACGCATTGGGCTAGAATCCGGGCGAGATTGATTGAATTGACCGCGGACAAGTTTACGGACTCGCTGAATGCCTTGTCCCCAAAGACCTCTTTGAGACTGGATTGGGCATCATCAAAACTCCCATTGATCGATATCGGGTAGACGTTTGATTCTCCTGTGCAGGCCATCTGGCGTTCCTGCAGAGCAGATACGCGTCCCTCTGGATAAAGGATGAAAATATTGATGCCCGGCTTGCCCAAGAGCCCGTTGATCGCTGCAGCGCCGGTATCGCCCGAAGTCGCTCCGAGAACGTTTATGGGCTCACCCGTCAATGCAACCTGTCGCTCGTAGAGCTTGCCAAGCAACTGCAAGGCGAAGTCTTTAAACGCGAGCGTCGGGCCATGAAAAAGCTCCAGCACACTGGTTCTATCGTCAAGCGAAACCAAAGGAGCGCACTCACTGTGATCAAATTGGCCATACGCGGATTCGACTAATTGCTTTAGCTCTCCATCAGCGATATCAGTAGCGAAAAATTTGAAGAACCGATAGCAAATATCCGTATAGCTACAACCCTCCCAAGTCGCTAATTCAGAGGACAGATCAGGTAGCGTCTCAGGCACAAATAGTCCACCATCCGGCGCTAAGCCAATTCGCACCGCCTCTGAAAAACTCTTGGAATCCGTATTCCCTCTTGTACTAACAAAATTCATACGAAGAATTTTCTTACTCTTTATCCAATCCAAACACTGTATGCACAACGCGAGTAGCGTGATCCGATTCAGATTCGTCAATCACCACAGAGATCTTGATTTCCGATGTACTTATAAGTTGGATATTCGCCTCCGCTTCCCCAAGTGCGGAAAAAAGCTGACTGGCCACTCCTGAGTGACTACGCATTCCGATTCCAACAACCGATAGTTTAGCGATGTCGCTTACAAAGGTCACTTCACCCCCGCCCAGCTCGCTAAGAATTCTCTCGACCGCTTGGGACGCACGGTCCGTATCGTCCCGAGGAACAGTGAACGTTAGATTGGCCACGCCGTTTCGCCCGATGTTTTGAATAATCATATCGACGACGACATTCGCTTCCGAAAGGCCCTCGAAAATCCGAGCGGCAGAGCCAGGCTTATCAGGAATGTTAGCGATCATCACTTTAGCTTGGTTCTTGTCGAGCGCTACGCCGCGCACGACCACATCTTCCATCGAACTAACTTCCTCTTTCACGATAGTGCCTGGGTTATTGTTAAAACTAGATCGGACTTCAAAGGGTACATTGTATTTGTTTGAGAACTCGACCGAACGCGCCTGCATGACTTTCGTTCCCAGGCTAGCGAGCTCAAGCATTTCCTCGTAGCTGATCTCGGTCAATTTGCGTGCTTTGGGGACAATTCTCGGATCCGCGGTGTACACGCCATCCACGTCCGTATAAATTTGGCACAAATCCGCATCGACTCCCTTTGCAAGGGCGATAGCCGACAAGTCGGAGCCGCCACGTCCCAACGTAGTGATTTGCCCCTGATTTCCAGCGCCTTGAAATCCCGCAACGATCACGACGCGATTCGCCTCGAGATTGTGGACAATCTCCTTGCAATCCATACTTACAATACGGGCTCTTGTATGAAAGGGTTCGGTACGAATTCCCGCCATAGCCCCTGTCATGGAAACCGCATCGACTCCCAATGCTTGCAGGGCCATCGCCGTCAATGCGATGGTCTCCTGCTCTCCGGATACCAGCAGCATGTCCATTTCCCTATCGGTCGGATTGGGATTTATTGCTTTAGCGCGGGCGATCAGGTCATTAGTCACTCCTGAACGCGCTGAAACAACGACGACCACTTCGTTTCCAGCGTCATGTTCGCTCTTTATAACGCGAGCCACATTTTGGATACGTTCAACGTCACCAACCGAAGTCCCACCAAATTTCTTTACAATACGAGCCACTGCAACAGTTCCCCTCTAGGAAAGATCTCCGATTGGCATCATAAACGGCTTCTCTTCTAGAGTCGCCAATTCAGAGAGGTCCGAGGAAGCCAAAGAAACGGCTTCCTCAGAAGTGACATGTGTTGTAATTATCATCGTCACTCGTTCCGCGTTCTCGCCCACTTCCTTTTGGCTCACGCTAGCTAGACTCACCTCGTGCGACGCAAGGATCGATGCGATTTCCGCCATGACCCCAGGCTGGTCCATTACGACCAGCCGCATGTAGTAGCGCGATCGGATCTCGCAAGGCCTGGCTGTCTCAATCTCGCCACCATTCTTGGGGTTGGGGTTTAATATCGGAAATCTCCCTTCGGAGCCTCCGAATATCAGCAGCTTTGCCGCGTCGACCACGTCCGATATCACTGCGCTGGCGGTGGCGTCGCGACCGGCCCCGGGACCAATGTAAACGGTTTCCCCGACTACGTCGCCATGGATTGAAATCGCGTTGAAAACGCCATCGACACTCCCCAAAGGACTGACCTTTGGCATAAGGGTTGGCATGACAGAGACACGCAATGCGTTGCTCGCGCGCTCCCGATCCACCTCCGCGATTAACTTGACTGCATAGCCATTGTCCTTGGCAAATCGGATATCCTCTTGCCGTACTTCCTTGATGCCAAGGAGCTTAACTGCGTCGAATGGAACCCACTTGCCGTAGGCCAAGTAGGCGAGAACGACGGCCTTGTGAGCTGCGTCGATACCGTCGACGTCAAGCGATTCATCTGCCTCCGCATAGCCCAGCTCCTTAGCTTGAACGAGAATATCGGAATAGCTGGCGCCTTCATTCGTCATTTGCGTTAGTATGTAGTTGCAGGTACCGTTCAATATTCCTCGAATGCTCGAAAAATCGTTCACAACCAACCCTTCGCGAATCGCTTTTATGACGGGAATCCCACCCGCGACGCTTGCCTCGAAAAGCAAGTGGCCGCCAAATTTCTGGGCGACTCCAAGCAGCTCTTTTCCATGATCGCAAAGAAGAGCCTTGTTGGCTGAGACCACTATTTTCCCCTTTTTTAGGGCTTCAAGCGTGACTTCGCGAGCTCTGTCCGTCCCACCCATCAACTCGCACACGATATCGATCTCCGGATCAACGGCTACCGAAATGGGATCGTCGGTTACGATGGCATCATCCACTGCTATGTCCCGGGGCTTGCTTCGATCCCTAAGGGCTACTCGGACTACTTCGATCTCAGCGCCTAGCTGCTCGCGCAACGCAGACCGCTTCCTGTAAAGATGATCCAATACTCCTTGCCCTACCACGCCGAAGCCGCACAGGCCCAATTTAATGTTCCTATGGGTCATTCGCTATTCTCGGATTCCGAGCTCCTTTTCTCGAATCGATTCTCTTCGCCCCGTATCAATCTACCAATGTTTGCCTTGTGCCGAACGGTTACAATTACCGCTAGCGCTAGAGACATCCACTGAAGGGTAGCCTCTGCGTCCAGCAGTCTATTCGAAATGGGCAGGCTGACAGCCATCAGTATGGAAGCTACCGATACATATCTCGTTGAATAGAAGATCGCTAGCCATATCACAATTCCGATTAGCGCCGCAACTGGCATCAGCGCGACTACACCTCCTAGCATCGCGGCCACACCCTTGCCACCCCGAAACGGGGTAAACATCGAAAAGGAATGACCAATCACTGCAGCAAGCAATCCCAATAGACCATAACTTTCAGTGTATTCTAAGTTTGAATATGCAACTAGCGGCCATCCTGTCGCGACCAATCCCTTAACGAAATCCAGCAAAAACACCAGATTACCCGCTTTCTTTCCGACGGATCGCTTCACGTTCGTTGCGCCAGGGCTCCGACTTCCGACAGCGAATATGTCTACCCCATTCGACTTAGCTACCCAATACCCAAACGCTAGCGAACCGACGAAGTAGCCAATCGCCGCGGATAGTATAGCCGCTATAGGTTCAATGGACATAGGGATTCCGTTAGCATTCTAAATACACTAATTTCGCCTGCGTGATCGCTTCCACCGCATTGATTTGCGCCATCGCTTCTTCACTCAACGGGCTGTCAAGGCCGGCTACATTCAGAGCGATTCCACCGACTTCATTGCGACTCAAGGACATCGATGCGATATTCACTCCAGCATTTCCGATTATCGTACCCAATTGGCCAACGATTCCATGCTCGTCGCTGTTGGCGATGACGAGCAAGTGTCCACACGGCTCGACCTCGACTTCGCGATCATTGATGGAGACGATTCGAGGCGAATTGCCTTTTCCCATCAATGTTCCTTCCGCCGATACAATCGACCCATTCCGACACTTTGCTTGGACACGGATGAGTTCAGTATAGTCCGCCTCCGCGTTCGAGTTAACTACCTCTACACCGATACCATAACGCTCGATCAAGACCATCGCGTTCACGAAATTGACATTGCTTCCAGAAATTTGCTGTAAGAAGCCTTTCAATACACCACGAGTCAGCGAATTGGAATCGAGGTCAGCGACCTTGCCAAAAAAAGTTATCGAAACGCTTTCGATCTTGTCCAAGGAAAGTTGTTGGACAAACGTTCCTAGCTTGGAGCAAAGATCGAGGTATGGACCCACTTTTTCGATCGTCGATGCATCCAGCGAAGGCATATTGATTGGATTGCGAATCTCGCCACCGCGCACGGCATCCGCTACAGCCTTGGCGATCTCAATGCCTACGCTTTCCTGCGCCTCCTGGGTCGACGCGCCCAAATGCGGCGTCAAGTTCACTTTAGGATGGCTGCGCAAAGAATGATCTTCCGGTGGCGGTTCGTTTTCGTACACGTCCAATCCGGCAGCCTCGACTTTTCCGCTATTCAAAGCGTCCAGCAATGCTGATTCCTTTATGATACCGCCACGGGCGCAGTTGAATATGCGCACGCCATCCTTCATTTTGTCGAACGCGGCTTCATCGACCATGTACTTGGTCTGGTCAGTCAACGGCATGTGCACCGTTATGTAGTCCGATCTCTTGAACAAGTCGTCTAGCTCAACGGGTTCCACACCCATCGATTCCGCCCGTTTTTCAGTCAAGAACGGATCGTACGCAATCACTGCCATATCGAACGCTTTCGCCCGTTTGGCGACTTCGCCTCCGATTCGGCCCATTCCGCAAATGCCCAGAGTCTTATTCCTCAGTTCGCTTCCCCCGAGCGACTTCCGGTCCCAGCGACCTGCCTTCATAGAAGCTGCCGCTTGCGGCACTGGGCGCGCGCCACAAAGCATGTGAGTAAAGGTGAGCTCAGCAGTTGCGATAGTATTTCCAGCAGGCGTATTCATCACAACCACTCCATGGTCGGTTGCCGCGGGGATATCGATGTTGTCCACGCCAACGCCCGCGCGGCCCACCGCCTTGAGGAGCGGCGCATTTTCCAGGACTTCCTTTGTAATCTTGGAATCGCTTCGCACGATGATGCCCGACACCTCAGGAGCGTGCTCCATCAGCTTGACCGCCCGTTCCTCCTTGGGCAGTTCAAAGATCTCGATTACCTCGAAGCCTTGTTGGCTCTTGAGATAATCGACACCAATCGAAGAGATTTTGTCGGCTACTAGGATTTTCATCGGAAAAAAAGAGGACTCATAAAAGGGCGCGCCACAAAAAAAGCAATAGCTAATACCGAGGGAAAACGAGCTGTTCTATACCCTAATTCGATTGCTTATTTTAGGTCTCGAATAAAGCGCTCGATACTCGTCCAGTAGGCTAATCCTCCCACGCGATCCACATTTCGGTGTCCTGCATCCGCAACCGTGTATGCAGAGACTCGCTCCTGGCCAAACGCCTCCGCCAGCGCGGCGCTGTGTGAAACGTCCACGATCGAATCATTGACGCCATGAATGATCAACACCGGGCAATTGGTTTTCCTCGCCTTTCTCTCGACTTGGAAGAGATCCCTAGGCACCCACTTCATCCCTAGTATATTATCATAAACGCTTGTGAACGTGGATTCCAGAATCAGTCCCGCTGGATTTCGACGGACCGCTAATTCCGTAGCGACACCTCCTCCGATGGAACGTCCATGCAAGACCAGTCTATTCTCCAAGATGCCTTTCTCTTCGACCAGGTAATCGTAAATTGCGCTAGCGTCTGCAAACAAGTTGGATTCAGACGGGCTGCCCGAGGAATGCCCATACCCGCGATAGTCGAAGCTGATTACGTTGAAGCCTCGCAACACGTACGACTGGAGCCGCGGCATCGCCACCGCCAAGTCTTCGTCGCTTCCGCAGAAATAGAAGACGGTCCAGTCCCCATTCCCTGACGGGCCCCAGAACAGATTCAACTCGATTCCATCTCCCCGATTCATGGATTCGAACGCCTCTCCACTCCGTTCGTAAGCGCGAGGCAGAGGCTGAAACATGGCTTCGCGGGCGGACTGACGCGCATAGACGAAGAAGAATACCACCGCAGCGATTACGAGGACCATCAATGCATGGGAATTATGTATTTAACTTGACAAAACCACTCATTATTTGACTTCTTCTAGCGCGGGTTTCCCACACCTATCTATCCGCAGGACAAATCGCCGTTTCAAATCTTTTGCGCTGGGTATTGGCCGCTTATGATTGGGGAGAGCTCCAGCGCTTAGTAGCATTTTGACTGCTTCATCTAGGTGCCTTTGTGTATGTCTAGCCATAATTTTTGGTTCAAGAATCTCCGCCATTTGTCGAAATCGAACCATCCGCATCCGATCCGACCATCTTTGTCTTTTTTGCTGTTACCTTGCCATTTGCCATCGCCTTCATAAAAAAACCTGATGCCAAGCGGTGTTCCCCGTTTGCCGCGTGTAGAGCAGCTTTCGCAAGCACGCCTTTTCAGTGAATTATGGCTAACGCTTCCGTTAGGCCTCTTTAGCAATTGAAAATTTCCCCTAATGCCGTTACCCGGCAGGTTGCTGCACCGTGCTTGCGCTTGCTTCGCTTCTTCATCCCACCCTAGCATGGGAAGCTTACGGTCAAGGGCAAGTTGATTTATTGGCCGTTCCGTTCCCTCGATTACATCGCGATGGCCCAACGATCCAGATGCCCGTCTGGCAAAGCTAGGCTGCATGCCTGCGCCCTGAACAGGTGATACGAACTGACCTGCCCATCTGTCCTGCCGCGTTGTCCTGCCGCAATTTCCACAAAAATGATTCGCACGCTCGATTTCAATTCCAGGCCGAGAGCCTGTACCGCGTTCCAAACCCCGAATACCTCCACCGCCAGCTATTTGCGCGACATTCAATTCTCCATATCCACATTCTCTGCAATGCCACTGCTGATCCTTAAGAATTGAAAAAACGCCCTGCATCATTCGCTAAGGCACTTATGCTAAGAACCCTATTAAGCCGGCAATGCTTTATAGGCGAGTGCTTTTCCACCCATCCGACTGAACAAACTGCTTAGTCCTTCCTGCGTATCCCGCCCGCAGCACCCTTCATTCGACCTAAATGAAAACTCGTCTACATAAGCCCGACAATGCTTTCTGCTCCAGCTATGATAAATCCCGTTGTAACCGCGCTTTGATACCGCCCAGACGCTTTCCATGCCATTTGCGTGGGCCATGCCGTTTACGAGCTCCTTTGCGCTGCGATTGACCGTATCGTGCCGATAAGCCCTCCCAAGGCCTACATGCCCCTCATGGCCATCGGCGCATAGCTGGCTTCCAGCGGTAGCATTCTCATGGACCGTAGGCTGCAGGGCATGTTGGATCGGTATTGCTTATTGGAACCGCCCTAACGTGACCGCCGCGCGCTTTCATGCCTATGGCTGCTTGCTTGCCAACCGCCCCCCGTCCTGCCTTGAGCCTCTTGCTCTCATGCTTGTCGGCTTCCTTGCCGCCAAGGCAGGTTTCGCCAATCCCTATGTGGCCGCTCAACGCCTGGAGGTCTTCACCGCAAGCCAATCGCGAGCGATGCAACATGCACCATGCCGCCCGTTGCCGTACCCCAATCTCTTTGGATGGTTGCAAAGGAGAGATACCTTTGCGTGAAGCCATCAGGGCGCAAGAGGCATATATCCACTTGCGGATATCCACCTTGCTACGCTCCATCGGCGTATTGGTGAATGCATTGAAGCATCCACGGCAATCCCCACACCAATAATCCCCTGCTTTCTTCTGCGCTGTGACCTTCCCATCACAGCCACATTCAACGCATGCTGGCTTATCGCCCCAGCGTATCCCCTCGAAATACCGGATTGCATCCTCCCCGGTCTTACGCAAGTCCATGATTTCGTACAGGCTTAACGCTGTCGCTTCCTTACCCATGGCATCTCCCCCTGCTTCTTTGCAGAATACTGTAATTAGTAAACATATTATCGGGGTTTCCCAAGGTTTTGTCAAATTTTGTACTGAAATGGTTTATCCTGTTGCCAAGTTAAATACATGATTCCCTTTACATTGGAATATCGCGGATGACAACAAAGTCCCAGCTCGTTCATCTCTGGGCTTGCCTGCAATCGAAATTGCCATGATCGTAGGTCAGTGCTTCAGCCGGACCCAGCCTGCTAAGAACTGGTACAAGATTGAGTCAGGCTGAAGCACTGACCTACTTTTTGATATTGAATCTGAACGATGATGATTAAGAAGAATATTTTACTTTCATTGCTGCTATTACTTTCTGCTCAAGCTGAAGAATACCGTCGGCCCAATATTGTATTCATTTTTACTGACGATCATGCGGTCCAGTCGATTGGAGCCTACGGATCGAAGATCAACAAGACGCCCCATATTGACCGGCTTGCAAATGAGGGTGGAATTTTTCTGAATTCGTTTTGCGGCAATTCGATTTGCGGGCCATCGCGCGCTTCGGTATTGACGGGAAAGCATAGCCACAAGAACGGATTTTATACCAATTCAGGCGGAGCGGAATTTGACGGATCGCAGATGACGTTCCCAAAGCTGCTGCAAGGCGCCGGATATGCGACTGCGCTGGTGGGCAAGTGGCACCTGAAGTCGGACCCGACCGGATTCGACTATTGGGAAATCGTTCCGGGTCAGGGGAGCTACTACAATCCAGACTTCTACACGAGCGAAGGGCAAGAGAAGTCCAAGCGCTATGAAGGCTATGTGACCGATATTACGACTGACTTGGGCCTTAAATGGCTAGACGAGCGTGACCCGGACAAGCCCTTTCTTCTCATGTGCCAACAAAAGGCCCCGCATCGAACCTGGGCGCCCAATCTGAAGCATCTCTACAACTACGAGGACGCGTCGATACCCGAGCCACCGACCCTTTTCGATGACTGGTCCGGACGAAGCGAGACGCTTTCTGGGCACGCCATGGGGATCAAGGATCACTTTATCTATCAATGGGATATGAAGTTCCAGGAACGGGTTCCATTCGCCAATGACTTTGAAAGTCGGCTAGCCGAACCCGAACGCCGTAGAATGACAGCGAAGCAGCAAGCCGTGTGGGACGCCTATTTCGAGCCGCGCAATGCCGCATTTCTCGCCTCGCCTCCAGTGGGAGATGATCTTGTTCGCTGGAAGTACCAGAGGTATATCAAGAACTATCTGCGTTGTATTGATTCCGTGGATGAGAACGTTGGTCGGGTTCTCAGCTATTTGGATGAGAATGGCCTCACGGAGAATACGATCGTCATCTACAGTTCGGATCAGGGATTTTATCTCGGAGAGCACGGATGGTACGATAAGCGTTGGATGTACGAGGAGTCGTTGCGCATGCCATTCCTGATTCGATGGCCCGAGAAGATTCGTCCCGGTACGCAGTACAAGCAGCTCTTGCAGAATATCGACTACGCCCCGACATTCCTCCAGGCCGCTGGCTTGGAAGTTCCAGAAGAGATTCAAGGCGAGAGCATATTACCTGTTTTAGAAAATCCAAAAACGAATGAGTGGCGAAAGTATCTGTATTATCATTACTATGAGCATCTCACGGAACACGGTGTTCCTAGGCATGAAGGGGTGCGAGGCGAGCGCTACAAGTTGATCAATTTTTATTCGAATGATGGCTTAGAGCTAATCGACTTGAAAACGGATCCGCTCGAGTTGAATGACGTTTCGGATGATCCCATATACGCCAGCGTTTTGGAGCATATGAAAGATCAGCTCGAACAGTTGAGGGGGCAATACGACTCGCCGGATCTCGAGGAATAGCGGCGTATTGAGGTGGCCGCTTGTTTATTCCACTTCATGCACTATAGATTCCACCAGCCTTTTCCATTCGAGGGAAGGGAGAGCTTCACTAATCGATTCTGCGAATGGTCGGATATTACCTGGAAGTTTGGCAATTTGATTGAGACGCATTTTGGTTAGTTCCGTATCACCAGAGTTGAATGCGATTTGAGCAGAGTCCAATAGGGCTGCAAAATTGTGGGGCATAATTTCTATAGCCTTGCCCAAGTATGATACAGCTATGGAGATTTCGCCACGTTCAATATGGATCTCCGATAGTGATCGAAAGGCCTCAGACTTTAGTGAATCGGATTCTTTTTTCGAAATAGATTTCGATAGGTCAGGATCGTTTTCAGCGACAAAATTAAAATGAGCCATGGCAGAATTCTCATCACCGACCGCTAAGTCTAGCTTACCCATCTCTAGGCGGTAGAAGGGATTGCTTTCATGGTACGACTTTCCCTCGTCCAATAACTGATGGGCAATCTGAGGTGACGAATAGGATTGTTGGATACGAGCGAGGTAGATACGAGCTTCATAGTTTTGCGGTTCCCAATCCAATACCTGTTTCAATAGTTCAATTGCGAGAAATTCGGCCCGGTTTTGATAGTGTATTCGGGCGAGACCGATGTTTGCGGGAATCAGTTCTGGTCTTAGGGCTAGGGCAGTTCTGAAACGATCTTCTGCTCCTTGAAGATTTCCCATTTGCTCGAGAACGTGCCCCATCTTGTAATGGGCGCTCGCGAAACTCGGGTCATCTTGAATTGCATCGTAGTAGTAGCTGCCTGCCCGTGACAGAAGACCTTGAAGCTCGAAGTAGTTACCGAGGTTATAGGAATAGCGGGATCTTCCGCCTGCAGAATCTATTTCGTATTGGGTCTGAGCATTCTTCAGCTCCGGAAAATCCTGCTCCCTCACTGGCATTATCTGGATCGACAGCTCGGCCATTTCATCCTCCGAAGACCAGCCTCCTTGAATGCGCTGCGGCGGGTTGTTGGGATTCCTAATGTTGCTGCTGGAGTTATCGTAAACGTAGGACATGTGGAGGATGGAGCCTGCAGGTATTTTCATTGGCGTTTCGTAGCGGTAGTCTCCCTGCCAATTGAAGTCCCAGTCTGGAATTCGAAATAGCCAGTGTTTTGCACCATCTGGAAATAGCGCGTAGGCTCCGAGATCTTTGCCAATGTAGTGGGCGTGAGGGTACAGGCCTACAATTTCTGAGTCGACAGGAATGAGCATCGTCTCTTCGATGCGGTAGTCCGATACCTCTGGCTCGATATCGATGTCGAATTCTCTCATTTGCATGACGAAGCTGGATCGTCTGGGAGCAGTATCGGTAAAATAGAGCCCAATCCTGGGGGATACCGTTTCAGCTTTTCCAGTCGGAAGCATATGCAATTGGATTACTATGTCAGATCCAGGTTCGAGCGTCCATGCTGTTTCAGGATGGCTTTGGTAGGGGGATTGTCCAGGGGTCCAACCAACGAGTTGACCCTCTGGGGGCGCCGCTGCGCCGATTCCCATACCGTCAAATCCTGGACCGAGCTCGCTGGCATCTTTCTCGCGGGAGGTCGACGTTTTGTCCACCTGGATCAAGGCGTGGTGAATGACTAATTGAGAATCGGGAAGAAACTCGATAGCGCGAACGTACTTACGAGTGCTTAGCGGAACAGGAATAACGAAATTGCGATAAATATCATTCCCTTCAGCCTGAAGCTGATACGATTCTGGGAATTCAAGAATCAGGTCGGGTTCGCCTAGCTGCCACGTATTGGGAAAAGTAGGTTGGGCTGGAGCTAGGTCGAGGTTGCTGGAAGGAGCGCCGATGTCATGCCATCGGGTCAATAGGGTGATCTCCTCGTCGGTTAGTGTTCTCTCCCCTTGCAGCTTGGGTCCATATTGAGGATCCGGTTTCCATGGCGGCATGAACCGCGTGGAGACGACTTCACTGATTTGCTGGGATCGTTTTCTAATTGTTTCGTAGCTGTCCAAGCGGAAGGGGCCAACTCCATCTTGTCGGTGGCAGACGGTACAATTATTATAGATGATTGGCGCCACGTGTTCGGCGAACGTGACTTCGCCCCCATCGGTTTGGGAATAGGCATTCCCAGAAGAAAGGCAGAGCAGGCATAGGGCTACAGTTTTGCGTCTCATCTGATTGCGTTTCGAAGTCTGCAAAGCAATCCCGTTTGGGCAAGGATGCATCTCCGGAAGTATTTAAATGCAGGAGGGAAATTGACCTTGGTCCTATTGAGTTTCGGCTTCTGCAATGGGATAAGGCTTTGGCAAAGAAAAAAGCTCGGACGCAACCGCGTCCGAGCTCGTACTAAAAATGTAATTCTCTTTGATTTTAGAATTCGAAGGTTGAGCGCAGACGGAAGGTGCGTCCTTCTCGCCACATAACCGAGCGAGGGCTGCCGTTTGGCTGGACTACGGTGGTTATAATGTCGCCGCCTCCCAACGCGTTGTGGAGGTTGAGCTGTAGTCTCCAGTCTACTTTGTCGTCGAATATCTTGGTATTGTACCCAACCCATAGATCGAGTCTTTCGATGGACTGATCGGTGTAAGGGCGTGATAGATCGGGAAGCGCCAAGGTTTGTCCATCCACTTGCTGATTGGTAATCGGGTATCCAACGGCTTTGCTGTCTTCCCAGCGGAATGCGCCTCCTACGTTCCAGCCACCTAGGTTTGAATCTTCTTCAAACCGATAGTTGGTCGCTAAGTTCCATCTCCATTCGCGAAGCTCGCCTACAAGCTGGCCTTCGCGGGCCAGGGAGCTGTTGAGCTGATTGAGGAGCGTATCGTAAATGCGAACATTTTCAGGCTGGTCCGATTCGTCTGCGATTAGGAAAGATGCAGGGTTGCTCGGATTGGTCCACTCATCGATACGATAAGTTAGGTACTTGATCGTTGAGGGAGCAATGTTGCTGGTGGTCGCTTCCTGTTGCGAGATGTTAAGGGAGATGCGCCAGTTGCTTGCAGGATTGTAGATGATATCGATCTCTTTACCCTCTGAAGCTGTACTTTGGGTGTCCCGCAATGCGAAGCTTGTGGGCGTTTGTTGGACGGCTTGTCCGCTATCCGTTCCTGAGTCAGGAACGATTTGCCAGTCCGTTAGGGTCTTGTAGAAGTCTGGCGGTCCAACGTATCCAGCAGCGTCACGCGCTTCCTGCGTATTGTAGGCTATGATACGACGATCAGCTTCAAATAGGAAGCCTGGGTAATTGAAAGATACGTTACCCGCAACCGTTTCGTACCAGTTAAACTTCATGTATAGCTTTCTTTCGAATAGGCCAATGCTGAATCCTTCGTCGGTGGTTGTGCCCTGAGGTGGAGGTATCAAATCACCGAATACATTAATACGTGGCGCTGAAATCTGAAAGTTTTCGGATTCACCCCAGTGTAAAGAGAGGTCTACTCCCTCTGGTAGGGGAACGAACTCGGGAACATGTAGCACAGCGCCGAAGGTTTCGGTTGTCGCTTCGAATGGTGTGCCTGTAGGTGAAGTGTTTAGTTGGCGAGAAGCTAGGTCGATTAAGTTCCTGGCATCTCTCGAAGAACTTCCTCCGAATGAAGTAACCTTGTCTGTTCTGCGACCCCAAGTTCCGACCAGCCATTCCTGTTCGAAGAAGTAAGCTTGGTGGACGTAGGCTTCGGAATCGGTAACCTGGCGGTTTAGGGATTCGCTAACGATTTGATTGTAAAAGGTCGCGTCGTCCCGAACGTCACCGATCATGACCGGCATGGTCGCCCAGGCTCCATCGCTTCCGTCGCCGCCGGCGCTCTCATCGAAATACCAACCGGTTGTCGCGTCTGTGCGAAGCACATTGGTGATTCCCGGAAGGTTTGCGCCGACGTGAGTGCTAGCTCCGGCTAAGCTAGGACCAACGAAAAACTGAGTACGAGCATTCGCTCCTCCGGAGTTGAGGTTGGTGGATCCGTTTTGCGATGCAGCTAAGTAAGCGGGGTCTACCAGGTTACGCCCGTTTATGGTGCCTCTGTCCACTTCGTACTCTTGGCCGAAGATGGTGCCAGTATGACGACCAAACCACTTCCAGATATCTCCGTCAGCTTGTTTGAGATTCAGTTCGTAGAACGCTGTCCCTCTCATCACATTGCGGTTGATATCGTTTTGCTGACGTGAGTTTTGAGAAGCGACGTAGGGGCGACCGAAATTGGGATTGGGAGCACCCCAGTTCAGCGTGGTGTTGATGTCCATTGTTATGAAGTAGCCACGGCCTCCTCCAAGGAGGTCAAACCAGCCTCGCTCCATATTCTCTTCCATGTAGGAGAGCTCGAATCCGTAAGAACCTAAATCGTAGTCCCAAGACTGGTCATAGCTGGCATTGATCACGTCGAAATCTTCGCGCTCAAATGCGTTGGGTCCGTCAAGGCGTCTTTCAACCCAATCAAATACAGAACGGTCAACGATTTCCTCGTCTTGGAAAAATGACCCGAATTCAATCCCTGATGCGGCTGCAGTTGGAGAGGGGTACCACTGATTTCCCTTGGTGAGACCAACTGTATATGTGCGAAAGCGACTTCCTTCTCTGACAGTATCCTCCCAAGCGTAGTTTAAGCGAGTGGGCTCACCACCATCGCCTTCATAGACGACTGCAGGTTGGAAAAACCAGGCTCCAGGCGCGCGGACGATGTCGCGGTCAATTGTGCCGAACTCGTCGTCAAATGGACTGTGAGTCACTTGGCTGAACGCTGGATCCCACCAGCGGGTAACGCCTCCGTCGCCGGGTGCGTTAGGGCGTGGTCGACGTGCGTCAATTTCACCCGTTTCGTAACTCGCGCGAAGGTTTGCGTTCGGGAACGGCTTATAGACCGCGGTGATCGTCAGGCGCTGATCTTCTTCGAAAGAGAAGTCTTGCCTCCATTTTTGCTTGTCCATCAGACCGGCAACGCGAATACCGAACTTGTCTTCGACCAGCATACGTTCCACGTCAAAATTGAAGCGGTAGCTGCCGAAGGAGCCGATGGTGAATTCAACTTTATTGCGGGTTGCTAGATTCGCTGAAAAGGTAGTGGCATCGATAATTCCGCCAGGGGAGCCAAGACCGAAGAGAATCGAATTGGGACCGCGGTTTACCGTAACGCGATCAGTGTTGTAGGAATCGAATCCGATGCTAGTCGGCATGTAGTTCCGGGAAGCATCCGCGCTGGCCAAACCACGGATACGATTGTTGTTCTCAGGGTTCCGGTTTAGGCCTTCCAGTACAACGGTTCCCGCGGTGTTTCCACCGGAATAGGTACCGTCAGCTCCTGAGGTCTCAATATTTCCTAGAAAAGGAAGGAGATTGGTAGCGTCAGTGACGTTCAAGTCCTCCATTAGCTCCTTGGTCGCAACCGTAATGGAATTGGGAAGGTCGCCAAGGTCGGTCTTCAGGCGAGTTCCGGCCAGAGTGGACGTAGCCGCATAACCGGTTTCATCTGCCGCACTAACTGCGAAGGGAGACAAGGTGTAAACCTCTTCACTGTTGCCAGAATCTTGTGAAAAGATGTGTGTCGTCCAAACGGTAAGCGCCAGCGAAGTCGTAAGTCCGAAGCGTATCAGGGATGTCGAGACATTCCTGGGAGGGGTAGTTTCATTGATGTTCATTAGTAGGTATTGGTTATGGAAGGGTCCTGAAAAACCCTCGTGTATAGCCTATAGGCTATTTAATTGTTAGGGGTGCTTGAATAGGTATAGCCACAGAGTTCTCTAAATTGGACAGGTGGTAGGTATGACAAACCAAGCAATATCCATCTAGATACAATAGATTAACTTGCGTGCTCTAAGGGGTTTGCAGAGCTGTATTAGTCAAGGATAGCTCCGTAATGGAATGAAATCTTGAAGTGTGGTCAACTAGATTGGACCGATATTTTTTTATCGTATACGAACCTGATTTGTTATCGGTGGAGCGCCTAGCCCGCGTAAATTAGGCAGGCTACTGCTTGATTGCCAGTGACCTGCAATTAGAGCGTTTATTGAGGCCCTCCATTCCTCCGTGAGCTCCGCGGTTGAAACTATTGCTTCTAGCCGCTTCGCTTGAACGGCAGATCATCGATCAAGCGATTTTGGTGTTTGCTTTCTTTCCTGGAATCGCTTGTCGGGGATGCGCGCGGCTAGATAGATCGACACGAGCCCCATTGCTAGGGCCATTGGAAATATGGATCGATAGTTGTCATCGAATGCATGCTCAATGAGCAAGGCTCCTCCAAGCACTGCTACCGCTCCGCCTAGCCCCCAGCAAATGTTTAACGCTCCGCTTACTTGCCCGATAATGTCCTTCGGGACGTATTCGGAAAAGAAGGGCTTGAAAGTTACGATCGTGATCATGTAGCCGATTCCCCAAAGGATCGCCAGCCAATAGAGCGCGTCCATGGACTCGGCAGTCCAGCCGATGGCTAGCGCGGTGATGAGAGCAGCGATACCGACCAGAAGGGCCAGTTGCTTGGAAAGGTACCGTTCTACGACGATTGCGAAAGGGACTGAGAGAAATAGGGGCCCAATGGTGGATACGGAAAACGTGCTGCCATAGTCCTCTTTGGAAACGCCTAAGTTCTCTTTCGCGAATAGTACAAGAAAACCACCTGTCACTGCGACATTCATTAGGACGGAAAGTGAAGAATAGAGCGTGGCGAAACGTCGCCGAATTGGATGCCCCATGAGATCCGAGATGTATCGTTTCACCCCTAGCTTGGGACGATCCACTTTTTCGACAGGGCGTTCGTTGAAAAAAAAGGAAAGGCCCGAAACCAATACGACCTGAATGACTGCGACTATTCTATATAGCTTGTCGGCATCGACCTTTCCCATTCCATAGTCGAGAAAAATGAAAGTGGTGAACTGGCCGGCAGTGATGAGCATTCCGGAAACGAAAAGGCGCTGCTTCGGTGGAAAGAGGTCGGCGAGCACGATCCCCAAAGAATGTCCTGAAAGAATTGATACACTACAATCAAAACAACGATGTGCCAAAGGAACCGCGCTTCCGGAATTAGCCACAGGCAAATGGCGACGATAGGAGCTCCCGTTATGAGGAAAAAGGCTCTGCGTCCGATGGGCGTCCAGATCTTGTCGCTGAGAATCCCCACCAAGGGTTGGGCGATGAAGCCAAAGGCGCGATTGACGAAGAGAAGGAGTCCTAGGATTGTGGTGCTAGAAGTGAACTCCTTGATGGTCAATGGCAGCAGATGGATCGAAAGTTGCTCGGTGGTCATGAGCGCGCCCCAAATCAGGGCGAAGGCAATCATGATCGGCCACTTCTGCGGCTCGCTCCTAACGGGAGTTTCGAGCGGAGTAGGCATATACTGGAGAAGGATGCCCCTTTAGTTTATTAGCGGCGGAAACCGCAGAGCGCGATTGGGTTCGAATTCCGTTTTAGTGAAATTGGGGAGCAAGGCGATTTTCATCCAATCGCAGGGGTACCCGTGCTCTCGAGGGAGCTTTGCCGTGAGGCGTTCGCATTGCTCATCGGGCAGGTCCCATTCACCGGATTCAAGCGAGGGAGCGAGTTGCTCGACGTTGCGGGCGCCGGCTAGCACTGAGGTAATGGCATAGTCTTTCAGTATCCAGGAGAGCGCGACCGTAACCGGGCTCTTGCCAAGGTCTTGGCCAATCTCGCACACTAAATCCACGAGTTCCAAGGCCTCTTTCCAGATAAAGCGGTCGTTTAGAATTTCTCCGACCTCCTTGAATCGCAGTCCTGGATCGGGAATGTCAACGCCGCGATATTTGCCTGTAAGCAATCCACTCGCCAAGGGGCTCCAGCAAAGAATGCCCATTCCTTGATCGACGCACGCGGGCAGTATCTCGGTTTCAATATCGCGCCGGATCAAGTTGTAGAGATACTGTCCTGAAATGAAAGGAGCATAGTTGCATTGACGCGCGACCGCATTGGCTTTCACGATTTGCCAAGCGTATAAATTAGAGCAACCGATGTATCGAACTTTTCCGGACCGGACCAAATCATCCAGGGCGCTCATGGTTTCCTCGATGGGCGTGTAGGGATCGGGGCCGTGAATTTGATAGAGGTCGATGTGGTCTAGCTGCATGCGCTTGAGGGAAGCTTCGCAGGCCTCAACGATATGCTTGCGAGACAGGCCCCGCGCATTGGGAGTATCGCCTACGGGAAACCAGCATTTGGATGCGATCACGAGTGAGTCGCGATCTTTGCCTTTTAGGATGTTTCCCAAAATCGATTCGGAGACCGTTTCCGCGTAAAGATCAGCCGTATCGATGAAGTTTCCACCCGCATCGAGGTAAGCGTCGAGCAGGGCTTGAGAGGCGCTTTCGTCGCATCCCCAGCTCTTATTGCCGAAGGTCATGGTTCCTAGGCAAACGCGTGAAACAGCGAGACCAGAGTTTCCTAAATATCGGTTTTTCATAAAGGTAGCCAACAAAAGATCTATCTGACGACTCGATTGACGCAAGGGAAGACTTGCTGCATCGAGCGTTCGGTCAAACGCATAGAAGCTTGATCCCTTGCCGTGCGCTTTGACATTGTAGCTTATGCCTCGTTTTCAATCCTTGGTTTTGTGCATTTGGCTTTTGCTTCCATTGAGCTTCGCATCGGAGCGTCCCAATATACTATTGATTTTTACCGATGATCAGGGGATCAATGATCTGAGCAGCTACGGCAGCGAGATTCCAACCCCGCATATAGATCAGCTCGCAAAGGAAGGAATCGCGTTTGAGCGCTGGTATTCCGCGTCATCAATTTGTACACCGTCGCGCTACGGCCTTCTCACGGGACGGAATCCGAGCCGCTCCCAGCATCAGCTTCTAAGCGCCTTGATGTTTATGGCGCCCGAACACAAGACCGTTGGGATACAGAAGGGGGAGACCACGATAGCGACTAAGCTGCGTGACTCGGGCTACGACACGGCGTTGATAGGGAAGTGGCACTTGGGCCACGGAAGCAAGGATCTTCTGCCGACGCGGCATGGCTTTGACTCTTTCATTGGGCACACGGGAGGGTGTATCGACTTTTTCACTATGACTTACGGCGTGATTCCGGATTGGTACCATCAAGAAGTTCACGTGAGTGAAAATGGGTATGCGACCGAGCTCATTACCGATGAAGCGATCTCATTTATAGAAGATCGAGAATCAAACGAAAAGCCCTTCTTTCTATACCTTGCGTACAACGCCCCGCATTTCGGAAAAGGCTGGAGTCCGAGCGTTCAGGAACCGGTTAATATCATGCAGCCGCAAGCAGCAGACTTGAAGCGCGTATCGCACATTGAAGACAAGGTGCGGCGCGAGTTTGCAGCCATGACGGTTTCGTTGGACGACGGAGTGGGAAAGGTGATCGCCGCGCTCGATGCTCAAGGTCTCAAGGAGAACACCTTGGTCATTTTTCTAACCGACCATGGCGGGGATCCCACCTACGGTGGAAGCAATCTTCCCTACCGCGGTGACAAGGCGACGCTTTTCGAAGGGGGCTTGCGGGTTCCCTGCATCATGCGATGGCCGGGAACGATTGGGGCCGGTCAGGTGAATGATTCGCTATACAGTTCGTTGGATCTATTTCCAACCCTGTGCAGCTTAGCGGGAGTGAACGACTTTGGGGACGGAATCGATGGACAAGATATAAGCGGGGTCATAACCGGAGAGGAAAGCCGTCAGGATGCCACCCGTACGCTTTTCTGGGAGCTGGGGCAGCATGACGAGTTGGGAAGGCAACCGTGGAGCGCTGTACTGGAAGATGATTGGAAGTACGTGCAGACGCCCACTGAGGGAGAATTCCTCTTCAACGTGAAAGAGGATCCCTACGAACGCCGAAACCTAAAAACGGAGCGCCCCGAGCAATTCCAGACGATGCGATCAATCCGAGACCGACTTTCCAATGAGTATCGAAATTGAATCAATAGGGAGCTGATCCACAGTGGTTACTATCCAGAAAAATACTACAGTTGCTAGAGCTAGGTTGCTAGTGGGGGTCTCGTTATTTGCCTGCGCTTTCCTGTTTGGGTGCTCAAATACGGCAAAGGATCGCCTCGTTCTGGTGACCGGCGCGGACCCGGAGCATCCCTATTTGCAAAAGCAAATCGAGTACATTTATGAAACGCTCAAGCCGCTCGGGTATGAACTTGTAGTGGAAAAGCACCAGTCGCAGATATGCTTCGAACTTTCGAATTCCGGGGAGGTGGATGGCGAGATGTGGCGCATCGAGGGCGTTGAGAAAACGTATCCCAATTTGATTCGGGTGCCGACTGCGATTTGGTCGCATCCGGAGCTCGTATTCGTAAAAGAGGATATAGAGCTTAGCGATTGGAAATCATTGGCGCCCTATCGTGTTGGTTACAGGAAAGGAACCAAAGTTATTGAAGACAACATCGAAGGTATCGTTGAGCGTCCGTTTCCATTGGATACGGTTGAAGAAGCCTTCGAATTGTTCCTGAAGGGTGAGATCGATGTTGTTATGTCCGACAATATCACGGGTACGCTTCTTCTCGACAGCGATAAATATCGAAGCAGTGGAATTAGGATCATCGAAAAGCCCATCGATGAGGCCTTGCTTTACACCTATCTGAATAAGAAGCACGCATCGCTCGTGCCAGAACTTGCCAAGGCGATCAGTCGAACCAAGGCTGATGGTACCTATGCGAGAATCGTGGGTGAAGCGCCCATTGCTGACTAGGGGACAGGCGGCGCCTTCGAATGGTGGCGCTCGAGGTTTTAGAAATTCCTCGATAGCCTTTCGAGCCCTTGGGCGTACTTCTTAATTTGCCTACGGGTTGGATTGTCGGCTAAATTCGATATCATATCGGCGATCTTCACGACTGAGGCGAGTTCGGATGAAGCCACGCCTTCCAGGTAATCTTCATAAGCGACTCCCTTTGTCTTGGTGAGGAGTCTAACGGCGTCGACGTGCTTTTCTGGAATTCCTTTCTCAACAAGTTCCGATTCCGAAACCGGACAATCTTCCAGCACATCGTGGAGCCAAGCCACGATCTGCGCATCGAGATCGTCTCCAACCCTGGATACGACCGTTCTTGGGGCTCGATATAGGGAGTGATGCCGTCCCTGCGGAACTGGCCTTGATGGGCGGTGGTAGCGATGGACTCGGCCAATTTTACGATTTCGGGTAGGTTCATTCTTGGTCTAGGAATTGATTAGCGCACCGTCGCAGGATCGGATTCAGGCCCGATCACCCAAGCCCGCGGGTGGGATTCGAATCCAAGCTTAGGATAGAACCCGTTGGCTTTGGGCGCGGAAAGCAGGGTTAAGAAACAGGTGGGCTCGAGCGTCTTGCGCGTTTGGAGAATCAGATCTGTACCGATTCCCCTTTTTTGATAGCCTTGGTGGACTGCGAGATCAGCGAGGTAAGCGAAATCCGTTACGGTTCGCGAGATTCCTACTAGTTGAGCTTTGTCCCATGCTGTAACGATTAGATTTGCATTGCGTATCATCGATTTCATGACAGTTCGATTCTCGATGGGTCGACGCTCGCCGAGAGTCGATTCGCGATAGAGAGTGATTACTGCGTCTAGATCCAAGTCGTTCCCGACTTTGTATTCGATTGGGTTCATGGCAGAGTAGGTTTGCGGATTGGAGCGACGGTAGATTACGCCACCCCTCTATGTCGAGATTCGAGATCGATCTCTAGAAGACGTGCAACCGATGCCCGTCACAAGGACTGAATTACTCGCGCCCTGAGAGCAGGAAGGACCTCCTCTTCGAACCATTCGTTTCGCTTGAGCCAAATATTGTTGCGGGGGCTTGGGTGGGGCAGAGGAATAACGCTCGGGCCGTAGGATTTCCAAGATCGAACGATTTCGGTAAGCGTTCCGGTTGCTTTGGGGAGGTGGTAGGCAAGGGCGTATTGTCCAATTACAAGCGTGATTCTTAGCTTTGTTAACGTGGACAATAGCGATTCCCGCCAAGCCTCGGCGCACTCTTTACGTGGCGGAAGGTCGCCTGATTTTCCGGTACCGGGATAGCAGAAGCCCATAGGAAGAATGGCCACTTTCGATTCGTCGTAGAAGATGTCTTTGCCGATTCTCATCCACTCTCGAAGACGATTCCCGCTTGCGTCATCGAAGGGAATACCTGTTTCGTGCACCTTGCGTCCGGGCGCTTGTCCGACGATTAGGATTTTGGCCTGAGGACTAATCTGTAGAACAGGCCTTGGCCCTAATGGTAGATGAGAGGCGCACAGGCTGCATGATCGAACGTCTTTCAGCAATTTTGAGATGTGAGGTGTTTGAGGCATGCGTAACGTGTAACCATGTACATGCTACAACTTTCTAGATTTGGCGTTATCGTGGGATCAACGCAGAGAGATTGGAGTTGGTTGCGCCCATTACGTAGCAATCACGTCCCCAGCTTCTTTTTTAGATAATCGCTAGTCAAATGCTTGAGGACATCGATTGGATCCGCCTTCGGATTGTCATCGTTAAAATGAATAGGTCCTATGCGCTTTGCGGCCTTGATTGCGGCCTGATTGAGTTTGCGACTACGCTTTCCGATCCCGATCAAGGCGCCACCCATGGCGGCGCGCGTACAGCCCTCTTCGGCAGAAATATTGTTTTCTATCTTGGAGATGCATTTCTCGTAATAGGAATCGCGGAGGCTCGCGTCTCGTTTGCTCTTGGAAAGTTCATACACGAGTCCGTATCCGCAACGTCGGCGCAAGGGATCCCGACTTGCAACCCAATCCTGGGCTAGCTCGAATGCGAAGGAAGTCTTTGGCAAGGTGGCGTCGCAGGAGCTAAACGCATGCGCGAGATAACCTGTAGATACCCCTTCCACTTGGCTTTCTGCCTGTTCACGCGTGATTTTCTTTGGCTCGTCGATCAGTAGACCAATTAGCTTGGCCTCATGGTGATCGCTATTCCAAAGGCTTTGCGCTAGCTTGTGGTCGCGTCCAATCGTTTTAGCGTACGTTCGAAGCTGAGTCAGTCCGACACCATCGCTTCTCAAGCCGCCGATATCTTCTCCTAACGATTCCCAATGCGCTACGCCTCGCTTGTTGCGATTGGATTTGAGCCACGCCAGAATCTCGTTTCGATTCATTAATCGGAGGCCCCGGAACTAGCTAATCGTTCACTGCTCTCAACTACCTTGTTCCACTCTTCAATCGGAAATCCGCCAATTACTATCAATTGGGCGACTGCCTTGCCTTCGCGCAGCTTCATAGTCTCCTGATACTCGGGCGAATGGTAAAATGCCTTTGCTTTTTCCTCGGATTCGAATTCGACGATCACGACACGCCGCGATTCTTTTTCCCCCTCGAGAGTTGTCGGTTCCGCGCCACGAGCGATGAAGCGTCCTCCGTACTGTTTAATCGCCCGGGGCGTGTGTTTCATGTACTCGCCGTACGCAACCGGATCGAGAATGTTGACACGTACTATGAGGTAGGCCGGGGGATTGGATGAGTCTTCTGACATACGCTATCTAAAACGGTTTGTAGTTGGTTCTCTTTCAATGCCGATTGGGGACTAGCTTTCGGCATCGGCGACAATCTCTTCTGGGTCGCGCCAATTGATTTCCTTCGGATCGAATCCTTGCTCAATCGTTGGCTTTATTATCTTGAAGTAGGGAGAGACGTCGAAGTCGCCGGGAGCGAAGAGGCTGTGGTGCCGAATTCTCGCGTATTCCTTAAATGCGCCCTTTAGGTTGGGGTCTTCAGATTGCTCCTTGCTGAATTCCGGTAGGATTGGGTAGGAGACTGAATGAAAAGCCTGAGCGATAAATGAAGAGCATATTGCTCGAGTTGGGTCGCTGCTCCCTATCGACAAAAGCCGACGTCGCCAATGATTAGGTACAGGCGGCTTTTGAATCAGATAGCGAGCGAGGTCGAATATGTTCTTGAGATCGTACTTGTCTCCTTCCCGAGAGACCGCGTATTGAATGAGCTGGTCTATCTCGACCTCGGATAATCCAACCGGGCGGCAGATCCGCGTATGCCGTTCATAGAAGAGGGAAAGCGGCATGAAGCGAATCCCATCTTGAATGTCCGCTTCCACGATTGTTCGAGCCTCCTCTCCTTTGTCGAACGAGTCGATTGAATCGCCAATGTACAGCGCTGCGTGCGACCAAGTGGATTGCGTCAGGTACTTGATTGCTACGCTGAATCGGCTCGCGCCTTCAATGAGAATGACGTCCCCTTTTTGAAGGGTGTCTCTAAGCTTATCCGGGGAAGCCGTATTGCGCCGGACCTCTCGCTGGGTTGGCTACGAAAGGTGCCGAGCGAGGATTTTCCCAATGCGGCTAAGAAACGAGAAATTCACTGGTTTACGAAAAATCGATTGTCTGCTGGTGGCAAGAGGGGATTGCAGCTTAGGTGGTTGTCTCGAGCTAATTCGTCACCGTGATACGGTGAATTGCAAGCTGTAGCTCTATGAGTCTTCAGTGTCCTCTATGGCCGCGTCTTTGGCTGAAATGTTCTCGATTCTATTTAGTTCAGCTTGGAACTTATCCAAATTCTCCTGCGACCCCATAAGTAGAATGAGGTCTCCTTCGTCGAGTATCTGTTGAGGTGAAGGCCCGATGATACGCTCATTGTCCTTTTGTATCCCGACGATGGTGACGTGGAAACGAGATCGAATTTGCGTATCTTGAATTCGCATTCCGTCGTAGCTGCATAGCGGTGGAATGATGGCTCGAGTGAATACGAATGGCTCCACACGCGCATTCTTGTCCTCGCCTTTCATGTTGAGATAGGCTTCGGCCTTTGTGATTTGCTCGGGTTCGCCTAGGGCGAAGATCTGGTCATTTGGATAGAGATGCGTCGTAGGATCGATACTCACGAGTTCGTATCCACTTCGCTCGATACCCGCGATGAGAGCGCCTGTTTCCGCTCGAAGATCGATCTCCTGAACCTGCATTCCAATCCACTTGGAGTCGGATGCCAGCGTTATCGGTTGAACGGTTACTTTCCATGGTGTGCGCGACTTGAGCGCTTCGAGGCTGGTGGAGATTTTCTGGGAAATACGTTCTTGAGTCTCGCTTTCCATCGAATTGATGACGGCGGTTTCCCAATTGTGATGCATGTGGACGAGCTTCTTCCAAAAGATCCAGCCGACAATGCCCGTAGAAACAAGAAAGGCGACGAAAGCGGATCCGGTAGGAAAATAGCTAGCGGCCACGAGCAAGAATGCCGTGCCATAGAACAAGAGGAGGATGAGAAGTATCAGCCCGTTGAATGCAGAGCGGTAGATGCCTTTTGAAAATTGCTGGAATGAGGGTCGGCTGAGGGCAGTATCGGAAAAGATCCATACGAGTACGTTCAGGTTGCGCATGGTATCGACGAGGAAGGGCAGGCTGAAAAGTACGGAGAGAACGAATATGGATTGCTGAAGCAGATCCCGGGAAATAGGGAGAAAATCGGGTACGGTCACGTGTTCGGATACAATGCCCGCAGCGATGATGATTGCAGTAATGAGCAGAAAGTGGATACAAATGAGCGTGATCGGCTTTTTTGCGAGAGAGAGAAAACCGCTTCGACTAATGGAAAGGCTGACGGTCTCTACCCAATGGGAATACAGAGAGCAGAATTCTTTGATTGCATTGGGAGAAAGACGTGAGGCGAGGCGAAATATGCGCTGCTCGTTTTGAACGAGAGTGGGCGTAGTGAGGATTGTGATAAATGCGACGCCGGAAACGATGGACTGCAAGTCAGAGCTGGTTGCCCCGTAGGTGGCTCCAATCGCTACGATTACGAAGCTGAATTCTCCGATCTGAGACTTGATTAAGGACGCTCGGGTGGACTCTGTAGGAGAATTGCCGGTTAGGAAGAACCCGAGCCAGCAGGATGCGAATTTGCATAGGATAACGACTATCGACAGCCCAATAATCACGGGACCGTTAGCTATGAGCGCTTTAGGGTCGATTAGCATGCCTACCGTAACAAAGAACAAGGCGCTAAAGAGGTCGCGAATGGGAGAGGTGAGTTGCTCGATCTTTTCGGCGAGCTGCGTTCGGGAAAGGATGGCTCCCGCAAGGAATCCACCCAGCGCCCAGGAGAAATTGAATTGGTGAGCCAGCAGTCCCACGGAGAAGATGATCCCCAAGGCTGCCATCGTTATCATTTCGGTAGAACCGCGAGCGATTAGGACTTTGATGAGGCGAGCCGCTCCGAGCTTGCCTATGAGATAGACCAGAACGGTGAAGATTCCGATGAAGAGCGTGGATCGACCGATCGCTTCAAAGTTCATGGTCCCCTCAACCGCCATGCCGCTGAGCAAAACCAGCAGCAATATCGCCAGAATATCCTCGAGCACGAGCACGCCAATCGTGAGATTAGTGTGGGGATAGTGGACGAGGCCACGTTCTCGAATCAGCTTCACGGATACCATGGACGAGCTGATGGAGAGCAAGCCGCCGAGAAACCAGCCATCCATGCTTGAGAGGCCGAGCCAGCGACTGGCCTCCATCCCTAGAAAGAGCATTAGGAGCGTTTGGAGCGAAAGCGCTGTAATCGCGGGTCCCAAAACGCGTTTAAGGCGCCCGAAGTCGAACTCGAGGCCAATGTAGAAGAGGAGGAATATGACGCCGAGTTCGCTGAGTTCGTGCACATTGTCCAGAACCACGAGCGCTGGCCAAAGACCGAGGTGGGGACCCACTAGGAATCCGGCAACTATGTAGCCGATCAGGAGAGGGATCCTAAACCGTTGAAGGATGAGCGCCGCCGCTGCGGCAGAGAGCAGAATCCAGGCGAGATCGACTAGGATCGAATGTTCGTGCATGGATCGAGGCGCCCGGGCGGTGTCCTATGTCCGAGGACCGAACCTACTGCGAGCGAGCGGCGTGAACCTCGGTCTTGCCCAAGTGCAAAATAAGCTGCCCATCCATATAGTACTCCACGTAGTTCGCGGTGGTCTCCACCCAATCTGTGAATTCGTTCGGCGCCTTGCCTTGGCCCGCTGGGGATATCAGCTCTTTTTCACCATTGAACCAATTGCGGTACCCAGATTGGTAGAAATTCGAGTTCTTGAGTATGATCTCCTTTTCCTTGAAGTCAGGATTTAGGAGCAAATAAATCCGACCATTTTCAGCGATCTTCACGTCTTTGACGATTTCAGCATTCTGAGCGATAGCGGTATACGGGCCGTAAGTCTTCTCGCCATCGGCAAAGAGAGGGAAAGACCCAGATAGGATTGCGGTGAGCAAGATCGAAAGGCGCAGGTGACTGTTTTTCATCGAACGTCAATAATGCGGATTTCCAAAACTACGGCAAGACCTCTTTGAGCGATCGAACTAGTGATCGTCGTGGCATGTGCACGCGTATTCCTTATAGTCGCAGGTAGGGCACTCGCTCAAGTTCGCATTGAAGCGCTCTCGGACTATTTCGGATGTGGGAGATTCTTGAAAGTTCACGATTACAGGGAGATTGTTTCCCTCTGGCAGCGCCTTGTCGGAAATCCAACGATTGCCTGACTTGGCGAAAGCGAGCGTTGTCGGATTTGAGCGGTCCCCGGTGATTAGAGAGAGCACCTGGTTTGCCGGGGATATTGGATGAAGCTCGGTATTCAATGCGGTTATAGCGACGGTTCTATCTTCATTGATGAGGATTTCGTAGTTGCTTTCTCCTGACGATACAATTCGACCGCCGTTGGGACCGCCTTCGTTCTCTTCGGAGGAATGTCCATCGGTCTTGGTATCATGCGTGTGAGAGGAATGATCGTGCCCATGGTCGCTCTCGGGATTGGTCCCGGAGCATCCAGCTAGGAGGAGAAGAGCTAGGCTCGATGCGGATAGATAGGCAATGCGCGCTTTCATGATTTGTTTAGGTTTATTCACTGTTGATAGGGTTTAGGCTCGGGTTTATTAAAATCGTTGCCTAGAAACTAGGCAGTGGCGGAAGCGTTGACTTTGAGAGACTTGACGGCTGCGTTTCGCCCGAAAGTGTAGAACACGGCCGGAGTGACTCCGAGACCGAGAAGAGTGGAGGTCACAAGCCCTCCAACGATTACGACCGCCACAGGGTGAAGGATCTCTTTGCCCGGAGCATCGGCTGCGAGGACCAAGGGAATGAGGGCGATCCCCGCGGATAGGGCCGTCATGAGGACGGGAGCTAGGCGCTCTAGGGTGCCTTTAATTACCATCTGGCGACTGAAGGCTTCACCTTCATGCTTCATTAGATGGAGGTAGTGCGATACCAGCATAACGCTATTTCGAGCGGCGATTCCTGTGACCGCAATGAATCCAACCAGAGTGGCGATGCTAATATTGTTTAGCATTATCCAAGTGAATGCGATGCCGCCAATTAGAGCGAGGGGTATATCGCAGAGTACTTGGATCGCGAATACAGGCGATGCGAAATAGGAATAGAGAAGGAAAGCGATTACTAGTAGCGCTGCTACGCTAAGCAAAGCGATTCGTCGTGAGGCTTCCTGCTGTGCTTCGAATTCTCCCTCGAAACTGATATGGTAACCGACATCTAGCGGGATTTCTCGACGAACGCGTTCCTGAAGCTCGGTAACCAACGAGGCGAGATCGCGTTCCGTGGGATTAATGCTTACCACGAAACGACGCATCATGTTCTCGCGCTGAATCACGTTTGGGCCGCGGGCATCGCGAATATTGGCGACGAGGGAAAGAGGGATTCGCTTGCCGGAATCCGTATCCACATAAAGCTCTTTCAATCGTCTTGGAGATTCTCGCCATTCTTTGGGTAGGCGAATCACGAGATCGATTGCCTGCTGATCTTCGTAGAGTTCTGCGACGTGCTCACCTCCCATCAATGTCGCTAATTGCTCATTCAACGCCCCAGGAGTAATGCCATATGCGAGGGCCCGTTGACGATCGATTTCAATTCGAAGCTGGGGTATGGGAGCTTGTTGCTCTGTTCGAGCGGCTTCCAGACCGGGTATGGTTTTGGCAATGCCTTGTATGGCTTCGCCGATGCGACGGATCTGGTCCAAGTCTGGACCATACACCTTGATCGCAACCTTTGCGGAGACGCCACTAAGCATATGTCCGATCCTATCCGCCAGCGGGCCGCTCAATGCGCTGAATGTACCTGGGATCGTTCTCATTTGAGCGCGAATATCTTCGAGAACTTCGGCGCGAGGTCGACCTCCCGGCTCGAAGTCTATGTCGAATTCTACCGTGGAGACCGGGACGACGTGATCGCCTCTTTCAGCTCTTCCTATGCGTCGTCCGACTTTCCTGATTTCGGGAATTGCAAGAAGCAGGCGATCGGCGACCTCTGAGATCTCATTCATCTGGGCCAAGGATGTTCCGGGCGCAGCGGTAAGGGCTACCAATACGGTTTCTTCTTTGAATGCCGGTAGGAAGTCCTTGCCCATTGTCGGGTAGAGACTGAGAGCTCCCGCGAGCAGCGCGGCCGCTAGACCCATTGCGAGGAACGGAAATCTCAATGCGAGGCGGAGCCACGTTCGTTCCAGTATCCACTTCATGGATCGTATGAGGAATCCTTCTTTGGGAATCGCTCCTCGTTTCGGATTTAGCAGCAAGGAGCAAAGCACGGGGATGACGGTGAGCGAGACCAGGAAGGAGGCGCTCACGCTGGCGATCGTGGCGATCGCGATCGGCGTGAAGAGTCTTCCTTCGACGCCTGTGAGACCCAGGAGAGGCATAAACACCAGGATTATGAATACCGTTGCGTAAAGAATGGAGTTTCTGACCTCGGCGGAGGCGTTGGCGATCACTTCAAGCTTGGGATTGGGTGAGCTGAGGCTCGCATTTTCGCGTAGGCGTCGAAATACATTCTCAACATCAACAATGGCATCGTCGACCACCATTCCGATGGCGACGGCAAGTCCTCCGAGCGTCATTGCATTTACGCTGATCCCGAACGCCTTGAATACGAGGAAGGTTATGGTGAATGAGAGCGGGATTGCGGTGAGGGTTATGAGCGTCGTGCGAATGTTCAGGAGAAATAGAAGAATGACGATGGATACCATTAGGGCGCCATCCCGGATCGCTTCCTCGAGGTTTCCGATCGCGTTTTCAATGAAATCGGCTTGGCGAAATAGAGGTGTTAGCTCGACGCTTTCAGGCGCAGACCGTTGAAGGTCTTCAAGAGCTGATTCGATTTGCCGCGTTAGGGTAAGCGTGTCGAATCCAGGAGTCTTGGTGACACTCATGATGACGCCAGGTGTGCCATTGACGGCTGCGTCTCCTCGCATTGGCTCGATGTCCCAAACCACATTGGCCACATCGGAGATACGAATCGCGCGGTCATCGACATGGGCAACTACCGTGGAGCCGATCGTTTCAGGATCGGTGGTCATAGCCAAATGCCGCACCATAATTTCCTGCGAGTCGGAGTTTATAAATCCCCCGGTGGTATTGCTTGCGGCTCGGCTCGCTGCCGCCCTTAGGGCTTCAAATCCGATATTGAGAGAACGCATCCGTATGGGATCGGGCTGTATTTGTATTTGTCGGACACCACCACCCATCGAGAGTGTTTCGGCGACGCCCGGGATGCTTTGGAGACGTCGCCGCACGGTCCAGTCCGCATAGGTGCGTACGGCGCTAGCCTCGAGCGAGCTGTCCGCGCTCTTTACCCCAACCAGCATTATCTCGCCCATTAGCGAGGCTACCGGCGTCATGTAGGGTGAAATTCCTTCCGGCAAACGCTCGCGAGCTGATTGGAGTCTTTCTTGAACGAATTGGCGGGCCTTGTAGATGTCCGTGCCCCATTCGAACTCGACGAATACGAGCGATAGGGAAACGTCGGAAGTGGAGCGTAGCCGTGTCAGTCCTGAGACGCCCATTAGAGCGGACTCGAGCGGAAGCGTAACCAAGGTTTCTACTTCTTCAGGAGCGAGGCCGGGGGCTTCCGTAAGCAGGGTTACGGTGGGTTTGGTGAGATCCGGCAGGACTTCGATTGGAAGTTCACGGGCGGTCTGAATTCCGAAGACGAGCACGATAAGCGCAACGATCAAGATCAGAGCGCGATGGCCAAGCGAAAATCTAATAAGCGTATTCAACATCTTATTGCGGTCTTAGCTTGAAGAGACGTTCCCATTCTTTGGGCGTATAGCGAGGCTGAGCGCTAGCAAAACCGCCAAAAACGTCGAAAGGATGGCTAGAAAAAGAGTTAATTGACTATTTCCCGTCCCTGCGGCGCCGTGCGCTCCCGCGTTGCCGGCGGCATGCTTGTCCTCAGCGGTCATTTCCGACCCGTCCTCATTGTGCTCATGGCCATGGGCCGCATCGAGCGCCTCTTTGAGGGAAATGCCACCGCCACCTGCAAACAGCAGAGGATAGGCGCCTTTCGTTACGACCTGATCTCCCGGGAAAAGACCGCTTTTGATCTCGGTCAGGGTGTCGTTTTGCCTTCCGATTTGCACAGGGACTTTCTGGTAGGCATTGGCTAGATCGAAGTCCTTGACGAAAACGACTTTGGTGGCGCCATCAGATTGGATGGCGTTGTTAGGTATGGAGAGCGTGCGTTCGCTTTGATCGATAATGAGGGAGAATTCGACGCGCATATGAGGTCGCAAGGCGTAGTCTGGGTTGCTGAGCGAGAAGTAGGCATCGATGGTGCCATTGAGTGGGTTAGCCTCGGTTCCGAATCGGACGAGCTCTCCGTTGAATGTCGCGTTCCCCAAGGCGGCTACGCGAATCGAGGCCATCGATCCCTCCGACAGCTTTCCTGCCTGGTCTTCTGGAATGCGAGCGATCGCATAAACCTCTGTGAGATCCATTAGTTCGAATAGCTCGGATTCGGGGACAACCGGTTTGCCGACGTGCGTGTGGCTCTTCATGATCATCCCGGGAAGTTGAGATCTAAGGGAGATAATGGGAGGCGGGTTTCCAGGTTGGAGGCTCTCGATTTCGACGATCGTCGTATTCGCTTCCACAATATCCCCTTCGAACGCGTTTATCTTAACAATGCGTCCCGGTATTCGAGTGCTCACTATGCTCTTGCGGGCAGGAATTGGTTCGATGCGGCCGATCGCGAAGAGCGTTTCTTCGAACGTAGCATAGTCTACCTCGGCAATTTCGATGCCGAGATTCGAGACGGAGGTGTCGTCTAGAATAACAAGGCCTGACGGCCCGGACTGAGCGGATACTTGCGTTTGAGCCGAGAAGGCGGCAGCGATCGCAATGAGAATTTTAAAATGCGCTTTCATACTATTGATATCTATTGGTTTTCGAGGCCTGGTCCTGCGAGTAGCGATAGCTCTAGCTTCAATCTAGCCCGCGCGAACGATTCCAGTGTATCCAGATAGTCATTCTCGAAATCGCGCAATTGGCTTTGAGTCCTGAGGAATTCTAGAAAGCTGACCTGGCCCTCCCTGTAGGCGCTTCGCATTTCTTCGAATTGAGTGTTTGCTAGGGTGATTACGTTGTCCTTGAACGAGGCGAGACTCGCTTGAAGGTCTTCTACTTCGTGATGGGCATGCTCGACCTCGTGCAGCACACGGAGCTTGATGCTGGCGGCTTTGCGACGGGCTTGATCTTGCGCGATTCGCTGCTCGTTTGCCCGAAGGTCTCCCTTTTTGCGCAGCGGGAGAGGAAGAGATAGCTTCAGGCCAACGAACCGATCGGTGCCCAGGCCAAATGGCTCGTCGACACTGCGTTCGTTCTGCCAAAACACCTGGGCGGTGATGTCTTCCCAGTTCTCTGACTGAGCGAGAGCGATCTCCGCTTCGGCGGAGAAGGCGTCCAAGGTGGCGAGCTGAAACTCTGGGTGACGCTCGAATAGGTTGGGGTCGTATGCGGGGAGCGGCGCCATCGGATCGATATCGTCGCTTTCGGCAAACTCGATCTCGGTTTCTGGCGGTAGCCCTAAAAGAGGCGCGAGCGAGTGTGTGAGGTGACTACGCTCGTCGTTGAGCTGGTTGATTGCTTGCTCCAAAGATAACGCGTCGAGCTTTGCTTGATTGGCGTCCAATTGAGAGTACTCGCCGCTTTCAATACGAGATTCAATGAAAGATGCGATCTCCCGATTGGATGAAAGGAGGCGTTCGAGGGAGCGTCTGCGATTGTCCGCAATCTGGATCTCCAGAACGATGGCGCTGATCGACTCGACGATAGAGATCTCTAGTTGGCGAACCTCCATTTTCGCTTTCGCTATATCAACGCGCGAGACCGCTTTTGCCTTTCGAAGGCGATTGGCGAGGGGAAAGCTCTGTGAAAAGCCTACGCTAAAATTATCCTCTCCCTCGTTGTTGTATGCGAAATCGTTTGCGTAGTTGAGTTCCAGGCTCGGATTCGGGAGAACGCCCGTCTGATCGAGCCGAGATTCAGCGATATCGATCATTAGCTTGGCTGCCCCTAAATCGGTATTGTTCGCTAACGCGTATTCTATCGAAGTGGCCTTGTCCCAGATCCGATCGGTCGAGAGTAATGTTTGCCCCGTAAGTGGAGCAGATATGACTGTGAGCCCGAGTAGGGCAATTGAGTGCGTGCGCATAAAAAATCCTAATTCAAAATTGAAAAACGACGCAGCGCATTGACGCTGCATTCGGATTCTACCCGTCGCTTAGATGCGCGGGTTTAATTGAATTAGGATATCAGCAACGGATCTGCACGATCCGGGCAAAACGACGACTTTCGCTCTCCAGGCAGGGCGCATTCTGAGGTCGAATCGCAGCCTTCGTCTGGGATTGATCTACGAGAGCATTCGAAAGAACCAGGAGATCCAATAGAAGAGCGGGCGCCTTCACGGTAGAGCGATCGCCTCCGGAAGAGAGATCCTCGAGTTCGCTATCGGGCACCTCTATGTCCTTGCATCCGGCATCGGAAGCTTGTTCCGAATGATGGGAGTCCTCGATGTGAGCGTGGCCGCAAGAGTCATGGGATTTCCCTTCGTGCGCATCGAATTCAACCACATGTCCGTACCCACCTTCATGGGAGCACAGGAGCTGCACACCTGTATTTGCAGTCAGAAAACTGCAAAACAAGGATACTAGCGCAATGATTGAAATAGTATGTTTCACGATCAATTAATTCGGATCGGGAATGGAAGAGACAACGCTTCAACTCAAGTTTTAAATGCGATTAGCGAAATAATGGACCCTTTTGGGAGAGTTGGCAAGCAGGAGCAGTCGAATTCGCGGATTCTAGCTCGTAATCGATCGGGTACGGACCAATATAGCATTTCGTATTCAGGCCCGTTTCTGGCCTGTTGCAATAGTGCGAGATCTGTAGTATAAATTGAATTACGATCGGTCTGAAATCAGATCTAGCCGCTGATCGTATAGTCAATCAACACCTCAAAAAATATGTTCTTTTTCGAGATTCGATCTCTGGTCCGCTGCTTGGATCGTTTTTCTTTTTCTGAAACCTCAATTGTCCTCCCACTATGATTGGAAAAATATCTATCGACCTGCACAAGCTGTCGAAATCCGTCAACATAGCGATCCCTGTGCTGGCTGTCTTGTTCTTCCTCGCCGGGTTCAAGCTATCCTACTATTTCCACTTCGGCACGATCGCATTCCTGCTGCTGACTTTGCTCAATTATTTCTATATGAAAGTGCAAACGGGGCACGCTCTTTTGAGAAACTTCGGGCTCATGGGACAGGCTCGCTATATGATGGGAAGCATTGGGCCAGAGCTGCGACAGTACTTCTTCGCAAATGACACCGAGGAAAAACCGTTCAATCGCACGGAAAGATCCGAGGTGTACCGAAAAGCGAAAGACGTCGACTCCGCAACTTCGTTCGGCTCGCAACACGAGTTCGATGCCCGCGAAGTTAAAGTGCGCCATTCTATGTATCCTATCTTGAAGGAACAGCAAACACCCTATAGGCTTACTTTTGGATCGGAACGAGGTATTCAAGCTACGTATACGATAGACAAGCCCTTTATCATTAGCGCTATGAGCTATGGCGCCTTGGGTGAGAAGGCGGTCCGCTCCTTGGCGCGAGGCGCGAAAAAAGCGGGGATACCAATGAATACGGGAGAAGGTGGGTACCCTAAGTATCATCTTGATGAAGGGTGCGACCTGATTTTTCAAATGGGCACCGCAAAATTTGGAGTGCGTAACGATGGCGGTACATTGAATGACGATAAGCTCAAAGCGCTTGTCGCGAAGGAAACGATCAAGATTAAGTTGTCGCAAGGCGCGAAACCGGGGAAAGGCGGATTGCTGCCGAAAGAGAAGATTACTGACGAGATTGCTGAGTTGCGTGGCGTGCCCAAGGGCAAGGACGTTATCTCGCCCCCGTTTCACCCTGAATGCGTTGGGCCCGAAAATACGGTTAAGGTCATCGGCCACGTACAGGAAGTGTCTGGAATACCCGTTGGCATAAAGATGTGCGTGGGGCGCCCTTCTCAAGTGGAAGAGCTTGTGGAAGAGATGGTGAAGCAGGATGTATTCCCTGATTGGATATCGGTGGATGGCTCGGAAGGGGGAACGGGGGCCGCGCCCAAAGCGTTTATCGATAGCGTAGGCATGCCCCTGTACCCTGGCTTAAAGACCGTGAACGATTTGCTGACCAAGCACGGAGCGCGTAGCCGTCTCAAATTGCTCGCAGCCGGCAAGCTCATCTCGCCAGAGTGACAAATGGTCGCATTTTGCCTAGGGGCGGATGCGGTATATTCAGCCCGCGGCTTCATGCTTGCGTTGGGTTGCATACAAGCCTTGCAGTGCGGAAACAATACGTGTCCAGTTGGAATAACTACGCATGATCCCGAGCTTCAGCGCGGTATCGACATCGGCGTAAAATCGGATCGCGTTTCCAACTACGTGCATAATCTGGAACATGACTTGGAGGAGCTGCTTTCCGCATCGGGTTGCCGCTCTGTCCATGAGCTCTCCTTCGACCACCTTTATATTCCCTCTGAGTCAACCTTGGCTCCCTATGTAACGAACTCATCCACAGTAGCAGTATGAATAAAAGCGCCTCAAACGTCATTTCCTGGATCGCTCAAATAGGAGCGATCGTAATTATGGGCCAATCGCTCTTTTTCAAGTTCACCGCTCATCCGGAATCGGTGGCGATTTTCTCGGATATAGGAATGGAGCCCAATGGTCGCATTCTTATCGGAGTAGTAGAGCTATTTGCATGTTTACTCCTTTTGCGACCGGCGAGCGCGATTGTAGGTCATTTCACGCAGATTGGCTGGCACGGTGAATGGGGCCAACTTGGTATCATGGCGGTATTGGTATTGGTTTTGTGCGTGGTTATTCTTTACATTCGAAGAATGGACTTGCCCTTCATTAAGGTTGCCTTGGAAGAGTCGCAACGGCGTGACGCCACTAGCGAAGAAGACTGACGGGTCAGCGTCTGGCTTGTTGTGCAGGGATTCCTTGCTACCTAGTTGCGCGTATCACTCTTTCTTGCCAATGACCGCTTGGGGCATGCCGCACTTGAGCATCATGGCGCCATAGTAGGGGTTCCTTAGGTCGTCGGAATCTTGTAGCCAGGTACCCCCGGTATTGCCGAATGCCATCGGACAATGCATCTTGTAAATTGGCGAATCACCTGAGGATCCCGAAGCTTCTAATTGGGCGATCAGTACATTGGAGAGCGCTTTGAAGGACTGTCTGGCTGATTCGATCGTCTCGGCTGAGGAGAGGGTGGTCGTTGCCGATTTTAGTTCGGCGCAGCAATCTTTCCCCTCTACGGAGCACACCATATTCTCTTGCGATGCATTGAGGGCGCCAACCGCTTTTTTCGCAGCTGCGAAATCGTCGTTCGCCAGCGCTTTCTGCAGCGCGAAATAGTCCGATAGGGTTTGGGTAAGAACACATTCCTGCCCGGCATTGGCTTTCGCTGCGCAAAGCTCGCATTGAGCATCGGCGAGCATAGCGGTGGAGGAGAATATAGCAATTGCGGCAAATAGAGTTTTCATGGTTAGAATAGTGTTTGTCTCGTTTATTTGAAATAGCGAATCTTGTCAATTGGACGAACGCGAAACGGCGCGTTTTCTCCAGATGAAGTAGACCAGAGGAATAATCAATAGTGTCAAAATCGATGAGCTGACCATTCCTCCGATCATAGGCGCGGCAATCCGCTTCATGGTATCGGCTCCGGTTCCGTGTCCCAAAAGGATCGGAAGCAGGCCGATGATCGTAGTGGAAACGGTCATGATCTTAGGCCGTACACGCTGAACGGCACCTTCCATTATCGCCGCTTTGAGATCGCTGACGCTTGGATGGGCAATACGTTTGCGCATGCTTTCCCAGGCTTCGTCCAGATAGACAATCATTACGACACCTGTTTCAGCAGCGACTCCTGCCAAGGCAATGAGCCCTACGGCAACCGCCACGCTAAGATTGTAGTTCAGGAGCCAAAGAAGCCAAATCCCGCCAATCAAGGCGAAGGGAACGCTCAAAAGGACAATTCCGGTTTTCACGATGTCCTTGAAGTTCAAGTAAAGGAGGAGGAGAATAAGGGCTAGGGTCGCGGGGATGATCCAAGTAAGGCGATCCTTCGCCTTTAGCAGGTACTGATATTGCCCGCCCCACTCGAGGTAGTAGCCAGCAGGCAGGTCGATATTCTCCTGAATGAGTCGTTTCGCTTCCGCGACGTAGTTGCCCAAATCCGTATCATAGGTATCAACGAAAACGATACCGGCGAGTTGGCCATTTTCATTCCGGACCATTGGGGGCCCTGTGTTGAGCTGAATTCGAGCGAGCTGGCCCATTGGGACTTTTTCGCCGCTCGGGGACAGGAGCAAGATGCGTTCAAGCTCTTCCAGGCGGTCGCGGAAATCGCGCCCATAGCGAACATTGATCGGGAATCGAGCCCGACCGTCGACGATGGTATCGATATTCTTGCCTCCGATCGATGATTCAATGACGTCTTGAACATCTGCTACAGACATCCCGTATCGGGCGAGAGCCGCGCGATCGATTTCGAAGTCGACGTAGTAGCCTCCCGTTACCCGTTCAGAGAACGCGCTTGCCGTGTACGGCGCGTTGCGAAGCAAGGCTTCGATTTCCTGACCGAGCTGCTCGATTACTGAAAGATCAGGACCAAGGACTTTGATGCCGATCTCGCTTCGGATGCCGGTAGCCAACATTTCTATACGTGTTTGAATAGGCATCCACCAGATCGCCGGCATTCCCGGATAGGGCAACTCCGCCCCGAGGTCCTTCTTGATGCTCTCGAATGTAACGCCCGGTCGCCACTCCGACTCTGGCTTGAGCGTGATGGTGGTTTCCACCATCGAAAGGGGAGCTGGGTCGGTGGCGGTGCGGGCTCGCCCAATCTTCCCATAGACGGTTTCAACTTCCGGATACGCTTTGATGATTCGATTCTGCCGCTGCAAGACGTCCTTGGCTTCATTGATCGCCATGCCAGGAGGGCTGCTCGGCATGTATAGGAGCGCTCCTTCGTTTAGCGGAGGCATGAACTCGGAGCCGAGGCGATTCAATGGGATCCAAGTGGCAAACATTGCCCCGGCTGCGATCACGAGGGCAAGCCATCTAAATCGAAGGACAATTTTGACTATCGGTTCGTATACCTTGATCAGGAATCGATTGAGAACATTCTTGCGTTCATTCGGAATGGGTCCTTTCGAGAAGAGAGCGATCAGGGCGGGAACGAGGCAAATCGCCAATAGGGCGGCGAAGCCCATCGAAAAGGTTTTAGTAAATGCGAGCGGCTTGAACAGTCGACCGGATTGTCCTTCCAACGCGAATACAGGCAGGAACGATACTGCAACGATCAAGAGCGAAAAGAACAAGGGTCTACCGATCTGCCGAGCGGCGTGTCCGATCACTTGGGAACGCGTGAGCGTAGCTAGCCCGTCAGGATCCTTCTCGGGGTCGCGCTTTGCGCTTTCCCAGCGATTGAGCCATTTGTGGGCGTTCTCGATGAGCGCTATGGAGGCATCCACCATGGCTCCGATCGCGATCGCAATTCCGCCGAGCGACATGATATTAGACGTAATGCCCAGGAAATACATTGGCACGAATGAGAGCAGGACGCCTAGTGGTAACGTGATCACCGCAATGAACGCGCTGCGAGCGTGTAGCAAGAAAATGAATATGATCGCGCATACGATAGCGATCTCCTCAATCAGGGTCTGCTTCAAATTGCCGATTGCTCTTAGAATGAGATCGGAACGATCGTAACCGACAACGATTTCAACACCGTCTGGAAGCGCCGGCTTAATCGCCTCCAGCTTTTCCTTAATCGCGTTGATCGTGGCGAGCGCGTTTTCGCCATACCTCATTACGACAATGCCACCCACCGCTTCGCCCTCTCCATTCACTTCTAACACTCCACGCCGGAGATCGGGTCCACGTCGCACGTGGGCGATGTCGCTCAATAGCAGCGGGGAATGTCCAGACTGGCTTGAGATGACAATTTGCTCAATGTCCTCTAGGTTCTCTAGGTAACCGAGACCGCGAACCATGTACTCGGTTTCGCCAAACTCCAATAGCCGACCGCCGACATCGCGATTAGATCGGCGGATTGCTTGAATCACTTGATTTACCCCGAGCGCGTGCGCTTCTAGTTTTCTGGGATCGATGACGATCTGGTATTGGTCGACGTATCCACCGATTGATGCGACCTCCGCGACACCAGGAGTGTTTTGCAGGTAGTAGCGTAACGTCCAGTCCTGATAGCTGCGTAGATCGGCTAAGCTATGGGTGCCGGTCTTGTCAATGAGGGCGTATTGATATACCCAGCCAACGCCGGTTGCGTCAGGCCCCAAACTGGGATTGACTCCTTCGGGCAAATCTTCGGATACCTGGTTCAAGTATTCAAGGACTCGTGACCGGGCCCAGTAAATGTCGACGTCGTCTTCAAAGATTACATTCACGAACGAAAGTCCAAAAAAGCTCTGCCCGCGGGCGTAGCGAACCTTTGGACCGGCAGCGAGTGCGCTGACGATCGGGTAGGTGACCTGGTCCTCCACGAGGGTCGGGGCGCGGCCGGGCCACTCGGTGAATACGATCACTTGCGTATCCGATAAGTCAGGAATGGCATCTAGCTTTACGTTTTTCAGGGAAAAGAGAGCGACGCAAAAGGCCATCGAGGAGCCTAGAATCACGAGGAAGCGATTGTGCAGGCTCCAGTCTATTATGCGGTTGATCATCTTGCGTTCAAAGCGTCCAAGCGCTCGTCAATGGCCCCGCATTGCAGCATCGATGCGCCCATGAAGGGATTTTCAAGCGATTCGCCGGCTTGTATCCATTGGTTGGGGGAGTCCGTCCACATCGGGCAGCTTGCGATGACCAGATCCGTTCGAATGGTTTCGGGAGCGATTCGTGTCCAATCGATAATCGCTCCGCTCAATTGACCGAAAAAGCGTCTCGCTTCGGCGATTGAGCTGAAGTCCGCTGGCTCGCTGCTGAGACGTTCGATCGCCTTGAGCTGGCGTCGATAGAGTTCAGCGCTTTCTTTTGGGAGATTTTCAGGAGACTGGAGAGTCATAGCATCGCTTCGAATGCCTTGAAGAAGGGCTTGAGCCGGTGCGACCTGATCCGTTTCCAGAGCATCGCTCAGCGCGTGATAGCGAATCCAGAATTGATCGATCATCGACAGAGCCGACGGAGGGATACCTGATGCCACTGCCGCAGGGGCCGTGTCGTGATTGTCGCTGGACGCGGCTGCTAGCAAGCTTTCAGAATCGAGGAGGAAGAGACCGTCGGTCACGACTCGTTCCGTCTCCTCTAGCCCTGCGTAGATCACTACTTCGTTGCCAATCGTGGGTCCTGGCGAGACTTCGCGCGGACTGTAGATTCCTTTTTCAGTCTCGACGAATACATATTGGCGTCGGCCCGAATCGAATAGGGAGGCTCGCGGGATCACCAATTGAGGACCCAGGTCTTTCTCAATATTGACGCTCATCCAAAGATCCGGCAGCAAGCCATGGCTGTGTGGGTTCTCCCCCTGGCTCGATCCGTTCGAAAGGGTATCTTCCAGGACGATGCGCCCTTTAGCGGCTCGCGTATTGGCGTCGACATGATGGTTGACCAGTTCCAGCGCGCCTTGGAATACGACTCCCGGAATAGCAGGAGTCGTTGCGGTTACGCGTTGTCCGGGTGTAACGAAAGGCAGGTCAGATTCGAACAGGTCTACAATTAGCCAGAGATCAGAGAGATCCACCACTGTGTACAGCGCGTCTCCTTCCCCGATGTACTGGCCTTCATGGATGTTCTTCTCCATCACCGTACCGCTTGCAGGTGAACGGATCTCTACCAATCGCGGTGCCTGGCCGCTTTCCACGATTTCCTTGAGCTGGCTCGCTTGCAACCCCATTTGCCCGAAACGAAACTCCGCCGAGGAAAGCAAGGCGTCGTTGGATACGGAGCTCTTTTTTAGGTTCAGGTAATCCTGAAGAGCGGAATAGATTTCCGGGCTATATATTTCAAAAAGCGGGTCCCCCTTTTGAACTTTGGTTTCCTCTTGATTAACGACGAGACGCTCGATGCGCCCGGTCGTCCACGCAGAAATGGTATAGACATTGGAGGGGTCGTGCTGGATCAAGCCTTGAACCTCGATGAATTTCTTGGCGATCCGCCTTTCTACTTGGGTGGTTCTTAGGTTTATCAGTTGCTCCTGATGTTCGTTCAGCTGGACGCTAGACCGACCTGGAATGGAATGATGGTCCAGTGATTGAGCCACTTGCAGGTCCATGCCGCAGATAGGGCATTTCCCCTCTTTGTCCGAAACGATATTCGGATGCATCGAACATTGGTACTTGGTATCTTCCGATGAGGAGGGCGCCGCTGGGCTCCCAGTTGCGTGATTATGGTGGTGAGAAGCGTGTTCGTTCGCTCCAGGACCTTCGCCTGCGCAACCGGCTAGCGCGATCGCTGCCAAAGCGACGCCAATTGAGGGCGCGTATCTGGATGATGCTTTATTCGTTTTTTTCATTTTAGTTTAGCCATAGGCCTCCTGATAAGGTTGCGAGCTTCCAGCGGGCAATCCATGCATCCGCGGCCGCCCTCCAGTAATCTGTTTCCAATTGGATGATGGTTCGCTCGCTTTCGATTATATCGAGAATGCTGGACTTGCTTGTGCGGTAGTTCGCTTCGGTCAGTTCCAGTGATTGGCGCGCGAGCGGCAATAGATAAGTATCGTAACGCTGGATACGTTTCTGAGAATCTTCGAGCTTTGCAAATTGAGCTCGAGCATCCGCAATCAGCTCGAGCGTAAGGGATTGTATCTCCGACTGGATGGCATCGGACTCGAGGGCGGATTCGCGAGCGAGCGCGTTGTTCGCATTGCGCCAAATCGGTAGGGATACCCCGATGAAAAGGGCCCAGGGATCCTTGCCATTGTCGACTATATCAGGATCGGAACGACTGCCTGTCCGGATATAGTTGATCCCTACGTTGAACTCTGGGCGTCCTGCTTGTTTCGCTAGGCGGAGCCGGGCTTCCCGGCTTCTTTCCAAGGCGCTTAGAATCGCTAGTTGCGCATTGCGTTGCGGGAGCGCTTGCAGCCAGTCGTCGATCGATGACTGTAAGGGTTCCGGTGGTTGCCAGGCTAGGGAGTGATCCCCGTTGGGCAAGGAGCGTCCGAGCGCGGCGGTTAGGTGAGCGGCGCTTTCGGCTTTGCGCCTTTCCAGGCGAGCGATCGTATCCTCCAGACGTTTTTTCTCAATCTGAAGCCGTACGAGATCGTTGAGCTCTCCACCGGAGGCGACGCGCTCTTCGGTTAACGATTCGAGCTGAAGGAGCAAGCGGGCATTTTCTTGATTGAGGCTGATCGCTTTTTCAAGAAAGGCGATCTCGAAAAGGGTTTCTGCGATGGCATCGATAAGCTGAAATTGCTGGTGCGCGTAGGCGTGCCAGAGGGCTTCAGAACTGGCTTGCGCGATGGAGCGCTTCTGGTTCAAAACTCCAGGCGGTGGGAATGGCTGCTGCAGCTGGATCGTTTGACGCTGGGGCCCGGTTCTCGTTTGCACCGATTCAATGAATTGCCCAATTTGAACCCGAGGGTTTGGCAATGCGTTGGAATGCTCGATGGCGGCCCGCCCGGCTTGGTAGCGTGATTCGAAGGCTCGAATCCGTGGATTGTTTTGCAATCCTTCGGTCAAGTAGGGGCCAATGAGTCCATTGCTTAGCAGCAGCGTGGCGGGATCTACGCGATCAGAGTAGGGCTGAGCAACTGCTGAGGCGAAGCCAAGCAGGGTAAGCGTTATTATTTTGATTTGCATCTATTTCGCATTTGTTGAATCCAATAATTGGATACATATTAAAATTGAACCTGTAATCTCGAAAGAGATTGAACGACCTCGATATGGGGTCGGAGACGAATTCGACCTAAAGTCCCCTGTGAGGAGCTAGGCGGAAAGTCTTCGGTTCAAATAATGCAGACGCAATATTCCTGGGAACGGTAGGCCCCAGGCGGCGCGGTTTTTCGTTTTGTCCCTTGGCTTTTCAGGGAAACCGCATCTCGAGCTTCGATGCTGTCGAGCGAATCGGAATCGAGAAAATAGGCTTCAGTATGACTCAGGCCCGAGAACAGGCCTGTTAGGTCATTGGGAGTATCGTTTTGCTGCGTAACCTTGATCTCCTCATGCATGCAATCCCGGTCGCCTTGCGGGGCAGCCGATTCAGATTGAGCTTCCGCGGTCGCCTTGCAGCAAGCATGCGGGTCCGCCTTGGCTTCAACGAGCGCTTCCGGGGCGGGATCCGCCAATATCAAGCAGCAGCACATGGGGTTCGCCAGAGCTACAACTAGGATAAGCGTAATGGATTTCAAAAGGGCCACTAGGTCTATAACGTACGATTTCGAGGGCTGATTTAAAGAAAAATTGCGCAATTCGCATCAAGGGCAGGGCGAAATCTTTTGGGCAAGCCTCTGTGGCGTGAGGTATTCCGTTAATTATAGCGAATGATGAGCATCCTCTTTTGACATTCGTCCCGGACCCGTTTTCAATCCTGGAAACCTTTACCAATACCCCGCTATGGCAACCATTCAAGTGAATGTAAATGGAGATGATCGGACGATCGAAAGCATCGATCCGAATACTCCGCTCCTTTGGGCATTACGTGACCATCTCGGGATGGTCGGTACGAAATTCGGCTGCGGAAAGGGCCTTTGTGGCGCTTGCACGGTGCACATGAACGGTATCGCCATACGATCTTGCAGCACGCCGGTGTCGGCGGCGGTTGGCCAAGCCATTACCACGATCGAGGGGCTTGCTGAAAGCAGCCAGAACCTGCATCCGCTGCAAGAAGCCTGGATGGAAGAGGATGTCCCGCAGTGCGGCTATTGCCAAGCGGGTCAAATCATGAATGCCGCCGCGCTGCTGAGCTCGAATTCCAGTCCCTCGGATGAGGATATCGACAATGCGATGGCAGGCAATCTCTGCCGTTGCGGTACCTACACCCGGATTCGAAAAGCGATTCACTCCGCTGCTGAGAAAGGAGGGGTCGCATGAACAAGGATCTCTATCATTACGATTTGATACCCGATGTGGATATGCCGGCGGAATTCATCGAGCGGGAGAAGGCGCGGGAAGCGTCAAAAGACGAACGAGAAGAATCATTCATTCCGCGGCGGCGGTTCTTGAAGATGACAGGGATAGCGGGCGGTGGGCTCGTACTCGCCTTCGCCATCTCGCGTAGCCAGAGAGCGGAGGGCGCTCATCATGGTGGAGGCGATCATTCTACATTCGCGCCGAATGCGTTTATTCAAATCAAGCCTGATGGTTCGATAGTGATCGCGGCGAAAAATCCTGAAGTAGGGCAGGGCATTAAGACGTTCCTCCCGATGATCGTGGCGGAAGAGCTCGAAGTCCCGTGGGAGTCGGTGACCGTAGAGCAGTCGGAAATCGATAGAGAACGATTTGGAGTCCAGTCTGCAGGAGGGTCTCAATCGACCCCGAGAAACTGGAATCCGCTTCGTCAAGCAGGCGCTGTGGCGCGTACCATGCTGGTTTCCGCGGCCGCTCAAAAGTGGAGTGTAGACGCTTCGAAGTGCAAAGCCGACCAAGGCTATGTGATCAATGAGTCCAGTGGCGCTAGACTGAGCTATGCGGAACTCGCGACCGATGCGGCCAAACTGCCGGTGCCCGATGCGGACTCTGTTACGTTAAAGGAACGCAGTGAATACAAGCTCTTGGGGAAATTTATCGGAGGCGTTGACAATGCCGATCTCGTGACAGGCAAGCCGCTTTTCGGAATCGATCAGTCGCTTCCAGGAATGCTCTATGCGGTTTATGTGAAGTGTCCGAGTTTTGGAGGCGCTGTGAAGCATGCGAACTTGGAGGAAATCAAGAGCCTTCCGGGAGTGGTCAACGCCTTTGTCCTGAAGGGCAATAGCGTGGATGGCCAGCTCATGCCAGGCGTAGCTATTTTGGCCAAATCGACTTACGAAGCATTTCTCGCTGAGAAAGCGCTGCAGGTTTCTTGGGACAAGGCTCCTGCTTCGAACGAGTCCTGGATCGAAATGAAAGCGCAGGCTAAAGAGCTTACCTCGAAACCGGGTCCCGTTGCCGAAGAGCAGGGAGACATGGATGGAGCGATCGCCAGCGCCAGCAAGGTGGTTGATGGCTACTATACGTATCCATTTCTTTCGCACTCGAATCTTGAGCCGCAAAATTGCACGGCCTGGTACACGGACGGTAAGATGAAATTGTGGGCCCCATCGCAAACCCCTCAAGGGATTGCGGGCATGCTGTCCAATTTGCTCGAGATCGACCAAGATGCAGTGGAGATTACTCAGCTTCGAATCGGGGGAGGCTTTGGGCGTCGGCTCATCAATGATTTCGTTTGCGAAGCGGCAGCGATTGCGAAGCAAGTGGATGTTCCAATCAAGCTGATGTGGAATCGCGAATCCGATATGGCTCACGACTTCTACCGCGTGGGTGGTTTCCACAACTTGAAGGGAACGATCGACTCCAGCGGCAAGTTGACGGGCTTGCAGGATCGTACCGTCGTATTCACGCCCAAGGGAGGCGATGGCAAGCGTCCCGTTAGAGGAGGCAATATTCGGGCAGCCAATATTCAATGCCCTGAGATCCCGAATGTTCGCATCGAAGCGCATCATCTTCCATTGCAGGTTCCCTGCGGTTGGTGGCGGGCTCCAGGATCGTGTTCATTGGGCTGGGTGTATCAGAGTTTTATTGACGAGCTCGCCCATGCCGCGGGTCGCGATCATCTCGAATTTCTGCTGGAGCAATTTGGCGAGCCGCGATGGCTTCAGCCGGGACAGGCGCGTGCATTCAATACGGAGCGCGCGATCAATGTCACCAAGCTCGCCGCAGAAAAGGGTGACTGGGGCCAGGACATGAAAAGCGGCCAAGGTCGAGGCATTTCCTTCTACTTTAGCCATTTGGGTTACTTCACCGAAGTAGCGGAAGTAACCGTTGAGAACGGCAACCAAGTAAGGGTGGATCGAGTGGTAGTCGCCGCGGACGTTGGCATGTTGCTTAACAAGGCTGGTGGCGAGAACCAAGTCGAAGGATCTGTGATCGATGGATTGAGTACGCTTGCAGGCCAAGAGATATCATTCGAGGAAGGGGCGGTACGCCAAACCAATTTCGATGACTATCCGCTCCTGAGAATGCCAGCTCAGCCGAAAATTGAAATCCACTGGATGACGACCGACTATGCGCCCACCGGATTAGGGGAACCCGCATTTCCGCCGTTGGCAGCAGCCGTAACCAACGCCATTCATGCAGCTACGGGAAAACGGATACGGACGATGCCGATTTCCAAAGAAGGCTTCCAGGTCGTATAGAAGCGGCTACTTTTTCCATTGTATCGAGGCTTCAGTAATTTCCGGGGCCTTCTGAATGACCTCGCCTACTTGGGCGAGATAATCTGGATACCAGTCAGAGGCGAGAAAGTCCTGCAACGCCTTCCTGCTGGAGAATATTTGAAAGGCGCAGACGACGTCAGGATCATTGTTGTCGAAGCAAAAGAAATACTGCTCATGCGCAGTATTCGAAATTACCTTTGGTTGAACGAAGGATTTCCAGATTTCCTGAATGCGATCCCTTTGACCTGCCTTCGCTTGGTGCCGTACGAGCAGGGCGACTTTGTCCTCGAGTTTACTCACGATTTGTTAGCCGTAGATTGACTTGGCGATCGTAACCCAGATCGGTATAGAAATAATGCATACGATATAGCACATAACGATAATCGTACCGATTCGTTCAGAATTGTCGCTATAGCTACTGCTTTGCAAGACAAGCGTGCTTGCGGGTGGCGATGCCCCCTGAAGTATAAAGAACAGCAGAAGAATTGGAGTTGAGTAGAGCCAGGGGATGAACGCCATGGCTCCCAAAATGACTAGCGGCATCAAGAAGAGCTTTTGCAATATGACGAGAGCGCCTTCTTTGACATAGCGACGAAAATTGAGATTCAGAGACCCGAGCGAAGCGCCAAGGGACAGTGTTGCAATCGGTACCGTCGCATCTCCTAAGAAGGAAGTCGTATTGACGAGTATTTCCGGAATAAACGTTCGAGTATCCGTGGCGACGAGGGCAAGCGCTGCGAGATTGGCATAGATAGGGGCGCTAAGAAGTTGGCTCCACCGAAACGGTTCACCTTGTCCGCGCTTGTAGAGAAAATGTTTCCCGATGAGCCAGAGGAGCGGGTTGTTACCGATTAGGTACAGGGATATGTAGACTGCGAATTGCTCAAAGCCTTCATCCAATATCACCTTTCCCATGGGAAGCACGAAGAAGGCGGCGTTTTGCAGAAAGGCCATGGGCATGAGCTCGCGTTTGGCGGGTCCCGCTCGAAAAAGGAGGGGAGTCGCCAATGCCCAGCCGCTTAGGATCAGTAGAACCGCGGCTAGAGGAAGGGTCCACCAGCCGGGCGAGCTAGCCGGATGAAACTCGGTGACGATATTCGAAAAGATGAGGCAGGGCAGGAATACCAGGATAACGGTATCCGAAAGGAGTTTGACGCCTGCCTTCGGTATAATGCCTCGCCGCGCGAGCCAACCGGCTCCAATGATCACCAACGCGATTTGACCGACTGCTTGGAAAACGGTGAAGAATTGGAGGACGATAGGAGGCATGAAGGCGGCATATTGTGAGGCTCCTTGATTTAGGTGCACGAAAAAAAGAGAATAGGTTGTATAGGATCTTCGATCTTGTTTGAGCTGGACGCAGCCAGAGCTGTAGCGCATCTGTCTCCCCCAATAGATGACCGACAATACGATCCAGACCGTAAGCATTACCCTGCCGCTTGAGCAGTCGGATGATGTGGAGGCGTGGAAAAGCGCCGCTGCGAACGCGCTTTCCGTATCGAAAATCGACGACATCCGTCTTCGCAAACACTCGATCGATGCGCGCCGCGCTCAAATCAAGGTGCAGCTGCGAGTAGAAGTATCGGTGTCTGGAGAGTTGCCGCCGGAGAGAGCATATGAGCCCGACTATCCAACCGTACCGAATGGCGCAAAGCGCTTGGTGATCGTCGGGATGGGGCCCGCTGGTTTGTTTGCTGCATTGAGAGCGATTGAGTTGGGCTGGCGACCCATTCTTCTAGAGCGAGGCAAAGACGCCATCGCTGGTCGATTCGATCTCGCTCCCATATTGAGAGAAGGACGCGTCATTGAAGACTCGAACTACTACTTTGGCGAAGGGGGGGCGGGTACCTACTCAGATGGAAAGTTGTACACGCGGGCCACTAAGAGGGGACCTGTTCGAAAAGTGTACGAGACCTTTGTGGAGCATGGGGCGCCTAATCGCATTCTAATCGATTCGCATCCACACATTGGATCTAATCTTCTGCCGAATGTCATTCGTTCCTTGCGCGAGACGATCTTGAATTGCGGTGGAGAAGCGCATTTTGAATCGAAAGTTACCGGACTGATACGCTCTGCTGATGGCAAGCGTATCCAAGGCGTCATTGCGAATGGGCAGAATGAAATAGTGGGAGACGCGGTTATTCTGGCCACGGGCCACAGCGCTCGCGATGTGTATCGACTACTGCGCGATGAGCAAATACGAATTGAGCAAAAACCTTTTGCGGTAGGCGTTCGCATCGAACATCCGCAACCGTTGATCGATAGTATCCAGTATTCCTATAAGCGAAAAGGCAGTAGACATCCATTGCTACCTGCTGCGAGCTATAGCTTGGCGACCAAGATTGGTGATCGTGGCGTGCATTCTTTTTGCATGTGCCCAGGAGGATTCGTGGTTCCCTCAGCGACCGAAAACGACGAGGTCGTGGTCAATGGCATGTCTTTGGCCCGACGAGATTCCCCCTTTGCTAACAGTGGATTTGTCGTATCGGTGGAACCGGAAGACACCGAGTCTTTGCAATCTGAGCATGGGGCTCTCGCCGGTATCGCATTCCAAAAGGAACTAGAACGAGTGGCGAGCGCCGCGGGGGGCGGCCAGCAGAAAGCTCCTGCACAGCGAATGCGCGATTTCCTGAAGGAACGCGACTCGAGTGATTTGCCGGAAACGAGCTATTTTCCAGGGCTCACTCCTGCGCCGATCCACGATCTGCTCCCCAAGGAAATTGCTGTCCGTATTCAAAAAGGACTGCGGCAGTTCGGCAAATCTATGAACGGGTACGTGACCCAAGAAGCAAATTTAATTGGCTTTGAAACACGAACCAGTTCGCCGGTTCGCATACCTCGGGATCCGGAAACGCTCGCTCACCCGGAGGTGGAAAGACTCTACCCCTGCGGCGAGGGCGCTGGATTCGCTGGTGGTATCGTATCGGCAGCACTCGATGGAATGCGGTGCGCCGAGGCCGCTACGAAGCAGAGTTAGCGAACGGTCGATTGCGTTGCGTAAGGGTTTACGCGTGGGAGCGAGTGAATACGGGAGTCGTTCGCTCAGAGCGTTCGGGACTGTACCGATAGCCATCCTTATCAAAGTCGGCGAGCGCATCCGATGATTCAATACGGTTCACGATTATCCATCGGGCCATCAATCCTCTGGCACGCTTTGCGTAGAAGCTCATAACCTTGAAGTCGCTTCCATCGTTTGAATCGAGAAAGCGTGGAGTGATGACCTCAGTCTTCAGCTTCTTTGGTTTAACGGATTTGAAATACTCGTCCGATGCCAAGTTCAACAAGTAAGCCGCTCCTATCCGTTTGGCTTCTCGATTTATAAATCGCGTCTGGGTATCGTCCCAAAAGGCGTAGAGCGATCGGCCTTTGGCATTGTTGAGCGACGTGCCCATCTCAAGCCGATGCGGCGCGATCAGGTCTAGTGGACGAAGGATGCCATAAAGGCCCGAGAGGATTCGAAGACGTTCTTGGGCGTAGGATCTATCGTCGGAGCTCAGTGTTGCGAATCCCAGGCATTGGTAGACATCTCCCATGAAAGCGAACGCTGCTTGGCGAGCGGTTTGGCCTAGCTTTGAGGGGGCTTTCCAGTGCTTGTATCGCTTCACGTTCAAGATGGCTAGCGATTCGCTCAAGGTCATCAATGACTGAATATCTTGAACGCTTTTTTCTTTGAGAAGCGTGATGAGCTCCCTGGACTGGGTAAGGAAGCTTGGACGGGTAAACGCGTCGCATGCGCAGGTTGAATCGAAATCGAGCGTTTTGGCGGGAGATATTACAGTGAGCATTTCAGTGGAAGCGTAGACTTTGGATAGGCCTACCCTTGGTGGATGCAACTACTCAATTCGGAAAAAGTCTTACGGCGATGATGCAAACGTCGTCTGACAATTCCTTGGCGCCCGCAGATTCCTTGAGCTCTTCTGAAATTGCTTTGAGCTGTTCGGGAAGATCGTCGCTTTCGTGGTCTAGCACTGCTTCTTCCAAATTCTCGACGCCCCATTCTTCGCCATTCTGAGTCTTTTGTTCGATGATGCCGTCGGTATAGAAAAGCAATTCCGTCTTTTCCGTTAACGTGAATTGATTTCCGCTAAATTCCTCGTCGGGAATCAGTCCGAGAGCGGGGCCTAGATTCTCAACCGGACACAGCTCGAAATGCGTCCCCGATTTGTCCTCGACGCGCCAAATGGGGGCTGGATGCCCAGCGTTCGCAAGCCGTACGTCGCCGCTATTGAGATCAATCACCGTATAGAGCGCCGTTACAAAGCACGGGAACTCTGGGTCTTCAGCGAGCTTGACGAGCTTGTCGTTCAAGTGCTTCAAGACGCGTTCGGGCTCTCCGAGCAAAACCGGGGTTTCGAGCATAAGACCGCGAATGAGCATGGTGACGAGGGCCGCCTTGATCCCGTGCCCCATGACGTCGCATACGAGAATTCCGAGACGGTTCTTCGAAATCGGGATCAAGTAGAAGAAATCCCCTGCGAGATGGTGGCTAGGAGCATACAAGTAGGAGGCTTCGAGCTCCCATTTACTTCCGCTTCGAATATACATGGGCTCATCGTTGAAACCCATCGCCATGAGCTGTTCCTAGAGTTGGCGAGCGACGAGAAGCTCGGCCTCGAATTGCTGGTTCTTTTCTGCGAGCGCTTCGCCCGCTTTCTCCTCAGCATTCTTCTGTTCCGCTATATCATGGGTCATGCCGACGATCCCTTCAGGGCAGCCATCGGGACCGAATATCGGGACCTTCGAATTGAGAACCCACCGTTCCTTTCCAAGGAGGCTCTTATTGAACTCAAGCTCATTGAGGACCGGTTCGCCTGTGCGTATAATTTCCGCGTCCATGGATTCGATCCTGCGAGCCGTCTCGTTGTCTCGAATCTCCGATAGCCGTTTGCCTAAGACCTCGTCGCGAGTTTCCAGATCGAAGGCCCGCCGATACTCTTCATTTATCATCAAGAAGCGATCTTCGGCGTCTCGAACGAAAATTCGGGAGGGGAGTATGTCAATGATCGTTTCGAGCAGGTGGCGTTGGCGATCGAGCTCAATTTCCGCGTGCTTCCGTTGAGTAATGTCGCGAGAAATTCCGAAGGTCCCGCAGATGTCCCCATTCAAATCGTGAAGCGGGAGCTTTGTCGTCAGCACCCATTTCTCGCTGCCGTCGCTTTGTAGGTCACACTCTTCGCGAAAGCTCCATCCTTCGCCGTTCTCGATAATTTTCTGTTCTGCCTCGAACTTCGCCTTGGCGAACGCTTCCTGGAAGAAATCGAAATCGCTTTTGCCGATCGCCTCGTCCGGATGCTCGAGCCCAAAGAATTGAGCCAGCGAGTGATTGATACAGGTAAAGCGGCTCTGAAGATCTTTAAAGTACACATGGTCTGGGAGGGATTCCATGAGTTGCCAGAATAGCATATTCGATTCGATGCTACTCATTTGGCTTTCAATCCGCCCCACTTCCCGAGCCGCTTCGAGCGCGGTCCGTAATTTCGCTACCGATAGCGCTTCCAAGGATGCGTTGTCGTCGCTTAGGTCGATGTCGAGCGATTCGATTCCGATAGCGCGCAACGATTCGGATAACTCCCCGGAACTTGCCATTGAATGAGAATGTAACAGAGCGAATCCGGTAGCCAAGCAAGCAATTATCAAAATCTTCTGATTTAGGTATCAGCAAAGCTTGTAGGGGCAGTAACGTGTGCCCGCTTTGTCGATACCGTCGCTTTTCTTGCAACAGATGGCGAAATCCAAGGGTCGCGATGGGAATGAATTGCAAATGAATGGGCATCCTCTTGATTGCTAGGTGAATGAGCGTGGCAACAGATGTCAGATCTCTTCCCTGGGGAAAGGGGGTACGCGTGGTGACCTGCGATTCCAATGGCCTGATCGCTATTGAAAAGCCGGTGGGGAGTCTTTCGCACCCAAACTCGAAGAAGGATGGAGGTAAGGCATTGCTGGAAGCGCCGTACGATGAGGAACGCCAAGCCTACCGGATAGCGAGCGACGAGGGCGATCCGTCTAAGGATCGTTGGGTGTACCTTCTCAACCGACTTGATTCGGCCACTTCGGGCTTGGTCCTGCTCACTATTGACGCAGCAGTGAGGAAGGAAGCATTGCGGGCTTTCGAGGAAAAGCGGGTTACGAAAGTGTATTCCGCGCTCGTATTTGGATTCACGCGTAAGGGAGCGAATGTTTGGAAGGACCGGTTGAGCGTAAAGCGCGTGGAAGGAGGCGTAAGAGCGTCAACGGGAGGAGGTCTTAGCGCGGAGACGCGGCTCATGGGCTCGCGTCAGGTTCCGGGTACGCCGGCTATGAGCTATTTGACCTTGATGCCTATCACGGGCAGGACCCACCAGCTTAGAATACAGTGCGCGAAACGCGGGACACCGATCGTCGGCGATCGAACCTATGGCGATTTCACCAAGAACAAGCAGCTATCGAAACTCAAAGGGATCAAGCGCTTGTGCTTGCATTGCGTGGAGACGCGCTTGGACTATTCGTTGTCGGGGAAGACCATACGATTCTCGGCCACGTCCAAGGGACCGTTTTAAGGGATCGCCTATTCTCGGATTGCGTATTCCTGATCGGCTCTGACACACTTTGAGATCGCCTATTAAATCATCATGAAGACATCGTTTTTCCTAAAATCCCTTCCTGCGCTCGCAGTCGCAGTTGTTGTTGGCCTGTTGAGTTCCTGTTCTGGGGACCGGTCGAGCGCGTCAATCAAAGTGATGCTCCTTACTGGGCAGAGCAGCAAGTACCACAACTGGGAGCTAAGCAGCTCGCTCATGGAGCGATTCTTGTCGGAAGTGGATTTTTTTGATGTGACGACAGTGGTTTCGCCGCTCTCCGGAGAGGACCTGTCGGGCTTCAATCCAAACTTCTCGGATTACGACGTGGTTGTGCTCGACTACGAAGGGGATGGATGGTCAGAAGCCGCGAAATCGGGACTGGAGTCATTTGTATCGGGAGGAGGAGGACTGGTTTCGGTGCATGCCACTGATAACGCGTTCGCCGATTGGCCCGCGTTCAATGAGATGATAGGCGTTGGCGGCTGGGGAGGTCGCGGAGACGATTTCGGGCCGAAAATCCATTGGTTCGAAGGGAAGGCCCAGCTCTTGAATACGCCGGGTTCCGCTATGCATCCGCCAAAGCACGATTTCGAGGTCATTACCCGTGCCCCAGATCATCCGATTATGAAGGGTTTGCCGATGCGTTGGATGCATGCGAATGACGAGATCTACAGCAGATTGAGGGGACCTGCCCAAAACGTCACGATCCTAGCCACGGCTAAGGCGGACAAGACGAAAGTGGATAGGGGCACGGATAACCATGAACCGATGTTGATGGATATTCGCTACGGCAAAGGACGGGTATTTCACACAACCTTGGGCCATTGCAATTTGAATGACGACGAAAGCGTGCCGGCTCTCAATTGCGTCGGATTCATCGCTACGCTTCAACGCGGAACGGAATGGGCCGCCACGGGCCAAGTGACCCAAACGGTTCCCGAGGATTTCCCGGCTGCGGAAGCGGTGTCGGTGCGCTAGTAGTTTTCCCGTCGAATATTGAATTCTATAGGACGCATTCGTCCCCGCAAACCCATGAAAGACCAACTCAAGCAACTGCATCAAAAAGCGCGGATCGCGCGTGACTCGATCGCTACCGAAGCCTATGGCGCCGCGCTGGCTGCCATCCAAGAAGGTGAAGTCCGGGCCAACGAGGACTTCGACGAGGCTAAGATGATAGCGGTAGTTGAAAAGGAAGCCGGTAAATTCAAGGAATCCGCCGAGGCCTTCGAAAAGGCAGGTCGGGCAGAAAAGGTAGAGGAGCTACACGCCTGCGTCGCGCTGCTAGTGGCCTTGCTCCCTGCCAAGCTGGATGCGGATGCGTATCCCTCTTTGGTTTCGCAAGCGATTGAAGCAACAGGCGCTGCTTCGATGAAGGACATGGGGTCGGTTATGGCGGCTCTTAAGAAAGCGCATGGAGCAGCGCTTGATATGCGCGTGGCCTCGGCTGCGGTGAAAGATGCCTTGAGCTAGGCGGGGACGCTCAAAGCGCCTTGTCTCAGGTTGACATCGAGAGCGCTCGAACTAGGGTGCCCGCATGAGTGTGAATCCATGGGTTTTGTTTCGATCGCTACTGGGAGCGTTCGTTTTAGCGGGGTCGTTCGCAAATGCGTTCGCTACCAATTCGAGGAAGGTAAGATTCGGCGAGTCGGCGGATCGAGTGAAATCACTGTGGATGCTCGCGTCATTGCCGCATCGAATAGAGACTTGCAGCAGCTCGCCCGCGATGGGGAGTTTCGGGAGGACCTGTACCATCGCCTCAATCTCCTGCATGTGCGCATTCCCCCTCTGAGAGAAAGGAAGGCGGACATAATGCCTTTGGTGGAGCACCTTGGTAGGAGATTGGCGAGCCGCTATCAAATTGATGACTACCGGGTTTCGGAACTGGGCAAGAAGCAGATTCTCAATCATGAGTGGCCGGGCAACATGCGTGAGCTCGCTCATGAAGTGGAGCGTTCGATTATATTGGGCGATCCAGAGAATGCTGAATTCTCTTCGATTGGGCCGGGCGCGGGAGGGCAGAGCATCGAAACGGGCGAAGGGGCCGATGATTGGCTCAATCCAGGCTGGGAGTTTCCTGAGGATGGCATTGATTTGGAGGCGGCGATTGATCGGCTCATCGATTGCGCGATCGATTCGGTCGGTGGGAATGTGACCAAAGCCGCTCGAAAATTGCGGGTGCAGCGGGACTACATACGCTATCGGAAAAAGAAGCGTGAAGAGCGGGATTAGCTCCTTAGGGAAGTATTTCCCAGCTCATAATCGGTTGTCGGATCGAATCCGGTGAATAGTTCCCAATGCGTGAGGTGTCATGCGACACCTAATCGATAGAATAACAAATATAAGTCATTGTTCTACAGTAGCTTATTAGTGTTCTATTGACCTTGGCATGCCACTTGCATAGGGAAGTGCGAATAACTGGGAAGGGATTGCCCAAAACAATTAACGAAAAACACTATGAAAAAATATATAACAGTACTACTCGCCTTAGCGGTCACTTCGACTGTTGTTGCTGAATTGCAGATACATCAGCCTAGGGCGACCTCTCCTTTGCAGAACATGCTGCAAGGGCTTCAGATGATCGCCGGAATCCAGGAGCGGAACGCGCAGCTGCGAATGCAGCAGCAAATGCAGGAATATCAGGAGCAGCGAACACGGCGGCAGGAATTTCAAGCCGCCGCCGCTAGATTGGGAGATATTGAAAATCCCGGTGAAAGCGAAGAAGGCACCTTAAAGCGTGTTCAGCAGGCGAAATACAATTTCGTATCCGGAGTGTGGCAGATCCGAATGAATGAAGAGATCCGCGATATTGAAAAAGGATTTAAGACCTATCTTCCAAGGTTGGACTATACGCTCGTCGATGAGAAGATAAAGGATTCAGATCGCATGACCATGACGTTTCGCGGTATGGGCGACAAGAAGCTTGTGGTTAAGGTTAAGAGCCAAGGCATATTCACCATCCTCAGTATCCGGCTCGGACTTACAGGGAATGAGAATAAGTCCGCTCAAATCTTTTCGTTCGTCTACCGACGAATGTAGTGGACCAAAAAAATCCCCTCCGCGATGCGAAGGGGATTTGAAAATTCACCGACCGTTTTTAGGCTCCTTTGAGCAGGCTTAGGACATTGGCGGTATCTTCTGTGGCTTTGACCGCGTCGTCCTTGTAGATCACCTTGCCAGACTTATCGATCACGAAGGTCCAACGACCTATGGTGGTGCCGCGGGTCAATGTATGCAAGGCGCCATTGATTTCGCGTTCTATCGAACCACCACCTCGGGTAGCGACGCCGAATTTCTTGGCGATGGCTCCGTCGATATCGGAAATCAGAGTGAAATTCAGGCCGTGAGCTTCCTTGAAGAGCTTCAAGTTGTTCACGGAGTCCCCGCTAACGCCGACAACTACGGCATCAGCGTCATTGAGAGCGGATGACTGGTCGCGGTAGGCGCAGGCCTGCTTTGTGCAGCCTCCGGTCATTGCGGCGGGATAGAAATAGAGGATGACATTCTTTTCGCCAATGTGCTCGTCGAGGCTCCAGAGGTTGCCTTCTTCGTCGTTGGCCATGACTCCGCTAACGGAGTTTCCGACCTCGACGCCGGCGAATGCTGCTGCGGAGACGAGCGCGAGCAGGGCAGTTGCAAATGTGAAACGTGTGATTTTCATAGGATATATTGGTTGATTGAGACGCTCATTAGACGCGTGTAAAGCGAAACTGGTTGCGCATAGTAGCAATTGCGTAGAATCAGGCGGTCACGGTCATCTCAGCTTCCAAGAGTTCCCGACCTTTCGATTTCAGGTCCGCAATAGAGATTTCTCCGGCGTCGACCTTGGCGAGCAGAGCTTTTTGAGCTTCGTAGTCTTTGTTTGCCTGACCGGCATGAGATTGCAATAAGCGCCATGCTTTGCGGCGCTCGATGTTAAAGAGTACCATCTGCCGGGAGAGCTTCATGGGTACGTGCTTTCCATCGCCGGCATCGTAGATGATGTAGGATCCGAAATCCGGTACGTAGGCCCGACTGTTTGGATCCACGTAGCGACGGTAGACCACATCTTGCTGGGTAACGCGGATCATGACGTCCTCGAGGTGTTCCATGTGCTCGATCTCCTCAGCGCTTGCTTTCTTGATGTGCTGACGGAAACGGGCCTCGGTTGCGCACCAGTGCGAGATGGTGTAGGCGTACGGCTCTTTCGTTTCGCTCATCTTTGATTGCCACCAATCGCGATCCGGATTCTTGTTTCCTTTTAGGCTCAACGCTTCCGTGTAGGATTCGCCAAGCTGAGGATTGAAGACGAATTCGGGCAGGCAGCGACTTTCGCGAACGCGGACTGCTTGAGTGGTTGCCATGTTGTCGGCAACTCCGTGCTCGGGCTGGCAGGTGGTGTAGCTTTGGAAGTATGCGGTGCCGCGATATTCGAGCGCTTCAAGCATGCTGGTGTAGAGCTTGGCGGAATCCGCCATGGATACTTGAGCGATATAGGGGGAGCCGTGGCCGTTGAGGAAGCACTCGGCAACGTTTTTCATTTCATTGAGCTTTCCTTGGCTGGCTGCTCCCGCTTGATTCATGTCAAATCCACCTGTCATCGGGCTATGATCGGAATTCTGCCCACCCGTATTCGAGTATACTTGGGTATCGAGCATTAGGAGTTTAACATTGGGGCGATTCTGTAGTATAACTTTAGATACGTTTTGAAATCCAATATCCCCCATGCCGCCGTCGCCTCCGACGCACCAAACCTTGGGAAGTTCTTTTACTTCTGCATCTGTCATCAGAGCGTCGGTAAAGTGCGTGTAGTTGAAATAAGTGGCCTCATCCAGGGAATCTCCACTTAAAAGGTGATCGATCATACGCTCGGGAATGATCGAGCGGCGTGCATTATCCATCATGAAGCTTTCACCCATCATCCATGATATAGTGGCTCCATCTTGAAAGAGCGAGTTAAGCCAGGGGTAGGGATGCGCGGGTTGTTTGGAGGCGTCGAACCGTACACGGTATTGCAACCGGTATGAGCGCCCATCGCCATCACTGACATGCCTTTGGCGAGTTGGCCATCGAGGGACTGCAATTGCTTGTGGTTGAACGCTTCGTGCTTGAGAACGAGGCAAATTGCTTCGATCGCTTCTGCATCTGAAATCTCGCCCTGCTCTTCGAGGCGTACATCGGTATCCTCATCGGAATCGCCGCCTAATCCCATGATAATGTGGGCGACGATGCGTTTCCACATTCCATAGGTTTTAGGATCCTCTTCGGCCAGTTTTTCGAGAAGCGCGATTCCATCTTTCTTGAGGTCTTCGGTTTTCGAAGTCAGCCGATCCGCCTTCTTGTGGAATATCGGGCGCATGTAGGCTTCGGTGACGGAGGCGATCGAGTGAAGGATCGGCTTTTCGCCGCACCCAGCGCAGGCGCCGTCGCCGGATGTAAGTGCATCGTAATTACGATTCACTATCAAATGGTTTCGCCATGCCGCAGGACGCGAATCCTCAGGTGTTTCCGTATCGTACTTGCCCAGGTAGCGCTGATCCGTATCGGGTAGCAAGCGCATGAACTCTATAGCCGAAAGGATCTCCGCGTTGTATTCTTCGGTATCCTCAACCATTTTCAAAGCATTGTGGTCGCCGCATTCCTCAACGCAGAGGCCACAGCCTTTACAAAGATCGGAAACGAAAATCGAGAATATGCCGCCGCCGCCTTTTTCCTTGCGTTCGAGGGAGAAGAAGACTGCCGGGACCTTGAGGTAGGAGAGGGGTAGGATCTCGAGAATCGCATCCAGCTCATCAGCGGAGTCTTTGGAAACGGATTCGTCTTGTCGTACGATTCCCATTACGAGCTCCCTGACGGTTTCACCTTCTTTCTTCTTGGCGTTGGTCGCCATGGTCTCTCGAATCGCGGAATCGACATCAGGGGTGGCTGCGCGAATCAGGTCGCGCTGCCCTTCATCGGTGACGTAATTGTCAACCGCGGTTTGCAGGATCGTCTGCAGATCGTGAGCGGAATTCGGTAGCGCCGTATCTGGGCAGGAAGTGATGCACTCCATGCACTGGGTGCAGTTTTCAGGGAAATACTTTGGCGTTTCGCGTCGCGATCCGTACTTTGAAGCGGTGGCTCCTGAAGCGGATGCCATGACCCCTACTGCGGACAAAGGGGATGCCGATTGATTGTATCCATAGTCGGACCGGTATTCCTTGTCGAACGTATCGACCTTGTACATGGGAAGTCCTTCTGGCTGATCCTCGTGCGGATCGCAGCCGCATTTGCCGCCGCAATCGGTATTCTTCGGTAGCAGTAGCTCACCACGCATGGCAGAGAAATCTGGAGCGTCCACTGCGCCGTAAGGCACCTCTTGGAGGAGCGATCCTCCTTGAGTCATTACTTCCATATTGGAGTCGACAACGGCGTCGCCGAACTTACCGAACTTCTTGTTGTATTGCGCGCGAACTACATTCTTGAAGTGGTCTTCGGTAATATTGAATGTATCCAAAAATGGCGACACCTTGAAAAAAGCGCCCAAGAAGGAGTTCCCTTGCATGCGAAGTTGCAGTTCAGGGCGATTGGTGGCCTTTTTGGCGATATCGAATCCGGGAAGTATGTATACGCGGATTTGCTTATCGATAATTTCCTGGCGGTATTTTTGAGGAATGCGTTGCCAGGCTTCATCGGGTGATTCGGCGGACTCCCACACGAAGGCGCCTCCTTCGACGAGTCCATCGATAGGATTGATATGGGTAAAGGCTTTCGGATCGCAGCAAAGGACGACATTGACGTGCCGCAGGTCGCAATTGACACGAACACGGTCCGGAGCCGCAGTCATGAAATACTCGGTAGGGGCCCCTTTCTTTTCCGATCCGTATTTGGGATTGGCGGAAACGTGGACGACTTCTTTCGGGTTGCCCTGATCGTCGACCACATTGTCGCGTTCGGCCACATAGGTCCCGAGCTCGCCGATGATCTCCGCCAAATTCTTGCCGGTCGTAATCATCCCCCACCCGCCGATGGAGTGAAGCCGTACCGCAATCGCATCTTTGGGGAGAAGGGAGGGCGTCTCGGAGGAGCGGACATTGTATGGGTGGTTGATTCCCAGCGTGAAATAGGATTCGCCGTCATCTTTGTGCTTCCCGTCCTGACGCTTGACCTTGCCCTGGGTGTACTCGTAGGCGCCAAGGATGTCTTCCGGTCGGAAGTCCCGGGAACCCAGCCCGTAGATTCCTGAGTAGATGCGCGGCATCTCATCTGGGGAGATCGAGGGAATGTTGGCGTAGGAATTTTCGGCGTGATTCGCCAATGCCTTTGTCAAGGCGGTCCGTACGTCGCGAGCGAGCGGATTGTCGCCCGCCATAGGCTCGTCGGTTCGCTCTATGATAATAATTTTCTTCTTGCCTGCCAGCGCTTCGACAACCGCAGCTTCGGGGAAGGGCCGGATAATGTTCAGATGAATCGATCCCACTTCTTCACCGCGCGTTTCGCGAATGTGATCGATGGCGGCTTCGATATTCTCGGCAGCCGATCCAAGGGAAACGAATACAGTATCGGAATTGTCCGTATTGTACTCCGTTACGAACGAATAGTGACGGCCGGTCAATTGGCCCCATTCCGCATAGGCCTCGGCGAGAAAATCTAGGATGGGCTCGACGAAATTGTCCCGTCTCGCAGCGACGCCATTCATATAGTGCTCTTGGTTCTGAACGGGACCGATGAGAGCAGGATCGGTGAGATCTATGGTCTTGGGGATCCGACGCCGCGTGGGCCCGAAGAGCTCTCGTTGCGATTCGGTAGGACACTCGACGACGACGTCAGGCGATCCTAGGAACTCGCGCAGCAAACCGGATTCGTGCTTCAGGAACGTTCGTTCCAGGTGGGAGGTTAGGAATCCGTCTTGGATATTCATCCCCGGTGTGAGCGCTTTTTCGGTGACCTTCCGAAGGATGACCGCTTGATCGGCAGCTTGCTGGGCGTCCTTGGCGAAGAGCATTATCCAGCCTACGTCGAGAGCGGCGTAAATGTCGTCGTGCCCGCAATGGACATTCAATGCATGCTTGGTCAAGGCGCGGGCGGCGACTTCGAGCACCATTGTGCTGAGCTTGCCCGGGGCGTGATAGTATTGCTCCACGCCGTATACGATTCCTTGGCCCGATGTGAAATTGACTGTGCGCTTCCCCGTGACTGATTGAGCGATCGCTCCACCTTGAACGGCGTGCTCCCCTTCGCATTCGATGGCGATGGTGGGGCGTCCAAAGACATTGAGCTGTCCTTTGGCACGAGCGAATTCGTACATTTCGCCCATTTCCGTTGAAGGCGTGATCGGGTAGAATACGCCTGCTTCCGTTATGCGAGCCTCAGTGTATAGGGCGACGAGCTGATTGCCATTCGTGGTGATTCGGATACCTAGATATTTCGGTTTAGACGCTATCATGATAGAATTAGGTAGCGGTAGGGATCTTAATGGTAGCCTTCAGATTATTCGAGGGGGGCGGTTTCCCCTGTCAATGAGCGTCTCCAGCATTTCGGAGAGCATGGTTTATTGAGCCATTATAACGTGCAAAAATCACCCTCTGGGTACAATTGTTTTTTTTTACTATGACCGCATTGTATAAGAATACCTTATGGGTTTATGGGTCATTCCGACTCTTAAATTCGAGTTGAATATCGGGCCGTAACGGTCGAAAAGCTTGCAAAGCGTTCTTTTTCAGAGATGACGGGTGCCAATGGAGCGCGACTTCGAATTTGGTTGTATTTTGGATGGCGAGAGGGCGCAGATCGAGCGTTCCTATGACCGATTTGTCAGCTTGCCAATCGATCAAGACTGGAGCGGCGACGAGGAAGCGCCCCGGTTGGAGCGTCCTCTCACGATCGCTGAACCGGTGGAGGTGAGCGCTCCAGGAACGTTTGCCAAAAACCACATCCGAACGCTGCGTTTGGAGCCTTCGGAGCGCCCAGGTTGGTGGTTCGATCGCGTGGATCTTCCTGATTCCCAACCCATCAAGGTTTCGGTTCGCAATGTATGGACGACGGGCAAAGTTGTGAGCAATATTGTGCTGCGATCAGGCTCCCGTCACAACTACGCTCGGCTGGTTGAGCATATCATCGCTCTTAAGGCGGGGATGGATGTCGATAATCTGATGATTCGCATGAATTCGGGCGATCCTCCCTTATTCAATGCAGGCGCCTCCGATCTCGTGGATGCTTTGAGAGATGCGGGAAGAAGGGAATGCCCTGGATCGGTAAAGTACTTCACAGTGCGCGAACCAGTAAGCATCGCGACACCGCATGACGGGTTCGTTTCGATCATGCCGAACGAGAAAGGCGATCGATCGTTGCGAATCGATTGCGCCCGGGAATTCACGAATGCGATGGGAGTCCAGCGGATTCGATTCGTATTGAATGAACGCTCTTTCAATCATGGAGCTTCCGCCCGAACGAACGCCACTTGGAGGCAAATGATGTTCATTCGAACCTTCGGAAAAATCTTCGCCGATGTCCAAAACATTGGATACAATAAGAATAATATTCTCATTGCTGGAAAGCATGGCTACGTAAACGAGCCCACGCATCTCGTCGATGGGAAATCGCTGGAAGCGGCTTGGCACCGGGCAATCCTCGATTTGATCGCAGCTCTGGCCTTGATTGAAGAGGGGCGTTTCGTCGGAACCATCACCGATTATAAAGGAAATCACTTTGCGGATGTGGAGTTGGTGAAGCTGCTTTACGCGAACGATTTGCTAGTCGAGGTATAGGTGGTGAGGGGTCTTGGGCGCGGTTCTCGTTTTGCGTTGTCTTTTCAACGCTAATATCGTTCCGTGCGGGATGTCTAAAGGGATTTTAAGAGATTGTCCCTTGGTTCTTTTTGTAGGGCTGGCGATTGCGCCAGGCTACGAATGCAAACTTGAGCTCAAACTACGCGGCACAGGGCAAGCGCTGGCCCTACTTGATTTATGATGCGGTTTAGAATGATTGGAGTAGTCCTTTGGGGTGTTTTCGGAATTGCGGTTTCAACCAGTGTCGCCGACGACTGGAACGTGGAGAAGGATATCGTTTTCGCGACCTTCGGAGAGTCGACGCTTGCTTTCGATCTTTATACGCCGACCGGCAAGACGCGTGATGGCGTGATTGTTTGGATACATGGGGGCGCTTGGCGGTCGGGCTCCAAAGAGAAGGTACCGGTGCTCGATCTCATGAAACAGGGCTGGGCGTTGGCCAGTGTCGACTACCGGTTGAGCCGGACGGCTCGGTTTCCCGCTCAGATTCACGATATTAAGGCGGCGATTCGATATTTGCGAGCGCACCAAGATCGATTGAGTTTGAAGGCGGAACGCGTTTTTATCGTGGGAGCTTCCGCAGGCGGCCATTTGGCGGCGCTGGCCGGTGTCACAAATGGGCATCCAGAATTGGAGGGAACCGTGGGCGAGCACTTGGATGCATCCTCCGATATCCAAGGGGTTATTTCGCTTTTTGGAGCGAGCAATCTGACGACGATTCTCGATCAGTCTACGCCGCATGGCCTGAGCGTGCGGGTGCCGGCATTGGATCTTTTTATCGGCGGGCATCCGGACGATGTGACGGAGGTGGCTCGATTGGCCAGCCCTGTGTTTCACGTGGATCAGGACGACCCACCTCTGTTGATGATCCATGGCGACCAGGATCCGCAGATGCCGATCAATCAGTCGATCGAGTTGCTGGGCAAATACGAATCACTCGGTCTGGAAGTCGACTTCGCGCCGCTGTATGGAGGCAAGCACGGAGGGGCTCCGTTTTATGACGAAACTCGGATGGAGCGGATGCTCAAATTTTTGTCGGCTGTCCGCTAGGCGTCGCGCTTGAGCAGGCTTTTCGATTTGATCGACTGGTTTTGCCCGCCGGAATGGTGGGCGTAAGTGAAGCCCTCTTGAATGGCGAATCCATCGGTTTCACCGACCTTGTTCAAGGCGATGAAGCCGACTTGAATGGGCTTCCATTCCTGGAATTTATTGGCGATTCGCTGCACAATTTCCTCACAAGCTTCCTGAGGAGAGCGTCCGTGTCTCATTAATTCAACTACCATGGCGCTGCCTGCATTCTCAATGACCGCCTCTCCCCATCCAGTCGCGCAGGCGGCTCCGACATCGTTGTCGACGTAGAGACCTGCTCCGATAATTGGGGAGTCGCCGACGCGGCCATGAAGCTTCATGCCTGCGCCGCTGGTAGTGCAGGATCCCGCGAGGTTTCCATTCGCGTCGCGAGCGACCATCCCAATCGTATCGTGATTTTCTACGTTGATTTCAGGGAGCTGGTCATCCCGCTCGGCGATCCGTTTTTTCCAGCCTGCCAACGATCGTTCGGTGAGAAGGATCTCTTTCTTGAACCCATGTTTTAAGGCGAAATTCAAGGCGCCTTCGCCTACCAGCATGACATGCTTGGTCTCTTCCATGACCTTTCGAGCGACCGATACCGGATTCTTGATGTGCTGCAAGAATGCGACGGATCCGCAGCGCTGAGCGGAGTCCATAATGCAGGCGTCCAGCGTGACGTGTCCTTCTTCATCTGGGAATCCGCCGATTCCAACCGTTCCGGCATTGGGATCGTTCTCGATGAGATTAACGCCTTTCTCAACGCAATCGAGTACGCTGCCTCCTGACTCGAGTACTTCGTTCGCTCGGACGTTCGCCCGAATGCCGATATTCCAGGTGGATAGGATAACCGATCCGTTTACTGATTTTTCTTGGGCGAAGGCCTTGACGGTTCCGAGGCCTGTCAGCGAGCCAAGGGCAGAGAGGGATAGAAAGCGTCGACGTGAGTTCATAGCATAGGTTTGGGATTGTTGGATAGATCGATAATTGAGGAGGGGGGTTCATAAATCAAGGCAAGCATTCGCGATGTGCGCTCCCCTCGGTCTTCTGACCGTACCCTTAGTGAATTGTGAGCGAATCCCTATATTTCTCCTTTACCTTTTACGAAGCCTGGGAGAGGGTCGCGGCTCAACTCTCAAAGGAGACTAACTTATATCAGCGCGCCACATCTTGGTGGCCACGGAAACGGAGTGCGAGGCGCTCAAGACACAAATCGATGGAGGCGTCGCTTTCGCCGATCTCGCTCAGCAGCACTCTCAGTGCCCATCGGGTAAAAGCGGTGGCGAATTGGGAGATTTGGACCGGGCATGATGGTTAAGGAGTTTGACGAAGTCGTGTTCTCGGCCCCCATCGGAGAAGTCCAAGGACCAGTGAAGACCCAGTTCGGCTACCACTTGCTTGAAGTGACCAGCCGAGAGGACTGATCGGAAGCCTGTGGTTCCGGTTGAATGCCTAGCTCTCCGCAGAGAGCTCTAGGATCTGCGCGTCTAATCGGGTCGCCCGTTTTTGCGATCGATCGATCGAGGCAGCGAGAGCAGTTTCGCTGCCAAAGATCGTGATATGCTCCTTCGCCCGGCTACAGCAAGTATACACGAGTTCCCGCGAAACGAACGAGTCGTCCTGAGCTGGGAAGATCCCGACTACGTGATCAAATTCGGAGCCTTGGCTTTTGTGGATCGTTAAGCAATAGGCGAGGTCGCGCTTGGGGAGCCACTGAAGATTGACGCGTTTCAGGGGGTTTCCTCCATCGCCAAACCAAGCGAACAGCTCCTTCGATTCGGCGTCTGACCAGACGATCCCAATATCGCCATTGTAAAGCTCTAGGTCGTAGTTGTTCTCAAGGATGATCAGCGGCATGCCTGGATAGGGTTCGCTTGCATCGATAGGGCGAGAGCGGCGAATTCTGCTGTCGACTAGTTGGTTGAGGGATCGCGTACCGAATGGACCTGCATTGAAGGGAGTTAAGGCTACGAACTCACCGAGGGTGCTGAATGCGGTTTCGACATCGGGGCAAGCGGCCCGTTTTTCATGGGCGTCGACTATGAGATTTACGATCGGATCAAGTTCGTTTCGAGTCCCGCTCTTCAGAGGATGAAACTGGAAATCCTCTTTCGGTTTCTGAATGAATTGAGTGAATTCGCTTGTTTCGCCCTTCTTGCACAGCTGGCAAAGCGTATGGATCGAGCTGTCTTCAGAAAAACGATACGTTTTAAGGAGATTCGTCGAGTGACCGAAGATTGGACTCTCCCGATCAAGGCTCGATTGAATGAGATCGCTGAATACCGATCCGACCTCGACTGACGACAACTGATCGTGATCGCCAAGGAGAACGATCGTCGCCTCGCTCCTGAGAGCGCAGAATAGCTTTTGCATCAAGGGAAGGTCGATCATCGAGCTTTCGTCGACGATAACGATGTCATGCTCGAGAGGGGACTCTTCGTTTCTATGGAAGGTAATGCGGTTTGGGATCGCTCCCAATGCTCGATGAACCGTCATGCAAGGAATATTTTGGATGAATTCCTTTGTCGCCGTATCGACATCAAGCCGATCAAGACCGCTTGCGATCGAGTCTGAAAGGCGCGCTGCCGCTTTTCCCGTGGGCGCGACCGCGATAATCTTGGGTTTCGGATTCTGAGGCGCGCTCTGGATCGCATTGACGAGATAGTGGAGGATCGTAGTCGTTTTCCCCGTACCGGGTCCACCGGAGATTAGATAAAAGCTGGATTCGAGCGCTCTTTCCACCGCGACCGCCTGAAGGTCGCTGCTATTGCTATTTGCTTGGGTCGCTCCGCGCGGAGCATTGCGTTGCGTCATTCGAATCACGGATTGAGCAAGGCGCTTCTCGTATTCGAAGTACTTGTTCAAGTAGAGAGCGTTCGGTGGCGTGAATACGAGGGGTCGTTCTTGCGATGGCCCGCCGGTAGAGGCGCTTTGGGCAAAGGCCTTTTCCCACTCAGCCAGCGTGGGCCATTCTAGGTTGTCCTGTTCTGATTGCTTCGTATCATCGATAGGAGGTTGAGAAAGGTCGTAGAAGGAGTGTCCTTCCCGAGTTGCAGAAACGCAAAGGGCGGCCGCAGCGAGAACGTTCGCGTCCGATTCTGCATAGGTCTCTTGAAGAAACGATACAAATGCGCGATCAGCCGCCGTAAAGCGTTCCTTGCGTAGGAATTCCTCTAGTTGAGCGTGTTGCAGGGTCGCGTTCATCGTTTTAAGGCCATGTCTAGGGCCTGGATTAAAGATTTGCTCGGTCGATCGAAGAATATGCCGTTGTCCCCAGTGGATTCTATGCCGCGTATGAAAATATAGAATACACCTCCAAATCGATCGTAGGGATCCTCGCTAGGAAATCGCGATTCGATATATCGCAAGAGAGCTACGCTATAGAGGCAATATTGCAGGTAGTAGTCATGCTGAGCCATAGCTTGAGCGAGAGCCCCTCTAGAATAAGACGAGGCATCCGGACCGAGGTAGTTGGATTTCCAATCGGCAATGTAGAGTTTATCGTCGCGCTCAAAAACGAGGTCGATAAACCCTCTTAGCATCGAAGCTTTGACTCGCGTTTCTTCCAAACTCAGTGAATGAATCCACTCCTGCGGGATGCCCGGAGAGTTTGCCGACTGGAAGGCATGGGCCATTTTCTTCAACGCGTCGTGGGAGGTTGGGTAAGCGAACTCCAATTCAGGAATTCGTTCATTGTGATGAATGCTCGACAGGGAAAGTCCCTTGCCAATCTCCCGGTCAATGAGCATCCTTACATGATCGCAAACGACTCCCTTGAACTCGGAGAATCCGTAGCGCAGTCGATTGAAGCAGTCGCTTACGGTTTCGTATAAATTGCGGGTGTCTTGGAAGTCCACCTCCTCCAAAATCAGATGAATCAGATTTCCTGTGTGCGCGCCTTTCGGAAGCGTGAAAATGCTTGGTCCGGAGGGTTCGACTGATTCAGCGGGTACTTGATTGAGCTCATTGGCTTCGATAACGTTCTCATCGTCCCGAATCTCTTCGACCTCGTTGAACGCGTCCATCGAATGAGCCAGTCGTGTGATTGTGGAAAAGCTCAAAATTCTCTCGGAATGCGGGATCTTGCCATTGGGGACAAGGAGGGCTTTCACCTCTGAAACGGCGATCGCTTCACGAGGCCGCAATTCTTGCGCAGACTCTTCGTTGGGCTCTTCTAATGAACGAGGTTCCAATGAAATAAGATTGGAATCGAATTCCTCAATACGAGTTACAAATGTTTCAGAAAGCTCTCGATCTTCGAGGAGACGCTTGGAACGGTCGCTGCCCATGATAAGGCGGCAAAACGAAGAGGGATTCCGCTTTTGTCGCGTGGCGCTTTCTTCGGGAACCAGATACAGGGAACACTCGTCCACGGCGCGCGTGAGAGCGACATAGATGAGGCGGAGATGCTCGGCGTACTCTTCAGATTCAGCGCTGTCCAGCGCTGACTGCTTTCCCTCAGGGGAGAGGTCAATAACTAAGGCGTCGTCGCGATCAGTCGCATGGTAGAGGGCGAAATCCCGTTTCGGTCGTGTTCTGAGAAGGCTTAGGAACGGACAAACTACGATTGGATACTGGAGTCCCTTGCTTTTGTGAATGGTAACGATTTGAGGCTTGCCTGATTCCGATATCAGGCGCGTTTGCCATTCCTCATTCATAGTCACGTCGGATTCGCGATTGGACGTGAGCCAGTGAGCCAGTCGACTCGGCGTAGCCAAGCTATGAAGCGATTCCATCTGGAGCAGCTCGCTGAGCTGGAGCAGATTCGAATAGGGGCGTTCTCCGTCCCGTTGACGCAGCAATTGCTGATCCGCCCCTGTTAGCTTGAGCAATTCATGAAATCCTGCGTCAAATTTCGTTTCGAACCATGAATGAGCCCATTCATGGATGAATGCGGCGACGGATTGCGTTTTCTTCTCGAAGGATTCGCTTTGGAGTTCCTTCCAGCTGTATCCACCGATTGGAGTGAGCAGGAGGGCATGAAGACTGGAGCGGCGGGATGGATTGGAAAGCGTATTCAGCAGTTGGAGCATGCTTTGCGCTTCAGGCGTTTTAAAAATGCTGCGCTCTGACTTGATTACAGCGTCGATTCCTTGCTGAGAAAGGCTGTCCAGCAAGATATCGGCCTCTGAGTTACGGCTCACTAGGAACGCTACGGAGCTCAGGTCGAGCTCAGGGTCGGCAGCGACTCTATTTGCCAAGTCTTTGGCGGCGGTTCTGGCAAGCGAGCGAGTGGCGATGCCATCTACGAGCCGCTCTGAATCCAGAAGTCCCAAGGCGTTTATTCTTAGTGGAGCGCTGGGCCCCTCGCGACGGACTGCAGTAGCGGGAGAGAATTGAATGCGGTCGAAAGCGAATCCGTCGGGAGACGATTCGAACAATGCATTGACCGCTCCTACCAGCGACTCTGTGGATCGGTAGTTATCCGATAGTAGGATACGGCCAAAACTATGAGATCCCGTAGCATTGAAATAGGCGTAGATGTCGGCGCCTCGAAATCGATAAATCGCTTGCTTGGGATCGCCGATAAAAAAGAGGTAGTGTGAATCGTTGCCAAATAGTCGATTCACTATGTTGAACTGAATTGGATCTGTGTCCTGGAATTCATCGACTAGAGCAGCGTCGAACTGATTGGCGATCGCCTGGGCTACGCCATCGCCAGTGGAATCTTTCAGGGCTTTGTCTAGGGTATGCAGGAGATCGTTGAACGAGATGACGTTTCGCCGCTCCTTTTCTTCCCGCAGGTTCTTGAATAGCCATTCTCGATAGCTGGCGATAAGAGCGTCAAAAGCGTTTGAGAGTAGACGATGGAGAACGTCAAAATGGTCAAGGAACTCTGGGATTGAGCGCTCTTTTTCAGATTTCTTGAGCGCTTTGCGCCAGGCGATCGAGGAGAAGTCTTCGAGAATCGGGATATCTGTGGCAAACGGGTAGCCGCGCTCAATCAATGCGATTAGGGCATGGCGGCGTTCTGGAGTGGCGAACGCTTTGTATTGTCGTGAATTCTTGCTGAGTCGCTCGGTGGCGCTCTCCGCTTCGTCTAGAAATTGAGCAAGCGCCGCAAGGGCGTTTTGGTAGGAGCTTTGGAGCTCCTCGCTTCGGTTAACTGCTGGCTTTGGCTCCAGCGAGGCATAAGGATGGGCGACGCATTCCTTGGCGATGAAATCCAATCGTTTTGAATAGATCGCTTTTTGCTGATAAAATGCGGTAAGCAGCGCCGAGTGCTCCAATATATGAATACGTATGTATTCATTTTTGAATTGATCGATTAGTTCTCGGTCAACCGGCTCCAGATTGGCGTCGAAAGGAATTTCCGATTCCAGGGAAACGAATTCCAATGACCGCTTGCAGAATCCGTGAATCGTCGAGATGGAGGCATCATCGAATATTTCCAGACTATGTCTCAGTCGGCACTTGGCGATTTCGGGATCGATTCCGCCCGGAACGATCAAGTCTTTTAGTATTGGTTCCTCAACGTTCTGGGACAAGACCTGATGCAAGGAATCGTAGAGCAGTTCTCGAATGCGTGACTTGAGCTCGTTGGTAGCGGCTTGAGTAAAAGTAATCGCGAGAATCCGATCTATAGGAATTCCTTTTTCGACAACCAGTCGCAGAACGATGCGGCAAAGCGTGTAGGTCTTGCCGGTGCCAGCGCTGGCCTCGATGATCGAAACGCCTCTTTCCAAGGAATTCACTTCGTGTCTCCTTCAGTTTTCAAGGACTCGACGTACGGAGACCAAATTTTGATCGATAGCTCGGCGTATGATGCATCGACCGGTGGGGTGAGGCCAAAGCAGGCTTGATGGTTAGGAGTCCACGGATAGGTATGCCTGCCTGAAAAGGCGCGCTGGCTGGATTCAAGTAGCGATTGGCTGATCGCGATGTGGTCGGCGATAGGATCATCCGTTCTCGAGCGGCTCCTTGGGCTGCTTCGTTTTTCCCAAGCGTCCCAGCTCAATTGTGGAAGGAAGGGAATGGGACGATGAAGCGAATCTCTATAGATATCCAGTAGGTCAGCCAAAATATTCGAAGCGTTGGCCACGGGCGCGAGCGAAAGGGAAGCGTCCGATTCAGACAAGGACTCGATACAGGACTGCGTCGGAGCGCTGAGATTCATCGCCAAGTGCTGAATCCAGTGGGCGATTCGAATCCGTGCATTCCATTTGCCGGGATGTAGGAAATGAGGTCTAGTATCGGTGCCGTTCTTCCGGATACGACCCGTTAGTTGATAGGCGCCAATGGAACGATCTATCAACATCTCTTCGAGGGGCCTTGCGATGGATTCCGCGTTCCAGCGCGATTCGATAGTCAACGCTTTCTCTCGCAGAGACTCGAAGGCGATACGCTCGGAATAACCGGGAGGAAGGAGCTTGAAGGAGGCCAGGAGTTCCTGGCCTAAGGAGTCGATAGGCCTACCGCTGCAAATCGCATCAGCGAACTCATCGCGAAGCGCGTAGCGGGCAAGCGAATGATGCTCGATCAGGTCGTCATCAGGGAGACTGTCTTCGAACTCGGTGAATCGAGCTTCCAAGGCGTTTCGGACGAAATAGGCTTGAGGGTCCTTGAAGAAGCGAATCAGGGATTCGATCGAAACGGGTTCCGTGGGAGATTCTGGGGCCTGCGCAAAGACTTCAGGCGAAGCCACTGTGGTTTTTCCTTTATGGCGACCCTCAGCGTAAGCCTGGCTTAGGCGCGCGCGTTCATTCGAGTAAGTGAATAGCCGATCGTTGGCAAAGTATTCAGGATCGTAAGACTGTCGCTTGTGCCGGGTAAGCAACTGAGAATCGATCGTTTCTGGCTGAGCAGTCTTGAGGTAGTCGATTAGTTCCGCCAGAGCGACGGATGGTTCCTGTTCCGTGTCATTGACGGCTGAACTTCCCTGGTAGCTGAAATAGATTTGCTGGCGGGCCGCGAGAATCGTTTCCAAGAAGAATTGCTTGTCTTCATCGCGCGTATTGCGATCGCCCCGTTGTGGCTGCTTGGCAAGCAGGTCGAATGGGGCTCGGACGATCTTGCGAGGAAATTGGGTGTCCTTTAATCCGATCAAGCACACGACTTTGGCTGGAATGCTTCTCATCGGCTTGAGTGAACAGAATGTGACCCGACCGCTGAGATAACCTGTCGCTGATGATGTATTTCGCAATGCATTCGCGATAACCGAGAATGCATCTAGCCCGCTGGCTATGGTTTCTGAAGTGTTGGGTAGTTGCTCTTGAATTAGCTCAAGCGCCGCGTGGTAATGCCTTAGTTCGTTGTCGTCTTTTGGCTTTATCCGATCTGCGATCGAGCCTACTGCCTGACTCCAGGAGGATACGGTATCCATTCGTGAGCGATCGTCCTTGAGCGCTTCGATGAATGAAAGGAACTCGAGTAGTTTGCCTGCCGTCTCGGCGCTTTCTCCCTCGACTTCGCAATAGGGTGAAATGTTGCCCGGGATTAGAGTATTGCTATTTCTGAAAGCAATTCCGGCCGATAGGCGCGCTTTGAATTCGCGCCAAGTATTTCGTTGAGTCGAAAATGCATTGAAGCTTTCGCGATGATTGGCGTCCCAGCCCCAGACGACTCCAGAGTCGCGTATCCAAAATACGATGCGATCTAACTCTGCATCCGTAAACCGGAACGCAGTTTGGGTTATAGGTAGCTTGAGCAAAGCGATCACTTCGTTTGCCGTTGCCCGCCATTTTACGGATTCCAAATACTCTATCAAGCCTGACAGGAATGCGGATTGGTTTGGGCTTGCTTGGTCCGCGATTGAATAGGGGATCCGTTCGCCTGCGCTCGTCTCGACTGAGAATACAGCATCGATATGCCCAGCATAGGCCTGTATGTCAGGAGCCATTACAAGTATGTCGCTGGCTTGGGAATCTGAATGCTTCGCAAAGTAGTCAACTAGATAGTCCCAAAGTGTCTCAATCTCTCTGCGTGGACTGGAGCAATCGTGAATCTGGATGGTACCATCGAATTTTGGAAACGCATACTGCGTCGAATTGCCCGGGGATCTATTCTCGAGAAGAAACAAGTCCGATTGAAGGCATCCAAGCTGGGTGCTAGGATCAGGCTCTTGAAAGGCGGAATCGTCATGAATCGGGTCCTTGTCGAGAATCAAATCGAGGAATGCCTGGCTTTGTTTGCCAAAAGAGGGGAGAAGCGGGTTGCCTATGTCGAATGACTCGAGTTCATGGGCTGAACTTCCGATGGAATCGAGATTCGTATTGCGCGCAGTAACGCGAGCGATTTGCTTGGGCGATCTTAGGTCCGCCCAATAAAGATCGGTTGGTTGCAGTAAAAATATATGTACTGGCTTGAATTGTGAAAAAGTATCCAGAATATCAATATAAATGGGAGGTAAAGCGGAGGCTCCAAAAACGAATATGCGATCGGGCCAGAGGTCCTGATTTGCCCGAGAGGTATCGATTCCATTCTGTTGAAGAGCTTTCCCTATACGAGCGATGTGCTTGGGCTTGCGTTCACCAGTCTCCAACCTCGGTAGTAGGCGTCTCCAGATTTCGGCTTGCCAGTCATTCGCTTCGCGACCGGATTCCCATTCGAGGAGGGTATCTGGCCGATACAGAAGGTATTGATCGAATAGCCATGCGAGCTTCGAAGCCAGTTGAAGACGTCGGCTTGAGCTAGGCTCGCAGTAGCGTTTAACGATCGCAAACCTAGGACTGCTTTCCAGTTCGCCGAGCAAATCGAATAGCTCCCATTGAGCTTTGGGCTCATTGAATAGGTTCCTGCTATCCGCGGTGGGCTCAAATCCGGAAAGGATTCGCTGGATGAGCGATGCGGGGAAGGGGAAGTCCCAACCAAAGGAGATGCCAGTCGAACGGGCGATCTCGAAACGCAGCCATCGAGCCATTCCCGGATTCAAGGTCATCACGGTCTCCTGGCTTAACAACCCGGGCAGAGGTTGCTCGCGAGAAACTTCCATGAGGCGCTGGGCGAGCCGCTCTATGCGATTGGACGTGTGAAGATAAAGCGCTTTGGCTCTCATGAATCGTGAGAATCAGAGGGGATGAGCGAACGCTTGGCAATTGTGAATCGAAGGATATTCGGGAGTGATCGGATCGGTTGCAGGTCGTGCATTCGGTAAATGAATTGCTAATCGCGGAGCCCAGGCATGGGCCATGCTATGTACATGCGCATTATCGCGATGAGACCCTTTTTGCCTAACTCAATACGACGAACGAGTGCGCTTGCCCTTTGCGCCGCAAGCCTGTGCGGTTCGATCGTAGCTCAGGAAGAAGAACCGGATCCGCCGCCAGCGGAGCCGCTTGAGGAGCTCGTCTTCGTGGATGCCCACTTCGACGGCGTGGGAGGAGTCGATGGCTTGGATGGGAGCTATGATCTCGCTATCTCTCCCGATGGAGCATTTCTCTACGTGGCATCGATGAATGATGACGCGATCGCGATCTTCGCTCGCAATGCAGCGATGGGAGAGCTCTCGTTCGTTTCCAAGAGCAAGAATGGCGAGGGCGGCATCGACGGACTGAATGGTTCGCGGTCTTTGGATATCTCTCCTGATGGGGCCTTTTTGTATGCGGTGGGTATGTTCGATGATGCCTTGGTTTCCTTTTCTCGAGACCCAGCGACGGGTGGCTTGACCTATCTTGGTCGAATCAAGGATGGGGAAGTGGGCGTGGACGGATTAGACGGGGCGCGCTCTATTGCGATTTCGCCCGATGGAATGAATTTGTATGTGGCAAGCTGGGACGACAATGCCTTGGCATTGTTCAGCAGAGATCCGGTTACGGGAATGGTAGGATTCCTGGGGCGCTTGAAGCATGGTGAAGACGATATCTTCGCCTTGGATGCGCCTCATTTCCTGACCGTCAGCCCAGATGGTAAAAACGTCTACGTCGCCCTCTGGGACGAGGATGCTGTGTCGGTATACGATCGGGATTTGAATACCGGTCTGCTTAACTACAATTCCAAAATCTCAAATGGCGGTCCGGATGCCGTGGGCACTACCGTGGGAGGCCTCCTCGGTCCTCGCGCTGCTTTAGCGAGCCCGGATGGAAATCAGTTGTATGTAGTTTCATGGAACAGTGATTCGCTTACTACCTTTAACAGAGATGCAACGGGAGCGCTCGAATTCGTGGCCACGCATCGTTCCGGAATTGATGGCGTTGAGGGACTGGACGGGTCGCATTCGCTCGCTATGAGCGCCGATGGAAAATTCATTTATGTCGCGGCGTTCTTTGATGACGCGATCACCGTATTCGCGCGCGATACGGACTTGGGTACGCTTGCGTACGATCAGACGATCTATCATACGGATGAGGGCGTGGAAGGCTTGAATGGGTCGTTGACCATTATGGCGAGCCCCGATGGGGAGCATGTCTATTCGGCGTCGACTTCCGAGAAGTCGCTCGTTTCCTTTCGTAGAGAACTCATCATCGATCCCCCTGTATTTACCGTGGAACCGATATCGAAGTCGATACCCGCCAATTCAAACGTATCTTTCAACGCGTTGGCAGAAGGCATAGACGTCGCTCATGAATGGATGGCCAATGGGGCCCCGATTTCCGGAGCGACCGATCCGGTCCATACGACCGATCCCGTTGTTTTTTCCTTGGACCAGACGGTCTACACCGTGGTCGCGTCAAATCCCGGGGGATCGGTTGTCAGCGCAGATGCGATTTTAACGGTGCTACCCGAGGTGACACTGGAAACGCCAGAGACTTTGACTGCGGTTACCTTATCAAGCAATACGGCGACATTGAATTGGATAGATATGTCGTCCAATGAAACCGGATTCTCGATACAGAGAAAAATTGTGGACGAAGCTTTCGAAACCATAGCCCAAATTTTTGCGGATAACGAGACTTACACCGATACGGATTTGCTCCCAGGTACGGAGTATATCTATCGCATACGAGCGACGCGTCCAGGCGAGGTTTCGGAATGGTCCAACGAAGCGGTTATCGAATCCTTCGACGAGTCGCCTAATTCTCCGGTAAATCTAGTCGTTACCTTGGAGGAATACAATCGCGTAGGATTGCAGTGGAGCGATCGCTCCGCAGTCGAGGACGGATTCTTGATCGAAAGGCAGGACCAGTCCGTGGGAGGACCCTTCATTACAGTGGGAAATACGGAGACGAGCATTACCAATTTTCTTGATCGGACAGTATCGCCTGAGAGTTCATACTTGTATCGAGTGAGGGCTTACAATGAGTCGGGCGTCTCCGATTACAGCAATTCAGTTCTCGCTCAGACATCTGTCATTCCGGTTTCCTCGATCACTCCGTTGAGTCGGACCGTACCGGCAACGCAAACCTCTGACAATTTGGTATTGGTCACATCCGCCTCCAATTGGGAAGCCATTCCAGATGTTGAATGGATCGTGGTAGAAGAGCCCGCGGACGGTGAGGGCACCGGGAATGAACCGGTTTCCTACCAAGTGCTGGAAAGCGTAAGTGTCGATCCTCGTGTCGGAACGATCAACATTGGCGGGATCGTCCACACGGTAACCCAAGAAGGAGCGGACTATTTTGTGGAGGCCATCCCATCAGAGCAATATATTGGAAGAGAAGGCGGAACGTATAGCTTCTCTCTCGCTTCGAATACGGATTGGTCGCTCACGAGCAGCGATGCCTGGCTGCAAATCACTTCCCAAGCTATTGGTACTGGGAACGAAACGGTAACGTTTACCGCGACGGAGAATTTGTCCAATGGGCAGCGCGTTGGGGTGATTTTTACGGGTGATGGCAACCACACTGTATATCAATCAGGAGGCAATACGAGCCAGGATCCACCGTTACCACCCGAGGGAGGGACATCGGACAACACGCGAGTCGATGGCATGTTGATAACCTGGGAAGACAACTCCGATCACGAGTTGGGCTATATTATCGAGCGGACAGAGCAGGGGCTGAATGACTGGAACGAAATTGCCCGAGTTCCAGCGAATACAACATCTTATTTGGATCGTGATATCATCCCGGGCATTGCATATTCCTATCGAGTGCGAGCATTCAATGAGAACGGCATATCCGATCCGATTTACATAGACTCCGATGGATTGCCGCAACGAAGCCGTATCGTCAATTTATCTACGCGAGGATTTGTGGGAACCGGACATGAAATACTAATTGCGGGATATGGTATACGTGGAACGGATACGATGAAGATTATGACCCGGAGCGTTGGCCCGAAGCTGGGCGACCTCCAAGTGTCCAATACTTTAGGCAATCCTGTCATGAGCGTACGTCAGTTGCCTTTAGATGAGGAAATCGTTAGGAATGATGACTGGTCTCAAGTGTTGACGGAAGAGGAATTGTCGAATTTTGAAGGGGGAACGGGCGCATTCAGCATCTCCTCCAGCTTGAAGGAATCCGTGGTCGTTCGCGACTATACTCCGGGACTCTATACGGCATTGCTGAGCGATACGGATGGAGGTACCGGTGTAGCCATGCTTGAATTGTACCGCATCGAGGAAGCGACAGCTGGAGATGCGCAACTGATCAATATCTCGACGCGTGGCTATGTGGGGCAGGGCGATTCGGTCATGATTGGCGGCTTTGTCATCATAGGCGAAGTTGAAATGGATTTGCTCATACGTGGCGTTGGCCCTGCATTGCAGAATCAGGGGATCGACACGCCGCTTTCCGATCCATTCATTAGCCTTTATTCCGGCTCTAATGTAATCGCTGAAAACGATGACTGGGAGGACGAGCGAAGCATCGAGAAGCTAGATGCATTCGCCAGCGTAGGCGCCTTCACGTTCGAGAACGGTAGCCGCGATGCTGCCATGCTTGTTTCGCTCGGGCAAGGGCTTTATACGGTTGTCCTGGACGGAGCCTCCGGAGAAACCGGCATTGGCATGTTCGAGATCTATGTAATCGACTAGTCGATACGTTCCCAGATAGTCACTTGAACGGCGTTGTGTCGGAAGGAACGCCGGGTCTTGCGAATGACTTGCTCGATCTCGATCAGATCGCCGATTTGCTTGAATTGCGAAGCGAATCGAGACTGTAGGCTATCCAAGGTCGTGGTATTCTCGCCATTGACCTTGAAGCCCCCGAGCCATTGATCGCGATCAGTCTTGCTTTCGTCCCATTCGTAGTTGGAGGCGATGATCAGCAAGCCCTGGCTATTGATCCGTTCGTGGACGGAGTCGAGGAACTTGCCTGGATCGTACGCATTCTCCAAAGTCGTATCGACGAGGATAAGGTCGTAGCCGGAAAAGCGCTCCTTCATATTCGAAATGTCCGCTTGCATAAACGAGACTTTATCGCGTGATCCATCGAGACCCAGCTCCTGAAGGTTCTTTTGGTGAAATGTGACGATGTCTCCTTCTTCGGGTAGAGTGTACTGGGTGTATCCCTTGTCCTTCAGATCGACACCTATGCGAATCATGCGAGCGGTGAAGTCGATTCCGATAACCTTCTCGAACTCGACGGCGAGTTCGAATGCGGTCCGTCCCGTTTTGCAGCCCACGTTGAGGGCGCTCGCTTTAGCTCTGCCTTGAACGTGGTTGAGGGCGATTTGGGCGAGCTTTTCAGGATAGTTCTCTACGCCGAAGTAGTCGGCACCGTAATGGAGTTCGCAGTACGGAACAACCTCGGGATCGGTTTCGTAGCTATCGTCGGGAATCTCAACGGGAGCATCGGACGCGATGTATCGAAAGCCTGCATGTTGATAGAAATGCCGGCGGAAGGCGTAACGCGAGTCGCGAATGATTTCGTTTCCGGTCGAAATCCAGGACCCGCCCTTAATGAGATTGTGCTTGGTGTCGAACGTGGGCGTAGAAAAGTCGTCGTAGAGCGGGTGGACCTCGAAGCCCGGAAAGCCGCGTATGGGCGTTTCGGTGTGCTGCCAGACATTTCCGAGAATGTCGAAGAATCCCTTGCCGAAGGCGTAGCGATCGACGGGAACCGACGATGCCGCATCCTCGAGATTTAAATTGCCCGGTGTCTTGTCCCAGTCCGTTACATCCGGAGTTTCCGTGTAGTCGAGCAATCGATACCATTCCTCTTCTGTGGGCAGCCGTACGGCTTCGCCAGTCTTGGCAGCCTTCCAATTGCAAAAGGCTTTCGCTTCGAGGTAGTTTGTCTCCGTAGGCCACGACCAAGGCATGTCGATCTCCTCGAGCATAGTCCGGAATCGGTAGGAGCCGTCCGATTGAGGAATCCAGAAGAGAGGGCAGGTCGCTTTCTGGTATTTCACCCAAGCCCATCCTTCGGGCGTCCAGTGGGATTCCTCCTGATAGCCGCCGTCCTCGATGAATTCGAGGTATTCTCGGTGGGATACGAGGTACTTTGATGCCTTGAAACCTGAAACGTCAGTCGTGTACCGCCCATATTCGTTGTCCCACCCGTAGAGTCCGTTTTCACGGGATTTTCCTTGCTCGACGGTTCCACCCGAGACGTTCAATAGCTCGTTTACCGGAGCGTCGGCGCCGCGCTCTTCGCTTGGGCTCCAAAGGCTCTGCCTATCCTGAAGAAGCTCGTTGGGCAATTGGCGAATGAGGACCGAACTGGTCTCTAGATGGATGCGCTCGTGCTCAATCCCCATCATGATAACCCAATACAAGCTGTTCCAATCCACGGGTAGCGTAAGCGGGGTGTCGTCGATGAGCTGATCGATCAGCTCTCGGACTTGCTGGCGATAGGCAGCCACATCCTTTACATCGGGCCAATCGTAGTGGGCGTCGTTGAGGTCGTCCCAGGACATTTCGTCGACGCCGATAGCGAAGGTATGCTCGAACGTTGAATTGATCCGCCCGTCGATGAACTTGCCCAGCAAGAGCTTGTTCATGTAGAACGTGGCCGTGTGGCCGAAATAGAAAATCAATGGGTGGCGCAGGGGATCGGCTCGCCGATAGTAGGCCTCGTCGCTAGCCAGGGTCTCGAACAGAATTTCGTAAGCATCGTAGGTTTGATGGAAATAGCGGCGTATTTCCTCTTTCTTGGCTTCTGGGTCGCCTGCGTTGAGAACGACGGTCAGAGGTCGTTTCAGTTCCTTCTTGGTGGCCGTGTTGTCCATGTAAGCGTCGATAGTGTATCGTTTTGAGGGTTGGGCTCTTTGCTCGGAAATCCGGTTAAAAGGACCGTAAAAAATCGTCCATCCGGCGCAACGACATTCTCGTATTCTTTCGTGGATCGCCGGAGGATCGGGATCTTGCCTTCAATTTGTAACTATTGAAGGGGCGCCTGCGTTGTAGAGCATGAAGAGGCATGCCCGGAATGACGTATAGGCAAACAAGATTGATGCGCGAGCTCGCCAAAAACCTCTATGAAGAGGCGATTTCACGCGTTCGTAACCTGCGATGGAACTAGCGATTCAGACAGATTTGATTGGTGTCCGCATCAATTCTAAGGCTGAAATTCCCTCGAAAAGAGGATCAGTTTCGCTCGCCAAAGACAGGAATGTGATCAAGCTCCGCGATCGTTGCCAACCAGAATGGGTGTCTTACATGCGCGATTATACCGCCTCGACAGATGAAGAACTCGTGAACGAGTCGCTCAATGGCGATTTGAATGCGTTCGATGAAATCGTGCAGCGCCATCAGACGATGATCACGCGTTGTCTCTTTCGATTCTGTCCCTACCAGGCGGATCTGGAGGATCTTGTGCAGGACACGTTCATCAAGTCTTTCCGGAAATTGGGTTCTTGGAAAGCCACCGCGCCCTTTGAGAATTGGCTTCGCAAGATCGCCTACAATACAGGCTACGATTACTTTCGAAAAAACTCTCGCAACCCCGCCTCCATCGCAACTGGGAATGCGGAGGAAAGCGAACTGACGCTCGAGCGGCTGACCGAGACCGTCGATCAAAGGCACGCTTACGAGATGACAGAGCAGGCTCAGAAGGCGCTTGCCCTGCTGAATGACGATGAGCGCCAATTGCTGACTCTCCAGTACCTAGAAGAGTTGCCACTGGGGGAAATTGCTGAACTAATGGGATGGGGACTTTCAAAAACTAAGGTAAAGAGCTTCCGTGCCCGTAAGAAATTAAAGAAACTGCTGACAAACAATGGAATTGCCCAAGAAACAGATCCCTCCCTCATGGGATGAAATCGTGAAAAGGAGCCGCGAGGAATCGTCTCCAAGCATCGATGTGCGTCCGATCGTGCGCGCCCGACTCGAATCGGAGCTACGCTCTGGTGCGACCCTGCGGGTTGAACGCTCCGTTGGAGCGCTGGAGAGCGTGATCGATCTTTTCGCCAAGCCGATCCCTAAGATCGCTTTGGGAGCATGCTTCGGCGCGGCCACGATTTTAGCGGTAGCGACGACCGCAAGCGTCGAGGTAAGCGAGCTCACCGGCAACGAAATCGAAGTCGTGGAGAATTTCGATGAAGCCCTAGTTGGAGACGACTGGACCCAGTACCTATGAGCGAGAGGAAGACCTTTGGAGCCATCCTGATCCTAGGATCGGTGTTTTTAATCGGCGGAGTTTTTGGTTTCGGCGGAACGGTCTTCTATTTGAAGCAGACACGCGATAGCCGTCACGAACGCGGCGATCGTTTCGAGCAACGTTCGCCTCGCGACGTTTATCGCGTCCAAGTGGACCGCATGACCTCTCGGCTGGAGCGCTCCCTCGATCTCAACGAAGAGCAAATCCCGCTCGTCCGCGCCGAAATCGAAAAGTTCGGCAATGCTATGCGTCAAGTTCACGAAGACATGAAGCCGCAGTTCGATGCCCTGATGCACGAGCGTTCACTGGCGATCGAGCAGCATCTTAACGAAGAACAGCAGAATGCCTTCCGCGAACAACGCAAGCAGCACCGCGAAAGGAGCAAAGCGAAGCGCGAAGAGGGCGGGAAGTCGGGCGATGGCCATAAGGCTTGGAAATCGAAGTCGATGTCTAATCCCAGCGCTTGCCACGTATCGTCTTGCGGCATTCGCTCGACCTGATTGGCAGCGCTAGCTAATTCACATTCCAGGCTCGAACGCTCCTCAGCAAGCAGGAGCGTTTTTTTATGGATGGACGCTATTTGTTCTCGTCGATCTGAGGCAGAACGTTGTCCGTCCGCAGCACCGTTACGGGCAGCTTGGTCTTGATGGCGACGTTCTGTTCCTTCTGGAACTTAGCGCCTACGGCTTCGCAGGCCTCGCCAATGCTCTTCACCGGACACTTGCGCCCCTTCTTGGAAATATTGTATTCGTAGGCGCTGCGCTTGATGCGCTCGATCGCCGTTCCAGGATGGTTGTCTTCCGGGATCTGGACAACCCAGCCTACGTAATCTTCGTCTGGTACTGTGCCTCTCGGATCGCTTAGTACGATGATGAACTGCTTCTTGACCGGTGGCTCCCGCTGTGCCTTTTCCTCTTCCGCCATGACCTGTGCCATGTGGGCGATATCATTCATCACTTTCGAAATCGTTTCCTGATCTAGATTGTTGCTGTTGAGCGCCTCGGCGATGATTTCTATTGGGATTTTCGACATGGAGAAAAATGTGATATTTTGGCTCGTAATTTGCCCGTACCCAACTGTTCTGTTGGGTCGAGTCCGACACGCTTTCCTCTAACCAAATCCCATGCAAGAAGATATTTTCGACATCGTTGACGAATTCGATAACGTGATTGGCCAGCGGCCCCGAACCGAAGTTCATGCGGAGGGATTGAAGCATCGAGCGGTGCACATACTCGTGTTCAATGACGAGAACGAGATCTTCATGCAAAAGCGCTCGATGAACAAGGATACCTGGCCGGGCGCCTAGGGCGGATCGTGCACCGGACATGTGGATACAGGCGAAGGCTATAAGGAAGCCGCCTACCGGGAAATGCAGGAAGAGCTCGGTTGGCAGCCGATCAAAGAACTCGAATTTCTTTTCAAGCTGAATCCCTGCGAGGAAACCGGGCAGGAATTTATCGAAGTGTACCGTGTTCAAGGGAGCGGCCTCTTTCGTCTCAATATGGAAGAAATCGAGGTGGGGGAATGGATGGACCTGTCGAACTTGATCCACCGCGTTGGGTTCACGCCAAAGCGCTTTACGAGCTCCTTTCGACTGGTGCTCGAGCGCTTGCAGGCCTTGGAATTGATCACTGTGTGACCCGGAAGCATGCGCGTTATCGCTCATAGAGGATTTTCTGCGCGCGCCCCCGAGAATACGATGGCAGCCTTTCGATTGGGCTGGGAAGCGGGGGCGGATGGCGTTGAGTGCGATGTTCATATGACTCGCGGCAAGGAAGTGGTTTGTATACACGACTTTGATACGGAACGTGTTTCTGGTAAGTCGCTTTTGATCGCTGACTCTTCATGGGAAGATCTCGCCTTGTTGGATGTCGGCTCTTGGAAAGGCGATCGATGGAGAGGAGAGCGTATCCCGCTATTGAGGGATGCGCTTGGATCCAGTCCGGAGTCATTGCAGTGGATCGTGGAAATTAAATGCGGTCCTGAGATCGTGGGACCACTGCTGGAAGCGATCGACGCCTCGGAGCACGATGCATCTCGCATAATCGTGATCTCGTTCGTCGATGCGTCGATCGCCGAGCTTAAACGTATTCGCCCAGAGCTGAAAGCTTACTGGCTATCGGATCTCGATGAGGATGGAAAGGGCGGCTTTACGCCGACGGTTGCTCAAATAGTGGATACGGTAAACGATTTGTCCGCGGATGGATTTGGCGGTCAATCAGGCAAAGGCATTACGCCGGAGCTTGCCGGCTCATTGCAGAGCAAGGGACTTGATTTGAACGTCTGGACGGTGGACGAACCGGGCGAGGCTCGACGCATGAAATCCGTCGGCGCGACATCGGTTACCACCAATGCCCCGGCGACGATTATAGAAGCTCTAAGGGAGTGACGTTCGCGTCGAGCGCTTCCGGCTAAATGCTCAACTGTCGCTTTCGATGCAATAGAGGTACTTGTGCCCTCGAATGAACAACTGGTCGCCCACTGCAACCGGCGAGGCATCGATAGGATCGTCTAGCGTGTTGGTCGCTACGATCTCGAATTCGGGCGAATCCTTGACCACTACCGTGCCGCCTTCCTTGCCGACGACGTAAATGTGACCGTTAGCGGCGATCGGTGATGCGTAGATGCCACGAATGCCTTCGAGCGACGCATCCTGATAAAGCACTTCTCCAGTCAAGGCATCGAAGCAAGTCAGGTAGGCATCGTTGCCCTTGTTCATGTAGAGTCGATTGTTGGAGAGAACGGGAGAGGCGACATAAGGCGCGCTGTGAGCGACGCTCCATACAATATTGTCCGTACCCGATACGTCGCCTTTGGAGGAAAGCTCGATCGCCTGCACGGCCCTTCCACGGTATCCGCTCGAAAGATACACGAGCCCGTTTCCAACTACGGGTGTCGGAATGATGTTGGAAGTCAGTCCGCTGGCTTCCCAAATGAGGTCGCCATTGGCGGTGTTGTAGGCTCGGCTCTTGTTGGCTCCAGGGATGATCGCTTGCAGAACGCCGTCGACTTCGATGATCGCAGGCGTCGTCCAAGAGGTGGGCTCGTCGCGATCGCGCCGCCATACTTCTTTGCCCGTTCGCTTGTTCAAGGCGACTATAAATGACTGATCCTCATTGTCCCATGTGAGCAGTAGATTGTCGCCGGCGATGGCAGGCTGGACCGCCTCGCCGAAGCCGTTGCGGCTTCTAAGGTCGCCGATGTCTGCTTCCCAAACTTGATTCCCCTCCATGTCGTAGCAGAAAATGCCTCGCGATCCGAAAGAGGCCCAAATGTGAGTCCCATCTGTGACGGGCGATGCGGAAGCGAAGCCGTGAGTAGCATGGTGCCCTTCATGGGGGATGAGCGTATTCGCGGTTTTGCTCCAGATGATCTCTCCGGAGGAGCGATCGACTGCGACGATATTGAAGTCATGCTCCTGCTGTGGCGCGGCATTGCGACCGCCTCCGCCTCCAGCGGCGCCTCCTTGTCGGGCTCCGGGTCCACGACGTCCACCCCCGAAACGTTCACGCATGGCTGCGCGTTCCTCTTCGCTGAGTTGGCCATCGCCATCCTTGTCGAATTCTCTCATGACTTCCTCCCGATTGAAGCCTCCTCCTCCAGCGCCGCCGGGGCCTCCTTGTCCTCCAGGACGGCGGGCTTGACCGGCGTTAGGGGGCTGTGAACCGGCTGGAGCTCCTTTGCTAACGGCGGTGAGCAAATAGATGCGGTCCTTCCAGATAATAGGCGTGGCCAGTCCTGATCCCGGAATCTCTGATTTCCACTTTATGTTCTTGTCTTCGCTCCACTCGGTGGGAGGCGTGGCGCCTTCGAACGCTCCAGTTAAGGAAGCGCCTCGCCAGGTGGGCCAATTTTGGTTGTCTGCGCCGTGCGCAAGGCTAGCGGACAAAGCACCGGCAAGAATCGTGGCCAGCGTGAGAGTGAGTGGGCGTGATAGGAACGTATTCATGGTGGTAAAGGGGTACGACGGTTCGTTTTGATAACGTTAAGAAGGGGGGTCCTGGTTTCAAGGGAATCGCCAAAAAAGTCCCGAATTTCGTGAAAATGGTCGGTATGTGGCCAAGGGCGGCTCAAAAGTCTTCCGATCGCTCCCGCTTAGTTTGACTTGGTTCTCGAAAATGATCATCGAATGAGCGTCCTTGAGGAGAAGTTGGGCGTAACTTGTGCCTGGCTACCTAAACTAATCCCATTCCTCTTATCCCTTTTATGAAGCGCCCACTGATTTCATTCCTGACTCTTTCAATCGCGAGCCTCGTAGCTCCCTGGCTCCAGTCCGCGGACGAGCGCCCCAATATTTTGCTCATGATGGTGGATGACTTGGGGTTTGCGGACTTCGGCTGCTATGGCAGCGAGATCGAGACCCCGCATATCGACTCGCTTGCTCAAGAAGGACTTCGGTTCACGCAATTCTACAATACGGCTAAGTGCCACTCGTCGCGTATCTGCTTGTTGACAGGGCTCTACACCTGGCAGGCGGGCAACCAAGCCCTGGATCGATCCATAACGATTGCGGAGGCGCTTAGGGATGCGGGCTATGCGACATCCATGACAGGAAAGTGGCATCTCGACGACCAGCCCACGGACCATGGATTTGGCCAGTACTTTGGCCACTTGTCCGGTTCGACCGACTTTTTCGTGGGCGATGAGACCTTTCGCCTCAATGGCAAAGAGTGGAACGAATTCGACCCGGACTTCTACTTGACCGATGCGAATGTCGACTACGCGATGGACTTCATCGACGAATCGGTGGCTACGGGGAAACCGTTTTTCCACTACATCGCGTTCAACGCGCCGCACTATCCCTTGCAAGCTCCCAAAGAAGATATCGAGAAGTACTTGGGTCGCTACGATGTCGGTTGGGACGAGATCCGGAAGGAGCGTTTTCAAAAGCAAAAGCGATTGGGAATCTTTCCTAACGATATGGAGCTGCCGCCACTACCGGGCCACATGGAGGCCTGGAATGAGCTAAGCCCGGAAATCAAGGAAATGGAGAGCTTCCGTATGGCCATCTTCGCCGCTATGGTGGATCGCGTCGATCAAAGCATTGGACGCATGCTGGAGTTTCTTGAAGAGCGCGGGCTGCGCGACAATACGCTAATCATTCTCTGCTCCGACAACGGCGCTTGTCCCTTCGAACGCAGCAGGGGGACCGACATTCCGCCTTGGAAGGCTGACTCCTACTATCTCTACGATGCGAGCTGGGCAACCGTTGGCAATACGCCACTGCGCCACTTCAAGCAGACTCAGCACGAAGGGGGCATTTCATCGCCGCTCATAGTCAACTGGCCAGGCAAGGTTGAGAATGAGGGTTCCCTGGACCGGAGCCAAGGGCACCTTATCGACATCATGGCGACATGCTTGGACGTCACCGGAGCATCGTATCCAAAAAAGCGCCACGGCGAAAAGATCGTTCCCTTGCAAGGGAAATCGCTTCTGCCGTTGATACAAGGGAAACCGCGCGAAGGGCATGACTGGCTCTACTTTCAATTCGGCAATTGCCGCGCGATCCGAGAAGGCGATTGGAAAGCGGTGAGCTTCTATGGCCACAATTGGGAGCTTTACAATATCGCTGAAGACCGGGCTGAAATGAACGATCTTGCCCAATCGAATCCCGAAAAGCTCAAAGCCTTGACCGTTCTGTGGCATCAAGTAGCCCGCGATGTGGACCGCGCTCCGGAAAAGGATAGGGGACCCGTCAATGGAAAACCTTCGCCCCACGATCGCGGCTCATGGCATGGCTGGGAGAAGTACGATGGCTGGAAAATGCCGCAGTTTTGATAGATTGCCCTCAATTAATCAGGTCGCTGTAGCCACCGCTGATTTTCATGATCCTTGGCGATGCAGGCAATGTAGACCTCGAACGCTGTTCCTTAATGGGAACTTGAAGCGGGGTCTCGCCAAGCGCTCTGATTCCTAGAAGTGTTGTGAAGACAGGCTAAGCCTCAGGACATCGAGCGAGCAAGGCTCTATGGATAGCGGAAACGATGGAAGAGGATTGCTTTTTAATAGGAGTGCGCTGAGGCTGGCCTTTCCAATTTTTGGATAGGCAGATTATGAAAAAAAATCTTCGAACGTCGACTCAACGCGGGTGCCGCCTTGAATTATGCTGGCCTTGAACAAGGAAGGTTTGAGAAGCCTGGGGAAGGCAACGCTGATCGCCGGCATTTTAGTGGGGCTTGTATTTGGATTTCGAATTCAGATGGGCTTTATGGATGTGGGACAAGAATTCGGCGTGATCGGTGATTACAATCGCGTTGTTCACTTAGTGGAGGAAAGCGAGGAGCTTGAGCTGGTCCGGTCCCGAATGAGGCGCGTGGCGCAATTTGCGTTCTTTTCCACGGTCACGAACTTTTCGGTCACCGTGGAGAATGCGGATGGGAAGCAAGCAGTCCTCACCTTCCAATCGGGAAGCCCTGAATTGGAGAATTCAAGCCGGGAAGAGCTGAGGGAATACCTTCTGGATCGCGCCCACGCTGAGTTCTTGCGTAGCGAGTAGAGGAGTCGAATTAAGCGAGCCCAAAGACGCGATTCATCTGGCCCGAGATCGTCTTGAGTTCCGCAAAGTCACCGCCTCGAACTTCGGCAGCGACCCAGCCAAAGTAGTCGATCTCGAGCAGCGCCTTGCGCACATCCTCGAAGTCGATGTCGCCTTCGCCGATTTGCATGAATTTATCCTGTGTTCGGGAAAAGCCTTTAACGTCCAGCTTGACTACCCGTTTGCCTAGAGTCCGTATCCAATCACCCATGGATCCGTATTTCCAGTGATTGCCGATGTCGAACTGCATGCCTACCCAGGGCGAGTTGAAGGCATCGACGTATTTCACAAACTGCTCCGCGGTTTGATTGGAATCGCCTTCGTGATCGTAAAGGAATTGATTCCAAACGTTCTCGATAACGATGGACACGCCTAGTTCAGCCGCCAGCGGAAGGGCTTTCTGGATATTCTCGATGGATCGTGGCCAAATTTCCGATTTCGCCCTTGCCCGGTACGAGAAGGGTCGTGTGCCCGCCCACAGCTCGCGTGTTGCGGAGCGCGGTTTTAAGATCCTCCAGCGCCTGCGACCGAGTGGAGGCATCCGGACTGGAGTGACGAATCTTCCAATGCGTGCTGCATACCGTGCCGTCCACGGGCAGCCCGCTGGCCTTAATTGCCCCCAGCGTTTCATCGACATCCATTCCGGGAGCATTCATTTCAATTCCCATGAACCCCGCCTCCTTGGCGGCTCGAAAGCGCTCGGCCAATGGAGCCTCGATCCTGACCATGTTAATCTTGAGCGTCTTGTAGAGGCGTCCCTTTAGCGCGTAGGGGGTCGGGGTCGCCGCGAATATTTTGCTTGGCAAAAGACCAGTTGCGCCGAGCACTGCAGCGGTCTTTAGGAAGTGACGTCGATTCAGGGGCAAGGACATTTGCAAATATCTAGAATAGGCAGTTGCGGGCATCAATCCTTGAATTAGGGAATGACACAGATTATTGCCTCCAATCCGCTAGTTCAGTTCCGCTTTGAGGTCTTGTACCATCTTTTTCACTTCAGGCACGAGCTTGAGCGCGGTGGCGATCTGGTTCCGGTCTTTCAGGTCTCTTAGTTGATCTCGATTGCCCCATGTGGTCCCAAGCTCGTCCTTGCTGAGTGACGCGGAGGCGGTGCCATACGGGTATCCGGTTCTTACATCGATAAGAAGCGCATTCGCATATCCGGTCGTTTCGATTTCCTTCGAGGGAATCAAGTAGCCGCCAATAGTCGTCCAATCCGCCACCGAACTTGCGAGCGTTGTTGTTTTGGACTCTGAGAAAACTTCGTATATCAGCGCAACATCGAGGTGCTGACGGGCGGATCCGAGCCGTACTTTTTTTATGAGTTCGGACGCGTTGCTAAAGCTCTGCCCGCGATAGTTCTGCACTGGAGGTGTATAGACCGATTCTGCAATTAGGGAACTTATTGGTACAAAAGCGCCGTACTCAGGGCCGAGCTCGCCGCGCGCTTTGTTCCATGCTTCCACCTCCTCTGGGCTGAGATTGGTGATCTTTCCATTGTAGAGCTTGGCAAGCCCTATACGCGCGGGAAAGTTCAGCGTGGGCTCGATATTCGCGATCTCTCTCACTTGCGCGTCGATGTCAGCGGATGCTTGTCCCATCGATGTCGGGTAGCTCGACAAGTAGTCGCTCCCGGATGTGGTTTGCGTCGTGTAGGATTCGCAGCCTGTTAGCGCCAAGAACGCGAATAGGCCGATTAGCAGCAGAAGGATTATTCGTTTAGCCATCGGACCTTAGATGGCGAACACGTTTTTTGGTTCCGAAAACAGCGTGAAGACCCAGATCGAGGTATTCACCCTGTATTAGTCAATCTGATACTGTTCAGATATTCTTATAAGTCTTTCGAAAAATACTATATTAATAGGGAACCGATTTCAATATTTGCAATTTCCTAAATCGTCCCTATTATTGCATTTATGAATGCATCGGTTTCTATTCTTCTGGGAGCGAAAGACTCTACCGTTCACTCCATATCCTCAAAGGCATCTGTCTTGGACGCGGTTCATGAGATGAATCGCCTACATATTGGTTCTATCGTCGTCCTCGATGATGGAAAGCTCGTCGGCATCTTTACGGAGCGCGATGTATTGCAACGCGTTGTCGCGGTTGGCAAGTCGCCCAGCGATACAAGCGTGGCCGAAGTCAGGTCCAAGGAGGTCGAGACGATTGGCCCGAAGACCACGATTGAGGAGGCGATGAACGCGATGACGGAACGGCGACATCGGCACCTTCCAGTCGTTGAAGGGGAAGCGCTTGTAGGCCTAGTCTCAATCGGCGATATTTCGCGATGGATCTCTCGAGTGAACGAGGACGAGGCGGAGACTCTGAGAAATTACATAACGGGAGTCTATTGAGGAGTGAGATGCGAATTGGGTAGGGGAGCGATTCATTAGGAGAAAAGTCGCTAGTTTTGAAACCGGGGAATAGGTTTGCGCGTTTGTAGGTCAAGTGGCAGCATTGCTGCCCTGGTTAACCACGTTCTAGCCCCTACTCATATGAAAAACCTAATTCTGCGCGGCCTTTGCGTCGCTATCGCCAGCGTTTCTCTGGCGGCCGCTTCTAATGCGTCCAACTATCTTTCCAACTTTACTAAAGGTTCGCCGGATTTGCGGTCCACGGGCTCGATCGCATTTGGCCCTGACGGAATCCTCTTTGTAGCGGATCAGAAATCGGGAAGCATCGTCGCCTTAGCCACGGGCGATACCAGTCCAGCGTCTACTGGGAAGACCTACAAAATCAAGGATATCGATGCCAAGGTAGCGGCGTCGCTCGGGGCGTCGCCGGATCAGATTCAAATCCATGACCTCGCGGTCAATCCCCTTAGCCGCAATGCCTGGCTATCCGTAAGCCGCGGCCGTGGAGCGGATGCCCAGCCGGTGATCATGAATGTAACTTCTAAAGGAGCTGTCTCCATTCTTGATCTGGACCGTATTTCCTATTCGAAAGTCGGGTTGCCTAACCTTCCTGAGGACAAGGTTACGGGCGAGGGCAGGCGCGCGAGAAACAAGCGCATGGAGTCGATTACCGATATGGCCTATGTAAACGATCAACTGGTCGTAGCGGGACTTTCCAACGAGGAATTCGCGTCAAGGCTGCGTTCGATCCCATTTCCGTTTAAGACGGCGACTGGCGGGTCGAGCATAGAAATCTATCATGGAGCTCATGGAAAGTTCGAGACGCACTCTCCTGTGCGGACGTTTACGCCCTTTGATTTCGGCCAGGGCGATATCCACCTGGTGGCGGCTTATACATGCACGCCACTGGTGACCTTTCCCTAATCAGAGCTAAAACCGAAGGCCCATGTCATGGGACGCACCATTGGTGAACTCGGCAATCGTAACCGTCCTTTGGATATGGTGGTGTACAGCAAGGAAGGATCCGACTACTTGCTCATGGCCAACAACAATCGCGGTGTCATGAAAGTGGAGACCATCAATTTCAAGGAGCTCCCTAGTATTGACAGCAAAATTAGCGGTACCGCCGGGGCATCCTTCGATACGGTCGCCAATTGGGACGGCATCGAGCAGCTGGACCTGCTCGATGATCAGCACGCCCTCGTGCTGCAAACGTCCGAAAGTGGTAGCCGTTCCTTGGTAAGCTTGGCGCTGCCTTGATTTGTATCCAGTTTTTTACGATTCGCAGAATCGGTTCTCTGCCTATTCTGCGACCAAGGGCCGACTTCTGTCGGCCCTCTTGCTCGTTTTGGCTGATATGTTTGCTCGAATTCAAATTGTGGGATTTCAAGTTTGCGTTGCCATCCTCCTGGCGTGCGTAAGCTGTCAGGCTCAGGTCTCCTTTGATGGGATCGTTGCCGAAACCGATTCCGTCGACGCTGAAAATAAAATTAGCGTCGTCTACCATCGCCCGTATGAAGGAACACCCGAGCGCGTTGTAGCGACGGGCGTGAGACCGTCTACCCGGATCCCCCTCTACACCCAATCTCCCGACAAAGCTGATATCCCTCCCATATTCGGCCGCGCCGAGCGCACCGAATCGGGAACGGAGTTTTATCCCCGATTTCCACTGCAAGCCGGCATTTCGTATTACCTCGAAATTAGAGAACGGGATGCCGAACCGACCGTATTCACCTTCTCGATTCCCAAGCCCCCCGTAAAACCGGTCGCCACAGTAACGCAGATTTTCCCTAGCGCATCCAAGCTCCCCGAGAATCTGCTGAAGTTTTATATCCACTTTTCTCACCCGATGAGCAGCGGCGATGTGTATCGGCACGTGCAGCTGCTCGATGCGAACGATTTACCCATCGAATTGCCCTTCCTTGAGCTCGGAGAAGAGCTTTGGGATAGCGAGCAACGACGCCTCACGCTGCTCTTCGACCCAGGCCGCATCAAGAGCGGGCTCATGCCACGGAGAGAATCGGGTGCAGTCTTGGAGGAGGGCAAACGCTATACTTTGGAGATTCGCGATACTTGGAAAGATGCTGACAGTCGTCCATTGAAGAAAAGCTACCGAAAATCGTTTACAGCGATCGCAGGTGACGGGAAGTCGCCTGTAGTGGAAAATTGGGGAATAAAAACTCCTGATGCAGAAACGCTAGCGCCATTGGAGATTCATTTCGAGGAATCGCTAGACGAAGCCCTAGTCCAGCGTGTCATCCATATTCTCGACCCAGAAGGCAAACGGGTGGATGGGGATCGCGTAGTCGATCAAAGCGAAACCCGCTTGCGTATTTCACCTACCCACCTGTGGAAGGTTGGACGCTACCAGCTGCGCGTTGAGTCTGTCCTAGAGGATCTCGCCGGCAATAGCGTCGGTCGTCCTTTCGAAGTGGATCTTGAAGCGTCCGAGCACGAACGTCCGGAACGGTACGTGTATCGATCATTCCAGATTCGCTAGCGTATCCGTTCTGCGCCGCAATTGTTGGCGTTGAACCTGTGGGATGCCCTCGAGAGGAGACGATGCTTGTAGAGATCTTGCCAATTGGTATTGAGGTCAGGGAGAGACTGACGGAGAACAACCAGGTACGCTTGAGTAAGGAGAGATTTAAGGTTTATGTTCTCCTTCGTTTTCCTCCCAACTATCTAATCGTAACACCACAACGCCCATTATGAATCACAATGAATCCAATACCCGAGATCACGAGTGGCACGGCTACTACAATCAATTTATATGCCCCTGTTGCACTGCCACGGATTGAAAGAGCCGAAGGGGATGGAAGAGGTGGCGTTGGAGCAGTGGAAAGCGAACGTAAGCTTTGCCGTGGATACAGCGGCATCCCATTCCAACCAGGTCTCCATTGGAGGATTGTCCACTGGAGGGACGCTTAGTTTTTACACGGCGGTGAATAGCGAGAAAGTCAATGGAGCCCTGTACTTGTTCTCTGCTGCCCTCGATCTCAAGGGAGGGATTGGCGGTCTCGTGGGCGAGCTGAAAGAACGTCTGTTACGCACATTTCTTGTGGATATCCTGGACAACGACAAACCCTTGATTGGCCCGAATCCCTACCGCTACTCCCGCATGGACATCGATGGCGCCCAAGAGCTGTCGAAGTTGATCAAGGAAACCGATTCCCTCACAAAGTCGTTCAATACTGACAATCCCTTTTCCATGAAAACGTTTGCGGCTCATTCCGAGTGCGATGCAACTGCGAACATCACTGGCATCGAAGACCTGCAAGCGGTGTCGGACCCGGATCAGTTCACGTTTTTTCGCATCCCTAAAGCCGCTGGCGTGTCTCACGCCAGCCTGGTATTGAAAGAGCCAATCTTTGCGATGAATGCTTCTGATGGTGACGAGCCCTTGGAACAGCCGAATCCCCAATTCGACGATATGATGCAGGCGATGGGCGCCATTTGATTCTCACTGAGCAGATTGAATTTTGTGGCAATTCCCTGCGCTCTTATTTTTCGTAGCTAGGTTAACAATCTATCCCATTATCATTATGAAATTCATGGTTACCTTTCCCCTAACCCATCACGGGTACAAAGAGCGCATCGCTCGATTCCTTGAATCGGGAGCGCCACCCCCTGACGGCGTTACAATTCTCGGCCGCTGGTTCACTTCCTCACATAGCAGAGGATTCATGGTCGTAGAAACCGAGGAAGCGAAGCTTCTGTTTAAGTATACATCGGAATGGGCGGATATCATGGATTTAGAGATCTATCCCGTCGTAGAAGACGAGGAAGCGGGTGAAATCTTGCAGGGGTTGGCCCAAGGATAGATCGCCGCGACCTAGCTTTTGATTTCAAAAAGTCGGACAGAATGCCAAAGAAGCCAACGTGAGTGGCTCCTTTTTTCTTTGCAGTTTTGGGTGCGATCTAGAATGGCGCAGCCTAAGGTTGCACTTTGGTCCAATTGAGACAGGTTGCTCGAGATGTCCGAACGGGTTCGACTGCGGAAGCGCCTTATATCCCATAGCCTCTTTCCCAAGACCTCGCTCAAAAGGGCGATCGATCAATTAGGATTCGTGCAGGCGGATCCAATTCGTTCCCCGGCGCGCTGCCAAGACTTGATTCTACGGCACCGCGTTAAGGACTACCAAGCGGGGGATCTCGAACGTTGTTACCCAAGCCTCGGTCTGGAGGAAGATTTCGTGTTCGCTTACGGATTTCTACCGAGAAGGAACCGCGATCTCTTGCACCCTCGAAAGCGAATTCGGCTTACTAAGTTTGAAAGGACGGTGATTGATACGGTCGAGGAATTGGGTCCGTCCCAATCTGGAGATCTCGATACTCATTGCGGTAGCGCCAGCGTTCGCAATGGCTGGGGCGGCAGTTCGAAAGCGACCAAGCGAGCGCTTGAGAAGGGGCATCACCACGGCTACCTACGAGTCGCTCATCGAGAGAAGGGAATACGCGTCTACGATGCTGCGCCGCAAACGGAGCAAGCGCTCAATCCCAAGGAACGCTACGCGCATCTGCTTCAGCTAATGCTAAATCTATTTGGTCCCACCAGTCCGAAATTTATTCTCTCCGAATTGCGATACAATGACCTGGTTCCCGCCCTCACGGAACGGAGAAAAATCCTGAATGAGCTAGTGGAGGAAGGCAGTCTAGGCATGCGCTGTGTTGACGATATTGAATACGTATACACGAGTTCCGCGCGAACTAGCTCCAGGGAAAATGATTCGGTCAAGATACTGGCTCCCTTCGATCCCATCGTTAGGGACCGGGATCGTTTTGCTCATTTTTGGGACTGGACCTATCGGTTTGAAGCTTACGTTCCCGCTGCGAAACGCGTTCGTGGATACTACGCGATGCCCGTCCTCTGGCAAGACGATGTGATTGGATGGGCGAACGTTAGGGTTATAGACGAGAAACTGGCAGTAGAGATTGGATACGAGCGAAGGCCTAAAGCGCTTCGACGATTTAATTCAGCCCTTGAGCGAGAGATCAGCGAATTTGCGGTGTTTTTGCGCTTGAAGCCGAATGCGTGGATGCTGACAGAGCACCCTGAGTCTCGATAACGGATGACTGCAATTTCAATCCCACTAGAGGTCGAAACTAAAGCATCGCCAACGGTGTGAGTGGGATCTAGATCTAGTTCCATGAGAATAATCCTACTCGGAGCAATTGCGGTGTTTTGCGCGGTTTTGGTTGATAGCGAGACCGGAGGGGCTCAGCCAGCTCCTCGAATTGAGCGATGGGAGGAGACTATCGCTAAATTTGAAAGCTTTGAGGCTAGGGAGCCGTCGCCTAAAGGAGCGGTTCTATTAGTGGGAGGGTCAAATGCGAGACGATGGACGGACGTTGATGCATACTTGCCGAAGCATCGAATGATTAATCGTGGATTCGGGGGCGCTCGTCTAGCTGAAGTTCTTCACTTTGCGGATCGTATTATTTTCCCATACGAGCCTAGGGTTATCGTCGTTAACGCAGGTGGCAATGATTTAGGCGCTGGGGCTTCGCCAGCCCAGATTGGCAAGTCTGCGTCATCACTCGTCGATGCGATTCGTGCCCGCCTACCGAATACGCGAATACTTTTTATTGGACTGCCAATTGTGAAACGCGCAATCGGCAATCCTGAGTCGAAGGCCGCGATCGAAGCCATGAACGATGAATTGGATCAGCTGGCTGAGAACACAGAGCAAGTAGAATTCATTGATTTAGTTCCCGACTTTAATGGTGAATCCGTCGAATTTCGTCCGGATCTCTTTGTAGAAGATGGAATACACTTTAGCCCTGAAGGTTATCGCATTCTTGCGGGATTGCTTAGGGTTCAACTATAACTGAATACTAAATCGAATAATTTGTATATGAGACCACCGGAAAGAATCGATGAAATCCTCTCATTGTTCAAGAAGACCTGGAAGCAAAATCCTGATTTGAGATTCATGCAATTGATGTACGCGATGCAGTCGGACTATTCAGAACGAAATAATAGAGTGGGACGCATTGAGGCAACCGAGGCGGATGGATTGCTTCGAGTTGGCTATGATTTGTTTCACCTCGAGGACGATCAATTTATGGACTTTCTGAAAAGTCGATTGGAAGAAAACGAAGAGAAGAAAGGCTGAGGGATGTTTTGGACAGCGCTTGGAGCGATGATACTGGGTTCGGTGATGTGCTGGATGAGCTTTCTTCGGAAGCTCGTTATCGTAAGCTGGCTAGTCTGGATAGTTGGATTCTTCACGGTACCGTTGATCTTTGAAACGGGTTGGCCCTTTCTGGCGCTGCAAAGCCTGCTCGCTATCATTCTCCTGCTTTCTTGGCGAATTTGCGAAGCGACCTAACATTTTTTGTATCACCGAGAATCGAACCCTTTACGAAATTATGAATACGGAACCCGTAGTTGTTAATCGCCCCGCCGATTCGCCGGTCATAAGCGCCTTTGGCGATCAAATGGTCCTCCATCTCAGCGCTGAAGAAACGGGAGGCCGCTTTACAATGTGGACGAATATTACACCTCCCGGCGGTGGGCCACCGCCTCACTATCACGAGAATGAAGATGAATGGTTTTGGCCATTGTCGGGCGAAGCGGAGTTCTTGAAGGATGGGGAATGGATAACAGTTCCTCCAAAAACCGCCGTCCTAATGCCCAAAGGGTCAATACATAGCTTTCGGAACCCGAATGATGAACCGCTGGAGATGCTGATTCAGACTGTGCCTGGTGGCTTCGACAAATTCTTCAACGAGTGCAGCCAAGAATTCGCGAAAGGCGGGCCGCCGGATATGGGAGCAATCGTGGCGATCAGCGCCAAGTACGGGATTCACTACCCTGATCCGTAGAGTAATTACTGGCGAAGATTGTGCCTATCTGCTCAAAACGATTTCGCTGAGAGCGATTGCTTCGACCAGATCTCGAAATCCGTCGCCGCGACCCTCTACGTCAGCGACGATTTGATCGATTTCGCGCCGGTCCCCGGCTTCCATTCTGCGCCCCGATGCGAGACTGAGCAACTTTGAGCTTAACGCGCGAACGATTTGCTCACGTCGCTCCAGCAAGATTTCCTTGAAGTCGCCAATCGACTCGAAGCTGGCCCCATTGGGTAACGTTCCGGAACTGTCGATAGGATGGGTGTCATCATACCGAGCACGCCAACGGCCAATTGGATCGAATCCCTCGAACGCGAATCCCAGGGGGTCGATTTTTCGGTGGCACTCGTAGCAGGTGGGATTTTCACGATGCTTCTCAAGCTGATCACGCAATGAGGTGGCCCCTCGCGTATCAGGATCGAAAGGCTCCACGTCGGGAGGCGGCGGCGAAGGCGGCGCGCCTAGGATATTCTCGAGCATCCATACGCCGCGAATAACGGGCGAGGTATCGATTCCGTTGGCGGTAACCGTGAGTATGGAAGCATGGCCTAGGACACCGGAACGGCGCGGGTCGTTTACGGGGACTTTGCGGAAATCGAGTCCGCTGACACCATCGTATCCATAAAGCTCAGCCAAAGGCTCGTTGATGAACGTAAAGTCGCCTGCTATCAGATCGAGGATCGGCCGGTTCTCGTCCAGCATCGTCGATACGAATCGGTAGGTTTCCTCGTACATGTAGCGTTGCAGGTTGCGTTCATAGAAGACTTGGAACGCCCGTCGATCAGGGGGTTGGGAACCGAGATCCTTGAGGGTAAGAACGATATCGACGAAGTTCCTGGTGAATGCCTCCGCTTTCGGATCCTCGAGCATGCGCTGTACCTGTGAACGGAGCGTTTCCGGATTGCTGAGCTGCCCGGCGCCAGCTAGCTCGATCAGGGCGCTGTCGGGCAAGGATGACCAGAGGAAGTAGGAAAGTCGGGAGGCAATCGCATAGTCGTCCAGCATGCCTTGAGAATTTGTCGGCTCGTGGAGGTACAGAAAACCGGGAGAGCAGAGAACGCGCTTGAGGGTGTCCTTAAACGCTTGAAAATTGTCCACGACCTCTAGACGACGCTCATTGTAGTACCCCATGAGGCTTTCAATTTCTACTTCTTGGGCGGGTCGTCTGAATGCTTTCGTCGCGAAGTTGCGAATTAGGGTTTGGACGCGTCGAGGATCAAAGGGGGATCTGCCGAGAATAGAAGACTGCGCAAGAGAGGGCCATGAATCGTATATGGGTCCTTCTATCACCACTTCATGGATACGGATATGGGGCAGCTTTCCATGCTTCAATGCAACCCACTTTCGATTACCGAAATTGTCAGCGAGCGTTTCGTCGAGAGAGGGAGCGATGGCATCGAAGAGCGGTCTAAAGGCGCTTCTGAGATTGTTGGTTCCATTGGGGAAAGTGAATCGAGGGGTATAGCCTTCGTCCAACCATACGGTCGCCTCATGCCATTCAAGCTGGTCATCCGGCAGCGTAAAGGAAGCGAGAATAGGCTCTACCCGTTGGGGAATCCCGATTTCTCCCACGCGTTCATTGCCAGGAACGATGGCTAGCTCCAGCGCTTGGTTGGGATTGGTGGTCGCTACGCGAGCGATATGGTTGTGCATTCGGTTCTTCGCTTCCGCAAGGACGCGAATGCGGTAGCGTCCATCGTGGGGAACGCCCGAGATAAAATCGTATATGGTGCCGTAGGCACCTTCATGCCGCTGCGACGTGGGCACTTCATAGAGAGCGATGTATTCATAGTTGCACAGCTTCTCCATGGTAGACCCGAGACCGGAAAGCTCGCGAAAGTTGTCGGTGAAATGCCACGTTTGTGGCTCCGGACGGGAATCGAGCTGGAAGACTTTTTCGATTATGCTGTCGGCCGCGTCGATGTACCGCTCGAGCAGGTAGCTCGAGGTGACAAGATTGTCGCCCAGCGTATCGATGTGGTGATAGGCCTCGTCACGGGGAAAGGACTGAGTCGGATCGAAAAGCGAAGTATTTACATAAAGTAAATCTCTAATCGTATTCAGGTATTCGCGACGATTGAGACGACGCAGGGCAGTGCTTCGATCAGTGGATGCTAGCAACGCGTGCCGCTCCTCGATCACTTCTGTGAGTTGAGCGACGATGGAGAGCGTTTCGCTGGCTTCCGGCTGCTCTTCCTCTTCGGGCGGCATTTCTCCTAGATTCAGGAGATCGAGGATATCCTGAAGCTCGATCAGAGTCGCGGAGTCTTCAATAGGGAAGTCTATGGTGTCGAACCTGCGGTCGCCCTTTTGCTTGTCAGGACCGTGGCACTGAATGCAGTAGCGGTCGACGAAGGCAGTGAAATCGGACTCGAATTGTTGAAATTCGTCTGCTTTTGCAAAGGCGATAGTCCAAGCAGCGAATAGAAGCGCAACGCGTTTCACGGATCGATTCGAAATCAAGCGGTTTGCAGAGGGGTCAAGGTTCCTGTGCTCTGAGCGAAGGTGTCATCCTCTATCCCCATCCGGTTGAGGATTGAAAGATAGAGGTTGGAGAGCGGAACGCGCTTGTGGCTAGCTTTAGGAAGAACGATGTGCTGACCGTGCTTGAAGCCGCCGCCGGCGACCATGATTGGAAGGTCGGTATTGGTGTGGGCATTCGAATTGCCTAAACCGGAACCGAAAAGCACGATTGAGTCATTGAGTAACGAGGTATCGCTCGATTCATCGTGAAGCGTATTCAGTTTTTCAAGGAATCGGGCAAAGGCTTTGGTCTGGTAAAGCTCGAGCTTGATTAGGTCTCGAATCTTATCTTCCTGTTGGCCATGATGGGAGGTGAGATGGTAGCCGCCCGAGACGCCGAGGATGGAGGCGTCGAATTGCTCGCTTGAAATTTCCAGGGTAGCGATGCGGGTGGAGTCGCTTTGCATAGCGAGGACGATTAGGTCGTAGAGCACCGGCAAATCCAGAACGATTCCCTAGTTGCGCGGTTCCTCGATGGGAGCCTTGGGCTTTGGTACGTCGATCCAATGCTTGCTCTGCTGCACCTTGAGCTCGGTTTCGCGAACCGCGGTTAGGTATTCGTCGAGCTTGTCTCGATCGCGAGCGGTCACTGACTTGGAGAGGGAATTCGCGTCGCTGAGTACCGAATCCAAAATCGATTGCTTAAGCGCGGAGCGCTCCATAGCGGATTCCCGTCCCTTCTCCGAATCTTGGATGAAGAGCTTGCGGAACAGTTCCCGCGGACCTGAAATGGGAGGGACGCGGACTCCGGAACGTGTCCACGACATTTGACAGCCGTTGTGAAGCCCACCGCTCGATCCGACGGTTAGCGTGGGAAAGCGCGTCTGCGAGCCCAGAACTTCTGCGGCCTGTTGATCCAAGCTGATGTTCCCATCGGGCATGTTCTTAGCGTCCACTTTCAAGACGCCTGAAAGAAAGGAGTGCACACCAAAATGCCCGCCCGTGAGACCGTGATCGAGGTTCGAAAAGATGCTGAAGCGGTCGCGCAGACCATTGAGCGGCTGCAAAAGCTCGGGTGTGGCATAGTTCGTTCCTGCCGTTTGCGGGAAGAAGGCAGGCTGGTACATTCCGAAAGAATTGCCCACTGCGATAAAGCGTTTGGGTCCGCTCCGTGAAGCCGTAGCGGCGAATGCGGGTACCATGCTTTCGAGCGCGGGCAGGGCCAAGCACGCGCAGGCGCTCTTGAGAAAGGCGCGTCTCGGCAATGGTTTGGTGAGTCCGAAATAGATTCGCTTCATGAGGGGGGAGCGCTATTGGGCAGCGGGGAACGAGTAAGGTACGGTAGGATAAGGTAGAGGAATATTGGAAAAACTCAAGCCCGTTGGTCGTTGGGAGGCGGCAATGATTCTGGTATTTAACAGGGATCCCGCTTCGCGGGAGCAGGATGACCCCGCTTTCGAGGGGCCAGCAGGAACGTGATAATGTTGGGAAAGATGGTAGCGTCGGATCTCCGAGCTGCTACCACCGATCGAATATCTAATTTCAAACTTTATTTTCAGCGTTGCTGAAACCTATTTTCCGTTCCCGCATTGCGGGTGAGGAATCCTAGCTCTCGAAGAGAGCGGTGACACCAACGCGGTCGCCTAGTCGCGCCAGCGACGGTGTCCCCAGAGGTATTGACTGGGGTCTTCGCGGATGGCCGATTCCAGATCGCGATTTAGGGAATTTAGAATGCCTTCCAGGTCCGTATTCTTGTTTCCGCTACGAGGTTGCTTGATCAATGGAGATGCGGTGATCTCGAACTTCATGGGTCCGGTGCGGCGACAGGAAACGAAGCACAGAGGCGTTCGCGTAACGAGATGCAGCATAGCGGCGGTCTTGAAGGTCGCAGCGGGGATACCGAAAAAGTCGATCATCATTCCGTAGTCACCTGCGTGCTGATCGAATAGGAGGGCTAAAATCTCGTTGTTGTCGAGCACTTCCAGGAAGCGACCTGTATTGCCGTCGTGCTTGGGGATGGGGCGAAAACGATAGCGGCTCTTCCGCTTCTTGACGACCCGCTCGATAAGCGGATTATTCATGGCCCGAGTGATACCGGCAACGGGCTTGTACCGAGATACCCAGTGGCCCGCCACTTCCCAGTTTCCGTAGTGGCCTGAAGTGATTATCAAACTTTGGTCCGGGTCTTCGAGGACTGCTTGCACATCTGGGGCGATTTTCAAGGTCAGGTGATCATCGACATTGTCGTCACCCAGAAAATCTGTAGAGCGTAGGGATTCTACAATTACGATTGCCATGTTGTGGCTCGCTTTCTTGGCGAGCGCCGTGGCTTGTTTCGGGTCGGATTCAATTCCGGCTCGCAGAATGTTGTCGCGCCCTACGATTCTCCGTTTCCGGTCGAACAGCCACCAAACGTTGGCCGCTCCCCTTGCTACGGCGCAAGTGAAGCGATAGGGAAGCGTGTCGCAAAGAAAGAGTACGATTCGAAAGAAGCAGTACTCGAGTAAGTGACGGACTGATTTCAAGCGCCCTTTTCGATCAACAGCGACACGATCTCGCCGATCGTGGTGATGTTGAGCACTTGCTTGGCCTCTAGATGAATCCCGGTCACTTCCTCGATATCGTAGAGAAGGTCGAGGATGGTGAGGGAGTCCAGACCGAGCGACTCGATTGCGGTGGCGGGTCCGAAGGAATCCCAATCGGGTTCCACGGTTGAGGATTCCTCAAGGATGCCTTTGAGTTGTTCGAGGACGTGTGATTCTTTTGATTGTTCGCTCATAGTGTTAATGTCTATTGGGCCGGTCCGAGGATGAGGACGCCATTACCTCCTCCGAAGCCAAAGCTATTTTTCATGACCGGTCCCTGATTGATGGATACGGGTTCCAGGCCAACGGCGTTGACGTCGCATTCTGGGTCTGGGTTTTGAATATTGAGGTTGGGGGGAGCCAACTTGCGCTCGATAGCGAGAAGGGAAACAATGCTCTCTAGCGCGCCGGAAGCGCCCAAGGTGTGGCCGAAAAAGCTTTTGTTGGCGACGACGGGGATGCGATCTGTGGCGTCTCCGAAAACGGAGCGGATCGATGCGCTTTCGCAAGAGTCGTTTCCTGCCGTCCCGGTTCCGTGCGTATTTATCAGGGTGATGTTGTCGGGCGACAATGCAGCATCACTCAGGGCCTCGCGAATGGCTTTGGCCTGTCCTTCTATGCTTGGGCGGGTGATGTGGCTGGCATCGGACGACTCTCCATAGCCGAGAATCTCACCTCGAAGCCGCGCTCCGCGGGCGGTTGCCTGCTCATGCGATTCCAGCACGAGCGCGCCGGCGCCTTCTCCCAGTACCGCGCCTTGGCGATCTTCGGCGAAGGGGCGGCAAGCCTCCTCAGGTTCGGGAATGCGGGATAGCGCCCCGATATTGTTCCAAGCTCCAAATGAGAAGGGGTCGAAGAATCCATCCGCTCCTCCGCAGAGAACCGTGTTGGCATAGCCGTCGCGAATCATTCGGTATGCGGCCCCGATAGCATTGGTCGCCGAGGTGCACGCGGACACGATGACGTAATTAGTTCCGGTGAGACGAAACTGGAGTGAAAGACCGGCCGAGATCGCATTGTACATACAGCGCGGCACTGTGGTCGGGCGCAAATTGTGAGAGCCGCGATCGAAGAGTGTATCGTAGGCATTGTAAAAGCTCTGAGACGGGCCGGCGCCCGTACCGATAATTGTGGATACATCGAAGGAAGGGCCTGCTTTACCCTCTTCGAGGATACCTGCCTGGGTGAGAGCGTTATGCGTAGCGACTACCGCCATGTCCAAAGCGCGGTCGACCGGACGACGCTTGAGCGGCTTAAGGCGCTCTCCCACCTCGCCCTCATCGACCTCGGCTCCGATGCTTACCTTTAGTTTAGAAGTATCGACCGACCTGAGCTGGCCAATGCCCGTTCGCTTTTCAATGAGGCGCTCCCAAACCGTTTCTTCGTCCAGTCCTATGGAGGAGACGATGCCGAGTCCTGTAACGACGACTCGGTTGCGGCGCGAACTGATTGAGGGGGAGGTTTCGTTCGGCATAGGGACTCGGCTAACCGTATATAAACTGTCCGCCGTCCACGTGGATGACTTGGCCTGTGATGTAAGAGGTCTTGCTGGAAAGCAGGAAGGTGGTTACGTTGGCAACATCCTCTGGGCTTGCCAATCGTTTGAGAGGGATCGCCATTTTTTCGATCATTTCTTCGCTCATCCCTTCCACCATATCGGTATCTACGATGCCTGGGGAGACCGCATTGCAGCGTATGCCGAATCGAGCTGATTCCAGGGCGAAGCTTCGGGTCAGGCTCACGAGCCCCGCCTTGGAAGCGGCATAGTCCGCTCCCATCAAGTTTCCGGGTCCGTGAGCGGATAGGGAGGCCATGTTGACGATGCTGCCGGAACGCGTTTTCCGCATGAGCTTATAGGCTTCTTGGGAAGCGATCAGCGCAGATTCGAGATTGAGGCTTTGGGTAGCGCGCCAGGCGTCCAGCTTCAGGCCGCGAAACGCTATCGGATTTCCGGCCCCTGCATTGTTGACCAGCCCGTCGAATCGCCCGAAATGGCTGAAGGCGTCGCGAACAAGAGCGCCTGCCGCATTCGGATCGCTCAAGTCAGCGGCGAAGGGAGCTGCTCGCTCCGGATCCAAGGACTCGCAAACGGCGCGAACGGTTTCTAGATCCCGTCCATGAATGCCCACAAGGGCGCCTTCTGAGATGAGTTGCGCGGCGATTGCGCGTCCGATCCCTCGCGTCGATCCGGTGACGAGGAATGCATTGCCGCTTAAGGAGTTATCCATGTGGAATCGAAATAGTCGTAGTGCGGGAGGAGTGGGAATGCTCTGTGAGGAGCATAAATCTCAGGAAGTGATGTCCCGAATTTCCGAGAACACAAGATCGATCGCGCGAAAATCCGCGAGGAATCTGACCCCAATGACCCGCAGGTCGACGAATGGGCCATCAATGCGCTTTTGCGAGCGAGCCTAGTTGAGCAGCGACGATTCCGCTTCGGCCGGACGTTCGTCGGGTTGGTGAGCGCTGAGCGATAATATCCGCTGCGTGGTACGAATATAGTCCTCCGCCACCTTCATGGAGGCTTCTCGCTTGCTCATCAATACCATGGGAAGTCCTTGCAACACCGCTCGGCCAACGGTGACCGAATGGTGAATTTGCTCGGGAAAGATGCAGGCGGTTTCTGGAACCTTGTTCTGCGAGGCGAAACGCTCGACCTGAGCGTTGAAGCGCTCTAGCGGAATGTCGATGTTGGCCCCTGGCTTAACGGCATTGATCGAAATACCCATGACCTGAGGGTCGGGTGATTGGATTTCGCTGCGCCAGCGCAGGCTTTGTCGCTTGAAGCTCTCGAGCTTGTCGATGAGCAAGTGGAAACCGACGATACTCAACGCGTCAGGATTTGCCGGGACTATGATGTGATCGCTCCCGAATACCGCGCACTGGGCGGCATGGGAAAAACTGGGTGGGCAATCGAAGAAGATGAAGTCGTATCCGCTTTCCACTTCCTTCAACTCCTCGTAGAAGTGAGCGTAGAAGGGCTTCTCCCAAGGATCGGGAACCTCGTGCTCGAGGTCCATCAAATTGAAGCTGGCGGGGGCGAGATCGAGTCCCTTTAGAGCGATCTCTCCATCGGAATCGCGAACGACGTCTTTCTGAATGCAGTTGCGCAGAGACGAGCCGTTTTCCTTGAAGACGTTCAGTATAAAATTTTCTGGATTGCGGTTGAGCGCATTCCAACGGTCAAGTCGCATCAGCCAAATGCTGGAATTGCTCTGAGCATCGAAATCGACCACGAGAACGCGCTTGCCCATGTACGCCAAGCAGGATGCTACATTTACCAGAAGAGAGGTCTTTCCGACGCCCCCTTTTAAGTTGAGAAAACTAATTTTCGTCGCCATATTTCAACGCGCGTAAGCCGCTCTTCATGTACTCGACATTCGTGCCTGCCAGCTACAGTTCAGGTCGGAGAAAGACGGGAGAACGAAACGTTTAACATTTCTTTAAAATCGCTCGTCGGGACCGTTGTTTACAAATGGGGATTGGTTCCTAGTATTACCGTTTTTGAAAATGCCTGGAGACGAAACGGATAGGAGTATTTTCGAGGCAGTTGCCCGTAGACGTAAACGCAGTTCCGAGCTGGATCGACTGGCGAAGGAGAAGGGTGTCGACGTCGTGGGACCTCCAATAGTCGAGGAAGCAGGAGCAGAGGACGAGGCCCTGGTGGATATGGCGAGCGTTTCGGACGCTACGGAGAGGGAAAAAGCAGGACAGCCGGAGGGCTCGATCGACGAGCAGCTTATCGCAAATCTCGGCTCCGGGAAGAACGACTACGGGGTCTTGGAGGATCTCATCCCGCAAATCGATTTCGATGCCATTCCGCTAACCCAGCCGAAGCGGGTCAAGGCGAAGAGCGGCGATCCTGGCGCGGGTGTCCTGCCGGATGACGAAGGCAAGACCGAGATGCCAGCTTCACGGGCCCCGAAACGGAAAAAGAAGCCCGCCTCTTTACTCGATTCCTACTTCAAGGGAATGTAGCTCGGCTAGGCATCGGAAGGATCTTTCGCCGCCGCGATTCCGTCCCCGTCGAATACGATGCACCGCTGCTTGTAGAGCGAGCCCAAGGCTTGCTTGAAGGCTTTCTTGCTGACGCCGAATGCATCGCGAATGGCGTCCGGAGCGCTCTTGTCATTGAAGGGCAGAAAGCCGCCTTTCTCCAAGAGCTCGTCGAAGATCTCTTCGGCCAATGGCATCACGCGTCGGTATCCAGCAGCATCCCGACGCAAGTCGATTTTTCCATCAGGTCGGACGTCTTTGATGAAGCCTTCAAAGCGCTCTCCGTATTCAAGGGGCGCTGACAATTCGCTTTTGTAGAGCAGTCCCGTGTGGGTGTTTTCGATGATCGCTCGGTAACCCATGGGGGTTTCCTTAACGACTAGCAGGTCGACCGCTTCGCCCGGTTCATAGTTGGGAGCAGTCGTATCGAAGTGTCGATTGATGCGGGCGCTGGCGACGATCCGGTCGGTCTGCGCGTCGATCATGACATAGGCCACGACTTTGGATCCAGGTCGCAGAGGACGCTTTTGCTCACGGAATGGCAGCAGCAGGTCTTTCTCGAGGCCCCAGTCCAGAAAAGCGCCCATAGTCGGATGGGCTTCGACCACCTCGAGGCAAGCGAACTGGCCCACGGTCGCTTTAGGCGTTCGCGTCGTGGCGATAGGTCGGTCCTCGGAATCGCGGTAAACGAATACGTCTACAACATCGCCCGTATCGGCCCAATCGGGCAGCAGCGCTTTGGGAAGCAGGATTTCACCGTGAGGTCCGCCATCGAGGTAGACCCCTTGGGGAGAGTCCTTGAGGATTGTCAACCGATTCTGTTTTCCGATTTCCGCCATTGAGAATCCGCACCCTAGCGGAGAAAAACGATAAGGGGAGGAAAAAGGAGGGAAATGCTTTTAGGAGCCATCTTCAAGAACTGGTCATGGAACGCGTTCACGATGAGCGATGTCCTAAATCTTCGGCCTCGACGTTAATCCAATACCGTCCTATCTGATGGACGATAATGCGCTAGGAATGCGCCCTCACATGCTTACCTGATGAAACTCAAAACTGTAGTCCTTTTCGCTTTCGCCAGCATCGCTTCGACCAGCCTGTTCGCGGAACCCGTAAAAATCTGGATCAGCTCCCAGCAAGACAAGATCTACTATGACAATATGGTCCGCCTCTACCAGAGGGATGTCGACCCGGATTTCGAGGCGGAGGTACAGGCGTTTGGCTTTCGCGAAATGCCCGACAAGTTGGCCATCGCCTTCAAAACCCAGACAAATACGCCGGACATCGTTCAGCTAGATGAGGTTTTCTTCGGCATGTATCTTCAAGGGGAAACCCCGTTCGTGGACATTACGGAGCGCGTCAAGGCAGCTGGGCTGGACGAGGCTATCATGCCGCAGCGATTGGAGCTGTTTTCCCAGCAGGGAAGGGTGCTGGGGCTCCCGCAATCGATGAGCGCGGTCGTGCTTTACTATCGACGTGATATGTTCGAGGAATTTCGCCTGTCGCCGAGCGAGTTCAAGACTTGGGATGACGTCGTAGAAATCGGAGAGGAGCTCGCTGCCCAGAATCAACCGTTCCTGGCCATGGACCCAACTTACTTCGGAATGCTCTTGCGTCAGCGGGGAGGGCATTTGTTTTCGGAGACTGGAGAAGTTCTGCCTGACTTCGAGCTCGCGGTCGATACGCTTGAGTTTCTGGGAGAGCTAGCGGAGAAACGAATCGGCCTCATGCCGGATCGCAGCTCGATTTTCGATCCCGTTTTCTTTGGCGGCGATGTCGCCAACAATGAAATCATGGCCATCATGGGAGCGGATTGGTACGGCCTGGATATGATACAGCAATTTTCCTCCGAGCTGGAGGGCGAGTGGGGGATCATGCCGCTACCGGTCTGGACAGACGATGACGGCAACGCGAATTCCGTCCGCACATCAACCTTCGCAGGTCAAGGGCTCGTTATCTACAAGGGCAGCCAGCTGATTGATGAATCATGGGAATTCATGAAATTCGTCATGACTGACAAGCAAGCGAATGCTGACCGCTTCCTGCAAGGGAACAGCTTTCCCGCATACAAGCCAGCGTTCGAGGATATTCGCCTATTGCAACCGAGCCCATTCTTTGGATACGATGCGATGGGGCAGATACTAGTGGACTTGGCTCCCGAGGTTCCGAGGGTAATGATGAATCCCAAGCGTCCCATGGCTGTTTTCATGATGCGCGAAGGTATGCTCAGCAGTCCGCTTTACGGCGAAGGGAATGCCCGCGCTGCCTTGGAGCGCTTCAAGGCTCAGGTCGAGAGCGCAGGTGGACCTCCTCCGGAAAACTAGGGAGCGAGCAACCGTCTTTTATGCGCTGTGTTCCATCGATGCAGCGTCTCCTTAGCCATTGATTTTCAATCGCCGCTGCCTACAGTGCTTTCCTAAATGAATGCAACGAAATCAACAGCGCTGTCCCGATTGACCGGGGGCGCTGTGGGTTTGTTGGCGCCGTTTTTCGTTTTTCTACTCCTCTTTTGGGCGGTTCCTTTGTTCAAGGGGGTCCTTTTGAGCTTGGAGTCCGATACGCTCTATGGCGACTCGCATTTCGTGGGGCTTCAGCACTACTGGGAATTGCTGCGGGACAGCCGCTATTGGCGTTCCGTATTGAATACAACGGTATATACACTGGCAACGGTCGTCGTTTCCATCGGATTGGCCTTGCTGCTAGCGCATGGAATCGCGAGGTGCTATCCGCGTATTCAAGGACCGGTTTCGTTCGCGCTCATGATTCCAGGGCTATGCCCGCCCACCGTACTGGCCCTCCTGTTCTTGCTGGTCTTTCATGGTAGGGAAGGATTGATCAATCAGTGGATCGTTCATCCTCTCGGATTCGATACCGTCAATTGGCTCTCCGATCCGGACTTCATCCTATCCGCGATCGTGATCCAAGCCGTATGGCGATGGACTGGGTTTATGACCTTCTTCCTGCTTTGCGCCCTCAGAGCGCGTCCAAAGGAGGTGCTCGATGCAGCTACAATGGATGGCGTGAATCCGTGGCAGCGGTTTCATCGGATTACACTCCCGTTGATTGCGCCAACGCTTACGTTCTGTATCATCTATCTGGTGATTGATTGCTTTGCTCAATTCGCCGGTTCCTATGTACTGTTCGGGGGATCGGGCGGAGCGAACGATGCGGGACTCTTGCTGGTGACCTATGCCTACCAAACCGCCTTTGTCGGAGGCGGATTCGGGAGTGGGGCCGCGGTTAGCCTATCCATAGTCCCTTGGCTCGCGGGCATGTTGCTGCTGTTTTTTCTCGCTCCCCGCTACGTGAAGAAAGGGGCATTGGGTTGAAGACCTCCCGGATCAATCAAGCGGGAATAACGGCGGTCGTTGTTGCAGTGGCCTGCATCTTTCTCTATCCACTTGTATGGATGGCACTGGGGAGTTTTAAATCGAATAGTGAGATTTTCGATACGCGTTCATTATGGCCGAAAGATTGGAGCTTCGAGTATTTCCACATTCTATTTTCGGACACGTATTTCGACTTTGGTGGCTCGCTTTTCAATTCCATTTGGATATCCCTTGCCCAAGGAATTGGAGCGACCTTGCTAGCGGCGATGGCGGGCTATACGTTGGCTCTGTATGCCTTTCGAGGTAATCTTACCTTGCTGCTCGTGGGGGCATTGGTCGTCCTCGTGCCGACCCAAATGGTGGCCTTGCCGCTATTCATTTGGGTGAATACGCTCGGTTTGTTCGACCATCTTCTAGGGGTCGCGTTGCCGGGAATGGTGAGCGGCCTGGGGCTTCTGTTCTTCTCTAGAGCCTTTCGTCTGGTACCGACCGAACTGATTGATGTAGCGCGGATCGAAGGAGCCTCTGAATTCCGTATTTTCCTGACCACGCTCCCGCTCGTTCGACCCTTTCTCATCGCATTTGGTTTCGCCCATTTCGTGCTGGCCTGGCATGCTCACATTGTCCCCATGCTAGTCCTGCATAGCGACGAGGTCCGTACCTTGCCGATTAGCTTGGCAGCGCTTTACGGAAGCAGCCTCAATTCTCCTCAAGCCGTCCTGATGGCGGGCTCATTCATTGGCATGATCCCGCTAATAGTCGTATTCGCGATCGCTTACCCAAAGCTAAAATCCGCCCTGCAAGAATTCGTCGCGAATTGATCGGATTGTGAGAACTTTTGTTAATAGGGATCCCGCCAAGGCGGGAGCCGCCGACAGGTCGGGGTCGTTACAGGATCGCAAGGCGGGATCCCTGTTAATATTTAACACAACCCTAAACTCTCATCATGCAGCCCTGAAAGGGCATCATGTGAGCGAGGTACGAGCGTATCCTGTTATAATACTACCTTTCCTGGAATCCTTGTATATATGCGACCAAATCCTTGAAGTCGTTTTCTTCGAAATTGGTAAGCGTATAGGCCATCTGAATACCTTCGATATCCTTGATGTGATATCCGCGTTTTCCAGAGGCGAATTTTCGTAGCTGGTCTATCAAGTACCAGTCTTCCTGGATATTGAGCGGGGGCGATTTCAGAACTTCGTTTCCTTGACCCCGATCGCCGTGACAAGGGATGCAGCTTGTGTAGAGTTGAGCCCCTTTTTCCGCATCGCCGCGAACGACGGGCTGATACGGTTGAACCGATAGCTCTTCAATATACTGAGCGAGGAGGGCGATCGTCCGATCGTCGCTGAAGCGGTCCCGGGCGGAGCCCATGAGCTGCTCCGACTTGTTTAGCGCGTTTTGACCTCGAAGCCCGTCGCGAAATTTGTCGAGCTGCATACGCGAATACCAAGCCGGTAGCCCATCGATAATGGGACCGCGCTGCATTTCTTGAACGCTGTGGCATACCAGGCAAGATTCGTAGAGAGCCTTAGCTTCAATCAATTCCTCGGGCGACAATCTCTGGCTTGAGGAACAGCCGGAAGCCAAGAGTAGGAGCCCGATTGAGCACCCGATCGTGACCAATCGATATGAGTCTAGTTTAGAAATAGTCATGCCAACCGCGGAGTGTGGCTTTTTACCAATGACATTTCCGTTGATACGCAAGACCGACTCCACAATTTCGAACTGTGGAATTTATCGCCATCACCTGTCCCGCTTGCTGGCAAAGTCTCGAGATCGAGTCGCCCACCTTTAGCGACCAGCCGATCATCATGACCACCGACTGCGAAGTCTGCTGCCGTCCCATGGTGGTAACCGTGGAATACGTCGATCCAAACGATGACCCCATGGTATCCGTAGAACCCGAGTCCTAGCCCACTCGCTTAGCGGGCGAGAGGTGATGGATCCTCGGCATTTTCCCTCAGTCGGGCGCTACCGTTAGGAAGGTAATCTCAGGCGGGGCGAACACACGCAGCTGAGGTCCCCAGGCCCTCGACTGAGATAAAGATAGGTGTTTGGCGCGATTTCCGAAAGGCCGGCTTTCGCGGAATAGGACAGCTTTGACAGAATATGGAAGGGAAAGATTTGTCCTCCGTGCGTATGCCCTGAAAGCTGCAAGTCAAAGCGATCAGGGCGAATGCTGGGGCGATGATTTAGAAACAGGGTGAATCTCTTTGGATCCGCGTTTCCAAAGCAACGCCTGTCGATCTCTTCGCGAGGAGTTTCGCCTCTCGCAGCGGGATCGTCTTATTCCCACAACTGTTGCGTTGTTCGGTAATTCATGTGATTGATTCCTTAATACGGCAAACCCAGCCTGACGCGTGAGCTCCAACGCGGGTTCGAGTCCGGCGTAGTATTCATGATTGCCGCTAACCGCGAATTTGCCGTAAGGGGCTTCATTGAGACCTTGGAGCAGGGTGACATATGGCTGCATGAGGGCTAGGCAGCCATCGAAGAGATCGCCGGTTGATACGATCAAGTCCGGATTGCGTTCGTTGACGGCGTTCACGACTGCCTTCACATGTTGCGCGGAACTAGAGTCGCCCAGGTGAAGGTCCGATATCTGGGCGATCGTGAACGGGGTTTCGGTCTTGCTCGAGGATACCCTTACGTTTCGAACATTGACCTGGCGCGCCGAGGCCATTCCCCATACCGAAAGAACGGATCCGATCGGTACGATCGCGTAGAGTGCTTGACGGTCGGTAAACTCCGATAGAAAGAGTTGAAGGAAGTCAGTGACTAATGCGAGGGACATGAACAGAAAACCGATTCCCATCCAATTGTACCCAATTCGTGAGACCGTAACCGAGTCTTTCATCCATCGGGTTCGCTCCATGAGCAAGGCTGCGGTGAGGCACAGGAATCCGGCGCCAACAATACCTCCGGCGATCCACGAATGGCTCCCAATTCCATCGACTGTGGTGGCGTAAAGGTAGCCATTGATAGCGATCTGTACTGCAATAAAAATTAAGACGATCATGAAGCGAGGAAAAGAGCTTCATTCTATAAAACAGTGAACATGCAAACTCGAAATAAATGATCACTAGGACGCGTTGCGATAATACGACGCCTTTCCAGGGCTGTATAGTGAGCAATCCGTTTGAAACGCCGGCTCTTGAGAGCGACAAAGCGATGAGGATCACCTTGTTTTCAGCTCCGCTGAATCCTATTTCTCGATCTTAATAATTGGAATTGTGATCCGATAGCGAATGCAGTGAGCAATGACCATCACTCGTATTAACCGCTTACGTAGCAACTACTTACAGCCTATTCTAATTGACTCGGGTTCGTTACATTTTAGCGCCGGAAAGCTTGCGCTAGAGGGGCGTAAAAAAATCAACGTAATTATACGATTTTCTGTTGACACATTTTAAGGTTCTAGGCTGTTTTATCTTTCTCGTAAAAATGATGATAGACGCGAACTTGAAACTTGTCAAAATGCATATGGACAATGTGTTGGAGAAAACTGGCAAAACTGCTTCCTTGGCAAGATCCACCCAGAGATTTCTAAGGGGTATCTCTAGAAAAATCAAGAAGCTGCAGGAGTCAAGCATCGATAAGGATGTAAAAACCTTGCTCTGCTACTTGGGGCGAAGAAATTGTAATTTACTAGGATTTGATTGCGGAAGCAACAAAGACACGGACCCCAATTGGCATACCAAGGGACAGGAAATCGGCTGCGGCTGGATTGTATGACAAGTTTAGGGAAGGTTTTCTAGACATTAGGGATCAATTGGATTCGAAGTCTCCAGGGACTTCCATTGTAAATCCGGGTCCGAATTCAAATATCGATGTTTTTCCAAAAAAGACTGGAGGAGTGTTTTGCTAAATGGCCAGAACAAATGCAACCAACGTTGGGACTATTATAGAGGTATAGAGGTGGAAGCTTCTATTGATCTAACCCCCTTTATTGAATCCGCCAATATGATTGTGACGGAACCATGTGCGGCTTCAACTATTGGATACTCCACTGAACGTCTGGAGATGATCGAAAGATACCTTTCCGCCCATTTCTATACGCTTCGGGACCCTAGAGCGGAATCCGAAAAAGCCGGATCGGTTGCGTCCAAGTATCAATCTAAAGTCGATCTTGGATACAATGCCAGCCATTACGGGCAGATGGCTCTTCGGCTGGATACAAACGGAGGACTGGCTTCTTCGGAAGCATCCTTAAGGAAAGGCATTTCCAAATCGACAGCAGTTGGAATTACCCATGCCGGAAAAATAACCGTAGAGCAAGAATCTCAAGCCCAACGTTCAAAAAAGTCGGATATTCAACAAACGGAGCAATAGAATTTATCATGTCGGAAGTAATTAGAATGCCATACCCCCAATTCAATGACACTAATGGTAAGGAGTTGAATGATGGGTTCATATATATTGGGGAAGAAAACAAAGATCCCAAGACGAACCTCATTACTGTTTATTGGGATGAAGGTTTGACGGAGCCCGCAGCGCAACCTTTAAGAACTCATAACGGGTACATATCCAGAGATGGAACCCCCCTCGAGGATTTGGACAGCTTCAGCTTATAGTGTCAGTGTATTTACAAGGCAAGGGAGGAATGTATATACGTCTCTTTCGGATAATGGCGCCCTTGTGGGTATTGAGGAAAAAATAGATGCAATAAATGCAGATCTAACAACTTTGGTAAAATTCTTCGACACCGTGGCTGACATGGTATCCGACACGGATTTAGCCATTGGGGATTGCATTGAAACAAAAGAATATTCCAATGGGACGCGGGGAGGAAATCGCTATGAAATCGTAGCTGCCGATAGCGGGGCACATGACGGTGGAAGCTACATCGACCTTTCAGGGAGCGGGCTTCAGGCAAAAGCTCTTTGGTACAGCGAAAATATAAACGCTCGTCAATTTGGGGCGCATGGCGATGACGCTACGGATGACACTGCAGCTTTAGATAATTGGTTAACGTATATTTCATCTAATGAAGTTACCGGATACCTGGCGGAAGGAACTTATCTTTGCGATAGTATTTCCAATAGATTAACAGGCGACCTTTACATAAGGGGGGATGGGGAGATAAAAGCAACTGGTTCGAATCGGTTGAATATGCTTTTATTCACTGGATGCCAGTACACTGTTGATGTTGATGGCATAACCATTAATGCTAATGATATAGTTGCGAGACCTTTTGAAATACAAAATCTTAATGCCACCGCGTCAACGCTTGGTCAAGTTGTCTTAAGGGAAGGCTTACGGGTAATCAATGCAAAGAACAATGCCCCAGACACATTTAGTGCAGGAGCTATTAGGGTGCATGGCGGGTTCAGCAACGTCTATTTCAACGGCGAAATAGATGGTGTGGACAGTTCATCTACATCAGGAGCCTCTACAACTGGGTTCTGGACTACTTGGGCTGAATCAGAGGATGATTGGGTTAGGCACACTACGCTTGGTTCGTTAAGTCGAATCAAGAATGTCAGGAACGACAATGAAATCTTGGCGAACGCAGACGGGATTAGAGTGACCGCGCCTACGGACAAGATCGCTTTTTTTACGTGCTCGCCGGGGGCGTATTTTGAAAATTGCAAAGGGAGGTCCATCAAGTCTCAAGTAATGAAGAACTCAGTTGTTGGGCCCGTCATTTTGAGAAATGCGTATGATGGGCTAAATGAAATTGATCTTCAATATGCTGGTGGTGGAGTATCCAATGCCCAAATACATTATGATGGATTTTCAGCTAATGTAGTAATAACTGCTGCTCAAAGAGCACAGTCAGTTTCAACGCATTCCTATTTTTCCAATAATGATTTGTCGGTGGTTAATAACCCCACAAATATAAACACTTTTTTTTCTCTTCATGTTACCGACACATCAGTGGAAAACCAAGGCGTAACTATCAGGGACAATAAAGCAATCGGCGGCAGCCTTAAATATTTTATCGTCAGTAGAAACGCTGATGACGTCAATGTTAACAGAGTAGTGGTTGACGGCAATTGGGCTGAAACCATAGACGCAGCATTTTTAAGAACTTATCTATTTGGACCGGACACAAGAGGACAGCTAAGCGCGGTATTTACGAATAATGGGTGCATGGATGGGTGCGAAAGCGCGAGCGTGGCGACGAACAACGACTTGATTGTCGAATACGAGCGCAACAATTTCAACATGACGAGCTTGTTGAGCAGCCCGTTCAATGTCACGATCGCTTCCGGCGCAGTAACGGTTTACGGGTCCACTCACAGGATCGATACAGAAGGTTTAGCTGCGACGGACGATCTCGATACGATCAATTTCCCCGGAAGCTCTTCGTGGGGGCCTGACCAATGGTTAACGCTCATAGCAAACAACGACAACCGTAAGGTTGTCCTGAAGGACGGTACAGGCAACTTGAGCTTGAATGGGGATTTTTCTTTGGCGAGCGTGAACGATAGAATCGTCTTGTCCTATTATGAAAATAGCTCCACTTGGGTGGAGATCTCCAGAAGCGCCAACGCGACTTAGCTATTTTTCATCAGCAGCTCGAAACGGTCAATTTGATATGTTGGATCGAACATTGGCAGTTCAATCTTATAAAGAAGGGATGCGCAGGTTGTTTAGAGAAGAAATAGGATTGGTAGGATATACACAAATAGTTGGATACAGGTTTTTCGGATTATTGCGAAGTACAGAACCTGTTTTTACTTATGGTGTGAAAAGCCCAAAAGAAGTGAGACAAGAATTTTAGCATATGAATAGATGGATTGGAATTGTAGCTTTTTTTACTCTGGTACCTCTACTTGTTCTGTTTTTTTATAAATATCCAGATAAGGAAATGAAAAGTAGAAATATTGATGAAGCTTACGTCTTCAATAGTCTACTTGAAGTGTATGACTTATTGAAAAGATATAATTACGAAAAAGATCGTGATTGGCTGACAATTTCCGAAAAAATACAAACTAATGACTCAATTGATAAGTTTAGGAATCCACTCACAAATAGGATGATATATATACGAAAATTTCCGACAATGAATGATGGGCTCAATATTAATACTTTTGATCCATACATTGTTACAAATGTAAGTGGATCAAATATAGAAACTGAATATTATGGAATTGATTTCAATTTGAAGCCGATGGAATTAGATGATTTAGATTATTCACTTTTTTTCACATATAATAACTAGATGGGACAGTGATTAGAACTCCACTAGCCAACCAATTGGCAGGTATTGCGCCAACCCTGTGGGAAAGGAAGCAAAAGGGGGAAGGAAGAGGAGTAAAAGGGGTCAGACTGTGCTTATTGAGGGGGGAGTAAATTCCTGTAATTCAAGTCGGCATCAAAGGGTACGAACGTGGAAGGAAAGCTGTGAACTTGATTGAAAAAGCGCTAGACTAGAACAATGTTTTCCATTGCTCGTCACAAGGCGAGTAGTGCGAAGCTGATTGCAATCAAGAATATTGAATGTATAGTTGTGTGAGTATGAGAAACTTAGGTTTCCACAATCCAATTGATTCTAACGATAATTGGCACCGATCAGAATGGGCACCAAAATAAGAAAAATCGTTTATACGTATTTGGTAGGCTTCCTGCTTGCACTTTTGGCTTCAATCCAAGTAGGTGGGGTTGATCGTAAAGGTTGGGGTCTTGTTATTGGTGTTTCATTAGCGATATCGATAATATGTGTTTCTGCTCATTTATCCTCTTGCTGGATATTGGTTAACTATCAAAAAATCATTCTTCGAATTGGCTTTAAGCTTGATGGCAAAAATAAGTGGATTTTCAATTTTACCGCTTTGCTTTATATAACGATGCAAATTCTTGAGAGGATGAAGAATAGTTCCTACAATGAAGAAGGTCTTGGATTAAATTTGATTTGGGGAGGACTTATAGTTTTGATTTCTTTGATGTTTGTTTTGCTGAATAAAGGCTACGAGCAAATGAGAATAGCACTGATTCTGTTACTATTATTTTCGATCTATATACATTTTACTGGAGAAGCAATTCGTCTCAAGTTGTTCCGGTTGGAATTCTATGGAACTGCAATTCTTGGAATCGAAATATTTCTGTTGTTGTTTCTCGTATTGTTCAGGTTTCCATCGAATAAGGTGGAGGAGTAAAAGGAAGGAGGAGTAAAAGGGGTCAGACTGTGCTTATTGACATTGAGTATGTGCTCCGCAGCCGCGTCCTCCCCGCTTCGAGTATCCCGGAGCCATCTACCATGTCCTCAACCGGGGGAACTACCGTTCGTGGATCTTCGAGGATGACGGTGCGAAGGCGGCGTTCCGGGATTGCCTGCTGGAGGCGTGCGAGTTCGCGGGCTGAACCCTGCACTCCTACTGCGTCATGGGCAACCACTACCACCTCGCAGTGGAGACGCCCGAGCCCAACCTGAGCGAGGGGATGCGCTGGCTCCAGAAAGGGGAAGCGCCCAGCGTCCGCGAAGCTTCTAGATGAGCTATGTCAATAAGCGCAGATTGACCTGTTTTACTCAGATACTTTGAAAATACAAGATAGAGGTTGGACTTTAACGGGATTCCGTCTGGGCTCTGCGAGCTACGCGCATGATGCCCTCTCAGGGCTGCGTGATGAGAGGGTTTGTTTATATGGTGGCTTCCGTCTCCTCACCGCTTCGCTGAACCCCGTTTCTCTATATATTAGAGAACTAGCGAACGGAGAGAGCGATGTTAACAACGCTTACGCTTGTCCCTTTCTGAGAAACAGGAAGGGAATGGGTGTTGCTTCGCAGCAATGGGCTTCTTTTCCGGGTCCTGGACGTGGTTGGGACCCCGCGAACTAGCCCACTTTTGATGAGGTGATTTTCGTCGATCAACGAAAGGACATCATCGATGAAAAAGACAAGACGCGCGACCGAGCAGATAATCCGCATACTGAGGGAGGCCGACACGGGGCTTCGGACCGAGGGGATTTGCCGCAGGCGCAGCATCAGCTCGCAGAGCTTCTACCGTTGGAAGAGCAAGTACGGAGGCATGGATCTTAAGGAGGCTCAGCGCCTCCGCGACCTGGAGAAGGAGAACGCCGAGCTCAAGAAGCTGCTTGCCGACCAGCTGCTCAAGACCAAGGCTTTGGAGATCGCGCTGGAAGAAAACCTCTGAGCCCGGAGCGCCAGCGCGGGATTGCGGCGAAGGTCCAGTCCGCGCTGTCGCGTTCCGGGAGAGCCGTTTGCCGGTGGCTGGGGATCAGCCGCTCGACGCTCCGCTACCTTCCGAAGCCCAAGCCCGAGGGGAAGCGCTTGCTGGAGCCGGAGATCGTCCGCCTTCCGGGGGAGCATCCGACGCTTGGATGCAAGAAGATCTCGGCAAAGCTGAGGTCGCTTGGCTACCGCGCGAACAAGAGGCTGGTCCAGCGCGTCCGCAGGGAGGAAGGGCTGCAGGTTCCGCCTCGCCGCCCTCGCAGGCGGCGGCAGGGGCTCTGCGCGGGCCTTCGACCTGATAGGCGAATGCGCTCGCCAGCGCCATTGCATCCATGCCGACCGGGCGATCAAGGCCTCCGACGCGCTGGCCCTGCTGCAGGAGGCGATCCGCGAGCATGGGGCTCCCCCGAATGCATCCGCTCGGACAACGGACCCGAGCTCATCGCCAAGGCCATCCAGGGCTGGCTTGCCGAGAACGGGATCGAGGCTCTATGCATCGATCCGGGCCGCCCTTGGCGGAACGGATACGCCGAAAGCTTCAACGGCCGCTTCCGCGAGGAACGCCTCGACCGCGAGCTGGTCTGCGCGCTCAGCGAATCGCGCGTGATCTTCGCGGACTGGAAGGACTGCTGCAGCAATCATAGGCCCCATGGATCGCCAGGCGCGCTAACGCCCAGCGAGTTTGCCACAAGGCAAATCCAGCCTGCCTGCGGCTCCGACCGCCCTTCGGGCGATCTCCGTCCCAGGCAGCTTAAACCCAAGCCCAACAACAAGAAACCCGTCGAGAATCTCTCATTCAAACCGGGCTAAACTGCGGGGTCCAACCAGCTACATCGACACCACCTGGGTGTAGATATCCCGAAACCCAGAGGCCACCAACGAGTGCTGTATGCAACCAATACTGTTGTTCACCGTTGTAGCCAACGCCAGCATCCTCAAATAACTGACCTTCTACCTCAATGGCAGAGCCATCAATGAACACGGGGATATAACCTTTACTCTCCCGTTCATGCCGAATGACTTCCGGGGCGATCTGACGAGACAGTTCGTTAGTGACCTGAGTCAGTGCGCTGATATTGTCGGGATTAAATCGCGCCAGGTACTCACCAAGACGACGGCTGTCAGGGACCTCTATGACGTTTAGTAGAGGGTCGCAACGGAGAGCATTGATATCAGAGAGATGTCCCTGACCGGCTGCTAGAGATGCAATCAGGCTCCACAACATATCGCCGTCACTGGCTCCTCACTGCCTTTGTTTTATTTTGATGGCGGATTTGAGTGAACTGGCAAGCCCCAGTCGTTCTGCTTGTTCAGCGAGAAAGGTATACCCAGCGCGACCCGTTAGTTGATCATCTGTTACGTCAATATCGATCCTTGCAGCAGATCGGCGTATGCTCTTCATAGGCGCACCTTGCGGGTGATTTTTTTTGACAACGGTAATTTACCGCAAAAACCAACCGCAGTGCGCCTTCTAACATCTTCTCAATCCGAATCGAGCACGCTTAACCGGGAGTTAAGGCTCAGTTGCGCAACTGTGAGGTTATCTTTTTCACTTGAGGTAAATTTACACTGAATCGTAGATTCACCGGCGACGGGGTCATCGCCATCCCAACGCCCTACAAATGCCCCATCGCGATCGGCATCATTGCCAGGGAGGAAGTTTTGGACAGGACGTCTAAGGCTCTCCTCTGCCACGGACACACACAGGTCCTGAAAGGCTTTCCAGCCAAGTCGGTGCAGCGGATAACCCGCTGTTGTCTCTAGAATCGTGCTGATACCTTCTCCTACCATGGCGCTCTTACAGTTCGACAATCCATAATCAGTTGAATGGAATTGCGTTGTCGGGTTCGAGAATCTTTGAACACAATGCTTCCAAACTTGCTGAACGCTTTCCTTTTTCCCATGCAAACGCAAGACTTGCACCAATATGCAGTGAGTTCTTTTTGAGATTACCGACCTGCCCATATCGCTCATTGGCCTGGTTCCGATAATTTTTCCAATCATCCGCACCAATCTCATTTTCCACCACAGCACCTATATCTGAATGCCAAGCCGTATATCCCTGTTTCCAAACTGTGCCAGGTGGAAATGGTGTGTTGTCATCACCACCAACCAGTTTTAAGAGCGACTTATTGTCTTTCTCATGCTTTGCTTGGCTACCATTCCGATCCGGCTTATCTGCGTCGGAGTCAAAGATGAGATACGTAGGTATTTTCATATGGTTACTTATTACCAGCGGTCGAAGTAGCTCACTTTTTCCATTTGCGGGTACGATATGGCACCCCAAGCGCCTGAACTTTTCCGACAAGTCGAGCAAATTGAAGTAGGCCTGCAAATATGCGACATCTTCCAATCCTTCGACTAAGATAAGCCGACGGGTGAAGAACATTTCATTCAAAGCAGGTTGTAAAGCCTGATGTATTTTCGCAAGAGCACCCTCGGGTTTGGTAGGTGGTTCTCCCGTCGCTTGGGCAATTGCATCAGCTATCTCTTCGAAAGACATATGGCTGACCAAGGAAGCCGGATTGTCGCCTTCTTTGCGCACCATACGAACGTCTTCAAAACCCTCTCCCGAAACAAACCAAGGATTATGAGTGGAGACGATAACCTGTGAATTTCCTTGGCTCAATTTGCTCAGAACAGAGGCAAGACGGCGGGCCTGTGGCGGATGTTGATACAGCTCCGGTTCCTCACACGCCAGAATCAGCGTAGGGCTCTTATCTGCATCAGTGCCAGACAGTTCTTGTAACAAAGCGAGAAGGTATGACCTTTGGAGGCCGTGTCCAAATCGAGCAAGCTCACCTTCAAAATCGCCTTCACTTGCAAGAATGTGAGCCCACGGCTCTTCAACACGCACGGATTTATCTGGGTCCTGTTTCCATTGCAAGCGTACACGGGCGTCTGGATGTGACCATTCAGAAAGACGCGTTTGAAGAGACTGAGAAGTATCGTCAAGAACATGCTGGTTTTCATCCAGCAGCTTTTGATACTGCTTTTGCATACCAACCCGAAGATCCTTAACAGACTGATCGAAGTTCGTCTGCGACCGAACAGTCCGTGAAAGGAGTTTGCCAAGAGCAGAATTCCGTGCCTCGACTTGTTCCGAAGATGCGTCCTTAACGGCTGGCACATAAACCCACTGTATATGTTTATTGAGGCGATTTGTACCCTTCGAAAAGCCGTAGAACTGGTCCTTACTTGGGATTAGTTCACAGTCGTCTGGATGTTCAGATTCGTACTGCTGCAATGCCCCAATCATAGCATCCTTAGTTCCTGGAGCCGCTAAGTCAGAAAATTGCTCCTTAACCTTAATGTCGTTATACAGATCTTTTAAATCGGCGACTCTCGTTCCGATTTTTTTAGCGGCCTCGAAGAAAGGAGCAAAAGCTCCGATTGCTTTGCGTTGACCATACTGAATGACCGGGGCCTTACGTGAACTCTTGTCAAAAACAGCGACAGCCGACACGACGAGTTGGTCTTGCCGAACATAGTCCGCGAAGTCTTTTTTCGCTGCATCGCTGAGGTCGGTGAATGTAACCGTGATCCCGATAGGATCCTTTGTTTCCTTGCAGTGGAAGTCTTCCTCGTCAAGTTGACTAAGGTCGGTGGGAAGGCCATCAGATTCTCGAAAAAAAACATTCAATGCTGTTAAAACGGTCGACTTTCCAGCTCCATTAGGACCGACGAGGCATGCATAATCACTAAATGGAACGGTTTCATCTTTAAACGACCTGAAGTTCTCGATGCGAACAGATGCAATTTTCATTGTTTCCCCTCTAAACTCTGGTTATGCGGAAGTCAATTCCTCGGTGTCAACCGCTTTCAATGACAAGTGAAGTCCACCGACTCCTTCAAAAAGCTGTTCACGACACGTTAGAACAATGATCTGAACCTGCTGTCCGACCATATTCAGAATGTCGAACATGCGGCCCATTCGTCGATCATCGGAAAACACCAATGCGTCATCCAAGACGATCGTTGCTGGATGCCCCTGCTCGACGAGCATCTCCGCAAAAGCCAACCGCACAAGGATTGCGATTTGTTCCTGAGCCCCCATACTCAGGTGATGAAAAGATTCCTCATAACCATCCTGGCGCACCACGCCGACGATGTGAAGGTTCTCGTCGATGGTTATTTCCGCGCTAGGGAACAGAAGCTGCAAGTATGGACGAACCCTGTTCAATACAGGTGACAAATATCTTTCCTTCGCATCATGTTCGGTAGAACGCAATGTCGTCGAAAGAAGTAAGAGAATGGCAACCTCCCGCTCAATGCGTTGACGTCTTTCATCGGCGAGAGCTACCTCGCGCACCTTCTGCTCAATGGCTTCATCCAGGCCAGCCCCCTCTAAAGCTTCGATGGTTGAGCACAATCCAGCAATTCTCTCTTTCGAATCGGCGTGCTTGTCGCGCCGGTCCTGCAAAGCCTGATCCAGCCTCGTAATCCGCGCCTCCAGTTGCGGAAGTGTCTCGCCTTCACGCTGCCCCTCAAGTTCTTTGACGACCTTCTCCTGATCGGACAGTGCCGTTTTGGCCTCCGTTACGGTGGCTTCCAGATCAGTTTCAGTATTCTTTTTCTCTTCCTTAACAAGCTCACCTTTCAGCTGTTCCAACCGCTCCTTGCCGTCCTCGTAGCGTGTCTTGACGCCACCCAACTCAGTCTGGATACGGCCAATTTCTTTTTCTGGCCCGACAAGAGTCGCTCGGAATGTTCTCAGAGCCTCTCTGGCTCTCTCAGCAGCAGTCTGGGCATCTTCCAAGGCCTTCTCCACGACCTTTTCTGTTGGCAGCTTCTGAATGGCAAGCCCAGACAGATCGTTATTGAGAATCATCTTCAGGCCTTCGATGTGATCAGCGAGGGGCTCCGGGCCGGCGTCATAGCCATTAGTTGCCGGTGCGTGCAATTTCGCCTCTTGCCGTGCAAGTTCGGCATCACGTAACAGCTTCTGGCGTTTGGTTAGCTGTTCCTCAGCAGCTTCAACAGATTTGACACTACAATCTTCCAGAGCGGATTTGAGAGCCTTTTTGCATCGTTTTTTTTGTGCGATCAGCTTCTCACGATCTTTAATCGCCGGTTGAACAGAGATGTTGCCGTAGTCGGGTATCGTAATAGTGGTCGCTTCGACGGCCTTCACTGATGCCCGATCAGACCCAAGCGTCGCACCGTCCACCTCGATCTTCGACAATCGGTCTGAAGGCATATCGAATGACACGAGTGTAGCCGCAGCGGAAAGTCGCGAACGAGCAGTCTCTAGTTCCTTGGCTGCTTCACGTATCGTTTCCATGTTCTCATCGCTAACGAGAATAGCCGCCGCCGCCTGTTGTGCAGTACGCTGCTTATTTTCAGCTTCATGTGCTTTTTCGTAACGTCCCTGGAGCTCGCGTATTCGGGCATCGCGCTGTACGGCAGTGAGGGCACGGCGCACCATCGAAACTCCTTCATCCGCCTTGGAGATACCTTCCTCGGCTTCCTTCACTTCTTTGCGGATGTCCTCCACCTTCTTACGCAGATCCTGTTCATTCTGGCGAACATCTTCAAGACTCGTCTTTGCAGACTCAATCGTTTCGGACTCGGTTTCGATACGCTTCTTTAGACCTCGGCGTTCCGCAAGGACCTGCTCGGCTTGTTCCAAATTTCGCTTTTTCAGTTCAACGTCAGTGGTGGCAGCCTCGATCCGAGATTCCAGCTTTGCAAGCTCGGAATGTCGAGTGCGTGCAGCCTCCAGTTCTTGCTTATCGGCATTATCACGCTCTCTACTAGAGAGACGCACAAGTGTCTCCTGTGCTGTTTCGAGGTCCTCCAGTGTCTTGGACAACTCGCTTCGGCGGCTACGCAAACCCTCCAGTTCATTTTGAAGCTCATCAACTTCGTCAATCAAAATCTTATAGTCACCGCGTGGCCTGCCGGTGGAAGTAACAAACTCTGCAAGCTGCTTATCCACCACCTCAGGCAAGGCCCTGCCACGTTTGCCGCCGAGAACAGAACCCACTTCCGATTCCAGGGCGCTGTGCAGGTTTGAGTGCGCACTGTCAGGAAGGTCGAGCGCACCGAAAGACTGTCCTTGCTGCACCCAAAGCACGTTCCATATGCCAAGAGTCTCGGGCTTCGCACCTGACTTGCCGGGCTCATCGAACCCCAGAAGATCGTGCAGTGTATCTTCGGCTTCATCACCCTCCAGCTTCCGTCCATCCGGGCAGAACAGATGGGCATAGGGCTTTTTCACAAACCGCTTTCTAATACGATACACACCGTCATCAACCTCGAACGCCAGTTCGACAACCGGCCCCGCCTGATTACGGTCATTCTGAAGTGCTGTGATCGGTTGCGCTTTCGAACTGTATTTTTCAAAAAGTGCGGCACGCAAAGCGTCTAGCAAAGTGGACTCCCCCATTTCATTGGGGCCGACCACTACGTTTAGGCCGTCACCGATATTGTCGAGACACATCGGCATCGTGAATTTCTTGAACTGATTGACAGCGATGGAGCGAATTTTCATTGGCTCCTCGTCTGCAATTTCATGTGTTCAACGTACAATCGCTGGAGTGCAAGCGCAGCGATCTCGTGTTCGGGATCGCCCATGTCTTCGGACTTTTCCTTGAGGATATCTGCGGCGGTTCGGATGAACCCGCCCCGGTCGGTCTGGTCAAGATCTTCTTCACTCGGACTCGGAAAGAGTCGCTCGTCATCGACCCGCAAATAACAGAACGCGGCGGAGACCTGCTCGACGATCTGCTCTTCAAAATGCTGTCGGTCCTGGAGTGAAATCGCGCCTTCAACCTGAAGACGAATTAATATCCGGTTCAGGTCGTCGTCACAGTCGCGAAGCGTACCGATTAGGACATCGATATCTTCTCGACTATTAATCTTTTCGCGGAATGTCATCCACCGATTGTGACCAGTTTCGATCGGCGTTACTATAGGAACCGCAGAGGCACTTTCAATTTCGACAAGAAGCGCCTGTCCACCGCCATCGACATCAAAAGCATCTGCCTCGTGTGTCCCGCTGTACCAGACTTTTTCATTTATTTTCTTTTGTCCGTGCCAGTCGCCCAAAGCAAGATAGGCAAGACCCGCAGCCTTTGGCCTGTCCGGGTTGATGTAATTCGGAACATCCTTGTCTTCAGATCCAAACCCGGTGACAGGACCATGTGCAAGTCCGACGCGGATAATCCCATCCGGTGTCTCAGCTTCATCCATGTAAGCCGTGGGGTCCTGAAGAGTACGGCGATAAAGGAGCGGTGCGGGCAGCACGGCGAAGCCATCACTTTCGAATATCCGTGGCGTGGACTCAACGTGAACGATCACGTTGTCAGGCACACCTCTTCGCAAGAGCTGGTCCCAGAGGCCATTCGGACGATGCGGATCGTGGTTTCCGGGCATAAGGTGCCACGTCACCTTCTCGAATTTCCGCATGCGTTCCAGCGGCTGATTCAGAGAACGGGGCGACGGAGCCTCCATGTCATAGACATCACCCGCCACAAGAATATGACCGGCACTGTGCTCAACCGCGATTTCTCCAAGCCGGGTAATAGCAGCGAGTCGTGCCTCTTGTAACAGGCCCATCGTTCCGTCATCGACAAAACGAAATACCTTTCCGATCTGCCAGTCCGATGTGTGCAGCAGTTTCAACGAGATGGCTCAGCCCTCCTTATGTTGCCATGCATATCAGTGCACTTCAGAATTAGGTCTTGAATTGTGAACGTCCGCATAGTAACCGTACTTATTGGCTTATTCCCAATCATCATGACTCAAGGTTTAAATTTTATCCAAACTGCCATTGCGTCTCATTGCCTCTGTCACTTGAGCCGCCTGCCTGCTATCAATTGCCGCCCCATGAATTCCATCGCCTTTGGCTCTAAGATCTTCAACCCCAAGAACCTCTGTTAGCAAATCTAGCGACGGACCTCTGTGGCTGCACGGAAGATTCTTAGCCTGAGCCCAAGGAGTAGCTGTTTTTTGGGTGCAAAATACGCCTTTGATTTGCGGCATCTTTAAGGGAATGGTGAAGATGAATGGCTCAAGGAGCGGCTTTTCGGACTCAATGGCAATGAGGGCAATCATGGCGAAGATTGCAAGGAGCTCTACTACTATCTCGATTCGGCGCCGTCCCACAGCTACGCGAAAGCTCTCTACAAGTATCCTCAAAAGGCGTTTCCCTATGATGAGCTTAGGCGCGTAAACCGGGAACGGGGGAACGGGGGAAGGGGGATGCGGAGTATGAACTGCTGGATACGGGAGTGTTCGATGAATCGCGCTACTTCGACGTAGAAGCGGATTATGCAAAGGCGTCGCCAAACGACCTATTGATTCGACTCGCTTTCAACAATAGAGGTCCGGATTCCGCGGCCCTCGAAATTGCGCCCAAGTTGTTTTTTCGAAATACTTGGATTTGGGGATGCGAGCACGAAGGCTGTACGCTTAAGCCAAGCATTCGAAAAATTGCGGATGACCGCTTGCAGCTGGATCATCAAACGCTCAGGAGATTCTATTTTGAAGCAGACAGGGCCAGCGATGGAACCGCGCCTGATTTTGGATTTACGGAAAACGAAACCAACACGGAGACCTTGTATGGCGAAGAAACCTACACCAAGTACGTAAAGGATGGCATCGAGCGATGGGTAGTGGGAGGCGACCGCGATGCAATTAATCCACAGAACCAAGGGACAATCGCATCGCCCCGATATTCTCTGAACATTGCTTCGGGCGAAAGCGTTTCCATAGCGTTTAGATTGTATAGCGAAAAAGAAGCCCCTAAGCGCGTATTTGGGAAAGCATTCGATTCCGTTTTCGCTCAGCGGATTGATGAGGCCAATGCGTTTTACGATAGCGTCGCGCCGAAGGGAATTCAGGCCGAGGAGCTATCGATTCAGCGACAGGCCTATGCCGGATTGCTGTGGACCAAGCAATTTTATCACTATTCCGTTCACGATTGGCTGCGAGGAGATCCCGAAATCGCTAAGCCGCCTCAGGAACGCTGGGAAGGAAGGAACCATGATTGGGAGCACCTCTTCAATCGAGACGTCATATCCATGCCGGACAAATGGGAGTACCCATGGTACGCCGCTTGGGATCTCGCGTTTCACATGATCCCGTTTGCCCGCATCGATGCGGACTTCGCCAGAAGCAGCTTATCCTATTCTTAAGGGAATGGTATATGCATCCCAATGGCCAAATACCTGCGTATGAATGGGCGCTTGGGGATGTCAATCCATCGGTACATGCGTGGGCGTGCTTGCGCGTGTATCGAATTTGCGCGGACGAAGGCGATCGCGATATTTCATTTCTCAAGAAAGCTTTTCACAAGCTCATGTTGAATTTCACCTAGTGGGTGAATCGAAAAGACCCTGAGGGAAACAATCTATTCGCGGGCGGGTTCTTGGGGCTGGACAATATTGGTCTGTTCGATCGATCCCAGCCGATGCCAGGTGGACACGCGCTTCATCAAGCCGATGGTACCGCTTGGATGGCATTTTACTGTTCGACGATACTTGCGATCGCTTTGGAGATCGCGAGTCAGGATCCAGACTATGAAGATGTGGCTTCAAAGTTCTTCGAGCACTTCATGACGATTTCCGATGCCATGAACTATTTCGGGGAAACCGGGTTGTGGCATGAGGAGGAAGGATTCTACTATGACCAAATTCGCTATCCCAATGACGATACGCGTCATATTAGAGTTCGAAGCTTGGTTGGGCTCATTCCCTTGATCGCTGCCGAAAATCTGGAAGGAAAACGCTTGGAGCGGCTCCTTCGGTATCTATTTAGCGAAGATGAGTTTCTTTCTGGTTTCGGGATCCGCTCTCTCTCGAAATACTACGAAGAACAGCCCTATCGCTTGAATCTCGCTGGCGAGGATTTCGAAGTTAAGTACACGCCGGGCGATTCGGATTCGTGGCGATTCGGTGGAAATTCCAACTGGCGCGGTCCCGTTTGGTTTCCGATATCATTCCTGATAATTGAAGCGCTGCGCGGGTACCATCAATTTTACGGTGATGACTTCACGCTGGAGTTTCCGACTGGGTCGGGGACAAGCTTGAACCTAGAGCAATGCGCCGATGAGCTGAGCGACCGGATGACGCGCCTGTTTCTGCCTGACGGGGAGGGACGTCGACCATGCCATGGGGAATCAGAGCGCTATGCGGATGACCCTCATTTTAAAGCGTATCCATTGTTCTATGAGTTCTTTCACGGAGACACCGGAAAGGGACTAGGGGCGAGCCATCAGACAGGATGGACCGCGCTCGTAGCGGAACTCTTTCGTCCAGCCTAGAACGATAGGTATTTGAAATAGGTAGGATTCCAGAAACGCTACCCTAAGTTCTCCTTGAAGAAGGCGATCGTCCGTTCCCAAGCGAGCTTGGCGGCGGCTTCGTCATAGCGCGGAGTGGTATCATTGTGGAAACCGTGATTGGTTCCTGAGTAAATGTGGGCTTCGTAAGAAATTCCATTCGCTTTCAGAGCCTTCTCGTAGTCCGGCCATCCAGCATTCACTCGTTGATCCATTTCTGCATAGTGGAGCTGCAGCTTGGCCTTGATCTTCTTTGTGTCTTCCGCTGACGGCTGGCCGCCGTAGAAGGGCGCCGCTGCCTTGATAATATTGGGCAACCGCACAGCGAGCGTGTTAGACATGCCTCCGCCGAAGCAAAATCCGACCACTCCCGTTGATTTGCTGCTGAGCTCGTGATTGTGGATGTAGGTCGCTGCCGCCACGAAATCTTCGGTGATCTTGTTTCGGTCCAGCTGTCTCTGCATCGTTCTTCCCTCGTCGTCATTCCCTGGATACCCTCCCAAGGGAGCCAAGGCATCCGGCGCTAAGGCAAGGAAACCAGCCACCGCAGCGCGGCGAGCGACATCTTCAACGTACGGATTGAGTCCGCGATTTTCGTGTACGATGAGCACGGAAGGCAGCTTTCCGCTGACATTGGCAGGACGCGCCAAATAGGCCTTCGTTTTGTCGTGTCCATCAGGAGAAGGGTAGCTGACGTATTCCGTGACGATGCGGCTATCGGTTTTCGAAACTTGCTCCGCCCATGCATAATGAGGGCTGAGGGATTCGACGAGCGCGGCAGCAGTCACGCCAGCGGTGGCGAACTTTGCGGCTTTGCTGAAGAATACGCGGCGATCAATGATCCCGTGCACGTACTCGTCGTAAATGTCTAGCAGTTCTTGGGGGAAGTCTGAGGCAGTTTTTCGTTCTATGGTTTTTGGAGTATTCATGAGGGTGATGGGATATAAATGGAGAGTGGCTTAGCTTGTGGCTCGAGTTTGCTCGCTGAGGATAGCCAGATCGGACTTCAGGTGGGCGAAGGAGCTTGAGTCCCAGTTCTCTTCCAAGTTCTTAACCGTGCTCCGAATGATGGATGCTGGGGCTTTCAGGTCCTGGAAGATCTGCGGAAACCAAATCGCCTTGTAGGCTGTAGCTTCAACTGCCTTTTCCACCTGGGAGTAGATTTCGTCGCTGCGCTTCTCAACCTCGACATCGACTTTTGACTTTCGGGCTTCCTCGAGATTCGATTCCAAGCGGCTTTTCACTTCTCGAAGCTCTACGCGCTCGAGCCGTAGTTCTTCGATCTGCTTGGACTTGTCGGTCAACTCCGCCCGGCCGGTGTCGCGCTCGCGCGTTGCGGCTGCCAATCTCTGCTCGAGGTCTTGAATATTCGCTTCTAAATCGCCGATCTGCTCCTCCATCTTCTGGGAAATAAGCAATCGATTTTCGAGAAGATACCGAATCCGATCAATTTCCATGAGCTTTGATTTCGGTCCAAAGGCGCTATTGAGCCGATTAGTTTCGGCCTGCTTGATCAAGGCGACGAGCGGTGTGGAAAGCAGGTTCTGAAAGCGCAAAAGAACGAGGCCGAAGAGGATGACCTGGAACGAAGCGATTGCGACCACGAGAGTCGAAGGGGTGATTCCAAGACCCGAAACGATGGATTCGCGCGTCGACTGAAAAGCCGGCAAGGCCACGAAGACGATGGATATCAAGGATATAGCCAAGCAAAGGAAAAGATAGCGCGAAGCAAAGGAATTGGAAGTCGTCATAGTGTCTGGTTTAAAGTCTATCTACGCTGGATTTCAGAAGGGTTCATTTTCCAGATCCGTTGAATCGATGTCCACAATAATTGGTGGGAGAACGTCGGCATTAAGGTGGGCTTTTGCTGGCCAAGCGGGACGAAAGCCACGCTTATACTTCAAGGCGCCAATGCGGAGGTTTCAGGATGACGGGCGGTCGCCTTCAACCGCGCTCGCCTGAGCTGCATAGCGCTTTTTCGCGTAGAGGCCGAGGCGGCACGCCTGCAATATAATGAGAGGCGAGAAGACTTGGATCGTTTCACGAAAGCCGGTCTTTTCCTGCGCGGCTTGATGGTAGATGAGCAGGAACATGATCAGGTAGGCGGATCGGTGAATGCGTTTCCAATTCTTCGCTCCAATCTTGCGAACCGAAACGTTGTTGCTTGTGACCGCCAGCGCGAGCAGGAGGACAAATCCCAATATGCCTGAGAGAATAAAGAGCTTATCCCAATCCTTGACGAACTCGGCCCAGGAACCGGTGTAGACGTAGTAAATCAGAAAGTGCAGAAGCGCATAGATAAATACGCTCACTCCAATCTGGCGCCGGTGGTAGGCCAGGCTTTTGACGATGGCTGCTTTGGGGAAGAGCCGACGGAGCGGGGTTATGGATAGTACCACGACGAAAAGCCAGGTCGAGGCGAGCCCGACGTATTCCAGCAGATACTTCGCTGGATCGGCAAAATACTCCGTATCGTTCTGTAGGATTGGAATGAATACGTACGCGACAGGCGAGCAAAGCAGCAGATACAGGATCCACCGTTTTCTAAGGATCCGGGCTATCGGATTCATGACTTTGAGCAGCTCGTGTACTTCGTCTAGTAGTTCTTCCGCAAATCCAGGCCATCATAGAGGCCCGCCACCTGCTCGCCGTAGCCATTGAACATGAGCGTGTCCTTGCGACTGCTGAAGAATCCCGCCCCGATGATGCGCTCGGAGGCTTGCGACCAGCGTGGATGATCGACCTCGGGATTCACGTTGGCGTAGAAGCCATACTCCCGAGGCTGCAATGCCTGCCATGTATTGAGAGGGCGCCGACCGATGAACTCGATCTTGACGATAGATTTAATGGACTTGAATCCGTATTTCCAAGGCACGACCAGTCGGATTGGGGCGCCATTTTGGTTTGGAATCGCCTTCCCGTAGATCCCAGTGGCGAGGAAGCTCAGCTCGTTGCGCGCTTCCTCAATCGTCAAGCCTTCGACGTACGGCCAGTCGATCGAGCCTCCTTTTTGTTCCGGCGCGGATTTCGGATCGTAGAACGTGGAGAATTTAAGGTATTTCGCTTTTTCGGTAGGTTGAACGAGATCGATCAATGCGCTGAGCGAAAATCCATCCCAGGGTATTACCATCGACCACGCTTCAACGCAGCGAAACCGATAGACGCGTTGCTCGATGCCGCCCATTTTCTTGATGAGCTCGTTGACATCGATTTTGATCGGATTGGCGACATGTCCCTTAATTTCAATTTCCCAGGGCTCCGTTTCCCATCCTTGATTGGCCAGCGTTTGTACGTCTCCCTTGTCGTATGAGAACTCGTAGAAATTATTGTATCCCTTTATGAGGTCGTAGTCGGTGGGTTCGAGTCCATCCGGTCGATAATCGGTGTTCACCTTGGAGGGAAATCCGCTTGTTGCTGCGTGGGCGATCGAACTGCCGAGCAGGGCGCCCGAGCCAAGGCCTACCGCTTTCAGGAAGCGTCGTCGATTGATGAAATCGGATTCTGAGGTGGCGGCGGATTCAGGAAGATTCCAGGACTTTCGTTTTGAGATATACATAGTAGTCTCGGGTTAGGGTTGTCTTTTAGAACGAATGAACACGGCAAGCGAATGAGAAATCTTTCCGCGGACTTTGGCTATGAGGGAAGGTGACGGCTAGTTATTCCCGGAAAATGCTGGTTGCGACGCGTCTTCCGACTTATTGGACAGTCTCTAAGCATCGCTTTTTGAAACGATATGAAGATCGCGTTGCGGGAAGGGAATTGGGATGTTGGCGCTCTTAAGCGCTTTGAACACTTCCAGGTTCGCCGCGTACTGAATTTGATAGTAGTCATTGGTTTTGACCCAGTAGCGGTATCCAATGTTTATGGACGAGTCGCCGAAATCTTGGATTCCGACCTGAGGCTTGATTTCTGGATCGATTCCCTGGACTCCGTTAGGGCATTGCGAACGCATTCTGATAGCGCGCTCGGGATCCGAGCTGTAGTCGATCCCAACGACCTCTTCGACGATTAGATTGGTAAATGAATTGGTGAGGATTTCGCCTAGGATCTTCTTGTTGGGAATCGTAATCTCCTGACCATCTTCTGTGAGCAATCGCGTATACCCCAGGCTGACGAGCGACACGATTCCGGTGCGTCCGTGAACCGTGAGGGGGTCGTCCACTTTGAAAGGACGCGTCAGAATGATCGCGATACCGGCGCCATAGTTGGAGATCGGTCCTTGAATCGCCAAGCTGAGACCCAGGGCGCCGGCGCCGAGCAGGGCGATGAAGGGTGTGATGTCTACGCCGATTTTCTTGACCGCAATATAAGAGGAAAAGAAACAAGATGAGGAGCTTGATCGAGCTCGCGAAAAACCGGGAAAGAGTAACGTCGATGTTCTTCTTCGAGCAGATCCCGAGAATCAATCGCGATATCGAGGATCCAAAGATGAACCCTATCAAAAGAATAATGGCAGCGGCTATCAGCGAAGGCGAAAGGTCGATTAATCTTTGGGTAAGCGTTTCGACGAGAGACTGAATTTGATCGATTTCCTCAGGCATGGAAGCGAACTATAGGAATCGAAATTGGCGGAACAAGCGCTAAGCGCGGGTAGCGAGCAATTAGAAGGAGGCTCTTCGTTGCAGAAGGCGGTTGCTAGAATTCGATTCCGAGTTTCGTCAAGAAAGCCTCTAGTTCGCCCGTATCGAAATCGGGCAGAATATTTCCATCGATATCGATTGTGGGGGCGCTGGATTGACCGGTTAGGCGCAGCATCTCCTGAGCCGCTTCCGGATCCGAAGTGACATCGAGCTGGGTGTATTTGAAGTCGTGAGCATTCAGCCAGGCGATCGCTTCGTGGCACCAGCCGCAATAGGGTTTGATAAAGAGTCTGATGGAATTTGGTTTCATCGCGGGTAAAGTACGCGCGAGAAAAGCGATTGGCTGCAATCCTCTAATCGCCTTTAGGCTAGATCGAGCCTCGTTGGCGATCCGCGTTTCCTCGGTTCCGGCCTTGTCCCGGTCCCCCTTGCGGTCGATTGCGAATCATGGTATCAATTTCTTCTTCATTGACGGATCCATTGCCGTCCGCATCCATTTGATTGAATCGCCGCTGCATTTGCTCTGGCAGCTCTTCGCGGGATATGAGGCCGTCGTTGTTCGCGTCCGAGGACAGGATGCGTTGCTTGGTGGATTGCGTATTGCCGGGGGCTCCTTGTCCGGCTCCTCGACCTTGCGGATCGCCTCCGGCTCGTCGTTGGATCATCGCCTCGAGCTCGTCGGAGTCGAGTTGATTGTCGCCGTTGGAATCCATGTACGGAAATCGTTGACGCATGCCTTCAGGCGCTTCCTCGAGCGAAAGCGCGCCGTCCCCATCAGTGTCCAGTTGGGAGATGCGTTGGCGCATTTGCTCGACGCTGTCTCCCGAGCCCCCACGTTGTCCTCCCCTCGGACCGGGACCGCCTCGGCCTCTAGGACCGCCTTGTCGCCCTGCATTGGCGACCCGGAAGGAGCGGCCATTGGTTCCGCCTCCGTCGCGATCCCGTTCAAAGGTGACGGCATATTTTTGAGTGACCGGAATGCACCAGCCTTCTTCTTTGCTGCAAGCGAAATAGTGAATGGAGAGCTCAGCTGTATTGTGTTTGCCAATACTGCCCACAGCTAGCTTGAATTCCCGAGGATCCGAATCCGACTCCTGCTCCACAACGGGAGCAGAGGCCTGGCTCGGCGATAGAAGGGTCCCGTCTGGGAGCGTGAATTCGTACTTCAAGGGCGCTGCGAGATTGTTCCAGTGCACATGATGCAGCGGATCCAGAAAGAATCCCAGATACAACTCGCCTTCGCCTTGCTCAAGGACGCCGGAGTCGACCTCAATGCGCGGCTTAACGTAGAGCGGCTTGTCTGCGCTCTGAATCGGTGTGATCTTAACGGGAGCGAGCTCTGAGCTGAAGCTCGGTTTTTCAAGCACGCCTTCGGCATAAGCGCGTTGCTGACGATAAGGCGATTCCCGTTTCAGTTCGAGGTCCGCCACCGAGGTGCGCGAATCCGATTCGCCCACGAATGAGACCAGCTGTTCGCGCAACGCAGCGCCATCGCTCCAGCCGAGCGAATGGAGCACCTTGCCATCGGGCCCGATTACGATTTGCGTATTGGTACCGAAGCCTAGGGCATGCCGAACCGCATTGTCGGTTCCGTCGCAGAGCCAATCGATACGCGTGCCGAGTACGCGCTTGGCCTCGACGATATGCGCCAATCGCTCGTCGAGCGTGGCGGGTTGAACATAGCCATTCAGCTCAGGGTGGGCGAGCGATTTGTACATATAGAAGAACTGCACATCTGCATGGTCGCGGTAGTCCGCGTGAACCGCTTCGACCTCGGGATAGCTGCGATGGAAAATGGGGCAGGTGAGGCATCCTGAAACCAGGACGGTATGCTTCCCGTTTACGACTGCGGCGAGGGACCGCTTTTCTCCTTGGTCCGTATAGATAGCGAGGTCATCTGGGATCCTTTGGCCGGCTTTTATTTCTGCCAGATCGAGGAGAGGTCCCATTCCTTGGTTGGATCGCTGCGCGTTGAGAGCGCAAATGGAAGCGAGGATGAGTGGAAGAAGGCCCAAACGGAGGCTGATCGAAAAAGGGGTCGAGCTCATAGTGATGCAAGTTGATGCGCTTCTGCGCTATTTCATGAACGACCTAACCTGAGGAGAAGTTACTTCGCGTGGATATTGTATGTAGGCAGGATTCGTTCTTAATTCAGTGTTTTGTCTTTTCATGGGAGCGACATCAACTAGTTAGTCCAAGGCATGAAGACGCGGAGATTCGGAAAGGAAGGCATTGAGATCTCAGAAGTAGGCCTAGGCTGCTGGCAAATTGGCGGGAACTGGGGCGAGGTCGATGAGGCGACAGCGCGCTCGGTACTAACGGCAGCCGTCGAGTCGGGGGTTACTTTCTTTGATACCGCTAATGTCTACGGCGATGGACGTAGCGAGTCGCTTATCGGCAAATTCTTGAAAGAAGAAACGCCCGATGAACTGTTTATCGCGACGAAGGTGGGACGCGGTCCCATGTATCCGGGCGATTATACCGAAGCGGGTGTACGAGCGGACATTGAGGCTTCCTTGAGTCGCCTGGGCGTTGAGACACTGGATCTCGTTCAAACGCACTGCGTCCCCAGCGAGATCATGCGTTCGGGTGAAATCTATGAATGGCTTCAGGCAATGGTGGACGAGGGCAAGATCCGGCGAATCGGAGCGAGCGTAGAAACCGTGGCTGAAGCGGAGATGCTGATCGAGAACCTGGAATCGCTCTACTCGCTGCAGGTGATCTTTAATGTATTTCGTCAAAAGCTCATTGCGACGGTTCTTGAAAAAGCGAAAGAGCGCGAGATCGGCATCATTGCTCGCGTGCCGCTTGCCAGCGGTTTGCTTTCAGGCAAGTTCTCGGCCGACACCGCGTTTGGAGAAGAAGACCATCGTAACTTCAATAAGGATGGCGACGCATTCAATGTGGGTGAGACCTTCGCGGGAGTCCCCTTCGATAAGGGATTGGAATTTGTGAAGAAGATAGAATCCATTGTCCCTGAAGGGACAGGCCTTGCCGAGATGGCTTTGCGCTGGATTCTGGATTTCGATGCCGTCTCTACAGTCATTCCGGGAGCGAGCCGGCCCGAGCAAGCGATTCGCAATGCGTCCGCATCGGACCAGGAACGGTTGAGCGATGACGTGCACCAGCAATTGAAAGCGCTCTACGATACCGAGATCGAGAGCGCCGTGCGGGGCGCCTACTAGGGCGTCGGATCCGTCAATGATCCCAGAATTGTATTCAGATTATTGAAACAATTTTGGTGATTTATTCATTATTTCATTGCCTCTAAACGCTTCCGTAACTTCCTGTCCATTTAGCTATTGCATTTTCCAAACACGTGTGTGAAAAGCCGGGAATGAGCTCTGGTAAGCAGTCTCGAAAAGTGAATACTACGCTCGCGCTCGCCCAGCATTTGGGGCTTTCGCGTTGGACGGTATCGCGCGCCCTGAATGGGCATCCGGGCGTTAAGGCAGAGACGGTTGATCGAGTGAAAGGCGCTATGGATGCATTGGGCTTCAGTCCGAACGCCCTGGCTCGTGGGCTGCGAGGAGGCAAGACTGGCGTCATCGGGATTTGCTTCCAGACTTTTGGAACGCCGGTATTTTCTAAAAAGCTCATCGCCTTGCAGGAAGAACTACAGAAGGCCGGCTACCGGGCAATCATCGAGCTGATTGAAGAAAATGCGGAGGCTGAGCGACAAGTGATTCGGCACTTTCTTTCCCTGAAGGTGGAAGGGATCGTATTTGTGGGAGGACCGATCGAAGGGAACCTGGAATTCGTTCGCGAGTTGAGGGAAAGCGTTTCCGTTCTCGCGATCGATCCATTCGTAAAGTCCGATCTCCCTCGAATTGAATTGGACCGAAGCTACGCCATGCGGATTTCGATGGAGAAGCTGCACGAGCAAGGGCACCGGAAAATAGCGATATTGGGCATCACGAAGGATATCATGTATGGCGCCGAGCGCATTGAGAGCTTAAAAGATGTATCCAAGGAATTGGGACTGCGTTGGGGCGAAGACGTTAAGGTGCTTTCCGATGAACTGAGCAAGGGAATGGACTATTCCGAAGGCCGTATGCTAGGAGAGCGCTTTCTAGCCGAGCAATCGGATTGCACGGCTATTTTGGCTATCAATGATCAGGTCGCCATCGGCACGATACGCATTCTGCAAGAACGTGGCATTAGCGTTCCAGAAGAAGTTTCCATAGTGGGATTCGACAATCTGGATTGCTCATTTCACCTGCATCCGACCTTGGCAAGCGTTGACCAAAGAATCGACTATTTTACCAAAGAAGCGGTAGGCTTGCTGCTCGAGGGTATTCAGAAATCGGAACCTTCCCGTTCTCGCGACAAGCGCATTAAGCCGGCTTTCGTCCCAGGAGAGTCTATCGGCCCTGTAAAACCGCAATAAGGCGCCCGCAATCTTTTATGTAGTCATGAAAGTACTGCTTACAACCACGAGTTATCAAGACACCCCGGGACCTCACCACGACTTGCTCGAATCCAATGGATGGGAAATCGTTCGAGAGCGTGGTCCCTTGCCGGAGGAGCGGATGCTGGAGCTGGCAGGAGATTTCGATGCGTTCCTGTGCGGAGACGACGCCATTACCCAAGCGGTCATCGAGAAGTCGCTTCCTCAACTTAAGTGCATCAGCAAATACGGGATCGGCCTCGACAAGATCGATGTGGAGTTCGCGACGTCGCAATCTCTCCCGGTGCTCTTTACGCCTGGCGTCAACCATACCACGGTTGCGGAGCATACCTTTGGACTGCTCATAGGGATCACCAAACATATCGTTACCACTGCTGCAGCGGCTCGAAATGGCGAGTGGAAGCGCCTAACGGGTCACGAAATCATGGGTAAGACGATCGGGATCGTCGGCCTGGGACGGATCGGCAAGGAGGTTGCTGTACGAGCGAATGCATTCGGTATGAAGGTCATAGCGTACGATATCTATTGGGACGATGCCTTCGCATCGGAGCATGCCGTAGCGCGCTGCGATTCGATGGACGATGTACTGACGAATGCTGACGTCGTCTCTCTCCATTGCTTCCTATCGGATGAAACGCGGGGAATGATCAACAAGGACAAAATCGCAGAGATGCGCGATGGCGTGATCGTGCTCAATTGCGCTCGCGGTGAACTAGTGGTGACCGAAGACATGGCAGCTGCCTTGAATTCAGGAAAGGTAGGTGGCTACGGAGCAGACGTTCTCGACATCGAGCCCCCTCCGGCGGACCATCCCTTGCTCGGCGCCCCCAATACGGTCATTACTAGCCATATCGGTTCGCGCACGCATGAATCGGTAATACGGCAAGCGACAATGGCGACGAAGAACTTAGTGCAATTCCTTAATGGCGAGGCGCCGATCGCCCAAGCGAACAAATTTTAGCTTATATTAAAATTAGACTCACATGAACTATTTCGTAGTATCGGAGAGCGATCACAATGCGCTGGTTGCGGCGGCTTATAGCAAGAGAGGGTACCTTGAGGATGAGGCGAGCGATGCCGCGCGTTTGTGCGCGGAAGCGGCTCGTCATGGGATCCGTACCCACAATGCCATCAAAGCGCTGCATCTCGATGAACTCCTCGGGAGCGGCTCGCAAGGCTGCGTTCCGGGAGCTGAAATTATCAAGAAGCCGTCGAGGTTTTCCGCAGTGGAGGTTTGGGATGCCCAAAGGAAGCTGGGGCAATCCACTGGATATCGAGCTCTAGAAAGATGTATAGAACTCGCTGATACGCACGGCGTCGGAATTGTAGCAGTAGACAATGCGTTTCATTATCTTTGGGGTGGGGGCTATATGGTGGAGGCCGCTCGGAGAGGGTATATCGCCTATACGAATTGTACCTCTGCTCTGGCTGAGGTCGTTCCCTTCCAGGGAAAGTTCGCAACGCTGGGTACCAATCCGCACTCTTGGGGATTCCCCACGACCGACGCAATTGGTTTTCCTATGGTGGTTGATTGGGCCACTTCGGTCGTGGCCTTTGGACGCGTGGAGCAGTTCAAGCGCGAAGGAATGGAGTTGCCGCCAAATGCCGCTGTAGATGCAGATGGAAATCCTACTCAGGACCCTCACAAGGCCGCGGCCTTGATGCCATTTGGCGCTCACAAGGGCTATGGGCTTTCGCTGATAAATGAAATCGTCGCTGGGTTGATCGGTGGCTCCTTGCCCACATTGCGCAGTCGTTGGATCGATGAGGATGATGGCGAGGAACGAGCCCCATGCTTCTTCTTCCAAGTAATCCACCCCGATGCCATATCAAGCGGCGTATTCGCCCAAAATCGAAATCAAGCGGAAAACATAAAGGCGGTCATTGACGATATACTTGATCACGGGAATGAGAACTGCATGCTCCCGGGCCAAATGGAAGCAGAGGCCGCAGCGCTTTCCAAAACCCACGGTGGGCTATTGTTTTCAGAAGCGGAATTAAAGGAATTTAATGAACTGTCTATTGAGTGCGGCTTGGAGCCGTGGGATAAGGACAGCTTAAAAGAGGTCACTGTTTAAAAATACTGCCATGGGATCATATATTGAATCATTGTTTAGTCTAGAGGGTCAGGTCGCTGTCGTAACTGGGGGCACCGGTGAATTGTGCGGCGCAATGGCCGAGGGCCTTGCGGGCGCGGGCGCATTCGTCTACTTGCTAGGACGAAGCGAGGAGAAAGCGGCAGCCCGAATCGCTCGGATCGAAGAAGCGGGCGGAGCCGCTTCTTTCCTTCCGGTAGAAGCCACGAGTAGGGGATCGATCGAAGCGGCTTTAAAGTCGGTCTTGGAAGGTCATCAAAAAGTGGATATACTTGTGAACGGCGCGGGAGGTAATTCGGCGACGCCATTCATGGAAATTTCAGATGATGAATTCCAGTCTTTGTTGGACTTGAATATCAAGTCTGTCTTTGCCGCGAGCCAGATATTCGGTCAGCAAATGATCAGCCAAGGAAAGGGAGGATCGATCATTAATGTTGGCTCGATGTCCGGGTTGATTCCGTTGTCGCGTGTTTTCACTTATTCACTGACTAAAGCAGCTGTGCACAACTTGTCCAAAAATTTGGCAAGGGAATGGGCGCCGCATAATATTAGGGTGAATACGCTCGTACCTGGATTCTTCCCGGCTGAACAAAACCGAAAAGTACTCACCAAGGATCGTGTGGAGAGTATTCTTGGGCACACGCCAATGAATCGTTTTGGCGAGTCGAATGAACTGATCGGCGCGACTCTTCTGCTGGCGTCCAAGAACGCTTCATCCTTTATAACAGGTGAAGAGTTGGTCATTGACGGTGGCTACGCATCGATGACCATATAGCGATTTAAGGGCTAACGCTTCCTGCAGATTGCCTGAGAATAACCTACGTATGGGACGATTTCTCGCGAGGTGTATTGTATAGACGGGCATATGATTTCGGCGTCTAAACATTGATTTGCCTGTTTATTTGTCGTTATAGATAAGGGAATATACGTAGCGATTCCGCTTTGAATGGATAAATATAGCCTATAAATTGAATTATTCTAAAAAAGGAGTTGATTTATAACTTAAAGAGAATTTTATGAGGCCCATGATTTCAAACACGCTTAAAGCAATTAAAGAAACCAAGAGTAAGCTAGCCGCTTTAGAAAAGAAGGCATCTGCTGAACAGAAAAAGCGCATTGTCAATTTGCATACGGACGCTGGCTTTTCGACGCGCGCTGAATTGATTGAAGCGCTCCAGGCTCTGGGCGGCGGAGCGAAAAAGCCACGTGGACGCAAGGCAGCCAAGAAAGCAGCAGGAAAAGCGAAGAAGCGCATAAAGCGTACTGTAATTACCCCTGAGCTTAAGCAGGGAATTATTGCGGCATTGAAAGCAGGCGGTAAAGGCACGGCCGTGGCAGCGAAGTTTGGCGTATCCGTCCCAACGCTTCACAATATTAAGAAGGCCGCTGGCTTGACGAAGTCTCGCAAGAAATAGCAGGCGATTCCTTTATTTGAATTTCAAGGTCCACTCGATTCGGGTGGGCCTTTTTAGTGGGACGGGCTCTGAGCTAGTAGCGTTGCAGGCTGTTGTCGATCGAGTGGGCCCAATCATTGATTCCACCGGCGATATTGATAGCGTTGTCGAATCCGTTTTGACGTAGAAAACGAGTCACTTGCATGCTCCGAGATCCATGATGGCACATGATGAGCAAGGGCCCGCTCTTCGACAATTTTTCTAGATTGGATGGTATCGAATTCATTGGAATCTGAGTGGAGTCTTCGACAGCGCATATATCGAACTCGAACGGTTCGCGCACATCGACTAGCTGAGCGCTATTCTCATCGAGAATACGTTTCGCTTCGACGACATTGACTTCAATGGGATAGTTCGCTTCTTCGCTCATGGGTTCGGACGTAATGGATGTGTCGCAATGATCCTGATACCGATCGGGATCTAAGGACTTTATGGTAGGGGATTCACCGCAAAGAGGACATTGCGGATCTTTCTTAATGCTTAAATTTCGCGTTCGCATCGACAGCGTTTCCAGGACGAGGAGGCTGCCGGAAAGAGAACGGCCGATCCCAAGCAATGACTTGATCGCTTCCAGCGCTTGCATGCTGCCGACAATGCCGCATAGCGCCCCTAGGACGCCTGCTTCGCCGCAATTGGGTACTGACCCTGGAGGAGGCGGCTCCGGAAAAAGACAACGGTAGCAGGGGGAATCGCTGGATGCATTGAACACGGATACCTGGCCCTCGAACTTGAATATGCTTCCGTATATAAGCGGCTTTCCGGAAATGAACGCCGCATCGTTGTTCAAGTAGCGCGTTCCGAAATTGTCGGATCCGTCGACGATGATGTCGTATTCGCGAAAGAGCTCGATCGCATTGCTGACGGTGACCCCATCTTCATGAAGGCGAATCGCCGCGTGGGGATTGATATCCTTTAAGCGCTCTTCCGCGGATTTCGTCTTTGGGGAATCGATATCTCCCGTTCCGTGGAGAAGCTGACGCTGCAGATTGTGGAGCTCGACCCGATCGAAGTCAGCGATTCCTAGCGTACCGATTCCGGCCGCTGCTAAATACATGGCTACCGGGCTACCGAGTCCGCCCGCGCCGATCACGAGCGCCTTGGCGTTCTTGAGAGCTTGCTGCCCATCGACGCCAATTTCGTCGAGGAGGATATGGCGGCTGTATCGAGCGAGCTCTTCAGAGTTTAAGCGTTCTGTAGCGCGAGTCATTGGTAGCGCTTAGATAGGAAAGGTTTAGGGCAGGGCAAACGTAATCGGCCCGCGGATAGGCCTCCTGTGGTCTCGAATGCGTTAAATGATCGCAAAGAGGACGCGTTACCCCGGTAAAGCATTGACCTTGCCGCATGGGCGCGAAACTTGGGTTTCCTATGTCAGGAAGATATGTCGTAATTATGGCGGGTGGAAAGGGCGAACGGTTTTGGCCGGCCAGTCGCCTAAAACGTCCCAAGCACCTTCTCCCGATTGTTGGAGACAAGCCCATGCTCACGCAAACAGTAGAGCGATTGGATGGTCTGGTGGAGCCGCAAAACGTATTCGTTATCACAAATAGCGAGCAAGTCGATGGCGTCAGGGAAGTATGTCCGTCTCTTCCTACTGAAAACGTAGTGGCAGAACCGGTAGGTCGCGATACAGCTGCAGCGGTTGGGCTAGCCATGCTTCTTATCAAGCGTAAAGACCCAAATGCCTCGTTGGCGCTGCTGCCCGCAGATGCATTGATTAAGGACAGCAAGAGTTTCCAGAGTGTTTTGGATGCAGCGTTTACCGCCTCCGAAGCGGCATCTCGATTGGTTACGATCGGTATCGAGCCGACTGAACCTGCGACGGGGTACGGTTATATACAGAAGGGTCAGCGACTTTCCGATGTGGGAGAGGCTGCCTTGTTCGAAGTGGCGGAATTCAAGGAAAAGCCTAATTTGGAGACTGCCAAAGCGTACGTCGACAGCGGCGATTACGATTGGAATGCCGGCATGTTTGTCTGGAGCGTGTCTGCGATCTCGGATGCGCTGGCTACGTTTACGCCTTCGCTAAAGTCCGGATTGGACGCGATCGAGTCACGGCTCGAAGCGGGCGACTCTATCGATGCATTGCTGGCGGAACTGTATCCGGACCTGGAGAAGATCTCGATCGATTTTGCGGTGATGGAAAAAGCGACCAATGTGGTCACGCTGCCGGCCACATTTGATTGGGACGATGTGGGTTCTTGGCCAGCGATAGAGCGACATTTCCCAGCAGACGGCGATGGCAATGTCGCGGATGGTCAGGCCGTTTTCGAATCGAGTAGCCGCAATATCGCGGTTTCGTCGGATGGGCATCTAATCGCATTGGTAGGCGTTGAGGACATGATCGTCGTTCACACTCCTGACGCTACGTTGATCTGCAAGAAGGATGAAGCGGAACGCATAAAAGCTGTGGTGAAAGGCTTGGATGAGCGGTTCGTATAGCGTTAACTTGTAAGGGCGCTTGCCGTGCCCATTCGTATTTTGCGTTGCATCGGAATAGATTATGGAGAGCGTCGCGTCGGCTTGAGCTACGGCGATGAAATCGGAGTTGCGGTTCCTTTAGATGCCGCGGTTGAAGAATCGGAATCGGAGCGGATCGACCATATAGCCCGGCTTGTGCAAGAGCGAAAAATCACGGACCTTGTATTCGGTTATCCTTACAACATGGATGGTTCCGTTGGGTTCAAGGCCAAGGAAGTGGATGCCTTTATAGAGAAGGTGCAGAATGCGATTGACCTGTCGGTTCACCGTATCGACGAACGCCTGACAACTCAGGAAGCATCCAAAGGGTTTAAGAAAGGTCGTGACGATACGCTGCGGCGTTCCGGAAAATTGGATTCCGCAGCAGCGGCTCTTATCTTGCAGGACTTCCTGAATCAACATACATCCTTGCCGGATTACGAATCCGATGAAGAAGGGCGTGACTGAGATATGAGATGGAAGTGCGGTTGTTCCTATGATGGTACGGATTTTGCGGGATGGCAGACGCAAAGTGGCCAATTGTCGGTCCAGGAGGCGATTGAAGAGGCGTTGTCCGAGATCTTCAAGCAGAAGACTCGCATCGTCGGGAGCGGGCGCACCGATGCAGGAGTACACGCGCTAGAGCAAGTCTTTCATTTCGACTTCGACTGGGCGCACGATCCTCAATCCTTGCAGGACGCCATGCGTTCCTGCTTACCTAATACGATCGCTCCCCTGTATGTTGAGTCCGTGGACGATTCGTTCCACGCTCGCTTTTCCGCTGTTTCGAAGCGCTACCAATATCGGCTTCAGTTTGGGGACGCATCGCCATTGAATATTCGATACTGTTGGCCCATCAAAGGGAATCTGGATTTCGAGCGAATCACCCAAGCGGCGGACCTCCTCACTGGACAGCGCGACTTTGCCGCCTTCGCAGCGAATCGAGGCGTTGAGTATGAGTCGACCGTTCGCAATATTACGCGTATCGATATTCGCGAGGATGATGCCTATTGCTATATGAACTTCGAGGCGGACGGATTCATGTATAAGATGGTGAGAGGCTTGGTGGGAACGCTCGTGAACGTGGGACTCGGTAGAATGACGGTGGCGGAAGTTAGCGACTTGCTTCATTCCGCTGAACGAACCCCTATGGTTTTCGTCGCTCCTGCAGAAGGACTGTTCTTGGAAAAGGTGTTCTACTAGGCGCGCGCCTATTTCGACGCTCGGTTAATTTGTGTTGCCATCGCAGTCGAGCGAATGAACCTTGGTTCTTCTGTTGCACCTAAAGAATCTACTGGGTCGCGTAGGCCGCATTGCGGGAAACGCTCTCGATGCAGCCTTTCCGGCAAGCTGCGTTAGCTGCGGGGATCTCATTGAGGGAACGCCGCTCCCTCATGTCTGCGATCGATGCTTTTCCCGTATATATATCGTAGAAGAGCCTCGTTGCCTGACCTGTGGGTATCCGTTTTTTGGAGAGACGGAATCAAGAAACAACTGCTCTCATTGCGATCGACTCGTTCCTCGTTTCGCTCAGGGCTGGTCGGTCGCTCTGTTTCGCGGTCCGGTCCGAGACCTGATCTACGCGCTGAAGTATGAAAAGGGATTTTGGGCTATCGAGGATCTTGTGAAAATCGCCAGCTATGCCGAGGGGTTGAGCGACTACGTTAAGGATGCCCTCTTGGTTCCGGTCCCGCTGCATCCTCGTAAGCGCCGCGAGCGCGGGTATAACCAGAGCGCCTTGATCGCTGCGGAACTGAGCCGGGCCTTCCAGGTCAATCACAGCGATGAGCTCCTGATTCGAGCGATTGATACCCCTTCGCAAACCGGATTCAATCGACAGGATCGCTATAGAAACCTCAAAAATGCCTTTTCATGCCCTTCGAAACCTGCCATAGACCGCCGCCAACGTTATATTATTGTAGATGATGTGTTTACGACGGGCTCTACGCTCAACGCCTGCGCCGCCGCTCTCAGACAAGCCGGAGCGAAACGGGTAGACGTATTGACTCTAGGGCACGGTTGAATAAGGAGAGAGCTAACTTAAGTCAGGAGAGAGTCACATGCCGATTTTCCATAAGCCAAAGTACTCCACCGTCCAGGTGAAGAAAAAAGACATTGCTCAGGGATTGTGGCAGAAATGCCCAGCGTCCGGAGAGATTATCTATAACAAGGAGCTCGAGCAGAACCAGAACGTGGTGCCCAAGAGCGGCTATCACTTTCCAATCAGTTCGCGGAGACGGCTCGAGTTTCTCCTCGACGAAGGCAGCTGGAATGAAAAGGACAAGGAGCTGAAGCCGACCGATCCGCTCACGTTCAAGGACTCGAAGGCTTACAAGGACCGAATCTCGACCTACCAGAAAAAAACCGGATTGAACGATTCCGTCGTGGATGGCCTGGGAAAGATCCACGGCATACCGGTTTCTATCGCGGTGATGGATTTCAAGTTCGGTGGCGGTTCGCTCGGATCCGTGGCCGGAGAGAAGATCACTCGAGCGATCGAGCGCGCCTTGGAGCTTAAGATCCCTTGCATCATCGTTTCGTGCTCAGGGGGCGCCCGCATGCAGGAAGGCATCCTGAGCCTGATGCAAATGGCGAAGACGAGCGCGGCTCTAGCAAAGCTCGCTGAGGCGAAGCTGCCTTTCATCTCTATCTTGACCAATCCGACTACGGGCGGTGTGACCGCGAGCTATGCTACGCTCGGAGACGTAATCATTTCCGAACCCGGAGCCTTGATTGGATTTGCAGGCCGCCGCGTGATCAAGGAAGCCACCAACGAAGACCTGCCGGAAGGCTTCCAGACTGCTGAATTCCTGATCGATCGCGGCTTGATCGACATGATCGTCGACCGGCGCGATATGAAGGATAAGCTGCGGGATATCCTGACCGCTCTTTACCTAAAAAAGCAGCCCAAGACTGCTTAGCTGGCGAGCTGGCGTCGACTCGTCGCTTTGTCTGCCTGGGAACGCCCGATATCGCGTTGCGCGCTAACGATGTCTCGATTCGTTCTGGCATTGCGATAAAGGCCCTCTAGTAATCGAAGCATTCCCATGCTGAATTCCTACGAACAGGCCCGCGACTGGCTATACTCCCTCAAGAACCAAGGTTCCACCTATGGTATCGAGCGAATGGAGCATTTCGCGGAGGCCCTGGGACATCCTGAAAAAGCGTATCCAATTATTCACGTCGCTGGAACCAATGGAAAAGGATCTACCGCGGCGATGCTTGAAGCGATCTTTAGGGCCCACGGATTCAAGACTGGGCTATCCACATCCCCTCACTTGGTAAGGCAAGGAGAACGCATTCAGGTGAATCGCTCCATCCTGGAAGAGGAGGCGATTTTCCGTTACACGAATGAGCTCAAGTCCGTGGCCGAGGAAATCGCTGCGAAGCAAGCGGAGCTGCATCCCAGTTTCTTCGAGTTCATGACCGCTATGGCCTTGCTCCACTTTCAACGTGAGGCGGTGGATGTCGCAATCGTGGAAGTAGGCCTTGGGGGGCGACTCGACGCGACGAATGTAGTAACACCGGAACTTGCGGTGATCACTTCGATCGGACTGGACCACTGCGAGATCCTGGGCAATACGCATGAAGCGATCGCTCGGGAAAAAGGGGGGATTATCAAGCCGGGTAGACCGACCGTGATCGGTAAGCTGCCTCGCGAAGCGGAGCAGGCCATTGAGGATATTTGCGTCGATCGTGGAAGCCGCTTAGTCCGTGTCGAAGATCAATTGGGCGAACTTCCGGAAACCTCCTTGGCGGGCGACTATCAGCGATTGAATGCGGCAATCGCCTTAACCGTTGCGACGGAGCTGCAGTCTAGATTTGACCTAGAGCTCGATCGTGCCCGCGCTGCGTTGAAGACCGTTGAATGGTGGGGTCGCTGGGACCGGCGACGCATGAAGCATCGGGACGTCATTTTCGATGTATCCCATAATGCGGAAGGGGCCGTTTGGCTGGAGCGCAATCTGGAAGGCTTGCGCAAAGAAGGAACGCCTGCGCCTGACGTGATCATGGGTGTGATGGGCGCCTATCGAGCAGAAACGCTGGTGCCAGTGGTCTCCCGTTTCGCTCGTTCGCTCACGTTCGTGATTCCGCAGCAAGCGCGCGCCTCAACTTTCGAGGAGCTGGAAAATTGCGTTCCCGCCGATTTCGCCGGTCCGGTTGCTCGAGGCAGCATTGATTCGCTGTTTCCTGCCAAAGGCGACTGCGTCTTGGATACGCCATCCGAACACCCAATTCTCGTGACGGGATCGATCTATTTGATCGGCGAAATTTGGGAGCGCTATTTCGAGGATAGCCTGGTCGGGCAGGGCGATCTCCAGGATTTCTAAGGAGCTGATCGATCGAACGCTCCACGATGGAAATAGATCGCTTCCGCCGCCTCCCGATTTCGTAAAAAATCGATTGACATAGGGGCTTGAAACTAGATTTTCGGACCCTCTTTTATTTGGAGCATGCCTCTCTAGCTCAATTGGTAGAGCAGTAGACTCTTAATCTATTGGTTCTGGGTTCGAGTCCCAGGGGGGGTACCAGATTTAAGAGACGAAAACTTCTGTCGTTATCAATGACGGAACGATTTCAAACGCCGGCGTAGCTCAATTGGTAGAGCAACTGATTTGTAATCAGTAGGTTGCGGGTTCGAGTCCCATCGCCGGCTCCAGGCTTAAATTGTTTATTAACAAGCGCTAATGGAGGTAGGTGGCGTCTCAAAGAGGCTTGTTTTCTATCAAAACAGGCCGCTGAAAACCGCTTAAAATGGGTAAATTACAATAAGAATTATAATAACTTTTTGGGAATCCATAGCCACCTGCCAGTTTAGGGAAGAGAGGCCCGTTTTCAGATGCTGTTATTCGGTTACCGACGTTGAGGGATGGAAGAATCGGAAGCCGAACGAAGGATGGTTGAACTTCAAAGTGAGAGAATGCCAGCAAATTTGGTTTTTAGCTTGGAAGAAATCGTGGGGTTACTGCGGGTGAAGACAGATACAGACAGACGCTTGATCCGCGCTCGTAAGTTGCATAAACTGCCGATATGCCAAATTAGGTTCACATCAATCGATTTGGATAATTATCTGGATCAAATCCGGATGGGGTCGGTTTGAAATGAGCGTCATCGCCACTATTGGAATGTTTGTCTTTTTGAAAGTCCCTTAGTTTCTTTACGTCAATGCTCCCGACGACAAAATAGTCGTGATCACCTCCTAGAATTCTCACGACATCCCTATTGTATCGGTTTTTTGCTGGAGTGCGAATTCTACTGTCACCGTAGAGACGATTGTTCACTTGAATAATATAGGCATGTATAGTTTGGGCGGATGCAGTGACAATCGATGAAAATGTTTCTACGTCTTGATTCCATTCGAGGCAAAAAATAGCGTCTACGTGACCTCGGTAGTGGTGATGGATTTGGACGTTTGTGAGTTCACTGCAAAGGATAACTCCAAAGTGGGAATTGCCGTGACGATAAATGGGTAACGATTTGCAGATTTTCGATTCAGGGGTCTCTTTTATGAATGCTCCCTTGTGGCGCCAGAGTCCTGCTGCCTCACCTAGAGCAGCTTGAGTTTTTTCCTGTTTTAGTATGATAGTTGAAGGGTAGCCAAATTGTTTAGTACGAAGGAATAGATATGCGGGGTTTACGACTTGTCCCTCTTTTTTGGTTTCATATTCACCGCCAACGATTAGAGAAATGGAGGCCCTTTGAAAATAACTTGCCAACGGAAGTAACCATTTTCTTGGGACGCTTAGTTCTGGAAGAATAAAATACAAGGGTTTTTCCTCCCAAGATTCGCTTTTGGCTTTTCTTAGGAATTCATTTACAAGTCCCAATAATCGACTCAGTCTTTTCATTGAGAGATCGGGCTTTCTTTGGGCGGAAGAGGTCCATGAGCCCTCTGATGTCTCGAAATTCGCTACCGCAATTCGAATTGGGGAATGTTTAAATTCTGGTTTTAGTGAAACGATTTTAGATGGTTGTTCGATCGCTTCCTTCTTTATACTACTTGTACTGGAGTTCGTTTCAATTTGAGAAGACATCTTTAAATATCCACGAATGGCATACATCCAGCGAGCGAAGCGTTCATGGTCTTGGATGTGATGGTTGGCGATAAGGGAGACTTCCATTTCTCCAAGTGGACGGGTCGGGAAAAGTATTTTAAGCTCGTTTTCACTAAGAGCGATCAGAGAGGGATCGTTCTTGTTTTCGAGAAAATCTGCGACGTTTTCTATTGACTTCAATTGACCTAGAGTCGGTCTTTTTAGTCTGGTTGATCCTCTGAATCCATGACGATCTAGATCAATGGTCTTGTAGTGTTTGTGATGTTGCTCTATCTCTTCAGGAGTAATCGAAATGGGATTCTCTATTGTTTGGAAATCACGTGATAGCTGTTGCAGAAATTTCTTCGCTGTCTTCGTTTTAGGAGGTGATTTGCAAGACCGAAATAACTCTTCACGTAGAGTTGTGTAATGAAAGTCACTTACGGATTTGTAATGGCGTGTATCCTTTGAATGAAATTTTGAGACTAAGTGAAGCTTTGTCAGCATTTGATTAGCCTCGGACCAGTCTCCCTGAGCAAAAGCCAAGCCAAAGATTCGTGAAATTTCGCCAATATAGTCGCAAATCCCAGCATACGTTAGGACGTGGTTAATCGCGAATTTGTAGAAATTTCTTCTGTGGGCGCTCCAATCTGAGCTCTTTAACGAAAACTGCTCTAAGGATTCTAAGCGCCGCAAATTTACGGATACACCCAGTCTTCGTATTGATAATGTGTCTGCATTTCCTAGTGATGTGACTTTTACCGTCGCATCATTACTGGCTGTTAGTGTTTCTCTAAGGAAAAGTTCCTCTTCTGAGTTTAGATCAGGGACCATCCTCCATTCACTGGAGTTTTCGACAAGATCCTGATCAATCACTTTTAATAGATCTAAACCTATTTCTCCTTCAAGTACGAAGCATTTTTGTTTTTCGGATTTTAGTTCAAAAATCGAATTTTTCCAGTCTGGATTCTGAAAAAGATAGGTCCTGTTTCTCTTCTTAACGAGCCTGATCGTATGGTTCTTGTCGGAATTGAGGTTTATAACACGTGTAATTTCTTTGAATACATGGTCTCCTGATGGGTAGTTTCCATTTAGATTAAATACGAGGAAGATGTCATCAACATAACGACCTAGTAAATTGGGGTAAGTTGGTCTTCAATTATCTCATCTAACGGATGGAGGATTAAATTCGCTACAAGACCCGAGGCTATCAGACCTACCGGAAGACCCAATCTTAAGCTTTCTTGACTGCTTTCTTTTATCACCGTGCCGAATGTCCTTTGCCATGATTCAAGAGCAGCATAAAACGATCTACTAACTTTCCCTCTAGGAGGATGCATCTCCCGGAGGCAATTGATGTCGATCTGATGGAAGCATCGTCTAATGTCTAGAGTTAGTGCAAATACTCTTTGACCATTCACTAAACCGCAGTTTTAGCGCATTCCAGACCATCATTTCTCCACGCTTTGTAAGCTCGAAAATAAGGTCGATAGAGACCTGTGAATTCTTTATTGATAGGGCCCTTTCCTGTATTTTTTCTTTCATTTTCGATGTCGGTACTCCCTCCGTCAGAGACGTTATCATCATTGAATCGGCGGTTTAGTGCATTCGCTCTGCTGGAATCCGATCGGCTCGCATCTAGGGATGCTCCTTCGTCCATTGCCCATAGAACGCCCAAAACTTGAAACTCGATACTGGGCTGCGCCATATATCGTATTTCCACGTCGTAATCTCTAGGAATGGGATCGTAGTCTTTATCGTTTGTTAAAGGGGTAAAATGGACACCCTCTTTTTCTGGCTTCTTCTTTGTAAGAGATTTAGGTAAAGAGTAACACGTCCCTAGAAAATTGGGCCCAAATGCTTCGTCAAAATCGCTATTTATTGTGAATGACTTTATCTTTTTTCGTAGTGAACCTAGGTTTTTCTCTAGCGTTTCTGGAGTCTTTTCGAAGGTGGCTAGAGCTTGTAAACTGGGTACGCATTTCCCCCACCAAAGCTCTACCTTGACCTTTCGATAGGCTAGATACATATCCCGCATTGTTGGTAACGGGCTAAATAGATCTTCGAAATTTGGAGAATTAGGCATGTCTATTTTGGATCACCCGGTCCTCTTCAGCAGTTCGAAAATTACTTTTGCGAATTTGGCGGCTCGGGTTGGATCGGAGAGGAGTTGCATTTTTTGGATTTGATTACTTTTTCTGATATGTATCCTTATTAATAATACTCTTGGATGTAGGCGTAGGCTTTTTCGAAAAGGTCTTGGTCTTTGTGGAGCTTGTATTTGAGGAGCGACTGGCGTAGGGCTTTTTGGACTTGCTTTTGGCCGGGGGTGGAGTCTTGCCAGCCGGGGAACCGGACGACTTTTACGATGATGTCGATGTCGTTGACGATGCGTTCTACGACTGCTGGGATTTGGTCGGTTTTTAGCTTGAGGAATAACTCGGTAAGGGCAGCTTTGGCGTCTTTTCTCTCGTGTTCGCTTAAGGCTTCTTTTTCTGCCTCGACGGTTTCGCGGGCGATCTTGCAGAGTTCTTTCACGAACTCGATGCTTTGGATTAATCCACGTTGGGCCTTGTCGCGTAGTTTCTCAAGGCGCTCGCTAAGGTCTTTAAAGCGGGGATCGTCGCTATGTTTTGATAGTCGTTTAACCAGCGCTTTCTCTAGTCGTTTGATTTTCTTCCGATCACCGTTTCCAGCGATCTCTTCTATTACTTCAGCATCGAGGACGTATTCTTCCATTTCGTCGACGATGCCTTTCACGTGGATGTTCTTGTGGATCAGCTCCGAGGTCTTGGCTCCGAGAGTGTGCCAGAGGAGTTTTCCGATGTTGTCGTTGCTAGGCTTAACGGATTGGTAGATACCTGTGAGCCATCGGTAGTCGGCCTGATAATTGTTGAGGATGTCAGCGGGACTGAGGGATTCCCAGAGTTTGGCAAGGAAAACATAATCCTTGGCGAACGCGTCGCGCTTGTCATCAGTATTGATGCAATTTTGAGCCGCCTCCAGTCCTTCGAAGCCGTCGATAGTACGGTCGACTCTGGGGAAGTAGGCGAGGCAACAGGCCATAGCTTCGGGAAGCCGGGCTTCTAATTCCTGAAGATTAGAGATGACTTGCTTAACGCTCTCCTCATCGAATTGGAGCGCTTCTGCGGCGTCATCGAAGATGCCAAAATAGTCTACTACGCGACCGAATGTTTTTTCTGGATACAGTCGATTAGTGCGGCAGATGGCTTGCAGGAGGGTGTGGTCTCGAAGCGACTTATCGAGATACATTGTCTGGAGAATGGGGGCGTCGAAGCCGGTGAGGAGCTTCGCGGTGACGATGAGGATTTTGAGCGGGTCTTCTCTGTCGTTGAAGCGATCGACCACTTTCTCCTGCTGCCCCTTATCCATGGCCCACTTCTGTTTGAATTCGAGCGGGTCGTTAGCACTGGTGGAGATGACGACGGTGCTGGCGTCTTCGCCAAGCAGCGGATCGAGGATCTCCTTGTATTGGACGCAGGCATGGCGATCGGGGGTGACGATCATGGCCTTGAAACCGTGGGGCCCGACCTTCTCCTGGAAGTGCTTGGCGATGTCTTCGACGATGGTCTGGACGCGCTCAGGAGATTTGAGGAAGGCGGACATCTTCGCCGCCTTCTTACTGAGGGCATCGGCTTCTTCGTCGCTAAGGGAGGCGGATTCAGTGAGCTGCTTGAAGGCCTCGTCGATGCTGTCGCTGTCGACGTGGGTGTCTACGAGGCGCGGCTCAAAGTGAAGGGGCAAAGTCGCGCGGTCGCGGATGGAGTCCTGGAAGGAATAGCGGGACATGTAGCCGCCGCCGTCCTCCTCGGAGCCGAAGGCCCAGAAGGTGTTTTTGTCGGCCTTGTTGACCGGGGTCCCTGTGAGGCCGAAGAGGAAGGCATTCGGCAGGGCGGCCCGCATCTGTCGGCCGTGGTCGCCTTCTTGGGTGCGGTGGGCTTCGTCGACCATGACGATGATGTTGTCCCGGGTGTTCATGTCCGGGTAGGCATCGCGGAACTTGTGGATGGTGGCGATGATGATCTTGCGGGTGCCCTTCTCCAGCAGGTCGTGGAGTTCCTTGATACTATCGGTGGTGACGACGTTGGCGACGTCAGCGGCGTTGAAGGTGCCGGTGATCTGGGTGTCGAGATCGGTGCGATCGACCAGGATGAGCACGGTGGGACTCTTCAGCTCGGGGGCCTTGCGCAGCTTCTGGGCGGCGAAGACCATGAGCAGTGATTTGCCGGAGCCCTGGAAATGCCAGATGAGCCCCTTCTTGAGCCGGCCTTCGCGGACGCGGTCGACGATCTTGTTGGCACCCTCGTATTGCTGGTAGCGGCAGATGATTTTGATGCGGCGCTTCTTCTTGTCGGAGGTGTAAAGGGAAAAGTTCTGCAAGAGGTCGAGCAGGCGCTGCGGCTGAAGGAGGTCGATGAGTTGCTTGCCGACTTCGCCGAGGCCGAGCTTCTGCACGAGGTCATCGGCCTCGCTCTCGAGCCGCCAGGGCGACCAGAACTCGAGCGGGCAGCGCACGGAGCCGTAGTAGAGTTCCTTCCCCTCGGTGGCGAAGGAGAGCAGGTTCGGCACGAAGAGCTGAGGAATGCTGTTCTCGTAGATGTTGTGCACCTCGTGGGCGCCATCGAGCCAGCTCACGGAGGGACGGATGGGCGTCTTGGCCTCGCCGACGACGATGGGGATGCCGTTGATGAGCAGGACGATGTCCGGGATCTTGGTTTCCAGCGCCTTGACGGCATACTGGTTGGTGATGACGAAGCGGTTGTTGTCGAGGGTGCCGAAATCGATCAGGCGCACCGGCACGTGGCGGTTGTTCTCGCCGAAGGGCATCGTCTTGTCGCCGCTGAGCCAGGCGTAGAATTCCTCGTTGGCCCGAACGAGGCCGGTCTGGTGGGCGGCGATGAAGATGGGGCGGAGCTTGTAGATCACCTCGTCGGCGAGGGCGGGATTGGCGGTGATCTCGGGATTGATCCGGATCAAAGCCTCGCGCAGTTCGCTCTCCAGCAAGACCTGGTCGGTCGGCCGGTTCAGGGCTTCGGCGGAACGATACTGCCACGGGAACGATCCGTAGGGCGTCTCGGGTTCTTTCACGACCGAAGAGGACGGTTCCGTGGTATTCAGATTCACGCCGCTGAGCTTCTGAATGATGTAGCGCTCGACGCTGTTGAGTTCGTTGAGGGACATGGGCGGGCGATCGGGATCAGGCGGGGCGATTCAAGAGGGTTGGGCTGGTTAGAAAATTTGGTTTATGAGAGACTTCAAGAGGGCACGGGAGGAAGAAAGGTGCTCTGAGATCCGATCGATCGCGTCCTCTGCAAGCAGCAATTCGTTACCTGTTTTGGCCTGGATGGCTTCGTCTGGAATCGGAATCTTAAAGTTCCCTACAAGTTCGCAATTCAACCCTAATTGAGCGCTTCCCTGGGAAATATCCCGAAGCTGCTGATAGCTGAAGAATAGCGCATAAAACAAGAATGTAGGGTCGATAGACTTTGGGGTAACGCAGGCAAAGGATTGGTTGATCGCGGAATCTATCATCAGCATTGCTGAGAAGCCTCGCGTCTGTCCACACATTGCGACAAGACTTGAGTTAGCAGGCTTAATTTTCGCCTTCTTTTCCTCTATGGCTGCATCTGTGATGAAGGTTTCGGATGCTCGAACGAATTTATCGTGAACTTTTCCGGACGGCAGCCAAGGAATGTTGCCTTGCTCCCAATACTCCGGATGCTTCGTGCTCGGAGTCGTGCCATTCGATACGGTAGCAACGCGCTTGATTTGCGTCTTATCGGCTGCGTCGGCTGAAGAATGGAATGCGGCCTTTTGGGCGGTGAGCGTACGTTGCCGCGCGAGCCCGGATCGGTCTACCACGGCGTCGGCAGCCCAGAGGAGTTCGGCCAGTTTGGCTTGCCGTTCTTTGGGCGGGAGGAGGAATTCCTCTTTTTTGAGCTTCGTCCAGTTGATGGTGGGGGACAGGCTGCCGACTGAAATATCAACGGCGCGGTGCATGAATGGGTCGGAATGCAGGAAGAACGGGAAGAGCTTCGGATCGATCACTTCAGGAATCGCTCGGAGCACGAGCGCGTGCGCGGAACAGAAACCGTCGAATTCACAGATAGCCGCTTTTCGTTGATAGGCGCGGCGACGACCGAAGATCACGTCACCGGGATAGCATCGAAGCTTCTGCCCACTGACATCCTCGCGCTTGCCGAAGCGTTTGATGTGGATCGACTCGGGATCGATGTGCTTCAGGCCGACGTAGATTTGAAGGTCGGTGGTGGTGGGATCGACGCGTTCACCGATGCTTTGGGCGATTTCGCCGAAGGGCAGTCTTTGCCAGGTCGATTTGTCCAGACTCTGTAGCGACGGAAGCGACATCTCAGCTCACGGTGGTGAAGAGTTCTTCCATGCTCGATTTCAGCGCCTTGCTGGAGTCGCTCCAGTTCCGGACAGCTTCGTCGAGGGTGATGGTTTCGCCACTGGAATCAATGTTGCTCAGGTAGAGGGCGATGTTGAGGCTGCCATTGCGCTCGCCGACGTCGTCGAGGGTGACGACACGGGCGAAGCCGTCCTGATCGTCGAACGCGCGGTAGGCGTCGTAGATCTTCTGAATGTGGTGTTCTTCGAGGAAACCCATGTCTTTGTCCTGCCGCACTTCCTTGACGGCATTGACGATGAGGATTTTCCCACGCCGCTTCTTGGGCTTGTTGGTATTGGTGATGAGCAGACAGGCTTCCATCGAGGAGTTGTAGAAGAGGTTGGGGCCGAGCCCGATAACGCATTCGACGACGTCGCTTTCGATCATCTGGCGGCGCATGGTGGCCTCGGCATCGCGGAAGAGGATGCCGTGCGGATAGAGGGAGATGGAGCGCCCGTTTTTCGGATTGAGGCTTTTCTGGATGTGCTGCTGGAAGGCGTAGTCGGCACAGCCTTGCGGCGGGGTGCCCCAGAGGTTGCGTCCCCAGGGATCGTTTTCGAAGGCAGTGCGATCCCAGGCTTTGATCGAGTAGGGTGGATTGGCGAGGATGACGTTGAAGGTTTTGAGGGTGTCGTTTTCGAGCAGGGCGGGTTCGCTGAGGGTGTCGCCGCGGACGATCCGGAATTCCTCGATGCCGTGCATGAACATGTTCATGCGGGCGATGGCGGAGGTGATGAGATTGATCTCCTGGCCGTAGAGCTTGAGGGTGCGGTATTCATAGCCGGCGTCCTTGAGTTGGAGGGCGCAGTTGAGGAGGAGGCCGCCGGAGCCGCAGGTGGGATCGTAGACGCTCTCGCCGGGCTGCGGATCCATGATGAGGGTCATGAGGCGGACGATGGTGCGGTTGGTGTAGAACTCGGCGGCGGTGTGGCCACTGTCGTCGGCGAACTGCTTGATGAGGTATTCGTAGGCGTTGCCCAGCTGGTCGTCGGGGACGTTGGCGATGCTGAGGGTGTGGGCGGAGAAGTGCTCGAGCAGGTTGACGAGGGTCTCGTCGGAGAGCCGGTCCTTGTTCGTCCACGAGGCGTCGCCGAAGATGCCGCTGAGAGTGTCGGGGTTGGCCTTCTCGATGGCGTGCATGGCCTCCTGGATGGCGAGGCCGACGTTGGTTGGGGTTTCGCGGACGGTGGTCCAGTGGTGTTTCTTTGGGACGAGGAAGCGGTGGAACTCGGCGCTGCGGGCGTAGTCCTTGTCGCCATCGCTCTCGGCGAGGGCTTCTGTGTATTCCTCGTCGTAGACGTCGCAGATGCGCTTGAAGAAGAGGAGCGGAAAGATGAACTGCTTGTAGTCGCCGGCATCGATGTGGCCACGGAGGTAGGTGGCGGCACCCCACAGGTATTTTTCGAGGGTTTGCTGGTTCATTCTATCGTCACTCCAAATTCTTTGAGTTTCTTCTTTAGGTGCTTCTCGGCGTTTTGGCAGTCGTTCCAAGCGTTCCTCAGATCGGCGCGTGCTTCATCCACAGTAGGAAGGTCTTCCTCGATGATCTTTTCGACATAGAGTGGGATGTTGAGCTTGTGATCATTTTCCGCGATGTCTTCGATTTTGGCGATTTTGACGTGATTTTCGACGTCATCATAGTTTCGGTACCATTTGTAGACTCGGTCGACGTGTTCTTTCTCGAGGAAATTTTGGGCACGACCAACTCGGATTTGATCAGACGCATCGACGAAGAGGACTTTGTTTTTACGGGCTATGGGCTTCTTTGCCCTGAAAATCATGATACAAGCTGCAAGTGGAGTGCCATAGAAGATGTTTGGTCCGAGGCCGATAACAGCTTCGAGGAGGTCCATTTCAAGAATTGCTTTGCGTATTCTGCCTTCCGCGGCTTTTCGGAAGAGAGCTCCATGCGGGATTACCACGGCCATTCGGCCCGTCTTTTTCTTCATGGACTTGAGCATGTGCTGAACCCATGCCATATCGCCGTTCCCTTTCGGTGGCACGCCAGCGATGTTGCGTCCGTACGGATCGTTTGTCCAAATGTCCGCTCCCCATTCTTTGAGAGAAAAAGGAGGATTGGCTATGACACAGTCATAGGTCTGCAAGCCGTCCGCATCGAAAAATGCAGGGGATCGCAATGTGTCGCCGCGTACGACTTGGAAATCTTCTACACCGTGAAGGAACATATTCATCCTAGCGATTGATGAAGATGTAAGATTCTTCTCTTGACCATAGAGTTTCAGAGTGCGGAAGTCTTCGCCGTTTTCTTTAAGATGGTCGATGGATTCAATTAGCATCCCACCGGTGCCGCATGCGGGATCGTAAATGCTCTCTCGCTCGTGGGGATCGGTAATCAATCCTATGAGGTGAACAACGGAACGAGGGGTGTAAAATTCACCAGCTTTCTTGTTCGTTAAATCAGCGAAATGCTTGATCAAGTACTCGTAGGCTTGTCCAAGCATGTCGCGGGGTACGAGTTCTGTAGACAGGGTGTATTGTGAGAAGTGTTCCACTAGATCCGTTAGGAGACGGTCAGGAAGGCTGTTTTTGTTTGACCATTGAGCGTCACCGAAAATTCCATACAAAAACTCTTGGTTAGCACGTTCGATTTCTCTGAGACAGGTCTCGATCTTCAAACCAATGTTAGAGGTCGTTTCCCGAATATTGTCCCAGTGACATCCTTCAGGTATGACAAATCGATGAAATTCGGGTAGCGCTGCGTAGTCCTCGTCTCCCTCGGACTCCTTTAGCGCATTTTGAAACTCCTCGTCGTACACATCCGAAATGCGTTTGAAAAAAAGCATTGGGAAGATGTACGCCTTGAAATCGGAAGCTCCGATGGGACCTTTTAGAATCCATGCGGCTTTCGAGAGGTATTGCTCGAGCTGGCTTTGGGAAAGCGTATTGGTTTTCAAAAGATGATCTGGAAGGTTGTTTGGCTGAGACATGGACGGGAGGATATTGGGAGGAATTGGCCAGTATCCGGAGCTAGGGTGGAAATTTGGAATGAGATTAAGAATTTGTAACCCCTTGATTAGTAATTGGTAGAAAATAACAGCACTATAAAAACAAGCTCTCTTTTCGAGTGCGATTTAACCGATTTATTCAGCCTGAAAGCATAAACAAAAGGGGAGTGCGAGCATAAAATTGAGGCTTCGCTGATACTTAATCAGTCAATAGAAATACGTAACTGCTTGTTTACAAGCAACTCAAGGATTTCGTTATTATAAATTCTATTATACTGGCCTAGATTCGGCTCGTTGATCAGAGGGAGGAGGGGGTCTGCCCTCAACCAAAGGGGATGTCACGGGTCCCTATGGAATTTGCCGCGTAGGATTTTTTCGAAAAAGGATCGATTGGTTAAATAGCTCTTATCTGATTTTCAACTTCCCTCAGCCATAAGAGTTTGTGCTCTTTCAAGTGTGGGCTAGCATGCCCAAACCATGGAGATGGTCCGCGAGTCCTAGGGGTTCCGGAAACCCGTCCAAGATTGTTTCGGCGTACGTTCTTAGCGAGAGTTTCGTTACCCAAGCAAACAATGGAATTCCGGTGGAAGAGGTCTCTACAGCTAATTTAAAATCTTCAAACCTGGCAGGGTGGGACAGGGCGAACGATTCTGAGGGGTCCGATAACGTTGTTGCGAGCCAGCTCGCAGGCGAGGCGGAATCGGGCATCGCTCCGCTGCTGCGTACCTGTCTGAAAGATGCGTCCGGTCTCTTTCTCCGCTTTGACGATATGCTTCCCTTCGTCGATCGTGATCGTGAGCGGCTTTTCGCAATAGACGTCCTTGCCGGCTCTCATGGCTGCGATGGAAACGAGCGTATGCCAGTGGTCGACCGTGCCGCAAACGACCACGTCCACCTCCTTCAGATCCATGACTTTACGGAAGTCCTTGAAGGCCTTTGCCCTTGGCCATTTCGTTTTCGCGATTTCGAGCTGGGCATCATCTACGTCGCAAACCGCTACCATTTCCCCGTAGTAGGCGACGGCGTTCCCAACGCCGCGGCCGCGACCGCCGCAACCGGCTAGGGCCACGCCGATGCGGTCATTCGCCATCTTGGGCGCAGTGACTGCGGTTTGGCAACGAATTACCCGATAGGGATTCGTCCCCTTTCGGAAGGGGGAAGAGAGGGGAGTAGCAATTGCCAGCGTTTTTACGGAATGGGCCGCTCTTTCCCCTTTACACGCCGCTCGTTTTGCATCTTTGTTCTCGGTTTTCCTAAAAGTCATGCAAAAGACTAAGAAATCCATAGCAAAACGCTTCAAGCTTACGGGCACTGGGAAGCTGATTCGTCGTTCTCCGGGAACGCGACATCATCTTCACCAAAAAACGACCAAGCAGAAGCGCAACCTCAACAGGGACAAATCCGTTTCGCCGGGACGCCAAGCAGATCTGATGCGCGGCCTTCCACACGGACTTTAATCGCTGATAAAGAGAAACTTATTTCGCTCAGGTAAAATCAATTCAGGCGACCTGACGAAATTTAACTCCAGAAAGGAACAACATGCCTAGAGCAACAAATTCACCTGCATACCGCAAGCGTCGCAAAAAGATGCTGAAGCAAGCCAAGGGCTACTTCGGCAACAAATCGCGCTTGTACAAATACGCGAAAGAGGCCGTAGCCCACGCCCTCCAGTACGCCTATCGCGACCGCCGCACGAAGAAGCGCACAATGCGCCAGCTTTGGATCGTTCGCATCAATGCCGCCTGCCGCGCAGATGGCATCAGCTACAGCCGCTTCCAAGAAGGCCTTAAAGCCGCAGAAATCACTCTGGACCGCAAGGTACTGGCTGATCTCGCAGTTAATGATGCCGCCGCATTTAGCAGCCTCGTTGAGAAAGCGAAGGAAGCCTTGAAGAACAAGGCCGCTGCCTAGCGCTCGAATAGCGGCGATAGAGACGGAGAAATCTGTCTGAACAACGATTTTCGCCTTTAACGATAGGGAGTTCGAGTATCTGCTCGGACTCCCTTTTTTTGATCGGAATTTAGAACCCGCCCAATACGCCTTTAGACCTTAACTCCCTCCGCAAGACTCCATGGAAGAGGAACTCAATCAGATCGTTGCATCCGCCCAGTCGCAAGTGGGCTTGGTATCGACTCGCGCCGGCTTCGAAGCGTTCAAGGCCGAGATAACGGGGCCAAACGGCTCCCTAACCAAAGTGATGAAAGGCATGGGGCAGGTAGCCAAGGAAGACCGCCCCGCATTCGGCAAGCTCATAAACGAGGCGAAGACGAGCGTACAAGCCCTCTACGATAAAGCCTTAGCCTCGATCAAGGCAGCGGAAATCGCCGAGCGTCTCGGCCCGGCGATCGATCCGTCTTTGCCGTCGCCTGACAGCGGTCCGGGCAGCGTACATCCGTTGACGCAGGTTCGGGAAGAGATCTGCCGCATCTTCAAGCAAATCGGATTCACAGTTGCCGAAGGGACAGAAGTGGAAACGGAGTACTACTGCTTCGATGCGTTAAATACTCCGAAGGACCATCCCGCTCGCGACTTGCAGGACACCTTCTATCTTCCCGATGATGCAGACTTCGCCAATGTATCCAAAAAGACGGACGAGCGTTACTTGCTGCGTACGCATACCTCGTCGGTACAGATTCGCACGATGCTGAAGGGCGAGCCGCCCATCCGCATTATCTCGCCGGGTCGCTGCTTTCGTAGGGACACCGTCGACGCGACGCACAGCGCCAACTTCCATCAGGTAGAGGGCTTATACGTGGACAAGAATGTAACCGTGCGCGACTTGAAAGCCATTCTGGACTATTTCTTCGAGCAATTGCTTGGCAAGGGAACGACCACCCGTTTCCGTCCTCACTTCTTCCCTTACACGGAACCCAGCTTCGAAGTGGATTTCTCGTCGCGCCATTTAGCGAAGCTTGGCAGCGACTGGGTGGAAATCGCCGGATGCGGCATGGTGGAGCCCGAAGTCTTTTCCGCGGTAGGCTACGATCCCGAAGCGTATTCAGGATTCGCATTCGGAATGGGGATCGAGCGCATCGCTATGATCATCTATGGCATCGACGATATTCGCTATTTCTACCAAAATGATCAGCGATTTCTGAAGCAATTCGCGTAAGGGTTTCGACGCATTCCGTAAAATGAAAATTTCACTTAATTGGCTGCAACGCTATATCGATTTACCTGAATCGCCGCAGGAAATCGCCGACTCGCTTACCTTGCTCGGATTCGAGGTAGACGACATGGAAACCACGGGGGTCCCTCAATTAGAAAACGTCGTGGTCGGAGAGGTGCTCGATCGCGAGCAGCATCCCAATGCGGACAAGCTTGGCGTGTGTCGCGTCGCTCTAGGCGATGAGATCGGTGAAAAGTCGATCGTGTGCGGAGCCAGCAACTACAAGGTGGGCGATCGCGTTCCGGTAGCGTTGCCAGGCGCAGTTCTACCTAGTGGATTCAAGATCAAGCGATCCAAGCTTCGAGGGGTCGAGTCGGATGGAATGATGTGCTCCGGCAAGGAAATCGGAGCGGGCGAGGATGCAGCGGGATTGCTGATACTCGAAGGCGCCCCTGATTTGGGAACGCCCATCAACGCCGTCCTCACCGATAGCGACACTGTATTCAATCTCGAGGTCACTCCAAACCGTCCTGATTGCCTTTCGCATATCGGCATCGCTCGAGAATTGGCCGCCTGGTATCAGAGGGAGCTGAAAATCCCTTCTACTTCGGAACTTCCGGAGCCATCCTCCCGCGTCGCTGCAGAGTCGATCTTCAGCGGGGCTACTGTGGAATGCCCCGACGATTGTCCACTCTATCGCGCTACGGTGATCAAAGGCGTAACGATCGGACCGAGCCCTGCATGGATGCAGGAGCTTCTCGGTTCGATAGGGCTGCGTCCAATCAACAACGTGGTCGATGTTACTAATTTCGTGCTGCACGAATGTGGCAATCCCTTGCACGCCTTCGATGCCCGCGACATCAACGGCGGGAAAATTACGGTGCGCAATGCCCGTGAAGAGGAGGGCATCACTACCTTGGACGACATCGAGCGCAAGCTGTCGAGTCGCATGGTCGTGGTCGCTGATAAATCCCGCGCTCTCGCGGTCGCCGGAGTGATGGGAGGGCAGAATTCGGGGGTGAAGCCGTACACGGTGGACTTAGTGCTTGAGGTTGCCTATTTCAATCCCACTACGATTCGCTGGGTATCCAAGACTTTGGGACTATCCTCAGACAGCTCGTACCGATTCGAGAGAGGCGTCGATCCTAGATCGCTGCGCTACGCGACTGACCGAGCGGTTCAGCTGATTCTGGAAACCGCGGGTGGCGAAGTCTGCGGCCCTGAATACGTAGCAGGCGCGGAGCCGGATTGGAATCGGACGATAGAATTGTCTTCCGATTGGGTCCGAGCGAAGGCAGGATTCGAAATTTCGGATGCAGAGATAAAGAGCAGCCTAGAGCGTCTCAATCTCAACGTTTCCGGCGACGGCAACTGGACAGTGGAAGTGCCGAGCTATCGCGGTGACCTGGAACGTCCGATTGATCTGCTTGAGGAAGTGTTGCGAATCTACGACACGGACAAGATTCCATCGGGCGCCGTGGTTGCGACCGCTACCGGAGCCAATGACCATCCGATAACGGAATACGCTCGCGAAGCGACCCGTTACCTGGTGGGACAGCATTTTTGCGAAGTCGTGAACTATACGCTTCGTTCCGGGGATGAGCAGAAGGCTTGGGCAGACTCAGTGGCCGCTTTGCCGCTAGAGCTCAAGAATCCCATCAGCGAGGATCAAACACAGCTAAGGCATAGCTTGATACCCGGTATTCTGGAAACGCTTCGCCTGAATCAATCGCGCAAGACCGGCGCCACACGGTTTTTCGAAACGGGTCGCGTTTTCCGAGAATCCAACGGAAAGCTGGTCGAAATGATCTCTGTGGCCTTCGTTGCCTGTTCGGTCGGACAGGCCAGAAGCTGGAAGGCGCGCGAGGCCGATGATTTTTATCTAGCGAAGCGGCGCGCTGAGATTCTCGCTGGCATGGCAGGCATCAATATCGGTCGCTTTGGCATGACCCAAATCGAGGATGCGTCGACGGCTTGGCAATCAGGCCAGGCAGCGCTTGTGGAAGATCCACGAGCAGGGATTTCCGCAGAGTTTGGCTTGATGAATTTGGAGCGTATGAAGGCTATGGATATCGAAGGGGATATTATGGCTGGCTCTTTCTGTATCTTGCCTGAGCGCCTGAAGGCCACGAAACGCGTACAGTTCCAGTCCTTCAGCCTCTTTCCGTCGTCTTCTAAAGATCTAGCGCTCTTGGTGGATGAAGGGGAGTTGGCCAGCGCTGTATTGAAGACTGTGGAGAAAATCGCTCAGAAATCGACCCAAGGCACCTTCGAATTGGAGTCCATTGACGTGTTCGATGTTTATGAAGGCGAGGGATTACCGGTGGGAAAGAAGAGCGTCGCCCTTTCTATGGAGTTCCGTTCCAAGGAGCGTACTTTGAAGGACAAGGAAGTGAACAAGGCGTTCGATGCGATACAAAGCGCGATTCGAGAAAAAACGTCTTTTGAAATCAGGGACTGATTTTAGAAATCATCTAACTATCAAGACGCATGTCCGAGAAGCCGCATATAGATATCGATAAGGTAGCCGACCTAGCACGCATCGCCTTGACGGATGCAGAGAAAGAAAAATTCTCTTCCCAGCTGGATTCGATCCTTGGATACATCGATAAGCTCAACGAGCTCGATACGGGTCACGTTGAACCGACTGCCCATCCTCATTCGATCGAAAATGTATGGCGAGAGGACAGGACTGAAGCGGAATTGCCGACGAGCGAGGCCCTGAAAAACGCTCCTAAGCAGCGGCAGAACATGTTCGTTGTACCCAAGGTGGTAGAGTAGTTTTGAATAATTAGCCACGAAGGACACGGAGGTACGGAGAATGATTGAAGAGGAGTTGACCAACAAGATTTTAGGCGCGGTGATCGTGGTTTAAGAATGAGCCAAGACCTTCACTATAAAAGCGCTGCCGCGCTCGCATCTCTGCTCGATTCGAAAGAGATATCGTCCGTAGAGCTCACGCAGGCGATAATCGATCGGACCCAAGCGGTCGATGATCGCGTAAACGCATTCAATAGCTTCGACGCGGAGGATGCCTTGTCTCAGGCAACGCAATCGGATGAACGACGATCGCAGGGCGGAGCGCTAGGTCCGCTGGACGGAATTCCAGTAGGAATCAAGGATGTATTGGCTGTGAAAGGACAGCCTTTGACCTGTTCGAGCAAGATCCTGGAGAATTTCGTTTCACCCTACGATGCGACCTGTATCGAGAATTTGAAGCGATCGGGCGCTGTTCTTTGGGGACGGTTGAACATGGATGAATTCGCCATGGGCTCATCAACGGAGAATTCCGCTACGAAAACGACCTCGAATCCTTGGAACCTCGACTGCGTTCCGGGCGGAAGTTCAGGAGGATCGGCAGCAGCAGTCTCCGCGGGAGAGGCGCCTATCGCATTGGGGAGCGATACCGGAGGCTCCATTCGACAGCCCGCGTCTCATTGCGGCGTCGTCGGACTTAAGCCAACCTACGGTCGCGTTTCGCGCTACGGATTGGCTGCATTCGCTTCATCGCTCGATCAGGTGGGTCCAATGGGTCGAACGGTCCAGGATGTGGCTGAGCTGCTGCAGGCGATCTCGGGATATGACCGTCGCGATTCGACTTCATACAAGATCGACGTACCGGACTTCCCCGGAGCCATTGAACGCTTGAAGGGCAAGAAGTGGATCTTTGGCTTGCCGAAAGAGTATTTCGCCCAGGCCGGGTCCGCCGCGCCGCTCGCAGCCGTTGAAGAAGCGATTGCCTACTACCGTTCTATCGGGTGCGAATTCAAGGAAATCTCGCTGCCGCATACCGAGTATGCAGTGGCTACTTACTACATCGTCGCTACCGCGGAAGCCTCATCGAATCTCGCTCGCTACGATGGCATTCGCTACACGCATCGCGCCGAAGCCTTCGATGGCAAGGACTCGGTCGATATCTATCATCAATCCCGAGCGGAAGGATTCGGAGAGGAAGTGAAGCGTCGCGTCATTCTGGGGACCTATGTGTTGAGCAGCGGCTACTACGATGCCTACTACTTGAAGGCTCAGAAAACCAGGACCTTGATTCGTCAGGATTTCGAGAACGCTTTCCAGGAAGTCGATGCCATTCTTGCGCCGACGTCGCCCAATCCCGCATTTAAGAAGGGCACACACACCGAGGATCCGCTATCGATGTACTTGAGCGATATCTATACGATATCCGCGAATTTAGCCGGGATACCCGGTTTGTCGGTTCCTTGTGGATACGCCGATGGCCTGCCCGTAGGCCTTCAGATCATAGGAAAGCCGTTTCATGAAGAAGACCTCGTCGCTATCGGACATACCTTCGAATCGGCCCATAGCTATTGCGACGAGCATCCAGACCTTTAAGAACTGAAAAGGAATAACCGGACAACGACAATGGAGTACGAAGCGGTAATTGGACTGGAAGTTCACGTTCAGATTAAGACGGAATCCAAGATATTCTCGGGTAGTCGCGCCGGCTACGGCTACGAGCCTAACGAGTTGGTCGATCCTGTTGTTATGGGCTTGCCGGGGTCCTTGCCGGTCATGAACAAGGCCGCCTTGGATGGAATCATCAAAGCGGGCCTCGCTCTGAATTGCGACATCCCGGATACCTGCAAATGGGACCGGAAAAACTATTTCTATCCGGATAGCCCGAATAACTATCAGATCACTCAGTACGATCAGCCCATCTGCGATGGGGGCTTTGTAGAAATCGAGCTTGAAGGGGAGACGCGCGCTGTTATGGGCGAGCACAGAAAGGTAGCCCTGACGCGTATCCATTTGGAGAACGACGTCGGCAAGCTCAATCACTTCTCCGAAGACAGCTTGGTCGACTACAATCGCGCGTTTACGCCTTTGATGGAGATCGTTAGCGAGCCGGATATGCATTCCGGGGAAGAAGCGTTCGCCTTCCTAACTGCTATTCGCCAGACCATGATCTATTGCGGCGTCTCGGATTGCGATATGGAGAAGGGCCAGATGCGAGCGGATGCCAATATTTCCGTTAGGCCCGTAGGGCAGAAAGAGCTTGGCGCGAAAATCGAGCTCAAGAACTTGAATAGCATCACCGGCGTCAAGAATGGGATCGAGTACGAGATCAAGCGGCAGACTCAGGAATTGAAGAAGGGCCGTACGATTACCCAGGCAACTTGGCGCTGGGACGCGGACCAGGGGCGCACGGAGCTGATGCGGGAAAAAGAGGATGCTCATGATTACCGCTATTTCCCGGATCCTGACTTGATGCCCGTTCGGATCGATGATGAATGGAGAAATTGGATACGCGCGGAAATTCCCGAGCTTCCATTCGACAAGCAGCGTCGATTCATGGATGAATACGCGCTTCCTTATACGATTACCTCCGTTCTTGTGCCGGATCGTGTATTGAGCGACTTTTTCGAAACGGCGGCGAAGCAAGCGCCGCAATCGGCCCAAGCCCTGGGCAACTATGTGACCAATGATCTGCTTCGCGAACTGTCGGAGTCGAGCCAGTCATTGGCAGACTGCAGAATTACGCCGGATCATTTGCTGTCGCTGGTTGCAGCGGTTGAGAAGGGGACCATTACAAAACAGATCGCGAAAGATGTCTTTGTCGAAATGTTCAATAGCGGCGAGCTCGCGGAAGCTGTCATCGACCGAAAGGGACTGAAGCCCGACTTCGATGAGGACCAGGTCAAGGTATGGTGCCAAGAGGCGATCGATGAGAATCCGCGCCCCATCGAGGACTTCAAGTCAGGCAACGAGAAGGCCCTTAACGCTCTTCTTGGGCAGGTCATGAAGAAGAGTCGGGGCAAGGCCAATCCGCAAGCGGTGAATCCGATGCTTCGCTCCTTGCTCTCCTGAAGATCGCTCGGCTCAGGCGATTAGAGACAGGTTGACTTTTCCCGACCGTCCGGGTGTTGTCCAACCCATGATACCGCGGTGCGATTATGTTATACTGTCCCGCTTGAATCCCAAATAGAAGAAACGTATTATGAGCGAAGCGAAACGAGCAGGCGACGGCCCGGAATGGGTGGAATTGGTAGCAGGTGAAACCTATGCGTACTGCACATGCGGCGCGTCCTCGAACCAGCCGTTTTGCGATGGAAGCCATGGTGGGACTGAGTTTCGTCCGCAGATCTTCAAGGCGGAGAAGGATGGGCCCCATTTCCTTTGCACCTGCAAGTCGACGGGGAACGCCCCGTTTTGCGACGGAAGCCACAAATAAGGCCGTCGCTGCCAAGTGTTTAGGGTGACTTAATTAGGTTGCGGTCGGAAATTCGCCCGCTTATGGCTTACCGCCGATTTTTAAGTCATGAAGTCATTCTACATCACAACTGCGATTGATTATGCCAATGGTAAGCCTCATCTCGGCCATGCGTACGAGAAGGTTTTGACCGATGTGGTCGCCCGTTTCCGTCGCTTGATGGGGGACGACGTGTACTTCCTAACCGGAATCGATGAGCATGGGCAGAAGGTCCAGCAATCCGCTCAAGCCCGCGGTATCGAACCAATTGAGCTGTGCGATGAAGCAGCGGTCGCCTTCAAGGGGCTTTGCGCAAGCTTGGATGTATCCAACGACGACTTCATTCGGACGACCGAGGACCGGCACAAGAACGTTGTCCGATCGATCCTGCAGAAGCTATTCGATCAAGGCGATATCTACAAAGCGGAGTACCAAGGCTACTACAGCAAGCGCGCTGAGCAGTTTCTTCAGGACAAAGATCGAGACGAGAATGGAGAGTGGCCAGCGTTGTTTGGCGAGGTGGAGGAGATCACCGAAAGCAACTACTTCTTCAAGCTGAGCCAGCATCAGGATTGGCTTATCGATCATACCAAGAGTAATGAGTCGTTCATCTATCCTCTATTCCGGGCCAAGCAGGTACTGGAGTTTTTGAAAGAACCGATCAACGATCTGTGCATTTCCCGCCCGAAGGAACGCCTGGAGTGGGGGATACCGCTTCCGTTCGATGAGGACTACGTCACCTACGTCTGGTTCGATGCTTTGGTCAATTACGTATCCGCAGTCGGCTATGGAACCGACTCTTTCGAGGATCACTGGCCGGCGGACTTTCACGTCATAGGGAAAGACATCCTCGTTCCGCCCCATGCGGTCTATTGGCCGATTATGCTAAAGGCTGCGGATATCGCGCTTCCCAAAAGCTTGCTGGTCCATGGCTGGTGGTTGAAATCGGGCGAGAAGATGTCGAAGAGCACGGGCACGGTGGTGGACCCGTTAGACTTGATCGGACAGTTCGGGTCGGACGCCTTCCGTTATTTCGTCACCCGTGAAATGAACGTGGGTCATGACAGCGAATTCTCGCAAGAACGCTACATGGCTCGATACAATTCGGACCTGGCTAACGATCTGGGAAATTTACTGAGCCGTGTCCTGGCAATGCTAGGACGTGGATTCGATGGAGTCATTCCGGCGCCGCAAGTAGAAGAGGATCTGGAGACGGAACTCTGGAATCTCTGGGGTGAAACTCAACCAAAGGTAGTCGCTCTCTATGAGGAGTTTCAATTCCATACGGGTCTCGAAAGGACGTTCGCGTTCATCAGCGCTATCAATCGCTACGCGGAGCAACGGGCGCCTTGGAAATTGGCCAAGTCGGAAGATCCTGAAGATAAGAAACGTTTGGATACATCCTTGTTCGTGATGGCCGAATCGCTGCGGCTCGCTGTAGGGCTTTTGGCTCCGGTGCTTCCGCAGACCAGCCAAAAGGTCTACGATTTGCTGGGATACGAAGCGGATTCCGATTGGACGCAGCGTCTCCAGCGCAGCGAAGCCATCGTCGGCAAAAAGACGGGAGAAAAGACCATTCTATTTCCGAAGCCGCAAAACGACGCCTAGGAGGAGCGATTCTTGGAAACGCTTCCCTTAGACCTGTCGCAATCGGTTTCGGAATCCGCCCTGGAAACCTTCCTCGAAGGGTGTCGGCTAAAAGCCGAATCCGTGGACCATGGGCAGCTCATTAGCATATCGGTCGCTTCAGAGTTACTCGATCCATTGGCGGTACTTGAGTCAATTTATGAATCGAGCGAGCCTCACTTCTACGTCGAACGTCCGCTCGAATCGGTAGCCCTCGCCGGCGCTGAAGTGGCTTTGCGCTACTCGCCAGAAGGAAGCTCGCGCTTTGCCGACTCGACCGCCTTCATCAAGGATACGATCGCGAACGCAATCGCAGTAGGGGATGATTCCCTGCCGTTTTTCGGTCCTCACTTCTTTTGCGGTTTTTCCTTCTTCGACCAGACAACTGAAGGGGAATCCTTTCCTCCGGGTACGATTTTCGTGCCTAGCTGGCAAGTGAGCGTGCAAAAGGGCGTTTGCGTCGCCAACGCCAACGCTTGGGTTCAGTCCGATAGCGATGTTTCACAAATCGCGAAGCGTATATGGAATGCCAATACAAAGTTCAAAGCCTTTGACTACGCCTCCGTAGAAGTGAGATCCGAGGAATCTACGAGACAGGAATGGGCGATTGAGGATGTAAGCGAAGTAGGGGGGAAGACGCAATTTGGCGAATCGGTTACGCAAGCGCTGGAAGATATCGATGCGGGCGCTTTCGAAAAGATCGTATTGGCTCGTGAGCAGAAACTCGTTGCCAACCAAGCGTTCCATCCTCTTGAAATTTTGAACGTGCTGCGGGACCGCTATCCGGACTGCTATTCGTTTTCGTTCGCCAATGGAAAAGGGCAGAGTTTCATCGGCGCGAGCCCGGAGCGTTTGGTCAAGGTTTCCAATGGGGAATTGGCTACCGACGCCTTGGCCGGTTCGGCTCGTCGCGGGCTCTCCGCTCGGGAAGATGCCAGTCTCGGAGCGGGCCTGCTCAACAGCGAAAAGGACCGTCACGAACAAAAGGTTGTGCTAGACTCTATTTGCCGTCGTTTGGAGGCCCTCGGCGTCCAAGTCCACACGGACGCCAGTCCGAGCTTGAAGTGTCTCAGCAATGTACAGCATCTCTATAACGAGGTGCGCGGGCAATTGACGGAGGGCCTCAGTTTGCTCGATCTCGTGGAGCAATTGCACCCCTCGCCAGCAGTGGGAGGATCACCAAGAAAGGAATCCTGCGACCGGATTCCTCAATACGAGCCCTTTTCTCGAGGTCTCTATGCGGGACCCATCGGCTGGGTGAACAGCGATCTGGAGGGCGAGTTCATCGTGGCGATTCGATCTGCCTTGATCGATGGAGACTCCGCCTACCTCTACGCGGGCGTCGGAATCGTAAAAGGTTCCGTACCAGCGATTGAGGTTCAGGAAACGGACTTGAAATTCAAAGCCTTGCTGGAGAATCTCGTTTAGATGTCGGGCGAATTCGCAAACCTGAACGATCTGTGGCCTCGGATCATCGCGGAGACGCTTCAGACGAAAGGGGTCCGTTTCGCCGTGATCTGTCCGGGTTCGCGAAGCTCTCCTCTGGCGTTCGCGTTCGCCCGAACCAATGGAATCGAGGCGATCTCGATTCTTGATGAACGCTCCGCTGGCTTCTTCGCATTGGGATTGGCCAAACGTGAGGGAGTAGCGGTCGCGTTGGTCTGCACCTCCGGAACAGCGGCCGCCAATTTTTATCCTGCGATCATTGAAGCTTCTGAAAGCGGCGTTCCCCTCGTCGCTCTAACAGCGGATCGCCCTCACGAACTGCGAGGTTGCCGGGCCGGGCAAACGATCGTTCAGCAAGGGCTCTACGCATCGTATCCGGTTTCTCAAGTCGAGTTACCTATTCCGACATCGGATTCAGCCGCCCTGGAGACGCTTAAGAATTCTATTTCTGAGCAAGCAGACCGATCGATGGCACTCCCCTCCGGACCGGTTCATATCAACGCTCCGTTTCGCGATCCCTTGCCTCCGATAAGCGATCGCGCGTTCGACAGCCCCATTCAGATGAGCGAGCTGAGCGCATTCTGCGACGAGAGTTCGAGTCGGCCTATTCAGGTCGAAGCGTGCGATCTCACCGAGTTTGCCAATACGGAACGAGGAGCCATTCTAGTCGGGTCTCCGTTGGCGCCGATTTCCGAGGACTGGATAGAGAATGTGGCTCGACTCGCCGATCAATTGAAATGGCCCGTGCTCGCAGATGGACTTAATCCTGTGCGGACGCATGCCCAGCGCTTTCCGCGATTGATAAGCGGATACAACGCCATCTGCCGCTTGATCGATGCCGAATCGGATTTGCTGCCGGAACGCATCCTCGTCATCGGAGATTTGCCGATCAGCAAAACCCTGCGAGAGTGGCTTGGACGGCACGCTATCAAGTCGCTCTTTCTGGCGCCCCTAGAAGGGGAGTTCGATCCAAATCGCGGCGATAGCGAAACACGTCTTTTCGATTTCAGCCGCGCCACTCCGACGGCGCCGCTTTTGAATTCGGATAAATTCGCGAGCAAGTGGAAGGCAGCCGACGAAAGGGTGATGGCGCTCCTTCAGGCAAAGATCACCCAATGCGATTCGTTATTCGAAGGATCGGTCGCCGCCACGCTCTCGAAACGCTTGCCATTGAACTGCGCTCTCTTCGTTTCCAATAGCATGCCCCCGCGCGACATGGAGTTCTTTTGGGAACCGAACGATGGAGGAACGCAGATCTACTCCTCACGTGGGGCCAATGGAATCGATGGCATCCTCTCAACCGCGCTGGGAATCGCTCACAGGGGAAAGCAGACCTTTCTTCTAACGGGCGATTTAGCGCTTTTGCATGACAGTAATGGCGGCCTCATCAGCAAGGCGTTCGATGGCTCGCTGACCATTGTATTGATTAACAATAGCGGAGGAGGCATCTTTGAAATGCTGCCAGTAGCGCAATTGGGCGATGAATTTGAAACCTACTTCGCCACAGATCAATCCGTGGATTTTTCTAAATGGGCAGCGACTTATGATATTGGATACGCGCCCATCGATAGCGTGTCGGAACTTGAAGTCCAAGTCGCTGCAGCTCCCACTAAAGGGATACGACTGCTAGAAATTAGAACGGATCGAAAAACGGACGCGACCTTTAGAAAACGCGTATTCGCCTCGATCGCGGACGCTTTAGGCTCTCTCTGAGGCCTGGGACTCAATCAATTCCGCCGCCAGCCCGAATCTGAGATTGAAGAGGGAGAAGCAAATCCGATCGCACTGAAAATAGGCGAGAGCTTCGCACAAGATGACTGCTGCCGCAGGAAAAATGTCCGCTCGAGATGATGGAATCTCCATTTCGGAGATCCGTTCCTCAACCGTGTATCCGCACACGCGATTGCGATAGCGACGCGCATCGTTGAGATCCATAGTCGGCTTCGAGTGGATTTCAGCCAGTACCGCGGAAACGCCACCGGTTAGGATGACGGTCGAAATCGAAGGTCGAGGCGACAGCGAGGAGGCTTCGAGCGCCTCTCGCGCATAGGCGGAGATCTTAGCCTGGTCGCTATCGGCAAGTGGAGCGTTTCGATCCGATACGTAAAGGGACGCCAGCCTCACTGCTCCAAGATCGAAACTCTGCGAGCCGAAAATCGCTTGGTTCTCAAACTGTATGCACTCCATGGATCCGCCTCCTAGGTCTATCGTTGTGAAGTCGCGAAGAGAGTTAAGTTCAGGATCCTGCAGTATGCCTTTGCCGATAAGTCGCGCCTCCTCGGCGCCGGAGAGAATACGAAGGGATTCTCCCACGCCCTGCTGGACCTCCTCGATCAGGACCTCTCTATTTTGAGCATCGCGAACGGCGCTAGTCGCCACGATTTGCAGGACTTTGGGTTCGAAACGCTTGGACGCTTGATGGAGTCGCTCGATCGCCGCCACTCCCGCATCAATGGCGCTAGGCGCAAGCGCGGGAGGGGCCTCTGTCATACCTTCTCCAATACGCGTTTCCTCCACCTGAAAATGAACCTTTCGCGCGCTGCCCGAATCGCTGGCTTCCGCCACGAGCAATTTTATCGAATTGCTTCCAACATCGATGATGGCGACACGATTGCGGGACATTGCTAGAGAGAAAATTTACGAGGAGCGATCACGATCGTGAATTCGCCTTTTTTGCTCGAACTCTTGAACGACTCGCTGATCGCGCCGATGGTGCCCGTCGTGATGGTCTCGAATTTCTTGGTCAATTCGCGACCGAGGCAAATACAGCGATCCTCTCCCAAAATATCGAGCATCTCAGCCACGAATTTCTCGATGCGGTGACAGGATTCATAGAGCGTGATCGAGTAGGGGAAGTCGATATGCGCTTCCAGAAAGCGTCGCCGAGCCGCGCTCTTCGGAGGCAAAAATCCGACGAAAAGATAGCCGTCGGAGGGCAATCCGCTCGCAGACAGAAGGGCGCTTGCGGCTGACGGTCCCGGCACAGGTACGACAGGAAGGTCGCGCTTATGGCACTCCCGAGTCAGGCGGAATCCTGGATCGCTGATGGCGGGCGTACCGGCGTCGGAAACCAGGGCTACCGATTCGCCTGCGACCAAGGCGTCCGCGATTCGGACAGCCGCCTGCCGCTCATTGTTGTCGTGATAGGATTGAAGACGGTTCTTGATCCCGATCTTTGAAAGAAGGCTGCCCGTTGTTCGAGTGTCTTCGCAAGCGATCAAGGACGCTTTTTCTAGGATCGATCGGGCCCGCTCGGTGAGATCCGCCAGATTGCCGATAGGCGTGGCGACGACGTAGAGGGTGCCGGGTTCCGGGGTGAGAGATGGGTTCTCGCCTTCCATCCGCACTAGATGGCGCCTGAGCCAGGTAGGAGGGCGAACTGCCCTCGCTTAGCGACTGGTGCCACCCATTCCGGGAACGCCACCTTCCCAGTCCTTAGGCCGGCTCCAAGGGATGGTGGATTCGTCGACCTCGGTGCAGCCCGTGAAAATGAGGCTGAGTCCAAGCGTTGTGATGGCAAGAAATAGAGAAAGCAGTTTCTTCATGGTCAATTAGTTTGCGCCAACAACCAGATCTCCTGGCTGGGGGTCGTTTTTCAAGGACTCTGGCAGAATTCGGGCAATGCTCAAGTTTTCCTTTACCTCAGTGACCTGAATATTGGCGATTACCTGGCCCTCTCGCTGAATGGAGAGGATGTAGTCGAGCCGAATTCCTTCCGTGTAGCCTAGATTGGTGATGACGAACGAAGAGCCCGCCCCGACCGTGAGCACGTTGCCGCTGACTCCAGATGGAGCGGTCTTCATGCTTGGGTAAGTTTCTGCGAGTGAAGAAGTAACGTTGTTGTTCTGCGTATCCTTAAGACGAAGGACCTCAGCTTCGAGCGTAGCGATTTTCTGGGTATAGGCATCAACTTCCTCCAAGGTGATCGAGTTCGCTTTCTGCTCCGCCATTTCCTTCTTGAGGTCAGCTAGGGACCGCTGGAGCGATTCCTCGTTCGCGAGGCGCATTTCCAGCTCATCGGTCAGGCGCTGGTTCTCGCGCTTCAGCTGGTTCGATCGGGCGGAAAGCACAGTAATGTTCGAACGAGCTTCCTGCAAAGAGCGGGCGTTTTGGTCGAGTTGCCCCCGGATTTCCTCGATTTCACCTGTTAGCTGGGACGTTTTGCTCCGCTCGCTATTGAGCTGCAGCTGAGCCGTTCGCAGCTCCTGTTCCAGCGTATTCGACTCCTTGGCGTTCAGGTAGTAGAACACCCCTGAGGCGACAGCGCCGAGCACTGCTAGGAAGGAGAGGAAACTAGCGAAAGATTTCATGATTTCGGGTATAGACCCGGATTGGAGGCGAATAGTGCCCCTGGAATCGCAATTTGGAAAGCCAATAGTAAAGATCCCAGAATCCGGGAAATTCCAACGATGCCCTTATTGCGGGATTGAAAACGTCGCTTGGTACCAGGGATCCGTATGCGACTTGACGATCCCCGCCTTGCCATTGGCGGCGAGATGTGAAGCGAGCTTGAATACGATCTCTGCGGTCTCCGGCTGCCCGATCTCTGCAGCAAGCGCGGGAGCGTCGAATCTCTGTCCCGGCGCGCTCTTTAGCGCCTCGGTGATTTCGCGACAGAGCTCTATGGCGATACCAGCTGCTTTCTTGCCCGCTTCGACGCCTGGCTGGTGATAGGCATTGATCCCGACAAGCGAGGCGTAGAGGCCCACCGCGCGTTCGTAGAGAGCGATCAAGCGGCTGACGGATTCCGTCGTGACCGCATCCGTCGTTATGGTGACAGAAGTTCGATCCTTTTCGCTGAGCGCGTCGCGCGTCCCCAAATAAAATCCCTGAAGATAGTCGCCGGCCGTTATGTCGTCGTCGACTTCGATGGAGTCGCCTGCGCGATCCTTCAAGATTTCGATGAAGGTGACGAAAAAATTCGGTACCCCTTCGCGCAATTGCTGCACGTAGGCATGCTGATCGGTCGAGCCTTTATTTCCGTAAACAGCGATCCCTTGATTGACGACATTTCCCTCCAGGTCGAACTCCTTGCCCAGGCTCTCCATGATCAATTGCTGCAAATAGCGTGAAAAGAGAAGAAGACGATCTTTGTAAGGAAGCACGACCATGTCCTTGGTCCCTTTGCCATCGGTTGCGTGGAACCACGAAAGGGCGAGCAGCGCTGCCGGATTCGACCTGATGTCAGGGCGACGCGTGAGGGCGTCCATGGCCTTTGCGCCGTCGAGGAGGGCTTGGATATCGATGCCTTGCAAGGCGGCGGGCAGGAGCCCCACGGCTCCGAGCACGGAGGTCCGTCCACCTACCCAGTCCCACATCGGGAAGCGGGCCAGCCAGCTATCATCGGTGGCAACCGAGTCGAGTTTGCTGCCCTCGCCGGTGATTGCGACCGCATGCTGGGCGAAATCCAGTCCTTTGGCTTCGTAGGCATTCTTAGCTTCGAGCATGCCGTTGCGGGTTTCCGCAGTGCCGCCTGATTTCGATACGACCAAGCTAAGCGTTTGGCCCAGTCGTTCTCCAATTCCGTCCAAGACAAGATCCATTCCATCGGGATCCGTATTATCGAAAAAATGGATACGCATCTTGTCTTGGCTCGGCTGCCCTAAGGCATGGGCGATAAATTGGGGACCTAGAGCGGATCCTCCGATTCCAATTACAAGTACGTCGGTAAAGGCTCCGTTCTTGCCGATGATCTCGCCTGAATGAATCTTCGAGGTAAAGGCATTGATGTTCGCGATATTCGAGCGAATCTCGTTGGCCAGCTCCGCAGTTGGCGCCCGGTCAGGATCGCGGAGCCAGTAGTGGCCAACCATTCGGTCCTCGTCCGGATTGGCGATGGATCCTGCTTCCAGAGATTCCATTTCCTTGAACGCGGCCTCGAAGCGGGACTCGAACGACTCGATAGCGCCGTCGTCGAGACCGACGCGGCTCAGGTCGAGCTGGAGATTCACTTCAGGGAAGTTGAATGCGAATTTAGTAAAGCGTTCCCAAGACATTTTTTTAAATGAAGAAGTAAGATTTGAGAGTTAAGAAGTGGCGATGGATGGAAGTGGTTTTGAATTAATGCCACTTCTTCAATCTGCGTTTTTACTTCTTAATTTAATTAGAGGTTCTTGTCGGTGACGGCGCCTTCGGAGGCGGACGCGACGAGTTTGGCGTATTTTCCTAGGACGCCGCGGGTTTCACCGGCTCCTGCAGGTGTGTACGCATCCATACGGGCGTTGTAGTCCGCTTCCGGGATGTTTAGGGAAATGGTGTTCTTGACGGCGTCGATCTCGATTTCGTCGCCACTTTGAACAATCCCGATGGGACCACCGCAGGCGGCTTCGGGAGTGATGTGGCCCACGTCGAAGCCATGACTTCCACCGGAGAAGCGGCCATCCGTTATCAGCGCTACATCATTGATGAGTCCGCGTCCTGCTACGGCTGAAGTGGGGGAGAGCATTTCGCGCATTCCTGGTCCGCCGACGGGGCCTTCGTTTCTGATGACCACGACGTCGCCCTTGACGACATCGCCTGCTAGGATTCCTTCGAGCGCGTCTTCTTCGCTTTCGTAAACTTTTGCGGTACCCTTGAAATGGAGCCCTTCCTTCCCGGTGATTTTTCCGATCCCTCCGGTAGGGGCGAGGTTTCCGCGGAGAACGCGAAGGTGGCTAGTGGGCTTGATAGGATCGTCCCAATCGTGGACAATGTCTTGGTCGGCCGGATACGGTTGTACATCCGCCAGGTTTTCCGCGATGGTCTTGCCGGTTACGGTCATGCAATCTCCATGGAGCATTCCTCGGCCCAGAAGCATCTTCATCATAGGCTGGATACCTCCGATGCGAATGAGGTGGGACATGTTGTACTTGCCGAATGGCTTTACGTCGCTGAGCAAGGGCACGTTTTCACCGATCCGCTCGAAATCGTCGATAGTGATGTCGATATCCGCGCAATGGGCGATGGCCAGCAGGTGAAGCACAATGTTGGTGGATCCACCGAGCGCGATACAGGTCGTGATCGCGTTTTCGAAGGACTTGCGGCTGAGGATGTCGCTCGGCTTGATGCCCTTTTGAACGAGATTGTAGACGGCCTTGCCTGCATTGACGCAGTCTTCCCGCTTGTCCTCGCTGACGGCGAGCTGGGCGCTGCTTCCCGGCAGGCTCATCCCGAGAACCTCGATGGCGCTGGCCATGGAATTGGCGGTGTACATGCCCCCGCAGGAACCCGGTCCTGGGATGGCGCAGGATTCGATTTCTCGGAGCTCCGCATCGTCGATGTCACCACGAGCATGGCGCCCGATTGCTTCGTAAACGCTGACGACATCGATCGGCTTATCGCGATGGATGCCTGGGAGAATACTGCCTCCGTAGACGAATACTGCCGGTCGATTTAGGCGAGCGATGGCCATCATACAACCGGGCATATTCTTGTCGCAGCCACCGATAGCGACCAGTCCATCCATGCCTTCGCCAGATACGACCGTTTCGATGCTGTCGGCGATGACTTCGCGTGACACCAGGCTGTAGCGCATGCCTTTGGTTCCCATGCTGATGCCGTCGGAAATCGTGATGGTGCTGAAGTTGACCGCCTTGCCGCCCGCCTCATTGGCCCCGCGCGTTGCATGGGTCGCGAGCTCGTCAATGTGCATGTTGCAAGGAGTCAGGTCGCTGCCTGTCGATGCGATAGCGATTTGCGGCTTCTTGAAGTCGTCATTGTCGAATCCTACGGCGCGGAGCATGGATCTCGCGCCGGCGCGGTCGTTGCCGTCGACGACGACAGAGGAGTGTGGGCGATTGCAGGGAGAGTTTTCGGTAGTCACGTATTCAGTGTTGTTGATAACTTAGCGTTGCGTTCTTGCGCTCAGGCGATAGCCCCTTGCCACAATCCCGCTAAAAGAGACCCTTTACATCAGAGCTTTTAGTTGCGATCAAGTCATTCCCATAACCGATTCACACAATTTCCGTACACTGATTTTTAAATGGCATTCAGCTTAGACAGAGTTATGAAAGCGCTCCTTTTCGGAGCGGCCGGTCCTTTGAGCATCAAGGACATACAAAAAGTCTTCACCAAGTTTCATGAACAGGCCGAACTTCTCCCGGAGATCGAGCCAGCCTTGCCTGAGGAAGCCGAAGAAAGCAGCGTCGAGCATCCTTTTTTGGAAGCGGAAGGGATGCCCACATCAGACGTTCCATCGCTAGTTACGGCGGGACAGATCCGCGAGTCGATTGACCGGATCGCTGCGGAATTGGACGAGCGCGACGAGGTGTATCGACTGGTGGAGCGCCACAATGGATTCGTTCTCGTAACGGTGCCGAGCGTGGGCGAATGGATCCGCTTGCTTCGCGATGAGACGCGTCCACTGAAGCTGACCCAGTCGGCATTGGAGACGCTCGCAGTCATCGCCTACCGCCAGCCCGTCATTCGCTCGGAAGTAGAGAAGATTCGCGGCGTATCGATCGACAGCGCCTTGAGCCGATTGCTGGAGCGCGAGCTGGTTCAGATCGTGGGCCGGGCTGATTTGCCGGGGCGCCCGATTCAATACGGGACTAGCGAAGCCTTTCTGGAGTTTGTAGGGGTCAAGACCGTTGAGGAGCTTCCGGCTTCCGATGTGCTCTCGCCGCGTCAGATCGACGAGTGGTTGCACGACGTGTCGAACCAGCGCGAGGTGACCGAGAAGGAAATGGGTCTACCGGAAGGGGGCCGCTCCGAAGCGGATGACGCGTCCGCTGAAGACGACGCAACGGACGCTGTTGATGGCGAATCCTCAGAGCCGCTCGATGGCGAAGAAATCGATACGGATGTGGCGCTCGATGAAGACGCTAACCGCGAAGCGATATAGCCATGAGCTTGGACGATCAGAGAAAGCGGATCGACGAACTGGACGAGCAGATTCTCAAGTTGCTCAATGAGCGGGTTCGCTGCGCCGCCGAGATCGGGAAAATCAAGCGCTCTAATGGCGGTCAAATCTATGTGGCTAGCCGGGAGGAGCAAGTCTTTCGCAAACTGGAGAAGCTGAATGAAGGGCCCTTGGACAACGCCGCTATTCGAGCGATCTATCGCGAGGTCATGTCAGCAGCGATAGCCTTGGAGAAACCAATGCTGATCGCCTATCTCGGGCCTGAAGCTACGTTCACTCATCAAGCAGCGGTCAAGAAGTTCGGTCAAAGTATCGACTATCTGGCGACGCCAGCAATTCCGGATGTATTTCACACGGTGGCAAAAGGAGAAGCGGACTACGGCGTTATTCCCATTGAGAATTCGACTGGCGGCTCCGTGCTGGATTCCATGGACATGTTCTTCGATTCTGAATTGAAGATCTGCGCTCAAATTTACCTGACCATTACGCAGAATCTGATTGGCCAATCACCCATCGATCAGATCAAGAAGGTGTATTCGAAGGACCAAGGTATCTTGCAATGTCGCGATTGGCTGCATGCCCATATGCCGAAAGCGTCGCTTCACAATTGCGAAAGTACGACCAAGGCAGTCCAGATAGCTTCGGAAGATCCTGAGTGCGCCGCAATCGCCAGTTCATTGGCGGCGGATCTGTATGGCGTGCCTATGATCGAGCGTAATATTCAGGATCGGTCGGACAACACGACCCGCTTCTTGGTAATTGGAAAAGAGTCGAGCGGCTATATTCCGGACATGAAGTTCAAGAGCAGTTTTCTGGTATCCATCAAGGATGAGGTGGGCGCATTGGAGAATACACTAATGGTATTCGCGAAACGAGGACTGAACCTCAGCAAGATCGAATCGCGCCCCAGCGGCAAGATCGCTTGGGAATACTGCTTCTTCATCGACGTCAACGGACACTACGAAGAAGAGCCCGTCTCTGAGGCTGTCTCCGGGCTCAAAGGCATGTGCCCTTTCGTCAAGTGGCTCGGCAGCTATCCGGACAAGTAGGTCGGAGGTATAATTTATTAACAGGATGCGCTGCGCTCGCATCCTGTTAATTTCCATCTAGTCCTGATGTATCGGAGCGTTGTTCTGACATTCCAATCACTTCGTGAGGACTACGAAGTTTGAACGATCCAAGACTTGTCGTTTGCGCCTAAAGAATCGGAAGATGGCTTTTTCAATTTTCCGGAAGGTGAGGGAAGCTTCTAATTCTTCGGGGGCTTTGTGGCGCTTGTAGATTTGGGGCTTCCTGAATCCGATGGCGGTACCGATCTCTATTATATGACGCGGAGACATGCCTTTTTCCGTTACATTGTATTTCTCCGCGATGGCTTGAACGCGTTCAGAAGCGCCATGTTCCTGGCCGGGTTCTGCAGTGATTAGTATTCCGCCTGGTTTGAGAGCGTTGTAGGCGCATTGCAGCGCGCTTTTTTCATCAACGCTATGATGCAGGCTGTCGTAGAAAATCGCTACATCGAATTCGTCATGTAGTTCGAGCGATTCATAGTCGCTTGTTATGAAATTGAGCGAACTTAGACCCGCCCGCTCCTTGTTCTTGTTTGCGAGGTCAATCATGTCGGGAGCGATGTCTTGACCCAATACGTCGTAGCCGTTCTGAGCATACAGAACGCTCGACCATCCTGTTCCCGCGCCAAGATCCAATACACGCGCGGGAGGCTGCGGCATCAAGGACAGCATCGTACCCAGGTCCATGAAGTAGTTGCCCCGTCGCTCATCGGAGTAGGGCTTATTGAACGCGTACTCGCGTCCCTCTGGACTCAGCTGCTTGAGATAGTCGATTTCACCTTGCTTGGCCATAGTCTCCCCAGACGTTCGTTTCAGTTCGTGAAAAAAGCAATCACGTACCTAACGCTTCCGACGTTGAAAAACTGTTCAAAGCTTCCGAGCGTAGGCGTAGGATTGGACCACCGCGCCGAGGATCAAAAACGGGGCAGATAGATTTACCCATAAAAGCGCCCCTTTGAGCTTCGGTTGGACGAAGCAGCTGAGTCCGAGCAAGAAAATTGGGATTGACCATGCGAGCATGTAGATGCCGCCTTTCCGATTGATCTTGCGCCAGTTTTCTTCCGACTCGTAGGACTTCGCGAAACGTACGCCGTACCAGTTATTCATCTTCACTTTCTCCTTTATCAATGGGATAGCTAATAGGCCTATGAGCAATCCGCAGAACGTATTGGAGATTCCAAGAACCAAATTGATGTCGTGCATGAGGAATCGTTTCTACCGGAAAGGAAAGGTTTCCATATTCGGATCGGTGATCGACTTTTGAAAGCTCTCATTCTCCTGTTTCGAGTGCATGGTCGATGCAGGAGTGTATTCGTCTGAAGGCCTGATGTGGTTTAAGGTGTACGTGTCCTCCGCTTCGAATCCCTGTACGTCCGCAAAAACGAGCGATTGGTAGAGTTCTTGAGTTCGGTCTGCATCCGGAATGAGTCCGTTCCAATCGTAGACATACAGCGCGATCAGCGTTTCTCTATTCTTGATCTGTATTTGTTCGTCGAGGTTGCTCGCGCCGGTGATATCGGAAAAGGGGACATTGTAGAAATAGTCCTTGGGACCTGTATTCAGGTTTCCATCCATCAAGTAAAACGCGTCGTCGGTAATTGCGACGATTCCGCGACGCCCCGCCAAATGCGTATCCGAATACTCGGGTTCAGGAATTTCTTCGAAGTAGTAATAGTTCATGAACCTAATTGCTTCTACCTCCACGCCGATCGATTCCGCCAATCGCTCCTTGTGGCCTTGCGTTTTAAGAGGCGGTGTAACGCAGGCGGCTAGGGACAGGGAGATCAGTGCAAGCCAAATATATCGATTTATAGAATACAAGGAAATGGTCCTCATCCTAGAGCTATTCATCAAAGACTCGATAAGCCCCCACCGTGTCAGCTGCCATGGCGACGGGAGGTTCTTCGCAACGTGACGCAATGTCTTCAGTGAACGCTTCGAACTCCGCGAGAGCGGCGAGGGGATTTGATCCATCTGCTGTTTCAATAGATGCAATATGGATGAACGTAACACCGTCAAGGATGTGTACCGCAATCCATCTGGTCTAGACGAATTCAGCGCGGCGAATACGGATTGGATATAAGCGACATTTTGCGCTGCCTGGTCTTCTTTAACTTTACATCTTACAATGACTCGTTTCATAAGGGGTATATTTTTTCGTGGGCTGGAGTTTCACGGATCTGGTTTTGTCGATTCAGTACGTTTTTGAAATCCCAGGTTCTGCTTCGCTCTTCAACAGGTGATCTACGATCTGAGCGACATCCATTGTTGCGGGGTGACCCCGCTTCACAATAATTCCGTTCTGATCGATGATGAAGCAGCTGGGTACGCCAGTCACACCATAGATACTGGGGGCCTCCGCTCGTGACGCTTTCTCGCCCGCCCACCCATGGTATAAATTGATCCAATTCTTCTCCTTCACGTGACTTTCCAACACTTTCGTAGCGCTGTCGATGCTGAGCGCGATCAGCTCTACTTGATCGCCCCATTCGGGATACCGCTCTCGATAGGTGTTCAACTTCTCCATTGGTTCCTGGCGCGGAGCGCACCAAGTTGCCCAAAATTCCAATACGATCACTTTGCCCGCGAATTCAGATAGGCTCACGTCGATCAAACCGTCTAGTTTTTTGAAGGTAACATTCGGGGCGGAGTCTCCGGCAACCGGTGGATAGGTGAAGTTGCCAGCAGAGTCCCTTCTTAGATCAATTGATCCGATTCTAATCGTCCTTTGATAAAGTTCGTATCTGTGGTCACTGGAAAGATTACTGGCTTCAAATCGACCGGAGTCGTCAGTCGTTACAGCGGCAGCTCTGTATCGATAGTTTCCGGATCTAACGACAATGTCCAATTCCTCGTTCGCCATAGGGTTTCCGTCAAAGCGCTTCAAGAATCCAGAGAACGTATCATCGCCATTGAAATTCTCGGGGTCGAATGGCTGGAAGCTGAAGGAAAGCGCTTTGTGTTCATCCTCGCCCAGCGAAAAGCCCGAAGACTTGCTGAAATCGCCCTCGCTAGCGTAGCTTCCGGATTTACCTGTCCGAAGGCTGGCGAACATCAAATAGTTGCCGTTTGGTAAATCTGAATACTCATTGTGAAAGGGAAGGGTTGAAACCTTTTCAGCGATAATCGTTTCGTATGCATTGTTTTCCGAGCGCATCACAAGGGTAACGGTGATCGCTTTTGCTGGTTGCTCGACGCCTTCTGGCAGTTCGAGCGTAAAGGCTATGGACGCGCTATACGCGTACGGAAATAATGCGACAGGGATCGCTAGAGTACGAAAAAATGTTGAGACTCGTATCTTCATCCTAATCGACGCAAAGTTGTGATTTACGCTTTAGGCGAATCCAATCTAGCGATGTGAAAGTGAAGAGTTTTGCAGCGATGGCTCCACACTGACCGGCCACAGTTTTAGGCTGAGCCTGAGTAGCAATTTATCCACGATGCCTACGAGCGTTCCGGCGGCCCAGTACAGGCCGACTCCTGACGCGATTTGAGAAACGATCACGATCGATAGGATCACCTGGAAAAAGACCATCAGCGTCTTTGCCGCCTCTGGCATTTCAGGTACTAGATTTGCCATGACATAGGTCAGGAAGCCTACCAGCAAAGCCAAGTATAGGTCGGCCTTCCCCAAGTTCTTGATCCAGAGAAACGGGCCGCTCGCGTTCGTTATGCCATTTCCTGGAGATGCTGCGAATCGCCAGGTAGAAGAGCCTGTAGAGCGAGTCCGTGGTCGGGAAGAGATTACGGTTGCGGCTGATCTTCCTGGACGAGCTGTTGAGGGGCTCGCCGGCGCTGGCGGCGCATATGGACCTTGCCGATGTCCTCGGGGCAGTCGAAGAGCGGGGTCGCGCTCTCCCAATGCGCCTCCCAGCTTCTGCCGATCGCGGGGAAGCGCTCGTCGCGCTTGGACCGGAACTGGTCCAGGGCCAGCTTGGCGGCCTCGGCTGCCGGGGCCTTGCAGAGGCTCCTCAGCCCTGAGGCAACCTGCTTGTTCTCCTTCCAGCTGACGCGCTTGAGGCTGCTGCGGGGCATGTGCACGATGCGCAGCTGCGCTTTGGCCTTCGGGTAGACCGTCTCGATGGCCTCGGACAGGCCGGACAGGCCGTCCATGCAGCATACCAGGATGTCGGATACGCCCCGGCTCTTCAGCTCGGTGAAGACGTTCAGCCAGAACTTGGAGCCCTCGCTCCGGGAGGACCGCATCCCCAGCGCCTCCTTGCGCCCCTCCATCGCTATCGCCAGGGCCAGGCAGACCGCCCGGTTGGAGACCTCGCCCTCGCTCCGCGCCTTGGCCACGGTCGCGTCGAAGTGGACGATCGGGTACGCCCGCTCCAGCGGCCGCGACTGCCACTGCTCGACCTCCACCTTGTGCATCCCAAGCAGGCGCTCCTGGACGTCCCGGACCGCCAGGCCCCGAGAGCGCAGGCTCACGATCACCTCGTCGAAGCCGTCGAAGCGGCGCTGCCTCTTCGGAGCGGGCGCCGGCTCGAGCTCGCCCTTGCGGTCCCGGGGAACCCCGATCGCAAGCTTCCCGTCGTCGCTGCGAAGCGTCTTGCCGCTGCGGACGTTCCCGCCATTGGCCCAGGCATGCTTCCCCGCCCCAGGTGAGCGGTCAGCTCCGCGTCCAGAACCCGGTTCATCAGCCGCTTCTCCAGCTCTGCTAAAAGCCCTTCGGGGCCTACCAGGCCCTCCGGGCCGCTATAGCCGTCGAGAGGCTGGTCGATCAGCTCCTCCCTGACCTCGTCTTCCATTCGATGTTCTCTCTAGCGCTTAAGAACATCAGTTCGAATCATTTACACAAAAAATTTTACAGGCTCAGCATCTTGGCGATCGGCTTCGCGACCATACCTCCGATATTCCGTTTAAGAATAAGTGGATGGAAACGGATCCTATCACCTTGGCGCACTTGCTTGAGCACATTTCAGGTTTCGACGACTTGCACATGAACGAATACGCGTTAGGGGATCCAGACATTAACTTGATCGACGCTCTCAACTACAATCCAAGTTCGCGCAAGAGCCGTTGGCGTCCTGGAACCTACTCGTCCTATAGCAATGCGAATCCTCCTATCGTAGCTCATGTGATTGAGAATAAAACGGGAAAAACATTCGAGAACTTCGTTGCGGACACTTTTTTCGACCCGATTGGTATGCCTACGGCGGATTACCGCTTGACCCCCGAAGTAGAATCCCTGTTGGCGACCGGCTATCAAGGGAATGGCCCGAACCAGAAGCCGGTGGACTATTGGCATATCATCATGCGTCCTTCAGGCAGTATCAATGCGTCCGCCAAAGAAATGGGTAGATTCGTCCAGTTCTTCTTGAATCGGGGCGTCACTGAACAAGGCCGCGTATTGAGCGAGGAGAGTCTGCGACGCATGGAATCTCCTGAAACGGGCTATGCAGCTAAAGCCGGACTTGATTTTGGGTATGGATTGAATAACTACACGAAGCCCAATGAGCGGATATAGGTGGCAAGGTCACAATGGTGGAATGATGGGCTACCTTGCTGACCTGAGCTACCTGCCAGATCATGGATTTGGATATGCGGTGATGATAAACAAGTCCAGTTCTGCGCTCGATGAAATGAGCCGTCGTATCGCGAAGTATTTACGGACCAGCTCCCTGAAACCCCGGACGCAGTGATCGCGGCCCTGAGCGAAGAGGAGTTGGAACGATTCGCTGGATTCTATAGGCCAGCAGCGGTAAGAAATCAGACGCAGTTCCTACAGCTCCGTCTAGCAGTGACGCGTGTAGAAGCTAGCGATGGAATCCTCAAAGTAAGTGGCCTGGGTAGCGGGAGCCGTACATTGAAGCCAGCGGGCGGCTCGGTTTTTTATTCGAATAACAATAAGATAGCCTCCCATGTATTCTTCGAAGATGCAGAGGGTCGGATGCGCTATGGTAACCTGGTCCGGGTTCCTGCATGGAAAGTGTTCTTGGAGCTATTCTTGCTCGTCCTCTGCGTGAGTACGCAGCTTTTTGCATTGTTATTCGGATTGTTCACGGGATTCGCGTTCTTGATCCGTAAGCTGAAGAAAGACAAAGACTGGACTACGCGACTAATGCCTTCCTTCGCAACCTTGTCGCAATTGCTGACAATATTGGTCTTGCTTCCATTCTTGTCCGATCCATTCACCGCATTAGGTACGTTTTCGTTTCCCGGATTATTAAGCTACTCGCTGAGTTGGGGCTATCCTATCTTGATTGGAGTCGCCTGTTGGAAACTATTTGGCGCGATTAAAAGAGAAGAGCCTATGCACTGGCTAATGAAAACCTATCTTATGCTGGCATGCTTGGGAGGCGTAATAACCAATTTTTATGTTCTCTACTGGGTAAGCTGGTTGCCTTCTTGGATGGTTTAAAAATCGATTGGAAGGCTTGTTTTGCGGGTCTATGCTAGGATGTCCTTGACCACTTTCCCATGAACATCCGTTAGGCGGAAGTCTCGTCCTTGAAAACGGTAGGTAAGACGTTCGTGGTCGAAACCGAGCGTATGGAGCAAGGTAGCATTGAGATCGTGAACGTGTACGGGATTCTCAATTACATTGAAGCCGAAATCGTCGGTGGCTCCATGAACGTAGCCGCCTTTGATTCCTCCACCTGCCAGCATCATCGTGAAAGCGCGGTTGTGGTGGTCGCGTCCATCGTCCGTCCCCTGGGCCATCGGCGTGCGTCCAAACTCACCGCCCCAAACGATAAGCGTGTCCTTGAGCATGTCCCTATCCTTCAGGTCTTGAAGGAGAGCAGCGAATGGCTGGTCCGTGTGCTTGCAGTTCTTGCGGAGGTTCTTGTCGAGATCTCCGTGTTGATCCCAAGCTTCGTGGAACAGCTGAACGAAGCGTACGTCGCGTTCGACGAGTCGCCGCGCTAGGAGGCAATTACGGGCGAAGCTCGTTTCCTTGGTATCCTTGATGTTGTAGGCATCGAGGGTTGCCTGCGACTCTTGGCTTAAGTCCATTAGCTCTGGAGCGCTCGATTGCAGACGATACGCGGTCTCATAAGCTTGGATACGAGCGGCGGTTTCGGGGTCCGCTAGTTCGTCTAAAGTCTGCTGGTTGAGCCGTTTGAGCGTATCGAGCGCTGATCGCTGCGCCTTGGCGTCATAGCCCTTGGGATTTGAAAGGTAAAGAATGGGGTCTCCTTGATTCCTGAAGGGCACGCCGCCATAGAGAGAGGGAAGGAAACCGCATCCGTAGTTGCTAGCGCCGCCACTCGTGCCTTTGGCGCTATTGAGAACGACATAGCCGGGCAGATCATCGCTTTCGCTACCAAGACCATATAAGGTCCAGGAACCAAGGCTGGGTCGACCGAATTCTGAGTGGCCCGTACTGAGCATGATTTGCGCGGGAGCGTGATTGACCGCGTCGGTATTCATCGACTTAACGAAGCAGATGTCATCAACGTGCTTCGCGATATGGGGCAGGAGATTGCTCAGTTCGATACCGCTCTGGCCGTGGCGCGAGAACTCGTACTTGGTTCCAAGCAGCGCGGAATTTGGATGAATGAACGCAGCCCGGTAGCCTTCGAGCAATTCCGCAGGAGGCAGCTGGCCATTTCGCTTTATCAGCTCTGGCTTGTGATCGAATAGATCGATGTGGCTGGGCGCGCCGGCCTGAAATATATAGATGACGCGTTTGGCGGTGGGCGCGAAATGGGTGGGCTTGGGAGAGAGGGGACCAGCGCTCGTAGACCCGATCGCGTTTTGGGAAAAGAGGGAATTCAAGGCGATGCCTGCCATCCCCACGCCGCAGTTCCTGAGAAACCAGCGGCGTGACTGTAGTGTTCCGATTTCCTTTTGTATCTCGTTGTTCATAGCGGTTAGCTTTTCGAAAGGGTTTCATCCAGGTTGAGAATCACGCGCGCAACCATCGCCCAAGAAGCAAGCTGACGCGGAGTGACGCCGGGAGGAAGCTCCGGTGGATTCTCTGGATCAATATAGGCGATAAGTTGGGTGTTGAGCCACCCGTCGGCCAGGCGTTTATCTTGATCTTCAATGAGTCGCTCGATCTCCCGAATTTCGTCGCGCTCAGCAGGGCGGCCCGTCGCCAGCAAGTATCCATAGTTTACGCGCGATCGGATGCTCGTTCCTCCTTCTCTAAGAATGCGTAGGGCCAGGGCTTTGGCAGATTCTACGAAGATGGGTTCATTGAGCGATGTGAGGGCCGACAGGGGTGAATTGGTCCGAAGCCGCCTTACGCATGAGAAGTCTGCGTTGGGAGCGTCAAAGGAAGAAAGGGTTGGGTCGGGCATCGCTCGTTTCTTGAATACGTATAGCGATCGTCGATACCGATGCTCTCCCGTTGTCTCCTTCCAATATCCAGGGATGAAATAATTGTCGTTGAGGACCGTTTCGGGGATTGGGGGATAGATGGAGGGGCCGCCCAACTTGGAATGCAGGAGCCCGGATGCGGACAGAGCAATATCACGTACGACTTCGGCTTCTGCGCGAAAGCGCGGTCCTCGCGTAAGCAATCGATTTAGCGGATCCACATCGAGTAGATCCGGTCGCATTTTCGAGCTTTGCTGATAGGTCCTGCTGGTAACGATTTGCTTGATAAGCCGCTTCTGGCTCCAGCCTTTCTCTTGGAACTCAACTGCGAGCCAATCCAGTATGTCTTGATACTCCGGGGTGGGGGCGCGTGTTCCGAAATCTTCGGGCGTTACGACGAGTCCTTCTCCGAAAAGGCTCTGCCAGATCCGGTTGACTTGGACGCGCGCGGTCAGAGGTGCGTCATCGCTGGTCACCCAATGGGCTAAATCAAGTCGCGTCAAATTTTCGCTCTTGCCGATGGGATTCAATATGGACGGGGTCGATCGCGATACCGGATGAGATGGCTTGTTCCATTCTCCTTTTTCTAAGAGATGGGTGACGCGCTTGAACTCAGGCGATGTATCCATCGTGTGGAGTACGCTGGTTCGCGCTTCAGGGTACTGTTTCTCCAGCGAGGCGATCTCTTCATTGATATCCGCAAATTCGTCAACGCTTCGCCTCCAGGCGCGAAACAGCGCTGCCTTGTCTTCCTCGGTATGATCTGAGTCCGGTTTGCTTAGAGCGAGCGTGGCAGCGTGATCAAACGAGGGAACATTCGGATCTGCGGCGCTTGTAAGCGAAAGACGAAATCGTCCTAGCTGTAGATTGTCTCTTCCGTTGCGGCTACCACCGTGGTTCTGTATGAGCTTGACGCGAATTTCGCTTCCTTCCTCTAAGGATAGGGCTTCCTTGAACGTTAGACTTGCAGCTGAGGCGGTATGCCGGAGTACTGGACCGCGATCTGGGGACCACGCCGTTTTTTTATCTCCGTCTACCATGAATGAAGCGGGTCCTATGCGTCGCTCATTTTCGGGATCGGTCTTTTCATTGCTGAAATAGTCATCGAGACCCTTCGTTTCAGTGCTGAAGTCAGCGGATGTTCTCTCGAATTCAACCTTCACCCATTCTTCATCGTCCGGAGCTTTAGTATATACTTCCCATTCGCTGATGGCGAAGGTACCCCAATAGCTTCTACCCGGTCCGCGAAAGGGTTGGTCACCATGCGTAAGCGCTTCCAGTCGCATTCCCGTTACCGTGGAAAGATTTGTTGACCCTTCGATGAGCGTTACGCCTGTTACAGTCGGATGCCCTTGAGTTAAGATGCTGTGGTCGTGGAGCTCCACGGGGTGGTTGAGACCGCCTTCCCAATCCTGGAGAGAAGTATCCCAAATTTTCCAATGGGACTGCTCTTCGCGTTGTTGGGACTTCCAGGTTTTGAATTCGGTTTGCCAATTTGTATGTTTCTGACGAATACAATTCTCAAGCGCTGTTACCTTCTCGCGTATTTCATCGATCTTCGCACGTTGCATGTCTGAGTAGACCCAAGACTTAGCTTCATGCGTATCATCGAAAAACGAAAACAACCCGAAGTACTCCTCATGCGATATGGGATCGTACTTGTGAGTATGGCATTGGGCGCATTGAAGCGTCAGCCCGAGTGTCGCTTTGCCAAAGCAATCCATGCGGTCGAAAATTCCCTTGATCCGAAACTCCTCGGGAATGATTGCGCCCTCCTCATTGATCATCCCGTTGCGCATAAATCCGGTAGCGATGATCTGATCTTGCGTCGGGTTGGGTAGCTGGTCGCCGGCAAGTTGCTCGATCAGAAACTGGTCGTAAGGCATGTCAGCATTCAAGGCATTGATCACCCATTCGCGATAGACCCATTGGTCGCGTGCCTTGTCTTTTTCAAATCCGTTGGTATCCGCGTAGCGAGCGACATCTAACCAGTGGCGGGCCCATTTTTCTCCGAATGCTGGACGAGACATCAAGTCGTCCACAACGCGTCCAATACTGGCTTCGGGGTTTGATTTGTAGGCGAGAACGAAATCCTCAATTTCGCCGGGACTTGGCGGGAGCCCGATGATGTCCAGATGAAGGCGCCTCAGGAGCGTGTAGGGGTTGGCAGGTGGCGAGGGCTTGATATTTTCTGAGCTCAGTCGCTCGTCCACGAAGACATCGATCGCGTTCGCTTCCTTGGGTAGAGAATTCCTGATGGGTTTCTCGAATGCCCAATGAGTGTCGTATTGGGCGCCCTGCTTGATCCACTCATAGATCAAGTCCTTTTGGTTCTGAGAGAGTGTTCTCTTCGTTTCCGAGGGAGGCATCAGTTCCTCGGAATGCACCGTGTTTATCAGGTAGATGACTTCGCTCGCGTCGGGGTCCCCTGGGGCGATGGCGACGATCCCTTCAAGATCACTGTAGGCGCCCTCAGGCGTGTCCAGTCGCCGATCCGCTTCGCGGGTGTTCTCGTCGGGCCCATGGCACTCGAAGCAATTGTCCCTGAGAATGGGGAGGATATCTCGGCTGTAGTCGATGGAGGTCTCCTGAGCCTGTAGAAGGGGCGTCAGGCAAATGATTAGCGATACTGAGCGTGAGAGGGACATAGGGTAGACAATATCCGACCGTTTAGCGCATTCGAAGAGATCCGGCAAGTATAAGTGACAAGCGGATTGCGGGTGGATTTCCCTCGGGCTGTTGCCAGGAAGCCTTGGACTTTGGCGTTACTTGAGCTGGCTCAAGTCTCGACTTGCCTTGAGGGTGGGATCCTTTGCGTTCTTCCGTTCGAATCGTCCTTTGCTGCTTGGAATAGGCGCGGTGAACGTCTGGGGAACATAGGCGCTAAGCCGCTTGATGGCGCTACGATTGCGTTCCGTTGCAATCGACGCTAGATTGGTCCATTCTTGGGGATCTGATTGGAGGTCGTACAGTTCCTGGGTTCCATCTTGGTAGCGAATGTATCGCCAACGCTCGTCCGCAATCGATGCATTGCCGTATCCATTTATGGTTACCGTCGGAAAATTCCATGGTTGGTTGGGGTCGCTTAGCAAAGGGGCAAAACTGCGTCCATCCAATATTGGCTTCTCTGGAAGGGCGCACAGGTCGATTAAGGTGGGATAGAAATCGATCATGTTCACCAGTCGATTGCAGTCCTAGCGATCGGTCATGTCAGGTAGACGAACGAGCAGCGGTATACGGGTCGACTCGCTCCAGCCTGTGCCTTTGCGGTATTTGAGCTTTTCGCCGAGGTGCCAGCCGTGATCGCCCCATACGACGACGATTGTATTGTCGTAATGGGGACTGCGCTTCAATCCCTCGAAGATTACGCCCAAGCAAGCATCCGCATAGCTGCTAGCGGCGAGATAGGCTCGAGCGGCTTCGTCCAGCAAATCGTTTTGCTTCAACCATAGATAGTCTGTGTGGGCTTTGAATTTCTGTTTACCACTTGGCGTTAGGATGTCCTCCAGGTCGTCGGGCTTATAGGGTGGCATGTATTCGCCTTTTGGATCGTATAGATCGAAAAATTCCTGAGGAACGTAGAAGGGCAAGTGAGGACGCGATATTCCAATCGCCATAAAGAAGGGCTTTTCGTAGGACTCCTGCAGTTGTTGCGCGGCCCACTGAGCGGTTCTGTAGTCTTTCGTCTCTTCTTTTCTATCGATCGTCGGGCCCCAAGCGAATTCCGTTCCGATTGCGCCTGTGTGTTCCGAAGGCGGGCCCGGTCTGCCCTCGATGATGTTTTGAATCCTTGAGGTGAACCGGGTCTTGTCCACCGGCGAACCGCCCTTGGTCGCTTCGTGCCGATCGAAGGCCCATTGTCCTTCGTCGCGGCCTTGGGCGGCGTCATGCTTGTGAAAGATCTTTCCCATCGACAGGGAATAATAGCCGTTCTTCGAAAAATATTCAGGCAAAGTAGCGTGCTCGTTGACGAGCGCCGCATCGCGCATGTTGTTCGAGTTTCCGTAGATGCCCGAGCGGCTCGGCATGAAACCGCTTAGCATCGCTGACCGGGAGGGCCCGCATACGGGGCCGGCGCAGTGGGCGTTTTGAAAGACGACCGCTCCGGATTCCGCAAATCGATCAATGTGCGGCGTAACCGCTTTGGGATGACCTCCGAATACGCTAACCCAATCATTGAGGTCATCGACCGCTATGAAGAGGACGTTCGGTTTGGCGCTCTGGCCATTGCTTGCCGCTAGCCCAAGGGCGATTGTGAGGACGGTTAAAGTGGGTTTTAGGCTACGCATGACTTTGGAGGATAGCGGAATTGAGCGCCGATACTCGAATATAGTATCGACTCTCAGTCGCTGATGAAGGGTAATTTCGTAAAATTCTGTCCAAGTGGACTGTTTCACCATCTATGAAGCCCATTGTGCAAATTTCGCTCGATCTTGTTGAAATTCCTGAAGCGCTTGATACCGCCGAGATGGCAATGCGAGCAGGCGTGGATTGGCTAGAGGCGGGTACGCCGCTGATTTTGGCAGAAGGGATGCACGGTGTGCGAGCGCTTCGTGACCGATTTCCGGATACACCGATTGTTGCGGATCTAAAAACGATGGATGGCGGGTGGCTTGAGGCGGAAATAATGGCAAAGGCTGGCGCGACTCAAGTAGTAGTGATGTCGCAGGCGCATGAGGAGACGATACGTTGCGTGGTGCAGGCAGGGAAGGATCTAGGCATCGAAGTGATGGGAGACAATTTAGCTAGTGAGGATTGGGTGGCTGGCGCCCGCCGGCTTGAAGACTTGGGATGCGACTACGTGATTCACCATATTGGATACGACGAGAGAAGAGGCATCGCCGCGCGAGGTGAACGGCAGCCGAGTCCGATGGACCGGCTAGCTGAAGTCGTTCGGGCGGTGGATGTACCCGTGCAAGCTGTGGGTGGCTTGACGATTGAACAAGCGATTTCGACCCCTGAGCACGGCGTGCCGCTCGTCGTGCTAGGCGCTCCCTTGACGATTGATGCGGACGCGTTTAAAACCGCAGACGGGAATCTAGAGGCCGCGTTGGAGCTTATTTGCGAAAAAGTGCATGCTTATGGGGATGTCCCTGTGGGAATTAGAAATTGATCCTCGCGGCAGAATTCACTATGATGCTAAAGTCTGTGAGAGCTAAATTAACTATATCCGAATTTCTATGACATACCCAGCAGTGGTTAATTTTGAAAATACCGCCGGAGCAGTCGAGATCAGGGAGATCGAGCGTCCTTCCATCGGGGAGGATGACGTACTGCTCGAAGTCGAGGCCGTAAGCGTTTGCGGAAGCGATTTACATCAATGGGAAGCCTTGCATAGCTGGCCAGTCAATTACCCGGTTGTGCTCGGGCATGAGTTTGGGGGACGGATCGCCCTGTTAGGCAAGCAAGTCGCTGATTGGAAAGAGGGGGATCGAGTTGTGAGCGAAACGGCGGCTATCATCGATCCCGATAATCCAATGTCGCGACAGGGCCTCTACAATCTAGACCCGAATCGAAAAGGGTTCGGCTATGGCGTCGATGGCGCGATGACACGATATGTACGTGTGCCGTCACGCTGCCTCCATCGCATTCCCGATTCGTTGCCGGTCGAGAAAGCCGCGCTTACTGAACCCTGCTGCGTGGCCTACAATGCGGTGGTCAATCACTCGGGAATAAAGCCTGGCGACCGAATCGTCGTGATGGGGCCAGGGCCGATTGGATTGCTATGCGCAGCAATTGCGAAACTTTGGGGCGCTCAAGTGGCGGTGGTCGGGCTTGAAAGCGACCAGAAGCGATTGGAGGTCGCTCGAGCCTATGGATGCGAGACGATCATTGACGCCATAGATGAATGGGCGTTCGCTGGCGATGGTCTAGGCGTAGATGGGGTCATCGACGCTGCGGGCGTGTCTGAGACCTTGAAGACGGCTCTACGGATTGCCCGTCCTGCCAGTTGGATTTGCAAGGTGGGCTGGGGGCCGCAACCGCTTGGGTTCTCTCTGGATCCTCTGGTTCAAAAAGCGATAACCCTGCGCGGCAGTTTTAGCCATAACTGGCCCGTGTGGGAACGCGTGTTGGACCTTATCGGTTCAGGACAACTCAATTTGGATCCGGTTATCGGAGGAGTGTGGCCTCTGGAAGCGTGGCATGAAGCCTTCGAGACGATGCATTCCGGAGAAATCGTAAAGGCTGTATTGAAACCGTAGATATGGAATCATTGAAGGATAAATCGATACTTGTGACAGGGGGCAATACGGGGATTGGTCGCGCGATAGCGGATCGATGCTTGAAGCTGGGGGCGAACGTGACCATCCACGGATTGGACTCAACCAGCGTCAAGGAAGTAGCTGATGAGCTGGGATCGAAGGCGTTTGGCTTCGCTGGAGATCTTGAGAATTCGAATACGCCCTCGCAATTGGTCAGTGCCGCGGTGGAACGATTTGGACGTCTGGATGGGATTGTGAACAATGCCGCGATCATTACGAGGGCTTCCTTCGAGGAGACAAGCGCAGCTCAATTTGATCAAACTATGGCTATAAATGTGAGGGCGCCGTTCTTGATGTGCCAAGCGGCCATACCGCATTTGAAGGAATCTCAGGGGTGCGTGATTGATATTGGTTCCATAAATGCCCATGGTGGCGAGGCGATTTTGAGCGCATATAGCGTCTCCAAAGGCGCGTTGCAGACGATGTCTCGCAACTTGGCAGGGATATATGCCAAGAGCGGAATCCGTTTTACCCACCTGAATCTTGGCTGGGTATTGTCGGATACGGAATACGAGCGTAAAATCGATGATGGGCTTCCTGAGAACTGGCCTGAGAAACTCGATTTAGGAGTAGCGCCTAGAGGGAAGATGACGCAACCTGAGGAAGTGGCGAATGTAGTAGCCTTCTGGCTTAGCGATTCTGCGCGTCCCTTCTCCGGGACAGTGCTCGATCTCGAGCAATATCCGTTTTTGGGGCAGAATCCGACTAAGGATGAGAGCTACGAAATGAGATGAACGTCGTGCTCTGAGGAAAGAAATCGACCTATGCGGTCCTATTGAATTATGCCAAAACTTGCCGCTTTCCCCAAAGCCTGGATGGATCCGCTCTGTATTGACGGATCGATGACATTGAATGAATGGGTCGACTTGTCCGGATCGTTAGCGGTTGATGGTCTGGAATTTTATTCAGACTTTCTCGATTTGAAGGACCCATCCAAATGGGAAGAGTATCGTCGGCGCGTAGAAGATCAGGGCAGGTCGATTCCCATGCTTTGTTGCTCGCCGGACTTCACTCACCCGGATCCTAGTTTCCGCCAAGCTCAGGTGGACAAGGAGAAAGCGTGGATCGATATGTGCGCTGAGCTGGGAGGGAGCTATTGCCGGGTCCTGTCGGGGCAGCGCCGACCTGAGGTCTCCCTTGCGGATGGTCTGACGTTCGCGACTGAGTGCGTAGAGGCTTGCATTCCCCATGCAGTGGAACGGGGCATCACTCTAGTGATCGAAAACCACTATAAGGACAACTATTGGACCTATCCTGAATTCGCTCAGAAAATGGATGTCTTTTGTGAACTGGTTGGGCGGATCGAATCGCCGGGATTCGGCGTCAACTACGATCCCAGCAATACGATCTTGGCAGGTGAGGATCCATTAGAGCTGCTTGATCGAGTCAAGGAACGGGTAGTTACCATGCACGCAAGCGATCGGTTTCTTTTGGAAGGCACGCTCGAGGATCTGCGGCAGGAAGAAGACGATAGCGTTGGCTATGCGCAGCGATTGAGCCATGGTGAAATCGGCAAAGGACTGAATGACTACGATGCGATATTCGGCGCGTTGAAAGGAGAAAGTTTCGATGGATGGATCAGCATTGAAGATGGAGTGGATGGATTTGAGCAAATGCAGAGAAGCGTGGCCTTTCTAAATGAGAAGATTGAACAAGTATGGGATTGAGATATGAAAATAGTACTCGTTACTGCAATTCGAGGTGTCTAGAACGGTTGCCATGAGTGCCTCAAATCCTGTTCCTCTCAAAGTCGGCCTAGTCGGCGGCAGCTCTGGCTTTATTTCTAAAGCCCATCAACACGCTATTTTCATGGACGGGACGCGCCGCGTAGTGGCCGGAGCCCTTTCCTCGGACCCGGTTAAGGCGAAACGTTCTGCGAGTGAGTGGCCGTACCCGATCAAAGGATACGATTCATATGATGCAATGCTCCAGGATGAACTGGCTAAGCCAAAGGTGGAGCGTCTAGACTACGTGTTGATTCTAACTCCGAATCACGCTCACTTCGATCCAGCAAAGCGATTTTTGGAAGCGGGGATTCCCGTTTTTTGCGAGAAGCCGCTCACCTTGACGGTTGAAGAATCCGTGGAGCTGCGTGAACGGGTCGAATCCCGAGCGATTCCGTTTTGCGTTGCTCATACATACCTCGGGCATTGGACCACGCGCCTTGCGCGATTCATCGTTCGCAGTGGCCTGCTTGGAAAGGTGCGATGGGTGGATGCGAGCTATATTCAATCATGGATGGCGATTCGGTCGCGAGATCCCAAGTTTAAGGATACGGTTTGGCGAATTGATCCATCCAAATCGGGATTGAGCAATTGCGGCGGTGACATTGGGACGCATGCGTTAATGCAGATGCGCTATATAACCGGATTGGAGGTTGAAGCGCTGAGCGCGCATTTGGAATCGCTCGTCCCACTGGGCGGGCCGGAAGAGGATCAACTAGATGACCACTTTACGGTTTATTGTCGCCTGAATACGGGGGCACGGGCTTTGGTTCGAGCCTCTCAGATCGCTATTGGACACAAGAATGACCTGCGTATCGAAGTGAATGGAGAGCGAGGATCGCTTCGCTGGGCTCAAGAGGAATCGGAAGTGCTTGTGGTAAATTTGATCGATCAACCGGAACGCGTATACGTTCGCGGTGGCGTGCGAGCGAATGATGGATTTTTCAGTGATTTGCCGGAGGAATTGATGAGTGAGACGGTGATTCCCTGGGGTCACTCGGAGGGATTTCACGACGCCTTCGCCCGATTGCATCGCTGTTTCGAGGACGATGTACGAGCGTATCAAGCGGGCGCTTACAACGGCTCTGACGGTTCGCAATACGCGACCGTGCGCGATGGGGAAATAGGGATGCGTTTCGTGGAAAAAGCGGTGGAGAGCAATCGAAATGGCAATGCCTGGACTGCGCTGTAGCAGGAGATTTATCGGGGATACGATTCAATCGGTTTGGTGAAATTAGCAGCTACATTTGCGCAGTTTTAGTTTTCTTTAGTTAGTATACTAATCCCATGCCGCTCAATTGCGATCACAGCTCCCTGCGAGAGTTATATATAGTGATCGATTGAGCTGATCTTGACGACTACCCCTTTACTTATGAGTGATGAAAGCGAAACGAAATCCTCGAAACCGCAGCGATTGATTTCGCTCGATGTATACCGCGGTCTCATAATGGTGACGCTTGCCTTCCATGGCTTTGGAATTGCGGGTACTGCTGCCGCTCATCTAGAAAAGAATCCTGATTCGTGGTTCTGGTCGTTCATGCAGTACCAAATGACGCATGTTCAGTGGTTGGGTTGCAGCTATTGGGATCTTATTCAGCCTTCTTTCATGTTTATGGTTGGCGTATCCATGGCCTACTCCTACGTGAAGCGACAGAGGGAAGGGCAATCGCGGCAGCGGATGCTCGGTCATGCGTTTGGACGTGCTCTCATTCTCATTTTTCTTGGCATCTTTCTTACTTCACACGGACCGTTAACGCGTTGGTGGATGACAGATGTTCTCACACAAATGGGGTTGGGTTACGTATTTCTGTTCTTGTTGTGGGGAAAAGGACCGAAGGCGCAATCGATTGCCACAGCAGCTCTCTTGGTCGGTACTTGGTTAATCTATGTATTGTATCCAAATTCTGGCGTAGAATTGGAAATGGGTAAGCCCGAAGTGAATGTGTCATCGAATTGGGCTCAGGAACATTTGCAAGATGTGGGACCTTCGTGGCATAAAAATAGCAATGCGGGCCACGCGTTCGACCTATGGTTTCTCAACTTGATGCCGGAACGAGCGCCCTTTACAGGCCAAGACTCAGACCAAGCGCGTAAGCCGTTCACCGCAAATCCGGGCGGTTACCAAACCTTGAATTTCGTCCCATCATTAGCGACGATGATTTTGGGTCTCATGTGTGGCGAATTGCTTCGCACGAGTCGTTCCAATGAATCGAAAGCGCGCTTGATTCTCCTTGGTGGGATTGCCGGAATCGTTTTGGGATGGCTTCTGAGCGTTACCGGGATTTGTCCGCTGGTGAAGCGAATTTGGACGCCTTCCTGGACGCTATTTTCAACCGGGTGGTGCGCACTGATTCTCGCAGCGCTGTATTGGATTATCGATATTAAGCAAATGCGTCGCTGGACCTTTCCCTTCGTGGTTGTGGGAATGAATTCGATCGCGATCTATTGCATGGAGATGCTCCTGCGTCCATGGGTGGCCAAGCGGTTGCAGATACATTTGGGAGATAACGTGTTTCAAATCGCGGGACCGCTCTATGCTCCCATGGCGCAATCTACTCTCGTTGGATTATGCCTATGGCTCGTATGCTGGTGGATGTACCGCAACAAGTGGTTCCTTCGAATCTAGTTTTTCGGAATTATTGGCTATTGGTTGTAAGGTTCGGCTTCCAGCGTTTGAAAGAAAATCGACGGTGTAGGGATCTATTTGTCGGTTTCGAACTTTAGGGCTCTGTCTTTTAGGCGCTTTTCAATTGCTGGGTACGGAGCTCAGCAAAGAAGATTGCGGCTTGAGTGCAGGGCGTAGTTTACGTATGGAATCGTTATCGTCGGTAACCAGAACGTCGAATTATCAGCTCAAGGCGGGAATACTAGTAAGATGCAGCTGTAGCGCTCTGATCCGACGCATACTCCCCATTGAATTAGATTCTCATTTTGAACATGAATAGGCGCCTGTTCCTCAAATCATCCTTCGCCACGCTGGCCCTACCGGCGCTGGAGTCTATCGCAGCGGCCGCGCCCGCCAAAAGCCTGCTTGAGTCGACTGGCAATCCGATTCGAATGGTTTGCGTTGGAAACTCGTTCGGGATGCATCCGGAGTCGTTCTTTCCCAAAACGGCAGGTCGAGGCTACGAGATGACGCATCTGCTCTCACCCCTGGCGGATTTTCGAGAGACCATGACGGTTTTCTCCCATTTGGACCATGGCGTAAAGGGAGGTCACTTTGCGGTTCATTCCTTTCTGAGCGGTGTACGCGAAGAGGATGCAAAGGGTATGCCGGAAGGCAATATCACGGTGGATCAACGCGCGGCCGAGCATGTGGGCTCACAAACCCGATTTCCATCGATGACGGTTGGAATAGAAGATGGCCTTCATGGCGGGTGCCGGATGTGCTGGACACGAACGGGTGTGCGCGTGCCGCCCATCCAAGGGCCTCGGGAAGTTTTTAGAAAATTGTTCATCAACGAAGGGCGAGACGCCCAGCTCAAAGCGGAAAACCAGTATTCTGAGCGACGATCGATTCTTGACTCTGTCTTGGGCGATGCAAAGAGCTTGGACCGAAGGCTCGGAGCGAAGGACAAGGAGAAGCTGGACGAGTATTTTTCATCCATTCGCGACGTGGAAACGAGCTTGGAGCTTGAGAAGCGGTGGAGCAGCGTACCCAAGCCAAAGCCAAGCATGGCGGAGCCCGAGAACCAGAGCTACGTAGCGGATATTCCGGTGATGTTCGACTTATTGGCGGTAGCCTTGCAAACCGATTCCACGCGAATCGCTACGTACGAATTGGCTGGGGCGAAATTCGATACCTCTTTCTTTGGTTTGAGCTCAGGATACCACAGCCTATCGCATCATGGTAAGAAGCAAGAGAAGGTAGATGGGCTCGTCACGATCGAGCGCTTTCAAATGGAGCAGCTCGCTCGCTTCTTGAACAAGCTTCAAAGTATCCATGAACCGGATTCGGACAAAAGCTTATTGGATAATACCATGGTCCTGTTTGGGAGCGGTATGGGAAATGGAAACGCCCACGTTAACAAAGACCTCCCGATCATCTTGGCTGGCGGCGGATTTAAGCATGGGGAGCATAAAGTTTATCCGAAGGAGGAAATTCGGCGCGTACCTTTGTGCAACCTCTACCTGTCAATGTTGCAACGATTTGGTGTCGCTACGGGCTCTTTCGGTACGAGCACTGGAACGCTGACAGGTTTAGAGCTGGCGGGATGAGCGGCCTAATTCGATACGAGAGTCGATCGTATGGAATCGGCTCGATCGCGCTGTGGATGGCAATTGCGAGCCTTAGCAGCTCAGGTAGGGCGAGCTATGAAGTTGGCTTCGAGGAATCGATTGAGCCCTTCATAGGGACCTATTGCATCGGCTGCCATGGGCCCGATAAGCAAAAAGGCGATCGCCGATTCGACACGCTCGAATATCCTATTGCCAACGATGACTTGCTTATTGATTTCCAGGACATGCTTGATCTCTTGAATTTAGGTGAAATGCCACCAGAAGAGGAGAAGCAACCTTCGGATGGCGAGCGGCTCGCGGTGATTGATTGGCTTACGAACGCGCTCGACTACGCCTATGAGACGCGTACGGAAGAAGCAGGCGAGACTGTGTTGCGTCGACTCACCCGTCGGGAATATTTGAATACTGTTCAGGAAATATTCCAGATCGACACGAGCATGTTCGATCCTACAGAAACGTTTCCAAGTGAGCGAACGGTCGAGCATTTGGACAACGTGGGCGACGCGTTAGTGACCTCAGGATATTTACTCAATCGCTACTTGGATGCGGCCGATGAGATCGTGGAAAAAGCGTTGGGGCCAACGGAGCGCCCGGAGCCGCGTACTTGGCGATTTGGTCCTCCCTTCCTGCAGCAGTCTGAATTGGACAAGCGGCATATGACCGCTCACGGCCAAAGCTATTTGAATGTTTATGAGAACCCGAATTCAGAGCTCAATTTCGGGGCTTATGGAGCTCTGCTTGAATTCGAGGAAGGTGTTCCAGTTGAGGGCTACTACACAATACGGGCGCTAGCAGAAGCTCGAAATCGATTTCACGAATACGATGCCAAAACGGTTCCTATGCGTCCGGAAGAACCGCTGGTGATGCGGATAGTGCCTAGGAACAGACGGTTTGGGCGTCTGCATCTTCCCCAGCCGTACGAGCCGAATCTCGCTACCTTTACACTCGCAGACGACGGCCCGCAGTGGTACGAGACGCGTAGCTGGCTCCACAAGGGATTTTCCCCACGATTCAACTACATGAACGGGGCTATGAAGATTCGGCCGATATTTACCAAGACGGCTCAGATCACGCATGAGAAAATTGACCATACATTGCCTCGGGAAGACCGAGAGATGGAAAAATTCGCATTCTCGATCAAGCACGCCAAGATTCCGCATATTCGTATCTATGAGGTCGAAATTGAAGGCCCGTTCTATGACGATTGGCCGACACCGAGCTTCCAATCCGTCATCGGAGGGTCGGAGTTCAGCCCCAGTGAAACGCGTCGAATTATCGAACGCTTTGCGAGCCGTGCATTTCGCCGACCGGCCCGCACCGACGAAGTCGAACGAATCATGGACGTTGTATCGTCCCAGATCGATCGAGGAAAAAGTGAACTGGACGCTCTTAAGGCTGGCTTGAAGGCAATATTGATTTCACCCGCCTTTATTTATCTCGAGGAACCCACGCGCAGCGATGCGGATGATCGATTGGACGACTACGCGGTCGCGTCGCGACTGTCCTATTTTCTTTGGAGCGGCCCACCAGATGACGCGCTGTTGGAGCTGGCCCATAAGGGTCGCTTGCACAACGCGAATACGCGAAGGGCTCAAGTTGAACGAATGCTGGATGATGAGCGATCGACTCGATTCGTTAGCGGATTTCTGGATAGTTGGCTAACGTTACGAGCGATTGGCGAAGCGCCGCCGGACCGAAACCGTTTCAGCCACTACTACGAACACGATTTGGAACGCGCCATGAGACGGGAAACGGAACTGTTCACTCGTGATTTGCTGGATCGGAATGAGAAGATTTCGCGATTTCTGGATGCGGACTATTCCTTCGTGAACGAGGAGCTCGCTGCCTTGTACGATATCGAAGGCGTTCGTGGAGACGCATTCCAAAAAGTGTCGCTTAACGATCCAAGGCGAGGGGGCCTTCTCGGTCAGGCGAGCATTCTAAAGATTACGGCCAATGGATTCGACACCTCTCCGGTCGTTCGTGGCGTCTGGCTACTGGAAAATCTACTGGGTACGCCTCCATCGCCTCCTCCTCCCGATGTAGAACCCTTGGATCCGGATATTCGAGGGGCGCAGACGATTCGAGAGCAATTGCAGCTTCATCGAGAGAATGCATCCTGCTAGGAATGTCATCGGAAGATTGATCCCTTGGGTTTTGCCCTTGAGAATTTTGATGCGATCGGACAATGGCGGAGCGAGTATGAAGAGGGGGGCGAAATAGACGCGTCGGGCGTGCTTCCCAGCGGGCATACGTTCAGTGGAATCACTGAATTTCGAGATGCGATGATGGAGCGTGAGGACGGATTCACTCGAGCCCTCGCCCAAAAGATGCTCGCATATGCAATGGGTCGCCGTATCGAGATTTCGGATAGGCCGGCTGTAGACGCTCCGCTCGAATCGTTGGAGGCGAACGGTGGCGGATTTCGCGATCTGGTACAGCTGGTAGTCGCTAGCGACTCGTTTTCACGTCCTTAGGAGTCATTGATGCGCTTTCCCATGTAAACATGGCCAAGCTTCAATCCCTTGATTTCCGCTACATTTGGTAGATGGCCCCAATGCTCGAATCCGAATCGCTCGAGCAAGCGAATACTCGGTTCGTTCGAATCGAGGAGAATGCCAAAGAGCGTCTGGTAGCCGTTCGACTTGGCGTACGCTAGGATATCGGAAACGAGTCGCGTGCCAATCCCTTTTCTCCAGTGATTTTTTGAAACGTAGTAGCTGATCTCTGCTGTGTAGCGCAGGGCCTGGCGTCCCGGGCGATAAGGGCTGAGGCTTGACCACCCGACTACCTCATTTTCCGTTTCAATGACCAGAATCGGAAAGGCGTCGCAATCGTGGGAATCGAACCAATCTCGTTTCTGCTCAACGGTGGTGGGTTCTGTCTCAGCGGTGGAATATCCCGTCCGGATCGCCTCGTTGTATATTTCAATTATCCGGGACGAGTCTCCTTCAACTGATCTTCGTGTATTCAAAAATTGAGGTACTATGTTTTGGGCTGTCTTGGCTTGATCGGCGCTTGCCAAGATTGAACGCCTATGGATTTGACCTTCCGCTTGTAAACCTTGTCGCCGCAAGTCGCGAAGAGCGTATCGAAGTTTGGTCCGGCGAAACAGAAGTTCGCGACGCGGCCATTCGGAGTGGGAATGATGGCTCTCGGCCTTCCAGCTGAATCGCAGATTTGAATGCCCATATTTGTAGCGACCCAAATGTATCCGATCCGATCGACACGAACTCCGTCCGCATGCGCGGAGTCTTCCGTATCCTTGTGGTGCAACCAAATGAGCCGCTGCTTGTAGGCGAGTGAACCATCGTCTTGCACCATAAAGCTGTATATCCATTTGGAATCGTAGTCGGCCACATACAGCTGAGTCTGATCGGGGGATAGGGCGATTCCATTTGCAAACTTCAATCCGTGATCGACCTCGATTTTGCTCCCGTCGGGCTTTATCAGCCAAACCCGGCTTCGATCCGATCGCAGGCTGCGATTGCTAACCGGTTCCGTTACATAAAGATTTCCGTTGTGGGCTACGACCAAGTCGTTTCCGCGTATTCCCTCGGCGACGACTTCTTTGTTTCCATTCGCGTCGAAGGCCCATACTTCGCTGGCGTTGCTGCTAGGACATAGCGGCGTCCATCGGGGCCGTAGGCCATCCCGTTCGCTCGCATTGTATTGGACGTCCATTCCGAAACTGCACCGGACTTGTCCACGTGATAGGTCTTGCTGTGGCGAAGATCATTGAAATAGACCTCTCCATTTGGCGCGGCGACGGGGCCTTCCGTGAATCCGTATCCCTCGCCGACGAGTTCCCATTCGGCGTCCAGGTAAATCGTTTCTTTGATTGTCCCGCCTTGGTGCTTGCCGTTTTCGGGTAGGGCGGGCCAATCCTTCCAGAGCCACCGCATGGCATCGGGGAAGACGGACGTCGCGTGCTTCGCGTTGTGACTTCCTTCGCCCCAGGCATGCTTAACTTCGTATCCGGCGAACTGCAGGGCTCGTTGCATGGCTTGGTTGCCGATCCACCAATCGCCGACATCCAGATGATTGTCATTCGTTCCTCCTTGCAGAAAAACCCGAAGCGGGCTGGGTTCGATCTTCCGAACGAGCCCCGCGATCTGATCGCCCCCGCGCATGCTGACATAGGTACCTACGCCTGTGAAGACACGCGTAAAACGTTGCGGTCGAGAGAATGCGACCATGAAAGCAGCGATCCCTCCGCTGCTATTGCCGGCAATCATTCAGTCCGTGGGTCGCTTGGACAATTGTATGGGTAGGCCGCTGCTAGTTTTCATCGCTTCAACAGCGGGCAACAAGTCTTCTTCAATGAATTCGGCGTAGAGATTGTGGAGGCTGTCGTATTCGTAGGATCTATTTAATCGATCGACTTGAGATTCAGGATCTTCAATTTTCAGTCGTCCATGAAATGCGAATACACCTATTGTAACAGGCATATCACCTTTGTGAATTAAATTATCGAATACAGTCGTTGCATCGTACTTGATGCCATCCTGGCCCACATAGAGACAGGCTGGCTGGGAGCTGTCGTATTGGGCAGGGACATAAACCCATACTTTGCGAGAGGTGCCCGGAAAGACTTTGGATTCATTGAGTTCGAATGTGAGAATCTCTCCCTTTGGGATGTCAGGATCCTCGACGGAGTCTGGATGGGTTGGCCAATCATCCTGAGCGAATAGTGCCCCGCCAACCATATAGGGTAAAGCGAGCGCGAATAGGAGCAAATGATTGCGGAGTCTCATGCTAGATTAATTTAAGTCTCGGTTCTTGAAGGCAGGATAGTCCTTTGGGTAGCGCGTAACGCGAAATACGCTGTGAGGCCCTTCTGGACCGGCTGGAGGACGGGAAACTGGATTACGGTATTCCCAAACAGTATCCATTTCGGCCGTGACTTCAAAAAAGATACCTTCGGCGCCCGAGCAAATGAGCGTGTTGCCATTGGGCAGCCGTTCCGTGCCCGAGATGAATGAAGAGTAGAAGTCGGTGGGGTTGCGAGCGGTATAGGACCAGATCGGCTTTACGGGCCCGAAGGCGTTTCCTGGGTGGATGCGGTAGGTCCCGTCAGAATTGATTGGAGGGACAATCTCCTCAATCGACGAATAGTTTCCGTCGGGGCGATTGGATCCATTATTGTAGATCGTGATATTGCCGCTGCCGGGCTGACCTTCTTGTATCCAGCGAGCATCGTGCTGGGCGTAGAGGGTTCGATCTGAGGCGTCTCCGGCTCCGTAGTTTGCGGGATTTCCCCATCGATAGAGAATGTCTCCTGCCGGGCCCGCCGTTTCGGCGGTGGGCTTGCCGTGATCGATGACGATAATTTCGTTGAAAGAGCGGCAACTGAGAACGATTTGGTCGAGCGTGGGATTGTAGTCGATCGCATTTGAATGCATCCAGTCGGGACGAGGGCGTGGATTGAGATTAACGTCGAGGCGACCGGGGTGATCAGCGACGACCCCATAGTTCCTTTTGTCGGGATCCAGATCTTGAACTAAGTGATCCCACGCCTTCCATTCCCAAACGACCTTGCCCGATTTTGGCCCTGTCTGCATCACCTCAACCACTACATCTGGAAAGATTCCTTGATCGGAGACGGTATCTGGCTTGCGGCCAGCTGCGATGGCTTCCTCCTGGGTTCTGCGTTCCCAAGCCAGTATTAGGACGTTTCCATTGGATAATGGCTCGATGTCATGATGTTGATGGTATTCGTCGCTAGAGTACACGTAGTCCCAAAGGAGATTGCCATCCCAATCAAATCGCTCAACGCGACCACCCGAGGGTCCGCGGCTACCGAAAACTTCGTTGCCCAGAACTTTTCCGGAACGCACGAGCGAGCCGTCCGGCATCAGATAGGCGGAATTAGATGGATGATGGTCACTGGTCCATTTGTGAACGACCTCTCCCTCCATATTGAGCAGTAGGGTCTCGTTCGACCTCAAGGGAGCGTACAGCGTGTAGCCATCGAACGCGCGGTCGGTGTTCAGGATCAGCCCTCGCTGCATTTCCTGAGAGTAGGAGCCGATGGTGATGAGTGAAATAGCGAGAATGGCGATGTTCCGTATCATAGGTTAGAACGTATGGGGTTGGGCATGGGTTCGACTAACAATTGCGAAGCGTACGCGTTGCTAGCGTCGGAGTCAAAGGGCGATTGAGCCCATGTGACTCTTCCGCGCTTTAGTAAAGGGGCTGTCTTTTACTTCCCGGTATATTCCAGCAAGGTATTTTGCGTGGCTGCGCGATCAACGAACACCGCGCGTTTTCCCTGCGTGCCTTCATGAGGCATTGGCGCTGTTGACGCAGGGCTCTCACTGATTGCTGTATCGACGTTGTCGACACGTAGGCAAAAGTGATGGAGTCCTGAACCGTTTTGAGCGATCCAGTCACGCAACGGATGGTCCTCAGTCATCGGTTCAACCAGCTGCAGGTGCGTATTGCCTAAATCCAAATGGGTAAGCTTAACGGTGCCTTCGTTTACCACTTCGGAGCAAACGACTGGGAAACCGAATTGATCTCTCCAAAGTTTCAAGGCATCGTCTGTGTTGGAGACTGCTATAGCAATGTGGTCGAGACCGTTGTGTTTCATGGCGTTTCGTTAGGAATAAGCGGGGGATTTCGAATGGAGTCAAAGCGCAACAACTTGATTGCTCTCATTGGATTGGTAGCAGGCTTCGACGAGAGCGATTGTATTCAGATAGTCCTTGCCCGTACTCTCAAATTCCGACCCGGAAGCCATGCAGTCGACAAAATGTCGTTGAAGCGCGTATACGCAATCGCCTGCGAAATTGGCGCGTGGAGGATTGTAGTCAATTTGAGTTGCGGGTTCACCGAGCAATTTCTGTGTCAAGGAACCGTCGGTTTGCAGTTCCAAGTGCCCTTTGCTTCCATCTATTCGAACGATTCCGAATGTATAGCGTGGATCGTCGCAATCGGCTTCATTATAGCGGCTGGAGTCTAAAATTGCGGTCGCTCCGGATTCGAACGTGGCGACAAATTGCCCCGCGTCTTCGCCAGCGATGTCTGGATTCCGTTTCTGCAATCGCGCATATATTGAATCAATTTCCCCTCCGATAAATCGAAATGTATCCAAGAAATGTACACCTGTCTCATAGATGAGCAATTTGGGATAGCTTCGAAAAAATGGCTGGCGAGCCATGTAAGCATTTGATTGCCATCCGTCTCCCATGCGCATCTGGATGTTGATGGAGTGAAGAGAGCCCAATTTTCCTGAATCCAATCGCTTCTTGATCTCTCGATACCAAGGCTGCCATCGCCAATTTTCATGAACCATAAAGCGAATTCCCGCCGCGTCCGCTTGGGAGACGATTTCTTGGCTTTCCGATAGTGTCGGGGCGAGCGGTTTTTGGCAGATCACGTGAACGCCGCGTTTCGCTGCTTGGGCAACGATTTCCCTATGCGTTTCGGGGGGCGTAATGATATCGAGAAAATCCGGCTTCAGGGAATCGAGCGTCTTTTCGAGATCATCCCATTGGCAAACCATTGGTATCTCGTATTTGTCCGCGATGGCCCGTGCCCGTTCCTGATTGCGATTGCAAATTGCGACAATCTCCACTTCAGGGATGCGGCTCCACGCTTCATACTGAAACTGGCTGAAATAGCCGGCGCCGATACAAATTCCTTTCAATGGACTCATTGTTACGGGTATGGGTTATTGAAACGGGGTCGGATCGTTGAAAGCGACAGCCCTTACGGGCGCGCCATCGCCTTTGCTGAGCTTGATGGGGAACGCCATGAAATAGACTTCCTTATTAAGAGTGTAAAGATTGCATAAGCCTTCAACGATCGTTATGCCCGCACCCAGCAGTATTTTGTGGATACGATCGACTTCCTCGAGATTGTTTACGTCGGCGACGGATGGCGCTTCGACACCGATGAGCTTGACCTTTTTATCGACGAGCCAGTGGGCCAGCGCGTCACTGATTCTAGGAAGCTGGTCGCGATACAGCTCTATATTATCCACGTGATGGCTCCATCCCGTTTTTAGAAGCAAGCAATCTCCAGGCTGGACCGAGTCTGCGGATTTCCCGAGGTCCTCTGGAACGAGCCATTGAGCGGGTTGGGTATTCTTGATCGGTACGACCCGAGCGTGGCCCATGAAAGATTCAAGCGGCATTTCATCGATGGTCTGTTCCGATGCTTCGAAGTGGATGGGAGCGTCGGTGTGAGTGCCGGAATGGGAATAGAGCGTCCAATTCGCAGCGTTCCAGCCGTCGTCTTTCAAAGTATTGGCAACGGTCATGCTAACGCCGCGCATTCCCGCTTCGACGGGTAGAGTGAGATCGACAATATTCATGGCTACGATTGCAAGTTGGAGACGATGAGGTCGGTGATATCCGATGTCGAATGGGATCCTCCTAAATCAAAGGTTCGATTATCGGGGTTTTCCAGGGTTTTGGCGACAGCATTCTCAATCATGCTGGCCCCTTTTTCACCCTTTTCGGGGTCGAGCCATCGAAGCATAAGGGCTCCTGAAAGGATGGTAGCGATGGGATTCGCCTTCCCTTGCCCCGCAATCGTGGGCGCGGTTCCATGCGATGGCTGGAATACGGCGAAGTCGTCTCCAATGTCCGCGGAGGGCGCCATCCCCATTCCGCCGACTAATCCAGCGGCTTGGTCTGAAAGAATGTCTCCGAATATGTTCTCGGTGACAATGACGTCGAAACGGTAGGGATCCTGAACGAGAAAAAGAGCCATTGCGTCGACGTATACTCGATCCGTTTCAACGTCGGGATAGTCCAGGGAAACGGCGTCGAAAACGGATCGGAAGAATGCCATGGATTGCAAAACATTCGCCTTATCGACCAAGGTTACATGCTTGCGGCGGCCCTTCGCGATTTCGAAGGCAGCGCGGCAGATGCGTTCCGCTCCATGGCGAGTGACCTTCATGACGTCCGTCGCAAATTCAGCCTTGTCGTCCCTCTCCTCGAGACGATTTGAAAACATGCCTTCGCAATTTTCCCTGAGGAGTACGAATTCGATGGTCTTGCCCTCTGGTATGCGCAAGGGCGAATGGAGGGGGTGGTATAGCTTGATCGGACGGACGCCTTGATAAAGATCGAGCTTCTCTCTGATATCTATCTGGGGGGTCATCTCGACTCCGTTGGGCCAGCGCACATCCGGGAGTCCCATAGCTCCCAGCAGTATCGCATCGAAGGTCTTCAATCGTTGCACAGTCGCGTCCGGCAAGGGGTCTCCATTTTTAAGATACTCTCCTGCGCCGACAGATATGTTCTCGAATTCCAGGTCAATGCCTTCGACGCGATCTACCGCGGAGCGAACGACTCGACAGGCCGCATCGGTGACTTCTGGCCCGATTCCGTCACCGGGTAGAGCCGCTATATTGTAGTGAGCCATTTGATTTATGGTAACACAGTTGCGTTTTTGGGAGCCATGTGCATTTGCTTAATTTTTCATAGAAAATGCGTTATTTGCTACGGGTGGAATTTCAAAGCGATCCATTCGATCGGAACGCAAGACGATATTGATGCCAAAAGCGAGAAGAGTTGCCTTGTTTATCGAGACGTCCAACGTCTATGGGCGTGGGTTGCTACGAGGGATTCGCTCCTGGTCTCGCGAGAACGAATCCTGGTCCTTCCGCTTGATTGAGCAAGGTCGAGGAGCGATGACCCCGGACTGGCTGAAAGGCTGGGATGGAGACGGAATCATTGCTCGCATCGAGAACGAGCGCATTCTTAAGCTCGTAGAGGCATTGGGTATTCCCATCGTCGACGTGAGCGCTGGATTGGAACATCCGCGTATCCCTCAAGTGGTGACTGATAGTCGTGAAGTGGTGAGGATAGGATTGGAGCATTTCAAGAGCCTCGGCCTAAGGCACTTCGCTTTCTGTGGAGACGATAGCTTCCACTGGTCACGCGCTCGCGAGCAATATTTCTGCGAGGCGTTGGCAATCAAAGAATCCGAACGCTTAATTAGAAGCGTTCGTGTCGCGCGACCGGAAACGGAAATCCGTCTTCTCGCCAATTGGCTTTCCAAATTGCCGAAACCGGTGGGTGTGCTCGCGTGTTACGACGTCAGGGGCCAGGAGGTTATGGAAGCGTGCAAGGAGGCGGGATTAAGCGTGCCCGACGAGGTTTCGGTATTGGGTGTCCACAACGACGAAATCCTATGCGAACTGTGCGATCCGCCTATGTCTAGCATTATCCCGGATGCGGAACGGGCCGGGTTTGAAGCGGCGGCGCTGCTCCGTCAGCAGATGAACCGACGAACGGTCCGGAAACGGAGTATCCAGTCCCTGGAAATAAAGCCCCTTGGCTTGGCGACGCGACAGTCTACCGATACGATCGCAGTGCCGGATCCAAAGATCGCTAGAGCATTGGCGTTTATTAAAGAAAAGGCCTGCGATGGGATCGGGGTCACGGAAATTCCCGCTGTTTCGCCCATGGCTCGAACGCAGCTTGAACGGAGTTTTCGTAGGCTCATTGGGAGGAGTCCACGGGAAGAGATCGAGCGAGTGCGTATGCTTAGGGTTAAGGAACTGCTCATTCGATCGACTCTGCCGATCAGCGCGATTGCGGAAGAGGCTGGATATGAATATCCAGAGTATCTGACAGTTGCCTTCAAACGCCTTCACGGTCTGACTCCGAGAGCCTATCGAGCTGAACGAAACCGTTGATCGTCACCCAAGAGACTGCGCCGCAAAATCTCTATTTATTTAAGCAAATGAGCATTGCGTCTATGCGTTGCGCGCGCTAAAGTTTAGAACTTGGTTATGCAGCAATTCTTTAAATCGATATTCCGCAGCTTGGCTGCTTTTTTTGTTATCATGGGATTGTCGAATTCTGCCTGCTTAGCGGGCGATGCCGACGTCACTATTAGCGGGGAGCTAAAATCCTGGCACGCCGTTACCTTATCTTTGGAAGGGCCCCAAGCAGATGAGCGCGATCGTTCTCTCAATCCATTCACGGATTATAGCATGTTCGTGGTGTTTACGCACGAATCGGGAACTCCAGTGTATGCAGTTCCTGGATACTTTGCAGCGGATGGGGACGCAGGGAATAGTTCAGCGTCGTCAGGAAATATTTGGCGGGCTCACCTTTCACCGGATATAACGGGTAGCTGGCATTACGAGATTCAGTTTCGCAAAGGGCAGGATGCCGCTATTGATCCGTCATCTGGCGAAACGCTCTCACCCTATCATGGACTGTCGGGGCGATTCGCTGTATCTAGGACAGACAAGAAGGGCCGAGATTTCCGCTCCAAGGGTCGCTTGGAGTATGTGGGGGCGCACTATTTGCGCTTCGCTGAAACGGGAGAGTATTTTTTGAAGGCGGGTCCAGATGCTCCGGAGACGCTTCTAGCGTATACGGATTTTGACAATACGAGGACTAACAATCCGAGCAGAGGGCCACTTAAGGATTGGGCTCCTCATGCTGGCGACTGGAGCGAAGGAGATCCGACTTGGGGTAGCGGTCGCGGCAAGAATTTGATCGGTGCGCTAAACTATCTAGCTGAAGTGGGCGTAAACGCGTTTTCGTTCCTGCCTTATAACGCAGGGGGCGATGGCGACAATGTCTGGCCCTTCGTAGAGTGTGAAATGAAGCTGCGCTACGATTGCTCGAAGCTTGACCAGTGGGGCGTGGTCTTCGCGCATGCTCAGTCCAAAGGGCTGTATCTGCATTTCAAGCTTCAAGAGAACGAAATGGACGACAATCGAGCGGGCTCCAATCGAAAGCCGACGGAGATCCCGGAATCTTTGGATGGCGGCGCGCTGGGAAAAGAGCGAAAGCTTTACCTTCGAGAATTGATCGCTCGGTATGGGCATCATCTCGCTCTCAATTGGAATTTGGGCGAAGAGAATACGCAGAGCTATGAGGAATTGCGGGATATGGCCGCATATATACAATTGATGGATCCGTATGATCACAATATCGTGATCCATACCTTTCCCCCGCAGCAGGATGAAGTCTATTCAATGCTAATCGGGAGCCAGTCCGTTTTGACAGGCACATCCTTGCAAAATCACTGGGACCAGGTCCATGCACGCACCTTGCAATGGGTAGAGGCATCGCGGAGCGCGGGACGTCCTTGGGTAGTGGCCAACGACGAGCAGGGAAAGGCGAGTCAAGGAGTGCCACCGGACGTTGGATACAATGGATGGGATGGAACGATGGCTGAGGAGAACGATCAGTACACCGCCGACGATGTGCGAAAAAAGACGCTTTGGGCGAATCTGATGGCGGGAGGCGCCGGCGTTGAATACTATTTTGGCTACCAGCTTCCTCAGAATGACTTAATTGCGGAGGACTGGAGAAGCCGTCACCAATCTTGGATATATTGCTCTAATGCCATATCGTTTTTTCAGGATAATGACATTCCTTTCTGGCGTATGCAAAATGCGGATGCATTGATTGGTAATCCGGCTCGCGCCAACGGCCGCTTCTGCTTCGCGGATTCGGGAGAAGTGTATGTGGCCTACTTGCCAGAAGGGGGAGAAGCCATGCTCGATCTTACGGGCGCCGACGGTTCATTTGATTTGCGTTGGTTCAATCCTCGTGAAGGTGGCGCTCTCAAGCGAGGAGACGTGCGGCGTGTTCGAGGAGGAAGCAATGTTTCCCTTGGCTCTCCTCCCAGCGATCCCAGTGAAGATTGGGTGGCCTTGATTCGAAAGTTGTAAGAGTGGAGTGGACTGGTCAAAAGCCTATTATTGGGTTTGTTTAGGCAGGTTCTCGTTTTACGAGAACCATGCCGGTCCACTCCTCTCTTAAACAGCAAGCGCGAGGAAAAATTCGGTGACTAGATTACCGATGGCCTGGACCTTTGAATCTTCCGTATCGCGGACATGATATTGTCAGCGATACGCTGGTAGCGTTCCTTCCCCGCGTCACGCCCCGGATCGTAGTCCTCAGGCTGTAGCGGCTTTCCGTATACGATGTGGATGGACAAGTTGAAGTTCGGTAATGTCGAATCCTTGGAGAGCGCTCGGTGCGCGTTGAAAATACGGCACGGGACAATGGCGGATTGCGACTTGGCAGCGATGAGCCCGATGCCTGGCTTTGCGGATTGGAGGGTTCCGTCCGGGCTGCGCGTTCCTTCTGGGAAAAGGGTGAGCACGCCGCCTGCTTTCACCGCGGCCAGCGTCTTCTTCATCGCCTGGATATCCGATTCACCATCTCGGTCGATGGGAATGGCTCCGACTGCGTCCATCCAGCTGGCTCCGATGCCCGGTTTCCAAAGTGTCTTGCGGGCGAAGTAGGTAACTACGCGAAGGATACTGCAACCGAGAATAGGCGGATCAAGATGGCTCGTATGGTTTGCGGCGAGAATGACGGCTCCTGACCGTGGCACGTGATTAAGTCCTTCGACATCGCCCAGAAGCAGCGTTCTGTAGAAGCTCCGGATAAACCAGAAGCTCACCCAATATACGCGCTTGTCGAAGTTCATTTAGGCGATCAACTTATCGATCATCTTTGAGACTGTATCGATGACGGCATCCAAACTCAAATCTGATGTGTCGAGCAAGGTCGCGCCTTCAGGACATTTGAGTGGGGCGGTTTTTCGGGATGAATCTATCCGATCGCGCGCTTGAATACTGTCTTGGATTCCTTCCTTAGCCCTCCGCTGGGCGCGTTTCTCCGGGTCCGCTACAAGGAATAGACGAAGGTCTGCATCGGGAAATATGACCGACCCGATATCGCGCCCTTCCATGACCAAGCCCTTGAACCCATTGGCTTTGGCGACGTCTGCCTGGGATCGTTGGTATTTGAGCAGAAACTCTCTGAGGGAGGGCAACGCTGCGTAACGCGATACGTTCTCGTTTATCTTTTGGCTGCGGATAGACGCGTCTGGTGTCCAATTGCTTATGGTGATAGACGCCGCGTTTCCGGTTACGGATGTGCCGAGATCTAGAGCAGCTAGTCCCTTGGAAAGCGCATCGCCCTCTTCCGGCGCGATGCCTGCTCCCATCAGTTTCAAGGTAGTGGCTCGATAGAATGACCCGGTATCCACGTGCATGAGGCAGTAGCGTTCGCTGATGCCTCGCGAGGTGGAGGATTTGCCAGCGGCTGCTCCGCCGTCGATAGCGACGATGATGAATGAATCGTTAGGCATGAAATGTTTCTAGGCTCTGTTGGCGAGCGGATTCGAGCGTCTCGAAGAAATCGGGAAAGGTTTTGCGACAGCAAAGAGGGTCGACGATAGAGAGCCAAGGTTTCCCATTATCGCTAGCGTTGACGCAGCCTAGAATTGCGAAGCTCATAGCGATACGGTGATCTTCGAATGTTTCGATGGTGGCATCAGTCAAAGGTTTGGGAGCGATCGTGAGAGTCGATTCCGTCTCTTCGATACCTTGGCCCGTCTGGGCGAGCCCTTTGGCCATGGCGTCTACCCGGTCGCACTCTTGAATGCGGGTATGGCCGATGTCCTCGATCCGTGTCTCCCCGTTGGCGAGCGGGGAAATGGCAGCTCCGGTCATGAAGGTGTCGCTAAAGCGGTAGTAGTTAGCAGACAGCGGCGAAAGCGATTGGGAATTCCGGTCGAAGGATACCGTTAGCCCGTCTTGGTTCCAATCGAGGGAAGCGCCGGATTCTGCTACGATCGAAGCGAATGCAATATCGCCTTGAAGGGAATCTTTGGATACGCCTTCGATGGTGACCGATCCACTGGTGAGGCAAGGAAGGGCGATAAAGTAGCTAGCAGCCGAAGCATCGCTCTCGACCGCATAGATTTCCCGGGGCGCTTTGTAGGTAGAAGGGGAGACTGCATAGCCACTGTCATCCTCGAGCGCGTTTTGGGAAAGCGCTCCGAAACGTTCCATCATTTTTATTGTCAGGTCAATGTATCCGCGTCGGACTGATGGGTTGGAAAGTCTTATTTCCAACGGACCGTTCGCTAAAGGAGCTGCCATTAGAAGCGCGGATACGAATTGGCTGCTTTCGGTTGCGTCTACGATCGCCGTTCCGCCTTGCAGGCCCTGAGGGCGAATGCGGATGGGGAAGGAGCCATTGGTTGTTTCAATGCCGCAACCAAGGGATGAGAGCGTTTCCGCGAGCTTTTGCATAGGTCGCTTGCGCATCGCTTCATCGCCGTCCAGCTCGTATTCGCCCCCTTTGCGTGTCGCTAGCATGGCGGTGAGAAAGCGGGCAGAGGTACCGGAGTTTCCTATGTCAAGTTTTGCCGTCGCATTGGGGATGCTTCCTCCGAGACCCTTTATCTCGATCCGACTATTCCATGAATCATTCCGCGTTACGAAGCCAAGGTTTTGCAGGGCTCGAAGCATGATTTCCGTGTCTCGGCTGAACAGGCAGTTTTCCAAGACGCTTTCCCCTTCCGATAGGGCAGCGAGCAATAGCGCTCGATTGGTAATGCTCTTCGATCCGGGTACGGTAACGCGAGCGGACGCAGGCGTTGTAAATGGCGGTATGGGGAAGGGGTCCTTCATGGGAACGATCGTAGCGACTAGCCATCCAGTTGATCACGGAAGGCCTTGCCTTCCGCGAGCATTTTTAGAGCGGTGAAATCGTCTTCATTCGAAATTTCAGAATGAAGCGTTTGCAGCTCTTCTTGGAACGCGGCGATTGCCCGAATGATCTCGGGTCGATTTTGTACGATAATGTCTCGCCACATATGAGGATCGCCAGAGGCGATTCGCGTCGTATCCTTGAGTCCATTTCCGCAGAGCCGACCGGTGTCGGGCAATGCCCTTGATAGATAGCTGGCGAGACAGGATGCGAGAAGATGGGGGAGATGGCTTACGTTTGCAACGATTGCGTCATGGGCTTCCGGCGACTCCTGAATGACTTGAGAACCGAGCGCGTTCCAAAATTCGGATACGAGTTCGAGAGCAGCGCTGTCAGATTCCTCAAGGGGTGTGACAAAGCAAACGTTTCCTTGAAAAAGGCTGGCCTCTGCGTTCTCCATGCCCGTTTTCTCTGAGCCTGCCATCGGGTGGGAACCGATAAAGCGTCCCTTGCCCGACAGGGCGGCGTGGCATTGCCGGCTCAATTTGCTCTTAACGCTTCCAACGTCCGTTACGACGGGATTCGAGTCTAATGCGGGGGCGATGGATTTCGCCAGTTCGATAATGCGTTCGACGGGAGCGCATAGGGTGATCAAGGAACTCCCCCTGCAGGCGTCTTCGATGGAATCAGGGGCCGCATGGCACCAATCCTGCACCCTTAACGTTTCGCGGGCCTCAGGGCGGCGCGCCCAAACGTGGACCTCTTTGGCTAGCCCTTTTTTGTGGACTGCCATCCCGATGGACGCTCCGAGCAAGCCGGGCGCTATGACTGTGAATTTCTCGATCACGAAGGAGCGATTCAAACGCTTGTTTTGGAGAGGTCCAGCAAGTGTTTAAATTCTTTGGCCCCTACGGGCATTACGGAAAGCCGGGAATTGCGTACGAGGAGCAAGTCCTGAAGCTTTGGATCCGCCTTGATTTGCTTGAGCGTAACGGTCTGCTTGAGTGATTTCAGAGCCTGGATATCGAAGGCGACCCAATCACCCTCCGTAGCGGTGGGGTCGGGGTAGGCGGACTTTGTCACTTTCGCTAGGCCGACGACTTCTTTCGCCTTTCCGCTGTGGTAGAAGAGCACGAGATCTCCCTTGCTCATTTCCCTCATGGAATTTCGGGCCTGATAGTTGCGTACCCCGTCCCAGAGTGTCTTCTTTTCGGAGACGAGCTGCGACCAGGGATAGGTTTCGGGTTCTTGCTTTACGAGCCAGTAGCGCATGGTAGTGATTGAAGCGGAGATTGATAGAGCCTTGGACGAAACACGAGAACAGATTGAAAAAGCGCGTAAAGCGAAACAAGTTATCTACATAGTGATGACGATTTTCATCCTGCTGCCGATAATCATATACGTATTGCGGTCGTAGAATCAGTCGAATGCGACCGGGGATAGTATGAACCAGTCAATTTCAGTCATTCGCTTCATTATCGTCCTGTTTTGTGGGATCGGCGGCTATATGGTGTCCTACGCCTTTCCTGATATGCAAACGTCGCCCGTTCTGACGACGTTGATCGGGGCTTTGCTGGGAGCGTTTCTGGTCCTGATCGACATGCTGTTGAAGGGATTCTCGCTTCGAGCCCTTTCGGGGCTTACATTCGGACTGCTCATGGGCGTGCTTGCCGCTCACTTAATCACTGTTTCGCCCTTGTTCGATGGGGGCGAACCCCAGGTCATCTACATCTCCCGCCTGTGCGTCTTCATCGGCGTAACGTATCTATCGACTGTCATATCGCTGCGAGGGCGGGATGAATTCAATTTGGTTATTCCTTACGTCAAGTTCGAGCCTCAAAGCGTTGAAGTCCCTTTGGTCGTGCTGGATGCGGCGGCTTTGGTGGATGGACGCGTTGTCAAGCTAGCGACAGCGAGGCTGCTAAGCGACTCCGTAGCGGTGCCCAAGTTCGTCGTCGACGAACTGCACGAGCAAAGCGGGTCGGAAATCGATGAAGAGAAAAACCGGGGCGAGCGCGGCTTGAGAACGATTCGTGAATTGAAGGAAATCGAACACCTTCACTTTAGGATTATCGACAGCGAATTGGAGAATCACGATAGCCGGGATGACAAGGTTCTTTTTCTTGTATCCAGCTCTAAAGGACGATTATTGACAACGAGCGAGTCGCTGTTGCAGAAGGCGAAACACAACGGCATTCCCTATGTCGATGTCCTTAGCCTGAATAAGGCCCTCACTCACGAAGTTATGGTGGGCGAGGCGGTTTCGGTTGCAGTCGTGAAGCTTGGCAAGGAAGATGGGCAAGGCGTCGGCTATCTAGATGATGGATCGATGGTGGTCGTCAACCAATCGGCTGACTTGCTCGGAACCAGCGTTCTCGCAGAAGTCGAGAGCGTCATCCCCACAAGCGGTGGCCGCTTGGTGTTTGGAAAGCTGCTCGGCGAGAACAACTAGAAATTCGGGGCTTTCACCCCGCTATTCCTTTACCTGCAGTTTGCGTGTTCGAATCGTTTCGAGCAGGTCGTCCTTGAACGCGTCAGCGCTCATCGTTCCACGATCGCCTTCGAAGCGGGATCGCACGGATACCGCTCCTTCTTCGGCTTCCTTCGTGCCGACGATCAGCACATTCGGAACCTTTTCGATCTCCGCCTTGCGAATTTTCGCTCCCAGCTTTTCAGCCTGCAAATCGACTGTCGCTCGGATACCGGCGGCATTAAGGTCCGCAAGGACGGATTTCGCGTAGTCGGCTATCTTGTCGCTGATAGGAAGGACACGTACTTGCTCAGGCGCTAACCAAGTGGGGAAGTCTCCTCCGAAGTGCTCGATGAGAAAGCCAATGAACCGTTCATGCGTACCGAGAGGGGCGCGATGGATGCACAAGGGAGTGGCCTTGGTATTTTCCGGGGTCGTGTACTCGAGGTTGAATCGAGGCGGGACGGCGAAGTCGACTTGATTGGTCGCGATCGTGAATTCCCGTCCAATCGCGCTCCAAACCTGCACATCGATCTTGGGACCGTAGAAAGCGGCCTCGTTGGGAACTTCTACGAAGTTGATTCCGGAGGATTTTAATACGTCGCGCACCATGTTCTCGGTCTTCTCCCAGAGCTCTGGGTTGTCCACGAATTTCTTTCCCAGCTTGTCGGGATCGTGCGTCGAGAAGCGCATGAGGTACTTCTTAAAGCCAAAAAGCTCGAAGTACTTCAGGTACATTTCGTTGACGGCATTGAATTCGGCTTCGAATTGCTCAGCGGTGCAGTAGATGTGGGCATCGTTCATCTGCATGGACCGGACGCGCATCAATCCCATCAGCTCGCCGGATTGCTCGTAGCGATAGCAGGTGCCGTACTCAGCGAAGCGAAGGGGAAGGTCCCGGTAGCTCCTGGGGAGGGCCGCGTAAATCTTATGGTGGTGAGGGCAATTCATCGCCTTGAGGAAGTACCGTACCTTGACGCCCCCGGTTTCCTCTTCGAACTCCATGGCGGGAAACATGGATTCCTCGTAATAGGGAAGGTGACCGCTTGTTATATAGAGCGACTCCTTGGCGAGATGAGGCGTGCGTACGCGATCGTACCCGGCCCCGAATTCGGTTTCCTTCGCCAGCTTCTCCAGCTCCTCGACGAGAACGGTTCCTCTTGGCATCCAAAGCGGGAGGCCCGGACCGACCTGATCGGAATCGAACGCGAAAAGCTGCATCTCCTTGCCGATTCGCCTATGGTCGCGCTTCTTCGCTTCCTCGAGCATCTCGAGATGCTCGGCGAGTTCGTCTTTCGATGGGAAAGCGGTGCCGTAAATGCGTTGGAGCTGCTTGTTGCTCGATTCGCCTCGGTGATAAGCGCCCGCGATGCTCAGCAGCTTGAAGGCCTTGATCTTCTTCGTATAGTTGACGTGCGTTCCGGCGCAAAGATCCAGAAACTCGCCATTCTTGTAGAAGGAAATGGCTTCTCCTTCCGGAATATCCTCTAGTCGTCCGAGCTTGTAGGTCTCCTGTCCGAATTCCTTGATCATTTGGATTGCCTCTTCGCGCGGCACCTCCATGCGGATGAATTTCTGGTTTTCCTTAATGACCTTCTTCATCTCCGCTTCAATCGCTTCCAAGTCCTCCGCGGTGAAGGTATGCTCCAAGTCGAAATCGTAGTAGAAACCGGTATCGGTCGGCGGTCCGATGTCGAGTTGCGCATCCGGGAAGAGGCGCAAGACCGCGGTTGCCAACACGTGGGCGGACGAGTGGCGGATTTCTTCTAGAGGAGTCATTTGTTCTTTCATAGCTAAGGATATCTGGCCGCGTTGCGGTAAGCCTATATTGGCGAAGCCAATCTCACGAATTCTCCTAAATGTGAATCAATAAATTCGCTTCCAGCGTCGCAAGGTTCTCTTGAATGACCGCTAGATTGGCTCCAGCTCGAAGCCGTCCTTGCTGTCCAGCGCTTTCCAGCCCTGTTCCTGCAGCTCTTGGCGGAGACGATCCGCGGTGTCCCAGTCTTTTGACTGCTTGGCATCCCATCGCTGTTGCGCGAGCGCTTGAATAGCGTCGGGAATGTCGACTTTTGGCTTCTCGACCACCACTTGATCCAGGTCGTAGCCTAGGGAGAAGATGAGCTTGTGAAAGGCGACCGCAACGACGACTGCCTCCGCCTCATCCAATTCGGCAGGCTTGAGACGCTTCAAGACGGTGAATATCGCGCCCAAGGCGCTAGGTATGTTTAGGTCGTCGGAGAGCTCTTTCCATCCCATTTCGAATGCGCCCCAGGGATCATCGAAGCGCTGACCCTTCTCGATAGCCTTGAGAAGCGCGCTGCGCTTCAGGCCGGACGCTTCCAGAATTTCGTCGGAGAATTTCTTGAGTCGCGATAAGGCGCTTTGGGCGGCGTGAAGCGAATCGAGAGTGAAGTTGATAGTTTGCCGATAGGCTCCTGCCGTTAGCGCGTAGCGCAGGGTGACCGGAGGAAAGCCTTTCGCTTCGATGTCGGCCAAAGTGTAGAAATTGTTTAGGCTCTTGGACATTTTCCCGCCTTCGACGAGAAGATGGGCGCAGTGGATCCAATAGCGAAAGAACGCGGTGTCGCAGCTGCATTCGCTTTGAGCGATCTCGTTCTCGTGATGCGGAAATATCAGGTCTTCGCCACCGGAGTGGATGTCGAGATTCTTTCCGAGATACTTCATCGCCATAGCGGAGCATTCCAGGTGCCATCCCGGACGTCCTTCTCCCCAGGGGCTATCCCAATAAACATCGCCGTCATCGGGTTTACGACTCTTCCACATGACAAAATCGGCCATGGAATCTCGCTCGTATTCATCGCTGTCATTGGGGGAATTGTCTGCTACAGTCGTTGTGAGTTCGCGTTCCTTCAGTCGTGATAGCTTTCCGTATTCATCGAATGAAGACACTTTAAAGTAGACGCTGCCGTCTTCAGTAGCGTAGGCGAACCCCTTCTCGAGCAAAGCTGACATCATATCGATTTGCTCTTGAATGTGCTCGGTTGCCTTGGGTTCGATTTGCGGCGATAGCATGTTGAATCGCTGGCAATCCTCGCGAAAGACGCGCGTCCAATGCTCGGTGACTTCTGCAAGGGACTTTCCTTCTTCGCGTGAGCGTTGGATCGTCTTGTCATCGACGTCGGTCAGATTTCTGACGTGAAGCACCTTGTAGCCGGCGACTTGTAATGCGCGTCGCATTACATCCTGGGACAGGAAGGTGCGGAAGTTTCCTATATGAGCTTGAGCGTAGACGGTTGGCCCGCAGCAGTACATCCCGATCGTCTTCCCTTTTACGGGCTGAATAGGTTCTGCTTCTCTAGTTAGAGTGTTGTGTAGTACGACGTCGGACATTTGAAATGAGATAGGTGGCTGCGGCGCTGGTTCGCTGTGAGAGTTGGGCGATTAAAGTCAAAGAGGGCCCGTTGGACCCGAATAAGGCGCCTCAACAAAGGGTCGAAGAGAAACAACACGCGCAAACTCTTGCCATCGAGAGCGCTTGCGATTTGCGTGTTGCGGTGAGTTTACCCATTGTGCCACTTAATTCGCTATGAACCATTCTGATAGCTCCGAAGATTTCAAGCTCGATTTGGGGAGACGGCCCCGACGGATTCGCCGTTTGGCGGCGCTGCGAGCATTGACCCAGGAAACGTGGCTTCGAAAGGAGGATCTGATAGCTCCCTTGTTCGTGATCGATGGCGATGGATCCCCGGAAGCGATCGATAGCATGCCGGGCGTATTTCGACGCAGTATTGGGGATTTAGTTAAGGAATGCCATGATCTCGCAAGTCTAGGGATACCCGCGGTGGCGTTATTTCCTAGTATCGATCCTTCGTTAAAGGACGAGAAGGGGACTGAATCGAGCAATCCGTATGGTCTCGCTCTGCGAGCGGTTCGGGCGATCAAGGAAGCGGTGCCTGAGGTCGCCGTGATTATGGATGTCGCTTTGGATCCCTATACGAGCCATGGCCATGATGGCCTCTTAGATGAATCAGGCGATTCCGTTTTGAACGATGAGACGGTTGAGCTTCTCTGCCGCATGGCGACGCTCCAGGCGGAAGCAGGGGCTGATATTGTGGCTCCTTCCGATATGATGGATGGTAGAGTGGGGGCGATTCGGGAAACGCTGGACGCTCTCGGGCACGCCGATACCGCAATAATGGCCTATGCGGCCAAATTCGCTTCGGCTTACTATGGACCCTTTCGCGAAGCGGTCGGTAGCGCTGCCGCGGCCGGGACCCGTCAATTGGACAAGCGAAGCTATCAACTGAATCCTGCCAACCGTCGTGAAGCGATTGCCGATGCGCTTCTGGACGAGGAGGAAGGAGCGGATTTCTTAATGGTGAAGCCTGCGGGTCCTTACCTGGATATTGTCAGGGAACTGCGCGAGGCAATAGCCCTTCCAGTCGCTGCCTACCAAGTCTCCGGCGAATTCGCCCAAATCAAGGCAGCGGCCCAAGTCGGCTGGCTGGACTACGAAAAGTGCCGCGACGAATCGCTGCTCGCCATTAAGCGTTCGGGAGCGGACATGATCCTTACCTATTTCGCGCGCGAAGTGGCAGAGTCGATTAGCTAGTCCTTGGAAAGATGGGTGATTCAAATAAAAAAGACGACCGCGAATGAGTCGTCTAGATCTAGCATTATGAGCAGGCGGGTCGCCTAGGCCTTTTCTTCTTCCTCCTCCCATTTCAAATTTTCGCTTTCGCTGATCTTCTTAGCTTCCTCATCGTCGATGTCTGGATAATCGTCGATTTCCTCCTCTTCTTCCACGTCTTCGTTGTCGTCGCCATCCAGCTCCCATCCAGCGGGGACGTAATCGAGGATGTTGGTCGTCTCGTTGAACATATGGACGGAGCGTCCTTCTATGAAATTTTTGTTCTCTTCCTCGCGCAGCTCCTCTTCGAGTTCATCCACGGTGAAGGTCTGCTCAAAGTCGATAATGTCGTTGAGCATGTTGACGCGAACACGCGTTACATGGTTGAGGAAATCCGCGTAAGGCCCGTTTTCCTCGTCCACTACATCTGGCAATCCGAAAAGAGGCTCATCGGTGTCGAAGAAGCTCTCCTTCGTGCGTACGAGTCGAACGAGGCCGTCTCCGAGATCTTTCTGGATCTTGAACGCGATGAACGCCTGGTCCATTATATCCTGGTCGAAATTGTATTCCCGGAGGGGCTCTGCGAGATCGATTAAGTGAGCAATCTGACGAGGGTCGATAATGCTCAATCCGTCCACGTCCCAATGAATGTCGTCGCTTACCTCGACAACCCACCAGTTTAGGTCCTCTCCGAGCCTAACTGTGCACCATTCAATCTGATTTGTCGCGCTTGGCATTGCTTGATTAATATGATCACCAAAAAACGGGTGGTATGCGTAAGTCAACTAGTGAAAGCCCCAAAAAATGATAATTTATGCATTCGAGTCTAATTCGTGAAAAAATCGCCACAAATAGGGGTAAACGTCCTCATATTCTGGATATGAAAGGCACATCGGCGCGAATAGGTCCTAAATTAGCAAGTTTGGAGAAAAAAGGACGCATTTCATGACGCCTGCGGGTATTGGCGCATTTTTCTTTTCATGTACCGGTCCATCTGTTGGCCTCCAGGCGTATACATGAGTTTTCTATACACAGAGCTGCTCAAGCCGTTGCTGTTTCGGCTTGATCCGGAGGTGGCGCATGAGCGAGCGGTAGAGGCTTTGACGCTGCTGTCGCATACCCCTGGATTGCGACAGGCGATGGCCGCCTGGAATCAATTGCCTAGCCAATACGCGCCGACATCCGCCTTTGGTCTCTCCTTTCCCAATCGGGTTGGATTGGCAGCAGGCTTCGACAAGAATGCGGTCTGTTGGCCAGCCTTTCACGCACTGGGATTTGGCCATGTTGAAATTGGTACGGTCACCGCCCTGGCGCAGCCGGGCAACCCGAAGCCACGCATGTTTCGGTTTCCAGATCAAGGCGCCCTGTTAAATCGCATGGGCTTTAACAATCATGGCGCCGCCGCGATCGCGCAACGCTTGGAAGAGCTCCCGGGTCCGGGGCATCGCAGCATCCCTCTCGGCATCAATATCGGAAAGTCGAAAGTGGCCTCTCTCGACGATGCGGTGAACGACTACCGGACGTCATTTCTCGCTCTGGCGGATCATGCTGACTACTTGGTGGTAAATGTAAGCAGTCCGAACACGCCGGATTTGCGGAAGCTGCAGGATGAGTCGCGACTTTCTGATCTCCTAGAGGAACTTTGTCGGTTGAACAGGCAAAGGGCAGTTCGAGTTCCTCTGCTCTTGAAGATCGCCCCCGATCTCAACGACGCTCAATTGGATGGGATATTGGAAATTTTGATAGACCTAAGCCTCGACGGTATTATTGCGACCAATACAACAATGTCTCGAAAAGGGCCCTTTGAGGAAATCAATCAAGCAGGCGGCATCAGCGGTGAGCCAATCGAAACGGTTTCTACTGAAATAATTTCGAAAATTCACTCTCGAACGGAAGGAAAGTTGCCGATTATCGGAGTGGGCGGTATACATGATCCAGATACAGCGGAACGGAAAATCGATGCCGGCGCGATTCTCGTACAAATCTATACAGGCATGATTTACGAAGGTCCGTTTCTGGCCAAGCGCATTGCGCGTCGCCTTGCCGACGTTGGAGCCGACTAGATTTCGACGATGCCTCGATAGACGACTTTGGCGGGTCCTGTCAGCGTAATGTTGGATATGGCGTCGCCGTTCCGATCGAATCCAACGGTGAGCGTGTCGCCTCCACGAACGACGACGGGAACGGGCGTTGGGTGATTTTTTGTAAAGCTCGCTGCTATGGCGACAGCGGTTACTCCGGTGCCGCAGGCGAGCGTTTCTCCTTCAACGCCTCTTTCGTAGGTACGCACCTTTATAATGCCATTGTCTTGGACTTCCGCAAAATTTGCGTTGGTCCCAGCTGGAAAGCTCTCGTGGTAGCGAATGGCACTGCCTTCGCGCACGATATCGACATCGTCTACGTTGTCGCGGAATACCACGACATGTTCGACCCCTGTATTCATGAAATCATACGTATACTCGCCGGCGCTCGTTGATAGAGTCTGACCAAGTGCAATGGAATGAACGGGAGTCATATTGATCGTGAACGCGCCATTCTTGGCGATCGCCTCCATGGGACCCGCGTCCGTTGCGAATGAAACGCGCTCGTTCGTTCCCACACCATTGATCGTGGCGAAGGACGTGAAGCATCGAGCGCCATTGCCGCACATATCGACGCGTCCACCATCAGCATTGTAGTAGATCATGGTCGCGTCCGTTCCCTCGGTTGAAGGCGGATTGAGGAGGATGAGCCCGTCGCCGCCAATTCCGAAACGCCGGTCGCAAAGGGACGCTACCTGTTCCTGGGTCAAATTGATGGCCCCGTCGAGGTTCTCGATCATGACGAAGTCGTTTCCGGCACCGTGCATTTTTGTGAAGGCGATTTCCATGATGTTCTGTACTCTAGGAAACGAATCGAATGCGATTTGCAATGCGGAAACGTTCTAATCTGGGAAGCGGACCCTGAGAACGATCACTTTCTATAGAATTGGGTTTGATCCGCCTACGCTCATAGCCGAGTATCGACTCGACACTGACTTTCTTTTGCATGCCCGAGGTTCCACGCCGAATATTTGTTAAACAGGTCGCTACCGCCGCCGCTGCAGTTGCAACAAATCCTATTTGGAGCAATCGGTCTCTGGGGGCTCAGGCTGAAGATAATGGCATCGCGCTGGCGATTGCGACAATATGCGTGGATGGATTTGGAGCCCATCGGCACAAGCCTTCTTTCGAGTTCATTCCTCAGTTGGGCTATCGTAATGTGGAGTTCAATCTTTGGTATCCAGACCTTATCGTTCCCGACTACATCGATAGCCTAAAAGAACGCTGTCAGCAAACCGGATTGACCCCAATTAGCATTCAAGGATCCGGGTTTGGCGGGGAAGGGCGGACGGGAGTGATTAAGGACTTGTCGCACAAGCTTGTGTTGCTCGACCGATGTGAGCAGCTGGGGTGTCGCATTTTAAAGTGTACGGGATCCCGAAGAGGCACCGCGGGGGGGCTGAAATCGATCATTGAGGTTCTGCGCGAACTTGCTCCTGTAGCGGAAGCGAAAGGGATTCAGGTAGCATTGGAGAATCACGCGAACAACACCCTTGAGCGGATAGGGGACTACGAAGAGATTTTCGCCGCCATCGATTCGCCTAAAGTTGGCATGTGCTTGGATACCGGCCACTTCGAAGGAGTTTCCGTCGATCTCGGCGAAGTGGTTGACACGTTTAGAGAACGAATCTTGCACATTGATCTCAAGGATTGCCGTGAACGAGGGAAGGGGCACGATACGGTTCCGTTTGGGCAGGGCGTAACGGATTTTGATGGATTCCTGACGCATGCGATCAACGCTGGCTATCGCGGGTATTTGGTGATCGAGCAAGCATGGACCGAGCTGAAAGGCGATTGGGTCAACGATCTCAAGGCGGCTCGAAATCGTTTTGAAAAATGGGAACGATAGATTATGGCGATGAAAATAGTAGTGCTTGATGGTCACACACTGAATCCAGGCGACTTGAGCTGGTCGGGCTTCGAGGAGCTAGGAGAGGTGGTTGTCTATGAACGATCCAACCCCGAAGAGGTAGAGGCTCGCTCGAAAGATTGCGATGCCTTGATCACGAATAAGGCGATCGTATCGGAAAAAACGATACAGGGAGCATCCTCGCTAAAATATATCGGGGTATTGGCGACAGGCGTCAATATAGTCGATACCGAGGCCGCTGCGAGGCAGGGGGTGCCGGTTTGCAACGTGGTGGGCTATGGACCGGAATCGGTGGCGCAAATGGTATTCGCCCACATCCTCAACTTCACGCATCGTCTGGCGGAGCACGCTCAAGATGCCCAATCGGGCGGTTGGGCGAAATGCCCGGACTTTTGCTATTGGAAGCATCCTTTGCTGGAGATTAGTGGTCTTACTTTGGGCATTGTAGGTCTCGGAGAGATTGGCAGCGCCGTGGCTCGGATTGGGCGTGGTTTCGGATTGAATGTCATAGCCTACACCCGCAATCCTGATCGACCTGAGCCGGAGGGAGTTGCCTGGGTCGGCCTGGATGAGTTGTTTTCGAGGAGCGATTTCATTTCGCTGCATTGCCCACTGACGCCGGATACTCAAAATCTCGTCGACGCGGATCGAATCGATTCGATGAAGCCCAACGCCTTCATTGTGAATACCGGTCGGGGACCTTTGGTCGATGAGAAGGCCTTGGCGGCAGCGCTCAATTCAGGCAGGATCGCGGGCGCGGGCTTGGACGTCCTTTCCTCGGAGCCTCCAAGTAGCGACAACCCGCTGCTTTCCGCGAAGAATTGCGCAGTCACTCCTCACATCGCTTGGGCAACTAAGGCGGCGCGGGCGCGGCTGATGAAAATGTCGGTTGAGAACCTGAAATCCTTTATCGAAGGAAAGACGATTAATCGCGTCAACTAGGCGGATCCGCCTTAAGCCGAAGACCGCCATCTACGAATAGGTTGAGGCCGTTTATGTAGGCCCCCGCATCAGAGCATAGCAGCAACGCAGCTCCGTCGCAGTCTTCGGGCGCTCCGATGCGGCCCACCGGAATCTTTGCGACCATGCTGGAAAGATTGGCCGGGTCGGCGAAAAAGGCCTTGTTTCGTTTCGTGTCGATGCTGCCCGGGGCGATATTATTGAAGGTCACGCCGTTTCGGCTATGGGTCTTGGCAAGTCCTTTCACCAGATGCGTCTGCGCGGCTTTTAAGGCTCCATAAACCGAAAAATTGGAATTGTAGTTCTCTTCTTGAACGCTCCCAATGGTGATGATTCGCCCCCATCCGCGCTCTAGCATGTCCTTGCAGGCAAGTTGGATAAGAATGAAGGAAGACTTGAAATTGGTCGCGAACTGATAGTCGATGGCGTCCTCTTCGACGTCCAGGAAAGGAGTGAAGGACTGTACGGAGGCATTCGATATAAGGATGTCGATGGGTCCTGCTTTTGCGACCGCTTCGTCGTAGAGCTGCTTGGCAGAGCCGGGTTGGGACAGATCGGATTGGCAGAACCACGCATCTCCCCCAAATTCCTTAAGCGCGTCGACAGATGGCTGCGCTGCGGACTCTTCACTCGTTCCATTGAGAACGATGCTGGCGCCGGCGCTTGCCAAAGCCTTTCCGATCGCGAATCCGATGCCCTGAGTTGAGCCGGTTATGAGAGCGGTACGACCTGTGAGGTCAAATGGGACTTTATTGTGGGACATAGTTAGCAGTTTCAATGGGTGAAATCAGGTTCGATGCTGCTTGGCAAGCACTGGTACAGTTGTATGGAAATCGTGGAATTTAAGTGGGTAGCGCCTGCGCCCTTACAGTAGGTCCAGGTCTCCATGTTGCCCCTATCAAAGTCGATCGTGGAAATTCCGGAATGCCACGCTCATTGTTGTGGATCTGGCTTATGACCATGTCCACCGCCGCTTCGCCTGCGATGTCGTTTCGCTGGTCCATTCCAGCAATGCCGGGGCTTTCTGCCCGCTGCTCAAGTTGGGCAACGCCGATATCGTCAGGTATGTTCAATCCCATCTCAGATATCCATCGTGAAACGGAATTGTATAAGGTTAGAATTGAATCGGGTCGGTTTTTCAGTATCCAGGACTTGAATATTGACGAATCTTTTTTGGCAGATTTGTATTCAATAAAGGGAGCTAGCCGATTTTCTACCCTGACTAGGGATAGTCCTGCTGAGAAACCGGCGGTGAATCGTCGGTCAACCAGGAGGTCGATGGACTCATCTACTACGAGGGCGGGCCTGGAGTAGCCGAAGTCCACGAGGCGCTCGACAGCGCGAAGCGTTAGCATGTGATGGTCTACGCACGCGAATGATAGCGTTGGATTTCGCGTTCGTACACCCGTGACCGCCACGGGGAACCGTTCCCAAATTGGCATAAGTTTCTGAGGTAGTTCGTTTTTTCCCATCAATCCAACAATGACGATGCCTTTTATATTTCTTGTATTCAGAATTTGTATAAATCTGCCTGCGTTCATATTCGGTTCGTGCATCCAAAATGAATCGAATGAATATCCTAGCTGAGCAGCGCGTCGATGGCACCCGTCCACATATGCGGGTATGGTTGGATGGTTGCGGAAGGCTTGCGAATCCTCGTTGGCATTTATCAAGGCGAGCTTCGCCTGGAACTTGTTCGATTGACTCGCTCTGAGCTCAGCCATGAGACGCGAGACGACGGCATTTGGCTGGTAGCCCATCTCGCTGGCGACGGCTTGAATTCGGGCCTTGGTTTCGGTCGATATTTGGGCGCTGTCCCGCAGGGCTAGCGATATGGTATTCTTCGAATAGCCGAGTCGGTCCGCTATGTCTTGAAGGGTGACGCGTTTCTTCACGCGTCCCTAAATGCTAGAGTCGTAGATTACTGTCAAGCGCCTCGATGGGGGCGCGAATGGACAAAATTCATAGCAAAAAGGACCTGTTTTAGCCAAAAATAGCCAATTGTTGTTGGATACCTAGTAGTGCGCGTCGGAAGTTTCCGATCCACCCGAGCAGATGACGGGCGTCGTTCCGTAGCCCACGCCGAGTCTATGGCATCCCATCTCGACGAAGGCGAGCGCCTCCTGGCGGGAGCGAATTCCGCCGGAAGCTTTGACTTTAATTTGCCCCTTTGCGGCTTCGAGCATGGAGCGGACGGCTTCGATTGTGGCGCCGGCTCCATTGAATCCGGTAGACGTTTTAACGTAGTCCGCACCAAGGAACGCGCAAATGCGGGTGGCTTGCTTGATTTCCTCAAAAGAGAGGAGGGCTGTTTCCAGGATTACTTTTAGGATCGAACCAGACGGTTTGAGAATGCGGGAGATAGCGTCGATATCGGCTTCGAACGTATTCCAATCACCTGATCGAGCCCGGCCGAAGTTGGAAACCATATCAATTTCGGGGACACCGTTATCCGCGTAGATCGCAGCTTCCTTCTGCTTCGTTCGCGAATCGACGCAACCGTGAGGAAAGCCTAGGGTGCCGCAAACCTCTGTACTTGAACCTTCCAGAAGTCCTTGAGCGAGGTTGAGATCGCTGGGGCGAATGCACACGGTTCGCAATTGCATTGCAGTAAGATTTTATAAACCATTGGTTTTGCATCGAAATTGCTCCCCAACAAGGAGTAATTTCCGATGTTCTCCAATGGCTATTTGCTACCACAAGATAATGCCCAAAACCACCTTCGAATCGTTCCAAAAAAGCGATCTGGTTCGCAGCCAAAAGCCTCCATCTGCCTCAATGGCCATGTAGCGAGGCGAAAGCCAAAAGCCCAGGAAACCGAATATTGGGACAAGGACTTGCCGGGCTTTGGACTGCGGGTATTTCCATCGGGGTGCAAGACATGGTTTGTGATGTTGCGCCAGCGCAGGAAGCAGCGAAGAATATCGCTGGGCCAGGTGGGTGAAGTCAGTGCCAGTGAGGCCCGCTGGCTTGCCAAAGCAGAATTGTTGAAGGTCGCGCTTGGTGGTTTGCCGGTGCGTGGATCAGCGGCTGAGAGCAAAAAGAAGCAGATGCCTTTAATGCGCGATTATGCGCATCGGTTTTGGGCAGATTATGCTCGGCACTGGAAACCCAGCACGCAGCGCAGAAACAAGACCGCCATCTTTCGCGATATCTGCGATGCTTTTGGTGATTGCAGAGTCGATGAGCTGCGCAAAAGCGATATCCTGTTCTGGCGCGACAGTTTTGCCACGAAGCCAGGAGTGTTCAACCGGACACTGCCTGTGCTGGCTGTTATGATGACCTATGCAGAGCAACTTGGATTGCGGCCAAAAGGTTCAAACCCCTGCAAGGGAACGCCGCGCTACAAGAAGACGCGCATGGAGCGCCTTTTGACGAAGCGTGAATTTGGAAGACTAGCAGTAGCTCTATCGGATTTTGAAAACACGCGGCCGGAAGCGGTTACGGCAATCAGGCTGCTTATCTATACTGGCGCGAGGCGCGGCGAAATCGAGAACTTGCGATGGGAGTGGGTGCAACCACCAAGGCTAATGCTGCCCGATAGCAAGACGGGTGCAAAAATCATCTATCTCAATCGTCAGGCTTTGGCGTTGTTGGATGACATCCCAGATCGAAAATCCAATGGACTGGTCTTTCCGGCACATTATGCTGATGCGCCAATCAACCTCGGAAATTTCTGGCCAAAAATAAGAAATCATGCAGCCTTTCCCGATGTGCGGCACAGCTTTGCCTCGATTGCCATCGCTGACAATATCTCGCTGATGGTGATTGGCAAACTACTTGGTCATGCACTGGCTGAAACCACAGCACGCTATGCGCACTTGTTCGACGAAGTTGTTGCCGATGCAGCTGCTCGTGTGTCCGGGTCAATTGTAAAGTGTCTGGGAATTGCATCATGAACGCGCTGACACTCAGAAACATCGTCGCCGAAGAACTAGGCCATAGCTATATCAGTCTGATCGGCAATTGTGGGAAGAAGGGCAATCTTCGAAAAACCCGCTGGTCACGCAAACTGCCGGGCTTTGGCGTTCGCATCTATGAAAGCGGGCGGAAAGCCTATATCGTCCAAGCGTTGATGCAAGGGACAACGCGCACCGTAACCATCGGCAATGCGAAGATTGTCAATCGCCGTCAGGCGATGTCGGTGGCGCGCAGAGTGTTGACCAGAGCAAGCGGTGCAAATCCTGCCGATGAGCGGATGAAGAAGCGCAAGGTGCCCCTGTTTGCAGATTTTCTTAAATCCTACTGGAAAACCATGTCACCTAAATGGAAGCCCTCTACAAAGATGACACAAACCAACTATCGAACAGCCTATCTCGATAACGCCTTTGCCGGAAAATTTCTGGATGAGATTGTCGAAGAAGATGTTGTGACATGGTTCAGCTATGTCACCAATCGTGGCGGTCCCGCCGCGGGTAACCGATGCTTTGATATATTGCGCGCCATGTTCAACAAGGCAAAGGAATGGGGGTTGCGGGATGAAGGTAGTAACCCTTGCGCCTTTATCCGCATTAACAAGCGCCGCAAGTTTGAGCGGTTCTTGTCTGATCAGGAACTGGAGCGGCTCGGCAATGCGCTTTGATGCAGTGCGGAAGAATTATCCGCTCCATTCGGTGATCATCTACCTGTTGATCCTGACCGGCTGCCGCAAATCTGAGATCACTGGCCTGCGGTGGCCAGAAGTGAAGGGGAGGCGATTGGTGCTAACCGACAGCAAGACGGGACCGCGCACGGCTTGGCTCGGGGAACAAGCGCATATGTTGCTATCCTGCCTTCCCCGACGAAAAGGGCATCCGGAAGTGTTCTTGAACCCCAAAACCCGCAAACCCATCCGCAGCGTGGGTTCGTTCTGGGTGAAGATTAAGGAAGAGGCGGACCTTCCTGGTGTTAGACTTCACGATCTGCGGCACAGTTTTGCTAGTCATGCGGCAGCGCGATCAGAAACGCTGCCAATAATTGGAAAGCTCCTAGGTCATACGCATATTACGACGACTTCACGATATGCACATTTGGACGATGGCCAAGTAGTTGAGGCATCGCAAAGGATCGGGGATTTGTTGGAAGAGGCGTTAGCCGGGTGCAAGTAACTTCATATGGACAAGCCCATTTCCAAAAATGTTCACGTTTTGTTTTCAATTTTCCGTTGCACCTTTCCGCATAGTGATGCAAGGTGCATCAAAATTTACACGGAGCCGAATAATGACAGTCAAGCATCGAATTACAGTCACCTTGGAAGATGAAGAATACCAAGTGCTCCAGAAAATTGCGACTGGGTCTGATCGCTCTCTCGCTTGGCTTGGAAGAAAAGCAATTTGCGAGCTTATTAGCCATACAAAAGAAGGCGGATCGCTTTCGCCGTCACAATTTTCGTCGGCCCCCACCTCTGTCGAGCGCTCAGTCCAATGAAATATCTTGGAGGGGATATTCACCAAGGTGATTGCTTGGAAATCATGAAGCAGTTGGATAGCCAATCTGTAGATATGATTCTGTGTGATTTACCTTATGGTACGACGCAGAATAAATGGGATAGCGTGATTGCATTGGATGAATTGTGGTCGGAATACAAAAGGATAATAAAACCAAAAGGGGTTATCGCCCTTTCGTCTCAAGGAGTGTTTACGGCAAGGCTCATTCTCAGCAATGAGCAATGGTTCAAATACAAATTTGTATGGGTGAAGAGCAAGGCTACAAATTTCCTCAATGCTCGTAAACAACCACTAAGGCAGCACGAAGATATTTGTGTTTTTTATGGTAGCCAGCCCAAATACAGACCAGTCATGTCTAAGGGCGATCCTTATAACAAAGGCACTCGCAAAGCTCAATTTACTGGAAGCTACGGAGATTTTAAACCTGTTCAAGTGAAAAGCGATGGCGACCGTTACCCAACCGATACTCTTTATTGCAAGACGGCTGAAAGTGAGGCGGGATGTCGTGTGTGGCATCCAACACAAAAACCCGTAGCATTAGGCAGGTATCTAATTCGATTATTTACGGGGCCAGGAGATGTCGTTCTTGACAACGCATTCGGTAGCGGAAGTTTTCTTGTTGCAACGGCGCTTGAAGGCCGTCGCTTTGTAGGCATAGAAAAAAATGAAGAAGTCCATCTCTTCAAAGAGGAAAAGATTGATTACATTGCTGTCGCGAAACAACGCCTAACTGAGGTTGAAGAGGCGTTGATAACGAAACAGCCACCGCCACCGCTCTATTCATCGCTTCAACCAGCGGCGCGAGCTGGTCAACCTAATCGTAGAGGGATGGTAGATGTTGATCGCGTTCTCCAAGAATCCGTCAGGGAAGCTGTATGAACAGCAGGGCGGCGTCCTATAATGAACGCTCATGGGCAATCGATCTCATTGGCTTTTTAAAACAGCTAGCAAATCAAAATAACAGATCGATCAAAGACGCTGGGGGTGAACAGACCATTAGCGTTGACGGCGGAAGCCTTTTTCCGGACGTGCTTTTATTTGGCGACAGATCGACAGCACGCATACTTCAAGGTTGGGAATTAAAGATGCCCGACACTAAGATTGACGATATTGAATTTCGCAACAACGCAGAAGCAAAGGCACGCGCTCTCGGATTAGACAGCTTCTTGCTTTGGAATGTGTCGCACGCCCATCTGTACACGCGTGACCTTGAATCAGATGAATATAGTTGCGATCATCAATGGTCAGATCTTGCAGACGTCAAAACTCGCGGAACCGTGGCTGCTAATCGGCAACGATGGGAAGATCAGGCTGCCCAAATTATGGGCTATCTGAACGACCTATTTGATCGTGGATCATTGCAAGGTCGTCAGTTCATTGATGCTTATCGGAGCGGAGGGGTGACTGCTTTAATCATGGAGAATTCCGGCCAGGTCGCAGATGCTTTAAAAGATGCGGCAAGGCGGAACTCGACGTTTCGCGCGGAAATGTTGCTCTGGTGGAACCGATATAAAGCGGAATACGCTGGTGGAGAAATGGAGCAAGTTCTCGCGCAAGCGGTTATTTCAAATTGGATCGGTAAAATTCTTTTCGGACATATTCTCCGTGAGAAAGATAGCCGCGCTCAAGGGGTCGCTGTTATCGGCGATGAAAGTACGCCGGAAGATGCGCTCCGGTTGTTTGAAGAGCTTTCCAAGCAGTGCAATTTCTGGACCATATTCTCGGACAGTCTTGGACTTTCGACGATCACTAGACCAGCTTGGGATCAGCTCAAACAGTTCAACCATCTTTTGGCTGACCTTCGGGTCGGATCAGTAGATCAAAGTCAATTATCAGGCGTGTTGGAAGCGACTGTCGAAGTTGCAATTCGAAAATTGCGTGGCCAGTACTCTACTCCAATTGAACTAGCTCGTTTATTGGTTCATCTGTGTGTTCGTGACACCGTAGATGATAGAGTTCTTGATCCCTGCTGTGGAAGCGGAACAATTGCTCGGGCCGTAATAGAACAGAAACTAGATGCCGGCGTGGCCCCGGATCTAGCAGCCGGAGCAGTGTTTGCTGGTGATCAAGACCCGCAAGCTGTCCAGATTGCAACTTTCGCTCTTGCTAAACCTGATTTGATGCACGTCCCGTTACGAATATTTCAAAGGGACGCTTTTAGTCTGGAGCCTGATAATTTGATTGAATTTCGAAATCCAACAAATGGCAGCATTTTTGCTGAAGAATTGGGTGAATTTCAAGCCATTACCAGCAATCTTCCTTTCGTTGCGCAGGCAGGAAGAAAGCAATATGGTAATGCTCTCAAACAAGTTGTGGCTTCTATGGGAAAAGAAGGAGATCGGTTCCCTAGGCGAGCAGACGTTGCGGCATATTTACCATTTTAAATGCATCCGTTGTTAGCAGAGCAAGGGCGACTAGGAATTATAATTACCAATGCTTGGCTCGGTACGGATTGGGGCGATGCTTTTTATAAGCTCCTTGGCCGATACTATGATTTTAAAAGTGTAATTACCTCGGGAGCTGGTCGCTGGTTTCAAAATAGCGAAGTTGTCACCAACATTCTAATTTTGGAAAAGAAATCTAGCCCTGAGCGCGAAAGTGGGAACATCCAATTTGTTGTTCTCACACGACCTCTCGAAGAAATGTCTGAGGGTGAGGCTGTTCAGATAGCTGCCGCACAAATTGAACTGGGGCAGACGCAGAATGAAACGATGACCATTCGGACCGTCAGTCCATTAAGCCTTGAACGGTATAGAAAATTTGGCCTTGGAGGAAACGCCCAATTCGTAAATTGCGATTGGGTGCTTGAACTTCCTCTTACTACGTTGAAAGATCACTTTAAGATTCGACGTGGAGAGCGTCGCGGGATGAATGCTTTATTTTATCCAAAAGTAGGCCACGGGATTGAGGCAGATTACATAAAGCCACTCGCCAAGAGTCCTACCAACTTTAATCGCCTTAGCGGAGCAGCTGCAAAAGAAGCTTTTTCTTGTTCAAAAACAGAAGCGGAATTGAATGCTCTCGGGCATACTGGAGCACTTAATTGGATCAGTCATTTCAAGACGCCTGAAAATATCTCGAAACTCGGCACTTCGTCTCAGTTTTGGTATGAAATGAAAGCAGACACACTGACCGACTTGGTGATGTTTATAAACTATGGTGATCGTTTGTTTGTTGGTAGGCTCGATCCTCCTGCATTTGTCGATCAGCGCATGGTGCGCCTCGAGCCTATAACGCAAATTGACGTAGAATTATGCCACGCTCTTCTCAACAGCACTATTGCAATGTTTCTGATCGAAGGCATGGGCTTTGGGCGGGGTTTAGGCGCTCTTGATCTGAACAAAGACCGCATTGAAGAGTATATGCACATTCTCGATTTCACCCAACTCGATCAAGCGCAAAAGGATAGCATTAAATCTGCGTTTGCACCGCTCTTGCAACGAGATATTATGGAAGTTGCTGATGAATTGGATCAACGGGATCGTCAGGCGTTCGACGATACTATTATTGACGCGTTTGGACTCAATCTTTCACGGCAGCAGCTTTATGAATGTGTTCTAAGTTTAATGGAAATCCGACTAACTGCTATTGGTTAGAACGGCTCTCCTTTGTTCTAATCTGTAAACGCGGGTTGATAAAAATCGTCAGCATTTTTTTGTTTGCTGGAATACTGACAAGGGTCTGTTTCAAACAGCGTTAAAATGGTGGCTATTTATTACCAGAATGCCTTTTCATGGGAACAAACTTCTTTCGATAAAGTCTATCCATCAGACGCCGGATCGGCTATAAAGTCCGCCGGTAACGGGGAGAAATGAGTTCTTTTCGTCTTCCAGATCGTAAGGATCAAAACATGTCCGAATGGGGAACAACTTCGTGCACACGGTTCGCGTGTCGAATTTCAATCCGAGGACGATTGCCTCCTCCGCTTCCGCTTGAGTGAGCTCTGGCTTGAGGACTGCATGGTCGAGGTAACGGTTCAAGGCTTTCATCTGGCGCTTTGGCTAGTTCGATTTTCAGTAAGCTTCAATGGGAATCTTCGGCTTGATTGGATCTCCGTTACAAATCTGCTCGTTCAGGGCTCTTTCGTTGACAGAATCATGGGCGCTTGCAGACTGGGCGATATCTTTTAACCCTGTTGCCATGAGAAATATCTATATCCTATCCCTCGCGCTCGCAACGCTTTGCGGCGCCTTCGCCGACGAGGCTCAAGACAAGGAAATCAAGAAAGCGATCGCGGCCTTGAAGGAGGGCATTGCGCTTCTGGAGGAAAATCAAATCGACGATGGCGCAGAAGAGATTCGATGGGGCCTGGAGCTGATCGATAAAGCCAAGCAAAGCGGCATCGACAAGTTTCTCATTGATGAAGTCGGCGAGTTCAAAGGAGGCGACATCGTGAAGAATAAAGCAGTAGGCGTATCCATTAAACGGAGCGGGTCTACACGAACGCTGCCGGCGAAACGATTCGCTTCACCATAACGCGGGCCTCCGCGGACGGTGGAGGCGGTTTGCTGGCTGGACTCGGCGGATTGGCGAGGCTCGGGATGATGCAAGGAGAGCGCGTTCGCTACGGGGGCGTAGTAGGCTCGTCTATGAGGCAAGGAAAGGAGCAGACGATTAACCTGCCTTTGGAGGACGACTCGTCACTTGGGCTCGCAGGGCGGGTTTCGGAAGAGGTAATGGATGCCTTTGCTCGCGCCTATCCGATTCGCGAACTTAACGACGCGGTTTCGAGCAACTGATTGGGGCAAATTGAATCGCCCAATTGGCGCGCGCTTTCCCGTTCCAGGGCGACCTGGAAATGAGGAGCTTGCCATAGTCGATTGCCTGGGTTTCAAAGCTAGATGCCACCATGGCGCATTTCACTATGGCTAGATTTGAAGGTAAACAGGTAATCGTAACGGGTGCGGGCGTAGGCATTGGCCGCGCGATCGCGATGAAAATTGGGAGCGAAGGAGGGGTCATCCATGCATTTGAACGGGATGAATCGTCTGGCGAAGAAGTGGCGAAAATCATCAATGACGCGGGCGGGAACGCGATCGCTTATAGCGTGGATGTTTCATCCGAGTCGGCTGTTGAGGCCGCTGTTGCATCGATTGATCGGATTGATGTCTTAGTCAATAACGCTGGGATCGCATCGGTGGGAAACATTGAAGACACCACCGGCGCGGAAATGGATCGTGTTTACGATGTGAACGTCAAAGGCGTATTCCACTGCGTACAAAAGGCTCTTCCTAAGATGAAATCCCAAGGTGGTGGGGTCATTCTGAACATGGCGTCGATCGCAAGTCGGCTTGGAATCAAGGATCGATTCGCCTACTCCATGACCAAAGGGGCGGTATTCGCCATGACCCTTTCGATAGCGAAGGACTATGTCTCGCATGGCATTCGTTGCAATTGCCTATGCCCTGCCAGAGTGCATACGCCGTTTGTGGACGCGTATTTGGATGAGCACTTCAAGGACAACAAAGAAGAGGTTTTCCAAGAACTATCTGCTTATCAACCCATCGGTAGAATGGCGGATCCTGAAGAGATCGCTGAACTAGCAGCGTTTCTTTGCAGCGATGCAGCCCAATTCATTACGGGATCGGCGTATGATATCGATGGAGGGGTAACCAATTTGAGATAGGATTTAAGCATTTATGAAACTGATACGATATGGAGAGCCTGGCGCGGAAAAGCCAGGGACGCAATTGGAAGATGGAAGGCGCGTTGGCATTCCTGCAGAGTTTGGGGATTACGATGAAGCGTTCTTTGATGGAGACGGCTTAGATCGACTGAAGGCATGGATTGATGAAGGCGCTCCCGGCGCTGTCGAAGTGGATGCGAATGTGAGACTGGGACCGCCCTCGTGTCGACCCAGCAAAATAATCTGCGTAGGGCTCAATTACTCGGACCATGCAAAAGAGTCGGGCATGGAGCCTCCGAGCGAACCGGTCCTGTTTTTTAAGGCGACCACCGCGTATCAAGGGCCTAATGACGAACTTGTTATTCCTGCAGGATCAAGAAAAACGGATTGGGAAGTCGAACTAGCGGTAGTGATTGGCAAGCGGGCGAAATCCGTGCCAGCGGAATCCGCCTTGGATTACGTTGCGGGCTACGTGCTGCATAACGATTATTCGGAACGTGAGTGGCAGCTTGAAAAGCAAGGGCAGTGGGTAAAAGGAAAGTCCGCTGACACGTTTGCTCCTTGCGGTCCTTGGATTGCAACTTCGGATGAAGTCGGTGATCCGCACAGCTTGCGACTCTGGCTCACGGTCAATGGGGAAAAAAAGCAGGATGGAAATACCGCGAACTTCCTGTTCAACGTTCCGACGGTGGTTTCCTATATCAGCCGTTTTATGACGTTGCTGCCAGGAGATATTATTTCGACAGGTACGCCCGCAGGTGTCGGTTTGGGATTCGATCCGCCGGTATTCTTGAAACCTGGCGATGTCGTTGAGCTTGGTATCGATGGCTTGGGGACGCAGCGCCAAGTCGCAATCGCGGAATAGGATTTTATTCGTGTTTTCACGATCATGGCTACTCTCGAAAGTAGCGTTGGCCATGATGTCATCGAATTTGAGTATCGCTTATCGATAGAAGATTGTCCTACATGGATCTAATCTGAGTTATATCTATCAATGAAGAACAGTTTAAGACTACCCCTAGCCCTTACGGCGATTTGGACAGGTTCGCTTGTCAGCATAATTGCCGACGAGCTTCCCAATTTTGTTTTCATCGTAGCGGACGACTTGTCTGCAGAGGCCTTGAGATCGTATGGAAATGCCGTCGTTGAAACTCCCAATATTGATCGATTGGCCCGCGAGGGCGTTCAATTCGATAGGGCTTATTGCCAGTATCCTGTTTGTGGTGCGTCTCGGGCGTCTTTCATGAGTGGACTTTATCCGGATACGACCGGGTTCTATGGCAATAGGTATACGCTTGGCAGCTATCGAGCTGTAAGTCCGGACCACGCTGAACATCCAAGCATTGGGGGTTTCTTGAGGCGCAATAGCTACGTTTCCTCTCGGGTTTCGAAAATCTACCACATGGGCGTTCCTGGAGGGATTGAAGCGGGTGAGCCAGGCGGCGATGATCCGGATTCCTGGGACTTGGCATTCAATCTGTGGGCTCCGGAAACAGGGAGCGTTGGCGAATTCCGAAACCTCTCGCCAGCTCAAGCTCATTGGGGCAGCGCATTCGTCAAGGTGACGGTGCCGAACGACCAGTCGGCCACTCAGGCGGATGAAATGGCCGTAACGCAAGCTATCAGCATTTTGGAGACACGATCAGGGCATCGCAATGAAACCAACAGAATGAAGCCGGGCGCGCCTCTTTTTCTTGGGGTTGGCTTGGTGCGACCGCATGTCCCACTGGTCGCTCCAGAAAAATTCATGAGTCGCTACAATCCTGATTCCATGCAATTGCCCGTGTATCCGGAAAACGATTTCGATGACGTGCCTAAGGCGAATCAGAACAAAGCGAACGCGACCTCGTACCGTATGACTGAATCGCAGGCGAAAGAAGCATTGGCTGCTTATTATGCATGCGTTAGCTATATGGATGAGCAGGTGGGTCGACTCTTGGATGCCCTAGATCGATTGGGCATGGCGGACAACACTGTCGTTGTGTTCATTTCGGATCACGGTTGGCTGCTCGGCGAGCATGGCAGCTGGCAAAAGCCCAGCCTCTTCGAGCCAGCGTGCCGCGTCCCGCTGATTATTCGCGCTCCAGGATTCGAAGAAAGCGCGGGTAAAGTGGTCATGGCAGAAACCGAGCTAGTAGATTTGTATCCTACCTTCGCGGAACTCGCCGGTTTGGCCGATAAGGCGCCTTCCATTCTTCCCGGGCATTCGTTGATACCATTGCTCGAAAATCCAGATCGAGATGACTGGGAGCGAGAAACTGCGTTTTCGGTTATGGGAAATACGAAAGCAGTGCACCGTTCGATTCGATCAGGTTCCTATCGCTACAGCCGCTATAGTACCGGCGAGGAGGAACTCTACGATCACAATCGCGATCCAGGAGAATTTACCAACCAGGCTCTGAATCCCGAATACGCGGAACGCAAGGCTAGGCTGAGTAAGCTATTGGACCAGGCAATCGAGACCGCGGATCGATAGCAAACAAAGGCAAGAAAGAAAAACCCCCGGACCGAAGCCCGGGGTTCCGCACTGTCAAGAATGACGTGTTGCTCAATCGTAGTGGGCAATTCAGGACAGTACTTTATCTAGTTTTTTCAGCGCTTGGCGAAAGGCGTCCTCTGCGGAGTCGGCGAAGTGGTCGCCTATGTCTCGCCTCATTAGGACGTCGATGCCCGATCGATATCCTCTGAATACACCTAGACTTATCTTTTCTCCGTCAGCGTTGTAGTATTTCGCGGATACGGTAAATTCGTACATATTCGCTATGCTTCTTCTCTAGGAGATCACATCGAATTCCAATACGCCTCGTGCGTTTTTGGGACTGATAGCATTGTATGTGATATCGAAGTCACCTAGCTTTTCGCGTCTAGCGGCGTCGTAAAATGCATTGTATAATAGATCTTCCCGTATCCATTCGGCGTCTATATCGAATAACGAATGTGGATCATCGATATTCACAATCAAGTTCTTTTCTCTAATTTCCTCTGCTTCTTCCCCGAATGTTGCGACGAGAGGTAGAGCCAGTAAGCTTGTTATCAAGCAAAGAAGTCGCGTTCCAGAGCGACTCCGAGATAGACGATTCTTTAGTTTCATTTATCCTCCTTTTTGTATTGAGATTCGCAGCGCGACTCTCGTTCCCATGCAAACGAATACGGGAAAGAGCGATGTCTGGATTCAAACAATCGTTTGAAACTTTCTAGGAGAAATCTTGTGAAGTTTCAGGAAGACTCGGAAGCATTCTCGCCGCTGCGAATCCATTTCCAAAGGTTGTCGAGATCGGGATCGTTGACCGCCTCTGCCTCAAACGACTTTTCAAGGCTAACGGCTTTGTCCAGGTGGCGAGACGCGTCTTCCACCTCTCCGAGCAGTGAGCAGTAGCATGCGAGGTTTGAACCAAAGCGTTGCGTCGTCTGGATGAACGTCGATGGCCTTCTCTGCGACCGCTTTCGCCTCTTCGGTACGGTTTCTTTCTCGAAGGGCATAGGCCCAATAGATCCACCCGAAGGCGTTGTCGGGCTCAATTTCGGCCAATTTCTTCGCTTTGCGAGTCATGAGGTTCCATTTTTTGGATTCCAAGTAGAGCTTGATGCGAACTTTGAGAATATCGGGGCGTTCAAGCAGATCGTCGCCCTCGATCGCGTTTAGTTCATCGGCGGCCTCCTTGGTCATCCCGAGCTCTAGGTAGCCATTGGCGTATTGAAGCCGAGTCTCGACGCGAATCATCGTTTGTAATGGATCAACGATCGTTTCCTGGGGCAAGCCGACTTTCATCGTGATCGAATGGTCGAAATCGATAGAATCGAATTTTTAGTTCGCCACGGCTCGAAAAACCCTATTTGGGCTCATGTCTAGAATGTAATCCTAATGCGAATTGGGATTCGAGGTGTATTCCGGTTTAAGCGTCGCTGTTCGAGTCTGCCTTTTTGATTTAGACAGATGCTTTAGACAGAAATCAATAACATGGAAATATACGTAGGAAACATTTCATTCGATGCGGGCGAGGGTGATCTTCAGGATGCTTTCGAAGCATTTGGAGCCGTCTCTCAGCTTAAGCTTATTACGGATCGCGAAACGGGTCGCTCCCGTGGGTTCGCATTCGTGACGATGGACAGCGCTGAAGAAGCCAACGCCGCAATTGAAGGCCTTAATGGCACCGACCTGATGGGACGCGACCTGACTGTACGCGAAGCGACTCCTCGAGCGCCTCGCGACGGAGGAGGCAATCGTGGTGGTGGCGGAGGCGGCTATCGCGGAAGGCGATAGCTGAATTGGCTTCAGCGATTCGGGCGCCGCTATCGCATGTCCAGCATCTGATGGTCGTAGAGAGCGGCACCGAAACCATACCTGACATGTTTCAGGTAAACTGAGCCTTTCGGTCAATTTTCGAGCGTCTTCCAATCATTTTCATTGGAAGGCGCTTTTTTTAGGTGGGTAGGAAACGGAGGATATTCGTTTGCAGTTTCCAAAACCGAATGGGCGCGGCGCTCGTATTCGAAGTGGACACGTTGACTAATAAGGGTGCGTGCGGTAGCGTCTATTTTATCAACAAGAATGCTGAATCTCAAAATGACAGTCGTTTTTGCTGGGCTGAGCGTCACCTTGTTGGGCTGCCTCACGACGGAAGAGCGCAATCCGTATGTGGATATTGAGTCTTACGATACCGTAGTGATTGAAGATTTTTCCGGTCATGAATCGGGATACGAGTTTTCGGAACGATTCGCGAAGGAGCTTTCGCAATTCGGACCGTTTGAGCGTGTTCTACGGATGAAGCCTGATGCCCGTGCAATCCGTATTCGAGGAGAAATTACTACTCATGAGAAGGGAAATCCGGCCCTACGAGCGCGGTACGGGAGAAACATCGGCAATGCGCGATTCGGGGCGATGGCTTATCTTGAGGATTACGAGACGGGCGAGTTCATCGCTAGCTTAAAGGTCTACGAGAGCTATAGTCGCGAACCATCCCATAGGCAACGGATACATCAATCAATCGAGACATTGATAGCGCGCGCTGCGCGGCAACTGGCGGAAGAGGTGTCGAATCCTGACCTCTAGCGTTTTTGCACCGGCTTAAAGGAATAGCCGGTAAGGTCTATGGCATAGAGTCTTCACTCACCGGTGTCGGATCCATTGAAGTATATGCGTTTGCCATCTCTCGACCACGAAGGGTGCGGATGCATTGAATGATCTGTATCGCCTTTTTCGGTACGCATTCATGCGAGCTCGCGATAGCTGCCGCTTTTCACATCGTATAGCAGGACTGCATGGGTATTGGGCTCGGGCCAATCGAAAATATCCGTGGCGAAATACTCGCCATTGGGACTGAGCGAACCATGGATTCCAAGGGCATTCTCGATGATGGGGTAGTCGGCGCGTCCATCGGTGGGATGCGCCATCACGGTTTGGGCAGACGGATTGGAGTGGTGGTCGAATTCTTCCTTCCGGATATAGGAAAGCAACGTATCGCTAGAATGCCACATCGGATGCTGACCGACTTCCGATACGTAACGGATGGTGTCTCCGTTCCGGTCCGATAGAAGAGCGGACTTCACGAGCTTCTTTCCGGTTTCCTTCAACTCGAGCATGTACACCCAGAAGAACTGGGATCCGTCCGGGGACCATTTGGGATGCTTGAACACTCCCATGCCCTAGGTATTGCGGGGCGTTTATGAGGTCCCGTTTCGGATGCAGGGGCAGCATCTGCGACTTGTTGAGCAGGGGCCTTGCGGTCCCGTCCTTTAGATTCATGAGCGAAACTTCAGGTGGCTTGCGATCGGAATCGTGGTATCTGCTTTTCGGGTAGTTGTTGTGGGTTAGGCCAAAACCATGCTCTTCGGAGACCATGCCGATCTCTCCTTCGACCAAACGACGGCTCTTATCCTTTAGGCTGTAGATCTCGGAATGCTGATCATCGCCAATGCCATAGATAATTCGACCATTGTCGATCCACTGTTGCCGCGCTCCGTCGTGATCGTGCCCCTTGATTCGCTCGCTGATCCGTTTGGGTTCGCTGCCATCTCTGTTGGCGACTACCACATAGCCCCAGCCGGGAACATTGTTCTCGAATTCGAAATACGCGATCTTGCTCCCGTCTGGGCTTTCGGGGCAAATGTCTATGTAGGAATGCATGGCCGGCGCGTTTCCCGCGGATATCTGATGGACTGAGTAGCCATCCGCATAGCCGCCCAATGGCATGAGCGGCGGATCCGCATCGATTCCGCTAGTTGGCGCAAGTCGAGTAACCTTAAAATCGCGAATGGTCATATGATTGCTTACGGTTCGAAATGCGAACCAGCCTTCGCGATAGGGCTGTGGATCGGTGAAATCGAAAATGACTTCTCCATCTCGAATATACTGCGTTCGATTGCCGATCACTACAATTTGGATACGTTTTGCCTGATTAGGCGTAATCATGTATTCGGGCCGGCTTAAATCGTGCTGCGGTAGCAAGGGCCGTTCTCCAAGGCCATTGTATCGGCGGAATCGCGTTTGCGTATTTCGATGTCCCCCGTAGCCGACATAATAGAGTCGTAGGGAGTCGTAAGTAGGAAACCTTCCCGTCCTCTTGTCATTGGCGAATATATCGGTCGGGTGCATCGGGTCGATGGCCATCCAAAAGCAATTCAAGTCGCGAGCGTTGTCGTTGGGCCCGCCGGCTTTGATCATGGTAGCTTCGAATTCGATGAGGACGGGACCTGATTGGCGATGCTTGAACCAGACGGTGCATCCTCTCGAATCATCGATCTCTATCGACTTGCCATTGAAGTTCACCATGCCTCCGGGCATCTGTTCGACGACCCACTGCGACTCGTTTAAAACATCCTCGTGCAGGACCTCGACCTTTTCGTAGGTGAGTGGTACCTCCCCATGCGCTGTCCAGGCCGGGAGCAATGATAGCGATGTGACGACTGATAATTGGAAGGTGTTCATGTTAGTACAGATCTAGCGTGCCTTGCGCCGTTTATCGAATGAATTTGTCAACATAGTCTTCGCCCAGTCCGACATTGGCGTAGTGCTTGCGGCACATGTCGATCTTCGTGAAGACATCTTCATATCCGAGATGCTTTCCGTAGGGGTCCACGTAGTACATGACTCCATTGACTTGAAAGTAGGTGATCATTTCGTCGACATCTTCCGGTACGACGAGCGTATGCGTTTCCCCTGGCGGTTCGAAAACGTAGCTTCCTTCGGTCGCTTCCCAATCATGCTCAAGGTAGCGCCAACGGCCTTTGAGCACGAATCCATGGACTGGATTCGGATGGCGGTGCCGCGCGAGCACGCCGGACCGCGTTACTTTGAGTAGGTTCATCCAGTATCCTTGGGCAACATTCAGGCACAAGGGTCGAAAAAACACGCCCTCTGCCTGCGGTACCCAAACGCGGTCGTCATCGGAGATGGCATCGCCAATGACGATGTCCGACTGAGCGTCGGGCGGCATTGGAAGCTGGTAGGGGATGGGCGCTCTCGGATCGGATTCTGAGGATGTCATGGATGTGATGCGTTGAAATTCTATCTATGGCGGCCTACAGGAGCATTCTCTTGGCTTACGGCTAGATCCGTGGGCTTACATTGCGGCGTAACCACCATCGACGTTGAGAACTGTTCCTGTTATGAATGATGCTGAAGGACTGGCAAGGAAAAGGGCGGGGCCGACGATCTCAGAAGGGTCTCCCCAGCGTCCTAGCGGCGTTCGATCCAGTATAGCTTGATTTCGTTTCGGGTCATCCCGAAGTTCTTGAGTAAGGGACGTTTCGATCCAGCCGGGCGCGATCGCGTTTATGCGGATACCATCGCTAGCGTAGGCAATGGCGAGCGATTTCGTCAATTGAACGACTCCTCCTTTGGAGGCTGCATAGCCGGGAACCAATCCGCCACCAAAGTAGGATAGCATGGAGGCTGTATTGATAATACAACCACGCGTTTTAGAGAGGAGCGCCCGAGCGTTGGCGCAGAGCCGCATCGTGCCGCTTAGATTGATATCGAGTACCTCGTCGAAGATTTCTGGATTCAGTTCTTCTTCACGACGAATGACACCGGCGGTATTTATCAAGACATCGAGTTGATCAATCGTCTCAAGGAATGCGTCAATTTCACGCGCGTTCCGAACATCCAGATTTGCGTATCGAATTCCTCCTTCGCTATTGGGTAGGTCTCCCAGGCCCGTTCCGATCACGCGGTAGCCAGCATCCGCAAATCCCTGAGCAAGGGCCTGACCAATGCCGCTGGTGGCACCACTGATGAAGGCTTGCTTTGTATCTTGGAGATCGGGCTGCTCTGATTCGGTCACGATGGGTTGTCCTATTGGCGATGGAATATTCTCTAGCGTTCGACCGAGAAAGCGAAAACGGTTTCGCTACTAAATGGTAGGTCTGGCCGGACGATAGGCGAAGGAAAGTGAGGGTGGTTTATGGAGTCTGGGTAGTGTTGCGTTTCTAGACAGAAGCCCCGTTTGTTTCCGGTGTAAAGCTGCACGCCAGGTTGGTCGGTCCAGACCTCGAGGATCCGTCCGCTGACGGGCTCGCGGACATGAGCGGCCTTTGCGAGTTTCGAGCCGCCTCCAGCGATTATGAAATTGTCGTCGTATTTGCCGGGATGGGGGGCGCCTATCTCTGAATGTCGTTCGCCGATAGCCGTGGGCGTTGTGAAGTCGAAGGGCGTATTCTCTACTAAAGCGATCGCCCCGTTGGGCACCAATTGGTCATCCGTTAGGGTATAGGATTTCGCATTCAACCAAAGGACATGATCCTCAAAGCCACCTTCATTGGCTAGATTGAAGTAGGCATGATTGGTTAGGTTGACGATTGTGGGCTGATCCGTTTCCGCGGAATACTGTATGCTGAGCGTGTTGTCGTCGCTGAGTCGGTAGACCACTTTCGCGGTCAGGTTTCCCGGGTAGCCTTCCTCTCCATGGGGGCTTGTATAGGTAAGCTCGACAGCGGCTGAGTCTTCACCTGCGGGAAGGGCGCGCGCTGTCCAATTCACCTTGGCGAATCCCTTCACGCCTCCATGTATATGGTTGTTCCGCGCGTTTAAGGTGACATTGTATGGCTTCCCATCGATCTCGAAGGCCCCATTCTTGATTCGATTGGCGAAGCGTCCAATCACGGCGGCGGCCGGATAACGACCGAGATAGTCCTCCATCGAATCGGACCCGACGATCACATTGCGTCGGTCGCCTTGATTGTCAGGGACCACGATTTCCGTGATGATGGCCCCGTACGAGATGACGCTCACTTGCATTCCGGATTGGTTGATCAACGTATATTGGGTTACCGACGAACCATCGGGTAGCTTCCCGAAGTCGCTTTGCGTGGTTCGTTCGAAAGGAGCGCAGGAAACGATGGCGACTGCGAAGACGGCTAGTGAAATCGGAAGGAAATGGGAGGGCTTCATCGATAAGGGATCGGATGTTGGATTTATCAATTAGCGCGGAATGCGAGATGATCACAAGCGAGGAAAATAAAAAGCGCGCTTCCAGCGAAAAAACGCAACCAAGGTGAAACATTTCGCGTTGTTTTGTGTATAAGGAAAACGGGAAAGGGGAATATATGACTACTTTGATCATTTACGAAGTTATCGCAGTTTTAGCGCTTGTAGGTATGGGGATACTGGAAGTAACTCAATCTCACTCGGAAGTAGAGCTTCGCTCTAGCCAAGTGAAAGAGAGAAAATAACAACGGGCTCCGGCGATCTAGTCGCCGGGGCCTGTTCTATTTATATCCAAATATGTGTTACTTGGATTTTTAGTCGGGCCGCAAAGGCGTGTTTTTCTCGCGGGACCCTCGTTCTATTTGATGTGTCGTATTCCGCGAGGAAAACTCGTCTTTGCGGCTGTGGCTAATGGGAATCTTTGAAATGCGTATTTCGCGCATAGAAATGCTATCGTCCCGTCGCTTGTAGGAATAATAGGTCAAACTGGTTCTTTACTTAGCGTTTTCTACTGTTTAATGGGTTGGGAATCACTTTCTTCGTCCCCCATTCGAGTTGCGAGCGCCTCCCATGAACTTGCTTCGAAAACAGTCTCCCTACCGATTTATCGCTCCTAAATACTCCCCGTGGTTTCAGCCCATCCTTCGAATGCTGACGCCGATGTCTCTCCGTATCCAACATAAGGTATCCAATGTTGAAGCAGTCTTTTCTGGGCGATTGAGCTCTTTGGAATCGAGCATCACATGGAAGCCGCGAGTAGGGAACGATGCCGTTACCCGCATTATGGATTTGGGATCAGCCCTATTATCGATCAAGGAGGAAGAGTATTTTGGAGCCGCGACAGCGGGCTCTTTGGAGGATCGGCTAACCGCTCTTAGGTCTGCTTTAGTTGGGCGCGTTGAGAAAGCGCATAACGCTCTGAATGAAAGCATGTCTACGCCGAAGCGAATCAAGGCGATAAGGGCCTTAATTCGTAAGGAGCTAACGAGTGAGGAGAACCCACCATCTTTGAGCCGTTCCGAAACGCTGTACGACCAGCTCGATCAAGTTTTTCTTGCCCATCAGCTCTACAGTTATCCAGGCATCTATCTTTTGGAGAATCCTAGTCGCCATCGCATCGCGGAAACAATTTTCAAGCTCGAGGAAGATGTATTCGGCAAAGGTCGATACTTAGGAGCGAGAGAAGCAGAAGTCGTATTCGACACACCCATCGAAATCGAGTCTTTCCTATCCGAAAGCGGGATGAATGTTAAGACGGGGGTAGGTCTGTTGACTGAACTAACGAGAGAACGCATACAGAAGCTGATGGCGTCTTAGCCATATTAGGTCAGTGGATTCAGGGGATGCGTTTGCGCGCCTAATCTTCCATCCAGGGGCTCTGAGTATCAGATCGAACGAGCTTGACAGGCCAGCCGGCATGCTGGCCTTCGGATGAATCGGCTGGCCAGCATTCGAACGTGATCGAATTGCGATCGGGAGAGATGACGATGATGCCGTAGCCATCTTTGGTAACAGCTCGATCGAGCATCAAGTGCTCGCTGGCGTAGCCTTTTCCTCTTCGCTTATTTTCCTCGAACACAGCTGCGTTCGAAAGCGATGGGTTCCCAACCGCTAAAACGCTTATCTTGTTACCTAGGCCGTCGAGGTAGTCGCCTGTGTAATCCGGATCTCCTGGGGCCCTATTCGATCCCTTGGTTGATGGCGTCCACCAGCGGCGGTACTTGTTTGCGACTGCGGGTACCGTGAACTGCCAGATCGAATCTCGATGGGTCTGGACGCCATGCTAAATTACTGACGGAAGATGCGTGTCGCCCGATAGGAGAATGGTATTGCCTTGCTTTAGGATGTCCAGGGCGCGATTACGCGCAGATTGCGGCCAGCCTCCTGAGTCAATATCGATCCACTTCGCTCCGTCGGGATCAGTGTGCAGGGATGCATAGGTAGTCTGCGTCAATGCGATCTTGACGCGATCTCGATTAGTTTCCGCCCATCGAGATAAGAATGTTTCTTGAGCGGCGCCCAGTAGTTTGCCATCTAGTATATCTGCTTTGGATACGTCGTAGTTGGGTTCGATAATTTTTGATCCATTCTTTTCTACCGTCCCGATCTCGGTAGGTAGGCTCTTGAATTTTCGATCTTCGATTAAGGCGAAATCGACATCGGCGAGCGAGAATGACGTGAAGTAATTCTTCAATCCTTGGTCCAACTTGACGCCGGGAGCGGGATCTGGATTGCCTCCGGTTTGCGTTCGCTCCACCATGCGTACAAACTCAGGTTCGTGGACGTAGCCGCCTTCCTTGTTCTGTCCATTGACGCTTGCAGCGCCTCCATTGCCCCATAGATCGCCTTGGTAGACATCGTGATCGTCTGTCAGGACAACGGTTGGAAATTGGCGAGTAAGGCGTCCTAAATCCCATAGGGTGATATACCATTTGTAGAGGTAGTCCAAATGGGGGTTTCCTTCTTCATGATGCGAGGTTGTCGGGTTCCCCCCTTCGTATATTTGGTCGCCGAGAAGCGCGATCAAGCTCGGGTCACGTTCGGCGATAGTTTCAACGAGGTGGGTGTGTGGGAACCAAAGATTCTCTTGGGTCCATCTTCCTTCGGGAGTGCCGAAAAAGCCTTCACCCCATCCTGCATCCGCCGACTTGGCGATATTTTGGTAGCATGTAAGACCGACTATGGCGAGCATTTCGCCCTCCTGTGGTTGGGCAGCGATTTGCCCTTCGAATACGCTTTCGACTCCGTTGGAAACATAGCGAATGCGAAAGGGCGTGGCATCGTGGCGTTGAAAATTTTCGACTCTGAAGAGCGCCGTATAGCTAGGCGACTCGATGGGAGCCGTTTCAACTTCTCTCCAAAAGTCCGTTTCCTTTCTTCCTATTTCCAATTTGGCGTGGGAAGCGTCACCAAATCCCAGGGGAGGGAATTGCGCATTGATTTTGAGGGTGTTGCCGGAGACAGAATAAAGCGTTCCAAGGATTGGGCCGTATCGACGATTTGGATGTACTTTGATCGCATCGCCATTTGCTCTAAAATCACGAAACCAATACCTCCTTTGGGAGCCGTTGCCACCGTGCGAGACGAACGCGACTCCACCTCTTATTGCGCTTGAGTCCACATCGTCGAGCTGAACGCGCGAAACTTCCTGGCCTGTATGGAAATCGAATACGGTGAGGGAGAGGTCTCGTTTATTCCCTCGTTCCTCTGAAGCGTGAAGTTCAAGCCGATAGTCCTCGTGATTCCCAAGGCCGCCTGATCGATTGATTGCCGGATTCCGATTGCTTTGCATCATCACCTTGCGCACGGCGTCTCGCTCGGATTCGTTGCTTAGGAACTTGGATCTGCCTTGGTCGTCGAATACGGCCAGCATTCCCCCTCCGTTGCTTGGCAAGTGGTGGATCAGCGAGGCAGACCGGTAATCAAGCTTGCCCTGCCCTGCACCGATAAGCAACCCGCTCCAGGAAGAACCGTCTCCCTCGTCGTAATAGCCTAGTGAACCTGTCCTTATCGTTAGTGTGAAAGGTTCTGGGCGATTTCCCACCTCTCCCGAAATCCAAAGAGTCGTCCTCATAGGCTTGTCAAGCTCGCCGTTCAGGCATTCCAGTCGACCCATGGTAACGCGCCAGTCCTGTAGTCGATTAGACCAATAGTCGGGTCCGACCCAAGTGCGCGTGTATTCAGGGAACGATGACTTAAATTCATCTCCTTCGAGAAAGATTGAATTGAGAGCTAGGTACAACAACCCAATGACTAACGATTGCTTCATGGCGTTTTTGATTCTGCTAGATATGCCACAAGGTCTCGAAATTCACTGACGGTCATCGTGTTTTCCAGACCTGAAGGCATTAAAGAGTACTTTGAAGCCCGATAGTCCCTGATCTCATCGGCCTCGAAGCGGACATTCTCTCTAGCGTCTAGAGTATATAGCAACATGCTTCCCTTGCTTTGATGATCGATCTGCACACCTTGGTGGCTTTTTCCATCGTTGGTTTCAATCGTCCATGCTTGAAAGTCGGGACTGAACGAGTCCGACGGGCGAAGAATCGCATGGATTATTGCCTCCCGATTTAGCGACTGGCCGATTCCGGCGAGACTGGGACCGAACTCGTTTCCTTGGCCTCCATTCCCATGGCAGGACATGCAAAGAGTTTGCGGACTGCGAAATACGCGGCTTCCACGGGAAGGGTCGCCGCCATCGGCTAAAATTGATTTCCATGTATCTATGGATTGGGGACGCTTGCTTGCCTGGGGCTTTTGAGGATCGAAGCCAAAGAGCGCGTGTTCCGCGATCTCGGCCTGAGCGCTTTTCGATTGACCGCTGATTCTTAAGAGTGATTGCCGAACCTTAGGATTGGAAGAGTGCAATCGCAACAAGCGAGTTGCCTCGATAGCGATTGCTTGATTGGAGTGATCAAGCAATGGAATGAGAGCCTCGGGGGACTCTAGGAATTGGCGAGACAGTCCGAGCAACGCTTCGGCGCGAAGTGATTCAACCTCAGATTCATTTAGAGCGATTTGATTTAGAGCATGAGCGATTTTTTCGCTTGCGTGCATAGAGACGCGTTGAATTGCTGCCATGCGGACTGGCCCTTCGGCGCTCGCGAGGTAGTCCAGGGCGTTTTTTGCCGGTAAGCGTTCTATAGTCAGTGCCCTGATTTCGGGAGACAGGGACGAATCTTTTGCGAGCGCATGTAGAACCGATTGCTTGAGCGATCTGGGGATGCGATTGGCTTTGGGAACAGATCTGTCGCGGTAGGCTCCAGAGAAATTGGGCTCGAGGATTTCGATTGCGGCGAGGTAGGCATTGAACAGGTCACGATTTATGGGTCCCGATGTTAGGATTTCGTCTATATCGGGCCGCAGGCTTGGATCGTATTGTTCAGCTGCCCACATGAGAGCGAGGCGACGAATTTGAACGTCCGCATCTGTCAAGGCGCTGCGAATGAATGATCTAGGATCGGAAATGCCTGAACGTCGTAGGGCCAGGTAGGCCCCCATTCGAACGCGGGCGTTCTCGTCCTGAGTTAGCTCGCTGGCTAAAAAGTGGTATTCGGGCTGGGATAGCCACATCTCTCCGGAGTGGCGCGTGAAAGGATCCACATGCGACAATACGGTGGAGATGTTCTTCTTGCTTGGGGTCGTAAATCCTTTTGTTTTCTCAATGTAATCAGGTCGTGGCATATTGGATACTCTCCAAATGCGTCCTTTCCCGTGGTTGGGATAGTCAACCAGCATCCAGTCGGTGATATATAGATTTCCGTGGCTATCGTATGCGAGAGCTACGGGGCGAAAATTCTTGTCGCCTGCCATGAAAATTGATTTTTGAACAGCCCCGTTGTTCACCGTATGCCGTTCGATCGTATTTTCGTTCCAAATCGTTGCCAGATAGCTATCGCTGGGACCCGATGACGCATCAATGATTCCAGATGGCGCCTCCCCCGTTCCCGATAAAAAGGGTAGGGTTCCAGGAAACGAGCCGTCCCAGCCTTGGAATGGGTGACGTCCTGATCCACCAAATACAGACTTATAGCCGTAGTCGCCGCCTTGGACCACTTCAAGCAAGCGGTTAGGTCCGCGAGCATCCGGATCATTGTCGACCAGCATCAATCGTTTTTTTCGATCGAATTTTAAATCCATTGGATTCCAGAAGCCAGTTGCCCAAGGTTCGATGTTCGTTCCATCCGGTCGCGCTCGAATCACTGACCCCCCATCGCCATACCCCTCGGCGACGGACCCGTCCTTGCCCACTACTCGGTGATAGTAGCTCCCAACATTGCCACGTGCAATATAGACGTATCCTTCGACGTCGAATGCGAGACCCAGCCAATTGCCGTGAGGATTGCTTGAATGCGTTTCGAGGGAGAGGATCTTCTCGATTCCATCGCAGGCTCCGTCCTAATCCCGATCTGGAAGCGCCACAAATTCCTTGGCGCAAAGCGCATAGAGAATGCCGTCAGGTCCGAACGCGAGATTCATCGCTTGATCGAGTCCTTCGGCGAATACTTCTATTCGATCTGCTACGCCGTCGTTGCCGTCGTCCTTGAATCGCTTGATCAGGTCTTTGCTCGGACCGCGATATCCTTTGGGAGGCGAATGAGTGTGCGATTCGATTACGTATACGAAATCGCCGTTGTCGATAGCCATTCCAATGGGAGTGACAATGTCAGGAGCTTTAGCGAATAGGGTAAGCGTCTTGCCGGGTTCGTAAAGTTGAGGCGCATCTCCCTTTACATCAATCGTGCCGAGTTGGGCTAGCGCGAGCAGGGAAGGATACAAAAACGCTCTCATTGGTATGATTAGAAAGTGGTGGGCGGGGCAGCGCCACTCTTAATATCCACGTTTTTAGGAGAAATTGGACGTGTGCAGGAATCGCGTTCTTATTCGATATCAACATGACGCGATTTGAGATCGCTCTCGTGTCTAAGGCCCTGTTTCTTAGGAGCTGGAATGATACTGCCAATTTATCAAGTCGATGCGTTTGCGGAAAAAACGTTTCAAGGCAATCCAGCAGCGGTTTGTCCCTTGGAGTCATGGCTGCCGGACTCGCTTATGCAACAGATTGCAGTAGAGAACAATTTATCCGAGACGGCATTCTACGTTCCTGATGAATCAGGTTTTCACTTGAGATGGTTTACCCCAGCCAGCGAGGTAGAGCTGTGCGGGCACGCCACTTTGGCGACAGCCTACGTTCTCTTCGAGTTGTTGGAGCATGGCCCAGACGAGATTGTTTTTTCGAGCTTGAGCGGAAAATTGAAAGTAGTGAGAGAGGGAGAGTTGCTCACATTGGACTTTCCAAGTCAATCGGGAGAAGCGGTTGCCGTTACCGACGCCGTCGCAACGGCGTTAGGCAGGCGTCCAATTGAGCTGTATCACGGTGCAGACTACATGGCGATTTTCGAGGACGAGATTGCGATACGGGACTTGAAGCCGGATATGCGCTTGCTCAGTGAATTGGATCTTCGTGGTGTCATTGCTACTGGACCCGGCAATGAAGTCGATTTCGTGAGCCGCTTCTTCGCCCCGAAATTCGGAATAGACGAAGATCCAGTGACGGGTTCCGCGCACTGCATACTAACGCCCTATTGGGCGCAGCGCTTGTCTAAGCCTACGCTCACAGCCCGTCAAATATCTGCTCGAGGAGGAAGTTTGCTGTGTCGCTTGGAGGGGAATCGCGTTTTGATTTCCGGCAGAGCATGTCTCTATATGAGAGGTGAGATCACGATCTAGCGATGAGCGATGCGACAAAACGCTTTTCCGATCGGGTCGCCGATTACATTCGTTGTCGACCCGGTTACGCGCAGGAGGTTTTGGATACGATGAGATGATTGCGGCGTTGAGAAAGCTGTACAGCGCGCATCAACGAAATGACCGCATTGCGCTTTTGTACGATACGAAACTTTACTATGGAGGACTTTGAGGGTCTAAGCGATCCTACTCGCTGCCCTACTTCTTGGCTTCCATCCTAAAGGTGTAGCCCTGCGCTGACATGTTTCCATTTAACGTATCGTCTTCAAAGGTTCCTCTGACGTCAACGCGAGTGCCATTGTAGTCGAAATGGGCGCTGACGAGTTCTCCGTCTTCGATTGCGACGTCGTTCCACTCAACCACGCCGCGCGTATTTTCACTCTGGATCATGTAGTCTCCGTCTGCGCCAGTGATCGTTATCGTTCCCGTAGGTATTCCTTGTGGGAGGTTGAAAAGTTCGTAATCCCAAGCGCCGACATAGGGATCGGGGGCAGGTCCGATTGTTGCCAACCAGAAATGAAAACGAGGAGGAAGAGGGGTAGTACTTTCTTCATGATGTAATGAGAGGGGGTAGAAATAGTTGAAGTTTGAGGACATAGCGAGGGTACGGGCGCATTGTCAACTATCGTATGAAGAATCCAGCCTTGGGGCTGCTCTTCAAACGTCGGGTTAATTGTACTTGCTAGTCTCCGTCGTCTGCCGCAAAAGGGCCATTAGCTTTCCAAGATGCCCATACCCCAAGATAGACTCGGATTACAACTGCGAATAGTAGGCGCCTATTGCCTGGCAATTCTGTGGGTTTCAACTCTCTGGGCTGAGGATGAACGGAGCCCTAGCGCAGAGCCGGAGATTCCTGAATTTCGGTTGGAGAGGGGCTACAAGCCGGAAATCGGCGCAGTCCGCGTTGAAGCTCCGCCTAAAATCGATGGAAATTTGGATGATGACGTCTGGAAAAATGCAGAAGTCAGCGGGCCGCTAATCCAGTATCGCCCCCGAGCGGGAATCGCGATGGAGCAGCGAACCGAATTTCGAGTGGCCTATGACAGCAACAACCTGTACGTAGCGGTCTGGTGTTGGGATACCGAGCCAAACGAGATCGTAGCTCGGTACATGCGTCGAGACGACAGTATGCGGCCCGACGACTATGTGATACTCGTGTTCGATACGTTTAACGATGAACGAAACGGTTACTGGTTTCGATTCAATCCGAATGGCACACGGCAAGATGCGATCGTGAGCAACAACATCAATATAAACACCCAATGGGACGGTATTTGGGAATTGAAGACGAAGGTGACGGATCAGGGCTGGTTTGCCGAAGCAGCATTCCCTCTCACAACCTTTAGCTTCGATCCTGATTCCGCGGAGTGGGGGCTGAATATTTCTCGCAATCTAGCGCGAAATAGCCAGCGCGGAATATGGGCGTCACCGCGTCTTTCCATGAGATCCTACTACATATCCGAGGCGGGAAAACTGAAAGGGTTGGGCGATCTGAAGCAAGGATTGGGACTGGAGTTCAATCCCTATATATTGGCGAATAACTTCGATGATGATGATGCTGGGACGAGTGGCTCGGAATTCGATTGGGGTGGAGATTTTAGGTACCGGATCTCTCCTAAGATGAGCGCGACCTTGAGCTACAATACAGATTTTGCGGCAGCGGAAACCGATACCAGACAGGTAAACTTGACTCGATTTTCGTTGTTCTTTCCGGAGAAGCGACGCTTCTTCCTGGAAGATGCAGGTGTATTCAATTATGGAGGACTCGGAGGGCGCATCCGAAGAGGACGGCGCACTACGCCTGTTTTCCTTCCCTACTTTAGCCGTCGTATCGGATTGAATAGCAGTGGTCAGGTCGTTCCTTTGGTCGGAGCGGCGAAATTGTCCGGACGCGTAGGTGAATATGACATTGGCGTGATTAATGCGGCTATCGACTCGAGTGAGAATCTAGGTAGTCAAAACACGTTCGTAGGCCGGATTAATCGGCAAATCCTGGATCAGTCGTCTATTGGATTGCTCGTCACGCACGGAGACCCGAATTCCGATTTCGACAATTTGGTGGCCGGAACCGACTTCCGGTATTTGAGCGACTCGTTTCTCGACAAGTATCGACTTGAGGCGAACGCCTACTTCTTGGGTTCGCAGTCCGATGATCCGGATTTCGACTCTGGATTCTCGCCCAGTTTCGGGGGCAATGTCATTGTTCCAGCAGATGAATTCGAGGTCGAAGGGTCCTTCCTGCAAATTGACGAGGACTTCAATCCTGCGATGGGATTTGCTCCTCGGCGCGGCATTCGAAGATTCGGATCCGTGCTAAGCTATCAGCCTCGGCCTGAAAAAGTGCCTTGGCTACGTCAATATCGTCTAACGTACGAAGGAGAATACGTTACCAACCTTTCCAACAAGCTAGAGTCGTCGAGGCATGTGTTGACGCCTTTGAGCTTTGAATTTGAGTCGCTTGATAGGTTGTATTTCCAGTGGGAGAATTCGTTCGACGCGCCCGATAGCGATTTCACGGTATCGAGAACGGCGACGATCGAGGCAGGAGACTACGAATGGAATCGCGGTACTCTAGGATTCGAGTCAGCAACCAATCGGGTGGTGGACGTCACTTACGAGTATTCGTTTGGTAGTTTCTACGATGGCGATCGGACGGAGAGTAGATCTGGTCTCGTTTACCAGCCGTCGAAGCACTTCGGGCTAGAGGTCGACTATACCTTTCAAAATGTCGAACTGCCTAGCCTTGATTTCGATATCGAAGTCGCTTCGCTCACTGCGCTCGTAAACATTACTCCAGACCTCACTTGGACCAATCTGGCTCAGTATGACAATATTTCTGATACCCTCGGAATTAACAGTCGACTCATCTGGGAGTATAAGCCGGGGCAACGGTTTTTCTTGGTATTGAATCAAAGCTATCTTGACGAACGAACTGGATTTGTACGCCAGCAAATGGATACGACGGTCAAGTTCAGCTCGATATTCCGCTTCTGATTCGGCGCAATTGAATTCATACGATTTCTGATATCGTTTTATCTCGACTTGTCGCAAATGCTCCAGACCTGTCCTATTGCCACCATTGGATCTGGACACGGATTTGATTTTTAATCAATTGAAGCGACGAGAATGAAACAATCGCTAAACTAGCCGCGGAATAGGGTTTCTTTATTGAGGGATGCTCGGTCTAGGTTATCTACTGGATAGACTATGAGATCGCACGAAATTGATTATGAGACGCATGGCGATGACATGCAGATGGTGGAGGTGGAGCTGGACCCACAAGAGACGGTGGTTGCGGAGGCGGGTTCGATGAATTGGATGGAAGAGGACATCTCTTTCGAAGCGAAGATGGGAGATGGTTCGGAACCGGACAAGGGCGTCTTTGGGAAACTGCTCGATGTCGGAAAGCGCGTGCTTACAGCGGAATCGCTTTTCCTCGTTCACTTCACGAATAATGGATACGAGAAGCGCAGGGTGACGTTCGCTGCGCCCTATCCTGGAAAGATAGTCCCCATCGATCTGGATGAGATTGGGGGAGAAGTGCTTTGCCAGAAAGATGCCTTTCTTTGCGCGGCGCTCGGTACGAAAGTGAGCATCGCTTTCAACAAGCGAATGGGTGCCGGTTTCTTCGGAGGAGAAGGGTTCATTCTAGAGAAGCTGCAAGGGGATGGTATGGCTTTCCTGCATGCAGGTGGCACCGTTATTCGACGTGAGCTGAGAGGGGAGGCGTTGCGAGTCGATACCGGCTGCATCGTTGGATTTTCTCCCAGCATCGACTACGATATCCAGCTGGCAGGAAACCTGAAATCAATGTTTTTTGGTGGTGAAGGGATGTTCTTAGCCACCTTGAGAGGGACAGGGGTCGTCTATTTGCAGAGCCTGCCATTCTCCAGGCTTGCGGATCGAGTCATCCAAAGCGCGCCTTCCCAAGGTGGCGCGTCCAAGGGCGAAGGATCAGTGCTCGGGGGGATTGGCAGGCTGATCGACGGGGATTGACCCAAGGGCAACCTGTCAGGAGGAGACTTCGGTCTACTCTACGCGAATTAATCTCAGTTCCTTCAGGGCGAATTCCGCTCTATCGATAGAATGCTCTAGTCGAAATACCGCTTTTGCTATAGGCTCATCAATCTTGATGGCGCCAAATTTTCGCTTCCTAAACTGATTCATGTTACGCGAATAGGGAACGGCTCCAGTCACGAACCGCTCATTCATATGCAGCGTGAAAGGCCTGCCTTCGTGAGGGTCCTTTAGCCCAGCGTTTCCGAAGGTGTCATAGTATCCGGGTTCGAGATCGTAGGCGGTCCATTCAATCATGTCGCCAGGTTGTATCCACTCGATGGCTTCAGTCTTTATATTATAGTAAGCGGATTGGCCGGAGATTTGTCCGAACTGAGCGAGCAAGGACAATTCGCCGCTCGCGTTCATCCGGATCTGAGGATGTGTGTTGGATTGTGTTAGGAAAGCGATCAGGTCCGCCATTTCTTGGTGGCTTAGCTCGGATTCCAGTCCATCGGGCATGAGAGATTGAGCGCTGCTCTCCATTGATAGTATTTCTGTTCGAGGGATCGAAATGTTCTCTCCGCCAATTGTGGTGAGCGTAACGCTATTTAGGGATTCTTCGGAAAGGATCCCGACTGCGGTTTCGCCGCTGCGAGTCGTCGCAACAAATTGATGGAACTTGCTTTCGACCGCCCGATTCGGGTCGATGATCGCTTCGAGCAGGAACGAAGGGCTCTTGTTGGAGAGCGCTGCGATGTCGGGCCCAACTGGTACCCCAATACCGTTAAGTTCATGGCAAGTGGCGCAAAGTCCGACAAAGCGTTCTCGACCAGAATTAGCATCTCCTGCTATCTGCAGCGCCGGCTGATACGCCTGAATCGCCGCTTGTCGATCGCTATCGTTCAGCCCGCTGAAGATCGACTCCGACAATTCTCTTATTTCTGGATCTCGATGACGGATAAGCAAATTGCGTTGAGACGCGTTTAGCGCCTTAGCGATATCCGACTGCTGTGACGCGAACTTTGCGAGTTCCTTAGTCCAGTTGCCTCTAGAGAAAAGCGTATCTAATATTTTGTTACGTATCTGAGGAGAAGTATGGCTCCAGGTTTCCAGAAGCTTATAAGGAGCTTCCGATTGCAGGATCTGCGCGGCGCAATCTACGGCGGCTCGTTGAAGGTCTAAAGGGTTGCCAGGAGTTAGGGTCTTCAATGCGAGGTCGGCTATGCTCGTTGGATTTTCGATTGGACTTAGCGCGCGAGCCCGCATGGCAAGTATCCGGGATTGAGGCGATGCAGAGGGGTTCTCGACAATAGCTCGAATAATTTCGAAGAATCCGACTTCTTTTTTTACTACGGCTGAATCGAGCGACAAGGCCTCGGGGTTGCTGAGGTTAATTCGATTCTGCGCGTTCTTGAATACGCGATAGGCATTCAAGCAGTCTTCCATGGATCTTTCGCCATGTTTCTCAAGAATTGCTTTGAGGATCTTGCTGGCGGTGGCCGAGCTTCCAGTGGCGAATGCCGTGCTGGCGATTCCATCGAGGAGGAATTGATAGTCTGGATCGACAACTGCGCCACTGATATGAGAAACGACTATTTCTTGATGTGGGATGATCGAACTGAGCGCTGCGGATGCGAAGAGACGGTCCTTGCCTTCTCGCGCAGCGGATTTGCCCAAGGCGGTGGCGGCGCATTTGTCAGAAGATTCTCCGAGCGTGTAGATCGCTTGCATCCGTGACTTTTCATCGCTGTCGCGGGTTCGTTCGACGATCTTTTCGAGAATAGGCTCGAAATGAATTTGAGGGTCGCTCAATCGAATGGCATGAACTCTGACAGCTGAATCTGGATCGTCTAGCGCTGTGAGCAAGTCGGAGGTCGTCAACGCGCTTTTTAGATGCAGAGTCCACAGAGCTTGAATGCGAGATTTTTGGGACCGCGAGCTCGTAGCGATAGCGCGAATTCGTGGAGTAACATCTGAATCTTCTAGTTTGAGGAGATACTGCTGGGCGATGTCGCGTCGCCAACGAATGTCCGAATTTAGGGCAGCAATGAGTGTATCGGTGTCCTCTGTGTCGATTGCCGGGTATGGTTTTTCAGGCCGTCCTTTTTGGGATACACGGTAAATGCGTCCCTTGTCATGTCCATCGCGCAGGTTGAGCTTACGTTGCCAGTCGTCTGGAATTCACTGTGGATGCTCGATCGCGAAACGATACATGTCGACGATGTAGATCGCTCCATCGGGCCCGCTTCGAATGGCGGCGGGTCTAAACCAGTTGCCGGTAGAGCTGAGAAATTCTGAATTTGTATCAATCGCTGCTCGTTCGCTTCGGAATGTGGCGCCATCCGGGTGGATCAAGGCTCGTGATACGAGATTGTGCACGGGCTCTGAGACAAAGGAATTTCCTATAAATTCGCGCCCCAAGGCGCTGTCATCGTAAATCATGAATCCGCAGGCGGAAGTGAATCGATTCGAGCGCTCATAGTCATTGAATCGGCTCAAGGTTTTGCTGGTCGGAAAAACCCGCCCTTCTTCTGATGGAGCAGGAAGGTGGACTCTGCTGTCAGCATAGCGCACGTGCGGATTTCGTTGTAGATAGCTCGAGTCGAGGGCAAAGTGCCAGCCGGGCCAGGAGTTGCTGTTTCCAAACCAATTTCCTAAAGAGTCCCGATTTCTTCCGAATTGGGACCGTCCAGCGATCGACTCAATTTCGCCCGTTTCCGGTCGAATGCGAAAGTCGCGACCGCTAATATCTACCTGCGCATTCGTTTGAGTGGAACGGACCTGTCCGCCACTGTCACCGTTTGCGAGGTATATCCAGCCATCGAGCCCCCAGTTCATCCCGTTCGCTAGGTGTTGCTCGTTCCCTTGGGCAAGACCTGTATAAAGAACGGAGAATTCGTCAGCCCTACCATCGCCGACCGCATCGCGAGCAAAGAGTATGTCTGGAGGAGAGACGATTAGAGTTCCTCCATTGTATGGATACACTGAAGTTGGAAATGGAATATCTTCGAGAAATACCGTTGATGTATCATATACGCCATCGTCATTCGAATCTTCCAAGAAGCGTACGCGGCCGCCTGCCTTCTCTTTACCCTCGATACCTAGAGGGTAGTCGCTCATTTCTACGACCCACATTCGCCCGTGGATGTCCTAGGCGATGTCAATAGGATCCGCAATGAGCGGTTCGGATGCGACCATTTCAATCTCAAGGTCGGGGTGAACTTGAAAGGTTGACAGGGCGTTTTCTTTGGCGATGGGTGCAGGCAGCGCTCGTAGTGTAGTTTCCGAGTAGTATGATCTGGGAAGCTGCTGAATTACTTCGTCCAGAACGAGATCCTCCGTGTCCGGTCCCAATCTAACGGGTTTATCGTAGTAGTACATGGATCGATCTACCTCGTATCCGCCTTCATCATACATTTTCCTAGAAGGAATGTAGGATGGAGACGCATTCGCGTAGGCGTTCACCCAAACTCGATTGGCGTCGATTCGTTCTTTAATTTTGAGAGCATAGTCGACCACGACCTCGCCCGCGAGAAAGACGATAGCGAGGTCGTCTCCAAACGTCCAAGTTTGAATCGGGTATTCGATGGATCGTGGCAACGCTTCACCTGCGTCCATTCGCTCAAGGATTTTTCTAGCGTAGTAGGCGGTCCTAGACTCCGAGGCGATTTCCGTTTCCCAAAATGATCGCTCCGGCAGGGGATCAAGCGGCAGCTCGATGTGGTCAATTTGGGTCGTCGTCGCCCGCTTAAGAGGTTTCAAATCTTGCGCGAGCAATCGATCGACTTCCCTAGCTAGTTGGGTCGCGTTCTCGATTACGTTTTCGAAATTACCGCGTGGAAAAGGATTGGCGTCTGCGCCGCAGCCGATGGCAATCATGGCTGTTATTCCGGAGTTTTCCTCTTCGATGATGCGCTGCGCGGCACCTGCCCAGTCACCATGCACTTGATTGAAGCTACCGCCCAAAGTGGTGCAATGGCAGGCGTAGCTAGCTAGTACCGCGATCTGATTACCCTCGTGGTCGCTTACCTTTAGCACCGGAAGCGAATGATCGACGGCTCCGTCAGGCTGAACGCCAAAACCCGTCCATTTTCCATTCTCGATAACGCGACGGTTGCGAGCGAATCCGACTTTGCCTTGGCCCCACGAGAGAAGGCCAGGGCTCCGGTTATTGATCGCTTGCCTGCAAACGGAGATTACATCTTCAGTCAGCTTTTCGGAATACGCCTCTATAGCTTGCCAGTGGTCAGGCGGAAAATCGGCCATGAAAATAGGATCCAGAACCTTTTTCAAGTGAGGCCCGGAATGGGTATGAGTGGCGCAGAGCGCGATCTTGGATTCTGGCATTCCCAGGGGGCTTCGACGACTGACGTTTTGAGCCATGAGGGAACTCCGATGAGATCGAGCGTCACGACTATCGCGAGGTCGTCTCCTTCCCCAATAGCAAGCGCCTTAGCCCAAAGTTTGCCTGCCACGCCGTTGGAAGGCTCGCTGCGTCCTCCGTAGCCGCTTAGGCGAATAGACCTCTCTGGCGTGATATCTATCTTCGAAACGCCGACTTTTAGACTGCCTTCGGAACCCCTGAAATCTTTCTTCGCTGATTGAGCGCTGGTAACAATCCCGATTAGTCCGCAGAGGATGCCTGTGGCCATCAGTATCGATATAGGACGCATCTTGTTGATAGTGGGAGTTGCTATTGGGAATTGAAGGGTAGGAGTGTCTCGCGTATCGCGTCGAACCCTAAGCTCACTATTTATGGGTTCCCATAGTAGGCCCGATGTTGCCGGGTTTCTCTAAACGCGTCCATATCAATTGCCTTGACGGTAATTCTTTTCGAATTGAATTGGTACGTAATGAAGTCTCTTTCTACCCCGGGGTATCTGGCGATAGCCGTTTGCTTCCTTGCGAGTGGGTGCGCCCTTCACAAAGTTCGCGAAGAAAGAGCGACCCCTGAGGTATCTGCCCTTCCTTCGTACCAGGAGTATCATGCCTCTCAAGGGGCGGCCATTCCTGAGGATGGACGGTGGTGGGAATCGTTTGGGGATCCGGTTCTGAACGAGCTCATTGATAAGGGACTGAATTCCAGCTTTGATCTGCAAGCATTTGCAGCGCGCATAGAGCAGGCATCCGCACTGGCTCATCAAGCGGGCGCTCGACTTTTTCCCACTCTAGATGTGACGGCTAGGGACGAGTATGAATGGGATGGTGAAATTGTGGCTCCGGCGCGGCGAGATCGCGAGGAAACCGTTCGACTTGGAGCGTTGCTGGGTTGGGAGATTGATTTTTTCGGACGCTTGTCTTCTTCGAAGCGAGCCCGGGCTCTACAGGAACAAGCCACGTTTCAGGATTGGATGGATGCCCGCTTGCTGCTTTCCAGCGCTATCGCAGACCGTTATTTCGACATCAAGGAGCAGCGCCGGCAACTCGAAGTGATACGGGCGCAAATCGATATCAATGAATCGCTTCTTAAATTGACCCGCCTCCGTTTTGGGCAAGGGCAATCGTCGGTGGTCGCAGTGCTTCAGCAGCGCGAGCAGCTCGACGAAACGAAAGCGCGCGTACCGGAAGTGGAAGCGCGAATCGGGCAGCTCCAATATTCCTTGGACGCGCTACTCGGTCAAATACCTGGAACAGGTAGTGAAATTTTGAATTCAAGTCTTCGCGAGCTGCCTCCATTGCCCGACGTAGGGATTCCGGCGGCGTTGCTTCAGCGTCGGGCCGACTTGAAGGCGGCTCAGCTTCGCGTGCTCGCCATTGATCATGACGTGGGCGTTGCGTTGGCGGAACAGCTGCCTTCGATACGAATTGGGGGTGGCGTTGATTGGAGAGGCGACCCTGAGTTGGGCGATGCGATAAAATCGGCGTTCGGATCGCTGGCGGCTCCACTATTCGCCGCCGGCGAACGGCGAGCGGAAGTTAGGCGTCAAAAGGCCCGACTTGAGGAAGCGATGGCAGACTACACCGATCGTTTTCTTGCCGCATTGGTTGAAGTGGAATCTGCTCTTCTGCTTGGTCGAAAGCTCGAAGAGCGGCAGGTGTTGGTGGAAAAGCAGTTGGATACCGCTCGACTCCTGCTGGAGGAATCGCGCGATCGATTCAGCCAAGGTCTAACCGATTATCTGCCTGTGTTTACTTCTCTAAATATTGTACAGGTCCTGGAGCGCGATGTCGTCAGCAGCCAAAAAGATACGCTTAGTTCGCGGATCGCGCTTCACCGGGCATTGGGTGGTTCAGTGCTCGATCAAGATTCCTCAACAATTGTCACCTCTCTAAATGAATAAGAAATCCCTGTTTGGCACGTTCGTCATTATAATCGTCATACTCATTGTCGGTGGAGGCTTGAGCGCTTTATTGCTTTCGACGGGGCCTGAGACCTTGCCGGAAGATAAATCCAGTTCAGCAAGAATCGTACAGACGATTCGCATAAAGCCGGAAGCCCGTTCTGTATCAGTGAGCGCATTTGGAAGTGTAATCCCTTCTCGAAAAGTATCAATTCGTCCACAAGTATCCGGACAAGTGATACAGCAAAGCGCTTCGATGACTCTGGGAGGCCGAGTGAAGGAAGGCGAGGAGCTGATTCGAATCGACCCGAAGGACTACGAGTTGGCGTTGGCAGAGGTGAAGTCGAACTTGGAGCAAGCTCGTTTTGAGAGAGAGGTGGAGAGCGGTCGGCAAGTAATCGCCCAGCGAGAATGGGATGAATTGCAGGCGGAGCTCGATGCCGAAGAAGTTAATCGATCCTTGGTGTTGCGCGAGCCTCACCTTCGACGGGCTGAGTCCTTGATGGAAAAGGCGACCAACGACATTGAGGTTGCTGAACTGCAACTGACTAGGACGGTGATCGAATCGCCGTTCAATGCGATGGTTGTAGAGGAATCTGTCGAAGTAGGGCAACTCGTGGGACCGAATACTACGATTTGCGAATTGGTGGGGACTGATGAATTTTGGATACAGGTGACCCTTCCGTTTTCCGATTTGAAATGGATCCAGTTTCCTTCCGGTGATCGCTTAGGCGCTGAGGCGGAAGTGATTTTGGATACGGGTGAGGGATCGTCCACATCGTGGAGCGGGCGAGTGATTCGGCTGCTGAGCGATTTAGATCCTCTGGGTCGAATGGCTCGGATTATGGTTTCGGTTGAAGATCCCTTAGGAATTACTGTCGAATCTGAGGATGCGCTCCCGCTGCTTCTAGGTAGCTATGTCGAGGTGAAAATCAATGCGGGCGAGCTCAAGGATACTCTGCGAATACCGCGCGAGGCCCTTCATGAAGGCGATCAAGTCTGGGTCGTCGGATCGGACAGCTTGCTGAAGATCATCCAAGCGGAGGTGCTTTGGCTGGAGAAAGAAACCGTGCTGATTGCGAATAGTCTGGAAAAAGATGAAGAATTGATTGTAAGTGATCTGCGCGTAGCGCTGCCGGATATGAACGTCTCGCCCCAACCCTCCACCGCTTACCCCGAACTCGTTTCCAATAATCAATAGGAAGGCAGAAAAATGGACCGCAACCCGTACAATGATACAACCTCTGCTACAGGGCTAATCGCCTGGTTTGCCCGCAATCACGTCGCTGCCAATCTGCTCATGCTGGCAGTAGTTGTGGTTGGGATAGTGGTTGCTAGAAATATTAGGCAGGAGATCTACCCGCTTTTCCAGATCGATACCGTCGAGGTGAGTATGCAATATCGGGGAGCGAGTCCCGAAGAAGTGGAGCAATCAATCATCTTGCCGATCGAGTCCGAGCTGCGGGGGTTGGAGCTCACGAGACGCATCGAGTCGACCGCTTCCGAAGGTCGGGCGTCGGTATCCGTTGAGGTCATGCCGAGCTTCGATAGAAATCGCGCATTGCAGGAGGTCACCGCAGCAGTGGCCCGCATCAGCCTTTTCCCTGATGAAATTGAGCCGCCGGTCGTATCGCTGGGAACGAGTCGCCGTCGCGGAGTCAATTATGTCGCGGTTTGCGGAGACGTAGACGAGCGAACGCTTTATCAGCTCGCGCACGAGATGGAAGACGGCTTGTTGGCGCAGCCTGAGATATCGCTGGTTGAGATCGATGGCGCCCGGCGCCCTGAGATTCTCGTGGAGGTGCCGCAGGCTCAGCTCAGATCGCTCGATCTTACCTTGGGCGAGATTGCCCGCGCCATCGATCAATCCGCCCAGGACGTGCCTGCAGGCACGATGAAAACCACCGGAGGGGACATTCTTTTGAAGACGACGGAGCGTCGCTACTTCGGAAGTGAATTTGCTGAGATTCCGATCAAAAGCAGCAACACCGGAGCGGAAATTAAGCTTGGCGATATCGCTTCGATTGAAGACGGATTCGAGGAAACCAAGCGCGAGGCCTACTACAATGGGAAGCCAACCGTTTCGATTTCAGTTTCGGCCTCCGAAAACCAAACGCCGATCGACGTCGCGGAGGCTGTAAAGCGGTACATTGAGCAAGTTACGCCTACTTTGCCTCCATCGGTCCTGGTTGAGGTCAGGTACGATCGAACCGAGGACTATTTGGAGCGGATCAATTTATTGAAATACAATGGTACCATTGGCTTACTTCTCGTACTCTTGGCATTAGGTTTTCTCCTGGAACTGCGCGTAGCGTTTTGGACTGCGATCGGAATACCCGTATCGATACTCGGCTCGCTCATCTTGCTTCCGCTTATGGATGCGAGCGTAAATATGATTTCTGTATTCGGATTCATAGTAACGCTCGGGATTGTGGTCGATGACGCGGTTGTCGTAGGTGAAGATATATTTCACAAGCTTACGCAAGGGATGTCTCGGTTGGATGCGGCGGTTGCTGGGGTCAAGGAAATGACGATCCCCGTGGTCTTTGCGGTCAGTACTAACATTATCGCGTTCTTGCCGCTGTTCTTCGTTCCGGGCGAGAGTGGCCGCTTCCTGCACGTGCTCCCCGCGGTGATTATCGCAGTGTTCACTGTATCGCTGATCGAGGTTCTTCTGATCTTGCCATCCCACTTAGCGTTTTCTCGAAAGAAAGCGAAAACGAATTCGATTTTCTCCCGGTTCGATAAGAAGCAAACGTCGCTTCGAATTAAGCTTGATCGCTTGATGGAGCGATTTTATGATCCTGTACTGAAAACGGCGATACGCTTTCGATATATAACAATCGCTGGCTTCGTTTCCTCATTGCTGGTACTGGTGGCGTATACGATGAGCGGGCGCGTGAATTTCACGTTCAATCCGACGATCGAGAATGACTACATTCAAGCCGAACTCGAAATGCCTTCGGGCACTCCTGTCGAACGCACGCGCGAGGTCGTTTTCCAGATTGAAGAAGCCGCTCGCCGAGCCACGGGAAAAGTGGGAGAAGATGGGATCGTTCGCAACTACAACATATCGGTTGCCAGACGGAATACGAACGGAGCGCGTGTCGCGGTTAAGCTCGTGCCTCAAAGCCAGCGCAAAATCACGGGAGCGGGCTACGTCGATGTGTGGCGCAATGAAGTCCCTGAGATTCCAGATATGGAATCGCTGTTTTTCGATTACCTAGCGGGCCCGGGTGGAGAGGCGGCAATTTACATTCAGCTGGCCCATCCCGATGTAGGGACGCTTCGGCAAGCGGCAGACGAGCTTGGCGACATGCTGGCCTTGTATCCAGGAGTAGCCGACATTCGGAAAGGATTCGGGCGCGAGATGCCTCAAATCAATTTTGAGATAAAACCAGCAGGACAAGCTCTGGGGATTACCGCTCGAGATCTTGGGCAGCAAATCCGAAATGCGTTCTACGGAGCCGAGGCGTTGCGACAGCCGCGCGAGCGTGAGGAACTTCGCGTAATGGTCCGATTGCCCTACGAGGATAGAAAGACGCTTAGCGCGCTTGAAGGTTTGTTGATCAAGGGCGCGAATGGAGCGGAGATCCCAATAAACCAAGCAGCGGAGATAATCGAAACCACCGCCCCTGTCCGGATCGATAGAGTAGATGGTGGCCGTGTGGTGAACGTTACCGCAAATGTGCTTTCGAATGTGACCAACGGGAACAAGGTTCTTACCGCGATGGAGAAGAAAGAACTGCCTGAATTGCTAAGCAAGTTTCCTGGGCTTCGTTACAGCTTTGAAGGGGAACAACGGGACCAGCGTGAAGCGACCCGCAGCTTGAGCATTGGCCTTACCGCGTCGCTCTTTGCTATCTTTGCGATTATGGCCTCTTTCCTGAGAAGCTATTCCCAGTCAATTATTGTACTGCTGACCATCCCTTGGGGCCTGGCCGGCGCCGTGCTCGGCCACATCGCGCTGGGCTTCGACTTGAGCATCTACAGTGTCCTGGGGATGATCGCCCTTTGTGGAATGGTGGTGAACGGGGGCTTCGTTTTGGCGATGACTCGAAATCGATACATGCGCCGAGGCCTAGAGCCTATCGAAGCGATCATTCAAGCGGCGAAGCGACGTTTTCGTCCGATCTTCCTGACTGCGGTCACCACTTTCCTAGGCTTGGGCCCAATGATTTTCGAGACCAATGAGCAGGCCTTGTTTCTAGTGCCAATGGCGATTTCGCTTGGTCTGGGTACGCTGGCATCTTCTTTGGTGGTTCTCATTCTGGTTCCTGTCGTATTTGTCGTCTCGGAGGAATTGCAGTCGCTGCGAGGGGATAATAAGGCCGACGCTGTCGAACTGGAGCCTCAGCCCGCGGGCGCAGCCATGCGCCAGGAGATGCCTCAGCAAGGTGGCTAGAAATGCGCTTTAAGCGAGCAGACAGCTAGGAATACGCTGCGGTTTTCCTGCAGGGTAATCTAAGAGCTTGTTTTCCGCTCCATTGCAGTTTTACTAGCGAATTCTTGTAACTGATCACGGACTGAACACTACCAATAAATGAAAGCTCTGGAACTAGTAGAGTACAAAAAATTTGAATACAAGGATATCGATGCTCCAAGCATTGGCCCGAAGGAAGTATTAATTCGGGTGGCGGCATGCGGTATTTGCGGTAGCGACGTCCACGGCATGGATGGTTCCAGCGGTAGGCGCATCCCGCCCATAGTGATGGGACACGAAGCGGCTGGAGTGATCTCCGAAGTAGGTGAAGCGGTGGATAGCGAATGGCAGGTAGGAGATCGCGTGACCTTCGATTCGATGGTCTATTGCGGCGATTGCTGGCATTGCCGTAGAGGGGAAGTGAATCTGTGTGAAGACCGTATGGTTCTGGGCGTTTCCTGCGGAGACTATCGACGCTATGGGGCCTTTGCGGAGTACGTTGCTGTACCCGCTCACATTCTTTATCGTTTGCCGGATGACTTGTCATTTGAGCGCGCCGCAATGGTAGAACCCGTTTCGGTGGCCGTGCACGCGGTAGAGAGAACTCCTGTTACTCTCGGTGCGTCAGCGGTCGTGTTCGGTGGTGGAATGATTGGGCTGCTTTGCTTGCAGGCGCTGAAAGCGGCAGGGTGTGGCTTTACCGCAGTGGTAGATTTGGATTCAAGAAAGCTCGAGACCGCAAAATCGCTTGGCACCGACCTCTGTATCGATCCCAACGATACCGATGCTCCACAAGCAATTCGTGAAGCGACCTCGGGTAGAGGAGCGGATATCGCTATGGAAGCGGTTGGAATCGAGCCGACTGTAAAAGGCGCGATTGCTTCTTTGAGGAAAGGGGGCAGTTGCACGCTCGTAGGCAATCTAGCGCCCTCGGTTGAATTGCCATTGCAAGAAGTGGTTACACGACAAATTTCACTCGTCGGAACCTGTGGATCTGCGGGAGAGTACCCAGCTTGTCTCGATTTGATCGCTAGAGGAGTAATCGATGTGGATTGCTTGATCAGTGAAGTGAATACTCTCGATCAGGGAGCCAGTAGTTTTGATCGCTTGTATAAGGGCGAGCCCGGCTTGACAAAAATCGTATTGAAGCCCGAGCAATAGTTGGAAGGCGATCATGGGAGCATTGAAGACCGGAATCATAGGTACGGGTAAGGTTGGGCACTTGCATGCGACTGCCTTGGCCTCGAATCCCAAGAGCGAGTTTACGGCGGTCCTTGGGCGCGGCCCCGAGAAAACTAAGGCATTCGCTGATAAATACGGTGTGGCTGCTTATACGGACATTGATTCGTTCGTGGCCGAATCTGGAGTTGAGGCAGCTTGCGTTTGCACGCCGCATCCAGCCCATCGAGATCCATCGGTTAAAGCGGCTCTAGGGGGGATGCATGTTCTCGTTGAAAAACCATTGGCGTCGTCTTTGGAGGATTGCGATGCGATGATCGCTGCTGCGGATCAAGCAGGCGTAAAACTGGGCATGGTGTGTCAACGCCGCTACTATGAACCCTGCCTGCGCATCCGAAACGCGATCGATGATGGGAAGCTCGGCGCGCCTATCTTGGGACTGGTGACTATGTTCGGGTGGAGGGACCAGGCTTATTACGATAGCGACCCGTGGCGCGGGAAGTGGATGGAAGAAGGGGGTGGTGTGCTGGTGAATCAGGCAGTTCATCAATTGGATTTGCTGCTCTGGTACATGGGTCCCGTCGCAGAGGTGAGCGCGTATTGGGGTAATTTAAGCCATCCTAGTATCGAGGTTGAGGATACGGCAGTCGCATCGATTAAATTCAAGTCGGGCGCTCTGGGCCAGATTGTCGCGAGCAATTCCTACAATCCCGCTATTCATTGCAAGGTAAGCGTTCTCGGATCGAATGGAGCGATGGCGGGCGGGCAAACGGACGGGGGAGCCATGTTCATTGCAGGGATGTCGACCATCGAGGAACCGCCGCTAAACGATTTCTGGACGATTCCTGGAGAGGAAGGATTGCTTGAGCAATGGAGAAAAGAAGATACGGCGCGATTCAAGCAGTCTGACCCGATGGAGCGCTACCACGATTTGCTTATTGGCGATTTCATCGATTCAATTTTTGAAGACAAGGAAGTGGCTATAAGCGGGATGGCCGGTCGAGACGCGGTAGAGCTCTTTACCGGAATCTATCGCAGTGGGCGCGATCGCCGATCGGTTTCGTTCCCATTGAAACCGGAATCGGATCGAGACGATTTCGATGGACGATTGGCTTGAGATTCGAGCGCTGTTCGCTCCCTGTTTCGAGGATTTCGCCGTGTCTGTTATCGGCTAGATTGGGAGACCAAGAGATTTCTTTGCAACTTCGAAAAGCGCTTCCCGGGCAGATGCGCCAAATCCGCTAATGCGGCTTTTGTAGTCTTTAATCGCGGCTTCAAGATCTTCGCTTACTTGGTCCAGTTGCGCGTCATCAATCTGTGCGCTAGCTAAGATATGCTTAATCGCTTCGGTGTCCTCTTCTAGTTTTTTAGTAAGCTCTTCATGAAGTCCATTAAATTTTTCGTCGATTTCTTCCTTCACTTGCTTGCCGAATGCTTCGACCTGCGTTGCAATGTCTTGCATAGCGGTCTCTCGATTCGACTGCAAAATTTCGTCAGCCTCCTTGGGGAGAAAAGGCTAAATCGAATCAAAATATCTATCTAAATTCTCACTCATGGTGTATTCGCAGTTGTGGGTTTCTAATTCCTATTGGTTGGGACCCCGCGAACTAGCCCACTTTTGATGAGGTGATTTTCGTCGATCAACGAAAGGACATCATCGATGAAAAAGACAAGACGCGCGACCGAGCAGATAATCCGCATACTGAGGGAGGCCGACACGGGGCTTCGGACCGAGGGGATCTGCCGCAGGCGCAACATCAGCTCGCAGAGCTTCTACCGTTGGAAGAGCAAGTACGGAGGCATGGATCTTAAGGAGGCTCAGCGTCTTCGCGACCTGGAGAAGGAGAACACCGAGCTCAAGAAGCTGCTTGCCGACCAGCTGCTCAAGACGAAGGCCCTGGAGATCGCGCTGGAAGAAAACCTCTGAGCCCGGAGCGGCAGCGCGGGGTTGCGGCGAAGGTCCAGTCCGCGCTGTCGCGTTCCGGGAGAGCCGTTTGCCGGTGGCTGGGGATCAGCCGCTCGACGCTCCGCTATCGCCCGAAGCCCAAGCCCGAGGGGAAGCGCTTGCTGGAGCCGGAGATCGTCCGCCTTCCGGGGGAGCATCCGACGCCTGGATGCAAGAAGATCTCGGCAAAGCTGAGGTCGCTTGGCTACCGCGCGAACAAGAGGCTGGTCCAGCGTGTCCGCAGGGAGGAGGGGCTGCAACAAGCTCCGCCTCGCCGCCCTCGCAGGCGGCGGCAGGGGCTCTGCGCGGGGCTTCCGCGGAAGGCGCTTCGCCGCAACCGCGTCCGGGCCTGGGGCCTCGTCTCGGACTACGCCCAGCGGGGAGGCAAGCTGCGGGCCTTCGACCTGATAGGCGAATGCGCTCGCCAGCGCCATTGCATCCATGCCGACCGGGCGATCAAGGCCTCCGACGCGCTGGCCCTGCTGCAGGAGGCGATCCGCGAGCATGGGGCTCCCGAATGCATCCGCTCGGGCAACGGGCCCGAGCTCATCGCCAAGGCCATCCAGGGCTGGCTTGCCGAGAACGGGATCGAGGCTCTATGCATCGATCCGGGCCGCCCCTGGCGGAACGGATACGCCGAAAGCTTCAACGGCCGCTTCCGCGAGGAACGCCTCGACCGCGAGCTGATCCGCACGCTCAGCGAATCGCGCGTGATCTTCGCGGACTGGAAGGACTGCTGCAGCAATCATAGGCCCCATGGATCGCCAGGCGCGCTAACGCCCAGCGAGTTTGCCACAAGGCAAATCCTGCCTGCCTGCGGCTCCGACCGCCCTTCGGGCGATCTCCACCCCAGGCAGCTTAAACCCAAGCCCAACAACAAGAAACCCGTCGAGAATCTCTCATTCAAACCGGGCTAAACTGCGGGGTCCAACCACTGTTGAGTATCTTATTGAAGAGACTCCCTATATTAAGGTTGCCCGCTTCTTCTTTTAGCTTCGTTTCGATTTTTAAAAGCGCAGATTGATAGCTCGTTTCAATCTTTTCGGTGAGACCGGTTGCATCATTCCCAAGCAACCCGTTTGTAAATCCTTCTATCAGATTTTTTGTTATGTCTTCGCGTCTATTCTGGTGCGCGATCGTTTGATCTATGACGGTTGAGACCTTTAAGCGATATTTCTCTCCATTTTCTTCAAAAGATGGTACATCAATGGCAGGAGATAACTCTTTCAATTCGTCGGGCATTTCGATATTGTCGATGTAGCTGAATATTTCTGATCGGGCATTGATAAATTCGGTCTTGGTCGTGTCACGCAAGCGTTGGTGCTCTTTAACAAGGTTCGCGAGGGAACTGCCGAGCTGGGCTGCAAGCGAGTTCACTTTGCCAATGTCCCCTCCATTATTTTGAAGGACCTTGTCCTGCTCGTTCTTCAATTGATCGCGCAGACTGGCGAGAACGGGTTCGAAGCGACTGTCAAGATCGTCTATCAGATCCTTGGATACTCGCTCAATCTCATTCTCTGTACGCTGGTATACGCTCAATTTGGTATCGAGTACCTTGTTGCCCCATATTTGCTTAATAAGTGCTTCCCGAGTTTCTATATTCGATTCAATCTGAGCGACGACCGCAGTCTCCAAATTGTAATCTCTCTCAACGATATGCGTCTTCAACTTTCCCAGGGCATTGATCGTTGCTTCGTTGGAGCCGCAAGTGGTTTCGCATCCAGTTAATAGAATGAGTAGAACTGCGAAGGCCAGTAACGTGAGCGTCCTGGCTAGTATTGGTTGATTCGTGTGAATTGGGATTTGCATGTTATCGCGTTGAAGAATCTAGAGTTTTGACAATGTTGGATTTAAGTTCACCGAATGTTTTGGGCGATTTGTCGATCTTAGTTTTTACTTTCTTTGGTGGACTTTTCAGTTTCGACTGACCTCGTTTTATGGGATTGAATACATTATCCATCAATCTTCTTAGCGGTCTGTATGCAGTGTTTGGATGCATACCGAGAATAAACGCAATTGTTAGCGTGGCTAGTGTGTTGGTTGAAAACTGTTCCAAGGCTTCAGACTCCGGTCCGATGAGTGAAATTGAGAAGAATACTGCGACGACGAGTATCGGCGCATAAGCGAACTTCCCAATCATCCATAGGTTTAACCAAATGCTCCATTCGTGCATAGGGGTCTCTCCTGCCATGGTCCTACCGGTTCGGATGAGCCCTTGAACAGCGACGCCGAACATCGCCCACAACGCGATTTCTATATAGCGGTAGTAGCTGATGGTAAAGAACCAGCCAACTTCCGTTTCTATAGTATTGGCAATCCGCTTCTGGATTCGTTTGTTAATCAGAGCGACAAGGCCGGAAATCGATTTCACTTCTTCTATGTCGCTTTCAGTAATTGCGAAACTCTCACCGTCGCTTACCACAAACGTTTCAGCTGCTACTCTGAGCCATTGATTGAAAAAATCCTGAACCGATGCCTTCTCCGGATCAGTGAGCGCCCGGCTATTACCCAGAAATCGGTTTTGCAAGGCATCTTGCGACAATTCGGTCGAGATTATTTTGATGGATTCATCGACTTGCTGAGAGGCGTTAGCACGAGCGGTGGAGAGAGCGTTTTCGGCATGATCAACAGTGGGATTGTTTGTATTGGGATCGCCTTCCTGGTTGGGATATTTAAGATTTCCAGTCTCTGATAATGTGGGGATGCGTCCGTTTTCGAGCAATTGCGATAGGTGCGTGTGGTCCTGCATGGCAGGATTGAGTCGAATTCGATCTATGGAATCCTTATCGACGAGAATCGTTTGAGGATCAGGATTGTCCGCTAAAGGCAGAGTTATGCCGTAGAGCTGATCGCCCACCGGTTGCAGTTGGGATAGGAAGCTGAAGAACGAGCGCTTGTACTGGACATTGAAGCTATTTATTTGATCGATCTTCGAACCGACTATGCCGTTTACGGAATCGAACTGGCTGCAAAAGGAGCGGTCCGAGCAACTATTGTCGCGTCATTCAGGGTAACGTTTCTGAGCGAAAGTCTCAGGCCGACTTCCGTGAATGAAGGGCTCACTCGATAATTCGAGACAGCGCTTTCTATAAGAATTTCTGCATTCTCATCGTAGCTACATCGCAATGACTCGTGAATTGCGAAATAGGCGATCACAAGCGCGATGGCTGTGGTGCAGTTGATGAAGAGGAACTGCAGGGGGGCGCGAGCAATATCGCATGAATCGCCCTCCTGGGTTCGTAGATGAATCCTTTGACTGGGCCATCGAGCAAGAGGAGTTGGGTAAAGAAGAGCATTGTTCGAACTCCCCTTAATTTATGGGAAACCAAATAAGTTGGGCTCACCTGAATTCAAGAGTAGATCGAATCTGGGAACACTAGGAACTCCAATATGGAAGTTCAAACAAATTCGAGAGCTATGTATGCACAGAAGGGTGTCCTAATCGATTCAATTGGCTAGAGCTGAATTTCTTTCCACTCATCGTCGCCACTGAAGATCCAAGTTCTCGATGTAGAACCATGAGTGACTATAAGTGTATTCGTTTGGGCGGGGAAGTAGGCCCGTAGGATGTCTACATTCGCTTTGAAGGAAGGCGGCAAGGCTGTTTCGAATTCTTGGAAAACGAGAATGTCGTTTCCTTCTAGTCGAGCGCCGATTAGCTCGAGGGAGTATGGCTGGTTGGAAGTTGAATCCGAAAGCGTGAAGCTCTCTTCCACGTAGAGTGCGAAACGGGCTTGCCCTTCCAATGAGTCGAAGCTGAGTTCGGAGTCTTCGGCGATTTTAGAAAGGGCGTATTCTGCATCATGAATATGGATTCGATGTATGATTTCAGTTCTATTCGTATTCGCGTTGAATTCGATTGTGGTGAGCGATTCAGGTTCGCGGCCCTGAACCGCTTTACCATTGAGTTCGGAGACAGAATCACAGAAAACAACAAATAACCAAGCATCTGTAAAAAAAGTTTACACAAATATCCTTACACCGCCGTTAGAATGGGTGGCTTCGCCTGTTCTCATAGCGATGAGTCGTACTCGAGATGCCGCCCCGTTAACTTGACGCTTCCTTTGCGATTTGTGATAAAGGAATGATGTTGCTAATTGGAAACTCGAGCGTGATGGATGGGTTATGGTGATCGGTCTTACTGGAGGCATGGGGTCCGGAAAGTCCACCGTCTTGGCGATGTTCCAGAAAGGTGGCTTTCAATGCCTGGATTGCGATGCGATCGTCCATGATTTGCTAGAGAGCGATGCCCGGATAATCGAAGCGATCGAGGATAAATTCGGTCCCGGCATCGCTATTCCGGACAAAGGGATCGACCGAGCGGCGCTGGGTGAGATTGTCTTCTCCGATTCCGCTCGATTGAAGACTCTAGAAGATCTGCTTCATCCTTCGGTACGCGATGCATGGGAGACTGCTGTCTCAAATCAGCCGGATGCGAAATGGGTGATTGAAATCCCTTTGCTGTTTGAAAAAAACCTTCAGAATAGGGTTGATTTTACCGTCTGTGTGTTCAGTGATCTCTCTACGCTGGTCGAACGTTTAGAGCGAAAAGGCATAGGTCGAGCTCAAGCGTTGGCGCGCATCCATCGTCAAATGCCGTTGAAAGAAAAAGCGGAATTGGCCGATTTTGTACTGCTAAATGAGGGATCTCTCGAATTTCTGGAAGACCAAGTAAAAACGCTTCTTACGCGACTTTAATTTTCTAAATCACCCACCACGCATTCATGCGAGTTTGGATTGCCGCTGTGGCAACCTCTCCGGCGTTGGCATTTCTAATCTATGTCTACTGAATCTGAAACGACTAATGAGCCGATCGTTCCCGGGGAACTGGATCTGAACGAAAGCCCAAAGCCTGCGAAGGAAGCAGCCAAGAAATCCGCTCGAAAAGCGGCCAAGAAAGCAGCCCGCAAAGCCGTTTCAGAGAGCGTTGAGGGACAGGGCGGTCAAGAGACTGCTCCTCGATCGGAAGTTGATAGCTCTGAGTTCCGGCCTGCCGACTTCAAGGGGCGTGGATCGCATTTCGACGACGTGGAATCGGTCGAGGTCGCTCCGGATGTTCCGGCGGATACGAAGCCTGGTGACAGAGGTCAATCGAACGATTCAGGCGTCTCGCCGACGGAGGAGGATAAAGCGTCGGAGCATCAAGAAGCGAGAAATTCCCAGGGGAACCAGAAACAGGGATCTCAAAAACGGTACAACAATCAAAACGGCAATCGGAACCAAAACAAGCGCGGTCAGCATCCGAATCAAAAAAACCGAAAGAAGAACCACAAGGTTGGCAATCGGCCAAATCAAAAAGGAGGCGGAGGCTGGAAGCAGCCGCTTCCTCCTAAGGATACCGATCACGTCGGTGGTACGCTCCCGGATTCTGCCCGCTATACGAAATTCGAGGATGTGGTTGCGATCGCGGAGGCCCTGGACCTTAGCGAAGCGCCAATAGACCTATCGGAACTTTACGAAATGCCGATTGATCAAGCGCGCTCGGGCGCGGAGGCCTTGGGGGTCGTGTTCGAGGACAAGCCTGGGCGTAAGCAGATTATCGAGCAGATTTTCAAGCTCGCGACGGAGAAGACTCTGCGTTTTACGGACAAAGGATTTCTCGACCTTGCAGATGAAGGGCATGGGTTTGTTGTTCACGCAGCCAGCAATTACCAGCTTAAGCCCGAGAGCGTTTATGTTCCCGCGTCGGTGATAAATCACTACAGCTTGCAACGCGGTCACGAGCTCGAAGTGGTCGCCACTCCACCACAGGAAGGCGAGCGGTGCCCGTCGGCAGTCAAGATCGTATCGGCCATGGGAGGTGAACCTGAGGAAGTGGCTAAGGTGACCGCTTTTGAGGATCTTGTTCCCTACTATCCAACGGAGCGGATGGTTCTGGAAACGCCGTTGCCGAGCAACAGCAAGAAAGATGTTTCGATGCGCGCGTTCGACATCCTGACGCCGATCGGCCTAGGTCAGCGAGGACTCATTGTAGCTCCTCCTCGAACCGGGAAAACCGTACTGCTTCAAGGCCTGGCGAATTCGGTACAGGAAAATTATCCCAATGCCCATTTGATCGTATTGTTGATCGATGAGCGCCCTGAAGAGGTAACCGATTTTCGTAGAAAATCCAAAGGGGAGGTAGTGAGCTCCACGTTTGATGAAACCGCCTCTAGCCATGTCCACGCCGCGGAAATGGTAGTGGAGAAATCGAGGCGAATAGTTGAAGCGGGTAAGGACGTGGTCATCTTGCTTGATTCGATAACTCGGCTCGCTCGCGCCTACAATGCGCTTGCTAGCAATAGTGGAAAAATCATGAGCGGGGGTATCGAAGCGACGGCGCTTCAGAAGCCGAAACGGTTTTTTGGATCCGCGCGCAATATTGAAGACGGGGGAAGCCTGACTATTATGGGTACCGCGTTAGTCGATACGGGAAGCAAGATGGACGAAGTGATTTTCGAGGAATTCAAAGGTACCGGAAACATGGAAATCCATTTGGATCGCGATCTGATAAACAAGCGCGTTTTCCCGGCAATAAATTTCGAGCGAAGCGGAACGCGAAAGGAAGAACTGCTCTACCATCCTCAGGAGCTGGAGAAGGTATATGGCCTGCGTCGAGTTATGCAGGGCGTTCCGGGCGTTGAGGCTATGGAAATGCTGATCAAGCGTCTTAAGGCTACCAAGTCGAACGCGGAATTCCTCATGTCATTGAAGTAGGTTGGATCCGTTCCCGGAATTTCGCATATTGCTGGGATGATTGATTCAGTGGTTGGCTAAACGAAAAATCCCCTTTAATGACTGATTCCAATGTCCGATTTTTCGCTCATTCTTCAGCTTGTCGTCCGTAAAGGTCTCGTATCGAAAGAGCAGCTGAGGATCATCGAGGAAAGCCGGGAGCGAATTGACGAGGAAGCGCAGTTCGAGGAGCTCGTTCGCAAGGGGTTTCTGGAGCGGAAGACGTTTTAAAGCTGTTGGCCGACGAATTTTCTCTGCGGTTCGTTGATTTTAACGAGCTAGATCTCCCCAAGGAACCAGGCGAATACTTGCAGGAAACGGTGGCGCGACAATTTCGCGTCTTTCCATTGGAGTTTCATGATGAATCGCTTCTCGTAGCGATATCGAACCCCTTGGATGTCGAATCGATCGATAGCCTCTCGCATATGCTCAAAACGCCTATCGAGCCCGTATTGGCGGATGGAAAGCAAATCGAGGAAGCGATTAATACGCGTTATGATCGCAACGCGTTGGAATCCTTGGACAGTGAAGAGGAAAGCGATATCGCGGCGCGCAGCGCGGGCGTAACGATGGAGATGGAAGACGTGGGAGCCGATGAATCGGACGCCCCTATTATCCGCTTGGTGCAAGTGATTATCGCAGAAGCGATACGCCAGCGAGCCTCTGACATACATCTCGAGCCTATGGATACGCGTTTTCGAGTTAGATACCGTGTCGATGGGGAATTGCAGGAGATGTCAAGTCCACCGCCAAAGCGTCTCCAACTACCTGTGATCTCGCGTATCAAGGTTATGGGGAAATTGAGTATCGCAGAAAAGCGACTCCCTCAAGATGGACGCATCCAGGTAAGAGTGGAAGGGGTTGACTACGACCTGCGGGTATCGTCATTGCCAACTGCATACGGCGAGAGCATCGTTATGCGAATTCTCGATAAGACAGGATTGATGAAAGGGCTCCCCGAATTGGGGTTCTTAAGCGATGATCAAGAGAATTTTGAGCAGCTGATCACCTTGCCGGATGGGATTCTTCTGGTTACGGGGCCTACGGGATCGGGAAAAACGACAACCCTCTATAGTTGCTTGAACTACGTGAACAAGCCGGACCGGAAGATTATAACGGTTGAAGATCCCATCGAGTACCAAATGCCTGGAATCAACCAAGTACCTGTCCGAAAAAATGTAGGTATGACGTTCGCTGCCGCTCTGAAAGCTATGCTGAGGCAGGCGCCGAATATCATCATGGTGGGCGAGATTCGAGACAAGGAAACGGCTGAGATCGCCATCAACGCCTCATTGACGGGCCATATGGTGCTCAGCACCCTTCACACCAATGACGCTCCCCTTCTGCAGTAACGCGTCTCGTGGATATTGGCGTGAAACCCTATTTGGTGGCGACCTCTTTGAGGGCGTCAATGGCGCAGCGTCTCGTTCGCCGGATATGTCCAGATTGCGCTCGTCCCCACGAGCCGACTCAGCGTGAGCTGAGCGCTATTGGCTTGGATAAGGATTCGATCAAGGATGCTCGATTCATTGAGAGGGCGAGGGTGCCCGAAGTGCCACAATCAAGGTGTGAAAGGAAGATTCGGGATTTTCGAGATATTCAAGGTTAACGATGAAATCGAGAAATTGATCTATTCGGGTGGGAGCGCGGCTCAAATGAGGGGTATCGCTAAAGAGTTGGGTATGAGGACTATGCGAGAAGATGGGGTGCGAAAAGTCCTCGCTGGAATGACCTCTGTAGAGGAGGTTTTGACAGTAACGGTAGATGAGCCTTCTCTTATTTGACGAAAATCACCTGAATCGAATGGTTTCGCGAGGGCCGACTGGTTCAATAATCAGCAAATTCAGCCGATAGGGATTATATGAGTTACGAAATGAACGAGTTGCTCGAATTGGTATTCGAGGAGGGCGCTTCCGATCTTCATATTCAGGTGGGAAAGCCTCCCACGCTCAGACTGCACGGGGGAATGGTTTCCGTCGATGGGCCTGACCTGACACCCGCCGATACTGAAAGGCTGATGCAGTCGATTACTGCGGACTCGTACGTTCAGGCTGCCAAGACCGAAGGGGGAGCGGATTTCGGATTCGCATACATGGATAAGTCGCGTTTTCGCGTGAGCGTTTTGCGGGCGAAAGGGAACTATGGCTTGGTGCTGCGGCAGATCCCTAACGAATTCTTCGATTTAGAGGACATTGGCATTCCAGACCAAATAAAGGATCTTCTCTATCGTCCTCGTGGATTGGTCCTTGTGACCGGTCCAACCGGTTCGGGTAAAAGTACCACGCTCGCTTCGATGATTAACTATATCAATCAAAAGCGTAGTGGTCATGTAATTACGATTGAGGACCTGATCGAGTACTATCACGATCACAACAAGTGCATTATCACTCAGCGCGAGGTGGGCGTAGATGTACCCTCATTTTCCGAAGCGATTCGCCGCGCATTGCGTCAGGATCCAGATGTGATCCTTGTAGGTGAAATGCGAGATTTGGAAACGATCGAAGCTGCGGAGACCGGTCACCTTGTTTTTGGGACGCTCCATACCAACAGCGCTGCAAAAACGGTTGACCGAATCGTCGACGCGTTTCCTGCGAACATGAAAGAAGTGATTCGGACGCAATTGGCGACTTCGCTCGTGTCCGTAGTCTCTCAAGTACTTTGCAAGAAAGAAGGTGGGGGACGTGTCGCAGGCCTAGAAATAATGGTTACTACTACTTCCATCGCTGCCCTGATACGCGACAATAAGACCTATCGAATTGACTCCGATATTCAAACCGGAGCGAAGCTGGGTATGTTCACGATGGATACGCATTTGATGAGTCTATACAATCGTGGTCTCATTTCGGCCCGAGAGGCCTTCGAGAAGGCCCAGTCTCCAGACGACATGCGCAAGCGCCTCGAGGATCTAGGTGGCAAAGTATCCGCTTCGTAGTCCGGTTGATTCCTGATTCGACCTTCGACAGAATCTAGGAGATCAACCGCTATTCTGTTTTCGGGGTCGACTTCAGTGCCAAATTGGCATGGTCTTGATCTATGCCCCGGCCGTTCGCTCGCACCTTGAAGCATCATCTTGTGCGTACTGGTTTGACAGAATCTGACCTGAGAGCGGTGTTGCACGATGTTCCCTATCGTACGTGGAAGCGTTGGCTAGATCGCGAGAGCGAACCTCCAGGCTCGGCGCGTGGTTGTATGGAAGAGCTGCTTGAGGCGATTCCAGACGATTCTGAGATCAAGACGCTTGAAGACATATGGGAAGCTCGACGGCGAGGCGAGGATTCCAGCTAGCCTATAGATTTTGCGAGGAGTTGACCCGGGCAAACGCATTGGTGCGTTGAATGCGGGAATGGCTGATTCCGATGATTAATTTCAGAAAATTGGCTGTTGTTGGGAATAAACCATTCCTGCGAGCGCTCTTTGTCTCCGAAACCAATTGTTCCCCTTGAGGTCGGCGTGGCTCTTAACTGTGTCCGTGGTCGGGAGGTGGGCTGAAAACTGGAGATTAAAATATGCTCAAAATACTGACCAAATATAAAATAATTGCCGCATCCCTAGCGGGTGCGATTGCTCTACTAGGAACTGCAGACGCTCTCGCTACGAAGAGCAAAGAACGTACCTTCAATATAGAGATAGTTGCGGAAGGCTTGAATGCTCCCACGGGTATCGCGACGAACTCATACCGTTCTCTCTACTACTCCGAGGTGCCGGATGTTGGGGAATTTGGAGCGGGAAACACCGTTAAGCGCTTAGACCTACGCTCAGGAGCCTCGACGCTTATAAGCGAGGGAGAGCCCTATCCAATCAACATTGCTCTGGACCGTCGTGGAAACGTTTATTGGACCTGCAAGACGGCGGGTGTTATTCTGAAGTACGATCGCTACCGGAAGACTAAGGCGCCCTATTTGCCACAGGGATTCGACCCGAACACGACCCCCGTAGAAGACCGGCTGATGAGCCCGAGCGGCCTGACTTTCAATCGGTATGGCGAGGCCCTTTTTACTGAGGTCCCTGATCCGGGGAACGTCGGACTGAACCTGGTATCTGCGACAGACGGCGAGACGATCACGCTGATCTCGGATGGAGAGCCCGAACCTACCGATATCGTGGTAGCTCCCAATGGAGCGGCCTATTGGACTTGCAAGACTGCAGGCGTGATTTTACGTCGCTCGCAGGCCGATGTCATCACGAAGCTCCTTTCAGACCTTGAGGAGCCCAACGGTATCGCGATCGACCGAACAGGACGTTATCTCTACTTTACGGAGCTGCCAACTCCTGGGCTGTTTGGTGGTGACGTGGGTCCCGAGGATCAAGGGGGTCGAAATCGCGTGATGGAGTATGACCTTTGGAAAAAGAAACTGACTACTGTTTCCTATGGCTTCCCTCTGCCGACTGACGTTGCCGTAGCTCCCAATGGGAAAATCTACTGGACGTGTACGACGGTTGGCGTGATCGCTTGCGCGTCTCCAGAGAGACAGAGCCGCTATAGCCGCTACTATCGATGGTAGAAGGAACAGAAATTTAGGGTTAGGTTGAATATCGAATTTCTCCGGGCCCGGAATCAGGGCCTGGAGTTGTTCGTTCTTAAGTCGTTAACGTAATTATGCCGATTGGCTTCCAGGATTTAATTGATGCGTATTATCAAAACCTGTATCGCTATGCCTACAGCATCAGCGGTTCGCAGGAACATGCCTGGGACTTGACGCAAGAGACCTTTCTGATTTGGGCGAAAAAAGGGTCGACCATTCGATCTGACAAAGCGACCAAATCCTGGCTCTACACGACATTGTACCGAGAATACTTGAAGCTGGTGAGGAAAGGGAACCGCATCGTTGCCTTGGAGGACCAGTCAATGGATTACGAAACCTTGTCTGATGATAGCGAGCCGCTCCCGAGAATTGATGCGGGAAGCGTGATGGATTTATTGATGGAATTGAAAATTGAATACAGAAAAGTAGTATCCCTATACTATTTGGAATCCTACTCCTATAAGGAAATATCCAAGATTCTCGACGTTCCCATCGGAACGGTAATGTCGCGACTAGCCCGAGGCAAAGAGGTGTTGAGGCGTAAGTTGAAGAGCGAGGATGGTCCGAATAATATTGTCGCGTACTCCCCGAAAGTGGAAAGGATATCAAATGATGGATAAGGTAGAAGCGAAGCTGATATTGGCGAATTATACGCTCGATATCCCGCCGACAGATGATCCGCGATTCGACGAAGCGCTTGCATTGGCGAAGCGTGATCCAGAATTGATGGCCTGGTGGACTCAAGCCAAAGAAGATGACTCCACAATCCAGGGACGCTTGCAGGAGTTCGCTCCGCCTCCGGATTTGAGGCCCGCGCTGGAAGCGAGTATGGAGAATGTGTCAAGGTGGCGAAGCCGTCGTCGCGTCTTGGTCCGTTATCTAGCTTTGGCGGCAACGGTCGTATTGATGGTCAATGTGTATTTCACCTTTATCGTGGACCGGAGCGACGCGTATGCGGGCCCGTTAGCAGAGCGCGCATTCAACTATTCCTTCGATGGGCCGCGCTTGAAGTATTTCAATAAGGACACTACCAAGATTACGGATTGGCTCGAATCACAAAATTTCGAGTTGCCAGGGCAATTGCCTCCGAAATTCCTAGCTCAGGAAGGAATCGGGTGCCGCCCTCTAAACTGGTCCGATAGCAAAGTAGCTATAATTTGCGTGGATGCTGAGGTCGTATATCATCTCTTTGTCGCAAAAGAAGGGGAGTTCGAGAATTTTGATCTATCAGAAGAATTTGAATACGAACCCCAGAAGGCAGGATGGACTGTTAGCAAGTGGGAGTCTCAAGGTCATTTATTTGTCCTTACGGCAAAAGCGAGCCAGGAACGGTTGGAGTCGATGCTAGCGGGATATACCCCGTAGTTGGGGCAAACGCGTATTGTCGCGGTGAAGAGACGAAATTGAATTGTCTTCCAGTCTCTTGCCTTTCGTACTGGTCGACGATGCGCGACATTTTTGATCGAACGGGTTCCGATAGAGATCATGGGATCATTTTGGCAATTGCATCACTGGCGTTTGGTCTGCTGCTTGGCTGCCATGAGCGCTCGAACGCCCCTGTGGCAAGTGTCCATATTTTCGCAGCGGCCAGTCTTTCAGGAGCGATTCAGGAAATTGGAGAGCGGTTCGAAACCGAAACAGGACACGAGGTTGTCTACAACTTCGCAGGATCGAATGTGCTAGCCCAACAAATCGATTCGGCATCCCTCGCCGATGTGTATATATCTGCGGATTCTGACTGGATGGACTACTTGGAATCACGGGGGAAGACGATTGCGGAAACGCGATCGATAATCGCTACCAATAGGCTTGTAGCAATTTGCGCAGTGTCAGCTCCTTGGGAGCGATTGGATTCGGATGACTGGTGCTCTTTGGAAGCGGACTTTCTATGCATGGGAAATCCCAATTCGGTACCTGCAGGAAAATACGCGAAAGCGTGGCTGGAAAGCAAGGAGTGTGGCGCCAGCAATGCCTGGATACGTTCGAGGGGACGTGTTTTCCCTGCATCGGACGCTCGCGCGGCTCTCGCCCAAACGCTAAGCGTATCGAACGCAATTGGGATCGTATACGAGACGGACTTCAATTCCGCGCGTGACCGTGCCCGACTCTTGGACCGCTCGAGCGATGCAATCGCGGCGTATCCGATGTCTCTTACTCGGGAAGGTTTGCAAAATCAGGCGGCGGGACGCTTTTATCTCTTCATTCAAAGCGAGGAGTCGATGGAGTGCTTCGAGCGCTATGGGTTTGGGATCCCTGGGGAAAAGGAGGAGGGATAGCGCTTGCAAGAAGGTGAGCAACTGGAGACGCTTTAACCTCGCCGCAGAGATCTAACGCAGTTCACGATTTGGTGCCTAGCCTATTCGAAACAGTTTTCTCCACCTTGCTATGGGCAGCGCTTGCGAGCGCTGTGGTGTTCGTGCCGGGTTGCGCTCTCGCCTACTTGCTGGCCCGAAAACGATTTTGGGGCTGTTATGCGTTGTCTAGCTTAACGACTCTCCCCCTGGTGCTTCCCCCCACTGCCGTTGGGTACCTGTTGCTGAGATTGTTCGCAAGCGATGGCCTTCTAGGTAAGGATGCCCTAGGGTTCGACTTAGAAATTCTCTTTAGCTGGAAGGCGGTCGTGATTGCCTGCTCTGTCATGTCGCTGCCGCTTTTCGTTCGGTCCGCGCGGGTGGCCTTCGAAGGTGTCGACACTCGGCTTGAATCGATGGGAAAGAGCCTTGGCCTGTCGTCGTGGCAGGTTTTCCTCCGCGTTACAGTCCCCTTATCCTCGCGAGGGCTCGCTGCCGCCACTTTGCTGAGCTTTGCCCGAGCGTTGGGTGAATTTGGAGCGACCATCGTTTTAGCGGGAAACATTCCAGGACGAACTCAAACCATGGCTACCGCTCTTTTCAGCGCGCAGCAAAGCGGGAACGACCCTTTGGCGAGTAAATTGTTGCTTGTCGCGGTCGTCGTCGGGTTCGTTACAGTGTATGCGACGGAGCGCTTGTCCCGATCGCATCTAAGCAAGATTGGAGGTCCCTTAGATGGCTGACGATCTGCCGCGCTTCGATGTTCAACTTCGCTTGATCAGGGATACGTTTCGTTTGGATATCGAATATTGCAGCTCGTGTCGTTCCCTTGGCGTATTCGGCGTTTCTGGATCGGGCAAAACGACATTGCTTGAGGCGATTGCTGGATTGAATGATCGGCTCGAAGGAGTCGTTAGGTTTTCGGGCCAAGTTTGGCTCGATTCGGATAGGGGAGAATGTCAATCGGCTGAGCAAAGAGGTGTTGGCTATGTGCCGCAAGATCATCGGCTGTATCCGCACTTGAGCGCGCGAGAGAATATTCTGTTTGGATCGAAGCGCTTGGAAGATTCCGGCCAGACTGTAGAAACCGTCTTCACTGAGGTCGTAAGCGTATTAGAACTGGGCGAGCTGCTCGACAGGCCCGTTCAGCGACTATCAGGTGGAGAGCGCCAGAGAGTGGCTCTCGGTCGTGCTTTGTGCTCTGGGCCGCAATTGCTTTTGCTGGACGAGCCTCTGTCTTCATTGGATGCGGAATTGCGATGGAAAATCTTGCCATTCTTGATTCGTATTCGAGACAGATTTGAGATTCCCATGATCGTTGTATCTCACAATCCGATCGAGTTGCAGGCGCTTTGCGACGAGGTACTGACCCTGCATAAAGGGCGGGCGATTCGGTCAGGTGACCCAATCGACGTCTTTACCGACAAACGTGTCTTCAATTTGGCGAATGAATCAGGGTTCGAGAACCTTCTGTTCGGGAAGGTTGTCGATCGGGTGGGGCGAGTGGATACGGTCGCGTTGAGTGAAAGCTCTGAGTCTGTCAGTATAAAGGCTCCTTCCGCGGATTGCGATGTGGGCGCTGAAGTCATTGCTAAAATCGCTCCCAACGACATCCTGGTAGCGATTAGCGAGCCCAAGGGGTTATCGGCTCGTAACCAAATTCCTGCTCGAATTACGTGTATACAAAAATTGGATCATCGTTCAATCGCCCAGGTTGAAGTATCAGGGCGCAAGGATCCTTTAATCGTAGAATTAACGGATGATTCTATCGATGAGCTTTCATTGGCAGCTGGAGTGGGTGTCATCCTTGTATTCAAAACGACATCTATTTCCTTCGTTGCCGCTCTATAGTTTAACCTCGTATCCGTTCTTTCGTGAATAGCTCTCAATACAAGATCTCCTTGCTTTGCTTCGTGTTTTGAGTTTAGGCTGTTTCCGTAGTGGATAGCGGGCGTGTATCAATAGCGGTGAACGGTGTGTTTGGAACGAACGAATGAATCCGAGGACTTTTGAGGAATCATGCCAAATTCTCGGTATCGAGCCGGGCACAAGCCAAGAGGAGCGATATAAAGCCTATGAAGACTTGCGCACCCGATTACAGGACAAGCGAGATCAGGCGCCTACATCGGGATTGAAGCTGAAATATAGCGATGCTCTCGTGCAGATTGAGAAGGCGATAGATTGCTATGAGGCGATAAGGGATGCGGATGAGTTTGCAGTTTTTCGAACGGTAGGCTCCACAAATATAGAGGGTACCGCGACGACGTTCTCAGGAAGTGAACCCAAAGCCGAAAAACGCTCTTCGGAACGTAGGCGAAAAACGGTACGAGCTGGGTTGCTAAGCTTAGCGATGCTCGCAATTCTAGCTATGATCACTTTCCTATATCAGGAAATTCTCGAGGCCGAGAACAAACGTGAAGCAGTAGAAATCGCTCGTATTGCTGAGGCTCAGGCAACTGCCTTGCAAGCGGCTGAAGATGCCAGAGAAGATACGATTCGAGAATTGGATGTGCTAAAGCAACCGTATTTAAAATATAAAGACGATATTGAATCTATCGCATCGAATGCAGACAATCAATTTGCGGAAATAAAGGGAGCGATGAGCGTCGCGAAACGCGAAGGAAGCGACCAGGAACGAGAAGTAGCGATGTTTAGGTTGGAAACCTTCGATAAATATCGAAACTGGCTAAGAGAGCAGATTGACGCGCTTCCTGCATTGGACCGGATTGACCGGATTGAAGTCCTGTTAGGGGAGGGAAAACTCGAAGAGGCCAAGGTCCTGGTTTCTGAACCGACAGGGGATATAAAATTGATCGAGGCGAAATTCGATGATGCCTTGAAGCAACAGTACGCGATTCCTTTGGAACGCTTTAAAATTAAAAAGGCCTATGAGGAAGCATCGCTCTTGTCCGAGGCCGCGCTAGCGCAGCAGGATTTTCGGGGAGCGCTCAAATTGCTGTCCCCCTTCAAGGATGTATACCTAGGGTCGACCGTTGAGAAGAACCTGAAGAGAGTTGGCGAGCTTCAGTGGAAAACGCTCTATCCAAAGGCGGAGCATGCGGCTGAGATCGGGGAGTTCGAACTTTCGAGATCGATCCTTGATTCGCTAGAAAGCAATCCTGAGTTCGAGAAACGTACTCAAGAGGATTCCACTCTGGTTGACAGGTTGAACTCGGAGTTCGCTTTGGAATTGGCGACTGAATCGATGGAACGGGCGCTGGAAAGGGACGATTTCGAAGACGCTCGCAATGCGATGAGCGCGCTCGCCAACGATCCCAATGTTAAGCGCCACGCTCTTGAAGATCTTCGAAGGATCGATGCCCTGGAAGAGGTTTGGAAACAAAAGCAGGCCACGGGAGCGGCTCAGTCCGTTTTTAATGATTCGTCGAATGTCCTCGAGTCTGCAGTCGAGGATGCCCCAGCGGGGAACGACTTCGAGATTCCGCCCAAACTGTTGAAGAAGGTCGAACCGATCTATCCCGATTTACTGAGCTCGAATCGAGTAAGCGGCCATGTCGATCTTGAGTTCACGGTAACTGTCGATGGACGGGTTCGGAATGTCGATGTGCGTTTCTCGAGCCGGCACGAATTCGAGGTGCTGGCGATTGAAGCGGTATCAAAATGGAGATTCAGGCCAGCGGAAGCGCAGGGCACTCCCGTACCCGCGCGTGTGCGTCAAAAGGTACTCTTCAATCCGAAGTAGATTTGGCGAGGAGCGACTGGGCGATGGCACTTCCCGGATCAGCGAGATCGTAGACGATATCGTAGTGATTCCGATCGGGAACTACAATGCAGCGGCTGGAAGAGCCTTGCGATTTGAAGTGATCTGAAGCGGACCGCGATTGAAGGATAAACTCATCGGTCTCCCCGTTTCCCACTGCAAAAATGGTCGTTCCGGGAGCTTTCAACGGCGCGAGTCGAGCGGGACTATAGAGATCGACGATGCGATGGTCGAATTTCAGCTCCGCATTGAGATAGGATCTCCGGATCGGTTCCAGGTCGAAAAGCCCGCTGATGCTGAGGGTTCTCTTGATCGACAGTGAGGCGGGGTGATTGGCTTGGTAAAGTTCGATTGCCGACATGACAGCAAGATGCCCACCGGCTGAATGTCCGGATAGGTAGATTGAATTGGGGTCGCCATTGTGGCGCGGAGCGTTCGCGTGTATCCATTTCAGGGCGCATACGGTGTCCGCTACGATTGCGTCCATCGTTACCTCAGGCGCAAGTCGGTAGTTGATCAAGGCGGCAGCGTATCCGCTATCTAGGAATGGCGTGACTGTGAAATGGTATTGGTCCTTATCCAACGATTTCCAGTAGCCTCCATGAACGAATACGAATACGGGAGCCTTCGCATTGTCGGCCGGGAAAAAATCGATCGTTTGAAGGGGATGCTCGCCGTAGGGGATATTTAATTGAGGGTCGCGCTTATTGAGAACGTCTCGACTGAGGGAAGCATCTCGGTCAAAGTACTCTTGGAAGTTTGGGTGACGCTTCCTGAGATTGAATGCATCGTCGTAGTTTTCAGCGTAAGCGAATTCGGTCACAGCGCGAACAATGGCGCTAGGGCGCGCTGCGTAAACGCCAAATTGGATCTAAGATGCGCTCATCAGAACCTACCTTGACCTGGAAGATCGGAGGTCTACAGTTCTCAACCTACCTTTCCCCTCCCTATGAAATTTGATCGAATTCTCTCCCATCTAGCGATTGCGGCGACGTTGCTTAGCCTGGTACTGCCAGAAGCTGTAGCTCAAGCGGAGCAGCCTCCGAATGTCATCCTGATTTTTACCGATGACATGGGCTATGGAGACCTGGGCGTGCTGCATCAGAATCAGCGAACCGGAAAGTCGCATGCGACCCCTAACCTTGACCGCATGGCTGAGGAAGGCGTACAGCTTTTGCGACACTATTGTCCGGCGCCAGTATGCGCTCCCTCAAGATCCTCTCTGCTTCGTGGACTTCATCAAGGCCATACCGAGGTGCGCAATAGTAATTTCGACAAGGCGATTCCCGATAACCACACTTTGGGTACGGTGATGCGGGGAGCGGGATACCGAACGCTTCATGTTGGGAAATATGGGCTTCAAGGAATGGGGGAGACAAGAGAGTCGTTCAGCTCTCCAGATGAGTGGCCGGCCTATCCTACCAAGCGAGGATTTGATGAATACCTAGGCTATGTGCGTCATGTTGATGGTCATGTTCACTACCCGAATAATGAATGGCCGATGGGGAATAGCCTAGCTCATCGAACCGGTAAAGAAGTGTGGCATGACGACAAGGAGATCTCTTCCGCGCTTGATAAGTGCTACACGACAGATTTATTCACAGCCTATACTAAGAAGTGGATTGCGGAACATCGGTCTTCGAGCAAGGATAAGCCCTTTTTCATATACTTGGCCTACGATACGCCTCATGCAGCGTTGCAAATCCCGACTCAGGCCTACCCAGAGGGAGGTGGATTGAATGGAGGGCTTCAATGGCTTGGAGAGTCGGGCAAAATGATCAACACGGCAACCGGTGAAGTAGATTCATGGATACACCCCGATTACCGAATTTCGGAATGGAGCGATGTCGAGCAACGATTCGCTACGATGGTGCGCCGGATTGACAGTTGTGTAGGAGATTTGATTCAGCTGCTAAAAGACCTAGAAATCGATAATGATACCTTTGTGGTATTCACTAACGACAATGGTCCTCTCTCAGTGAGCTACATAGCGGGCGTTCCCTTTACGCCGATTCATTTCCGGTCGTATGGGCCCTTCGATGGGGAAAAGCGAGACGTCTGGGAAGGGGGGATTCGTATGCCTGCCTTGGCTCGTTGGCCCGGACGGATCCCTGCCGGTCGACTGGATCGTAATCCCTCGCAGTTTCACGATTGGATGACGACCTTTGCGGATGTAGCAGGAGCTTCGCTACCGGCGCTTTCTGATGGCGTCTCGCTGATGCCGGCCTTGACGGGAGAAGGGGAGCAGCAGCTTGGCACCGTCTATGTTGAGTTTCAAAACAATGGGAAAACTCCGGACTATCCCGATTTTGATGATAGCCATCGAAATCGTAGCAGAGGGGAAATGCAGGTGATATTCCTGGAAGGGTACAAAGGGGTTCGCGTGGATATCCAAGGTCACAGCGACGAATTTGAAATATACGATGTGGAGACGGATCTTAAGGAAGTGAACAATTTGGCCGGCACGAATCCGTTTTTCGTTGGTTTACAGCAACGAATGAAAGACCGAGTGTTGCAAATACGGCGACCGAGTTTGGAGAATGCGCGACCCTATGATAATGAGCTGATGCCGTCGGTCGAGGTCGACCCAGCTCGACCCGGAACAAGTTGGCTAGGTTTTGAAGGAGATTTCCGTTGGACTCCTAAATTTTGGAAGGAAGCTCCTCAATCTCGTGGAATCGCGTTCAATCCAAATGGAAAGGTCGGTCCAGAAAAGGGCGCTGTTGTTTTCGATGGATATATCAAAGTACCGGAAAATGGAGAGTATGAGTTTTATTTGAATACCAATACAGGCGCTGTTTTTCGTATCCATGAATCGACAGTCGTAGACGCTGACTACGGTTACGAAAAAGGATCTGAACGTTCGGCGAAGGTCCTATTGGAAGCCGGTTGGCACCCTTTTCGATTGAACTACCTGAAGACAGGTGAGCCGGAAAGCTCGCTAGAATTAGAATGGAGCGGGCCCGGCTTCGAAAAGCGGTCATTATCGGTAAATAGTCTCATGCACTAGTGGAATTTGACTGCTTGATATTGTCGACGATTTGCATCGTAAATTCTTTAGCTAAATATACACCGCAATTTTATATGAGATACACCTTTATCCCGATCCTCGTTTTAGCGTTTTCTTCCGTGGCTGTTTCGCAGTCCGAAAAGCCAAATATTCTTTTCATCTTTCTCGATGATTTCGGTTGGAGGGACACGAGCTTTATGGGTTCGGATTTTTATGAATCGCCTCACCTTGACAAGCTCGCCTCCGAGGGGATGGTGTTTTCTCAAGCATATTCCGCATCTGCAAACTGTGCCCCGGCCCGGGCTTGCTTGCTGTCTGGTCAGTACACTCCGCGCCATGAAGTGTACAATGTCGGAACGGGTCCTAGGGGAAAATCGGAACATCGTAGACTGCAGCATATTCCAGGTGTTGATATTTTGGATACGAGTATAAGAACCTGGGCCCATCAAATCCAAGCGACTGGCTACAAGACGGCTTTGATGGGAAAATGGCATTTAAGCGATGATCCGCTTCCCTATGGATTCGATATCAATATTGGAGGCACCCACTCTGGATCGCCCCCTAGGGGCTACTATCCGCCGCATCCCAATATCCCGAGCTTGCAGGGATTGCCGGATGATTCGTATTTGACCGATTACTTGAGCGATCAAGCGGATGCATTTATTCGCTCTAACAAGGATCGGCCATGGATGCTCTATCTTACGCATTTCGCCGTGCACACCCCGCTTGATGCCAAGAAAGAGCTGGTCGCAAAATATGAGAAGAAAAAGAAGGGTGATCTGCATGATCACGTTGCGATGGCCACAATGATCCAATCAGTAGATGATGGAATCGGCAAGATCCAGGCGACGCTCGAAGAGCTGGGTTTAGATGACAACACGATCGTGCTCTTTTTCTCGGACAATGGCGGTTACGGCCCCGCTACGGACATGCATCCGCTAAAAGGATACAAGGGAACGTACTACGAAGGTGGAATTCGAGTGCCCTTTTTCGTGAAATGGCCTGGTGTGGTCGCCCCGGGAAGCAAAAGCGAAACCCCGATTATCGGGGTCGATTTATATCCAACTTTGATCGAGATGACGGGAGCGTCTTTGCCACCCGGGCAAGCCTATGACGGCCTGAGCTTGGTGCCGCTGTTGAGCGGGGCGCCAAGCGCTAGCATGAAAGAGCGTCCGCTATACTGGCATTTTCCTGCCTATCTACAGGCGTACTCAGTAACGGACGAGCAAAGAGATCGATTGTTTCGGAGTCGACCCTGCAGCATTATCCGCGTTGGCGATTGGAAGCTTCACCAGTATTTCGAGAGCGGAGACCTTGAGCTCTACAATCTCAAGGACGATATTTCCGAGTCGCGGAATCTTGCCGGATTACGGCCTGAGAAAGCGAACGAGTTGCTAGAGCAACTAGAGACATGGAGACGACTTGTGAACGCGCCTGTTCCGACTCAGCCTAATCCAGATTTCGATCCCGCGCTGGAGGCTAAGGCCCGAGCGGGTCATTAGCCTCATTTCCACCTCTCAAGTCGTAGCAAATTAGGCGTGTGCGACTCCCGTCCACGCCGGGGTCATTCTGGACGACATATAGGAGACCGTTGCTAAGGGTAGGGAGGGCCCACGTTTGACGGGCGAGAAAAAGGTGGGTTCTATCGAGCTCATTGTATCCCTCTGGATTGAGATCAAGCCATGCGAGATGCCCGTATTGGCCGAGAACGAGGCATCGGCCATCAACGAGCAGCAAAGATGCAAGAGCAGGCGCTAAATTGTATTCCTGCGTCTGTCCATTCGAAGTTACGGGAGTGATCCACTCGGGTTCATGTTTCCACATTTCTTTCCCGGTTTCCAGCTCGATGCAAACGATGGGAGCATTCTGGGGACCGTGCCCATCAACGCCATACAGATAGCCATCTTTGTGTATCGCGGTCATGAAATGCGTATTCAAGATTTCATTCTTCCAAAGCTCCGTGCAATTTCCGTTCTTGTCGATCTCGAGCGCTACACCTCCGGCGCCATAGCATTCTGAAATATAAACTATGTCGTCGACGATTACCGGAGAGGAGGCATTAACGGATTCGTATCGCTTGCCGCGCCACGGATAGCGAGAGTCGATCGATCCATCATCAGGGTTGATTACAAGCAGGCCGCCGGTTGCCGGTCGGCTCTCGCCGCCTGCGAATATGAAGACGCGACGGCCAGCTATCGTATCGGCAGGAATGGGAGAGGCGTAACTGGGGCCCCACTCGGTTCCTGCGCCCCAGAGCATTTTCCCTGTTCGTTTGTGAAAGGATGCGACGCAGGGACCCTCTGGAGCGCCGACATTGACGATCAGATTGTCGCCTTCCAACAGAGGCGTTGCTCCGGCGCCGAAGAAATCGAGAGAAAGATTGAACTCTGACCTTAGGTCGCGTTGCCAGATGACTTGACCAGTCTGGAGGGCTAAGCAGGTTAGCTTAGCCTCCACGCCGAATGTATAAACGAATTCGCCATCGCTTATAGGCTGGCAACGCGGACCATTTCCGAAGCCATAGCGATCCCGATAGGCTGTCGGGTAGGTGTGTTTCCAAAAGCGCTTTCCCGTTTCCGCTTCAAGGCACTCAATTACCGATTCTTGGCCGGATCGATGGAAAAGAATGACGCGGTTGCCGATCACAGCAGGGGCAGCGTAACCTTCTCCCTTGTCGACCTCCCAAACTCTTGCGGGGCCTTCGTCTCCAAATGACTTTAAAAGATGGGTTTCTCGAGAGATCGCGTTGTGCGTGGGGCCCAGGAAGTCCAGCCAGTCTTCCGTTATTGCTTCCGGATGGAGTGGTTTCGGGAGTTTGTAGAATGTGAGCTCGGACTGGGAGGTTGGTTCGGGCGCCGATTCCCCGCTAATTGAGGAAACATTTGGGGGCGATGGGTCATCGAAGCGTTGAGCCACGAGTTGCGACAGGTTTGCGTATCCGAAAGTAATCAGGGCGCCTAGAACGAGCCGCTTACCTATCTCAACGCTGACCATCATGGTAGATTTAATTTGCAGCAGGTTGCAGCGTCAATCGAAGACATTGCGCCTGACTTTTCGTATTCATCGATCACTGGCAACTCTTTGCCAGGAGCTCCTTTAAGCGGATTGTATCGGTGGACGAGGTTTTTGCAACGAATCCTGCGGCATGGGCAAAGTGGACATCGGGTTCATCCTTGATTCGCGTGAAGTCCATTCTGGGATGATCACTGTATCGAGAAAGCCCATAGCCATTCCCTCTTCTATCCGGATAGACCATCGCCAAGGTAGCGCTTGAAAGTCCTTTCTCTTCAATATACCGTGCGACTCCCATCGACGGGTCTTCGGGCAATGGTTGGGTGCGCGGCAAGAATAGGGCCTGGGCTGATGAATTCTCGCCTTCGAGATTCCAGACTTCAGAGTGAGTTTCAATGAATTCGAGGCGCTCTCTTAGCGATTTGAGGTAGTTTACCAAATCGTCTCCAATCATTTTCATGATCTCCCAAATCGGTTCTCCGGGTTCGTGCGACGATTCGACTGCAAATCGGCGGAGCAGCGATAGGTCGATTGGAGAACTGAGCTGGCCGATGACGTCGCGCTTAACGCCTAGCCATTTAGCGGTATTGTTCGCCCCGCGGCAATCGAACCACTCAGCAGGTTCGAGCCAATCGCAAAAAGCGCGGGCGTCATCGTAGATTCCAATATCTTGCAGCACGAGCGAAAGGGAACAGGTGGGTGTCGCTTCTCTTGAGAATTGATGATGATCGAAATTCCGCTTTTCGGGCTCGTGCCGATCGCCGACGTCAACGACGAATATCGATGGATTCTCAAGGTCTTCAGACATCGGTTCGCGTCGCTGGATCGGAGCTGCGTAGAGTGAGATCAAGACGCTGCAGGCTAAGAACTCGTCTTTGTGAGCGCTGCCAGGGTGGGTGACGATGAAAGGGATCATTGCAGCGATTGCTATAGCGTCACTCGCCAACGGCAAGCGGGAACCCACGTATTGCCGCTCGATCCCGCATTAGAGAGTGACATTTGGATCTTCTGTTGTTCAATGCCTGCGATCGTAGTCGAACCTATGAGTAGAGCTAACCCGTTAACTGGAACTATCACGCCTGTCAGAGAGACTCCTTATTCGAGTGGAGAGTGGCGCGTGGTAGAATGCTTGGAGACGGGCATGGTTTTTCTAGAGAATCCTCCTGACTATTCTCGACTCGTCGAGGAGTTCGCGTGGGAGAAGACGTATGAAGAGGAGAAGGAGCGCCGCCGCCAAGAGGAGCCTGTGGTTTCCTTTGCCAGTAATCTGAGCAAGTCGGCGCGTCAGAAGCTGCAGAAGCGCGAGCGTATCGAGCGCGTCGCCTTCCGCACCCTCAGCCGAATGTACCAGGAAAGGGGAACGGATGAACCGATCACTATGGTCGATGTCGGATGCGGGACAGGTGAGAAGCTGTGCCGAATCAGTCAATATTTCGAGGAAAAGAATGCGGTTCGAGTCAATCCCGTTGGGATAGAAATTTCGGCGGAATTGGCGCGCGAGACGAATGAGCGCCTGGTCCCTCTAGGGGGACGCTGCATTCATTCCGCCGCTATCGACGGCTTGGACTCGATGGCCGATGGAGAGGCGGACATGGTGATTTTTTGCTCGTACTTGGAGCATGAGATGCAGCCTCTCGAAGTGTTGAAGGCGGTGGCCAGAAAAATCAGGAAAGGCGGGTACGTGGTCATCAAAGTGCCGAACTACGGTTGCTGGAATCGTTATTTCCGCCAAAAGCGCTGGTGCGGATTCCGCTACCCGGACCACGTCAATTACTTTACTCCTCAAACGCTCACGCGAATGATCGAGTCATCGGGCTTGAAACTTTGGAAGATGAACTTCTACGACAGGCTTCCAACGAACGACAATGTGTGGGCGATCGCTAAGCGCTAGAGAAGGCTCCGTGGAATGGCGGTACGCTCCTCTTGAAGGGGTAATCTAAATTTGATTCAAATACGCGCTTTCGATTTGCCTCGCCAATGGAAATCGCAATCCTCTCGGGTCCACTTTATTCGAAACGAATCAACCAATAGATTATTATGGCAATTGCTACCGGAGCGAGCGCTCCAGATTTTACCTTGAAGACGAAAAATGACGACGGTCTCGCCGATGTCACGCTGAGCGATAATTTCGGCAAATCGTCGACTGTGCTCCTGTTTTTTCCGCTGGCGTTTACAGGCGTATGCCAAGATGAGCTATGCTCGATCCGCGATTCGCTGTCAGATTACGAAGGACTCAATGCGCAAGTTTATGGAATAAGCGTGGACAGCCCTTTTTCTCAGGAAGCGTTCGCGAACGCTAACGGAGGTTTCAAGTTCCCGCTCTTAAGCGACTTCAACAAGGACGTCAGCGCGGCCTACGACGTTCTGTTCGAGGATCTTATCGGATTGAAGGGCGTTTCGAAGCGGTCTGCATTCGTAATCAATTCCGAAGGTACGATCGTTTACAGCGAATCTAGCGACGATCCCAAGCAGCTGCCAAATTTCGACGCGATCAAGGCCGCGCTTACATAGACTATTTTATTCGGGACGATTTCTGATCAGGAATCGTCCTGTTTTTTTGAAAGCGTGGAAGCGATGCCTGTCGTTTCCGCGAAATGTGACCAACAACGACAACTAGACTACCAGACTTTGCCTAGGGACCGGAAGCCCAAGCGTCCCTTTTCATAAAAGATATGAGCGAACATCCAAATCCGCTAAACTCTCTAAAAACATTCGATTCAGGTGCAGGCGGCGAGTCCTACTTCTACTCGCTGCCCTCCTTGGAAGAGAACGGCGTTGGTCCGATTTCGAAACTGCCGATCTCAATACGGATCGTCCTTGAGTCGGTTCTGCGCAATTGCGACGGAAAGCGCGTGACGGAGGAGGATGTGAAGACCTTGGCGAACTGGAATGCAGCTGCGCCCGCTCAAACCGAGATCCCTTTTGTAGTCTCGCGTATTGTGCTTCAGGATTTCACAGGCGTTCCCTTGCTCGTAGACCTTGCGGCAATGCGCTCTGCGGTCGACAAGCTGGGTGAAGATGCGAGTATGATAAAACCGCTTGTTCCTGTAGATCTTGTAGTGGATCATTCAGTGCAGGTCGATAAGGCAGGTACTGCAGAGGCATTTAAGGAAAATATGGCGATTGAGTTTCAGAGAAACATGGAGCGCTATGAATTCCTGAAATGGGGTCAGCAAGCATTCGATACCTTCCAGGTCGTGCCTCCTGGCATTGGGATCGTCCACCAAGTGAATCTGGAGTATTTGGCGAAAGTAGTGCACAGGAAAGAAGGCGAAAGCGGCGTGATTTACTATCCGGATACGCTCGTGGGGACGGATTCTCACACCACGATGATCAACGGTCTCGGTATTGTAGGCTGGGGCGTTGGCGGTATAGAAGCGGAAGCGGGCATGCTCGGTCAGCCCGTCTACTTCCTGACCCCTGAGGTAGTGGGAGTCGAGCTCAAGGGGGCTCTCAAGGAAGGAATTACCGCAACGGATTTGACGCTGACAATTACAGAACGATTGCGCGCTCTGGGTGTCGTAGGAAAGTTCGTTGAATATTATGGGGAAGGCGCTCGTAATCTCTCTCTCGCTGACCGCGCAACGATCGCAAATATGGCTCCAGAATATGGGGCGACGATGGGATTTTTCCCGATCGACGAAAAGTCTCTAGACTACTTGCGTGAGTCGGGCCGTTCGGAATCGCAGATTGGAGCGATCAAGGCCTACTGCCAAGCGCAGGGAATATTTGGGATACCTGAAGCAGGAGAAATTGAATACACAAATAGCATCACGGTCGATTTAAGCGAAATCGAGCCGAGCGTAGCAGGGCCAAAGAATCCCAAGGAACGAATATCGGTATCCGATCTTAAAGGCGCGTTCAATGATCTCTTCACCAAGTCCACTGCGGAAGGCGGATTCGGACTCCCCTCTGAAAAGCGCGATACGCGCGTTTCGTTGAATGGTTCGGGAGACATCGGGAATGGATCCGTTCTGATAGCGGCGATCACATCGTGCACCAACACCTCGAACCCCGGCGTTATGCTAGCAGCTGGATTGCTAGCTAAAAAGGCAGTCGATCGTGGCTTAACGGTGGCTCCCTATGTTAAGACGAGTCTGGGACCGGGCTCGCGCGTAGTGACGGATTACCTGAACGAGACTGGGCTGCAAAGCTACCTGGACCAGATTGGTTTTAACTTAGTCGCTTATGGCTGTACCACTTGCATTGGGAACAGCGGCCCCTTGGCGCCCGAGATTGAAAGCGCTATAAAGGAAGGGGAGCTGGTGGCGGCCTCAGTACTTTCAGGAAATCGCAACTTCGAGGCGAGGGTACATGGATCGATCAAGTCGAATTTTCTAATGTCTCCTCCTCTAGTGGTCGCTTATGCGCTAGCCGGCAGGGTCGATATTGACCTCTACAATGAGCCGATTGGAACCGGATCGGATGGCGGCGACGTATTCTTGAAAGATATCTGGCCGTCTAATGAGGAAGTAGCAAATGCGATTCGCGACGGGCTGAAGACTGAAATGTTCGATAAGGAGTACTCCGACGTGGCGAACTCAAATGAAGAGTGGACGCGTATAGAATCGTCAACGGGCGCGATCTATCAATGGAATCCAGATTCTACATACATTCACGAGCCGCCATTCTTTGATGGATTCTCTATGGACGTGGGTACGATCCAACCGATCGAAGGGATGCGTCCGCTCGCGATCATGGGCGATTCCGTTACCACGGACCATATTTCGCCAGCGGGGGCCTTTAAGCCTGAAACACCGGCCGGTCAATTCCTCGAGTCGCGTGGAGTGGCTCAAAAGGACTTCAATTCATACGGCTCTCGACGTGGCAACGACTTGATTATGACGCGCGGCACCTTCGCCAACGTACGGGTCAAGAATCTCATGGCGGACGGAAAGGAAGGCGGCTTTACGAAGATTATGCCAGAGGGTGAGCCGGCGACGATTTTTGACGCCGCGCAGACCTACAAGGAGCGTGGTACACCCTTGATCGTATTCACTGGGATTGAGTATGGCACAGGTAGTTCGCGCGACTGGGCGGCGAAGGGAACAAGCTTGCTTGGAGTGAAGGCGGTGGTGGCTCGAAGCTATGAGCGCATCCACCGATCGAATTTGATTGGAATGGGAGTCTTGCCGCTCGAGTTTATGGATGGAGCGAGCGCTCAATCCTTGGGCTTGGACGGCTCGGAACTCGTATCGCTTCCCCGATTGAACGACGATTTGCAGCCCCAGCAATCGCTCGTAGCTGTCATTGAACGCGCTGATGGCTCAAAAGAAGAGATCGAACTAAAGGTGCGGGTAGACACGGCTATAGAAGTAGAGTACATTCGCAATGGGGGCATCTTGCCCTATGTTTTGAGAGATATAATTAGCGAGTCGAAGTAAAAAAATTCGCCGTTTCGCGGTCTCATTAAACTATTAGACGCAATTCGATGCCAGACGAGGAATCAGTATTTTTGGTTGATCCGAGTTCCCATCCTGTCGCCGTGAAAATAGTGGGACGAGCGTCCTTTCAGAATGTGATGCCGCTCAAGGACTTCTTGAAGGATTCGGCCGACTCAGGGAAACGATGCTACGTATTCGACTTTTCGGAGTGCTCCGGCATGGATAGCACTGTTTTAGGCGTGCTTGTGGGGTGCGCGCTGGATTTACGAAAGCTCGTACCGAAGGGGTCTCTCGTCTTGTCTCGCTTGAGCGAGCGCAATTCCTCTCTGGTGCGCAGTCTAGGACTGCATCGAATCGCGACCGTGGACGATTCCAATGGCCAAGCAGATGGAACCGATTCCAGTGGCGCGAGTACCGCCTTGTCAGGTTCGGGCCTAAGCGAAATCGAGAGCGCTCGCCTCTGCCTGGAATCGCACGAAAACCTTGTACAGGCGGATGATGGCAACCAGGCGAAGTTTCAGGACGTGATCGACTATCTAAAGAATCGCGTTTCTGAAGAGGGCTCGTAGGGCCTAAGCCCTTCTAGGCGAATCGCTAATTCAATTTCTAGTCAGCTGATTTTCGATTGCTTCCCTAAGCAGTGTTCTGAATGATTCCGCCCTCTATGAGCGGGACCTCCGTAAAACAGATTGATAAGGAAGCATTGCCGAATAGGCAGGGAAGATTTGGCGAGTTTGGCGGATGCTATGTCCCTGAGACCCTGATGACTGCCTTGAAGGACTTGGGCGAAGAGTATGAACAGGCGAAATCCGATCCGGAATTCCAGAGCGAGTTGGCTTTTCAGCTTAAAGAATTTGCCGGTAGACCCACTGGGCTTTATTTCGCGGAACGCCTTACAGAAGAAATCGGTGGGGCGAAGATCTACTTCAAGAGAGAAGATTTGCTGCATACGGGTGCTCATAAAATCAACAATGCGATCGGACAGGCCCTTTTGGCGAAGCGGATGGGCAAGCGCCGCATCATTGCTGAAACCGGAGCCGGGCAGCACGGTGTCGCGACCGCCACTGTCTGCGCGAAAATGGGGTTGGAATGCGTGGTTTACATGGGCGCCGTCGATATGGAACGCCAGAGACTCAATGTATTTCGTATGCAGCTATGTGGCGCCGAGGTCCGCGGGGTCGATTCGGGCCAGAAGACCCTGAAGGACGCCGTTAACGAGGCGATGCGCGACTGGGTTACGAATGTTCGGGACACGCACTATATTCTCGGTTCAGCCCTTGGAGCGCACCCTTACCCGATGATGGTGCGCGATTTCCATCGCGTGATTGGAAAAGAAGCCCGTGAGCAAATACTGGAGAAAGAGGGCCGTCTACCCGACGAAATGATCGCATGCGTTGGAGGAGGATCCAATGCGATCGGACTTTTTTACGAATTCCTGGATGAGCCGGATATTCGGCTGGTTGGCGTTGAGGCTGGAGGTTATGGCATCAAGCAAGGCGAGCACGCGGCGCGCTTCGAAGGAGGACGCCTTGGGGTGCTTCAAGGTTGCAAAACCTATATTCTGCAAAATGAAGATGGGCAGATCGAATTGACTCATTCGATCTCAGCTGGACTTGATTATGCGGCAATCGGGCCTGAGCATGCGTACTATCGAGATACGGGCCGCATCGATTATGCGTACGCCACCGATGATGAAGTGCTCGAGGCGTTTCAATTGCTTTGCCGCGTTGAGGGAATCATTCCGGCGCTTGAGTCCGCCCACGCATTGGCATATACGGTAAAAAGAGCCTCTGAACTGAGTAAGGACAAGATCATCGTGATGAACCTAAGCGGGAGAGGGGATAAGGACGTCAATCAGGTAGCCCGTTTTCTCGGGGAAGAGGTATGAGGAGCATGACTGGATTTGGCCGGGCGGAGCGCAGCTCTGACGGCGTTGCTGTTTCGCTCCAAGTGTCTTCGGTCAATCGCAAGAATCTCGAAGTGGTCTGTGTTTTACCGAAAGAGTTTCAAAGCTTGGAGCGCGCAGTGGTCGAACGAGCGAAGGCTGAAATCGGCCGCGGGCGTGTACAGTTTTCCGTTGAGATTCGTGACGAGCGAAACGAGTCGGGTGGATTGCCGAGCGATGAGCAGATGGATGCGGCGATCAATCGGATCAAGGCGATATCGAGCCGTCACGGCGGCGCCTCTAGTTTGGATACCGCGACAATTACGTCATTGGCTCAACTGCTCGAATCGGAGCCGAGCTGTTTGCCAGAAGACATCGTAAAATGCCTCCTATTGGAATGCGCCGATGCTGCATTGAAAGAACTGGTATCGATGCGGTCCAAGGAAGGAGCCGCGTTGGAGCAAGACTTGCGAAGCAGGTGTCGTTCAATGATGAATACTGTGGAGGACATAAAGAAGGAATCTCCTAGCATGCTTTCAAAGCATCGAGATAATCTCTACAACCGATTGGAACAAGCGGGTCTCGAAATCGACTTGGACGATGAACGCGTACTCAAGGAACTCGCTCTCTTTGCCGACCGTTGCGACCTGTCTGAAGAAATGACGCGATTGGATAGCCACTTCGAGCAGTTCATGAACCTGCTGGAGAAAGATGAACCGGTCGGACGCTCGCTCGAATTTCTCATTCAGGAAATTGCTCGGGAGACTAATACTACAGGAAGCAAGTCGTGCTCGATTGAAGTTTCGAAAAGCGCCCTCGCTCTCAAAAACGAGCTTGAGAGAATTCGCGAGCAAGTAGCTAACGTCGAATAGATCCCTTTTAGCTTTCTTCCGAAACGGGTTGGCGAAAAGAGAAAAGTATATACAAGCCGACTCCAATGGTTATGCCTGAATCGGCGACGTTGAAGCTCGGCCAGTAGAAGTCATTGACGTGGAAGTCGAGGAAGTCGGTAACGTATCCCTGCCGAAACCTGTCGATGAGGTTTCCGACAATTCCTCCAATAATTAACCCGAACGCCCATTGAGACTGGGGCAGTTTCAGTTGCAACGACTTGCGGAAGACAAAGAGCGCCACCAGAGCGACAAGACCGATTATCGCGAGCGCTTTAGGATACCCGCTAAATAGGCTCCAAGCGGCGCCCGTATTGCCCACGTGCACGAGGCTGAAGAATCCGGGGATGACTTCGATGCAATGGGGAGGATAGAAACTCCCGAGCGGTAACGTTCGCTCGATTAGGTATTTCGTAACCTGGTCGAGCGCTAGGATTAGCAGCGCCAAGCTATGCAACCGCTTGTACGCTGCTATTTTCCGCATGATTCTGGGGTCGAATTCGAGCGCTAGGAATCGGGGTTCTCGTCAGCGAACGTCATAGCGTCCTCAGAGGAGGCTTCGGCGAAGACGCCTCCACGCTGAACGCTTTTGGTTTGATTCTTTTCTAGCTGCGTCTGTTTTTTTACGGAGTACCGTGTGAAAGGAACAGCCATGAGCCGCTCTTCGCGTATCTGCTTTCCGGTCATTTCGCAAATTCCGTACTTCCCATTGAAGATTCGTTCAATCGCCGCCTCGATTTCTGTCAGGGCGTCCTGCTCATTCGAAACCATGCTCAACGCAAAATCGCGGTCGAACGTATCTGTTCCCGCATCGGCCACATGCTGGCTGTAGCCTGAAAGGTCACCCGCTTCGTCTTTGCTCGATCGTTTGAGCGTTTCTTCGGTGTGCATGTTAAGACCCGACTGTACGTGGTCCCTAAGCTCGATCAGCAAATCGTAAAATGGCTTGAGCTTTTTGGGTACGGGTCGCGTCTCAACCGACGAAGAGCTGGAAACCATTGGATCTATCCCAAGGATGTCAGATAGCGATGCGGCCCCCAGCACTCGAGCCTCTGTTTTCTGCTTCGCTTCTTCGACGGCCTTTAGCGCCTTTTCCTTTGCGGCTTTCTTCTTGGCGACTGCATCCTCATCTTGCTTGCGGGTTTTAGCTACAGAGAGCGCGTCTTCCAAAGAAAATCCTGCAGTGGCCGCTGGCTTCTTTGATACAGAAGCCTTTTTGGAGGCGACCTTCTTCACGGCTTTTTTAGCGGTAGTTTTTTTAGTGGCTTTCTTAGCTTTAGACTTTTTTTCGGGCATTTCTTGCGACTGTTAAAGAATGGCTTCGGCGCATCTAGGACACAGTTGTTCGTTTTCGACACCGTTTTGGAGATCGGGAAACCATCTCCAGCATCGAGGGCAACGTCCGCCTTCAGCCTGCGTTACTTGGATTGCGATTTCTCCCGAACCACTCGTGAGAGCGACCTGGGAGACGATAAAGAGTTCTTCGAGAAAATCGTGGTATTTGCTGAGCAGCTGAAAAGTGGGGTCGTCATCGGATCCGGTAAGCTCTATGAATGCATCTAGGGATCGGCCAATGGCGCCCTCCTTTCGCAACCCTTCCAGCTTTTCGTTTACGAGATCGCGAAATGCGAGGAGCTCGGTGAATTCCTGTGACAGCGTTTCGTCGCTCCACATCGTTGTATCCGATGGCCATTCCTGGAGCGCGAGCGGCTCGTCGATGAAGTCTTCATTCGAAATGAAGTAGCTCCATGCTTCGTCGGAAGTGAATGGTAGAACCGGAGCCAGCACGCGAACCAGCGTGCGGAAAATGTGATAGATCGCAGTTTGAGACGATCGTCTCAGTGGATGGTTCTCTGCGAGCGTGTACAACCGATCCTTGAGAATGTCATGGTAAAGAGCGGACAGCGTAACCGAGCAGAACTGGTTGCAAAGCTGGTATACACGGTGAAATTCATACCGTTCATAGGCAAGATCGCAGGCGGATGCCAGAGTTGCTGTTTTATCCAAGGCCCAACGATCGAGGGCGTGAAGCTCTTGGACAGGCATTCCATTCTTTTCGAAATCGAAGTCGAAAAGGTTTGAGATCTGGAAGCGGTAGGTATTGCGGATAAGGCGGTAAGCGTCGCCAATCGTCTTAAGGATCTCATCGCCCATCGGCACGTCGTTGCGAAAGTCGGTAGAGGCGATCCACAGGCGCACGATATCGGCGCCAAATTTGTCCATGTAATGCTCGAGCGTCATGGCGCCCTCGCTTTTAGATAGCTTCGTTCCGTCTTGATTGACGATAAATCCGTGCGTCAGGATATTCTTGTACGGAGCGGATCCACTGCGAATGACTGCGGTCCAAAGCGAGGATTGGAACCATCCGCGATGCTGATCGCTTCCCTCGAGGTAGAGGTCGCAAGGCCAGGTTAGATCGTCTTTCTCCTTTAAAACGGCGAAATGGCTTGAACCGGAATCGATCCACACGTCGAGCGTATCTGTTCCGGGAGTCAGCGTTTTGCCGCTCCAGGCGTCTGGCAGCTCTATCCCTTCGAGGAGTGACTCGCACTCGTTGGTGAACCAGATATTGGTGCCGCCTCGTTCAATCTTGTCGGCGATTCCACGGATTACATTCGTGTCTAGGTGACCACGGCCTTCGTCGTCGTAGAATGCAGGGATGGGTACGCCCCAAGAACGCTGCCGGCTTATGCACCAATCGGGTCTCGCTTCAACGGCTCCACGAATGCGGTTCTTACCCCAATCTGGTATCCAATTTACGGATTCAATGGCTTCTAGCGCTTTGTTGCGCTTGCCATTCTTGTCAAGAGCGACGAACCATTGGTCGACCGCTCGAAAAACGACCGGCGTTTTCGATCGCCAGCAATGCGGGTAACTGTGAGTGATCTTTTGCTTCTTTAGCAGGGCGCCTGATTCCGAGAGCGCCTTTAATACCTTTCCGTTCGCCGGAACCCAACGATCGGATTCGAGGACGGATTCGCCAATGAGGAATTCGGGGATTTGCCCATCATCGTCGTAGACGCCTTTATCGTTAACAGGGCAATAGATGTCGAGGCCGTACTTGAGGCCAGTCAAATAGTCGTCCAAGCCGTGGCCGGGCGCTGTATGGACGCATCCGGTACCGGACTCGGTCGTAACGTAATCTGCTAGAACGATCGGGCTTGCCCGGTCGATAAAGGGGTGCCGGGATTCAACCTTTTCAAGGGACTCGCCGATTACGGTTTCGACAACGACCCCGTTCTCGAGGCCACAGTCGGATACGAATGTTTCCACCAGTTCTTTAGCGACTATGAAAACTCGTTCTCCTGCGTCGACTAAGGCGTATTCAAGCCGTGGATGCACTGCGACCGCTAAATTCGCAGGAATTGTCCAAGGAGTGGTCGTCCAAATAACGATAGACACTGGCTTGTTCGTAGTGAACCGCTTGGTATCCGGAATATCGAACGCTACCCAGATAGATGGGCTAGAATGATCTTTGTATTCGATTTCAGCTTCTGCAAGAGCCGTTTCGCAAGGAATCGACCAATAGACGGGCTTTTTGCTTCTGTAGACGAGGTCCTCATCAACGAATGAAGCGAGCGTTCTCAATATTTCGGCTTCGTATGCGGGATTCTTGGTCTTGTATTCCCTGTCCCAGTCGCCCAGTACGCCGAGGCGCTTGAATTGGCGCTTTTGAACGTCGATCCAATGTTCGGAGAAGGCGTCGCACTTTTCGCGAAGCTCAGCTGTCGTAAGGGACTTGCCTGCTTCTTGAAGCTCTTTGGAAACCTTGTGCTCGATTGGAAGTCCGTGGCAGTCCCACCCGGGTACGTAAGGGGTGCGATATCCCTTGGCTGCCTTGTAGCTAAGAACAATTTCCTTCAGCGTCTTGTTGAGCGCGTGGCCGAGATGGAGATCTCCATTCGTAAATGGCGGGCCGTCGTGGAGGACAAAAGGCGGGCCGTCGCTATTCTTTTCCTGAATCTTCTCGTAAAGGCTGATATTTTCCCAGTGGTCGGCCCGAGCGGGTTCACGCTTTCCCAGATTAGCCCGCATGGGAAAAGCGGTCTGTGGCAACTTGAGCGTATCTTTATAGTTCTCAGCCATCCCTAGGTGAAGAATGCACGGATATTGCCAATAGCCCCCTATGTGTCAAGGTTGGAGCAAGGCCAATTGACGGGAAAAGGGGGTGGGGCTCCGCTCCGGTTCAAATGGGACTTTAGCGGCGCTGATTGGATCCCTTTTTCGATCGCAAATTCAAGGAGAATGGGCTCCTTACAGCGTGGTAGCGAATTGGATGCGATTGTAGAGCTGATGCGTGTTTTCGGGGACGATGCGATCGACTACGATCGAGGGATCGAAGTTGAGCTCGGTATCGAGGCGAATTCCTTCCTCTAGCCCAAGTGGAACGAAGTCGTCTACGAAATCCATGCCCCCTTTGGGCTTGAGCCATTTGTAGTAAAGATCCGTTTCCTCTGTCTCAATAACGATATCGGCGTGAAGTCGAAGGCTGCATATGAGAGTCAAATCGCGAAATGACGAAAACCAGGTGGGCGGATCTACGAGTTCGTCTTTGATTATCAAGATCATGGCTGTTGGGACAGGCGCGAGCGACTTTCGTGCAAGACAGGTTAATAATCGGCATTTTCGCTGAAATTCTTGGCAATTTGGGCCTGTTTTGGCCGAATTTTCGGGAATTTATCTTAAAATTAGCGATCTGCCTGCTCTGCGGGGAATTGAAGTTGCATTCTCTTTGAAGATTCTACCAATGTTCGCGCTCACTTTCGAGTTCGCCTGAATGTGGACTGGAGCGAAGCGAAAAATAAATGAAACGAACGCATCATTGTGGCCAATTGCGCGGAAGCGACGTTGGGAAATCGGTATCCTTGATCGGATGGATCGACTCGATCCGTGATCACGGCGGGATTCTCTTCATAGATTTGAGAGACCGCGAAGGCCTGACTCAAGTGAAGGCGAATCCGCACAGCGATGACGCGAATTTCAATGCATCGGTCAATCGACTTCGAGATGAGTCCGTTATCGAAATATCGGGTGAAGTGGTGGCTCGAGATAGCGAGAATGTAAACGCTGGGCTTCCCACAGGAGAGATAGAGGTGTCAGTCTCGAGCGTTGTCGTGCACAATGTTTCCGATACGCCTCCCTTCCCGATCGACGACGAGAAAGGGGACCGCGTAAACGAGGATCTCCGTCTGAAGTATCGATACCTGGACCTCAGGCGAAACAAGATGCGCGAAATGCTCAAAACGCGCCATGAAACATCCAAGTCGATCCGAGGCTACATGGACGAGGAGGGGTTCTACGACGTCGAGACGCCCACGCTCTTCAAGAGCACTCCTGAGGGCGCTCGTGAATATCTCGTTCCGAGCCGAATACAGCCAGGACACTTTTACGCGCTTCCTCAATCCCCCCAGCAATACAAGCAAATGCTTATGGTGAGCGGGGTTGAGCGCTATTATCAAATTGCTCGTTGCTACCGCGACGAGGACTTGAGGGCGGATCGCCAGATGGAGTTTACCCAGTTGGACATCGAGCTTTCGTTTATCGATCGCGAAGACATGTACTCGCTGGTCGAGGGACTGATGAAGCGAGTATGGAAGGACGTGAGCGGCATCGATATTCCCACTCCGTTTCCGCGGATGCCCTTTCAGGAAGCGATGGATCGATATGGCGTTGATAAGCCGGATACGCGCTTTGGATTGGAGATATCTGATTTCTCCGAAACATTCGCCAGCTCATCCTTCAAGGTTTTCTCTGGAACGATATCCAATGGCGGTGTGGTGAAGGCATTCAAGGCGCCGACTCTAGCAGACGTCACTCAAGGCGAGTTGAAAAATTTGGAAGAAGTCGCCAAGTCATTGGACGCCAAGGGTCTTGCCTTTATTAAGATCGAGGGAGGTGAATGGAAATCGCCCATCGTCAAGTTCTTCTCGGATGAAGAGCGAGCGGCGTTGCAAGAGACGCTTGCCTTGGAAGAGGGCGACATCGTCTTTTTCGCAGCTTCGGAATGGGAGCAGGCCTGCTCCATTCTTGGCCGGATTCGGTTAGAGTGCGCCGACCTGCTCAAGAAGCGCGGCAAGCTGGATATTCCCTCCGACCAGTTCAATTTTCTCTGGGTAGTGGACTTTCCTTTGATGACTTACGAAGAAGAGCATGGCAGGTACGTGGCTTCTCACCACCCGTTTACAGCTCCTGTAGCGGAAGATATGGAGCTGCTAGATTCCGATCCTAAAAAGGTGCGGGGGCAACACTACGACTTAGTTCTAAATGGCGTAGAACTAGGAGGGGGCAGCATTCGTATCCATCAATCGGATGTACAAAAACGAGTATTTGAGGACATTCTTCAAATTCCGTCGGATGTCGTCGAAAGCCGCTTTGGCTATATGCTCGAGGCATTCAAGTATGGGGCTCCTCCGCATGGAGGAATCGCATTCGGATTGGATCGGCTTGTTATGATATTGTGCGGCATGGCAAGCATTCGAGAAGTGATCGCGTTTCCTAAAACGCAGAAGGGACAGTGCTTGATGACTGAGAGTCCGAGTCCCGTCACCGACAAGCAATTGAAGGAACTGCATATCGAAACGTCTCTCTTGGAAGAGGAACCTGCCTAAGCAGATCGGGGGCGCTGAAAGGCGTTGATAAACGCTGCACCCGTTTAATAGCCGCTCTATTTTGAGCGGTTTTTTATTGTTTAGGTTCCCAGAGGTTACATTTGAGCGCATTCGATCGAGCCCAATCGAATTTTTGTTCGGGTCTTTAGGAGTATAAAGACGCCTATGCCCCAAAATTGGTGGTCTTGCAGGGAAGGTGGCATGGCAGTTGCTAAAACGGGATCATCAACTGCTGCCCAGTAGCAGCGCCTTATTCCTGATAAACCATAGATTAACGTACGACATGAAAAAACTCCTTAGTAAATTACCTGGGCCGTTGCTATTCGCTTTGATGGCGGTGGCGGCGCTGGGAATCACGCCTGCGACTGCGCAGGAAGAGGAAGCGGGTCCGGTAGACGAGTACCTCGAACTAGTTGAAGCTTCTGGGGCAGAATACGCTCCTGCCTTCGATTTTTTCACGGTATCCATGCTTTGGACTGTGATAGCAGCCGCGCTCGTCTTCCTGATGCATCTAGGCTTCGCCACTCTTGAAGCGGGGCTCACTCAATCGAAAAATACGGTCAATATTCTTTTCAAGAATGTGTGGATCATATCGATCGGATTGATCAGCTACGCGGTATTGGGTTTCAATACCCACTATCCCGTCGATTCCTGGCAGATCACGGGTTGGCTCGGTATAAACGGGCCAATTGGCGATCTCAATGCGGATGGGGGAGACTCCTGGGGCTATGGGGGACTTAGCCTGGCCATGACTGGCTATGGCGACTTTATCTTCCAAGCGATGTTTGCGGCGACTGCGGCAACGATTGTTTCGGGAGCCGTTGCGGAACGCATTAAGCTCTCTTCATTCATGGTCTACTCGACGGTCCTGGTAGCCTTTGGTTACACGATCGCTGGTTCCTGGCACTGGGGCGGTGGATGGCTTTCCAATTTGGGTGGAGGCGATGCCGCGTTCTACGACTTCGCAGGATCAACTGTGGTGCACGGATTTGGTGGGGCTGCTGCCTTAGCGGCGGTTATGATCCTCGGTCCTCGCAAAGGAAAGTACACGAAAGACAGTATCAAGCCTATCGTGGGCCATAGCATGCCATTGGCAGCGGTGGGAGTCTTCCTGCTGTTCTTTGGATGGTTCGGATTTAATGGCGGCTCGGTCTTGTCTGCCAATCCAGGACCCCTCGGTCTGGTCTTCACTACCACAGCGCTCGCGGCCGCAGCTGGAGGCATCTCATCGATCCTCGTGTCGTGGGCTGTCTTGAAGAAGCCCGACCTCTCGATGGCTCTAAATGGTCTTCTTGCGGGGCTTGTGAGCATCACTGCCGGGGCTGACTCAGTATCGGTATTCTCTTCGATCATCATGGGAGCGATTGGTGGAGCCATCGTGGTTTTCTCCATCATCTTTTTCGACAAGATCAAGATTGACGATCCCGTTGGAGCGATCTCCGTGCACGGAGTATGCGGCATTTGGGGTACGGTAGCGGTTGCCATATTTGGAGGCGCGAACCTAATGTCTCAGATCATCGGAGCTCTCGGAGTTTATATCTTCGCGTTTGTCTTCTCCTTGGTTCTATTCCTTATCATCAAAGCGATTATGGGAGTACGGGTATCGGAAGAAGAGGAGTTCGCTGGCCTCGATATATCGGAGCATGGTCAAGAAGCTTATAGCGCTTCTACCTGATAATACGCTTGTCTATGCTAAGTAACACATTAACTTGCATTTACGTAAGCGATAAACTTACATCAGCAATCAACCTCAAAGGAAATTTTAATGAAACTTGTAGTAGCAATCATTAAGCCGTTTAAGTTGGAAGAGGTCAAAGAAGCTCTTTCAGAAGTCGGCATCGAAGGAATGACGGTAACCGAAGTTAAAGGCTTCGGTCGCCAAAAGGGACATACGGAAATTTATCGTGGCAGTGAATACACGGTTGATTTTCTCCCTAAGGTAAAGATCGAGATCGCCGTCCAGGACGAAGCGGTTTCGCAAGCGGCGGAAGCCATCGTCAAGGCAGCCAAGACAGGTAAGATTGGAGACGGAAAGGTCTTCGTTCTGCCAGTTGAGGAAGCGATTCGAATTCGTACTGACGAACGCGGTGAAACTGCTCTTTAGAGCATTGCCGATTCATTAGTTGGATTTTTTTAAAGCCGGCTCTCTTATGAGGGTCGGCTTTTCGCGTCTTAGCAGTTAGCGGAGACGCCTTCTCTCGAGTCGGACAGGTACCTTGGGGTCGGCCTTTCTGCGTGCCTTAATTGCTCGGCTGGCTCGGGGAGGTGTCGATCGATTTGCGTTTCATTACGCCGTAGAGAAGTACCAGAATGAACGCGATCGCGAAATAGGCAGGGAAGTAAGCCAGGGCTCCTTTGAATAGTTCGGACTCCACGTTCTCCGGTAGAGCCGACTTTATCTCGTCTGAGTTGCGAAGATTGTATACGAGAAGGGAATAGAGAATGCCAATCCCTCCGTAGGCGAGGTTGTAGGAAAGGCCTTTGAAGCTCAGTACCGTCGCTCTAGCTTCCGAAGAAGTGACCGCGTTCAGGTAGTTGCTTACGAGGAATCCGGCGAGCCCGATTGCTCCGTAGACGAGGATGATGGGAGCTACCCCCCAGTAGGGAATGAACCGCGCCATGCCAATCAGCCCTACGAGGGTGAGGGCGCCTAGGAGGAAGTAGTTGAACGTCTTGGTTTTATTTTCAGAGAGCCATCTCCCGATTCGAGGCGTGAACAAGCCCATCAGTCCAAATCCAGCGCTTATGATTCCGAAGCTGGCTTCCGGCAGGTCGATTTGCCGGTAATACTCGCTGTTCAAGGTAAGAATCATTCGAGCGATGTGATCGATGAGGAAGCCGCCCAGAATGATCATCAAGGCAATCGGTGAGCTCAGTATCCACTTTCCAGTGGCGATTGTTTTGGAGAAAGCTTCCTTAATTGTATCGCTGGTCTTGCCTTGTCTTGCTTTGTCCCGCGCTTCTTTCTCGGATTCGGGCTCTTGCAGGCCAAGCGAAACCACCAACGCTCCTATCCCGAGCATCAGCGTTAAGAAAAGCGGCAGTCGCATGGCCGTTTCTTTGGCGATTGCGAAGTCGATCGATAGGAATCCGAACAGTTGATTGAGTCGATTGGCGTCGTACAGGAGCGCTCCCAGAGACATGGCGATGATGAACGCAACCGATTGAAAGCGCATTTGCGTTTCTAGGACGCGGCCCCAACTCTTTTCGAGACCAAGATCCTTGAGGGTGTCATAGGCCAATGCTTCGTCCGCCCCGCTGGCTGACGCCTCAGCGGCTCCGCTTAGTATTCGATTGAGCAAGAAAAGGTAGAAGACGATCGGCATGTCGCCGATGGGGGCGAAGCAAAGGAGCGTCATCTCAATGATCATGATCACTGCTGAGGCGATCACTAGATTTCGTCGCCCGATCGTATCCGCAAGGGCTCCAGAGGGAACTTCGAGGAGAACGATGCTAGCGGCCCAAGCAGCGTTCAAGATGGCGAATTGCTCTAATGTGAGTCCAAAGTCCAGGAAAAGGATCGTGAAGATCGGGTAGTAGAATCGCGCGTTGAAAAGGATTCTAAAGGCGATGAATCGCTTGATATTTGGGATCTTTAGAACCGAGGGAGAAGGAGAGTCGCTCACGTTGTCGCAGAAAAACCTAGCCTTCTTCTAGGAGCAAAGACAAAACGCGGTGGCATCGAAATTGCGTTGATTCGATCCCACCGTGCTCACGTCGACGGACTCCGATGCTGAGGATGGGCCAAAATACGATGGCTAAAAACTCACGGGCTACCGTCCAGGCAGTATTGAGCACGTATATCCATATGAATATGGAGAAAACCATCATAGACACGATCCCTGCAGCATTAAATCTCATGGCCGCAATTTACCCGAAACCGGCCTGTAAATAAAGCGCTAATTAGCGTTTTATTTACATATAGGGGAAAGATTAGTCTCTAGAAGGGTTAGACTAGGGAAAGGAGCTCAAGGAACTGTTTTTGTGGGAGTCTGAGGTGTTTTTCGCAGAACTGTATCAGGTCTTTTGTCGGTGGGGCGACAAATGACCGTGAGCCGCTTTCGATCTCGAATGTCATACGGTACGCATGAAGCGCTTGCCGATTGAGTGGGAGCGACTCAGCGAGCTTAGCCGTCCAACCGGTTTCGATGAAATCTAGGAATAAGGTCTCGTCGGGTCCATATAGCTTATCCCCGGCGATCGGATGACCCATATGGCTGGCGTGCACGCGGATTTGGTGCTTTCTGCCAGTGATTGGCGTGACCTGAACGAGCGTGTAGTCGTCGGTGGTGAAAAGCGGAGCGAATCGAGTCTGCGCGCCCTGGATTCGTCCTTGGGAGCGTACAGCCGATTTGCTGTGCACTAGGCTATGGGTGTCTTTCCCAATGGGAGCGTCTACGTACTTTTCATCAGTCAGTGGTCCTTCCAATATCGCTAGGTAGGTTTTGGTCACTGCGCGGCGTTCCAAGGCCATTTGATAGTGACGCGCGGCTAGGCGGTGCTTCGCGAGAAGTATGGTTCCGCTGGTTTCGCGGTCGAGTCGAGCGATCAAATGGGTACGGTCAAGGCCGAGGTGCTCTCGACAGGCTCCGACTAAGGATGACCATGGACCTTTCTTCGACGGATGGCAAACGACGAGGGCAGGCTTGTTGAGAAGCACGATGTCATTGTCGTGCTGAATGATCCATGATTGGAGCTCATCCGAAGTAATTTCCCAGCCCCAGTCGGTGATTGGCATAGTGAGTTAGGCGTGCGCTCCAAGACTGATTTGAGCGTATCGACGCTCAAGGCTTAGGGGCGTTTTAACGATTTAAAAACGATGGGTTTGCATCGAGAAAGATTGCAAATTTTAGATCCGACCCTTAGTTTAGACAATCGTTCGATGATTGAAATTATTTTCCCAGCGGCCTCCCCTAGATTAGCGGAGGAGGCGACTTCCAAGAGCGCACCGTGCGTTCTTGAATCTGGGACCATTGAATAGAAAACAACAACACAAAGGAGTACTATGCATATGCAAGCCAACAACCACGATCTGATTATTACGGGCATCCACATGGATTTGACGGAATCGCTGAAACAGGCGGTCACCGACAAGGTCGAGCGACTTTTTAGGCATGAGGATCGAATAATTAGAGTGAACGTGGAATTGGAGTGCGATCATACGAAGAGCGGAAAAGAGCATGAATTTATTGCCAAGGGTCATATTGAAATAAATGGGCCGACGTTGAATGTGTCCGTCAGGGACGAGGATTGCCACAAGGCGATCGATTTGCTGGTAGATAAGCTCGACCGGATGCTTAGACGGCGGTCCCGACTGAGACGAGTGAAGCGTAAGGACACGCACGAGGTCGACATTCCGGCAAGCATTCCGAAAGTCTGATCGGGAATCAGCCTATCGTTTAAATTTGGCAGCTAAGGGCGATGAAAGCGCCCGGCTGCCATTCTTTTTACCCACAGGATCAGCGGTTGCGTATGAAGGCATTTTGCTCAGTCGCGATTTTCGAAAAAATGCCTTGAAATGCGCAGGCATTCTTCCTTTTCTCCTGACCCTTCGATCGCTTATGGCGGTCTCGATGGTCTGCGCGGCTAGCTCAATTGGATAGAGCACCTGACTACGGATCAGGAGGTTAGGGGTTCGACTCCCTTGCCGCGTGCCATTTTTGGATTTCGATAGCTGCCCGGGAATCGCCTCTACTTTTTGTAGAGTCCATGCAGGGTTTCAAGGAGGAGGAATTGGCGGTAGTTCAGGTTGTTGAATGCAACACCGTCAATGCTTATTGAATACCGTCTCCGAGACTCGGATTTCTTTAGCGGCCGAAAATCGAAACTCTTGGAATAAGGGATCTGCGATAGGATGTAGAGCATCGACTTCAACCGAGTTTCAAGCTTGTTATTGGAGTTGATGATCGCCCACGGACTTTTGGCTGAAGATGTTTTTTGAAACATCTGCTCCTTGTACTTGGTGAATACATCCCAATGTTCGCGAGCGTACTTATCGTTTTCTGAGTACTTCCAGTATTTGAGCGGATCAACTTGCCTCTCCTTGAATCGAAAGAGCTGCGTGTGCTTGGATACCGATAAGTATAGCTTTACTAGAATGAGACCGTTCTTGATGTGGAATTCTTCCCATTCGAGCACTTTCTTCATGAAGTACTTGTACTGCGATTTAGTACAGTATCCCATGGTGGGCTCGATGAGCGCTCGATTGTACCAGGATCGATCGAAGAACGTGATTTCTCCTTCAGCGGGAAAGTGCTTTTCGTACCGCCGAAACCAGTTCTTTGATTCCTTAGGCGTAGGTATCCCCAATTCGACTACATTGAAATGCTTAGGCATCATGTATTCGGTGAAGCGTTTTATGGAGCCTCCTTTACCCGCAGCGTCACGGCCTTCGAATACGAGCGCGACTCGCTTCTTGTTGTTGATCACCCAATGCTGTAGCTTGAGAAGTTCGACCTGTAGCCGTTTCTTTTCCTTTTGGTAGGAAGGGTAGTCGATGTTGTTGTAGAACTCGAAGAATTTGCTGCCCGTAAAGTCGTTTGATTTCATTCTTTAGGATCTGGGTAGACTCTAATTTTGTAGTTACTAAAGGCTTAGGCCTGTGTCGCGAAACTCAAGGTTAAGCGTCTAGTTGATTGTTACGTTTTCGGTAAAAATTTTTGAATTATACGCTTTGCCACCGCGTGTATAGTCCGCACGGTAAGGCATTGAGGCTATTTGCAATGGGGAGGCCAATCTCGCCATTGCTCACCTGGCCGCCCAATTCGGAAAGCGTCTCGCGTACGAGGTTTCCAACGATCGTAGGAGAGACACCTGTCGCATAGGCGTTGACGACAAGATTTGACGGCACTTTTGAAGGAAGCGCCACGAGTCACGATCAAACTGCCACACTTCGCCCCGCTTGCCTCGGCCATATGATGGGGGATCCATAATGATGCCATCGTACTGGCTGCCGCGCCTTATCTCGCGGTCAACAAATTTGACGCGATCGTCGACGATATAGCGAATCGGGGCCTGTTGGAGTCCGCTGAGAGCAGCGTTCTCCCGGCACCATGCGACCATTCCTTTAGCGGCATCGACGTGGCAAACGCTTGCTCCCGCCTGGGCCGCTGCGATCGTTGCGCCTCCAGTATATCCGAAAAGGTTGAGAACGCGTGGAGGTTGCTTTGCACCGCCAACAAGCGAGCTAAACCAGTCCCAGTTGACTGCTTGCTCGGGAAATAGGCCCGTGTGCTTGAAGTCGGTGGGTCGGATTTTGAACGTCGAATTCCCGTAGCTTACTTTCCAGAAATCAGGAAGACTCCGGTTGTATTCCCATTTCCCGCCTCCTTTCTTACTGCGATGATAGAATGCGTCGTACTCGCCCCATCCGTCTGACTTCAATGGCCAGATAACTTGGGGATCTGGTCTCACGAGCACGAAATCACCCCAACGCTCTTTTTTCATGCCGTCGCCGCATTCGAGGATCTCGTAGTCTTGCCAACTATCCGCCAATATCATGCGTAAGGATCGAAGCGCGCTTGCGCTTAACTATCAAGAGCTTGTCACCTAGTATCCGGTATCGATTGAAATTGGCGTTTCAAGGAACCGATGCATTTCAAGTTGCGATAGTGCTCTGCGAAATCGAGCCCATACCCAACTACGAATGCGTCCGGAATCTCGAATCCTGTGAAATCCGCTTCGATTTCGATCTGCCTACGCTCTTTCTTGTCGAGAAGAACGCACGACTTTAGAGACGCAGGACTAGCGTTTTGGAGATGGTTAACTATGGCGAAAATCGTATTTCCGGTATCCAATATATCATCAATGACCAATACGTGTCGGTCTTTGATGTCTGTTTTCAAGGGATTTGTGATCCTTGGAGGACGTGTCGCTTCGGTTGTTGCGCCGTAGCTGTCGGCTCGAATGCAATCCAACCGCGTTGGAATATCCAATTTTCTAATAAGATCGGCCGTGAAGACCAGCGCTCCGCTAAGGACGCAAACAATTGTTATGTCATTGGGAGCATAGTGGGAGGTGATCTCTTTAGCGAGTTCGTCAACGCGTCTTGAGATTTGAGCTTCGGTCACGAGAACTTCCTCGAGATCGGAAATGCTATAGCTGGGTAGAGGTTGAAGCGTTTCCATGCTAGGGCATTGATTCAATGGCGCTCAAGAACTGCTCTTGATCGTCGGACTTGAAGAATGCGGTACCAGCCACGAATGTATCCACTCTGGAATCACGGCAGATACGAGCTGTTTCGAGGTTGATTCCGCCATCGACTTGAATGCGGTATTTCAAAGAATTTTTGTTTCGGTACGCATCTAGGGCGATTGTTTTCTGCATGACGGACTGGTCGAATGACTGGCCTCCGAAGCCTGGTTGAACGGTCATGGCTAAAACAATGTCTACTTGACTTAAATAAGGAAACGCCGCCTCTACATTCGTTTTAGGATTGAGGACAATTCCTGGTTTCGCCCCGAGATTGCGAATACGCGCAAGCGAATTCGCGATGTCGTAGTCCGGTTCGACATGAATTGATACTTGGTCCGCTCCTGCCTCTATGAATGCCTCGATATATTCCTGAGGGTTATCGAGCATCAGGTGCACATCGAAAAACAAGGTCGACTTCGGGCGAAGATCGGCGACGGTTTGCGGACCGAAGGATAGGTTCGGTACGAAGTGCCCATCCATGATATCGACGTGCAACCAGCGGGCACCCGCATCCCCTACGGCAGCGATGTCGTCGGCGAGACGACTGTGATCTGCGGCAAGCATCGATGGCGCAAGTATAGGAGGCTCCATTTGAAGCCTATTAGAAAAGAGGCGAATGGATAAGCGATCCCAAAATGGGGATTCTGGAACTCCTTACCAGGTGTCGAGTACGGTTTCCGCTACGCGACGCGCGATTTTACGTGCGATTTCAGGCCCGGCTTGATGCTCGGCGTCTACCTGTCCGCCATCTGCAAATATATCCTGCTTCGATAGGATGCGTCGGTCGATGAATATTGGAGACAGCCCGTTCTCCGTTTGGCTGTACAAGCTGCAAAGCGTCTCGAATTCGAGCTCGTACTTTCGTCCGCGACCGACGTCGATTGACGAGACAGCCGCGATCTCTCGCTTTACGGAAATTACCCGAGTCTCGAGCACGGTCTCCGCGGTCTCCGCGGATTCGAGCTCAAGAAATCCTGTATCAGCGATGGCTCTCCGAATGGAGGCGGTCAGCGACGCCTTGAGCATTGGGTAGGTAGAGTCGTTGCGAATGGGCTTAACGTAGACGCTTTTGTAGGAGTCTTGGTCGCTTCCTGGGTGACCGAGCTCATAAGAGGCGCAACCGCTGAAAAGGAGCGCTCCTAGTATGGGCAGAATGGTGTATCGGAACCGATTCATACGAAAAGTAATTCGAGCTTCGAGGCGAAACAGATCTAGAAAATTCCAAGAACTTTTCGTTTGGCCCGTTTTTCCGCTTTTTTCTCCATTTCCTCAACAGTGGGCGCTTCACGCTCGGCTTCGCCTTCGTCGACGATGCCGAGCTTCTCTTCTTTGGCGCTGATCATATCGAGCTTTACGCGGGCCATCTCTGCGCTGCCGGATTTAGGAGCGATGGTGATCGCCTCGTTGTAGAGCACCTTTGCTGCATGGAAATTAGCCCGCTTATGGAAGTAGAAGTCGCCAATTTTGACCTTGCTCAGGGCCATTACATTCTGCGTCTCGTAAAGTCCGTCCTCAGCTTCATCGACGCGGTTGTTCGCGGGGAACTGAATTAGAAAATCCTCGAAAAACGTAATAGCATCCTCGGTATTGCTTTGGTCATAGAAGGGTCCTCGCACCAGATTTGCGTGCGTATTCGCTAATTGAATATACGCATCAGGGGTGAGAAAGCTCCTTGGGTAATTGGTGATCAGTCGATCAAGCGAGTAGATCGCCATTGTGTCGTTTTTCCGTTTTGACCAAATTTGGGCGACATTCATCAAGGACAATGGCGCATAGTCGCTGTATGGAGCGATCACTACGATGCGCTCAAAATACCGAATGGCTCTATCGTAGTTGAGGAATCCGGGGAAGATGCCGAAAATCTTTTCGCGATAGCTCTCCTGCCTGCGGACGGCGATCTTGTACATCTCCCCGATTGTATCGTTGAAGCTACCGTAGCTGGGATAAACGTAAGCGATTAGCTCGAACGCGTCGAACGCGTGGTCGATTTTATTTTGTCGAAGCCTGATTTGGGAGGTGCGGTACAGGGCTTCTGGAGCGTACTGGCTCTTTGGGTATTTATTGTTTACGCGCTTGTATCTGCGGAGCGCTTTCTTGAGTCGTCCGTTTTCTTCCGCCTTGCGGCCCGCATTCATCCAGTCGAGTACACGTTGAATTTCCTGCGGAAGGAGGCCGGAAAGCTCTACTTCGTCAGATTGATAGCCGTTGATGGGGTCCCACGTTAAATTGGCTGCGTGTACTCCCGAGAAGGAGAGCGCGATTGCAACTAGGAATGTGAAAATGCGGGTCATGCGAATGTTAGGGAATCGGGACTGACTGGTTGTATCAAGCTAAAGTTTGGAAAGGACGCTAGGGAGAGCGAACGAGGGCTGCTCCCCAAGTGAGCCCTGCTCCGAACGCTACCATCAGAGTGAGATCTCCCGATTGAATACGCCCTGCGCGATAGGCTTCATCGAGAGCGATCGGAATGGAGGCGGCGGATGTATTGCCGTATTTCTCCAGATTCAGGTAAAATCGATCCATTGGAATTTCGAGACGAGATGAAATGAGTTCTATGATCCGCAAATTAGCTTGGTGCGGGATTACGCAAGACAGTTGGTCTGAATTCACGCCATTTTGTTCAAGAATTTCTTTTGCCGCCTGCTCCATTACAGTGACTGCCAGCTTGAAGACCTCACGTCCGCGCATCTTCAGAAAGTGCATTCTATCGTCCAACGACTGGCTGGATGCTGGGATTGCGCTTCCCCCGCCGGGCATGTAGAGCACGTCTCCTTTCGAGCCATCTGCTCCCAGCTTGAAGTCGATCAGGCCAACATCAGGCGTATCGGAGGGCGCGAGTACGGCCGCGCCTGCGCCGTCGCCAAATAGTACGCAAGTGGTCCGGTCTTCCCAGTCGAGGATGCTAGACAGTTTCTCCGTGCCCACGATCAAGGCATGCCGATATCGGCCGCACTTTAGCATCGAAGCCGCGACTTCCATTATGTAGAGAAATCCGGAACAGGCGGCTTCGATATCCATGCATACCGCATTCGAAATGCCCAATTTGGTCTGGATCAGGCAGGCCGTGGAGGGAAACGGCATATCAGGCGTGATAGTGGCGGCGATAACGAGATCAATGTCCTCGATCTTGAGGCCGGAACTTTCAAGCGCTCTTCGCGCTGCAATCGCTCCCATGTCGGACGCGGTTTCATCTGCAGATGCGATGCGTCTCTCTCGAATGCCGGTACGGGTGAATATCCACTCGTCCGATGTTTCCACGTATTTCGTTAAGTCGTTGTTCGTCTGTATGTTGTCGGGAGTATAGGACCCGGTTCCCTTAATGACGACTGAACGTGGCAGTGAACTCATGCGTTGAGACTGAATGTGGAGACTTCCTTTGGAGGCAATCCGCAAATGAGGAGGGTCTCAATTTGCGGGGGGAAAAATGATCTGATTGGCTTTCTGGATGTCGCCGGTGATCTGCGAATTCAGATCGGCGCTGATGATCTCGTTCGCGATACGTATGGCGTTCATGACCGATTCGCGATTGCTGGAGCCGTGGGCCTTGAGAATGTTGCCCTTGAGGCCCAGTAGTGGGGCGCCCCCGTAGCGATCGGGATTGAGCTGATCTCGTATGGCATCATAGGCTCCCTTTGAGCAAAGGTAGCCAAATTGTCGCATCGGATTCTTTCGAATTTCACCCCCGAGAAAGTCCTTGAACAGGCATTTGAAAAGGGATTCGCACGTTTTCAGGACGACGTTCCCTGTGAAGCCATCGCATACGACGACATCGACTACGTCCTCGAAGAGCTGGAATCCTTCGATGGGGCCATGATAATTTATTACCTCGGAAATGCTCTTTAGCAGCTCGTTGGCGGCATTGGTGGTTTCGTTGCCTTTGCCTTCCTCAGTCCCAATGGTCATCAAGCCGACTCGTGGGTTTTCCGTTCCCAGGACATGTTTGCAATAGTCGCTGCCCAGGACGGCGTTGTGCACGAGGTGCTCGGGTTTTGCCAGGGGATTGGCGCCCGCGTCTATGAGGACGAAATGTCCTTTCTGGCGTGGCATCACGGTCGCCAATGCGGGCCGTTCGATACCCTCCATCGTGCGGAGGCGTATGGTGCCGCTAGCCATCAAGGTCCCGGTGTTGCCGCAGCTGACTACCACAGCTGCTTCGCCGTCTTTGACAAGCTCTATGGATCGGGCCATGCTGGAGTCCTGCTTGTGCTTCATCGCTTGAATCGGCTTGTCATCCATGTCGACCACCTGCGAGGCGTGAAACGTTCGGATTTTAGGATGATCGGCGAGGGCGGCCTCGTCTAAAAGAGGGGCGATTGTCGATTCATCACCGACCAGGATGATGGGAGCGATTTCGGGGTACCGTTCGAGAGCGAGCTTCACCGCGCCGACCATTTCAGGCGGACCTTTGTCGGAGCCCATTGCATCTACCGCGATGCAGGCGTTTCCCTGTTCGCGCATTAGGCTTCAGGTATTTTTGCCACGGAATCGAATCGAGTCCGCAGGTGTGCTATTTTAAATTGACGCATCGGTCACTTGGCGACCGCGGTACATTCCGTTGTTTGGATTCACGCGGTGTGGGCGGAAAGCAGTGCCGTCAACCGGGTCCTTGGCGAGCTGTGGCTCCTCGAAACGATTGGCTCCGCGACGGAGACGGCTGCGACGTTTGGATTGCTTGCGTTTTGGGTTAGCCATTTGATTGGAATTTTAAGCTCGGACTTGGGCGTGTTTCAATAAAAGGAGCGTTTGATAACGGGGGCTATGTAGGCCGTCAAGTTAATGTTTGGTATTTCAGGGTCAATTCAAAGAGCACGCTTTGGGCAGCCTATTGGCAAATAGTTGCGCCATCATGTTTGCTGACTCTGGAAAGCGCTTATCCTCAGAACTTTCCTACAATTGGACCCCAGGGATTGCGATTAGAATTGTTTTTGAGAAACAGGGCCCTTAATTCTCTCCCAATATGGAACTTGAGGCGTGCATATCCATCGTTTCTGAGGGCTCGAATTTATCTGAGGAGCAGGCGATCAGCGTTGCGGATTTGCTTGCCTCATCGAGCGAAGACCCGGCTTTGAAAGCGGAGTTTTTGACGCTCCTGGCTAAGAAAGGGGAATCCGCAGAGGAGGTAGCCGGCTTGGCTAGGCGATACCGGGAGCTAGCAAGAAACCCTGGGCTAGACAAATGGAGCGCTGCAGCTATCGATGTGTGCGGAACCGGAGGCGACAAGCAGCATACGTTCAATATCAGCACCACGGTGACTTTGGTGGTGGCAGCTGCGGGCATACCTGTGCTGAAGCATGGGAATCGTTCGATAACGTCAAAGTGTGGCAGTTCCAACCTGCTCGAAGCGCTCGGAATCGATATTGCCTCTGACGACGCTGTATTGAAACGTTCGATGCAGGAATTGGGTTTCTGCTTCATGTTTGCGCCCGCCTTCCATCCCGCCTTCAAGGAGATCGTGCCGGTGCGTCAGTCCCTTGCCGAGAAAGGACAACGAACTGTATTCAATATATTGGGGCCGCTAATCAATCCTGCCAAACCTGCGTACCAGCTCCTGGGCGTCTATAGCTCCGAGGTTGTTGAACTGATGGCATCTGCCCAGGATTCCCTTGGCTTGAGGGCCGGGTTGATAGCGCATTGCGACCTGGGCGATCGGGGAGGAATGGATGAATTCAGCGCTGCGGGAACCAATATCGCTCGCGGATTTGGGGAATTGAGAGCGCTTTCAGAACGTTGGTCGCCGGAAGGCCTCGGAATTGTCGAAGGACCTTTGTCTGACCTGGAAGGGGGAGACGTTGAGATGAATCTAAAAATTTTGGATGATTTGCTTGAAGGGAAGGCCCCGCAAGCGCTGGAGGATTCGGTGGTAGCGAATGCGGCGGCAGCGTTCTATATCGTGGGAAGGCACGCTAGCATAGCTGATGGAATTTCGGAGGCGCGGGATTTGCTTTGTGGAGGGAGCGTTCGCCAAAAGATCCGGCAATGCAGCGAGTTTTATAAATCGATATGACATTAAAGCACTTTGGAACGGACGGCATTCGGGGGGAATACGGTGGACCCGCGCTGAATGACGAAATTGCATTCCGGGCGGGCGTGGCTGCGGCACGACTGCTCAAGCGGGACAAGGAAATTAATTCCCCGCTATTAGTAGTCGGCAGGGATACGCGCGGATCGGGGCCGCTTCTTCTGGCTGCATTGAAGTCGAGTTTTGAGTCTGAAGGGGGGAAGGTTCAGTCGATAGGAGTAGCGCCTACGCCGGCCATCGCTAAGGTTGTCGCTCTTGGCGAGGCGAATATGGGATGCGCGCTGACGGCGTCCCACAATCCTAGTAGCGACAATGGACTGAAGTTCTTCAGTGGAATGGGCACGAAGCTATCGGAGGACTCGGAGTACGCTTTGGATAGGGAGGTGGATCTTGTCGCATGTCCTGAAGGGAGCGCTTTTCCCGTTGCGGGCGATGACGCAGTCCAAGCAGTTGAGGCATATGTTGAAGCGGTGGCGAGCGCTTTTCCTGCCATGTATTTGAAAGGGAAGCGTATAGCGATCGATTGCGCGAACGGAGCTCTTAGCGGGATTGCCGTGAATATGCTCGAGCGGTTTGGAGCCGAAGTTGATGCGGTGGGTATTTCGCCAAATGGAACGAATATAAACGACGGGGTTGGAAGCGAATGCCCAGATTTCATTGGAAACCTGTATGGAAATAACAAATACGATCTAGGCTTCGCATTTGATGGCGATGGCGACCGAATGATCGCTTTTGATGAAAATGGAATAAAGCTCGCGGGTGAGGCAACCTTAGGGCTGCTCGCTATTCACTCGCAGAGCATGGGCGAGTTGAAGCAGGGTGTATTGGTGACGACGATCCAAAGCAATCTTGGCCTGGATACGGCGCTCTCAGAAAAGGGAATATCTGTGAAGCGAGTTGATATCGGCGATAAGTTTATCTCTAGGTTGATGGTCGCAGATGGATACAATGTTGGAGGCGAAGAATCTGGGCATGTGGTACTGGGTGACTTTTCCATGACTGGCGATGGTTTGTTTGCGGCGATGAAAGTAGCCCTAGCGGTGGTGGAATCGGGTCAATCGCTTTCGGAACTGTCATCGTTCTATCGCGCGTTTCCCCAGGCAACCAGGGCGATTCGTGTGTCTCAAAAACCTCCGATTGAAAACTGTCCTCAGATCTCCAGGGCAATTAAAGATATTGAGGAATCCTTTGGATCGAAGGGACGATTGCTTTTGCGGTATTCGGGAACAGAGCCGAAAATAAGGCTGCTGGTTGAAGCGGATTCCGATGCAAAAACGATGGAAGCGATAAGCCAGTTGGAGCAATCTGTGAAAGAGGACTTGGAGTAGCTTGATGCCTGAAGCGCTTGAATACGATTTGAGCGATCGAGATCGCAAGAAAATGGAAACTGCGCGTTTGGCTATGACGCGGGGCAACTTCGGGTACACGATAGAAATTTGTAGCGAGATCCTGCTTGGAGAACCGGGTTGCTTGGAAGTGCGGCGATTGCTGCGAAAGGCACAGCGACGCGTCTATGCGGAGAAATCGAAGTCTATCGATCTCTATTTGAGCCGACTCTCTAGCTATCCTTCATTGCTGCAAGGATACGCGTTGCTGAAACGGAAGCCTGAAAGATCGATGTCGATCGGCGAATCCATATTGAGCAAGAATGTATACAATTCTACAGAGAAAGCCTGGCGATCGCAGAACGATTGAACCGTATTCGACCGGGAAACGGACAGGTGCAGGAGCTCGTTAAGTCGGCATCGGTCGCTCACTCCATAAACCAAGGGAAATGGGAGGACAAGGAAGAGGACTTTCGTTCCAAGTTGAAGGATAGGGAGGAAGCGGATTCACTAGAGCGGGCGAATCGGGTAGTCGTCGATGAATTGGGGGGAGAGGAACGTTCCAACGACTTGATGTCGATGGAGGCCATCCATCGCGATCCGCAAAAGGTCGACAACTACAAGTTGCTGGTCCGGTCATTGATGAATCAGGAGAAATTTGACGAGGCTTTGCGCTGGTTGGAGAAAGCGTTTGCCCTTCCTCAAGCAGAAAACGATGCGCCGTTGCGTCAGCTCCGGAGTGAATTGAAGGTGAATCGAGTGGAGCGCGGGCTTTTCGATCTTCGACGCGATCTCGGTCCTGGTGGGAAACACAATGAGCGAATCGAGTCCTTGGAGGCGGAGCTTCTCGAGCTGAAGTTGGAAGAAAGTCGGAAGCTGGTGGACCAGTTTCCCAATGACTATAGCCAGCGCTTCAAGTATGGGAGCTACTTGCTTGAGGCGGATGATGTCGACTCTGCAATTCAGCAGTTTCAGATTTCTCAGCGAAGTCCCAGCTTGCGATTGAAGTCGTTGGTTCTTCTGGGACGCTGCTTTATAGCAAAGGGCTTGTACGATCTCGCTCTTGAGCAGCTAAGACAGGCTATAGAAAGCTTGAGCGTAATGGACGACTTCAAGAAAGAAGTTCATTATGAGCTCGCGCAATGCTACAGCAAATTGGACCGTGCCGACGATGCGATCGAGCAGTACAAAGCAATCTATTCGAATGATATTGGCTACCGCGATGTCGCGGACAAAATTGACGCTTTTTATCGGGACTAGTTTGTATCCGGATAAAAACTATATCAAGATTTCAAAATGGAGAGCGCTATTCGTCTTGCGCGCTGGGCGGACTGTGGGAATTGTCGATAAGCGATAATTCGGACGCATCAATGGCGGACAGATAGTATTGGAGTTCCGCGATAGACTCCTTAATGTCCTCTAGCGCACGGTGGGTGTTCTTTTTCTTGAATTCTCGACCCAGCATTTCCCGGAAGACTATCTTGAAACTGGATACGTCGAGCATTCTGTAGTGCAGGCGCTCAGCGAAATTGGGTAAATAGTTGTCTATAAATTTTCGGTCTTGAGAAATCGAATTTCCACAGATGACAACTGGGTTTTTCTTCTTGAAATGCTCCTTAGCGATCTCGACGAGACGTTGATCAAGCTCCGTTTCGGAAATTCCGTCCGGTACGCGTTCGATCAATCCGCTTTCGCTATGGTGATGCTTGCACCAGTCATTCATTGCTTCGAGCGTTTCGGAGGCTTGGCGTACGGCGGTTTCCCATTCGAAAACGACGTTCAATTGCTTGTCAGTGACGATGACTCCTGCTTCGAGAATACGATCCGTATTAGGATCCAACCCCGTCATTTCTAAGTCTATCCAACAGAATCTTCGCTTTGACATAGTGTTCTCTCTTTATCCTCCAGTAGCGGCTTGGCGGAGCTAATCAATAACGAAAACGAGTTTTGAGATCGATAGAAGCTGGACGGACCCCAGCTTTGGTCGGGATGAGGGGCGAGCATTGAAGCGATCGTAAATCGATGCCATTCGCATTTTTATTTTGCGCGGACTGCGGGTCGGTGAAAGAAGAAAGGATGAGCAAGACGATCGATATCAGGGGAATTCCGTGCGCGAATGATCGGCCTTTTGTCCTCTTGGCCGGTATGAATGTACTCGAGTCTCGGGACCTGGCGCTACAGGTAGCGTCCGAGTTCAAGCGTGTCGCTGCGAAGCTGGGTATCCCCTATGTTTTTAAGGCGTCCTTCGACAAAGCGAACCGATCGTCGATCAACAGCTTTCGCGGTCCTGGAATGGAAGCGGGCTTAGAATTGCTGAGTGAGATCAAAGCTGAATTTGGCGTTCCAATAATTTCGGATGTGCATGAACCAGGCCAAGCAGAACCAGCGGCGCAGGTATGCGACATTATTCAGTTGCCCGCGTTCCTTTGCCGGCAAACCGACCTCGTTGTAGCAATGGCAAAAACGGGAGCTGTCATTAACGTTAAGAAAGCTCAATTTCTTTCTCCAAGGGAGATGGGCCATATCGCGAGGAAAATAGAGGAAGCGGGCAATGGCAAAATAATACTTTGCGAACGAGGCAGCAGTTTTGGATACAACAATCTTGTGGTAGACATGCTAGGGATTGGAGTTATGAAGTCTCTGGAGTATCCAATAATATTTGACGTCACGCATTCGCTTCAAATACCGGGAGGACAATCCGAAGCAGCAGGGGGTCGGAGGCAACAGGTGCTAGACTTGGCCAAGGCGGGCTTAGCTACAGGGATTGCGGGACTTTTCCTCGAAGCTCATCCTGATCCGGATAATGCTAAATGCGATGGTCCTTGCGCATTGCCTCTCGATAAGGTGGAACCGTTTCTCAGTCAGCTAAAGGCTCTGGATGATCTCATTAAAAGCCAGCCTCCCATAGATATCCAATAGCCGCTCGCCGAGCTGGTGAAGGGATTTGCTCAATCCAAATTAGGGGAATTAATTAGAACTTGGAGCAAATTCTATTCCTTTAGGGATATTTAGTTTGGAATTACATCTTATTCCACAAAATATCGAAACTCGACGGGTCCAAGCGTCGTTATTTGATAGTAATAAGTGATTGCGGCGCTCGAATCGCCACAGGCCCGAGAAATACTCCATCTGCTATGAACCCATTTGTTTTACGTCTGAGAAAACTGATTAGGCCAATTGGGATTGCGACTGTGATTTGCAGCTCGCTAACGGGGTTATTGGCGAATTTATCTGAGATTCCGTCGGACTCGATTGACCCGATCATTGAGCGTATCGACTCCCTGGTTCAGAAGAATCTTGATTCGGTTGGTCTGGACCGGAATCCACCCGTATCAGATGCAGTTTTCGCGCGAAGGATCTACCTCGATATCGCTGGCAGAATTCCAACCTACGATGAGCTTTCTCGATTCCTGCACTCGAAAGGGGAAGACAAGCGATCAGCCCTAATCGATGATCTACTAGAATCTGAAGGCTATGTCAGTTCGTTCTACAATTACTGGGCGGATGTTTTGCGAGTGAAATCGCGAGGACGTCGGACCATTATGGTATCTTACCAAGATTGGATCAAAGATAACCTGCGTCAAAATCTTCCCTACGATCAGTTCGTGAAGGAGATGATTACATCTGAGGGTTATGTGTGGGATGACCCAGCGGTCGGCTACTATCTCAGAGACGCCGGTATGCCTTTGGACAATATGTCCAATACGGCCCAAGTCTTCCTGGGTACGCGAATGCAGTGCGCCCAATGCCATGATCATCCATTCGACAAGCGGACTCAGAAGGAGTACTACCATATGGCCGCCTATACCTTCGGTTTGCAGGCTCAATTACCCTATGGAAAAGTTCCCATTTCTCAAGATTTCCAGAAAATTCAAAGGGCGCTGTTCCAAAAATCATTGAGCGAAGGTCATTCGAAAGCGGAAGCGCGTAAAATGTCTCAACCTTCCAATTCTCAGAGACGTGTAGTCAGAGATTTGATACAGCCTATGACAGCCCAAGCTGCGGAGACCGAACGTCCTCTTCGGCTACCGGATGATTATCAATACAAGAATGCCAAGCCAAAGCAAAAAATCTCTCCGGAAACGCCTTTCGGTGAAAGGGCGGTCGTAGGTAAGAATGACGATCCTCGTGAAGTTTATGCGGATTGGATGGTTTCGGCGGAGAACCCGAGGTTCGCCAAGGTCATTGCCAATCGTTTATGGAAGAAGGCAATGGGAATTGGACTGATCGAACCCGTGGACAATTTAACCGATGATACGGTGCCCTCCAATCCAGAGCTCATGGATTACTTAGAGTCGGTTATGATAGAAAGCGATTTCGATATGAAACGCTATCTGAGAATCGTGTTCAATACGAGAACGTACCAGAGCGAAGTATCCTCTTCGGCTCCGGAGCCCGATGAAATCTACTACGTTCAAGGACCTCTGCTGCGACGTATGACGGCGGAGCAGATGTGGGACTCGCTATTGACTCTAGCCGTGGTCGATTTGGACGAGCGGACAGGGGTTGAACCACAGCTGATGAGGGCTCGGAATGGAGAGCGCCAGATGAAAGAGAGGGTAGATCGACTCGAGAAGCTGGATACGCCTACGATTTATGGTCTCGTTCAGCATCTAACAGATATGGAAAATCGTTTTATTGAATACGAAAAATCATACCGCAAGAATCTAAGCAACGCGAGTACCGACAAGGAAAGAAGCGAATTGCGCAAGGATTACAGGGAGTCGCGATCCAAGAAGAATCAAGCCACTGAAATATTGCTCGCTAAGATAAATGGAGAAGACACGAGCGAAATGACGCAGGCTTTCTACTCAATGGGGAATGGAGGAATGAGCGCCGGACTTGCTGCTGGAAATGATGAGGGCGCGGAAGACTACAAAGCTATGCGAAGAGACCCGAGGTGGCGTGGCATGCCTGTTTCCATGGTGCGGGCCTCAGAAGTGATATCGCCCGCACCAGCTGGCCATTTTTTGCGGCAATTCGGGCAATCCGATCGTGAAATAATCGAGAGCTCAACCAGCGAGGCATCAATAACTCAGGCTCTCAGGCTGCTTAATGGTGAGGCGATCGGTTGGCTGATGCGGCCAAATTCAGCGTTGAACGAATCCATTCGAAATGCTAACAGCCGTAGTAAGAAAGTGGATATCATATTCCAGAGTTTTTTCTCTAGGTCGCCAACTCCAAGGGAACGGGAATTGATCGGATCTCAACTGCAGGAGTATAGCGGGAACAAGGGATATAAGCAGATTTTGTCTGCCTTGATAAATACGCAGGAATTTCGGTTCATTCAATAAGGTAGAAGCGGCTGGAGAGAGAAGGAAAATAAACGCTATGAAGGAAGTTATAAGAAAATTGCCTGATCAAGATCGTCGTGAATTCTTGGCCTATTCCGCTAAAGCTTTTCTAGGCGTTGGACTGATGCCCTTAGCCATTCGTTCGCAGGCCCTCGCGGGATCAGCTCCAATGAGAGCGCCTACCGCGAAGAATGTCATCTATCTCTATATGGCAGGAGGCATGAGCCATTTGGATACATTCGATCCGAAAACAGAACGTAGCGTTAAAGGACCCGTTGAAGCGATTTCGACTCAGGGCTCCGGTATACGAATTAGTGAATACTTGCCCAATATCGCTAAGCAAATGGACAAGACGGCGGTGGTGCGCTCGCTAAGCTCTACGCAGGGAGCGCATGAGGAAGGGCGTTACTTCATGCATTCGAGTTACACGAAACGAGGGACAATCGTCCATCCAGGAATCGGTTCTTGGTTGATGAAAATGGATGGTCCTCGGAATCCAAATTTGCCAGGAGTGGTGCATGTCGGTAGCCCGAACCCTGGAGGGGGCAGTGGCTTTTTCGAGCAACGTTTTGCCCCACTGGTGATCGGTAATCCAGAGGCTGGGTTGCAGAATAGCAAGATACGGAAAGGGACGACCGAAAAGGAGTTTCGCGACTCTGTGATGCTGACGAACGCATTCGACGCTGAATTCCATGGTCGATACGACCAAAAGAAGACGCGTGCGTATACGGATATGTATGACGACGCCATTAAATTGATGAGTAGCCGGGATTTGGCTGCATTCGAATTGGAAAGGGAGCCGAAGAATTTGAGGGACGCATATGGATCCAATCCATTTGGGCAAGGGTGCTTGTTGGCCCGTCGTCTTGTAGAGCATGATGTTCGATTCGTTGAAGTGACGCTAGGAGGATGGGATACGCATACCAATAATTTCGAGCGTGTGGAAGAGAATGCTCAAACCTTGGACCAAGCACTGGGAACGCTGCTAGCCGATTTGGAAAGGAGAGGGATGCTGGAGGAGACAATGGTCGTATTGGCGACCGAATTCGGAAGGACTCCAAAGATCAATGACAACGATGGGCGCGATCACTCGCCAACAGCATTTTCGTGCGCATTAGCGGGTGGAGGAATCCGAGGAGGTCAGGTTTACGGGGAGACTGATGAAACTGGAAAATTCGTCAGTGATCGCAAGGTCGAAGTTCCCGATTTCAACGCAACGATTGCATATGCCTTGGGAATGCCGCTTGAGAAGACGGTGTATTCTCCGAGTGGCCGACCGTTTCGAGTCGCGGACAAAGGGACGCCGATACTGGATCTCTTTGGCTGATCTCGATTGAAATGAAGCGTTTTACGGTATCTGCGCTATGTTGCGCTGGTTGCCTATGGCATTCGGGTGTAGCAGCGGTCGATTTTGAATCTCAGATCGCCCCAATCCTTGAAGATAAGTGTTATCGATGCCATGGAGATGAAGACGTAAAAGGAGGATTGAGGCTTGATTCGCCAATAGGAATACTCACTGGAGGTGAAGTGGGGGAGGTGCTTGTTCCCGGGGATCCGAATGCGAGTTCATTGTACATCCTTACAACCTACCCTAAAGATGACCCCGACTACATGCCTCAGAAAGGGAAGGGGCTTTCAAAAAGAGAGCAGGACTTGTTGAAAGCCTGGATAGCGGAGGGAGCCTCGTTTGGAGACGATTTCGTTGCTCCGATACAATCGCCTGCTCGAAAGAAGTTTGCGGATGCTGACCCTGACAATGCGCGGAACTACATAATCTTGGGAGATGCGGTAGAAATTGTCGCTCGCTTGCGTGACGCGGGATTGCTCGTTGATACGGTTAATCATGATGCTAGCTTGTTTGAAGTGAGCTACACATATGCGGAACGAGAGGCCGGCGCGTTCGATTTTGAAGCCCTCGAACCCCTCGAGGACTCGTTAAGGAAGATCATCTTAGCGAGAACGGAAGTGACGGCCGCAGATTTGATTGGTCTGGAGAATTTCCAAAGTATTGAATACTTGGATATGAGTAGGACGAGTGTCGGGGATGATGCTCTAGACTCCATATCCAAATTAAAGAATTTGAAATTCCTGAATTTAAGAGATACGGAAGTCTCAGATCGAGGTATTCAAAGGCTTTCAGGACTCCCTAGTTTGGAAAAGGTATATTTATGGGGGAGTCAAGCGACAGCCGAAGGCGCGAAGCGACTGGAAAGGCGGCTAGAAAACGCGTCCGTCTCGATCGGTACTCGAATTTCTCCACCCCCGAGACGAACAGGGCCTTAGACCTAGAAGCTTCGCGTCATCAGCTTCACTAGGGGCATGTCCGACTTGCCGAACGGAATCATAAAGGTTTCCGCCTTCTTTCCCTCGATTCTCTTATTAAGGGATACCGGATTACGATAGTCGCCAGACGCGAAAAAGCCAATGATTTGATTTGCTGAAAACGATCTGAATTCGTGCACTGTGTTTCGGACGACTACCAACGCCCATCGCTCACCCGCTTCGTTGCTGAGGAAAGCGAAATCGAGCAGCTCGAATGAGCTTCGATTCGGGTAGAGATCTTCCTCGATCTGGAAGTCGATGGCCATCTCTTTTGCGATTGGCTGATCGAAGTGCAAAGCGCGGCTGAGCTTTTCGCTTTCGTGCGCAGACGCAAACGGAGCGAGGGCTAGGGTGAGAATGAGAAGGATTCGCTTAATCAAGATCGATATATTCTATATTGATGACGGATGTCCCTACAACGAATAAACGCCTGCTTGCGCGATATTCGTCTAGAATCTTTTTGATCTAGCTGGTTTCGTCCGCGATCGGTTCCATTTCAGCCACCCAGACGACCGTCCATCCGGAAATCTCGTCCGTGTAGACCACTGGGCTCGCCCCTGGAATATCTGTATCAACAAACTCGACGACTGACTCGCTAGCGGCATATCGCTCGGTTGCGATGTATCCAGAATCAGGAGCAGCGGTTTTCCAGACGAGAGAGGCGACGAGAGCCAATGCCGCGGCGGCGCCGATGAGTTTGAATATCGGTGGAAACGCAATGACCTTGCTGGATCGTTGCTCCATAGAGGGCTCGGGAGCGATTTCGTCACGAATCCGTCTCCACATATCCGCGGAATCGATTTCAGGGTTGGGAAAAAATGGTTCCGCGGTTAGCTGGCTAGATTCCATCCACTGCGTTGCTTCAGGATGCTCTTCTAAATAGAGGTGGAGACGGTCGGCATCGTTCGGAGAAATCTCTCCGTCTATCAATTGGCTCATCAATAGCTGGGCTTCTGATTCTGAGAGCGCTGTGGGTCGTGCTGGCATACGATTCTATTATAGTATCAATTGAATTTATCCATAGAGCAAGCCTCTTGCCCGAAGCCAAGAGGCCTGTCCGTTTCCCGATTATCCCTAGCGTCTCCGATCGTGACGATCGTCGTAGCGATTGTCGTGTCTCGGACTGCTGTAGTAGCGACATCCTCGATTATGAGGTACCCACACTTTCCGTTTGCTGTAGCTGTAGTGGCCGGGATGCCAATCGCGATAGCGATTTCCGCAATTATCGTAGTGGTATACCCAGCGGCCGCTAATCCACGTCTTCACAGAAATATAGTCATTGTGACCGCTGCATCCGCAACTGTCGTAGCGGTGGCTTGATCCATATCGAACGCTTGTTCGAGCGTGATGATGATGACGATCGTTGTGGTCGTCGATGATGGAACCAATTATCAGGCCTCCAATGAGGCCTCCGACTAGGGCTCGGCCTTCTCGGTCGGCCTTTGCTGGGGTGGCAGCAGCTCCCACCAGCGTTGCGATCAGCGTAATAATGAGCAGGTTTTTCATTCTCGGTATTCTTCCTAGTTAAAAATCATAGTGTGAATCGCTGCTTTGGACGCGCTGCGCCGCGGCGATATTCACCTATTCAGGGCTCTTTTTTACTAAAAAAGAGGAGAATCCTTATTAATCGTTGAATAACAAGGATTTATTGACATGGAATAGACAGGAAAAGCGCTGGCTATTCTTGGGTGGAGACCTTAATGCGCAGGTAGGAGGAGGATTCGGCATCGGGAACGGGTCCCTGAATCTTGGCTTGGAGCTCTTCGACTGTGTCGGATTGAGGCGGATTTCCTACTACCTCCCATGTTTGCCAATTTTGCAGATCGCTGCTGATTTGAGCTTCGTAGTTTCGTGACGGAGGCATCGAGAAATCGATGCAAGCGTCGGTACCTATACGAGTAAATTCAGGGCGCCAAAAGTCGTTAGGGTCGAGTGGATCCGTGTAGGTCATGAATTCTAGCAAATTCTCGTTGCCGTCGTGGTCCGGATCCGCATCAGCAGCTGCATCGATCGCATTGACGTCCCCGAAGAGAATCGCTTGCCATTCTGGAAAGGTCGCGTCGTTAGGCGGTGTAGAGCTGATCCAATTGGTTAGCAGGCTCACGGCTAGCTCATCGACCTCGCTGCTTCCGATTTGCGGCATTCGCTCGTAGCCATGAGATCCTTGGACCCGGCTAAGAAGCACTGAAAGTTCTGGAGAACCAGGTAGCGCGAGGCGACGGGCGCTATAGCCACGGTCATCGATGACCTCTCCATTAATCAATCCTGTTTCCTCAAGACTTAGGTGCGGGCGGGCGTCCCAGTTGTTTGGAGCTGATCCTCCTGGCTGGTGGCAGGAAATGCAATTGGCTGCCAAGTATGCTCGCGCTCTTTCTCGGTAAGTTTTCGATTCGTCGTCCAGACTTGGTAGAGCAGGGATTGACTCTGCTGATTGTATCGGCTCGTCGATGATGCCGATTTCAGAAAAGTACTCTAGAATATTTCGTTCTTCACCATTTATTGGATACGTTCGGTTAAGTTGTCTCGCATTGAAGCTGAGCGCGTAACCAGCTACCGCAGTATGGCATTGCAGACACTCTTGACGACTAGGAATACGCCAAGTTTGAGTGGATGCTTCGCCCTCGCTGGTGATCGCATACTCGATATCGGCGCCTTCGGATCCGACGAGCGTAGCGTCCGTTTGCGATTCATTCCATTGGTAGCTGATGCCGTATACGCTGGTTGGCGTCTTCACCAGGAATCGTGTCTCCACTCGTATTTTCGAAGCGGGATTCCCGCGTTCGAGTTCCAATTCGAAGTGCTTGATCCAAACAGCCCCCGTTGGAAAGTTCCAGGGCTCATCTTGAGAATACTCGATCGAGTCCTCAGGCGCGGCGACCCACCGTTGCTTGTCGGCAAAATCTGACCAGAAGGAGACGTTAGGCTCATAGGGGAGAATGCCGTCTTCGGGTTCAAGATCCAGAACCAATTTGAAGGCTCCCGTTAATGTGAGCGAATCGGGGAATGAAGGTTCTTGACCGCTTCCTCTGACGATTCTCCTAATGCTGCCTGATATGCTCGCGACCAGAATATCTCCGTTGGAGGGATCACGGCCAAAGGTAACCGGATTGGATAGCGACGAAATTTGCTCCACTCGGGGAGAGCCTCCGCCGGGATCTTCGAAAAGCGCCCAAATACGCCCGCTTCCATAGTCGGCAAAAATATAGGCTCCTTCCAGTTCCGGCAGACGTGACCTGCGATAGACAATTCCGCCGATAATTGAAACTCCTTGGCTGCGAGGGTAGTCGTGAATGGGATCCACTATATTTTCGAAACCTGCAGGAGGGGTCTGGTTTTTTGGGCCGCTAATGAAACCCTCTCGAAAAGCCCAGCCATAGTTGCCGCCATTTACGATTATGCTGGCCTCTTCTCGAGCGACTTGTCCGACATCCCCGGTCCATAACTTTCCGGTAGCGGGATCGAAAGACATTCGCCAGGGATTTCGAAGTCCTATTGCGTAGAATTCGAGCCTGAGGTCTCAATTCGGATCGCTTCCCGAATCTTGCCACAGGGAGACGAGCGGATTGTCGATGGGTATGCTGTAGTAAGGCGTTTCCTGAATTGTCTCTAGGAATTCCTTCATGCCCTGTCGGCTCTAGATTGCTCGGATTCTTGTCTACGTCTATGCGTATGATTCCAGCGAACAAGTCTTGATCGACTTTCTGGCTGTTGTTGAGCGAGTCGTTCCCGCTTCCTTCATCGCCTAGCGCGACGTATAAATATCCGTCGGGCCCAAAGTGAATGTCGCCGCCGTTGTGGTTGGATGCGTCGTCTATCTGATCGAAGAGTATGAGCTCGGATTCAGGTTCGGCGAGAAATGGATTGCTTGCAGAGCGGCTGAAGCGAGAAAGACGATTGGTTCTTTGGCCGGTGTTTCTTTGGGACGTGTAGAATACGTAGAAGTATCCATTGGTCTGATAATTTGGATGAAATGCCAGCCCTAGCAGTCCATTCTCACCGTTGGTAGTGACCGTGGAAGGGATCACCAAAAAGGGATCTTGTTCTCGAATCTGGTTTTCAAGATCGGAATATACCGTGATCCGTCCCGAGCGTTCTGCAAAATAGAGCGAGTTTACTGAGTCAGGCGGAGAAGCGATCGCAAGAACGAGCCTGTAAAATTTTTTGTGTAAATGATTCGAACTGATGTTCTTAAGCGCTAGAGAGAACATCGAATGGAAGACGAGATCAAGGAGGAGCTGATCGACCAGCCTCTCGACGGCTATAGCGGCCCGGAGGGCCTGGTAGGTCCCGAAGGGCTTTTAGCAGAGCTGAAGAAGCGGCTGATGAACCGGGTTCTGGACGCGGAGCTGACCGCTCACCTGGGGCGGGGAAGCATGCCTGGGCCAATGGCGGGAACGTCCGCAACGGCAAGACGCTTCGACGGCTTCGACGAGGTGATCGTGAGCCTGCGCTCTCGGGGCCTGGCGGTCCGGGACGTCCAGGAGCGCCTGCTTGGGATGCACAAGGTGGAGGTCTCGCCCATGCTCATCCCCAACGCCACCGAGGCGGTGGCCGAGGTCTCCAACCGGGCGGTCTGCCTGGCCCTGGCGATAGCGATGGAGGGTCGCAGGGAGGCGCTGGGGATGCGGTCCTCCCAGAGCGAGGGCTCCAAGTTCTGGCTGAACGTCCTCACCGAGCTGAAGGGCGGGGCGTATCCGGCATCCTGGTATGCTGCGTGGACGGCCTGTCCGGCCTGTCCGAGGCCATCGAGACGGTCTACCTGAAGGCCGCCAAGCTGGCCCTGGACCAGTTCCGGTCCAAGCGCGACGAGCGCTTCCCCGCGATCGGCAGAAGCTGGGAGGCGCATTGGGAGAGCGCGACCCCGTTCCTCGACTGCCCCGAGGACATCGGCAAGGTCCATATGCGCCGCCACCGCCGGCGAGCCCCTCAACAGCTCGTCCAGGAAGATCAGCCGCAACCGTAATCTCTTCCCGACCACGGACTCGCTCTACAGGCTCTTCTACCTGGCGATTCGCAACATCTCCAGGAAATGGACCAAGCCCGCGAGGAACGGGGCCGCGGCCCTGAACCGCTTTACCATTGAGTTCGGAGACAGAACCACAGAAAACAACAAATAACCAAGCATCTGTAAAAAAAATTTACACAAATATCCTTACACCGCCGCCAGTCCGCTAGTTCAAGCGCATTTGGGCAACACGCCCTTGACTATTGACCCCTTTGGACTCCTTACGCCCAGTCCTGTTTACTCGACACTCTCTAAGTACTTCCTATTCTGCTCCGAGCTCCGATGAGGCGCCCCTTTCTCCACCCATGGAGGCATGGACGCTAGGACCTCCCGAAGCATCTTCATCGTTGATGACGCGCCCGGGATTCTCTCGAAGGATTGAAGATCGTTTTGCTCCCGTGGATCGTTCGCCACGTCGTAAAAGCGGCCATCTTCATACAGTTTAAAGCGCTGATTCCGCGCCCAACGACCCGCGTGTAGCTGGAACCCGCCAAAAGGGACGTTCGGATCGTAGTGGCAAAACACCCATTGACGAGGTTCACCCTTTTCGCCCCTGATTTGCGGCAAAAAGCTTCGCCCATCCAGCTCCTCGCCAATCGCATCCAACCTGCCACCCGCCTCTAATAGGGTGGGAAGGAAATCGGTAAAATCGACAAGGTCCTCCGAAACCAGCCCTCGGGCGCCTACCCCTTTCCAGGAGGCGATCAAAGGAACCCGCGTGCCAGTATCCAACATGGTTCCTTTACCGCCCTGTATCGTTGAGCCGTTTTGCAACTCGCTCGAAACGCTCACATGCGTGCCATTGTCTCCCGTAAACAGGATTAGCGTTTCTTCCAATAGGCCGCGCTTTTCTATCCGCTCGACAATACGGCCTACTAGCTTGTCGGCGTAGCGTACCATTTCCGCAAAATGGCGGCTATCCTTACTATCTCGCTGCGGGGGATCACTCCATTCAAGGGAATCGGGAGTCGGCACGAGAGGCGTGTGCACGAGGACCATCGGGTAATAAGCGAAAAAGGGTCTGTCCTGGTTCGCATCGATAAATTCCAGAAGGTAGTCGCAAAATAGGTCCGGGCCGTAGGCTTCTCGAATTCGGTCCCCCGGAAGATATCGCCCATCCTGTTGGATTAGAGGGTGAGCAAAGCGGCCCTTTGCCTCCTTGTCGGGTATCTCTTCCAGGCCTCCTAGATGGGAAACGCAATACTGGTCGAATCCGAAGTGGCCGGGTGTCTTGTCATCGCCTCCCAATTGCCACTTCCCTGCAATACAAGTAGCGTAACCACTATCCTTGAGAAGATTGGCGAATGTCTTCTGATCCAAAGGCAAGGTTCCAAAGTCGACGTAGTTGCGAAATCCATACTTGCCCGTCATGATCTGCACACGGGAGGGGGTGCAAAGCGGTGTGGAGTAGCAGTGCTCGAAACGAACCCCGTTCTCTGCCAAGCGGTCCAGATTCGGCGTCTCGTAATCCGCGCTCCCGTAGCTCCCCAAGCATTCTATTCCCATATCATCCGCCATAATAAGGACGAGGTTGGGCAGACCCGCTCTCGACAGAGCAGAGGAAAGCGGTAGGAAAACCACAAGAAGCGAAAAGAGTATTTTCATGTGAAATGAATCCAATTTAGCGGTGCTCGATGGAATCCTAAGCCCGGATAAAAGCCAATAGGAATGTTATACCGCTTTCGCTACTGGGGCATTGGACAAACGTACTTTGGAGAAGAAAACCGGGGTAGCGCTAAAGAGTCAGGTCTTGCTTATTGACTAAGGGGGAAAGCGTTAGTGCAGCAGTCTCTCAGAACCTGAATATGGAACTCAGCTTAAGGGTTGTATCCATTTGCTTGCGGACAAATCCAGATGCTTCATCAAGGTAGCTTTGGTTCACAACGAGAAATATTCTCGCTCCTGGACGGTACTCCCAGATCAAGCGGCTGTTGATCCCCAGGGAGTCGGAAACATTGTCGTACTGCACTACGCTAGACCAAGTGAAGTCCGGCGTGAAATTTATTAATGCCGTCATGGATGCGAGTTTGATATTAAAGTCACCCGCGGGCAGCTCAACATCCTGATTCGAGTAGCTCAGCTCCGCCCCGAAGTGCTTGGATGGCAAGTATACGATCTCCGATGTATTCTCCGTTCGGGTACCGTCGTAAAAATCACCAACTGAAAAATCGTGCTGAAACTGGAGCTCTCGCCTGGAAGACGTTTGAAATGCCAGGATTCCACGGGTCCATGAGTAGTCGCCGGAAGGAATGAATACGTCATTCTCATCGCCCTGAACGTTGTAGATTCTAAAATCGTCAGCAGGGACATCGGCTGAGTTTTCGATTTCCAAAAGAATGGAGTCTCCCGATTCGAAAAAGAGCTGCATCGGCGTAAAGAGGTGCTTGGAAGACTGAAGCTGGTCGGAAAGGTCCGTGATGTATTCCCCCTCATAGCTGTAGTAGACTTGCCTCAACCAGTCTTTGGATTCGATATACGGCTTATAGATCCATCTGGTGTAGTACCTCCTCACTCCTGTTCGCGGAGCGAAACCCATAGCCGGATTGAAATCGTCATCCACGTGCATGAGCGACACTTCGATATCGAATTCATCCGCTGGAAGAACGGCGCTCGTGCCGAATACCGGTGCCAAGCCATCATCGAAATCGGGATGGTCCGATTCCGTTGCGACTGCGAACGCATTCACTTCCAGTCGATAGTTGTTGAGAAACTTGTTGGTCAGGTACTGGAAGTCAGATCCCAAGAGTAAATTGTCGTAGTCAGAATTTGGATCGCCATGGGTTACAAGCGCACCCACCGTGGATTGGTCGAAGACTTCGCGGGTCACGCGACCCACGAAAGCATTTTTACTGTCCAGGGCCCCATTGCTGTCTACTACGGCATCGATGACGCCGATATTGCAGTCACCCACTCGGCCGGAGAGCTTGGCTGCCCCAATCAGCGGCGCGACCTCCCCTTGGTTGTTCAAACCGATGCGGCGGCTGAAATAGGGGAGGATGACCGGTGATGCCCGTGTACCGGATCTTCGTCTAAACCTGCCACCCAGTCCTCCAAAATTGAATACACCTGCATCCTCGAGAAAGAAACGCCGCTTTTCTGGGAAGAACAAGGAAAAGCGCGTTAGATTGACCTGTCGGGCATCGGTCTCCGCTGCGGCGAAATCCGTATTGTAGCTCAAGGTGGCGCTCATCTTGGGAGTGATGCGGTACCGAAAGTCGCCGCCCCACTCGAATTCGAAATCATCCGTTCCCAGATCCTTGTCGTCCGAGCGCTTTCCCAGAATGTAGGGATTGAGTTCAAGACCCAAGCCCTGTTTGAGCCCGCTCAATCCATTCAGCTTTCCGGCTTCCGACATATAGTAGCCGCGAACCGCGTTTCTCGGGGATGACCAAATGCCCCGTTGATCCGAACGCTTGATTCTTCGGCCCACGTTGAGACCCCATTGAGAACTCTCCGGGTCGAAACTGAACGTCGCTAAAGGGAGGGCCACTTCCACCTGCCAGCCGTATTCATGAATCTGTGTTTTCGCGTTCCAGACACCATCCCAACGGGAATTGTAGTTCCCATTGTTCGTCGAAATGGCGTCGTGTCGCGTACCGTTGGGATTGACGAGAAAGGTGTAGCTGTTCCGCGAGTCGTTGAACGTATCTAAATTGATATTGACCGCGTCGTCGTTCCACAGCTCGTCATCGCGGCGCATGAGACGAGCGACGATTTTATCCGGTTCCGTATCCCAACACCAGATCGCAATATACAAGTAGTTGTCATCGTACGCCACGCGAAAGAACGTCTGCTGGTCCAAATGCGTGTAGGAAGTCGGCTGGTACTGCAGCAGGGGTCCAGCCAGTGGCGCAGTCTTCCACACCTCCTCATCGAGGCGCCCATCGATTTTCGGTGGCTTCTCCACTCGGACCGCCGTCAGTTCCGGACGGTAGTCTCGCTCCAGTCGGAAAGCCGGTATCTCTTGACGCGGGGGAATGGGAGATTCCTCTCCCAGAAGGAGGCAGTTCGCTAGACAGGAGATAAGCAGACTGCATTGAAAGGCGTAGCGCATGGGATTGGCGAGGCGACCCAATTGTCGGGAGAAGATCCTCAAGTTTCGGAACCCATAAATCGTCACGGAATGGAACCTCGCTAGCAAATCAATTTTCTCCACAGAGACTCAAACCCAGATCCGGATATCTGCCCGCTGCATCCCCATTCCTGCTCGTTGATAGAAAACGAGATTTCGATCCCTTTGCCCCAGACCCGTTCCTACGATCATGCATGGAAATCCTTTCCTTGCCCTGAAAGGATGCAAGCCGTTCAATCGGCGCTTATGAACGTGATTCGCCCCTTTGCCCTCTTCACCCTTCATATTTCGGCCTTCATCTTTATTTCCAGCGTGGCAGCTGATTCCAAGCCGAACATCCTGTTCATCGCGATTGACGATCTAAATGACTGGATCGGTTGTCTGGACGGGCATCCTCAGGTAAAAACGCCCCACATGGACCGTTTGGCTGAGCGTGGTGTCTTGTTCACCGAAGCTCATTGCCCCGCTCCCGTATGCGGACCCTCGAGAGCGGCCATCATGTCTGGAATGCGGGCGTGGAATACAGGCGTGTATTCAAATAATGCCAACTACCCTAAGCGCCTGCCAGATGTTGAAGCGATGCCTCAGTATTTGAAAAGGCACGGATACACGACGATCGGGGCGGGCAAGCTGTTTCACGGCGACCACAACTTCCCTGATAGAAGTTTCGACCGCTATGCCCCGAGTTCGAGTCACCCATGGCCCAAGGAAGCGATACTCAGTTCGCGGCAAACGCCCGTCTATGAATGGAACTTCGAAGGCAAAGTGATTACCTTTCCCCGGAACGGGATGCCTGCTGATCGCATTTGGAAGGATACCCATACTTTCGATTGGGGACCTATGGATCTGCCTGATCATGAGTTTCGAGATGCCAAAGATATGGCCTGGACCATTGGGGAAATCGAGCGCGGTCTAGAAGAACCCTATTTTCTTGGGTTTGGTTTTCATCTCCCGCACCAGCCCCTCCATGCGCCGAAACGCTTTCACGACATGTATCCGTTGGATGAAGTCGAATTGCCTCCCCATATGGAAGGGGACTTGGACGATCTTTCTCGGTCGGGTCGCGACTACGCTCTCATTCCCACAACATCGGGTGAACACCGATCCGTCGTTAAGTATGGCCAATGGGAAAATGCCGTCTCCAGTTATCTGGCTACGGTCACGTTCGTAGACGAAATGCTGGGAGATCTTTTGCATTCGCTGGAATCAAGCGGACAGGCAGAAAACACTTGGATCTTGCTTTGGTCGGATCATGGCTGGCATTTGGGCGAGAAGGAGCATTGGGGAAAGGCGACGGGATGGTATCGGGCGACACGGGTTCCCCTGATTGTGGTTCCTCCAGAAAAAGGCGCCCCTGAGGGATTCGCGCCTGGATCCGTTTGCGACCAACCGATCAATCTTATCGACTTGTATCCAACGTTACTAGACATTGGAAATCTACCGGAAAACGCGCAGTTGGATGGACAGAGTTTGATTCCCTTAGTGGCGAACCCGAACGCCGATTGGACAGATCATACGGTAACGACATTTGGGCGGGGAAACCATTCCATAACCGGTAAGCGTTGGCGATACATTCAGTATTTCGACGGCAGCGCCGAGCTTTATGATCGAGAACGCGACCCAAACGAGTGGAACAACCTGATCGATGATCCGGAGCATGCGGATATCGTGGCTGCCATGAAAAAGAAAATTCCAGAAGAAAAGCTCTGGAAACAGTTTATCCGATATGGCGATTTCAAAGCCGTGATTCCCTCGGATGGCAGCCCCATGATGCTCTTCAATCACGCAGTGGAGAACCATCTCGAAGAACGCGATGACGAGTCAAAAGACTACCCTGAGATCGTTGCCCATATCCAAAATTGGATTACGCGTCACAGTCCCGCCCAGAAACACGTCGTGATTCCGGAGTAACGCCAGCCCTGATTCGCTCCTAGGCCTGCACGGAAGGGGAGACAAGAGAAGATGTGAAGTTGACAATTAACACATGACCCCTTCGCCAACTCTCAAACTAGAACCTGAAATACTTCGCGCGGTTATCGAAGAATTTGTGACTCGAGAGGGCACGGATTACGGCGAACGGGTTTTCTCTCTCGATGTCTCTCTCGATGAAAAAATCGCGGCAGTTCAACTTCAGCTAGAAAACGGGAGCGCTCGGATCGTATTCGATACTGATAGCGAGACCTGCAACGTCGTCGTTGTTCCTTAGTTGATTCATCGGGTTCGCAAGAAACGCGCGGTGGGTTCAAGGCTTAAAGCCTAATTTGATGATGTGGGTTTGGCTTTGAGATGATGAAAAATGGGTACGAGAGTCTTGAACCTTATTTACTTTAGTAAGTTTGATCCCTCTGACGATGTAGTTGATAATTGACCACTGACCACTATGGTTGGGACCCCGCGAACTAGCCCACTTTTGATGAGGTGATTTTCGTCGATCAACGAAAGGACATCATCGATGAAAAAGACAAGACGCGCGACCGAGCAGATAATCCGCATACTGAGGGAGGCCGACACGGGGCTTCGGACCGAGGGGATCTGCCGCAGGCGCAGCATCAGCTCGCAGAGCTTCTACCGTTGGAAGAGCAAGTACGGAGGCATGGATCTGAAGGAGGCTCAGCGCCTCCGCGACCTGGAGAAGGAGAACACCGGGCTCAAGAAGCTGCTTGCCGACCAGCTGCTCAAGACCAAGGCCCTGGAGATCGCGCTGGAAAAAACCTCTGAGCCCGGCGCGGGGTTGCGGCGGAGGTCCAGTCCGCGCTGTCGTGTTCTGGGAGAGCCGTTTGCCGATGGCTGGGGATCAGCCGCTCGACGCTCCGCTATCGCCCGAAGCCCAAGCCCGAGGGGAAGCGCTTGCTGGAGCCGGAGATCGTCCGCTTTCCGGGGGAGCAGCCGACGCTTGGCTACCGCGCGAACAAGAAGCTGGTCCAGCGCGTCCGCCGGGAGGAAGGGCTGCAGGTGCCGCCTCGCCGCAATCGCAGGCGGCGGCAGGGGCTCTGCGCGGGCCTTCGACCTGATAGGCGAATGCGCTCGCCAGCGGCATTGCATCCATGCCGACCGGGCGATCAAGGCCTCCGACGCGCTGGCCCCGCTGCAGGAGGCGATCCGCGAGCATGGGGCTCCCGAATGCATCCGCTCGGGCAACGGGCCCGAGCTCATCGCCAAGGCCATCCAGGGCTGGCTTGCCGAGAACGGGATCAAGGCTCTATGCATCGATCCGGGCCGCCCTTGGCGGAACGGATACGCGAAAGCTTCAGCAGCCGCTTCCGCGAGGAACGCCTCGACCGCGAGATGATCCGCACGCTCAGCGAATCGCGCGTGATCTTCGCGGACTGGAAGGACTGCTGCAGCAATCATAGGCCCCATGGATCGCCAGGCGCGCTAACGCCCAGCGAGCTTGCCACAAGGCAAATCCAGCCTGCCTGCGGCTCCGACCGCCCTTCGGGCGATCTCCACCCTAGGCAGCTTAAACCCAACAACAAGAAACCCGTCGAGAATCTCTCATTCAAACCGGGCTAAACTGCGGGGTCCAACCATTCAGGTTGTAGATCTGATAGCATCGGGTTTTAGGCGATTGTTACGAATGGGTTTTTACGATAATGAGCGTGCCGCCTTAACTCTTGGAGGGTTGCTTATCGATGCCGGGAAAACTGAGTATCCGGTCGATTTAAGAAGCTTTGGACCTCCAGGTGTGGTAAGTGGGAGTCTTTCACGGTTTCTTAAAATGACGAAAAAAACCTGTAAGCCAATGTCAGTCAGGTGAGTTCAATCTCGAGCGTCCCCGATTCTTCTCATTAGTGCATTAGCAAAATTTGCGGTTTCTTCGACATTATAGTGGTTCGAAATCACTGGATGCACAATCGAGAATTCGAGCACAGCTGATCCGTCCAAAAATTCAATTGGACCTAAGAATAGTTCATCGTGGAGTCCCGAGTTCAATTGCTCAAGATCAGGGAGGGGGAGCCCTTTATCCGAGGGGCCCAACCAGAAGGTTGAAAGGTGCCCACACAAGAGGAGAATCGAAAAATATTTTCTATAATTTTCAGCTATGCTATGGAATCAATCCGATATGGAACACTCTCTTGCAAATATTGATTTCGGCGCTGTTGGTGTCGTCGTTGCTATCGCAGCATTCGTTGGAACTATTTTGTATCAGGAACAGAAGCGCCGTGAGGACCTTCTTCGAGGTAAATTGGACGAACTTATGTCTCTGCTCTCGGTTGCAGAGCGTATTGTTCTTTCTGCGGAATTTGGGGATGACGAGGAAAGGATCTTGCACGAAATGGGATTAGAACCTCAGGAGGAAAGAATTAAAAGAGATATGGCGGAGAATTATGGCGAATCTATTCTCCGTTTCAAAAAGGCTAGTTCGTATTTTGGCTCTGTCCGCATGATTGTGGTTAGTTATTTTCCCGCATTGGAAGACGATATCGCCGAAATATTTGAGCCCATATACGAGGTTATCGTAAAGATGAAGGCAATGAGGTTCAGTGAGTGTTCCGTCTGCACAAGCTCATACTTTGCAAGCATGAGGGCTTTAAGGAGTAAGATAATCCGGGATCAAGCTATTTTGACGAGGGCGACATTCATCCCCAGTGAATTTTAGAGTGATCGTCTTTATTGTATGTGGAATCTTCTAGTCCAACATGGTTTCAACAGCAGTCCAGTTTGAGCAACAGCCTAAGCTTTCCAGCAAGCAAAGGGCATTCGTCGAAAGCATCCACTTCGAACGAAAAAGCCAGGTCCAAGCGTATGTTGATGCTGGCTACAGCGTTTCAAGCCGACAGGTCGCGGAAGCTTGCGCTAGCAGACTGGCAAGGAGCGCTAAGGTCCATGCGTACCTGGAGCAGCTCAGGGAAAGGGATCTGTCAGCGAAGATCCTCGACAGGCAGCGTAAGCTTGAACTGCTTAGCAGGATCGCGGAGCAAGGAGAGTCTGTTGCTGCGAGACTCAAAGCGATCCAGATTCTCAATGTGATGCAGGGGCACAATGTGCCAGAGAGTTGCGAACCCGAATCTACTCTGTCGGATATCCTGAATACGCTGGCTAGCAGTACGGGCTTGCCTATCTGAGATTAAGGGGACTGTTGGTTGGGTTCGCTATGCGGTGCTTTATCTTGTTTGTGAATTCGAATGCTTTTCTTGTATCGTAGTAATTGTAGTTTGTTTGGTACTCAATGCTGATTGAGTCATCTTGGTCGCCATTGATAAACTCGACTGGCCCATAAAAAGTCTCGCTACTCAACCTTGCTCCTCTGTGGCCGAACAGCGAATCAAGCAGCGTTTCGCTCCTGGCGACATTGGTATGGGAATACTTTTTGAATAACGTTAGATTCGCGATCCCAATACCCAAATTAAAGACGCCTTGTTTGTTTATTTTCGTGTAGTCCGCAATGAGCTGAGTTCCTTTTAAGTAATAGGTTTTTGTCCGTAACTCCTTGGCATTGAATTTCGATTGAATGCGGTGGCTGATTTCGTAATCGCGATCTTCGCTCCATGAATCGATAAATTCACGGGTAAGCTCGGTGACTTTGATCGATGCGTATTCCATTCTCAGTTGATGCCCCAAAATGGGCTTTGGGCTAGGGATAAGTCTTACGCCCTTTTGTGCCGTGTTCACTGTGTTAGAAACACGCCATAACAGGGCGTGTCAACCGGAGAAGATATCGAAGCCCAGCTCAAGGCCTTTGGAGCCAATCTTAGACAGGTTCGATCGTCTCAGGGAATGACCCAGGAGCGTCTTGCCGAACTGGCTGAGTTGAACGTTCGAACGGTTCAGAAGATTGAAGCAGGGCAAACGAATATTCTGATTACTACTCTGGTGCGCCTGAACAAATCTCTGGGCGTAAATTCTTCCAAATTGCTTGATGGGATATAGCCACCGTTCTTCCTATCGTTGTGCCCTCCTCGCGAATCAGTCCTACCGCCATGCCCTAGGCAAGTCGAGGCCATTGCGAAGAGAATGATTAGAGCGGGCCCGTGGTCGGGAAGAGGTTACGGTTGCGGCTGATCTTCCTGGACGAGCTGTTGAGGGGCTCGCCGGCGCTGGCGGCGCATATGACCTTGCCGATGTCCTCGGGGCAGTCGAAGAACGGGGTCGCGCTCTCCCAATGCGCCTCCCAGCTTCTGCCGATCGCGGGGAAGCGCTCGTCGCGCTTGGACCGGAACTGGTCCAGGGCCAGCTTGGCGGCCTCGGCTGTCGGGGCCTTGCAGAGGCTCCTCATTGCTCAGACCGCAATGGAATGAAATTTCTCCTGATGTTATTCTTCAATCATCCTAATTCACTGGTAGCTTACGATTCCCCCTAGAATTACTCTATTTCGCACAATGGATATTATGTCTAATTAAGATACTTGGGTCGAGATGGCTTTTTTACAATCCACCCTCCTCATATCCCTGGATCAAAGCCTGATAAGCATCTAATAGCTGAATATGTTGCTTATCTCACTATGTACGTGGGTTTTACGCCACATGCTCTCTTTGAGAATTCGTGCCTATTTGTGCAATTCGTGGGCAAAACAGTCTAAAAACTAGTGCAAGAAGCTTCGTATGCCGGTATGCGTCAGGGTCATATCGTATTGATCGCAGGCTTCTACGATGAATTCCGTACGCAGGGAGCCTCCTGTTTCTACGACATGCTGGATATTGGAGCGGCTGGCGCGATCGATGTTGTCCCTGAACGGGATAAACGCATCGCTGCCGAGACAGATGTCCTTGTGCTGACGGTTCCACTCGATGCGTTCCTCGCGTGAAATCGGTTCCGGACGCGTATTGAAATTCTGGAGCATCATTTCCTCTTCGGTCGCGCTGAGCGAGTCCCAGAGCAGGAATTGGTCGATGAGGTTGGTCTTGTCCACCTTCTTAGTCCCCTCTTTGAAATCGAGCCCGCGTACCTTGGGGTGTCGCTGCAGGAACCACTTGTCTGCCTTGTCGCAAGCAAGACGCGTACAGTGGATGCGCGATTGCTGGCCGGCCCCGATCCCAACGATCTGTCCGTCGTAGGCGACGCTGATTGAATTCGACTGCGTGTATTTCAAGGAAATCGCGGCTACGAGCAATGTCTCGATCGTCTCGTCGGAAATCGACTTGTTCTTGGAGACGACATTGGCCAGATCCGCCTTGGTAATTAGGCGGCTGTTGCGCGTTTGACTAAGTCCGAGTCCAAATAGCTCTCGTGACTCCATTCCTTCGGGCATGAAATCGTAGTCGATCTCAAGTATGACGAAGCCGCCCTTCTTCTTAGCTTTCAGGATTTCGAGAGCCTCGGGCTCGTATCCGGGCGCTATAATTAGGTCGGATACTTCTGTTTTCAGAAACTGAGCCAAGCTTACGTCGACCGTATCGCTCACTGCTAGCACGTCGCCGAACGAGCAAAGACGGTCCCCGCCCCGCGCTCGCACATAAGCGCTGGCGACCTCTGAGAAATCAGTCGTCTTCAGAAATTGCGATTCCTTAAACGCGTCGTCGATGGGCTTGGCGATGGCCGCCCCAGCTGGACTGACGTGCTTGTAGGATGCGGCAGAGGCTTTTCCCGTGGCTTCCTTGAGCTCGCGTACCAGCTGCCAGGATGTCAGCGCGTCGAGCATGTTGATGAAGCCCGGCGCTCCGTTGAGAATCTTCAGCGGCGATGGATCGGGCAGTTGAAGAGACGCTTCGGTTTGATGGGGATTGGCGCCGTAGCGGAGGGAGATCATCCCCTTTTGCTATGGGAGTTTGCCGGGGAATGAAAAGACCGAAAGTCAGGAAAATGGAAATTGTTTAGAATAGAGGGTCAAAGATTGGCTGAGACCTTAAGCTGCACTCGAATTCATCACCGTCGCAGGCACGGGATCCACGCTCGCCCAGCGGAGAGGCGATTCCAATTAAGTCGGGTGTGTAGACCTACAATCATTCTATTGAGGGTTAGATTCAGTGCCCATTTGGGAATTATTTCCATTATTAATGAATAGAACCGTTCTCAATTCGTCCAAAATTGACACTGACAGCTAAAATGTAACGGTTTATAAATCAGACGCCGGAATAGGCACTTCTATTCTGGACATGAACCGAGCCCAGACCTATTGGGTAACATAAAATGACTGATTCACCCTCCTCCAGCGAAACCTCAAGCAATAACCTAGATCCCGCATCATCGTTCGCGTATCTCATTCTACGCGTGTGGCTCGGGCTCCGCGCTTTCATTACCGGAATCGAAAAGTTCTCGGCCACCGTTACTAAGGAAGTCCCAATGGATACAGGAGGCGGTCCTGCCATTCCGGGTCTTGTAACCGAGATGAAGGTCAAGGAGTATGGATTTTCACACTATAGCGGTGTTCCGGAGCCGCTCTACAATGAGCTGGCGAAAGAGCCACTGATGCCGGGCTTCGCCCTCACAATCTATTCAGGATTGCTGGGCTACGCTCTGGTTGCTGTCGGCATTATGATTCTCGCCGGAATCTACTCTCGCATCGCCCTATTCGTCTCAGGACTGATCTGGGCCAGCCTATCAGTTGGCTTGATACTCTTGAAGCAGGACGCCGGAATTGCGTGGCTCGGAATGCACGTAGCGCTTACCGTCGCCGCCCTTCTGCTCGTGAAACATAATCGATTCGCAGTGGTCGAAAAATAAGAACCTAAATCTATCCCAATTTATGAATAACCCTTCCGATTCAACGACTTCCGTAGGTCGTCGCCAGTTCCTCAAGACGAGCGCCCTCGCTAGCGGAGGCATTCTTCTAGCGCCTTCCATCATGAAGGCCCAGTCTTCCCCGAACGGGAAGATTAACCTCGCCATTCTAGGTTATGGCAAGCAGGGCGAAGTGCTGACGACTTCGATGCTGGAGATCGAGAACCCGCCCTTTCACATCGTTGCCGTATGCGATATTTGGAAGAACAGCATCGGCAAGTGCCGTAGCGCTCTCCGCAAAGTGAGCCCGGAATTGAAGTGGTATTTCGATTGCGAGGAGCTCATCGCAGCTAAGGACGAACTCGACCTGGACGCGGTCATCATAGCTACGCCGGACTTCTGGCATGCGCGCCACACCAATGCCTGCTTGAAGGCTGGCCTTCACGTGTATTGCGAAAAGATGATGGCAAAGACGCCGGATGAAGCGCGCTCGATGGTGCACACAGCTAAAGAAACCGGTCAGCTCCTGCAAATCGGCCACCAACGCCGTAGTAATCCACGCTACCTGCACGCCTACTACAATCTGACTAAGCGCGCCGAGCTCATGGGCCGTTTCACCACCGCGAATGGCCAGTGGAATCGCTCTGCTAAGCCCTTCCGCGAAGTGAATCCGCGTATCGCTGTCGAGCAAGACGTGCTGGAGAAGAATGGCTTTGAGAACATGGAGCAGTTCCTCAATTGGCGCTGGTTCCGCGATCTCAGCGGTGGCCCCATCTCCGATTTGGGATCTCACCAGATCGACATTTTCAACTGGTTCTTCGATGCCCTGCCGAAAAGCGTCATGGCAAGTGGAGGACACGACTACTACCCAGATCGCCAATGGTACGACAACGTGATGGCGATCTACGAGTACGACACGCCAAACGGCCCCGCTCGCGCCTTCTACCAAACCTTGGCGACGACTGGAGCTGGTGGCGGATACTACGAGTATTTCATGGGCGACCAAGGCGCCTTGCGCATGTCCGAGAATCCAGCCTTCACGAAAATGTACCGCGAAGCCAGCGCTCCTTCATGGGACGACTGGGCAAGCAAAGGCTTTATCCGCAAGGAAGAAGCCGCGGAAGCGAAGGTGCAGACCAAGGTCGACGTTCGCGAGTCGGCTCCACCGGATGCCTACGAAATCCCAATCGTACTCGACAAGAAACCGCACACTCCTCACCTGGAGAACTTCTTCGCGGCTATCAAAGATAGCAACGTCAAGCTCAACTCCGATGGCGAGCACACCTTCAAGAGTGAAATGGCCATCTTCCGCGTAAACGAAGCGGTCGCTGCTCGCAAGACATTGGAATTCACCAAGGAAGACTTCGAAGTATAGGCCTGTATTTCATTCTTCAATACTATTATTCAACCAATCTGAAATTATGACAAAGAAACTCATTTCAATAATCGCCGTTGCGGCTCTTTCCGTTTCGGCATTCGCCGCCCATCACGGTGGGAAAAAGGCTTTGGAGATCGAATTTCCTCCACCCTTCTTGATCGGTACTCCCGTTCAAGTGAATCTGCCTCACCTGGAAGCGCCCGGTACGCCGCGCCCCACTATCATGGTACCGGAAGGCACCACCAACTTGGCAGACGGCAAGGAAGTCACTTCGAGCGACGACTTCCCCATTATCGGCGGCCTCGACTACATCACAGATGGGGACAAGGAGTCCGAGGAAGGCTACTTCGTGGAGCTCGCTCCCGGAACGCAGTGGATCCAGCTAGACCTTGAATCGACTTCTACGATCTACGGAGTCGCGATTTGGCACTTCCACACGCAGAAGCGCGCCTACCATGACGTGATCGTTCAGATCTCGGATGACGACAGCTTCGAAAGCGGCGTTACCACGGTATTCAACAACGACCATGACAACTCGTCTGGCTTCGGAAAAGGCACCGATAAGGCCTATTTGGAAACCAACGAAGGAAAGCTCGTCGACGCGAAGGCGAGCAAGGGACGTTACGTCCGCATCTACGGCGCCGGCAATACCAGCAACGAGATGAATCACTTCGTTGAAGTCGAAGTATTCGGCACTCAATAGTCGCCACGCCAACGAATTTAATCACGCGTCCCGAGATCCGTCTCAGGACGCGTTTTTTATGCCTGAATTCGAAGCATCCGCCCGCAGCGTTGATCGTGAGATCAGTGCCTCTGAATTATTTTGTGGCGGCTCGGAGATCGGCCGCTACCTTGGATGCCTATCAACTTGTCCGACAAAACGTCCTACTACATCTACATTTTCCTTGGTCTGTTAGTGATTGCGGGGGGAATCGCTTTGCGTATCCAAAACTCGGAAGCGCGTATCCTTCACTCCGACGAAGCCGTGCAAGCTTATCAGCTTTGGGAGCTCATGGAGACGGGGCGCTACCAATACGATCCGGAAGACAAGCACGGACCCCTGCTCTATCGATTGAACGCCATCGTCAATCTCTTCGTAGGCATCGATGCCTCGGAGTTCAACCGCAGCAATCTCAGGCTCGTACCCATCCTATCAAGCGTGGCTTTGCTGGCCCTCTTCCTATTTGGCTCTCGCAAACCACATCTTGCCTCTCTGCTAGCCGCAGGTTTTTTCGCGCTTTCCCCCTTTCCCGTTATCTATGGGGCATACTTTATACAGGAAGCGTTGTTCGTCCTGCTTGGATTCATCCTTCTTTACGCCACCTTGACTTACTGGAGCTCACCCAACGGATACAAAGCGATGCGGTGCGGGCTTTGGGCTGCGGCGTTCTTCGCAACCAAGGAGCCAGCCATTATCCATATCGTGGCCATTCTTGCGGCCACTCTAGCGATCCAAGAAAAACCGTTCGATTATTACGCGTTGGCCGAACGCTTCCGGCTTCAACTGATCGCCATCGCAATCGGCGCCTTCGCTTTCGGTTGGGTTCTGTTCTATTCTGCCGCTTTCACGGACTTCAGTCAGCTCATAGATAGCGTAGCGGCTTTCGTAAACTACGCGGAACGCTCTCAGGGAGCTGGACACGAGAAGTCCGTGTTCTACTACCTTTCCCTATTCTGGCCACATACTGCGGAAGGCATTCGTTGGGGAGAGGCGCCCATGGTGATCCTAGGCTTAGTTGGATTCGCTCTACTGGTCATCAATCGCGCCAACGCCCCTAAGTCGATTCAGGCAACGGTCCACTACGGAGCCGTCTGCTTTATTCTATATTCAATTATTCCCTACAAAACGCCGTGGCTAATGCTCACTTCCTACGCATCCTTAAGCGTGGCAGTAGGCTATACGTTCAGCACGATAGTCGCTTCACGGGCAAACCAATGGATTCGCTACGCCGGAATCGGAGTTGCCCTCTACTTGCTTGGCGAACAGTATCAAACGACTCAGCTCGTCAAGCGCTACGCCGCGGATTCCCGCAATCCCTATATCTATCAGCATACGTCCTCCCAATTCCAGAAGCTGGTAGACCGGATCGAAGACATCGATGCGCTCGATCCTGAAACGCAGCTCTCAATCGCCGTCGGGGGCGAGGACAACGCCTGGCCTCTTCCCTGGTATCTCCGCGAGAATGACACGGTCGGCTACTGGCCGGATCCTGCCCAAATGCCCGCCTTGGACATCGTTATCGGACCCACGGGGACACTGTCACCTTCGCTGGGCGATACCCACATTCCCGAATACCACGGATTGCGGGAGAACGTTTTGCTAGAGTGCTGGATACGTAAGGAGCTCTGGGACGCATTCATGGAAACGCGCTAGCAATGGACGATTCCACCCAGGCCATATCCGCTCACTACTCTGACGTGGATTCTATACGTTCCTATTCGGTCGAGGCGATGGCCTGCGCGTTTTCGTTCCATCTACTAGGCCCCTCGCCGCGACTCATGGATTCCGCCGTGATGGAGGCGGAAGAGCTGCTAGGCAAAATCGAGGAACGCCTGAGCCTCTATGTCGAGTACAGCGATACCTCCCGAATCAACCGAGCCAAAGCGGGCGAAACCGTGCGCGTGACGCAGGACATGGTCGACTGCCTCCTGCAGGCATTCGACGCCAGCGCTCGATTGAATGGAAAATTTCATCCTTTCCTCGGCCAAGTGGCTATCGACCAAAAAGGGCAGCGGGCCGAACTAGCCCACCTAAAGGGTTTAGCCGAAGATGAAGCGTCTGATTCGGAGCCCGTGATCGCTTTGGACGAGCCTAACAACACGATTCACAAGCTCCGAGAGGGTCCCCTACTCGATTTAGGCGGCATTGGAAAAGGCTATGCGTTGGATCGACTCGCCGCTCTGTTTCGGGAGTGGGAACTGGATGGTGGGCTCATCGAGTCAGGAGGGAGCTCATTCCTCGCTCTCTCGCCTCCAAAGGGAGCTTCAGCGTGGAAGCTTTCCATTGGTTTAGACTCCTCCCCTCTCGCAGTCTCCCTAAGGGAAGGGGAGGCCTTGGCGAGTTCGGGGGAGCTCTTTCAGGGCAGCCATGTCGTCGATCCCGAATCGCGTTCTGAGGGCTCCCTGTGGAATCGTAGCTATGCACATGCTCGTAATGCAGCGTTCGCCGATGCAGCCAGCACCGCCAGTCTCCTGATGGATGGCGAAACATTGGCCCAGGTAGTAGATCGGGAGGAGCCTACTGTCTCTTTCGCCTTGTATAGCGCAGAGCAGAGCCAATATTTCGGTTCCTTTTTCAAGGCATCCTCTTGAAACCATGAAAACCCTTCTCGTCATCCCGTGCTACTGCGAGCAGAAGCGGCTCCCAAAGTTCCTTCCCGAGCTTTGCCAGCGCATCGATGCGTCTGGTTCGGAGATCGATATTCAGCTGGTCGACGATGGCTCGCTCGAAGAGGAGCAAGCTGCCTTGAAAGGCATCGCCTTCGATGCCCGCATGCGTTTCCCCTTCGTGCATCCACCGCGACTGCTGCCCCAAAACCTAGGCAAAGGCGGCGCGATACGGTCGGCTTGGGATAAAGCGGATGGCTACGATATCCTGGCTTTTGTCGACGCGGATGGAGCGGCCTCAGCAAAAGAAACCGTTCGATTTTTGGAAACCGTGGGCTCCGATGGAAATGCGAAACGGATCCATATAGCGATTCGTCAGGCCAAAGGAAATCGGAATTTGGAGCGAACGCTTTCTCGAAAGATGATCGCGAAAGGATTCAATACGCTAATCAATAAGCGATATGATATTCAGGTTACGGATACGCAATGCGGACTTAAGGCCTTGCCACGCGCGTTCTACCAAAATGCCCGCGACACTCTGCGTCAGAATGGCTATGCATTCGACTTAGAGCTTCTATTGGCGGCCAAGAATCAAGGCCTAGAAATTTCGACCCTTCCTATCGATTGGAGAGAAATTCCCGGGAGTACGACCAACATGCGACACGCCCTCGCCTTCCTGCTGCAAATTCTCTTTCGGAAGATTTGAGAGGAACCGGGTTGATGCGTATTTTAATAACGCTTCTGTCTACTCCCGCAAGGCGGGATACGCCGTGACAAGTCGCTTGATCACTTCGCGGCGGATTTGACCGAGAATTAGAAACGATCCAATCTCATTTTTCGTAAGAAAGCCTGCCCCGACACAGGAGGGATCCTCGCCCCGCATCGCGGGGATCTAGCTCCGAAGGAGCGATGTTAATTAACGGGAATTATATACTTTAATCCCCGTTTTGCGACCCTATTCAGACAAACAGCTTTTTTATGCAAACAAGGTAATTCCTATTCCACGTATCCCATCATCCCGTCAACGTCTGTGGACTTGATATAGCGGACTGGGCTCTCTGTGTCCTTAGCGACTTCTTCAAAGTGCTGTTCTCCGCACTTGATTTTGGCACCTTCAAGGTGGCGCAAATCGTCCCACCAAGTGCTGCTTTTTGTTTCGACGACGAAGTAGAGCTTCTTCTCGCCATCGTCTTCCACGACAACCGCCCAATCGGGATTGTAGGTGCCGAGCGGCGTTGGAACCTTGAACCATGCGGGCAGCTTGGCGTAGACCTTCACCTTTTCGTTCTTCTCCAAGTCCTCCGCGAATGACTTTTCGACGCCTCCTGAGTCATAAACGACATGGGTGTAAACGGATTTTTGTACTTCCAGCGTATTCTTCAGATAGCCCTTCAGCTCTTCCTGCTCAAACAATTCCTGTGTGTAGAAGTGGTCGTCTCCGATCTGGGTGTATTTGATTCCATCCGCCAGCGCCAACCGCTTGGTGCGATTGATCGCCTCCGAACAATAATCGATGAATTGTTGAGGGTTACACAAGAAGTCTTGTAGCCTTCGGCTTTCCCTGAGAATCTGAACGATGCTCTTTCGGGTGAACTGGGTCTTATCCTGCAAGTCGGTAATGATATCGGGCAGCTCGATATTGTTTTCGTGGATTGTGGTATAGCCGGAGGCGCTGGTTTCCTGAACCCCTACACCACCTTTGCCGATAGCGATATCCGCCTTTCGAAATTGCGCGCGAGTTTTGGTAATCGGAGGGCAGCCCCTTATCGCGTCAGCACAATCATTCAGAAGCTTGAGATTGTCGAATTCCACGCGGTAGGTTGTCTTGTGCTTGATCCGTTCCCAAAGCAAGCGGAATTCATCAGATTCGAGAACAGCCTCCCGCGTTCGAATGATCTTACGGTCATCGGCGTTCTTGATATCCAGCTTGCCAGCCAGCTTGCGCAAAACTTCCTGAATGTCCAAGGCCATGGTTTCCGCCTGTTCCTCTCCGTGATCTTTGACAAGTTCCTGCTTGATTTCTTCCGGCAGATCAAAATTGCCGTCTTTCAACACTGCCCGGAGACTGTCCTGTACTTTCCCTTTGGCATCCACGAATTGCTGATTCTTAAGGAAATGCCAAACCTTCTCTGATTGCTCAACACCCAAGGGCGCAACTTCACCCTGATCGTTGACGGTCTGTATTGTCGCGAATTGATGCGGCTCAACAATGCCGAAGCGAATACCCGTGTCCTGTTCAATTTCTTTTTGCAGATTCTCGGCAAACTTTTCGTAGTTCTCGGTGGCAATTACGGTCAGTGTGTTCACATCGTCGCCGCGAAGCCGCTCGCCATTCTGATTAACGCAAAGACGCATGCCACGACCAAGTGTCTGGCGGCGCTCACGTTCGCTCCCCATGTCACGCAACGTACATATTTGGAAAACATTGGGATTGTCCCAGCCTTCCTTAAGGGCAGAGTGAGAGAAAATAAACTTCAGCTTGGTATCAAAGCTCAGTAGTTTTTCCTTCTCCTTCATAACCAGGTTGTATGCCCGCTCGGCATTGTCGCGGTTTACCTGATTGTTCTCGGCGGTTTCTACGGATCGACCTTTCTTGTCGATGGAAAAATAGCCGTTGTGAACTTCATTGGCCTCGGCCTCCAAATCAATTTCCTTGAAAAGGCTTTGATACTCTGTTGACTTTGCCAGCTTCCGATATTCTTCCTCGAATATTAGAGCGTACTTACCCTTAATGATATTGCCGTTTTCGTCGTACTGGCGGTAGCGCTCAACGCTATCAATAAAGAACAGGCTCAGCACTTTTATCGGTTTCTTGTTCGCTGCGAACATCAGTTCCTTGTCAAAGTGTTCCTTGATCGTTCGCCGAATCATCAAACGCTTGATCTGGTCGGGATCAACACCGCCAATCGCATCGCCCGGCCTGAGTAGTTGATCGAAGCCGTCACCTTTGACCTCGATGGACTCATTGTCCTTTCCGCAGGTAATGGTGCCGATCTGCATGTTCTCGTAGATGGAGCGGCTAGTGATCTGCTCCAGACCGTCACCGTCTTCTACGGTGAGGAACTCTCGCCGGACATGCTTGCCGCGCTGTAAATCCACCTCGACCTTGGCTGTAATTGATCCTTTACAGTTATGCGTGGAGTCTAGCCGGACATAAGGCTTGTTGTGCCCGCTGTCGATCTGGAGTGAAGCCACCTCAATTTGTTTGACCAGCCCGCGTTCATAGGCATCCACGGCATCCAAGCAGAAGGCCATGTGATACCTGTCCACATGGGTAGCGGAATAACGCAGAGTACACAGTGGATTCATCGCCGTGAGCGCTTCCTTGCCTTTACCGGTCAGACCACCGTCAACGCTTTGCGGCTCATCGACGATAATGATCGGATTCGTTGCGCGAACAAGGTCAATCGGCTTTTCGCCACCCGTATTCTCGTTCTCCTTGTACAGGTTGTTGACATCCTTCTTGTTGATCGCGCCGACCGTCGTGACCATGATCTGGATATTGGAACTGGTGGCGAAATTGCGCACCTGTCCCAGCTTCGAAGAGTCGTAAAGAAAGTATTCGTAGCCTTTGGCCTTTGGATACAAGCCCTCGAAGTGCTCCTGCGTGATTTGCAGCGTTTTATAACTACCTTCCTTAATTGCAATGGATGGCACGACAATCACAAATTTTGTGAAACCGTAGTTCTTGTTTAACTCGAAGATCGTGCGCAGGTACACATAGGTCTTACCCGTTCCGGTTTCCATTTCAATGGTAAAATCGCCGCTTGCCAGTTTATCCGTGGTTCGCAAGCCATTCTGGAGCTGCACCTTGCGCAGGTTCTCTTCAATTTCCTCATCCACCAGCACCAGTCTATTACCAATACCGAACTGACTTTCTTCCATACCCAGAGATAAGTTGGGAGTAGACTGGTGCTGGAATGTCACAGTGAATTCAGAGCGGGATATTTCCTGCCCCTTGAACAGATTGACAACCGAGTCTATCGCGGCTTTCTGGTAGTCTAGATCGTCTTCAAAATGGAGTTTCATTAGGCACTCTCCCTACAAGCTACGCACATGGTTTATACCGTTCTGCTCCAAAATGGCTACCATGTTAGTTTTTGAAACGTCATCGCTGAACGCGCTATCACGGAAAAAGACGTGGGTATCTGAACTCGGGGCAAGCTCCCGATGCCATTCAACGATGCCTTGGCCAATTTCTTCGACTTGCTCTTTTGTGATCGTCTTATCGAGACAGGCAAACAACACGCCATAGCCAATGTTATATATGTTCTTTCCTGCCACTTCGCGGCTTTCAATTGGAGCTGCAAGGTCTACGCCACGTTTTAGGAGAAGCTCGTAAAGAACATCCTGTTCAGACCGCCCTTTAATTAAGTGATTTTGATGGGAAAGCAGACTTTTTCCCAGATTCGAACGATTAGGATTCCAGATACGGATGCATGAATTGGCTAAGCGAAAAAGCCTAAATCCAGACTTTCCTTGAGTGTTCTTCTTCAGCCGATCAATTGTTAGGTCAGAAACATGATTGAAACCTAGTTTTTTAGCAGCCTTTCCATGCGGTTTAGAGTCGTCAATATTCTCAGGTAGCTGTACCAAGATAAATCTTGCTTCGCCTTTCTCCAATACAGCCACACCCGTAGACCCCGAACCAGCAAAAAAATCTAACACGATATCTCCTTCGCTGACCCCAGATACTTTCATTATTCTTTGGATAAGCTCTACAGGTTTAATGGTGTCAAACGGTGCCTCGCCATGATACTCGTCCTTTAGTCTTTTGATTGCAGACCTAGTAGTTCCTGCATCCTTTCCGAACCAAATCGTTTCAGGTGTTCTACCATCAAGATCATCGAGATATATTTTTCTAATGATTCTCGTCTCATCTTCGTTAAAGAATATTTCGCCTGTTGATATTTTTTTACCCAGCGTTTTCCTACTCCATCGCCAACCGTTTTCAGGCGGATTGATTGTCTTGCCTGATGGAGTGGTAATTTTGTACTTTAAATTCGGTCTATCTAAGGCATTTCTTACGTCTCCAGTTCGCCACAAGCCTTTTGGATCATTATCTGGATTGGAATATGCCTTGTTGTCGTCTGCTGTCCTTTCAAGTGACTTAAGCTCAAAATCTTTAGATTTTCTGTACATCAAAATGTGATTGTGATGCACGGAAAATATTCCTGAATAGCCTTTGGGTTGCACACTATGCTGCCATACAATGTTTCCCATGAAATTCCCTTCACCAAATATCTCATCGGCAATTGTCCTTAGCCGAGCCACTTCATTGTCATCAATTGCTATAAAGATGGCTCCATCTCGGGACATGAGATTTTTCGCGAGTTTCAGCCTTGGATACATCATGTTTAGCCAGTTTGTATGATATCTCCCTGAGCGCTCAGGATTGGATATTACTTTTAGACCTTCACCATCTACCTGCCCCGTGTATCTCAGATAAGTATCAAGATTGTCTGCGTAATTGTCTGGATAAATAAATTCATTTCCAGTGTTATAGGGTGGGTCGATGAATATCATCTTGACCTGGTTTGCGTAGCTCTTCTGAAGCAGCTTCAGCACTTCAAGATTGTTGCCCTCTATAAACAGGTTCTGGGTCGTGTCCCAGTCAACACTTTCTTCAGGGCAAGGCAAAAGCGTTCCGGTTGAAGGGGTGAGAGCAATCTGGCGGGCTTTCTTTTTGCCATGCCAACTAAGACCATATTTTTCTTCGCCTTCGTCTAGCACCTTGGCATCACCAAGTAATTGACGAAGCACATCAAAATTGACCCCGCCCTCTGCGAACGCATCGGGAAACAGCCCTCTCAATCGTGAGATGTTATCTGTTACTATGTCGACACTTTCGCCTTCTTCTGGTTGTACTTTCTGCATTTACCCTAATCCCTCTTTTGTGACTTCTTTTTTTCTACCAACTTCCATCGGGTTTTTAACTCCTGTTGAGTCGGTTTTTTGTTTTGGTATTGAGCCCGCTTGCCATTACCGAGTAATATCTCGGTAATGGCCTTCTTAAAGGCCTTTGATTCTTTTGGGTTCATAGCGCCTTAATCCCCGATCAACCCCTTATACGTCAATCTCTTATCCCCGGCATTCCTCACCAAGGCGCTGACCCTATCTATGGTATCGATGGCGCAATTTCCCTTGTTCAGCCTAAAGGTAGATTCATTAGCATAGCGATCCAGGCGTTTGGCGCTAAATTGATGATAGGTTCCGCAGAACCCCCGCTTCAATGCAGCCCATACGCTTTCTATGCCGTTAGCATGGGCTGATCCATCGACATGCCGCTTGGCGGAGTGATTAGCCTTGCGATGGGTATAGCCACTGATTCCCGCATAGCCTCGCCATTCGTCTGCGCAGATGGTGGCAGAACGCTTGATATGGCCCTGCAATGCCTTGTTTAGGGCGCTATTGCTGGCATTGTCTATCTGCATGGCCTTTACGCTCCCTCCGCGCTCGCGCATTCCTAGTACGATGGCTTTACCACTCCCGCCTTGTGAGCCCTTGCGTTTCTTGTTGGCGTGTCTATTATCCTCTTTACCGCCAATATAGGTCTCATCGATCTCTACGATGCCCTTTAGCATAAATCCGCTATCGCCTTGCTTGCATATTTCTCTAATGCGTTGCAACATAAACTAGGATGTCTTCTGGGCAATGCCCAGTTCTTTGCCTAACTGCAATGATGATATGCCTTTACGGGCGGTCATTGCCAAATACATTGCTATTAACCACCTTTGAATCGGTAGATTGCTACCGCGCATTATGGTTTTTGTTTTAACGGTAAATTCTTTCCGGCATGTTTCATGCCGATAGGTAAATCTTTTCCCCTTGCGTACAACAATATGGTCACTATTATTGCAATGTGGACAAGTGGGCTTCCCCTGCCATCTGATTTTCTCTAACCAAGCTACTGATTTGGCCTCGCCCCCAAATAAATCCATTAAACCCATGATACTGATTGTTTTTGCTGGCATGACGACCCCTTGCTAATTATGTCTATGGGGACTGTTATACCATAGTTTACAGGAGACAATGCAAATATTGGGGGCTTTGGGGGATCAAAGTATATAATTCCCTAATTAACCAACGACCTACTCGTAGCGCAAGGCTTCGATGGGCGGACGTTTGGCGATGCCGAGGCTGTTGAGCATGCCGGTGACCAGCGTGAGCGCTCCGATGGCGACGATTGATCCAATGGTTACGAGCCAGGGGACAAAGAGCTCGATTTCGAATACGAATGTGGTCATCGCCCAGGCGCCAGCAAGGGAGAGCCCAATTCCAGTGGCGCTCCCCAGACCACCGAGCAGAAAGTACTCTACGGCCATGATGCGACGGGCTTGGCCTACGCTCGCTCCCAGGGATCGGAGAAGCACGCTTTCGCGAACTCGTTGGTAGCGGCTGGTTAGCACTGTGGATACGAGGGCGATCAAGCCTGTAAGAATCGTGAACGAGGCCATGAAACGTACCACGAAGCCGACCTTGTCGAATACTTCCTCAAGCGTCTCCAGTACCATGGATAGATTGATAGACGAAACATTGGGGAAGCGTTTCACGACATCTCCTTGCAGTCTCGCGATCGTATCCGTCCCGTTCGCTTTGAACGCTATCATGTGGTTTGCCGGAGCTTCCTCAATGACTCCGCTCGGGAACACGACGAAAAAGTTTGGCTGCATCTGCTTCCAATCCACTTGCCGAATACTGGATACAACGGTTTCCACCGGAAAGCCTTGTATGTCCCAGTTCATTCGATCTCCTAGGCTCAAGTCCAAGGCTTCAACAATGCGTTCCTCCACCGAAATCGGAATCGGTTCTTCGCTGTCCAAGCTGAACGAGCTTACGAAGGTGCCGGCGATAACGGGCTCGTGAGGCCTCAGCTCGGAGCGATAGGTCGAACGGTATTCCCGACTTAAGGCCCAGCGCTCCAAGTCTCGACTACGACGCAATCTCCCAACCGGTTCATCGCGCAGATGCGTGAGCCGCATCGTCACCATGGCGTCATGGAATTTGAGCTCTGTGCCACGCGCTTCCGCAAGCTGCTTGACGGTGTCGACTTGATCCGATTGCACGTCGAAAAAGACGGTGTTTGGCTTGTCGTCTTGATCGTTGATCTCTCCCCGCTTGAGAATGCTGACTTCGCATAGGTAGAGCGTATAGACGAGAAAGGCTCCCATACCGATCATCACAATGAGAGATACCGTCCGGTTATTTGGGCGGTACAGATTGCTCAGGCCCTGACGCCATACAAAGGGCAAGCTTCGTGGCGAGGCCCTCCACAGCAATCCTCGCAGCCCCATTCCGGTAGCCGCCAAAACCAGAATCGCCAAAACGATTCCTCCAAAAACTCCCAACGCTTCGTCGAGCTCCTCGGTCTGCAGTATTGAGAACACAAGAGCGATTAATCCGATCAATCCGGTTGTAAGCCAAACCAGCCAATCCCGTCTCCCAGCTTGTACGCCCATCGAAGAACGAATCGCCCGCATAGGAGAAAGATTTCGAAGGGGCAAGAGCGGGAGAAAAGCGAACAGGAGGGTGAGCGCCCAGGCGAACAGGAACGCTTCCGCGAGACTTGTCCAGACGATCTCGAATTCCAGTTCGAAGGGGACGAAGGACTGGACGATCTTCGGGAGAGCTGCTTGGACTGCTACGCCCAAAATAGAGCCCAGTAAGCAACCGATGAATCCGATAGCGAAAATTTGAATACAGAATACCATCATACTCGAGCGAACGCTCGCGCCCAAGCAACGCAGCACTGCCATGGACTCCGATTTTTCCTTCAAGTAAACCTGCACCGCTCCGGCGATGCCCACGCCTCCTAAAAGCAATGCGACGAAGCCTACCAGGCTTAGGTAGCTCGTCATTTCATTCAGCATTTTACCGATGTCTTCTTTCTGCTCCTCCGCCGTATCGAAGCGAATTCCCTTCGATCGAAATTCGCGTTCGTTGGATAGGAGCGAACTGTTCAATGCCTGGTCGACGCCATTCTCGAAAACGAAGTGACGCTTGTAAGACTGGCGACTGCCAAAGCCGAGCAATTCAGTCTCTTCCAGATAGGCGTATGGAATCAGGATCCGAGGAGAAAAGGAACTTCCGAACGAAGACTCGCCGGGCAAGCGAAGCAACTCGCCAATAACTTGGAACTCTGACTTTCCAATTTGAACCGAGTCCCCAATTTCTAGGTCATATTGAATCCGAAGCGATTCCTCAACGAGGGCCACGCGGCCACGGGCGGGGTCGAGATCTAGATTCTCAGGACGCGTATCCATGGTTCCATACCATGGGAATCCCCCTTCCATGGCGCGAAGCGATACTAGCCGTGTCTGATCGCTCTTGGTAAAGAGAGCCATCGTCGAGAGCGATGCTTCCCTCGCCTCATCGATCGCGTTCATTGTATCGAAATAAGCTTCTGTCTCTGCGTCGAAGCTATCGGAACTCCGAAATTCGAGATCCGAACCTAACAAGGCTCTCGATTGCCGATCGACTTCCGTCTCGAGATTGCTCCGCAGCGAATTGACGGCGACTAGGGCCGCCACTCCAAATATCACGGAAAAGGCGAACAGGGCGAGTTTCCCTCGCGAACGCCGCGTATCCCGCCAGGCCATTTTCAGAACCCACCCCATGCCGGGGCTTGTCGGGCTGGAATCGCTGGCCACTGGATTCATCGCTCTACGGTTACCTTTCCTTGATCGATCCTGAGGACGCGATCCGTCTTTTTGGCAAGCTCCCTATCATGTGTCACCAGCACTAAGGTCGTCCCCGCGTCCCGGTTTAAATCGAATAGCAAATCGACGATCGAGTGACTCGTATCCGAGTCCAAGTTACCCGTCGGCTCATCCGCGAACATTATCTTTGGGCGGTTGATAAAGGCGCGAGCGATAGCGACTCGTTGCTGTTCGCCTCCTGATAACTGGACTGGGTAGTGATGCATCCGTTCGGCCAGACCGACCTTTTCCAGCAATTCCTCCGCTGCGGTTTCTACATTGCTCTCGCCGCGCAGCTCCAAGGGAACCATTACGTTCTCCAAGGCTGTGAGCGTTGGCAGAAGCTGAAAATTCTGGAATACGAAACCGACGTACAAGTTGCGCATCTGGGAGCGCTCGTCCTCGGACATCTCATTGAGCAATTCCCCATCGAGACGCACTTCCCCATTGGTCGGCGCATCCAATCCGGCGCAAATTCCCAGCAAGGTGGTCTTCCCGCTTCCTGATGGCCCGACGATGGCGATCGACTCGCCCGTCTTCGCCTCCAAGCTCGATTCCTTGAGCACTTCGAGGGCACGGTCGCCGCTCGTGAAGGTTTTGCTTACATTACTGAGGCTAAGTACAACTGAATCATTCATGAAAGAGAGCGACTGATCACGGATAACGTGCCAAAAGCGCCCGTTGGTTACGATCGATTGGCAATACGCGCGGAACAGTCAATCCATTGCGCGCGTTACTCTCATCATCGGTGTTGCCCAGTTAGAATGACGGAAACCTTGCAGATCAGGGTCTGCGCTTGAAACAAATCTGAATTGCGCCTGTATTTAGTTCAATGAATCAAGTTTGGGTCCATGGGGCGGCGATTGCGGCGATTGCGGCGCTGGCTATATTTTCCTTTGGTAGCGGCGCAGCGGCGACCGATGGCGAGGCGAAATCAATTCTCTTCTTCGGGGATAGCCTCACAGCGGGACACGGCGTGGACTATGACCAAGCCTATCCCAGCGCGCTGCAAGGATTGATCGACGAGGCAGGATTGGGATGGGATGTGATTCCGTCCGGAGTCAGCGGCGAAACCAGCGCAGGTGGATTGCGGCGAGTCAATTGGGTCCTTCGCTCGGAGATCGATGTTTTCGTTTTGGCTCTCGGAGGAAACGACGGACTTCGAGGTATAGATTTGGCGGATACTCGCAAGAACTTGATTGAGACTGCTAATCGCGTCACTTCCAAGTACCCGGAAGCCAAAATCGTAATCGCAGGAATGTGCATGCCGCCAAACTTGGGCGAAACTTATACGCGAGAATTCGAATCGCTCTATCCGGAGGTAGCGGAGTCGCTGGGAGCCTTCCTCGTACCCTTCCTGCTAGAAGGTGTCGGCGGAGACCCTGAGCTCAATTTGCGGGACGGTATTCATCCCAATCCCAAAGGCCACAGGCGCATCGCAGCCTACCTCTTCGAGACACTGACCCCGATACTCAATCCGGACGGCTAGAATCGCTAGGATTGGGCCCTCTCGTCGACGAGCTCTTTCAGCACGTCTTCGGACTCGTAGTTGAAATTGGAATCCTTGTATACCGGCGGAAGGTTTTCCTTATACCACTCGATCGACTCATATAGGCCATCGTAGTAGTCGGTCACTTCCTTGTACTCCAGCTCTGCGCGAATCTTCGAGGAATCCAGCTCCAGGTTCTGGTCGAAATTTCCCGTGGGCAATATATGCGGCGGCAGCTCGGAGCCAGGCAAGGATACCAAGTCCCCTTCCCAACCAAAAATCGTCGCTAGGTGACTGATGCGTTCCATTATAGTCGGGGCCTTGTTCTCCCCTACGTTGTACACGCGATTCGATTCGCCTGGCTTCGGGGCCGCTAGGGCAAAGGCGTGAGCGACGTCATCGGAATAGGCATGCGACCAACGCCAATCCGATTGGGATTCGGCGACTACGATAAAGGGACGCTTGTCGATCATGCGCGACATGAGTGGAAGCAAGCGGTACAAGGAATCTCCAACGCCGTAGACTGGTGGCAATCGCAGGATGGTGAATAGAGTGGCGCCTTTGGCGACGCTTTCCTCGATTCCCAGTCGATCGTGACTCGATTCCTTCCCCCAGCGCCTTTTCGCGTAACAGCGAGCCTTCCGTAATAGGAGTGTTGTCGATATCGCCCAGCTCGGTTTTATAGACCAACGCATTCGCTTTGTACACGTTCGAGCTGCTGCCGACAATGAGATGCTCCACCTTATTCTCGAAAAGGGCTTTGATCGAGCTCGCGTGCGACTTCTCTCGAGCCGACAGGTGAATCACCGTATCCGCCTTGAACTCTGCAATGGCGTCTTCAAGTTCCAAGAGCGAGTCCGCATCGCCTGAAATGTGATGCGTGCCTTCCTCGATTTCACTGGGAGGAGCTTTCGGATCCACCAGCGCAACCGTTGATCCTCTGATCAGCAGTTCTTTGGCAATTTTCCAGTCATAGAACTGGTTGTCTCCTATAATCAAGCAACGCATTCAGTTGAGTTGGTTCATTAAACGGCCCTAACGATGCAAAAATTTAATCCGGCCGGAATAATCGTCAACCGGCATCGGAATTTGGGACGCGTACGCCGTTTCGCTAAAGGAGAGAAGTCGACCGGATGACGATCTGTTTCTCCTGCGACATGTCTTCCATTGTAAACGGAATTCCGCTAATGCCTAGGCCCGACGTGCGATGACCCGCGAAAGGCATCCAATCGACGCGAAACGCGGTGTGGTCGTTGATCATGACCGAAGCTGCTGCGAGTCGCTTGGTCGCGTACAAGGCAGTATCGATATCTTGGACGAACACCGATGCTTGAAAGGCTACCGGCAAGCTATTCGCCTGCTCGATCGCGCTATCGATCGAGTCGTATCCGTAAACGCAGACGACTGGCCCGAAAATCTCGCTGGTTGAAACGAGTGAATCCGGCTTGGGCTCGAGCAACGCCGTAGGTTGATAGCAAGTATCCGAAATCTTGCCTCCCCCGCACAGGATTTGAGCGCCATCATTGGCCGCATCATCCACCCAATTGGCCACGCGATCTGTTTCACGCGGCAAGATCAAGGGACCGACTTCGGTATCGGCGAGCGTAGGATCGCCCACGGACAAACCCGATACTGCTTCGGTGAGAGTTTGCACGAACTCATCCTTAAGCGCGTTATCCACAAATATGCGCTGCACGGATACGCAAACTTGCCCCGCATGATAGAAACCGCCTTTGACTAAGGGAGCGATGATCGTGTCCATAGCGGCATCTTTGGCGACGATTACCGGCGCCGCTCCACCGTGCTCGAGAGCGCAGCGAACGCCTAGGGCGAGTTTCGATCGCAAGTGCCACCCTACTTTGGCGGATCCTATAAAAGAGAAAAAACTGACTCGAGGATCTGTCACGAGCGCTTCCGCGCCTTCGTTGTCCACCAGCGCCATTTGGCAGTAGCGCTCGGGCAATCCAGCTTCAATTAGCAGATTTACCAAATTGCGGCAGGAAAGCGGGGTTGTTTGAGCGGGTTTGACGATCACCGGACAGCCGGTCGCGACTGCTGGGATAACTTGGTGAACGATCAGATTGAAGGGGTGATTAAAAGCGCTGACCGCGACGACCACGCCGATTGGCTCATGCGTGGTAAACGCAAGCCGGCCTTCAGAGGCGGCGTTCAATCCCATAGGGATTTCCTTGCCCGCCATTGTATTCAAAGTTTCGATAGCGTTTTGGATGCCTTCGATGCCGCGATTCACTTCGACGATTGCATCGGTGAGCGGTTTTCCACCCTCCTGGGCAATCGTCATGGCTAAGGCATCTACTTGCGGTCGAGCGAGCGCGATCGTCTTTTGCAGAATAGCGATTCGCTCCGCTTTCGATAAGGGCTCTTTGGCGGCTGCGGCGGCTGTCGCCAGCATGCCATCGACTTTTTCGTTGGGAACAACATCCAGTGCGTCGATAGTCGAGAGATCGTAGGGAGAAACGACTTCCAGCTTCATGTTTCGTTGCATTCGCGGTCTATTGGCTACCGCGACTCCGTTCTCTGTTGTACGCCAATATCCCTCCTAAGATCAGGAAGAGCAGCCAAAGCAAGGAGGCCGCGTAGCCCATGATCCCGTTGGCCAGATGAATGCGGCTCGCTGGCATGAGCCCTCTTGAGAAAAGAAGCCATACATGCTGAAGATTTCCTTGGCACCACCTTCGATCGCGCTTGGCATGCTCGACGATGTCCGTGGTCCCTCCTCGTAGGTACTTCGTACTCGCCCGCTAGCCAAACTTCATAGCCGGCGCGCCGCATCAAGGCAGCCTCTACGAAATCGTGGCTCAAGATCTTTCCTCCAAATGGTTCTCGTCCTGGAAGGTCGGGCAAGGCGCAATAGTCCATGAACGGACCCATGCGAATGATTGCGTTGTGCCCCCAGTAATTTCCATCCGCCTGCTGCCAGCTATTGAGGCCCGCCATGAAAACGGGTCCGTAGAATCGATTGGAAAATTGCTGTAATCGTCCCCAGAACGATTCGCCGAAAACGACTCGAGGGGCGGTTTGGCAAATGCCCACTTTGGGATTGCGTTCCATGATTTGGACGAGCTTGACGATATCCTCTCCACTCATCAGCGAATCCGCATCCAAGGTGATCATGTATCGATAGCGCCGCCCCCAGTCCTGGCAAAATTCGAGCAAGTTCCCCGCCTTCTTATCTGTATTCTTTTTACGGCGACGGTAGTGGATACGAGTGGCAGCTCTCATTTTGCGGCAAAGAAGGGACCAAAGGTACTCCTCTTTCACCCATTTTTCCTCGTCGGTGGTGTCGCTGAGAATGAAGAAATCGAAAGACTCCAGCTTCCCCGTCTTTTCCAGCGAGAGGTACATCGAGCGTAAACCTGCCATTACACGGACTGTATCCTCGTTGTAAACTGGCATAGCGATGGCGACCGAAGGGAGCGGTCCCTCATCTGGTGTATTATCCTCGATAGATGCCTCTATCCGTCCCGACCTCAGATTCAATCGCCGCAGGGCAAAGCCCACTATCGCGTGAGTGGCCCCCCAGGAAACGTTTCCGATGAGCAGAATGAACAGAACGAGCAGGATCCCTTTGGGAATCGTATATCCGATTCTCCAAAGAAAGTCGGCGAACAGCACCGATGGAATGCTTGTCAGGAGCAAGGCGATGGTAAAAAACGCAAGTCGTCTGGTGGACGCCATGGTCCGGTATCTCCCTTTTGCAGTCATCGCCTTCTAGATAGGCTAGCGCGTCATGTAGAAGACGAAGCCCAGGACGCCTATATAGAGCCCCACACACCAAAGCTGTCCCTATGTAGGGCCATCGATCTATGGCTTTCCATGTTTCATCCGCCAATGCGGAAACTGGACCCAATTCAATGGTACGAGGCTTCATGCTGGATCGCTCGAAATCGGGCGACGTATTCAAATAGGCATTGCGAATTGCATCCAGAAAATCTGGTGGCCAAGGCCCCGGGTGCATGAATTCGTTCTGCCAGCGCCCGGGCAAGTTGGAGAGAAAAAGCGCCAAGCGACCGTGCGCTCCGACTTCGTCCGATAGTATGCCCGCACTACTAGGACCGCTCGGAACCACTCGTTCACCTCCTTGCGCGCTTCCTGCATCGCGATAACCGACGGTGACAAGGGCGAACCTTCGTTCAGCCGATTCGATGCTCGCGAAAGGATATCCGCAATCAGCTGGCTTAAGAGAAGCTTGTTCTCGATGCGCAGCGGGAGGAAATAAAGTTCAACGCGCTCATAGGCTACGGACCAGTCGACGAAGTCTTTGGACCGAGGAGTTGCGAAGGTCATGGAATCCATTGATAGGTCCAGGTCTCGGAATCGATGCTGTCTTCGAATCTCAATTTGCAGCGAAGCTCTACGGGGCTCGTAGTCCCAGGCTTTCGCGATACGTTCAAGGTCGCTCTCCAGGTATCGGCGTGATTGTTCTTCTCCACGGTGGAAAAAGTCACCTCAGCATTGTCGGACACTTCGATAAAGGCCTCTGGCTCCTCTCCCCAGTAATCAGCAATTTGCTTTCGCCCGAATTCCACGACAAACACCTTGATACCCTCCTCCGCGAGGTGGTCTCCGATGCGGGTCGACAAAGGCATAGGCACGGCTTCGCTCGTGAGCGCGGGACGCTTGGTCCAGTATAGAGCGTATTCAATGTCTAAGGACTCTCCAGCGTTCACACGCGCTGGTCTGGTTCCCAAAACGCCACGATATTATCGTCGAACTCGCGGTTGGCCGGCAATTCGACGAGACGGACATGGCCCGAGCTCCAATCATTCTTGGGTTCCACCCATACCGAGGGCCGGTTGTGGTAGTTCGCGTTCAGGTCCTGGTAATGATCGAATATGCGGTCCCTCTGGAACAAGCCGTATCCAGTCAATTCCTGCGAATGAAAATAGGACAAGCGCGTCTTGTCATGCGTATCGAGCGGCCTCCACAGCCGCTCGCGATCGTTTTCAATCAACAGGCCATCTGAATCATGGCATTCCGGACGGTAGTCGTTCGTGTTCTCGGGGCCATTCTCGCCATGCCAGAACATGCTCGTTAGCGGAGCGAGACCTAGGCTCATCACTTCCTTCCGAAAGAACAGCGTCGCTTTGATATCGATTCGCGTCGTGCTGCCCGGGTTGATGTAGAATTGATAGGCGCCCGTCACGCTCGGCGAATCCAGCAAGGCGTAAAGCAGAAACTGATTGGCGTTCCCCTTCGGCTTCTCCAGCCAGAACTCAGTAAACCGTGGAAACTCCTCGGGTTCGGATAGTCCGCAATTGATGGCGAGTCCACGGGCGGATATACCATAGTGCATGCCTTTTCCAAGGGCTCGGAAGTAGGAGGCTCCCAAGAAGGATATGGCCTCGTCATAGGGCACTTCGTTATTGTTGAGCGGATGCAGGAGCTTGAATCCCGCGTAGTCCAGATTCGACGAAAAGGAACGCTTGAAATTAAGATTCTGCAAGTCGAAGAACTTTGGTACGCAGGGAATCCGCTGAGCATGGGTTTCCGTGAACTCGTTGAAAACGACCGGCTCGTTGTAGAGATAGCCCAGGTGGTAGAATTGCGCCTGGAAAGGCATCCCCTCACGCATCCAAAAAGTCTCCTCCGGAACGATCCGGATCTTCCGATAATCGTCGAAATTCAAGGCCTTCAAGGCTTCCGGGGTCTGCTTCGAGGGCAGCTTGAACTTTTTCTGGGCCAACTTCTGCGCCTTGTTGGCTACATACTCGAAATCCACCTCGAGACGCTTTACCGCCTCGAGAGACGGCAAGGAAACAAGATGAACTATAGCCGCTAGGATAGCGAACGATCGATTTGTCGAGAGGAACATCGAGCAAATTGTGCTTTGGAGAGTTGAAAATACTGATTGCGAACAAGATCCGTTCGTAAGCGCAGCCAAACGAGACTACGGCCGCCGTAACTCGTCATCAACCTCAAGAAGGTGAAATAGAGGATCATAAGTCAATTGGTAGATGAGCGCTTCACCCTATGACCCATCTTATATTCTCAAGTTCTAAAAGAGTTGGATTTTTCTTGCCTGCTTTCAAACGCTTGTTTTAAATGATCGTTCGTTTCTTATATAATGAACGAAACGCAGCAAAAGATCATAGAGGCCACGGAGATTGAATTTGCGGAAATGGGGTATGGAGGAGCTTCAATACGGGAGATCACCAAGCGCGCTGGCGTGAACGTCGCTGCGATCAATTACCATTTCGGAAGCAAGGAAACGCTTTTCAAGGAGATGGTTCGCTACCGTATTGAGCCAATCAATCGCTTGCGAATCGATATGCTGGAAGCGGCTCAGGAAAAAAGCGGCGGCGAGCCACTGCCCTTACGCGAGATCATCAACTTCATCGTACGTCCATTGTTGACGACATTAATCAATGAAAGTTGCGACGATTTTCGATTCATGCGAGCGATTGGCAAGAGCATGGCCGAGGAACGCCCTTTCATGAAGGAGCTTCATCGCGATATCTTGAAGGAGATCATCAGTAAGTTCAGCAAGGCGATTTCCGAATCCCTTGGAAATCCAGGATTCGAGAAGACGGCATACGGGATGCATTTCGTTTCCTGTTCAATGCTCGGAGTGATGATGCAGCATCGACGCCTTCAATTCATTTCTGCTGGCCAGATCGACCTCAATGATATCGACGGCCTCGTCGATCACCTCGTAGCCTTCATCACCGCTGGGCTGCAAGCAGTTTCAACGGTGAATACAAATTCTTGATACGATGTTTAAGCGAATATACTATTGCATTCCTGCGGCGTTCGCCGCCTTGCTCGCTGGTTGCGCAACCGTTCCCATGGAGACGCAAGTGGTATCGCATCCTCAATCGGGCGATGATTTCGAGGTGACGTCCACCTTCGAAACTGACGCCTCCGCAAAATGGGCGGTCCATTTCGGCGATGCAACCCTCAACCAGCTCATTGCAGAGGCCTTGGAATCCAATATTGGACTGGATGCGGCGAAGGCAAATGCTCGGGCGGCAGAGGCCGCTGCTCGCATATCTGGATCGCTGAAGGGGCCCGGAGCGAACCTGAGCCTAAATTCGGCTAAGCAGCAAAGCCGATTGTCCTTTCTCAATTTCCAAAATATCGAAACCGAATCGCACAGCCTTTCGCTTGGCTCGCAGTGGGAAGTCGATGTGTGGGGGCGGCTCCGCGCCTCGCATGCGGTCGGATTGGCCAATCTCGAAGCCGCGGAAGCGGATGTCGAGGCTCTGAAACTGTCGATATCCGGACAAGTGGCCCGCGCCTGGTTCAATCTGCTGGAGGCGGAAACCCAATACACGCTCGCTGAGGACTCAGCGGAATCCCTCGAACAGAAGACACGTTCCTTGGACCGCCGCTACGATCGAGGGCTTGTGACGAGCCTGGATCTCAGGCTGACGCGCGCCCAAGCCGCCTCGAGCCGCGCGGCTGCTCAGCAACGAAAGACCCAGTTGAACAATGCGAAGCGTTCGCTTGAAGTGCTTCTGGGTCGATACCCGAGCGGTCAGCAAGCGAGCGACAAGGAATTGCCTGAGATCGAATCGTCTATCCCCGCGGGGTTGTCCGCAACCTTGATAGCCCGCCGTCCCGACTTATACGCTGCTGAACGACGGCTCGCCGCCACCGTGGCTCAAGATCAAAATGTATCACGCAATTGGCTACCTCGCGTCAACCTGACTGGCAGTTCCGGAACGACCAGCGATGACCTGGCAGATTTGCTCGACTCGAATTTTTCAGTCTGGACCTTAGCGGGCGAAATTGGAGCCACTGTATTTTCCACCGGCCGCCTCAAAGCGGAGCGGGACCAATCCGAGGCTCAAAGGGACGCCCAAATGGCGCAGTACCGATCCGCCGTTCTGACGGCTTTTCAGGAAGTCGAAAACGCTCTTTCCAGCGAGTCGGATCTCGCCCAGCTCAGCGAAGACACCGCTATCGCTGCAGCAGAGAACCAAAAGGCAGAGGATCTCGCTTGGGAGCAATACCAACGCGGCCTCATCGACATCACGTCCTTGCTCGACGCCCAACGACGGGCTGACGAGAGCGCGAGCCAACTAGTATCCGTGCAAAATCAACGACTTCAAAACCGGATTAATCTGCACTTAGCTCTGGGAGGCGATTTCGAATAGCCGTTTCCTGCACGTTCAATTTATTCTACAGCAATATAGATACAGATTTTCATGACCAACGAACGCAAATCGAACTTCACCTGGTTTCTTCAATTTCTGCTTCCGCCGATACTTGTGATTGCAGTTCTATCGCTGTTGGGAGTGGGTCTGATGCTCGCCCCAGCTCCAGAAACCAAACCGGCATCGCAAATTCTCCCTGTAGTTGAAGTGATCGAGGCCCAATCGAGCCCGATAACGCTCGAAACCCAAAGCCAGGGCATTGTGCAGTCCCGCACCGAAACGCTGCTTGTCGCAGAAGTTTCAGGACGCATTCAATCCATCTCCAATGCCTTCTTCACCGGCGGCTATTTCAAGAAAGGAGATCCCTTGGTGACGATCGATTCCATTGACTACGAAGCGAACCTCGCTACCGCGAAGGGACGTCTTGCGGAAGCGAATCTCACTTATCAGCAGGAGCGAGCGCTTGCGGACCAGGCCCGCGAGGACTGGGAATCTCTCGATCGTGGAGAGGCATCGGAGCTCACGCTCCGAAAGCCGCAGCTAGAGCGGGCAAGCGCGTTGCTCGAATCGGCTAAAGCTTCGGTCCAAATGGCCCAGCGCGACCTCGACCGCACCGTAGTCCGGGCTCCCTACGATGGGCGAATTCGAGAAAAAATCGCGGATATCGGACAAATGGTGGCGGTGCGTCAAAGCCAGCTAGCTCGTATCTATTCTACAGATACCGCTGAAATACGATTGCCGATATCCCTCAAGGATATTGAGTATTTGCAATTGCCGGAAAGCTATAGCAACCAAGCGCAAAGCGTGGAAAAGCCAAAGGTGACAATCTCTGCTCAATACGGAGGGGAAACCTATAGCTGGGAAGGCGTTATAGACCGAACGGAAGGAGCGATCGATTCCCGGACACGGCTATCCTATGTCGTCGCGAAAATAGAGGATCCCTACAAGAGAGAAAGCGGAAGCGCTCGCCCTCCCCTCAAAGTTGGGCTTTTCGTGGAGGCCTCCATCGAAGGAAAGCGAATCGACAACGCCTTTCGCATTCCGAGAAAGGCGCTGCAAGAGAACGACACCGTCTTTACCATCGACCAGGAGAATCGCCTGGAATTCAAAAGCGTCGATGTCCTTAAAGTGGATACTGAATGGGCGATCATTGCTTCCGGGCTAGAAAACGGAGATCGCATTTGCGTCACTCCACTCGAATACGCAGTGATCGGCATGCAAGTAAAATTGGATACGGGCATCGAGATGGTTACATTGCCTGACGAGCAAGGCGAGGAGGCAATGAGATGATTGCGTGGTTCACTCGAAACGGCGTCGCCGCAAACCTGGTAATGCTCCTTTTGGTGACTGGAGGCATAGCCTCCTATCTCACCGTTAAGCGCGAATTGTTTCCGCAGTTCTCTCTCGATATCGTAACCGTCCGAGTGCCTTATCTTGGGGCCTCTCCCGAGGAGGTTGAAGAGTCGGTCGTAGTCCGCATCGAGGAGGCCATCCAAGGGGTTGATGGAATCAAGGAAATCAGCTCATCGGCCCAGGAAGGCTATGGCTCCGTCACCGCTACCGTGGACAAGGGCTTCGACATCGCGAAGATTAAGGACGAGATCAAGACACGTGTTGATGCCATCACTACGTTTCCAGTAGATACGGAACGCCCGATTGTCGACGAACCGCTCATACCTAAGGAAGTAATACGAGTATCTGTTTTCGGGGATGCGAGCGAGAGAGAGATCAAGAAGATCGCGGATCGCGTTCGCGACGAGCTCGTAGAGCTGGATGGGATTAGCCAGGTAGAGGTACAAGGCGTGCGGGACTATGAGATATCGATTGAAGTATCCGAGAACACCTTGCGGAACTACAATCTAACATTCGACCAGGTGGTCCAAGCGGTACGGGGCAGTTCGATCGACTTGCCTGGCGGACTGATTAAGGCCGATGGCGGCGAAATCTCTCTCAGGACCAAGGAGCAAGCCTACGTCGGCAACGACTTTCGCTCCATCGTTCTACTGACCAATCCGGACGGGGCCAAGCTGACCCTAGGCGAGATCGCTACCATCAAGGACGGATTCGCGGATCAAGATATCATCACTAAATTCAACGGAAAGTTGGCGGCTATCGTACTAGCCAAGGAAGTCGGTGACGAGAACCCGCTCGAAATCTCGAAACAGGTCTACGAGTATGTGGAAGAAGCCAATCAGAAATGGGTGCCCGACGGGGTCCAGCTGGAAGCTTGGAGCGATTCGTCGTTCTACCTTCAAGGCCGTATCGACATGCTGGTGGAGAACGGAGTGGCGGGATTCATTCTCGTATTGCTCACCCTCGCGATATTCCTGCGCCCATCTCTCGCTTTTTTCGTGGCCATCGGCATTCCCGTTAGCTTCCTGGCAACGATCGCAATCGCGCCCGCGGTTGGGATTACGGTGAACCTGCTTTCCCTGTTCGCTTTTATCCTCGTGCTCGGGATCGTAGTCGACGATGCCATCGTCGTGGGCGAAAGCGTGTTCACGGAATTTCAGAACGGTGGCCCGGGTGTGGAAAGCGCGGTGCGAGGCGCAAAGCTGGTTTCCATGCCGGTAACGTTCGCGGTCATCACCACCGCAGTCGCTTTTGTACCCGTATTTTTCTTACCAGGCATGATTGGGAAGTTCATGTACGTAGTGCCCATGGTGGTCATACCCACCTTGATGTTTTCGCTCGTGCAGAGCAAGCTGGTCCTCCCCTATCACTTGTCCCTTTGCAATGTCGGCGATAAGGGAGGCCGCGAATCGCTCAACGCCCTCTCGCGCCTGCAGCGCAGATTCTCGGATGGAATGGAACGGTTCATCAAGAACAAATATATGCCTCTCCTCAGCAAGGCGTTGAAGTTCAGGTGGCTGACGCTCTCAATTTTCATATCCGCTCTGATGATATCGTTCGCGCTGGTAATTTTAGGCGTCGTTCGATTCGTCTTCTTTCCCAATGTGCCATCCGACTATATATTCCTTGAACTGAAGATGGCCGAGGGGACGCCCATTTTCGAGACTCGGAAAGCTATGACGCGAATTGAGGCAGCGCTTGAAGAGATATCCTCCGAGCAAATCGATCTTGGAAACATTGACCCTGTAAAGAACAAGGCTCTCTTTCTCGGCTACAGCGTACTGGCCGGGGGTCCGGGTCCTGCCGCCTTCAATTCAGGCGGTAATATCGGCTCCATGATATTAGAGCTTTCCAAAGCGGAACTGCGCGACTCCAATGCCGACGAAATTGCCCGTAAATGGAGAGAAAAAGTTGGAGAGATTCCCGGCGCCCGGAAGTTGAATTTCGTATCCAATGCATCAGGTCCTGTAGGATTGCCTGTTGATATTCGCCTTACAGGACGTGACTTCAAGAGCCTGAAGGCCGCGTCATTGGAAATTCAGGACGAGCTTAAGCAATTCGAAGGATTGCTCGATATCCGCGATACCTATGCAGAGGGGAAGCGCGAGCTGAAGATGACGCTCAAGGAGAATGCCCGGTCGCTGGGTATTTCAGCGAACGATCTGGGACGGCAAGTCCGGTATGCATTCTACGGGGCGGAGGCGCAGCGGGTGCAGCGGGACCGAGACGATCTACGCGTGATGGTGCGGTATCCGAAAGAGGAGCGCGAATCGCTCGGCAATCTGGAGTCGATGCGGATTGTCGCTCCCAACGGAGCTCGTATTCCTATTTCAGAAGTAGCCGATGTAGAATATGGCGTGGGCTATCCATCGATTGCCCGCTTGGATCGGCAGCGCATAATAAATGTACAAGCCGACGCGGATAAGAACGTGGTCAATTCCGACAAGATCGCGATCGCGCTCTATGGAAAGTATCCCGGCGATCCCAACTCTATCCTTTCCAGCGTTCTGGAGAAATATCCAGGAGTCACTCCGATCAAAGGAGGTGAGGCTAAGGATATGGAGGAGTCCATTCCAGCCATGATAGGCGGCGGCGTTTTGGTCCTAGTTCTGATCTATGCGCTTCTGGCGATCCCATTCAAAAGCTACCTGCAGCCGCTCATTGTGATATCCGTCATTCCGTTCGGCATCGGAGGCGCCATCTACGGCCACTTGTTCAATTTCCAGAATTTCGGTACGCCCCAAGATTTGAGCTTGCTCTCGCTTCTGGGAATAATCGCGATGTCGGGAGTCGTGGTAAACGACTCGCTTGTACTCGTGGAGCGAATCAATCGCTTGCGCCGAGAAGGAATGCCCTTGTTTGAAGCGGTACACGTAGGCGGCAGCCAGCGTTTCCGAGCCATCATTTTAACTTCCATTACGACCTTTGTCGGGCTGGTACCGATCCTGATGGAGAAAAGCCTTCAGGCTCAATTTCTTATTCCAATGGCAACTTCGCTCGCATTTGGCGTGCTCTTCGCCACATTCATCACACTGCTTCTCGTACCCAGCGCGTATTTGATCCTTGAGGACATCGTCGCTCTCTTCAAGTGGTGGTGGCGCGGATTGCGCAGACTGCCTAAGGAGCCCGAACCTTCAATGGAATTGGCGAGGGAGGAAACTTAGTTCTCCTTCCTTGCGCGTCGTCGCTACAGAAGTCGGCGATTCAGGCCAAAGCTCTGGCCTGAAGGACCGAACTTGTGCTGCGATGCCAGGAAAAGCGCCATCGGTACCACGTCGTTGGCTCCCTTGATCCACTCGTTCTCCCAATCGCCGTCAGGCTGCAAGAAGGGTTCGAATGTTTCGCCTTCCGGGATATTCGACCGCACCGGACCCGGTATCATCTCGTTCACGGTGATCCCATCGCTAGCGAGCTCTAGTGACAATGACTGGGTGAGCATCCACAGAGCCGCTTTCGAGGCGCTGTAGGCCGAGCTGCTCTTGTCTGGCTTCCGCCCGAGACCAGATCCCATCGTCAAAATTTGCCCATTGGAACTCTTCTTCAGCAAAGGTATCGCCGCTTTCGCTACATGGAGCGCCGTATATAAATTGATCTCTATCGTACGCTTCCAAGCATCTGCATCTACTTCTTCGATTGGCTTGCGCGCTCCCGCGCCTCCTCCCGCGTTTAAAAATACGAGATCCAGGGCTCCGTACTCGTCCTCGACGCGAGCGATCACACGCTCTGCTTCCTCCTCCAGCGAAAGATCCGCCGCGATACCAATGGCCACGCCTCCTTCTTCTCGAATCATCGCAACGGTTTTTTCCACTTCAGACTCCGTACGCGAACTCACGGCTATAGAAGCGCCTTCTCGCGCATAGGCGCAGGCGATCGCCCGCCCGAGACCCCTGCCCCCTCCTGTAATCAATGCGACACGTCCCTCGAGAATCTTATTAGACATTCTTCCCTGATAGCGCCCCGGCTCGTTCGATCAAGACTCAAGCGGCCGTATGAGCATTACGACATCCTAAGTTGCTATCTCGGCATCAGAATCATTACGAAACGGTTACATCATATTGGGACCGGTTTCGCAGATTCATACTTGTGCCTAGGCGAACACCCTATTGTGTATCAATTTGTAGTCCCTAATCGGACTATCGCTGATTAAAAATTACACCCCTATGTCACCTAATAAAAAGCCGAACGTCGTCGTCTTCTTTACCGACCAACAACGATGGGACACTTGTGGCGTTCACGGTAACCCTCTCGACATCACCCCGAACTTCGATCGGCTGGCCAATCGCGGCACGCATATCGATGCCTCCATTACCTGTCAGCCTGTGTGCGGCCCGGCACGTTCCTGCCTTCAGACGGGTCTCTACGCAACGCAAACAGGATCCTGGCGCAATGAGATCCCGCTCGATCCGAGCCTGGAAACGATTGCCCAGCGCTTTTCAGGCGCCGGATACGATACCGGCTATATTGGGAAGTGGCACCTCGGAACACGCCGTGACTACGTGCCCGTGGAAGAGCGTGGTGGATACGACTATTGGCTAGCGACCAACGTACTGGAATTCTGTTCGGACGCCTACGACTGCAACCTGTGGAATAACGACAACGAAAAGGTGCACCTCCCCGGCTATCGCGTCGATGCCGTGACGGATGCTATGATTCGCTACATCGACGACGCCAGCAAAAAGGACAAGCCCTTCTTTCTGTTCAGCTCGTTCCTGGAACCGCACCATCAGAACCATGTGGATGATTATCCTCCGCCAGACGGATACCGGGAGCGATACACCGGAAAATGGACACCGCCGGATCTGCAGCAGCTGGGAGGTAGTTCCGGTCAGCATTTAGGAGGTTACCTCGGAATGATCAAGCGTCTGGACGAATCGCTGGGACGCATCATGGATGCCTTGAAAAGCCTCGGGATCGACGACAATACGATCATTCTCTATACTTCGGATCATGGCTGCCATTTCAAGACGCGGAATTCTGAATACAAACGATCGTGCCATGATTCCTCCGTTCGTGTTCCCACCGCCTTTTGCGGCCCTGGTTTCGATGGCGGAGGTCGTCGCCCTGAAGTAACGAGCCTAGTGGATCTAGTCCCGACACTGCTGGATGCTTGCCATATCGATCCGCCGGAATCCATGCCTGGGCGATCCTTGATGCCAATACTTCGTGGAGACTCCAGCGATTGGGAACAGGAAGCCTTTATTCAAATCAGCGAATCTCAGGTTGGTCGATGCCTCCGTACGGCTCGTTGGAAATACAGCGTTGAAGCGGTCGATCTAGATGGGGAAACCCAATATCAATCCGATGAATACACGGAAACGTTTCTCTATGACTTAAAATCGGATCCCTACGAGCTGCAGAACCTGATTGGCTATGCGTCTCATCGAGACGTAGCGGATCACTTAAAAGGAAAGCTCCTCGATGCTATGGAGCGAGCTGGTGAATCGCGGCCTACGATCGTGGAGCACGCGATTACGATGCCCGAGTCGCAGCGGACCGTTTTTGCAGAAGAGATTCTCCAGTAGGCTCCTCTCTTTTTCTTCAGCTTCCGAACCAAGGGAGAAACACCAAGGAAACCACAGTCATCAGCTTGATCAAGATATTGATCGATGGGCCTGAAGTGTCCTTGAATGGATCGCCTACGGTATCGCCCACCACGGATGCTTTATGCGCATCCGAGCCTTTGCCTCCTTCGTGGCCTTCTTCGATATATTTCTTGGCATTGTCCCAAACACCGCCCGCGTTGGCCATGAAGATAGCCAGCATCACTCCCGAGACCAACGCTCCGGCTAGGACGCCCCCGAGCATTTGAGCGCTAAACGCTTTGCCTATGAAGATGGGGATTGCGATGGCGAGCATGCTTGGCGCAATCATCTGCTTCAAGGAACCTGTCGTTGAAATTTGGACACATCTCGCCGGATCAGGCTTGCTCGTCCCTTCTAGAATTCCGGGGATTTCGTGAAATTGGCGTCGAATTTCCTCGACCATCCGGTTCGCTGCCTTGCCAACAGCCCTCATGGTCAGAGCGCTGAACAAGAACGGCAGAAAGCCGCCTACAAGCAAACCGATCATCACCTCGGAACTATTGATATCCAGCGTTAACGTACCGCTACCCGGAACCGCTTTCTCGCAGTAGGCATTGAACAGGGCCAGGGCCGTTAGCGCAGCGGATCCGATCGCGAACCCCTTGCCGACCGCAGCGGTTGTATTGCCGACCGCGTCCAATGCGTCGGTACGCTTTCGCACTTCTTCTGGAAGCGCAGCCATTTCCGCCATGCCGCCGGCATTGTCCGCTACAGGACCATAGGCATCGACTCCAAGTGAAATGCCCAGAGTAGAGAGCATACCTACCGCCGAAATTGCGACGCCGTAAACGCCCGCTTGATCATAGGCGAAGTAAATTGCGGCGCAGATAAGCAGGACTGGCAAGGCGACGGATTCCATTCCCGTGGCGACGCCATGGATTATATTCGTCGCTGACCCCGTGCGGGATTGAGCGGCGATAAATTGAGCCGGCTTGGTCTCTTTCGCCGTGTAGTACTCAGTGACTTTTCCAATAGCCACACCCGCTACGAGCCCTGAGATAACTGCCCAAAATACGCTCATTCCCGATATCGCACTCGAACCGATGGCGAGTCCTTCGAAATCGAATACCCAATTCACGAGCCCGTACGTACCCACGATTACCAAGACGGATGCGACAAAAAGGCCGCGAAACAATGCCTTGTGCAGCGATTTGGTATCGCCTGCCGATACGAAGAAGCTCCCGATTGCAGATGCTATGATTCCGCAAGCGGCAACCGCCAAGGGTAGAATCGTTACGCTTGCCACGTTCTCCTGCCCAATGAACAAGGCAGCTCCCAAGGTCATGGCAGCGATGATCGAGCCGACGTAGGATTCGAACAAGTCGGCTCCCATTCCGGCAACATCACCTACATTGTCTCCCACGTTGTCCGCGATCGTACCGGGATTGCGAGGATCGTCTTCCGGGATTCCTGCCTCGACTTTTCCAACCAGATCAGAACCGACGTCTGCCGCTTTCGTGAATATGCCGCCACCCACGCGAGCGAACAGAGCGATCGAGGAAGCACCGAAACTAAAGCCGAGCACCGATTCGCTAACGCCCCCGTCGCCAGAATAAATAAGCGTTAGCAATGTCACGCCCGCTAGGCCAAGACCAACCACGCAGAAGCCCATCACAAGCCCTGAGCCGAACGAGATCGACAGAGCGTCTTTCACGCTTTCCCGAGCGGCTTGGGTCGTGCGAACGGCAGCGCGGGTCGCCGTGTGCATCCCGAAGAATCCCGCCAATCCGGAAGCAACTGCGCCGCACAGAAACGCTATGGCTGTATTCAAGCCCAGTCCGTACGACGCTGGCGATAGAGATATCGCTAGAAACACTACAACAACGAATACCGCTAGCCAGGTGTATTCCGCTTTGAGAAAAGCGAAGGCTCCGTCTTGGATCATCTTTGCGATGTCCTTCATTTCTCCACTCCCCTCGTCCTTTTTCATAATGGACTGGTACTTGAAGAAGGCGAATAGCAAGGCGAGCACAGCGGCTCCGACAAAAGTGTATAACAATGGACTATTCATACTGTTAAAAGAGAGTTGGATGAACTGGGGCGAGACCTCATGGGATGCCTATTCATTGATTTCGGGGGGGTTATTTTGACACCAAGGTGCCGTATAGATCCGAGCAAACATCTACGATATTTGCTTTCGGAATTCATTCGCGGATTTCGAGAAGAAACATGAAATTCGATACGGCCGCACTACTCTCGATCGGCTTCGATTTTAGGAAGACTCATGCGCCCCTGTCAAGGCGCCCGACGCCTGAATTACGCAATTAAACGTTAAAGCGAAAGAACTTCGCTCAGCAAAGTAGTATAGAGAAGTGAATACACTAGGCGATTCTTCGTAGATCCAGCGCTAGTTGTCGCGATTCCAATATATAATGACGTTTTTGGTACGGCGCCCAGAAGCGACAAGATCGACTTTCCCATCATTATTCAAGTCGACCGCCTTTAGATCCTCGCAGGCCATGGCGTTGTCGTCGATTACGCTCGTCGCCCAAGCGCCGTCATGGTCCTGCTGGTACAATCGAATACCCACTTTTCCTGATTTGTCCGGATTTCGCCAGCCCGCTACGATTTGCGGTGTACCGGTTCCCAGAAAATCGGCCGCAGCGATGGCGTGTCCTTGATTCAAGCTATCGTCCAGTACGGTCCGTTCCCACTTCGCGTTCACGCGGCTGTAATGCACGACATTGTTCCCATGCATCGGTTCGATCGCGGCGAGGGATCGATTCGCTTCAATCACTTTTATCTCACCGGGAGCGCGCTCGAGTCCCTCAATCCTTTCCGATTTCCATTGGTTTCCTGCTTGAGTAGCGAGAGAGAAGCCTTCGGCTCCTCCTAGCAAAAGAGAATCCGGCGCATTCCAGTCATTTGGGAGCACGTCGAAATTGTGCGTCTTGTGTAAGCGTTCTTCGACGAGAGTTTGCTCCCACTTCGAATCGTAGGGATCGCTTCCCGCATTGTAGGCGAAGATGCGGCTACCCTTCTCGCCGGCGCCTCCTTGATTTCCCCGCCCATGCAATGGGACGACAACGAGCGCGTAACCTGATTCACCGCGTACCCAACGCATTCGGTGCGTGGTTGGTTCATGCGGAAGCTTCTTCGGGCTGATCTTCCCCAGCGATCCGACAAACCAAACGCCGCCAGATTTCTCTTCGCTCACCGTCTCGCCCGGATTCCAATTCGTACCCACTGCGACCTCCACTTTTCCATCACCATCTATGTCGCGAGCGGCGATACATACATTGCCGCGGAGCGTGTCTTGATTCTCGTCCGTGGAAAGCGTCCAAAAAAGGCGGCGTTCCCAGCTTGGGTTTTCGTACCAGAAAAAATGACGCTTGTCCGCCAGGAGTATGTCGTCCTTACCGTCGCCATTAACGTCCCCGATGGCGAGTCCGTATCCGATTTGAATCGCGGGATCGATCACCTGCGCTTCGAATTGCGGTTCTTCACCAAACGAATTTATCGAGGCAACCGAAATTAGCAGGATAGTCAGGCAATTATTGAGCGGAGTTTTCATTGGGTTGGGGTGAATTAGTAAGATAGCTCGATTACGTGTATTTAGGAAAGACTACAGGATTTTGCTCCGTTCGGGTCGTTCCCGCAATCTAATTGTCGCTCGCCGCAGGCTTGATGCTTCCGTTCTGCGCTACCCACGAAGAAAGATCGGAGAGCTCCAGGCCCATTGATCGTTCTTTTGACGGACTCGAACGTAGTACTGAGCCTCCGCATCATCGGAATCGGACCACTCGAACGACCATTGAAATTCGTTCGCGCGCGGCGCCCGATGAAAACGATAGGCAGGCGAATCGATCCCGCCGAGATGACCGGTTTTTGCGCCGCGCAAGAGACGCTCCAACGGGATGGCCTTTCGCTTCCCATTCAATATCGCGTTGATTGAACCATTCTGGGGCATTTCGACTTCAAGGCACATTCCTTGCGATGCATTCGTGGCATTGTTTGGATTGCTTCGCGTGGTCGTTTGGAAGCGAACAAGGCTATTGTCCACGCGTTCCCATGAAGACTCATAGAAATCGGCCGTGTCGCCTTCATCCGCCTCGACCGGCGAAACCACTTCCCGTCCCCGAAAACGCGGCTCGACACGCAGAATGCGTCCCTCGGAAATTCCCAACTCTACTTCCCATGGCGCCGCCTTCGAACGCTCGCCCCAACCCAGCTCCAAATATACGAGTGTTCGAATATTGGATGTCTCTTCCGGCGACGATGCCATGTCCATTTGCGAAACCCGATGAACCAGCTGGTTGTTCTTAAGGATGTCGACGCAGTCGATCGGTCCCGAGGCGTTAATGGAAACCGCGAGCTCTATCTGCTTTGACACCGGGATGAGAGAACCCATCGGAGCTCCATTGAGCAAGTACTCCAAGCGGATCCGATCACCGGTCAACGCGTAGGTTTGTCGATTTCGCAATGCATCCCAAATGGCCTGCCGGTTGCGGCCCGAGGACCAGAGCCCCGTAACGCCATGGCCATAGCTGCCCGGATGACCGCTGTGGTGATCCGTATGTCCCGAAAAGCCAAACACATGGCCTTGCTTTAGTCCGTACTGAATAGTGCTCTCCCAATCCGATCCCCCCATCGAATGCAAAAAGGGGCGCGTATTCTCGTTTTCTTCAGAGCAGCCATGCATGGACAGCAATTCCACGAAGGGACTCCAATGAGCATCGAAGGTCTTCCAACTGATGCCACGGGTGCCAGTCCGGTAGCCGATGTGGTGAGCGAACGCGAGGCTCTCTGTCCCCTCCTCTTCCAAGGAGGCCAGACGCGAGTGCAGATCAGGAATGCTGTCAGCGTAGATGATTTCGCCTGAGATATCTTTGTAGATAATGGTTCGGTCCCCATCCGCATTGGAATGGATTTCGAATCCGGGAAAGACGACGAAACGTTCCTCGTCATTGTAGGCCTTAATCGTATTCAACATTTCAGGCCAATTGCGTTTGAGCTTGGCAAAGCCTTCCTCGTGAAAATCGATGATGTATTGGATGCGTTCATCGGGCGCAGGCATATCGGGCCAATGCGCATGTCCGGTAATGGAACAGAAATCGAGCTGTTCGCGCGCATTGCGTAAGGCATCTTCGAAGGAACCGTGACCATAAGACAATCCGCAGTGATTGTGCAAATCACCGAAGAGTAGCTCTTGGTCGGAGTAGAAATTGGATGATGCGGTCATGTCATTGCCCACGAATTGCTCGAATCGTCACGAATTGAAAATTGGGAAGCCTTAACTAATGTCCGCTAGGGATTGCATCGCTCCTTTGGAATCGAACGAGTCGCGGGCGCCGCAGACCATCTGCAGGGAACGGTAACCATCCTGCCCGTCGCATACCGGATCGGCCCCATCGCAGAAGTCTCGCATGTGGCGAACCAGATTCTTGTCTGACCCATAGTGAGAAGAATCGAACTCGTCGCCGCCCGCGAAAAACGTATCGGTCTCGCGTCCGAACTCGGTATAGCTCCGTATCATTCCGTCGGAGCGAGAAAGCACGAGCCGACCGGAATCGCCTACGAGCTCGAGCGTCTCGCCATCAGGGGCAAGCGGACCGAAAATGGTGAAGAACAAGTTGCCCACAACGCCGTCGCCGAGCTGCATGTTCACGCTTCCGAAATCCTCTACGTTGTTGCCCGGACTGTAGACGCAAGCGTCTTGAATCGAACGTTCATCATTTGGATTACGCGTATTCACGAATGAGCTACTGACCGTTTCTTTAGATTCCTCTAGCAGGTCCCCTCTTCGGTAGGCGCATTCGCGATCGCATTCGGAGCATCGGGTGGGCGCCGTCGGATCGGGCTTGAACACGCCCGATCGTCCTCCGAACGCGCTCATGGATAGGCAGTCTGAGTCAGCCATCCAGCGAAAGACATCGAAGTGATGGCTGCACTTATCGTTCAAGGGGCCGCCTGACCATTCGCGCTTGCGATGCCACCCTTGCAGGTAGCGGCTGTAGGGAATGATGGAGCGCAGCAAAATCATCTGTAGGCTGCCTACCGCTCCGTCATCAAGCAATTCCTTCATCTTCAGCCAAGAATTTTCGTATCGACGCGTGAACCCCATTAGCAAACGATCGCCAGAAGCGCGTTCCGCATCTGCGATGATCTTGGCGTCTTCCAAAGTCACCGATATCGGCTTGTCCAAATACACCTTCTTGCCGGCTTCCAAAGCCGCCACCGTGTGCTCCGCATGCGCATCCGTATGCGAGGTAATGATGACCAAGTCGATCGATCCATCCGCGAGTAGCTCTCGATAGGAATCGCAGCGATCCACCATGGTTTCCAGTCCTACGGATTGATAACGCTTCTCGAGCTCCGTAGCGGCGTAGTCCGAGCTCTCGGGAGAGCGATTGGCGACGGCCGATATTTGGAGTCCAGTCTCGTCATGGCTATCGACCATATTGAATCCAATGTGATGCAGACCACGGGCCCCGCAGCCAATGATCCCAACCTTCTTTATGTCTTTCATGATGCGTATGGTTCGTACTTATCCGTGAGCCTTATCCATTCACCTTGTCCAAGTCGTACTTTTGCTTGTCTCGGAAGCTGAGGATGAAGGCCAGCGTTACGCCTGCTGTAATGATTCCTGTTGTATTGAAAATGCCACTCCAATTGTAGGCAGCTTCCCCGATGCCTGGATTCTTTTCGGCGATGAACCCGGCCACATTCGAACCGAAGAACTTGCCGAGACCTAGAAATACAAGCATGAACAGGCCCTGAGCCGCAGAGCGGAATTTCTCGCCCGCCTTGAGGTCGACGTAGATGGATCCCGTGACATTGAAGAAGTCGTAGCAGGCTCCATGGATCAAGATGGAGAAAATTATGAGCGTTTCCGCATCGACAGTGATTCCGGAAAATAGGAAGTAGCGAATCGACCAGAACGCGAGCCCAAGGGTCATCATCCACTTTAGCCCGATCCTGCCGATCATCCAGGGAACGAATACCATGAACGCCGCTTCCGATACCTGGCCTAAGGTCATCTTGCTGGCTACATTGGCGACGCCAATGTCGTTCAAGAACATATTGAAGAAAGCGAAGTACATCTGGATCGGAATGCCGATCAGCAGGCAAGCGACCAGGAATACCGTGAAGCTCGGCTCTTTCATCAGCCGGAGGGCGTCAATGCTGATGACATCCTTGAAGCTCGCTTTCTCGCCCTTGTTCTGAACCGGGGTGGCAGGCAGCGTGAAATTGTACAGTCCCAGAACTACCGAGGATCCGGCGGAAAGGATTAGCGGTACCGCAGTCGCTTCAACATTGGGGACAAAGATTCCCAAAACGTAGTTGACCGATAAGCCAGCCAATACCCAGCCGACCGTGCCGAATAGACGCACATAGGCGAAGTACTTTCGGGGGAGATGATGGAATACCACGGAATTGCTCAGCGCTTCCGTAGGCGTGTATACGATACAGTAGGCGAAGAGCGCCCAAACGAAGGTGGAAGGATCGGTTACCTGAGAGAGGACGAGCATCAGCGCGCCCGCGGAAATATTGAGTACACCTAGGACGCGTTCCGTAGCGAAATAGCGATCCGCCACCATTCCCACGAAGAACGGAGTAATGATCGCCGCGACGCCAAAGAGGCTGTACGAAAAGCCAATATAGGAGCCCTCCTGCCCCAGCCCTTTGCCCAAGTAGGTGCCCAGGGTGACGAACCAGGTTCCTCGGGTAAAGAACTGGAGGAGCATCATTGCCGAGAAACGCGTTTGCTTGGATCTAAGTTCGTTCATGGGGATTGGGGTTTGAACCGCTGGAATTGCTAAGAAAGAAAGTTGCTGGGGAGATTGCACTATCTAATCCCATTCCAAACGGCGCAAGAACGTTGCCTTGTTCCCAGTGGTATATTGCATGTCCAAAATGGGAAAGAGCCTATGCGAGAAATAAGCCGCCGCTTAGACGAAATCGAACGGGAAGTGCACCATCGCTTCGTGAGCTCCTCCACCGGAGAAGATCTCCTATCAACCGGATTCCACGTGGGCTTGCCAGAGTTGCAGACGCGCAAGACGAATGCTGCCCAAGGAGCCTATTCGCTTTCCTATGTCCTACGAGGTGAAGGAGAATTCAGGGACGACAAAGGGAAGCGCTTCGCCTTCGCTCCCGGAAGCGTGGTGCAACGATATCCAAATCGGCGATACAGCATCCACCGATTCGAGTCCTTCGAGCACCTCGAGTTCTTCATGATTCTCCCCCTATCCCTCTATGCCAGTTTTCTCGAAACCGGAATCGCCCAAAGCGAACCCTCCGTCTTCAAGGTGGGGGTAGACGCAGTGTTCCTGAAACGCCTGCTATCGTACGTGCACGATTTTAAAACATATACCCGTAACGAAACGCGACACCTTCTATTGGATACCATTCCTCTCATTCTCGAATTCTATAGACGGGAACGTCTCATGCAACGCACTCAAGCGGAAGACGACCTGATCGAACGAGCCTGCTATTTGCTTGGCGATAAACTGGACCAGAACCTGAACCTCGAATTGATCGCGGAGTCGCTTGGTCTATCCTACGAATCCTTCCGCAAAAAATTTAGAAAAGCGAAGAACACGTCACCCGCCCAATTTCGAACCCAGAAGCGCCTAGAGAGCGCCATGAGCCTGCTCATCGAAGACGCGATTCCGATCAAGCGGATCGCCTACGAACTCGGCTACGCCAATCCCTCAAGTTTCACTAAACGATTTCAAACCGCCACCGGCCAATCACCCGCCACATTTCGAGACGCCCACCGGAAGCGCATGGAGCGAAATCTATAAAGGTCAGGTCCCCCAAACACTGAAAGCGTTCGAGTTCGCTCTACCCGCTCATGGTAGCCATGTCCGCAAGGTCGTACATGGCGATCATGTAGGGATGGTCTTCCCGATATTGAGTTAGAGGTTTGCCGTTTTCGACCTTGCCGATTGGACGTACGTTCTTGCCTACGATTCCACGCGAGTCGTCGCCGATATCTTCGCGCATGGCTTGAGCCTTCTGCGAAAGAGCTTCCACGATATCTGGGTTTTCTGAATACAGATTGACGCTTTCGCCTACGTCGTCCCTCAAATTGTAGAGGGCGTCCATTGTCTCATCGCCCTTGCGGAAATGCAATTTCCAGTCGCCTACTCGAACCGCCTCCAAGGCATCCTGCTTATAATAGAAGAAAGTATCGTTCGGTGCAGCTGCATCTGGACCGCTAAAAAAGGCGCTGATATCGTGGCCGTCGATGATGCGATCCTCCGGGAGAGGAACTCCCACAAGGTTGGAAAGGGTTGGAAAGAAATCCATGGATGATACGACTGCATTTGAAACCGTTCCCGGCTTGATCGCCTTCGGCCACCGCATAATGCAGGAAACGCGCTGCCCTCCTTCCCAGGTTTCCTGCTTGGTGCCGCGACAGGGGCCATTGCTCCCGCCCTCACCTTGAGCGCGCGATCCGTTGTCGCTTGTGAAAATGATGAGCGTGTTTTCATCGATGCCCCGCTCCTTTAAGCGATCCATCAATACGCTCATGCACCAATCGATGCATTCAACCGCTGCCCCATAAGCGCCGTTCGACGACGCTTCCAGGAATTGCTTGGGGACGAATAACGGCACGTGAACGTACATGTGGGCCAGGTAAAGGAAGAATGGCGATTCGTCCTCTGTATGCTCGTCGATGAACTGAAGCGCTTCATCTGCATAACGCTCGGTAATACCGCGCTGATCCGGTTGCTCTTGAATTACGGTTTCATCGCGGACTACCGGCAATGGCGGATTGTCGGGTCGGTCGATTTGGCGCCCCATGTCGTTGCTGTAAGGGATTCCGAAATACGAATCGAACCCATGGCGTGTGGGAAGGAACTCCGGTTGATCCCCGCAATGCCATTTGCCGATGATCTTGGTGGCATAACCCGCCTGCTTCAATTGCGAGGCGACCGTTATTTCATTCGGATTCAAGCCGATGTCGTAGCCGGGAAACAGCACGACCTGCCCGTGGAAGCTTCCGAATCCGATTCGAGGCGGATAGCAGCCGGTCATCATCGCTCCGCGTGACGGGGAACAGACGGGCGAGGCCATATAGAAATCAGTGAACCTCAGGCCTTCCGAGGCGAGCTTATCCAGGTGGGGTGTATTGTTCTTGGCGGAGCCGTAGCATCCCAGGTCTCCATAGCCAAGGTCGTCGCAATTAATGAGGATAATATTAGGTTTGTCGTTCATGGGTAAAGGAATGGGCAAAGCGAGATTTTCGAGTCGTCTGTTTTGCAGAAGACGGTGCTCAATTACCAGCCAAATGGGGATAAAGGTTGCGCCTCGATTGGATCCCGGAATGATCGTGCCTCAATGAAGCTGTCATTGGGAGTTAAAGCGCTGATTATCGCCAACGCGATATTGTTTGTATTCACTCACATCATTCCGGATCGCCCGGACGGAATGTACCATCTCTTCGCGCTGTACTTCCCAGGGAATGACTACTTTCAAGCATGGCAGATGATCACCACCATGTTCATGCACGGAAGCATCGCTCACATATTCTTCAATATGTTCGCCCTTTCCTCATTCGGTTCAGCGCTCGAGTTCAGGTGGGGCTTGAGGCGATTTCTCACATTCTATTTTCTAGCCGGAATTGGCGCGAGCCTCATCTACACGCTCGTGAATCAATTTAAGTTCAATGAGGTTTACGAGGCGCTTGCTCTTCTCGAGCAAAGTCCTGCAGCGATCCAAGCTTTATTGGATACAGGGCGCATCGATCCGAAGGTGGTCGGAATGCTATCGGAGGCGCAGCTCACCGAATTCGTGCGCATTTACCATACACCGGTCGTAGGCGCTTCGGGAGCGGTTTATGGAGTGCTCGTCGCGTTCGGCATCCTCTACCCGAATGCGAAGCTAAGTCTCATCTTCTTTCCTGTACCGGTCGCCGCAAAATACTTCATCCCTGGGTTGCTCTGCTTGGACTTGTTTTCAGGAGTAACGGGATTTTCGCTCTTTGGGGGCGGAATCGCGCACTTCGCTCATATCGGCGGTGCGGTGATCGGATTTCTACTGATGATGTTCTGGCGTGAAATCGCCCCAAAGAGAACAGCCACCATCGATTCCGTATCTGATCTGGACTAGAAGCGTGCCGGGATTAGCTCTTGTTCTCGGGGAGCATTGATCCCGCAGAAAAGCTTGCAGTCGAATCTGGCTCCATCTCCTATGGCGTCAGCTTCCCTATGAATACCCTATCTGAAACGAGTCGCTCCGTTGCGGTAAGCTGCAGGACCAATCGCTGGACAGTTCCAGTTATCTGCAGAGAGGCACATTCATTTCGGAATCGAAAAAATTCGCTGACAATGACGTAGGAAAGCGGATAGTTAGTATCGTGAAATCAGATGGCGCAGCGCAGACAAGCTTAACGTTCGAACGAGCTTCAGCCTGATCGAGCGGTTTCACCTAGAGGAATGATAGAGAACAATGGCAGCGCGATCAAACGGTGGATTTCCGGTTTGCCTGTTGCTCGGAAAATCCTCGGGATCACATTGATCTCCAGCGTCTCCGCGTTGCTTATTCTCTGCGTGTTCTCATTCATCTACGCGCGCGAAGCGAACTATGAGCGCATATTAAACGTATTGGATAATATAAAATATGTTATCGAGAGCAATACGCACACAGCGTTCCAAACCAACGATTCACGCGCCGCTAGTGAATACTTGGAATCCTTGAGCGAGGCTCCGGGCATCGAAAGCATCTGCCTTTATGACAAGGAGGGAAATGTATTTGCGTTCAACTCACGGGACGATTCGTTGCAGCCTCATCCCAGTCCGGATTTCACCGGCAGTCAAACCGATGGCAATCGGCTCTATTTCAGCTCCGAGATCCTGAAGGACGAAGAAGCGTTGGGAACCATGCTCATAGAGGTGAATACGCGTCCTCTAAACGCGGCTATTGGCCGGCTTTTATGGGTGAACTTAGTCCTCTTTGGAGTAGGATTGAGTATTGCTGCGTTCCTGGCAACCAAGCTTCAAAAATCCATCACCGTCCCCATTAAGGATCTTGTTGGCGTCACCCGAAAGATCGCGAATGAAAAGGGATACGAAGCGAAAGCGGTCAAGCGGCATGATGACGAAATCGGTTTATTGGTAGATAGCGTCAACGACATGCTTGAAACCATTCGCGTTCGCGACGAATCGCTGCGCAACATCAATTCAAGCCTTGAGCAGGTCGTAGAGAAGCGGACCAAGGATTTGAACGAGCGTAATAAGGCGCTTAACAGGGCGATTGACGCGGCCAAGAAAGCCGCATTGGCGAAAAACGAATTTCTAGCAACGACAAGTCACGAGCTAAGAACACCACTCAATCCAATTATTGGATACGTTGACCGTCTTCTCAATAAGACCAACGACTTGGAGGATGCTCGGGAACTGGAAATCATTAAGCAATCCGCCGAGCTACTTTTGCGGCTGATAGACGATATTCTCGATTTCAGCCGAGTGGAACGCGGCGAAATTCGCCTGCAAAACGATCTGGTGAACTTACAGAAATGCTGCAGCGACGTGATTTTCCTGATGATGAAGGAAGCCGATACGAAGGGATTGAAGCTGGAATTTGAATTCGATCTGCCGCCAGACTATAACTCTGAGAAAGCGGTTCTCTTCGAATCCGATGAAGGAAGATTGAGACAGGTCGTGCTCAACCTGATTGGCAATGCCATAAAGTTCACGGAATCCGGAACCGTTTCCGTGACTGCAATCATCTCCAAGAAAAACGATACCGATGGACAGTTGCACGTCAGCATCGAAGATACTGGCATTGGAATTAGCGACAGCGATCGCGAAGAGCTTTTTAAGCCCTTTACGCAGGTGGATGGCGGGATGAATCGATCCTATGGCGGGATGGGTCTTGGACTAGCGATATGTAGAGCCTTCATCGAAGCGCTCGGCGGAAAAATTGACTGCGAAAGCGAGCGCGGCGTCGGAAGCCGGTTTTGGTTCGAAATACCAATTGTCCTAAAGGGCCAATCCGACGAGGATGCTGTCGATTTCAATCGATTCGAACTTCCAGAAAAACCGGATGCATCGCTATCGATTTTGCTGGTGGACGACGAACGCGTAAATCGCGAGCTGGGAGCCTCCATGATTCGAAGCTTGGGCTATACGGTTATCTGCGCAAAAGACGGATTCGAAGCGTTGAAGCTATGCGGGAAGCAAGCATTCGATCTCATCCTGTTGGATATCCGTATGCCACGCCTTGATGGCTTCGAAACCGCCCAGGCCATTAGGGAGCGTGAAGATCGTTCGCCTCCGACGCCTATCGTAGCGCTTTCCGCGCATATCGCTCCCAATGATGAACAACGTTGCGCAGAGGTGGGAATGAATGGCTATCTGCAAAAGCCACTTAAAATGGATACGCTTAACGCGACGCTGGTAAATCTGCTCAGCGCAGCCGACGAGAGGAAAATGGACTAGCGAATATTGCGGTTTCGTTTTGCAACATAGTTCGTGCGCAGACAGCAGGTTTCTGCTATCTCGGTCTAATTATGAAATCTGCCCTCGTTTTTCTACTGCTCGCGAGCCCAACCTTCCTCTCCGGAAAGTCTGTCGATGTATATTACGGAACCGGAGGAAATGGCTCCAAAGGAATCTATCATTCGAAGTTCGATACAGAGAGCGGCAAGCTTGAACCTGCGACCGTAGCTGCGGAAATTGGCTCCCCCGGATTCCTGGCGATGCATCCTAGCCAATCCTATCTCTATGCCGTGGCTCAAAATGAGAAAGGCCCATGCGTGGCCGCCTACCGCATCAACGGCGATGCCTCGCTTACGTTCATCAACAGCCAAGCGATTGGCGATGGTGGCGGCACCCATATTTCCGTTCACCCATCAGGCGCTTTTCTGCTCACTGCCCAATATGGCGGCGGGTCAACCGCCCTCTTCCGACTTTCCGAGGACGGCAGCGTCAATCCACGGGCTCAGCTTGTTGAGCACGAGGGAGGATCGGGCGTCGTACCGAGTCGTCAAGACAAGCCGCATCCGCATTGGACAGGGTTTTCTCCCGACGGCCGTTTCGCCTTCGTTCCCGACTTAGGAATCGACAAGATCGTCATCTACAAAATCGACGCTTCGGGCCCTTCAATCAAGACGCATAGCTTCGCGGAAACCATTCCCGGAGGAGGACCTCGTCATATGCGATTTTCGGTAGACGGAAAATTCATCTACCTTCTCAATGAGCTAGCGCTTTCCGTTACTACATTTGCTTACGACGCTCAGTCCGGCCTGACAAAGCGTCTCACTACGACCCCTGCGCTTAGCGAAGAGACGAAAGCTAAGGAAGTATTCAATTCGAGCTCCGAAATCATCACACATCCCAATGGCCGCTTCCTCTACTCGGGAAATCGCGGCAATGATTCCATAACGGCTTACCGCGCCGATCCCGCTACGGGCAAGCTAACGGTAACGGAAGTGGAACCCGTTCGCGGTGCGTGGCCCCGTAACATCAACATGGATTCGAGCGGCCGCTGGTTGCTCGCAGCGGGACATCATTCCAATACGATATCAGTCTTTGAAATCGACCAGGATACTGGTGAACTGACCTATCAGAGAGCCTCGGCCATAAATGTGCCGGCTTCAATTTGCATCCTGTTCAAGGAGTAGAGCATCCGAAGAAACATCGATCCAAATGAGGCGGTGGTCGCTCCCTCGATAGAAATCGGTTCGCGTCAGAATCGACCCTTCAAAGCTTTCGGGAAGGCGCCAGCCCAGCGATGCTAGGAAATAGTCGATTCGCCCATAGAGGTCTTCTTTCTTATAGTAGTGCGTCCAAGTAGAGCCATTCGCGTCCACGCACCGAATTGGAACGCCTATGATGCGATCCCCCCTTTTGTTCAACGCCCGGAAGGCTGCAGAGGCAGGAGAATCATTCAGATCGCCCGTGATGATGAATCGACTTTCCGACAGCTGAGGATTGAGCTCGATAATCCGATCGCGAGCAGAGCGGCTCTCCAACGTGCGGCGCTTCGTTGAAAGTGGATCGGATTTAAGCGTCGTGTATTTGCTTTTTAAATGCAAATTATACAGGCTCCACCCGCCTTTGCTGTCCTCTACCCTAAGCTCCAGCATACCTCGCTTAACGAATTCCACCTTGCCAAAGTACCGTATCGGCAAATTGGGATGCTCCCGAACTTCGATATCGATTCCCTTTTTCCACAAAGCGGCCAGGCACCGATCGGGATCATGCGCTTCCATCCACGCGAATCCGTCGTAGACGAGCCCTTCGCTCGCCAAGTCACGCCTGAGTTCCTCTAGGTGTTCCAATGAACCGATTTCCTGGAGCGCCAAGATGTCTGGATCCGCTTCGATGATCGATGCGCGCACCACTTGCTTTTCTGATTCCGGCTTGGGATAGTCCGGCCGCCATTTGCCGGCTACAATTCGATCCATAGCGAGGTAGTTCCGAACATTGTAAGAAGCGACTCGAAGAGACGCGTCAGAAGAAGCGGCGACTTCGATCGCGGCGAGGACGCAGGCGATCCCCAGCGCAAAAATTCTAATCTTCGATGTTTTCAAAATCCTGTGTTTGAACCTTACCCCCTACTGCATCTACCAAGGTGATCGCGGTTGGACTGTTGAGCGCAAGGCTCGACAGATCGTCGCGTATTCCAGAAACTTCCTCTTTGAAGGCGTCCATCTCCCAGTAAGATTCTGAATACGTGAGAAAGACGCGATAGCCCTCATCCTCTCGCTTGAATTGCACAACGCCTCCGTACTGTTCCCCAAAGTAGCCAATACGCGACAAGTAAGCCGCAAGTTTAAGAATGGTCTCAGATTCGATATTCGGGTCGTGATAAATTTCATGGTCCTGCGCCCCGATCGTGAAGAGCGTCCCCGTAAACCCGTAGCTATTGCCCTTCTCCTCGCCAGGAGCAAAGCCAAACAGAATAAACCAAGCAATCGGTATAAGCAGAAGGACGCCTAGCAATGCGAACTGGGCCGACTTCATGATTGGACTCCTCTTTCCCCCGTGACCTTCCAAACCATGCTAGCTGCTTTCTCTCATCGCTCTTTCTCTTTCGAGCAAGGTGGGGTGCGAATAGTGGAAACCGCTATAGGTAGGGTGAGGATTTAAGTTGGAGAGATTCTTTTCGCTCAATCGCCTCAAAGCGCGGCTAAGCGGTTCCCATCCTTGAACCGCATCCCGAGCGAAGGCATCCGCTTCGTATTCATGTTTTCTCGACAGAGTATTCGTAATGGGACTGATCCAGAACGTGACCAATCCTCCGATCAAGCTAAAGAGCAACATTGCGATCCCCAGGTTTCCTGCTTGGCCTGAGGCCAGCGGCGAAAATCCAAAACCCTCGAAAAAGGCGGAACTGTGAAGCAAGGAATCGATGATCCAGAACGCGGCTAGCATCATAGCTGCGGACATGGCGATCATTTTGGGGATATGCCCTTTCTTGTAGTGGCCAATCTCGTGGGCAAGAACTGCCTCAAGCGCCTCTTCGTCCAATTGCTCGATCAAGGTATCATAGAGGACGATGCGGCGGAATTTCCCGAACCCAGTAAAATACGCATTGGAGTGGGCGGACCGCTTGCTTCCATCGATCACTTGAATCGTCTTCGCCTTGAATCCTGCTCGATCCGACAAGGCCATCAAGCGCTCTTTCAAGGGACCCTCTTCAAGGGGAGATAGCTTGTTGAAAAGGGGCATGATCAGCATCGGGTAGAGAACCATCATCAGCAATTGAAACGCCATCATGATCGCGAATGCGTAGATCCACCATGAATCCCCGAGCCAGCCCACCAGATTCATCAAGAGCCAGAGCAACGGAATGCCGATCACGAAGCCGATGAGGGTCCCCTTTATCTTGTCGATGACCCATAGCTTCACTGTGCTGCGATTGAAGCCGAAGTCTTCCTCGATCTTGAACTGGCGCCAATATTCGAACGGAAGTCCTGGAAGACCGATAAGGGTCGTTAGGGCTACGAGAAAGAGCGCCGACGATAGATTGGATTCCCCGAATTGAGCGCTCCAATAGTCGAATAGAGCGGGAAGCAGTCCGCTGAGCACTACGATCGCGATGATGGCTGCGTCGAATAGCAGCTCGAACGAACCGAATCGGCTTTTCGCTAGCGTGTAGCGATTGGACTTGTCGTAGGTTTCCGCGTCCATGACGTCCTGCAGCTCTTCGGGAGCCGAACCAGCGAATTTCAAAACATGTCCGCGGTTGAGGGCTTCTAGAATCAGCTCGGCTCCAAGCTTGAGCGCCAAGGCGACGACAAATGCAATTTCCAATGGGGTCATCGCGAAAAGTCTCATGCGATTTCGGAGTGGCTGTCGAGCCTTGTTAGCGGATCGCGGGCCGGCCCGAAAATAGCTCTGGGATTTGCAAGAACATGATCTTGTAATGGAAGCATTCGAATCCATACTTTCAACCGTGCCCAAGAAGAGAAAAGAAGAAGAGCTGAGCTTTGAAGATGGCCTCGAAAAGCTAGAGGCGATTGTCGAAGAAATGGAGAGTGGTGAATTGAAGCTAGATGGGCTCGTGAAACGATACGAGGAAGGATCGAAGCTTCTAGCCCATTGCGACAAGAAAATTTCCGAGGCGGAAGCTAAGATCGAGATTTTAAAGAATCAAGATGCCGACTCTCCGGAGTTTGAAGAATTCGACCCAGACTCTTAAATTGGAGAAATTCGCCAATTGAGTGGACATGCCTTCCCGATTGACTTCTTTTTCCCGTTTTCAATTCCAAAGCCTTGAACAACAGCCCACAAAACCCCTCTGACAGCGAAGAGACCGAGTCCCTGCTTGAGGGAATCCAGAGTCCAGAGGACATTCGGAATCTAAGCGAAGAGCGCTTGGCGGATCTTGCGAGCGAAATTCGATCCAAGCTAATCGAGGTGACCTCGATCAATGGGGGCCATCTGGGACCGAATCTCGGCGTTGTCGAGCTCACCATCGCGCTCCACCTGGTATTCGATACGCCCAAGGACAAATTTGTTTTCGATACCTCCCACCAGGGATATGTACACAAGCTCCTCACCGGGCGAAATGGCTCTAAATTCGACAAGATAAGAAAGAGCGATGGCTTGAGCGGCTTTCTATCACGGAGCGAGAGCCCTCACGACTCCTTTGGGGCAGGTCATGCTGGCACCGCGCTATCCGCCGCTTTGGGCATGGCAGCTGCGCGCGATCAGCTCGGAACCGACGAGCACGTGGTCGCGCTTTGCGGCGATGCTGCATTCACTTGCGGAATCACCATGGAAGCGTTGAACAATGTCGCCTCCGCCACGAAGCGCCTCGTCATCGTGCTGAACGACAACGAGTGGTCCATCGCTAAAAACGTGGGAGCAATGTCCAAGTACCTGAACGAGCTCATCACAAACCCCATCTACAACCGATTGCATCATGATGTTGGGACGCTCCTGCAAAAGGTGCCGGGAGGCGAACAGCTCCTCAAAATTGGAAAGAATGCGGAGAAAGGTTGGAAGAGCATCATGGTGCCCTCCTACATTTTCGAACAGTATGGCGTACGCTATTTCGGTCCGATCGACGGGCACGATCTTCCCTTGCTGAGACGGCATCTCGAGTTCGCTAAGGAAGCGGACGAGCCCGTCATTCTGCATGTCGTCACAAAGAAGGGCAAAGGCTACAAGCCGGCCATCGATCGTCCGGAGAGCTTCCACGGGACAAGCCCGTTCGAAATCGGTTCTGGCAAGTCAAAATCGAAAGGAGCCCCGTCATCCCCTAATTACCAGGATGTCTTTGGGCGGGCGCTCGTTCGCTTCGCAAAGGCTGACAAGAAGGTAGTGGGCATCACGGGCGCCATGCCATCGGGCACGGGGCTCATACACTTGTCCAACGAATTGCCGAAGCAGTTCTACGACGTGGGAATCGCTGAAGAGCACGCGGTTCTCTTCGCCGGAGGATTGGCCACGCGGGGGATCCGCCCCGTAGTGGGGATCTATTCAACTTTTCTGCAGCGCGCATTCGATCAGTTGATTCACGACATCTGCCTTCAAAATCTACCCGTTCTTTTTTGCATGGACCGATCCGGGCTATCTCCCAATGACGGAGCGACCCATCATGGCTTGTTCGATATCGCCTATACGCGCTGCATACCCAATGCCGTCGCGATGCAGCCGAAGGACGAGGATGAGCTGGTGGATATGATGAGCGCAGGACTCTCATTGGATGGCCCAGCCTTTATTCGCTATCCACGCGGAGCCGGTCCTGGAACGCCAGTCAAACCATCGCCCGCTCCAATGGAAATCGGAAAGGCGGAGATCCTTCGCCCCGGAGATGACCTTACGATATGGGCGCTCGGTCCCATGGTGCAGGAGGCTCTCGAATTGAGCGATCGACTTCACGTCGAGGACGGTCTCGACGTTGGGGTCGTGAATGCGCGCTTTACGAAGCCGATCGATACTGAGCTTCTCCTTTCGCAAGCGGAAGGCAACCGACTGATCGTCACCATGGAGGACGGAGTCGTCACGGGTGGATTCGGCAGCGCCGTTCTCGAAGCGCTTTCCAACGCGGAAGTCGCTACGCCAGTGCATCGGATCGGTTGGCCGGATTCATTCGTCGAGCATGGTTCCGACGTCGCCGTTCTTCGGGCAAGCGCTGGACTTTCCCCCGACGACATGCTCGCTGGAATTCGCAAAAAGCTGAAAACGCCTTCCGTTGCCATTTAGAGACGAACGCGCAAGACGGGATCGATTGATGGCTCGCTCCAGAAATCTGCGTTTTCAGGCGAAACAATGTCTTGATTTGTTGGTCAATCGCAACTCACTGGACCTCTCATTAAAACGTATTACCCGTCTATAATCCTCAACGCACTGTAAACCCGTATGAGCAATTGGGCTGAACGCATAAGAAACGAAGTCGGAAAAGCTGTCATCGGACAGGAAATCGTAGTGGAACGAATGCTCGTCGCTCTGCTCGCAAATGGCCATGTGCTCCTAGAAGGTATGCCCGGCCTGGCAAAGACGCTTTTGATTAAGAGCCTTGGCACAGCGCTTGGCCTGCAATTCGAGCGCATTCAGTTCACCCCGGATCTGTTGCCGAGCGACGTAGTGGGCACCATGATTTTCCAGCCAAAGGACGGGCAGTTCGTTCCACACCAGGGGCCCGTATTCGCGAATATGCTTCTCGCTGACGAAATCAATCGAGCTCCTGCTAAAGTTCAGAGCGCTCTCTTGGAAGCCATGCAAGAAAAGCAGGTAACCATCGGCGGAGAGTCTCAGAATCTTCCCAAGCCCTTCTTTGTAATGGCGACGCAGAATCCTGTTGAACAAGAAGGCACCTACCCGCTTCCAGAGGCCCAGCGCGATCGGTTTCTATTCAAGCTCATCGTGGACTATCCCGAGCAGAACGAGGAATTTGAAATGATGCGGCGCTGGGGACAAGTCACCCAGCAGCCAGAACTCGAGCCGATTTCCACGGGCGAGGAGCTTCTAGAAATCCGAGAATCGGTCGATCAGATCCATGTATCCGAGGAAATCCAAGGGTACATCTTGAAGCTCGTGAGAGCGACGCGACGCATGGCAGCCGGTGAAATCCCAGAACAGCGCTATCTTTCCTACGGCGCCTCGCCCAGAGCGTCCTTGAGTCTGTATCAGGCGGGTCGCGCCCTGGCCTGGCTTCGTGGCCAGGACCATGTTTCCCCTTCCATTATTAAAACGGTTTTCATGGACGCCATGCGGCATCGCGTGGGGTTGACCTACGAGGCGGAGGCGGAGGAGATTTCGACCGACGACGCCTTGAAGATTATCTTGGACCGAACCCCACTGCCCAGCGGAGCCGCCGTTTAAGAAGGACGAGACCCAATCACGCATCCATGAGCCAGAACGATAGTCATATTTCGGATACGTTCGAAAGTCTGTCTTCTTCAATTGCGATGCTGCGAAAATTGGAATGGCGGGTGCGCCACGCCGTCGAAAGCGTATTGAGCGGTGAATACAAGTCCTCATTCCGTGGAAAAGGAATGGAATTCGACCAGGTCGTAAAATACGAGTATGGCGATGACGTTAGGGATATCGACTGGAACGTGACCGCTCGCTTAGGCGAGCCCTACCGAAAGAAATTCGTCGAAGAGCGCGAAGTCACATTGGTGCTCCTGTTTGAGGATACCCCATCTTTGCAGTTTGGGTCAGGCTCCCGTTCAAAGCGTGAAGCCCTGCTAGAGCTTTCGAGTCTGCTAATGCTCTTAAGCGCTGTGAATGGAGACCGCGTATCGCTGATGTACGCTTCTCCCTCGGGCTATGAATTCACCAAAAGCTCATCGGGACGGGGACGGGTCTTGCACACGGCCGCTTCTTTGCTCGGCCGGCCAGCGCCGGATTTATTGGGGCCTCAGGAAGCCAACGTTCCCTGGAAGTACCTGATGCGAGCTGCACCTCGTCACAGTATTTTCGTTTGGCTCAGCGATTTTCCCAATCGACCCAATCCTGAAGGTTGGAATGTGCTCAGGAAACGCTATCAACCTGTCGGCCTCCGAATCGAAGACCCTTGGGAGCGCTCACTCCCTGGGAAAGGTGAACAAACCGTATACGACCCGGTTTCGGGAAAGCTGTTTAATCTCGATGGGAGCTCGAGCGCCCAAAAGGCGGCTCATGAAAAATGGAACCGCGATCGCGATGGGCGCTTCCACGATCTGTTTCCCATCGATTCCGATCGACTTACGCTGCAGGCGGGAGACGACGCTCTCGACGCTGTGGTTAATCTATTCCACAAACGCGCCCTCCGCTTTGGAAGGACCTAGCAGTAGCCATGGACGAGTTCAATTTAGTGGATCCCTGGTGGCTCTTGGCCCTGATCGCCCTTCCTTTGATATCGATCCTAAGGAGTCGAAGGGCGGCCGCGGCGCTCGTTCTCCCATTCGCCGGCAATTGGCAACGGACCGTGTTTGCGGGCGGGTCCCGGCTAGCCTCGTCCTTCGCCTTCGTCGGCGCAGCTCTGATTATTGTAGCATTGGCGCGCCCGCAGGTCCTCGATTTCGAGCGTCAAACCAAAAGCAAAGGCTACGATATCATGCTCGTGCTCGATCTCTCAAGCTCCATGCTGTATGAGGATTACAAGGACGGTCTAAAACGGATCAACCGGCTTCAAGCGGTGAAGCCCGTCCTCAGCGCATTCATTAACAAGAGAGAGAATGATCGAATTGGGCTGGTCGCTTTCGCTTCCCAAGCGTATACGGTTGCGCCGCTCACTTTCGATCACCGTTGGCTCGCCAGTCAAACAGATCGCCTCGCGGTCGGCCTCATTGAAGACGGCACCGCGATCGGCGATGCGATCGGTGTCGCTCTCTCGAGACTCCAGGAAGGGGCCAAGGAACGTTCCGGCGAGCGTGAGGGCGCCTTTACAATCCTCCTCACTGACGGGGCCAATACTGCCGGATCCATCGAACCGATTGCCGCAGCGGAGCTATCCGCCGACCATGGCATACCCGTTTATACGATTGGCGCCGGACGCGATGGAATGGTCTCAATGCCACGGTTCAACGCGAAGAACGAACGAATCGGAACCGTACGGGTACCCTCCCAAACCGATGAGCCTACACTCAAGGAAATCGCTCGTATAACTGGGGGAGAATTTCATCGGGCCGACAACACCAACACGATTAAGGACGCCTTCGATTCTATCGACACTACGCGCAAGATCGAATTCGAATCGCACCAGTATAGCGTAACAACGGAACTATTCCCCTACTTTTCAGTAGCAGCCGGGGCTATGCTGTTCGCATCCCTTGGAATAGGCGCCTTGAACCGAAAGGAAGCGCTAGCATGACCTTCGAACAAGAGCTCATCCTCTTCGCCCTAGCGATTCCATTAGCGGGAATCTTAGCCACGATCGTATCTAGGAAAAAGAGCGTATCCATAAAAGCGCGATCCAAGGTTAAGCGTGTGAAAGCGACGTTCGCGGGCGTATCGGAGATTCAGTCGAAGCTGTCGCAGCCATCGAAGTGGCTCTTCTTGATCGGCTTGATTTTTGTAATTGTCGCCCTTGCCCGCCCTCGCTGGGGCGAGGTGCACCGAGAAGTATTCAAGCGATCGCGAGAGGTAATCGTAGCGATGGACCTTTCCAAGAGCATGCTCGCTCAGGATATAAAGCCGAACCGGCTTGAACGCGCGAAACTAGTGGTCGAAAGCCTTCTGGATACGCTGCAAGGGGAAAGCGTCGGGCTAGTAATCTTCGCGGGTACGGCCTTTCTGCAAAGTCCGATGAGTCCGGACTATCAGATATTGAGAGGCTTTTTGAAAGACTTGAACCCGGAATACATTCCCCAAGGCGGCACCAATTACGATTCGATGCTTGAAATGACGCTGGATTCTTTCCGGCAATCGGATAGCCAAGCAGATCGGTTTTTAATCGTTATCAGCGACGGGGAAAGCTTGGACTCGGATTGGACAGCTCACATCGACGCGCTTAATGATCAGAATGTGCAAGCGATTTGCCTCGGCTTCGGAACGTCCGACGGAGGCCTGATACCTGATGGCGCCGGCGGCTACCACAAGGACCAGGCGGGCGCGGTGGTTCTTACCAAGCTCGAGTCAGATACCCTAAAGTCCCTAGCAGACAAAACGGGAGGCATTTACCGCGAAGCGAATGTGTGGGTCGATCTCGCGGCGCTGATCGAAGAAACAGTCAAACGGGGTAAAACGGGTGAAACAGGTTCTACTTCGCAGTCGGTTCATATCGAGCGCTATCAAATTTTCCTAGCTCCTGGACTCCTTCTGATATTAATTTCCTTGTACCGCGAATTCCCATTTACGCCCAAACCGCGCGAGATTCATTCCAGAAAGGCCGCAACGCAATGAGATCATCGCTCCCTATTCATCCGTCCGTCAATCGTCGCATTTCGCGCGCTGCGACATCACTTGCGCGAGCATCGATCGCGGCGCTGTTGCTCTGGACGGCTTCATTCGCGCAAATACCCGCTCCGTCGCCTGGCGTGATCGCGACACCTGATGATTTCACGCAGGAGGAAACGGGGCCCACATTGGGTGAAGTAATCGGAGCGATCGCGGAGAATGAAAAACGAAACGCGGTAGATTTTCACCAGCTTGCGGAACTAACCCTTCAACTGGGACAGGCTGCGATGCAACAAGGACAGCCCATACCGGATCCATCAATATGGGATGGTATCCATGCTGTGGATAAAGGCGAGCTAATCGATCCTTTGCAAACGGACTGGGACACCCTTCGCTCCGAACTCGAAAAGCTGCTAGAGAAACCTCCTGAGAGTGAAGATCAACAGCCGCAGGATCAAGATTCCGAAGATCAAGACCAGGAAGAGCAGCAAGACAATCAAGAGCAGGAAAACGATTCCAACGAGCAGGATTCGGAGTCGGGTGAGGACAGTGAGGATTCGCAATCGAGCGAAGACGAGTCGTCTGACTCGCAAGACGAATCAGGCGAATCATCGCCGGAAGAGCAAAGCGAAGAAGGCGGGGAATCGGAGCAAGGCGATCAGCAGGAGGGTGAGAATCAGCAGTCTCAGCAGAACCAGAACTTGGGCGATATGGATGACCCAGAGCAAACTCCTGAGTTAGATCAACGGAGGCCGGAGGAAAAGGAAGAGCAAACACAGGTGGGCGGTACGGAGAAGCAGCAGCCTCCTCGTTCCGCGAAGCAAGCGATGACTTTGCAGCAACTCGAGCAATTGAAGCAGCAGGACAAGCCTGGGGCCCTCCATATGCTGCTGCAAAATATGGAGCAATCGGACGGCCCGCCTCCTCCGCAAAAGAATCTCAAGGATTGGTAATGAAATCTACCCGCTCACTCTTAACCCTCATAGTCCTCGCCTGTATCGCGGCTATCAGCGCTTCGGCCCAGCAAGTGTATTGGTCCCCTGCCTCGGGAACCTTGCAGCAAGGGAAAGCCAATCGGCTCCAGCTCCATTTCGAAGGATGTGAGCCCGATGGCGATGTGACGCTTCCTGCGCAGCTCGGAGCTGATTTCACTCAGGCCGGGCAAAGCAGCTCCATCAACATGTTCAATGCGCGGGTCGTGCAGAAGCTGATTCTCGAGTACCAGGTTTCACCGACTTCCCAAGGAACGCTCACGGTACCGAGTTTCACCGTAAAGACGAACAAGGGCGATCTGACGGTCGAGTCAGTCAGCTACGACGTAATCGAAGCCACGGTTGGAAATACAGGGATGAAGCCGGAGGATATTTTCAAGAGCGAGCTAAGCGCCATCGAGGATTCGATTTATGAAGGCGAGATATTCACGCTTCGGTATGTCCTTGGGGTGCGACAGGATTACCAAAATCGCCTCAACGATATATCCCAGCCACAATGGAGCCCCGTCGGGGTTGTCACCAAAGGCTTTGAAGGCCATCGCTCGATCAATTTCAAGTACCGGAACCATAACTACGCCGCGATCCTATTCGAGACGCCCGCCATGGCGACGCGCAATGGAATCGTAAAATTGCCCAAAGTAAACCAAACGGTATCCATGGTTGTGGGACGTAGACGTGGATTTATTTTCGATGATCCTGTCGTGGATAACTATACGATCGCATCGGAAAGCCTCGAGCTTGAAATCAAGCCACTGCCCACTGGGGAGCCCAGCTCCTTTACGGGAGCAGTGGGCCAGTTCCAATTCGAGTCGACTGTCGTTCCAGAAATCGTTCAGGTTGGAGAACCGGTCACATGGACGCTAAAGTTGAGCGGTACCGGGAATTGGCCGCAAGGCTTTGGCCTAAATCCACGCAACGTCGCCGCCTCCTTCCGTTCAATCCAACCTGACATCAACAAGGAGATATCGGAAGAGTCTCCCTTCGAAGGAAGCCTCTCGGAAGACATCGTCCTCATACCGACCAAAAGTGGAGACTTTCAGTTCGGGCCGATGGAATTCAGTTTTTTCAATCCTAAGACGGATCGCTACGAGAGCATCAATATCCCCGAAAAAACGATCGTCGTTAATCCAATCGTAACTCAGAATACAGGTCCAAGCTTACAAACCGAGCCGACGCCACGCGCTCCCGACTCACCTAGCGGACCCATGCTCCCAGATATCGACTTGGAGCCAATCGGAGTGAACTTGCTTTCGAAACCCATCGAATTGATAAGCGCGCCCATCGAGGGCGTGGAGAGCGCTCCGATTCCCGCAGGTCGCGTCAAGCTTGGTTATCTAGCCGTGTCGTTTGCCGCTCCTGCGTGCCTATGGCTTCTGATCGCTCTGGTTCGATCGATCGTCTTCGATCCGAATAAGGCGCGAAGGAAGGCCTTCCAGGAACTGAAGGCAGCCGCTATGGCCTTGGACGATTCCGAATCCGGAGCCAAAGCGGCCCAGATTTCGTGGCGGTCGGCCGCTAAGCGCTTCTGGGGAATTAACGTTGAGGAACCGACGTCGGAAGATATCGAGCAGGCCGTATCCAAAACATTGGACTCCGAGCAGGCCTCCCGCTGGAAAACGCTTTGGCAAAATTCTGACAAATTCCTTTTCGGACGGGCAACGCCCTCGTTCAAGGAATGGCAATCCGAGCTCCGGGACCTGCTCAGTCGCTTGAGCCAACCCGGACGCTCCCTAAGCCCGCTCCTTTCTCATAAAGCCTGGTTCGCATCGCTCGCTATCGCCGTCGTTCTCTCTCTGGCATGGGAAAGTCGAGCCGACGCGGGAATCGACTTCTACAATGAGGGCGATTTCGACAAGGCATCCGAAAATTGGAAAGCGGCTATCGATACGAATCCTAGCGATTGGATAGCGCGCCATAACTTGGGCCTGACAGCTGCCCAAAGCGAAAACTGGGGAGCGGCAACCGCCTACTGGACCTCTGCATTTCTCCTAGACACCCAATCACCCGAGGTACGGTGGAACCTGAGGGTCGCGCTCGGCAAAGGCAGCGGCTATTATCCTGTACTGGGACGTCTCGTCAAAGGAGATGGAATGATGGCCTACGTATCGCTCTTTACGCCGTCTCAATGGGAACGCGTAGCCTATATCTCGATGGCGTTCGCTGGTCTCGCATTTTCCGCTTGGGTCATCTGCCTCTACTTCCCTGGCCAACGACGGATGCGATTAGTATTCACTTCTTTGGGATTTCTAGCGGTGGCTTCCGTTTTTGGTTCTAACTGGGCGCGGGAGGAATATGGATTTCTTGCGAAACCCGATGCCCTGGTAGCGATACAAGAGGATCATCTAAAGAGCGTTCCCACCGATCTCGAAGTCGAGCAAATCGAGTCGCCTCTCCCTGAAGGCTCAGTATGCATCGCGGTAAAGGATTTTCTTGGATGGATCAAGGTGGAGCTTCCCAATGGTGAGCAAGGCTGGTCTCGCAAGGAAAACTTCGCTCCACTTTACGGATCTCTCGATTCTCAATTTTAGTTGCTCGCCACAGCGAAAGCCGCTAGTCTTGTCGGCACGATTCCACTTAGGGATCGGATTCCCGTAAAATCATTGCAATAAATCAAGCGAACGTCCTCGCTTATGAAATCAGGCCAATGCTGAAGCCGTTACTAACCTGGAGCTCTGAGCATCCATTTCCATCATGGATTTTATCAAACGAAACTGGTCTACATTAATTCTTATTGGAGCGATCGCTGCCTATTTGGGAATCAGCATGGGCACAGACAAATGCCCGATGTGCGTAGTGACCAGCCTGGCGCTTGGAACTCAAAGTGAAACCAACCCCTCTACGAATTATGCCAAGGTTGTGGGCGAAGACGCCTCGCTCGAATGGAGCGTCAAGACATTGGACGGAAAGGAAATCAGTTCATCCAATTCCAAAGGCAAAGTCTCGATCGTAGTTTATTGGGCCACATGGTGCTCCCCTTGCAGAGAAGAGATTCCATCGCTAATCGCGCTGCGAAACGAGTTCAGCCCAACTGAGCTCGAGATCATTGGCGTTTCCCTCGATCAAGCATCCAAGAGCATCGAGTCTTTCGTTGAGTCCAATAAGATCAACTACGATATCGCGCGACAGAACGAAAGTCTCGAGCGCGCATTTGGGCCAATCCGCTATATCCCTACTCTCATCGTTCTGGATCAAGAGGGGAATGTTCAGCAGCGCTATACCGGACTCGTTGGCCACAACGTCATTCGTGGCCAAATCGAAATGCTCCTAGAGCAAAATGCTTAGGACTCCGTAACGTACTCGAGCAACCAATTGCCAGGTCCCCCTTTCGCGGGCTTGTCCAGTATCGAGCGTAGCTTTCCGCTCAGTTCACGCGTCTCTTGGATGCGCTTCTCGTCTTGAAGGCAGATCTCGATTTCTCGCGCCAGTATTTCCGGTTTTGCCGACCCTTGGATAAACTCTGGATACATCGGGGTATCTAGAAGTATATTGGCAATTCCAATATAAGGAATCTTAACGAGCATTCTTCCAAAAACGTAAGTAAGCGGATGGACACGATAGACCACAGCTCCCGGAATTCCCGCCAAGGCGCAATTTAGCGACATTGTCCCCGAGCTCGTAAGAACGCAGCTCGCCTGGACAATCGAGTTGTTGGGAACGAAATCGATCCGATCTCGAAGATCGTTGTCACCGGATACCAATGACATGAGCAGCTCCTTCAGCGATTCGTTCGCATAGATACAGGTAGCGCGGATTTCAGAACGCGTTTTCGCCAGCGTCTTCAAGGATTGGAACATAAGCGGAGCGATTCTGGAGATCGCCCCAGCTCGACTACCGGGTAGCATCAGCAAAGGTCCATCTGCATCGTAAACTGCTGGAAGCTCATGGTCTCCAGCCAAAAAGGGATGGCCCACAAATCGGGTTTCCAATGTCGTATCGGCGAACGATTCCACTTCGAACGGAAAGATCACGCCAAGAGAATCAAGCAGCTTGGCCATCTTGAAGCGACGCTTTGCCTTCCACACCCATACCTGAGGGCTGATGTAGAAAAGAAGTCGAATACTGCCCCCAGATTTTCGGGTAACGCCTCTGTCCGCCAAGGCCTGAGCAATACGCAGGTTCAATCCGGGATAGTCTACGAAGCAAACGACCTTTGGCCGGTGTTCCATTATCCAGTCGACAATCGCATCGCGCAATTCCTTGAATTTCGAATATCGCTTCAGCGCTTCTACGAAACCAATTACTGAATACGGCATCATATCGAGGATCATCTCCGCTCCCGCTTCCTTGAGGTTGGGACCCCCCAAGGCGACAATATTCAAGCTTGCGCTTCGAGAAATTGCCGAAGCCACCATTTTTGCGGCATGCTCATCACCCGATAGCTCGCCAGCAATCACCAGGGCATCAACGGAATCTCGCGAAGGCGCTGGCAGAGGAAGCGTATTGGGCAATGGTGCCGAAGAATTCATGGGTTGCGAATACGAGAATGGAAACCTAATCCTCAGCCTGACGCACCTGCTCCGTTATCTGAATAGCAAGATCTAGAGCGGTTTTTCCTAGCTCGCCGCCCACCTTCGGATTGCGACGATTCTTCACGCTTTCCACAAAGGATGCGAGTTCGAGCTTCAGCGGCTCCCCCTTCTCAATTGGTACATCTTTCTTATCCAGGCCTGTGGCTCCTATTGATACGTGGTGTCCAGCCTGATTCATAAAGTCTAAGGAAAGGTAGCCTGAAGATTGAAATACGCGAATTTCTCGCACCTTTTTTGAGCTAACCCGGCTTACGCTGAGATTGGCCACGCACCCATTCGCGAATTCGATACGAGCGTTGGCGATGTCCTCGGTTTTTGATAAGACGGAAACGCCCACACTGCGCACATCCACGGGTTCGGAACCTACAAGCTGCAACACGACACCAATGTCATGTATCATCAAATCGAGGACAACGCCTACTTCAGTGCCTCGAGGCTGGTAGGGAGCCAATCGCTCTGCCGTTATGTACTTAGGGCGATTGACCGCTTCCTCAAGAAAACTCATTACGGGATTGAAATGCTCGATGTGGCCGACTTGCACGAGCGCATTGGCTCGATTGGCAGCGGTTAATATCTCAGCTGCTTGATCGACGCTTTCGCAAATCGGCTTCTCGATAAGCAAATGGCAGCCCGCTTCGAGCAATGGGATAGCGACATCGTGGTGCTTGTCTGTAGGAACCACTACGCTAATGGCGTCGCAGGCATCCGCAAATTTCGTCAAAGATGAGAATGCTCGGCATCCCTGCGCCTCGCTGATTTCGCGAGCTCGTTCAGGATCGCTTTCAAGAATTCCTGCTAAGGCAACGCCTTCGAGCTCATTGTAGATACGGGCATGATGCTGACCCAGGTAGCCTACGCCTACCACGCCGCATTTAAGTGATTCATCGCTCATTGTATTCTTTCCTAACGCTCTCGCTTATACAGGTTCCAGGATGCCCTGCCTTAAATTCCAAGAATGGGACATGCGCGCTGCGTAAACAGAATTATGGGTGACAAGGACCAGCGCGATCCCCTCCTCATCGCACAGCTCCTGGAGCATATCCATGATAGAGTCGCCCGTGGCTTCGTCTAGATTGCCAGTCGGCTCGTCCGCCAATAGGGCTTTCGGCATCGTGACCATGGCGCGAGCGATTGCGACCCGTTGGCGCTCTCCTCCGGACAATGTGGCAGGCAAGCTCTTGCGGCGGTCTGCAAGGCCCACGCGTTCGAGCAAAACGTTGGATCGTTCCTCGAGATTATCCGTCTTGCCGGCAATGCGGCCTCCCAGCATCACGTTCTCAAGAATTCTGATTTCAGGCACCAAGTAGTAGGATTGGAATACCATGCCAATCAAGCGAGCGCGGCGAATCGCCAATTGGTCATTGGGAAAGCCTGTCACAGCGCTTGATTCCCACAGCAATTTTCCGGCATCTGGCTGATCCAATCCCGCGAGGAGATTGAGCAATGTGGACTTGCCACATCCGGACTCGCCTTGAATGCTAACTGTATCTCCCGTTTCGATACGAAGATCCACGTTCTTCAGCACTTCCAGGAAACCGTCGCCGCTCTGAAAGCGCCGAGCGAGACCTTGCGCTTCGATCAACGGACTACTCACTTCTCAACGCCTCCACGGGATTCATCTTACTTGCCTTGTAGGCGGGTATCAATCCCGCCAAGGTGGCTATGACGATCGATAGCGCTGATATCACCACTAGATCTGCCATTTCAACGCGAGCCGGCAGATAGGCGAATCCATAGATCTTGTTCATGGAATCCGCCACGCTGAGCATATTGGAAATCGTCGCGGTTATGCTGTTGCGATAATACAAAAGTAGGTAGCCAAAGCCGATTCCTGCAAGGGTTCCTGCAACGCCTATGATCAATCCTTGAGCGCAGAAGCACGCAGCTAGCTGTCGGGGCGTGGCGCCCATGGCTGCGAACAATCCGATCTCACGGGTCTTCCGAATTACGAAGGTAAGCAAAGACGACATGATCGAGAATGAAGCGACAATGACGATAATGAACAACAGAAAGAACATCATCCGTTTCTCTAGCTGAATGATCGATAGGGTATCGCCATGAGCATCCATCCAAGTACGGCCGTAGTAGGGATTTCCTAGCGATTCGGTAAGCTCGCGGCTAATCGCCTCCGCTTCGTATCCATCGTTGAGCTCGATGCGTACGCCATGGGCGCTTTCCCCCAGATTGTACAAGTCTTGCATCAGCCTCAGTGTACTGATCACCGTATTCTCATCCACGCGTTGCCATCCGGTTTCGAAGATCCCAGCCACCCGCACGGTCCTAGGCAAAAGAACATCTGTTCCGTCGCTCTCGAGGAGCTTCAACATCATGAGTGGCGTATACAACTCCACCTCATCGCCGGGAAAGAGAGATAGCTGGCTAGCGAAGCCAGAAGAAATCAAGAGCGAGTCGTCGTCCAAGTCGTCGATATCTCCCGCTATCAGGAAGTCCGAGTACTTTTGGAGCTCCTGATCCGATTGCGTATCGATTCCTTCAATCAATGGGGCGAGCGGCTTGTTCTTGTAGAGGAGCATGACCATTCCATGAGCATAAGGCCCCGCCGTCTCCACGCTTTCGAGGGATCTAATCTCGTCGGACAACCCATAGGGATTGTTCAACAATCCTCCCGTGACTATTCTTAGGTCTCCATACGTATCGGCGATTCGACTACGTATTTCGTAACCGAATCCATTGAATACGCTGATCACTACTATCAATGTGGAAACCCCAAGGACAACACCCGTAAGGGACATCAAGGTAAATATGGGGAAACGTTTTCCTTGAGGAAACAGATGCCTGAGAGCGATGTACAAGTACCAAGGCATCAGATCAAGTGTCGCATGGAAAACAAAGTATTCGCGGCCTAGGACCTAAGTTGCGGATAGAGAATCACGTCGCGAATATTCTCCGCTTCTGTCAGCAGTATGGTGATACGGTCAATACCCATGCCAAGGCCTCCAGCCGGGGGCATTCCGTATTCAAGCGTTTCGAGAAAGTCCTCGTCGATATTTTGCGTTTCCTCGCCTGCTTGCTTCTCGAACATCTCCCGTTGTACATCTGGATCGTTCTGCTCGGAATACGCAGGCGCAATCTCCATTCCGCCGATGCATAGTTCGAACACGTCGATCGTGGAAGGGTCGTCCAACGTGATCTTGGCGAGCGGACACAGCTCCTTGGGCAGGTGCGTGACGAAGGTGGGTTGAATCAAAGTCGGTTCTACGAGCTTCCCAAAAACTTCGTTCGACACTTCGTAATCTTCCCAATCGGACTCGACTTCTAGGTTCAGCGCCCGAGCCCGAGCCACCTTTTCTTCTTTCGGCAGGTCGAACCAATTTGGATCCTCGACTTTCTCGCAAACCAGGTCCTTGTAACGCGCTTCACGCCATTCTCCCATGAAGTCGATAACCTCGCCATCAGGCATCTTGATCTCTTCTTTCTTCAGGACCTCGCTCACCAGATAACGAATCATGCTTTGTATCAGCTCCATCATCCCACGATAGTCCGAATAAGCCTGGTAGAGCTCCAGCATCGTGAATTCGGGATTGTGGCGACGAGAAATGCCTTCGTTGCGAAAATTGCGCCCGATCTCGTATACGCGATCGAATCCGCCGACCAGCAAGCGCTTCAAATAGAGCTCGAGAGAAATCCGAAGGACGAAATCGCGGTCCAGCGTGTTGTGATGGGTCACAAATGGCTTTGCGGAGGCTCCGCCTGCCACGTTTTGGAAGACCGGTGTCTCCACTTCCAGGTAGTCCCTTTCTTCTAGAAAACGTCGAATGCCGCTCACGATCCGGCTTCGATTGAAGAAACGCTCCCGCGATTCCAGGTTCATCACCAAATCCAAGTGCCGTTGCCGGATCCGTTGCTCCTGGTCGGAAAGTCCGTGAAATTTTTCCGGGAGCGGTCGCAAGGCCTTCGACACCAGAGCGTACCGCTCTGCTCGCACCGTAACCTCGCCCGTTTTCGTCTGAAAAAGGGGTCCTTCCACGCCGATGATGTCACCGGTGTCCAGTTTCTTGAAATTCCCGTAGGCCTCTTCACCGAGCGCATCAATACGCGCATAGGCTTGAATCACGCCGCTTTGATCCTGGATCTTGACGAATTGAGCCTTGCCCATCTTCCGAATGAACTTCAGTCGCCCGGCTACGCTCACCGTAGGCTGCTCTTCGGGTTCGACGCCCTCGACGTAGGCGGCAACTGCGGTTTCAGCTGTATGCGTAGGATTAAATTCGGATCGGAAGGGATCGACTCCTTGCACCCTCAAATCCTCCAGCTTTTGCCGGCGAACCGCCAATTGATCATGTGATATGTCTGATAGATTCGAACTCATGCTTGAAGCCAAATGGTTAAGGAGACTCGCAATCAAAAAATCAAAGCCTTTCGCTCGCAATCTAGAAGCGCCTAAAGGCGCGATTTGCCAGGACTCGATCGATTGCGATCTCAACGACCCGCATAGGACCCTGTAGATCCTGTCCTAGCAGCTCCAAATCCTGTGATTTCAGAGTTGTGTTTTGATTCCTTTTAAAAAGGTTGACGGGATGAAAACGCGAAAGCCAGATTGGCTTCGAGCTAAACTTCCCAGCGGCAGGGGCTATGGCGAAGTCCGCAAGATGGTGGACGACTATGATTTGAATACCGTATGCCAGAGCGCTCAGTGCCCAAACATGGGCGAGTGCTGGTCACGCGGTACGGCTACGGTGATGATCTTGGGCAATGTCTGCACGCGTTCTTGCAATTTCTGCGCGATCCAAACCGGTCGCCCTACTGAACTCGATCTGGGCGAATCGGCTCGCGTTGCCGATGCCGTCGCTAAGATGAATTTGCGTCATTGCGTCATCACCTCTGTAACGCGCGACGAGCTGGCCGATGGAGGGGCCTCTGTTTGGGCCGCTACGATTCGGGCGATCCGAAATCAAAATCCCGGCACAGCGATCGAAGTGCTGACGCCAGACTTCAAAGGGATTCTGGAACAAGTGGACACCGTGCTCGATGCCTCACCTGATATTTTCAATCACAACGTTGAAACCGTCGAGCGCCTGCAAAAGCCCGTTCGCGTTCAAGCCCGCTACGATCGATCCTTGAAGGTGCTTCGCCATGCAGCGGATCAGGGTCATGTCACAAAGTCAGGCATCATGCTCGGCCTCGGCGAGACCAAGCCCGAGATCGCCCGAACATTGGAGGACATGCGATCCGTCGGCATCAAGATCGTCACTCTCGGACAATACCTCCAACCTTCCGCCAAGCATTTGCCCGTGGACCGCTGGGTCACCCCAGAGGAATTTGCTGATTGGAAAGCCTTTGGTCTCGAAATCGGCTTTGAATTCATCGAATCCGGCCCACTCGTTCGCTCTTCTTACCATGCCGATGAGCAGTCTTCCGCCTTCACAGGCATTGATTCGCTGCAAAAATCGTCAGCGTAAGAATTTGAAGCCTCTATTATATAGGGTGTCGTCTTCGCTTGATTCGCCAACCAGAGGAATCGGAAGACATTCATCCTGAATGATTTCGGTAAGCTCCAGTTCCTGCATCCTCAAGTATAAGATTCTACCTACCCACTAAATTGGAACCAAATCCACTGAAATGACTCTAATTACTACAAATGTAATCTAAAAGAGTTGACAGCAGGGCTTACGTCCAGAAATATCACCTTCGTTCATCCCATACCCTTCGAAACGAATCTACTGAGAGCGTATTCAAAAGCTGAATTCCTGAATAACCCTAGTACAATCGCCTATACCAATCGATAAGATTCCACTATTGACCAACCCTGAAACTGTTAAATGAACTAATTCATGGGATATTTTTGAGGAGATCGTCGGAAATCTGTTTTAAGTTCTTGCAGTCCCACCTAAAGCACCATTTTTCTTTCAACCCTTCTTGATTTTTCCACAGATCGCAAAATTTTGACACGCCTAGGTCACATCCCCCAATCTATGCAATTGGCTTCTTGCCATCCCCACAGAATCTCACAAATCCTTACTGCTTCAGGCGACAACCCCCAGTCACCTAGTAAACCCTTAACCACACTATTTCCTAAAGCGGCCCCCTTCCCGGAGGCGCAAATTAGACAACTGACAAATTAACGGGATCGGTAGCGATGCGAAACGCGCGCACTCTCCCAAATTCGCTATCGAAAAATTACGATAAAAGAGAATATACAATGACTAAGATCAAAGTGTTACCATTAATCGCAGCAGGGATCGCTCTCGCTAGTACCTCCGCGTTAATCTCAGCTCCAGAACTCTCGCAAACCCGCGGGACACTTAAAGAATGGGTCGGCCTCAAGAAGACCATCTCTGAAGAAGAAAGCACCTGGGTCGTTGAAAAGCAGACGCTTAACGAGTCCATCGATCTCCTGACAAAGGAAATCGAGAAGCTAGACCAGCAGATCACGGAAATGCAGGAAGAGGCGGACGCCGCCCAGCTCGAGCGCCAATCGCTCAACAATGAGGAAACCGAGCTCAAGCAAGCCTCTGCGGTAGTCAAGGAAGTCACTACGGATCTCGAAGCTCAAGTGCTCTCGATCGTCGAGTACCTACCCGACTCACTCAAAGACAGGCTACAGGTCATCACGCAGCAATTCCCCAAGAACGCCCGAGCAGCGGATCAGCTCGGACTATCGAAGCGCATTCAATTCATCATTGGCGTGCTTACGGAAATCGAGAAATTCAACAATAAGATCTCGGTCGAGGAGACCATGCAGCGCATCGGAGAATCCGACGTCGCGGTTAAGACGATCTACATCGGGCTCGCAGTGGCCTATTACGTGGATGGAACCCGTACTCAAGCCGGCATCCTTACCCCTGCCAAGGGCGGATGGGAAAAGGAACGCCGCGACGAGCTCGCCGAAGACATCGCGCTCGCAATCGGAACTTTTGAGCGGGAGGAAACCGCTCAGTTCGTAAGCCTGCCAATCAACGTCAACTGATTCGACAGCCAACCACGAAGCAAACTAAACTTTTAAATGCACATGAAAGCGGTTAAAACACTCACTTTAGGACTGGCCCTCGCAACGGGTCTTTCAACCCTCGCGCAACCAAAATTCGAAGACGTCGCTCAGCGGGCAACCAAGGACATCGAGGACGCTCAGGCCGAACTCGCCCAGCTTCGCAATCGGATCGCGGGCGAAAAGGTTCCGATCTCAATTCGCCTCACAGAGCTTGAGAGCGAAGTACAGGAGAAACGCTCCGAGTACCAACAGGTTGTCGGCGCCGCCGAGAATCGCACCGTCGACTTGAACACCTTGCAAGATCGTGTCTCCGTCCACCGCGATACTAATATTTACCTGAAGAATTTGATGTCTTCGTACATCAAGTCGTTCAGCACTCGCATTGACGAGTCGGAGCTCCAAGTGCAAGAGGAGCTCATCAACGAAGCGGAGCAAATGCTCGAGAACACCGCTGCCAGCGATTCCGAAAAGTACTCCGCCCAAATCAAGGTGCTGCAAGCCTCGCTCCAGCGCATCGAGAACATAATCGGCGGCCACAAGTTTGGTGGCAAGGCTCTGGGAGTTGGCGATCGCGCGGTCGATGGTAATTTCGTTATCGTAGGTCCGTTCGCTTTCTTCGGCGACGGAGGCGAAAATGTCGGTTTTGCCCAAGGCCGTCCCAATGCCGCTTTTCCTCTCGTGAAAGGCGATGGCATTTCACCGGATATCTTGGCAGCTATCACCAACACCACCAGTACAGGTGAAGGCGTTGTGCCGATCGACTCCACCGAAGGAGATGCGTTCAAGCTTGCAGAGCTGGAGGAAACCCTAATCGAGCACGCTCTTAAAGGGGGTACTACTATTTACATCATTCTCCTCCTCGCCTTCTGCGCGCTTCTCGTCGCTATTTTCAAGCTCTTCGAGATCACTTCTGTAAAGCGCCCGAAGATCGGCGCTCTTCAGCAAATTCTCGACAACCTGAACGCGGGCAAGAAGCAAGAAGCTTTGGAAATTGCTAATTCCGTGGATGGTCCTTTCGGCGATCTTCTTGTCGCGGGTGTTGAGCATCACGACGAAGAAAAGGAGCTCTTGGAAGAAGTGCTCTACGAACGCCTCCTGGCCGCTCAGCCTAAGCTGGAACGCTTCTTGGCATTCATCGCCCTCACGGCTGGCGCCGCCCCTCTCCTAGGACTGCTCGGTACCGTAACGGGTATGATCAAGACCTTTAAGCTCATCACCGTCTTCGGTACGGGTGATGCAGCGTCGCTCTCATCCGGTATTTCGGAAGCGTTGATTACCACGGAGTACGGACTCTACGTGGCGATTCCATCGTTGTTGGCGCAAGCCCTCCTCACTCGAATGGCTAAGGGCAAGCTCGGTGAGATGGAGCAAGCTTCAGTAGCCTTCGTCAACGGACTCAGCAAGAAGAGCTAACTTACGAATCGAGGCGTTTGAACGGAATAGGAATCGAATCGATGAAAGCCGACGAACGTCTCGCAATCGATCAAATGCCCGAAGCGGAACCCGCGGAGCGGCAGGAACATTTTAACGGAAAGGAACTGAACTTCCATGGGTAAAGGTAAGAAAGCGCTATCAGCCAGCGATGATGTAGAGGATATCAACATCTCCCCGCTGATCGACATGGTTTTCATCCTCCTGATCTTCTTCATCGTCACCACGGTATTCGTACAGGAACCTGGCGTCGACGTGATCAAGCCTATGGCGTACAACGCCAAGGACCTCCCCAAGAACTGTATCCTAATCGGTGTCACCGAATCGGACAACGTATTCTATGGCGGAGAAGAAGTAGGACTGAGTGGAATACGTGTAAAAGTGCGTCGCATGATCAAAGAGAACAGCGACTACCCAGTCATCATCCAAGCGGACATAGGAGCCACCAATGGTACCATCGCCCGCTTGATCGACGAGTGCAAGCTGGCTGAAGTTCCAGCCGGCAACATACACCTTTCATTGGAGAAGCTCACCAACTAGTCTAGACGGCTACGTTTGCCCTATCCGCTATGAGAAACAGAAAGCACTTCAACGAAAACGACGAGATGACGGACATCAACATCTCGCCGTTGATCGACATGGTTTTCATCCTCCTGATCTTCTTTATCGTCACTACGGTATTCGTTGAAGAAGAAGGTATGGCGACCAATACGCCCGACCCAGCTCCCGTGGAAGATCCTCCAGATGACGAAAAAGAAAAGCTAACGCTTCTTATCAAGTCGAATGGCGAAGTTTTCTCCAAATTCGGAGCCGTGCAAAAGAACATCGGCCTGGGAGGCGTTCGCGCGATCATCCAGCAGGAAATGCAACAGGAAGTCTACCCGATTCTTATCAATGTTGAAAAAGAATCGCACGTATCCACCTACGTTACCGTCCACGACACCTGCATCCTCGCAGGAGCTGAGGGAGTCACCATGAAAGTCGTACAAGGACAAGAATAGCCCTCGACTGATAAGTTAACACGATAATTTACGAACCTAAATATAATGACTAAGAGCAAATCATTCAAATTGGCATTATCCGGTCTTCTTTGCGCTGCCGGCATTTCAACAGCGTCCGCGCAACTTGAATACGATCCAGAGACATTCTGGAGCCAACCCCACATCCGCGATGCCTACATCGGCAACTACGAACTCAACACCGAGGTACAGCCTAAGCTGACCGAAGCGGAGGCCGAGGTTTTCCGCGAGATCGTCGAAGTGATGAAAACAGATCAGGATGCTGCCTTGCAGATGCTCCTCGCCAACATCACGGGCGCCTCTTCTGGTTCCCTGGAGTTCATCGTCGGCAGCGTCTACGGTGAAAAAGGTGACATCCCCAACGCGATGAGCTTCTTCAAGAAGGCGGTCGACAAATATCCTAATTTCCTCCGCGCCCGCAAGAACCTAGCGATCATGCTCGTCCAAAGCGGAGAGTTCGAAGACGCTAAGACTCACTTCGTAAAAGCGATCGATCTCGGAGCCAGAGACACCACTACTTTCGGACTGCTCGGTCTTTGCTACGTCAACGCGGGACAGTTCATTTCCGCTGAAACCGCTTACCGTGAAGCAATCCTCTTGGATTCCACGGTAAAGGATTGGCAACTCGGTCTCGCCAAGTCGCTCCTCAGCCAGAAGAAGTACGAGGAAGCGATTGCCGTTCTTGAGGAAATCCTGATCCAGGAGCCAGAAAACGAAATTATTTGGATCAGCCAAGCCAATGCTTACCTCGGGCTAGACGACGCGGAAACCGCTGTAGCGATTCAAGAAATCGTAGACCGCCTCGGGAAATCTACTCCTGAATCTCTCGAGTTTATGGGCAACATCTACATGTCCCAGAACTTGAACGACCTCGCCCTCAAGTACTACCGAAAGGCCATCCAAAAAGATCCCAATCGTTCTGTAAACACGCACGTGGATACAGCCGATATCTTGGTAGCTCGAGGCGCATTCGATGAAGCGAAAGTGCTTATCAGCGACATACGCAAAACCTATAAGGACCGCGTCGGCAAAGATGAAGATACTCGCCTTTTGAGAATGGAGTCCCACATCGCCATCAGCGAAGGCAAGACCGATGTTTTCATTCCGATCCTGGAGAAGCTTATCTTGAACGACCCGCTTGACGGAGATGCGCTCATGATGCTCGCGGATCACTACACCGCTCAAGACGACATCGAGAACTATGCTCGGGCTGATATCTACTACGATCGCGTGGCGAAAATTCCCGCTGTGGAAGTCAAGGGCTTGATTGCCTGGGCGCGTTCATATGTCGCCCGTGAGCAATACGGCAAGGCCATCCCCCTACTCGAAAGAGCGAATACGCTTGAGCCAAGAGATTTCATCACACGTTACCTTGAACAGGTTCGCAGGGTACACCTCGCCAATCTCGGATTGTAATCTCTCCAGAGTTTCAATTTTCCAAGCAGGAGCATGATGCTCCTGCTTTTTTTGGGGTTGATATACTTGACACCCCTAAATAGCCTGATATGATTGGGGTTACAAAGTAAAGGTAGCGCCACATGAAATACAATTCTCTTGTTCAAATGCTTGCCGTATTCCCAGATGAGCAATCTTGTATTGACCACCTGGAAAATCTGCGATGGGGCGCAGGTATCGTGTGCGCCTGCTGTGGCAGCACACGGAAGATTTACAAAAGAAAATCAAAGCCAGGTGTATATCGTTGTGCTGATTGTAAGAAAGATTTCAGTATTCGCAAAGGCACGATATACGAGGAATCCCGTATTCCGTTGCGGCAATGGCTCATTGCCGCGTGGTTGATGACTAATCATCGAAAAGGCATTAGCAGTCACCATCTCGCAAGGGAGCTTGGCGTAACACAGAAAACAGCCTGGTTTATTTTGTCGAAGCTCCGTAAGGCCGCAGAGCAGGCGGGGGAAGGTTCAGGTCCACTGGACGGGCCTACTGAAGCCGATGAAACCTATCTTGGAGGCAAAGAGGAAAACAAGCGCGCAAACAAGCGATTAAGCGCAGGGCGAGGCGCAGTCGGGGAAGATATGGTTGTTGGCGCTCGCTCCAGATCAGGCAAGGCGCTCGCTCAGCGAGGCGTGAGCGCATCGAAGAAGACGCTGGGGAAATTTTCGGCGACACGCGCCGGAAGGCTCCACGCTATACACGGATGACCACAAAGGCTACACAGGACTAGGCAAAGAATGCCGCCATGAAGTTGCTGTACATTCTGTCGGCGAATACGTCAGGGGCAAAGCGCGCACCAATGGCATTGAGTCTTTTTGGGCCATGCTGAAACGGGGCTACTATGGCGTTTTCCACCACTTCACATGGAAGCGCCTCGACCGATACTTAGCGGAGTTCTCCTTCAGAAGGAATCTGTTGGGGCTTGAAGGGGGCGAAAGGCTAGACGCATTGCTTGTCCATGGGTTTAATAGCAGGCTCACTTACAGAGGGCTAGTCGATGGATAGCTTCAAGTCCATACCCTTCGACGGGTTATTGAAAGCAGGGCTGGACACCCCATCGCCCGCTATTATGGATGCATGGTTCAACCGCTTCCACTGCGGCGATACGCTGGACCTGATGGAACGAATGCCCGCGCAATCCGTTGACCTCATCGTTACCTCTCCGCCCTACAGCTTGAAGCAGTCATCGGGGAATGGGATGAAAAGCGGCAATGGCGGCAAGTGGCCCAAGGCGAGCTCAATGAACGGCTACGAAGCTCATGACGATTGTATGCCGCATGGCGATTACGTTGCCTGGCAGCGGGATTGCCTGGCAGCCATGATGCGCCTGATAAAACCTGCAGGAGCGATTTTCTACAACCGCAAGTGGCGCGTACAGCGGGGATTGCTGCAAGACAGGGCGGATATTCTCGATGGGTTCCCTGTGCGGCAAATCATCATTTGGCGGCGCAAAGGGGGCATCAACTTCAACCCCGGTTATTTCCTGCCAACCTATGAAGTCATTTATCCCATCGCAAAGCCGGATTTTAGGCTTGCTCCGAAAGCTAACGCGGCCGGCGACGTCTGGGATATCCCCCAAGAATCCAGCAATCCGCACCCTGCGCCCTTCCCGGTGGAGCTTGCTCGAAGGCGTATCGGATCGACGGATGCGAAGGCAATACTTGATCCGTCCATGGGTTCAGGCACAACTGCGATCGCGGCTGAGGCCGAAGAACGACAATGGATTGGTATTGAGGAAAGCAAAGGCTACTGCCGTCTAGCCAAAGAGCGAATGGCTGTCTACAGGAAGCAGCGATGATTACTACAAAAAAACAATTGCTTGAGGAGATAAAAGGCCTTTGCGACAGTGGCTGGTATGAACTGCCAAAGACCGGTACGGGGGCGCCAGGGGACTTACTGGAAAACATACTTGGCCTGAAAGCAACCAATCATGACGGCCCTGATGCTGGCTTATGGGAACTTAAATTCAGCAGTGGCAATTCTCTCTTGACATTATTCCATAAAACGCCACGACCACGCGGTATCATCAAGTTTGCGATCAACAAACATGGCTGGGTCGGGAGGAATGGTCGTAAAGGGTTCCGCCATACGATTGAAGGGGAATCAGATAGGGGCTTCAATATCGCCTACGATTCTGGCTCTATCTGGGTGCGTCATCAGGATGATATGGCACCCGCTCCATATTGGACCGAAGAAGATTTGACGAATGCTATCGTCTCAAAACTGCGCCGGCTGGCTTATGTGACAGGAACAGTGAAATCGGGACAAGTGGGATACGAGACAGCCGTTGCTTTTGAGAACATCAAAACGCCTCGTCTAATGAAGGCGATTGCAGATGGGCTAATACTCGTGGACTTTGATGCCTATATCAAGGATTCAGGGGCGGTGCGCGGCCACGGGACTAAGTTTCGAGTACGGCCAGAAAACCTTGGGAAGCTCTATGCTAAATCCACTAAAATAGTTTAGGGGTGTCAAGTATATCAATCCCTAACAAATTGGGGCTATTGTTATCAGCTAAGCTTCCCAAAGTGCCTGAGTTAAATAGCGTAAAAGCAGTGCTTGATGGAGCAGAGGAATATTGGGCTCACTCTCTCCTTATTAAGGCCAAAGACAAAGCTCGAATCTCTGATTTCGATAAGCAGGTCTCGAAGGCAAACGAATTCATAGGATGCAAATCGATCCGGGCGACAAGCTTGTATCCACTATACCATTCGATACATTCAAGCGACGGCGATTGAAACGGGTCCTTTAAACCTCGATGCGAATCGACGCCACAGCATCAGGTTCGCGCCATGCAACATTCGCCTGTAGATTCTACTGCGCTATAATCGCATTCATTTCTGGGCAGCAAAATTCTTCTCCCTTCGATTTCCGCTTGCCAATTTGAGCTTTGCAGAGTCGATTGTGAGACGCTGTTAACCTCAATCCATTCTTAACGTATGCTCGCCACCATAAAAAGCGCTGCGCTGCAAGGTATCCATGCCGTATCGGTACTCGTAGAAGTCAATGCAGGTGAAAGCGGAGATCCACGCTTGATCATGGTAGGGCTCCCAGACGCCGCTGTGAAAGAATCGGACGATCGCGTTTTCTCGGCGCTAGCCAACTCAGGTTTTCGCAAGCCCCAAACACGCACCACTATCAATCTCGCGCCAGGCGACTTGAGAAAAGAAGGGCCCATGTACGACCTTCCCATCGCGCTGGGAATTCTCGAGTCAACCGGCCAGATGACTCCCCACGATCGTTTCGATCGATATGTAATCGCAGGGGAACTCAGTCTTTCAGGAGCAACTCGTCCCGTAAGAGGAGGATTAGCCTTTGCTCTCGATGCTAAAGCCCGCGGCCTCAAGGGAGCAATACTGCCAATCAAATCTGCGCAAGAGGCCGCTCTCGTATCCGGAATTGAAATATATGGAGTCAAGTCGCTCGACGAAGCGAAACGCTTTCTGGAAGGAGATTTCGATCTCGAACCAATGAAAGGGTACCATGCGAAGGAAGCTAACTCCTATACGTACGGTCTTGATTTCGAAGACGTAAAAGGCCAAGCCCAGTTCCGCCGCGCAATAGAGGTAGCAGTCGCAGGAGGGCACAATCTACTAGCGATAGGTCCCCCTGGGTCCGGCAAATCGATGATCGCTAAGCGGATCCCTTCGATAATGACTACGCCAACGCTCGAGGAATACTTGGAAATACTTCAGGTTCAGTCAGCGGCCGGATTGAGCCACCAATGGGACTCCCTCGATAGGCGACGTCCTTTCCGTTCCCCTCATCACACCATTAGCGATGTTGGATTGCTGGGTGGTGGAACCATCCCAGGACCCGGAGAAATCTCGCTCGCCCACAACGGAGTCCTGTTCATGGACGAGCTTCCCGAATTCAAGCGTTCTGCCCTAGAAGTCATGCGCCAACCCATGGAAGATGGCTGCGTCACGATTTCACGCTCGGCGGGGAAAGTAACCTTGCCCTGCAATTTCATGCTCGTGGCCGCGATGAACCCGTGCCCTTGCGGATACCTAGGCTCGAAGCAGGGCGACTGCGCCTGCTCCCCTACCCAAATACAGCGCTATCGAAGTCGCGTTAGCGGGCCTCTTCTCGATCGGATAGACATCCACATTGAAGCGCCCGCTCTTAGTATTGAAGAATTGAGGACGGCTAAAAAGGGAGAATCCTCACAGACAATTCGCAAACGCATCCACGAAGCGAGAGATATTCAGAAAGTGCGATACGCAAAGGATGCATTCTCTGCAAATGCGAACCTAACTGAGTCCGCCATAGAGCGCAATTGCTCCATCACTTCGGAAATGGGCGCTCTCTTGCAAAACGCGATGGAGTCGCTACGGCTTTCTGCCCGAGCCTACAATCGCATCTTGAAAGTCGCTCGCACCATTGCCGACCTGGAGCCGTCCTCTGACATCAAGATGCATCACCTCACTGAAGCGATTCAATACCGTAGCCTGGACCGAAAAACGCGCATGTAAGAACAGCGCTTCAATCGGAATTCACTGCGAATTAAACTGGGATTCCTGCGTGAGTCCTGCCATGATACCGGCATGGAGAACACGCTGCATCGAGAAGAGGCAGATTGGGATGCAAAATTCTCTAACTCGCCTACAATCTCCGTGACTCTAGAGCGAATGAACTCCGCACGTGTCTTCCTCGCGGCATTTGCCCTAGGGTGGTTATTGACCCGGCTAGCTAGCGGCGCAACTCCTGTCGATTGGCTCAAGGTTTCTCTAAATGTCGAGGACAACGCGGTGGCGACAGTCGACCCGCAATCGGGCGAAGAAATAATCGCGACCGAACAATCGGCAACGCTTTCACTTAGCGGAGTCCGCGATTCGTATGCTTACATCGTAGAGGTAAGCGACAACCTACTCGACTGGACAGAACGCTATCGATTCAATGGCGAGCCCGATCAGTCAACTCTCGTGCAGCAGCTCGTTCCATTCGAGCGCGGATTCATCCGTCTGAGGCTTGCGGAAAAACCAGCTATCCCCAATGGATTCGCTCTGATTCCGGCTGGAACATTCCTCATGGGCTCGCCCACTCAGGAACCCGGTCGTGGAAATGATGAAACCCTCCATGGGGTCACATTGACGAGAGGATTCCACATGTCTGAGACAGAAGTGACTTGGAACGAATGGAACGACGTACGCGATTGGGCCATTAATAATGGATACGAGGATCTCGCTGTTGGAAGAAATGGCCGAAACGGCTACGAAAGCGGGCGGCATCCCGTAACTGAAATATCATGGTTCAACGCGATCAAATGGTGCAACGCAAGAAGTGAAATGGAAGGTAGAATTCCAGCCTACTACCTATCGAATACATTCGAGACGAGAAACGTATTTCGCATAGGGTCCTCCGATCCGTTCGTGAATTGGAATGCCGATGGCTATCGATTGCCAACGGAAGCGGAATGGGAGGGAGCCTGTCGGGCTGGCGCCACGACGGCCTTCCATTCAGGCGCCATTACCCACACCGACTTGTCTCCGATCGACCCCAATTTAGACGCGGTCGGCTGGTATGGAGGTAACAGTGAAAGCAATACGCACGAAACGGGAAGCAAGGCGCCCAATTTCTTTGGATTGTACGACATGCATGGCAATGTGCGCGAATGGTGCTGGGATTGGTACGGGCCCTACGAGGCAAGTTCAGCTGATCCCAAAGGAGCAGATACAGGTATGATCCGCGTATTTCGCGGAGGCAGCTGGGCTGAGACCGCGCTAAAGTGCCGCTCTGCTAGTCGCGATGGCTTCAGCCCTCATCCCGCGACCGACAACTATGAGCTTTCGCGTTGTGATCAATTCGGACTCGTGACTTCGACTATCTAGGCCAAGCCGCAAGTACTAAGAAAAAATCTCGCTGTCTTCGAAGAAGCGTTTCAACTCCGCCTCAGCCGTTTCTGGGCCGTCGGACGCGTGAACGACATTCCGCATCATGTCCGTACCGAAATCGCCTCGAATGGTACCTGCGGGGGCTTTTGTCGAATCCGTAGGTCCCAAGAGATCCCGAACACGCTGAATCACGTTTTCACCCTCGAGGGCTACGAAAACCACAGGACGCGAACTCATGAATGCTTCGATATCCGGAAAAAATGGAAGGTCAGCTACGTGAGCGTAGTGCTCTCGAAGTATGGGAGACTCCAGCTGAGCCATCTTAGCGGCTACGATCGAAAATCCTTCGCTTTCAAATCGCTGCAATACTTGGCCCGCCAAGCCTTTCTCCATGCAATCCGGCTTTAGAATGATAAATGTCTTTTCCATCTATTGGTATTCGTAATTTGAAATGCCTCTTGCGCCGTTCCTTGATCCGCTAGGGCTAAACGGCCTTGAAAATCAACGACGCGTTCTGCCCTCCGAATCCTAGGCTGTTGCTCATCGCAACCGATAATTTCATCTCGCGCGCTTCGTTGGGCACGTAATCCAAATCGCAATCGGGGTCCGGCGTATCGTAGTTAATTGTTGGGGCCAGCTTTCCGGTCTCGATCATTCGAACGCACGCAACGCTTTCCACTCCTCCTGCAGCCCCCAATAAGTGACCCGTCATAGACTTCGTAGAGCTCATCGGAAGCGTATTGGCATGATCGCCAAAAAGAGACTTCACCGCCATCGTCTCAAATTTGTCGTTGTAGGGCGTCGACGTTCCGTGAGCGTTGATATAGCCTACGTCCTCAGCATTCAGGCGAGCGGAATGCAACGCTCGCTTCATCGCCCCAATCAGGCCCTTCCCTTCCGGGTGGGGAGCCGTAATATGGTTTGCGTCGCAGGAGGCGCCATAACCCACCAATTCGCAGTGGATGGACGCGCCGCGTTTCTTCGCGTGCTCGAGAGTTTCCAATACGATAATTCCAGCGCCCTCTCCCATGACAAATCCATCTCGGCCGGCATCAAAAGGACGGCTCGCGCCCTCAGGGTTGTCGTTGTTGGTGGACATTGCCTTCATCGAGCAAAAGCCCGCGTAGCTCAGGCCCGTAATGGTGGCTTCGCTACCGCCGGCGATCATTACATCCGCCTCGCCGAGTCGCAAGGTCTTCAGAGATTCACCGATAGCGTGAGCGCCGGTCGCGCAGGCGCTCACGATGGAAAAATTCGGCCCCATCGCACCCAGTTCGATACCGATTACTCCGGATGCCATATTCGAGATCAGCGCGGGGATCATGAAGGGAGACACCTTTCGCGGTCCGCTTTCTACCAGCTTGCGGCAGTTCTTCTCGATCGTATCCATTCCTCCGATTCCAGACCCGATGAATACGCCCACACGATCCGGATCCTCGCTGTCCATATCCAAGCCCGCATCCGCTACCGCTTCCTTGCACGCTGCGGAAGCGAAATGGACAAACCGATCATTCCGACGCGCTTCCTTGGGATCCATGTACTGGGTAGCGTCGAAATCCTTGATTTCACCTCCTATCTTGCAAGTGAACTTCTCCGTATCGAAGGATTCGACCTTGCTGATTCCATTCTTCCCATCGAGAAGTCCTTGAAAAAAGGAATCAACATCCAGTCCCAGAGGGGTGATAGCCCCAAGACCGGTTACAACTACACGTTGGCTATCCGCCAGCTCAGTCATAAATTCGTCTCGCGATGGGTTAAGCGCTTAAGCAAGGAACGCTCAAGCGGCTCGTTGCACGACAAGGAGAGAGCTACGCTCCAGCCTTGCCTTCAATGTATGATGTGACGTCTCCGACGGTCTGCAGTTTCTCTGCGTCCGACTCAGGGATTTCGCCTTGGATCTCGTCTTTGAACTCTTCTTCAAAGGCCATGATCAATTCAACGGTGTCTAGCGAGTCAGCGCCTAGATCATCCAGGAAGGATGCCTCCGGCGTGATCTGCTCTTCATTTACATTGAGCTGGTTTACGATGATTTCTGAGACTCTTTGTTTGATGCTTTTTTCGTCGGCCATTTTGTGTGACAGATTAATAGTAAATTGAACTCAGGAGGCATCACATAGCCATGCCGCCGTCAACGGTAAAAACTTGGCCTGTAACATAATTTGCCTCTTCAGACGCTAGATAGGCGACCATATTGGCGATGTCGCTAGATTCGCCCATCCGCTTGAGCGGTATCGTTGGAAGCACTATATCGAGGGCCGCATCCGCCATTTTCGAGGTCATATCAGTCTTAATGAAGCCAGGAGCGACGCAATTCACGGTAATGCTCCGCGAGGCAAGCTCCTTGGCCAGGCTCTTAGTGAAGCCGATCATTCCTGCCTTGGCGGCTGCGTAATTCGTCTGGCCCGCATTCCCCATAATGCCCGAAACGGAGGAAATATTTACAATTCTACCCCATCGCTTTCGCGTCATAGGCCGCGCCAGGCCCTTCACCCAGTAGAAGCAGCTATTGAGATTGGTATTGATCACGCTCGTCCAATCGTCCTCCGACATTCGAAACAGCAGGTTGTCCTTCGTGATACCCGCATTGTTCACCAGGATGTCGATATTCTCGTATTCGCTTAGGAGAGACTCGCAGGCCTCAGAAACGGCGGCGGAATCCGAAACGTCGACCGCTTTAGCGACCGCCTTGCCGCCTGCGTCATTGATCGCTTGGGCCGCCTCCCCGCAAGATGATTCCGAATAGGATACGCAAATGACTGTAACGCCGGCCTTCCCCAGCGTTTCTGCGATTGCGCGGCCGATTCCACGGCCCGCGCCCGTTACTACGGCGACTTTGTTTTCAAATGTAAGACTCATAGCTGCTTGGATCAAATTCCTAAATTGATGCGCGATTCCCGAAAAAGGGGCCCGATCAAACAGTCCTATGGCTAAAAACCGCTTTAGCAATGTTAGTTTTCAGCGAAAAATTTGCCAAATCCAGCTTGCGCTTGCCCTCGCCTGAAGGGTCGACCTTTATCTTCCTGTAGCGCTCGATTTGGAACGCGACGATCCCTGGCATTAGCAACCATCGATCTCGCGAAAAGTCGATCGCTCAGATCCTACAATGCCTTCCACAGAAAACCGATTGCGCATCCAAAAATACCTAGCAGACATGGGTGTTTGCTCGCGCCGCGCCGCAGAGGAGCATATCCGCGACGGGGCGATTTCCGTCAATGGGAAGATCGCTCAAATCGGAGACAAGATCGAACCGGGAATCGACGAGGTCGTTTTCGAAGGACAGAAAATACGCCACCGCAAGCAGAGCCAAATCGTATTCGTTGTCAACAAGCCCAAAGGCTTCATTTGCAGCAACGACGACCCGCACAATGATCGAACCGTTTTCGATCTGCTTCCCAAAGACTACCAAAGCATCCGGCTGTTCTGCGCGGGCCGACTAGACAAGGACAGCGAGGGACTTGTAATCCTCACCAACGATGGCGATCTCGCCAACCAGCTCATGCACCCATCGAGCCTTGTGGTTAAGAAGTACCACGTTTCGCTCAAGCAGCCCTTTCCCAAGAAGCACACCGGAAAATTGACCAAAGGAATTCAATTCGAGGGTGAACGAATGAAAGTTGAAAAAGCTACCTTGCTTGGCAGTCAGAGCAAGGAGGCATCGAAGGAGATCGACGTAGCGATGCATCACGGCAAAAAGCGCGAGATCCGCAATTTATTCACTACGCTCGGCTACGATGTGAAGCGCCTGAAGCGATACCAAATTGGCGCGTTCAGCATTAAGGGCATGCCAAAAGGAGCGGGAATGATTCTTCAGGAAAACGAAATTCGCAAATTGTTCAAACACGACGAAGCTCTATGAAACACCTACGCGTTCTATCGACTCTAGCAATGTTAGCGATCACTGGATACACTGCTAACGTTCTCGCTCAGGACACTGCCCTGGTACGAATCAGCCCCAATAGCGATTCCGCCATTATCGGGCAGCTCGAATCTCCGTCTCTCGCAGTCGATGCGAGCTGGCCAGATGGCGCCGAACCGATCCCAGGCTGGCGACCGATCTACTATCGCGGAGAATTTCTCGTCTATGTGGATAGCCAGGACGTTGGAAAGAATTTCCTTCCTTTGCCCGGTTCGAAATACCTACTGAGCCCTTCAAGAGAGGCGCAAATCTTGGCGATCGCCACAGAAGACGACAAAGCAGAGATAATTTCGATCGATCCCCGCTATTGTCATGTGAACTTGGAGACGATCGTGCGCGGCTACATTGAAGACGACACGTTCATCACCCCATCCCCACAAGAAACCTCGGCGGCGCCACCCTTGGAAAATGTCGAAACGAAACCCGCAATAGCCAAGACCCAATACCAGAATTTAGAGGGTATCATCGTCTCGACCAATTACTTCGAATCCCAGAATACCGGGTATGAGTTTAAGCTGATCAATACTGACAATGAGACGATGGCCTACATCGACGACACCAATCTATTTTCAATTGGCCCGATTCAGGAGTATATCAACTCACGCCTCGTCGCGACGGGCTCAATCGAGAAACCGGAAGAATCCTCGTTCGTTGTCATGAACCTCGTGAGGCTGAAAAAGAAAATTTAAACGCACCCGAACAAGAGTCCTTCCCAGAAAGCCACGTCCTTGATGAATCTGATCGACGGCAAAAAAATCGCGAGCGACATCGTTGACGAGCTCACACAGAAAGTTTCGGCGATCGACGGCAACAAGCCTTGTATCGCTTTCATTCGAGTCGGCGAGGATCCCGCTTCCGTATCTTACGTCAAAAGCAAGAACCGGACCGCGGAAAAGATTGGGATCACCCCCCTTCTATTCACTTTCGACAATACCATCAGCCAAGAGGAGCTGTTTGCGAAAGTCGATGCCTTGAACGAAGATCCTTCGGTAAATGGCATTCTGATACAGTCGCCTCTCCCCTCTCACTTGAATGAGCAAGACGCGTTCAATCGAATTGACCCCAACAAGGACGTAGATGGATTCCACGTAGTCAACGCAGGCCGAGTCGTACAAGAAGATCCGGATGGATTCGTATCCTGCACGCCAGCGGGAATAATCGAAATCTGTAAACGAGAAGGTATAAAGCTAGAAGGCAAACACGTGGTTGTGCTCGGACGCAGTCTCATTGTTGGAAAGACGTTTTCACTGCTGGCCATGCAAAAGGGAGCGCATGCCAACGCCACGGTGACTGTGTGCCATTCCAGAACTCGAAATCTCAAGGAGATTACGCGCCAGGCCGACGTATTGGTCGCGGCCATCGGTAGGCCAGAAATGGTTACTGGAGATATGATCAAGGAGGGCGCGGTCGTCATCGACGTCGGGATCAATCGCGTGGAAGACGCCAGCAGAAAGCGTGGCTATAAACTCGTAGGGGATGTCAATTTCGACGAAGCGGCCCTGATCGCATCGAAGATCACGCCAGTGCCCGGAGGCGTAGGTCCCATGACCGTCGCCATACTCATGAAAAACACAGTAAAGGCGTACGCTCTCCAAAATGCCTAATTTCGTTTGCCCAACCGCTTTAATCAACTGACTCCATGGCCAAGCAAAATACGTCCGATCGCACTATTTTAGTTGTCGATGACGAACCGGTAAACATCCAGCTGCTTCGACGAAAGCTCGAATGGGAAGGTCACAAGGTACTGTCTGCAAGCAGCGGTCCAGAGGGATTGGAAATAGCGAAGTCGGACCTGCCCGATCTTATCCTCTTAGATATAATGATGCCGGGGATGGATGGATTCGAGGTCTGCCAAATCCTTCGCGACAATGATCGAACTAAATCAATCCCTGTAATTTTCGTAACGGCCCAGAACTCCAAGGAAGGAAAACTGGAGGGACTTCAAGCAGGAGCAGTCGACTACATTACCAAACCGATTGATCTCGATGAAACCGCTGCTCGCGTACGAGCCCAGCTGAACTACCTAGCGATCAACGAGGAGAATGTCGAACTGACGAAACGGCTGGGCGAATCCAGGCGAGCCGCGTCCATCGGAGCGCTGACTCAGGGAATTGCGCACAGTCTAAACAATCTCCTCGGAGTCGTCATGGGCTACTTGGAACTCGCCAAAGCGAATCATAGCGATCCCGAGAAGGTGATGCGCAATATCACTCGCGTCGAATCCGTCGGCAATCGCATCGTAAGCATAATCAAGCAGTTGAGCACAGTCGCTTTCACCACCCGATTGTCATTGCATGTCATGCCAATTGAGAAGCTGATCGAAAACAGCGTTGATCGAGCCAAGGAAGCGAAGGAAACCGAAATTGCTGTATCCGTTAATAACACACTCGAAGGTACCGCGATTCGCACCAATATTGAGGCCTTTGAAGAGGCGCTTTCCAAGCTCATCATCAATGCTTGGGAAAGCTACCACACCCTAGATGTCGCCGAACGTCCCATTACACTCTCGGTAAAGATGAGCGAAGACGAAACCTCGATCGAGTTCGAGGTAGTCGATCAGGGAAATGGCATCGATCCTGAAGTTGAAGACAATATGTTCGAACCCTTTGTAAGCACCAAGAATACAGTCGGTGTAGGAATGGGGCTCACGATCGCGCGACATGCCATCCGTACGCTAGGGGGCGAAATCACAATCTCTGAAAATCCGGATGGAGGCGTGATCGCCCGCTTCACCCATCCAATAGACAACGACGAAACGGAATGAGCATAGGATTTATAGGAGCTGGAAACCTCGCCCGAGCAATCGTACTCGGGCTCCTGGACAAAGAGGTAGTAGCCGCCTCTGACATGAAATGCGTTTCCGGATCAGGAACGACTGCCTCATCCTTGTCCGCCGAAACCGGTATCGGCCATTCCTCTTCCCGACCGGACCTTATCTCAGAGGCGCAAACCCTTGTACTCGCCTTCAAACCCCAGCATTTGGATACCATATCCCGTAGCGAAGGAGAAGCTGCATCCGGAAGCCTGGTCATTTCCGTTCTCGCTGGGAGGACGCTTCAATCGCTCAGCGAGGCCTTTCCGTCAGCCAGAAACGTTGTCCGAGTAATGCCCAATACCCCCTCTCGCATTGGCAAAGGCGTCAGCGCCTACTGCTTTCGCGATGCGCCGAGCGACACAGATCGAGACCAAGTCGAGACTTTGCTAGGAGCTCTCGGAACCTGTTATGAAGTCGAGGAATCGCAAATGCATATCGTTACTGCCGTTAGTGGGTGCGGGCCTGCCGTATTCTTTCAGTTTATCGATTTCATCGCCAAGGCGGCTGAGCGTCGGGGGCTCGAACCTCAGCTTGCCTCAAAGCTCGCTATCGAAACAGGCATTGGATCGCTCGAGTTGATGAAGCAAAGCGATCAACTTCCATCGCAGCTCGTCGACGAGGTCGTTTCGCCAAACGGAGTCACTCACGCATTACTCACTCAGCTCGAACGAGACAACTGGTCAGGCATACTGGATACGGCAATCGAATCCGCGGTTAAGCGATCGATCGAATTGTCCAAACCTCAATAAGACCAGACGATCAGCAAAGAGCTCGATTCGTCTACTCGAAGTAGCTCGTGAGCTCGTCCGCAGTCCATTGAGCGCGCGTCCCAATTTCGGCCCTTACCTCGGCTACTTGTTCCAACGTCACCTCGCTCGCTTCATTCCCCCAACTCTGACGAATATAAGTCACCAAGCCGGCGATTTCATGGTCCTTGAGCGCCGGGCCATAAGGAGCCATATTGCCATTGTATTCAGCGCCTTTCACCGTCACAGGACCAACTAGTCCCGCCAAAAGAATTTTTGTAGGAAGCGTGTGATCTTCGTTTGTAACCCACTGAGAACTGGCCAATGGAGGAAACTCGCCCGCTTTTCCTTCCCCTTCCGCCATATGGCATCCCACGCAGGCCATCTTCGTATAGAGCTCCTGACCGATTGCGAAATAGTCATATTCGATCGGACCTCGAGGACGATCGACCCAATCCCGATAGAGCGCGATGTCCGTACGCTCGTGCATGTAGATTTGAGGATCGTTCTCGCCCATGTAGCGCCGGTGGTAGAACCAGCCAAAGACAAGAATCGTTATTAATGCCATGCAGGTGAAAAAGAATACCGGCGATGCATGGATCGGTTCGCGACAGATTCGCGCATGCGCTTTGAGAATGCTCTCATCGCTCGCTAGGCCTTCATCGATACCCGGCAATTTCTGATTCTGAGACTCGTCACTCATTGGGCCGCATTCTCCAACGCGAAGGCTAATTCTTCCGCCATGATTTCATTCGACTTCGGCGCTTCAATCAAGTCGTAGTCGATTTTCAAGCTAGCCATATAGGACGCTAACGAATGAGCCTCCCGGCTCGGAATGACCTCGTATCCGTTCTCTGGAGCGAAGGGTTCGGGGATATCCAAAGCATCGACGCTGGGTTCCCCGACAATCTCCCGCGTTTCGAAAAGAAATGCGTAGGCAGGCATGTTTGAGCCCTCCGACGTAATTTGTGGATTGTAGAAATGCAGCAAGTGCCAATTCGCATTAGGTCGGCGATCGCCAATATTAGCGAGATCCGGACCTATTCGTGAATTTCCGATCAAGGCTCTCGTCTCGCCTATATAGTCGCGAGCGACTGACTGACGGACACCCCAGCCACGCTCAATATCGGTCCCGGTGGCAACGCGGACTTGTTGCGTGTGGCAGGCAATGCATCCCAATTCTTGATACACTTCCCGTCCATGCGAAGCCGCTCCTTGAATGCCTCTGGGCAAGATTCCGCCTTGTTCCTCATCAATGATAGCCGTTAAGCGCCCCACGTTCTGGTTCGGCTTGTAGACGACATAGGTCCATGAAGCTACCACGATGATGAATACACCAAGAAATATGAAGGGGCCGCGATTCATGAGGCGTTGTACTCCAATTCCGGAGCCTCCTTGATCAAGCTAACTGATTGCTCGCTTTCAGAGCGGTCTGAAATCAGAAGCCAAAAGTAGGTGATCGCATTGGCAACAGCGCCAACCAATATAAAGGTCAATCCCGTGGTGATCATGAAAAAGCTGCTTCGCATCGTTTTCACGATTACCAATGTATCGGCAGTACTCTGATTCAACAAAGCCCCTTGCTGCTCACCGCCTGAAATCAGACCGATGGATACAATAATCACGCCCATTGATTGAGCCCAGAACTGAAGATCAACCAAAGTCGAGGAAGGAAGTTCCTTATTCAGCAGTCGTGGCAAAATGAAGAGTGACGCTCCTGTGAATACCATCCCGGCGAATCCGAAAAACGCCAGATACCAAAGACCGGAATCGTACACTGAGAATTGAGTCACTCCTTGCGAGCTGCGCAAGGCGCCAAACACCTTGAGATACATCAGAACGACAAACGCGATACAGCCTGCCAACAGGAATCGCGCAGTAGCGGAATCCCAGATAACGCTGAAACGCTGAAACAGGCTAGACAGAAATTGAATTGAAAGCGTTGTCGCGGGAAGTAGCAGTCCAAAACTCGCTATCACGCCTACTGACGATACCCATACTGGAATAGGGCCATGGGCCATCGAGGCTACACCGGAAAAGCTCGCAAAAAGCAGCCAGCTCCAAAACGCCAAAAACGTGTTGTATTTATGCCCCACAACTGGTGCGCCCAAGGTTTTTGGAAGCAAGTAAAGGATTGTAGCGAACGTGAAAGGAGCGATGAATAGCCCAAACACATTCTCAACGTACCAGCTATTGACCAAAGTTTGGATCGCTCCTTGAGCAGGGAAACAAACCAACATCATCTGGGCAGTGGTGTAGATCCAGGCGAATGAGAAAAGCGCCGCGATGATCCACCATTGAGAAGCGAAGCTCGTTCGATGAATTCGCGCCCGAAAGGTAAGCATGCACCAGAGTCCGATACCAACGAACGCAGTGAACAGAACCGGTCCGACGAACGCAGGAAACTCGAGCCATTGGTAGGGCAGTTGCTCTCCAGCCAAAATCCCGATAATCCCGAATCCAACCGCCACATTCCACAACGTAATCGCTATTGTCAGAAAAATTCCAAGTCCTGCAGTCGTACCACCCAAACGCGCCAAGAGGAAGACCGCGCAAGTAATCCCCGCATTGAACAGCCAACCGTAAATGAGCGCATTCCAGAAAACGGGCTCAACTTTTCCGTAGGTTAGGATCGAACTGTCTCCAAAGAAACTGGGAGAATGGAGCTTTATCGACGCAATCAATCCAAAAATCGTAGCGATAATCAACCAGACGATCGCCGACTTGATGAGCGACAGGAGCGGAAACCGAATAGAGGCATCAATCGCCCTTACGGATTCGCGATTCTTCGTTTCACCGTTAAGCTCGGGACAAAGCGAAGAACAAATATTGCCAATCAAACTCATACTAGAAATTAGTTCCGCAAAATCGAATAGGCCAATCTCGGCTACTTAGCATTTTCCGATATGACGAGTTCTTTAGCGCGCTCGATCGGCAACCGAACTTTTCCAGCAGCGGGATCGGTGACAACGTATCCAGAAAGCTTATCTGCTTGAGCAGCGCTATGCTCCGCAAGCGATGGTCGCTCGAGCGCGGGCTCTCCAAGCGTTGCATCCGAATTATCGAATGTCGCGCTGACTATGAAATAAAAAATTAGAAAGGCCCCCAAAATAGCGACTACCATTGGGAAGGCGCTTCGATTAGGTGTTTGCGCAGTCTCGCTCATCGTTCGTTTCCTAGTGGTTGTGGTTCAAGCATTCTTGAATGCGGGGATCACGGATAGGGATAATCTTCGTTTTCTGGTAGCTCGACCAGTATGCCCAAAGCAATATCCCTCCTGCTCCGACTACGGCAGATAGGTACCAAATAATATTGGTGACGCTCGAAAACATCTGGAAAGGTTCACCATGATGATCCTTTAGCGACGGCAGTACGTTGAAGAACACGTCGAGCAGATTCATGCTCAAAAGCCAGATCGCCATGAATGTCATCGATTTGAAATTCGTCTTCAGGGGAAACTGAAGCATGTAGAGGAATGGGAACAGAAAATATCCAAAAATGAGGATCATGGATATAGGCCACCAAATCCCTTGTTCGCGATCATTGAACCAAAAGGTCTCTTCAGGAATATTCGCGTTCCAAATCAAGAAGTACTGGGAGAACGTAATGTAGGCCCAAAAAACCGTGAAGGCGAACGCCAGAGTCGCCACGTCGTGCAAGTGCTTCGTATTGAGAATCCCCTTAAGCGGTCCCTTCGCGACTAGGAACGCAATCGTTAACAGCATTACCGCTAATGCCGCTCGCATCGCGCTAGCGAACATCCAAACTCCAAACATCGTGGAGAACCAGTGGTACTCCAATCCCATTATCCAATCGAATGCCGCCGCCGTCCAGCTGAGAGCTACCGCAATCAACCCGATCGCTGCATGCTTCCGGCTAGAGAATGTGTGCTTTGGCGAACCATCTTCGTCTTGCGAGAACGAGTTCTTGCGAAATTTGCTGCCGAAGTAGATCCAGATAGAAAAGCAAAGGACCGCGCGCGTCCAAAAGAACCATTCGGTAAGCCACCACGTTTTCTTCTGGTATAGAACATCTGTACCAACCGTTCCATGGCCATGCAGCGACGCTCCTTGGTCCATCCAAAGCCACAGAATGCCTTCATTGCCTCCCAAATAGGTTAAGAGAAACAGCGGGATGAACAATATTCCCATGTATGGCAAGGCGGCCATGTAATGTTCCGCTTGACGCCGCACGATCACCGACCATTGAGCGTCGAAAATGTGATGAATCATTACCAGGAACAGCATCCCGATCGCGATGGAAGTGATGAAAATCAAGCCGATCAAGTAGGACCAGGCTGCGATTTGGGGTTCGACGAAAAAGCCGATGACGGATACCGCCAGTCCAGCGATCCCGAGCGTTAGCCATTTTTTAGGATTAGGCGTAAAGTCAGCGCTCATAGTCCGAGCTCCTCTCGTTTAGCAGGCGTTAAATCGTCTTTAGTTCCATTGGCTGCGCGTTGAAGCGCTCTCACATAAAGTACGACGTTCCACCGGTCTTCGACGGAAAGACGGTCTGCATAGCCAAGCATCAGGCCTTTGCCGTTTTTCACAACATCGTACAACTGTCCATCCGTGTAGTCGACCAGTCTCTGATCCACCAGATTGGCTACCGTGAGCATACCATATTTCTTGGTCATGCTATCGCCATCTCCGGCAGCGCCGTGGCAAACGGAACAATAAATGTTATAGCGGTCTTCCCCGCGAGCCATGGCATCGTTGTCAACATCGATTGGAAAACCCTTACCGAAGGCTTCGCCATTCTTTCCTGTAGCGAAGTATTCATCTTCGTAGTACGTGCCCCTGGCGATCGTACCTTCCACCGGCAATCGATCTGTGCGGCCATCCGCGAAAAAAGCGCTCTTCGCCTGAGGATGGTATTTCGGCATGCGGTCCATATCGGGAAATACTTCGATCGGCGGCCGTGTCGTAACCGAGCCGCGCGGCCCGAGCAAGGCGATTAACCCTATAACGCCGACTATTGAAACTAGATATACGTATCGCATCTAAATTACTCCTCCAACTCCCCTATTTCAACAGCTCCAAGCTCGCCAAGGAACGCGCGTGTCTTTTCCTCGTCGAATTGCGGATCTTCATTTTCGATATACAAGAAGAACTTGTCATCCGAGCTGGCGGCAACGTCCTTGTATTTAAGAAGCGGATGATAGTGCTGAGGCAGTTTGTTCAGAATGAACATCCCACCAATGGAAGCGAACGCCGAAAATAGAATGGTCAGCTCGTAGGATACTGGAAACGCGAATTGCGGACTGAAGTAAGGCTTGCCCCCAACGATCAGCTTGTATCCTTCCATTAAGGGCACGCTGAGATCGGAGCCCCCTGTGAACCAGATCATCAGCATACCTGTGGTAATACCGATCGTACCGCCGCAAATCGTAAATCGACCTACTAGCGAGCGCTTGATACCCATTGCGGGATCCATGCCATGAATCGGAAAAGGGGTTATCACATCCCAGTTCTTAAAGCCTGCATCTCTCACCTTCTCTGCCGCATGCATTATGTCGGCAGGGGTATCGAATTTAGCGATTAGTCCGTGTTGTTTAGCCATGTTCGGATAGTGTCGCTTAGGATTAATGGTTGTGAGGATCCGCCTGCGGAGTGACGGCCTTAATTTCCGCCATTGCCATTAGCGGCAAGAAGCGAATGAACAAGAGGAACAGCACGGAGAATACTCCAAAGGTCCCCACATAGGTGAATATGTCGATAATGGTCGGCGAGTAGTAGCCCCAGCTCGACGGAATGAAGTCCCGGGTCAGTGTCGTAACGGCAATGACAAATCGTTCGAACCACATGCCGATATTGACGAAAATCGTGATTATCCAGACCAGAGCGGTGTTCTCGCGGATCTTCTTAAACCAGAAGAACTGCGGCGATATCACATTGCAGGAAATCATTATCCAATACGCCCACGCGTAGTTGCCAAACGCTCTATTGACGAATGCGAAAATCTCGAAGTCATTCGCTCCATAGGCAGCGATGAAGAACTCCATCCCGTAGGCATACCCCACCATCGTACCCGTCGCCAAGATGATCTTAGTCATGCAATCGATGTGGTACTGCGTAATCAAATCGTCCAATCCGTAGATTGCGCGCAGGGGCAGCATCAAGGTCAGGACCATTCCGAATCCCGAGAAGATCGCTCCCGCAACGAAGTATGGCGGAAAGATTGTGGTGTGCCAACCAGGGAGCAAAGAGATGGCGAAGTCGAACGATACGATCGTGTGTACCGAGAGAACGAGAGGCGTCGAAAGGCCTGCCAGAATCAGGTAGCACATTTCGTAGTTGCTCCATTGACGATTGGATCCACGCCAACCCATGGCGAAAATTCCGTAGAGCACCTGACGAATCTTATTCTTGGCCCGGTCCCGTACGCTCGCCAGGTCGGGAATCAATCCAACATACCAGAACAACACCGAGACGGTACCATAAGTGGATACAGCAAAAACGTCCCAGAGAAGCGCCGAGCGGAAATTGGGCCAGATTGCATTCGCGTTGGGAATCGGGAACAGGAACCACGCCATCCAAACGCGGCCCACGTGAAATACGGGGAAAATAGCGGCGCAGACAACAGCGAATATCGTCATCGCTTCCGCGGCCCTATTAATCGAAGTTCGCCATTTTTGCCGCAACAGACAGAGAATCGCAGAAATGAGCGTACCCGCGTGACCGATACCAATCCAGAAAACGAAGTTTACGATCGCCCAACCCCAATTTGCAGGATTCGCCAATCCCCAAACGCCAGTACCCGTAGCCACCAGGTAAACGAGGCCTATCACGGTAAACGAAGCGGTTCCACAGGCGATGATGAAGCATACCCACCACCAAGTTGGCGTCTTCTCCTCGACGATTCCGCAAATCTTATCGGTTATCCAGCTGAAGCTGCGGTTATTGTCGACGAGCGCGGGCCTAGGGATGTCGACCGGATCGACTTCCGCGAGGATAGACGGCTCTACTTCGCTCGTGCTTGGGCGAGCGCTAGCCATTAGTGCGTTCCTCCATTTTCAGAGTGGGAGTCAGAGTGAGCTGCTTCATGACCATGGTCATCATGTGAATCATGCCCGCCATGATCATCGCCATGATGCGGAGTAGCCGCATCGTACTCTCCCTTGGAGAGCGGTTGATCGTGATAATCTGGCATTTCCGGATTTGGATTTCGAAGCTTCGCCAAGTAAGTCGTGCGCGGTCTCGCATTCGTATATCCAAGAACTGCGTAATTGCGTTCATTTGCCTGTAACACAGATACCTTGCTTTCAGGATCGCTCACGTCCCCAAACTCGATGGCATCCATTGGGCAAACTTGCTGACAAGCGGTTTTTATGGTACCATCCGGGATCGTGACGTCGTTGCTGTCACGCGCCTTTACCTTCTGGGCAATCTTGGCTTGCTGGATACGTTGCACGCAATAGGTGCACTTTTCCATTACGCCGCGCATTCTTACCGAAACGTCCGGATTCTGCGCCATCTGAGTTAGCTCAGGCATTCCTTTCGGCGCGAGCGGACCTTCGTACAAGCGATCTAGAGGGCGCTGTTGATAATCGAGGAAATTGAAGCGACGTACTTTGTAAGGGCAGTTGTTCGCGCAGTAGCGGGTACCAATACAACGATTGTAAGCCATCGTGTTAAGGCCGTCCTCGTCGTGCACCGTCGCATTGACCGGGCAAACCGTTTCGCATGGAGCTGTCTCGCAGTGCATACATCCAATTGGCTGGATGGATACTTGCGGATCCTCAGGAATCGCCGCCAAGTCGAGCTGCTCTTCGCCATGCTCATCAAGGAGTGGATTGCCAACGTCGTCGCGCTTGATCACATTCGAAGAGAAATAGCGATCGAGGCGTATCCAGTGCATTTCGCGTCCCCGACGAACCTGCTCACGACCTACAATCGGAATATTGTTCTCGCTCTGACAGGCCACGACGCAGGCGTTGCAACCCGAGCACACATTCAAATCGATAGACATCCCCCATTGGTGTACACCTGCATGGTCAGGATGCTCATACGCGGAGCCTCCACGGGGAGTCGACATGGAGCGCTCCTGCACGGACATGCCCTTGTCCTCGCCCAGAACAGAAGGCGAATGGCTTTCCATCCCCATTTGATCCACCCAATGGGGATCAGATGCATAGTCATCCAAATTCGATTCACGGATAATGGCCCGGCCTTCCATTGACCAGTGCTCTTGCGTATTCGCCAACTGGATAACGTCTCCAGTCAACTCAAGCTGGGCCCCGGAGGCGAAAGTTGCCGTGTCTGACGTACGTACCGCGTAAGCGCTGTATCCTGAGTTCGTTCCAATACGGCCCGTCCGCGTTCGGCCATAGCCGAGAGGCATTATAATGGAGTAATTGTCTAGTCCCGGGAGTATCTGCACGCCTCCGGTCACTTCGCGGCCATCCACGGTTACTTTCGCAACAGGGGAATATGAGCGGCCATCCTTAACCACATTCGGATTCTTGCGTGTAATCTGCAATAGGGAATCAGGAGCGATGATATTCAGCTCGTCCGCGAGGCGCGGGCTAACATAGATCGCATTGTCCCAGGTCATCTTCGTCATGGGATCAGGACATTCCTGAAGCCAGCCGTTATTGACGTAGCGACCATCGTCGACGCACGCGTCCGGGGCGAAGACGATTTCTAGATTGTCCTTGCCCGTGGGCGCTGCTGAAACGTCCTCATCCTTCAGGGCTTCGGCCAAGCGCATGCCAGAAATAAGCGAGCGATTCACCTTGTATCCGGAATCCGCGGCGAATCCATCGTGCACGAATTTATCGAACGCGCTCTTCCCTTTCGATCCCACTTTTTGGAAGGTCTCGTAAACTAGGCTATGTCCATCCGTGTTCTCAGCACCTACTAGTCGACCCAGCGCCTCTATTTCGGAGATGCCATCGAATAGTGGGAGAATCATGGGTTGCTGCGCAAGCAAGTCTCCATTGTAAGATCGCGCATCGCCCCAGGACTCGAGATAGTGGGCTTGAACAAAGTGGTAAGTGGATTTCGTCGACGTCTCGTCATCGTAGTACCCGAGCCGCAACGTCGTATCCACTTTTTCTATTTTCGAAGCGAAATCCAATTCCGCTGGCGCATTGTATGCGGGATTTCCTCCCGAAAGAATCAAGGTTTGGATATCATCGGCTTCGATCGCCTTCGCCAGGTCTTGAATAGAGCTCGACTCATCGGATTCGACCTCCGCGAACGTGAGGGCTTTACCAAGATTTCCAAGCTTCTCGTTTATGAGCAACGCAATCCCGTGGGCTTCCTTGCTCAGTTGAGGGCCTGCATAAACGAGGCTTTTGCCTTTATGGTGATCCAAATCCGCCATGGCTTTGGAAATCCAATCCTTTGCGTCGGCATCGAGTCCATTGGCGAGTTTTTCGAAAATGGGAATCAAAGCTTCCCCTTCCACGCCTAGGTCAATTTCCAATGCGGCCGCAGCGAGCAGCGCTGCCATGCGGCTGTTAGACAAACGCTTGCGATGATCCGCCATGGCGCCCGTGAGGCTAAACCCACTCTCTACTACATAGAGTCGATTCATTGAGTCGCTCGTCGAGCGAACGCGCCTGCCATCGGCAAATTGCTTGCTCAGGGCAAGGCTGCCTCGAACGTCCCCTAGAAAATCGCCATCCACGCTCAAAATCCGCTCTGCCTTGGAAAGGTCGTACTTCGGTTCGAGGTTCGCCCCTGCCACGATGGCGGCGGCGGCTTTTCCATGGCCGGTTTCAACGGGTTCATACTCGGCCCAGATAGCATTCGGGCATTGCTTCAGAAATTCCTTCTTCAACCGCAACCGCGTAGGTGACGAAGATTTCTCCGTGAGAACGGCGACCCCTGCCCCTTTCGAACTTGAAAATGATGCCTTCCAATCATCCAGAATATCTTGAGCCTCCTCTTTGGAAAGATTTGCTCCGTTCTTGGTATAGCGGGTCGATCGGTCCGGATCGTAAAGCTCGAGCAAGGAGCCTTGGGCTTTGAGGCTGGTTCCTCCATTCAAGCCTTTGAAATCTCCATTCCCCTCTATCTTAGTAGGGCGCCCCGCGTGCGTTTCTACTAAAAGCGGAATGCTTTCTCCGCGGAGAGAAAACTGGGTCGCATAGTAAAGGGGCTGTCCCGGCACTTGGTATTCAGGCGCTTTAGAATGCGGGAGAATGTGCGACTCGGGACGACGACAGCCCGTAAAGCCTACACCGCCGAGAGCGAAGGAAGCTGCCATGATTTTGAAGAAGTGCCGGCGGTCGACCTCATTCATCTCGGACGCTTCCGGTCCGAACTCGCGCTGTACTTGATCTATGAATTCAGGCGACTGGGACAGTTCATCGAGACTGCGCCAATAACGCGGTCCCGTCTGCTCTGCCTTGGTGGAGGGAGTTGAGTTAATCGGTTTCATCGGTGGCAGCCTGAGCAACTTTGAGGAGGATTGATTTTCCACTCTTCGACGAACTTGAGCCCGTCTTCGATCTGGCCTTTCTTGCCCCCTGGGTGGACCCAATCCAAGTTGGTAACCTGGTCTACTGGGCGAATGTGTTCTTCCGGATTTCGATGGCAGTCCAGGCACCAGCCCATGCTAAGCGACTGGTCATGGGTGACGATCTCCATCTCGTTCACTTTTCCGTGGCACTCTACGCAAGAAACGCCGCGATTTACGTGAACCGAGTGATTGAAGTAAACGTAGTCAGGCGTTTCATGTACCCGTACCCAAGGTACAGGTTCTCCGGAAGCGAAGCTCGCCCGCACTGGCTCGAGCAAGGGGCTATCCGTCTTGATCGTGCTGTGGCAAGACATGCAGGTACTCGCAGCAGGTATGTTCGCATGCCCAGACTCCTCGACGGCGCTGTGGCAATAGCGGCAATCCAATCCTAGCTCTCCTACATGAAAGCTATGGTCGTATAGGACGGGTTGCGCGGGTTGGTAACCGACCCGCGTATAACTGGGAGTCGCGTAATAAGTGACTCCGGAGACAATCGCTGCAGCGAGTATAAAAATAAATACGATTATCTTTAACGGCAGCGCGTTTGACCACTTTGGGAATACATTAGACATGACGCGTTTTTCGTTATCGCTCTAGTAATGTAGAATCGAGCTAGGCAAGGCCTGAATCGCTTCTCGATATTGCGTTGGGATCCTTGCGTAACGGAATCGCGGAGGATGCTTTGGTTGGATCGGAGACCGAAGTTCGCCGCCGGCCGAAGAGTTTTGGCAACGCCGCCAGTCCGGAGATCGCGGCCAGCGTTTTTAGAATAAATGTCTTGCGGGAATTTTCGGAACTCACTGTGGGAGGATGGTCGGTTACAACGTTCGGGAGTGAAGGAATGCGCTCCCAAATAGCAAATAAAATTTAGCGAGTTTTCCGCTCCTTTTAAACGGTTATAAGCAGGGCGCTCAAAACGGAATCGGAAATCTTATAGCAAGAGTTGGATTTCAATCGATCAACAGGCTCAACTGCGATCAGTTGACCGCTCCGTCAATCGATGAACTGGCCATCTTGCATACGCAAAATCCGATCGCACTTCTCTGCCAAATCTGGGTTATGCGTAACGATCAGAACAGCTTGCCCTTTCTCTTTTGCAAGCCGCGTTAACGACTCGAATACCATCAACGAGTTTTTGACGTCCAAATTGCCTGTTGGCTCGTCCGCGAGCAATACGCTAGGCATGTTAGCAAGCGAACGGGCGATAGCGACGCGCTGCTGCTCGCCTCCAGAAAGTTGAGACGGAAGCCGGTGCGTTTTTTCCCCCAAGCCAACGTCGGAAAGAAGCGAGCTCGCTCGCTTCTCCATCTCTTCTTGGCTCATTCTACCGAGCTTGCGCATTGGGAGCATAACGTTCTCCGCCGCGCTGAACTCAGGAAGCAAGAAATGAAACTGGAACACGAAGCCTATGTGATCGCCCCGAATTCGCGTATGGTCGCCCTCCTTGTCCGGCGGCGCTTCTTCGCCCTGAACAATGATCGACCCCGAATCTTGCCGATCGAGAAGTCCCAACAGATATAGCAAAGTGCTCTTACCGCAGCCTGAAGGGCCGACGATCGCTGAGACTTCGCCGCGGTAAAGCTTCAAGTTGACGCCACGGAGCACGTGAACCCGCGTCTCCCCTTCGCCAAGGTGCTTGTGCAAATCGCGACACTCGAGCGCAATCTCTCTCTCATCGCCACTGCTCATGTCGCCGTCCCTCGAATCACATCGCCTGGAATGAGCCGGCTCGCCCATCGCGCAGGAGCCAGGCTTGCAATCATTACGATCACCACCGCAGCGGACACCGCTTGCAAATAATGCCAAACAGTCGACCTCACAACGAAGTAATCCGTAGCGAATATGCCCGATAGGGGCATGGGTAGCTTCGAAATTCCAAAGGTGATTAAAGCGCCCATGCCACATCCCAGAATCGCGCCGCAGACGAGTACGATAAATCCCTGCCAAAGAAATATATTCGAAATGTCGTTACGCGTATAACCCATGGATCTCAGGATCGCGATCTCGCGCGTCTTATCCATCACGATCATGAAGAGCGTGCTGAACATACCCAGCCCGGATACAATGATAATCGTGGAGACCGTTATGGCCGCTGAGAGCTTCAACGTGGTAAAAAGTTGCATCCAGGACTTTTCCCTCTCTTGCCAAGGCGCGGAGAAATGGAGAGCCATGTTCTCGATTGCCAGCGCATCGACAATCGCGTGGTCTCGGTCGAAAACGCTTACCTGAATGAAGGAAACGCCATGCGGTTTCTTCAGCAACGACCGGGTCGCGCTCATATGCATGAAGACCCGCGTTTTATCGATTTCAGACACACCCGTTTCATAGATCGCCACAATCGTGACGCGTCGTTGCTGATCGATCGCGCGAACGATTACCGAATCGCCCACTGTAACATCGAGCCGAGATGCCATTTTGTGGCCCATGATGATCCCCATCGGGGCCGCTCTAAACTCCGCGATCGAACCGATCTGAATCCGGTCCTCGAGCGAAGAAACTGCAATGTGCTGATCCACGTTTATACCGAATACCTGGCCACTGTCCTTTCTTAGCGGACTCTGCAATTGAATCGTACCCTTTATTACAGGAGACGCCGCTTCCACATTCTGCAATTGCATGGCCGCCTCAATCACGGACTCAGGATGCTCGATGCCTTCCACGAAACGCCGATTTTCTCTATCTGAAACGAAGAAATTCGTATTGGCCCCTTCTGAGGTCGGTGCGGATACGAACACATTCGTATCTTGTATCCGGTCCTCAATTCGTATGGCGCCGTCCGTACCTAGGATTGTATTAATGAAGAGCTCTTGGTAGCCGCTCAGCTGAGCCTGGGTCGATATGAAGAAACCCACTCCGAATATGATCCCGGCAAGGCTCATCAGCATGGAGCGTTTCTTGGCGAACAAAAATCTAACCGCTATTCGTAAATTAGGAGACATCCAAAGATGATTCGTTGGGTTAATCCGAAGAGACGAAGCCATGGCGCCAGACCCATGACGACAAGCCAAATCTGTATTGATTCCGCATCCAGTCGCAGTGGAAATCCAAACGAAGCTCCTGCTTAGCCTGCGGACAGCGAACTACTGAGCTGAAAAACGGCTGAAATAATCCCAAACGCAATCATGCCTACGAGCGCGAATACCCCTAGCAACACCCCGGTCGAAACAAAGCCAAGCATGGCGCGAACGAACCTGTCGATCAGTTCCGTGTACTGTCGAGACATCTGTCGCAATCCAGGAACTACATCGCCGGTATTTTCTCCCACAGTGAAGACATCCAGGGCCATGTCGTCAAAATAGCCCGTAGACTTGAAGGCGGTAGATAATGCCACCCCTTCCGTGACTTTGACCCGAGCGTCTCCAAACGACTCCCTCATTGCCATGTTCGACAAGGAGCGCTCCGACATCGCCAAGGCTTGAACCATGATAATCCCGTTTTCAATCAGCAGGGAAAGGGTCTGCGTGAACTGGAGCACTTGAGTATCGCGGATGATGCGACCAATACCGGGGAGCTTCAGGATCATGGAATCGAATTTAAAGCGGCCATTCGGACTCTTTCTCCACGAAACGATCCCCGCGATACCGAGGGCGATTCCAATCGCAGCAATCCAACCATAATTCAGGAGCGCGTCGGCAGTGCCAATAAGCAGTTTCGTCGATGCAGGAAGATTCCCACCAAGCGAATCGAGCAAGCCTTCGATACGAGGCAGCAGGCTAAAAAGAAAAAGAAAGACCAATCCGATAGCGATTGCGATCAGGAGACACGGGTAGGACAGAGCCGCGACCAGCTTGCTTCTGATCGCCTTCTGCTCCTCCATGCTTTCAACGATCCGCGTTAGCACGTTGTTCAGATTGCCGGTGGCCTCCCCCGCCTCGACCAGACTCACCACGCTTTCATGAAATACTTTTGGCTCCTTTCGAAAGGTTTCGGACAAGGTACGGCCTTGCCTCAGCTCATCCCACAATTTCGTAGCAAGACTCTTTTGAGCCGGATCGCTCAATCGCGTGCTCATCATTCTCAGTGCATCCGCTGACTGGATACCGCAATTGAGCAATTCACGAATCCCTGACAGGAAGGGTAGAGCGATACTGCGACTGGGCGCTTTTTCCTTCTTTTGCCCACCCAATCCTTGAAACAAGGAAGCCAAGCTGGAGCCTGATTTCGATTTCTGAGTCAAGGAGCCGATTTCGCTCACCGACAACGGTTTTAGCTTCCGGGCAGTAAGCTTTTGAAGCGCCGACTTGCGGCTCGCCGCTTCAATCGATCCCTTCACTGACTCTCCCTTCAAGTCCTTTGCGCTGTAGGTAAAACTCGGCATTCGCTAAACGTCGGGCTTGAACGCCCTCAGCCTTCCTTAATTGAAATCGTACGCACGACCTCTTCCAAGGTCGTCAAGTTCTTGAGCGCAAGGTTCCAGCCAGATTCCCCCAGAGTGACCATGCCGCCCTCTCGGCCAATCTCGCGCATGAGCGGGGCTGCTTCCCGATTCACTATCGGATCGTGCAAGGATTCGGTCACACGAAGGATTTCATATATTCCAATACGCCCCTTGTATCCAAGATTGCGACAACGCTCGCAGCCCACGGCGACAGGCAAGGCACTCAATCCTTCCATCGCCGACTCAGGCATATCTAGGACGCTTAAGGAATCGAGAACGACCATTCGATCGATCGGCTTCATCTCGAAGCAGTCTGGACAAAGACGCCGAAGCAAACGCTGCGCGATAACGAGCTCGACCCCCGATGCGATCAAGAAGGGCTCGATGCCCATGTCGGTGAGTCGCGTGATAGCCCCAGGAGCGTCATTCGTGTGCAACGTACTGAAGACCAAGTGACCCGTGAGCGAGGCGCGAATCGCGATATCCGCTGTTTCCTTGTCACGGATCTCCCCGACCATTATTACATTTGGATCCTGACGTAGCACATGCCTTAAGGCTTCCGCAAAGCCAAAGCCGATCTCCTGCTTTACCTGTATTTGATTTACGCCGGGGACTTCGTATTCGATCGGATCCTCAACCGTGATAATGCGACGGTCCTCTGAATTGATCTTTCGGATAAACGCGTTCAGCGACGTCGACTTACCTGAACCAGTCGGTCCCGTAACCAAAATAATTCCATGCGGCAACCCAAGCACACGGTCCACCTTCTGCTGATCCGCATCGGACATCCCGAGTTGCTGAAGGCTCAAGGGCGAGCTCTTCTTATTGAGTAACCTCAAGCTAATGCTCTCGCCGTACATGACGGGCATGGTGGACAGGCGAATATCCAGTGTCGCGTCACCCGTCTTCAGGTTAATGCGTCCGTCCTGCGGTAGGCGGCGCTCCGAAATATTCAACTTCGCCATTATCTTCAGGCGGGACACGATGGCATCCTGAAACTTCCGCAGATTATCCGGGACCGGCACTGACACTAGGAGTCCATCGATTCGATACCGGATTCGCAGCTCCTCTTCCATCGGCTCGAAGTGGATATCCGTTGCTCCGTCATCGACCGCCTGACTGAATACTTCATTCACAAAACGAATGATGGCGGCATCCTCGTCTTCTTCATCATCCGCCTCGATTACGACAAGATCGTCATCGATATCGAAGGACTCATCCAAACTCTCCGCGCCTACCCCTAGATTTTGCGTAATGAATTTCGAAATACGATCTGGATTGGCCAATCGCCATTGCGGTTTTTTCCCGCAGGTAGCGTATACCCAGTCATTCATCACATCATCGATCGGCCAACCCGTCGCGAGGACGAGCGGTACGACATCCGCAGACGCGTCGCTGGGCTTTAGAGGAACGCAATGAAACTCGTGCAATATTCGAAGCGGTATAGAATTCAATCGTTCCAAATCGAATTCCTCTGGCGAAACGACCTGCATGTTGGAATGCGCAGCAAGAGTGTCGACCATCTCGCTCAGGTCTTTATCCAACCATTCCGCTATCCGCTCGAGTCGTTCAGAACGTCTGAGCTCGACGAGCTCTGCACGTTGATCCTCGCTTAGATCAAGCGTATCCAAAAAATCCAGCTCCACTAGTTCCATACTTGTAACGCCCTAGTTCGAACCGTCCTCGATTACGTCACGTCTCAAGGAACGGCGACGACGAATTTCTTCGGCAACGCGCTGCATGCGCTCCCGAACTTCCTCGTCGCTCGCAGCTTCTATATTCGGATTCGCGGGTTGAGGGCGAGTGGGTCCCGGCTCCTGCGGCTCAGGCTGGGTAGGGCGAACGGGCGTTGGGCGAGGGTCGCCCTTCAAAGTGATAATATCCGCGTCTTTCAGACTCAATTGCTTCGTCAAACCACCCTGTCGGACAACAATCGTTTCCTCACCGCGCTTCGAACCAGGGTCGTATTTAACCAAGCTGAATCCATCTTCGCCATCCTCATTTTTACTGAGTCGGTAGCTTTTCTTCGTCTTTGGGTCGTAGAGACTTATCCAGGCAATATCCCCAATTTCAATTACTCCTCGAAATTCTATCGCATCCAGCGGGGACGCGGGAGTGGTTTTCGGAGCCGGCGCAGGTTCATTCAGCGGCTTCCGCATGAACGGCGATGCCGGCTCCGCATCCTGACCCAGCGCAAGCGATCCCCCTAATAGGGAACCAATGATCAACGCTATCCTACTCGCCATTTTCATGATTTGAGCATCCTACCGCTTGAACGGTTTTCTGACAACAGATTCCTTTTCTCCACTGGAATTCGATCTCTTCTTGCTCTTTCGTATATCGAATTCTCCATTTTCCAATGAGTTGTCCAATTTTTCGTCCATGGTATGCGACTCGATGGCCTCTTGGGCATCCGTATCCGCCTCATCCGCATCGCGAATCACCTTTGGCCGAATAAAAACGAGGAGCTCCCGTTTCTCATAGTCGACTTTACGGCTTCTGAACAATCCGCCCAGAAGCGGAATTTCACCGATTATGGCAGCGCTCCCCTTCGCCTTCGTTTCCTTGCTTCGTTGCATACCCCCCAAAACGACCAACCCATTGTTCTTAACGCTCACGAATGAAACCATTTGGCGACGGCCAATGATCGGCTGAGGATTCCCATTGATTTCTACGGAGCCATCGATGTCATTCACCGATTGATCGATCTCCAGCTGAATAACGTCATTGGGACCGATGAGCGGCTTTACCTTCAGCTCGATTGCGATGTCCTGATATTGGACCGTTTCACGGACCGATGTACTCAGTGTATTGTCCGTAGTCGTTCCGGTAACGATTGGTCGTTGCTGACCCACTGTAACGGTTGCTTCTTGGTTATGGGTCGTCATCAAGTACGGAGTAGATAGGATCTCAACATTCGTATTGGTACGCGCGGCGTTCAAAATTGCGTCGAAAGACAAATTCGAGAGTACGCCTGCGCTTCGATCGTAGTTGAAGGATATATCTTCAATCCCAATTCCAAGCAGGTTCAAGCCTGCCGCGTCACCTGCTCCTATAGTGATATTGGGCTCGCCCGCAGCTTCATTCTGAACGTAAGCCCCACCTAGTGTGCTGTTGCCCCGATCCGTTCCATCGTCCAAGTTTACCTCCGCGATGATAACTTCGATACGTACTTGCGGAAGCAATACATCAATTTTTCCGATCAACTCGGTCATCAATTCCAAGTCGCTTCGCGTACCGGAAATTATAAGTGAATTACTGCGCTCGTCCGCTTCGATCGTCATGAACTCGCTAAACTGGCTATCCCGCTCTTCAAGCGTCGTTCGAGCTGCGTTGCTGATTTGATTTTGCAACGCCTGATTCTGAAAATTTTGCCGATTGGCGTTTTGATTGACGCTTTGCGTTCCCCTCTGGTTCTGCTGCTGGGTGAGATTTGAATTCGCCTGCGAGCGATCACCCGTTTCCGCGTCGTTCGAGCCGCTCACGAAGCTGCTCAGCAAGCCCGCAACCTCAGTCGCTTGCGCATGATTGAGTATGATCACCTCAATGCGCGTGGCCGGATCCGATTTAATATCGAGCTTCTCGATGATCTCGTCAAAGAACACCATGCTGGACGGCTCAGACATAATGATTATCTGGTTAGTACGATCATCAGACGCGATGGCCGTATTGGATCCGAAAAGGATCTGGTTGGGGATCGAACCCTCGCCACCCGCAGAGGCCGGCACTGGGGTAGCCCTTGCCGGTTGATTGGCTTGGCCGCGTTGAGAGCCTGCATTTCCACGCGCATTAACGGTTGAGTTACCGGCGCTCTGCTCGCCGAAATTCGCTCGGGCCGCGTCGATAAGGCCTTGTATCTGATCCGCCACTTCGCTCGCCTGAGCGTATTGAAGCGTGTAGAATTGTGTTTGCACATTCAGCTTGCTTGGCTTGTCCACTTCCGAAACTACGTATTCCAAACGTTGCAAATTGGTAATCGTATCCGTCACCAGAACCGCATTGGAATTCTGAAAGGGAACAATGATGCTGAACCCAGGGCTCAAGAACTGCTGGATTTGGTTCTGGAAGGTCTGCGAGTCCAGATACTCGAGACGAAACAGCTTGCTCACTACCTTGCCGCTGGGCGCCCTGTCTTTGAGTGAATCGACTTCAAGCTCGGGCGCTTCCGTTCGGACATTCGCGATCGCGACAACCTTCAGGAATTTGTCTCCGAGAGGGGTAACCCCAATACCATTGATACTAAGCAAGCTCTCTATCGCCAATACTGCCTCGTCCAAGGTCATATCACCCCGGCTATCGAATGTGATTTCAGGCGTCGGCAACGCCATGGGGCGTATCACTGATCGCCCTGTCAGTGTCTCAAGAGAGTGAAGCACGCTCACTAATGGCTCGCCTCTCCACAATATTTCTATGGGAACGTCCTCATCTATTTCTTCCTGCCCATTGGCTAGGGGCAAAATAGACCCCACGGACAGCGTTAAAATTGATGCGATCGCAATCGCTTTTCGTATCCAGTTATTCATGGCGTATATTCGATGGACTTCAACTCAAGCTTCACATCGAGAAATTGCGGCGTTCGCCGCTGCGCCTGGATCGTAATCTGACGCAAACTGACATAAGGTAAATTCGTCTTAATTTCGTTCGTGAATTCTATTAGCTTATTGTAATTCGCTTTCCCTAAATCTATAGTGAAAGTATGGAAAGTGAGCGGGCGGCCTTGATTGGACTTCGGCGTATTGATTTTGAAATCTCCAAATCCATACCTACGAATCAAGTCGTCAATACGGGCATTCACCTCATTTACCGTAGGAAGCTCTCCGAGATTGATATCTTGAATGAGCAGGTTGTAGTCTTGCTCGGTCGTTTCCAGTTGAGAAAGATAGGTGCCTTGATCACGCGCTGCGCTATTAGCCAACTTAATGTCGAACTGGGCAGTGCCATGCCGTTTCATTTGCGTCGAAAACCAAACACTCAGCAACGCTCCTACAAACAGAGCGATCAGGAGTTTCTCCCTAAATGACAACCTAAAGAACTGAATACGCACTCGGGCGATCCAGTATTGGAAATCGTTCGAGATGCTATGCGCCTTGGCCATTTTTCGACGCCTCCTTGTTAGCGAGGTTTTCAGAAAACGCTCCAGGCTTGAAATCAAGAATAGCTGTAAACGTCGTTCCTCCGGTGCGGCCTTGGATGTCACGCAACTCCACATTCTCGATCTTAACGAACCGCTCTAAACGGGCCTTGAACTGATTCGCTTGCCCATTGCTGGTCGCATTAGCGTACACCTTCAAGCTATTCGGGCCGTTCGTTTCCACTTTAGTGAACCAGACAGCATCGGTCAGGAAGGGTTGCACGGCGACTAGCATATCGAACGGAATCAGGTCCGAGTCCTCGAAACTCAGCAATTCATTGATCGTAGTTTGCTGGGAAATAACTCGATCGACCATCGGCGCTTGTTCCGTATTCCAACCTGTGCGCAAGGACAAGTAAGACTTCTCCGCGACCCAAATCAACTCGCCCATGAACAGCAGCGCGAATAGGGCAGCCATTCCGAGCACGACTTTCCAGACGAGGCCGTTGCGTTGCTCTTCCTGTTTCGCGCGATCAATACTATCGGGCTCGCGTAGATCCATTAGCCAGAGCGTATCGCGATCTACTTCCGTCAATATATCCTGCCCTGCTTCGCTCGCTCTAAGCAGAAGTGTATTTTTCTCAATCGATATTGAAGTAGTTGTATTCCAGATACGTATACCATTTTGATTACCCTTCTCGCCAAGACTAGCCTTAGCAATCTCGATATCATCGGAAGCGCTCGCATACTGACCCTCTTCGTCACACGTTCGCGAGAACGACTCGAAATAGCAGGGCAACTCCGATTGATCATCGAACTCGAAGTAAGATATGGATGCTTCAGAAACCAACAACAACGGACTGCCCGATTCGCCTTTTCCTGCAAGCGCCCCAATACTGAATTCGGGAATGACCGCCTCCTGCTTTTCCCATTGAGCTATAGCCGCGTTATCGAACGATCGCCGGTATCCAGAATATAGAAACGCAAAGCGACGGGCGGCGTCGACTACAAAGCCGAATTGCAAATGCTCCAGCGGGAACGGCGACAAGCCTTCCAACTGCAATTGGAGGTAGCTTTCCTGCTCGTCTTCGGTGACATCGCTTGGAATCTCAACGCGGCGACAAAAGAACGACTGACCGTGAACCGCGGAGACCCGCATCGTCAGTTGCCTTTTCTTTTCTGTCTGTTCCGTTGTTTTTGTCACAATTCTAGGTTGAAGTCTGGGTCCCTGAAGATGGGCGGGCGTTATTCATACCGGGCTCTTCCTTAAGCTCAAGGAAAAGGAACGGATATTCCAAGGCTCCGGCTTCACCGTTTTCAGAGGTTTCGGTATCGGTACTTAACGTGCCAATCAAGCTGTACGAGCTTCCACTTTCCTGTACCGTGACTTTTACCGTTAAGACACTGATTTGTTGCGTAATTGGAACGCCTCGCTCGATTTCTCCGATTACATCGCTCACTTCGCCAATGGTAGCGAAGTAGTTGTCGTCGTCTGTCCCCGTTTCGCGATCAAGGCCCAACAAGTAGTCGTTTATCGTCTCGATTTGAATTTCATCGAGGCCCGCAAGGGCTTGCAGGGCAAGCGGAGATGCCGAATTCACATTCATTTGGATTACCGGATGATACGTCACCACGTTCGACAGTCGTTTAAAATTGTCATTTGGGACCCCATTCTCATCGAAGAAGTGATCTCGGAATCCAATAACGGAAGAGAGTTCGTCCAGCGACTTGAGAGGACTATTGGACGCATGCATCTCCACTTCGGAGGTACTGTACTCCCGGGACTCCCCTCCATCGATTCGCGCCTCGTCGTCCTCGTCAATCCAGTCGAGCAGAGAGTTCGTCAGCGTTTGGCTTACGTCTAAATCAAAATCCATTTCATCGAACAAAAGGAATAAAGATCCCTCATCTAGTTCGTTTATTCCCAGCTTCGAGGATTCATCTATGAACTCGATCGTCACATTCATGCCCTCGGGTAACTTAATTTGCGCATATTCCAAGGGGTCTCCCCACCTCTGCGCAGGAGCATACAAGGCGTTGTCGATCGCCTTGACGTCCGCCAAAACGGCAACCACCACTTCCAGCATCGACCAGGCCTGCAATCTCAACCGGGCTCTCTCGACATAGTACCCTTCGCCCTGAATCTCTACCTGAGCCCGTTCCACGAATTTCGTAAGTACGTAACTTACCACGATTATCAGGACGAGTACCATTAGCAGAATGGAACCACGACGCCTCTTCTGTCCGGAGCTTTGCTTCCTACCTATCATAACTAGAACAAAGGCATCCCTTCGAATAAGGTAGGGAGCACGATTTGGCGTTTTTCCTCACGCCCTTCATACTCGAATATCAGCTCGATGCGTTGCGGCAGGATGTTCTCGCCGCCTGTTTCCGTCTCCGGATCTTCAGATATTTCCCACTCAGGATCTTCCGCTTCCAAATCTATATAGAAGTACTTCATCTGCGTGACGAACGGAGAGATTAGCGTTTTACGCGGTTCCTCTTCGCCAAAGTCATCCTCCAAGCGCGATCGCCATAGCAGATACAATCCCTCCTCGGGTTCTATCTCCAATGAGCAAACCACGTAGGGCAATCGAGTTTCAGGCCAAACCAATACACCCGGGCTCTCCGCCATCTCGAAAGTGAGCAGCTCCTTGTTTTGGTAGGCGCGCCCACCCCGATTGGACCAGTATACAGGCGTCTCCACTTCGCCCTGTTCCAATCTCCAACCGGATGTCTGAAATGATTGTTCCAAAAATCTGGATACTCCTCGAACGTGTTTTTGGAATAGCCATACATTCGCTCCCTTCCCCCAAAGCTCGCCAAGAGCGAACACGAATGCAGTGGCCGCGACGAGTAGAGCCGACCCCATAAAGACGGCGAACATCACTTCAATCAGCGTAAACCCCTTCTTTGACCTCAAGGATCGTCTCGTTTTTTGAGTCATCGACAACATCCTATTCAAGCCCCGCCTGCTTCGCGAGCAATCGATCCCGTGTATCCGCTCTCAAATCGTCCCTTTCGATGGGGTCCGACCAGGTTGGTCGAGTCAAATAGTGGGTCTCCACGACCTGCTTCATCTCGTCCGTTTCCTTATCTAGTATTTCGACAATTAACGTCGCTTTGAACAAGTCTGCAACCAAAGCTGTTTCGTATTCAACCTTCCACGTCGCTTCGCCGTGACTGCCCGTAAACACTTCCCCTCCCTCCTCGAGCTCCTCGATAAGCTCGGTCGAAAAAGCCTCCAAGCGAATCATCGTCATATCTTGTTCGTACGCCTGATCCACCTGAATCGCATCGAGCGCATAAATAATATTCAGGTAGGAGGCTGTAAATATGGTTACCGCAAAACCGAAAAGGGCTAGCGAGAGCATCACTTCGATTATCGTGAAGGCATTCGTTTTCGCTGTCTTCTCGATTCGCACTAGGATTCTTCCTCAGGCTGCGTCAATTGCGATCCTGTCCAAGGATCGATCTGGACCGAACTTTCGTATTCAGCGATCTTGAGATCCACCGTGAATGGCGTGCAGGTCCCGTCTGGATAGAACGTAACCGTTTCAATCTCACGATGCGTCACCAGCTCACCTCTAACGAGACGGTATCCATCTTTCGGAAGCACCATTTTAAAGATCACTTCGATTTCGATGTCTTCCCCCAATCCGCTGGTATCGACTTTGAATGGAATCTCTTCCCCACCGGCGGAAACCACGAAGGCTTGCGTGTCCAGGTCAAACCGGACTCGGTGAGGCTCTCGCGTAAACACGGCGCTTTGCTTCGCCCTTTCAACCGCGCCCCACATCTCATTTTGCAAGGCTTCAAGCTCACCCTGTTTCAGGAGGGCTTGGATATTCCAAATAAAGAGCGACGACAAGAGAGCGATCAGCGCCATCGTCAGCATGAGCTCGATCAGCGTGAACCCAGAGCAGCGTGACCGATATTCCTCCTTTATTTTAATTGTCTGCATTCCCCTTGTCGCAAACGATCCCGGAATTCTCCAGGCCCGTTCTTCATCCCCCGGTTGCGCCTGGCCTCAGTCGCGTACTACCAATTCGTAATGTCGTCGCCAGATTCGGTTCCATCTGGCCCTAGGGAAAACAAATCGTAGGACATGGCATTGCGCGTCCCCGGATAGCGGTACTGCAGCTCACGACCCCAGGGATCCACCAAGTTCTCCGGGCCTTCAATGTAAGGGCCTCTCCAACGACCTCCATCGTTTTCGGGACGTTGTATCAATGCCTTCAATCCTTGCTGCGTCGTCGGAAAGCTCCCCATGTGAATGCGATAGCTCGTCAACGGCGTTTTGAACGACTCCTTCACCTTGAAGCGAACCAGCTCCGCTTGATTGCTCCCAAACAAGTTGTCGACGTTCGTCACTACGAGCCCAACCAGCAGGACCATCAGCCCAATCACGAGCATTATTTCGATCAAGGTGAATCCACGTCTACTCGAAAGCGAACGTCTTCTTTTCATAGGTTCTATCTTCATCTCTAGATTTGGCTAAATTCGGCTATTGGAAAAACTCTCGAAACGCTAACGCGCCTACAATGCGGTATGCAATCCTGAGGTTTCAAATTTGTACCCCTTAAACAAGGCGGTTTCAATTTCGTAACGCCAATCGAGCTCGACCTTGTTCACAAATCATTCCGCTTCGACTGAAGACGTGGGCAAATATTGATCGTCCCAATAGGCAATTTTCGCTGCAAACCCTGGATTTTAACCGGTCTCAAATGTGGCTCGATTTTTATATTATTGATTTTCAGTTACTTACGAAATTGGCACGCATAAAGCTATGCATCCGGCAACCATCCTATGATTGCATCGAGCAAAGTTACAGAACAAGCGGAAAGCCGTTGGACGGAAATCGTCGAACGCTTTCGATCCGCATGCGTGCTCCACAGGGAGGGACGCGAGGAAGAGTCTCGACGCATTTATGAAAGGAAACGCTTCCACCGCTTATCAAATCCCGGATCAAGCTCTTACCCACTTCCCTAAAGGAGGACGCGAAAGCCGACCTGCGAGACATGTTCACGAAAGAGCAGTCAATCGTAGATCAGAGCTTGCGCCTCCAGAACATTTTCAAGGATACCCTCGTAAAGCGCATTATTCCTCAGGTCGAGGAACACGTCGCCGCGAAGTATCGCGCCCTATACCTGAAAGAGCAGGCAACGAAGGCCAAGGAGCTAGAAGCCTCGCGCAAGCGTCCTTGGGTGAAGACCGCCAACCCTTCCAACCAGAGCACGCGTTCAGAAGATTCTCGACGGATTTCCATAGGAAACGTGAGCGGTATGATCGATTCCGTTCAGCGCAACGAATCCGAGATCATGGCCAAGTCAATTCTGTCCTTGGACGAGATCGCTAGCACTCTGGGCAACGCGAAAATCGATTCTGTCCTAAGCGAAACCCAACCCATTCCTTTCCTAAACCACTCGCAGCAATGACCCGCAAAACCACCGCAACCGCTTTCGACAGTGCCAGCGCTGACGCCCAGGACAACTCGTTCCTAGGATATCCCCCTTCGCAAGGCCTCATTTCGACCGCAGACCCGGAATTCGAGGAGCCCGCGCTCCCGACCAAGGCAAAAGCAACTCCCAAGTCTACCCGATCCTCAAAAAAAGAACAGTCCGAACCCGTTTCTCGCCGTCAGCTAGAGACGCTGCTGGTAGGACTCGATCTTGGAACGAACACTACCTGTGTGCAAATCGCGGAGCTCGGAGCGGACACGGCAGAAGCTACTGAGACCATTCCCACTGTAGTCGGCTACGCCCGGCCAGGAATCCTGCCAAATGTGCTACCCGGCAATCAAACCACTTTCTTCGGCCAGGATGCCCTGGACAACAAGCTGCATCTCGATCTTAAGCGCCCCGTCGTGACCGACCTGGACGCCGTTCGTGACTTCCTTTCATTCGTCAAGGACCGTATCGGCAATCTGCCGAACACCGAATATCGCGCCGTAATTGGCATGCCCGCAAACGCGACTGCCCAAGCGAGGGAAAATGCGCGTCTCGCTGCAACCGGGATATTCGACAAAGTCATCCTTATACCGGAGCCCTTCCTCGCCGCTCTTGGAAGTCGCAGCGAATCAACGGGATTCGATCCGATCGCCAATTCCCTATTCATCGATATAGAGGCGGGATCGTCAGACCTATGCCTTATCCAAGGATACTTTCCCTTGAGCGAGGACCAGCTCAGCTTCAATTTCGCTGGAGACGCGCTTGACGCCCTCATCCAGAATGACCTTGTCGCCAAGTACCCCGACTGTGGCGTATCGCTCGACAAGTGCCGAGAGATCAAGGAGCAGCACTCTTTCGTCAGAGGGGCGACCGAATCGGCGATGGCTCCCGTCATGATACGAGGCAAGGTGAAGCGACTTGGAAGTGGCCGATGCGGTGGAAACCGCATGCAATGCCCTGCTCTCTAAGATTTTCGAAACAGTGAAAACGCTCATCGTCCAAGCGGATCCGGACAGTATTCTAGGATTGCTTGAAAACATCATCATCACGGGTGGCGGCAGCATGATTCCTGGGTTCGGCGACGGGCTCGAATCACTCCTGGAGGAAGAAGGCTTTGAAGGATGCAAAGTCCATCGCATCGGATCCTCGTATAAAACGCGTGTCGCTGCGGGGGCCCTCGAGGCAGACGACCGCCAATGGCAGAATCTTTTACGTTAGTGTAGTTTGTAGGTATAGATGAACCTAGGGGTAGGTGAATCGAAACAGCCACTTTGTGGTGCAGGAATAGGATGGCGGGCTCTGGTTTTACCGGAGCCCGTCTTTTTCCGTTCCAATAGCAGCTAGCATTTCCCTCCGCAGGTGTCTTCCTCTGAACAGCGCTGATCGCCTTAAAAAAACGGCAGGCAGGCAACGATTTAGGGAAATTTAAGCAAAAAGAGCGAAGAAACGGCCTCTAATCCAATTCCAGCAAAAGCCTCCAAGCGATGAGTTCCCGTTCAATTGCTACTTAAGAAATATACTCGGTATCCGTAACTGTAGGGAGCAACAGGAAGTTCAAATACATGAAAAGCGTCGTAATTATAGAAGATCAAACCGCAATCCGCGAAATGGTATCGGAGTTCATCACTCTGCTGCCAGGCTACGAAATTGTGGGTTCGTTCGGCAACGGCGAGGAAGGTTTGCAGGGATGCATAAAGCTAAAACCGGACACTGTCATTCTTGATGTCGGTCTCCCTGAACTCAGTGGTACGGAGGTCCTTCGCGGCCTTACGTTGCACGTCCCCGGTGTGAAAGTTCTCATTTTCTCAGGAAAAGCGAGCTCTGCAAATATCCGTGAACTGCTTTCCGCTGGAGCTCAAGGCTACGTCGACAAGATGGACGGTTTCGACGAGTTCAAGAAAGCGCTCGATATCATCTCTGGTGGCGGAACGTTCATTGGCCCGAAGATGGCAAGCGTCATGCGCTCTCTTATTCTCAATCCTGACTCCAGTTCTAGCGAAATCCCCCTCTCCGATCATGAGAAGCAAATTCTCCAGCTCGTGGCCGAAAGTTATTCAACGAAAGAAATTGCAGCCCGTCTCAATATCTCGGTTCGCACAGTGGACAACCACCTGACCAACATAATGAGAAAGCTCAATCTCCACGATGTCGCTGCCCTAACGCGGTACGCCATCAAAAATGACCTCATCTCGCTCGCTTAACCAGCGACAACCTATTCCACAAAACACACAGAATCTTTTTCCTATCTCCCACTCTTCGGAACGGGGATAGCTCAATCTAAAAAGTCGTGCCGCGGGATCTCTCTCGACGCGACTTTGGGCTGAAAGGACTCGGCCCCTCACAACGACTCAATTTCCATGGATGGTAAACGCCCAGAGACTACTGGCATTCCACAGCCCGTAGAATTGCGCTCCCCCGAGCGCGACCCCGTCGCAGCGCCTTGTACGCGGGTAGAATCGGATTCTAGCCAATCCGAATCTCGTCCATTCGAGCCACAAAATGGAGACGAATTCAGGAAGAGCAGCATTCCCGTCCTGAATTGGCAGCTATTCAAGGACCTGAGCATCCCCGATGAGAACGTCGTCTACTCACTGCACGATGGGCGCGGCGTATGCCTAGAAGTCGCTGGCGATCCCGACTCCATTTGGGATTGCGCTCAATCCCAACTCGTAGGGAAAACGGTATTTGAGCGGGCCCTTGAACGACCGGCATTCAAGGAGTGGTTCCTCGACCTGGAAGCAGAAGCAAACACGCAGCCGTTCATTCTAACGCTGGATTCAGGCTCGGAAGCGACCCCTTCGCTTCAGCTCAAACGCATTCCTCTTTTTGTCAGTATCGATCCCTCCGAGTCGCGAATCATTCTGAAAGCGGCAAGGAACTCCTCTCTTACCGCTTCCATCGAATCGCCACGACAGTCCAGAGGATTAACTGCAAATTACCTCTCCTCAGGACAATTCGTATCGTCCAGCCCATGCTGGAACTCCTTACTCGGATACACGGAAAGCGAAATCGCCGCGATCCCGCTTTTCGAGCTTGCGCACCCAAATTTTCGAAATTCGTTCGAGGCCCTAATCAACAGCGACTCCAACTTAATTCAGGACAACAAGCAAGTCGTTACTTTTATCTGCAAGGATGGTTCACAGCGCTCCCTCTATCTGCACATTCAACGCTCAGGGGACGCTATCCAAATAAACGCGAAAGATCTAACCCTAGACAAAACCCATTTCGAATCCGCTTTGACTCAGCTCAGCGCGACGGCATTCGCTACATTGAACGCGAACTCGGGTAAATTTGGGATTGAGTCGCCGAATCTAGCTTTCGAATCCGCAACCGGCTATTCTCCTACCGAAGCAAATCCAATCTACATAGAGGATCTGTTTGGAGAACGAAGCGACGGCACTCGAGTATCCAAGATCAAGGCATCGATCGAAAGTCTTCGTTTTCATTCGGAAGAGGTCGTCTTGTACAAGAAAAACGGGGACCATTTTGGGGGATCCGTTTCCATAATTCCACTACACGATCACGAAGGAAGATCAAATACCGTAGTTCTGGCGATTGAAGACGTTACGGACGAAAAGGAGGCTCAAAAGATCGCGATGCAACAGGAGAACCTCCGATCGCTTGGCCAAATGGCTAGCGGTATCGCTCACGATTTCAACAATCTGCTCGCCCCGATCCTCGGATTCTCAGAGCTTCTCCTCAATATGCCCGAAGGGGGACGTGGCGATCAAAAACTCGTCCACTTCCTCGAAAAAATCAAGGTAGCCGCTCAAGATGGAGCAGCGGTGGTCAGTCGACTTCGCGAATTCTATACCGCTCAAGATCCGAATCTTGAACTGCTTTCGGACTTCGATCCCAGTACGCTAGTTGAGCATGTCAAAGACCTTACCCAACATAGATGGAAATCCCAAGCGGAAGCCAGAGGCGCTGACATTTCTTTTCAGCCGAAAATTCGAACCAAACGACTTATTCACGGCAACGAGCCTGAAATTCGGCAAGCAATTTCCAATCTCGTTATCAATGCGGCCGACGCTATCGATTCGAATGGCTCGATATGCTTGAAAATCGACGACCAGAATGAAAACGTTCGAATTCAAATTATCGATACTGGAAAAAGTATGCCAGAATCGATTCGCTCCAAATGCCTCGATCCCTTCTACACCACAAAAGGGAAGCTCGGAACCGGACTTGGACTATCGATCGTATCCGGCGTCGTAAAGAGACACGGCGGCGAAATCGAAATCGAATCCGAGCAAAGAGTAGGCTCCACCGTTACGATCACCCTATCGGCTGCTAAGGAGAAACTGAAGCCTCCAAGCAAGAAACGCGCTCCTGCCGCTTCCAGCGCCTTGAGAATCATGCTCGTGGACGACGAGGCAGTTCTACTGGAAGTCCTATCGGAATTGCTAGGAACAGGTGGACATTCAGTGGAGAATTTCGAGACCGGAGAGCGGGCGCTTGATGCATTCCGTAAAAATCCATTCGACTTGGTGATCACAGATCGGGCAATGCCCAACATGAGCGGTGACCAGCTCGCATCCGAGATCAAGGCCATCAATCCGGATACTCCTGTTATCATGGCGACCGGCTTTGGCGAGATGATCATGGACGCCGAGGATGCTCCTTCCAATGTGGATCTCGTACTCTCCAAGCCCGTACCGCTCGACATCCTGAATGAGAAGCTGCTCGAGCTGACATCGCAAAAGCTAAAGGAAGTAACCGCGTTGCTTATCGCTTATCGGCAACGCGCATCGCTCCATTGCTTTTAGCAGATCTTCCCACGCAGATCGCTTGTCACGCTTGCTGTCGTTGCGCAGCAAATACGAAGGATGATACGTCGAAATCACGGGAGTCCCATCGAATTCGCGCCAAACGCCCTTAACCTCTCGCAAGCTACGTACGGTGTCCGCGCCAAGCAACCCCTTGGCAGCAGTCGCGCCCAAAGCAACTATGAGCTTTGGCCTGACCACATTCACTTGAGCCTTCAAATAAGGCAGGCAGAACTCAATTTCTTCTTTAGTAGGAGGCCGATTACCAACGCGCGTGGGCAGTTGAGGGCGCCAATTCATGATATTTCCAATATAGACATCCGAACGATCTAGCCCCATCGCCTTGATCATTTTGTTCAGCAGTTGACCCGCTTTACCTACGAAAGGCTCTCCCTGCTCTTCCTCTTCGGCCCCTGGCGCTTCACCGCAAAAGAATATGTCCGCATCAAGATTTCCGACGCCAAATACAGTCTTGTATCCATCGCGCGTATTCGCGACGCAGGTAGGGCAACTAAGAACGATTTCTTTCAGGGCGTCCCACTTATCCTGCTTGGATCCCTCTGGTAGCTTGAACTCCGGAGGAACGCCCAATGAATTCGGTCCTGGCGATGTATCCTTTTTAGGATCCGAAGGCACCTCCTTTAAAATTTGATCGAACTCTTCCGGTGTAGCCGAGCGAATCCGCTCAGGAATTTCGACTTGAGACGTGGGCGCATTTGACTCTAATTTCTGTTCATTGGGAAAAGGAACTCCCTCAATCGAATTCTGTAATTGCTTAATAGATGCGTCTGAAACATAGACATGCTGAACCCCTTCCTTTCGCAGGCGTTTGAGCTCGTCGATTACAGATTCCAGTTCCGCTCTCATCTAGATTTCGATGGATCCAGTATTTTCTCCGCGTACTTGGCAAGTAAATCGAATTCGAGATTCACGGCATCGCCCTTCTCACGCCCGCCCAATGTGGTAACTTCCAATGTGTGAGGAATCAGCCACATACTGAAGACGTCATCCATCACATCTGCTACAGTCAGGGAGATTCCATCGATCGCGATGCACCCCTTATACACGATGTATTGCAAGAACCCTTTCGGAGCCTTAACTTTAAGAAGCACGTCTTGCCCTTTACGAACGATGGAGAGGATTTCGCCGACTCCATCAACATGACCCGTCACGAAATGGCCTCCAACGCGACCGTTGAAGCTTAGGCTCCGTTCCAGGTTTACTGGATCGCCGAGGCCTACATCCTTCAGATTGGTCAAGCGCCGCGTTTCTTCCAGAACATCGAACTCAAGCACTCCAGGGCCAATTTCAACAACTGAGAGACAGCAACCATTGACCGCGATGCTGTCCCCTTTCGATATTCCATCCGCGATACGATTGGCCCGTAACCTCAATCTCCACGCCTCCGGTTGCTGGTGAAAGCTCAGCACCTCGCCCTTTTCTTCTACCAAACCGATGAACATAGGCAGCGACTATCCAAATTCGATCGGCGAGCGCAATGGATTTTAGCCCTTGTTGGGCAATAAAAAAACCGAGTCACGGAACATCCGAGACTCGGTCTTGAAAAACTTAACGGTTAGGGCGCTGGCTACGCAATCGATGGCACTTCGTAGGCTGAGCGGTATTTGCGTTTCAGCAAGCCATTCGCCTGCTTATACGATTTACCTCCAACGAATTTCTCGGACCGGGAATCGAATTCCAGCTCTGGGCCAAGCTTCCACAATTCTTTGGACTGGTCGATATTCCACTCCGCCATTTGCTCGTTGTAGCGACCCAAGGTTTCGGCGAGCACTGCATTTTTCGACGCGAATTTCTTGACCGACTTCCCGTCCGCATCGCCACCCTTCAGGTAGGAAATGTTTCCGAGATGAGCTAAGCAGCTAGATTTGTAGGCGTTCTCCAAGTGAGAGGCAACGTCGCTTTCCTTCCGACTGTTGACCGCTTTAACGAAGGCAGGGAAATGGCCTGAACCGCGATCGCCCTTGAAGGCTTTCATTCGCTTGCCATCGTTGTCATAGGTAAAGCCTCCGCCTCGGCCTCCTCTAAATTCTCCCCCTTCGCAGGTAACGATAACGCCCACGCGAGAGCCTTTGAAATTTGGAGCGTTGTTGAGCTCCGGCTTTACCCACAGATTGCGAACCTCGAACAGCGCAGGGATCCCGCCCCAGTCGAACGTCGTAACTCCCATGTTGGGAGTATTGCCTGCGTCGCCCCAGCCGAAGCGACCGCCGAATGTCTGGATTTTGACCGGATGATTCGGATCACCCAATATCCAACGCATCAAGTCGAGCTCGTGTGGCCCCTGATTGCCCAAGTCGCCATTGCCGGTATTGAAATCCCAGTGCCAATCATAGTGCAGCTCTGGACGATAAAGGTCTTGGTGCTCCGCTGGGCCAAGCCAAGTATCGTAATCAACCGATTTTGGCGGTACCAGGGGTGAGTCAATCTTTCCGATGCTCGCTCGATTTCGGTAGCACAGGCCACGAACCATCTTAATCTCGCCGATGTTGCCCGCATGAATCCAGGGGAACGCTTCCTGTAGGCCAACGTCAGAGCGGTTCTGGAAGCCTGCTTGAACGATTCGGTTGTATTTCTTGGCAGCCGCCACCATCTGGCGACCTTCCCAAACGGAATGGCATACAGGCTTTTCCACGTAAACGTCCTTGCCCGCTTCGCATCCCCAAATCGTTTGCAAAGCGTGCCAGTGATTGGGCGTAGTCAGCACAACAGCATCGACGTCCTTGCGTTCGAGCAACTTGCGATAATCCGTTTCTTGCGTGATCGTAACGCCGTACTCCTCGTCAATCTTGGCGGCCCGTTCAGCGAGTACCGCGGCATCGACATCGCATATGGCAACCAATCGAGCGCCTTCGGTGCGGAACACGTCCGCAATTAAACTCTTTCCGCGTCCACGGACCCCTACGACTGCAACGCGAAGATCGCCGTTGGCGGCCTTGGCCCAAGAGGGGGTGATTGCGAATGTACCTGCAGCAACTGCTGAGGTTTTAATGAAATTACGACGAGATAACATAAGGTGTTAAGGGTTAAGCTTGCACGGTTTCAAACACGTGTGGGGATCGCTGGCAATCGAAATATCGAGAACTTCGGCCCTACAATGCTTGTTCTGTATTTTCCTTCATAAATCGATCGAAGCAATTCTCTTCCAATCGCCAGTTTTGCTCGGCCAGACGACGCTTAGCGATGGCGGAGGCTGTCCCGCAAATCCAAAGGGAGCGTGAATCCGATCCTAGATCTTCAGAAAGCAACGCGTCCGTTATTGCGGGAGACCAATGAAGGTAGTCCAAGGCCAGAGGCAAAACCAACGTCCCCCCTTCGTCTCGAGCCACGGCTAGGCCGCGGCGGATCTCGATCTTTTCAAAGGGCGAGACATGTCGGTTGTAGTTTCCAAAAACCGAGAGGATTTTTACCATGAGCAACGCTTCATCCCTCGACTCGACCTCCATCAGAAGCTGCATCAGCTCCAATCGTCCATCTACCTCTAGCTTATCCAGGGTAATGACCATCTCCGTTTTCTCAGTCAGCGTGTACAGGTCCAATTCATCGAAAATAAGCTGAACCGCCGTATCTACCCCCATTTTCTTGAGTTTCTGGGCATTGATACGCTCCAATTCCACCTCGGACTTGCTCCAAACCATCTCTTGCGCCTGAAGCGCGTAGGAAAGCACCGAGCTGCTTGGAATAGCGAATTCTCCAGCGAACGATCCCACCGAAGACGCCCAGGCGATACGCTCTAGCTCGAATTGCAAGTAATCGTTCGTCGAATAGGGATCGACTTTCAAGCGCCGGGCCCAGTCCCGCTTGGCCTTGTCAAACCCTAGATAGCGCCGACTCAGTTTCCTAGTAGTACTTCCAACTTTGCGAGCCGTTCCTGTGACCTTGTCTTTTGGCTCATCCAACTCCCCATTTTCTTTGAGCAACTGTCCCTCCCGCGACTTGACTGCGATCTTTTCGGAACCACGCTTCACCTCGAAAAACTTTCCCTGCAAGTAGCGTAGCACGCCACCCGGAATGCGCGAAACCGTGGTAATCGGCTTGCGGGCCACCGACCACGTGCGTACGACCGGGTTTTTAAGGGCTTCGGAAAACGAAGTAGCGAAGGCTCTGGTCTTGCTTATTTCCTCCAGCCTATCAAGGGCCTCGATCTCGTGAATACGAGTTTCTAGCATGTCGATGCCTCGAATCCGGTACCTGCCAAAATCGCTGGCAAGTTCGAATTCGTATCCAAAATTAACAACGTGCCCTATCGGCGCCAATTCGAATCGTTCCCCTTCGCGCATCTCCTCCGGAACGAGCTCCCTGGCGAATAGAAGCGGAGGGCCTTCCACCGGTTCTTCACCGCCGAGCAAGCGCAAGGATGCGCACGCAAGCGAGATCGCGACACTTAGGTGGAAGTAGGAGGACATCGTTAATATGAAAGCGACAAAGGAAAATAGGTTCCCAAACAATACGAATCCCCTACTTTACAGGAACATTCAACATTTGTTAATAGAGGCTTTCGCTCATTCTTCCCTACGGCAAACTCTGACACTCTTCGACAAACCGTCATTCTACCATGATTCGAGTGGAACTCACCGATTTCAATTCCCAAGAAAACGCCATTCTATCGATACGTTTCGATGTGTTCGTAAAGGAACAGCATGTTGATCCGGACCTGGAGATCGACGGACGCGATTCCCAATGTCTACATGCCCTGGCATTTAAGGACAAGGAACCGGTCGGCACAGGCAGGCTACTGCCAGATGGCCACATTGGGCGAATGGCCGTTCTCAAGCCCTTTCGCTCACAGGGAATTGGCACCCAAATCTTCAGAGCTCTGCTCACGGCCGTCAAAGATCGAAAAATAGAGCGTATCATCCTGTCGTCGCAGGTTTCGGCGATCCCGTTTTACGAGCGCTTCGGCTTCAATCCGAAAGGCCCTGTCTACCGGGAAGCCGGCATCGATCACCAGGAGATGGAGCTGAATATTCCCTGAAAGGTAATCATTGCGAATGTCTAGGGGAAGGGATTTGATCCTCTCAGTCCTCCGCCAATCCGATGCAGACAATCGACTCCGACACCCTCAACGCCCGGCTCGCCCAAAATACGGCCCCTATCATTCTCGACATCCTGCCCGACGAGCATTTCGAGCGATCCAGGTTGCCAAGCGCCTTGAATGCCTGCGTCTACGAAATCGAGTTCTTGGAAAAGACGGCTGCCCTGTCCCCCGACAAATCTACTGAAATCGTGGTTTACGGTCTGAGCGACGCTTATGAAGCCAGCCAAATGGCCTACGAAAAGCTTAGCCAAAGTGGTTGGGAACGGGTTTTCGTCCTCGTTGGGGGACTCGAAGGATGGATAGCGAACGACTTGCCCACTCAAGGCAATGGCGAGGCGCCGGCGCTCCGGACGGGACGATTTGAAGCGAGCATTGACAAGAGCGTCGTTCGATGGGTCGGACGCAATCTGCTCAATCAGCACAACGGAACGATAGGGCTCGAATCCGCTCACCTAATCCTAGAGAACGGAAACCTGGTGGGTGGAGAAGCGACCTTGGATATGAACGCGATCGTCTGCGACGATATCGAGGACTCCGAAATGGCCAACATGCTAATCGGACACCTTCGAACAGATGACTTCTTTCTGGTCGATTCTTATCCTACTTCGCATTTTTCGCTTTCGAGCGTCGAAGCAATCGAGAATGCGAATCCTGGTAGTCCGAACTGTGTAATTAAAGGCGTATTCACATTAAGAGGACACTCAGAACCGATCGAGTTTATCGGAACTTTAGGCTCAGATGATGCATCGATCGCCCTTCAAGCGCAATTCGACATTGATAGAGTACTTTGGAATTCCAAGTATGGCTCCGGTAGAATATACGAGGCTCTAGGCAAGCATGTCGTGAATGATCTCATTTCGATCAGCTTCCAGCTTATCGCTCCCGCAAAGTCGTGATAAATCGATTCAAGAGCCAGGCCCTCACCGCAGGACTTTTAATCGCCGTAGCGCTCGCCTACTATTTTCCAACCTTCGGGGCGTCCGGTGGCGCATTGAAACCCGAGATCACTACAAATATCGTGATCGCTTTGATATTCTTTTTTCAAGGCTCAACCATAAACTCAAAGTCGCTCTTGGAAAGTGTAGTCAATTATCGATTACATATTTTTTGCCAGACCTGGGTGTTTGCGTTGGCTCCGCTCCTGATGCTATTAATCGTCCTAGTGCTAGGACCTTGGATTCCGGACCCCATCAAGCCTGGCTTGCTTTTCCTTTCTGTTCTTCCCTCTACTATATTATCATCGGTCATATTCACCGCTTCGAGCAAAGGCGACGCAGCAGCAGCGCTTTTCAATGCCACTCTTTCCAATTTCATAGGCATCCTAGCCACTCCCCTATGGTGCCTAGCGCTCTTTGCGAGAGTGAGCGGCGAATTTCCGCCTGTCGGCTCACTAATTCTCAAGATCGCCACCTATATTCTCCTTCCCGTAATACTGGGTCAATTGACTCGAACGTTCGCGCGCAATTGGATAGAGACCGCTAAGCCAGCGATCAAGCGCTTGAACACCACGTTGATCCTATTCGTTGTGTATGCTGCGTTTTGCGATAGTTTCGCCAATGGAGTGTGGAATGGATTCGGAGCCTCTTCAATTTTAACGGCGATTGCCTATTCTGCCCTTTTTCTAGGGGCTCTGTCGTGCCTAGTCTGGGTGTCCTCCACGTGCGCAGCGTCCAACGCGCCTCAACGCGTCGCCGCGTTCTATTGCGGGTCCCAAAAAACTCTAGCGGCAGGTATACCCATGGCCTCCGTCATCTTCGCCGGACAAAGCGGCGCCATTTCTGAAAGCGTAATAATCCTTCCATTGATGGTGTACCATACGCTCCAGCTTCTTCTTGGAGGCGCGCTAATCGGCTCCTTCACTCAGACAACGCAAAAGAGCTAGCTCAAAGCAACTCTTCTTCAATCATCGACTCAATTTCCGGCTCGAAGTAAGCCGCATCCAGAAGCTCTGCGGCCCAACGTTCGTTCCGAGATATTTTTTCCAGTATCCGAGCGGCCAATACTTGAACGATGGGTACTTCGCTCCAAATGGCTTCTTCCAAGAATCGCCATTTTACCGGATCTATCTTTTCCGGCGCATTCAGCGACTCGGTGCATTCAGGGCAAAGGAAGGCACATCGATTGAATTCCGGGTCCCGAGGAATTGGGCCCAACTCGAAAATCTTCAATTGGCGCCCGGCTCCGCCGCACAATTCGCACTTCGACCGCGACCTCCGAGTGAGATCTTTCCCGAATCTCGACAGCGCCCGTTCTCGTTCTTGAAACTTCTCTAGTCCTCTGGCCATCGGTGGAAATTGCTAGGGAACCTCCGGAAACGGGGATTCGAATCGAGAGGGATTCTCTCTCGGTTCACTCTCTATGGCGCTTCCAATACGATAGTCCGAAAAGTCATTGGCGATCCCCTCATAAGCTCGATCTTGCTTATAGAGCTGCAGAATTTCTTGGTGCTCATAGTCCGACGTTGGCCATTCCCGGTGAAATCCTGGCAACATAAAGACGGTATACGCCTGGTTTCGGGTCGCCTTTCTGCGAATTACGAGCATAAGGCCAGCGTAGAAAAGCAGCCGTAAACTACAAACTCAATTCGACGGTTGCAGGTCCCTATTCTTGGCTCATCTCACGCGCCCGCTTTAGGACCCGCTCAATTGCCGCTTCCGCATCGACGCGCTTTCGAGAGCGGCGACCGCCATGTACGTACTCAAATCGAACAGAATCCCAAGCCTGCCCGCTCCGCTCGTACATGTCCTCCACCACGAACGACGCCTCTTCAAGCAGGAGGGCTATAATTTCCTCCCGAGACTTGTCGAAAAATCCCTCCAACCTGGCGAGCGAAGCGTCCAGCTCCGGGCCAATAGAGATATTCAATACTTCCGTGTCCATTCGCCCGCGTTTCATTCCGTGGCGGATCGCTCCGCACTGAGACAATCGTCTAAAAGCGCTTAGCGCTTGAACCTAAAGCCGCCGATTCCCATAGAGGATATCCTCTATTTTGCCCAAAATCGATTGCATCGCAGGGAAAAAACGTTCCTTTTAGGGCAACCATCCACCGTTTGGTATCTTCGATCGCGCAAACTGCATAGGGCGCTTCCCCTAAAAAATTCAAGGCCGCGCGCTCTAGAGGAAGGAATAATTGCTCATCACCTAAACTCCCATGGACAGCGTCGACCCCAATTCAAATCCGATTCGCCCAAATCGTAGTCCAGAGAAACGCCCAGACTTTGTAAAACGGCTCGAATCCAGTCCACCGAAAGCCAGTGGAGCTGAAGGCTCAACCGCCGTTTCCGCCTACGCGGACATTTTTGACGACAAGGAACTCGAACGGCTCCATAACAATTTGAAGTCGGTTTCGGAATTGGCGAGCGATGCGCTCAAGCGATTCAAGGACGACGCAAATAAATAGGGCTATCTGTTCCCCCGATTGACAAGTACGCTTCCGTGGCCATCGACATTAGCCAACTCAGAGAGGAATATACCGGGAAAAGCCTCCGCCGCAAAGATCTCGCCGCTAACCCTATCCAACAATTCGAGACCTGGTTTTCGCAGGCCCAAACGCTCGAGGTGATCGAACCCAATGCCATGTCACTGGCTACGGTCGATGCAACCGGGCAACCGTTCCAGAGAACGGTTCTTTTGAAGGGATTCGGAACAAACGGCTTCGTCTTCTTCACGAATTTCGAGAGTCGCAAAGCTATCCAAATTGATGGCAACCAGCGTGTCTCGCTTCTATTCCCTTGGGTTTCGATCCATAGGCAGGTAGCGATCACGGGCGTGGCCGAAAAAATCTCTGCTACGGAATCGCTCAAGTATTTCATTACCCGCCCATTCGGCAGCCAGATCGGGGCCTGGGCGTCCAAGCAAAGCTCAGTTATTTCCTCGAGAGCCCTTCTGCAAGCGAAACTCGATGAGATGAAGCAAAAATTCAAGAAAGGGGACGTTCCGCTCCCATCGTTTTGGGGTGGCTACCGCGTTAAACCCAATTCCATCGAGTTTTGGCAAGGGGGCGACAATCGCATCCACGATCGCTTTCTGTATTCATTAGGCAATGACGATAATTGGGCGATCGACCGGCTCTCTCCTTAAGCTTGCCAAGCGGGAGACCAGCATGTGGTTCTTCCTCCAACCTCGATTCGCTCAAGGGGTTCTCCTGTTCTAGGGCATATTCCTCCCTGCTTCCATCGATGCTGAAATAGCCAGGTCCGTGGAGGGTCTGAATAGTTGGGAGCAATATGCTTTAGGGCGCCCCGACAGACAAATCTAATTGAGCGATAAAGCTTCTTCGCTTCTCTTGGATCCAATGAATGAGCGTTTCGATCCGGACGAATCCGCGCCTTCCACAATATTTCGTCAGCCATCCAGTTTCCTACCCCAGGAAAAAGATCCTGAACCAGCAGGAGACTCTTCAAGGGAGCCTTGCTGCGGCGCTTCAAGATCGATGCGAAATGATCGGGAGTAAATTCAGGAATCATCGGCTCAGGTGGCAGTTTCGACCAGAATTCTGGCACATCAGGACAATTGTAATATTCGAGTTTCCCGAATTGCCTCGGATCGTTGAATACAAGCCATCCAGCATCCGTATATAGAGCTAAATGATCATGTTTCTCCAAGGACTCATCCAGACTTCGAATCGCTAGGCTGCCGGTCATCCCTAAATGCGCTCCTAGCCATAGGCCGGACTCAAATTCAAAGAGCATGCGTTTTCCATGCGTTCGCCAAGAAAGCAAAGCTCTCCCAAGCAATTGCTCGATGAGAGATTTCGTATCCAATCCACGAACGCACCTAACATTAGAATTTATACGCGCTTCCTTGATTGGAGCGCCTTTTCCTGAAGCCCAACAACCGCAATAATAAGCGACCTCCGCAAGTTCCGGCATCCAATTCTGACCTATTTAAGAATCCAGCGATAGGGATAGGAGCTCAGCATTTTCGCGCCAGTATCCAACACTCCGACAACGTCTTCGACGCGGCAACCGCCCAAACCCGGGTAATACAGCCCGGGCTCTATCGTGATCACCGCATTTCGCTTCAATCGACTATCTACGATGGAAACACGCGGCGCTTCATGCACTTCAAGACCGAGTCCATGGCCCGTCCCGTGAAAAAAGCCTTGGGAACCATTCTCATCTCGAGTCGTCGCAAAGCCGCGTTCATCGAAATACTTCTGGACTGATCGATGGATCGTCCGGCCATTCACTCCCGTTCTCACTCGCTTGACCGCCTGCCGATGAGCGCCACGAACCGCCGCAACCAAGGAGCGTTGGCTATCCGATGGCGACCCTTTCAGAAAGGTACGGGTCATATCGCCATGGTAGCCGGTTTTCGCGACACGCGGAAAGACATCGACGATAATCAGCTCGTTCGCTTTCAACGGACCGTTGCCAGCGCAGTGCGGATCACAGGCCTGGTCGCCCCCTGCTGCGATCGTATCCAGCGGAATCGAGCCCGCTGACAAGCAAGCAATCTCAATCGACTCGCGCAATCGCTCCGAGGTCAGTCGCTTACCGTCTAAGTAGAGATAGCTGCCTTTAATGTTCGCCTTCTTGAGCATCTCTTCCGCAGCGCGAATCCCAGCGGCGCTGCATCGGTTCCCTTCGAGAATGTGGCGCATTTCTTCTTCAGACTTCGTTTCCCGTCCAGGAAATATCGAGGTCTTGACGGCTTCTATTTCGAAACCCAAATCCTGCAGGCCAAATGCGAGCCAAGCCGGAAAATCGGCGGGAACTCGGAATCCACTTATCTGATACGATTTAGCAAGTGTCGCTATTGTTTCGGCAACGCCTACGTTCGCGCGCTCAAATCGATTTCGAGCATTTTCAGTCCATTCTTCTAACGAGAGAATGGAATCAAGCGCAGACTCCTTAATTGCCCGAGCATACTCTAGCTGGCTGAATACGCCGATACGCTTAGAGCCTTTCATCAGCGATATAAACGCGGCGGGAACTCCGAACTTCGCGAAGTATAATTGGTCTGCGGAAGTACGCGTATCCGCGTACATCAAAATTGGGAAAGGTAATTTCGCTTTTCGTTTTGCAGATTTCACCCATTGAAAAAACGGGCAGCCATCCAGAAAGTAAAGCCTCAGCTAACGAGTAGGATTCGAATTCTAATCTTCTAGCTTTGATGTATCGCCATTCTTCGCGCCTATCTTGCCTAAGTACTTTGGAAAGAGTTCTGCCGATAAAAAAAGACAGCCCATCAAAGCGAGAGTAACACCCAACATTTCTTCGATCAAGTAGCTATCCATTTCAACAACTATCCATCTAGCAATCCCTGTGATCTGGTCCTCATCCACGTCGCTGCAAGTGCCTTCATGATAATCGACACCAACCGCGCCCAGAAGAAAAAGGATCATGCCTACGATTGGAAAAATCCGGTATCTTCCTAACTCTCTCGAAAAGAACCAAACTAGCCAAATTGCGATAGGAAGCGCCAATGGCACATAGACCAGAACCCAGTAATACGAATTAAAGTCTGATAATGCACTGTCGATAGTGGGTGTTTCGTTGCCCTCTAAGTATCGCTCAAATAGCGAGCCAGCGGTTTCGTGAATCATCGCTACTTCATCTAAAGATAGAAAGAAGCAACCCAATGCGCAAGCTATCCACAATATACTGAATTTCTTTTCTGGATGCAATTCTCTCTGAAATACATAGATTGAACCGCATACTAACCCTAACAGCAAAAATTGAACTGATGAAAACCAGGTAGGCACGTTACTCTCATAACCCACGTCAAACAGGTCCTCGAGAATTTCCTGCCCCGAGAATACCGTCATTATCGAGATGTGCAAAATTGCTAAGGCAAACTCGAGTGAAAGGAGCAGTACTATTATCCAAAACGAAATCCTAGCATACGAATTCATAAAGCCATCTCGCTGTTTTCGAAATTCAAAGAATGCATCAACTACAGATTTAAGGGCGATAAAAAAACCCGCCACACAAGATGGCGGGTCGCAAAATGTAATACTAAACCTAGTGCACCAACTCTACTTGCGCTTACTAGCAAATCGTCGAGCCTGTAAAATTTTTTGTGTAAATGATTCGAACTGATGTTCTTAAGCGCTGGAGAGAACATCGAATGGAAGACGAGATCAAGGAGGAGCTGATCGACCAGCCTCTCGACGGCTATAGCGGCCCGGAGGGCCTGGTGGGTCCCGAAGGGCTTTTAGCAGAGCTGAAGAAGCGGCTGATGAACCGGGTTCTGGACGCGGGGCTGACCGCTCACCTGGGGCGGGGGAAGCATGCCTGGGCCAATGGCGGGAACGTCCGCAGCGGGCGCAGCGGCAAGACGCTTCGCAGCGACGACGGGAAGCTTGCGATCGAGGTTCCCCGGGACCGCAAGGGCGAGCTCGAGCCGGCGCTCGCTCCGAAGAGGCAGCGCCGCTTCGACGGCTTCGGCGAGGCGGTCGTGAGCCGGCGCTCTCGGGGCCTGGCGGTCCGGGACGTCCAGGAGCGCCTGCTTGGGATGCACAAGGTGGAGGTCTCGCCCATGCTCATCCCCAGCGCCGCCGAGGCGGCGGCCGAGGAGGTCGAGCAGTGGCAGGCGCGGGCGTACCCGATCGTCCACTTCGACGCGACCGTGGCCAAGGCGCGGCGCGAGGGCGAGGTCTCCAACCGGGCGGTCTGCCTGGCCCTGGCGATAGCTATGGAGGGGCGCAGGGAGGCGCTGGGGATGCGGTCCTCCCGGAGCGAGGGCTCCAAGTTCTGGCTGAACGTCCTCACCGAGCTGAAGGGCCGGGGCGTATCCGGCATCCTGGTATGCTGCCTGTCCGGCCTGTCCGAGGCCATCGAGACGGTCTACCCGAAGGCCGCGAAGCGCAGCTGCGCATCGCGCGCATGCTCCGCAACAGCCTCAAGCGCGTCAGCTGGAAGGAGAAGAAGCAGGCTGCCTCGGAGCTGAGGAGCCTCTGCAAGGCCCCGACAGCCGAGGCCGCCAAGCTGGCCCTGGACCAGTTCCGGTCCAAGCGCGACGAGCGCTTCCCCGCGATCGGCAGAAGCTGGGAGGCGCATTGGGAGAGCGCGACCCCGTTCCTCGACTGCCCCGAGGACATCGGCAAGGTCCATATGCGCCGCCAGCGCCGGCGAGCCCCTCAACAGCTCGTCCAGGAAGATCAGCCGCAACCGTAACCTCTTCCCGACCACGGACTCGCTCTACAGGCTCTTCTACCTGGCGATGCGCAACATCTCCAGGAAATGGACCAGGCCCGCGAGGAACGGGACCGCGGCCCTGAACCGCTTTACCATTGAGTTCGGAGACAGAACCACAGAAAACAACAAATAACCAAGCATCTGTAAAAAAAGTTTACACAAATATCCTTACACCGCCCGCAAATAGGATTGATTCTCGAGTATGAGAACTCTAGATCCTGTCTTGTGTGGAATGTCTTTGTTGATGAATCAGGTACTTTTACTTCGCGTAGAGCTCCGCATGGTTCATGGTGTACTGTTTGTGCTTTCACGTATCCAAACTCTAAAGACTTGCAGGTCGACTTGGCTTTGAAGCGATTAAAGCGGCTTAGAGGGGATGCTTGTGCTGACGAGGTGAAATTATCTAGATTGGGAGAAGATGCTTACTTCGATTTCTTGTATGAAATAGGGAAACTGGATGCCTCTGCGTTTGTTGTTGGCACAGATTACGCGTTTTCTTTTCTCTTTCGATAGTCGCTCCAGTATATCCATGTGAGTAATACGAGCGAAAGAATGAGGATTAGTATAGCTGCAGATTCCTGTTCCATTGGGAGCGTTAGATCTCGGAGGGCTTTTAGATTTTGCTACTTTGAGCGATGCGGTGTCTTATCTCGTTTGTAAGCCGTACGCACTCCTCGACTTCAATGGGGGATGCTTTTGCAGGATATCGAAATTCGAGTTTCTCTTCGGTTGATCCATCATCGAAATGTACTGGTCCTACGAACGTTTCGCTTTTGAGAATCCCAATTTGTATCCCCCAGAACCATGCTAGGATTCCGCTGTTTGTAGGCGTTTTTGTAATACTCTCTTTCTCGAAGTTCTGAAGATTTGAGACCGAGATGTAGAGATCTTTGTACCCGTCTTTTTTAAGTTCTGAGGCACGTTTGATCACTTGATTGAAAGCCTCTCAGGCAGTAGGTCGTTAAGAACTTTCTTCGATCATCGCGTGATCTCACTCCGACGATTATATCGTAGTCTTCGGAAGACTCCCAATTCTCTAGCTTATCTGGAGTAAGTTCATGGGCTTCTACTTTGTTGAAATAGGTTTTCATGGGGATTGAGTCCAAATTAAAACACGCCCTATTGTGCCGTGTTCATGCCCACTAAAACCCGGCACAATAGGGCGTGTCAACCAACGAAGAGATTCAGGCCCAGTTGAAGACATTCGGAGCTAATCTACGACGGGTTAGAGCTGAGAAAGGCCTTACTCAAGAGAAGCTGGCTAAATTGGCTGATCTCAATACGAGAACAATCCAAAAGATTGAAGCAGGGGAGACGAATATTCTGATTACGACGCTTTCTAGGTTGTGTGTAGGATTAGGTGTTGAAGCTAGTGAGTTGATGCAAGTTTGACCGATTCAATTTCGCTATCAGTTTGCAGCATTCGACATTCGCTCGCGAGATCCTTCGGCAAATCAAAAGTTCGAAGGGGATGGGGATCTTCCTGCAAACGCACGAAAACAGAGTCATTCGCGAGGCAATCGGGGAGTTGAGGAGGCAGGGGATCCAAGTATGCAGATCACGTGAAACCCGTGTGCCTTTTCCTTGACCGACCAACTCAACCTGTGCGGTAGTACAAGCTCAAGAGTTGGATACGGCACTAAATGTTGTACCGAGGATTCTGGGCTAGTTCGCGGGGTCCCAACCAAGCTCATCGGTTTAGATCTGCTTCATGAAATTTCTGATGGTAAAGAAAAGGCGATTGAAGCTAATGAACCTGAAAGAGAAGACTGGCTATGAATTGCTGGATTAGTCACCATTGTTTCATAGAACTTATGGAGGGATGGCTGAGTGGCTTAAGGCATCCGATTGATAATCGGGCGTACGTACCATACGTCCGGGGGTTCGAATCCCCCTCCCGATGTCGATCACGAGAAATTTCCGCTGGCAATAGCTGCTTGTACGGCTTCACGGGCTGAATGGATCGGCGGCACATTTAGCGCAGCCATGTACTGAATCTCGTCCTTGTAGCCCCACGCATAGGCATTTGTGGCTGGGGGTGTCCTGAGAGCGCGAACACCCCAGCCTCGCCGTTCCAAGCCTCCTTACCGTCCATCGCCTCAATGACGCGAGCGGCCTCCACATGCGAACAGGGAACGCCGTGCATTGCTGTCGCGGCGTCAGGGAGGTTGGCTAAGCATTCGCCCATTCTGATCCTGCAGGTGGCGAACCTGCTTTTCGGCGCGCCCGTCGCATCGCTCCCTCGATCCAGTATTCAATATCCTCCACGCTATCTTCGGAAAGCTCCATGGGCCATCGCAAAAGCGCTGGACCCTCCTCAGTCGTGAATCGTTCCTTGGCGTAGCCTTCTGCCGGAGGGGCTTCTTGCGCGCCGCTTGCTTGCTCTTTTTTGAGAGCAGACGGATTGGGCGGCGGGCTTCGAGCCTTTGATTGCTCCCCTTTGGCAAGGGGTGGTTCCGCCAGTGATGCTTCTGCCATACGCAGCCCAGTTGGGCTACCATCAACGAAGGCCCATTCGCCATCGTCAGACATGCCTTTAATTTTCTTAGGCTCTGCAAACCGATCAACGCCGCCAGAAGCCCATTGAGCAAGCGAACCTACGGGCGGCGGCTCTTTCTCTTCATCTGAATTCGCCTCGGCCCTATCGCCTTCACCTATCTTTGCAAATGAAATCGTATCTCGAGATTGCGAGATTAGGGCCTTTGCGGCAGCTTCAGTAAATCGCCGTTCGAAAACTAGGTAGTCTTAGCCATCGGATCCCCCGCCGCCGAACCGCTCCCATAGCTCGGTATGGGTTGCGGGTTTCAAAGCCGCTTCCCCCAAAAGCCGGGGCCTTCCTGGATTTGATGGCTTCAATAATGCGATGCCCTGCTCAGATATCCGCATCTTGCGAGAGGCGCGGCTGCCCTCATCCTCTATAAGGCCATATTTCTTCATCGCTGAGACTGAAACCTTTGCGGATCCGCTATTTACGCTAAACCCCAAATGTCCGGCAGCGCGCGTAACCAACGCTAGCTGCCTCTTCCCAGCTCGCCAAAGCGCTGCAGCAAGCTTCAGGGCGCGTGGTAGTGAAATAGCAGGATAGGCAGGGCTTCGGCCCCGCGATGGACAACGAGCCGCCCGCACCCGCGCGAACAAAACGACGGCGCCCCGCAGGAGTGTGAACCTTGGCGGATTCTCCCGTGAGGCGCGAGGGCTCGACCAATTCGCAGCCTTGGGCCAATCGGCGAACCGCGCCTCTTCCCAGCTCGGAGGCATGGGTTCGAGCCCCGCAGGCTGCAAGCTTGAATTGAATAAAGCGCTGCTTCTTTACATGCTCCTTAAGAAGGGCGCCCAGTAGCTGAGAGGTCTTATCCCCGCCCCATTTCCTTAAAGCTTTCCCTAGGGTCTCCTTGTCCAGCGACACGGAGACCTTTTTCTTCGTCTGGCCCTTTGGTCCTCCAGCCCCTTCCCTAGCGCAGCCAAGATTCGACTCCTTTCCTACTTTTTTAATTGGGAATTACATACCAAAATCACAGATCGGCTGACAGGGCGCTTCAGATGCGGCATCCCTTGATCGCGCCCGCATGGCGGAATTGGCAGACGCAGCGGCCCTGTAAGCCGAAGTCCTTCCACGGGCTGACCATCGTTTCCACCAAGCATGCCGGCCTTGCAGCCCCCTCAACGCGCGTCAATTCGGTTTCCTTGCGTCATCCCGAACCAGCTGTCGAACCGGCTTGACGGGCTTGAGCGCAGAATCTGCGAGTTCGCCAGGCGTTGCATCGATCCGGACATCATCTTGCATTTCTGCCTTGCCTGGTTGACAGGTGGTCGGCTTCAATCGCCATTCCGGCTTGGGTCGGCTCATTGCGCTGCCTTCCATTCGGCCATGGCGCGCCCGCCCTTGCTTCGGTTGCAGCCGGAGCAGAGCAGTTGCAGGTTATCGGGATGGTCCGTGCCGCCTTTTACGCGCGGAAGAATGTGGTCAACTTCCATGACGCGAAACGGGAAGTGCGTTTCGCATCCGACGCATACGCCTTCCTGCTCCCCGTAGAGCCTATGCCGGTGCGTGCGGTAGTTGGGGAGCTCGCCGAGATCGGTGCGCGCGGGCGGCGCGTCCAGCGCATTCGCCCCACCCCACAGGCCACGTTCCTCGGCAATGCGCTCATCCACCAGCTTGATGGCAAGCGGGGAGAGGTCAATCCCCGCCCACTTGCGCTGCAACCGATCAGCGGCGACCAACGTTGTCGCGCAACCGCAAAACGGATCAAGAACCAGATCGCCTTCATTTGAACTGGCCTTGATGATGCGTTCAAGCAGCGCGAGTGGTTTTTGCGTCGGATACTTCCGTGCTTCTTTTGCCCGGCTGGAAACAGGCGGAATGTCCGTCCATATATCTGCGGGCAACTGGCCGGGGTTTGCCATAAGATAGCGTTTCAGGCGTGGTGTACCCTTCGAGCTGAAAACGACCATGTTCGCTTCATTCAACATATTCAGGCGTTTTAGGATACCTGGTTCCGTCACGTAACCGGGTATCAGATTTTCGTCGATCCATGCAGCGTAGTCCCCGGTGCGCGGTACGCTCCAATGTCGCCCCTTGCTGGTCGGCCCCCATCCTTGCCACTCCTGCCCGGATTCCCCGTCACTTGTTCCGGGTCCGGTAAGATTGTCCGACATATACCGACCTCGGCTGTCTTCATGGCGATACGTCTTCGCCACATAGTCTTCGGAAAGAGGGACGCGGACAGCAGACCGGTTGATGCCTGATCCGAAAAAGAGAATCTTGTCAGCCACTCGACCGAACGCAGAAGCGTCATTGTGCGCGGACGTGCGCTTCCAAATTACTTCGTTGCGATAGAGATCAAGGCCGAAGATACCCCCATAAGGGATCTCAGCCAATGCGAAGCGGCATCGTCGCAATGCAGGTAGATGGAGCCTTCCGGCTTCAGTACCCGGCGCATTTCCAGGAGCCTGACGGCCATGAAGACCAGGTATGATTGCATCGATTTGCCATGCGCCTGGCGCGCCGCCTCAATGACGGCGTAGGCTGCCGGGCTGCGTTCAGCCATTTCGCCGTGCTCGTATACGTCGACGTCATCCAGCGCCCAGGTATCCTTGAACGTGGCGCCCGCCGCTCTCGAGCCTATCGGGGCCTCGTAGGTACGGTTGGAGTTGAACGGCGGATCGAGGTAGATCAGGTCCACGCAGGCATCGTTCATGCCGCGCAGGACGGCCAGATTGTCGCCAGTCCAGATTGAGCCGCTAGCGAAGTTCGCGGTCATGTCGCTGGCTTCGCGCCGCTGGCTAATCCTGCCTGCGCAATCAAGCCGCCATACCGAAGACGCTTGATTAGCTGATAGGTCGCGCGCTGGAAGGCCTGCGGCCCTATGCCTGACGCTCGGTAGAGGTCGAAGACGCCCTCGTCTATGAAGCAGGCGGAGATGAAGGCGCGCTCGATCAGCTCTTGAGCCTCATCGACTTGATTTCCTTCCATATTTGCAGCATCTTGCGATCGTATGCGCGTCTGCAAGCCCTAATCGGATCAAAGGCAAATCTTAGCCAATTCTAATCGGATTAAAAGCAAATTTTGTATGGTCTAAGAGCCTATCCACCCAGAAAAAAGAAAGCGTATCCGATTAAAAACAAATTTTATATGATTTAAAGCAGACTCGACCACAACCCTGCAAGAAGCAAGAGGGGGGTATGGGGGTACTCCCCCATAAAGGCAAAATCTGATTAAAGGCAAAATCTTAGCTGAGCTAGTTTTCACATGGGGGAGTACCCCCATACCCCCCTTTTTGATTAGGATGCTTGTTTGTCCCAAGCTGTTTCACCTCTAGCGAGGCTCAAGCTTCGCTTTCGATTTTAGCGGTGCCTGCCGGCGGGTGTCAAGCAGAAAATGAAAATTAGGCTATTTTTTATTTCCGTGCCCTGCAGCGTCTTTTTTTTCCATAAAAAGCCAGGTTCGGGCTTGACGTCGAAATAAGACATATGCGGCAGCACCCTTATCTCAACGATAGCCATTTAGCCACAACCCGGCCCGTAGCCCGATCCCGGATTCCAGCAACGGCGGCTTTACCTGCCGCGCCGCGTCCGGCTTTCAGCTTCTTGCGAGAGCGCTTGCTTGCCTCCTTGCCGCCAACGTAGGTTTCATCGGCCTCAACAGGGCCGTTGAGCAAAGGTTTTCCGGCCTTGCGCGCTTCTCCAAGACGATGGGCTAAGCGCCAAGCGCTTTTCTGGGTGATCTCAAGGTCGCGATGCAGCTTCGCGCTGGACACTCCTTTGAGATTGGCCGTCACAAGGTAGATGGCGATTGCCCACGCCTGATAGCCAAGTTTCGTCCCTTGCATTGCCCGTTTCCAGGCTGAACATCGGGCGGTCAGGGCAATCCCGGCAACGATGGGCCATCGTCTTGCGCGCGATGTTCGATTCTGGGAACATGCGAAGAAGCTGGATCAGGCTTATGCCTTCACGATCTGACTTGCCTGGTGCGTTGCGCGCCATTTCTCGCCCCCTGTTGTGACTTTCGTATATAATTCCCATAAAAAAGAGCCTCCGAAGATCCTCCTCATCAATCAAGAAACGACGAAATCAGTGTGGATGCTATGCCATCGATGGAGCGCCCCCGACAGCAGGTGGAAGTTCCTCCTCTTTCGATTCATCAACCTTGGCGTCAGCTTCTTCGCTCTCCTTCTTAAGCTCTTCTGTCTTGGTCGAAATCACTTCGGTTCGTATCTCTCCGAATTCCACTATTTCCTGAACATGCACGCCTTCGATCGTTTCGTACTCGAGCAGCGCTTCCGCGATCTTAGTGAGCGCTTCACTATTTTCTTCGATCAATCCCTTCGCGCGATCGAACTGACCTTTAATGATGTTGCCGATCTCTTCGTCGATTCGCTTAGCGGTTTCTTCGCTCAAGTTGTGCGTCTTGGAGATTTCGCGACCGAGAAACAGATGCTCTTCGTTATCTCCAAAGGCGATCGGCCCGAGAGGGCTCATTCCCCAGTTGCAAACCATGTGGCGAGCGATATTCGTCGCTTGCTTAATGTCCATGGCAGCGCCGTTGCTGAAATCGCCTGTCTCGACCTCTTCGCCAACTCGACCTCCCATTGCCATGCAAATATCGTCGGTGAGCTCACTCTTGGACTGCCCAAGTATATCCTTTGTCGCAGTGCTCATTGTCAGGCCTAGCGCCCGACCTCGAGGGATTATAGTGACTTTATGAAGCTTGATCTTGGTCTTGTAGAGGAGAGCCGCAATCAACGCATGACCCGCCTCATGGAACGCTGTCATACGCTTGTCCTCATCATCCATCAACTGGCGACGCTCGCGTCCGAACGATATCTTATCCTTTGCCTCGTGGATATCGATCATCTCGACTTGATTCTTGTTCTTCCGAGCCGCAGTTAGAGCTCCTTCATTGAGGAGATTCGCCAAGTCGGCTCCTGCGAATCCCGGCGATGCCCGAGCAATTTTTCCGAGATCGACGTCCGCGCTGAGCTTAATCTTCTTGGCGTGAACCTTCAGAATCTCCTCGCGGCCCTTCAAATCCGGAAGGCCAATAACGACTTCTCGATCGAATCGTCCGGGACGCAGCAATGCCTTATCAAGTACATCGGGTCGATTGGTCGCCGCCATTATGATCACGCCTTCCGTCGTATCGAAGCCATCCATCTCAACCAACAGCGAATTCAAAGTCTGCTCGCGCTCGTCGTTGCCTCCGCCGACGCCTGCGCCACGCTGACGTCCAACCGCATCGATTTCATCGATGAAAATGAGGCACGGAGCGCTCTTGCGGCCTTGCTCGAACATATCGCGTACGCGGCTCGCGCCAACGCCAACAAACATCTCTACGAAGTCGGAACCACTGATTGAAAAGAACGGCACTTCAGCTTCTCCCGCCACCGCTTTCGCCAATAGCGTTTTACCCGTGCCGGGAGGACCGACCATCAGAATACCTTTCGGGATCCGACCTCCCATCTTTTGAAACTTCTTCGGATCCTTCAGGAAATCGATCACTTCGCTCACCTCTTCCTTAGCTTCATCGCATCCCGCTACCTCTGCGAACGTAACCTTGTCCTTCTCGCGCGTGAGTAATTTCGCCTTGCTCTTGCCAAAGCTCAGGGCGCCCCTTCCCGCCATCCTCAACTGGCGCACAAACAGAAAGTACAATAGGCCGATGATCAGGAGGAATGGGATCAGTCCCGCAAGTAGATTGGCGATAAAGGTATTCGACTCGTTCTCCTCGAATTTCTTCGAGCGCTGCAGAATTTCATATTGGTCGTCGCTCAGCTTTCCATCCGCTTTGAATTCAACGCTGCGATAGCCGTCGACGGTCGTGTCGTCGGCAACCTGAATTTTCCCAATGACATCGTAGTAGTTGAGACCGCCGTTCGGATTCGGGAAGATTTTGCCCTCCTCGACCCGGCCTTCCTCCGTAGCGACAACCACATCATACATTGGAATCTCGTTGTCGCTCTTCGACTGATCTGTCATGTGCCACAAATAGGCCATTACTCCTATGATCGCTAGCCACAGAATAATGACTTTCGGCTGAAAACGCTCCGGCTGGTTCTTCCCGTTCGGGCGTCCGTTAGGTGAATTTGTAGGGTCTGACATTTAGCGGTGAAAAAAAGCAACGTGCATCGTCATTTCTCGTAAGTCAATTGCAAGGCTCGGGTTGCGTTCTCGGTTAACAGATAATTTTGATTCGGAGGCAGACCGGGAACCCACAAGATATCGCCATTGGAGTGGACGATCAGAGGAAGGATCGATCGCTGCTCCCTCGGTATTTTACGATCGATAAATAGCTCTTTCAATTTTACTGGCGATTTTCTTCCAACTGGCTGATAGGCGTCTCCGGGCTCCCATAGTCTGACCTGCAACGCCGGCCTTTGTTTCTCCTCTATCCCAAGGTAGACCTGTTTCTCATGCGAAACTGCGCCGGCGCGCACTTTTTCAAGCAATTCTTGCCCAAGAATCGAATCGCAAGCCATAAGGTTACCCAGATCCGGAAAGAACAGAGTGGCGTTCAAAGGAAGCGCTTGCACCGGCCATCGATCGCTACACCGCTTGCTAGAAATCCTCATTACACCGTCTTCACCCATCTCGATCCAGAGGCTGTCCTCTATGGATTTCTTAAATGGAGTCTCCGAAACGAGAGACTCCAGTATCGAATCCAGCATCGGCAAAGCCACGGGGCTGCCCACAGCATCCAAGACAAATCGATTGATCGCCCGCCTTTGAAAAGCCCTAGGCAACGCCAATAGATCCGCCAATCGAAGCGGCTCTCTTCCATCCTCTATTTCCGTCCACGCTGCTTCAAAGGCGACATCGAGAGCCTGCCAGTCTTCTTCGAGCAATCTCCTTGAGAGCGTAACCCCTGCATGAATCGGCCTTTCCGAAGCGATTTCCCATTCAGGAATGACCTTTTTTCGAAGCCGATTGCGATAGTGCCTACTCGAGCGATTGCTCTCATCCTCACGCCAGGTCGAATTTGCCTCTCGTAGCCAACCGACCAATTCGTCCTTCTGCAAAGTGAGCAAGGGTCTCGCAAATCGAAGTCCTCCGGTCCCAGTAGAAAGCGCCCGTGGAGCGCAAAGCCCTTGCAGCCCACTCCCTCGCGACAATCGCATAAGCAGTGTTTCAGCTACATCGTCTCCATGATGGCCTGTTAATATGATTGAGTGATAAGTCCCTTTACCTAATGCGTCCGCGAAAAATTGCATTCTCGCTTCACGGGCTGCGTCCTCGGTAACCGGAGGCTCGGTCCCGCTATGCGCCCAGGCGCCCACTACTAAATCCAATCCAAGGCAATCGCACAAATTCCTAACGAAACGTTCATCTTCATCGGATTCCGCGCCCCGCAACTTGTGGTTGAAATGCAAAACCGTTATTTTGTCGCGCCATTCTGCCCCCGAGAAGTACAGAGCGAGAAAAACGGAATCTGCTCCCCCCGAGCAGGCGATGTATACCGAAGCCGCTTCCTTAATAGCATCCGCTACGCCAGAATCGAGCCAATCGCTGCCTGCAATCGACCTGAGGGAATTTCTCGTTGTGATCCAATCTGACAATTCCCCTCTATGCGAAGCGAGAGCCGCTTAGGCTCGCGCAATATGGTCCTTGCCCATGTAAGGGGCCAGCGCTTCAGGCAACTTAACGCTTCCATCCGCTTGCAGTCCATTTTCAAGAATCGCAACCAATACGCGCGGGACCGCAAGGCCCGAACCATTGAGCGTGTGAACGAATTCGTTTTTGCCGGTTTGCGAGTCCCGATACCGAATTCGCGCTCGGCGTGATTGAAACGACTCGAAATTACTGCAACTCGATACCTCCAGCCAACGCTGCTGGCCCACGGCCCAAACCTCCAAATCGTATTGCTTCGTCTGGGAAAAGCCCATGTCACCGCCGCACATTAGCAAAGCGCGGTATGGTAGGCCGAGCTTCTGCAATAAACTCTCGGCATAGTCACGCAACGACTCGAGCTCGTCATAGCTCGTCTCTGGCTTCACCCATTTGAGTATCTCAACCTTGTCGAACTGATGAACTCGATTCAGTCCACGCACATCCTTGCCATGGCTGCCCGCCTCTCGGCGAAAGCAGGCCGAGTGACCACAGCGGTAAATAGGCAATTCTGCCTCTTCCAAGATCTCATCTCTCAAGAAATTAGTAAGTGGAACCTCAGCTGTAGGAATCGCGTAGAGCCCATCCTCGACGGCCTGATACATTTGACCTTCCTTGTCGGGCAGTTGACCCGTCGCCAAGGCACTGTCGCCATTCACAAGAAAAGGAACCCCCAACTCTTGAATGCCTGATTCATGGGCTTGATCCAAGAAAAACGAAACTAAGCTTCGAACTAAGCGAGCTCCGTCGCCAACGTAAAATGGAAAACCCGAACCCGTGACCTTAGTTCCTCGCTTAAAATCCAATATCTGATCCAGCCAATCAAAATCGTAGTGAGGAACATGATACGGTTCCTTATCTGGAATTTCGCCCCAAGCCTTAATCTCCACATTGTCTTCCTCCGTAGATCCATCGGGCACTGTTTCATGAGGAAGATTCGGCACGCTCAAGTAAAGGTCGTTCCAGGATTCATCCAATTCTTTTAAAGCCGCATCGCTCTGTTTGAATCGCGCGGAAAGGTCTTTCATTTCGCCCACTTTCTCCATGAACTCCGGACTGCCTTTCTGCAGTTGCGACATCTCGGTATTGGCCGCTTTTTGCTCAGCTCGAAGCGATTCTACTTCTACGATTAGCTTACGGCGTTTCGCATCCACGTCCATGACAGCATCGAGATCGCAGTCATTGCGCTTCTTTTGTATTCCGGCGCGAGCTATTTCCGGAGATTCGCGTAAGATCTTGAGATCAATCATCGAGCTAAGCAGATTTTTTTCGTTTACAGTCGCAGCGCATAACTTGCGCCCTCTCCTAAAGTCAAGAGCGCAAGCCCAATGAAAAGCTATATTCGGCGAAAGACCTCCTCAAGCGCCCTTTCCACGCTTAGAGCCGAAAGATCCCCGTTAGGAGCATTCAAGGCGCAGTTTCGAGGCTCGCTCTGCGGATAGGGCCCGAGTCGATCTCCATCGGTTGGACCGAACAGACCGACGGTAGGCGTTCCCACCGCAGCAGCCACGTGAGTAGCGTCGCTATCGTTAGCGACAAGCAAGTCTGAATCTTGCAACAAGCTAGCTAATTTCAAGGGATCTCCGGTGACGACTCGCTCAACGCGATCTTTGTACGATTTCTGCAGCTGATTCACCCATTCGAAGAAGCGCGTTCCTACTACCATGATATCTAAGCTATCGCGCTCTAGCATTTGATCTGCGAGGGAATCGAATCGGCTCCAAGTCGCCGGCGGTGAGCGTCCCTCCGGGCAAATGAAACTCTCTTTCGTCCCTCTTCCGACCGCGTCGCCAGCTTGCTGGATTCAGGGACAACGAATTGCACCGTTCCTTTCAGTTCTGTTTCAAATCCGAAAACGCGGCAAAACTCGAGCAGTATGTCTACTGGATGCAATGGATCCTTCGACTTAGGCATTGGAACGAGTTCCTGATAGAAGAGCGTAGCGCCTTCTCGAGCGTCCGACCGACCTTCCTAGGGGCTTTGCTGAAGAAGGTCATCACTCCGCTTCGAGCCAGTCCTTGAAAATCAAGGACAACATCGAATTCTTTCCTTCTCAATCGCTGGCACAATCTGACCAATGCAGAAATGCCTCCAAGCCGGTGGTAGGCAATGACATGATCCACCGCCGAACTTGCTCTAACGAGAGGCTCGAAACGAGATCGGGCTATCCACGTAACCTCAATTCCTGGATCATTTTCCTTAAGCGTTTGCGCCACTTGCAGACCATGCATGATATCGCCCAGCGACGATGTCTTGATCACCAACACTCTCCGAGTCGCAATCGCCATTCGAAAACGCAACTTGATCCACTGCTAAAGTGTATCCCCTTTCAGTTGACGCATCGCCTCATACACGGCGATTCCCGCGCTCGTAGCCAAGTTCAGAGACCGCAAGGTGTTATTGTACAATGGAATCTGAATGCGGTTTTCATTACCGATCTCATCGTGTAGCCAGTCCGGCGCGCCAGATCCTTCCTGCCCAAAAACGAGCCCATCCCCCTCTTCGTAGCGCACATCCCAATACGCCCGAGCCCCTTTCGTAGTCATCAAGTAAAGCCGTTTCGGTCCATCTTCCGAGCATTTGAATGCTTCCCAGCTTTCATGATGGCGAATATCCAAATTGTGCCAATAGTCCATTCCGCTCCGTCGCAAGTGCTTGTCGCGAATCTCGAAGCCCAATGGGTAGATCAAGTGAAGCCGGGACTCAGTTATCGCGCAGGTACGGCCGATGTTTCCCGTATTCTGAGGAATCTCCGGTTTATAAAGTACGACATGCAACATGCTTCTTTGCCGAATGATATCGGCCTCCTAAGATCGCCCGCTAGGGGCGAAACCCGTGATTCGAGCAAAGGTGATTCTTCAGCTCATCGTAATTTTGAGTGACGGGATATTGAGGATATTCCTGCGTAATCTTCTCTGTCGGCTTAAAGAAAATACCTGCATGCGCTTCTTCCAACATGCTGAGATCGTTGTAGGAATCTCCCATTGAAAGCACGCGGAAGTTCAAGCCTTTCAACGCAATCACGGCTTTTCGCTTTTGATCTTGTTGTCTCAAAACGTAGTCATTAATTCGATACGTTTCGTAGTCGACCGATAAAGAATGGCAAAACATCGTAGGATTTCCAAGCTTTGCGATCAAAGGCATCGCGAATTCGCGAAACGTATCCGACAAGATAATCACCTCAACTTGACCTTGAAGCCATTGCAGAAACGCTCCAGCTCCTTCGAGCGGATCCATCGTTGATACTACTTCCTGAAAGTCCTTCAAAGTAAGTCCATTTTGATCAAGCACCTCCAAGCGCTTGCTCATCAGCTCATCGTAGTCAGCGATATCTCGAGTGGTTAGCTTCAACGCATCAATACCCGTTTTTTCTGCCAAGTTGATCCAGATTTCAGGAATCAAAACGCCCTCCAGATCCAGGCAGGCAATAGTCATTTGGTCATTCATACAGTAGTTTCGAAGCAAGGTATCACGAGTAGCGCCCGCCCTTGAATGAACGATCCATATCTCGCATGACGGCTTTCTTCTTAAGATCGTCTCGTTTGTCAAAAAGCTTTTTCCCTACGCAAACAGCCACTTCCACCTTCACGAGCGCATCCTTAAAATAGAGTCGAAGCGGGGTGATCGTCTTTCCACCAGACTCCACTTGCTTTTTTAGTTTTCGAAGCTCGTGCTTGTGCAACAAGAGCTTTCGCTCGCGCCGAGGGATATGGTTATTCATCGATCCCCACGCATACTCGTCGATATGCAAGCCGTAGATGAACAGGTCAGACTTCACGAAGCGGCAGAATCCCTCGTTCACGGACGCCTTTGCAGCGCGGAGCGATTTCACCTCCGTACCCGTAAGAACAATCCCCGCCTCGAAGGAATCCTCCACAAAGTAGTCGCGACGCGCCTTCGCATTGCGAATCTCTTTGGGTAAACCGGAATTGTTCTTCTTTTTGCCTGCCATGGGCCAGTTAGGGTTTCACGAGAAGCCTGCCTAAAAAAAACGCGACAGTTTCCCGCCGCGCAATTGAAAGATCGACCTTGGCCGTCCAATCTAGCTTTCGTCGCCAATCTCGTAGCTTATCTTTCCTTCAATGATTTCGCGCAGAGCGATATCTTCGGGATTCAGCTTCTCCAGCGACTCCACGAGGGGCCGGTTTCCATGGCGCAGCTGCTTGACGCGCCGCGAAACGACGTTGATCAAGATATTCGGGTCAGTAATGACCTTGCGGGCTTCTTTTATATAATCGTCTCTCAAAGCGGATATCTCCTTTTGCTAAGTGGAATCCTGCCTTTTACCTTGAAGGGATTTGGGGTCAAGCGATTATTGACCCCTCGACAATGGACGACATCGAATCCGCACCAAACCTGCCAGAGGGCGCGTTATTTACGTGTTGGACTACGGCGCCAAACGAGGAGACCGCGCGTTCGATCGCCAAGGCTTTTGTAGACCTGCGAATCGCTGCGTGCGCCCAAATCGACGGGCCCTTAACGTCCATCTATGTCTGGGAAGGCAAGCGTTGCGAGTCTCGGGAGTACCGACTTTGGCTAAAGATTGTCGATTCGCGAATCGATGCCGCCCGGGAATGCATAAGAGAACTCCATCCTTACGACACGCCGCAATGGATCGAAAATGAGGCAACGAAAGTTGACGAAAAGTACTTGAAATGGGCGAAAGACGCGTCCAACTTACGCGGCTTCCAAAAACCGGAACCCATTTAAACGCCATGTCACAGCATCCAAGCTACAAATCTTCAAGCAGCTCCGCCGTAAAACGCAACGTACTAAAACGATTCGAACGCGTCGAATTGCTCAAGAAACGCGGGGAATGGAAGGACGGCGATCGAGTCGTTGGCCTGAAGAAGACAAAACCTGCTGAATAGACGGCAATCCGCTAAACAATTTCTAGAACGTCGACCCCCCTTGGGGTCGGCGTTTTTCTTTGTCTGCCACCGTCGCCAGGGAAGAAGCGATCAATCGACGAACAACCGAAGAAGCGTCGCATTCAACTTCGGGCTAGCACCTCCAGATTGCACGAGGCTCATGCATGGAGACGATCGCGCAAGCCGATCATCGACAACCTGGATTGAGGTTCGTCGGGAACCCGCTCGATCTTGACTGCCGAGCGCTTGAAATCGAATGGGAGCGCCGCTGGATGAGAATGCGATGCGCCATCCTGCATGATCATTTGGAATCACCGGATTGACCATAAGCTCGGGACAAACTTGAAGCAAATCTGGAATGCCCTCATCCCAATAGGTCACCCACAAGGCCACCGGCATGTCATCGAAATATTCGCGCACGTTCCGGTACTTTCCTGCTTTCAACCCGTTGAGAATCTCCCAGACGTCGAAGCCTAGGATGTTCATGCCATTGTACAGGCCATGGTCATTGGGTGTCTTGAATCTTTGAGCATCGTACCAAGGCTGGAAACGAGGACCGAGCCAAAGGCCGATTTCAAAATGTAAATGGGCGCGCTCCCGCGGGATCGTATAGCTAGCAGATCGACCCATACGGCCGAGAATCTGCCCACCATCAACCGAAACGCCTGACCTAATGTTATTCGGTATAGAGGCGAGGTGGGCATATAAGGTGACCATCCCGGGCATCCATTGCCCATGCTCAACGACGATATAACGCCCGTAGCTACTCTTGCTTGGATCCCGATTCACGTATTGGACCGTAGCCGAATCGAAAGCGAAAATAGAGTCCAAGGCATCGCCACGGCCGTCTTTCTGGATGGCTTTAAGATCGATTCCTTCGTGGAAACGACCCCCACCCTCACGGACGCATCCCCAAAGCGCGGACTCAAGTCGTCCCGATTGAGTCGGCTGAAGCAATTGAGACAAGGGTCGCCCATCTACGAAGGCTTCATTCGGCGTGGGCCAGAAATGCTCTCCTATTCGAGGGGCGCCACAGACGGAGCAAGCCCAGCAAAGGACAAGAAGACCGCTAACCGTGAATCTTGCTCTGAATCTCAATGCTCGTTCCTTTCAAGTTTCTCGCTAGCTCTGGCAGGTCTGAATCCGGAATTTCAACGAACATATGCAAGATTCCATCGGAAATGGGCCGTTCGATTCGCTGCACCCCGAGTGGCTCTCCGTTTACGATCATCACCATTCGAGCCCCTTGATTGGTAGCGTTTTCCTGATACAGGATTCGCGACGCTTGATGGGTCAATGTAAACTGAAGACATTGCCCGAGCTCTTGTTCCGCTAGAGAAACGTTCGTGATATCGAATTCAGTCAGCACCGCTCTCGATGAAACACGTATCCGTACACCGCTTACAGGCAAAGTCACCACCGATCCACTGTCGCTAGTTTCCAATACAAATCGAGCTACGGCGGTCTCATAATCGAACCCGACCTTAGTTGTATTGCACGACACCAACGCTAAGCAAACCGATATCAGAAGCGCCAAGGTCGATACACGCATTCGCTGGATTTTCTTTACCTTAGCCCTTTGCTGCATGAGTTCCCTCGCCATATTATCGTCTCTTTAGCAGTATCGAACGTTTTATAGCAAGTTTATCCCGCTACTGATCAGCGTCCCCCTTTGGTTAACTTATCAAGAACGCTCCAATCGCATCCACGACCCTTCGACCTGCATCAGTTACACGAACGATCTCCCCTGATCGCTCGATCTTCTCTTCTCGCTCCAATTGTTCCAATCCCTCCCTTTGATGCGTTGCCAGCTCCACGCCAAAACGTCGCTGGAGGTGATCCAAATCAACCCCCTCATTCATGCGAAGGCCAAATACGAGCGCATCTTCCAGCAATTGGCCCCGATTAAGGCTCAATCGTTCAATGCGCTCAGGCGCTCCCCGCGCAATCCCCTCTAGCCACTTTTCAAGGTCCGGTACATTGGCGTAACGCTCGCCTTGATATTGGCTCGCAGCCGACGGTCCAAGGCCTATCCACTGCTCCATTCTCCAAGTGTTTATATTGTGGAAGCAACGCTTGCCCGGGATCGAAAAATTCGAGACCTCATATTGAGCGTATCCTCGATCCGCCATCGCCTTCCAACTCGCCTCATAGAGCGACGCTTCATGATCCCTATCGATTCGATGAATTCCTTGAGCGAGTTTAGCATAGAGAGCTGTATCTTCCTCAAAGGTCAGGCAGTACGTCGAAAGATGATCCGGCGCGAGCGCAGCGGCCTCGGCTACATCGCGACGCAAACGGCTTTCATCCTGTCCCGGAATCGCAAAGATTAAATCCAGATTGACGGAGTCGAACCCAGCATTTCGTACCAGATCATAGGCCTTGAAAACCTGCTTCCGGCTATGCTGACGGCCTAGCGACACGAGCAGATCGTCATCGAAACTTTGCACGCCCATGGAAATCCGAGTCACTCCCTGTTCCTTAAGGACTTTCAACTTATCAGCTTTCACCGTGGACGGAGCCATCTCCACGGTCCACTCCATCGAGGGCGAGCCGATGCCTTCCGTCACCCCCTGACAAAGCGTTTCCAAATCACCTGCAGTCAATAAACCGGGCGTGCCCCCACCGAAAAAGCAGGTATCAAGTGATTGAGGGGCCGATATCCGTTCCACTTCGCGACGAATTCCGTCGAGATAATTTAAGACTCCGGACCGGTCGCTTTGTACCTGATAGAATGCGCAAAAGTCGCACGCAGTTGCGCAAAACGGAACATGGACGTATAGTCCAAGACGCTCGCCCTGCCATTTTGGCTGGAGTTCTGAGCATCTTTCGTCTTTTTTCGGCTCAACAATTGTCTTTAAGTCGCCTTGCATGAACTATTTCCTTCACTGACAGTCCTAATTTTATTGTAATTCAAGGCCTAATTTAGTCTACCGACTCAATATGATGGATACTTCCGCGTCCAAGTCCACCCAGAGAAACTGGTTCATTTTCCTTCTAGCGCCACTCGCGCTGATAATGACTGGTTGCAACGTCAACGTCATCGATCTGACGCCCTCCACGATGAAGGCGAACCCATCGAACGTTTACACGATTACCGCCCAGATCACGGTAAAGAACTCGGCAGTCGTGCAGGCGACGCTTCGGCCTCAAGTGGTTATCGATGGCAAAGTCCACCCGATGAGCCTAGCGCCCGGCAGCAAGAACCTGTTCGAGTACGACTTCCGCATGCCCCCAGGGAGAAATGAAGCGGCGTACTATATGATTGTTCAATTTGAACGGAAAACGGAAAAGGGAGCCGCCTCTAAGGAAATCGTCACTGAGCTGGGACGTTTCGCCATCGAGAATCGCTATTCTGTCGAACTCGAAGTCAATCGCGCTCCGGTTGGAACACGCGTCGCCGTTCTTGGACGAGGCTTTACCCGTGACGACAAGATCATGGTGGGCGACACTCCCGCAGCAACGCGCTACGATAGCTCGACTTCGCTATCATTCTACGTGCCCACGCTTCCAGAAGGTCGCGGCTACGCGGTTAAGGTGATGGGGATCAGCGGAGAAATCGATGCAGGGACCCTTCGCATCGACTCTTCCCGCGTTAACGTCACTCTCCGCCCTTCAACGATCTCGCGCGAGCAAGTCAGCACCATGTTCTTTCAGATTCCCGAAGAAGCGCCACCAGGCGGATTGCAGATCGACGTCCATACCGATATTCCAGATAGCGTTATCATGGACTATGTTCGCATCGAGGCAGGTCAATCTACCACCAGCGTCCAGGTGCTAGGAGGCTCACCCGGACAAGGCAGCCTTTTCGTAACCATCCCAGGCTACTCCGAAGTCGTCGTGCCGATCACGGTCAACTAAGAGGCTTCCCACGAAATCACTTTCGAAGCGCGATCAAATTCGATCGCGCTTTTTTTGGCACTTTCGGTTTGTAAACCCCAATCGACGCAACCAGTCTTTACCTCACGTCAACGGGGCGTCCGCAGCGGTGGACTGAGATAGGAACGCGACCGGTTCCGAGACCCTTTGAACCTGATACGGGTAATGCCGTCGAAGGGAAAACGACGAACGTTTTCCAACGGCTAGGCTACGCCCTCCCATTTACAACAAAGAGCTATGCCTGACACCGACCAAGGAAACGAAACCCAAACTTTGCCCAACTCGACGCGCATCTACCTCGAAGGTTCGCGCAGCGACATCCAAGTCCCCATGCGGGAAATCAGCCTGTCCCAGACACGTCTGCCCAACAACTCCCTCGCCGCCAACGCCCCCGTCCGCGTCTATGATACCTCCGGCCCCTGGGGCGATCCCGATTACCACCGCGACGTATCTAAAGGCCTCCCCCTTCTCCGCCGACAATGGATCCTCGAACGCGGCGACGTCGAAGCCTACGACGGCCGTGACACTCGCCCAGTTGACGACGGCTACCTTTCTGACAAGCACGCCCAAAAGGCTGAGGAAACCGGAAAGATGATCCGCTTCGACCGACAAGGCCGCCAGCCCCTCCGCGCCTCCAAAGGCAAACCCGTCACCCAGCTACACTACGCCCGGGAAGGAATCATCACTCCGGAAATGGAGTACGTCGCCATCCGCGAAAACTCAAAACTCCAGCACGCCAAAGAAGCCGTTGAGATGAACGCCAACGCGCCCCGCAACAGCCTGCTCAAACAACATCCTGGGCAACCCTGGGGCGCCAGCCTCCCCAGCGAAATTACACCGGAATTCGTTCGCGACGAAGTCGCTCGCGGACGCGCGATCATTCCCGCAAATATCAACCACCCGGAACTCGAGCCGATGATCATCGGCCGCAACTTCCTCGTGAAAATCAACGCCAACATCGGCAACTCCGCCATCACTTCCTCTATCGAAGAAGAAGTCGAAAAAATGCGCTGGGCCACCCAATGGGGAGCCGACACAGTCATGGATCTTTCAACCGGAAAGAATATCCACCAGACCCGCGAATGGATCATCCGTAACAGCCCCGCCCCCATCGGCACCGTTCCCATCTACCAAGCTTTAGAAAAAGTCGGTGGACGCCCCGAGGAACTCAACTGGGACATCTACCGCGACACGCTCATCGAGCAATGCGAACAAGGCGTTGACTACTTCACCATTCATGCCGGCGTATTGCTGCGATTCATACCGACCACCGCTCAGCGGATGACCGGTATCGTTTCCCGCGGCGGATCCATCATGGCCAAATGGTGCCTCTCTCACCACAAAGAGAATTTCCTCTACACCAACTGGGACGAAATTTGCGACATCATGGCGGCCTACGATGTCTCCTTTTCCATCGGAGACGGACTCCGTCCCGGATCTATCGCGGATGCGAACGACGCTCCCCAATTCGCCGAGCTCGAAGTGCAAGGCGGACTAACGAAACGAGCTTGGGAACGAGGATGTCAAGTGATGAACGAAGGTCCCGGTCATGTGCCCATGCATATGATACATGAGAATATGGAAAAGCAGTTGGAATGGTGCGGCGAAGCCCCGTTCTACACGCTTGGGCCGTTAACGACCGATATCGCGCCCGGATACGACCACTTCACTTCAGGGATCGGCGCCGCCATGATAGGTTGGTACGGATGCGCGATGCTCTGCTACGTTACACCCAAGGAACATCTGGGGCTGCCCAATCGCAAAGACGTTAAAGATGGCGTTATCACCTACAAGATCGCCGCCCACGCAGCAGACCTGGCGAAAGGCCATCCTGCCGCCCAGTATCGCGACAATGCGCTCAGCAAAGCCCGATTCGAATTCCGCTGGGAAGACCAGTTCAATCTTTCGCTCGACCCGATTACCGCGAAAGAATACCACGACGAAACCCTTCCCCAGGAAGGCGCCAAGACCGCGCACTTCTGTTCCATGTGCGGACCTAATTTCTGTTCCATGAAAATCACCGACGACGTACGACAATACGCCGAAGAACACGGTCTCACCGATGAGGAGGCTCTCTCCGAAGGCATGGAGGCAAAGTCCAGTGAATTCAAGGAAAGAGGCGGCGAAGTCTACGTTAGGTAACGTCGACTTATCAGGATTTGCCATCCTATAGTTCGACTACTAGATTGTCGTAAGCGAATCGCACGCCCTCAGGTAGTTGCGTTTCTGATACCGCATGCTTAACTTCATGCGTCATGTGTATTAAGTATGTACGAACGGAACCGATTTTTCTCGAAACCGCAATCGCCTCGTCGATGCTCATATGTGATCGATGCGACTTTAATCGTAATCCATCCAACACCACCAGATCTGCGCCCCTAGCCCGCTCAATCGCTGCATCGCTTACCGAGTCGCAATCCGTAAAGTAGACGAGCTTCTTACCCGTTCTCCGTTCCACAAGCACAAGCCCCAAAGTCTCGAAATCGCCATGGCTTTGATCGAACGAGTGAACAATGCCGTCCGACAGCTCAAGCGTTCTTGGCATGCGATGAAGTCCAAATGCCGGATAGCCTTTAACGGCGGGCTGGTTGCGAATCGCGTAATCGTATATGCTACGCATACGCAATTCACCGTCTTCATTGGTGTAGACAGGAAGGGCTTTCTCTTCCCGGAGATCGCAGTACCGACGTAAATCGTCCATTCCTTGGATATGGTCAGCATGTCCGTGCGTGAGAATAACTAGATCCACTTTAGGAATCGAGTGCCGCAACGCTTGTATCCGAAATTCAGGCGCTGCATCAACTTGAATATTCGAATCTCCCATCTCTATGTGGACATGCGTACGAAATCGCGTGTCTCGCGGATCTGGCGAACGGCAAGTATCGCAGCGGCAACCTATAACAGGAACCCCTTGCGATGTTCCCGTGCCCAAGAAAAAGATCTTCATTCTCCTACAACATAGAGCCGGGGATTGGGAGAAGAACACCTTTTTCTCTCTTGATAGCTATTTCGAGCCGCGCCATCAATGCGACCATACCCTCTTCCTATTCTAGAAAATGACACGTATCGTTTTATTCGCCTTAACCGTATTCGCAGGCGCGCACGCAGCGTATTCGGTATCGATCCAAAGTAATTTGGCAGTAGTAACCAGCAGCATCGAACCATCGGGCTTCCTTCAGGAAATTTTTGTCGGTACGACAATTCCAACGGATAGTCCTCTCGAAGCGTCCAACTCCGAGTTCTTTAGCATAAATCAAATCAGTTATACGGAATCGGCCTCTCAAGTCATTTTCTCGAACACGCTTAGCCAGAATCGGCCAGGATACCCAGGTGCGATTGCTTCAGCCAGCAATGGTTCTCTCGCGTTTACCGTCGATACCCTTTCGACGTATCAGATCGCTGGATTCTTTACCATAACAGATGCAGGTATCGACTCTGGAAGACGGGTCGTTCTTTCGTCTAGCCTTTATGACGACACAAATGACGAAACGTCGTTTGAAAATACGCAGGAATCCTATTCCCAATTGAATGAGATGTTCGTGCTGGGAGAGTCCAATGGCGACACTATCAACTCCCTTACGGGTTCGCTAAGCCCAGGAGTGCTCTACCAATGGAACTGGAATGCTCTCACTCAAGCTTTTGGCGGGAGCGATGAAGGGGCTAGCGGATCTGGAAATTTGACTCTCACAATCACCAGTGTTCCCGATTCTGGCTCGACGCTGACATTGTTGGCGTTCGGCTTAGTTGGTATGGCTGCGTTAAAGCGGTTACGAACGGACAAATTGATTGGGTTTAAGCTTTAGACACTCCGAATCGACGTTTCGCGGCGCCCCAGCTGCGCTCGCTCGGGCTCGCTACGTCAAACCCGGCGGGTTCTCATCCCTTTTGGAATCACCCGATCGCTTTTGAGTGGGATCGATTGGTCCACATCTCAAGACCAAGTGGCGGAGAGAGCGGGATTCGAACCCGCGGTACGGTGTGACCCGTACGACGATTTAGCAAACCGTTGCTTTCGACCACTCAGCCATCTCTCCTTGTGGGTGAGCACGAACTCTGCCCATATGAAATTCTAGATCAAGAACTAAAATAGTTGGTTGGACCCCGCAGTTTAGCCCGGTTTGAATGAGGGATTCTCGACGGGTTTCTTGTTGTTGGGTTTAAGCTGCCTGGGGTGGAGATCGCCCGAAGGGCGGTCGGAGCCGCAGGCAGGCTGGATTTGCCTTGTGGCAAGCTCGCTGGGCGTTAGCAAGCCTCGATCTATGGGGCCTATGATTGCTGCAGCAGTCCTTCCAGTCCGCGAAGATCACGCGCGATTCGCTGAGCGCGCGGATCAGCTCGCGGTCGAGGCGTTCCTCGCGGAAGCGGCCGTTGAAACTTTCGGCGTATCCGTTCCGCCAAGGGCGGCCCGGATCGATGCATAGAGCCTCGATCCCGTTCTCGGCAAGCCAGCCCTGGATGGCCTTGGCGATGAGCTCGGGCCCGTTGCCCGAGCGGATGCATTCGGGAGCCCCATGCTCGCGGATCGCCTCCTGCAGCAGGGCCAGCGCGTCGGAGGCCTTGATCGCCCGGTCGGCATGGATGCAATGGCGCTGGCGAGCGCATTCGCCTATCAGGTCGAAGGCCCGCGCAGAGCCCCGGCGGACGCGCTGGACCAGTCTCTTGTTCGCGCGGTAGCCAAGCGACCTCAGCTTTGCCGAGATCTTCTTGCATCCAAGCGTCGGATGCTCCCCCGGAAGGCGGACGATCTCCGGCTCCAGCAAGCGCTTCCCCTCGGGCTTGGGCTTCGGGCGATAGCGGAGCGTCGAGCGGCTGATCCCCAGCCACCGGCACGCGGCTCTCCCGGAACGCGACAGCGCGGACTGGACCTTCGCCGCAATCCCGCGCTGGCGCTCCGGGCTCAGAGGTTTTCTTCCAGCGCGATCTCCAGGGCCTTCGTCTTGAGCAGCTGGTCGGCAAGCAGCTTCTTGAGCTCGGTGTTCTCCTTCTCCAGGTCGCGGAGGCGCTGAGCCTCCTTCAGATCCATGCCTACGTACTTGCTCTTCCAACGGTAGAAGCTCTGCGAGCTGATGCTGCGCCTGCGGCAGATCTCCTCGGTCCGAAGCCCCGTGTCGGCCTCCCTCAGTATGCGGATTATCTGCTCGGTCGCGCGTCTTGTCTTTTTCATCGATGATGTCCTTTCGTTGATCGACGAAAATCACCTCATCAAAAGTGGGCTAGTTCGCGGGGTCCCAACCACATCTTCTAATTGCCTAGTGGCAAACTCGCTCGGGGTTAGCAAGCCCAGGGATCTGTGCGGCCTTTGCCGATTGTAGTAGTTCCTGCATTCAGAGAATTAGTCAATAATTAACTCCTGACCCCTGCCTGATTTTTCAGAGAATTAGTCAATAATTAACTCCTGACCCCTGCCTGATTTTTTCAGAGCCCCTGCCGCCGCCTGCGAGGGCGGCGAGGCGGAACCTGCAGCCCTTCCTCCCTGCGGACGCGCTGGACCAGCCTCTTGTTCGCGCGGTAGCCAAGCGTCGGATGCTCCCCCGGAAGGCGGACGATCTCCGGCTCCAGCAAGCGCTTCCCCTCGGGCTTGGGCTTCGGAAGGTAGCGAAGCGTCGAGCGGCTGATCCCCAGCCACCGGCAAACGGCTCTCCCGGAACGCGACAGCGCGGACTGGACCTTCGCCGCAACCCCGCGCCGGCGCTCCGGGCTCAGAGGTTTTCTTCCAGCGCGATCTCCAAAGCCTTGGTCTTGAGCAGCTGGTCGGCAAGCAGCTTCTTGAGCTCGGTGTTCTCCTTCTCCAGGTCGCGGAGGCGCTGAGCCTCCTTCAGATCCATGCCTCCGTACTTGCTCTTCCAGCGGTAGAAGCTCTGCGAGCTGATGCTGCGCCTGCGGCAGATCCCCTCGGTCCGAAGGCACGTGTCGGCCTCCCTCAGTATGCGGATTATCTGCTCGGTCGCGCGTCTTGTCTTTTTCATCGATGATGTCCTTTCGTTGATCGACGAAAATCACCTCATCAAAAGTGGGCTAGTTCGCGGGGTCCCAACCAATAGCGTTGTTAACATCGCTCTCTGCGTTCGCTAGTTCCCTCCTGCGTCGGGAAATGGGTGAAGATAGGTTGGAGGAAGTTCGACGACTTAAACCAACCTTACATTCAGCTCCGCTGAATCCTTGTTGGCTCGCGATAGCGAGACTCATAGCCCCGACAAGTCGGGGCGGTGACCTACTTTGCTGCCATGGGACGGACTTTGTCCTGCCATTCCTTTGGCTTGAGCGACATATCGCTGTCGTCCTCGTATTTTTCCTCGAGTCGTTTCAGCTGATTTTTCATGCGATTGATCAATTGAGCGTACTCAGGGTTTCCATACAAGTTATTGTACTCGTCTGGATCTGACTTCAGGTCGTAGAATTCCCATTCGCCGAACTCGTAGAAATTCAACAACTTGTAGCGATTGGTACGGATTCCGTTGTGGCGCGGCACCATGTGTACGCTGGGATACTCGTAGTAGTGGTAGTAGATCGAATTACGCCAGTCCGAGGGATTCTCGCCCTCTAAAAGAGGTACGAGCGAGACGCCTTGCAGGTCGTCAGGAATTGACGCTCCGGCGATGTCCAGGAACGTAGAGGCATAGTCCAAGTTCTGCACCATCTTGTAAGTCTTCGATCCTTCAGCAGTTACGCCGGGCCACTTGACGATGAATGGCATCTTGAGGGACTCTTCGTACATCCAACGCTTGTCGTACCAGCCATGGTCCCCGATGTAGAATCCTTGGTCGGACGAGTAGATGACGATGGTGTTGTCGGTGAGATCGAGCTCATCGAGCGTATTGACCAGCGTTTCAACGCTCTCATCCACGCCTCTGACGCTGCGGAGGTAGTTCTTCGCGTAGCGCTGATACTTCCAGCGGACCAATTCCTTGCCCGAGAGATTCGCTTCGTGGAAGGCCTTGTCCTTGGGACCGTAGGCGTCTCTCCAGACCTTGAGTTGCTCGGGGGTCATGCGCTGCATATTTCTCCAGGCCGACTTGTCGGTGCGCTCGGGCAACTCTGGGAAATCAGGCGTTAGGTCGAGAAAGAGATCATAGTTGATGTGCATGTGACGGTCGATCTCCAGCTCCTGATGACGCGCGGCCGGGGCGTTGTCGCTGTAGTCGTCGAACAAGGTGGTCGGCTCGGGGATCTCGATGTCGTCGTAGAGCGTGAGGTGACGCAACGCAGGCATCCAATTGCGATGCGGGGCCTTGTGCTGCACCATGAGCATGAAGGGCTTGTCGTCATCGCGCTTTTCCTTGAGGAACTCGACCGCCATATCGGTAACGATGTCGGTGCAGTAGCCCTCGATCGTAATCTGACCGTCCTCGGTGATCATGTCTGGATTGTAGTAGAGACCTTGTCCCGGAAGAACCGCCCAGCTGTCGTAACCTTGCGGGTGACCCCTGAGGTGGGACTTGCCATAGATCGCGGTTTGGTAGCCTGCTTTCTGCAAGAGCTTTGGAAAGGTCTGCTGATTCCAGTCGAAGGTGTTTCCATTGTTCATGAACCCATTCTTGTGGCTGTGCTTGCCTGTCTGAATCACGGCGCGGCTCGGGCCGCAAATGGAGTTCGTGCAAAAGCTATTGACGAATACCATGCCTTCGCTCGCCAGCTTATCGATATTTGGCGTGGGATTCACGGACTTCAGCCAACCATCGTAGGCCCCGATAGCGTGGGGGGCGTGGTCGTCCGTGAATACGAAGACGATATTGGGGCGACTATCCGCTCCAAAAACGGCGGTCGTTGCCAGGGAAAGAATGAGGGATGCAATTGAAAACGAGTGTTTCATTCCGAGAGACTTTCCAATCACTCGGCGTATTGCAACCCCGCAAATCAGTTCGCGAGAAAATCCAGAATCAGGGGCATCAATGCTCCCGCCTGCCGCGTTTTGAAGATATGCTGGGGGTGGGCGTCGCCTTCCAGGATTTCGAGTCGCTTGGGTTCGGGAGCCCGCTTGAACTGATCCTTGACCGAGCGGGGGATCCTGTCGCCTTCGCTGACAACGAATAGCTTGTTCCCAGTCAGCTTCTTCGGCGACGACACTGGGGCATGGGCCAATAGCATTAGCTTGTGGATCTCACCGCCCTCTAACGTCGAAGCAGCCTCTCCTGCGGCTCCGCCTCCCATGCTGCCACCGAGGATGGAAACACGTTTCGCTCCATTCGCCTTCAGGTACGATACTCCGGCGAGTACATCCAACGAGAGATTCCGACCCTTTCGCCCCGCTTTGCTCTTTCCGTATCCTCGAAAATCGATGCTTAGCACCTGCAAACCCGCTTTGCGCATCGCAAGCGCATGCCAGCTCTCCTTATTGAACACGGCTCCATGGGCCAGGATAACGGTGTGATCTCCCTCTCCATAAAGATTCGCGAAAATCGTCCCGCCATCCGAGGTCTCGAAGGACACTTCCGTAAACTCGGCGGCGTTGAGGGGTAAGACGACTGCAGCAAGGAAACAGATTAAGTATAGTGACTTCATAAGGCGTTCGATTCAATTGATACGGTCCGCCCACGAACAAGGCAATGGGCAATTACAGCGAAGCAGGATCCCGTTACCTCATCTATCTAACGTCTTGTGTACAGCGGTACTTTTCACAAGGATGCCAGCTCCATGAGTTCGACAAACCTCACAGCGCGTATCCTGATCCTTGTCCTGTGCCTCATTGGAAAACTGAGAGCGGCGCCGGAGGCCCTTGAGAAAGCAATCGTCGAGCTCATTGAAAGTCAGGGAATCCTCGGCGCTCAAGCCTTAGTGGGCGAAAACGATTTGATTTCTCTGGAGCTCAATGTGGGCCAGCGTTCAGCGATAGATAACGATTCCGTCGATTCCGATACCTTGTTCTGCATCGGCTCGTGTTCGAAGCCATTCGCATCCGCCACGGTCGTGTCGTTGTCGCAAAAGGGGCAGTTGAATTTGGACGCGTCCATAGACCAGACACTCCAGGAGTTTAGCGAAACGCGTATCTTGGATTCCGATTCAAAGGTCGGAGCTCCCAACCTGCGTCAATTGCTCGCTCATCGCGCGGGCATCTATTCGCAGAAGCGTGGGATGAACCGCCAGCAAGCCCGATGGATTCGCGATTTTAGGCTTACGCTGGAACAGTCGGTCGTTGGCATCGCCAAGCAAGCGCTGATATTCGAACCAGAATCTGAATACGCCTACAGCGGAGCAGGCTATTGCGTCCTCGGGCGCGTAGCGGAAGTGGCTACGGGAAACGTGTTCGAAGCGCTATTCCAATCGGAGCTCGGCGCTCCCCTAGCCTTCGAACGAACCAGCTATTTCCCCGGCGCGAATGATCCGAACATCGCCACGGGCTCTATCAAAGGACGTCCCAATCCCGCGACGCCTCACCTCTCGAAACCTTTCAACTTGCCGCTCATCGGAGGAAGCCTCTACTCCACGGCGCGTGAATGCTCTCGGTTCTCTCGAATGATCCTTCAGCGCGGGCGCTTCGGTGAACACGAGGTCCTGAGCCCTGAATCAATTGATACGTTTCTCTCTTTGCCCTATGAAGGTCAGCCCTACGGACTCGGTTGGAGCGTAAAATCGGAAAATGGCCGTCCCGTACAGATTTCGCATAGCGGAGCGCTTGCGTCGAGCCGAGCTACGATCCGAATCGATCTGGATACCGGAAGATACGCCATCGTTCTATACACGCTTACCGATCCCAGCGGATCCGCAGAAACGCAACGCGCCGTTAACCGGGCGATCCTTCAGGCGCTGAAGTCTAAGGCGCTCCCTCAGGAGTACGCCCAAGCGGCATCGCCCACTTCCGACTTCGGAATGCAGCCTTTGTACATGCCCGGGATCGGGTCGTACTTGAGGACGTTCATTCCGACTTCCTTGGAAGTGAAATAGCCTACCAAGGTCACCTCGCGCAGTTTTCGATAGAAACCGCCTTCTGAGCCTTCAGCCGCAGCGGCTAAGTCGCCAATGATGCCCTCTTGCTGCGCATCCGAAAGATCGACAAAGCGTTTCTTGTGAGCGCTACGGGCGCTGCGATTTACCGCATTCAAGCCCTTCCTGAAGTCAGCCTTCTCCGACTGGGTCATGTATCCACCGTAAATCGTATCGATAAACGCGGGGACCCCTACATCCAAAGCGCTAGGCGTATCCGTGCGCGGCAATATGCGTTCCGCCAAGGCGCCGGCGATCCCTGCCTGCGTCCGGTTCAGATGAGACGGCTTCCAATTGGAAGCGGAGGCCGCGCTTTGACCATGAGCGACGCCCGCTAACGTAGACGCGGAAATCGCGGCGCCTAAGGTCAGGCTGGCTCGCTTGATTGCGTCGCGGCGATTCATACCCAGTTCTGTATCTGCTTTCGTATTCATCATTCGATTCCTTTCTTACGAGAGGTTGCCTTTCTTCAATTCATCGACCGCGTGATTCGCGGCTCGAGCCGTTAGCGCCATATAAGTGAGCGAGGGATTCACGCAGGCATTGGAGGTCATGCAGGCCCCGTCCGTGACGAATACATTTGGCGATGCGTGCACTTGATTCCACTTGTTCAATACTGAGCTCTTGGGATTGCGACCCATTCGAGCCGTGCCCATTTCATGGATGCAATTGCCAGGAGCGCTCTTTTCAGGCGTGTCGAATGGCGTGATATCCTTGCCGCCTGCCGCTTCGATGATATCGATCGCTGACTGCTTCATATCCTTGCGCATGTTGTACTCGTTCTCCTTCCATCCGCAATCGAAGGTCACGGTAGGTTGACCCCACTTGTCGCGCAGGTCTTCGTTCAGGTACATCTTGTTCTCATGGTAGGGCAAGCACTCGCCCCAAGAGCCGATTCCGAAACGCCAAGGTCCGGGCTCGATGAGATCCGCTTTTAGATCCTTTCCAAATCGGGCCAGTTCCGCCACGCCGCGTGACCACTCATCGCGGCTCGCTCTGCCTTGATAGCCGAATCCGCGCACGTAGTCCTTTTGCGTCGATGCCTTGTCGATGTTGCGGAAGCGCGGCACGTAAATGCCGTTCGGACGCCGCCCCTTGTAATATTGGCTATCGAACTCGTCGAAGCGACCCGACGCCCCGACCTTGAAATGGTGATCCATCAAGTTGTGACCTAGCTCGCCGCTGTCGTTTCCAAACCCATTCGGGAAGCGATCGGATTTGGAGTTCATCAAGATGAACGTGGAGGCCACGGCGGATGCGCAGCAGAAAATTACCTTGGAATAGTACTCGATGACTTCGTGCGTCTCCGCATCAATGATGCGCACGCCGATCGCCTTATCCTTTTCCTTGTCGTAAATGATCTGATTGACGATCGAGAAGGGTCTCATCGTCAGGTTGCCGGACGCGTATCCAGCCGGCAAGGTCGCTGCGTTGCTGCTGAAGTAAGCGCCGTATGGGCACCCGCGGATACAGCGGTTTCGATACTGGCAATTTCCGCGTCCGTTATGCGGCTGGGTCAGGTTCGCGACGCGACCGATGGTCATGATGCGATCGGAGAAGTGCTCTTTGATCCGATCGCGCACATGCTCCTCGACGCAGTTCATTTCCATAGGTGGAAGGAATTCCCCATCCGGCAGCTGCGGCAGGCCTTCCTTCTGACCGCTGATCCCGGCGAAGCGCTCAGCGTAGTCGTACCAGGGAGCGATATCCTTGTAGCGAATAGGCCAGTCGATGGACATGCCATCCTTCACGTTGGCCTCGAAGTCGAGGTCGCTGAACCGATACGATTGGCGGCCCCAGAGCAAAGAACGCCCGCCCACGTGGTAACCCCGCATCCAGTCGAAGGGCTGGTCTTCCGAGTAGGGATTGTCGATATCGTCGACGAACCAATGCCGCGACGCGGGGCTGGTCGTGTAGCCAGTGCGGTCCTGCTTCAGCTGGCGCGAAACCGCTTTCTGCGAGATCTTGTTTCGCCCCTCGAAGTCCCAAGTTTCCATGTGGGCGGTGGGGTATTCTCCGTGCTTCACGTCCCGTCCACGCTCTAGGACCAATGTCTTGAGTCCCTTCTCGCTGAGTTCCTTAGCGGCCCAACCGCCGCTTATTCCTGAGCCAATTACGATCGCGTCGTACGTGTTCTGCTTGGTTCCTTTACCTTGAATATTCATAGGGTTGCAATGGGGTTCGAGATCCCGTGACGAGGCGTCATTCGGGTAATAGATGTCTCGATTTCCATCCAGCCAAGATTCCCTGGGGCAATCAATCGCTAAATTGCTAGAAATCGTCGGCTCCCAGATTTCGAGCGTACAAGGAACGAACTGCGGCAGACGGAATTTGGAAGGAACAAAACAATTGAATATCTCGTCTAACAGAGACTGTCCAAGAAGTCGGAATGCGCGTCGCAGCGAGCATTTTTCGTTTTCAGACAGTCTCTCAAATAATGAAAGTCCCCCTAATCGCCCTGCCCCTTCTACTCGCCGTTGCCAGCGCCCACCCCTTCCCTTCATTCAAGGGCGCATTGCATGTGGGCGATCCTTCGGCAGTAGCTAGGCCTCCATTGTCGCTGAAAAAGATGACGATCGTATTTTCCGCCTGCCCGGACCTTTCCAGCGCATCGAGAACCTTGCCTATATTCGTATCCACATTCTCCACCATGGCCGCATAGAGGGGATCGCTCTGCACGATTCGGCGACGGACATGGCGGTCCTTCTTGCGCTCGCAGGGAAAGGGCTCGCCCTCGATAAACGGATCTTCCGCATCCAACCCGAGCTCTGCGCTCTTGCGTCGGTATTTCTCAATCAACGATTCGTGGCATTCGATTGGCGTATGCACCGCATAGTGCGACAGGTTCAGGAACCAGGGGGCCTCACCCGCGCGTTCAATCAAGGCAACCGCCTCATCGGTAATACGATCCGTCAAGTACTCACCTACTTCCAAAGTCTCGATTCCATAAGGCGCGAAAAAACCATTCTTTGGCATTCCCCAATCGCATCCCCCGATGTTTACGTCGAAACCGTGGCGCTCGGGATAGGTCTCGAATCGCTTCTCGCCATGCTCGCTCAAGTGCCACTTGCCCACGTGCCATGTAGCGTACCCGGCTTCCTTGAGCGACTGAGCGAGAGAGCACTCGTCGGTTGACAGGTAGTCAATGTAAGGAACGTGAGCCAACTTCCCTTCCGAGAATCCACCAAACCACTGGGTTGCTCCCAATCGAGCGGGATACTTTCCCGTTAGGATGCTCGCTCGCGTAGGCGAACACACCGGACAGGCCCCATAGGCATTCGTGAAACGCATCCCTTCGGACGCCAGCTGGTCGATCCGCGGCGTCTCGTAGAAGCTGCTTCCATAGCAACCCGCATCCGACCAGCCGAAGTCATCCAGAAGGATGAAGAGAACGTTCGGTTGCGTATCCGATTTCTCACTCATTTGTGGCTAGGGCTCGGACACCCAGTCTATCGGACACCCAGCGTCTTTTCGATTTTCTCCAAGGAAACGCCTTTGGTCTCCGGTACCATAGTCACTACCCAGATCAACTGGATCACCATCATAACGCAGAAGAAGAGGAAAACGTAGCCAGCAGCGAAGGCTTCAACCATTTTGGGAAAGAGCAGCGTGAGCAATGCCGCGAACACCCAGTGGGTAGCGCTGCCAAGGGTCTGCCCCGCCGCTCGGTTCACATTGGGGAAGATTTCAGATATGAAGACCCAGATTACCGCCCCTTGCCCAACCGCGTGGGCGGCGATAAATCCGAAAATGCAAACGGGAACGATAGCGAAATTTTCCGTGAAAAACGCGCATGAGCAAATCCCCAAGGCCGCTATATAGCCAAAGGAGCCAACAAGCAGCAAGGTCTTCCGCCCAAGGCGATCAATCAGGTAGAGTCCCACACATGTGAATACGAGATTGGTCACGCCAATTCCTACCGATTGCAGCAAGGCCGCTTTTTCACCCAGACCGGTTAGCTCGAAAATTCGAGGAGCGAAGTAGAGAATCGCATTGATGCCCGAGAGCTGATTGAAGAATGCGATCAAGAATCCTAGCAAGATCGGGATGCGCAGGCGATTCGTCCAAAAGGCCGCCTTTTCCACATTGGCGCTCACTCCGGATGCGATTTCGTCGGCTTTCGCATTGAGCGCTTCTTCAGAGTCGTCCGCCCGCGTTTGGCGAAGGATTTCCAAGCCATTGGCGCGATCGCCTTTAATTCCAATCAACCACCGTGGGCTTTCAGGGACACCCAAGCACATGACGGTGTACGCTAAGGCCGGAATCGCTTCCACTCCCAGCATCCAACGCCAAGCGTTTTCGCCGAGCCCTCCCAGTAAGTAATTCGACAGGAAGGCCACCAATATGCCGGATACGATATTGAACTGAAACATCCCCGTAAGGCGACCCCGCCTTTCCGCTGGCGCAATTTCAGAGATGTACAGAGGCGCTGCGATCGTCGAGATCCCGATACCCACACCCCCAATGAACCGAGCGATCATGAAGGTGTTGATCTCCGTAGCCAAGGCTGAGCCGACTGCGGATACGAAGTAGAGGATTCCGATCCACAGCAACGTCTGCCTTCTCCCATATCGGTCAGCCGGCCACCAACCGATCAAAGCGCCCAGGACCGTTCCCCACAGGGCCATGCTCATAGCCAATCCATGCTTTCCCGCAGAAAGCCCCCAGAGCTCCTGGATGCGTTGTTCCGCCCCTGAGATGACAACCGTATCGAAGCCGAATATGAAGCCTGCCAGCGCAGATGTAAGCGCCCAATAGAAGAGCCGGGGATTGGATGAAGAAGCCATAGTTTTGAGGGGTAAGGAGTTAGGTCGCTATAAATCGATAGCGAAACCTTGTCCGGGATCGTTGGCGAAAACAAACCAAATGTTGGCCAATTGCCGGACGCGAAGAATCCGCTGTCTTCGCCTAACTGGCGGATTTGTTCAAGGGACGCTGAATCGTTGCAGTTGCATTGGGGAAAAATAAGCTTCCCTCTCTTCCTCCGGGACGCTGATACTGACGCGACGCGATGAAAACGATCCAGCTACAAACGCCCGGCGCTTTCCAGGAAATCGAAGAAGCCGAACCCGTTCGCAATTCGGGAAAAGCTCTCGTCCGTGTGCACCGGATCGGCGTCTGCGGAACCGATATCCACGCCTACCATGGGCGGCAGCCCTTTTTTGACTACCCGCGCATCCTGGGTCACGAACTCGGGGTCGAAGTGCTTGAGGTCGACGATAACGAAGCGGGTATCCAGGTGGGCGACAAATGCTCGGTGGAGCCCTACTTGAATGACAGCGATAGCGCTGCGTCCCGCATCGGTAAAAGCAACTGCTGCGAATCGCTTGAGGTGCTGGGGGTTCATATCGACGGCGGCATGCGACCCCTTCTGGCGCTTCCGATCGACAAGCTTCACATCGCCAACGACCTCTCCTATGATCAGCTCGCCTTGATCGAAACCATTTGCATCGGAGCGCACGGCATCGAGCGTTCACAGCTAACCGCCGAGGAAACCATTCTTGTCCTTGGGAGCGGTCCCATTGGTCTTGGAGCGATCCAGTTCGCGCTCGCGCAAGGGAGCCGGGTCATCGTTGCGGACATTAACGAGCAGCGCCTCGCCTTTTGCCGCGACGTCATCAAGGTTCACCACACGCTCAAGGCGGACGATCCCGATTTCGAGGCCCAGCTTTCCGAGCTGTGTGGCGGCGGGCTGCCTCAAGTCGTTCTAGACGCTACCGGAAATCGATTTTCTATGCAACGGACCTTCACGCTCACCGCTCACGGAGGCCGCATCGTTTTTCTCGGTTTGCTCAAAGGCGACATTTCCTTTGACGATCCTAATTTTCATCGGCGCGAACTCACCTTGTTGGCCAGCCGTAACGCCACTCCGGATACGTTCAAGAAAGTGATCGCAGCCGTGAAGGATGGCAGCCTCGACACGAAACCCTGGATCACTCACCGCTTATCTTTGGACGCTGTCCCGATCGATTTCGAAAATACAATCTCCCAGCCTGGACTCATCAAGGCGGTCATTGAAGCCTAGGTCCTCAACAACGCTATACCTATCCTATAACCTTTATGCATATGAACCGCCGCTTCATCATACTCAGCCTCGCAATACCCGTCCTCTTCCTGGTTACCGCCTGCTCGCCCTCATCCGATTCAGGAACGACAGACAACAGCGGCAAACTGGTCATTGCGGCGATTCCCAAGGCAACCGGTGGCGACTTCTGGGAAACCGTCGAAGACGGCGCTCGGCGGGCTGCTAGCGAATTCGATATCGAGCTCAAATGGGAAGGCACGGTTACCGAAACCGAAATTGCAGAGCAGACGAAGATCATTGAGAACATGATCAATCTCGGCGTCGACGCGATCGCCCTGGCGCCCCTCAATAATCAAGCCCAGCGCAAGCCCGTCCAGTCCGCAGTCGACAACGGCATCCCAGTCGTGATCTTCGATTCCGCAGTCGATGGAGACGCCCATTCCAGCTTCGTCGCTACTGACAACGAGCTCGGCGGCGGTCTCGGGGCGGAATTCATAAACCAGCGCGTTCCGGCCAACAGCAAATTGATCGTCTTTCGCTACGTGCAAGGAACCGCCAGCACGCGCAAGCGCTCCGATGGATTTATCGCTGCTGCGAAAAAAGCGGGGCACGAGATCGTAGCGGACCCCTTCTCCGAATCGGGCACCTTGGAAGGCTCCAAAAGCGTGGTAGCCAATACATTCGAGCGATACATCGAAAATGGAAAGCTCGCGATAGGAGGCGTATTCGCCGCCAATCTTACCACTACGCTCGGCGTTTCATCCGCCATCGATGACCTACGCGACAGCGGTATCCAGGTAGATATTACATTCGTCGGATTCGACAGCTCCAAGAAACTGGTCGAGGAAGTGCAATCAGGAAAGATTGACGCGCTCGTGGTGCAGAGCCCAGAGAAGATGGGCTACCTTGCCGTAAAAACCGCCTTGGCGGTCGCTCAGGGTGAATCCGTAGACGCCCTCATCGATACCGGTGTCGAAGTCGTCTCCGCAGATCGACTCGAGGCCGAGCCGAACATTCGCAAGCTGGTAGGTCTCGAATAGATTCCCTACGTTGAATTCGTAACCCCAAAATCGAATAAACGCCCCCAACAAGAGCTCCGATCCCGTTGAGATACCCCGCTTGGAAATGAGCGGTATCTCCAAGCGTTTTGGCGCTACGCAAGCCCTCAAGCGCGTGGACCTATCGATCTTCCCGGGTGAAATTCTGGCGCTCTTAGGCGAGAACGGCGCAGGCAAGAGTACATTGATGAAGATTATATCCGGCGCGCATACTCCGGACGAAGGAACGCTCCGACTCGATGGCGAGCCTTACGAACCGACCAATCCCATGCATGCCCGCGAATCGGGCATTGCTATGATCTACCAGGAATTGTCGCTCGCTCCCCATCTTTCCGTCATGGAGAACATCCTTCTGGGCATCGAGCCCTCTCGACGCGGCCTGGTCTCCTGGAAGGCGATGCGGTCGCGAGCTCAAGAAGCGATGCAGGCCGTGGGCTTGGAAGCGATCGATCGGGGAACGCCCGTACTCAAGCTCTCCATCGCTCAGCAACAACTCGTGGAAATTGCCCGGGCAGTCGCCTTGGAATGTCGCGTACTCGTGCTGGACGAACCAACCAGTTCGCTCGCGAAAAAGGATATCGAAACGCTCTTCGAGCTCGTAAACGCCCTTTCCTCCCGGGGCATTTCCATCATCTACATTTCGCACTTTCTCGAGGAGGTGAAAACGCTGAGTGATCGCTATACCGTGCTCAGGGATGGAGAGCGCGTCGGCTCCGGCGTTACTGAAGAGTCCACCGAATTCGAAATTATCGCCAAAATGGTAGGCCGAGACATGAGCGACTTGTATCCACGAAGTGAACATGCGCCTTCTGACATCGTTTTAGAAGCCACGCGCGTGTCGGGTATTCGCAAACCGCTCAATGCCAGTTTTCAGCTGCGCAAGGGCGAGGTTTTTGGGATCGCGGGACTCGCAGGTGCCGGTCGAACCGAACTCATCGAAGCTCTGTTCGGCCTTGAGCCGATCGCTAGCGGCGAAGTTCGTCTCGAAGCCTATTCCGGCACCGCAACCCCAAAGCTGAGATGGGAACAAGGGATGGGTCTGGTAAGCGAGGATCGGAAAACGCAGGGTCTCGCGTTGGGTCTCAGTATCGCTGACAATATCACTTTGCCGAAGCTCGATGATATGGGAGCCGGAAGGCTGGTCTTTCCTAAGCGTCAGGAAAGCGCGTCCGAAAGCTGGATCGAACAAATCCCTATTAAGTGTCAATCCGCGCGACAGCCCGTCAGCGCTCTTTCCGGCGGCAATCAGCAGAAAGTTGCTATCGCCCGCCTTTTGCATGCCGGCGTTGACATTCTCCTGCTGGACGAGCCGACCCGAGGCATCGATGTCGCGTCCAAAGCGCAGGTCTACTCGCTGATTGACTCGCTGGCTCGAGGCGACGCTGAAAACCAGGTGGAGCCCAAAGCCATTCTCCTCATAAGCAGCTATCTCCCTGAATTGCTGGGCACCTGCGATCGCATAGCCGTCATGTCACGCGGTCGCCTCAGCGAGGCGCGTCCGGTAGCCGAATGGGACGAGCATTCCCTCATGGAAGTCGCCATCGGACAAGAAACGGAAAACGCATAAACCCCTCCCTTTCCAATGCCTGAACAGTCGACACTATCGCAACTAAAATCCAGTCCTTGGGTGAATGTAGGCGCGCGTTTCCTCGCCCTGATTATCGTCTTCATGTTCTTCGCTCTATTCGTTGAGGATGGAAAATTCTATACGCTGCGAAACCTGGAGAATATCGTGCGGCAAAGCTCGGTTTACGCGACGGCCGCTCTTGGTATGACATTCGTCATCATTACGGCCGGAATCGATCTATCCGTGGGATCGATAATCGCATTAGCAGTCGTAGTGGTAGCTTGGACACTGAATATTCAAGTTGAAGGGGCCAATGGAGAACTCGTCTACATGGTTCACCAGTATCCGTTCGCCACGCCGCTGCTGGCTTGTGTCCTAGCGATTGGCGCCTCAACGCTGGTTGGCTTGCTCAACGGAGCATTAATTGTGCGACTGAAAATCGTTCCGTTCATCGTTACGCTCGGATCGATGGGCATCATTCGCGGACTAGCCAAAGGCATTTCCAGCGAGCGCGACATCTATCCGCCCGAGGAAACTTGGATCGGCGCTCTCATGGATCCGACGCTCACAAACCAGGCCAAGAGCTGGATGCTCTTGCCCCCTGGAGTTTGGATACTGGTCTTCTGCATCGCCATAGCCTCCTTCATACTCAAGTATACGCGATTCGGAAGGCACGTCTATGCCATCGGATCCAACGAGGAGACCGCCCGACTCTGCGGGGTCCCCGTGGGTCGCACGAAAATTATAGTCTACGGACTGACCGGTTTTTTCTGCGCCTTGGCCGGTTTCATGCAGTTCTCCTATATCGGGGGTGTCGGTCAGCCGACTACCGGTGTGATGTACGAACTGTTCGTCATCGCCGCGGTCATTATCGGAGGGGCCAGTTTCTCGGGTGGCGAAGGCTCCATTCTAGGAACCATCGTCGGCGCCCTCATCATCACCATCCTCTACATGGGCGGTCAGCAGATCGGCTGGCCCAAGTGGGTCCAGGAAATGGTGATAGGAGGCATCATTATCCTAGCAGTGGCCGTGGATCGCCTCCGACACAGAAAGCTCGCCTAGCGAGGATTTGAGATGCAATGTACATTCATCCACAGATCCAATCAAGCCATCCCCAACACTTAGTCCAATGCTAGTCGGTATTTCTCCATTAATCAGTCCTGAACTTCTCGATACGCTTTATCGCATGGGGCACGGCGATGAGATCGTATTCGCTGATGCCCACTTCCCAGGCGAGAGCCACAATGAACGAGTCATCCGGGCGGACGGCCTGAACATCGCCCCGCTTCTCGAAGCCGTCTCTCCCCTTTTCATTTTGGATCAATACGTAGAGAGTCCGCTCGCTATGATGGACGCCGTGGAGGACGATACGCTCGATCCCGAAGTGGAGGCCGCTTATCTGTCAGCGTTGCGAAAATCCTGGCCGGACACCCACTCTCCCGAACGCGTGGAGCGCTTCGCGTTTTACGAACAAGCGCGGGCTGCCTTCGCTGTGGTCATGACTGGTGAAACCGCGAAGTACGGAAACATCATTCTCAAAAAGGGAGTGACCCCCTGCTAGAGCCTTCCTAGCTCGATTCGATCGTGCAGGCGCCGTCCTTGCAGGCCGCATCGAGATCGACGCCGTTGGCCCCTGAAATGGCGGTCCGCAAAACCACACCTGCATTGACCGCCGCAGAAAGATCAATGGTGGCCTGCACCGTTTCGTACGGGATTCCGCTTTTTAGCGCGTCCTCGATGCGGCGACCGCTACAGAACTGGCAGCCTCGCGTTACGACGACAGCCAACCCAATAAGGTGCTTCTCCCGTTCAGTTAGCGCTTCGGATTCTCCAGTCGCCTTGAGCGCTTGGCTTACTTTGAATTCTGATGGCTCCATAATGTGAATATCCTCTCTTGGAAGCGTGTTATAAAGCGAACGCCCCGCATATAGCAATGATGCATTGTTAGGAGCTAGTTATTAACAGGATGCGCTGCGCTCGCATGATGCCCTTTCAGGGCTACATGATGAGATTTATATTAATATTGAACGACGGCTCGACCTGGAGGTGTATCCCATCAATTGGAAGCAGACGTGAGATCCGCAACCGTCTAACGAGACCCATTTTCAGCTTTGCTGAAACCCATTTCCCGACGCAGGAGGGAACTAGCGAACGTAGAGAGCGATGTTTAAAAATGCTTCCGTCTGCGAACTGCGCCGTGACGGGTCGCTTGTCCTGATTCCGTTTAGCTGGGAGGGAGGTGACACGTTTAGATTTTAACAACGCTAGCGCTTGTCCCGAGCCGCAGGTCGGGAATGGGCGCCTCTTCGAGGCGATGGGTTTTATAACAGGATGCGCTGCGCTCGCATGATGCCCTTTCAGGGCTACATGATGAGATTTATATTAATATTGAACGACGGCTCGACCTGGAGATGTATCCCATCAATTGGAAGCAGACGTGAGATCCGCAACCATCTAACGAGACCCATTTTCAGCTTTGCTGAAACCTTGTTTCCCGCCGTAGGCGGGATCCTAGCGAACGCAGAGAGCGATGACAACAAAGCTTCCGCAGCTACTCGAGGCTTTTCAAGTAGGCGACCATGTTGGCTACGTTCTCGGGGCTGAGATCGAGGCTGGCGGCTGAGGGCATAAAGGAATAGTGCAAGTCCTTGCGACTCGCGATCTTATCTTGGTCGATCGCCACATCGGCTCCTCCAAAGACGCGTAGCACGAGCGGGTTCCCTTCCGATATGACGAAGCCTTGAATCGTTTTCCGATCCGTGGTCTTGATCTCTACGCCTTCAAATCCGTGTGAGATGTCCGCCGATGGATCGACGATCGCCTTAATCAAGGTCTCACTTGGGTTGCCCTTCGCATAAGCCGACAGATCCGGTCCGAAATTGATCCCTTCCTTCCCGAATACGTGGCACATATAGCATTGCGACAAGGCGCGTTTTCCTCGGCTTACATCCGGGGTGTAGGACAGCACATCCTCGATGGTGCGCTCTTTCTTTGCCTTCGGAAATACCGGGACTATCGAGTCGACTAGAGTAGCGGAAGAACCCCCGATTTCCTCCATCAAGTTAAAGGAACGCCAATAGGACTTGTCGCGATTCTCAATGAACCAACGAGCGCGGGTCGTCACTTCCGCTCCTTCCGCATTCTTAGCTAGGTCGACCATCGCCCTAGCGCCTTTCTCGGATTGGACATAGGCGATCGCGGTGAGCATATTCACCCGCGATTCGATATCCTTGGCCGTGTCCATTGCGTAGGCCTTCATATCATCAACGGCGGATTCCGGATACAGGCGCCACACGATGTCCGCAAACGCTTTAGACCAATCTGCAGGATCTTGGCCGCGCTTGTTTTTCAAATACGCGTACGCTTTTCCTTCTTCCAAAGCCACCGACGTGCCAATCGCTTCCAAGTACCAGCGATCGGAACCATCGTATCCATCCACCAGATCCAGCAGGGTTTCCCTCATCTCACCAAAAGGTACGTCCCGCAACGCCAAGGCCACTTCTCTGCGAACTGCGGGAGAGGCATCCTTAGCCAATTGGATCGCATGCGAAATATAATTGCTGCCTGTTGCCCTCAGGGCTCGGAAAGCAGCAATTCTCATTTGCGGATCGCTGTCCTTGAGACGTTCCTCCGCCAAGGCTACCCCCTCGGGCCCGAGGTGCGGCAAGAGGAACACGGCTCGCGCCTGAATATAGTTGTTGTCGCTTTTCAGCAGCTTGCTCACCGCAGAGATCGCGGATTTGCCTTTTTCTTTCAGTCCGTAGAAGGCAGCGCCTCGGACATTGTGATTGGGGCTCTTGAAAGCCTCGACCAAGCCTCGCGTCGTGGAGAAGTCGATTTGGGGGGACTTCAGCGTTTTGCCTTTTGGGGCGATTCGATAGATCGAGCCCACTCCCTTTTCATCATAGGCCCCGTGGCCGCCCACTCGCGTATCGAACCAGTCCGCTACGTAGAGAGCGCCATCCGTACCCACAGCTATATCCGCAGGGCGGAATTGAAAGCGAGCCTCCCGGTTGCGGGCCTGCGTCTGGGAGAAATCCGCCCCATAGAATTTTCCAGTCGAATTCGAGCCAAAGAAGTCAAAGCGCTCCAAAGCAAAACCGGCCTTTTCAGGTTGCGGCTTGTATCCGAAAATCACGTTACGGGTAGGCTCGCAACTCAAGAGCATCCCGCGATACTCCTCGCCCAAGGCGTCCCCTTCGTAAAACGTAATCCCTGTGGGCGCGCCTCCGCCATATACATCGCCAGCAGGAATGGTACCCGGATCGCCCTGGCGCCACTCCGCTTCCGCGGTCGATTGATCCGGTCGTCGCTCCGTTCTCCACGAACGTAGCCCATCGAAGGAGGAAAATCCCAAATTCCCATACTCCATCAACCATGTCGTCCGCGCTGCGGGGGGATCGTCGTTGTCGTTGTTGAAAACATCGCCGTACGAGGTAACGGTTTGCTCGTAGGAATTGCGAAAGTTGTGCCCGATTACCGCCAGCCCGGTTCCGTCTGGATTCATGCGCATTGCCACGCCGCCAACGTATTGATGTCCGTCGCTGCTTGGCTTGGCCCGATCGGTTCGATTTAAGTAGGAGCTGCCGGTAAACAGATGCAGGTCCGGGCTTTCCACATCCGCATTGCCCGCGTTGCCTGTATTGAAATAGTACTGACCATTCGGACCCACGGTCACTGAATGGAGGCTGTGATCATGGTCGTAACCTTCAAACCCGGTAAGGAGGATCTCCTTGATGTCTCCATCGTCGAATCGATCATTTCGATTCACATCCGTAATCGCGATGAGGCTCGGGGGCTGCGAAATCAGGACTCGGTTGTCGATGACCGCAATTCCCAGAGGAGCTACTAAGCTGGAGTCCTGCCAGAACACTTTTGAGCTGTCCGCCTTCCCGTCACCATCGGTGTCCTCGAGAATCATGATCCGATCGCCCACGGGATGGGTGCGGCTGGTCTTGTTGCGAAATTTCCGGTAGTTGACGCCTTCGGCTACCCAAATGCGCCCTTTGTGGTCGATATCAAAATTTGTCGGGTTGTAGAACAAGGGCGAACTGGCCCAAAGGGTGACTTCTAGATCCTCGGGCAAATCGAAGGCTTCGACCGGTACGCTTTCTTGAGCGTTGGCCATGAACGAGCTGGCTACGGTCGTGGCGAGCGCGAGGGCAAGCGGTTGGATTTGTTTCGATGCGGAGACAAGGTGCAATAGGTCCATCGTTTGATAAGGTCTACTAGGGTTTAGGGTCGCAAGGTCCGCGCGTTAAGAAAGAGGTTATTTCAAATTCCCCGAAATTGGACAGCTCAAATTTGCCGGAACCCAATTATTGACCTACGGCTAGGAAATTAGCCGCTCTCCGGATTCAGGCAAATGGCTGGGCGCGCTGACACAGCTGAAGGCACAATCCAAAGGGATCCCGCAGCATAACGAGCCGCGTGCCTTCCTCAGGGTTCACTTCCTCGACAAAACGGGACCCTGCGGCGATTAGCCGTTCTCTTTCCGCTTCCACATCCTCTACTTCGAACGCCAAGTGGTACTCAAGTTGATGCATCGCGTTGTAGTCAGGGATCTTTGCCGAGGGATTAGCATAGAACTCCCAAACCACGCGTCCTGTCTTGTCCGCAAGAAATCGGGTATGCGGCGCCCCATCTAGGGCGCGAGCAATGCTCATCTCGCAATGGGCGACGTACCAGTCGGCCACCGCTACAGGATCGGAAACGTTAAGGGCGTAGTGTTCGAATTTCATGCGAATCGGGTTTTTTGAATACGGTTGTTCACTCGTGCTCCGTCTCGTCTTCCTCGGCGCTACGCTTGAGCGAGCTTAGGTAGGCGACAAGATCGCGCACTTCGCGATTGTTTAGCAGCAAGCCCATAGGTGGCATGCCTGAAATCGGAGGTTGCTTCATAACGATATCCGATGCTGCGATCGTTTGGAGCTCGCCGTCTGGCATCTTCAAGGTCACGCCCGAATCGCTGTCTTCCATAAGCAAGCCGCTCACCGCTTCGCCCGCCTTCGTCGTCAATACCATCATGCCGAAGCCAGGCGAAATGTCCGCCCCGGGATCCACCAGCGCTTCTACGATGTAGTTGATTCGCTCGAAATCGACTCCGTCCGCATCGTTGTCAGCCGTAAAGAGATTTCCGTAATCGTCCCAAGTCAGCTCCTGCGGATTGCGCAAGCCATCATAGAACAGCTCGACATTGGAGCCATCCGGATCGCAGCGAAACACGGCTCCTTTGTTCGGGCCGAAGAAGTGCTTCCCCTCCTTCGTTTTCACATTGTAGCCGCGATCGCCCAAAGACCAGTACAGCTTCCCATCCGGGCCCCAGGTTAAACCGTGCATATCGTGACCCGAAAAGCTCATCCGGATGCCGAATCCGTCCTGCAAGGACGTTCGCTTGTCAGACACGCCGTCCCCATCCAAATCCTCGAGCATCCACAAATGCGGCACATTCGTGTAGTAGATTTTTCCGTCGCGCTCGATAAGACCGATTCCGGGTCCATCCAAGGGATCATTGAATCCATCTGCAAATATGCGCGAGCTGTCGGCGCGACCATCGCCATCCGTATCCTCGAGGACGCTGATCTGGTCCGACTTATCCGTATAGTGCGAAAGCGGATAGAGATCGAAGTGGCGCTCGAACATTTTCATGCGGTCCGCGTTCGACTCAATTTGGATATCCTCCACCAGCATCATTTGACGCTCTCGAATATCGTCGACTCCAAAGCGCCAGCGATTGATTTCGCCAACGTAGAGGCGCCCATGGGAATCGAAGGCGATAGCCGAAGGGTTTTGAGTCTGCGATTCATCCGCCCACAGCTTGATCGCTATGTCGTCTTGCATCTCGAAATTGCGTATGCGCAGCTGCGCTTTTTCTTCGTAGTATTCTCGGATCGCCGGATCCGATTCCGCGGCGAACAGAGCGCACGGAAGCATTAAAGTGAAAAGCAATCTCTTCATTTGAATAAGTAGATTTCGAGTGGAGGGAATTCTAAGAAGCATCTTCTCGACAAGTCGGCCCCGAAACTCAACTCAAATGCGCGGACATCTGAGTATTCGAGATCGGTCGCGTGAATGCGAAAGATCGGCTCCTAATCGCGTTCCTTTACTGGTCCACAAGGCGAACGCAGGTACAGGCAGGAATACCGTCGACCGTTTCGATTGGATCGAGCGAGCCCGACGTCGGATCTACCTTGAAATAAACGATATTATCCGAATCCCGATTCGCGGCCACCAGCAAGGAACCTTTAGAATCCAAGGTGAAATTACGAGGATGCTGACCTCCTGACGAGACGCGCTGCGTCAGCTCCAATGCCCCGCTTTCCGGATCGATCGCGTATACCGCAATGCTATCGTGCCCCCGATTGGATCCATAGAGAAACCGTCCGCTTGGGTGAACTAGGATTTCAGCAGTCGTGTTGAGTTCAGCGAAATCGCTTGGCAAGGTATCGACGCTGCCCTGAGGAGTCAGAGTCCCTGCTTCCCCGTCCCAGCTATATTGGGTGATCGATCCATTGAGCTCATTGATCGCATAAACCCAATTCCCATTCCCATGAAACGCGAGGTGACGCGGACCGGCGCCCCCTTCGGTCGCCACATAAGGTTGCGGCGATGGAGTCAAAGTCCCTGCTCCGAAGCGGTAAACGTAAATTCGATCCATCCCAAGGTCGCATACGAACACGAATCGATTGGAGGGATCCGTGTATATCGAATGAGCGTGAGGAGCTTCCTGTCGATCGGGCACCACTAACGTACCCGTTCCTTCTAGCGCGAGCGTATCGGATTGGGCGCCGATCGACCCGTCGGAATTCACAGCGAATACTGAGACGCGAGCATCCCCATAGCTCACGGCGAGCAGCCACGATTCCGCCCGATCCAGATTCAAGTGACAGAGTCCACCTCCCGCGGTTTCCACCTGACCCAACGTCTCAAGCTGACCGCTGCCAGCGTCGCGTCGATACGCCTTTATCCATCCTTCTCCATTTGGTCCTAGAACGGTCGCATAGAGAACAGAGTTCGATTTATTAAAACAAAGAAATCCCGCCTTTCTTTCCGGAGATTCCAAGTACGATTCAGACAATTGCAACGGCACCCCCTTAGCCTCCTGTATGTAGATACCGTCTCGTTCTCCTGTTCCGCTGGTTCCGTAGTAGGCGAAAAGCCCCTTGTCATTCACGCTGCTCATAGGCCGCAAACCCAATCCGTTCGCATTTAAATTGCAAGAAATGACTGGGAGAATTCCAAGACATTCATCGAACGGATTCAACCGTTACAAATCGACTCTCTTCTTTTAAGATAGACTCAATTTGCCTGCTTGCTGTAGCCTCAATAGGTGATTTGCCGCATTTTCCAACCGCTCGTTCTAGCTTTCTCCCTGGCAAGTATGGCAGCGCTAGAGGCCGATCCCTTTGCCCCAAAGAGCATTTCCCTTGGGGAATTCAAACTCACGGTGCAGCGTCTCCCCGGCAATCCAATCGCATCCTACGCTTCATCGGAAACGTTGGGGACTAAAATCAACGGGCCTTCCGTGATTCGCGTACCGGATTGGGTCTCGAATCCACTTGGAAAATACTACCTGTATTTCGCTCATCACGACGGCAAATATATTCGGCTCGCTTACGCCAATCGTATCCAAGGGCCTTGGACGATTCACAAGCCAGGCACGCTATCCCTGGAAAACTCGCCAGCATTCATTGGCCATATTGCTTCCCCGGATGTGCATGTGGACGATGCTTCGGAGGAAATTCGAATGTACGTACACGGGTCCCGCAAAGATGAAAACCAGAAAACAGCCCTAGCCATTTCCAAGGATGGACTGAATTTCCGCGCATCCGAAACCATACTCGGATCCGCCTACTTCCGAGTCTTTGAGCATGGAGGCGCCTACTACGCCATCGATGCGCACGGATACTTGAATCGATCGGAGCATCATGACCACGGTTGGGTGATCAATGATTCGCCGCTCATTCCGCATATAACCATCGATGACGCATACGGAAAACGCGACGATGTCCGGATACGCCACTCCGCCGTCTGGGTCAGCGACGAGACTTTGTTCTTGTTCTATTCTCGAAAAGCGGATGCCCCTGAACGCATACTCGTAGTCACCGTAAAGCTCGATGGCAATTGGAAGTCCTGGACCGCTTCCAAACCGTTCGAAGTCTTGCGACCAGAAACTGAATACGAAGGAATCGCCTATCCAATCCAACCCTCTAAAAAAGGAGGCGGCATTAAGGTACAGCAATTGAGAGATCCCGGCATCTTCCACGACATTGATGGACAATCCTACCTCCTCTATTCCGTCGCCGGTGAAATGGGCCTCGCTATCGCTAAAATCGCGATCCAATAGCGCAGAGAGTGGCGACGGAAGCGTTATTGTCATCGCTCTCTGCGTTCGCTAGGATCCCGCCTACGACGGGAAATAAGGTTTCAGCAAAGCTGAAAAAAGGTCAGATCTCGCAGACGGTAGACCCCCTCCAATTCAAAACCCATCGCCACGAAGAGGCGTCCATTCCCGACCTGCAATGCAGGTAGGGACAAGCGACTCGTCACGGCGTAGCTCGCAGAACGTAGACGGATAGCGTTGTTAAACATCACCGCAATGCCGGGTGCAAGTTCAACAAGAAGAACAAGCTATATCTTCCGACCTTACGTTCAGCTCCGCTGAATCCTTATTTCCCCATCCCACACCGTGTGGGATGGGGATCCTAGCCCAGACCCCGCTTAGCGGGAGGGCAGTGACGGATTAGCTCTAACAGGATTCCGTCTAGTCCCCACCTCTGGGGATACGTCGTGACAAGACGCTGCGCTTGCATGATGCCCTCGCAGGGCTACATGATGAAAAACCTAGTTAGCTGTGGATCTACTGAGCGGCTACAGTCCCAGCGCTCTGGGGAGCCACAAGCTCAGGGCGGGCCAATAGGTTATCAGCATCAATCCAATGAACATGGCGATAAAGATCGGGATCAAGGGACGGATCACTTTCGCCAGTGTCGTTCCACCAACCCCGCAACCTATGAATAGGCACGTTCCCACCGGCGGCGTACAGAGTCCAATACACAAGTTGGCGATCATCAATACTCCAAAATGAACCGGATCCATTCCCGAGCTCATGACCACGGGGAGAAAGATCGGAGTGAAAATCAGCACCGCAGGCGTCATATCCATAAACGTCCCTACCATAAGGAGGAGGGCATTGATGATAAGAAGAGTCACCAAGGGGTTCTCCGAAATATTTAGCAAAGCAGCGCTCACTGCTTGCGGCACCTGCTCGAACGACAAAGCCCAGCTCATTGCCTGACTGGCGCCGATGAGGAACATCACCATTGATGTCGTCTTAACGCTCTTGAGCAATATACGCGAAAGATCCGTGACCTTAATCTCTCGATAGAAGACCAACCCTAGCAGCAAGGCGTAGGCCACTGCCACCGCCGCCGCCTCCGTTGCCGAGAACACGCCTCCTAGAATACCTCCGAGCACGATGACGATTAGAAGCATGCTCGGAAGGGCTCCTAGGAAAGCCATACCCACGCGCGGACGTTCGGTCGACTCGCCCTCTTCCATTTTCGATCGCGCCGGATTCGATAGCCAGGCAGCGAACATAATCAAGCTACCAATGAGCAAACCTGGCACGACACCGCCCATGAATAAGGCAGCGACGGATACATTGCTCGCGACCACCGCATAGACGATCATGATATTGCTCGGCGGGATGAGCAAACCCGTGGTCGCCGACGTCGTAGTCAAGGCCACACTGAATTCGCGCCCATAGCCCTTGCGCGTCATTTCGGGAATCATGAATCCACCGATCGATGACACCGCCGCCGATGCCGAGCCGGAAACCGCTCCAAACATCATGCACGTAATCGTATTCACGTAGCAAAGACCCTCTCGGTAGCGCCCTACGAGCGCATTGGCGAAATCGATCAATCGACGAGCCATTCCTCCCTCGCCCATGAGCACGCCTGACAGAACGAAAAACGGAATCGCTAGAAGCGGAAAGCTGGCAATACCGGTAGACATTCGCTGGGCCATCACATATCCAGTCGGCACATCGCCAATGGCATAGATTGCGAGCAAAGTCGCTCCTCCAATGCAGACGGCGATGGGTACATTCAGCAACAGCAGAGCGACGAAACTTACCAGTAAAATGAGGGCTTCCGCATCCATATCTAAACGCCCTCCTCCTTTCCTGCATCGGAATTCGCATCTTTCACGTAACCCACCATGTGCTCCAGGGCGAAGAGGCAAAACAGGATCCCGCTAATCGGTACTACCATGTACACATAGCCCATCTCCAATCCTAGCGTCGGCAATACCTGGCCGGATTCCAATGTCTTCCCCACGAGATTCAACCCGCCAAACACCAGAGCGAAAGCGGCAAAGAGTATGACGATCCCTTCAACGATTACCGCGGAAAGCCGACGAGCGGATGGCTCCAGCTTTCCGACGAAGTAATCGACCCCAAGATGACCATTCTCCCGGAACATCAAGGCGCCTCCCAAAAGGGAGATCCAAACCAGAAGATAGACCGCAAGCTCCTCCGTCCAACGCGTTTGCTCGCCCAAGGCGTAGCGCGAAAAGACTCCCCACAGCACATCGATCACCAATACCGCCATTCCAAATATCAAGGCGATCTCCAACGGTTTCACCACGAACCGTATCCACGGGCCAATAGGAGTCGATTCGCGTGACACTAGGGCGTCTCCTTTATGCGTTCAACGAGCTCACCGATTGCTGTGTCCTTGAATCGCTCATACATTGGAGCAACCTTGTCTCGAAAAGGCCGCTTATCGGGATGGTAAACGGTTACCCCATTTGCCTTAAGGCGCTCGATAGATTTTTGAGTTTCCTCTTTCCATAGGGAACGCTGAAAGACGACTGACTCGTCTGCCGCTTCCTGAACCCATCTCTGCTCCTGAGCAGTGAGTGTATTCCAGATCGACTGGCTGAAGAGCACGATATCGGGAATACGCGTGTGCTCGTCCAGGGAGTAGTGCTTGGCAACTTCGTAATGACGGCTCGTCTCGAGGCTGGGAGCATTGTTCTCCGCCCCATCTACCATGCCTTGCTGCAACGCGGTATACAGCTCGCCAAAGGGAATCGGAGTCGGAGCGCCGCCAAGCTGCGAGATCATATCCATGGACATCTTGCTCCGCATCACTCGAATCTTGTGCGCATCCAAATCGTCCGGCGTCAATATAGGCTTGTCGATCGTATAGAAGCTACGACTACCGGAATCGTAGTAGATGAGCCCACGCAATCCCGAAGCTGCCCCCAAGCCGAGCAGCTGTTTTCCGATGTCTCCATTGAGCACGTTCCAATAGTGCGTCTCATCGCGAAAAAGGTACGGAAGACCGAATACGCCCATCTCGGGAATAAACGCCTCCATCGGAGCCACCGAAGTCTTCACCATCGCCAACACGCCTCTCTGAACTTGCTCGATCGTTTCCGTCTCCGTGCCTAGCTGGCCATTGGGAAAAATATCGATGGTCAGCAAGCCACCCGATTTTTCGGCGAGACGCGTTTGCATGAACTCCATGGCTACGTGGACCGGATGCGACTGGTCCAAGGTGTGGGAAAGCTTCAACGTCTTGCTCGAATCACCCCCTTCGGAATCGCGTGACAGAAATGAAAAGACACCCGCCGCGAGCAGTACCCCCACGACCAACCCGAGTCCAAAGTAAGAGGTAGCCAAACGATTCATATGAAAACCGCTTGAGCAAACACGTGTGGGATCGCCCTTGTCAAGGACCCAGTCCTCCAATCGCGACGTTATTCAGTGCCTGCCTTCGGCACCGATGAAACCTATCTCCCGATCCCGATTCTCGGGAGAGGGATCCTAGCCTCGATCCGTCGAGGCGGTGACGGAATTCTAATCGCAATGGCAGATCAATGGGTAACTAACAGGATTCCGTCTACTCCCCATCTTTGGGGATACGCCGTGACATGTCGCTGCGCTCGCATGATGCCCTTTCAGGGCTAAATGATGAGACAAGATATGAGTGGGATCGTTCGGCCTGCAGGGTGTCCCGCGCAAAGGGAGGTGAGGTGAGATCGACCGCTACATCAAGTTCCCGCTTCGCGGGATCATGTAGGCCAGCACGCTGGCCGTATCCTGTTATATGAAATCTCCAATTGGCATAGCCATTCAAGTAGAAGTCGAAAGGAGATTGATCGGAGCCATATGATTTCATCGCATCGCTTTATTCCCAATTATCTGTCTCATTCCCTTAATGCCCTATCGCGCTTTCTATATCTCATTTGCTATTTCCCTATCGTTTTCTTTTCTATCAGCCCAGTCCGCATCATCCAAGCGGACGACTGGGCCAGAGAACGGTACCCTCATGATTGTAGGAGGAGGCGCCATGCCGAATTTGGTCGATGATTTCCTCGAGCTTATCGGGGGCGCTGATCAGTCTATCGTGTTCATTCCCACAGCTTCCGGAGACGTGCCTGAAGCCCAGTTCGCGCAGTACGCCAAACGGTTTACCGATCACGGCGCAACGAACGTCACCGTAATCCACACGACGGATCGGAAAATCGCGGATTCAGATGCCTTTATCGCGCCCATACAGGAGGCGAAAGCCGTTTGGTTTGGAGGGGGTCGGCAATGGCGCCTTGTAGACGCGTATGCCGGCACGAAAACCGAGCAGGCCTTTTGGGCGCTCCTAGACCGAGGGGGCGTTATCGGCGGCAGTTCCGCCGGCGCCACGATCCAAGGATCCTACCTTGCTAGAGGCGATACGCGCAACAATCAGATCATGACGGGCGATCATGAAAAAGGATTCGGGTTCGTAAAGAATGTGGCGATCGATCAGCACCATCTCGCCCGCAATCGGCATTTCGACATGTTCTCTATCCGTTCCCAATATCCAGAGCTCCTGGGGATCGGGATCGACGAAGGTACTGCCATAATAGTCCGCGGCAATGAATTCACTGTAGTGGGAAGTGGATACGTGGCGATCTACGACGACACGTTCTGGTCACGGGAAGGCTCGCGACTTAAGAAACTGCCGCCGAAGGAATCGCTTTTCTACTTCCTTCGAGAAGGCGATCGGTATGACCTATCGGAACGGACAGCGCTTAGCCCCCGCTAGCGGATTAGGGGGAATGGTTCCGCGCCGGTGCCAGGCGATGAATTTACAGGATTCCGACTACGCTCTTCGAGCTACGCCGTGACTATATTGCCTCATCATGCAGCCCTGAAAGGGCATCATGCGAGCGCCGCGCATGCTGTTAGAAAACCCATCGCCTCGCAGAGGCGCCCATTCCCTGCCTGCATTGCAGGTTGGGACAAGCGAAGCGTTGTTAACATCGCTCTCTGCGTTCGCTAGTTTCCTCCTGCGTCGGGAAATGGGTTTCAGCAAAGCTGAAAATAGGTCTCGTTAGATGGTTGCGGATCTCACGTCTGCTTCCAATTGATGGGATACACCTCCAGGTCGAGCCGTCGTTCAATATCAAAATAATTCTCATCATTTAGCCCTGAAAGGTCATCATGCGAGCGCCGCGACATGTCACGGCGTATCCCTAGGTGGGGAGTAGACGGAAACCTGTTATTCTCTCATTTCCTCACTTTTAGAGACGAACGGTCGTCATCGATCTGACCTGTCCGAGCGCCTCCCAATATTGAACACTACGCAAAAAAAGTGGCAGTCCGTAAACTGCCGCCCTTGAAATTTGAATACTTTGTTTCGCCTCTAGGTCCGTCGCCGAATTTCTGCGCCGTCACCTGGAACGGGAACAATGTTTTCTTCCGGCAGGACGATGGATCCCTTCTCGAAATCCTCTGCCTGAACGGACACCTTAAAGTCGTACCACTCGGACTCCGGGTTGTCCATCAAGTCCCGGAAACGAACGAATCTGCCAGTATAGGCAGCATAGCGACCCATGATGGCAACTGCGGTCGATTCGGCAATCTGACGGGCTTCATTGATAGGATTACCAATGCGAGCGCTCTTGATCCACGTGATCAATTCCTGCACGTTACCGTCCTTGTCCATGATGTCGAATTCCGGTATCGATACGTCGACTCCTTTGAGCTTTCCGCCCCCTTGGACTTCGCCCTTAGTTCCGCGAAAGAACTCGCCTACGCGCGGATAGGTACCGCTCATTTGGCGACACTGGCTATGGATATGAACGCCGTCACCGTAATCGAGATCGAGACTGAAGAAGTCGTAGTTATTTCCAGATTCGCGGCGGGCGCGGCCTCCGAATCCGATGGCTGACTGAGGGGTCCGTCCAAGGTACCAGTTCGCTACGTCGATGTTGTGTACGTGCTGCTCCCCGAGGTGGTCACCTGACATTTCCGCCCAATTGAGCCAATTGCGAGCGAGATAGTCGGCATCGCTCCAGCCCTTTTGGCGTTCCCAGATCCAAGGTACCGTGCCATTCCAGCTGACCGTACCACCAAGAATTTCACCGATGGCCCCATTCTCGATCTTGGCAGCATTCTCCATATACCCGATCGTATGGCGGCGCTGCGTGCCTGCCAATATCGCGAGACCTTTTTTCTTGGCCCGCTCACCTGCAGCGATAACGCGGCGACATCCAGGAGCGTCAACAGCGACAGGCTTCTGCATCAGCACATGCTTGCCTGCCTCGACCAGCGTGTCCAAATGCTGGGGACGGAAAATCGGTGGCGTGATTAGCATCACGAACTCCGCATCTGATTCCGCAACCTTCTGATACGAGTCCCAGCCCACGATACAGCGGTCACGGCTCACTCCGTACTTGTCCGCTTGCTCGAAGGCCTTGTCTTCGAATGCATCGGCCAGAGCGACAAATTCAGCTTCGAGGCCAAGCATTTCGCAGGCTTTGATGAAATTGGGGATATCGCGATTGGAACGGCCACCACAGCCAATCGTCGCCACCTTTACTTTTTTGCTTTTAGGGCCGGTTGTCGCTCCTGTGGTCGATAAGAGCGTTCCCGCAGCTGCTATGGATGTAGCTGCCGTCTGAACGAATTTGCGTCGTGTGAAGTCCATGCTGGTATATATTGCTTTTGAGTTAACGATCTATGGCCCGATACGGGCGCCTTCTAGCTAGATATCCGCATAAAAACGAGAATTGGACGCCATGTCGAGTCGCAGTCGATGTTGCCTGGGAGAGACCGAGGGAATTTCGCAGTTTACATTCTCAGAGAATGCCACCAGGACCACGGGCTTCATTTTACAATCCGGTACGCAATCCAGCAATATGTTCGATCTCTTTCGAAGCAAAGACAGCAATCCTAAAGACGACGTCCTATCGGGCCTCACAGTCGCCCTCGCCCTCGTTCCCGAGGCAATCGCCTTCGCCTTCGCCGCTGGCGTCGATCCTTTGGTCGGGCTCTGGGCCGCCGTATTCATGGGCTTCATCACCGCCACCTGCGGCGGCCGGCCGGGAATGATCTCTGGAGCGACTGGCGCCATCGCAGTGGTCGCCGGCAAAGCCGTACAGCACGGCGACTCGCTTGGGGAAGGTCTCGGACTTCAGTACCTATTCGTTGTGATCATGGTGGCGGGAATCATTCAAGTCCTGTTCGGCGTCCTGCGCCTCGGACGATTCATTCGACTCGTTCCACACCCGGTCATGATCGGATTCGTCAACGGTCTAGCCATCGTCATCCTCATGGCCCAATTCCCGTCCTTCCGGAATCTACAGACCGGGGAATGGCTCTCAGGGCAGCCTCTGCTCATCATGGTGGGACTCGTGGCGTTGACTATGGTCATCATCCAATTCCTTCCGAAACTCACCAAGGCGGTTCCCTCCTCGCTCATAGCGATTATCGCCGTGGGAGGGCTTTCCTACCTATTCTTCAAGGATACGGCGACTGTTTCGGACGTCCTCGCGAAAGCCCCGGGCAATCCAGATGGAAAGCTGTCCGGATCGTTTCCTATCCCCGCCCTGCCCACCGGCATCGCCTGGGGATCGGAATGGGGATTCATCCTAAAGACGGCCTTCATCGTCGCGATGGTGGGGATCATCGAATCGCTCATGACCCTGCAGCTCATCGACGAGATCACTGAGACTCGTGGGCAGGGGAATCGGGAGTGCGTCGCCCAGGGCGGGGCCAATTTCCTCTCCGGCCTATTCGGGGGCATGGGTGGCTGCGCCATGATCGGACAGTCCTTGATCAACATCAAATCGGGCGGTCGCGGTCGACTCTCGGGAATCTCCGCTGCGGTCGCGTTGGCGATCTTCATCATGGCAGCGGGACCCGTGATCGAGATTATCCCTATCGCGGCGCTGGTCGGAGTGATGTTCATGGTCGTAATAGGCACCTTCGAATGGTCCTCGCTCAAGACCTTTGGGAAAGTGCCCCTTTCGGAGATCATCGTCATCGTCGCCGTTACGCTCGTAACCGTCGTGCTCCACGATTTAGCCACTGCGGTTTTCATCGGCATCATCCTCTCCGCGCTCGTTTTCGCCTGGGAAAGCTCGAAGCACGTATTCGTCACCATCGAAAAGGACTCGGAGGATGAGCGGATTTACTCGCTGCAAGGACTCCTCTACTTTGGTTCCGTGCGCGAGTTTACGGACAAGTTCCAAGCGCGCTCGGACGTGAAGAACATCGTTATCGACTTTGGCCATACCCGCGTTTGCGACATGTCTGGCCTGGAAGCTATCAACGCTTTGGCCGATCGCTACCGCAAGGCAGGCAAGAATCTGAGATTGCGGCATTTGTCTCCCGATTGCCGGGCGATGCTGAAGAAGGCGGGAACGATGGTGAACGTGGAAGTACTTCCAGACGATCCTCGCTACACGGTCGCCAATATGCGTCGCGATACCGCGTAGTTGAAAGCGCAAAAAAACATTTTAAAAGACCTGCAGTTTTCCCGTTCGTAACATTGCGAACGCTTTACGGGTTGTATTGTATCCAGGCCTCTCCCTTGGTGCTGTTACGACATTGCGCCAAATACCGTGAAAATTACCCTCGTTACCGAAACGTTTCCGCCTGAGGTCAATGGAGTCGCCATGGCTCTCAGCCAGCTTGTCGCAAATTTACGCAAGCGGGGTCATACGGTCCAGGTAGCCCGCCCACGCCAGAAAAGCGAGCGCCAAGAATTTTTGGATACGGATGAATCCCTGACAGTGCGAGGTGCCCCGATTCCCCGTTATCCCGATCTGCGCTTCGGACTGCCCTGCTCCACTCGACTAAAACGCTCATGGAGCCGATTCCAACCCGATATCATCCACGTCGCTACCGAAGGTCCGCTCGGGCTTTCCGCAATACGTTCCGCTCGGCGTCTCGGGATTCCATGCACCTCCACCTTCCATACTAATTTCCATGAATACGCAGAGCACTACCAAGCGCGCATCCTATTGAAGATGATTCTTGGCTACCTGCGATGGATCCATAACCAGACGCGATGCACGATGTATCCGACTCAACAGCTTGTGGACGCGCTCGGATCCTGTGGATTTAGGAACAACGAAACCTTTGGACGTGGCGTGGATCTCGAGGCATTCAATCCCGGCTTGCGCGACCCGCAGCTTCGCCGTGATTGGGGAGCCGATGACGATTCGCCGGTCATCGTCCACGTTAGTCGATTCTCCGCGGAGAAAAACTACGAGCTCCTTTTCAAGACCTATCAGGCGATACGCGATGCCCATCCCAATGCCCGGTTCGTTGTGGTTGGAGACGGCCCCGTACGCAAAAAATGGGAGCGAGCGTTTCCTGGCGCCGTTTATACGGGAATGATCCCGTTGGATCAGCGTCCCGAACTAGGACGAATCTACGCATCCGCGGACGTCTTTCTCTATCCCAGCGTGACCGAGACCTACGGCAATGTCCTAACTGAGGCTATGGCCTGCGGCAATGCGTGCTTAGCGTACAACTACGCGGCCGCCAATCAGCACATCGCGACCGGGGATCGCGGGATCCCCATCGATCTCCATGACGAGGATACCTTTATCGAACGCAGTATCGCCTTGGTGGGCGATCCTGCCCGCAGAACGACACTGGGCCAGAATGCGGCCGCTTACGCCCAGGAGCGCTTGGACTGGAAGACGGTCGTTGATACGTTCGAGCGAATACTGAATCAGCATGCGCTGAAACGGGAATCAAGTCTAGCAAGCTAGTCTCCTTCGCCCAGCTGCGCGAGGCGCGATTGCGGATTCATGAAGATCGCAATGCCAAATACATATTCGATTAGAGCCCCTGCAAAAGGCTCTCGCTCGAGCAGGTGCATTCAATCCGATTAAGAGCGCTGGTTGGGACCCCGCGAACTAGCCCACTTTTGATGAGATGATTTTCGTCGATCAACGAAAGGACATCATCGATGAAAAAGACAAGACGCGCGACCGAGCAGATAATCCGCATACTGAGGGAGGCCGACACGGGGCTTCGGACCGAGGGGATCTGCCGCAGGCGCAGCATCAGCTCGCAGAGCTTCTATCGCTGGAAGAGCAAGTACGGAGGCATGGATCTGAAGGAGGCTCAGCGCCTTCGCGACCTGGAGAAGGAGGACACCGAGCTCAAGAAGCTGCTTGCCGACCAGCTGCTCAAGACCAAGGCCCTGGAGATCGCGCTGGAAGAAAACCTCTGAGCCCGGAGCGCCGGCGCGGGGTTGCGGCGAAGGTCCAGTCCGCGCTGTCGTGTTCCGGGAGAGCCGTTTGCCGGTGGCTGGGGATCAGCCGCTCGCCGCTTCGCTATCGCCCGAAGCCCAAGCCCGAGGGGAAGCGATCCGCGAGCATGGGGCTCCCGAATGCATCCGCTCGGGCAACGGGCCCGAGCTCATCGCCAAGGCCATCCAGGGCTGGCTTGCCGAGAACGGGATCGAGGCTCTATGCATCGATCCGGGCCGCCCTTGGCGGAACGGATACGCCGAAAGCTTCAGCAGCCGCTTTCGCGAGGAACGCCTCGACCGCGAGCTGATCCGCGCGCTCAGCGAATCGCGCGTGATCTTCGCGGACTGGAAGGACTGCTGCAGCAATCATAGGCCCCATGGATCGCCAGGCGCGCTAACGCCCAGCGAGTTTGCCACAAGGCAAATCCTGCCTGCCTGCGGCTCCGACCGCCCTTCGGGCGATCTCCACCCCAGGCAGCTTAAACCCAAGCCCAACAACAAGAAACCCGTCGAGAATCTCTCATTCAAACCGGGCTAAACTGCGGGGTCCAACCAGGTCCGTCTCCTTCGAGACCTGCCGACTCTGGGCAAATCGCTAGCAAAAGCGCCAAATGAGCCCCCGCTGAATTGCCAGCTGCGCCAATGCGGTCAGGATCGACATTGTACTCCTTCGCATGCGCCCGCAACCAGCGCACCGCGCATTTTACGTCCTCGACACAGGCGATCTTCCCCGCATCAAGCCGATAGTTCAGCGATATAGAAACGAATCCTTTCGTGGCATACCCCAAAAACGTTTCAGTTCCCTGACCCCGCTTGTCACCGCTCGTCCAGCCACCCCCATGAATATAGATAATGACAGGTCGTGGCTCAGCGCTGGGCGCTTTTGGCATGGCGAGATCGAGCGTCCACGCATCGTCCCCTTCACGATAAGCAAGATTCGGAAAAACGGTCACGCCTTCAGGGGCTAGGGCCAACAGTTCCTCGTCCGACATCCGCGCTTTGCCACTGGCGCCCGCGTTTTCCTGCCCTTGGCTCGGAATCAGTAGCAACAAAAAGCCGAAAAACGCTGCAAGTCCTTTATTCATTCTCTAACACTATGGTTTATCCTGTCCGCGGAACAAACTCTATATTTCTTAATATACCGATTCTGAGGATTCCACTCCATACAAAATGAATTCGCCAAACCTGCCCACTACCAAATGAATTCGCCAAACCTGCCCACTACCAAATGCATCAACGCAGTTATCTTCGAGTGACATACACAAAATAGGCGCCGGAAATGGGATCCCGAAAGGCTCTATCGAACCACGTATACAACCGAACAGGTCCTTTTTCGAGCTGGAAAGTGAAGCGAATGCCTGAGTCTCTCTCCTCCACCGTTTTGCTTTGAGTTTCCCTGCCAACCTGAATACGAGCCCCGGTAACCGGTAGAGCCACCCCCGGGCCACTCCATTTCGGTTCAGCGCTTTTCATCGCAGGTAGGGCTTCGGTAATCGAAGCATTCGCCTCCTTTGGCCAGCGGCGCAGCTCGAGCTCGTACTCGCCCGCTTCCGCTACCTCGAGCATCCAATAGCTGTTCTTGCCAACGCCCTCGCGAACCTGAGCCTGCTGGTCGACGAACACATCCAGCCATTCACACGCCGAAAGCATGAGCGGATTCTCCGCATCGCTGCCGATGATGATAGCTTGGGGCTCGTTCGCAATCGATTCTACCTCGCTCCACCAAGCGTCCAGATGAGCGCTCATCTTCGCGGCGATTTTCGGATGTTCATGAATAACGTTCAATCGCTGCAAAGGATCGCTTTCCAAATCGTAGAGCTCGCTATCCTGCAGCATCCGCCACCGTTTCCAGAGAACAGCGCCTCCTTCGCGATAGAGATTGGACGGAGCGTCGGGTGACGGATAGTTGAACTCAAAGGGCAGTCGGCTGTAGTTGATCACCAGCATGCGCTCTTCTGGAGCGGAATCCACTTCGCCGCGAAAGGCGGGAGCCAGGCTCAGACCATCGAATGCGGGCGCTTCCCGCGGATTGATTTCGCATAATTCCAATAGAGTCGGGAGAATATCTTGAACCGTCGTCAGACCGTCGATGTCTCGAGGTTCCCCGAGATCTCCCCCTGGCCAACGCAGAAAAAACGGCACCCGATGACCACCCTCCCAAAGCTGGGCTTTCCGGCCTCGCATGCCCGCATCGAAATAGCGATCACCGAACGTACTGCCATTATCAGTCTGGAAAATGAGGATCGTATTCTCCGCCAATCCTTCTTCATCTAGGAATTCCATCAATCGTCCTAAATTGGCATCGATGTTCAGGATCATGCCGAAGTAGTTAGCGAGGGTCTCTCGACGATCGGGTGGAAAATTGGGAAGCGCGCGCCCCTCCATCGCCTTGCGAGCGGCTTCAAGCTCCTTCTCCGGGGCCCAAAACGGGCTGTGCGGGGCATTCGTAGGAATATAGGCGAAGAACGGTTGGTCCGCATCTGCTTGCCGCTTTATCCAGGCCATTGCCTCTCTAAAGTACGCATCGGTACAATATCCTGGAATCTGCTTTCTCTTCCCGTTCACCATGAATGTGTCGTCGAAATAGTCATTGTCCCAGTGATCCGCTGCCGAGTTGATGTGCGAGGATGGAAACCACAGCGTCTCATCGAAGCCCCGATCTTCTGGCCGATAGGGATAGTTGTCGCCAAGGTGCCATTTCCCGAAAATACCAGTGCGGTAGCCTGCATCTTGGAAGTAATTTGCCATCGTGGGCAGCTCCGCTCGAAGCAACGTTCTTCCAGAGCTTACATTAATCGCTCCGTTTCTGGCCGCATCCAATCCCGTAAGCAACTGCCCTCGGCTCGGCGTGCACATCGGGGCTGCATGGTAGTCCAAAAGCCGGATACTTTGCCCATGCAACGTATCCATGCTAGGCGTATTCAAAATTGGATTACCATGTACAGACATCTCTCCGTAGCCTTGATCATCCGTCATTACAAAGACCACATTGGGACTGGAGATGGCAAAGGGAACTGCCTGAAAAAGCGCGATTAAGGTAACGATAACGAAGCGTCTCATAGAGCGATCAATATCAGGGTACACCCATCCCTTCGCCAGAATATAATGACGTTGTGAATGCCCTGACCCATAATTTCCCTTCAATGGCCATGCTAGGCCCTAATGTCCTTGAACCGGAACGCGAGAAAGAGATAGTTGAGCGCATTATGCCCTACCCCCATGCCCGTTTTCTGAAAGGTTTCCGGCAGGCCTTTTTCGCAACCTTGCTCGGCGCACTGTTCTTTTTGGGAGCTAGCCCCTTAAAGGGCTCCGGAGCCGAAGACCGATCGTACACGATCCAAGTCCTGCAGAGACTAGCGGATCCTGTACTCATTCCTCTTAGCGAGAACCAATTGAGCCACTCCGTTCCAAAGCGAGATTGGGAGATCGAACAAGGCAATTTCCACACGTCGCCTTTGCAGGCCTTTGTCCGGGTCCTTTCCGGTATTGGACCCTGGCTCTCTCTCGGAGCGGGCCGTTCCGGCGAAGGCAAGCTTCGAGCCCGCTACATCGCCCTCGCGCGCAAAGGCATCATCAATGCCACGAATCCCGAAGCGGCGGATTTCATGTTTGGAGAAGCGACGCGAGAACGCATCGTTCACGCCCACAACCTGGCCTATCCGCTTATGGTCGCGCGTGAGCAACTCTGGGATCCATTGACGGCCGATCAAAAGGAGAACGTGGTCAAGGCTCTCAAAACTCACCGCGGCTTCGAGCCTTTCCCTGGAACCTGGCTTTGGTTCTCGGCCATTATCGAAGCGGCCCTTTGGGAACTCACAGGCGACTTCGAAATCGAACCCATCGAAATCGCTATTTCCAAATACATGGAATGGTACATCGGCGACGGCTACTACACCAATGGAAGCGGAAGCGCATTCAACTGGGACAACTACAATAGCTACGTCTCCCAGCCTCTAATGCTGGAAACGCTGCGCATTTGCCGCGACCAAGGTCACTCGCTCGGCGCCCATCTCGACAAGGCCAAGCCGCGCGCCTTCCGTTACGCTGAAGTGCTCGAGCATATGATTTCGCCTGAAGGCACTTTTCCGGTGATCGGGCGCTCATCCACCTACCGTTTCGCCGTCTTGCAGCATCTTGGCTATGTAGGAGCCCGAGTAGGCTGGCCTGACGCTCTGAAGCCCGGCGCTACGCGGGCAGCGATGACCGCCGTAATCCGGAGAATGGTCGAAGCGCCAGGGACCTTCGACGAGAACGGCTGGCTGCAACCCGGCTACGTTGGGCATCAGCCATCAGCCCGGGATGCCTATAACAATACAGGCGCGCTATACAATTGCGCTCTAGGTCTCGCCCACCTAGGAATGCCCGCCGACCACCCCTACTGGACAGAGCCCCCTTCCAAATGGTTTCAGCAACGTGTCTGGAGCGGCGAAGACGTCAAAAACCAGAAACCCTATCGCGAATAAGGAGAAAACGCTATGTATCGAATCCCTATTTCCGCTTTAGCTTCATGCTTCTTTCCATACGTCGCCTTCAGCGCGCCGAATGTCCTCCTAATCGTATCCGAGGACAATGGACAGGAGCTAAGTTGCTATGGTGAACCCTACGTCAAGACACCCATTCTCGATCAGCTCGCCGCCGAGGGCGTTTTGTTCAAGAACGCCTACGTCGCTCAAGCAGGTTGCAGCCAATCGCGTGCAGCCTTCCTGACCGGTCTCTACCCTCATCAAAACGGACAAATCGGATTGGCCACCTGGAAGTTTCGTATGTACGACGGGAATACGCCGAACATTGCCAAGAGCCTTAAAGGTCACGGCTACCGCACAGGACTCATAGGAAAGCTCCACGTCAATCCCGAATCGGCTTTTCCCTTCGACTTTAGAGCCATTTCATCGGCCAATTTCAGTCGCAAGAATCTCGACGGATATGCCACGGAAGCAAAACGTTTCATGTCAGCTGGCGAGGCCCCCTTCTTTCTCAGCGTCAACTACCCCGATGCCCATCGACCTTTCACGACTCAAATTGATGGAATTCCCGAGAACCCGCTTACTGCTGACGATGTCAAGCCGCTCGCTTACTTCGGAATAGACAACCCAGAACTACGTCAACAAACCGCCGACTACTACAATTGCATGAACCGTTTGGATACGCAAATCGGTGACTTGCTCACGGCCCTGCACGAAACAGGAAAGGCAGATAACACCCTTATCATTTACATTGGCGATCATGGAGCCGACATGCTGCGCGGGAAACGCACTTCCTACGAAGGCGGTACGCGCGTTCCTTTCATCGTAACGTGGGCCGGGAATTCGAAAACGGGCCTCGTTTCCGCGGAACTCGTATCGCTCGTCGATATATTCCCCACGATTCTAGAGGTAACGGGAGCCGCGCCAATCGCAGGACTTCCGGGACGTTCAGTCATCCCCTTGCTAAAAGGCCAAGCCACCGGCTGGAGAACCTACTTGTTCACCGAATTCCATATTCACTCCGCCCACAACTTTTATCCGCAACGAACCGTTCAGGACAAACGATTCAAGCTCATACGCAATTTGATGCCCGGTCATGTAAATCCTGGATACACGTTTACTAACGATCGCTTTTTCGATAGCCTAATCGACACGATTAACCAGGCTCCAGACCCCGTCCGCTCTGCCTACCACGAAATGGAACGTCCCGTAAGCTACGAGCTCTACGATCTTCAGAACGACCCCTACGAATTTACGAATCTCGCTAGCGATCCAAGCCACGCTGCTACGCTGCAGCGCTTGCAGCAAGCGCTCCAATCGTGGCGAGAGCGAACACGAGACCCCTTGCTCAATTTGAACAACACGCTGCGCCTGAAAGCGGAAGTGGACGCATGCCTTGTCGATGGCCAACCGGAGAAATCCAAGCTGACTCTCACCTATCCAGACTACTTTTTTGAGTAGATTTATTTTTCAACCCCGGAGGTATCGAGCTGATAAGAAAGTAAAATACTACACTACTCGGGTGCATTCACTATTTCTATACATCGCCAACAGAACATTCCAAATCGCTTCCATGGAATCATTTTGATCCCGTGGATCAGGATAGCATAGCCTCGATCAATTCTGCAGTATCCTTTTTTAAAACCTAACCCTCCGCATCTCCGTGTACTTGGTGGTTGAAACGCAATGATTCACTACATATTCAAATTTCTCATACCATTCCTATTCGGATTTACAACCTGCGCGATTGCGCAAAGCGCTCCGATGAACGTTCTTTTCATCGCTATCGACGATCTACGCCCAGCGCTCGCATCCTATGGCGATCCGATCGCGATCACCCCGAATATTGACCGGCTTGCTGCTCAAGGTACTCAATTCAATCGCGCCTATTGTCAGCTTGCCGTATGCGGTCCTTCGCGCCTGTCCCTCCTATCCGGACGACGGCCAGATACGATCAAAGTCTGGGATTTGAATTCACACTTTCGCGAAACCTTCCCAGACCTCGTCACCCTGCCTCAACACTTCAAGAATAACGGCTACTACACCCGTTCAATCGGCAAAATCTACCATGGAAGTGGAGCGCCCATGAAGGATCCTCCCTCCTGGTCCGAAGAACCGCTCTACGATTCCGGGAGGGGTCACGAAGGGCGCTATGCCTCAGCAGAGAACAGGGCTGTTGTAACGCTCAAGCGAGCCGCTACCGAGGGAGAAGACGTTCCCGACAGCGCTTTCTGGGATGGCATCGTCTGCGATGCTGCAGAGGAGGAGCTCGAGATGCTTAAAGAATCCCAGCAGCCCTTTTTTCTCGGAGTCGGCTTTCGCAAGCCGCACCTGCCTTTCGTTGCTCCAAAAAAATACTGGGACCTTTATGATCGAGCGGGCATCCCTGCCCCCGTCACGAACACGCACCCCGAAGGCGCTCCCGAATTCGCTCTGCGGACCTGGAACGAAATCGAAGGCTATATCGACATCCCAAAGGAGCTCTATGAGATTTCACCTGAAAAAATTCAAGAGTTGCATCATGGATACTATGCCTGTGTCAGCTATATCGATACGCTTGTAGGACGCCTTATAGATACACTAGAAGCGCTCGACCTGCGAGATAATACAGTCGTGTGCTTTTGGAGCGACCATGGCTTTCACCTTGGCGAGCAGGGCCTTTGGGCTAAGGCGAACAACTACGAACTAGCCGCTCGCGTACCGCTCATCATTTCCACCCCCGGACAAAAGAGCAAAGGTGACCCTACAAACGCTCTCGTAGAACTCGTGGACCTCTACCCAACCTTGACCGAGCTGTGCGGATTGCCCCTTTCACCCGAACTAGAAGGGATCAGCTTAAAACCGCTTCTCGACGATCCGCATCGAGAATGGAAGTCCGCTGCCTTCAATCAATATCCACGCGACTATACGGGTATTCGACATAAGAAACAAGGGGATGTAATGGGCTATGCCATACGCACTGATCGTTACCGATACGTCAAGTGGCACGAATGGAGCAGCGGCAAAGCGCTCGCGCATGAACTCTACGACCAAACTAACGACCCCAACGAAATGAACAACATTGCCATGAATCCCGAATACAGTAGCCTTCTGACGCAGCTCCAAGATCAGCTCAAGGCGGGCTGGAAAGGGGCGCTACCCGGCAATTGAATGGCATTGCATTCATGAGGAATTGATTCTTAAACTCACTTTAACTCCAAAGTCATGAAAACGAAGCTCACCCTATCCCTTTTGCTTCTTCCGCTGGCAGCATCTTTCGCCGCAGCAGAAATCGACGAGCAAATTCTATTCAAGTCAGGCGAAGAAGGCTATTCGTACTACCGCATACCTTCGATCATCGAATCGAAGAAAGGCACCTTGTTGGCATTCTGCGAAGCGAGGAAAGACCACCGAGGCGATAGCGGAAATATTGATCTGGCAATGAAGCGTTCAACGGACCAGGGCGTGACTTGGTCACCTCTTTCGGTGGTTTGGGATGTTGGAGACGACACCGCTGGCAATCCTTGTCCAGTCGTCGATCGATGGACCGGACGAATCATTATGCTAATGTGCTGGAACCGGGCGGCTGATCACGGCAAGGATCTCCACGCGGGAACGAGCAAGGATACGCGACGCGTCTTTCAAACGCATTCGGACGATGATGGACTCACTTGGCGCTCGCCCACTGAAATCACCACGAAGGTAAAGCGTCCCGATTGGTGGTGGTACGCTACCGGGCCTGGCATTGGAATTAAAATACAAAAAGGCCCCTACAAAGATCGTCTAGTCATTCCTGCGAATCACACCGTTGAAGGTCATTGGGGATCGCATACGCTCATTAGCGACAATGGAGGGGAATCATGGGGTGTCAGCGAAACCATCAGGCCAACTACCAACGAGAGCCAAGTGGTAGAGCTGTCCGATGGTCGATTGATGATGAATATGCGCACCCAAGGCCTGCCTACGTCAACAAGGGCTTACACGGGCTATCGCTCGATTTCCTACAGCGATGATGGAGGGATGACCTGGTCGAGTCCCGTATACGATGACGAGCTTACCGACCCGATTTGCCAAGCGAGCATCATCCGCTACGACAAGAAGCGTATCCTCTTTTCGAATCCCAGTCCTCCAGCGAGCCTCGAACGAGGTCCCCGCGAGCGAATGACCGTTAAAATGAGTGAGGACGACGGAGCGACCTGGCCAGCGGAACTCGTAATCTATGAAGGGCCATCCGCGTATTCTTCGCTCGTCAAGCTGCCCAAAGGAAACGTAGGGCTCTTCTACGAAAAGAATCAAGATATCGCGTTTGCCCGCTTTTCGATCAAATCTTTCAAATAAGCGATGATGAGAAAATTCATCACTCTCGCCGTTCTCGCGACCGCCTCGCAAACGGTAGCTTGGGGCGCCCCGCCAAACGTGCTCTTCATTTCCGTCGATGACATGAACGACTGGGTGGGCTGCCTCGGCTCAGATCGAGTCCCCACGCCCAACATCGACGCGCTGGCTGAACGAGGTTTGTTGTTTACGAACGCTCACGCTCCCAGCCCGAAATGCGCCCCCAGCCGAGCCGCCATATTAACTGGGAAACGCGCTTCTACCACTGGACTCTACAGCAATAGCCACTGGTGGCGCCCCGCGTATCCAGAAATGCTGACACTTCCGCACTATTTCAAGGAGCATGGCTACTATGCCGCTGGAGGAGGCAAGGTGCACCACCATACTCCCGGATTCAATCCGCCGGATCAATGGGACGAGTATTTCGATCTCATTCAGGACAAGGATCTAATAGTCGGCTATTTTAAGCGTCGAGGAGAAGACCGTCGCTTCCTTACCGATATGCCGCGCCACCCAAACGACTCTCTCGACTGGGGGCCCATGGAGGCAGAAGACGAAGAGATGGGTGACGCTCTAACCGTGCGGTGGGCTAGCGAGTTTCTGAAGAAGAAGCATGAAAAGCCATTCTTCCTCGCCGTGGGGCTCTTTCAACCTCACCTTCCCTTTTACGCGCCTACGAAGTACTTCGATGCTCTACCAAGGGATCAGGTCAAGCTGCCAGTAAACAAGCCGGGCGACCTGGACGATATCCCGGAAGGAGGGCAAATCATGGCTGCGTTACGTCGTGAAGATCTGAGGATGATCGAAGAGTCCGGCGAGCTGCTGAATGCGTTAGAATCATACATGGCGAGCATTTCGCATGCAGATGCGCTCTTAGGCGAACTTATGCAAGCCTTCGATGCCAGCGGATATGCGGGCAACGCTATCATCGTATTCTGGTCTGACCATGGATACGCTTTCGGGGAAAAAGACCACTATGCGAAAAATACGCTTTGGGAGCGATCAACCCATGTTCCCTTCATCGTGGTAGCTCCCGGCGTCACCAAACCAGGCTCGAGCACAGATAATCCCGTCGACTTAACCTGCCTCTATCCCACTCTAACCAATTTGTGCGGCTTGCCTGTACCTGAAGGGCTCGACGGCGTCGATATTGGCCCCTTACTAAAACAGCCGAATCAAAATTGGGATCATCCCGCCATCATTGATTTTCTCAAAGGCAATACAGCCATTCGAACGAAGGACTGGCGCTATATTCGCTATGAAAAGGGCGGCGAAGAACTTTATGATCATGCTAGCGACCCGAACGAGTGGACGAACTTAGCCGAAAAGTACGACTATCTCATTCCTGAGCTCAAAGCGTGGTTGCCCAGCGAATACGCGAACACCACTCCAAGCAAAAACGCCTATACGTTCGATCTCGACACGTATACCTGGGAACGAAAATAGCTTTGTCGCTGCGTCCTCTAACGCCACCAAAGGAAATTCAACTATATTTTGCTGCGCTTCCTCGGATGAAGCCGCTATGAAGCATTCTAGATGCCTCGTTCTCCCTCGAAAAAACCCAGCTCATTTCTTCAGGCTCTTTTTCCAGTGGCTGGTCTCGTCACCATCCTAGCCTACGGACTCATTATACGACCGCATGCGCAGGGGCTCGACCCTTTCCCCCTCGAGATAGTCTTCTTGACCGCTGCCGTGATCGCCATCGGTCAACTCGCTTGGCTCGGGCTTACCTGGGATGAAGTGCAGAGCTCGATCGTTAAGAAGCTATCCAAAGCGTTTCCCGCAATCCTAATTCTATTCACTATTGGAATGATCATCGGTAGCTGGATTGTATCCGGAACGATTCCCATGTTGATCTACTATGGCATCAAGATCATCAATCCTGAATACATATATGTGATCTCGTTTCTGGTCGCAGCCGTTTTCTCGACGTGCACAGGAACGTCATGGGGATCAGTCGGAACGGTAGGCATTGTCTTGATTGGAGTCGCAGCCACCATCAACGCCGATCTCGCTATTACTGCAGGCGCGATCATCGGAGGCGTATTTTTCGGCGATAAGATGTCTCCCTTGTCAGACACGACCAACGTGGCCGCGCTCGCAGCGGAGGTACCGCTCTGGGACCACATTCAGTCCATGATGTACACCACTATGCCCTCCGCTCTGATCGCCAGCGTACTCTATTTCGTTTTAGGATTTGTGTATCCAGTCGAGGCGAACGGAGCAGAAGCCATCGCCCAGACAGATACAAGTTTGATGGGAATTAGCGGTTTGTTCAATTTTAGCATCTTGTTGCTGATTCCCGTAGCAATCGTAGTTTACGGATCCATTAAAAAGGGAATTATATACCTTAGTGCCGAAATATGTTTACACGGCTGTCAGCGTTCGGCACTATTGTAGGTGATAAGACGTAGAGAGAGACAACGATTATGAGCAAGAAGGCACCGGGGAAAGCAGACAGAAAAGGGATCACGTTAGCGGAATTGTTCAGGATGTTTCCTGACAATACCACTGCCGAAAAGTGGTTTGCGGAGAAGCGATGGGGCGGTACCCCCGCTTGCCCGCATTGTGGGTCTATCGATGTCAAGTCTGGAACAAAGCACAAAACCATGCCTTACCGATGCAAAGAAAAGAGCTGCGCTAAAGAACGATTCAGCGTAAAGGTCGGCACGGTGATGCAAGGCAGAGGGTTTGACCACAAACGACTGAAATATGCTGATCTGGTGACTGATAACGGGTTGTCTTCCGGAGCAAGATCGTAATGCGTATTGTTGATCTGTTTTGCGGAGTTGGCGGCCTCAGTAGAGGGTTAGCGTCTAGTGGTTTTGAGATTGTCTCAGCTTATGATAACTGGCCAATTGCAGTCGATGCGTACCGGAAAAATTTGCGACATAATTGTATGTGCATGGATTTATCTGATGTGCAAACGGCGGTAGCTGAGATATCCGCCCACAAGCCGGATATGATTGTGGGCGGACCACCTTGCCAAGACTTTTCTACAGCGGGTCGGCGCATTGAAAGTGACAAGGCCTCCCTAACCGGTGTATATGCGACTATTGTAGCGTCAGTCCGTCCCCCTTTTGCACTTATGGAGAACGTCCCCCGGGTGAGGCTAAGTAATTCTTACGCGAATGCTCGCGAGACACTACAACAGGCAGGATACAGCATCTACGAGCGGGTTTTTGATGCTTCGCTTTGTGGGGTGCCGCAGAAGCGTAAAAGGTTTTTTATGCTGGCTTGGTTAGGCGACAAGGGTAACCTTGAAGAGTCTCTGTCCTCTTGGTTTATTAATCATGAAGCATCACAACCTCTTACCGTTAAGAGCTATCTAAAAAATGAAATACTTATTGAGTTTTACTATCGACACCCGCGAAATTATTCACGCAGGGCCATTTTCACAATATATGAACCTTCGCCTACTATTCGCGGAGTAAACAGGCCCGTTCCTCCAAATTACAAGCACAACCACCTGGATAGTGCTCCTGCCAATAGTGTGAGGAGTTTGACTTCAGATGAACGCTCACGCATACAGACATTTCCTCGCAGTTGGAAATGGCCCGATAGCCTCTCCAAGACAGACAGAGAATTGATGATAGGTAATGCCGTCCCCGTGAATCTTGCGAAATTTATTGGAAGGGGTTTACAGAATGTCATCGGATAATGGCCCCTTGCTGTATGGTTTCACAAATACAAATACAAACACAAATCGGACCGGAGCCGATTTGTGGGGTAAGAACCAATTTAATTCGACATTCCCTCTCTCGTTATGTTTCTACATGAGAGCTAATCGAATACCCCCAGTCTCTGTAAAACTGCGAGAAGGAGGCAAGATCACCGCCAGCGATAGTGACTGGAGTATTGAAGATGTAATAGGTGGCACGGCAGCACGGTACAACTTTGAATCGATTTTTCAACCATACTCAAAGCTGTCTCGAAACGCAGTCGAGAAAATAGATTTAGTCGTGTCAATCGGTAAAAGCGATTGGAGGCCCTTAGAAATAAAACTGACAGTAGTTCCCGATAACACCACCCAAAAGAAAGAGGAAATTGCATGGGGACCAGAAATAGTGTTACGACCCGTAAGTACCGCTTACGCCATGATGGGTCTTGCCAACAGTTTATGGGAGCCAGAGAACCAGAAAATCAGAGATCAAGTCTTAAATACAATTAAACCTGTATACGACCAAATTTCTGCTAACGGGTGGGATAATTCTGAAGAAATAAAGTCGCTACAAGGCCCCCTAGTAAACTCTCTTCAAAATGCTCTTAATTTGTTGATAAGTATTCAGAAGCCCTATCTGGTCCAACCGATATGGAAGACCGAAGGTCAGTCTCCTTTATTGTGTGAACATTGTTTCGACGTGTTTGTTTGGTCTGATGCAGCTGTTTTGCAGATATCCGTAGACAACTCCTCTTCCGACGCTCAAGTTGTCACGCGCCATCTTCGTGAGGTAGCCAGGCATGTCCGGTCTATGCACGACATTTTGAGCGGAGGGAATTTTGACTACAACGGTATCTATAAGGGCATGGCGTTGGGAAAACAAACTGATAAAGCCTTTGCTCTAAGTGGAAAGAACGTTAGAGAATATTTAAGGCACCCGCGATTAGATCAGCCAATCTTAGAGAAAGATATTTTAAAAGACTTAATACAAAACGGAGGTGACAAAATGCTTAGGCCAGAGCGAAGATTTGATGCCACTGTTGTCACCTATTTCATAGCCAACGGGATTAGACGATGTCAAGCAAACGAACCATTGAATTATTGCCGTCAAGTTACGAGCCGACCAGAAAGGAGAAAGAAGAGGTCTTTATTATGGGTTGCAGCCCTGACGAATTGGTAAACCAGTTGGTTAAACCTCTAACGATCAAAGAGAAGAATGTTGAAAAACATAGGAAAGAAAGGGATGGGTGATCCTTTTTCTTCGGCACTAAGGTATATAATTCCCATTAAAAAGAAGGCTACGCTGCCGGCGCTTGTTACCTCCTCATTCTCCGCTTGCATCCTAGCGCTGCTATTTCAGCAAACGACACTGGCCGATGTGGTACAATCGCTATACAAGGGATACGACACATCGATGGCGGTTTGGATGAATTCAATCCCTGAGGAACTAAGCGCTCTTTTCGATCGCGGTGGACTCTACGAGCTCAGTGAACCGGTCATAATATCGATAATCGTATATGTAGGCGCCATCGACCTAATCAACGCGATGCCAATTATCGTGAACCGAGTATTCGGATTCGCCAAATCACGAGGCGCCACAATTATCGCGACTCTCGCTTCCACTTCTTTCATCAACGCATTTACCTCCAATCAAATGGCGGCCAGCTTCATCGTGGGAGAAGCCTTCCACAAGAACTACGACCAGAAGGGCATGCCGCGAAAGCTGCTTTCGCTTGGATGGGAACTCGTGATCCCAGCGCAGCCCTATCGGTTCCCTTCGTTATCGACTTTCTCAACCAGACAGTCCCTGGGGGTTGGCGAAATATTTATGACCGGAATCGAAATCTTGCTCTAGCGGGGCGGAATGCCGTTCTCGAAGCGCTTGAGATCGATGCTCCATCGCCCGACAGCATGATCGGATCGCTCGCTTCGATACCCCTTCCGGATTCTAGATTGCAAGAACCGTATCAGTCGATCAACTACCTTGATTATTGGCAAGAGCCTCTCGTGGAACAGTACAAAATCGAAGTGCCCGTGATTACATGGCCAGCCCATCCGAAACGCTTGGTCCGTATTTCCGCTCAAGTCTACAATAGCCTAGATCAATACGAGCGACTTGCCCAAGCTCTCAAATCTCTTCGCAAATCGGCAAACTAACGACTCGAGAAGAGGCTTTCAGCCAAACGAAACTACTCTCGAATTCGGATTCGACGATACTCCATTTGCCCTCGATCGCCCTCTAAACCAATGGGACCCGACACAGGAATCTCGAAATTTTCCTCAAGCGCCTCGCCATTGCATACGCAATGGGCGCTATTCCCTTTTACGGTAATCACGAGCTCATTCCAATCCTGCGGCTTGTAATTCTTGAGATTGCTGTAGGGTCCTGCTAGCGGATAGTCACGACATTGGAGTTGCTTCCCTTTTATAAAAACTCCGCTGTCCGCGTTGGGCGTAGCCCGAAATTCTAGCTTCAGGGTAAAGTCACCCGAAAAATCTCTTGTTGTCCAAAGTTGGTGAATACGTCTCCCTTCAACTGGTGTCGTTACTACGAGCCGACCATTGATTGCTCTATAACGACCATCGCTGCTAGCCTGTTGACCATAGAAATTCTGTGGCTCCGTAATAACCGTGCGAACTGGAGCGTTTGGATTCACTCTTCGATTGGGATTCCTAGGAGTTGTCGCCCTGAATCCCCAACCATTGAGATTGCGTCCGTTGAACGAAGCCGTAAAGCCCTCTTCTACTTGGAACGTATCCACTTCCGTTTCAAGAAAACCCAACGTAGCGAAGACCGGTCTGAGAGCCGCTTCCCACTTAGCATAGCCCAAATCATTTGGATGAAGGAGGTCCGGAAATTCCTCTGGCTTTGCATTGCCTTCTTCATCAGCAAAAAGTGTCCATGTATCCAGTACCGTTATGCGCGGATTATTTTTTGCAATTTCAGCAAGATGATCATTGATGGCCTTAATCGATTCCGGGCTCCGCTTCTTTTCCGGAGAACTTGGAACGGACAGGTCAAGGAAGACAATAAGGGCAAGCAAACCGTGTTCGGCCCTCAAGCCGAGATGGAAGCCGATTCGAAGAAACGTTTCTGGTCAGGCGGAATCTACGGACAATCCTGCGGCGGCTGGTACTACCCTCTTTGGCTAAACGCGCATGCCAAGGCGCGAAGCGCCATCGACTACGATGAATGGAATCGCATGACGGTAAAGGCCGAAGGCAACGTAGTTAAAACCTGGATAAATGGCATCCCGGCGGCCCATTGGACCAATGATGAATACCCAGAAGGATTCTTCAGCCTGCAAATTCACTCTGGAAAAGCAGGCCAAGACCAGTTTCGCAACATCAAGGTCAAGGAACTATAGCGCCGCCGTTTCAGGCGTCTGCATTAGCAACGACGTCCAGCTTGATCACGACTTCATCCCGGATCAGGTCATCTACCTTGCCCTTGTACACGATACCAAAGTCGAATCGCATGATATCGAACTCTGCGCTGAGCGAAACAGCGTCATCAGATACGGAAACTTCCGGCGAGAAGGTGATGCTCTTGGTTACACCGTGAAGAGTGAGGTTTCCCGTTATTTCCGAATCGGACATCGAGGTCACTGCAAACTCCGCAGTTGGAAAGGTTTCTACATCGAAGAAGTCGGCGTTCTTTAGGTATCCGGTTAGTCGGTTGCTATCCGACCAGAGCGAGTCCATCTGAATCGTTACTTTGCTGGGTGGAACGATTTTGCCACCCGCAACCGCGATCGAACCATCAAAGCTATTGAATCCCCCATCATGGCTTCCAGTTACCTTCGAACCTACGAAGGAAATCTTCGAGTCTGCGCTGATAGCGTATGTTTTCACATCTGCTACCGCCTTCACTGCCTGAACTGCAGCTCCCACTTTCGCCGATTCTGTTTCGTCAGCCGGGTTGGAACAACCAGTTGCGAATAGGGCGATAAAAGAAAATGCGAGTAGCGAAGTTGTCTTGGAGCAAGTCATAATGCTGAAATAAATGCGTCACGCCCCAGAGAGAGTCAACTCCGTAAGCGAGTAGTTACGCCCACTCTATCGGACCCGGCGAGCCTTCCGCTAGTCCCCTCACGGTGGAAGCTACAAACCGAATGGACACTCCCTCAAGGAGCTTTGCGTTCCGCATCAACCAAATACAAGTGGGCGAGCAACCGATCGCGCAACGCTTCCACCAGCTTGGGATGGTCATCTGAGATCTCCCTCCCGACTTCTGCGGGATTCGGATACACCTTGTACAGCTCGTGCCCCCTGATCGTACCATCATTGTTCCAGCGCAGCATCAACTTATAATTTCCCTCTCGAATCGCGGACGCATTTCGCCGTGGACGATGAAAAAACAGCGCCTCTTGCGGACGCTCGAAATCACCTACGGTCCGATCCTTAAACAAGGCTTGAATATCGGCGCCATCTACCTCGGAGCTCAATTGATCCGGCGTCCCACCCGCCAAGGCGTGGAACGTAGGAAGAAAGTCATACCCCACTACCGGCACACGGCACACCGAACCCGCACGTATCCCCGGACCCGCTACAATGAACGGTACGCGTACACCGCCTTCCATCAAGGTATGCTTCGCTCCGGATAGCGGAAAATTTGGGGCAGTCGCTTTGAGATCACCTCCCGGAACAGTGCCCCGCCCGCCATTGTCGGTGGTGAAAATCACATAGGTTTCATCATCGATGTCCAACTCCTCCAACGCCGCCCGCAATCGGCCCACTCCGGCGTCGAGCTCCTCGAGCATCGCTGCCCACGCGGCCGTATAGCCTCGGTCCGGCTTTCCTTTCTGCTCGTACTTTGCCAATAGGCTTTCACGCGTCACGACAGACAAATGCTGAGCATAGTAGCTCACTTGAACGTAAAACGGGTTCCCCGCGTTCGCCTCGGCATTCATGAACGCGACGGCGCGATCAGTGACGGTCACCGTTCGCTTCGGATCCTCGTTATCGATAAAATGAGGAGGGCCCTCCGTGTGGCTTCCCGATTCAATGCCGAGCGACTTAGGCATCCCTCCCGTTAGATTGCCCGTCATGCCATCGCTCACGTCGTATCCACACTCCTCCGGCGTCGATATCATTTGCTCGCCCCACTTTCCGAAGTGCGCCGTCCTATAAGCGGAATTCGCGGCTTTCAACGCTTTCGGAATCGTCAAATGATCTGCAGGAATCCAGTCTGGACTAGCGAATTCGGTTCCGCTCCGGGCAGCCGAAGTACCGCACAAAATAGATCGCCGCGTAGGCGTACACAGCGGAGCAGGCGAATAGCCGCTCGTAAAGCGCCTTCCATCCTCCATTAAAGCGGCGATATGCGGCGACTCCAAGTAACGAGAGCGCGAGCTCGAAATCATTGGATCCATTCGAGCGGGCAGCTGGCTCCAGCCCTGATCATCCGTAAGGATGAGAACGATATTGGGAGCGGCCATCAATTGAGAAGGCATCACAGAAGAGGCGAGCAGCGCGGCTGAAAACAGTATGGGGTATAATCGCATTCGAGCACCCTACCCAAGCGCCTTGAGCGAATCAAACATTCATGGCAAAATCCTCACGACGCAGTACCTAGCATTGACTCTTATACGTCGCCCTTCAGTGTCCCCGAGCAACCTCACCGTATGAAATCCCTCTATCCCCTGCCAATTATCGCCTTGCTCCTCACCGGGTGCGGATCCCAATCCTTGCCCAAAGTGGGCGATTCCCTGAGCGACGCAACGAGCGCCGATGGAGCATTCATTAGCTGGAAAGAGCACATCATCGATGATCCGGTAATCGCAGGATTTGGACTGAGTGGAAGCGATGGGCTCGTGGTGGGCGATCTCGACAACGACGGGTACGAAGATATCGTTTCCGTGCACGAATCCGACAGCGAGTACATATCAAGCGAATACGATCCTAACTATAAGCCCGATCAAGCAGGTCACGTTCGGATCGCGTTCGGATCCGAGGATCCGAATACCTGGACGAACGTCACTCTAGCCGAAGCCGCCGACTCGCCAGCGCCTGAGGACGCGGCCATCGCCGACCTCAATGGCGATGGGTACAAGGACGTCATAGTGGCCGCCGAGCTATCCCATCTCATCTATTTGCAAAATCCGGGAAAGGACTGCCGAACGGTCGCCTGGCCACGCCTCATTCTGCCAATGACGCGAGATCGAGGCTCCTATATTCGCGTGTTCTTTGGAGACTTCAATGGCGACGGACAACTCGAAGTGTCAGCCGCCAACAAAGGCGCCCAGCGTCCCGGTCCGGATGACTTCGACCGCAAGACGCCGGTCAATATCTTCCAATTCTCCGGCGACCCGCTCGACGGAGACAGCTGGAGTGAAATCGAGCTTGGCCGCTACAGCATCCCTCAAAATGCAGAGCCAATCGACATAGACGGCGACGGCGATCTCGACATCATCGTTGGCAGTCGAGGCGAAGAGCGCATCGCCTTGCTGGAGAATCTTGGGGGAAAGGACTTCCGATTCAAGGAACACGCTGTCCGATTCGAAGGCGACTATATGGCGGGGTTCAATCTCGAGCATATCGACCTCAACGGTGACGGGAAACTCGATATCGTGGGAGCGAGCGGTGAATACACGGGACTGGTTTGGATCGAGCAGCCCGAATCTTTCGATCACGAGTGGAAAGTCCACAAGGTGGGCGATTGGGGACCCGATTGGATGATCGGGTTTGAGCTAGCGGATATCGATAGCGATGGCCACATCGACATCATGTGCGGCAGCTACAGCAAAGGTTCACGCATGGGCGATGAAGACGTGGATCGATTCGATGGACTCGGACGTCTCGGCTGGTTCCGCAATCCAGGCGATTCGAACGGTACCTGGACGCGGCATGACATCTCGCGTCGCAAGCGAGGCATGTTCGATAAATTCATCGCCAGAGACCTGGACCAGGATGGGGATATCGACTTTTTGGCGACGCGTGGAAATAGCGATCCCTTTGATGGAGTATTCTGGCTGGAGCAGGTCCGTTCCGCTTCACCGCAACCTGCATTCAAAGCAGCGCGTGAAAACGAGAGCCCTGAAATGCCATTGCCTTAGCAAAGGGCCGATTCGGCCCATTCCTAAGAAAAAAGCTATTTATCTCCTTCGTAATTCGGATTCGGGCGCATCGGATCGGCGCCGACTGCCTCGCGCCAGGATTCGAGCATAGCAAGAAGACGTCTAGCGCGAGCTTTCTCTTTCTTCGCTAGATTGACGCTCTCGCCCACATCGCTACTCAAGTCATACAGCTCCAGTTCTCCCGTATCCAATTTTTCGATCAATTTCCAATCTCCTTGGCGCGCAATACTGGAAGGAAAATTCTCCGGATGACGATTGTAGTGAGGATAGTGCCAAAATATGGCTTCTCGCTCGATACCTCCCTCGCCTTTCAAGATAGGCGTAAGATCGGCCCCATCCTTGTGCTGGTCCGGCTTCGCAGGCAGCCCTAGGGCTGACAATATCGTGGGATAAAAATCGGGACTGATAACAGGTTCGTCCGAGACGCTCCCTGCCTTGGCAACGCCTGGCCACTTAATGATAAAAGGAACCCGTAATCCGCCTTCGTAATTGGATCCCTTATTCGCTCGCAACGGCGCATTATCAGTTGCTCTCCACATTCCTCCATTGTCGCTGGTGAAAATGACGAGCGTATTATCGGCAGCTCCAATATCCTGAACCGCTTTCATGATGCGACCTACGCTATCGTCCACGCTTTCAACCATCGCCGCGTAGTGCGGCTCCCCCTGCCGCTCGTCCTCGGGAATCGCTTCGTAACGCGCCACCTTGTCCGGCTTTCCCTGAAGCGGCGAGTGGACCGCGTAGTGCGACATCATCAGAAAGAACGGTTTATCCGCCTGCTCCCGCACGAAAGCCTCCCCTTTTTCTGCTAGCTTGTCCACCAGGTAGTCGCCCTCCTGTCCGGGAAGCGGATTATCCTTGAATATCCGGATTCCGGGAGTCGTGGGAATGAGCCAACTGCCTTCGTAGGGATACCAGTAGCTTCCGGGGGCCCCATAGTCGCGCCCGGCGACGTTGACATCGAATCCTTGATGCTCCGGAAAGTAGTAAGGCAGGGGACCCAAATGCCATTTTCCCATGAATGCGTTGGTATAGCCGGCCTCTCGAAGCGCCTCCGCTATCGTGACTTCCTCCAAGGGCAAATTTGAGAGGTAGCGCCCTTCCCGCAATTTATGTTGCTTCGCATCCCATCGACCCGATGGCAGCCACTGCGTCAGCATGACGCGAGCGGGATACTTTCCCGTCATTATGGAAGCGCGAGTCGGCGAGCAGACGTTGCAGGCCGCGTATCCATTCGTAAAGCGCATCCCATCCCGGGCCAATTGATCGATATTGGGCGTCTTGTAGTAATCGCTGCCGCTCGCTCCCACATCATTCCAGCCAAGATCGTCGATCAGGAAGAAGACGACATTCAGGGGCTTCGAAGCGAGCGCCACACTGGAAAAGATGCAGCAAAGGACAAGGGACAGGAAAATCCGGGCGCGAGAAGAAAGAGGTTGTGAATGGGGCATCACCTACCTTGGTAAACTCAGCTGGGAATGAAAATAAAAAACCTTGTTGGCAGCGAAATCACTTTCTTGATCCCCTATGCAACACCCAAAGAAAATGCCCGATCCGGTCAATGGATCGGGCATCGAAAGCGTAATGCTTTGTCAACTTGCTAGAACTTAGTCCCGGCTCATGAGCAAGCGAAGGATATACCAGAAGAGCAAGGCGACGGATGCGAACAGCTCCACGGATGCGCCCACATACTGATCTTCTCGATAGTTGTGGATGATCTTCGAAGTCGAGTAGAGAATCGCCGCGCTGGCGAAAACGATCATCGCAACCGAGAACCAGGTTCCCAATTGAATGCCGAATATGAATGAGCACACGATGAGTCCCAAAGCGACGAAGCCAACGATAGTGAGGGTAGATTTCAGGAAGGAGAAGTCCGTGCGCGTCATAAACGCGGTCGCAGTCAAGCCGCCAAATAGAAGCAGCGTCATGGTTGCGGCAGAAGCGATGACTCCATCTGCCTGTACCGAAGCGAGAACGAGCATCGGCGCGAAGATGATGCCTTCCGCAACGATGTAGAGAGCCATTCCCGCATATTGCCCCCCTTTCGTATCCGAGCCCGCCGCCATGCTTTGGCTCAGCCAGCCCACTAGCATAAATCCTCCCAAAAGAATCATGAACCCATAGGGCAATGAGAAAACGAACTGAGCAATCGTGAACGCCGCTCCGGTCTGGAACAATACGAACTCGAAGAGCGTGAATGCCAGGATCGCCAGCGCTAGGTGAAAATAGGTCTTTCGAATAAAAGTGGCTCTCGCCGAAGGCGCCGCGTCAGCGACGGTTACAAAAGGGTTGGAACTTTGCATATGTAATAAGAGGTTAGGATGAAAGCGCTTAGGGTACGGGTAGAATCGCTCGAAATCAAGGGTTATAGGTATTGATCGAAGCGCCTACCATGCATCCTTCAAAACACGCAATTGAGTCGACTCTCCATTGACCTCTCCAAGATCATCGAAAGAATCCTCATCCACAACCTCTATGAAACCAACGAACCTTCTCCCCATCCCGCTTTCGATAGTAGCCAGTTTCGGCATTGTTTCAATCGCCTCGCTCTCCGCCGCCGATAAGCCGAACGTCGTCCTCTTGCTTAGCGACGACCAAGCTTGGAACGACTACTCGTTCATGGGACATCCCCACGTAAAGACGCCGCACATCGACAGGCTCGCAACGCAGAGCATCGTTTTCCCCCGTGGCTACGTTCCCACCGCGCTGTGCCGCGCCTCCCTCATGACTCTCGCAACCGGGCACTACGCCCATCGCCATGGAGTCACCGGCAACGATCCATCGTACAAATACGCGGAGAAGGACTCGCCGCTGCACAATTCCCGGCGCGCTCAAGTCATTTCGTTTATCGACGAATTCGACACGCTTCCCGAACTCCTCGGCGAGCAAGGCTACCTAAGCCACCAGAGCGGCAAGTGGTGGGAAGGCAACTACAGGCGCGGCGGTTTCACCCATGGGATGACGCGTGGATTTCCGCAGCCACGCGGGCGTCATGGTGACGACGGTCTCAAGATCGGGCGCGAAGGCTTGCAGGAGCTCTACGATTTCATCGACATGTCAGTCGACCAAGACAAGCCCTTCTACATGTGGTACGCGGCCTTTCTTCCGCACACGCCTCACAATCCTCCGGACCGGCTATTGAACAAGTATAAAGGCAAGCACCCTCTCACCATCGCCAAGTACTACGCAATGATCGAGTGGTGGGATGAGACTTGCGGGGATCTAGTCGGGTACCTTGACAAGAAAGGAATCCGCGAAAACACGCTCATTGTTTATGTAGGCGACAATGGCTGGATACAGCACCCCGAACGGAATGGGTATGATCAACGCTCCAAGCAAACGCCTTACGAAGGCGGCGTCAGACAGCCCACCATGTACTCTTGGCCTGGAACGCTGAAGCCTGCGATGCGAGATGAATTAGTTAGCAGTATTGATATTTTTCCTACGACTCTCGCAGCAGCTGGAGCTCGAAATCCATCCATTGATGTTCCAGGTCTCAACCTGCTTGATCACTTGAAAACGGGAACGGTAATTCCCCGCAAAGCCATATTTGGCGAAGGATTCGCCCACGACATGGCGGACATCGAGAATCCAGAAGCTACCTTGCTCTACCGTTGGTGCATCGAAGGAGATTGGAAGTTGATACTCACCTACGACGGCGAGGTAAATCGCTACCACTCGACGCATCCCAGGGACGAGAAACGTCCACAACTCTTCAATTTGATCGAGGATCCTCACGAAAAGGTGAATCTCGCCGGAAAACATCCTGAAATCGTCGCTCGCCTAGTGAAAAAGATCGGCGACTGGTGGCCCGTAACTGAGAGAAAAGTGATTACGGTATACAAGTAGCGCTTTGGCCGGTCGGAGATCGGCCGCTATTTAGATTCAATTGAACCGCAAACTATCGAATTCATTGTGAATACACCTCTCTATAGGATCCTCGTTCTCGCAATGCTCGTCACGCCATTCACCGCCGCGGATAGCCAGAACCTCAAGGTCGAGCAAATTACTCATGGCGACAAGCATACGTTCTTTGGATACATTGGACATGTTCAAAATATCCCCTGGAATGGCAATGAACGATACATCGTTGCCATGCAGTCCACATTTCAGGATCACCTGCCAGGCGAGGGAGAAACGGCTGACATCGTACTTATCGATACTCACAGCAACTACTCTATAGATGTCGTGGAGCAAACCCAAGGGTGGAACCCCCAACAGGGAACGATGTTCTATTGGAATCCTGAAGAACCGGATACGCAGTTCTTCTTCAATGATCGAGATCCCAATACCGGGAAAGTATTCACTGCTCTATTCGATATTGAGAAACGAAAACGCGTTAAGGAATACCGTTCTGGCAAGCAGCCCGTCGGAAACAGTGGCGTTAAGCAAACCGGCGGCGCGTTCGCCGCTATCAACTACGCCCGCATGGCTCGGCTTCGACCCGTCACAGGATACAAAGACGCGACCGACTGGACCGAGAACGTTCTCCACCCCAAGGATGATGGCGTATTCGTTGTGGATACGAAATCCGGCAAGCAATCGCTCATCGTTTCCTTCGCCCAAATGGCAGATGTCATCCGTGAATCTGAACCACACATTGATCACCTGGCTCTTTTTATAAACCACACTCTCTGGAATCGCGACGGGGACCGCATATTCTTTTTCGCCCGCGCCGGTTGGCGATCCAGCAAAAATCGCGAGCATCCGCGCGTCAACGTCCCCTTTGTGGTAAAGCCAGACGGGACAGGACTGATGCGATTGACGCATTTCTTTGGCGGACATCCCGAATGGGACTACGGGCACCGTATGATTGGCGCTATGGACAATCGTCAGGTTATCTACGACGTAAACCAGAATCTCGTCGTCGGTCAAATTGGGGGCAATAGCATCTTCCCTGATCCTGAAGGAGATATCGCTCTCTCGCCTCAAGGCGATTGGTTCGTCAATGGCCACAAAGACAAGACCCTAAAGAAGAATTTCTACAACTTTTACCGTCGCTCCGATGGAAAGCTGATTCGGTCGCAGGGATTCGACATCGGCAACTTCGTATCGGGCGATCTTCGCCAGGATCCTTCCCCCGCTTGGAACCGAAGCGGAACGCAGATTCTTGTACCGGGACTTGTAGGTGATTCAGAGGAGAATTTAACCCGCCAGCTGTTCGTCATTTCGTTGCCCAAACAATAGAGAAGGCGATCCCTTTTCACAGCAAAGGCTAGCTTCTAAGAGAATCGGGCCTCCCGTGCCGCTAGTTCATTTCCTGAAGCCTCTCCAATTTTCTGATACAATTCGGGACGCCTTCCTCGCATCCATCGACTACCTGAACTCAGCTCAAGGAGGTCACTATCAAGATCCGCCACGACCATGTCATCGCTAGCCTTCCAGGCTTCAGCAATAATTCGTCCATAGGGATCCAACACCATCGCGTTTCCTGTCCTCACCTCGTCGTCATCGATCCCAATGCCGTTGCTAAATACGATGAAATGAGGGGCCAATAGGATGTCCGCGCCTAGCAGCGCCGTCACACGCGCATTCTCAATGAGATTGCTGTCGTAGCAGATCAACACGCCAACCTTTAAGCCAAGGTGCGTTTCAAGCACCGTGAAATTGCTTCCGCTAGACATATGCTCACTAATGAAGCAGTGCAGTTTCCTATGGCGTTTAGTGACCCCATCTGGCAGGGCAACAACGTAGGTATTGTACAAGCGCCCATCCTCACCTCTTTCGATTAAGCCTGCTCCAATTATCATTTGATACTCGCGAGAGAGCGCTAGCAATGCGCTCGTGGACGGACCCTCAGGAACGCGCTCAGACAGATTCTCAATCTGTTCCCGATCCAAGTTTCGAACATGCCAATACCCAGTGATGCGCATTTCGGGAAAGGCGATAATCTCGACACCTTGCTCGCTTGCCTCACGGCAGAATCGGCGAATCGTATCCAAATTAGCTCCCTTGTCGCCCGCTTTGTGACTGAACTGAGCTGTCGCTGCTATGACGACCCCTTCAGACTGTGGAATCAACCTTGACTTGAGCCAGCGCGCACTTGATACGCTTCTTGGAAATACCCCCTCCACGGAATAGTGGAAATCGCAATACCCATAGCCTATGAGAACTAGCAAAGTAAAGAGCGCCTGGAAACAGGACCGTGTCGCATTAGGAACGCTCGTGAAGTCCATCGATCCCGTCCACAGCGAAGCCCTCAGTCAAATGGGTCTCGATTTCCTATGGTACGATCTTGAGCACAGCGACAAGAGCGTCGAGACCTTTGCCAACTTAGCGCGTGCCTCTCGCGTGGGTGACGTCGATATCCTGGCCCGTCCAGGAAGGTGGGAATACATGCGTATGGGTCGATTGCTCGAGGCAGGATCTACCGGTATCCTCTATCCGAGATGCGAATCCGCCGAGGAAGCCAGAGAACTGGTCAAATGGTCTAAGTTCCACCCTCTCGGCGAACGTGGATTCGATGGAGGCAGCGCCGACAATAATTACGGGCAGTACCCAGCCGATAACTACACGAAGCAAGCGAATGACAATACATGGATCGTGGCGCAGATCGAGTCCCCCAGAGCGGTCGATCATCTCGACGAGATCGCGGCAGTCGAAGGAATTAACTGTCTCTTCTTCGGACCAGGCGACTTTTCGGCCCTGTCAGGACGTCCCGGCGATGTGAAAGGCGAAAGCACCCTCCAAGCGGCGCGGGCAACTGCCAAAGCAGCAATTGCCGCCGGCAAGGAATTCGGTACCCTCGTATTCGACAAGGAACACGCCCTGCATATGAGAGAATTGGGAGCGAAGCTACTCGTTCTCGGCGCCGATATCGTTTTCTACAAGAAGGCCTACGAAAACCTGATCGAGTCTTACTCAGACTTCCGCTAGAACCGCCTCAAAGCTGCGCATCGACGGCGGATGACGCGGCTCGCGCCTTAGCTCTGGCCGCTTCGATATCGTCTGCCCGCGCCAATGCTACACCCATGCGCCGCTTACCCGCGACCCTAGGCTTTCCAAACAAGCGGAGCTGCGTATCCGGCTCTTTCAACGCCTCGCCTAGATTCCCGAAAGCGACTTCGCTCGAATTGCCCTCCACCAAAATGACAGCGGACGCGCTGGGCCCGAATTGCCGAATCACGGGTATGGGCAAGCCTAGAATGGCCCGCGCATGCAAAGCGAATTGGGGGATGTCTTGAGAAATCATGGTCACCATTCCAGTGTCATGGGGGCGTGGAGACACTTCGCTGAAGTACGCAGTGTCTCCTTCGATGAAGAGCTCCACTCCGAAGATGCCGTATCCTCCCAGGCTACCGGTAACCGACTCCGCGACTTCTTGAGCGTTCTTTAAGGCAGTTTCGCTCATCGGTTGCGGTTGCCAAGACTCCCTGTAGTCTCCGTCAACTTGTATGTGCCCTATCGGATCGCAAAAACTCGTCCCACCTACATGCCGTACCGTGAGCAATGTGATTTCATAATCGAACTCGACGAACCCTTCGATGATGACCTTACCCTTCCCGGCACGGCCACCTTCCTGAGCGTACTGCCATGAATTTTCGATGTCCGCTTCTGTCTTGACGACGCTCTGCCCCTTGCCGGACGAGCTCATAATTGGCTTGATTACGCAGGGCATGCCGATCTCGGCAATAGCTGCGGCGTAATCTTCAAACGTGTCCGCAAAACGGTACGGAGACGTTTGATGACCTAATTCTTCAGCCGCAAGCCGTCGAATTCCTTCGCGATTCATGGTCAGCTGAGTCGCTCGCGCCGTGGGAATGATCGTAGCGACTCCTTCAGCCTCCAATTCGGCCAGTGTATCGGTAGCGATAGCCTCTACCTCGGGTATGACGAGATCTGGCTTTTCGCTTTCAATGATGGCTCTCAAAGCTGCCCCATCCAGCATGGATACTACGTGCGATCGATCCGCCACTTGCATGGCTGGCGCGTCCGCATAAGCGTCCAGCGCGATCACCTCCACGCCATAGCGCTGCAACTCGATCGCGACCTCCTTTCCCAGTTCACCAGAGCCGCATAGCAGCGCTTTCTTAGCCTTAGGCGTGAAGGGCGTTCCAATCGTCGTCATTGCATCCAGTGAAGAATGCCTCTCGATGGAGATCAACCCTAACTTGACCTAATCCTCATTTCCCGACTCCTATCGCCGGAGGTGATTGGGAAAGTCCGCGATCTTCTCGCACGCTACCTGCTCCATAACCTGCTGCAGCTGCCGCTTGAGCATCGTCAGGGTATGCAATCCGCCTCTCTTGCCAAGCGCGCTTACGCCGTACATGAAGGAGCGTCCCAAGAAGGTGAAGCGGGCGCCGCTGGCGAGAGCGCAAGCGATGTCCGGCCCTTCACGCATTCCGCTGTCCATCATCACCGTCACCTTGTCTCCAAAACGCTCTGACAATCGCGGTAGAGACGTGATCGTGGTAGGACCCGCATCTAGCGAACGCCCTCCATGGTTCGAAATGATGATTCCATCCACACCAAGATTCACGACCTTCTCGCAATCCTCCTCGTTGATGACTCCTTTCACAACCAGCTTTCCCTTCCAGATGTCCCGGATAGCCTTGATCTTGTCTTCGGTCAACCTGCCCGAAAATGTCTTGTTCATGAACATTCCCAGGTGCTTCATATTGAGCCCCTTGGGAATGTAGGGCTTCATTGTCTTGAATTCCGGAGCCCCTGCCGCCAGTTGCGAGAACGACCAAGTCGGATGGGCGACCATCTGCGCGATGTTCCGCAATGTCATCCGAGGCGGTATAGAAAGTCCATTGCGAATCTCCCTAGGCCTATAGGCGAATGTCGGGGTATCTGCCAGGATTACGAGTACGGGACAACCCGCCGCCTCCACGCGTTTCAGCAACTTGTCGCGCAATGCGTCCTCGGTGGGATGATACAGCTGAAACCAGGCTTTCCCTTCTGTGATTTCCGAAACGGTTTCTACGCTCGCGGTCGCAACCGCGCTTACAATGAACGGTACATTGCGCTCGTTCGCGGCGGCGGCTAAGATCTCCGTCGCCCGAGGCCACATGAGCCCTTGCAGTCCGATTGGAGAGATTCCAAAGGGAGCATCGTAAGTGTGGCCAAACAGCTCTGTCTTCAGGTCCGATCCCGCGTATTCGCCAATGTAATAGGGCTCCAGCTGAACCGATCGAATGTCGTCCGTATTGCGACGAATGTTCACGTTCGAATTGCATCCGCCCTCCAAATACTCGAAGGCAAATCGAGGTAAGCGGCGGCGAGCGCGCTCGCGAAGAAACTCGATGGATGGAACGGTGGAATCGAAGGTGTCGCACATTGGCTGAGATTTCGGCTGAGCGCTATCCTCGTCCCCAAATCAGGAACTTCGCAAGGCTATTTAAGATTCTATCGTTTCCAAGGCGTTAATCAAGATTCCGACCCATCGAAATCCGAACCGACGAGGTAGATTCCAAGGACAAAGAACGACTTGGATAGAAAACCGACTTCCACGAATCTGTGGATCCGCAACAGCCAAAAAAATTGCCGGGCAGCTACGCCCGGCAATCCAGTATCAAACTAATACTTAACCTATGCTAAAAGTCTACCTTCCTTGAAGGCCTAGCCCTGCAATCATGTGGGAATCGATTTACGCAATAAACGAATAAATCGTTTAATTAGAGCGGCGCGGGTTAGGTAACCAAATGAGGTATGATCGTTACAGTACCAGTAATTTCCTATGTTTTCCATAGAGATTATGACATTTTACATGTACTTTTGGCACAATGATGGATGGATTCGTTTACCTGTCGCAAGATCCTGATCCCTCTCCCTGGAACCTTGAAGTTCTAGGAGCCGGTCACATGGATGTCCAACCAGGCCAGCGCTATCCTACCAACGCTCAATCCGGTGGAAACTCCCCCAATCCGGGCAAGAGCAAAGGGATCGGGGCGTATCAGGCTCTGTACATAACGCAGGGAGCGGGGATTATAGAGACAGCCCATACGTCCGCCATAGCGCGAACGGCTCCCTTCCTGCTTCTATTGCTTCCCGACGTGTGGCATCGCTATCGGCCCGATCCATCTACGGGTTGGGGTGAAATGTGGATTCGATTCAAAGGCGAGATTCCTAAACAGCTCTTTTCATCTAAACTCATCGACCCTGGAGCGCCGATCATTGATGTGGGGCGCAACGAAACGATACTCTCGCAGTTCCAGCGCGCCTTGGACGAGCTGAGGAACGAAGCTCCTGGATGCCAGCGCGTCGCCGCATCCGCAGTCGCGCAAATTCTCGCCTTAGCGACTTGCCTGCCTCAACGTCGCGTGGAGGAGAATCACCCTATGAAGACCATCGTAAGAAGGGCCTGCTTTTTAATGAAGGAACGCTCGGATCGGGTGCTGCAAATCGAAAAGCTCTCAAATGAATTGAATGTTGGATACACTTATTTCCGAAGGATGTTCAAGCATTACACTGGATTCAGCCCCAAGCAATATCACTCCCAATTGCGGCTTGGGAGAGCGAAACACCTTCTCGAAAATACTCAGCATTCCATCGGCAAGATCGCCGACTCGCTCGAATTCGACTCTTCGTTCCACTTTTCAAAATGGTTCAAGAAAAATGCGGGGTCGGCTCCATCCAACTGGAGAACGGAACGAGCGCTTTAGCAGATTCCTACCCCATTGACAAAGGGTCCTGAATTGAATCCGTTTTCAATTCAACGCTAACGAGACTTTTCCGAGATTTTTGGTTTCCAAGTCACGCTCCATCCCTAGCATCCAAATCAACCCAATCGGGCAAAGCCATGATCAATCGACGCAAATTCATTAAGGCCACCGCCGCGGCCTCCATCGGAGCGTCGCTTTCTGCATCTTGCGCCGCGAGCCGTGCCGAGAAGCCCAATATCCTGTATGTATTTTCCGATCAATGGCGCCAGTGCGATCATGGATATACGGGCAATGCCGAAGTTTTAACGCCCCATATCGATCGCTTCGCGAGCCAATGCGTCAATTTCACCCACGCCGTTTCCGGAACGCCCGTTTGCTGCCCTCACAGGGCCTCTCTTATCACAGGCAAGTACCCTCTGACTCATGGGCTCTACCTAAACGACTTATCCCTCGCATCCGATCACCGTTCCATCGCCCATTGCCTCAAGGATGAGGGTTACAAGACGGGTTGGATTGGCAAATGGCACATCGATGGTCAGGGGCGCCAAAGCTACACGCCTCCAGAACGGCGCCAGGGCTTTGAATTTTGGAGAGCGCTCGAGTGCACTCACAACTACAGTGACTCCATATACTTTGGAGATGCTCCCGAGGCAAGACGCTGGCCAGGATACGATGCAATCGAGCAAACGAAGGAGGCCACCGCCTACCTGAAAGCGCATGCCCAGTCCGCGACAAAAGAGCCCTTCGCTCTTTTTCTATCATGGGGCCCTCCACACGCTCCCTATCTGACTGCGCCCGATAAGTATCAAGCGCTTTACGCAGATCGGAAAATAACGCTACGGAAGAATGTATCCGACGATGGGGCTGAAAAGGCCATGCGCGACTACAAGGGGTACTACGCCCACATGACCGCTTTAGACGACTGCATGGGCGAGATCCTCACCGCGCTCGATGAAACCGGACTCGCTGACAACACGATCGTCGTCTACACCTCGGACCACGGGGATATGCTCTACTCTCACGGAGCCAGGAAGAAGCAGCAACCCTGGGATGAGTCGCTGCGCGTACCGTTTCTCCTCCGCTGGCCCGCCAAGCTAAAGAATCGAGCGCGGGAAATATCGATGCCTATCGATACGCCGGACATAATGCCAACGTTGCTGGGGCTCACCGGATCTTCGATCCCAGAGGAAGTGGAAGGCGACGACTATTCTGACATAATTCTCGGCAATCGTGAACCGGATGACGACCACGCCGCCCTCATCATGTGCCCGATGCCGTTTGGTCAATGGAGACGATCGCTGGGAGGCCGTGAATTTCGAGGGGCGCGGACCAAGCGCTTCACCTACTGCCGCGACTTGTCGGGTCCTTGGCTTCTTTACGACAACGAGGTCGATCCCTTTCAGCTGGAAAACCAGGTCGACAAACCAGAGTACGCAGAATTGCAACGGGATCTAGACAAGCGACTCGATGCACTGCTCGAAGAGAGACGCGATACGTTCCTTCCCGGAGATGAATTAACTGCTCGGTCCGGCTATGTTGTGAATCCGGAAAGCGGCACGGTCGACTATAGGCTGCCGTTCAATCTAGCGAACATAACGAAGAGTCCCTTGGAAGCCTGAGCGAAGCTAGATTAGCGATACCTCCCCGCGAAATTCCTGTCGGGCGACACGCGCTGCCCCTCTGTCATAGCGATTATTCGACTGTACCTGAACTCGATTTCATGTACCTTCGTTCCGTATCAAACGCTCCTTTACTATGAAATCGCTCTCTCTCCTTCTCTCGTTGGCGTTCGTGGCGCCGGTATCGCTTAACGCCGATGCGATTCGGCAAACCAAGGTCAATCATTACGATGCGTTTCGCCAATTAGACGTAGACCTGCCAACGCCAAACGTCTACAGAACGGCCTCCGGAGCGCCAGGATCGCAGTACTGGCAACAGCGGGCTGACTACATCTCCAGGAAATGGACCAAGCCCGCGAGGAACGGGGCCGCGGCCCTGAACCGCTTTACCATTGAGTTCGGAGACAGAATCACAGAAAACAACAAATAACCAAGCATCTGTAAAAAAAGTTTACACAAACATCCTTACACCGCCAATCGTCTTGCGGCAACTAGACTCATTACACCAATGCCTAACAGCGCGGCGGTAGCTTCGCTATCGGCGACCGGACGGCCATCGGGCTTAGGTGGCTTAGGGCCTAGGTAATTCGGTCTGCTTGATTTCTTAGATCTCTTTTCAGGTTTCTTCCATTTCTTCTCGGACTTCTTCTTTTCCGACTTCTTCTTTCTCATTTCCATCTTCACATACTCTTCTACGGGCCTATCGATTCTCGTAGCGAATGAAGATGTCGTCGTAAACAAGCCAGCAACGAAGCTCAGTAGTGTAAACAGGAGGACTTTTTTCATTTTAATTTCTAGTTCAGCGTTAAATAGGGATCAACCTAGTCGAATTATCGGTGATTTCCTTAGAGTAAGCTGTTTACATGCCAAATCCTTTACAACTTCTTAGCATGAATTCAAAAACTTCATAAATGCTTCTTATTCTGCGGTTTAAATAATTAGGTATCTAACCACTTCCACATCTCGTCTGAGAATTAGCCCTAAAAATTGTAAGGTATTCTTACACATATCCGCTACGCCCGCTACAGGTTCGCGTAAGTACGCGCAATGCAATGCCTTAGGGAAGGCTATTCGCGTGTAAGGAATTCTTACACGTGGATCAGAACAAAAATAATTTGCATAACCCTATAACAGTTAATGGGTTAACATCGTATTCCGCTACATTTCGCAGAACAGTGTTTTTCAGCATACTTCGCCTGATCCATCATCGAAAGGAAACTATTGATTCGATTTCAATCGCGACAGCCGGGTAGCAGCCTCGGAGTGACGATCATCCCAACGCGCCGTTTTCACAAAGTCCTCGAGCGTGGCGATCGCTACCTCATCGCGACCCAGCTTTTCTGCAATTTCAGAGAGCGACCACATAAGGTCCGTTTGCGTCTCAGGTACCGAAGATTCAATATCGTAAGCCGCTTTCAAATGCTCGTAGGCTTTCTCCATCGAGAGGTCGAGCGACTTGTATGCCTCCCCTATCGAGCGATGATAGCTGCGGCGCATATCCGGTATCACTAGACGCCTTCCCTCGTATTCGAGCCGCATCAAGCGCTCGATTGCCGATTCAGAAGGGCGACTTTTGTAAATCTCCATGAGGAGGTACTTTTGAAATGCAAGTTCACCGAAAAAGCGGGTTGGATAGGATTCAAATAGAAACTGATAGGCGGACCGCGCAGCGTCTAGATCCGGCTCATCCAGGTGACGATGGTTGATGCGGGCCAGGTAGTAGGCAGACGCTAGCCCCACATCGTCATGAGGGTTTTTCTTGAATAGCTCATCAAAGGACGCTCTGGCGATTAGGGCATTTTCCTCGCGCAATGGCTCATTGAACAAAAGGCTCAAGGTCAACGCATACGACTTCAGACGCTCATCACCCGTACTGAGCGCTCTCAATTCGTTGATTTTAGGCGATCCGGAATTGTACAGCAGCAATGCTTCCTCCTCCCAATTATCCCCAGCGGCCTCAACGACTGGCACGCCAATACACAAAAGCCCTGCTACCAGCCAGGCCCGACTAATATCAAACAATTTGGGTTGCATATGAAATTCGACTAGGCGACCGAGCGACGCTGCTTGCCTCGAACTAATTCGACTTTCATTGAACGATTGGATTCCAATTTGTCGAGCCTAGGAAATAGGCCACCCCCTTAATCAGGGGCCAAGCGTCTGCGGGCGTCGCAAACCCGCTCTTGTTTTTCTATGCGCGCCGATAGCTTATTGAACTTTTCGCCCCTTTAGCGTTCAGTAACAAGTGAATCCCAAATGATGAGAAAGCATCCTCGAGCAACACGGCTTATCCTCTTGGTTAGCGTGACCGCGTTCGCCCTGACCTTGTCGGGCTGCGTCTACTTGCGCTTGCTTCATTTCAAGAATCAGCTCAAAGCCTTCGACGAAAACGTCACAGCGCTGCCAAGCTCTGAACTGATCTTCCAATTTCAGAACCCCATAGTCAAAGACTCGGATTTCGTATTCATCAGCGGATCAGCTCCTGGACGCATCGAAGCAGTCCCGCACGCTACCCATGAGGAAATCTGGACGTGGCAATTCGAAAAACGGCTCAAAAACCCAACGGATCGGCCCTATTCGATGAATTTCAAGACACGCTTCAAGGATGGCCTGCTAACGCGAATGGAAATAGACGAAACATTCGTAAATCTGGTTGGAAGGGACCTGGTCCTAACGATGTTCCGAAATATAGGCGCTGCCAAGATCAACAAGATCCGTAGAACAATGACATCGGAATTGTCTCGAGAAAGGATCCCAAGCCTGAAGTTACCATCGCTCCAGCGCGTACACGATATCATGGGAGAACCCACCAAGATATCGAAGAGCAAAGGCGAAACCCTTGCTAAAAACGAATACGAATTCAATTTTCACGATCCGAAAAATGGCAAGAAAGCGGGCCAATTTAGGCTCATATTCTCAGGCGACCCGCAAAATCCAGACAATCCAATTACCGGATTCCGAGTTATGGGCAAAGCCAAGTAGCGACAATCCTAGCGCCAACGCGACTTATGCCTCTCTGCTGCATCCAAACCAATACCAAGCTCGACGCTACCGAAATGGAAGCAGCTCACGGGGGCTTAAGCGAATGGGTATCTAGGCAACTAGGAAAATCAAAGGACTGCGTAATGACTCAAATAGAAGCCGAGCGCTCCATGAGCTTTGGCGATAGCTTCGAGCCCTGCGCCTTTTGCCAGATGACCAGTCTGGGACTCGATGATGACCAAATCAATGCTCTGTCAGGTAAACTGTCCCGATTCATCGCCGAAACGTTCACAATAGAAGAGTCGCGGATCTACATTCAATTCGAGGCCCCACCTCGATCCCGGTTCGCATGGAACGGCCAACCGTTCGGCTAGCCCGTTAGTTGGAATACCGGTTCACAAAGATCTCAACGGGTGGCAATTATCCAATAGCGACTCCTTGACCCTCGGATGGCAACGGTCTTGGCAACCCGTTTATTTAGAATCTAGGCTTCCGGGGCGATCGGATGATATCGATTGATTTCTGGAGCCTGGATAACTGTCTTCTCTCCATCTGCCCAGGTGATTTCGATGGCGCTCAGCGCCTCCAAGTCGCCAATGCCAAATCGAAGGAAAGAAGAAGTTTGAGCATTTCGAGACCCTCCAAACACATTCGCCTTAACCGCTACGTAATCCTTTCCAGTTACACGCACTTGGGCACCGATAACCGACCTTTTCTTCGCTGGTTTGAGCTGCACGCCCACCCAATTCCCAACTTGCAATAAATCGTTTTCGAGGATTTTCAGTTTCATCTCCCCCTCTAAGCTATCGATTTCAACAGTCAGCAAATCCGTCTTCCCGTCCATATTGAAATCTTCCGCTACTGTGGCCCGTCCATCCGCTTCGGAGGAGACGCCCATTAGATACGCAATATCAACCAGACCTTCTTCGCCAAAATTCGCTAGGAGCACATTCTTTTCATAAGGAAACCAGCTCACCAATTCATCCTTAATCAGGTTCGCTGGCCCGTTAGTAATGAAGTACTTTGCCGCATCGATCTTAGTCTCCTCTTCGCTGTCATACACATCGTGTCTCCAGAATGTTTCGTCGTAGTCACTCGCAGTCGTCTTGCTGATATATCCATTGGTCAGATACATATCCGGATTCCCGTCATTGTTGAAATCTAGTTCAGAGCTACCCCATACTGATCCTGCCAACGACAAAAGCTCGCTATCTTCATACAGCGTATATTCGCCTGCATCGTTCCCTAGCCATAGCTGGCTTCCCTTCGCGGTAGTCGCTCTTTTCGCTTCGCTCTCCTCAAATCCCTCACGATGAGAGCCCATCTCGCTCATTCTTCTACCTACAAAGGATGCCCGGCCTCCCGAGAATATATCGAGAATCCCATCGCGGTTGAAATCAGCGACAATCTGATTCGATCCTAAGAGCGCTCCGTTGGGAAGCCACTCCAAGGCCTTATCAACAAAAAGTTCCGAATTGCTTCCGGAGAACACATCTATTCCCGAGAAATTGCTGGTCAACAAGAGGTCCTGAAGCCCGTCGCCATTGAGATCTACTATAGTGCTCGCCCGGTTGCGCCGCCTCATTTTTTCCGAAACGCCCGACTTTTCGATCGAATCGCGAAACCTCAACCCTCCCTGGTTGATCAGCAAGAAAGAGGCTAAGCTATCATTCGTATCATAGAAACTCGTTGGAAGAATTCCACGAATATAGGGCTCGATATTTTGGCCAACGAACAAATCAGGCGAGCCATCGCCATTGGCATCCCCAACGGTCATCGAGATCCCGCCAAACAACGTTTTCGGCTTCCAAATCGTTTTTGGCTTCAGATCGAACTTGCCTGTTTTTTTGTGAGGCTCAAAAACAACGATTCCAATACCGCGAACACAAATAATGTATTCACGTTCGCCATCCAAATCAAGATCGACTAGCAATGCGGAATCTATAACGCTTGGGGGATTGGCTTTTACAAGCGGCCTGGGATCGAAATTAAAGTCACCAACATTTAAATACACTTGATTTCCTCTCGGAAACAATACATCCGGAAGTCCATTCAAATCATAGTCTTCGATTACGAAATAGGAATACCGCGACCCTGTTTCCGATCCATCAAACCATTCTCTTTCAATAAAACCGAGTTTTCCGGTCCGCCGGTAGAGCTTGAATTCCTCAAAGGAAATGGACTCCGGAAAATGGATACCATCCTCATTCGCTTCGCGATTCCATACGACGCGGGCGACCCCGCGAAACGATCGTCGATACAGCGTATGAGTCGGACCACTCACGTTCAACTGGAAGGTTACCTCGGATATCGCGACTCCGTTGGGATTCAATTCAAAGCCTGAGTGCCGAAAGTCGGCCTGATCCAGCGCATAGCCTTCCTCGATGAACTGATTCACCATGATTTGCAGCTGGTAGCTCTTCAAGAACTCTACCCCAGTTGATGGCGCCTTGTGTATAAACTCGAATATTTTCTCAGGAAGACGTCTATTGAGGGTCCATTTTGGGGATTCGATATTCCCCAGCTTATAGGTTCGAAAGACCTCCAGGGGATTTTCGGCTTCTCGAATTTCATCCCAAAACGCAACGATTGAGTCGCTATATTGCGCGGCGAGCGCCTCGGTTTTGAACACTGTTGCATCGACGCGTTCCCGTTTCTGCTCAATCCCTTCCTCCTCCTCTTGGGAACGAACCGAGAGAGGAGAAAACAGAATCAAGGCGAGCAGGCTCGCAAGTATTTGGCTATAGCGCTTCATCATGCAGCTTTCAGTTTGTCTGAATCGAGGATTGTCGATAACAGACGATAGCAACTTGCCCTGGGAATCCTAGCAAGACTGAACTCGCGTCTCCCTTCCCTGGTGGATCGATTTCACTGTCGTTTCCGGCACACAAGCGTGCTGGATGCCACACGCGACAGTAGCCGAGCGCAAATAGCATCCGAATTCATCTCAGGATATGGATAAACGTCTCGATCATCTCTCAACCAACGCCGAAACAGGGCCCAGTTATACCTAAAAGCGCACTCGAACCCGACTCGATTGCCCGTTTCAAAGATCTGCGACAGGGGTCGAAAGTAAGTATAGCGTCGTAGATAGCGACTGAACTCGTCCACAAAGGCCTTCTTTGAGTGTCCACGTTCTTTTCGATAACTCCCATATTTGCCTATGCCCAACGTTGAAAAAAGGCGAAGAACAAGAGCGCGGTTTCGATCAGAATCCGGCCAGTGGACAAACGGCACACCGCTATGCGGATCAACCAGAGACTCCAACGCAGGAAAGTGTTGGATGGCGATGCCCCCAGGCGCCAGGGCGTGGAGCTGTTGCTCAAGAAACCAGCCGAGATTCGACACGTGCTCCAATACCTGGTTACTCAATACGAAATCAAATCGCCGCGTACCAAAAGGCCACGGATCATCGCTGGATACGACGCGAATCCGCTCGTTCCAATCCAGGTCGTTGGCTCGATCCTTGAATGTTGCGCGCACCTCATCCCAATAGTCTTTCCGTCCCCCTCCATGATCCTGAACTTCGAATCCAAAAATTTCCACCCTCAATCCAGCGTCAATTTCCCTTATCGCTTCAATCGCATCGAGCATGAGCGCTCCATAGCCACAACCCGCGTCCAATACGCGCACAACTTTCTGGCTACCGCCTACCTGCTTCCGACGCATTTCAGACAGCAGGCACGATATGATGTGAGTGTGAGCGTCTTTCATCAATATGCGTCTACATCTAATGTATCAAATATAATGATACTTATCCGAAACGAACACGGGCGATAAGCGCTGGCAGCAGGCTAGTATCCGAAAAATCAAACGACTGCTACCCAATTCGCTATGATTGCTCCTGGGCTTCAATCTCAGCGCGAATTACTTTCTTCAATGATTGAGAAGTAAGAAGAAAGTACACCTCTTCTGCAATGTTCTTGGCATGGTCCGCAATACGCTCGAACGATTTTGAAATAAAGACCATTTCCGCAAACGAACCTACATTCGCCGAGTCAGTTTTCATCAACTCGACAAAGTACTTAAAATTCTGATGATTCAATTTATCGACAGCCTTATCTTGCTGGATGATCGAGTAGGCGATATTTTCATCTTCCTGAATAAAGCTAAGCATCGCTTCCTTCAGCATATTGACCGATAGCTCGCACATTTCTGGAACGCCTCCAAAATCGGAAAACACGTTGCCTTGCTTCAGGATCTTGATCGTTCGCTTAGCTATGCTGCTGGCTTCATCTCCAACACGCTCTAGGTCATGACTCGCCTTAACCGCCACAAAGAGCAACCGCAGATCTCGGGCAACCGGAGCTCGGAGGCTTATGTACCGAGCGACTTCTTCGTCTATCTGAGTTTCGATCCCATCGATTTCATCGTCGGATTCGATCACGTTCTTCGCTTCAGCGACGTCATTTTCCTCCAAAACCCGCATCGCTAAATTAACGCTTTCGACCGCCTTTTCGCCCATCAGCATCAAGTTGGAGCGAACCTCTTCGAGCTCTTCATGGAAATATCGTTTCATACCTATTTCGTGTTTAGGTTAATCATCCAAACCTTCCCGATATGTACGCTTCAGTCTGTTCCTTTTCAGGACTCATGAATATCTGCACAGTCGCATTCATCTCGATTAAGTTCCCCAAGTAGAAGAATGCAGTTTTATCTGAAACGCGAGCGGCTTGCTGCATATTGTGCGTAACAATGACGATCGTGTAGCGGTTTTTGAGATTATTTATCAGCTCTTCTACCTTGGCAGTAGCTACCGGATCTAGTGCCGAGCAAGGCTCATCCATCAAAAGAATGTCCGGTTCGACCGCCAGAGCTCGCGCGATGCACAATCGTTGTTGCTGACCACCAGATAGGCTCAGTCCACTGGTATCCAAACGATCGCTCACCTCTTCCCAAAGAGCCGCGCCCTTCAAGCATCGCTCGACGGTATCATCCAAAACAGATTTCCTATTGATTCCCTGAATACGAAGTCCATAGACCACATTCTCATAAATGCTCTTGGGAAAGGGATTCGATTTCTGAAATACCATGCCCACGCGCTTTCGCAGTTCCGTCGCGTCCACGCGCTCATCGTATACGTCCACTCCATTCACCTGCACGTTCCCCCGACCGATGCGAGCGATATCGATCAAGTCGTTCATTCGATTGATACAGCGAAGCAACGTGCTCTTCCCGCAACCAGAAGGACCAATGAATGCAGTCACCTCCCGCTCAGCAATGTCCATGTTGATATCGAACAATGCTTGCTTGTCTCCATAGAAAAAATCGAAATTCGAAATTTTTATGAGTGAGCGATTTCTCTCATCCGCTTGGGATTCCGATTCTGGAACATCCATTTTCGTACTAGGTTCAACTCTGTCTGCAACTAACGACATTACCAGCGATATTTTTTCCGCATGCGGATTCTCAGCAATATTGAAATCAGGGTAATTCCAGCGACGATAAAGAGAAAAACGAAGGCAGTCCCATATTGCATACGGGACGTATATTCATTCTGAGGAATTTTAGCGCTGACAACATAAATATGGTACGGCAGAGCCATCACTCCTTGGAAAAAGAAGTCGTACCAGCGCTCTAACCCCTGCCAAGGCAACTGGTCGCGAAGCGCATAGGCTGCCGTAAACATGATAGGCGCCGTTTCTCCGGCTACCCGAGCAACGCCAATAATCGATGAGGTTAAAATACCAGGCATGGCATAAGGAAGCACGTTCGTTCGTATCGAAGTCCACTTCGTCGCCCCCAACGCTAAGGAGGCATCGCGCAAGCCTTGCGGAATCGCTCGCATCGATTCTTCGCTAGCGGATATGACGATGGGGAGCACCATGAAGGCGAGCGTGAACCATCCAGCGATGAGCGAAACGTTCCATCCAAAGGCTAGCACGAACATACCCATTCCGAATATACCAAATACGATCGAAGGGACGCCCGCCAGATTCAAGATGGACAGCCTAACTGCATTCAACGTTTTACCAGGACGAGAATACTCGCTCAGGAAAATCGCGCTCAAGACACCCAGGGTGAGGGCGATCAGCATCGCTCCCACTACCAGAAGAACGGTTCCCACTATGCAGGGCCAGATTCCGCCTCCGGAATAGGCATAGGTCTCTGAAACGATCGAAACCCCCTGTTCTTCTTTGAATATTCTAAATGCAGAATCGCTCAGTTCATACTTCTGCCCCGCATGCTCGAATACGTGGAGAGTTTGGGGCGACTCGGTCAGGAACGCCACGTTGACAAATGGAAACGCGCTTTGAAATACCGTCTTTCCTCCCTTGTAGAAGATATCTGCGAAAATTGCAGCCGCGCACAGCAGTACGAAATACGTCGCTAGTCGAAAGAGCCAGAAGACTATTCGCTCGATGGACTTCGCCCGCGTTGGCGTGCCCAATAGGGCCGTCTCCATAGAGTTTGCTGAACTGGATGGCGCGCCGGATTTCATGATAGCTCTAGCCTCGGGAAATCTGGAATTTGAGCACGATCTTCTGAGCGAAGTAGTTTATGAGCAGTGAGATCAGGAAAAGCGTCAATCCCACGACAAACAATGCCCGATAGTGCAGGCTCCCATTAACTACCTCTCCCAATTCCTGCGCGATAATGCCGGTCATTGTGTGAACAGGCTCGAAAAATACACCGATTCCCTCAGTGAATTGAGGGATCTCGATTCGGTTGCCCGCGCACAGCAAGACAACCATGGTTTCGCCGATCACGCGCCCGAATCCGAGGAGAACTGCCGAGATGATTCCCGACAATGCCGTGGGCACGATAATGCGAATAATTGTCTGAAGCTTGGTCGAACCCAACGCCATGGACGCTTCCTTGAATGCGATAGGAACATTGTTCAAGGCATCCTCGGCTAAGGTAAATATCGTTGGAATCGCCATCAACGCAAGCAAGCAGCCAGCGGTAAATCCAGTCAGTCGTTCGCTCAGCGGGAAAAAGTTCACCCACTCCATAGAGTCCCAACCCGACATATTCCGTATCAATGTTCCGAATACTGCAATACCGAAAAACCCGATGACAACCGAAGGAATGGCCGAGATAAATTCAATAAAAGGTTTTATCAAATTCTGCTCAAGAGGTCGGGCAACCTGATTCACGTAGACAGCAGCCCCTACCCCGAATGGGACTGCGAAAAACATCGCGATCATAGCCACTAGCAATGACCCTGAAAACAAGGGGACGATTCCATACCAATTTTGTATCGAACTATTGGTGACCCATTTTTTACCGAATATGAACGATGTAAAGGATTCTCCAATACTGATTGCGTCCTCGCGGTTCCATAAAACTATCCGCTCTTCATAAACCGGAATCTCGCTAAGAAACAGGGTCGCCAGTTCCTTGAATCGATTCATTCTGGAATTTAGATCCGGATCATCGTAGATGGGAGCCCGTTCCAGCAATGCAGGGATTTCCTCTTCAAGATGACGATTGATCGCATTGAAATCGCCTTCCTTCGACTTCACCAGTTCGAACATCTGCCCGAGATCGATTTCGGTTATCTCGAAGCTATTCGCTTCGCTTTGCCTTCCGGCGTTAATCAGGTTCTGCCTATGCTCCTGAAGGTCCAGCATTTCCTCATAGCTATCTCTAGCTGTGGCGACCACTTCGCTGGCTTCAAGGATATGCTCGCGCAACGGGAATGCTAAATCTTCGAAATCGTAGAAAAAGTCCTCATCTTTCCGCAAAACCGCTTTTACATCGCTAAACTCCAAGCCACTTTCCGTGAGCTGTTCGCTCTGCAACGTTCGAATCGAGTTCAGGTATCGGTTGAGGGCAGAAAGAGCATTCTGCTCCTCTCTCATCAACTCGACATATTCGAGTCCAGACTTCCGATAGATCGTAAGATCCTCCCGGTACTGGCCGAAAAAGCCGAACCCCTCCTTGAATAGGAAAAATGTAATCAGGCCAAGAACCACGATCGATACGAAGGCATTCCCGCCAAATAGCCCTTTAAGGGCCGATTCCTTGGTCAGGCCCAAAAAAGACTTCCGACGTGATGACAGATCGTATCGGTCTTCAGGTTCTCGGTCGCTCATGTCATTTGAAGAAAGTGAAATGGCATCGCCCAATTTTCAAATGAGCAAGCGGAATCTACTCTACAATACTGAAATGAAGTGTACCGACTCCACTATCTCCTGTCCCTTTTCTCCAAGGCAGAAATCAACGAACTCTTTGACGATTGGACGCATCTCATCGCTCGCGTCATAGTAGTAGTAAAGCGGACGCGCGAATGGATATTTTGGATCATCTGCATCAATGCCATTCACCGGAAGCGGCTTCAAGCCAGGGGTTCGGATGTAAGCAAGCCCCACGTATCCAATTCCATTAGCATTTTTAGCGACTTCAGACGCGATTTGCTCATTGCCTGCCATCTTCTGGGACGACGACGCATAGTCTCTCTTGCGAAGCGCCATTTCTTGGAAAACCGCATAGGTTCCCGAAGAGGTATTGCGTGTGTAAATCGAAATCGATCCGGACTTCCCATTGATTGCCGACCAATTTTCGACGTCACCGGTGAATATCTTTTCGACTTCCCGCGAACTGATTTCATCCATTGGATTCGAATTCTTAACAACGATGGCAACGCCGTCTTTTGCGACCACTATCGGCTCCATTTTGATCCCAGCCAGCAGGCCTTTGGAGATTTCCGTGCCTTTCGCGTCGCGACTCGACATCCCTAGATCAGCCGTCTTGTCAATGACCGCGGCTATCCCGGTCGACGACCCTTCGGCTGCAATCTCGAAGGTCACCTCTATTCCCTGCTTCGCCTTGATCGCCTTGAATTCTTCAGCTAATTGCGGGACCATCTTCGCTCCAAGAGTATCCGAACCTTTGATAACGATCTTCTCCGCCGCATTCGCTGCAGAAAAAGCACCGCAAGCAAAAACGCAGGCAGCAATGGACAATAACTTGTTGATACGGGTTGTTTTCATAATACTGAGTATTTTCGTTTCTTTATTACTAATCTGGTTAACATTTGAGAACTCCGGCAGGCGCAACAAGCCTAGGACTGTGACAATCAGGTAACGCTCCATCTGTCTGGCCCCAGAAATCTTGAATACAGCCAATCGCTGGCGTAGCTCACCTAGAATTTAACTTCGCCATCGACCAGCAGGACCTGCGTGTTGCCAAGATTGCCAGGCGAGGCCAGGTAGTCGTCATCAATGCTGTCACCCACAAGATAGGTAACGCTTAGGCCAAAGAAGTCGGTGAACATTTGCTTATAGTTGATTACATAGCCCGCCTGGTTGACCTCTCCTTTCGCCCAATCGGAATCAGAGAGATTCGGCGTGTAACCTGCCGCTTCCATGAACCGGTATTCCGCGCTCCATTGCTTCTGGCCTGCTTGCTTCGCCGATCCAAACTGATACCCTAAATTCGCGAATTGGTTTTTAGAGCTTTGTCCGGCGCCATCGAAAAACGGCGAGTCGGGATCGTTGATCAACTCGTCCCCTTCGAAATTCGTTCCCCAGGCTCCAAATATTTTGTGGCTCTGGCCATCGCCGGATTTGAATCCGAACTCGAATGGGACCGCAGCGACAACGAAATCATGGAAATACCTCACTGAATTCGCGCCCGAGAACGTACCGCTCTCAGAGAAATTGGAAGTCCCCCCGGTCGTCGCCATGACTATTGGGGCTATCTTCAATCCCTCACCATTGCTCCATATCCCTTGGGCCATGAGCAACGCATCGTCCGTCACGGAAGGTCCGCCGATGACTTCTTTCGACTCGTTCTCCTCGTCTATAATGTATTGGCCAGCGACGAAGGTCCAATTCCCGAATGAGGTCGACTCCGTCAAACCTTCTATATTCAAATCGCCATCCCAAAGCATTTTCGGCAGGTAGAAAGGGCTCCCCTGCTTGCCGAACGTAATACGCCAATCTTCTCCCTGGTAGTCCAGGTATAGGCGCCCCAAATTCATGCCTCCACCCGACTTGTCAAAAAAGCCCCCGAAGTTCGAATTGTTGGAATCGTTCGAGGTGGCAGACTCCAACTGAACGCCCAGCGAAAACGGGCTTTCCTTGAAGCTATATACCGAACCCACCCGAATTCGATAGCGCCAACGGGAACGGTCGTTATTTTCACCCGATCGGCTTTCCGCGTTTTCGTAGTGATATCTGAACCGAGCATTGCCATAGAGCTGCAAGCCATCTAACGCCCCAGGCATAGGGACGCTCGGAACCGATTGGACGTATCTGTCTTCAACCTGATCCACAGCGGCGCTTACGATTTCAGCCTTTTGGGCCTCCATCACGGTATTAACTTCCTGCTTTATATAGGTCGCTTCCGATTGAGTAAGGATTCCTTTTTGAACGAGTACCCAAATAAGGACATCCGCTGTGTCATCCTGAGCGTAAGAAACGGGCGCACTGCAGAGCAGCGCACCAATCATTATTAACGATTGCGAGAGCGTTCGTGTAGTCATTTTAGCTTTGTTGATTTACGGGTTGGAGAAAGGCGTGCCTTTCCCATCCTGCTGATTGGAACCCTGAAAGGATCGAAGCGAGTAAAAACTCGACCACCTGCCAAAAGTCACCCCGCCGTAACACAACCGTAACGCAATCGTAACAATTCCAACGATGTCCGATGAATTGATGAATCTGCTAGCTAACTGCCTAAACGACCCAACAACGCTGCTAGTTCAAGCTATCTAGCAATTCGCTGACCGCTTCCAATTCCACAGAAGATGAGCCTTCGATCGTTTGGAGCTGCCCCGCTCGAGCTATCATTTCTGCTGCTCGGGGTTTGTTGCCTGCAAGCGCCTCCGCTTCGGCGAATCTGGCCAGTCTGATAGTATCGTAACAGCGCTCCCACAGATCTTGAACCCAACTATCATATAAAGTCTTCTCGTACGGAAGGAGCTCTTTTTTCGTTCTGGCTTGATCTGCCTCAACGCGATTTCCTGCGTCCAATGCCACTTCCTCGAAAAGCGCGAAGAATTTCTTAACGCTCGAATCGCGTTCGATGGCGTGTCTCAACTGCTCGCTGGCTTCCTCACATCTCTCCTCGAGGGCAAGACCGCGGGCCAATCCATATCGGGCCCAGGGTTCCCAATCGCTCCTTTCCAGCAATGGCTTCAGTTGTTCGACCGAATCCAGCAAATGACCGCTTTCTACGTAAGTCATCCCAAGCTCGTAGCGAATATTCAGATAGCTGCTATCCAGCGCCAATGCCCTCTCAAACGCGTCAATCGCCACTCGCTTGTCTTGATAGTCACGCGTAACGAGCCCCAGGAAATAGGCCCATCTGGGATTTTGCGGATCCAATCCAACGAGAACGCCGAAGCATTGTCGCGCTTCGCCATAGAAACCGTTGGCGAAATAGAGCTCGCCCAATTTCCCTAAAGCGGCCACGCCTCCGTCAGTACCGATAATCGCCTGATGCACGATTTTCAGTTCCGAAAGAAACGATTTCGGCCAACCCGAAAGGTTGGGTATCGGCGGAATGCCCACGATCAACTCCGCTTCCAGCAGCGTCTTCTCGATATCGGGTGTCTGCCTATTGATCCGATCCAGCAGGACCGCCAGCAAGACCGCAGCGCCGACCAGCGCATAGATTTGCTTGGGCAAAGATCTAATCGCTCCCACGCCTCAAATCTCCCTCACCCGAGTCCAGGTAGGCATTTTACTGAATCGCCGCGTTACCGTTCGCTCCAAGGGCCTCCTGCACTTCGGAACTTTCGATATTAGCCATCGTCACAAGGGTAACGCCCGTATCCACCATGGTAGGCGTATTGCCTCCTTGAATATGGTCCACTAACGTAGTGACTCCTAGATATCCCATTCGGAAAGGATTAGACACCACTAAACCTTGCACCTCGCCCGTGCGTATGGCGTCGACGACGCCTCATAACCAACTAGATAAACCTGGCCTGCCAAATTGAAATTACGCAACGCATTGAGCATCGCATCTGCCCCCGATGCGCTTGAAGCGAAAACCGCGTTTACGCGACGGCCGTACCTATTAAGCAAATACTCAGCTGCAGTATCCGCTTGGCTCATGCTATCGCCAGCGTACTGATCAATGGAGATCATGCGAATCGAGGGATACTCGGACTTTATTTTCTCAATAAAACCAGCTTCTCTTGCCTCCGAATTCGTATCACCTTGACGATGGCGTAAGAGAATCACGTTGCCAACGCCCTCGGTCAGCTGACCGATGCGATCCGCTGCTATAGCTCCTCCTTGAAAGTTGTCCGTCGCAACATAGCTGAGAGGTCGGTCCGCATCCAAGCCGGAATCGATGTACACCAAAGGCAAATCAGAGTTCCTGTCGATACGTATATTACCGCTTAAATGGGTTTCATCTATCGATGCCACTAAAATACCACTCAGTCGTTGCCCAGTAAATGTATCCACTACTTGGATCTGCTTGTCAGAACGAGATACCGTTTCCCCCTTCCACAATATTTCGACTTGGACTCCTTCCGCAGCAAGCTCCTCGCTCGCTTTCAAGGCGCCCGCATGAATGGCCTGCCACCTGTCCCTATCGGTGCCCTTAGGCACTACAGCGATCCTGTATTCCGAAGATGCCTCTTGCCCTATACCAAGCGAAAAACCGAGCAGGAGCGAGAAAATCGACAAGGTGGCTCGTATAGGATGCATAGACGCTAAGAGATTCGCGAAATGTAAAAATGTGACCGAATATCCCTTTAGGTCAAGGGCAAAGCCTCTGTTTGCGATTACTCGATTATTCAATAAACCCCGGATCTTCAGGTAGATAGCGAAAATCGAGGCTTGAAGAACCACCTTGCCCCGATACCTCGGCGCAAGAAATCCCTCAATCCTGTGCATCAAGATGGAGACCAAACCCGACCCGGAATGCAATTCACCCATATTTTCTCCAAATCTGAAAAGGAGGGATCGAGCATTGCGTCAAAGAGGCGCCCTCCCTCTAATTCACTGAATACCGCAAAGCGATGGATTGGTTTTCATAGATGAATTCGGATGCGCGACGAGCCTCCCCAAAGCCAATCGCAACGATCACAAACGATCCCAGAGCATTGAACTCGCCTAGAACACAGAATACGAAACGAAGCGTTCCTAGAAGGACCATCGAGAGTGATCGCCTGGTGTCTGCGCTTTTGAATCGGTTTCAATCCGACTTCGAGAGCAACTCCGGCAGCATCGTGGCTCAGGTCGCTGCAGGCACGACGCGGCTAGGCCAAGTCGAGTTTCTAGATCTGATCCGTTCAAGCAGCGCCGTCAGAACTCGTCATTGCGGTGACGACTTGGAAGAAGGGTTACTGATTCGAGTACGCCAACGACGATACTCAAGCGTTGCGGTCCTTTCCTGTATCCCTTCTGAATCTAAAGTTCGAATACATCTGGAATTCGAGAATCGAACGGGAGCGACCCTTTCGATTCCATTTCGCATCAAACGGCCTCGACAGATCACTTTGGGGAAGAGCGAGGCGGAATCGGCAGACTGCCGTTGGTATCGAGATATTTAGCAGTCGCTCTTAGCTGTCTGTAGACTGCGCCACCGTCTTAGGGGACTCTGGCTCACCGTCCGCTTCCGCTCCTCCCAGGAAGGCGAGCTTCTCTTGATTTTCGATAAAGAACTGCGGATCGAGCTCCACGTTAGGTACTGCGTACTCGATTTTTGTGGGACGATGAATGTAGTGAATGTAGCCCGCATCTTTTTCCTTTACGCGCAGCAAGCGGCGGCGTTCTAGCATGAGTCCGAGCAAATGCTTGAGCTTCGCATTCTCTTGGCTCGGACCTTCCTCCCCATCGAATAGGCTAATGAACAGATTGTCCGCCGTTAGCTTCAGAGCCTCCTGAGCTTCTTTATCTTCCGTCGATCGGGGCTTGAAGGTTTGCGTCCAACGGCAAATCAATTCACCCGGCAATTCATAGCTTTCTTCCTCGCTTTCGAGGACATCCGCTCGCGCTACATCTTCCTCCAGTCGAATGAGCAAGCTGACGACGCGATCCGCTTTTTGAAAAGGAACGTTGCTTGACGTCGATTTTTGCGAAATTGGAGCTATATGCCATTCCATACAAATGCCACTATTCAACCGGAATCGTTCCTGGCTAGAAAATTCTAACCGGATACTCAATCCAATCGAATATTTGCGCAGATCTTGTTGTATTAAAACGCAAGCCGCGTCACCGTAGCTGCCCATATGCCAAATGCTGCATCGGATCTTGGCGATCTCTTGAACGCCACCGCCCTCCTTGTTATCGACGCTCAAGATAGTTTCGTGGATACGCTCTACGATAAGAATGCTTTCCTAGAGCGGTGCGCATTCGCATTGGACGCCGCTCAAGCTCTAGGGTTGCGGACCCTCTTTACAGAGCAAGTTCCTGAAAAGTTAGGAGGCACGAATGAGCGGCTGCTGCGTCGGGCGAAAAATCCGAAGGTCTTCAGGAAATCAAGCTTTTCGGCTCTCAGCGCACCGGGTATCGCAAACTATTTGAGAGAGAAAGAGATCTATCACTTGCTCGGTTGCGGCCTTGAAACACCGATCTGCATCTACCAAACCGGGCTTCAAGCAGCAGGTGAAGATTTCGATATCACTTTTTTAACGGATGCGCTCGGTTGCCGCAGGCGGGTTGACGAACCCCAAGCCCTGAGAGCCTTGGCCGACCTCGGCTGCCAATTGCTTCCCTCCGAAACCGTATTCTACAGTATCCTTGGAGATGCAACGCACCCTCGCTTTCGAGAATTCAGCAAGCTGGTTAGCGCTTTTTCCAGTCGTGAATTCTCGGTGGACGACCATTTGAATTCGATTCCTGTCTTTCCCAAGAATAAGCAAGAGGAACCTAAGCCTAAGCGAGAGCGGCGACCTAAGCGAAAACGCGCTGTCAAATCCGGTGAAACGTCAATCTCCGATGACGCTCCGTCATCAGCAGCGAAGCAAAAAACGGCGCCCAAAAAACGCGTTTCAAAAAAACGAGCTCGAAAGTCATCCGCGAAAAAAGCGACTGCCAAGAAAACTGCAATAAATGCGAAAAAACAGAGCGCGACGAAACCGAAAAAAAGGAGTTAAATCATCCGCTCCAATGTTGCGCTTGGAACGATATTCACAGGACCGCTTCGTCTTGATTTGTCGCAAAATAAGTGACTGAACGCGATCATGCCCGCGTTGTCCCCTGTATGCCGAGGCTCCGCTAGGAGGGCTGGAATTCCATTTTCGCTGCCGAGATTAAAGAATCGTTTCCGCAATGATTGATTATTGGATACACCCCCTGACAATCCAAGACTTCTAAACGTCCGATTCTTCAAGCATCGACTTGATTTTCGTATCAACGCATCCACGACAGCTTCTTGATAAGATGCGCAAACATCCGACTTTATCGCTTCAAAACTAGATTCATCATAACCTTCAAGCAAGTAGCGCAGGCTCGTTTTCAAGCCTGAAAAACTGAAGTCTAGATTCGGCTTTTGAATCAAGGCTCGCGGAAAGTCGAACGCATCAATTCGGCCCCCTTTAGCCATCGATTCCAGTTTTGGACCTCCCGGATAGCCTAGACCTAAGAGCTTCGCCCCTTTGTCTAGGGCTTCACCCGCGGCATCATCGATAGTTTGGCCCAGCGCTTCAAAGGAACGGTCTTCATGGATACAGGTTAAAAGGGTATTCCCGCCTGAAACGATTAAAGAAAGGTGAGGCAGGAGATCACTGAGGCGCTCATCGAATGAAACCGATTCTGCCTCGAATTCAGGGATAAACACGGATTGAGCATGCGCTTGCAAGTGATTGGCGGCATATAGCGGAGTATCGAGAGCAATGGACAAGGAATTGGCTACCGATACTCCCATCGCTAGACAACCCGCCAGCCCTGGACCTCCAGTAACGACAATCTCCGTTATCTGTCCTAGATCGAAACACGCCCGCATCTCAATCAGCAAGGGACCGAAATTATTTAGATGCTCCCTACTCGCCAAATCCGGTACAACGCCCCCATATTCAGCATGCAGCGAAACCTGGCTACTGATCCACTCCCCAATTAATCCACGCTCAGGGTCTAGCAATGCGAGGGCCGATTCATCGCACGAACTCTCGATTCCCAGTATCATCCCTAGGATTCGCCCAAGTCGTCGCGTAGCAAATCCAACGCTGCGTTGAGTTGCCGGTCTTCAAGCGGCTCAAACTCGTAACGCTTCACGAATTCTTCCAGCGGCATCGTCTTCAAGCGACTTCTCTGAATATAGAGATTCCCTTCCTCCTTAGGAGATATCTCGATCATAACATCAGGCTCGATCCCATTGTCATGAATCACGTACCCACCCGGTGTATAGTATTTAGCAGTAGTCAGCTTTATACCCGTGCTACCGCTGAGCGGAAGAATGCTCTGGACCGAGCCTTTACCAAAGGTCGTTTCGCCAACAAGTTCTGCTCTACCAGAATCCTTAAGAGCGCCCGCTACGATTTCCGATGCGCTAGCCGATCCGGGATTCACGAGAACGACGAGCGGAAACGTATAGGACGCTCCAGAATTGTTCGCGTACCACTCTTCATTCATGACAGCATGTCGCCCTTTGGTGAATACAACGAGCTGGCCATCCGGCACGAACTGACCCACTACTTCAACCGCTGCCTCGAGTAGACCCCTAGGATTGTTCCTCAAATCCAGGACGAGACCCCTCATCCCTTGTTCGATCAATTGATCGATCGCTTCCTCCAATTCCTCCCCCGTGCGTTTGCCGAATTGTGATATTCTCACATAGCCGAGCCCGTCCTCAACCATCTCCGCTCCATGTACATTATCTACTTGGATGAGCTCACGAGTCACATCGATATCAAGAGGATCGGATTCGCCCTCACGCTCCAGCTGTATTGCTACCTGAGTCCCAGGCCTTCCCTTCAGCCTCGATACCGCTTCCGTTATCCCCAATCCTTCGATGCTATCTCCGTCGACCCCGACGATTCGGTCTCCACGCAATAGCCCCGCCCGCTCTCCTGGCGAACCGTTCAGCGGCGCTACCACTGTCAAAACCTCGTCGCGCATTTCAACCTGTACTCCAATTCCACCAAACTCCTGGCGGGTTTCCTCATCGAGTGCCTTGAACTGCTCAAAGCTTAAAAACTCGGAGTACGGATCCAAACCAGAAACCAGCCCCTCGAGAGCCGACTCGGTCAACGCGTCCAACTCTGCCTGTTCTCCCTCTACGTAATACGCGTTGACCAACGCCATCGCGTCACGTATCTCTGCGGCCTTTTGGCGCGATTCCCAATAGTTGCCGACACTTCCTTGCTGAACGATATCCGAGGTCAGGCGAAAAGCGCCCGCGGCGCCGACGCCGATGAGCGCTAGAATAGTGACTCGTTTTAGAAAATTCATGTAGTGAGCAATTGCCTATCTCAAAGAACAGTAGACGCGGCCAGTTGGTGATTGATCCCTTCCGCAAGACCTCAAGAGTCGGCAATCAAAAATAATGCAGTTCACAGAAATAGCATCCGCTCCCATTCGGCAAGCTCTACTGCAGGTGGCTGACGCAAAAGGGCGGTTGGAGTTCGACAAATTCATAGAGATCGCCCTTTACGATCCCGAATTTGGGTACTACCGAGCCAATCGCGTTCGCGTGGGCCGCCAGATTGAAGCGGACTTCTTCACTGCATCTAGCCTTTCATCGACATTTTCCTCGATCGTCATCGAATCAAGTCTAGGCCTTCTCGAGCAGGCCGGAATCCAACCCGAGAATACGGCATGGATCGAAATCGGGGCCGAACCGCAAAAGGTGCTGCTAGCCGGAATAGATACTCCCTTCGAAACGGTGACCTCTTTGGGTGTCGGCGACGAAATCGAGATACGAGGAAACGCGATCGTTTTCTCCAACGAACTCTTCGACGCGCAGCCATTCCACAGCATCATCTACTCTCAAGGCTCTTGGAAAGAACGCCTAATCGAAGTCGCCGACTCGGGATTGAGAATTGTCGAAGTCGAGCCTTGTTCGCAAGCAGTCCTGGAGCGCCTCGCTGACCTCCCCGATCCCGCGCCCAACAATTACATCGTCGACCTGCCCACAGGGTCGAAAACCTTGCTGGACACGATCGTATCGCAGGATTGGCAGGGCGCGTTCATCGGGTTCGACTATGGAAAGACCTGGAAGGCATTGACTCACGATACGCCACAGGGAGCTGCGCGGGCCTATTCGAAGCATCGCCAAAGCCCTGATCTGCTCGAGAACATAGGGACGCAAGACCTCACAACTCACGTGTGCTGGGATTGGCTACAGCAAGGTCTCGAAGAATCGGGATTCGACGGCATCGAGCTCGAAAGCCAGGAAAGCTATATTTTGAAACGGGCGCCAGAGCTCGTTGCCTCCGCATTCACTCCTCAATCCAGGCTTCAGAGCGAATTGAAAGGTCACTTGCAGCAGCTGATCCACCCAACCTTGATGGGGCAAAAATTCCAGGTGTTGAGCGGCGTGAGACACTCGTGCGCCCAGGCATCCTGCCCCAGGTGACATTTCCCAAAAAACTGCTTGCCAAGCGCGTCGCCCTACCCTTTTTTCCACCGTTCCAATCAATTTCCGACATGGCTAGAATTTGCGCAATTACAGGTAAGCGTCCCACCACGGGCAGTATCATCCACCGTAAGGGACAGAGCAAGAAGAGTGGTGGCATCGGCACGCACGTAACCAAGAGTACCAAGCGCAAGTTCCGCCCCAACCTGCAACGCATCAAGGTGCGCCTCCCCTCCGGACAGGTAAAGCGAATGTGGGTGAGCGTTAAGGCGATCAAAGCCGGCCTCGTGGAGAAAGCCTAAGTCGCTCGATAAAAAGTTTTTACGAAGTCGCATTCCCTCGCGGAAGGCGGCTTTTTCATTTCTGGGCAAGCTTTGAGAGCGGGACTCGATCTTTCCAGTCACTCTGCCAGCGCCCGTTGCGCCGTTCGCAACTCGAGCGACTAGATTTGGAAATCAACGTCGCCTTGCGGCTCGTGCAGGCCACACTCGCGGGCGACGCCTCCAAATCGAGTATCCGATTCGCTCATTCCGGCCTCCAGCTTGGTAGTACTATGCCAATCTCCAAGCGACACATAGCCCATATCCCAAAGCGGATGATACGAAAGCTCATTCGATTCAATGTACTGATGCATCTCTCGATTGCTAAGATCCAGTATGGGATAGACCTTTGTCATCTCATCCTGACGTTCCACGATATTGCGCTCAGCGCGCGTTTCCCCTTGAGAACGCCTCAGCCCGGCAAGCCAAGCCTTCGCTCCTAAGTCCCCGACGGCACGATCCATGGGCTCGACCTTGTTCATGAAATTGTACTGCTTAAGTCCCTCAGCGCCCTGCTCCCAAAGTCGCCCAAACAGCGCCTCCTGCTCGGCCGCGGTCCGCTGAGCCCGATACTTCTTCAAGTTCAAGTTGTACTCGTCCGTCAGTTCCGCAGCGAATCGATAGGTCTCCGGAAAAAGATAACCTGTATCGATGAAAACGACAGGGATATCGGGAATGACAGATGTGACCAAATGGAGCATCACCTCAGAATGAGTCCCAAAGCTGGTGGTCATTATCAACTCGTCCCCAAATAGATCCGCCGCCCACTCCACGCGCTCACGCGGCGTAGCGGTTTCCAGGTCGATCTTCGCCTCGGCTTTCTGTTCCAAATATGCGGTCATTCGTTTAATATCCTGTAACTTGATCAAGTTATAGTTCTTTACTACAACGAGTAACGGCTCTGTCAAGGGGTTGATTGAGGCTAAATCCCCGCTGAACCGCCTCAATTGACTGTCAGAGAGAGAACAGAAGGTCTCAAATATCCGAAAACTGACTGTTTGCTGTTAGCGCCAGGTATCAAAGGCTACCGAGCAGTCGCGCGATCTCATCGCGCTTCGCTTGGGTTTCAGCCAATTGCTTGCGAGCTCCCTCAACAACATGCTCAGGGGCTTTATCGACAAATTTAGGATTCTTAAGCTTGCCCTCACCGGCTTGAATCGCCTTGTCGAGCTTGTCCAATTCCTTGCTGAGCCGTTCCTTTTCTGCAGCCACATCGATGGCGCTCGTCAAATCAAGGTACACGGTGCCCAAGGAAGAAACGGATCCGGGGAGATTCTCCACCGAATCGCGCAATTCGATTGTAGCGGCTCCCGCAAGTTTCTTGATCGTATCCAGGTTCTCTTCGATTACTGCCGCGCAGGACGGATCGGTCGGCGTCACGAACAATGTAACATCGCGTTTGGAAGCTACGTTGTAATCCGCCTTGGTAGCGCGAGCCTGAGTGATAAGTTCCTTTACCTGCTCGATTCGTTTCGCGCTAGCGGAGTCAATCGTTACGCCTTTGGACTCAAAACGGTCTCTAAGTTCGGTAGCTTTCAACAAGCCTCCATCCTGAATGAATGCACCTTCCGATGCGTACCCCATCGATTGCCAAAGCTCTTCGGTAATGTGCGGCATAACTGGGTGGAGCAATAGCAACGAGTGCCTAATCACCAAGTCCGAAACGGCAAGAGCCGCATCGTGCCGAGGGTCCTCTTTCGATTGAAGCATCGCCTTGGCTGCTTCTACGTACCAATCGCAAAAGTCGCCCCAGAAAAAGCCATGGAGCGTATGCGTAAGCTGATGCATTTCGAACCGCGCAAACTGCCCTTCGATCTCTTCCATCGTCTCCAATAGTCGGAACAAAATCCAATTTCCGTAGCCTTCCAACTGGGAACCAGCGAGCCGATCAATGAGTGTATCCAAACTTTGGTAGCCTGTATCGGCCCCCGCCATCTGACGGAATCGACACGCGTTCCATAGCTTGGTACAGAAATTGCGACCGATCTCGATGCGTTCCTCCGAGAATAGAATGTCCGATCCGCTAGGAGCGATGTTGATAATGCCAAACCTCAGTCCATCCGCCCCGAACTTGTCGATTAGATCCAGCGGATCCGGCGAATTGCCCAGGGACTTGGACATCTTGCGGCCTTTCTCGTCGCGAATTAAGCCGTGAATGAAGATGTCCTTGAAGGGGACGCGCTGATCGATCTCCTCATCGCTCAGGCTATCTCGGTCATCCCCCATCAACTCAAGTCCGGACATAATCATGCGCGCTACCCAAAAGAAGATGATATCGAAGCCCGTCACTAGCATGCTAGTAGGATAGAAATAGCCGAGCTCCTCCTTGACCTTGGCCTCTTCGCTAGGCCAGCCAAAAGTGGCGAAGGGCCATAAATTCGACGAGGCCCATGTATCCAAGACATCCTCATCCTGGTCCCAATTTTCTGAATCTTCGGGACCATCCACCGATACATGCCAATTTGCAGGATCGCTCCGGTCCGCGTCTTTTCGATACCAGACCGGTATCCGCTGACCCCACCAAAGCTGTCGGCTAATGCACCAATCCTGAATATTATTGAGCCAATGCAAGTATACTTTTTCCCAGCGTTTTGGATAAAATCGTATGATCCCCTTTTCCACAGCGCGTTTGGCTTCCTCAACTCTTGGATACTTCAGGTACCATTGCTCCGACAATCTAGGCTCGATCGGAACACCCGCTCTTTCGGAGAAGCCTACATTGTTTTCGTAGTCTTCTGCCTCGATGAGGAGACCCATCTCCTCCAGCTTTTGGACCGCGAACTTCCGTGCCTTGAATCGCTCCATCCCATCGAATTCCTCTCCGGCCAGCGCATTCAAGGTTCCATCGGGATTCATAACATCGATAAGGGGAAGATCGTGCCGCTTACCGATATCGAAGTCCACCTGATCGTGAGCGGGCGTCACTTTCAGGACCCCCGTACCAAATTCCTTCTCCACCGCTGCGTCCGCAACTATCGGGATCTCCGCCTTGGGAAAGGGTCGCCAGCAATGCTTCCCTACGAGATCGGCGTAGCGCTCGTCCTCTGGATGCACCGCCACGCCAGTATCGCCCATGATCGTCTCCGGGCGCGTAGTTGAAATCTCAACAAAACGTCCTGGCTCCTCTACGATTTCGTAACGCATCTTGTAGAGCTTGCCTGATTGAGGCTTCATTTCCACTTCCTCGTTGCTCAAGGCCGTCTGCGACGCAGGGCACCAGTTCACAAGACGCTTGCCGCGATAGATATAGCCACGCTTGTAGAGCTCGACGAATGAAGACAGTACGGATCGCTGATACTCCGGATCCATAGTGAATCGCGAACGTCGCCAATCGCAAGACGCCCCCAAGTGACTCAATTGCTTGAATATGATGCCTCCGTGCTCATCTGACCATTTCCAGGCGCGTTCTAGAAATTTCTCCCGTCCTATATCGCGTCGCGAAGTCCCCTCTTCTTTCAACGCCTTCTCGACTTTGACCTGCGTTGCGATCGAAGCATGGTCCGTTCCCGGAAACCACAGGGCGGATTTCCCATCAATACGAGCGCGCCGAATAAAAATGTCCTGCAAGGTATTGTCGAGAACATGCCCCATGTGGAGCATCCCGGTTACATTAGGAGGCGGTATTACGATCGTGAACGGTTCCTTCTCCGCCTGGACCTTTCCTTCGAAACACCCCGCATCCTCCCATGTTTTATACCACTTGGGCTCTACTTGCTTTGGATCGTAGCTTTGATTCAGTTCTGTCGCCATCGTCGTGCGGATGAAAAGGGGGTAGCGATAAGTATCCCCCAATTCGATTACAAGCGGATTTATCCACTCAACGAAATCCCGGAACAAATAGCGAAGGCCTATACGATGATATCCTTAACCGCTTTTTGGGTCAGATTGCACAGCTTCCGCATCTCCTCGACTAGCTCAATCGCCTTTGAAGAGTTTCCTTCGAGACACACTTTCTCGAGTTCATCCGCCACTCGGTTCAAGCGAAGCGCTCCATAATTCGCGGAGCTCCCCTTGATCGAGTGGGATATCGACCGTGTTTTTTCTAGATCCAATTCATCCGAAATAGCGTCTTCCAAAGCGCTCAAATTCTCATTGAGCGACTCGACGAACAAGGACAGGAGCGAGGAAACAACCGCCTCGTCGTTCTCATCGAACATTCGATTGAACTCCGCTAGATTCAACAGCTCCCTATCGTCCGCATTGGGCATGCCTTCAACTCGAGCCGATCTATCGGAAACGCGCTCAGTTCGGAGCCATTTCTCCAAGGCTGACTCCAATTCCTTTGGGCGAAGCGGCTTAGGAAGATAGTCATCCATACCCGCATCCAGGCATTTCTCCCTATCCCCTCTCATCGCGTTCGCCGTTAGGGCAACAATAGGGGTATTCGCATTTAAGCCATCTGACTTGTTTCGTAGTTCGCGAGTCGTTTGGTACCCATCCATCCCAGGCATCATGCAATCCATGAATACAAGATCGAATTTTTCGTTCTGGCAAAGTTCATAGGCAGCCTCGCCGCTGCTGGCTTTAATCGGCTTAATGCCATACCGTTCAATCAAGCCTTCCGCAACGAGCAGGTTTATCTCGTTGTCATCGACCAATAGCACCGAGCAGTCCGAATACGTCGATTCAATCGATCCGGGTTCTTCAGCTAATTCCGAATGCGAAACGCTCGCGCTTCGAAGCCATCCAATCAAAGAGAGAGGATCGAAGGGTCGACCAAATACATCCAAATTCCGGCAAAATTCGGACTCGAGATCAACTCCTGCTCCTTGTTCTCCCTCCAAAGCAACGATTTTAGGGCCTCTCTCCAAGCGTTCCAATCTAGAGGAAGCCAACTTCAAATTCCGCGAATCAAGCAAAAACAATGGAATAATCTTTCGTATCCAAATTTTCACTCCATTCGGACAAGCAATCACAGGGCACTTCAATTCTATCGAATACTTCCTCAATGAATTGATTCGTATCCTTAGATTCTGACACCACTAAAGATCTGTGCTTATTCGCCTCTATCGATCTCCCCTCCACCGACCTGGAGCTAACCTTGAAGGCCAATTCGAAATAAAACTCAGAGCCAACGCCGTTTTCGCTCGATACCAGCAGGTCCCCGCCCATGAGCTCGACAAGCTTCTTGGAAATGGCCAGTCCGAGACCAGTTCCGCCAAATTTACGAGTCGTCGACGAATCTGCCTGGGCAAACGCTTGAAATAGGTCGTCCTGGTGAGCTTTCGATATACCTATACCCGTATCGCGAACGGAAAATCTAAAAAGAACTTCCTCATCATTCTTTTCTAAGACGCTCATATCGAAACGGACCGCGCCTTCGTTGGTGAATTTTATCGCATTGCTAAGCAAATTAGAGAGAACCTGGCGCAAACGATACGGATCACAATAGAGTTTCTCGTCGAAATTAGCTGGATACACGCTTTGAAATTTCAATCTCTTTTTGTGAGCAGTAGGCGCGAATAGGTTGTAATACTGGAAATCACCTCAACCTGATCGCATTCCACCTGATCGATCTCAAGCTTGCCAGACTCGATTTTGGAAAGATCCAAAACTTCATCGATCAAAACTAACAGCGACTCGGAACACTGCTCGAGCGTTTCAATGTGGCCCGTTTGCGCCTTGCTGAGATTCGACTCCCTCAAAAGATGGGTCATGCCGATCACTCCATTCATTGGAGTCCGAATCTCATGGCTCATGTTCGCTAGGAATTGCGACTTCGCTTGCTCCGCAGCTACGGCCTTTCTAGCGAGCTCGTTCGCCCGTGCCGTCTCCTTTTGCAGATCGTCATTGAGCTCGATCGCATAATTTCTTTCCCGCTCTGCAATCGTCGCGGCGCGGATCGCCTCGCCTCGCGCCTGCTCGATCTCCGAAACACGCTCACGTATCTTGCTTTCAAGCTCTACGTTTTGCTCCTGCAAGGCAGCGTGAACCAATGACATATTTTTAGCGATATAGTATCCAAGAAGCAATGCCGAAGCAGCGACAAAACCCACCAAGGCTAGGGTCCAATTTCGATTTACTAGAATTGAATCTCTATGAGCGACGACTTGATCCCTGAGCGCTTCCTCTAAGAACCGAGTAGATTCAAGCAATTCAATCGATATGGTCTTTCCCAAGCTCCAGAGCTCAGAAGATTCCGCTTCGCGCACTCCATTGCTTTCCACTTGACCAAGAATATCCAGCAGGGAGAGCTTTCGCTTCTTGTCCAAAAACTTGTTAGAGCTCCGCTCGTATACTTCGAATCTATCTCGAATCCGGCTCCTTATTTCCCTAATCTCGCTCTTCCTCGGAGAGATGTTAGAAACATCCCTAACTTGTTTTTTTCAGCTTCTCTGCGCCCGCGCCTAGCCGAATCAGTTCCCCAGAGCGCCGCGCGATCAGTTCGCGCGCCTTTTCGCTATCCTCTTCAAGCAAGCACTCAATGACCCAGTAGTTCACTTCGTACATTTCTTGAGCCAACGATGGTATGCCGGTAAAAAGCAATTCCGACACTTCATCATGCTCGAGAACGCGAACCATCGAATATCCTAGATCATTCCGAAGATGGTCGCTAGCGACTGCAATGCTTTCGAGAATACGACTTCGCCATTGAATATCGATTGGATCGGGATTTTCCTTTCGGTATCGCTGAGAACCAAGCAAGCTATCGCTCCTATTGGACGGTAATAGCCCCTGAGAAACCAAGTCGCCCGATATACCAGACATCGTTTCCTCGATATCACGGTAACGGTCTTGAATTTCGGTATCGTCCTTTAAGACATCCAATCTCAGCTCATTAAGACGAGCGGCCCACTCCAATCCCGACAACGCCCGATCGGATTCCTCAACCTCGCGGTTGAGCATCCCTACGTAGAGGAATACGAGGATCGCGGTGGGAACCAAAAGAAGGGTTGCGGTAACCGCCAAACGCTTCCCGATATCGCGCCGTCCCGGAAGGATGCTTTCTTGGCTTGCCCGACTCATTTACTGTAGATCTCCGCCACTTCAAGTATTTCCGGCAACCACTTCATCCCTTCACGCACAGAAGACTCATGGTTGAGCAAAATCCCTGGAATCCCCTCATTGTTGAATATCGCCAATGAGGCCCCCGATTCCACATTTCTTCGATTGTTCGTTACGCTCAAAGCTCCAATCTCGCGGGCGTACGCGACATATCTAGATACATCGTCTGATCCGCTAAATACAACTACATCTGCCCCACCCTTGGGCAGCTTCGTGCCAAATGAGACGGATGAAAGCCTGACGTTATTGATCGGGGTTCCGACAAGTTTCTGTAGACTTTCGGCTAGATCTAAATCATCCACTACATGGATACGTATATTCGGTGACTTGCAACGGGTCTCCTCAAGCTCAAGCAATTTTACTAAGATAGCCGCCGTCAACCCATTCGGAAGCGGCTCCTCGCCAATGGCGGAATCTACTGGGCGGCCCAGCAGCAGTATACAAAAAACTATAATTCCTAATCGACGCATCTAAATTACCTAGATCTTAAGGGTAAAGATTAGCGAGTAGACCCGTTTGTTGACTTGCGGAAGCAGCGAGTTCTGGAGCCCATCGAAGTCCTGACTAAAATTGTCTCCGCTAGACGCGCTTTCAGGACCTGGCAGTAGATAGTCTTCCTCCAACAGATTCTCCACCTTCAGGCCAATTCTGTATCGCTCTCTTTCATACAGCAAATTTGCGTTGACCTTGATATATGATTCCGCTCTGCGATTTTCGGCTCGATTAGGATTCGAATCCGCTCTCAAAGGATTCTGCGAAAAGAGCTCCCTCTCGGAAACCCAGTTCGCAGCAACATTCACATTCCAATACTTGCGCACCGGTGTGTTCAGTGAATAATTTATTTTGTGAGGCGCTATATCCCCAGTGGGGCCCTCGGCGTATTCCCAGGCTCCCAGCGCATTGTTGTACTGCATATCCGCCCGAGTATCCGTATAGGTATAGTAGAACGTGCCCGACATGTCATTCGAATCAGTCAAGAAGTTCTGGAAATTGAAACTGCTCTTGTATTCAAAGCCGAATACTTCTCGACCTCCCACATTGTCCCCACCAGCAATCACGTCCCGGTAGTCTGCGACAAATACAGAAGCATTGTGCATGAACCTACGAGTCTGGTACGTCGCGATGAACTCCAAGTTTCGAGCTTTCTCGGGAACCAAGCTTGGATTGCTAGCGCGTCCATTCCATCCTCCAAACAGATCCTTCGGAGACGGCTCCTGGAACGCTTCGCCATAGGCTAGCTTGTAGCTGACTTGTGAATTTTGGTGACGCACGATCGCCACCCTAGGATTCAGCTCAGCGTCGTAGTTCGAGTTCTCGTCCCATCTCAAGCTACCGTTAACTCGCCAATCCCCTACATCCCAAATACCTTGAATATAAGCTCCATAGTCCTAGGCATGCCACATATTGAACTCAGGCACATAGTCTTTATCGCCCCTAGGAGGCAACGGCGTAGAATTTTCCGATGATATGTCACCAACCGCAACAACACCGGATCCATCAGACGATACTCCGTCGATCGAATTCTCAGCTTGTTCCAAACAAATTCCAGCACCATTCCAGTAGTTGCAAAGTCCATACAATTTGTTCAAATCACGATGCTCAAATCGAATACCTCCGCTGAGCGAAAATTCTTTCGAAAAGCGATAGGTAAAGCGTTCTTCAATCCTCCAGGACTCATTGTAAGAGTTCTAATTCGATAAGCTTACGTTGTCTCCAAACGACTCTACCCAATCACCGCCAACATAGCTAGTGCGCAATGCGATTTCGGATTCGATCTCTAGCGAATCAAAAATCTCCGCTTCATTGCTCAAGTAGATGTGACTAGACTCGTGTATCCAAGAGGTACCCGGCTGCCTATCCGCAAACGAATAGTAGGTTCCATAGCCCTCATCGGTTTTCCACTTAATGATCCCTATCGTCCAATCGCCAAGCCGAGCCTCTCCAACAATACCGAAATTCGTGGTGGGATCAGTATAGCACCCAATTGGTTTCCTTCGAACAGCTCCTCATTCTCAACGAGCCCATCGACGTCAATGTCACCGATCGGGCTCTCCCTTCCTGTGGCCGGGTCAATTCCTGAGCCAATGCCCGGGCCCCATCTAAGCGGATCCGACAGTAAGGATTCATCCGTAAAACCCCAGTAGGAATAGTCGCTTATCGGGGCTTCGTCGCTTTCATATAGCTTCACCCCAAAATCGTATGAGAACGCCCCGCTCCTACCTCCAATAGCCATGTCGAGGCCGCTCGATCCATAGTCGCCCAAGATCAGGCTCGCCTCCGATTGGTGTTCGCCATCCCTCAGTTGTGACGAATCCTGTGTGACGACGTTGATCACTCCAAGAAATGCATTGGGTCCATAAACTGCGCCGACAGGACCATGCAGCGTTTCAACCCGATCAATCAATGACATTGGATACTGGCGCGACAGTTGGGCGGAATGGTTCCAAAGGTTGTTCTCTACCTTTCCATTCACTAGAAACAAGGTACGTTGTGTCCAAGGTGTACGGTACCCTCTTTGGTAGGCGATCGTTTGCATCGTACCATTGGCCGTTATCGTATCGAACCCCGGGAGATCTGTTAACAGATCATCCATGCTGTCGTAGCCGCGACGAATCATCGTCCTGGAATCCACGACGATCATCGATGCGGGGGTGTCTCGTATCGTCTCCGAAACTCCAGATGCTGTATCCGAATCGAGATATAGCTCCGGCCGTTGCTTTAGCAAATTGCTCAAAGACATATTGTAGAAATCGCTTTCAGCGACTTCCGATCCCTCGTTCCCTTTCGCTTCGAGATCCACCACGATCGGATGCGCCATCAAACAGAATACAAGCAAGTAGGCCAATCGCCCCACAGCCTTCCTTGACCCCAACGTCCTATCGACGCGAATCCACCTCTATCAACGTGCCTGAAACGCTTTCGATATTTCCAAAGGCGAAAAAATAATTTTCTAAATGGCTGAATGTACATCTGCGACGAGCAGAAAGCAGATTCTTGTCCACCTCTCCGTCAAGAGATTGTAAATTGAGATTTTCCCTCTGAGAAATCGCTGAATATTTTCGTTTTTCGCTTCAAACACATGCCTGAAATCTCATGGCAGACGAATTTTGCCTACCGAGTATCCACGGAGTTAACTGTTGCTTCGAATGCACCCAACCCCATACACGTGGACCGAAAAATTGATCCCAATCGCATGCCCGAATTACCCGACACGGAGAATCCAACAAGAACCTTGAAAGGAAGAATACGCCACTCCGCTTGCAGATGGTGCTACGACGCGCTTCCGCTCGAAGCCCTCTGCCAACAGGCCAAGCGCATCGGATTGGAAGCCCTCGATTTACTGCTGGCCGAAGACTACCCGATTGTCAGGAAATACGGTCTGACCTGCGCTGTTACCACTGGCGTGCCCGGCGGCATCGAAAGCGGGCTCAATCGAATTGAAAACCATGAAGCGATCGTCGCCTATTTTGAAAACGCTCTGCCTCTCGCAAGAGAAAATGGTTCGCCGAACGTCATCTGCTTCTCAGGCAACAGGGAGGGGATGGACGAGGAACAAGGTCTAGAGAACTGCGTTTCCGGGCTAGAGAGGATCGTCCCGATCGCGGAGCGCGAAGGCGTTACCGTTATAATGGAATTGCTCAACAGCAAACGCGACCATCCTGACTACATGTGCGATCGTAGCCCATGGGGAATCGAACTTTGCAATCGGATCAGCTCCGAACGATTCAAGCTGCTCTACGACATTTACCACATGCAGCTGATGGAGGGCGATATCATCGCGACAATCAAGGAGCATCATAAATTCTTCGGGCATTATCACACGGGAGGCGCTCCCGGTCGCAACGAGATCGACTCAAGCCAGGAATTGCGCTACCCGGCGATCATGAGAGCCATCGCCGATACCGGTTATCAAGGATTCGTTGCGCAGGAGTTCATTCCTACATCGGCGGATCCTTTGAAATCTCTGGAAGAAGCAGTGGGAATTTGCGACGTTTAAGGAAACTGGATACGATCGGCTATCGACCGCCTAATCGTTGAAGGAGCTTCTTCGTAAGCAGAATGCCCGTATCCTCATCCAGTGTTCTACCTTCGTACTCGATTCCAATGTACCCGTGATAGCCCGCATCCTTCACGATATCGAGCATTCTCACGTAATCCGTATTGATTTCGTTTCCGTCGTCGTCGAAATCGTGGGTTTTAGCGCTTACGCCCTTCGCATACGGCATCAGTTCTTGCGTTCCCTTGTAGCGATCATAGCTATCGCCAGTTTTTCGATCCAAGATGAAATTTCCAAAATCGGGCAGCGTGCCGACACGTGGATGTCCTGCGATCTTCATTACGCCCGCTAGCCACGCTCCATTGCTCGAGAGCCCCCCATGATTCTCGACAATCACGTTGATTCCCAATGAGTCCGTGTAGTCGGCGAGCAATGACAATCCGTCGGCAGCCAATTTCATTTGCTCATCATAGGAGCCCTGAGAACGGGCATTGACTCGAATCGAGTGGCATCCCAACGCTTTCGCCGCGTCTGCCCAAATTTTGTGATTATTCACAGTCTCATGTCGCTTCGACTTGTTCGGATCGCCAAGATTTCCAAGCTGATCGCACATAATCAATACGTTGTCGACTCCTTCATCCCTCGAACGACTGGCTAGCCCCTTCAATACGCCGGGAGTGAAATTGTCCATGTAGAACTGATTCACATACTCGATCGCATCGATTCCAAATTCTCGTTTCGAAATCTTGGCGAAGTCCATCGCGTCCCGTTGGCCGCCTTTGAACGCGCGATGCAGCGACCATTGGGCCAAGGAAATATCGAACCACTTCTCGCCTTCCTTCTTGTGATGCGCTCCGAAAAGGAGAGGTTGGGCAGCGACAGCTGCGGTTAGCCCGAAAGCGGAGGTAACAAATTCCCGACGTGATTTCATGTTCGAATAGTTAAGGGTTAAATTTAAATAGATATGCCCTAGGCTATAGCCCAAGCCTGTCGGGCCAAGCCCGAATTGACTCTTACTGAAGGATCCCGTCAGGTCTAGCGAGGCCTCGCTTCAGCCCGGCTCGCGCCAGATTCGCTTCTTCTAGCCTAGGTTTTTCTTTCGAATCATCTGGAAAAAATCGTTTCCTTTGTCGTCGACTAGAATGAACGCGGGGAAATCAACGACATCGATCTTCCAAATCGCTTCCATCCCGAGCTCTTCGTATTCAACGAGCTCGACCTTCTTGATATTCTCCTTTGCGAGGATGGCCGCAGGCCCGCCGATCGAGCCCAAGTAAAAGCCCCCATACGTATTGCACGCATCGATGACAGGCTGGCTACGGTTCCCTTTCGCCAGCATAATCATGGATCCACCCTCTTTCTGGAATATTTCTACATAGGCATCCATTCTACCCGCTGTCGTTGGCCCGAACGATCCAGATGGGAGCCCCTTTGGCGTTTTTGCAGGTCCCGCGTAGTAGATAGGATGATCCTTGAAATATTGAGGCAGGTCCTCGCCCGCATCGAGACGTTCCTTTAGCTTGGCGTGCGCGATATCGCGGGCCACGATGATCGTGCCATTCAGCGAAAGACGCGTTTGCACGGGATAACCTGACAGCTCCTCCAAAATGTCCTTCATAGGACGATTCAAATCGAGGCGAACAACCTCCGCTTCCTTCTGGCCGCCCGCAGAGGCAGGAATCAACCGACCTGGGTCGCCTTCCAGCGTTTCAAGCCAGAGGCCATCCTTATTGATCTTCGCCTTGATATTGCGATCCGCTGAACAAGAAACACCGATTCCAACGGGACAACTCGCTCCATGCCGCGGCAGTCGAATGATCCTTACGTCCAGGGCGAAATAGCGGCCTCCAAACTGCGCTCCAATGCCGCACTCTCGAGCCTTTTCCAGCATTCTCTCCTCTAGCTCGATATCTCTAAATGCGCGGCCGTGCTCATTGCCGGAGGTAGGCAACCCATCCAGGTCTTTCGTGGACGCCACCTTAACGGTTTTCAAGCAGGCTTCCGCCGAGGTGCCCCCGATTACGAAAACCAAGTGATAGGGAGGGCAGGCAGAGGTCCCCAGCGACACCATCTTTTCTAATAGAAATGCTTCGAGCGAGCTTGGATTCAGAAGCGCTTTGGTTTCTTGATACAAGAAAGTCTTGTTTGCGGAACCGCCTCCTTTCGCTAGGCACAAGAAGGAATACTCATCTCCGCCGCCGACATACAGGTCGATCTGTGCAGGCAGATTCGTGCGCGTGTTCTTTTCCTCGTACATCGAGAGAGGGGCTGTTTGAGAATAACGTAGATTGTCGCTGGTATACGTCTCATAGACCCCTTTCGCTATAGCAGCCTCGTCATCATCGCCACTCCATACCTGTTGGCCTTTTTTCCCCATGACGATCGCGGTACCGGTATCTTGGCAAAACGGCAGGACCCCTTGGGCGGCAATCTCCGCATTGCGCAAAAGAGTAAGGGCTACATGGCGATCATTCTCCGATGCTTCCGAATCATCCAAGATAGACGCTACCTGCTCCAGATGCTTGGGCCGAAGCATAAAGGACAAATCGTGCATCGCAGACTTAATCAGATAAGTGAGCCCCTCAGGCTTGACCTTGAGAATCTCTGCGCCGTTGAACGTATCGCTCGAAACGAACTCGCGGGTCAGAAGACGATATTCCGTATCATCCTCGTCCAACTCGAATAGCTTTTGGAAATGAAAGGGGGGCGTTGCCATACTGACTAGACAATTGCGCCTTTCTGATTGGCCGCAAGCAAACTTAGGCAGCTAGCCGCATCGCTTCAACTGCTACGGACATCAGCGCCAATTCAATGATGAAGCAGCATCAGTCCAAGGACTCAACGAATCGATCTATGATTCCGCCAAAGGATCCATTCGTTAGGAAAACAACAAGCGTAGGGCCGTCGCATTCCTCGCATCGCTTTGTCAACTGGACCAGCGCATCATCGTTCGATGCCCCTGCAACAGCTACCATGCTTCGCTCCCGAAGGCTCTCAGCTAATCGCTCCGTATTCAAAAGTTTAATTGATTCCTCCTGTGACGCCTTCGCTGCGCCCACTACCACCGCGTCCGCTATCGACAGCGCTTCAACTAAGGGTTCATGCATGATTTCCAATCGAGAGGTATTGCTACGAGGCTCGAACGCGGTCACCATCGAATGATTCGGGTAGCGCTCTTTCAGCGCTTCAAGTATTTCGCGGATCGCCGTCGGATGATGAGCGAAATCCTCGAGCACCATCCAATTGCCCGACTCGTGACGTGTTTGCTGCCGCCGCATTACCCCACGAAAATCGGAAAGGCCTTCCGCCTTGTAGCCGGTTGGATCACCACTGTTGTCGAGGGAAAACGCAGTCGCCAAACAAGCCATGGCAGCGTTGCGCGCATTGAAGAGTCCAGACAAGCTCCACTCCACTTCGATCCAAGGGGCGCCCTTCCAACGCAAATCAAACCGGGAACCTGTCGCGGTCGTCTCATAATTTTCGATACGTAGATCGCAAGATTTGCTCAGCCCAACTTGGGTGACACGCGTCCACGGAATCGGAAGCAATGAGAGCGCGTTCGCGTCATCCCCGTTCAATAAGATATGACCATCGCTTGGGACGATCCGCGTAAAATGCTCGAAGCTACGTTTCACATCCTCCAAATCTCGAAATATATCCGCGTGATCAAACTCTAGGTTGTTGATGATCGCGATATGCGGCGCATAGTGAATGAACTTGCTGCGTTTGTCGAAGAACGCGCTGTCGTACTCATCCCCTTCGATCACGAACGGATCCGTTAGATCTCCCACGCGCCAGCCACGCTTTGGATCGATTGGCGCCCCCCCGATCAAGTAGCCAGGCACTGCTCCCGCGCTCTCGAGCAAATACGCCGCTAAAGCCGTCGTGGTCGTTTTCCCGTGCGTTCCTGTCACAACCACAGTTCGCCGGCCAGTTAGAGCGAACCGATTGAGCGTTTCCGGCAATGAGGCGAAAGGGATAGAACGATCATTTAGAAGAAACTCGACTTCCTCGTTGCCGCGGGAAAAGGCATTGCCGATCACGACCAAATCGGGATTCAATCGCTTCAACCGCGCGGCGCTGTACCCTTCAAGCGTTTCTACGTTCGCCTCCCTCAGCATGTCGCTCATCGGCGGATACACAGCCTGGTCAGACCCAATCACTTCATGTCCTAGGTCATGCATCATCAAGGCGGCGTTCCCCATCGCCGTTCCCGCTACTCCAAGGAAGTAAATTCGCATCTTGGCACCATAGGCCTTCATTGGGCTCCATCAACCTAGTTCTTCGCTGAATCGCCGTGACGACTATTTTCACAATTGATGTAAAGATCGCCCCCAACCTTAACTTGACCGGGGAACTCGATACCTATTCAAAGATCATCTCTTAGCGGGCTCACCATCGATGCTATTCTTCACCCCCATTTTTCTCTTCGCCTTCCTGCCAATCGCATGGCTCGTATTCAAGGGACTTGAGGGAAGAACACCTAATTGGGCATCGATCATCTGGCTGCTTGCGGCTTCCTGGACCTTCTACGCATGGGCGCTCCCAATTCACCTTCTCTGGCTCTTGGGCTCCATAGCCTTCAATTATATCTGCTCTATTGGATTAGCGCGAAATACGGCGTCCGCATCCGGAAAACCTCTCCTAGTGGTCGGAATCGCTACCAATCTTTGCCTTCTCGGCGCATTCAAGTATTCGGGATTCGCGACTGAAACCGTCTCCAATCTATTCGGACTCAATCTAACGCCCCCTGCGCTCCTGCTTCCTCTCGCAATCTCCTTCTTCACCTTTCAGCAAATCTCCTATCTCGTCACAACGTATCGAGAACAGCGCCTCATCGCTAAACCGCACGAGTATGCCCTCTACGTATCCTTTTTCCCGCAATTGATCGCCGGACCCATCGTCCAGCCGGGAGAGATGATCCCTCAGTTGCAATCAGAGCGGTTCAGCAAAGTCAGGTTGGAAGATTTCGCTCTTGGAGCGACCCTCCTCATCATTGGCTTGGGGAAGAAGATCCTCCTCGCTGACAACTTAGCGCCCATAGCCGATTCCGCCTTTGCCCTATCCTCGGCTTCGGAGGGCTCGTCCGCGCTCGTCGCCTGGACAGGTCTTTTCGCCTTCACCTTTCAGATCTACTTCGACTTTTCCGCTTATTCGGAAATGGCTCTGGGACTCGCCCTATTCTTCGGCATTAGACTGCCCGAGAACTTCGCTTCGCCTTATCAAGCCACTAGCGTAATCGATTTTTGGAGACGATGGCACATCACGCTATCGCGATTTTTCAAGAACTACCTCTATATTCCTCTTGGAGGGAATCGAAACGGTGTCTTCCGCAAATACGCCAATATTCTTATTACAATGACCCTGGCCGGGCTATGGCATGGGGCCAACTGGACGTTTTTGCTTTGGGGAATTGCCCATGGAGCTCTTCTTTGCGCAAATCACCTCTGGCGAAAAACCCCTTTCGCGATTCCATCTGCACTCTCATGGGGCCTTACATTTCTAAGCGTTTCATTCGCCTGGGTCTTATTTCGAGCGGAGAGTTTCTCGAGCGCCGCGCTCTATTTCCAATCTCTAGCCGGTAGCTTCGGTATCTATGGAACAGATGGCAGCTCTCTCCTCGAATTTCTTCGCTCTCTCGAACCCATGGAAGCTTGGAAGTCGACGCACTACGCGATTCACTTCCTTGGGTGGTACCCATCAGTTATCAACGGCGTACATCCAGGTCATTTCATTTTCTCCGAACCCGTTCTTTCACTTATGCAAATTTTGTTTGCCGCCATCCTGGTTTTCGCGTTTCCACGCCCCGTCGCCTGGCTGGCCAATACAGAATCGGGCAAGCCCGCATTCAGCATCAAAGCAGCCGTCTTGTCAGCCGCGATCATTGCTCTCATCATAGCGCAAAGCGGCTCGTTCCAATCTACCCCTTTCCTTTACTTTCGATTTTGAATAGATGACAGCAAAACGATATCTCATCACGCTACTCACCGCCGTTCTCGCAGGAATCGCCACGATAGCTATCCTGTTTTGCGCTCACCTTGGGATGCCCTGGTGGCCTCACCATCTAATTCGCGAAGTGCGCATGGCCAAGCACTATATGGCGCGATCGGTGGAAGGCCCGACGATCTGGATACAAGGCGGATCCAGCGCATGGTTTGGGTTCGATTCTCCTCAGATCAAAACGGAAACCGGGTACGAGGCAGTCAATCTCGCATTCAACGTCAACATGCCAACCGAGTTTTGCTTCGACGAGATTCGACGTTTCGCCAAACCTGGCGACGTCGCGCTTCTTGCGCTCGAGAACTCGATGTACTTTCGAGAATCGCTATCGAGCTACGCCGCCGATGAGATTTCTATCTGGGCGCCTGATTACTTCTGGAGCCTTTCACTAAGCAGAAAGGCTCGGTTCCTGAAAAGCCTACCATGGCGCAAGGCGCTGGCAGGAAATTTGGTTCGACTTGGCCAACTTACCGGAGCCTACAATCGCGCTCTCAGGCCTATCGACGAAGAAAGCCTAATAAAAAATCTCCATGATCAATGGAACGGATCCTATAGCGGCGAAATACCTGTCTACTACAACTATCTCACTCTCAATCAACATGGCGACTTCGTTCAAACTGATCACACCCTTTGGAGGGGAACGCACGATTACAACCTAATGGGAACAGCTCCCGTATCCGATGAAATTAGACAAGATTTAGAGGAATTCGTCTCATGGGCTCGAGCTAACAACGTACGTGTACTGCTCTCGTGGTTGCCGATGGCGCGCAACGCAAAGCTCGATCTAGAGAATCCGAAGGCAATCGCGAGCATGGATAGAATCGTGAAATTCGCAGACTCTCTCGACCTCGAGTTTCTGGGAGATCCCGAAGAGTACGTCATGGATATAGAGCTATTCTACGACACGAGCCATCACACCACCGCCGCCGGCGCCAGCGAACGCACACGGCGCCTGCTTCCCCACTTGAAACAGGCGCTGTCGATCACCGATATCCACGAGTAGCGATCCAGACGCAAAAAGGCCGGAACTTCCGTTCCGGCCCGATCAAGAGAGAGTCGTTGATTGGTTATCTATTTCATTGATCAATCGGAAACTGAATTCGCGCCCTCAACGGAGTTCGCTTATTCCGAATCAGGCAAATAAGGTCAGACAAATTCAGCCTTGATTCCGATTTCACGCCGAAACTTCAAAATGAAACACTGCATAGCGTTTCTTACCTATTATATCGCCAATTCAGTGAGTACCTTTAGCTACAGATCCTAATTTTCAGCGAACGCCCCAGGCGGAGGTCTATGCCTACAATAGCCGGTTCAGCCGAGCCAGTTAGCTCAAATTTACAGGATCGGCATCCAGTACTTGAATCACATCCGCAGGCCAACCAATCTCTCCCGCGATCGAGACAAGCTCTGCCATTACCTGCGTAACGTTTGCGGTAAAGTACCATATCTGAAACCGGTAATGATCCTTCATTTTCTCAATCGAGCAAGGAGCCGGACCTCGCATTTCCACCTTGCCGTTCAAACGCTCGCCCACGCGTTTGGCGAATTGAGCCGCAAAAAAGGCGACCTTATCCGGGTTGGGGCCTCGAAATACCTGACGAATCAAATGCCGATAAGGCGGGTACTGAAATCGCTCCCGAGACTCCGCCTCGAACTCAAGGAACGAATCGACTTCGCCGCGACGGGCGAATTGAATGGGATCCGCATGCGGAGTGAAAGTTTGCACGACCACTTCTCCAGACAGGTCCCCTCGTCCCGCGCGCCCCGATACCTGTACGAGAAGCTGAAACGTTCGCTCATTAGCCCTGAAATCGGGAATATGCAGGGACAGGTCGGCATCCACCATTCCCACCAGCGTTACATTTGGGAAATCCAGGCCTTTCGCTATCATTTGCGTCCCGACCAATACATCGATCTTGCCCGACCGGAATTCGCCGAGGATCTGACGGAAAAGATGCTTCCGACTCATCGTATCCGCATCGATTCGCACGACTTTCGCCCGAGGCAATACCCGCGTCACCGCGTCTTCGATACGTTGAGTACCCATCCCCTTTCTACGGATCTTAGGGCTCTTGCACTCAGGGCATTTATGCGGCGCCGCCGTTTCCGCGGCGCAGAGATGGCACTTAAGCGTTTCATCAGTCCGATGGTAGGTCATCGGAACACTGCAATGGTCGCAGACTACGACATGCCCGCAATCCTGGCAAAGCATGCTCGAAGAGTAGCCGCGTCGGTTTATAAACAGAATGCTCTGCTCTTTTTTCTCGAATCGATCGACAAGCTTTTCGACGAGCATGGTAGACAGCTGAGTGGATTTTCGCGTACGCGCAATCTCCTGCCGCATGTCAACGACATGCATCATCGGCAAGGCTCGATTATCGACTCGTTGCGTCAAGCGATCGATGGCGTACTTACCTCGCGCCACATTTCGATAGGTCTCTAGAGAAGGCGTTGCGGATCCAAGGACGCACAATGCCCCTTCCAAATAGGCGCGATACACCGCAACGTCCCTACCATGGTATCTGGGTGTCTCATCTTGCTTGAAAGCCGGTTCATGCTCCTCATCCACCACGATGAGACCCAGGTTCGGAATCGGCGCAAACACGGCGGATCGGGCGCCCACAACGACTTTAGCCTTACCAGATGCCAGCGCCATCCAGGCATCCAACCGCTCTCCATCCGATAGATGGCTGTGCCAAACCACCGTTTGAGCATCCGTGTATCGAGAAAGCCGCGACCGAATGCGCCCAACCGTTTGCGGTGTCAGAGCGACTTCCGGAACGAGAAATAAAATCCCTTGCCCCTTCTCCAATGTCGCCTGCATCGCATTTAGATATACTTCTGTTTTCCCAGAACCGGTCACTCCATGCAGCAGGCGAACGCTAAAGGTTGCGCTCTCCAAGTCTGAGCGCAAATGCTCCGCGACTATCGCCTGCTCTTCATTCAGGACGACTTTCGCCTCGTCAGCAAATTCGATCGCTCCCATTTCGTCTTCGTAGGCAACCCGCTCCGTCACGCGCGATTCTTCCCTTATGAAACCTTTATCCAAAAGTGCATTATAAGTCGCCGGCGATAGATTCAGGCGTTTCAAGATCAGGCTCTTTTTTTGCGCCTTGATCTGCTGCGCCACGAAATCGTAGAGAGCCCGCTGCTTCGGCGCCCGGCGCTCAAGCGCCTCTAGGTCCTCCGCACTCGGTACGGATCCCAGCGAGACGAACTTATCCTGCTTTGCAGCCATGCCCTGGCGCACGGGCGCAGGTATCATCGTTTCCAATACTGATTCCCGTTTAGCTCCATAGTACAGGCGAATCCACTCCCCCAGCTTAAGAAGATTGCCCGTCAGAATCGGCTGATCGTACAGGATTTGGGAGACCATCTTGAGTCGATCGAAGTCCAGATCCGCCTGGGCGTCCACTTCCACCACGACACCCAACGTGAACCGTCGACCCACTGGGACGCGAACGAGAGATCCCACGAACACTTGAGTGGCCTGGCCCTCCGCGATTCGATAATGAAGGGTCTTGTCAAAGCCCGCTAAAGGCCAAACCGCTACGATCCGGTCAGTCAATTTCACGGGCTACACTCCAACATTGACACTTATTGAGAACGATTTGAGACTCAGAAACGTGACGATCGAAGAATGCAGAGATCGATTTCGGTCCTTTTTGATAAAGCATAATCTGAGAATGACGGGCCAACGTATGGCCATATTCGAAGCGGTATTCAAGGAGTCGAGTCATTTTACAGCAGAAGAGCTTCTCGACAAGGCGCGGACCATAGACCGCACCGTCTCCAGAGCCACGGTTTACCGGACATTGCCAATTCTGGTTGAGAGCAGCCTGGTTCGCGAAGTGGACATCGGCACCAACCTGAAATACTACATGCCCAACAAGGAGCAAGGGGCCCACAAAGCTCAAGTAATTTGCAATGATTGCCAAAAGATTTTCGAGATTCCCGCTCCCTTCATGGAGTGGTACGGAAGCACTGTTTCCTCGAATCTCGGTCTCACCCCGATCAGCCAGCGATTGCAAGTCACCGCATCATGCGAAGAGCTCCAGGACACGGGGGCCTGCGCCAAAAGCAAGGTCGAGCCATCCGCTAGCGCCGATTGATTCGGTTCCCGAAATCGCCGCAATATTCCGGATCTACGCGAAAAAAAAGCATAGGCCGATAACCATCCGGCCTATGCAACTCATACAAACTAGGATTGCATCAAGTGCAGCCTCACACCTACTATTGACAAATTCGTTCGGCTACCAATCCAGCTGAAGCTTGAGCAAGCGCTTCTGGGATGAGTTGTGCCCTTGGCGGGCTGCATCCTGGTACCAAGCGATCGCTTCGTCACGGTTTCGGGCGATGCCTTGTCCTTTCTCCAGCATTACAGCCAGATTGAACTGAGCGGAGGGATCTCCCTTATCCGCAGCTTTGCGGTAAAATCCAGCGGCAATATCGTAGTCCTTCTTGACGATGATTCCTTCCACGTAGACTGAAGCGAGAATGCTCATGGCTTCTGGGCTACCGCGATCGGACGCTTCATTCAGCGAATCCAGAGCGACTTCTGTATCCTTTTCAATTCCACGACCTTTCAAGTAGCAACGTCCCAGCTCGACGGTAGAGGCTTCGAGCAGCTTGCAGGTCACGTAATTCTTCAGGTCCGAAGAAACGCAGCGAGGCGAGCTTGTGGAGAACGACCGGATAGTTCGGCTCCAGCTCTAAAGCGCGCTCGTAGCTGAGAATAGCGCTCGCGGGCTTTTCGAGAACTTCCAGCAAGCGACCCAATTGGGCATGAAAACGAGGCTCTTCTGGGAACTCCGACAATGCAGCCCGGCAGGCTTCCAAAGTAGCTTTATGGTCCAGCTTGTCATCGTCCACGGGATCGGAAAGAGAGAACTTGTCGTCTGGAATGGATCCCAGGATGTCCGCTTCAAGAGCAGGAGCTACCGGGAAGATGCGAGCGCTCTCGCCAATTTCCAGCTTCGACGTATCGATGCTCACAATGGCATCGGTCTCGATGACTTCGAGGATTTCACCGCGAATCGTATCGATTTCCTCGTCTTAATTGATTTTGTCTATCCGTACGCGGGCGCCTTGCTTAACGCTTCCAGCGACTTCTAGCGACACAGTCGCCGTATCTTGTTCAAGCGAGAGGATGACCCCCTTCGACTCGAGAATTTCCCCGGCTTGGGCGCTAAACGCCAGCAAGAGCGAGGAGACTAACAGTGGTATGCTAAATCGAGCATTCATAATCGTGGTATAATAGTTATTGAGCGCCAACGCCCTCCCGGGAGCCCACGCATGGTATAGTTATAGATATTGATCCAATATTTCCCAACGGCCCCTGACGGATATAGATCAAGGGGTATTTTAAGGAAAATCACGCCTCGCGCGGGCCCCTCATAAGGGTACCTAGCCTCTTCTACCCGCCTCGCTCAATGGGCCGCTGCCTCAATAGAGGAAAGCGCCCAATGCCCAATCCGGGCAGGCGCCTACCGTTGGCCGCCATCGCAAGGACGACGCAAACCTCATGCAGGTCCCAGAATCCAACGCTTGCAGCATCTGAGCAGCCCAGTAGATTCACGGCCAATGGATATGAACGCCCAAGATGCGTTCGAAATGAACTTTTTCGAAAACGTGCTGAAACGAGATCGCCAGAATCGGGCCGCTCTCGAACTCTTGGGCGGGCTCTACTCCAAGTACGAAATGGCGCGGCAAGCCTTACGCATTGATCGACGCCTCGTTCGCCTGGCTCCTGACGACCCAAGAGCGTGCTACAACTTGGCTTGCAGCCTTTGCCTGCTGGGCAGGAAACGGGACGCTATCGCCGCCCTCAAGGAAGCGATCGATCGCGGATATGACGATATCGAGTGGCTCTCCCAAGATACCGACTTCGATAACCTGAAGGACCATCCGGAATTCAAGGCGATCATACAATCAGGAATCGAACGACCTTGAGAAGGCGGCTCGCCAAATCGAGGGGGTCCGTTCTAGGGTAAGCCAATCGAATTGGAAGATACAGATAAGAGGGCCCTGAACATCGCCCGTTTGACATTCAAATGGGACCTTTTGCGCAGCTGCCTAGGCGGTATCATGGACGCGGGCTGGCGCACGTTTGCGCTCCTTGTCGTTACTCAGCATTTCAATGGCTCTTCATTCGCGAAGGGACTCGTGCCCGCAGCATTCATGATCGGCCTTCTTTCGACTCCGATTGCGCTCTTCTACCTTCCACGGCTCCGCGTTCGTTCGGCAAAAATCTGCAGCATCAACTACTTCCTAGCCGGATTTCTCTTCGTCATTTCCTCTCTCGGAAAGGATTCGCTGTGGCTCTTCCTCACTTCCGGCGCCTTGGCCGCGGCATTGCTCGCTCAGCAAATGCCGCTGCTCGTCCACATCTATTCCACGAACTACGCATCCGCCATTCGAGGAAAGCGGGTCGCTTACGCAATTACGCTAAGCGTAGCAATCGCCCCCATATTCGGATGGTTCGGAGGCCAATTTCTCGAAGCGGACCTCGCCCAATTTCCAGCCCTGTTTCAGCTGATGGCCTTCGCGTGCATCGTTTCCGGATTATGCATCCATCAAGTCCCATCCGAAGTTCTCCGACGCAGCCCTAAAAGCAATCCGCTCACCCATCTATCGCTCGTCTGGAAGGACAAGGTTTTCGGCGCAATTCTCGCCATGTGGATGATTCTCGGATTCGGCAATCTCTCGACGATGCCGCTACAAATCGAATACATGACGAGCCCAAGTCATGGTATTCAAGCCACGAGTACGCAGATTGCGATCGCGACCATTGTGATACCCAGCATCGTTCGCATTCTCGCCACCTCGATCTGGGGCCATCTCTTCGATGCGCTCAACTTCTTTCTGATACGCGGACTTGCTAGCGTTATCCTGCTCGTATCGATGGTCGTGTTCTTTTTCGCAGATACCCTTGCAGGAATCTACTTGGGATCCGCAGGGTACGGACTCGCCCTCGCAGGAGCCAATGTAAATTGGAGCCTCTGGGTGACGAAGTTCGCTCCTGAAGGCGAGGAATCCAACTATATGACCGTCCACTCCTTCATGACTGGAATACGCGGACTGCTCGCGCCATTCATAGGATTCTACATGATCTCATTTTTCAGCATTCGCGAGTGGACAACCATAGGAGCGTTGCTGGTCGGACTATCGATCATCCTCATCCTGCCCATCAGTCGATTGGCAAGACGATAGGCGAAGGGACCAATGCATCCGTTTCGATCGTAAAGAGATGCCTTGATTCGCAAGCCCTTACGCGCAACGTGTCGTCCCTATGGATAACGTTCGAGCCAGATTCGCTCCCAGCCCGACGGGTTCAACCCACATCGGGACCGCGCGAACCGCTTTGTTCAATTGGCTATTCGCTCGAAAGACCGGAGGCGCGTTCGTCTTGCGAATTGAAGACACGGACAAGGAGAGGAATACGCAAGAAGCTCTTGAGGAACTCGTCGATGGGCTGAAATGGCTTGGTTTGGACTGGGACGAAGGACCCGGCAAGGAAGGTCCCTTTGGACCCTACTTCCAAAGCCAGAGAGGCGAACTATACCAATCCCACATTCAGATCTTGAAGGACAAAGGGCGGGCATACGAAAAGGACGGTGCCGTATACTTCAAGCTATTGGGCGAACGCTATACGGAATTCGACAGCTACCACGACGCCGAAGTCGAAAAGGTGAAGACGGAGCCCGTCATCATTGACGACCTCATTCGAGGACAGGTAACCCGCAAGGAGGAACGAGACTTCGTGATTCAGCGCTCCAATGGGGACCCCAGCTTCCACTTCGTAAATGTGGTCGATGATATCGCCATGAAGATCACCCACGTAATTCGAGGAGAAGATCACCTGTCTAACACGTCCAAGCATGTAGAGCTATTTAAAGCATTCGAGGCGACGCCTCCAAAGTTCGCTCACCTCCCGATGATTCTCAAGGATCCAAAAGAAGGAAAGGGCAAGATGTCGAAACGAGACAAGGGAGCGCTTATTTCAGAGTATAGAGATCGCAATTTCTTGCCTGAGGCAGTCGTCAATTTTATCGCCTTGTTGGGCTGGTCTCCAAAAGATGACCAAGAAACGCTCCCGCTTGATAGTCTCATTTCGCGATTCAATCTTGACGATGTACAAAAAGGTGGAGCGCGATTCGATGAGAAAAAGATGTCGCATTTGAATTTCGAATACATGAAATCCATGCCGCTATCGCAATATGTCAAAACCGCCAAAGTTTCCCTATCCAATACGGGCTTGATCGAACCTTCCAGCGACGAATCCTATCTTGAATCCGCTATGAAACTTTGCCAGGAGAAGATTGATAGCTTTGAAAACCTTCCTGGATTTGCCGCCTTCTTTTTTACCGATGACTATGAAATCTCAGAGAAGGCAGAAAAGAAAGTAATGAAAAAGGATGGCGCCGTCGAAAGGCTAGCTGAGATCGCGCCGCGATTGTCTGGAATTCAATCGTGGGACGAGTCATCCATCGATTCCGCCTTCAATCAAATTGCGGAGGAACAGGGAATTAAGCCATTCGCTTGGTATCCTATCGTCCGGTTCGCGGTGAGCGGAACCAACTCCGGCCCGGATTTCCTCCCTATGATTGAAACTCTCGGGAAGGAACGCGTACTAAAGCGAATCGAGAACGCTCTCGCCAAATATAGCTAGTCCGCGTTCAACAGAAAAAACCCTATCGATGACCGACGAAACTCCATCAAACTTCATTCGCGATATTATTGATGCCTATCGAGAGGAAAATCCTCAGGCCCCTATCGTAACGCGATTTCCGCCAGAGCCAAATGGCTACCTGCATATTGGGCATGCATTCGCGATTCAAGTATCTTCAAGCATAGCGAAAGACTACGATGGACAATTCAATCTTAGATTCGACGACACCAATCCTGCGAAAGAAGAAACTGAATACGTTGAGGCGATCAAGAATGACGTAAAGTGGCTAGGGGCGGATTGGGGAGAGCATCTCTTTTTCGCATCTGACTACTTCGATCAGCTATACGATTGGGCTATCGTCCTAATCAACAAAGGTCTCGCGTACGTAGACGACCTTCCGCCCGATGAAATGCGGCGCTTGAGAGGCAGCTTAACGGAGCCAGGGGAGAATTCTCCCTATCGCGAAAGACCTATCGAGGAAAACCTCGATCTATTCGCCCGCATGAAGGAGGGCGAATTCGATGAGGGAGAGCGCGTCCTTAGAGCCAAGATCGATATGAGCCATCCAAACCTGAATTTGCGGGATCCAGTGCTCTATCGCATCATCCATGCCAATCATCATCGCACGGGCGACAAATGGAAAATATATCCTTCCTATGACTTCACCCACGGCCAAAGCGATGCCATCGAGGGAATCACCCACAGCCTTTGTTCGCTCGAATTCGAATTTCACCGTCCTCTTTACGAGTGGTTCCTGGAAAAGCTGCCCGTCCCGAGCAATCCACGGCAAATCGAATTTGCCCGCTTGAATGTCGAGTACGTTTTGACGAGCAAGCGCAAGCTGCTTCAATTGGTAACGGAAGGTCACGTTCGTGGATGGGACGATCCGAGAATGCCAACAGTATCCGGATTCCGTAGACGTGGCTATACACCGGAAGCGCTCAACGAGTTTTGCTACCGTGCCGGTGTTGCAAAACGCGAGCGCGTCAACGAGTATTCCCTACTCGAATACTGCATCCGCCAGGACTTGGAAGAGAAAGCGTTGCGTCGCATGGCCGTCCTCGATCCAATCAAGGTCGTAATCGAAAATTTTCCAGAGAATGAAATTGAATGGTTCGAAGGCCCCAACCATCCGGGCAACCCTGATCTAGGCGTTCGAAAAGTCGGTCTTACTCGAGAAATCTATATCGAACGCGACGATTTCATGGAAGAGCCTCCAAAGAAGTTCTTCCGACTCGGTCCCGGCAGAGAAGTCCGCTTGCGCTACGCTTGCTACATTACCTGCACGGGATTCACAAAAAACGAGTCCGGAGAAGTCTCTGAAATTCAAGCAACATTCGATCCTGAATCCCGAGGAGGATCCACGCCCGATGGCCGCAAGGTTAAGGGAACCATACATTGGGTCAGCGCGAGCGAAAATGCTCCCTTGGAGGTTCGGGTTTACGAACAGCCATTCACCAAGCCCAATCCGGAAGAGGTTGAAGAAGGCCAGACATTCATAGACAATCTAAATTTAGATTCGGAGCAGATAAAGCGGGCCTATGGGGAACCAGAGCTCGCCAATGCCATGCATGGCGATCGATTCCAATTCGAGCGAAAAGGCTACTATGCGGTAGATCCAGATTCCACTCCAGACTCGATCGTTTTCAATTGCACAGTAGGATTGCGAGACAGCTGGGGAAAGAAGCAGAAAAAATAGAGTATCCAGTATTTGAATAAAACCCAGCCTCTCTGAGACCGGGTTCCATTGAAATATTTCGCTGGGAATCTAGAAAGTCGTCTTAGCTTCCTCGATAGATTCGCTGAATACCCAATTCTTAGACTCCTCGAATTTTCGGCTTTCTTCGATGATGCTCGGCTTACCTGCCAACGCGTACTTCAAGCTAAGCTCCTGACAAACGCGCATCGACTGCAGAAGCAGCTTAACTACTTCTAGATTCAGCTGCTGAACTTCCTGCGTATCGAAAATGACATTCGAGATTCCATAGTCCACGGCTTCGCAGGTTTTCGTCTTAAAATAGGCGCTGAGCTCGTTAACTGCCGAGGTATGGCATTTGCTCGGAAGCTTTACGGTCATGAATCCTTAGCCAATTTCGAAGTACTTTCCAGATGAATCCAGATTAACGGCTTTCGCTACCTTGGATTCGACCTCGTCGAAATCGATCGGCTTAGTGATGATCGTCGTGAATCCTGCATGCTGAGCGCGTTGTTGCTCTTCCATTTCCGTTTTCACGGACATCCCGAAAATCGGAACGTACTTCGTCTTCGCATTCGAGCGTATGATGCGGTAGAGCGTTATGGCCGCGTCATCAGGCAGAGACAGGCTAATTATCAAGCAGTCAGGAATGTTGCTTTGGCAATAGTCGATCGCCTCTCCGGTAGAGGAAACCCCGTTTATATTCCACTGGGTATGGGCCAATCCGTTTTTTATTTGATCAACAATGGCAGGCTCGTCTTCCACCACGAGCAGGTCGATGGGATCGTCGATCTTTTTTGGACAGGAGCGGAGTCTCCCGCAGGTCGCAGGTCGACTATGCGGCTCACCTTATCGACGAGTACCTCCTCCTTAAACGGCTTTACGATATAGTCCCGCACGCCAATCTTTGCGATCTTCATCACGTTTTCTCGCCCAGCTTCAGCAGTAAGCATGATAACGGGGATCGACTTCAGACTAGGATCCGATTTCAGCTTCGTGAGCATTTCCACGCCGTCCATAACGGGCATCGCAATGTCCAGCAAGATTATGTCGGGCGACTCCTTAGCTGCGAGCGCAAGACCTTCCACTCCATTCTGAGCTTCCACCACATCGCAATCGAAGGATTTGAAAGCTTTCTTTACGATGATTCGCACCGTTTTTGAGTCATCAACTGCTAGGACTTTTATTCGCATGGCTTCTATGAAATTAGAGTTCTTCTTCCATCAGGATATCGATCACGAACGAGTTTCCGTCGCAATTGATCTTAAAAATTCGCCTCTGGGCTGTGTCTTGTTGATTCGATCGAGTAGTTGCTCCCTCTCAAGATCGAAGGAATGGTCATCCGGCATTCACAGCCCTTGTTGCTGAGATCGGTTTTGAAGGCGCCCGCGATGATATTCGTCAGCTCGCCAATGGCATCGTTTACCGTCTCATTGCCCTCTTCCTCGATCTTATGCGGCTCAAGGCCTAAGAGATTCGCGGTAATTTTCTCCGCAAGGGACAGCCCCATGAAAATATAGATAACTCCCTTTAGCTTTCCAATGAAGCCAACAGAGCCTGCTATAAGCGTTTCAGAGGGATCAACCGAGAGCATTGCGGATCCGCCTCCATCCGATCCTTCGATCAGATTGGTCGTCACGGAATCAGGATCCTTTTGCAACATCATGGAATATACGTTGCTCACCGCTCGTGTGGCGAGAGCTTCCAATTCCAGGTCTGATATGGGAAATGTCTGTTGCATCGAATCGTTTGTTCGCAGCTTCAGATTCTATATCGTTCCCTATCCCAAAAGGTTTAGGTAGAATTCTGGATTCGAGCAGTCAAAAATGCGCGAATATCCCTCTGAAGACCCGGAAAGGTCTCAACCTAAGGCGAAACGGTCCCAATCGACTGACAAAGCCTACTAATCTTCGCCTGGGATGAACTCGCCGTCCGTTCGGTAGAGGGCCAGTTTGTTGCGAAGCGTTCGGATGCTAATTCCCAGAATTTTCGCCGCATGGGTACGGTTACCGTCAGTGGCTTCCAAGGTACTGAGTATATGCCGCTTTTCGATCTGATCCAAGGGCAGGGGCTCCGGATCGCCAAAGGCTTCCTGCATGCCTGATTCCGACACGCCCAGATCCGGATTCGACACAGATGCGAATTCAGTGGGCCCCGAAGAGGCGTACCCGTTCGCGCCTGCGCCAACAGGTTCAGGAACGCTCGCAGCAACGGGGGGAGCGCTCACATTCGCCATCATAGGAGCCAATCCTAGCGACAGCGACGAAATCTTTGATCCCGGTTCACTCAATATCACTGCCCGCTCGATTGTATTCTGCAATTCACGCACGTTTCCGGGCCAGGTATGCGACGCTAGCGATTGCGACGCGTCATCCTCGAATCCCAATAGCTTAATCCCATGCTTTCGGGCAAATTTTTGGGCGAAGGTCTTGGCCAGTAATACGACGTCGCCGGGCCGGGCCCGAAGCGGCGGTACTTGAATAGGGAATACATTCAATCGGTAGTAGAGATCTTGTCGAAAATCTCCATTCTCAACCGACTTCATAAGATCGCGATTGGTTGTAGCAATTACGCGTACATCTACCTTGATCGTCTTGTTTCCCCCAACGCGTTCAAATTCGCGCTCCTGAAGAACCCGCAATAGCTTAGCCTGAACCTTCGGCGAAATCTCGCTAATCTCATCCAGCAATATCGTACCGCCATCCGCCAATTCAAAGCGGCCTTCGCGACGCTGCATCGCTCCCGTGTAGGCCCCTTTCTCGTGGCCGAAGAATTCGCTTTCAATCAAGGTCTCGGAAATCGCTGCGCAATTCACCTTAATAAAGGGCGCGTTCTTGCGAGCGCTCATTCGATAGAGCTCGTTCGCCACGAGTTCCTTACCTGTGCCATTCTCGCCATTGATAAGCACGGTCGCTTCCGTCGGGGCGACCTTTGCCACCATATTGCGCAATTGCTGGATCGTTGCGCTCTTCCCAATTGGTTCCTCCCCTTCAACGCTCTCTTTCGCAAAAAACTGATTCACTTTAACCAGTTGCCGATAGTCCTTCGCCTTCTTCATCAGCACATCGATTTGCGAAGCCGAAAAGGGCTTTATAATGTAGTCGAATGCGCCGGAGCGCATGCATTCGACCGCGGATTCCACTGTACCGTTACCGGTTATAATTACAACAAGCGGCGGGTCCGGCATCGTAGCGATCCGGTCCAGCAGCTCAGTCCCATTCCCGTCAGGAAGATGCACGTCTACGAAGAGCAAATCAAACTCGTCTTTCTGAAGATGATCTTCGGCTTCCTTGAGAGTAGATACGCTGCATACTGAAAGCCGCTTGCGGCGCAACTGCTCCTCGAGCGCCTTTCTACATCATCGAGAATGAGTATTCGTTCCACGGTCATAAACTGATAGCTTAAGCTCCGATAATCTTTGGTTTGCGGGTTATCTTATTGGATACGCCAGCCTGGAATTGAAGGAAGGCGGACTCGATTAACCTAGCGCCAAAGTGAAAGATTGAAACAAAATCGAAGCATGTTTTTGTAAAAATAGGCTCAATCTAAGGCCCTTAACCTCTCAATACACGCTATCGCTAGCGAAGGAATCCAACAAGCGGCCTGATCGTATCCAAACTCGATGCGCTCCTTAGCCTAGACTTCGCTCGAATTAAGCGGGTTTACAAAGCCAAACCTTTCCTACACATTTCACGAATAATTCATGCTAAACGGGAAAACCATAATGATCACCGGCGGAACCGGTTCCTTTGGAAAACGCTGTTGCCAGGAGATACTGACACGCTTCAACCCCGAGAAAGTGATCATCTTTTCACGCGATGAGCTGAAGCAGTCGGAAATGGCCTCCCATTCGGTATTTTCATCGGAGCGTATTCGATTCTTCATTGGAGATGTCAGAGACATGCCACGGCTCGAGCGCGCGATGGCAGGCGTGGACTACGTAATTCACGCCGCAGCTCTCAAGCAAGTCACCGCTGCCGAATACAATCCGCATGAATTTATTAAAACGAATATCAATGGAGCGATGAATGTCGTGGATGCTGCGATCGCTACCGATGTTCAACGCGTAATTGCTCTAAGCACCGACAAAGCGGTCAATCCAATCAATCTCTACGGAGCGACCAAACTCTGTTCCGACAAGATATTCATCGCAGGCAATAGCTATAGTGGAAAAATCGATACGCGTTTTTCCGTCGTTCGCTACGGGAACGTTATTGGCAGCAGAGGCTCTGTCATTCCAATTTTCTTAAAGCAAAAGGAGAACGGACTAATTACCATAACGAAGCCGGAAATGACACGTTTTATTATTTCCATCGAAGATGGCGTATCCTTTGCCTTGCGCTCTCTGAACGACATGATGGGTGGTGAAATATTCATCCCAAAGCTTCCAAGCTGCTCAATTGGCAATCTCGCCAATGCCATCGCCCCTGATTGCCCCGTCAAGATTATCGGTCTGCGGCCCGGAGAGAAACTGCATGAAGCCTTAATCCCGGCGGACGAGGCCCACCATACGACCGAACAGGAGGATCGCTACATCATTCATCCATCGAACCCCTATTGGACCTACAACAGCGAACACTACAAGGGCGACATATGTAAGGAAGGTTTTGGATACAATAGCCTCGATAACCCCAACCAGCTTAGCGTCGAAGATCTCACCGGGCTTGTAGAAACGTTCAGGAATACTGAAGTAATCTAAGCGTCATCTATGAGTTTGATCGACCATATTCGCGATCACGCTAAGCCGCCGCTTATTGTTGCGGAGCTATCGGGAAACCATCATCAAGATTTCGATACCGCTAAACGCCTGATTGAGCTGGCAGCGACAAATGGAGCCGACGCAATCAAGCTCCAGACCTATACTGCTGACAGCCTGACCCTACCCTCCCGAAACCCTGAGTTCATGGTAACCGAAGGGCTTTGGAAAGGCTACTCGCTGCACGACCTCTATGAAAAAGCCGCCACGCCCTACGATTGGCACAAGCCTCTTCATGAGTTCGCCAAACAACTAGGTTTACCTCTCTTTAGCACGCCATTCGATGAAGCGGCCGTTGACTTCCTTGAAGATGCGATTGACCCGGAAGTTTACAAGGTATCTTCGTTTGAAGCGACCCACATTCCGCTTCTGCAACGAATCGCCGCAACCGGAAAACCAGTCATTATAAGCGTTGGAATGGCGAATTCATCTGAGATCCAGGAAGCGCTCCAAGCCTTGCGACACAATGGTTGCCCTGCAGTCGTACTTCTAAAATGCATCAATGAGTACCCAAGCGCTGCGGAGGGATTCAATCTTCGGTCGATGAATGCCCTCGCCTGGCAATACGATTGTGAAATCGGGTTGTCCGATCACACGGTCGGCAACGAAGTTTCACTCGCGGCGACCGCATTGGGAGCCCGCGTCATAGAGAAACACTTCACCGACGATCGAGCGGCGGGAGGAATCGATGCTGAGTTCTCGCTCGAGCCAGCTGAGTTGGCGGCCCTAGCTCTTCAGACAAAGACCGTGCATTCCTCTCTCGGCTCTGAGGCGATCGAAGAAGCTTCACAAGATTCGAAGCAGAAGCGATTTCGGCGCTCGATCTATATTTCAAAACCCATCAAGCAAGGCGAAACGCTGTCGTGCGAGAATTTGAAAGTAGTTCGTCCTTCTCTAGGATTGAGACCGAATCGCTGGCTCGAGGTGCTGGGAAAAACCGCTTCAAGAGATTTGGACGAGCATGCACCTCTTCAAGAGGGAGATTGGGTACGAGATTGAACTGTATCCTTTTTCTAAAGACGCGTGATGGCATCCATGACGCGCTTGGCTCCATCAAGATCCACGGCAGCGAACGATTTTTCCGACCATCGATTCAATTTCCCTATCAGCCTTGACAACGGCGAGTTCAAAATGGATTGCGACCGTACAATCTCGCTTCCAGAAACGATCGGCAAATTCCAAAGAGCTCCAACTTGTCCGGCGACTGCTTCTTGATTGTCTACGACAATCACCCCTAGGAATGGAGTGTCTCGCGCTGCGAACTCGAATACCGATGTTCCGCAACTGATTATTCCGAATTGGCAAGCGCCTATCCACGCAGACAGTTCACTCGCTCCAATAGCTTCCTTATACAAGGACACTTCAAATTGATCGAGGCGCTTTTCAATCGAAGCTCTACAATTGCCGTCTCCACTGACTACGATTGGCGCAAAGGATACCGATTCAAAATTCAGCAGGCCCTCGAGGATCAAGTCCGTCAAACCCAGCGGATCTGTCCCTCCAATCATGACGAGGACTGGAATGGAGATCCCCCAATTCGGCGTATCTATCGCCATGGGTTCACCAATTCCTTTTCTCAACAGCGCATATCGTTCGCCGAGAAGAGAAATGTCGGAACCATAGGCCGCTTCACGCAAACCAAGTTCTGAATTAATCGTCATGTGGGCCGCATCCAAGGAACGCTGCCTCATGTCGTCGATCGCGACGAGTCGGGCCCCCGGATATCGATCGATAATAGCTCGCGCTCGACCATAATAGGCGTCCTCAATGTACATCTCATCAATTAAAACGACATCCAGTTCGTCTCGACCTCCCAACATCAATTCCACGTCAAATCGATCCACGGGCGTAGCATTTTCAAACGCTTCGATCAATTTTCTATCGATGCTGTCAATTTCGGAAGGAGTTACGAGCTCGGTCTTCCACCCCATTGAGCGGGCGCGAGCGTTCAATGCCGAGCACCGCGTTATATGTCCCCAGCCATGCTCACCCCCGAATCGACAGATAGTGAGCAATGATCTGTCCTTATCCATCATTGAACGGATTGGCAAAATTCTGCTAGGGCGTCGACTACGAATTCTTGATCCTTGTCGCTCAACGCAGGATACAGAGGTAAACTGAGACAGCTTCCATAGAAAGTCTCCGCTCCTGGTAATTCGCGGTGACCTGCCTTCTTGTAGTAAGGATGCTGGTACACGGGAATATAGTGCACTTGAACTCCAATTCCACGCGCTTGAAGAAAGTCATACGCGGCACGACGCATTTCCGGAGAAACAAATCGGATCACATACAAATGCCATGAAGAATCGGGTGCATCGGAGGGCCTGCCGAAGCAAGAGGCAAAGGGCTCCTTCGCCAATCGTTGCTGATACCGCGCTACGATTTCTCGCCTCCTAGCCAAATTCCAATCTAGGCGCGCGAGTTGGCTGGCGCCTAGGCTCGCCTGGAGATCCGTCATTCGATAATTCCACCCCAATTCCGTCTGAGCGTAGGTCCACCCTCCTTCGGAGCGTTGCTGATCTTCGAATTTTTCAATTCCATGCGAACGAAGATTCCGAACCCTTCGAGCTAGCACTGAATCATTGGTCAACACCGCGCCCCCTTCTCCCGAGCAGACATGCTTAACAGGATGAAAGCTCAATATCGCGGCATCTGAATGATCGCAGGAACCGCTCCTCGAACCTCCCCTTACCGCGCCCAAGCTATGGGCCGCATCCTCAACTACGTACGCCCCTAGGCCTCGGGCAAGTTCCGCAATGTTCTCGAGATCGCAGAGCTTGCCCGAATAGGATACGGGAGCCAGCAATGATGCTCGTAAATCATTTGTTTCCAATTTTTCAATACATCCTTTGAACTGAACCGCTGTCGCTAGCCCTGAAGTGGATTCCACATCGCAAAATGCAGGTGTGGAGCCGCAATATCCGAGAGCGTTCGCCGTTGCAGCAAAGGTTATCGCTGGAACGACGCCTATATCCCCCTTCCCCAGCCCGAGCCCTTGGTAGGACAGGTGCAAGGCTGCAGTACCGCTTGAAACGGCAATGGCATATCGCGCTCCCGTTACTTCGGACAACGCCTTTTCGAAAGACTCGATTCGAGGACCCTGCGTAATGAAATCAGACTTGAGAGCCGCAACTACGGATTCGATATCGGCATCTTCAATACATTGGCGAGCATAAGGAATTTTTCTGAACTCGCTAGATTGATCGCCCATCGAAATTGGATACCGTTTCCCTTATGCTTTATTTTTGAGCGATCGATTCGGCGCCGCGGGATTCGATGCCGAACCATAGGCTCTTCGAATTTGCGAAGCGGAATTCGCACGCTTGGACAGGTCGCGAAATTGCTCACGGTTTTCCTTCATTAGCCCATCCAATCGGAGGCTATTGCTCGTTTCGCGTTCTCTTAGCGTATCGATACGTTGATTGAATTCGCTGATCTCTTTCTCGTCCAATAAAGGCGTGTCCGATAGAGACTCCAGTTCCGCGAGCAGTTTCGATTTCTTCGCCTGGACGCGGCTTATCTCTTCAAAATTGGCTTCATTGATGCAAAACGTTTCCTTTTCAGTCAGCGCCTCGTAGGCATCAAGAAGGACAAATCGTTTTCGCGGTTCATTCATGGGAGACTGCATTGGTTGCGATACTCAACGTCCAATCTGCAAGAGATTCCAAGTTCAAGCAAGCGCCAAGAGGATCTCAGTTGTCGCTGTGAAGCCAAGCGTCAACGATAGACTCAACGTCGTGAAAATCCAACTATGCCCTCTGAGACAAGCCTTCACCAACACCCATACCAGATGCCGTCGGCGCCGCCTTTGCCTTTACCTTTTGCTTGGAGAGCATCTCTTCCCATGCATCGCGAATCTCAGTGAAGAGCTCAATCACGGTATCAATGGGGGCTTCCTCTTTCTTGAAATTCGCCTCGTTGAGCTTCGACGTATAGAAGTCGTACAAGCCGAACATGCGATCAGCGAATTCGCTTCCTCGCTCCATTCGAAGCGAGCGTTGCAACTCCCCGAAGATATTCTGAGCCTTGATCAAATTATTGCTGATCGTTTCGTTTCGCTCCTTTAGATCCTCGATCTTAAAGCCCGTTTTCGCCCGACTCATGGCATCCAGAGCGCCATCGTAAAGCATCAAGATAAGTCGCTCTGGGCTGGCCGATAAGATGGCGGCTTTCTTGTAGGAAGCAGCGTTTCGATTCATAAACTAGTTGGTAATACTACGTAAGCCGGGAATCCGGGAAGATAGCGGCCACTACCTATTCATCATCGTCAAAGGGCACAATGAGTTTAGCGATCGAATCGACTATTTCCTAGGAAGGATAGTTAGGATCGTTGAGAAGCTCCTTGCCCTTGGCGACCACTTCGGGACGGATCTCAGGCTCGTTTCTTAGCGCATCCAGCTTCGATAGCTCGACTTTTTCTCCTACCGACTCCGGTTCGGCCTTGGAAGCCTCTATCGGTTTAGAAGGTTTTGCCGCATCGCGCGGATTGATCTTTTGGGTATAGAGATCGGATGCTTGTGGGTGGTTATTTATGTTCATTACGTTAGTTCGATTAAGGATTCGTCAGGACAATTTGTTAATTTACTTTAAAAACGGCTCGCTCCTGATGAACTTTAATCTTTTTGTAAATAAATCGCGCTAAAAAGCGAATGCGCGACATATTTAGAAATCTGCTGGGGCTATGTAGAACGGCTTGGGTGTCGTGAAGGGGGGAATCAATGGTCGATTCCGTCTTATAGAACTTACGCGCGGCATTCGATACCGCGGGGTTGGAGGCATCGAAAATCTCACCGGCGGCCCAAACGAGCTCACCCGTATGGCCATCGAGCAACTTGGCCCTGATGCCCAACCCTACTGGGGTATAGGCGTTGAAGTAGCTAAGGTCTAGCAAGAGAAGCCCATCGACCGCGTAGCGCGCGCTCAATTTGGTGAGCATGTCGGTCGGCAGGAATTCCACCGAAGAGTAGCGCTCCTTGGCAAACATCTCGCCCATAGCTTCGGGAGTGACGGTCACGACTTCGAAAAGGCCGCGCTTCACCAGCTCCATCCTGAAGTTGTCCTCGACGCTATCGAAGTCGTGGTGCTCGTAGTTCCCCTTGTACAAAGGAAGCAAAGCCACTCGATTGAGGCTATCTGGAAGGGGCGCCTTTTGGTAGACATTGGTTGTCTTCCGTTTCTTGCCCAAAGTGGTGTCGTACTGCGAATTCACCTTTGGGAGGGTGGTGCCGCAGCCGGCCAACAATGCAAATGATAGAACGGCCGCCGACCTGTTGTGGGTCTAAAAGAAAGCCTCATGCCTGTGGGAAATAAAGCATTAGATCGTTTCCGCGCTCTGCCGCTAGGCTCTCGAAAGCTTTTAGGTAAACGAAGAGTTTCTCGTCCACTTTAACCGTTTCCATCGTATTGCCAGGCAGCTCTCTGCAAGACTCCTCCTTTAGGAAATTCGCTTTCAAGTCGGAATAAAATGAATCTTCCGCATGGAGCTGCCCATCCGATTTGGCCGCCAGATCCTGACCCACGAAAACGATCGTCCGGCTGCCAAGCGCAGTCGCGATATCGAAAACGCAAGCGGATACTGTACCCATCTCTACGATACCAGATCCAAGCGGCATTCCTCCCATTAAGCGGAGATAGGAGGCGAGCAAGTTATTCTGAGACCAGGTTAGAATTCTTCCTGGAAAGCGTTCAACGACTTTCGGGTATACGATGAACGGACATATCAGGATCGAATCCGCGCTCGATACCCCCTCGAATCCTTGATCAGTGTACTCGTAAGGATCCGCCGCTATTACAAAGTGCGGTCGAATTCCGTAGTTCCGAAGGGCGCGGAACGAAGAGTTCACCGCGACCACTACGCAGCGATCGCTGTGTCGCTTCACGAATTCAAGGGACCCATCCAATGACGGGCCCGCGGATACCATAATTATGGTTTCACCGTCCATCGCGCCTTTTAGCTCTGCTAAATCCGGAGCGGAAATAAGGACAGTCGCATTCTTGAAAGTGTTCTTTTGCCAACGGCCTGATGCAGTGACGTTCGTTCCATACAATTTCCGCCAGTACTCGTAGGCTTGAGCAAAGGCGCCAAAGTATGAAGAGAAATAGGCCGATCGCTCATTGTCGCATGGAGCGAAAACGAGCGGTTGAGCATCCTCTAGCTCCAATATTGGAAAGCGCGAAAGCGACTCGAAAAAATCTTCATTTAATTCTCCAACGCCCAGAAAGAGCCTCGGATCTTCCAGTATGTTGGATACACGACTATCGATCGACTCCGAATAAAAACAATCCGCATCGGGCTCTGCGCAAAAAACATAGGAGCCTTTGGGCAATTGATCAAGCAGAGCTGCCACATGACTTCCGTCACCGAATCCAGTTAGCGCATACGCGACCCCGGAGTCTAAGCTAATTCCTTCGAGCCATCGCGATAGCAATCGATCCCAATCTTTCGATCGATTCGCCATATGTTCAGTTCGAATCGTAGGTTCGGGCAAATCCAGTCGTCCGGAAATCGCAGGAAACCGACGTTCGACTATCGCTTGGACATCGCTACTCAAATCGAATCCTCCTTTCCGGTATTCACATTGCTAATCGAAATTTCAGAAAGAACCCCATATAGAGCCTCCAACGCTGGCGCAGTTTCAAGCGCAATTGCATCCGAATAGGCGATACAATCCGAATTTTCGATCGCGTCTATCGTCAACGACAAGGCCTCATTCAACCGGTCATAGCTGGCAGAAATTCCACCGGACCACTCCAATCCATTTTGTCGCGAATACTCTATCAGCACCCCGACGCACTCCAGCAATGGCTGCGCATCATTCAGGATATCGATCGCCTCCGTCTTGAAATCATCCCAAGGAACGCTCAGGGAACGAGTAGCCCCAGCGACCCAGCGAATGTTCACGTTGGCTCCGCAAATCGCGTACCATTCTCGCTACGCTCTCAGTCTGCGAAATAGACTTGATTTCAATAGAAGCGAACCCCTCGGAATCCTCAGAACCTTCAGGGCTCCACGCATCTCCATCAACGAGAAACTGCTCTATCAAGGCTCCATGTTGACCTAAGTGATTCTCGACCAAATTCCAAACCTGCGCGATCGAACTCGGGGGAGGACCTTGGAAGTCGATGGGCTCGCTATCTAGTAAAACTTCAGGCATAGGCAGCGCTTCAATCGATTTCCCTCACTTCCACAGGACCCACATTCAGGTATCCCGAGCGTTCTATACGGCAGCGGAGCCCTCCCCGTCCTTTCATAAGCTCCTCTGCGCCCGGACTCAGCGATTCATTCATCCAATAGCAAGGCGCGCATTCCTCCACGCCCTCGAACAGGGTCTGACCGATTTGAAACCTTCGGCCAATCAGCGCCAGCAAATCGATCCCTTCTATGAATACATTGCGTCTCAATTGCGACGCATCGAAATCGGTCAATGCCAGCTTACGTTCCAGCAAGTTGACTACTGATTGATCGAGGAAGGTAACTTGTCCCTTGAAATTCGCCTTGTAGTCCAGGTATCGGTCCCCTCGCAAACCGCGACCCGCGATGCATTCGACTGAATCAACGCTTTTTGAACCATGGTTGAGACGCCCTTTCCCATGCCTACCCTTGAAGTCATGGCCGGGTGAAATGAAAATTCGCAGGATTCTCGGAGGAGTCGCTTCAGGCATCGGCTACCACTATTGAGATAGGCGTTTCTTTATCGTGGCAAGATCTTCCGCAGTGTTCGCGCTCGCTAGCAAATCGGGAGGCTCGCACTTGAGACGTTCCACGCTTCCTTCCTCTAGGAATCTTCGCAGCGATTGCCGTCCTTCCCGGTAGGCACGCTCCAAATCTGGCAAAGCCGAGGGCTCGTACAGCGCGCAAAGCGGTTCAGGTCGTCCATTTGCGGCATCGAAACAGGTTGCCTGAGAGCCAGCGTTTCTCTGACTAAGCAATTTCAATACGAGCGCGGCATCAACCAACGGCATGTCGCAGGCAAGAGCGAGCGTAGGCTGGCCAGGATTCTGACGCAGTCCAGCTATAACTCCAGCTATCGGGCCTGACATACCTTCCGGGTCAGCTATATAGGTCACTTCATGCGGAGTAGCCCGCCGGTTTTGTTGGCCTTTTCGTAACGACACTCCCAGGTGAAGGCAGAATTTCGACAAGACAGCTAACGCATAGTCGAGCTGGCTAATCCCCTCGTGGAAGGAGAAGACGGCCTTGTCCTCGCCGAATCGGCGACTATCGCCTCCTGCCAAGACTAAGCCTAAGATATCTCGCTTCACCTAACTACGATTGCGTATCCAATGATCAGTGGATGCAAGGCTTCAATTTTTGAAAGTGAAACTGCCCTACAAGGTCCCATGAACGCTATCAACTAGTCACGGCATAGAGGAATCACCCTACGCGGTAGTGGAAATCCGCGCAAATTTCGCGCTTTCCTCTAAAGTTATCCGTAAGCGGACGATACTAGCTGGCGTAACCTAACCCGTTGCAAGTGCGGCTAACACGATTTCAAATAGCCCGTCGCGACACGGACGTCGCAAACAAAACAAGGAAGTAAAATGTCAGTAGTAATCAATACTAATAGCGCAGCTACGGTTGCGTCTAACAATCTAGCAAAGAGCAACTCTTTGCTTCAGCGGAGTCTCAACCGACTCTCTAGCGGCATGAAAATTGTCAAGCCATCCGATGATGCGGGTGGGCTCGCGGTTTCCATGAAACTATCGGCTACGATCAATCGTACCAACGCTGTAAATACGAATATCGCGAATGCCCAGTCGTTCTTGCAAACGCAAGATGACGCATTCCAAGTTGCCGGCAAGGTCATGGACCGAATCTCAGAATTGAAGATTCTCGCCAATGACGTTACCAAAAACGCAAGCGATATTGCCAACTATGATACTGAATTTGCAGCGCTGCAAACTCAGTTGACAGCGATATCGGACGAAACATTCAACGGTGTATCCCTTTTCACCTCCGGAGCGACTGCTACCACGCAAGGCGTCGCAACCACGGAAGATGGAACGGCTTCAGTTGATATCGATCAAGCCGCATTGGGCAACAATGTCACTACGATTACAGGCGCTGCCAATCTCGCAGCCTTTTGTCTATCACGGACATCACTACAGGAATCGAAGCGGTTGCGACCCTCCGAGCCGAAAACGGAGCGCAGGCGAATCGACTCACCTTCGCTACAGACCTGCTTGTGATCAACAAGGAGAATCTCGAAGCAGCGAATAGCCGCATCATCGACGTCGACGTGGCGCAGGAATCGACGCAGCTAGCCAAGTACAACGTCCTGGTACAAGCCGGGGCCGCAATGCTTGGACAAGCCAACGCCTCCTCACAGGTCGCCCTCAGACTTTTGGGTTAGTTACTACTACGACATTGGCTCCTCGCTCTTGGGCGGGGAGCCTATACTCGAACGTAGTACGTAGCGTTAATCGGTTTCGTCAAAAAACCGCGATTCGAATCTTCGAGCTCGCGGTCTTTTCGTCCCAAAGAATATCGAATCCTATGCAATGGAAAAGCCAGTCAGTACAGAAGCGCGGAAACTACTCATTTCCCAATGAGTATTCTCCTTCAAATGGCTAAATGAATCCTCTAGCTGCTCGATATTCGCGGTGAAGAATCGATATCGGTAAACAGCCCGAAATGCAGAGACCCAAAATCTCAGAACAACCAACAGGCCACTGAACGAAGCGCTCTCGATCACTAGAGATCGTGACCGTTCAAATGCCTAACCAAAACGTAGTTAACTAACAATACAACCCAAGGATACTTAATGATTAGATATACTTAATTAAATGCTTTGACGCCAATCGGGTTCTCATCCGCCTGACTTGGCTGGACTTTCCTCCAATTACGGAGGGAAAGCGTCGTCTGGCGCTAATCTTCAGACACGCCGCGGCACGGATGTCGCAGCTTAAATCAAGGATGATATAATATGTCAGTTACAATAAATACCAACTCCGCGGCTATGATCGCGAAAAACAACCTCAACAGCAGCAACATGTTGCTGCAAAAGAGCCTTAACCGCTTGTCAAGTGGTTTGAAAATCACCGCTCCCTCTGATGATGCTGGTGGACTCGCTGTATCTATGAAACTATCTGCTGCTATCAAGCGTACTGATGCAGTAAATACGAACATAGCGAACGCGCAGTCTTTCCTCCAAACTCAGGATGGCGCTTTCCAAACCGCGGCCAAGGTTCTTGACCGTATGTCAGAACTGAAGACGCTCGCTGCAGACGTTGCGAACTACGATACAGAATTCGACGTTCTCAAGGCACAGCTTACCGCTATCTCTGGAGAAACGTTCAATGGTGTATCTATCTTCACTTCGGCAGCTTCTGCAACAACGCTCTCCGTTGCTACGACAGAAGATCAGCAGTCCACAATCGCCATCAACCAAGCTGCTTTGGGCAATGCAGTAACGAATGCTACCAGCGCAGACGATTTGGCAGACGTTACGCTCGCTCAGCTCACAACCGCTATCGAAAACGTTGCTACGCTTCGTGCGGAAAATGGAGCTCAAGCCAGCCAGTTAACATTCGCTTCGGACATGTTGACGGTCAACAAGCAAAACCTCGAGGCTGCAAACAGCCGCATCATCGATGTGGACGTTGCAACCGAATCGACTCAGTTGGCACGCGCCAACATCCTTGTTCAAGCGGGTTCTGCCATGCTTGGTCAAGCGAACGCTTCGAGCGCGATTGCTCTCAGATTGCTTGGATAAGCTATCTTTATCGTTTTACTTCAAGTGGCTCTCCATTCCGGAAAGCCACTTTTTTTGATATTGCCCTAGCGTTAAGGGATCGGCTGAATCCGACGAGATTCCTCGATGCGCAATATACTCCTTTCTTCAGCCGGCAGCAAAGTCGCCCTCGCTCGAATCGTGGCCCTCTCCGCCAGGAAACGCGGAGCCACTTTTTTCGCTACCGACGAAAACGAGAATGCTCCCACTCGGCACTTCGCCGATGTGTTCGAGACAATCGATACCAGCTCGAGTCTGGATGCCCTTCTCGACTATTGCAGCGACCAAGCGATTGGTCTCGTAATTCCAAGTCGCCATTCCACCTTGAAGGCCTTTGCTAAGGCAAAGCCTCGCTTCCAGGAACGCGGCATTCAGATTGGGGTCTCTTCAGTCGATTCTATTGAAATGTGTATCAATAAACTGAACACGTTCGAGCATTTCACGAGATCAGGCATCCCAACGCCAAAAACGTTCGCGCTCGATCCGGAGTCTCCAGAATTAATAGTGCCGCAGCTTCCGTTAATCGCTAAACCCGTATACGGTTCTGGCAGCGATCGAGTCCACTTCGTGGACAAAATTGAGACAATCGCCCAGCTCGCATCATCAGAGGAATTCCTAGCGCAGGCCATCGCTCCAGGAATCGAATACACCATCAACGCATACGTTTCCAAGGACGGTCGCTGCCTTTGCGAAATTCCGCATCGCCGCATCGCCGTGGAAAATGGAGAATCGATGCAGGCGACTACGGAGCGAATCCCGGCGCTCGCCCATCTCGCCCAAACAATCGTCGAAGCGACTCCAGGTCTCTGGGGACCGATCAATATCCAAGCCTTTTACGATCCAGAGTCCGAATCCGCTCTCGCAATCGAAATCAACCCTCGGATCGGGGGCGGATATCCACTGGCCGACAAGGCAAAAGGCGAGTTCATCGAATGGCTCATCCAAGAAACGCTAGAGGATCGGGCGCTAGAAGCATTCGACTCGTGGACAAGCGGATTGAGGATGCTGCGATTCCGGGAATCCGTATTCGACTTCCCCAGCCATTGAATCGACGCTTACGCTTCGTATTCCGATAGCAAATCATAAAATTTGCGCGCATAGGCCGGCGCTTCCTAAACAGATCGCATCGGAAAGCCGATTCGCAAAGAGGAGTAGTATCCTCTATCGCAAATATGAACGAAAATACTCAAGAATTGACGATCGACGAGCCGGAAAGCTTGATCGCGAGGACAGACGAACTAGTCGAGTTCGCCTCCCTTTTGCCGCTCGACGACTTCAATCTTTATTCCAGTCGCGTTTTCAATCTCTGGGGAAACAAGGCCGTTGGGAAAACCACGTTCCTTGATACGCTGCGTGAATCTAGCCTTATGGAGCGCAAGAAGGTGGTATGGCTCACGCCCCAAACCGAAAGCTCGATCGATACCCCTCAAGAGTTCATAGCGGCATGCAGCGAAGCCGTCCAATTCCCTCAGAATCCAGACCGCGAAGAATCCATTTCCAAAAGGCTGGAAGAGTCTCAAAAAGGAAAGATCGATCCCATTCGCTCTGACGACTCCCTCCTGATAACCCGCTCCTCGATCGCCACGAACAAGAAGCCCTACATCAATGCTGCAGCAGCGTCGTCGGTGGGCCGAACATCGTTCATTCGAGAGGAAATGGAGGTTTCAGTGGGACTGGGAAACAATCGCGCCGGCAACCAAGCGGAAGCATTCTTGGATGCCCTTCCGCTACAGTCTATGGGAGCGGATCTAATACTACTCCATCTGACTGACCAAGGCGTCCTTTCTGGATCCGTGCGTGACTGGTTCCGCGACTATGTAATCCCCGCCGCTTCCAATGGGCCCTATAGAAGAAACCTGATACTGATCGAAGAGACGGACGAGCCGATCAGGCTCCATCCCACAGATCATTCATGGGGAGAATGGGACGTCTATACAAAGGACTTCCAATTGCGCCCTGCCAGCATCGAATCGCTCATCGGAACGGTTGCTCGAAAGAAGAGTCGCGGTTCGTATTCGTCAAGAGCCTGGGCTATCCTGCCACAGCGATCAAAGCGATCGAACAATCCAAAAGCGAGAGCCAAGAGCATTCGAGCGAGAATTTTATTCCTCTATTCTCTACGTTTACGGAGGAAGAACGCGCTCAACTTGCTATTTGCTCGTTGCCAGAGACGCTTTGCGAAGGCGCGATCGCCGGTCGCGGAAAATCAAGCGAAACCTTGCGATGGCTCTCCCAAATGCCAAACGTACCGCTTCGAGAATCAGGAAACGGCAATTCATACACGCTACCCGACGGATTTCGCTCCGCAGCAATCAGCTCGATCAGCGAAAGCGACTCGTTTCGAGATGCGGAGAAACGTTGGTTACCCTACGCCCGCTTAATTCGCAACGTTCCGTCCAAAGAAGACCGCTCTACTCTCTATCTACTATCAGGCCTTCGCTGGATTGAATCCGAAAGTTGCAATGCCCTATTCGGAGAACGCTCGCAGGAAATATCGAATTTTCTCGAAACCAAGGACTCCTACTTCGCGCGGAGAAAAAAATATACGCATATTTCAGAACGCATTCGCCAAGACCTCTTCGATACCGCTACGAATCTAAGTCACGAAGGAATCACATCCATCAGCGAGAAAGCCTCGTCTCTTTGGGAACAACGTCAACAATGGTTGCAGCAACAGCTCGAAGATTTGGACCGCTCTTTGAAAGTCGCTCAAGAGAGGCTACAAACCCTTCAAGGAAAGCACTCCCAGGTCAGCATACTGCTGAAGCGGTTCCAGAAAAATGGTACACCCGTACCGAATGCGCCCGATAAAAAACTAGTCGATGGCAAGAACGGAGCATACATTGGGCTAATCGGATTCGTATCCGTCATTGCTATACTTTTCGGAATTACGCAACCTTCTCCTATCGATGCGATCGCCTACTTCGCAAGTTTCATTGGCATAGTCTCAAGCCTAGCGCTCGTTCCCGGATGGAAGCTCCAACGAGCCGCGAAAGCATCTAGCAAGCGAGCAAAGATAAAGAATTCGCCAGAATACTTGAAAAAGGAAAATGCAGATCTCATTCATAAGATTCAAGAGAATGAAACCGCATTCGACGACCTGAGCCGCAACATCGCGATTACGAAAGAGGATCTTGAATACGCTTACGTGTAGCGATCGCTGCTAGTTCAATGCAATTCTCAAGACGGCGGTCTCCGCTCCACGAGCGACGAGGGCAACGAATTCCTTTTTGCTCGAATCTGATTCGAGCGATTCCAGAATCGAAGCCGCCTGATCATAGCTGCTGATAGCCTGCCCATCGATTTCCTTGATTAGATCGCCCACTTGAGCGCCTCCCGTTTGAGCATCGCTACTGGGCTTAACGAAACTGACGATTACGCCCGGAACCTCATCGATCTCAAGATCGAGCTTCAATGAAACATTGTCGTATACGACGAACTCGCGAATCGTAAAGCCCATTCCCTCGAAGTACCGCCGGTCCGCTTCCCGCACGAGTTTGGGAGACTGCTCAATCGTTACATCGATTTCTACCCGGCTATCGCCGCGAGCGATCTCGAGCGTCATGCGTTCTCCGATTTCCTTCTTAGCGATCTGCTGCTCGAAATCGGAGACAACTACGCGGCGTGGCGTATATCGCTTCAAAGGAACGCCATCCACCGACAGGACCATATCCCGCTCTTGAAGACCTGCTTTCTCAGCCGGGCTTCCCTTGATAATCTGACTGATCGAAATAGCGGCCCGATCTCCCAACCCCATCAGTTCGGCGACCTCATCGTCTATCGTCTGAAGACCAACAACACCCAACCAAGTTAAGTCATTGATTTCTGGCGACGATGGGATATTTCCCAATGTCTTCACCAATTCAGAAGCCACATAGAATGTCGTGCTCTGGTCAGGCTTTCTCAAATACGCCTGATAACGGTTTCCCTCGATCGTAAGGTAGCGCTCCATATTGAGCGAACTGCTTCCCCACCCAGCAAACGCCCCGTCATCCGTAAATAGAAGAGAACCAGGACTGGTGATTTCACTGGTAGCGAATCCCACCGTCTCCGGCAGCTTTTGAATCGTCGATACTTCCGCCCTCATGAAATAGGGCGTAAAGTCCAAGTCTTTGGTCGCCACGCCGATTCCCCAAAGCGGCTGACCCGTTTTCAACTCGGCTAGGGCATAGTCCGTCACTGGCTTCAGCTTTGGCCAAATCGATGAATCCGCGCGAACGTAATGCCAGCTGTGGAGCCGATCGCTGCCGAGGTATTCCGCATCGACAGACTCCGAATCTCCCAGGCGGTAAACCTTGAACTCTCTTAATCGATCCACGGGAATCCAACTGGGAACCGATGATGCGGGCAATTGTATCGTCCCATTGCCGTCGATTACGATTCCGTTTACGGACATAGGACTGCGATCGATTTCCGTCTTAACGAAAAACTCAACCACCACTACCGATTGCGACCGTTCTTCGAACAGCGTATCGATCGCGGGAGCGCCCTGTAATTGAAGCGGATACGCGCTGAGGCATCCAAGAAGCATTGCAAGGTATTGGTGGCGAAACGACATGATAGCAGCCTATGGCTTTAGCACTTTAAACGAGACCGTCCGATTGCGGAGGGTCTCCATAAGCAACGGGTCGGGATTCGAGCTGTAGGATTCGTATATCTCTTTCAAATCGTCCAGCCCAATCAAGTTCGTTTGATTAATTTTCGATATTACGTCGCCCCGTCTCAAGCCCGCTTTATCAGCAGGAAATGCGGATTGAGTCCCAATTACTACCACCCCATCGTCGGACGTCAGCTGCAGCTCTCGAGCGAATGAGCGCGATACTTCGCGAACCGTTAGCCCCCATTTCTCGAACGCCCATTCATCTCCGACTCGACTCTCCAATCGCTCGGTTTCTACCACGATCAGCATCAATTCGCCGCCCCGCTTCACTTCCAGAGTCAAGGAAGACCCGACAGGATAGCTAGCGATCAAATTGCGAATTGGAGGAATTTGCTCCGGGAATCTCCCATCCAGCTTCTTCCCATTCAAGGATAGGACGATGTCGCTTGCTTTCACGCCCGCAAGCGCAGCAGGCGAGCCTGGATCTACGCTATTGATCAGCATCCCCTGGTTCGCTTCGAGGGAATAGAATGTCTCCAAATCTTGGAGAAACCCTGGTGCCAATCCGATATAGCTTCGCTCAACCTCGCCATGAGCCTCAAGGTGGCTCATCACAGATCGAGCCGTCTTCTCGGGGATGGCAAATCCAAGATTGTCCGCTCCAAGATAGGTACGCGTGTTGATTCCCACTACCCGACCCGATTCATTTACGAGCGGTCCACCGCTATTCCCTGGATTGATTGCGGCATCGGTTTGGAGCCATGTATTGAAAAATCCCGTTTCATATCCACGAATTCCAGAAGAGTCATGATAGTATCGGTCTTTGTTCGAGATGATCCCTTTTGTGACGGTCCGAGACAAGCCATGCGGTGTCCCCACAGCATAAACAGTCTGTCCCGGCTTTAGCTTGTCGGAATTTCCAAATTTCGCCACTGAGAATTCCAATTTCCGACGCGACACCTCATCCATATCCAGTCGCAAAAGAGCCAAGTCTGTCCAATGATCCCAGCCCAGCAGTTCCGCTTGCACGCGTTCCAGATTCGCGAGCGTTACCCAAATATCCACTGCCTGCGGACTCACGACATGGGCATTGGTCATCACCAAGCCATCGCGGGAAAGGATAACACCGGAACCCACTCCGGAAACCAATCGCGTCGAACCGCCAGCGAATGTCGTCTCCCTGACATCTATCCGAACAACTGATTCCAAAAGGCGATCGAAGAAAATTCCCCCGAACAAATCAGCGGAGAACAAGAAAATCAGCCCTGCCAGAGCGCCGCAGCGGGCGAATTGCTTTCCAATTTTAACCATGATTGACGGAGGGTGCATTTTAACCAACATAGCGTCCTTTTTCCAAGAAAATGGCCTCTAACAGCCCTGAATACAATTTTACTGAAATTGAGTCTACCTGGCAGAAATACTGGGAAGACCGCAAGACCTTTGCAGCGTCAAACGATACGGACCGGGAGAAGTACTACGTGCTAAGCATGTTTCCTTACCCGTCCGGCGCAGGTCTTCACATAGGGCATCCGCTTGGCTATACCGGCTCCGACATCCTGGCCCGGTATCAGCGGGCCAAGGGAAAAAACGTTCTCCATCCAATTGGCTGGGACGCATTTGGTCTCCCCACCGAGCAATACGCGATCAAGACAGGCAACCATCCTCGGAAAACCTCGATCGAGCGCATCGCCCATTTCAGGAAGCAGCTCAAATCGGTTGGTTTTTGCTACGACTACGATCGCGAGGTCGATACCACCGATCCCAACTACTACCGCTGGACCCAGTGGATCTTCCTTCAACTCTTCAAGCGAGGACTCGCCTATGTCGACAAGCGCCCGGTTTGGTGGTGCGAGGAGCTCGCTACCGTTCTCGCCAACGAAGAAGTGATCGATGGCAAGTCCGAGCGCGGAAACCATCCCGTTACCCGCCGCAACCTCCGCCAATGGGTGCTGCGCATCACTGCGTACGCGGATCGCCTTCTTGAGGATCTCGACGGGATCGATTGGCCCGCTTCCACAAAGAAAATGCAGGCCGAATGGATCGGCAAATCGACCGGAGCGACCGCCCGATTCGCCCTCGAAGGACTGGACGAGTCCCTAGAAATCTACACGACGCGGCCCGACACGCTCATGGGAGCCACCTACATGGTCCTATCTCCCGAGCATCCACTGGTCGAAGCGCTCACCCAACCGGAAAAGAAGGACGAGGTTTCCCGTTACGTCGCCAGCGCAGCTGCTAAAAGCGACCTAGAACGAACCGATCTCGCCAAGGACAAGACCGGGGTATTCACCGGCTCGTACGCGATTCATCCGCTGACCGGAGGCAAGATGCCCGTCTGGATCGCTGATTACGTCCTCATCAGCTACGGAACCGGAGCGATTATGGCTGTGCCCGCTCACGACACCCGCGACTTTGAATTCGCTGAGCAATTCGATCTCCCGATTATCCAAGTCATCAAAGGCGATGGAGATGACGCCCTTCCCTGCATAGGGGGCGGAGTCCTCATAAATTCGGGCGAGTTCGATGGGCTCGAATGGCAGGAGGCGAAGAAGCGTATCACCGCTAGACTAGGCGAAGCAGGAACTGGCGAGGAAAGCACGCAATACAAGCTCAGGGATTGGCTATTCTCGCGACAACGATATTGGGGCGAGCCCTTTCCCGTCGCTTGGGTAACTGAGGAAGACTACCGGAAAGCCGTCGCCAGCGGCGTTCTGAACGAGTGGCTTCCCCCGGAACCAGTTGCCTACAAAGACGAGGATGGCGAGCGTTTTGCCCTGCCGGTTCCTCCGTCCTCATTGCCATTGAAGCTGCCTGACGTTGAATCGTACGAGCCCGCAGGAACCGGCGAAAGTCCGCTAAAGAAAGCGGATGATTGGATGGAGATTTGGTACAATTATCAAAGCGGCGCCTTCGTTCCCGCTTCGGGAGAGAAACCTGAAGGGGAAATGTGGATACGCGCCTCAAGGGAAACGAATACCATGCCGCAATGGGCCGGTTCTTGCTGGTACTACTTGCGCTACATGGATCCAACGAACGCCGAAGCTCTGGCTTCAACTGAAGCGCTCGAGTACTGGAAGACGCCCGATATGTATATCGGTGGGGCAGAGCACGCGGTTCTCCACCTGCTCTACGCCCGATTTTGGCACAAGGTCCTTTACGACGAGGGAGCCGTCCCCACGAAAGAACCCTTTAGCAAGCTCTTCCATCAAGGAATGCTGCTGGGAGAAGACGGCAAAAAAATCTCCAAGAGCGCCGGAAATGGAGTCGACCCTGTCGAAGTCGTCAATCAGTACGGAGCGGATACGCTTCGTCTCTACTTGATGTTCCTCGGACCTCTCGAAGCGCGCAAGCCATGGAACTCGAAAGGCATTGGCGGCATCAACCGATTCTTGAATAAGGTTTGGCGTGAAATCGTGGGCAAGGATGGCGAACTGCATCCGAAGATCAAGGACGGCGCCGAGGAATCATCCGAAACGCAAACGCTGCTAAATCAGACGATACAAAAAGTGAGCCATGACTTGGATACGCTGAGCTTCAATACGGCGATTTCCCAGCTGATGATACTCATCAATCATCTCCAAACTTGCGAAGAGATCCAACCGCCAACCGCCAAGGCGTTTGTGCAATTGCTGTCTCCTATGGCTCCGCATATCGGGGAAGAGCTGTGGCATCGCCTCGGCGAACGCCAATCGGTTGCCTTCGGTCCTTGGCCCGAGGTGGACGAATCGAAATTGGTGAGCGACGAGGTAAAGATCGTTTTTCAAGTTAACGGCAAATTTCGCGGCCAAGCCATGGTCCCTAGCGCGGCAACAGAGGCGGATGTCCTTGAACAAGCGAAACAAGAGCCAAGAGTGAAGGCGCAGATCGACGGAAAAACGATACGCAAAGTCATCTTCGTCCCAGGCAAGATTTTGAACATCGTCGCAAACTAGCTTTCCTAACGGGCCATTGGGCGCTATCGCCCAACGGCTCAAAATTACAAATGCTCTCAAAATTCCTCCCATCCGACTTCGACGCCGCCCAACCGATCGGGCTGATAGCCGGAAGAGGTGAGTATCCGAAACTAATTGCGGATCGAGCCCGTCAGATGGGCTTGCCCATTCGCCTCATCGCCTTCGAGAACGAAGCTACCGAGGCTCTATATGACTCATTTCCCGAGCTGGAACGAGTGCGCATTAATGTAGGACAAGTTGGAAAGTGGCTGAAAGCGCTGCGAACATTCAATTGCAAGTACACGATCGCTGCAGGTCAGGTGAAGCCCGGAAAGCTCTTTCGAGGGCTCAATCCGGACATCAAGGCAGCCGCTCTCCTCGTGAAGCTGAAGCGCAAGAATGCGGACACCATTTTCGGCTCCATAGCCCAAGAACTCGACCAAAATGGACAAACCGCTCTAGACGCGCGAGCGTTCCTCGATGAGGATATGGCATGTAAGGGATTGATGACCAAAAGGTTTGATAAGATTGAAGATACTTATCTCCAACACGGTATCGAGATTGCATCCGAGATGGCTCGATTGGACGTTGGACAAGGGGTCGTCGTTCGAAAAGGCACTGTCTTGGCAGTGGAAGCCTTCGAAGGCACCGATCCCATGCTACGAAGGGCCGGAGAATTCAAAACCGATCAACTCATATTCGTCAAAACCGTCAAACCCTCTCAAGACTACCGATTCGACGTTCCCGTATTTGGTTCGCGAACTCTTGAGACCATGAAAGAGGCAGGCATCTCAACTGCAGTCCTGAAGGCGGACAGCGTCATTATTCTGGACCGAAAACGCGTCCTTTCAGAGGCAGAAGCGTCAAAAATCCAAATTTTGGGCTTTTGACCCTAAAACTCCAATTTTCCTTTTCCTGAGCTTTCACCTTATAAAACGCCGTTAGAGGACGATTGCTCAATAGGATTGTACAATCTCCGGCAGTCCGCCAATCTCCACAGCTAAGAAACACTTTCATGAGTACTCGCGTCGTCCCAGTTTCCGTAAAAGGAGTTATGCCCACCGTAAATGGTTGCGCCGTATTTCTCGGCAACGAAGACAAAGCCTACGTCATCTATGTCGACCACAGCGTCGGAAACGCGATTTCAATGGCCCTGAATGGGGTCAAGAAGGAACGACCCCTCACCCACGACCTCATGACGAGCCTGCTAGTCGGCTTGGATGCGAAGATCACTCGAATCATCATCAATGATGTCCAGGAAAGCACTTTCTTCGCGCGCATATTCGTAGAAATGCAAAACGAGGTCGCCAAAAAAATCCTGGAGCTGGACGCCCGTCCAAGCGATTCCATTGTTCTTTCGCTCCAGAACGACGTGCCGATCTACACCGCAGAAGAAGTGTTCAACTCGGTCGACGACATGAGTCCGATCCTCGAGCGGGTGCTCAAGGAGCAAAGCGACGAAAACAAGGACTAGCGGCTCACGCTAAGCGTTGCGGAGGCGCTTCCATTGGAGTTCGAATAATCGCGTGCGTCCCGGGGCGATTGCTTCGAGCGTTTTCCAACAGGCGAAAGAAGCTTGATCCGAATCGCATTTCCCCTCTTTTTGCGCCAAGCATGCAAACGGAATTGGATCGAGCGCTTCCTTCCACGATCGTAGCTAATCAGCCGATTACTGCGCTCGCGCCAATGCAGGATGTGACAACGCTCCCGTTCATGTCGGTCGTGTCGGAAATCGGGAGCCCAGACTACTTTTTCACCGAGTATTGCAGGGTTCATATTCAATCCCGGCTCGAAAAGCATATCCTCGAGTCGATAACCGAAAATCGTACGGGACGGCCCGTTTTCGCCCAGATGATAGGAGAGGATATTGATCACCTCAAGCGAACTACGCTTGAACTGCTCAATCACAATGTCGCCGGAATCGACCTGAACATGGGTTGCCCTGCACCGACGGTGTATAAGAAGAATTGCGGTGGAGGGCTATTGAGGGATCCCGCAAAAGTAGATCGGATTTTTGGTGTTCTTCGAGAATGCATCTCTGGGCTATTTACCGTGAAAATGCGTATTGGTTTCGAAGATACGGAGAATTATGAACGCATTCTTGCTCTCGTGAACAAGCACGAGATCGATTTGCTGAGCGTTCATGGACGCACCGTTAAGGAAATGTACCGAAGCCAAGTGCGCTATTCTGAAATTAAAGCAGCGGTCGACGCAGTCCACTGCCCCGTATTGGCCAATGGCGATGTCTCCTCAGCCCGACGCACTCGGGAGATACTCGATTATACCGGAGCCGCCGGAGTTATGATAGGACGGCACGCGATTCGCAATCCATGGATCTTCAAGCAAATCCGCTCCTTCGAATCCACTGGAAGCGTATCGCCCATCCCGCTCGAAGACGTGTTCCACTACATTCGTTCGCTCTACGATGCCCTAAGGAGGCCTTGGATAAATGAAAAGGCCCAGGTCAACAAGATGAAGAAATTTCTCAATTTCATTGGGCAAGGCGTCGATCCGGAGGGACAATTCATCTACGAAGCTAGACGCGCTCAATCCGAAAACGCTCTCTTCGATATCTGTAGTCGATACATGCTATCAGTCGCGAATCGCTATTTCGCAGACGAGCCCTACGCGGGCGTCGTCGCTCGACTCAATTGCGAATAACTCTCTAGGCTATTCCAGGCCTAGAACGCGACGTCCCGTTTCCGATATCATCTGCGGGCTCCATACCGGATCCCAGACAATTTGCACATCGGCATTCTCGACCTCTTCCAATTGTTCGACTCGACTCTTTGCATCCTGGGCGATTACGGGTCCCATTCCACAGCCTTGAGCGGTTAACGTCATTTTAATGGCCACATCTTTCTTGCCGCTATCCAGTTCATCGATCCGCATGTCGTAAATAAGGCCTAAATCAACAATGTTCACCGGAATCTCCGGATCAAAGCATTGCTTGAGAGCCTCCCAAACCGACTCCTCAGAAATCGGGCCTTCGCTCGCTTCGGGAATCGGAGCTGCCGATTCACCTAAGTCTACATTCTCCAATGCATCTACATCTAGATTAGAGATGCGATACAAGGTCTGCCCAACGCGTACGGTCACGTTCCCGCCAAGCGTTTGCGTCACGAAAACAGGTGTGTCCTTTTCCAGAGTGATCGCAGTTCCCGCAGGAATGATCGTTGCACTGCAATCACGTACGAGTTTCGTTTCCATTTCTATTCCGTCGCCAAATTGTAGGGGAGAATAGCATACACTCCCTTCGGGTCGTTCCATCGAGTGAGTCCATGTATCTCTTCAACTGCAGCATCGAATTTCTCGAGAGTCTTGTTCGAATGCTGGATGGAAGCGGTTGCCGTGAGAGACTCCATAAGTTCTTCAAGAAAATCCGTCGCTTTCGGATAGTCCTTCACTGGAGCATCCGAGTCTAGGCCCGCCTCCTTGGCAGCATAGGCAATCGCTTTTTCCAGGCCCCCAATCTCATCGACCAGCCCCATTTGAAGCGCGTCCTCTCCGGACCAGACACGTCCTTCAGCAATCTTTTCTATCTGCGAAATCGGTTGATCTCTCCCTTCCGAAACCTTTCGAAGAAAATCTGCGTAAACATCATCGACCTCGCGCTGGATGATCGCCATCTCTTCCGAGCTCTTAGGACGCGCTATCGAGAGCGCATCTGCAAATTTTCCCGTTTTCACTACATCGAACGTGAACCCATGGCGATTGGCGATCTCCTTGATGTTCATAAACATGCCAATCACCCCAATCGAACCTGTAATCGTGTTCGGCTCCGCGTAAATTTTATCGGCGTAAGCAGATATCCAATACCCACCCGATGCAGCAACGGTACCCATTGATACGACAACGGGCATTTTCTGCTTAGCCATCCTGACCTCGTGCTGAATCTCTTCGCTAGCCAATGCAGATCCTCCCGGGCTGTTCACCCGCAAAACCATCGCTTTCACCGAATCATCCTGTCGCAGCTCACGGATTTCACGAGCTAATTTCGTACCGCCAATCTGACCGTCCGCACCTTCTCCTACGACAATCGGACCTTCCGCATAAACGACTGCCACGTGGTCGCCGGTTGCGCTTTCACGCGTAGCCAAAATATAGTCGGATAGCGACGCGCTATCAAATTCCAGCTTATCCGAATCGCTCTTCGAAATCTCCTTGAGGGTCTTAATAACGGAATCCGCAAAACCGAGCTCATCGACAATTCCTGCTTCCAACGCATCCTTCGCATTCAATAGACCCTTCTTGTCCACCAACGCCTGAAACGCGTCGGGGGTCATATCGGCTCGCTCAGACAAGGCATCCACATACTCGCTCCACATATCTTCGAGCAACGCTTCCGTCGCTAGCTTAGCCGGAGCGCTCATTCTCTCTAGAACGAAACTCTCTGCGGCTGACTTGTACTCGCCCGCCTTGGTCACCTGAACGCCAATTCCATATTTCTTGAAAAATCCCGCGAAGAAAATCGGCTCTGAAGACATCCCAGCATTCATGATCAATCCTTCTGGGTTCATGATGATCTTATCCGCTGCCGACGCCACATACAGGTCCTTGTCGGTTGGATACACCAAGTGCGCGATGACAGGCTTCCCTGAAATTTCCTTGAATGACTCGATTGCCTCCCTCACCTCCTTGAGCGCCGCAAAGCCTGAACCATAGTTCCGGGATTGGAATGAACCTTTCAAGTACAGCGCGCTTATGCGCAGGTCGTCCGATGCTTCCTCGATGGCGTTCAGCACATCTCGTAAGGCATAGTTTTGAGGACCGCCTCTCCCGAAGGCTTCATTCAGCAGTTGCTCCTGCGTTACGGAAACCGGAGCGTCTTGAATGTTGGCCGTCATATCGAAGACCAAGACGCTACCTTTCTTAACAGTCGGCTGGGGCGCGCTCATGCTCGTAAGCGCTCCCGCAAAGATAAGCAAAAATAAAAATCCTCCAAAACAAACCAACACGAACGCCAGCAAGGAGGCGAAGAACATTTTCAAAAACTCTTTCATAACGAATAATGCACCGGCAAAGAAAACACATCATCCCCCCTTAGGTCGAAACGCAAATCTACTCGCAATTGTTATAGACCGAATTTTTACGGATTTCCCCAGGACGTCTTCTATTATCGCACGGCGCAATTGCTCAGCAAGAGCGACCGCCGTCCGATTCGGGAACGGCAACGGGCCCTAGCGGCTCAAGCGCTTCCTCCAAGGTTCCTTTCGCTCGAGGCCAAGCCAGCGCAGCCTCCACCACCATCCAAATCTCTAGCGCCAGCGTAGCGATCCCAATAAAAACGAGATGCCATTGCTCGAGGGCGAACCATCCATTCGGTTTAAAGAGCTCGATCCCCATGGCGAGTCCCGGCAAAATGAGCATAAAGACAGTGGGAATCGCAACAAAGTAAACGGGCAGATTCCGTCGCCACATCCAGAAAGTGATTACCAAAAACGCCAGACCTCCCAGGAGCTGATTGGTAGCGCCGAACAAGGGCCACAGGATCAGACCGCCTTTTCCTGCGGTCTCCCAGCCCCAAGGTGATCCCGGCAATGGGATCGCCGCAATGAATCCGGCAGTGATGATAGCGAAGATCGTCGCTCCATGCTTGTTCGTCAGCCAATGGAAAGGACCCCCTGCCCGAGTTCCCTCTTCCAAATCGGATGGCGAGACGAATGTGGAAGCGAGCTCCTGAATTACATAGCGCTGCAAACGGCATGCGGTATCAAGCGTCGTAGCAGCAAACGACGCTACGAAGACGCCCATTAGAGCCACCGAAAAGACAGACGGCAGTCCAAGCGCCCGAAGAAAGTTCGCCGCACCCTCGATGAACGCTCCGATCTTAGCTCCAAGACCTTGAGCCGTGAACCATGAGGAATACCGAGCATCATAAGCTGCGCTACCCGTCAATATCCCACTATCCGCGGAGGCTGCGCCGAGTCCAATGCCCGCCACGCAAGCCAAGATCACCAGAGTCGCAAGGAAGCCCTCCGTGAGCATCGAGCCGTAGCCTACGAATTGAGCGTCGGTTTCACACTTGATTTGCTTCGATGAGGTTCCGGATGAAACCAAGCAGTGAAACCCGCTAATAGCGCCGCAAGCAATGGTGATGAATAGAAAGGGAAAGATCCACGGAGCTCCCTCCGGGGCCCAACGAAATGCAGGAGCCACTATTTCCAGGCTCGTCCGACTCGTTTCGGAGGCAATCGGCGCCCCTCCAATGAACGCGGCTACCCCAAGGCCTAGAACCACTAGCGCCAAGGCAGACAACAATTGAAGCGAATTTATGAAATCCCTTGGCTGGAGGAGCGTCCAAACAGGCAAGACCGAGGCGACATAGGAATACACGAGCAGAACGAGAACCCAGGAAAACAAGCTAAGGCCATCGTTCAGAACCTGCGGCTCTCCGCCAAGAGTATGGTTTACGACGTGGAAAATCCCCCAGTCGCTAAAAGCGATCGAGACATACATGACTCCAAGTGCGATCGCGGAAGGAATCAAAATGTTGATCCCTTTGCGATGCAGAGAAACGCCAATTAGAATCGCTATCGGAATTTGAACCAAGCAAGGGAAAATTGCAGATGGGTAAAGGTCGAATACGTTGGCGATGACGAGGCCGAATATCGCCAGCACGATTGTCAATGCCATGAAAAGAATTGAAAGGAAAAGCAAACGCGTTCGCTTCGTGAGCATCCTCCCCGCAATATCGCCGACCGTCTGGCCACGATTGCGCACGGAAACGACTAGGCTTCCAAAATCATGTACCGCCCCAATCAATATTGAGCCGAAAAGAACCCACAGAAGCGCAGGTACCCATCCCCATATGACCGCAAGAGCCGGACCCACGATCGGTCCTGTGCCTGCGATAGAAGTGAAGTGATGACCAAATATTATCCCTTTGTCTGTAGGGACATAGTCCTTATCGTCGTTCAGGGCGACGCTTGGGACGATAGCAGACTCATCCAGCTTGAAAATCTTCCGAGCCAGGTACTTCCCATAGGTATGGTAGGCGATCAAGTAGAGAACACCGGCTCCGAGGGCTATTAGTAGGGTTTGCATAGGGCGAACGGACTTTGATGCGCGGGCTCCATCGAAGAACGGCCGCACCCGAAGGGCAACCCTATTGTGAAACACCCTAGCCCCCCAAACTCGGAAACGGCCCGGGAGCTGCGTTAAAGCTTGGCGCCAACGATGCAAATGGATTCCCCTGATTCGATTAATCCGCTGGAGTATTGTCTCGCCATTACAACTACCCTATTTCATTTCGCATACAGCCATGCATGAGACTTCGAAAAACGAATTCCTTACCACCAATAGGAAAGCGCTCACCATCAATCTCGACGATTCCAAATACGGTACTTTCGCCGAAATAGGAGCGGGACAGGAAACCGCGCGGAACTTCTTTCAAGCAGGAGGCGCCGCGGGCACCGTCGCAAAAGCCATATCGGCCTACGATATGACTTTCAGCGATGAAATATACGGTAAGTCCAAACGCTACGTCTCCCGCGAACGTCTCCTCACTATGCTCGAAACAGAGTACGGCCTAGTTGAGCAGCGGCTCGGCGAGTCGAATCAAGATCGATGCTTCTTCTCCTTCGCCAATACGGTGAAGACGAAACCGTATCGAGGGCCCAACGACGCCCATGGCTGGATCGGCATTCGCTTTCAGTCCACTCCGAACGCCGCCCCAAGCAGCATCGTAATCCATACGCGCATGTGGGATGACAACAATCTCGATCAACAGCATGCAATTGGAATCCTTGGAACCAACCTGATCTACGGCGCATTTTACCTAAGGAACGAGCCCGAGAAAATGATCGAATCGCTTCTCGATAATCTCGGACCTGAACGGATCGAGATTGACCTGATACGTCTCGACGGACCGGAATTCGAATCGATCGACAATCGGATCATGAATCTCCATCTCGTTCGCAAAGGACTCACCCAAGCGGTGATTTTCTCGCCTGAAGGCAAAGTCGAACTTGCAGCCAATGCTCTCTACAAGAAAGCCGTGCTCGTCGAGAGAGGGAGCTTTCGCCCGGTAACAAAAGTGAACATCGACATGCTCAAGTGCTCCGGAGCTCAGTTCATACAAGAATCCGCCCTCGAAGGAAAAGAGCTCATCGTCATGGCGGAAATCACCATGAACAATCTGCAAGCAAGCGGTCAAATCGACTATGATGATTTTCTTGCTCGTATCGATTCATTGGGCACAACTGGAAACTACACATTGATTTCGAACTACTTCGAATTCTACCGCCTAAGCCAGTACTTTCGCCAATATACAAAAGAGGTCATTGGGATAGCGATGGGGATAAACAATCTCCTAGAAGTCTTTAACGAGAAATACTATGCCCATCTTCCCGGCAGTATACTTGAGAGCTTTGGTCGGTTGCTGCGCAATTCGGTGAAGCTCTATATTTACCCAATGAAGCAAGCCGCCTATCGACGATATCTCGAAACACTAAACGGCGAAAACGACAGATCGAACGCAATCCCCACCGTATCAGGGGGAATTGCAGATGACTTGCTCATCACTTGCGAGAACTTGAAAGTCGACGATCGTCTCGTCCACCTCTACCAGCACTTGCAAAAGAACGGATACATCGAGAGCATCAGAGGCATCGACGAGTCGCTAACGGAAATATTCTCGCGCGACATTCTTGAGAAAATTGCCCAGCAAGACAGCGGTTGGGAAACGATGGTACCGGAAAAAACAGCCTCGTTTATAAAGCAGAATCAACTTTTCGGCTACAAGGGATAATCCCCACCCGTCGACGCCACCTCCCTGTAAAGAGCGCGCGAAAGCGCATGCGATAGACCATCCGATGCTTGGCAATGCGCCGGGAGCCAATAGATTCCAGTACGAGCATGAGTGACACGATCGAACCCATTCAGAAGAAGGCCGGGCAAAAGAATCGGCTGAAGGAACTCGCAATTCGATTGGGCGTGGTGCAACGCGAGGCTAAAGAGCTAGGGATACCCGCCTTAGTGAACATCGAAGGGCTGGACGCTTCCGAGAAAGGCAAGCTGCTCAACCAAATGCTGCTCGAAATCGACGCCCGCGCCTACGAGGTCTATTCCACGCACGCAAGTCACAAGGAACCGCGTTTGTATCCACTCCTCTGGCGATTCTGGAATCACACCCCTGCGAAAGGCCTGATACAGTTCTACGACCGAGGGCCCTACTATCTGGTCCTCGATTCCTGGGCAGAAGGAATGATCGGCAATTCCAAGATCAATCAATACTGGGAGCACATTCGGAATTTCGAGAGGCAGCTCGCGGACGATGGAGTCGCGATCGTCAAGATATTCCTTACAGTGCCCAAGAAGGATCAAGCGAAACGATTTCAAAAGCTGGAGGAGAATCCCAAGACCAAATGGCGGGTCAGCGAAAAAGACTGGCGCCGGCATGATCAGTACAAGCCCTACATGGAGCAGGTCGATGCCATGATCAAGGCGACCGACGCGCCCTACGCGAAATGGGAAGTTATTGATACGAAGACAATTCGCGACGCATCGATTCAGCTCTATTTAACCATTATCAGAAAGCTCGAGAAAGCGATCGACGAGAAGCGTCGCCAGCTCAAAGAGCCCGAGCCAAAACGGAAATGGATCCCCTTCGAAGGCAAGAACGCGCTCGCGAAGGTCAAGTTCAAGCCGCCGATGGACCGAGCAGAGTACAAGCAAGTTCTGAAGCAGCGCCAGGATACGATCCACAATCTAGTGCACGAGATCTACTCAAAAAAGATTCCTGTCGTTATGGTTTACTGCGGATGGGACGCCGCTGGAAAAGGCGGTTGCATCAAGCGGTTGGTGCAAGGGATCGATCCTAGAGCCTATCATGTGACTCCCGTTGGGGCCCCTACAAAGGAAGAGCTGAGTCAGCACTATCTCAAACGATTCTGGAAAAACATGCCCTCGAAGGGACGCATAGAGATTTTTGATCGATCCTGGTATGGACGAGTCCTCGTCGAGCGCGTAGAGAAACTGTGCTCCAATGAGGAATGGCGCCGCGCCTATCAAGAAATCAATGAAATGGAAGCCCATCTCGCGGACTTCGGAACCGTCATCCTTAAGTTCTGGCTACAAATCGACAAGCAGACGCAACTCGAACGCTTCGAAGCGCGTCAATCCAGTCCGCCCAAGCAATGGAAGATCACTGATGAAGATTGGCGGAATCGGGAAAAATGGGACCTATATGAAGAGGCAATCAATGAGATGGTCTCTCGAACAGACACGCCTCACGCTCCCTGGACACTCGTTCCCGCCGTCTGTAAGATGAGCGCCCGAATCCAAACCCTCGATACCACAATCGAACGTTTGGAAAAAGCCCTCAAAAATCCTGAGTCGCCCGCCCTTTAGTCCTTAAAGGGGGCCTGCCCTTCAAACAAAGGTTCCATCGATTTCGAAAAGCGCGAGTGAAAAGACTGCAGCGCTTCGTACTTCGACAACGATTCAGGATCTGGCTCGAGACGCGTGGATTCATCCAAGGATGTGGCCCCATCGACGATCGAGGCGATAGACGTAGTGGGATCGCTTTGACGACTCACACACCAAGCCGCTTGCAACGCGCCACCGAGAGCGGCTCCTTCGTCCTCCTTCATGCAGACAACCGACATACCGAAAACGTCGGCGATTATCCTCCTCCAGGCTGCATTTCGAGAACCTCCGCCCGTTAGGCGGACTTCGCTCGTCGAAACGCCGAGCTCACGCAACCTGAGCAGGCCAAAATTCATGCCCATGGTAACCCCCTCGATAGCCGCTCTCACCAAGAAGTCCGGGTTCAGCGTTTTCGCATTCATTCCAATGAGTGCCCCGGAGCCGCTTGGTATGGAAGGCGTCCGTTCCCCTTCGAGATATGGAAGCAGCATCAATCCACCGGCGCCTAACGGAGCTCTTTCGATGGCAGCGCTAAGATCATCATGGTCCAAGTCGAACAAGGTCCGGAATTGCTCGGATACCGTCGTGACATTCATAGTACACATCAGAGGCAGGTAGCCTCCCGTCGAATCGCAAAACGCGGCGATCTCTCCGCGCGGATCCACGATTGGGGCGTCATTGTACGCATAGATCGTCCCGCTCGTTCCGAAACTCGCTGTCGCCACGCCGCTCACTACATTGCCCGTGCCGATAGCCCCCATCATATTGTCTCCCCCGCCTGCGCTCACGAGCGTCCGATTCGACAATCCATACTTTTCCGCAACCTCAGGCCTGAGCGTCCCACAAGGTTCGCCACTTGGCGAAAGCTTGGGCAGGCAATCCGCGATGAGCGGATCGATCACATCAATCATTTCCTGACTCCACGTTCGGGACCTAACATCCATCAGAGCCGTGCCAGACGCATCCCCGAACTCCATGAAATACTCTCCGGTTAGATAGTAGTTCAGGTAGTCATGCGGCAGCAATATTTGGCGGAGTCGATCGAAGCCCTCTGGTTCAGAGCGTTTCATCCACAATATCTTCGGCACAGTGAAACCGGGTAGAGCTCGATTTCCGATGGTATCGATAACCGCGCCCTCGCCACCCAGCGCCTCAGTGATCAACGCGCACTCCTCCGTTGTGCTCGTATCGCACCAGAGCTTCGCGGGACGAATGACGTCGCCCTTCTCATCCAGGGGAACAAAGCCATGCTGCTGGCCGCTCACTCCAATTCCCTTTATTGCCGAACGGTCCACCTTTGAAACCGCTTCCAATATCGCAGCATCCATCGCCGTTACCCAGGCCGAAGGCTCCTGCTCCATGTGCCCCGAGGGCAGACCGGGGATCAGCTCGTGCGGCGCCCGTCCATCCGCAACCACCTTGCGAGACTCCGCATCGTAGACTACGGCCTTTACGCTTTGGGTACCGCTATCGATTCCTAGAAAGAGTGACATAATTCAATCCGTTGCATTTCTCGAGCCCAAGTCGATTTCGGCTCAATCCTTCTCTTAGAAGCGCAAACCCGCTTCGATAGCAATATCCCGGATGAACGATTCTTGCCCGCGATCCAATCCGAGCGCGACCTGCGATCAATCCAAAAAAAAGAGCCGAGGCGTGGCGCCTCGACTCTTGAAATTATTCAGAATGAAATAGGTTAGCCTATTTCTTCTTTCTTGCTGCTTTCTTGGCAGCCTTCTTCTTTGGAGCGGCCTTCTTGGCAGCCTTCTTCTTTGGAGCGGCCTTCTTGGCAGCCTTCTTCTTTGGAGCGGCCTTCTTGGCAGCCTTCTTCTTTGGAGCGGCCTTCTTGGCAGCCTTCTTCTTTGGAGCGGCCTTCTTGGCAGCCTTCTTCTTTGGAGCGGCCTTCTTGGCAGCCTTCTTCTTTGGAGCGGCCTTCTTGGCAGCCTTCTTCTTTGGAGCGGCCTTCTTGGCAGCCTTCTTCTTTGGAGCGGCCTTCTTGGCAGCCTTCTTCTTTGGAGCGGCCTTCTTGGCAGCCTTCTTCTTTGGAGCGGCCTTCTTGGCAGCCTTCTTCTTTGGAGCGGCCTTCTTGGCAGCCTTCTTCTTTGGAGCGGCCTTCTTGGCAGCCTTCTTCTTTGGAGCGGCCTTCTTGGCAGCCTTCTTCTTTGGAGCGGCCTTCTTGGCAGCCTTCTTCTTTGGAGCGGCCTTCTTGGCAGCCTTCTTCTTTGGAGCGGCCTTCTCTATTCCTGAGCTCGCTGGATCGCCCGGCAGGCTTTCCAATGCAGCGCGAAGCAATTCGCCGATGCTGACTTTCTTGCTTTTCGCCAATCTAACGAGAGCATTCTTTTGCTTGAGCGGAAGACGCACGGAAATCTGACGATGCGACTCTACCACGGGTTTGAATTTTTGGTAATCAAATCCCGAAATCGCATGACGAATGATTTCGCTTTTTGATACACCACCAAGCCTGGACTGGTATTTGTCCAGAACTGAGATGAGATCTGCCTTCAGATCAAATGTGAGAGGTGAACTCTCGGCGCTTTTCTTTACGGCCATTGCTACTATTTGGTTATAATGTTCTTAACAGTATTTATTTTGGAGATTTTCAACCCCCTATTCTAAGCTAAGTAGCAACGATCTGATTTTATTCAACCTTAAACGCGTTATTATAATTTGGTTACACGCATTTTTTGTCTAATTCCGCTATTAACGCCGTCTGTATTCCAAATATTCAGCCGATTTGGATACGATTCAATGGTACCCAGGTAGAAAATACACTAAAAACCGCCATTTTTGAAATGAGACCTTCCTGAGAATCGGCTCTTATTTCACCAAAACGTAATGAGTTTCGTGCTATCGGCCGTGTAATCAAAGAATAATCTACCTCTTAGCTGCCGTATTCACTCTCTGGAAACCCATGACTGCTCGGTCGTATCCATTCAATCATCGAACGAATTGTATCCAATCCCAGAAGGCAGATCGCGAGCGATGAATCGACTGCGCGGCGAAACAATGGGTCTACCGTTTGATTAGTTTGGCTAATGCAATCCCCTCATGCGCGAGACCAAACGACCAGCTACAATAGCCTTGGATAGTGAGTTCAGAAGGTGTTCGTGTATTTCAAAGATCACTCAGAACATTCGAATTCGGATACGCTCTCAAAAGAATTTCGCAAAAGCCCTCGCGCTCACCCAAATGCCTAAATCTGCCTCATCACCAGCGTGTTCCAATATGAGGATACACTTGGGAAGCATCTAGGAACGAGTACGTGACCCCGAACAATTGCCCCACGATCCGGAGTCTTGACGCCTCGATCAATTTACAGGAGCAAACGTCTCCTGTCGGGATACAGGAATCGTCAGGTCTTGCAGATTTTCTAATAGCGACTGGGCGGTGAATAGACTTGCAGGCAACTCGAGCCCCATTCTCGCATCGACGATCTTAAGCCGAGTCTTGTCTCGGGTAATTTCGTTACGAACATCCATTTCCTTGAAGATCGTTTGCTCATCTACCTTCTCCAAGCCGAGGATGTAGAGCGTCTTCATCTTCTTCCCGTCTACGCCGAATATTTCGGTTTGGGCGAGATATTTGAATGTATCGTTTATGTACAATCTAACGCCGCTGATGCGATCCGTTAACGCCGTATCGCCCTCGGGTGGATGCATCCAAAAAAGATGGGTTGGGCTCCCTCGAAACGTGGTCCGTCCCTCGTACCGAAACCGAGGCCAATGAATGTAGGGAGCCATCAAGTCGAACAGGCTGAATTCGGACCCGGCGATCCGCTCAAGCGATACCGCGGAATCCACCACCTCCGGAGGGCCTGCTTCCCCGCTTCGCTTTCGCATCGCATAAGCCCCTTTCCCACTCTGAAGCAATAGCCTCAAAATGACTGCCTCAGTCACTTCTCCATCCGCATTGACGTCAGCTGGAGATTCAATCACATCGATGCGACTGATGGGGCCGCTCTCATTCCTGTCTCCATACATGAGGCCATTAACGTACCGAGTCCTCTCCCGGCGAGGCATTATCTTGAGCTGGATCCGCCAGTTGTAGCCTCCATCCCATCCGAGAGATCGAAACGTTTTCAGGATTTCCCATCCTTCCTCCTGGCTCGGGTTCTTCCCCAAGGTATCCAAAGGACTTCCGCTCGATAGCCGTCTTTGAGCCGACGAAGGGTGCGCCAGGCAGGCGCAAATAAGGAGTGTAAATAAAAAGGCCGGAATCTTGCCCACAGAGCGAATAGACCCGGCCATCGGAAAAAAGTTTATCGATTACTCGCTTTTCGGTTCGTCCGCTACCGCGGCATCGACTTCCTCAGCTGCCGACTCGACTTGATTCCCGAGGGAATCGGCTGCTTGTTCCGCAGCGGTTTCAGCGCCGGAGAGCGTTTCCAGCAATCCTGCAGAATTCGCTTCAGGGGCCGCGAATTCCGGCAATGCATTATCATCGGCAAGCTGCTCAGCGCTATTTAGATAGATATAAGCAAGCCCCAGCCCGAAAATCATCACGAAAAAGACGATCGCGGTATTGCGCGTTATCTTGGTGAGCACATTCGACGTGTCCGCTCCCAAAGCGGATTCCGCCATACCTCCGCCCATGGCAGCGCCCATACCTCCATTAGCATTTCCCTTCTGCAGCAGCACTACGAGAATGAGAAAAAGAGAGATCAGTACGAGGACGATCGTTAGAATATCAGCGAGAATGCTCATAAGAACCGCAGACAGTCGAAAAAGGCACTCGCCTTGTCAAGCGCGTATGAACGGGATCTCCCGACGCTTTTTCCCAGGCATATAGCGGGCGAGCAACCCCTGGCTATACGCCGACGCTTCCTTCTGCTAGAGCCGATCGAATCCGCTTCATCGCTTCTTCAACATTGGAACGGGAGTTGAAGGCGCTGATTCGAATATGCCCCTCGCCACAGGAGCCGAATCCCGCCCCGGGCGTGCACGCTACGCCGGCTTCGTTGAGAAGCGTATCGAAGAAATCCCAGGAAGGCCGATTTGCATTGATCCAAACGTAAGGCGAATTGTCGCCTCCCACACAAGAGAGGCCAAGCGACTCGATCTCCGAACGTACGATCTTAGCGTTCGCAAGGTAGAAATCCGTCAACGCCTTGACCTCGGCCTTGCCCGCATCGCTGTAGACGGCCTCAGCCGCTTTTTGAACCGGATAGGAAACGCCATTGAACTTGGTGCAGTGACGCCGATTCCATAGAGCATGAACGGAATGCATCGCCCCAGAAGAATCCTCCGCCTTCAAATCCTTAGGGACAATCGTATAGGCGCAACGTGTTCCTGTAAATCCTGCGTTCTTCGAGAAGCTGCGAAATTCTATGGCCACCTCTTTAGCGCCTTCGATTTCGTAAATGCTCTGAGGAAGCGACTCGTCTCGAACAAAGCCTGCATAGGCAGCGTCGAACAAGATCAAGGCGCCTGACGCCTTAGCGTAGTCAACCCAGGCCGTCAGCTGCTCCCTGGTGGCAGCCGCTCCGGTAGGATTGTTTGGAAAACAGAGATAGACCAGGTCCACGGGTTCGCTCGGGATCGTCGGCACATAGCCATTTTCCGGAGTCGATTCGAGATAGACGAATCCCTCGTACCGATCATTTACGTTCTCACCAGTTCGACCCGCCATCACATTCGTGTCTACATAAACTGGATACATTGGATCCGGAACGGCGATCTTGATGTTGTCAGCGAATATTTCCTGGAAATTGCCGCTATCGCACTTGGCTCCATCGCTAACGAATACTTCATCGGCCGATATGTCCGCCCCTCGGGACTGAAAATCATTAGCCGCAATCGCTTCTCTCAAGAATGCGTACCCCTGCTCCGGCCCGTAGCCGTGAAAGCCCGCATGAGTCCCCATCTCGTCAATCGCTGCATGGAAGGCCACCCGACAGGTCTCGGGCAATGGTTCGGTGACATCTCCAATTCCCAGCTTGATAATCGAGCTATCAGGATTCGCTTCCTGATACGTGGCTATGCGCTTGGCGATATCCGAAAAGAGATAGGAGGCTTTCAGCTTCAGGTAATTTTCGTTGATGCGGATCATGATTCTAACAGTCGTAATTTTGAGCCTTCAGGAGACTCGGAAAAGATTGGCCTCTGTCAATCACTGAGGCGTGGAACGCGCAGTCCGTTTTGCTGCCACTCCGCACAGGACAGTCTCAGCGACGCTCGATTACTTCTGACTTAGAATAACGAGCTTTGGGCAGTGTCGCATACTTATCGGACTCCGAGCGATATCCCATCGCGCATCCGAGCACGACGTGATATTCAATGCCGTCAAATCCGAGCAGAGCATCGTACTCATCCCCCTGTATCCCTTCCATAGGGCAGGCATCGACTCCGAGCAACGCCGCGCTCGCCATCAATTGACCAATGGCGATGTAAACCTGGTGAGTGGACCAGGCTTCAATCCAGCCTTCGCTTATTCCCTGGGCAACGAAGCCACCGGCGAACTGAGCATACCCTTCCAGGCTTTCGACTGACACGCCACGCGCAGCAGCCAGGCAATCGATGAAACGGGAAACATCCGCCTCGGTAAAATTGCGCTTTATCGCAAGCAGGACCATGTGAGAGCAATCCTTCGGCTGAGGCTGATTCCACGATATCGCCGGCATCTTCTCTTTCAATTCGAGATCCTCCACGATGACGAACTTCCAGGGCTGCAGGCCGAAGGAGGATGGGGTCAGCACAAGGGCCTCTTCCAGCGCATCAATAGTCTCCGCCGGAATCTTCCGATTGGAATCGAACTCCTTGACGGCGTACCGCCACTTAAATTGCTCAAGCAAATCGCTCTTTGAAATCGTAGCCATAATCCGGCTACTCTCCTAAATTAAGAGCGGTACGCAATTATAAAGCGGGACAGATTTGCCTTATTTGAGCTCCTCGAGAGGAACCATCGGAATCTCGATCTCCTCATCCTCGGGAGAGACGTAGTGGCTCCCCTTGCTCTTGGAGTTGAGGCTAGCGGCGTGCACTACCAAGAGCGCTGTCTTCACGGCATTGCGCAAGTCAATCAAGGAGCGCGTCAACCGATTGCCGGAATAGAACTCACTTATCTCCTGGTCGAGCTCCAGGAGGATGCGGCGGGCGCGCTGCAAGCGACGTGTTGAACGCACCAGGCCCACGTAATTCCACATGGTGCTCTTGATCAGACGCATATCCTGCTCGATCAGTACCTCGTCTGGCTCTTCATCGGGGCTCTCCCAAGCCCTTACATCAGGCAGGTGAAAGGACATCGACTCTAGATCCCTCGCATCCGCCTCAGCTGTCAATTTCGCAGAGACGAGGCATTCGAGCAATGAGGTGCTCGCTAGACGATTCGCCCCGTGCAGGCCCGTACAAGCGGTCTCTCCCACTGCATTCAAGTTCTGAACCGACGAGCGCCCCGACAAATCCGCATAGACTCCGCCGCAGGAATAGTGAGCTGCTGGAGCGACCGGAATCGGTTCCACGCAAATATCCACCCCACTGTTCAAGCAGCGACGATAAATTGAGGGAAAACGCTCCTTTATGAAGTCCCCCTTCATCGAAGAAAGGTCGATGTAGACGCAATTCTCTCCAGAGGCGATCAATTCTTGATGAATCGCGCGGGCAACGATATCGCGAGGCGCTAGCGACTTCATAGGATGCACGGTATCCATGAACAGCCTACCTTGCGCATTGACGAGAACGCCGCCCTCGCCCCGCACTGCTTCTGAAACCAAGAACAAGGGGCAATTTTTCTTTAAGAAAACGGTCGGATGAAACTGAATATATTCGAGATCAATTACGCGAGCTCCGACGCGTTTCGCCATCGCCACTCCATGCCCAACGACTCCCCTTTGATTCGTGGTATTTTGGTAGATTTGGCCTACGCCCCCTGTAGCCAGTATCGTTTTCTCGGCGATTATCGCTCGAATCTCACCGGTTTGCGTATCCAATACATACGCTCCAATGCATGTGATGGGCTTGTACTTGTCCTGCGAATCAACCGAATTGTGCGAAAGCGTTAACAAATCGACCGCAACTGTATTCGTAAGTACTGACACGCGATCGAGCTTCATCACATGGTCATGCATATTCGTCAGGATGGCCCGACCCGTGAGGTCCTTGGAAAATATGATTCGCTTATCGGAGTGCCCTCCCTCGCGGGTGTACTTCAAATCGCCGCTCTCTTCCCGGTCGAAAGGGACATCGAGCTCGTCGAGCAACAGGGACTGTACCGCCTCCTGTCCATGGGTGACTAGCGATTCCACCGCTTCCGGATTGGACGTCCCGTCGGACGCAGCGAATATGTCCGCCTTGAGCTGGTCCGGATTCATCGAGGTATCGAATATGATGCCGCCCTGGGCCCACTGGCTATTCGCTCCTTTGGTAAGCTCGTCGGAACATACCAAGGTCACTGACATCCCAAGCTTCGACGCATAGTGAGCATAGGAACAGCCCGCTAGCCCAGCTCCAATCACTAGGCAATCTGTGCGAATCGTATTCACTAACTCATTTCAAACATGCGATCGATCGACCGATGCGCCCTTATCCTCAGGTCCTCTTCCAACTCGATTAGCTGACTGGGTTGAGGGGATATCAGGGCATCGCGGATCTTCTCCAGCGAATTCATTTTCATGAATGGGCAGAGCTTGCATCCTGAAATGAATCGCTTCTCAGGACTCTCCACTTCGATGCGCTCGACCAGTCCGCATTCGGTGAGCATCATGAAATAAGGAGCTTCTGTCTGCTTGACGTACTGCATCATCCCACCCGTGCTGCCAACATAGTCGCTTTCGCTGGTGATATCCATCGTGCACTCGGGATGGGAGACCACTTTCACCCCAGGAAACTTAGCCCGCGACTCTGTTATCAATTCCGGATCGAATTGGTCATGCACAATGCAGGTGCCATCGGAGGAAACAATCTCCTTCTCAATCCCAAGCCGCTTCATTTCGACGCGTATGTTGTCCGCCATGAGCCGGTCCGGAACAAATAGGATCTGCTTTTGAGGCATGGCAGCCACGATCTTGTAGACGTTGCTCGAAGTCACGCACACGTCGCACTCAGCTTTCACTTCGGCCGTGCTATTAATGTAGCAGACCACGCCTGCCTCGGGATAGGCTGCCTTCAATTCGCGAAGCTGGGCCCCCGTTAACGAATCCGCGAGCGAGCACCCGGAGTTTCGATCTGGAACGATCACCTCAGCCTGGGGCGAGAGGATCTTTGCCGTCTCCGCCATGAAAACGACTCCGGAAAATACAATTCGCTCCGCGTTCGCCTCCTTCGCCTTCATCGAAAGCATATAGGAGTCCCCCGAAAAGTCCGCCACGCCATATATGATCTCCGGCTCTACATAGGAGTGGGCAAGTATGACGGCGTCCTTCTCCTTTTTCAGCGCATTGATCTCAAGCGTAAGCGGAACGATCGAACGGCACGTATCGATATTCCACGAGTGGCGCGAATCGCATTCGACATGCATTAGCTTGGCGAGCAAACGCTTCGCTTCATTCTCGATTTCCGCTTCCGCGAATGGGGATTCAACTGTCGTGAGTGACATTTTGGTGAATAATGACTGGGAAACCTTGGAGGGTTCGAAACGAATCAGCAACCTAATGTTGCGCAACGCGACCGAAAGAACCTCGGTTTCGCCACGCTATTAGCAAATCAAGTCATTGAAATCCGAAAAGTCCGCTGTATAGCCCCCTTCAATCCCCTTGCACATGACGGAAACTGCATCATGCGAATGGAGCGACTCCAAGTGGGAGCACGCGATTTGGAAATCCGCAATGCGGGCATCCCCATTCAGTTCCTGAAACAGTGATCGGGCAGCGTCTTCGACGAACTTGATATAGGCGCCGTTCATCTCAGCGAACGCCTGCTCGTCTTCCCGCTTCACCATCACTTGCGTTTCAGTCTTTAGAGCGTTCACGCAATGCCGCTGCAGCGCTTCCAAGGATAGATCCTCTCCGTCGGCGAGCGTCACCCAAATACGAGCTTTGCTACGCTGCGAATGCGGAATCGAATACGCATCCCGCGTATCCCGAGCATGTTCCGCCAGTTCCGCCGAGCAAGGGCAGGCAGACGAGTACACGAAGTCGAAAATCAAGCTGCGTTGAAAGACCCCATTCTTGCCAAGGCGGCCTTCAAAGGCGCTCTTGTAGTACTGATAGCCAGAAAGTCCGCTTCGCAGGCTTTCCTGCAAGATCGGGTAGTTGAAGGACAAAGCAATCCTCGCATCCAGGCTCTCTACCTTCTCACGGAAAATTTCGAGCGCCTTCCTCAGCGTTTCAGGAGTGAATACCTCTTCTTTCAGTTCGTAGAACGAACGCATGATCCGCGACATGTTTATGCCCTTCAGGCTCGCTTCCAAGGAAACCGTGCCAGTGACGCTCGTCTCCAATTCAACCGCCGCTCCATCTTCCCGACGGTACTTCAGGGGAAGCCGGAAATTAGACACGCCAACATGTTGTATCGGAACAGCCTCACCCTCCATCGATTCAACCGAATCCATAATATCCGGCATCGAGGCGCGATAGGCTTCCGTCGGCTGGAACGCCTCATCGTAAGACCGCTCGATCGGAGCCTTCGGCTGATCATCGGACTTATGCAGATACAATTTCGATTTATCTTTGTTAGACATGAACTTACGTAACGCGGTCAATCGGGAAGATCGCCGGTAAGTTTCCCCATCGGCTACCTTATTGACGCCCGGAGGGGCCAATTCGCTGCAGGTGTCGTTTTGCTACGCCAACCTGTCACGATCCGAAATTTGCAATCCGCCACTAGATAGCCCCTTTAAAAAAAGGCAAGCTCTGCCTGAGATCGATCAGGCTCCTGGACTCCGTATGGCCTTAGCGGAACCCGATTGCGGAGTCTTCGATATTCTCGATTTCTTATTTGAAATGCGCTCGCGGAACGCAACACTGCTCATTCGATGTCCATGCAGTTCTCGATCCTCGGCAGTAGCAGCTCCGGCAATAGCGGATTGCTCATCACTGAGAGTTGCAAAGCGCTCGTCGATATCGGATTCAGCTGCAAGCGAATTTGCCAAATGCTCGACGACCGCGGAGTCGCGCCCGAGGAAATCGATGTGATATTCATCACTCACGAGCATAGCGACCATACGGTCGGCATTTCTACGTTCATCAAGAAGTACAATCCCGCCGTGTATGCGAATCTCATGACGGCGAAAGCCGTGCAGCCCAAGCTCAAGCACAAGCCGGACTGGAAGATTTTCAATACGGGAGCCACCTTCCAATTTCGCGACCTTACCATCGAGAGTTTCTCCGTTCCTCACGACGCCCACGACCCCGTAGGGTTCAAGTTTACCAGCGGACGCGGAGACGATCTCTTCTCCCCTGTCCGCAGCCTGGCCTGGCTAACGGACCTGGGATTTGCTCCCCAGCATATCGGAGACCGTATAAAGGATGTCGATACCTTGATCGTAGAAGCGAACTACTGCCCACAGCTCTTGGAGCGCGACGAAAAACGGCCCTGGTCGATCAAGCAGCGAATCAGCGGACGCCATGGTCACCTTTCCAACAGCGCCGCTTGCGCACTGCTCGAGTCCATCGAAAATCCGCGTTGGAGCCAGGTATTCCTCGCCCATCTCAGTCGCGACTGCAATAGCAGCGACGCCATCCACAATGTCTTCTCTGGACTTCGCCAACGATCTGGATACAGGATCGATACGATTGAAGCCGGCGAAGGTTCCGCTCTGAAAACGGTTTAGGTGAAACGCGGCGGATACTCTCCTAGAGTCAATGTTTCCACTCCATCCCATCCAACTCCACCAGCCATGACCCAAGAAACGCAGCGGCAACCACGTCGCACCAAAATCGTATTTACCGTCGGTCCTTCCACCGACAGCGAGGAGATGCTCGAATCATTGATGTCGGAGCACTTTGTCGACGTGTGCCGCATCAATATGGCCCACGCGGATCACGACTATGTCCGGATGGTGTGCGGCCGCATTCGGACAATCGGAGAAAAGGTTGGCCGCCCGATTTCGATCATGATGGATGTGAAGGGTCCGGAGATTCGGACCGGCGACGTTGAGAGCCCCATCCAGCTCGCTCCAGGCGAGATCTTCGATTTCACCGTAAAGCCAGACGCCACCCATTCCGAAGAGATCCGCTCGGTCGACGTAAACTACTCGAATCTGGTCAATGACATCGACGTAGGCAGCGTAGTGCTGGTCGACAATGGATTGATCCGACTGGAAGTGCTGGAGAAGGACGATGCGCGGATTCGGTGCAAGGTCATGATACCGGGTGAACTGACCAGCCGTCGCCACATCAATCTGCCTGGGGTCAAAGTCAACCTGCCGGCGCTCACCGAGAAGGACAAGCGCGATACTCTCGTCGGGATCGAAGAAGGCGTCGATCTCTTCGCCCTATCCTTCGTTCGCGAAGAAAGCGACATCAAGCTCCTGCGCGATTTCCTTGACGAGAATGAAGGACATGACGCCCGGATCATCGCGAAGATCGAAGATCAGTCAGCGATCACCAACTTGGAAGAGATCATCAAGGAATCGGATGGGCTCATGGTCGCTCGAGGTGATCTTGGAATCGAATGCCCCTTTGAAACGCTGCCGATTATACAGCACAATGCAGTCCGCAGCTGCCTCCGACTCGGCAAACCAGTCATTATCGCGACGCACATGCTTGAATCGATGATATCCAGCCCGATACCCACCCGAGCGGAAGTATCCGACGTAGCCATCGCTATCGAGGAAGAAGCCGATTGCGTAATGCTCTCCGGTGAAACCACCATCGGGAAATATCCGATCGAATGCGTCAAGGCGCTCACCAAGATCTCGAAAGCGATCGATAGGCACGGCAAGAAATTCAATTTCGCCAAGGACTATACGCTTGCATCTGATAAAGCGCGTATCCAGCATTCCGCTGTCGTAATGGCCAATGCCCTGGAAGCTGTCGCCATCCTTTGCTTTACGCGCAGCGGCTCCATGGCCTGCGGCGTATCCGCTCAACGCCCGCGCACCTCGCCCATATTCGCGTTTACGAATTCCGTCGAAACCGTACAGAAGCTTCGCCTGCACCACGGCGTCGTTCCGTTTCAGATGATATTCTGTACCGAACCCGAAGCCACAGTCGCTCGGGCCATGAAGCAACTCGTCAAAAGAGGCTACTTGAAACAAGGCGACAAAATCGTGCTGGTATCCGATATCCTCGCCAGCGATCGCGTCATCGACAGCGTGCAGCTTCGAACCGTTGACGAAGTCTAGTCGCGCGACTTCTTCAGAGGCCGCTCAATCCCTTCCGTTCCCAAACCGATTCGTCAACGAGCGCTTTCTGGGACACCAATGTTGCCCAGTCATCGACATCGCTCAGTTCGGGAAGCAGCCGATAGGAACGATCCGCATCCTGAATACGCACTAGCGTCTCGCTCAATACCTCGCGTCCCCCCCAAGGGATTTCATTGAAGAGCGCGCTTTCGACTCCATTCAGGCCCAATAGCGTATAGCCGCCGTCGGCAGCCGGACCAATCGCAATTTCCGCGTCATCCAAGATCGACTCCGCTTCTCGCAAATACGCGTCGTCGATCTGAAGGCAATCTGCGCCCAATAGAATCGTCTTGCCCGAGCCAGAAGTCCTATATCGATCCTTCACCGCTCGATCCATCCGAGCGCCTAGGTCGCCTACTCCTTGAGGAATGAAGCTAGGACGCCCCCCGAGCCAATCTCTCATCGCGCGCTCTTCAGTATCGGGAGCGAACCTTGCCTCAACTTCCCATTCTTCCGAAATCGCTTTCAATTGCCTAAGGCCCATCCACCGATATATATCCAACGCCGCATCGTCTCCCACTGTTCGCGCCAACCGGGTCTTCACCTGCCCCAATAGGGGGGCCTTGAACATGAGGATCGCCTTAGTAGGAGCGGACATAGAATCCATCGCTTCGCGTACGGCAGGTCACGGCATACCAAATCAATCCGATCAGCAGCGGGATCCATAGCCCAGCGCTCTGCCAGGTAGTCAGCTTCACGGGTCCATCCGCTCCGAGAAAAGCAAAAAAGTAGATGAAGGCCGATATGGATATGAGACGAAAACCGAGGTGATTCATGCTCAACGCGAAGGGAGCCAACCACAGAAAATGCCACGGGAATACAGCAATGCTCAATGTGAGATACACTCCCAAATAAAGATTGGTGAAGCGTTCCATTGTCTCATTGCGCAACATCAAGATTAGCGAAACGATCAGGATGATCCAATAGAATACATCCGCTGCAAAATCGACGCCAATGCGGCTAAGCGTACCCGGCACAAGCGAAAGCGTCTCGGGAGGTAAGTTTAACCCATTAGGCAACGCGCCACCCAGATCGGCATTCAGGCGAAATGCGCCCCAACCGCTGAAGACAAGGAGTGGAATGAGACCCACTAGAAATATTGCTAATCCGGTTCGGATACCCGATTTGCTCAGCACATGCCAAAACATCCAAAATACCAATGGTAGGAATACGAGATTCAAAGCCGCCGATATGCCAATGAGGAAAGCGGCAAAGTTCACCATCTGTCCGGGGCCTCCCCCGAGCCCTCCGTTGGTACCGATAACGACCGAGCCGCCTTTACGATCTACCCACGCATCCCAGATCATGAATCCTCCCAGAGCAGGCAGCAACAAAGCGCTCTCTAAATGGCCCTCCCCAGCGATAAAGTAAGCAACAAGTGGATTCCATCCGTAGAGAGCCGCTCGTTTCGTGCCGTAGCGCATCGCCAATACGATGCATATCACAATATCGAATACAAAAAACAGGAACTTTACGGACCACGCATTGATGCCCATTCCGTTGAGCAATCGAAACATCGCTAGGCTCAAGGGAGCTTGCGTGGACGTTTGATCCTTATGACGAATTCGTTCCCAGTTCCTGTCGCGTAATACAGCGATTTCTTCCGCATCGGGCGCAACTTCATAGGGATTGAAATTGGCATTGAGCATCTCGCCTTCCCACATCCGCCGCGACAAGTCTTCCGAAACAGGCAAGGGTAGCAGCAGAAGCCGACCGAGTATCGCGATACCGATCATGAACCACATCCACCGCCTCCCATTGAACCAGCTCAAAAAGAACCCGCAGCAGGCGATGAGGGCGCCCACTAGAAAATCCGGTACATTCCCTCCCTCGCTAGGCGGTCCCGCCTGGGCCATCTGGTGGCAACCCCACAGAAACAAAGCCCCGGAAAAAATGAAAAGCGCCAACGCTCGCTTGCTCGGCCGATAGAAGACTGAGCTCGAGGAGTTTTCATAGTATGCGAGCGACTCTCTCATTGCAATTTTTCCGTCAAGTGTCTCTCTTCTAAAGACTTAGGGAGGACACCAACCCCAGTATAAAACGGGAACGGCTCATGAAGTAAAGAGAAAGGGCATTCATGTGAAAACTAGGATCGCCCAGAGACAATCCCATCAATGGCAATCGCTTCCTAAAGCCAGTTTATTTCCTCGATTCTAGCAAGCCGCAATCCATTGATACCCAGATTTTTCGGTGAGATCGCTCGGGTCGACTCTCAAAAAGGTCTCGCTCTCGCCGGAGCGAGAGGTTCCCGTTCTCATAACTAAGCGTACCATTCTCCACCAAATTAGCTTGAACGAACGAGGTATGGGTCTGTCTCTAGTCCTATGTCGATCTTCCTCCGAGCGAACCTGTTCCTAGCTAGCTCCTGCCTATTCGTTGCGTCGCTGACCGGAGCGGATCCTATCACTCCAGATCAAGAGCCCAATCGGCTCGTCAATGAGCAATCGCCCTACCTGCAGCAGCACGCATATAATCCGGTCGATTGGTTCCCTTGGGGCGACGAAGCCTTCGAAAAGGCGAAAAAAGAGGGGAAAATCGTCCTCCTCTCCATTGGCTACTCCACTTGCCATTGGTGCCATGTCATGAACCGCGAGTCCTTTTCCGACCCAGAAATCGCCGCCTACTTGAATGAGCATTTCGTATGCGTTAAGGTCGATCGCGAGGAACGCCCTGACGTCGATACGGTATACATGACGTTCGTACAGCAACTCACAGGGGGCGGCGGCTGGCCCCTAAACGTTTGGTTAACTCCAGAGCGAAAGCCATTCTTCGGCGGCACGTATTTCGCTCCGGACAACCGGCGAGGAAATCGAGGAGCGACCTTTCCCGAATTGCTGAATCGTATTCAAGATATGTGGACCAATGACCGCGACGGCATTATTGAACGCAGCGAACAAATGCTATTGGCGCTAAATGAATACACAAACCAATTGACGGAAGGCGCTAATGACGATCTTGATACAATCGCAATCGCTGCCGCCATCGACGCTTTCAAGCAATCCTTCAACCAGCGCACAGGCGCCTTCGGGACGGGACCCAATTTTCCCAGCGCAGCCAATCTTTCGTTTCTGCTCAAAGCGAGCGTCCTCAAAGAAATCGATACCGAAAAAGGCGAAGAGGCTAAGCGAATGGCCTTAGCATCTCTCGACGCGATCGCGGAGGGAGGCATTCAAGACCACGTTGGAGGAGGTTTTCATCGCTACACTGTGGACGGGGAATGGAAACTGCCCCATTTCGAAAAAATGCTCTACGACCAGGCGACGTTGATCACAGCTTATACCGACGCCTGGAAAGCGACCGGCAACGATCGCTACCGCGAAATCGCTGAAGATGCCATTCGCTACGTTCTCCGAGACATGAGGCATGCCGAAGGCGGATTCTACAGCGCAGAGGACGCAGAAAGCTACGAATCGACCGAGTCTACGCATAAGCGAGAAGGAGCCTTCTACGTGTGGAGCGAAGATCAGCTCCATGAAGCTCTGGAAGAGGAGGCTCTCATCAAATTCGCCACCGTATACTATGCAATACAAGCGAGCAGGAACGCGCCGAGGGGTTCCTTTCCCTTGGAGGAACTCGAAGGCTACAATACATTGCGAATCAACGCATCCATGGACGCGATGGCTAATCAACTCGAGATCGCCGCAAGCGACGCTGAAGCTATGCTCAAGAAAGTGAACGCCAAGCTGTTCACCACACGCGAAACACGTCCGCGTCCCCATCTCGACGACAAGGTCATCACTGCTTGGAACGGACTCGCCATTTCTGCGCTGGCCCAAGCCGGTCAAAGCTTCAATCAAACCGCCTACATCGAAGCCGCCGCCCAAGCAGCGAGCTTCATCGAATCGCGACTCTACGATCCCAACACGCAGCGCCTCACTCGCCTCTTTCGCGATTCCCCTTCGAACGTCGACGCATTCTCCGACGACTATGCTTATCTTATTCAAGGATTGATCGATCTCTACGAGGCCAGCGCTCAGCCACATTGGCTCGATTGGGCCAACCAATTGCAGCAAGCGCAAATCGACCGATTCTATGACGATGCTGCTGGAGGCTTTTTCGGTTTCATGGCCACAGAAGATATCGTATTCGCCCAGTCTAAAGACAGCTTTGACGGCGCGATTCCCAGCGCCAACTCGATTAGCGCCAAGAACCTGGCCCGACTCGCGCAGTTTTTCGACAACGAGGACTACGCGAACAAGGCCCTTCAAACAGTACGCGCGTTCGCCGGCGTTCTAACAGAGTCGCCGATGCGCATGCCTGCGTTGCTCGATGCAGCCCTGTTCGTAGTCAAGAAGCCTATACAAATCGTAATTGCTTCAAGCGAGGGCGATCGATCCTTGAACTCAATCGTCAACACGTCGCTTATCCCCAATCGACTCATTATGCACGCTGATGCAGGACCTAGCCAAAAGTTCCTCGGACAGCATCTCGAATTCATCCGCAGCGCTCAGGCTATCGACGGGAATTCCACCGCCTACGTCTGCGAAGACTTTGTTTGCCAACTTCCCGCCCGATCTCCCGAGGCCCTAAGAATCCAGCTCAACGAGCTCACCCGGCAATAGCATCAGGTAGCGGCCGATCTTCTAGCGGCGAAGCCCACCTTCACACCTCAATTATCCATCGTTCCTCGGATTCGATTGCGCGTCGCCTTCGCTACCGTCAAGGGAATGCTATCTTGCAGGACATCATCCACATATAGGGCTATCTCGTGGCTTCCAAACTCGTCGATTTTGAACTTATTTATATTCAATACCATATTGACGGCGACCGATTTGCCATTGGCAGGCGCCTTCACGGAAAACCTAGCCTGCATTTCCTGCATTAATTGAATTCCCTTTCCGTTCTGGATTCGGATTTTCAATTGATGAGCGCCCCCCTCGTTCGCGTTAAAGCGTAGCCGCGTCATGATCGAGCAACGATCGCGAACCACTGGCGCCTTCGGAGCTGCGATGCCTTCAAAAACGCCCAGCACATTAAGGCGGCCCTGATAGTCCGTCGCGGCATCGCAGATGGCCAGCATCTCGACTTTCATCGAAGGCTCTCCAATAAGGACCTAATCAGGATCGTGAATACAATCATTCCTGACGCATCGAAACAGGTGGATCGAGAATCTCCTTCAATACAATCGCATTACGGATAGAAACGCTATTGCGCAAACCGCTCAGTAAATCATCGCGATGGCGATGATCCAATACTGCCTGACGCTTGCTGCTCACTGGCCGATCATAAGCGCCACCCGATTGATCCGTCTTGGCTGCCAATTCTCGAGCCTTTCGCAACTGCTCTTCAATTTGCTTTCGCTTCTCCTCGAAGGGATCTTTCGCTTCGAATAACTCTACTGGCTGGGACGATCTCGGAAACTCCTCAGTTCTCGGCGCCTCGCGTTCGAAGGGACGGACTACCTCAGGTTCGGGGTCTTCCTCGAATAGGATCGTAGGGGGCTCGGGTTCCGCGCTCGGAGCCGGGCTCCCGCCTCGCTGCCGCTCGATAATCTTGCGACGGATTTCCTCCTGGATTTTCCGCGCTCTATCTTCCGCCGCAGGATCCCGGCGTTCCGCCTCTTCCGCTCGTTTCTTGGACTTGCTAGAGCCCAAGAAATAAATCAAGGCGATAACGACAGGAACAAGTTTCTCGAGATTGTCTAATATCCAATAATCCATTACGGACTTAGGTTTTAGAAACGAGCCTATTCGCCCTTAAAGTCTTCCTCGCCTTGAATTGGGTCGGCGATGGAATCGCGCATGCGGGTATCCGAATCGATATTCTTCATCTTGTAGTAATCCATAATGCCGAGATTGCCGCTTCGGAATGCCTCCGCCATCGCTAGCGGCACTTGAGCCTCGGCCTCGACCACCTTCGCGCGCATCTCTTCGACCTTCGCCTTCATTTCTTGCTCGGCCGCAACCGCCGCAGCGCGTCGGATTTCCGCCTGCGCCTGAGCCATGTTCTTGTTCGCCTCCGCTTGCGCTTCCTGGAGAGACGCTCCCACGTTTGCGCCTACGTCGACGTCGGCGATATCGATGGACAAAATCTCGAAGGCCGTACCTACGTCCAATCCCCGGTCGAGCACCACCTTGGATATCGAGTCAGGCGATTCCAGTACCACCTTGTAAGAGTCCGCGGAACCAATCGTCGTAACAATACCTTCCCCGACACGAGCGATAATCGTCTCTTCCTTCGCTCCTCCAACGAAGCGTTCCAAATTCGTTCGAACGGTGACACGCGCTTTCGCCTTTACCTGAATGCCGTCTTTAGCGACTCCATCGATCGACTTCTTCGCGCCGTCTTGGCTCGGGCAATCGATCACCTTCGGGTCAACCGATGTCCGGACCGCTTCTACGACTGACTTGCCAGAACCCTTGGTCGCCAAGTCGATAGCGCAAGCGCGGGACCAGTCGAGGCTAATGCCTGCCTTCATCGCCGCGATGATCGCTTGCACCGTGGGAATCAAGTTTCCACCCGCTAGAAAATGCGCTTCCAAATCGTCGGTCGACAGGTTTACGCCCGCCTTCACCGCTGTAATACGAGCATCCACGACCAGGCCGTAAGGAACTCCTCTCAGCTTCATGGCGATGATATTCAGGAAGCCGACGGGCGCCTTCGCTAGCATCGCTTTCAGCCATGTATTGAAGAAAGAGAACACGATGAATCCGACTACTAATATAAAAAGCAGTATGGGGACCACTATGATTAAGGGGAGAGTGTCTATAAATGCCAAAGAGCTAGGCGTGTTGATATTCATTGATCTATGTTACGTTATATTTTGGATACGATTATTCTAAAATTATCTCGACCGGTTATTTTGACCTGTTCGTTCTTGTCGATGAAACCAGATTTCGATGCGGCTTCCACTCGCGTGCCATTGACGATTACGAAGCCCGTCGGTCCCAATGCAGTCGCCGTTTCGCAAACCTGGCCAATGACTTCGTCATCCGCTCGGGAATACTTAACGGATCCCTCGACTGAGTCACGTAGAAAGAAGCGCTTGCCCAATTTCGTATTGGGAAGAATCTTGAACTCGATATACAAGGAGATAGCCACCAGCGCCACCGCTGCGGCGCCTGCGATGAACGCGCCATTCATCCCGTACTCGGTATAGGAAACTGCGATACCGGCCACGATAGAAATTCCGCCGATCGCACCGATAATCCCTCCCGGTAAAATCACTTCAAAACCAATGAGTATAATTCCAATCAAGAAGAGGATTACGATAGTCGTCATGATTTCACCTCCTCAATGAAGTACCCGAAAACATCGCCCCGGATAATGCGGATGCGAGCGCCTTTCACGATGGAGCCTACCTCAGCGCGGGCTTCATAACGCTCGCCATTCACTTCAATCTCCCCAGTGGGAAAAAGATCAGTCACCGCAACTCCCTCAACGCCCGTTTCAGGCCTTTCTACGGTTGTATTTGAATCGCCTTGACTGGTACCAGCCACGGCTTCCGCCATGATCATCTTGTCCCAAAAAACCGACTTTGGCAAAAAGCGTAGCAATGCGACGAACAACACCCCCGCGATCACCATGCCCAAAAAAACATTGTACAGCGGTGTGAGAAACAGATCGAACGTGAAGTCGTAACCCGGCGTATCTTGGGGCCAAACATCCACCATCGTCCAGATCAAGCCTCCTAGCATCATGATCATCCCAGGCAGGGCTAGGAATATCAGTCCCGGGAAAAATACGAGTTCCACAAACACCATCACCGCGCCAAGGATAAAAATGATCAACCCTTCGTATCCAGAAAACCCTGCCACGTGATGGCCGAAATTGACGATTGCGATAAGAACGATCCCAGCGATTCCGAAGGCTCCAAATCCAGGAGTCTTGAATTCCACCAGTAAAGCAAGCAAGCCCAACCCAACCAATACGGGGCTTAGGTCCATTAAATGCGCTGCCAGCTCGAGCGACCACGTGCTTACGAAATCATTGCGTACGATCTCGCGCCCATCAGCGATCGACTCAATCAAAGAGTCCAAGTCGTCATGGATGCCGGCGCCCAGCAAGGGTTGCGGCGGATCTCCGTACTCCTCGTGAGCCCGACGCGCGTTCAAGTTCAGCAGCTTCCCTTCTTTCGACAGCGTCTTTTCATCGATCACCAGTTCCACATCGGGGTCGATCATTGCCTCGAGCACTTGGCTACGGTAACGATATTCGCCGACGTACGCATCCACCTTCGCCGTTAGGAACGCGTTGATCTTGCGCTTCATCGACTCATCGACATCCTGCCCCGTTCCGGTCACCACTTCCGAGCTTCCCATCGTCGCTCGCGGCATAAAGTAGATGTCTTCCGTTACGGCAGCGATGATCGCGCCTGCGGATATCGCTTCTTCATTGATAAAGGTCGCGGTCCCTCCCTCGAAGCGATCGATCGTCTTCATGATCTCCAAGGTCGACCCAAGCTCGCCGCCCGGCGTATCCATCTCGAACAATACCAGCGACGCCCCTTTCTCGATCGCATCCTTGATGCCCGATCGGATCGCGAAAAGCGTCGGCCGCCCGATCGCGTCCTTGATCGGGATAACGTAAACCGAAAACGCGTCGCTCGATTCCTCCGCTGCGGCCCCTTCTTCGCTAGGCGCCGTCAATTCCGTTTCAGACGATTCGCTGATCTTTTCTTCGGCCTCGTCGCTGTAAACGAAGAAAGGGCCTAAGAAGGTCAGTGCGATTAGAGCTAGAAATCGATTTCTCATCTAAAGAGTGAATGGCATTGTGTTGAGTCAATCTGCAAAAGGCAAGGGCCTGTCTACAGACAAACGCTTGATTGTGGGGTATTTGTTGCGCTTACGCCACGCTTTCGAGCCGTCGGACCCAAAAGTTGGCTCGAATCGTGAAAATCATTTCGCAATCTTTCTCAAATCGGTTTTGATCGGCGTTTCGCAAATGGAGGCAATTGATTACTTAGATACGCAGATCTATCGATGGCAGGTTGGAGCATCCACTTTCCTGGCGGCGCCCGAAATGGGCGCTCGTCTCATGAACTGGACTGTCACCTTCCCCGACGGGACCTTCCGCGATGTAATCACCTGGCCAGAGCTATCAACCCTGCGCGATTTCGTGAAGGCGCGTGGAGGCAACCCTATCCTATTTCCCTTTTCCGCTCGAACATTCTGCGAGGGCGAAATCAATTTCTGGAAGGACGTTCAAGGGCAGGCGCGGCCGATGCCCATGCACGGCTTCGCTCGCCAAGGCGATTTCGAGATCATCCGGATTGACGAAACCGGCTTCGCGGCCCGTTTCGCGCCTGATCAAATCGCGCTCGAAGCCTACCCCTACAATTTCGACTTCGATGTCGTCTACCGATTTGACGAAAAAGCCCTCACCGTTGAAATGAGGCTAAAGAACAACGACGAGGTCCCCATACCATGGTCGGCCGGTCACCACTTTTATTTCAACTTGCCTTGGCTCGAAGGAACGACCCGTCGCGACTACGAAATCTCCATTCCAGCGAGTAACGCCTGCCGGCACGCGGCGGACGGGTCCTTATTCGAAGTGAGCGGACACAGGAAGACGGAGTCCATCGCCAATCCGGAACTCGTCGACCGTATCCACTATGGACTCACTCGATCCATCGTCACCTGCAGCTGTCTAAAAGACGACTCGCGTATCGAAATCGAATTAGGAGCCGACGGAAATCCCGATCCGGAGTATGCCATCGTCACTTGGACCCAATCGGACACCGCGCCCTTTTTCTGCATCGAACCTTGGATGGGCCCACCCAATAGCCCAGAAACCAAAGTCGGCCTGCACACCGTAAACCCGGGACGCAGCGAAGCCTTCTCCGTAACGGTAAAAGTGTAGCCGCACAGGCAACGGTAAACAGGCTATAGCCGATCTCCGAATGGCCCCAACCCCAGCCGAACGTTCACCCTTCTAGCCAGCCAGCATTTCCCCGACGATCGCATCCCACTCCTCCGCCAAGGATCCATCAAATCGAGATCGACCCGCGCGGCTGTACCAATAGGAAGCGTTAGACAAATCGCCTTCAACTCGATGCAGGTAGGCATGCACCCAATCCCCATCGCGATTACCCGCGCTTTGGCTCAAGTCGTGGGCCCGTTCCCAATCGCCTTTCGCCTCGTACCATAGCGCTTTCAATGGATCGCCCAACCCATCGGGCGGACTATCCCCATTTTCAATCGTGGATTTGAATTCGTCTAGATTCATAGGTTGATTTTCCAATACGCTCAATCGCGCCATTTTATACTTTATATTGATGCCTTCGAATAGGATAACCCTGATTCAGTGCCCGCAAACACAAAAGAGATCGTCAATGCCTGTTGCCAGCAGATTCGCTGGGACGAATTGGATCCGGAACCCATCCGGCAACTCATTGCGCTCGCTGTAAATGAAGACACCTGCGGCTCCGGCCTCCGGGAAAAGCCAGTCACAACAGGCGACCCCTCCAGCGCCTTGCTGGCTTCCGATCAATCCGTTTCCGCCACCCTCCGCGCCCGTGAATCGCTCACACTTTGCGGCATGGCGCTCGCCCCGCTCGTCCTCGAAGCATTCGATGGGCAGCTTTCATTGGACGCATTCACTAACGATGGCGACCCCGTCGAGGCGGGCGAGTCCATCGCTCGAATTTGCGGACCTCTGCAATCCACCCTTACCGCTGAACGGACCTTGCTCAACTTCCTGCAGCGACTAAGCGGCATCGCCACCACCACTCGGTTGTATGTCGCGGCCCTCGAAGGCAGCGTCACCCGACTCCTCGATACGCGAAAAACGTCGCCGGGATATCGCTACCTCGAGAAGTACGCGGTCGCTTGCGGCGGCGGTTGGAACCATCGCATGGGGCTTTTCGATCGCGTCATGCTGAAGGACAACCATCTCGCCTCGCTTGAGGGCGGCCTGACTCAGGCCGCCCAAGCCGCCGTCAGGCAATCGCGCGAACGCAATCCACACCTCCTTGTCGAAATGGAAGTCGATCGGCTTGACCAGATCGACGCCGCCCTTGCCGCCCAAGTCGACGTGATACTCCTCGACAATTTTTCGACTGAAGACCTCGAGAAAGCAATCACCCGCATAGGAAGCCGTGCCGCAACGGAAATCAGCGGTAACGTAACTCTGGATACAATTCCAGCTCTCCGAAAGCTCGGAACTGATTTCATTTCCACCGGAGCCCTCGTCCACAAAAGCGTTTGGGTCGATATCGCCCTCGACTGGGACTAACTCAGCTAGTCTCCCCATTCACTACTCACCATTAATAAAGAAGTCCTCATCCTGAAAGAGCTCCTCGCTGCTCGAAACGATTTCGTATCCGGAAGCCGGATAGCGGAAAGCCTGGGAATTTCGCGTGTCGCCATCTGGTCTCACATGGAGAAGCTCCGCTTGCAGGGATTCGATTTCGAAGCCGTGCGGAGCAAAGGGTACCGGCTCACGCGAAGACCGGACTCGCTGAACGAAGCCCTGATCCAAGCCTCGCTTCCCCGCTCGGCAAGCGCCCTTAAAATCGTCGTCAAGGAGGAGATAGACAGCACCAATACCGAAGCGGAGCGTTTGCTCGCTAATGGTCACGAAGTCCCTGCTCTCGTTCTCGCTCGGGAGCAAACCGAAGGGCGTGGACGCCTGGGACGCCAGTGGCACAGTCCGGAAAATGGAAACCTCTATGCCAGCTTCGCGTTCCGTCCCGCAGTTTCGCCCGCCCGCCTTTCCACGTTCACCCTTTGGATGGGGATTAACATATGCGAATGCGTGAACGCGTTCTTCCGTGTGGACAGCAACGTCAAGTGGCCCAACGATCTATTAATAGAGGGGAAGAAAGTGGCAGGCATCCTCACGGAAGCCCGCATGGATGCCGACCAGACCCGCGATCTCGTGCTCGGGATCGGCCTCAATATCAACGGCGCTTACGAAGACTGGCCCCTAGAGCTTCAGGCCATTGCGACGTCGATCAGGCAAGAGACCGGGCAAGCCCAGGACTTGAATCGATTCACGGCTGCCCTCTCAGGCCGCGTCATGCTCGCCTATGAGCAATTCGTTTCCGATGCCTTCCGTCCCCTACTCAAGGAAAAGTGGCCTTCCTACGACTCCCTTGAGAACCGCGAAGTCAGCCTCCTCCAAGGAAGCTCGCGCGTTACTGGCATCGCAAGGGGCATAGACACCCACGGCGCCTTGATCCTGGAGCGTCCAGACGGCTCGCAAGCCCAGATCCGAGCGGGAGAAGTTTCGATCGAAAAATGAACGCGCTTGCCCCGATTGCGGTCACAGATCAAATTGAAGCGCAAAACGACAATCCGATCGGCTCCTATCCATCGAATACATATTGGGATTGCGGCCGAGTTGAAGCCGATCTTTCTTTTCCGAAATCGCTGACACGCTAGAAAGCGAGCCTCAAAACGTGGACCCAATCGAACACACCATAGAAGTCGAAGACCTGCGCAAGCGCTACGGCAAGCTGGAAGCGGTCGCCGGCATATCCTTCCAGGTGGCGAAAGGCCAGATCGTCGGATTTCTCGGTCCGAACGGCGCCGGCAAGAGCACCACCATGCGCATCCTCACCGGCTACGCTCAAGCGACTTCTGGAATTGCCCGCATCTGCGGCTATCCCGTTGCCAGCTATCCGCACGAGATCAAGCGACGCATCGGATACATGCCCGAGAACAATCCCCTTCCGCTCGAGCTGCGCGTGCGTGAATACTTGAAATGGCGAGCCCAACTGAAGGAGCTGCCGATGCGGCACCGAGGGCGACGCGTCGACGAGGTCATGGAACGATGCGACCTGACCCGGGCCCGCGATCGGATTATCGGCAAGCTTTCCAAAGGGTTCCGTCAACGGGTTGGGATCGCTGACACGATCCTCGCCGACCCCGAGGTAATCATCATGGACGAGCCCACCATCGGTCTCGATCCTCATCAGGTCATTATGATCCGCGACCTCATCGCTAGCCTGAGGGGCAAGATGAGCGTGATCATATCCAGCCATATCCTTCCCGAAATCGAAATGACCTGCGACCAAGTCATCATCATCAACGGTGGAAAGATCGTAGGCCAAGGTACGCCCAACGAATTGAGGGAGACCTTCATCGACTCCACAATTTACGAACTGGAAATCAAGGGAGATCTGGCCGACTTGAGGGAGTCCCTAAAACGCCTCGCAGCGAACTTGGAAATCGCCCAGTTCGACGAAGCCGATGAACGGGGCTTCTCAAAAGTGACCATTCGCATTCCTAGAAACCATGACATTCCTGGAAACCATGACTATGGAGAAATGCTCTTTAGCTGCCTCTCCGACAACCCCTTGATCCGGGCCCGCTCGCTCAGGAAACGGGAAGCTCCTCTTGAGGACGTTTTTCTCGCAGCGACGCGACGTAGTTGGGAAACTCTGGATACAGAGCTCGCTTCCGATTCCGGTGACGAAGGGAATGATGCCGAGAAAACGGAAATTCCGGCGGCGAACTAAGATGAGGCACTTTACTACCCTATTGCGAAACGAGCTTTGGAAGCTCTTCATAAATCCCAGCACTTACATCGCAGCGTTCCTTTTCCTGCTCATAATGGGGTTCCTGTTTCAGTTGATCCTGCTCGACTACGCGGGCGATCCGAAGGAGGAAAATCCATCGGTCACTTTTTTCCGTCTCTTTTTCCTCCCCGTGTTTTTCATGGTCCCGCTGCTTACGATGAAAAGCGTGGCCGATGAACGGGCCGTGGGCACTATCGAGACGCTCATGACGACTCCGGTTACGGCGACCGAAGTGATTCTATCGAAGTTTTGCGCTGGCTATGTCTACTACGGATTTCTTTGGGCCTTCACCGCCAGCTTCCACATCCTTTTCTATTCCTTCGTGCAGGAAGACTCCATTTTCGATCCGTATCCAATTATTGGGGGATATGCTTACGTTGCTGTGAGCGGCTGCCTATTTCTAAGCCTCGGCATATTTTCCAGCTCGCTCACGCGCAGCCAGCTTATTGCCGGCATCGTCAGCTTCTCGCTCGTATTCGGATTTATCGTCGTGGGCAGCTTCCTAGACGAACTGGCCCTACCATGGGCCAACCAGCCCCAATGGGTCGAGGCTCTGGCCAACCATACCGATGTTCTCCAGCACATGCGGGACTTTTCTTCTGGGATTATCGACACGCGAGCAATCGTCCTCTATATTAGCTGCTCCCTAGCGTTCCTCTTCCTAAGCATACTTATTCTGGAATACCGCGAGGGCGGAAGTTAGACGCATGAATCTAATCGAATCCTATCAGTCCAATCGAATCGTCGACCGCTTGCACGCGATCGCTCAATTCATACTGGTATTCCTTATTCTCGCTGCGATCAACGCCATCGCCATGCGGTCCTACACGCGCATCGATACGACGATCGGACGCTCGTACACGCTCTCCGCTCAAACGGTCGCCTACCTTCAGCAGCTTGAGGAACCCATTCAAGTCATCGTTACTCTTTCGGAGCAAAGCCCGAATCTCGGCGTGCGCGACATCTACTACGATGTGAAGTCGATGCTGAGTGAATACGAATACGAAACGCGCGACCAAGGATCCAACCGGGTAACCGTCGAGTACATCGATCTGTACCAGCAGACGCGCCGCGCCAAGGAACTCGGAATCACGAATGAGAACGCGATCATCTTCAATTCCCAATCGAGCCCGAATCCTGTCATCGTCGAGATTGATGAACTGTATCGTGTAGCCGACAACGAGATCCAGGAATTCCTCGGCGAAACCGTATTTACGCGGTCCATACTAGAAATCACCGAAGAGGAACCTCCCAAGATCTACTTCACCTCAGGACATGGGGAGCTGTACACCAATGACTTTACGCCCGAGCGGGGGATATCCAAGCTTTTGGACGAGCTAAGGAGCCGCAACTTATCTACGGGCATATTGGAACTGTCCAATCATGAAGAAGTCCCTGAGGATGCTGCCCTTGTCGTCGTGCCGGCCCCCCAATCCCGACTCCTTCCTCGAGAGCAAGAGCTTCTTAAGAGCTATCTCCGGCGCAATTCCGGTCGCATCCTGCTTCTCTTGGAGCCTGGCTCCGACCACGGCCTGGACGATCTCCTCTTCGAATGGGGAATCCTTACCGACAACGCCATCGCCGTCGAAACCAGCAATCGAGACCTCATCAACGGGGGAGACCTCATGGTGAGGCGGTTCAAGCCGCATCCGATCACCGAAGAGCTCTTGAAGATGAACATGTCGCTCATAACCGATCGCGCCCGAGTCGTTCGCGAGGATCCAGGACGGCCTATCGACGAATCGCTAATCGTGACTGAGCTCATGGCGACTTCAGACATGAGCTGGGGAGAAAAGAACTATCAGAAAGAGGGCTTTCCAGAGTACGATCCTGTAGTCGACTTGAAAGGTCCCATACGTGTAGCGGCCGTATCGGAGAGAAAAGTCGATTCCTCCCTAGGGATCAGCCTTCCAGGTGGCCGCTTGATTGTATTTGGCACAGCCAATTTTATCACCAACTATCGAATACAGGACTCCGGAAACTTGTTCCTCGCCTTAAACGCGATCAACTATGCCATCGACCGCGTCGCCCAGCTGAATATACCTCCACGGCCTATTCAGAAGGTGAAGCTCGACTTGAGCATGGAACAACTGCTGCTCTCACGCTACATTATATGGCTAGGCCCGCCTCTCCTCGTCGGTCTGCTCGGAATTCTTATGTATCTCGCCCGAAGGCAATAACGCCGCTATGCGACTTAAAATAACACTTACGCTTCTCGTCATCCTCCTGGTCCTGCTTACCTATATATTTTATATAGATCCCTGGACCGAAGGTTCCGGCTCGAGCGATGCCGACCGCAACGAGATCGCAACGCTCGCTGTGGACCTCGACTACCTTCGCATTTCGGACTTCCAGGAAAACCGTTCCATCGCTTTGGAAAAGATCGAGGGTGAATGGATGCTTACCGAACCCTACAATTGGCCTGCCAACGCGTTTGCGGTTGAGCGAATCTTAACACAACTCCAATTTTTGGACACAAAAGTCTCATTCGGAGTGGACCGACCTAGCCAAACAGGTTCCACCTTAGCCGAGTTTGGCCTAGCTCCGCCAGAATTGAGCTTGGAATTTGGTAGCGGAGAGAATCGCTACACGGTCGGGATAGGAAACGCCACCGCAGTAGGCGATCACCTATATTTGCTTTCAGTAGATCGCTCCCATGTACACGTCGTGGACCGTAGCCTTCTCGATAGCTTGTCGATCGATATCGAAAGCCTCCGCAATCCCAGGATATTCCGCTTCAATATTTTCGAGGTCGACTCCTGGAACCTCCAACTCAAATCCGCCAATAATCTACGTACCCGCGTTTCCAAGACAAACGACCAGTGGGCATTGGAAACGCCGATACGAAGTCGCGCGGACGCGATCGAGGTGAACACCCTTCTGGGTCAGCTCTTGGACCTGAAAAGCCTGCGAATTCTCCAGCCAACTCCGACCGATATTGCGCTTTACGGACTGGAAGAGCCACTGCTGCGTATCGCGGTCGAGTCCGACCAAAGCCGGGAAGCGCTCGAGGTGGGCAACCCCGTTGACCAGAACAATCCGACCATACGCTACGCAAAGCTGGAAAATCGGGATACGATCTTCGAGATTGAAATCGACACGCTCGAGCAGATCGAGAATGCGCAGACGAATTTGAGAGATCGCCGCATTTTCGAAATCGATGCCATCCACGCCACTTCGGTAACGTTCGAGCAGGGCAATGCGGAATCATTCTCGCTGCAAAAGCTGGAGACCCTTGAATGGGAAATCCTGATTCCGGACGAAGAGCAAGGGATCACCCGGGCAAAGGGTTCGACCGAAGCGGTAGAGGAAGCCCTCGGCTGGCTCAACAAAGTGACCGCGGTAGCGACTCCAAGCAGCTCGGGATTCGTGCACGACTCCCCTACTGCGGCCGATCTGGAGGAGTATGGTTTGGAGGTCCCCGAGTTTGCGATCAGCATCGCATCTACACGGATCAAGGACCAGGACGAGGAACTCGATTCCACCCTAGAGGAGACCCTGCTGATAGGATCGCGCAGCCGTGAGGACCGTGCCTATCGGTACGTTAAGCTCGCCAATGCTGATTTCGTATACCTCGTATCCGACGACATTCTACAGAACATTCAAGACGAGGCCTATCGATACGCGGACCGTCGACTGTACGAGATTCCCGACGATGCCAGCATTACTTCTCTTTCCATCACTCGCCTCGCTAGCGGCGAGACGCTCCTCGACGCGTCCGCCGAAGAAGGAAATCTGCCTATCGCCCTCATGGACGCGCTCTCGCCGTTGACAGTGAAATTGTATTTGTCGGATACCTACGCATCTAATATTGAAATCGCGGGAAGACGCCAAACCTGGGCCTACCAGCTTAAGGCGACCTTCCAATGGGCCAACGCCGATGCCGGCCAAACGGAGACGATCGAAATCTATCTGACCGAACTCACGGGCGGTCCCTTGCTCGCAGGTGGCTCCATAGAGAAAAATACACGCTTCGAATTGCGCCAATCGTTTATCGACGCCTTTAGCGAGGTCATATTCGAACGCGTGAAACGACCGATCCCGGAAGAGCCCTTCGACCCCAACCGCCCCCTTGATGGCGCCGCAGAGAATCCCCCAACCCAGGCCGACGCAAACTAAGCAGGATAAAGGAGAGGGCATTGGGAACCGAGACTAAGTCGAAACGCCGCTGCGCTTGGCACAGCGCATGCCTAATATGCAAAGCTGCCCTCGACTTCGTCTACACGATAGGGGTCGGATTGCTCGCGCTCTCCATTTGCGTCTTCGCCTACGTGGCTACGATCGACGAGACCGATATGCCAGACGTCCTCGTGCAATTGCTGGAACGAGAATTGAAAGCCCAAGGCATCACTCTCAGCATGTCCGGCATTCGCCTGAAACCGAATGGGCGCATCACTATAGATAAGCCCAGCCTCTACTCCACGGACCTTCAGTCCGAAATCGCTCGAGCGGACCGTATCCAATTCAAAGTAGACCCCGCCCTCTTCCTCTTTAGCCAAACGCGGCTCAGCGAGCTCGACGTGCAAAACGGATCTCTCATCGTGCCTGCCCTGCTTTCCCCGTCGGGAGTGCCCGAGCCCATCATCGACCAAATCGATCTTCACGCGTTGAACGAATTGCGTGGCTGGTCGATCGAGCGCTCCAAGTTTCGCTTCGGCGGCGCCCGAGCGAGCCTCATCGGCATCGTCGATCTCGAGGGCATTCTACCGCCCGAGCAAACGGAACCCGTCAAGCCTCTGAGCCAGCAGCTAGTCGAATTCCACAAGAAGGCGTGGGATGCGAAAGAAGCGCTATCTCACGTAGAAGGCCTTGAAGGGCGCTTCCTCATCGACGCTCCCAGAAAGAGCCAGCGCAATTTGGAAGCGGTTCTCACCGCAGTCGAAGGACGTTGGAAAGATCAGGTCCTCGTCCGCGACATTCGGATCGGTATCCAATCCACTCTCGGCCAATTCCTCCGCCTCGATGCGCAGGTAGGCTCGCTCGCAGGACAAGGGAATCGCTTCGCGCGCGAAATCGAGCTGGAAGCGGATTGGGATACCTTCCCAAGCGCCGAGGCCTGGCAACCCAGCAAAGCAGCGCTTTCCATGGACTCTGGAGGCCAATCGATCAAGTACGCTTCCAATCTCTTCCTCAACGCATCAGCGCTCGAAGACGGCGCCTGGGGCGCGGAAGCATTCGTCAACATCGTCGATTCCGCTTGGGAGCTGTCCACCATCGTCGACCCCGTCGCCAAAACCGCGACCGTGAACCTGTCGGGATCTCCGACGCCCGGGATGATCGCCCTAGCGAAGGATATCGCGCTAGAGGTTAGGCCCGAGCTCGCCGACCAGCCGATCGATTCCTTGATTGAAGTCATCGACCCGCCCGAGATTAATCTGGTCGCCACATTCGACGGCGCCCTGCGCCCGAAAAGCGTCGAAGCGTCCCTGGTGGTCGATCGCATCACTTCCCTGGACGCTCCCTTCGATCGCGTGATCGCTGAGGCGAACCTGGAGGGCAATCAGCTCAGCGTCCCCAATCTCTGGCTACGCAGCGGCAAACAGGGCGGATGGCTATCCGTAGACCTTGACCTCGAGACCCTGAAGCGGCGCATGCTCATCGACGGCACCTTCAACCCGAGCACCGTCAACGGCTGGATCCCTGAAGAATGGTGGACCGAGCTCTGGAGCAATTTCGAGTTTCCGGAAGAAGGCTTTTACTGCCTCATGGATTCCAGCCAGATCATCAAGCGTCCGGAAACCCTGTGGCTCACGGGCTATGCGCTGGGCGAAGACCTGGGCATCCGCGGCCATCCCATGAAGGACATCGAATTGCGCATGTTCATTCTCCAGCGCTACTTCGACCTCTACGACCTCAACCTCAACCGCGAGGAAGGCTACGTCCGCGGCGACTTCCAATTTTCCATCGACCGGGATCCGCGCGACGACCAGTTCAAGATGAGCGCCCTTTGGCTCGATGCCGAGTCGACGATCGACGTAAGCATCGGACCCGACGTCATCTACGAAGTACGCGAGAACGTAGAAGAAATCCTCGAACCCTACGGCTATCAAATCCCGCCGCGTGTGCGCGCGAAGTCCTCCAGCGTTCGCCACAAGGGTGACTTCACCTATAGCGTCGATCTGCAGGTGGACTCCGATCACGCATTCAGCTACTTCCACTATCCGCTTGATTCCGTGAGCGCTGACGTCCTGGTTGCCAACGACAGGGCCAGCATTCGCTCCGTTACCGCTGACCTTGCCAGCGGAGTTCTCACGGCCGATGCCGAAGTGCGCGGCGAGGACATTGACTTGAACGTCTCCCTCGACGACGCCCATTTCGGCAATACGCTCGGAGCCTCCGCCACCTACTTCGCGGCCAACGACGAAGAAAGCTCTGCCAATGAGTTCTCGCCCGAAGAGCTTTCCAGCTACGGAGGCATCGCCAGCCTAACGTTCCAGGGCAAGGGCATCGTCGGCGACTCGCAGTCCTTCGACGGCAAGGGCACGTATCAGATTTCTGGAGCCGACTTCTATCAGCTGCAGCTTTTCGGCGGGCTCTCGCGGCTCTTCGACAACGCCGGACTCCCGATCGCTACCCTCAAGTTCGAGGACGCGGAAGGCGCGTTCGACGTCAACAAGCGCTACGTCGAGTTCCCCGAACTCAGGCTGAAAGGTCCCGTCGCCCAGATCAAAAGCGGCGGCAACTACGATCTCGAAGAGGGCGACCTCGACTTCAAGGCCCAGCTCCAGCCCTTCCGATCCGTGCCGCTGATACAGATCGCGACCCTGCCGCTGGACCTCGTCAGCGGAATCTTCGAGGTGTCCTTGACCGGTACGATTTCCGATCCTGACTGGAGTCTCTTCAGAGGCGCTCGCAAGCGCGAAACCGAGCCGGAATCGACTGCTGAAAACGATTCCGATTGAGCCCAAAATGCGCGGAAAAAAATGCGCAATTTTTTTAGGAGTTCGGCGTTTCGAAGACAAGCTATTGTAAATGAACTTGTTAGGCTAATCCGAGCTTCAGAATTGCCCAAATTCTCTTGGAAAAAGCTGCACAAACTCGTTGACGTCGCAAAAAGTATCACAATATCTTGTGGTCATCTTCTAAAGGGCCACACCATCTAGTGGTTAGCAAGAGGTGGATAACTTAAATTCGCCAGTCCCCGGCGAATGTGTTCCTTTTTGCTCCCTTTTCCTCAGATTCCCCATTCCTAAACTGTCAATTCATAGCTCAATCACCTTCATTTCCACACATGGATAAAACGTACACCGTCGGCAATAAGACCTTCCTACTCGATCAAGAAAAAGCGGAGCAAGCATTCGCGGAAAAACGCGTCATCAATGGACGCCAATCCATGTGCTTCAACCTGCTTCCTCTCAAGTATCATTGGGCCTACGACTTGTACAAGACCATGAAGGCGAACCACTGGGAGCCGGAGGACATCATCATGAACCGCGACATCGAGCAGTGGAAGGACAACTCCCTGGTTTCGGATATCGAGCGCTGGATCATCATGATGGGCGTGGGCTACTTTTCCGCCGCTGAAGGCATCGTAGGGGATAATGTCATACACGTGATCCGCGAGCGCGTCACCGCTCCCGAGCTCAAGCTCGTCCTGGGCCGCCACAGCCACGAAGAGAACATCCACGCGGATTCCCTGCTCTATATGATTAGCTCCTTGGGCATCAACCCGCACGAGTGCGAGGCCATGTTCGAGGATATCGAGACCATCGTTAAGAAGAACGAGTTCGTCACACGCACTTCCTACGGCCTCCGCCGCGACATGGATCTGACGGACCTGCGCAACAAGCAGATCTTCGCCAAGAACCTCTTCGTCTTCGGGCAATGCATGGAGGGCACCCAGTTCTACGGCATGTTCGGCATGATCCTCTCGCTCTACCGCCAGAACAAGTTCCGCGGCATCGGCGAAATGTTCCGCTACACCTTGCGCGACGAGTCCAACCACATCGAGCTCCTCCGCAACCTGCTCATGGAGCTCGTCGACGAGAATCCAGACATTTGGACATCGGAATTCAAGCAAGAGCTACGCGATACTATGGCTGAAGCCATCGCGCTCGAAAAAGATTTCATCAGCGACTGCCTGCCCATGGACTCCATCGGGCTGCGCAAGGAAGATTTCCTGCAATATATAGACTATATTGCCGACCGACGACTCGAAGGAGTCGGGCTCGACCCGCTTATCGGCGACGTCCAGAACCCGCTGCCTTGGCTCGCGGAAATGATGGACATCAAGAAGGAGCAAAACTTCTTCGAAGGACGCGTCACCGAATACCAGAAAGCGTCCTCACTCGATCTCGATAGCGACGACGACCTCTAATCCGAGCCGGAGACCCATTCGAGCAACAGGGCCCTACGAAGCGCCGCGCTTTGCCTATCGCCCCTTTCCCCGATCCATCCATCAAGCAATTCACTCTTCACCATTCACTACTCACTCTTCTCTCCCACATCACTAACACCTCGATATAACCTATGATCAATCCCACCCTCGAAGAAGATCTCGCTCTCAAGCGCCTCGTGTCCATCGCTCGCGAAAAGAAACTGGACTACGATTGGCGAAAAGGAACGGACGACGCAGCCGAATCAGAAGAATCGAAGATTCACGTCGTGACGCATGAAGGCGAAGCTACCTTCGACCGAAGCGAGATTATGGATACCATTGGCAACGCGCTAGCTAATGTACTGCTATCCAAGAACGAGAAGGACATTTTTACTGACAAGAACCGGGGTTGGGTTCAGGTTGTCGCTAAGCAGGTGTGCGAAAAGCTCGAAGAGAAATCCTCTTCGACTCGTGAGACTCGGTTTGGGCTGGGAGAGGTCTACGATGTCATCGAGCGCACCCTCGTGGAGAACGACGCGTACGACGTCGCCAAGAGCATGCTCATGAACCGCCAACGCAAACTCGCGTCAGAACAGCACCAAGGCCTCAAGACCCTGCGGCTCATCCGCCGCAATGGGCAAGTGGTGCCCTGGAAGGAGCAGAAGATCGAGATCGCCGTCCGCAAAGCCTTCCTCACCTTGGAAATGAACTCCGAGCCGTCAGTAGCGGTTGCCCGCGGCATCACCGAACGCCTCGAAGCCACCGGCCAAGCCTTCGTCCAGATCGAGGAAGTCCAGGACATGGTTCAGGAAGAGCTCATGCGCCAAGGCCACTTCAAGGTCGCCGAGCACTACATTCTATATAGAGCGCAACGCCGCGCCATGCGCGAAGCGGAAGCCCAGCTCGGCGAAGACACGCCCGAGCAGAATTCCATGATCGTCGTCAAGAACGACGACGGGACCACCTTTTTCTGGGATGGCGTCGATCTCAAGAAGCGCATCGTCTTCGCCTCCATCGGGCTCGACCTCTGTCTCACTACCGAGGAAATCGAAGCCGAGCTCCGCCGCTCCATATTCGACGAAATCAGCGAGGACGGCCTTCAGAAGACGGTCACACTCAACGCCCGCACCCTCATAGAGCAAGACGCGGACTTCGCCAAGTTCGCCGCTCGTATCCAGCTTTCCTATATCTACGAGGAAGTCCTCGGCTGGGACATCGTCAAGGACGGTGTCCGGTCCCTCAAGCGCTTCCACCAGAAGAAGTTCAAGGAATACATCAAGTACGGCATCAAGATTGGCCGCCTCAACGAGAAGATCAAGGATTACAACATCGACGAGCTGGCTCGGAGCCTCGACCCCTCTGCTGACCTGGAGCTCGATTACCTCGGCGTGCAGACCCTGTACGATCGCTACCTCATCATCGATAAGACCCAAGGGCTGTCCAATCAGCGCCGGATCGAGACGCTCCAGTTCTTCTGGATGCGTGTCGCCATGGGACTCTTCTCCGCGGAAGAGGAGAAGGAAGTGAAGGCCAAGGCGCTGTACAAGCTCTACAAGAGCCGCCGCTTCTGCTCCTCCACTCCCACCCTTTTCAATTCAGGCACCTGCCACTCGCAGCTCTCGTCCTGCTACCTCTACTACGTCGACGATAGCATCGAAGGCATCATGCAGCGCGGCATCGCCGAAAACGCCTACCTCTCCAAGTGGGCCGGCGGACTCGGCGGCAGCTGGACCGCGGTGCGCGGCACCGGCAGCTACATCTCCGGTACCAACGGCGAAAGCCAAGGCATCGTTCCTTTCCTTAAGCTCCACAACGACCTCCTCATCGCGGTCAACCAAGGCGGCAAGCGCCGCGGCTCCGGCTGCGCGTATCTGGAAACCTGGCACAACGACCTCAACGATTTTCTCGAGCTCCGCAAGAACACAGGCGATGACCGACGCCGCTGCCACGACATGAACACGGCCAACTGGATACCCGACCTGTTCATGAAGCGCATGGAGCAGCGCGGCGAATGGAGCTTTTTCCGCTCCAGCGAAGCCCCGGACCTGCACGATTCCTACGGCAAGGACTTCGAGGAGAAGTACACCGCCTACGAAGAGAAGGCACTCAGAGGCGAAATGTGGTCCAAGACCGTCCCCGCCATCGAGGTATGGAAGAACATGCTCCGCATGATCTTCGAAACCGGCCATCCCTGGATCACCTTCAAGGACCCCTGCAACGTGCGCTCGCCGCAAGACCACGTCGGCGGCGTCCACTCTTCCAACCTTTGCACCGAGATCACGCTCAATACCAGCAATGACGAAACGGCCGTGTGCAACCTCGGCAGCGTCGTGCTCGACCAGCATCTCGATAAGGACGGCGAGATCGATCACAAGAAGCTCAAGGAAACCGTTCACACGGCAATCCGGGCGCTCGACAACGTCATCGACATAAACTTCTACCCAACCGAAGCCGCCCGCCGCTCCAACCAAGCCCACCGCCCGATCGGCCTCGGCGTCATGGGACTGCAGAATGCGCTCTATATGCGCAACACGCCTTTCGCTTCCCAGGAAGCCGTCGAGTTCAACGACGAAGCCATGGAAGCTATCGCCTACTACGCTATCGAAGCTTCCAGCGATCTCGCTGCCGAGCGCGGGGCGTACAAGAGCTACAAAGGCTCCAAGTGGGACCGCGGCCTCCTTCCGCAAGATACGCTCGATCTGCTCGAGGAGCAGCGCGGCGACGTCGTCGACGTGCCACGCGGAGGCAAGTTGGACTGGGATCCCGTGCGCAAGAAGATCGCCAAGCACGGCATGCGCAACTCCAACGTCATGGCCATCGCCCCCACAGCGACCATCTCGAACATCATCGGCACCTCGCCCTGCATCGAGCCGTCCTACAAGAACCTATTCGTAAAGAGCAACCTGTCCGGAGAATTCACCATCCTCAACCAACACCTCGTCCGAGACCTGAAAGCTCGCGGGCTCTGGAACACGGACATGCTAAATAACCTGAAGTACTTCGACGGCGAACTCGACGAGATCGAAGAGATCCCCGAAGACCTCAAGCTCAAGTACAAGACCGCCTTCGCCGTCGACTACAGCTGGCTTGTATTGGCTGCGGCCCGACGCCAGAAGTGGATCGATCAAAGCCAGTCAGTGAATCTCTTCCTCGCCACGCCAGACATGAAGACCCTGTCGCACATGTACCGAGCCGCCTGGAGACACGGCCTCAAGACCACCTACTACCTCCGCACCCTCGGCGCCTCGAACATCGAGAAAGCCACCATCGGAGCCAAGAAGGACCTCCGCGGCGTCGTAGCCACATCCCAAGCCGCCACCGCCGAAGAACCGGAAATCTGCGAATCGTGTCAATGATTCGCTGATTGAAGGGACACCTGTACCGCTTGTCACGACGTAGTCCAAACGAAGGCGGAAGGAGCTTAGCGACGACACTCGAGAGCAAATGAACATTCGGTCGAAGACAATCTGCGAGAGCTGCCAGTAATTTCAGTAGGACTCAACCAACAGGCAAAGGTAAGCAAAGCGCTACCACTTTCAAGTCCTACACTCTGATCCGGCGTAGGGCTTTTTTATTACTCTTGTTAACTCTCGTTCTCCATTAATCCTCATGGCCTCTTCCGAATACCTGATCGAGCCTCTAAACCCTAAGAAGCACGATCGAGAATCCTTCATCTGCGAAGAACCCGCTCTCAACGAATTCATCCGTAAACACGCAAATCGAGAATCCAAGGCTAATACCTCAAAGTGCTTTGTTCTCACACACTCCGAAAGCCCATCAACCATTCGCGGTTACTAGACCCTTTCAGCTACGTCGATCGCTCTCAATAGCCTTCCCCGCAATGGGAAGAAGACCAGTGGTATCAGAGGCCAATTGGAGATCCGACCGTCCCGCAGACGCTAGCCGGCCCCGATATCGACCAACGCCCTTCAGAGCATTCGGAAGAGCGACAGTGGGACCAAACGCCTCCCTGCTGGAGCGATACCTCGCTGGGACAATGGGCGATCGAAGCGAATCGATGGGATGGCGTCGATCCCATCCCGCTAGACGACGAGCCCGTATTCTACTCAGACTAACTCGCCGGATCCAAGATCCCAGCGAGTCAATATTGTAGTGGTTGGCCCCAGGCAATTTGCGGCAAATAGGCAAATGCAACAGGTCATTTTCGCAAAATCGACGCTTGCCAGCCATTTAACTCGACCAAGGGCACCAATTAACCCTTGTGGTCCAACCAATCCACGGATTTTCTAACTTGATAGTGCAAAACCAACCCTTCAACTACCCCTCCGAATCAAATCGGAACAATTGAATTTCCTATCAACATGGAACTCAAACAATACCACTTGGGGATAATGGTTACGAGTGGAACCGGCATCGCACCATGCTCCGGCTCAAGGAGAACTTCAGCCCGATGATCTTTCAAGGGGGACGCAAAGCGGAATATGCAGACTTCATCGCATTCCAGGAAGATGTTTTGGATAATCCGCTTGATTTATATGCCTTGCTTGGACCGGCGCATCCTAGCTTTTTCGTGGTCAAATACACAGGATGTGGTCAAGAGGCAGAGGAAATTATTTTTAACGCGGCGAACAGCGAAATTCCAACGGTTGGCGGCGAATACATAGAGTATGCTTACCCAAAGCTCTTTGATAGTCCGTATCTGGAATCAGAATACGAGAGCGGGGTTATCTCAGGTCGCAAAGGTGATCTGAGCATCAAGCTGGATTTTAATGAATGAAGAAAGGCTCCATTTTAACATAGGGACATAAAGAATATGAAGAAGTCACTATACTCAGCCTGGATCTCAACAATTCTGCTATTTTTAATGTGTAGCAATGTTTATTCTGCCAATCGTGTGTTTCTGCTTGGCGGCCAGTCCAATATGGTTGGCCTGGGACTCAGGGGTGAACTGCCGCCGCCTTACCAAGCTGCTCAAAATGATGTTAATTTCTGGAACAACGGTTGGGTTCCTTTGGCTCCGGGTTTTAGTAACAAACCGTATAAATTTGGTCCTGAAGTGGCATTTGGTCGGGCGATCAAGGATGCGCTTCCGAAAGACACCATCTATCTGGTTAAATATGCTTCAGGCGGCAAAGCTTTGTATAACGACTTCAAGCCTGGCACGGGTAGAAATTACATTGAAATGATGAATACGTTCAATGCGGCTCTCGATAATCTGGATCTGGCCGGGATTGACTATGAAATTTCGTGTATGCTCTGGATGCAGGGTGAAAGCGATGCTTATGAAAGCCAGGCCGAAACCTATGAGGGTAATTTGACAAACTTCATCCAGGTGATGCGGGACGAGTTCGATACTCCGGAAATGCCTTTCATTATCGCTCGTGTCCTGAATCATTTCGGCGGTACCGTACCTCCCAAAATCGGGGAGCAAACTAATCCGACTCAGGCGTACATCGTGCGTGATGCGCAGGTAAAGGTCGCGGAAACCATACCACATACGACATGGTTTGATACTGATGACTACGCATTGTCGACAGATTTAGACGAAGTCAATAATCCCGGCCACTATGGAACGCAGGGACAACTCGATTTGGGAAAGGATTTTGCTTCCGCCGTTCTCCAATTCATTAAAACGGAAACGAAGGAAATGAATAGGTGATTCGAAAAACCAAATCTGATCTACAATATCACTGATGCTATGGGGATATGGGTACTCACTCGCTAATGATATAATTTGAAATGCTTTATCAACACCCCTCCGAATCAAATCGGAAAAATTGAATTTCCTATCAACAAGGGGAATATAATATGAAAACAACATGGGCGATAGTATTTGCATGGGCTTTGGCCTGTGCGGTCCAAGCCGAAAACGAATCGATCGACCGGAATCAGGCCAAGGAGCGCTTAAGAGAGCTTCAGCTCTTCTTCGCGGAAAATGGCCTGGAGGAGCGGCCTGTCACAACCATCAAGAAGAATGTCCCCATCAGTCGCGGCTTCAACAGGACCCTTTCCGGCGCTGCTTATGCACAGTTGCACGGGGCCCCTCAGCTTGACGCGAACTCCAGTGAGAAACTGGAAAAGGTCGCTCAATTCTATCTCGACTCCCCCGAACATCTGGGCTCCGGAAATAGTGCCTATTGGGCCGCCGAGTTTTACGCAGGATCGTTGGCCCTGTTCGGCAAGTATGGCACCCAGAGACCGGGAGCGATCTCCCAGGAAAAGGAACTCGTCATGCTCGAGTACATGTTCGCCTTTGTCGACAAGTGGTCGGAGCTGAAACGGTATGAGCTCAGCACCAGGTTCCACACACTCTATTACTGGTCGACGGAAAACCACTGGTGGCAAAGAGTTTGCTGCAGCTGGGGGTTCCTGGTGACCCTGAGAAAAGAGCCCGAGTACGCCAACCGGAAATTGAGAGATGGAAAAACCGTCGAAGAGCACTACCAAGTCACTAACGAATACATCAGAATGTGCATGCAGCAAAAGGTGCGAAAAGGCTTTCTTCAGGAGATCTCCAGTGGCAGCTATGGCATGCGCATGATGTCCATGTGGATGATGATCTATCAAATCGCTCCCGAGGAACACATGAAACAACTTGCCCGGAACACCCTGGACTTGTGGTGGACCTTTTGGGCCGAAGAACACGTCAGCGGCGAAAGAGGCGGTGGAAAGGTGCGGCATCGCGGCAAGGGCATCAGGGGCTTCGACTCCAGTCTCACGGGCACGGTCGGACTCTTCATGGGCCTCGGCCCCAACGACGCAGAGTGGTTTCGCGAGGCGATCAAAAGACCCGAGATCGTCGTCAAGCACTTTGCCTCTCTGTACAGTGGATATGTCCCCCATGAGATCGTCTACAGGATCCTGGAAGACCGGAAGATGGCAAGTCCGAGGGAACACTCTATGACGTTGAACAGGGGGATTGTCTCAAGTACTCCTAGGTGACCAGGGACTTCGTTCTGGGAACGATCATGCGACCGCCACACCCCCTCGAAGCCTGGAATACAGGGGCTGCCCAGTCGTGGTGGCATGGAGTGATGATCGCTTCAGATCAAAAGGAGACTCCGCCGGAGAGGGTGGTCCCCAAACTGGCCGGCAAAGAAGACACCTTGAGTGACCAGTACTCCCTACAGTCTGCGGGCAGTTTTATGACTCATAAGCTCCTGGACCGCTTGAACAAGAATGCTCCCTAGGGGTTGCCATCTCCAAGTCGATGGAGGCGGTCACCAGTGTGGAGGGTGATTTCATCTTCATCCATCATCCCAAATGTTGGATCGCTCTGCGTGCCGTGAATACAAGCTTCGAGGACGGGAGTCGTGAGTTCAGCGAGAAAGTCTCGGTCAAATCCTTGGTCTACACATTGAAGGACGGCTCCTTACCTATGATCATGGAAGTCGCAGCTCCAGGTGATTACGCTGGTTTTCCGGCCTTCAAGAAGGCGGCCAAAGGAGCCAGGCTCATATCCCGCAATGGAACCCACGAGTACCAATCCTTGTCAGGTGCAACCTTCTCAATGTCGGATGATCGATCCTAGCCTAAGATCAACGGAAAAAATGTCGATTACAACCCCAACGTGGCTTATCGGAGCCGTTACGTCAAGTCCAGATGGGACAGCGGAAAGGTGACCATCACTGCGGGCGGGATGACGGAAACCCTGGACTTTTTACTCGATAAATAGCCTGGCGAAATCTAGGCGGAAGAAGAAGGGATCCCCTATTGGGGCCAAACGTCAAAACATCAAATTCACTAAGCTGAGAACCCTAACCTTGCACTGCGGGACACACAAGCCGCATAGAAGAGACCTAAAATAAATCTCACCTCACGACTACCTTCATCCACTAGCGAGACAGGTTGGCTAGATCGATGGACTCGCGCGCTGCAATGGTTGCGAGCACTTTCGGCACGTACATGCGTGTCTCGGTGGGCAGATGAGGCGAGACCTGTTCGAAGGTCGTCGCTCCCGAGACTTTCATGGCTCGACCGACGCGTCCTTCGCCCGCATTGTAAGCTGCGAGAGCTAGCGGCCATGAATCGAATTGCTGGTGCAGGATCGACAAGTAGGAGGCCGCTGCTTCGGCGCTTTTGCGTGGATCGTCCCGCTCGTCCAGGAAGCCAACTCGCAAGCCGAAACGTTCGGCGGTCGCGGGCATGAATTGAAACGGACCGTACGCTCCGACGGGACTGCGCGCCTTGAGATTGATCGACGACTCCATCTCCGACAGCCATACGAGAGACAGCCAATAGGGTCAGTGGTCAATTATCAACTTTACGATAAATCAACCCCCTCTCGGAGCGCCTATAGGCTCCGCGGAAGCCCGTGCAGAAATTGGAACGTGCATAGACAAGACCTGCGCCATCGCTTAGATCTCCTGCCACTCATCGCTTTCCAATGCTCTATCTGCTTTACCTTGTTTTTTGGAAACGTTAGATGCCTCTCTTCATGAAAGGTATCACGTGGTTCCTTCTTGGCTCGTGCCTGCTTCTGTGCGCGTGCGAGGAGAGGGAGAAGGCATTGCTCTATGATCAGAGAGAGGATGTCTTTTACGCCCTAGAAGATTTTTCGATGGATACGTTCGCGAGTAAACTGGAGGCGGTATCTCAAGGGGATGGGTTTTCGTGCTTTTGTGGAGCTAACTATATTGTGTTTACTGCTCGAGGGAAAACACTGGAAAGAGCGATCGTGATCTTCGAAGAAAACGGATACATGATTCAGACCGTAGCAGAAGAACGTTCAACGGATAGCTCCCTATCAATCGAAGACAGCGCTTTCTTGGAGAGTTGGCTCGTCGAAGCTCTTAGCAGTTCGTCCAGAGTTGAAAACGCCGACGCTCCTGATTTCCAAGCCTTGGAAGAATCCTATTGAGACAGCTCTGATCGCTAAGTCAGCAACACCTCGGTGACTTGAACGCAATCCGCATAGCAGCCGTGGTCGTGCGAACTTGTCTGGCAATGATCGTTTTGATAGGAAAGCAGCTAAAAAGGGTCAAACATCCGAACATCAATATTTTAAGAGGGCATCGAACGTTTACTTCCTGAAATTCGCATCAACTGAAATCAAATCTCGCTCTATAAGATTCTGAATTTCCACCATGGCTGTGTCTTGCATATTGAGGTCGGAAAGGAGCGGAATCCAGAGCTTGATATCGATGAGCTTTCTCCCAGCATGTGCGTTGATCGCCTCGATTGAATAGAGTCGATCGTAAGTGCCTAACTTGGGTTCGTCCGTCCAGATCGGCTTAAATCGCGAATCGCTCAAAAGTCTCTTGAGCATCAATCGCTTCGCTTCACTAAAAGGCATTTCTTGCAATTCTATCATGGTTGGACCCCGCAGTTTAGCCCGGTTTGAATGAGAGATTCTCGACGGGTTTCTTGTTGTTGGGCTTGGGCTTAAGCTGCCTGGGGTGGAGATCGCCCGAAGGGCGGTCGGAGCCGCAGGCAGGCTGGATTTGCCTTGTGGCAAACTCGCTGGGCGTTAGCGCGCCTGGCGATCCATGGGGCCTATGATTGCTGCAGCAGTCCTTCCAGTCCGCGAAGATCACGCGCGATTCGCTCAGCGTGCAGATCATCTCGCGGTCGAGGCGTTCCTCGCGAAAGCGGCTGCTGAAGCTTTCGGCGTATCCGTTCCGCCAAGGGCGGCCCGGATCGATGCATAGAGCCTTGATCCCGTTCTCGGCAAGCCAGCCCTGGATGGCCTTGGCGATGAGCTCGGGCCCGTTGCCCGAGCGGATGCATTCGGGAGCCCCATGCTCGCGGATCGCCTCCTGCAGCGGGGTCAGCGCGTCGGAGGCCTTGATCGCCCGGTCGGCATGGATGCAATGGCGCTGGCGAGCGCATTCGCCTATCAGGTCGAAGGCCCGCAGCCTGCCTCCCCGCTGGGCGTAGTCCGAGACGAGGCCCCAGGCCCGGACGCGGTTGCGGCGAAGCGCCTTCCGCGGAAGCCCCGCGCAGAGCCCCTGCCGCCGCCTGCGAGGGCGGAACCTGCAGCCCTTCCTCCCTGCGGACGCGCTGGACCAGCCTCTTGTTCGCGCGGTAGCCAAGCGTCGGCTGCTCCCCCGGAAGGCGGACGATCTCCGGCTCCAGCAAGCGCTTCCCCTCCGGCTTGGGCTTCGGAAGGTAGCGGAGCGTCGAGCGGCTGATCCCCAGCCACCGGCAAACGGCTCTCCCGGAACGCGACAGCGCGGACTGGACCTTCGCCGCAATCCCGCGCTGGCGCTCCGGGCTCAGAGGTTTTTCCCCAGCGCGATCTCCAGGGCCTTGGTCTTGAGCAGCTGGTCGGCAAGCAGCTTCTTGAGCTCGGTGTTCTCCTTCTCTAGGTCGCGGAGGCGCTGAGCCTCCTTAAGATCCATGCCTCCGTACTTGCTCTTCCAGCGATAGAAGCTCTGCGAGCTGATGTTGAGGGAGCGAAAAGGGGTCGGGTCTCAATTCTTGATCTTATGGACTTTGGTACAGATTCAAAAGAAGCGGACAGCCGAAGGGGTCAGTCGTCAATTATCAACTACCAGGGATATCCGAAGGTAGAACAGATAAAGGTGTCAAATCGTGCCCTTTGAGGCGGGCCGATCGAGGAACTTGCGAATCTGCTGCTTTTGCCCTTTCCCGCTTAGTCAATAAGCAAAGTTTGACCCCTTTTTCGAACCCTACAGCTTGTCCTCAATATCCGCCTCTCTTATTTCGCTAACCCACGTCAAATGAGAATCGCAATCTGAGGCAGCGTTTAGGCTCTCTATAATGCGATCGAGAAATTCGCTCTTAATGTGTTTTGGACAGTCATCTGGCCTCCCCATTAGATTCTGAAATATTGCAGTATCGGTTCTGGGATTAAAATTTAGGACGTATTTTTTTGCCCAAACAGGATCTCGAGACATGCGCTCAACGTAAGCGAACGGGGCATCCCCACCGTTCTCATCATACTTTGCCCACTGCAATAAGACAAACAACGGTGATTCTTCAGAAAGCAAAAGATCACCACCCGTTTCGGTAAAAGTCCGTATCGATTCTAACCAGGTATCTTTTACGCGAATCAAATCATCGAATGAAAATCCTAATCTCTTTACTTCATCCGGTAATGCTTCCGAATTAATGGAATTTGCATATTTAATAAACGATCCATCTTTGACTAGTTTGTGCGCATCCAATAGCTCTAACAATGTTGCCGCGGACGCACTAAACGATGCTTTACTCGTTGTTATAGCATTCAACATAGACAATCGTGTTTCTTTGTTCTCTACAAATTTCAATAACTTACATAAATGGGATGCTATCGTTGGAGCAAGCCACCTACTAGAAGTCGACCAACCTGAGCGCACACTAACTTGCTTGATCCAGAACGAACAAAGCTCTTGTGGAGATTCTATAACTGCATCGCTAGCGACACTCTCAAGATAACTCACCCATTCCTCAAGTTCTCCAGCTTGACGTTGTTCTTTAGCAATATGATTGCGTTCATTCGGTGATGACAAGAATCGGGTAGCTGCTCGTTTGGAAAAAGCGCAACTTGCCAGACCGCAGTGCAACAGTTTTAGTAGAGCATGACTATTTTGAATACAATTTATGCTCGGTTCCGGATCCGATCCATAGTTCATCACTATAGGGCCACAAATTTTTGGGAACAGAAGGCATAATATCGACTTAGCAATCTCTTTTTCACGATCCGGTAAACCTAACTCACTTAGAATCCGCTCGACTTCAGGAGTTTTCCTAGAGTGATCGCTATTCTGACTAGATCTCAAACTGTAAGTCGTCATAAACTCACGAACTATACCTTCTCTCCCTACGAATCGATCTGGTTCTTTGCGAATCATCGCACCAAGACCAGGAATCTTTAGTTCGATAACTTCGAATGCAAGTAAATCTATAAACGAAACTTCACCCTTCGTACGCGGTGCCGAGATCTTCAACCGATTGCTTAATCTAATAATATCGCGAGGCGTCTCTATTAAATAAATTAAATCTGTACGATCAGCGTATGCATTCAACCAATATTCGTCATAGTGATCTAAAGTTATATCGTGCTTATCGAGTATGATTCGAACGTGCTTATAGAAAAAGTCTTTCTTATGTATGAATGACAATCGAGGCAGCGGGTGGTTAGCTTGAATTATCTTTTCCAAATACTTCCCTCCATCCACAGTATTACCATATGATAAGGCTTCCCTAACCGGTTTTGGATCATATGCCAAGAGATATGAAACTCTTTCGAAATCGCATACTGCCTTCAGCATTTGAAATACAATTTGTATATCCCTAGGGGGAATTCGGTCAATGTCGTCGATTATTATAACAATTGGCCTAGAAAATGACTTTATGCTAGATTCCAACTTCTCCCGTCTGCGCTGAAGACTGAGATCGCCTTCTGTCAGTTTCGATGTCGCTTCATTCGCATCTGCTAATGCTCTTAGCACTTTATCGACCATTGTTCCCCATGGCTCTACTCCAGGAATCAGTTTTATGGGAGCAAGCATCTGGGAAAAACTCAACAAATTCTTCGCTAGTTCCTTTGCATCATCTCCCGTTGAATCCGCTCCCACAGCGGCAGCTAATTCTAAAAAGAATCCTTCAATTACACCGTCTAAACTTGAGATTAACCATGGGTTATACTTTACGATAAGTGGATTATCTGGATGACTAAGGAGAAAATGTTGGACCAAGTTTATGCATGAAGTTTTTCCTTCTCCCCAAGGGGCTTCGAGACCAATAGCTATGGAGGGTTCATCTTCTCCTAATACTAAAAATTTCGCAATGGTCTGGGCATACTCAGCCCGTTCAAATTCGTCCTCACGATCACTTACAATTGGTTGCGCAGCATCCATTCTACTTAGCGTAGACAACGTAAAGCTTCCGTCAAGCTCCGCTCTTTCCAAATAGCTTAAACTCAGGCCCTGCTTGTATTACGGCCGTTTCCGAATCTTCCGCCGTTACGAAGATCTTTCCGTCCGCAAGTACCGGCGAAGAACTGACGCGACCCAAGCCAGTAGTCTCAGGCCCCCAAATCACATCTCCTGTCTTGGCATCGATACAGGTCACCTGTCCGAAGTCTTCGACCATATAAAAATATTTCCCGTCGCATATGGGCGTGGGCACGTCCGGGCTACCGGCCGGTTTTTCGTATTTCCAAACCAGGTGGCTTTCGGTGACGTCGCCCTTGCCTCCAGCCCGCAAGGCGAGCAAGGGCTTTTCCACGTGGGCGCGCAAATCATGCCATCGATCGCCACCGGCGAGGGCACGATGCGATAGTTGCGCGCTTTCTGGGGATTGAGCCCTCCGGCTCTCCAAATTTCTTTCCCAGTATCGGGATCGTGACCGGTCACGTAGTCTCCCCCTAGTATGACTAATTGGATACCATCTTTTGTTTTGGAGAGCACAGGGGTCGTGTACGCATCCGGCGATTCATGGATCGCATCGGTTTCGCGCTCCAGGTACCACAGCTTTTTCCCTGTCTTCTTGTCTAGGGCTAGCAGGTAGGACGGATCGTCCGTGTGCATGCCGTGAAGCACCTGGATGATGAGTTTGTCTTCGAAGAGGATGGGCGATGACGCATAACCGGCCTGCAGACCCAACTTCCAATGCGATTTTTGAAGGTCGTACTGCCAATGAACTTTGCCCTTCATATCAACCGACGAAACGATCCCATTTCCCGTTACCGCCCAAATGCGTTCGCCATCGGACACGGGCGATGGGGAGCTCATGTTCTGCTTGAACTGGATCTCGTTCCCCTCGTCTATCTTGCTTTTCCAATTGAGGGAGCCGTCTTTGGTGGAGAGGCAAATCAGAAAGATTTCCTGGCCGCCTGGCCCCATACCCGGAGGCGGCGCAGGTCGGCGCCCTCTTCCGCTTGGAGCAGGTTCCGCCAGAGGCTGCGTCTCCTGCTTGGACGGCGAGACCACGAACACCTTATCCCCTACGACGATCGGAGAAGCGCCGCTCCAGGCAGGCAGCTTCACTTTCCAGGACACATTGGTATCCACGCCCCATTCAACCGGCAAATTTTCAGCGGAACCGATGCCGTTTCCATTGGGACCTCGCCAGGCAGGCCAATCAGCGAATGCGGAACCACCAAGGTATAGGAATAAACTTAATGCGACTGAAATCTTGAGGTATTTCATAAGAGAGTGTTCTGAGGATATAATCGAGCTTCCGATCTATACATTGTTTTCGTTGATTACCACTTTATGCGGTCGATGGTTTTTACACTGTCAAAATGGCGATCATTGCTCAATACGGGAAGGCTATACTCAAGGGCTAACGCGGCAATCCATACATCGTTCTCCGGGATAGGGTTTCCTTGTTTTTTCAATCCCTGACGGGCGGTGGCATAAAACGAAGTTGTGGATTCCAATACGCAGAGAACTGTGCAGGCCTTAGCAAAAGACATCAATTGCGGTTCCAGTTTTTTTCGCAATTTCGAACCGCGCAACCCATAACGGTATTCTCCTAAGACGATAACAGGTAGGTAGACCTCGTCAGCCGAAGCAAGCAAGGACACGATCGCTTCGTCTCCTTCAAAAAAGCCGAAAGCGCGTTGGTATCGATGATCACTCCCAATCCTCCGGAATCACCTGCTCACAGGCCTCCTCAATTCGCTGCTGAATACGGCTAGATTCTTTTCGATCTTTTTCCAGCAATCCTGCGAACTGCATCCAGGGCTTTTCCGATGCCGCTTTTTCATCCGCCGCTAGCTTTGCTTCAACCGCTGACGTGACAAAAGCAGTCATTGTCTGCCCTTTCCGAGCCGCAGTAGACTTCGCTCTCCGAAACACGGAGTCTGGAAATTCGAGGGTCGTTTTCACAAAATGAAATTGAACCCATATTTATGGGTCTGTCAAGCGCTAAGCCCTTTTGAACGGCAAGCTCCTCGCGCCTTCGGAGCCATAGCGCTGGAGGCACTTGTGGCCGGTTTTGCAATTATGTTTTAACAGGATACGCCCCGACAAGTCGCGGGCTACAGGATGACCCGCAGTCGCGGGTCAACATGATGATCTGGTTGCGTGATTCATCATGTAATCCCGCCTGTGGGACGTATCCTGTTAGAAAATACTAGATCGTGTACGGAGCGCGACGCTTGTAGGTGCGCATGCGATTGGCCTCCGCATCCCCGATGAAGCGTTCCTTCTTCGGATCGAAGGTGACCTTGCGCCCTAGCTTCCAACTGATCGCGGCTGCGAAGCAGGCCATGTGGCCGTAGCGGACTGCTGTCGAATTGCAAACCGGATCCTCCCGAGTCTTAACGCAATCGAGGAAGTTGCGGACATGCATGACCGGATCCGTGCCGGTAATCTGATCGTATTTTTCGTTTTCGATCAGCTTCGGATTGCTGGCTACGATTGCCTTCGCATCCCCTGCTTCTACCCAACCTTCATCACCCTCGAAGCGTATTGGGCAAGTACCGAGTCCTTCCTGCCAGTCGCCCTCCCCTTCGAAACCGGAGAGTCGCATCACGAGCTTCGCTCCATTCGCGTACTTCGCGCTGATCATTCCATCCGACTCCGCTTCGAATTCGACGGGCGTCGTTCCATCGGCATCCGCGGCCCATTGGCAGAGGTCGATGGTATGGGAGCCCCACTCGGGCAATCTCCATGCGGCGTACAAGCCCTTGTGATCGCGCCAGCGTCCTCTGCAATACGCGGCGTTAAAGTCCATCCACGGCGACGGCCCCAGCCACTTGTCCCAATTGATAACCGATGGATCCGGCTCCGGTTCGGCCGGCAAAGGCTCATAGTATTCCCGCAACTGCAGGATGCCTGCGTGAACTGCGGTGACCTGTCCCAGCTTGCCGCTAAGGGCAAGATGAGCCGCCAGCTTGAAATTGGGCACGCTTCGCCGCTGCGTTCCCGCCTGGAAGACGCGCTTGTGTTTCCTAACCGTGTCGTCCAGCTGCTGGCACTCCTGGATATTCATCGCGCAAGGCTTCTCGCAATAGATGTCCTTGCCCGCCCGAGCGGCGCGGATGGTAGCCGTGGTATGCCAGCGGTCCCCTGTCGCGATGATGACCGAATCTATATCATCGCGTTCCAAGACTCCTGACATGTCGTCATAGATGACGCAGTCCGAGTTTCCATACTGGCGATCCGCCAAGCGCTTGATGATTTCGCGACGCTCTTTTTGGACATCGGCGATGGCGACTAATTGACAGTCCTTGTGCGCGAAGAATCCTGCGAGGACCTTTCGTCCCCGTGGGCCCAACCCAATGCCTCCTACTACGATTCGATTGCTGGGAGCCACGGCGCCATTCTTTCCCAGAGCGCTGGCCGGTATCAGCGTCGGCATGCCGATAGCGGCAGCAGCAGTGGCAGTCTTTTTAATAAAGTTACGGCGATTTTGTTTTGTATTCATTTTTGGGATATATTTAGAATTTTAGATTAAAACTGTTAATTACTAATTTGCTAAAAAAAGAGTATCACAGGCAAGATGCCTGTGATACTATTGATCGATCAAGCGGTTGAAAATGAAGAGATGATTGTTGTTAGGACTTTCATAATTATCTGCCTTCTTCTCAATCTTAATCTTCATCTTACTCCCAATCTTAATCCGGATCATCAAACATCACGAACTGGCGAATTTGAGCGAATCAATCCGACCAGCATCGAAACGATTTCCAATAGCGAAGCTTTTCCCTCGTCAGCCTTACTCTTTTCAATCCTTTTCTTGGCCACCAAAACATCCAAACAAGCGGCGCATCCCAATGCTGAACCTCTTGCAATGTCGAAGAACTTGCAGCGATCCGGAGGAGTATACTTTCCGTTTCCCTCGGCGATGTTTAGTGGGACCGAAGTGGAAGCGCGATCCAATTGGTTGTGAGCGGCTATCGATTTTGGAATGGACCCCAAGAGATCGTCTGTCCATGCGACAAAGGTAACGGATTCTTGGTAGACATTCAACTTCTCGTGATCGAATTTTGGCATGAATACGAGGTGGATTAAGATTAAGAATAGGATTAAGAGTACGGTTAAGTATAAGATTGGGAAATGGAAGCTTGATTACTCAATAAACCGATCAAATACATTGCTCATCATCCGCTGGACGCGTGGGTCGGGGCCTTCGGGCTTGGCATGCCTGTGAGCTGGCAGCACGTGTCCGGGAGGCGATGACAAGCCCTGCGCCCACCAGATGGTTCCGGCGTTGAAGACGATGTTGTCTTTTGGGCCGTCGTAGATCGTCGCGGCGTGTGGGCTGTATCTGTCGTTTTCAGGCATCATCGGGCCCTCAGCAACGACCTCCATCCCCGGCAGGTCATTCTTGGCAGCGCCGTGCCACTCCCACCCGACTAATCCTGGAATCGTGTCGCCCGCTTTCATACCGGTACATTTATAGAGCCAATGTCGAGGCCGAGTGCAGGTCCAGGCGCCACCACCAATGCCGGCAGTCCTCCCTCCCATGAGCTTCGAACCGCTGGGTCCAGGAGGGTAATCGTGCTTCTCACCACGAGCCTCCTGAAGCAACTCATAGGTTTCCTGTCCAAGGAACTTGCCTTCGCGTCGCATCACCCGATGGGGCTGCCCACTGGAGGAAGGCAGCAAAGGCACTACGCCCCAAACCGAGTTTCCACTCAGGAATGCGAAATTGACCCCTGCGTCGCGGGCCGCCATGGCGTTGTCGTACATCTTCCGCGTCCAATATTCGTCATGGCCTACGGAAATAAAACCCTTCGCGCGCTGGAGTCGTTCGCCGCGCCGGTGCGTATCCAAATTTGAGATATACGACACATCGTAGCCCTGTTGTTCGATCCAGTAGGAGAGCGGGAATTCCCAAAGAAGGAATTCTCCAGCGCCCCCACGATTTGACCGATGAGGTCGTCCACCATGGCCGGGCAGGCGAGGTAGGCCTGGATGGATGGCTTCCATTGATTCGTCTCTCTGATTCTCTTCAACCAGGGATTATGTGCCATCTTAGCGTGGGCCGCAGGCACGTCATCCAGGTCGTCTTCCCGGAAGCCTTCCGGAATTTCGATATCTTCCAGTGGGAATCGATCGAAATACTCCTGAGGCGCGTAGTTGGGCAAATGAGGTTGAAAGATTCCGACGCCGAGAAAGAAGGGTTCCTTCAACTCGCCCTCGCGCAACTTATCCTTCGCCCAATTGGCGGTGATGCCATCGGGGTGGTCACCTAGGGTCGTATCCGGGTGCAAAGGACCCCAATCAGCCTGCCTTGACCACCCCCCAAGGGAGGCTTGGAGTTGAACTTGACCCTATTGAAGGAAGGGAGGTCCTGCGTCTTGCTCGGGTAATACTCGTCGAAGCCTCGCCCTTTTATTTCTCTCTGGAAATGACCGCCGTGAAAGAGTTTTCCAACGCCTGCAACGTAGTAGCCATTCTGTTGGAAAAACTCGGGCAACAGAACCGAATTGTTGAGGATTGGATTTCTCGTAAACGAATTTTTGTTGATGTAATTGCCTGAAGTCGACGGCCTGATCCCGCTCATTACGGCGGCGCGAGAAGGACCGCAGGCCGGCGCCGCGCAATGCGCATTGGTGAACACCATGCCCTTCGAGGCCAGCGCCTCCATATGAGGCGTTTTGGACTGCGGGTTGCCGCCCAGCACGCTGTTCCAGTCATTCATGTCATCGACCACGATGAACAGTACGTTTGGTTTTCCGTCGTTGGCACTGCTTAAGGCACAGCCAAGAAAAACGGATACAAGTACTAAGATGGCTGGTTTCATTGTTTTCATAGGAATTGTCATACTCTCACTCTTACTCTTAATCCGGTTTCTCCCCTCGAGTTGAGCGGGGATTAAGATTAAGATTAAGATGAAGAGTAAGATTAAGAACCTCTAACTTATCATGCGTTGAAAGAGGTTGTGGGTGATCTGCTGGACGCGCTCATCAACTCCTTGTTGAGCGACCCCATGCCTGACCGATGTTTTGTGCCCCGGCGGACTAGACAAGCCGTTGGCCCACCAGATGGTGGCGGCATTGAAGACGACATTGCCCTTGGGACCGTCGTAGAGCGTCGAGGAGTAGCGACCCACGGTCTTCCCCCATTAGCTGAGCGCCATCTGGGCCCATATTGAATTCAAAGCCTTCCTGGTTTTGCATCCGCCTTTTTTGGGCTTCCGGAATTTTTTCAGGTATGGGCAAAAACCAACCTTCGCGCCGGGCGGCCCGGTTGGGCGGCCCGTCGCTGGAGGGCAACATCGGGACGACGCAGAGAACGGAATTGCCACCAAAAAAGGCCAGGTTCACCCCTGCATCACGGGCCTTGCTGACGTTGTCGTACATCTCCACGGACCAGTACTCGTCATGCCCCACCGAGATGAAGCCTTTGGTGCGGAGCAATCCCTTCGGATCAGCGTGGGTATCGATGTTGGAGATGTAGGAAACATCGTAACCATGCTGCTCCATCCAGAAGGAAAGCGGGGATTCCCAGGGCAGGTATTCGCCGGAACCCCCGGAAGTTGCGTGCTTGTTGACGGGGTGCGTGAACAAGCCGTAAGGACGGTTGAAGCTCACCGTTCCACTCGGAACGCCCGTTGTACTAAACCCTTCGTGATCGGTATAAATCGAGTAGTCGGCGGGCCAGCGGTTGTAGGCGCTCCACGTCAGTTCACTGCATTGAAACAGGAAATCGCAGGGGCGGTCGTCGCGTACGATGAAAATGACGTAGCTCTGTATGTTTTCCTTCTCTGCGGTCAGTTTCCCAAGGTAGACCCCGCTCAGCCAATCGGAGGGGATTTCGAATTCCACCGACGGATCCCAATTGCATTCTCGTACATAGTTTTCTCCCACGGGCGGGTCTGGCTGCGTCTTGCCCTTGAGGGAATCGAAACGTTTCATCAGGCGTGCACCATCCCCGTTGTAGTAGCCGGTACGGAAAATCTCCAATTTGAAATCCGAAACAGGATTCGTGCTTACCATGACGCGCAGCTTCTCACCCGTACGCACAGAATTCGCGGAGCAGTAGCCTTCAATCCATGGGCAGCGCCCGTCGTTGAGGATTTTGTTTATCTTCCCGGGAAGCTGGCGTGTCTTGGTGAGTTGCCAGTCGCGTGTGCCGGGTTTGGCGTTTTCCAGTTGAATCAGATTTCGTCGCGACGTACTGGATACGGACACTTGCCCGAGTGATTCGGGAACACCGATTGAGCTGGCGGCTGTAACACCTTTAATGAGATCGCGACGATGGATGCCGTTATTGGGGTCATTCGATTGATTCATACTCTGTTTGGAATTAACTTTGTGAATTCGAGAAAACTAAATTAACAGGATACGCCCCGACAAGTCGGGGCTACAGGATGATCCGCAATAGCGGGTCAACATGATGAGCTTACATCGAAAATCCATCATGCTAGCGAAGCTATCATGTAGCGAAGCGTATCCTGTTAAAAAATAACCTAGTAACTATCATCAGATTAAGCGTTCATTTCGCCTCCTTCAGGTAGGCGACGATGTCGGCGAGTTCTTGGGTCGTTAGGAGGCTATCGAAAACCTCAGGCATCAAGGATACATTCGAAAATTTCGCCTCGACGATGTCCTTTGAGCGAACGGGGATCTCCGCTCCGGGTGCGGGAGATATAATCATCGTATTCTCGGTTTCACTACTGATCACACCAGACACCACCCCTCCCTGCTTCGTTTGCGCGTCGACACGCTCGTAATAGCGAGTGATCGAAGCGCTGGGGAAAACGATGGCTTCCATCAGATCCCGGTCATTCCGTATAGCACCGATTTTCGTTAGATCCGGTCCAAAATCCGTTCCTTGATCACCCAATCGATGACACGTGATGCACAAAGATTTCGAGGCATCGGCGAAAAGCTCCTCTCCGCGCTGGGCATCTCCTTCCTTGAGAACGTTCCTCAGCTCCTCCATTCGCTTGTACTTATGGGATATTTTCTCTCCATCGAGTTCGAGGGGGTCCGCCCATTGAATATCGGGTCGAACCTGAGTATCGTACCCCCGAAGCGCCACCTTCTCCATGACCCGGAGCTGCTTCCCTACCGGATGCGTTGCCGCAACGCTCTCGATCGCGCCCATCTCGAACAAAGCATAGGTTATGGCGTGTTTTAAAAACGGATCATCCTCTTCGTTCCACGCCTCTAGCAACCGTTGAGAAATCGATTGGTCCCCTATTCTACCCAAGGCCATAGCTGCCAATCGACGCAAATGGGCATCTTCCGCAGCGAGGGCGCGACTCAACGGCTCTACCGCATCTTTGTCTCGCCAGAGTCCAGCGCTTTGCATCGCTACGGCGCGTTCATCCGCGCTTCCCCTACCGATTTTCTCACGCACAGCATTTCGCGCGGCAGCCCCATCGATTCGATGCAGTGCCCACAAGGCGGGAACGCTCGACTTCGAAGCCCGTAGATCGTCGATATGCTGCTCGTTCGCCAAGGCGTCAATTGCCCGTCGAACGATGATCGGTCGCTCATCCGAGAGGTAGGCGACGGATGGCGTTTCCCAATCCAACTCGAACCCGCGAGGATCGACCAAAGGTTCCGCATTCGATTTGCGTATGCGATAAATTCCACCCATATCCGCAGGATCGATGATCGTCGAAGTCGGACAGCACATCTTCCACCAACTACTCGTATCCGCGACAAGGATACTGCCATCTGCATCCTCGATCACATCAGTCGGGTGAAGCTCCGCTTGGTCGCTTTCCAAGAGGGTTTCGATCTCCGTTGCGTAACTCGATCCAGAGCGACTCAACCGATGGAGCGAAACCCGTCGCAGGTTGAAATCCGCGCACAGCAGATCGCCTTTGAGCCCCAAGGCATCGCTCCGAGGAATCATGACCCCCGATGGCGCCGAGGCGCCCGTTTGGCTCATTACCGGCAAAAAGTCTCCGGTGCGCGGACGAGAGACCAGCACGGGGGCATGGTTTCTGCCGTACACGCCCCCATAGACCGCATGCGAAATACCGTCGCACAATCCGGGGGACGTCCGAGGGAGGAAGAAAAAGGTCCCGCTGAGAAAGCGGTCCCCCGTCTCGCTAAATGCCAGCCCCACCGGGTTATTCATGCCAGCCGTGGCGAACACTTCCAAGTCGGTGCCATCAGGCTTCGCCCGGAAGATATGCGGCGCTTTCGAACGATGCAGCTCGCCGCTTCCCAAGAGAAAGCTCTGCTCCATATAGTATCCCTTGGTCCAATAAAAGTAGCCGTCCGGAGCGAGATACGGGCCATGCAAATCGTTGCCGCATTTCTCGACCGTTCCGCCATTGAACCAAGTCGTACGCTCATCTGCCACGAAATCGCCATCCGTATCGCTGAACTTCCAAATCTGCGGCGGAGCCCCCACGTAAACGTCTCCTTCGTAAACCAGGATACCTTCCGGAAACGGTACTTTATCCGCGAATACAGTCGATTGATCGAAGATCCCGTCTCCATCGGTATCGACGAGTCGCAATATTCGGTGACTCGGATTCGACAATTGAAGCGGCGCCACCTCCGTATCGCCTGAACTGTCCGTGACATACAACGAACCATCTTCGTCGAAGTACATATGGATCGGCCGCTCTACAAGCGGCGGAGCCGCGGCGAGCTCCAGCTCATAGCCATCCGGCAAAGTGAAGGTATGCGGGGGAAAGGAGCTGTTTTCAGCGCCGACCGCGAACAAAGAACAAAGGCAAGCGCACAGAGCCAAAAAAGAGGACAAACAAGCGAGACGGGGCATCATTGAATTAAAGGGATTCAAACAGAACGAGTCAACGAGTGTGATTAGATCTAAGTTTAGCCATGATTCTCACGCTACTCAACAACTCAGAAAGGGGATTCTGGGAAAAGAATATATAATAAATTGTTCTGACCGCTCGTCGTGGATCCTGAGCTTGTCGAAGGGCTGCGTTAGAGGACGCGTAGGTCGCGAAGATCTAAACGGACGGATTTTAAACTAACAATTCGATGGATAACTCCGCGTTCTCCACGTTTTCGAAGCTCTTGACGGGCGTAACCCCATTTGGGCGAAGGTTGTTGTATTGGTTTTGGTAGCGGCCGATTTCCGAGCGGCCTTTGGGCCTCCATTCCCCTTCGATGGCAGCATCGAATCCGTCATCGTCGAATTCGGCGACACGCCCAACTAATACCATCTGCCCGAGACGTTGCGTTTCCTGGGTAAACGAAATGCCGCTCGCTATCCGGACGATGAAGAGCTCGCGGCTCGGATCTTGAGTTACCACCAAGCCAGGGTTCTGGCTCCGTTACTATCCTGTCGGTTTTACCTCTCGACCGGGGCGCAGCGTTCACCCTCTATGTAGCGATTGAGGAGACTGCGCATGCTCGCTACTTTCTCAGGATAATCCGCAAAGAGATTCTTGGACTGGCGAGGGTCTTCCTTGAGGTTGAACAGGAGGCCTGGGTTGTCGCCACCATAGGCATCCAAGCCGAAGCGCTGCAGATAGCCATTCTTCTCTTTCTGCGCCGCGCCCGAGGAGGTATCGATCAATACCCAATCCCCTTGGCGCAAGGCGAATTTGCCCGCGGAAGTGTTTTGTACGGTAGCAGTTCGCAAGGGACGGTCGTAGTCCGCGCCGGTCAACACCGGAAGCAGGTTGTAGCTGTCGATCGCCACTTCCCTGCCAAGCGGATAGTCGACTATTGTCGCGAAAGTCGCCGCTAGGTCCACTTGACTCACCACCTCATCGGATACGGAGCCCGCCTCGATCTGGCCAGGCCAACGAACGGTAAACGGCACCCGGTGCCCTCCTTCGTAGATGTCGCGCTTGACGCCGCGGAATGCGCCGGAGCTCCATTGATCGAACTCCTCCAGCCTTTCGAACGCATGGTTTTCTGCTCCATTGTCAGCTGAGAATATGACCAGCGTATTTTCAGCGAAGCCGCCTTCCTTGAGCGCGTTCAGCACCTTGCCGACCATGGCATCGGTCTCGATAACGAAGTCCCCGTAGTAGCCGGCTTCCGATTTCCCGTGGAATTCCTTGTTCGGAACGATCGGATAATGCGGAGAATTGAAGGCGAGATAGACGAAAAACGGCTCATCGGACGACTGCTCGGAAATCCACTCGACCGTTTTCTCCGTCATGGTCGGCAGGATATCGTAGGGATTCCAACTCTCGGCCATGGGCCCCGGACGGAACGTGCCGCCGCCCGCCAACGGTTCCGACTTGATGACAGGTTGGGTCGGAATGGTCACGAAGCGGTCATTCTCGATCCAGCAATAGGGCGGGAAGTTGATCGTCCCATCGCCGAAATAGCGATCGAATCCTTGCTCAATAGGGCCGCCCGGAAAACGCTTCGTCCAATCGTAGGAATCCGCCTTGATCCAGTCTTTCTTCTCCACTCCCGGCTTGCGAATAGCGTCGAAGTCCCAACCCAGATGCCACTTGCCGAAAGCAGCGGTACGGTAGCCCTTTGACTTGAACATCTTGGCGATGGTAAAATCGTCCGGCTCGAATACGGATCCGTCATAGGCCTGGGCGATCCCATGGAACCTGCGCCAATGATGCTGGCCTGTGAGCATGGCGAATCGGCTCGGCGTACAGATACCGGAGGAACTATGCCCGTCGGTAAAGGTCATGCCACCCGCCGCAAGCCGATCGATGTTCGGGGTTTGAATCTTGGCATTCGGATCGCCATAGGAGACGTCAGCGACACCCATGTCGTCGGCGTACAAGATCACAATGTTGGGCCTGTCCTGAGCGGCAGTGGCCACCACCCCCAGAAAGCAAAATAACGTTGGCAGAAATTTCATAGTCAAAGCTCCTTCTATCGTGGCAGTTTGTTTGCCGCACGCAAAGCCTAATAAGACGCTCGCATTCTTCCAGAATGCTCCTGGAGCGGTCCAGCTTAGCGCATAGGCGTCAACTTAACAGGATATGAATGGGATTTAGCCACAAAAAGGCGCGAAAAGTTGGTTGGGACCCCGCGAACTAGCCCACTTTTGATGAGGTGATTTTCGTCGATCAACGAAAGGGAAATCATCGATGGAAAAGACAAGACGCGCGACCGAGCAGATAATCCGCATACTGAGGGAGGCCGACACGGGGCTTCGGACCGAGGGGATCTGCCGCAGGCGCAACATCAGCTCGCAGAGCTTCTACCGTTGGAAGAGCAAGTACGGAGGCATGGATCTAAAGGAGGTTTAGCGCCTTCGCGACCTGGAGAAGGAGAACACCGAGCTCAAGAAGCTGCTTGCCGACCAGCTGCTCAAGACCAAGGCCTTGGAGATCGCGCTGGAAGAAAACCTCTGAGCCCGGAGCGCCGGCGCGGGATTGCGGCAAAGGTCCAGTCCGCGCTGTCGCGTTCCGGGAGAGCCGTTTGCCGGTGGCTGGGGATCAGCCGCTCGACGCTCCGCTACCTTCCGAGGCCCAAGCCCGAGGGGAAGCGCTTGCTGGAGCCGGAGATCGTCCGCCTTCCGGGGGAGCAGCCGACGCTTGGATGCAAGAAGATCTCGGCCAAGCTGAGGTCGCTTGGCTACCGCGCGAACAAGAGGCTGGTCCAGCGCGTCCGCAGGGAGGAGGGGCTGCAACAAGCTCCGCCTCGCCGCCCTCGCAGGCGGCGGCAGGGGCTCTGCGCGGGGCTTCCGCGGAAGGCGCTTCGCCGCAACCGCGTCCGGGCCTGGGGCCTCGTCTCGGACTACGGCCAGCGGGGAGGCAAGCTGCGGGCCTTCGACCTGATAGGCGAATGCGCTCGCCAGCGCCATTGCATCCATGCCGACCGGGCGATCAAGGCCTCCGACGCGCTGGCCCCGCTGCAGGAGGCCATCCGCGAGCATGGGGCTCCCGAATGCATCCGCTCGGGCAACGGGCCCGAGCTCATCGCCAAGGCCATCCAGGGCTGGCTTGCCGAGAACGGGATCGAGGCTCTATGCATCGATCCGGGCCGCCCTTGGCGGAACGGATACGCGAAAGCTTCAACGGCCGCTTCCGCGAGGAACGCCTCGACCGCGAGCTGATCTGCGCGCTCAGCGAATCGCGCGTGATCTTCGCGGACTGGAAGGACTGCTGCAGCAATCATAGGCCCCATGGATCGCCAGGCGCGCTAACGCCCAGCGAGCTTGCCACAAGGCAAATCCAGGCTGCCTGCGGCTCCGACCGCCCTTCGGGCGATCTCCACCCCAGGCAGCTTAAACCCAAGCCCAACAACAAGAAACCCGTCGAGAATCTCTCATTCAAACCGGGCTAAACTGCGGGGTCCAACCAGGGTTGAGGCATGTTCATGCCCTACTACGCTCGGGTAAGTCAATCTTTCGGAGCGTGCAACTAGGTGGAGACTATGATTAACAACGCTCTCCCGGCAAACGGAAGAAGGATCGCTTCGCAGCAGGTGCGACTGTCGAGTCGCTAGGTTCACAAACGGCTTTTGCAAAATCCCTGCTCCGATCCTCTGGTGCGGATTGTACCGCTAAGTGAACAAAGACGACTGCCCCCGCGGGCGCTGCTCATTCAGGCATAGCCAATCGAGCGACTTCCTGGAAGCCAAATACGACATACGCACGATCCGGTAGCTATTAGGACACAGCGATGTTAAGACGACGATGCTCTACAACCACTCGGTCATTATGAAGACCATCAAGGAGCTGAATAGCCCACTGGACTTTTCGGCTCTTAACCCAGTCCGAAATTCGATTTTCAAACTTGAGTTTTAAAGGGCGCTCGTATTTCGTTCCGCCTTCTTTCGCCTCAGGCGAAGCACGGGGCAGTAGCTCAGCTGGATAGAGCATCGGATTTCTAATCCGGTGGTCGGGGGTTCAAGTCCCTCCTGCCCTGCCATTCTTTAAGTAGTGAATGGTGAGTGGTGAGGAGTGAAAATACTCGAGCCACCAAACACAGCCCTACTCCCATTCATCGCCGGAACGGATCAAGGGAGCGGTAGCGACCGCGTCCTCCCTTTCACTCCTCACCACTCACCATTCACTACTCAATGCGCTAGCGCGTACTGCTTCTGAGTGAGTTCGGTGAGCGTGACCCAACTCTTCCAAGCGATTTGCAGCTCCTTGCGCAATTGCTTGATCTCGACGAGCAAGATGCGCTTGCGGTCTTCGGTGGCAACTTTCAGCTCGCGGTAGGCCTTGGTCAGCTCTGCGGCCTTTCCTTCAAAGTTCTTGGACAGCTCTTCAAGCTTCAGACGAAGCTCATGCGCGCTCTCGTCGATCTCGTGACGGATGCGGTTGAGCAGAAGCTGCTTGTCGTTCTTGACCAGCGTTTGCTGGATACGGATGTCGTTCACCCACTTAAGGTTCTTCACTAGGCCTAGCTTGGACGAGGTCCAGATAAGCCACTTGGTGGGATCGAAATGGTACCAGCGGATGCCGTTGCGATAGTCATTGGCGATCGCGTGGTGGTAATTGTGGTAGCCCTCGCCAAAGGTCACCATGGCAAGCAGCGCGTTGTCCGCTGCAGTCTGCTCCTTCGAGTAAGTCCGTGATCCCCAGATGTGAGCTAGCGAATTGATGAACCAAGTGCAGTGGTGGATGGTAAAGATGCGCAGGAGCACGCAGCCCACGAACGATACTAGAGGCGACATGAACAGGCAGCCGAAAGCAAATACCGCTCCGTTCACCGCCAAGAAAAGCTTTCCGTAGTGCTCGTGCTGGAATACAACGCGCTTGTTCTTCAACAGATCGCCGACAATCCGGTCGTTGATTGGAATCGTCTTGTTGACGAAGAGCCAACCCACGTGGGCGAACCAGAAACCGCGATTGATGTTGTAGGGATCTTTCTCCGTATCCACATGGCTGTGATGTATGCGGTGGTCATTCGACCAGCTCAAAGCGGACATTTGGCCCGCCAAGGTCGCCATGATCAGCCAGAACCATTCATAGACCGGGCTAGCTTCATAAGTAATGTGAGCGAACAAACGGTGGTATCCTGCGGTGATGGCCAAACCGGAGAGGACGAAGGTTACGAAATAGATCGCGAACGTCGCTCCATTGAAGGCGCTGAACGTGAATGGCAAGAGAGCGAGAAGCGCCACATGATAGCCCGCAATCGCCGCGAAAGTTCCCCAGTTGTTGATACGCATGTGTGAGATAGGAAGTCCCGATATGGGAGGGTTTGTTCAAAAAGACCCCGCATAAGTCGGGATTTTCTGTCATTACGCAACCATTGAAAACGGTTTTAGCGGGTTTTTCCTGAAAATTCGCGGAGGAACCCCGCTCGTTTATAAGAGAATTGACGAGAATTCCTGACAAAACTGAAATTTCGGGGATCAAACGCCGCTTCGCCCCGTTTATTCTTTGATTGTCCCCGAGAAACGGACAAATATCCGGAACCCCTCGCTTAGCGCCCTAGTTGAAACCTGCCCGTGGAATACGCCGAATCATCGCTCTCCTTGAGCCTGAATGCCCCTTTGGATCGCCTGAAGGCTTCCCTATCGAAACGCCTGCACGGAAAGAACGAAGCCATAGAACGCATCATAGCCTGCTTGCTCGCTGAAGGCCATATCCTGGTCGAGGACGTGTCTGGAGTCGGAAAGACCACCCTGGCCTACGTCCTGGCGAAATCCATTGCCTGTGACTTTAACCGCATCCAATTCACGAGCGACATTCTTCCTTCGGATATCTTGGGTGTCTCGATCTACCAGGGAGCCGAAAACCAGTTCGAGTTCTTCAAAGGGCCCGTATTCTCCAATATCGTGCTCGCTGACGAGATCAACCGCGCCTCGCCGAAGTCGCAATCCGCCCTGCTGGAAGCGATGGAAAGAGGCCTCGTGACAATTGACGGCGCCTCCCGGCCCATCGATCTCCCGTTCATGGTGATCGCCACGCAGAATCCGGTAGACTTCGAAAGCACGTTCCCGCTGCCCAGCGCCCAGCTCGACCGATTCCTCATGCGCATCTCGATGGGCTATCTGGAAAAGGAAGACGAATCCAATATGCTACGCTCGGGCAAGCTCCACTACGACCGGATGGAGATCGATCCAGTTGTCACGAAAGAGGAGATACGCACCTTGCAGAAACAAGTAGATGAGGTCTACATCGAGGACTCGCTCTACGACTATCTACACGACATTATCCTGGCCACGCGAAACCGTCCCACTATCGAGATCGGCATCAGCCCTCGAGGCGCCATCGCCTTTCGGACTGCTGCTCAAGCCGCGGCGCTGGTCGCCGGGAGGAGCTATGTCACCCCGGACGACCTCCAAGCCTACGCCGTCCCTTGCCTAGCCCATCGACTGCGTCTCGCCAATTCGATCTCAGGATCCTACGATTGGGGACGCTCGGCAGAGATCATCAACGAGATACTCAGCGAGATTCCTGTCCCTCACGCTACCGACTGATCTCTCCAATGGCTCTCGCATCCCACACGCTCAAAGCGACTGGCATCGTTTGCGGGATGTTCGCGTTCGTGGCGATCGCTGTCGCCGGAGTCAATGGCAATGCCCTGGCGTTCGTAGCGGGCTCTACCCTCCTATTCGGCCTAGCCTTCCATTGGTTCGTATCCACGCTTTCAATTCGAAATATCGAAATATCGATACGCCCCAAGGCGACGCGGGCTCGCGCTTTCGACCCCTTTCCGTTCGAGGCGGAACTCCGCAACCGCAGCAGATGGCTGCCCCTCTTTCACCCTAAATTCAAGGCAACCGAGTCTGGCCGTAGCCGCTCGCACACGATCGTCGTCCCGCAAACGCTATCGCCTCAGGAACGCCTTTCCTTTCAGTTTTATCCGATCTTCAGCAAACGCGGCCCGCAGCGGCTAACCGTCGTTGAAGCCTACATTCACTACCCATTTGGCTTTACCCGCGCCCGGCGAACGCTGCGCGTCGAGTCCGAGTCAATTATCGTCTGGCCCCAAACGACAGACGTGCCACACACGATCTTCCAAAGGCTGGAACGCGAACGACGGGCTGCTTCCCAACGGCAGCTCAACTCGCGGAACGACGCCTATGACCCGAACCGATTTCGCGAATACGCGCCGGGCGACTCGAAACGCCGCATCAATTGGAAACTGTCCGCTAAAACGGATACGCTGATTGTTCGCGACGATTCCGCGGGCGCCTTGCCTCAAATGAAATGGGTCCTGAATCCCCATCCCGCCAATTGGCGTCAGCCGGTCGATTTCGAGAAGGCGTTGCGGCTAATGTCCTCCGCCCTCGAGTCTAGCTTCGCCTGGAGATCCTTAGCCGGTATGCGATTGGGCGATCAGATGCTCGCGATTCGATCCCTTGCCGACTTGGAAAATGCACTCGATCTCCTTAGCGCCGCTCAAATGGACGATACCGTCTCGGCTGATCCACCCTACCTTGAACGCGGGGACTTTCTGATACGTTGCGATCGGAATGGACTGCAAATTTTGGATTGGAAATTGAAAGGGGTCTTCGGATGAGGGACGCGCAGCGATCGAAATCTCCTTGGATTCACTTCCCTCGCGCCGTGGTCGCTCTCGTTGGGCTCGCCTTGTTTCATATGCTGTCCGGCGATCCGCTCGCCTCTTGGCCCATGATCGCCGTAGGCGTGTTCGCGCTGCTGGCTCGAATCACTCGGTCCATCGAGAAACGCTTCGTCCGCATCGAGCTCTCCATCGTCGGTTCCGCCTGCGCCCTGATCTTTCTCCAAGGAGGGAACGTCGTTCTCTACAACAATCCTTCTCTCGCCATTGTCCTCTGTACTCTAGGGCTTTTGGCGGGGCTGAATTCCATAAACGTATCCATTCCCCAATTGCGATTCGTGGCAGCTCCCGTATTGCTAATCGCCTTTTTCGGGGCACTACGAATCCTCGAGCCTCGGTTTCAGTCAAGCTATGAAAACGTCCTGCTGTCTACCTTGCTTCTGGCGATAGCGTGGGAGCTCCTGTCAGCCCTTATCTTCGCGAAACGCAACGCACCCTCTCTCACGGAGACAGGTTCCGCCCTCGCTCTCGCCTTCATCTACTATCACTATACCGCTGACTTTACGATCGCTGCAGGGCTGGCGATAGCGCTCCTCCTGGCCTATTTCCTGGGAGCGTCCGAGCGCGTCGAATCGCAGCGCTTCGAGGGAGTGGCCCAAGGAGCGCTCAAAACCCGCGGTCTCCGCGGCCCCCGTCGCGCCCATGCTACCGTCACGCTTTTAGGGCTCCTCTTATTCGCGCTTTTCACCTGGCTCCTCCTCGACAAGTCCTATTTCGAATCCTTTACCGAATCGACCCGTCTGGCAGCGCGCCCATTAGAGATCCCGGAACGCGATCGCATTGAGCAAGCGTTCTCGCTAGTTCCCAGAAACGAACGCAACCGTTTCCGCCCCCCGACAAGCACCGAGATCAATGCGCTCGAATCTGCTGCCAGCGATGCCCGCATCCGACGCCAAGCTGATAGCGACAAACGAAAAGTAATCATTCGGACCCACAACCCCGATTCCGAAAGACGCCGTGGCCTGAACGTAGAGCCGTCCTCTCAGGAAATCGCCGAGATCGTAAAGACGCAATCGGCTCCGCCCGCCATAAGCATTACGGCTCCCGATGCGCGGTCGCTACTGCCCAACTATACGACGAACACGGATCTGCCGGAGCCTGCCGAATCCGATCGCGATTCCTCGTCAGCGATCCCAATCGACTTCGAGCTCGGCGGCATCTCAGAGCATCAAGAAAACGAGCCGTCGGACAGTGGCGATTCAATTGAGGACCGAACCGTAGGCGAGAGTCTACGCGTTTCGTATTCGCCGCCCGCTGACGATGACGCAATCACTCCGCCCACACCATCCCTCTCCCAGAAGGAACGGCAGCAACGCTCGACATCCATAGCGCGAAGCATTCAGTCCTCCGTCAGCATCGCCCGCTCAACGCGAGCCCTCGAATTCGCCGACAAAGTAAGTATCCGACTCAACACCCGTCCTATTATCGAAGTCTACGTGCCGAGCGACGTGAAAGCGCCGCGCCAGCTCTATTTGAGATTCGACGCCCTAGAAACCTTAAGCCATGATCGATTCACGAGCACCGCTTCCGACTCCAAGGACCTGATCCAACTTGATAATCCAGGCTGGAATCAAGCTCCCGGATCCTTTCGTTCCAATCAAGATGCAACCGAACCCTGGACGATCGCTCTTGGTTCTAGCTGGAAGAACGAGATTCCCGTTCTCGGGCGCTTCCACTCCATTCAAATTCCTCAGGGCGCGTCGCTTGTGGCAGACGAACGTCGATTTACCCTATCGAGGCAATCGAGTTCGGGTCCCTTCGCCTATCGATTTAGCGGACTCGAGCTCGAAGACGCCCGCCCCGTCGCAAACGCATCCCTCTCCGCAGACACCCTCCAGTCTCTCACTGAGCTCACGCTGAACAATCGCGATATCACCTATTTGAAACGCTTGTCGACGCGCATAGCCGGCAGGAACGCCACCCCTGAGACATTCGCGCGACGCGCTGGTATCTACTTTAGCAATACGCACCCGTATTCATTCGATTTCGAATTCAACTCCAAGGATGAGGAAAACCTGCTCGTTAGCTGGCTCAGATCGCGCTCCCCTGGAATTTGCGGCTACTATGCCGGCGCCTTCACGCTGCTTGCCCGATCACGCGGGATCCCGGCAAGAGTGGTCGTCGGAGCCCTCACGAGGGAATACAATGCTCGCGAACGCACCTTCATCGCGCGTGACCGGGATGCTCACGCCTGGGCGGAGTACCTGGATGCCAACAATCGCTGGGTCCGCGTGGACCTGACACCGTTTACCCGAAAAACGCCACGGTTCACCCAAGGCGAAACTCAGGCGGACTCCTTCGACACGCAAATCCAAACGGCACTGCTGACTTTGCCAGAAGATCCAACTACGGAAGCCAGCGAGGAGAACGTTTCAACGTTAGCCAGATCGACGCCACCCGAAAACCCCGCTTCAGATGAAGGCGCATCCGGCATCATTCCCAGCGCTCTTTCGATAATCGATCGCATTCTCGCAAATGATGCGAACGCGAATGCTGACAACGTTCCAGGGATAGAGGAGACGAAAGCCCCTCCTGCCGCAGCGCCGCCTCCAGAATCGACAACCACTGGACCCGCTCAGACTCCTACCAGAGGACCGATCATGGCGGACCATTCAGCAACTGCGTTGGAACCAACCGAATTACCTTCGATACCGACAACTTCTTCGATCGTTCGCGATGAGTCTGACTCCTCATCAATTCTTACGCCGCGCGTACTCGTTAATTACGGTTTCGTCGCCCTGCTACTTGCCTTTCTGCTTTCGCAAATCGGTAGACTGGCGTTCCTATTTTTCCGTCGCTCCGATGTGATTTCGAACTCGCGCGAAGTGGATACTCTCCGTTCGCTCGCAGGGAGGCTCTTGCACGATATTGAAACCCTTACGGTTCCAGCTGAAGCGAATGATGATCGCCTCGCTGCGTTGAGAAGACAAGCGATCGACTGCCGATACGGACCCAGCTGCGAGCTCAACGCCATCAAGCGCCTCAAGCGAGAAGTCGCCCAGTTTGCGTCCGGCAATTAAGCGTTAGGCGTGTTGGTTCTGAGGAACGCCCGACCTCAGAGCTATCGCTCGAAATCGATCACCACCTTGATCGCCCCATCCTCTCGGTCGACAAAGGTTTCGTACGCTCGTTGCGCCGCATCGAATGGCAGGGAATGCGTAAGCAAAGGTTTCAGGTTCACATCCCCGTTGGCAATCAGTCGAGCGGCTTCCAGGAAATCGCCTGCATCCTTGGCTCCCACAGTATGCTTAATGGTCAAGTTCTTGTAGAAGGCCTTTCCGAAGGCGTAGCGATCGACGTATTCAGTATCCACTACGCCGAACGCGATCAGCGTCCCTTCCTTGCGGGTCAAATCTATAGCCTCATTGTAAGCTAGCTCATTGTGCCCTGCCGCTTCAATCACCACGTCAGCGAGTTCCCCATTGGTCAAGTCCGCGACTTGGTCGGAAACCGACCCTTCGCTCGCATCCAAGGAAACGTCCGCGCCTAGCGTCTTGCCCACTTCCACGCGCTCCGGCAGCCGGTCAATCCCAATGACCGTTTCGGCTCCCCTGAGCTTGAGCAGCGCATTGAACATAAGTCCGATTGGACCCTGGCCTACCACCGCAACCGTTTTGCCCGCAATGTCCGGCATCATGCGCCAAGCGTACAGCAACGTGCCCAAGGGTTGACATAGCAGGATCTCTTCCTTCGCAACGGGCCCCTCGGGAAGCGCGAATATACGAGACTCCGGCAATGTGAGGTATTCGAAAAAACCGTACTGATGAAAGGGTAACGCCAAGACAAAATCCCCTTCCTTGAAGCGATCGGATGCCGTCTCTTCGACAATCCCCACGCACTCATGGAGCGATAGCCCGACGGGCAATGGATAGACCGAATCCTTGGAATAGTCGATATGGCCGGAAAAATTGCGCTTTCCTTCATCGGCAAGACGCTGCTGATCGTAGCTGAAGAACGGAATATCGGACCCGCATAAGCAAGTCTTCTGGATCTTAACGCGAACCTCGCCCTCAGATAGTTGAGGAAGCTCTACTTCAATAATATCCGCCCGGCGCGGACCCGTAATTTGCACTGCCTTCACGAACGGGATTGAGAGCAATCTCATTCGCCAATGCAATCCTTGTTCCGCAATAGCCTGCTCGGTCCATCTCCTCAACCAACGGTGGGTAGCCGCTCAGAAATCAACGACTACCTGCAATATCCTGTTTCCACTGGGGATTCAATGACTCGCCACCGTGTCGCGAATCGCATGATAGACGTCCGTGGACTCCGCCACCGTAACGGGCGTTTCCGGGCCGATATACACGGGCCACTCGTCCACATTCTTCGGTACCCGTCCATGCGAGCCTTTTACGAGGCTCGCGTCCAACGGGATCACATCGAGAAGGCCACGAAAGCCTAGCTTCTTCTTGAGAAGGAACGACGCCACTTTGACAGCTGGCGCTTTCAGATTCGGGTCGATGAACAATTCCACCGGATCATAGCCAGCCTTTCGATGGATGTCCACGCAACGGGCAAAGTCAGGCGCCACCGCGTCATCCATCCAGTAGTAGTAAGTGAACCAGCTCCGCGCATCTGAAACCGCGATGAAGTCGCCTGCCCGACTATGGTCGATGCCTGCTTCCCGCTTCCCGTTTTCATCCAAGGTAGTCTCTATCCCTTCAGTTGACTCAAGAACTTCCCGCACATCCTGACGCAGGGTTTCGTCATTCACGTAAACGTGCGCCACTTGGTGATCCGCAACGGCAAAAACCTGGCTCGCGCCGCAGTCCAGCTGCTCCAATCCCAACTCGTCCTTGATAGCAATCCATCCTTTCTCGCGAAAAATGCGATTCAAGTGGATGGGGCGGTCGACATCGCTGATACCGTATTCGGAAACGAGGATGGGCTGAATAGAACGGCTCTCGAAGAACTCGATCAAGTCCCCTACCACCTCGTCGATCTGCCCCAAATCCTCGGCGATTTTTGGATCCGATGGACCGAGACGCTGCAAGTTGTAGTCTAGATGCGGCAGGTATACGAGATTGAGAGTGGGCGACTCCTTGTTCTCGATCCACTTCGCCGATTCCGCGATCCAGCGCGAGCTTTCAATGCCCGCCCTCGGTCCCCAAAACGTATGGAAGGGAAACTCGCCTATAGACTCCTTAATCGCTTCGCGCATTCCCATGGGATGCGTATAGACATCGAAAAATTTGCGACCATCCGCAGGATACATCGGCCGCGGCGTAATCGAGTAGTCTGCTGATGAATACATGTTGTACCACCAGAACATTTTGGCGCAGGTAAACTCCGGGTACATTCGCTTGAGGTCATCCCAAATTTTGGGGCGCTCCACCAGGGCATTGGACTGCTTCCAAAAATGGACCTCGCTGTATTCTCGATTGTACCAGCCATTGGCGACCACACCATGCTGAGATGGGGGAGTACCGGTAAGAATATTGGATTGCGCGGTACAGGTGACTGCCGGAAAAGCCGACTTGAATGAGGCCAGCGAATAACGCTCGGCAAACGCCTTCATGAGGGGCGTATGCTCCCCGACGAGGGAACGCGTCAACCCAACCACATTGATTACCGCGATTCTACGCATGGGCACTAACTCAGATTCTTGAGGCGTTTCATCGCCCTAAGCACGACATCCGTATCTATCTCATGTACCTCGAACCGCGAACCGATCCGCTTGAGCAAGGTAATGGTCAGCAATCCACCGAGGTGCTCGCGAAATTCTTCCAATCCCTCAAGCACGTACGGGAACCGGCTTCCGTTCCTTCGCTCCAAATGATCCGAATAAATCTCGAATTTCAATTTTTGCAGCAGCGCTAGGATTCGCTCTGCGCTACTGGCGCTGAGGTAGCCCATTTCCTGCGAGTAAAGCGTATCGATGGCGATACCGATGGCCACCGCTTCACCATGGGTCAACGCGAACTCCGAAAGCTGCTCTAGCTTGTGGGCCGCCCAGTGGCCAAAGTCCAACGGCCGTACTGAACCCATTTCAAACGGATCCCCCGAGGTCGCAATATGAGCTACGTGGTGCTCGGCGCAGCGGTGAATCAGAGACTGCATCGCCTCAGGCTCGAACGCATTGAGCGCATCCACGTTCGCTTCGATCCAATCGAAGAAGCTCGCATCGCGAATGAGGGCAACCTTGATCGCCTCGATGTATCCGTTGCGCAGATGCACTTCTGGAAGTGTTTTCAGGAAACTGAAATCATTCACAACAGCGAATGGGGGAGCGAACGCGCCAACGAAATTCTTCTTGCGATTGAAATTGACACCATTCTTCACGCCAACCCCGGCGTCCGCCTGGCCCAGCGTCGTGGTAGGAAAGCGAAAATGCCGGATTCCTCGATGGGCCGTCGCCGCTGCGAAGCCAACCGTATCCAGCAAGGCTCCGCCACCAATCGCCACGATGTAGCTGTGCCGACAGATCTTTCGATTCTCGATATCCGCATAGATTCGATTCAAACGCCCGTTGTCGTTCTTCAAGGACTCGCCCCCAGGCAGGATCTCGACCCCCATGAGCCTGAGCTCCTCGCTGTAGTGATCGAAATAAGCGCTGATTTGAGTGGCAAGGTTCGGATTTGCCGCCGCCACTGCTTCATCAACGTAGAAAAGCGCCTTGCGGCGATTCCCGCTTTCCCGGGAACACGCGAGGTCTCGAAACAAGGGATTCCCTACATCGAACGCGCTCTGAGTGAAATAGACCCGTAGGTGATACGGAATTTGAATAGGATACTCTATATGAGAAAATTCGGACATCGCTAGAGGGCCCTAGGTGGCTGGAATACGGCGCTGAGCAATCAAGGCTAGGACGAAAAACGTCAACAAGGTTCCCGTGAGCGAGGCAGAAAATGGACGTACGCAGCACAGAATTGCCAAATCCAGCAAGCAAATGCCCGCCAGTAGAGGCCCGATCGTCTTGCCCAAGATCAAGCGCGTACCGATATTGGCTCTCCAAAACGCCCACCACACCCAAGAAGCGAAAAGACCGACGCCAAAAATCGCACCGAGCCAATATCCCGACTCGAACCCCAGGATCAGCAGCAATGGAATCGGAAGGAGCAAGGCCACCACTCCAATTCGAGGGATGGATCCGCTCGTCGACTCGTTTCGCGCTAAGCTCGTGATGCCAAATACATAAAGAAACATCAGAATAGCAGCTGAAACACCGTCCAGGCCGAGCCCGACTACAGCTACCGAGCCTACCAAGAAATAAATAACGAGGCGACAAGCAGCCATCAACGGAACGCCCCAGGCGCTCTTCTTGTGCACCCAGTTGTACGCTACGATAAGGAAGACCAGAAACAGCGCGAAAAAGGCAGCCCACGGGCCCATCCAGCCGACAAGCAAAACTCCAAGAACAAGGAACGAAATGCACAATGTGAGCACGCCGCTACGCGTGACCTGCCCAGCAGGGATGGGGCGTTCTTTCCGGTGAACAGCGTCAAACTCCGCATCGCAATAGTCATTCAAGTACATTCCGCCGATATACATCAGACTCGCGCTCAGCATCAGAATCCAAAACGCTGGCCAAACGCCTCCATCGGCAAGAATCCAGGCGCACAAGCAGTTGGACCAAACCGTCGACAGATTTGAAACCCTTCCCAAGACTAGCAATGCTCGCGTATTGACCACAGACTAGATGGAAGGGGATTTTGACCATTGGGCGAGCACATTTTCACCCGCAGATCTTCACTCGCAGATCTTTTCTTAGCCCCGTAGCTGCAACAATTTACGTTATTTCTAGGTGCGAAACTACAATTGTTGCGCTATTCAACCACGCGTGACGCGTTCCTACGGTCCTGTCGCAATAATCTCTTCTTTGGCGGAAATGCACAACGGTGTCCTGCTTGTTAGCGCCTTGGCGGAATCCTCACACGTTGGGTGAATTGTTACAACGGAGTCAGCTTTCTACCAAGGATTTCGGTAATATTCCGGACATGTCGCTAAATTACCTGATAATACAGCCCAATCCCCTATTTTTGGGCTTAGATTAGCTCCAGTAGCTAGAATTGGCTTCTAGCGACGCTGTGAACGCTACTTGTCCAGATCTCGGGAGGCAAACTCCCCTAGCGTCCAATCGTACTCCCTAGAAAGCTGATCTACCACCTCTACAGATCCCATGTCACCTGGCAGAACCTCCCAAGTATAGGTTTCCATCTCGAAATGTCGGCACAATCCCGGCTGAGCTGCTATGACGTCTAGTACCCCTCCGATTTGGCCGCTTGTGGACTCCAGAGGCTCTCTAGGAGACTGGTGCAGGGGAATATGGAAGTGTATACGCCATTCGTCTGCGACATCCTTCCCTGATCGGCGCGCTTCCAGGGCTAAATCCAGGTCCTCGTACCGCTTCAACGACTGGTCCCCGCTTCTCGCAACGACTTGGTGCAAATAGACCGGTTCGCAGAATCCCTCCAGACGTTGGCACGTCGATTCCGAAAAATCAGCGACCTTTAGAGCTGCGCTCAAATGGATTTTGCTGATTCGAATTCCGTTCTCAATAAATCGCCCTAAGGACTCGGTTGCAGACTCGTATTCCACCGCCAAATGGCAGGCATCGTAATTCACGCCCAATCGCCGCAGCAACAGGTCCCTATCGCTTGGCTTCGCTTCAATCATCTGATTGAGAAACGTCACCGTTTCGGCGCTCGTTTCAAACAGGCATAGCGGTTCGGGCTCCAAGCCAAGATGCAAGTCGCGACCGGTCTTCGCGCTCAGGTCTTCGATATACTCAGCGCAGTCCGACAGATTTTGGCGCATCGCATCAAGTTGCGCATCCGAATCGATGAATCGCTTGAACGATCCTGGTACCGTGCTAACGCTCGCTTCCATTCCTTCTGGAGCAATCTGACGGATGAGATCAAAGAGCGTCTTCGTATATTCGAGTCGCTCGGCTGTCGTCCAATCGGGTCGATACACTTCCTCTTTCACCCGCGTCCCATGGAAATCGCCGTATGGGAATCCATTGATGGTGAAAACGTAGCAGTCGCGATCATCGAGCCACTTTCGAAATGCATTGAGCGTTGCTGGATTCGACAATTCCCGAGCAGCCGACGCGCTTAATCGCAAGCCGATGGCGTAAGGATCCTTGGGACAAACACGCTCGCGCACCCGCATCGTATACTGATCGAGAGAATCCAACGTTTGGCTCCACGAGCTTCCCCGGTGGATATTGGTGCAGTATGCGAGATGGCTATCGTTGGCTAGCTTCATAAACGAGAAGCGGGAGCGTCTCCCGACAAGAGTCACGAAAGAAGCCCTCTCCGCGTTAGTAAAGCGGAATGTGACTGCAAGCGCCTTACCGAATCTTGAAATTCGGGCACTGGCTCAGAAATTTCACCGGATTTCGATAGAACACCTGATCAATCGCATCGTCGTCGTAGCCGCGGCGACGCATTTCCTGCGCTGCATAAGGAACTGCCAACGGAACGCTCACGCCCCAATCGCAGGCCGAATTCATCCACAGTCGCTCAGATCCGAAATTCTCTAGGATATCGATGGCGCGAGCCGATGTGCACTTAGATTCCGGATACAAGGTAAGTCCTCCCAAAAAACCCGCGTCCATCACATATTGAGCAGTATGCTCTTCTACGTGATCGATCAGCACTTTGCCGGGGTCGATGCGGGAATCGCTCTTTATCAAGTCCACGATCAGCTGTGTGCCTTTGCGCTTGTCTTCCAAATGAGGAGTGTGAACGAGGATGAGCTGGTCATTCTCAGCTGCCAGATTCACGTGCTTCTCCAGTACGTTCATCTCGTTGCGGCTATTCTTGTTCAATCCGATCTCCCCAATGCCTAGCACGTTCTCCCGACCGAGGAATTCGGGGATCAAGGCGATGACCTCGTCCGCAAGGGCGATGTCCTCGGCTTCCTTGGGATTGATGCAGAGCCAGGAATAGTGAGGTAAATTGAATTTCGCCGCGCGCTTCGGCTCATAGTCCGTCAGCTGGCAAAAGTAATCATAGAAGCCGTGCGCGGAACTGCGATCGAAGCCGGCCCAAAAGGCGGGCTCGCAAACCGCTTTGCAACCCGCGGTGACCATTGCCAAATAGTCGTCAGTCGTACGACTGACCATGTGAGCGTGGGGTTCGATGTATCTCATTGAGGCTTGTCGGGCCAGGCGCCGCAGGCGGCCTTGGTAGTCGCTTCGGGAATAAGGGCGTCGGTTTGGTCGCTCAGGGACAATAAGACGTTCTCAGTGCGGTTCCGGGAATCGAGCTCTCCGAGAGCGTCCTTGAAAGCGCGATACCGAAAATCGTCGGTGAATCCATCGCGCTCGACGCGATCCATAAACGCCGCGATATCGATGAGCTTCGCCCGAGCCTCCATGAAATAGAGGTCCACTGTATTCTGCGATTCTTTGGGTTTCATTTCAGGGCAGATCGTTAAAATCCGAAAAGTCTGTTTTTGCAGCCGCGCGAGGCGAGCTAAAACCGTCCCATTCCCCTATTGGCCTACGGGTACACCAATTGGTTCAAGGTATAGAAGGCCTTGGACACGGTGACGCTCCTACCGCTTAGGCTTCGGAGTCGATTGATGTCGAACTCGTAGACCCGTCCTGCCACCAAATCCACCTTGATCGCGATGGTCTTCCCATCCACGAGTAAATGGGCGGACTTGACCGGCACGTTTTCTACGCCAGTTTTCGGGGCCCCGTAGCCACGCGTATACGGATAGTAGAATCGTTGCACGCTAAGCGTGTCGAGATTGATCAGGGTCTGGTCCAGAGCTTCAGTGAATCGAATAGCGAACCCTGTATCCGTTAGCTTGATATCCTGAATTTCGAAAGGATGCGTTCCGTCCCAAACCACTTTTTGCACTCCAAAGGACCGGTTTCCCTTGGACGCCCATCCTCTCTCGGTTTGCCCCAGCCACAGGCTGCCGTCCGGGTGGAAGCGCGTCCGGATAATACCGCACTGAAACCCGTCCATGAAATTGATGACCATTCCTTGGTAGCGCCCTTTCACTTTCTGCAAAGAAACGCGGAATACATTCGATTGGGTCTGATCTCCGATGAAAATCTGCCCTTGAAATGGTCCGAACCGACCTCCCGTCGTATCCCATTCCGGATTGCCCGGGGAATTCCCGACTTCAATATTCGGAATCCAGACCGCCGGCAATTCCCTAAGCGGCTCGAGATCCGACTCGTTCACAGACCGTATCGCTTCGACCGAGTAGCCTGGCTCGTCGCGCAGTGAAACGGGGTGCCCATAGAACTTGCCTGGCTCTACGAAATGGAGTTTCGAAGTGGCCGTCCAGTCCCCTTGATTATCCGTGAAGAATAGCTCGCCTTGCGGGCTCATGCCTAGGCCCGCCGGAGACCGCAGGCCAAGCGCCCAAGGCTCAAACCCTCCACCCGGACGGGTCCGATAAATCCAACCACGAAATCCACCCACGCTGCCCATCGCTCCCAGATTCAGGGTTCCTTCCGCCTGGTGATCCAGATTCAAGGCTCCATAGTAGTAGCCTTGGGCGTCCTTAACCGGACCAAAGTGATACTCATGATAATTGTCATGGAAGCCGAAGCCGCTGGTAATTTGATGATACTCGTCCGCCGATCCATCGCCATCGAGATCCACGATCCGCGTTAGCTCTGGCTTCTGGGCCACGACAATCGATCTATCGTCATCGATGAGTAATCCAGTAGGCTCGTGCAAGCCGGTAGCGAAACGCGTCCACTCCTCTCCCGAGTCGAGCCGCCAAATGTATCCGAAGCGCGTAGCCACCCAAACCGTCCCATCCGAATCGATATCCAGACCCGTCACATGAAAAGGAATGTCCTCAGGGATCGATACGGTTTCGATCGAATAACCGCTAGGAGCGTAGGTGGATTGCCCCATGGCCACATTGGCGAGGACCGGAATCAAGCCACTCAATATTGCCCGCTTTAATTTCATAGCTGAGATAGGGAGCCCGACACGGTAAGGCTGAATTGAGTACGGCGATTCTTGTCGATAATCAATCGACCTCCTAAAATCGCCCCATCCGCGGATGTCGCATTCAGTCCTTCTGGCACTCGAAGCGCGATTCGCTTTCTCCCAAAGCCTTCGAGATCGAATTGGAACCGGAGCCCATTGAGGCCTTCCGGATAGCCGGTTACGCGTATGCGCCGTTTCCCATCCGCGTACACGAACTGAGGCGCGCTTCCAGTAGAATATTTGATGAATGCGCCTTCAAGGGGCTCTCTATCGATCAATACCTGAATTCCGGGAGAATCATAGAAGATCCAGGAACCTAGGATCCGGCTCCCAGCCTTTCCCCTTCCCTGGATATTGGGACCGATGTTCAAGAAACCGCCCTCCCATAGGCCTACGATCGAATTGGTCACGGGGCTGAAGGAAAAGTTCAGGCTACCGGGATAGCCTACCGATATGCTTCTCGGCGGGAGGTTTTCCACTTTCTTACGCAGCACGATAGGCATTTCGGCGGGCGTGATGGCGTAAAGCGTATTTGCCATTTCATTACGGGCTCCTAACGAGAGCGGCTCGTAAAGCGTTTCACCCTTCAGGTAAAATCGAGCCCGTTGCTTGTCGTCTTGCTTGAGGTAGCTCACTCGCGCAATCTGAGCCCCATTCTTCACGGGGAATTGGTATTCGCGATTTCCAACCTCAATTCCAGGAACGGCGACGCCATCCACTTCCACTCGGAGCTCCGACTCTATCGCCTGAGCGACTTTCAAGAAGAAATCGCCCGATTTTGGCGTTAGCAGCATGCCTTCAAATACCATGGCAAACCGCTCCGACTCAGGAACCGAAACATCCATATACCCAGACGGAATGTCGCTGGTTCGGTCCAAGTCGACGCCTGAAACCTGCTCGATCTTCAATGTAGCCGGTGGGGTTTCAATGCTTCGGTACCTCAGCTTGCGAAATCCGATTTGATGGGAAAGCAGGTAGGCGACCACTTGCTCGAGGGTCGACTCGTCATAGACCGCCCCGTAGGCCACCATCCCCTTCTCTGGAAATCCGTTTTGCACGCTCGCGTAGATTTGGCTCGGATTGCCACCGTGCAGCCACTCACCATCACGTAGATTGAATCCGGTCCCTCCTTCCAAGGACAATCCGTGACAGCTAAAGCAGGCGGTTTGATAGACCGCTTCGCCTGCCGCCACCGCCTCCGCGTTGGTGCTCAATGCGATCAGCTCAGTGTCGGTTGCGGCGCTCATAGTCCCCGCCGGAAGCAGCCACGCAAGGAAGATCCCCAAGCGCGGGGCGCCGCGTTTCGCATATCGGGCAAGATCGGCTGACATCGGTAGGTTAAGTAGTTAGTTTCAAGGGAGCGCGTGGCAACGAGTCAAATCCGAATCCATGCTATTTACGTTCCCTTTAGATCGGCGCGCTTTGACCCGCGCTAGACCCTTTTTTCGGGAAATAACCCGAGAATAGACGCTTCGTTCGCCTCGCAGATCCCACGTTCCGTGATCAAGCCCGTGACCAGCCGCGCCGGAGTCACGTCAAACGCATAGTTCGCTGCAGGCGATGATTCCGGAGAGAGACGGACGCGCTTCAGGGCTCCATCGCAAAGTCCCTGAGCAAAGGTGACTTCCTCATCGTCTCGTTGCTCGATGGGTATCTCCGCTACCCCGTCGCGGATATTCCAGTCGAAGGTGGACGACGGCAGGGCCACGTAAAACGGTACGCCATTGTCCTTCGCCGCCAAGGCCTTGAGGTAGGTGCCGATCTTGTTGGCCACATCGCCGGAAACAGCGGTTCGATCCGTTCCCGTAAGGACCAGGTCTACCTTTCCATGCTGCATAAGATGGCCACCGACATTGTCAGCGATCAACGTATAGGGCACGCCATGCTGCCCCAGCTCCCAGGCCGTAAGACGAGCGCCTTGGTTGCGGGGACGCGTCTCATCCACATATACGTGAACAGGCAGGCCCGCATCGTGAGCTGCATAGATGGGCGCTGTGGCCGATCCGTGATCGACGAAGGCGAGCCAACCGGCATTGCAGTGAGTCAGGATGTTGACCGATTCCGCGTTTCCTTTCCGGTTTGAAATCTCCCTTATCAGCTCGAGTCCGTGACGGCCAATCGATGCGCAAAACGATGCGTCTTCGTCGGCTATCTCGTGAGCAGTGGATATGGCTATAGCAATCTTGTCGACCGGCGACGTTTCACGCGCCATAGCAGCCATCTGACGGTCCAAGGCCCAAGCGAGATTAACTGCGGTGGGACGGGTCTCTTTCAGCGCCTGATAAGAAGATTCTAGGGACTGATCGAAATCGTCCGACTCGCTCGCTTCCAGGGCCGCTAAATACATCCCATAGCCAGCCGCGGCGCCTATGAGGCCAGCCCCGCGCACATGCATCTCCTGGATCGCTCGAGCCATGGATGCCACGTTGCCTATCGTCTCAATATTGAATTCGTGGGGAAGATTCCGCTGATCAATGATCTGGACCTGGCGCTCATCGCTTTGCTTGAGCCAAATCGTCCGGTAGGGTTTTCCGTTCACATTCATCTAGAGAGACTATTCAACGGCTCCGCCTCGTAGGCAAAACTAGAATGCGCGCTGCGCAACGGTTTCTTCCTTAAGCGTTTCACTTTATCCTCTAAAACAAAAACGTTGTCCTAGCGCCTACAAGCCGCCAAAATTTCAGCACCCTCGATACTCAGTTAATTCCTTCTCCCCATTATGGGCACTTTTATTTCTTTTCTCTTTTTCACCGGTTTAGTCGGTCTCATCACCTTCCTGAAGACCCGTAGGGACAAGCTTAGTACGTCCAAAGGATACTTCCTCGCCGGCAATAGCCTCAATGGCTGGGTGATCGCTGGTTCCTTGATGCTGACCAATCTCAGCGCCGCCAATTTCACGGGCATGACCGCGAATGTATACAAGGGGAACCTCTCGCCCATCGCTTGGACGGTCACGGTCATTCCTGTGCTTATTTACTTCTGCGCGATCTTGCTGCCCACTTTCCTTAAAGGCGGCTTCACCACGATTCCCGAGTTTCTGGAAAGCCGGTTCAGCAAATCGACCCAGCGCATCGTAGCGGTCATGTTCCTCTTTTCCTACATCCTCAGCGGAATGCCGGTTGCGCTGTACGGTGGATCGATCGCAATCAACCATCTGTTTGACGTACCGCATGCATTCGGCTTGAGCGACGAAGCGGCGATCTGGGTCGTCGTTTGGTTTCTCGGCATCATCGGCAGTATGTATGCGCTTTTTGGAGGCCTTAAAGGCGTTGCCATATCCGATACGCTCAACGGTATTGGCCTCCTCATTGGGGGCGCTCTGGTATTCTTCATCGGCGTCTATCAGGTCGGCGATCAAAGTTTCGTACAAGGCGCCAAGACGATACTCACCAAGAATACCGAAATTCTAGATGCGGTGGGCGACGTCACAGACAACATCCCTTTTTCCGTGCTCTTCACGGGCATGCTGCTTCACAACCTGTTTTTCTGGAGTACGAACCAATTCATCATCCAGCGAACGCTCGGAGCACGTAGCCTTAAGGAAGGCCAGAAAGGCGTCATGCTAGCAGCCTTTTTCAAAGTCCTGAACGTATTCTATATCGCCTTCCCCGGGATCATCGCCTTCCACCTGTACGGCCCCAGCAATTTCGAGAATCCAGACTTCGTCTATCCGACATTGATTCGAGACATCATGCCGAGCGTTTTCGTGGGATTCTTCGCCGCGGTGATCTTCGGCACCGTGCTTAGCACGTTCAATTCGGTGCTCAATAGCTCCGTCACCATATTCGCGCTCGATGTATACAAGCCGCTATTCGGAAAAGAGCTCGACGATGACGAGATCATAAAACGCAGCCGCAAGATCGGTCTGGTCATGGCGGTCGCCACGATGACCATCGCCCCGTTCATCATGTATTTCCCGGAAGGGATTTTCACCTTCATGGTAAAGGTCGATAGCTTGTTCGGCGCCCCGATACTAATGGCATTGCTGCTGGGATACTTCTCCCAGAAAACGCCTGCGAAAATCGTGAACTTGTGCCTGACCGTCTTCATAGCCGTCTATGGAACCCTCATGTTCATCATCCAGCCGGCGATGCACTACCTTCACTACCTTGCGATCCTGCTCATCATTTTCATTTCCATCGCATTGATTCTTGCCCGATTCTTTCCTGATAAGAACAAGCCCCCGTTCAGAACCACTACCGTCGAGGGCGTAGACCTGACTCCTTGGAAGCATTTCAAGCTCGTCAGCGTAATCGCCATGCTGGTGATGATTGGGGCCTACGCGTTACTCTCACCTATAGGACTCGTCGACTCCGAACGCGTGAAGACCATAGAATATGGATACATCGCATTTGGGCTCGTCACTGCATTCTGCGTCCTGGGTATACCGGTCATCCTCAAGCGAAAACGCGACGCCCGCGCAAACGGATAAGCTCAATCGCAGGCAACGAGCCGACTGCTCGCAAAGTTGCCTTCCATAGTGCTCGCCTTTTGAGGAATCGTATTCCAAGGTTTTAGGCGTGAATCAAAAGAACTCCTTCAATCGCCGCGATCTCCTGAAGCGAGGAGCTACTGGACTGCTAGGCGGCGCGATCGCCTCCACGGGGCTCGCTACCGCAACCCATGCAGCCCACCACGGCGAGTCAGTCGTTACGAATGGCCGCATTCGCCAGTCGGTCATGGGCTGGTGCTTCAACGACTACATGGACACGATTACCTTGGCGAAGCATTGCAAGGAAATTGGCCTCGTCGCAATGGAAGGCATTTCCGCTAGCCACTATCCCGCAATACGAGAGCTCGGATTGGAAGTTTCCCTCGTATCAGGAGGCCACGGATTCGCGAAGGGACCCTGCAATCCGGAGTACCACGACCTCGTAGTGGACGGCCTCGTGAAAGGAATCGACCTGGCCAAAGAGGTCGGTTGCCAAAACGTGATCACGTTCACCGGAATGCGGTTCGATGGAATGGATGACGAGAAGGCGGCGCAACGATGCATCGACACATGGAAGGAAGTCCTTCCGCACGCCGAGAAGAATGGCATCACGCTCGTTCTCGAGCACTTGAATTCCCGCGACGATTCCCACCCGATGAAAGGCCATCCCGGTTACTTCGGGGACGATGTCGACTTTTGCGTCGATCTCATCAAGCGCGTCGGATCAGAAAATTTTAAGCTCCTCTTCGATATCTATCACGTATCGGTCATGAACGGGGATATCATTCGCCGAATTCGCAAATACCATCCTTATATCGGCCACTACCACACCGCAGGCAACCCAGGTCGAGGCGAATTAGGCGATGTCCAAGAAATAAACTACCCGCCCATCCTAAGGGAAATATTGAAAACTGGATACAAGGGCTACGTAGCCCAAGAGTTCATTCCTACATGGAAAGATCCGATCGCTGCCCTGCGGCACGCCGCAAAGCTTTGCGACATCTAGGCGATGGCTAGCATCGATATCCCGGAACGCTGCGGAGCCATCTTGCTACCGGGCGCTACCCTCTTCCCGCAAGGCGTGATGCCGCTGCATATTTTCGAGCCGCGCTATCGGGAGATGCTCGATGACGCGCTGCAAGGCGATTGCATGATTTGCGTGGGAACGCTTTTGGAAAACGAGACCGACGATCCCTCGGAATGCGTTGCCGCTACCGGAACGATCGGACTGATCCGCGCCTCGCGCGAACAAGAGGATGGCCGATCCAATCTCATTCTGCACGGAATCCTTCGCGTCGATTTCAAGCGATGGCGCGACGAAAAAGCCTATCCGTTCGCTGAGATTGAACCGACTCCTTCGTTCCCGATTCCGGATACGGACGAGAAGTCAACCCTCGCAGAGCTCAGGGCAGCCGTCCATCTGGCATTGAAGAATTTTCCGGAGGGCGTCGTCGACCAGATGAACAAGGCCCTCGACCAGGTGGAGGCCAGCCCGGTCGCCTTCGCCGATGTAATCGCCCAGCAATTCATCTTGGATCCTGCGATGAGAAGAGGGCTGCTGGAAGAGCAAGACGTGAAGAAACGCTACGAAGCGCTGATCCACGAATTGCAGAATGCCGAGCGCGAAGACCGGAATTAAGGTTTATCTTAGACCGCAAGAATTGCGGTATTTGGTTAATCGCTTCTGCAAAATTAGAGGCTAAAATTACAAAGTTTCTCCTATTCTGATTAGCGTATACTAGATCCGTACCTACCTTAACAACCCTACCCACCCGAGTTACCGCCATGAGTTTCGACTCGATTACACGACGCAATTTTATCAAGACCACGGGAACTGCCAGCTTAGCTTCATTGCTTGTAGGCGCTCAAAATCTCCACGCTCTAGGAACCAATGACAAAGTCCGAATCGGGCTGATTGGATTGGGTGGACGGGGATGCGGCGCCGGAATTATCGACTGCGCTGAGGCCGACCAGAATATCGAACTTGTCGCGATGGGCGACCTGTTTCCCGATCATCTCGATCAAGCGGAGGAAACGATTCGTCGCAATATGGCGAAAAAAAACCTCCCCTTCGACGACATTTACAAGGTCACCCCTGAAACGATGTTCTCGGGCTTCGATGCCTACAAGCAGGTCATCGCCTGCGACGTCGACCTGATTATCCTGACGACACCCCCTGTCTTTCGTCCCATACACTTCAAAGCTGCGGTCGAAGCCGGCAAGCACGTCTTTATTGAAAAGCCTGTAGCCGTCGATCCCGTCGGCGTTCGCGACATCATCAAGACTTCCGAACTCGCGGAAAAGAAGGGTCTCACCGTAGTCGCCGGAACCCAGATGCGGCGAGCGCGGCACATCATGGCCGGCATCGAGCGGATCCATGACGGAGCCATTGGCGATATGCTATCGGGCCAGTCCACTCGAATCGGAGGAGCGCTTTCTAATTGGCGCCAATCGGAAGCGATTCGACAATCCAGTTGGTCCGACATGGAATGGCAACTACGCCGCTGGCTATTCACCACCTGGGCCTCGGGCGATTTCATTACCGAGCAGCACGTTCACAATTTGGATCTTGTCGACTGGGTAATGGGCTCTCACCCGATAAAGGCGATCGGTTCCGGAGGGCGCCAGAACCGCACGGACTCGATCTATCCCAATGTTTGGGATCATATTCTCGTTGAATACGAGTACCCTAATGGCGCCCGCGTTACCCATTTAGGCTCGCAAATCGATGGAGTCAGTTCGCGCAACGACATGCGAATCAACGGTACTAAAGGGCGTCTCTTTCTCAGTTTTGCAAAGGTCAGCATCGAAGGGAAGCATCCATTCAAGTACGATGGTCCCCGCGTCAACCCCGCTGTACAGGAGTACAAGGATACGCTCGATGCCATCCGCTCAGGCGATACAATCAATGAGGGCAAGCGCATCGCTCAAAGCACCATGACTGCGATTCTCGGGAGAATGGCCGCCTATACCGGTCGGAATCTCAGCTGGGATTGGGCGATGAACGCATCGAAGCTGGACCTCACGCCCAAGGAATGGTCCTTCACAGACTACCCGCTGGCTCCGGTAGCCGTACCGGGAAAGACGAAGTTGATTTAGGTAGTGTAATCGCCGGTGTCGATCGCTCGCAATGGCGAAGATCGGCGCCGGTCGCGCGCCTTACCGAAAACGTAAGCGTGGACGGAGCTACGCGCGGATGCCGTCGACTAAACGTTCCTCTCGATCCGCCGGACCCAGGCACCCAGAGGTCCCCATGCCTTCCAAAAGCGTATTGTATACATCAATACCTTCTGCGCTTACGTCCATGATCTCTCCGGTCTTGAATCGGCCATTGGCGCCCGTAACCGCATGAAACACACCTGACAATTCTCGCTTCACATCGGAATGGCGCCCATCCCCTGATTCCGTGGATACCGTAATGAGCGAGTTTTCCAAAATGGACTTTCCATTCGCTTCCATCGAGTCCGCATCGTCGAGACGATTCAGGAAATAAGCTACTTCCCGCATCTTCATATGGGCATGGGCCCGCAATGCTTCGTTTTTCTTCTCCTCGCCATACTTGTGCCACCACTCGTGGCTGCACCCCTTCGATCCAGTGGCGTCATGCTGGGCAGCATCGTCAAAGGTGAATACCTGCCGTCCTTGATATCGATAATCTCCCTTGATTCGCAAGCGCTCGCCCGCTGCAAGAAAGGTCAAGGAACCAAAACGCGCTTTGTCCATTTGAATAGACAATGCATAAAGATCGGCCATCAGGCGCCACTCTCGAGTCAGGTCATCGAGCTGCATGTCAATCCCTTCGCCTCCTGGATCCGCTTCCCCTCCGTGGGCGATCATCGACTCGGGAGGCTGCTCCGGTCCGGAGCCGGACAGGTCAGGCAAGGAAAAGGCGCGCTGCTCGAATTCGCGAATGCGATCGAGATGGTCCGCTACGCGGGCTCTGGATGTGGAACCGAGCGGAGAACGATTTCCCGTAAAGTACTTGTATTGGCCAACGACGGAATCGAGCACGCTGCGCTTCAAATGGCGCTCGCGGGCTGAAGAATCGTCCAGCAGGGATACCGAGCCAAACACGCGCTCGAACAGATCGCGCGGCTCTTCCTGCATCGTTGCCGCCACGGTGCCATCGAGATTGTAGCTATGCACATAGCGGCTTACGCGGCTACGCCGAAAGAACGTCCCTCCAATAAGCGTTGGCACCATCCCTTGGGGTAAGCCATCCGGATAATGGGCACGGCGAATCACTTGATCAATTGAGGGGCCACCGGACTTGGCTTCGCCGTCTGGTGGTTCCGCTGTAAAAGCGGCGGATGCGCCGTCAAAATGGGCATTGATCCCTGACTCATCACAGCGAACATGATCTATGTTACGCATTATCAGCAGCTTATCGCCAAGCGTTTTGAGGGGTTCAAGCACGCCCTCAAATCCCTCGGCCTGCAGCGGCGCGGGAATTCCGAGCCCGAAAAATACATTAAACGATCGTGTCGGAACGCTCTTAAGGACGGCCGCTTTGGAAGCAGCGACACTCTGGGCGAATGCCATCTCTTCGAGAAACGGGAGGCCGATGGCTACGGTGCCCATTCCTTTAAGCATGGCTCTCCGGCTGATATGCTTTGTCTTCATGATGGGGTCGGTTATATTCCCTAGTTCTTTTCTTGGTTGGACGCAATCATAGGTTTTGCGCTGCCTGAACGCTGACGCAGCAAGTCGCTGGAAGCGATCGCAGCCATGACGCTCTTATAAGTCCCCCCGTCTTGCATCGCCTGATCATGAAGCTCGTTGATAGTCTGCGCATCCCGGCTGCCCAAAGGCCGTCCTAAGACGAATTGAGCAAGCTTCCATGTCAGCGTCTCTTTCACTCGATCGCTCTCAGCAAGCAGATTCATCAGCTCGGCAGATGTCTTATAAGGAATCGGTTCAGCGTCTCCGGGAATCAAAATCTCTCCATCTTGACGTAGTTTATTCCCAAATACGTCTCGTTTATAGTAAGAGCCTAATCCATCGAATCGCTCCAGCCCAAACGCCAAAGGCTCGAATTTCGAATGGCACCCACCGCACGAGCGGTTCGCCACGCGCTCTTCTGAAATCACCCGTTGCGATTGGCCGGGGCTTGAAGGGATGGGCGTGGTGTCGAGCCCCGGGGGCGGGTCCTTTACGATTCCTCTGAGGAGATCGTGCAACACGAAAAGTCCACGTGTAACCATGGAGGCGTCGTCTCCCCCATAGTGAGGACGCTTCCCTGCGTCAACAATCCCCCGCGAGAGGAGTTGGATGAAAGGTCCTGACGAATAAGGGAGTCCGAATCTTGATCCTTCGACTTTAGCTTGAGCCCGTAATGATTTGCCAAACTAGGAGTTAGGTAGGTTACCTGGGCATTCAGCAGGTTTGAAAGCGGTAGTTCTTTTTCCCAGACGATTTCCTTAAAGACCGCGATCGTCTCTGCCTTCATGTCCCGACCCAGCTCGGGATCCCAGTCTGGAAATCGTTCCGGATTCGGCCTTAGGTTGTCCAATCGATCGAGGTCAAGCCATTGGTAGAGGAATTCGATGGACCGGGCAATGGCTTTAGGATCATTGAGCATGCGATCGATATGGGCTCTGAGAACTGCGGGCTCATGCAAGTCCCCTCGTTCGGCTGCATCCATCAGGCGTTCATCCGGTGGACTTCCCCAAAGCGCATAGCTCAGACGAGAGGCTAGCTCGTATTCGTTCACGTACTTTGAGCTCCCGTCTTCAGATTGCGTTTCAATCCGATATAGAAAGCGTGGAGACTGCAGCATCGCTTCTAGCAGATAAGCGACCGCCTCGTCCATAGAGCCGCCGGCGCTCGCGACCGTCGTGGATATGCCTCGGAACAGGATCACCTCCTCTTCGTTCAATGGCCCTCTCAAAAGGCGCTGACCGATCCTTTCGATGAGATTGCCCATATCCTTATCCGTGAATTTTGGATTTTTATAGAATTGGCGGGTGAACTCACCGGTATCCATTTTTCCCACTATAATCGTCGCTAGTTCTGCGTAAGCGTTTACGTGGGACATATCAACGTTAAGGTTGTAGGCCGTATTGCTAAATCCATCCGCTCGTAGGTCCTTCGGCAGGAGAGCGCGGGCCTCCGTTTCAACGTCGACTCCAGTCGAGGCACGGACCGTCTCGATGTATTCCGAAACCGTAAGTCGCCGTATCCATTCCCCACTGCCTCCTTCTGTCTCATAGGTCGCGGGATCAATCCAATCCACGCTCCATACGGCCCCCTCGTCTATCCAACGCTTCAGCAAGGATTTTTCTCGCTGAGACAAAGGAAGTCGATCCTCTGGCATATCGCCTAACTCCACCAGCTCCCACAGCGAACTGCCCTCCCCATCGCCTGGGTGAATCGCTTTACCGCTATCTCCGCCTTTGAACGCAGCCGCCTTGCGTGACAAATCCAAGGCGCCTTCCTTCCGGGCAGAGTCGTGACACTCGAGGCAATGCCTGGCTAGAATAGGCGCAATCTCATACTCGAAGAGCGCCTCGCCGTGCAGAGGACCATCGAGTTCACTCGCTGATTCAGGGATAGGGGCTCCTTGATCGATCCAATTCATGAGCGCGTCCCGTTGCGATTCGGACAAGGTTTCCAATATGGGCTCGATTTCCGTTTCGTAATCAACCGTTTGCCCTTGCGATAGCAACGTGTGCGCGAGCGGCAAGCAAACCATTGCCAGGGTTATGCGTAAGATGCGCTGGGCCGTTCGAATCATGGAAGGGTACACGATTGGATCTCTGGTGAACGTGATAGTGAAGTTGATCGCTCCTTAAAGAGACTTATGTATCTTACTAAAGAGTTACCCGATCGAGCGCAGAAAGGACATATAAAATCCATTAGTTAGCTTGAGTCTGCAAGCGTTCTGGCAACCGTTAAGGAGCCTCGCGATCACGATCCTTTCCATGTCCCTTCTAGATTCGCTTATTGTCCTTTTGTATTTCGCTGCGGTCCTATTCATCGGGATCCGTTTCGGCAAGAAGAGCGAATCGCTCGACTCCTACGTGGTGGGCGGGCGCCAGATTCCGTGGCTCGCAGTGCTGGGATCGATTATCGCTACCGAAATTAGCGCCGCTACCTTCCTGGGCACTCCAGGCGTCGGCTACGCGGACAATCTCGGCTATCTGCAAATGGGGATTGGCTCGCTCCTCGCACGATTCGCGATCGCCTTCCTATTCCTGGGAGCTTTCTACAAGCTTCGCTGCCTCTCGATCTATCAGTACCTAGCCGATCGCTTCGGGGGCGCTAGCCACTATGCGGCCGCGTGCTTCTTTCTGCTTTCCCGAGTGATGGCCTCGTCCGTTAGGCTCATGATCGCTTCTACGGGATTGCACGTGATTCTCGGGTTTCCCTTCGGTTGGACCATGATTGGATTCGCCATCCTCTGTCTTGTTTACGCAGGAATTGGGGGCATCAAGGCAGTCATCTGGACCGATTGCCTGCAGGCGATCCTATTCATTTCGGCGGGACTAACGATGCTCTGGGTGCTGCGGGTTAACGTAGGTTGGTCGCAGATACTCGATATCGAAGGCGAAGCGGGCCGCCTGGAGATTTTCCAATGGATGCCTGAAAAGGGTGTCTGGGCGGATAGTGGTTGGTTCTTCCTGGCGCTCGCGTTCGGTTTTATCAATACGCTCGCGATGCAGGGAACGGATCACGACTTCACGCAGCGAATGCTCACCTGTCGCAATCTCTCGCAAGCGCGGCGAAGCATAGCCATTAGCGGCTTCCTGGCCCTGCCTGCCGCCGCGCTTTTCCTTATGATTGGCGTCGGTCTTTTCGCCTATTATCAGCAATTTCCGGACGCCACCCTTCCAACGAAGATTGTCGAGGGCGTTACCTCCGTGGATTCAGATAAGGTCTTCCCTCATTTTATCGCAACTGCCCTTCCCAATGGATTGAAGGGTCTTCTCCTGTGTGGAGTACTTGCCGCTGCCATGTCCAGCTTGGACAGCGCCCTGGCTGCGCTGAGCTCTTCCGTAGTCGTCGATCTCTATCGTCCTCTGGTTAAAGGCAGTGGAAACGCTACTCAGCAAGTTTGGATCGCGCGTGGCTTCATGGGCATTGTAGCCATCGCGCTTGTATCCATTGCTTGGAGTCTCCAAAATGGGGGCCAGTTCATTTGGCTAGCCTTCAAGATCGCGGGAGTCACCTACAGCGGCTTGCTCGGAGTATTTCTCGTCGGCTTGCTAACCAACCGCGGCAAGGACCGATGGAACTTGGTCGCCATGGTCGCAGGGAGCGCGTGCACAGCGCTTTTCTTATTGCTATCAGAGAACGGAGTGATCGCCCTCGCTTGGCAATGGCCTATGCTCATTGGAGTCACTGTCACGTTCGCGATCGGTTCCCTGCCGAAAGGCAATTCGAGTGAAAGCGCATAAAATCAACGCAAGCGTTTGTTTTTGCCGCATTCGCGCCTAGGCTACTCCAAAATGCAATTAATCGCCTGTCAGTACGATATCCAATGGGAAAATCGCGAAGCGAACTACGATACGATTCGATCGCTCCTTTCGTCGATCACGGTCGAACCCGGAGCCCTCATTGTCTTGCCGGAGATGTTCACGAGCGGATTCAGCATGAAAGTGTCGCGGATTTCCGAGGCCGTGCCCTCGAGCGCGGAATCCTCTCTAGCAGAAATCGCTGTTCAGCATAAAGCCTGGGCCTTAGGCGGGCTCGTATTCGAATCCGAAGGAGGCAAAGGCAGCAACGAGCTCAGCGTATTCAACCCTGAAGGACAGCGCGTAGGTCACTACCAGAAAAATCATTGCTTCAGCTATTCTGGTGAATCGAACCACTATGAATCTGGCGAAGACATCTTACTCTTCGACTGGCACGGATTCACCGTGTGCCCGACGATTTGCTACGACTTGCGTTTTCCAGAACTTTATCGACGGGCTGTTCGAGCAGGAGCGGATCTCTTTCCAGTCATCGCCAATTGGCCCGATCTTCGCATCGATCATTGGAATACATTGCTCAAAGCCCGCGCAATTGAGAATCAAGCATTCGTTATTGGCGTCAACCGCGTTGGCCAAGACCCGAAATGGAAGTATCCTGGATCCTCCGCGATCTACGATCCGCATGGCAATGAACTTGCCAGAGCGAGCGCAGATGCTTGTTGCATCACCGCAGATGTTTTTCTCGAAACCGCGACGGAATGGCGTGAAGAGTTCAGGGCGCTTGGCGATATGAAAGAGTAAATTCGCTGCTTCTTTGCGCCACCCCTCCTCTTCCTACGATCAATCAGGTCCAACTGGCCTTGATATCGCGTAACCTAGACGGCGAAACTTCAATTAATGAATCGATATACTCCCCGTATTCTGCCTTCCCTCCTAATTACGATCTGTTCAGCTCTCGTTGGCGCCGCTCTTTGCAACGCTCAGACGCGAAGCGTTGTGGTCACCAAGACCACCGAGCGAATCGCGATCGACGGCGCTCTTGACGAATCTATCTGGAGAACTGCTCCCAATATCGGCGACCTCGTCCAGCGCGAGCCTGACGAAGGAGCCGCGCCGACGGAGCAGACGGATGTCACCTTGATCTACGATTCCAATTTCTTGTACATCGGCGTCGTGGCCCACGATTCCGAGCCCGATCGAGTCATCGGGACGGTGATGGAGCGGGATGCCTCCCTCAACTCAGACGACACCATCGAGATTATTCTAGATACCTTCCGCGATCAACGAAACGCTTTCTATTTCGCAACCAATCCTGCCGGCGCGTTCGTGGACGGTCTGGCATTCGCGAATGAGCAGCTCAATACAGATTGGAATGCGATCTGGGACGTGCGCACCAGGCGTACAGATAAGGGCTGGGTAGCCGAAATCGCCATACCGTTCAAAAGCCTGAACTTCCCTGCCGAAGCGAACGAATGGGGATTCAATATCTCGCGCAATGTCTATCGCAAGCTCGAGGAATCCCGTTGGTCCGGCGCGCGCTTGGAAACCGATTTCCTGCAAATTTCAGAAGCGGGGAAAATCACGAACCTGGAAGGCTTGAATCAGGGAATCGGTTTGGACATTCGACCCTTCATAGCCGCCAGCTGGCTTGATTCCGACACCTCGCCCGACGATGGTTTCGATGGGGAGCCGGGTTTCGACATCTCCTACAATATCACGCCAAGTCTCAAGCTGACCGGTACGGTGAGTACGGACTTCGGCGAAACAGAAGTCGATGCGCGGCAGATCAATCTTTCCCGTTTCTCCCTGTTCTTTCCCGAAAAGCGCTCCTTCTTTCTGGAAGATGCCGGCGTGTTCTCATTCGCAAGTACGGGACCGGATTCCCCAGGAGGCGTTCCGTCCGCCAGCGCCGATGTGTTCCCCTTCTTCAGTCGACGCATCGGGCTCGTGAACGGGCAGGAAGTGCCGCTGGATGTCGGCATAAAGCTCACCGGAAAGGTGGGACGCACCGAGATCGGCGTCCTGGATGTGATCATCGGTTCTTCCGGATCCGTAGACAGCGAGAACTTATTCGTTGGACGCTTCAAGCAGAACATTCTGGAACAATCATATGTGGGAGGAATCCTTACAAACGGGAATCCTGCTTCGGGCGGATCGGCGTCAACCTACGGCGTAGACGCTCGATTCGGAACGTCGAACTTCATGGGAAATTCCCAAAATCTGGCGGTTAACGCCTACGCCGCGCGTAGCGACAACGAGGGAGTATCGAACCATGATAGTTCCTATGGTGTTTCCGCCCATTTCCCCAACGACAAATACGTCGGTGAGCTCGTCTATCGCGTCATCGAAGAAAACTTCGAGCCCTCTCTCGGATTCGTACAAAGAAACAACGTCAAGATGTACCGTGTTGGGGCTAGCTACAATCCCCGGCCCAAGAATTTTCTCGGTATCCAGCAGATGTTTCACGACATCTTCTACACGCAGTTCGATCGCTTGGACAATGGGCACATCGAAAGCTCCGAATTCCACCTTACCCCTCTAGACTGGCACTTCTTCTCGGGGGATTCGGTTCATTCGATCGCAGACTATGATCGCATCTACGAACGCCTGTTCGACCCTTTCGAGATTTCACCAGGCGTGATTCTACAGCCCGGTGAATACCACAACAATCGATGGAAGGCTGTATTTGCGACCGCGCGCAAACGACCGTTCTCGGCAACGCTGATTACGAGCTTCGGCGACTTCTGGTCGGGTACTGCCGAACAAATCACGACGTCCTTCGTGTACAAGCTGCCACCGAAATTCAATTTCTCGTTCTCGGCGAATCAAACCTTCGCCCATCTTCCCGAAGGCGATTTCATCGCCCGTATCTTCACGTCCAACGTCGACTACTCGATATCCCCTTTCCTCTCATTCACCAACTTGATCCAGTACGACAATCGATCGAGCAATCTCGGCTGGCAGAGCCGTATGCGTTGGACCTTGCAGCCTGGAAACGATTTGTTTCTCGTATTCAATCAAGGCTGGATCCAGGACCCGATGGGAGGCTTCCGTTTTCAGGCTCGAGACACAAAAGTGTCTACAAAATTCCAGTACACCTTCCGGTTCTAGCTGATTATTCGAAACGCCTTCCTCAGCGACTCAATCGTCGCCTTGCAAGCATCGTCATCAATCATGTCCCGCAAGGGTTGATTGAACGGTTCCGCCCGGACAGGACCATCGTAGCCGATTTGATTCAGGGCGGTCATGAAGGAATCCGTATCGATCACGCCAGTCGCCATCGGTAATTCGCGCTTCCCATCGAGCTGCTGCTGCTTCTCAACACCTGTCGGAGCGTCGTTCAAGTCGACGAGGACGATGTCCTTGTTGCGTAGGTTTTGGATATCTTCGACCGTGTCCCCTGCTTGCCACCAATGCCAGCTATCGAGCACGATACCCGCATTTCCAGTCCTGATCGCATCGACCAGCTCAAGCGTTTCCGCCATCGTATGGATAAACGGATACTTGCGCGACGTTAGCAAGGTAGTGGTGCCTACATACTCCATGCCAAAACGCAGGTCGTAGTTCGCCAGGACTTTGCAAATCTTCCGAAGCCGTTTCGTATGCTGCTTGAAATTATCGTTGTACGTGAGCGTATCATGGCAGGGTCGCAACCATGTGTTCACTCGTTCGACTCCCGCGCGTTTCAATCCTTCCGCGATCTTGGGCAATTCCTTGAGGCCCGTCTTGAAGGATTCCTCGTCGCTCTTGAAATTCGTGGGCAGCCCCGCCGTGCCCCATACGAGATTGCGACGCTTCAGTTCCGCCTTCAGCTCATCCAGCGCGTCATCCGACAATTCCGCCAAATGGGCGGCGTGCGCTTCGACTGACTCGAATCCATACTTTCCCGCGAGCTCTATCGCTCGTCTCTGGTCCGCTTGGATCCCAATCGCTCCACAGACCAAGTTCTTAGTCATCTTGCGTTCCGGCATATGGTTATGGGCATGACTCCTCAGCTGGAATGCCATTGGCGCGGCCAATCCAGCGATAGCGGTGGTTCTGATAAAGTTCCTTCTCTTCATTTGGGGCAGGTATCGGTAGGTTTCGAGGGCGGTGGAGAGTGAATCTCCTCTCGTGTCTTGCGCAGTATTGAAAATGGCCTAATACAATTCGCGCAACCTCTAACGCGTCAATGACACGATTTTCTCTCTTCCGCATCCCTGTCACCATACACTGGATGTTCTGGCTGCTGGCAGGATTCCTAGGAGGAGAGCTGACTCGCTTTCAGAAAATCATAATGACAGCGGCAGTGGCGGTGTAAGGATATTTGTGTAAACTTTTTTTACAGATGCTTGGTTATTTGTTGTTTTCTGTGATTCTGTCTCCGAACTCAATGGTAAAGCGGTTCAGGGCCGCGGTCCCGTTCCTCGCGGGCCTGGTCCATTTCCTGGAGATGCTGCGAATCGCCAGGTAGAAGAGCCTGTAGAGCGAGTCCGTGGTCGGGAAGAGGTTACGGTTGCGGCTGATCTTCCTGGACGAGCTGTTGAGGGGCTCGCCGGCGCTGGCGGCGCATATGGACCTTGCCGATGTCCTCGGGGCAGTCGAAGAGCGGGGTCGCGCTCTCCCAATGCGCCTCCCAGCTTCTGCCGATCGCGGGGAAGCGCTCGTCGCGCTTGGACCGGAACTGGTCCAGGGCCAGCTTGGCGGCCTCGGCTGTCGGGGCCTTGCAGAGGCTCCTCAGCTCCGAGGCAGCCTGCCTCTTCTCCTTCCAGCTGACGCGCTTGAGGCTGTTGCGGAGCATGCGCGCGAAGCGCAGCTGCGCTTCGCGGCCTTCGGGTAGACCGTCTCGATGGCCTCGGACAGGCCGGACAGGCAGCATACCAGGATGCCGGATACGCCCCGGCCCTTCAGCTCGGTGAGGACGTTCAGCCAGAACTTGGAGCCCTCGCTCCGGGAGGACCGCATCCCCAGCGCCTCCCTGCGACCCTCCATCGCTATCGCCAGGGCCAGGCAGACCGCCCGGTTGGAGACCTCGCCCTCGCTCCGCGCCTTGGCCACGGTCGCGTCGAAGTGGACGATCGGGTACGCCCGCTCCAGCGGCCGCGCCTGCCGCTGCTCGACCTCCTCGGCCGCCGCCTCGGCGGCGCTGGGGATGAGCATGGGCGAGACCTCCACCTTGTGCATCCCAAGCAGGCGCTCCTGGACGTCCCGGACCGCCAGGCCCCGAGAGCGCCGGCTCACGACCGCCTCGCCGAAGCCGTCGAAGCGGCGCTGCCTCTTCGGAGCGAGCGCCGGCTCGAGCTCGCCCTTGCGGTCCCGGGGAACCTCGATCGCAAGCTTCCCGTCGTCGCTGCGAAGCGTCTTGCCGCTGCGGACGTTCCCGCCATTGGCCCAGGCATGCTTCCCCCGCCCCAGGTGAGCGGTCAGCCCCGCGTCCAGAACCCGGTTCATCAGCCGCTTCTTCAGCTCTGCTAAAAGCCCTTCGGGACCTACCAGGCCCTCCGGGCCGCTATAGCCGTCGAGAGGCTGGTCGATCAGCTCCTCCTTGATCTCGTCTTCCATTCGATGTTCTCTCCAGCGCTTAAGAACATCAGTTCGAATCATTTACACGAAAAATTTTACAGGCTCCACTGGCATTTCGAAAGGAGAAAAACAAGCAGCTCGTTCCATTCGAACTGACACCGTTGGACTCCCCACTCTGCTTCGCAATAGTTCACTCACTCCATGAACGTCACCCCCTTTTGAATACTGTAAGTATTACTTTCTTTCCATTACCCAGATTCTATTAGAGATTCTCTGCTATGAGCGATGAGCATACGAACCTCAGATACCGTTCTCCCTCAACCCTTATTGAAAAAGGCAACGAGCAGCTACTATCCCTCCCAACTGAAGCATCGAACGAGTCTGCTACTGACCTGTTTTTTCAAGGCCAAGTCAAATCGCCCTATGTTGCTGCAAAGTTCCTACGCAATCTATCAAGAATGGTGGCCAGTCGTTTTCATACGCCAGCGGCAATGCTTCAAAAAATTCTCATTGAAGCCGATCCAATCATCACCTCTAGCCAAGAGGCTCTAAGGTTCGAAGGGTTTTCCTCCTGCTGTTCACTTTACTGCAGGGTAGATTTCACGCCCGAAAGTTACTCGGCAATTAACGTATCAAGAGGAACCACCAACGTCGATTTCAATCATGCGACGCGAGACGCCCTGTCACGCATTCGAAAAAACCACTCTATGAGCATGGCGGTCGGTGAGTCAGCCTACACTTTGATCAGTGGTTCGGAGACACTCGTGGAGAAAAAAGTAAAATTGCCCGGGCGTTGGCTCAAAGGACTTACCTACGTACAGATTTTCCAATCGCTGGCGCACAAGAAAGCCGAACTTTCTCGGATTCAGTCAGCAAAATTGATTCGGAGTATCCCTAGATCGAATACGAAATCGGTCTACTACTTGGAGGTATCGGGAAGCAATGCTCGCTTTACCCCAATGAGTCGCCGACCTAAGTGCTTCGTAGCAGACCTCGAACGACTCCGGCTGCTGGAAGACCTCGTTCCTCTGATAGAAAAACTGACCGTGTATAGCGATGATTCCAGCAACATTACAGTATGGCAGATCGACTCGAAAGGCATGCGCTTCACTCTGGCGCTCTCCTCCAATGCTTGGCGGGGATTCTCAGGAGAGGGATTGGCCCTTCAAGATTTGGCCACCGAAACTAATCTGGATACAATGGAAGCGCTTTTCTCCTTCATCAACCATCACGAGGAATTTTCCGCAAAGCAGGTATCTAGCTTCCTCAACGTCACCAGTATCGATACCCAATCGCTCCTTTCTAAATTAGCAGCCCAAGGCCTGCTCGGCTTTGATTTGAACTCCCACTGTTACTTCAACCGGGTGTTACCCTTCAATTTGGAAAAGCTTGAGAAACTCAATCCACGGTTGGCGTCCGCCAAAAAGCTGATTGAGCAAGATGCGGTAGATATCATTGAACAGTCGGAGTCTTCGCTTCGCGCCGAAGTGCGTTCGAACAACCTTACTTACCTGATTGAAGGAAATGAGGGCGACTATCGTTGCACCTGTCCATGGTATGGAAAGTATCGCGGCTACCGCGGTCCTTGTAAGCACATTTTGGCTGCACGCTTAAAGGCGGGTTTTCTATCCTGAAATTGAAACCGATTTTCTCATGCCCCTCTCAGAATCCATACTCAATGAAATAGAACGGTGTGTCATCAACTGTCAGCCCAAGGATTGTTTGAAGCGGATCAAAAGCCTCCCCAAAGAGGAGGTAAGCGACTTGCGTCCCCTTACGCTAAAGGCGAAACCTTCCGTTTTAAGCTGGAATGAACAATGGGAATTCAAAAACGGAAAACCTCCCTCGCAAAAGAACAATCCGTTGCAGATTAAGCTGCGCAACCATTCCAGTTATGAGGACTTTGAATCTTGCTATTCATACCTCGCATTCGCCACCTATACCTTGTCCGAAATCCGAAAGATGCCTCGGGATCTTCATTGGAACCTAGGTAGAGATGACGTCTTTGAGCTCTTGGCGTGGCTTCGTCCAGCGTGGTTGCAAGCAATCGCCAAAGAGCAGGCGAGTGTCACTTTGCGCTACACAGTCATAAAGAGGTTTATCAATAAGGGAATCATTGAAAAGGCGCCTAATGAAGGCTATGCGACTGCGCTCATCGCGCTCCCTAGTAGCTTCTACTTTAAAACAGCGAAGGAAGATTTCGCAGCCTATCTGGATGAGAATCCGGACATTTTAACCGAAGATATTTGGCTGCTGTTTCAGCACGATGGAACCAGCGATACCAACTTGAACGGAACTGAAAAATACGGACAAGATCCTTGGGGAAAACTATTTCTGAGCAAGTCGCAGACTGGCGAGATTGATAGACAAAGACTGCTCAAAGCTTGTTGCGAGGCTTTGGCTCGGGACTTTGTGCAAATGAGGTCGGGATGGTTTTCCAGGTTTCATGAACGGCTGGAACCTACGACAGATGAAAAAGCGCTGCTAATAGATGAATACTACCTTCTTTTGGGAAGTACGATTGGCCCAACAGTCACATTTGCCCTCAAGCAATTGAAAGAGCTGCAAAAGGCTGGAAGACTGGAATCAGATCGCTTGTTAAACGAAATTCCACCGTCCTTGGGAGCGAGCAAGACCGTAACCCTGAATCTAGCGTTAGATTTGGTTTTCAACATCGCAAAAGCAGAACCTTCCAAAGTCGAACTCTGCGCGTTGGCAGCTTCGCAAGCATTGATGCCAGAAGCCCAGGCGGGTCAGAAAAAAGTACTTCGTATTTTTAATCTTCTCAAAAATACAATCCCAGAATCTATCTCCGGCGAATTAGCCTTGTACGCAGAAAACTTTGCTCCTTCTTTAACGCAGGATTTTGAAAAATTCCTAGATCCTCAGGATGTCGAGGTAACGGCAACTGATTTTGAAGAAGAGACGGTGGAAATTGAACCCATTTTGTCCGACTCCAATCGCATCCCCGAGTGTACAAGCCTTGAGGACTGGATTTACTTGGGAACGGAAATTGTCGAGGGCACTAGAAACGTAGCAAAAGTCGAACAGTGGCTTCGCGGATTCGGCATCTATGTTATCGGTGCTGAGAAATCCGCTCGAGAGGCGGCAGCGCCATTACTTAAACGGGTGAGACAAAATGCAGGGCGAGACTTTCATCTACCCATTCAAATGCTGTTTGACCTGGTTCAATCCATTGAATGTCAGCAGCCAATCGACCGTACGGACTGGCTTGCGGACAAACCTGTAAAAATCGGAGTCTTTCAAGGCAAGGACCACTTTCGCGAGCCTCCAGAGGACCTGATGGCTCTGTTTCTCCAAATGCGTTTTCGTGAACTTCGAGACAAACCGCGACAAGGTGTTCCTTTTAAGAACCTCAGTTTTCCGACCCACTATCCCTACTGGATCGATCCCGCAATTCTGGTGAGACGATTGAATGAGTACGAGAATGAGAACAGGACCCCAGACCTAACCGATTTTGTTCTGGCCTTGGCTCGCCTCGCGCCTGAAGGAAGGGATGCTGCAAGTGAGCAGGCCCTGCATCTAACCAGCGAGCACGGCCGAATCCTCTGTTATGCCCTGTCGGGAGTCGCAAAAGGTGAAATGACAATTCCCGCAGCGTGGGTCACTGCAGGCCGAACCTATTCTCCAGATCGGGGACTTACAGAATTAGCCCATTTGGATTTGCCCGCAGGGCCTGGTATTTCGCAACCCCCTCGATACACCTTTGAAGCCAGTAAAGAAAAAAAGACAGGTCAGCATGAAACCTGGTATTCCTACTCCTGGAGGGTTCAAATAACGCCGGAGAGAACTTCAGACATTCCACTCCATTATATATATTCCTCCGCTATATCGAGGTCAGATGCTCTAGAAAAAGGATACTCATGGATGAATGATACTCCTTCCCTGATAAACTGGAAGCTCTCAATGACACCCAACGATCAATCAGGGATCTACTATAAAGCGCTTAGACCTCTTATGCTGAACGTCCAATATACCGATGTAGGAAGCCAAGCCTATCGATGCTACGTCGAAGATATGATACATTCGCATGCCGAATTTGCAAAAGCCACCACAACCGCGTGGGCGCTTTCGATCTACTCAGCTGATAGGACATGTCGCGATTTAGCGCAGGAAGCCTTCCTAACAGCGTTCAAAGCAAATCGCTTTCACCGGGAACACGCGATCGAAGCCTTCGGATTCATGTTCAAATCGGGAGTAATAATGTTGAGCCGTATTCATCCGATCCTTTCAACCACTGCACGAGTCGATCAACTCGCCGGACTGGAGTTGACCTCAGTCCTCCTGCACGCCGCAGAATCCATTGAAACCGAAATCCTCGCTCAGTTCGGAAAATTCCTTGAAGTGTGTTACGAGGTCTTGCTTCTCAACAAGCAAAAGCTCAGTGACAGAATCGGTTCGAATTTTCTTCAAGGTATTTCCCAGAAAGGCAAGGCGGATAAAGCAGCAAAGAGGATCCAAGCCTTAACGTTCAAAGCGTTGAGATCTACGGGGGATCCCAAAGGAATCTATAGTTATTTATCAACTACACTCAACGTTCAACTCCCATTTCGCAGTCAACCAGCCGTCGATTTAATACTCTCTTAGAATCCCCTCCTTAAAGCTTGCTCAAGCCTCAGACCGCTACCAATAATCACGGTCGCACCGGAGTCCCGTCTTTTGCCCGCAGCTGTGTCCAGTTGTAGTTGTAGACCACTGGCGGGTACTTGGCGGCCGCTTTCTCGTCGATGTCGATACCGAGCCCCGGGGCTTCGTTCACGTAGATGAAGCCGTCCTTGATTGTCGGCATGCCTGGGAACACCTCGAACGCCTGCTCCTTGAAGCGTCCCATTTCCTGTACTCCAAAGTTCCATACGGCCAGATCGATGTGGCAATTCGCCGCGTGCCCCACTGGCGAGGTGTCTCCCGGGCCGTGCCAGGCCGTGCGCACGTTGAACCATTCGCCCAAACGAGCCACTTTCATGGCCGGCGTGATGCCGCCAATCTGCGAAATGTGAATACGGATGTAGTCGTAGAGTCGCTGGCTAATCGGCTCCAGCCACTCGTGCGGGCTATTGAAGAGCTCGCCCATAGCGATTGGACACGAGGTTTGCTCGCGCAATTTTTTGAACCAGCCGATATTTTCCGGCGACAGGGGATCCTCTATGAAAAAGGGGCGATACTCCTGCACGCGCTGAATCATATCGATCGCATCCATCGGCTGGAGACGCTCGTGCATGTCGTGCAGTAGCTCAATCTCGTCGCCGAAGCGCTCGCGGGCCCGCTTGAAGATCTCGATCGTTCCGCGCTTGTAGGCCTGCGGATCGATGGTGCGATCGTCGGACGATCCAAAACCCGCCATCTTGTAGGGCGGATTCTCCGCCAAATGCGTCGATCCGTACCCGCCGAGCTGTATCCGAATATTCCGATACCCCCAGTCCTTGAACTTCTGCACGCTCTCCATCACTTCCTCGACCGATTGACCCGAAGCGTGGCCATAAGCATCGACCGCGAAGCGCGTCTTGCCTCCGAGTAGCTCGTAGACGGGCATGCCGGCCATCTTGCCCTTGATATCCCAAAGCGCCTGATCCACTCCGCTCAGCGCGTTGTTGAGCACCGGCCCATTCCGCCAGTAGGAGCTCTGGTAGGCCATCTGCCAATTGTCTTCAATCGTGGATACAGGCTTTCCCTTGAAGAACGGATCCAAGTACTCCTCGATCGCCGCCGCCACGGTATGGGCGCGCTGGGTAAAGGTCGCGCAACCGAGACCGTAAAGCCCGTCCTGGTCCGTCTCCACTTTCACGATGACGAGGTTGATTCCGTAGGGAGCGGTGTGAATCGCCCGCACCTTTGCGATCTTCACCTTCTCCATGCCCTTCGGCATAGAAGCCTCCGACTGGGCCACCGCCTTGCTCGACATCAAACCCAACGCCCCGGCGGTCGATCCGAGTCCAAGGGTTTTCAAGAGTTTCCTACGATCGATTCCGTCTTCAATGGGGTTCATGAACCCAAATGAAACCCAGCGAGTGAACGAGGTCAAACGGGAAGCAACCGGCATTGATTATTAACAGGATGCGCTCCTCCGTCGCTCGCTCGATCCCGTCAATGACCCCGACTTGTCGGTGTCAACGCGGGAGCTTGATGAGATATTCAATTAGGATGAAAGGACGGCAAAAATGGGGTCGAGTATCGATTCTTGAGCTAAGGGACTTTGGAGCAATTTCAAAAGTGTTATGTAGAGGTGTCCGTCCTATACTCTTGATCTTCTGCTCTTAGCTTCGACTATCGACAGCATGCTCAAGGGCAGTTCTTGGATCCCACTTTTTCGCAAGATAGGCATTTGGTTGCTGCTTCTTTTCCCAACGGTCATTGCCGTCGTTTTCATCGGACAGTTTTTGGGGATTCCCACTTTGGGGTCCGCAATTGTCGCTTTGACCGGTTGGTGCGCAGTCGCTCGGTTTTGCAGTCTCAAGCAAGGCAGCGTTGTCGCTTTGACGATCGGGTTGATCGCTATCGCGGGCTACTTTGCGCAGCGTCCTTCTCATGAGCGCAATTGGGAACCGGAGATCGCGCAGCTACCGCGTTTTGAAATCGTTGGAAACACCCTAAAGGCGGAGAATCTTCGGGACTTCGCGTGGCGTTCGACTGAAGACTTCGAGGAACGCTGGATAGAGGCTTCCTACGATCTGAATCGCTTGACTGGAGTGGAAGTGATCGTGGTTCCGTTTGGCGAACGAGAACTGCTCGCTCATGTGATGCTAAGCTTCGAATTCGACGATGGCCGCCAGCTAGCGCTATCGGTTGAAACACGCCCTGAAATCGGAGAGTCGTATTGCTTGATGGGTGGGGCAGCGCGGCAGCCTGAATTGATCTACTTGTTCGGCACCGAACGGGATCTGCTCGGACTCCGCATCTTCCACCGAGGAAACCGGGTCTATTCATTTCCACTGCGGGCAGACGCCAACTTTGCCAAAGAGCTGCTGCTCGAGCTTTGCCATTCCGTCAATCAACTGCTCGACGAACCCACGTTCTACGCCACCCTGCGACACAATTGCACCACCACCCTGCTCCACCATGTCAATCGCCTGAGAGAAAAGCCAATCGGCCTCCATGCCGAAATCATCTTCCCCGCCAAGCTCGGCGAACTCCTCCACCGTCTTGGATATATAAATACAGAACTCGATTGGGCAGATGCGAAGGTCCACTACCGCATCGACGAGCGAGTCAATGATGCTGATGATATGGCTCGGTATTCGCAGAGAAGCACGATGCGGTGAGATCAGTGATTAAAGAGTGACGAAGTTATAGGTAAGATGGCATAGCAATATCGAGGAGCCGCTGACTTTGTCGGAGTCATTGATGAGGCATCAATGGTAATCCGTTTTGTCCCGTTTGACAGGATACGCCGCGACTGAAGAGTGGAGACACTAGATCCGAATCTATTTTCAGCTTTGCTGAAACCGATTGCGTGTGGGTATTATTTGAAAATAAATCAGTTCACTGATGAATAAACGCGCCGGGACGGCACGTTCCACCCTTAGCGGGAGAGCGTTGTCAGGAATCAATTTTAACATCGCTTCCATCTACGTTCTGCGAACTGCGCCGTGACAGGTCGCTAGTCCCGTCCCGCTTTGCGGTCCGGGAATGGGTGTCTCCGAGAGACAATGGGTTTTCCATGCTCTCACGAGAATGGCTGCTGGCTTGAGTCCTCGGCGCTTTCTTAAAGGACCAGATAGGCTTTCTTGTTCATTGATTCCTAGCCACGTAAACGGCGCCGGTTGACGTGCCGCCGACTATGGGATTTCCGAATTCAATGATGTGGGACTCGGCGCTGGCGAATACTTTGGCCAGGCGTTCGGTGAAGAACGTTTCGGGAAGTCCGTCCGCCCAGAGAGCGAACACGCCCGCAGGTTTCAGGTGCCGGGCGAGTTCTGCCAATCCGTCCTCCGTGTAGAACCGGGAATTGGTCTGGTGCAGCACGTTCGTTGGCGTGTGATCGATATCCAATAAAATGGCATCGTATGTTTTCTCCGGATACTTGCTTTCGAAGCTTTGCTCAGTATTGCGGGATAATGCGAAAAAATTAGCGTGCTCCAGACAGCAGCGCGAATCGTTAGTCAGTTTTTCACCGAGGGGAACAAGTCCATTCCGGTGCCACTCGATCACGCCTTCGAGATATTCCACCACGACCAGAGAGGATACCCGAGCATCCTCCAAGGCGGAAACTGCCGTGTATCCCAATCCGAGACCACCCACCACTACGTCGAGGTTGTCGCTTTCCAATGCGGCCAATCCCAGTTTCGCAAGTTGATGCTCCGCTTCGTGAAACAGGCTCGACATGAGAAAGTCGTCGCCGAGTTTAACTTCGTAAATATCGCGGTCCGGTACTTGGGGAATCCGGCGACGTCGCAAAACAAGATCGCCAATGGGGGTGGGGCGAAAATCCAATTCCTAGAAATCTAGGCTCATTACAAAGTGTGCCCTGACGCACAGGATACAGTCAATTTGTTAAACGATGAAAGCATGGCCCGAGTGGAGCATGGAAGGAGTGAGGGGTGAAGAGTGAAAATCTTCGGGTCACGGTAGATCTTCGAGCGACCACTTATGTAGTGGCTTTGTGGCTCGGGCTGCGACGGTGTATTCCGATATGCAGGAGTAGACGTGAGATCCGATGCTACCCAATTGCGAGCCAAAGCGCAAACGCGCAGGGATGTCGCGTTCCACCCAACATCGGGATAAAACTCACTCCTCACCATTCACTACTCACTCTTCTTTAGAACTACAGCGTCGCTCCCTTAGGTGGATTGCTCGAAAGCGCGGGACTGTCTTGCTGAAGCCTAAAGTCCCATTCTTCTGGAGAAATGAATTGAGGATCTGAATACTGAGCGTTCTGGCCGGCCGTTGAGACGACGGCGCTGCCCTGAATATGAAGAAAGTTTCCGTTGATGGCATTGTCAGGAGCGTCGCGGGAGACCAGCAGATCGTCGGACTTCCCAACTACGATGTTATTGAAAATGCGGTTCTTGGAGGGAGGGACATTCTGTATCCCCTCTTCCTTCCAGTCCCGGCCACCGGCATCACCGACCAAGATGCCTGCTCGCTCGGCATTGACAATGGTGTTGTTTGAAATCTCGCAACGTCCCGCCGCTTGGTAGTGTCCCCCTTGCTCAGCGGTCATTCCATAATAAAGCCGTATGCCCGTTCCACGACTGTTGACAATGACGTTGTTTCGAACGATATGACCTGTACCGCAAATACGGATACCGCCATTGCATTCATCAAATCGATTTTCTTCGATGATACAGTCCCTGCCGCCACGCATGACCAGTTCGCCTTTGCACTGCTCGAATACGTTGCGACGATAAATATTTCCTGCGCACTTGTTGCTGATAATTTCCCCTTCGCCGTCGCAGCGAATAAACGTGTTGTCCTCAACAATCGTCTCCACCCGCACGTGGCCGTAGGTCGGTTGGTTCGTTCCGATCTTGATCGTCTCCCTGCCGTTTCGACCCGCGGGAGGAATATCCTCGAAACGATTGTCGCGGATCACATTGCCAGTGGGAATTCCGCGAGCGTAAATTTCCTCGTGATGTTCAGGTTGATGCTGCGCGCTGCGATATTGACGAATCGGCAACCCGTGATCGTGTTCGATTTCGATCCCGCCTTTATTCCGATGATCGCCCGATCCCCTCCCGAGTCCTTAAAGAGATTGCTTTCGATTCTACAGTGATTCGATCCGTTCAATTCCAGTAGGTCTCGCGAGAGAGCGCACTCCTCGAATACGAACCCAGTCAAGGTGATGAACGCGCCCATGAACTCGAAATGAACGTTCCCAGTAAACGTAACGCCTCCTCTGCTTTCCGGACGTATGACAATAGGATGCTCCGCTGTCCCCACGATGGACAGCTCGGCGGACCAATCTTCGTGCCGCCCATCCGCAACCAGAAGGGTGTCGCCCGCTTCGGCTTTCTTTAAGATTCGATTGAATTCATCTTCGGACTCGATGGGTCCGAACGTTTCTCCGCTAAGGGGCGCCGCCAAGAGAGCGAACCAAAGGAGGATAGAGGAGCGAGGACTGGAGGGGGGCAAACGGGTGAAGGGTGAGGGTTGAAGAGAGGAAAAAGAGATGGGTCCGTACCAGAATTTTGAATTCACAGACTTCGTCCAATGCCCCGTAACAATCTAAACCGGATCCTCTACTGCTCTGAGGGTCGGATGTTGTTTTTGCCGCTGAGCTCGACGCAGTCGTACGATGAATAGGGAATGTCGGAGATAGCCATCATGTCCTTACCGTGGTTTTCTCCTGCGAGGTACAAGGGATCGGTCACGGTGTATTCGCGCACGAGCTGCTGCTGGCCCGCGTAGTAGTAGAAGCGCTCGACTGCGCGCATCTGGTCGCTGTGCCTACTGCCCCTTCGGTGATTCAGCACGCCCTCTTCGAATCCGATGGTTTCGACGACCAAAGTGTCGCCTTCCCAACGCCCGATCGAATAGCCACCAGTGCTAGGTTCGAGATTTTCGGGATGCTCATCTTGATCGAGATGGATGGTACGTACGAAGTCCATGAAACCGTATTTCAAGGTGACGGTTGTATCCGTCTGTATCACCTCGTTCACGTGCCGGTCGTGATCCCAGCCAAAGAAGATGTTCACGATGTGGCAGCGCAGGACGGGATCGTCGAACTCCATCTCGTAGCCTACTGCCGCCTCGATTCCTGCTTGCGTCGGGCGATATCGGGGTTGAGTGCCAATACCGCGGCGTCCAAACGATAGCGAGACCCAATGGCCTTCAAGATTCGGCTGACCGTTGGCAAGATGGGGCGGCCGGTCGGCATCCGAAGATGGAGCAGAAGGTTGACCCCCTCGCCTGCCTCCAGTTTGGGTCAAATTTGTACGGCGTTGGAGCATGGTTCCGTCTTCGAATGTGACCGAGTTCAGGTAGCAAACATGGTCCTCACGCCTAGCCGGAGAGCCGTTGATAGTGACTTTTACGCCCTTGGCGAACATCTCAGGGGTCCAGCCATAGCGCTTCAATTGCGTCCCGGAACTGAGCTCGCAGCGCCAGTTCTCCGTCTTGCCGTCCTTCGTCACGTCGAAATACAGGTAGGCGTGCGGATTTACAAAACGCACTCTCGTAACGACCCCTTCGACGACGACTTCTGAATCCAGGTCGAAATGCGGTATGGCGGAATGATGAGCCTGTAAACTGCCGGTGGAAAAGAGAAGAACAGCCAGACAAATTCCAGCCAGAGGGGTTCTAAAGGGTTTAATCATAATGTCTGAGCGTGTATCGAGGAGAGAACTATGGAGCGTGAAGAGTGAAACTTCAAACGGTAAAGACCGAAGGAGCGACAGTCGAGATGGAGTGGCAATTATATAGCCACTAGACGTCAGACCGCCGAAGATCGGTTACTCTTTGCTTTAGCCATCACTCTTCGCCCCTTAAGCGCATTAACATCCAAATTCTGCCCCGCGGATATATTCAGGTTATTGTCACCGCCCCATCCTACAGCATCGGATCGGAGATCTTCAACAGACTCTCGAACCTTCAAAGCCACCGAAAGAGCTGAATCGGATATCAGTAGGTCTTGATTGTAACTCGTGTATCCGGTCTAATGCTTTGTCGCCTTCAAGGTATGCGCAATCGGTTGAACGTTCAATTAATCGAATTACGTTCGGCATTACTCCCCCATCTTAGAGCCATATGAATACCCAGCCCATCAATCGCAGAACCTTTATCAAAGCCAGCGCCGCGATCGGAGCGGCGGCTGCAATCTCCGCGCCCAACATCGTGCGCGGACACAACCTGAACAATCGACTCAACATCGCAATGATCGGCCTCGGCAATCGCGGTCAACGCAATACAGGCTTCTTCGAGTCGGAGAACATCGTCGCCCTCTGCGATGTGAATAAGGAAAAACTCAATATCGCCGCGAAGTTTCAACCCAAGGCGCGGCGGGCAACCGACTTTCGAAGGTTGTTTGACCACGAGAAAGAATTTGATGCCATAGTCGTATCCACTCCCGAGCACACGCATGCATTCGCCACCCTACCGGCGCTTCAATTGGGCAAGCATGTCTATTGTGAAAAGCCACTGACCTATAACATCGAAGAAGCGCGCATCATTCGCTTGGCTGCCCGCAACGCGAACGTGGTTACGCAAATGGGAACTCAAAACCACGCTAACGACAATTACCGTCGCGTGGTTGAACTCATTCAATCCGGAGCGATAGGCAAGGTGCGCGAAACCCATGTCTGGAATTCGCGCGCCTGGGGCTGGCATGAGAATGAGCAAGCCGCCCGCGATGCGAAAGACCGCTATATCGTTATTCGCCCGCCGAATGAAACGCAGCCAATACCTGACTATTTGGACTGGGACTTGTGGATGGGGCCCGCGCCGGAAAGACCCTTCCACCATCACTACTTCGAGGGTCCTCTATGGTACCGCTGGTGGAATTTTGGAAACGGCACCATGTCTGACCTAGGCAGCCACTGGATAGATCTTCCTTTCTGGGCCTTGAAACTCGACGCGCCGCTAACGGTCGATGCCAGAGGACCGAAACCACACCCCGAGATCGCGCCTGCTTCAATGCAAGCCATCTACGAGTACGGCGCTCGCGGCAATTTGCCTCCCGTGAAACTCACCTGGTATCAAGGATTGGAAAAACCTAAGATCTGGAAAAAGAAAGGAATTCCCCAGTGGGCCAACGGCCATTTGTTCATCGGCGACAAAGGCATGCTGCTATCCGACTATTGGAAACATATCCTGCTTCCAGAAGAAAAATTCGCCGGATTCGCAGGACCCGAACCTTTCATTCCGCGCTCTCCAAACGGGCATCACGAAGACTGGGTCGCTGCCTGCAAAGGGGGGCCACCAACCCTGTGCGACTTCGAATACTCCGGTTTGCTCACTGAAGCCAACCATCTCGGCAACGTCGCATACCGCATCGGCAAAAAGATCCATTGGGACACCAAGGAGATGCGAGTCACCAACACTCCCGATGCAGAGCAGTATATAAAACGTGAATACCGTAAAGGTTGGAAGCTCAGCAAGATCGTATAAACTATTTATAGTCGCATTAAACGGAAATATTTTCGCCGCTTAAGGTAGATGCGTTTTCTGTACGACCGATTCAATCATTACCAATCCGACCGATGCCTTACTTGAAGATCGGCGCTTGGGAGCAACCGAGACTCCATTGCTAGGTTCGCTACCCGCTCTTAAGCCAGCAGATCCTTCACCACGTGGCCATGCACATCGGTCAATCGGAAGTCGCGTCCTTGGAAGCGATAGGTCAATCGCTCGTGGTCGAAGCCCAACAGGTGCATGATCGTCGCCTGGAAGTCGTGGATATGCACCTTGTTTTCGGTGACCGAGAAGCCGAGCTCGTCGGTGGCTCCATAGCGAAGACCACCTTTCACACCCGCGCCGGCCATCCACATCGTAAAGCAATCCGGGTAGTGATCGCGGCCCAGTATTTGAGACGCCGCCGTCCGACCTTCGCGGAACGGTGTCCGCCCAAACTCGCCCCCGCAAATAATTAGAGTCTCATCCAAAAGACCTCGTTGCTTTAGATCCTTGATCAATGCAGCTATCGGACGATCCACAGAAGCGCATTTTTCAGTAAGCCCATCCTGGATACCGTTCGCTGCATTGGTCCCATGAAAATCCCAGCCCCAATCGAAAAGCTGCACAAAGCGGGTGCCCTTCTCGACTAATCGTCGCGCCAGCAGGCAGTTGTTCGCGAAGCTTGATGCTCCTGGCTCTGCGCCGTAGTCTTCTAGGGTCTGGGTGGATTCGCCAGAAATGTCCATCACTTCGGGAATCGATATTTGCATTCGATAGGCGAGCTCGTACTGCGATATTCGTGTTCGCGTTTCGGGGTGACCGTATTCTTCCGCATGCAATTCGTTGATCTCCTGGATCGCATCCAAGCTCAATCGACGCGTATCGCGGGTCATCCCTTTCGGGTCAGAAACATAAAGCACGGGATCGCCACCGGAGCGGCATTGAACGCCCTGGTAGACGGATGGAAGAAAACCGCTGCCAAAGGACGCCTTGCCCCCATTTGGTTGAACACCGCTAGATATCAAGACGATGAATCCGGGCAGATCCTCATTCATCGAACCTAAACCATAGGTCGCCCATGACCCCAGAGAGGGTCGACCGGGCCGCGGCGAACCCGTAAGCGCGAATAGTTCCGCGGGCGCATGATTGAATTGATCCGTATTCAAGGAATGGATCATGCAAAGCTCATCCGCTACTTCGTGAAGGTGAGGAATGGCATCGGACATCCAATGCCCCGCGTTCCCGTACTGATTGAACTCTCTCCGCGTCCCCAACAATTTCGGGGTTCCCGCGGTGAACGCAAATCGTTTTCCTTCGAGAAATTCAGCCGGGCAATCCTGCCCATCCCGCTTCACCAGCTCGGGCTTGTAATCATACATATCGAGATTCGGCGGGGAGCCCGTCAAATGCAGATAGATGACTCGTTTGGCTTTGGCTGGAAAGTGAGGTTTCTTTGGCGCCAATGGATTGCCGGTAGCCTTCGCGCTCGTAGGGTTGACCATCGAGCCCAGCGCGAGCCCGCCTATTCCTGCAAACGTCTGCTTCAAGAAGTGACGCCGCGTGGCCTGTTGTATATTCTCGATCAGGGGATTCATCGCTTCAAAAACATCTCGTCAAAATTCAGTAGAGCATTCGCGACTACGGTCCAAGCGGCATACTCTGACGCGTTTCCTCCATCAGGGATCGGACCGATCGGGTTGGTTGCCATCTCAATCGCATTGCCAGAATCTTTCAAATATCGCTTTTCTATTAGCTCATAGTACCGAACAAGCGCTTCCTCCTCGCGAGTCGACGGCGCCCGTGTCAAGGCGAGCCCGAAGCCATGTCTCACTTTCGCGGCGACGTCCCCACCGTGCGCAATCATGCGCCTCCCCAATGCTTGAGCGGCTTCTATGTAAACGGGATCATTCAAGGTAACCAATGCTTGGAGCGGCGTATTCGTTCGTTCGCGACGCACCATGCAAACCTCTCGATTTGGGGCGTCGAACGTCGCCATCGACGGATAGGGATTCGATCGCCGCCACGAGGTGTAGATGCCTCGACGGTATCGGTCCTCGCCTTCGCTGGTATCCCAATCCGTCTCTCCCCCGAAAGCAGCCTTTAGGCCCATTTTGGGCTGCGGTGGATTAACCGAAGGCCCATACATCTTGGGGCTCAGCAACCCGCTTACCGCCAAACTTTGGTCGCGTATCATTTCGGCGGATATACGAAATCGGGGACCGCGAGCCAACAAGCGATTGTTGGGATCGTGGCGATAGGATTCTTCACTTACGATCGAAGACTGACGGTAGGTCGCCGAATTGACCACTAGGCTAAGCAAATGCTTCACATCCCAACCGCTCTCCATAAATTCCGCCGCCAACCAGTCCAGAAGCTCAGGATGGGATGGCAATTCACCCTGCGATCCGAAATCTTCGCTCGTAGCCACGATACCAATACCGAATATCGCCTCCCAGAAACGATTCGCGAACACTCGCGCAGTCATAGGATTGTCGCGATCCACCAGCCAACGCGCTAGAGAGAGACGGTCTGGATCCTCGCTCCAAGCCGTTTCCATAAACGCAGATGGCAATCCTCGGGCAACCTCCTCTCCCTTGTCCAGGAAACTGCCTCGAAGCTGCACATGCGTCTTGCGGGCTCCACTTTCAAGGACCTCCTCCATAATGGGCACGGTCGTCATCGCTTCTATCGCTTTGAACTTCGCCCTTTCCTCCGCAATCGCTCGACGCGAATCGCGCGAATCGTAGTCGTACCGAGCGAAAAAAGCCGTGAGGGACGCTTTCTCCTGACGGCTTCGCTTTCTTTCCGGTTTCTCCAAGGCGCTTGCCAAAGAAGCCGGGACCGCAGGCAAGGGCTTCTTATCCTCGCTCACAAGCAATCGGAAGTGCTTAATCGGGCGATTCTGCTTCACTTGCCCTAGGACGATCTTGATCTTCGATCCCGCTGAAAGAGCCACTGGCGATTCCAGCTCGAAGCTCGCTTCGTTGTCTTTATGGTACCGACCCGGCACTGACCATCCACGGGAGTGATTCTCGCGACGCCCATTGTGAGCATTCTCCACTGTCGTCTGAGGCGATTCGAAGGTCGCGCTGGAATCAACGAGCGTTAAGGGCGGGTCCGCCTTCTTCGATTTTCCCGCGTTCAACGCTTCGGCATCATCCTCCTGAGCGACGCCCTGAATCACCCTAACTTCGATTTCGGTCAGCGACCAAAAAGGGTCCCCCGTTTTCAAGGCGGGCACTTCCAACTTAATACCGCTCAAAGAAGTCATTCCTTCAGGGAGTACTGTCGTGATCGTGTACTGATCGTTCGGTCGCAGATTTTCGCTCACGCTCACCATGCCGTCTTCTCCGATAGAGAACGCTCCCTTCGATCGAATGTGTACATCGCTTTTCCGAGGTATCAACGCCTGCCACCCGCTACCCGAACGAAGCCTTTCTTCCCACTCGAGCCGACGCTCACGGTGCTTCTTGGAAATCAGCTCTGCTTCAAGCGTATCCCAACTATCTGCAATGCTCTTTTCGAGCGCGTTCCGCTTTCGAATCTGTTCATAGGAAAACAGCTCCAGCACAGGCGCTTCATCCTTCCGGTCCTCATCCGCAGTGCTATTGAAAATCGCAAACATTTCGAAATACTCTTTCTGAGTAATGGGATCGTACTTATGCGTGTGGCATTGAGCGCAGGCCATTGTCGTTCCCATCCATACGCTCATAGTCGTATTCACTCTGTCAACTACGGCCTCATTGCGAAATTCCTCGTCGTCCGTCCCTCCTTCGCTGTTCGTTTGCGTATTGCGATGAAAGGCGGTCGCCACTATTTGCTCAGTCGTGGGCGTATCCAAGAGATCTCCCGCGAGCTGCTCGATGGTGAATTGGTCGAACGGCTTGTTCTCATTGAACGAGCGAATCACATAGTCGCGAAACGCCCAAATCTCTCTCAATGGATCATCCGCATACCCAGCCGAATCAGCATAGCGGGCCAAATCCAGCCACATCCGCGCCCAATGCTCCCCAAAGCTCGGCTTAGCCAATTGGCGTTGTACATATCGTTCGTATGCTCCTGGTTCTCCATCGCTCACGAACGTTTCCACTTCACTTGGACTGGGAGGCAAGCCAGTCAAATCCAAAGCTAATCGACGGGCCAAGGCATAGCGATCCGCTTCAGGAGATTGTACCATTTTCTCCGATACAAGTCGATCCGCAACGAATTGGTCGATCTCGTTTCTAATATCAAAAATATCCTCATCGACAACAGGCGCTTCTGGTCGTTCGATTCGCTTGTAGGACCAATGGTGATCGTATTCGCCGCCTTCCATGATCCACTGGCGAATTTTTTCGATCTGATCATCGCTTAACGCGCTCCCATGCTCGGCTGGAGGCATTCGTTCATCATCGGAATCCGAGGATATCAGAAAGAAGAGTTCGCTCGCCTCCAAATCACCTGGAACGAGTGCGGCATAGCCATCAAGATCTCGTCTCGCCCCCTCTTGCGTATCCAATCTCAAACCACCTGAGCCTCTTCGTCCACCTTTGCGTCCCTCGTCGTCCGGTCCGTGGCAGAGAAAGCAGTTCTCAGATAAAATCGGACGAATATCACGGTTAAAGTCGATCTTCTCAACAGCTCCCAAACTAGGAAAGGCCGCCTAGGAGAGAGCAAGAAACGAAATGTATTTCTGGCGAAACATTAGGGATACGATTCGATTCACTAAATTTCCAAAAAAAAGGCAAAGACAATGTAACAAGAGGTGGACAGTAACGCAGCGACCAAGCGCGATGGCGTAGCAGCTAGGAAAATGCTATTCAAGCGATGTCCCCGCTCTCAAGAGCAGAGCTAGACGCTCGTAAGCAAGGAACGGGTTGCGGCCAATCTCCAGTCCCCCACTCTCTGCTTGCCTGTTTCGGCAATCTGTAGTCCGATACGCGGCTTACTTGACCTAACCTACCTCTAGTACCCTCAATTGATCAGCACAGAATGACGCCTCTCAATCTCGCAAAAAAAGTAGCCCTCGCAGCGTTGCTGCCCTTATTGCTCGCAGCTTGCAGCAGCGGTCCTGCCCCGACTATCGGTCAGGCAACCCTCGTCCCTAATCCAAATCCAACGGTACCGCTGGCCGCTATCCTGACGGTCACAACCGACACGCCCGCCTCGCTAACGGTCAATATCGACGATGGGGAACGCCAATGGTCATTCTCTCCGAGCGCGGAGCAATCCACTCGCCTCGAAGTTCCTGTGATTGGGCTGCGCGCATCTCGCGCCCACACGATGACCGCTACGGTTACGGCGGCAGGTGGAGGATCCGCCACCTCCGATCCGATGACCTTTGAAACCCCCGCTATTCCTGATACGTTTCCAGTACCGAAAATTACAGTACGCAAACCCGATGCAATGGAGCCCGGAGTGACTCTTTTCAATATCAACGGGCGTTGGAACGCCGAGGGCGAATCTGCCCCAGCGATTTTCGCCCCAGCGGTCATCGTCAATGACATGGGCGAGATCATCTGGTACTACCTCCCCGAAGATCACAAGATCCACGACGTTCGCCGCATGCCCGACGGCAACTTCATCTACGAGATCTGGCCCGGTACGGGCGGCCTCGTCGAGATTGACGTTCTTGGCAATATCCAGCGTCGCTGGCACTTCACAGGTACCGCGGAGGATATTGCGGAAGGCAGCATTCCGGTAGAAACCGGGTCCTTCCATCATGATTTCATAGATCTTCCAAATGGGAACTTCCTCGTGCTCAGCAATGAGAATCGAGTCATCGAAAACTGGTATACCAGCGAAACGGAAGCGGATGCGCCGCGAGCGACCGCCAATGTCCTGGGTGACGTCATTACCGAAATGACGCTCGATGGTGACGTCGTCAGAGAATGGAAGCTCCATGACCTAATCGACCCCTACCGCATCGGATACGGCTCGCTGGGCACCGGCTTCTGGCGGAACCACTACGCCGATGTCGTCGAAGGTGACGCCCACGACTGGACGCATGCCAACGCGATTATCTACGAGGGAAAGGACAACTCATTTATTGTGTCCGTACCCTACCAGGACGCCGTCCTCAAAGTCAGCATGGATAGCGGGGAGCTCATCTGGATCCTCGGCAACCCGGACAACTGGAAAGCGCCGTGGAGCGAAAAGCTGCTGAAGCCCGTCGGCGATGTCGAATGGTCCTACAAGCATCACGCGATTTCCCATACCGAAAACGGAACCTACCTCCTCTTCGACAACGGTGTCTCCCGCAGCTCGCCCTTCGATGAGAAAATGGAGCTTGTGGATAGCTACTCGCGCGCTGTGGAGTACTCAGTCAACGAAGAGACCATGGAAGTGTCGCAGGTTTGGGAATACGGACCCGATGACGAGCATTTTTACGCGCGCTATTTGGGCGACGTCGACTGGCAACCGCAGACCGACAACATTCTTATAACTGCTGGCGGAATCGAGACGGACGCGGACGGCAACAACGCACCTCGCGGACCCGGACTCAAGCGATCGGCGCGCCTCATGGAAGTCACCCACGAGCAACCCGCCGAAAAAGTCTGGGAAATGCGCCTGCAAGACGACGACCTAGGCTGGTCCATCTATCGCGGCGACAGGCTACCACCGCTTTATGGCGAACGCTAATGCGTTTAGCCGCCATCGAATTAGGAAGAGAATAATAACAGGATTCCGTCTACGCTCTTCGAGCTACGCCGAGACAAGACGCATCGCGATTCTGAGGTTCATGATCTTCTCAATGACGCCCATTCCCGGACCGCATGCGGGACGGGACTAGCGACAGCGATGTTTGAATCCGTTCCCAACAATCGGTTTAAATTGTTGTCTTCGGTCGCTCGGCCTACGACGTCGACATATTGAAAAACGCGAGATCGGTCTATTTTTGTCCCCTGATCCCTGCTTCCTGTCCTCTTAATTTTCACCCTTCACATTTAACCACTCACTCTTCAAAAATGAAACGCTTCAAGCTCCTACTCGCTCTCGTTATCGGATCTATCGCCGCCACAAGCGCAATTGCCGATGGACATGGAAAGAAGAACATTCTGCTCATCTGCGTGGACGACCTCCGTCCCGAGCTAAGGTCATTCGGGGTCGACTATATCCAGTCGCCTAACATCGACCGGCTCGCGGCCTCAGGCAGAGCGTTTCACAACCACTATGTAAACGCCCCCACCTGCGGCGCATCTCGATATACGATGCTGACCGGCCGGTACGGTTCCTATGGCAATAGCGCTCTCTTCGCCCGGGCGGAGCAGATCAAGAATGAGCAAGACGTCCCTCCAAGCATGCCGGAGTGGTTCCGGAAAAATGGATACAAGACGGTATCTGTCGGCAAGGTTTCGCACCATCCCGGCGGCTGGGGCGGGGAAGACTGGTATGACCAGAACATTCTTGAAATGCCCGGCGCTTGGGATCGCCAGCTCATGCCCACGGGTCGATGGAAGCACCCGCGCGGCGCCATGCATTCCTTGGTTCACGGAGAGATCAAGCCGATCGGATCCTTCTCCAAGCACAAGATGGAAGCCCTCCAAGCCGCTGAGGGCGAAGACACCGACTACCACGATGGATTGATTGCCGATGAAGGTCTTGAGCAGCTCGAGGATCTAGCGGGTTCGGACAAGCCGTTCTTCCTGGCCATCGGCTTAATCAAGCCGCATCTCCCCTTCGGCGCGCCCCGTCGCTATATGGATCCTTACGAGGATGTCGACCTGCCACCCATCGCTCATCCGGAGAAGCCTAGCTGGAAAAGCACCTGGCATGCATCCGGCGAGTTCTTCAATCAATACTTCCACCACGGTCAGGATCCAAACGAAGACAGCGCCTACGCGGACAAGGTCCGTCGGCACTACGCCGCCTGCGTCAGCTACGTCGACCATCACGTGGGCGAAATTCTCTCGAAGCTTAAGGAAACGGGCAGAGACAAGGACACCATCGTCGTTCTCTGGGGCGACCATGGCTGGCACCTGGGCGAGCACGCTATATGGGGCAAGCATTGCCTCTTCGAAGAAGCCCTCCGATCCCCTCTCATCATTTCCGTCCCTGGCATGAATGATCCGGGCGTGAAGACCAATGCAGTCGTCGAAACCCTCGATCTCTTCCCCACCCTTTGCGAGCTCACCGGCTTAGAGCAACCGGACTTTGTCCATGGCGCATCGCTTGCTCCCCAAATCAAGTCGCCGAACGCAAAAGGCCACACGGCCATGGCCTACATCGGCAATGCCCGAACCCTGCGCACGGATCGCTATCGCCTTACCCTCCACAAGGACGGCTACGTCGAACTCTACGACCACGACTCTTCTGACAAGGAAACGCGCAACATCGCCCGGCAAAACCCCCGCAAAGTCGAAGAACTGACTCAAGCGCTGCGAAAGAAGAATGAAATGTGATAGTGGGTTCGCTGCGAGGTCGAGCGCCCCTCTCAGAATTTCACCATTCACTCTTCAAACAGTTTGTATCATCTTCGGAGGTTTTCGACATAGGACTGAGAGGGTCGTGAATATTTGAATAAGAATACGCCCAGAGCGTTCTTGATTCTCATCGATAGTTTCAACGTATCAGCAAATCGTTCATGGAGACATGCCTTCCATGTGAGTTCCCGAATCACGTGCTATTAGGTAGCTGCTGACTATCGAGAGGCCACTGACTCGCCAGGCAACGCCACTCCATTCGATCCACAAAATCGTTGAATAGCGAACGCTGCTAGTGGAGAGTATCCCATCGCATCTCACTCTGCATACAGTGCCTACGAACCATTTCGCAAACCAGCTCGTCTTTCTTCCTAACGAATCGGTATGGCCCATTCCCGATTGGGACGCGATTGCCGAATCCGAGCCAACGGATGCGATCGATGAGTTTTGGACTGCGATGGGTGGCTATTGGGTTGACTATGTATCCGCATATTTGGGACATCCCTATGAAACCTATGAATCGAATTCGTTCCTGCTCGTTTCTGGCAGAGGGAAACGAGAATCCGCCTCAATCATCAGGTGGCTGGAGGAAATCCAGCTAAAAGTTGCCAACTATCTTGGCCCCCTGCTCCAGCAGGAGCTCTACGGCAAGTGTCCGGTATTCCTTTTCGAAAATGACGATGAATACTACACTTACATATCGCACTACTACGATGAGGAGGAATACGGAAATTCTGGCGGCATCTACATAAACCGCGGATATGGGCACTTCGCCCTACCGTTCAATGAATACGTATCAGTCAAGCCAGCCATGGCCCACGAATTGACCCATGCGCTCGTCCGCTCCGCCAACATGCCGCTTTGGCTCAATGAGGGAATCGCTCAACTGTGCGAAGAAGCGGTAACCGGCCATCTCACCTTCGACTACGATACCGTAAAAGAGCATATCGGCGACTATTGGAATTCGGAAACCATTCAAGCCTATTGGACCGGACGCAGCTTCCAGCGCGCCGACCACGGACAGGTTCTTAGCTACCACCTCGCGCAGGCAATGACCTATCGGCTGATGACAAATCGTTCCCAATTCGACGCATTCGCTTTGAAAGCAACCGCATCTGACGCGGGAGAGTCCGCCCTGCTTGAAGTATTCGACACCTCTCTACAGATCCTCGTATCATCTGTACTCGGAGAAGACAATTGGACCTTTCGGAAAGAAATGCGCTCGATCGAACCCCGATGAAGATAGCTCGACATCTGATATATTTTCTCCTTTTCGCTCTGCTCGGAGGAACGTCCAGCTGCAAAAGGGTGAGCGCTCCACCGTCCCTCGATGAACTTCGACCGCTTCTCAATAGCGAACGCATTGAGCGGATTTTCGGCAGTTACGGAATCGAAGTCCTAGAAAGAGAGCCCTATCGCGTATCCAATCTTTACAGCCAAGACAATGAGAAACGAATCTGTCGCACGCTAGCTATCGTAATGTTCTCCGATTCGATTCCTGAGGAACTGTCGGCCTCCTACCAAGAGATACAGCAAGGCGCTTCGCTTGGAGCCACGCTGAAAAAGATGGGGTGGACCGTTGAAAAGCGCCACCAGTACTTCGGAGAGATTCAGGTAGGCAAACAGTTTCGTGAGCTGGCAGGCTTGGGTCATGAATCCGATGAAACGACTTCCGCCCTCCACATCTACGCGTTGTGGGCAGCGAAAGGGAACGCGCGACACCTATTTTCGACGATCGCCGAAGTTCACAACCCGCAGTATCTATCGCTTGTGGATCTCAAGGAAATTTATGTTTCGGAGCTTGAAGGAAATTTGGATACCGACGCCTCGGATCTCAAGATGATCGCAATTGCCGAATCCGTTTCGAAATAAGGCGACCACTTTCGCTCAAAACGCGTGGTCCTTGACGTTGTCTGCAGGCGCAATTAGGAAGCGGCATAGCCGCATCATTTTTCACCACTTGAAACCTAGCCGTTCCAAGCCCTCGCTCACTTCGGGGCTGGACATGAACAACTCCCACAAAAGGCCAGTCCGGTAGTTTTCGATCATCACAACGATCGGGCCTTGATCAATGGCCAGGTAACGGGGAGCCACCCAACCGCTATCTGGACGGAACGCATCGTAGAATCCGGCCGGACCCAGCAGGAGATCGCCATGGTCGGTAAAAAAACCGCGGATTGCGGCCAATGACTCCTTAGGCGTGTAAGGAATGACCCCAATCGCTCCCGTTGGAGAGATCACGCCAATATCGCGATCGGGCCGATGGGAAGCATAACCAATATGATCTTTCTTTGGCGAGTAGCTGGAGGTCATTCCCCAGCAGCTTTCCCCGTATCCGCCAAAGCCATTGGGATTTCGAACGCAGTATCGATAGTGCATCAAAGCCTGATTCCGATTGAGTTCCCAGTAGTTGCCGTAGGCATCTTCGAGATTTCTAGGATCCAGACCCATGTAAGAATAGGCTGCCCAAAACAAGGGGCCCACTGGAGAGTCGTTGTCGTGATAATGATCCAACACCCGATCAAGCCCATAGAACTCATCGTCGGCCTTGATGGCTCCATTTCGAGCCCAGCAGTTGTGATAGACCTTGGGATCCGTCGGGTGCGTGGGCGAAGATGCGGCCAGTACGTGGGTTATGAGCGTTTCATTGTAGCCGTATAAGGCGAAGTCCTTTTCGAATCCATAATTTGGAGACCAATGCCAATAGAGATTGTCGGTTCCATTGGTGTACCAATTCCAATCCATTTCTCGCCACAAGGCATTGATCCGACTGGCCAGCTCCTTTTCGGACGGACGCTCTGGGTCGCAGTATTGCCGAACGCAAAGGAGCCCTTGCATAAGAAATGAACTTTCGACCAGGTCACCGCCATCGTCGTTATGGCTAAATGGTTTCACTCGACCCGTTTCGCCGTTCAACCAGTGCGGCCAGACGCCATGGAATCTATCGGCAGATTCTAGGAAGGCAACGATCTGAGACAAGCGCTTCATTCCCTCCTCTCGCGAGATGAACGAACGCTCGATACCGGCAAGCAGCGCCATGACGCCAAATCCGGTCCCTCCGGTAGTGACGATGTGGGCATCATCGAGAGGATAGACGCCATCCGGATGGTAGCGCTCCCGGGCAAGACCGGAATTGGGTTCAGCGAAGTCCCAAAAAAATCTAAATGCTTGAGCCTGCGCCGCGTCCATCAGCTCCTCATCGGTAGCCGTTTCCCAATTGACCCTGCCATCCGTATCGGTGCGCCCGCAGCCGATCAGAACGGCGGAAAGAATAAGTACAGCAATAAGCACGCTCCTAGTTTTCATATAGACAACCATAGAAGAAGAGAAGCATTAGTCGAAGCAAGCGCGTACCTTGTTGGGCCCACTCATTTCTTTTCACCCTTCACTCCTGACTCTTCAATAGCGGCTTTTGCGATTCGGGAATCTTGTCGTAGCGCAGTTCACCGCCGATCAATCTCATGAGCGTCCCACTTTTCTGGGCTTCGTCGGTTAAGAGATATTCCGATTCCGGAGCTGGAAGATCCGGCATCTGGGCTGCCATGTCGTCGAACAGGCGCTTGAGATCCGCGACCACTTGCGGGAACGCGTCCGCTCGATCGACTTGCTCCCCAGAGTCCGCGTCTAAATCGAAGAGCATCATGGCAGACGGTTCCACACCTGTGGATACTCCCGGATACGCAGTCGGATCGGCCTGTTCGAAGGGAGCGATGATCGTTACGCCATCCGGCGCCCGTCGCTTGATGCGCTGTCTCGCCTGCTCCGGTGGCAAATTAATCATGTTCACCGGGCCTGGGTTCAAGACATGGAGCTTCCACTTTCCCGAATAGGCGACCGCTAGATCGGAGCCCCGCATCCCGACGATCACATCGTGAGGGCTCGGCGTATTTCCATTCTTGAGCATGGGCATCAAATCAATGCCATCGATTACTCGATCCGTCGGGATCGGGCTACCCGTTAGCTGGCAAATCGTGGGGAGCAGGTCAATCGTCGCGGCCATGTGAGCGTTGACCACACCTGCAGGAATCGTACCCGGCATATGGGCGATCATGGGTACGCGGTATCCACCTTCCCACGACCGTCCTTTCATTCCACGCAAGCCTCCCGTGGAACCCCCGTAGAATGGTCCATTGTCCGAAGTGAACAGGACCAATGTGTTCTCATCGAGCTCAAGCTCCTTCAATCGATCCAGCACGCGGCCTACCGAATGGTCGAGCTCGGCCACTACATCCGCGTATAAGTTATCCGGCGTGTTCGGCGTATAAAAGTCATCAGGCACCGCCAACGGCTTATGCGGCATCGCATGGGGAAGGTAGACGAAAAACGGATGGTCCTTGTTCCGCTCCACGAAATCCAAGGTCAGATCGGTATAGAGTTGGGAGAGCTTGCCTTGAGGAACGAGATACTCGACGACGGTTTCGTTCTTAACCATCTGCACCGGAAACATGTCGTTGGAATAAAGAATCCCTTGGTACTCATCGAACCCTTGGGTCCGCGGCAGCCACTGCTCTCGATGCCCTAGGTGCCATTTTCCGAACATCGCCGTGCGGTATCCCCTTTCCTTTAGGATTTCCGCAATCGTGACTTCCGACGAAGGCAGACCGACATTGTTCTGCCCCGCATCCGGAGCTGGATTCCTGACAACAGAGTGCCTAAAAGGATAACGTCCCGTAAGAATCGTTCCCCGCAACGGCGCGCAAAACGGCGTGGGCACATAGAATCGAGTGAGCTTCGCGCCTTCGCTCGCCATTCGATCCAATCGAGGCGTTTCAAACGGATAGTCTTCATAGAAAGCTCCGACATCCCCATAGCCTAAATCATCCGCGAATATAAGAATGACATTCGGCGGGGACTTCTGGGCAACAAGCGCCCCTCCAAGCGCGCATAGAAAAAAACTGACCCATCTTACAACGAGGGAACGATGGTAGCCCATGGATTTCATAGCTTGGTCATTCATATCGCTTTCCTCTACTATTCAAATACGCCAAATACAGTTTTCAACAAAGGTCCACGCCATTTGTTCGTTTGCGCCTGGGGCACTTGGGTAAGGGCGATCACGATTAGATCGATATCGAAATCGATGATGCCGATCGTACCGGCCGCCCCGGTGTGCTGGATACGCCGGGCGCTTCCATCAGGCCTTTGCTGCAAGATATTGAAGCCCAGTCCATGCTTAGCTTTGCCGCGCCCTGGCTGCGAAACGTACATCTGCTGTAGTATCGATTTCGATACCACCTGTTTTCCGTCCACCTTGCCTTCGTTACGATGAAGCAGGAGCATCCGAGCTAGGTCGCTGGGCGCAGCGATTAAGCTACCACCAGGATTTATAACTGTGCCCATGGGTTCTCCTTCTCGAAGCTGGAGTCCGGTCCTAGTCCGTACATAAGGGGTTGGAATCCGATCGATCATCGACTCGTAATCAAATGTGGAATCGGTGGATCCCAAGGCCGCAAAGAGAGTGTCTTCCATAACCGCCTCAAATGGTTTACCGGTTACGACTTCAGCGACCCGAGCTGCGGTCATGTATCCTAGCCGTCCATACCCAAAGGAAGTGGCAGGTTCGTAAAAAAGCTCATGGCCCGCTAACGCATTCACCACTTCCGCCAACGAGCCATTGAAATCTAAGGTGGACGCTCCAGACTTGAGCTGATTGTTGCTAGCGAAGCCCGCTGTATGGGAGAGGCACATGGCCAAAGTGATCGGCCTTGCCGCTCCATTCGCATCCCTCACCTTGATACCCTTGAAGGCCGGCAGATACTTGCTGACTGGATCGCTAAACGCCAATTTCCCGCTTTCGGCCAGCAGCGCTAGCGTAGTGGCGGTATGCGGCTTGGTAAGCGATGCGATGCGGCAAGGGGCATTGGCCTCGAACGGCGTCGCGCTTTCAAGGTCCGCCAATCCAAATCCCTCGTGGAGAATCACCTCTCCTTTATGGACTATCATGAGCGATCCACCCGGGATAAATCCCTCGTCGATACCGCGTTCGAACGCTTGCTGGATCGAGTCTCGCTGAGCCGAGTCGAATCCATGAGCCGTCCACGAGCCAACGGGCAGCGAAGTCGCTTTGGTCGTGCCGCCAATCACATGCGCGGACAATAGAAGATAGAGCATAAGGGAAATTGACTTCATAGGAACGAGGGGTGATAGGCACCTGCCATGCTTGCAGAATCGACCCCAATAATCAAGCGCGTAACTCGCGACAAAAGACTCAAATGAGATCCATTTCCACGAATGGGAACCAGAAGCGTCCCCATATCAGTCCAATAGAAATATCCTCGAAAGGCGAATTGGAAAATATTCGATCCTATCTCACCAGCTCCAAATTCCGGATACGTATCCAAATGCGATTCATTCACTCTTCGCCATTCACCGCGACGCTCACGGCGCGGTGCGACCGCTCTTTTCGGCCAATTGCAACTCGCTCTTCAACTGAGCAGCGATATTCGGAAAGTCCTTCACGCGATTAGAAGACTCGTCAAAGTCCGAATCGAGGTGGTACAATTGCTCGAAGTTTTGCGGGTTACGCATTTCGCGGGCGAGAAATACTTTTTGGCGTTCAGGGATTGGATCCGGAGCCACCCAGGGACGCATATACTTCCATCCATCGCGGACAATCGCCCGGACGCCTAGCGGAGACTGCACGATGACATGGTCGCGGGCAGCGGGCGCCTCAGGGCCATCCGCGATTTGCGGCCAAAAGCTGAAGCTGTCCTCTCCGGCATCGCGTCCGTATTCAACATCCAAGAAATCGGCCATGCTCGCGAATACATCTTGAAGAGAAATGAGCTTGTCAGAAACACGGCCCGCTTCCACGTGACCCGGCCAATGGACGACGAACGGAACGCGGAAGCCGCCTTCATAAATGCTCCACTTGCCACCCCTCATGTGACCGCACTGCAAGTGACCAAGCTCACGAGCTTCGCCCGCTGCTCCAATCGGTGGACCATCCGACTCCGGCGATGTTGCCGTACCTCCGTTGTCGCTCGTGAAAATTATCAAGGTCTCGCGATGCTCACGCGAGGCCTCCGCCGCGGCGATTATTTCGCCCACTTGCGTATCCAGTTCTTGGACGAAGTCGCCATAGAGGCCGCAATCGCTCGTGCCCTCATGGTGTTTCGCCGGAGTGATGGGCCCGTGAGGAATGTTGTGAGCGAAGTAGAGAAAGAACGGTGGCTTGTCCGCGCCCGAGTTCACTTCTATATATTCAACTGCCTTGTCCGTGATCACCTGAGCGACCTCGTCATCCTCCCAAACTACGCTGGGATCCCAGGGTCGAACATTTTCGCGCTGCACCATGAATTGCCCGCCCGCCCCTCCAGAATCGATGGCTACCTTCTCTGTCGTCACCTTGTCTCCTGGCTTACGGCCATAGAAGTCATCGTTCTCGATATAGAATCGCGGCTGATTCGCTACGTTAGCGACCATTCCGAAATAGTAGTCAAAACCTACCTGCAAAGGCCCCGGGCCGATCTTCTTATTAGCCGTCCAATCGTATTGCTGCTCGAAGTTCTTGAAGCCCCCGAATCCCAAGTGCCACTTTCCAACGACTCCCGTCGCATAGCCCTTTTTCTTGAAAAGCGTGGCCAAGGTTTCGCGCCCTTTCTCAATTGCCAGTCCCTGTCCATCCTGAATCACCTTGGTGGAAGGGTGCTGCTTGCTCCGCCAGTAGTAGCGGCCAGTAAGCAAGCCGTAGCGCGTTGGCGAGCACACCGAACAGGGCGTGTAGGCCTGAGTGAACTTCATTCCCTCGCGGGCCAAACGATCGATGTGCGGTGTATCGATCAGCTCGGCTCCAAAGGCGCCGACGTCCGTGTATCCGAGATCATCCGCTAGAATGACAATGACGTTAGGGGGCTTTCCTTGGGAATCCGCCTGTGCCAATTGGATGAGGATCAGAGGGAACAAACTGAGTACGGCAAATAATCGTTTCATAAGGGTTAAAGGGTATGGGGAGCCATTGAATATCCCACCCTCTCAAAGGCAAGGAGTTCCGTCATCAGCATCCTCCCACGAACCCATTGCCTCGAAGAGACCTCCATTCCCAGGCAGCGGGACGAGCGACCCGTCACGGCGCAGTTCACAGATCGTAGACGGACGCGATGTTCAATAGTCGCAATCGTTGCACTTGCTGGTGGACAGATCTGTCGGTTTCTAGAACAGTGATCGAAACGCCCCAAGGATCACACTACCGCAATCCTACTATGCCTCGATTCCGTTTGCCCCACTTTGCTTTGTACCTGCTAGCGCTCTGCCCCCTCAGCGCCTTTGCCGGGCTGTTCGACATGGACGCCATGCGCGATCCAGGCACACTAGCCGTTGAGACGATAGACGACTGGCATCTTGTGGAGGGCGCAGTTCCCACTCGCCAGAAGTATATCACCATTCGCGTGGGCGAGCTATGGCCTGGGCAGGATCTCCGGATACCCGTACGGCTCATCGTTCCGGCCGATCGAAAAGCAAGAGGGTTTCACCTCACCGGAGGAAACAACCTTAAGCGGCTTTCAGTGGATGCGCCGATTCAAGGAGTCGATGCGGATTTGATTGAAGGAGGCGTAGGGCTCGTTCGCACCATCGTGCAAGAGCTCAGAACCTATGGGGAGAAAGAGCTGGGTGATGCGATGATCGCGCATTTTCACGAAACCTTGAATACGCGCTACTCCATTCAATATTGGGGGTGGCCCGCCATACTTATGCGCGCCACGACCGCCGCCTACGCCGAGACCGACTATTTCGAAACGGGCAAGGTCGCTATGTCGGGTGGCTCCAAGAACGGAGCGTCTCCCTCGGTCGCGCTGATCGCCGATACGCGCCTGACCGCTGTGCATGCCAGCGTTTCCCCACCCTGGGAATCGCCCTTGCGCCTGTGCGATGACCAGGCTTGGAGCGCGCTCAAGGCCTACAATCGCAGCGATCCGGAATTCGAGCCTCACCGCTTCCTGGGAGGTACTTTCGGGCCTCGGTACAATGAAGAAGCGATTGCGGCAGGACATAGCTGGGAGGACTTGAAACGATTGTCCCACAAGGTAGCAGATCATATTTTCGTATCCAAGAATTTGAGCCAATTGAAAGAACGTGACGTCGATCTCCTGTTTCATCCAGGCACTCATGATATGGTCGCCTTCGATCTTGCTTGGGGAGGCGCCCACTATCCTCAAATTCCAACGTATTTAAGAATCAACTCGGGCCATGGAAAACGGGGTCGACCTGAGAGCGCCGAGACCGATGAGCAGAACAAGGCGGCGTTTCTAATGGAGCATTTCTTTGGTGGATCGGAAACCCTGCTTACAGCTCCAACTGTATCCGTTGAACGTACCGGGAGGGGACTGAAGGCCACTGTGAGGTTCAAGGATGGCGAGTCTCCGGAGACGGGTCGCATTTGGTGGATGCATGACCGAGCGCCGGATGGGAGCGCTGCCTATAATCGAGAGCTCTTTCCCGAAGATCAGTGGCAGGATATGAAGTATGACAAGGCGAGAAACGAGTGGTCTGCGACGATTGAGCTCGAATCAGGCGCGAACTACATCGACTTCTTAAGCAACCATCGCAAGACGCTTTCCTACCTAGGAAAATCGTATACGACCTACGTATCCAGTCCGTATACACGGGTATCGGTAAGCGAATAGGAACTAGGAACATCGTTCACCGCGTTCACGAGTCGCCTGCGGCGAATGGGTCCGGGGGACGCCGGAATGGGTTTGAATAGAATTAGTGAAATCAAGCTTGCGTTCGCCTCGTTTAGTTGCATATACAACTTTAACTATGGCAGATTCTTCGAAAAGCAGAGCAACGGCAGCAGCGCGAACCATATCCGAGCAATGCTTGGGAATGCGGGCGCGGTCCATAGGGCGGGCGCTCAACGCTATTTTTGACAATGCCCTGCGGGACCTCGGAATTACTGGCAGCCAATTGACCCTGCTCGTCGCAATCAAGCGACACGGCTCGGTTTCGCCAACGGATCTGGGTCGTTCGCTCATGATCGAAAAATCTACGCTGAGCCGCAACCTAGGTCGATTGCAGTCCAGCGATCTCGTAGCAGCAGAGCCAGGCCGAGACAATCGAAGCACGTTGTTGAGCATTACGGAAGAGGGAGAGCAACTGCTCGTGGATGCCCTTCCCCGCTGGAGAAAGGCCCAGAAATCCGCAAAGCAAGCCCTTGGAGATGACGGAGCCAACGCTCTCGTCCATGCAGCAGATTCTTTGCCCTGAGGATCAATTCATTTTTTCGCTTATAGTTGTATATACAACTTTAACAATAACCTAAATCCAAAATATCATGTCAATAGATCTCATATTACCTATTAGCTTCCTATTTAGCTTCACTGCCTACGGGTTGATTGCTCGCTGGTACGCGCTGCCTGCGCTCCGAACGCTGTCAAAAGAATCCGCTCTCATCATTCTCGCTCTTCCACATACGTTTCGCTACATTGGGCTCACCTTTCTAATTCCCGGAGTCACGGCAGCTCCGCTGAACCCAAGCTTCTCGCAACCCGCAGCATATGGCGACTTGCTGGCAGCGGTTCTCGCGTTCGTAGCCATATTTTCTTTACGATCGAAGGCGAGTTGGTCGGGAGCCGCTACCTGGCTATTCAATATCGTAGGAACGATCGATCTAATCACAGCGGTGAGCATCGGCACGTTCGTCAACCAGACCACTTCGATGGGAGCCACTTTCTACATTCCTGCAGTGATCGTACCCTTTCTACTCGTGAGTCATGCGTTGATCTTCATTGTGCAGACAAGAACAAAGGTGATCGCTCGATAGGTCCAATTTCATCCGGTCCCTATTCACGAAAGCGTCTAGATGAATGATTTTGAATATCGTTCACTCCGTTCACGAGTCGCCTGCGGCGAATAGGTCCGGCGGACGCCGGAATGGGTTTGACTACTTCCTAACGCGCGGCACGGATCTCCTTGAATTCGGCGTAGGCCTCCCAGGCGATTCGCTGCAAGTCGGCTCGGTCCTTTGGGGAAAATTCGCGCGTAATGGGATTTCCATCACGATCCTTTTCGCGATTCTTTGGGTCGTTATCGAGAAAGCGAATGTCTGTAATGCGGTCGAGCGTCAGGCCTTCGGGGCTTTCGTCGAAGATCGCTGCGTACAAGGTACAGGCGGTGAGGTATGCCATCGTATGATTCAAATGAGCGTCGTTGATAAACCGGAGCGTTAGGTCCGGGCGCTGCTCCTGGCAACGTAGTCCGGCTAGAAATACGGGAGCGACATCGGCCTCGATGCGATTGGCGAGATCAGCGATGGTCCTAGCCTTTTCCATGATGGGTTCAGGATCGGGAGGCGACATCAGGGGCTCCGCATTCTGCGTCGTTGGCGTCGTCACGTAGAGAATGGCTCGGGCGCCTTCCGACTGGGCGATCTGGGCGAACTTTGGGGCGAACGCGACGTAGGGCGAGGCCTCTCCCTCCAGATCGTCACGCCATGATTGGAGGACAACGACGTCCCACTTCGTTCGACGATTATCCAAGTCTTGAAGCAAGGCCTCATGACGCTTCAAGGCATTCTTCGCATGCGAGTCCTTAGGGTTCTGGGCGATCGCCGACTTCAAGGCGTCAATCGTCGCTTGCTGCTCGCTCTCTGCGAGCGAATTCAGACGAACGAAGTTCTGAGTTCCCAGCCGCCAATGATCGATTAATTTGCGTCCTCCATAAATCACGCCAGTCGGCTGAAAATCCAATGCGAACATGCCTTCTTCCGCCAAGGATTCCACGACCTCGGCGAGATTGTGCCTGCCGGTGTAGCTGTTTCCGATAAAGAGCGTCTTGAGTACCTCGTGAGCGTTTGCGGTAGCAATGCCGTGGAGGAGCAGAAGTATAAAGAGAGTGGCTTTCATATTAATTCGACAGGGTTGCAGTCTTAAATCGTTCTAATGTTCGAGCATCCAATCAACGAGCTCGACGTGACTAAATACAGCAGCATTTCCTTGAGTATGACTCGCTCCTGGGAAAACCGTATGCTTGACCCGATCATTGCCAGCGGCGCGCAAGCGTTCGACCATCAGTCGAACGCCGTCCACCCGATTGCCATCGTCACCACCAACCAATCCCCAGACGGGAAGGTCTACTAGGGCTTCTACCTGCTCAGGCTGTATTTCATAGCTGAAGCCGCCGGGGGCAGCGGCGGCAAATCGATCAGCGGACCGGGATATCCAGGCTAAGGTTCCGAAACCGCCCATGCTATGCCCCATTACGTAGATGCGGCTTTCGTCGATATCGGTTCGAGTCTCGAGCACGTGGTCGAGCATCTGGTCAAGCGTATCCGGATCCCAAATATCAGCCGAATTGGGCTCTAGCAAAATGAGCGGCTTTCCTGCTCGTTCCGCCAGGGCCAGCCCTTTGACGTTCGACGACCGGACTAGCTGGTCACGCAGACTCATGTTGCGTCCACCTCCTCCATGCAGGGTAATCAACAAGGGCAGTTTTCCCGATGGCTTGTCTTTGGGATAGGCTACGAAGGCGATGCGCTTTAGCTTTCCGAACTGGGCCCGCGTTTCTTCCGGCCATTCGACAATGTCAACGTCGACGTTCTGGAAGCGATCATTGATCGCATCCAGCGCTTCGGCGACTCCCGCATCATCATTTTCAGAGGCGACGGTCCATGCATTGAAATTACGGATACGTCCTCCCGCCATCCCAGGATTCAAGCCAATTTTGTTCTTCTCCACATGGAGGACCTTGTTACGTCCGTACAATGAAACGCCATTTACTACTGTCCAAGCCTTGTTGCCCACGATGTCGAAGCGCATCTTGTACCAAGTATTCGGTTTCAGCTCAATCGGAGTCGGTCCAAACTCGATGTCCTGGATAATCGTCTTCTGAGCATCGTCCTTCTTGCTGATGTGCTGGAGGGTAAGGCCTACCGGTCGGAAGACGGAGCTTACATTCGCGGTGGACTGAATCGTGTGGCCCCGGTAGTCCGAACGATCGAGGAAGATGCGAAAGTGTCGGTCTTTTTTCGGCGTAGCGGGGATCTGGAATTCGCATTCGATAATGATGTCGCGTACCGGAGCGATTAGAGTCAGCACGGGTCCGTGCCCATCTTCCGGCACATTCTCCGCGGTAACGGACCCATCTGCGCGACGCGTCCAATCGCCAAAGCTGACTCGACGCTTCCAGCCATCCTGGATATCGACGAGCTCCCCTTTTCCTAGCGAACCTTCAAACGGATCCGATAAAATCAGCTCGCCTTTATTGGCCAGGTTCTGGGCGTACCCGGATAGAGCAGTTCCCAAGAGAGCGATAAGCAGAGAGCAGACAATTTTTCGGGGCGCGTCCATACCTGAATATCGCCCCCATCACGGTCTGTAGCAAGCACTCAACGCCTAGCGCGTGCGCCCTGTCCAAATGCTATCCTTCAGCATCAGGCGCAACTCTTCAACCTTCTCAGGATGCTTGATCCACAGATCGTGCTGTTCGTAGGGATCACGCTCAATGTTATAGAGCTGACCGACCCTGGAAGGGCTCGCCTGCCAAGGAGCGGTGATAATAGTAGGCTGCGCGCTGGGAGTCTTAGGTCCACCGGACCCCGTGGTATCTACAATAAGTTTCCACTCATTGTGCCGAATCGCCATCGGACCGATATTGGACTGGGTGATCATGGTGGTCCGGATAGGAGCCGATGTTTCGCCCAGGAATGCGGGGAGCTGATTAACGCTGTCCTCGCCCGCCCATTCGTGAAGCTCTTCGCCCATGAGCGCGGCGACCGTCGCGAATACATCCGTTAGGCATACGAGCTGGTCGCTTACGCGGCCTGCCTCGATCTTTTCCGGCCACCGAACCAGGAAGGGAACGCGGAATCCGCCATCCCAGATGTCGGTCTTGTAACCACGGTAGGGTCCAGCAGCTTTATGCTTCGTATCCGAAAAATAGCGCGGAGGCTCAATGGGGCCGTTGTCGGCTGAGAAGATGATCAACGTATCGTCCGCGATGCCGCGTTCATCCAATGCGGATAAAATCTTGCCCACGCTTTCATTGACCCAGAGGCACTTGTCTCCGCGACTGCTATCTTGGGTTCGACCTTTAAAACGCGCGGGAGGGAACGTGGCGCCATGGGCCGCGTTCAAGGGCAGATAGACGAAAAATGGCTGATCAGCGTTATTCTTTCGGGTCTCGTCGATGAACGCTAGCGTATGTTCGATGTGGTAGTCATCCACGCTGTCGCGCTGCACGGTCGGGTCGCGGAAAAAGCCCTGTTCATCGAACGCCGGGTTCCCTATGACCCTGTCATCCTTGAACCAAACCGGAATGCGCGTATTGTTGGAAGGAGTGATGAGGGCGGTATCGAATCCGATATGCGTGGGACCTACCTTCACCGGTTGAGCATGATCGACTCGTCGGGCGATCACGGGAATGGCCGCATTGGTATTGGCAAACACCTGCGTCCCCCATATCCAGTCGCCGGGATCTCCCTCCACGGGCTCCCAATCCAGGCCCAGGTGCCATTTGCCAAAGGCCCCCGTACGGTAGCCGTACTTCTTAAGAAGACTGGGCAACGTCTGCCGACCCGGTCGAATGAGAGCCTTTCCATAACTCACCAATACACCCTCTCTCAATTCCGTCCTCCAAGCATAGCGACCCGTCAGCAAGGCATAGCGCGTAGGCGTGCATACCGAGTGCGGCGTATGAGCGTTTGTGAAACGAATACCCTCTTCCGCAATGCGATCCAAGTGCGGCGTCTGAAATACGGACCCCGGGTTATTGCAGGAAACGTCGCCCCAACCGAAGTCGTCCGCCAGGATGACCATGATATTGGGCCGGTGGCCATCCGCGAAAAGCGCATTGGCGCAGAGAACGAAGAGTAACGTCAGGAATTTGGGTAGGTGGTTTTTCACTACGGCGCTGGGGGTTTGATTCAAGGGATAGGCGACAAATATCCAGGATCACGGGCCGCGCATCAAGAATATCCCTTCTTGAGTTCCTCAAAAATCTTTCCAATAACGGTGATGTGAGACCATCGTGGAAACGTCTACTCATTTCAACGCTACTTGCGAGCGCTTGGCAAATTCCAACGACTTGGTCGCAGGATTTGACCAAGGGGGCTGACATTTACGCCACCTATTGCGCCCAGTGCCATGGACCGAATCTCGAGGGCGGACAAGCGTCCAGCTTCATGGATGGAATTTGGAACTTCGCCTCTGGCCGCAACTTGCAACGGAACAACATCGAATTCGGCATTCCGGGCACTCAGATGATCGCTTGGAACGCCGTCCTTAACGATGACCAGATCGACGCGGTCCTCGACTTCATCCTCGAACGGGAGAAGGAGATGGGTATCACCCCTCCCCCTCCGGCAGAGCGTTCCGAAACCGAAGACTATACGTTGAAGGTAGACGTGGTGGCGGAAGGCCTGAAGCAACCATGGGGAATCGAGTTCCTTGATGAACGTACCGCGCTGTTCACCGAGCACGCAGGCGCGCTTCGACTGATGGTCGATGGCGAGGTACTACCGGAGCCCATCGCCAATACGCCTCCACCCGCTGGTAAGCCAAACGGTTCCACGTTCGGCTATCTAGATATCGAGCTCCACCCGAACTACGCGGAAAATGGATGGATCTACTTGAGCTACATCCATGAAGTGGGCGAAGTCCCTCCTGGCGAGTACAACCGTCCTTCATCCGTCCGGATCCTTCGAGGGCGGATTCGCGATCACGTGTGGGTCGACGAGGGACCCGTCTACGATCCGCGTCCGGAGGACTACACCCTTATCCACGACCATTTCGGAGGTCGCATGGTGTTCGACAAGGAGGGATATCTCCATTTCTCGATCGGCGACCGCGGTCACATGCTGGACTGCCAAAACCTGTCTCGACCAGAAGGCAAGTTTCACCGAATTCACGACGATGGCCGTCCCGCGGCTGACAATCCATACAACTCTCTGGAGCGCTACGGCGTCCTGACCTCGGTGTACGCCTATGGAACCCGCAACGCGCAAGGGTTCGCGGTACATCCCGAAACAGGGGACATATGGTCCTCAGAGCATGGCCCGATGGGGGGCGATGAACTCAATCTCGTCCAAGCAGGCGACAACTACGGCTGGCCCCTCGCCACCCAGGGACTGGACCGCGACGGTACGGTTCAAACCCCCTACAAGTCCCTGCCTGGAATGGTCGATCCCGTGCACTTCTGGACACCCTCGCCTGCTCTCTGCGGGATCGAGTTCGTCACAGGTCCGCTATTCCCCGCTTGGAAGAATAATCTCCTCGTATCGGCGCTCAAGCATCAGCTCATTTTCCGTCTGGAGCTGGATGGGCGCAAGGTCGTGAAGGAGGAAGTCATCCTCAAGGAGTCGGGCCGCGTTCGCGACATCAAGACCGCTCCGGACGGCTCGATCTATGTCCTTATCGATCGACGGGGCATGATCCTGCGGCTGACGCCGGACAAGTAGACAATTGATGTCGCTCGAAAGGATGAACAAGCCCGAACCGCAGAACGGCTCGGGCTTGAAAAGGCGTTTCTGAAGCGATCGCTTAGAACCTGGGTTTGAACCCGGTCTGGATCCGCCAGCGGGAGAGCTGGGCATAGGTGCCGGTGCGGATGCTCGTTCCGCGCGCGCCTCGATACGAGTAGGCGATTTGGCTGCCATCCTCGCTAATCGTCCCGCTCGCCACGGCAAGCGTCTGAAAGGGAACCTCGTCGACAATTCCCCCGCCCGAGCTGATCAGATTGCCCAAATTGAGGAAGTTCAAGTACAGCTGCCCTTCAAAGCGGTCTCCCATCGGGACCCGCTGCGTAATATTGAGATCGATACGGTGTCTCCACTGCGTTTTGAGGCTATTGCGAGCAACTGTCGTTCCTCTAGGAGCGCCAACTGAGTCCAAAAACTCGAACATAGCCGCCAACTCCGCGGGATCGGTGTTCTCCATATCGATAATCGGATCGCTCGTGTCCATCGGCACGTAGAACAGATCGTTGTCGAATAGCAGGCTAAAGTTCTGCCCGCTCTTCCCAATATAGACTAGGTCGAAATGGGTATTCCAATTTTTCCGGAGCTCCAGATCGTAGCCGAATCGGGCGAGCACCCTGTGCTTCGTCTCATAGGCGGAGGTGCCGAGCTCAAGAGTTTTCTGATTGAATATCGGATTGCCAGCGAAATTGGACCAGGCGGTTGAGCTTCCTTGATTCGAGATATCCTTGGAATCCGCGTAGGTATAGCTGAAGTCCGCGTCCCAACTGTCTTTCGGGCTACGGCGCATCCCGAGCGTCAGGTTCGTGCTCTCCCCTTCGCTCGCGTTGTTGAGCTGGTAGACGTCGTTGTAGAATTCCGAATTGCCATTGCTCGCCGTCCGCAGCGACCCTGCGAAACGCGTCCGCCCGTCGGGCGTGGCTCCGATTTCGCGGAGATTGAGGTTGCTGGTGTAGATTTGAGTCTTGCCCTTCGTCAAAAGCGCTTCCCCGTAAGCGGTCCAGGAGCTCTCGCTGCTAAGCCGACGCTCGTAGTTGAGATTCGCCTTCCAAATCGCTGGAAGTTCGAAGTCAGGAGCAAGGAGCGCGATGGTCGATCGCCCTGAGCCCAATTCGCTTTGAGGCACAAAAAGGACCGGATTTTCAGGATCGAAATCGTTCGCAAGGTATCCTTGAAGGCCTCCGCCGTCAGCTCGGTTGTTTCCCGATGGGGGTGAGAAGATGTCCGTGTTGTTCACGCCTGTGTTGGAATATGCGTTCGAGACCCAAACCCACGGACTGCGACCCATGAACAGACCAACACCACCGGAAAGCGTCGCGAGCTTGTCCTCGCCGATTTCGTACTTGAAACTTACCCGCGGCGCGATCAGGTCGGCTCCGTCGAGTGTATTCGTATTCGGAGTACCGAATATTTCCTCGAATGTCTGTCCATTCCGGCCCGGGTTCTCGGGGATCGGCCGGGACGTGGACACCTTGTCAAACCTCAATCCGAAGGTGACATTGAGCTTGTCGCTCACATCCCAGCTATCCTGCACGAATATGCCTGTAGTCGTGAAGTCCGACTCCGCCGCGAGGGGATGCCTTCGACGCCAACGGACCTACGGAAGGTGCCGATGCTGTCATTGTAGAAGTTGTCCAACCCGAAAAAAGTCATCTCCGCGAAGGTCTGCTAGAGGAAGAGGTTGGTAAACTTCGACTCCTCCTGGTCGATGCCGAACGTCAGAGTGTGGTCGCCGGAAAAGTAGTCGGCCGCCAAGTATAGATTGTTCACATCGGTGAATAGTTCATTCGAATGGCGCGAGTCGTCCCGCCCGAAAAACAATTCGCCGCGTGTCGTGGGCTCTCCACTACGCGTGGTTCCCGGGAAGTCGTCGATCACGATTTCCGGAAAGACATTGGGGTTGGTCGGAGTGCTGTCGAAATCCGAACGGCCCCATCGAAATTCAGTTTTCCAGTTCTCCCCCCAGTTCGAGAAGAGCTGGAACACCCAGGACTCGTTCTTGCGCTTGTCCGTGTACCAATGCGAGGTGAGATTAGTTTCCGGCTGGGAAGACGAGAAATCGTCGAACTCTGAAAAACTGAGGCTGATTTCCCTCGGTCTTGTTCCATCGCAGCGACGCGCGGTGATTCGAGTTCATGATGTAGTCCAATTTCAGGAGTGACTTTTCGTCCGAGAGGGCAACCGTCGAGCCATCCGCCAATCTCCAAGTCCCTGGATCAAACCCATACTCGCTCTGAATGAACTGGATCGTCCGATCCAACTCCGCTGGGTCTGGCGTGAATCCAGGAGTCGGGCCCGACGTGTTCCGCTCAAGCTCCTCGTAGGAAGTGAAGAAGAACAGCTTATCCTTAATGATCGGGCCTCCGAGCATGATCCCCGAAGTGGTTTCATCGAAAACATCGTCCAGACCCGAGATCGGGTTCGACCCTCTGGTGTCCTCGTTTTCAAAATAGTGGTAGATCGAGCCGGAGAAGTAGTTCGAGCCGCCTTTGGTAACCGGATTAATCGATGCTCCAGTGAAGCCCGATTGTCGTACGTCGTAAGGCGAGATCTCGACAGCGATCTCGCCGATCGTATCCAGCGATATGGGATTTGCCAGCGCTGGACTGCCGTCGGATCCGAGCCCAAACTGATCATTGATGCGAACTCCGTCGATCTGGAAGCTGTTCATCTTGATGTGCTGTCCTGCTGCGGAAATACTGCCAGCGCCTCTGCTCGCATCGGTCACGACCACGCGCGGATCCAAGCGAGCAATATCGTTAAACGAGCGGTTCGCCTTCGGGGCCGTCAGTATGGAATCCTCTCCTAGAACCGACCCGACACCGGACGAATTGAAATTGAACAAAGCGTCGTCGTCCCCGGTTACCGTAAAGCTCTCTAGCTCGACAATGTCGCTGTTCTTCATGGAGAAATTCGCGTCGTGGGTTCGGCTTAACTCAAGGAATATTTCTTTCACTCCTTGCGACTCGTACCCTGTCGACCGAGCGACGATTTCATAGGGTCCGCCAACCTGCAATCCTCGGAATGCATAACGACCCGAGCTATTTGTACTTATAATTTGCGCACTTCCCGTAGGGACGTGTGTGATGGTGACTTCGACTCCAGGAATACCACCACCCGATGAATCCGCCACTTTACCCTTTACAGCAGAAGACGTTATACCCTGGCCAAACGAGGCAGGCGCCAATATCGACGCAATCATCGAGACGTAAACGATCAATCGATATATTTTTTTTGATTTCAGTATATAATTTTTCATAGATTGTTATAGTTTGATTTTTCCGAGCCGTAATATCCCAGATCGTTAGATTTTCGATCTAAGAAAACCTTGATTGAATATACGCGTTTCGAGAGGTCAATGCAGCGCCTACCTGTTAACCTTATCTTTGCGCAATGGACACGTCCTGGTAACATATATTGCCCAAATCTGATCCAATCAGCCAAGCGCAGTAGCCGCATGTTACACTTCGGAAACTATGCTCGAAACGCTTGATTCATCATACGATATTCGAAGATAGTGAAAGCGTGCGCCGCTTTAAGATCAGCATACTGGTAGTCTTCTCCATCGTCGTCTGGCTCGGAGCTGGCGCCAATGAATCGCAAGCAGAATCCATCGTATTCCTTTCGGAAGGCATCGGCAATGACGCCCACTCAGACCGGAGCTTGGACGACTTTCTTTCGCCCTTTCGGGTGGGAGTGGAGAAATGCAGCTCGGAAGTGATCGGCCAAGCGGCGGAACCCTTGAAAGTGAGAACGAAACCCGAGAACGGGGTGGCGAATTTTGCGGCCGACTCCCTTCGCATCATTGGGAGCGAAGTGTTTGAAACTGAAATCGACGCCGCATTCACCAACTATGGAGGACTGAGGATTGACTTGGAAAAAGGGCCTATAACCGTGGGGTCCATGGCCGAGTTGTCGCCCTTTGAGAACTTCCTGGTCCTCCTTGAAATGAAGGGAGATCAACTAAGAAAAATCGCCGGGGCACTCGCTCGCTCAGGCGGCTGGCCGCAAAGCGGTCTCGAAATCGAATTCGACGATGAAGGCAAAGTACTCAGCCTAAAGGCGAACTCCCAGGCTGTCCGCGACGACCAGAAATACAAAATCGTCACAATCGACTACCTATTTCTCTCCGATACGCGTTCTTATCCGAAAGAAGAGATGATCGCAGTAATCCAGTCCAGTGTGCGGCAGAGGGATGCGATGATCGAATACATGAAGCGGCTCCACAAAAACGGAATCGCCTTGAAAAACGAAGGTGACGGAAGGACCAGAATCACCAGATGAATCGGAGAAAGTTCATTGGAACCGCGGGAGTCGGATTGACCTTGCTTAGCGATGTATTCGCTCGACTAAAATCGAATCGTATCACGATTTTACATACGAACGACACCTATTCTCGCATCGACCCGTTTCCGATGGACGGAGGACGAAATCAAGGCCTGGGAGGTGTGTCTCGCCGCAAAACGGTTATCGATCGAATCCGGAATGAATCCGAGTTCACCCTAACAGTCGACAGTGGCGACGTTTTTCAAGGGACCCCCTACTACAATCTGTACAAGGGCCAGGTTGAGGTCGAAGTCATGAACCGCATGGGCTACGAAGCCTGCGCCATAGGAAACCACGAGTTCGACAGCGGCGTTGACTCGCTCTCAAAGTCAATGGCTCAGTCGGAGTTTCCGTGGATTTCGAGCAACCGCGATTGATGAGCTCAAGCGCGAGGGATGCAATCTGATCGTCTGCCTCTCCCACGTTGGCTATCCTAAAGACTACTACGGAGACGACTATCTTTGCGACCAGGTCATCCCAGAACGCATCGAAGGCATAGACATACTTCTTGGCGGCCATTCCCATACATTTATCGATGAATTGGATACTCGCCCCCGCAAGGGAGGAGGTGTCACCCACACCACACAGCAAGGATGGGCGGGCATTCGACTCGGCAAAATTCAAACAACACTTCAAGCCCACTCCGTCGCCGCGACCCAGTCGCACGAGCCTATAGTAGTGACCTAAATCGCGCCTCTATAGTGGATTCACCGCCCTCATCGGCCACCGCATGATCCTACGGCTGACGCCGGAAGAATAGAAGAGCCAGGCGTGACCTCTACGCATCGCCGGTAGCGATCTGGTAGAGCCTATCCGCTCGCGTCTTGATGGCTTCCTTTACTCCCGGGTATTCCTTGCCGTAGGTATCCATCAATCCGGAGTGCTGCCGCCATTGCCTCCCATGCACAGGGAAATTATTGTCGGCATCGACCAGTCCGCAGTAGTGCCAACCGATGAATTCCGGCCGGGCGAACGTTTTTTCAAAAAATGTATTGTTCCATTCGATACGCTCATCCACCGACTTAGCGATCGGACCGAAGGGATGCGGCATGGTATCGGTGACCTGTGTGTAGGCCGAGTCCCCATTGACGACAGGTTGATCTACAAGCTTTGACCAGCGATCCAATCCCCACTCCTGTACCTCATAGCGGCCGTACATCTGGTAAAATAGAACGTCGGTATACTTGCTGGTCACTTTGAGGACCGTATCCACCGCATCCGTATTCGCATTAAGCTTGTCACCAACGAAGAGATGATTCGGATCATAGCGGCGAATCGCGTCGGATGCTGTCTTGTAATACCGATCCACGACGATAAGCAGGAATTCGACATTGTCCCGCGTTTCGTTAGCATTGGAAAGTTCCGTATCCAAACGCCAGTCCTGCGCGGATGCGAGCGCATCGAAGGAACGGAATTCCGTACCGTACGTGACGTTGAAATCCTTGATACGGCCTCGGTACAGATCTTTCATCAGCTGCACATAAGCTTGCTTGCCCTGAGCGCCGGAACCCAAGTTGCGCAAGCGACGCGGCCAACCCTTGCTACGCAGAGCGCGCCGTTTCCCACCGATAACATCAGTGCGTTCGCGGCAATCCTCCTCCGTGAAGAGGGGGCAGTCATTCATGCTGTATCCCAACAGATAGGGATCGTCTTTGACTGGAAGGATGATTTCCTTGGCCATCGTATCGCATTTCATTTCGAATTCCTTGGCGAATACATCCACGAAATTCTCGTCAGGAATCTCGTTGTACCAATGCGGTATACCAATGACCCGAAACGGCTGCATGTAAGGAAGCTTTGGGGACGGGTGATTGATCACGCTCAGTTGATTATGCACTCCGATGGTGTTGAAGCCATAGTCTTGGCAAGCTTGTATACACCAGTCGCGCACGGCGGGATGAAACTGCGTATTCTCCCAAATGTTCTCGATTCCGAAGATCTTTTGCCAAGCTGCCGCGTTGTGCTTCGATCGCCAGAAATTCAAGTGGATATGATTGATTCCAAAGCTGAGAAACGCATTGCCCTCCGGAGTTACGAACCACCAGCGCGTACCGTCATGCTGTGTCCGAAAGAAGCCGGTGGCCTCGAAGGTCTTGCCCTTCCAACCACCATATTTGTCGAACGATGACGCGTCCACTGCGTTCAGTTTTGAGAAGATTCCGCCACTGGCAGCAGCGAGAGCGATGGTCTTTAGGGCGCTTCTTCGATTCATATTTTAACAGGGATAGTATAGTCGTTTTCAGAAATTACCCCGGTCAAGCCTCGAAGCAATTAAGGTAGCGGGCGATCTATCCAAAAGCGAAACTCGATCAGCGCACCCGTTTGTATTCCTTGTTCACTGCGTCTTCTCCCCAACGATCGATAACGGCCCGCAACGCATTGTCCGATTCTGGGAAGCGGCCCTTGTCGTCAGTCTCGATGATCCAACGATAGAGAATGTCGCGGTGCTTGGCTAGTTGGATGGCGTGCTTGCGATGGTGGGAATGGACTAGATTGTTCGTTTCTCCAGGATCGTTCTGCAAGTCATACAGCTCTTCGGCAGGACGCTCCGGACCGAAAAATCGAGCCTGCGTTTCGTTCAAATTTCCCGCTTCATACTCATTATGCATGTGTTGCATCAGGGGGGAATTGGTACGGTAGTTGGGTTGCATGTACGGCTTGTCCGTCATGAAATTTCGGATATACTTGTAGCGTCCTGTATTTATGGCGCGGATGCGATCGATGGTGAAGTCGCATCGGTCCCGCGCTGCCAATATGTAGTCACGATGAAAATCTTCCGCCATCATGTTCATGCCATGCATATTGTCAGGGACGTTTATATTAGCGAAGGCCAGAGTGGTTGCCGATATATCGATCCCGCTGACCAAGTCCTTGCGAACCTTGCCCACCGGGACGTTCGGTCCTTTTAGGATGAACGGCACACGAATTCCTTCCTCATATAAGAACTGTTTGCTACGCGGCATCAGGCTGCCGTGATCGGAAAAGAAAAAGATCACCGTGTTGTCGTAGAGCCCGTCTCGCTTCAACCCGTCCACTATTTCCCCCAGCTCGCGATCCAGCTCTAGGATGGTGTTATAGTGATTGGCGATAGCGTACCGAATGACCGGATGGTCGGGATAAATAGCGGGAACCGGTACGTCATCAATTTCAACGACTTTCTTTGGATTGCGGTATTTTCCACCGACCAGTTGTATCTGGCCGAAGAAGGGCTGCCCTGGTTTACGGCCGCTCCACTCCGTTCCGTCTTTCGCGCCCTTGTATCCATTGGCTCCGTGGCGGTGATAGAGCTCGTCCGGATCAAATACGAAATTGTAGTGGAATTTCCCTTCATTGAACGTGTAGTAGTTGGATGCCTGCATGATCTCAGATATCGTCTTCACTCCAATGTGATTCGGTTCCCATACTTCCATCACGTTTCCTCTCCAGACCGAAAATGAGCTGTAGTGCTCGTGGGCGCCTATGGAGGTTTGGTACATGCCGGTGATGATGGCCGAGCGGGTCGGCGAGCAAACGCCCGAGGTCATATAGGCGCGGTCGAAGCGGACTCCTTCAGATGCGAGTTGATCGATATTGGGCGTTTCTACTACCGTATCGCCATAGCAACTCATCCAAGCGTTGGTGTCCTCGATGTATATCCATAGGATATTTGGCTGATCGGGGCTCTCGTTCACGATGGGCGTATGCGAATTGTCCCCTTGAGCGGAAGCCTGAGTCGAAAAAAGCGCCACTCCCACGAAAGCAGCCATAGTCAGATGGAGTAATTTGGTCATAGCCTAAGGATAACAACACTCCCTCGGGAAAAGGCAAAGCTATAGTAGAGAAGAAGCCACCGGCCCGCGACGCAGCCATTTGACGCAGGCTCTAGATCAGCAACCCTTTAAGAACCGACCCATTTCTACCTTTCCCACGAGGTACACTGCACTGTCAAATGATCCGCTTAAATTGGGAGTGACAGATTTCGATGCGGTCATATTGTCGACCCCATGAAAATACCCCTTGTTCTCTTTGCCGTGTTCTTGATGGGCGCTTTTTCCTGGGCAGAGCCGGTTAACAATCGTCTCACGAATAAAGAAAAGGCCGATGGCTGGACGCTTCTTTTCAATGGGAAGAGCATCGACGGATGGCGCGGCTACCAGCTCGACGATGCGCATCCTGGATGGGCCGTGCAAGAGGGCTGCCTGGTTCTAACGCCGACGAAGGGCATGACCGATCTGCTTACGAAGAAAGAGTATAGCGACTTTGAACTCGTTGTTGAATGGCAAATCTCAAAGGGAGGTAACAGTGGAATTCTCTTTCGGGCTTCAGAAGACCACCAAAAGGTCTGGCATTCCGCTGTTGAAATCCAGGTTCTCGACAACGAGTTCCATATGAACAAACGGGAAAACAAAATAGAAACCGTCGGACTTACCCATGCGGCCGGGGCCATCTACGCGCTTCATCCTGCAAAGACAAAATCGTTTCGCGAGCGTGGCGCTTGGAACGAAACGCGGATCATCGCCAAAGGGACCACGGTAGTCGTCTACCACAACGATACCAAGGTGGGCTCTTACGATACGGATTCGGCCGATTTCAAGGAACGGGTTGCCAATAGCAAATTCAACAAGTATCCAGGATTTGGTTCGCTTCCCAAAGGACATATCGTCCTTCAAGCGCACGGCGACGCGGTTAAGTTTCGCAACCTAAAGCTACGAGCGCTTTAGGGCGCGTAGACGAAACACGGTCAAGGCAGGCTCCTGATCCGATAGACGAGGAGCGGTTTGTTGTTTACAAAATGTAGGTCATCTCAATAAATAGCCGACACTTTGCAAACTAACCTCACGAAGTCCGAACAACTCGCCAAAGAGTTTCAGTCCGTCTCTAACCTAACAAGTTCGGAGCTAGAGACGCTGGGATACTCGCGAACGGTCATCAGCAACGCAGTTAAGTCCGGACACATCGAGCGCCTATCCAGAGGCCTCTACACCTCGGCGAACGCTCCCATCTCCGAACACGCGTCGCTTGTCCAAGTCGCCAAACAATCCCCAAGCGCTCGCATTTGCCTACTCTCGGCCCTAAAATTCCACGACCTCACCTCGCAGAGTCCGCACGAGGTTTGGATAGCGATAGACCGAAAAGCCAGAAAACCCTCATACAGCTCGCCTCCCACTCAAGTTGTCAGGTTTTCCGGCACAGCCTACGAAATAGGAGTCGAGACTCACGCCATTGAAGGAACCAAAGTAGCGATCTACTCCGTCGCAAAGACAGTAGTCGATCTCTTCCGGTACCGAAACACGATCGGTATCGACGTAGCGATTGAAGCTCTCAAAGAAGGTTGGAAAGAAGGACGCTTCACCATAGCTGAAATCAACAAGATCGCCAAGAGCTGCAGTGCCGCAACCACCCTATCGCCTTATCTGGAAACCGTACTCGGATGAGCAAAAGCAATCTAGTAGCTTCCATCAGACAACGCCTCCTAAACAAATCCAAAGAAAATGGAGAAGCGTTCGACTTCGTCTTATCACGCTACGCAATCGAAAGGCTGCTTTATCGTCTCAGCCAAAGCCAACACTCGAACGCCTTCGTACTGAAAGGAGCCATTCTCTTCTACTTCTGGAACCATGAAACGCACCGCCCCACCCGCGATATTGATTTTCTCAGCTTCGGTCCAGCCGACTGCGATTTACTAGAAAGAATAATCGAGGAGATTGTGGGCACGCCAGCAAAGGAAGATGGACTGATCTTCGATGCCTCCACAATCAAAGCCGCCCCAATACGTGAAGAAGCGTTTTATGACGGCATCAGAATCAAGCTGATTACAAAGCTCGGCACCGTCAGGATCCCTATGCAAATCGATATCGGATTCGGCGACGCAGTCATACCAGCGCCGGATACAAAACGCATTCAAAGTCTCATTGCCGAATTGCCCGGGCCAGAAATCAACGCCTACCCGATGTATTCAGTGATAGCGGAAAAGCTCGAAGCCATGGTCATGCTTGGAGAACAGAACAGCCGCATGAAGGACTTCTTCGATGTCCATTTCTTCTTACGAAAAAAGACATCGACAGCAAGACCATGCAAGAAGCTGTAATCGCTACCTTTGCACACCGACGAACCGACTTGCCACAAACCACTCCTCCTTCCCTCCTAGAGGGATTCGCCGAGATAAAACAGACGCAATGGAAAGCGTTTCTCAGGAGAAACAAGCTCGAATCGACCAACGAAAACTTCTCAACGATCCTTGCAGAAATCCGCGAACACTTACCCATAATATGGGATTCACTGGAGCAGAAAAGCTAACTCAGCTTTCGCCATACCAAATGCCCCACCTCCACGAACCTACCTCAAAGCTGAGCCAAATCCTTTCCCGCTGAACTGCTACTCGAAGACACCCATACCATTTCGGAAATCATCCGGATACAAAGTCCGCTACGAAGGGGAGACCCGTGATTGAGCAGTCGTTAATATGCAGCTAAACAAATAGTTACAAATCCCGCTCCCAGGATGCCCCAGCGCAAAAAACCGGGCGACGCATAAAACCTGCTTATGAATGGTTTCAATTCGCCTGAAATCGGCACGCATTTATAAACTAGATACAAGACTATCGGCACCGAAATCCGTTCTCATGAAAAACGGGCACCGCGCGATAAGCGTTTGGAATGGTAGTCACCCAGCCTGACACTATAGGGAGCTGCAACCTCATTCAATGGTATGACAGTTTCTAGTTACGTCTTTTTGTCAAAAGTCACCGTGTCCTTCGTAGCTTGTAAAGCGTAGTTGGAAGACCTAACGTCATTTAATCCCACCAAGACGTAATAACAGACAGAGACGGATTATATAATGGAACTGCAAGAATTACGACCCGACCCCTTTCAGGGAACCCTATCAACCATGGGAAGCAGACCTTCCATCCCGATTACTCCTAAAACAATTCACCTGTCCGAGCGAAAGGGACCGCCTCGAAGCCATCGCTAAATTCCCGGGCCTCTCCATTATAGATTATGTAACGGCGAGCCAGGGGAGCAGTTTTTTCGTTAAACCGATCCAAACCTTTCTTGAAGTTCGCGTTGTAGGTAGAGCTAGACTTGATTTCGATGCCAACGAGATCGCGTCCAGATTGCTGTAACAGATCGATCTCGTTGCCTCCGCTATCGCGAAAGAAGTAGAGATTCGGCATTAAGCCTTGATTGTATCGAGCTTTCAATGCCTCTAGGATTACAAGGTTTTCGAAGAGCCCCCCAACAAGAGGATCGCGGCTAACCTGCTCCGGTTTTTCGATACCTAGCATATAGGAGAGCAAACCCGTATCCGTAAAATAATACTTAGGCGATTTTATGACTCGCTTTCCGAAATTCTCGAAATAGGGCGGCAGCTTGAACACAATGAAGGACGCCTCCAGAATGGACAGCCACCGTTTGATCGTCTTCGGGTCAGCTCCAACGTCGCTCGACAAGCTATCGTAATTGATTATCTGACCGACCCGTCCTGCCAATAGCTTTATGAATTTTTCGAAAAGCGTTGCGTCCTTCAACTGAATCAACTGTCGCACATCTCGCTCTACGTAAGTCTGGGCCCTACCTTCCCTTGAGTGCCTGGGCGCCGCCACTGAGGCGTCGAAGACCCGTTGCCTCATTGTCGCCAACCCGTTGGGTATGCATCCGGACCATTTCTTTCCCAAGAAGTTTGGGAAGAACGTCAAGCTGCCTTCGACTCTGCAGCCATTGAACTGGCTCAAAGATCGCCTGAGCATCTTCTCCCATACAGACCACAATATGGTCAATGGCCATGGCCGTGAAGTTGCCTTTCTCAATGGGATCCTCCCAACGGATGCCGGCTCCTTCCCGGATAAAAACGTATCCTTCGATCAATTGATGGCTCGTCATTCCGGCAGCGAAGTGCGCTTCCCCTCTATCAATGCCGCTCTCGAGGACGGTATCCAGATGAGCCGGACGGCCAATGGAGTAAAGGACGCGGTCATTACCGATCCTCAGAGGCTTTTTGATCACCTGTTTTCGAATCCCTCTGCCCAGCAAAAGAAGAGACAGCTGGATCTGATCGACCGCAATCACAGCGTGCTGGATAAGGTCGCCGATCAATTCGCGTTTCTCGAGAAATCGGCCAGCCGCTTCGATCACGAACGACTTGATCAGTATCAGACTTCTGTTCGCGAGTTTGAAAAAGTCCTCGAGAATCGACGCCAGTGGATCGGTAAGGATAAACCGACCTTTGATATTTCTGGTCACTACGCGAACGTCGAGCCCACCCTACGTCACGACTATAACGCCATCTTCGACATGGTCTCCTATGCCTTCGAGACGGATCTGACCCGGGTGGCGACAGTGGCATTTCCACGAACAGTGGATTACACTGCAATCGAGCCCGTCACTCGGAGCTACCACGGCTGCACGCACAATGGAAAGGTTCCGGATATCACCGCGGAGCTGGTCGCCATCGAAACCTTCCAAATAAAACAACTTTCTCGATGTCTCCAGAAACTGGATTCAATTCCGGAAATTAATGGCGATGGCTCCATGCTCGACAACACCATCGTTCTTTTCGGAAGCGGCATGGGCTACGGAGGCACTCACTCCTGCCGCAACCTGCCGATCCTAGTGGCGGGAGGCGGCTTCAAGCACCTCGGGCACATAGACGCCGCCACCAGCGGGAAGAACCTGCCGCTCTGCAATCTCTTCGTGACCTTGCTGCAGCGCTTTGGCCTCGAACAGGATTCGTTCAATACCAGCACCGGGAAATTCGACCTGCGCTACAGCTGAAGAGTATGAGATCCCCCCTGCCCTTTATAGGCCTCCTGCTCGGAGTGGTTTTGCCAGTCACCGAGGTCTCCGCTTCGGAAGTCTTGCTCGAAGACCATTGTTACAAGTGTCACAACGACGAGAAGAGCAAAGGCGATTTCAAAATTACCGAACTCAGCGCGGCGCCGATGGACGGCAATCTCGAACGATGGCTCGACGCCCTGGACCTGGTCATAATCGAGGATATGCCGCCCGAGGACGAGAGCGAACTCACCGCACCCGAACGGGAGCGCCTCGTAGCGTATCTAGAGCGGAATATTAAGAGCTTCGAAGCGCCCCGGATCACGTCGCGCCCGCGCCGGATGAACAATCGCGAGTTTGCCAATAGCGTACGCGCTGCGCTGCTCCTGGAGGATGTAGGCACGCGCTTCCCCCTCGCCAGTCTCGTGGGAGACTCCCGTCACCATGGTTTCGATACACACGGCGAAACGCTGGGCATGAGTCGGTTTCATCTGGAAAACTATGTCGAGGCCATTCGCAATATTCTCGATGCGACGCTGCAACCAGGCAAGAAGCCTGAGGCGAAACGCTATCGGATTTCAGCCCGAGGTATCGAAAAAGGAAGCATTGCAGGGCCTAAGTCCCGCAGGCCTTCGGACAAGTATGTAGACTTCAATGATCCGAGGGATCCCTTCGTCTTGAAAAACCTGCGATCGATCCCAACGACGGGGCGCTACCAAATCACCATTAGAGCGACTGGGGTGGATCGGACCCTGTACGCCACCGAAGATACAGGCTTCTACCATGCCGACCCGATCCAGCTCAAGATTCAGATGGGCGGCCGCGAGCGACTCGTAGATCTGCCGGATGAGACACCGACGGACATTGAACTCGACGAGTGGCTGGCCGCCGGCACAGAGCTCAAGTTCTGGCACGAGACCGATGCCTTCCGCATGTTGCACAACGGCGGTTTCAAACATCAACGCGCGATCGCCGGCGTCTACCTCAAGGAAAATGATCCAGCCGCCTTTCAGCGAATATACATGGAGCAGGAATTCCTTCGGAAACGGTTTCCCGAACGACCCGCCATTCATTCGGTATTTTGGAGAAACGAGTGGCATGGGGCCCGACCCCGCCTTTACAGCGTCGCTATCGAGGGGCCGCTTTACGAAAGCTGGCCGTCGAAGCGGCAGGTGGCTCTGCTGGGCAAGAACCCAACCGTGGAACAAGCCCTGGATATTCTCAAACCCATCGCCGAACGCGCGTGGCGCCGTCCCGTTGTAGAGGACGAACTGGCGCCCATGGTAGCCTCCATCAAAGAAAATGCGGGACGACTGGGAATCGTGGACGCTTATAAAGAGGGAATTCTCGGCGTGCTGATATCGCCCGCCTTTCTCATCCTGGATGGCGAGGACCTTTCCGCCGGCGATCGATTCGCTTCGAAACTGAGCTACTTCCTAGAAGCCACGCTTCCCCCACCCGATTTGCGAGCGCAAGTCGCCAAGGGGAAGCTGACTTCCTTCGAGAGCGTCCGCCATGAACTACAACGACGGATCGATACGGGGAAAGCCGAAGCGCTCATTGAAGCGTTCCCCTACAGCTGGCTTAAGCTCGCCGACATCAACTTCATGTCTCCGGACCCGGTACGGTTTCCCTTCTACGATCGAAAGCAGGTTGGCGAGGATATGGTCAACGAAGCGCTCGCGTTCTTCCGCCACCTCGTGAAACACAACCGCCCGGTCACCGAGCTCGTTTCGGCCGACTACAGTTTCGTGAATGCCGATCTCGCCCGGATCTATCGACTTGAGGGTGTTCCCGAGGACTCGAAATTACGGAAATACGCCTTCACCGACGGGCGCCGCGGTGGCTTGCTCGGCATGGGAGCCTTCCTGACCTCGACCGCAGATACTCAGACGACTTCGCCCATTCATCGAGCCGTCTATGTGATGGAAAACTTCATGGGCATCCACCCGTCACCCGACATTGAAATCACGGAACCGGATGTGCGAACCGCCAAGACGATCCGCGAGGTGCTCGCGGCCCACACTCAAGAAGAGTCCTGCGCCTCTTGTCATGCGACTATCGATCCGTGGGGATTCGCCTTTGAAAACTTTTCTCCTACCGGCGCGTGGCGGGATGACTACCGGGAATTGGGAAATATCACCATGCCGGACAGGCAAGCGAGACCCATGGTGGGCAGTGCGAAGCCGGTGGATGCGAGTGCCCGTTTCCGCAACGGAACGAGTTATTCCGACATCGAGGAGTTCAAGCAACTCATGATGACTGACGCCAATCGCGATCGCTTTATCCGCTGCTTCATCTCCAAGTTGCTTACCTACGCCAACGGAGCGGAACCCACAGCTGCCGAGTATACCGAAGTCGACCAGATCCTCGCTAAGTCCGCGGAAAATGAATACCGCATCGTCGACACAATCGCGGCAGTAATGAACAGCCCGTCGTTCCGAGGCCAGTGAAAATCAGCAAACGACGTCATTTACTCTCCTTTTGGGTTATGTCGCTGCGCATCGGTAGGCTATTGACCCTGTGGCTCCGTCGCGAAACTTGATAATTGACCCCTGACCCTGTAGGCTGTCACTCCAGACTGGGCCCACTTGCTGTAATCCGAATGTTGCGATCGCCCGATGAAGGGGCACGCCGCCAGTAGCCCGCCCGACCATAGAAAACGTCTTCGGTTCATGACGCCCTCCTTGTTCCAAGCTGATTAACGAAATCAATCTCCGAGCAGCTTAGCCGCGCGTATGAGTCTACAAAAAAAGGGGAGAAATAGAGGGGCATCATTAAACCGGGTTGATAATGGATGAAGGTCGATCATCAATGGATGATCACAGAGGCGATTATCAATATTATTTCAATATTGGATACAAAGGCAGCGCCTGCAATTGAATGGAATTTGCCGTTCGCCGATATTTGGTTTCTCCCTCTTTTAGAAGTTGCTGGCTGATAGGAATTCCAATTGATCCAATTCAATTCGGAGATCATATTGAGGAACAACGTAGCGTAACGAAGGTGGCGAAGCGATATCAGCCTTATTGATATAATACTCCTGATCTCAGTTGTCAACATCCCGATATTCAGATTATGCTTCAGACAATTCTGCGAACATTAGAAACTAAATGTATTCGTAAGGAAAACTTCGCGAGGTTGAGGGTTGCGAACGACAGCAATTCTACCGTCTGGGTTGATGAGAGCAGGTATATAATCGCTGTCGCCAACAGCATTGCGAAAATTCAATTGAACCTTCCAATCAATCCGGTTTTTAAGACGCTTCGCATAGCTGATCCACAGATCTCCGTTGAGTTGATCCGGACCCATGAATGGGTTGGCCAGGTCGGGCAGAACAACGTCATTCTCGCCAAGAATATTAGGGTAGCCGAGCGCGTTTTCATCTTGCCAACGAACACCACCACCTAGCGTCAAGCCCTCCAAAGCTCCTTCGGTAAAGGAATATGAGGTTACTGCGTTAACACGCCATTCGCGCATCTCGAGCGTATTTTGACCTTCATTAGCAGTCTGCCGCGTAAGGCCCAGTCCAACATTCGCGATGAGCCGGGACTCAAACGTCGCACCTTCATTTCTACCTAATTGAGGCGTATCCGCCCATTGTCCGATTTCCGAAGCCCTAATGTTGGCTAAAACCTCTTCATAGAGCTCCAAGACATCGGTCGCTATATTGCTCTGAGACGCTTTTTGCTGAGCCGCATTTAGGAAGAGTCTCCAATTATCAGTGATATTCGCGGTCAAATCCAACTCGAAGCCTTTTGAGATGAAGCTTCTTGTCGGAGTTTCACCTGGATTTTCCCTGAAGTCCAAATTCCCAGCGCCATCAAACGTCAGGTTACGCGCCGCCTGCAGATCGGCAGGAAGCCACGAAATTATCTCGTCGTAGACATCCTGGAAGCTCTGGAAGTTTGGATTATCCAAGTCGCCCGCCTGGGGACCGAGATAATCGATCGATAGTTGAACGGCTCGGTCAAATCCTTCGGGCGTGTCTCCTTGATCCAGCTCCGCCCCATACCAACGACCGAGGAACCCAGAGACCTAGGAGAAAACAGTGCTTGTACCACCCAATTCCAATGTATCCAAATCTGACGAAGTCTCATACCAATTGAGGCGGGCAATCACTTTACCATTGAACAAGTTGAATGTAATCCCCTCCTCCCTTGTTTTTCCGGAAGGCAAACCTATGACATTGCCTCTGACATTGCGACGAGTCGGAGCAATTTGGAAATTCTCGGATTCCCCCGCATGGAGGCTTATGCCAACAGGCAAGTCCCCAAGCCAGTTTTCCGGCATATGCCCAACCAAGCTCCAAGTAAACGTGTCCGCGCTGACTACATCAGAAGGATCCGCGCTAATGCGGAACCTGTCCGGGTTGGCAGCCGATGTACTATAAGCGCCATCTCGCCAAGGTATGCCCAACGCTTCCGACTCCTCCTGAGTAATATTTTCCCACGTCGTTGCACTGTCGCTACGCCAGCCTGCTAACCCGACTAAATGGTTATTCAGAAACCGGCTCTGAAGGCTGAATACTTCGGTATCGATATCGTTTCTGCGGCGGCCACCACCACTTACTGCTTTTCCTAAAGTCACGCTTTGCACTTCGAATTCATTTGTATCTGCATTGAAGAGCAACGATTGAAAAGCGTCACCGACCTCCGGAATATCGACGTCAATTTGATTGATCCTAACCTCGCTCGGCGAATTTAGCTGACGCACGTCTGCTCCGACGTATGTCGTGTGTACCGCTCTGAAATCAACTTGCAAAACGCCCCTCCCAGGACGATTGTAGTACTCAGGATCACCGAGGAAAAGAGATTCTCCAGCAAAATAGTTTCGCAGGCTCAAGTTGTAGAAATCCGCGGACTGCTCGTTGTAGTAGCCAGTCAAGGTATGATTGCCAAGCCATTGCATAACTTTTCCGTCGTACATTTCCTCGAAATCCAAATTGTAGAATGCGGTTGCCCGCGCGCTATCGCGCTGCGTTTCATTTAGCCTCGGGGCGGCAATTTCAGGCGTCCTTACGATTGGTCGTCCGAGATTCGGATTCGGCTGACCATTTAGCAGGTACTCATTAACATCGATGAATAGATCGCCATTGTTACTATCTCCGATGGTCCCACCCGCAGAAAACGGCAACAAGTTTTCGGTACTATAGGCCTGATTATCGAAGGCTATCTCGATACCGCCTTTGCCCTCAAATAGGTCTTGCTCTAAGGTAATCGTATGAGACTTGAAGTCCATTGACCGGCTTTGCGTATCGCCTTGGAACAATAGGTTTTGGTTATCCCAAATATTGCGGTCCATAATAGAAAATGGAGTGAAATTGGTAAATAGTTGCCCATTCCGCACACCCATAAAGAGATTGCCCGACGCTATATAGTTAAAAGTGTCGCTGACCACTTTATACGGAAGCCCATCCACTCCGATTCCGTGGGTTGCAGGACCGGGTGCGACTGGATCCCCATTCTCATCAACATAGCCTGTCGATCCTCTCGCACTACCGTGAGAGCCCGCAAATCCGGATCCTTGATGATCTCCGACGATCATAACGCCAGCCGAATCCAGAGGCACTATCATCCGATGGAAATGGCGTTCGACAGGAGCTGGCGTGTTGCCTCGCGTAAAGCCCAATCTCGTATCGTAGGTCTGCTTGGGGTTCCAGGTGCCGTAACCGAATTCTGGATGAGATCGCACATTCCCAGTCGCCTCTTCGCTTATATAATACCCCGGGATTTTCACGCCAGGAATATTCTGCAGCGTCTCAATATCCGGAGCCTCGAAAAAGTGAGTGATTCCATCTACTGGGGGAAGAAAATTTGGAGGACTTCCATGGATATCTCCCCGCTCCGCATCAGCCCTCAGCTTGGTCTTCCCTAGCCAATTCACGTTGTCATTCACGAACAGCAATGAATCGACGCTCACGCTGATACGCTTATCTATTTCATATGCGGGCCGCTGTTTGTAGCGAGTATCCTTGTACAAAGACATTACACGCAAAGCCAATCTGTCTTCCACGAGGCTTCTGTGGAAATCCAATGTCGCTCTGTGCGAATCACGCTCCCCGTAACGGAAGCTGACTTCACCCGAATCGGCTCCATCAACCCTCGCTTTCTTGAGCGAGTTGTTGATCACGCCGCCCGCAGCTCCAACACCGAAAAGAAGCGAATTCGCCCCTCGGCTCACGGCTACGCGGCTCGTGTTGTAACCTTCGAACGGAATATCTGTCAGAAAGAAGTCGCGCGTCAAGGAAGCGGGAGCCAACCCTCGCACTCTTTGCGCAGACTGAGGATCTCTCCGCTGCAGATCTTGCTCAAATCGTCCTCTGTGGTTTGAACCTTTTCCACCCGAGAAATTGCCCATGGTGCCATAGGCCTCTGTATTGAGCGCGTATGGAAGGATTTCCTCCATAGTAGTCGACCCTGTATCCTCGAAAAGTTCCTCAGTGATAACTTGAATCGCTGATCCGACATCGCGAAGTGGGGTTTTCAAACGCGAACCCGCGAGCGTGCTTGTAGCACGGTAGCCTACATTATCGCCAGCATCAATGGTGAACGGGCTGAGCTCATAGACCTTGTTTTCGTCGCTGTCCTGACCGTAGAGCTGTGGTTCCGCTCCCGTTATGCCGAGCGTCAAGGCTACAGCCAGCGTTTTCAGCCATTTGTTTTTTTCGATTTTCATATCAGTCTGTTCCAATGGTTGGGTTTGTTGGTTCTGAGTTTGTATACCACCGTTCGCATCCTCTGCGGTTGCGGCTTTCCTTATTGAATACACGCCGGATTTCTCATGTTGAAATACGGCGAGCGAGGTACCTGCCAGCATGAGATCGAAAACTTCTTTGGGGACATACTCGCCTTCCACGGCGGGCGTATCCACTTTGCGCAGCAAACGGCCCGAAAAAACGATATCCACATCCGCTTGAAGCGCCGCTTCCTTCAGAGTATCTATCGCCTTTCCTTCGGGCATATCGAAGTGTACGGTCTTCATTTGAATTTTCTCCGTACCGGAGAAAACCTGACAGATGAAGCACGCAACCAACGCGCAATAAACGTTCCACCGCGCTATGCGTCGCAAACGAATCTGCGATTTTGTAGTTTGAGTCATCTATTATCATCAGAATGCGAGCTTCACATTCTGAAACGAACTACGAAATGGGATTAACTAGATGTTTTTTAAGAAATGAGAAATTGATTATAAATAAGAGAGAATCCAAAGCATCCCGCTGCCATGGGGATCGACAATAGCATACATTCGAACCTATTATCCACGCAGTGGATACTTATTGTTCCTGCCTTAGCGGGAACACAAGTGAACCCGTTAAGCGGGTGAACGTTGTTTATGTTTATTAACATCGCTTCGCTTGCCCCGACAAATCGAGGATAGGTGGCTCTTCCACCTCCTCGCTAATTCGGCGTGACCGGTCGAGCCAATAGGTTCGAGGTTTCTTTCTATTTTCCAGAAATTTTCGTGTATAATAATCCTATGAATCGATTGTGTTCGCCGTGCAAGAGGGGTAAGAGCAGTTCACAAAGGTCAGTCGCTCTTTCTCAAAAGCATCCGACCCCGATTATCCATTTCCGTGTCGATACCGAATGAAAGCTCCAAGATATCAGCAAAATAATCCATTTTATCGATACGCAGGGTCGCCACGATGGGGAGGTCTTTCAGTTCAGCGTCAACTATTACCAGCTCCATCGCCCCACGCTGGTTGATTCGCTCAACAGCTTCGGACAACGGTATCGAGTCAAATTCCAATCGGTACTTCCAATCGAGCTCTTCGAGGATCTCCTCGTCGTCCGCTTGCACGACCAACGGCACCGGACTCTCGCCTTCCAGATTAACCACGGAACGTTGTCCCGCCACTAGATTGCTCGCAAAGGAAATCTCCTCCATCGGATCATCAATTGAAACAATTTTGCTCGGACTGGTATCCAGCCTTACTTTCCCTTCGGTCACGAGAACTTCTATTTCGTCTTCCGACACGCGTACATTGAACGCAGTACCGATCGATCGCACTTCAACGCCTTTCGCGCTGACGATAAACGGCCGATCCTTGTCTTTTGCGACATTGAAAAGCGCCTCGCTGGCCACCAATTCCACACGACGCTCATTCGGGGTGAAATCTACTACCATCGCTGCGCCGCTCTTCATATCCACAACCGAACCGTCTGACAGCTCGTGGGATTCATAAGCCTTAGCTACATAATGAGTGCGATCCAGCTCAGCCGGACCCAATAGGCCGGGAAGCCACGAAAACATCCCGAATACCAGCGCTGCCGCGATTCCGCCCAATAAGACCCAACGAAACACGCTGTGACGATCCTTCAACAAGTCGCGATGCGGTTTCTCGCTGTGCTCGGGGGCCCACTCCGCAAGCGTGTCCATACGCCCCCAGAGCTCCTGATATTTGACGTACGCCTCGCTGTGGGCGGGATCCGCCGCAAGCCACTCAAAGAAGGCGTCCTGGTCTTCCGGTGAAAAACCGCTGAATTTCCGGGCTACCCATTGGGTCGCTTCGGTCTCGATGCGCTTTTCGCGCGTAAACTCTGATTCTTTCTTTCTCATTCTAAAAGTCTCCAATTAATCACTTCCGTGATACTTCATAAATTCCATGCACTTCGCCAATCCAGTGGCCACATGAGCGGCAACCGTGTGACTCGAGATTTCCAATTCCCGGCCAATCTCCTTGTGGCTCATCCCATAAACCTTCGCCAAGGTGAACACCTGGCGGCAACGCTCCGGCAGCTTCTGGATCGCCTTGGTCAGAAGCTCTCTCTCGTGGTTTCGCGCCACCGTCTCTTTGATCTGCTCCGAATCGTCGAGCACCTCGAGCGCCTCGTCGTCCCACAAAGAGCCGCACGTAGTCAGCTTGTTACGCCGCACGCGATCGATTGCCAGATTGCGGGCCACCGCGTAGAAGAACGCCTTCGGTGCCTTGAGCGGCTTCTTTCGATTCTCCTTCAGCACGCGCATCAGGGCTTCCTGTACGATATCGTCGACTTCGATTTCGTCGCGGTAGCGGCTTCTCAGCCAGCCGCGCAGCAGGGGCTCGTGAGGCGCTAGGTTCTCGTCGTACCAACTCGATTGGTCTGAATATTCCGGGGGCATTGCTTGCAATTCTTCAGGGGTGTTTAGTTTATTGGAAACGGGAGAAGGGAGTCAATGGTCTGTAGGTAGGGGGGCATCGCCGAGGACGCCGCCTAGGTTGAGAGAATCCAGCGATTCCAGAGATGATAGGCAGAACGGCGGCCTCGGCGATGCCGCCCTACCTCGAACTATTCTAAAGACATTCATATTTCCCCCACCACAGTCGCCTTCTGTCGCTTTATGAGAAAGACCCCTGACTTCCGATGTTTCACCGCGACTAGCGACGATCCCCGCAACATTAGATTCAGCGCTTCGCTCGGGGGGTAGTCTCCCTTGATCGCCCGCGTCTTCACGCCTTCCACTATATCCGCGGAAAAGACGATATCCACCCCTGCTTGACGGGCGGCCTGCTTGAGCGTACGGGCCGCGTTGCCGGCCGACATTTTGAAACTCTTTTTCGCTTCTGCCGACTCCTCGGCTTGGGAAGCGACCCACAGCGACAAGGCCACCCCCAAGAGCAACCCCCCCGCAAAAACTGCCGACGATCCACGCTCATCTTCAAAATGCCTTTTCATTCTCCGCCATTAACTCAGTTCGCTCCCGAAAACCCTCTCCCTACTGAAACGAACAGCCCCCTCCCCTTTAACTAGAGGTTTTTTCAAAAAATCACTCCGCAGCTAGATACTACCTTTAAATCCCAAACCCCATCGCCTTTCCAATTAGAATACATATACTTCACTTCCCGCTTATCCCTAGCCACAATGCAGCGAAGCATTTTTAGACATGGTCACCAGAATGATACTTTGGTTCGTTTTTGCTCCGTTCATCAATCGCCGCGGAACCCGGATCCAGCCAATGCGGACGCTCGAACAACTGAAAATTGTACCGAACGAAGAGACACATTCACTTCCGATCAACAACCCGCCCACTCGCGGTCTTGCGCGAGCGGCGATAGACCGAAAGCATATCAACCCACTTCAATTTCGTTGATGGAACTATCGGTTATGAAGCGCTCCCTGTATTTATCGTTTTCGTTGCTACTCACGACAACCTGCGTTCTACACGCAGCTGAAAAACCCTGGACGATCCACACGATCGACCCTTCCACCCAATCGCGGCGCGGGGCCGATGGCATTCGGCTAGCGGACGCGAATAGCGATGGCCTGGTTGATACCGTGACCGGCTAGGAGCAAGGCAACGCGATCCGCGTCTGCCTCAACCCCGGAGTTAAAAAGGTGAAGCAAGTCTGGCCAAGCGTAACCGTGGGCGAGGTGAAGCATGCGGAGGACGCGGTGTTCGTGGATCTCGATGGCGATGGCGCCCTCGATGTCGTCTCATCCTGCGAGGGTTCCACCCAAAAAATGTACGCACACTGGGCGCCGAGGGACCCGGGCGACTATTTAGACGCCGCAGCGTGGAAGACCGAGGCCATTCCGGCGACCGAGGGCGAGAGCAAGTGGATGTACGCGCTGCCGATGGACGTGGACGGGAAGCGCGGCGTTGACCTCGTCGTGGGTTCCAAGTCGCCCAACGGCATGATCGGCCTGCTGCTGTCGCCGGGCAACGACGACGCGGCGCGCGATCTGAGCCAGTGGAAGCTAGTGAAGCTGTACACGGCGGGTTGGATCATGAATACCGAGGCGCGCGACATGGACGGCGACGGCGACATGGACATCGTGACGGTCGACCGCAAGGGCAATCGCTCGGGCATCCTCTGGCTGGAAAACCCCGGCGCCGGGCGGGCGGCGAACGCGAAGGCGTGGCACGAGCATCGCATCGGGCCCATAGGGTACAAGCCGCTGTTTATGGACATCGCGGACCTGGACGGAGACGGCACGCTCGACGTGGTCACTAGCACGCGCAATGGCGTGATTAAGTGGATACGGCGAGACGGCGTTCAATCAAATGACTGGCAAACGCGCGATATCCCCAACCCCTTCGGCGTGCCCTCAGGCAAGAGCGTGCGCGTGGCGGACATCAACCGGGACGGCCGGCTCGACCTCGTGCACACCACAAACACCAACGTGCGCGAACAAGACAAATCCAAGGTGGCGGTGGCGTGGATGAGCTACGGCGCCGGCGGCGTAGAGGGCGCCTGGACGTCCCACGCGATCTCGCCCCCGGGCGGCGCGAAGTACGACTTGATCCAACTCGTGGACCTGGATGGAGACGGCGACTTGGACCTAATGTGCTGCGAAGAACGCGCGCAGCTGGGGGTGTTTTGGTACGAGAACCCGACGAAGTAGCGAAGATCCGACATGCGACCCTGCGTGGTCGGCAAATTCCGCAAGCCGTGATCCAGCGCATGGCGGCGCGTATCGAGCAATAGAACCGCCCAAAACGCCACAGACCCGAGCCCATCGATTTCTATTCGCAAGCTTGAACGCGCCGACGTTTGGAACTAGGGTGCATTCCACCTCGTACTCTATCGCCATGAAATCAGCCTCTCTCTTGCTCTTCATCCTTGCGCTGACATCGGCGCTTTCCGGTACCGAGCGCCTGAACGCGCTACTGATCACTGCCGACGACTTGGGCATTCAGCTCTCCTGCTACGGAGACCCAATCGCCAACACGCCGCATATCGATGCGCTCGCCGCCCGTTCGACCCGTTTCGAAACCGCCTATGTCAGCCAAGCGTCCTGCAGCCCCTCGCGATCGACTATGTTCACGGGACTGTATCCGCATGGCAATGGCCACTACGGATTGGCTAATGCGAATGTCGGCTTTCGGGTCCATGAGGCGCTCATCGACAACCTCCTGCCGAACGTTCTAAAACGAGCCGGCTATCGCACGGGCATCATCGGCAAACTCCACGTCGACCCAGAAAAACGCTTCGCTTTCGATCTCAACACCAAGGAGGGATTCGGTCAACGCGACGTCCGCAAGCAACTGCAATTCGCCCGAGAATTCCTAGAAGCCGATTCAGAGGAACCCTGGTTTCTCATGTTCAATCTCTTCGACCCGCATGTGCAACGCGATCGCCTGCCCGACGGTAGCCGCAGTACGCAGTACTTGCCGGACCAGGTCCAAGGCATTCCCGAAACCCTGCTGTCCGCCGACGACGTTCCCGCCTGGCCCTGGCAAGGCATCGACACGCCAGAGCAACGAACGAAGATCGCTGGCTACTACAACTGCGTGCATCGCATTGACATCGCTATTGGGAAGCTGATGGAGATTTTGAAGGAAACCGGTCATGACGAAAATACCCTGATCATTTTCCTGGGCGATCATGGACCGCCCTTCACGCGAGGCAAAACGAGTTGTTACGAAGCCGGTCTGCGCGTGCCCTTCATAGTCAACTGGCCCGGCATTTCCAAACCGCATGTATCCGACCGACTCGTGGGCAGTATCGATATCTACCCTACAATCCTAGAGGCAGCCGGAGTCGATGCGCCTGTCAGCCTCCACGGGCGTTCCTTGAAACCCGTACTGCGAGATTCGAATACACGCGATTGGCGCGATACTCTCGTCGCCGAATTTCACTATCACGGAGCTAGCCCCTTTTTCCCCCGCCGAGCCATCACCGATGGGCGCTACAAGCTCATCCACAACCTACTTGCCGGCCAAGCCAAGGCCAGCAACGGGGTTGACGGCGACCAAGCCTGGAACTTAGCCCAAGAACTACCGCGCGACCATCCTGCTCGCATAGCCATGGATCGCCTGCCCAATCCACCCGAGTGGGAACTCTACGATCTGCAAGAAGATCCTGTCGAATTCTTCAACATCGCCAATGCGCAATCGTCCAAGCGAATCCTCACCCGCCTCAAAGAGAGCCTCGCGGACTGGCAAGAGCAGACCAATGATCCGTTTGGAGACTCCGTATTCAGACAACAAGTACAAGCGAAGCATCAACCAAGCGCTCAGTAGATTCAAACCAGAACGATTGTACCGAACGAAGAGACGCATTCATTTCCTATCAACAAGAACGAGTTACGAATTACAGATGCCTACGATATCCATAGACCAAGCAAAACCGGAGTACGATGTAGTCATCGTTGGCTCAGGAGCGGGCGGAGGGCAAATGGCCTATACGCTTACCCTGGCTGGACTGAAATGCGTTATGCTTGAGGCAGGACGCTCCTATGATCCGCTGACGGAAACCCCGATGTTCCAACGAGCAGACCAAGCCCCATTAGGCGGGAGCTCCACGCCGGACAAGGACATGGGCTTCTGGGACGCAACGATTGATGGGGGCTGGGAAGTGCCGGGCGAACCCTACACGCAGGGAAGCGATCATAAGGACGAGCAGTTCACCTGGTGGCGGGCTCGAATGATGGGCGGACGTACCAACCATTGGGGAAGGATATCCCTGCGAAACGGTCCGTATGACTTCAAGCCCTACAGCTATGATGGGCTTGGATTCGATTGGCCCATTTCCTATGAGGACGTGGCGCCCTACTACGACAAGGTCGAAATGCTGATTGGGGTTTTCGGCACTAATGAAGGAATGGAAAATATTCCTGACTCGCCTCTAGGAGTGCTCTTGCCGCCCCCTAAAGGCCGCGTAGGCGATTTGCTTGCCCAAAAAACGGGAAAAAAGCTTGGTGTACCGGTAGTGCCCATACACCGAGCGGTGCTGACGAAACAGCTCGATGCGGATACAATACCAGCGAAGCTCCATCCAGGAAACAAGCGGGCCCAAAAGATCGTGGGCGATTCCATGCGTAGCCGGGCGGCATGCTTTTGGGCGACCAACTGCGGTCGGGGTTGCAGTATCAAGGCCACCTATCAAAGTACCACGGTTCATTTGCCGCCGGCGCTCGAGAGCGGAAACTTGGACATCATTCCCAACGCTCACGCCCGCGAAGTTCTGATTGGTCAAGACGGAAAGGCCGACGGTGTCCTGTTCGTAGACAAGACAACTGGCAAAGAAGAACGTGTGAAGGGCAAGGTCGTGGTGTTGGCGGCCAGCAGTGGCGAATCCGTTCGCATCCTGCTTAACTCGAAAAGCAACCGCCATCCCGATGGGATCGGCAACGGAAATGGCGTCGTCGGCAAGTGGGTTATGGATACGGTGGCAAGCAGTTTGCAGGGCCAGATTCCCGCCTTGGAAAACCTGCCCCCTCACAACGAGGACGGAGCGGGAGGAAGCCATTTCTACTCGCCGTGGTGGGGCTTGGAGGCGCAGCGTCAAGGTAAACTAGATTTCGCTCGCGGATACCATATCGAGATCGGCTCGACCCGTCGGATGCCGGGAGGAGGTAGCCCGGTTTCCATGAGATACCTACGAGGCCTGCATGGAGCGAAACTCAAGGAAGATGCCCGACGATACTATGGCTCCTTTATCAATTTCGCCAGCCGTGGCCACATGATCCCGAACGAGCATTGCTATGCAGAGCTCGATTCGGACGTTAAGGACAAATGGGGCATCCCCGTTCTCAAGTGGCATTGGAAATGGTCGGAAAACGAAATGAAAATCGTCATGCACGGGGAGCATACCTTCGCGGACATGATTGAAGAAATGGGGGGCAAGCCGACCCGCAAGCTAGCCAATAATGGATACGAGGTCGTTCGTCCCGGTGGGAATGTGAAGCACGAGGTCGGAGGAGCTCGTATGGGAGACGATCCAAACGACTCCGTGTGCAACAAATGGAATCAAACCTGGGACGTGAAAAACCTTTTTCTCGCGGATGCGGCCCCGTTTGTGTCTAACGCGGATAAGAATCCAACCTTGACGATAATGGCCCTCGCCTGGCGCTGCGCGGACCGAATCATAGAAGAGTCAGCCAAAGGAAACCTTTAATCCTCAATTGAAAATGGAAAGAGATCAGGAAACAGGACGTATATCCCGCCGCGAGATCATCAAGTGGTTTACTGCGGCCGCAGCCGCTTCTCAGGTTGGTCCATTGGGAACGTGGGGGCAAGATGCGACGGCAGCCGCAGGAGAGCCCGTTGCAGTCGGCTACGGGAAAGATCCCAAGGTTACGGATATCTATAAGCCCGGAGATGTGTGGCCCTTGACGCTGAGCCGCAAGCAACGGGAAACAGTTACTGTATTGGCGGATGCGATACTACCAAAGGATGAATGGGGGCCAGCGGCGAGCGACTTGGGAGTCCCGGAATTCATCGACGAATGGGTGAGCGCTCCTTACCCGAAACAGCAAAGAAGCCGGGAGAGCATCTTGCCCGGATTGGAAGTGGCGGATACGCTGAGCCAGGAGCGATTTGGGAAGAGTCTGGCGGAGCTTTCGCCAAGCCAAATATCGACCTTGCTAGAGGATGCGGCAAAGGCCAAGGGAAAGCGAACGCTTCTTGGTCGAGCAGAGACATTCTTCTACGAATTTACCGGACTTTGCATGGGAGCCTATTACGGAACGCCCGAAGGTTGGAAGGCCATCGGCTATGTGGGTAACGTGCCATTGCCCACATTCGACGGACCCCCGCAAGAAGTACTGGATAAACTGGGGCTTGAGCAAACGGTGAAGTAACAGCTCCCTTCGAATCAAATCGGAACAATCGTAGCGAACAAAGAGACGCATTCATTTCCTATCACCAGGAAACGAGCGCTAGGGGAGCAATCATGAGAGATAGGATAGGCGAAGCGGTGGTTTATAACATCGCTCGCTGGACTCGCTGGATCCACTCACAAGGTTCGCGGGCAGGATCTCCTGCTTCGCGGAGGCAGGACCTTGATCTTTAATTTACTCGAATGCCTACCGGACGAACCTGCCCCCGCTCAGCGGGGATCCTGCCCGCGAGCGGAGTGAGTGGATCTAGCCCCGACTGTGTTGGGGCGATGTTATAAAACACCTCATTACCGCAATCTAGTTCAGTGTTGATAATCTAATATCCAGTCTGCTATATCATTTGCCATGAATCTAGCAAAGTGGGTAGAAATGGGAGCCCTCGTGGTGATCGCGGGCGTCGCAGGGTATCAGCTCGGTGTAAGAAACGCAGCGGTTTCCGAGCCAAGCGAATCGATCACTCAATCGTCTAGCGACACCGAATACCAAGAATATGTAGTTGCCCGTTCGCTACAAACTACCGAATCCTCAAGCAACGAACCCTCCCCTCCTAGCCTCCGAGATATATTCGATTCGAAAGACGATCAATCGCGTTGGCGTTTGGCGTCTCAATACTTCGATCGACTGACTTCCGACAATATCGAGCAATACCTCGCGGATATCGAAGAGCTCCCGCCCAGCGCTCGAAAAGGAGATATGTATACCGCTCTCTTTCACAAATGGGCTGAGATTGATGGTTCTGCAGCGTTTGCTCATGCGATGGAAATGAAAGGCCAGAAGAGAAGCGCCTATCTTTCCACTGTCGCCTCAAGCTGGGCCAAGACGAATCCGATCGAAGCCTGGGAAGCCCTTATGACCGCGACCAACAACGGCAGAATGGCGTCATCGTGGGCAGGCGGAGTCATCACGGCCATCGCGGACAAGGATTTGAAAATGGCGTTTGATCTCACATCCGAGTACAGTACAGGGGGCAAGATAAGCTTCGGGACCGGAGGAGAGGCGATGGAGGACAGCGAGCAGTCCCGCAGCGCCATGACCGGCTTTCTCAATGGTTGGGCAGCCGCGGACGGCAACGAGGCCTTCCAGTACGCAATCGAGAATCAATCCGTGGAAGCGGTCGCCGATGCGTTGCCAGGCATCGCCATCAGCTTGGTCCGAGGAGCAACCGACGACGAATTCGACGCGATTCTCTATCAACTCGATTCGATCGTGGACAAGGACGCCCTTTCCAACAGTCGCTTCATGTCGACGCTGGCGAGAGTAAATCCGGAAGCCGGAATGCAATTCGCCAATCAAGTATCCGACCCGAAGAAGCGCGAGCAGAGCGTTCGCACTGTCGCAATGAATTGGGCGCGAGCTGATCTGGCCGCAGCGGATGAATACGTCCGATCAATTGAAGATGACGACACCCGAAAGACTGCTACCTCCTCAATCCTATACGCGCACATAAACGAGCAAACTGACCCTCTGGAAATACTCGCCCTCACGGAAGGCTACTCAGACCCGAAGCTCACTGGGAACATTCTCTCGAACATCGTAAGTAATGCTGTCAACGAGCGAAACAAACCTAAAACGGGAGCCCTCGTCGAGAAACTTAAAGAGACCCTCCCAAACCGAACTGACATCCCTGAAGAAACCAAACAGAGGCTAATCGAACGTCTCAACAAATAGCCGATTAGCTTGCTACGAGTATCACAGGATAAAACCCATGCCTGCTGCATAAACACAGGGGACATACTGGTTGTATTTTTTAACATCGCTCGCTGCACTCGCTAGATTCCCGCCGAGGCGGGACTAGGATCCGCGTTTCACGCGGGCAGGACCTTGAGGGACTTATGCGTTTCGTATCAACAGGAGCGCTTCCTTTCTCGGCGGCATCGGTTCTTAGGCATGGAGAGTGCACCGACAATGGCGCTAATATATAGGATCGTGATGATCTTTTAATAAAAAACAGGAAGGAATGATCCTAGGATTGAGTTTTTGTTACGAGGTACTTTGAGAGGTCGTTGAATGACTCCGAGATGGATTTGAGAAAATCTGCCGAATCGCTGGCTTTTCGTATCTTATCTCCAACTACGACATCGCAATTGAAAGGCACGAACAGCGCCTCGCCTTTGGGTAGGGCATGGCCCAGTCCATGCATCCGGACCGGGATGACAGGTGTTTCTTCGCGGTCCTTAACCAGGTAGTGAATACCTCGTCGTAGGCGACTCAGTTGTTCGGGGCGGCCGCGACTGCCTTCCGGAAAGACGATTAGTATCTGACTCTGGTCTAATGACTCGTGACAATTGTTAAAGAGATCCTCTCGCTTGGTCTTGCCGCTTCTGTCCAGCGGAACGATGTCGATGCATCGCGCAGCGATCCATGCCAACAGTCTACCGTTGCCAAAAAAATAGTCGGCCGCCGCGACCGGTCGAACCTGATGAATAACGGAGAGGGGAAACAGGCTCATGAGAACAAATGTGTCCAAGTGACTGTTGTGATTGGCCACAATGATTGCAGGACCGTGATTAGGAAGCCTGCTTTTTCCACGTAAGTTTAATCCGAGCAGGATCAAAACGGTGGGCTTTACCACCAAAAGGAAAAACAAGATCTTCAACACTCGATTCACTCCTAGTAGCAGGCGTAGTATATGAAATGGAAAAAAGTGGCGACGTGTAGGTCAGACTGTCCATCCGATCCAGGATTCCTCCATGCCCGGGAATCAATTGACCCGTGTCTTTGATCTCCAAGTCTCGCTTGATTGATGATATAACAATATCCCAAATAAACCCGCTGATTCCGATGAGGAATCCAGCTAGCAATCCCTGTTGATTCGATAGAGGTGTCAGCCACGGCGCGAGAAACCAGGCCGCGAGAGCTACACTGAGAACGCCTCCGACAAAACCTGCCCAGGTTTTATTGGGACTTACCTTGGGAACTATTTTTAGTTTGCCGAGTGATTTACCCCAAACGTATTGGCAGACGTCATTCATTTGAGTAATGATAACGAGGAAGAGCACAGAGCCGGCGAAACCAGCATCGGGATTTTTCACTGGGAGCACCAGGAGATACGCCAGGTGAGAGATACAGAAAACCGTCAGCATCGTTGCCCAATGAATAACGCCGGCTGAGTTGATGAACCCGCGCGTTTCTCCGATCAGCGCCATTCGCATTGGCAGGAATAGAAAGAAGTAGATCGGAATGAAAATGATAAACATTCCATACCAATCATAGGCGACATAGTAGTACTGGATGGGGATGGCTACGTAAGCCCAGAAAATAGCGCGGCGATCTGAAAGGCGTGTAGGCACGATGGAAAGGAATTCCTTAAGAGCGAGGAAGCTAAGCAAGGCAAAGAGTATGATCGCCAATTTCCTACTAACTATAAGAACCGTGAAGAAGATCGCTATCATCCACCACCAGGACTGAATGCGCAGGCGGAGTTCGGTGTAGTCTTTGGATGGATTTTTTGCTTGGAGCAGACGTCTGACCACTGTCGAAACCACCAACACGCCAACTACAAGGCCCATCGTGTAGAAAGTGTTGGTAGGAACTTCGATGAACTCTCCGATCTTCATTTTGGGATGCCTCCACCTTCCAGAAACTGGTAGATCCTCACGCTTCTTAACGCAGCAGTTAACGCCGACCCTGCGATAATTACGAGGAGGGCAACGGTGAGCGTAGAGCCTGCATCCAAAAATAGCTTCTCGAACGCAGACAGAACTAAGGCAAACGTTACTACTGCCATGCGGTGCTGCTTAGCCATGGGGCCTCGAAAATCTGAAGGAGCGCCCATCCCGACCCCCAGGTTTCTTACATAGGCAGTCATGACGGCCAAAAGCCCCGCGCACCATCCCAATTCAATACCCCACTGCGAATTGCAAGCATAGCCTGCGGCGATGAGAATGAGCGGATCGGCAATGCGGTCAGGAATGTCGTTGAACAGTTCACCCGAGGCCGTGGTCTTGCCACCTTCAACTGCGACCATGCCATCGAATAGATTGCAGAGGAGTCTGCATTGGATGAACAAGGCCGCCAGAATCGCGATCCACCAGCGATTAGCGTTGGGGCCGTCACCGAGCCTGAGAAACTCCAGAAAATTTCGCTCAGGACGAAGCTCGAGAATGAAATAGGCGGCCAAGAGGGCAAACAGGACACTTAAAATAGATATTTGATTGGGCGTAATACGCTTGCTGCTCAGCCAGGCTGCGAAATTGCGCGCGAGATGGACTTGCCGTACCTTGAGGGGGCGCCGTCCTGTCACTTCGTTATCGTCGTTGCTCATTCGAGGGACCTTTCTTCGGCTCGATTCGATTCAGCTTTATACTTGTGTATAAACAAAAGAGAAAGGCAACACTCAGCGCTGGGGTGATCGTTTGCAGTACGGCGGGAGTTCCCACGATTTTGTGGACAATAAAAAGACACGTCCCAGTTAACCCTACGGTAAAGACTCCTGGCAGCAAAACGCGCAGCGCTGGCTGTCGGATTCTGCTAAACCACCAGCTAACGATCCAAACCATGATCAGAGTTATTATAAAACTGGCAGTTCCCTGAGTAATGGCAGATCGGAAACCTACGTCGGTTCCGCTCTTTTGATTTACATAATAGGCCCAACCGCCCCAAAGCATGAAGGCCAGCAGTGCCGAAATTAGGTTATACTGTCTACTCGTTTTGATATTCAGTGATTCTTCTATTCAATGCGCAGTTCTCACGGCGACCGGATCAATCTCCCCTCCCGAATCAAATCGGAACGATTGTACCGAACGGAGAAAGACTACGCGCCCGGTATCGTTCGCAGAAAGGCTTGGAAGACGGTTGCTCGGGGATCTTTTTTCGACAAAGCTTATGTTCCAAGTCCAAACAGAGACCCGAGCTTAGCCCTCCAGCCTTTCACGGGGTTCTCCTTTTTTCGAACCAAAAACGTATTGGAAAGCTCATTACCTCTTCTACCAACATAATTGTCTTCTATAACTTTGATCGGCTTGCAATATGCCTCGTCTATAATGTCGAAGACTTTGCTCTGGGGCAAGTAGTGCATTTCCAGTTCACCTTCTTCAAATGGAGGTGTTTCGATATAGGTATCCACATCGAATGAATAGGTGCGTCTGTAGGTGGGTATTTGAATTAGCGCGACACCGTTTGGACTGAGAGAATTGAGCAAGTTTTCCAGCAGAAGCTGCCATAACGGGCGGTGGATTGTGCTGCAAAACCATTACAGAAAAAAGAAAGTCCGTTTTGGGAAGATTCGCCAGTGCTGCGGGATCGTTCACATGTCTAAAGCGAACATTCGACAGGCATTGGTCCCTGATAGCTTTTTCGGCGATTTCGAGATGCCCGTGGGATATATCAATTCCTTCAACCTAGTCGAACCGGTCGGCAAGGAATCGCGTGACCCGACCGACACCGCAGCCGAATTCCCGACAAGAATTGAATTGACTGAGGTCGATACTGTTTCGCTCGAGCGTAGAGTCGAGAATCATCATATCAATCTCGGCACTCTTGTTAAAATCCTCTTGGCTCCGCTCTATCTTGTCGCTCCGGTACGAATCCTGCGAGAGCACCGACCAATGAGGATCAGAGTTTCCGAGCTCCTCCCAGGTTTCCTGTACATGCTGGATAAGCTCTGATTGCTGCTCTTCCGTTAATTCAGTGGAAACGTCCATTTTTGGCGAAAGCCCCAAATAGAAAAATAAATTCCATTCTGGGTTTTTGGCGACGAACTCTTCGGATGTAAGAAAATGCTGGCGAAGTAGTTTACTACTTTTGAATACGCCGGTCCGTCGTTTAATGGTAAGTTCAGATTCAGGTTCCCGGTCGAGAAAGAGCCGGTATCCCCATATAGAATATTCGTCCGAAAGTGGTTCGTCCATGTGTCCGCGAGATTGTTTGAATTCTGATTGGCATTGAGAGAAGAGTCGGGGAAAGAGTGCAAGTCCATTCGTCTCGCTACTAGGCGGAGGCCGTCGGGTTGCCGATGAAGCGACCTGAGAATTGACTCTCTCCGGCGTCCAAAAAGGTTAGCACGCTGAGCTATTACCTGTCTGTTGCGGAGTTGGCATTTTGAGACCGAGTCGAGGGCCTCCGATCGAGATTTCGCTCCTGATCTGAGCAATCTCAGCAATTGATCAACCAAGGCCCGTGTCCTCAAAATAACCGCCTAGATAAAAACTCTCAATGTGGCCGATTAGTAACTTAGCCTTCATAGCCGTAAGGACCCGCTTGGAACTAAGGCAAAATTGAGAGAAAACCAAGCCCCAGAATTCAACGTCATTCAAGTTTCCTCTCAACCTCCCCTCCGAATCAAATCGGAACAATTGTAGCAAACGGGGAGACGCATTCACTTCCTATCAACCGTTAGCGTTCTTGCTCGCAATAGTAATTTGGCTTAATGACCGGATCGGGTGGGATGATTACTATGAACGTGTCTACTGTGGTCTTGGTAGTTGCCGGTTTGGCGACGCTTGGGTTGGGGCTGCCCTATGCATTTAAGCTTGGCTACGAAAGGGGTATTTCGGATGCCGCGGTCCTTGAAGATTTAGCAAAAGAATCATGGAGGGACGAAGTGCCGACGGACATTAAAGTGCCGTCTGTACCTGCCAAGGAATCGAGTGTTTTGCACGAGGTTTCTCTGGAGCCGAAGTCAAACGCAGTTGGGGCAACCGAAGAGGAGCTCCTTGCGGAGAACAGGGAGCCGGAGTGGAGTGAGTTGCCTTTGAATCAGCGTATTGTTCTTTTCGATACATTCGAGCAAGGCCTGGAAATACTTGCGCACTACGAGGAACATTTGCCTCAAACACCGAGGGAGAAGGCTCAGTATGCTAGGTTTATGACGCGCTTTGGAGAGAAAGGCGGAGAGGATGCGTTTGTGGCGGCGTTTGGAGATGGAAGCGAGTTTGGCTTGCGGGCTATTGGGTATGTCGCTGCTGGTTGGGCGCGGAGCGAGCCGGATATCGCTTGGGCTTCATTGATTCAAGCGTCGAATAATGGAGCGATTCGGCAAGTGAATTTGCGATCTGCTTTGAACGAAATCGGCAAGAGCGATTTATCTTTGGCGATTGGGTATTTGGAAGATGTGCATGGTGTGCGGCAGGTGAGTGAATTTGGTTACTTGATATCGAGGCAAAACAGTCCTGAGTCGTTGGCTTTGGCATTGGATGCCACTTTAGCGGCAGAGAATTTGGGAAGCAGAGATCGGATGGCTGAGGTTCTTTTCGACAAATGGGCTGACTTGGATTTCGAGAGTTCTTTGGAAGCGGTGTCGACGATTGCGGATCAAGATTTAGCTTCTAGCTCGATGCAGGGCTTGATGAAGAGTTGGGCGGAGGAGGATGGAGCGGCGGCTTTAAACTTTGTGCTTGAGAATGAGGGCGATCCGACGGTCGAGGGAACGTTGATGACCGTGGCGAAGACGTGGTTGAGAAATTCGACGACTTTCGATTCAGAACCGATTTTCGATGCTTTGCATGGGTTGCCTGATAGGGATCAACTAGTATACGATTTAGCGGGAGATATGGTGGCGGCGAATCCGGAGAGGACTCTGGAATTGGCGGGGCAGATTGAAGATGATCGTTTGCGAAACACGACTTATGCGAAGGCCATGACCTATTGGAGCCGCAATGATATCGATGCGGCAGAGGATTACGCTTTGCTGACTGAGGCTGAAGTGGAAAAGGCGTCAATGTTGAGGGCTTTGACGCGTGGGCGTCTGAAGTTGGGTGGCGGATTGAACGGAATTAGCGATGCGGTTGGTCAGATGGAGAGCGCGGATAATCGGCGTTCGGTGCTGATTGGCCTTGAATTAAGTCGCCGAAAAATCGGGACACGTGTCACAGACGAACAGAACGCGGAAATCGACGCAGTGATGCAGCGCCATACCAATGACATGTCTGCTGTGAGTTTTTTACCGGATGGACGCGTGATGATTCGGCGAAGCAAGCCCAAGCCCGAAGAAGGCTCCGGTGGCTAAATGGCGGATGAGCCGGCAAGACGATAAGTGTCGGATTGGTCTCTTGCTAGAGAGAATCAAATTGGAACCATTGTAGCGAACGAAGAAGCACATTCACTTCCTACCAATGGTTAGCGCTCTCCCTTCCACTGCTCGGAGATAAGCTCTCAACGATGCTCCTGTTCACGATACGCCTGTTTAATTGCTAAGACGCCGCTCCTGCGATCCGACCATTTTTGCATCAAATCATCTCCCTGCTTACGGGAAAGCGTGAAGGTAGCATTTCTCATGCGCTTGTCATAAGCGAGTACAGCATCTACAGTGCTGATGAGTGGAAAATCTTCGATGTCTTTCATTAGCGATTCGAATCGAATCTGACGCTGCCGCCTTGTTTCCTTTAGCGTATCCACGCGTTCATTAAGCGTTTCATCCAGGGAAGGATCGACGTTGTCGCGCTCAGCCAGAACCTCAATGGCTTTCGAATAACTCTCCAGAGATTCATCAGTGGACCATTCACTCAAGTTTTCCACGCCATAAACGAGACGCTCAGAAAGCTGACGAGTCGAATCCCTATAGGCTTGCTGTTGTATTTCCTTCTGTTTCGGGACTTCTACGAGAACCAAGTAAAGAATGATCGCGCTCGAAAAAACGAGCATTCCAACCCCTAGCGGTATTCCAATCTTCCACTCTCGCCGCCTCGCCCGAGATAGGCGTTCATTCAGGGTAGATATTTCCGGCATCGGTCGATGTGTTGATTCTCACTCAAAATACACCTTGCAGTGAAATTCTATCAACACAACTGAATTTCCTATCAACCCCGGAATGCAACGAGGGATTTGCTGAGCGAAGCGAAGATTCTCCGCTATAAAGGCGACGGCAAAGCATTCATCCAACGTGCGGCCTTTTCATTGGCGGCTTGAATGAGACTCACATTTTCCTGGTCCGGTTTCTCGAACTCGTCTAGCAGGCCACGTCGTCTGGCTTTGTTGCGCTGGTAGGCGCCACACAGGTGAAAGCCTATGCAACCCGGATTCTCAATCAATCCATCGAGCACCTTCGTGTACCATTCTCCATCGTTTCGAGTGAAGTTGTTATCCGCTCTCTGGATACCAGCTGCATCTGCCAGCAGCACTGGAATCCCTGTTTCTTTGTACCAATAGTCCAGGTGCTCGATCGGGTCTCGGAAGTCCTGGAATGAAAGCACGTCGATGTAAGGCTTTGCCGCTTCGACCAGAGGCATAGCTATATGGGCATTGGCCTCATAGCGGTCGCCAAGAATCAAGTGATGTTTATCGTGTCGACGGATAGCGTCGTGGGTGGTTTTGTAATACTGCTTCGCCAACGCCCTCAACTCGTCCCTACCTGTTTCAGACTCCAGTTTTTTCGGATCAAAGATGGGTCCCCGCCACTGATTTTCCGCCCGGTCATGGGTCTAGGTAGGACAATCGCTATAGAAGTAGCCGATCAAATTCGGGTCGTCCTTCAGCTCGGCGCAGTGGGAACGGGCAATGTAATCCACCCACTCAGCCCAATCGTCGCTGAAGAAGTCGAAGTGCACGGTATGCTTTTCCCATTGGTGCGATTCCATGAAGGGCAAAAGGTGGCAGTAAGGCATTTCCAGCGCCTTATATTCGTCCACGGTGAAGGGACGCGAGTGCCGCCATTTGCGAACCGCGACTTCCTGAACCCAGCCTACAGAGTTGAAGCCCCACTCCTTGAGGTTGGGAACGACGGACTCCTGGATCCATTTCAAGGTGCTGCCATCATACTTGTCTTCCCAGATATGAATGTTCTCGGGATACCTCAACGTGGCCGGATCAATGTGATTCATGCCCAAGGTGAAAAACGGTTTCCCTTCCGGAGTAATCAACAGCCAGCGGCCATCTACTTGCCCCAGGGTAAAAAAGCCCTTGGCGTCCAGCTGAGTTGTTTTGGCGGGAGTAGCCCCAACCAAATGCTGTCCCAACGACAGGCCCAAACCTGCGGCAACGGAACGTTCTATAAATTGTCTTCTGTTCATAGTTTCTGGGTACTTGATTCTGGTGGCAAGTTTCTTATCCCTCGCACCTCGCCGCTCGCCCCGCGCCTCTCCTCACGGATTCTCAATCGCTGGACTCTTTTGGAGGAAGGCTCTTCGGTCATTCACCACTTGGCGATATCGTTGCAGGGTTTCGTGAAACTTCGTATCCAAGGCTTCGATCGCCGAATCGCTATGCGAGATCTTCACGTTGTCCAGCATCTGGGCGTTCAGATTCTGAACCGTCCTAATGAGGTGCGACTGCGGCTCGCCATCGATCGAGTAGAAGCCAGGTTGACCCCGATCATAGGCCTTTTCCGTCGGGAATTGATCAAACAGGCAGGCACAAAAATCCACTCCTATATAATCCGGATCCTGAGAAATTCGATCGGATAGGATATCGTAAAGAACGAGCCGGTCCAAATGGTCAGGAACCGGGCCGGGCGTCCCACCCTTTCGGATGAGGTGCGACGGGTACACGTTTCCGAACGGCTGGTCGCTGATGAGCGCCGGTTTATCGAGAGCCTCTCCACAACTTGCCGAATGGGAAACACCTTGCTGACGTGCTGAGGCGCGATCACATCGATATAGGGATCGACCCGTCGCCACATATCCATATTCAAAGTGGCCTCTTTGACATAGGCCCCGAAAATCATATGGTTTTGGTCGTACTTTCGGATAGCCTCGTGCCCGAGTCGATACACTTGCTCGATGATCTCGCCTAGCAAGACTTGAGCATCATCGAACATTTCTTGCGAACCCGTCTCGTCAGGCATTTGCGCAATACTCATTTTGAGCCGCCGTATCCATTCTGGATAGACGAGTGAACCGGACTGCTTCAGCTCTCCGAAGGATCGAAACTGCGTACCGTAAACCTTGTTCAAGGAATCGATATCACCCTTGTATCGATCTTCCAACAAGCCCAGGAGGCGGGCTCGCCCTGGACTGCCGATTCGCTCTATGGTGGTATTGATCCAGCCGATCTCCCGATCCCAGGATCCGAACCCGTAGTAATAGCCCATTATCCACGGATTGTCCTTCAGCTTGGGCACATATTTGGCGACGAGGTCATTGACGTATTTTAGTGTATTCATCGCTGAATACGTCAGGCTGCTTTTCTCCTGGCTTCAATTCGACGTTGTGCTTGATGAGCGGGATCGGAAACCCGTAAGGAATTTCGCCCTCCTCGAAAATACGTTCCGCCAATTCCTTATTGACAAATCCTTTTCTCATGCGCTCGGGACAATACGGGCCACTCCACACGCAGTTGTACCCCAGGTCTCGCATCCGCTGTATCGTCCCCCGCAACCAAGCTTCCTGGTTGCCGTTATAAGTGAAGGTGATAGCGCCCTCCATATAGTCCGTAACCGGATGGGCCATCCCTATGCCCCAAAAGGCATTCCCTTCCGGCGTCACCAGCCACCACCGGCCATCGATCTTTTCGGCGTGAAAGAAGCCTGTTTTCTCACCCTTAATATCGATAAAGCCGCCGTAGGAATCGAGCGCATTCGAACCAACGACGGGGGCCGCAAATCCAAGAAATGAGGCGACAATCGCCACTGTTCCCGCTCGATATATTCCACAAAGTAGTTTCATGTTATTCATACTATAAGGGTCACAAGAATCCTAGGCAATGATGTCCTTCACCACATGCCCATGCACATCGGTCAGGCGAAAGTCGCGCCCTTGATGACGATAGGTCAATCGCTCGTGATCGATCCCCAAAAGATGGAGACAGGTGGCGTGAAAGTCGTGGACGTGGACCTCGTTCTCAGTGATGCCAAAACCAAACTCATCCGTAGCTCCATAGGTGAAGCCTTTTTTGACACCGCCACCCGCCATCCAGATGCTGAAGCACTCCTTGTGATGGTCGCGCCCGGGAGGCGTGAGCTCGCCCGTGCCCGCATTGTGCTCCTGCACCATAGGCGTACGACCGAATTCGCCGCCCCAAATAATGAGAGTGTCGTCAAGAAGCCCGCGCTGTTTTAGGTCGGTTATAAGTCCCGCGCAGGCTTGATCAACCGCCTTCGCTTGCCGCGGCAAGGAGCCATAGATGTTCGCGTGGTGATCCCAACCCTTGTTGAAAACCTGAACAAAGCGAACCGCGCGCTCGACCAAACGGCGGGCAAGCAGACAGTTCTTGGCGAACTTGCCCCCTTCTCCGTTTTGATCGAGACCGTACATCTGCAAAATGTGTTCCGGCTCGCTCTCCAGTCCCGCCAGTTCCGGCACAGACGTCTGCATCCGATAAGCCAACTCGTACTGAGCGATGCGCGATTGAATTTCCGGATCCTGGTAGCGATCGAACGCATGATTGTTAAGTTGGCCAATCGTATCAATCACATCACCACGCTGCTCCTTGGAAACCCCTTCCGGATTATCCATGTAGAAAAGCGGCTCCGCTCCGGTGCGGAAAAGAACCCCTTGGTGCTTCGAGGGAAGAAAACCGCTGCCCCAGCCTGCCGTTCCGGAATTCGGCGGCTGATCTTTGAGCACGACATAAGAAGGCAGATCCGAGTTTTCCGTGCCCAAACCATAGGAGGTCCACGCGCCGAAGGTAGGACGACCAAAGCGACCATGGCCCGTGTGCAGGAAGAGTTCGCCCGAACCATGATTGATCTCATTCGTCTTCATGCTGCGAATCATCGTCAACTCGTCCGCAACCGTGGCCAAGTGAGGAAACAACTCTGACATGATCATACCCGATTCGCCACGAGGGCCGAAGCTGTAAGGCGATTTGATCGCTCGAGCTTCCGGTGTGATGAACGCGAACTTCTGCCCTTTGGTCAGCTCGGCCGGGAGACTCCTGCCATCCCACTTATCCAGCTCTGGCTTCGGATCGAACGTATCCATTTGAGAAGGACCACCGACCATGTGAAGAAAGATAACGCGCTTAGCTTTGGGCGTATGGTGGAACCTGAGACTTGGTTTAGAGGTGGATGCAGCTAGCTCCTTATTTAAAAGATGCGAGAGCGCGAGAGAGCCGATGCCAAGGGTGCCTTGTCGCAGAAACTCGCGGCGGTGCAATTGTTTGTAGATTCGACTGGCAGTCGAATATTCTCTCCCATTTCCACTATCGTTCGAACCCGCATTCATGTTGCCACCTCCTCGGCTTTTTCCGCTATAGCCACACGATACTGAAACCCTCTAGGCGGCAGTCCCGCTTTCATAGGATTTTCTTTAATGTAGCTCTGAAATCGTTCCAACGCCCTCTCGTTTCGAACGATGTGATCGAAACTGTGCTTTTGCCAGAATGCTCCTGTACGACTATGATCGAGAAGAGCATTGATTTCCCGAGCCGATTGCCGTTTCCGGCTTTGCAAGATATCCTCGAGTTCGATGCCTGGAAAGGGAGTCACCAATAGGTGCACGTGGTTCGGCATCACTACGAGATCACCTAGCGCGTATTGTACGCCGTCGAAGTACTCCCATCCCTCGGCAACGATTCGGGAACATCGCGAATCGCGGAGTGTGCAGGAACCGCGGCCCTCGTCTAGATAGAAATCGAGCTGACGGTTGAAGTGTTGCACAAACGTTAGCCGGTTCTTCTCGTCGAGTCTCAGGAAAGCGTTTCTCCAATGCTCCCCATCACCCACGCTTTCTCCATGGGCGGCGAGCCAATCGGATTTCTCGACATCCCAGCGCTCGAGCACATCTTTTGGAATCGAGTCTGCGAGACGGTAGGTGACAAAGTAGGTGCATCCGTCTTGTCTCCAGTGCGGCATGTTCGTGAAGTAAATCCGCACGGACTGATCGCGATGGAAGGGTTTGAGATTCATGATTGGGGAGATTGGGCAGGTTCTTCGACTACCAGTCGAAGCTACGATGTTACTATGATTTGGTAAGCGTTTCATCGAGATTGAGAATAACTTGGGCCACGGAAAACCAGGTACCGTGTTTCCGATAGAGCGCGAGCAAGGCGCCAACTTCCGCTTCCGAAGGTTCGCGAGCCACCGCCCGTCGAAAGGCAATCATCGCTTTGTTTCGGGCGTCTCCCGAAAGAGATTCGATCGAGTCAGCCAGCGCATGCGCCGCCTCCACGAAAGAAGGATCATTGAGGAGATTGAGCGCCTGTACCGGAGTGTTCGAACGATCGCGCTGGACCACGCAAACCGAGCGCTCCGTACCGTCGAAATTCAGGACCATCGGATTGGGGTTCCCCCGCCGTAAAAACGTGTAGAGTCCGCGACGATAGCGATCCTCCCCTTGGGAGGTCGGGTAGTCCGTTATATCCGCAGTGGAAATCTCTTTCCACAAACCTTCCGGCTGAGGAGGATAGGCTGAGGGCCCGCCCATTTTGTCGGAGAGCAGTCCGGAAATGGCGAGCAGGTTGTCGCGAATCAGCTCCGCCGAGAGTCGGAAGCGCGGCCCCCGGGCATACCATTCGTTTTGGGGGTCCTTCCCGATTTCTTCAGCCGAAACCGCCGATGTTTGCTGATAAGTCGAGGAGAGAGCGATCGTCTTGACCAGTCGCTTGATCGACCAGTCGTTTTCGACGAATTGGAGGGCGAGCCAATCGAGCAATTCCGGGTGGCTGGGTGTCGCACCCTGCATTCCAAAATCCTCAGGCGTAGTGACGATTCCACGACCGAATATCTCTCCCCATATGCGATTGACCACGACTCGCGGCGTGAGCGGGTTATTCTCGTCCACTAGCCACTGAGCCAAGCCGAGGCGGTTGGTCGGCAGCGCGGGGTCCAAGGGGTGCAGACTCGCCAAGACGCCAACATCCACCGGTTCGCCAGGAGCCGTATAGTCGCCACGCATCATAATATGCGCCTGCGAGGGCGACTGGGCGTCCTGCATTACCATCGTCTCGGTTTGCAATTCCGCCAACTCGACGCGCAAATCGGCAACCCGTTTCTCTCGCAGACCACGCTCCGAAGAACTCACTCCTTGGAAATTATCCAGCATGACATACTCTCTATCGTAAGGACCATTTCCATACGCAGTGATCTGTATTTTCTGGATACTCGCCCAATCCGCCGCAGCATTGGACCACTGGGGTTTAGTGAAATCCGCCAATGGGGCCACGATTTGTATCCAATTATCGGGCTCGATATCGATAGTCGAAAAACTAAAAATGCTGGCTTGTCGATTCTGGGTATGAACTTGCAGATTGAACTGGCTCGACATGTCCGTCTTTATCCAAAACGTGATCTCGCTGTTCTTGGATAGGTCCTTGGCGGGAAACGAAAAATCAGTTCCAAAAAACCCTTTGGTCTCGAATACAGGCTCCGCCTCGATTCGCGCTGCAAACTTGCCTCCTTCCGGTGGCGTGTCCTCGACAACCGAATTGATAGCGGGTCGAGTCGCATTGTTGCTCTTGAACGGATCCGGTCCCTCGAAATCTAGCAGCGTGACCGCTTGACTGACAGTCGAAACCGAATCGTCGCCATCGATCTCCTCAAGGGTTGCAATTTTCTGCTCCTCCAGCTTGATCGCGAGCTCGATTTCCTGAGCCCTCTGCCGTTCGGCTTCGGTCGCGTAGACTACTACGTTCCGACCCGTAAAGTGCTTCCGAAACATGCCGTCGCCCTGCTGCACGAATTCCGGAACGGCTTTATTGAAATAGGCGTAGAGCTGATAGTACTCTTTCTGGGAAATTGCGTCGAACTTGTGATCGTGACATTGGGCGCATTCCAAGGTCAGCCCCAGCCAAACCACTCCTGTCGTAGCCACCCGATCGTGGAGCACGTTCGCCCGAACCTCGGGCACTTTGGTTCCTCCCGAAAAATTGGTCGGCACATTGCGATTGAATCCAGTCGCGATCAATTGGCTTTTTGAAGGATTGGGCAACAGATCGCCCGCCAGCTGCTCGATGCTGAACTGGTCGAAGGGCATGTCTTCGTTCAAAGCCTCGACGACCCAGTCGCGATACGGCCACATCGTGCGGAGGTCGTCATGCTGATACCCGTTGGAATCCGCATAGCGAGCCAAGTCGAGCCAGCCCGTCGCCCACTTTTCCCCGAATCGGGGTGACTTCAGCAAACGATCCACGTGAGCCTCGAAATTCTCTGGCGACGGATCTGCTTCGAAGGCGATCACCGTTTCAAACGATGGAGGGAGCCCGATCAAATCGAGATAGAGGCGCCGCAGCAATACCGCTGGCTCCGCTTGGGGCGCCGGGTCCAGACCCGCTGCTTCCATGCGAGCCAGTACATAGCTATCCAATTCGCTAGTCGGCCATTTCGTGTCGCCCGCTCCTAGCGGCTGTCGAGGATTTGGCCGCTGGTACGCCCAGTGCGCTTCGTACTCCGCGCCATTCGCAATCCATGCTCGCAAAGTCTCAATCTCATCGGCGCTCAAGGGATCCCCCTTGGGCGGCATGCGCATGTCTAGATCATCGGTGGATACAACCTCCAGGATCCAACTCTCCACGGGATCGCCAGGAACGATGACCTCCGCATCGATCGCGCTTTGGCGCTGGTCCAATCGGAAATCAGCCTCCCTCGTTTCCGGATCCGGACCATGGCACTTGAAGCACTTACCCGAAAGGATGGGTCGGATATCGCGGCTGAAGCTGGGAGGATCTTCTGCGGCGCAAGCTAGGGAGACGCTCCCAATAAAGAGCGTCAATGCAGAAATATATCTAAAAACCTGATACATCTATCTACAATTCCGTGATGCGAACATTTCGCCAACGGCATACAGCTCCCGGAGCCCAACGCTCCCGGCCGCTATGGCTATCGTGTACCTCGAACGCGATATGCCCTTTCCTGCCCAGGCGCTCAACAACCGCCTCTGCATCGAAGTTCTCAACATGCTCTCCGAGCGTGGCGGTATCAAACGTGGCGATATGCACGCCATTGATCCATGTCTTGATTACCGGCAATTCCCCTTCGCTGCGAATGCGAATCGTATTCCAGTCATTGGGTTTCCAAGCTTTGAGAAAGTCCTCAATAGGCGCCGCAAAATCAGGCTTGAATTGCGGCCGGTCCAGTTTCCCCTTCCGGAGATTGGCCGCCTCGAATCCCGGTAGCTCGTCACCATTGATCACGAATGGGAAGGCCCTGAAATTGTAGAGTCCATTTCCATAGACGCCTCCCATTCCTCCATTGGGCCGGTAATCGAGCAATATTTGAAATCCAACCGTACCCACTTCATGGGCGCGAATCATAATACCAGTGTCGATTGGAAAATCAGGCCACGCCTCAACGGTGAGCTCGAAGTCTCCGTATTTCTTGTCCGACATCAAGTATCCACCCAGAACCGTGCCCGGAACCTGGCTTCCCACGATCGCCCCATCGACAACTTCCCAGACACCGGAATTCCCCACCTTCTCGCGAAGACCCGCGTCCGAGCTTTCTTCGTGAAACCGGACGGTAGCATCGCGAAGCTGCGCCGATGGAATCTGATTAAATTCCTCGTTTTGCGGAACGTAGATCCGTGGGATCGCGTGCCACCCTTCAAGCGTTTCTCCATCGAATAGAGAAATCGGCTCGGTTTTTTTCGAACAACCCGAAAACAATACCAAGGGTGCTAAGCAGAGGGCTGTTAGTGATTTTCTGAAATTTAGTAAACGCATAATCTTAACCCAAATGATTCGTAAAACCTGGCCCCGGCTCGTCGGGGATCCTGCCGCCGATTCATCGGCGATCCAGCGACAAAGAAGCGATATTAATCTACTTCTGCAATGGGGTTTAACATCGTTCGCTACGCTCTCTGGATCCTCGCGTTGCGAGGCAAGGATCTCCACTTCGCGGAGGCATGTTCTAATCCTGACATTTAGCGCCGTTAGTGCGCGTCTAAATTTTAGTGAGAGCATTACAGTTCCTTGATATAAATGTTCTTCCAGCGTACCTGAGCTCCCGGCCACCAGCGTTCCTGGCCTTGCGGGTCATTGCGCCCATTGTTGTGGACCTCCAGAGAGATGTGACCCTTGCCGCCCGTCATTTCCGCGATTGCTTCAGCATCGTAATTCGGCCATTCGATATCAGCCAAATCCAGCACAGCGATCTTGAGACCGTTCACCCAAGTCGTCACAGTCGGGATACGCCCTTCGCAACGCACTTTGAAGGTATTGAACTCGCCCACTTTCCATACCTTCAGGAATTCCTCTACATCCACCGCATACTTGAGAATGGCCCGCGTCTGATCACGAAGTTCTGCGCGACCTTTATTCGGATCCGCTGGAATGACCCGAATTGGGACCTCGTTCTCATCCACCACCGCATCGATGGCGAACGACATACCATGAATTCCCGCAAATCCGTTGCCATAGAAGCCGCCGATTCCACCTTGGGGACGAAAATCGCACAAGACCTGCAATCCGGGGCTCCCGCCGGGTGCAGTCCGAATGAGAAAGCCCGTATCGGTCCGCCAGTCCGGCTTCATGTCCACCATCAACTCGAAATCGCCAAAGGTTTCTTCAGAAACTAGGTAGGCGCCAACCCCGCTAGCTGGAGGGTCCTGCTCCCCAACAATGGCTCCATCGACGACTGTCCATTTGCCGACGTTCTCGCGAGCGTTCTTCATCCACTCGCCATTCGGGTCCACATTGAACGGGGCCCCGGGGTATCTAGGAACAGGCAACCGAGGCATCATCTTCCAACCATCTAACGTCTTGCCGTCGAAGAGGCTACGAAATCCTTCAGGAGGGTCACTGTCAGAATTAGAGTAGGTGAGAGAGCAAATTCCTGGGCAAGCCGCCGCGAGCGCAAATAGTCTCAATGAAAGTCGACGATGGGTACCGTAGAAAAACATGAAGATACTATAGTAGAATTTGGTAAAATAGCCATAACACGATCGAGTGAGAAGTCAAGTCGGGTTGGTTAGTTTCTGAATTTGGAAGCCTCCGATCCTTCCATTGACGGGTTCATTGAAACGATATCCAAACCTCAATATGACTGCAGATTTACCTGAATGCGGTTTAACCCATTCCATTTTTTACGGCAAGGGAACAGAAAACAAGGTGGTGAAAACAAACTCTGAACCAAGTCCGAAGAACAGCGCCAGTTGGGCTATGGGAATGAGCTTGGTCCTCTGCCATCCAGCGAGCGTGGCGCCGATAAAAAACAGTGCAGGAGTTGTCACCACCCCATAGGGCAGACCTAGCTGCAAACACGCTATATAGAGAACCATGATCCCTGCTGCCATCAAGGCGATCGCACCTTCGCCTGAACGATCCCCGCGCGGGTCCGGCTTGCGGAATTTACCGACTAGGATGGAAAGTCCAAGGACTGCGACGATAGCGATTACCCAATTCGGGAAATTGGGAACGTCCGGAGCTTGCTCCGGCTCTATACCTCCCAGATCTCGCTTTTTTTTGCTCAAAAATTCGGCCAGCTCGTCGCCCTTGCGGAAGGCAATCCCGATGGACTGCCGCTCCAGTTCGGCCATTACCACGGGGTCCTCCAGGCAGCGTTCAAACATGCCGGCCAACGTTTCCACCACGGGCTGCGGCACCCCTTTTGGCGCCAACCAGTAGTAAGCATTGCCAGAGTAAATGGGAATTCCCTGCTCGGTGGCGGTGGGAATATCCGGGTAGAAACGACTACGCTCGCCGTCCAGTACTGCGATGGCTTTAATGTTCTGGTCCGGAGGGGTTCCTTCGGAGGCTAGAAACCCGTTATACTCTCCCAACGAGAAGATAGCAGCATCCATGTGTCCGCCAAGCACTTGGGTAAATCGTTTCTGACCACCACCGCTCGAGATGTAGTTGACCTCTGCACCAGGCCGGGACGCTTCGATCAACTTCGAATTGAAAAAAGCAGGCGATCCCACGTCGGCGCCCATACGTATGCTCTTAGGATTGGCTTCCGCTTCATCAAGCAGATCGGACAGGTTATTGAAGGGGGAGTCTTCCCGGACGGCTACCAGGGTCGTCAAATTTCCTGTTTGGGCAATCGGGGTAAAATCTTCCGGACCATAATTAACCGTTCCGGATAGCTGGGTGGTAATGACCACATCGTTGATGCAGAGAATACGATAGCCATCCGGTCGGGATCCATACACAAATCGTGAGCCGATGGTGCCCACGCCTCCAGGTTGGTTAATAATCACGAACGGTTGAGGGAGATTTTCGCGGGCGTTGATCGACTTCTGTAGGGTTCGCGCGAATACATCGGTTCCGCCACCCGCCGCGTAAGGCACGACCACTTGGATGGGTTGATTGGGAAAGTCGGTCATCCCGCTACCCGAAATATTCGACAGCCGCCAGAAAAGCAGGATGCAAATCAGGATCGATACGAGCACCGAAAGGATATGCCTGGGAAATTTCATTCAGCGGCGGTGGGCTTTGCGGTTTTGGCAAATCGCTTTCGTATCCAGGGAAGACATAACATGGTAAGCGCAACCAGAAGGAAGGTAAGCGGAATCGGTCGGGTAACGAGCGGCAGCCAGGATCCATTGGTAGAGATGAGGCCGGAAGTAAGATTCTCTTCGGCGATGGGCCCGAGGACGAACCCGATGACAAACGGCGCGAGAGGAATCTTGTTGGATTCCAAAATGAATCCGAGCGCGCCAAAACCGAGCATGACCCATACGTCGAAAAGGCGGTTGGAGAGGGCGAAGGAACCGATGACACAGAAGATGAGAATCACAGGGAGCAAGTAGGTCCGGGGAATCTTGGAGATCCTTGCCAGGCCTCGCATGGAGAACCTCATGATGATGACCATCGCAATGTTGGCCAGAAGCATGGCTCCCATAATGGTGTAGACCATAACCGGATGTTCCTCAAAAAGACGGGGTCCCGGTTGCAATCCGTGAATGACCAATGCCCCGAGGAGCACGGCTTCTACCACCGATCCAGGGAGCCCCATCGAGATCAAGGGAATCAGGGCGCCGCCGATGGTGGCATTGTTGGCAGCCTCACCCGCAACCACCCCTTCGTCGTGACCGGTGCCAAATTTCTCGGGTGTTTTAGAGGAGCTTTTAGCTACGGTGTAGGCAGTCACAGAACCGATGTTGGCCCCAATCCCAGGAAGAAGTCCGATCCAGGTGCCAATCACCGACGAACGCGCGAGATTGAAAAGGTGGTCGGCAATATCCTTGAACCGCAGAGCCACCCCTTGGGTTTCAATCGCCTCCATTTTACTCTCGTTCTTGATATCCATGATGTCCCGGAAAATCTGGTTCACCGCGAAAAGACCGATCAGCACCGGAAGCAACTTAAAGCCGTCGATGAGTCCGGTTATGCCGAAGGTCAATCGGGTTTGTCCCGTTGCCACCGCGATGCCTGGCATAGAAAGCAGTATCCCGAGAAATCCGGAAAACAAGGACCTCGAAATCGACTTGCCTCCGATACTCGCGATCAGAACCAGGGCCATCATAACCAGGCTAAAGTATTCAAAGGGTCCAAACTTGGTCGACAGCAACGCAATGGGGCGCGCCAGCAAAACAAGAAACCCCCAGGAAACTATACCTCCGAAAAAGGAAGCCATGACCCCCAGTCCGAGAGCCCGTTCCGCGTGGCCGTTTTGGGCCATGGGAAACCCATCGAAGGTGGTCACTATTGACGCCGGGGTTCCAGGCATGCGAAGCAGAATCGAGGTGATCATTCCCCCGCTTACCGCGCCCACGTATACACTGATAAGCAGTGTAAGGGCATACTGAGGATTCGCCCCGTAAGTAAGCGGCAAGATCAACGCGATCAGCATCGTCCCCGTCAACCCAGGCACAGCGCCCACGAAAATGCCGAGAGAGGTGCCGAGTACAATGAGAAACAGTCCCGTCGGGGTGAATAGCTGTTGGATGGCTTCCTGCACGCTTGTAGATGGTAGGTTGCTGTCCCCGAATTTCAGGTACGATTATTAAGGTTGGCAAGGTATTAAAGGAAAGACCTGCGGCAAATTGAGTGAAGATCCCCGAGGCAATTAAGGTAGCGGGCGGTTCATCGCAACGACGACGCGATTGACCGCTTTGTCTGGCTTTCCAGGGGAATGTTACCTGCCGCTAAGCATTCACATTGAATTGATCACCCGGAAGTCAGCCATTACTATCCAATGAAACATGTTTCATATTCCCTTCTCGTACGTTCCAATTTTCATGTTCCCCGAGCGATAGGCCGCTCCCAAAATTGAATGCAGCTCCTCCTCGAAACCCACCAGGCCCTGCTTCACACCTCTTCCATGAGGCTCGCCCTTGGTCAGGTAAGTTCACCGGACATAGCCGATGATGTTTTTCTCCGAGAAGGTAGCCTCTAGATAATCTTCCGTTTCAAGGCTGGCCTCGCACTCGTCGCTCGCCTGGTTGCAAACCATTTCAGCCTCCGCCATCTACTCACTAAATTTGAGAGACGGTATTACAACCGAAGTAGGGCCTCGAATCCGACAACCACAGAATCGATGTCGCCGAATTTATGCGGCCGCCGCTAGTGGCCTCCCTGAAGATCACGACACTACCGCAATCACGCTAAACGATATCTTCCCGAATCGCCTTAGCTACCGCCGCTGTGTTGGTGTGCACGTGCAACTTGTCGTAGATTCTCCGGATGTGGGAATTCACCGTGTGCTGGCTAATCGACAATTGTTCCGCAATTTCTTTCTTGATGAAACCTTCGGCCATCAAGCGAAGAATCCCGATTTCCCGCTCTGAAAGCTCGTAGTCCTCGGGCAGTTTCGAAGGGGACAGCAAATCGGAGAATTGCCTGAGAACGCGAATCGCAAGGGATGGCGTCATTGGCGCTCCGCCGCTTATGGCTTCGTCAATCGCCTGAACGATATCATCCGCCCCTGCTGATTTTAGGAGGTACCCCGATGCTCCTGCGCAAACCGCATTGTAGATCTTTTCACTGTCGTCGAATGCGGTCAGTACGAGAATCTTGCTCTTCGGAGCGCGCGATCTTATGAGCGGCAATGATGATATGCCGTCACTGCCCGGCAGCTGAATGTCCAGCAATATGACATCCGGAGCCCCCCCTTTTTCCAGCTCCGCTATTAACTCCTCCGCCGAACGAGATTCGCGGTCGCACTGAATGCCCGAGGAACGGCCTAGCGTTCCGGCCACCGCTTTACGGTAGGAGTCGTTGTCCTCAACCAACCAAACTCGAGTATCATTCGTTCTCGACATAGCTAATCCTTCAAAGAGAAAACCAAATCAATCCGGGTTCCTTCGCCCGGAGTTGATACAATCTCGCAATTCCCATTCAAGGCTTGGCAGCGTCGCCGCAAATTCCTTAATCCGTAGCCCTTTGAATCGACCTCCGGGTCGAAGCCTCTACCGTCATCCACCAATCGCAACGCAATTGACGGTGGCGTAGTTGAAATTTCGATCGCTATCGTTACCTGTTCCGCATCCGCATGTTTTGCAATATTGGTGAGAGCTTCTTTAAAAGCGAAAAAGACATGGCGCCTCACATTGAGAGGCGCTGGCCGAGCGGGGATCGTTTCAGGAAGGACTTCCCAAGCGAACGGAATCTTTCGCAACAGCAATTGAGCCATTTCGCGTAGACGCAAGACAAGATCAGCCAAGTCCCGCTCTTCGCGAATCAGCCAGACGATATCGTGCAGCGCTTCATTGGATCCTTTGGCGATGTCGTGAATATCCCGGAGTTCGTCGCATACTTCATCGGATAATCCGGGTCTTTGCAGAACACCTTCGCTAATCAATAGTATGCCGCCTAAATCTCCGCCGATATCATCGTGCAGGTCCCTGGCAATCTGCCTACGGACCTCTTCGGTTTCTTTTTTCTTCTTCCGCTGATAGGACATCGAAAATCCCACGGCCCCGATCGCCAGGATTCCCGATATCGCTAACGTCCCGGTTGTGGCGGCTACCACGATAGTCTCGCTTTTCTGCTCCCTCTCGTTTTCCAGCGCAAGCAGGCGGGCGCTCAATTGCCGGCGTTCTTCAAGACCGGCCAGCCAGTCGGGCAATTCAATAAGACGATTCTGACTGTTGTAGCCGTCAACCAGAGCGGAAGGTTTCCATCGAGGGAATATGGGATTGTCGAATACATCCGAGGCGGAGACCTGCTTACCCAATGCTGCATTGCGTCCTTTCGAATACATTTGCATCTCGCTGAGACTGAAAGAATACCGCGCCGCGAGATTGCTGAGCCGCGTTGCGGTGATTCTCAAATATCGAGCGACTTCCCCTTCCGCATGAATTTCGACTGGATTGTCCCCCGGGTTTGGATACGCCTCAGGGCTTGAACTGAAAATCAATTGCTTTTTACTAAACGCCGGATCATTGCTCGCTTCGATTTTGAACTGAACCGGGAATCCAGTTCCCGGAGAGTCGATAGTATCGGTCGGCCGGGACGGCAGCAAACGAATAGCGTCGATCAGAACAGCGTCTCCCAAATCCACCTGCACCCATTTAACAGTTTCTGGATCATCACCATGGATACAACGCAGGCCATTGGTCGGACTGGTTTCCGCAACAACAGGCGGCCCTAATGGACTGCAAAAGTCCGTAAGATAATTCCGATTCCAGCCAATCCTTCCATAGCCAGGGCTAGGCCCTACCGTTACCGGGCAACCCACCGCAACATTCAAGGGTCCATTGAGAATCAGGATCTCCGCTAAGGAAATGCCCCAGCGATCTAAAACCTTCGCGTGACGCAATGAGGTCATTCGCACGTACCGGCCGACAATCGGTTTCGTAAAGGGAGCACGAAAGGGATAGCCATGAACATGGTCATAGTCTTCCTCGCTATGATCGGCAACGAGTATCGGGTCCGTCCGATCTTCCCAAAATACTTCGATTTTGAATCGGACCGGGAACCCGTAACTTCGACCTTCGAACAAAGGCATCTCTACAAAGACCGGAAGGAGCGCAATCTGGTCGAATTCCTGCTCCTTTTTAAGATCAATCTCTATCCAACTCAGTTCATCATCTGAATAAAAAGGGCTCGAATGATAGCCCAGGCTAACACTACGGTTAAAGGGCGCCGGTTCAGGAAGCCCTTCGCTCCGTTCCCGCAATGATTCGATTTCCACGTCCATGGCCCTCACCGATGGGCTCAGCCAGCGGACAAAACGATCCGATAAGCTTTCCTGCCCCAGGGAGCCATTCGCGCCCATCAGGAACAGGATTAGGAAGGTCAAGCAGTCGCGGGACAAACCCGCTCCCACGATTTTATTAGTTCTGAAAATGGCTACCCTTTGCTATTTGAGGATCTTCCTAAGCGGCTCTTCGACAACCATCGCCTCGGGAAAGTCAGCCGCCTGTTCACCGCTTCGATTAAAGTACGCATTTCCGCGGAGCCGCTTGTTTTGCTGATTCCCGCGAGGCGGATTCATAGGAATGTCCATGCCGCCCAAATCGTCCATCATGGCATACAGCCGATCTTGAATCTCATTTTTAGTGGTAGCGAAATTGGGATCGTGGGCCAAGTTATTTTGCTCTTGAGGATCCTTTAGAATGTCAAACAGCTCGTCGGTGTCCCAAAGACCGTAGTAAGTCGTGTACTTGTATTCGTCGCCGCGCAAAGAGAAGTGAGTCGGCGTCATCGGGTAGTTTTGCTCCCAGTAGTAGACGTAGAGGAAGTAGTCCCGCCATGGGATGTTCTTGCCCTGGGCTAGCGGGATGAAGCTCTGCCCATCCATGTGCGGCGGCTTTCGCAATCCCATCGCTTCCATGATGGTCGGGGCGATATCGATATTCGCTACGACTTGATCGACAACCGTTCCCTCTTCGAAGAGCTCCGGGCATTGCATTAGCATCGGCACCCGGCTCGAAGTCTCGTAGGCAACGCGCTTGTCGAACAAGCCATGCTCGCCAAACATGGAGCCGTTGTCGCCCATGTAGATGACCAATGTCTCCTCGTAGATGCCCATTTTCTTCAACTGCTCAAGTAACAGCGCCGATACTGTCGTCAACCGAACACAGGGCCTCGCAGTAGCTCTTATAGAAGCGCTCCATCCCTTCGGTGGAGTGCAATGCGAAGTCCATCCCGTGCCAACTGTTACGCTGGTCGAGCAGCCAGCGCGGACGATTCAGGGAGTTGCCGTCGACTGGCTCCGCGCTCTTCGGCTCGATAAAGGGCTTTTCGGCGAGCTTGCCACGATACTTGTCCTCGGGTGTGAAGGGATCGTGGACCGCCTTGTGGGAAAGGTAGAGCATGAAGGGCTGTTCCGTTCCCTTCTGCGCTTCCAGAAACTCGATGGCGTAATCCGTTAGCAAGGTAGTGATGTATCCATCCTGCTTCACTCGTTTACCGTTGACGTTGATAGTGTAGTCTGGAGTGGGGGGGAAGTACCTTCCTTGCCCCTTGAAACTGACCCAATGGTCGAAGCCCGGACGCGGATCGTCGTTGGCGCGGCCCATGTGCCATTTTCCTACGTAACCTGTACGGTAGCCCGCTTTTTGGAGGTACTGAGAAAAGAACTGCGTACCCTCGGGCACCATGCGTTGATTATCGATGACTCGATGACGAAAGGTGTAAAGTCCCGTAAGGATAGACGCGCGACTAGGCGAACACAGGGACGTAGTAACGAACGCGTTTTTGAGATGCACGCCATTTGCCGCCATCGAATCCATGTGCGGCGTCGTTGCATACTGATGCCCCATGAAACTCATGGCATCGTAGCGATGATCGTCCGACAAAATGAAGACGACATTGCGCGGCTTGGCATTCTCGAGCAAACGCGGCTCCACCGTGTCAGGAACCGGAACGACAGCGGCCTCGAGCACCAGGCTAATCAGCAAGCTGGAGATAACTAGGAGGATGGATAAAGATGCATGTGAATTTTTTCATGATTCTGATACTCGATTAATGCCAAGCAGAGCCAAGGCTCAGTGAAGTGTTTCTATCGTGTAGCAAGGCAAATTAAAATGATTTAATCCCGATCGCTTAACAAACTTTAGGTTTAGCCACTGGATCTTTCCACCAACCGGTTGCCCGAGTGGTACTGGAGACAAACCACTCCGAAAGGACCTGACGTAGAATACCTTTCTCTTCACTAAAATTCGGGTCGTCCCAAAGATCCTTTAACTCATCAGGGTCATTCTCCAAATCGAACAGCTGTCCGTCATTCTTTCCGAAGTATTCGACCAACTTGAATCGCTTGCCGCGAATCATGAGACAGTGATCCACGTCCTGAAGTATGAGGTCTTGGGCATGCTCAGAAAAGACATACTCACGCTCGTCGGCATCGGGACGGTCCTCCAGAAAAGGGATGAGGGATTTCGCTTCCATTTTGTCGGGGGGATTCAAACCGGCCAGTTCAAGAATCGTAGGGCCAATATCAAACCATTGCGTAAGGGCATCCACACTACGGCCACCCTGGTATCGATCGGGACTCCAAACAACCAAGGGTACCCGTACAGAGGAATCGTACATGTTCCATTTTTCGACCAATCCATGATCGCCGAGACAATCGCCATGATCCGAAGTAAAGAGGACGACCGAATTCTCTAGAAGGCCACGCTCGCCCAGCTTATCCATAATCTGTCCTACTTTCTCATCGATCATCGTCATGTTAGCCAAATAGTAAGCCCGCTGCCTTTTACGGGATTCCTCACTGGCGTGCGGATCGAAATCAATGGAATCGGCAAAGCGTTCGGTCATTCGCTTGCGTAACGATTTTAGTGTCTCGGGCTGAGCATCCATCTCTTCTTGCGTAACAGGAATTATGGGCAGCTCTTTATCCATATACTCCTTGGTATAGCTCTCGATAGGATCGAAGGGCGGGTGTGGACCGGGAAAGCCGATTTGCAGAAACAAAGGCTGATCATCCATCCCATCGACCGAATCGTCGCCATAGGCGGATTTGTCCAACTAACGCAACGCGAGGTCTCCGACGAACACATCGGGATGCAGATTTTCCGCAAATTGCCACTCATAGGCTCCTTGATGCTCCTTCTTGTCGGGCCACTGCCCGTAGAACGATTTTTCCGGGCGATCGATTCCATGCAAATCCAAGGCTTTGTCCCACTCGTCATTGAAGATATGCGGATTGCCGGACCAACCGCGTTCGGACTCCCTTCGTTGCTTGTTCTCCACAATGAAACGCTCATGAAAGCCATGATCCTTATGGTAAGGATCCGCATGCATCTTTCCGATATTCACGCAGTGATAGCCGCTGTCATTCAAATCCTGCACCCAAGTGCGCGGCTAGGCATCATTGTTCTTCAAGGCTCCGAAATTGTGCGGGAAGTGACCGGTGAAAAGGCTGGCCCGCGAGGGCCCGCAGGATGGCGAGGTAACGTGGCATTGGGAAAAGGTCACGCCCTCATTCGCTAAACGGTCCAAATTTGGCGTATTGACATGTGGATACCCCAGCGCGGCAATCGTCTCGTAGCGCTGCTGATCCGTAATTATGAGAATGATATTGGGACGTTTCATATTGGAGATATTCGCTTAAATGGAGCTAATCATTGAGATTAACCAAGTTGCGAAAACGCGATTCAAAACCGCGGGCGTTTTTCAAGGTAGCCAGAGTTTAGAACAATAAGAGGAATCTAATGATTTCGCTGCTGAGAGCTTATCGAGAGACTGCAACTGGAAACATTAGAGATGCGAGCTAGATTGAATGAAACATGTTTCATATCATCCGCCAAAGGGAACGAGCAAAGGGTGCCGATTGATACCATTTCTCAAAAATAATGAGTAAATGGCGGAGCGTGAAATCGCCCGCGATCTCAGGTCAGCTTCTCAACCAACTCAGCCCAGCTGCGGGCGCTTACATCAAATTCACCCAGAGGATGAACCGGCTCCGGATTAGGAAAGACATCCGTTCATTCCTCTTCGACGTGAATGTAGGCCGTTTTCATTCCTGCACTTTTCGCTCCCATCAAATCAGCCGTGTGGGCGGCGACCATCATCACTTCTCCTGGCTGGCGCCCCAAAAATGCCGCGCCTTGCCGGTAGGCCTCGGGATCCTTCTTGTAATGATCCATGAATTCACCCGACAGGATACCGTCCCAACTCAAGCCGTTTCGTTTCGAGCAGTCCACTGTGATTGCATAGCTCAAAACCGTTAAAACCGACGTCGTGTAGTCGCCCCGCAATTTGTGGATGGCATCAACGGATCCGGGCCAGGCATTCATTCGGTGCCAGACTTGATTCAGCTCGTCGCGCTCGACCGAAGAGAGTTCCAGCGAACCGTGTTTTTCAAGCACCTCGTCGATGCAAGGCATCGGCGTTCATACGTGGGAGTTCACCCGACTTTACCCGTTAAAGATCTTCGAACATGCGCACGCGCCAATCCGTAGCGAACTGCCGAGAGTCTACATCCGCCCCCCGCGCATCGGCAAGACCGCGGACTTCCCCTTCGATCGTTCCCCGCCAATCGAATACGGTCCCGCCCACATCGAAAGTGAGGGCTTTAACGCCAGAGATTTTCATCTAATTGGTACGACCTCGCTTCTCATCAATCCCGTCGGCCACTCGCATCGAATGCAGACAAACGAGCAGAGCCAAGGTAGGAGACGCTTTTCTATCGTGTTGCAAGGGAATCTAAAAAGTAAATTCGTTACCAGATATCGCCCAATGAAAGGAAAAATACCCGGAGGGTATTGCGGGGGGAGGAAACGGTAATTTGAAGCCAATCAAACGAAGCGGCGAAGAAATGGAATTATTCAATACGCTGAGCCTGTAAAATTTTTTGTGTAAATGATTCGAACTGATGTTCTTAAGCGCTAGAGAGAGCATCGAATGGAAGACGAGATCAAGGAGGAGCTGATCGACCAGCCTCTCGACGGCTATAGCGGCCCGGAGGGCCTGGTAGGTCCCGAAGGGCTTTTAGCAGAGCTGAAGAAGCGGCTGATGAACCGGGTTCTGGACGCGGAGCTGACCGCTCACCTGGGGCGGGGGAAGCATGCCTGGGCCAATGGCGGGAACGGGCGCAGCGGCAAGACGCTTCGCAGCGACGACGGGAAGCTTGCGATCGAGGTTCCCCGGGACCGCAAGGGCGAGCTCGAGCCGGCGCTCGCTCCGAAGAGGCAGCGCCGCTTCGACGGCTTCGGCGAGGCGGTCGTGAGCCTGCGCTCTCGGGGCCTGGCGGTCCGGGACGTCCAGGAGCGCCTGCTTGGGATGCACAAGGTGGAGGTCTCGCCCATGCTCATCCCCAGCGCCGCCGAGGCGGCGGCCGAGGAGGTCGAGCAGCGGCAGGCGCGGCCGCTGGAGCGGGCGTACCCGATCGTCCACTTCGACGCGACCGTGGCCAAGGCGCGGCGCGAGGCCGAGGTCTCCAACCGGGCGGTCTGCCTAGCCCTGGCGATAGCGATGGAGGGGCGCAGGGAGGCGCTGGGGATGCGGTCCTCCCAGAGCGAGGGCTCCAAGTTCTGGCTGAACGTCTTCACCGAGCTGAAGAGCCGGGGCGTATCCGGCATCCTGGTATGCTGCCTGTCCGGCCTGTCCGAGGCCATCGAGACGGTCTACCCGAAGGCCGCGAAGCACAGCTGCGCTTCGCGCGCATGCTCCGCAACAGCCTCAAGCGCGTCAGCTGGAAGGAGAAGAGGCAGGCTGCCTCGGAGCTGAGGAGCCTCTGCAAGGCCCCGGCAGCCGAGGCCGCCAAGCTGGCCCTGGACCAGTTCCGGTCCAAGCGCGACGAGCGCTTCCCCGCGATCGGCAGAAGCTGGGAGGCGCATTGGGAGAGCGCGACCCCGCTCTTCGACTGCCCCGAGGACATCGGCAAGGTCCATATGCGCCGCCAGCGCCGGCGAGCCCCTCAACAGCTCGTCCAGGAAGATCAGCCGCAACCGTAACCTCTTCCCGACCACGGACTCGCTCTACAGGCTCTTCTACCTGGCGATTCGCAGCATCTCCAGGAAATGGACCAGGCCCGCGAGGAACGGGACCGCGGCCCTGGACCGCTTTACCATTGAGTTCGGAGACAGAATCACAGAAAACAACAAATAACCAAGCATCTGTAAAAAAAGTTTACACAAATATCCTTACACCGCCATACGCTCTAACGAATCACTAACTCAAACGGGTTCAACCGCATGAAACACGTTTCACATATCCTAACTCGTCTCAACGCAACTGCGAGTAATCATTTATTCTCTTTACCATGCTGGCGCTATGGAATGCCCCCAAACGCTAGCACAACCCGAGTTCGCCAAGATTGCGCGTCAAAAAGCTCATTGAGCGATAACGCGGAACGTCGAACTTAGCTGTCTTTAATAACGAAAAAATCCATGCGAATTCTTGCCGATTCACTGCCCCCTCCCGGTTCTGGACTCTTCCTCTCCTCAGCCTAATCACCCTTCTGTTCGGCTGTTCGAACAACGGCCCAGAGTCGTCTAACGCGACCGAAGGAGCCTCCCCACGGCCCAATATCATTTTCGTAATGACGGATGATCACACGCATCACCAGATGAGTTTGACGGGCCAGTCCTACATCCAGACTCCCAACATGGATCGATTGGCAACGGAAGGCGTGTGGTTCAAGAACGCGTTTTGCACCAACTCTCTTTGCGCGCCCGCTCGGGCAACGATCCTCACCGGATGCCTATCCAACGTGAATGGCATCACGGGAAACTCCAAATCCAAAGACCGGACCGAGGAGCTCGATCCCAATCTTCCCACCTTTCCTTTGTTGCTGCAGGCTGCGGGCTATCAAATCGGTATCGTGGGCAAATGGCACCTTCCCCATGATCCTAGAGGATTCGACTACTCCTGCATTCTACCCGGGCAAGGGCTCTATATCGATCCCGACATGATCGAGAACGGGGAGCGAAAAAACTTCAAAGGCTACGTAACCGACATCATCACCGACAAAGCGCTTGAGTACTTGCAAGGGCTCGATGGAGAAGATCCCTTTTGCCTGATATATCAGCACAAAGGTCCGCACCGCCCCTTTACGCCCGCCACTCGTCATGAGGACCTCCTATCCGACAGCGACATGACCGAGGCCGAGAAAAAGGAATGGATCTACCAACGCTTCGTGAAGGATCACAATCGCGCCGTCGTAAGTATCGACGAAGGCTTGGGGCGCGTCCTGGACTACCTCGACGAAAATGGTTTGGCCGAAAACACTCTGGTAATCTACACCACCGACAACGGCTTCTACCTCGAGGAATACGGCTGGTACGACAAGCGCTTCATGTAAGAGCCTTCCTTGCGGATCCCATTCCTCATGCGCTACCCCGCGAAGGTAAAGGCCGGGCAAGTCGAAGACCGAATGATCATGAACGTGGACATCGCTCCCACGATCTTGGATTTCGCTGGCATCGACATTCCTGAAGTCATGCAAGGAGAGAGCTTGAAGCCAATAGCCACCGGCCAAGCGACCCAATGGCGGGATCATATCTTATTACTTCTACTACGAAAACACGTGGGCGATGCGGGCGCTGGAACAGGCGGATCTCATCGATCCCAGTTTCGACTTCTTTACGCCCCACCGGGTCGGTCCCAATCGCGGGATTCGCACCGATCATTATAAACTGATCGAGTACTACAGCGAAAATAACTATTGGGAGTTCTTCGATCTCCAGGAACACCCGAATGAACAGAACAACGCTTACGATGATCCCCGGTACGCGAACGAAATCGCGGAAATGACCGCCCAACTGCGTAAGACGCAAGCCATGTATCGAGATGTGGATACGTGGGACCGTCTTTCCCTCCCCAACTATACCGACTAATCTGCCCCAAAAAACATGAATAGACGCAATGCTCTCTCCCTCTTAGGCGCCGGTGCGGCGACCGGCTTGCTTGGCTCATCTATCGGCGCCAACGATGCGATCGCCCAGCGATACGACGCTGCCGCTCCCAACCGATCGCCCCTCAAGATAACAAAGGTAAGAATCATCCATACCTACCCCAACGGCACAGGATTTGGCGTCGTTAAAGTCGAAACAAGCGAACCCGGTCTCTATGGACTTGGCTGCGCTACGGGTATCCGCCGATACAAGACGCTTACCGCAGCGGTAGAAGACTATCTCGACCCTCTGATGCGGGGCAAGGATCCCGATGATATTGAAGACATTTGGCAAACCGTCAACGTAAACAGCTACTGGCGCAACGGTCCGATCCTCAACACCGTGCTGGCAGGGCTCGATCAAGCGCTTTAGGACATCAAAGGCAAACGCGCGGGCATGCCGGTCTACCAGTTGCTAGGCGGAAAGACCCGTTTCGCCGTCGATTGCTATGGACACGCGAGAGGGGACGATTTCCAAGAGCTCACAGACAGCGTACACTCGTTTCGCGAACAAGGCTTTCGTCACATTCGCATCCAACTCGGCAGATACGGAGCGCCTCACCTAGCGAAAGGCGAGCCCGATTTTCGAAAGGCAGGCTACGGCATGGCCAGCGATACGGTCATGGAAATTCGCCCCTATATGAAGACGATTCCCGAGATGTTCGCCCACATCCGCTCCGAATTCGGGGATGAGTTAGAGTTCCTTCACGACATTCACGAACTGCTCCCTCCCATAGAAGCGATCAACCTCGTCAAAGAGCTCGAACAGTATCGACCGTTCTTCATAGAAGAACCCTTTGCCCCCGAGGACAATGGCTACTACAAGACGCTAAGGCAGCAGACTTCTTGCACGATCGCCATGGGCGAATTGTTCAACAATCCTCATGAATGGGTAGACCTAATCACCAATCGGCTGATCGACTTCATTCGTATCCATATTTCTCAGATAGGCGGCATAACACCCGCCATGAAAGTAGCTCGGCTTGCCGAGTGGTTCAACGTACGCACGGCATGGCACGGACCCGGCAATACTTCGCCAGTGGGCCATGTCGGCAATGCCCACATCGATCTAGCGATTTGGAATTTCGGCATTCAGGAGCGCGTTTCCTTCTTGCCTGAGACTCGAGAAGTCTTTCCCGGGAGTCCCGACTACGAAAATGGATACATGATCGTTAACGACAAGCGAGGCTTCGGAATCGACCTTGACGAAAAGGCCGCCGCCAAGTATCCTCTGCCCGATGAACCCTGGTATCGCCCCATCGTCCGCCGACCCGACGGGACACCCGTCAGGCCGTAGCGGAAAACGTACACGCGCAAAGTCAAGTAGTGTGAATTCATTTTAGCCATGAAATCTATTCCAACACCTTTCCAAACCTTTCTTTGCATCGTGTGCCTTCTGTCGTCTGGCCCCTTTGCCATCGCCGACTTCAAAGCCTATCTCCCCAGCCGGACCACTCGCCAACTCTGGATCGTCCAAGCGACAGAGAAGGACGACAAACTCTCCCTGGACGTCGATGAAAAAATCGACCTTGGTTTCTCACCCGCCACCATTGTTGCACACCCGGAAGCTCCCCTGCTTTACGTATCCACCAATGTGGGCGACGAAGGAAATTCCCCGGCTGCAATCGTTACGCTCAATTCCAATGGCGACTACAGGAGCCATGAGCCCTTCGCCCTGGAACACGGCTATGCCTACCTTTCTTTGGATCGCAATAAGAACTTTCTACTCGGGGCTGATTACGGTGGGGGTCACATTGACGTTTACCCTATCGATCAACACGGTAAACCCGGCCTCCGAGTCTCCTTCCTCGACGAAGGTCGCAACGCCGCTCACGCGGTCCTACCCTCCCCTGGCAACCGATTCGTTTACATCCCTTACGTCAAAGATTCGAATGCTATCCTCCAGTACGCCTTCAACTCAAGCACCGGAACCCTCACACCTCTCGATCCTCCCAACGCCAACCCACCCAAAGGCACTGGCCCCCGCCACATCACCTACCACCCTACGCTGCCCTTCGTTTACTTCAGCAATGAACAAGGGCCTCGGCGCCTCCGTTTATAAAAGAGACCTCAACAGTGGTCAACTCACCCTCCATCAGGTCGTCGACGTCATTCCCGAAAACCAGCGACCCGAACGCGGCGCCTCCGCATCCGATTGCGTCATCAGCCACAACGGTAAATTCCTCTTCACCGGCCAACGTAGCGGCAACGAAGCCACTCTACCCAACGGCATCAACCGCTACCGAGTGGGCGACGACGGCTCCTTAAAACACCTAGGCCTTACGCCTACCGGTGAAATCCCCTGGGGAATCGCATTCTCCCCCGACGGCAACTACCTCCTTGCCACGGCTTTCAAAAGCGCAATTCTCCATGCCTTCCGCTTAACGCCGGAAGGCGACCTCGAGCCCGCCGCCACTCTTCCAATCGACGAGCGCATTTCGGATCTTGTCACGCGTTAGATCTGGTTAAAGCGCCCTAACTCCGCAAAAACTCTAGCAGCAGCTCCACCGTTTTCTCAGGTTGTTCCTGTTGCACCCAATGGCCCGCGCCTGGGACCAGATGGACACCGCGCATGTCGGTACAGGCTTCTTCCTGCATGCGCTCGAGAGCGCCGGGGTTTTGGTAACTGCCCCAATCGCTGGCTCCGGAGATAAAGAGGGAGGGCTGTTCGATTTTCCTTCCGGCGTAGAGTTGCATTTCGGCAGCGCCTAAATTGCCCGAACGGTACCAGTTCAAACCACCCTGAAAGCCATTTCGCTGATACTCCTCAGTATAGACTCGGAGCTCATCGTCAGGTAACCAATTATTGGCTACGATTTCCTTTTTCGAAGGCATATACTTGGCTACCGTTTCCGCCATACCATCCTCTAAATCCATGATGTAGTAAGTAGGCATCTTGGCCATCTCTGGCGCCGCGCGCGACTTTAGGCGATAGGGTTTATTCCCCTTCCAATCAGCGCTTTTGTAATGGTAGTAGCCGCGCATGAAAGCATGGAGTCCTTGAGCTGCCTGCCACATATTCGGATTGGCTTCACGAGTCCGATAATAGGCATGATAGTGCTTGCGAGGTCTCGGTAGCTTTGCCAACGCTTCGTAGAGATCGTAGGCAGACCCTTCCTTTGGGGGCGAATTGGCCGTATCGAAGGGCAATGACGGAGTTCCGGAAAACGGAGCGCTCATCAAGGCGACTTTCGTGAAAACATCCGGTCGAGTAACCGCGCACCACGCGGCAATGGGTGATCCAAAATCATGTCCTACGACTGCAACCTGTTTGTGGCGCATCGCATAAACCAAGCCCAGGGCATCCCGCACCACATTGAGTCGGCGAAAAGACACAAGGTCTCCGTCGTACTCATCATCCCAACCAGTCGTGCGACCGTACCCCCGCTGATCGGGAGCCATTACATGGTAACCCGCCTCTGCCAGGGGGACCATCACCTTCCGCCAACTGTAGGCCAGCTCGGGAAATCCATGCAGGAGCAAAATTCCCGGCCGGTTCCCACCCCTGTACCCGGCCTCCAGCACGTGCATGCGCAGACCATTCACATCCTCCACGAATCGGGAACGAATTCCCTTGGGAAGCCTCTTGGAATCATAGGGGACCATCTCAGCCCCCTGAGACACTGCTGCTTGCGCTTCTGCCTTGGATGTATTTTTCAAATACGCCCCTATGGTTATTGCTGATGGCAAAGACGCCATTCCCAACAAAGCCTTTCGTCGTGTGATTCTTTCAGGCATTAACTAGAAATACTAAAGATCATCGCGATCCTACAATCGAATTCACCCTTCTTCCGTTTTCGATTCGGATTTCGGAACCCGCCCTTTCCAAAAGGAAGCCAACAAAGATCCTGTTATATTCATCCAGGTGCCGAAAATGAGGGGCCCCAAGGCGGCGCTCGCGCTCTTCAATACATCGAGGGCGAGACCAGTGCCCATCCCACCATTCTGCATGCCTACTTCGAAGGCTACCGTGCGGCAATCGGCTTCCGCCAGACGGGAAGCGCGAGCTCCCCAATACCCCAGCAAGTATCCAATCAAGTTGTGTATGAGGGCCGCTCCAAACAGAGCGAATCCAACACTCAGAATATCCGACCGAGAAGCTGCCGCGATGATGGCGATAATATAGATAATGCCGCCCATAGAGACCAGAGGCAGTCCTTTATCCAACCATTCCTGACGCAGCGCGGCGATGAGAACGCAGGCCCCTCCAAGACTATTGAGCTGCGCCTGGGCCCCGGGATTGACTGCGCCAAGTAGATGAACAGCACCGCTAAAACCAACGCGATCGGTCGCCAGATTTTTCCTTTCAGCTGAGAGTGGAGGAGATAATGGGCGACCAGTCCTCCCACGATTGGCAATATGATCAGATTGACGATTGAGAGCATCATCGACCAGACATTGATCTCGATCAGTCTCCCAGCCAACAGCTTCATAGCGAAAGGCGTGGCGAAGGGAGCTGCGATGGTGGAACAGGCCGTCATCGTAACCGAAAGAGCCACGTTCCCCTTTGACAGGTACACCATGACATTGGATGCCGCTCCACCGGAGCAGCTGCCGATCAGAATGATGCCCGCCGCTATTTCCGGATCGAATCCAAATAGAGTCGCGATTACCCAACCGGATACAGGCATGATGGTGAACTGCATCAACATTCCCAAGCCGACGGCCTTGGGCATCTTCAAAGCTCGGGAAAAATCCTTGAGACTCAACGTCGAGCCCATTCCGAACATGATAATCTGAATGAGCGGAACAATCAGAATGCTTAGCTTGAAACCACCCACCTCCAGAAACAGACCGGGAAAAACCAGAGCTCCGAAGAAAAAGGCGAAGACCCAGCAGGTAAAGGTAAAGGTCTTCAGCGGAGCATGCGCCTGAAAGTATATTCCCAATACGGCGAACATGAGGACCGCCATCATTCCCATAACCGGGTAATTGCCGAGGAAGGCGAATACCACGGCTAACAGAAACAGCGCGGCGCTAATGGGCAACAAGGGCCGGGCTAGCTTTTCATTCATCATAGCAAAAGATATAATACCATATGCCAAATGGCTTGATAAAGTGGCGGAGATCCATAGTGCTCAAAACAAGGCGGCTTGACTCCGAGCGGGCTGAAGCCCGGTGGAGACAAACAACACCGCTCTGAGCGCCATGAGCCCCGTCCCCGCAGGGGATGCGGCTGAAAGGAGAGGTCGAAGCGTTCCACCCTCCATAAAAACGCCCTTTAGCAAGGTTGAAGACGGATAATCCGTCAGGCCGCGATTGTTCTGAAGGAACCGATCCACCTATATTATCGATATTTACTGCGTCTCTAGCCCCACCAAGGCTCGCCTTCAGCCAAATGGTTTCGCATATGGTCTTCGTTGAGGTCTAGTCCAATACCCGGAGCTTCGGGAACGCGGAGAATGCCCTCCCTCACCGCAATTTCGGTGTCGTTGGACATCGATTCGATCACCCGCCCGGGTCGCCCGAGAGAGCTTTCCGAACGGTAGAAATTCTGAATGGCCATTGACAGGTGGGCTGTGGCCAATGTGCGCACCATGCTCCCGCGGTTATGCAAAGCCACGGGAATACGGGAGATAAACGCGTAGTCGGCGATCTTCTTAACGCCGGTTAACCCACCCGCATAGGCGATATCCGGATGAATGATGTCGACGGCCCGGTTATCTATAAAGGGCTTAAACTCGCGGAGCGGCTCCAGTTTCTCGCCGGTGAGAATGGGTACGGGAGATTCCTCGCGCTGCATTTTCCATCCGTCGGAGTAGCGAACATCCAGCGTATCCTCGACGAAACTCACACTATAGGATTCCGAGGCGTTGCAGATCGCAATGCCGCTAGGCGTATCAAATTCTCCATGACAAGCGACACCAAGCTCGAAGGCATCCCCTACCGCCTCGCGCAGGGTTGCTAGCCCATGTTCGTATTTAATCATTTCCTTGCTGCTAACGGTCGGGTGGAATGGCTTTCCAACTTCGAACGCCTGATCGATATTGAACTTGAAGAAATCAAATCCCTCCGGCTCTTCCTTCATTTTCTGAACCCAGTCGCGACAGGAAACTGCGTCATGCATATCGTCGAGAAAGTCGCAGTGGGAATACATCGGGCAACCATCGCGAAACGGCCCGCCCATCAATTTGTATACAGGTTGACCCGTGATTTTTCCCGCCAGATCCCAAAGGGCGGTGTCGATTCCGCTGAGCGTTCCATAATGGCCCATGAATGGGTGCTGCAGGGAAGTCATCCGGTAGAAGAGACGCTCGATGGCTAAGGGATCCGATCCGATAAGCCCTGCCGGCCCGTTCTTCATTTTTTGAGACCCGGGATACGATCCCTCAGTCATATGCTTCAGATAGGCCCGAACGATCAGTCCACTCGCGCCTGCCTCGCCGTATCCGACCAGGCCAGCATCGGTTTCGATCTTTATCAGACAGCCGCCAAACATGTAGTCGAGCTGCATTGCCTTCACTGCCGTGATCTTGACTTGCCCTTCAAAGGGAGCGGCAGCGGCTCGAAGGCCTAAAAGAGATGCTCCAAAAGGCAATGCCACAGCAAGTCGGAGAAACTCTCGCCGGGATTGATTGCGCTTATTAGGTTTCATAAATGGCCTTCTTGTGTACGGAAATGGGAAGATTCTGCAATCCTTCCGCACGTGTTCTAGAGTCAGGTTTATAGCTGGCATCTCCCGCCACACTCGTTTCCGAGCGCGACGGGAGAATTCATTCGGTACTACTACTAACCCTGACTACTAGAAACTAAACGTATTAGATAATGAGATTGTCATGGGATTGGGGATACGGATCGCGGCAATTTGACCGTCGGGATTGGTCTTTACCGGAATGTCGTCATCCTCGCCGATTAGGTTGCGGATATTCAACTGAATCTTCCAATTGACTCTATCGTTACAAATCTGGGTAGCGTAGGACATCCAAAGGTCTCCGCTAAAAAGACCGTCATCGAAGTAGGGGCTGGATACAACAGGACCGGCAATGTCGTCGACGACTGAATAGAGGTAGCCGGTCGCCGCTTCATCTTCCCAACGGAATGCTCCCCCGATAGAGGCGCCTGAGAGGAAGCCTTCGCTAAACCCATAGCTGGTCACTCCAGTGATCCGCCAGGTCCGCTGCTCATTGGAGACTGTGCCGTCCAGGGCCTTGGCGGTACGAATGCTTACCACGCCTTGGTTGCCCCACTGGGCGAGCAAAGGTCTAATCGCTTGCGTGCCGGTGGCATCGAATGGCAACTCGGCAATTCTCGAGGAAACGATGGACGCAGTATATTGCTGTTCGTACAAGGCCATCAGATTGGCCGTGTCGCTGTTGATGGTCTCCTGCTTGCTAATGTTCGCCAGTATCCGCCAGTTTTGCGTTGGATTGTAATTCAATTCAATTTCAAACCCCTCAGCAACACGGCTCTGCGTTGAAGCGAGATTAGAAATCGGATCGATATTATAGACATCCCAGATACCATCTCCATCCACGTCCACCTGACGGGCATTCAAGTTGTCCCTCAATTCTTGCGGAATCGCCGCAATCGCCAAGGGATAGAAGTCATCATAGCTCTGGACCGGAAAGCCTTCCTGGTTCTCGACGGTATCATCAAGCACCGCTTGCCAGGGTCGCTCCAGAACCAATTCGGAATCGCGATAGGAATTGATTTCGGCCAACTGCGAAGTCAGCCATGTTTATGGTCGGCCCTGCCGTTGCGAGATTCAGGCTGGTTTCGAACCAGTTCAGCTTGACGGTGAATTTAGGGAATTATGTATTTAACTTGACAAAACCACTCATTATTTGACTTCTTCTAGCGCGGGTTTCCCACACCTATCTATCCGCAGGACAAATCGCCGTTTCAAATCTTTTGCGCTGGGTATTGGCCGCTTATGATTGGGGAGAGCTCCAGCGCTTAGTAGCATTTTGACTGCTTCATCTAGGTGCCTTTGTGTATGTCTAGCCATAATTTTTGGTTCAAGAATCTCCGCCATTTGTCGAAATCGAACCATCCGCATCCGATCCGACCATCTTTGTCTTTTCTACTGTTAACTTGCCATTTGCCATCGCCTTCATAAAAAAACCTGATGCCAAGCGGTGTTCCCCGTTTGCCGCGTGTAGAGCAGCTTTCGCAAGCACGCCTTTTCAGTGAATTATGGCTAACGCTTCCGTTAGGCCTCTTTAGCAATTGAAAATTTCCCCTAATGCCGTTACCCGGCAGGTTGCTGCACCGTGCTTGCGCTTGCTTCGTTTCTTCATCCCACCCTAGCATGGGAAGCTTACGGTCAAGGGCAAGTTGATTTATTGGCCGTTCCGTTCCCTCGATTACATCGCGATGGCCCAACGATCCAGATGCCCGTCTGGCAAAGCTAGGCTGCATGCCTGCGCCCTGAACAGGTGATACGAACTGACCTGCCCATCTGTCCTGCCGCGTTGTCCTGCCGCAATTTCCACAAAAATGATTCGCACGCTCGATTTCAATTCCAGGCCGAGAGCCTGTACCGCGTTCCAAACCCCGAATACCTCCACCGCCAGCTATTTGCGCGACATTCAATTCTCCATATCCACATTCTCTGCAATGCCACTGCTGATCCTTAAGAATTGAAAAAACGCCCTGCATCATTCGCTAAGGCACTTATGCTAAGAACCCTATTAAGCCGGCAATGCTTTATAGGCGAGTGCTTTTCCACCCATCCGACTGAACAAACTGCTTAGTCCTTCCTGCGTATCCCGCCCGCAGCACCCTTCATTCGACCTAAATGAAAACTCGTCTACATAAGCCCGACAATGCTTTCTGCTCCAGCTATGATAAATCCCGTTGTAACCGCGCTTTGATACCGCCCAGACGCTTTCCATGCCATTTGCGTGGGCCATGCCGTTTACGAGCTCCTTTGCGCTGCGATTGACCGTATCGTGCCGATAAGCCCTCCCAAGGCCTACATGCCCCTCATGGCCATCGGCGCATAGCTGGCTTCCAGCGGTAGCATTCTCATGGACCGTAGGCTGCAGGGCATGTTGGATCGGTATTGCTTATTGGAACCGCCCTAACGTGACCGCCGCGCGCTTTCATGCCTATGGCTGCTTGCTTGCCAACCGCCCCCCGTCCTGCCTTGAGCCTCTTGCTCTCATGCTTGTCGGCTTCCTTGCCGCCAAGGCAGGTTTCGCCAATCCCTATGTGGCCGCTCAACGCCTGGAGGTCTTCACCGCAAGCCAATCGCGAGCGATGCAACATGCACCATGCCGCCCGTTGCCGTACCCCAATCTCTTTGGATGGTTGCAAAGGAGAGATACCTTTGCGTGAAGCCATCAGGGCGCAAGAGGCATATATCCACTTGCGGATATCCACCTTGCTACGCTCCATCGGCGTATTGGTGAATGCATTGAAGCATCCACGGCAATCCCCACACCAATAATCCCCTGCTTTCTTCTGCGCTGTGACCTTCCCATCACAGCCACATTCAACGCATGCTGGCTTATCGCCCCAGCGTATCCCCTCGAAATACCGGATTGCATCCTCCCCGGTCTTACGCAAGTCCATGATTTCGTACAGGCTTAACGCTGTCGCTTCCTTACCCATGGCATCTCCCCCTGCTTCTTTGCAGAATACTGTAATTAGTAAACATATTATCGGGGTTTCCCAAGGTTTTGTCAAATTTTGTACTGAAATGGTTTATCCTGTTGCCAAGTTAAATACATGATCCCCAAATGCATTGAATGGATTGTGGGCCCTGCGGGATGTCCGGCGCATCGAACGTGTAAACTAGGCTAGAAGATCCCTCAATGCCAAGGGCAACTGATTCCGAGGAAGGTCCTGCTCGGTTCGATCCGAGAGGTTCCGCGCTTTTACGACGGCGTTCTCTAGCTCTTCGGACCCATAGATCAGCGCGAAGCGAGCCCCCGATGCGCTAGCAGCTTTCAACTGCTTGCCGAAGGCTTGATTCTTGAATGAATAGTCCACCGAAAATCCCGACTGTCGCAGCAAGCTCGCATCCGCCAACGCGACCGATCGCTCAGAATCGCCCCCGATAACGAGGTAGGCGTCTATGGTGTCTACAAATTGGGGCATTATTCCACGTTCTCGCAACAGGTCCGCCAAAACGACGTCCCCCATTCCAAAGCCCACCGCAGGCATTTCAGGACCCCCCATCTTACGAACAAGACCGTTGTAACGACCTCCACCCGCAATCGCTCGATTCTCTTTAGCTCGATCAAACGCCTCGAATACGAATCCGGTGTAATACGCCAATCCGCGGACAATGCTTAAGTCCATCTCAACGAATTGGGCGATGCCCATCGCCTCCAAGCCATCGAGCAAACAGTTCCAGTCATCCAAGCGTTCGCTCAATGCCGAGCCTTCGGCGGCTTCCTCCGATGCGCTCTCGAATGCAGTCTTCAGGTCTTGAAGATTCCTCACCTCCAAGAATGCGCGTATAGATCCTGCGAGGGAGCTCCCAGAGTCGCCAACCAGTCCGACGAGTTTTTCCGTAGCGGACTCTTCCGAGATTCGCTCCCACTTGTCGACAATTTCGAGAATCGCTGCAGACTTGTCCGCGAATCCTAGAGCTTCCAAGTAAAGCATCCAAAGATTGCGATCGCTCAGACGAATGAGGAAGTCGTCAGCGCCAAGGCCAAAGCCTTGCAATAGCTGCACCAAGAGAGCGAGCAGCTCCAACTCCGCTGCTGGCCCTGACTCGCCTAAAATATCCGCATTGAGCTGAGTGAAGCAACGTAGTCTTCCTTTCTGCATTCGCTCGTAGCGAAAATTGTCTCCAATGCTGAACCACTTGATGGGTCGCTTCAACGAGTTCGCTCGAGTCGCAATCATCCGAGCAAGCGTAGGCGTCAATTCCGGCCTCAGGGAAATCTCGCGCCCACCCTTGTCCTCGAAGCAAAAGAGCTGCGATTCAATTTCATCGCCCGACTTCGCCTTGAAGAGCTCTAGCGATTCCAACGCAGGTCCATCGAATTCTTGAAAGCCGAACCGACGAGCCACCTGTCGCCATACCTGGAAAAGAAAGCGTCGCTCCGCGAAGTCCTCCGGATAGAATTCTCTGAAACCAGGAAGTGATTTGAATTTTGACATCGTTTTTGGCTAACACGCCCTAGGGCGGCCGCCTCGGGTGTCAAGAAATCCAGTCAGAACGGACGACCTAGCCTAAAGGGTATCCAAGTTGATATCCTTGATCTTCGTCTTCAGGACTTTGCCCGCCTTGAACTTGACCACCGCGCGCGTCGGGATAACTACGTCTGTCTCTGGCCGATTCGGATTTCGACCCACGCGCGCCTTGCGTTTCTGCACTTCAAACACGCCGAAATTACGCAGCTCTACATTCCGTCCATCCGCAAGCGCATCGAGGATAATGTCCAATGTCATCTGAACGGTCTCCTGTATTTTACTCTGAGGGATGTCCTTCGTCTTTTCGAAAATCTTCAGGACGATATCGCGCTTGGTAAGATTATTAGACATGTGGAGCTGGTGTTAAAGTTATCGCTAATGATTCATCCTAACTTACTTTCACACTTTAGGTTGCGTCAACCTCAAAGCCATGCAATTTCCCACTCGATGAGCCAAGACAAAGACCCAGTCGATCCCATGGAGGAACTGAAGAAGAACCTGGACAAAGCCTTTAAGCAGGGAAACGCGTTCTTCCCTATGGGAGGGAATTTCGGTGCCGCCCAATCCACGACTCCTAAGAATACAGGAACCCAAGCATCAGGCAACGAGGAAGAAGACGAAGAAAGAGAACGGGCGCTCGAAAAGATTCGAGAGTTCAACCTGAAGCCAAAAGAAATTCGAGACTACCTAGACCGTTTCGTCATACAGCAGCGCGAAGCGAAGAAAGTGATCTCCGTTGCGATTTGCGACCATTTCAATCACGTACGGCGCTGCATCGAAAACCCAGACCTCAAGGACCGGGATTACGCAAAGCAAAACATTATTTTGCTCGGTCCCACCGGAGTAGGAAAGACCTACTTGATGCGCAATGTAGCGAAGCTGATCGGCGTCCCTTTCGTAAAGGCTGACGCTACTAAGTTTTCAGAAACAGGATACGTGGGTGGCGACGTTGACGACCTAGTTCGCGACCTTGTCAAAAATGCGAATGGTGACGTGGACCTTGCGCAATACGGAATTATATACATCGACGAAATTGATAAGATCGCTCAAAAAAGCGATAATGGTCGTGATGTATCAGGAAGAGGCGTACAAATAAACCTGCTTAAACTGATGGAGGAAACCGATGTAAACCTCCAAAGCCAGACAGATCTCCTTGGCCAAATGCAAGCCATGATGGATTTTCAGCAAACGGGTAAACCGCGTAAGAAAACAATGAATACGCGACATATCCTCTTCATCGTTAGCGGCGCCTTCGACAAGCTCAGCGACGCGGTCAAGAAGCGTCTCACGACAACTACAATGGGATTTGGCGCCACGCATTCGAGTAGCGAAGACGACGAAGATTTCTTGAGCCAAGTCGAAACCAAGGATTTTATCGACTATGGGTTCGAGCCTGAATTCATCGGTCGACTCCTCGTACGGGTTGCCTGCCAACACTTGCAGCCCAGCGATCTCTACCAGATACTCACTTCATCCGAAGGAAGCATACTTGCCCAGTATCTTGCTGATTTCGAAGGATATAGCATCAAGCTCGATGTTTCTAAAGAGGCGCTGGAAAAGATTTCGGAAAGAGCCTACAAGGAGAAGACAGGCGCTCGCGGACTCATGACCGTCTTGGAGCAGGTCTTCCGCGATTTCAAGTTCGAGCTCCCGTCCACGGGCATCAAGCGATTCGAGGTCACGGAATCCACAGTCGACGATCCTTCGAGCGACCTGAAGACCCTCCTTCGGGAAAACATTTCCGAGCAACGAAGCGTTCTCATGGAGGAGGTCCACAACTACGCCCAGCGCTTCGAGAATCAGTATTCATTCACCCTGGATTTCGACAAGGATGCCGTGGTCGCATTGGTAGAAGAGAGCCTAGATAGCGACAAGACGATACGGGCGATTTGCGAATTGAAGTTTCGCGACTTCCATCACGGCCTCACCCTCATTTCGCGCAACATCGGCCAGAAGGTATTTCCGATAACGGAATCCGTCGTCAAGAATGCGGAGAAAGAGCTTTCTGAATGGGTCGTTAAAAGCTATCGGCAGGAAGATGACGACTCGAACGAATGACAGGCAAGGTTCCGAGTAAGCGCTAACTGCAACCCTCGCAGGTATCCATGCCGGACGCACAGAAAGTGAATTCGATGTTCGCTCGCATCGCATCGCGCTACGATCTCGCCAATCGCATGCTCAGCTTCGGCATCGACCGCATGTGGCGCGATCGTCTGGTTGACGAAGTCGAAGCGCGGAAACCGCGAGCGGTCGTCGATCTCGCCACGGGAAGCGGCGATGTCGCATTCGCTCTTCGCCAAGACCTAGCCCGCGATACAAGAGTTGTCGGTCTCGATTTCTGCGCTCCCATGATAGAGGAGGCGAAACGCAAGCAGCTGAGATTCAACGAGCCCGCCATTGAATTTGGAATCGGCGACATTTTCGACCTGCCACTGGAGGACGGCTGCGCCAACGCCGTTACCATTTCCTTTGGATACCGAAATCTTCAAGACCGACACCAAGGATTGCTAGAGATTCATCGCATACTTGATTCGGAGGACGGACGCGTCTTCATTCTAGAATTCTCGCAGCCATACACCTTGTATCGGCCATTCTACTACTTTTACCTCAAACGCGTCCTTCCTCTTATCGCCCGCATCATAACAGGCGACTTGGAGGCGTACCAATATCTTTGCGGCTCGATTGAATCGTTCCCGGGACGCGAGGGCGTGACGGCCGAACTGGAAAATGCGGGCTTCAAGAATATACAGGCGATCCCAATGGCCTTGGGCAGCGTAGCCCTCCACATCGGGCAAGCCTAGTCTATCAAAGGGCGATCGGCTAGCTAAAGGACTTGCCGCAGCCGCATGTGCTTTCGGCATTCGGATTCCTGATTTCGAAACCCTTTCCCTGCAAACCGTCATCGAAGTCGATTTCGCTCCCCTTCATGTAAGCTAGGCTCTCCTCATCCATGAGAAAGGATACGCCTGCGCTTTCCAAAACCTGGTCCCCCTCTTTCTCCAAATCGAAAGACATCCCGTACTGGAATCCAGAGCAACCGCCGGATTCGACGAATATGCGCAGGCGCTTGCCGCCCGCCCCCTTCTCCTCTTGGAGCTCATTGACCTTCTTTGCCGCGTTATCCGTTAGAGTAATCACACCCCATTCATCCGAAATAGGACTCAAGCTGTCAAGCAGTCGACGCCCAATTGTAAAGCAATTATAACATGCACAGCATAAATCGCGCTAATTACCTCAAGCGGCTTGCCATGATCAAAATTAACCTATCAAAATCGCCCCGTTAATACTTTGAGCCCGAACCTAAAAGAGGTCAGCGCAGTTTAATCTTCTACGACACAATGGCAGCACAAGGATTCAATCAGGAATTGAGACAGAAGCAGACGCAGTCTCAAGTCCTTGCTCCTCAACTGCGCCATTCGCTCAAGATCCTCCAAGTCGCCGCTCAAGACCTGCACACGACGATCCAGGAAGAGCTGCAAACTAACCCTTCGATCGAGGAATTGCCCATGGAGGGGGTTAGCATTGACGAGTCGAAGTCCAACGATTCGGAGAACGATGCCTCCGACTCGGATGCCTCAAGCCAAAACGACGAAATAAATTTCGACGAAACCTTCGAAATCCTAAACAAGCGCGACCACTTTTCCGAGGCCGGCGGCGCCCAAACCTTTACCTCCGAGGACGCGGAAAGGCGCGACCACTTCTTCGACTCCCTCGTAACTGAGACATCGCTTCAAGAGCACTTGCTTTCACAAGCATCCCTTTCCGACATCGGAGAAAAGGAGCTGAAATCGATCGAGTATCTAGTCGGTAGCCTAGACAACAGTGGATTTCTCAATACGCCGCTTTCCGATCTCGCCCTGGTTTCGGGAGCTTCGTTGAGCGAAATGCAATCCGCCCACCAAATCCTGAAATCATTCGATCCTCCCGGCATCGGAGCCTTCGACCTTCAGGACTGCCTGGCAACGCAGCTTGAGCTGCAAGGAATGAGAAATTCCGATGCCTACGAAATCGTGCAGAACCACTTCACTCTGCTCACACGACGGCGCATTCCCGACATTGCTCGAAAAATGGGCATCCACCCAGACGAGGCGCAACAGGCCATCGAGGAGATCGCTCTTCTGGATCCAGTGCCCGGCAGACGCTTTTCTGAAGATACCAATCGCTCCGTCTTGCCGGATGTCGTAGTCGAGCGCGATGAGGACAAGTGGAAAGTCACGTTGAATAGCGACTATATTCCTCGGCTGCGCATTAGCCCCTCCTACAAGGAAATGATCGCGAAAGGTCAGTTGTCGAAACAGGAGAAAGAATACATCCAAGAGAAAATGAGGTCGGGGAAGTTCCTGATCAGCTCGATTGAGCAACGCCAGCAGACTATAGAGCGCATCGCCAACGAGATCGTGCGCTTCCAAGCGGATTTTCTTGAAGAGGGGGTCTCCAAGCTCAGGCCCTGCACCATGACCCAGGTAGCCGATGCCGTAGGTGTTCACGAAACCACCGTCAGCCGCGCAATCGCCAACAAGTATATCCAAACGCCCCATGGCGTTTTCGACATGAAATTCTTTTTCACCCCCGGCTACAAGGGAGGCGATGGCGAGGCCATTTCCAACACGAGCGTAAAAGACATGATCCAGAACCTGGTCTCGAACGAAGATCCCACCAAGCCACTCAGCGATCAAGGGATCGTCACCCAGCTCAAGGAGAAAGAGATCAAAATCGCCCGGCGTACAGTAGCCAAATACCGCGAAGAGCTTGGGATATTGCCCAGCAATTTACGCCGACAGTACTAATCGCTGCTTTAATGGTCGGAGCTATCGGCTCGCGATAGAGCTCGGTCCTATCGCATCCAACGCATCTAGAACGATTCCGGGATTGAGCAGTTCAGGAAGAATTTGAGGGGACTCAGTCTTTCCATCGTAAAGGACGTACAGCGGCACTCCAGAACGTCCAAATGACTCCAGCGCTTCGGTGATCACCGGGTCTCGTTTGGTCCAATCCGCCTTCACCATAACCACTCCCATATCGCTGAAGCGCTGCCTAACCTCATCAGACGCGAATACAACCGCCTTGTTTGCCTTGCAGGTCAGGCACCACTGCGCAGTGAAATCGATAAAGACCGGCTTGCCTTCCGCCCTAGCTGCAGTGACACGATCCGGAGAGAACGACTCCCAAACTACACCGTACTTGTCAGGTCCTCCCGCTGCTTCTGCTGCAACAGCAGATGTCGCCTCTTCGCTCGGCATCAGCATCCAAATTCCCACTACACATACGATAGAAGCGATAGCCGTGGAAAAGCGACGCGTAGCGATACTCTTAACAGGAGTTGCCCATCGGCCATATATCCAAGCTCCGATTGCCACCACCAGAAGCCCCCCCATTACCATGACTAATCCATCGCTGCCCACATGAGCTCCCATAACCGAAATGAGCCATATGCACGTAGCGAACATCGGGAAGGACATCGCTTGCTTGAACGTCTCCATCCAGGGACCGGGGCGCGGCAGCTTGTCGATTAGCTTCGGAAATGAAGATAGGATCACGTACGGAGCGGCCATCCCCAAGGCGAGGAAGGTGAATACAGTCATCGACTGAAAGGCTGATAGGGTCAGGGCGAATCCCAATGAGGAGCCCATAAAAGGCCCGGTGCACGGAGTCGCCACAGCGGTCGCCAGCACTCCGGAAAAAAACGAGCTTCCGTAACCATCGCCTTTGACTTTCCCCGCCAAGCCAATCGCAGAGGTTCCAATCTCGAAAACGCCCGCCATACTCAGGCCAAAAAGGAATATTATCAAGAGGAGCGCCCCTACGAAATAAGGCGACTGCAACTGAAATCCCCAGCCAAGGCTCTCGCCCCCTGCTCTTAGAGCGAGTAATGCTCCCGCTAGTGCCCAAAATGATGCTAGGACTCCCCCAGCGAACAACAAGCCGTGCGTGAGAACCTTCTTCCTGTCTTCGCCTGAGTGCTGGACGAATCCGATGATCTTGATCGATAGCACCGGAAACACGCAGGGCATCAGGTTCAAGATCATCCCTCCGACAAATGCGAAGAGCAGCGCCTGAGCAAAGGTGATTCCCGTTCCACCCTCCACTCGAGCCGCGTCTGTAGATCCCGCAAATGCACCCAGGACCCTAGCGGAATCAACGAAAATGGACTTCGCTCCCCGAATCGTCTCGAATCCGGAATCGTACTGCAGCACGCCTGACAAGCGTTCGACCGCTCCTTCGTGGTACTCGGATTTCTCCATGGAAATAATGAGCGACGTGCCAGAGAGGACGAAGGTCTGCTCCGCTGCGGAGTTAACAAGCCCTTCCTCCTCCGCATAGAAATAGAGTTTTTCCTGATCCACTCCCGATAGACCTTCCCATTCCAAATTGGCCGTCACTGATGAGCTAAGCGACTCGAAGGTGAGATGGGCTGCCGCCGGTTGCTTTGGAAATGCATCGCGAGCAGCGTTCAAGGCTTGAGCCCAATCCGAAGGACCAAAAGACTCGCCGTCCTCGGTCACTGGCAAGCTCACCGCAAGTTGAGCTCCGCCCGGTACGCACATCTGTTCGCAGGCCAACCAGCTGGCATCCGCCTGTATCGAAACCGTCGTGCCCGCAACGAGCGTCTCCGGCGCCGTGACCCTAGCTACGAAAAAAACCTGGCCTTCATAGCCGTAGGAAACGAAATCTGGGGGCGTGATGATCTGTTCAGGAGCGGGAAACTCCAGCTCGCCCACCTGAAAACCCTCGGGCACTGTCCATTCGATCGATGGAGCCAATCCTGTATCTCCCGGATTTTTCCAATAGACGTGCCAGTGCGGATCCAAATCCAATCGCAGCGCAACATCGAAGCTCTGTCCGGGTCGTATCGCTGCAACGTCTGAAACCAACTCCGCGATTGCCTGGTCCGTGTCGACGGGCCCCTCTCTGAATTCTTGGCCCATCGCCAAGGCAGAAAGGAAGCTAAGAGCGATTGTGAAAAGCTTGAGTGACTGGGCGATAGCATTCATAGGGGTTCTCAATTTTGTTACTTAGCGCTAGTTTCGGCGTTTTTCCACTCTGTATTAATGCTTTTAAGGACCACCAAGCAGGAAAAGAAGATCCTTTCCATCATCGCCCTCCTAATCGCTCTGGGCATCGTCGGCATGATTCTCCTATAGGCGTCTGCTACTCAAAACGACCCCTGAGAAGGGCTGATTGCATTCGATCGGCATTCGCGCAACCATCCGCAGAAGGAAATTATCTGGAATAATCCGCCAATCTTATCCAAATAGACGCAAAACAACCAACCAGGACCGAACGTCAACAACCTACGCGGATCCAATAAAATTTTATATTCTATGATTATACGCCCTAAAGTAAGAGGCTTCGTTTGCGTCACATCTCATCCCACCGGGTGTGCGGCAAACGTCCAAGAGCAGATCGACTACGTCAAAAGCCAGCCAGCGATCAACGATGGTCCCAAGAATGCGCTTATCATTGGCGCCTCTACCGGATACGGTCTCGCATCTAGAATCGCAGCCGCATTTGGCTGCAAGGCCAATACCTTGGGGATATTCTTTGAACGTCCTTCGGAGCGTGGACGCACGGCCACTCCTGGCTGGTACAATTCTGTCGCGCTTGAAAACGCTGCCAAGGCAGAGGGCTTGTACGCATCCAGCCTCAATGGAGACGCTTTTTCAAACAAAATAAAGGAGCAGGCGATTGAGCGAATCCAATCGGACATGGGCAAGATCGACCTGGTGATATACTCTCTCGCTTCACCCCGCCGCACCGACCCGGAAACGGGCGAGGTATACCGATCGACCTTGAAACCAATAGGGAGAGACTATTCGAACAAGTATTTGGATACGGACAAGAAGACGATCCAAGAAGCGAGCCTCGAGGCAGCTACGGATGAAGACATCTCGAGTACCGTGAAAGTTATGGGAGGCGAGGACTGGGAATTATGGATACAGGCGCTCAAAGAAGCCAACGTGCTTGCAGATAATTGCAAAACAGTTGCTTACGATTACATTGGACCTCAGGTGACCTGGCCTATCTACAAGGACGGTACGATTGGACGAGCGAAAATCGACCTTCGACGCGCGAAGGAAGCGATCAACCAATCCTTGGGTTCTCTGGGTGGAGAAGCTCATGTCTCCGTCAACAAAGCAGTGGTGACCCAGGCCAGCTCAGCCATTCCGGGCGTCAATCTTTACGTGACGATCCTTTTCAAGATAATGAAGGAGCTTGGCGGGCACGAAGGGTGCATCGAGCAAATGAGCCGACTGTTTTCCGATCGTCTCTATAGCAACGGCGGTACTGTACCCTTAGATGAGCTTGGACTGATCCGAATGGATGACTGGGAAATGGAACAGAAAATTCAGGATGCCGTGAGCGATGTTTGGCCAAGAGTGAACACGGATACGATCAATGAGCTGACGGATTTCGAAGGATATCAATCGGAGTTCCTCCGACTATTCGGGTTCGGCGTGGATGGAGTCGACTACGAAGCGGAAGTCGAACCCGAAGTCGAATTCTCCTAATGGCTCAGCGCTGGTTCCAACTAGCAAATTGACGCTCTATTGCCTTTGAAGCACCGCGAAGTAGGATACGCTCTATTGAGTGGAAGCGGATTCGAGATTGGGGCGCTTCACGAACCGGCCACGCTCCCCTCTCAATGCAACGTATCCTACTTCGATGCATTGTCGCGGGAAGAAGCCGAAGAACGATTTCCAGAGCTGGACAAGGAGAGATTGGTCAGGGTCGACCGAGTTGGCGACATTGACAAGCGAGAGCTCAGGAGCCTCGGTGAAGCGGCTCAGGATTTTCTGGTAGCCAATCATGTCATCGAGCACGTCGCTTGCCCAATCGCGATGATCGAGGATCTGTTCTTTATTCTTCGCCCTGGCGGGCGGCTAGCGATATCGGCTCCGGACAAGCGATTCACATTCGACAAGGAACGCGCTATCACGTCCTTCGAGCATCTACAGAACGAGTATCGCGAAGGCGTAGACACGGTAGATGATAGCCACTACCTTGATTTTCTCAAGCACGTCGGCAAGCACGTATTCAATGATCCAGGACGGGACATCGAAGCAGATATCGCATTCGTTCGTTCGCGCCGAGAGCATGCTCACGTCTGGGACAGCGCCGCATTCGAAAATTTCCTAACCCGTTGCCAGGACGAGCTAGGAATCCGATTCGAAATCGAATACCATTCCGCAGGCGATGAAAATTCCATTGAGTACTTTTGTATTCTTAAAAAGCAGGGCTCCCCATGAAGGCGGTCATACAGCGAGTCACCCGCGCATCGGTGGCAGTGGACGGAATTGAACACAATTCGATCGGACATGGTTTTCTCGTCCTCCTTGGAGTCCACCGGGACGATTCCCAGGACGATATCGACTGGATCGTCCGCAAGATCGCTGGCTTGAGAGTCCTAGAAGATAGCAATGGGCGGATGAATGAATCCTTGAAGAGCAAAGGAGGAGAAATTCTCCTAATCAGCCAATTCACCTTGATCGCGTCCAATCGAAAAGGAAATCGGCCCTCATTCAACGAAGCCGCTAATCCAGAGAAAGGAGACGAATATTATTCGAAGGTAGCCGTAGCGTTGTCTGAAGCGCTCAACAATTCTGTGAAAATCGGCGTTTTCGGAGCCAATATGCAAGTCTCGCTGGTCAATGATGGTCCTGTCACAATTCTCTTTGACACTCGAAATAAAGAGTAACTCGATCCAAGCGCTGAAAATCCTTTGCCGTATCGCTATTCATCGGTTTTGCTTCAGCTTCATTTCCAATAGTCACGTTTCATGAAGGTATCGCTTTCCAGTTTGAGCAAATTCGATTTTTTAGGGGTCTTCTTCCTTAGGCTAGGAATCGGCTCCCTGATCGCTTACAACGGATTTCCTCTCTTAGTAGGAGGAGTGGAATCCTACGAACGCATCGGGAGCGCGGTGTCGCTCGCTGGAATCAATTCCTTTCATATAATTTTCGGTCTAGCATCTGCAGTCATACAAGCGGTCGGAGGACTCTTTCTGGTATTGGGAATTTTAACACGTGGGATCGCCGCTTTGCTCACGATCATTGTTGGATTCGCACTAGCAGGACTTATTGTAAATAGCGATGGCATCGATACAATGATGCTCGTTTATGCCCAAGTGAACTTGGCGACCCTTTCACTGGTGTTCATCGGACCGGGACGATTCAGCTTGGACAGGAGAGGTGTCTAGCTCGAGATGGGTTGGACGGTAGAAAAGCACAATGGAATCTATCTGCCTCAAATCGACTGGCATCTAGACGCTCGAAAACCAGCATCCAACGTATTCATCTCCCACGCCCATTTTGATCATATGGGTGATCATGCATGGGTCCTTTGCTCGCCGCGGACTGCCCGCCTGATCCAATCCCGCCTTCCGGGGAAACGCAGTTGGAGGACCCCGGAATTTCAGGAGCCATTCGAGTTAGCTCCTGGAGTAAGGGGAACGCTCTACCCCGCCGGACATATCGTCGGCTCATCCATGATTTGGCTAGAGAACAACGGTTCCTCGCTGCTCGATACAGGCGATTTCAAGCTCAGTCCAAATCTCGCTGCTGAGAATTGCGTCATTCCTAAAGCGGACACCTTGATCATCGAGACCACCTACGGAATACCAAAGTACACATTTCCTCCCGTCAATGAGGTCTCGAAGGATATCGTTCAATTTTGCAAAGACACGATCGGAGATGACCTGACTCCAGTGCTTTTTGGATACAGTCTCGGAAAGAGCCAGGAATTGCTGAAATCGCTCGAAGGCCACGATTTTACGATACTACTTCATCCCTAGGTCTTCAAGATGACTAAAACTTGCCAGGAGATCGGGCTCACGTTCCCAGACTTTTTCGAATTCCAACACGAAAAACTGAAAGGAAGCGTCGTCATTTCCCCTCCTTTGGGCAAGGATTCCAGTTGGCTGGCGAAAATTCCGAATCGACGCGTCGCAATGATATCCGGCTGGGCCTTGGATCCTGCCATGACCCATCGAAATCAATGCGATCGGGCCTTTCCACTCTCCGACCATGCCGATTTCCTAGAACTTCTGGATTTCGTGTTTCAAGTGGATCCAAAAATCGTATGCACGACCCATGGCTACGCTAAGGAGTTCGCCGAGGCCTTAACTGAACGGGGTATTCCTGCGTTCGAGCTCGGCGCCGCCAATCAACTAGGACTCGAGCTTGGACAGCGCCGCCAATCAACTAGGACTCGAGCTTGGACAGCGCCATCAGCCAAGCGCAGCTAAAGAAGAAACCTCGGCAACAAGCAGCAAGCCGCGCGCTTCCAATTCAATATCCCGGCTATCTTCGATTTGGGCGGCTGCGGAGAAAACCGACAGCCAAGCAAGACGGGTCGAGATGGTCAGCGAATACTTCGCGTCCCTCGAAGCGACTGACGTAGCCCTGGCAGCCCTTTTCCTGAGTGGCAGAGCTTTCCCTCGCTCCTCTCCAAAGCGTCTGAACATCGACTCGAAGCTAAACCGGCAAGCCTATTGCATGCAGCGAACAAGAGCGATCAGGATTACCAACGCGCCCGACAAAAGGAACCCGACACGACTGGCGCGCTTCTCTCGCTCCTAAGCGGGAGTGAACCCAGCGATCGAACGTTGTCCGACCTGAGAGCGTTGCTGGATAGCGTAGAGAAGGCAGCCAATCCCGTATTTCGGCATTCGCTCCTCTCTAACGAGTACCGAAGACTCGCTCCATCAGAAGCGAAACCTCTGCACACGCTTGCAACCGGCAGGTCAGATCTAGGAATTGACGAGCCCACAATCGAAAAGGCCCTCTCCATTCGCTTCGAGGCTCCCTTGAAGGATGTGCAACAGGCCAATCTGCGATGCTCCGATATCGATCGCGTAGCGAACGCAGCCATGGATAGGCTTCTCGACTACGTCCCAATTGAACTGTTCTTTCCCCTCCAACTAGAAGAGGCGATTGAGCGAACGTTCGATCTAGAAACCTTTTCAGAGCTAGAGCCTCCACTGTGGACGGAGCATTGGTACGACGGACTCAGGTGCCAGATCCACAAGGTGGAGGATCGCGTAGAGTTGCATGACTCAATCGGCAATCGTATCACCCATCGATTTCCAGAGATTACGGAATCCGCCATCCTGATTCCTCAAGACTATATATCGCCGACGGCACGCTCGTCGCCTAGGGGAAAGAGTCTCCGCTCCCTTTTAGCGAACTCAACGCACGCCTGACCCGCCCCGCGCAGGACCTTTTTCTCGGCGAGGACGTGGACACATTGCTTTGGCTGCACGACTTGATCTGGCTCAATGGAGAAACGCTGATGAATCATCCCCCTTTCCCACCGTAAACGCGAACTGGATCGATTTTCCGTAAATCTGAAATTGCGCATCGCTCCCATACAGCGTTCCGACTCTATCGAATCACTCCCAGTCATGCTTAAGGATGCGCAAGACAAAGGGCATCAGGGACTTATCATAAAAGATGCAACCAGTCCCTATGACCCCCTGTCGCAAGAGTTCGCCCCCTGGCTCTGAAATAATCTAGAAAAACCCAACTTCCGGTATTGCCCGATGTCTCCACAAGTCGCAAACTTGGTCGATCATTAGAGAACGATGTCCGTGCATATTTTTAGATATTCGGTCGATATCCTATCCGCGAATGCTAGGCGACGACTCGCAGGATTGACCGTTTCGCTCGTTGCGATCGCTCAAGTCGCAGGCATCAATCCGAACGAAATCCAGGAGGACACCGAAGCCGCCCAGCCACAGGCGCTCGATTGGCCTGAACGCCAATTCCCAGATCCCAGCGAAATCCGAAACGGAATCAATCCAGGGGAAATGTTCCAGTTTCGCGGGCAATGGGGCATCTTTAGGAAGGTGGGACAGATTACGATTTCCACGGAAGTTGCGAATGAGGAACGCCCGGACCTCCTCCTCGTAAGGACGCTAGCGAAAACTACAGGATTCATAAGAGCCCTCTTTCCGCTGATGCTGGAAGGTAGAACGCTCTTTCAGAGTCGCGATGGACGGATCATAGAGAATCGGGTAACCGACACGAGTCGCTCAAACGAGAAGGACGCCCTGACTCGTTTCGATTTCGATTCCGGCTTGATGAGCCACGTAGACAGCCTTCGACCTGAACGAAATCAAGAACGCAGTTTCCCCTATCCTGCTCCCATGGACTACGCCTCGGCAATTTTGCAGATTCGGGGATGGGACCTCGCATCGGAGTCGCGTTACCCGTTGTTCATCAGCTCTAGCGGGAAATTCTATCTCATCGAAATGGAGTCGAAAGGAGTCGAAACGATCTCAACTCAATTCGGGAAGATGGAAGCCTTTCGCGTAGAGCCCGTGTCCGCCTACCCTCAAAGCCGGATTTTTCGCGAAGGAGGGAAAATGGCCATTTGGATATCAAATGACGAGAAACGCATCCCTCTTAGGCTCGACGTAAACACATCCATCGGGACAGCTTCGATGAAACTGGAAGCGTACACTCTCAATAAAGAGTCGATCGCGGCGAGCCAGACTAGCGCTTCGCTAAGAACCGATAAGGACGGCTAGCCCAATGCTCTCCCGCATAGTCCACCCCTATCCTCGGGGTGGATTCAACCTTGATAGCTTGCGCGTCATCCGGGCGCTCCTCGAGCCAGAGTCCAGACACGGGCGATGCGGGCAAACCATTCAACTGACGATCGATCCCCAGGCGCTTGGCAAGTCTCCCCGGACCCGACACGACATCCAATCCCCTAATCAATATTGCGGCTGGATAGTCGACGGGGCCTGTTACGACATTGAGCATCTCATGGATGCCGTAGCAAAGGTAGACGTACCAGTGAGCGGGCGGACCAAAAAGCGTCTCCGTTCGTCGAGCGCGACCCTTGCTTGCATGGCAGGCCAAATCGCTGGGCCCATCATAGGCTTCGACTTCCGTGATCTGATAGGCGACCGATTCGCTTTCCGTTCCTGAGACCAGGTAGCTTCCGACTAGGCTCCTCGCCAAACCCACTGTATCTTGCGACAAAAAATCCGTTTCGACAAGCCGCCTCATCCCTTCCATCTTCGCAACTATGCCACATTCGACAATTACAAATCGCTATCGCCTACGGTCCGTTTCAATCCACTAACATGATTCCCATATATACATTTACTGCAAATCTAGTCGCTGAAACGACCTACTACGTCGACGAATGGGGAGCTGGCAAAACCAGCCGCGCTAGCAAGGAACGCTTCCAGGTCGGAGGAAAAGGAATAAATGCATCTAAAATGCTACGACGCCTCGAAGCTGAAACGACTGCAGTTTGCTTTCCAGGAGGTGTTTTCGGGGAATATTGTCAACTTCAACTCGAACAAGATAACATTCCCTACAAAGGATTTACAAAAGGCTGCATTACCTGATCGGGATCAGTCATTCGAAGCCCAAAGGATGATGAAATATCCATTCTTGGCCTCGATTGCGTCGTCAGCGCAGTTGCAGTGCAGTCGTGTATCGATTATCTTGATTCAATCCACGATGCCTTTGTTCTGGCAATTTGCGGAGTCATTCCAGATTGGAGCGGTTCCCAATGGAATCCCTTGCGGGAATGGGTCCAACGCCGCGACGACCGGGTAACGCTCGCCCTGGATACCTATGGTCCCGGCCTTGAATGGCTAGCCAAGCAAGCTCCCGATGTCATCAAGATCAACCGTGATGAGCTTGCCAGCCTCAGCGGAACAAGATTGCTTCAGCCTACAGCATCGGCGTATATACGAGGCAGGAGAGGAATGTCTATACGTCCCTTTCGGACAATGGCGCCCTTTTCGGCATCGAGGCGAAAATAGACGCGATCAATGCGGACCTGACGATCCTGGTGAAGTACTTCGACACCGTGTCCGATATGGCGACCGATGCGAGCCTAGCCATTGGGGACAGCGTCGAGACGAAGGAGTACGCCGATGGGACGCGGGGAGGGAATCGCTATGAGATCGTAGCTGCGGGCACCGGGACGCATGACGGCGGAAGCTACATCGACCTTGCAGGGAGCCAGCTTCAGGCGAAAGCTCTCTGGTACAGCGAAAACATAAACGTCCGCCAATTCGGGGCGGTGGGCGACGACGCGGAGGACGACACGGCGGCCCTGGACAATTGGCTGACGTATATCTCGTCCAATGAAGTCACCGGAACCCTGGCGGAAGGAACGTATCTCTGCGGCAGCATTTTCAACGCGTTGACAGGCAACCTTTACATAAAAGGGGATGGGGAGATAAAGGCGACGGGCTCGAATCGGCTGAATATGCTCTTGCTCACGGATTGCCGGCACGCTATCGATGTCGACGGCATAACCATCAACGCCAACGGCATCGTCGCGCGGCCTTTCGAGATGCACAATCTCGACGCCACCGCGTCAACGCTTGGCAGCGTCGTCCTAAGGGAAGGCTTGCGGGTAGTCAATGCGAAGAACAATGCCCCAGACACGTTTAGCGCAGGGGCTATCAGGGTGCATGGCGGGTTCAGCAACGTATATTTCAACGGCGAGATAGATGGCGTGGACAGCTCGTCTACATCAGGAGCCTCTACGGTCGGGTTCTGGACCACCTGGACCGAATCGGAGGACGATTGGGTCAGGCACACTACGCTTGGCTCGTCGAGCCGAATCAGGAATGTCCGCAATGACAATGCAATTACGGCGAACGCAGACGGGATCAGGGTATACGCGCCTCTTGACAAGATCGCTTTCTTCACGAGCTCGCCGGGGGCTTACTTCGAGAATTGCAAAGGGAGGTCCATCAAGTCTCAAGTGATGAAGAACTCGGTTGTTGGCCCCGTCATTTTGAGAGACGCGTACGATGGGCTAAATGAAATCGAGCTTCAATATGCTGGCGGTGGAGTATCCAATGCCCAGATACATTACGACAGGTTTTCAGCCAATGTCGTAATAACGACCAATCAAAGGTCGAAGTCGATTTCAACGCATTCCTATTTCTCCAACAATGACTTGTCGGTGGTTAACGACCCCACGAACATAAACGCTTTCAAGTCAGAGGAAACAACCAGCGTGCTTGCGACCATCGACAGTCGTTTCCCCTGTCCCCGATGGGTCATTACAGATGGCCAGAATCCAATTCAAACGAAGCGGCCAGACCACGAGATCAGGGCATTCCAGCCACGAACAGCCCAATGCGTATCGCCAATCGGGTGCGGCGACGTTTTCTTCGCGACCCTTCTCGATGGACTCTACAATCACTCGAATCCCGATTGGGAAGCATCCCTAGCGCAGGCGTCCGAATACGCGACGCGCAATGCCGAGTCCCACGGGATCGCAGACTTCGAGCTCGATCCGAAATCTAGCCGCTAGACGTACTTGTTTCGAATTAGGATGCGGGACGAACTGCCGTCTAACGCGATTTCCTTCACCGCCAGCGAAATGCGGTTGTCTTCGTCCAAGCAGTCCCAATAACGATCTAACGTATCCTCTGAGGATGCTTCCAAGGGCAGCAGCAATGGATCGCCAACGAAGGTGGGAAGTGGATTCCCGTCGCCCATGTAAGTGGTAAGGCCATAGCCGATCCCGCTCGTTGGCGCAGCCGGATAATAGTAGTGACGATCCGTTTGAGCCGGATCGATCTTGTTTGCTTTGAGTATGCTCAACCCAATCTTCGGAGAGCCAATGGATAGATCGAGCAGACCCGTTATACGCGGTGTATAATTCGGCGCATCAGGCTCACGTTCCCGTTCACTCAATGCAGCTCTCATCGATCGACCCTTCGCCAGGCCGTCCCTAAGCGTGCGCGTTTGATCCCCGTTGCTAACAAGGAACGACCTATCGATTTCGAGCATCGCTTCGTAGATGATCAAGGACGGATCCTCTACTTTCGATTCATCGTACGCCTTCGTCACAAGTGCCCCTCCGTCGGCGGCGAATTGCCGATTGCGACTGTTGGGGCTCCGCCCCATTATGAAGTAAACCTGCTGCCAACGGGAGCCATCCCTCGATCTTCCCAACACCAGTCCACGTCCCGGATAGGGATTTGAACCGATGTGGCTTTTCAAGGTTTCCGATGCGATATCTGCAGGAGTCATACGCGCTCGACACTTGAGAGGCTCGATTCGCTAATCAACGATAATTCGAGGCCAATGTCTCATCGTATCGACAAGGGGCCGATTCCTAGTACTTGGAGTGCGCAACCGTGCCGTAGTCTTGATTCGAGGATTGCTTCTCCTCGAATTCCTCCGTCGAGCAACCGCAAAGCTCCGTTTTGCGCATCGTAATCGCGCTGGTAGGGCAAATTCGCAGACACTTGCCGCAACGGATACATTCCTTGCTGTCGATCCAAATGTAGGTGGCTTCGTGATTCAGGTCCGTTTCCAGGCTGGTTTCCACAAAATCATCCTCGTCGTAAAAAAGCCGAGATACCTTGTTTATGCAATCGCGCGGCGTCACCTCGATGCACCAGTTGCAGTGAATGCACTTGTCGTGATCGATCTCGAACTTGTTCTGGCACCAATAGCAACGAGTCGCATGCACCTGCAACGCATCGAGCTCGTGGCCGAGTTCGACCTCCGCAATGCCGTCACGTTGATTCAGAGGAAGCGTCGGCATCGGTGGAGGCAACTGCAAGTCGTGATCGCGAACACGCCCGGTCTCGCCATTAACCTGAGTCATCTCTATGCCAATATGCTTTTGGCGTCGCTTTCGTCCCATCAAAGAGGTGTCGATCTTCTCAGCGGCGTCCTTGCCATCTTGCACAGCAGTGATTACATCGAGACTTCCGTAGTTAAAATCTCCCGACATGAATACTTTTTCATGCGTCGTTGTATGACCATCGTCATTTTGATGAACGCCCTCGGGCAGTATGCTCAATGTCCGCGTTTGCCCAATTGCTACGATAAGTAAATCACAAGGAAACTCCTCTTCTGTCCCTTCGATCGCATGAACGCGCGGCTTCCCTCCTTCGCTAAGCGCGTCCTCTAGAGAATTTCTTTGGAATGTCACCCCGACGAGCTTGCCATTCTCGACGCGAGCGGAATGCGGGTTCATCAAGGTTTCGATTTGGATATTCTCCACTCCCATTTCCTCGATTTCGTCGTACTTAGCAGCCATCTGGCCAGCGGTGCGACGATACATCATGGTCACTTTGCCCTCTTCGCCAACCAAGCGAAGCGCCGCGCGAGCGCAGGAGCGAGCGCAGTCGACCGCAGTGAATCCCCCACCGACGATGATCACATTTTGGCCCTTCATCGAACCATCCTCAATATCCCCCATGTTGTAATCATGCATGAACTTCAAGCCCGATACGGCATGGCCATCGTCCGGGAGCCCCGGAAGCTTCAGGTTGGAGGCGTGCACCGTTCCCACAGAAACGAGGACGGAATCGTATTCATCGATCAAGGATTGCATCATTTCCGCGTCCACCGATGTGTTCAATTTTACATCGATATCGCTATCGATGATGGCCTTGACTTCTTCCGCAACTGTTTCTCGAGGGAGGCGGAAAATGGGAATCCCTTGCACCATCATTCCCCCGAGAACGCTGTCTCGCTCAAAGATCGTGACGCTATGACCATAGCGTCTCAATTCCCGCGCCGCAGTTAGCCCGGAGGGTCCGCCACCGATCACGGCAACGCGTTTCCCAGTATCGTTAAACCAGGCGGGCAGCGGTTTTGCGGCGCTCGTCTTGTAGTCGGATGCGCCTCGTTTTAGGTGGCAAATGTGCACGGGCCCATTGATATCCGTCCAATTATGACGGCATCCATCTTCACAAGGTCGCGAGCAAACGCGACCGAGTACGCCGGAGAACACATTATCCTCCTGGTTAATTAGATACGCCTTGTCGGGGTCGCCCTCAGCGAGGGCTTGGATATAATGCGGTACGCGCGTCTTGGCGGGACATGCGGCTTGGCATGGAATGTCTTTTGCGTAGCTCTTGAAGTCTAGGGGTTCCGCTCCCACGCCAGTGAAAGTTGAATACTCCTGATCGATCGGAGCCATATCGTATTCGATATTCAAGCCCTTAACCGCATCCAAAAAAGGACCTAATGTCTTGTCTTCATTCATCGTTCCACCCCCAGACGGTTAACGCATTGGGCCAGCGACTCGTCGCCCTGCCGCTCCTTCAGGAATGTATCTAAAACTGATTCGACCACCTTAGCGCAATCTTCCACCTTAAATTCACCCAAAATTCGGCCCAAGCGATCATGCTCGCCTCCGATTCGCACTTCGTATCCCTCGACCGATCCCACTTGCTCACGGATTCGCATTCCGCGAAAGCCAATATCCGCTATGCGGTATGGGGAACAACTGTTCGGGCAACCCGTGATATTGATATATGCTTTGTCCCAAATTTCCGAATACTTCGTCTGCTTGACGACTGGATAAAGAACATCGAACAAGGCCCGAGTTTCCGTAACCGCCTTCGGGCAGTAGGTTGAACCTACGCAGGCGACGATGTCTTGAAGGCCAAAGAAACCCTCCGTCGCAAATCCGGCTTTCTTTATTTCCGCCGAAAGCGGCTCCACTTTTTCGGGCTTCACCCCATGGATTTCGATATTTTGCCTTTGCGTGAAGAAGAGGCGCTTGTCACCAAACTCTTCCGTCAACTGCGCCATTCGCTTCATTTGCGGGTGCGTTAGCTCCCCCTTGGGAACCATCACTCGAACGGTTACCAACCCATCGGTTCCGATTGGATTGTGCTCAAGCAACGGACGGTCTGGATAGGATACTCCACGATCCTCGACCGTATCCGTTTGGATGATGCCGTCTAAGCTGACGCCTTCCTTTTCAAGGAAATCGACCACGACCTTTCTGCAATAGTCGATTCCTTTCTTCTCCACCACGAACTTAAGGCGGGACTGCGTACGGTCACGGCGATCCCCATTGTCTCTGAAGAGCAATGCAATCGCTCGATTCACTTTTGTAATTCTGTCAGTCGGCACAAAACTAAACAGCTCCTTGCCGATGAACGCTTCCCAGCCCATGCCTCCGCCAATAACGACTTTGAATCCCGTTTCGTCCTCGCCATTCTCATTCTGGCGGGTGACTGCGATCACGCCGATGCAATTTATGAAAGGCTGGCCGCAACCGGCGCCGCAACCAGAGAAATTGATCTTAAATTTGCGAGGCAGATTGTCCAGGTCGCGCGCGGCGGTAAGCTCCTCAGCCGTTTCCTTTACGTAAGGCAGGACATTGATCCGCTTGTATTGGCAGGTTTCCGCAAGGGGGCACGCCACCACATTTCGCGTCACATCCCCACAGCCATGGAAGCAGCTCAAGTTGTCCTTCGCGAGGTCGCGGAGCATGTCCGCAAGGTTTGGAGCCTTGAGCCAGTGAAACTGTATGCACTGGCGGGTCGTTATGGAAATCTTCCCTTGCCCATAGTCTTCGGCAACTTGGACGATTCGCCGGGCTTGGCTAGAGGTGACGACTCCTCCTGGGATAACCACGCGGGCCATATGCGCGCCCGGATGACGCGAACCATAGATCCCGTACCATTTCGAAAGCAGTTTTTCGCCACCGCCGAGGGCGCCCTTGCGGGCGACTTCATCGAAATCGAGCGTCAGGCCATTGTCCTTGATCTGCTCTTCTTCGCTTACGCGCCTCTTATCGAGTCTCCACTGCATAATTTAAATTCCTTGATCTAACTCTACCCGCCACAAGTCGAGCGGCCTTAATCTAAAATTTCGCTCTCTTATTAATCTTGATAGAACAAAAGCGTTGAGACGTAACGCTCGCCAGTATCCGGTTGCATGGCTACGATAGTCTTGCCCTGGTTCTCAGGCCGCGCCGCTACCTGTTTCGCCGCCAATGCTGCCGCCCCAGAAGAGATTCCAGCGATCAACCCTTCTTTCTTGCCAAGCTCCTTGCTCGTACGGATCGCCGCCTGGCTCTCAATCTGGATGACCTCGTCCACCACCGTCGCATCGTAGGCGCCCGGCACAAACCCAGCTCCAATGCCTTGAATCATGTGAGGCCCCATTTCTCCCCCGCTCAGGACGGGTGATTCCTCCGGTTCGACCGCAATCACCTGGATATCCGCATTTTGCTCCTTCAAGAACTTGCCCGTACCTGACACAGTGCCCCCAGTTCCCACACCGGCAATGAAAATATCGATTTTCCCATCCAAGTCCTTCCAGATTTCCGGACCCGTCGTTTCATAGTGAACCTGCGGATTTGCGGGATTCTCGAACTGCTTCGGCATAAATGACCCCTTGATCTTGCTATTAAGCATTTCCGCCTCAGCGATCGCTCCAGGCATCCCCAAATGCCCGTCGGTCAAAACCAGCTCCGCACCTAGATTAATGAGCATCTTGCGGCGTTCCACGCTCATTGAAGAGGGCATCGTCAATATGAGCTTGTAGCCCTTTACCGCCGCAGCGATCGCTAGGCCAATTCCTGTATTGCCTGAGGTGGGCTCCACGATGGTACCCCCTTCTTTCAGCAGGCCATCGCGTTCCGCAGACTCGATCATGGCCTTGCCAATTCGGTCCTTGACGCTCCATCCCGGATTGTAGCCCTCGAGCTTACCTATGATATTTCCTGGCAAGCCTTCGCCGAACTTGTCCAGCCGGACAAGCGAGGTATTGCCAATCATATCGCACAAATTATTGAAAATCGCCATATCACGAATCGATCAGAAAACACTCCACGCGCACGCGAGCGCTCCTAGCAGAGCCCCATCAAAATGCGCCCGCAAAAAGCAAGGGCAAGGAGAAAGGACAGAGCCCCGCGTCATATAAGCCCCACCAATTACCGCATTAGAGATCGCGCAGGCCTTGCCTCAGTAAAACGGTTCATTTTCCAGAACGCTCGAGCCGATCCAAGGTCAATTCCAATCCGGAATCGCAAGCTTGCAGCTCCAGGCCCCATAATCGTTGACATGGTATTGGGCCCATCCATCAATGGCTCGAATGGCGAGGCAACCGATGACGGCATGAATTGCGAGATTCTGGATATACTATACATTCGTTCCAATGGCGAAATTCCCTGCAACTGCTCGTTCGGAGAGCAAATAAACCTCGATTGGGCCAAGTCAGATGCGGATTGGGATATCGATGAAGTTTTCTACAACCGCAAATTCGCTCACATTCGGGAATCGTTCAAGCAAGGCAAAATGCCATGGAAAGAATGCGCCGATTGCGCCTTCTTGAATCGCGATGAGCCCGTCCGTGATCTTATAGCGCAAAAGCGCATAAGCAAGGTCCACTTGGAACCCTCGCTCGCCTGTAAGCTTCGCTGCCCTGGATGCAGCCGCGTCGAACAAGCAAAAACACGATTGTCTCCCTTCTTCATGGATCCCGCCGTTTGGGAGCGGGTACTAGCCAGCCTATCGGAGAAGAGCTACGCTGTGGATCTCTTTTTCTACTGCGGCCAAGGGGAACCCATCAACAACCCACGCTTCAACGAACTAGTCCAGCTAACGAACCAGTATTATCCGGATACAGAACAGGCTGTGAATACGAACGGGAACCACGACTACCCATCTACGATTGGTAAGCTCGGAGCCGACCGCCCGGATCTATCCATCGTTTCCATCGACGGCCTGTACTAGGAAAGCTACGAGCAATATCGAGTCCGCGGAAATGTTGAGCAGGCCTTGAAATTCATGGAAGACGCTAAGTCTCCCAGCAATCCCTTCCCTCCAACGATTGAGTGGAAGTATATTCTCTTCAAGTACAACGACAGCGACGAGGAACTTATTGAAGCGCAGAAAAAGGCTTTAGAACTTGGAGTAGATCGTATTCAGTTTGTACTGACGCATACTCCCGAGAAGTCACAAAAGTACACCGTTGAAAACTATCACGAGCTTCCCATCATATCCGACATCGCTTATGCGCAGACTACCGTGCAAGGCATGTCGCACATGATCAAGGGCGAGCTCAAGAACGTGGTCGCTGAGAACCACGGCAACGGGTCCGAGGACCCCATTCGTGTAGCCAATTTCTTCTTCATGAAATCGGGCCTCATGTCCATCTATGGCTTCGTTTCGAACAATTTCAAGACACCCGCCGATCGCGTTACCATCGAATTGGACGGCGTGCCCATGGGTGACATCAAGATTGAACCCGAATCCAGGAAGAAGGATTCCTTCTTCTCCCTAGCCACGCAGCTGCCGTTCGATGGCGAGCAGTCCAAGAATCTACGCGTGCAGCTGCATTCCAACGGAGAGGTTCTGGCTTATTCAGATTTTCAATACGAATTTTCTGACGAAGCCAATAGCCGAAACATCAACCCATATTAGCAAAAAAAGACCTGCTAAGAAAGCAGGTCCTTGAGATTCTAAACAGCTAGTCGAGCGCTAGTAGCGATAATGGCTAGGCTTGTACGGCCCTTCAATCTTGACGCCGATGTAGTCCGCCTGATCGGGAGTCAGCTTCGTGAGCTTTACACCGATCTTCTCCAAATGGAGACGCGCGACTTCCTCGTCGAGAACCTTGGACAGCAAGTAAACGCCAGGCTTGTACGTTTCCTTGTTGCGCCACAGGTCAATTTGAGCTAGGGTCTGGTTCGCGAACGAATTCGACATCACGAACGAAGGATGCCCTGTCGCGCAGCCCAAATTCACCAAGCGTCCCTTCGCGAGCATATAGATGCTGTTGCCACTCGGAAACGTGTACTTGTCAACCGCTCCTTGCGACTCGTCCTTGATCACCTCGGTTTGGATTCCATCGTAAGCATTTAGCTTGTCGATCTGGATTTCATTGTCGAAGTGACCGATGTTGCAGACAATCGCTTGATCCTTCATCTTCTCCATGTGCTCCACGCGGATAATGTCCTTATTGCCAGTGGTGGTCACATAGATATCCGCCCGCCCAAGCGAATCTTCCACGGGACATACTTCAAATCCCTCCATCGCAGCCTGCAATGCGCAAATGGGATCGATCTCGGTAACGATGACTCGGGCGCCCATGCCAACCAAGGCTTGAGCGCATCCCTTGCCGACATCTCCGTAGCCGCAAACGACGGCCACCTTGCCACCCGTCATGACATCCGTCGCGCGCTTGATGCCATCCACGAGGGATTCGCGACAGCCGTAGAGATTGTCGAATTTCGACTTCGTGACCGAATCATTTACATTGATCGCAGGAACGAGCAGCTTGCCCTCCTCCATCATTTGATAGAGGCGGTGAACACCGGTGGTCGTCTCTTCAGAAACGCCCTTCCATTCCTTCACCACATTCCCCCAACGGCTCGAATCTTCCTGATGGATGGACTTCAGCAAATTCTTGATAACCTGCTCTTCATCCGAACCCGAGTCGGTATTTACCCAATCGCTGCCATTCTCAAGGTCGACTCCCTTGTGGATCAAGAGAGTGGCGTCACCGCCATCGTCCACAATGAGCTGAGGGCCCAAACCACCTGGAAAACGAAGGGCTTGGTCGGTGCACCACCAATATTCCTCGAGCGTTTCGCCTTTCCATGCGAAAACGGGCACTCCCGCCGCTGCAATCGCAGCCGCCGCATGATCCTGCGTGGAGTAGATATTGCAGCTCACCCATCTCACGTCCGCCCCGAGGGCAACGAGAGTCTCAATCAAGACCGCCGTTTGGATCGTCATGTGGAGGGAGCCCATTATTCGGACATCCTGCAGAGGCTTTTCCGCTGCGTATTTGTTGCGGATTGCCATCAAGCCAGGCATCTCGTGCTCGGCGATGGCGATCTCCTTGCGGCCAAAATCCGCAAGCGAGATATCCGCTACTTTGTAGTCAAGTGATTGCGTATCGCTCATTGGTATACCTCTATTTTGAGAGTTTGCTTACGGCTCGCTTTAGAGCAGTCGCTTTATTCGTCTGCTCCCAGGAAAGCGTTTCCTTCCCGAAATGGCCGTAGTTAGTGGTCGAACGGTAGATGGGGCGCTTGAGCTTCAGCTGCCTCACGATTCCGGCGGGCTTAAAGTCGAAGACTTGCGTAACCGCCGCCTCGATCGTTTCCTCGTCCACTTTGCCGGTTCCAAACGTATCCACCGTGATCGATACGGGCTCTGGATGGCCGATGGCATAGGCGACTTGAAGCTCGGCGCGAGCCGCGAGTCCCGCGGCGACAATATTCTTCGCTACCCAACGACACATATAGGCGGCCGAACGATCCACCTTGGAAGGATCCTTGCCCGAGAAGGCGCCGCCGCCATGACGGCCTGAACCCCCGTAGGTATCGACGATTATCTTGCGACCCGTCAATCCGGCATCCCCTTGAGGACCGCCAATGACGAATCGACCCGTCGGGTTGATCAGAAATTGGGTGTTCTTCGTGATGAGCCGTTTCGGCAAGCATTTCTTGATCACCTTATCGATCATGAAGCGCTCGATTTCCTTGCGCCGCACATCTTCGGTATGCTGTGTCGATATCACGACTGCCGTGATTTCAATGGCCTTGTCCCCTTCATAACGAATCGAAACCTGCGACTTGCAGTCCGGACGCAGCCACTTGGCTTGGCGACCCGCATGACGAATCTTAGCGATCTCCCTACCGATGCGGTGGGCGAACATTACGGCAGCTGGCATAAGCTCGCGCGTTTCATTCGAGGCATAGCCAAACATGATCCCCTGGTCTCCTGCCCCTTGCTCCGCGGTGTCCTTGTCCTTAGCCTTCCGGGCGTCGACTCCCTGAGCGATATCGGCTGATTGGCTCGTCAGGTTATTAGTGATGAATACCTTATCAGCGTGAAAAGCATCGTCATCGTTTACGTATCCGATTTCGCGTATCGCCTGCCGTACGATGTCCTCGTAGTTGAGCTTCGCTCTCGTGGAAATTTCACCTGCCAGAACCACCTGGTTGCTTTTCACAAGGGTCTCGCAAGCCACTCGGCTTTGAGGATCCTGCTCCAAGCAAGCGTCCAGAACGCTGTCAGAAATATAGTCCGACACTTTATCGGGATGCCCTTCAGCAACCGACTCGGAAGAAAATACGTATTTTTTGGCCATAATCGTCTTGAATTTCTAATAGCGAATGCGTGTTACGCACTCAAATATCAACATATTCGGATTTATAGATATGTCATTTAAAAAATCCAAGGCAATAATAGCTAGGCCCTCCGAAACTACGATCGTATCAGGGTCTCATAGAGGATTCAGCCTAAGCGTTTTGCGGCTAAGCAACCGCATAAAGAACGTTTGGATTACACTACTGATCCTTGCCAGCAGCCCGAGAGAGGCTTGCTTCCCGTTCTCTTCGGTACTTCTCACGCGCTTTCATACCATTCGCTAGCAAATTGCTGACGAAAAGGCGGGCCTCCTCCTCTTTCTGGAGAGTTTCCGGATCTTTTACCCGCACTGGTTTAGCAGGTTTCTCAGGAGCGGGATTGCGGGGGGTGGCGGCTTGGCTAACCGCGACAATCTCGTTCTCATTAATCGGGATTTGGCGGGTGTTTCCATCAAGCGAAACGGAAATCGTCCCATCGAGCTCATTGAAACCGCTGACTGAAAATCCATCCTCACTGCCATCTAAAGGCACCCAAACGCTCTGTTTGCTTTCCGTATCGTAGAGGCTAATGGTCACGTCTCCTCCCACCGATAGGAGACCGGTGAACTCTACCTTATCCAATCGCGTTGGGGCTTGGTTCTTTGGAGTTTCCACTACTGGAGCCTCACTAGCCCTCTCGAAGGGCGACCGAATCTCGTCTCCCGAAGCGACCACGCAGCCCAAAAGTAATCCAATCATCAACGCCAGCTGACTCGGAAAACTAACAATATGGCGGTTTCGGTTCATTTATGTTTCGTACTCTTATACGTAACGGCGCAAAGACTGGGATTCGTTACAAACAATAAAGCGCATTGCAATCAAGCGGCAATAAGCCGAAAAACCAGCCTCCCGTAGAAGAGAGGCTGGTCCCCGTAATCACAAAGCCTCGCGACTTTGTTAATTCTTTTGCGTTACTCGACGACGGTTACGTCTACGAGCACTTCACCCGCAGCGCCATCTTCCGAGGTAACGACGATTGAGTATACGCCCTCGGTGAGCGTCAGTACAGCGGCAGAACTGGTCGTATCGTCGGTTGGCAAATTCAGACCCTGGAAATCCGCGGTCGGCGTGAAAGGCGGTAGTCCCGCTAATTGAGCGGCCGCTGCAACGACTGCGGCGTTCGTGTCGCTCCAGTCGTTGACGGTAGCCACTGCGACGTCAATCGGTGGATTTTGTGTAAAGTCCCTCTTGAACAAGGTCATTGTTGGATTGGCCATCGGGCTAGCGACGCCAAAGTCAGCGAGCTTTGGACCTACCGCACGGATGATGACCATCTTCGTTCCAAGGACGGTGAAACCAGGGATAACATTTCCGCCCGCTTCCACTGCAGCGCGAGTCGAAACATTGATTACGTCACCGGTTGAAGCCGGGGCTTCAGCCAAGTAGCCTGCCTCAGAAAGGTAGGTCCATCCGGCCATCCAATTGTTCTCGGAATCGAACGCTCCCTGGTAAGACACATCCGTGAAAAAATCGTCTCCATCTGGAAGGTCTGCCAAAGCATTGGTCAATGCAGGGCTGGTAGCTGCAGGACGCGGGTCGAAACCGCCATCTGCAGTGCGCGAAATGCCTCTCAACTGAGCAGGTTCGACGGTATTGTTATTTGCAGCATCAGCGAGAAAAGCCTCGTCGTCATCCAGATTCGTGCCTCCCGCGCCAAGCGTATCGTCTTCGTCTCCATGGAAAAGGTCCGTTGCATCGAAGTCCCAAATGTTGTTGGTGATGTCGATTGGCTTTTCTGCTGCTCCAATGCGAATGCCTGAATCGGGCTCAATGCGGATACCGGTAGGCCAACCAGTGAAGATCGAGTTCTTGTAAATGGCGTAAGCGTTGTCTCGAATGCGAAGCGCGCTACCATCTTCTCCATTGCCCACATAGGTAGCGTTGTAGATCGTTCCGCCACCAATGTTGCGATTAACGTTAAACGAAGTTTCGCCGTCGTGCTCGCCGCCATTGTCTGGTTCGAATTTGGTATTCGCAACAGGTCCACCAATGTAGACCCAGAATTGTCCGCGACCTTCCCAACCCTGATCGTAGTCGAATCCATCGTCCCCACCGTAAGCAGCGACCGCGTACTTCAAATCAACGGTACCACCGAAAAACTCGATGCTGTCGTCAGAGTTCGCGAATACTTCGATGTGGTCGATCTGAGTGCCGCGTCCGACGCCACCCAATGTCAATCCATTGATTTCAGCATCAGCTGCCAATTCGGAGCCCCCAAAACGGATCGAAACGTAGCTCAACGTTCCCGAATTGTCCTCAGCATCCGTTCCACCAAATACACGAGAGTCCTCGGGAAGGAAGGCTGGAATACCCTCGACGGTATCGGTGATTGCTACCCCGTCCGCGAATGCTGTTTTTTCGCGGTCAGAATTGATGGGTGCGTTTCCGAGGATGATCAGCCCCCCCCAAGCGTTACCTTTTTCGGGCCCCCAAGAACCATCCATTGGATCCGCTTCCGCAGTAAATATGATCGGCGCAGACGGGAAGCCTACCGCGTTGATAGTCGCCGTGCGCGAAATAATGAGTGCAGTCGCATCAGTGCCTGTACCTGCCGCTCCCTTTATTACAGTGCCTGGTTCAATCGTAAGCGTAGCTCCCACTACGGTGATAAACCCAGACAAATGGTAGACGTTATCCGATGTCCATGTAGTGTCTGTCGTTACGTTCTCAGTAACGTCTACATCGGCTCCATAAACCGCTCCTGCGAGGAGAGCCGAAGCGGTGATCATATTTATTGCTCGTTTCATATTATTGTGAGGTTCTTATATAGATATTAAGAATATTTATGAGATTCGTATCCAAAATGTAATTATTTTCCGTAACTTACGCTAAATGAAAATGTACGACCGGTTCGGTCTAACGAATAGGGAAATAGAGCTCCTTGATAGGTGTGAAATCGGGTTGATTCCGAATCGAGCAAGTTACCTATCTTGAACTTAAGATTCCACGACGGCCTGAGTCGCTGGCTAGCAATCAAGTCCAAGACCTCTGCCGGCGACTCATCGACGAGAGGAAGGTTGGCATTCGTTACAGCGTACAGACGATCTCCCGTATTGTTGTATGAAAGCGTAACAGCCGTACCCTTACGGTAGTGCTCCCACGAAGCATCGAAATTAAATATCGAAGACGATTGACCTTGAAGTTCGCGGGTTGGTGACAGATCCGGAAATTCGATGCTCTTACGGTCGATTTCCAGCTGCGATCGATTTACCTCAGAATCGATGATGGCTAAATTCCCACCTAACGAGAGCGCCGTGAACTCCGATGACAAGGCTTTGATTTTTTTGCGCGCTTCGAACTCCAAACCACGCACTTCACCCGTTTCCACGTTATCCCAGGAAATGAACCCGAACTCGTTGATGATCTGTTCTATTGGGTTTTCGAGCTCCTTGAAAAAGAAGCTCACTGCGAAGAGCTCATCTCCATCCTTGGGAAACATCTCCCAACGAATGTCGTAATTCGCGATTTCAGACATCTTCAAGTTTTCGTTCCCGATAATTTGAAACGATCCAATCGCGTCGAACTCAGCCGCAGGCGTGAGTTCACGGAAGCTGGGGCGAGCAATTGTGTTTGTGTATGCGAAACGCAGATTCTGGCGTTCGTTCAAACTCCACACGGCATTGAGCGATGGAAGCAAGTGACTATCGGAAATGCTGGATTCCGCATCGGGAATAAACCGAGGCCGGCCCGATATGGATGTAACCTGGATAGACGTATCCTCGTGCCTCAAACCTCCGATCAAGCGTACTTTCCTAGTTACGGGCACATCGGCCATTAGGTAGGCAGCAGAGACTTCACGTATACCCGAATACTGAGGATAGGCATCTGTGAGGTTCACCATCACGACGCCAGTTTCACCGTTGCTATCCAAATTGATAGATGCGGGTGAAAGAAAATTCTCTCTATCTCCCGTATAGTCGATGAATCGGTCTCCATCACTCCAACTAAATGCGAGCGCATTGTAGCCACGATCGGATTCAATGGTACGGTATCCCGTCTTGAGGTAGGAGCCTTCCTTGTCGCCAAATGCAAACGGGAGCTCGATATCGAATCCATACTCATCAGCAGTCTCTTCCAAGTCGCGGAACATCCGGCGATTGGTAAAGCCGGTGGGGAATTTCCAATCGGTGGGTACAACCTGGGATAGATCGCGTCCTGCGTCCTCAAAATCCTCAAGCCCTACAGCATCGAAAAATATGATGTAATCTGGTTCGTTTTGCGTACTCTTGGATTGCGAATAATCCCACTCGAACTTTGCGTTGCCCCAGTCTTGGACGACGTGCTTTCCATATAGTTGATTGGAATTGATACTCCGCTCGGTGAAATGAATACGGCTCTCCCGCAGGTACTGGTCTTCACTGCCTCGAACGATCCCTTGCTGGAAGAAGGAACGATCACTCCCAGACTGGTTGTAGAAATTCTTCAGTCCGATCTCATGCTGAGACGACAGCTGGAGCGCGACATTAAACAAAGCGCCTAAATTCGCGTTGTTCTCGGACTCGTCAACAAGCATGTCGTACTCTCGCGTCAGAACGGATCCCTCGACCCCCCGGTCGAATTGATAACGCACTTCCGGCGCAATCGTTCGCGTCGCGAAATCACGGCTATGCGTCAAACTGGCTGTGTAACCCAACCGCTTTTCGCCACTCTCCGAGAGCATGATGCTGCCCCCGAATGCGAACGAGAAGCTTTGGTTCATTGGAGCGTCGCCTACGTGAACAGGTGATACAACTGGAGACAGCTCATTCAGGATCTCGGATTGCTCCTCATTGGTGAGCGTGAAGAGATTCTCATTCAAGGTTAAACGAGCAGGAGTCTGTCGCGTTCCATCATCTCTGCCTTGCCAGTCAGAAGATCCACCCGGATAAGAAAGAAACGGATCGCCGGTAGTATTCGTATTGTATCCAATACCATAGGACACGTTATAGAAGAACTGTTCCGGAAACGACTTCGTTTGGATGTCGATGGCACCTCCTGTAAATTCTCCAGACTTGTCAGGCGTAAACGTTTTGGTGGTTTCGATCACATCAAGCAGACCTGTCGGAAACTGGTCCAATTGAACCGATTTGCGATTCGGATCCGCGCTAGGGATAGTCGACCCATTCAACGTAGTGGTGTTGTAGCGGTCGGATAGACCACGAACCACCACGTACTTTCCATCCTGAATCGACGCTCCAGTGACCTTTGACAACGCATCCGCCGCATCGCCCAGTCCCAATCGACCAAAGGACTCGGAACCCATTGCATCGCTAATCGAAGCCGCTTTCTGACGCTGCGACAAAAGGCCAACGTCGGATTCTCCCAGTACCTTGGCAGTGACAGTGAATGCATCGAGCTCAATGAGATCCGTAGAATCATTATACATAGGCACGTTGACTTTCTTTACCTCGCCTTGCGCAATTTCCACAGATTCGATCTGGGAAGATTTGTAATAGGGAGCCGTTACCAAAAGCGTATACGTTCCTTCCGGAATGCCGCTAATGAAATACCGGCCATCAACGTTTGTCTTTGCAGACATCTGGTTCTCAACAATCGTGACTTTGGCGTCCAATACGGTGCCGCCATAGTCCGCGTCTTGAATTGAACCAGAAATGATTCCGGTAGTGATTTCCTGCGCGCTAACGACGCAGATGCTGACTATCGCTGTAGCAATAATCGAGAAGCTCTTGGTCGCGAAACCGAGAGGTTGTGATATACGGGAGTTCAATCTAATTGTTTTCATAGATTAGGCCCCTAAAAACGTTTTCTCATCGCCGTATTTCAATGTGAAATCCCCTCGATCCGCCTAATGTCACACGGGCGTAACATTTCGTTACTTCACGTAACGAGACTGTAACAGAAGAGCCCGTTCAGAACCGAGATCTGCGCGAATTTGGCGCGCAAGCCGCCTGAAAACGACGCATTGCCGATTCTAGCCCTACGTTTTTTACAAAAATGCCTTCATTTCTGAATACATTTTTGAAAGATCGCGATCAGGGAACCTCGACCCTAGAGAGAAGACGCAAGAAAGCCGCCCCGAACCCGAGACGGCTTTCTTGAAAAATGGCGGGATAGACGAGACTTGAACTCGCGGCCTCCTGCGTGACAGGCAGGCGCTCTAACCAACTGAGCTACTACCCCGCAGTGATAAGAGGCCGCTGAAATTAGTTTTCGCATTATCCAAGTCAAGCGCTGTTTTGGAATTTCGATTCAATTCTATGCTCAAATTGAACGCTGCCTATTGACCCAATGGAAAATCGCTTGAGGGGGCGCGACGAATGGGAAACCGCCCTAGAAGCTACCTACAAGTCTCCCCTCGAAATTTAACGGCCTTGGATTCGATGAAACACGACAATCTTTCGAGCAAATCCCAATACGATCTCTTCGAATCGGATCCCACTGTTCCGCCTCCATCAGACAAGCCAGACTTCGGAGCCAAGCGGCCCCTGAACATCTTGATTGCGGACGACAACGCCATCAATCGATCCGTCCTACGAACGCTATTGATGCGAATGGGCTATCGTCCCGTTGAAGCCTCCAATGGAGCCGAGGCACTTGATCGATTCCACTCCAATCCAATCGATCTTATTTTCTTAGACATAGATATGCCTGAAATGACCGGCATCGAGGTCGCTAAGGAAATCCGCTCCTACGAATCTAGCTGCAAATCAGCAAAGGCAAGGAGGACGAAAGTCGAAATCGTTGCCGTAACCGCGAATCCAGATGTCGATATTCGGAAACGCTGTCAGGAAGCAGGAATGTCGGGATTCATCGCTAAACCCATCAACGACCCCGCAATCAGGCAGCAGCTCCTCAAGAGCTGGAAACGCATCGTGACCCGGCGCAAGCGGGCCAGTTCTTAACCTAAGACGCCGCTCGAGCGGACTGAATCAAGTCGCAAAAGGACTTGGAGTCCAATGAAGCGCCGCCAATCAATCCTCCATCGATATCCGTTTGGCTCAATAGCGAATCCGCATTGGCCGGCTTCATGGAGCCTCCATAGAGAATGCGGACCTTTTCAGCGATCGCTTCCCCGTATTTCTCCGTCAAAAGCGCCCGAATCGAAGCATGCACTTCTTGAGCCATCTCAGGAGTCGCGGTCTTGCCAGCACCAATCGCCCATACGGGCTCATAGGCAATCACTACATTGCCCATGCTTTGGCTTTCTACATCTTCAAGACCACCCAGCAATTGAGTTTTTACGACCTCGAGCGTTTCGTTCGCCTCGCGCTGCTCTAGGGTTTCACCAATGCAGAGAATCGGGCTAATCAAGTTCTCCAAGGCGAACTTGACCTTCTCGTTCACGAAAGCATCGCTTTCGCCAAAGTACTCGCGTCGCTCGCTGTGGCCCAAGATAACGTATTTCGCAAATACTGCTCGAAGCATTTCGGGAGACGCTTCTCCTGTATACGCGCCATTCGTTTTTGGATACAAATTTTGAGCGCCAAGCTTCATAGCGGAACCTTCTATGGCTTGCGACACGCGATCCAGGGCGACGAAGGAAGGGCAAACGACCACATCTACCGAGGCGTCTTTCGAAATGATCGATGCTATCTCGGAAGCCAGCTCCCTGCCCTCTTCCGGGGTCTTGTTCATTTTCCAGTTTCCAGCGATAACGTATTTTCTGCTCATGGTTCTTTTGCGTAAGGTTTAGTTAAACAGTTACTAGCATCGGCGCTATCTTATTTATCGTCGAGCGCTTCGACGCCTGGCAGGGCCTTCCCCTCCAAGAATTCCAAGCTGGCGCCCCCACCGGTACTGATGAAGGACACGTCACCGCCAAAGCCGGCTTGATTAACGGCTTTCACCGAATCTCCACCCCCGATAATCGAAACAGCGTCCCTATTTTTTGCTACGGCCTCCGCAATCGCGAATGACCCTTTGCTGCAGGCTTCGATTTCAAAAATGCCCATAGGGCCATTCATCAGAATCGTCTTCGCTCCCGCAAGTTCCTCGGCATACAGCGCCGCCGTCTTGGGGCCTATGTCGACGCCCTCCCATCCTTCAGGGATATTGCCCTCTGGATCAGAGGCGCCGATGGTACCGACGCTCATATTGTCGAAATCAAGGGAGTCTACCGTGACGTTATCCACGGGAAGGAGGAATTTGACGCCCTTTTCCTCCGCCTTCTTCATAGCCGCCTTCGCTGTATCGATAAAATTGGGTTCCGACAAGCTGTCACCCACAGTCTTACCATTGGCCAATGCGAATGTGTACGCCATTGCTCCGCCAATCAAAATCGTATCTGCCTTCTCGAGCAATCGATCGATCACCGTGATCTTGTCGCTTACTTTCGCTCCACCGAGAATGACGACAAACGGGCTTTCCGCGTTTTCCGTCTTTTCGCCAAGGTACTCCAGCTCTTTCTGTATGAGAAAACCGGCGACGGCTGGCTTGAGAAACTCCGCAATTCCTGCAGTCGATGCATGAGCGCGATGAGCCGTACCGAACGCGTCATTGATGTATACATCCCCAAGCTTCGCAAAGTCCTGAGCCAATATAGGATCGTTCGATTCTTCCCCCTCGTGGAATCTAACGTTTTCCAGCAAGGCGACCGATCCTGGAGAAAGCTCAGAGACCGCCTTCTCCGCAACCGCGCCTCTCGACTCTGGAATGAAGGCTACCGGTTGGCCCAATTCCGCAGCCAAGGCCTGGGCCACTGGGGCGAGCGAAAACTTTGAATTAACCTGTCCCTTGGGGCGCCCCAAGTGGCTGAGCAGGATCGCGATGCCCCCTTGAGCCACTACATGCTTGATCGTAGGGAGCGCGCCCAGGATTCGCGTCTTGTCAGTGACTTTGCCGTCTTGCAGCGGCACATTGAAATCAACGCGGATAACCGCTTTCTTTCCGTTCAGGTCTAAATCTTCAATCGTCTTCTTCGCCATGGCGACAGGTTTGGGCTCGATCCCCAAGCCGTATGAGTTGCAATTATGTAATTAGAATTCGTTACTGCCTGGAACCGCTGCCTCAAAAGTCACGAGCATCAGCTTCGCGACAACACATGTACCAGGCCTATGGAAGAAAGCCCTTTGCCTGGAACATCCAGGCAAAGGACCGAAATAGCTTAACGCTTAAAGCGCCGTAATCTTCTTGAGCAGGTCTACGACGCGATTGCTGTATCCCCACTCGTTATCGTACCAGCTCACTAGCTTGAAGAAAGTGTCGCTCAATGCGATGCCGGAGCCTGCATCGAAGATCGAGGATGCCGGGCAATGGATGAAGTCGGACGAAGCCACTTCGTCCTCAGTGTACTCGAGAATTCCCTTAAGAGAGCCCTCGGAAGCTTCTTTCATCTTCTGGCAAATTTCCTGGTACGAAGTGGACTTCGTGGTCTTCACCGTCAAATCAACAACCGATACCGTCGGTGTGGGAACGCGAAAGGCCATACCGGTTAGCTTGCCTTGGACCTCTGGAATAACGAGACCAACCGCCTTGGCAGCTCCCGTAGAAGATGGGATGATATTCATTGCCGCAGCGCGGCCGCCCTTCATGTCTTTCGGCGAGGGACCATCAACCGTCTTTTGCGTCGCCGTGTAACTATGCACGGTCGTCATGAGCCCTTCTTCAATGCCGAAATTGTCGAGCACGACTTTCGTCATTGGAGCCAAGCAATTGGTGGTGCAAGAGGCATTGGAAATCAAGGTGTCGTCCGCGGTCAGCGTGTCGTCGTTAACGCCGAGAACGACTGTCTTGACGTTGTCGCCCTTGCCCGGAGCGGATATAATGACCTTCTTAGCGCCCGCATCGATATGGCCTTGAGCCTTCTCGTCCTGGACAAACAAGCCCGTCGACTCGATCACGACGTCGATGCCAAGCTCACCCCAAGGGAGGTTCGCCGGCATCTCGCGAAGCGCCAAGCACTTGATGTTCTGACCATTGACCACGAGCGAGTCGTCGCCTTCCGCCTCTACGGTACCGTTGAAACGACCTTGGGTCGTGTCGTACTTGAGGAGGTATGCGAGGTTGCCCGCGGGAACGAGATCGTTCACGGCCACTACCTCTACCTGGTCGCCCAGGAGTCCCTGGTCGACAATTGCGCGGAAGACGAGTCGGCCAATACGGCCAAATCCATTAATAGCTACTTTTACAGCCATTGTTCTCTAATATTTTGCTGATTGACGTGTAGGATTAGTATGTTCCAACCCCCCGAGGCAGGCCCCCGAGAATTGGCGAATGGGGAGTAGATGGCGCGCTTTAAATAAGATCAAGGGTTTAAAATGCAACAATCTGCGCCTCAATCGCGGGACTTCCACAGACCCGCGCCTAGCGGCGGAAGCCTTAATTCCGAGCGAATATCGCAACGAAGGGTCTCCTCGGCATCTCCCAAAAATCGGTCGTGACCCGCAATCTGAATCCAGTCAGTTTCCCATCCAGGAATAGGCAGATGCAGAGGCTCGGCCTCGGGATTGACCGCGAAGAGCAGCCTATACGGTCCTTGGCTTCGATCGGCATTGAAGAGAACTGCCAGACCATTCCGTCCGTCAACCTGCGCCGTTTCGAAGAAACCATCCCCAGCGCGCGAGTAGTGACGCAGCAACGACCCAAGCTCCGATCGCCTAAACGCAAGCCATCCTCGGAAGTAGGCTGCCGTAACGCCGTAGTCCAACCGCCGCTCATAGTTCAACGCATTCAAATCGCCTCTCTGATAGGTGTTGTTGACGCCATGCTTCGAGAAGAGGAAGTCCTGGCCCGCGTGCACCATGGGGATACCAATCGATGCCATCAAAATCGCCGCCATCATATGCGTGCGCCTCAGGTCATTGATCGTTGGAACCGAGCCATTGAAGTCCGAATTTTCGGTGATGACATCGATCCAAACCCGATCATCGTGCGACTCCGTATAGTTAACCGTTTGAGCAGGCCAGCTCGCATAGTCGTCCGGAGAGCCTTGGATCAAATGAAACAACTCCCCAGGCGATAGATTCCCTTGAATATACGCTTTCACGCCTTCACGGTATCCATCATTCCAAGACGCGTAGCCCGTATCCCTCAATTCGCGACCAATATGCCCGCGAAAGCTCCAGGGCTCCGCTATCAATATGACGTCCGGCTTAACCGCCTTGAGGGCCTCTTCAATTTCCACAAGCGCCGCCTTTCCCACCAAGTCCGCTAGATCGAATCGAAATCCATCCACTCCGTAAAACAAGACTAGATGCTTCAGGCTCTCTACCAACAAACGCCGCGCCATCGGAGTGTCGCAGCGCAAGTCATTCCCGCAACCGCTCCAATTGGTTAGCCCTCCACCGCTTTCAACGTGAAAGTAGTACAGCTTGTCGACGAACATCAAGTGAGCGGGTTCACCCACATGGTTGTAAACTACATCGAGAATGACGGCCAATCCACGACGATGAAAACTGGATACAAGCGATCGGAACTCTTCGATCTGGGAACCGCTTCCCGGATCGCTTGCATAGGACGAAGCCGGTGAAAAGTAATTCGCAGTCATATATCCCCAATGATAAGCTTCGCGAGATTCGCTGTCGTTTTCTTGGATGGGTTGAAGCTCGATTGCATTGACTCCCAATCTCGATGGGTAGAAGTCATCGCTTTCCACATAGGACTGCAGTTCCCTAAAGCCAAGCGGCTTGGTAGCGTTCCGATGCTCGGGCAAGCCGGCAATCAAATCGCGCGTATGCGCCTCCAAAACGACTAGATCCTGCCAATTGGGAGGATTGTAGGGCTCGATTGCTCCATATCGCTTCAAATCGACTACGATCCCCGGACCTTCGCGTCCGACGGTAGCCTTCGCATAAGGATCCAAGATCTTGAACTCGGAATCGAACGCTCCTGACTCTCCGTCTGGTCCGTCCAAGCGGAACCAATAAAACGCCCCATGTAGATCGCGGGCGATCTCCGCTTCCCAAACGTAGTCATCGGAGCGACTCATCAAGATCCAATTCTCGCGACCCTCCTCTTGATCCGACTCCCGGATACCCACCTTGACCCACTTGGCGCGCGGCGCGAAAAGGCGAAATAGCGTCCTATTCCCTTCTACGATAGCGCCAAGCTCCTTGTCCGATCCCAATTGATAGAAAAAAGGTCCGGGCTCCAAAGCAATGCGATGATTGTGAATCCTGCTATGGTAGATGAGAGCGTACCTCTCCGACAGATCGAGCGGCTCATGGAAACGGAATCCAAATCGATGGCGACCGGAACGTTTTGTCGACAATCGAAAATTAAGGTTCCCCGCTCCGTCCGTCCCGACATTGGGGGCATCCCCATCAACGGGCAACCACTGATGATCCTCCGTCACGAACTTGAAATCGAAGGTATACCCATCTCCCAATTCATCCATAGGAACTCTTAAGACCAATGCATCTTTCCCCTCGCTCTCATCTGGCCGAAGCAGCCAGCGGTCCTCGCCAACGCCGTCTTGCCAGCCATTGAATGAGCCGCCCACGTAGACCGAAACGGAATTGTAGTCGAGCCGTGGGTACTTGGCCTTGTCAAAGACGAAGGCAGCGTTTCCTTTCCCGTCGATATAGTACCGGCTCTCTCGAGCGAAGTCCTTGGCTGCCAGTGGTTCCAGCTTCAAATAGCCTCCAAAAGATCCTTCCAGACTGATCCGAGGCAACTGTTGAGCCCTCCAATCATGGGTGAGCTCCACCACGCCCTCGGTCGGTGAAACGAGCAATGCCTTCGCGATGCGGTGAGATTCGTGTGACGACATAAGGTCTAGCTGCGGATTTGCCTAGAACGTCAATGTCAATTCACCAGCGATTACAAGCCAGGAAGCGGAGGAATGCGAACTAAGCTCTTCGACGCCCAATATCGTGAATTAAATCCGCCGCGTTTTCAACGGTCGCGACGAAACGTTCGAAAACTTCTGGCATATTGGCTAAGCTCACTTCGGTCCTGCCATCTTTCAGCTCCTGTATCTCGCCAAAGACCGCGAGCGGGAAGGATGCATGCATCGCAAATCGACGGACTGCTTCACGCTTGCGAACCGGAACCTGAACCTCGAAGAACCTGAGCCCCGCGCGAATCAGCACCTGAAACGTGGACAGGGACGACACGAGAAGCGCTGCGACTTCCTCGTCGCTGCCTTCCAGCAGCAGATACCGCTCGCGCAAGTGGATAAGCTTGCCCTTGAGCTCGTGCTCCAGCTGAAAACGGAGATTGGCTTGGCTTATCGGGAGGCGCCTCATCACGTCCTTTCCGAACAGGATCACATGGTTCTCTTTGATATCCAGCATTTCTATGGGAAATACGTCCGACGAACTCTTCAGCCGTTCCCAAGTGAAGAGCAGTGGCGGAGGATTCCCGAATTGCGCCCACTTCGTCGCCAAAGGCCGAATGCAATTCAACTCTTCCAAGGAAAGCCGAGCGCAAACCACCATGAGATTATAGTCCGAGTATTTTTCGGACCGTTCTCCCGTCGTCGCCGAACCATAAAGAAGGACTGAAACCAATGTATCGCCAAGCGATTCCGCCAATTCTTCTGTAAACATCTCCGGGGTCATGAGCGAATCGTGTGTGTAACGGAAAGGGGGCCGAAAAGCTAGCCCCGTATTGCGGTAAGGCCAATCTCCGCCATCTCCGATTACTCTTGCCTCCCCACTTAAGAGCAATCAACAGTTCTTCTTTCGCCTATTTCGACTTCTATCCAATGCTCGAAGCGGGACAGCGCTAGCGAATGAACGAGCCGCCAAAAATTTCGATCGTTACTCCTTCTTTCAACCAAGGAGCCTATCTCGCCGAAACATTGCAGAGCTTGGTCGACCAGGACTATCCCAATCTGGAAGTCATCATCCAGGACGGAGGATCGACGGACAATTCTATCGAGATCGCCCAACGATTCGCCGATGAGCATCCAAGCCTCTTCCAACTGGCTATCGAGGAAGACGACGGCCAAGCCGACGCCCTCAATCGCGGCTTCGAAAAGACCACCGGAACGATCTTAGGCTTCCTCAACTCCGACGACAAGCTGGAGAGGGGATGCCTTTGGAGCGTTGCTCGGGAAATCGATCCCGAACGAGGGCGCCATGTCGTATTTGGACGATGCCTCTTCTTCGGGAACGATCCCGGCAAAGAGGGCCGCGATCATCCCTCCCGCTTCAAATCTCGCTTCGACCAACTCGCGATCTGGACCCGCCAGGTAAATCAAATTCCCCAGCCATCTACCTTTTGGCATCGTAGCGTTTGGGACCGGGTGGGCGGTATCGATACTACCGTCGCGCATGCGGTCGACTACGATCTCTTCTGCCGCTTCAGCCGCTATTACCGATTTCACAAAGTACCCGAAATTTGGAGCCGCTATCGGCTGCACGATGCGTCAAAAACAACAAACATGAATCAGTGGGATATCGTGGATGAATGCATCGCGGTCAGCCGTCGGCATTGGGGGTCGTGGCTGTGGCCGCTTCGCTGGCGCTGCTCGCTCTCTTACGCGCTCTATCGCAGGAGCGAACGATCCGAAGTGATCGAGTTTTGCAGGGAAACCGAGCGAGCCTTGCTGAATGGGGATCGCTTGACCGCATTGCTGCGATCAATGGGCGTCGCTTGGTCCGCTCCGCTGCTCTTTCGCGACCGTTTGCTTTTTCCGTTCTTCGCGACTCGTGGATGGACTGAGCTCGCGCGAGCCTTCCAACGCGACACTCCGGCAGAAATTTGCCCGAACTCCTGGGTAGGGCCCTTCTACGAACAAGTCCTCTCAATCGGTCCAGATGCGAGATCGCTGCGTATCCATATCGAGGCCCCTGAGCGCTTCCGAAATAGCGAATTGAGGATAGTCGTTTTGGTCGATGGGCACCCTCTCAAGCCAGAAGTTAGAGCCGACGGTGTATTCGCCTTCCAACACTCGCTTGAGGGTACCGACCCGTCGAGAATTCGCGTGACGATACATTCCAGTCGCTACTTCGTCCCATCACTGGACGGTGAAAGCGAAGATGAGCGATTGCTTTCCGCCCGACTTCTGTCCCTCGAGATTATCCCAGCCACGTCCGACTGATCCTCCAATCCTAAATCTAGAAGCTTGCGACAAGGAAGCGGAATTGCCTGAGTGGGCGGGTGAAGAAGGTTCTAGTCGCAATGTCAGGAGGCGTCGATAGCAGCGTCGCGGCCCTGCTCTTGAAGGAGCAAGGATACGATGTGGAGGGAGCCTACATGAAGAACTGGATCAATGAGGACGAAATCCTAGGCGACTGCCCATGGCAGCAGGATATCGAAGATGCCTCGGCAGTGGCGGAAACGCTGGGTATACCCTTTCGCGTCGTCAATCTCATGGATGACTATCGAACGCGCATCGTCGACTACCTGCTCGAGGGCTACCAATCAGGCCTCACGCCCAATCCCGATGTGATGTGCAATCGAGAGATCAAATTCGGGGTTTTCCTCGACTACGCTCTCGAACACGGATTTGACGGAGTCGCGACTGGCCACTATGCGCGATTGGACGATACCAACGCAGAGCCCGCGCTTCTGGAAGGTTTCGATAAGAACAAGGATCAAACCTATTTTCTAGCGCTTATGAAGGCCGCTCAGCTTAGCAAAGCGCTGTTCCCAATCGGTCATCTGGACAAGCCAGCGCTGCGATCCATCGCGAAAAAGGCGGCGCTCCCCAACGCAGAGAAGAAGGACAGCCAAGGCATTTGCTTCATAGGCAACATTAAGATGCAAGACTTCCTTCGCGAGTACGTTCCTGAAAAGCCCGGACCAATTATCCGAGCAGACGACGATCGCGTTTTAGGAGAGCACAAAGGATTGCACTACTTTACCATCGGGCAACGCAAAGGGATCGGAGTTCCTTCCAATAGCGACCACCAAAATTACGTCGTCGTCGGAAAAGAAAAAGAACGAAACGCGCTGCTCATATCCTTCGAGTCTGCATCAGCGCCTAGGCTCTACGCCAATCGCTGTCGCATTTCAAATCTCAGTTTTCTCGGAGAGCCGATATCGAACCAGTCGAAAATCGAAGTTAAGGTTCGCTATCGAGATCCGCGAGAACCGGCGACGTATACGCATACCGACGACAATACTGTGGAAATCGAATTTGATGCTCCGCAGCGAGCCCTGGCTCTCGGTCAGATCATCGCATTCTACGACGGCGAACGCCTTCTAGGGGGAGGCGCTTATACTCGAATCGACTCCATAAACTAGGTTTCGAATATGAACGAAAGCTCTCAAAGCGGACTAACCAAGGATCCCGATCTCCTTCTAAGCCTCTATCGTATCAGTCAAATCGGTACGTCGGCTTTCAATGTCCGCGAAGCCTTTCAATCCATTATGGAAGAATTGCAGCGACTCTTTCTTCCTACGTCCGCCGCTATATCGCTGATAAGCCCCAATTCGGGCATGCTAGAAATCGAGTATGCGCTGGGCTATCCTTCGAATCTTGATGAGCTCTCGCTCCATGTTGGCAAAGGAGTCGCAGGCCGCGTCGCATTCACGGGAAAGCCTATTCTGCTTGAAGACGTCGCAACGGATTCGCGCTACGTAAAGCTAGTTGAGTCCGTGCAATGCAAGATGGTCGTCCCCATGATCTCTGAAGGGCAGATTATCGGAGTCATCAATGTGGATTCCGACAAGAAAGGCCGCTATCGCCAGTCGGATCTAGACCGATTAGCGGCGATTGCTGATGAAGCCATCTGCTCCTTGCAATGCGTTTGGCGACAACGTCAGCTCGTCAATCAATCGGAACAGCTCAATGCTTTGATCGATGTGGGGCAAGGAGTCGTATCCAATTTGGAATTGCGCAGTCTTTGGAAGAGCATAACTGAAGCTGTACTAGAGCTTACGGGTTCCCAAATGGCTACCCTTCAGCTGTACCATGAGGAAAAAGAGCAGGTTACCATGGAGGCGATCAGGCCTCCGTTTCAAGAGTTTCAATCAAAGGTAGAAGTTCTCAGACTCGACGAGAGCATGAATGCCTCGGCTATCAAGACACGAAGGCAAGTCGAATTTCCAAATATCACTACACCTGACTACTACGACTTGAAGGACGCGCCGCAACGGGCCGATGTCGTGTCGTGCCTTTCGACACCCATGATCTACGAAGAAAGGGTCATCGGAGTCATCAGCGTTTTTACGCGGGATCGCTATCGCTTTCCCAACGACGAGAAACGACTGCTGCAGGCATTCGCCTCCTTATCCGCGGTCGCGGCCCAGAACGCAGATTTGTACGCTCGCGTATTCAATAGCGAAGACTTGCTGAGAAAAAACGAACGCTTAACGACATTAGGGCTATTGTCAGCTGAGATCGCGCACGAAATTCGCAATCCGCTCACCGTAATCAAGCTGTTGTTCGGATCGCTGGATCTCGCTTATGACGAAACGGATCCCCGAAATAAGGATACGCAGATTATAAAAGAAAAGATCAATCAGCTTGAAGAAATCGTCTCCCGAGTGCTTTCGTTCGGCAAAGCCCCACAAGACCTGCACAACGATTGGTTCATTGACGATCTCATGAAGGATACGATCCTGCTCGTGAGGCTCAAGATGCGGCAGCAACGCATCGAGATTATATTCGAATCTTCGGAAGATCGCTTCCGCGTCTATGGGAACAAGGGGCAGCTTCAGCAAGTTTTCCTAAACATTATCATCAATGCTGCAGAAGCGATGCCAAACGGGGGACAACTCACGATCCGCTCTACAATGGAGGCCGTAGGCAACGAAGAACGACTGGCCATCTATTTCTCCGACACTGGCACCGGCATCCCAGTCGACATTCAGGAAAAAATCTTCGACTCGTTCCTGACTGACAAGCCAGAAGGTACCGGTCTGGGACTTTCGATCGTGAAGCGAATACTCCGCTCGCACCGAGGCGATGTCTCAGTATCCGAGTCCAGCAGCCGAGGCACTACCTTGAAGATTGAACTCCCCCTCTCCAAAAATCGTTGAAACGATTCGAAATATCAGTTCTCCAATTCGACATTCCAGTAGGCAATGTCGATAAAATGCTTCCACTCCTCGTGCTTCTTACCTCGAGCGGCTAGGCTGATAACAGGTCGCCACTGAGGCTTAGAGGGTTTACGCGTCAATCTCATATCTGCTTCATGAGGCAGCCGATTCGCCTTGCGGGAATTGCAGCGGATACAGGAGCAAACGATATTTTCCCATGTCGTCTTTCCACCATAGTGCCTTGGAATGACATGATCCAGATTCAGCTCCTCCGATGGCAATTTCTTGCCGCAATACTGGCACTGATACTTGTCGCGCTCGAAAACGCTCTTTCGGGTGAGTTTCAGTTCTTTCTTGGGAACCTTATCGAATATCGACAGTAAGATAATCTTCGGAACCCGGATCGGATGCCGCACCGTTCGCACCATTTCCATATCGGAAACAGGAGGATTGTATTGGGAGAAATCAACCCAGTCCATGAAATCGAAGATCCGAAAATCGTCGTCGGCAGCATACACTACGCTCGCATGGCCCGATGCGAGCAACGAGAACGCCCGCTTCGCCGCAACGACGTTCACCGCCTGCCATAGCCGATTCAGAACGAGTACCGATTCTGTCAGGGCTGCTTCCATGAGAGCACTTTTCTATTGCCGCTTCTGACGCTGTCAAGAGAGGAGAGCGCCATTTCAGTGACACATTGCCGCCACAATGTAACTTAATAGTCAATACGGCTTATCTTCCACGCCTAAAACACGCAAAGGTCCAACCGTGAAAAGCTTGATTGATTCGCTCTTCGATCTACAATGGATACTTTACCCCAATTCACGATCAACTCTCGAAAACGATGACCCCGCGAATCTCTATAGCGCGCCGCTCCATCATCCTGAACGGCGTTTGGCTCCTAATGGTAGTGGCATCGGGTCAATCTTCCCAACCGGATTCCGCTGCTCGAGAGCTTCTCGCCCAGACGCTCGATCGATACGGGAGCGTCGACCACTTCCGCTGCAGCGGGACGATCAAGACCATCGGCCCCGGATTCAGCCTCGAAACCGGTGATACCCCATCGGGTGGGGACAAATTCACGATGAATGAGTTCGATTTCGTATTTTCCCGCAACGGCTTCGTCCGACTCCTCATTTATCGGTACTCACGATTCGCTCAAAATTCAACTAAAGAGCCCAACCATGTTATCTCCCTCAGTGATTCGGGTGAATACACTCTGTATACAAAAGGGAAATACATTCTGTCCGCCGATTCGCTTTCCGAACTAGCAACGCTCTCATCTGAAAAACACAAGGGATTGCTCACCTTCTTCTTGGACCTCCTAGTGCCCGAGCGGCACTTCAAGCTTCTAGACGACGTTCCCAAACGATTCGCTAAAAAACAAATCGACAGCGTCCGCTATCAAGGCCTTCAGCTCAAGACCCACCAACGCAAGACCCTCTGGATCGAGCTTGACACCTTTTTGATGGGACAAGCCCAGTAGTCCGAAACAAATCGGCTCGGGACAAAGAGATCACCTTGCTGACTAAGCAACTATCCGAGCTTGCCGAACACGAAGTCGAATCCGGCGAACGCCTCAGCTGGCAAATCGACGAATTGAGCAGCTTCGACCAGAATGCGAACGTGTTTATCTACGACTTTGAACGCCAGCGCCTCGACTGATGAGCGCAGCAGCCAATCGACTTACTAATCCGAGTCGTGGACCGCCACGCTACTCCAGTTGTCCTTGCTGTTGGCGATGAAATCGTCGTGCAGCGGATGCGTTTGGTAGACGTCGTGATCCGCGACCGATTCGAAGAGAACCGTAAGGCTAAGATCAAAGTCGCGAACGCTGACCGGACGCACTTCCGTATCCGCAGGCGAGCCGATGTAAAGAGAGTGTACCGTTTCAATCTTGGCGAGCAGGTTCCGGGCGTCGTCCGCGCAGGATTGGATTTGAGCGTCGGTGGATCCGGGCTTGAATTTGAAGAGGACAGTGTGGACAAGCATGGCGTTGGTCGTTTCGGAATTTTCGGACCCGCCTATTCGCCAATCGCAGCGAACCGGTCCAGTACAGAATCAATGCGCTCCTGATTGGCCTTGTAAAGCTTTAGGTTACCCGGCATCGCCCCTCTCAAAATGCGGGCGCGCTGGCGCTTTCGTTCAATCTCCGAGTGAGCCATCTCTAGAACATAGCCGGTCAGATTTCCCGATTCTATCACTTCCTCCATTTGAGCGATTTCCGATTCCAAGCGCTTTATCGAATCGGGGTCCCCCGCGAACTGACTCACATACAGTAGCTTGACCAGCGTTGCCAAGAACCCCGACGACTCCACTCCCGCCGCATCCCAAATCGGAAACGACCGGATCAGGTCGAGCGGCCGCTCCGACGCATCCGCCTCCGCCCAGAGATCCCCATTGTCGCTCGCCCATGCCACCACGGGATCCGCGCCATCGAGAAAGGACTTCAGCTCATCCACCGCTATCGGAAGCGCCGCCAGGTCATACAAAATCTCCGTTGCCGACCCCGAACGGACTATCAATTCAGCGCCGGCTACCTCGACTTCACCAATCAAGGGGACACTCAGTAACCCAAGCGCGCACCCCAGTTTCAATGCGAAGCGCGCTGTATTCAAATAGTCCATAGGACACCGTACTCAAATCGCCCAACAGCGACTCGAACGAGGCTATCGCTTGAGCGATACCTTTCCGGATCCCTTCACCACTTGGCCAATCGCAACCGCCTTGCATCCCTGAGCATGGCAGGTCTTCAAAACCGCATCGGCTTGGGAGCCATCGGCACATAGCGTCATTCCAATGCCCATATTGAAAACCTCGTACATTTCGTCGAAGTCGATTTTTCCCTTTTCCCCAATCAACTTGAAAATTGGCAGCGGATCCCAAGCGCAGGTATCGATCTCAACATCTACGTTTCCATGCAATATGCGTGGAATATTGCCGCAGAAACCGCCCCCAGTTATATGGGCAATCCCGAAAATCGCATTGCCCTTGCGGAACGAAGAAGAATGGCCCTGATTGAATTCCTTGAGAAGAGCTTGAACAAGAGGCGCGTAGTTTGTGTGTGGAGCCTGAAGGGCCTTGAACACGCTCTGCCGCGATCCTGGCACGCGATCCTTTCCTTTAAGCTTCGCCTTCTCGAAAACCACTTTGCGAGCGAGAGTGTATCCATTCGTATGCAATCCATTCGATGGAAGCCCAATAACGACATCGCCAGGACGAATCGTCGCCCCCGATAGCATACGTTTCTTCTCCACGATCCCAACGATGACTCCAGCGATATCGTATTCGCCCGGCTTATAGAATCCAGGCAACTGAGCTGTCTCACCTCCGATCAAGGCGCAATTGGCAGCGCTACAGGCTTCTTTCATTCCTGAAATCAACTGCTTAAATACTTTTGGCTCGAGCTTTCCCAGTCCGAGATAGTCCAAGAAAAACAACGGCTCTGCGCCAATAACCGTAATGTCATCGATGCAGTGATTCACGATGTCCATGCCCACGCTCTTGTGCTGGCCGGAATCGAACGCGAGCTTGAGCTTTGTACCTACACCGTCAATACTGCTGACCAATACTGGCTCCTTGTATTTCGATTTAGATAGGTCGAACAGGCCACCAAAGCCTCCGACTGCGCCGAGCACTTCTGGACGAGAAGCTGTTTTAAGCGACTCCTTCAAGTCGCCCTTCATCCGATCGCCCAGATCGATATTCACTCCGGCTTGCGCGTAAGCTTTGGTCTTTTTCTTCGGTGGCATTGATATATTCTTGTATGGAATTTCTTGGGCAACGGAACGCTTTTACATCTAGTAGCTTCTTCCCGTAGATTTCTGGTAGTAGTTTATAAATGCCTGGTTCACTACTCGATAGCCTCCAGGTGTCGGAAAGTCTCCGGTGAAGTACCAATCGCCTCGATGATCCGGCAGCGCCTTCCTCAGCCCCTCGACAGTTTGGTATACTATGGATACCTCTCCATTCCAGTCGCGGTCCGTCGGGTAGACGATCTCCGCGATCTTGCGAGAGATCTGCTCGTCCGTAAAGGGGGCGTAGATCTCCTTTACGTAGTTGATGCCGCAAGATTCTTCCGATTTCAGGCAGTCAACGCACTTTCGATAAACTTCAGCCAAGGTATCTTGCTTCCCTACTTCCTTCAACAATGCGATCACCGCCTCAAACGCGATGAATTTACCCAGCTCGGACATATCGATGCCATAGCAATCTGGATACCGAATTTGCGGCGCAGTGGACGCAATAATTATTTTCTTTGGATTTAGGCTGCTCAGAATTTTCAGGATAGACTTTCGCAAAGTGGTTCCACGGACGATCGAGTCATCTATGCAAACCAGATTGTCTGTTGGCTTCACAATGCCATAGGTCACGTCATAGACATGCGGCGCCATTTCGTTTCTGGAATTCTCCGTGGAAATGAACGTGCGTAGCTTTTGGTCCTTGTGGGCTATCTTTTCCCCGCGCGGCCAATTGCGCATAATGAGCTCTTCAAGCAACTCATCGGTCAAGTCCCCGCTTTCCTGCGCCTCCAAGATTGACTCCTTAACCGTTTGCCGCCGCTCGAGGCGCAGCTTTTCCAGGAATCCGAAATAACCGATCTCGGACGTATTCGGGATAAAGCTGATCACCGTATTCTCCAAATCATGGTCGATCTCCTTGAGTACCTGACCGGAGAGCTGAGCGCCCAACGCCTTCCGCTCCTTGTATATATCCGCGTCGTTTCCACGGGAAAAATAGATTCGCTCGAATGAGCATTGGAACCGTTTTGGTTCCGGCTTGGTGAACTCTTCGCAAATGACCTTTCCGCTCTTCTTGACTACGATGATGTGACCCGGCGGCACTGCTTTGATATCATCGATTTCCTTATCGAATATCGTCATGAGCGGCGCCCGCTCTGACGCAGCTGCATAAACCTCGCCGTCCTCGAAATAGAACACGGGACGAATCCCACGCGGATCCCGCAAGACAAAGTTGTCGCCATTGCCTATGGCTCCAATCAATGCGTAGCCACCATCCCAGTTCTCGGATGCCTTGCGAAAAACTTTCACCAAATCGATATCCTCCAGGATACGATCGGAAATCTCAGAGGCTTCATGACCTTCATCCCTCAGGTACCGATAGAGATTGTCATGCGCCTCGTCCAAGTGATAGCCCACTTTTTCGAGCAAGGCCTGCGTATCCGTAGCGAATATAGGGTGCTGGCCCATAGAGATCAGGCTCTCGTTGAGCTCCTTCGTATTCGTCATGTTGAAGTTGCCCGCCAACATGAGGTTCTTGGTGGGCCAACTGCTTCTTCGAAAGAACGGATGGCAAACGCTCAGTGAATAGCCTCCCGACGTTCCATAGCGTAAATGACCCATGTAGTATTCCGCGCAAAAGTCATACTTCGCTTTGATCGAAGGCACGTAATCCGGAAGAATGTCTCCATTGCGCTGCAACTTCTGATATTGCTTCAAGGTATCCTTGAATATTCGATCAAGCGCGTTCGATTTTACGCTGCGCTCACGAAACATGTAGGGCTCCCCTGGAGGCATATCGAACTTGATCGCTGCCACCCCCGCTCCATCCTGGCCGCGGTTGCGCTGCTTCTCCATCAGAAGAAATAGCTTGTAGTACCCGTACAAAGGAGTGCCGTACTTTTCAGCAAAATATTCGAGAGGCTTCTTCAGCCTGACCTGGGCAATCCCGCATTCGTGTCTGATCAATTCGCTCATTCGTAAATTCCAGTGGAAATCATCCGTCTTCCTATCCCTCTAGCCCCAAGGGAGTTCGTCGGTCGCGCCGCATTCACTCATTTCCAAAAACAGACAAACCGCCAATTTCATTTGGCGGTTTCCTTCCTAAAGCGAGAGACGAAGCAGGCGCTCGAAGAGAGTCGCTTGAAGCGTGCCCCTTGCCCTTGCGGGCATCGATAAGGGAAGCTGGCTTCGCGGAATTTAGGGCTCACGTTGTCGCTCTAGTAAATGTGTTAATTTAACGAAACATCTCCTACGAGAAAATCTAGCGCCCTGGCAACAAATCATTGCGCCTTTCTTCGAATCATTTTCCATCGGCCCAATTCCTCGCCGAATCTTTCCTAAAATCGTTTCCATTCGCATGCCCGTATCTCCAGATCCAATCGACATTCCAAGCCTTCCTTCCCCCAGTAGATCCATGGACTGGCGCGACCTGAACCGTTTCGCGTCCAGCGATAGGGGCGCCGATTTCTACAGGACCTGCCTCGAATATGGGCAAACCCTTTGGAGACAACGGCTGCCCGCGCGAGCGATCTTGTGCCTTGACCGCGCTTGGGGAGCGGACCTTTCGGGCGGGGAAGATATTCTCAAGGAATGGCCATTGCCCTATGACGCGCTCGTCTACATTCTTCGCGAGGCGCCAAGCGACGTCTTTCTCGGAAATCCTCGCGTCCATTTCCAGCACTATGCGGACCGACTTGGAGAGCCTAGGATCGAGCAGCGGAAATGGCGATCCTGGGCCTGCTGGGCGCTTTCCTGCAAGGCTCGCCCCGATTTGCCTAGAGACCCGAAGCACGAGGTTGAAGAGCCGAGCTTGGAGAAAATCGCGGAAATGCTCGATACTCATGGGCATGCCGGAGAAACCGCGCTTTGGGCGAGCGCTCTCGAACGTATAGAGTAACCGATCGCGGAAATCGCTAGAATTCCCGTAGCGTCCCCGCGAAGCGCCGCGTCAACCTCTCAAGACCCCGGCGGTCCTTATCCTTCAACTCAAATCCGATCGCGTGAATTCGAGTTCGCCCCGCTGACCGACGCAGGTCGTCAACGATTGAGTCGATCAATATATCGTATGGTATTTCTGGGTACTTGTAGGAGCCATCGATTTTGACCCGCCGATTCAAAACCCCATCCGTAACCAAGAATATTAGATCCGGATCCATTCCGATGGCTAACGCCAATCCCGCTTCGTGTCCCAGTAACGCTTCGTCTACGACATCCGGATTTCCTTTCATAGCGGAACGAACCCATTGGGTCGCCGCTTCCTTGTTTTTCCTGATCGCTGGAGCCAAATAAGGAGCGTCGCGTCGCGCTCCTTGGCTAAACTGCACGATACCAAAAAGCGTTCCGCTCTCGAGGGCATCAATCAGCGAAACCACTTCATCATGTATCGCATCGACAGATACACCTTGATTTCGAGCCTTCCTTACGACGGAAGCAGACGTGTTTACCACGATGGCGATTCTTCTTCCAGAATCTTGTACGCCAAAAAATGCCGCTGCCGAGGAGCTTCCCCGCCCCTGCAAGCTCGCCCCCAGAAGACCAGACTGCTCCAGCATTATCCCTTCATCAGCAACGAGCTCCAAATCTTCTCCCGATTGCGAAAAGGCTTCTACCGGCAAGTCCGGCAGCGGTGGCAACTCGTCAGAAAGAGCGTCTTCTACCGACAAGCGTTGCATTGGCTCCAATCGCTTCATGAAGCGCTCTCGCTGCTCAACCTCCTTAAAGTCTTCCTTCTTTACCAAGACGCTTTGCTTTCCCTCGAAGCGCGGAGGTTCCGGCTCGGGGTTGTCGAGAACGATAACGAACACCGTGACAGCGAGCAACGCGCACTGGACTGCCAGAGCAATAAAAAGCGTCCCCTTGTTCAGACGAGGCTTTCCGCGACGAGCGCGATTTGAGTGGGTACGACGAGCCATCAATTCAATTTGGATTCCAATCGCAACCTAGTCTCTCCGTTCGCCCAGTCAATCTTGCAAACAAGCTTTAACCCAAATCCAAACGTGGCCACGATCTAGGGACCCAAGCCTATGGCCTCTGAAGCAAGCTTCTTGAGCAGGCTGCTCGAGGAGTGCAAAATCTTTTGAGCGGGCACTTCCACCGAAGCGCGAGAAACGCTAAACTCCTCCGCCTCCATCAAGTTGATAGAAAGCAAGCGCGAACCGCTTCTATAAACCTCGATTCGTACCGGTAACTCTCCGCGATCTAGGAGCGAGTCGAGCTCCTCCACTTTCAATCCGCCTTTCCCAAAAAGCCACGAATCCGCAATCGCTCCCCAATTCACATTGTAGTCCCTTGAAAAATACATGTCGTATCGGATATCGCCTTCACCATGATAGCGGTAAAGATACGTCTTGAAACCCCTCAATTGAAACGGTCCCAGTTTCTCCGGAGCGGACATGTCGACAGGCGCTCCGGCCAAGGCAAGGCCGCGAAACGCATATCCCAGCAAAACTTTGTCATGCCCGCGAAACCGATAGGCATCAACCCCATCGCCATACAATATGAAATCATCCTTATCATGCCGAAACAAAGCGGACGAAACGCCTGGTGGAGCGTTGTTCGCAAATACATCGGCCAAATCCAAGGATGGGATGCTCAAGCGCTTCTCCGTCGCTAATGCATTGATCTGCTCCCGCTGCACTACCTTGCCCGAACGAGTCGAATACCGCGAAACCACAAATCGCAGGACGCCTTCAAAATAGCCAGGAGAGCTCTGCGATAGATAGTCCGCGGAAAATACGCTAGACTCCGCTAGCAGGAGTCCTAGGAATAAACCGACAAGCGTTCTCTTGATCCGAATCACTTCCCCAATATCTCCCACTTCAGATCTCTACAAGTCGCGGACCGCTTCCTTGTTAGCTGCATGAACCGCTACGGAATCCATTGCTACACCTGTATCGCCTTGGTCCTCCATCCAGCGATGCAGCTCCGCTCGCAATCGCTTTCTCTCGGATTCGTATTCAGGATTCCCTATCAAATTTTCCAACTCGTAAACGTCTTCATCGACGCGATACAGCTCTTCCGCGGGCCGATTGTGAAATCGCTTCAAAAGGGCAACCGCTCGCGAATCTCCCATTGCCTCCGCACGCTTCAAAGCAGGCCACCAGGTTAATCTCGAATTTTCCACCATCACATGTTTCTCGTGATACGAGGCCTCAGGTATCAGGTTTTGTATGTAGTGGAAGTCCTTATTTCGTATAGACCTTATTGGATACGGATTTCCTTCGGGAACGTTGTTATGAATGCCATACACGTATTGTCGATGCTCTTGTGGTTCGCCAATGAGATGCTTGTAGAAACTAACCCCGTCGAACTCGCCTGGAACGGCATTTCTTCCTGCTGCTTCAAGAAATGTCGGCAGAATATCCGCCATCTGTATCAACTCGTTTGACACGCTTCCCGCTTTGATCATTCCCGGCCATCGAGCGATAAATCCGGTGCGAATCCCCAAGTCCCAATTGCTCCACTTCGCGAATCCCAAGGCCCATCCCTGTTCCGACGAAAGCATCACAAGCGTTTGGTCCTCATCTTCAAACGACTCCAGCAATGCCAACACTTCTCCCGTTTCCCGATCAAAGTCCTCTACCTCGGCCAGGTACCGCGTCATCACCTCGCGGATTTCAGGAGAATCATGCTGGATGGGATTCAAGTATATCGAATCGGGATCAAACTTGGAAGCATCTCCCTTCGTCCAAGCCGCATGAGCATTGCTCGAACAGATAAAGAGACAATAGGGCTGTTCGGCGTCTCGCGTGATGAATTCCTCAACTCCCTCCCCCGCGGGAAAGTCCTTTATGATTTCGAAGGGAAAGGTCGACTGAGGCGACGCGTGCTTCTTGCCTGTCAAACCGACACGGTAGCCGAGATCGGAAAGGTAGTGGCAAACGCTTTTCGTTCCTGGCCGAGCGGAAGAATGGTTCCACGCAACACCATTGCGAACGGGATATAGACCCGTGTAAAGCTCTGCCCTAAAAGGCGCGCACATCGCGGCCGCAGAATAAGCCTTGGTAAACCGCATCCCTTCGGCAGCCAACCCGTCAATATGCGGCGTCTCCGCGTCCACACCTCCATAGCAGCCTAGCATGTTGTAGGTGAGATCATCCGCGAGGATGAAAACGAAATTGGGTTTCGCCGCATGAGCCCCATTGGACAGGCCAGCGATCGCTCCCAACAAGATGATAACAATCAGGTTCTTCATTTTAATCAAATAGAGCGTATCCACGAATACGCACTCTACCATTGTCGATAATCGGCAAGTTGCAAAGGGCAATCTTATCGATCGTGACGCCACCGATGCTCTCTCTTGCTCGCACGAAGGTTCAGCTCCGCTGCTTCAAGGCTTTCCCGGTTTCAGAATCCGCGCGCTTCACAAGCGTCTCGACCGTCCCGAAACCAACTACCTTGCCCCCATTGACGCCCCCGCCCGGACCTAGATCTACGATCCAATCGGCCATGCCGATAAAATCCAAATGATGCTCAATCACGATCACGGTATTCCCTTGATCCCTGAGCTGGAACAGCAAGTCGGCCAACCGCTGAACATCCGCCCAGTGCAAGCCGGTCGTCGGCTCGTCCAATATGTACAGCGCCGCCCCGGCAGACCGTTTCGACAATTCCAAGGAAAGCTTCAACCGTTGCGCCTCTCCTCCGCTCAAGGTATTGGCCGCTTGCCCCAGCTTCAGGTAACCAAGGCCAACGGCGTCGAGCGTGCTTAGCTTTGCCATAATGCGCGGCACATTCTTGAAGCGATCCAGGGCTTCGCTGACGGACAAGTCCAGAGCTTCCGCGATATTCAAGCCGCCATATCGCGCCTCCAAGGTCTCGCGATTGTAGCGTGTTCCCTGACAGCTGGGACAATCGATGTAGGCATCGCTCATGAAAAGCATGTCGAGCTTGATCGCTCCTTGCCCCTGGCAACGCTCGCAACGACCGCCGCGGGCATTGAAGCTGAAACGACCCGCCTTGTATCCCCGTGCCCGTGACAGAGGGATCTTGGAATACAGATCGCGCAGCGTATCGAAGAGCTTTGTATAGGTCGCCGGATTCGAGCGAGGGCTTTGCCCAATCGGGTCCTGGCTCACGCGCACCACTCGTTCGAAGTGTTCCAATCCTTTCAAGCCAGTGTGCTTTCCAGGAAAATCCTTCGACCGATTCAGTTTTCGGGCCGCAGCCTTGGCGAGAATCTCGTTGACCAAGGTAGACTTGCCAGATCCCGACACCCCCGTAACGCAGGTCAAGACGCCTACGGGAAACCGAGCGTCCACGTCTTGAAGATTGTGCTGTCGAGCCCCACGGACCTCCAACCACTTCTTAGAGGGATCGAGAGTCTTCGCCGATTTCGTCAATTGACGGCGCCCCGAAAGATACGCTCCCGTCTCAAACTCGCCTTGCTTCCGCTTTGAGCAGTCTGCGGGACTTCCCTCGAATAGAATCTTGCCGCCCGCAAGTCCCGCTCCCGGTCCCAGCTCGATCAAGTGATCCGCCGCTCGCATCGTGTCCTCGTCATGTTCCACGACAATGACCGAATTGCCGCGATCCCTCAGTTCCTTAAGCGATTCAATAAGTTTCAGGTTGTCTTTCGGGTGCAGGCCGATGCTGGGCTCATCGAGTACATAGACCACTCCAACCAAACTCATCCCCAATTGAGTCGCAAGTCGCGCTCGCTGCGCTTCTCCTCCGCTTAGAGTGCTGTATTGGCGATTCAACGTCAAGTAATCGAGCCCAACTTCCTTCAGGAACCGCAGTCGCAGCTCGATCCCTTCAAGCACTTCCCCGTAGGTCGATACACGATCGCTGCTGGGCTCAAGCGTCTTGACGAATGCATGGGCTCGAGCGATGTCCATCGACATGAATTCAGGAATACTCACCCCATTCACATACACATTGGCGCTGCGCGGACTGAATCGGTGACCGTGGCAAGTAGGACATTCTTGATCCGTTTGATAGGTCATCAAACGCGCTCGAAAGCCATCGCTCTTCGTTTCCAGGTACGACTTGTGCAACAAAGCGATTACGCCATCGAACGCTTGGGGCGCCGGCTTGGTTTTTCGACGCGTCAACTTGAATTCGAACAAGCGATCCTCCACTCCATAGAGCAATGCCTGCTGCGTTTCACCGTCCAGGTCCTTCCAAGGAACCTTTGGATCGAACGGAAGTTGCTCTGCGAGCTGGCGCAACAAGGCGTTGTTCCGAATGATGAGCTGCTTCCCGCCGATTCGCAACGGCTTGAGAGCGCCTTTTTTCACCGATTTGCTGGGATCCGGCACCACAAGCTCCTCCAAGAACCGACGCGTTTTCCCCAGGCCACCGCATTGAGGACATGATCCTTCTGCTGTATTGAAAGAAAAATGACGCGGCGTAATTGATTCGTACACCTCGCCGCAACTCTCGCAGGCTAGATTGCGGCTCAACGCGAGTTCCTCCCACTCGCCATCGCGGGTCTCTTGATAAGCGATGACCGACCGGTCTCTTCCTTCGCTAAACGCTAACTCGAGCGAATCGGCTATGCGACTTCGCTGAGCGCTATCAATGACCACTCTATCGACAACGAGATCGACGATCACATCCCCTCGACCCGGCAGCCTGATATCCGAATCGTCGATACTGACAACATCGCCGTTGACGCGTATTCGTTGAAACCCTTTTTGGCGCAAACGAGGCAGCTCATCAAGAATCACTGCGGCCTTCGCCACCCGATACGGCGCCAGCATCATGGCCCGCGCCCCGCTAGGTAGCTCGAGCGCCCGATCGACGGAGCTATCGAGCGTTTGCCTCGATATAAGTCCGCCATCCTTAGGGCACCGTTGCTCGCTGCGCAAGGTCCATAGCAAGCGGGCATAGTCCGCAATCTCGGTAACCGTAGCGATCGTGCTGCGCGGGGAAGATCCCGTAGCCCGTTGCTCGATCGCCAGCACTGGCGACAGCCCATGAATAAAGTCAACGTCAGGCCGCTTGAACTGCTCCATCGCTTGTCTCGCCTGAGTCGACAAGCTCTCCATGTATTTGCGGTAGCCCTCCGCATAGAGCGTATCGAAGGCGAGCGACGATTTACCCGATCCCGAGACGCCCGTCACCACCACCAGCTTATCCCGCGGAATCTTTACCTCGATATCTTGAAGGTTATGCTCTCGAGCTCCCTTAATATGAATGTGCCGCGTCTGTCTCAAACCAATGAACCAATTTGAACAGCACCATCCAAGGTTCTATCGAAAGGTCAATCTTTCGAAAGTCGAATTGCGCAATGGATTGGGCCACCGTTCCGACACCCTTTTCTAAATACAATTGCGTTATTGGATCCTTCCCTGAAGTATACTGTCGATCTCCCCACCATCTTGTAATTCCTATGAAACACAGTTACCTGATTCCCTTCGCTCTCTGCGCGATTCTCGGGCCTCTTTCAATCGCTGCTGATCACAGCGTCGAGACGTCCATCACGGAAGTGTCCCTTTTTAGGGATGGGGCTCTCGTTACACGACAGGGATCCCTCTCGGTTCCAGTAGGCAAGTCCACCCTGGTTTTTAGAGATCTTCCCAGCCAAGTGGATCCGACCGCATTGCAAGCGAACTTCACCAACGAGCCCTCGGGAGTAATTCGGAACGCGAAGATCTTCCAGCCGCGAGACCGGGAAGAGAACAAGACTATCGAAGCGATCCGCGAACGACTCGACGAGGCTAAGAAAACAAAGGAAAAGAAAACGCGCATCCTATCGGAAGCCAAAGCGGACATCTCGTTCGCTTCTTCAATGCGCGATTCCTTTTCCGAGGAATTTGGAAAATTGGATGGGGGCCAATCCCTATCGCTCCAACAGGCGAAAGAGCTCGCCGACTTCGTCGCCCAAACAAAAGTAAACGCCTACACGCAAATCGACACCGTTGAAATCGAAATCAAGGCGATCGACAAGACCATCAAGGAAATCGAAATGGAGTTGGCCAAGGCCAATGAAACCGCCATCCTGCTCTCCTCCATCGCTGAAGTCGAAATCGAGATGGACAAAGCGGGAGAGGTCGGAATCGCTCTCAGCTACTTGGCCAACGACGCCCATTGGGCGCCTCAATACGAATTGCGCGCTTTCCCTGATCGAGGATCCTTGGAATTTGGATACTTCGCGTCCGTTTGGCAGTTCACTGGAGAAAATTGGTCAGAGATTGAACTGTCGCTGCAAACCAATCAGGCGAATCGACAAGGCAACGTTCCCGAGCTGTATCCGCTCAATGTTACGCAGCAAGAGGATTATGCGCGAAAGCAGAGTTTCGACTCACTAAGGCAAAGAATACCAGATAGCTCAGCGGAGTTACTCTACAGCTCAAGCCAACCCGCTCAGGCCATTTCTAAACTGAGCGATCAGCGAACCGCCATCAGCTCCACCACCGTTTCCTTCCAAGCCACCATACCTGGAAACGTAACCGTGCCCAGCGCACGCGAGAGCAGCGCTTACGAAGTGCTCGAGGAATCGGTCGAAGCGGAATTCTGGTCGGAATCCGTTCCACGGATACAGCTCGACGCCTACCTGAGAGCCAAAATGCGTAATACACTCGCGCTCCCAATTCTCCCCGGCCAAGCCCTCGCATTCGTCGACGGGAAACTTTCCTCCAAAGTTCATCTCGACAAGATTTTGCCCGAGGAAGAGACCGAGATTTCGCTGGGAACGGACGGTAATATCATCGTAACACGCACCGAAGGTGCTCAAAAGGACAGCAACTCCGGATTTATCGACAAGACCACGACCTTGAACCGCGAGTATAAGAACGAGGTCACCAATCTCCATTCAGTCGCCCACAAAGTGATCATTGTCGACCAGTTCCCCATCGCCCAGAATACGAAAATCGAAATTCGCCGCAAAGCCCCTCCTTCAAGCGACGTCGAGATCGAGGACGAGAACGATGGCATTTTCAAATGGGAAGCTACATTGGCCCCGAAAGAGGAAAAGACATTCACCACCGCTTACGAAGTCATCTATCCTCGCGACTGGAATCTTTTCCCCGAACTATAATAGTACATAACACAGTGCGGTCCTCGTCCGCTGCCTATGACCTTCCTCGCAATCCTCGGCATTGTTTTTCTCATCCTGCCCCTCCCGCTTTGCATTTACTTGATCGTTAAGCGATCGAAGGACTTAGCTCGTATCCAGGAACTGGAATCAGATGTAGCCCAATTGAAAGGCGATCCCACCGAACCGGCCGTCGCGACGTCCGCTCCCGCAGTTCCTCCGGCTCCAGAACCCTCTCCAACGCCAAGTCCATTCTCGCAGGGCGAACCCGAGACACCTGAATACAAGCCCAGCTCCGAACCGGCAACGCCAAAGCTCATCTTCACCGACGATGTTGACGACGCGCCCACCAAGAAACCGGAGGTGGCTAGCATTCCCCGGACGCAGACGGATTCCGAACCATCCCGACCTTCCCTGTTTTCTCGTTTAGCTGCTCATCTTCGGTCAATTGGAATTTGGCCTCCTGAGGAATTCGCCAGCGCAGAAGCAGGGCTCATGCAATGGTGGCTGCCACGTATCGGTGGACTATTGGCGACTCTTGCCGTCATTTCATTCGCAGTCTATATCTCGCAGGGAACGCCGTCATGGGTGCGTTTTGTCGAGCTCGTCCTTGCCGACGCCGCTGTGCTGGGGATAGGAATCTTCTTCCTAAAGAAACGACCAAGCTATGGGTCGACACTCATCTCCACTGGGCTAAGCATGTTCTACTTTACGAGCATCGCCGCCTATGCCGCCTCCCCCGTTCGCGTGATTCACAATCCGCTGATTGGGGTTATAATCCAGCTTGCGATCGTCGCCGTTATATTCCTAGTCAGCCTACGGCTACGCAACCGTAATATCGCCATTATGGCACTCGTTTACGGATTCATATCGTCCTTGTTTTCCTCATACGCGGGACTTATGGAGAGCGCGCTTATTTCTGCGCTCGCTTTATACATAATCGGCATCTTCTTTAGCCGTCGATTCGATTGGTATCCGATACTTTCGATCGCCACAATCGGAGCCTACCTACCAGTCGCAAGCTTCAATCTATTGGATCTGTTCAGCTCGACCAACATCATACTTCCTGATGCTTGGAGCGTGATCGCCTACTTGCTCATTAGCGTTTCCCTGCTGCCTGTCGCGGATCTTCGCTGGAATCTGTCCCAGTCATTCTCGTCACTGAACCGGCTCCACGCGATCAACACATCCCTTTGCTTGTTCATCGGCTACTGGTATACGCAAAGTTTCGCTTCCGAGCTCCTCATATTCTACGGTCGCGCCACAATCGTCTTTGCGGCCTGGGCCGCCATCTTTGCCCGGCGGGACTTGAGAAGCTTTCTCTTTCAGTTGTTTTTCCTGAAGGCGACCGCGCTCGCCGCGCTATGGCTCGTCAATCGCTATGAAGGGGATGAACGCTGGTTCGCGCTCATCATTGAAGCAGCCTTAGTTTGCTGGATCGCCGTTCGATCCAAGTCCCTGTGGCAGGAACTCGCCTGCCTTGCGCTATGGCTTGTTTCCGTCGTAGTAGCTGCAGACGGTATCGAGAGAATCGAACTGTCGATCGGAGAAGCCAGATGGTGGCTGTACATGCTACATCCAATCATCGCAGCAGGGATACTCGCCTACTTGCATCAAGCCCGCAAAGCCGATGGGCGCGAGACGCGCTTCTATTACATTGCCGCAGTTATCAATGGGATCATTGCAACTACGTTCCTATCGCTTACGGATACGGCTAACGATGCAACGCCTTTCGTCGTAGCCGCCTACAGCGTAGCTATGTGCGCCATCGGCCTCATCCCTAGGCTCTCGGCTTCCAGCGCCGCAACTTCCAGCGCCTTTCCATTGGTGGCTGCCAATCTGCTATTCTGGATCTATCCCGACAATGAAGCGAGTGGAGCGCTCGTCGCCCTCACGACAATCGGTTTTGCATTCGCAATTGCTCGAGCCCATTCGGAGCGCCAAATCCGGTTCTTTCCTCATCTTGAATTTCTATTTCATTGCGGCTGGATCACCACGGTATTCGCCTACGTCTCGAATCTATTTCATTCCGAAGGCGTCTACTCGTTTTTACCTGCCGTGTTCGCAATGGCATTGCTAGCAATTCCCCAAGGTCGATTCCGAGCCCTCCACGACGCATCGCTGTTTCCAATTTTTCTATTTGTATTGTACAACACCGACTACTCCGCCAACGCGATCGGAACCGCTCTCGCCGTTGCGGCCTATTTAGGCGTTTTAGTCCTTCCGACCCTTAGGCCATCGCTCGCATACGGTTTTCACCTGTTTCGCCGAGGAGGTCTTTGGCGCATATTCCATCACTGCCTCGTCGCCCTCATTTGCATTCGCTTCGCATTCGAACTCGAATCGTGGTTTCCTCGTGTATCGATATTGCTCTTACTAGCGATTAGCTTCCATCTTCTTTGGAAAACGCATAGACGCATCGTTGCCCTGATCCTCAGCGCGATCTCACTCGTACTCTGCTTCGGTTCCTTGCTGGCCATCTGGAACGCTTCTGTAGAATCCTACTTCGACATTCTCCCTTGGGCCAAGGAAGCGCTGGCGGGCGGTCTGCTCCTCACTGCAACGGCGATCGGGCTTGGAGTCGATTATTCCAAGAGCGCCAAGCAAGGACTATCCAGCGGTTTCCGAACCGCGCTGGTCTATGGAGCTGCCACGCTCGCATACGCCACCATCGCCATCACGCTTTCCACGGACCTGCTCTGGAACAAGTCCTCCTACACGCCCTTGATGGCCCTTTGCTGCCTGGTTCTCATAGGTATTGGGATTGGAGCGAAGATTAAGCCTTTCCGGATGGTGGCCTTGATAGGATTCGCCCTCCCGCTTACCCGACTATTCGTCTACGACATTCGGGACACGCTCATACGCATCGTAGCTTTTGCGATCCTCGCAGCCCTCATTACGTTCATCGGCTATCTCTACCACCGGTTTCAATCTCGCATCGATTGACGCCGAACAGAAAGCGACAGGTCGCCCTGCAGAATTTGGCCCGGCAAAAAAGGACGAGGGCGCCTCAACATATTCTATTGACGCCAATCCCAGGACGTTTAGCGAAGAACTTCTCTCAATTCTAGACGGGATCACCATGAACGAAACGAATTCGCGGATTATCTACACGAAAACAGACGAGGCTCCGGCGCTAGCGACCTACTCCTTTCTCCCAATTGTAGAGGCCTTCACCAAGGCGGCGGGAGTGAGCGTCGAGACGCGGGATATCTCGCTCGCAGGGCGCATCATCGCGAATTTTCCAGACTCCTTGACCCCAGAGCAGCGCCAGGCCGACGCGCTTGCTGAGCTCGGCGAACTCGCGAAAACGCCAGAAGCGAATATCATCAAGCTACCCAATATCAGCGCCTCGATTCCACAGCTCACAGCTGCCATCAAGGAACTCCAAGAGCGCGGCTACGACTTGCCCGACTATCCTGAAGAGCCGAAAAACGACTTGGAATCGGACATCAAGGCCCGTTACGCCAAGGTGCTGGGAAGCGCCGTCAACCCAGTACTACGAGAAGGCAATTCCGACCGTCGCGCCCCCGGTTCCGTCAAGCAATTCGCTAAAAACAATCCGCATTCGATGGGCGCCTGGAGCGCGGAATCCAAGTCTCACGTCGCGAGCATGACGCAAGGCGATTTCTACGGCAGCGAGAAATCGACAACGATCGCCGATGCCTGCGAGGCGCGTATCGAGTTCTCAGGAGCGAATGGCGAAACGACCGTACTCAAGGACGCAATCCCTCTCCAATCAGGCGAGATAATCGACGCGGCCGCAATGAGCAGGAACGGTCTCAGGCAATTCCTTTCCGAACAAGTTCAAGATGCCCAAGCGCAAGACGTTCTCTTCTCGCTGCACTTGAAGGCAACCATGATGAAGGTATCGGACCCGATTATATTCGGCTACGCCGTTTCGGTTTTCTTCAAGGATGTATTTGAGAAGCACGCCGCGACATTCGAGGCGCTGGGCATCGACCCGAACAATGGCCTCGGCGATGTCGTCGCCAAGATAGCCAGTCTACCCGACTCTGAACGCGCCGCCATCGAATCGGACATTCAAGCAGTCTACGATGCCAATCCCGATCTCGCTATGGTGAATTCCGACAAGGGAATCACCAACTTGCATGTGCCTAGCGATGTTATCGTCGACGCCTCCATGCCCGCCGCAATTCGCGCCTCAGGCCAAATGTGGGGCCCTGACGGCGCTCAGAAAGATACGAAATTCGTTATACCGGACCGTTGCTACGCAGGCGTATATCAAGCCACGATCGATTTCTGCAAGGAACATGGCGCCTTTGATCCCACCCAAATGGGAAGCGTCCCCAATGTGGGACTCATGGCTCAAAAGGCGGAAGAATATGGCTCGCACGACAAGACCTTCCAAGCTCCAGGGACGGGCAGTATCCGCGTACTGGATTCGTCTGGGAATACACTACTAGAGCAATCAGTCGAAGAAGGTGACATCTTTCGGATGTGCCAAGTCAAGGATGCGCCTATTCAAGATTGGGTTAAGCTCGGGATCAATCGCGCTAGGGCAACAGGCTCGCCCGCGGTATTTTGGCTCGACGAGAATCGTTCGCACGACGCGGAACTTATCAAGAAAGTTAATACGTATCTGCCAAATCATGACACAGAAGGACTCGACATCCGAATCCTCCCTCCCGTTGAGGCAACTCGATTCTCATTGGAACGCATCAAATCGGGTCAAGACACGATATCTGTCACTGGAAATGTGCTTCGCGACTACCTGACCGACCTCTTTCCCATTCTCGAATTGGGAACGAGCGCCAAGATGCTATCTATCGTCCCTTTGATGAATGGGGGCGGCCTATTCGAAACAGGGGCTGGCGGTTCCGCGCCCAAGCACGTACAGCAGTTCGAGTCCGAAGGCCACTTGCGTTGGGATTCCCTGGGTGAGTTCCTTGCGCTTGCGGTCTCCCTGGAGCATCTTGCCAATGCCTATGGGAACGACAAAGCGCAAATCCTGGCTGACACACTTGACGAAGCGACTGCTAAGTTCCTTCAAAACAACAAGTCCCCCTCCCGAAAAGTCAATGAGCTCGATAATCGCGGGAGCCACTACTATCTCGCGCTCTACTGGGCGCAAGCTATGGCGGCTCAAGAGAAGGACGACTCGCTCAAAGCGCAATTCGCGCCGCTCGCTGAACGCCTTTCTCAGGACGAAGCTACGATCGTCGAAGAGATGAACGCAGCCCAAGGCGACCCCGTCGATATCGGCGGCTACTACGCGCCAGATACTGAGAAAGCGTCCGCTGCAATGCGCCCAAGCCCTACGCTTAATGCGGCCATCGATTCCTGCTAAGGCAGTTCGAATACTTCTACCAGCGTAATTCCGGAATCGGAGTTCACGTCGTTCACGCTCACTGTGTAGAGACCTGGTTCCAATTCGCGAATCATCGCGGAGTCAGAACCGCCTACATCGAATTGCGACGTACGCGCTTGGGCGAAGGCTTCAGACATTTGAAATAGAAAGTCATCGTCCCAGTCATCATTGGTCGCGATGGGCCCTGTGTAATCGTAGAGCGTGATGAAGGGGCCGGGCAAGACATCGCTCACTCCATGTTTCAAAGAGTTCTGGACCCGAAGCCCGTATCAAAACACGTTTGGGATCTTCGCCGGTAATCACGAAACCACCGATGGCTACCTCGTGTCCCGTCGCCGCGCGCGCACGGGTTGAAATATTGATGAGGCGTGTCTCGATCGCGTCGCTGGAGGCGTCGAATACTTCGATCAATCCAATGCCAGAACCGCCCGCTTCATCGGAAAGGTGAACGGTATACAATCCAGGATCCAACGAGATCAGCATCGCCGACTCTGTGGGATCCTCGAGAGGAAGAGCTCCTGCTGTAGGGCTGATCGCCTCGATCGCCTCCCAATTGGACTCGTCTCTCCAATCATCAACCTGCTTTTATTTCCTGCCCTTCAATATTGAAGAGCTCCAGACGCGGATTCTGCAGGAATGCAGCGATGCCGCTTTTCTCGAGCGATTTCCCGAGTCCACGAATAAGCACCTGCCTCGTCTGTGTCCCCGACAGGATGAAACCGGCGATCATTTTCTCGCTATTGCTCCCGACAAAGCCACGCGTCGAAATATTGAAGAGCGATTCTCGAACCATGCGGACACGTATCGGCCCCTCTAGCACTGCCCCATTGGCATTAGAAACTACAACTGAATAGTCGCCCTCGTCCGCAGCAGATATTGAGTCGATTAGAACAGTTTCCGTATCTGCACCAGAGAGTGCTTCACCGTCCTTAAACCACTGATACGCCAATCCTGGCTGATCCGCTACTTCGACGTTCAACGTAACGGGCATACCCTCAATCTCTCGGATCTCAATGGGCAATGTCGATACGACTGGGGATCCTGCCTGAGGCGCGACCTCCAAGATATAGAGAAAGCTTCCGGTACCGCTTGAATTCGTTGCCTCTACGAGAACCTCGAATCGACCGGACTGGTTAGGCGTCCCTGATACTTCTCCGGTTACCGGATCGATTGAAAGGCCGGCGGGCAATCCCGTCGCCGTAAACGAAGTCGGCTCTCGGGTCGCTGTAAATGGGATCGCACCGGGTCGCCCGCGACTGCAACGACGTCGCTCGGTTCAGCGATTACAGGCGTTTCCCAAAGCGCGTTCTCTTCGACCGTTATGCTCAATCGAGCCAGACCGTAGCTTCGGTCCAGCCTAAAGTCGTTCCCATCGATCGCTATCCAATAAGTCTCACCCGTCATCACGTCCACAGCAACGCGACTCGACAAAGCCCCACCGCTATCATCGTTTTCGCGCAGCAGAGTCGAGGCCGCGATCGAGTCGCCTTGATACACCGCTAGAGTCGTATCGAAATCACTTCCAAAGGTGGAGATTTCCGCCTGGCCAGAGCGAGTCGCAACCCACTTCCACCAAAGCGATCGCCCGACCGCGTCCCCTCCGTGAAATGGTTCCCCGATCTCTCGAGTCGCGTGATTAGTAAAGGAAACATCTTCGAACGAGTCAGAATAGAGAGAGCGCATCTTCCCGGTCATCATTTTCCGCCATCGCCACCGTCAAGGCGATCTCCCAAAATCCCCCATTCCAGCCATCACCCGCTATTTTGTAGACTGATCCTTCTTGCGCGTAAAAAGTCAATACACTCGTCCAAACGCCAGTTCGCTCATCATCGTCATTCGAATCGATCCGCTCGAGCTCGTCGAGGGTATCGCCTGAATATACAGCGAGGATCGTATCGAAGCTGTTGCTGGAAGACGTCGATACGGTAACATTGCCGCTCAAGGGAGCGGTCCAGCTCCACCAGACTGACTTCGAGCCAAAGGTATTGGGAACATGATCGGGTTCGCCGCTCTCGCGCGAAGCCGCGATGTTATCGCTTGTTGTCCTAAAGTTAATGCCTTCGATATCTATGGCGTTGGCAAAGTCATCATTGGCGACCGATTGTCCCAGGCTCACGCTGACATTTCCGCTCGTTCCCTGCAGGCCATCGATCGCAATGTAGTAGCTCGTCCCTTCCAACGCTTCGAATCCCGCATTGGCTCCGTTGTTGCCGGGGGACAAATCGCGATCTTTCGCCACAAGCTGCAAGGACTCCAAGCTCTCCCCTTGGTAAATGACGAGGGCAGTGTTGAAGTCGCTGCCATTCGTGGAGACTTCGGTAAAACCATCTTCAGCGGCTGTCCACTTCCACCAGATCGACTTTCCGGATCCCTCGGCATCGTGGGCCGATTCTCCCGTTTCCAGGGATGCATTCGAATTGAATCCCGATACGATGAAGGGCGCGACTACGACTTCCGAAGCGGAGGCGAAGTCATCGTTTAGCGGCATCGGCAACTCGGTTTGCAAAGCGCGACCGAGATCTAGGCGACCCCCTACGCGACATCGACGCGCGAGACTGTCAAGCGTATCCGTCGATGAATACAATCGATTCAAATTCGTCGCCATTGACTCTTCAGGGAAGCGAGAGACCAGCAAAGCGAGCGAGCCACTCACGAAGGGCGCGGCCATGGAAGTTCCACTCAAAGCTCTATAGTCCGAATCGGATCTGAAGTATGTTGAATGGATTCCCACGCCTGGGGCCGCGAGCTCTACTTCGGTTTCACCATAGTTAGCAAAAACCGCCAACCCATCACGACGGTCGGTGGCGGTGACGCTCACGACATTCGGATAGGCATACGATGCTGGATAATTCGGCTGATCATCGTTGTTTCGGCTTTCGTTGCCAGCGGAGGCAACAAAGTAGATCCCTTCCGCATTCGCCTCTTCAATCGCTTCGCCCAGCAAGGGGTTGAAGTCGAGACCTCCCCAGCTGCTGTTGATAATGCGAACGCCCTGTTGGCGCGCATAGTTGATGCATTCAATCGCTCCCGCATCCGTGCCTTCACCCTGCGAATCGAGAAACTTCAGAGCCATAAGCTTGACGTTCCATGCAACCCCAGCGACTCCAATCCCATTGTTTCCCACAGCGCCTACGATTCCCGCGACATGAGTTCCATGACCCAGATCGTCCATTGGATCACCCTCATTCTCAGGCGTACGTTCGCCATCGAATCCTATCGTGTTGATCCCGTGAATATCGTCGACGTAGCCATTGTTGTCATCGTCGATTCCATTGTCCGGAATCTCGCCTGCGTTTACCCACATATTGCCTGACAGATCTTCATGAGTATACCGGATTCCAGAATCCAGCACGGCAACGATGATTCCGGAAGCATCGCTCTGCAGCTCCCAGGCATTGCTCGCTCCAATGTCCGCTCCCTCGATCCCGCCAAGCTGACCGGTATTGTCGATCCCCCATTGGCTTCCTGATTGGAGCAGCGTATCGTCCGGTAACGCAGATGCTTTCCGGATATAGTTGTATGAGATTCTCTCGACCAGCCCAGATTCCTTGTAAGCCGCAATCGCCGACTCTAGCGATCGATCGCTCTCCACTTCAACCAATGCCACTCTCGGAAACGAAGAATAGGAGCGCTTAATTTGGGCTCCCGCTACCTGATTAACGCCGCTTAGGGCAGAGAGCGAGCCGCCCCCTGAAAACGGCAAAATTAGGTCATCCCGCATCTTGACCAAGAGCTCCCCAGCCACAATCCGGCGCCCATAGGGGTCAACCGACTCCTTGTCAGCAGCCCACATTAGGCCCGGCAATAGCAAACCGAGCCAAAGAGCCCTGAGGCCTTTGTTTCTTAAGTTACTCAATTTGAATGGCTTACCTAATTTAGGCTCGCGGGTGCGAGCGATCGTATACCGCCTTCAACCGCCCCAAATTTACATGCGTATAGATTTGAGTCGTCGAAAGCTTGGAATGTCCAAGGAGTTCCTGCACGAGTCTTAAATCGGCGCCGTTGTCCAAAAGATGAGTAGCGTAGGAGTGACGGATCTTATGCGGAGTAATATCCATGGGCAAATCCGTCAGGCTCAGGTATTTCTTGAGAAGGAGTTGAATCTGGCGAGTCGACCACCGCTTTCCTTGATTGCTTACGATGACCGGGTCCGAAAACGCCGTACCAGGGGCGAATTCCGACTTCCAATTCTCGAGAACCGCTAAGGCCACGCGGCCCAAGGGACATATCCGTGACTTCCCCCCTTTTCCCACGACTCGGGCCACCCCTTCATCCATGCTGATATCACCATACTTGAGACCCACCAATTCAGAGACTCGAAATCCTGCTCCATACAGGAGCTCCATCGCGAGTCGATCCCTCCAAGCCACAAAGGGTTCAATCGTCCCTTCTTCGAGCAAACGAATTGGGCACCGCAACAGGCGGAGAACCTGCTGCTCCGTCAGGAAAATCGGAAGCTTCTTAGGCAGCTTGGGAAGCGCAACGCTTTCCAGCGGATTCCGATCAATCACTCCCTGACGGACCCAAAACTTGAAGAAGGTCTTTAGCCCGGAAACGTAGTTCCTCAGCGTTACGCGACTCACTCGGTTTTGCTCCTCGATCACAAAATCCCGCGCCAGTCGAAGATCGATTGAGCCCAGTTCGCCATCCCAGACTCCGCTAGACAGCAGGTGAGCGAAAAATCGCTGAAGCGCCGTTTGATAGTTTCGAGCGGTATATTCCGAAAGCCGCCGCTCAAGCGTCAGATGATCAATGAAGGGTGACAACCACTCTGATTTCCAGCGGTCTTCGCCAGGCCGCTCTCCGAGATTCGCCGATTTGCGATTCGTGCTCACTGGGGAGCGATCCTCTCAGCTCGATACAGATGGGGCAAGCGCTTCCGTCTCTTCCATCACCGCTCTCGAATAGCGGCGCAAGGCTGACTCTGGATCAATTCCCCGCGTTCGACAGGCCGCGGAAATCTCGAACAGAAGAGCCCCAGCTGTTTCCTCGTCAATCGAATCCGCCATCGTTTCAATCGATTTCCGGTCCACGAGCGGCCCCGTCTCCAACGCCTTCTTTTCAATCTGCTTGTAGATGTCGACAGTGAACATAAGCGCCGGCAATGAAGGAGGCAGATCCTTGAAAAGCGGTTCGTTCTCCTGGGAGTCTTTCTTTTCCAACGCCTTGATCTGATCCCATTGATGCAGTACCTGGTCCGAAGTATCGAGGGCGCCGGCGCCAAATACATGCGGATGGCGACGAATCAGCTTTTCGTTCACTTCGCGGGCAACGGCATCAAAGTCGAAGTGATCCAACTCTTTCGCCAATTGAGAATGAAAAACGACCTGAAGCAGCACATCTCCCAATTCCTCTCGCATGTGGTCCATGTCCAACCGGTCGATTGTCTCCAATAGCTCGCTACACTCATCCACGAGGCATTCCGCTATCGACTGATGGTCCTGCTCGCGGTCCCAAGGGCAACCCCCCGGAGCCCGCAATCGAGCCATCGTTTCCAGTAATTCTTCAATTGCGCTCACGTTCAAGGGTGTATCCTGACTCCACGAGCCAGAGCAAATACAATTCTCGACAGCGCCCAACCCTACTTCCAATCTTGCCGGCTTACAGCCTACGCATGGACAAGTTGAGCGAAATCATGGATTGGAAGCGGCGCGAGATTGCGGATCGCATACGCAATGTCTCGGATTCCGAACTGGAGTCAGCAGGGACAAATGGCCTACCGGGCCGGTTCCTGGAAGCATTGAAGACGCCGAGCGGACTCGCGGTCATCTCAGAGATCAAGCGCCGTTCGCCTTCCGCTGGGAAGATCAAGGATCTTGGCCCCTCGACTGAGCAGGCCACGGAGTATTTGCGCGCCGGAGCAGACTGCCTGTCGATCCTTACGGATGAAAAGTATTTTGGAGGCTCCCTATCAGACCTGAAATCTGTTGCAGACCTATTCTCATCCAGTAGTCGCGGCATCCCTTGCCTACGAAAAGACTTCATGGTTCACCCGATCCAGGTCCTGGAAGCAGCCCAATCGGGCGCGGCCGCCATTCTCATCATCGTCCGAGCCCTCCAGGACGACGAAATGAAGGCGCTACGAGAATCCGCCGATTTGGCCGATCTCGATGCCCTGTATGAAATACACAGCGAAAACGAACTCGATAGAGCCGTTGCCCAAGACCCTAAAATAATAGGGGTTAATAACCGGGATCTGGCAGTATTCAAAACCGACCTTTCCTATTCAGAACGTCTCATCCCGCAATTTCCCGATTCCGTTGTCGCCGTATCCGAGAGCGGCATTTGGAACAAGGAAGACGCCCAAAGAGCGCGGGCAGCCGGAGCCAAGGCGATTCTAGTTGGTGAAGCTCTCATGAAGGCTGAGTCGACTCACCAGCTTATCAGCGATTTCCACTCTGCCTAGACGCGATGCCTTCGCCACTTTCCCCTTCCGAAACGCGCGCCCTGCTCGACCGCCTCGGACATAATCCCATCAAAAAACTGGGACAGAACTTTCTCATTGATGGAAATATTGTCCGTAAATCCCTAGAACTCGCCAAGGTTTCGGCGGGCGATTCTATCGTTGAAATTGGCCCCGGTCTCGGAACGTTGACACGGGCCTTGCTGGATTCGGGCGCATACGTGTATTCAATCGAAAAGGACAAGCGACTTGCCAACCACATCTCATCTCTAATTCCAGAATACGGCGGACGCTTGCATTTGATCCAAGGCGACGCCTTGGATCATCCCCTAGCGAATATTCCACCCGCGGTTGAACGCTTCAAAATAGTAGCGAATCTTCCCTACGCCATCTCTACCCCATGGATGGATGCCGTCATTCACGGACCCGCTCCGAAAAGCATGACCCTGATGCTCCAAAAAGAAGCGGCTCAGCGCTATGTCGCCGTACCCGGCACCAAGCAGTTTGGGAGCATTAGCATATTCCTGCAGGCCGCCTACAGAACGGTCCAAGCGTGGAACGTCGCCTCTAGTTGCTTTTACCCGAAACCTGATGTCGGATCGCAGCTCCTGCATCTTGAGTCCAAGACGAATTCCTATGCTTTCCCAGAAGAAGATAGATACCTCATTCGAGGTCTCTTTAGCCAACGTAGAAAACAGATTGGATCTCTTCTTCGAAAGTCGGATTCGCCCCGAGCTATGGAATGGCTGAAACGACTCGATTCACTTGGCATTGAAGCCAATGCCCGATCCGAGCAAATCGACGTAGATCGTTGGATCCAGCTAAGCAGTGGCCACGGTCGCTAATATCGACTCGCACTCAAATCTACGCGCTTTCGATCGAGGACGCTTCCGGGCGCGGCCTCCACAATCAAACCTCCATTCGCCATAAGCATCCATCGACGACGACGAGCGCAGCGTTCGGTCGATACTCCCAAAAGGCGTCGCATCATATTCTCACTCCGGCTATCGCTTACTATAATCTCCTTGATCCTCTCCTTCATATTATTCTACTCCTAATTCGTATTTATTTTCTAAGTACACTATCAAATCCCCCCAATCTAGTAACGCTCTCGTCAAGCGCACTCCTTGAACCAGAGCCGGATGGAAGGGCAAGGTATCCATAACGCTTCGCAGGTTCCTCCAAACACTCGTCCGATCCACGGTGCGGCCATTCAGGCTCGCCCACGGCTGACGCCCGAAAGCTATCGGAGGCGTCCACCATGCATTCAACGGCGCCCACCCGATAGCCATCGGCTTTCCCTCCTTCGAGCGATCGAGACAATCCCTCCACCCCAATCACTCGAGTACCTTTCTCGTTAAGGCGACTACCAACCCTTGTATCACCAGCTCGATCGCGAGTGAAAGGTCTGGATAGGCAGCGTTCTCCGCTTTCAAGTAGGGCGTCCCATTCTCCACGACGAATCGTTTCAAGGTGGTTTCTCCATCGATCAGAGCCGCCACCACATCCCCATCGCGAGGCTCCTTGTACTCGAGAATCACCACATCTCCCTCCTGAATATGAGCGTCAATCATCGAATCACCCCTCACGGTCAGGGCAAAGGTGCGTGCCGATTCAGATACTCCAATCGATCCCAAGTCCACGCCTACAGCGCCCTCGAGAGTGTCTCCAATGTCCCTAGCAAACTTCATTTAGCAATTTTCGGAAACCTAAGCCAGCGTAAAGTTTTGATGCGTGCGGTTGATGCGGATACGAGAAAAAACTTGATTTGGTTGGATGAAGTGCTTTCCGCAACAGCATCTGGGAGGGCGGCGGGAAGCCCTACAAGTCCGTTTGAAGTGATCAGGAGGAAACTGATTGGGAGTCTAAGAGTGGTAAGAGAAGCCATCCGTTCGCCACTTGGGGCCACTGCCGCAATCGGAGAAGAAACCATGTTTAACCGCAATGCACGGGCTATTGCGGATATTATGTACGACCCTCGATGGCTTAAACGTATGTCCAAAATTAGAGTACTTGAGGAAGAGGCGGTTGATTGAAACGATCCACACCGCCAAGATCGACACCCTAAAGAAGCTTCACAAGCAGCACGGTAACGCTCCAATGCTGGTTGCCTGCCATTACCGCCATGAAATCGACAGGATACTTGCAGCAGCGCCGGGGCCGAGATATTCCAAAACGACCGCTTGAAAGCTTGGAGCAACAAGGAAATTCCAATGGTGGTTGCCCATCCTAAAAGCATTGGCCACGGGTTAAATTTGCAGCAAGGGGGCAATTTGATAGCCTAGTTCAGCCTTGGGTACAACCCCCGCCTATACAGTCAATTCAACGCCCGCTTAGCCCGCCAGGGGCAGCAACACGAAACGACGATATACCGCCTTCTTGTTCGGGGATCGGTTGACGATGCTGCTGCTAGTTCTTTGGAATCGAAGAACAATGACGAATCGGCATTCCTTAAAACTTTGCAAAACATAAAACGACTTGCTGAAAAATAGCTAAGACGCGTTGGAGCTTCTGGAGATCTCGACCCAAGTGGAGCTATTGGGATAATAGGACAAGACGATCCTATCGTTCACGCTCGCCAAGGAGAAATCCCCATTCAAGCTCAAGTTGCCTGTACCGTCCTTCAGGACAACCGTACGGCTGTCGCTGTTCGCTATGAGGGTCAGCCATTGGTCAGGCCCCCATGAGGAGTTTCCGGGGAAATCATGTTGGAATTGTTGCGCTCGTATTCGACAATCAAGTCGCTGTTCGATGCCACGCTCGCGCTTTTCGCGTTGGAGCTTCTGGAGATCTCGACCCAAGTGGAGCTATGCTCATAATAGGACAAGACGATCCTGTCGTTCACGCTCGCCAAGGAAAAATCCCCATTCAAGCTCAAGTTGCCTGTACCGTCCTTCAGGACGATCGTGCGGCTGTCGTTGTTCGCTATGAGGGTCAGCCATTGGTCCGGCCCCCACGAGGAGTTTCCGGGGAAATTGATCGTGTCGAGGTCGTCGCTCGGAACCAAGCCTTCCGTATCGATCCTGTGAGTGGACCCGTAAACCGTTACTGCGCCGGAAGCGATCGTGACATTGAACGGACTGCTCAACATGCTCGTCATGTTGAAATTGTTGCGCTCGTATTCGACGATCAAGTCGTTGAGCGACGCCAAGCTCGCGCTTTCGCACCCATCCATGCACCCGTTGTTCGTGAACACCGCGCTTAGCTGCCCTCTCGCGTCCGGTCCAAATAGATGAGTCCTTAAAAACGCTGCGTCTATGGTTTCAGCCCAATTGCCGTCAACCACTACTCTGTTGACATTGACATCGTCAGCGTTCCTGCTGACGATGAAATACTTAAGGCTGCCGCCCGTCGCCTTGTTGTCCCTGATCGTTATGCCTTGGTTCTCCGCGGACGTGTCGGTAACGGCGATGGAGATGAAAGCGTTTATGTTCGTGGGGTCGTTAACCACCGACAAGTCATTGTTGGAGAAATAGGAATGCGTTGACATCGATTCCGACCTTTGATTGCTCGTTATCACCACATTGGCTGAAAACCTGTCGTAATGTATCTGGGCATTGGATACTCCGCCGCCAGCGTATTGAAGCTCGATTTCATTTAGCCCATCGTACGCGTTTCTCAGGACGACGGGGCCAACGATCGAGTTCTTCATCACTTGAGACTTGATGGACCTCCCTTTGCAATTCTCGAAGTAAGCCCCCGGCGAGCACGTGAAGAAAGCGATCTTGTCAACAGGCGCGTATACCCTGATCCCGTCCGCGTTCGCCAGGGTTTCATTGTCGTTGCGCACGTTCTTGATTCGGCTCGACGAGCCAAGCACGGTCTTCCTGACCCAATCCTCCCCCGAACCCGGCCAGTCGTCGGACCAGAACCCGACCGTAGAGGCTCCTGACGTAGACGAGCTGTCCACGCCATCTATCTCGCCGTTGAAATAGACGCTGCTGAACCCGCCCTGCGCCCTGATAGCGCATGCGGTGAACGTGTCCGGGGCATTGTTCTTCGCATTGACTACCCGCAAGCCTTCCCTTAGGTAAACGCTGCCAAGCGTTGACGCGTCGGCGTCGAAATTCAGCATATCGAAAGGCCGCGCGACGATGTCGTTTCCATTGATGGTTATGCCGTCGATGTCGATAGCGTACCGGCAACCCGTGAACAGGAGCATATTCAGCCGATTCGGGCCCGTCGCCTTTATCTCCCCGTCCCCCCTTATGTAAAGGTCGCCTGCCAGCGCGTTTGAAATGACCCCGCAGAGATACGTTCCTTCCTCCAAGGTTCCGGTGACTTCATTGGACGAGATGTACGTTAGCCAATTGTCCAGGGCCGCCGTGTCGTCCTCCGCGTCGTCGCCCACCGCCCCGAACTGGCGCGCGTTTACGTTTCCGCTGTACCAGAGAGCTTTCGCCTGGAGCTGGCTCCCTGGAAGGTCGATGTAGCTTCCGCCGTCATGCGTCCCGGTCCCGGCAGCTACGATCTCATAGCGATTCCCTCCCCGCGTCCCATTGGCGTACTCCTTCGTCTCGACGCTGTCGCCAATGGCTAGGCTCGCATCGGTCGCCATATCGGACACGGTGTCGAAGTACTTCACCAGGATCGTCAGGTCCGCATGGATCGCGTCTATCTTAGCCTCGATGCCGAAAAGGGAGCCATTGCCCGTAAGGGACGTATAGACATTTATATTCTGCCACGTGTATACGCCGATGCTGTAGGCCTCGGCTGTCCAGATCTTCGAGGGGGTCCCAGCTCTGGATATGTACCCGTTCTGGGTTCTCAAGGGCTGCGCTGCAGGCACCGTCAAGCCCTCGTCCCAATAGACGTCGATGGGCCTGGTCTTGGGATCCTTGTGCTCTTCCCCAATGTATATGAACCCGTTATTCAGCACCTTGCCGTCGGGGTCGTTGAATTGGGGGTATTCTCTAATTGCTTCCGTCATGGTGATTCCTGTTGCGCCGCTCGCGCGTTCCCTATCTCGCTTTCAAGCTCCGCAAGCTCCTCTGGCGTCGAGACACCGAGCCTGCCGATATCCTCGAGGCTCCTAGCGTTCAGGAGCTTCACCCTCCCCTGCGGGGTCAATCTGCTCCATAAAGCTTTAAGCGCAGGCCCAGCGATATCGTCGCGGCCCCCGAACAAGCCGGAAATCGGCGTTCCAGAGAGATCGACACCCCTTAGGTTTTTCCGCTTGGACATCTTCTCGATCGTCGAGGGCTGCATAAATGACGGGGCGGCGCGGGGCTCCCCTTCCAATTCCTGCCAGCTTGCGCGCTGGGCTTGAGACGCCGCCTTGACCGCGTCGTCTATCAGCCTTGAAAGCTTCGGGATGCTGGCTTCGGGGTCAAGCCCGGTTATCTCATCCCAATGCGAGTCCCAACGCGGGTTGAACATAAGATCCGTGAAAATCCCTGGATTTTCACGGACGAGAGCAGCGAGGCTATCCTCTAAAATCCCTATATTGCGGTTGAATGTGACATCTTCTCCGATTCCGGCAAAGGTCCCATGTGGCGAGCGAATGGCTTCTCTTACCACTCTCCAAGACCCCGCCAGTTTCCTCCTGATCACTTCAAACGGACTTGTAGTGCTTCCCGCCGCCCTCCCAGATGCTGCTCTGGAAAGCTCTTCTTCCAACGCTTTGAATTCTTTTCTCTGATCCGCATCAAGCGCGCGCATCAAAACGTTACGCTGCTTATCGTTTCCGAAAATTGCCTTCCGAAGTGCGGCGGGGGCATTGGGGACACCCTTGGTTCCTTGGTCTTCAATCAGAGATATCACACCGGAAACACGCCTCTCAAGCTCTTGCCTGACCATTTGGTCCCAAACGGCCTTTCCATTTGGTAGCTCAAGAATGGCCCTCCTTGACCTATCGATACTTTCCAGTGAGTTATCCGGATTAAAGAAAGCCTTCCCTGCCTCCTTAACCTGGTCACCCTCTAACATACTGATAAAAACATCCATCGCCTTCGCGTAATCCGGGGATTGCTTGCGGAGCTCCTCTACCAGCTCTTTTTGGACCTCCCTTAGAAATTCCTTGGTAGATCTTGCCAAGGAATCTGTGCCAGTGTTCTCCAACAAGCTGTCAATATGCAATTTGACATTGTGGAGCTGTCTGAGATTGCCATTCGCTGCGTCAATACGTTCAAGGATATCGTCCAAGCTCTTGACTATCTCACTTGCTTTTACGCCCTTACCGTCGAGAATCTCCCGCTGCCTAGGAGTTAGCGAATCTTTATTAGTGTTCACGAACACTATTTAGATCAAGCCTCTCTCAACCTGTCAAACAGCAATCCAAATTATTTCCGTCTTCTATAGTCCAACCGGAGCGAAGATTCAGCGATCGTTCTGCCGCTCGCCAAATTGAATTCCAAATCTGAATACGTATATGCGCGTATAATTTTGATCGTATACGCACCTCGCTTCTAATTAAACTAAGGGGAGACCCTAGTTCATAGCCGTCTATTTCACGTATGCCGATAGATTCGCGCATTCATGTGACAAGTCTGCAAGGAAGTGCTTGATATCAGAGAGATACACTCATAAACCTATCTTAACTTAAGAATTTCCCTCCCAACACACCCACACCTGCCAGGCCGCTATTTATAGCGGTCTGGCCTTTTTTATGCCTAGATGGTCAATCCGACCGCAACTGCAGCGACGCGAAAAGTCGAACGCAGAATCCTTCCGGCTTACCCGACAGGCCCAACAACGACTTCGACACGGTCTTCGTCCTTAAACCGCTCGCGGGCAAAGGTGATCAGCTGTTCGACCGTGACCGAATCGATTCGATCGTTGTACGCTTTCCAATCGTTCGCAGGGAGCCCATAAGCGACACTCATAGCGGCTTGGCTCGCGCAGGCCGCGTTGGTTTGCATGCTCATTCTGCGAGCAGCTTTCAAGCGTGTCTTGCAACGATCGAGTTCGCCTGCGATAAAGCCGCCCTCTTGTATGCGGCGAACTTCTTTCTTGAGCTCATCGATAACAAAAGGATACCCCTCTGCAGACGTTCCTGCGTAGAAATAGAACAGACCTGTATCCAGGCCCACTATACGGCTTGATCTAACGAAGTGCGCCAATCCAAGATCCTCTCGAATTCTCTCGAACAAGTGGCTGGACATTCCACTGAAGATTTCATCAGCAACCTCCGAAACGTAAAAGTCTGCATCCAACAAGCCTAGGCCTTTGTATCCGTGAAAAACAACGGCTTGCTGACGGTCCATCGGTTGTTGAAACGTCCTTGGCAGATCTGGCTTTACGAACGATTCATCGGACCGAGGCTTAGCGCCGCTTGGAAGCTGTGAAAGCAAATGCTCCAGGCGAGGTTTCAGCGCGCTCGCGTCGAAGCCGCCAGATGCGGCAATCGAAACGTTGCTCGCCGTCAACAATCGATTTCGCAGCGAATCGATATCCGAAACCGATATTGATTCGACAGACTCCAAGGATCCCGATCCCCCTAGGCTAAAAGGGTGATCTCCAAAGAACCGCTTTCGCAAGATACGCCGACCTGCTGTAACGATGTCATCGAGATCTTCCTTAATCGCGGCCAGATGAGCTGCCTTTTCGAGTTCGAATGTCTCTTCCTTGAAAACCGGCTTCAGGACCGCTTCCTCCATCAAGTCAATGGCGAGATCCAGATCGGAAGGGAGCAAATCGATTCCCAAACCCAGACTGTTGTTGCCCGAGAACTCATAGAAGCTTCCTCCTACATTCTCGATCGCGGTCGCAACTTCCAACGCAGTTCGCTTTTCCGTATCTCGAGTCAATAGTGCCGCCAACAGTGAGCTCGATCCTTGCTTGCCCGGAAATTCCAATAGCGAACCCGCATTCATCACCAATCGAATGTGCGCATTAGGCAATCGATTGCATTCCCTCAGCATCAATGAACTTCCATTGTCTTGCTTATACTCGACAAAGTCCGCGACCATGCGGCCGCTCTCCTCAACGCCCGTATCTTCTCTAGCGGTCGACTTAGGATTCAGCGAAACAGTCGTCAATCGATCCTCTCGCAACCATTTTTCAGATACGCGCAGTAGATCTTCTGGCGTAACTTCAGAAACCCGTTGCAGGTAATTTTCAGCATAGCCGATATCACCCACCACAACCTCGGCAGCGCCTAGTTTTGACGCTTGGCCGCTGACAGTCTTCCGAGCATTGATCTCGGATGAAATCAGCTGTCGCGTCGCTTTACCAACACGTTCAGGAGTAAAGTCCTCAATCGAAAGCGCCTCGAGAAAGGCGTGCAAGGAGCGGACTGCTTCTTCCTGCTTTTCAGGGTCGCATACGAGCGCAATATAGAACGCTCCCACCGTTCCCGGTGTCCAATTGGTTGCATCGATCGCGTGGACGAGCTTTTTCTCCTCTCTCAAGTAAGCAGAAAGCAACGAGCTGTTCCCGCTTCCTAGAATAAGTGAAAGCGCATCTAGGGCAGGCGTATCGGCATCCGTAAGACCGGGCGTTTGAAAGCCCAATCCCACTCTCGTGATACGCACATCCTCGAACAACTGGACGGAGCGGGATGCGAGCTGCGGCGGCTCGGAGGGAATCAGGACGCTGGGCAATGCCTTTCTGCTGACCGTTCCAAATGCATCCTCTACCTTCTGCTTCATTTCTGCGGGATCGAAATCGCCCGCAACCACTACGACCGCATTGTTGGGAACATAGCGTTGCTCGTAGTAGGCAACTAAATCCTCTCGCGTAACCTTGGAAAACAGATCCTTATATCCAATAATAGGATACCGATAAGGATGCTCCCTAAACGATGCCTCAAACAATGCCTTCGATAGTTTTTGATCCGGGTCGTCTTCGCCCATGTCGATTTCCCGCAAAATGACATCTCTCTCCTTTTCCAGCTCATCCGCCGGAAGGGTCGAGTGAAATACCGAGTCGCTCAGCACATCAAGAGCGACGTCTACGTTTTCCGAAGGAATGTCGATGTAGTACACCGTCCTGTCAAAAGTCGTGTAGGCATTGATATACCCTCCCGCTGATTGGACGCTTTCGGAAATCGCGCGTCCCTCCCGCTTCTCCGTCCCCTTAAACAACATATGCTCGAGGAAGTGAGACAATCCTGAGCCGATCTTGTCGCCTTCATGGATGCTACCGGTCTTGACCCACACCTGCACCGAGCAAATCGCGTTCGAGCGATCAGGCTTCAAGAGAGCTGTCATTCCATTATCCAAGGTAAAGCGCTCAAAGCGTTCCTTTAAAAGCGGAGCGATCGCCGATTCATTATCAGCCGCCGAACGGCTAGAATTCCGTAGTTTAGACATGACTTCTATAGATTGAGAAATTGCAATCGACACTCGCGCTCACTCACGGGTCGAACCGATAAATGGTTTATCTACGGCCGTCTATAGAGATTCGATTGCCCGGTACCGAGGTCGTTTCAACCGTGGGCGCTCTGGCTTGAATGGATCCAAGAACGCCTCCCGAAAACTGTATATCGAGGTGAAATCCTCTTTTGTATCATCTTCATTTTTACTGAAGACGCCATATTCGATCAAATTGAAGACCATCTCACCAAAATCCTCACAACGACCCAATCCCCAGGATGTTAGCACCGTGTACGCCATGGGGCCGAACTGATCGAGCGCATATTCACGTACGCCTTCCAGCAATTCCTGTCCAGTCACATGCCGTTGCGTCTTGGTCACTACGTTTCCTTTTCGCTTGCGCTCCTTGTCCATCGTAAAGTCGAGGGCCTCCTTGAGGAATGCATAGGCATCCTTCGTGTACCGGTCGTCTTCCTTGACGATGAGACTCACCATCTCTCTGAAATTCTGCTTCTTCATTCGCTACGCTTCGCTGCGCATTCCAGGGCAGCCGATTCATCGTTCCCCAAACCACTCCTAAGGAAGGGTTCTGTCAATCCCTCAAACGAGAGCGAACCGCCTCCTTGAATTTCACAATCCCAGTGAATTGTCATTTACTCGCCGCCCGATTTCACGTTAACCATAGCCCATTCTAAAATCCTGCCTCCGCCACAAACGCGAGCCATCAACCTACCGTCACGATATCCATGACCAACACCGCTAAAATCGGCGTTATCAATATTTCCGACCGCGCCTCCAAAGGAATATACGAGGATATTCCTGGTAAAGCCTGCGCCGCTCTCATCGACGAATGGCTAATCACTCCTCATGAAATCGAATACGCGGTCATTCCGGATGAGCAATCCGAAATTGAAGAGACGCTCAAACGCCTTGCGGACCAGGAAAATTGTAGTTTAATCGTAACGACAGGCGGAACCGGTCCCGCAAAACGCGATGTCACTCCGAAAGCGACTGAGGCTGTTTGCGAAAAGATGCTCCCTGGATTCGGCGAGCAAATGCGTCAGGCATCTTTGCAATACGTGCCCACCGCTATTCTATCCCGGCAAACCGCGGGCATTCGAGGAGCAAGCTTGATCGTCAACCTGCCCGGCAAGCCGAAAGCGATACGCGAGAATCTTGAAGCCATATTTCCTGCAATCCCCTATTGCATCGACCTCATTGGCGGCGCCTATTTGGAAACGGATGCAACGAAGATGACCGTTTTCCGGCCAAAAAGCTCTACTGAATCCAGCAAGAGCTAGTTCTGATCGGGATGTAGATCGCTCAGCGTTCGCATCAATACCTCAGGAACAACCGGCTTTATCAAATTCGCATCGAAGAATGGTTCTCCGGATTTTCTGGGAATCCCGCTCAAGGATACAATGCGCATATCCCTAATGCGTTCGTCATTCCGGCAATAGGCAGCGAGCTCCAACCCCGACAATCCAGGTAGGGTGATATCGAATACACCATAATTAAATTGAGCCCCCTCTTCGATCAGTTGAATAGCCGCTTCCGCATCATTCATAGCCTCAACTCGCATGCCCCAACGTTCGAAGTGCTTTTCAAGAACGCTTCGATACAGGACGTTGTCCTCTACAAAAAGAAGCGTTTTCCCTGAAAGATTGGATACACGTTTCCCCACAATGTTTCCATAAATTGAGGTAGGATAAGATAGCTTGATTCCACGAGCCAGTATTCTCTCCCCAAGCGGCCCCATCTCAAATTGGAGCCTGACGCCCAAAAGATTGCAAAGCGCTTCCATGCGTTTAACTGAAGATCCATCATCTTCTGCATTTCGAAAGCGGCATTGCTGGGCAATCGGGTCGAACCGACTCCATTTAGTAAGTCGCGAATTGAAACAAATCTCCACGTCTACAGTAAATTCGTTCGCTTCCGTGCATCGCACCTCTACTTCGAGCTCTCCGCGATAAAGGCGTTCCCACGTATACGCCAGCGTTACCGCAACAAGTTCACCGATCGCTTTTTGAGGGCCAACCAAGGTTTCAGGCAGCTCTTTATCGAATATGCAACTTAGGCTCTTCTCAGAGTCGTACTCGAATATCCCAGAAACCTTGGATTCCACCATCAATCGCAAATCAAATTCACGCGATTGAATCCAATCATCCCTAAACTCTGTACTTGTATCTTCCATACATCTAAGAGCAAAAGCCGAATCCCCCTAGACAACTCAAAAACTCCACCCAGAGACAATCTTCCCAGCTAGCGAACGACCTTGCTAAGGGGGACATTGTAACGTATCCAGGTCGACTATCGCAAGCGTGCTTCTACCACTTGCCGTATAGGGCTTTCAAGCGATGCATCGGGACATTAAGTAAACGGGTCCACGCCCCGCTAGGGGCCCCTACTCAGAAAACGCTGGCGACGACCGCCGCTCCTTACTTCTTTTCCTGCGTACGCTCCCACTCCTCCAAGGAGCGCTCAAGCTCCTCTATCAGAGGAATACACCGACTAGATTCGTTTTCGGCAGCTTCTTGGAGCTCATTGCTATCGATGTATAGACTTTCAATTCCGATCGCCATAGCGGTATTTGAAATGTAATGCGCCTTTTCTGCGATCGAATCGAAGTCGCTTCCTTTTTCGGATTCGCGCATTTGGGAGCATAGCTCGTGTACCTCCTTGATTGCGGTTTCAATCATTTCAGGAGAAAACACTCCCATCCCTCTAGACGCGAAGGACGTAGTCGAATCTTCGTTTTGCTCTTCTAGTTTCGACTCATCATGGCTTTCATCCGATCCTGAAACTTCCTCGAGCCAGGGAATAGCTCGTATCCGTTTCTCCAAGTCGTTTTCAAAAAACGGCTTTCCAAGAAAGTCGTTGATTCCCGATTTCATCGCCCGCTCAATCTCTTCCTCCGCCAACGTAGCGGAAACGCCGACGATCCAGGGCTGATCATCCAAGCCGGATTTTTCACGAACAATGGACGCTGCGGTCGGACCATCCATTCCCGGCATTCTTAGATCTGAGATAATCAAGTCGTAGGCTGCGCCCGTTTCCGGTACCGGTTTTCCGTCCTCAACTTGATCGGGACTGTAACCGAGTGATTCCAGATACTGTACGATCAACCGACGCACCATCGGGTTGTCATCGGCAACTAGCGTCCTAAGAGGATAGCGTTCACCAAGGGCCACGGTTTCAACCGGATCAAGCTCACCCATCTCGATGGATGGCTCGCTTTCGGAATCCTCAAGTTCAACCACCTGGAAATTGAACGAAGCGGTGAATTCGGAACCTTTCCCAAATACGCTTTTGACGGAGATCGAGCCTTTCATGAGATCCACGATCCGCTTAACGATCGCCAAACCCAAGCCCGCGCTATCGCCATTCCATATGTATACGTCCGAAACCTCTTCATCAATGGTTCGGATCGATTCCAGGCTCATCTGCAAGCCGGTTTCCACTTCGCCCCCAGCGTCCAGCAATGAGCGAATCGACCCAGACTCGATCAAGAGCGCAGCCGACTGAGCTCGGGAAAGGAAGGCCTGCTCCATAAGGTCGCTCTCTCGATGCCCATTCCAGGTCGTGACCAAATAGCTGGCTAGTATAATGACCGCCAATGTGACCGGTAAAACGCGATAACCCCAAATGTGGAGTTTCTCATGGGCGTGCTCCCCCACATCTTCGATACGGGCTTTCAAACGGTATATCCAGAATCCGACCAGGGCGAGCCACGCTGATACGATTCTCAGAAACAACAGCAAGAATCCATAGAATGGATATTCGCTATACGTCACCAATGTTTCGCTACGAAGAAAGGCCAAATGATCCGGGTGCAAGATCCAGGCTGGTATCAGCAGCAGAATGCCTCCGAAGACGATGCACAACTCGTGGCTCCGGTTCGCTTTCGCCAATCTACCAACGCTCCATGCGAACCAAATGCAGGCGGCCGTCGACACGAGAAAGGCGACGATTAGAGAGTAAAGCATCGAACCCACCTCGATCGCGAACCCGAGCAGCCCGCACGTTATAGCGATCACGGGAGGGAACGTCCTACCTTTGAACTGCCCAACCCTACGAATGGATGCTTCGATCAAGCAGCCCAGCCCCAGCATCTCAAGGGGAACCTCTAAACTGAACGCCCTGAAAAACGGATCCGAAAATGACAGCGTTCGCACGAAATCCGCCATCGCCTCAGCAAATGCGAAATATCCGAACCAAAGCCAAAGGGACTCTCCCTTCTGTCGGTTGCACAGGGGCTTTGTCCACGCCAGCAGCCCGAGCAGCACCCAGCAAAAAAGGACAGAAAGACCATGAAATCCTGCTCAAAGAGCCATTCCGGGAACCGTAAATCTGAAAGGTCAATCTTGGGAGGCATGCGTAACGCGACCCTCTACCGATACCCCGACTTCAAATTGTCACAAGGTCAAAACGATCCCCCAAAGACATTACTCCCATCGGGCACGAAAGAATATACCATATTTGGAATATTCTTATTGACGTATATTGTTCCTGGATCCACAAAGCGAATTTCCTCAATGGAACTGGTCTCCCTTTACAAGTGCATGAGCGACCGCACTCGGCTTCGCATCATCAACCTCTTGCTAGATCAAGGGGCGCTTTGCGTATGCGAAATTCAGGAGACGATCGAAGAGGCTCAAGTAAAAACGTCCAAGCATATAGGATACATGAAGCGGCTCGGTCTTCTTCGGGTCGAGCGTCGGGCCAATTGGAATTTCTACGAGATCGCATCGGATCTTCCGGATGCGGTTCAAGCCGCGTTGAACGCATTCGGATCCAGCAGCGCCACCGATCCTCAGCTAGCAACTGACAAGGAGAGATTGAGGGAATCCAAGCGAGCCGCCTGTTGCTAAAGACATTCAACATTCAAAACTATGAGCAAGAAACGAGTTCTAATACTTTGCACCGGCAATTCCTGTCGCAGCCATATGGCCGAAGGCATACTTCGCGCTGCTGGAGGCGATCTGCTTGAGGTCCACTCCGCTGGGTCGAATCCCGCAGGTTATGTCCATCCAAAAGCGATCGAAGTCCTCAAAGAAATCGGAATCGACCTATCAGACCACACTTCAAAGCACATGAACGATTTTCTGGATAGGGATATCCACACAGTCATTACAGTATGCGGCAACGCGGACCAGGCCTGCCCAGTCTATCCAGGACAGGTTAATCGATATCACTGGGGATTTTTCGATCCTGCCAAGGCCGAGGGAAGCGATGAGGAAATCATGGAGTCGTTCCGTTCCACCCGCGATCAGATTAAGCTGGTATTCGAAGCCTATGCTTCCGGATTCCGCGAGGGAACGGCATCTCACGCTTGATTCGACCCACCTGAATGGAGTTGTGACGCAAATAGAATGGAACGACATCGATGAATCAAAGAAAATGGATGATAGGAGAATTCTTGGGGACGTTTCTCCTCGTGCTATTCGGCTGCGGCAGCGTGGCCACGGCAATTGCGCTCGGAGCTCAAGTAGGCTTGTTCCAAGTAGCGATCGTCTGGGGCTTCGGGCTGAGCATCGCAATTTTTGTCACCGGCAGGTTGAGCGGGGCTCATCTCAATCCAGCCATTACGCTTTCAATGGTGGCGTTCCGCTCGTTTCCCGTTGGGCGCGCTCTCGGCTATGTGTGCTTCCAATTCGCCGGCGCATTCGCAGCGGCCTTGCTCATTTATTGCATCTACAACGGGGCGATCTTGCAGTTCGAACAAGAGACCGGAATCGTCCGTGGCGAAGCCGGCAGCGAAGCCAGCGCCATGATTTTCGGCGAGTTCTATCCGAATCCCGGCGGTAAGGCGATATCCGAGGAGGACAGGATCGCGATAGGTGGGCGTGCGGGATTTTTGGCGGAATTCATTGGGACGGCTCTATTGGCGCTGGTCGTATTCAGCCTTACGGATAAGCGAACCAATCTCCTGCCGGAGTGGGCGGTTCCCTTCGCAATTGGAATCACCTTAACCGTACTCATATCCCTGTTCGCTCCAATTTCAATGGGCGGATTCAATCCCGCAAGAGACTTGTCGCCGCGACTCTTTTCTGCCCTCGCTGGCTGGAAGAGCATCCCCTTCACCGTAAACGGAATGGGATGGCTAACGGTCTATATTCTCGGTCCAGTTATGGGAGCTCTCGCAGGAGGATTCGTCCACCGTCTGCTCCCCGCAAAGTAGACTTGTCCCTGCAGTTCCCGGTGAACGAACCCGCGTCCCTGGGCGTCGGCTTGATTTCGACCTCTTTTTGCCGATTAGAGAAACCTGCATGCGTGTGTCGAAATCGGTTTTTTGGCTTCTATTGATCGTAGCGACTTATTCGCTGGGGTACGCTATCTGGTATTGGCAAACCCCTTTGGGGCAAGTTCCAGCGCTTGACGGCCAAGAAAATCTAATTATCGCCGAACAAATTCGCGTCGGCGCCTTGCCTGATGAACCTTTCTATCGGGCGATGCTCTATCCCACCGTTCTGGCAATCCTTCCGATCCATTGGATGGTCCTCGGACTCTTGTGTCATTTCGCGAATACACTTCTAGCCATGACGCTTTCGCGACGCCTATGGAATCACGAGGCATCCGCATTGATCTCCGGCGCTTTGGTCGGGTGCAACCCAGTGCTGCTCCACTTTGCGTTGGATCCTTTAGACACAACGTTCGCCATAACGCTTTTCCTTTCAGGCCTCGCATTCTTCGCGACCACAACCGATTGGACCAAAGTTTCCATCCGCATCGGCCTCGGCGGTTGCGCAATCGCGCTCGCCGCTCTCGCTCGACCCCACTTTCTCGCGATTTTGCTGCCTTTCATCCTCGCAGCGATCGTCCTCGGGTTCGCTTCATCGCGTTTTCGAAGCGCTGGATGGACCTTCGCAATCACGGCGATTGCGCCGCTCGCGATCCTAGGCGGGATCCAACTAACCCGGGGCGATTCCTTCCGGATCCTGCCCACGCAGGGAGCCTACAACCTTTGGGTCAGCAACAATGCGAACGCCAACGGTCTCTACTATTCGCAGACGCTAAGCTTTCACTACGTCGGAGAGCACAAGAATCCCGCCAAGATGGAATCCGAAGCGCTCTACTTGGAGGAACGCGGCGAAGAAGGCACAGTTGACGAACGATCCGCCTACTGGAGAAACGCGACGATTGACCATATCCAAAGCGACCCCATTGCTTGGATAAAGCTCATGACCTTCAAAGGATACGCCTAGCTCAACAACTACGAACAATACAACAATAAAACCTATTTCTTCCACAAATCGCTGTCACCATGGCTTCGATACAATCTTATTGAATGGGGCGTTCTATTGGCGTTTGCGATGTTGGCGTTGACTGCTTCTCGCTCCCAATATGCCAACACGGTTCTTTGGATCGGTTTCGGGATCGCGATTCTCTACACGTTCGGCTCGATCATCTACATGGCTAGCGCTCGGTTCAGGCTACCGCTGGCGCCGCTCCTTGCCATCGTCGCAGGTGGAGCCCCGCTTTTATGGGTCCAATGGGGATCCATAGCGATGAACCGGAAGATCAAGTCATTTGCCGCAACTGCAGTATGCATCGCTATAGCGTATTCGCAATTTGGATCCGTTGCGTCGACAAATACAATTCAGCAGGATACAATGCTTCTGGCAGACACGTCAGCGCGGCTGGGTCGAGATCTCGATGCGCACAATTGGGCAAATCGGACGCTCGAGCTCAACGCGAATCGCCAGGACGCGAGAAGGCTTAGGCTGCTCTCATTCTACAACCTGGAAGCGACGGGCGAAAGCGAATCCACGAAAATGTCCTGGCACGACTTCGCTGAGGACCTAGAGACTATTTCTATTCAAGATCCATTCTGCGACTACGTAAAGGGCGTCGCCCATTGGAATTACGGAAACCGGGCAAGGGCGACCCAGATATGGAACGACAACTTCAAACGCTACCATTGGGACGCGTCTTCGTCTCTAGCCGCTCTTATCTATACACGAATAGCCCCATCACGAGCAGTCTTCCTCCATACAATCAATCGATTTCCCATCCCGACCCTCTGTTGGTATCGGCCTTGAACATCTCAGATCCTCGAGGAATCAAGTCACAAATCGGGTTCCCATATACCGGATCGACTCGATTCAACAATGCCACTCGATCGAGCTTCGATCGCGTTGTGCCACAAATCGTAACCAATGTGAAATCAGTTGACCCTAAAGGATAAATGAACTCGTATTGAGATTGCGATATGGCTGAGAACAAAGATATCGACGGTCGCGCTGCAGTAACGCGACATCCACATGAGCAAATGCTCAAACTAGTGGCGAAAGGGTTCTACAAAGAATTGATTAACTATGGCGTGAAAGAGCCTGAGGTATTTGACCGTTGCGGGACACCTCCTCGATAACATTTCGCTCAAGAGCAACCCAAATCGACTTTCTCTTGATACGTACAACTCGCTATTTAAAATCAACGATGTCGAAAATGCTTGGGAAACGGAAATGACTCTATCCCTCGGAGATATTGCGATTTCACCATTGCTAGAATCGGATTTCGATCAAGTAGTCGACTGGACCAATACAACGGAGGCCAGAAAGTACTTCTATCCTCATTTTCCTGATACAAAAACCAGTCTCGCTCCCTATTTTTCCGCACCTGATAGGGATTATTTTCGAGTGACATTCAAGGATAGCTTCGTCGGAATAATAGGAGCGGAACAAATTGACGAAGCTTCCAAAAAACTGGAGATGCGAAAACTCGTAGGCGCTTCGACAATGCGAGGAAAAGGTATCGGCAAGCACGCGACTTTCCTCTTCCTATACTATGCCTACATCGTCCGGGACATTCAGAAAGTCTACCTCCATTCGCTGGATATCAATCTACGGAACTTGAACCTGAACGGAAAATTTGGGTTCTATCTTGAAGGGGTCTTTTTCGAGGACGTTTTAATTGATGGCGAGTGGCACGACCTCGTTCGCATGGCGCTGTCAAAGCAAATTTGGATCGAGATCTACTCCTAGCCCGCCTGCTTCCCTTCGAAGTAGAATCGAAACAGGGCGTGCGTGCCATCGTCGGCTCCGCCATCTGCGGCTAAACGATCGTACAGCTCCTTGGCTAGCTTCAGCCCTGGAAGCTCAAGGCCCATTTCAGCGGCAGAATCGATCGCAATGCCCATGTCCTTGATGAAATGCTTCACATAAAATCCAGGCTCATAGTTTCCATCCAGCGCCCGAGGCGCTAAATTGCTAAGCGACCAGCTTCCAGCCGCGCCCGTCTCTATCGCAGCTAGAACCTGCTTCGGATCCAAACCCGACGCCTTGGCGTACGCAAGCGACTCGCCGATAGATACCATGCTCGCCGCGATTACGATCTGATTGCACATCTTCGTGTGCTGACCGGACCCGGCAGGACCGAGCAGCTGAATGTTCTTGCCCATGACTTCGAAGAGCGGCCGCGCCCGATCGAAATCCGTCTGCGAGCCGCCTACCATTATTGCCAAACGAGCTTCGCGGGCGCCCAAATCGCCACCGGAAACGGGCGCGTCGAGCGAGCCAATGCCTTTTTCTGCGCCCACCTCCGCAATCCTGCGAGCCAGGAGCGGACTCGAGGTCGTCATATCGATTACGAGACCTCCTGAACCGAGGCTTTGAAATACTCCGGACTCCCCAAAGTAGGTTTCTTCCACATCCTGCGGGAACCCAACTATCGTGATCACAATGTCAGCGTCCTCAGATGCGGCGGCAGGCGAGTCCGCCCACTTCGCGCCCCTTGATACGAGGTCATCCGCTTTCGATGGAGTTCTATTGTACACGGTAACCGGATAGCCGGCGTCGAGCACGTGGCCCGCCATACTTTTCCCCATTACTCCAATACCAATGAATGCAACGTTTTCTTTAGACATAGCTAGAACCAATAGGATCTATTCCGTGAATGGCTATCGTTTTCTTGCACGGGTGACCGCCTTTTCAGCCCGAGCGGCCGGCTCGAATCCAGCATCGCGCTTGCAATCGACGCGATCCAACCCAATAGAGTATCCTAGATGGCTACGCAGATCGTTACCGACAAGCAGATTTACGATCGCGTCACTCAAGAAGCGATCGCCGGAGCCGCTTCATACGTTTGGATCGCGACCGCCGACATCAAGGACCTTCACGTGAAACGAGGCAAGTCCATGATTCCGTTCCTCCAAGCCCTATCTGGACTCATCGACATTGGAGTATCCATTCGAATTATACATTCAAAAGAACCAGGACCGCGTTTCCGGAAGGACTTTGATCGATTTCCCAATCTAATAGATGGACTGGAAATGATACTCTGCCCGCGAGCTCATTTTAAAACGGTCATTGTCGATGGGGTTTTGGCGTACACCGGCAGCGCCAATCTCACTGGGGCAGGCATGGGGGCGAAATCCGAGTTCCGGCGGAATTTCGAATGCGGAATTCTCACCGACGACCCCAAGCTAATCCAGCCGCTCATGGAGCAATTCGACGAGCTTTGGATCGGTGGTCGCTGCCAACCCTGTCAGCGAAAGGAATATTGCGCAACCTATCACGAGCTCCTCGGATGAGAGGAGGCTCAAATTTAGGATTTCGAACGATTCCTCTTCCAACTCTCATCGCGCGCGTTTAGCGTAGCCTTCAAATTTTATGAACCTTCAAGATCTAGGAGACCGCATTCGGCATCGGCGCAAAAAATCGGGTCTTACGCAGACCGATATCGCCAATGCAGTGCAGGTCAGCCCGCAAGCTGTGTCCAAGTGGGAGCGCGGAGAGAATGCCCCTGACATTAGCATTTTACCAGATCTTGCCCAATTGCTGGGAGTATCCATTGAATGGCTACTGGGATGCCAAAGCATCGACAAGGACGTTATCGAAGCGACCATCGTCGATATTCGAGCCCGTGCCGCCCGCGAAAAATCGGAGCATCTTGAGCCTCGCGATTTCGCGAATTGGACAAATAGCGTATGCTACCAAGTCACTGAATCGGCGCTTCGGTTCGGCGGCATCCCCATCAAGACGCGAGGCGCCGGCATTCTCTGCCTGTTTTCAGGCAGCGCCCACCAAGACCGGGCGATCGATGCCGCTCTCAACGCAATCCAGCTCTTCAACGAGCCCCTTAAATTAGGCATGAGTACGGGCATGATCTACTTCGGCTCGATCGGGCATCCCGACTACGCCAAACCAGACATAATCGGCGAGGCCGTTAGCATCGCGCTCCTGAATTCGGAGTGGGCGGACGACCATACGGCTACCGCTACCGCGATCGACGCCAAGACCATCAACGGCTCCCGTTTTCGCGATCGGGTCGATCTCCGGAAACAATGCGTTACGTTCCCGGGAATAAGCCACCAGGTCACCGCAGTTGAACTACCGATCGTCACGGCTCGGGATTCGAGCCTGGCCAGCTAAATAAAAAGCCGTCCATCAACGAAGAGACCGGCTCGCTAGAGCAAATCTGGCAAGCGTAGACTAGACCGTTCCGAAAACCGTCTTTCCGTCCGAGAGAAGATCCTTCGCCGCTTCGACGAGTCGATCCGCCATGTTCTTTTCCGCCGCTTTCAAATATGAACGTGGGTCATAGGTTTTCTTGTTTCCCACTTCGCCATCAATCTTCAGCACGCCTTCGATGTTGCCGCAAATGTGGCTGACAATCGGGCGCGTGAATGCATATTGCGTATCCGTGTCGATATTCATTTTGACGACTCCATAGCCGAGCGTTTCACGAATATCGGAAAGATCCGATCCGGACCCGCCGTGGAAAACGAGGTCCATCTCCGCATCGGCTCCGTGCTTGTCGGTGACCGCTTTTTGGCCATCGCGCAAAATCGTTGGCTTCAGCTGCACCGCGCCTGGCTTGTAGGCTCCATGGACATTTCCAAAGGTCGCCGCGAACAGGAAACGCCCCAGCGGATGCAGCTCCTCGTATACGGTCAGCATATCTTCAGGCGTGGTATAGAGTTTCTCGGCAGGGAGGCCCGAAGTGTCGTGACCATCCTCTTCGCCGCCTACAACGCCCGCTTCGATTTCCAGAATGATGCCCAGCTCCGCGCATTCCTTGAGCAGGGACTTCGACATCTCCATGTTTTCTTCCAGAGGAAGCTCGGAACCATCGTACATGTGCGACTGGAACAGCGGCCCCTTCCCTTCCGCGACGCGCTGACGCGAGGCGTCCAGGAGCGGACGTAGGAATCCATCCACTTTCGCTGGATGGCAGTGGTCGGTATGCAGCGCCACCAGTATGTCGTACTTCTCAGCCAAGCGATGTGTGGCTTCCGCAAGGATTATAGCGCCAAACGCGGCATCGCTCACGTTCAATCCAGAAGCGAATTGCCCGCCCCCTGCGGAAACTTGGATGATGCCATCCGATTTAGCGTCCGCGAATGCTTTCAGAGCGGCGTTAATGGTCACAATCGATGTGATATTTACCGCTGGATACGCGTATCCGCCCTTTTGAGCGGCATCGAGCATGGCTTCGTATTGTTGAGGAGTTGCGACAGGCATTGTTCGTAACGTCTATTTTGTGATTTTTCGTGCTAGTATTTCACCCTTATAGCGGACAGAAGCGCCCGAATTTCGGAAGAACCCAATCTTGAAGCGCAAAGCGTAAACGCTGTCCAGAACATCATCGCAGCAATTTCAACAGAGAATTAAGCAGGTTCATCTAGCCCAATGCTCCACCAGAAACCTAGCAGACTTCCTATCGAAGACGCAAAGAACCGTTGGGTTTCTACCTCTACCGATCCCAGATTATGCGGATTCAATTCTGCATGTGAGCGATCGTCTTCAATCGATGGCTGCAACCGAATCCGAAAAACCAAATTCCTCACGCAACTCGCTGCAAATAAGGACCTAATAGCAGTCCAACACTCTATCCTGAAAAAAAGCTCTGAAAACTTAACTTAATTGTAATCCAAAGTCCCATTCAAGCGTTAGCGAGTTTACATAGTACTAGATTTTGATCAGCCAGTGCGGGCGCAGAGTGGAACATTCCCTTTGCGCCCGCCATTTTTTGGAAAGGCTCAACCGTCAAACGCAGCCTGATACGCTAGGCGTTGCCGCACTTTTTCTCCAAATTGCCAAGACAAGCCTCCCAACCTTGACGATGCTCGGACGCAACCTGTTCAGGAAGCTCGTGCCTGAGCGTCAATTCCGTGCGGTCCCCTTGGCCCTCAAGTGTAATCGTGACCACGCTATGGTCTACGAATCCCTCTGAAATCCAAGTGAACGAAACTCGATTCGGCGGATCGATTTCTAGAAATTCGCCATGAGGGGCGTAGTCGGCGCAATCAGAAGTCGATCCATCCTGCCTAAACATGCGAATCTCGTACTTCCCGCCCACGCGGAAATCGCTATCAACTTCGGCGCGGCCCTCGTCCATCCCGTAGAACCACTTCGACATGATTTCCGGCTTCGTCAGCGCATCGAATACGCTCCTCTGGTCAGCCGACACATAGCGCTTGATTTCCAGTAGAGACAATACGTCATTTTCTTTCATGATGCTTTCCTTTTCTTTTTGATGTGATGTAGGTTTCCAAATTATCGAGACGCTTGTTCCAGTAGCCCGTGAGCGTCCGAATCGTCTCCGCCGCCGAATTCAGCGCAGAGACATTCAAATGAAATCGATGCGTCTGACCCTCACGGAGCCGAGACACGAGATTCGCGCTCTCCAACACCTTTAGATGCTTGGAGATCGCTGGGGCCGATATCTGGAACGGCGACGCCAATTCACCCGCCGTCGCATCCTTACGCGCCACAGCGCTCAAGATTCTCCGGCGAGTCGGATCCGCTAGAGCCTTGAATACCAGGCTCACTCGCTCTTCGCTTAATTTAACCATATGGTTAAATTAATAGCGAACTAAGGAGCGATGGCACAAAACTCATAGCTGGAATTCCATTCCGGCTGCGACTCGACTCGCAAGATGAGCCGGAAGGTTTGCTGCTCAATATCAGGAAGCTTGATCCGAGCGACCGGTCCCATCAAGTTCTCATTCGGTTCGAGCGCATCGAATTCCCAGGCGAGGACAAATAGCTCTTCATCATCGAGCTTGAGCGATACCTCGACCGTCTCGCCACGTTCCGACTCGCTGCTATCGTTCAGAATCCACAATTCCGCTTCGAACGTTTCCCCGCTCATCCATGAAAATTTGGATACGCGAGCGCTGGCCAATAACGGACGGCAGCTTTGCTTGACCGCATCGTAAGAGGGTTTCGGCTCGCAGGGCCAATTGACGATGCTATTATTCGCAGCCGTGGGCCACGCTTCATTAAAGCACTAGGACAGCGCCATCGAGCAATGTGGTTTTTGCCTTCGCGCCTCCTCGAACCAGGCTTTGTAACCTTCGCATTGGAGAATTTGCCCATAGCGCGAAAGCTCGCCCAACGACTCTGGCCTTCCAAAGTAATCTACAATGGTGTCTAGGCAGAGCCATGCGCCTGGAGACGCTTCCGAAACCCCAACGCCATGATGCATCTTCCAGCTCCCTTCGTTCCGTACCGGGAAGAGCTCCTCTTCGGGTATAAATCGCTTTAAGTAGTCCGCTGGAGAAATTCCCGGACAACCAAAGCTTACGTAGGCGGTGTTTTGAGCGGATTGAATCCGCTCGAAGCATTCCCGTCCATCTTCTTCCCTGAAAAGGTATCCTCCATGACTGGACTGGTAGGGAGAAAGGGCGTTTCCGGGTCGAGCTCGTAGCAATTGCGGTTCAGCAGACGAATCGCTTTATGCTGATCCGTCATCCCGGACCGATCCGTAAACAACTCGCTCCCTCCCGACCAAATCACTACAGAGGGATGGCGCTTAAGCTGCATCAATATAGATCGGGACTCTTGGTCGAGCGTATTCAAATACTCAGGAGTTTCCACATACTGATTGCAAGCCAGAGGAAACTCTTGCCACACCAAGAGCCCGAGCTCATCGCAGATATCGAAGAAGGCCCCCTTGTTCACGACGCCCCCGCCCCAGCACCGTAGCATATTGAAATGCGCTGCCCGCGCTTTCTCCAGCAAGGGACGATAGGTGTCCTCGCCCATAATCCCCGGAAATATCTCGGCCGGCATCCAGTTGCTACCCTTGCAAAAAATACGTTCCCCATTCACTTCCAACGTCATCGGGGGCGGATTTCTCCCCTGCAAATCGCGATCCTCTTTACCGGCTATTGGTTTGTTGGCAAGCAACCGAACACGACGAAATCCCACATTGCGGGCTATTTGGGATACAAGCGCTCCCTCACGATCATGCAGCGATACGGAAAGCGTATACATATTTTGGGGACCTTTTTCACTTGGCCACCATAGGAGAGGATCGAAAAGCTCTGTATTCATGCTCGCATGGCGCTCTGATTCGATCGGGCCTCTGCAACTTCGCCAAAAGGATCAGTCAGTACCCACTGAATAGAGCCTTCGCAACGTCGATTCAGCTCTATCGCCAAATCGATGTGAGCGATTTCCAAAGTCTCCTCCAGCCAGTAGTCCAACTGAACATCGGTGATATGCGATTCAGGTCGTATCTCCAGGTAGGCATTCTTCCAAAGGCCAGAGGAGATGAGCCAGGGATGGCAATTCCAGCCGTACGACACAGGTGGCTTCACGCACGCATTCACCTCGGAATGCGCTGTCGAATAATCACCGGAATCAGGAGCGGGAAATACGATTACCTCCAGGCAATCGTCACCCGCTAGCTTATCCGTCAAATCAATTTCAAACCCGGTAAACATCCCTTCCTGACCATACTCAATTGATCCATTTAGCTTCACCAAGCACTGGTAATCTACGCCTTCGCAAACGAGCCGCTGTCCTAGCTCCAAATTCGGTTTCTCAACTAGGGAGCCATACACCCAATAAACGCTCTCCATCCATCCGAATTTTTCGGCATTTTCCGCTTTCCATTAGTCTGGCCATCCCTAGGCATTCGCCCAATCGAGCAGCGCCGCGCCGGGAACGGACGCATGCACGCGTTCCCCCGGGTCGTTGGTATACCCGACTTCCCATTGCAATGCGTATCGATCCATGACGATTGAAGCCATCCAACCACGATTTGCTTCTAAGGCAACCCTCTCCTAGCCTAGAACTTGAAAATATACTCCTGTATCCCCGAGCCAAGGACGCTCAGCAAAGAATTCTCTGGCTCGATCCTTCAATCTCGTATCTAATCTCGTCGACGCGTTTTGAATCGCGACATCAGACGGATCAACCCTTTTCATGACGATACGATACTTATGGCAATGACTGGAAAACTCGTGGTGAATTTGCACAAGCTCGCGCGATTCACCAACCTCGCCCTACCCTTTCTCGCAGGCCTATTCTTTCTCGCAGGACTGCGGATCTCGTTTTACTTTCACTTCCTCACCGTCTCGTTTCTTTTTCTCAATTTCCTGAATGCATTCTACCTTTTCGGACAACGAGGCCACTCCTTGCTGCGAAACTTCGGAATACTCGGGCAGGGCCGATATATTCTAGAGAGCATCGGTCCCGAGCTGAGGCAGTATTTGTATTTGAATGACACGGAGGAGCGTCCCTTCAATCGCAACGAACGCTCCGAAGTATATCGAAAGGCTCAGAACATAAATTCGGCATCGTCATTCGGCTCTCAGAAGGACTTCGACGCCACCGAGGTGAAGGTGCGTCACGCCATGTTTCCCATCAGGAAATCGCAACTCAAGCCGTCAGATGTTACCTTCGGCGAAGAGCGTGGATGCCCCAATGCCTATACCATGAAGCGGCCGTTCATAATTAGCGCCATGAGCTTCGGGTCGCTGGGCGAAAGCGCAGTCCGCTGCTTCGCACGCGGCGCGAAGCAGGCGGGGATTCTCATGAACACCGGAGAGGGTGGGTATCCCAAGTATCACCTCGAGGAAGGCTGCGACCTGATCTTCCAAATGGGAACTGCTAAGTTCGGCGTGCGCCATCCGGACGGGAGTCTCGACGACGACAAATTGAAAGCTCTGGCAGCCAAGGACTCAATCAAGATGATCGAGATCAAGTTTTCCCAAGGAGCGAAGCCTGGCAAGGGAGGCTTGCTGCCAAAGGAAAAAATAACCGACGAAATTGCCGCTCTTCGCGGCGTTACGAAAGGAGAGGACGTCATTTCGCCACCCAGCCACAGGGAGTGCACCGATCTCGAAAGCGCCGTTCGTTTCATTCGGCATGTGCAGCGAATATCGGAACTTCCAGTCGGCATCAAGATGGCGATGGGCAATGCAGTGGAATTCCATGGCCTGGTCGATGAAATGAAACGGCAAGACGTATTTCCCGACTGGATAACGATCGACGGGTCCGAAGGCGGAACGGGGGCGGCTCCCAAGGCCTTTATGGACCGGGTCGGGTTGCCGCTCTTTCCCGCGCTGAAACGGGCCGATGACATACTTACGGAACACGAGGTCCGCAATCGACTCAAGATTATCGCTTCAGGGAAGCTTGTGGGACCGGGGCGCCAAATGATCGCATTTTGCTTAGGAGCTGATGCGATCGCCTCCGCCAGAGGCCATATGCTGGCTATCGGCTGCATCCAAGCAATGCAGTGTGGAAACAACACCTGCCCGATTGGAATCACTACTCACGATCCCGATCTCCAGCGTGGACTCGAGGTGGACCTGAAGGCGCAGCGAATCGCCAACTACGTACAAAACTTGGAGCACGATCTTGAAGAGCTGCTCTGCGCAACCGGCTGCCGCTCCGTGCAAGAACTTTCATTCGAACACCTCTATGTTCCAAAAGACTCAACCTTGAACACCTTCATAGGCAGCTCTCATTGAGCCACTCCATTGTGCATTCCATGAAAACTCGAATATCACCCATACTATCCTGGATCGCTCAGATCATCGCCGTCATCATAATGGGTCAGACTCTGTTCTTCAAATTTAGCGGAGCGCCCGAGTCAGTCGACTTGTTCACTGAAATCGGCATGGAACCGGAAGGGCGAATCCTCATAGGGATCCTAGAGCTGATCGCTTGCATCCTTCTCTTGATTCCGTCGAGCATAACCTATGGAGCCATGCTCGGCTCCGGCTTGATGGCTGGGGCTATAATTGGGCATTTCACCACCCTCGGCTGGGAAGGGGATCGGCTAGAGCTAGGCATTCTAGCCATCGTCACGCTCGCGGCCTGCTCCCTCGTCCTTTTCATCCGGCGGTACACAATCCCATTCCTCGGATCCGCGCTACAAGACAGCCCCTCTGAACCGTGAGACTGGGGACTTGGTCTCAGGGCTCGCGGGCCAAATCCGACCTTTCGAACGCTCAAAAGGAATGCGTTCTTAAGTCGTTTTCTATAAACACCTTAACATCTACGACGAGGAAACCAATCTTCCCTCGTTACTAAAATAGAAAAAAAGGTGAAAAATTTTGAATGCTTTCGATGCTTCCGTGTCTAATCCCATCGAATGCGAAAAATTCGTCGAGAGTACAACCTGGACGCGCTTTTGAGAGCAAAGCGCACCGAAAAACCTGCTAAGGCATTCTGGGCTCAATTCGATCGAGAACTCCGCACAAAGCAAAGACGGCTGCTCCAGAAGGAACCCGTAGAGGACCTGGGATCTGAAGTCGCGCCGTGGCGTCGCCTCCGAGCATTCGCAGCGCTTTGCGCAGCGAGCGCATCGTGCGTAGTCGTAGGGTTCGTTGTGATGCAGTTCGCTGGCGCTCGCCTTGTCGAAACGAGTTCACCTCCCGTCCATGAAGTCGCGCTAACAAAGGCTTTGACCGATTCTAATCCAGCTGTTGAGAGCGAAGCCAGTACCCATTCTCCGGAGGCCGCATTCTTTGAGGTCGTAGTGGACTTGCCAGAGCCCTCGCACATTAAAGTCGAGCAGACACCCAGACCGCCCAGCTCATCTCAGCAGCTAGCCCCTGTAAGCACACTAACGGAGCGGTCACTCCCCGATTTAGGCGGATTTACCCTAGAAATAGGAACTCCTTTCGAATCGATGAATATCGAAGAAGCGATCGCTTTCTATGCGGAAGAAAAGACCGTTCCCGATCCGATGGAGAAGTATACGCACCCATTGAGCGATCGCGGATGGAGCTTTACTCAGTACATTGCCAACCAGAAGGATCCGCTAAACCGGGTTTCCGCTATGGCGCTAGAAAACAAGCTATTTAGCCGATCCTCCCGAAGCGACAAGAAGCTGAACGCGTTAACGCTGAAATTCTGAGCGACGCTCGCTGCGGATCCCGCTTCCACGATATCAGCGTTGTAGAATCCCGGCAAAAGTAACGGTCGCCAATAGACTCAAGCTTGCCTTCAATCACGTAGGCTGTCGATCTGTAGCGTGATCGATATGAAATTCGCCTCTCGTACCGCACACCTACGCCCCGAAGGGGCTTATCGCGTAATGGCTTTGGCCCAAGAGCTCGAAAGACAGGGTCGAGACATCGTTCATCTCGAAATTGGCCAGCCTGACTTCAACACCTTTCCATCGATCGCCGAGGAAGGCAAGCGGGCCATCGATGCCGGGTTTACGCGCTACAATCCGTCGGAAGGTTTCGGAGATCTGCGCGAAGCGATCGCGGATTACTCATTGAAACGAAGCATTGAAGCGAACGCTTCCCAAGTCTGCGTCGGACCGGGAGCGAAACCCGTTTTGCTTTTCCCGATGATTGCCCTGCTCGAGCCCGGCGATGAAGCCCTGTATCCAGACCCAGGATTTCCATCCTATCGAGCAGATATCGAAATCGCTGGCGGCATCCCTATTCCCGTTCCCCTCGTAGAAGAAAATAGCTTTTCTTTCGATCTCGCCGCTTTGGAAAGCCGTATCACAGCTAAGACAAAGCTCTTGATCCTCAATTCCCCTGCCAATCCAACCGGAGGCGTTATTTCAAGCGAAGATCTTCAAGCGATCGCCGCAATGGCTCAAGATCGCGACTTCTACGTATTAAGCGACGAAATCTATTCAAGACTCGTGTATGACCAGCAAAGGGCTCCCAGTATCTACGCCCTGGAAGGCATGAGCGACCGCGTCATTATCGTCGACGGATTCTCAAAATCTTACGCTATGACCGGATGGCGACTCGGTTACGCAATAATGCCTGAACCCCTCGCTCAAAAAGTGTCGCTTCTTCTAACGCACGCAGTAGGTTGCACCGCCGGGTTTACGCAGCGAGCTGGACTTGTTGCGCTCGATAAATGCGACCAAGATGTATCCAGAATCGTAAGCCAATATCAAGAGCGACGAAATGTTTTCGTTGACGGCATAAATCAAATTCAAGGCATCCATTGTCGCAAGCCAGAGGGAGCATTCTATGCCTTCCCTAACGTTTCCGAACTGGGCATTCCCTCAGTCGAGCTCGCTGATCAATTGTTGAACGAGGCGGGCGTGGCCTGCTTGTCAGGCACCGATTTTGGGCCCAATGGAAATGGATACTTGCGATTTAGCTATGCCGCATCGATAGAGCAACTCAATGAAGCGCTCGATAGAATTGCCGCATTTCTCAAGGCACGCGGCTAACGCTATTCGACCAGATAGATTTCGAGCAGACCTACTCCGCTATCGCTCGTCTCGGAATCAAGAATACAGGTATACAATCCAGGCGGCAACGTTACAACTAAGCAGGCATCCGCGGAACCCAGCTTTAGATCGAAGGCTCCGAGCCTCTCGGAAAGCTCAAGCAACTCCGCAACCTGACCTCCAGTTCCCCAATCGCGATTCGATACGATCAGGTCGCCTCCTGCCTGGTAGAGAGTGATCCGAGGATCATCGACGATGTCGCTCACGCCCTGATCGCTGAGACCAGGGCCAATTCCCCGAATCATTACCTCAACGGGACCGTCTCCGGCGATGACAAAGCCACCAATCAATACCTCCGCGCCTCTATTTACGTATCCTCGAGCGGACAGATTCAAAAGAGCCGATACGGAAGAGAAGCTTCCTTCGCGCGGCGTTTCAAAAACCTCAGCGAGTCCAAGCCCCGTAGATCCACCCTCATCCTCAACAACAGCCGTATAGACGCCGCTGGGCAATGTGTCCAAATAGACCGGCTCAGGGGCATATAGCTGAACGGAAGCTGCTCCGGTCTCTGATTCAAACGCATACATCTCTTCAATTGAATAGTCTTGAAACCAATCAGCATTCGTTCCCAAAAGTGAACCACCCAGCGGGATGATCGACAACCGAGGATCCAATATCGGATTCGGGACTTCATACTCTAAAAGCGATGGTCCCCGCGCCCGAATGCTGACCTCAAGACTGTTCGAGCCCAGTACTGTAAATCCCGAAATTAGAACGCGTTCGCCCTTCCCTACGAATCCCCGGGTCGAAAGATTCACTAGTTTTCCCGTGGCAAGCATCTCAGTCGCCACGGCTTCGCTCGGACTGGACAGACCCCCGCCTAGACGTCGCGCTCTATATTCCCAGCGAGTCCCTCCCTTTGCCTGACTATCTAGGAAACTTTGCGACGAAGCATTCACCGTTGCGAGCATACGCCATTCGTTCGAACCGTACTCGCGACGATCAACTACGACTTCACCGAGACTATCTTCATGATCTGTCCAAGCTATGCGAACGCCTGCTGGCGATACGTTAGCAATGCGGAAACTTTCCAAAGCTTGAGGCACATCGTATAGGGAGTCGAATCGTCGGTTCGCCGGATTTCCGACGCAAGCAACTCCTGCTGACAACGCGATGCTACTCCCCTCCAGCGCCGCCCCCAACACTTCGTCGGGTCCGACTTTCAATTCCCAATCGCCCGAGTCGTATTCTTGGAAAACATAGCCTGCTGAAGACCCTCCACTCTCAGTCCTTCCGATCGCTCCGGCTCTCGAATCTCTCAGCGCTACATCCGAACCGAAACGAGTGCCCACTAACTCGACTGTAGGAACGAATGTTTCAACCTCAACCCATTGCCCTTCCAAATATCGATACAGCGCAGCGGCACCGGAATCCGTGAACTGGCCATCCGCATTGGGAACGCCCACCAATATAGACTCGCCTTCGATAGCTACGCTCGACCCAAATCCGTCATAGTTCGAAAAAGTCTCAGGGAGCAACTTCGTCACGTAAACCCAGTCATCACCAACATTTTGATACACATACGTGGAATCTACGCCTGTCCCTTGTGAGCTGTCTCCTTTCGATCCAACAACGAGCGAAATTCCATCCAAAGCGATATCACAACCGAAATACGCTCCGGGCGATTCCGCGGGAGGAATCAGTTTCAACGTAAACTCCCAGATCCCGATCTCGTTGCGACGATAGAGCTGAACCGAGCCTGAGTTGGAACCGCTATCGTCGTAATCACGAGAAGAAACCGCAAGCCAGTCGCCGTCGATGTCGACGCTAAATCCAAATCGGTCATGCGAACCTAGCGATCCTGAGACGATCTTCTGCATTTGATTCCAACGTCCCGCTTCATCTCGGGAGAATACGTAGGCCGCGCCTGTATCTACATCGACTCCATCTTCATTGAATGCGCCAACAAGGATTTCAGATTCGTTTACGCTGACGGAGTATCCAAAATTGTCATATGACTCCGTATCATCGCCAATTAGTTTCTGACGGTACTCCCATGACGATCCAGGAATTCGTTCGTAAACATAGACGGAACCAGAACCTTCGCCCGCGTCATCGTCCATTGAAGCCCCTACCACACCACTAGAGTATTTGCCGATGTATCGATTGCGCCCCCAAACGCGATTCCATCGTCACCCTCGGGTAATTCGACTCGGACTCGATCCGATGTCGACACCGGACTGCTTAGCGAACGAGCCTGAGAAGGGAGCGACTCGCCGTTCTGGTAACGGCAACGACTCGATACCGTACAGTTGAAGAATAAAGTCGATCCAAGTCCTTAAACTCCCTTGCGGAATCCAGCGCAAATCCAACTAGATTCCAATCTCCGTCATCGATTTGACGCTCTATGCGAAACCCATCGATAGATTCGCTCCAACCATTGCTCCAATGCAATAGAGGAGCTCCCGACGGGCTCGCGAGCGTAAATTCCGAGGGAGACGCAGGCGCGAAGGAATCGATCAGCATAGCTCCCTCCAAGCTAGCGCGAGCGCCCGTCCTGGAAAACGCTTCATACTGCGGCTCTCTCAAGGATCCTTGCAGCGCTCTCTCTATTTGCTTTATGTAGTTTCTGAATACTCCGCTTTAAGCAAAGCAAGAATTCCAGATACGTGCGGAGCCGCCATCGACGTACCCGTCTTTATTCCATACGAACTATCGGTACGCTGAGTCGTGGAACGAATGCGAGTTCCCGGAGCCAACAAATCGACTTTTCCCCTTCCGTAGTTAGAGGTCAAATGCAGATTGTTCCTGTCATCGTGGTTCCCCACAGTAACCACATTAGGCAAATCGATCCCTGCAGGAGTGAATGCATTGATATCGATATCATCATACCCATTGCCTGCCGCGGCGACGAATATAATACCGGCTTCGTTGGCTCGTTGTACGGCATCAATCAATGCTCGATTCACACCTTCTCCACCCCAGCTATTGTTAATTATATCGGCTCCATTTTGTATGGCATAGTCAATACAGGCGATCGCATCCGAATCCATTCCTGCCCCAGAGGACCCCAAGAGCCTCAAGGGCATCAACTGCACTTGCCAAGCCACGCCAGTCACCCCGATCCCGTTGTTTCCAACCGCTCCAACAGTCCCTGCGACATGCGTCCCATGGCCATTGTCATCGATCGGGTCGCCTCCGCCAGGCAGCTCCGACGAAAGGAGGGCATTCATTCCATGGATATCGTCTACAAATCCATTGGCATCGTCATCAATGCCGTTTCCAGCGATCTCTCCACTGTTCACCCACATATTCCCAGATAAGTCCTCGTGCGAATACCGCGCTCCCGTATCAACAATCGCTACGACCACATTCGATGCATCCGTCCGAATGTCCCAACCCTCGCTCGCGCCAATATCCACGCCTTCGATCGATCCCGCTCGAGCTCCGTCATTCAAAAGCCCCCATTGATCCCCCGACTCGAAGTAGGCGCGTCCGGTGCCAATGCGATGCGACGAACGAAGTCGTAGTCAGCGTGATCTACAATATTGGAGTAGGCACCGCTATTCATTTCAGCTACGATCGAGATCAACGCTTCCGGCGCCTCCAAGAATCGCGGCAGGGACACTCTGACAGGACCCTCCATCGAAACCGCATCTCCTACCACTAGCCCTAGGTCGCCCATCGCCTTTCTCACCTCCTCGATTGTCGCGGAAGGATTCGGAGTCAGAAGGAAGTGCTCAGCCGCAATTTCTCGGACAATGTCTCGCTCGACGATCCGCGCTTCGGATGAAAGCTGGACGAATTCTTCAACATAAATTGCGTAGCGAATATCCGGATGCTTCACGACTCTTCACTGCCGATAGCGGTCTTCACTGGATCCTAGATTCGTTCGTTTTCGATAGAGAACTTCGGAACCTTCCCACGCATCCCTAGCCGAGACCTGAACGGAAGACAATGTATCCGAAGCCATTCCAGTAACCGCATCCCGAGAAGCCGGAGCGGAACTCTTATCCGCATTCTGGCCCAGCGACTGCCCGCGCTCGCTAGTTTCAGGCTCCCAAACGCCTACTCCAAACCCCAGGCACAAAGCCAAGCAGGCGAGCGATATTCGGATCGCACGTGAGCGAACGGAGAGCGATGTCATGGTGTCAGGCGATTTCGGAGGACGTTCCTCTACTTATCGGGCAATTGCCGTCCAATTTCAGTCACCCTCGCGACAATTTCGCCACCTCAACCAAAACAGAGTAAATGAAGCGTAAATCGCTCTATTGCAGCAGTTTCAGAGGAGCAATACGTCCCGCAAACCGCAGTTTCGCGCCCTCAGGCTAGGAGTCGTCGCTGTCGACTCCATCTACGATACCCTTCATCGCCTTGTAGGCCTCTGGGCTATCCCGACGCTTGACCTGGGCGAACTCCACCAGACTCGCATCCCGGTCATCCATGTGGAGTCGGGCATTCCCCCGCAGCAAGTGGCCCCAGGCGCGCATTTCCTTCTCAAAGTACCCTTCCGTCGCAAGCAGCTCTGCGCCCTTTTCTAAAGCGATTTCCGGCTTTTCCAAGCGAATGGCCATATTTCCTGAGTGCAGGATCAGCCAATCTCTAACGTCTCCCAAACAGGAGACTTCGTCCATCGCCAGAATCCGTTGGTAGCCATCGAACGCGTCTTCATATCGCTCCTGCCTACGATCCAGATGAGCCTTCATCGCAATCGCATCGACATTGCGTGGAAACAGATCGATAAACCGATCAAGAATCGAGCCCGCAGCATCCTTGTCCTCTAGCAACTCCCATTGAACGCCAATCTGGTAATATAGGCTTTCGTAGCGCGTAAGAAATCCCTTCGTCTCGGCATCGTGCAGCTGCTGCAAACCGAGCTCCATATCTCCGGAGAATCGAAGCAATGCGGCGATCGGCTTCAGATAAGCAGGTGTCTTGTCCAGGAAGCAATTGGCAACGCCAAGAGGCATTTTAGCATCATGGAAATTTGGATACTTTTTCAAAATCGATTTCAGATGGTTCAATCCAGAAGTCGCCTTGAAAAATCCGCTGAACCAACGTCCTCTATCAATATAGAATCGAGCCAAATTCAGCTCGCACATCGCGAGAGCGTATCGAGCAGCGGGATCGTCTGGATGCGCCTCGTAGTAATTTTTGGAAGCTTCGATAGCAACTCGCGAGGCCTCTTCGAATCGTTTCTCCAACGTAGAGTTCGTTCCACCTGCGTAGTCATTGATACGAAAGAGTCGGGCCGCTTTCAGGCAAGGTCCCATCGGAGACTCCGGATAGCGATCGGCTACGCCATCGATCAACGCCTCCGTTCTAGGATCGAGGTTGTATCCAAGAATCATTATCTCCTCGATCTCGGATACCGGAACGTTCAGATACCTCTCGTCCGCTAAGCCAGCCAAGGCGCAGAAGATGACCCCTATAGCCGCTATCGTTCCCTTCATCTTAAGATATCGGCCGTGGTCGACCTTTTACCAACGCAACACGGAACCCTATACTATTGCTGTACTCGTGCAACGGAAACCAATTTTTGTTCGCAATGCGGCAAGCGTATACGAGGCTGCTCCAACCACCTCCTCGGATGGCGCGCACCTCTTCTTTCTCCTCGCCCTTCAAGTCATTGATCAATCGATGAGCGAAGTTATCATCGCGATCATAGCACCACTCCCAAACGTTGCCATGCATATCGTTAAATCCCCAAGGATTGGGCCGCTTTTCGCCGGGCTTATGCGTTTTCCCGTCGCTATTGCCAGAATACCAGCCGTACTGGCCAAAAATCCGCTCGTTATCGCCATAGCTGTAGTTGGTCGAGTTTCCTGCCCGACAAGCGTGAACCCATTCCGACTCTTTTGGCAGCCTAAACTCGAACGGTTCCTCCAAGTCCTCGGGAAGCAATCGAGTGAGTTCCTCGCAAAAGTATTGAGCATCATTCCACGACACCTGCTCCACCGGCAACTCCCCGAATTCCGTTTGGAACGAGCTCGGATTCACTTCCATGATAGACTCGTATATCCGCTGAGTGATCGGGCATTTGCCCAGCCAAAATCCCTCGGGGATATCGATTTCAATTGGCGAGTCCCGATTGCCGATATTGAACGATCCTGGCTCGACCCACAGCATCTCCAGAAAAACGCCGTCCTCGATTTCAAAGGACACCGGCAAGCCTAGATTCGGCTTGTCCGATTCCGCTCCCTCCGTATCCGCCTTGTCAAAGGTGGCGCCGTCCAAGCGGCATTGCACGAACTCGACCTCCTCCAGATTCGCGTTCTCGAAATTCGCGTCAGTCAGATCCGCCCCTTCGATAATTGCTCCTTTCAAATCTGCAGACTCGAATTCGAAATTGGCGAGGTTTAAGTTGCGCATGATCAACTTTTTGTCGCGATGCTCCTCGTTGACGGATCGACCGTGCACGATGTAGTCGACCATTTTGTTAGTGGCGTATTCAGGTACCACGATTTCATTCTCATCGCTGTTATCGAGAACGTTTTGGGCCGCGAAAAATTCCTGTACCGTTTGATGCGAAAAACGATAGCTTCTCCCCCCTGCTCCGAATTCATGCTTCTGCAAGAGCGAATAGGCATCGAATTCCATGCTTTCCAGCTGGAGATTGCCCTCCCCCACAGGCATCCATTCATGTACACGGTGCTCGGATATTGAATACATTCCAATTTCCGCCATACGCGTGGATAGAAGCTTCGCCGAATCGAACAAAGACTTGATCGACACGCCCGCGATTCCCTGTTTCGCTGCCCGCTCGTTCTCAATAATCAACCATTGAATGGATACGGCTTCCATCAAGCTGTACTCATCGGGCAGCGATCCCTCATTGTCGAATAGGTAGCCAATCATAGAGAGCGTTTGCGGGCGATGCTTGAGCACGCCTATATTGGCGATTTGTTGCTCCGCCACTTCGCGAGCGCCTCTTTTAAGGAGTTTCTGCTGCCATTTCTTTGGAAAACGAGCATCGAGATACCGATCAATTTGGTCGGTATCGAAATCGAGCAAAACCATCACAGGGCAATCGTACTCGCCCACCCGGCCTCCTTTGTCCCCTGATGACGCATCGCTCACATTCTGAAAAAAGTAGCGGTTGTCGCAGGCAATCAATACACGCTTAAAGGAACCGCTCGCTTCGAGAAGATCGAGTAGGCGCTGGCGCGGACTCGCCCGCGCTTCCCGGTCCTCGTCCAAGCCATCGAGCAGCAGCACCGTATCGGAGGGGTTGGAAATGGAGGCGATCTTGTCCAAGGTATCGAGTCCCAAACGGAATAGCTCGCACCTGATGGACCGATCCCGATTCTCCAAGACTTGGGCTAGCCGGAGTATCGAGAGAAGCGACGTCTTCCCAGTCCCTGAGTTTCCCAGTACGAGCATCTGATTTCCGCCTTGAATCGACTCGTCGACGCCCTGGTCCATGAACAGGTTGATTGCATCGAAAGCCGCGCAGGACGACTTTCCTGCATTTCCCATATGGTCTTCGTAGCGGCAATTTGGCTCGATATAGCAGCGAACCAGCTCATGAGGATCATTGAAGCTGTCGCTCATCATGCGAATCGACCCTGGGTGCTTCTTTTCAGCCTTCCAGAGCGCTTCGCTCAAAGGTGTGAGCCAATCCGCTGAGATATACATATCAGTTAGTCCTGCAATTTAAAGGAGCAGCGCTCCTTCCCTACAACAACGCTTTAGAATCTTCGACCAATCACCAAAGAAATCAATGCTGGAAATCGTCGCAGTCAGCGCCTTCGCTAAACGGATTCATTGCAGCCTTGCCCGTCAAGATTTCCTAACCAGAGAACTTGGGAGCTACCCATCACGCAGTGTTTTAACGGGTTTTTACCACCAGCGGCCTATCGCTCGCAACCGCGGGCAGGAAGAATTTGGATCGGACCCTCGAAAAATTGGCAGCCCGGCAGGGGTTCGAACCCCGACTGGATGGACCAAAACCATCTGTGCTACCATTACACCACCAGGCTGCTAAAGGCCGCATAAGTTGCGAATAGATTCAATGCCGTCAAGCGCTGAAATAGGCGAAGTTTGCGAAACGCAGCATTGACGACCCTAACGCCCTATGGCTTAACGAGTTTTTAATGTCCTCAGACCCAAATCCGGCCGGCAATCCGAAGTACAAACGTATCATACTCAAGCTAAGCGGCGAAGTGCTGCGATGCTCGAAAACCGGCGATCCCATCGATTGGGATACCCTCAAGCGAATTTGCGAGCAAATTAAGGATATTCGCTCGCTCGGCACGGAAGTCTGCATCGTCATCGGGGGCGGAAATATCTTCCGCGGGCTTTCCGGTTCGAAAGACCGAGGAGTGGACCGCACCACCGGGGACTACATGGGAATGCTCTCCACCGTGATTAACGGGCTAGCTTTCATGGAATGCCTTGAGAAAATGGGTGTCGTGACCCGCGTCCAAACCTCCATTCCCATGAACCAAGTCGCGGAGCCATTCATCTTAAGGCGAGCGATTCGCCATTTAGAGAAAGGACGCGTCGTTATTTTCGTCGCCGGAACCGGCAACCCCTATTTTTCCACGGATACCACCGCAGCCCTACGGGCGAGCGAAATCCAAGCCGAAGTCATCATGAAGGCCACCAAGGTGGACGGCGTCTACGACAAGGACCCCATGAAATTCGACGACGCAGTGCGCTACGAGCAACTCAGCTATATCGACGCCCTTCAGCAACGCCTCAACATTCTGGATTCCACCGCATTTTCGCTTTGCATGGACAACGATGTCCCCATCCTCGTCTTCAGCTTGAACGAAGAGGGCAGCATTCGGCGGGCGATCCTTGGCGACAAGGTCGGTACCTTGGTTTGCTCCGAATCCTAGCTCGCGCTTTACAGGTTTGCCCAAACGCTCTAGAAACCCGAAAACTTAATACGCTATGGACAAAGACGAAATCTTTTTGAACTTTGAAGAAGGAATGGAGAAAGCGATCGAGCATGCTTCTCGAGAGTTCACGGCAGTGAATACCGGCAAGGCGAATCCGCAAATGGTGGAAGGCATCATGGTGGACGCTTACGGAAGCATGATGGCCATCCGCGACATGGCCGCGATCTCGACTCCAGACAATCGAACAATCGCTATCACTCCCTGGGACAAAGGAACGCTTCAAGCGATCGAGAAAGCGATTCAAACCTCCAACATCGGAATTACGCCCGCAATTATGGGGGATGTCATCCGCCTGCCATTGCCCGAGCTGACCGGTGAGCGCCGCCAGGAGCTCGTCAAGCTCGTAAGCAAGCACGCGGAGGATGCTCGAGTTGGGGTGCGAAAAGCGCGCCACGACGCTATGGACGGCATCAAGAAGCTTCAAAAGGACGGCCAGCTCTCCGAGGATGACTTCAAGCGATGCGAGAAAGAGATCCAAACGGAGACGGACAACTCCATCAAGAAGATCAACGATCTGCTTTCCGCCAAGGAAAACGACCTACTCACCGTATAGCGTCATGCGAGGACTCTCGCGATTGGCCGCGAAGTCCGTCGCCTAGCCCTTTTTCGAGTCCGAGACAACCGCAAGCATTCTCGCGCAACCACACCGCACTCATTGAAACGCATCGTAATAAAGTTGGGTACCGGTATTTTGACTACCGGTATCGGCAAGATCAATACCGATCGGATTAGCTCGATATGCCGCCAAGTATCGGAACTGAAGAAACGCGGCTACGATCCGCTCATCGTCAGTTCCGGCGCGATAGGCATGGGCATGGGAGCGCTCGATTTGCAATCGCGCCCTGCTACTCTTGCAAAGCAGCAGGCATGCGCGTCGATCGGGCAAAGCCGGCTTATCCAATGTTGGCAAAATGGACTTGATCCATTTGGCCTAGTGGTCGGCCAAATCCTGTTGACTCACGAAGGACTTCGCATCCGAAACCGCTACGTCAATGCAAAGGCTACGATTGACCAGCTCATCAACTACAATGTCATCCCTGTCATCAACGAGAACGATTCCGTAAGCGCCTTCGAGATCAAGTTCGGCAACAACGATATCCTGAGCGCAATGGTCGCGAGCCTTGCCGAAGCGAGCAAGCTGTTCATCCTGTCAACTGCTCCAGGCTTAATCGATATGGACGGAACAGGAGAAATCGTGCCCATTGTCGAATCCGTCACTCCGGAGATCGAAGGAATGGCCAAGGGAACGAATTCGCCCACTGCGATTGGTGGCATGATTCCAAAAATTCAAGCGGCGAAACTCGCCACCGCAGCCGGATGCGAAACCTATATCGCCGACGGTACGGAAAAGAATACGATTCTCCGAATTCTTGATGGTGAAGCGCTGGGCACTCGATTTGTCGCCAGTTCAGATCCACGTGTATCCAAAAAACGCTGGCTCGCTTACTTTCAACGCCCCAGCGGATCTATCCGAATCGACGAAGGCGCCCGCATCGCCCTCATTCGAAAGGAAAGCAGCCTGCTCGCTGCGGGTGTTTCGCAATGCGATGGCGACTTCCACTCCGGTGACGTGATCGATGTTATCAGCGAAAGCGGCGAACCGATTGCCCGCGGAGAGAGCGCCTTTTCCAGCCACGAGATTCGGCAGATCGCTCGCAAGAGCGCTACGGAAATCGAAGGGCTCTTTCCAGACCGAAAGCGATTCGAGGTCATTCATCGAGACGCTCTCGTCCTGCTTTAGCTTGCGCACCCAGGACGCGGCAACGCGTTCCCTGAGAGCAAGAACTCAGATTTCGACTGCGACATCGCTAATTCATAGATTCGCGAAAAAATACTTCTTCGAATCCAGTTTTTCCTTCTTACTCCAGCAACATGGATTTTGACCTGCCCACATCGCCCTCCTCGCTCGAGATTCCACCGATCGACTTTCAAAGCGACTTGAATGATGAGCAGTACGCCGCAGTGACCGCCGACCCCGGTCCATTGCTGATTCTAGCCGGGGCGGGCAGCGGCAAGACCCGCACCCTCACCTATCGTGTCGCCTACCTTCTTTCACAGGGCGTGAACCCTTCCGATATCCTGCTGCTAACCTTTACCAACAAAGCGGCCAAGGAGATGCTGCAACGAGTCGAAGATCTCACCAGCTATGAACCGCGTCGCTTCTGGGGGGGCACGTTTCATAGCATCGGCCACCGGCTCTTGAGAATCCACGGAGACGCGGTGGGCCTGGCCAAAAATTTCACGATCCTGGACGCCGGCGAAGCGGAGACTGTTTTGAAGAACGCCGTGGAAACCGTGGACAGCGCATTCTTCAAGAATAAGACCCACCCTAAGCCTGGACCCTTATCATCGGTTATCAGCATGGCTCGGAATACGCGAGAGTCTATCGAACAAACCGTAATTACCTACTACCCTCAGTACAACGAGCTTATCGACGCGATCCAGTCATTTTCAGAAGTCTACGCGAAACGAAAATCCGAACAGCAGGTTGTCGATTACGATGACCTGCTTACCTACTGGCTAAAGCTGATGGATGTCGCTCCTGAAGTTAAGGAATACTACAATCAGAGATTTCGCCATACCTTAGTAGACGAGTATCAGGATACCAATACGCTCCAGGCAAGAATCGTAGACACCATGGGCGCCAATCATCAAATTATGGCAGTGGGAGACGATGCCCAGTGCATCTATTCCTGGCGAGGAGCGAACTACGAGAACATCATGACCTTCCCAGACAGGCATCCGGGAACGAGTATCCTAAGAATCGAGACAAACTACCGGAGTACGCCAGAAATTCTCACTCTAGCGAACGCCGTCATTCAAAATCGCGAAACGCAGGGGTCCGACAAAGTACTACGCGCCTTCAAGCCATCTAGCCAGGTTCCCTACGTCGTTCAAGCGATGGATGGAAAGGAACAAGCTCAATTCGTTATCAATCGAATTCGCGGCCTTATCGACGAGGGCAAAGACCCGCGCGAAATAGCGATTCTCTATCGAGCGCACTACCAAGCGCTCGACTTGCAAATGGAGCTGTCACGAGCCGGAATTTCGTATCAAATAACGAGCGGCGTGCGATTTTTCGAACAGGCCCACATCAAGGACATGGTCGTGCACCTTCGGGTAGTATACAATCCGAGCGATGTATCCGCTTTTATGCGACTCGCAATCTTGCTTCCTAAGATCGGGGAAAAGAGCGCCCAGAAGATCTACGCGCTCGCTGCAGAAACGGCCCGGGAACGGAAGAAGGACTTCATAGATATCTTGTCGGAACCCGAGATTCTCAAGAAGGTGCCCGCTACCGCTCGACAGGATTGGGAATCTCTTGCCATAAGCCTTCAAGACATGAAGCAGGCTAATGAATCCGGCTCTCCGGAGGAAGTCGTGAAAATTGGCCTTGAGGGCTGGTACAGTCTCTACCTCCAAGGCGCCTACGCCAACTACCTGAATCGGATGGATGATCTGCGATCCCTGGTCGGCTTCGCGGCGCGCTTTGACGAGATGCAAGAGCTGATCGCTCAAATAACGCTCCTGAATTCGGAGGTCGCCGACCGGAACATCGAAGACTCTGACGAGTCGATCCGACTCACCACCGTTCACCAAGCGAAAGGTCTGGAGTATGACGTCGTTTTCCTCATCGGCGCCGCAGAGGGACTTTTCCCAATCCGCCGAGCGGTAGAATCTGGCGACACCGAAGAGGAGCGGCGCTTGTTTTACGTAGCCGTTACGCGGGCTCGGGATGAGCTATACCTGCTGTTTCCAAAAATGAATACCAAAGGCGGCCCTTCCATGTTCCTAACGCCTAGCCGATTTCTGCAAGAAATCCCGCAAGATCTCTACGAGCCCGTACGGATACGCCGCAACTATGGCTGGTGACTTCGGCGCAAACCGTCTATGAACATGTCCACACAATACGGGTCACCTACAATACTCCCAAACGCTTTCATGAAAACGCTCCTTGCTCTAATCACCGCGTCAATCACCGCCTCTATCGCTTACAGCGCTGAAATCATCTTCTCGGATCGCCGTGACGATGATTCATTCAAGCGCATATCGGAACACTTTGGAGGAAAGGAAAACCCTGGTCGCTATGCAATCGTGCGAACGGATCCCAACCAGCGGGATGGCTACTACGTCGCCCTCAAGCTCGATGCTGCAGAGCGACCGAAAGAGACCGCTTCCATTCGAATTCAATACGTACGTCCCGCATCCCAGGATGTGGAGACGCAGAGCATACCCGTAGAGACCATTTCCAAGCGACGCGTGCTGGTGGGTTTGACCGACGGAATCTGGGCGAGCAGCGAAGCGATTCCTACCGCTTGGAAAATCGACTTTCTCAATTCCGAAGGTAAAACGCTCGTCTCTTCCCAAAGCTTTCTTTGGTCGAGCCAACCCAACGAACCGTAGTCCCTTTTACCCCCAGGCGTCTCCCAACCACGTCGCATGCCCTGGACCGATTGGAAACCTCTTTATCCCAAGACGCCATTCACCGAATCCTCCCTCCGTGAAACGCTAGATGGTGGACAAGCCTTTCGCTGGAAGCGCATCGAGTCGGAAAACATCTGGGAGGGCATCTGGGGGCGCGATATCGCTCAGCTAACGCTTGCGCCAAAAGGAGCCCTCGCATTCCGTTTCCCCGAGGGACATGAAGGAGCCAGCCTGTCTTCATTGAACAACTACCTTCTCTTGGATACCGATTGGGCGCAACGGATCGATCAACTCCCATGGCGAAGCGACCCTGCCTTGAAAGCAGCCCTAGAAGCTCAGCCCGGCCTTAGACTGCTCAATCAGCCCTTTCCGGAAACGCTGCTCTGCTTTCTCTGCTCCGCCACCAAGCAAATCCCCCAAATTAAAATCATGTGCGAGAACCTCGCCCGCGAAATCGGTTCTCCCCTCTTTCCGAAGGGCCCGCATGCCTTGCCCACCTGGGACCAGCTCTCTCACGTTTCAGAGGCGTTCCTACGCAGCCTCGGTCTGGGATTCCGAGCGAAGAACATAAAGAAGACCGCGGACCTAATCACCCAATCGCCGGGAATATTGGAGACCATCGAAGCGCTACCCTACGCCGAAGCTAAGGCCAAGCTCCTTGAATTCCCGGGCGTCGGATCGAAGATCGCCGATTGCGCCCTCCTATTCGGAGCGCAGAAATACGAAGCCTTCCCCGTCGATACCTGGATACTGAAATCGCTCAGGAAACGATACGGTCTCGACGGCTGGAGCAATGCCCAAATGGAACGATTCGGTCGGGTCCATCTCGGTCCCGATGCCGGCTATGCCCAGCAGTTCCTTTTCGCCTACGAACGCGCCAACGCCTAGGAAAGACCCGTCACTCGCATCCACGCTTAGCTATGAAGTACCGGGATGCCTCAGAACTATGGGCTGCATTTCGGATATAGATGCAAATGAGCTTGGGGTCGTCTCTACAATTATCGCAAAACGCGCATTGGCCTTGGCGCCGCCGCATAACACGATACCTTCAACCCTATCTCAAACCCTCCGTGGATACCAACGACTCCAGCAGCAATTTCCTCGCGAAGTCCCTTGAAGGATACGCACAGAGGATGCACACAGGCACACCGCGCAAGCCTGCCTACCCCATAAGCGACTCGCTTCGGTGCTACATGTCTACATTCGGGCGCAAGCACGCCCTACCTGTCACCTATCGAGACTTGGAGCAATTTTCCGCGGCCGCATCCCTCTACGATGACGACGACCAGGATACGCTTTGGCAAACCGTCATTTACGACAATGTCCTCATGGCCAAGCTATCGGAAAGGCTCAAGCATGTGTACGCGATTATCAAGGCAGGAGGCGATCAATCCGTCATCCATCACCTATACGTAGATCGCATCGACTACTGCGTTTTCGGCAATTCCAAACCCTTCCGTATTCGCATTGTCAATTCACGAAACGACAACCAAGACTACTTCTACGTTAAGAAGGCGGACGCTTCACGCATCTACGGATTGGAGCTCGAGCATTTGCTCTCTCCGAATCGAATGCACTTCGTCTCGCATGGCAATACGCTCATCGAAGAGCACATCGTGGGACTCCCTGGCGACATGTTCATCGATTCCTGGCTCAACAATACGCAGCTCAAGGCGATCCGCATCGCGAAGGAACTCATCAAATTCAACGAACGCTGCTTCGTCAGGCTCCTAGGCGATATGCGGCCCTACAATTTTATCGTAGACATCACGCCCGACTTCGAGGGCACGCAAATTCGGATCAGAGCCATGGACTTCGATCAGCAAACCTACGACGGGCGCAAGAGCTTCTACCTTCCGCAGTTCTTCAAGGAGAACAACTCGCTCGTGAATTCTTGCGTCAGCCACATAGACGCGAAGACCGCTGTTCAATACCAGACCGAAGAACATCACTTTATCGCCCGACGCATGAGAACGAGCAAGCTGCGGATCAAGGCCCTCCTGGAATCCATGTCTAAGGACACCCTAGCTCCCGAAGAGAACGTCCATCTACTGCGCCAAGAGCTGGCTAATCACTACAAGGACGACGCATTTCTGAAACCGCAGACAATGGGCGGCCTGGTCAGGCAGAGCCTGCAGCGCGTCTACGAATCCACTCGAAGCTGAACACTTGCTGCATGCGTATCGACGCGCACATTCATCTGTATCCTCCGAGCGTATACGCCAATCCCACAGAATGGGGCGCCAAGCGCGGCGAAGCGTACTGGCTCAATTGCGTCAATCCCACCAGCGGCCCGCAATTGCAAGGATGGGCAAGCGTCGACCAGCTGCTCAAGGATATGGATACCGCTTGTATCGAGAAAGCTTTGATTTTGGGTTGGTACTGGGAAAACGCGGACACCTGCTTTGAAAACATCGGTTGGCAGTGGGAGTGGATAGCGCAGCATCCGGATCGATTAAAAGCGCTGGCTCCATTCAATGCGATCGGAGGAGCGCGATCCATCGATTCATTGAAGAAAGCGTTCGACAACGGCTTTATTGGAATCGGCGAGATCTATCCTCCTGCCCAAGGCTTTTCCTACGAAAACGATGCGCTTGATGCGGCCCTCGATCTCGTAGCGCAGGAAGAGTCAATGATCGTCAACGTACACGTAACCGATCCTACGACGCGCGACTATCCCGGAAAGATCGATACGCCCATCGACGACCTGAGCGCCCTCGCTAAACGGCATCCCCGCACCAAATTCGTATTCGCCCACCTTGCAGGCATGATGAACCTCCCCGAACTCAAGACCCTCTCCAACGTATACCTCGACACGGCCGCAGTTCCACTCCTGTACAAAGAGGACATCTATCAAACCGCCATTGATCTAATCGGAAGCGAGCGCATTTTATTCGGGACTGACTACCCTTTGCGCACGTTCCCTAAAAAGCAGTCTGCTCCTGATTTCGCAACCCACGTCGATTCGATTTGCAACGCCGGCATCGATGCCAAAGACCTCGAGCAAATTCTCTACCGAAACTTGAATCAAATCCTGGAGCCTGACGCTTAGCCCTGATACGCTCTTATCAACTTTCATATCCTATGACCACCGAAGAACGGCTCGAAAAATACTTGGGCAAAGATCCCGTCATTCCCGATAGCGCATACATCGCCAAAGGAGCGGTCGTCATCGGCGACGTAATGATCGGAGAGAGCGCTAGCATTTGGCCAGGATGCGTCGTCCGTGGCGACATCAACTCAATCGTGATTGGCGATCGAGCCAACGTGCAGGACGGAACGATCATTCACTTGGCGGACGATTACGGAGTCGTCATCGGGAACGATGTCACCATCGGGCACGGAGCGATCGTTCACGCCTGCGAGATCGAGGAAGAATGCCTCATAGGAATGGGCGCCACGATTTTGGATGGATCCGTCATCGGCGCCCGCAGCATTGTAGGCGCCGGGTCGCTCATTACGGGAGGCACACGCATTCCGCCCGGCTCTCTAGTCATGGGCTCGCCCGCGAAGGTCAGGCGCCCTTTGACCCAGGAGGAGCAATCGAAAATCAAGTACTGGGCCGACAAATACGTCAAGGTCGCCACGGCCCACAAGAAGAAGTTCCAGAAGTGACCCACACGGTTCGAGCCCCTTAAAATTCAACCGGCCCCGGCCGGTAGAATCGAGCGAATGCGGCAATGAGCGCCAACGCCGCCCAGCAGCATCCTACGAACCAGTCTCCATTGCGGGTATAGAACGTCTCCCGTCCCTTCCAGCGTTTATCGCGATCCACTGCCCAGGTCGTTCCGCCCGAAAACCATATTTTCCCGTCCTCGTCTAGAAGCTCATCCCGCACGTTGCCGAACTCGTCTATCCATCCCGACCAGCCATCGTTGCCGACGCGAAAGACGATTCGCCTATTCTCCACCGCTCGCAGCACGGAGTGCGCGCGGTGCTGGAACGAGGCCCCGCTCTGTCCGTACCAAGCGCTGTTAGTCGCGACGAACAGCATCGCCGCCCCTTCCAAAGTCGATTCTCGGGCCAAGCCGGGAAACACGTCCTCGTAGCAAATCAAGGAGCCAATATTGATCGTGCGATCCGGCATGGACAACGGAAGCAGCGATACGCTCTCACCAGGATACAGATCGCCTTCGATCGGCACGATCTTCTCGATCCATGGCCAGAGCTGGCGCAGGGGAATGTACTCGCCGAAAGGAACTAAATGACGCTTTGCGTAATATTCTGGATACATGCCCCATTTCGGTCGGATCAAGTAAACTCCATTTCGCCATATCTCTTCAGATTCCGAAACTAAGGCGCCTGCAAATATCGGAGTATCGGCTTCTGTAGCTACGCGCTCGACCCAGGCCTGCATCGTAGGGTCCCCTTTAATTGGATACGGCAAGGTAGCCTCAGGCCAGAAAATGACGTCAGGCTTCATGGGAGCTAAGCGAAGCGTGTTCTGCTCGATTTGCTGGAGATTGCTGAGAGCGCGGGCCGCATCCCATTTCTCATTCTGCTGCATCGCCGGCTGCATCGCCGCTGCTCGGAAGAGCGGTTCCCTGTCCTGGCCTGAAATGTGGCGAGTCTGCAGGAAAGTTAAGCTGACGAATACGAGGAGCGCCAAGTAGAATTCCGGACAGAACGTCTTCGAGCGCGTTTTTGCAAAATTGACGATACGTATTGTGTAAGCGGCTATCCCAGCATTGAGGAGAATCAAAAGGAAGGACACTCCCCAAGCTCCCAGGAAAGTCGCGCTTTGGAGCATGATGGGACGGCTCCATTGACTCGCCGAAAGCGGGAGCCAGGGAAATCCTGTGAAGATCCACCCACGCAGGTGTTCAACAATCACCCAGAGCGCCGCCACGCCAATCGCGAAGGGCAGTCCCATCCAAACGCTCTTCCCCAGCAAGCGCTTGCTAAGCCAGGTGGCTCCTAGGGCCCAAAGCATAAAGTGCGCTCCGACGATCCCGGAAAGCAGGATCATTCCAATCCAGGTCACATGCCGTAGCCAGAATATCAACAGGATCCAGGTAATCCAGCCCACAGCTAGGCTCGTCCAAGCTACCTGCTTCATCGATGGGTTCATCCGAAGCCAGAAAAGAAAGGGGATCACCGCGACGAAACCTGCCTCCGGCACATCGAACGGTGGGAATGCGGAAACCATGAAGAACACCGTCAGAATCACAGCCGATCCCTGCGCTAGGCGATCCTTTTTCTCGGCCAGCCAACTCGCGATGTCGCTTATCCACATAAGGGGCTAAACCAGAGCGAATGCATTCTCTTAGCAAGATATTACTTCTGTTCCAAAGACCCACCTCAAGAGACCTGCTACGCGTCCGCAGCGCCGCGAGACTTGACGGCGAATCGCTATGCCTCATCCTCGATTGCATGGCCACCTACATCTACGAGACCATACCCGAATCCGAAGAAGAGACGCCTATTCGGTTCGAGTACACCCAGAGCATGAATGATGCGCCGCTCACTCGGCATCCCGAATCTGGAGCTCCTGTGAAGCGCGTAATCACCGGGGGATACGGATTCAATGTAAGCGGCAGCGAAAAGAGCGTCCCCTCGCCCTCAATGGGCGATAGCTGCTGCAACCAGGGCGGGTGCGGGTGCCCGAGCAATTGACGTGACCCGTTCCGCGTCGAATGAGACCGAGCCGCTGTCGTTCTGTCTCATAGAACCGTTCTATACAGGATCTCACGAACGATGGGCAAACGAACTCCGGTCGCGCTCTCGGCATCGAATCGACATACTCTCGCTGCCGGGTCGCCATTGGAAATGGCGCATGCACGGGGCCGCGGTCACTCTCGCTGAGCAATTCCTTTCCCTAAGCGATTCCTACGATGCAATCGTCGCAACTGATATGCTGGATGCATCGGTTTTCCTAAGCAGGATTCGTCGCAACAAAAACGGACAGCTGCCCGTGGGAATCTATTTCCATGAAAACCAGATTCTCTATCCATGGTCTCCAAGAGATGGGGACAAAAAATCAGGTCGAAATCTTCACTACGGATTCATCAACTACACGAGCGCGTTGGCAGCGGACAGAGTCTACTTCAACTCTGACTATCATCGTTTCGGATTTATCCAAGCGCTTCCCGGTTTTCTCAACACCTATCCAGATTTCAACAATTTGGATACAATCGAAGAGATTGAATCCAAATCGGAAACGCTCTGGCTTGGCACGGACCTAATCGCCTTCGACGCCCATCGCCCAAGCCACCAAGCGCCACCGAATGCACGCCCAATCATCGTTTGGAACCACCGATGGGAATACGACAAGAATCCGCATAGCTTTTTCCGTATCCTCTATGCCCTACTAGAAAAAGGCATCGATTTCGAAGTAGCCCTGCTCGGTGAAGGGTTCGAGGAAGCGCCTCCGTACTTTACGGAAGCCAAAGAACGTTTGAGTGACCGGATCATACAGTTCGGCCAATTGCCTCGTTTCAGCGACTACGCCGAAATGCTCTGGAAAGCGGATATTTCTCTCGTTACATCGAACCAAGACTTCTTTGGTCAGAGCGTCATTGAATCTCAATATTGCGGATGCCATCCGATTATCCCGCGCAAGCTGGCTTACCCGGATCACTTGAATCCAGATCGCTTCCAGCAGAACTTCTATGATGACGAAGCCGAGGCGATCGAGGCGATGGTCGCTCTCATAGAAAGCGATCTCTGGAAAGCGGATTTCAAGGCAGGCCGCGAGCTCGCTCGATACGATTGGTCCGCCCAGATTTCCCAATACGATTCTCAGCTGGAATCCCTCGCTAAGACTGGTGGGCTTCCATAACGAACGCGTTGTAGATATTCTCTACAATAAATTTGTGCCGCACATATCCATAGCCGCTCGCTCCCCACTTCGCGCCCCAGGAATTGCGAAAAATAAAAGTCGTGCCCTCCAGAGTATTCGTCGGGCTTCGATAGCCTACTAGAGTCACCGCATGACCGTAGTTGTCACGCGGTTTCTGGTTTTCGATATAGGCCGTCTTCCGAATGGCTTGAAAATAGGGCCAGCCCATACCCACCACGACGGGTTCGCCTGCGTTCAGGGCATGAATGATATTTCCGAGCAGGATATTTGGATCTCTTCCGGGGATAGCGAAGGCTCGAATATTAGAGCGCTTGCGGGCTAGGTCGATCAATTGACTGCTAGGTGTCTCGATTTCGTATTGGGACGCGTTCTTTCCCAGATCGCCCGCCTCGTCGTTGTTGGGGATCCCAAACGATCGGAGCGCTTGAAATACCTCGTTAAGATAAGAACCCGCATCCTCGTCAGAGCTCGCCGCTCCACTCCATCGTTCTCTTTGATCGTAGCGGCCCAGCGTTTTCAACGTCGCCCAATAGAGATAGTACTCAGACAAATTTTCAGAGGAGCCTAGGCGACGCCAAGGTATTCCATGGCGCCGACGATGGCATGGATGGCGCAGCTCGGTCGGTGCCTTGATTGCGAACCCCAATTCCAAGCGCCTTGAATTTCGGCCTTAGATCGACCTCATTAGCGATTTCCGGTGGAATACCAAATTGCTGTCCCGTGTTGCCTCTGCCCTTTCTAATCGACTGCTTCCGTGCTTTTTCCTCGGCCTCTTTCAAACGTTCTAGGCGTTGCTTCGAGTCGATGACCTGACGGCGGCGCATTCGCTCCAGATCGCTTTCGCGGCGGGCAGCCAACTTGTCGGCTATACCCATATTTTCGCTGAAGATCGGACGGCAGGGACTTGAGAGGAATTTGGGCGAGCCCCCCGCATGCGTGACGATCAATGAGGTTTCATTCGTCGAACGTACCACGACATTCCGATACAGTGTCTCTCCCGCCAAAAGCGATTCATACGTATCGGCCTCATTGGCGAACAGAGTCGCATCGCTGATCAGCAGCAGCCCCACGAGCATCACAAAGCGATGTATCCGCGTTCCCTTCATCCCCTCCTTTATCGGAGTATTCGCGACCTTCTCAAATGAACCTGCCAGCCGTGCCTTAATTGCATCACCTTAAAACGCAGAACGCGCCCCAATCGCTTGGAGCCGCCTTCTGTCGCTATTCTGGTAAAAATTGAAGCGCGCTAGCCAAACACCGACCGAGCTATTGGATGGATTGCCCTCGATGCGATGCTTCGGCTAAACGCTTATAAATTCATCGTCGCGCTAATTGTCCCATCCTTCCTTGAAGGCATCATCGATATTCGACGCCAACTCAAAGTTTGACCCCCGGCGATTCACTAGCGTGGACGGTTCGATTCGAGTATCGATCCGCGCAGGCGCTTGGTCGAACGTGTTGAATTCCAGGTAGCTTCCGGCAATGGACGCCTCTTCTTTCTGCTTGCCCGAAATAACGGAAACGAGGTCTGAAATCGCTCCTTGCATGGTATTGGACTGCGTCAATAGCACTTTTGAAGAGGAAGCGGTTTCTTCCGCGCCGGACGCATTTCTTTGCGTTACGGTATCCATACTGGCGATCGAGTTTTGAATTAGCCCCACGCCTTTGTTCTGCTCAATAGACGCATCGGAGATTTGAGCAACAAGCTCATCCATATGCTGCGTGTGCTCCACGATCGTCTGCAGGTTTTGAGCAACGCGCTGATTCAGCTCGACGCCGCGTTCGCTTTTCTCAACCGAATTCTCAATTTTCTGCGCAGTCACTGACGCGGCTTCAGACGAGCGATGGGCCAGGCTGCGTACTTCATCTGCAACTACTGCAAATCCCGCTCCGGACTCTCCTGCTCGAGCGGCTTCTACCGCAGCGTTCAGTGCCAGGATGTTGGTCTGGAAAGCGATCTCGTCGATTGTCTTGATTATATTAGCAATATTATCGCTGGAATCTTTGATGTCCTGCATCGCGACGATCATGTCATTCATCGATTCCGCTCCCGATTCCGCCGCAACCCGAGCTTCGCGGGCCAGCTTCTTGGCGGTATCCGCGTTCTCGGCATTCTTTTCCGTCATTGCGTTCACCTCTTCGAGGGAGGAGCTCGTCTCTTCGATGGATGCGGCTTGTTCTGAGGAGTCGCGAGCCAAGCTCTCGCTGCTCGCCGACAATTGCTGAGAGGCAGTAAACGTTTCCAATGAGCATTGCTCCAATCGTCGTACGATCGTATCTACTTTCTTTGTTATATTTCTAATAATGAAGGTGCTGCAGGTTATTCCGAGAGCGAAGCCCGCTATGCTAATGGCGATCACGCCGAATCGGGCATTGCCTTGCACTTTCGTTACTTGGCTGCGCAACTGAGACTGTTCGATCCCAATTCCATTTTGAACGAGCGTCACGGTTTCGGCAAATTCAGCTCCCGCTGGAAGCAATCTCTCTGTATTTATATTCTTAATACTTAACAAGGTTGATGTCAATGAACCCAAGCTGGTTTCGTAGCTGTTTGCGAGTTCCCCGCTGCGTTTCAAGGCGCTTTCTTTCGCTGCATCCTTGAGGCTTTCATCAAATTCAGCAGACATCGCATAGTCCTCATTGAGGGAATCAAGCTGCTTTACGAGACGTTCGATCGATTCCATCCCAACCGTGGCATCTGCCTCGTCAAATCCCGCAATGAATCGATTGACTGCAGATTCCGCTTCAAACATGCTTTGCAGAGCGGACGATGTAGCGAAGGCGCCTTCGATATCGCCCTTAGCTTGATCGGCAGCGAGCAGCTCCTTCAGCATTTCCTTGATCTCGACTCCGTAAGGACGAATTTGATTCGTCTCGATCTCCCCCTTCGCGCCGGAAAGCGAAACGATCTCCTTAAAGGCCGCATCGTAGTCATTCATTATTTGCAATGATGACTCCAGCAATTGCTTTTGATTCGCATCGGAAGCGCCTTCGATCAATATCCAAAAATCGCTTTCCAGCTCTGCCAGCATTTCATCATGCTTTTCGACCAGAGCGGCATCGGGCCTTCCCAGATACTCACCAACGTTGGTCCTCATCTTGAATGCCGTCGCAACTTCTTTCGCCGCGGTATTTCCCACATCTACGCTCTCAGAGAATAGACTGAACGACCGATTCAAGCTCGATACTGCCCAGAAGGATACGCAAGCGAGGGTAACGAAGAAAACGAGGATTAAGAGAACCGTGGCGCTCATTTTTTTACCAAATGAGAGATGATTCATTTATGACCGTGGGTGAGCTTTTTATATTTCCGTAGAAAACTTGAAGGGTACGCGCAGCTTCGCCTTTACAGCTTTGCCACCTACTTTCGCCGGCTCGAACCGCCAGCTTTTCGCAGCCTTGATCGTAGGGGCCTCCAATTCAGGATGCGTGGACTTCTGCACCTTCGCGGAAATCACTTTGCCATTCTGGTCCAGAACGAGATCAATGCTTACCATTCCCTTGAAACTGGATTTTCGAAATTCGTCCGGCAAAAGAGGCTTCGAACTCGACTTGATGACTGGCTGCTTGTCGAACTTCGTATAAACGTCTACGAGCAAGGGGTGCTTTTTAGCCTAGGCATCTATGGCTTCCTGAGTCGCGGCATCGAAATCTGCCAAGCCATGCGACACCTTCTCGCCAGCTCCATTTTCCACAGTGACTTGGCTATTGAGGATTCCCGTTATTTTCCCGTTGACGACATCGCCGCTAGCCAACGTAAAACTATCCGCGGAAACCGCGGAAATAGATAGAATCGCGAGAACGCATAGGAGAATAGGTGAAATCGTACTTTTCATTGAATTGGAATTGGATTGTCGAAGGAGCCGTCTCGAGATACTCGAAACTCCAATTCCAATCGGTAATCACCCTTAGAACTTAAGAAATCCTCTAGGATCGGCATAGCAATTTACCGAAACTTGCTAACTGATCCTTATGCGCAGCGCCCCACGAGAGCGGCTCCCAATACTCTATCCAACCTTACGTACGACGCTCAACGCCTACGTAGCTACGCTAATCCAGGTCAATGATCGACGCGTACTCGGGATCGTACAATCGCTTGTGAATCCGAAGTGCCTGCCTATCGGTCAAGCTAGCTAGAAAATCACGCGCTACGAGGCGCTTGCCGACTTCGTCGTCACCAGCATTTTGCATCCATATCGCCGCTTGCTCAGGAAGTATCTTAGACTTGGGTTTACGTGATTCAAAATAGGAATCAGAGATTGCCCGGTACAAGTCTTCCAAGACTCGATCGCCTTTGTAGTCCATCTGCTGAAGCGGCGCAGACCTGAAGATCAGGTCCAGCGCTACTCGCTTATAAAAGCGTGCAGCCCGTTTCGACTCCGAGTCGATAGCCAATTTAAACGCGTATCGATTCGTCGCCTTGGAATGCGTGCATTCCCTTGGCGCCAATCGACAAGCTCGAATAAATTCACCTATCTTGATACTGAAAATCGCTTCAAGCTGCTCTTTCCGAATGTCATTTATGAAGGCATCGAATAGGGGCTGCGTCTCCGCATCCAATCCCTCTCGAGCGGCCCACCGCTCAAGGCGCTCCATGGTGAGAAAACCCGCTCGAACCCCATCGACGATATCATTGATGCAATAAGCCGTATCATCCGCCCAATCCATAATCTGGCATTCCAGGCTGGATAGATGCTCAAAGGCTCCATCAGGTTGCTCGCCTAGGAGCCTTGGCTCCCCAGCGTGAGCGAAATCTCGATACACTCGTTGAATATCGAAGATATAGTGGTTGTCGGGCCCTGCTCTTTCCGAAAACGTCGACTTGTACTTAAGCACGCCATCCAAGAAAGCGCGCGTGGGGGAAATGCCTCTTTGAACTCCATTGGTTTGATAGAGCGTATCCGTTATCAGCCGCAACGTCTGCGCATTGCCTTCAAAGCCGCCTATATCTTGAAAGAGTCGCCGCAGCGTACGTTCGCCTCCATGGCCAAAGGGAGGATGGCCTAAGTCGTGACTGAGGCAACAGGCTTCCACCAAGTCCGAATCAACATGGAACTCATGATTCAGATACTCCGAATCTTCTTGGAGGAAGTGGCATATCGAACGACCGATCTGAGCCACCTCGATCGAATGGGTCAATCGAGTCCGATAGAAATCATATTCGCCAGACAAATACACCTGCGTTTTCGATTGTAGCTTCCGAAACGCTGACGAGTGGATAATCCGGTCCCGATCCACCTGGAACGGTGTCCGATAGTCATTCGGTCGCCTCCCATCTTGGACAGGCTCGAAATCATAGTCGCTGTAAAAAGTGTTTCGCGGCATCTGCTCTGACAATCGACTTGGTAACTTGGACCCGCGCGATATCAAATTAAAAACGACCTTATCTGGTCGGATGAATTCAAAGCAATCCTCCAACCGTTTCCTCCATCGAACCCAACCAAGGCCAATCGAGGTCCGTTGGAACGAAAACCAATATATATCGCTTATTCACTATGAGATACCGGACCGCATTATTCATGGCGGCATTCGCCCTAGTTGGCATTGCCTCCGCTCAAGCCGCAAAATCGAGCCCATTGGAAACGTTCAAGGTTACCGAGCCCGAAGTAATCGGGGCGCTCTTCTATGCTGACTGGTGCTCCTCGTGCAAGACCCTAGACCCAAAACTCGCCAAGGTTCAAAAATCATATGTCAACAAGCCCGTCTTCTTCACTCAGTTCGACGTCACCAATCTTTCCACCCAGTACCAGTCGAATCTATTTGCCCATACGATCGGACTAGAAGCGGTTTTGCATGATATCGGACTGAAGACCGGTTTCATGGTGTTGATCGACCGCGACAGTGGGAAGATTCTAGGTCAAATCGATCGGGACGACAGCCCTGCGACAATCAAGCAAAAGATCGACCAAGCGCTCGCCGCCGCTGGCTGAGCGATAGCCTCCCATCGATCTAAAACGCCAAAGATTGAGGGGGAAGATTTCCTAGTTCATCGCCTTCGGACCGGAACGCGACTTCCAAGTTCAGAATTGGAAATTTGTATTCTAATCGGAGTTACTTGGCTCCGAAGTGCGACCTTAGAAAATCAATATCCAATTCTGGATATAGCGGGAAGGTATCAAGCAAGGCTTTAACGCGCCGCTTTCCTTCCTCAATAATAGAATCAGGAATATCGTACTTAACTTTGCTTGGCTTACCCGCATTCTTTCCCTTGGTAAGCGTCAACGGCTTTGTATTGGATAGGATCAACTTAAACAAGGACGCTATCTCCCTCATCTCCGACTCGCCCATTCCTAGGGAAGTGATCGCGGGAGCGCCAACGCGCAATCCGCTCGTGTAGTGAGGGCCATTCGGGTCGAAAGGAAGCGAGTTCCGATTCAAGGTGACCCCGCATTCGCGAACGGCCGCTTCCGCTTGTCGACCGTTAAGGCCGAAGGGCGTCACATCTATAAGCAGCAGATGATTGTCCGATCCTCCTGTGCAAATCGTGAGCCCTTCTTCAATCATAGCCTGGGCCATCGCGCGGGAATTAGCGACCACGCTCTTCGCATAGTCCTTGAACTCCGGCTTGTTCGCTTCCTTGAAAGCGACCGCCTTAGCTGCCATCACATGCGGCAACGGACCGCCGATCACCAGCGGACAACCTTTGTCGACATATTCTGCGAACGCCTTCTTGCAAAGCACCACTCCTCCACGCGGACCGCGAAGCGTTTTATGGGTCGTGGTGGTTACTACGTCGGCAAACGGCATCGGATTGTAGTCGCCCTCGAAGACATTCCCAGCAACCAATCCCGCGAAGTGCGCCATGTCTACCATCAGCACGGCCCCTACCTTGTCTGCGATCTCCTTCATGCGACGGAAGTTGACCTTCCGCGGATATGCGCTGTAGCCCGCTAGAAGAATCAGCGGCTTAACGTCCTCCGCTTGCGCTTCGAGGGCATCGTAGTCGAGCAAACCGGTCTCCTTGCTCACAGAGTAGCTGTAAGCATCGAAAAATTGAGCGGAAACATTGAAGCGATAGCCATGCGTTAGATGGCCTCCCGAGTAGTAGTCGAGACCAAGCATTCGTTGATTCCCCATAGCGGCGCGCACCTTGTTCCAATCGTCGCGCGTCATCTTCGAAGGATTGCCTTCGCCAATCGACTCCATCAGCGGAACTCCCACTTTCGCCTGCAAAATGGCCCAGAACGCAATCAAGTTCGCATCCGCTCCGGAGTGAGGCTGAACATAGGCGTGCTCCGCATTGAAGAGTCGCCGCGCCTGCTCGCACGCTTCCGATTCGATGGCGTCTATATTGTCGCAGCCCGCATAGTAACGCGAACCCGCAAACCCTTCAGCATACTTGTCGGTCAACAAGTTGCCCATAGCTGCTTGCGTATTGAGCGAGGTGAAATTCTCGGAAGCGATCAGCTTTAGATTGCTGCGTTGATCTTCCAGCTCTTTGACGATGGACGCCGCGATGGGAGCATTCACTTCCGCAACCTGCTGAAGATTCGCTACATAGCTCAACATGGCGGGATGGGTCTCTTCAGGCGAACGCGAAGAAAGATAAGCAGAGACGGGAGAGGACGTGGTCAGGTCAGACATTTCGGAAGTTCTTATGGAATCTATTATTGGCTCTACCCAGGCGCGCGATAGAACCGCAATACTTCCCGGCGGTCAATCCCGCCTGAATCGCCCTTATCACAAGACAGCCCGATTAGGAAAGTCAATCAGAGACGACGTCAAAAAAGTTTTTTGCATCGAACAGCTTCTAAACACAACCCCAAGCCACTAGCGACTTATTCGATCCATGGCTGTATCTATAATTTAGCTACAAATATTACGATAATCTATTGCGGCTACTCGTCCTTCGTAAGAGCCCCTAGATAGCTTGCATAAACCAGTTGCTGACGAGCGTCCGCCTTAGCGGCGTTCCAGGCTGGAGAAGCCAAGGCATCGATGTCGGCCACTCCAAAGGCTTCCAACGGGCTCAAGGGACCGCTCGCCGCTCGTTCAATAGCCTGGTCGAACCATTCGCTGTGCCGAGATCGACGACTTTCGTCGTCTGGGAGTAAATGAAGCTGAGCCTGCCACTCGACGATCGCGCCCAGCTGATCAGGGCTCAACGTACCGCCCCAAATCCAATAGGCTCCGTCCAGCGCCCATTCCTTCAGGCCCTGCCACTCGACTCGTGACAAGGACTTGATCGGGTTGATCGATCGAGCGCGCTGCGGTATTTCTTCTGTTTCCTCTGGACTGTCTAGTTTGGGGCGCAGCCAAGAGAGCGCTAGCGACGCCACCAAGGAGTTATATCGATCCGTACCGCGTCGAGTCTCGACAGCAAGGGGCTGAGTCTGGAGAGAAATCGCATTGGGGGTCGCCTGCTTGTCCATCAAGGCGAGAATCCGCGATTGCATATCGAGCACGTTTGTAGCGAACGCTCGAGAGACGGAGTCGTTCTCCGCATCCGAATTGCTCGGCCAATGCGAGGCGACGATCGTTTTCCAATCCTGAAAATTTCCGATGTAATGGTCCGGGTCCTTCGCGTAAATCCTAAGGACATCCAGGACCGCGGAACGCCGCGCCTTCGGATCCGTATAGGCGAGCCCCATCGCCAGCAGCTCGATCAATAGGGCACGATCAATCGCCTTGAAGGAGGTCAACTTAAACCGAACGGGGGCCGGCTTGAAGCCACTCGAAATTTCTCCCAACTCTTCTACACACGTTCCGCAACTGAGACTATAGACTGAAATTTCGCTTGGGATCGTAGTCGCTTGACCCCCCGGAGCCAGCCAATCCAAGGAATAGCCCAGCAACGCCTCGGGCCTCAAGGCAATCGCGTTTTGAGCCTGGACTGAAGTCAACGCTCCCGCCAGCAAGAGCGAGCAGATGATCAGACGCTCACCTATTTTGACCGGAAATATCGCCATCATGAACTTCATCGCTTTCAAGGAAATGAAAACGCGGACGAGGGCAATGTCATATCTGAGAGAACAGACCGAGCCGGTCAGGAACGTTCAGGCTTCGTGGAACGGCCCCTAGATTTTTCAACGGGGTATTTGCGAGCGTTGATTTCCACTTTTCGGCGAATCGCGCTCGAGAGGTCGATGCCTGATCGATTAGCGAATTGAAGCGCGTATATGATCACATCCGCAAGTTCCTCCTCAACCTGCGTTCGCTTGGCATCATCCTGGGCCACGGAATCGGATTCCTTTCCTTCGATCCATTGAAAGTGCTCCATCAATTCCGCTGATTCGATCGATATCGACATCGACAGGTTCTTAAGCGAGTGGAAGGGTTCCCACTCCCGCTCCTGCGCAAATGAATCAATCAGAGCTTTCAATTCTCCTATAGTTTGCGAATCGTCCGGCATCCCCAAGGACATAGGGAGGATGCCGTGCGGGATCAACTCCAATTGACCTCGGCGAACGTGCAAGTCGGGCCGGTTTGACAAAGCCCGTCGAATCCGCAGAATAGATAACCTTGCAGCTATGAAATACTCAATTCGCCTACTTCTCATCCTTGCTCCCTCGACAGTTGTCTTGGGCCATACATCGCCTGCGCCTCACCATCATGCGATGCCGGAGGCCTTGGGGTCTCCAATCATCTCCCTAATACTGCTCGCCGTCGGTATCGGAGCCGCAATCGCAGCGTGGCGCAAACGTGGGCGAAAGGCCCCACGAACGGTCCGATTCTGGAGCCTGCGCCCCTGCGGACAACCAGCTCGAAATCACTCACCGGCAATCTCACTGTAGATTCGATGGACCCAGATTTAACTCAGCGACTCGAAAACTGGTTCTCTCCCCTTAGTGGCAGCTTGACCGCGTTTTCAGGAGGCGTTGATTCTGCTGTCGTCCTATACCTTTCGAAGCGCTTTCTCGGTGATCGAGGAATTGGGGTGATCGCCGACTCCCCCAGCTTGAAGCGCTCCGATCTCGAAATTGCCCGCTCATTCTGTTCGCAATTCGAAATCGTCTTGAAAGTGATTCAAACCAATGAGCTGGACAATCCAAACTATGCGCAAAATCCCATAAATCGGTGCTACTACTGCAAGGACACCTTGTATTCAGCGATGCGGGACATGCACCGCCGAGACTATTCAAATTATACTTTGCTAAATGGAGCGAATCTCGATGACCAAGGCGATTATCGACCCGGTCATCAAGCTGCAAGCGAGCAAAAGGTCCGCTCTCCGCTCGCTGAATGCGGCATTGGCAAAAAAGCGATCAGGCAATTAGCGAAGGAATTTGAGCTACCCGTTTGGGACAAGCCCGCAAGTCCATGCCTCAGCTCACGCATCCCGTATGGCGAAGCTGTTTCCGCTGAAAAATTAAGGCAAATAGAGCTGGCCGAGTCTGCGCTGAATCGACTCGAGTTCGATCACGTACGCGTACGCTATATTAGTAGCGCCGCTCGAATCGAAGCTCCAGTAGAAGATATCGCCAAACTAAAGGAATCCTTCCACCTTATTGAACCCGAGCTCTTGAGTATCGGTTTTGCACGAGTCGAAATCGACGTGGAAGGGTTCGTGTCAGGAAAACTCAATCGATCAATTTCAGCGAATGGATGATTATAACTTGGATACAAACCGGGAAGAGCGACTAGGGTTCCCTGAAGTGGTCTATGGTAGCTCAAAATCTGTAGAGCTTCTAGAGCGCATTTTAAATGAGTATCATTCCAAAGGCCGAAATGCCTTGGCGACACGCGTCCAACCGGAGAAAGGTCAGCGTCTACTCGAGAGCTTTCCAGAAGCGCGGTACGACCCTATTTCACAGGCTTTCCTTCTACAGGAAAATTCTCTAGACGAATCCTCCGCCCAGATCGCAATTCTCAGTGCAGGTAGTTCCGATTTGCCGATCGTAAACGAAGCGTTCTACACACTGAACCTGGTGCAAACTCCCGCTAAGCGAATTAACGATGTAGGGGTAGCAGGAATACAGCGGCTTTTTGATCGCCTAGAAGAACTCAAATCATGCCGAGTACTAATCGTTGCCGCAGGCTTTGAAGGCGCCTTGCCAAGCGTCGTAGGCGGGCTCTTGTCACAACCCATTATTGCTGTTCCCACTAGTGTGGGCTATGGAGTCGCCACCGGTGGCAACGCCGCGCTCAACGCCATGCTCTCCAGCTGCGCCAATGGCATCTCTGTAACGAATATCGACAACGGCTACGGGGCGGCAATGGCCGCCTATCGAATTCTGCGCCAAATCGATCGATAATCCATGAACGCTAAGACTGACTCTTCTCAATCGACTATCATTGTGAACACTCTATATATAGAACCTTTTTCAGGACTTTCCGGCGATATGTTTCTCGGCGCCTTATGCGGACTTCTCGAGGCCCATGACGACATCGTCGACCTGCCGAGCAAGCTGAATCTGCCAGATGGAAAGGTCGAGATTTCGACTGTCGACAAGAACGGAATCGTCTGCAAGCACGTCAATGTAGTCGACCTCAACTCGGAGCCTAATGGGACGGACTCTCCAGGAGACTCTCATGACCACTCGCACTCGCATGGACATGACCATTCGCATGGGCACGGAAGCCACCACCACCGACATCTCAGCGACATACTTGCCATAATCGACAACGCGGACATCGCCATGTCTGCCAAAACCATCGCCAAAGAAATATTCCATCTCATCGGCACCGCCGAGTCGCAAGTACACGATATCCCCTTGGAGAAAATCCACTTCCATGAAATTAGCGCCGTCGATTCAATCATTGATGTTGTTGGTTGCGCTGTATTGATTGATCGATTACAAATTTATAAAACCTATTCGGATCCGATTTGCACGGGACATGGGATGGTGAATACTCAACATGGATTGCTTCCCGTTCCCGCGCCCGCAACCGCAAAACTCCTAGCTGGAATGCCCTGCTACAAAGGAGAGGAAAAAGGCGAGCGGGTCACGCCCACCGGGGTCGCGATTCTAAAATTCCTCGACCCGACTTTCGAATCGCCCGCTCTCGTCGTAGATCAGATGGCATACGGTCCCGGCAAGAAAGATTTCATCGCGGCAAACGTACTCAGGCTCTCGCTCTGCTCTCAAGTTAGAGAGAACTCTGACATCTTCGCGATTGAAACGAATCTCGACGATTGCTCTCCAGAGCAGCTCGGCGCGGAATTCCAAAGCGAGCTACTCCAAAAGGGCGCTCTGGATGTTTCGCTGGTTCAAGCTACAATGAAAAAGGGAAGGCCTGGAATTATCCTATCGATCCTGGCTCCGTCCGCCAAGCTCGACGCGGTCTGCGACTTCGTATTGGAGGCTACCACTGCCATTGGCCTTCGCTACTTTCCGGTCTCCCGAAAGACCCTTGATCGGGAAACTGAAACGTTGACCACCGAGTACGGCCCTATCCGCATAAAGACTGTAACGACGCCCTCTGGACAGAAGCGATGGAAAGCAGAACGTGACGACCTTATCGCCGCATCCAGATCTCAAGCGGTTCCCGTCCATATCGTTGAACGCGCGATCGAGAACCACCCAAAGAGACCTCAGTAAGCCTAGGAAATCGATTGCCTGGGTACGGGGTGCAGGCAGGGAAACCGTCAATATCCCAAATTAGCGTTCGGCTCCTTCCAGTTTCCATTTCGAACGCTTTCAGGGTCAATAACCTTTACTCCACCGCAGGGCTCAAGCAGTCTACTGGCTTGTTTTCAGAACTCATGATTCCGATCCGAAAATTCATTTCCCTAGCGATTCTCGCCTACCTCGGTTCTCTGGGGGCTCACGCCGAAGAAACGAAAATTCTCTTCGTCGCCGGGAAAAAGAGCCATGGCTTCTTCGCTCACGAGCACAACGCTGGGTCGTTGCTTCTGGCCAAGTGCTTGAATGAAAGCGGTCTCGATTTCAACGCTTCCGTGTATCACGATCCTGAGGACCCAAGCTGGCCGAAGGATGATGCGGTTCTGGACGGTGTCAGCGCGGTTGTAATCTATTGCGACGGCGGAAAGAGGCATCTCGCCAATGACCACGTTGGTACGATCGATACGCTCCAATCCCAAGGCGTCGGCGTGGGCTGCCTCCACTACGCTGTAGAGACCATCGACGGAGCGACCTCCGATGCATTTCTTCGATGGATTGGCGGATACTATCAACTATATAAGTCCGTCAATCCGCACTGGTCACCCCAATTCGAAGCATTGCCGGACCACCCTGTCGCCAACGGCGTCGAGCCATTTGGCATCAACGATGAATGGTATTGCAACATGCGATTCCGCGAGAACATGGAAGGGGTGACGCCAATACTCTCTGCAATCCCTCCCTTGGATCTTCTCCCGGAAAAAGACCATCATCACAATTCCACCCCTGATGGACGGGCAGCGGTTGCCCGGGGCGATCCGCAACATGTTATGTGGGTATCCGAAAACGAGAATGGCAGCAGAGGTTTCGGGTTTACTGGCGGACACTACCACGACAACTGGCAGGACGACAATTTTCGGAAAGTGGTGCTCAACGCGATTGCTTGGATCGCTGGAAGGGAGATTCCACCGAATGGAATTCCATCGCGTACACCCACTAAGGAAGAGCTTTTGGAGAATCAAGACTACCCTATCGACGAGTCTCGAATTCGAGACGACAAGTACGCAGATCGCCGCCGCAAGTAGAGTGCAGTACAAACTGGGATACCGACGTTACATCCAATGCTTCAACCAACCCGTGACGTCGCCACTTTGATCGTCGACTCCGATCGCAACTGGATACAGAGTAATGAAGCAGCTCGCTCCTATCTCAACCCCGATACTGCCATCGTTGATCAATGGCCCGCGCTGGACTCGTTGATCGAAAGGTCGATCGAAGAGAATTCCCAATGCGCATGCGACCTCGACTGGATGATGGACCTATATCGTCCCCCCCATTAGCGTATCCGCATATTCTTTACCAATTCCCGATAGCGAGCAGGCTATCGTCACCATCGTCGCGAAAACCTTCGGTAAATCTCCCGCGAAGATGGGAGTCAAGAAGGCGGCCGATATGCAGTGCGCATTCCTCGCGAACATGAATCACGAGATACGTACACCGCTTAATGGCATGATCGGTATGCTAGACCTTCTCGACGACACGGAGCTCGATCGAGATCAATCCGAAATGCTAAGCGCGATCCGAGCAAGCGGCGATACACTCCTTAGCCTGATAAACGATATCCTGGATTTATCCAAAATTGAAGCCGGCAAGATCGACATCGAATCCATTCCCTTCTCCCCTAGCGACTGCATCAATAGCTGCATATTTCTCCTGAAGAGCAAAGCGATCGGGAAGTCCCTATCTATGGAGGCTCACATAGACGACTCGGTACCCAATATCGCCATTGGCGATTCTGCCCGGCTTCGACAGATTATCCTTAATTTGGTAAACAATGCCGTAAAATTCACCCCAACAGGTACAATCCAGGCCCACGCCTCAGCGAGGCCGCTTTCCAATCGATTTTCCGTACTCAAGATCTCAGTTTCCGATACAGGCATAGGAATCGCCCCCGAAAAGATGCACCGCCTGTTCAAGCCGTTTTCCCAAATCGACGCTTCCATTTCCCGGCGATTTGGAGGGAGCGGACTCGGACTCGCTATTTGCAAGAATCTAGTCGAATTGATGGGTGGCGCGATCGATGTAGAGTCGACTCCCGACGAAGGCTCGAACTTCTGGTTCACGCTGCCCTTGGAAACAACCAGCGAAGCAATTTCTGAAAGCGCAAGCGGCAAGGCGGATCCAAAATGAGTCAGTCGCGAATTCCCAATTTCCATCCTGGTTGTCGAAGACAATATCGCCAACTTGAAAACAATCGAAGCTATGCTAGGTAAATTTGGATACAAACCAGATCTAGCAAGCAATGGCTTGGACGGAATTCGGCAATACGAAAAAAATCATCACGATGTCATCCTCATGGATATGCATCTGCCCATACTCTCTGGACTCGACGCCACTCGAAAAATCCGATCCAGCAAGGGAGTAAAGGATCAGCCCTGGATTGTGGGCATCTCCGCTGCGACAATGCGGTCGGAGCAAGAGGCCGCGCTCGCTTCAGGGCTCGACGATTTTCAATGCAAGCCAATCGCCTTGGCAGGCTTGAGAGATTGCCTGCAAAACGCCTTCGACGGATTAAGGGAGCGGCGTCAAAGCGCGGGTCGCTAAAGCCAAGAGCCGACTTGATTGATAGCGATCGACGCCAACCAAGCCAAGATCGTCATAAACGCAAAGGAAACTCCCGCCCAGCGCCAGCTCGTTTCTTGAGCGATTATAGCGAGCGTCGCGCCGCATTGCTGGCAAAGAGCAAAAAAGACCATAATGGAGATCACGACCGGAATCGTAAAAATTGGCATCCCCGCTTTAGGACCGCTTTGCCACGTTTGGCCCGCCATAGCCTCACGCAAATCTCCGGCCTCCTCGTCAACATCGCCTCCCAAACTGTAGATAATGCCAAGCGTGGAAATTATGACTTCACGAGCAGGAAAGCTAGCCAGGACACCCACAGTTATCTTCCAATCGAATCCTGCCGCAGCGAAGACCGGCTGAACCGATTTCCCAACGCGACCCATTAGGCTCTGCTCAATATAGGCGGACGAAATCTCGTAATCCAACTCGGTCTGCAAGGACTCATCCTCGGCCAATGCAACGAGCGTCCTTTCCTCGGACCAATTGTTTTCGAGCGATACCGCCTGGATAAATGACTGCTCCACTTCCAGGGCTACGGACTCGGACCGAGGGAAATAGAGTAGCGCCCAAATTACGATCGTAATGGCGAATATTACCGTTCCTGCGTTCACTACAAATTCCTTTCCCTGACTGTACATCTTCAAGACGACATCGCGAATCTTGGGAATCTGATAGCTCGGCAGCTCGAGCAAGAATGGTTGAGGAGGTGTCTTAAGAATGTACTTATTCATCAAGTACGCAAAGGGCATCGCAACGATTAGTCCAACGAAGTGCATCGCAAAGAGCGTGGCCCCCGCAACGCCCGCTCCATACCTAGGCTCAATAAACGCTCCAATCATGAGTACGTAAACGGGGAGCCGCGCCGAGCAGCTCATGAAGGGAGCGACTAAAATCGTAACGAGCCGCGCCTTGGAATCCTGTATCGTGCGCGTCGCCATAACTCCTGGAATCGCGCAGGCATAGCTGGAAAGCAACGGAACGAAGCTCTTTCCCGACAAGCCACACCAGCTAAATAGCTTATCCATCAAGAAGGCAGCTCTCGACATGTAGCCGGTATCCTCGAGCAAGGTGATGAAGAAAAATAGAATCAAAATTTGCGGGAGAAAGATAACCACTGCTCCTACTCCTTCGATAATTCCATCGCTAGCGAGACTTTGAAGCATGGGCCAGTTCGCCAGCAGTCCTGAAACCGCGTCCTGCACGACCGCCTTGCCACCGTCGATCAGGTCCATGAATGGAGCCGCCCAGCTATATACCGATTGAAATACCAGGTACATCAATCCAAGGAACGCTACAAGCCCCCACCATTTGTGAGTAAGCAGGCTATCGATGGATTCACTGCCTCCATGCTTGCTTTCCCCATCATGTGAAATACAGGGATGGACCACGTCCTTAATATGCCGATACAGCAATACAGCCTCAGCATTTGCAGGATTCAGGCCCCCTTTGAAGAGCGTTTTCTTCGAAACTTCCAAAGCGTTTCGAACCGTTTCCGAGTCGGCTCCGGACCGATGAAAAATAGCTTCATCGCTTTCAAAGATTCCCCGCATAATAACCGCATCGTCCAATGAGTCTCCATTTTCGGATGGAAGCGCCTCCCGAACCTCTTTAACCGCCTGGACAATCGTGTCCGGCCAGGCAGGCGTAATCAGTTCGGGCTTTTCTTCAAGGGCTGTTGCGATCGCCTCTTTCAGTGCGGAAATGCCTTCAGCCCGAGAAGCCGAAATCGGAATGATCGGAACTCCAAGACGCTGCGTGAGCTCCTCGATGTCTACGGCGATCTGGCGCTTGCGGGCTGAGTCCCAATAGTTCAAGGCCAAAACCATAGGTAACCCCAGCTGTCCAATTTGATAAGCGAGAAACAGATTTCGCTGCAGATTCGTCGCGTCAACAATACACAGGGCCATGTCGGGGCGATCCAAGTTTTCAACCTCTCCGCGCAATGCATCCACCACCACTCGCTCGTCGGGCGAAGTCGCCGCCAGGCTATAAGTTCCAGGAAGGTCCAAAATTTCGATTCGCTCCGAGCCTATCAAGGTGATGCCCGTCTTCTTCTGCACCGTCACACCCGAGTAATTGCCCACTTTCTGGCGCAAGCCAGTCAAGCAATTGAAGAGAGTGCTTTTTCCCGTATTCGGATTGCCAATCAGAGCGACACGTCGAAGGCGATCAGTATTCGAAACGGGATTTTGAGAGATCGACACAAAGAGAGAAGTCGCCGTACAGCGACTTAAGCAGGTTGAATGAGGATCTGAGCAGCATCCTCGCGGCGGAGGCTCAATTGCCGACCCTCGACATCCAACGCGATCGGATCTCCCAAAGGAGCAGACTTAATGAAACGCACCTCGACTCCCGGCATCAGTCCGAGCTCCATCAGTCGACGCGAAACTCCAAGCGTTCGCTTGTAAGAACCGATTTTTGCGGTCTGCCCGTCGACTAGATCGTTTAAGGTTTTCAATAGGGTCTCCTTTTTGCTTGTTGAGACCGAGTTTCAGTATAGGCTTTTCAAAGTCAACTGGTTTTGCGCCAATGGAGCAACTTTTAGAGATAGTCATCGTTTTGCTAATCACTGCAGCAGCCGCTGCATGGCTCGCTAAGCGTTTCCTATTCAACAAGAAAGGAAACAGCTCAGTTTGCGAGAGCGCATCCTGCGGCTGCGCAAAGCCCGACCTGCCCGCTCATATCAAGCGATAGGCGACCACGGGCCCGTTGCACCCAACTGCGGTTCAAAGCCTCGGGATCGTCAACCCGCCATCGACCATCACTACCTGGCCGGTGGAATAAGGGAAATCGTCTCGAGCCAATGCAAGGACCGCTTTAGCCACATCTTCTGGATATCCCCAACGCTTGGTGACGCAAAGGCCTTCTTCAATCAATCGATCGTATTTTTCCGTTACCTCCGGAGAGGAAGTCATGTCCGTTTTGGTAACTCCAGGCCGAATCTCGTAAACCGGAATACCGGATTCGCCCAGACGAGCCGCGAACAATTGAGTGACCATGCTCAAACCTGCCTTCGCCACGCAATATTCACCTCGGTTAACAGAGGCGACCGTTGCCGAAATGGATGAAATATTCACGATCCTGCCTGCAAACGACTCATCCTTCGTCTTCGCCGCAACCATATCGTTCGCTACGCTTTGAGTTAGGAAAAACGCTCCCTTCAAGTTCGTATCAACTACGAAATCATAGTTTTCTTCCGTCGTCTCCAAAATATCGAGACGCTGTTTTGGAGCCACCCCTGCATTGTTCACCAGCAGATTCAGAGCGCCTCCAGTAAAGTTTCGGACCACATCGAGGATGGAATCGCGACCTTCGACTGAACCTATATCGCCTCTCGCATAGGCCACCTCGACGCCCAGGCTACGAAGCTCATCTAAAGCTTCTGCCACCGATTCTTCAGGACGCATTCCATTTAGGACGACATTCCAGCCATCCGTCGCCAAGAACTTAGCAATGCCAAAGCCTATACCTCTCGATCCCCCAGTAACCAGCGCTGTTCTCCTATTGGATTTGTCGTTCATGCTGATTCCTCGGTTCTAAAGTTCAGGTACGTCAAGCCATTTGCGTTCTTCCCAGCTTCGCAAGCCAAGCTCTGCTAACTGAACGCCTTTGGCGCCTTCGAGCAATGTCCACCGGAAAGGCCTATCCAGAACGACATGCTTCAAGAAGAGTTCCCACTGAACCTTGAACGCGTTGTCATATACTTCTTGATTCGGCACCTGAGACCAATCCTCAAAGAAATTGATCGGTTGATCAATATCCGGATTCCAAATGGGTTTAGGCGTATTGCTATAGTGCTGGATATGACACTCGCGCAATCCTGCTACTGCGGAACCGAGCTCGCCGTCTACATGCAACGTAAGCAGGTCATCACGTCTCACTCGCGTGCACCAGGAGGAATTGAAGTTCACTACGATCTCACCCTCAGGCCCTTCGATTTCGAACATCGAGTAAGCAGCATCGTCAGCCGTGCAATTGTAGGGGTTTCCGCTCTCGTCGATCCGCTCCTTAATATGGGTTGCTCCACGGCAACTAACCGATTTCACGGAACCAAACAAATTATCCAGTACATACCGCCAATGACACAGCATATCGATCATCATTCCGCCACCGTCCTCCTTGCGGTAGTTCCAGGAAGGGCGTTGGGCGGGAACCGTATGGCCTTCAAATACCCAGTATCCAAATTCCCCTGTCACTGAAAAGATGCGCCCTAAGTAACCTTTTTCGATCACGCGCTTCAGCTTTACGAGCCCAGGGAGCCAAAGCTTGTCTTGGACAACTCCGCTCTTAACACCTTTGTCCTCGCAAAAGTAGTGCAAGTCCACTGCCGTTTGCGTATCCACCGCAGTCGGTTTTTCGCAATAGACATGCTTCCCCGCAGTGGCTGCCGCCTTGACCGCATCGGCGCGACGCAAAGTGCTTTGGGCATCAAAGTAGATCGAAAATTCCGGATCCGACATTACACTGTCTAGATCTGTCGTCCAACGCTCGACGCCCGAGCGGGCAGACAGCTCTCTCAGCTTCGTCTCGTTTCTACCAACCAAGATCGGAACCGACATGATCGTCTCTTCTGGATTCACCCAAACTCCGCCTTGCTTGATGATTTCCACGATGGATCGCATCAAGTGCTGGTTCGTACCCATGCGTCCAGTGACGCCATTCAAGATAATTCCTACTTTGTGCGTTTTCATAAGATATATTGGTCTAAATTTACTTCCACGTCCTAGCCGAGATTGGCATAGGCACCTATTATTTTCCCGAGATACTCGTCCTGATCCATCGCCCAGTAACGATTCGAGAATATCTCTACTTCTTCGTATCCATTAAATCCTGCCGCGTGGACCCAATTCCGAATCTGAGAAACATTGATCACGCCCTCTCCCATTATTCCGCGATCATTGAGCATGTCCTCCGGCAAATTCTTCCAGTCGCAAATGTGAAAAGAGAAAATACGGTCTTTCTCACCCGCGATCGTAAGCTCGGATTGCAGTCGATCATCCCACCAGGTGTGAAATACGTCCACTGTGATTCCTAGATTCGAGTGCCCTATCTCATCGCAGATCGCATTCGCCTGACTCATCGAATTAACCGCGCTGCGACTGTCCGCATACATGGGATGCAATGGCTCGATCCCTAGCTTAACTCCCGCTTTAGCGGCGTGCTCGACTGTAGCTCCAATTCCATCAGAGATTTGCTTGCGTGACTCGAAGAGAGATTGCCCTGGAGTTGCACCGCAAACCAGCACCAGCAACGGAGCTCCGATTTCGGCGGCTTCGTCGATGATACGCTTATTCTCGTCAATCGCTCGCGTTCTTTCAGCGCCTTCCAAAGCAGTGAAAAAACCGCCTCTAACGTAGCAGGCAACGTCGAGCCCTTCTTCGCGGATCATCGCTCCTGCTGCGGAACATCCCCCGCCCCAAGAAGCCACGGCATCCTGCCAAACTGAAATCGCACCTACCCCGGCTGCGCCGTATTTCTTCGCCGCAGTATCCAATCCCCAAGGCTTCGTCGTAATGCTGTGAATACAAAGTTTTGAAAAATCCGTCATAGCAATCCCTTCCTAACTAATCTCCCAAACAGCCGAAAAACGTATAGTAATCATCTCCACGAATCATACGCTGCAATAGCAACGCTGCTTCGCGAATGTGGTAGTCTCCCCATTGGCTCGATTCGCCGCATGCGATCTTCTGGCCTTCAGGCACATTATCCCAACCGTTTGGCTCGTGGTAGATCGAATGCAGCAGCAGTCCCTGATGCGCAGGGTCCTCGCTCAGATAGGGCGCGTCGAGCAGCGAACGCATACTCGTCAGCCCGGCAGACCAATAGCGGCCCCCTTCCTCTGTATCTTCGCCTAAGTAACGCCCCAAACGAATCAGTCCTTGAGCGCCGATAGCCGCAGCAGTGCTATCGATGGGTTCCCACTCGTTGAAAGGATCCGAAGGCCGACTTCGCCAATCATCCAAACGGTGCAAATTAGGAGCGCCGCCGTCCCAATAAGGTACCCCATCAGTAGGCGTATTCTCGATAAACCAGTCGCAGGTCGCTCGAGCCCCCTTGAGGCAGGTTTCCTTGAATGCTTCCTTTCCTCCAAGCGCATCGAACTCTGCGCTATCCAAAGTTTCCAGAAACTCCAATTCTTCCGCGAATCCGACCATCGCCCAAGCAAGTCCCCGCGTCCAAGTCGTGAATCCGCTAAATCCCTGCTGGGCATTAGGGCAACGGAATCGACCGTCGTTGGTATTGAACACGCTCTCGTGAGCCGTTCGACCCCACTCGTCGTACTTGTCCCGTCCTTCTCCATAAAAGACGCTGTACTTCGCGGTAGATCGAATATGATCCACGGCCCGCTCTAGCAAGCTGATCGGCGAATCGTTTTCACCCATCAACGCATGGCCGAGCGCATGAGCGACCATTACTATGCGGCAGCTTCGGATCGTATCTACAAACAAGCTGTGCGGTCCATTGAACGAATAGATATAGCCGCCGCCATCATGGGTTGGCGACCAGCGGCTCGCTTGCACCGCTCCCGAAACCTTCAAGGCAAGCTCGCAAAAATCTACCTCCGATCGGGGACCCGAAATTTTCCCTTCCCGCAAAAGGCGAAGCCAATTGCCATAGGAGCTTAGGTTGTTGAATCCATGGTCGTGCACGCCAATGTGACTGACATGCGTCGCCATGCGCTCTACGGTACGCCGTTTCCCCAATTCCAGAAACTGCGTATCTCCGGTCGCGTCGAACTGCAGAAACGACGAACCGTATACGAACCCTTCCGTCCACTCGGTCCATCCTCGCGTCGCGTATTTGCCATCAACCGTAAAGACCGGCGATCCCGGCGACGAGTCGTATTCGCGTTCGATCAAATTTATTTTTTCGCCTGACAATGCCCAAAACCTATCGAGCGATGCGCTCAGCGAGTCTGGAGTTAATGTAGTGTCTATTTCCATACAAATATATTCTAGTAGCGCTTGTCTTTTCGGATGTGCACGATCATGAACTGGCAATCTTCCATAGCTTCGTACGTATGTTCTTGAATAGCGTCGAACTGAATGCTCTGGCCCGAGTTTAGGAGCTGCGTTTCCTGCGGGAGCGTTACTCGCAAAGCGCCTTGCAATACCCAGCAGATCTCATGGTCGTCATGATGAATCTCAGGTTTCGATACAATGGCCCCCTTATTCGCTTCACCCATCAAGCAGTTGGCATTCGCATACCGAACGGCGCGAAAACGAAATCCATCGGAATCGTAGGATTCGGCTTCCTTCCGGTTCGAAAGCGGCGCTTCCGCCAAAGTCATCAAATCCGTCGCCCTCATCCCGAATACGCGACCGATCTTGTACAAGGTCTCCACTTCAGCTTGGGACTGATTCCGCTCCAACCTCGAAATAACCGCTATCGATACGCCGCTCGCCCGCGACAAATCATTCAGTGTCATTTCCGCCCGCTTCCGAATCTCTCTCAATATAGAGAAATCGAACATAGGCAGCGAATCTTCCGACTCTATGAGCACGCTTGACATGGTCATAAAGTCGTAAGCATTAAATTTTCTTTGGCAATCAAAAAATGCTAATTATTTTCTTCTAAAGAAAATTATATGCCTTTCTTGGAAAATCTAGCCTCCCTATCCTAGTCGCAAAAAAAGCCCGTTCTGGAATGTAGTTTCCAAAACGGGCTCGAAATGCGATATACCTGCCTTAGCGAGCAGGGATCTGCGCTTTCGCGCTAGATGAAGTCGTTGATAATCTGCTCGTAGCGCTCTTGCTTGCCGCTGATTTGCTCGGGTTCACCCCCGGAGCTAACGATGGCGTAAACCTCTTCCAAGCTGAGTTCTCCTGCCTCGAATCGAGCGCCATCGCCAGAGTCGAAGCTACTGTAGCGATCCGACTTCAAGCCAGGAAGCTTGGACTCACGCAATATTCTATCTGCGATCAGAGAAGCTCGTGCGAAAGCGTCCATTCCAGCGATATGAGCGATGAAAATATCTTCCAAGTCGGTGGAGTTGCGACGGGTCTTCGCGTCGAAATTAACACCACCTCCTTTGAAACCTCCTACTTTCAGGATTACGAGCATGGCTTCCGTGAGCTCGTTCAAATTCATTGGAAACTGGTCCGTATCCCAGCCATTTTGATAGTCGCCTCGATTGGCGTCGATGCTTCCTAGCAAGCCTGCATCCGCCGCGACCTGCAATTCATGATCGAATGTATGCCCCGCCAATGTGGCATGGTTGACCTCGATATTGAGCGAGAAGTCGTCCAGAAGATCATGCTGGCGCAGAAATCCGATGACAGTTTCGCAATCGAAGTCATACTGATGCTTCGAAGGTTCCGCTGGCTTCGGCTCGATAAAGAACTGTCCCTTGAACCCTTGAGCGCGGGCGTAGTCTCGGGCCAGGGTCAGCATCCGAGCCAAGTGCTCCTTCTCGCGCTTGGTATCCGTATTCAAAAGAGACATATACCCTTCGCGACCGCCCCAGAAAACATAGTTCTCGCCACCCAATGCGATCGTCGCATCGATCGCGTTCTTCAGCTGGGCGCCCGCATAGGCAACGGTCGCGAAGTCCGGATTGGTGGCGGCGCCATTCATGTAGCGTGGATTGCTGAATAAGTTCGCCGTTCCCCAGAGCAGCTTCACACCCGAGGCCGCTTGCTTTTCCTTGGCGTAGTCGACGATCGCCGCCAGATTAGACTCGGACTCCTGGAAGCTGGCCCCCTCCTCCACCAAGTCGAAATCGTGGAAGCAGTAATAGGGGGTCCCGATCTTCGTAATGAATTCGAACGCGGCATCCATCTTGCCTTTGGCTCGGGAAATAGCATCCGGTCCCGCCGCCCAAGGGTACATCTTGGTTCCCGGACCGAACGGGTCATTCCCAGCTCCACAGAACGTATGCCAATAGCAAGTGGCGAAACGGAACAGCTCCTTCATGGACTGTCCGCCAATCTCCTGTTCCGGGTTATACCACTTGAATGCAAGCGGGTTGTCGCTTTCGCGACCTTCATACGCTATCTCTCCAATCCCTGGAAAGTATTCCTTGTCTCCTGTAACGATGCTCATGTCAGTAACTGCTGTTTGGTAGGTAAATCGTGGACGGTCCCGCGAGGGCGGTATCGCTCCATTGAAAACGCCGATCTACGCGACAGATTCAAACTATATTCGCATTATGTCACGTAGACGTCCTGTCGATCCTTAATAATTGTCTCAAAAATTAGCATTATAGTCGCATGACTGTTCACAATCTGTACGTTGACCTTCATCACCCTATTTAGTTATGCCGGCAAGCGACTTGGAACAGACGATCGAATTATATCATGAGCGGGATAGCACCGCATTGAACGCGGCTCCTCGACGACCGGAATATTAGCGAAAGGGAAACACTACTTCGAGGACCCTTCCTATCCGATCACGGTCAGGCATGTACAAACCTCTTCCAGCCATGAGCCCTCCCATGAGCACGACCTAACGGAGATCAAGCACGCGCATGACTTCAACGAACTCGTGATCATCATCGGCGGGACGGCAATTCACTGGCTCAATGGGGACGAGTTCCCAGTCGTTGCTGGCGACGTTTTTCTTCTGCAAGGGCAGCAGGACCACTACTTTCACAATCGAGATCGCCTCCAGATGATCAATATCATGTACGATCCCGAGCAAATCGAGCTGCCCGAAAGCAGGCTTCTCAAGATGCCTGGCTACTGCGCCCTGTTTATGCTGGAACCGGTTTTCAGGCGGCAGCATCGATTTTCGAGCCGGCTCCATCTCAAGCGCTTGAGCCTTTCCCGAGCAGAGCGGATCGCATTGGAAATGGTCCGCGAGGTGGAGCGCCAAGACGATGGATACGAGTCTGCGCTGATAGGCAAGTTCATCGACCTGGTAGTGTTTCTTTCGCGTTCCTATCAAGACTCCCCATCTGAAACGAATCGATCTGCCCCCCTCCTCAGGGTTGGAACCGTGATCAGCCGAATGGAGCAGGAATTCGCGAAGGACTGGCGCCTGGAAGATTTTATGGAAATCGCACGGCTTTCACGAAGCCACTTCATAAGAACCTTCACCAAAGCCACTCGACTGCCTCCGTTTGAGTACCTCATACAGATTCGGCTCCAAAACGCCATGCGCCTGCTGCGCTCCTCGCGCCTCACAATCTCGCAAGTCGCATACGAGGTCGGATTCAACGATAGCAACTACTTCACCCGCCAATTCACGAAACGAAAAGGCCTATCGCCATTGGCATATCGAAAGTCATTCCAAGCAAGCCCATGAACCCAGCTAAGGAATTCTACGGATGCCGCCTGGATACACCCTAGCCAGTTCCCCATTTTGACCGGAGACTATTCGGTGTTCCTGCTCTTCTTTGAGGGAAATCCTTCATTTCGATTCGATGACCATAAAGCATTGGGCGCCGCCACCGATTCAAACCTGTCTATGAGCAGCGCCAAATCGAAATCCCGTTATCGCCAGACTCTCTCCACCGCAATTGCATGCGGTATTTGCCTCGCGCATGTCCATGGAGCGGATACAAGCGAAAACGATTCCGTGGAAGAGGTCGCATTGTTTCTTCAATCCGTAAAGTCGCCCGAGCCTGCCAAAGATGAGAGTCCCGACACGGGAGCGTTTTTCGCCAAGATCATCGAGACCCGCAAAGAGATAGAGTTTCTTGCTAGCCACAAGCGGTTCGAGGGCCTGCTCGTCGCCACCAAAGGGCTCAGCTCCTCCCTAATCGAAGCGTCCCAGCGCCTAACCAAGGACGATCCGCGCCGCGCCGCTCGATTCACAGCAGCCTCAAAATCCTTGGATAGCCTGGCAAAGGCCGTGCATACCTTCATGTGGAATGGCGAAGAACGAAGCTTGTTCGAAGCAGCCGGTAAGCTCGAGTCGCTCGCCGCCCATATCGAATCGCTGATCCGTCCCGAGGAACGGGCCGAAGCCCGCAAGTTCCTCGAGCTCGCTAAAGGGTAGCCAGGATCGATTTCACTCTGCCTAACGCCTCATCCGAATAGCGGAAGTCAGGCCAAGTGACCGCTATCATTGGCGCGATCGGAGCGTCTTCCTCCAACCAAGAGCCCCAAGCCACAATTCCATCCTCCGACTCGCCCCGATTCCAGGCGTATCCGGTCCGCCCTGCCGCCTCGATCTCATCCGAGGTCGCCTGGGCGACCGAATCGGGAACGAGGTCCGGTCGCTTGCTCAAGGCCAGCTTGCCCATCGCCATTTTTTCGATCGCGAACGAACGTCCGACCGGTGGCGTGACCCGAACGCGACAGTCCGGCTCCTCGTAGTGCAGATGGTGAATCTGCCTCCCGCGAAGCCGGCCGAGCACCGCCATTTCACCTACTTCATCCGCAATGCGTCGCATCACAGCGCGATAGGTTTCGACCAATCGCTCATCCCGATCCGCCAATCTCCAATCTCGGAATTTCGATGTCACCCGATACCGCTTGTCATCGCCGCGTTCAACAAAACCGTAGTGAATCAGGCTGTCCAAAATGCGGATGAGACTGCTTCGCGGCAACTGCATTTCGTCAACGATATCGCCAATTCGACCACCGCCCGAACGAGCGCTCACTACTCCAAGCGCATCCAATGCCTTGAAGAGAGAGGTAGCCAGTCCGCGAGTTTCCATTGACATCGTTTTCGAATCACTCAATCTGTCTATTATTCTGTTTTATTTGTCAACTATACTGACAATATTTATTACTCTTAGAATTATGTTCCCTCCCAGTCTCCATCAAAGAATCAAGGAAAACGCTATCATCGCCGTGCTCGTTATCGACGATGCATCCCATGCTGTTCCTCTAGCGAACGCGCTCCTGCGAGGCGGGATTACAGCCATGGAGCTTACACTACGGACCGATGCCGCATTGGATGCTCTACGCGCCATCCGGGACGAGGTTCCCGAGATGCTAGCGGGAATCGGAACGATACTTACCACCGCCCAGGTGGACGAGGTCGTTGCGGCAGGGGCCGCATTCGGCGTCGCCCCAGGGCTGAACAGAAGAGTCGTTGAATACGCTCAGGAAAAGGAACTCCCCTTCGGACCTGGAATCGCTACCCCTAGCGACATCGAGCAAGGATTAGAGCTGGGCTGCAAGACCCTGAAGTACTTCCCTGCCGAAACGCTCGGAGGATTGAAGCACCTAAAGAACATGTCAGCTCCCTACCAGCATCTGGGCATAGACTTCGTACCGCTTGGCGGACTCGATGCGGCCAATATGAAGGACTACTTGTCATCGCCCTTAATTGCCGCGATCGGAGGTTCCTGGATCGCGAAGCGGGATCTGATTGCCGCTCAAGACTGGACCCAGATAGAAGCCAACGCCCGCGAAGCCCGCCAAAATGCGGAATCCGTCAAATCGTGAGAAAACGTCGGTCTAACTTAATTATATCGCTATGAAAACTATCGTCACCTTTGGAGAGATCATGGGACGCTTTTGCCCTGCCGGATTCAAGCGATTCAGACAGAGCTTGCCTGGCGAACTGAATCTCACGTTCGCTGGCGCGGAAGCTAACGTCGCTGCCTCTATTTCTATGCTTGGAGGAGACGCGCGATTCGTTACCGCTCTCCCCGATAACGACATTACTCAATCCTGCCTGGCTACACTCCGGGGCCTACATGTCGACACCTGCGACGTTATTATGACCGACAAAGGACGGCTCGGCCTCTACTTCGTGGAAGCCGGCGCCAACCAGCGCCCCAGCCGAGTTATCTACGATCGCGACTACTCGTCGATCAGCATGACGCCCGCATCCGCTTACGACTGGGATTCCATCTTCGAAGGAGCTGGTTGGTTTCACACTACAGGTATCACGCCCGCCCTATCCGAGGAAGCGGCCAATGCCGCCATCGAGTCCGTTAAGAACGCTAAAGCCGCGGGGCTCACCGTATCTTGCGACCTGAATTTTCGCAAGAAGCTCTGGACCTGGAATCCCACCTTGAGCGCAAGCGAACTCGCCGGTGAAACTATGCGTCGGCTCTTGCCTTACGTGGATGTCGTCATCGGCAATGAGGAAGACGCTTCCGATGTGCTTGGTATCACGGCAGAAAATACAGACGTCCATTCCGGACAGATCGACGCCAGCAAATACGCCAGCGTCGCCCGAGAAATCTGCGCCCAGTTTCCAAATGTCGCCAGAGTCGCAATCACATTGCGCGAAAGCATTTCCGCTTCGCACAATAACTGGGGGGCTATGCTCTACGACAAGGACGCCGATCATCCGTATTTCGCCCCGCTCGACGGCAATCATTATCAACCCTACGAGATTCGCGCCATCGTCGACAGAGTCGGCGGAGGCGATTCCTTTGGCGCTGGACTCATATACGCCCTAAATACGCCCGAGCTGAGCGAAACGCAATCAGCGATAAATTTCGCCGTGGCCGCCTCCTGCCTCGCCCACTCCATTTACGGCGACTTCAATTTTTCCACTCGAGCCGAAGTAGAGGCGCTTCTAAGTAGCGGGGGTTCTGGTCGTGTCGTCCGATAGTATTCGATACAACTGCCCAACTCAGTCCAAACCCTTCGCTTCCTGAAATCGGCGGACTCGAATATTCGCGTTAACGCCGACGCTCCAGACGGAGTCATGGCTGGACGGAACCAGTAGGATCCGCCTCTAATCGAACGGGCGAACGGCGTCACCCGAGTTTTGAGATAGTGTTCCTGGTGTCGGCGATTCGTTTCTTTTTCGCGAACGCGATTGCTGGACAATGCCAAGCACCAAGAAAATCAAGCCGGCGACCCCTACTACCATTCCCACAAGGATTCCCCCCATCATGGATAGGAACACTGACCAGAACGCGGACTTTGAAAACGATAGCACCCTCTCCTCGAATTCGCCAGAAACTGAAATGGTCAAAGCGACAGGTTCGTCGACTACAACGTAGCCAATGCTCACGCGTGAATAGCTACCAGAGCTCATCGATATCGATCCATTCGCAATGAACTCGTACGAACGACCTCCTGAATCCACAATCGAAAGGGATGCTCCATTAGGGAATCCGGGCGATTGCTGATAACTCACTCCGTTATAGATCGTCGCGTGGTCATGCCACAGATAGTACGCGCTAGGTTCCTCCACCACGACTTCCATCGAGCCAGGGACGAGAAACTGATCTCGATCCGCGCCGAGTTCAGCGAACAAAGAGTAGAACAAGATCCCAATCACTAAAATTGGAGCGCCCATGAGGAGCGCTCCAAAGACTATCTTGCTCACCCCCGTTTTGAGCATGCGCTACCTCACTGAAATCGTCAGCTTCTTCTTGCTATCGGCGTCCACGGACTGAATGCCATTTACCGATTTCTCAATCGGCAATCCCGATCCGATTCGGACCGTGTAATTGCCTTTCGCGTACACTTTTGGGCGATAGCTTTGACCGCGGACACGAGTGGTGTAGAGCACATCTCCGCTCGATTCCTCAATCACTTGCACGACTGGATTTTCGATTCCGCGAATTCGCAGCTCGGGAAGATAAGCCATCGGTTCTCGCCCATCGTTGTCAGCCATCTTGAAACGCATCGGCCATCCAGGGAACTGCTCGGAATCGCCTTTGCTCACATCGCTAAAACGTGGCCAGCATTCGAATACGACTTCCTGACTATCCTTGAAAAATCGAGCGATGCCAAAGCCGTCGGCCCAGTCGTCATCCGGACCTCGCTCGCCGCGCCGATTCGCTTCAGGATCCGGATTCGCGTACGCCAACATAGAAATCTTGTTGCCTAAACCATCCTCGAAGTCGCCTGTCCAAGGTAGTGGGCTGCCCGCTACCGGATTCGCTCCGGCCTCGCCGCCCTCCGGCCACCACCAGCGACCGTAGATACTATTGACAATCGCCGGGCTGACAAAGGTTACCGGACCGTCTCTCCAGTTCTCAATTCCGTGACGAGTCATCACCGACAAGTGCTGGTCGCCAGCAAGGTGGAATGACAACCCGCGCCGCATCTCGGTCAAGGCTTTGCGCCGACCCGTTTGTGGCCAGCCATTGCTGTCCAAATCCGCCAGAAGACGGTTTTCAAAGCTGCCGTGCAGATGCACTGCTCCTGCAAAATTCGTAGCAGACAAGACGCATTTCATATCCGCATCTGTCCAGTCCTCCGACCAAGCTCGCAAAAAGGTCAGTTGACGCGGTCCCAGCAAGTGAACTCCATCGATATCCACCTCCGCCCGCACATAGCTCGGGTCATTGATATGGTCCGGTCGCGGGCCCATGTCCGGGATCTTTCCGCCCGGACCCGACTTGAATTTGCGGTCCTCGATAATGGCGAAGTCCACGCCCCCGACATTGTAATTGGTATAGTACACCCCGATGCCCTGCGCGATTGGCGTGGCGTCGAATGCATCAGGCAAATGCCAAGTCTGGCAACGCTCGACCGTACGGACGTAATCTGCGGAATAGTAGTAGCCCCCTTTGTTGTGGTCCCGAAGCGTCGGCGACTTGATACCGCCTTCTCCCCACAGGTTGCCCTGGCCAACGTCATGGTCGTCCGGAATGGTCACGGTCGGCCGGTCCTTGATAATTTCAGCGAACTGAGTCCCGAACAGAATCCACCCCGACGTGTGCTCCGTGTGATCGTAGGTTTGGTCACCTGCGAAAAAAAGCATGTCTGGATCCAGCTTTTTCAAGTTTGCGACAATCGCATTCCGATCTCCCCGGTCCCACCGCGAATTGCAGGAGAGGTTGCCTACGACGATTTCGTTCTTGCTGCGGTCATTCGCTCGAATCGTTCCTTCGAAGGTCGCCTTATCCCCATGGCGAACGCGATAGGGAACGCTCCTGCTCTCGTCCCAGCCCTCTACGCGAAAATGGGCCGACCAGCCAAGCTCGTAGATGCCAGCCGTGGCAACTTGCTGCCAAACGCCGTCGATCTTCAATTCTAAGCGCGCTATTTTTTCTTCGTCCGGATAAAGCGGATACATTTGGGCCGTCATTTTTACTGTCCCGCGATCGACCGTGTATATTGCGAAGGCTACAACTTCGTCCCGTGGAACCTTCACCATTTCCAACCAGGCATTGTTTCCTGTGTGAGACTTTTTCCACCATTCGCCATTGACAGCCGTATCCAAGTTCTCCCAATCGGGACCAAAGTCAGCCGCCTCGAGGGTCCAGGCGCTGGCAACTATCGTGAGTATTAGTGAGTAGATTTTCATATAGGTTTTCATTCTCTGGTACCGAATGTCAGCAATGAGTTCCGGGGTTCAAGTTCACTCCTTCCCAACCCGTTTGGCCCAAAATGTCAAAAGAGATTCCATTTCCCGCAATTTTGCCCGCTCGCCAATCGAGAGTCCAAGCTTGCGTTTGCCTGGAACATTCATCCGTTTTCACTATCAAAAGCAGCAACCCATTTCTTGCATCTTGAAATCAAGCCTCTCAATCCTCGCCGTCCTCGGGCTCGCCGCAGCAATGATCGATTCCGGTTTCGCGGAATCGTACTCCCACAAGGCGCTGTACGCGCCAAACAAAGAGTACCCCTACTTTGACGCCACTCAACTTTCGCTCGAAAGGGATGCAGGAGAATTCGATCTAGAGCACGCTCGATTCCTTGCGGAAGCCAGCTTGCTAGCGTACGTCAAGGAAACTGAATTCATCGAGGCGAAGCTGAAAAAGGCAGGATTCCCTGAAACGCGGTTTTACGCGCACAAAGGCACCTTCGCTTTTCTCGCTATCCGCGACACAGGCCTAGTTCTCTGCTTTCGCGGGAGCGAATCCGCCAACATGCCGGATTTCACGACCGATACGAAAATTATCCAAGCTCCCTTCAAGGACTACGGTACCGCACATTCTGGATTCATCGAAGCCCTCGAATGGGTGAGCGACTCAATCGACGCGGATGTGTCACAGCTCCTTGAAGAAAACCCGCGCCCCGTTTGGGCGACCGGCCACAGTCTTGGAGCCGCCCTAGCTGTTCTGTACGGAATCCATCAGCATGAGCAGGTCTCTGCCGTTTATACAATGGGAGCGCCCCGAGTCGGAGGAATCAAGTTCGCCAAGAATGTCGAGAAGCTCGTTCCGATGTTCCGACTGATTAACGACAACGACATCATTCCACGGCTACCGACACCCCCATTCTACAAGCACTTCGGGAGCATCTATTTCATCACGTCGGAAAATGAACTCATCACTGACCCGCCCTTTACTAAACTATGGGAGAGTCGACGCAAAGGACACGCATCGCTGATCGAGAGTCTCTACAAGCAGCACTGGAAGCAAGGAGACTTCAGTGGAATACCTATCGATTACCTAGTGGACCACTCGCCTCGACTCTACGCTGAGGCCTTGCTAGCGGCCAGCAAGAAGGACTAGGGAGAAGCAATCGCTTGTCGCCTCAATCCTTTGACTTAGCGCGTTTTCGCTTCTTCGTTTTCTTAGCGCTGGGCAGCGTGGATGCCTCTTCAAACTTCCTATTCTTGGCTGCCTTATTTCGCTTCGACGATACATCCATGCGCGACAAGCGCATTTGATTTCCGGATACCCACGCTTTTTTTAGAACTTGAAGCACCTCACGCGGCATCCCTTCCGGGAGATCAACCGTACTGTAGTCTTCGTACAGCTCGATTCGACCGATGTGTTTCCCATCCAGTCCAGCCTCGTTAGAGATCGCGCCGACGATATTGCCCGGCTTAACGCCATGATGATAGCCTACTTCGATTCGAAAACGTTCCATGCCGGGTCCGGGAGGCATACGCTTGTACTCGCTTTTGTCACGCGGAGGCCCCTCCCTATCCGTTCGCTTTTTCCGATTCGAGCCTCTTTCGTCAGAACCCCGTTCAAGCTTCTTCTTGCGTGGCGCTTCCTTGCGCTCGGATAGAAGGAGCGGCTCATCACCTTGGGCAATCTTTGCCAATGCCGCCGCAATCTCAAGGGAAGGCACATTACGTTCCTGCCGATATTGCTCAACAATCTCCTTGAAGAAATTCAGATCACCCTGATCGAGAACATCAGTTATCTTCGTCTTAAATTTCTCGATACGCTTGTCGTTGATGTCTTGAGTCGTTGGCATGTCCATCAACTCAATCTTCATATTGGTCGCGCGTTCAATGGACTTAAGCAGCCGCTTTTCGCGCGGAGCGACGAACAAAATCGCTTCACCCGATCGGCCCGCTCGACCCGTACGGCCGATTCGATGCACGTAGGACTCGTTATCATAGGGGATATCGTAATTCACCACATGGCTGATACGATCAACGTCCAAGCCGCGAGCCGCCACATCCGTTGCCACGAGGATGTCCAGCTTGCCTGATTTCAAGCGATCGATGGTACGCTCTCGCTTGATTTGGGCGATATCTCCATTGAGCGCAGCTGCAGCGAATCCTCGAGCCTGGAGCCGCTCGGCGAGCTCATTCGTAGCCAGCTTCGTTCTCACGAATATGATCATCGCCTCGAACTCTTCCCCCTCCAGCACACGCGTCAGCACGTCGAGCTTATGCAAGCCGCTCACCATCCAATAGCGTTGCCGAATCGTCTCCGCAGTCGTGGTTTTGGTTCGAATCTTAATCTCAATCGGATCGCTTAAATGACGCTGGGCAATACGCTTGATCGGTTCCGGTACCGTGGCGGAAAACAGCGCCACCTGACGCTCCTCCGAAGTCCGCTCCATGATCCAATCCACGTCGTCAATAAATCCCATGCGCAGCATCTCATCCGCTTCGTCCAGCACGACGCAGGACAGCGAGCGTAGATCGATCGTCTCCCGCCTCATATGGTCCATCACCCTCCCAGGCGTCCCCACGATCACATGAACACCTCGATTGAGCTGTCGCAGCTGCGCCCTGAAATCCTGCCCTCCATAGATCGGTACCACGTGAAATCCATCGAGCGCATTGGCGTACTTCTGAAAGGCTTCCGCGACCTGAATCGCCAGCTCCCTCGTGGGCGCAAGAACGAGAACTTGCGGCGTTTTCGTCCGTTTCAGATCGATCTTCGAAAGGAGCGGCAATGCGAACGCCGCCGTTTTGCCTGTTCCGGTCTGGGCCTGGCCTATCACATCGTTCCCTTCGAGAACGTGCGGTATGATGGCTGCTTGAATGGGTGAAGGAGACTCGTAACCGATCTCTTCCAGCCCTCGCATTACCGGATCAGAAAGTCCTAAATCGTTGAAATTCTGTATTTTATCTATGTCTTCGCTCATTGCATCTATCCATTCGACGACTAGCGAAATTCGACACGGCCGTAAAAAAGGGCGCGCATTAGGCACTGCTTCCCTCCAAGCAGCAAGAAGATTCGAGCCCTGCCAATTCCCCACGATTGGGCCCAGCGCGCAACGGTTTCAGACGCGCCTCCAAAGGCTACCGTTGACACTGCCCGTCACCAATCGATCATAGTGAATCTCCATGAATCGCCCCTTTCTTTCCCTCGTTCTCACCGCGTTTTCTATCGGCTCAATCGCATTCGGCGCCTCCTCGAAGAAGCCCAACATCGTCCTTATCATATCGGATGACATGGGCTACTCGGACATCGGTTCCTACGGCGGCGAGATCGAAACGCCTCAACTCGATGCCCTGGCGACGAAAGGGCTTCGGTTCACGAACTACTACGTCAACAACATGTGCTGGCCTACTCGGGCAAGCCTGATGTCCGGGCTCTATCCCAAGACCTCCCTTTCCGACGGATCCGCGGCGGGTGGTTTCCATCCCGATGTCACCACGCTTCCCCAAGCGCTTAAAACCGCTGGCTACGCAACCTTCATGTCAGGCAAATGGCACCTATCAGACCCAGCTGAGCCCAACGGCCACAGCGCCCCGCACATGCGCGGTTTCAACCACTCCTACAGCACCTACTGGGGAACGTCCGACTTTTTCGCCCCTGCAGACCTCAATCTAAACGGGGTAGACAAGGAACATGAATGGAAAGGCAACCCCGATTACTATTACACCGACGCCATAACTGACTACACCCTGACTTTCCTCAAGGATCACCAGTCTCAATCCGCAGAAGACGACCCCTTTTTTCTTTATGTCGCCTATAACGCTGCCCATTGGCCCCTACACGCGCGTCCCGAGGACATCGAGCATTACGAGGGACGCTATTCGATGGGTTGGGACGCGTTGCGCGAGCGACGCTACAAGCGAATGAAAGAGCTGGGCATCGTCGATCCCAACTGGAAACTTTCACCTCGGCATCCGGACGTCCCTGCCTGGAAGGACGAGCCTCACCAAGCATGGCAAGAGCGACGCATGGAGGTGTACGCCGCCCAAATCACTAGCATGGATCGCAATATCAAGCGCATCGTTGACTATGTGAAAGCGCAGGGGGAGTTCGACAATACGCTTTTCATCTATCAGCAAGACAACGGTGGATGCCATGTAGAATACCCGCTAGACCGCGTAGGCTCCTGGACGAAGCCCTTCACTACTGACGGCAAGCGAACCCCCATTACTCCCGGAAACCTTCCGGAAATCATGCCAGGACCGCAAAGCAGCTGGCAATCCTACGGGTATGGGTGGGCTAACGCCTCCAATACGCCGTTTCGACTTTTTAAGCAGCACGACCACGAAGGCGGCACGCGCTCGCCATTGATCATGACTTGGGCCGAGGGCCTCGACCCGAAGCGAGCAGGAAACCTCACGGACGAAGTGTGCCACGTCATCGACCTCATGCCAACGCTTTTAGAAATAGCGGGGGCGGAACCTGTAATTCAAAAACCACTACCTTTTGAAGGGCGTTCATTCGCTTCGGTTCTAATGGGTTCGGAAGACGAACTACCTCCTCACGAGTCCCTTTTCTGGGCGCATAGCCGTGGAAAGGCCGCTCGAGTCGGCGACTGGAAGCTCGTATCCGAAAACAAGGAGCCTTGGGAACTCTACAATTTAGCGGAGGACCCAACCGAGCTCAACAACCTTGCATCCGCAATGCCCGAAAAAGTCGCTCTTTTGGAAAAGCGCCACCAAGAATGGGCCCAGCGAACGGATCTGGGCGGCAAAAAATAAACGCTCCACTTATATGAAATCTACCTCTCTGTTTATATTCCTAGCAGCGGTCGTGATTCATGGGAATATAGCAGCCCAATCCACCGAGAAACCGAATGTCATTATCATTTACACCGATGACCAAGGAACGGTGGACCTAAGCTGCTACGGGACTTCCGACATATACACGCCGCATATCGACTCGCTCGCAGAACGGGGCGTTCGTTTCCGCCAAATGTACGCTCCCTCGGCGATCTGCTCCGCCAGCAGAGCGGGCCTAATGACCGGTCGCTTCCCCGCCCGCGCCGGCGTACCCGGAAATGTAAGTTCGGAAGAGGGCGTACCGGGTATGCCAACGGAACAGCTCACGATAGCCGAACTCATGAAAGGGGCCGGTTACACGACTGGCCACATCGGGAAGTGGCATCACACCCCGGACACAATGCCCAACGCTCAAGGATTCGACTACTCTTGGGGCCACATGGGAGGCTGTATTGACAACTACTCGCACTTCTTTTTCTGGAAAGGTCCAAATCGGCACGACCTCTGGCGCAATGGGGAGCACATATACGAAGATGGATTCTTTTCCCAAGATAGCATGGTCCGCGAAATGAACGGTTTCATATCACGAAACCGCGACAAGCCCTTCTTCATCTATTGGGCCTTGAATTCACCCCACTACCCGCTTCAAGGAACTGTAGAATGGCGCGAGTATTACAAGAATTTACCGTCGCCACGCAGCAAATACAATGCATTCGTATCGACCTTGGACGAGAAGGTCGGTGAAGTCCTCGCGCATCTCGACCAAACAGGCCTCACCGACAAGACGCTCATAATTTTTCAATCCGACCACGGCCATTCAACCGAAGAACGCACCTTTTACGGTGGAGGTTCCGCTGGCAGGTACCGGGGGGCCAAGGGATGCCTCTTCGAAGGTGGCATCAGAGTCCCTTCTATCATCGCCTTGCCAAGTGTTATACCAGAAAACGAAACGCGCGATCAAATGGTAACGGGTATCGATTGGTTTCCTACCTTGGCGGAGTTTTGCGGAATCGAGCTGCCCAAGCGCGTTATCGACGGCAAGTCCATCAAGGACGTAATTCTTTCCGACAAGGAGCCGTCCCCTCACGATTCGTTCTACTGGCGTCTTGGAAGAGGCAAAAATCCGGAATGGGTCGTTCGTGAAGGAGACTGGAAATTGCTAGGCAATCCGCAGGACAATTCCAACAAGGCCCCAATCACCAAGGACGATCAGCTGTTTCTCGCGAACCTATCTAATGGACCCCACCGAAATGAGGAACCTCGCCAAGCAATACCCAGAGGTCGTCAATCGTCTCAGCGCCTTGCAAGCCGACTATAAGCCGAGATATTGAAAAGACGCTCGCCTCTGAACTTTAAGGCGATTGATGATAGGTCGCCACGGAAGGCTTGCGTCTATGAAATTCCTCAATCTTGCCATCGCGTCACTCCTAGGAAGTTCCTTGCTGGCTTTCGCTGCCTCAGCAAAGCCGAAAATCCTGTTTATCATGTCGGATGACCATACTTGGCAAGCGATTGGAAGCTATGGAAGCCATCTCAAGGAAGTAGCTCCCACCCCCAACATCGATCGACTAGCGGACGAGGGGATGCTCCTTAAGAATGTGTTCTGCACCAATTCGATTTGCACGCCAAGCCGAGCGACCATCCTAAGCGGTCAATACAGTCACAGGAACGGCGTACTCACTCTCGCCGATACTTGGAATAAGTACCATCATCCCAATCTGGCAATCGAGATGCAAAAGGCGGGTTACCAAACCGCTATTATCGGAAAATGGCATCTCCACTCCGAACCGGTCGGCTTCGACTACTACAAGGTCCTTCCTGGCCAAGGACTCTACTTCAATCCTCTCCTAAAAGAGAAAGGCAAGCCCTGGAAGGATGCGAACGAAGGTGGGGAACCGCATCCGGGACATTCCAGCGATGTGATCGGAAAGGAAACCCTCGATTGGCTGAAAGCGAAACGCTCCGACGACCAGCCGTTCTTTCTCATGTGCCACTTCAAGGCTCCCCATGGACTCTGGGAATACGCTCCTCGGTTTGAGGACTTGTACGCAAATAGAGACATCCCAGAGCCCCATAGCCTTTTCGAAGACAGCTCCGACCGATCCGAAGGTTCGGAGCGCTATGGCACTACCGTCGGGCCCACAAATCAAATACGTAGCCGCGTAAAGCGAATGCAATCGAAGAACTGGCCCACAGGCACGCTCGACATTTCCGGCATGAACGAGAAGGAGCAAACTCGAGCCGCCTACCAGAAATATCTCAAGGACTACCTGCGTTGCGTCGCAGGGATAGACGAAAACGTCGGCAGAATTCTTGACTACCTCGATGAAGCGGATCTCGCAGACGATACCTTAGTCGTGTACACTGGAGATCAAGGCATGATGCTCGGCGAGCACGACCGCGTCGATAAGCGTTGGGCATTCGAAGAATCCATGCGCATGCCGTTCATCGTTCGATACCCGAAGGAAATTGAAGCGAACAGCATCAACGAGGACATCATCAACAACACTGATTTCGCACCCACTTTTCTCGATTTCGCAGGAGCTCGTCCACCACGCGAAATGCAAGGCCGATCCTTTCGACCCAACCTGCTAGGAAATACGCCCCGCAACTGGCGCGAAGCGACCTACTACCGCTACTGGATGCACCGCGCTCACCACGATACGCCCGCCCACTACGCTATCCGTACGCAACGATACAAGCTCGTATTCTACTATGGACTACCCGTGCATCCTACCTTGAACGCAATCGCGGAGGGTGAGACAGAAACGGTCACAGAAGCGAACATGCACATGATTTCTTCCTGGGACATATCCAAAGCGGAGCCCACGCCTGCTGGCCTGGAGCTTTACGACCTGGAAAAAGACCCCTACGAGCAAAACAACGTGTATGGAAATCCAACCTACGCCAAAATAGCCGAGTACCTCAAGGCTCAGCTTCTTCAATACAAGAAGAACATAGGGGACACCGACGAGCCCTATCCCAACCTGATGCGGCGACGGGAATCCGTGTGGGCGAACTAAGCGAGAACGGATTCTAGACCAAGCAGACCGGCTATACGGCGCCATACGCCACCATCGCGTCTGCAACCTTTATGAATCCAGCAATGTTCGCGCCCTTGACGTAATTTACGTATCCATTGCCGTCATCCCCATGCTCAACGCATTTCGAGTGGATGTCCTTCATTATATTTTGGAGACGGCTATCGACCTCGTCATGATCCCAGGACAACCGCAAGGCGTTCTGGCTCTGCTCGAGTCCCGAAACCGCCACGCCACCCGCATTCGCAGCTTTCGCCGGAGCAAACAGCACCTTGGCATTCACGAACGCATGCTGGCCTTCGAGGACCGTCGGCATATTCGCCCCTTCGCTCACCGCCTGCACTCCATTGCTTAGAAGGGCCTTGGCATCCTCAGCCCCCAATTCGTTCTGGGTCGCGCAAGGCAATGCCACTTCGCCCGGGACATTCCAAGGACGTTTGCCTGCATGGAATTCTACGTTGCCATAGGTCTCCGCATACTCGCTGACCCGCCCGCGGCGCACCTCTTTCAGATCCTTCAGGAACGCTAGCTTCTCCTCATCGACTCCGTCCGGATCGTAAATGAATCCAGAGGAGTCCGAGAAGGTCACCGGCTTGCCACCCATCTCCAGGATCTTCTCGATCGCATAGGTGGCGACATTTCCGGAACCAGAAACGATACAGCGCTTCCCCGCAATGCTGTCGCCGCGGCACTGAAACATGTTTTCGCAAAAATAGACGCATCCATAGCCCGTCGCTTCCTGGCGGCCGCAACTTCCGCCAAACGCCAGCCCCTTGCCCGTAAGAATTCCGGTAAACCTGTTTTTTAGACGCTTGTATTGACCGAACAAGTAGCTGATCTCACGAGCGCCCACCCCGATGTCGCCAGCGGGCACATCCGTGTCCTCTCCGATGAAACGATGCAACTCAGTCATTAAGGAATAGCAGAAGCGCATGACTTCGCGATCGCTCTTGCCCTTCGGATTGAAGTTGGAGCCGCCTTTGCCACCCCCCATCGGCAAGCCTGTAAGACTGTTCTTGAACGTCTGCTCAAAGCCCAGGAACTTGAGAATGCTCAAATTCACGCTCGGGTGAAAACGCATCCCTCCCTTATAGGGCCCGATGGAATTGTTGAATTGAACCCGCCAAGCTCGATTAGCCCGAATGTTGCCCTTGTCGTCCTCCCAAGTAACGCGAAAAATTATTACCCGGTCCGGCTCCGTCATGCGTTCTAGAATTTGAGCCTTTTGATATTCCGGATGCTCAAGCACGTAGGGCATCAAGGATTCCACTACTTCCAGTACCGCTTGGTGAAACTCCTCCTCGCCAGGATTTCGCTTCACCAATCCATTCATGAATCGATTGACCTCAGTATTCGTATTTTCTGACATAGAGATGGAATTTCGTTTATGATTATGGGCCAACTATCCTCATGATAACTGCGTCCGCTCACCCTAAACGCATCTACCATCTAGGTCAAACCAGTCGCCAACTATTAGGGCGTATAGCCCATATACACGCGGAAGAATGAGCCTCGATTGCGTAATTCGCCTTTCCCGCTGAATAGAGAGCCATAGGAGACCGTCTCAAGATCGCGCCTCAATCCTTGCCGAGCGCTTCGCCACCCGGAAATCCGTTCAAAAACCAGCTCGACCCCAACACCCCGATACCCCATCATTTTTCCCAGCAACCGAAGCGATCTATTCCTTCCTCCCCTCCAATCCTCCATCCCAATGAAACTACGCTATTCGCTTCAGATCAGCTCCCTTGCAGCGCTCGTTCTCGTTTGCATTCCTTCGGCTCTAAGCCAAACCGGAAACTTCAGCGTTAGCGCGATTCCCGAGCCCGCTCAGCTCGTACAGTCCTTGTCGCAGGAGCCCGCATACGAATCAGACATCGCGCAGTGCCAAGCTCTCGTTGCCACGACCAATATGCTAAGATTGATGTCGATGAACGCGACCTATAGCGCCACAATTCAGCCAAATTTAAAACCCTAATTCGATCGTTTAAGGGACCAGTACAACGCTAAGTACGATAGCTACCAGACTTACGCGCGATCCTTTCGTAATCGAATCGACGAGAGCGTTATGCGTGAAGCCCTCACGCCAACGAACGCAATTCAATTAGATATCATAGAACGGGTACTTCCAGTCTACGCCGAGACCTATCCGGACGAAACCCAGAAATTCCGAGCTGGAGCGCAAAGCGAGGCGGATGCAATAGCCAAAGAAGCGGAGCAGGTGGCAAAACGCGCCGAACGACAAAAGAATGCCGAAGAAGGCAACCTATCGTTCTACTCAATCATCGCAGGCGTCGGCCTTCTGGGCTTGCTGCTTCTCACCAAGAGATCACTCGCCGATTCAGGATTTGGATACGCCGTCTCATCGGTCGTGGGCGAAGTGATGCGTGAACAGAAACGTAGCTCCACCAGTATTTCCGTATCATCGAATCCAAGCAGCTACAATCAGCGCGGCAGTACGAACGTACATGTGAACACAACGGAAAAGCAGAAAATATTCCTGAAGCTCAGCAATGGGAAAGAGTGGCGGTTAGACTTTACGAACTTCAATGTGCCCTGCCGCGAGATGCATAAGCTCTCAGTTCTCTATGCCAATCGCACTGGCTTCCAACCCCTGGTAGCAGGCTACCACAATCACAATACGGATGAATCGATCTGGTTCGAACGCGCCGTCAACATTCAGATGCGTCCCCGAATCTCTCGCATGCTGTCTCTCATGTGGTGGTGGCTGTTCGCCTTCGGAGCCGCTCTCTACTTTATGGTACAAGGGAATTTCAACGACGGCTTCGATACGGTCGATGGCGTTCTTATCGCGGCCTCAGCAAGCATCGAATACCTCATATTTAGGGCAATCTATAGCAGCCGTTCATTTGGGCAGGCGCGAAAACGCTGGCCAGAAATACAAAAAGCGCTTCGGGGCGAAGTCGCTCAGAATGAAGCCAATATAACGCTTTAGTGGGCCGCGAATAGATCGCTTGCTGAGTCGTTCGGTGGTTACGGTGCAACCAAGCGATTCTCAATTTTAGAAACGGTCTATCTGGAAATTGCGAAATTGGGCATCAGGGACAATTTATCTGTCCAATTAATTGATTTACCTTCCCAATCTACTGCAAGGGAACACAATCTATACCACTGAGTAGCCCCCATGACCGTCCACCGTTTCGCAGTTGCCCTTTTATTTTCTCTAATTCTCGTGCCGCTCAGCTACGGGCAGGAACTTCCCGGGACGATGATTCTTCCTGAATCCGCCCTTCCCGATTACGAAGCGGAGATCGACCACGCTGGGCTGATCCAGCAATCGAGCGCTGCGGTATTTCGCAAGGGGCAGGAGATATATCAATTGGTCTGCCACAATTGCCATGGCGATCTGAACATGCCTGGCTCTATCCCCAATTCGATGCGCTTCGGGGAAGGCGTATTCCAGCACGGCAACGATCCCTATACCCTGTACCAAACCATAACGCGCGGATGGCGGCTCATGGTGCCTCAGGTTCAGCTCGTTCCCAGCGAAAAGTATGCGGTTATTCACTACATCAGAGAACATTTTCTGAAGGAGGAAAACCCAGACCAATATTTCGAGATCAGCGACACCTACCTCGCCGGTCTGCCCAAAGGCTCCAGCGAAGGCCCCCAGCCATCGAAACGAAAACCGTGGAGCGAAATGGACTACGGCCCTTATTTGATTGGGACGTTCGAGGTCGCGGACGAGGCTAGACGCGAGGTCGCTTACGCTAGACCGCGAGGACAGGTGGATGCCGTCGATCCTGGGGCCAACATCGCCCAGAAGGCCATCGCGATCCGGCTAGATCCCGGTCCCGGTGGCGTTTCCGCTGGGAATGTTTGGATCGCTTTCGAGCACGATACCCTTCGCATTGCAGGGGCCTGGACCGGCGAAGGGTTTATCGATTGGAAAGGAATCAATTTCGACAGCGCTCATGTCGTGCGCCCGCGCACGATCGGAACCCCCATTTTAGAAACCGCGGACGCTCCGGGTTGGGCGAATCCCGAGACCGGATCCTTTGACGACGAACGCTTCGTCGGACTTGATGGACGGCGCTTCGGTCCGCTCCCACGCAGCTGGGCCCGATACGAGGGCCTCTATCAACGCAATGGCAAGGTAGCGATCGCTTATCGAGTGGGAGACGCTAGAATACTCGAGAGCCATCGTCTCGGCGCCAACAATGCCATCGTTCGCGTGCTCAATGTCGGGAAATCATCTACTGATTTAGTCGTTCGCATCGCCAACGAAGGAACGGTCGCATCCGTTATCGGAACCAATCGTATCACGTTGAAAACTACAGATGGTTTTCTGACTGCAACCATTCCTGCAGGAGCAACACCATTGAATTTCGCATTCGCCATGGGCCCAGCGAACGAGGCGATCGCCTCATCCGACCTTGACCTGAGCGCGTTCAAGGAAGGAGGGTCACAACAGTGGCCCGAAATTCAAGAAGCTCCCATCATACGCGGGGCCCAAAATGGACCATTTCAATGGGACAGTTTCGCAATTCCCGCTTCGAACCCCTGGAAGAGCCGCTTGCGGGCAACGGGTGTTGATTTCACCCCCGATGGAGAAGCAGCCATCGTCACCTGCTGGGAAGGCGATGTTTGGAGAGTGGACGGAATCGCGGACGAGTCCGCTGCAGCCGCAAAATGGACGCGCATCGCCAGCGGCCTCTATCAGCCTCTTGGCGTTCGGCTCATCGGTGACGCGATTTACGTATCCTGCCGCGATCAGATCGTTCGGCTCCACGATCTAAACGGCGACGGTGAAACCGACTACTATGAAGCCTTCAACAGCGATCACCAGGTCACAGAGCATTTCCACGAATTCGCCATGGGCTTGCAGACAGACGCCGACGGGAATTTCTACTACGCCAAGAGCGCCCGACATGCGCGAACCCAGCTCGTGGCCCACCATGGCACATTGCTCAAAGTGAGCGCCGACGGGTCCAAAACGGAGATTCTCGCCAATGGCTTTCGAGCCGCTAATGGCGTATGCATCAACCCGGACGGCAGCTTCATCGTTACCGACCAAGAGGGGCATTGGAATCCGATGAACCGTATCAATTGGGTCGTTCCCGAAGGCAACTTCTACGGAAACATGTGGAGCTATGGCGCTCCGGAAGACTCCTCCGATGACGCTATGGAAAAACCGCTCGCCTGGGTGGACAAGCGCTTCGACCGTTCCCCTTCCGAACTTCTCTGGGTCGACAGCGTATCCTGGGGACCCCTAAATGGCAAGCTGCTCAATCTCTCCTACGGTCACGGCCGCATTGAAGTCGTTCCTCACGAAATCGTCAATGGACAGCCGCAGGGCGGGCTTTGCCGCATCCCTATCCCCGATTTCCCTACCGGCACAATGCGAGGGCGGTTCCATCCCGGCAACGGTCATCTCTATCTTTGCGGCATGTCTGCCTGGGGAACTGCCCAGATGCACCAGGCAGGGGGATTCTACCGTATACGAAAGACCGATACACCCTCCTATTTGCCCATTGGGCTATCCGCCATGACAAATGAGATCGAGATCGAATTTTCGGAAGCCCTAGCGCCCAAACCTGCCCAAGAACTTAAGGATTCGTTGATCGTGCGCACCTGGGCATTGAAACGTTCCGAAAAATACGGATCCAATCGATTCGACGAGAAGGAATTGAAAATTGCCGACGCAAGCCTTTCTCAAAACGGAAAACGCCTGCGAATTAAGATTCCAAATTTGAAACCCGTCTGGCAAATGTCGATACGCTACGCTCTCGAAGGAGCCAATGGCGAATCCGTTGGCGGTGAGATTCAGAACACGATCCACGAGATCCGGCCAAGCCTCTAGACCCATACCGATCACGGTTGACAACCGATTAGCCAAAGCCTGCGTAAACGCCCACCCTACAAAATTCATAAACCCTATGCGAGCGCTCGTCCAATACGCCATCTTTGCCTGCTTAGCATCAACCACTAATACGCGCGAGCGCCGATTCCCCGAATATACTCATCATCTATGCGGACGATCTTGGTTACGGCGATGTTAGCAGCTACAACTCCGAATCAAAAAGTCCAAACCCCGAATATTGACCAGCTTGCCAGTGACGGTATCCGATTCACGGATGCGCATAGCCCTTCAACGGTATGTACGCCATCCCGATACAGCGTAATGACGGGCCGCATGGCGTTTCGCCTCAACTATCCAGGCGTATTCACCGGAGTGCAAGGCCCCTGCCTTATCGAAGCGGATCGACTGACCCTCCCCCAAATGCTTCGGGAGAACGGATATGTTACGAGACTCATTGGAAAATGGCATATTGGGATGACCTTTCTAGATGGCAGTGGCCAACGTGTAAGCGAGGAGAATTACAAACCGGACATTGCCATTCCCGGATTGAGCGACGGAGAGAGAACCGGATCCAGTTCCTACTTGCGCTCAATCGCGATGGTCCAAAGCGTCGACTATACGAAACGCATTCCGGATGGGCCGATCGATCGTGGATTCGATGTCTTCTTCGGAACGGCCTGTTGTCCCACGACCGACTGGCTATATGCCTATATAGAAGGAGACCGAGTACCCGTTCCGCCCACACAGATATTCGATAAGTCTCCCCTTCCGGTACACCCCTATTCAAAGGACAATCGCATCGGATTGATCGCGCCCGGATTCGATATGGAAACCGTCGATCTCGTATTCCTGGAAAAGAGCAAAGCCTTCCTGGAAACGCATGCCAGCGACAATCCAGATCGCCCGTTCTTCCTCTTCCATTCAACCCAAGCAGTTCACCTGCCTTCCTTCCCCGCCGACGAATTCAAAGGGAAGACTCAAGCCGGTCCTCATGGCGATTTTATTTTGAGCTAGACTACATTGTAGGGGAATTAATGGATACATTGGATCGCCTCGATCTAGCAGACGATACCTTGGTGATATTCTCCAGCGACAATGGCCCTGAAGTCCCCAGCGTCATCGCTATGCGTGGAGACTTTGACCACGACGGCGCCCGCCCTTGGCGTGGGATGAAACGCGACCAGTGGGAAGGGGGTCACCGAGTCCCCTTCATCGCTCGATGGCCAGGGAAAATTCCTGCAGGCGCTATCAGTGATCAAACCATCTGCCAAACCGACCTCATGGCCACATGCGCCGCGATTACCGGGTACACGCTACCCGAAAACGCCGCTGAAGACAGCTTCGACGTTCTATCGGCCCTGCTCGATAGGGATGGAGGCGATCCTATCCGTCCCTACACCTTGCATCAGACAAATCGACTCGGGCTAGCGATTCGCAAAGGTCCCTGGAAGTACCTCGACCACCAAGGATCTGCTGGAAATCGATACGAACAAGAGAGGCTCCAACCGTTCCGACTAGAAGACGCAGCTCACGACGCCCCGGGGCCTACTCTACAATCTCGATACCGATCCGGGAGAACGGAACAATCTCTACTATAAAAATCCAGAAGTCGTGAAAGAACTTAGAGCGCTCTTGCTCGAAAGCAAAGCCAGCGGCCGCAGCCGTTGACTTGATTGTCTCGCTTTTTCCCAACGAGCGACGCTAGCATCGTGGCCATCGTTTACCCCATGAAGTTGTTCTGTACCGCGATCGCCCCGCTTCTCTTGCCTCTGAACATCGCTCTATTCGCCCAGAGCGAACGTCCCAATATACTTTTCATCATGTCGGACGACCATGCCTCCCATGCGATCAGCGCCTACGGTGGCAGGCTCGCCGAAGTCGCTCCCACGCCCAACCTCGATCGGCTTGCGAAGGAAGGGATGCGTTTCGCCAATGCATTTGTCACCAACTCCATTTGCACCCCGAGCCGAGCGGTCATTTGGACTGGCAAGTACTCGCATATAAACGGCGTCTACAAGTTCACCGGCCTCGACCAGAGCCAACCCACCTTGCCCAAATACATGCAAGCCCATGGCTACCAAACCGGATTCGTCGGGAAGTATCACCTACACACCAATCCGGTTGGATTCGACCATTGGTCCATCCTTCCCGGACAGGGGAAATACCACGACACTGCGTTCGTGGAAATGGGCGATGAGAACCCTTCGGGCGTGGTTCGTCAGGGGAAAGCAACCCCCAATCCAGGCTGGCACTCTACCGATATCATCACGGAAAAAGCGCTGGATTGGTTCCAAAATATTCGTGATCCAGATAAGCCATTTTTCTACATGCTTCACTACAAAGCGCCGCATGACTTGTGGCAGCACGCCCATCGATACGATGACTATTTAGCGGACGTCGACATCCCAGAGCCTGCCACGCTTTTCGATCACGGAAGCGGACGATCACCCGCCCTCGACCAAAGCACCCAAGAAATTGGCGGCCGGTCCCATCACACGCAGTTCACCCCTGAAATCAAGGCCATGCCCTACAGCGACGAGAAACGTCGTCTCGTCTACCAAGAGTACATGAAACGGTATCTGCGATGCGTTAAAGGCATAGACGACAACGTTGGCAAGGTACTCGATTATTTGGATACATCCGGTCTCGCCGCAAACACGGTAGTCGTCTATACGGCAGATCAAGGCTTTTTTCTCGGCGAGCATGGACTGTACGACAAACGTATCATATACGAAGAGTCACTTCGCATTCCACTAATGGTGCGATGGCCCGGAACGGTAAATTTCGATATCGCTCTCAATCTCGACTACCCTGAAACGCTTCTCGATATTGCAAGGCATCCCGTTCCCGAGGATATGCAAGGGCGGAGCCTCGTTCCACTCTTGAAATCCGAGCGTGCAGAAGATTGGCGAAACGCTTTCTACTATCGCTACTACTACTCTCACTTCGACACTCCAAGCCACTACGGGATTCGGACGCGAAACGAGAAGCTCATCTACTACGACACGCGCGACGAATGGGAGCTCTACGATCTCAGAAGCGATCCCAATGAAGTCGTCAATCTAGCCGCCAATCCAGAATGGTCGAGCAAGCTGGCAGAACTCAAGCAAGAGCTTACAAGACTACAACGCGCTGTCGGCGACGATCCCACTGACATAGGCGACCAACCCCGTACTGGGAACGCGATTCTCGACCAGCTCGAACGAGAACGACTGGAACGTCGCATTCGCGCAGCGGATCGCAACTAAACGAAGCAGCCATAAGCAAGAAAAAGTTAAACTCTATCAGCCCAATCAAAATATGACTAAGAAGCTCATTCCGTTTCCCTTCGCCCTGTTCGCCTGCAGCCTATTCGGTCAGCCGGAGCTGGACAATGCTGCCAACGTAGAGCGCAACGGCATGTACTCAGGACTCGCCCTCGTCATGGATGTATACTATCCCGAAAATCCAAATGGCTACGCGATCATACAAATATCGGGAAGCGGTTGGACCCGGCCGCTTGGATTGGACGCGCGCATTCTAAGCCATCAAGGCCACGTAAAGTCTGACGCAGAACCTATGCTCGCCGCCGGATATACCGTATTCGCGATTAACCATCGAGCCACTCCGCGATTCACCTATCTAGCGCAAGTAGCAGACGTTCAACGGGCCGTCAGATTCGTAAGGTATCACGCAAACGAATACGGAATAAACCCTGAAAAGATCGGAGCGATCGGCGGCTCCTCCGGTGGACATTTAGTGAGCATGCTGGGCGTCTTGAATGGTGACGAGTTCATTGAGGAAGATAGTCCCATCAATCGGGTGAGCGGAAAAGCTCAATGCGTGATCGCCCGGGCAGCCTCCTCGAGTTTCATCAAGGGCCAGGATGCCAGTTACTTCTTGGGCGTTCGCGAGAAGGAACGTCTCGTCGAGGGCTCCAGGGAGCACGCGATAGCGACCGCAGCGTCCCCCATCACCCATGTAACGAAAGACGACGCCCCTATGTTGCTGGTCCATGGGGACGCAGACGATGTTGTGCATTTCTCCCTGTCGGAGCGCATGCATAATGCGCTTCAAGAAGCTGGAGTCTCCAGCAAACTAGTACGCGTCGAAGGAGGAGGTCACGGCTTTAACTTTTCTGGCGCTAAGAAACTTCCTGATCTTGCCAGGATCTACGTCCAATGGATGGACCAACACCTTAGAGGGCGCTAAGCAAGCGTCAGAAATCACGCCTATCCGCTCGCTTTACCGCTCCGCTTAGCCTGAGCTTCAGCGATTGCATCGCGAAGGGCCTGATAGTCCGATTCAGACAGCCCTTTGAGCTTCTGCGAACTGCTCATCGCAACTTCTTCGCCTTCGCCTGTGAAAATGTGCAATGTGTATTCAGAATCTTCCAACGAAAATTCATTCATAGCAAAACGCTTTTTCAGCTTGAATAGCTTGTCTTTCTTCAGGTCGCCCAAAGGCTTAACCCGAGCGACATGGCGTCTCCCCGATGGCTTTCCCGTATCCGCGTTCACGGCGAGATAATTAAGCCCAAAAACGCAATAGGCGCCTTTGATATCGGCGCTAGGCAACAATTCCATCTCCAAGAATATCACGTCCGCGCGGCCAATGCCTTCGAATCGTTTATCATCCAAACCATCTTGGAGATCTGTCGTTAGATCTTCGTTAGCCGATTTGATCGCCTCAATCTGTCCGCGGGCGTCTCCGCTAACGCTTCCTCCACCCGCTCGAGATGAAATGATCGCTGCATGCGTTTCGGCTTGTCCTTGCGCCCGATGCATTTCGGCAATGGCCTCGCCCTCAAGATAGATCGCCGTCGTCGACGAGGTAACGATGTCCTGATCGAGCACTTCCAGATATTTGTCCGTTAGACGCATCTTCGGTCGCGCCAGGCAAAAGGTGTCCAGACTCACCTTCTTGGTCCGGTCGCCCGCGTCGACGTGGATCTTTCGCTTGTCTACCGTCAACACCGGGAAAAAAGCCCGACCCGACTGAGCGCTGATATTCAAGCCTTCGAACATATAGCCGGCGGCCTCTTCTTGTCCCGATGCGCCCGTCGCCAAAATAAGCGATACAACAAGGCTCCATTTTGATAAGTACTTCGAGTAGGAGAACGTTTTCATAGCATGCAAAACAGTTTTCAATGAAAGAGGATTCCAACCGACGAAAAACAATGCCAGCGAGCCGTCTCTTTATCAAGCGAGATCGATTCGCTATGCGAAAATCAGATTCAGAATTGCCGCATTTCGGTCAAGCAGACTTAATAGGCGAGCAATGCGACTACTGCCTCTATTTTTCCTCTTCCTATCGCTTCCTCTATCCGCTTCGGAATCTCCAAACGTACTGATTCTCCTCACGGATGATCAAGGCACCCTCGACGTCAATTGCTACGGAGCGAACGATCTCAATACCCCGCACATGGACTCGCTTGCGGAAACGGGCGTGCGCTTCACCCAAGCCTACGCCCACACGGTTTGCTGCCCCTCCCGAGCAGCCCTCCTCACCGGTCGCCACCCGAATAGAGGCGGCGTCCAAAGCTGGTTGCAGGGCGATCGAAATGGCAGCGATGCCCATCTCGCCAATATGGACCCCTCAGAGGTCACAATCGCCGAGATCTTGAAAGAGGCCGGCTACGAGACCGCCCTGTTCGGCAAGTGGCATCTCGGCGCCAAGCGGGGACATGGCCCACTGGACCAAGGTTTCGATACACACTTTGGACACCTCTCCGGCTTTATCGACAACTATACCCACTACTTCCTTCACGGGCAGGGCTACCACGATCTCTATCGCGACAACGAAGAGATCTTCCGCCGCAACGAGTACTTCCCCACCCTAATGGTCGACGAAGCAATCGCGTACGTCGAAGCGGAGCGGAACGCTCCCTTCTTCATGCTTGTCGCCTTCAACCTGCCTCACTACCCAGAGCAACCGCTTCAAGAACTCAAGCAGGCCTATCCAAATCTCGAAATGCCGCGACAGTCCTATGCCCGCGTCGTCGAAACCGTAGACCAGCAAATTGGACGCATCCTCCGATCGCTCGAGGAGACGGATCAAAGAGAGAATACGATTATCATATTTAGCAGTGACAACGGCCATTCCGAGGAAAACAACAACGGAATATCTGTCGGCTACCACAACAGCGGGTATCCGATCGGTCACTACTACCTAGCGAATGGTGGCGGAGGCTACACGGGAAAATGGATCGGCCGCAAAGGAACCTTCCTGGAGGGCGGCGTTCGCGTGCCCATGATAGTCAGCTATCCAAAAGCCATGCCTCAAGGCGCCGTACGCCACCAAGCGATCTCAATAATGGACTGGACCCCCACTCTCATCGAATTGATCGGCCTATCAGAGCCCGCCAATCGCATGGATGGCTATAGTCTCTTGCCGATCATAAGCGATGAGAACGCTCCCTCCAAACACGCAGCATTCCACTTCGACTGGAGAGACGATTGGGCCGCGCGACAAGGCGACTGGAAGCTTATCTCCAAGCGGAACCGACAAAGCGGCGAACAAACGCTCTCCCTTCACAATCTCGCCGATGAACAGCCGGAAGCCAGAGACTACGCTAAGGAACATCCCGCTATCGTTTCCCACCTACAAGCGCTGCATGACGCCTGGGCAAGCGATGTGAAGTCGATAGCCGCTAGCTCGCGATAGCAATTCGAAATACAGCGCTTTAGTAGTGCATGTTCGACTACGTGTCTATCGGAAACAACTGCTTTATATCCGATTCGCTAAGCTCAGCTCCATACTCGCAAATCTCGAAGGACTCAACATTGCTTACTGAGGCCGCTCGATCTTCACTATAGAAATGCGCGACAAGCGCTCGATCAGCGGGGCTCGGTTCGCTGAATCGGCTCGCAAATTGCCGCAGGTCTTCGAACCTCGATTCCGGATCTTCAGATATTTGGGTACCATGCTTATCAATCCAGGGCAGCCATTCATAAAACTGAGACTCATGGCAGCTCAACATGCGAATCTTCATCTCCACAACCGAATCGATGTTGACCGCCACATCGGGCTTGAAGGGAATCGGCTTCTGAAACGTATCGCGGAAATAGGCGATCCCAGGCGTCTTCTCGAGACGAGGCGCGTCCGGGCAAGTATTGGGAACGCTCATCAAGTAGGAACAGTCCTGCACGAGCTGCGACGTGTACCGGTGATCCGGATGATAGTCGTTCGGTCGATGAGTGAGTATTAAATCGGGCCGAAAATCTCGTATCACCCGGAGCAACTCCCAACGTTGCTCCAAGCTGGGAACGATGTGTCCATCCAAGTTGTCCAAAACTTGATACTCGATCCCTGCGACTTGACCCGCCGATTCCGACTTGCGTCGCTTCGCCAGCGCCTCCCCCGATTGCTCATGGTGCCCCGCGTCTCCGTTGGCGACCGAAACAAAGCGAACTGCGTAGCCCGCCTGCGCCCAAAGTATCGCGCAGCCTCCCGCATTGATGTCGTAATCGTCAGGATGGGCTCCGATCGCTAAAATTCGTGTTTGAGTATCTGTATTCTCCTTATCCATACATCTCGTTTATTTCAATCCAGGAGATGCCGATAGGCATCGGCGTACCGCTTGCCGAAAATGCGCAGCGATTTCGAGTCGAAGTGAGTGTTGTCGCTTTTTGGCGTCAATCCCGCAGAAGAAACGAAGCCTGCGTTCTCGTCACTATTCGTCACGTCGATATGAGCCGCATTGACCCTCTCTCGCGACTCATTCCACGGACGTTCCGGAAATCGGCCTAACTGCCCAATGATAAATGGAAGCTCCGGAGCGTCCAACTCTTCGCGAAAGCGGGCGATCAAACCCACAAGTTTTTCTTGATAGACACGCGCCGCCTCAGGCTTGCTATCGCTTTCGCCCTGATGCCACAGGATTCCTTTCAAAACTCCCTCCTCTAGGGCCAGTCGAACCCGCTTGATCGCATCGTCATAGGGATGGCTCTTGGTTTGGTCATGATAACCACCCGGTTCCCAGCTCGAAATCGGAGATCCTCCGCAAGCGGCTGGGATGAGTCCGATCCGGATATCGGGATCTGCCTCCACCAGCGAACGCGCAAATGACTTCCCCAACCCAACGCCGGCTACCTTCTTGTCGAAGTGAATCGGAGCCACTGCGGGAACCCACTGCCCCTCTGAATTGAGCGCCAAGATCCGCGGATGGGCCGTCCTGTCGATCTCCTCTATGATTCCCCGCCCTGCCATGTTGGACTGACCGGCCAATAGAAAAAGGTGAAAGCTTTCTTTTTTTGCGGATTCCGAGTTCGCGCAACCATTCAAGAGGATCGCAGCAAGCGCTATTGATGCAATTGAGGAGGTTCGCGCGAGATTCATAGCTACATCACATCGCGAAATTCCAGGAACTCAATAGGCAATTCCGTACTTCAATGGCCACGGAAACCAATCACAAACAGGAATTCCGCCTTGAAACTACTTCAGCCCATTCTCAATCAGTATCTGATTGAAGGAATTTATCCGGACTCCACGCGCCTCAAGCATGGGCAAGGCATTGTTCTTCGCTGCCTCTTCCCACCAAAGGGCCTTAAGTTCCTGAAGCTTTTCCGGATGCGTGTCCGCTAAATTCGAATACTCAGTGAAATCCGCACTCTGATCATACAGCTCCCAATGATCATCTTCAAAGGGCGTTCCATGCTTGTGAAAAGCGACCGCCTTCCACCCTTTATGGTAAATCGAACGCGCGCCCCACAATTCCCAAAACTGCGTTTCGCGTGGATCTGGCGCATCGGAATTCTCAAAGACCTCCAGCAAGCTGGCTCCTTGTAGTGGAATCTGCGCGGCACCATCAAATACATCTGGAGCGGGGATATCCAATATATCGAATACTGTTGGCGTAATATCGATTACATCCACGAACTGCTCGCGAAGCCCTGGCTTCTCTATCCCATCTGGCCAAGAAACGATCATTGGGGTGCGTACGCCTCCGTTGAACGGCCAGAGCTTATAGTACTGGAACGGCGCCCCGGACGCCCCTGCCCAAGGACGCTGGTACTGGGGCTGAGTACTAGGCGACCCTAATTCATCCAAGCGCTCATACATTTGCTCCACGGTCAGGGTCCCGCTATAAGGATGCTCGAAATTCCCTTCGATCCCTGCCTCAGGAGCGCCGCCGTTGTCCGAAATCAAGACAATCAGAGCGTTTTCATAGAGGTCATGCTGTTTTAGGTACGTGACGAGCCGTCCAATTTGCTCGTCCGTATGTTCTAGAAATCCAGCGTACGCCTCCATGAATCGAGCGAATACGGCCTGCTCCACTTCGCTCAGGTCAGCCCACGCAGGATCGCCCGGGTTGCGAGGAGGCAACTTTGAATGGTGCGGGATCAGGCCACTCTCGAGCTGACGCTCAAACCGTAGCTCCCGCTCGACATCCCATCCATGATCAAACGCGCCAGCGTAGTTTTCGATGTATCGTTTTGGAACCTGTATCGGGGAATGGATGGCGCCAAAAGCAAGGTAGAGGAAGAACGGCTCTCCCGGACGATTCACCAGATTCGCTCCGATCATATCGATCGACTGATCCACGATATCCTCCGAAAAGTGGTAGTCCGAATCCGCGGGAGGGACCACGTTCCTATTGTCGATCACCAGGTCCGGACGATACTGGTCCGTCCAGCCAGATAGGAAACCGTGAAATCGATCAAATCCTTTTTGCAAGGGCCAATGCGCCCGATCCGCGGCATCATGCAACTCTGCCTTGCCTACGAGATGCCATTTCCCCGCCAGCATCGTGCGGTACCCATTGCGTCCGAGAATTTGAGCGATGTTGGCCGCTGCGGACGTCACTTGGCCACGCGTGTGCGGATAGCCCTGGTCGCTTCCAGGGAGCTCCTTCATCCCAATAATGTGATTGTTTCGCCCTGTGAGCAGCGACGCGCGGGTGGGTGAGCAAACTGATTTCGAATGAAAGTTGTTGAACTGCAGCCCCTGCACCGCCAGCGAGTCGATATGAGGCGTGGACACCGCAGATCCATAGCAACCTAGATCCGCAAATCCGCAATCGTCTAGGACAACATAAATAACGTTAGGGGCTCCCTTCGGAGCCCTCGCAGAGACCAGCATATCCGGAGTCGAATCCGCGGCGAATCGGCCAATAGATCCCTCGAACCAATCCTCGGCAGTGTGGACCTGAGCTACCAGGTGGGAAGCAAAAAGACTAAACGCGGCAGCAACGGATAGCGCCAGCAATGGAGGTCGTTCGAATTTCATAGGGTAGTTACAATGTGGAAACGAGTTTATTGGGAGTCGACTATCAACGGGGATCGCCTGCGGCGAGTAGGATTCCGGTAAGCGGGAACAGTTTATCGAAGAGTTATAAACCTACCAGTACAGGCATTCCCACTTCTGCAAGGCGGATACCCTGTCAACTAGTTCTTTTTCCTCGGCGGCTTATCGTCCAAGTTCTGAGCAAGCGCTTCCTCCGTAACCGAAGATGCGATACCATCCGAAGGAACCGGAGCTTTCGCCACCCAGTTCAACGTATTCAAAACAATCTTACGGTAGTCGTCGTTCCCCCAATTCATATGGAAATGCCCTCCAGTGAATCCAAATCCACGCCCTCCATCCGGACGTTCCACTACCCATAGCATCGCCTCCGGACGGCCCGACGCGGAAATAATATGGTCGTAGGGTCCCTTCGGATGCACGTACGGCCCATCGCGCACATCGTCGGATGGCTTGGCTACGAGAATAGGCGTGAATGAGAAGTCACCGTCCCTGTGAGGCTCGTTCCCTTCCACGCCTCCCTTGAAACGCATATTGAAGTACCACTCGTCCGTAATGGCGAACGGCTTCACGCCGTTTGCGATTGGGTGATCGGGAAACGAGTCGAAGCGCGGCTCCCATATCGGATTGCAGGAATACATGTTCTCGTAGTGACCGCCAATCCAATCCTGGAATTGATCGTTCGCCCGCCCTGGCGGCACCTCTAACCCGTAGTGCATGCAGCCATACCCTACGCCGCGATCTATCAACTTCTGCAAGGTCGCCAAATTGTCTCCCTGCAATGCGGGATGCTTTCCTCCGCCATCCGAGTAGATCACGACCGCATCGGCATCCTCGAAGGTGGCTTCGTCATCTACCCAGCCGTTGTCGTGCACCTCGACCGTTAAACCGTCGATGTCTTGTAAGCACTTTTCCAAAAGCAAGCAACCCGCTCTGAACTCATGCATCAAGGGGGGATGACTCGGCTTGCCCGCAATCAGAATCAGCTTGCGGTCTCTTTCTTCCGACGCGCATCCAGCCATCAAGAGTAGAGCGACGCTCAGAAATGCAACGAAACGAAATCGGGGAGAAAACTTCATGCCTCGACAATGAGACACCTGTTTGAATAGTCAATACACGCCTTGGAAGGAATTTCTTCGCATTCTATGGATCGTTGCGATTCCTATTCATACACGCAATCTATCTGCGACGGACATTCACCCCCCAGTCGAATCGACACAGCCAATTATAGCATCATGCCCCACATACGCTTAATTTTAACGCTAATGCTCTGCTCTCTCTCTGCCGCTTTCAGCGCGGAACGACCCAACATCGTCCTCGTCATGACCGACGATCAAGGATGGGGACAGATGGGCTACATGGATCATCCCATACTAAAGACGCCCCACCTGGATGCTATGGCGGCCAACGGGCTTCGCTTCGAGCGCTTCTACGCCGGCGCGCCCAATTGCTCGCCTACGCGCGCCACCGTAATGACTGGGCGCAGCAACAACCGGACAGGGGTTATCGACCATGGATTCGCGCTGCGGCTTCAAGAGAAGACGCTTCCGCAAGCCGTGAAGAACGCAGGTTACGCCACTGGCCACTTCGGCAAATGGCACCTCAGCGGGCTGCGTGGACCCGGCGCTCCCGTCCTAGAATCCGATCCCTTCGGACCCGGTCCCTTCGGCTTCGACGAATGGGTATCGGTTACCAACTTCTTCGATTGGGATCCCATTATGAGCCGCAACGGGACCTTCGAGCAAATGCGCGGCGACTCCTCCGAAATCATCGTGGACGAAGCGCTCGCATTCATTCGTGAACAGGCTGGCAAGGGAACGCCTTCGTTCACCGTAATCTGGTACGGAACGCCCCACTCTCCGTTCGTCGCCAGCGACGATGACAAGGCCCCCTTTCACAATCTCAACGATGCCTCTCAAAATCACTACGGCGAAATGGTCGCCATGGATAGAAGCATCGGGACGCTCCGCGCAGGCCTTCGCGACTTGGACATAGCAGACAATACGCTGGTCTGGTTAAACAGCGACAATGGTGGCCTCACGGGCATCTCTCCAGACACCGTCGGCGGACTTCGCGGATCGAAGAATACTGTATACGAAGGAGGACTACGCGTCCCCTGCGTCCTCGAGTGGCCAGCGGTAATAGAAGGTGACCGAATCACACGGTACCCGACCGCGACCATGGACATTTTTCCAACCATCGCCTCGATCCTCGATCTGCCTAAGTCGGCTATGCTTCAACCGCAAGACGGCCTAAGCATTAGACCCCTTTTCGACAAGGAACTCAAGGATCGCCCGAAGCCAATCGGGTTTCGCCACCTCGACAAGGCCGCCTTCATCAACCAGGACTACAAAATCGTTGCCCAAGCGCTCAGCCAGGGACCCTTCGAGCTTTACAATGTCGTGGATGATCCGAACGAAACGAAGAACCTCGCCGATAAAAGACCTGCCCTCGCCAAGCGCCTTATCCAGGAATACGTCACGTGGTATGCATCCGTCGAAGCAAGCATCGCTGGAAACGACTATCCAGAAGGGCATGTCCATCCAGACCATCCCACCCGCCGCGATTGGACGCTCTCCGATGAGTACGCGCCCTATATCGACGAGTGGAAAGAACGCCCCGAATACAAGAGCTATATGATGAGAGTTAGAGGGGAACAGCCCTAGCTCGCCCGCCTCTCTAAACGAAACATGAAATCATTCCTCCTGTACCTAACGGTCGCGGCGTCCTCCCTAGCTTGGGCCACGCCTCGGACTGGTCCCAATGGCATACAGGGAGACGCTCGCGAGCGCTTCAATGCATTGCTCACCGAGGATTGGAGCGAAGTCTTTTTCGATTCCGGTACGGAAGACTGGAAAGCGAATTGGTATTTGGACGGTCTCAAGTCAACGGTCACCAAAAGTCCCAAGGGGATGAACCTAAAGGCCGGCCCCACACCAAAAGAGGACGCCAGCCATACCGTTCTTTGGACCAAGCGTAGCTTTACGGGTGACTTGAAAATTGAATACGAATACACGCGCACGGACAAGGCCAACCAATTCGTAAACATCATTTACATACAAGCCACTGGATCAGGCAATGCAGACACCCCCACAGATATACGGGAGTGGGCCAACGATCGGACGATTCCTGCCATGTCCACCTACTTCAACAACATGCATACCTATCACATCAGCTATGCAGCCTATGGGGGCGAACCGGTGACAGACGATTTCGACTATATACGGCTCCGTCGCTATCGTCCCGACCTTGGGCAACGAATGAACAATACAGAGATTGAACCAGACATCTATCAGCGCACGCAGCTATTCCAACCCGACATCCCTCACAAAATTACTATCGTAAAGAAGGGGAAAGAAATATTCCTGCACATCGAGAATCCAGATAAGGACTACATCTGCCATTGGCGAAACGACAAGCATCCCGGCATCAATACGGGCTCCATCGGGCTCCGCCACATGTGGACTCGTAGCGCCCGGTACAAGAACTTCACAGTCTCCACTTTAGATTAGCCATCATTATTCTTAAACCTAAACTAAAACGCTCAGCTCAACTGCCATGAAACTTACTCTAGAACTCGCGACCCTTGCCATGCTCCTCGCCGCAGGATGCTCAAGCAACGACTCCGGCCTCAGGTCGATCTTCAATGGAAAAGACCTCTCCGGCTGGACCTACAAAGTCGAAGCCTGCTGGCCTGTCGAAAACAGAATGCTGCGCGCCGTAAACGATCCCGACCAGAAGGGGGATATCCTGCAAACCGAGAAAGCGTACAAGAACTTCGTCTTCCAGGCGGACTTCAAGTTCGGGGAAGGACGCATCGACACCGGCATCTTTCTGCGTGACACCAGAGAGCAAATACAAATCGGCGAGTCTGGCAGTCTCAAGCGAGACATGACCGCGCTCCCCTACATTCCGGGGAAGGGCTATCCGATACAGGTAGAGACCGCCCAAGACGTCTTGAAGCTGGACGATTGGAATACGATCAAGGTGAAAGCCGTCGGGAACAGCTATACTACCTGGCTGAATGACGTAGAGATCATGACCTACGAATCGGAGACGATCGTGCCCGAAGGCCCCATTGGCATCCAAGTGCACGGGAAACGAATCATGAAGGTCGATTTTAAGAACATCCTGGCTCAAGAGCTGCCCGAATAGCCTCAAGGCCCTTTTCCGGGAAGGTTCTCTACATCCACTCCCCATCCTGGCGCATCGTTCAGGAACAAGAAACCATTATCCACGCGTTCCCCGTACGCCCTTCGTATCAAATCGGCATCGAAGGCAAATTCCAAGGACCCCACACAGTTCGGGAACAAGGCGGCGGCATGAAGGCTGGCCGCCGTGGCAACCGGTCCCGCCGGATTGTGCGGCGAAACCTCGATCTTGCCCTCGCCCAGCTCGATCACCCTTAGCAAGGGTCCGAACCCACCTACATGCTTGACGTCGGGCATGATGACGTGAGCCCAGCCGTTATCTATGATTTCTCGAAATCGATTCTCCCCCCAAAACAGCTCTCCTGCAGCAATCCGCAGAGACGTTCGCTTCCTAAGCGCGCAATACGGCTCACCCAACGCGAACGGTTCTTCTATCCAGTCCACTCCGAGCGACTCGAGTTCCGGTACGATCTTGAAGAATCCTTCCGGCAAAAACCGTTCATGGAAATCTACTCGGATCTTCAATTCTGGAAACGTCTCTCGCAGCAATCCGATCGTATTCAATCCATAACTACTCGTTATTTCCGAATCTTTCGGGTCAATCACCTTTTCGAACGGAGCGCACTTGAAGGCTTGAAACCCTTGCGCCTCCACTTGTTCCACAACCTGACGATACTCATCCGAACTTCGCGACTTCAGAGCTCGATTGATCGTCGTATACAACGGCAGCTTCTCAAGATCCGTCTTGTCCTTGAAAAGCCGCCAAACCGGAGCTTGCTCACGCTTCCCTAGCAGATCGTAAAGAGCCTGATTGATTCCGGACCAAGCGGTCGCCTCAACGAAATCAGGCTGAAACAGCGATAGCTCCGCCTCCAATGCGCCCAAATTTTCCAAGCTCAATTCGAACGACGCAATTCGCCTATCGAACAACGCTCGCGCTCGCTCGCAGCACAATGCGTCATCCGTACTGTGCGACGCTTCTCCATACCCCGCATGAACCCCATCGCTTATCTTGAAGACAAGCCAATCCCCATTCAATCGAAGACTCGAATGCCAGCCGTCCGGATCGGGGATCGTGAGGAAATCGAGGGATAGCATCTCGCTCCCCATAGGATCGCAAGATCTCAATTGCCCATTGCGAAACTCACGCAGCCTGTCACGGCAGCAATCATTTATAACTCGCCTCGAAAACGTGTATCCAGCTAGTGTCGTTACAGATGCTATCTACTTTTTGGCTACGCTTGCTAGCAGGTGTCTACGTTTTCTTACTTCTATCCCTGGCCACTCCCGCCAAGGAATCGCTTCCCATAACGAACCCGATCGCGGAACCCATCGAGTTTGGCGATCTAGATATCCATTTAGAGCATTGGGCGGCCGCCCCGGCAACCAGTCGAAAAACGCCCAGGGCTCGCATCAATTGCCTGAAGCCTCTTCCTGGAAAATCCGGTCGGCTGTTTATAAACGACCTGCGAGGTCCTCTCTACGAAATTAGGAACGGCTCTTTGCAACCCTATCTGGATATCCGCGATCACGTCCCTGAATTCTTCGACGAGAGAGGTCTAGGCGGCGGATTCAATTTCTTCGAATTCCACCCGGAATTCGATAAGAATGGCCGTTTCTATACCATTCACAGCGAAGAACCCGGCAGGAGCGAGCCCGACTTTATTGGACCCGACCACAGAGATGGCCACACGATCGACTGCGTAATCATCGAGTGGATGGCGAATGATCCCCAGAGCTCTGTTTTTAGCGGTTCCTTCCGCACGCTCATGCGAATTCGATTCCCTATCCACATCCACTTCGTGCAGGACATGGTCTTCAATCCGACTGCGCTTCTAGGGGACGATGACTATGGATTGCTTTACATCGGCGTCGGTGAAGGGGGCTCCATGAAAGCCGGGCAAGCGAGCAACCTCAATCGGCTCGATTCCCTGCTGGGAACGATCATCCGCATCGATCCCTTGGGGAATAACAGCGCCAATGAAAAGTATGGAATTCCGGATACGAACCCTTGGGCATCGGATGGCGACGACGATACCCTAGGGGAGATTTGGGCGATCGGGTTTCGCAATCCGCACCGCTTCGCATGGAGCGCGCAGGGACAGCTTTTAGTAACCGACATTGGCGAGACCGATATCGAGGAGATCAACCTCGTGCAGAAGGGAGGAAACTACGGGTGGCCCCATCGCGAGGGCACCTTCGAGTTTCAGCTCGATAGAAACAAATTTGGCCTCCTCCCCTTGCCTGAGAACGACGAAGGCTACACGTATCCAATCGCTCAATTCGATCACACTGAAGCAAGAGCAATTTCAGGCGGCCATATCTATCAGGGGAAACAACACCCTTTGCTGCGCGGGAAATATCTCTTTGGAGCCATCGTACTCGGTCATCTCTACACGATGGACGCAGAGACGTTAGAGCAGGGAAAAGAGAATGCCTGAGGCAGGCCCGTGTTTTCGTCGATAGTGTCGGGACCACTATGAGCGCTCTCTCAGGTCGTGGACGCGTCGATCTAAGGATCGGCTTCGATCACCAGAACGAGCTCTACATTTTCGAGAAGAACAAAGGTAAGATCTACCGCATCGCCAAGGTGACGAAGCGGCTTTGAGCGACGGCCAATCTGATGCGCCTCCCCATATCAGCGTTTCCTGTGTCCAAATCTCGCCCGACAAGGAGGAATTTCTCTCGTAACTTTAAGTAAAATAATTTCGTCACTTTATTCGTATACATAAAGAGCGCATCAATAATCTCCGATTCTAGAGTATACCTTCCCTCTTTCCTATGCATTCAATGATCGCCTGGTTTGCCCGCAACGGGGTCGCTGCCAATCTCCTTATGGTCGCGATAATTGGAGGTGGCATCTGGTCCCTGAAAGACCGCATCATCTTCCAAGACTTCCCGGATGTACCCGATCGGACCGTTACCGTCTCCGTCTCCTATCGCGGCTCCACCCCACGCGAAATCGAGCAGGCCATTGTCACTCGACTGGAAGAAACGCTGCATGAGATCGAAGGAATCAAGGAAATGGATGCGATGGCCAACTCGAATACCGGCCGCGTCACGCTCGATTTCGAGGAGGGCTATGACCTCAATGAAAAGCTGAATGAAGTCACGAATCTAGTCGCCACCATCCGCACCTTTCCACCGGAAGCGGAACGCCCCCAAATCAGCCTGCGAAACAGCTCCGAACGGGTCATCACGATGGTGCTTTCAGGCGACCTGACCGAGAAGGACCTCAAGAGGCTGGGCGAGCAAATCCGGGATGAGGTATCAAACATGGAGGAAATCTCTCTGGCCTCGCTCAAAGCGATACGACCCTACGAAATCGCCATCGAAATTCCGGAGCAATCGCTGCGGGAATATGGGCTCACGTTCGCCGACGTCACACGAGCCATTCGCGTGTCGTCCATCGATTTGTCGGCAGGCAGCATCAAGACCAACTCGGGCAGGATACTGTTGCGGACCGACCAGCAAGCTTACAACTACGAGGACTTTTCGGCGATCACATTGCTGATCCGCGACGACGGCACCAAGATCAAGGTGGGCGACATCGCCCGCGTAATCGACGGGTTCGACGAAACGCCCATCGTGGCCCAGCATAATGGCCGGCTCGCAATCGCCATCGACGTGTTTCGAACCGGCTCGCAAAGCATCATCGTAGTCGGCGATACGATCAAGGAGTACATCGAGCGGAAGCAATCCCAGCTTCCCGACGGCATCTCCCTGAGCTACTGGTCCGATTCCTCCGAACGGGTCAAATCGCGCCTGAGCACGCTATCTAAAAGCGCAGTGATGGGCTTCTTTCTCGTCCTCGGCGTGCTCGCGCTCTTTCTCCGACCCTCTCTGGCCTTATGGGTCGCCTGGGGAATCCCGATCGCGTTTTCGGGCTCCTTCTTCTTGCTGCCCTTCCTGGGCGTGACGATCAACGTGGTGGTGCTGCTCGCATTCATCATCACCTTAGGAATCGTGGTCGACGATGCCATTATCACCGGGGAGAATGTATTCGAGCACATGCAGCAGGGCTCCAAGCCCCTTTCTGCCGCGATCAAGGGAACGCAAGAAGTCGCCGTCCCCGTATTCTTCGGAGTGGTGACCACTATGGTCGCTTTCTATCCGCTCAGCTTGATGTCTGGAAGATTCGGGGCTTTCTTCTCCAACATCCCGTTGGTCGTGCTGCCGGTATTGCTCTTCTCGCTCGTCGAATCGAAGCTGATCCTTCCGGCCCACTTAAAGCATTGCTCGGGATTCAATAACTCTGAAAAATCCCGAAATCCAATTGTGCGATTTCAGCGATTCTTCTCCGATGGGTTGCGTACCTTCATTCAGAAGATCTATAGACCCTTACTCAATTGGACGCTCATAAATCGGTACATATCCGTATCCATATTCGTATGCTTTCTCCTCATTTTCCTAGGGCTCATTCTCGGAAAGCGAATCGGCTATACGCAGAGGCCTAGCGTACCGCGCGACACGACCTCGGTGACCTTGCAAATGCCATCGGGCACTACGTTCGAGACCACGCTCGGAAAAGTGCAGCTTATCGAAAAAGCCGCCTTAACGCTCCAGAAGGATGTCAACGAGCACTTTGGAGCCAATGTCATCCCCAATGTATTCGCCACTGCCGGCGGCCAGCCCTTTGGCAGCAGCTTCTTCTCTCCGGGCGATGAAGCGGGAGTGGACGAGCTGGGCGAGGTGGTCATCGAAATCGGCGCTGCCGAGTCACAGAAATTCCAATATACAAGTCGAAAGCTCGTCGAAGAGCTGCGGGAGCTCGTTCCGCCAATTCCCGAAGCGGAGCGACTCAGCTTCTCATTTGAACGCGGTGGATCCGGAGGAGCGCTCACTTTCGAGCTCATTCACCCGGATATCGACATGCTCAAGGCCGCGTCATTCGATTTGCAGCAAAAGCTCGAAACATTCGATGGACTGTTCGACATTGTGGATACCTACGAGAACGCTAACGACGAGTACAACCTGGACTTGAAACCAGAAGCCGAGTTCCTCGGAATTTCCGCAAGCAATCTCGCGCAGCAAATTCGTTCCGCATTCTTCGGATCTGAAGCGCAACGTATCCAACGGGATCGCGATGAGATCCGCGTAATGGTTCGGTATCCAGAACACGATAGACGTTCGCTGTCTTCGCTGCAGAACATGATGATCCGAACCGCCAACGGCACGGAAGTCCCCTTTGAAACCGTCGCCGAAGTCGTTCCCGGCAAGAGCCTCCCATCCATCCGGCGGGTCGACCGCAATCGTATCATCCAAGTCAGCGCCGATGGTGACACCGACAAGATCGACGTCGAATCCATCGAACTGGAAATCCTCGAGGACTTCCTCCCGCAACTCGTCGCCACCAAGTATCCCGGCATGGGATTCGACGTGCGCGGACGAGCCGCCGAAGCCCGCGACAACAATCGCGAGATGACCACCGGGATCTACTTCGTGCTCGCCGTGATCTTCGCCCTCCTGGCCATACCGCTTCGGAGCTACTTTCAACCGCTCGTCGTCATGTCCGCCATCCCCTTCGGCGTCGTGGGAGCGATCATGGGCCATTGGCTCATGGCCTGGATTTTCAATTGGAACGGCGGAGAGCCCCGGCTCTATCAATCCTCCATTTTCGGCATGATGGCCCTTTCAGGAGTCGTGGTGAACGACAGCTTAATCATGGTTCATTTCATGAACTCCAACGTCAAAGCTGGCATGTCGCTCGGCGAAGCGGTTCGCCTGGCAGGCGTTCGACGCTTCCGCCCCATCTTGCTCACCTCCTTGACCACATTCTTCGGATTGCTTCCCTTGATGTTTGATCCCCAGCCGAGCTCGTCCTTCCTCATCCCCATGGCCATTTCCTTGGGTTGGGGCATCATTTTCGCCACCGCAATATCGCTAATCCTGATCCCCGTACTGGTCCTGATCACCGACGACCTGAAGCAACTCTTCTTCAAGCTCTACGACATCGATCCCAAGGCCCACGAAGAAGAGGACGAAGACGACGGCGTACTCGTCGCCGCGCGTGAGAGCTGACGCAGTTTTGTCACCGCTCTCCGCGAGAGCTAGGATCCCGACCTCGTCGGGAAAAAGGTTTCAGCAAAGCTGAAAACAAGGTTCGAATGGTTGAATTAACAGGATACGCCCTCCCTCTTAGCGGCAGGCTTAAATGATCTCGTTTCACGGGAACTTGATGAGAGCCAATCCCCATTCTCATCATGTAGCCCTGAAAGGGCATCATGCGAGCGCAGCGCATCCTGTTAATTAAAATCTTAACCGGATGGCCGCTACCGAAATTCCGTTCCCAACATCATCGGATATTCCGTCCAAATTCCCCCAATAATGCAGAAATCTTGCAGCGAGCTCCCTTTTTTCGGACTCTATCTCGGATTACCCAATGAATTTGATCAAGCGCAGCGCTTTAATTGTCCCCTTCTGCCTGGCCGTGAGTGCGTTCTCGGCGGAGGCGCCGAAGGCGATCATGCCGGAAGCGCACTTCGACTTCCTAAATAGCTACTGCCTCGATTGCCACGACGCCATCACCGAGGAAGGCAACGTGAATCTCGAAGAGCTATCCTTCAATCTCGGCACCCTCGAATCGGCCGAGCTTTGGCAGAAAGTCCTAAACGTCCTCAATTCCGGGGAAATGCCCCCAGAAGACGAACCCCAGCCTGAAGCGGGAGCGAAAACCGTCTTTTTATCCGACCTGTCAAACGAGCTCGTAACCGCGCGAAAAATCCTCAGCGACTCGGGGGGCGTGATCACCATGAGGCGTCTCAATCAACGGGAATACGTAAATACGATCGAGGCCCTGCTGGGCGTTACCGTTGACGCAGAGGACCTGCCAAAGGACTCGAACAATGGCTCGTTCGACACCGTAGGCGCATCCCTCTTCTTCTCCTCCGATCAATTCGAGCAATACTTGAAAATCGGCCGCCAAGCCTTGAACGCCGCCCTGATCTCTCCCTCCAAACGGAAGCCCAATCGCAAGCTTGAAGAATCGGAGACCGACACCAATCGGACGATCCAAAACCGATACGACAGGCTGCTGGATGCCAAGATCCGAGGCGACGAGTGGAGGAAGTCCGACAAGTCGCCCACTGAGTTCGGCTTTATCGATGCTGCCCGAGTCGACTTCGAAAAAGGGCTCTTCGAACGAGAAGGTCCGGGCTATACGCACTACCTTTCCATGCCGCAAACGAAGACCGGAACCGTGTTTTTCGCCACCTGGAATGGATCGCTCACCGATACCATAACCATTCCGGAATCCGCCGCTCCGGGGCGCTATATCATCAGAGCGAGAGTGGGTGGCTTCGAGTCCGCGCCTGAGCGCAGGCGATACCTCGAGATCGGCACCGTCGAAAGCGGGGCCCGGCCCGGCGAACTCGCTATACTGGACTACAAGAAAATAACGGGTACCTACGAAAACCCGCAAATCGTCGAATTTCCCATCACCGTCACACCCACCTCCAGCCGTAAAATCGGAGCGCGTGAACGGCAGCACAACAACCGCGATGCCGCCCGCTGGGTATTCCGGCAAGCGCGCGACCGAGACGAACCGCTGGAAGCGCCGGCGCTCTGGATCGACTGGATGGAATGGGAAGGGCCCATTCAAGACTATGATATTTCCTGGTTCCAATCGTGGACCCAAAACCAGGGAGCGGAGATGCCCCAAACTGATGGATACGCCAGGGATACAATCCGACAATTCGCGGAACGAGCATTTCGAACCCAGGCGCCCACCGACAGTTTTATCGATAAGCTTATGGGGCTCTATGACGATCGCCGCGCCGCCGGGGACGATTTCCGAACCGCCCTCATCGAACCGCTCGCAGTCGTGCTCGCATCGCCCGCTTTTCTCTACTTGAACGAGCCCAACCCGAGCGAAGGAAAGCGCGCGCTGAACGATCTGGAGCTCGCTGTTCGCTTGTCATACTTCCTCTGGAGCGCCCCACCGGACGACGCGCTGCTGGAAGTAGCCAGAGCCGGAAAGCTCAGCAAGCCCAAGGAGCTGCGCCACCAAACCAATCGTATGCTCTCGGACCCGAAGGCCGCTGAATTCATCAGCGGATTCACGAGCCAGTGGCTTCACATGGATCGATTGAATTTTTTCCAATTCAATTTTGAATGGTATCCTGATTTCGATGACAGCGCCAAGGATGCGGCTCGCGACGAGATTTATCACACCGTCCAAACGCTACTGGACGAGAATCTCAGCATAGAAAATTTGTTGAAATCGGATTTCGTAGTGATCAACGATCTCCTAGCCGACTACTATGGAATCGAAGGCGTCGAAGGGCGCCACTTCCGCAAAGTACCCGTCCCGGAAGACTCTCCAAGAGGTGGGCTCATCGGTACGGCGGCGGTGCTGGCAATGGGCTCCGATGGCGAACGCTCGTCCCCAGTGGAACGAGGCTCCTGGGTCCTGCGCTATCTCCTCAACGATCCGCCCCCTCCAGCCCCTGCCAACGTTCCCCAGCTCAGCCGACTCGCGGAGAAGAAGCTCACCGCTCGCGAATTGCAGGTAGCCCACATGGAAGAGCCGCAATGCGCTCAGTGCCACGAAAAGATCGATCTGATCGGATATGGCTTGGAAAATTTCGATGCCGCTGGAAAATGGAGATCGATGGAACGAATCGTGGCCACCAAGAAACGAGAGGAAGATACGTGGGAACCGATTGACGCCAGCGGAACGCTGCCGGACAAGACTCCCTTCAGCGACTACTTCGAGCTCAGAGATCGGATATCCGAGCGCTGCGATGATTTTGCCCGCGGACTTACGGAAGCCCTGATCTCCTATGGCCTTGGTCGCCCGTATGGATTTACCGACTACGACCTAGCGGAGTCGATTCTATCGCAAACGAAAGCGAACGACTACCAAGCCAGAAATTTCATTCACGCCCTCGTGCAATCAGAACCCTTTCGACAGAAATGAGATGACTGAACAGGTTTGTATTTTAACAACGTTCGCAAGCTCACTTGAGCCCTCGCTACTGCTCGGGGCAGGATCGTCTGCTTCGCGACGGCATGATTTTTGTCTCTCATTTAATCACTCTATTTCGATCTCGAATCCTGCCGCCGACTTGTCGGCGATCCTAGCCCAGCCTTGCTGGGATCAAGCGAGGAAGGAGCGTTGTCAGATAATATAACGAACACCCAAGCCAATGAATTATACCAGATCATCCCTTTCTCTGTCTCGGCCAACCCGTCGCGCGTTCTTGCGCAGCGGCAGCGCATTGATAGCGCTTCCCTTTCTCGAATCCCTCGGCGCCAAGAGCTTTGCAGCCGCATCAAAGGTCGCCGCGCCTCCAAAGCGAATGATATTCCTCGGGTTCGGCTGGGGCGTCACCAAGGAATCGTGGTATCCAGATATCAATACAACTGGAAGCGACTACGAATTGCCAAAGGGACTGCGGGCGCTGCAACGCCACAAAAAAGACTTTACCATCATCCAGAACCTGACCAACCAGTTTTCCAACGAGGCCCACTGGGGAAGCACCTTCTACCTAACCGGTGCCAACCGCTACGCCGAACCAGGCCAAAGTTTCTACAATAGCGTGTCGGCCGATCAGGTTGCGGCTGAGGTATTGGGCAAGGAAACCCGTTTTACTTCGTTGCAGCTCGGGTGCGATCGAGCCCAGGACTCCGGACATGGCCCCGGACTATCGATGTCCTGGAATCGCCAAGGGAAGCCCATCGCGGGGCTGAATTCCCCCGTCGCAGCCTACCACAAGCTGTTTTCCGACACCGATACGCCCCTCGAAGAGCGACAGGCGCTGCTCAAGCAAAAGCGAAGCGTGCTGGATACAGTCATCGAGAATGCACGCACGATGAACGGTAAACTGAGCAAGAACGATACGGAGAAACTGGACGAGTACTTCCAGTCCATTCGCGAAATCGAGACACGACTCTCCAAGGAGGAGCAATGGCTGGACGTCCCTAAAGCGCGACCTTCGGAGGCGATGAACGAGCCTCAAGGGGAAATCGAAGGATACGAGGAAGTGAAATTGATGTACGACATCATGGTCGCCGCCATGCAGGTCGATGCAACTCGGGTGATGACCTATCGGCAACCCGTGGATACCTTCATCAGGAGTCTCGGCGCTACGATCACCGGTCACAACATGAGCCATTACACCAATGGATCCCGGCTAAGCGTATCCGAAATGCGCGACCAGAAGCAAAGCGAGCTGCTCGCCTACTTCATCGACAAGCTAAAGGCTACCAAGGAAACGGACGGCAGCTCCTTGTTCGACAACTTGTCCCTGAGCTACGGAAGCAATATCGAGTCCATCCACTATTTGAAAAACTGCCCGACCGTCCTCACCGGCGGTGGCGCCGGCGTCAATCATGGCCGCCACCTCGTAATGGAGGACGACAAGACGCCTCTTTGCAATCTCTGGCTCAGCCTGCTTCAGGGCGTTGGCGTCAATGCTGATTCCCAAGGCGACAGCACGGGTACAATTAAAGAGCTTTGGACGTAGATTGACTCAACGCCTATACGCGCTCACCCATACCGACCCTATGATCTCGCTACGCACTTCCATCGTCTCTATATTTATCGCTACTTTATTCAGTGCCAACGCTCTGGCCGCAGATGCCAAGGCGCTCCCGGACGGTTTTACGACATTGAATATCGGCGACACCGCGCCTGATTTCTCGCTGCCCGGAATTGACGGCAAGAAATACACGCTAGCCGACTTCGGCGGAACGGATATCTTCGTCGTCTACTTTACGGGGACGCATTGCCCGACGTCACATGGAGCGATGGGACGAATGCTGCAATTCGTGGAGGATTTCTCGGATGAAAGCTTCACATTCGTCGCCATCAATCCGAATCACTCTTCCGGACTGCGCCCCGACGAGTTCGGGCATACCGAGTACGACGAAACCTTCGCCGATTCCAAACGCTACGCCGAGGACTACGGCTGGACCTTTCCTTTCCTCTACGATGGAGACGAGCAGCTGACCGCCCGAGCCTATGGGTGCCTCGCGACGCCCCACGTATTCATTTTCGACAAGGACCGGAAACTCCGGTACAATGGTCGCTTCGACGATTCGCGCTTTGCCGATCCGAAGACCGTCAAGAGTCCGGATGCGCGCAACGCAGTGGAAGCGCTTCTGGCGGGCAATCCGGTTCCCGTCGAGGTCACCCGCGCTCATGGATGCTCCACAAAGTGGAAGGAACGCAACGCTCATGTCATTGAGGAGGAGCAGCAATGGCAGGACCATTGAAACGATCGATGAAGCAGGAGTCGCAGCGCTGCGAAGAAACGGGACCGACAAGGTGTGCTTGATCAATGTCTGGGCGACTTGGTGCGTCCCTTGCGTCGAGGAGTTTCCCGACCTCACCCAGATTGCCCGAAAATTTAGCCGACGCGAATTCGAGTTGATCACTATCAGCCTGGATCAACCAAGCCAATTGAACAAGGCCAAGGCCTTTCTAGGGAAACACCGTGCGGTGATGAGCGACAAGCTACGAAAGACCGTGGAAGCCGAAGGGCGAACCACAAATAACTATCTCTACGACGGCGCCAATATCGACGCCCTTGCCAGCGCGCTCGATCCCAAATGGCCCAGCCCGGTTCCTTACTCGATCCTGGTAGATCAGCAAGGAAATGTGCTTTATCGGAAACTGGGTAAGATCGATCCAGAAGAAGTTCGAACAGAGATCTTGGATACGCTAACGCGACACTACGACCCTCCGACGGAAAACGGGTAGTTCCAGCAAATGAAGGGGACGCTATGGAGTATGAGCGGTGCCCGTCTTAAGATCTCAACCACGCTTTTTCGCGAAGTTCATTGCGGAACGGTCGCGTCCCTGATCTAAAAGTCAGCTCCCCAATGACGAAAGAACTTGAATTGATAGGCCGCGCTCGCGCCAAAGGCGATTCCATCGCCATTAGTTCAACTACGGGCGGACGCACGTACTCGGACTTGCTCGATCGTTCAGCGCGTATCGCATCATCGTTGCTGCAATCGCACGATGATCTAAAGGAAGCTCGTATCGCATTCCTCGCTACCGATGGCTACGACTACGCCTCCATTCAATGGGGAATTTGGCGCGCGGGCGGCGTCGTCGTACCCTTGTGCTTGTCTGCAGCGGATCCAGAGCTTGAATACACGCTTACGAATTCAAGCGCGAGCCAAGTTGTCGTAACTCAAGAACTCAGATCAAAGCTCGCAACTCTTTGCGAACGATTGGACCTAACCTTGTCGATCGCTGAGGAAATGGGGGACGCGCCTGCCAGGGCCCTGCCTAAAGCGGGTATCGACCGGCGGGCCATGATTCTCTATACAAGCGGTACCACGAGCAAGCCCAAGGGCGTCGTCAGTACGCACGCGAATATTCAGGCTCAAATTGAGACCTTGGTCGATGCTTGGGAATGGCAGGCAAGCGACCGTATCCCTTTGTTCCTTCCGCTTCACCATATCCACGGAATCATAAACGTCCTCTCCTGCGCTCTTTGGTCCGGAGCGACGATTGAGGCCTTTCCCAGCTTCAAGATCGACGAGATTCTCAGCCGCATTGCCGCAGGAGCTTACACGGTATTCATGGCCGTGCCGACGATCTACGTGAAGCTCATCCAAGCCTTGAACGCGCTTTCCGATGCCGAACGCGAACCGATCATCCGAGGCTTTGCAGACCTGCGACTGATGATTTCCGGATCCGCCGCCCTTCCCGCCAGCGTGCACGAGCAATGGACTGCGCTCACGGGCCAGAAGCTGCTCGAACGCTACGGCATGACGGAGATCGGCATGGCTCTGTCGAACCCATTTCATGGTGAACGGCGACCTAGGGCAGTCGGACAGCCGCTTCCCCATGTCGACGTTCGGCTCAAGTCGGAATCGGGCGAAATTATTGCGAACGAAAACGAACCGGGCGAAATACAAGTACGCGGTCCCGGCGTGTTCAATAAGTATTGGAATCTTCCGGACATCACGGCCGAGTCCTTCGACGAGGGCTGGTTCCGCACCGACGACATGGCGGTCATCGAAACCGGCTACTACCGCATCATGGGTCGCCTATCCGTCGACATCATCAAAAGCGGCGGCTACAAGCTGTCGGCCCTGGAAATCGAAGCGACGCTGCTCAAGCATCCCGAAATTCGCGAGTGCGCTGTCATTGGAATGCCCGACGATACCTGGGGCGAAGCCGTCTCGGCCGCTGTCGTTTTAGAGGACGCCAGCGATTTGGGCTTAGAAGAACTCCGAGAATGGTGCCGCGATCGGCTTTCCACCTACAAGATTCCCAAAAAACTGCTCATCCTCGAATCGCTCCCCCGCAACGCGATGGGAAAAGTCACCAAGCCCCCGCTTCGAGACCTATTCTAAAGGCAAACGCCATGAAGTTCCTATTCCTGCTATCAACCTTTTGCGCCCTTCCGTTCATCGCGGCGGAAAGGCCCAACATCGTCTTCATCCTCGCAGACGATCTCGGAATTGGCGACGTTAACTGCTACGGCGGCGAGCGTTGCCTCATCGACACGCCCAACATCGACGCCCTCGCAGCCGGTGGTCTCCGCTTTACCGATGCCCACGTGAACGCATCCGTTTGCGCGCCCACTCGGGTAGCAATCATGACCGGGCGCTATCCTTGGCGGAACAACCGATACCAGCGCGGGGGCGCCTGGGGCTTTACCGGACTGCAGTTCGATCCTGCCAATACCTTTACCCTCGGGGATCTTTTCAGAAAGGCCAACTACCGAACCAGCTATATCGGCAAGTGGCATTTAGGGACGCTCATGGCAACGAAGGACGGAGACGTTCAAGGCGAGACCAATGTAGACTACCGCAAGCTGATCGAGGTGGGACCTGTCCAATTCGGCTTCGACTACAGCTTTATTCTGCCGGGCTCGCTCGACATGTACCCGTACGCGTATGCCCGAAACAACGAGTGGCAGGGCGACATCGTCGCCCAGAAAGGATGGAGCGCATTCAACCGCGTCGGCGATGCGGAGAAGAATTTCGAGGATCATGAAGTTCTGGAGACATTCTACGATGAAGCGGATGCCTATATCGCCCGGCAATCGACAAGAAATCCGTTCTTCCTCTACCTCGCTCTCACGGCGCCGCACACGCCCACCAGCCCAGGCGTCAATTGGCGCGGCAAAAGCGCCCTTGGGGTCTACGGCGATTTCGTTATGGAAGTCGACTACGCGGTCGAGCGAGTGGTCCAGGCACTCAAGGCGAAAGGTCTCTACGAAAACACCTTGATACTGTTTTCCTCGGATCACGGCCCCGCTCCCTATGCAGGCAATATTCTCAAGGCGACGCCAAAGCAGATTCATTTGATGGAAGCAGCCGGCCACTACCCCAGCGGACCGCATCGCGGATACAAGTTTTCCGTTTACGAAGGCGGCCTGCATGTACCGCTCATCGCCCACTGGCCCAATGCCATAGAACCGGGCATCGTATCGGACGCCCTGGTCGGCCTTAACGATCTCATGGCGACCTTCGCGGAACTCGCTCAGATCGAGTTTGGTCCTACAGAAGCTCCCGATTCCGTTGGTTTCGTGCCTGCCTTACGCAACCAAGATTTCAATACACAGAGAACGCACCTAATCATGCAATCCGCCATGGAAGTCTTCGTTGTGCGGGACGGCGATTGGAAGCTCTGTCTGGGACCCGGAAGCGGGGCCAGAGGGATCCATGGAAATGTCCCGATTCCGGAAGACGCCTGGAAAGCGGCTTTGGCCTCCTTCAACGGAACGCCCACGCGTGAAGCCTTCTTGAAAGCCCCGTTCGTCCAGCTGTTCGATCTCCGCGTCGACCCCCACGAAGACAGCAATCTTGCCGAGGCGCATCCCGAACAGGTCGCCAAAATGGTAGCTCTCCTTAAGAAGCAGATCGCAGAGGGACGCAGTACGCCCGGGCCAAGCCTGACGCACAGCAGGAACGTCCGAATTCATCAACGCCTACCCGATTTCGTGAGCGACGCGCTCAACTGAGCGTGACCGCAGAGTGGGAGCGCCGTTGCGGCTCGATTCTTGTAAAACCGCAAGCAACGAGCAATCCCTCACGTCGTTCACCCATTCCCACCGACGCATTTCTTTTGACTTTGAACCCGTCCAATTAGCTGTTTCTATCGGGAAATCAGCAGTACGCGAACACCCCTAGCGACAATTCCCCTTTTAGGGTGCCTCATTCAGGCCCTTTCTTTTCGTCATCCATGCGAATCACACCCAAAAATTTCAGCTTACTTCCAATGCGTCGACTCCGTGCAGCCTGGGTAGGACTAGCGGCAACGATCTTGGGATTTGCGGCGCCATTGACGCAAGAAGCGTACTCCGACAGCAACGGCCTTCTCTCCACTTTCGAAGAAAGTTGCTACTCTTGCCATGGAGGCGAAGACAAGATCAAGGGAGATCTGGATCTAACCGAGTTCAACAGCCTCGAGGACCTCGCCCGTTCGCCGGATCGGATTCAGGACCTCATCGATGTCCTGGAGTTCGAGGAAATGCCCCCGGAAGAGGAGCCGCCCCTTTCCTCCGAAACGAGAACGCTCATGATCAAGCGTCTCCAGGCGTTGATGGATGAAGTGATCGCCTCTCGGAAATCATTGCCGAAAACGCCCATTCGGAGAATGAATCGATTCCAGTACAGCAATGCCGTAAAGGATCTCTTCCAGCTCAACGTGGAAGTGTTCCCGCTTCCGGAAAAAATGGCGCGGGAATACGGAAACTACTTTCAACCCGCGACCGGCGTGATGCCTTCAAGCTTGAAGGTCGGGAGCCGTCCGCTGGGGAAGTCCCAGCTTATCGAGAAGCGCTTGGCGGGGATCGGCCCCTTTCCTCAGGACCTACGCGCCGAGCACGGATTCGACAATCGAGGAGATCATCTTTCGCTTTCGCCCCTTCTGATGGAGTCCTTCCTAACGCTTAGCCGCTCCATCGTCGAAAGCGTCGACTTCAACGAAGGTACCTGCGGCATTTGGGAATCATTCTTCGCAGCGCCTCCTAAGGGCGATGGGCTCCGAACAACGATTGAAGCCAGGCTCCAAACGTTCCTGAGGCAGGCCTTTCGCGGTCCCGTCGATGCGGAAACCGTGGAACGGTATGCTCAAAATGCGATCAATCGTATTCAATTAGGAGATACTTTTTCAGAGGCCATGAAACTTACCGCCTCCGCGGCATTGGCCTCGCCTCGTTTTCTCTATCTTCACGACGGCGGGGAAAGCGAACCGTCCAATGCGATTGGCCTCGCCTCGCGACTCTCCTTTTTCCTCTGGGGCAGCCTGCCAGACGACAGGCTGATGGAGAAAGCGATTAACGGCGAGCTGCTGAACCAAGAGACGCTAACATCGGAAGTCGACCGGATGTTGAAGGACGATCGCTTGAAACGATTTACCGATAGTTTCCCTTCCCAGTGGTTGCAGCTCGACCGAATCATTACATCCACGCCCGATCGAAACGAGTGGCCCGATTTCTATTTCGCAAAGTACCGCGGCAGCATGCATATGATGCTTGAGCCGCTATTGCTCTTCGAGGCAATCCTGGTTGAGAACCGCTCCATACTGGAATTGATCGATTCCAACTACAGCTACCGCAGCGATTTCCTGAAATCCTGGTACCAGGACGGGGTTCAACCGAAGCGAATGCCTCCTACGCAAATTCCCTTCGAACGGGTCCGGCTGGAGGACAGGCGATACGGAGGCGTCATTACGAATGCCGCCACCATGACCATGACCTCGAATGCGACTCGCTCCAAGCCGATCACCCGCGGCGCATGGATCGCATCCGTAATTTTCAACGATCCTCCAGAACCCCCGCCAGCGGATGTGCCTCCGCTGCCCGAGGGAGATGATCATGTCGATATAGATGCCCTCACGCTTCGAGAGCGCCTGGACTTGCATCGAAGCAACGCGGAGTGCGCCGGCTGCCATAGCCGCATCGATCCGCTCGGCTTCGCTCTGGAAAACTACGGCCCTACCGGACTGTGGAGAGATCAATATCGCAATGGACGGATCGTCGATTCGCAGGGAACGCTCTTCAAGAAGCGACCCTTCGAAAACATCGTCGAGTTCAAGGATGCCATACTCGCCGAGAAGGACCGGTTTACGCGAGCCTTCGCCGAGCATATGCTGTCCTTCGCATTGGGTCGCGAAATCGCTATAGAAGACTACCCATCTCTCGATCGCATCACTCGCAAAACAATCAATGATCATCATCGTATGCAAACTCTCATTACAGAAATCGTTCTAAGCGATTCTTTTCGCCAATCTTCGAATCCCGAAAAGCCCTTAGTAGCGACGCTACCCCGATGAAGAACGCGTCTACAATTTCTGGTCTGATCCGATACGGCGCAATAGGGCTATCGCTATTCGCTATTGCCAGCGTCCAATCCAGCCAACCCAATATTATCATATTTCTCGCGGACGATCTCGGCTATGCGGATGTGGGATTCAATGGCTGCGATGACATCCCCACGCCGCATATCGATTCGATCGCAGAAAAAGGAGTGACCTTTACCGACGGATACGCGAATCACCCCGTATGCTCGCCCTCGCGAGCCGGACTGCTCAGCGGTAGATACCAACACAGCTTCGGGTTCGAGAACAATTCCGGGCCAGAAGAATATTCCGCTCCAAATTTCGGAATTCCCAGGGATGTGCCCATTCTAGCGGAGCGCCTAAAGGAAGTTGGATACAAGACGGCGTGGGTGGGCAAATGGCACGTTGGCTTCAATGAAGGTCTTCGGCCCCCACGAGCGCGGTTTCGACTACACCTACGGCTTTCACAGCGGAGCTCGAACCTTCTATCCCAATGGCCCTCGTCAAAATCATCAAATGTTCAGGAATGGAAAGCCCTTCGATGGAGAAACTGAATATCTGACAGACGCCTTCGCACGCGATGCGGTGGACTTCATCGACCAATCCGGGCCATCCGATGCCCCATTCTTTATCTTTTTCTCTTTCAACGCCGTCCATTTTCCCTAGGAAGCGACCAAGAAATACGAAAGTCGCTTTCCGGATATTAAAGACAAGAATCGCAAGACTTACGCGGGCATGCTTTCCGCCCTTGACGATGCCGTTGGCGACGTGATGGCCAAAACTCGGGAATTGCAACAGGAAGATAATACGCTCGTCTTCTTTTACAGCGACAATGACGGACCGACTCTTCAAACCACATCCCGAAACGATCCGCTTCGTGGATACAAAGGACAAATGTTCGAAGGAGGCATACGCGTGCCTTTCGCAGTTCAGTGGTCAGAGCGCATATCCGTCGGCAAAACCTACAAGCATCCCATCATGGGGTTCGGCGTAACCGCAACCGCCTTGGCCGCCGCCGGAGTCAAGCTATCGGCCAACGATTCCATAGACGGCAAGAATCTCGTTCCCTATCTAGATGGATCGATCGAAGGCGCCCCCCACTCGCAACTATTCTGGCGTTCGGGCTCTCAACATGCAACCCGCGTCGGAAACTGGAAACTGGTCAAGCCACGCGGAGAGCCGGAAATGCTCTTCAATCTCTCGGAGGATATTGGCGAGAAGACGGATCTCTCGCTAATCTATCCTGAAAAGCTAAAGGAATTGCGAGCCATCTACAATGCTTGGAGCTCTCGGATAGAGGAACCACGATGGATCCGGCAAGACCGAAGGAATGCTGAGGAAGGCGGGAAGCTCAAGGCCGCTTCAGCAGGTCCCGACGATCGTGAACTCAATCCGAAGCAGAGAGTCGAACGCCTATTCCGTGATGACAACAACGGAGATGACCGTCTAACCCGCCGAGAGTATCAAGGCCAATTCTTCGACGCCCTCGACCGCAATGGCAATAGGGTCATCACCCGCCGAGAAGCCGAGGCAGTTATTCGACAATCATCTTCCCGCCGTTCCCAAGGAGCTGCCCAGCCATCCGCTTCAGCGCCCACTAGCGCGTTGACAGAGAGGGGGTACAGCCTAGACCATTCTGAATCCCATGGACCAAGAGCAACCTCAACGACAGCCTGAATCGAGAAACGAACGTAGACGGCCAGACCGAAACTGGGCGGCTATCTTCGCTCGCCTCGTCCCACCCATAGCGATTCTCGCAGTCGGCCTCATCGGTTTTTCCGTGCTATCCTTTGAGCCTGAGGAACCAAAAAAGCCCCGTGGCAAATCCCGTCCCATAAAGACTCAAGTAGTTGAATTGTTCTTACAAGACTATCCAACTCGTATAAAAACTCAAGGCAATGTCCGGCCTCACAATCAAATCACCCTTAACTCCGAAGTATCTGGAAGAGTTATCGAGTTGCATCCGAATTTCGAGGACGGGGCGTTTTTCAAAAGCGGGGATATTCTTGTAACCCTCGATCCTGCGGACTTCAAAGCCGCTGTTCTGACTGCAGAAGCCCAGCTCGCTCGGATGACTGCAGCCTACGATATGGAAAAGGCCCAGGCCCAGCAGGCCAAAGAAAATTGGGAGCGATTCGAGTCCGATGAAGAACCAGACGATCTGGTTTTGCGGCTACCTCAAATGCGGGAAGCCGAAGCCAACATGAATGCGGCATCGGCTGGATTGGAACGCGCACAGAGAAACCTCGAGCGTACACAGATACGGGCCCCCTTCGATGGACGTGTTCGCGAACGAAACGTCGGTCTAGGGCAGGCGATTCGAACCAATTCTCCCCTTGGCATCGTATTCGCTACGGATTACGCTGAAGTACGCCTGCCGATTTCAGGGCAAGACTTACCGTATCTCGATTTGCCAGAGGAAGTCGGAGATCCTCCGGTAGAGGTCACCTTAAAAGACGCCATAAACCAAAGCAACGAAACGGTTTGGAAGGCTCAGATCATTCGCACGGAAGGTACGCTCGATACCAATTCGCTAGAGCTGTTCGCGATCGCCAAGGTGGATGATCCCTTTGGGCAAATTTCTGGCAAACCGCCCCTGCGCATTGGTCAGCCCGTCTTGGCCGACATCTCGGGCAAAGTGCTGCAAAACGTGATGCCCTTGCCCAGGCTTGGCATAAAGCGCCTGGACCAAATTTACTTAGTGGATCCTAAAAAGATGACCCTGCATAATCGCACCATCGCGGCGATCTGGGCAGACGAGAACCATGTCATCATTCGCGATCCGGATATCCCAGATGGCATGCTAATGGCGACCACAAAGCTAAACTATGCCCCGGAAGGAGGCCAAGTGGAGATTCTTCCCGACATCAATCCCGACGCGTCGGCAACGTCAGCTTGGCTCGAAGCGATGGGCGTTCCGAGTAAGCCAAAAGGCGGAAAGAATTAGAACCTATCCCGATGATTAGCTGGTTCACAAAAAACGGAATCGCCGCCAACTTCCTCATGGTTGGCATCCTCCTCGCCGGCTTGTACACCGCCTTCTTCAAGATTCCTCTGGAAGTGACACCCGCGCTGAGCTGGGACCTTGTCATGATGGACATGCGGTATCGCGGAGCGACTCCCAAGGATATCGAAAAAGCCATCTTGATCCCGGTTGAATCCGCCTTGGAAAGAGTCCAAGGAATTGAACAGCTCAATGCCGACGGCAGTAACGGGCGAGCCCGCTTTTACCTGCGAGCCAAGGACGGTGTGGATTTGCGCGGATTAATGGACGACGTCAAAGCCGCGGTCGATACCATCAACACATTTCCGGCGGAAACCGAACCGCCACGTATTTTCATACCGGAATCGGCAAACTCGCGGGAAGTGCTCACGATCACGATCTCGGGGCATTTGAGCGACCACGACCTCCTAAAAGCTGCTCGCCAAGTTCAGGATGATCTTCTAGAGATGCCGGGCATCAGCAGAATCACTATCCAAGGCGACCGCGCCCGCGAGATTTCGATCGAAGCGGATGAGCGGAAACTCCGATCCTATGGGCTGACCTTCCAGCAAATCGCCGACGCCGTTCGCCGGAATTCCATCGATATGCCCGCCGGCACGATTCAAAGCCAAAGCGGACGCCTAACGGTCAGGACTCGGGGACAAGCCTACACAGAAGAGGATTTTTCCAAGATTCCCATCCGCTCGAGGAACGGGGCTGATGTCCTCGTTGGAGAGGTCGCCAAGATCATCGATGGTTTCGAAGGCGGCACCAAGTACGTAGAATTTAACGAAAAACCGGCGCTCTATGTAGAAGTCATGCGGATTGGGCAGGAGAGCGCCATCGGCATCTCTGATAAGGTGCAGGAATACGTAGCCACTGCCCACAATCGATTTCCGGACGGCGTCGAGCTGCATATTTGGAAAGACGAGTCTCAAAGCATACGCGGTCGACTCGATACACTGATTACTTCCCTCTTTCAGGGGAGTATCCTCGTCATGATCATACTCGGCATTTTTCTGCGCCCGCAGGTCGCATTCTGGGTGGTGCTGGGTATCCCGATTTCGTTCGCCGGTGGCGTCTTGCTCATGCCCTTTTTCGGAGTGACGGCAAACATCATGAGCCTTTTCGGCTATATTCTGGTACTCGGAGTCGTTGTCGACGACGCGATTATCACGGGCGAAAATGTCTATTCCCAACTCAAAACCGGCATGGACCCGACTGAGGCCAGCATACTGGGGGCCAAAGAGGTAGCCGTGCCCGTTACCTTCGGAGTCATCACAACCGCAGTGGCCTTCTTACCCTTACTCTACTTCGAAGGCGTATGGGGGGATTTCGCAAAGCAGATTCCGCCGATCGTTGCCCCAGTACTGCTATTCTCACTAATCGAGTCCAAGCTGATTTTGCCGGCCCACTTGAAGCACGTCCGCATAACGCCAAGCGAAAATAGGTTCGGGCGCTTCCAGACGCACATCGCCAATGGAATGGAGCGCCTGGCAAAGAAAGCCTATCTGCCATCGCTGAAGTTCGCTGTAGCCAATCGTGGGTCGGTTTTGTGCGTGTTCGCAACCATGGGATTGCTCATGGCCGGTTACTGCATGGGTGGCCGCCTTGGCTTTCAGTCCTTCCCAAGCGTCGATACCACTCGCCTGACAGCCATACTGGCCCTTCCGGGCGATGTTCGATTGGAAACCACAGATCAGTACATTCGACGAATCGTTGACGCAGTCGATCAGCTCAAAACCGAGTTTGTCGATCCAGGAACGGGCGAACCGCTCGTGCGGAATATTTCTCTTGTTTCCGGTGCAAAGTATCCAGGAAAAGGCTACAGTCAGTCTCAAGGGTTCGTCCAAGTGGAAGTCGTTCCTCCAGAGGGTCGAAGCGAGCCGGGACCGCGCAATAGCGTGATCGCCAATCGGTGGGCTGAGATCATCGGGCCGATACCCGAGGCCAGAACCTTTCGGGTGTATTCCGAGTCCACGCTTCAACAAGGCGGCGAGTACAGCGAGGACAATTTGAATCTGGAACTGCGCGGTCCGAGCTCAGAGGAAAAAGCGCTTGTCGCCGACCAGATCCGGATGATGCTCTGGGAATACGAAGGCATTAACAATGCTTGGGCCAATGTTAATTTTCGGGCAGATGAACTAGAGGTAACCCTTAAGCCCAGAGCCGCTGAGCTGGGCCTCACGCAACAGCTTCTTGCCCGTCAAATCCGCCAGGCGTTTTACGGGGAACAGGCTCAACGGGTTCTACAGGGTGTCGACGACATCCGTGTCATGGTGCGTTTGCCTGAAGATGAACGTGAATCCTTGTACACGTTCGAGCGTATCAAAATCCGCACTCCTCGGGGAGCCGACGTGCCTCTGACAACCGTAGCCAACGTCGCGTTCACTCAGGCCCCAACCCATGTAGAACGCAACGACCGGGCGGAAATCATCCGCATTGGGGCCCAGCCGATCGACGAAACCGTGGACATCGTCGGGATCGCGAAGGAAATCGAGCCTCGGATTCAAGAGCTCTGCAACGAAGTGGAAGGCCTATCCTTCCAATGGATGGGGTATGTAGCCGAAGCCGAAGAGTCGAGGCGCCGCACCATCATCGGTTCTTTGGCCCTGCTGTTCATTCTTTACGCCCTTCTCGCGATCCCATTCAAATCCATGGTCCAGCCCTTCTTCGTCTTGATCGCTCTTCCATTTGGCGTAATTGGGGCCTTGCTTGGGCACATGATCATGGGCCTGACGCCCTCCTACCTGTCCATCTTCGGGATGCTGGCCCTTGCTGGCGTCGTAGTGAACGACTCTCTAGTCATGGTCGATTTCATCAACCAAAGAAGGGCAGCGGGCAAGAGCCTAAAAGATGCTGCCTTGGAGGCTGGGATTCGACGCTTCCGCCCCATCATTCTGACCTCGGTGACGACGTTCGTAGGCCTGCTCCCATTGATGCTGGAAACTTCCCTTCAAGCCCAATTTCTAATTCCCATGGCCGTATCGCTGGGCTTCGGAGTCGTATTTGCGACCGTCATTACTCTCTACCTCATACCTTGCTCCCTCATGGTGGCCCAGGATGGCGGTCGGGTTTTTGACTCGTTCAAGCAATGGTACGTTAAACCCTTCCAGGAGATTCCACAGGAAGAGCTTCCCGTCTCCGATCCGCAATTATAAGGATTGTCCTCGCGATTTCCGCGCTTTTCGCCATCTTAGAAGACTAATACTGATGAGTCCCCTTAGTCGTAGATCCTTTCTCCGCGGAGCGGGCGGCGCCCTTCTCGGGCTTCCTTGGCTGGAAAGCTTAGCGAAGATTGCCCCTGCGAGCGCGCCTGCTCAACGCTTGGCCTACTTCTATGTACCTATCGGAGTCGTACGACGAAGCTTCTTTCCAGGCGAGGCCGAGGCCACCGTTCCTGAGGGCAATCAGGGCAACAAGATGAAGTCGATCTTCATCCCCAAGCTGCAAACCGGATTTCACCCGCTCGAGCTCACGCCGACCTTGAAGCCGCTCCACCGCGTTAAGGACAAGATTTCGCTGATCACGGGCCTGGATCGAGAATTCCAGAATGGGACCGACGTGCATGCCCAGTGCGCATCCTGCTTCCTAAGCAGCGCAGCCCCCTTCTCAATCGAGTCCTCCGCTTGGCCGCTCGACCGTACGCTCGATCAAATCGTGGGCGATCACGTAGGCGGCGCCACTCCTTTCCGTACACTCGAATTCGGCTGCAATAGCCACCGGGACAACAAGGAGTCGATATACTTCGACAACATATCCTGGTATGGGACGGGTCACGTCGCCCCATCGATTCGCGATCCGCGCAAGATGTACAACCGACTATTCGGCACGCGGGAAATCCAGAACTTCAGGAACATTACGGATCTCGTGCTAGAGGATGCTCGCACTTTGAATCGAAGTCTTGGATACAACGACCAGCAGAAATTCACGGAATACTTCGATTCGATCAGAACGATCGAAGAGCAAATCGACAAGCTCGACCGCATGAAGGGCGAGCTCGACAAAACCCCTATGCCCGAACCCACTGCCGCCTACCTGCCGCGAGGCGAATATATCCGGCTTATGGGAGACCTTATGGTAGCGGCGCTGCAGACGGGGTTAACGAGGGTGGCTACCCTCATGGTAGGGCCTGAACGCTGGGATACGCCTTTCACCTATGACAGCTTGTTCGACAATCCTGTCACCCACCACTACCTGTCCCACAATCAAACCAAGCACGTGGAAGACCTGGAACGGCTCGACTACTTCCATATGGAGCAGTACGCCTACCTCGTAGAGAAAATGGACTCCATCATCGAAGCCGATGGCTCGACGTTGCTCGACAATACGATCTTCACCTACGGCTCCGGCCTCGGCGATGGTTCAACCCACCAATATCACGATCTTCCGATTATCATCGCGGGATCCGGGAGAGGCCAATTGAAGACGGGCGTCCACTATCACTGCCCAGAGGCAACACCACTGGCCAATTTGTGGATCACCCAAGCTCAAGCGATGGGTCTTCCGTTCAACCGGTTCGCTGACAGCTCCGGTAAGCTCGCCGCCATCCAGAGCTAGGGAAAGGCGCGTTTTCGCGCCCTATAAGTAGGCTTCGCGCCGTCTATCGCGCTCCATGGAGCGCGTACACTACGAAATCGAGAAAGAACCCTAGGGCCTCCCTTAGATTAATGAGCTCAAGATTTCGCTTAGAGTTTGTAGTCTGACTAATTTTCAGCAATTATACCCAACATGCGTACCCTCGTTTCTGTTACCCTGATCGCTTGCTGGGCTCCATTCGCCTCGCTCGCCGAGAGCAGACCCAATATTGTATTATTCCTCGCGGACGACTTGGGATGGACCGGTACGGGGTCCTTCGGCAGCGACTTTTACGAGACGCCCAATCTGGATACGCTCGCCAGCAAAGGCATGTCGTTCTCGAATGCATACGCGGCTTGCACCGTTTGCTCGCCCACCCGGGCCAGCGTCATGACCGGCATGTATCCTGCGCGGCTGCGACTCACCGATTTCATTTCCGGGCAAAAACGACCCTATGCGAAGATGACCGTACCCGATTGGACCATGGGACTGGAATCACGACGCGTTACCATCGCCGAAGCGCTGAAGTCCGACGGATATCGAACGATCCATATCGGCAAGTGGCACCTCGACTTCCCTAACGCGCAAATTCAAGGACCTACAGCGCACGGGTTCGACGTATCGCACGAGAAACCGCAGGATTCGCGCGGCTACATCATAAATGAAGATACCGTCAATTCCTTGAATCTAAATTCCAACTACGTTACCGACTATCTCACGGACAAGGCTATCGAAGAAATCGACGCCACTGGCAACCAGCCGTTCTTTCTCTATTTCGCCTACCATACTCCTCATACGCCCATTCAAGGACGAGACGACCTGGTGAAATACTTCGAGGGAAAGGTGGACCCAAAAGCGATCCACAACAACCCGATCTATGCCGCCATGGTCAAGAGCTTAGACATGAGCGTGGGAAACGTCGTTGATGCCGTCACGAAGAAAGGACTGCTAGACGATACCCTATTTATATTCACGTCGGACAACGGCGGACTTACTCGGCGATATGGAAAGTACGACGAGTTTACCGAGAACATTCCGTTAAGGCGTGGCAAGGGATCCGCATACGAAGGCGGTGTACGCGTTCCAGCGATTGCGCGCTGGAGCGGCGTCATCCCAGAAGGTTCGCAAAGCGACACTCCCATCATCACCGTGGACTATTACCCCACTATTCTGGAGATCGCCGGGGTCTCCGGTGATCCGAATCACAACGAGGATGTTGATGGAAGAAGCCTGCTAAGCGTATTCAAGAATTCTTTACACACCATAAAGCGGCATCTATACTGGCACTATCCGCACTACCATGCAGGAGGAGATGGTCCCTATAGCGCCATTAGGGCAGGAAATTGGAGGCTCATTGAATTCCACGAAACTGGAAACGTCGAACTATACCGACTCGACAAGGACATCGGCGAATCCCAGGACAAGGCAGAGATCAATCTTAAAACCCGAGATCAACTTCGCCTCAAGCTCGCTAAATGGCGTAAGTCGATCGCCGCTCAGATGCCGGCAAAGAATCCAAACTACGATCCTTCTAGAGCGACAGAAGTTGTTAGGAACCGCTAGTCGATCGCTTTCTGGCCCCTATCGTGGCGTGATGCTACCGGGTATCGCTGAATTCGTAATTCGAGTCCAATAATAGGACAAACTCTAGAATTCTCTGCGAATGCGCGTTCTAAAGATACCCCACCCTTTCCGTCTTATTCTGGTCGCCAGTGCCGTCGCGGGCGCACCGATCCTCAATGCCGAACTGAAGCCTCTTCTCGCCATCCCAGATTCCATCGCGTTCAAGTCGGATTTCTCAGACCCAGTTCCACTCAAGCGAGAGACCTGGCAGCAGCGTCAACATACGCGCTGGAAGATCGAAGACAGTGTCTTGAGAGGCATTCCTTCCACCATCGAATTCCAGAAGTCCCAATCTCATCATCAAGGCCTGGAGCCACGGATAAGCTGTCCTGCAACACCATCGGAATTCGTCGCCAAATTTTCTATACGTTTTATTGGTGGCAGTGAAACCAGTATCGCGCCCTTCGTAGAATTCGGGCACCACATCGCTCGAATCAAGTTCAGCGAGTCGGGAGTTTCCCTGATTGTGGATGGCGAATCGGTCAAGCTCGATGAGGATGTCACATTCACCTACCATTCAGGAAAGTGGTATCACGCGCTTGCAGAACTGAAAGGAGATGAGTTCGTTATTCAGTTTGCTAATGGCCCCACCCTGTACGCGAAGCATCCCCGATTCGCTCAACCCGTAACGAGCGGAGGCGCCGGATTCGGCGTAGCCGATACCAGAGACGGCACCGTAGAAATCGACAATCTGACGCTTTGGACTATCCAAGAGAGGCCCAACGAGAATTGGGCGAGTACGCGGGCGCGTATTCCAAAGTTCGAACCCGTCATCTTAAAGGAGAAGAAGTGAACGTTCTTTCAACACAAACGAGATGGATCTCTATCGCGTTAGCGGCAATCGTATTTGGACCGTCTACCAACGCAGCCGATTGGGACACGGCTGAGATCACCGCCACGTTCCATTCCACGCTGATTGACGACGGGAGCGACCTCATCTTTCCCTCTATAATAAAAGCCGACGACTATTTCGACTCTCCTCTGGCCCCGTATTACCTCTATACCAGTCCGCACGCGGGCGCGGATGTGCGACTCTATACTGCAGATGCAGTCGAAGGGCCTTGGAAATTCCACAGCACCGTGGTCAACGAAGCAATTGCCCGAGTGGACCATGTCTCATCCCCACACGCAGTTTGGAATGAAAAGGCGAAAGCCCTATTCCTGTATGTTCACGCTCCCAATGCTCAAACAGTGTATTGCCATTCTCGTGACGGAGTTCACTTCGAGTTTGGCGCGGTCTGCGTAACGCGCGACATGATCAACGAAAAGATCCATTTTAAGTCTAAATCGGCTAGCTACGCCCGGATCCATAGGTACCGTATTCCCGAATACCGCAACACATGGACTATGACCCTCACGGCGAATGGAGGCAAGAATGCGCAAGGTCTGCAAAACAATGCCATTGTCCTTTGCACCTCCGATAACGGCATCGAGTGGACCGCTCGACGGCCCCTCATCGACGATGGAAATGGAGGACAAACGTACAAGGCCCTCGATGCAAGCTGGCTGCCCATAAACGGTCGAAACTACATGGTCTACGCGCTTCGTTCGCGCGCAGAGGAAGGAACTGATCGTGTCGAACCCGTCCACCTGCACATTTCAGAAGGAGACGCCAATTGGAGAAACTGGACACATCTAGAGATATTTTATCACGCAAAATCGGGATACCCAGACAACGGCACCGCCCGCGGCACCGCTCTTATCCCTTTCGGCGACGGCTCTCGCTTGCTATACGAAGCCGGTCAGAACCGCGCTGCTCGGGTCGCTTTGCTCACGGTCGATGACGGAGCGACCTACGGGATCCCCCCTCAATAGAGGCCTTCAACCGCCGCATCGAGCGTATCGCTCGCATCCTTGCGAAGGTCGATGCCTCTCGAAATCGTATCGTCAAGAATTAGGTACGACTTCTGGCGTTCCTTGTACTCGGGCCATTGCGGCAATCCATCTTGGTTAGGATTACCCGTCCGAACGAATTGCACCCAATAATCCATCACTCTTTCCGCCAATTTCTGATTTTCGGGATACGTATCCAAATTATTCAATGTATTGAAAACGTAACGCAACTCTATGGCGTGAGGGGCTCCAAAGCTTGGATTCTTGCTGTTCTTCTTTGCAAAATCGTATTGAAACGCTGGCGACTTCACTGTCGACATTCCGTCTAGCAATTGTCGTGCAGGATGCACGACCAAGCATCCGTTATGAATCGGGATCCCGCTTGCTTTAATTCACTGGCAGACTCTCCCGGATAGTGGGCCATGATCGCGCCTGTCGCGTCCCCATAGAAGTCCGACAGCTTCTCGAACATTTCAGTTCGCTTCTCAAACTTGATGGAGTATACGAAAAAATTGCCTTCATCCCGTGTCGTACCAATGATCACGGGAATATCGGCCTGCTTCCCCTCTTGGAAAACTCGGGCAGGATGATCCGGCAAGAACCAGCCATCGATGGTAGCGCGGGCGCGATTCGATCCTTTCTTGATTAAATCCACTGCGGGAATTTTCCTCAGCGCATCGATCGCCTCCTAGCCGATAGCGTCTACGTGCTCCTTGGCCCACTCAATTCCAAATTTCTCAGAGCTCGGAGAGCTTGCTACGGAATCCCGCATGGGCACGATATTGGGCTCCGCAAGGCCAACGTATCCAAACATCCAAGGACTTTGAAGATGGCCTTGTGAAACAAACCTCTCGCCTGGGGCGAAACGCAAAGCACGCTCACGCTCGTCCCTCCTGCGGACTCCCCGAAGATCGTAACGTTGCCAGGATCCCCACCGAAGCTCGCGATATTCCGCTTTACCCATTCAAGGGCCGCCACCTAGTCCATGAACCCATAGTTTCCAGAAACCCCTTCCGCCGATTCGGCGGACAATCCGGGATGAGACAGGAATCCAAGCGTACCAAGGCGATAATTAAAGGATACCAGTACAACGCCTTCCTTCCCGAATGCCGCCCCATCATACATATCCTTGTGAGCCCAACTCTGGTTCAATCCTCCACCGTGGATCCAAACCATCACCGGCAGCTTGGCCGATTGATCACCGCTCCGGGTAGACCATACATTTAGGTAGAGGCAATCTTCGCTCTGCACCTGTGTCGCGTTCCTCCCCATTCGCTGGATACTCGCAGCGCCAAACGTATCGCAATATCGGATGCCTTCCCATCCTCTTACAGGCTGGGGTGGACGCCAGCGCAAATCACCCACCGGCGGAGCGGCGAAGGGGATTCCTCGGAACACCTTCAATCCGGACTCCGAATCCAGCTCGACACCAGATACGAGTCCCGAATCAATCCGTACCGGGTCCGCTGAGACAATGCTGACATTCGCAAGCGCGAACGCCGCTAGAAAGACGAGGGGTAGTTTCATAGAGTATCGAAAACGTAATTACGAATGAATAACGATCGACTTCATCTCAGTCATTTCTTCAATCGCATACTTGGGTCCTTCTTTTCCGGTACCGCTCCCCTTGAGGCCCCCATAGGGCATTCCGTCCGTACGCCAGAAAGGTCCCCAATTGATATGGATATTTCCGCTTTCCACTTCGCGAGCGAAACGCATCGCTGCGTCAATATCCTTAGTGAATAATCCCGCGCTGAGACCATATTCCGTATCGTTAGCCAGCCGAATCGCTTCATCAATATCCTTAACGCTCATAACCGAGACCGCAGGGCCGAAGAGCTCTTCATTGCAGACGCGCATTTGCGGCGACGCTTGATCCAAGAGCGTCGGCTGCATGATCGTTCCCGATCGCTCACCGCCGCATACTAGGCGCGCGCCTTCAGAGACTGCTTCCTTTATCCAACTTTCAACTCTTGCAGCATCGGATTCGCGCACCATTGGGCCCATGCCCGTAGTCTCTAACAACTGATTACCTGTCGTTAGCGATTCGACTTTTGGCTTCAAGGCCTCGACGAAGGCTTCTTTCACAGAGTCTAGAACGATCAATCGTTGAGCAGATATGCATACTTGTCCCGCATTCGTAAAGCCGGAGACCAAGGCTAGTTTCGCGACTTCATCCAAATCCGCATCAGGCAGCACAATGAGCGGACAATTCGACCCCAGCTCCATCGTCACTTTCTTGATGCCCGCGACCTTGCAAATGCGTTCGCCGACTTCCTTGCTCCCAGTAAACGTGATTTTCCGAACTCGCGAATCCGCGCAGATTTTCTCGCCAACCGTGGCACCGCTCCCCGTAAGGCATGAAATCGCAAGCGGAGGGAGCCCCGCCTCGAGAAGGATTTCCACAAGCTTCAAGGACACGAGCGGCGTGTCGCTCGCCGGCTTCAAAATGACGGCATTGCCCGCTGCCAACGCAGGGCCCACCTTGTGGCACACAAGGTTGAGCGGGAAATTGAAGGGGGCCACCGCCGCAACGACGCCACAGGGCACCCGCAACGTAAATCCCATCTTGTTCTTAACGTCCTTCCCGCCTTCCAAGGGCAGCATTTCGCCCGACAATCGCTTGGCCTCCTCCCCACTGATCTCAAGCGTTTGCGTAGCGCGGTCCACCTCCAGAAGCGCTTCCTTCAAAGTCTTGCCTTCTTCGGAACTCAAGGTTCGGGCCATTTCCTCGGCTCGGTCCCGAAGCAGATCCGTCGCCCGGCGCAGTATTTCGAACCGCTCGTATCCAGTAAGCGATTTCATAATCGCCGCGCCTTTGACAGCGGACTCCAATGCCGTCTCCACATCCGCTTCACTCGCCTTCGGAACCGTGTCGACGACTTGACCGTCAAATGGGTTGATCACCTCGATCACATCGTCTCTCGATTGCCAGCTTCCGTCCAAAAAGAATTTCATAGTCAGGGGATTTCTTCGCTAAATGATTCCGTCTAGAATGACGCTTCCAAGATGGCGAGCAAGTCTTGCTCGTCAACCTTGGCGGGCGAAAGCGCCATGAGGGGCTCCAATTTAAATGCGGTGGCAGCTAATTCAGGAAGGTCTTCCCGGCGACCGCCTACATCTGCAATCCGTTCCGGCAGATCGGCTTCCTTTCGAAGTCGGATCACTTCCTCGATCGCCGCATCGGCATCCACTCCAAGCAAAGCGCCAATTCGAGCCAAACGCTCTGCGCGGCTTCCCTTTAGAAATCGCATGACCTCTGGAAGTGCAATTCCATTCCCCGCTCCATGGGAAGACTTATAGCGGTTGCCGATCGGATATGCGAGCGCATGAACTAGGGCGACGCCGCAATTGGAGAACGCCAAGCCCCCTAACGTGGCCGCCAACGCCATACCGGATCGAGCTTCGATATTGCTAGGCTCATGAACCGCTTTCAGAAAATGCTCGCTGATCAATCGTATGCATTTTTCCGAATACAAGTCGCCAATCGGATGATTCCCTTCATAAGCCAAAATCCCGGAGTCGTTCGTTTCCAATGTCGAAAAATCTGTCGCGAGATAGCCTTCAATCGCATGGGATAAGGCGTCGATACCGCTATCCGCAGTAAGCTTCTTCGGGCACGAAAGCGTCAATTCGGGATCCACTATAGCGACCTGAGGGCGGAGGTAGTGGCTGAGGGCTGCAACCTTCATTCCCGTATCCGAATTGCAGATCACCGCTGAGTGAGAGGCTTCGCTTCCGGTCCCCGCCGTGGTTGGGATGCACACTAAATTTCCTATTGGACCCGGCACCGCGTCGAAGCCGAGCATGCTCGCTGGTTCTTTTCCTGACGACACAGTTGCGCAGGTCAACTTAGCGAGATCCATATTGCTGCCACCCCCTATGGCAACGGTCACGTCGGGATTGAATTCTCGGGCGAGAGCTGCGCAGCGACTCACCGCATCGGTAGACGGCTCAATCTCTCCCTTCGCATACACCTTGAGCTCTGTTTTCAAAACGCTAGCGACGCGCTCCACCACGCCCAGTCCTTCCATGATGGGATCCGTGATCAGAAGCGTACGGGCCCCTCCGAGTCGAGACACTACTTGCCCCACCTGGTTCAGAGCGCCGGGTCCAAAGACCAGACGAGGGTTAGAATAGCTGCTCCAAGTCGTCCTCATGCTCAAGTTCCGTTAAATCGTCCGTCCTCCATCGACGACTAGAATTTGACCCGTTGTCATCTGAGTTCCCGTGGCAAGGTAGACTACCGTGTCTGCGATGTCCTCGGGAGAAGACAGCTTCGGTATCGGTAAACTGGCGACACGTTCTGCGATCTGCTCTTCGGTCATATCCTTTCGTAGCCAGCGACTGTCGATGGGGCCTGGACAAACCGCATTGACCCGAATGCTCGGGGCTAAGGCCCGAGCCAGCGATTTCGTCATCGTATTGAGCGCTCCCTTGCTTGCGCAATAGGCGATCGAAGACCCGAAGCCCGATATGCCGGCTACCGAAGATACGTTCACGATCGTCGCAGAAGACTGCCGTTTGAGCAACCGTTCCGCAGCACGGATAACAAAGAAGGGCCCTTTCGTATTGACCGATAAAATGGAATCCCACTGAGCCTCCGACAGTCCCTGTAAATCGCTGTGCTCCACAAAATGAGTTACCCCAGCCGCGTTCACCACGATATCCAATCGCCCTAAAGCGTCCTCGATCGATTGCACCATGGCCCGCACCTGCTCATCGCTGCTCACGTCGCATCGCTCAATCAGCGCCTTGCTTCCCTGAGCCTCGGCTAAACGCGCCGTTTCTTCCGCCTCCTCCTTATCCGCGCCCGGATAGTTGACCACAACATCGTAACCAAGCGATGCAAACTTAAGGACGCAGGCCCGACCTACTCCTGTGGCGGAACCCGTCACCAGCACTACTTTATTTTCCTTATCGTTCATTTGGATACACGTGATCGCTCAGCATCATTTCGGGCAACTTGATCGGGGTAGAAAGTTGAATAATTGGAGATTGACAGTTTTGTTCGATAATCGAACGCTACATGGATTGCTGAGCGATGCGAGGGGTTCAGCCCTGTGTCAACACCCGCCATGAGCGCCGAAAGAAAGCAATCCGCCGACGAGAAATCTATCCTATTTCGAACGGGCGATCCTGACTTCATGACTTCGCTCGCGCGCGGGATCGAAGTGATCCGTTCATTCGCCGATACCGCTACTGGAATTCGGGCATCCGATATCAGCAAGCGAACCGGTCTTTCGCGAGCCGTAGTGCGACGGTGCCTCTACACCCTATCGGAAATGGACTATGTTTCGCATGAAGACGATGGCTACTACTTGAAGCCAAAGATTCTCTCTCAGCCAAACGTATTTCGGCTCTAATTCACTCCCGTCCATCGCTCAGGATTTCCTGGAACGCGTCAAGGAAACCACCGGCGAGTCCTGCTCCCTCTCCGTGCTGGAGGGTCAGGACGTGATCTACGTGGCCCGATCCTCGGCTCGTCGCATTATGGCAGTATCGCTCGGAGTCGGCAGCCGGCTACCTGCCTACTGTACATCACTGGGACGGGTGCTGATAGCCGCTTTGCCGGAAGCCAATTGGGACGATCACTTGGATCCCCAGTCTATCAAGGCCCGTACCCGGCATACCCAAACGAGCTCCGACGCTCTAAAGCGTATCCTCAAGGAAACCCGGCAGCAAGGCTACGCCCTCGTCGATCAGGAACTCGAGATCGGGCTCAGGTCCCTCGCAGTTCCTGTTAGGAACCATCGCAACCAAGTCGTCGCTTCGATGAATATCGGGGTACAGGCCGGACGCGTAAGCAAAAAGCAACTACTTGAGGATATTCTCCCCACGCTTCAATCCGCTGCCTCTGAGCTGAAAACGCAGCTGATCAGCTGAACGCCGCGTTCCCGAGTCGCCAAATACAGAACGGCGGCCTGGAAACCCAAGCCGCCGCCATTGTACTAGTACTTTGATCAGCCTAGAATTCAGTAGATGCGATTAGAACGCGAGGGCACGTTGTCGCATGGGACTGCGATGATTGTGTCGCACGCTGCGGGCCTGGAGATTGCTCGCGAGATATTGCATCAAATGGGGAAAGTATTGAATAAATTTGGGGGTAATTGCTTACGAGTACGCCTTAAATTAGCGAACTCGCATACATTGCAAGCGGCTCGTGAATCAGTCAACCCTATCGTTGAGAAAGAAAAAGAATTGCTTCGGGTGAGCTGCAGCAGGCTCGACTCCTTCCCGTTCTTCCACCAGATTGCCCAATCAACCCAGATCTCTATGAAGCCCATTTTCCTGCTCATTACTGCCTCGCTACTTTTTCCCCTCTCGTCGTTCGCCGCCGACAGCAAGCCGCCGAAAGGGTTTACCGCATTGTTCGACGGTGAAAGCCTCGAAGGCTGGAATTTCATTCCGTCCGAAATCGAGCCCGTATGGAAAGCGGACAAGAAAAATGGCACGCTCAGACGCGTCGCCCGCAACGGCGCCATCTGGACCAACGACGCTTACAGCGACTTCGTCCTCGATCTCGAATTTAGGATGAGCCGCAATTGCAATAGCGGCATATTCGTCAGAAGCGACCCGAAGAACCCCGTTCAAGGCGGATTTGAGATTCAAATCTACGACTCTTTCGCTAAAGAGACGATTGACTCACACGATTGCGGAGCGCTCTACGATGCAGTCGTCCCTAGCGCGAACGTCGCCAAGCCTGCGGGCGAGTGGAATCACATACGCGTCCGATGCAAAGGAGCGATGATCCAAGTCACTTTGAACGGGGAGCGCATCGTAAACGCTAACCTAGACAAGTGGACCACACCAAAAATGAATCCCGATGGAAGCAAAAACAAATTCAAGACCGCTCTCAAAGACCTTCCGCGAACGGGCCATATCGGCTTCCAGGATCACGGCCACAACGTGTGGTTTCGCAACGTGTACTTGAAGAAACTGTAGTAGGTTCTCACCTACAGCTATCGAAATTTTAAGATGAAAGCGGATACTCTAAAGACACCCAACAGTGCAGGGAAGGCTTTAACCCTCGCGCTCTCGCTAGCCTCCCTTCTCGCATCAGCGCAAGAAAAGCCCAACATCGTGCTTCTGGTGACGGACGATCTTGGCTACGGAGAGCTCGGTTGCCAAGGCAATGAGCAGATTCCCACGCCACATATCGACTCGATCGCCCAAAATGGAATTCGATTCACCCAGGGATACGTCACCGCGCCCTTCTGCAGCGCATCGAGGGCAGGCCTCATAACCGGGCGCTATCAAACGCGATTTAGGTATGAGTTCAATCCTATCGGAGCCAAGAACGAAGATCCGAATGCAGGACTCCCGGTTCGAGAAAAGACGATTGCTGACATACTAGTGGATTCCGGATACATCACCGGAATGTTCGGGAAATGGCACCTCGGCGGTACCGCGAAGTACAATCCCATACGTCGAGGGTTCGACGAGTTCTTCGGTTTCATGCACGAAGGCCACTACTTCGTTCCTCCGCCCTATGATGGTGTTACGACCTGGCTACGCCGCAAAGTCCTACCCGGCGGGGGAGAGGGACTGTGGATTTCGCAGGATGGAAAACTCCTCTACACCACCCACATGGGCAACACGGAACCGGACTATGACGCGGACAATCCTATTTACCGAGACGGTCAACCGATGGTGGAAACTGAGTACTTTACCGATGCCATCACGCGCGAAGCGGTTTCATTCATAAATCGACAAGCCGACAAGCCTTTCTTTCTCTACGTGCCTTACAATGCCGTGCACAGTCCACTCCAGGGAGCGGATGCCTACATGGAGCGCTTCACGCATATCGAAGACATTCAAAGGCGCATCTTCGCGGCGATGCTTTCCAACATGGATGACAGCGTAGGGGCGATTCTCGAAACGCTTCGGGCTGAAAACCTGAAAGAGATACGCTCATATTCTTTCTCAGCGACAATGGAGGGCCGACGCGCGAGCTCACTTCAAGCAACGCTCCCCTCCGCGATGGCAAAGGGTCCGTATACGAAGGAGGCAACCGTGTACCGTTCTTGATGCAATGGAAAGGCGAGCTTCCTGAAGGCGCAGTCTATGACAAGCCGGTTTGGTCGCTCGATATCTTCGCGACAGCGGCCGGAGTTTCCGGAGCGATATTGGATGACCGAAAACGATACGACGGCGTTAATCTAATCCCGTACTTGAAAAATGAAGACGAAAGCGCTCCGCATCAGAGCCTCTTCTGGCGCGTCGGCACACGCGCTGCCATTCGAGTCGGCGACTGGAAACTTCTGCGCAATCCGCGACGCGGCCAAGGAGATCAATGGGAACTTTACAATTTGGCCAACGACATTTCCGAATCCAACGATCTGAGCGCAACCCATCCCGAAAAACGAGCCGAGCTCCTAGACGCGTGGAACGCCTACAACGATCAGATGATCGACCCCGTCTGGACGCCGAACTAAGGGGATCGCTACCCGATCCCTATGAAGCGAATGAACCTGATTGAGATTGCCCCTACAAGAGAGCCCTTTAACTATATCACCGTGAAACGAAACCTGCCCCTCCTCGCATTCTGCCTCCTCGCATTCACCACCAGCGCTGCGGACAAGCCCAACGTGCTCTTTATCGCCATCGACGACCAGAATGACTGGATCGGCTGCATGGATTCCCATCCGATGGTGAAGACGCCTCGCATCGACCAGCTCGCGGAACGCGGCACCTTGATGGCCAATGCCCATTGCCAAGCTCCCCTGTGCAACCCCTCGCGCACCAGCCTCATGGTCGGGTTGCGACCCAGCACTACCGGCATTCATGGACTGCGACCCTGGTTCCGCGACGTGCCTCAGTGGGCCGATCTCGTCACCCTACCTCAGCATTTCGCTGCCAACGGCTACCAAACCTTTAGCAACGGGAAGATCTACCACAGCGTTCGTTCCCAACCCGCCAACCCGCCTAACCCAGAATTCCAGAACTGGGGATCCCGAGGTGGCGTGGGATCTAGGCCGCCGCAAAAGCTGATTCCTACAACGCCTTTCGGCAACCATCCGCTCATGGATTGGGGCGTATGGCCCGATAACAACGACGACTCCACCAAAGGCGACTACGATGTAGCCGACCATGCCGTACGCATGATAAAGGAGATGCCAGATGGAAAACCCTTCTTTCTGGCCGCCGGCTTTTTCCTCCCTCACGTGCCCTGCTACGCGACTCAGAAATGGTTTGACTTGTATCCAGATGATGAATCCATCTTACCTCCCATGCCTGAAGGAGATCGGGATGATACGCCACGCTCCTCTTGGTGGATCCACTGGAGCTTGCCCGAGCCCCGCAAGAAATGGATCGACGAGAACGATCAGCAGATCAATCTCGTCCGTTCCTATCTAGCATCCACCAGCTTCGTCGATAGCCAGGTAGGCCGAATTCTTGACGCCCTCGATGAAGCGGGTCACGCAGACAACACCATCGTCGTCCTCTGGAGCGATCACGGCTACCACCTAGGCGAAAAGGCCATTACCGGGAAGAACACTCTTTGGCGCCGGTCAACGCGCGTTCCTCTTATTTTTGCTGGACCCGGGGTCACATCCGGCCAGGTCAGCAAGCGACCCGCAGAGCTGCTCGATATCTATCCCACTCTCGTAGACCTGTGCGGATTGCCTCCTCTGGAACATCTTGAAGGTATGAGCCTGAAACCTCAGCTCACCGACGCTAAGGCTCCTAGAGAACGGCCCGCGATCACCTCGCACAATCAAGGCAGCTACTCAATCGTCACCGAGAAGTGGCGCTACATTCGATACGTCGATGGGGAAGAAGAATTGTACGACATCGTCGGCGACCCCCATGAATGGGACAATGTCGCTGATCGAAACGAGAACGTTGTCGCCGACTTGAGAAAGTGGATACCCAAGATCGACAATGGTCCGGTGCTAGGTAGCGGCGCTCGAGTGCTCACTTACTACGACAAAGTTCCCGTTTGGGAAGGGCAAGTGATCGGAAATGACGACCCTATCCCCCACGATAGAACACCTCCGCAAAGATAGCGGCGATACAATGAACGCCTCTCCTTTGAGCCTCCTCGCCGTTCTGGCCCTGAGCGCGCTAGCGACCTCGGCAGCTCCTCCCAACGTCCTCTTTATTCTAGCCGACGACCTCGGATTCTCCGACCTCGGGTCCTACGGCGGCGAGATCGAGACGCCCAATCTGGACGCGCTCGCTGAGAATGGGCTCCGCTATACCCAGTTTTACAATACAGGACGCTGCTGGCCTTCAAGAGCCTCCCTCCTCACCGGCTACTACCCTCACGAAGTCAATCGCGACAAACTTCCGAACAACAAAGGGGGCGGGCGAGGTGTACGCCAAGAGTGGGCCAAGCTTCTGCCGGAATACCTCGAGCCAATCGGCTACCGCAATTATCATAGCGGAAAATGGCATATCGACGGCGATGTGCTCGATGGAGGATTCCACAAGTCCTACCACATGAGGAATCAAGGCGACTTTTTCACCAACAAAGGGAATTTATACGATGACGTCCCCGCAGAAATTCCTTCCGATGAGTCCGGTTTCTACGCGACTACGGCCGCCGCGGACCATGCAATCGAGTGCCTGCAGGAACACGCCGCCAAGCACTCGGACAAGCCTTTTTTCCACTACCTCGCATTTATCGCTCCTCACTTTCCACTGCACGCGCTACCTGAAGACATTGAGAAATACCGCGATCGCTATCTTGAAGGATGGGATCGGCTTCGGGAAGAGCGATTCGCCAAGCAGAAGCGTATGGATATCATAAATACGACTCTTTCCGATATCGAGCCGGATGTGGGCCCACCCTATCATTTCCCCAAAGACCTTCACAGATTGGGTCCCGAGGAAGTATATCGTCCCTTTCCCTGGAATACGCTCAGCGAGGAGCAGAAACGCTTTCAGGCGGCTAAGATGGCGATTCACGCCGCTATGGTCGATCGCATGGATGTCGAAATTGGTAGAGTGATCGCCCAGCTGCAAGCCATGGACGCCTTCGACAATACATTGATTTGCTTTGCCTCCGACAACGGAGCCAGCACCGAGATCATGGTTCGCTCGAATGGCCACGATCCCTCGGTCCCGCTCGGCAGCGCCGCCAGCTATCTATGCCTCGGGCCTGGATTCTCCAGCGCTTCCAATACCCCCTTTCGGCGCCACAAAACTTGGATGCACGAAGGTGGAATCGCAACTCCGTTCATTGTCCATTGGCCCGAAGGAATCGATGCCAAGGGCGAACTGCGCAGCTCTCCCGCCCATTTCATCGATTTCGTGCCAACCCTACTCGAAATCACCGGCGCTAGGAAACCGGATACCGTTCAAGGGCAGCCAATTCCTAGCGCTCCGGGCCGCAGCTTGGTTCCCTCCTTCGCGGCCGACCAGCCCATCGATCGCGACTTCCTCTGGTGGATGCACGATGGACATCGAGCGGTGCGCGTCGACGATTGGAAGCTCGTCGCTTTCGAAGACGGTCCTTGGGAGTTATACCACCTCGAATCGGATCGAGCGGAATCGATGGATCTCGCCCAGTCTCAGCCTGAGAAAGCCCAAGAGCTCAAGCAGATCTGGGAATCTCAGCTGCACGCGATGATCGAACGAGCGGACAAGTAGCAACTGAAGAAAAGGTTCGATCCGAACACGCCAATTCCCATCCTATTCGCTCTATGCGCTTCTTTAGCCACACCCCAACCCACCTGCTTTCCGCTCTCCTGACAGGACTCGCTCTTTCCGCATCCGTCAAAGGCGATTCCAAGCCGAACGTCCTTCTGATCGCCATCGACGATCTTAACGACTGGATCGGCTGTATGGATGGCCATCCACAGGCCATTACCCCCCACATTGACTCCTTAGCGGCGCGCGGTACCTTGTTTACCAACGCCCATTGCCAAGCGCCCATTTGCGGCCCATCCCGGGCCTCGCTCCTCTCGGGTCGCTACCCCCACGAAACCGGCGTCTACAACCAGCCTCAGGGAGGCGATGCCCTGGCTTCCGATAGCGCGCTCTTCCACGGCAAGCTGCTGCCGCAGTATTTCGCCGAGCATGGATACGCTACCTTTGGAGTCGGCAAGATCTCCCACGGCTACGATCAATCGCATCTGTTTCACGAAGCCGGCTCGCGCGGGAATTCAGGGCCCAAGCCCGATGGCCCCAAGGCGCCCAACGATACGCGCTTTCGCTACCGCCCCAACTACGATCTCCCCTACACAGGTACGCAAACCGACTGGGGAGCTTCCCCCGACCGGAACGATCAGATGCCCGACCACGAAACGGCATCTTGGATCATACCCCACCTTGAAAAAGAGCACGACAAGCCGTTCTTCATGGCGGTCGGATTCCACCGGCCACACGTCCCTTTCTACGCTCCGCAGGAGTGGTTCGACCTATTCCCCTTGGATCAAATAGTTCTGCCAGAGATTCCCCTGGACGATCTTGATGATGTTCCCGAGATCGGACGGCGTATCCACGAGCTGCCCCGTTACCCATCCATCGATTGGCTTCGAGCGAATGAATCGGACGAGCTGCGCCGGTGCGTACAAGCGTATCTTGCCTGCACGGCATTTGTGGACGCCCAGGTCGGTCGAGTCTTGAGCGCCCTCGAGCAATCGCCTCATGCCGACAATACCATTGTCGTTTTATTCAGCGATCACGGCTACCACATAGGAGAGAAGGAACGGGTTTCCAAGCAAGGGCTCTGGGAGGAATCCACCCGAGTCCCGTTCATCGTCACCGCGCCGGACGCACTTCCCGCTCAAGTGAGGCATCATCCCGTAGGACTCATTGATATCTATCCTACCTTGCTCGACCTTTGCGGACTTCCGATTCGCGCCGCTAATTCCGGCAGCAGCCTCGCCCCACTTATCGAAAACGCGAGCGTACCCTGGCGCCATTCGATTATTACCACATACGCGAAAGGCAATCACACGCTGCGGTCAGATCGGTATCGATATATTAGGTACGATGACGGATCCGAGGAGCTATACGATCATTTCTCGGATCCGCACGAATGGAAAAATCTAGCGAGCAATCCGGAACTCGCCCAAACGCTTGCTCGATTTCGCCAGGAACTGCCCTCCGTTTCCGCTCCCTACCACCGCATCGTTGGCAATGGCCCTATCAATGCGTGGTTCAAGGAGCACTATGAAGCCTTGGGCGTCGGCGATCGCTAGCCTTTTTTCTCCTCGATATACTCATCCACCATTTGCTCCAGAACCGTCAAGGGAATGGCGCCGCCTCTGAGGACAACATCGTGATAGTCACGTATGTCGAATCGCTCCCCCAGGGCCGCCTTCGCCTTCGCTCTAAGCTCTAGGATCTTCAACATTCCCACCTTGTAGGCAGTCGCCTGCGAAGCCATGACGATGCGCCGCTCCACCATCCGAACGCAGTCGCGTTCCGTATTCGGCGTATTGTCCTTGTAATAAGCGATCGCTTTTTCGCGGGTCCATTTTTTCGCGTGTATCCCAGTATCAACTACTAATCGACAGGCTCGCCAAAGTTCCATGCTCAGGCGGCCAAAATCGGAATAAGGATCCTGATAGAGCCCCATTTCCTTGGGGAGCAATTCGCAATACAGGCCCCACCCTTCCGTATAGGCGGTGTAGCCGCGCCATACTTGCGAAATTTTGGAATTCCCTCCAATTGCTGGGCCAAGGCGAGCTGCATATGATGCCCGGGTATTCCTTCGTGGTACGCCAAAGCCTCAAGCTTGTATTTCGGCATATTGGCAGTGTCATACAAATTCGCGTAGTAGATTCCCGGCCGGCTTCCAACGGGAGCGGGTCGCTGGTAAAAGGCAGTACCGGCCGACTTTTCCCTGAATGCCTCCACCCACTTCACGATCAATTCTGCTTCTGGCTTGGTCAGGAAAAGCGTATCCAATCGGTCCCTCATATCGTCGATCACCTCGACAGCGCGATCCAGGTAAGCCTGCTTGCCTTCATCCGTATTCGGGTAATAGAATTGCGGGTCCGTGCGCATGAATTCGAAGAATGCTTTCAGGTCGCCCTCAAATCCGACTTGCTTCATGATCCCGCGCATTTCCTCGTGAATTCGTGCTACTTCGCTAAGCCCTACCTGGTGAATCTCGTCGGAAGTCAGCTCCGTCGTGGTCGTCAACCGAAGCGCCTCCGCATAGAACGCGTCCCCATCCTCGAACTTCCACACGCCGTCATCATTGTTCGCCCGTTGCTCCTGATCTTCTAAAAAGGCGAGCAAGCGCTCGTAAGCGGGTTTCACTACATCAAGTAATGCGCTCTTGGCTTCGTGCTGAAGAAGCACCTTCTGCGGCTCGTCCATATCGAGCCCCTTCAGCTTTTTTCGAAAATCACCCCACAACGCTGAATCCTCTCCCGACTCATCGAATGGGGCGCCTGAAATGATATTGCGGCACGACTCGATAACGCGTGGATACACGAATTTTGGAGGCATTACCCCAATATCTTCGCGCAGTTTCAGGTTATCGATCAGTTGCTCGAATACGCCCTCCACTCCTTCAAGGCGCGAAACGTAAGCCTCCGCATCGCTCGCCTCCGTTACCAAGTGCATGTTGATCAAGAACGATGCGATATCCGTATGCCTACCGAACATCTGATTGACGGGGTAGTTGTAATGTCGGTACTTGAAATTGCGGATCGCTTTCTCGGCATTCTCGATCGCTAGCCGATAGCTGATCTTCGTTTGCGCATCCAACGAGTCGTAGTCGATGGAAGACTTCAACCACTCCATATTTTCTTTAGTGATCGCCAACTCCCTCAACTCAACTGCTTGAGAGTTGTCATCCCATTCGCCATAGTCCTTCTTGATTCCCAAATAGGTCTGCCACTCAGGAAAGCGGTCTACCTTTTCGTTGTAGCTACGCTCGAAGAAATCGTTCGCCTCCTTGGACTCGGCAATGACGCGTGGATCGATCGAAGTCGACTCTTGGGCCCAGGCATACCCGCAAATCAAGAGGAATGGAATCAAGCGTATACGCATAGCCCTCTATAGCACGGAACTGTCCTCAATCGAAAGACAATTAGGCGCCGGATCGCGCCACCATACTATTGGCTCGATCTAACTTAATCCACGTAGCCCGCTCTCCGAGCATCGCGGTTCATCTCCTCCTGAAACGTCACTGCCATTCCACGGAGCTTTCGCAGCATATCTCGATCTCGAATGGGTTTCCGCTCGCCTGGATCGTTCGATAGATCGAAGAGCTGCAATCCTGGATTTAAAACGAGCTTCCAATTCTCGGCGCGCACCGCCGCCAAAGCGCCCTGGCTCCCGTGGTAGAAGAAAGCGTTCAAATATTCGTCTCGCGTAAATAGCGGCGACCACTCTCCGGCGAAGTCGAGCGAACGCCGGAGCGCGACATGACTATTCAGAGACTTATCATGTACGGGTGAAGGAATGGAATCAGTCGCTCCGGTCAGGTAGAGACTCAGGTCCCGACCATCGATTACGCGATCCGACGGTACCTCTATCCCAGCAAAGGTCGCCAATGTCGGATACCAGTCCATTACCGTGACGATCTGCGAAGATTCGAGTCCCGCTTGGATGCCCAATCCCGGACCCCAAGCGATGCAGGGAACGCGAATACCGCCTTCATAGGTCGATAGCTTAGTTCCTCTCAAAGGCTGATCCTTGTTCCGACCGGCGCCTCGGCCATTGTCGGAGGCGTAGACGACCAACGTGCGATCGCTAATTCCCAGCTCCTCAAGCGCGTCATTGAGGCGACCTACGTTGAAGTCCAGCTCCTGGATCGCATCTCCGTATTCACCAAACTGCGACGTTCCCTTGAATCGCTCACTGACTCCGATTGGATTGTGCAGCATCGTATGAGGCAAGTAGAGGAAGAAGGGGTTATCTCCCTGAGCTTTTACAAACTCGATCGCTTCATCTGTATAGCGTCGCGTCAGCTCAGCAGGGTCCGCGGGGCGCTTTATTACTTCGTCATTCCGCATCAAAGGCACGCCGCCCTCGTCCTCAAAATAGATTATTTCCACTCCATCCAAATTATGGAGCAATCCGAAATAGTGATCGAATCCCTGCTGACGTGGCAAAAAGGGCTCTTCGAATCCCAAATGCCACTTACCGATGCACGCGGTCGCGTATCCGTTTTGTTGAAACAATTCCCCCAGGGTCAATTCGCTGGGGTGCAGACCCCGCTGGGAATCCGCTCGCTGTACCCATACTTCCATCCCAATGCGACGCGGGTAGCAGCCGGTAAGCAAGCCTGCTCTAGACGGACTGCAGATCGGAGCCGCTGCATAGTAGTCGGTAAACCGGATCCCTTCCTCCGCAAGGCCGTCGATATGCGGTGTCTCGACCTCGGTCGCTCCATAGCATCCTAAATCGTAATATCCCTGATCATCGATTAGGATGAAAATTACGTTAGGAGGCGTTTCCTCGCTCCCTACGGTAAGCGGGCAAATCAACGCAAAGACGCACAGCGTTAACAGAATGGGCTTGGATAGAAATCGAGTCATGGAGAACAGGGCCTAATGGGGACTTACCGGTAGCAAAGCGAATCAGGACACGGAGCGGCTTCAAAACCTGAAGTCTATCTCAATTCGTTTCATTCCTTTGGGAACGGAATCTTGGGCGAGTCTGGACTTGAATAGGCAGGCCCTGTAGATCCTGGGCGCAGGGTGGGAAATTGCGAATCCCGTATTCGCTTGCCGGTTACGCGATCTCCCACATCGAAATAGCGACGGTCGGGTCCGAATCGATTCGCCAAATCAGAATTATACCGATCTAATTCTCTTTTCATCTGCGCTCTTACGTCGCCATATTCCGGTTCATCTGCAATATTGTAGAGAGCATGCGGGTCCGATTCCAGGTCATACAACTCAACCGCAGGTCGGGAAGTCACGAATGCATGCGATTGGTAAGGAGGAAGCTTGCCGGCCTCGTACAGTGCTCGCATCGCTTGTTGAGCGGGACTCTTGATAAGATCGAACGCGTTGGCCATCATCTCATCCGGATAAGCGTTCTCGATATATTGATACCACTCGCTTCGCACTGACCGCACATGGTCATCCGTATCATGCATATTGCGCTCTCCAAATACGTATTGCTTCCCCGGTGCTCCTGGATCCTTGAATACATTGGCAAAGCTCTTGCCTTGGACGCCATTGGCGGGCTTCGCTCCCGCTAGCTCGCATAGCGTCGGTACGAGATCGACCAACTCCCACAAACCTGAATGTACACCACCGGGCGCTATCCCGTTGGGCCAGCGAGCGATGAGCGGAACATGCAACCCACTATCGTATACCTGAGTTTTGCACCGGGTGAATGGCAAACCATGATCAGAAAAGAACATGACAACCGTGTTATCGCGGAGCCCCTCTGAATCCAGTTTCGCCAAGATCGCGCCAATCTTGGCATCCATGTACGAAATCTCGCTATAATATTTAGCGAGGTCGTCACGCACCTCCGGAATATCGGCGAGAAAGGGAGGCACCGAGACGTCGTCCTCGGAATACGGAAACTCCTCTATCGCCTTCGGGTCCCAGCCGCGATGAGCCTCGTGAAATCCAACTGCCATGAAAAATGGTCGGTCCTTGGGACGCGCATCGAACATCGCTTCCCATTCTTCCACGACGCCTACGGTACTCACCGCATCGAACTGAGGACGCACGTTTTCAGGATAGTGAAGCAAGAAGCCCGGACGTGGACGCTTCGATTCATATCCGCCGATATGAAACTTGCCCACATTGAAAGAATAGTAACCCGCCGGCCGCAGCATCGCCGGCAAGAGCGCCACGCCATCGTCGAGCGGGATCTTCATATCCCCAGCATCCATCGAGCCAGGATACCGCCCACTAAAGAAACTCGCTCGACTCGGACTGCACGAAGCGAACTGCGAGAACATCCGGTCGAAGCGAAGCCCGTCCGCCGCGAGCTTGTCCAAATGCGGCGTTCGAATCGACTCCCGCCCATAGCATCCCAAATCCGGGCTTACGTCGTCGGCGATCAGCCACACGATATTAGGCGGAGTCGCGTTTATTGAGATAAAGGGAAGCGAAACGAGAATGAAGAGGTAAATTCGGAGCATGATCTTGGTTCCGTTAGGGTAAATCAACCATACGACTTATAGGAGAATTGAAGCTAAGATAGCTACCGTTTCATTTCCGGATTGTCCAGCGCTTGATCTTTCGATTGGTCCTTCCTCCGCTCCGCAGCGTCTTTGTCCATGCTCCGTTGGATCAAAACCCCTGAGATGAAGAGGAAGATAACGCCTAAAACAATATATATCAGTATCCTCAGTATTTGATCCATTGTCTTTACCTACCCGAGTTGACGCGTAATTCCCAGAACTATCATCGTGGAACCGTAGTTCCCCAAAACCGGGCCGGGCTAGCGACGTAGTTTCCGTTGATCCAATCGCTCGCCCTCCGGAGTCCGGAACGGCACTTCCAAGGCGCCCGAGGCCTCAAGCTCCTCGAATAACTGCGTACGCAATTCTAGCATTCGCTCCTTGTAGGCAGGAACGTCTATTAAATTGTGCCGCTCGATCGGATCTTCTTGAAGATCGTAAAACGCGTCGATGTCCCAAGTCCCATGATGGTAGACGTATTTATAGCGATCCGTCCGAATTGCGAACAAGGTCGGTGTCGCCGGAAAGTTCCATTCCCAGTGATATTCGTAGAGGATATGATCCCGCCAAGGAATCGACTTCCCCTGCAACAGCGGTAGAAAGCTACGTCCATCCATTCTACGCTCGGGTGGCAGGTTCCCAGGAACCGGAACGCCCAGCGCCTCCATCACCGTCGACGCCACATCAATATTCTGTACCATCGACTCCACTACGCTTCCTGCTTGAACTAAGCCAGGAGCCCGCACCAGCATCGGAACGCGTATTGAAGTCTCGTACGCATCGCGCTTATCGTAGAAGCCGTGCTCTCCGAGATGGAATCCGTTGTCGCCCATGTACAGCACGAGCGTATTCTTCGCGAGCCCATTCTCGTCCAAGCAATCGAGAACGCGTCCTACATTTTCATCCAATGCATGAACCGTCTCGCAGAAATCCCAGTACAAGTCATCGAAATCAGGAACCGGATCGTTGTCAAAGGCCCCTGTCTCCATATGGTCAATACCATGGATCGAGTAGCGGCGATCGCGAACCCATCGGGGCGCAGTACGATAGTTCCGCTCCGTATTGGCCATCGTTTGAGGATAAGGAATCGGCTTTCCGTGATAGCGACCCGCATGCCGCTCTGGTGGCTGGAACGGATAGTGCACCGCCTTGAAGGAGAGATAGAGAAAGAACGGGCGATCCGTCGGACGTCCATCGCTTAGCCAGTCTATCGCTTGCGATGCCATCAAATCCGCATTGTAGCCTTCAAATGCGCGGCGCGTCCCATTTATGTTCAGAGTGGGATTAAAGTACTCGCCTTGACCGACAAAGCTGACCCAATGATCGAAACCGGAACGGGGAGAGTCATCGTCATGCCCCATATGCCACTTGCCGACAAACGCCGTTTCAACTCCCTTGTCTTGCAAGTAGCTCGGAAAAAAGACTGTGCCTTCAGGAACCGCTCGCTGGTTGTCGACCACACGATGGCGGTGCATGTACTGCCCTGTCAAAATCGACGCCCGACTCGGCGAGCATAGCGATGTCGACACGAACGCGTTCCTAAGATGGGCGCCCTCTGCCGCCAACCGGTCTATATGCGGCGTCTCGAGCCAGTCCGGAGCTTGATCCATGAAACCCATCAAGTCGTAGCGATGATCGTCGCTTAAGATAAAGACGACGTTTTCGACCGCCGGCGCTGATTCATTCTGGGCCCACAATGCTGCAGGACTAGAAAAACCAATCAGCAAAAGGAACCGCCAAAGGATGCGTTTTAGAGCCATAGGAACATCAACAAGCCTGTAACATCCACTCTTCATAACGATGCGCAAGCTCAGCTCAAACGATAAACTAGAGCTCCTTGATCTTCAAATTACGAAACCAAACTCGATGGCCATGATCCTGCAAGCTAATGTGCCCCTTGGACAAGGTAGCGTAATGTTCCCAGCTATTGAACTTGGAATTGGCGACTTGATCCTTCCATTTTGGGCTATTGATTTCGTAAGAAGCCGTCATGACGTCATTAAGCCAATACTCCACGTGGTTTCCTTTGGCAACGATACGACTTGAATTCCATTCACCGATTGGCTTCGTCTCATCGCTAGTCGCTACTTCAACCGCATAGTGGGTTGCGGTATACTCTCTAGGAGTAACCGGCAGTCCTTTGCCATTCCGAAAACCCAAATTGTCCAAGACCTGGTACTCGGGACCGGTCAAGTGGGGCTTGGCTGGTCCTTCCCCTACCCGAAACATCACGCCTGAATTCGTTCCCGCTTCCACTTTCCATTCAAATCGAAGATCGAAGTCAGCATACTGCCCCTCGGTTATGATACTCACTTGCGGACTTCCTTTTTCCCGATGGACCAAGTGCAACGCACCGTCCTCCACCACCCACGCGCCATCCATCTCGATGCCATTGTAGCCTCTCCAACCGGAGGTCGACTTCCCATCGAACAAGGCAATCCAGCCATCCGACAAGTCACTGCCATCAGAACCTGATTGGGAAGAGTCTGAGCATGCGGCTAAAAATAGAAGGGGCAAAAGTATGAGTGATGTGGTATTCGTTTTCATAAGAGGGTTGTTGTTAATTTTAAATTGGTCATCGCCGTCGGGAAATCCGCATTTAGGCAGATTCTAGTCATTTCATTGCGATCCCATCAAGAGGCTTCTTATCGCTTACTTCCAGCTTTTCGCTTTGCCTTCGCCATGAGCCCGCCCATCGACTTCAACCGAGTCGCGTACTCGGGATTTCCGGCAAGATTCGTGTATTCAAGAGGATCGTTCTCCAAATCGTATAGTTCCGCATTTCTCGAATCGAACCATTCGGCATAGCGCCAACGGTCCGTCCGAATGGAACGCCCCAAGTCCTTTCCTCGACTGACCACAGTGTAGGCAAACTCCTTTCCCTTACCGCCCGGATTCTTCAAGAGCGGAACCAAACTCGTTCCCTGCAAATCCAATGCCATGTCCAAATCGCACAGTTCCATCAAGGTCGGATAGAAGTCGACGTGCTCTACCAAGGCATCGCTTGAAATCCCATCCGGCGTCATGCCTGGAACGCGCATCATCATCGGCACACGAGCGCACTCCTCGAACAAGGTCACCTTTCCCCACATGGAATGCTCGCCGAGATGGTAGCCATGGTCGGATGTTAATACGATGATCGCATCTTCCCAAAGTCCGTTCTCTTTCAGGGAATTGAAAACAATACCTAATTGAGTATCTATAAATTCTATACACGCGTGATACGCTTGCATATACTCGCGTCGCAATGTGTCGTTCTCCACGCCCATCTCAAATCCAAAGGCCCCGTATCGATGAGAAGCCGCCTTTTTCGGAATATCCGACCAGTCATCGCCTCTCACTGGATCATACTCTATCGCGTCTAGCGGAAATCGATCGAAATACTTCTGCGGCGCCAGAAAAGGGACATGCGGTTTCTGGATACCGCACCCGATGAAAAAGGGTTTATCTCCATACGCTTTGCTAGAAAGCCACTGCGCGACCTGCCGCACATTCTTTCCATCCTTGTGCTGCCCGTCCTCCAAGTCAGTCGGTCCATAGCCAGGAGGCGTTTGCCCGCGCGTCTGCTTGGAATAGGCGCTCAGGAACTCTTTCCACGATTTGCGATTCTCACGATTGGAGATCGGTCCATGCTCCGCCTCGAACGCCCTACGAGCCGCTACTTCCAAGCCGTGTTCGTCGTTCTGAAACATTACGTGCTCGTCCCATGCCTCTTCCGTAGGCTGCATTTTCGTATTGTGAAAGATCTTTCCCGTTCCCGCCGTCCAATAGCCGCTATCCTTGAAGCGCTGCGGCAGCGATACCGTGCCTGGACGCGTATCGCGTATGTCAACCGTGTTGCTGACAACGCCTGTAGATTCCGGATACAATCCACTTAGTAGAGATGCTCGCGATGGGCCACAGACCGGGTACTGGCAATAGGCTCGATTGAAGGTTACGCTTTCCTTAGCAAATCGCTCCAAGACCGGAGTCGATACCGCTTCATAACCCGCAGCGCTAAGATGCACGTTCAAGTCATCGCAAATGATGAAGAGAACGTTCTTGGGCTTGGCGTGCAGCTGGCATGAGCTCAAGGCAACACATAAGGCCAACCATATTCTAACGTTCCTAATTTTCATAATTCTTACTTCGTTTTAAATTGATGTCACCAACTAGGCTGAGCTTCCTCCAATGAGCGTTCATCTCTCAACAATCTCCCGGCCTCACCGGCTAGAGTCAGATAGTAATCGCTCGGGAGGCCTTCTCTATCGAGGAAAGCTACCCCATCCCCAACCAGAGGAGTATCGGAAACTTTGAAAATCGCAGTTCCTTCATCCACTTCGTCGAACATCGCTACGTAAAGCATATCGCTACCCATTCGTTTTGCAGACGTAACCTGCTCCCAGAAGAACGCGCCCTTTAGTCGAGGAATCGCATTCAATTCGCCCCCGTTTTGATTGCGCCAGCTAAAACCGGGAAAGGCTATCGGCAAATAATCGATTCCACGAGCGACGCACCACTCCCTATCCGGTTTCCAGAGCCTGTGGGCATGGCTTCTGGCGGTTTCCAAATTCCTGTACCGACCGACTGTCCACGGACTCAATATGTCCGCCATTTCCAACACCTCCAACAAATTGGGATTATCAGTCGCATCGCGAGTCCCTTCGCGCCAATAGGTCGGAATTCCTAGCATGACGGAACATCCCGCATCTTTTAGGAAAGCGATCAGATCACGACACTCCTCGAGCGTATAGGCTCGGGGCTTTCCTCGATCGCTAAATCCCACTCCCCAAACGCTCACCAATGGCTTCTCGTTAACTCTTAGGTACGCGCTATCATTCTCGATTTGCATCCTGGCAGACAAACCCGTCCAGTCATCCACTACCGATTGAACACCGCCTTCTGGCAGTCCACTGAGATCATACATAACCGCATAGGCGCGCCCAAACCGATGCGCTCCCTCACGGGCGCTCGCCAATAGCGTATCCTTGTGCCCTTTAATTTCTGGACGGCGCAGCCCATTTGCGAAGCGCTGCACAAAGGCTCCTCCCGTATTCCTTCATCCATTGAAAGTGGCGCAGGACAACTCCTTTGTCATGAGAACTGAATACGGTCGCTACGCTGCCATCCGCATATCGAAATTTCGTTTCATACTGCTCATCCGATGAATATTCACTCATGTCTGGCCAGAGATCCACGGCAACGTCGTCGGGACCGAAGTCACCGCCTCTGCACCGAGTCCAATGTCCCCAGCCTATCCCAGACCCATCTCCTTCCGCAGTAAACCATCCTTGATAACCCACCATCACCTTGCCCCGGATCGTGTTCCTATCAACGCCTTCAGACGAAGGGCCCGAATACGGACGCAGTATATCTGCGTCTTGTTCAAGATAAAGAGACTGGCATCCGCAGAGGACAAGCCCCAGGAGCAAGCCCCACCACCGGGACTTCCCAAACCAGTCAGAGGCTAAGCGTCGCGATTGCGGTTGCCTCACCGGCTTCTCCCGGAATCAATGATCGTCGCCATTTCCTTTCGCAAGCGCGATACGACCTCCGGCCTCTGCTCAAAAAGGTTCTTCGTTTCTCCAATGTCATTGCTCATTAAATACAGCTTCCCCGCAGGACCGGTATTCTTGGAAACAGATGAACCTCCTAGATTCCCTCCTTGCAGGGGATCGCCGCCTCGAGCGCCTCGATCGGAGAATCCGCCCGAACCTCGCCCATCGATAAACTTCCAGTCCCCGGAACGAATCAGCATAAGCCCGGCGCTCCCAGACTTCATTACGACCGACATTCGCTCGCTCTCCCCTACTTTTCCTTTCAAGGCAGGTAAGAAACTAAAGCTGTCGGGCCCCGCGTCTTCGGGTAGTTTAGAGCCTGTAATATCCGCAAAGGTCGCTAGCAGATCCGTAAAGCAAACCAGCTGATCGCTGATCGAACCGGCCTTCACCGTACCGGGCCAACGAACGATGAAGGGCATGCGGTGACCCCCTTCCCAAGCGTCGGACTTCATGCCGCGCAAACCTCCCGACGAATCATGACCCAACCGCTCGACATCCTGATCGTACCACACAGGCCCATTGTCCGAGGTGAAAATCACCAGCGTATCCTCGGTGAGACCTTCTTTCTCTAAAGAGTCGAGCACGCGCCCGATCTCGTAATCCACCATCGTCATGAAATCTCCGTACATTGACGCTTCGCTTTTTCCCGCGAACTCGGGGGACGGAAGCCAAGGCGTATGCGGCGCTGGGTAGGCTAAGTAGAGCATGAGCGCTTCATCCGATTCATGGCCATAAATCACTTCGAGCGCTTCATCCGTAAAGCGCGGGAGCACATCTTTCAGTTCCATCTCGGGGGCAATGCCACCCTCGCGAGAGAATTCGCCTTGAATCGAGGTCCATCCTTCGCTGTGGACCCGATCGATCCACTCCGACGGTGGCCGCACCGCTCGATCACCTGCGATGTAGAAATAAGGGGGAATGTCAGTCGACGCCCGAATCCCGAAAAAACTATCGAACCCTCGGTCCACCGGGCCCCCTGGCAGCGGATTTTCGTATCCCGTTTCCTCAAACCCCAGGTGCCACTTCCCAACCATAGCCGTATGGTAGCCCTGCGACTTGAGCAAAGACGCGATCGTCATTTGACCCTCCGCGATAAGTGGCTTAGTCGGCCAAACGGTCACGTCGGTGCGAAACGGATACCGCCCTGTCATCAAACCGTAGCGGGACATGTGGCACAAAGGGCCGGGCGCATGCGCATCGCGAAACATCATTCCTTCCTCAGCCAGCTGATCGAGGAATGGAGTCTCGATCTTGGACTCTGGGTTGAAGCATTTCGCATCGCCATAGCCCATATCATCCACTAGAATGATGACTACGTTCGGTTTGTCCGCGCGTAGGCTACCTATAAGAGCCAGAAGGGCTAAGAGAGTGAAGATTCGTGGTTTGCAGTATTTCATTGTCGATAATCGTGGGTGAAACTAAACGGGCGCCTAATCGAAAGAAGAAAACGCCAGAAGGAAATAGGAACAAGACGCAATTGGTAACGCGCAAATAGAAAAACCAGATCACGCGCTAGGCAAGAATGGGCTTTACCACCTTTCCGTGGACATCGGTGAGTCGATAATGGCGACCCTGGAACTTGTAGGTCAATCGCTTGTGATTCACGCCTAGCAGATGTAGAATCGTAGCGTGCAGGTCATGAACGCTGACAGGATTCTCTACGATATTGTAGCTGAAGTCGTCGGTCTTGCCGTAGTCGATACCTCCTTTTACGCCCCCTCCTGCCATCCACATGCTGCAGCAGCGCGGATGGTGATCGCGGCCATAGTTCTTCTCGGTCATCTCTCCCTGATTGTAAACCGTACGTCCGAATTCGCCTCCCCATATCACTAAGGTATCGTCCAGCATTCCGCGCTGCTTCAAATCCTTGATCAAGCCCGCCGCGGCCTGATCCGTCGCTTCGCACTGCCGCTTCAGTTGTCTTGGCAGATTGCCGTGCGTATCCCATCCCCGGTGAAAAAGCTGGACGAAGCGTACGCCGCGCTCGGACAAGCGACGAGCAAGCAAGCAGTTGTTCGCGAACGTGCCCGGCTTTCGCGCATCGTCGCCGTAGATGTCGAACGTGCTATCGGGCTCGCTGGAAACATCCGTTAGTTCTGGCACCGAAGTTTGCATGCGAAACGCCATCTCGTATTGGGAGATGCGCGTTTCGATCTCCGGATCGCCATAGTCGTCGAACTTCATCTCGTTCATCGCCGCGATATGGTCGAGCGTCTTTCGTCGGAGCTCCGCGCTCATTCCGTCGGGATTATTCAAATACAGGACTGGATCTTTTCCACCGCCAAATTTGACGCCCTGATGCTTGGAAGGCAAGAAACCCGATCCCCAAAGCCGATCATACAAGGGCTGGCCTCCATTGTACGAAGTCATCGCTACAAACGTAGGTAGATTTTCATTCAGGCTCCCTAGGCCATAGGAAAGCCATGCGCCGACGCTAGGCCGTCCGGCTATCTGGAATCCCGTTTGAAAGAACGTAATCGCAGGATCATGATTTATGGCCTCCGTATGCATGGATTTGATAACGCACACGTCATCCATTACCTCCGCCAGATGAGGCATCATTTCAGTGTTCAACCAGACGCCCCCTTTACCCGTTCGCTCGAAATTGAATATCGAACGCGCTACTGGGAATGAGCTCTGCCCGGCAGTCATGCCGGTAAGTCGTTGCCCATTGAATACAGACTCTGGGACCTCCTGCTTATGGACCTCGTCCAGATAAGGCTTATAGTCAAATAGGTCCATTTGCGGCGGTCCGCCGGATTGGAATAGATAGATTACACGCTTTGCCTTGGGGGCGAAGTTGGGAAACCCGGGCAGGCCACTCGACGATTGGGCGCTAGCGATCAAGCGCTCGTTCAGCAGGGAGCCCAACGCTACACCTCCGAGCCCCTTGGCTGCCTTGCCCAGGAAATAGCGACGGGTCATTGTCAGCGGATTGTCCGACAACTTTTGGTAGCCTGTACAGCCTTCGGTGTGACTATGCATTGAATTCAAGGTAGTCTGAGGGAGGAATTGATGGCGCGAAATTCAGTAAATGACAACGCGCGAGTTTCATTGTGGCGAGAGTCATTCTCTTGTAACCGTTTCATCCAGGTTCAGCAGCACATTCGCGAAGGTCGCGGCCGCGGCCAGTTCCCTAGGGTCTAGATTATCGGGAGGATCCGACTCACCGATTTGAATCAAGCGCTCAGCACCGACTAAATTTCCTTCAAAGTCGCTACTGTATTCACGATAGGCGGACGTAAGCAGCTCATGCTCTTTTTCCGTGGGATGCCTTCCTAATGTCGTTCGAAATCCAAACGTAACCCTATCCTGAACAGTATTCCCTCCCTCGAGCAAGATGCGTTGACCCAAATTTCGAGCGGCTTCGACATAGAGCTTTTCATTCAGCAAGGTCAACGCTTGCAGCGGGGTGTTCGTCCGAGTTGAGCTGATTAGGCACACTTCCCGATCCGCTGCATCCATCAGCGCCATTGACGGAGGTGGGACGGTTCGTTTCCAAATTGTGTACAAGCTTCTTCGATACAGATCCTCCCCCTTGGATTGCGTGTACTTCATGTTGCTCATCAGGTCCCAGAGCTTATCAGGCTGATAGGGACTCACTGACGGTCCCCCTTGTCGTTCCACTAGAAGCCCGCTGACCGCAAGGGCCTGATCACGCGCGGATTGAGCCGATAGGCGCTGACGCGGCCCAAGGGCAAGCAATACGTTCTCTGGATCGCGTTCGCGAAGCTCGGGCGTCATGCGAGATTGCTGACGATAGGTCGCGCTGGTGACAATCAGCCGTTGCATCGCCTTAACATCCCAACCTGATCGAACAAACGCATCCGCCAGCCAATCCAATAGCTTGGGATGGCTCGGCCAATCGCCCTGCAAGCCAAAGTCCTCGGCAGTCTTGACGAGGCCTCTACCGAAATACTTCAGCCAATATCGATTCACTGCTACCCGTCCCGTCAGCGGGTGATCCCCGCTCACGAGCCACTGAGCGAATCCCAACCGATTTCGGGGCGCTCCCTGTGGAAAATCCGGGAAGATCTCAGGCAGTCCCGATTCGACTTCTTCCCCATATTGATGATACACGCCGCGCGTTCGCACATAGGTCGGAGGAGGCGAGGCCATCTCTTCCATTACCATTGTGGTGGGGAGGGAATCATGAAAGGCGCGTCGCTCCATTCGGGCAGCAAAGTAATCCGTATCAACTTGCTTCAAGGGTTCAGGCGCCAGGTTTTCCAAGAGGTAGGCATTTCGCTTAGCGATCGATTGTGGGCTAAGATCCACAGTCCGCTTGTACACGATGCCACGAATGGGCTCGGGGGTCGCCAATACTGCCACCTCATCGTGAAACAGAGTCCGATCGTACACGCGCAGCTCATCGATCGCTCCCTTGAAAGGATCTCCCACGACTCCCTTGCCAATGCGAAGCTTAGCAGTTGTGGGAGTCTTAACGACATTGCTGTTCGTGTTGAACAAAATTTCGGATTCAGCAAGGCGGCCATTTAAGTAGATACTCATTCCACCAGCTCGCTGTGTCCCGTCGTTTGTCAATGTCACATGCGTCCAGGCATTCGTCGGTATATCGGCCAGGGATCGTACGCGTCCCACTCCCGCGATCCAACGTGTCATGATATCGAATTGCAGCTTTCCGTCTACGAGCTCGATCGCCATGCCTGGCCGGGTTGAATTCGTTTTTTGTTTGGAAAGTATCGTTCCGCTGGATACATCATCTGGATTCAACCAAAACGAAAGACTAAATCGTTCATGACATAGATAGCCAAAGTCGCTTTCGATCACTAGGAAGTTGTCTCCTGTAAACCGCGCTCCCCGCCCGAAAACGCCATCGCTATAAGTCGGTTCCGCATCGTCTTCAAGTTCAAGATCCTCTCCTTCATCGAAGGAATAACGCTCCATCAATCCGCGAGAAAGAAATCGAGCTTCGTCTACGAGAGCATCCCCCATACTGCCGGACACGATCCACTCCTGTATTTGCGAGCGGGCCTTATCTCGACGCGCTTTGGTATCGGCTACTTTTTCGTCCAACTGAGAGAGACGCTTCTCCTGTTCTCTCGTCGGAGCCCTAATCCAAGGCTCCGAATTGCCAAATTTGATCGCCCGCCCGGTCTCAGTTACATTGTCAAAAAAGGATATCAGCTGATAGTACTCTTTCGTCGATATCGGATCGTACTTGTGATCGTGGCAACGGGCGCAGCCCATGGTCATCCCCATCCAAATGGTCGACGTGGTGTCCACGCGATCTACCGCATTCTCAAGCAGGAATTCCTCCGGCACTAAGCCGGACTCGGAATTGTAGCGGTGATTGCGATTGAAGCCGGTGGCGATAACCTGTTCGAGAGTCGGATTCTCCAGCAAGTCACCCGCTAGCTGCTCAATGGTAAAGGCATCGAATGGCAAATTCCGATTGTAAGCTTCGATTACCCAATCCCTCCAGCGCCACATGTCCCGCGGGCCATCGTTCTGGTAGCCATCCGTATCCGCATAGCGGGCCGCCTCGAGCCAAGGAAGGGCCATCGTTTCTCCATACCGCGGCGACTCCAGCAATCGATCTACGAGCCGCTCGTAGGCGTCGTCCGCCTCATCCGCCAAGAACGCGTCCACTTCTTCTGGCGTGGGCGGAAGCCCCGTCAAATCAAGCGTCACGCGACGGATCAAGGTCGTCTGGTCCGCCTCGGGTGACGGAGCCAGCCCCTCCGCATCCATCCGCGCCAGGGTAAAGGCATCGATCTCGTTACGACCCCAGTCGGGATCGCTCGTCTCAGGCAAGTCCGGCCGCGTCACCGGCTCGAAAGACCAATGCTGGCTCCATGAGGCACCCTCGGCGATCCATCGCTGCAAGCGCTCTTTTTCCTCTCCTGACAGCGAAAGTCCGGAATCCTCGGGCGGCATGATATCTTCCGAGTCATCCGCAGTAATTCGCCAGACCAGCTCGCTGCGGTCTGGATCGCCGCGAACAATTGCGAAATACCCTTCCCCTAGGTCTGCAAAGGAGCCCTGCTCCGTGTCCAGACGAAGGCCCGCCTCGCGATATTCCTCATCCGGACCATGACACTTGAAGCAGTTATCCGAAAGGAGGGGTCGGATGTCGCGATTGAAATCGAGCGGTTCCTCCCCGAAAGAGGCTGCCGCCACCCAAAAAATCGCCGTGCCGAAGAGAGCGCTCTTCGGAGCTATCGAAGCAAAGGGGCGATGCTGGTGGGTGGGCATATTACTTTCCTCAACGAGAGGTCACCCTATTTCCCTTGGGAAAATGGCGAATGGACAGCAGCTAAGGGAAGTTTCCGCCCTTTCGCAAGACCGGGCCGCGCTCCTGGGCGTCGGCTCTAGCGCTTCTGAGCGAACATCCAGTTCCAGAGCTCCGGTTCCCAATAGGCGTTGAGCCAGGAATTGTGGCCGACTCCGGCATACTCCGTATATTGAATATTTCCACCTTTCTTGCGGATCGCCTCGTTCATATCGCGCGAGTATTGGACATCCACCGCCTTGTCGGCATCTCCGTGAAAAAGCCACATAGGAGTGCTCGTAAACAACGACGCGTCCTCCGGTCGCCAACCCCCGCAAACCGGGGCCGCTGCCGCCCAGAAATCGGGCCGCGTCGCTACCGCGCTAAAGGAGCCGAATCCCCCCATCGACAAACCCGTGACATAGAGTCGGCTCGTGTCGATGGCATTGGATGCCACGATGCTGTCCACGAGCGCATAGAGCGCGGACTGCTTGCTGGGGCGCGGACTGGAAGATCGCTTCATCCATGGGGCATCCGCCCAGGTGTTGGGAGCGGGGCACTGCGGAACGAGATAAAAGGCATTATGCGTTCCGCTAATCGAATCAGTCGCCAACTTCGCCGGCACGTCCGCGTCCGTTAGATTGCGAATATTGCCCGGACCGCGCCCACCGCTTCCATGAAGGAATAGCACCAATGGGTAGGTCTTCTGCGGATCGAAATCGCGCGGTTTCAATAGCTGGTAGGCGATCTCATCGTCACCATTCCTGAAAACATGGGGCTCATAATCCTCGTAAAGGGTTCGCTCGCCCTTCCAGGCTAGCTTATCGATTAGAAATTCCACATTGGATGGGTAGCGCGTGCTCGCGCCTGGGTATTTCAGATCCACCTCCACACCTGCAGCATCGAGGGTTTCCTTCAAGGCGATCCCGAAATTGACATGATGGATCATCCAGGCCCGCTTCCGCTTCGGATCGGACGGAATCGGCGAATCGGGCGCCATGTTGAAGCTGAGGAAAACGGGGGGATCGTCTGGAGTAATATGGTTGATCACCGAAACCTCTTGAGCGGCCTTGACTAAGGCATCTCCCTCGGCGTTGAAGTAGCCCGTGGGGTTTGTATGCACTTCATTGTAGCCAGGAATGTTTTCAACCCACCAGTTCAGGTCCATGGTGGATTGAATCCCGTTCGGCGCCACGCAGGTCAATCGCGTCGACTGGCGGGCGATCGGGTCATCGCTATCTGGATCCGCCATATCATCGTGGAACGCTAAATAGGCTACTAGTTGAGCTCCAGCGGATCCTCCAAACCCTCCAATTCGCTGGGTATCTACGCCCCACTCCCGTGCCTGGGAACGGATGAATTGCAATGCCCGAGCAACGTCCTCGTGGGCCGCGGGAAGTCGAGCGTGCTTAAGCAGACGGTACTCCGCAGACGCGACATGTATTCCTGCCTCCAGCAACTGATTCACCGCTCGCGCATTGATGCTGCGCTTGCTACCACCCGTGAATCCACCACCATGGATATAGATCGCAAGCGGGCCTCGTCCGCCTACATCCGCCCTCCAAAAGTCGATTACCTGCTGCGAATGGTCTCCATAGGCCACATCCGCATGGGTTGGAGTCGGAGGGACAGGACGTTCATTCTGGCCGAATAGGGAACCGACCAAAAACAGAGCGAGCAAAGATAGGGGTAGTTTCATAGAGGGGTACCAAATCCTAGAAACGCAAACAGGTCAACCCTTGGGATTATTACCAAACGTATTGCGTTATTGTATACATCCGCTTAAATGAATCGAATTCGATGTTCTATTGTTGGGCCCTTCGTTCCGCACGCCGTTTTTCATTTTCAGCCCTATTCTGCGCCCTTCGTTCCGCCTTCGATAGCTGCGTTCCTGCTTCGACCGGAAGCTTTCCACCATTCTCCGAACGCTTCATTTCCTCGAGCCAATTCGCGTGAAGAGCGAAGAGCTCATTCGCTTTCCTTGAGTTGTCTATCGATACATCCCTAGTCTCGGAGGGATCGTCCTTGAGATTGAAGAGCGTAAACTTTTCCTTGAACCCATGCGCTTTCCAGTCGCCTTGCCTTACCGCCCACTCTCCCTTAGACCCTCCGCTATTCCAGTACATTTCCGCATGATGCGTATCCGATTTTCCACTAATGATCGGCAGTATGCTTTTTCCGTCAAAGGGTGTTTCCTTTGGACCATCGATTCCGAGAGCATCAAGTACCGTAGGGAGGATATCGATGGATATAATTGGCGTATCAATTTTTCGTCCGCCGCTGAATTTCTCCGGCCAAGTAACGATCCATGGAGTGCGAATGCCTCCTTCATATAGGTTTTGCTTAAACCCACGCAGAGATCCGTTATTCGCTTCCATCGCTTTCGAGCCGCCATTGTCCGTCAGAAAGAACAGGAGCGTATTGCCCCACACCTTTTCTTCCTTCAGTTTTCCTACTACAGCTCCTACACCCTCGTCTAGATGATAGAGCATCGCCATCAAGATCGCTCGCTTGTCACTAATGCCTGGATACTTATTCTTGTAGTGGTCAATATCTTCGCGTGGCGCTTGAGCAGGCGCATGGACAGCATTGTAGGCAAGATAGAGAAAGAAGGGGTTGTCCCTCTCGCGGCCAATGAAATCCACCGCTTCCTCGGTAAGACGTGTCGTCAAATACCCTTCATAATCCTCCGGGGCAACGCGGTCCTTGTTGCGGTAAATGGGAGCGTAGTCGTCGCTATTGACTCCTTTCAGCTCAAAATAGTCGTGCCCGCCTCGGCCCATGAACTTGTAGCTTTCGTCGAATCCCCGGCTCACGGCGTGCCATTTCAATTCGGGGTAGTCATTGTCGAGCCCCAAGTGCCATTTCCCAATCGCCGTCGAGGTGTACTCCTCTGGGAGAAACCCGGGAAAAATCGGCAATTCAGGATCGAAGCCAGACCCTCCGTCGCCCGCTGTGTAAACGCCTACGCGCTGCTGGTAGCGCCCGAGCATCAAACCCGCCCGCGTCGGTGAGCAAACCGGGCCACTGGTATAAGCCTGCGTAAAGAATATGCCCTCCTGGGCCAATGCATCCATGTGCGGCGTGTTCACTTCCTTGGGATGCTCGGGGTTGAAGCTGATATCCGCGTACCCTTGGTCATCGGTAAGTATGAGCACGATATTGAGGCGCTCAGCGGCGGCAGTGAATGAGGCGGCGATCAACGCCAAAAAGGGTAGCAAGCGAGTTTTCATATCACGGTTTTCTACACGCTGACTTCGACCCAGCGCTACAAAGCATTACGACCTAGGGGCACGTTCGCGACATTAGACCTGACATTAATTCCGATTTCGTCCAGTAAAGAGTCCCTATCATCCCAACATGAGACATTTCCTTCTTATCCCCCTACTCTTCGGCGCGCTTTCTATCTGGGCGAGCGCAAGCGATAAGCCCAATTTCGTTTTCGTCCTCGCGGACGATCTAAGCTACTTCGACGTCGGCTGCTACGGCGGCCAAGCGATCACCCCTCACATGGACGCGCTCGCCGAGGAAGGCATGCGCTTTACCAATTGCTTCCAGTCATCTCCCACCTGCTCCCCCACTCGCCACAATATTTACACGGGCCTGTCACCCTTCAAATCCGGCGCCTATCCTAACCACACCTTCGCCGAGCCAGGCACGCAATCGATCGTCCATTACTTGAAGCCATTGGGATATCGGATCGCCCTCAGCGGAAAGACCCACATCAAGCCTCAATCCGTCTTTCCCTTCGAATACCTGAACAAGGGCAACAGTCCCGATTTCAAGGCCATCGAATCCTTTATCCAGTCCTGCCAGCAAGAGGACGCTCCCTTCTGCCTCTTCGTGACTTCGAACGAGCCGCATGCTCCTTGGGACAAAGGCGATCCCAGCCAATACGACGTGGACGAAGTTCAGCTCCCTTACACATTCGTCGACACGCCTGAGACCCGAGACGCCATGGTCCGCTACCTCGCCGAAACCACCTATTTCGATGGCCAGGTAGGGCAAACGCTCGATCTCATATCAAAATATGGATACGCGGACAATACGCTCTTCATCGCGACAACCGAGCAAGGCTCAAGCCTTCCTTTCGCCAAGTGGACGCTGTACGACGCAGGCCTCCACACAGGCTTCATCGTCCGATGGCCTGGAAAGATCGAACCCGGATCCGTTTGCGACGCCCTGATCGAATACTCGGACGTTGTCCCCACTTTCGTAGAGGCCGCCGGGGGCAAGCCTGCGCCCAATCTAGACGGGCAAAGCTTATCCTTTGCTGACCGGTAAAGCCGATAACCATAAGGAATACGTCTTCTCGCAGATGACGACCCGAGGGATCATAAACGCGCCCGACCATTTTGGAATCCGGTCCGCCAGATCCTTGAGATTCAAATACATCTGGAACTTCACGCCAGAGGTGAAATTCGAAAACGTGGTTACCATTCCCGAAGACACGCGATGGGGCGAGGCGCAGGTATTCAATTCTTGGAAACGAAAGGCCCAGCACGATCCCGACGCAGCCGAGAAAGTGCGACGCTACCACTTTCGAGCGGGCGAAGAGCTCTACGCGATCAACGAGGACTACCACGAATGGAACAACCTCGCCGACAATCCAGAATTCGCCGATATCAAGGCTCAGCTCCGGGCCGCCCTTCTGGCGTGGATGGAACGAACAGGCGACAAGGGTCAGCAATCCGAAATGGAGTCCGATCTCCGCAGCTCCAGAAACCTGAAAGAATAGTCGGAGCGCAAATCCTAGATTGTCCAATTCCATCACCGACCCCCGAATCCCCTAGCCAAGCGCGTTCCGCGCCCGCCTTATTTCACCGTTCACTCTTCACCATTCAAATGCGCAAACTATCGCTTCTTCTCCTAGCCCTCCCATCGCTCGCTTTCGCGGACGACTACTCATTGGATTTGCCCGATTCCGTAACCCGACCTTGGATCGCCCCCGAAATCTGGTCCACACCCATGATGGATTGGCAAGTTTCCAATGGACGCATCGAAATCGTGCAAGGCGGGCGCGGGCACGACATCCAGCTGCTCACGCACCAGATGAAGCCCGGCAACGGCTCCTTCACGATGAGCGTTCGGGCGGGAGCCCTCTGCGATCATTCCGATGAGAACGGGATGGGCGCCGTCGGTTTTCGCTTTGCCGTAACCGGAGCGATGCCCGAGGAATATCGATCCAATTTATTCAGTAGCTCGGGAGTCAACGCGGGCATCACCACAGAAGGTAAGCTCTTTATCGGTAGCCACTTTTCCCAAGCCGCTCTCGATCCCTCTCTCCTCGAAAACGTACAGCTGGACGTCGAGATCCAATGTCGCGGAACCAACGCCAATGTGACGATTGAAGCGCGGCGTGGCTCAGGATCCAGAGATGTATTGGCTGAATTCTCCGCCACGGTAAAAAGCGACCCGCTCATCGGCAATATCGGCCTATTCGCGGGGCCAATCGACAATAGCGGTCAATCGAATGCCTCCCGACGCACCGGGTCCAATGGCGACTTTCGCTTCTGGTTCAGCGACTGGAAGGTGTCCGGTAGAAAGATCGCCTCCAAGGACGATCAACGCTTCGGCCCCATTCTCTGGTCGCAGTACACGCTACATGATGACATCATGAAAATGACCGCACATGTCGCCCCTGTGGGTTCTGGAGAAAACAAGGTTGTTATACTGTCATTGAAGGATGGCGACACCTGGAAGCCTGCAGCGCGCGGAGCCATAGACCCCCTTTCCCGTACCGCACATTTTCGCATTGAAGAATGGAATAGCGAACGCGACACCGAATACCGCCTCAGCTTCGACTACGCCATCGGCTCTGGCGATGTCACCGATCATTGGGACGGACGCATACGTCGGGACCCAATGGATCAGGAAGAGATCACGCTCGCTGCCATGTCCTGCATGCACGACTACGCATTCCCCAATCAATACATCGCCGAAAGCGTACACGCCCAAAATCCGGACCTGGTATTCTTCGCCGGCGACCAGATTTACGAAAGCGTCGCGGGCTACGGCGTTGTGCGCACGCATTCCGAAGCGGACATCCCTAGGGCCGCCCTAAATTATCTGCAAAAGTACTGGCTCTTCGGCTGGAGCTTTCGCGAAGTGCTCAAGGATCGCCCCTCCGTCATTATCCCCGACGATCATGACGTCTATCACGGCAATATCTGGGGGCAAGGCGGCGCCGCTATGCCAAAGGTGGCCAAAACCACCAGCAGCTTTGGCGGATACAATATGCACCCAAAGTGGGTCAACATGGTTCAGCGCACCCAGGTCTCCCACCTTCCCGACCCCTTCAACCCCACGCCTGTGAGACAGGGGATCACCGTCTACTACACAGAACTCACGGTGGGGGGCGTCAGCTTCGCCATTCTGGAGGACCGCAAGTTCAAGTCCGCTCCTGGCGATGCGCTTGATGAACCCGTGGGCGGACAAGGGCGCATCGATCATGTGACCGATCCAGAATTCGATACGCGTCTGGTCGACAAGCCCGGACTCAAGCTTCTCGGCGATCGCCAGCTCACATTCCTCGATCACTGGACCACTAATTGGAAAGGCGACAAGATGAAAGCCGTCCTTTCGCAAACGCCTTTCGGTTCCGTCGCCACCACGCATGGATCCTACAACGGGCGACTGGCAGCCGACCTCGACTCGAACGGGTGGCCACAGAGCGGTCGGAACCGCGCTTTGAAGTCCATTCGCCGCGCCCACGCCATCATGGTTCATGGCGATCAGCACGTCGGCACCTTGACCCACCAGGGAGTGGATGACTGGAATGACTCTGGCTGGTCCTTCGCCCCTCCAGGCATCGCCAACGGCTACAAGCGGCTCTGGGACCCGCTCGAACCCGGGAAGAATCGCCAACCTGGCGCCCCCGAGTACACCGGTGAGTTTCTCGACGGCTTCAAGAACAAGGTGAATGTATGGGCCGTCAACAACCGCCCCGACACGATCAATCCCAATTTCGAGCCTACGGACAGTTCAATGTTCGTACGATTGCAGGGCAGCGGTAGCGGCTACGGTATCGTTCGATTCAATACAAAGACATTCGAATCAACCGTCGAGAACTGGGGACCCGACACCAATTGGACCCCCAGGAAAAATCGCGGACAGTATCTCGGCTGGCCCCATACCATCCCGTTGGAAGCGCAATATGGACGCGAAGCGGCAGGTCATCTACCCAAGATCGAGATACCTCGCGGAGCCACCAATGTTCAGCTCGTCAACGAATCGACAAAAGAAATTGAATACACGCTGCCCGTATCTGAAGGAAGCTCCGTTACCCTTAAGGTTTTCGACACGGACGTAACCTACACCACTCTCATTCGAGATCTAGAAAACAAGGAACTTAAAAAGCTCCAAAAGCAACGAGCGCGCTAGCGCTCGCACCGATCCACCGCTCGCTACCTCGATAACTTGTACCCAAAAAGAATGAATTTTCGTTCGTCTACAGTTTCGCTCGTTCTGCTTACATCCTTGCTCCTACCGGAACCCACGAAAGGCGCAGGTCCCTATTTCGCAACGGGCATCAAAATCGGCGAGGTCGATTCCGATAGCGCAATCGTCTGGTTTCGCCTGAGCGAGGACGAAGAACGTGTCGGAGCCGAAGGCGGTATGCCGGACGTCGTCTACCTGGATGAGGAAACGGGCGACTATGGGCCCGCCAAAGGCCGCCCGAACGCCGCGCCAATGGTACTCTTTCCTGACGGCAAGACAGCGAGCGAGCTCGAAGGAGCCGTGCCGGGAGCCCCGGGCAAGGCCCGTGTATGGTACCGTGGGGCGAGCGATTCGCAATGGCGAAAAACGGATTGGCTCGAAGTCGAATCGACTCGCGACTATACCCGACAAGCGACGATTGAAGGATTGCGAGCGAATACGGCCTACCAGGTCCGCGTCGAATCGGAGTCGGGCAATTCCATAGAGGGCGGATTTCGCACTGCTCCCACTGCCAAGCAGATAGATCGCGTCCTATTCACCGTATCGACTTGCCAAGCCTACCACGACATCGATCGATCCGACGGCTTCGAAATCTACCCGTCTATGCAGGCGCTCAATCCGAACTTCTACGTTAATGCAGGCGATATTCTCTACTACGATCGCATGGCCAAGACCTTGCCCCTGGCTCACTGGCACTGGCAACGCATGTACAGCCTTCAAACCTTGGTCGATTTCCACCGGAACGTTTCTTCTTACTTCATCAAGGATGACCACGATACCTGGATGAACGATTGCTGGCCCGGTCAAGAAACCAAGTATATGGGTGCGTTCACCTTCGAGCAAGGCCTAGAGGTATTTAGAGAGCAGGTACCGATGGGCGACCGCACCTATCGTACAATACGCTGGGGCAAGGACCTGCAGATTTGGATGGTCGAAGGGCGCGACTTTCGCTCTCCCAACGATATTCCGGATGGAAGCTCGAAAACGATTTGGGGACGTAAGCAAGAAAAGTGGTTCATCGAATCAGCCCAGGCTTCCGATGCTACATTCCGTATCCTTATTTCTCCTACACCCATTCTCGGTCCAGACAGAGAAAGCAAGAAGGATAATCACTCCAACAAAACCTTTCAAACCGAGGGGGATAGGCTAAGGAAGTTTATCTCAAGCCAAAACAACATGCTGGTCATCTGCGGAGATCGGCATTGGCAATACGTATCGGTGGATCCCCAAACCGGCATGCGAGAGTATTCCTCTGGACCCGCCTCTGATGCGCACGCAGGAGGCTATCGTAACGAATACCGCAATGAGTATCACCAGTACCTCGACGTGATCGGCGGATTTCTGTCCGTCGCTATTGAGCGGGAGGAGGATCAGGTTCAAGCAGTTTTGACCCACCATGGCGTCGACGGAACTGTCAACAATAGAGATGTGGTCCAAGCGAAAGAACGTGGTGATATTCTTCGTATTGGACATAGTATGACTCCCGATGAAGCCAAGGACGAGCTTGAGGAATTCAAGGAAAGCTATTCCGATGTCGCAGGTTGGGAAAAACGTAAGCAAGCCATCCGCGATGGAATACTGCAGGGAGCAGGTCTATCTACACTACCCAAGCGAACGCCGCTCAATGCAAAGTTTACCGACAAGCGAATCTACGATGGCTATTCCGTAGAAAGCGTCTCGTTCGAAAGCGCTCCCGGCTTTCATGTGACAGGTTCCCTGTATCTTCCCATTGACTACGATGGCGAATTGGCCGGGATCCTGTGCCCGCATGGTCACGGAGGACGCTTCATCGACCGTCGCCAAATGCGGTGCGCCGTACTGGCTCGAGCGGGCGCCGCCGTCTTCCAGTACGATATGGTCGGCTATGGTGATTGGGAAGAGGCCGGCTGGGAGCACAAGCAAACGCCTGAGGTCCTGCGCTTGCAGACTTGGAACAGCATGCGGGCGCTCGACTTCCTGGAGACCTTGCCGCACGTAGACTCGCAACGGCTCGCGATTACGGGTTGCTCTGGAGGAGGAACCCAGTCTTTCATCCTTGCCGCCGTCGATGATCGCGTCGCGGTGAGCGTTCCGGTATGTCAGGTGTCCGCTCATTTCTTCGGGGGCTGCGTCTGCGAGAGCGGCATGCCCATCCATCACAGCCTGACCCACAAGACCAACAACGCCGAAATCGCGGCCCTCGCTGCGCCTCGACCGCAGCTCGTCATTTCCAATGGGGAAGACTGGACCAAAAAAGTTCCTCAAACCGAGTATCCGTATATCAAGCACGTGTACAATCTGTACGGCGAAGCGGACAAGGTAGCGAATGCGCACTTCGCCGATGAAGGTCATGACTATGGAGTATCGAAACGAATGGCCGCCTACCCTTTTCTAGAGAAGCACCTGAAACTCGACTTCAGTCCTATGCGAGATGCGAACGGCGAGATCGACGAATCGTTCGTAACGATAGAATCCCGCGAGCAGATGCTCGTCTTCGGAAATCGCAACCCGCGCCCAAACAACGCAGTGCCACCCAATACGCCCCTGCCCAGATAGCGAAACTTAATATATCTAACAGGATGCGCTCGTATCTCGCTCGCTTGATGGCTTCGCCAACTTGATGAAATAAGACAAGAATAGCATTAAACTTCCGAGGCACAGGTACGTCCTGCTCAATATCAAACCTTATTCCAAATAACTGTATCCATGAACCACAGACGCCACTTTATCAAGACCGCTACGGCCGGAGCTATCGCTACGAGCCTCGTTCCTGAATTCAATTTCGCTCAGGAAAGCGGTCGCAAGCGACCCAACATGGTCATTCTCTTTATCGATGATCTTGGTGTCGGCGACCTTGGATGCTTTGGTCATCTGCGCATTCCCACGCCACACATCGATTCGCTCGCGGCACGAGGAGCTAAGTGCACGATGTCCTACATCACCAATCCGCCCTGCTCTCCCAGCCGTTGCAGTCTCATGACCGGAATGTACGCGCAACGGTACGGAAAGTCTGGCATGGCCCGCGGCCTGCCCATCCCGGAAGACCACCCCACTATGGGTGAATTCATGCGGGATGCAGGCTACACCACCGGACAAATTGGCAAGTGGGATATAGGGGCAGTGGGACAAGGCCCCCATGAACGCGGCTTCATGGAAGTGGCCAAAAACGCCCTTGGACAACAGTATGACCGCGAGCGGGAAGATGGCAGCTATGTTTACCTTACGGACCTCGATGGCGACTACATGGCCGAATTCGTCGAGCGTAACGCAGAGAAGCCCTTCTTTCTATATTTCTCGCCGTTCGCCGTTCACTCAAACGTCAAGAATACTCCCCAACACTATCGAGACCGAATTCCCGGAGGCGATGGCACTGCCTACGAGGGCGCTGTCGTAGCGGTCGACGACGCTGTGGGCAAATTGCTCAAGTCGTTAGAGACGCACGAGCTTGAGAACGACACGCTTATCTTCTTAACGGGCGACAACGGGGCGAATCGGGCTCACGGCGGTAGCTCCGAACCCTATCGCGGAGGAAAAGGGAAAGACACGCAGCAGGAGGACTGGGTGCATACGCCTACCATCATCACCTGGCCCAAAGCCATTCCCGCCGGCATCACCTATGAAGGCAAAACCGCTACCATCGATTTCTACGCCACTATGGCAGCCGCCATTGGCAAGCCCTTGCCCCCCTCGCTGCGACAGCGTAAACCTATTGCCCTTTCTTTAGGGCGATAAGAATGGCGATGCTCACGAATACATCTTTTGGCACAATGCCGATCCCACCGACGCGCCACGGCGAAACCTATACGCAGTTCGATGGAAAGACTGGCGCCTGATAAAATATCCAGACGGCTGGAAACTTTTCGATCTCAAGAAGGATCCCAAGGAATCAAAAGATCGCGCGCAACAGCATCCTGAAGTGGTGAATCAACTACGGCAGCGCTACGACGCCTTCGTCGCGACGCTGCCACCTCTCAAGCCCAGCACCGACTACAAAGGCGGAGGCCAAGTCCCCAAGGGCTGGGGCTGGCACTATGGAAATGGGTAGTTAGTTAACAGGAGGAGCTCTCCTGACTAACGCATGGGCAGCAGCCAAACCTATTTCTCCAATATCGCCAATCTCACGATCGCGCTGCGCATTGAGGCGATCTACATGGAGTAATATTCTTCCCACCCTTTGCGCGGCGCGGGTTCCAGGAGGGCGTTGGCAGTTCGGTTGCCAACTATCTTCCGAGTCTTAGGATTGAAGCTCAGACTGCCTCCGAGACGCTGGGCGATTACTCCCAAATTGAATACTTGCGTCAATTCCCCGCTTACGCGGAAAGGCGAACGCGACTCTTCCTCCCCTTTGCAAGCGAGAAGAAAATTAGCGTAGTGATTCGAATTCTTGCCACTGATCCGCGGCAGCATCTCTCTCACGTCCATAAATTTCTTTCTGGGTACAACGCGGAGCGCATCGGAATGGCTACCACCCGCGAAGGTGAGATCCTTGCCATAAATGATCTTTCCAGGCTTGCCGATGTTCAGTGGCTTGATCTCGGTTTTTCCTGTGTCGGGATTCTTCACAGGTTCGCCCAACTCCTCCTCGACCTCAGGAAGATTCTCAACCCCATCGTACCAAGTTACGGTACACGCTGGCATTGTCTTTCGCTCAGCGAATTGGAACTCGATGGTAGAGGCTTGAGGGAACACAAAATCGTTCGGCTGGTCGCGTTTTACGGCTGTTATCTTGGCAGGAAGGCCTAGTTCAAGAAATCGGTGCGCCGTATCCAAAATATGCGGACCCCAATCGCCAAAAGCGCCGCTTCCATAGTCATACCAGCTCCGCCATTCTTGCGGATGAAGCCGATCGCTAAACGGGTGCTCCGGACCGGTGCAGTACCAAGTGTCCCAGTCCATTCCATCGGGAAGCGGTTGGCTTGGATACTCGGTCACCGACGCGCCCCAGCCATGCCAGCGGCGATCCTTGTTCATGAACGCGCTGATTCGTTCGACATCCTTGATGACCCCTGCCTCTTTCCAGGCCTTGAATTGAAAGTAGTTGGCGCCCGAATGGCCTTGGTTGCCCATTTGGGTGACCACTCCACTGCGGTCCGCCAAGTCGATCAGGCGCTCGCACTGCCCAAAGGTATGAGCCAACGGCTTTTCCACGAAGACGTGCTTGCCCAAAGACATAGCCAGCATGGCAACGCAAAAATGGGCGTGGTCCGGAATCGCGATGAGCACGGCGTCTATCTCGTCAGCCATTTCATCAAACATCACTCGGAAATCAGTAAATCGACGCGCATTGGAATGCGCCTGTTGCGAGGATTGGGTATGCTTGCCAAAAAGGTCGACATCGCACAGCGCCACCACGTTGCAATGGCCTGACTTGAACAAGTTCTCCAAGTCCCCTCTTCCCTGGTTGCCGATCCCGACCGCTGCGAGATTGACCTTTCCGCTAGGCGGGAGCTGCCCTCCACTCGATTGCTGACCCAGCACGAATGAGCTTGGCAGTACCGAAAAAGACGCGAAAAGCGTCGAACGCTTCAAAAATTGCCTACGGCTTTGAGACTTGGGGTGGTTTGTCATATGAAACTTTCTACGAGCCCTCGAGAGAATCGCAAGCCTCAGATGAGCCCTCGACGCAATTCGACCGATAAGACGGATGCGCGTCTCGTTCGTCGTACGCTTCCTTCACCAGTAACAAAACTAAATTCCGATCCTGAACAACCTTTATAGCAGCGCTAGATGACGGATCGCTGATCTCACGATCAATGCTACAGAATTTGTTACATGAAATCGAATACAGGTTCAAGTTTCACTCTTCACCACTCACTCCTCACTCTTCAACCCTCCCCTTCACCCTTGCCTATCTACTTATTTTGCATAGATTGACGCAATGGCGCTTACTCGACGTGATTTCCTGGGCAAGACCGCCGGTCTCGGAGCGCTTGCCGCCGCTAGCGCTGCATCGCTCATTGGCCAGGAGCGTCGCGACGTAAGCTATCACTTGGACAAGGCAGCGGCTCAGCCGGTCCTCGAACTGGGAAGCTTGAAAGATCCGGTTATCATCGAGTCGGTCGATCTATTGCGAAAGGGAAACCAGCACTACGTTCGCGTACGCTCGAAAGACGGCGCTGAGGGTATATCGCTCGACAACAACCGAGCCAAGTACCTGGCTCCGATCTTCCTGCAACGCGTGGCTCCTTACTTTATCGGGAAGGATGCCCGACAGCTCGAAGACCATCTTTGGGGCCTGTACCGGTGGGGGAGCAACTACAAGCTGCAAGGACTCGCATTTTGGAGCCCCGTCGCCTGGATCGAATTCGCGATCCTGGATCTGCTCGGGCGGGTTGCCGGAAGGTCTATCGGCGATTTGCTGGGCGGCGTCATCCGCAAGAAGATCCCTTTCTACGTCGCGAGCGGACGGCGGGACTCCACTCCCGAGGAAGAGATCGACTATCTTCGCGGCCTGATCGACGAGACGGGGGCCAAAGCCATCAAATATCGAGTCGGTGGGCGCATGAGTCGAAACGAAGACGCTTCCCTTGGACGTACACCCAAATTAATAAAGTTGTCGCGCCAGGAGCTGGGCGACGACATGGCGATCCACGCCGATTCGAACAGTTCCTACGATCCCCTCCAAGCGATCGATGTAGGGCGAATGCTGGAAGACATCGGCGCCGTCTATTTCGAAGAGCCTTGCCCCCTTGACCGCTTGGAGGATACCCGCCAGGTTACGGATACCTTAGAGATTCCGGTCGCAGGCGGCGAACAGGAATACAGCCAATGGCGCTTCAAATGGGCCATCGAAAATCGGGCCGTCGACATCGTCCAGCCTGACCTTCACTACTACGGAGGGCTAATCCGCTCGATTCGCGTATCCCGCATGGCCGAGCTGCTCAACATCCCCACGACCGTGCACATATCCGGCGGATTCGGATTCATCTACATGCTACATTTCGCATCTCGTACGCCGGACATAGGAGGCTGGCAAGAGTACAAGCGAAACATTGAAAACTACAGCGACTGGTTCGATCCGCCCCTCCGTATAGAAGACGGGTCCCTTACCATTCCCAAAGGCCCAGGTGTTGGAATCGTGGATACGAAGGAAGTTCTAAAAGGAACGGAGCGCGTTAGCGGTTGATCACGAGTGCTCTAACAAATATGAGCCCCTCTGGTTTCTACGTAAACCGCATATAAGGACTGGCTTCCCGTCATGAAAAGACGGTTTCGCTTGGGACCGCCAAAGCAAACATTGCTGCAAATCTCGGGCAACACAATTTGGCCGATTCTCTCTCCTTCAAGGGAGAAGATGTGGACTCCATCATACCCAGCGCCAACCCAGCCGGCGCTGGACCAGATATTCCCGTCCTCGTCGGCTCGAATGCCATCCGCTAACCCAGCGACCGTTTTGCCACCGACCTCCATTTCCATGGATGCGAAGGCCCGCCGACCGCTCAATCGGCTCTCGTCCACGACATTCCAAGCATAAATGCTCTTGGATGCGTCTGCGTAATGGGAGGCTCCCGTATCCGCGACATATAAGGTCTTATAGTCCGGAGAAAAGCAGAGCCCGTTGGGCTTGAAGATTTCATCGGTGACCTGGTGTAGCGATCCCGTCTTGGAGTCGATCCGGTATACCGCTTCCTTCTGGTAAGGCTGCGTCGAACCATTTTCCGCGCGGCTGCCTTCGTAGTTCATCAAGCCGCCATAACCAGGATCCGTGAACCAGATATCGCCATTGGGATGTACGACGGCATCGTTAGGCGCATTGAAGGACTTTCCGTTGTATCCATCAGCCAATACAGTCACCGTACCGTCGTACTCGTAGCGGACCACATTGCGGGGGCCATGCTGGCAGGAGATCTGCCTTCCTTGATAATCGAAAGTGTTTCCATTGCTATTGCCTGCAGGGCTTCGAAATACGCTCACATGGCCATCCTCGTCCAGCCAGCGAAGCTGTACATCATTGGGAATATCGCTCCATAGAAGATAGCGCCCGACCCCATTCCAGGCCGGACCTTCAGCCCATAGCATATCCTTGCTGTGATAGAGACGGCGAATGGGTGAATTGCCCAGCTTGTACTTGTTGAATCGCGAGTCGAGAGCTCGCACGTCCGGTTCCGGATAGCGGACCGGAGCCGCATTTTCTCCATAGTCGCGTCCCAGCGCTATGGATACGGCGGTGGTCGCAGCAGCGGCCAGAAAAGTTCTACGGCCGACTTTTGCCATTGAGGGAGGGATCGTCAAGGTGTGGTTCATCGAGGGATACTAGATTTAAATTAATTTCAGGACGATTATGGCGCCAGCGTGAGCATTGGGCACATCAATTATTTTCCGCGCGATGGCGAGCGCCCCAATCCCATTTTGCTTAAAAAAGGGAATAGGCCTCGACTTCAATCGGTCTCGCTCGTGGGCCTCGTTCCAGTATCCGGATCGACTCATCCGCATATTCCAACGAACTTACACCCGCAAAGTCGTCGGGGATTTCCACAAGAAACATGGCGAAGCGAAACGTCTGTGTCTCGTCGGGATCGATATACCGATAGAGAGAGCGATCAAAGATTCGACCTTTCGCCACCAAGTCATGCCCGGGCCGATGCAATCCCGTCGTTCCAAACTCGAGACCGCGGGCGAATGGCTCCCCATCCTTCAAATGCCTCCAAATATTCAACCAGGGATGGTCGGCGCTCTTCCAAAGGTAGCCGAGCAAGAGTCCGCTGCTTGGGCTCGCCGCTGTGACCCAGCCGTATTCTTCTTCGATGATGAACGAGACCACTGCAGGTTTTTGATCGTACGTAAAGTAGCGTAAATCAGACTCAGTCCCATCTAGCGTTAAGCTATTGGGCCAGCGTACCTCAGGCGACTCGGGATTGGGCATTGGCCTCTCTTGCATGAAACCGCGCGTTCCGTTCGAGTCGACGATCGTCTCCCTATCGAGAAACGGTGGTCCAATCGTTGGATGCTGCACCAGATTGTAGATTCGCCCAATCGGATTCACATTCGTAACCCGTTCCTCCACCTGCACCAAGGTGGACCCAGGCTCCATTCTAACCACGCGCTCTACGCTTAAATCGGCTAGGGGCAGCGTTGCCCTGAGATTGAGAACTCCCTGGGCGCCCTTCGAATCCGGCGCCTCCTCCCACCATACTTTAGTCGCTTCGCCATGGTTCTTCAGTCCGCGAGCCCTTTCCGCGTCCGAAGGAGGTCCCCAACGATCCAGGCAAAGAAAATGACCCATCGAGCGGGGCGTCATCGGAGGCGTCTCATCCGCCTTCGCATTGAAGGACCAGGAGTCCCATTGCAAGGGATTCAGGCCGTCGGGCTTCAAGCGATAAGCGGTTAGGGAACCCCCACCTAGATCTACGACCACTTCCACCCGATCGTTCTCGATCCTAGCCACGGGGCGGTCATCGTCGCCAAAGCAAGAGAGGCTAACCAGCATCCCAAGATAGAGTATCGTCAGTCGATTTGAGAGGCTGCGAAATTTCACGCCGCACTCTTCTACAGATTCTGCAAATCGTCAATACATCGGATCCGCGACAGCAAAATCGCGGTTGCCGAAGGTTCAACTACAGAACTCGACGCTCCAACCGTTCAACCGCTACTCTTCACTTTCTTGTCAAAGGGTATCACCGAGAAGCTGGATCGCTCCTCAAAGTCCGACGCCTTGCTCGGCGCGGTCTATTAGACGGCGCTTTTCGTCCGACGTCAGGTAGTATCCCCAATCGTCGATTCGCTCTTTTCCGGCTCGGGCTCGGACGCTGTCCTTTTCGGCTTCCGTCATCATCGCACCGTAGTCGACTCGAGTCGCATCGTAGACCTCGGCATTGCGGGCCCGACCGACATCGTAGTCAGCCCGGTCTTTGGCTCTGCCCATCTCGCGCCCGATGAGCGCTCCTGCAACCGCGCCGACAGCGGCGCCTTCGCCCTCTTCGTTGGACTGCTTGCCGATAATCGCTCCGAGCACCGCTCCCGTAGCCGCTCCTGCGACCGCGCCCTTGCGTTCGTGGTGCCCCGTGGAGTTGCACCCAGCGAATAGCAGGCTCAATCCAAGAAGCGAAATCACCGCGATCGAGCGATGACTAGAATTCATTCGTGTCACAATTTTCATAGCGTTTCCTTTCCCAATTTACATCTGACCTCTCAGAAATGGAGGCTAGATGCCTAGAATGCGTCTGTAGACAAGACGCGCCAAACGACGTTCCTATTCATTGTTCCGGTCGATTTCCACCTACCCCTGATAGCGGCTAAGAATGAACGCTATGACCTCATTCTTCAATGACGCCATTTCCTTCTTGGTAGGAGTCGCTTGAAACAGCGCGGGATAATTGAAAAGCCCCTCGATCATTCCATAAAATACTTTTGCCGCCAAAGCGACGTCGGGAACGTTCAGAACACCTTCTTCATTGGCCGCATTCAACCACTCGATAAAGGGTCCATGAGGCGGATCCATGCCTTGACAGGCCTTTGCAGCCAGCTCCGGATTGCGGGCGAAAATAGACGTAAGCACGCGGGCCAAGGAAAGGCGAGTCGGGTCATTCATGACATAGAACTCTGCTTCAATAAATTTTGAAAGCTGCTGCGAAACGCTTTTTTGAGGATCGAATTTTATTCTCTTAAGAGCAGCCTGGCCTTCGACCAAATCCGATATCACCGCGATCAAAAGCGCTTCCTTGCTCGGGAAATAATTATAGACCGTACGCTTCGAGGCCCCAGCAAGCTCTGCGACGCGATCCATAGAGGCCCCTTCGTACCCCCCTAGCTCGAATGCCTTGACGGCTCCCTCTACAATGGAATCGCGTTTCGCCGATCGCTTGGCTGCCTTGGCGGTCTGATGGGTCGCCTCACTCATAGGCGCCTTAACATGCACACTACACCGAGTAGTGCAATTTTATTATTGTAAAGTAAACTGAACGGTGTAGTACTGCGCAATCGACTAGAAATATGAAATCAATCGTCTACGACAACTACGGCGGCCCTGAAGTCCTGAAGGTCGAGGAACTGGAGGCCCCGCGTCCCAGAGGCAATGAAGCGCTCATTCGAATACGCGCGGTCGAAGCGACGAAGGCGGATTGCGAAATGCGGAGCTTTCGATTTCCAGTGAAATGGTTCGCCCTGCCGTTGCGTTTATATCTGGGAATTAGAAAGCCTAGAAATCGAGTTTTGGGTAGCTACTTTGCGGGAGAGATTGTAGCGATCGGGAAGAATGTCACTCGATTTTCGATAGGCGACAGAGTATTTGGCTGCGGCCAGCTCCGGATGAGAGCCTATGCAGAATACGCTACCTATCCCGAATCATTCACGATAGGCAAAATGCCTGAAGGCTCTGATTATTCAGAAGCGGCTTCAGCGCTTCTAGGCGGGCTGAACGCGCTGCACTTCTTGAATCTGGGTCAGGTTTCCAACGGAGATCGCGTCTTGATTAATGGCGGAGGGGGAAGCATTGGCTTGTTCGCGATCCAGATCGCCAAGGCCCGCGGGGCGGAAATCACCGCCGTCGACAAGTCAGAGAAGGAGGACGTAATACGCCACGCAGGGGCCGACCACTTTATCGACTATGAGAAAATTGCGTTTGGAGATGAAGGGAACCGCTACGACCTTATCTTCAATATGGTTCCTGGTGCATCGTTCGAAACGTGTATGAATAATCTGGATAATGGCGGACGGTATCTTGTGGGAAACCCTCGATTTTCAGATCTGCTAAGGACGCGATTGCTTCGAATGCCTGACAACAAGATAGCTCTTTCCACCTTTGCAGGCGAAACGATGCAAGACTTAGATGAGCTGCGCTCCTTGATCGAAGAAGGCCAGATCAAACCAATCGTCGACCAGACGCTGCCCTTCGAACACGCTGCTACCGCTCATGCGTTAGTAGAGTCCGAACGCCGGTGCGGCGCCATCGTGTTGGAACCGTAGTCTTTGCAGTACTACGCAGTAGCAACACGATTTCGATATCGAGAATCTAAGGCAGCGCGAATGCGACGTATTGACCCTTGATCGTTTCGGCGGTGTCGTTCGTGAGTCCTGCCTGAGCGGAGGCGCAGAAGAGGATATACTGGCGTCCGTCCACTTCGTAGACCGCGGGGATCCCTTCCAAAGCAGCCGAGACTTCGCTTTCCCATAAAATCTCTCCACTATCGACATCGAAAGCCCGGACTTTCTTGTCTCGGGTCCCGGCGAAGATCAAGCCGCCCGCAGTTGCGACCGGCCCCACCTTAGGCATGGACGATCCGGTTCCTTTTATTCCCTGAGCTGCCAAGTGGGGAACATCTCCGAGAGGGATCTGCCACTTGATAGTTCCTCGATTCAAGTCGTAGGCGGTGAGGGTCGACCAGGGAGGCTTGATCGGAGAAAGGCCATTGCTAGCGCGGACTAGTCCGAAGCCGCTCGTGAAACGCGTGGCTAGGCCACTCGAACTACTGCTATCAGTCATCGTACTCTAGATACGGACAGGGGATGCTAGAAAATCTACTAGCAGGTCCACATCTGCTTCAGGCAGCGAAGGAAATCCAGGCATGGGTCCCTGACCGGCTACTATGACGTTTCGAAGCTGCGCAGCGCTGAGCTTGCTGGAAACCCCGATCAATGAGGACACAGCCAGCGAGTTTGGCTGCTGCTCGGTCGAATGGCAGCTTTGACAGTGCATGTCATACAAATACTGCGACCGGGCCCCTCTCGTTCGCTAGGAGGCGGGGCCGATTGCTCCTGATCGGGAACCAGCTTTTAGGATGGCGGGATGATCTTTGGAGACGACGAAGAGCTCGCCCTTCCTTGGATCGACGGCGCCGCCGCCCCAATTGGATCCGCCATTGTTACCCGACATTTGGATCGTATCCGTCCGGCCCGGGGGTGTAAATAGACCCTCGTTCCGGGCATTCTTGACGCCGTCGTAAAACCGCTTCCGGCCCGCTTCGCTCATATGGGGATTCAGGTCGTCCACCGTAAAGGACTGTCGAGCGAATGGAGGAGGAGCCGTGGGAAAGGGCTGGGTCGGCCACAAGGTTTCGCGTGGCATTTCAGTGCCTTGCGGAACGGGGCGTTCCTCGATCGGCCAAATCGGTTCGCCGCTTTCTCGGTCGAAAACGAATAGGAATCCTTGCTTCGTGGCCTGGGCCACTACGTCGACCGGCTTGCCCTCGCGCTCGATAGTCAATAGCTTTGGAGCGGTCGCCGGATCGTAGTCCCAAATATCGTGATGGACGAATTGGAAATGCCAAAGCCGCTTTCCATTGCGGGCATCGAGAGCCACCAGGCAATTGCTATAGAGATTGGTCCCTTGGCGATCAGCTCCGTAAAAGTTGTATTTGGCGCTGGCTACGGGAAGATAGACGATGCCTCTTTCCGTATCCACGGTGAATTCAGACCAGACATTGGCGCCCCCCACTGTTTTCCAAGCATCCTCTGGCCAGGTATCGTATCCAAATTCTCCTGGATGCGGAATGGTATGGAATGACCAGACGATCTTGCCCGTTAGAACGTCGTACGCTCGTACGTCACCCGGAGCTGACCCATAGCCTTCGTTGGTAGCCGATCCCAAGATAAGCGTATTTTCGAATACACGGCCCGGCGAATGCGATTGCACGAGAGAGAACGAACTCGGGTCCCGCCCCAGCCCTTCCTTCAAGCTCACGCTCCCTTGATCACCAAAATCGACGATGGGCTTTCCCGTTCGGGCATCGATAGCGCGAAGAAAATGATTGCTGGCGAAGAAGAGCCTCTGGTCGGTGCGATCGGCGCTTTCCCAATAGTTGATGCCACGATTGGTTAATGCCTTTTCCTTTCCGTCTGGGCTATGAATCCAGATTTCCTCACCGCTTGTGGCGTCAATCGCCACGATGGAATTGTCTTTCGCCAGAACGAAGGCCAGGTCATCCACTACGAGAGGCACAAACGAATACCGGTTATTGTCACCCGTGGAATAGGACCATGCGACCTCCAGTTGCCCCACATTCGAGCGATTGATCTGATCCAGACTTGAGTACTGGGCGGCATCGGCGCTGCCCGCATAGCTGCTCCAGGTAGAATACTCCTTCGCGTCTGGTTTGGGGCTTTCTCCGCAGCCAACCAACAAAGCGCCGAGCGCTGCAAGGTTCGCGATCGCAATCTTGGGGTACATACCGATTGATTAAGCCGTCGGCCGGCTCCCAGGGCAAGCTGGGAAGAGCGACCACCCTGACATCTTCGAAAAGGCCAACTCCTACTTTCGACGGTCCGAAGTTGTTCGTTTTACTTTCTGAACGAGCAATCCAACGAGTCGAGCCGCTCTTGCGGCTATCTTCGGCTCAGGATCGTTCTGGGCAATGAACGTCAACTGCTCCTTGGCAGCCGGCTCATTGAGCAAGGGTTGCAGCGCTTCGACACCGAAATAGCGAAGGCGGCCATTCTTGTATCCATTTTCTGTATCTTGATTGAGCGCAGCGACTACATCATCTAAACGATCTACTGAAATATGGCCTTTCAAGGCAGTTAGCGCAGCCGCTTGATCATAGGGTTTCTTTGCCTCCGAAAACAGTTTCCACATCGACTCCACTGCTTGCTCATCAAATTGACCGTATCGCTTTAGCAATTGCGCTCGCTTAACGCGCTCTCCTGCGGGCCGCGATTCATCGAGAAGAGCCTGGTAGGCCTCTACCAGCTCGCGCTCTTGCGTTTCCAGAACCCCCAGTGAATCGATGCTCAACGTAAGTTCAGCTAGATCCATTTGGCTATCGGCCAACTCCTCAACTTTCTGCTCAATTTCTGGCGAAACTAAAATCTGCTCCGCCACTGTTGGGTTCGAGTTTTCCAGCGCCGCCAATCTCTCGCGCAATTCCTCCACTTCCAATCGAAGCGATTCGCTCACGGATTCCGTTGATACCGAACCGGGGGCCGTGACTCGATTGAACAACGTCACTGCCAATGCAGTGCTTGAGAGAACAATGGCGATAATGGAAACCGTCTTCACAGTAAAAATTTCGATCCTGGGTCCAATATTGGACACTCTTGCCTTCCGATTCCTCGAACGTTCGAACACCTCCTCCCGATCCATTACTGTTCACCCTTCCCTTTCCGACAATCTAGATCTTGATAATGAAGCTGACAGAAGCGTTCCAGCTATGAAGGTCGACGTTATTTCGCCTTTCGGAGGCATAATGGACCATTGGTGGACGTGAGGTCCTGTACCTTCCATCTGAAAGATTGCCTCTTCAACCCTCGCATTACCATCTGCTATGGCTGCGACTCGTCCTCAGAAGCTCACACTCCGTTCGTTCACTCGCTAGATTTCCGTTTTAGCGACACTTTATGTCTATCTTCAAGGGTCTTGTTCTGGAACAACTGTCTAATCGTCTCATAATGGCGGCTAGGAAAGTCGACAACCTTAAGTGAATACGAACGAGAATACACCAGAGTACTTGATCTTCGTTTGATTCCCAATCGAGGTTTGTATTCAAATATTCCATCCATTTCAAAAGATCTTGGTGCATGCGCTTTTCCTAATTCGAAATCTTTTGGCAAGGTAATCTCAATGTCATCTACTTCTGTCTTGGCGAACTTGAAGAACAAATCCGAATGGCGCTTCGTTTCTGGCAGTTCCGAAGTCGCTAACAGCTCAAAAGGGTTCACAGGAATTGTCAAATCACCTCCCACAACTTGACCGATTGATAAGGACTCCAAAACAAAGGAGATTTTCAAGGGCATAAAAGGATGCGTTACATTGGAAACAACAATGGATGATATTTCCGCATTCGGCCAGAAATTGGCAATCATCTCTTCGACGTACCGATGCTGACCGCTCACCGACTCGTCGTCAAGAATCCACTTCAAATCAACTCCAAAATGACCAGTATATTCCAAACTAACCGATCCCGATAGAATTCCCTTATTTGACAATGTAAATCGCCCTTTTCTGAGCGTCTTAGAAGCTTCCGATGAGGATACTTTTACCGAAGTCCTCTCAAATCCATTCCGATTCGTAATCATTGCAGCGACACCTTGCTCTTCCCATGAAAGTTGCCCAATCGGCAAGTACTTGTCAGCCGGATCAAAGAAGCGCCATTCATCACCCAGACGTACAGAAATGCATCGATTGGGCATCATGAAACTGGAACTCGCAACTGTACCCGTGAACCGAGGACCCATTCTTGTATTCAACAATACTCTACGTGCTTCAAATCCAGCCGCCCGAACTAGAGCGCAAAAAAACCGTGTTAATATTAGTTGGGCTACCATAGCCCTGCTCCAAGACTTTTTCCGCAGTTCCTTCGCTATCTATCCAATTTCGTTGCTCTGAAGTAAGAGCGGACAAATCGCCATGCCTCGTGTTTATCAATTCTGAAACGCAATAGTCATACAGTACCTTCAATTTCTCGTCTTGATCCATTCCGCCAGTAATCAGCTGCTCAAGAACGGATCTTATGTTAGCTCCCGGCTTAGTCTGCGCTCTTGTCTCTCGATATATTTCCTTACCTCTTCGAATCCAGTACGTTCCAGGGAGAGAGTCATCAGAGGATCTATAGAAATAGAAACCTGCCGCTCGTTTTTCCTTGGGGAGACTATAAGGTTCCTCCGCAAACGTATTCATGTTGCCAACTACAACCTCGTAGAACCCATTGGCCTTTTCCTGTATCTCAATTGGATCCGCATTCAAGGTTTCCCATCGAGCAAAGTGTGGTCCATAGAAATTGTCATAGCGACTGGATGCATGGGGCCTAATTCGGATTAAACGCCTCCGAGTGGGCCACTCTTTTTGAAGAATAGTATATTCGCTCGAATATATGCTTCTGCGTCTAATTCTGTATTGCAAATCAACTATATCTCCAGTCTCCAAAGGAGCTAACGCGAAACGCAAATCCCATCCCTCCCCATCATCCGCCCCTACGATTTGGCCTTCTTCGAATTCAAAGCTTCCAGACGTTGTTTTGTGTATTCTCGCTTTCGCATCTCGAATTTCCGAAGCAGATCCAAAATGCTTGAACCTAACGTTTCGTAGAGCCTCGATTCCTTCCTTTCGGTATACCATTAAAACGCGTATAGTATTGCCTATAGCTAAGATCTGCGTCTCCAAAATCTCCCTCCGAAAACTGGTATAACGCCTCTATTGCCGCATCCTTTTCATAGTAGCATTCCGAAGATTCTTTATCTTCATCAGAAATGGGGAGCCAATTCATGGCCTTTAGATGAGCAGTCAGTGCGGCAACGCCAATCACCCACGTAACCCCAATCAATCGTTTCTTCAATGGCATGGATTCCATAATCACAAGGGATGCCATCAGGAAATCATTAGCCCGCTAAAAATCAACAAATGAAATACTGATCCTGGAACTGATGTCTCTCGAAGGTTCTCCACTAAAATGTAGAATGGAAGTTATCGGTGGAAATTTCACGCGTTCTGTGGACAACACGAAATTAGAGCATTACGGTGTCCTCAATGGGAGTCGCCTTTCGGCGATGTCTCGTTGTCTTCTTCGGAAAGCAGCCCTATTTCTCGAGCGCGTTGCACCCAGCGCTGCCGGGCGAGCTCGCGCATGTCGACTTCCGAGTCGGACTCGTCGACGATTTCCAGTCCGATAAGCGTTTCAATCACATCTTCCAATGTTACCAATCCACTTGTCCCGCCAAATTCATCCACAACAATTGCGATATGCTCATTGTGGGTTAAAAGCTCGTCGAATAGCTTGGAGAGGGTGTCGTGTTCCTGGACATTCCGGATTGAACGCCGAATACCGCTGAGGGACTCTTCAGGTCGACCATCGACAATCATTTGCAACAGATCGGTCTTAAGAGCGTAGCCCGTAATTTCGTCCTTGGTTTTCGAATACAAAGGAATTCGAGTGAATCGAGTCGCTTCCGGACGCTCGATCGCTTCGCTGCAAGCAAGCGATTCGGGAAGGCTGCCCAAGACCGTTCGGGGAGTCATGACATTCTCCACTCGAAGGTCCCGGAATCGAATCAGGTTACGGATCATTCGAGATTCATTCTCCGCGAGCACACCTTCGCTCGTGCCTAGGTGCGCCAATGCAATGAACTCGTCCCGGCTCACGCTCGTAGCGGAATCGTCTTTCGATTGGAAAAGAGCGGTGATGCGTTTCGAAACGAAAACCAATGGGTACGTGCCAATGACGATCCAATGGCAGGTGTAGGTGGTGAATGGCGCGAGCTTGCGCCAGTACTGCGCCCCCAATGTCTTGGGAATGATCTCGGAGAGTATCAGGATGAGCAGTGTGAGAATTGCGGAAATTACACCGAAATACGCCTCTCCAAAAACCGCCACCGCTTGCGAGCCGACGCCGGCCGCCCCGACAGTATGAGCGACCGTATTCAAGGTGAGAATGGCGGCGAGCGACTGATCGATATTTTTCTTTAGCAGTCCTAGCCGAAGTCCAAATCGGCGCCCGCTTTGTTCCGCTTGCCGCACAAACGAAGGAGGCATAGACAATAGCGCCGCTTCCAGTATCGAGCAGAGAAAGGACACCCCAAGGGCGAGAGCGAGAAAGCCAAAAAGAGCGATCATGATTCTGATTAGGCAGTACTTCGTTGCTTGCTGCAATGCAAAGAGTCGATCGCCTCAGCCTGCCGGCGCTTCAAATAGGCGCTCAGGATCAAAACGAGTGAACAATGAGCGCCTTTGCATGGAATCACTACTTGCCAGAATTGCATGAAAGTAGAATGATTATTGCAGAATCGATCGCCAGACCGTTCGATTTCGAATACATCGCGCCTTTCAACTATGCCCCATATCAACGCTGGAAAAACCAAGCCGGAATACGACGTGATCGTCGTCGGTTCTGGAGCAGCAGGCGGACAGACCGCCTATACGCTCGCCATGGACGGAGCCAAGGTCCTCATGCTCGAAGCAGGACGTGACTACGACCCGGTCACGGAAACCCCTATGTTCAACACGCGGCAGCAGGCTCCTCTCCGCGCCGCCGGCACGCCGGAAAAGCCTTTCGGATTCTACGATGCAACGGTCGATGGTGGCTGGAAAGTGCCCGACGAGCCCTACACCAATGCTTCCGAAAAGTCTGAGGAGCAATTCTGGTGGTGGCGCGCCCGTATGCTGGGTGGACGCACCAATCACTGGGGCCGCATTTCCCTCAGGAATGGCGAATACGACTTCAAGGGACGCAGCCGAGACGGCGTAGGCATCGATTGGCCCATCTCGTACGATGATGTCGCCCCGTATTACGACAAAGTCGAGTCCTTGATCGGCGTCTACGGGAGCAATGAAGGCATGGAGAACACGCCGAATTCGCCGCCGGGCGTATTACAACCAGCGCCCAAGGCTCGGGCAAGCGAGATGTACACCAAGAAGTATGCTGCTCGCCTCGGCATACCGGTAATACCCATTCACCGAGCTGTCTTAACCGAACGCCTCAACTCGCAGAAAATTCCCAAGTGGCTCCATCCCAACAATCCCAAAGCCGCTAAGGTACTCGCCGAGCAAATGGACCAGCGACTCGCTTGCTTTTGGGCAACCCCATGCGGACGCGGCTGCTCCATCAAGGCCAACTACCAGTCCACTACCGTACACATCCCGCCAGCGCTGGCTACAGGCAATTTGGATATCATCACCAACGCCATGGCTCGCGAGGTCGAGATCGACTCCAGCGGCAAGGCTACTGGAGTCAACTTCATCGACAAGACCACCGGGCTCGACTACTCGGTGAAAGGGAAGATCGTGGCCCTAGCTGCCAGTTCCTGCGAATCCGCTCGCATCATGCTCAATTCCAAGAGCTCCCTCTTCCCCGACGGGATCGCCAATTCATCCGGAAAAGTCGGCAAGTATATTATGGATACCGTCGGCGCCGGGATCAGCGGACAAATCCCGGCCTGGGAAAGCATGCCACCGCACAATGAGGATGGAGCGGGAGGCGGACACGCCTACGTCCCCTGGTGGCTCTACAAGGAACAGCTTGCGGGCAAGCTTGATTTTCCTCGAGGGTACCACATCGAGATGGGCGGCAGCCGACGCGTTCCAAGCGTGAGTATGTTCAATGGACTTGAACGATTTACAGGCGGCAGCTACGGAGCCCAGCTTAAGGAAGATGCCCGCCGCTACTATGGCAGCTTCATGAACTACGCGGGCCGCGGCGAGATGGTGCCCAACGACAACTGCTATCTGGAAATCGACGATACCGTTAAGGACAAGTGGGGCATCCCAGTCGCAAAATTCCATTGGAAATGGGCCGACTACGAAATTCGCCAGGCCGCCCACATGCATAAGACCTTCGCTGAGCTCATCACCGAGATGGGCGGCACTGTGCTGGACGAAGTGGATCCGACCGGCAAGAAAGCAATCGCCCAAGGTGGCATCATTATCCACGAAGTCGGCGGCACGATCATGGGTGACGACCGCAAGACGTCCGTAACGAATGGATACAGCCAAACATGGGACGTGAAAAATCTCTTCATCACCGATGGCGGCCCCTTCTGCTCCAATGCCGACAAGAACCCCACCCTCACGATCATGGCGCTCGCTTGGAGATCAGCCGAGTACATGATGGATGAAATGAAGAAAGGAAACATTTAGCATGGAAGACCATAAACCCGCTTCACGCCTAGATCGGCGTTCCGCCATCAAATGGATCCTGACCGCTTCCGCGACGATCCCTTTTCTGAATACACGCTCGCTTGGCCAATCTGGTCCCGCCACCGCTACGGAAGGGGGCATCGGATTCGACCCGAATCTAATGGGGACCGATGTCCCTTGGGACCTCATGCTCACAGATGAGCAGCTTAAGACCGTTACCGCTCTATGCGACACGATCTTGCCGCGTGTTGGCCAATCCCCCAGCGCCAACGAACTGAAAGTGCCCGATTTTATCGACGAGTGGATCAGCGCGCCCTATCCCGACTCGCTCGCAGACCGCGATACAATCCTACCTGGATTGGGTTGGTTGGAGGGCGAGTCGAACAAGCGATTCAGCCAGAGCTTCGACCAACTAAGCGAGCAGCAGAAAAAGGCGATATGCGACGACATCGCCTATCTGCCAGATGCGAAGCCCGAATTCGAGGAAGGCGCCCGCTTCTTCGCTAAGTTTCGAGATCTGACCCTGGGCGGCTACTACACGACTGATCATGGTACGCGCGAAGTCGGATACGTCGGGAACGTCGCTCTCGCCAGCTTCGACGGTCCCCCACCAGAAATTATGAAATATCTTGGTATCGACAAACACCCTTGGTAGCTTCACGATCCTGAATAATTCAACTAAGGGCATCCCCAAATGGACCTCCCACTCTTAATCTCCAACCCATAGTTTTCCATGACCGAAGCCTTCTCCGATTTCAACGGAGTCGAAATATTCTATGCAATCTGCGCAAGTGTCGGAGGCTTTTTTGTTCTACTCAGAATGATACTTCAGTTTTTTGGAGGGGAAGCAGACGCCTTTGACGGAGATGTCGACATCGATGTCGACGCAACCCACACAAACACCGATGTCGGGTTTAAAGTACTGTCTCTCCATGCACTCAGTGCCTTTTTCATGATGTTCGGCCTGGTCGGGCTCGCTCTCTACCGACAAAGCGCGTCGGGGTTCACTCCTTCCATATTGGGAGGTCTCGTGGCAGGTGCGATTTCCGTATGGATCATTGGAAAACTGTTCAAGCTCGCCAGTGGTCTGGAATCGAGCGGAACCAAAGATACGTCCGCCGCCGTCGGTCGCGCCGGAACCGTCTATCAACGGATCCCTAAAGGGGGATCAGGTCGAGTTTCCGTACCCAGTATGTCACGGGAATGCGATGCGCGAACCAATGACGGCGAGGAGCTTGAAAGCGGTACTCCCGTAAAGATATTAGAGGTGCACGCAAATGTGCTGATCGTCGAAAAACTCCTATAACCCCCAATCAACCCAACTCCACTATGCCATTTAATTTCTGGATCGTTCCAATCGCCGCCCTCCTCTTGCTGGTGGTGGTTACCATCATATTCCTCGCGTCACGCTACAAGCGGTGCCCCTCGGACAAAATACTAGTCGTTTACGGGAAAGTAGGAAGTGGACAATCTGCTCGCTGTATCCATGGAGGCGGCAGCGTCATTTGGCCTCTGATTCAGGACTACGCTTACGTGAGCCTGACTCCTATGACGATAGGTATTCCTCTGCAAGGAGCCCTCTCGATGCAGAACATCCGTATCAATGTACCCTGTACCTTTACAATCGGAATCAGTACCATTCCGGACACCATGACCGCGGCCGCGGAACGCCTCTTGCACCTCAATCAAAGTGAAATCGAGGAAATGGCGAAAGAGATCCTATTCGGTCAACTCCGTCTCACAGTGGCGTCTCTTACGATTGAGCAAATCAACCAGGACCGAGAGAGCTTTCTCGAATCCATAAGGACGAATGTATCCATAGAATTAAACAAAATCGGTCTCTATTTAATCAATGTAAACATCACCGACATTACCGATGAATCGGGGTATATCGATTCGATTGGGAAGAAGGCGGCGGCAGAAGCGATCAACCAAGCGAAGATCGATGTCGCTGAGCAGGAAAAGCTAGGGTCGATCGGAGAATCTCACGCAACGCGAGAGCAGGAAATCAAGGTCGCCCAAAACGTGGCGGAAGCGGAAAAAGGGAAGAAACAAGCGGAAGCGGATCAGCGTATCTACGTGCAAGGGCAAGAAGCGAAAGCGGTTGAAGGGGAAAATACCGCGGACGCGGACATCGCCGATGCGAACGCAACGCTCGCGGTAAAAGAAGCCGCCGCCCTGCAACGTGGCGAAGTTGCGAAACGAGAGGCCGAAGTCGAGATCCAGAAAGCTCAATACAAAGCCGAGTCGGAACGCCTCAACGCAGAAGAGATCGCCCGTCAGGAAGTCGACAAACGAAAGGTCGAAATTGCGGCGGAAGCCGAAGCGGAAAAACTGCGCAGAGAGGCCAAGGGCGAGGCAGATGCTATCTTGCTAAAGTATCAAGCGGAAGCGGAAGGGGTTCGACAAGTCCTGCAAAGCAAGGCCGCGGGCTACCTCGCGCTCGTAGAAGGATGCAATGGCGACGCGAAGTCCGCCGCGACCCTCCTGATGACCGAGAAAATCGAACAGATCGTCGACGTCCAAGTAGAAGCCATCCGCAATATTAAGATTGATAAGGTTACCGTCTGGGATTCCGGAGCGGAAGGCTCTAATGGAAAAACAAATACAGCGGACTTTCTCTCCGGCTTGATCAAGAGCCTTCCACCGTTGCACGAAGTCGCCGGAATGGCGGGGATCGAACTGCCGAAGTATCTGGGCGAAATCGCGGAGAAAAAAGTAGAAGAAGCCCAGCCCGAACCCGAGCCACCTTCCGATACGCCATCGGAACCCGCCGAGGAAAAAACGTCATAGAAATCCGAGCGCCTTCTGACATGAAGTTCCTCGGCATCGACAAGGCGCCCTGGTAGAAGCAAGAAATTGTATAGCAGGCTGCGGCGCTCTAACGATTCGCGGAATCGCTTGCATGACGGCAAGGCCTGCATGTTAGAGCCCCTTGAACACTCATCATGTTGGCGAAGCCATCATGTAGTCCCGTTGAGCGGGCCGTATCCTGTTAATAAAATTTCGGTCGAAAAATCAGCGGTCGGCCAGGTAAATTTGTTCTCGTTCTCGTCGATAACATAGGGACCACCTACGACACCCATGATCGACACCGCAACGGCGTCCTATTCCCTACCGGGTACCCACTCATACCACGACCCATCTAAGCTCTCTCTTGGGAGAGAGGCGGAGAAGGCGCGTCTGGAAGCGCGAATCTCCGCGCTCGAAGGAAAGATCAAGCAGGAGGAGCAATCTGGTCTCGATCCGGCAGAGCAGGATCAAGCGCAACGCTTGAAGGAGCGCGACGCGGAAGTACGCGCCCACGAGATGGCGCACCTTGCAGCTGCTGGTTCCCTGGCTCGAGGAGGCATGAGCCTCGTCTACCAGACCGGACCCGATGGTCGCCAATACGCAGTGGGAGGAAGCGTTCAGATCGACACCTCTAAAGGGCGAACCCCAGAAGAAACCATTCAGAAAGCGCAACGCATTCGTGCCGCTGCCCTCGCGCCTGCGGACCCTTCCCCAAAGGATTTGCAAGTCGCCGCCAAAGCAAGCCAGATGGAGGCCGAAGCTCGAGCTGAATTAGCCGAGAAAAAGCGGTCCGAAATGGAAGCATCCGATTCACGCCAAGCCGCCATCTACGGAGCCGCTCTCGCTGAATCGAACGATGGTATCCGAGGGAGCGCCCTAGCCAAACCCCTTCGGTGTTTCACCGGTGAAATATACGTCTCGATCGGGCCGCGAGCCTGGGGAATGAATATCCAGCATTTCCAAGGGAGATTCTGCTGTTGAAAATTGGTGCCGCGTCCCTGGGGGCAGACGCAGAAAATCTCCCGGGGCCAACGCATACTCTTCCCCGTTCAGCAAGGCGATCCCCTTCCCTGCAGTCACGTAATAGCATTCCTCGGCAATCTTGTGATAGCTCTCGCTGGTCGTTTGTCCCGGTTCGATGCGAACTCGATAAGCGGTATATTGCCCCTCTTCATTCGGTTCAATCAGCGACTCGATTTGATAGGGCCCGAGGTTTTCCACGGGCTTCGCGGAAGATTCTGAGCAGTAAAGTATTTTCATCGAATTTCGGATGCCTTCTTTAACCTTTTTCCAATTGCTTATTCTCCAGCCGACCCATGGCGAAAAGGGAGACTATCAGTATCGCTCCTCCCACTACAATTCCAATTCCTACCGTCTCATTCTTCAGGAACAGAGCGGACTCAACAACGCCACAAAGCGGAATCAGAAAACGGAATGCGGATAGCACGTTGATACTGTAAAGCTCAATCAATCGATTCCAGACCGTGAACGCCGTCGCCGACAAGAAGGATAGGTAGACCGTCGTTCCAAAGGTTGCCCAGGAGTAGTCCGCCAAGAACGGTCGCCAGCTGCCTATGCCGACACAAACCAGTAGAACTCCCCCAACGAAGAGCGATATCGCGGTCACTGCTCGGCTTCCATGCTCCGAGGCGATTTTCTTCATGAAGATCGCCCCTACCGCGCCCGACACGCCAACGCCGAAGAACGCCGCTACTCCCAAATATACATTCCCGCTCCCGATTCCCGGAGCGTATACCGCGAGAGAAATGCCCAGGATGCAAAACCCAAACGCGATCCACTGCTTGCCGCTAGGGAAGCCCGACTTCAGGATCAAAAGCGCCAGCAGCACCCACATCAAGCTCCCAATCCCATTCAGCAGGGCGCCCAAGGCGCCACTCGATACAATCATTCCATAGTAGAAGAAAACGTATTGCCCAAACGTCTGCCCAAGAGTCACTCCGATCAGCGGTCCTTTCGGAGCGTTCAAGGCAGTCTGCCACACGCTGCGACGGCAAACCAAGGTCACCAATATTCCCGCCAGGACAAACCGCGTGCCCGCAAACAGCAGCTTTTCGCCGTAGCTTTCCAGGTTCAAGTGGGCATAGCTCAGCTTGAGCACCGGGAAGGCGCTACCCCACAACGCTGCACAAAGCAGCGCCTGCAGATAGAAATTGAGAGGCAAGCGCTTCATAGGGTACCAGCAGAAGAGCGGATTGAACCGCATTTGCAAACGCTCATGCGCGGATCCCGCAGTATTTATGGATTGCCCGCCTGCGTTCACCGCCTATTTTCACATCCATGTCTAACGATCGATACCCTACCCGCCTCACCCGACGCGATACCCTGAAACGACTGGCATTTGGAGCAGTCGCCATGGCGATTCCCCAAACGCTCCGCGCCAAAGGCACTTTGGAATCCAATGGACTGACCTTGGCCGTCCAGCAGTACTCGTTCAATCGCCAGCTCGATGCCGGCACCCTGGACATCCTCGACTACCCTAAGACCGTGGTCGAAGGAACCGGTATCACCGCGCTGGAATACTTCAATGGCCACATCATGGACAAGTCCGGCGATACGCGCTTTTTTCGCGAACTGAAGAAACGGTGCAATGACGTTGGCGCTACCTGCACGATGATGCTTTGCCGGTCCGATGACGCTCTGGATTCTCCTGACAGCAATACACGCTATCAAGCAGTAGAAGGCTACATCCCTTGGCTGGAAGCCGTCCGGCTTCTAGGAGGCAACACCATTCGAGTCGACTGCCGCTCCAGCGGCGACTACGAAGAACAGAAGAAATACGCCATCGATGGCCTCAGGCAGCTTTGCGACGTAGCGCGCCCCTTCGGCATGAATATTGTCGTCGAGAACCACGGCGGATTCTCCAGCAATGGAACCTGGCTGGCCGATGTCTTGAGCAAGGTAGGAAAACGCAATTGCGGCTCCCTCCCCGACTTTCAAAATTTCAAGGATTACGACCCCTACCAAGGTGTGGAGGATCTAATGCCGACCGCTAAAATCGTTTGCGCCAAGTCGAAGAAATTCGACAGCGATGGCAACGAGGTCAATGTCGATTACTACCGCATGATAAAAATCGTGTTGGATTCTGGATACAAAGGTTCGATCGGTATTGAATTCGAAGGTCACGAAATGGATCCAGTCGAAGGCATCCTGGCTACAAAGCGACTAATCGAAAAAGCCGTCGCCAAACACGCCTAAACCCATACCGACGAATTTCAACGGCAACCTATGGCAAATGACGATAAGATGAAAAAAACCATTCAACAGGAAATGAAGGAATATCCGAAGCTATTCGCAGAGCAGCCCGCCATCACGCGGAAGGTCATTGCCAACCTGCAAAGGAGGGGGCTTCTCACGGCTCCGGTGTCCTTGCACGATTCCGAGCGCCGGGTGGCGCTCGTCTCCAATCCGACGAGCGGCGACGTGGTCGGGTACGTCCAGCTCTCCAACAAGCTGAAGGAGAGGGCGATTTCGCAGGACGACGCCCGCGCGCTGCTCTCCATTGAAGCAGCGCGAGAGAAAGGCCCGCGCAAAACGCACATTCAGCGCTTGATGCCTCGCGTGTTCGTCGAGGAGAAGGCCGAAGCGCTGCGGAAGGTCCAAGAGCACGCTCGCGCGACGCGGCATGAGCAGGAAATCATGAAGGGCAGCTAAGACGCGTTGGAGCTTCTGGAGATCTCCACCCAAGTGGAGCTATGTTCATAATAGGACAAGACGATCCTGTCGTTCACGCTCGCCAAGGAAAAATCCCCATTCAAGCTCAAGTTGCCTGTACCGTCCTTCAGGACGACCGTGCGGCTGTCGTTGTTCGCTGATACCTGGTAGCGGTCGATCTCCGAGCGACCACACCCTACAGATGCGTACAACGGCGATCGAAATGCGTGTATCCGCCGTCTACGTACAAAATTTGACCAGTCGTATGCGATGATCGATCGGATGCTACGAACACGACAGCATCGCCAACCTCTTCGATAGTCGTCATCCGATTCTCGAGCGGAATCGAATCGCATATCGCTTTCAAGTCCGCTTCCGGATCCGGTTGCCGGGCGATCCATCGCTCGTAGAGGGGAGTCATCACCTCAGCGGGAATGACGCAATTGACGCGGATTCCGTGATTCGCCAGATCCAGCGCCCATTCACGCGTCAGGCCATTAATCCCTCCTTTCGAAGCCGCATATCCAGACGTCCCCCCCTGTCCCGTTTCAGCGACCTTCGAGCCGATATTGACAATATTGCCTCGGCTTGACTTGAGCGCGTCCAAGCAATGATGGACCAAGGCATAGCATTGGGTCAGGTTCTTCTCGAGCGAGGCACGAAACGCTTCCACGCCCGCCTCCAAATTTACGCTGTCATTCACGCCCGCATTATTCACCACGACGTCGATGCGTCCATACTCCTGCAAAGTATCCGCAACCGCATTTTTCACTTGGGCTTCGTCCGTGAGTTCCGCGAATCGAAAGGCAGCCTTCCCTTGAGACGCCTGCAATTGAGCGACGAAGGCGTCCCCTTCGTCTTGGTTTCTACCGAATACGACAACCTGCGCGCCTTCTGCAGCGAACGATCGCGAGATGCCTTCGCCAATTCCCTTTGTCCCGCCCGTAACGATGACAACTTTATATTCCAGATTAAGATCCATACGCGGTTTGAATGTCTTGCGACCATCCACAAGGGCCCTTGCGGAGGCAATGACAATTAGTGAGACAATAGCTTAATCTGTTAAACCCTACAGGTGTGTGATTTTAAGGTTTATCATTTGCATTCGCGCAGGGAGCCGTCCTAACGTCTCTGTTTCCTATCATCCGTCCCCAATGCTTCCTATACGCTACTCTCCATTCATCGCGCTTTCTTGGCTCATCAGCCTGGTTTCTCCTGCCCTCATCGGCGCCCCCGACGACCTACCCGACGGATACAAGCTTCAATACAAGCAATCGTTCAGCTCTCAGAAATCGATACAAGACTTCATGATGACGGACGCTTCTGCCTGGAACCTGCGAAGCGAAGACGGAAACCGTCTCCTCGCCCTGGAAGGGGCGAGCGACTACGAGCCACCCCACCGCTCCCCGTTGAACATCGCCCTGATCAGAGGCTATACGTTCGGCAGCTTCGTCTTGGAAGTGGACATTCTGCAAAGCGGCGTGAAAGGCACTCCTATCGCTCAATTCATGGAGGAGAACCCGGATCCGACCCAAGGGCGCGGCTACGCCCATCGGGACCATTGCTTTTTCTTCGGGTTCGAAGATCCCGCTCACTACATGTATATCCACATCGCCAAGACCGGCGACAACAACGCCCACAATGTCTTCGTCGTGAATGAGGCGGACCGAACGCCTATCACTGACTTCAGAACGGTCGGCGTAGACTGGGGCGTGAGCGAGTGGCGAAAGATCCGCATCGTGCGCGATGTAGCGAAAAGCACGGTGGCCCTCTATTTCGACGACATGCTCACGCCTATCATGATCGCGGACGACGTTCCCTTTGACCAAGGCTTCATCGGATTCGGCTCGTTCGACGACATCGGATGGGTCGACAACATCAAGATATGGGCGCCGGACGCCAAACCCGATAACCGAGCTTTTTTCGAATAAACCAATCCTAGGAACTCCGTCATCGGGTCCCAAACCGAATTCTGGTCCTTCTTAGGAACACCAACGACTTTCCTCGGTAGTGTCCTAATTTGAATTTGATTGACCAAACGCCGGATTCTCCTAAGATAGAACTTATGGAGGGATGGCTGAGTGGCTTAAGGCATCCGATTGATAATCGGGCGTACGTACCATACGTCCGGGGGTTCGAATCCCCCTCCCGATGTCGATCACGAGAAATTTCCGCTGGCAATAGCTGCTTGTACGGCTTCACGGGCTGAATGGATCGGCGGCACATTTAGCGCAGCCATGTACTGAATCTCGTCCTTGTAGCCCCACGCATAGGCATTTGTGGCTGGGGGTGTCCTGAGAGCGCGAACACCCCAGCCTCGCCGTTCCAAGCCTCCTTACCGTCCATCGCCTCAATGACGCGAGCGGCCTCCACATGCGAACAGGGAACGCCGTGCATTGCTGTCGCGGCGTCAGGGAGGTTGGCTAAGCATTCGCCCATTCTGATCCTGCAGGTGGCGAACCTGCTTTTCGGCGCGCCCGTCGCATCGCTCCCTCGATCCAGTATTCAATATCCTCCACGCTATCTTCGGAAAGCTCCATGGGCCATCGCAAAAGCGCTGGACCCTCCTCAGTCGTGAATCGTTCCTTGGCGTAGCCTTCTGCCGGAGGGGCTTCTTGCGCGCCGCTTGCTTGCTCTTTTTTGAGAGCAGACGGATTGGGCGGCGGGCTTCGAGCCTTTGATTGCTCCCCTTTGGCAAGGGGTGGTTCCGCCAGTGATGCTTCTGCCATACGCAGCCCAGTTGGGCTACCATCAACGAAGGCCCATTCGCCATCGTCAGACATGCCTTTAATTTTCTTAGGCTCTGCAAACCGATCAACGCCGCCAGAAGCCCATTGAGCAAGCGAACCTACGGGCGGCGGCTCTTTCTCTTCATCTGAATTCGCCTCGGCCCTATCGCCTTCACCTATCTTTGCAAATGAAATCGTATCTCGAGATTGCGAGATTAGGGCCTTTGCGGCAGCTTCAGTAAATCGCCGTTCGAAAACTAGGTAGTCTTAGCCATCGGATCCCCCGCCGCCGAACCGCTCCCATAGCTCGGTATGGGTTGCGGGTTTCAAAGCCGCTTCCCCCAAAAGCCGGGGCCTTCCTGGATTTGATGGCTTCAATAATGCGATGCCCTGCTCAGATATCCGCATCTTGCGAGAGGCGCGGCTGCCCTCATCCTCTATAAGGCCATATTTCTTCATCGCTGAGACTGAAACCTTTGCGGATCCGCTATTTACGCTAAACCCCAAATGTCCGGCAGCGCGCGTAACCAACGCTAGCTGCCTCTTCCCAGCTCGCCAAAGCGCTGCAGCAAGCTTCAGGGCGCGTGGTAGTGAAATAGCAGGATAGGCAGGGCTTCGGCCCCGCGATGGACAACGAGCCGCCCGCACCCGCGCGAACAAAACGACGGCGCCCCGCAGGAGTGTGAACCTTGGCGGATTCTCCCGTGAGGCGCGAGGGCTCGACCAATTCGCAGCCTTGGGCCAATCGGCGAACCGCGCCTCTTCCCAGCTCGGAGGCATGGGTTCGAGCCCCGCAGGCTGCAAGCTTGAATTGAATAAAGCGCTGCTTCTTTACATGCTCCTTAAGAAGGGCGCCCAGTAGCTGAGAGGTCTTATCCCCGCCCCATTTCCTTAAAGCTTTCCCTAGGGTCTCCTTGTCCAGCGACACGGAGACCTTTTTCTTCGTCTGGCCCTTTGGTCCTCCAGCCCCTTCCCTAGCGCAGCCAAGATTCGACTCCTTTCCTACTTTTTTAATTGGCTAGCATACTGATTAAAGCAGAATATCAATCAAGTTGAGAAAACGACATGGCAAACAATCGAAAGCAAAACAATGGCGGTATCAATGCTCTGCGAAGGCAATCGTGTCCGCTCCATTGAACGCATGACCTCAATTCACCGTGACGCGATCATGCGTCTTGGTGTCAGGGTCGGAGAGGGATGCCGCAAGCTTCTCGATGAGTCGATGCGTGGTCTCGCATGTAGCAGCATCCAAGCTGACGAAATGCGGGGATTCATCGGCGCCAAGAAGAAGACGGTAGCCAAGAACAAGCTTGATCCAGGATTTGGTGACGTTTGGGTTTGGTCTGCGATCGATGCCGACACTAAGCTTGCGCCTTCTGTCGTTGTGGGAGATCGCGACTTGCCTCGCGCAATGCGACTCATGGACGATCTTGCGGAAAGCCGCCGTTATTCGCCGCCCGAATGCATGCATATCGAAAGAAGGGTCGAAGCGGGAAACCCAGACATGAAGAAGGTTTCGACCTCATATATCGAGAAGCAGAATCACACAGCCCGCATGCATTGCCGCCGTCTAAGCCGCTTGACCAACGCATTCAGTAAGAAGCGCCGCAATTTCGAAGCGGCAATCTCATTGCACTACGCATACTGCAACCTCTGCGAACGTCACCAAACGATTCGTTGCGCTCCTGCAATGGAGGCCGGTGTGATGGATTCTCAAATGTCGGTCGCGGAGCTTGTCGAAAGGACCGATTCAAATTAGGACACTACCAACTAGTCCCGATTGACGTTGTACTTATTTAGTGATGCGATTTCTTTCCGTTATCTAGAGTAATCAATTTTGACCAAGCCAGCACTGTCCAACTGATAGCAAATAGCCGGAATCTACACTGAAATGAACCCATGCTCTCCAACTGAAGGCACTGCCCTCCTAGCTAAAGAACGAATTCACTGGATTCGTTCCGGACTCTTAGCGATCGCCCTAGCTTCACTCGTAGCGACTGGATTCGCTGCAAAAACAGCGCGCGTTTTCGTAGATTCAGAGGCATCCGTGTCCTACGATGAGTCTAAGAATACCGACGAAGGATCTAAGTATGAAACCTTCGTCTTCATGAAGGGGAATTTTTACGGAAGAGACTTTAAGGACAAAAGTCTCAGGACGCCCAGTTTCGAAGAAATAATCGGTAGTCTCGCCGAAAACATGAAGGACCGAAATTACTATCCTTCTGCGATTCCTGACGACGGCGACCTGCTTATCGTCGTACACTATGGATCAACGAGCGTAGAGCAGGATTGGGAAGACCTCTTTCCGACCGACTCTTCAGATCCGTATGCAGATACCGCGGATGGCCTCTACTCGGATCCCGAGGAGAGCGAATATACAGGGTTTTCAGAAAACTACAGCGAATCGTTTGAAGACCTTCAGGATTTAGCAAGAGTCAGCCGAAACAATGTCGCAAAGCACAAGACCATAATGGACAATAGGGAGTTGGGTATCGGAAGGGCCCTAAGCCGAAAGAACATCAATCGGAATGAGGAATTCAATTTGCGAGTCGAACTCGAAGATGAGCGTTATTTTATCATTCTCATGGCATACGATTTCCAAAAGCTAAAGGCGACGAAGGAGACTGAACTCCTTTGGACGACGCGATTCAGCGTACCTGCGATCGGCACGAACTTCGTGGACGCCTATCCAGCCCTTGCCCGGGCCGCACGGCCCTACTTTGGAACCAGCCTAGAGAAATACGCAAAAAGCAATACTCACTTCGGAACCGGATCCGTGGACATCGGCACGCTCGAAACCGTGGGGGTCGAAGAAGACAGCGACGCAGCAACCGATTCGGAAGAGTAACGACGTCACTAACTTTCAACTACCGTTCAATGCTTCCAAATCTCGACTGGGAAGCATCGCAATCGCTCTGCTTTCCTCAACTCTCTCCTACTCCAACGAGACCGCATTGAAAACCGCGGAGCGCCTCGCGGAGCAAGCCATTTCTACGGGACTCGCGCTGGAGATCGCAACTGATCTCACCACCGAGATTGGACCCCGCCTTTTCGGTTCCGAAAGCGAGAAGCAGGCGGTGGAATGGGCAGCTAAGCGATTCGAGGAATACGGATTCGATAAAATCTGGACCGAATCTTTCCCCGTCGACCGCGGTTGGGAGCGCGGCCTGGAAACCGCCGAGATTACTCTACCCTCCCCGCAAGGCCTCGTCATAACGGCCTTGGGCGGCAGCGTCGCTACTCCACCAGAAGGAATTGAAGCGGAGATCGCTCTATTCCCCACAATACAGGCGCTCCTCGATCAACCAGAAGGATCCTTGAGCGGAAAAATCGCAGTGGTCGCGCAGGCAATGGGAATTGGCGAATATGGACGCATCTCAGGACCGATACGCGGAAATGGCCCATCGGAAGCCGCCAAGCGTGGCGTGATCGCTTTCCTGATGAGGTCCGCTGGAACTGACGGCGATCGAATGGCGCACACGGGTGGAACTCGATACTAGGATGGCGTTCCACGCATACCCGCCGCAGCCCTATCCGTACCGGATGCCCAACAGCTTGATCGTCTTGCTACCCGAACGGATTCAATACGTATTCGAATCGTCCTGACACCAAAACAGCTTGGAACCGTAACTAGCCAAAACCTTATCGCTGAAATCTCAGGCAGTGAACGCCCCGATGAAATCGTCTTGCTGGGGGCCCACATTGACTCTTGGGACCTGGGGACTGGAGCGATCGATGATGGAGCGGGCGTCGGCATTGTTATGACGGCCTCGAAGCTAATCCTCGACTTGCCCGAACGTCCAAAGCGAACAATTCGCGTCGTCCTTTTTGGAGCGGAGGAAATTGGAATCTATGGCGGGAACTTCTACGTCGAAAACAACCGGAACGAATTGGCTCGCCACATCATCGCGGTCGAAGCGGATGCCGGCCAAGGCCCAGTTCATACGATCGATATTGGCGTGGGCAATCCACTCGAACCTACCTTGTCCACAATCCGATCAGCCCTATCCAAGCTGGGGGTTCAGCCTGGAAGAGCAAAGTCCCGAGGAGGACCGGATATCGTCCCCATGAGCAACGCTGGCGTTCCCATTGTTGGACTCGACATGTTTACGGACGATTATTTCGACCTCCACCACACAGCCAACGATACGATAGACAAAATCGAGCCTGAACGGATCAATCAAAGCGCCGCTGCCTATGTTACATTCGCTTATCTGGCATCGGAATTGGGTGGATACTATCGAGCGACTGATTAGCGGGAAAACGCGTATCGATCTCCCATTGTGATTGGGATTGACCCAAGCCCTTCGAAAACTGATTCTCCCTCCGGCTTAGGCCCCATGCAAACACCCGAAGGAGACCATTCTGAATTGCTGAACGCATCTGACCTGATGCTCTTCGATGCGCTGTTGAGCCAAACGCAGGACCAGGTCTATTTCAAGGATCGCAAAAGCCGCTTCGTCAAGGCGAGCGATGTGGTTGCGAAGAAGTTTGGATTGGCTTCAACCGAAGAACTAGAGGGAAAAAGCGACTTTGACTTCTTCACTCGGGAACATGCCCAACAATCCTACGACGATGAGCAAAGGCTGATGCGGGGCGACGAGAAGCTCGTCAATATCACTGAGAAAGAGACCTGGCCCGATGGTAGCATCACGTGGGCGACCTCAACGAAGATCCCATTGCATTTGGCGTCCGGAAATGTGGTTGGAATGATGGGCATAACCCGAGACGTCACTGAGCAGATCAACGCCCAGATCGAATTGGAAAAAAGCCGCGAGCTCCTGAAGCGCAAGAACGATATCATGCAGACGGATTTCGACAATGCCCGACGTATTCAACGTCGGTTAATTCCGGGTCCGATCCCAAATCTACCGTTCGTCGACATCGCTGCCTCGAGCATAAGCCTTACCGAGGTAAACGGAGACCTTATCACATTTCCTACCGTGACCAATGACAAGCTGTCCTTCCTTTTAGGAGACGTAAGCGGTCACGGCGTTTCTGCAGGTTTATTCACCGTTTTAATCAAGCACTTGGCTGATTTCTACATGCCTCGCAGCTTCAATAAGCTAGATGAGGCATTGCTCACGCTAGACGAGCATCTCAAAGGGCTCATACCCTCGGGGTTCGTAGCGATTCTGGTCGGTACGCTTGAGGCAAAGCAGACTGGAGGCTGCCAAATCACGATCGCGAATGCGGGACAGCCATCGGCCCTTTGGTTTCATAGCCAATCGGGAGAGGTCGAGATCGTGACGCTTCCTTCAGAGAACGTGATCGGACTTGGAATTTGCGGCGAGGTCCAAAGCAAAGCATTCGATTTGGAGGCAGGTGACTGCATTCTGTTCGTAACCGATGGAGTAATAGAATGCCGCTCTTCGGATGACGCCGAAATTGGACTGGAGGGCCTGATTCAGGCATTCGCCTCCGTTGCGACAAAAGATGTATCCAAAATCATCGAACACATACACGATTTCCTTGAAGCGTATAGCAAAAGCAACTTTCCCCAAGACGATACTTCAATCTTGGCGCTGAAAGCCAAATAACGTTTGCGATCCAGCTACCGCTTCGAATCTACGATTCGGTAGTCTTCCAAGAAACGTTTCTTGTTTTGCCAGTCTAACGCAACTTTCACGGAAAGCTTCACATCCACGAACTTATCCACGCTTTCTCTTAGCTTCTCGCGGGCTCCTTTGATGATCCGATTCGCCATGGCGCCCTTCTCTCCGATGACGATCGATTTTTGGCTTTCGCGCTCCACGAACAACGTCGCCGCGATCTTTACTTTTTTGGCATTCTCGGACCACGTATCGATTTTCACTATAATCGATTGCGGCAGTTCTTCCCAAAGGCATTCGTTAGCTGCTTCCCTTATGAGCTCTTCCGCGATTTCCCGCTCAATTACATCCGTCAGCTGGTCTTCTGGAAAGAGGAAAGGCCCCTCAGGCAAGAGGCAACGAATATGAGCCAAAAGCGGATCAAGCCCAGATCCGGTCAGAGCGGACACATGAAATACACTCACGTCTCCGAGCAGCGCCAAATAGGCATCTTGAATTTCCTCAGCCTGGCTGGCATCCGCGATGTCCAATTTGTTGACAACGAGCGTCACTGGCTTGGAGCTATTCTGAGCGAGCGGCGCTACCTGCCGATCTTCATCGCCAAAAGCGCGTGTCGCATCGCAAAGACAGACAATCGTATCGTTTCCCTCGATTTCCGCTCGCACGGTTTTTGCCATGGCCTCCTGCATCTTATTTGAAGACGCATGGACACCTGGCGTGTCCGCGAATATAATTTGCGACTCAGCGTCGCTGAGAATGCCCAGCCATCGTTTTCGAGTTGTATTCGGTCGATTCGAGATAGCCGCTAGGTGATAACCCAGGGTCTTGTTGAGAAAGGTGGACTTGCCCACGTTTGGTCTTCCAATAATGGAAACGAAACCCACTCGTCCATACCCGAAATCCGAATGCGCTGCTGGTATCTCTTCGATACCCAACCCAATCTCGCGTAGAAAGGCCCAAGGCAAGCGCAATCCAGTTCTTTCGCTCCACGGGCATGGGTCATTTCTGCCCGCTACCATAAGGGCTCACCCTCACTCGCTAAGCTAGCGCGCGAAACATTCGGCTTGAACCGCTAAAGAAACTACTCAGGCCGACCGATTCTAAGTCTATGCAACCAAAGGATAAGCGACGTTTGCTCCGTAAATGGGAAAAGCAACGCTTGGCGCTTCAAACGAAGATTGAAGCAGTGCTTGCCGAGAAAGACGGCGATGAAGTAGCGATCAAGCGTTTTACGATAGATTGGGAAAATGCGGGGATCAATCTCTACAGCTCAAGTCAAGCAGAGCTCCCTCCGCACAAGCTGAGAAAGCGAATCGATGAAGCCGCCCGCCAGTTCCAGCCTGAGATTTCGGAGCTTGCGAAGCTGATTGACCGCTCGATCAAGGAGCAGGAAGAGCTTTACAATAGCGCCCTCAGCAAGAAGAAGGGTCCGAAGTGGCCCGAATGCTACATTGAGGCGAACAAGGCCCTCGCGGGCATGCGCAACTAGCGTTCTCGACACCCCTTCCCCTGAAACAAGCAGCGAGCGCTTGAACAACTCGCATTGCCGGTCCACGCTTCCAGTCCAATGGACTTGGACTCTTGCTTGAAACCGGCGATCGCTACCGCCGCATTAATTTGCGCCATCCCCGACTCAAAGCTATCCGCTCAGTCGCCAGAGAGGATCGCAGAATTAAAGGAAACGATCGCCTTTCTCGACCAATCCATCCGCGAACACCCATCCTCGGCCAGAGCCCATCAGTCACGAGGAGTAGCCTATTTTGAATTGGGGGACATGGAGCGGGCGATCGCCGATTTCGATCAGGTTATCGCAATCTCCCCGAGCCAAGAAGCCCACCATTGGCAAAGAGGGATTTGCTACTACTATGCGGGCCAATACGCAAACGGGACGCGCCAATTCGAGCTCCACCAAACCGTCAATGGCCAGGATGTCGAAAACGCAGTTTGGCACTTCATTTGCAAAGCCAGGATCGATGGCCTCGAGGCAGCTCGCCAGTCCTTCATTCCGATTCAATTCGATTCGAGAATCCCGATGAAAGAGATCTGGGCGCTTTTCCATGGTTCCGGCTCACCCAAAGAAGTACTCGAGGCGGCCAGTCCTCCAGGTTCCGACCCTGAACGCAATCGGCAGCGTCTTTGCTACGCTCACCTCTACCTCGGACTATATTTCGAAGCCAATGGCCAAACCAAGCAGGCGACGGAGCATATTCGCCTCGCTGCCACCGAATATTCGATGAACAACTCTATGGGAATGGTAGCCCAGGTTCACGCGCGGTTAATCGACAAACCCAAGGGAGCGCTATAATCGACTTACGTTGTCGCTTTTTCCTACAAATAGCGCAACTTTGATAGCGTTTTACGTGTAAAAGACAATTGACTGAAGAAGTGTGGGAGCTCAGCGAGGAATCAACGTTCCAACCCGAGGCGCGCCTCATTTCGCGCAACGCCACCTAACGAACCTATTCCTCGCTCCATTGATAGCTTTCCTTCCATGAAAACCCTCTATCGAATCTTTATCGCCTCCTTGGCCTGCATCATCCTCGTGAGTTGCGGGAAAGTAGGAGATTCGCCAGGTAACGGCAAGGACGCGAAAGCCGATTCGGAAGAGAAGGAAGTCGTCACCGAAATTCCCGTAAAGGTTGCAACCGCTGAACGCGGTGAAATTTCTTCTTTCCTTGAGTTCGACTCGATTCTTGAAACCGAAAGCGCCGTTGAGATTTTCCCAGAATCCACTGGACTCGTCGTTGAAGTGCTCGCCGAGGTTGGCGATGCGGTCGAGGCTGGACAAATAATCGCTCAACTCGAAAACGAAGAAGAGCAAGTTAACGTCAAGGAGTCCCTTTCGCGCTATCAGCATCTGCAATCTAAATTTCAGAGGACTCAGGACCTGTTTGATCGAAGCCTGATCAATCAACAAGAATACGATACCGAGCTTTTCGATCTAGAGCAGGCGGAGATCAACTACGAGCGCTCCCGTATCCGTTTAGAGGACACGAAAGTCCGAGCTCCTGTTTCCGGAGTTATTTCAAAGCGACTCACTCAAGAAGGAGAACGGGTTTCAGGAAGCAATGCGCTTTTCTCGCTCCTAAATATGGACGAGCTTTTCGCTCAGGTGAACATTCCTGGGCAGCATATGCTACACATCCAGAAAGGTCTCAAATCGGAAATTGTCTCTGAAATTATCGAGGGCGTATCGTATGATGCCGAAGTGAAGCTTGTCAGCCCAGCTATCGACTCTGCCAGCGGTACCTTCAATGTTAAGGTCGCTGTAGACCACAACAGCGCGACCCCTATTTATCCCGGGATGTTCGTGACCGTTAGGATCGTGTTGGATACGAAACCCGATGCAGTGATCATACCCAAGGCAGCAATCGTTCACGAAGGAGAGAAAATGTACATTTACAAAGTGAAAGATGCCATCGCCGAAAAGACAGAGTTTCATCCTGGATACGCGAATAGCGATCGCATCGAATCGCTCAATGGCCTGGATGAGGGCGAATCGATCATTATCCTCGGTCACAATGCCCTGAAAGATGGCGCGAAGGTAAAGATTGTCGACGATAGCCTATCGGTTCGAAATGCGGAGACGTCCAACCAGTCGCGACCCAGCGAAGGCTAGTATTGGAATACAAACGAACGTCCAAGATATCACTACTCGGCCGCGTGAAAAAACCCTCCGTATTTGAGATCTCCACACGGCGACCAGTAACGATTTTGATGATCGTCATAGCCGTTTCCGTATTCGGATTCGTATCGTATAAAAAATTGCCGCTGACGCTCATGCCAGATATTTCATATCCGAGCTTGACGATCCGTACCGAATATCCGGGAACCGCCCCTCAAGAGGTAGAAACCCAGATTTCTCAGCCACTGGAGCAACAACTCGCGATCGTTTCAAATTTGGAGTCACACAGCTCCATTTCTAGGGCCGAGCAGTCCGATATCGTGATGGAGTTCTCTTGGAATACAGACATGGGTCTGATCACTCAGGAGATACGGGAAAAGATGGATCGCGTCCGTCTTCCTGAAGAAGCCACCCGTCCGCTAATATTAAGGTACGACCCTACCCTCGATCCCATAATGAGAATTGGGGTTACCAGCGATAAAATCCCTTTGGACGAGCTTCGCGTTATCGTTGAGGATGTTCTTCAACGTGACCTCGAAGGCGAAGAGGGGTTGGCTGCTGTTCGGGTCAAAGGCGGCCTGGAAGAGGAATACCAAGTCAATATCGACGAGCATAAACTGGCATCGCTCGGGTTGGATATTCAGCAGGTGAACAACAAGCTGGCTGAAAATAACGTCAACATCCCTGGTGGACAACTCGATGAGGGCGAGACTCAGTACATGATTCGTACATTGAATGAGTTCCAGTCGATAAGCGATATGGCGAACATTGTCATCGCGGAGAAAAATGGAGTGGATATTCGACTACGCGATTTCGCGCGGGTCGAAGCGAAGCATAAGGAAAGAGAGATCATTACCCGCGTTAACGGTGTCGAAAGCATCGAAGTCGAAATATACAAGGAAGCAAATGCCAATATCGTGGAAGTAGCGCGGTTGGTAAGAAATCGAATTTTCGGCCTCCCCGCCCAAATCGAATACGTTGAAGAGCAGGAAAAGAAATCGAATGCCGATAACGAATCAACTGAATCGAAAAAATCGGACAAGAGCGAATCGCCGACTAAGCCGAAAGAGCCTACCTTACGCGATCACCTGAGGCTAACGGACTTTATCGCTTACAAGATGCCTCCCGGTATCTCTATCGGCGTACTCACCGACCAATCCATTTTTATAAAAGCGTCTATCGAGGAGGTAAAGGGCAATGCTGTATTCGGTGGATTGATCGCAGTAACCGTGATATTTCTTTTCCTGCGAAAAGTAGGCACCACCCTCATCATCGGGATTACAATCCCCGTATCCGTCATCGCAACCTTCGCTCCCATGTATTTGAGCGATGTGTCACTGAATATCATTTCGCTTGGGGGACTCGCGCTTGGCATTGGCATGCTGGTAGACAATTCAATCGTGGTTCTGGAGAGCATCTCACGCTGTAGAGAAGAAGGAGATGAGATAAAAGCGGCAACGATTCGGGGCGTATCCGAAGTAGGCGGCGCTGTATTTGCGTCAACTCTTACAACCATAGCCGTATTCTTTCCGATCGTATTCGTCGAGGGAGTTGCAGGACAAGTGTTTGGCGATATGTCATTGACAGTCGTTTTCTCCCTCATTGCCTCTCTACTCGTAGCGCTTTTCTTCATACCGATGCTCGCGTCTCGTAGCGCTTCCGTGAACTCGAGCGCTAAGACTCGTATATCCTACTGGAATCTTTCGTTTCTTATCCAACCATTCGCAAGATTCAGGGAACGATGGAACGCCTACGACGACAGCTTAAAGCAAGCAAGCGGGCTTCTAAAGATTGTTCAATTATGCGGCTACATTCCCATCCAGACGATCAACATAGCAATATTGCTGATTGAGTTCGTATTCCAAATTATAGGAAAACTGTTCGAATCGATCAATCTCGTTGTCATCTTTTTGGTATTCTTGATTGGTAAGCTCCTAGGATTTCTCCTTTCCCTGACCAAACCGGCCCTCGCCCTTTCGAAGCTATTCATTACAACCCTAAGCCGTGTATACGAAGGGTTCTTAATCGCTGCATTGAATGCACGCGTCGTCGTTCTCGCAATCGCATTTGGATCATTTACTCTTTGCATGATCTACGTGTATCCATTAATCGGAAACGAATTGATACCCGAAACGCGGCAAGGAGAATTTTACATAGATTCGAAACTACCGGTTGGAACCCCCATCGTGAAGACCGCCTCTACTATCATAACAATCGAATCACTATTGGATAACGACGATCGAGTCGCTTCGTTCGCTACCGCTGTAGGAACTGAAAAAGGAGCGACTAGCGATGCGGATGAAGGTGAACACACGTCACGCATTACCGTCGTAATGGATTCAGGATCGAGCGAAGCGCTGGAGCAAAGTCTAATTGCTGATCTCAGGAATCGAGCGGCCAATATTCCAGACCTGGCCATGGAAATCGACTACCCTGTCCTATTTAGTTCAAAAGCGCCAATCGAGGTGGAATTATTTGGATACGATCTAGATACGATGAAAGGGCTTAGCGCTAGAGTCGTCGATCAGCTTAGTGGCATTCCCGGAATCGTGGACGCCCGCTCGAACTTGCAGCCTGGGAGTCCGGAGGTTCAGATCATCTATGATCGAAAGCGTATCGTGCAACTCGGCCTCGAGCTACGCCCCATAGCGGAGCTCGTACGCAATAAAGTTCAAGGGCGTGTGGCTACGACGTTCCGAAAAAAAGACCGCCAAATCGATATTCGCGTGCGCATCGAAGAAGATGATCGCTACGGACTCGAAGACCTCAAGAAACTGATCGTCAACCCTCGTGGAGAGTTCCCTATTCAGCTATCAGCTGTAGCGGATTTCATCGTCAAGGAGGGAGCCAATGAAGTCCGACATATCGACCAGCAGCGTGGAACGGTCATCTATGCGAACGTGGATTCCATCGACTTGGCGGAAGCCTCTCGCCGAATTCAAGCATCGCTCAATCAACTCGAATTTCCTGCGGGCTTCGCCTACAGCATCGCTGGACAGCGTGAGGAAATGGAACGTTCCACATCAAGCATGATATTCGCTCTCGGCCTGGCGCTTTTCCTCGTATACATCGTAATGGCGAGCCAGTTCGAATCACTCGTGCACCCTCTTATAATCCTATTAACTGTCCCCCTTGGGATGATCGGCGTTTTGCTCACTCTCTATACCGGAGGTTGGACATTGAATATTCTTGTATTCATCGGACTAATTATGCTGGCCGGCATCGTCGTCAACAATGCTATTGTATTGGTAGACTACATCAACACGCTCAGGCGTCGGGATGGCATGGAAAAAGGAGACGCGATCAAGAAGGCCTGCCTCATTCGTTTTCGACCTATTCTGATGACGACCATGACAACCGTTCTCGGCATAACGCCTATGGCTTTAGGGATGGGAGAAGGCGCGGAAATACGCGTTCCGCTCGCGATAACTGTCATATCCGGTCTCAGTGTATCCACTCTCCTGACGCTTATAGTGATCCCATGCGCCTATTCGCTTATCGACAGAGAGCGGGTCGTAGATTTGATCAAAGATGAGGATTCCCTTCCGGAAGCAGGAGCTAGCGCACCGATATAGATGGAAGGAAGAAACCACAGCATACTCCCTTCATTGTCCGTAAAACGGCCCACTTTGGTGACGATGAGCCTGCTCACCCTACTCGTCGTAGGAGCGATTGCTTATATAAGAATCCCCATCGCCTTGTTTCCAGACGACATGGAAAGTCCAGCGCTCTTCCTAGGCATTGCCTATCCAAACACCAATCCTACCGATACCGAGGAAAAGATAACGAAAAAAGTCGAAGAAGGGCTTGGAACCGTTCCAGGAATCGATCGCATCACTGCCATCTCCCGAGAATCGTATTCTCAAGTATTTGTTACGTTTCATCGAGGGATCGATATCAGCGAAGCATACGCGAATGTTCGCGACCGCATGGATCGCGTTATGCCTGAGCTTCCTGACGAAGTAGAGCAAATCAACGTCTACAAGTTTAGCGCCAATGACATACCCATACTCTTTGCGGCCATGTCGATCGATGAGAGCAAGGTGGACGTCGATTACGCATCGGATCGGTACATTCTCCCTGCTCTTCAACGTATCAATGGAGTGGGCAACGTTGAGATGAATGGAGTTCGTGGACGCGAGATCCGCATCGAACTCGATCACGACAAGGTCAAAGCCCACAACATAAGCGTCGCGCGCTTGGCGGCCACATTGAACAATCAAAATTTTAACCTGAGCGCCGGACTGGTTGAAGAATCCGATCGGGAGCTTTTCGTACGTTCCGTCGGTCGCATTCCCGATCTCGAGACATTCAATACGATTCCCGTAGATACGGATATAGGGCTTTTCCTAGGCGACATCGCAACGATTGATCCGGAGCCGGAAGATACCTGGCGCGTCTTTGCTTTAGAAAGGGATCGAAGCTACGGTATCGAGATTACGCGGTCATCCGGAGCGAATATCGTCCAGGTTTGTGAAGACGTCGTTGCCGCATTGAACGAGCTGGAAGCATTGCCCGAATTAGACTCCGTTAAATTCCATGTGTTTTGGAATCAAGGAAAACATGTAACGGAGTCGGTCAACAATCTGAAGAATGCCGGCCTTTGGGGCGGGCTTTTTTCAGTTATCGTCCTATTCCTGTTTCTGCGTTCCGCGAAGATGACAATAACGATCATGCTCGCGATTCCGCTTTCGATCCTAGCGTCCATCATAGCCTTATATTTCCTGGGATGGTCGCTTAACATGGCGACGATGATGGGGCTTTTGCTGAGCGTTGGACTCGTCGTCGACAATTCAATTGTAATTGTAGAGAACATACACGTTAAGAGGCAACTGGGATTGAATCCAAGTAAAGCATCTCTTCTCGGAGCCAGCGAAATGGGCATGGCAATAACGCTGGCTACCCTGACTACGATCGTCGTCTTTCTCCCTCTCATCCTCATGGGGGAAGGAGATGAACTTCAATTCTGGCTCCTTCGAATTGGCGTTCCGGTCATGCTAAGCCTAATCGCCTCTCTACTCATTGCCCTCCTTCTAATACCGTTGGCTACAAAAGTATTTAACGAGAGAGTAAATACGAAAAATGGAACCGAATCCAATTCGAGAATTGCGCAGTTCTACCTGGGAATGCTTCGCTGGACCCTAAGGCAAAGAAGCTATGCATCAATAATACTGATGGCTCTTATCGGGCTATCGATAGCCGTTCCGTTTCAAAACATCGGCAAAGATCTCGGAGCCGGCGGCCCTCAGGACGTCAGATTGCGGTACGAGTTTCCCGGGGGGCAGTCGCTCGAAACCATCGAACGATACTTCCACACCGTCTACGAGCATTTGGATTCAGAGAAGGAGAGATATAACTTCGATACCTACTCCTCGTTCTATACTGCGTCGGAAGGAAACATTGAACTCCAATTCGACGAAGCAGTGAAACCATGGTACGTAACAGGCTATCAATCGCTAATGGGGTCGATCGGACTATGGGACAATCCGCATTTGACGCGCCAAGAAATAATCGAAGATCTCCGTGAAAAGATTGAAACGCCTCCAGGAGCCCAACTCCGTTTCAACGCCAAAGATCAGGACCCCACCAAAGTCTTCAACGTTACACTATACGGCGATGACACCGAAACGCTCAAGTCCCTAAGCCAGGAAGTAGAGCGTCGTCTACGAACCGTGGAAGGCCTCGTTGCAGTGGAAACGGATGAGGACATGCAGCGCCAGGAAATGAACATCATTCTAGACAGGGAAAGGGCCAATCACTTCGGCATACAGACGCAGGCGATATCGGGAGCCATATCCTATGCGATCCGAGGCAATATCGTCGGCTACTATTATGATGACAATGGTCGCCGCAGCCGGATTCGCATATGGCTCGATGAAAGTGATCGAGAAAGCGTCGCCCACGTGCAACGACTGACGTTCGAAGGGAATGACGGTACTCTCGTTCCCCTCGAATCGCTCGCAACGCTGTCCTACGAAGCCGGATCGCGCAGCATACGTCGCCAAGATCGCAAGACGATCATGAGAGTTCAGGGAATCGCCACGGAAAAAGACTCAAAGGCGCTGTTCCAACGCACGGATGCCGTTATGAAGGGCTTGGAGTTTCCACGAGGCTACCGTTGGGACAAGGGCGGCCAGTATCGGCAAATGCAGGAAACCAACGAAACATTCACATTCACACTCATAATGATTATCGTATTCATCATTCTTTTGATGGGAGCGATGTTCGAGTCATTCATCTTACCCTTCTCCATTTTCCTAACGATGCCTCTCGCCGGCGTTGGAGTCGTGTGGACGCTCTACCTAACGAGAACCAGCTTCAATATTATGGCGACAATCGGTACAATCATATTGCTTGGCGTCGTCGTGAATAACGGGATTGTCCTTATCGACCTCATAACGCGGCTCCGCGCGGAAGGGCTTAAGCGGATGGATGCAATCGTAGAAGCCTGCAAACGGCGCTTTCGTCCGATATGGATGACGTCGCTCACAACCATTTTCGGAATGATCCCTATGTCCATGGGTGATACGAAAATGATGGATGTATCCTATTCGCCACTCGGCCGCGCTATGATGGGAGGAATGCTCACCGCAACCATTCTCACCCTTCTGGTCGTCCCCTTGTTCTATACCCTATTCGATGACCTGCGCGTGCGATTCTTTGGATACATTCAATTCGTATTCAGAAAAGACGACACCTCTTCTGAGGATACAAGATCTCTTTCCACGTAGCTGAAAGGCAAATCTAACTAGTTCGCGTAGTTGGTATGCTTTGGCTTAGGATCGGTTGGTATCGGCGTTCCATTTGCAATCATTACTTCCGATATCGCATCTACGGTGGCAAACGAAGGCTTGAAATTTCCAGGACGGTAGCCTTCGGCGATTAGAAGCGGTGTCCAGCCATCGCTATTTTTTCGATTCCAGATACCGACATCGGCGCCCTGCGCATTCAAGTAGTGAACCATAGAAGGAATATTCTTCAACGCGGCTCCGTGCATCGCGGAATGGCCATTCGCGTCCACTGCATTTACATCGGAACCTAGGCCAACCAAGTACTGGACTGCTGCAAGGCATTCCTCCTCGGAACCCGCCTCTTCTTCAGGGGCGCGGCTCCCCACTCCTGCGGCGACCAAAAGCGATGTAGATCCATCCTCATTGGGGATATGCGGATCCGCTCCTAACTCGACGAGTAGCTTCATATAAGGCAGATCTGCTCGATCCGCAGCCATAAAAAAGGCAGTCGCGCCGACGAAGCTCACGCGACCATTGCCAGCGCGTTGGCCTGATTTCCGCCGAAGATTCACATCCGCTCCCCGGGCAACTAAATCTCGAATAAACTGAACGCTATTGCGTTTCCCTGATCCCTTTGGAGGGGGAGCGCCCATAGCCGATTCGCCAATGTCCGGCTTTCGAATCCAGGTTAACGCATGCAATATCGAAAAGCCAGGCGTCATGTCATTGGGATCCGCTCCCGAATCGAGCAACTCAATCGCAAGGTCAAAATGACCATTCTCAACCGCCAGAAGCAAAGGCGTCGTTCCCCTGTTCGGCAGCGTCCCATTAAAACGGCTCGCATCCATAGGTTTGCTCAAGTCAGCGCCCAAGCTCAAGAAGTGATGCACGATATCGCTATGCCCTTCCCGTACGGCGAAGAAAAACGCTGTGTAGCCTGAAACCTTCAATCTTATCTCTGGATCGGCTCCTGCATCTATCAGCAGCTTGACCACATCCAAATGCCCTTCAGCAGCCGCCCACATCAAAGCGGTCTGGCCCTTGCGTTCCTTCGCGTTAACTTCAGCTCCTGCATCCAGCAATTTCACAACCGTATCAAGATCTCCCGTACGTGACGCCGTCATCAACGCAGTTTCACCCCCTCTAATCGCCGTTTCCGGATCAGCGCCTGCAGCCAACAATGCCGCAGTCAATTCCGCGTTGCCATTGACGCATGCGAGGTAAAGCGGCGCGATCCCATATCGATTCTCCACCGCGGGATCCGCTCCCTTGGAAAGGAGGAGCTTTGATAGTTCAACATCTCCGTGACGAGCGGCCCAGTGAAGCGGCGTCATTCCATCCGCTTGGGATGCGGAAACGCTTGCGCCATTTTCAATCAACTTCGCTGCGTGATCGAAGGAGCCCAGTTCTATCGCATTCGCTACCGCGCTTTCGCCGGCATGCAGCACCGAGTTGCAAATGATCGAAATTCCAAACGCGATGGACCAAAGCCATCTTCCAAGAAGGTGATCGAGAGATGCGCAACGTTGTCCGGTCATGGGGCTCACTCAGTGAAGGTTAAACGGAAAGAGGCTGGAATAGCTCGTCAATCATACCATCGCTATCGCCGAACGAGTCGATTTGAACCCCAACCTTGTCGAGCAGGCTCAAATGCAGATTGGCTAACGGGGTTGGCTTGTCATAGCGTATATGGCGATTTCCCCTCATGCCGCCCGAAGCGCCACCCGCCACTATGATCGGCAAGTTCGTATGATCATGGACATTCGGATTTCCGATACCGCTTCCATAAAGCAACAATACATTATCGAGGAGCGACCCGTTTCCTTCTGGCGTATTCTTTAATTTCTCCAGGTATTCCGCGAACAAGGACACATGGAATGCATTGATCTTCGCCATGCGGGCAACCTTGTCCGGATTGTCTCCGTGATGAGAAAGAGGATGATGAGGATCGGGAACGCCGATCTCTGGATAGGATCGATTGCTCGTTTCCCGGGCAATTTGAAACGTGGTGACCCGCGTAATATCCCCTTGGAACGCAAGCAGCTGCAGATCGAACATGAGCCGAGCATGAGCCGCATACATTGCGGGCACTCCTAATGGTCGATCCAAGTCAGGCAATGGATTGTCCTTCGTATCGGATTCCGCCTTCTGTATCCGTCTCTCAACTTCACGTATGGCGTCTAGATATTCAGAAACGCGCGCCCTATCGCTCGCTCCAAGATCGCGTTTCAATCGATTCATGTCATCGGCGATCGAATCGAGCAAGCTCGCCCGACTGCGAAGCGCTGCCCGTCTCTCCTCTGGAGTTCCTCCTTCCCCGAACAAGGTCTCGAATACGATTCGCGGATGCGCCTCGGCAGGAAGCGGCGTGGTGGGAGAAGACCAAGAAAGATTGTTTTGATAAACGCAGGCATAGCCATTGTCGCATTGACCTACTGTTTGCATCAGATCCATCGCAAGCTCAAGAGACGGAAGCTGAGTCTGTTGGCCGATTTGCTTAGCCGCGACCTGGTCGGCGGTCGTACCTAAATAATAGTCCGAGCTTTCAGTCACCTTCGCCTTCGCCGCGCTCAGGAACGAGGAGTTGGAGGTTGCGTGCGAGCCGGGATAAGCGTTCCGCAGCTCCATATTCGTAAAAACGGTCAGCTTGTCCTTAACCGGCGCAAGCGAGTCCAAGATGGGCGACAAGGTATCCAGCGCGCCTTCGCTTCCAGGTGTCCACCGCGATTGGTCGCAACCCATAGGCATGAACACATAGCCGAGTCGGCGGAGGGAATTCGCGGTCGTTTTCGTAGCAGCGGTAGCGGCCGGAACCATAGCATCAAGAAGTGGCAGGGCGAACGACGCGCCCACGCCCTTGATGAAGGTTCTCCGGGGTATGGATTTCTTGGTAATGAACTTCATGGCTATGAGGCTATTCTGAGGTTTGAGAAAGGTAGCGATCGCTGGGGAGTTTCGTTCTCATCTGAAAAGGGACGCTCTTTACGATCCCTTCGATGATTGATGAAAATTGGTAATCCGTTTGTTTTGAGTCACTTACAATTTTTCGAACGGCAGGGGCGTCGAAGGGTTCAACTCCCCTACCGAGCGCGAATATTAGCAGTTTCTCCGTCAATGCGCGAACGAAAAGTTCAGGGCGCTCTAGGAGGCCATTTTCAAGGCTCTCCACTCCTGCGAAAACGCTTCCATCTGGGAGCCCTCCACTCACGTCGATCTCGGCTCCGTTCTCATAGACGCGCCAGCGTCCCACCGCATCGAAATTTTCCAAAGCGAAACCGACGGGATCCATGAGATCATGGCAGCTCGCGCACGCTGGATTTGCTCGATGCTCCGCCAGTCGTTCTCGCATCGGCAAGCTAGCATCCACCTTGTTGTCCTCCAACGCAGGGACATCTGGAGGAGGAGGCTTAGCTGGAGTTCCCAGTATATTCTCCAACACCCAATTCCCTCGAATGACGGGCGACGTCCGAGTTGCATATGAAGTGACCGTCAAAATGCTCCCCTGCCTCAATAGCCCGCCACGGTGGTACTCTGGCTTGAGAGGGACGCGACGGAAGCCGCTTCCAAAAATGCCCGGAATTTCATAATGCTGGGCCAGGCGTTCATTTAGAAAGGTGTAGTCGGACTTCAGCAAATCCAGGACGCTACGGTTTTCGCGCAGTACGCTTTCTACGAATAGCTCCGTTTCCTTCCAGAAAGCTTGCCTCAAATTGTCATCGAAATCCGGGTACAAACGCAAATCCGGAACGATCGCTTCCAGATTCCTCAAGTGCAGCCACTGGCCCGCGAAATTCTCTACTAAATTTCGAGAACGGTCATCGGGCAGCATACGGGCCACTTGAGCGTTGAGATTTTCCGGATCGCTCAGCCTTCCTTCGATCGCCAAATCGAGGAGTTCCTCATCCGGCAAGCTGCTCCATAGAAAAAACGACATTCGACTCGCTAGCTCAATGTCGCTTATGCGATAGGCGTCGCCTGCCGCAATAGTCCTGGGTTCTTTTTCAATTCGGAATAAGAATTCTGGGCTAACGAGGATGGAATTGAGCGCTGCTTCGATTCCTGATTCGAATCCCCCTTCCTCCGCGCCGTCGCGATAGAATTTCAGAGGCCGCTCCAAATCCGATTTAGAAATAGGTCGCCGGAAGGCTCGCTCCATTAAATTTGAAAGGATCGTTCTCGCGGCAGGTTCCTCCTCTTTCGCAGATTCGGGTCGAACGATAAAAATCTTCTTTCTACTGGGAGTATCCCCCACTCTAGGTGAATTGAAAGGTCCTGTGATGGAAACTTGGTATATGGCCGGCGACAGTCGCGGATGCCGGTGATGATTGTAATGGGCCTTGAAGGGTTGACGCTTGTTTTCCAGGAGGGAGTACGGATTTTTCAGGAAGGTCACCCCAACGCTTTTCGGTCCCGCCTCGACGAACACACGCGTTTTCAAATGCTTGTCCACTAAGCTGTGATCGCGTCTCCCTTCTGGAGGAGCCACCGTAAACCGCTCTACGAGTTTTCGACCGAGCAAGATGTCCATTTCGTGCTCCTCTTTTAGGCCTTCCACATGCTCGTTGCGATCGCGCGTCAAGACCGCTTCTATCTCATACTCGCCATCCCTCGGGAACGTGTAGTCGAAAATCGCACCGCCTCGAGTTCCCAGAGGAAGCCCTTCTACATGCTTCTCTTGCGTTACGTCGGGGCGAATTCGATACGTATAGCCTTTAGGCGCAGATAGCGGCCGCCCAATCGCTAGCCGACTCACTTTCTGGGCAGCGGTGATATAGCGATCCAGCAAGCTCGGCGCGAGCGTCCCCAATGTCACATTGTCAAAACCATGGCTTTCTTCATCCTTAGGCAGCAAGCTACGGGCATCAATCTCGACCCCAAGCAAGTCGCGAATCGCGTTTTGGTATTCCGTGCGGTTCAAGCGACGAAACGTATCGACTCGACCCGGCTGTGGATGGGCGGCGGCGTGGGTATCGAGGCTATCGATCAATGAACTGAGAACCGCTTCGTATGTCGCTTCGCTTGGTCGCTTTCGATCGGGAGGGGGCATCTGTCGCGAATCGAGCCTGCGAATCACCGTTTCCCAGAATTCTGGATTCGCTTCCGGATCTTCGAAGGCGACAGTTTCAAGCGAAAGGTCGCCCTTCATTTCCTCGGGATTGTGGCAACTGACGCAATACTGGTTTATCAATGCGCGCTTCGAAGTAAGGAAGGTTTCTCTACTGTTCCCTTCGGGGAATATCTTCGTAAGCTGCGCCTCCAGCCAATCGGTAGCTCCCTCGTACTCGCTTTCGCTCGGGCGCGATGCTTCGGGTGCATCCTCAGGAGGCATTTCCCGCTCCTTAAGCATCCACGCCACTTCATCCCAAATCTCGAGATGCTCATCGATCGGGTCATCGATGATGCTCTCTAAATCGAGCTTTCCTTTTCTTTTTTCCGGATTGTGGCAGGAGGTGCAATGATCCGCCGCCAAGGCGCGTATCGAGGGATCCAAGCTGTAGTCATCAACCCCTAGGCAAGACGCGGCGAAACGCGAGAGGGCGATAGCTCCAAGCCCTCCCACACGGAGCAGCGTCAGAGGCAGTTGATTGAGGCAGCGTGTCATCGTATAGGTAATGGGGAGGCCGCTCGCAAGAGCAGCACTGTACATTACTTATACAAACCGTAATCTGGACGATGCCAAGCCTACATACGAACCTTATAGGGAACCGGCGATGAGCGAAATAAGAGACGCCTAGGCAGGATTCAGTTTCTTGAGCTGCTCGCTCAGCCAGATCTTGCGCTTCCAGCGAGTGTTTTTCGACGACATATCGATCGCGTACAAGCTATCTCCCATCTCGGGTTGGGCTAAATCTAGAATGCGGCACAGATTCAAAGCCATCCACTTCTCGATTTTCAGTACGACCATCTTCTTTCTCAATCGGCCTTGAATGTCCCGATTCAAGACCGTCGGAATCGTATTCAAGGTAAGAATTTCATCGATTGCTGTATTCGCCATCTTCACGCGACCTTCTTCGCTTGCGTAAAAGTGAGTGAGCGCAAACACCGTCTTGCCCGGATTGACCTGCTTCAGCAGCTGGCACGATTTCACCACGGTGGACCCCGTGCGAACCATGTCATCGAAAAGAGCGATGTCATGTCCCTGAATATCCTCGAGCGAAGTTTCGCTCTTTTGGTGGATCTTTATTTCCACCTGACGTTCGCTCGTCCGTTCCTTGTCCAGCAGCACGAATTTCGCTTTTTCAAGGCCAAGCCGCTTGAACATCTCCTTGACGAACGCGCGAGCTCCCTTATCCGGTGCGCACAAGGCGAGCCCTTCTCCTTTCTCGCCATAGTCGACAATATCGGAATTCAGCAAGTAATCGACGTATATGTCGTAGGGAATCAGGTTATGGAACTTGCCCTCGAATACATCCGTAAACATCGACTGCACTGAGAACGAGTGATTGTGCACGGTCAGCACGCGATCCACGCCAGCGAGTTTGAGCATTTGAGCGTAGAGTTTTGCAGTAAAAAGCTGCCCATCGAATTTCTTGAGATCCTTTTCTTCGCGAACGATCGCCGTCTCGCCAAGGTCTCTGCGTGGCCCGCGATCCTGGGCGCTGTAATAGAGATCTGGCTCTACAAGGATCACCTCAGCCGCCCCATTCTCCTTGGCCGCGCGCGCGATCATTAGATTCCGCATCGCCAAGCTCTGGCGACTCATTACCAAGCTGCTGGTACTGACGATAATGATGCTCTTTCCTTCCAGCTTATTTCCAATATTCTTGAAGTCCTGCTCATCGGAAATGAATCGCGGACAGAATTCGGAATTGGCAAACCGTTTCATACTGATGAGATCCGCGATGTCCTCACCCTGTCCCATCGCGAATGCGACATCGATCGCGAAGGGATCGTCGGATGAATTTCCTACTACAATGTACTTCGATTCTGGCATGCGATGCGTTCTAATAAGGAAAAGAGAGCGAAAAGATGATTAGAGCTACACGGGAAAATCAACCAACCGAAACTAAAAGGGCGAGCTTTATTCGCTAGAAATCTCGTCGCAGCCAACCTACTCAGAAGAGCTTGCCCTGAGGCCAGGTCTGGCCTTGCATCTATACGCAACCCCTCCCTCCCGCCATGAAGCTATTTGGACTCACCCCGCAGCAAGCGATCGATCGCATAGACATCAAGGATATCGCTCCTCAGAAATCCATGCTCTACTCGATGCTTTTCGGCAGTATCGGATTTGGCATCGTCAGCGCTCTCGCCTATTCTATCTGGGCGTTCCGTATCGTACGCGGACAGGGCCCCATGTACACGGCGATCGCCCTCGTATACTTGGGGCTAGCGGGATGGGTTTTCGGAAGGCTTTTGATAATCCCCAAGTCTCAATCGCGATTTTTTCTGCTGTTCGCCTCAGGCTTCTTCATCTACGCCGTCGTTTGGTGCCTTTTCTGGTTCGGCCTTACCTCACGATACCACAGCGATCTCTATGGATCCGCAGTTGGCTTGCTCGCTTTCGCGGCCCTATTCAACAAAGCCTTTGGAGTTACGGGTAAAACACTGACTAGCTTCGTTGGTCTTTTCGCCTTTCATACCATAGGCTACTACATTGGCGATGACCTCAACAACTCCTATGGCGGGCGAGTGGGGAAAATGCTTTGGGGCGCATTTCATGGAATCGGTTTTGGAGCAGGCCTCGGATTCCTGCTGCACACTTGTCAATCTGGACTGCGGCAGCGTATCCTTAAGATGGACACAAATCGCTAATCCGATTCCCTTACCCGATAGAACGCATCGTCGGCAGCATAGCTGAATGCGTACTGATTCATCGCCTGTAACGGCGAATAGGATTCGACCGTTTCCCACAACTGGAAATTGGTGGAACGCTGTAGGTAATAAATTTTACCCTCAACCAACTGGAACACCGAAATGGTTCCTGCATCTCCCGATTCCGATCGACCCATCTCAATATCCAGAAACAAAGGGTCTTCGACGATCCCGAGCTGCGTATATTCGTCCAGAAACCCTCTGAACGTCAGGCAGGCTATCCGGATTGCTTGTCGTGTAACCAACCAAAGCCCCATCGCCCGCAAAGTCGTCGCTCTGCCCATAAAGCGACGCTGCTAAGGCGAGCGCCAATACACTGAAAATCCCAACCCTTGCCATAATTCAGGATTCTCCACGCAATTCGTTTATCGCGAGAAGATCGCTCCTTCTTTCGGCGAATTAGAAGCAATCGAAAATGCTAGGCCTCAAAAGGCGTGTTTTTACTCACGCTTCGCAATCGCCTAGGCGCTTCAGCTTACTTGACGAGAATCGCCAGTGCATTAGTCTGGTATATTCAGCGTGGGCACCGCGCTCGTCGCGGTCCACCCTCCATCGACAAGCAAGGTGTGGCCATTTATGTGGCGAGCTTTGTCGGATACGAGGAAAAGCGCTGCATTGGCTATATCCTCTACGGTCGCAACTCGACCATTGGGGGTTGCCTTGGACCATCCTTCCTCGAATTCGGGATCGTCACCCGTCGTTCGTTCCGTCAGCACAGCGCCCGGAGATATGGCATTGACGGTTATCCCAAACGGGGCCAGTTCACCGACAAGTCCCTTCGCGAGCATGCGCAGGGCCGCTTTTGTCATTCCATAAGGAACTAAATAGGGATGGGATTGATGGCCCGTTACGGATGACATCAACACGATGCGTCCTCCGGTATTCTGCTTTTTCATACAGATCGCCGCCTGCTGCGCTAAGAAAAATGAACCCCGCAAATTGAGGGACACAAGCGTCTCGAATTGCTCTTCGGTATAGTCGAGAAAAGCCCCATAAGCAGTGACCCCCGCATTCGCTACGGCTATGTCAATTGCGCCATAGCGCTCCACGGCCTCCTCCACAAGGGACGCCACGAAACTTGGTTCGCTCGCATTTCCACCCTTCGCAACGCATTCTCCACCCGCTTGCTTTATTTTATCGGCTGCTTCCTGCGCCAAATGCGCATCAATATCGTTCAGTACTACGCTCGCGCCCTGATTTGCCAGAGAACGGCAAATCTCGTAACCAATTCCGATTCCCGCTCCGGTCACCACCGCAACTTTACCTTCAAACGCATTTTCAGCCATACTGAATTCAATAAAGTAAATAGTTGTCAGGGACACAAAAGGAATCTGTTGAAAGACGCAATTCCAGCAGCAGCATTGATTTACTATTAAGTGAGAAGCATTATTTGCTTCCGTTTGACTTTCCTTAGCCTATCCCATTGTGCCACGACATGAAGGGACGGATACTGAGACGCTGGGCGGAACCCGCCGGGTACAGGCAATTGCTCATTGTCGCGATTCCCTTGATACTGAGTATGGGATCCCATTCGGTATTGATCTTCGTCGATCGGATTTTCTTGGCCCGGTATTCCGCCGACGCCCTCGCAGCTGCTCAGCCAGCCGGAATGCTCAATTTTTCTATTCTCTGCTTCTTTTTAGGAGTCTCGCTCTATACATCAACCTTCGTGGCCCAGTATACAGGAGCCCGGCAACCCGAAAAAGTAGGCCCGTCCGTTTGGCAAGGAATCTATATCGCGATCATTGGAGGAGCGATTCTACCGTTATTCGCTCCTTTCGCAAACGACATCTTCGCTTTCATTGGTCATGATCCCGACGTGCAAAAGGACGAGGCCACCTTTTTCCGGATCTTGAACTACGGAGCCTTCTTCTTTTTGGCCAACGGAGCCTTTTCTTGCTTCTACTCGGGCCGAGGAAAGTCGTGGACGATCGTTTGGATGAATCTATCCATGACGTGCCTAAATATCCTGCTTGATTATCTCCTAATATTTGGGCGATTCGGTTTTCCTGAGCTCGGCATAAAAGGAGCAGGAATCGCAACCGTCGTTTCCTCGGGCACGATCATGGTCGCCTACGCCATACTCATCTGCTCCAAGCGAAACAACGAACGCTTCCAGGCGCGGACCAGCTGGCGATTCGATCAATCGTTATTCACAAGGATGATTCGATTCGGAACGCCATCGGGCGTTCATTTCTTCATCGACGTTATGGGTTTCACCATATTCGTTTTGCTGATCGGACGAATCGGCATGGTCGAGCTCGCCGCGAGCAACATCGTCCTGAATATCAATCTTCTCAGCCTTCTTCCCATGATTGGACTCGGCACGGCCACCAGTATCATGGTCGGTCAATTCCAGGGTGCACAGCAAAGCGATCTCGCCAAGAAAACGACCTATTCAGCTCTTCATATGGCTGTGATTCACAATTCGGCAATGGCAGCCCTGTATTGGATTATTCCTGACATACTGATCAGTCCATTCATTCAAGAGGCTTCAGGGGACAATCTCTCGGAGATCGCCGAAACCAGCATTCGGCTTCTACGCTTCTTTATCGTGATCATCTATCTCGATTCGATCATGATCATGTTTGGTGGGGCGCTGAAGGGCGCCGGAGACACGAAGTTCGTCATGATCGCCCTAGCGATCATTTCAATCTGCCTACTCGTGATCCCATCGTACGTCTTGATAGAGGTGCTGCAGATGCCCGTCTACATCGCATGGATCTGCGTATTAGTGAACCATAGCACGGTTAGCTGGATTTTCCTTCAACGATTCAGGTCGGGAAAATGGGCCAAGATCGAGGTTATAGAACGGTGACAATGTCCTAATGAGGACCCTACCCGATCGTCTTTCTTCCCGCTCGCTGGACTGCCTTTACTAGATAGCTGCTAGCCACCTACCGCAATCTGCTTCATCGCAGTCATGTGGCCTCTCAAGGTCGCGCCGACCGCTTCTACCGGATGTTCACGAATCGTTCGGTTCACTTCGATGAGCTGCTGGTTGTCGACCTGGTTGTCGGCGACATCCAGACCCTTGCCGATTGCATCGACATCGACGCCCTTCATGAAGTTACCTAGAAGAGGAACCGCTACATTCGAAAACAGGTAGCAGCCATATTCCGCCGTATCCGAAATGACCTTATTCATTTCGTATAGCTTCTTGCGACCGATCAAATTCGCAATGAGAGGCGTTTCATGGAGTGACTCGTAGTATGCCGATTCCGCCTTGATTCCCGCATTGGTCATTGATTCGAACGCGAGCTCAACACCCGCTCGAATCATGGCCACCATCAAGATTCCCTTATCGTAATATTCTTGCTCAGAAATTTCGACATCCGCAGGCGAGGACTTCTCAAAGGCGGTTTCATTGGTCGCTTCGCGCCAAGCGAGCAGATCTTTGTCGTCATTGTCCCAATCCGCCATCATCCCCGACGAAAACGCCCCGGACATGATGTCTTCCTGGTGCTTGTCAAACAAGTCGCGGAGGATGTCCTTCATTTGCTCAGATAGCTCGAAGGCGCGGATTTTCGCAGGATTGCTAAGACGGTCCATCATGTTGGTAATCCCGCCATGCTTGAGGGATTCGCAAATCGTATCGAAAGCGTGCTGGACGAATTTGCTAGCCCAGCCCGCATCGATTCCTTGCTCGATCATCTTGTCGAAGCATAGCAGCGAACCCGCTTGAAGCATGCCGCACAAAATTGTCTGCTCCCCCATCAGGTCTGACTTCACCTCGGCAATGAAGCTGGATTCGAGGCAGCCTGCGCGATCTCCACCTGTGCCCGCGGCATACGCCTTGGCGATATCCCATCCCTCGCCCTTGGGATCATTTTCGGTGTGCACCGCCAGCAAGGTGGGCACGCCAAAGCCGCGCTTGTACTCTTCGCGGACCTCGGTCCCTGGACTTTTAGGCGCGACCATAACAACGGTTAGGTCCGAGCGAATGCCCGCTCCCTCTTCTACGATATTGAATCCATGGCTATAGGAGAGACAGGCGCCTTCCTTCATATGCGGCTGTACCGCAGCGACAACCGCGGCGTGCTGCTTGTCCGGCGTTAAGTTCAAGACCAAGTCCGCAGCGGGAAGCAGCTCTTCGTAAGTACCGACCACAAATCCATTTTCGGAAGCGTTCTTCCAGGACTGACGCTGCTGCTGGATCGCTTCCGCCCTCAATGCGTAGCTCACGTCCAATCCGGAATCCCGCAAATTCAATCCCTGGTTCAGTCCTTGAGCCCCGCAACCGACGATCACGACTTTCTTTCCCTTCAATGCCTCGACGCCATTGAACTCGGAGCGATCCATGAAACGGCACCGGCCTAGTTGTTCCAGTTTCTGAGCTAACGTCAGAGTGTTGAAGTAGTTTTTTCTGCTCATTGCGAGATGCTGTAAAATTGAAAGCGGAGACCCTATGCATGTCCCGCGATAGGCGTAAAGCGAATAAAAGCTTTCATACGAACCGATTTTAGGAATCACTCTAAACCGCATGCTTCTTAAGAATATTCGCTACCAATCCCTTCGCATCGATCACTGGGAAATCGATCCCGACGATTGCGTCTGCATGCTCGGAGGCAATGCATCGGGCAAGGGCTTGCTCGCTGCGATAGTATCGAGGGAGGCCACACCGACGAGCGGACAAATCGTCGGGCAACCGGATCGCGTGAGATGGGCCTCGTTCGAACGGCAGCAGGCGCTCTACGATCGCGAGCTTCGCAATGACGATACCGACTACATGGATCGCCTAGACACCGGTTCCACCGGCCTAGAGCTCCTTCTGCAATCGGGCGCCAGTGAGAGAGAAGCGAATTCGATCGCATCGAAACTCAAGCTCGAAGTCCTTCTCGATCGGGGATACCGCCTTTTTTCTAGCGGAGAGGCCCGCAAGATCCTCTTGGCGCGGGAGATCCTCCAAAAGCCGGATTTGCTCATCCTCGACGAGCCCTTCGAAGGATTGGACAAGGATGCCCGGAAAGAGCTCAATGAGTGCTTCAAAGAATTCGCTGAATCGGGACAATCCTTGCTCTTCCTCGTAAACCGAGCGGAGGACATTCCGGAATACTGCAACCAGCTCGGCCTCATGCAGCGTGGGCGTATCGTTCAGTACGGTAACCGTGGGAGCATGTTTGAATCGCCCGAAGTTCGGCAGATTCTTCGTTTCGAGTCTTCCCAAATTCCCCAATTGCCTCCTGCCCCACCTCTCGACTTCGCTCTCACGCCGCCGCTTGTCCTCCTGAAGCGCGGCCGCGTTGCCTACGGGAATCAGGCGCAATTCGAAAACCTGGACTGGGAACTTGAACCGGGGAACCACACATTGATAACCGGGCCCAACGGAGCGGGAAAATCAACGCTGCTTCAGCTTCTTTCTGGAGACCATCCCCAATGCTACAGCAATGACCTGCAAATTTTCGGGCGCCAACGCGGCACCGGCGAGAGCATCTGGGACATCAAGAAGAACATAGGCATCGTATCCGCATCCCTGCACCGGGATTACCGCGCTCCCGGCAACGCGCTGACGACCGTCGTATCCGGATTTTACGACAGCATCGGACTCTACGAGCAAGCCACACCGGCAGAGAAAAACTTAGCCTTGGAATGGCTAGATGTCTTGGGCCTGCTCAGTGACGCCAACACCTATTTTCGCCAGCTTTCCTGGGGACAGCAGCGACTGGTTCTCATCGCCAGATGCCTAATCAAGCAACCCCCTTTACTCATTCTGGATGAACCGACGCAAGGCCTGGACGATCTGAATCGCCACCTCGCGCTCGCATTCATCGAGACCCTCGCCTCTCTTGAGCGAACGACTATCCTATTCGTAAGTCACCGCGATGATGAGCACCTCGCCCTTTTCAAGCGACGCATCCACTTCGTTCCCGATACCTCAGGAGCCGCTCTGTTCGAGGCTCGAGTCGAAACTTCGGCCTAGCAAGTTTCGCAAGGCTTTGACCACTTCCAATTCAGGTAGTGACCGATCACGAAGCACGCTCCTCCCAGCAAAGTGGCAAAGGGTTCAAGCTCGTGGCTAACTGCGGGACGGAGCAGCAGAAATACAAGTAATCCCAATGCTCCAAACCAGAAATGGGCGGTCTTTCCGTGCAAGCGGTACCCATTGATGAACGTAAAAGTGGCCAACAACGCGATAAGAACGATCATCACCGACTCGAACGCTTCATTCCCCAGAAATTCCGCGCCGATGAGGGGCAATGCGCCCAGAAGAATAGGCGTGATCAAGCAATGAATCGCGCAAGCCACCGTAAGGCCTATTCCCGCAATATCTAGCCGCGCCAACTGTTTCGCTCCAATTACTGATTTCATTTCTGCGCAAAAAAGACCTAAAACGGGCTCCATGCAAGAAACTTGCGAAGGTATAGCAAGTAATTTGCAATAATTTTTAATCCGGGCGCTCCGCTTACACGTGTTCACGCAGACTAGAATGCATTCCGTATCTAGTCACCCACTACCCTCTCCCCGGGCATTGGGATCAGCCATTGCAACATTCGAATCTATTCATTCGTATAGCCTTTTATGAAAATTTGGATTAATCGCGCCTCGCTAGCGCTGGCCGCAACGCTACTTTCAACTATGAGTCTATCCACAATCGCGAATGACAACGAATCAAGAATAGAGTCCATCACGCTCGGCGCAGGATGCTTCTGGTGCACAGAAGCCGTCATGCAGCGCGTCGAAGGCGTAAAGAGCGCGGTCTCGGGATACATGGGAGGCCACGTCGCCAATCCCACCTATCGACAGGTCGTCTCGGGCGAGACGGGTCATGCGGAGGTCGCGAAGATCACCTTCGATCCCGACCAGATCTCGCTTGGCGAAGTGCTCGATATCTTCTGGTTGATGCACGACCCTACCACCCTGAACCGCCAGGGAGCCGACGTGGGCACCCAGTACCGATCCGCGATCTACTACAATTCAGAGGAGCAAAAAGCGGTAGCGGAAAAATCCATAGCAGCGCTGGCCGCAGCCGGGACATTCAAGGATCCGATCGTTACGGAGGTAACCGCGGAGTCTGAATTCTATCCCGCGGAAGATTACCACCAGGAATACTACGAGCTCAACAAGAACGCGGGCTACTGCCGCTATGTCATCCATCCAAAGCTAAAGAAGCTGGGATTCGAGGACTGAGCAAACCCAGCTCGCCCTATCCATCTTGGGGAAATCGGGCACGCCTCTCGATCACCCCGGACTATGCGCCCAGCTACTCGACAAAATAGCCAAGGCGACGCACGACATTGCCGCGCTCATTCTGTCTCCAGGTCTGAGGAAACCACTCGGGCCGGATGTCGAATTCGTAGCTTGGGCTTCCATCCTTCAACATAGTGGCGGTATTCAAAATCAAATTCGCTTCCACTTCGGTCTCCGCATCCTGGAGCGCCTTGTAAATGGCCTTCTGCGGAAGGGCTTCACCGATCAGCGCGAGAAACTCAGCGGCTCGTACCCGAACTAGGTTATTGTCATCGTTTTGAACCATCCGCATCGCCTGAGCCGAAAAGACAGACGCATCCTTACCGATCGAGCTGCAGGCGATGAGCCCCCAGAATCGGATAAGCGGGTCATCAGAAATCAAGGCCTTCGCCAAACCTCGCTTCGCCTTGTTGATGCTCAAGAGACTCTGGTCTGCCGTTTCGATCAACTTCGCGATTCGCTTTTTGTTACGCTGACCGTATTCAACAGGATTCCCCATGGCTTCGGCGATCATCACAGGTTCCGGCAAAAAGCTCAGATCCGGCATCGACTTGACCTGATCCTCAAGGCTACGTCTCAATTTCTTCAATACGCCTGAGTACTTGGGGTTTCCCGCAAGATTGTTAACTTCGTGCGGATCGGCCTCGATATCGTACAAGGCTTCCGCTGCGCGCGGTTCGAAAAATTGGCTTTGGGCGGCATTCAATTCACCCGCCTCGTATTTCTCCAGCCATTCCTTGTACGCTAGCATCCGATAGCGATATTCGTTGAACAATCCATCGAAGTTGAATGGTTGATAGTTTCGGATGTATTTATATTTTCCTTTCCGGAAGGTTCGAACCAGGTCGTATTTCTCGTCGAAGCGATCGGCATACCCAAACGCTTCATCCCGTTTTTCGAGATCCTCTTCGGTTACATCGGCGCCCAAAAATGGCGACCCATCCATGGCCTCTGGCGTTTCAACCCCAGCCAGGTTCAAGACCGTAGGGCCGAAATCGATAAAGCTAACGAATCCATTCACGCGGCTCCCCGCATCGACCGGCGACAGGTGCTGCCACTTCTCTGGAATATATACCACAAGCGGCACATTCAGACCGCTTTCATAGGCGTATCCTTTCCCGCGCGGAAGAACGCCTCCATGATCGCCGTAATAAAATATGATCGTGTCTTCTTCGAGACCGTCCTCCTTCAATTGCTGGAGGAATTCACCCATCTGAGCATCGGTCTCGCGATGGTGATCCTGATTCTTGGCGTAGGTATAGCGAAAGGTGGGAGTGTCCGGATGGTAGGGAAAGACCGTGATCTGATCGGGATCCGTCACCGTCTTGTTCTCAGCCATGAATTCCTCCGTGAAATGCAGTTGGCCTTCGTGCGTGCGGCCGAAATTCTGGACATGGAAGAAGGGCTGGCCTTCCCTGCGATTCCGAAAGGTTGCCTTGGATGAAGACTCGTTCCACATGCCCTTGTCCCTTAGATTGTAGTCGGTCTTGCTATTATTGGTCGTGTAGTAGCCCGCATCGCGCAAATACCGGGGGAACATGCTCAACCCATCAGGCATGGGCGCCATGACGTCGCGTCGGTGATACTGCGCTCCGATGCGAGGTGTATAGCATCCAGAAATCAAGGTGCTGCGCGCCACCGAACAAACCGGGGCATTGGAAAACGCATTTTCAAAGGTGAGCCCATTCTTCGCAAGCGATTCAATCGTCGGCATGGGGGCGCCCCCTTCCTCATACAGCTTCAACCAATGCTTCGAATTGTCTTCGGACACGATCCAAACGATATTGGGCCGATCCGCGGCGTAGGCTACGCTCGCGAGCAAAAGAAAAAAAGAGAATAACGATCGTTTCATCATCATGCAAACGGGATAAGGGTAGTTTCGGCTCTCACAAGAACTGCCAATCTCGACCGCGTCAAGACAAGCCCCGCCCCATCCAATCAACTCTGGTGTGGCCACGGCCGAATCGAGCGAATGAGATTGCGATTGATTGGGTAAACCAGAGTATCGACCCTACAAAGTTATGAGCAAACGGTACAAGATCGCCCACCTCTCCGACATCGAGCCGACTCCCTGCCCTTGCGGGACATCCCGTCGGGCCTTCATGGATGACGACAATCAAGTCGCCTCAATTCACTTGGTAGATATAAAGAGCGATGCCGCTGCGCACTACCATAAGAGGTTAACCGAGATCTACCTCGTCCTCGAAGGCGAGGGCGAAATAGAACTCGATGGCGAGCGCTTTCCGATCAAGCCCATGTCCACTGTCTTGATACGGCCCGGATGCAAGCACCGCGCCATTGGGGAAATGAAAATCGTAAATATCCCCATTCCAAAATTCGACCCAGAGGACGAGTGGTTCGATTGAGACGCTACCGCATCTCGATTCGCTCCATTTCTGGCGTATTCACATTGCCGCGCGACTCCCATTCTGAAGGCGTATGAGCTTCCGCAAACATACGCTCGAACGTCGAGACCAATTCCGGCTTTTGGCTAGCAAGATCGTTCTCCTCGGCGATATCTACCGTGACATCGTAAATTTCTATGGGACCTGTAATCATGGGTCGCCTAACTGCCTTGTATTTCCCTGTCCGTAGCGCCTGCTTGGAACCCTGCTCATAAAATTCCCAATAAAGGTAGTCATGCTTCTTTTGCTGCCGGTTCTTTCCAAGCAACGTAGGCAAAAAACTGATACCATTTGTTGGAATCTCCAGATCATCTCCCGCGATATCTACGGCGGTCGCCATGAAATCAACTGCGCCTGAAATGAGGGACGTGGTGGTTCCCGCCTTAACGTTTCCGGGCCATTGAACGATCATGGGAACCCGAATTCCTCCGTCGTACAGCGTTCTCTTAATTCCCGTCACCGGCCCGTTAGCATCGAAGAAACGGGGATCATTTCCCGCTTCGCTATGAGGACCGTTGTCGGAAGTGAAGAATATAACGGTGTTATCTAGGATTTCATGCTCCTCGAGTCGCTCTACCACCTTGCCAACCATCATATCCAAGTAAGTAACCATGGCGGCTTGCCCTTTGTCCTGCTTGCTCCACGGCTTATCCTTATAGATGCCGAGATCGGGAACCGCAGTCCCGTCTCCCGTATCGCGATAGGCTTCGTTGTTCGCGTGCGGCAACGTGTAAGAGAGGTAGAGAAAGAACGGCTCGTCCTTCTTTCGATCGATGAAGCCGAGCGTCTCATCCACCATCAATGCGGGCGTATAGTCCACTTTCTTCGACGCGACGCCCTGACCCCATTCGCCCTCGTTGGGCACCACATTCCTAAGTGGGACACGGTCTTCGTTCTTCAGGATAAACGTCGGGTAGAACAAGTGAGCGTGATGCTGATCCATGTAGCCGTAGAAAAAGTCGAATCCTTGATTGGTCGGCATTCCCGAAGTACCTTCATGACCTAGGCCCCACTTCCCTACCTGTCCGGTCGCGTAGCCCTCGGCCTTGAGCAATTCCGCCACCGTCACATCCTCCGGACGCAAATTGTTTTTCCCATTGCCACGAATATAGCAATGCCCCGTGTCCAGCCCCGTCATCAGGACGCACCGCGACGGAGCGCAAACCGTCGAGCCCGCATAGAAATCGGTAAACCGCATTCCATTCTCCGCCAGACGATCGATGTGCGGGGTCTCTATGAGTTCCTGGCCATAGCAACCCAAATCGCCATAGCCTAAATCATCGGCCATTATGAAGATGATGTTGGGCTTCTCATTCGCGAACGAAGCCAATGGAAGAGCGACCAGCGCTAGGAGCAATCCGATCAATATAGGGCGATTCGATAGGTATTTCATATATAGATAAGGTTCTCCACCAACCCTGAAGATCACGTGACGGTAGGCAAGAACAAGTGCCATTGCTCACATGTATCTACAATATCCAGAGTCTCTCAATCGTTCTGCGACAAAATCAAAAGCGCTTCTAGCGACTTGAATTGACGGGCTAACTCATCCGCCCCCGTCGAGCTGTTGGTCACAATGCTTTCGAAGAGTTCCTGCTTGTTCGCTTTCATCTCTTGGATGCGCTCCTCAATCGTACCCTGCGCAATCATGCGATAAACGAAAACGGTATTCTTCTGTCCGATACGATGAACGCGATCTATCGCCTGATTCTCCACGGCTGGATTCCACCAAGGGTCCATTAGGAAAACATAGTCTGCCGCATTCAGCGTGATTCCCGATCCTCCCGCCCGTAAGCTCACGAGCATGGCAGCCGTATCGTTCGTGGACTGGAATCCCTCAACGGGTTTTTGACGATCCCTGGTTGAGCCCGTCAGCTCGAGCAGTGGAAGATTTGGAAATGAAGCTTCAATCAATTCCCGTATGCGCGAAAGGAATCGAACGAACTGGCTGAATATGACCACCTTGTGTCCCGTACCCAAAACTTCGATCAACTTCTCCAGAAGAACGACCAGCTTGCCGCTATCCTCTAAGGTCGCATTGACCCAAGGCAGCAAGTCAGGATCGCAACTGGCCTGGCGTAGTCGCGTTAGCAAGCTCAAGGCCGCAAATCGATTCCCCTTCAAGGCATCCCCTAAACTGTTTCCGAATCGTTGGAGACCGGTCGCGCAGATACGCGCGTACTCCTTAGACTGCAAATCGGTCACCGGGCATTGCTGGTCGATAATAATCTTTTCAGGCAAATCATGCGCCACCTCCGATTTCGTACGACGTAACATGAATGGCGCGATCTGAGCTCGAAGCCGGGCTTTGAACCGTCCAGGGTTTTCCTGCAGCCGCTCCTCGAATCGGCGGCGGCTTCCCAATAGCCCTGGCATCAAGAACTGGAATGAAGGCCAAATGTCCAAGGGACGATTCTCGATCGGCGTCCCCGTCAAGGCGACTCGCTTGCGGGCCCGCAACCTCATGGCGGCGCGCGTTACTTTCGCATCGGGATTCTTGATGAACTGGGCCTCGTCTATAATCGCGTATTCAAATTCCTGCTCCTTGAGATGATCGATTCGATTTCGCATCAACGCAAAGCTTGTTACTAAAGCGCTCCAATCATCCGTTTCCTTCTCCATGCTTTTGCCCCCATACTTTCGAGCGGCTACGCTAGGAGCGAATTTCTGGAATTCGGCCACCCAAACAGGGACCACGCTCGCCGGGCAAACGATCAACGCCTTTTTTCCGGCCTCCAAGCTTTCCTTCATCAAGGCAATCACCTGGACTGTCTTGCCCAACCCCATTTCATCCGCGAGCAAGCAATGGCATCCATTGGAGAGCAAGCGGCGCATCCAATGCGACCCTTCGCGCTGATAAGGGCGCAGGCAATCGAGTAGATCGTCCATGTCCGATTCCGAGTCGAGCAGGCCGCTTCGCCAACGGTCCAATTCGTCCTCGAGATCCACATTCCCTTTCCCCTCGGGAAAGAGCGAAAAGAGCTGATACGGTTGGAAGCCATTTGGTTTCTCTGCCTTCAAGTCCTCCCAACGGTCTAGCAATTCGCGCGACTCTTGGGAAAGCGTCACGATACCGAGCTCTGGAATCAAGGCAGGAGACTCGCTGTGATTCAACAGGCTGCGTGCCAGCTCCTCAGAAAGCGTCAGAGAACCTGCGTCCAATTTCCACTCCACATTGAGACGACCCTTATTGTCCAGCTTCGCCTTTGCCCCCAATGTAAGCTCTGTAAGGCCGTCACGAATATTGGATACATTGTCGCGTTCTTCGGTCGAGTAAGATTCCTTCCAAGAGGGCCAGACCTTTCCTACGAAGTACGGCACCTCGGTCAAATGCCTCAGCAAGTAGCCATTAAATTCTTCGGAGTAGACGAAATGGGACTTTCGCGCCCGGGCCGCTAACGATATCAGTCGCCCCCGTTCATCCGCGCTTTCCGCTTTCGGAGCGCCATCCACTCCACCTAGGGCTGGCGTCTTCTTCCCGTCCTCGGATATCCAATACGCTTCGCATATCAATCCTTGATAGTGCGTGTCCAATATCAAGTGAAGCATCCGCTTTCCTAGCTCTTCAGAGGTCGCGTTCGTTTCGCTCTCATCCGCTTGGGCCTCGCCGCTTCGATTGGATTCGCTCTCGATGTCATCGTCCAAAAATGACAGATCCTCGTCTGCTATAAGCTCCTCCATTTCAAGAAAGCCCGCCACGGCGATCGCATCCGCAAACACGGTATCGGAGGTAGAAGAACGAATCGCGAAATGCCCATTCTCCCAATCAACGACCGAATAGCTTTCTAGCTTTCCGACCTTGCAAGTCATGATCGCATCGGCCTCCCCAATCGAAATTTCACGTATCCTCCCCTTCCTGTAGAGCGATCGACCTCGCTTTAGGGCCTCTTCGTGAAATCGGTTCTCCCACCCGTTTTCGAGCCGGCTCACCCATTGGCTCAGGGAACGTTTCGAGTACAGTCTATTGGCGGCTTTCCACTGCATTTAACTCTCCATAAAAAACGCTTGGGACAGGCTCGATCAAATCAAATCAATCAAAAGTCAGAATAGATTCGAAAATGACGCTTTTCAGCATCGCCAAACGAGCAAAAGAGAAAATACTGCAGGCAATATGCTATCATCGTTTCGAAGAGCGTTCCTTTCGGGAGTCGTGCTGCTTGCGCCGCTCGGTATCACCTTTTTCGTATTCAATTGGCTCGTCCTCAAAATCGGGGGCAGCTTCAAGACAAAGGTATTCTTTTTCATTCCCAGAGATGTCGTCTCCGATCCCAAGCTCGCGCTGTTCTGGAATGTAACCGCCACTTTGATCGTTGTATTCCTGGTCACCCTACTCGGTTTCCTCTCCCGATACTTCGTAGCCAAATACCTCTGGTCGATAGGCGAGCGCATCCTGAACAATCTTCCCGTAGTCAATACCGTCTACACGTCCGTAAAGCAGATCATCGGAACGTTCAGCTCCCAAAACCGAGCGGTTTTCCAAAAGGTGGTGCTGATCGAGTTTCCCAGAAAAGGGACCTTCGCGATTGGATTTCTGACTAGCAATTCCAAGGGTGAAATCCGGAACAAAATCGACATGCCGCTAAGGAACATCTTCGTTCCCACTACCCCCAATCCGACGAGTGGATTTTTAGTCATGCTGCCAGTCGAAGATGTTCGAGAATTAGATATGTCAGTGGGCGAAGGCATGAAATTCATCATCTCAGGCGGCGCGGTGGCTCCCGAGTGGAAGCCCGAAGACGTGAAGACGATCGAGCAGCCTTCGGACGCTCCCTAGATGCCCGCTCCCGAGATCGCCACGCATGCCATTGTTTTGGGATATGAGCCCCGAGGGGACCGTTTCATCTCCTATCGCATTCTTTCAAGCGAACGCGGCGCATTGAACGTGTTGGTCCGGCGCTCTTCGAAACCCGGAGCGCAGACCGCAATCGATCTTTTCGACGAAGGCGAATACCGCATTGAACTAAAGCCGGGTAGCGTATCGGGCTTTCTCAAGGAAGCTCAGATCATTCGCCGGCGAACAGAGCTTGCGAAACGCTATCGCGCTTTCGAGTTCGCCGCCCGATTCGCCAAGCTCATCCTCTCCAACCCGACCCATAATGAAAATTTGGATGGTATCTTTACCTTAATGACCAAAGGGCTCGATTCCTGGGAACAAGGAAAGGATGCCGCCTCAATCTATTTGAAATGCCTCTACCTCTACTGCCGTGACGAAGGCTATCCCGTTAAGGAGGAATGGGCCGCTCAAATGCCAACCGATGAGCGAGCATCGGTCGCTCGAACGCTTAACCAGCCACCACAGGAAACGGCTGACGATCCTGACGCTGTAAAGGGCGCTATCGATAGCCTTGAGCGGTACCTGCGCGATCACACGCACATCCGGCTTGGCAGCCGCTTAGCCCATTAAACCTACCGTCTCAAGCCATCCAGAAGACGCATCTCTGCGCTTACGGCTTGCCGCCACCCATCCTATCGACAATTATGTGAGGCATGGAACAAGAGTCTTCTCCCCCTCCTCAAGAAAACACCCCGCAGGAGACCAGCTCCTCCAGCGGCGAAGTCAGCAAAGACGCGCGCACGATGGCGCTGCTTTGCCACCTCCTCGGAGTATTTCACCTCAATCTTAGTCCCGCTCATCCTCTGGCTCGTTAAAAAAGACGAAGATGAATTTATCGATGATCAAGGCAAGAAAGCGTTGAATTTTCAAATCACAATCATCATCGCTTGGGTTGCGGCAATTATCATCTCGATCGTAACGTTAGGAATTGGCGTAATCCTGTTCCCTCTTCTCGGCCTTTACGTCATGATATTTGGCATTATCGCAGCGTTGAAATCAAACGAAGGGGTCCGATATCGATACCCCGCGACGATTCGCTTGATCAAGTAATCGCTCGGAAATTTTGCATCAAAAAGGCGCGACCTGCAGGTCGCGCCTTTTTATAAATCCAAATCTATCCACGCCTCAGCTCGGAGCCCCTAAACTGTATCTGTATTCTCCATACGCGTTTCATGCGGCATTCGATTTCACCCGTAGCAGTATCGAATCGTTGCGGAATCTCGATCTTATGCAGATCTATTGTCGCGTGATAGCCTCTCTCCGAGAAAATATCGATCAGCATCGCCATAGCTAACGGGCTTTCCAAAATAGGATTTTCCGAGTTAACATGAGCGCTACCGGAAATCGCATGATGCAAGACGATCGGCATGATGTCTTCCTCTATGAAACGGATAACGGCATGAAACTCCTCATTGTGCTCGAATTCGTATATATCTAGCCGCTTGACGAGTTCCTGACGAGCATGGGAAACGATTTCGCTGGCCAAGGGCAATATTCGTACCGAATCGAATGTGGCCGGGTCTAGCTCCAGTGAACTTTGGTACTGAAGCTCCTTTACAATGTTCTGTCTGACTTCAGGCAAGGACCCTTGCGCATTTATGAAATGGTAGTGGAACACCTCCCTCAATGACTGCAAAGCATCGTAAGTACGCTCCTTGAAAACTTTGTACCGACGCTGGGCAGCCTTTGGATCCGCGTCGGTGGCCCGATACTCCCTCAACTCGCCGATACCGGTTCGTTCTACCTCTTCATTGTGAATAAGCACTTCCCGACCACGATTCAATTGCCGGGCAACGCTCTCCTTCTCGTCAATAAAGAGCATCATAATATGCACGATAGGCTGACGAAAATTATGATGATGCTCTGTATGGTCAAATTCACTACGGAGTTGCAGCATTTTGTGATAGAGCAGCTTCATGCATTCCACCTGCACGAGCGTACGCGGAAACCCGTCAAGGATACAGCCATCCTCATATTCTGGCTCGAGCATCTTTTCAAAAAGAATCTTAACGACCTCGGTATCGCCCACCAATTGGCCCGCCTCCTTGAGCTGCCGCATTTGCGGCGAAACCAACAAAGAGCTGACCACGATCGGGCCGCAGGTAAGCCCTCGGGCTTCCATGATGAACGGCGTATTTGTCCCTTTACCCGCGCCGGGTGCGCCGCCTAGCAGAATCATCTCCTTCGGAAAGTGCAGGCGTTCCCGCCCGTACTTCGCCTCGAGCTCACCCCAAACCGTGTTGAAGATGATCTGAGCATCTTTCACCTCCAGGTCCTGGTGCTTCCCATTGGTATTATTAGGAGCTTTGCTCTTCTTTGTAGGTTTTTCGGCTTTCATGGGAAATCGCAAACGGGTATCGTTCCGCTTCAAAGTGTCAAATCGAAAAGCCCTTCGATTAGTGGGAAATATCGCGTTGGCTCAAGACTTTATGGTTCCGGCCGCCCAATATGTCTATCGCTATATCCATATCCTCAATACTCATCGCCAGCGCTGATCTCCCCATAGGGCGGCTAACGAACGAATAGAGGTAATGAATGTTCATCTCCGTTTCGAGCAAGGCCATAAGCACGCGCTCGATATCGTGCTCGCCCGCGATTTCAACTGCCAAGATCGGACTTTCCGAAAAGGAGATATTGTTGACGCGCAGTAGAGTCCGGGCGGAATCTGGATCGTCGACCACCACGCGAAGAATCGCGCTGTCCGTCGTATCCAGGGTCGTTATCGCCATGATATGGATCCCCTGCTCGGTGAAAAGACGCGTCAGATCGGACAGCCGTCCCACCTTGTTCTCCGTAAAAATGGAAAACTGGCTAACCGGGTCCGGAATTGCGGATTCGACTGATGAATGATCCATAAGATTGCAAAAGAAGGCCTGAGCGACGCCCTCAATTAATCTGCACTAATTGTAAAAACATTGGCGCAAATTGCGTAAAGGCAACCCATCAGGCGATTTTGGAGCCGTCCAGTCCTCGATCCGCCCGATTTCGACACGACGCTCGCCTCTCTAACGCTTCTATCGAAGCGTCAAACCTCCTTCAGCGCCGTACCGGATTTTCGTACCAAATGACGCCCATCCCATTGCTTTGAGGACCAAAATTCTCTTCCGTCGTCATAAGGTCGAGATCCCCGTCACCGTCCAAGTCGATCAGCTCGATACGATCGTACTTGATGCCGGAAGGGCCTGATATTTCATGGGCCGTCCATCGGGTTTCTCTAGGGTCTGAATCGAACTCAAGCCAAACGACCCCAGAACGCAGCCCTTCTGCGGACGCGCACGACAGGGCTAGATCCAATTGCCCATCAAGATTCATGTCCCCTATCTTGATTGCCTTGCTGATTCCCATGTTTTGAGGGAACGCGATCTCATGGGCCCGCCATTTCAGGCCGGAGGCATCCATGCGCTCATACCAGTCAATGCGATTCGGATCCTTGCAGGGCGCCACGATGTCCACATCGCCGTCGCCATCTAGATCCGCCAAATCGATAAAATCCGGGTGATCACCCTCTGGGCTGATAAAATGACTTATCCAAGGCTCTCTCTGATTTCCTTGGATTCCTGGATTGCTAAGCCATCGCAATCCCATTGCCTCTCCCTCTTTTCTCCGATCGGACGTAACGATATCTAGATCCCCATCGCCATCCATGTCATGGGCAATCAACGACATAATCCAACCCGCCCCGCTCAGCTCGTGATAGGTCCAGCGAGAAAGGTCCCGCTTTCCATGCGCAGGAGCTTCGAGCCAAGCGATCTGAGAGCCCTCGCTCTTGCCACCCGCCACGATATCCAAGTGTCCAATCTTCGTTCACATCCATCGGCATCGAGAACATCCAGCGACGATCCCCAGTCATCGATTTAGGAAACGCATCCGTTTTCCAGGCAGCGCTTTTTGAATACGAGCCGGAGTCCGGGGCGAAGTGCACCTTGATTTGCTTGTCGTCCCCTTCCGTGCAACTCACCACATCGAACTGACCATCCCCGTCCATGATCATGGCATCCTCTACGTTTCGAGCGATGCCGCATTCGATCATTTCCCATCGCTCTCGGGCTTGAGTTCCCGGGCCTGGATTTAAGTAGAGCCGGGTCGTGCCATCCTCTTCCCAACCCACGGACACATCCTGATCGCCATCGCCATCTACGTCCCCAAGACGCACCCCATCGGGACCGCTAATACCCGAATCGATTACATGAACAGGCCAAGGCGATCCCCGCTCGGCAGCGGCGGCGGCGCAAACAGCGAAGAGAACCGAGCCCATCAATCCCATTCGCATCCGCAGTTTCCATGGCGCCCTCATTGATTACTGGAGCTAAGAGGAATTTCCACAGAAACGCAACCGCAGCCATTCTAGCGTTTCGCTCGTGCGCTCGCTCCGTCGAACCCATGGGCTCTCATCCCGCTTCTCAGCCAAGCGCTAGACGTCTTTCTCCAAGACCGTGGTCTCACCAAGTCTTTGTGGTGCCCCCGGCGGGATTCGAACCCACGTTACCGGCTCCGGAAACCGGTGCTCTATCCATTGAACTACGGGGACCTCCGTATTTCAGAAGGCGAGATCTTCCTCCATGATCAAGCAATGTCCAGCTTCATTTTCGACCCATTGCGCTACAAAATTGGTCGAACCGCGCCACGACAGAGGCCCACTAAAAAACCTAGATATGGATCGCTTCGTCGTGGGTCGCAGCCGCGGCTTCCGCGAGGGCCTCGCTCAGGGTTGGGTGAGCGTGGATCGTTCCGTGGATCTCGTCGATCGTGCCTTCCATTTCCATGGCGAGACAGTATTCCGCAATAAGCTCGGTCGCATCGTTCCCGATAATGTGCGCCCCAAGAATCTCTCCGGTATCGGGCGCGCTAAGCACCTTCACGAAGCCATCCGATGCGTTGGCCGCCACGGCCTTGCCCGATGCTACGAAGGGAAACTTCCCTACCTTGTATTCAATTTCTTGTTCTTTAGCAGCCTTTTCCGTAAGACCCGTGCTCGCGATCTGCGGCAGGCAATAGGTACATCCAGGGAAATTCTTAACCCGCTTGGGCTCGCTATGCTTGAACATTCCGTTGACAGCTTGGATCGCTTCGTAGGTAGCGACATGCGCCAAGGTCGGCGGGCCGATGATGTCTCCAGCTGCATACACGCCTTCGACATTCGTCTGGTAACGGTCGTCGACCACGATGAAACCACGATCCAATTCGAGCTCGACGCCGTCTCCCAACGCGCCTTCCAAATTCGCCTGGACTCCGACAGCTTGAATGACCGCGTCGACTTCCAAAGAGATCACTTTCCCTTTTTTCTCGTAGTCGATCGTGACCGAACTCTTGCCGATCTTCGCATCCTTAATCTCAATCCCCAGCTCGCTCTTTATCTTTTGCTTCTTGAAGGAGCGTTCTAACACCTTGGCCACCTCTTCATCCTCTACCGACACTAGCTGAGGCATCACCTCAAGGATTGTCACCTCAGTGCCAAACGCATTGAGGAAGTACGCGAATTCGACCCCAATTGCGCCGGAGCCCACGATCGCCACGGACTTGGGTTGCGACTTCATGACCAGCGCTTCCCTTGAAGTCATCACCCGCTCGCCATCGACGGGCAAGAAGGGCAATTGCTTCGCACGGCAACCGGTCGCTATCAAAATATTTTCAGCCGCTAAGGTCTCCCCTTTCCGATCTCCTTCAGTCAATGTCACTGAACCCGCGCCGGCGACTTGGGCCTTTCCGACGATATAGTCTACCTTGTTCTTCTTGAACAGAAATTCGATTCCCTTCGCCATCTGGTCCGCTACGCCGCGAGAGCGCTCGATCACTTTCCCGAAATCGTAGTCCACGTTGCCTACCGATATCCCAAACGTTTCCGCCTTCGCCAGATTCGCCATCAGCTCAGCGCTCTTGAGCAGCGCCTTGCTTGGAATGCAGCCCCAGTTCAAGCAGGTTCCGCCCGCGCGCTCCATCTCCACGCAAGCGACTTTCTTCCCTAGTTGCCCGGCCCGAATCGCCGCTGCATAGCCCCCAGGGCCTCCTCCAATTACAATGAGATCGTATTTTGCTTCAGACATCGTTCTTAAAAGTCAACGCACACCCAGTAGGTGACATCTTCAGACATGTCTAGGACAATGATCAGCAATGACGTGACGCGACCCCAGATCTCCGCTTATCCCGCTTAAATATCGATCACGTCATCGTTATGACGCATTTTGCGCCCTTCGGAAAACGTCTGCTTCCTTACATTCGGGTCGCCCTGCTTTTCGCCGTGTTGGCCAACATTCACCGAGACGCGAGCGCGAGGATCCGACTTGCTGATCCACCCATTGAAGAAAAGGTTGAGCATTGTGATAATGAATGACCCCAGGAATGCGTAACCGAAGCTCTCAACATAGAATCCTTCCACAAGATAGCCCACGAACGCGTATAGCAGGGCATTGATGACCAGCAGGCCGATTCCCAATGTCAGCACCACGAATGGCAGGGCGAACAAGACCAGCAACGGTCGCAGAACTGCCGAAAAAATCCCGAGCAACAGCACCGCAACCACCAGGGTACCGTAGTCGTCGTAACTGATTCCGGGCAAAAGCGAGCTCCCGAGAAAAACTCCCAGCCCACTCACCAGCGCTCTTTTAACAAATAAATCCATCTCAATTCGCTACACGACCCATCAATACCCGCAAGCGTTCCATTGCCAACCCTTATTTAAGAGATCGCAGGACGGGCCGCCCTTCCATGATCTCGGGACGCTAATTCATTTGCCCTACCTCTTCGAATCCACTCAATGACTTCCTTTATGCGGATCGCCCTCATCCAAGACTACCTTCGCAACGGCGGAACCGAAAACCAGACCCTTCACATCGCCGAGGGCCTAGCGAGGGCAGGTGTTGAAACGCACCTGATCGTGTTCCGAAGAGGCGGCGTTCTCGACGCCAAAGCCAAAGAGTCCAGTTTCACCACACACTTTCTCACGCAAAGCATCCTCAAGACCGACTGGTTCGCTCCAGGACTGGATGCGCTGCTGAGCCGCCTATCCATCGATGTAGCGGTCGCTATGGGACGAATGGCCAATTGCCATGCAGGCCTGCTTTGCAGACGCAATCGAAGCTATAAATGGGTCGCAACGTTTCGCACGGGAAAAACGATCCCTTGGCTACAACGCCGAGCCCTTCAACATGCGGCTCACATCGTCTTCAATAGCCATGAAGCGTTAACGCGTATAAAAGCTCAGTACGGAATCGATCGCTACGACTCCACTGTCATCTACAATGGCTGTATCCGGAAAACGAAGTCAGATTGTCAACCCGCTGCCAGCAATGGACCCATCCGGCTTCTTAGCGCCAGCATGTTTCGGCCTGAGAAAAAGCAAATTCGACTTTTACGCATCTGCAGCAAGCTACCGTCATCCATAGACTGGCGACTCACTCTCGCAGGCGACGGCTCGGAACTAGATGCATGCGTCAGAGAAGCAGACACTTTGGGTATCGCCGATCGGGTCGAATTCCCAGGTCTGCTCCCGGACCCCAGCTGTCTATACGAGAGCAGCCACATCGCGATCCACGCCTCGTCGAAAGAATCTCTCCCAAATTTTCTGGTTGAAGCTCAAACCTTCGGTCTGCCGGTAGTCGCCTACGACGTGGACGGCGTTGCAGAAACCTTCATCAACGAGTCTTCCGGTTTTCTCGTACCCCACAAAGACGAAACCACGTTCACGAAAAAGCTCGCCCAACTATGCGAATCCCCCGACCTGAGACTGCAGATGTCCCAGGCTGCGCGAGACCATGCCCAACCCAGCTTTTCTCCGGATGCGCAGCGGGATGCGTACATCAACCTTTTCAACAAGCTCATCTAGGTCGCTTCATTGACACTCCACGCCATTCACAAACGCTGCAATTTCCAACGTCAAAGATGACAAGGGCCGACCACCGGAGCCTGATCCGTTTCAATGCCGAAAACACTTTCCGATCTAACGTCCATACGCCTTAGAGGCGTCCGCCAAAACAACCTCAAGAATATCGATATAGACATCCCTCTTGGGAAATACATTGCTGTGACCGGGCTATCCGGCGCAGGCAAGTCGTCGCTCGTATTCGAAACGCTTCATGCGGAAGGCCAGCGGCGCTATGTCGAAACATTCAGCGCCTATACGCGCCAGTTCCTCGACTTGCTTGAGAAACCGGATCTGGACGAAGCGGAAAACGTGCGCCCTTCGATCGCCATCGAGCAAAAGAACACGATCAAGACGTCCCGCTCCACCGTTGGAACCATGACCGAGCTTACCGACTTCTTCAAAGTCTGGTTCAGTCGCGTATCCGCTCTCTTCGATCCCGTATCCGGAAAGCCGATTCACGATGATAACCCAAAAACAATTTGGCAAAAATCCCTCAAGCGCTGGCCCTCGGAAACCGCTATTGTCGCGTTCGAAATTCGGCGACCCGAAGCGCTCGACTGGGTTGAAATTTTCGAGAACGTAAAGGCGCAGGGCTACTCTCGCTTCATCACCGATAAGAACGACATCTTCAGAGTGGATGATGACAAGGCGATCAAAGCGCTCGCTAAACGGAAGAAAAGCGCCCTCGCATACGTCATACAAGACCGGGTACGTCTTGAATCCAGAAACAGCGGACGATTCCTGGAAGCCGCCGAAACTGCGCTCGAATTCGGCCAGGGCGAACTGGTTCTTTTCGACAGCGACGCCCGCGTTCTCGATCATTTTTCCAGCGGGCTGCATTCCAGCGAAACTGGCAAGCGCTATCGACCTGCGATTCCAGCGCTCTTTTCGTTCAATTCTCCCATCGGCGCCTGTCCAGAGTGCCGCGGCTTTGGGCGCGTCATAGAAATCGATTACCGTCTCGCAATTCCGGATACGAATCGAAGCATCGCCGATGGCCTCATCCGCCCCTTCGAAGGTCAAGTATACGGAGAGAGCAAAAAAGATCTCCAACGTGCGTGCAAACGACTCAAAATATCAACGACCACTCCCTTCAATGAGCTATCCAAAGCGCATCAAAGTATCGTCATAAATGGCGAGCCGGATTTCCGCAAGAAACGCGATTCTGAAGATTGGGACGGAAATTCATGGTATGGAGTCAAGGGCTTCTTCAATTGGCTCGAAAAGAATACCTACAAGATGCACGTCCGCATCTTCCTTTCGCGCTATCGCGCCTACGTCAAATGCCCAAATTGCGATGGGACACGGCTTCAGCCGGAGGCGTTGTGCTGGCTCTGGAACGGCTATCGGCTACCCGATCTTTACGAGCTTCCCATAAGCGAGCTCTATACGCTCGTATCCCAATCCGCTGCCACGTCTACAACTTCCAGTCGAAATTCGACCGCCCCCAATGCGGCCCAGGTAGATCTCGCTCTAGATGCCATTCTTTCACGCTTGCGCTACCTGAATCACGTCGGATTGGGATACCTCACCTTGAACCGACCTGCTCGAACGCTCAGCGGTGGCGAAGTCGAGCGCGTCACGCTGACTTCCTGTCTTGGCACATCGCTGGTAGATACGCTATTCGTCTTGGACGAACCCTCCGTTGGGCTTCACGCTCGCGATATTGACCGCCTTATTCAAATCGTCCGCACGCTAACACGCGCGGGCAATACCGTAGTGGTAGTCGAGCACGATGACGCCATGATTCTGGCAGCGGACCACGTCATAGAAATTGGACCCGAGCCCGGAGCCAATGGGGGTAAAATCGTATTCCAGGGCGATGGCCAAGCGCTCCTTCGCTGCAACGAGAGCATTACAGGCCAGTATCTCTCCGGCGACCTGTCAATAGACCCACCCGCAGCCATCCGCCCCTTCAATCTGAAACGACGGAGCGCGGCATCTCCACGCATAAAAATCAAAGGGGCGACAAAGCACAATATCGATAATTTGGATGCAACGATTCCATTGCATCGTTTCGTTTGCCTCAGCGGAGTTTCCGGGTCCGGCAAGAGCACGTTACTCAACAATGCGCTCTATCAAAACCTGCAGACAAAAAGCGGCAAGCTCGCAGAAGATCCCGCATCCCTGAAAAGCCTCGTCAGCGATATCGAATTCGGAGAGATCGTAATGGTGGACCAGGCGCCGGTTAGCCGAACGCCACGCTCCAATCCTGCCGTATTCGTCAACGCATGGGATTCGATTCGAAAAATCTTCGGAAACCTTCCCGATGCTAAAGCCGAAGGCTACACGGCATCCAGCTTTTCTTTCAATGCAGGCGACGGGCGATGCGATTCCTGCAAGGGATTGGGATATGAAAAGGTCGAGATGCAATTCCTGAGCGACGTCTTCGTCCCTTGCCCTCATTGCAATGCGAGACGCTTCAAGGCAGGACTTCTTGAAATCAAGTTTCAGAATCAATCGATCGCGGATATTCTAGAACTCACAATCACCCAAGCGATCCATCTTTTTCAAGAGTACCCAAAAATCGACGACAAGCTCAAGGCACTCGAACAGGTCGGGCTCGGCTACCTAAAAATGGGGCAACCTCTCAACACGCTCTCTGGCGGCGAGTCTCAACGCCTTAAGCTCGTCAAGTACTTAACTGCCCAAAAGACGTCCGCTTCCTCGGACAACGACAGTCTATCCAGCCTCATTCTCCTAGACGAGCCCACAACCGGTCTCCACAAGCACGATGTGAAGCGTCTCCTTGCCGTCCTGCAGCAAATTGTCGATAGCGGTCACAGTCTAATCGTGATAGAACACAATCTCGATGTCCTAAAGTCTGCTGACTGGATTATAGAGCTCGGTCCCGAGGCAGGCGACGATGGAGGAAAAATTGTATTTCAAGGTCCCCCCTCCGCCTGCGCAAACGCCGCAACCACCGAAACCGGGAAATATTTGAATCAAGCGCTCGAAGAGCCCGCTTCATTCCCAATGGCTGCCGAGTCCGCTCATCCCTACGGTGAAGACCTCTCGAGCTCCAAGCCAGAAGTCACGAATTTAACCATTTCCGGGGCCAGGGAACACAATCTTAAAAACATCGATGTATCCATTCCGCACTACGAGCTATCAGTCGTGACAGGAATATCTGGCTCGGGGAAGTCGACCTTGGCGTTCGATATCGTATTCGGTGAAGGTCAACGACGCTTCATGGAATCGATGTCGCCCTACGCGCGCCAATTCGTGGAGCAGTTGCCTCGACCCGACCTTGATCAGCTCTCTGGCATTCAGCCAACCGTAGCGATCGAACAACGGGTCACTCGCGGAAGCCGAAAATCCACCGTAGCTACCATTACGGAAGTTGCTCAGTACTTGCGGCTTCTCTTTTCTCGACTTGGCGTCCCCCATAATCCGGATACGGGGGATCCGTTGCTTTCGCAATCTCAGGACGAGCTTATCAAGCGAGTGCGGAGCATTCTGCGAAGTAAAGATGCAAAACGTTCGGAACACCTCCTGCTTTGCACCCCCCTTATTCGCAATCGCAAAGGGCACCATCAACCCATCGCCAATTGGATAGCCGATCACGAATATGAAATGATGCGCGTCGACGGGGAGGTGATATTCACCGAGGATTTCGAGAAGCTCGATCGCTACAAGGAGCACAATATCGAGGTAGTGATCGCCGACTTGAAACCGATTGCGCGATCCCTTCCTAAAGTAGAGGACGCTCTTAAAGAAGCCTTAGGCCGCGGCCGTGGAACGGCACTCATTCTCAACGATGACGATAGCGTTCTCTCATGGCTATCGACACGCCGAATGGATGCCGCCACCGGCGAAGCCTTGCCAGAGCTCGATCCGAAGGATTTTTCATTCAATTCGCACAAAGGGTGGTGCCCGACCTGTCGGGGCCATAGGCGACTCTATCCCTGGATGCGCGAACGGCTGGAAGAGGATGAGCTTCTCGCCAAATCAATTGGAGCCGATTCCGCGGAGGACGACGAAGACGAGATAATCATCTGTCCCGATTGCAAAGGTGAACGGCTCAATCGAATCAGCCGCAATGTTTTCCTCCCGCTAAAAGGGAAAGCGAAAATTTCATTGCCGCAATTGCTCGCCAAGACGCCTCATGCCCTTCTGACCACGCTCGAAAAACTAAGGCTCGACCCCCGCGGCCGCATCATTGCACGAGATATCGTAGATCAAATTCGAGAGCGTCTCCAGTTTATGGATAAAGTCGGCCTCGAATACCTTTCAATGGATCGAGCCACGCAAACCCTATCCGGGGGCGAAGCGCAACGAATTCGCCTGGCCGCGCAGCTCGGCTCCAACCTAGCAGGCGTCCTCTACGTACTCGATGAGCCGAGCATTGGACTGCATGCCCGCGACAGCGATCGCCTTATCGAGACTCTCAAGCGCTTGCGCGAAAAGGGAAATACGCTGCTGGTAGTTGAGCACGATGATGCCATGATGGAGCACGCGGACCGGATAATCGATCTGGGACCCGGAGCGGGCACTCAGGGAGGAGAACTCATCGCGGAAGGGACCCTGAGTCAGCTCAAGCGCAATCGCCAATCCTTGACCGGGGCTTTCTTGAAAAAAGGCATCCCCCACCCGCTTAATGGCTCCTACCGCCCACTGCCGCGATCCGCGCAAGATGCAGACTCGTGGATTGAGTTGAAAGGAACGCGATTCCGCAACCTAAAGAACCAGTCGCTCAAAGTCCCGCACCAGCGACTGACCATGATATGCGGCGCTTCTGGGGCTGGAAAGTCCTCAATGGTCAGGGATCTGCTCGGGCGTGCCGCAGCCTACTCGATCAAAGCCAAGAAAAAGACCGTCACGGGGGGACAATTCGCCGAAAAGGGAAAAGCGATCGAAGGCGAGGAAGGCAACGTCCTATTCGATACGCTCACCGGCGCCCACGCCTTTCGCTCCGTCATTGAGGTGGATCAATCACCGATTGGAAAAACACCTCGCTCCAATCCTGCCACCTACCTCGGCGTATTCGATATCATACGACTGTTCTTTTCCAATCTTCCCGAATCGAAAATGCGTGGCTACAAGCCTGGACGATTCTCATTCAATACGCCTCACGGACGTTGCGATACCTGCTCAGGCGCAGGTCGCGTTAAACTGGAAATGAGCTTCATGCCCGACACCTATGTGGTATGCGACGATTGCAATGGCTCTCGATACGGAACCGAGCTCCTTGATCTCCACTGGAAAGGAAAGAATATCGCCGATGTCCTGAGCATGACCTTCGACGAGGCAGCAGAATTCTTCAGTTTCCATTCCCAGCTTGGTGAAATCATGCAGCTAATGGTAGAAACCGGACTCGGCTACCTGACGCTCGGACAAAGCAGCCCCACTCTCTCAGGCGGGGAAGCCCAGCGACTGAAGCTGGTAACGGAGCTGGCCAAAGGTTTGCAAAACTACACGGAACGAAGCCGAGGCATAAAGCGAACCAATCTCTATATCTTGGAAGAGCCCACCATTGGTCTGCATCTGAGCGACTGCGAAAAACTGATACGGCTCCTGCAAAAGCTCGTCAACCAAGGTCATACCGTCGTGGTTATCGAGCATCACTTGGATCTCCTCGCCGAAGCGGACTACCTCGTGGAGATCGGGCCTCAAGGTGGCCCCAAAGGGGGTAAAATACTCTTCCAAGGAACCCTCAAGAACTTAGCCAAATCCAAGCGAAGCATCACCGCCGAATATTTGACTCCGAAGCTGTAGCAATCTTCGCGAACGCAGCCAAAGATGTTAAGCGAATCTATATATAAGAAACTCAATTCCTACGATGGAAAACGCGTGGCTCCATTTCAAGAAATCGCCGAGGAGCTCGCGATTCAACCAGATGCGCTCGAAGTCACCCTATCAATCATTGAGTCCAATGAAGCACATGCTCACGTAGGAGGCACTTGGATACTAAAGAATCTTCTGGAACTTGGATTGGAATCCGATGGCTCACTCTGCAAGAAGGTGCTTCAATGGCTCAGAGAATCCACTGAAATAGATGCTCGGCTCCACCTTCTGCAAATTCTAAACCACATTGAAATTCCGCCATCGTGCCACGAGCCACTTTACGCAACAGCGCGAGAACTGATCTCGGACCGGAATACATTTGTACGCGCATGGGCCTACAACGCCCTCGGGCTTATCGCTCAGCGAAATCCACAGTTCCTGGCTGAAACCAAGCAGCGCTTCGAGCAAGCTCAGCAAAGAGAAGCTCCATCCATTCGAGCCCGCATTCGGAATATAAAGTTACCATAGCTCATTCTTTAGGTCGCGGCTCGAGCACCGCGGCAATATAATCCGAAGAAGATCCAAGTCTAAAAATCTACTGTGTACGGCACCTTGTCGAACGTAGATCCATCTCCCAATACGCGCGGATCGCCGTTCTCCTCAAGAATCTCCAATAGTCGCGTTCTCAATTCATCACGCTTCTCACCATACCAGGGATCGCTCGCTAAATTCACGACTTGATCAGGGTCCTTGTTCAAGTCGTACAACTCCTCGCCTGGACGTCGCCCAAAGGCCCAATCGTAGTATTTCTTTCCGTATTCGGTTTCCCCATTCAGGACAAGCCATGCCTTGGTAGGACCCGCGTCGATATCCGCATAGGTAATGAACGTGTTTTCCGTCAATGCATGCTCGCTATGAGTGTCCCCGTTCTTGGGCGGTAGCGGGTCCCCTCCGGGATATCGATCAGGCTTGAAGTTTCGAATATACAGAAAGTCATCTGTCCGCAGGGCGCGATGCGGATACGGAAGCCTTCCCTCGCGAGACATAGCCACATGCCGCTCACGACCCGTCACAACATAGCTACGGCTACTGTCAACTCGCCCTTCTTGGCTCGAATCCAGAACATCGACCAAGCTTCGTCCCGTCATCACATCTGGGATGGATACGTTTCCAGCCTCCAAAAATGTAGGTGCGAGATCCATCAAATTCACGAAGTCCGTAATCACTCGACCAGCGCCTCCCTTGCCCGGCCACCGAATTGTCAGAGCGACATGGGTGCCCGAGTCGTAGAGGTCGGTTTTTGAATGCGTGAACCCAGGGATGCCGTGATCCCCACTTACCACGACGATTGTATTGTCCAGCTCACCCGCAAGAGCTAAGCGATCCAGCAGAAGGCCTAAAGCGGAATCGAAGGCCATCACTTCGCCAAGATAATCCACCATATCTTCGCGAACTGTATGCACGTCAGGCAGAAATGCAGGGAGCTTCCCCTTAAGATCATCCGGGTCCAATCCCCAAAGCGTCTTACCCGAGCCTCGAGTCCATTTTCGATGCACATTTGTGGGTCCAAACCAATAGCAAAACGGTGCGTCACTTGGGCGCGCATCCAGAAAGCTTTCGAAATTCCCCAAGACCTCGTCATAGAGCTCGCGCTTCGCCTCTAGCAACGACGCGCCTTTGTCCATCGACGCGGTCACGTGCTGGGAAAATCGATTGAAGCGACTACCGGCCGACTCGTATTCGTAGTCGCGCCCTCCAAACGGGGCGTCCCGAACTGACCCAGGCGACCACACCTTGTAGGTCTGCCCGATATGGTAACCTGCATCGCGAAGCAGCAAGGGGAAGGACGGTATTGATTCATCCCATACTGCTCCTTGCAGAATCGCCGCTTGACCGGTTCGAAAGAAATACTGGCCAGAGAGCAAGGAACTCCTGCAAGGCGTGCACGATGGCGAATTCACAAATGCATTGGTAAACAACGCGCCCTGGTCTGCGATACGATCGAAATTCGGCGTCATCACCACCGAATTCGGCCCTGCCTCGCTCTCCAAGCGCGCATAAGCGCTGGCATAGTGTCCCCAGTCGTCCGCAAACGCGAAGAGGATATTTGGGCGTTCATCGGCAACAACGCTAGAACTTAACAATAGGGATAGTAGGATCGCAGGGTAGAACTTCATGATGAGATAAGGGCATAGGTAAACTCATTCCCCTTCGATAAGCAAGGAATGAAGGTCATCCGATTGCGTCCAACCTCACGTCTTCTCCTTCAGCGTAGAGTACGGGCATGCTACGACTGGTGATGCAACAGGATGCGCTCTCCCTCAAAGCGATATCCAGTAGACCTGTCGCATGGGCCGTATCCTGCAATCAATCGTTGGGATCAACCAGGTTTCGCCAGTCGGGATAGATGGGGCGGTGCTCTGTAATGCGCTGCCCTTTTACCGTTGGGGCGGGTGGCGCTGTATCCAAAAAGGCCTGCAATTCTTGGCGAACTCGTTCTGCTCGCTCGCCCGCCTCGCCAATGGCCAGATCATTCTCTTCTCTTAGATCTTTGGGCACTTCATAATAGCGACCATCTCGGTAAAGCTTATACCGCTCCGTACGCGCGAATTGCTGCGGCGTCTTGTTCCAATAGGGTTGATAATGGGTGAAGACCCAATCGCGCGGGTTGCCCGCCTCCCCCTTCAAACGCGGCAGAAAACTGCGACCATCTATAGGATCCCGAGGGCCCTGCTCGGCCCCGGCAGCCTCCGCTAAAGTCGCATAAAAATCCGTGAAATCGATCAAGTCGTCGAGCTCCGCGCCTTTTGGAGTCTGGCCTTTCCAGTAGGCGACGAACGGAACGTGCGTCCCCATATCTGTGGGACCGCCCTTCCCGCCTTTGATATCCATACCATTCCAACGGGAAGTTAGCCCTACTCCGGTTCCATTGTCAGCGGTGAATAGAATGATCGTATTCTCGGCAATTCCCAGGGATTCCGTCTTGTCTGCGATTTTTCCGATTATCTTATCCATGTAATTAACCATGGATACAAAGTGCTTCTTGTTGCGCGATTTATCCCATTTGTTGGCCGTTTCCTTTGGCGCATCTCCAATGGTGTCGGGAGTAGGAACAAAGGGATCGTGCACGAGCACCATCGGATAATAGACAAAAAAAGGATCCTCTCGATTGCGCTCCATAAAATCGCAGAGGTAATCGCTCATTTGATCCGGACCGTAAGCGCCTGCATTTTGCTGCTTTGTTATGAATTTTCCATTGGTCTCGATGGGGGGATTCCAGAAACGCTCGCCGCCAGTCTCTCCGGTCTTCCCAGTGGTCAATTGCCAGAGGAAAAACTCGTCGAAGCCCGCCTTCGCAGGTCGCATGTTGTCGTCGTACCCAGGGAGATTGTTGTAGAGTCCGTTGAGCTGCCACTTCCCCACGATCGCGGTCTTGTAGCCGTTTTCCTGCATGAGGTGACCGAAGGTCTTGTCATTGGGATTGAGGTAGCCGAAGTGCGTGTAGTTTCGAAAATTGTACTGGCCCGTCATGATCTTCACGCGCGACGGCGTACAGATCGGAGTGGAAAAGCAGTTTTTGAAAAGCGCGCCTTTAGACGCCAACTCGTCGACCCGAGGCGTGGAGTAGTCCTCGCCCCCATAGCAGCCAAACGCTTCCCAGCTCACGTCGTCCGCCATAATCAAGACGACGTTGGGCTGATCGTGAGGCTCGCGTACCGGGTCAGTCCCAAAAGAAGGGCATGCTGTGACAAAGAGCGTGAAAATGAACATTAGAGAAAAAGAACGCTTCATGATCCAATGGCTATGGGAAGATCCGCCCGTCAACCGTACTAAGACTAACTACAATTAGACTAAATCCTACCAGCGGTCTCCCCAGTAGAGGAATTTGCTCCACCAGTAGTAACCGCTTTTCTTCTTTTCACGCTTGGCGTTTTCAAGACGACGAACGAAGCGACAATCATCGACTGCAGAAATATCAAACCTCCAAACTGCGTCACCGAGACCTTCAGGAACGTTTGATAAGTCCGTGCTGTCCGGGTGTTGAACCGCTACCACGAATTCGGTGGGAACCTGAGGATTGAAGATCATGCCGGTCGCTTCAGAGCCATCGACTCGGATGCTCATGAAGTGATCGAGCGACTCGCCATAGCCATCATTGTTGATGTCGCGTACGAACCAGATGTCACCACCCGTGCTGGCGTCGTTAGGCTTGTCCTCGATAACATAGATATTGCCGATCGCATCCTGGGCCAGGTTGTCAGGCGAGCTGAGCGTACCTGTCGTATCGGTAAATCCCTCGTTCTTTGGAGTGTTGCCATCGACGAGTACATTCACTCGAGCGCGGCTGCTGCTGAGAATCTCAACCGCGTATACCGTATTTTCGGAGGTAGCGGCAAAATAGATCACCTCGCGGCGGTTTTTCAACTTGCCAACTTCCATGTCTTCAGGGCGTCCGTATGGAGTACCTCCCGCGTCGTCCGCAGCGAGGCGACCCCCAAAGATATCGTCGATCGTCCGGTCCGGAAAACTAGGCTCCTCGCCTTCTCGAATGCCCGTCGGATTTAGAGGATCGCCAGATACTCCATTGCGAAATGGGTCCGTAATACCCGAAAGAGGTCTTCCGTTTCGATTGGTGAGTGGAACCCAGGTTGCCATGCCGACACGTGGTTCGCCCTCGTTAACTTAGGCGCTATATGAGGCAGCGGGATCTCCGTCGAAATCGTCAACGGAGAGCACGAATTTCTGGCCTCTCGTATAGTCGCCACGGCGCCTCATCACGAACTTGTAGATTAAGCCCGAATTGAACTCGTCAACGAAGTAGATCGTATTGCGGTACTTCTCCGAAAAATTGATCCCTTCGTGAGAAACGTTAGCGATCGAGTTCAACTCACGCGTTACGATATCCTCGGGAGCATCGAACGGGTTTAGCACTTCTATCAGGCGTCCCTCTCCGGACCATTCCTCTCCTAAAAATAGCGTTCTATACAAAAACGGAAGGCGTCTTTAACCCCTGCTACGTTTGCCATCAGAACAGCCTCCCCGGTCGCGAAAACCAGATGGACGATGGCGACCTTCAAATTGACTATAGCTTCAGCGATCTAGGCATGACCAATCACTGGAAAAACTTGCACGAAGACCGTTCGGAACGAGTCGCCTCAATCAGCGACGAGACGATTGAGGGCTATATTCGAGAAGATAACTATAGTGAACTGCCCTCGCGGCTCAAAGCCGCGGATTTCCAAGGCTGGATCCCCGACATGGAAGACCTCCAACTTGGACCCGCTGCATTCGACAGCCAGGGATTCGCCAAAGATGGCAGCCAATGGGTCGCGTTTAATTACAAGCCTTTTCCGAGCACTTTTTGGCCAACGAATGGATCCACCGACGACGTGATGATTCGACTGCCTGAAGTCTATCGAAGCGACGCCGAAGGCGCCTACTCACGCGAAGTCTACAAGGCGAATCTCGCCATACTTGAGGCAAACATTAAAGGGATGGACCAAATCGGCTCGCTCCCGATCGATGAAACTGAATTGGAGGTCGATCTCGATGGAGATGGGGAACTCGGTATCGCAAACCACATAGCCAAGGTAGACTCCTACGTCGGCGCAGCGAGCGCCGCCTACTTGGAGCCGCACTTATTTCCAGCAGGGACAGAGTTTATGCACAGCGTCCGCTACGTGGACGTTGATGAAACCGGCAGCATCGTTGCCTCCACCCGAATGAAGGAACTTCGATATATTCGAAAGTGGCGAGCTTATCCCAAGCAAATTTATGCCCGCAACTACCAGCTCGAGGCGTTTGGAAAAGAAGTGGGCAACCTGCCGAGCTACCAAATAGTCTCGGACCATGGTCTCGACAATGGAAATGGTTGGTCCGTCCAAGGGTTTATCGAGGACAAGGATGGACGACTGCGGATCAACACCTACGAGGAGAACTTCTTTTGTATGGGATGCCACAACTCAGTTGGCTCGACCATAGACAAGACATTCAGCTTCGCTCGAAAAGTCGATGGGGCAGCGGGATGGAGCTATATAAACCTGAAGGGGATGCCAGACGCGCCAACTAAAGGCGAGAGCTTGGGAGAAATCGCTACCTACCTAGAGCGCGTCGGAGGCGGAAGCGAGTTCCGCAACAACGATGAAATGGCAGCCCGTTGGTTCAATGACGATGGAAGCCTCGACAAAGAGAAGGTCGCTCGAGCAAAAGATGTCTGCGAGCTCATTACGCCCTCTCCCGAACGCGCATACAGGCTCAACAAAGCATACAAGACCATTGTCGAGGACCAAGACTACATTTACGGGCGCGATGCGATCGTCGTCCCTCCAACAAACGTCTACGATCGTATCGACAATGAGGGGACGCCTACCTTGCCAAAAGACAAGACCTACAACTGGAACATTTTGCTAGATTGGCCCAAGGAACTAGATTCTAGCTCCAACGGATAGAGACCGTCTAGATAAAGATGGGACGAGACTAGTCTTGGAGGCCTGCCACAATCGTTTCGCTATAACGAAATTCGCCCGTGATCGCATCGTAGTACTTGAAGATCACTTGCGGATGGGGATAGGCGACCCAGCGCTCATCTCCACGTTGTATCGGGCTATTGAAGACGTTGTTTATCTGCACGACGCAGTAGTGTGGATGGATACGTTCGAGACGAGGGGTATCCGAATAAACGTAGGTTGACCAGCGCACTTCGCATTCGCGCGGTCCATACTTGAAGGTTCCATTGATCGGCCGATTTCCTTCGTCATCTACCGGCACGTGATTCACGGAATTCCCCGGACCCGATGCGAACTCCCAAACATTGGGCGTCACTTTGATCGCGAATGAATTATGCAGATCACCCGTCATCATAAAAAACTGCTTGGGGCTGTTGTCTTCGAAAAACTGGATCAAGTCTTCACGCTCCTCTAGGAAAACGGTCCACGCATCGTCTTTCGCAACGCCAATATTCGTATCCGTTCCCCCACCACTGCCCACGTGCGGGATCATGAAATCCACGGAGGAGGCCATGAAGAAAAAGTCGGCATCCGATTCCTCAATGGAACGTTTCAGCCAGTTGAGCTGCTGCTTGCCTAGGATCGTGGCCCCGGGCTTGTCAGGATTTTCGACGTCATGCATCGATCGATGCGAGCGGGTATCGAGCAGAAAGAAGTCACAGTTGGCTACGCTAAAGGAGCCATAGGATCGACGGCCAACTGAGTAGGACGCCTCCCCATTGGTCCGCGCTGGCGGCTCAATCCTCAAGCGCTTGTTATCGATCACTTCAGAGATCGCGTAGACGCCCGCATTCGGATCCCCAGGCTGTGAATCCAACTCGGTAGCTTTGATCCCATCCGTGGGCTTGCCCCAATGGACCATGAGATTGGCGTGGTCTTCCAAATTCAGGGAGGAAAAATTCGCCTTGGGATCGTACAGGACATCGCTTCCCGCTTGAAACTGCCCCTTGCCAAATCGAGCGTCCGGCTTATGAGCCACTGGGTTCGCCCAGCCAAGATAGTCGAACCACGCTTTGACAGCGGTGTCCCGAAATACGGCGCGGCGATTCACGTACCCCGTCTCTCCGGTCCCGTAAATATCGTTGAGCAATTCATGGTCGTCGAAGGTAAAGAAACTCGGCACGTTGCCATGCCATTTCATCATGTTGGTCCCACGACTCATATAGGTCTTATAGTTTTCCCAAACGCCAACGACCGGAGGCGCGATATCCACGATGCCGGGAACCTCAGCGTCGGGTCCGAGACGGACTTGCGCCTTCCAGGCAGACGCGGGGAAGTCACGGTCTTCTTCGTAAAGCCAATCCCCATTCAGAATCGCGAAATGCACCTTGTCTGCCACTTGCTCGTTCAAGGTGTCGTACAGCGGCATGCTGGGCCCCATGCTCCCAATCCAGCTTTGGTTCACGCAGGAAACGAACTCGAACTGAAAGTTGAACAAGCCTTCCGGATTATGCGTTTCGTCATAGAAATCGCTCCCTTGCGGAAGCGTCTTGAAGGTCCCCGCCAGCCCTTTGTCCACCGTATAGTAGTAAAGCGTGTCGGGATATAGGTTGGTCAGCGTAATGATGGCCGTATTGTCGTTTTCCAGCTTCGAATCCACATACTCGGAAACCATCATTTGCTTAAAGGGCTCCGTACCGTACTTAACTGACACTTCGCCAGGAACGTTGGTCCGCACCCAAATACTCATCGTCGTCGATCCCGGTCGGCCCAGCATCGGTCCATGGGTTACCTTGAAATCAACGTAGGAGTTGTCAGCGATCAGAGGAATTGCAGCGAAAACGCTGCACAGGAGCAAAGAAACGAATCTCATATCTTCGATAGGCAACTCAATTTTCGGGGTTACGCCAAGGCAATATTCACCCTGACTCACTACCGACGTTTTTCAACTAGCCGATCGGTTCAGCTACGGCATCGCGACGAGATTTGATCCACTCGTCTAATCGATCCGCTCGTTGAGGGTTCTGATACCTATACGCCCTATCCTGGATATTCCTGTTTACTAAGTTCAAAACGCGCCTATCCTTGGCAACACGAATTCAATGTCTGTCTACCCCGTTAATTCGAAGCCGATTTTCAGGACTGTAGGGCTCGCTTTAGTGGCATCTATATTTTGCCTACGCATGACGGCAGCGAGCCTGGACTACCTCCATTTTCAGCCATTCGCGAAAAACGAGGATCTTCCATCTCCTTGGGTTAAAACGGTTTATCAAGACCAGATTGGATACGTTTGGCTGCTCACCAACAACAACTTAGTTTGATACGACAGCCATCGCTTCAAGACGTTTACCCCCGACCCCGAGGACGGCGACAGCATCGGGAGCAGTAAACCGATCTCAATCATTTCGAACCCGAATGGCGATCTGTGGATCACTTCGCCACAAGGACTGATACGCTATTTCAAAGAAAGCGAAACGTTTGAGACGTTTCCTTTGGTTGACGACCCAGGCATCAGCCTCTTGCAGGCATCCCAGGCAATCGTCGCGACGCAGGACAATAGTCTCATTATTGGCAGTCTCAAAGGACTGTTCATTTTTGACACGGAAGAGATGCGATGGACCCGCAAATTCACTCGCATCGGTGGAAGAGATACTCGGATTCGCGAAATCATAGAAACTGAGCCAGGAAAATTCGTCTTGGTCGCCAACAATGGCATTTGGGAATTCGACCTGGAGGCGGAATCGTTTGAAAAGCGCCCATTTATCGATCGGACTGGCCAGGAAATCGGCGAGCGCGGCGCGATCAGATTGCTAATCGACCATCAAGGCCGATACTGGATCTCGACCGATATAGGAAGATTGTATTGCTTTGATCATGACAGGCAAGAAGTTGCCTTTTCCGTCGACGGAACACCCATACAGGATCTAAAGCTAAATCGATTCAGGAAAAGCTTGCAGGACAAGGACGGCATTATTTGGGCGACGCCTTTTCAGAATGGATTGCTGGCCCTAACGCCGGGCTCGCTAGACTTTAAGCAAATTGAGTCGGACCTGAACGAATTCAGAACCGTACAAGAAACAACCGTTTTCAGCATACACGAATTAAGCAATGGTTCCCTTTGCTTCGGAACGCAAAATTCAGGCATCTTCATGCTAGATTCCAATCGACTTCCCATTGACCTCTACACCTATGGAAGTCGAACCGGAAACCTTGCGCTTCGAAACATCCGCAACATCGCCCGCAACCCAGATGGAACCTTCTGGGTGACGAACTCTAGAGGATCCGTTCAGCGTTTCAACCCAGGCGATCGGTCATTTTCGCCTCCACTTTCGAACATTGAGAACCTAGAGGAGCTGAAAGGCCGCGCCATCGCCTCAGTTGCGTCAGACGGTCAGGGGTCGCTATATGCCCTTACCAATAAATCGTGTCCTAAAGATCGATACGGTTTCGAACCAGATCGTAGAGCCCGCGATCGATTGGGAAGGGTTAGGGATTAGCGATCGCGATTTTCCCATCAACCTGCACTACGATTCGAATGGAGGGCTTTGGCTTCTCGGCAGAAAGGTCTATTTTTTCGATACCCGCATGGAAAAATCGATGGCCATCGACACGCCAGCTATTTTCCCTGACGGGAACATCCGAGCCCTAAGCGTTTGCGAGCTACCAAATAGTGACCTCTGGTGCGGTACGCGTCAACGGGGGCTGCATTACTTAGATCGGTCGGCGATGGCGTTCACGCGTTCATTTACCTCGAGAACCTATCCAGATAGAATGCAGCAGCGCCTTCTGTACGACATTCGCGTTGACGATCAGAACAACGTATGGGTCGCTACCAGCACTGGGTTGCTTAAGCTGAATAGCCGGCTCGATAAGACGGATACATTCAGCGATATTGAGGGCTTGGGAGACTCGAGCGTCAATGCCCTCGAGTTCGACGCGTCCGGCAAGATCTGGCTTACGTCGACAAAAGGCCTCTATTGATTTGACCCAATTGCAAGGCAAGCGCGGCGCTTCTCTCGTTCCCATGGAGTCACGCCTCAGTCGTACCCAAATCGAGCAATCAGTATTTCACATCGCGGTATTCTCGCGATCGGAAGTTTCAGTGGTCTCAATATCGTCGATACAAGGCAAATGCCTGAAGAGCAGATTCCCTTGACTCCCGCAATCACCAGCATCTTCAGCTCAAGCCGTAGACAAGAGAACCTAGAATTCAGAAGTCAGCTCCACCAAAGCGAAGCGAAGAACGTCGACAGCCTAGAGATTGACTTTACCCTGAACACAGCTCGGTTTCAGTTTACGAGCTTCGACTACTCCAACGATCCAGGCATCGAGCTATTCTATAAGATTGACGGGCTCGTCGACCAATGGACATCGGTTGGGAACGAAAATGAATTGATCTTTCCCAGTCTTCCATCCGGGAGCTTCGATTTTCGTCTCAGAGCTCAAAATTTATCCGCAGAGCTAACGAGTCCAGAATCGTCAATTGCATTTACGATCCTTCCCCCGTTTTGGAAGACCAATACCTTTAAAGCGGGAATGGTCCTGGTAATCGTATTGGCGATCGCGCTCCTCGTACGTCAGCGAACTCAGTACATCAGCTCGATCAACAGAAAACTTGAAGCGCTCGTCGCCGACCGGACCCTGGCGCTTGAGAAAAGCAAGGAAGAAGCCCTTCGCGCTCGGGACGAAGCGGAGCGCGCAAACAAGGCGAAGTCCGACTTCCTAGCGAGCGTGAGTCACGAGATTCGAACTCCGATGAATGGGGTAATAGGGATGAACCACATGCTCGTGGAGGCGAATCTCGAGCCGGAGCTAAACGAATACGCCCGGGCGGGCGGGCGGAGCGCGGAATCCATGCTAGCGCTGATAAACGACATACTCGATATTTCAAAAATCGAGGCAGGCAAGTTCGTCCTGGAAAATGAGCCGTTCAATATACAATCGACCGTTGAAGACGCCATAGAGCTATTCACCGTCGAGGCGCAGGAAAAAGGTGTCGACTTGCGTTCGTTTCCTGACTCGAACTTGCCCACTATCATGACGGGCGATCCGCTGAGAGTTAAGCAAGCAGTCATGAATCTCGTTTCCAACGCGGTTAAATTTACGGAAAATGGATCCGTATCCGTTTACCTAAGACTTCTATCAAAGAACGAAAATACCGCTGTGTTCGAGTGCGCCGTCAAGGATACGGGGATTGGAATACCCGAAAAGGCATGGCCTCGACTGTTTGATGCGTTCACGCAAGCAGACTCGTCCACTACCCGAAAGTTCGGAGGAACCGGACTGGGACTTTCAATCACCAAGAATCTCGTCAAAGCCATGAATGGCGTAGTGGAGTTTCGAAGCGAGGAAGGAAGTGGGAGCGAATTCAGAATTACCTTCGAACTTGAAATCGCTGATCCCGATACGGTCGTTCCAAATCAGCAATCCGACGATAGGCTCTCTCAAATCGCTACCCAGATCGCTTTACCGGACTTGGAAATCCAAGAGTGGCTCCAGAATTGGCTCAGAACGAACGACATCCCTACTACCGCCAATAGCGATTCGAAGCGCATACTGGAGATTCTTGATAATGATCTCTCCTGTTTAATTATCGACAAGCAGATCATTAGCCCGGATATCGCTCGAGCTATTAAAGCCGCCAAGAATCGAGCCAATATTTATATTATACTGGTACAGAACTTTACGGACAGCTTCAGGCACACGGAATTGGAATCTGAAATCGTAGATGACTTTGCCAGCTATCCAATACGCCCTAACTACATCATTAAGCTTCTAAAGAAAGGTCTGACCATAGCTAAAGGCGACAGCCCATCGATTGAATCCAATGCTCTCCCGCCCAATGAATATTCAGACTCCCACATGCTGCTGGTTGATGACAATCGAATGAACCAAGAGGTACTGAAGGCGCTCCTATCAAAAACCGGAGCTCAGATTGACGAAGCCACTAACGGGAAAGAGGCGATCGTCATGTCATCAATTTCTAGATACGATCTTATTTTCATGGATTGCCGCATGCCCGAAATCGACGGCTACGAAGCGACCCAAGCCATTCGAAATCATACCGGAAGCCAAAATAAGCATACACCGATCATTGCTCTAACGGCAAACGATATGGAAGGCGATCGGGAAAAGTGCATTAACGCAGGCATGAATGACTACCTCACCAAGCCGATTCTTCCAGAAAGCCTCTCTAACGTGCTCGTGACCTGGATAAGGCGCGAGTCTAGCAAATCACGCTTGCGGTCATCAGAGAAATCCTAGCGCGACTGCCCCAGGTAGTCTACATATACGTAATAAGCGCCCCAGCTTCTAGTATCGTCGTCCATGGCGGGAAGCTGAAAATCCGTGCTCATATCGAATTCTCCACGAACCAAATCGAGCTCAATCACTGCCCGGGAATCCTCAACCGACATTGTTTGGGTCGCTGAAATTGAGCCGACCCTAACCGTCGCTCCTATCGCCCCTATGGCTCTCGGAGATTCCCTCGGGAACCATCTCAACTCAAATCGGTAACGGCCCGATTGGACAACATCGATTGCCCACACGCCATTGGAGCGGTTCCCAACCAGATGATTCTGGTGCCAAGGCGATCCTCCCTGGTACCAATCCATTCCATTCAAACGCGTTTTCAATGAATTGGGATGACCGATTTCATGGCGGCTGAGCACCTCTGACACAGGAGGGAATCCCAAAATTTTGAATACGTTTTTGACAATCGCTCGACAACGGAAGGATACTTTGCAGCCACATTATCTCTCTGGCTCGGATCCGCGACGATATCATATAGCAAGTCACCACCCACAAGTCTCCATCGCTGAGTCTTCACAGCTGCGTTCGCCCACTCTTCCCGCACCCGATTTCTTGGGCACTGTACAATCAGAGCTCGATCATCCTCCCAATTAGCCGCACCCGCAAGCAGAGGCTGCAAGCTTCTACCGTCCATCGAAGCCGGAATTTCGACGCCGCAAAGATCGAGAAGCGTGGGGGTAATATCAACCATGCCAGCAATCGCGGTATTTCGCGCAGATCGAGTCAATGGCGGATACCTAACCATGCAAAATACCGCGTGCTTCTCGTCAAAGGCTACCTAGTGAACGGGTCGCTTTCCTTCGAATCGAGGCGTAGGAGCGCCCCGATCGTTCACTCCTTAATCCGTCGCCAGAATAACGATCGTATTTTCGCTAAGGCCCCATTCGTCCAGCTTCCCCATCAGCGCACCCACATTCTCGTCAATGTTCTCAATCATTGAATACAACTTCAGATCGGCGCTGCTAGCCTCGACTCCCCGCTTGCGAATGCGCTCAGCGGCCCTTGGCTCGGTCTCATAGGGCGTGTGCGTGGCAGGCGTAGACACGAAGCAAAAGAAGGGTTCTCGTTCGCTCGATTTAATGAAATCGGCGGCGCGAGAAAACAATACATCGGTGGAGTAGCCTTCACTCGGGACCATTTCCCCATTGTGGTCCCAGGTCGCGTTCGCATGCTTGTTTCCGTAATAGTCCTCAAGCTGGCCAATTCCTCCCCCACCATGAACAAACGCTTCTTGAAATCCGCGATTGTTTGGATGGTGCGGATGCGTCGCTCCCAGATGCCATTTGCCGAAAATCGCCGTTCGGTATCCCGCCTCGCCAAGGTAATTAGCGATGGTTCTCTCGCTTTTGTGCAATATAGATACCCCGCCAACGGTATTGTGCACGCCCGCCCGCAGAGCATAGCGTCCGGTTATCAATGCGGTACGACTGGGAGAGCAAAAGGGAGGAGCGTGGAAATTAACGAAGTCAACGCTCTCGCTTGCAAGTCGATCGATATGGGGCGTCTGTAATTGCTCATGACCATGGCAGCTCAACTCGAAGTAGCTTTGATTATCGGTTAGGATAAGCAATACGTTCGGCCGATCTTCTGCCTGAATGAACGATCCGAACGGTGAGCAAGCGAAAATGGCGGCTAGCAGCTTATACGCGCCACTGTGACGCTGAATCATAGGAATCGAGATAAGCATAGGAGTAAATATAGCGATTAAGTCTTAGTTTGCCCAATCGATCTGTTCCCATTCGTCGGATACGAATTCTTGAGGGGAACCTGGCGTGCTCCGTCCATCGAGGATGTACTGTCGGGCGAGATCCGTAAGCTCCAAGACGATCTCAGGTCGTTCAGCCGCCAGATTTTGCGCTTCACCAAGATCTAGCCGAAGATTGTACAGCTGCCTCTCACCCGTATCGAACAATCGATTTTCCAGCGTACCTTTGTATGCAGCCGCTCTTCGGCTATTCGCCTGCGGCCCGTAATTGTTTCCGCCAGAGCCCGCGTGCAAGAGCAGTTTCCAGTCGCCTCTCCGAATCGCGAATGCGCCGAGACTCGAATGATGAATAATTCCATGATCTGCACGATAGGCGCCGCTCTCTCCCTTTAGAATCGGAAAGAAGCTTACACTGTCCGGGCCCGCTTCCTCCGGAAAAGATTTACCCAGGATATCGGCGAAGGTCGCAAACAGATCCACCAAGCAGACAGGATCCGAATTTGCGCTGCCCTCGTCTATCATGCCAGGCCAACGAGCAATGAACGGGACCCGGTGTCCCCCTTCCCAATTGTCGCGCTTCGCCCCTAGCAAGGCGCCTGAGCTATCGTGACCCGAATTCTGCAGGCGGGAAAACATATTGGTCTCCGGACCATTGTCGCTCGTCACGATCAAGAGCGTGTTATACTTGAGACCTAAGCCGTCGATCGCCTGTACCAAGCGCCCAACGTGATAGTCCACTTCCACCATGAAGTCGCCATAGATATCCAGGCCACTGGCGCCTACGAATGCGTCGCTGGGAGCATGAGGAGTGTGAGGCGAATTCAAGGGAATGTAGGCAAAAAATGGGTTCGTTCGATTGTCGCCAACGAATTCAATCGCTTTATCGATGATCGTCCCGGTTACATGCTTGTGCTTCCATCCAGGACTTGCCGGACCTGGACGGCCGCCTTTGTCTTCATGCTTCAAGCGTGATGTAGGCAGATCAACCACATGGTCATCCTCAATAAATACGTAGGGAGGCATGTCCAACGACGCCGAAATCCCATAGAATCGATCGAAGCCATTTGATAGCGGGCCATTGCGAATACGCTTTGCGAAATCCACGCCTTCCCAGTTGTTGCGCATGCCATATTCTTCGTCGCCTCGACTCGGTCGGTCCCAATCCATACCCAAATGCCACTTCCCGAAACAACCGGTCGCGTAACCGCTCTGGCGAAATAAATGCGCCACTGTCAATCTTCCCTCTTCTATCAACGGTTTCGAAAATCCACCGAGCACTCCATTCTTTAAGGCCGTGCGCCAAGCATACCGCCCTGTGAGCAATGCGTACCGCGAGGGCGTACAAACCGCTGACGCAGAGTGCGCATCCGTCAATCGGATACCTCCTCTGGCAAGCGCGTCCAAAGAAGGCGTCTGAATCTTCGAATCCGCATTATACGCGCTCACATCGCCAAAACCCATGTCGTCCGCGAAAACGAGAACGACATTGGGCGTCGAGGCGAGCGCGCTGCCAACGCCTAGAAATGCGCAACCCGCTATGATCGCTGTAAATCGGAGCGCAGCTATCCTATAGCCGCAACTATAGGCGTTCGACGACTGCATAGTACGCGCTTACGAAATCCTTCGATCCTTTCCCAGTCACGAAGTTTCCTCGAAGCTTAAAATCGCCAGGCTTGAGCTCCATGGTGAAGGTTACGCTCTCCGCTCCTTTTTTCACGGGCTTCTCTTCGTAAAAGTCCGCTATGTTCAAAGTCGCTCGAATCGCTGGGATCGCCTTTCCTGGGGTTTCACGAAATGTCTGCAACCCAGGGACTGCCGCTCCTGGCGCGAGGTCCGCCGTAATCGCGCGAGAAATCTCCTGCGGCCAGCGACGCAACGAAACTTTGTAAGTCCCGGCTTCCTCCACTCGAATGGCCCAGTAGCCCACGCCTTGCTGGCCCGCCCGAACGTGCCCTTGATTCCAGGGCGATGTACCATCGTCCGTCAGCCAATCGTGACTGGTCAGCTGAGTCGGATTTTCGTCGTCATTTCCAATGACGACGCGCTCATCGACCACGAAGCCAGGTGAAATGCTGTCCCACCAACGATCATACTCCTTGCGAAGCAACTCGACAACCTCAGGATTTCGTTTGGCGATATCCTTCTCCTGCTCCGGATCGCTCTCCATATCGTAAAGCTCCTTCCCGTTAATCAACCGCCACTTATTCGTCATCACCGAAGATTTACGCCACTTGATCGGGTCGCGAACCCGCTGCGAATCGGTAATGATCACGCGATTTGGCCAAGGTGTCGGCGTCTGGTAGATCAAGGGAGCAAGGGAACGCCCGTCAAAGCTGTAGTCCATGGGACCGACAAGGCCGCAAAGCTCGATCAATGTAGGGAGAATATCGATATGAGCCGTCAAGTCAGCTATGTCGCGACCTCCCACAAGCTCGCCCTCAGGCCAATGCATGAAAAACGGAACCCGATGGCCCCCATCGTACTCGCTGCCTTTCTTGCCCCTCATACCTCCAGAGAACAGTTTTTCTCCAGACGCAGTTCCGTTGTCTGTCGTGAAAACAAAGATCGTGTTTTCCGCTAGCCCCTTCTTCTTCAACCACTCGCGCATCATGCCAACATTCTCATCAATGTTCGCGATCATCCCGTAGAAAATCGCCTCTCTATCTGAGATGCCCTGCTCTGCATAAGGTTTCCAGTACTTGTCAGGGCAATTGAACGGGCTGTGCGGCGCGTTCGTGCAGATGTAGGCCATGAACGGCTTATTGTCCTTCACGCTTTCCTCGATAAATCGTTGGGCCTCCTGAAAATAGACATCGGTGCAGTATCCCTTGTATTTCTTCGGTTTCCCATTGTGGAAGTAGGTATCGTCGAAATAGGAATTGTCCCAATAGTCAGGCGTCTGGCCGACTCCGCCACCTCCGTGCCGCACGACCTCAGTAAAACCGCGATCCTCAGGGCGATAAGGGTAATTATCTCCCAAGTGCCATTTCCCGAACATTCCAGTCGCGTATCCATTTTCCGAGAACACGTCTCCAAATGTAAGCTCTCCCACACGCAAGAAGGAACGCCCCATTATCGTGTGCCATGGACCCGCTCGATTCGTATAGTGACCGCTCATCAAGGCGCCTCTGGTAGGAGCGCACGTAGGCGTAACGTGGTAATTCGTCAATCGAACGGAATCGGCGTGAAGCGCATCCATTGCCGACGTCTTTAGAATGGGATTGCCATGAGCGGACACATCGCCGTAGCCCTGGTCGTCTGTTATAACAAAAACGACATTTGGTTTTGCCCCTGCGACGACCGCAGCGGAGACAATCGAAATCGCCAAGCCAAAGGCGATCGGGAGGAATGATTTCTTGAGGTACATTGGTTCGGAAACTAAGTGAAAACTGAGACAGCGCAATTCATTACGGGCCAGGAAGCGATCGAGGACAGGGGCTCTCCTGATTCCGGTAAGCCGCCGGAGCAAATCTATCTAGTAGTCTGCCCCTGAATTGCTCGCTTCGCACGACGCTTGCCAGGCTTCTAGCTGCGCTCTCATTTTCGCCGCAATGGCCGTGTGCTTCTTGATCACGTTTTTCGATTCGGAGGGGTCATTCTTCAAATCATAGAGCTCCCATTCGGCGACCGGAGTCGTCCCATTGTCGTGCTTGAGCCGCTTTTCGCCCGGAACGTGGACGAGCTTGAAGCGATCGTCATTCAGCGTCGCCATTCCGTGACCTTGAAACCCGATCGGATTCGAGCGTTGCTTGGCCTTGCCTTGGATCACGGGCACGAGCGAAATTCCATCATAAGGACGGCGCAACGCGGCGGGCAAGGTGTACCCCAGAATCTCCGCAATGGTTGGAAAATAATCACTGGTCACCGCTGCAACCCCAGTTTCACTACCACCCTTAACACTGCTCGGCCATTCCAGCAATCCAGGGACACGCACTCCTCCTTCATAAAGAGCGCGCTTTCGGCCGCGAAACGGATCCGCCGTCCCCTGAGACCGTCCTTTCTTAGCCGGATTGCCCTCCGGGCCATTGTCCGATGCGAACCACAGCATGGTGTCGTTTGCCACATCTAGCTCTCTTAGAGCGTTACGCAAACGTCCCATCTGGCGATCCACCGCAGTAATGACCCCGTAGTAATGCTTCGTGTTATCATCCAATTCTGGATACATCGCTAGGAACTCTGGCCCGGCTTCCACGGGCAGGTGTGGCGCATGGAACCATATGACCGTGAAGAAAGGCGTATCGCTCTCCGCCGCTTTTTCAATAAAAGGCAAGGCCTTGTCCATTACCATCTTGGCGGTGTCCCCTACTAGCCCTTCCGCTGGTCCATCGACGATATTGCGTCCATTGTGATAAAACAAAACTCTCGGATCCGTAATCCCATTGTGGGCGTTCTCAGGCTTGTAGGGATCCCATGTGGACACCGAGTACTCCGTGCTAAACCACTCGTCAAATCCCGACATACCCGGTGTCATGTAGTTCTTTTCCGGATTCCGATTGTTTTTCCCGGAATAATCGGGCGCCAGGGTACCCAAGTGCCATTTTCCAAAATGCCCCGTCGCGTAGCCATGATCCTTTAGCAATTCTGCAAGCGTGATCTCCGCTCGTTTCAGGTGACCTTGATTGGCCGTTGGAATCCCGTAGCGCGAAGGATGCCGACCCGTAAGAACCGAGCCACGAGTAGGGCTGCAAACGGGGGCCGCCGCGTAGAATCGCTCGAAACGCATCCCCGCTTTCGCCATCTTGTCCAGTTCCGGCGTAATGACAACATCATTACCGTTAATCCCGACATCCCCCCATCCCAGATCGTCCGCCATGCAAAGGATGATATTCGGCTTTGCGACCAGGATCGGCCCAAGCAGGAGAAAAGTTAGAATGCAAGCGATAGGTCTCATGTCAGTATTGATTCAATGGTTTCAAGATTACAACTTCGGAGCTTCCCATTCAGGAATTCCGCGTTCGCGTTTTTGCTTTTCGTATCGGTCCCATTGCGGATGCGTCTTGGTGTAGGGGCGGTTTTCGTTTACCATCAAAGGCTCCGTTTCCTCCCACCACGCATCGTATACGAGCCGTAGGCGATCGATAACCTCCGGATACTGACGCGACACATCCGTCTTCTCAAAAGGGTCGTTCGAGATGTCATATAGCTCCTCGTTGTTAACGAAGCGCCATCTTGAGGTACGCACCGCGCAGTCGGTAAATTTGAACGAGTCTGGATCGACGCCCTTATCCCAACGGCCTTTATGCACGAAAAGGTGTCGATCCGCCCAGGGAGCGTCCCCATCCTCCAGCAATGGAATCAGGTTTCTTCCCTCCAGTTCCTGAATACCATCGGGTATTTGCGCTCCTGCCAAATCCGCGAAGGTCTTGAAAAGGTCGACATGAGCCGTCAAGGCATCGATATCCGCTCCTTCATCAAGCCTGCCCTTCCAGCGCCAAAAGGCGGGAACATGGGTGCCTCCTTCGAAGGGCGAGCCCTTTCCTGTCTTAAATCCTGCCGTGAAGTGCGTGACCCGTTTACCATTCAACGTTCCTCCCCTTCCGGCTTGCCCATTGTCGGTCATGAATATGACGAGCGTATCCTCCCATAAATTCCATTCGTCCAATTTGTCCATTAGACGACCGAAATTGTCATCGATATTTTCGATCATCCCGTAACGACCGGCCGTATTCTTGTCGTACCCCAGGTCAAGAAATCGCTTCGTATAGGATTCAGGAGCGATCATAGGACCATGCGGCGCATTGGGGGTGATATAGGCAAAAAACGGCGTATCGCTTTCTTTCATACGCTTTATCCAGCCCAATGCCGCGGTGAAAAAGACATCCGTGCAAAATCCACTCGTTTTTACGATGGTATCGTTATGCAAAATCACATTGTCGAAGTAGCGATTTTCCTTGTTCGGCGGAAAATCGGCGCAGCTTCCTTCATAGGCTTGTCCAATGCCCCCGGCCCCATGAATAAAGGTTTCCGTGAAACCCCGGTTGTAAGGTTGATGCGCGTCTTCGTCACCAAGATGCCATTTGCCGAATATCCCCGTACCGTAGCCGCTAGCGCTTAAGACATCCGCTAGGGTCGTGCTCGACAGAGCCATGATCTCCCGCTCCTTGATCGTGTGCGTTACGCCGTTCTTGAACTCATGACGGCCACTCAAAAGCGCCGCTCGGGTCGGGGCGCACGTAGGACTCACGTGGAAGTCGGTAAAGCGCGTCGACAGTCCATAGAATCGATCCAATTGCGGCGTTTTTAAAAGCGGGTTCCCCATAACGCTCAAGTCGCCCATGCCCTGATCATCCGTCATGACAAGGACTATGTTCGGTCGGGACCCGGCTAGAGAGGAGCCAATGGCGCTGATTGTTAAGGTTGCGGACGCTAGCAGCGCGACGGTGAATTTCGTAAGCATAGGTTTCATTCGAATAGTTTTATCTTTGCAACTATCACCAATCGAGCCGCCTCAGAAAACCGCATTGCTTTCTCGAACGATCCACCTGGCGCGGATGCGTTACTCTAGCTCAATCGGCTTGTACCCGCCTTTCGACTTGAAGTACAGGAACAGTCCCAGATAGGAAATCAGCAGGAAGCCGGGAAGCATGGCTTGGCGGAAAAAGGCCTGTTTCTTATTGGCGTTAACGATGGCTCCGAGCTTGGCGGCATCCTCCTGGCTCAACGCGTCAACCGCTGCCATATTCAAGCTAGGCGTCTCGCCAAACATGCCCGAACGTATTCCACCGTCTACGACGAGGTGCAACGCAGGTTCCTGCTCACGAAGATCTCGATCGATTCCTTCATCAAGGAATAATCCCATAAGCGGCGTACCCATAATTCCCATACCTAGAACACCGACTGCCGATACGCCATTCAAAGTCAATGCGCCCCCACGTGGAAATTGCTCGGAAACCACCCCAAGCGTCGTAGACCAAAGGAACGTCTTACCGAAAGCATACACGATCGCCGCAATCACCATAATTCCTGCTGGCGCGATTCCTAGGAATATCAGCCCAACGATTGCGAGGGCCGCGCTGATGACCAGCAATCCGATCGGCGAGAATTTGTGCACGATCGGACCGGCGTAGAAACGCAATATCGTCATTATGACCGATACCATCACGAAAATCCAGCCCGCTGCCTTCGGAAAGTCTGCCTCAAGCAGCGCTGCCATCCATCCATCCGTTCCGAGCTCCGTGGTAGCGAGAAAGGGCATCGTAATCAGAATCACTACGAACATCCAGTTCCCCATCGAGCGCGTAAATGCGTAGGCTCCGGCTGCGACGATCAATGAAACGATCAAGGTCGCTACGACGGATACCGTCATCGGTTCCGACAGGATCGTATTCGCAACCTGGATAACTCCCATTACCGTAAGCCAAGCGATAATGAAGAAGCCAATGGCTCCCACCTCCTTAAGCATGTCGCGAAAACTGACCCCTGCTGCAACACGTTCCTGCACGGGGAAGCGGCGCTTGGCGATCAGAGCCGCGTACACAACGACGGGAAGGAGGCAAACGCCGAACTTGAGCGTAAGGCTAGCGCCTCCAAGCAATATCGCCGCCGCTGCGCCCAGCGCCAATCCCGCAGGCCAACCCGCATGGAGAATATTCAGCCACTTAGACTTCTCCTTGTTATAGATAGTAGCGACGATCGGGTTGATGAAGGCTTCCACGGTGCCGTTCGCAATCGCCACCAGAAAGGTGCTCCAGTAAAGTCCGGAAGCCGATTTATTCATTACTGCATATACGGTGCCGATAACCGCGAGCGTATGGGCTATGATCGCGAAATACGCAGTCGCCTTGTATCCAATTTTATCGATCACTAAGCTGAATACGATAATGCTAAAGGCGAACGGCCATAGCCCGACCCCAAGAATCTGTCCAATCTCAGATTGCGTGAATCCGAACTCCACCACTAATTCACCAACGACTACGGTTCGCAATCCAAAGAAAAAGGAGGTCGCTACCAAAGCGATAAAGCAGGCCCAGAATAGTTTCTTGTTTTCCAATTCGTCAGTCATAGGGATTTAAAGGGGGTTCGAGAATTCAGAGGAAGATTGACGATTCTCGCCAACCCGCCCTCTGTTTCAAGCGCAATTAAAAGACAAACCCAAGCCAATTCCTGGGCGCCCGGTCAAATCTCGCCACGCCTCCGGCGTTCCCGAGATTCCTCTTTGAGCTTCTGGAAATCGGGATCCTCTTCGGGCACCTGGTACTGTTTCCGCAGTCGATTCAAATCCTTCGACAAAGACTTTATGACCCCCGCGTACTCGGGGTTCGCATGCAAATTGTTCAGCTCGCTGGGATCCTTCTCTATATCGAACAGTTCCCATTCATCGTTCTGGTAATAGTATATGAGCTTGTGCTTCCCATTGGTGACGCCGTAATGGCGAGCCACGCTATGCCCACCTGGAAACTCGTAGTAATGATAATAGAACGATTTCCTCCAGTCGCGGGGCGTGTTCCCCTTTAGTATGGGAAGCAAGCTCTCGCCCTGCATATCCCCTGGTATATTCTGACCCGCGATATCGAGGAATGTTTGAGCGAAGTCCAAGTTCGATACGATGTCGTTATTGACCGATCCCGCCTCGATGACGCCAGGCCAGCGGGCCAGCAAGGGCGTCTTCAGGGACTCTTCATACATCCACCGCTTGTCGAACCAGCCATGCTCGCCGAGGTACCAGCCTTGGTCTGATGCATAGATGACGATCGTGTTCTCTGCCAAGCCCGCTTCATCTAGGTAATCGAGCACTTCGCCAATGCCATCGTCGACCGACTTCACGCAGCGTAAGTAATCCTTAACATAGCGCTGATATTTCCATTGGATAATTTCTTTTTCGGACATGATGTCCTTGGCATTCAAATACGCTTCGTTCTTCGGACCATAGGCCGCATTCCATTGCGCCAGCTGCTCTGGCGTAAAATTTCGAGGCTGCGTCAGCTTCAAGTCGCGATCATTCATATGCGTCTTGATCTCCATCGCTTGATTGCTAGCTGGCGACGCGCGGGTCGCGTAGTCATCGAAGAGCGTGTCCGGCTCGGGAATAGTGACATCGTCTAGCCAAGTGAGGTACTTGGGGGCCGGCTCCCAGTTTCGGTGCGGCGCCTTGTGCTGGTACATCAGCATGAAAGGTTCGTTCTCATCCCTATCGTTCTTTAGCCAATTGAGAGTCTTTTCCGTTATAATCTCAGTTGTGTATCCAGTATGCTCGCGCACGACGACTTCGCCATTGGCGTTCATCGTTTTCATCGGTGGATTGTAGTAAGGCCCCTGCCCGATCAGTACGTCGAAATAGTCATAGCCCTGCGGCGTCGATGCCAAGTGCCACTTGCCTACGACGGCAGTTTGATAGCCCGCTTTCTGCAGCAGCTTGGGGAACGTTTGCTGGTCGCCATTGAAAATGATGCCGTTCACGGCGAATCCATTGAGATGGCTGTGCTTGCCCGTTTGAATGACCGCCCGGCTCGGACCGCAAATCCCATTGGTGACATAGCAGCGGTCGAAACGCATCCCTTCCTTGGCCAAGCGATCCATGTGCGGCGTCGTCATCCGGCTCGGGTCATAGGCGCTCAGGGCTTGCTGGCAGTGATCGTCAGAGAAGATGAAAACAATGTTGGGACGCTTCGACTGAGCGAAGGAGGCGGCGCATCCGATCAACAAGATTAGGGCAATATTCAGGAAACGCATCAGCGATTTTTGAATGGAACAGGTTAATTGGGTCATAGGTTTGGCTAGTAGCTTTCGGATTTAGAGTACGAAGGCAAAACCGCCTCCGCTTTCCTGTATTCCACGAGCTGCGGGAACTTTAGACGCGCGAGCTCCAAATTAACCGAAAGGACGATTTTATTCCACAATTCGATGCGATTGACTGTCAACATCTGACAGATGATCCAGGCCATCGAGACGCCCGGAACGGACGCAGTGTTCCCTTACAAAGCATACAGCGTCTTGAGGTCCTTCTTGCGACTCGATTTCAGCCATTCCCTGATGAATTGTCCGGGTTAATCCGTGAAGTAGCAGTTTTTAATACTTTCGGTTGACAGAACGGGGTTCAGATCTACGTTTTAGCATAGATTTTCATCTATCCTATCCCACCTGCCGCACTTGCAATTATCGCTAAACTGCTGGCATAAAACGATTTAACACCTACACAAACTAGAACCTAAACCCTCGAATTCCCCTATTCCCAAGCCGCATCCGACTGATCCAGTTGGGTGATGGAGCGCGCTAATTGCATGAATAACGCAATCAGCCGCTTTTAGGCGTAGGATACGGGCATGCTTTACTTACAAGCTGGAATACGACCGATCACTGATCACCTATGAAAACCAACACTAATCGAACAAAATCCAAAGCTGCCCTAATAGGCTGCAGTTTTTTGTGCGCTTGCTTTACGGGCTGGGCGCAAGACGACGAGGAGGAAGAGGTCTTCGAACTCTCCCCCTTCACCATTGACGCCGCTCAAGACTCCGGCTACTACGCCTCGCAAACCATGGCTGGCGGACGCCTCAGCTCTTCCCTGAAAGACACGGGAGCCGCTGTACAAGTTGTAACCAAGGAGTTCATGGAAGACCTTGGGGCAACTGGTATCGAGGAACTCCTCCAATACACCACGAGCTCGGAAGTAGCCGGTATCCTCGGCAACATCTCCGGAGCATCCGAAGGTGGTACGGGAGAAACCAATGTAGGCGGCGCGCGGCGCGACCCGGACGCAGCCTCTCGTATACGCGGCCTGACCGCTCCCGACCGGACACGTAACTTCTTCGTGACGGACATCCCATTCGATTCCTACAACACGGAGCGTATCGATATCAACCGCGGAGCAAACTCCTTCCTTTTCGGACTGGCTTCGCCTGCCGGCATTATCAACAACGATTTGACCCAAGCTCGCTTCCGCAACACCAACGAGTTCGGCTTCCGTATCGGCAGCGGTGGACGGAACCCCTCCTACCGAGGTCACTTCAAGCTCAACCGCGTCGTACTCGAGGACAAGCTCGCCATTAACGTCTCCGGACTGATGGACCGTACGGAATACCGTCAGCGACCAACCTTTAAGAACGACGACCGTATCTACACCGCGTTTACCTACCGTCCTTTCGGAAATGAGAATACGATTTTCCGCGGCCACATGGAAACCGGAGAAATCCTCGGCAACGCTCCTGACGTGCTTTTGCCGCAGGTAAACTTCGATACCTTCCTGAGAGCCCCAGCTCAGATGAATGCCACTATGATGGTCAAGAACCGACGAAACCCGGACTACCCGTTCGCCGCGCAACACCACGAAGGCCCCACTCAAGGCCAATTCAACAACAATCGTTTCTATTCCGACGAAGATAGAGCAGCGTTCCTAGACGCAGGCTACATCGTCCGCGATAGTCCAAATGACACGCCCGAAGGCGCTCAGTACCCAACCCTCACCTACCGCAACATACGTTGGGGTGGCGGCGCCTATGGCTTCGTATGGGATGGTAGCAATGGCCTCGAACAGCCCGCGTTTTCTTACTCGGATCAGATTCCAGGCTTGGCGCTCGAAAGACGTTCGGCCGCCAACAACAACGAAATTCCCAACTACTGGTCGGGCGGACCCCGCAGCAACGGCACGGGAAGAAATGGCGGCGCCCCGCAAGGTCTCTACCCGGGGAATCTCGGAGAAATCATGGGCATTGGTTGGATCGACCAGGGCTTCACCGATTTGGAGACATTCGACTTCAGCCGCGCAAATCTCGGCTGGGACAATGACTACTACTCTCGCGACTTCTTCAATTACGCCTTTGCTCTGGAGCAGACGTTTTGGGAAGGTAAAGGCGGTATCTCGATCGAGTACGATTTCCAGGATCTCTGGCGCGATAGCTACACGGCTCTCAACGGAGGCAACTCGGTCATCACCTTCGATGTCAACGAGACCCTCCTTCTCCCGGAAGATATCAACTACGCGGAGTCAGGTAACTACAACGCATTGCCTAATCCGAACTTCGGACGTCCCGTCATCATGACGAAGTCAGGACAACGCACCAACGACGACCAGCGCACATCCAAGCGCGTTACCGCGTTCGCGAAGTATGACTTCCGCGATACGCTGAATAACGACAGGCTGGCCAACGTCCTCGGTGAGCACACCTTCACAGTATTGGGCGATGAAAACCGCCATCATGAAATGGTGATCAACTGGTTCCGTGGTTCCTTCGGCACTCCTGAGCCTGCCTTGCACATCGGGCCGGCCAATGCGCGCCAAGCGTTGAACAACGCCCGTAACACGCCTAACCTCGTTTACATCGGGCCCCCGCAACCAGAAGCATGGACCGACTACAATAAGGTATCGGACTTCATCATCGAACCCGCTTACTACGATCTGCGGAGCACGACGGACCAGTTTTACGATAAAGTATCCTGGAACCTAGGAGCGGATGCGACTGCTCAGGCATTGGCCGATGACATCGACCGCTCAAATGGAAACGAATTCTGGAGCACAGGAAACTGGGCACCGATCAATACTCCAAGTAAGAACGTACGCCGCCAGGAAACTACCGTACGATCGATCGCCATAAACAGCCAATCGAAGATGTTCAACGACCTTGTGGTCCTCAACCTGGGCTACCGCGAGGATTCAGTAGAGAATTGGCTCAATACTGAGCCTCCGATCCCTGCGCTTACCAAAGACGGACTGCCAAATCTGGATGAAATCCCCGATATCACTCCAGAGGCTTGGCGATTGCAAGATGGCGCCTTCAACTCGGTCAAAAAGAACATCTTCGGCTATGGTGCCGTCGTGTACTGGCCGAAGGACATCATCCCATTGCCAGAGGCGGTCAACGATATCACCTTCCACTATAATAGTTCGGATAACTTCGTGCCCTCGCTTGATCGCGTCGACCAGTACCGCCGCCCGATTCCTTCGCAGTTCGGTGATACTAAGGACTGGGGAATCAGCGCCTACATGTGGAACAACAAGCTGGTGGCTCGCGTCAACTTCTACGAAGCGACACTGGATAATGCCTCTGCGCCTACTTCAGGCATCTGGAACCGCAATCACGTTCGTATCTTCCAGTGGTACGGACGCCTCAATCGGGATTCCCGTCGGTTCGATTCCTATGAGAACATCGGCGGCGGATACGACGAACAAGGCACTGAGATATTACCCCAAGGTGACGGCCTAGTAGATCCGGAAGTCGTCCAGGAATTCATCCAGTTCGATGAAGAGTTCGGATTGTATTTTGCCGGTGAAGACGCTGACATGGGCTTTGCAAACATTGAAGACGCGATCGAGGCTCAATGGCCGTTCTTGGAAGAAACCAAGGCTGCTCGGGAGCCGTTAGAGCGGTTCGTCTTCGATCCGGAGCTCATTCACTCCTTCAACGCTCGTTTCCTTCCGGATGGCGATGTGAACATTCAATGGGCAGGCGCTATCAACGACACCGTGGACATCACCTCTAAAGGTATGGAAGCTGAGTTCATCATCAATCCTACCAAGAGCTGGCGTATCGCTTTCAACGCGGCCCGGCAGCAAGTGATTAGCGACAACGTTGCGCCACGCTTGGAAAACCTCGTCGACACCTTCCTCCTCCCTTACATGCAGAGGTTTGGCTATCTCGATTGGGGCAACCCAACCGGAGTGCCTCAGGGCCCTACCTTCGAGAGCACCACCTATGAGCGCTTGGTTGAGTACTTCTATTTCAAGGGTCTTGAAGGACAGCCGACTGCCGAGCAACGCGAATGGCGTTTCAACTTGATCACCAACTACCAATTCCGTGAAGGCCCTCTCAAGGGATTCCAAATTGGAGGGGCAGCTCGCTGGCAAGACGAGGTTAACGGTGGCTATCCAGTTGTTTTCAACGATGACCTCCGCATCTATGAGCCACTCATAGACCAAGGCTACTTCACGGATACCGATCTCGCGATCGACCTGACCTTCGGCTACCGCGCCAAGATCATGGGCGACGTGGATTGGCGCCTGCAGGTCAACGTGCGAAATGTCCACAACTGGGACAACACCGACGTGGACGTCTTCCGCTTCCAGCAGGACGGATCACCCGCTCGGGCTCGTTTCGCGCCACCAAGGCAGATCTTGTTGACCAATACGTTCCGCTTCTAAGCGAACGCTTAATACCTATTTATTCCACAAAGGCCCGGCTAACCGCCGGGCCTTTTTTTTGTCAGTAGTCGCCGCCTTCAGGCTGCGACAAAATAGTAGCCCGGGCATCGAACCGTACCCAGCGTTCCTCGAAGAGCGGAGACTGGCCGGTGTAAGGAAAGGACTTCAATCAAGCAGGGATGCCTATATTCCAATTCCAAAGGGTGCCCGTCTTCGCTTGAAGCTGCGCCAAGGCAAGTCGTCGCATCCCACGCTCTATCCTTATCAATCCCCATCATCGCGGCCTAAAGACCGCGACTACTCATTAAGCCCAATTGAACTTGCGATAAATCCGCTTCCCCATTGAGTTCAGATGGACAATAGATTTCTCAACGTTGACGCCTTCAAATGCCACGTTGAAAGCGCTCCATAAAATGGAACTACCGCGTCTTACTACAATACTCTCATCCGCATCGCTCGTCCTGTTCCAGTCAGGCTGCGCCCCAGAGATCACAACCTTAGATTCCCCGGCTCCCCCCATCACCCAATCAGAGGTCGATCTCGATCGCTATACCCAAAAAGCGATTGGCAAAACGTCCGAGGACGTTCCATGGATCGCCCATGTGCGAGCCTTCGACTTAAATCAAGATGGGCGAATGGATGCCATTGGATGCGAGGCGAAACATGACGAAGTCATTTGGCTTCGGCAGGACGAAAACGGGGAATTCACAGAAGTCCTTCTCGCCTCCGACATGCAGGCCCCCGTCCATGCCGAGGTTTACGACTTAGACGAGGACGGCGATTTCGATATACTCGTATCCTGCATGAATATCGTTTTTCCCAATAACGATAAGATAGGCGCCCTCATCGCTCTCGTAAACGACGGCCAACAGAACTTCACCAAACGAATCCTCCTGGAAGGTGTCGAACGCGTGACAGACACCCGAGCTCAGGACATGGACGGCGATGGGGATCTCGATTTGGTTGTCGGACAATTTGGATACGATCAAGGAGAAGTTCGCTGGATGAAAAACGTTGGGCCTTGGGAGTACGAAAGCCAATCCCTCCTCCACCTTTCGGGACTGATCAATGTTTGCGTTGACGATTTCAATGGCGATGGCCATCCGGACATCGCAGCCCAATTCTCCCAGCAATGGGAAGAAATCCATCTCTTCGAAAATGACGGCCAGGGCAACTTCAACGACAGGATAATCTGGGGATCGACCAATCATGACTTCGCCTCGAGCGGAATGACGGCGGCAGATCTGAATCAAGATGGAATGCCGGATTTGGTTTTCGCCAACGGCGATGGATTTGGCCCAACGCTCAAGCCGGGACCCCGACCCTGGCACGGAATCCAATGGCTAGAAAACAGAGGGAATGGCGCGTTCGTCTACAGCCGAATCGGCGATCTTGCCGGAGCCTATAGCCCCGTGATCAGAGACGTCGACCAGGACGGAGACCAGGACATTCTCAGCGTCAGCTCCTTCAACGATTGGGATAATCCTGAATCAGATTCGCTCGTCTGGTTTCGAAACGACGGGAATCAGCGATTCACGAAAGTCACGCTAGCACACGAACCGATTCAATTGCTTTCGATCGATTTTGCAGACTTCGACGGCGACGGTAGGGGCGAGATCATTTCCGGTTGCTTTCCTAGTTATCCGCCGTTCGAGCGGATTAGTCGCTTCGCTATCTGGAAGGAAAGGGTTCATCGATGAAGAAGGCGTTGTTAGTAGGTTTAGGCGTCGCCCTAGTCGCTGGCATTTCGGTAGGGAGCCTCTACTGGAATTCGCAACGAAGAGTAGCGGAGGCAATAGAAGCGCATCTGCTACCGCCACCCAGCGCCAAAGGCCTTCATCCAGAGCTCGGCAATCGCATAGCTGACCTCAATAAGCGGTCGGTCGAAGGTCCAAACCGTGTCGAGTCTCTCGCCGAACTGAGCCGATTGTACCACGCCAATGGATACCTAAATCAAGCTTGGCAAAACTACCGAATCTTGATTGCGCTCGATAGGGAGAACCCTCTCTGGCGCTATAGGTTGGCTACGATTATTTCCAGTTTCGGGCAACTTGACGATTCCATCGCTCTGTATCGAAAAGCCATTGAGCTCGATCCTGGCTACATTCCCTCGCATATCCACCTAGGAGATACGCTCTTAAAGCTAAATCGATACGAGGAAGCGAAGAGCGTTTTCCAAGCCGTTTACGACAAAAGTCCTGCCAACCCATTCGCGTCGTTCGGATTGGCGCGAATCGCGCTCGCTGAAAACGATACTCCCCGAGCCCAGCGTCTTCTTGAATCCGCCAAGCGTTCAAACCATCGAATAGGTGGAGATTTGCTCGCCGATATTTACGAGGAACTCGGCGAAACCTCAAAGGCGCGAGCCCTCCTCCATGACGTCACTTGGAGCAGCCACATAGATATACCCGACCCGTGGGTCGACGATCTCGTCTCAGATTGCTACGATTCATTCGAAGTCGCCATGGCCGGAGGGAAAGCCGGGAGAGCAGGGAACCTGGATAGAGTGGTCGAACTGCTAAACAAAGCGATCGCTCTCGATCCCCTCGATCACAATGCTTACAATCATCTAGCCGAAACCTATGTGACGCAGGGGAATCTAAGCCAGGCTCGGAAAACCTACGAAAACTGCATTAAAACGCTGCCTACGTTCGCTGAAGGCTGGTCTGGATTAATCTCTGTCGAAATGAAGGCTGGCAATCATGCAAGAGCGGCTGAACTGATCGACCAAGCAATTGCCAAATGCCCAAACTCGTACGTAATAAATAACTACAAAGGGGATGCTCTGATCAATGCTAACCGCCCTCGAGAAGCGATTCCCTACTTCCAAACGACCATTCGGCAGGTTCCCAACAACGCGGTCGGATACAACTACCTCGCCAGAGCCTACCTCGCAATGCGTGAAAACCGAAAAGCTCTCGAGCAGCTGCAAAAGGCGCTCAAAGCCGAGCCCAGCAATCCGCTTACTCTAAAGCTGATAACTATTTTCTACATTCTCGCTAAGGACCAGGCCCAAGCCGAGCGCTACCTGAAAAGGGCGTTCTTATCCCCGAGAATCGAGGAGGAAGTAATTGAGAACCTGCAATCGATGTTCGACCAGGAATTCAAGTAGCCGGGCGCCAAAGCGACCCGACCAAAGAATTCGAAGTCTCAAACGCTGCGCGACTGCAGGGCCCGCAGCATTCGCGATCTGACTCAATGAATCAGTCGAGAATCTTTATCTGAATGTCCTTGTAGTGCACCTCGCATCCGGGGTCATGGGCCTGGAAGGCGATCGTGCCGCTACCAATTTTTCGTCCTGCCATATTTGGATTCGGACCGGCGTAGCCTTCAGGTTGAGTCCAGTTGACAGTGGTCTCTCCATTCACCTTGAGCACGACATTGGAATCCTTGACGATGATGTGGTAATCGAACCATTCCCCATCAGAGGAAGGAGCTTTCTCCCGGTAAACTTCCGCTCCGGCTCTCGCTACGCGAACCACGAAGGGCTCCTCCTCTTCCATAGGAACGTAGACATTGGCGATGGCGTAGAGGCTGCCGGTCTTCTTGGGATCCTTGTGCGTGGTGTTCACTTGAGCCTCGAAGCCTTGCGAGGGCCAGCCCTCGTCCTGGTACGCTGTGTGGAAATAAACGCCCGAGTTCGCATTGTTGAAGGTCTTCACCTTCAATTTGAGCTCGAAGTTCTTGAAATTGGCATTGCCGACATCGCCTGTGTAGAAAAGGTGGGAACGGCCGCCCCGCACGACGAGGTTTCCATTTTCGATAAAGTAGCTATTGGGGTTCTCCTTGCTGGCAGTCCAGCCTTGGAGGTTTTTACCATTGAACAAGGAGTGCCACTTTCCTCCATGGTGAGCAGCGAATGCGATCGTGCCCGCGAGCGAAAGTAAGGCGATAAATAGAGTAACGTTTTTCATAGATTCCATCTATGCGGGTGGCTCGATTGAATGCCAACTTTAAAAAGCGATTCGATCGATCGGCGCGTTGCCAGCGCAACCGATCAATTGTACGAGCGAGCCGCTTTTCGCTTATCGATACTGGGCATGCTTATGCTCATGCAATGCAAGGATCCGCCGAGAGTCGTGATCGCGTCTGACTCGATCCATTTCAGCTCCGCATCCGGATAGATATCTCAATAGGCCTTTCCGACGGATTTCTCCATAGCTGCGTATACCTCCACCGATTCTCCCTCCTGAGGGGAAAAGCGTGGCAAAAGAATGAGCGTCTCACCGGTCGTGTTCTCCACTATGAGGCTATTTGTGTACGATCGGTAGACTGTTTCAGGATTCACATAGGTATCGAGAAATTCCTCGATCCCGATACCTAGATAATGCTTGGATGCGATCTCCAATTGACTTTCGTTTTTCAGATCGATCTCGACATCGGTGGAAACCAGCATCTCGAGAGCAACCGCATCCTGGGCGGCATCGATCTCTGGCGAGCTTGGATCCAAACTCAGAATCCGATCCCAGTCTACTCGAGCCCGCTTGGAAACGACGGCAAGCAACTCGTTCCGCAAGTTTTGCAGGCGCTCGGAGCGGCTCTTAACGAGCAAGCTGGGCATTGGCAACTCGACCACTTTAGCTTCGCCTATGGTTCTCTTTATATAGCTTAGATTGTTCTCTAGGGTTTGCGTAATCTGCCTGGACAAAAGACGATCGTGCGACGAATCGAGCATGGACTTGCTCGGCGGTTTAGAAACGAAATAGACATCGTCGGAAACCACTTTGAAGAAGAGATCCAAGTGCTTGGCGGTGTTCCCATCGGGCGGGTTGAGCACGTGTATGCGACTCGCGCCATAGTAACGTTTAAACGTCTCGTCGATCCACGCCAAATCGCTCCCGTTTTCAGTGATCGTATGCTCCGATGTGAATATGTTCCCTCTGCCATCGGTCGAAAAATCCCCTCCATGCATATGCAAAGGAGGTTTTATAATGCGCGCCTCGATATCCCGCTTGGATCGAAGGTAGCGGGCTACGAAAAGAGGGGTCAAATCGTCTTGGTAGCGTTTCCGCGATAGTTCGGAAGCCGCTGCCGGCGACGTTGTATTACTCGATTTCAAAGTATCCAAAACGCGATAGACATTGTCGATGACCAGGAGATCGCCCTGCTCGGACCGAGCAAATTGAGGGCCGTGATCTCGTATCCAAAACCCATGTACCGTGCTCTCGATAAAATCGATCCGACTTGCATAATCGCCCAGGCTCGTGTCCCGCTCAATACGACTGACGAACCGCCCCAAGTGGATTTCCTCCTCTCGATTGTACAGGATCCCAACCGAAGTATGAGGCAAGGTCGCCTCTAGGAAATCCAGGACGAATTTCAATAGTTCTGGATAGTGGAATAGGCCGTTCAACGGAACGCTTATCAACACGCCTGAGGCGGGCTCCCATTCGGAGTAAAAATGTTGAACAGGAACCGGATTGCCAGGTTGGGTGTCGGGATTGAAGAATCCCTGAGGAAGACCGCGGGTAAAACGTTCGATCAAGGCATCGTCACTCGATTCCGAATAGGTAACAGCGCCAAAACCGGAGGATTGAGCGACTACAGAAAGAATAGGCAAAGCAAGCGCCGCCCATGCGGCTCTGGGATTGAAGGTAAAACTAGAATTCATGCGCTGATCAAAGCCGACGCCTTTCCTTTAACTTGAAAGACTGGGCGTCAACTCCGTGAACGCCCCGCCGGCGCTGCCGGTTTCATCGATTGCCTACTTTTATCCTTTCTAGGAGCTTTTTCTCTATTACTGGAAGAGAGATCTCGCCAGAAATTGCTCCCAACCGAAGGACTCAATTGACAGCGTCTTCGCCGCGCAGTCGAATACGCGTATGAATCGCCGAAAATTCGTTGCCGCGGCCACCGCCGCTACCCCTGCCGCTCTTTTTGGAGCTCATCACGAAGCTTCTGACGATGCCCACTATTTGGAGTGGATCACGTTCGAAGTTCTAAACAATGCCCGACGAGGGGCTCTCGAATCCTTTCTAAAGAATGTGGTCGTCCCCGGATTAAATTCTCATGGCTGCTCGCCCGTTGGCGTTTTCCGGCCCAAGCACGGCGAACGCGGAACCAAAGTGTTCCTGCTGGTACCCCACAAGACCATCGATTCCTTTCTGACCACCTGGGACGCGCTCAGCCAAACGGCTGACTATAAAAAAGCGACTGATACGCCCATGGACGCTCCGCTTTACGACCGAATGGAAAGCTCGCTGATGAAAACGTTTTCTCACATGCCGCAGGTAGAAGTTCCTACCGCTATCGCGGGAGAGAGTGGCCGTATTTTCGAGTTCCGCATCTATGAGGCGCATAGTCGAAACAAGTCCGACCGGAAGGTAGAGATGTTCAATGAAGGTGGAGAGATTGAGATCTTCCGCAATGTTGGGCTTCACCCAGTGTTCTTCGGAAAAACCTTGGCGGGTCCGCTAATGCCAAATCTCATCTACATGCTAGGCTTCAAAGATATGGCCGAGCGGGATGCGAACTGGAAACGGTTTAGCGCCGATCCTGATTGGCAGAAGCTCCGCAAGGACCAACGCTATGCAGGCACCGTATCCGCGATTACAGACAATATACTGGTTCCTACGAACTACTCCCAAATTTAAATCGAATCGTTGGTAGCGTGCGGCGGCCATCTATCCTAATGGCTTAAAATAAGCCCGAGCCCACCTAGGCGCGGGTTAAGATCGATCTGTTTTGCTAGATCTAGTAATCCTTGAAAGGACCCCTCGGTTCTGCCGCGACCATGGTCTCGTAATACCATTTCTCATACCGTCTCTTTAGACGAGCAAGTTCCTCCGGATGCTCGTTCGACGAGTCGCGTCGTTCTCCAATATCCTCAGACAGATTGAATAGCCCGCCTTGACCCTCTCCCATATCTACCCATTTCCAATCGCCAACCCGGGCGCCTTTCAAATGTCGACGCTTCCAAAACATTTCTTGGCGAGGACTTTCTGATTCGCCCCGCAAGGTGGGCCACCAATTGTATCCGTCCAAGGTCACACCCTCTGGCAGAGAGGCTCCCGTTGCGGCCGCTAGGCTGGGCATCAGCTCCAAGCTCGTCAGAAAAGCGTCATTCTCCACGCCAGCGGGTACGCCTCCCGCGGGCCAGCGCACCATCGACAATACGCGGACGCCCCCTTCCCAGGTATCTCCCTTCTTGCCGCGCAAGACTCCATTGTCCGCTCCACCGCCACCTCCGTTGTCGGCAAAGAAGATGACGATCGTTTTCTCAGCGATTCCCTTCCGATCCAGCGCGTCCAGCAATTTGCCAATGGATGCATCCATGCATGTGGTCGCCGCTCGAAAGTCCCGCTTGCGCTTCTCCGGCGTCGGCACGAGCGTCTCTTTCCCGTAGCGAGAACCCATTCGGTAGGGATTCTCCAAGGGCGGGTACATCGCCTCGAATTCCGGAGGCACCTGAACGGTCCCTCGTATTTTAGGATCCAAGGCGGATGAGCTATGAGGAGCATTGAAGGGAACATAGAGAAAGAAAGGCTCCTCATCCGATCGCTCTTCAAGAAATCTCAACGCTTCCCGTTCAAACAAATAGGTCGCGTAAATTCCCTTATCCTCTTCCGTACGTTCATTATTCCGGTACATGCTGTGAACGCCGTAGCGTTCATGCGTATAGTAATCGATTCCCGTATTCACTAGCCCGTAAAATTCATCGAATCCTTTGGCAAGCGGGAGAAATCGCGTGCTGATCCCTAAATCCCACTTGCCGAATATTCCAGATACGTAGCCTCTGGCTTTTAACGTTTCCGGTATCAAAATTTCCCTGGCATCCATACCTCCAATGCGCTCCCAAGTGATAGCGTAGGTCTCGGGATCGTACTTGTGCCCATAATCGGGAGCTTCGTTGCGAATCATGTCGTAAATGCCGTTTCGCTGCGAATAGCGTCCCGACAGAAACGCGCCTCTGGACGGCGTGCACGCCGGCCAAGCAACATAGAAGCTCGTCAAGCGCGATCCTTCTCGTGCGATGCGGTCCAGGTTTGGCGTTATGATCTCTTCATTGAGGATGCCTAAATCCGCATACCCTTGATCATCGGAAACAATCAGGAGAATATTGGGTGAGCTGGACCGAACCGACTCAAAACCGAGGAGAGCGGCCAGCAGGAATAGAGCCGGAATGACTCTGCCGCGCATTACAGATGCTTTAGCCGGATATTTTTCCATCGGACCTTCTGGCCGATTTTTTCCATGTTATTGCCGATCCCGTGCAGCTGCAGGGCAATGTATCCAGAAGCGGTCAAGCCATCGTGGACGTCGGCGACAGGGACTCCATTCAGCCAAGTTTGGAAGTGGTCTCCGTTGGCGATGATTCGAAAGTGATTCCATTCACCCCCTTTGAACGCCTTCATTCCTTCCTTGTTCTCGCCGGGCGTATGCAAAAATCCGCGCCCGCCTTCTTCATAGAGCGTTCCGCTCCAGGCTCGATCGCTCGGGTCAATCTCGATCTGATAGCCCCAGAAGCGCCCCTTTTCCCAAACGCGGTCTTTCACGTCCTTGCTTCCATCCGGCTTGAAGCGACCTCCCCAGCGAATGGTCTTGGTCTCCTCGGGATAGGTATGGCTCCGGATTTGAATGCCAGAGTTTAGAAGCGGATCGACCTTGAATTCCACCTCGAGCTCGAAGTCCCCATACATTTCATTGGTCGCCAAGAAACTATTGGGGAGCTTCGGAGCCGCTTCGCCAACGATGGCTCCGTCCTCCACATAGAAGTTTCCTCCTCCAAAGTTCTGCCACCCTTCCAACGTTGCGCCATTGAATAAGTCGACCCAATCGGATTCGTCGCTACTGTTCGAACTGCAAGACACGAGCAGAACGAGGGAAAACGTCAGGAGAATAGATAATAAGGTGGGGCTTTGTTTCATATGGAATATTCCTTTCAAGATAGCGGTATAGGACTTATATTTTCGTGAGGACTCAAATTCACATGGGCGCGACCCGTTTGGAGCCGACATCGGTTGATACGCAGACATGGGTATTGAAGCTCTCTTGGATCAATTGACTCTTAATCTTTTCGTGATCCGGATCGTCCCAAAGATTTCTATGCTCCCAAGGATCGTTCTCCAAGTCGTACAACTCCCCTAAGCCAAGGCTATGGTACATCGACAGCTTGTAACGATCGGTTCGATACATGGTGCCAAAGCTCCCAGTGCCTCCTGTAAAATGCGGGTCCAGAGCATCGAAATACTCGCAGCGAGCGCTCTCCCGGATCTTTGAGCCGGATTCGCTTCCTTCCAATATCGGCCTTAGACTTCGTCCTTGATGATAGTCGGGAACACCTACTTCCGTCAGATCCAGCAGAGTAGCGGACAAATCCAGTAGCTCAACGAGCCCTTCGCATTGGATACCTTGAACGAATTTGCCAAGCCACGAGAAAATCAAAGGAACACGGGTTAAGCCTTCGTAGAAACGACACCCTTTCATTAGAAGTCCATGATCGCCTAGAGTTTCGCCATGGTCCGAAGTAAAAATAATTACCGTATTGTCGGACTGTCCTGTCTTTTCCAATACATCGATTATACGAGCGAAATGATCGTCAATTTGAGCAATCATCGCATAGTACTTCGCTTGGATATCCTTTGCTTGGAATGCTTCTGGATCCTCAGCCGTTCCCTGAAAATCGACTGTCTCTAAGCCTTTTTGCGTTTCGAGGTCAGAGGATTGGAAATACGGTCCTGGCATATCCTCCGCCTTGAATTTTGCGGCATACTCTTCCGGTGGAATAAAGGGAGGATGCGGATCGTAAACATTGATATTCAGCAGCCAAGGCTGATCACGTTCCTTAGTGATAAACTCAATCGCGCAATCCGAGGCCCATTTCGTTTGATGATACTCCGGATCTACACGCGTGTCGGATTTACGCATTGCATCGAGATCGCCCCCATTTTCCCTGACCCAATCCGCATAGGCATGCGTCCCTTCGGGCCAGTCGTCGCGAGGCGCGTGGGAGTGCTTCCAATACGAAAAGCCATCGTCGAGCCTGGGCTCTGGCCGATGTCCCGCGCTCACCAAATGGAATTTTCCGATGAGCCCGCAATCGTATCCAGAATCCGCTATCAATTTGGAGATCAGGGGCGGGTTCTCCGGAAAAGTATCGTTCCCGTTGCGGGTATTGCGCAGACGACTGGGATACATGCCCGTCATAAAGCTGGATCTGCTAGGCGTGCAAATGGGGCTCTGACAATAAGCTCGGATAAAGGATACACCGTTTTCAACGAGGCGATCGATATGGGGCGTCTTCACGAAGGCATTGCCAAGCGCGCCTATGGTATCGAACCGTTGTTGATCCGTACAGTACCAGAGTATGTTGGGTCGACTCATATCAATTCAGTTCTGAGCTACGGCGGGTAGACGATCCACGAATCCGGCTCCTGTTCGTTTCAGTTCCGCTATGGCAGAGGCGCGGTAGCGCTCCAGCAGGTCGGAATAGGCGGCGATTTGAGCCAGGTTACGCAGCTCTTGCGGATCGCTTACCAAGTCGTAGAGCTCTTCTGTCTCGCCCTCAACCAACGTTCGAACGTATTTGTACCGTCCCTGGCTCAGGAGGACATACCAAGGAACCCCCGGACCGTGATACAGATCCGGATTCCCCTTTTCCGGGATTATATTCGTATCCGATCCATACTTCTTGGCGGTGTGAACCAGAAGCGAAGGCTTCCCCCACTTCTCGGCAGGGTCCAGCAAAAGCGGCTTAAGGTCGTAGCCGTGCATTGGCCACGGCGACTCGAGGCCCGTTAGCGAGAATAGCGTGACCGGTATATCCACGGCGGTTACTGGCTGCGTTACCACCGTGCCTCTGCTTCGATTGGACGACGCAACGGATTCCGGCAACCGGAAGATAAGCGGCGCCGCAATATTCGCATGGTAGGGAGCGACCTTCGACTTGGATCCGTGCTGGCCCCAAGCAAAGCCTTGGTCGGACGTGAAAATAATCAGCGTATTTTCATCTTGCCCCGTTTCCTGGAGCGCTTTCAGCAAGCGACCGACCCCTTCATCGATCGCTAGAACGCCTTGCTGGTATTGACGCACCCAGTCCTTCAAGGGTCGACCAGGCAAGTCCAGCATGCCTACCGGAGTCGGCCCATCGCGCCCCTTCTCAATCGATTCTCCATTCGGACCGGGCACCCAGAACTCCATCTTGTCCATGTACTCAGGCTTGCCAGGTCGCGGGGGATAGATATCAGGGATGTCAGGTTCCGTTGCATCCGCATAGGTGTCCTTGTGCCTATCCGCAGGGGTAAAGGGACCGTGGACGGCCCCGTAGCAAAGCCAGAGGTACCAAGGCTTGCCGGATTCCGGCCCTCGGTTTCGAACGAAATCCTCGGCCCAATCCGTATAGCGATCCGTCGTGTATTCCTTCACGAGCTTTGGCTCGCTTCCATCGAATTCGATCAATTGGTCATAAAAATAGTTGGGGGCGTTTTCTGGGTACTTGGGTCGATTCCACACGATTTGATGATCCCAATCCCTTCCGTATCCAGAATCTACACCCGTGTGCCACTTGCCTATTTGGGCCGTGTAGTAGCCTTGCTCCCTGAAAGATTCCGTCCAAAACTTGCACTGGTCTGGATCGTAGATGTTCATTGGATTCGGTCCGGTCATTCGCATCGACTCGACCCTATGCTGCTGCAATCCGGTGAGAATCGATGCCCGTGAGGCCATACACCAAGAACCGATATTGGCTCGTGTAAACCGCACGCCCTCTTCCGCCAACCGATCAATATGCGGCGTATCTACCCAGTCATAGGCCTCTTCATAAGCGCTCACCGTCCTTGCAGATTGGTCGTCTGTATAAATGAAGAGCACGTTTGGCGGCGCGGCAAGCGCGTTGCAGGTCAGAAAAAAGGGCAGGAAGAGCTTAACGGGGGCGTTCATGGAGCTGAAGATACTGTCGATCCAACACGCCGCCAAGCAACTACAAACTAAATTACGGATGAGCAGCCCTACTCTCCCGGCCTACAAGAGAAGGCGATCATTGACCTCATGGATTCCGTCCAGATAATCGTCCCAATTCCTATGCCATACTCACCACGCGCCTCATTCCTGATCCTTTTCGCCCTGTTCATTGCGAGCATTTCCTCAATCTCCGCTCAGACGGAAAAGCCGCTCAACGTTCTCTTCATTGCTTCCGACGACCTGACCCAGTCTTTGGGGTGCTATGGCGACCCGATCGCAGTGACTCCAAACTTGGACAAGCTATCCGACATGGGAGTACGCTTCGACAATGCCTATTGCCAGATTCCTCTCTGCAATCCAACCCGGGCTTCTCTGCTCACTGGCCTTCGACCCGACACCTTGAAAGTATACGATCTTGGGCGACACTTCCGCGATGAAATGCCAAACGCCGTAACGCTCCCTCAGCTGTTTCGAAATAATGGATACAAATCGATGCGAGTCGGCAAACTCTATCACTATGGCGTTCCGTTTCAGATTGGGACCAACGGCCTTGACGATCTCGATTCCTGGGATCAGGTCGTGAACCCCAAGGGACGCGACACGCTCGAGGAGCACCTGATCATCAACTTGGAGCCCCATCGCCCCATAAGCGGCGCTCTTAGCTGGCTAGCCGCGGACGGAACGGACGAGGAGCAAACCGATGGCATGATTACCACCGAAGCAATCCGGCTCCTCGAGGAAAACAAGGACCGCCCTTTCTTCCTAGGCGTTGGATTCTTTCGTCCGCACACTCCCTTTGTCGCCCCTAAGAAATACTGGAATCTGTATCCATTGGAATCGATACAGATGCCTTACGCTCCCGAAGGCGATCGTGACGATGTACCCAAGTCCGCATTCGCCCACAACTGCCCGATTCCAAATTACGGCTTAGCAGAAGAAGATGTGCTCAAGGCGAAGCAAGCCTACTATGCCAACGTAAGCTTCGTAGATGCGCAAGTGGGACGCCTGCTCGATGCCCTCGAGTCGCTAGAGCTCATGGACAATACGCTCATCGTCTTCTGGAGCGACCACGGCTACCATCTAGGCGAACACAATGGCATCTGGCAGAAGCGCTGCCTTTTCGAGGAGTCCGCATCGGCTCCGTTGATATTCTACGCCCCTGGACAAAGAGGCAATGGGACTGCCAGCCAGCAAATCGTAGAGTTTTTGGACATATACCCAACGGTCACAGAACTTGCAGGTCTGACGCCGCCAAAGGAAATCGAAGGCAAGAGCCTGACACCGCTGCTCCGGCAGCCTAATCGCCCCTGGAATGGGACAGCGTTTACGCAAGCGCTGCGTCCAGGGGAAGGCTCCCCCGTTATGGGTGCGACGATTCGGACGGATCGCTGGCGCTATACCGAGTGGAATCAAGGGGAACAAGGAACGGAATTATACGACCACGCCAGCGATCCCAATGAATTCGACAACCTAGCCAGCGATCCAGCATTCGAGAGGGTTATTTCTGAACTTAGGCGACAATTGAGAGAAACCGTTTCCGGCGTCGTCCCGACATCTCCCTACGATCCCGCTAAGCTTTAGAGCTCACCGAGCTGTCTCCTCCCAGGACTTAGTGGGAGCGCGTTGCTAACTCTCGCGAGTCATTAATTCGTAAATTTGGGGATCCAAAATTGGCTAGGACGTTTTTTGAACTGCAATCTATGCGATTTTCCCCTTAATTTTCGGCATTTAGAGCCCGATTGAACGCATACGTTCCAAACCTTCTAAGCCAACCTAATCAATGAATCGTCGCATCGCACGTATCTCCCTCCTGCTCATTACCTTGCTAGGGGCCTCGGCTACTTTGATCGCCCAGCCGATCTACATTCCTCAGGGATATGAATAAAACCAGATTCAGCGGAATTCCAGCTCCGAGGGATTCAGCATCCAATCGGACCACATTCTGGATCTCGGCGCCTTCGAGGTAGACAATTCCAATCGTGGAGAGGTTAGGGCTTTCTTCAACGCCATCTACTGGGCATCCGAGTACGCGAAGATTGACTGGACCGGAAGCTTCAGCCCCTTCCCGGCGCCCGGCACCGAGGAAACGGAAGTTCCCCTAATGGTGGGCGGCACCCCCGATCTCTTCAAGGAAGCGGTATTGCTGAGAATCAACTACTATCGTGCCATGGCCGGCATTCCCGCCGACATAGTGCTGCTCGACACTCTCAACGAGATCGCGCAGCTAACAGCCCACATCATGGGGGAAATGACAATATTAGCCATACCCCCGTTCCCGCGGGATCTTTGAATTACCTGACTGCCGTAGGCATACAGGGCGCCGAGGACTCCAATCTTGCAATTGGTTCATTCGGTCCTGACTCGGTGAATGGGTACATGCAGGACCATGGGATCGGAAACTCCGCAGTCGGGCACCGGCGCTGGTTGCTCCACCCTCCTATGATAGAAATGGGCACCGGAGACACTCCATCTAGCTCTATACCCGCAGAAGCGCAGGCAAATATCCCAGGCAACCCCACTACCGTGCGGCGGGCCAACGCGATACACATCTTTTCCGACAATAACAAAGGCCCCCACCCAGCCCAAGACTTTCCCTACGTCGCCTTTCCCCAGGAAGGCTATATCCCCTACCAAACCGTTCATCCACGTTGGTCGTTTTCCATAGCAGGCGCTGATTTCACCTCTGCTTCGGTAACCATGACGCGCGACGGAAACCCGATCGGGGTAGTTCAGGAAGCCGTCCAGCCAGGCCCTGGCTTCTCCATTGGGGATCCTACCCTCGTCTGGGTATACGACGGATTGGACGCCAACGTACCTCATACGCACGCAAAGCCGAACGCCGACATAACTTATCAAGTTACGGTATCGGGTATCCAAGATGCGCCTCAAGCGAGCTACACATATGACGTAATCGTATTCGATCCAGAAATACCCACTCCAGGCGAAACGATAGTAACCTCAATAACAGGTCCGGTAAATCCGGAGGAAGGAACGCTCAATCAGTACAATGTAGACCTTCCCGACTTCGCTCAACTCGGAGGGAACGAGAATGTGACCGGAATACGCTTTCGTTCCTTTAATACGGCCTCTGGCGATATTGTCGAAGGCGCGGAGTCTGGAATCGGCGAATTGATAGTCAGCATTTTTGGCGGCTACAGCGTGATCGACAGCAGCTTTGCTAGCAGTGGCTCCAACGCCTTTCACCTCGCTACCAGCAGCGAACTTGGCACAAGCAATACCATAACCTTCCCGAACGCTTATGTAATCGGTAGCTCAAGCACGCTATCGTTCGAAAGTATGGTTCGTAACGCCACGGACACTCAATTGTCAAAAGTGAACATCTCTCTCGATAACGGCGTTTCTTGGATAAACGTATTTCTGCAACCCGGTACCACTCCTCAAAGCGGTTCGGGCGGCACCCCTGAAAACACCTTCTCCACCAAGAACATCGATCTCTCTATCTGCGAGGGTCGAACGATAATGATACAATTCGAGTTTTTGCACATCGGCGGAATCGCCTTCCCGCAAACGTCGTCCCTAGTAGGCTGGTACTTTGACGACATCACGCTCTCGAATGTGGAAAGCATGAGCTCGATTGTGACCTCGGCATACCTTCCAAGAGCGACTACGTTCGACTTCGCCCCGAGCGCTATCGGCGACGTCTCCTTACAGGCTCAGGGCATGATGCATGCGGACTACGAAATCGAATGGGGAACCGTATTGTCCGTTACCGCGGTCGCAGCTGCTGAAGTCGTAAACGCAATCGATGACACAAATTCTATCTCCGAAACAGGCGGAACAGTCAATGGCTCCGTTACCGCCAATGACGAGAAGCCAGATGGAGAGACGTTGACCGTGGACCAGGTCGCTGGCGACGGCGCTAACGTAGGGGTTCAAATCGCAACCACATACGGCAGCATAACGATTTCCGCTAATGGCGACTACACCTACGAGCTAGACAACGACAATCCTGACGTAATCGCCCTTAACGATGGAGAAACGCTGGAAGACAGCATTACCTATCGAGCCAGGGACACTCAAGATCGAACGGATACAGGAACCCTCACCGTTACAATCACCGGTATCTCTGTCATAGCAACTGACGATGAGGGCGGGATTGACGAAGGCGACAGTTACATCAAGGGAAGCGTAACCGACAACGATGGCAAGCCCGATGGAGAATCGCTCACTGTCGATCAAGTCGACGGTGACCCTGACAAGGTAGGTACGCGCATCGCGACCGACTATGGATTCCTCGTAATTGCGTCAGACGGTAGCTACGCGTATCAAGTCGATAATGACAATCCAGATGTCGCCAATCTCAACGATGGGGAAACGCTCGAGGAAACCTTCACCTATCAAGCGAAAGATTCGTAGGACAGCGGCGACGAAGGAACGCTTCGCATCACAATCACAGGCGCAACAACCGTCGACCCCATAGGTACGTCACGTGTAATCAACATTTCAACACGATCGGAAGTGTTTACAGGCAACAATGTCATGATCGCCGGATTCACGGTATTGGGATCGGATCCTCTCGACGTATTGATCATGTCCGTAGGACCCACTCTCGCCAATCCGCCAAACAATCTTTCAGGCGTTCTGGAAGATCCATCTATCGAACTATACAAGTTTAATTTCAATGTCGATCCGGTAGAATCCGATCTAGTCAACCTTCCTCAAAACCCAAATACCACTTGGGGTAACGCACAAGAAATTGCTGACGCAATCGTCCTCACTGGAGCTCCCGTACTACCAGTCGACTCAAACGATGCCGCAATGCGAGCAACGCTCACTGAAGGCGTCTATTCCGCCATTATACGAGGCGTAGACAATGGCACGGGCATTGGAACGGTCGAAGTGTATGACGAGACCATTCATACCAATCCATCCGCGGATGCATTTCTCTTCAATATTGCGACAAGAAGTTTCGTCGGCTCGGAACCCTCTAAGAAAATGTTCGCAGGATTCACTGTCATCGGAGACAAGCCGCAGAAAGTACTCATCCGCGCCCAAGGTCCAGGCATTGGATTGCCTGCTGGATCATCTGCACTGCCCGACCCCAACATCGTAGTACTTGACCAGACCGTTTCTCCCGCAACGGAAATAGCTGTCAATGACGATTGGGGCGACCCAGAAAACAATACTGCAGAAATCCTGCTCGTGGCCGCCGCCGTCAGTTCAGTAGGCTACGCTGTTGGGAGCACAAATTCAGCAATGGTTATAGATCTACCTCCTAACCGAGTCTATGGGGTTCACGTAGCCGGAGCTTCCGGTGAAAGTGGAATCGCTTTGGTCGAAGTGTTTGCGCCAACTGACCTATAGACCTCTCAACAGTATTTTACAGCAAAAGACCTCGCTCTTTCGGGCGAGGTCTTTCAGCGAACAAATGCCCGCTCTAGTATCAAGTCAATCTAGCTGTTAGAATTAGCAGCTAAGCTTTCTCATTCAAATTCGAGCCGAGATTGCCTTCGAAATCCTTGGAGTGATTCGATCCGAAATCGGATCCGCCAGACGCGGATTGTTCCCCGCTCGCGATTGGTTCCGTTGATTGGGCAGTGATGCTTGAGGCATCGTTCGCAACAGGCCCCATCGGATTGTGCGTTGCGTCTACTAGGTTCTGTACAGCTGGGATGTCCATGATGGCCTATAACAGCAAATTTGGGGAGCAGAAATAAATAGAGTATCCCGCTCTTTTCATCGCTTTTTCCCTCTACATAAATCGGTTTTATAGAGGAAAGCGCCTACCAGATCGGGGATTTTCAGGTGGACGATGAATGACCCACGCCCTTGCAAACTTCCAAAATCCAATTAATTCCAATTGCAATTCGCTGCGCTCTCGCTGAAGAAATCGAGGAAATATGAGCAAGGTCCTTATCATTGGAGCCGGTGGAGTGGGTCGCGTGGTCGCCCACAAATGTGCAATGCAACCCAACGTATTTTCAGGTATATGCTTGGCGAGTCGCACCCAGTCTAAATGCGATGCGATCGCGAGCGAGATTGATCGGGAGGTATATACCGCTGCGGTCGACGCCGACAATGTCGCTGAAACAACCGCATTGCTAAACGACTACCAGCCGGAACTAGTCATCAATGTCGCGCTGCCCTATCAAGATCTGACGATTATGGACGCCTGCTTAGAAGCTGGGGTCCACTATCTGGATACCGCTAACTACGAACCCAGAGATGAAGCGAAATTCGAGTATCACTGGCAATGGGCCTATCAGGATCGATTCGAGAAAGCGGGCTTTATGGCGTTGCTAGGATGTGGATTCGATCCAGGCGTCACCAACATCTTCACCGCTCACGCCAAGAAGCATCACTTCGACCGGATCGACACGCTCGACATCATCGACTGCAACGCCGGCGATCACGGGAAGCACTTTGCCACTAACTTCAATCCCGAGATCAATATTCGGGAAGTCACCGCTAATGGACGCTATTGGCAAAACGGCCAATGGGTCGAAACCGAACCGCTCTCGATTCATCGAAAATTCGACTTTCCAGAAGGTATCGGCCCAAAGGATATGTACCTCATGTACCATGAGGAAATGGAATCGCTATCCAAGCACCTCCCCGAAATTCAGCGTATGCGATTTTGGATGACATTTTCAGAACAGTACCTCACCCACTTGAAGGTACTTGAGAATGTAGGCATGACTCGTATTGATCCCGTCAATTACCAAGGTCAGGAGATCGTGCCTCTCCAATTTCTAAAAGCAGTGTTGCCAGATCCCGGCTCACTCGGGGAAACCACGAAAGGGCGCACGTGCATAGGATGCGTGCTGGATGGGGTTCAAAACAAACAGCGCAAGCACTACTACATCTACAACATTTGCGATCACGAACAGTGCTTTGAGGAAGTTAAATCACAAGCGATCTCCTATACAACGGGAGTGCCCGCCATGATTGGCGCTATGATGATGTTGACTGGCAAGTGGACCGGAACGGGCGTTTTCAATGTCGAGCAATTCAATTCCGATCCCTTCATGGACGCCCTAAACCAACATGGACTACCTTGGAAAGAGGCGATCCTAGACGGGAAACCAGAAGCGCTAGTCGACTAGGATGGACCATATCGTTCACTACGATCCCGCTCTTCCAAGCGACGCGCCCTCTCCTTGCTTTGTAGTCGATATTCAACGGCTTAAATCCAACCTAGCTATTTTTGAGAGCGTTCAGGCCAAAGCAGGTTGCAAGATATTGTGCGCCTTAAAAGGGTTCGCCATGCACAGCGTTTTTCCCCTCCTTGCAAAGTCGCTCTCAGGCGTCTGCGCAAGCGGTCCGCACGAAGCGCGTCTCGGATCGGAAGCATTCGGAAAAGAGATTCATGTGTATGCGCCTGCCTACACCGATGAAGACATGAGGGAAATCATTCCAATCGCACACCACATCACATTCAATTCCTTCAACCAGTTTCACCTTCACAAATCCAAGATATCGGATTCAAGTCGAGCAATCTCATGCGGATTGCGCGTGAATCCTGGATACTCAGAAATCGACATTGCCCTCTACGATCCCTGCGCACCCGGATCCAGATTGGGCATTTCTCCCGAATCGTTCAATGACCGTTCCTTGGAAGGAATCGAAGGACTCCACTTTCACGCGCTGTGCGAGCAAAATGCAGATACGTTCGCCCGAGTTCTTGAAGCGTTCGAGACCCAATTCGAAAAGTGGCTCCCAAAAATGCGTTGGGTCAATTTCGGAGGTGGACACCATATCACAAGCCCAAGCTACGATATCGACGCGCTTGTAGAAGTTATCAAAACATTCAGGCAACGATACGCAAATCTGGAGATCTATCTCGAACCGGGAGAAGCCATCGCCCTCAATGCAGGCGTACTTCGCGCGACTGTACTGGATATTGTCACTAACGAAATCGATACCGCGATTCTCGATGTATCAGCAACCTGCCATATGCCGGATGCTCTGGAAATGCCCTATCGACCGGAAATATACGGGGCCGCCTCTCCGCAAGAATTGCCCTATACCTATCGACTCGGGGGCTTGTCCTGCTTAGCAGGCGACATAGTGGGAGACTATTCCTTCCGAAGACCCCTAAAAGCCGGAGATGTTATCCATTTTTTGGATATGGCTCACTACACGATGGTAAAAACGACAACCTTCAATGGAATCAAGCACCCCTCGATCGCGACCTGGGACCCGCACCCTCAGGTGTTCAATATTGTGAGAGAGTTTGGATATGAGGACTATAAGAACCGACTTTCCTAGACTATGAGCGCTACTGATCGTAAATTTCCGCATTTCCATGGCGACGACATTCCGCAGAGCGCGCCTGTCGACGCTGCCTTCCACGTTATCCCTGTTCCATTCGAAGCAAGCGTGTCCTATGGAAGCGGTACGCGAAACGGGCCTGACGCAATTCTGCGCGCTTCCACCCAGCTTGAGGCCTACATTGACGGCGCCGTTCCGGGAGATGCTGGCATTTATACCGCTCCTTTCGTTGAGTGCGATTCAGATGCAGCAACTACTTTAGATCGTACCGAAAAAGCAGTTACGAAGACGCTAGACCTCGGGAAAATACCTTTCCTGCTCGGAGGAGAGCATACCATTTCGATCGCTCCCGCCATCGCTCTGCAAAAGCGAGGAATCGACTTTGGCATCGTTCAATTCGATGCCCACGCAGACCTGAGGGATACCTATCAAAACAATCCAAATAGCCACGCTTGCGTTATGAAACGGGCGCTAGATCTAGGTATCCCAATCTTCCAAATTGGCATGAGGGCGCTATCTCAAGCTGAGGCATCGTTGCGAGCGAAGGAAAAGATCCCTTATGTGGATGCCGATAGCATCGCGCGCCACGGAATTCCAGAGAGCCTGCTTCCCGATTCATTTCCCGAAAAAATCTATATCTCATTCGATGTCGACTGCTTGGACCCTTCCCTTCTACCGAGTACGGGAACCCCCGAACCAGGAGGACTCAATTGGTACCAGGCAATTGAAGGTTTGGAGAAGGTGATCCAGAGAAGAACCGTGATTGGGGCCGATGTTGTCGAACTCGCTCCCACCGAAAACCATCATGCTTCGGAATTCATTGCGGCAAAACTAATTTATAAAATCATGGACCTTATTCTAAAGAATCAATGAACTGGCATTCATTGAGCTCGAACGTTCGTTCCCTAACCAGAATAATACCAATCAACCTCGAATACGCCTCGGAAATATGAAACCCCTCGCTCTTTTAGCCATCGCTGCTCTCACAGCCAATTTCAATGTTCTTTCGGCCAATACTGCGGAAGAAGTGACGCCGTTGCTTATCGGCGCCACGGTCCCTAGCGCATCGATCGCCAATCAACAGGGTGACGCGCTCGACCTAACCGATGTCCTGGGAGGGAAACACTCTGTAGTCATTTTCTATCGCGGCGGTTGGTGCCCCTATTGCAATACGCAATTGAACGAACTCGCCTCAATCGAAGACGACCTGAAGGAACTCGGCTATCAGATCATAGCAATTAGCCCTGATACGCCGGAGTCGCTCAACGTCACGGACGAGAAGCACACGCTTGGCTACCAATTGTATTCCGATAGCGCATTCAATGCCATGGATGCATTTGGAATCGGATTTGACCATCGCCGCAGAGGGAAACTTCCAGTGCCATCAGTTTTCCTCGTCACACCAGACTTGGAGGTCAGCTTCCAATACGTGAACCCGAACTATCGATTCCGTATGCCTGGAAACCTGCTGCTCGCCGCAGCGCAATCAGGCAAGTCCTAGATTACAAATCGATCAGTACCGTAGCGAGCGCCTCAGGCAGCGTGGAAATTCCATCCTTGACCTTAAGGAGGCTATCTTGGCGAAGGGTTTTCATGCCGCCTTTCATGGCGAGCTTCTTGATCTCAGCGGTTTCGCGACCTTTGTTGATCGCCTCGACCAATGCATCGTCAATGATCATTAATTCATGGATACCGATACGTCCCTTGAAGCCGGTATTGTTGCACCGCGGGCAGCCCTTTGGATTGCGCTTAAATATGGTCCCGCTCCAACCAATGCCTGCTTCGAGCACTCCTTTCTCCCGACCTTTGGGCTCATACTGAATACGGCATGTCTTGCAAACGCGACGCATCAAGCGTTGAGCGCAAACGCATAGCAAGGACGACGAGATCATAAAGGGCTCGATGTTCATATCCGTCAAACGAGCTATCGTTCCGGGCGCATCGTTCGTATGGAGCGTGCTAATGAGCAAGTGACCGGTTAGCGCCGCTTCCACCGCTATGTTTGCGGTTTCCGTATCACGAATTTCCCCGACTAGAATAATGTCCGGATCTTGACGAAGAAACGCCCGGAGCGAGCTGGCGAACGTTAGTCCGATCTGTCGATTCATCTGCATCTGATTGATGCCATTCGAGGTATACTCGATCGGGTCTTCCGCGGTGCGAATAACAATCCCTGGAGTGCTTATCTCATTCAATGCGGAGTACAGTGTCATCGACTTTCCGGAACCCGTCGGACCGCAATGGAGTATCATGCCATAGGGCTGCTTGATCGTTTCCCGATAGCGATCTAGATTGTCTTCAGCAAAACCGAGCGCCGGGAGCGGCATGGTCGACTTTTGCTTATCCAGGATACGCATCACGATCCCTTCGCCGTGATTGAGCGGAGCGGTCGACACACGCAAGTCGATATCGATATTCTTACGAGTAAATTGCTTGAATATGATACGGCCATCTTGGGGAAGGCGTCTCTCGGCAATATCAAGATTCGCCATGATCTTGAGGCGAGCGATCAAGGAGCCGGCTACTTTCGTCGGCAATCTGAGCTTCTCTTGGCAAACGCCGTCCACACGATAGCGAACCATCAATTCCTTTTCCTGAGGCTCGATATGGATATCGCTGGCTCCGAGACTGTAGGCGTCTTCTACGATCCTGTTGGCCAATTGTATAATAGGAGCCGATTCTTCGTCGTCCGAATCTTCTTCTTCACCTTCTTCGCCCGTGCCGAACTCGATGCCAACCGCCTCCATCACATCGTCAAACTGCGATTCCTTGGCGGGGTTGGCGTCCTGATTGAGAACTTCCTTAATTTCCTGCTCCGGACTAAGCAATGTGATTACCTGCTTACCGCTGATTTCCGCGATCTTACTCGAGATCGTCAGCTCGAAGGGGTTCGAGAACGCGACTACAATATAGTTTCCGACACAGCTAACGGGTACCACGCTATGCTCGTTGCAAAATTCCTGATCCAGTATCTCCCAGGTCCCTTTATTGATGGCGAGACGCTTAACGTTGATTGGAGCCACGCCATAGGCATTGGCTTTGGCGATGTTGAGCTGGTGCAGTGAAACTCGGTACTCTCCAAGGAGAGCAGCTCATCGAAAGCGCTTCCGTTGAGCTCCTTATCGACCCCCTTTAGCTCGCCCACTTGATCCCCATCCAAATGGGACCGAGTCGCTAGGTTATCGACGATTGCGCCCTGTAGTCTTCCCAATGCCATATCGTTTAGTTCGCCCCATTGGCCATCGCGCTCGCAATGCCGGAATCGAATTTTTCCAAAAAGTCGGTAGGCGACTCAACCGTTGATGCGAGCCAAACGACATCTCCCGGAATAGTCTCCTCCCAATAGGATCTTACAGCAGGGCTCAGGTAAAAGGCGGTCGCTAAATAGGTCGTCTCTTCAATTTGATCGAATGGAACGGTCAATGTAGCCTAGGAGGCTTTCGGGTCCAGTGAGGCTTTGAGCTCGTCGGGAAAGTCGATATCGCGCACGTCAATCAAGCCGAGCCCATGATCTTCGACCTGGAGTTCGAGCAGCTTGTTTTCGTCGATAGCCTGCTTCTCAGAAATCAATATGCTCAGCAAGCTGACTTGTACGGAGTTGGCCTGAGCGGACATTAGCTCGACCAGGCGATCATTGGCCTCGTCCAGATCATCGATCGAGACAAGCCCTTGCTCCACCAAACTCGCTCCGAGGAGACGGTTGGATCGCGTAATGAGTGGCTTGAGACTGGCCATAAGGCGGAATTGGTTGGTTGCTAAGTAGAATCTGAGTCGTTGTTGGCGTTTCCGCTACTTGAACTCTCGGATTCTTTTTCCTTAGCTTTAGCCTCGGAGACCTTTTCCCATAGAAGATCTTTAAGCTCGGGCAGGCCATCTTCGGTAAGACAAGAAACCGATTGGATAGAGACGTCCCGGGTTTTTCGAAAGTTTTCGAGATTCTCAATCGATGGCTCTTCGTCCATCTTGTTGGCTACCACTAACCTAGGCTTTTCTAGCAGAGCCGGATCATAGGCGCCGAGCTCTGCGATGAGCTGATCGTAGTCATCTCGAGGCGCTCTTCCGCCTACTCCAGACATATCGATAATCAGCGTAAGCAGGAAACAGCGCTCAATATGGCGTAGAAATCGATGACCCAGGCCTCTATTTTCGCTCGCTCCATCTATAAGTCCCGGAATATCAGCGAGTTGAAGCCTTTGATAACGTTCAGGATACTCGATTACTCCAATTTGAGGGTGCAAGGTCGTGAACGGATAGGCCGCGACTTTTGGATGGGCGTTGGTGATCAGGCTCGTAAGCGTCGACTTTCCTGCATTCGGGTACCCGACGAGCCCTATGTCCGCGATGCTCTTCAAAATGAGCTTATATTCCCCAGTCTCACCGGGCTCCCCAGGATTGGCCCTTCGGGGAGCTCGATTCACCGAACTCTTGAACTTCTTGTTTCCCCACCCGCCATTGCCGCCTTCGAGCAATCGCTTTTTTTCTCCATGCTCTAAAATTTCCGCCACGGTCTGCCCGGTCTCGATATCGACAACCAAAGTGCCTGGAGGCACGGTCAAGACGCAATTCTTCCCTTGCGCCCCATTTTGATCGGATCCCCGACCGTGCTCGCCACGGCCCGCCGACCAATGAGGCTGAAAGCGATATCGGGTCAAATTGTTCTCATTATTGGATCCCCCCAGAATAACGTCTCCTCCTTTGCCCCCATCGCCTCCATTTGGTCCGCCGAACGCCTCGTATTTCTCACGGCGAAAGCTGACGCAACCACGCCCCCCGTCACCTGCCTGAACTTTCACCTTGGTTTCGTCGACAAACATAAGGCAGAAGCAATACGGAGCGAACAACAGAATGCAACCCCTCCTCAATACCAGTGATTGGGTCGGTGAACAAGCGTCCTCTAATCGACTTGATAAACCTCTACGAGAGCGATGCCATTGCCGCCGTTTACGCCGCTTACAACTGCGGAATAGAGTCCTGGCTCAAGCCAAATCAACAACGCTGAGTCGTTCGATCCCAACTCAAACCCGAAGGCTCCTGACTGATTGAATGCCTCCATCAGAGTCCTAGCCGGTCCTTGAACCGAAGCGTTTTCGACATCCAATCCCGAGCCCTCGCTCCAATTGTCATTTGTCGCAATTTGGTCTTGGCCGGAATACACGTTCACGACGGGATCCTCCAAAGGTTGCTGCACGCCTTGCGCTCCCAGCGATGGTCCTGCCGCGCGGATTAGAACCCGTTTCGGCTCAGTTCCAGTTATCACCAAACCTGCGATTAGCGGCGTCGTATTGCCATCAACATACCCGCGGGTCGACACATTGACCAAAGCGCGATCCGGCTGATCCGACAGATCGAATATTTCGAATAGGCCTTCCCTAGGAATCGCCATTCGATTCCAGAAACATCGTATAAAGCCCTGGATTCAAGCTGACAAGCATCGCCGCGTCGGAGCTATTCTCTGGCAACGCTGCTGCTCCCGAGCGCTCTGAGAAGCTGATTAATTCCCCCAGATTCGAAACATCACCCCAAAGTTCATTCTCCTCGATGACATCGCTACCCTTGAGAAGCTTAATAATGGGATTTTCAATAAAGTCAGGCACGCCACGATTGCCGAGATCCGGTCCCACTCCACGCAACAACAGGGTTCGTGGAGAAGTCCCCGAAATCGCAAATCCTCCTATCAGCACTTTCTCGCCTGAATCCGAAAATCCCCGTGTCGACAAATTGACGTATCGATTTTCAGCGATAAAATCATCGTTTCGGAAGTACAATGAACTCACCTCGCTATCGGTGGCCAACGTTCCTTCGACCGATCGAAGAGACTCCTCTATGGTCCCGTTGATTGTCGAACCACGCTGGGTCGACAGGTCGAATCCACCATTCACATCCAATATACCAGAGGCCAGATCCAGTTCAACGCCCTGTATCCAAGCAAAGACCTTCCCATTTCCAAGGACTAGCAATTCTAGCGACTTGCTTCCATCACCAAGTACACCTCCCGTGTATTCACCAGCGAAACCGGAAATGCCTACCTGAGGATCAATCTGATCACCGGAAAATTGAATGCCAACCGAATCAACATGTCCCGTGAATCCTGAATCGATTTGGCCTTCTATCATCTGAGCGAGCTCGCTCGAGGTTCGAAAGGCTCCAAAGGCGTCAATCTCAATCGGTTCACGTTTACGAGTGAAATTCGTATTCGTATCCAGTATTGTAATATATCCATTTCGTAGCGATTCAAGAACTTCAATCCACACAACACCTCCATTCGATGTTGTTCTCGCATACACGCCTGCTTCCACGGAGGGGGGGTCTGTCACTAAATCATAGCGATAGTAGCACGTTCCCAGAGCATTGCCTACCTTTAGCGCAACCGTCGCATTGATGGCTCCCGGAGCAGTTAACTCAATTTGAGCATTTCCGTTTTCTCCCAGGCTGATTGTCTCACTTCCCGTTACCAGGCTCCACTCGAACGTTCCATCAGGAAAAGCGCCATTCACGTCCGCTAGCTCGATCGATACCGAACCCTCCTGATCGGATCCCTCAACAATTCCAATTGAAAAATCATCCCAAAATCCACTCGCATAGCGGGCCGTGAGCAGCGAAACCTCTTCATCTGAAATCAGTCGGTCGTACACGCGCACTTCATCCATCCGTCCATCCCAGGCACGGGTTCCATCTGCCCGATCCCCTAGAAAAGACTCCCCGCCTAGCTGGGTCTGCACCCCCAATGGCTCCTGCTGCAAACGCACATCTTGCTTGACGCCATTTATATAGAGGGAAGGCGTATTCGAAATATCGCTACTACGTGAAGCCATTCATCTTGAAATATCGTATCCGCCAACGAATTCCAAACACCGAAACTGACGGAACGATTTGAGTAGAATTTGAGCGTATTCGCGTTGCCATCAGGAATATCTGCAACTCCTCGAGTCGAAAAATACAAGTAATAGTCTGGCATATTAATTATTCTTGGATGCGGACGTGAAAGCAGATCGTCCGATTTAACGAATGCCGACAGAGTCACGCTCGGCGATACGCTCGCGTTGAACTGAGCATAGCTCGACGTCCCGTCAAAATCGACACCACCGCCCAAAGGAGTATCCACACGCGTGGAGCCTACCAAATTCGCATCGCCTGATCCAATGCTGTCATCAAGCGCTTCTCCGCTCCCTTCCATCTCCCAAGAATGCATCAATCCACTGGTAAGGTCTCCTGATTCTCCAACTACTACTACTTTGTCGATGGAGCGAGCGACTCCATTCAATATCGCTTCAAAGCGAAATCGAAAAATACCGTCCTGATCGAATTGAGCTGTATACGTCCTATCACCTTCCGGACTCAGGGTCACACCTGGATTGCCGCTTGTTTCCACGACGGTTACGCTCGCCTCTTCGAGGGCTTCGACTTCAAACTCGACAGAGAAACGGTCGTCCGGAAGCGAAATGATTTGAGCTTCATGGCTTACGACCTCGATTGAGTGCCCTTTCAGCTCTGGCTCAAGGGCCGCGAGCAAGTCCAGTCGACCCCCTGAAACCATTTTGCCTGCTAGGCTTTCGTTGGGTTCCGCTGTATCTAGCAGCCTTTGCTTAATCTCGGAAGCCGAGAGAGTTGGATCGCGAGAAGCCAGCAAGGCCACCGCACCAGCCACCAACGGAGAGGACATCGAAGTACCCGTCAAAAAGCGGTAACCTCCATCGCTATAAGTTGAATACACATCTTGACCTGGGGCCGCAATATCGACGCTCTCAGCCCCATAGTTCGAACCGAAAGAGAGCGCGTCCCCCTGAGTAGAATTTGCGACCGAGATAACGTTGCTCTCGGGAAATCCAGCTGGAAATTGCGAATTTCCCTCGGCATCGATATCCTCACCATTGTTTCCTGCAGCCGCGACGAATAGGACGTCTAGAGACTCATGATTTTGAATCTCCGCCCGCGCTACATTGTTGGGAGAATTGGATCCATAGGAATTATTCGTCGCCACTAAATTGACGCCTGCTTCCTTCATCATAGAAACGTACCTTAGTGCCTCGGCGATCGCAGAACTCGAGAGGCCGGACGAATCGCCCACTTTCAACGGCATAACCTTGACGTTCCAGCTTGGTCCAGAACTTCCAATTCCATTATTTCCCTCTGATCCCACAATTCCGGATACATGAGTTCCATGCCCCGATACATCTTGAGGAACGGCATCGCCATCCAAGAAATCCCAACCACTAACGTCATCAACGAAACCATTATTGTCATCGTCAATTCCATTGTCCGCGATTTCTCCAGGATTAACGTAAATATTATTGATCAAGTCTGGATGGCTAGTCAGGCAACCGGTATCGAGCACAGCGACAACCACCGAGTCCTCACCTGTATGAAACTCCCATGCATCGGGCGCTTGAATTGTAGCCAAATGCCAATGCAGCGCCGATGAATACTCGCTCGGTTCAACAGAAGTAAAATACAAATCATCTCGAGATACAATCGTATCTGGAAATTGACTACGAAGAGTAGCGATCGCATCTAAATACCTCTCTATGCTCGGATTCCGTAATTTAACCTGCACGAATTCGGATAATTTCGATCTCCAAGAAACAAAACCATCCAGCAATTCTAAACGCGCATCCAAGCTTGCCAAATCCACTTTCAAAGGATCCGCATCGAACATGATTTCATCTCCTCTAGAAGCGATTTGCCTAACAAGTCGATCGGTATCGCTTTCCAGTGCATATTCTTCTTCCAGGAGCGTATAGCGAGAGCCCAAATCCGAATTCTCGATCAGGTAATAGACGAGAACCCGATCGTTAGAAGCAGGTGAAAGCAATTTTCCCTTCTTATCCAAAACGGACGCGCCCTCAAATCGGCCCTGAGGTTGAAAGGCCCCCAACCCCTCGCTAGTCAGTTCCTCCGGAAGCGCCAAAGGGAATTCTTCGTAATGAGACTGCCTGTCACCAGCGCCGCTGCTCGATTCAATTGCGACAGGACCCGATAATTCATCCCCCAGTTTCGGTTCCCTATTGGACGCCAACCAGCCCGCGTAGACTGCCAGGAGCGCAGCTGCCGCTAAAGCGGCATTAATTGTCTGTCTATTCATCTAGTCCGATCTAATTTCGTGGGAAGAGAGAGAAATTCACGAATTGATAGGTTGCTAGGAGGTACTACGGAGAGGAGTCGGATTCGTATTCATAAAAGCCGCGAGAATTTCCTCGCGGCTCGATTTTAGTCGAATGGACTTCGCATATATCGCATCAGGAAGACTCTGATTCGGATGAAGCCGCTTCCGCAGTTTCCTCCGTCTTGAAGGTGAGCGCATCGCCATCGCGATCTACTGTCACCGAATCCTGCTCGTTGATCTCGCTCGCTAGCAGCGCCTCTGCAAGCGGGTCTTCCAACAAGCGCTCTACCGAACGCCGCAGGGGCCGGGCTCCATACTTTTCGTCGTAGCCATTGTCGATAACGAGCTCTTTAGCATCTTTGGTCAGCGAAATCGTTATCTTCTTTTCCGTCAGACGTGACTGAACCTTCGCGATCTCAAGGTCTACAATCTTGAACAGGTCCTCGCGATCAAGGCTATGGAAGACAATCAAGTCGTTGATGCGATTCAAGAACTCCGGCTTGAAGGCCTTCTTAGCTTCATCCATCACGTTTTCCTTAATCGCTTCATAGTCGTCATTCATCGATTTCGCAGCGCCAAATCCCATCTTGCTCTGTCTTTGGATCGCTGCTGCGCCGACATTGGTCGTCATGATGATGATCGTATTGCGAAAGTCGATTTCACGACCGAGGCTATCCGTCAAACGCCCCTCTTCGAAGATTTGGAGCATTATTTGGACAACATCCGGGTGCGCCTTTTCAATTTCGTCAAAGAGCACAACCGAGTACGGCTTCCTACGCACTTGCTCGGACAACTGTCCCCCCTCTTCATGGCCTACGTAGCCCGGAGGCGAACCAATCATGCGAGATACCGAGAATTTCTCCATGTATTCCGACATGTCCACCTGAATGATGGAATCGCGATCGCCAAATATCTTCTCCGCGAGCGTCTGCGCCAAGAACGTCTTTCCGACTCCCGTTGGGCCCAGGAACATGAAAGCGCCAATGGGGCGATTCGGATCCTTCAAATCCGCTCGGCTACGACGCAAGGCTTTGGCAATGGTAGAGCAGGCTTCATCCTGTCCAATTACAGTGCCCTGCAATTCATCGGCGAGCTTCAGGAGACGCTCTGTCTCCTTTTTCTCCATACGATTCAAAGGAATCCCCGTCCAATCGGCGACCACTTTCATCATATCCTCTTCGTCGACCGTAATGCGGTTTTCCTCCCTGCTCTTTTTCCACTCCTCGAGCACGGTCTCTTGTTTCAAACGAAGCTGCTTTTCCTCATCGCGAAATTTCGCGGCTTCTTCGAAGTGCTGCTTGCTGATCGCCTCTTCCTTGCTCGCGCAAACTTCATCGATCTCCGTAGTCAGCGACTCGATTTCCGGGGGACGGGCCAACGATGCGATTCGAGCCTTCGAGCCCGCTTCGTCCATGATATCGATCGCCTTGTCCGGGAGGAAGCGTGAAGTAATGTATCGTTCCGAGAGCTTTGCAGCCGCCTCAAGCGCCTTGTCGGTAAATACCGCCTTGTGATGCTCCTCGTACTTGTGGCGAATCCCTTTCAATATAAGAATAGTGTCATCGATGCTAGGCGCATCGACTTGAACGCTTTGGAAGCGACGGTCCAATGCGCTATCCTTCTCGATGTACTTGCGATATTCATTCAAGGTCGTCGCCCCGATGCACTGCAGTTCGCCGCGCGAGAGAGCGGGCTTGAAAATGTTGGAAGCGTCCATCGCTCCTTCCGCAGCTCCGGCGCCAACGATCGTATGGAGTTCGTCGATAAAGATGATCACGTTTCCTGCCCGCTTGATTTCATCCATCACCGCCTTGATGCGTTCTTCGAATTGGCCCCTGTACTTAGTACCGGCAACCATCAACGCGAGATCCAGCGTCACCACTTTCTTGTCCACGAGAATCTCTGGAATGACTCCGCTTGCAATTTCTAGAGCAAGCCCTTCGACGATAGCTGTCTTGCCAACGCCTGCTTCACCGATGAGTACAGGATTGTTTTTCGTTCTGCGGCAAAGAATCTGGATAACGCGTCGAATTTCGGGCTTTCTACCGATAACCGGATCCAATTCGCCATTCTTGGCCAATTCGGTTAAATCGCGACCAAAGGCTTTGAGGGCAGGCGTTTTCGTCTCCTTCTTGTCTTCGCCCGATTGCCCGCGTGGAGAAGCGATAGCTTCCTCGGTTTCGCCCGAAAATTGCGGATCCAGCTCTCGCAAGATCTCGTTTCTCGTTCGCTCTATGTCTACATCCAAAGACTTCAAGACACGAGCGGCCACGCCTTCCCCTTCGCGCAATAATCCAAGCAGGATGTGCTCGGTGCCCACGTAGCTGTGATTGAGGGCTTTCGCTTCCTTGCCCGCAAGCGCAAGCACCTTCTTCACGCGCGGCGTGCAGGGAATGCTCCCGGAAGCCTTGCCCTCGGGTCCCGAACCCACTTGCTTTTCGACGGCGCTGCGTACCGTTTCCAAATCCAAGCCCATCTTCTGAAGCACGCTTACTGCGACGCCCTGATCCAGCTTGATCAAACCTAGCAAGATATGCTCAGTTCCAACATAGTTGTGATGAAATCGATCCGCTTCCTTCCGGGCCAACGCTAGCACTTGCTGCGCGCGCGGGGTAAAATTATTCATAGGTTCCATAAATTGCTACTCCTTATCGTTTTCGGATGATTCCGCGTTCTCCGATTCTTCATCCGATTCGTCGGTGTGGATACTAAATACTGGCTTATCCACATTCTCAAATTGTTTTCTCAAATATTCGGAACGATACGCATCCCGCTCGTCCGTATCGATCGACTTTCCTGCATGGTATTGGATATGGCCTGGCTGACATTCTATGAACATGCGATCGACGGTATTGCGTGTCGCTTCAGGGAACATCTCAAGATCGACCCCAAAACGCACAAGTGAAGCTAGATTCATGCACTCGCTCGAACTCAGCAAATGGCTGTTTTGCAGGATGCCGTATGCCCTTCCAATCTTGTCGAAAAGCTTGTTGGGATCCTTTTCCAGGATTTTCTCCCGCGCATTCATTTCCTGATCGATGATGGTCTTCAATACTGATGAAAGACGCTTGATGATCTCCTCCTCCGACTCTCCCAAGGTCGTTTGGTTGGAAATTTGGAAAATGCTGCCGCTCGCATCAGAGCCCTCGCCAAAGAGACCGCGCACCGCGATGCCTAGCTGGTTGACCGCACGAACCACTTTTTCCATCTGATTCGATATAATCAAGGCCGGCAAATGCATCATGGCGGACGCTCGCATTCCTGTGCCCACATTTGTCGGGCATGCGGTCAGAAATCCTATTTGGGAAGAGAATGCGTAATCCAGCTCGTCCTCCAACGCGCTATCCACGCCATTGACGGAATTCCAAGCCTGCTTGAATCGATATCCTGACTTGATGACCTGGATGCGAAGGTGGTCCTCCTCATTGATCATTACCGAAACCGATTGGTCCTTGCTGATTACCACGCCTGCCTTTTCAGGCGAACCGGACAGCTCGCGACTAATCAAATGCCGCTCCACTAGAATCTGCTTCTCCAAATCAGAAAGTTCTTCAACTTCAGCAGTAATGCCGCGCTTCATCTGCGAAAGCGATGCCACAGCGGGCAAGCATTTCTCGAGTATTTGCGTGCGCTGAGGCGTTTTGGCCCACCCTGGGAAAGGCGTCTCGCTGAGATTCCGGGCGAGTCGGATACGGGTCATCAATACCACCGGGCACTTCTTGGCGCTGCCCACGGTCATCTCTGACTTCCCTCCAAATATGCTCTTGATCAACATGATGCCCTACGCCAGCTCCTCCGCTTCCAACGCCTTCTTCAATTCCAGGATCTCATCCCGATACCGAGCGGCCTCCTCGTAATGCTCCTGCTGTATCGCTTGCTTGAGATCTTTCTCCAATGCGATGAGACGGTCCTCGAACGTCTTTCGTTCCACCGCACGTTCGGGCACTTTACCCTTGTGGCTATCGCCCTTGTGCATTCCCGCTAAGGCAGGGCTCAACAAAGGGCCGAACGTATTGTAGCAATGCTCGCACCCAAGTCGACCTGTCTTCTTGAAATCTTTCTGAGTATAGCCGCACTCCGGGCACTCCTCCGCCGCATCCAAGGAAAGGCTCAGCTCTTCGGTCTCTTCCTCCGGCTTCACCAGCAAATCCGCTAGCGAATAGCCATTCGGGTCCGTAATCCCCTTTTCCTCCGCGCAGGATTCGCAGAGATCAATCTTGTGGATCTGGTTGTTGATGATCTGGGTGAGATGCACCGTCGCCGACGCATCGCAGAGATCACATTTCAAAGGCTTGCCCATATATTCATAACGCTAACTAGTTTTACCCGATAATCCAACGAGAAATAATTCGTTCGAACAAAATGACAACGCATGAGACGCGCCAACAATTACATCTGACCGAAAAAGGATATGGCGCAACGCGAGAACAAAGGAAAATCCCGGCTTTCGCTCGTTATCGTTTTGAATCTTTTTTGACGGCGAAATTCCGACGAATCTCTTCCGGTAAAACTGCGGGCAAAAATTGCCGGGATTTCTGCGACTGACCCGAGGCTCACCTAAAGGCCGCCAACAAAGGCTCTAGAGCCGGGTACCTCGGGTCGACACCTCTTCGTGGAAAGTGGCGTGCAGCTGCTGGGTGACCGCTCCTGGCTTGCCTGATCCGATGGTCCGACCATCCAGCTTAACCACTGGAATGAGTTCCGCGGCCGTACCTGTAAGAAAGCACTCGTCCGCGTTCCAAATCTCATGACGGGTTAAATTGCACTCTTTGACCGGGATTTGAGCCGCTTCCGCAAGCTCGATCACAGCGCCGCGGGTGATTCCTCGCAGAGCGCCATTGGAAACGTCAGGCGTATAAAGAATGCCTTTGTGAATGATGAAAATATTGTCTCCCGTGCACTCCGCGACGTATCCTTGGTCATTGAGCATGATGGCTTCCAACGCTCCATTTTGAGCGGCTTCCATCTTAGCGAGAATATTATTCAGGTAATTCAATGACTTAACCGCGGGATTCAGCGCCGCCGGTCCAGAGCGGCGCGTGGGGACGGTCACAATTGATAGCCCTTCGCTATAGTGCTCCTCAGGATAGAGCCGAATCGTATCCGCTATGATGATTACCGACGCCCGAGGGCACGACGTAGGAGACAGGCCAAGGTCTCCCTTGCCGCGCGTCACCAGAAGACGAATGTAGCCATCTTCAATTCCATTCACGCGACACGATTCGCAGATCGCATCCTTCATTTCCTCGACGGTGTACGGAATCGTCAGCAAAATATCCTTGGCAGAATACCATAGTCGCTCGAGATGCTCATCAAATCGGTAGATGCATTTCTTATAGACGCGAATGCCTTCGAAGATTCCATCTCCATACAAGAGGCCATGATCGAACACCGATATCTTCGCATCGTCCTTGTCAACGAATGCGCCATCCAAGAAAATTTTCATGGCGCCTATATCTGGTCGTTCATCCGCCGCTTGCAAAGAAAAATATGGCCCATGGCGAGAATTGCCTAAACTGGCCCAGATTTTACAAAAACCTCAGGGAATCCATTAGACAGCTATGAGTGATTCTCTCAGCAATCCCCTACTCGCTTCGCCGTTAGCGTGTAAATCTATTCAATCGGTCTTGAAAAATTGCGGAACTAGGGCGATCTTTTAACAATCCCACCGCTATTCAACGAAGACTCAACGAATTTAATCTATGAAATCCCACCATCAACGCATTCGACGCTCAAAAGGCTTTACGCTGATTGAGGTACTCACAGTCATAGCGATCATCGCGATTCTTTCCGCTATTCTCGTCCCGACCGTCACCCAAATGCGCGAAACCGCGCGCAAGACCAAGGATATCAACAATCTAAGACAGATTATCAATGCTTCCTTGCTCTTCGCGAGTACGAACAGCGAGCGATTCGTGAGCGATAACAATGCAATCGACGCAAACGGCCGCGTGGTGGCAACGGGATCAGGCACTGCTATCGACGACGTAATTGGTACGCTAGCAGCCGGCGCTGGGTTGAATGAGTTAAACACTTGGGTAAGCGACGGAGCTGGAATGAATCTTACTGGACCGGTTCCCGTATTGGTAGGAGCCGTTGGAGCAGTGGCGCTTAACGATCTGCTGATTGGTGGCGGCGAACCCGATGTGGGTGGCTCGGTTTCCTACGAATATACGCTAAACCTAACGACAGCGAGTCCTTCGACGACACCACTTACCTTTTCTCGCATGAACTCGACAGCCGCATCCACCTGGGCAGCGACCGACATCTACGGAACTGATGGAGGACACATCGGTTTTGTCGGCGGCAATGTTTCTTGGTACGAAGACCTAACAGGCAAGCTCGTCAATGGCGTTGGCGTAACAGCCGACAACATCGATGCATCGCATGTGTCCGTGCCCGGTACGACGGGAACGATCGCAATTGCAACGAACCCAGTACCACCACCGTCGCCCTAAACCAGCCAGGATATCCTTTCCAGCGCTCCTCCACCATATCGCGGTCGAGGAGCGTTTTTCATTTACGAGTCTTCACCGCCGATTTGCGATTTGGATACAAGGTGCGACACATTGGGCAAACCGTACCATCGCAGCCACGAGCTGTACAATGATCGCGTCCGTAGTAGATGATCTGCAGATGCAGCGCATTCCATCGCTCTTTCGGGAAGAGCGCCTTCAAGTCCTTCTCTGCTTGCTCGACGCTGCGCCCATTGGTAAGCCCCCATCGCTGTCCTAGTCGATGGATATGCGTATCAACCGGAAACGCTGGGTGCCCGAAGGCTTGAGACATCACTACGGAAGCCGTCTTGTGACCCACGCCCGGAAGGGCTTCCAACTCCTCGAAGCCCTCTGGAACCTGCCCCGCGTACTTTTCTACTATGATTTGGGACAAATCTCGAATCGCCCGCGATTTCCTTGGCGAAAGCCCGCACGGACGAATCACCTGGCGAATTTCATCGACGGGAACCCGCGCCATATCCTCGGGCCGACGAGCAAGCTTCCACAGATCAGGTGTCGTTTTGTTTACGCGTGCATCCGTACATTGGGCTGACAAAAGAACCGCCACCAGCAACGTGTAGGAATCCGTGTGGTCCAATGGAATCGGAGGGTTTGGATACAAGCGATCCAAGGTTTCATCAACTATTAGAGCGCGTTCCTTCTTCAGCACAATTCGAGAGAGTGGATGTTTGACCCATTCCCGCAATCTCATTCGAGAGTCACCAACCATCATTTCAGGTTGATTTGCGCCCACTCGATTCTACTCTCCGCCCTATGCCAAGAACGCAGGAGGCTTCTTCGATCCATAGCCAATCAAAACGGGCGCTTGAAAAGCGTGACACGTTCGCGCCCCGACATATCGGAGTCGACGAAACAGAAGCCTTGTCGATGGTGAAATCGATTGGCTATGAGAGCTTGGGCGATCTCATCAATTTAGCCATCCCCGCAGATATTAGAACATCTGGAATCGACGGACTTCCCGACCCCGTAACCGAAAGCGAGATGCTTGAGGAACTCAAGCGAATCGCCTGCAAGAATACGCTGGCCAAGTCGCTAATCGGTCTTGGGTACTCGAATACGACTACGCCCCCGCCAATTTTGAGAAATATCCTAGAGAATCCGGGATGGTATACTCAATACACCCCCTACCAAGCAGAGATATCCCAGGGAAGGATGGAAGCGCTCCTGAATTTCCAAACAATGATCTCAGATCTTACGGGCTTGGATATCGCGAATGCGTCATTGCTTGACGAAGGTACCGCTGCCGCTGAAGCGATGGCGATGGCCTACGGGCTCAGAGGACGTGGCGCAAAGAAGGAGATTCTGATTTCTTCCCATTGTCATCCACAAACGATTGAAGTTATCGAAACACGGGCGCGCCCCCTCGACATTCAGGCCAAGATCGTCGACCTCAACAGCCAGATCGACCTGTCCCACGCATTCGCTATCGTTATCCAGTATCCGAATACGCTTGGCATTGCAGAAGACTTTTCTTCCCTCGCGGAACGAGCGCAAGAGAGCAAGGCAATGGTGATCGCCTGTTGTGACCTTCTCTCTCTTACGCTCTTGAAGCCACCCGGCGAAATCGGGGCGGACATCGCTGTCGGATCCGCTCAACGATTTGGAGTCCCACTTGGGTTTGGGGGACCGCACGCGGCCTTCTTCGCCACAAGAGAATCGCACAAGAGAAAAATTCCCGGGCGAATCGTCGGTCTTTCGATCGACGCCGATGGCGATCCTGCGCTGCGTCTCGCTCTGCAGACACGAGAACAGCATATTCGGCGCGACAAAGCGACCAGCAACATTTGCACGGCTCAGGCCCTTCTCGCGAATATCGCTGCCGCCTACGCCATCTATCACGGACCCGACGGCTTGCGCGCGATTGCCAGGAGAGTAAGAACCCTTACCCTGGTTGCGAAATCGATTCTGCAGTCTCACGGATACCGCATCCCAACGGGTGAGCGCTTCGATACGCTTGCGGCGAAAACCGATCCCGGAGCTAGAAACGATATTCTACAAAAGGCGGAGTCGATGGGATACAATCTCAGAGCGATAGACGACGACACAATTGGGATTTCATTCGATGAAACGCTCTCCACCAAGGACGTATCGATCGTTTTAAGCGCCTTCGTCTCAACCGATGCTTCGTCAGTCCGATCCATCGAAGCCGCAGTCTCTTCAACGATACTAGATATCGAGCCGGCGCTCGAGCGTGAATCTCCCTTTCTAACACATGAGGTTTTCAATCGCTACCAAACGGAAACCGAGCTGCTACGATACCTGAAGCGACTCGAAAACAAGGATCTGTCGCTGACGACCTCGATGATTCCATTGGGCTCATGTACGATGAAATTGAATGCAAGCTCGGAAATGGAGGCCGTCACATGGCCTGAATTTAGCGAGATACATCCTTTTGCCCCCGCCAGCCAGTCCTCAGGATACCGGGAACTTATCCTGCAACTCGAGGATTGGCTCGCTCGCATAACCGACTTCGCCGCCGTATCGATTCAACCAAATGCAGGTTCACAAGGCGAATATGCAGGACTGCTTGTCATTCGAGAGTATCATAGAAGCCAAGGTCAGGAAAACCGAAACATCTGCATTATTCCCGCATCGGCGCACGGTACGAATCCTGCCAGCGCTGTATTGGCCGGCATGCAAGTCGTCCCCGTAAACTGCGATGAACTGGGCAACATCAATATCGACGACCTTGAGAAAAAGGCGGAAACCCATCGAAACAATCTAGCGGCCCTGATGGTGACCTATCCTTCGACTCATGGAGTATTCGAATCTACGGTACAAGAAATATGCCACATCATTCACAACAACGGCGGACAAGTCTACATGGACGGCGCCAACATGAATGCGCAATGTGGCCTCACTAGCCCAGGCTTCATCGGGGCCGATGTCTGCCATCTAAATCTTCACAAGACCTTTTGCATCCCCCACGGAGGGGGCGGGCCCGGAGTGGGTCCGATTGGAGTCGCCGCGCACTTGGCTCCGTTTCTTCCGAAGCATGGATTGGACCCTACTGTTGGCGGGTCAGAAGGGATCGGAGCAATTTCCGCCGCTCCATTCGGCAGCGCGAGCATTCTCCCGATCTCATGGGCCTATATTCGAATGATGGGCGAGGGCGGCCTTACTCAAGCAACTCGGATCGCTATATTGAATGCCAATTATATGGCCAAGCGCTTGGAGTCGCACTTCCCGATCGTGTACCGCGGTGAGAATGGTCTCGTCGCCCACGAGTTCATTATCGATTTTCGAGAGTTGAAAGAAAGGTCCGGCATCGAAGTTGAGGATATTGCCAAGAGACTAATGGACTACGGTTTCCATGCTCCCACTATGTCATGGCCCGTCGCTGGCACCATGATGATCGAGCCCACAGAAAGCGAATCCAGGGAGGAACTCGATCGCCTCTGCGAAGCGTTTATTTCGATAAAATCTGAAATGGAACGGATCGCAAACGGAGAGTGGCCTCGAGACAACAATCCTCTCAAAAACGCGCCGCATACAAGCAAACGCGTTGTCTCCGACAATTGGAACGCTCCCTACAGTCGAGAGCTTGCCGTCTTTCCAGCGAAATGGGTTCGTGAATACAAGTATTGGCCCTCTGTCGCTAGGGTCGACAATGTCTATGGAGATCGAAACCTCGTGTGCTCATGCCCACCCATGTCCGATTTCGAAGACTAGTAGCGGAAATCAGAGAGGATCGCTCCAACGACTGACTAACGCTCTTTCATTTCAACTACTCGAACTATGGCATTCATTCAATGCGACTTTTACTCAGAAATACTCGGAACGCGAAAATCGCTAAACGCGATTATCCCGCTCGCAAATCCATCTGACGCATCGCGAATTAACGAGCTACCGGAACAATATCCCGTTCTTTTCCTATTGCATGGATTGCATTCCAATTACTCTGTCTGGTCTCGTTATTCGTCGGTGGAACGATATGCAAACGAACGAGGAATCGCTATCGTAATGCCCGATGCGGGACGGAGCTTCTACACCAATATGCGCCACGGCTATCGCTATTTCGATTTTTTCGCTAACGAATTGCCCCGCATCTCCAATCAGCTTTTCCCTCTTTCCACCCGTCGTTCAGATCGATTTGTCGCCGGACTTTCCATGGGAGGATTCGGCGCGTTCAAGCTCGCGCTTTCCTGCCCGGAACAGTACGCTGCCGCCGCCAGCCTATCGGGAGCTCTCACGTTATCGAATATCGAGGATCCTGAATCGCTGCTTCCCGAATGGCGCGTCATTTTTGGAGAAACGGGCGTTCAGTCAGGATCGGAGAATGACCTCGCTCACTTGGCGAAAGCGCATTCCGAATTGGGAGCCCATCCGCTATCACTCTACCAATGCTGTGGAACCGAGGACTACCTTTATCCGTCCAACCAGAAATTCCTCGAGGGCGTCAGCGAATTGAATTTGAACCTAACATACGAAGAAGGTCCTGGAGAACATAATTGGGACTATTGGGACGCTCAAATTCGTCGCGTAATCGAGTGGCTCCCAATTCAGCCCGACCAAAATAGATGAACAAAAGCCTACTGACCAATTTGATATCCGCAGCCATTTGCGTGACAGGATTCCTGTTGCCGGAGCATCCAGCGAAACCGTTCGTCGTCAGCGCTGGCCTCTTCTCGCTATCGGGAGCTATCACTAATTGGCTCGCCGTCCACATGCTGTTCGAGAAAGTGCCCGGACTATACGGCTCAGGCGTTATCGTCGACCGATTCCAGGAATTCAAGCAAGGCATTCATGGCCTCGTCATGGAGAACTTTTTTTCCGAAGAAAATTTCAAGCAATTCGCGGATGCAGCCCTTCACCAAAGCATTTCATCCGAAACGATCGACTCGATCGTCGACATGGATCAAGTGTTCGATGGCTTCTTGGACGTGATCGCAAAATCGAAATTTGGCAGCATGCTAGCGATGGTCGGCGGTCTCAAAGCCCTCGAACCTTTGAGAGCGCCCTTCAAAATTGAATTTGAAGCACGCCTAGCCAAGATCATTGAGGAGCTCGACTTGACCCAAAGCGATATGCAATTCGAGAAGTTCAGGCCTACGGTCGAAAACCTCGTCAAAGGGAAGCTGGACCAGCTCGAACCCGAAGAGGTAAAAACCATTCTCGAGAAAATAATCAGGGAGCATTTAGGCTGGCTCGTTGTCTGGGGAGGAGTCTTCGGGGGTTTGATCGGAGTACTCGCGGCTCTAGCTCAAACCCACTAAGGGCGGCGACAATAGCGCCCAAGAGACTCATCCCAATTGTAGCTTAAGAAAAAACCTGAATATCCGAATATTGAATTTGAGGTGAATCGCGCCCCATTTCGCGCGCTTTTGGCGATTGCGACTTGATGCGAAGATTAACCTTAGCCACTATCCTAGAATCCACTACTTCAATCTGCAAAATGTCCACTAGAATCTATATTGTTGATGACCATCCACTTGTGAGGCAGGGATTGTCTAAGATCATTGCCAACGAGGCTGATATGGAGATTTGCGGCGAAGCGGAAGACGCGCCCTCCGCGATGAAAGGCGTGGGCGAGGCGAATCCAGACGTCATAATCGTCGACATTTCCTTGAAGGGGAACAACGGCCTGGAGTTGATCAAGAACGTCAAGGCGATCCACGAAGATATCCCTATTCTCGTGTTTTCGATGCATGACGAGACGATTTATGCGCAGCGCGCGCTGCGAGCCGGGGCCAAAGCCTATGTAATGAAGAAGGAAACGCCTTCGAAGGTAGTCGACGCGATTCGTCGTATTATCAAGGGGGAAATCTATGTGAGCCCTTCCGTCGCAGACCAAGTACTGCATCAGATCGTAAATGGCCCCAGCAACGCGTCCACGTCTCCAGTCGATCGTCTTACCGATCGCGAGCTCGAAGTCGTACAGCTGATCGGCCGTGGCCTTTCGAGCCGAGAAATCGCCGAAAGCCTTCACTTGAGCGTAAAGACAATCGAATCATCGCGCTCATGTAAAAGAGAAGCTCAGCCTACGCAACGCAACCGAGCTCGTTCAGTTCTCCGTTCAGTGGGTCGACCAGCAAGTGATGTAGTTAGCCCTTCTGGGTCTTAAAGCTAACTCCAGCTTCGACGCTGCTATCGCGATCATTCGAGCCAACGCTTAGGCGATTGGGTTCAAGGGTTCATTAGGTGGATCCAAGCAATGGGGTGATACGTTCCATGCCTGCTTCGCGCTCCCTTTCACAATAGGTGAAACAGCGCGCGCCCCGATTGCGCAAAATCCCACGAATCTGTATTCTCCACGCAACCCTCAGACGCGTGGAACGAAACTCAAACTACAAAAACAGATCCTCCTAATCGACGAGCAGCCAATCTGTCGACTCGGCTTGGAAAACATCCTCTTCGAATCCGACGAATTCGAGCTCGCCGCTTTCATCTCATCAGTAGAGGAATCGCTACTGAATGCCTGCAATCCGGATCTCGTGCTCATCGATATCGTCGTCGACAAGAGCAGGGGAATCGGAGTCATCAAGGATCTTAAGCGACGATACGCTTCAGCTCCCATCCTGGTCGCGACATCGCACGACGAGACGCTCTTTGCCGAGAGATGCTTGAGAGCTGGAGCAAAGGGCTTTCTCATGAAGACCCAGTCAACCGACGACCTCCTGCAGGCTCTTCAAGACGTATCCCAAGACCGCCTTTACCTCAGCTCCCGAATGACGGCACGGATTTTAAATCGGATGAGTACCCACGAAATCGAGCAGAAACGGTCTCGCTTCGAACGACTTTCAGATAGAGAACTCCTTATCGTACAGCATATTAGCCAATCACTGGACAACAAGGAGATCGCTCGGGAAATGAAAATCAGCATCAAGACGATCGAGTCCCATCGATCCAGGATCAAATCCAAGCTCGAACTATCAAGCCCGAGCGAGCTAGTCCGATTCGCCATGCGCTTGCAAAACAATCGCTAGCTGAGAAATTCGATCCCCCTCTGGAATCAGGCGATTTTAGTATTGCGCTGGCTCAAAATTACCTTCTTTTGGTCCCCCTTACGCTAGAGGACCGCAACACGATTGCGCTTCTCCTCGGAACGCTCGACTCGCTTCGAGCTCTAGCGGCTGGCTCAGCGACGCGCTTGGCTAGCGGTTTCTTAAACGAGAAATCTTAAGTTCCGTGATTCGAAAAGCAAAATGTCACAAAGCAAAGCAATAGATAAAACATCGATTATCGGCGATTTTAAAACGCACGATAAGGACACCGGTTCCTGCGATGTGCAGATCGCTCTCCTGAGCGCGCGCATCAATCACTTGACCGAACATCTTCGGGCGCATCGCAAGGATTTCCATACTCGCCGTGGCTTGCTAGCCATGACGAGCCGTCGCCGCAAGCTGCTCGACTACTTGAAAAAGCACGACTTGAACAAGTACAACGAGCTGCTGCAGTGCCTGAATCTCCGCAAATAACGCGGTGGAGCAATCCATCCCTAATTTGCCGATGACGCGGGCGCTAAATTAGCGCAACGCGTTAGCCAACCTATCCGGGCCTGCAATCTCGAACAACTGAACTTCGGATTCAGGCTCTTTTTGCAAAAAGTAAACCAAGAAACAAAACGCGCTGGCGAAGTCTCGGCGACCAGGGATATTTCCGAATGCCATCGAATTCGATCGCATCCGGAAATCTCTCTAAGAAGTCAAGGCAGTCGACCAGCGCAATTGATGTAATAAAGATAATGATACAAAAACATAGCGTAACGATCGACGATCTCAATATGACTATCTCCACCGGAGACCTAGCAGGTCTAGCCAGTGGATCGGTAACGATCAACGTAGGCGAAACCTGCGTATTCGTTTCCGCAACAGCCGCGAGCACGGTTCGCGAAGGCCAAGACTGGTTCCCGCTCACTGTGGACTACCGCGAAAAATATGCCGCTGCAGGCCGCATCCCAGGCGGCTATTTCAAGCGAGAGGCGCGCCCCACTGAAAAGGAGATCCTAACTTCCCGTCTTTGCGATCGTCCCTGCCGCCCTCTCTTCCCGAAAGGATTCCTCAACGAGGTTCAGATCATCGGTTTTCTCTTGTCGACTGACAAGACCAACGAGCCTGATATCTCTATGATCAACGGCGCTTCTGCGGCGCTCGCGATTTCGGACATTCCCTGGAACGGCCCTATCGGCGCTGTTCGCGTTGGACGAATCGATGGCGAATTCGTCACCAATCCCACGTTGGAAGAGCAATATGCTTCAGAACTCGATCTGATCTATGTCGGCACCAAGACTGACATGCTCATGATCGAAGGAAGCGCAGCGCAGCTTCCAGAAGATGATTTCATCGACGCGCTCGAGTATGCCCACAAAGCGATCCAGCCCATTATCTCCGGTATTGAAGAGTTGGTATCTATCGCTGGAAAGGAAAAGAGCGAATTCCCTCTCGTCGTTCTCGATCCCGAGATTCGGGAATTCGTTGAAGGCCTTGTTGGAGAAGGTATCAACGAAGCGGCTCGTCTCGGAGACAAGCAAGAGCGCAACGCCAAGATGGACGCTCTGAAAGAGCAGGCAGGAGAAGCTTTGAAAGAAAAGCTGGGCGAAGAGGAATTCAATCCTGCCCAGCTAGCGATGGCGATGGAAGAGATGCAAGAGGTCGCTTACCGCGCTCCGATTCTCGAAACCCAGGTTCGCTCAGGTGGACGTGGACCCGATGAACTGCGCGAACTGAAAAGCCAAGTCGGCCTCCTTCCACGTGTTCACGGCTCAGCCCTCTTTTCTCGAGGAGAAACCCAAGCGCTCGTATTTGCCACTCTGGGACCTACCAATGAAGCGCAACGGCTTGATGCCGTTACCGGCGGTCCTGAGTCGAAATCCTTCATGCTACACTACAATTTCCCTCCGTTTTCCGTAGGGGAAGCAGGACGGTATGGATTCACCGGTCGTCGGGAAATTGGCCATGGCGCCCTCGCAGAACGCTCGCTCCTGCCAGTCGTTCCTGCAGAGGATCACTTCGCCTACTCCATTCGGATCGTTTCAGAAGTTATGTCTTCGAATGGATCAACCTCGATGGCTTCGATTTGCGGTGGATGCTTGGCCCTCATGGATGCAGGCGTGCCAATCTCGGATCCGGTCGCGGGCATTTCTTGCGGCCTCGTAAGCGAGCCCGGCGATGATGGAGCAATCTCCAAGCACGTAATCCTTACAGATATCCTTGGAGAAGAAGACCATTTCGGCGACATGGATTTCAAGATCGCGGGAACGCGTCACGGAATCACCGGTTTCCAATTGGACCTGAAGATCAATGGGCTCCCGTTCAACATCGTACGAGAGTCAGTTGCTCAATCTCGCGACGCTCGTATCGCGATTCTGGATTCGATGGCAGAAGCGATAGACAAGCCACGTGAGAACGTGAGCGAGAATGCGCCACGCATTACGACCGTTCAGATCAATCCAGAAAAGATCGGCGCGCTCATCGGTCCTGGCGGCAAAAACATCCGCCGCATCGTAGAGATCACAGGAGCTCAGCTCGACATCGACGATGACAACAGCGGCAAGGTGAACATCTACGCAACAAGCGAAGAAGCCATGAATCGCGCCATTCAAGAAATTGATCTCGCCTGTGGCGAAATCGAAGAAGGCAAGATCTATCGCGGCGTAGTGAAGGCAGTTAAGGAATTTGGATGCTTCGTAGAAGCGCTCCCTGGCCAAGAAGGCTTGGTTCATATTTCAGAACTCGCCGATTTCCGGGTCAAGCGAACCGAAGACGTCTGCAAGCCTGGAGACGAAATGGTCGTCAAGTGCATCGGCATCGATGAGAAGGGACGCGTACGCTTGAGCCGTCGCGCTGCGCTCGAAGATCTCGAAGCGCGCAAAGCGGCCCAGGAAGCAGAATCATCCGAGGCCGAAGAAGAAGAGCCTGAAACCGCTGAAGCGACTGAATAGGCGTTGAACGCTCGCTAAATTTGCAATTCAAAGGTCAGAGCGCGCTGCTCTGGCCTTTTTTTATTCTCTGGGAATACGCTCATGAACATCCTCCTATCAAACGACGACGGCATCGGGTCGCCTTTCTTGGCTCCACTCGCGGAAACTCTATCCGCCTGCCACGAGGTAGTCGTCGCAGCCCCAGATTCCGAACGCAGCTGGATCGGGAAAGCGATGAGCCGCCATGGAACCGTAAACGCTTCCAAGGCTGCGGGATTTCCCTGCCCTGCCTATGCGCTGTCCGGCACTCCCAGCGATTGCGTCAATATCGCTCTCGGGCACTTGTGCGACACTCGACCTGATTGTGTCATATCTGGCATCAACATCGGCCACAATGCAGGCCTGAGCTTTATCGCGTCCTCAGGGACAATTGGCGCGGCCCTCGAAGGGGCGTTCCAGAATATTCATTCTATCGCCGCATCCATGTACTTGGACCCCGAGCGCTTTGTCGCCGTAAGCGATCGAACCACTCCGCTTACCAAGGACATGGATTGCCATGTCCGCCAGGTTGCGGACTTCATAGAGTCCTTCATCCACACCATTGTCGAATCCAGCGACGCAGCATACGGTCGGGTCCATAGCCTAAATTTTCCCACTGAGAACCTAGAGAACGCCACCCTGACCAAAGGTCCAGCTGCCCGCACGGTATCCGCCCCCCTGTTCGAGCGTGACGGCGATGAATTCCGCTTTAGCTACAATCCCATGGACACGATGCAATCGGATTCGCAAACCGACAGGGAGATCATTCATCGGGGAAACATAAGCCACACGATTATCGACTTTACTAAAATAGATGATGAATCGTATTAGCTAATCTGATACATATTGTCTATCGATTTCGTTGACAACGCAAATTCCTTAATCTAACCGACTCATTTTACAAAGCGTTAGAATGAAACCGACACCAAAGCCAAACCGTCCGTTCTTTTCCTCCGGGCCTTGTTCAAAACGCCCTGGCTGGTCCATCGACCGCCTAAACAAAGCGCTCGTAGGCAGGTCGCATAGATCAAAGGGAGCAAAGGCCAGGATCGAAGAAGTCATCGAACGATCAAAATCGATTCTGGGAATTCCGAAGGACTATGTTTGCGGCATCGTACCGGCATCCGATACCGGAGCGGTCGAAATGGCGCTTTGGTCCCTTCTCGGCGTTGGAGGCGTGGACGTGCTTTCATGGGAATCCTTCGGGGCCACCTGGGTTACGGACATCCTGAAGCAATTGAAGCTTGAGAACGTAAATTCCCTAAGCGCGGACTATGGTCATTTGCCAGACCTCGCCCAAGTTAATTTCGAGAATGATGTCGTTTTCACATGGAATGGAACCACATCAGGCGTAAAAGTCCCTGATGGCGACTGGATCCCGGCTGACCGGCAGGGAATCACAATTTGCGACGCCACTTCTGCTGCATTCGCCATGGAGCTGCCATGGGACAAGCTAGACGTGACCACTTGGTCTTGGCAAAAAGTAATGGGTGGAGAGGCAGCTCACGGAATGATCGCGCTCAGCCCTCGCGCTGTAGAACGGCTCGAAAGCCATACGCCTCCGTGGCCAATTCCCAAAATATTTCGACTCACAAAGGGGGGCAAGCTCATCAAAGGAATATTCGAGGGAGCGACGATCAATACGGTTTCGATGCTGTGCGTCGAGGATGCCGTCGACGGTCTCGCGTGGGCCGAGGAAATCGGAGGCCTGCCAGCGCTTCTGGAACGTACGCAGGCGAACCTAGACGCTGTAAAGAAATGGGTCGACGCCTCGGATTGGATTGATTTCCTAGCGGAAAACAGTAGGGAATATTCGAATACATCTATTTGCTTAAAAATCACTGATCCTTGGTACCAGTCATTATCGGCGGAAGATCAGTCTTCCATGGCAAAGCAATTGGTTTCGCTCGTGGAAGCCGAAGGCATCGGATACGATTTTGGCTCTTACCGCGATGCGCCCCCAGGTATTCGCATTTGGGGAGGTGCAACAGTAGACGCCAGCGATATCGAGGCTCTGCTCCCTTGGCTCGACTGGGGCTACGTAGAAATTAAGTCGCGCTAGGTGTCCTCTACGCTTTAAGAATAGGCTTCTTATCCCACGGAAGCCGAATGTCTACCGGCGTTTTATCCCAAACCTGATAGGACTCGAACAGTTTTCCTGGATTGAGAATCCCCTTGGGATCGAGCGCTTTCTTGATCGCTTTCATAGCAGCAATTTCCGCCGCATTGCGGGCAATTGGCAGGAATGGCGACTTTGCCAGCCCGATTCCATGCTCGCCCGAAATGGTGCCCCCTAGGGCAACTACCGTTTGCATCAAGTCATGGACAGCGCCTTCTGCTCTTCGATGTTCCTCTCGATCCTCTCGATGAAACATGATGTTGACGTGAAAATTTCCATCCGCTGCATGCCCGAATGTCGGCATCGGCAATTTCCATTTCTTTCGCAGTCGCTTGATCTCGTCGATAAACTTCAACTGGCTTTCCAGAGGAACCACTATGTCTTCATTCAGCTTTGCATTGCCGAGCGCGAACATCGCTCCGCTGCACTTTCGCCTCACTTCCCACAAATTGTCTGCCGCTGATTGGGACCGCGCGTCCTTAAAGGCAAGCGCCCACCTATCCACCCAAGGCTTCAGCTTACGCTTCACTGCCTGCAATTCAACTGGATCGCCGTCAAATTCAATTAGCAGGAGCGGCTTGCCTTCCACTTTCTTGAAAAGGCGGATCCCCGCGATTTCTTCCGCGCAATAGATAGAGTCCTCATCTAGGTATTCCAGTATAGACGGGGCCATTCCCTCTCCCAGAAGAGCCTTAACTGCAGAAAGGGCCCGCTTCTCAGTCTTAAATGCAGCCACGCAGGTCCAGGTCGCCTTTGGCATTGGAACGAGCTTCAGCACCGCCTTCGTTACGACGCCCAATGTCCCTTCGCTTCCAATCCACAAATCGCGAATATTGTATCCGGTCGCAAACTTCCGGTATTCCCCTCCCCATGATACTTTTTCACCCGTTGGCAGAAAGCCCTCCAAAGCGACAATGAAATCGCGCGTGACTCCATACTTAGCGCAGCGCATGCCACCCGCATTGCAGGCAATATTTCCACCGATCGTACAATATTTAAGAGAAGACGGATCGGGAGGATAGAAGAGGCCTTCTTTTGCTGCCGCGCCTTGAATATCGCTTACCACTGCTCCAGGTTGAACTACAGCCATCGACTTATCCTTTCGAATCGCAATCCGCTTCATAGCGCTAAGATCCATCACCCAGCCTCCTCGGACGGGACTTGCGGAACCCGTTAGCGATGTTCCAGCGCCGCGAGCGGTTACTGGAATTTTGTATTCATTCGCCAAGCGCAATACTTCTCCGACGTCATCTTCCGTACGCACTCGAACCAACGCTTCATAGTCGTACGACAGTTTGCTGCTATCGAACGACGCCAGATACTTACGCTCACCGTCACGCGATACTTTTCGAGGTCCCAGGCGCTTCAAGAGTTGATCTGTCGCCGCGACAATTTTGTTCCTACTAGTCATTCTCAATTCCAGACTTCCCTTTTCTACGTATCACATCAATCACTTCGTCAACCTCTTCCACTCTCATCAGCTTAAGCAATCCGAAATAGAAGACCGAACCCAGCGGTATCAAGGCTACGAGCGTCACAGCATTTGAAAAAGGAATAGAGCTCAGCGGGTCCAACAATCGCTTCCCTAAAAGCACGATTCCAAACATCAGCAGGCTCCCAATTGCATACTTCATCAATGCGGGAGCGACAGCCCGCAATCGTATCGCTCTTCGCTTTCGCAATTGCCAATGCAGGTAAGCCGATTGTACCATGATCGACAAATTGCTGGCAACCACCAGCGCCTCGATTCGTCCGAACCAATTTAAAAATGTAAGGCTGAGGAATAGATTCACAGCCAATGCAATAGTCGATCCCTTGACCGGCGTTTTCCCGTCCTTGATCGAATAGAAAGCCCGAGTTTCGATGGATACGAAAGAGAGGAAAGGCATCCCAATTGCGCAAATCACAAGAATCGGAACGAGCGCATCCGCATCCGATCGAGAGAATGCTCCACGCTCAAAAAGCGTCGCGATAATCTCCGGAGCGAGAAGAGAGAGCCCAACTGCAGCAGGGAGGGTTAGCATCATCGTCAGCGATATCCCCTTGCGATACGTAGTGACATAATCGCGGTCATTTCCTTGGGCGATCGAGTGAGCCATCGCAGGGAACACGACCGTTGAGATTGCGAACGTGAAGATTGCCAGCGGCAATTCGACAAGGCGGTTCGCCAAATAAATCAATACGGCACCGGACTCGTTGAAATCCAAGGCGAGGAAGCTAGACACCATTATATTCACTTGATGGGACGCCGCTCCATAAACGCCTGGAGTCGTCAGGAAAAGAACCGCTTTCAATCTTTCCGATACGGCAAAATCCAATCGCGGGCGCCACCCTTCTCTAACGAGAGCAATTGAAGGAACAAGGAATTGGAGCAAACCACCTACCATCACTCCTAGGCACAGGAAATTCATCCTCTGTATTTCACTGCCTATCGAAAGCCAGCCACTGATTGCGAGAGAGAGAATCATGCTGCAATTCAGCCAAACAGCGGTCATCGCAGGAATTCCAAATCGACCGAGCATATTTAGCACTGCCGAAACGATAGCGGCCATGCAGACAGGAATAATATAGGGAAAAACTAGTTTGGCCAGCTTCGCTCCAAGTATCCGTTTCTCTAATACAGATACGGTCTCAATCCAATCAAGGGCGAAATAGGAAATTCCTGTCAAGAAGACGCAGATTGCCAACAGCCAACTAAGGGTCTTATTCACAAGCGTGAACACTGCTTCGCGGCCCTTTCGCTCCATCTCTTCCGAGAGGTTTGGCATTAAGGCTGCCGCTAAAGCCCCCTCGCCTAGCAACCGCCTAAACAAGCTCGGCAAGGTGAAGGCAGTGGTAAATGCCGAATTCAACAGGCTAGCGCCAAAAACGGCAGTCATCATGATATCTCGGAAAAGACCAAGGATCCGCGAGATCAAAGTCATAGCGGACACGAGTCCCATCTGAGAGATCATTTTCGACATTTCCTAGATTACACGCAAAGACTCGGTCCATTCAAGACATTTGGGCGCCTAACGAGCAGCTATCGTTGACACGTCCATCGGGTCCTCTACCTATCGACTCAGATCCGCGATGCGCGCATCCCAATCTTTCAGGAACTCTTCACGAACTTTTTCCCCCGAATATTGACTGATAGCGCTCAGGACAATCCAAATGAACTTGATTGAATCATTGATCGCCAAACTTCAGGAGCACCCAAAGCGCTTCATATTTACTGATGGAAACGACTCGCGCGTCCTTCAGGCGGCACGGCAGATCGTAACGCGAAGAATGGGCGCTCCCATCCTTATTGGCGACCGAACCGCGATCAAGGACAAGGCATCCAAACTTGATCTGGCGCTTAAAGGGATTCGAATATTGGAACCCGGGCGCAGCAGCGATCTGGACCCGTTTTGCCAAGAGCTCAAATCGATTTCAAAGTTCGCGAAACTATCCGATCAGGAGATTCGAGAGCTGGCTATCGAACCCAGCATCTTCGCTACGCTGATGCTGAAACGAAATCAAGCGGACGCGCTGCTTTCCGGCGCCACCACTCGGGCATCGAATGCCTTACGGGCGTTGTTCCAGATCGTGGGTACTCAAGAGGGCATAAAAACCGCTTCTTCCCTTCTGATCATCGACATGGAAGAAAAGGAGGTAGGCATCCATGGAGCCCTATTCATGGGAGATTGCGGCGTTATACCCGATCCGAATGCGGAGCAGCTCGCCGACATCGCTATCACCACCGCATCTCTAGCCTACCATTTGACCGATGTACGACCCAAGGTCGCCCTATTGAGCTATACGACGCACGGAAACTCTCGCAATGCATCGGTAGCAAAAGTTCAAGAGGCCACGGAGCTCGCCAATCAAAAGGCGGCAGCCGTTAATCTGGAAGCCGACATAGATGGAGATCTGCAAATCGATGCTGCTCTGGACCGAGCGACCGCTCAGCTGAAAAATCTCGGCTCAAGCCCCGTCGCAGGAGACGCGAATGTGCTTATTTTTCCCGATCTGAATAGCGGCAATATCGCTTCCAAGCTCATTCATATTTTGTCGGGAGCGAACAAGTATGGTCAGATCATAATGGGTTTGAACAAGCCCGCTGCGGAAATCAGTAGAGGGTCTACTGCCCACGACATTCTCGGAGCCGCAGCGATCGTCGGATGCCAAGCGATCGACCATACGCTCCTGTTTAGCGCTCCTATTCGGTCCTAGACTCTCAGTTTCTTACGGCGCCGCTATGCATCAATGACCGAGAACGCTCAACTAACCGCTCCTACCAATACGGTAACGCGCAGGATATTCGTCGCTGGTACGCGAATGAACGATGGCAAGACAACCACTTGCCTCGGATTGTTCGCCGCCTTGCAACAGCTCTATCCAAAAGTGGGATTCATCAAGCCAGTCGGCCAGAGATTCGTAGAAATCGATGGACAGCTAGTCGATGAAGACTCGGTTCTCCTCGGTAAGACCTACAACGTCGAAGCGCCCATCGAAAGCATGAGCCCTATCGCCATCGATGGAACGTTCACGAAGCGTTTTCTAGACAATCCCAATTCCGTCAGCAAACAACTCACTCACAAGGTTTGCGCAGGATTCGATCGAGCTTCCTGGGAAAAGGATGTTACGCTAATCGAAGGCAGCGGTCACGCAGGGGTGGGATCTGTATTCGGCATGTCGAATGCCCGAGTAGCAAAACTTCTTGGAGCTAAAGCCATCATCGTCAGTCGCGGGGGCATCGGACAGCCCATCGATGAGATCGCTATGAACAAAGCGCTCTTCGACCAGGAAGGGGTAGAAGTCATCGGCGCGATTATCAACAAGGTGCAGATCGACAAGATGGAGTATATTCGCAAGTACACCGGAATCGCGCTTGAAAGGCTCGGAATTCCCCTTCTTGGCCTGCTCCCCGCTGAAAAGGTATTGACCTCGCCAAACTTGAAGCAGATTCGACAGCGCATCAATGGACACCCCTTGAACCAATCGAACGAGGGATCATCTCATCGCTTTAACCACATCATCATCGGGGCGATGACGGCAACCCATTTCTTGGATATGGTGGCTCCTGGTACGCTTCTCATTACTCCCGGAGACCGTGAAGACATCGTTAAAGCAGCGCTCTCGCATGAAGGGGATCCGGTTTCCCGATCCGTTTCAGCGATAATTTTAACTAGCGGCATTCGACCTTCTGCAGACTTGAACGAACACATAAGCAGGAGTCGCATACCTGTCATGGTCGCTGAAAGCGACAGCTATACAGTCGCATCGCGAATACACGGAATGACTGTTAAGACGCAGCCGGAAGACCAGGATAAAATTCCCGTTATCAAGAATATGATACAAGAGAATGTTGATTTACAACGAATCAACAATTCACTTTAGCGAAAGCAAAGTTGCTAGAGCGCGAGGACGATCTGGTTCTCTAGAAGCTCCACTTCCTTGATAGCGCCAAGCGAGCCATCCAGTTCGGTAGGCAGTGGAATCGCGGATACATTTTTCCTAAACAGTCCTTCAACCAATCCTCCCAGCTTCGGAACTACGAGTGAATTCATCAACAGCTGATCTATTTTCATTCGCACTCCATCTTCCCGATTTTCGAAATGCCCCTTCGCTTGGACAAGAATTTCGAAGGGATCCTTTTGAGGGCTAAATCACCAATTTCGCGCTCATGACGAAGGCATCGTTCTCTAGGCGCACATTCGGAGCTGAAAATGCCACATCTGCGGGCGTACCATCTTCATTGGTTTCCGCGCTCTGAAACTGATTCAAGTAATGGTTGATCTCCATTTCAGTAAATGGGATAGCTCCCGGAACTTGACGGGCCAATCGGCTGATGCGGGACCTAACGGTCGCAGATTTGGCGGAGGCAATGGAGCCAGGATCGAAGTAAGCAGTGTATTGCCCCATCTTTCCCGCTACCGAGGGACCCTTCCCTCGCAGAGGAGTTTCTTTCAACAAAATGAATGATCCCAGCAATATTCCCAGACTGACACCAGAGATGGCAGTGAGGATCATACCGACCTTTGACGGTTCTTTAGGCAGTCCACGCTTCATAGCTATACTATGGCTTATCGGCTGCTAACTCCAGGTTCTTGAAAATACGCCCCATTAAATAGAAATATACGACTCCTCCTATGAAAAATGCAAACGGCAGCATGAGTAGTAGCCCTAGGAAGGCTAGAGTGATAACCCAGTACCCATTTAGCCCCTTTTTCACGAGACCGATCACCGCCTGAATGTTGAAGCAACTACTGAAGTCCCCGCTAAGCAAATAGAGGTACAGAGCAGCGCTGGATAAGGGGCCTGCCAGGAAGTAAGCGGGTGCAAGGGGAACTTTGGAGAGAAAGGTGTCCCAGGGGAACGCCATCACCAATATGAGCATCAACAGGATAGGGATACAGGCGAAAATCAGGAAGATCACGAAGAACTTCAATCCATCCACGAAGAGCCCCTTCAAGTCATTCCAGTCGGGAAGAACGATATCGCGATGGGCTTTCCCTTGCTGGAATATCCGTAAAAGGTAGCCGAACGCAAGAAAGTGCGCGATTGGGATGATCGATAAAACCACCCCCAGCATGCACTTGCTAAACCAATTTGGATCGGATGACAGTCGTTTAGAAACTTGCTCAATTGTCTGCATTTCAGGAAGGTACCTCGAATTTCACATCACAATCGCGCATTTCGCATGGAATTCAAAGAGAAATTAGACACATATGTCGAACAGGTAGAGTACGGCCTTGACACTCATCTGCCGCCAGCATCGGCTCGACCCTCGCGAATTCATGAAGCGATGCGATACAGCCTATCTGCAGGCGGAAAAAGGATTCGTCCGGCTCTGGTTCTGGCCGCATGCGAGCTTTTCGACCCTGAAGCCGATGCGCTCCCCGCGGCCGTTGCCGTAGAGTGCCTTCACACCTATACGCTCATTCACGACGACCTTCCCGCAATGGACGACTCTCCGCTCCGGCGAGGCGTGGATACCTGCCATATTCGATTTGATGAAGCGACTGCTGTACTCGCCGGAGACGGACTGCTGACATATGCCTTCGAACTCCTTTCCAAGCGCTATGCCTCGCAACCTGAAATCGGCCTCAGCTTGACTCGAATACTATCCACTACAGCCGGCAGCAAGAAGCTCATTGGCGGACAAATGGAAGACATTATCGGGGAAACCAAATCACTCGACGAGCTCGAGTTCATTCACCTCAACAAGACGTCAGCGCTTATCGAAGCCAGTCTCGAAATGGGAGCGACCATTGGCAGAGCCAATGCCGCCCAGATCCAAAGCATCATCGAATACGGACGCTGTATCGGCCACGGCTTTCAGATCATGGACGACATCCTCGATGCGACTAGCGATGCCGCAACCATGGGAAAAGCCGTTCGCGCCGATGCCGCTGCCAACAAGAACACTTACGTTTCGATTCATGGCCCAAAACCTTCGCGAGCGAAGCTCTCCGCCCTCACGCAGAACGCCTGCCAAATCTGCGAAGCGCTCGATGCCCCATTTCTCAGCGCGCTTGCAGGCTACTTGAACGAACGCGTCAACTGAGGCTTCATTCGTCCGCATTCAAATGCCGAGCCCAAAGATCACGTTCATAGTTTCCGCATTCAACTGCGTTGACCTGACGCGAACGATGCTTGAGACGCTTCGAAGCACGGTCGCTTTAGAAAACCATGAGCTAATCCTCGTGGACGATGCATCGACTGATGGGACCGCCTCATATTTTAATTCGCTACCCGATACCGTTACCGTGATTCGGAATGATGTTAACGAAGGCTTTAGCGTCTCAAACAACCTTGCCGCAAAGCGCGCCCGAGGCAGGTATCTGCTATTCCTAAACAACGATCTCCAGCTCACTCCGGGCTGGCTTGAACCGATGCTTCAACTCGCTGAATCCCAAAGCCAGGCAGGAGCCGTGGGCAATATTCAGCGCAACATCAAAACAGGGCTCGTCGATCACGCAGGAATATTTTTCGATTTGGAAGGAATGCCCACCCATGCCTGGAAAAATCGCAAGCGCCTGCCCCCTGGAGATTGGAGCGAGCGCAATGCGATCACTGCTGCTTGCCTCCTCATTAAGCGAACCGTCTTTGAATCAATGAATGGATTTGATGAAGACTATCGCAATGGAATGGAGGATGTAGATCTGTGCGTTCGTCTCAAAAAGAAGGGCTTTCAGCTATACGTTTCCCACAAGAGCGTCATCCTCCACCACATTAGCAGCTCACCTAGCAGGCACTTGCTAAATGCTCAGAATACTGCTCTCTTCAAGCGCCGATGGTCGAATTCGATGGCCGAAATCGGGAAACATGAGTGGCCTGCCGAGTACTTTCACCGCTACGCTCGCTATTGGTGGCGAATGGAACCCAGAAAGTTCCTGAAAGCGCTCAGGCTGCTGATGTCGGGGCGATAGTTCAGGTTGGATTCGTTTTTCCTTCATATTTACTCCTATCTTGGCGACAGTTCGGCCGACTATCGCCTACCTACTTAACTAAATGACTCGCAACTTGTTGAAAAACAAACCCTCAAGTCCGATTAGCAAGCGCTGTCGAAGCGACGACTTCACCCGTCTTAGGCAACGCTATGAACTCTGGTACAATGTTATTCAGGACCAATCCGGTACGCGCGTGACCAGGGACGGGCGAGAACTCGTGATGCTCGCAAGCAACGAATACCTCGGACTTTACGATCACCCGAAAGTCATAGAAGCAGGTAAGAAAGCGGTGGAAAAATGGGGCGGTGGAACCATGGGCGCTCGTTCAGCCAATGGCGGCAGGCGATTTCACACAGAGCTAGAGGAACGCCTCGCCGCATTCCTCGGAAAGGAGGCCTGCCACGTCACTTCCGCCGGATACCTGTCTTGTATGTCCTCGATTACTGGATTCGCCCAGCGGGGAGACATCGTCATCGTAGACAAGAATATGCACTCCAGCGTTTGGGACGGCGTCCGTCTCTCAATGGCGGACGTGGAAAGATTCAAGCACAATAGCCCGGAGCGCCTAAAAGCTCTTCTAGAAGAACTAGATCCGAGCACTCCAAAACTTTTAGCGATAGAAGGCATCTACTCAATGGAGGGCCATATTTGCGCCTTGCCAGAAATCGTGTCAGTGGCTCGAGAATACAACTGCTTCATCGTGATGGACGATGCTCACGGAATTGGCGTACTTGGAAATCAAGGACGCGGGACTGCCGACCATTTCAATCAAACGGATCAAGTTGACATCATCGCAGGGAGCCTCTCGAAGTCGCTAGGAAGCACAGGCGGCTTCATTGCGGGTGACCGAGCATCGATCGAGTATTTGAGAACACACTCCAAGCAGACCATATTCAGCGCCGCCCTGTCCCCCTGCCAAAGCGCTTGCGCTCTCGCCGCGCTCGATGTGATAGAGAACGAGCCCCAATGGCTTGAGCGCCTTTGGAAAAACACGAGACGCTACAAGGAATTCCTAGACGGACTCGGGCTCGATACTTGGGGGAGCGAAACCCCAGCGATTCCTATCATTATCGGCAGCAGAGACAAAGCGTATCACTTCTGGAAGCGTCTGCGTGACAAGGGCGTTTTCTCCATATTCGCCACTGCCCCTGGCGTCCCACCTGGAAAAGACTTAGTGCGCACCGCGATATCGGCGCGTCACACCGACGAGGATTTCGAGATCATAGAAAGCGCAATCCGATACGCTACGAGCAAGATGTAGCGCTCCAGGCCTCTTCCGCCGCAATATGGTCGATTATGTCGGTCACCGTCGCCTTCCATCTTGGAAGGGCATCCGTACGAATGCTGGACGACAACGCGCGAAGCTCGGTTGAACTTTCGATCAGGTCGCGCAAGCGCTCCGCCAAGGCATTGGCATTACCGGTTTCAAAAAGCCGACAACCCCCAAACCGTGAATTCTCGCGAATGGAGTGCAGCTCGCTGCTAACCGTAGGAATTCCCTTCCAAAGAGATTCCAGCACAGGAAGTCCACAGCCTTCGGCAAGCGAAGGGACAACCACTAGATCCGTTTCATTGAAAAGTCGCTGCAGAGATTCATCGCTCAGTTGGCCATGTAAATGAAGAGGGTACCCTTGACGTGCGGCTCGCTTGAGACGACGTTCCACCTCTTTTCCAAAGTAAGGATTCGTTCTGCCAACTACGTGATAATCGAATTCGTGGCCATCCTCCCAAAGCTGCGTCATCGCTTCCAAGGCCAAATCTTGGCCTTTTCGTCTTTCTACGATCGCTAGAGTTAGAAGTTGGAGTCTATCACTATTTGGTCCCTTTGGAAAAGACGGTTCCTCGAAAACTCCATCCGCTCCCAATTGAATCGACTTGACCGAAGGAGACGATTCGAGACCCAGCCACTCCCAATACTCTTCCAGCAAAATAGCGCTATGGCTGGACACTGCGAACACTCCCGTAAATTGGGCTAGTATCTTCATGTAGCTCGGATGCCGCTGAACACTATGTGGCCAGGTAAATTCCGGGTATTGAAGCGGAATAGCGTCATGAAAAATCGCATACGATAGGCAATTGCTCTGATCAAGAAAGCGTTCAATCCCATTTCTCTCAAATTCGCAAAATAGCTCGCAGGTCAGAAACACGTCATTTGGGCGAATCTCAAATTCGCGTATCTTTTCTTTGGGCCTCAATGTTTCCAGCCGTTCGTCCCAAATCACTTCAATCAATCCATCACCCACTGCGACCGACAGCTCCCGCTTCAGGCAACCCGACACTCTAGCGATGCCAGATTTATGCCGTTGCTTAGAAGCTTTCGTAACGTCGTATAAAATGCGGCCCTTAATCATCTAGCGGAGTACGAGAATACCGTAGCTGAAAATTCGACTACCTCAAGAATTTACCTATGCGACTCGTCACCTATTGAAACGGAGCACGCTCAATTTGTTGTTTCGACGCAGCGATACATCAATTCAAGCAGCTTTCCCGAATTCACCTGCGCGTTGAACTCCCGCTCCATCCATTGTCGGCCATTGAGTCGAATACTCACGCAAATCGAATCATCGGATTGGATACGCTGACACGCTGACACCCAAGAGTTCGGATCATCGACTTCTCTCAAAAAGCCCGTTTCACCCTCTTCAATGGCTTCAACGACCCCTGAAACGGGTGAGCCCACTACGATTACACCCGATGCCATCGCTTCAGGAATTACATTTGGAAGGCCATCGCGATCGCCATCTCGAGCGATAACCCCAGTATGAAAAAGGGCATCAGCCCAGGCAATATGGGAAAGTGTCTCCTCAAACGACAATTTACCGATTAACGAAACAAATTCCCCCAGACCTCTTCTTTCAATTTCCGACAATAGGTAACTACGCAATTCGCCCTCTCCTACGATCCTCGCCTCAAAATCGATTCCCGCATGCATCAGCGCTTCGTAGATCGCGAGCTGAAATGGGAATCCCTTCTTCTCCACAAGCCTAGCCACGCAAATAATTCTCAAGACCTTTCGGTTCAATCGCAATGGTTTGAATTTAGGAAGATGATTCAGCCCTCTACGAATCAAATGAACTTTTTCATCGAACCCGCGGTCTCTTAATTCACTCGCAGCGGACTCCGTTGAAGTGTGAATAAGCGAGGCGTCCTCAAGCTTCGGACTCAGCAGCCAATCTCCTCCGTTTTCGAATAGATCGTATGCATGCGCCCCGACGGAAAACGGAATGCCTAAGCGGCAGTGGGTCAACCAGCCAAACGCTGCCGGAGCGCTCGACCACGTGCAATGAATTATATCAGGATTCAACAATTGTATTTGTTTGTATCTTACAATTGATACTCCGAATCCAAGAAGATTTTCCCAAAAATTCAGCCAGCTCGCAGGTCGATTGCCAAAAAATGCAGCCATGTATCGGCGAAACAATTCAAACCTAGCTCCAATCAAAACAGGAAGAAGCCAGATAACTTTAAGTAGCTCCCATTTACTAAATCGATCTATTTCGATATCATCGAATCGCTCTTCACCCTTATGTAAGGAAAGAATCGCCAGCTCTGCTCCCAAGGCCTTCAAAGCCCGAACCTCCCGTTGCAGAAACGTTTCCGAATAAACGGGAAAAGTCGTAGTCACATAAAGAATACGCATCCACAATTAATCGATACGCTATTCGCCTACGATTTTCAATGCTGGTATTTCCCCCTGAGGCAGCGCTTCATGCGCCAGATCCACCAAATCGTATATTACTTCGGATGGCCGATCCTTGAACCGCATTCCCCGGAATCGCTGCTTCAAATCGGTGAATCTATCTGGAAAGCGACTCCAGCTCATCAGGAGCCTCTCGAAATCATCCGTTTTCCCGATCAGCTCAGCAGCATCGTCCTGAAGAAAGTATTTCACGGTGAGCTTCTCCTGAGGCATGACTCCTCCAAAACCATTGAAAACGATAGGGCACTCGAAATGCAACGCCTCTGAACAGGTCGTCGTACCTCCTCTTGTCACTACAAGATCGCTTACCTGCATAAATAGGTGCATCTCATTGCAGTATCCTTCCACATGGCAGCGCAGATCGGGATTATTCTTCTGCCACTGGCGCACCTTCATAAAGGCCTCATTATTTCGTCCGCAAACAATCAATACCTGATAGGTTTCAGAGTACTTCTTGATTGTGGGAAGCAACGCCAAGTGATTGTTCGCTCCCGTTCCTCCCGTAGCTAGAAAGATGATTTTTCGATCCGCCCGAAGGCCAAGACGTTCCGTAATGAATCGATGACGCTCGTAGGCTGAAAGTCGCTCGTCATAAATTCGCGGAATCAAGAAATGGCCACGCACTACGATCTTCTTGGGATCCAAATTGAATCGGCCAACCGCAAAGTCCTTCGCAGTTTTCGTTCTAGAAATATAGAGGTTCACGCTGGGTTCGATCCAGTTGCGACTATATCCGTATCCACCCGAAAACTCCGAGCAATACGTTGCGCAGCGAACGTTCTCTTCGCCCAGAATCTCCCTAGCGACTTGAAAGTATCCTCTGTTCAAGCAATCGTGCACACTGAAAACCAAGTGCGGCCTGAAGTTGCGAATTACCTCCGCGTAATAAACGCCACCCAAGGTGACTTTCGAACGATTCAGGTAGCTTAAGCACTCCACCATCATATAGTAAGGGTGGTGCAGCCAAGGCGCGCGCTTCTGAATGAAATTGTATAGGGCGACACCGAATCGACCGATCCGCGAGGAATCCTCCAACATGCTCTCTACACGTACCTCCACTTCCCAGCCATAGAGCTTCCGCACCCACTTGCGAAAGGCGATCGCCCGAGCATCGTGACCGCCTCCTGTGCTTGAAGTTAATACTAGAATTTTAACGGCAGGCACCCTCTTGCTCCCTCATTATTTGGTGTAATAGGCGAGATTTCCCGATCGAACAAGCGAATTTGGGGTCAGGCGAGCTAACAAAGGAGCCAGCTTGGACTGAAAAAAGGTCCCTGTTCTGATCGTACCCGTTCTGTCTTTGGAAATGCATCTCGCAAGCTTATCAGCCGCCACTTCTGGGGCGGGCGACTTTGAAATCCGTTCTTCTATTCTCTTCCAAACACGATCCATGCAACCCTCATTTGGAATTTTACTGTTTTTTCTTATCATATTGGAGTTGAACGCCGTACAAATGTCACCCGGCCGAAAATCGATCGTTTTCATGCCGCTGGCGCTCGTCTCGATTACAACGCTTTCGGTAAATCCGGACAACCCCGCTTTCGCCGCATTGTACGCGCTCATGAACGGCACTGGAAAATCAGTCGCCATGGATGAAACATTTACCAGGTAACCTCTCCGCTCGATCAAGCCCGGAACCGCCAGTCGACAGAGCTTCATAGTTCCGATCAAGAGCGCGTCCAAGAGCGCTTCTATGTCGTCGAACTCCGCGTTGGAAAATCGACCGAAGAAGCCAAACCCCGCGTTGTTCACGACGATGTCGAATTTAAGCGCGTCCATTGATTGCGAGTTCCACGCGGTCTCGATTGATTCCGCACTTCCTAGATCGAGCTCCAATGGGGTGATGCCCTCTGGCCACTCGATCGCCCGGGGGTTTCTGGACGTTCCCCAAACCTGGGATCCGCCGCTTGCAAGTCGCTCCGCGATCGCTTTTCCAATCCCGCTGCTGGCTCCCGTCACAAGAGCCTTCGTTCCCTTAATTTCCATTAGCTAGGTAGTGGATTCAGCGCGTTCCGCCATAAGCTCTCGCGCGTGCGACAGCGCGCTCTCCGCCGACCGATCCCCGAGCATACGAGCCAGTTCGACCACCCTGGATTCATCGTTGGAATTCAATTTTTCGATACTTACGCTTGCGCGATCTCCACTCTGATCCTTCTCCACAACGAAATGACTGTCTCCTAGCGAAGCCACCTGGGGCAAGTGCGTTATGCAAATGACTTGGTGGGAACCACCAAGTCCCTTCAGGCGCAAACCAACTGTCCTCCCAATTTCTCCACCTACATTGGCATCCACCTCATCGAACACCAATACGGGTACCGCATCCACATCCGCTAGAATCGTCTTCAGAGCGAGCATGACGCGAGCGAACTCACCGCTGGAAGCGACCTTATTGAGAGGCTTCATCGGCTCGCCCACGTTGGGCGAAAACATGATCTCCGGAAGGGAATTCCCATATCGCTTCAAACCCTTCTGGCCGATCATTTCCAATCCGCACCTCCCTTTCTTGAATCCCAATTCCAGCAAGACCGCTTCCGCCTTCTTGACAAGCGCATCTCCGGCTTTCTTTCGCTTTCGCGTTAGTTCGCTCGCTGAGCGTTTTAGGGACGCTTCCTGCTCATCCGCTTTCTCGTTCAGCTGCGCCAACGCGCCTTCTATATCTCCTTGCGAATCAATCTTGCCCGCCATCTCATCGCGAGCCTTCAAGACGTCTGACACTTCCCGTCCGTACTTCCGACGTAGTTCCTGCCAATCCCCCATACGTCGCTGAACCTCTTCGGCAAATTCCGGTTCAAAGTTCAAGGACGCCCCCACCATCTCATATTCCGCACCCAATTCCTGGATTTCTAGGATCACATTCTCCAACCGACTGGCTAGATCGCTCAGGCTCGGATCCATCTCCGATGCTTCGTTCGCTGCTCGAGTCAATGGACTCAATATCGACAAGGCTCCATCATCCCCTGACAGCCCAAGGCCCAGCTCGTTCGCTAGCTGCAACAAATCCTGACTACTCGAAACTCGATTGAAATCCCGTTCAAGCTGCTCGATTGCATCATCGCTCAATTCCAAGCCGTCGATGGTTTGAATCTGGCCTCTGAGGAAGTCTATCTGATCGACGGAGAGTTGAGTCGCGTTACGCAGGCGATCAATTTCGCCAAGAGTTTGGCGCCACGCTTCGTACTCGCGTTCGCAAACTTCCGCTTCCCGGCCTAGTTGCCCGAAAAGGTCTATCATTTCCAGTTGCCGCTCGTTCTTAAGCAAACGCTGAGGTTCCCCAGGACCATGAAAGTCGATCCAGCAAGTGCCGAGAGCTTGAAGATTGGCCAAAGTCGCGAGGCTCCCATTTATTGAAACGCGGGACGGCTTCGATTGGTGCAGGCTTCGCTTCAGCAATAAGGCCCCTTCTTCGCACGTCGGCAGTCCGAGCTCCGTCAATATCGAATCGATTTCAGACGCGTCCTCGAAATGCAAGGCCGCTTCCACCTCGCAGCAATCAGATCCTGATCGAATGATCGACTTGTCCGACCGGGACCCTGCCAGCAAGCTCAAGGCTCCCAAGAATACGCTCTTCCCCGCTCCCGTCTCGCCGGTTACGACGGAAAACCCGGAATCGAACTCAATCGACGCCTTTTCAAGCAAGGCCAGGTTCGAGATATTTAAGTACTGCAGCATCTAGAAGATAATTCCCAAAGAGTAAGGCGAGTTTCTCGCGCAAAGAAAACGAAAATTATTCTTGCTCCCCAAATAGCTCTAAACAACGTTCATCGCCTCTATGAATCCGTGTCTCTGACCCAGATTCAGGCCTTTCGGGGGATTAGCTCAGTTGGTTAGAGCGCTTGCTTGACATGCAAGAGGTCGGCAGTTCGAATCTGCCATCTCCCACCATCCTAAACACCTGATGAATAAGTATTTAGGATTTCTCCCCCAAAAGCCCAGTTGACTTTGCTGACACCTTTGCTAACCTCTAACGAGTGGCTAGAGAGAGGACATTCACCAAAAGCAAGATCCCCAATCTCTACAAGTACGCCCCGAACGGCACCTACTACGGAGGGGGCCAAGATAGGCGGCAAGACGACCTGGAAGAGTGGTTGGGACCTCGCGAACTAGCCCACTTTTGATGAGGTGATTTTCGTCGATCAACGAAAGGACATCATCGATGAAAAAGACAAGACGCGCGACCGAGCAGATAATCCGCATACTGAGGGAGGCCGACACGGGGCTTCGGACCGAGGGGATCTGCCGCAGGCGCAGCATCAGCTCGCAGAGCTTCTACCGCTGGAAGAGCAAGTACGGAGGCATGGATCTTAAGGAGGCTCAGCGCCTCCGCGACCTGGAGAAGGAGAACACCGAGCTCAAGAAGCTGCTTGCCGACCAGCTGCTCAAGACCAAGGCCCTGGAGATCGCGCTGGGGAAAACCTCTGAGCCCGGAGCGCCGGCGCGGGATTGCGGCGAAGGTCCAGTCCGCGCTGTCGCGTTCCGGGAGAGCCGTTTGCCGATGGCTGGGGATCAGCCGCTCGACGCTCCGCTACCTTCCGAAGCCCAAGCCCGAGGGGAAGCGCTTGCTGGAGCCGGAGATCGTCCGCCTTCCGGGGGAGCATCCGACGCTTGGATGCAAGAAGATCTCGGCAAAGCTGAGGTCGCTTGGCTACCGCGCGACCAAGAGGCTGGTCCAGCGCGTCCGCAGGGAGGAAGGGCTGCAGGTGCCGCCTCGCCGCCCTCGCAGGCGGCGGCAGGGGCTCTGCGCGGGCCTTCGACCTGATAGGCGAATGCGCTCGCCAGCGCCATTGCATCCATGCCGACCGGGCGATCAAGGCCTCCGACGCGCTGGCCCTGCTGCAGGAGGCGATCCGCGAGCATGGGGCTCCCGAATGCATCCGCTCGGGCAACGGGCCCGAGCTCATCGCCAAGGCCATCCAGGGCTGGCTCGCCGAGAACGGGATCGAGGCTCTATGCATCGATCCGGGCCGCCCCTGGCGGAACGGATACGCCGAAAGCTTCAACGGCCGCTTTCGCGAGGAATGCCTCGACCGCGAGCTGATCCGCACGCTGAGCGAATCGCGCGTGATCTTCGCGGACTGGAAGGACTGCTGCAGCAATCATAGGCCCCATGGATCGCCAGGCGCGCTAACGCCCAGCGAGTTTGCCACAAGGCAAATCCAGGCTGCCTGCGGCTCCGACCGCCCTTCGGGCGATCTCCACCCCAGGCAGCTTAAACCCAAGCCCAACAACAAGAAACCCGTCGAGAATCTCTCATTCAAACCGGGCTAAACTGCGGGGTCCAACCATGCGTATCTCTCACTTAACCCCCAAGTGCACGCTTCGCGCGCGCGTATCGGTTTCAGAACCCCGAAAACGTACCCATAGTTCGTGCATAATCCCTTAGTTACGCGCGTACACGTAACTGGCCAAAAAACCAAGATCGGCTCCTCTTAGACCTCATTCTTTTATCGCCGATCGCGAGCCGATCCTAGCTCTCTCGCAATAATCCTTGGATTGAAAAACCCTACGGCGGCGCCTTCGAATTTCTGAGTGTAAATGACCTGGCCTACCTGCTCACAGATGTTGGAAAAACCCTCCGAATGACTCCACGCGTTCCAAGTCGATCGATCTACGGCGATAAATCTACACAATCCTCGAAGCGTCATCGGCCTCAGTTTGTCGAGAGTCACTCGAATAATCTCACCCCGATTCACTATCAACTTTTCCGCTTTAAGCGGGTTTGACTCTACCCATTCGAAATACTCGCAACAAGCACTCCACAACTCGTTAGGACTACGCAAACCTTGGCTTGCGCCCGTGAGAGCGTCTAAGTTTCCAATAATGATTTCCTGAGGGCGCGGGCATTAGCAAAAGCGGCTTTAATAATTCAAAACACCTATCCAATTCATAGCCACCCTATTCCAAACGCGGAGGCTAGCGCGAAGCGCTGGCCGGAGTTGCATGGCACGACTGGTTCTGCTTGCTCATTAGTTTGCTTTTTCTCGGATCGAGATCCTGGACTGAAAGGTAGGCAAAGAAGGATAGCGAAAGAGCCGAAATCAATCCAAGGAAGTAGGAACCTATAGATATACCGTATGCTAGTGAACCGATGGACAAAATGGTGAAAAGTATGGCGACCAACCTTAAGCGGATTAATCCATGAGGATTTCTTTTATAAATTCTTATTCTGAATAAAAGTATCGAAAGGAGAAATCTCTTGTGTGCGGCTGCTACTAATTGAAGTAGGTTTGATAGAACTATCCATGCTGTTTCCAAGATCCGATAAAGTCCGTAAAGCAGGAAGGCAGCAAATATCGCGATTCCAATATAGCCTATCAGTTTCCCAAGTCCTTCAAGAGTTGGTCCTAGGTTCGCATTGATCAGTGATGCCCAAGAATCGGAGACCCAGCTTGAAAATGATTCCCAAAGTGTTTTAAGGGTTATCTTCTCGGTATCTGTGTCTATCGAAATCATTTTCTTTTCTGAACGTTATTGTGTCATTAATAACTAAACCTTTACAAGCCCCTCTTTAAGGAAATCAGCATCTGTCGATGTCCTCAATAATGTTAAAGTACTTTTGATTAAACTCAATTCCGTTTCCTGGATTTCGGGGTGTTTACGCAACGGATTGAGTACGTAGTAGCACGTAATTTCAATGACATTCCCTGCCAATTTGGGTGTTTACGCATTAATGAGATAATATCCAAGAATGTGTCTCACCTCAGAATACTCCCCTAATCGAACGGAAGTGAATCGTTCGAGCCCCAAGAACTGATTTGACTCGAACCAATCCCTATCTTCACCCCTCCCTTCTCCTTCTGGATTCCAGTGGCCTATTGGGTTGTCGCCTTGAACTCGCCACACCGGGGACAAGCCCCTCCTAGTCTATGGTTGGTCAGTAGTTGGGTAATTGGGGCTCGCATATGGTTGGTCAGTAGTTCGCCCCCCAGAGGAGCGCTCAAGGCTCGTACCGAACTCCCGAGATAATTGCTCTTGTCCCACACCTCTCGAAAATCGCGTTGCTCATAATCTCGATTGCTTCGTCTCTTCGACTCCACGGCACGAGGATTTCATCCACGATTGGGATACAGTGAACGCCTCTTTCCTTTAACGCCTTTATAGAAGCTCTAATTACCCGATTCTCTAACGATTGGAGAAATGGCCCAAGCGGCTTGCCGCTCTTGTTCTGCCCGGTGATCATCGCAACGATTGAGGGAAACCGTTTTCGCAATGCCTTCCCTATAGCGGGATCAGACTTTCCGCTCTTCGCGTTTAGAAAGATTTGAAGATTTCGCTTTGTCTTCTTGCGAAACTCTCTTGGCAACTCAGGGAGGATTCTCAGATACGCATCGCCCCCTTGATTTAGGAGCAATCGGTATTCCTCTCGCTCGCTCATGAGCTTGCCTTGTCGCTCTCCATTAAAGAATTTGGCGCGTCTCTCGATCTCAGCCGATAGCATGTGGAGGTGAGAGCCGTTAATGCCCAAGCGGGTTGCCTGTTCGCCCCCAATCGTAACCTACTCTCTCGCTTCCTCTGACACATTACTCAACGGCGTTGTGATTCTTCCGCGCTTCTTGGTCTTCACCTGCCAAGACTTCGACCTGATAGCCTCAACCGCGCTTGAATAGTCCTTTCCCTTGGCCAAAGCCAAAGCCTCCAAGGTTTCTTCTGGGACACGCGCCAAGGCCATCGACTCCCTTACCCAATTAGCCGCTTCATCGCTCGACTTATTGGCGAATTCACGCGCCGCCTCGATCTTCTTGAATGTCGGTCCCGATGGTTGAATACGAACAGTCTGTTTCATTGGCTTGAGAGGCAATCTATACTGGTACGCTATACCTGCTTCTCGAGAATGCTTCCCCGTCTTCTTTATCAATCCGATCTCGCAAAGGAAGGGCAAGAGCCTGACGTTCCTCCCCCTCTTCGATTTTATCCGACCAACAAAGGCGTTTGCGATCCCAGCCGATACCCAGAACTCTTTTCGAGGTTTCGAAAGACCCAATACGAAATCGAGAAAGAACAGGACGCAATGAACGGTCGAAGCCCTTGGCCGGGTCCCCGTAAACCGCTCGATTGCCTTTCCGATTTCCTGCTCTGCTCGTATCGCCTTTAAGTTCGCTCCACGCTCATGCACCCCTCTTGGCTTTCCGCTTTTTAGATTTAGTCCTGCCGTAGGGTCGAGCCGCATGAAGATCGCAACGGTCTATCGTACATCCCCGGATTTCCGAGGGCTGGAAGTTAGTACACTGAAGGCAATAGAGTTTCGTCGCGTTCGCCATAGAACGGGTAGAGAAAGCCTTTTCCACCGATCCCGAAGCACCTGGGCAGAGCTTCTTCGCCTTTTCTACCACGTCGCTTTGATTCTTCTTTACGAGCTTTGCGATTCTCTCGGCCTCCTTCCGATCCTTAGAGCTTCGAGCGAGTCGATCTTTCCGGAAATAACGGCCTTGTGAATATCGGTCTTACTTTGCCAGTACGCGCACCAATAAAGCGAGCAAGAGCGAATTTCGCTCCACACACCGCACTTACAATCCAGACATTCCCCTCGAACTATTTTTGCGTAGCTCGTCCGTTCGCCCCTCCCCCGTTTTCCTCCGAATAGAAGCGCTTTAGGTGGCGTTTTTTCCGCATTGCCCTCTACCCCCATATCTGAGGCAGGGATTGAGCAAGAGCCCTCCGTTTGTTCGCGTTCCTTGAGATCATCGAAACTCATGGTTCGCACCCTTCGAATATAAGCCGATATTTGGAACGCTTACAGCGTATCCCGTCTCGAATGACACTCCCCTCAATTCGATTTTCGATATTCCACCCACGCTTGCGCAGAGTCGATACGTTCGAATGCACGGCCCCGCTATGACTACGACGCATAAGATTGTCTAGACTGACCGATCGAGGAAAAGCCTTCGAAAGCTCCGATAGAATAATTCCTTCTTGGGAAATAGCCCGAGGCCATAGTGGGAGTTTATGACTTGCGAAAAAGTGTTTCACGTCATCGACTGGCAATGACAATTTCTGGCAGATATTGTTTTGAAAGGCTTCATCGTTCCAGCGAGAAGCCTTTTGTTTTTGACCTTCCATCTTGAAACCTCCTCAGCTGGCTAGTCTTTCAAGGTAGGCGTCTAGATCAGCCTTACGAATTACGATGCGTCTTCCGAATCGAACTACTTTAAAACGTTTTAGAGCAACGAAGTCTCTAACCGTTCTCTGCCCAAGACCGAGATAAAGCGCAGCCTCAGCTACGTTCATATTCTGGGGTGGATTGATGCGTATCGCCTCTTCGGCGCTATCTGATTTTTTCGTTACCGATTGAATGTTCATGGCACCAGAACGCAAAAAGATGCATACGTGGCCATGGAGCGGGTCGGTAAATAAAAAGAATTATTTTCAACCAATGGTCGCTTAACCCTTCAAATACCTTTTCAAAAAATCACTAATAACAACCTTTCGCGTTGTCACCACATCACTGCGACTAGGCTCTTTAGAATGAATAGCAGCTAGACGATCTTCGTAACTCTGGATCTCCAAAAAGTCATGAGACTTGTCATTGGGCACAGTTGGGTAGTCCCTATTCAAAGTCGCCATCATTTTCCTTTTTTGACCGTCCAACCTCTTTTTCACCCTCTCTTGAATTCGTTGCTCAAGATACTGAAATTTGAGTGTTTCAACCCTAGGCTCATCCAGCATTCCACCAATCGCTTCAGACCAATCCGAAATCGAATTCTTATCAAATTTCGGCAAATTAATAATACGAACAAAACAATCTGAACTTACGGGACCGATTGAATCAAAAAATTCATGACGAAGAGCATTCCTGTTTACAGCCCGGCTTTCATCCACAGTTCTGCGTCTTATATCTTCATGTTGTTGAAGAAGCTTAACACTAGATACAAAAATCGAAATTTCCAAAAAAAATAACCCATTTACCTTTCCCTTCATTTTTTTTGGGCAGCAATTCAAGAGCAGAACTAAGTCCCACCTTCTCCGCAACTGCTTTCAATCTTCTTTCGCAATCCGGAACAGGGCGATAACGAACAGGCATATCCACCGATTCAGATGCCACTTCCTTGAATAATCCTGGATGGGCCTCCGTAATAGTATCAAGCATATCGCAAACGTCACCACCTAGATCAAACAGCTCAGAAAGAGCATCAACACGAACCGCTTTTTCATTCTCGACGCATTCAACAATTTGCCTTTTCGACTCAAGCCACTCTTCAATGAGAGGCAGAAACTCTTTCAAGGATTCCGTCAAAAATACCAAGCGAGGCGGTCTGAAGGATTTTATTTTTTCGTTCATCCCGCTATACTCACAATCTTAGAATCCACGTTCTCTGGCTTGATCGAGAAATATCGCTCAGCCTGTTCCTTCGTTGCTAAAGCTCTGTAGTGATCGAACAATACTTGATCGCTAGCTTTATGCCCTAATTGGCGAGACGTTTCGAGAGAGTCGCCATGAAGGGCGAAATGATAGCTTCCAAAGCTATGCCTCATCGCGTTCGCATCCCAACCAGATCGCCAAACGCCCTTCTCATCTTTCCCTCCAAATCCAGCCAGCTTTAGGAGAGTCCTAAACCGTCTTTGGTAATCGTTGTTGATAGGACTGTAGGTTATCTGTCCGACCCGATCCTTACAGGTCGAAAGCCAGAGTTTCGCATTATCCGAAATGTCCACGTGGCGAATTCGCCGCTTCTTCGCAATCGCGCTTGAAATCGTTACGATTGGTTGCGAATCGCGATCTTTAGCCTGTGCCCAATCCAAGCGCTTAATTTCTTCGGTCCGAATACCACAGAACAGACCGAGCACCACCGCAGGTAAGAGATTCAACTTCGGGTTTTCGTAAGCGGTTTGAACCAGTTTTCGAGCATCATCAACCGACAATACCGAAGGCTCTTTCTTGCTCGCGCCGCTTCCGCAAAGCTCCTTTCGCTCATTCGTGGTCAAATAATCCAAAGGCGATTTAACGAGACAGCGACTTTGCACCGCATGATTCATTATATCCGTAGCAAACGAGAGATAGTTTTGAGTGGTTCGCGGCCCCCCTCCCAATCCGAGCAACCATTCTTTGATTTGCTCAACCTGAAGCTCGATAATCGGAATCTCTTCGAACGCATCCGAAAACCTTCGCGCACTAACCCTGAAGTCATCGATTGAAGTCTTGCGAAGGTCCCCCCTTTCAAAACGCATCTGCTTGCTTTTGAAAAGCCCCTCCACGACCTCGCCAACGGTCTTTTCTCCCCCAACCGGCTTCAGATGCTTAATAGCGAATTCAACCGCATCGCGAAGCTCGATACCACTCTCTCTTAATTTGGGTAGGCATTCGACAAACTGCCTCTTCTCGGAATTCGACGCTCTGAAGAAGTCTTCCCCTTACTGCTTCTGTCCCAATTGCTGACGCTCTGCCCAATCCTCAGCAAGCTCCTTGCTTTTGAACTGCTTCCTTTTCCTGACAGTTCCCGTCAACTTCGCAGGAACCACCACCAAATAAGAGCCTCCATACGCAGCGCCCTTGTTCAGATTCAGGATCTCGCTAATCTTAATTCCAGACCCTTTTGGATGCTCCCACCCCTTCAATCCACTCCCTGCAGCCATATGCAAACAAAAGGCTATTGGGAACACCCCACAGCTATCCATAAGTCATTGATTATCATGGTAGGGCCACCGAGAATCGAACTCAGATCTAACGTTTAGGAAACGCTTGTTCTATCCGTTGAACTATGGCCCCGTCAGGAATCGGGCAATGGCCCGAATACGGTCAGGTTTTCTGGACAAACTTCCCTCGGCTGTAAAGTCTGACTTCACTGGAATTTCCCTCGTTACGCTATTGACAAGCACATTCCCTAGCCTACGTTCCCCCTTCCTATGAGTGCCGAAAAGATAAATAGAAGCCTAACGCCGCAAGAGCTGGACTTCCACCATGCTCACATCATGAGCCGCTATGTCACTGAAACCGGAAAGATCCTTCCGCGCAAAGTAACACGCCTTTCAGCGAAGCAGCAGCGCAAAATCAACAAAGCGATCAAGCGCGCTCGCAATTTGCTCATGATGAAGTAGGGCCCTTGCCCCGCTTTACGCCTTGCAGGTCTGGGTTGGCCTGCAAACGATGAACCCCGTGGCTACCATTCTTCAACCCAACGAGACGAACTTGCGCGATATGCGCAAGTCTTTGCGTTTAGGGCAGCTCGTTGCGATCCCCACCGAGACCGTCTACGGACTGGCCGCCAACGCGCTAGACGAAGACGCGTGCGCCAAAATCTTCGGCGCCAAGGAGCGGCCCAGCGAAGACCCGCTCATTTGCCACGTCCCTGATTTCGAGGCGCTCCAGCGCTACTGCGAAACAAACGAGACTGCGGCCCAGCTAGCGGCTGCTTTCTGGCCAGGACCCCTAACTTTTGTTCTCCCTAAGAAGCCGATCATTCCTGACATCGTTACCGCAGGACTCGATTCGGTAGCGGTTCGCAGCCCGAGCCACCCCGTATTCCGACAATTGATTGAGGGCTGCGACTTTCCTCTCGCCGCTCCCAGCGCCAATCCGTTTTCGTATATCAGCCCAACTCTCGCCCTTCATGTGCAGGCCAATCTAGGCGATCGTATCGAAACGATACTCGATGGCGGTCCTTGCGAGCTGGGAGTGGAATCCACCATCGTCGATCTTCGTAATCCGGCGTCTCCCCAAATTCTGCGCTACGGCGCCCTCCCAGCAGAATCGATCGAAAACGCCTTGAAATGCCGAATCGCTCGTCCGGACACGGAGCACACTCCCGTCGCCATCGCACCCGGAACGCTTCCCAAGCACTACAGTCCGCGCACGCCGCTTGATCTTAGAACTTCCCCTATCCTTGAAGACGAGCTTCAAATATCCGATCGAAACACCGCTTACCTGCTACTCCGAAAACCGCCCCATTCACTATCCAACCATATCCATTGGCTTTCAGAACAAGGTGAGCTCGATGCCATCGCCGCGCGGCTGTTCGCTAAACTCCGTGAGCTCGATACGGGAGGCTACCAGAAAATCGTGGCGGAAGAAGCTCCTGAGCTTGGGCTGGGACTTGCGATCAATGAACGTCTTCGTCGGGCCGCTTTCAGGACCTAGTAGAGGACCGAAGCGGAAAGTCGGATGATCTGCTCCGCTTCCTCGTCGTTCACGGTATTGAAACTTCCGCTACGGAAAACGTATCCACCTGAAAAGCTGATCGATTGCGTGGGAGACACTGAAATCGCGATTTCCCCGCTAAGGATCTCTTTCCCGAATTCAGGCTCTATTTCCGCCCAGCTTTTCGAGACCCCGTAATACGCGGACCACATATCCGACAAGGTGAAATCGCCTGCAAACGTGATCGTGTCCGCTTCGATGAAATCATCGGCGATCAACGAAGGCTTCGTGGACCGATTGAAGGTAAGCGAGTATTGGGAATCTTGATTCGACTGCCAGACGAAGGCAGCATCTACGTCGAGGCCTGACTGACTGCGGCCATCATCTAGCTGAGCGTTTCGCGCCCCTGCAGTGACCTGACCGTACAGTCCCTCCCCTAGCTCGGAGCCTAAGCCTACTTTCACAGCCTGTTCGCTCGACTGGGAAATCTCACCATTTTCCATCAATGTAGAGGAACTGAACTCCACTCCTGCGATAAAATCCGCATTCTGACCCAAATCCGCCCGCAGCTCGACGGGAATGCTCGTGCGTTGCAAAATTCCCTCGCCTTCGCTGGAGAGGACCGATTCCGAATGCTGCAAGACAGCCGACATTTCAAGCTCCTGCCCCTTGCCGAACTCCCGAGTCACCAATGCCTGGAAACGAGTTCCGTCCAGGAGGCGGGCTTCCGCCATTCGCTCCGGATCGGACCAGGCCGAGCGCCGCAATCGATACTGTACCTCAGCGACTACGGGGAAATCCGATGCCGTCTTGTCGTACACGCTGAAAAAACTCGCCCCCGACCAGATCGCATCCACTCGATGTCGCATCGCCAGCGGCAAGCCCGAAGCCTTCAAGGATCGGTAGTCTAGTGGGGCCGCATGCTTCAGGTCTCGATCAAAGGAATATTCCAGGACTGGAACCACGTGCTCCTTCTCAGAAACGGGCAGGTTCGCCTCGAGAGTCTGTCCCGACTCATCAGCCCACAGAATCGCGCAGGATAAGGAGAGACAGGCGATTCCGAAGACCGCAAAGCGTCCAAAGGCTCTGGAGCGAAGAGTTAGCATCGTTGTCGAGAAAAGGTAGTTTGAATCGGATTCGAGATCCCTAAGCCTCAAGAAACCCTAATTTCGCAGGAAACTCAAGCTTCTTAGGCGAATTGCGACCCTTGAGAAGCAATCCGATCCCGCTCAAATCAGCGCCAATGGGCTAATCTTCCACGATTTCGCTCGATTCTTCTTCGGTGTCGCCTTCTTCCAGCACTTGAACGGTTGCCGCGATCACGCGCCGCTCGTCGACGTTGCCAGCCGTTATTTCGAGGCGATCGATAGTGAACACCTCATTGAGACGCGGCATTCGGCCCATTCTCAAGGTGATATAGCCGCCAAATGTGGAAACTTCCTCGGACTCCAGTTCAATTCCAATCTCCTCGGAGACATCGTGCAACGGCGTTAGTCCGTCGACAAGGAATGCGTTGTCTCCCAGTTTGGAGATCATTTCCCGATCTCGGTCGAATTCGTCCTGAATCTCGCCTACGAGCTCCTCAACCACATCCTCTAGAGTGACCGCCCCAACGGCGCCCCCGAACTCGTCAATCAACAAGGCGAAATGCTGCTTTTGCTTCAAGAATCCCTGCAGCACCGCTTCGAGCGGCTCATCCACTGAAAATCGCGCGATCGGTCGTTTCAGTTCGTTCAAGTCGATCTCTCCCGTGGGCTTATCAATGCGAAAAACATCCTTGATGTGCACGATCCCTACTCACTGATCCAAGTCGCGTTCGCAAACCGGAAAGCGCGTATGGCCCGTATCGCGAGCCACCTTCAGGTTTTCGTCCATCGTGTCCTCCACATCGAAAAACTTGAGCTGATTCCTCGGAATCATGATGTCATGAGCGACCCGCTTCCTCAAATCCATCGCATTGCTCAATATGCTCTGCGTTACCTCGGGCAACTCCTCGCCATTGCTGACCAGTGAGCGTATCTGCGAATCGACGCTTATAAGATTCAAGTCTGAATCGGGATTGAGTCGAAGCGCTTTCAGGACGAATCGGGAGGCTCTATTGTAAGCGATTGAAAAGGGCTGAGCCAGAAAACGAAACAACCGCACCAGCGGGACCGTGACATGCAGAGCTCGAACGGGGTTCTGCATGGCCATAGCGCGGGGAATCAACTCACCGAAAATGAAATGAACGCTTACCGCGATCACGAAACCCAGCGTCATCGCTGCGCGAATCTGATACTCGCCAAACCAATCCAAACTCCGAAGTCCGGCCAAAGTGAGCGGAGCAAACAGAAATCCGATCGCAATCGTGCTCAAGGTGACCCCCAAGCGAAGGATCTTCAAGCTACCGCTCATGTCATCGAGCAAGTCGGCCACTGGCTTCGACTCCTTAGCTTCATCCATTTCCCCCGTACCGAAGCGGGTAAAGCGGAGTTTCAACAAGCTGAACTCCGTCGCGACAAATACAGCGTTCAAAACGAGAAAAGCGAAAACGGCTATCCCGAATAGAATCAATTCGTTCGAAGAGAAGTTCACTAGCGTATCGAAAAACGATGCAAGACTCTACAATGCCGCTACCCGCCCTGAGTACTCAAGAACGAAGTGAGAGATTCCAAGGCACGGCGATTCTGGTCTTCCAAGCCTACCGTCACTCGAATCCAATCGCTCATCCCATAAGGCGCCAGAGGGCGAACGATGACTCCATCTTTCTGCATCGCTTCAAAGGCCTGGTTTCCATTTCCGACTTTGGCGGATACGAAGTTCGCGGAACTCTCAATGTATTCAATATTCAATGCACTCATTCCGGTTTCCAGCTGTCGCAGTCCAGTCGCGTTCATCTCGCGGCTTTTCTCGACAAATGACTTGTCGTCGAGAGCAGCTAGGGCAGCAGCCTGAGCAATCGCATTCACGTTGAATGGGGCGCGAGTACGATTCAGGAGCTCTATCAAATCTGCGTTCCCATAGCCATAGCCGATACGCAATCCCGCCAGCCCATAGATTTTTGAAAACGTACGCGTGCAAAATACACGTTTCCCCTTCGCGATCGCCGAACGCAAGTCTATCGGATCATCCAAGTATTCTGAATACGCCCCATCCAGGACAAGCAAAACATGGTCAGGCAAAGCATCAATCAATTCTAGAATCTCTTCATTCGTATTAGCGGACCCACTCGGGTTATCGGGACTTGCTAGAAAAACGACCCGCGTTTTCGAGTTTACCACATCGACCATGCCTCCTAAATCGTGACGATAGTTGCGCGTCGGCACCTCGACGGGAATTCCTCCGAAAAGCAATGATACCAACTTGTATACGATGAATGCGCCTTCACCCATTACCACCTCGTCGCCATTTCCAATGAATGCGTGGCCAATCAATTCGAGAATTTCGTTTGAACCATTCCCAATGACAATCTGTTCCGGATCCACCTCAAGGGAAGAGGCCAGCTTTTCTTTAAGTCGATAGCATCCACCGTCTGGATACAATTCGACTTCATTCAACGCGTCCTTGCCAGCGGCAATCGCCTTAGGCGAGGCCCCCAGCGGATTTTCATTGGAGGCAAGCTTGAGGACGGAGGCTGGGTCCAAACCCAATTCTCGCGCGACTTCGTCGATTGGCTTGCCGGGTTGATAGACCGGCTGAGAGAGCAATTCCGGCTTAACTAAATCTGAATAGGATAACGTCATTCTGAAACCCCACTGACCAAACTGAATTCCGCAATCGCCGCAAGCCTAGTTAAGCGCCGGGCCCTCAGATAGTCGCTCTGCGTTGAGCACGAAAAATCCGGGCGAATCCCCATCCGCCCGGGCCCTCCTCTAGTTTTCTGGGTTCCTCAAATCCACTCCAGAAAAAAATATTTCACCCATTCATACGAACGAAGTACACCGGCTTTTGAATGAGACCATTTTCTGCTTCATTTGGTTCCGAATTCTGCGGATTCTTAAACCCATTGAATTCCATGCAGTTAAGGTTGAGCTCAATGAGAGATTAACGGCCATTGGCCACGATTCGAACTGGATTTTCCGAGAGGCCTGCTACACAGTGCCAAGGACTTTCTCCTCCCATGAACCCTCAGGCTCCCACCTCTCCTCTCCTCCGTTCCTTTCTCTGGCTCGGAATTACGATCACCGTATTTTTCGTCCTCTACATCGGGCAGAAGCTGATCATTCCACTAATCCTCGCCGTTTTCATCTGGTACCTGATCAACGTGCTCTCGTTCGCCATCATGAAGCTGAAGATCAGGGGCCGCTCCCTTCCGGCATCCTTCCGCTATATCGCATCGGTAATCGTCATCGTCGCTATCCTGGGAGTATTCTTCAACTTCATCACCAAGAACGTGAGCGAGGTCGTTCGAGTCGCTCCCGATTACCAGGAGAAAATCGAGCCCTTGATCGACAAGATTTATCAATGGCTCCCGTTCGACGAGCCCCCTCCCCTCAAGGAATTCGTCGGTCAGTTCGATATTAGCGCCCTCATCAAGAGCGTCGCGGGCGCCCTTGGGAGCCTGGCGGGAAATGCGGGCCTCATCAGCATCTACGTCATGTTCCTATTTTTGGAGCAACGTAGCTTCGGTCCCAAGATACGAGGAATGGCCCGCGGGAACATCAAGGAAAACGAAGTGTTCAAGATCATCAAGCAGATCGACGAGGACACGCGCAAGTACATCGGGATAAAGACGTTCACCAGCCTTACCACAGGACTTTGCAGCTATGGGGTCATGGCGCTCGTCGGCTTAGATTTTGCGGCCTTCTGGGCGATGCTGATTTTCTTCTTCAATTTCATACCCACCGTCGGTTCCATACTCGCGACTGCATTTCCATCGATTCTAGCGCTCATCCAATTCGAGGATCCGACAATGATCGGCATTGCGATTGGAGGCATCGTCGCAGCTCAAGGGCTCGTAGGCAATTTGCTAGAGCCCAAGCTGATGGGCAACTCGCTCAATTTGAGCCCACTCGTGATTCTCCTTTCTCTCAGCCTCTGGGGATCGCTCTGGGGAGTGCCCGGAATGTTCCTTTGCGTTCCCATCACGGTAATCGCCATGATCATCTGCTCGCACTTCCCCCAAACGCGACCCATCGCAGTGCTGCTATCCGGCAATGGGAAAATAAAGGGGACGGGATAGTCGAAGTCGCGGAGACCGCTAGTCGCAGTACTTCGCCATATCGTATAGCTGCGGATCTTTCTTCGGCCCCAAAAGAGTACGGCGCAGCTTTTTGAGGCGGCTTCCCTCCTCCTCTCCTAAGTCGTCGCCCATATCGTCCAGAGAATCGCCAAACGCTTCCTCCAACGATTCCGGGTCTTCTCCCGCTTCTAGGCGGCGCACCATTTCTTCCATTTCACCCGTCAGCTTCTCGCCCGTCAGCGACGACATCTTCCGCATCAAATGGGCCATTTGCTTCGGGTCCGGATTGTCTTCGTCAAAGCCAGACATGTCTCGTTCCAGTTCCGCCATTAGGCTTTCCATCTTCGCGTCATCCATCCCATCAAGGCCCTCATCGCTCGCCGGATCTTTCGCGTTCCCTACGAAGGCGAATCCTGAAATGCGTTTTTCCAGTGCATAGTCCGGATTATCCGGGCAACGCGGTATTGCGTTTTGATAAGCGAGCGACTTCGCCAAGAACGAGTAAACCGTGTTGTTTTCCTTACAGTAGAATTCGAATATCGGCATTCTCGTTTTCGAAACGAATTCAATTCCAATTGGCAACCGAAAATTCTCGTTTCGATCTACACCATGGCTTCAATATCAGTAATCACTTCTTCGATACGACGGACGCTTTCGGATTCGAAGTACCCATTCACCTTCGCGATAATCTGCTGAAGCAGACCATCCGGGCAGGAGGCCCCACCCGTAATCAGAACTCGGATAGGCCCATCTGAATTTGGCAAGAACGGGCGTTCGACAATCCTTCCCTGCTTCGAGTCCTTGAGATCGTAAGGGAATATGAAATGCTCGATCCGATCCTTCGACAGGATACTCGATTCCGACTGGATATAGAAGGCTCGCTCACCGAAGGCTTGCTCGCAAATGCGGAATAGCTGAAACGTGTTAGAGCTATTTTTCCCGCCCACGACAATCGCAATATCGGCGCCCTCGTCGATCGCCTGGGCCAACGCATCTTGATTGACCTGAGTTGCATAGCAAAGTGTGTCGCCCTTGCTGCTCATCTCCATATGCTCCTCGATGTGGGCCACACCATAGCGCGCCTCCAGCGCCGTTTCGAGGCATTCGATTATCTTCAGCGTTTCGTTCCTCAGCAAGGTCGTCTGATTGACCAAGGCGAGCTTTTCTAGATCGCGTTGCACATCGAACCCATCGCTACAGCGATCCTTGAATGGCTCGAACAGATGCTCCTTCTCCGATTCTCGCTCCTCGGCAATTACTGAAGCCAGCATCGCCGCCTCCTTCATATCCCTAACAATTACAGACGGGGCATATTTCGAGCTATTGGAAAACGTGGCCTTCGTCTCCTCATGCTCCGCTTTCCCATGAATAACCACCGTAAACCCTCGCTGCCCATAGCGCTTAGCGGCTTTCCATACTTTCTCAACCAGCATGCAGGTGGCATCGTAGGCATTTAAGGGAAGCCCCTTTTCGATGAGCCGGACCTTGTCTTCGTCTCGCGCGCCAAAGGCAGGAATAATGACTATATCTTCATCGGACAGCGAATCCCAAAAAGGAAAGCCGGTGGCGGTGTCCCGCGTCGGTACGCCCTTGTCGCTTTGCAAGTAAAGCAAGCCTCTTCGCTTCAAATCCTCGTTCACGAAAGGGTTGTGAATCAATTCACTCAACATGAACACCCGCCGTCCTGGATTGGAGGCAATGGTTTCATAAGCCCGCTCAATCGCGTTTTGCACACCCAGGCAGAATCCGAAATGACTCGGCACCAGGTACTCCACTGCTCCGAAATCAAGCGTCGCTGGATGGGAAGCGGTACGTTCCTTGGTTCGCTTGAGCGCCTTGATCGCATCGCAGAGCGTGCTGTGGTAAAGCGCAGTTGAGGAATCGTCCACGTGATAGATGCTGCGATTGCGTTGCCGCTCCGTACGAAACCGGTAGATGTAGTCGGTTTCCTTGAACTTCAGATAGGGAATTCGGATCGTATGCGCCTTCAGTATAGGAATGTCCTGAACGATTGGATCCTCAGAAGAATCTCCGTTTTCAAGCGAATCGTACAGCGCTCCAAGAGCGATCGCCCGATAGCCATCGCCCACCAGGAAAGGCGGCGCATCGATTCCATCGAGATTCGCAAAGTAGACATCGCCAAACGAGCTTTCGGCGATCCAAACTGGCTCAGCTCCCTCCTCGACAAGGCGAATCCGTTGGCTTTCCGATTCAATGCCCAATCGAAATGAACCGTTCCCATCCGCTTTTAGCAGCGTCTTGTTGTTTTCAAGGAAAACGTAAAGCCGATGCTTGGATGAGGACGGGTCGAAGGAATGCGATTCGCTTTCGGAAACCATGCAATCCTTATCATTACGACCGAATTGCCGCTTTCAATCGGAATTCTCGTTCAAGAATGAGGTGAATGTCCAGGCTCAGCAAATGGGAGCCTTCAATCCGGAGACAATATGCTCGATTTATCCGATCTCTCGCCAGATCGTAGCCACGAAAATGGCAGCCGCCTCCTCGCAACCGTCTCACGCCAAACGTCGCGCGTTCACCCGATCGCTCGACCTCTTTCCGCTGCGCCATACGGTTGCCAACTACAGCAGCTCGAAATTCTCGGGCGATGCCCGCGCCGCAGTCAACGTTGCCCTCCTCGCCTTCCCCCAAGGAATGGCCTACGCGGTCATCGCCGGGCTGCCCCTATCATACGGATTAGTCGGTTCCGCCATCGCTTCCATTGTCGGGATGTATTTCGCCGGATCCAAATTCATCGTACTCGGCCCGACCAACGCTACTTCGGTAATGGTGATGAGCGCATTCGCCGCAATCGGAATTGCCGATGAACAGGTACTCGAATATGTTTCCCTCCTTCTTGTTATGGTGGGCTTCTTCCTCGCAGTCGGCGCCTATCTGGGCGTGGCCACACTAATTCAGTACATATCGCGTTCAGTAATCACGGGCTACATCACCGCTGCCGCCGCCTTGATTATCGCGAACCAAGTAAAGAAAATGCTTGGGTTCGAATTTTCCGGAACTCAATCGGCAACCACCTTCTTCGATATCGCGAGCGCCACCGCCAGGCAAGTCAGCGATACGCATCTCCCTTCGCTGGGGTTGAGCCTAGTAACCGTATTCATATTTCTCACCGTCAAGCGCGTATCCAAAAACCTACCGAACGTCGCGATCACGCTCGCCTTATCGTCGCTGGTAGCGTTCGTGGCCCAGAAGATCGATCCGTCCCTCCAGGTTAAGCTGATGCCAAGCCTGAACCTCTCGCAATGGGGACCGTCCCTTCCAAGCTTTAGCTTCGACGCCATCAATATGCTGCTCACTCCTGCGATGGCGATCGCTCTCCTATGCGTCCTAGAAGGGAACTCGATCGGAAAGTCGCTCGCCGCCCGAGACGGGGCCCGACTCGACGCCAACCAGGAAATGCTGAGCTCCGGCATGGCCAACCTTGCCTGCGGGCTGCTATCCGGCATGGCCGCATCAGGCTCCCTCACTCGCTCTCAGCTGAGCGCCAATAGCGGTTCCCAAACCCCGCTCTGCAGCCTGTACTCGGGCCTGATCATCCTGGTCGGAGCGATCCTTCTGGGCCCCCTCATCGGATACATTCCCAGCGCGTCGCTCGCGGTCGTGGTCGTTATCATCGGCATATCCCTACTCAACAAGCACCAGCTTCGCATGGTGACGAAAACGACGCGCTCCGATAGCATCACATTCTATGTCACCTTCTTAACCGGTCTCATATTCGCCCTAGATTTCGCTATCTATATCGGGGCCGTGTGCTCGATCGCCCTTTTTATCAAAAAAGTGGCCAACCCGGAGATCGTGGAATACACATTCGACGCAGACGGAAAAGTGAAAAAGAAGCTCGAGCCCAAAACGGCCCACGACAATCTCGAGGTCTCCATTGTCCACGTAGAGGGTGAGCTTTTCTTCGGGGCCGCGGAACTATTTCGCGATCAAATGAGACGCGTGAGCGATGCGGAGAATCTAAAGGTGGTTATAATGAAACTACGCAATGCTCATAATTTGGATGCCACTAGCTGCATGGCGCTAGAGGAATTGATCAAGTACATGAACGAGCGGGATCGCATCTTGCTTGTCAGCGAAGTTAGAGCTGACACGATGAAGATTCTAGCGAACTCGGGTCTCGTCGGCGTCATCAACCCGATCAATTTGTTTGAGGACGAGGAGTCGAATCCGACGCTCAGCATGGCCAAGGCGCTGAAGCGGGCCAAGGAAATCATCGGCGATCGCGACGCGAACGTTTCGATATACGCAAAGGACAGGCGCTAGAGCCATTCATTCTTCCGACGCAAAAACCGGATCCAGATCCCCCATTCTACACCGGGATTGCCAACGTGAAATGGGCGAAACCGTTACAATCTCGCGTTCTAAAGAAACAATTCTGGGTTGGCACCCGCTATCGGGACCAAATAGGCTTCCCAATCAATGTCCAACTAGGATACGTTTTCCCCAATACTCTGTAATCTCGAACTACGCATAACTGTATGGATGCCATTTCCCTCAAGCCTAATATTCAACTAGGAATCGTTCCCACCCATATCAAATTCGTCGGAGGGCTTGTCCCCGATGAAAACGGGAAGATGCCTCGAGGAGACGATGGAAGGATGATCGTTACTTCCGAGCTTGAACGAATCAATCAGCTCTCGCCCGTCACCCCAAATTGCGCCCAAATCTCTATCTTTCCGGGAACGGACGAAGGAGACCTCAATGAAATGGTCTCCGATATGAAGAGCCTCGGCCTGACGCCACAACTCATCATGATGGCAGGGGGCGGGGACCCCATGAACCCAGCGGATGAAGACGCAGTTGCTCCAAGTCTGCTCGCCGGAATCGAGGTAGCCAAGAAGCATGGCGTTGAACACGTCGCCTCCACCTCCTTCGAGGAATGGATGAAGCCTGGAGCCGAGCCGAAAACCGGCGAGGCCTTCGACGCGGCAGTCGCGCAGCTCGTTAAGTTGCACACTCGCGTTTGCCGCGAAGCAGACGTCCTCAATAGCAGCATCAAGGCTTGGCACATGGAGTTCCTCCGTGGCACAGAATTTCAAACGTTCACCGATGTCGGCAAAGCCTGGACATTCGTGAAAGCAGCCAATGAGGAGATCGGTCAGCCGTTCTTCAAGGTACTGGTCGACGCAGCCCATTGCGGCGATTCCACCCTCACCATGGAAGAGAATGCCGCTATTATAAAGGAAATGGGCGAAGCAGATGGATTCAGCATGTTCCACGCCTCCGCAAAAACCACGCGCGGTTGCCTTTCCACCGATGATGGCTGGATCGGCAATCTCCTGACCGCCTGCGCCGAAACCGGCAAGCTCGAGATCGTGCTGGTCGAGCTCTTTCATCACGCCGATGACGCTCTAGCGGGTCTGCGAGAAGCGGATCCCAGGCACGGAATCGACACAACGGACGGACGAAGCTATTCGGAGACCGTATGCGATGGCCTCGAAACAGTGACGCGCCGCCTTAACAACCTCGTCAATCGCAACCGGATGCCGCAATAGCTGGCTTCCACAATCTCAAAACACTCACACCATGCGCACCCCAATGAAACTACTGTCAGCAGCTCTGCTGCTATCCGCCCCTCTCATAGCCAGCGATTGGCCTCAATGGAGAGGCCCCGACGGAACCGGGATCTCCGACGCCAAAAACCTGCCCGTTAATTGGAGCGATGAAAGCAACGTCGCTTGGAAAATTTCCCTTCCGGCGTGGAGCGGTTCCACGCCAATCGTAGTAGGCGATCGCGTATTCGTCATGTCACCATCGAAGCAGCCAGCGAAAGCGGAAACCGTCGCGGCAGAGCCCGCCCCCAGTCGCGGTCCCGGAAATCGCGGCCCAGGAAATCGAGGAGGCGGAAGACGTGGCCCTCAATTGTCCGGGGTGAATGGTCCAGGAGGCGAAGAGCTGCTCATGATATGCCTCTCTCGCAAAGACGGCTCAGAACTCTGGAGGTCTCAAGTAGATTCCGGGAATGAACTCAAGCGAAAGCAAAACAACAGCTCCCCATCGCCGGTAAGCGATGGAAAGCATGTTTGGGCAACCACCGGCAATGGAATCGTCCGCGCTTACACAGTCGATGGCAAGGCGCTCTGGAAAGTGAGTCTCAAAGATTCCTATGGAGCGTTCGGCCTCAACTGGGGATTCGCGTCATCGCCGCTCTTGTACAAAGGAAATTTAATAATCGGCGTCGTTCGCGGGCAGAATACAGATGATCCCGGATACGTGGTAGCTTTGGACGGCGAAACGGGGGAAGAGATCTGGAAAGTGGATCGGCATTCCGATGCGCCATGGGAATCGAAAGATGCCTACACCACTCCAATTCCAGTGGAGGTAAACGGGAATACGCAGATCGTCGTTTCCGGCGGCGCTTACGTAACTAGCCACGATCCGGACACCGGCAGCGAAATCTGGCGCTCAGGCGGCCTGAATCCTGAAAATTCCCGCAACTATCGAATCATCGCCTCTCCAGTCGCTGCGAACGGTATCGTCTACGCACCTTCTCGAAAGACGCCCTTGCTAGCGATCAAGGCAGATGGCAAAGGCGACGTAACTGACACTCACCTCGCTTGGAAGATGGAGGACCGAGCAGGACCCGACGTCCCCACTCCCATCTCCGACGGCACCTACTTCTACGTGTTGAATGACTTCGGCCAAATCTCATGCTTCGAGGCCCAGTCCGGCAAGAACCTATGGGGTCCTGAAGAAACCGGCATCGGACGCGTCAGCTCGTCTCCTATCCTGGCCGACGGGAAGCTCTACCTCGTCAGCGAGACTGCAGAAGTCGCCGTGGTTCAAGCGGGGTCGAACTTCAAGCTCCTTGGAAATAACAGCCTCGACGACAGCTATACGCTCTCGTCCCCCGCTGCCGCGGGCGACCAGCTGTTCATCCGCACGGGCAATCACCTATACTGCCTGAGCAAGTCGTAACGACAGGCGCTGAGCTGGGCCGTCCCGGCACGCGCATCACACGCCAAAGAAATAACGCGTTGCGAACAACGCATTCCACCTAGATAGCTGGATTTCCGCTAGAACCTTAGATCGAGCCGTACTCCGAATGACTCAGGGTCGCCCGGGGTCGCCGCGAATATCTGGGGATTGATGAAGGTGTAGTACTGCTCGTCTCCTAGGTTCTCGCCATACACCACAATCGTGTAGTGTTCGGCTCGGAAACCAATCTGAGCATCATACACTTCATGGCTTCCCTGCCGGAATGTCGCCGTATTGGGCTCATCGAAGAAGGTCTCGCCAATTCCGCGAAAAGTTCCCTGCAGGAAGATGCCATTGTCGAAGCTGTATCGAGCCGAGCCACGCATCGTATATTCCGGTGTGAAGGGTACTTCACGGCCCGCCAGACTCGCGGATGAGAATGGATCCGTGTGACTGTCGAATGTCACGTCATTTGTTCCAAAGCTGCCTTCCAGCACGAAGCTCGGCACAGGCTGCCAAACGATTTCGGTCTCGATTCCCGTGGATGAAACCTCGTCCGCATTTATGACGATATAGTCCGTCGCATTAGGCACCGAACGTTCCAGCTGGTAATCGTCGATGGAAATATCGAAAGCCGTAACTCGTGCCTTGAATGTATCGTCAGCCGCGCTGAACGAAAATCCAATTTCGTTAGAGAGCGAGGTTTCATCGCGAAATCCCGCAAGATTGGGAAGATCGGTAAACGCGCTGAAGCCGCTTGGCTTGAAGCCCATGGCGATGCGACCAACGAAGGATACGTGTTCACTTAGAATCGCCTCGAAGCCGCCATCCGCTGAAAAATAGGAGTCCGAGACCGAAGCATCGATCGGGGCCACTCCAACAGGAGAGGTCTTTTCACGATCGATCGTTGAATCCGTCTCTTGAATACGAGCGCCAACATCTAAAATGAGCGCGTCAGTCGCTTCGAATGACAAATGCCCGTATGCCGCAATCTCTTTTTCGTCGATAGCGAACACCGTGTCTTCGGTGAATACCGGGAAGAAAGGCGGAGCGGGAAAAACGCGCGTTGTGTCTCCACTCGTCTCCTTCTCCTGGTAGAACAGGCCAGCCCGCCAAGCAAACGGGGAGCCGTCGTCATTCGACTCGAACCGAAATTCCTGGGTGAGCAAGCGCTGGTCTTGCATGATCAGCGATGTGGAAATCGGATCCGGGCTCAGGTCCAAGTCGACCGTGGAAGGATTCAAGTCCCAGTCCTGCAAAGCAGTAATCGACTTGAATACACCCCAACCGAATTCTCGATCCGCATGAAAGGAGATCTGATTTCGATCAATCTGAGTCTCGCCCTCCAAGTTGGACCCAACCATGAACGGATCCGGGCTGAAAAGAGATGAGAGACGTTGACTCCCGTCATCGATGCTCTCGGTGACCAGCTTCAAACGCGCATTCCACTGGTTCCCTGGCGAAAAGAATAGGCTGTACTGGGCCCCTTGGGCCTCGCGCGAATCGGTTGCGCGGCCCAGCGACGTATTGAAGAGATAGCCATCGCGCTCGTTGTGGAAAACCGTAAGGCTATGTGAAACGCCTGAGTCGGAAATCGGTCCGGAAACATTTGCTCTAAATGCCCGCTTGTCGAACGATCCCACTTCGGCAGAAATCTCGATGCGCTGCTGCTCTCCCGGCTTGGCGCTCTGGATTTCAATTACGCCTGCAGGACCATTCCTTCCAAAAAAAGATCCCATGCTTCCACGATGGATGGTCAGCGCATTTCCAGAAAGCAATTCCGACGAGTAAGTGAACACATCCCCTGATGGGACGTCGTCGATATACTGGGATACGCCTGCGGGACTGAAGAAAAGCGTATTGCCCATTCCCCGGAGAACGATCGTATCCCCATAGCCACGCGTTTCGCTCGACGCAACGAATAGGTTAGGGACCAGAGCTGAGGTTTCTTGGACCGATTGCATCTGGTACAAGTCCACCGCTCCTGTGGTAAATCCGCTCATAGGACCTCCTTGGTCAAGAAGAGTGTCGCCGGCAATCACTCTAATAGGAGAAAGCTCGTAGATATTGGATTCCTGCGCCTCGATTACATTTATCCCGCTCAATGCGATAGCGGCGGCGGAAAGAGAGCTGATTTGCTTTATCATGGATGAGGGTGTTTATAGTTCGCGTCCTAAAAGAACGAAATTTTCTCGAGCAACAACGAAAATGGACAGGTTCCGGTTTCTTTTTAATTAGGATCCCTAATGATTGGATAGCGGCCCACACCCCGATGCGCCTCTGAAACTCAGCATTTCGCCTTGAGCCAGAGCTCCGTTCAGACGAAGGTAGCTTCCCATTTGGAATGCCCCTCCCTCGATATTCTCAATTCCAGCGTCTATCGCGACTGATTGCCGTTTCGACTCTGCTGCAATGCATAAGCCCGGTTCATGCGGCCGATCCGCGCAACAGCCACACGGACTGGCGCGTATACAACGGAGACCTGAAAGGGACGAAATACTCAGCGCTCGACCAAATCAACCGATCCAATATCGACCAGCTCGAGCTCGTCTGGCGCTATCGCGTCGACGACCGGAAAGACACCCTCAAGTCCACGATTCAGTGCAATCCGATCGTGATTGACGGGATCCTCTACCTTACGACTCCCGGTCAAAAAGTCGTCGCCGTCAATGCCCTCAGCGGCAAGGAGCTCTGGCGCTTCGACCCGCACAACGGAAACGACTATCTCGGCTATTCGAGGGGCCTTTTGTACTGGGAAGATGGCGACGATAAACGAATCTTCGCCGGAGCAAGCAACTACTACTACGCGCTTGATGCGAACACCGGCGCGCCCATCGACACTTTCGGTGTCGGAGGACGGATCGATATGCGGGAAGAGTTGGATACAGACGGCATCCTGCGCTACTATTCGCCTCGCGCGCCCGGAGTCGTCTACCAGGATACCTTGATCTTGGCAGGAGCCGTAGGAGAAGGCCCATCGCAAGCTGCCCCAGGTCACATCCGGGGCTTCGACGTTCGAACGGGCGAACGCACGTGGATTTTCCATACAATCCCACATCCGGGAGAGTTTGGCTACGAAACTTGGTCTCCCCAATCCTACAAGCGCAATGGTGGCGCCAATGCCTGGGCAGGCCTCACTCTCGATACGGAGCGTGGTATCGTATTCATGGGCACGGGAGCACCTAGCTACGATGGCTTCGGTGGTGATCGTGTTGGCGACAATCTCTTCGCCAATTGCGTACTCGCTCTCGATGCCGCAACCGGGGAACGTATTTGGCATTTCCAGACAACGCATCACGACATTTGGGACTACGACCTTCCCGCTCCACCAGTCCTAATTACCTTGGAAAAAGATGGTAAGCGAATCGATGCGGTTGCTCAAATAAGCAAGATGGCGCTCCTTTTCGTCCTAGATCGCGATACGGGTGAACCCATTTTCGGCATCGAGGAACGTCCTGTTCCACAATCTATCATTCCAGGAGAAGAGACCTCCCCCACCCAACCATTTCCGATAAAACCCGCTCCCTACGGCCTGACGCAATTTACCTTGGACGACGTTACAAATCTATCGCCCGAATTCCGCCAAGGCGCATTGGAAATTCTACGGCAATATGATTGGGGCGAGCTCTACAAGCCAGCCGGATTTGAAAAAATGGTCGTCATCCCGCAATTCAATGGAGGGTCCGAATGGCCCGGTCCTGGATTCGATCCCGAAACAGGCTTGCTTTACGTCAACGTCAGCAATGAGGCGGAATGGACTGCTATGAAAAAGGCAGAGGACCCGGGAGAACGGCCTCTTTGGAAACTAGGAGAAGACATATACCAAGGCGTTTGCTCCAATTGTCATGGATTGGATGATACAGGAAAAGTACCCGGCATGGAACTTCCCGCCCTTCGTTCCGTGAAAGATCACCTTAGCAGAGAGGACGCCTATCGAATTATCGACGAGGGCAAAGGATCGATGCCTTCTTTCGCAACCTTTCATGAGAAGGAAAAGGAGAGTATACTCGCCTTCCTCTATCGGGACCGCGATGACGAAACGATTCGGACGTCGGAGATCGCGCTTACGTGGAGGAACGACACACCCTATGTTCATGCTGGGCACAAGGATCTTCATGATCCCTTTGGCTATCCCATAAACAAGCGGCCCTGGGGCCAGCTGCACGCTATCGATATGAATACTGGCGAATTCGCTTGGTCCATCCCGCTCGGCACCTATCCCGAACTGGAATCTCAAGGATACAGCGACACCGGCACGTTCAACATCGGCGGACCGATGATCACTGGTGGAGGACTTGTCTTCATCGGCGCCACTAAGGACGAGCGCTTTCGCGCTTTTGACAAGACCACCGGGGAACTGCTTTGGCAATATCAACTGGACGCCGCCGGCTACGCCACCCCAGCCACCTTCGAAATCAATGGGCGGCAATACATCGTTATCGCAGGAGGAGGAGGCAGCAAACTGCAAACCCGCCCCGGAGACAGCTACTATTGCTTCGCCCTACCGTGAGGCGAGTTGCCCGAATTTTACAGTCGATAGACCATTTAACAGTGACTCGTGAACCTAAAACACATAACTACTTGGAATATGAGATTGCTTCAACCTGCCCTAAATCGATGCGCCACCGCGCTACTTATCGCTACCGCAATCACCGTTAGCCAATCCCTTTTCGCAAACGTCCCTTCATGGCGGACGCATCACAACGGCATCTATGACGCCACTCATTCGCCCGTCGATTGGGAGGAGAAGATGCGCTTCGAGATTCCCTTGGAATCCAAGAGCAACGGGTCTCCCATACTGGTAAACGATCGGATCATTTTCACCGCAGAACCAGCCTATCTAATCTGCGCAGACAGCAAATCGGGCGACATCCTTTGGAAGCGCTCCAACGATCTGCTGGAACTCAACAATATCAGCGACGAGAAACGAGATGCTCTGAAAGCGCACAATGCTCGCATCGCGGAGGTCGGGCGCGAATACCAGCGCCTGCGCAACGATATCCGACGACTCGAGCGTACCCTCAACAACCAGCCTGACAATAAGACGACTCAAGAGAGCCTACGGGTAAAAAGAGAGGCCTTGAGCGCGAACGAAACCGAGACAGAGGCGCTCCGCTCCCATCCGGAATTTGAGAAGTTCGTCACGCCACCTGCCCACAACACCAATGGTTACAGCTCCTATACGCCCTACTTCGATGGAACCCACATTTACGCGGTATTTGGACTCGGGGTCGTGGTCGCCTACGATCTCGAGGGCAATCGCATCTGGTCAAAGTTCCTCGAGCATCCTGATCATCGCTGGGGAGGTGCAACAATGCCTCAGATCGTGGACGGAAAGCTCATTGTACGCTTTTCCAACTACATAGCGTTGGACCCAAGCGATGGCGACGTTCTTTGGAAAACCCCTTCCGAAATAGTATTCGGCACGCCTACCCCATTCCGCGTAGAAGACGAGGCATTCTTGTTCACGCCCCGAGGCGAAGTGATTCGAGTCAACGACGGGAAAATGCTCCACGAAGGACTTGTCTACGTCCACCCCACTCGTGGCTGGTCGATATTCAATACGCCTACCTTGGTAGACGACACGCTTTACGCAGTCAGTGGCGTTGAAAACCAAAATGGCGATGCTTACGCCTACCGAGTCCCTAAGAGTTTGGATACGTTGCTGGAACAAGGCCTATCTCTAGTCTGGCATACGCAAGTCGACAAGGATCGCTACTACGCTTCGCCTCTCGTTCATGATGGCATTATGTATATCGTGTCTCGAGAGAGCCATATCACTGCCTTGGATACGAATACGGGAAAGACAATATATACGCATGAAGTCAAAGGAGCGAAAGGGACGGCCTACCCAAGCATGGTATTGGCGGGCGATAAGATCTATTTGGGAATCGATGATGGAAATATCGTTATTTTCAAGCCTGGGCGGAATTACCAGCAAATCGCTCGTCACAACGTAGGCCCCTACCGGAGCACTCCAATTTTTTCTGATACCATCGCCTATCTGCGGACCTACGAAAGCCTGCAAGCTGTCGACAGCCTATAACGGCGGCGGCGGAACATTTTCTGATTCCTGCATACTGAATCCTTTCAAGTCACTCGATTCATGAAATTATCCTTAACCTACGCCGCTTCTGCAGCGCTTCTATTCACCGCTGGTATCGCCCAATCCGAAGACTGGCCTCGCTTTTTAGGACCCAATGGAAACGGATCGATATCCCAAGACACTCGATTGAATACGGACTGGAAAAGCGACCCGCCAAATTCCCTTTGGACGGGGAACGTCGGTCTCGGCTGCTCGTCCTTTGCCATCACCGACGGGAAAGCCCTCACGCTGGGAAATCGGAACGATGTCGACACGGTATGGTGCTTCGATGCCGCGAGCGGAGCAGTCATATGGAAAAGCAGCTATGACGAACCCACGCAGGCAAAATATTATTCTGGAGGCACCTCTTCGACACCTACGATCGATGAGGACCGCGTTTACACCGTGAGCAAGTCAGGGAAACTGATTTGCTTCGATTTGGAATCGGGCGAGATCCATTGGGAAAAGGACTTCGATGGACGGAAGCAGTCTTGGGGCTGGGCCGCGTCTCCCGTGGTATACGGAGATTTGCTTCTCATTGACCCGGGGGCGAAAAAAGGCGCCCTCGGCGCCCTCAACAAAATGACCGGCGCATTCGTTTGGGCAGCCGGCGATGAAGAGCCGGGATACGCCACACCCGTTATATACAATGCGAACGGGAAGGACTATGCCGCCGTATTTCACAAGAAAGCGCTCGTAGGCTACGACCTAGCGAATCCGGGCGATCCGGTTTATCGGTATTCCTGGAGGACCAGCTACGGAGCCAATGCCTCCAATCCGCACTATCGGAACGGAAAGATTTTCATCGGTTCCGGCTACGGTTCCGGTTACGCGGTGATTGATGTCACTCAAGGAGAACCTAAGTTGCTGCATCGCGATCGCGAGTGGATATTGAAAGTCCAGACAAGTATCTTGGCTGGCGACAATGTGATCGCCCACTTTGGCGGCGACGGCGATCCGAGGGATATGGTAGCTCTAGATTTCGACTCAGGCGAAGTGCGATGGAAGCAAGAGATGCCCGGTGATCTCGGCAACGTCATTGCAGTCGGCGGAAACCTCATTGTATTCACAGACTCAGGTCACGTAATTCTGGGCACGGATCAAGGCGATCGATTCCAGGAGCTCGGACGGAAACACGCCCTCCTTGGTACGAGCTGGGCACCGCCAGCCTACGCTGATGGCCGGCTTTATATAAGAAATAACTTAGGCACAGTAGTCTGCCTCGATGTATCCAAAAGCTAGCTGACCGAATCGCGTAGGACAAATCCTACGAATCAAAGTCACGCTGCAGGTCAGTGATGGCAGAAACGTTGCGCCGATAGGCGATATACGACCAAAAGACGGCATTCGCAACGATCGCGATCAAAAGAACAGCAAGGTTTAGAAACGGCGCTGCCACTCCTAAATGTTTCAGTGACGGTATTATGGATACGATCGCTGCGACAAGACCGATACCCATCCCCCAACCAATCAACGACTTCAGCTCAGATACTACTATCTTCTTACGGACACCTGCAGAAATTCCCATGGCATCCAGCAAGGCGAACTCATGACGCCTTTCCGATAAATTCCGAGCGACCACTACACCCAGTCCTGCAGATCCAAGAATCACTCCTAATCCACCGAGTACGTGGAATATAGCAATATAGGTATTTTCGACTTCGTGAAAAGACTGCAACCGTTCTGACGCGACCTCGACCTGTCCGCCCCACGGACCCAGAAGGGACTCTATACGCGCTCGCTTCTCCTCGATACGGTCGCTCCAATCATCAAGAAGAAAGATCTCATAACCTTCGTGCTGAGGAAATTTCTCCAGAAACGCTTCCTCGTCTATGAGCAAACTCCCTTGAAACAACGTGTCGCTAATCGCTCCCACAAGCTCGATCTCGAAAGGACGCCCATTTCCATCAATATAGCTCAAGCGGTCACCCAAGGACCGTTTTAATGCCCATTGCAAGGTAGCGCTGTCAACGAAGGCAGGGACCACATCTGGATCATCCGCGCTCGAAAGCAATCGCCACCCCTCGTTCTTGCTCAAGCCGTCCTTGATCGAGTGGAACGTAAAAGCGTCGCGCTCCGCCAGCTTTTCACTGGAAAGTGCCAACAGGCGCGGGTTTGCCGTCTGGTTCAGATTAAAGCAGCTCGCGTCGTCTCCCAGTCCCGATCGAATCGGAAGGATAGCTCCTGAATTTTCGATATCAAAAAGATTGCTCTCACCTGCGTAGTCATCGGGATCGCTCAACGGAATCGATGTTTCCGCCCAGTAAGTATAGCCCCCAAATCCATTTTTTGGATCATCGGCGCTAGTATCTTTCTCTTTGCGGAAGGCAGCTACCGACACGACTAGGAACACTCCGCAAGCTAGGGTGCCTACTACAGTAAGGCTCCGCAACGGGCGCCGTCCATTATTCAGGCAGCCAACCGTTTTCGGACTTAATACGCTTCCGACGATCGAGCGAATTTGCCTAAATCGAAACGAGCAAATCCCCAACCCTCCAATCAACCAGAGGAATCCAACTAAAAAGTAGCCGACTTGCACAGGAAGCTTTCCCATCAATGCCAATCCGAGCGCGCAGATTCCACCCGCCAGTCCTGCGCTCCCGATTCGAATTGACCACAATCCCCGTTTTTCGGATACATCTACATCCTCTACCGATCCTTGCTGCAATCTAAAGCTTGCTTGAGTTTTGCTTTGCTTTCGCAAGACGAACCATATCGTGCCCAATGCGAGAACCACATTGGCAATGACACCCCCAGCAATCGTTGGAATGCTAACCGATAGGCCGAACAGTGTCCCCACAGAATCCCCGCTCCAAATCGTTTCCAAGAATCGCAGGATCCCGAAAGTGTATCCATAGGCCAATGGCAAGGCTAGCAACGACCCAAGCGACACGACGACCAACGCGTCCAGCAATCGCCAACGATAGATCCGCCTTTCGCTAATGCCCAAGGACGAAAGCAAGGCATTTTCCCGGTTCACTTGCTGCATGGAAAAACTGAAGAGCATCCCGATCAAGGAAAGCGCCGCTACGATCAAGAAAAAGCTCATACTAATGAAAAGCCCACCTATATCCACGGGCGAGCTCGCCGAATTCAATGCTGACTCTCGAAAAGAAATCGTCTGCGCTCCTATCATCCGCGGGTCCAGCGCTGACCGTGCCAGGCGTTCGACCTCGGATTTGCTATGAATGCTGTGGTGGATTCGTAATGCCGTAAAAGCGCCCCATCGATTTGCCCATTGATCCACTCCATCAGACAGAGCGATAAACGCTTTCGGAGCCCCATTGTAGTCATCCCAGTAATCTTCATCCTTATCGCGAATTCGATCCAGGTCCAAGGGCATTCCCGCATCCCAATCGCTGGAATCCTCCGCGCCCGCGACACCTGGAAAATCTGGCATCCATAGAGCATCGGCGGCCAATCCTTCCAGCGGAAAAATCGACCCTATTCTAAATGAGCGCGTCTCTTCAATCAGGTGGCTGTCACTGTCCACCACGTAGTAACCGATATCGAGTGGATCACCGACTTCTGCCTCCAGATCGTCCGCCAGCCATTGAGAAATAGCCGCTTCGCCGGATTCCAGAGATCCCTCTAAAATAGAAGCCGCTGAGGCCCCAACAGCGGTCACCATCGAATACGGCGTATCGCGATCTCTAGTAGCCAGAGTATTTGCCAAGTAGGTTACGTGAGGGCTTGATTCCGGGATCCGCGACTCGATCGCAGCCACCATGGCTTCGTCCAGGAATACGCGTTCGCTTCGTATCTCCGATGACTCCGCTAGCGGTACGTCTATAACTGAAAGTCCATAGTCGGCAAGTGACATGAGCGGGGCGATCTCCGATAGGATCGCGTCCGAATCTATAGGACCATTCCCCCGTTCGCGGGGCCTTAGCAGCACCAAATTTACGCGACCTGCATAGTCGATCTGTTCCTGAAGCCAAGATAACGATGCAAAGAGCGTAAACGGGGAAAGCTGGCTCGCTTGAAGCCCGAATCGACCGAACTCGTCATCACTCACAATCTTCGTCACCGTAACGCGGATACCGATCATATTATCCTTGCTGCCGGACAACGGAGCGTCGCGAGAAAGCAAACCCGGCTTCTCGATTCGCAATATGAAGGCATCCCCTTCGCTGAGCTGCAATCGTTCCGCCAAGCGTTGATTCACCGCGACGGAACTTCGTTTATCTAGGGGAACGTCTACATCGCTCGCTGGAGCGAACTCCCAGAATCGGGCATCCACCCCAATTGCCTGGATCTGTGGAGCAATCCCATCCACTCCAGTACGGCCAGCGCTTCCTCTCAACATTAGGACGGGGGCAGCCTCCAGTTCCAAGTTGGCTTCTATTTCATCTGAGAGCGCCTCACTGACAAAGCGATCCCCAGCGGTAAACACATACTCCGCTTGACCTACACGAAGGCTGGCAAGACGCTTCAGAGCGCTGTTTACCGAATCGCCTGCGAGCAATGCGCCTAACAATACCGTTGCGCCCACTATCGTCCCCGCAAGGACGCCCAATCGGGCATTCCGATAGTGCCACAAACTTTGCAATAGAAACTTCAGCTGCATACGATGGCGATTAGGATGCGCGCTCCAACTTTCCCTCGACCAAACGATAGGCAACCCCCATCCGTTCCGCGAGCGCCGCATTGTGTGTAACGGTAATCAGCGTCACGCCATGCTGGCTATTCAGCTGCGCAAATAGATCAGCGACCTGCTCGCCCAAGGACGGGTCTAGGGAACCGGTGGGTTCGTCGGCCAAAACCAAGGACGGTCGATTGATTAGCGATCGGGCAATGGCGACTCTCAGGCGTTCACCCCCAGAAAGCTGATACGGCCGATGCTCGCTTCTGTGGCCAAGGCCCAGTCCATCAAGCAAGGAATCCGCTCGATCGCGGGTCGCGTCTTCGCTCTCCTCCCATCCTCCAGCCAGGCGCGGCATGATCACGTTTTCCCGAACCGTGCACTGAGGCAGCAAAAAATGCTGCTGGAAAACAAATCCAAGGGAGCGATTGCGAAATCGGGCTCGGGCATCCGTTTCCATCTCTCCCAAGTCTGCGCCGTCAATGGAAATCGACCCGCTTGTCGGTGAGTCGAGAGTGCCTAGAATATTGAGAAGCGTTGTTTTCCCGCAGCCAGACGGACCCACTATCGCCACGGATTCGCCCTTTCCTACTGAAAGATCTAGCCCGTTAAGCGCGGTAACCTCTTCAGTCGGTCCAGGGTATTTCTTAACGAGATTTCTTATTTCGATCATTGCACATTCCTTACTTTGTAATCTTCCATCGCCTCGCCTTCATCTCAAATTGAGGAAGGCTTCCTTCTGACAGTACTGCAATCGGTATGCGCAGTCCGAATACCTCCCGCATTCTCTTTTCCACAGAAATCTTCAGCTCTCCATCATCAAAGGAGGAGGTGTTCTCAATCGTAATAGAAACTTGGACCATGGACCCAGCGCCATCTATCGAAACTTGATACTCCCCTATACCCTCAAACGAACGAACCGCTGCATCCACGGCGCTTGGATAGAGATTAACGCCTCTCACCACAACCATATCGTCGGCCCGTCCAATGATCCCGCCCTTGAGAGCGAATGCCCGAGGATCTTCATTCTCAACCGCCACCGGCCTGACCAGGTCACCCGTGCGATAACGCAACAAAGGACTCCCCGCCCGCCCTAACGTCGTAAGGACAAGCTCGCCTACTTCGCCGAGCGCAACCGGACTTTGGGTAACGGGATCCAATACCTCGGTATAGTAGGACTCATGCAAAATACGCAGCAAATCAGGATCATTCTTATCGGAATAAGTAACAGGTCCCATTTCAGTCATGCCGTGATGGTCGAACACTCGAGCGCCGAGGCCTGATTCGATACGTTCTCGCACCTCAGGAACACTCCCACCGGATTCACCGCCCACAATGATGTTCTGTACCGAGCAATTGGATAAATCAACGTTTTCCTTCTTGGCGACGCCGATCAAATGCAATGCATAGGTAGGCGTACAGCACATCCAATTCGGCTCGTACCGATCGATCATCTTCAAGCGCGCGAGGCTGCTTTGACCGCCGCAGGGAATGCACCGGATCCCCATTTTCAATCCAGCTTCAAACGCTGCCCAAAATCCAAGGAACGGACCGAATGAGAATGGAAAGAGGGAACAGTCCCCTGCTCTTGCGCCGCAAGCTTCCCAGCAGTCTTTCCAATTATCGGTGACCCAATCCCATCCGTCCTGAGTATCGAGCCACGCCATTGGACGACCCGTGGTTCCGCTCGTTTGATGAATTCGGGTATAGGCCTCCAAAGGATACGAAAGATTCGTTCCATAGGGTCCATTCTCAACTTGATCGTTCGCCAGCTCCGCCTTGGTCGTAAACGGCATGCGATCCGAATAAGCCTCTAGGCTCTCAAAACCGTTTGCTCCGCCACAGGCAGAGAGCTTCGCCTGGTAAAATGCATTTCCCTTGGAAATGGTCGCTACAAGCGAATTGAGCGATTCAAGCTGACGATCGGGCAATCCCATCAGGATCTAGACACCTTTGTCAGCCACTGCTGCAGGAGGTGCCGGAGCGGGCTTGTACATCGTTACTAGGCAACCCCCAAGAGCAGCCAGCAGGATGCCTAGGAAAAATTGCCATGGAATGGCGGATACACCTCCCTTAGGAGGATGCAAGCTCATCGAGACGATTGCGTTAACAACCGGGGCTCCCGCGAAAACGATAGACATCACCGCTGCGGGCGTCCCTTTTGCCCCGAATGCAAGCAGTATGCAAAATGCGCCCAATGCCCCAAGGACTCCAGCGATGAAGGACAGAGAAATGCCTTTCATTGGAAATGCGAGAGCAGTCCCTTGATACTTCAGCATGATTAGGGGTACGATAATCGCAACTACAAGGTAGGCGATGCCAACGAACAAGAACGCTTTATAGCGTCCCATCGCAGGGTCCTTCATCGCGATCTGTCCCGAGTGTAGAAAAATTCCATATAGCCCAAAAAACAGGGCGGTCATTAATGCGTAGGCTAGCCAATTCATAGTTCGAAGATCAGTTGATAGGTTCGTATTGAGGTTTACTTTAAAGGGTTTGCGAGTCTTGCGCCGCTTTGAGCTTCTCGCTCAGCATGGATGGAATCTCTATGGAAGCGATTTCTCCTGTGTTGCGATTGATATTCACGCAGGCGGAAACAATTCGTCCGGATGCGACCAATTCTTCCCCCTCGTCGGTTTCTTTGAAAAAATAGTACAGGTAACGCACCGATCGGCGGCGAATTTCCTGGATAGTCAGCCGAATAATTAGCGTCTCTTCGAATCGGATTGGCTTGAAGAAATCGCACGACGCCTGCACACGAGGCCAACCTACCGATTCCCCATCGATAATTTCATGGACGCTTTTTCCAAACGAACGAAAGAACGCATGCTCCGTCACTTCCATGTATCGATAGAAATTGGAAAAATGGACGATCCCAGCCATATCGGTTTCTGCGAACTCGATCGTTCGCCTGTTTTCGAAGCAATAAGGCTGCGGTTCCAGTCGACTCATATTCAGGTTTTCGCTTGTAGCAATGATTCCATGACAGAGATAAAGGAATCTCTCATTTTATCCTTACTATATTGGCTCTCTACGCCAAGTCTACCTTGTTCTCCCAGCGTCATTACCCTTCCCGAATCCACTAACAAGTCTTTCCACGCGAGGGCAAGCGAATCAGGGCCTTCTATATCCACGCATACGCCCCCTCCTGTGGATTCTATTAACTCTGGAAATGCGGATCGATTGGGTTGCGCAACTGCGACCGAAGCAGCCATCGCTTCCAGGATATAGAGTCCAAACGCTTCATCGTACTGGACGGGTACGGTAAATAGCGACAATTCGCTCAGGAAGGACTGCTTCTCCTCACGAGAAATATTCGGTCGCCACTCCACGGAATCATTCAAACCGGCAGTCTCAATTTTCTCTTTGAGCGAATCCACTAGAGGGATGTCTCCTTCGGTCATCGCTCCCGCGATCTTGAGCTGGGTGTTGGCGTCGCCAAGCGCTGTCCGTAACTGGATAAAGGCGTCAACCAGAAGAGGCAGGCCCTTAACGGCGCACATTCGCGCTAAGTATCCAATCGCGGGGGTGGCAGGATCGGCGCGCTCAATAAATCCGTCCAGATTGATCCCATTGTACTGCACGTCGATTGCGCCCTCATCCAGGCCCAAGCGTTTCTCCATCAATCGCGCATAGAACTTGCTTGGAGCGATAAGCAGATCGGCATCGCGACACCGATTCGCCATCAGCTCCCAGCAGCGATCCCTATACTCATCCGGCAGTGAATCCAAAAAGGAATCCTCGCCCTGAAAGTAGCAAACTACTGGAATGTCCCATTGCTTCTTGATCTCGCGAGCGAAGCCAGATTGCAACGCAGTCGAGAGGCATAGTATGTCGGGGCGTCCTTGGTCATTAATCCATGAATACAATTTCCCAAGCTCCTTCTTGAATATTTCCCCATCGAGCCGAAGCATTTCGTAGCACATGGCGCCATGGTCGCGGGCAGAGGTCATATGGCTGCGTTTCGCGGCCGACCGGAGCAGGCCAGGCTTGTTCAGCAAACGGTCGAACCACTCAGGCGAGTGCCGGAACAAAGAAAATTTCTGCTGAAGGAAAATGTTTATTCCACCGAAGAAAACCGGAGAATCGGTTCCTAGCCCATCGGATTCTTCGTCAAGCATCAACGGCAAATATATGGGAAGGAGATCCGCTTCATGGCCCGCTTCGATCAGCGCATTGGCCAAGGCATTGTCGCGCATGCACGCCCCGCAGTAGTAGCTTCCGGTACCTGGGGTTAAGAACGTTAGTTTCATGCTGAGCTGCGACTTGAAAAAGACCTGAAATCAAGTCTGAAGGAAACCCCAACCATGTTCGATTTCAGGCTAAAAACCAGTGAAAAAGGTCCCCAAGAAAGCATACTTCGCCCAGGCGAGTCGCGTTCGATTGCTTTTGCATCAGCTCGGGAGACTAGATCTTGGAAGGCTGGGCGACCCGACCATGCGCCAATGGCTCGGGTAGCGTAGTAATTTCGGAGATCGCCGACATCAGATCGGTATAGTCCTTGTCCACCAAGTCGCCAATTAGGCAATCCGTCAACTTGCCGCGCAGATCGGGGTGAGCCCGGATGAGCTTACCAAAGCTGAACTCGTTGTCGTAGAATGCATACACCAGATTGCGCATGGTTTCGATCGCGCCGCAGAGCTGCTCGCCATAATCATTGAATCGTGAAGCGGACGTGTCGCCAGCCGCCAACGCCTCATCGATGGCGTCCGCGGCCATTTCGCCGCTTTTCAAGGCTAGGAAAACACCAGAGGAGAAGACGGGATCGAGAAACGCAAATGCATCGCCAATCAGGACGATTCCATCGCTCGCGCAGTGCTCGGATCGGTAGGAATACTCTCCGGTAACCCAGTACTCGCCGAATTGCTCGCCGCAAGAAAGGTGTTCCTTGACCCAAACATTGTTCTCGATCTCTCGTTCAAAGATCTCTTTCAGGTCTCTAGTGTCCCGATAAAGATAGTCGCGTTCGGCCACGATGCCCGAGCTGACGATATCGTCCCGCATGGGTATATTCCAAAACCAGCCGCGGTCCTCCAGATAGGCAACCGTAGTCGCCCCTTCGTCCAATCCGGGATCACGCTTCGCCCCTTTGTAAAGGGTCCAGATCGCAATCTTGTTGAGCTTCGGGTCGCGCTTGCGCCAGCGGCGCTTCGTTTGATACAGGCTATCTCTTCCGGTTGCATCCACCGTGATAGAAGCGCGGAACTCGGATCGCTCGCCATCCTCTCCTTCCGCAATGACTCCGACAACGCGCTCGTCCTCATAAATGAAGTCGACGACTTGAGTTTCTTCCAGCACCTCGGCGCCCTTGTCTCGAGCATTGTTCAGCATAAGCTCATCGAATTCGGATCGTTTCACTTGCCAGGTCGTGGCCGCAGGATGATCCAAGTGCTGAAAGAAGTAGAAAGGCGCCGACATTTGGCTGTCGCGCGTCACGAACTGAACGCTATGCTTCCGCGTGTATGCGCGCTCATTGAGCTGGTCTACAATCCCCAATCGATCGAAGGTGAAGTAGCAAAACGGCATGAGCGACTCGCCCACGTGATAACGTGGAAACTTGGATTTTTCTATAATCAGTGTTCTCCGTCCCTTCTCCGCCAGCAAGGCGCCAGCTGTCGACCCAGCGGGGCCGCCGCCGATCACAATCGCATCCCAATCATTTGTTTTCAAAGTAACCATCTCTCAATCTCTCTCGGTAGCTTATTCTAAAAAATCAATACTCCTAATAATCGTCTCAACAAGGAATCGAGCAAGGGCCCTAGGCATCTAGCGCGCATCCATTCCGTTCCAATTTTTGTCCATTTCCTATTTTCGAGCAGATCCGTCCGGTTCTTCTGGCGGCAATATCTCAATAATCGTGGCAAGACGCTCCCCCTCATCGCTTACCAACTCGTTGAATCGGCCGAAAAGCGAGGGCGCTGCGGGGCAATTGAAATGGGCGCTGCAAACATCTGAGGCCTTCAGCGAAAAATAGCCGAATGGATCGCTCGTGTAACCAGGACGCATCCGGTTCAAGATGCTTCCAAGTGGCTCGACGCCTTCAAGAATCAATGCTCGCTCCTCCTCCTCGTAAACTCCGATTTGGATGTCTATCGCCCCGTACTCGACAGGCTTGCCGGAGGTTTTTGAAAAGAGAACGACTTCCCGCGTATAGGCAGCATCGTCCGAACTCGCTCGCAACGTATTCAGTCCAATCTTCGAACCATGAAACGACTCCAGCGTAGATGTCATGTCATTCTTGTGGACTAGCAGGTCTCGATAGGGCTGCGGGACTTCATCGCCCGGCAGCCATTCGAACGTAGCGACCGCTATGCCGCTTTCGCCGAGAACGCGATCGAGAGAATCAGGGATTCGCTTCACTGATGGATCACGTATTTCGTTATACAATACGAGAGGTGACATGCTCAGGGAGGAAAAATTTGAAGAGCAAGTTGTCTACGCACAATAGGCCGCGACGATGCAGGCTTATGCGCTCGCTATCGTATTCAAGAAATCCCTCCTCCGAGAGTTCCTTAAGTTCCGCCTCATAACGTGACAGAAGGTCCACGCCAAATTTCTGCCTAAAGTATTCGATAGAAACGAGACCCAGCTTCATCTGCAGCAGAAACTCGCGGATCATTCTCTCATCGCTACTCGTTTTCAAAGCACGATGAACGGGTAGCTCACCTTTATCTATTGCATCCGTGTATTGAGAAATCTCGTTCACGTTCTGATAGTGGACTCCGGCAATGTGCGAGATCGAGGCAACACCGAGCCCCAGCAAGTCCGCTCCCGTCCAAAGCTCATCACGGTATACAAATTTTGTTTTTTCTGGATTGAGCAAAGCCGTATAGCCACTGCTGATAGTGTAGCCTGCGCTTTCGAGCGCTTCGAAAGCTTCCTTCACCCAACGGCGCTTCACTTGCCAGTCGGCAACAGGAGCGATCAGCGTCCCGCTTTCCTTCATCTCCTTATAGATGGTCGTATTGTACGGGATCTCCATCTGGTAAATCGTCACGCTATCGGGGCGAAGCTTGAGCGTCTCCTCGATATTGCGCTGCCAATTTTCCTCGGTCTCGTCGAGCATCCCAGCGATCAAGTCGATATTGATCTGGTCGAATCCTTCGCTCTGCGCCGCTTCATACGCCTTGTATACCTCGGGAGCCTTATGGGCGCGCCCGTTTATTTCCAAGATGCGGTCGTCGAAATTCTCGATACCTAGACTCAGCCGCGTGACTCCGATATCCTTGATCGCTTTGACCTTCCTTGGATTAAGCGTTCCCGGTTCGCCCTCGAATGCGACCTCTTCCGCTTCGTCCCAAGGAAGAATCTCTTTCATTTGGTCCGTCAATTCCGTAAGCTGCGCACCGGAAAGATACGACGGTGTCCCTCCACCAAAGTAGACGAACTTCGGTTTGCGACCCGCGATGCGTGGCTGTTTCGCGAAATGCTCCAGCTCCTGAATCGTCGAATCCAAATAGGCTTTGATCTCGGAAGCGTTCTTGTCCGTGTAGACGCGGAAATAGCAAAAGTGGCAACGCTTGCGACAAAACGGTATGTGATGGTAAACCCCCAAGGAAGCGCCGTCGTCGTGCAGCTTTAGAAATGCTTCGTCCACTTCCTTGTTATTCTCCGGAGACCAGAATGAAAACGGAGGATAGTTGGATATGAAGTAATTGCCTGCTTCAGTAGGCTTTTTCTTCGGCTCGGCGGTTTCTGCGCTAGTACTCATGCTAAATGGCAACTTATGATTCACTACTTCCGGATTCCAATGAGAAAAGCGTTCCCCCTTGGTCTCCAATTATGAGCCGGCCCCCCGCAAAAATGGGTGAGGCGATAATCGAGGCTCCCAATTCCAATTTCCAAAGTTCCTCGCCGGTATCCTGAGCAACGGCATAGAGCGCGCCATCAGCGCTGCTGAAGACTACCGCATCGCTGAATGCTATGGGCGAGCTATCAACGCGGCCAGACGACCTGAAAGTCCAGGCGGCTTCACCCGTCTGCCTGTCGATGGCATGCAACCGCTTGTCGCGTGAGCCGATAAATACGAATGATTCGTTCACCGCCGGTGAACTGTAGAACGGAAACCGCCGATCCGAATATACCCAGAGCTGGCCTAAGTCGCCTGGATCAAAGGCTAAAACCTCATTGGCATAATTTCCACTGTAACCAATTCCTTCATACACGGCTACTGTTGATGGAATATAGGCAGTCGTTTCATACTGCTCAATCGATTCGCCATTCTCTAAATCCACGATGTGGAGAAAAGAATCGCATCCACCGAAAATAATTCGCTTATCGTCCAGCATGGCGGGTGATCCATTGATGAGGTTGTCCGTCTGATACGACCAAATCTCCGTTCCATCCTGCGTATCCATGCATCGCAACAAACCATCGTTTCCGGCAACGAGCACGCGAGGTTCCCCTGAAACTGGGTCGTTCACTATATTCGCTCCTGCTACGACCTTGTCCAGAAACTCCGCCTCCCAGCGCACGGCGCCGGTCGCGCGATCGAGCGCATAAAATCGTCCATCGCTAGCGCCTATGAATACCGAATCATCAGTGATCGCGGGTTCCGACTCGATCACGTCCTCCCCAGTAAAACGCCATACTTCTTCGCCACTATCGAAATCCAACGCGAAAAACACTCCGTCATCCGTACCAAAGTATACGGTATTGTCATACACACCCGCGTCGCCTGATATCGGTGCGCCCGCATCGAAGCTCCATGCGATCCGGGGACTTGTGATCACCTTGTCAGGAATCGAGCCGCTCAAATGCTGACCGCCTCGCGGCAATGCCCAATTCATCGTCTGCGTATCGAGGCTGGAAGCCGATTCCACAGAATCTTCACTTTGAGAATCGCTGGAACTGCAAGCGGCTAGAAGCAGGGTAGCGAACACCGCCGCGCAAACGGCGACCGCGCTATTGCTATAGCATTCTTTCAGCGAAGCCATGATCAAGCAATCTCCGGAATGGGTGACAACGCCGCCCGATAAAGCGATTCGAAGTCCTCCTTGTTGAGCGGTCGCGGATTGAACCGACCTGTCCATTGCTGCGTTGCCGCTTCCGATAACGTTCCCAGTTCCTTCTGCCCCAGATCCAAAGCTCCAAGACCTGACAATTCCGATCTACCTATCAACTGCTCAATCCAATTCGCCATTTTCACGGACTTGGAACCATCCAACGGAATATACGCTTCATACTTCTTGTAGATTTCATCCGTCTCAGGATTTTTTCTATTGAGTCGGATCACATGGGGCAGCATTAGCGCCACCGCATGCCCATGGGTGAGATCGAAATGAGCCGTCAGCGGATTCGCGCACGCGTGGGCGGCTCCGAGCATACTGTTCTCGATGGCAAGCCCCGCCAATGCAGCCCCCAGCTGCATGTTGCTACGATCCTCGAGCGAGGCAGCATTTTGAACCACAGCCTCGATCGAACCCGCAAGCAAGCGGAAGGCCTCAAGGGAATGGATTTTGGATATTGGGTTACGAGGTAGGCAGACCGCCGTTTCCAAGGCATGAGCCAGAGCGTCCAATCCCGTCAGCACTGCCACGTTCCGAGGCTGTGACAGGGTAAGTTCTGGATCCAGCAATGCGACATTCGCCAAGGCTTTGGAATCGCCGCAGGCCATCTTAACGTGCGTCTCATCGTCGCTTATGAGAGCGTATGATTGGCATTCGCTTCCCGTTCCCGACGTTGTTGGGATTGCGATAAAGGGGAGCAAAAGCTTCGCCGCTTTCCCGTATCCATGATAATCTTTCATCTCCCCGCCGTTTGTAAGGAGAAAGTTGCAACCCTTAGCAGTATCCATACTGCTGCCGCCGCCAAGCCCGATAAAGGAATCCACCTTCGCCCGCTCCGCAAACTCACGACAGGCAACGATGCAGGCATTGGTCGGATTTTCGCTTACCCGATCGAAGACCGAAGCCTCGATCCCCGCGTCCTTGAGATATTTTAATGCGCGCTCGACATGACCTGCCGCGCGAATGCCAGCATCGGTAACGATCAATGGTCGTTCCCCGCCAATCTCCTCCACGAAATCAGGCAGCTTCTCAAGCTTTCCCGGACCGTAAGCGATCCTCGGACTCGGTCTGGTCGTAAAGTCCACGTCTATGCAATTTGCAGGGCCTTTGATTGAATAGCCCGACGACGATAGAGAAATTCGAAAAGATTCCCTTCATGCGGCTGCTCCCATTGTACCCAGTTAGTTGGGACGGATCCCAAATTCAGTCGATCGATGTCGGGACTTCCCATAAGCTCCCGCATCCAAGATTCGTCCTCAGTGACCGCCGATACGACCAAAGTCGAGCCAATCGCATCGAGCATCTCCGATTGCGGACGCTCGACAACGCTCACGAACGGGAACATGTACTCCGTATTGGCGAGCGGATGAGAGGGATCGGAACACGCGATCAGGGTCGGACGCAGAAACGTTTGACCATGAATTTCAACGAGTCGCGAGCCATCGCGGTACTTCGCCGTCAGGTCCACTGCTCCGGGTGTTTTCAATTCCTCGTCGATCGCCTCATCCATCGCTTTCGCGAAATCCGCATTGGCGAAGCCGCAGAGCAGCGCATCCTCGTCGTCCCGAGCTCGCGGCTCGATCGCAGCGAGCTTCTTCGCCATCGCGTTCGAGATCTCTTCGAAATGCGAGGGGACCATCACGGATGACGCATTGATGCAGCTCCGACCGCCATTAGCGGATACCGATTCTACCATGATGTCCAAATGCTTTTCCCAATCTGCCGCTAGATCGGCTCCCACCAATACTTTGCTGCGTCCCGAACCATGCACCTGGATATTGTCGTACTTAGCGTATTTCTTCACAGTAGCATCGCTGCCGAAAACAATGCCTCGACCGCAAGAAAGCAAAATCGCGTCTCCTCCATCATGCGTAGTTGGATAAAAGCCGAATGCTTCTTTCGGGAATCCAGCTTGGATCATCGCTTGAATAATTCGGTAGGGAGTCAACGGGTCTTCTCGACCGGGCTTCAGGAAGACCGGTGTTTTCATCACCAGCACCGGCAGCCAGAGCGAATTCACTCCGGGCGAATTGCTCGGCAACGTTACTCCAAGGCTATCCGCGGTGGGATAAAAATTCATGTCGATATCGCCCAGTCGCGCGAATCCATCGTCGAAGAGCTTCGCCGGGAGTCCGCGCGTCAATCCCGCAAGCACAGCGCGTATGTTCTTCAGCGCCGCAGCGACCTTGAACATATTCGAGCGGCATAAGGAATGCGGCAGTCCCGTCAATTCTGACAAAGCCGTGACGTAGTCCGCTACGGATTGAGTCTCCCCATCCATTCCGAACGGCAACTCACCATCTAAATACAGGTCTGCGGCTTTCTCAGCATAGCCCAGGAGAGTGTCTGCAGGGATCGCTGCGATCGCGGCCCTTCCTCGTTCGATCGATAGTTTGTCGCGCCGAATAATGCCCGCATTGGCGACGCTCACTTCCAATCGAGCCCCTGACCTCAGTACTGACCCCAGATCATTTGTATCCAAGCTCTTATACGCTTCTCCGAATCGCAAGACCGGCAAATGTGAAACGTTCTCTTTCATAGTGAATTATATAGATTGAATCAAACCAGGGCTGAGCTTCCTAGTAAACCCCTTCAATGACCTTTTTCTTCGTGGACTCGAAAGGCCGCACATCTCCTACGCCATCCCAAGGGAATAGATCGCACGGCTGGCGCCTTATCGCTTCATCTCTCTCGAGGAAACGCGGCATGAAGAACTCCTTGGTCATAGTCGTAAGCTCGACTCGGCCATAAGTATCGTAGTCCACCCCTTTCGTTGAATCTTTCGGATCCACAATTCTCAATACAGCCCGGGGCTGAGGAGCGTAATAAGTCAAGCTGTAGTTGTCATCCGCTGACAATGGACGGCTAATCGCTAACCCCATTAGCGTATTCCCATACGTAGGAGCGAAATTTACTTTCCCCTCGAGCACCTCCTCGGTAAGGAAGCGAACGTATTGCGGGGTCATGGTTGTTCCGCCCACAAAGACGCCCTTGATACCCGCTTGCGGGATAGAGGTGCGTTCGGCGATCGCTTCAAGAATCGTCGGAGTCGTGAACATGCAACCGATGCTTCGGCCTTTCATGATCGTGATGGCTTGCTCGACAACATGCTCCTTGTACTTGCGAGCCATATCGTATTCGCCATCGCGAATGAGGCGTTTCACCCAGCGAGGGTCCAGATCGATAAAATAGCACGCCCCTCCACGCTCATTCGCTAGGTGCTCAATCGCGAGACGAAGCCTGCGGGGACCAGTAGGACCCACCATCAGCCAATTGGCTCCTTTCGGGAAAAAGTCGTCCGAATAGAAGTCGCTGAATTCGGAATAATCGACCTTGTAGTCTTCCCAGCCAATGCGCTGTTTCGGCATCCCCGTCGTTCCACCGGTTTCGAAAACGTTGTAGGGGCGATCCTTGAAGGCGCCCGGTATGAATCTCGCTGGATCGGTATCGCGAAGCACTTCGTCATCGAAATTATCGAATCGCATCATGTCCTCGAACGCATTGATTTCGGTCAGCGGATTCCAATCGGATTGCTTTGCCCAATCAAGCCAGTAAGGACAGCCCGTTTCGGGTGAAAAATGCCACTGGACCATTTCGCGCGTATACTGGTCCAACGCTTCTTTTGCGGCATCCACCGCGCTCGTCAGTTCAATTGTCTGTGTCATTTTGAAAAAGGGGTCGTCTACAGAATTCACTCGAGAAGCCTCGAGCGTATCTGCTTTCTGCTACTAGGATTTCTTAACGAAGAATTTGTCCAATGTTGCTTGTGAAGGAACTTGCGTAAAAAGCGAAACCACCAGCATGCAAACCGCGCAAGTCGCGAATATCACCGCTACCGGCATTACGCCTGCCACTAGATAGCTTCCATCCGCGCCGTATCCAGATGCTTGAAACAGTACGAGCCAGGAAATCGCTCCTCCAAGTATGGCCGCATAAGCGCCTGCCTTGGTCGCCTTTTTCCAGTAGATCGCAGCAAATACGAGCGGAAATAAGCCCGCAAATCCGCTAAAGCACCATACACCTAGCGAAAAGACCTGCCGTGGTTCGGCCAATGTGAAGAGATAGGTCACCAGCACGATCGTGCAGATAAATCCGCGGGCCAATAGTACTTTCTGCTTTTCGGAGAATCGGTCCGCCCCGAATGAGTGTACGACAATATCCTTCGTGAACATCGTTCCAACCGCAACGAACTGCGAATCGAGCGAAGACATAATCGCTGCCATGATGCCGGCGGTCACCAATCCACCGATTATAGGCGTTGCCAATTTACCGACCATCATGCCTAACACGGCATTGGGGCTGGATCCCGCAGGAACTACGGGAGTCACTCCATCGGGCATCACAGCGCCTGTCGCCCATAGACCTATCAATATACAAGGTATCCACGTTAGCATGATCGCTATCGGATGGGCAACTAGAGTCAGCTTGAATGAGTTCGCTGATTTCGCAGTCAGACAGTTTTGAAACAGGTGAGGAAACATGCCCACTGACAACGGAATGAAGCAGTAGGATAGAAATTGAAGCTCCGTGAGGTTCCCGGCGCGAACCGCTTTGGCCGGATCCACCATCGCAGAAGCCGCCTGCATTCCCCCTAGTTTCGAGGAAATCGTGACGAACGCGATGAAGCCCATCACCATAAACACAAGCGTCTGGAACGTATTCGCCCATGCGGCGCTTCTTACGCCACCTGCAAATATGTAGTATAGCACGACGCACGAAATCACGAGCATCGTCAGCCAAGGAGGAACCGCTCCACCCGTATTCGGAAACAAATCGGGAAAGGCGCCACGTGTAACGCCTTGCATCACGGTACCTGCTCCCAGCAAGCCGACGAGCAAGTATGGTATGATCAACCCAACCAAGATCGGGAAAAGCAGATATCCAATCTTGCTGCTTTCAAAGCGGGCTCGGAAAAACTCGATTTGAGTATGAAAGCCGTTTCGCTTGCCAAGCGCCCATAGCGGCAGGCCTACAAGGAAAAAACACGCGGAATGAATGAGAGCAGAAGAAGACGCTACCTTGCCATAGGTCGCGATCCCTACTCGATATGCCTCGCCGGTACTGCCTACCATGGCGAACGCAGTCATGGTCGTGCCAAAAATCGACATGAACAATACCAGTGGTCCGATCGAGCGGCTGGCTACGAAATAGTCGTTCGAATTTCCACGGAACAGGCGGCTACTTAAATAACCAAGCCCCAATAAGAGTATCAAATAGACAACTACGATTGCAGTCTGGGTCATTGGTCACCCTCCTCATCGCCGTCTTCTTCAGAAAATTTAGGCCAGGCGAAGGTAACCACGACGAACCAGCCGAGAGCGGCCAATACAGTAAATGCCATGTGATACGCCAAGCTCGCCGGAACGATGCCCAGAACGAGGCTAGCGTTGTCACGCAGCCAGAAATCCTGGTGAAGAACGAACAGCACCAGCATAAATGCAATAACCGCCCCCTTGCTCATTTCCCGCCTTTCTTCAAGGCGTACAAGTGCGTTTGCGTCGCCACGTAGACAACGTCGTTGGCCACAACCGGGCTACTGTATATGGGTGTATAGAATTCTATCTCGGCCAACTCTTTCTTCTCCTTGGTTGCGCTCAAGACGACCACTTGGCCATCTTCGTTGGGGAGGTACACTTTGTCATCCGCGACCAGGGTCGACCCCCAGATCCGGCTATCAGTGGCATGCACCCAGTTGACCTTGCCGGTATCGATATCCAAGCAATGGATATCGCCATCGTACTCAGCGACGAATATCATTCCATTGTAAATACTAGGCGTCGAAACCGTTCTTCCAATATCCTTGTAGGTCCAAACTGCCTTCCCAGTCCCCGCATCGATCGCGCTCAACATGCCAACGCCATCGCCATGCTCCGGATCCTGTCCAATCAATGCGTAAGCAATATTCTCATGCACTACGACCGTGCTGATCACCTCGCTAGGACCTGGGTAGGTCGCATATTTGATCGGCTTGCCATCCTTGGTCCGATATTCGGGAGGATTGCAATCGTATCGCCAGACCTCCTTGAGAATCTCGTAGCCATCCGGGCCAATCACAGGCTTTGGATCGTAGGCGTAGCAGATACCATCGCCACCGCCCCAGATGATTCGCGGCGTGCCATTGATAACGCCATACGCGGGAGAGCTCCAGCTCGCGTGCAGAACGCGTTCGGAAACCTGCGATGCTTCCTCACCCTTGAGCTCTCCTGTATTTTTGTCCAAAGCGACAAGCGAAGGCGAAAAGGGGGCCGGAATATTGTTATGCGACCAGTCCACTCCATTCGATGTCGCCACGTAGAGCAGGTCATCTATAATAAGTGGTGAGCAACTGGATACATTGTGCGGAAAGACGCCGAGCTCTTCTCGCATGTCGTAGGACCAGATCACATCCGCATGCTCATCGGTCAATTCAACAGGTTCGCCGTTGGCCGACATGTACATCGCTTCATCCTGAAAGGGACCGTCGTTCCCATCCGCTAAGCCATTAATATCAAGACAAACTGCCTGTCCCCTATTCGTGACGATATATACGAAATCGCCTTCTACCGCTGGAGATGAGCAGAGGCCTACATACTCCCAGTCACTGACCTTACCTGCGCCTAGCTTCGGGATGATCAGCTGCCATTCGAATTCTCCAGTCTTTTCGTCGAAGGCCATAAGGACCCCGCGGTCGCCCAACTGCTTTGGATCGCGTGGGGATTCGTTATTAGTTCCGGCAAACACCTTACCGCCAGCGACGGTTACGTTACCGTAGGCCTGGGAGCCGAGCTTGGCCACCCAAAGCACATTCTCCGTAGTGGATAAATCGATATCGTCGCTTCCGTAAATGAGATCTCCAGGCTCGACGTAAACGGGTAGATTCTTTCCTACGCCCACCATATTGCGGCTAGGCGTGCCGCCCCACATAGCCCATTCCGAGCCATCGTTTCCGTGCTCGTGGGCGATAAGCGTTGCGCCTAACGCAATGGCGGCGACTCCAATACTGGTTCTATACATACTCATGCTTGCTTACTTGTTTGGCGTGATTTCTAGATTGTCTATAAAGACGCGTTTCTGGGCCTGCGGCGACAATGCATAAATCGCTGGGGCCCCTTTTGGGTGAAGTTTGTCAACTGGCACTTCGATCGTCCAAGCGCCGGGTTCGGGCTCGCCTCGTACCCAGGCCTTGGCTTTTACGACTCCTGAGCCATCGCCGTTGTCTTGAACAGTCGTTTTCAATCGATACCAGGTATTTGGTCTAACGCTAAAGGGAACGGATTCCTTGAGCCGGTCGTGATTGCTCGAGACTTCAAGTATCCGCCAATTACCGACGAGAGTGATTAAGTAACGTTGATTGACCAATCCAATCGAAGAAATGATACGACGATTGCCATCCGTAAGTACATCGGCTGAAAACGTGTAATCCGAAAGGTCATGATGGCCAACGAAGTTCATCGTTCTCTGCTTGATCACGGAATCGAGCACGTTGGTAACTACTTTCTCGCCTTCTCTCTCGATCACGCTCCACTTGACGCGAGCGCCTAGCCACGTAGATGGCGGAAAGGAAACTGATTCCCCTAAATGATTCTTCTGCGTCAATTCGAAGTTCTCGAAGTCTTCGCTATAGGATGACCCGGCGACGATGCGGCCGCGGACTGAGCCAGAAACGCCTCCGACCGTAGCTTTCACCATACCGCCTACATGCTTCGCATTCGCGTTTACCGTCAAGGTTCCCTCATCTATACTCGCATCAAAAGTACCCACATCCCATTTAACACTATCCAATTTCTTGATACGTTTACCTACTTCGTTCAATCCCCATACGCTGAAATCCACCGATTGTCCCTGCATAAGAGCAAATTCTGCGGGTACAATCTGCAACGCAGTTATCTTCTTATCCTTGATCTTTTCTTTTGGGGTCTTAACGCCCACAAATTTTCCGTTTTTGCTGCCAAAGCAGTGCAAAGCCTCTTTGGTCTGCACAAAAACTTTCCCATCGTAGGCTGAAGGAGCCGCTAAGCACACCGCGCCCATGTCCGCCTCGTTCAATATTTCGCCGTGGTCATCGTGCGGCCTAACGACGTACGCTTTGCCGTCGGCCATGGGCACATACAGCTTGCCGTCTGCATAAAGCGGCGAAGCGTGGAGCTGGTCCGGAGCAAGCTTGAGCGACCAGAGCGTTTCTCCCGTATCGGCATCGACGCAGAGCAGATTGCCCGTCGCGATCGTGCTATAGATCCGTCCCTCATGCAGAACAGGCGAGCTGCTGAACGAGACATGCTCATCATTCCGCCATACTTCGTGCTCGTCCCCCAGAATGATCTGCTTGCCGTCTTTAGGATATTCCGTGGGGATGCGGTAGCACACGAGACGTCCTTTAGCGGTTGTGTCGAGGTTCTCCTTACCATGGATCGCAATGATCTTATCGTCGCCATAGAAGAGGACGGTGCCATTGACGCCCCCCTGCGAAATCGCTACCCGCCAAACCGGTTCTCCCGTTCGGGCATTCGAGCAAATGACGCTGCCCGATCCTGTCCCTGCTACGAAAACGCGTCGGCCTTCAAGATCGCCGAATGTCGGCGAAGAATTGGAGCTGTCGACGGGCCGAACATCTGGAGACGAGTACCAGGCGAGTTCGCCTGTATGCTTGTCGAATCCGTAAAATCGGTCGCCCGGAGGACCCGTCGTTCCCCAATTGGCGGTAATTCCTCTGAAAATAACGAAATCGCCATCAATCACGGGTCCGCCTGTGCGGCCATTGGGAAACGTTAGCCGCCAGAACTCTTCCAGCATGGAGCGTTCCCAGAGCTTGTTGCCGTCGCGGTCGAACGCGAGGGCTAAGCCGGATGTAGGCATAAAGTACACATTGCCAGTTTCAGGATCCACGCAGGGGGAACCGATTCCATAGCGATTATAGACGTTGTCGCTCAAAAAGTCGCGCGAGCGATATTCCCAAAGCTTCTTTCCCGAATCAGCATCTAAGCAAAGCAGCGTTTCTTCCACGAGCGTCCCATCGTTCTCCTCATAGTAGCCGAATACGTAAGCTCGCCCATCCGCGATGACCGGGGCGCCGCCCCCTTTGACAGGATAGCTCCAGAGGTGGCTCTCACCATCGGGCTCGATCGATTCGGGCAAGTTTTTCTCCAGCGATACGCCCGTTTGCAGCGGCCCTCGCCAGGAAAGCCAACCGTCGACCGACTTCGCCGATAAAACCGGCATTAGCGCCAGACTTGCGGTAGCGAGCAGCAATGCCAGGTTTCTTCGAGGGTGAGTATTTGTAGATGGAGACGAAACGCCTATATTATTTCCATGCATAGCGATCAGATATTGAAAAACGAAACGATTGGATCTCTTTCAAGATTTCCCTCTGGGGGGATAGAATAGCAGTCTCAGTTGAAGCCAAACAAGCAACTCTTACATAAATTTTAGGACGAGAGGTTCTGGCGCGACGTAGACCCATTGACTAAGAAAAACGATTGCGAGCGAAATTAATACGAACACGTATCATACTGTCAATCTGATAATCACGTTGTTTGCAGCTGAAGCCCCTGATACCCATATTAAACCTCTGAATAAATCAATTCTCGGTAGACAAACGCTGCTGTTTTTACTATGTGTGCGTATTGAAACTCCCAGATGAACCCATCCCCGCAGACCCCTGAAGACCAGGCCAGCCCCCCTCAAAAGCGCTTTCCGCTCCTGCTGCGTTCCGCTTGGTTTGGCCTGAACCAAAGCTTCCGTACTCGCATCAAGCCGCTTGGGCTGACGCCAGACCAATTTACCGTGCTGCGCTGGTTGCACGAAAAGAAAGACGAGTGCATCCGCCCATCCGATTTGGCCCAACTCATGTCGAGCGATAACAATACTATCACCTCTATCATCAACCGCATGGAAACCAATGGCTGGGTCAAGCGCTCGCCTCACCTCCACGACCAACGGGCCAAGCAACTCAGCATCCAGGAAGCCGGGGAAGCGCTCTATTTCAAAGCCCAAGCAGTCGCGAACACACTTGAAGAAGAAGTCATGAATAGCTTAAGCAAAGCGGAACGCCTGATGTATTTGGAGTTCATGCACAAAATCTCGCAGGCCTGCCTCGATTCCCGCGACCCAAGCCGGACCGCTAAGTGAGTGACATTCGATGTGACTGCATTTTTATTGAAACCACTCTTGTCTGAGTTCTACCTTCACCGGAAACCCTACAGCGCACAACTATCCCTATGAATCGCATCACACACGCACTCATCGCACTCGCCCTGCTCTTATCTCCGTTTGTATCCGCAAAATCTGACAAGCCCAATTTCGTAGTATTTCTCGTGGACGACATGGGATGGGGGGACGTCGGGGCCTATGACAGCGTGTATCATGAAACGCCCCACATCGATCAGCTCGCGGCAGAGGGAATGAAGTTCAATCAAGCCTACGCCGCCTGCGCAGTCTGCTCGCCCAGCCGAGCGGCGATCCTAACCGGTCAATACCCAGCCCGAACCAATCTCACGGATTGGATCCCTGGCCACAAGAGCCCAAAAGGAAAGCTCAAGGTGCCCGATTGGACAATGTACATGGAGCATGAACGCATCACCCTTGCCGAAGCTTTGCAGGAGGCCGGCTACCGAACGCAGTTCATCGGCAAGTGGCACCTGCTTCCCGTGCCGTATCCGGAGGAATGGGAAAACCACTATCCAGACAAGCACGGATTCGACAGCAACATCGGTGGACGCGAATGGGGGCAGCCTAAAGGCCCCGGGAAGTATTTTTTCCCATTCGGAATGCCCAACCTAGAAGGTAAAGAGGGCGACTACCTGACTGATGCCTTGACCGATGCCGCGGTTGATTTCATCGAGCAAGCCGATAAGGATGATCCCTTCCTCCTCTACTTCTCTTACTACACTGTGCACGGACCGATAATCGCGAAGCCAGACCTCGAGGAAAAGTACGCCCGTAAAAAAGAGAGCAATGCGAGTGACAAGACCGAAAGCTCGCAAGCCGCAGGCTATGCAGCGATGGTCCAATCTTTGGATGAAAGCGTCGGTCGCGTGGTAGCCGCTCTGGAGAAGCAGGGAATCGATGAGAATACCGTGGTGCTCTTCACTTCGGACAACGGCGGTGTCTACAGCCGCGGCAACAACGGATCCTTTCGCGACGGCAAGGCCACGCCCTACGAAGGAGGCATACGAGAGCCGCTTATCATCAAGTGGCCGGGTGTCGCCAAGGCGGGAAGCGAATCCGGCCAACTTGTTATCCATACGGACTTCTACCCGACTTTCCTCGATATCGCTGGAATTCCACTCAAGCCTCAGGAGCACCGCGATGGGCTCAGCCTCGTTCCCGTGCTAAAGCAAGAAGGCGACCTTGATCGGGACGCTTTGTTTTGGCACTACCCGCACTATCACAAGGCGAATCCGTACAGCGCGGTGCGCAAAGGAAACCTCAAGCTGATCCACTATTTCGAAGACAACAGCTATGAGCTTTACGATTTGGCATCCGATCCAACTGAGTCGACCGACTTGGCAAGCAAGCGATCCCGCGATGTTCGTTCCCTTCGCCAAGTACTTCAGAGATGGCGGGAAGAGGTTGACGCTCAAATGATGTCTCCAAATCCTGACTACGTCGAAGGCGCTCCTTGGCGTAGACCACGGGGTTGAAAAAAAAGAGCGGATCTGCCAGCGCGCCGTCAATGGGCCGCCTGGCAAATCCGCTCTAGGAAAATCCTTCGATTACGGAGCTACTGGCTCCAAGGCGGAACCACTCCCGAAGAGCGAGCGTAGGCGATCAACTGACCCAGATGCTCGTACGCATGTCCACCCAGAACCATTACGGCTCCCATCTTGGTCGAATCCCGACCAAACATCTTAATCGATTCCGAAAGCGATGCTTCGTCCACATTCCCCACAGCTTTCTTTACGAATTCGATGGATGTTTCCAGCGTCTTGATCGTAGCCGCTTTGCCTTTGACGAAGTCTTCGAATCCACGCGGATTCAACCCTTCGGGCATCTCAGCGCCAAGAAAACGAGACGCGATAAAGTAATTCGCTGATGCGACATGCAGGATGGACTCTCTAACCGAGCGGATGCCGTCGGCCGGCCTCCAATCAAAACCGTCTTCAGAAAAAGCCTTCGCTAGGTCTACGAGCTTGTCAGTCTCTCCTCCGTAATAACCCAGAAAGGACTGAGTGAACACAGAGGGTTCAGCCCCTTCGCCTTTCGCGTGGTGAGCGGCAAAAGAAGAGGCGGCTAGGCCCAGTGACAAAAGGGCAGATAGGATTACGTTTCGATACGTCATAATATTTTTTGTTGGCGGTTTAATTCCGAAGGTAGAAACGGCTATAGAGCCGCAATCTCTATTCGGTGTCAACAGAAGCTGCAACATCGACATCACCCTCGATTTTCTACATCAACGAACGAAAACTCACCTCAATTGCTCAAAATGACCCTCTTCCGGCGCGCAATCTTTACAACCGCATTCTTGTTCGCCCCAGTAGCGCTATTCGCCATAGACCCATCGGAAAGCTGGCTCCGCCACACGATCGACGATTCCTCGCGCGGCGCGGACGGCGTAAAGCTAGGCGATCTCAATGGCGATGGACTTATGGATCTCACCGTCGGCTGGGAAGAGGGAGGGATCACCCGAATCTACCTTCATCCAGGACCGAAGAATGCCAAGCAGCAATGGCCCGCTGCCACGATCGGCGAAACTCCTTCCGCCGAGGACGCTACCTTCGTCGATCTCAATGGAGACGATCGACTCGATGTGGTCTCGAGCTGCGAAGGCAGTGAGCAGGCCCTTCACGTACACATCGCTCCATCAAGCGGCTCGCTTCTCGATGGAAACCAGTGGACGCAGTTTCCTCTCCCTGGCTCAGTTGGAAGGACGCGGTGGATGTTCGCCAATCCAGCCACCCTCGAATTCCAAGAAAAAACGATTAAGGCGATCATCGCCGGCAGCAAGAATCCCAATGGGACAATCGGCTACTGGGAAATTCCTGCGGACCCCAGCTCCCGGAAAGACCCTTGGAATTGGAATCCCTTATCCGACGCCGGCTGGATCATGTCTATCATCCTCAAGGATATGGACAATGACGGCGATTCCGATATAGTCTACACCGATAGGAGAGGCGGGAATCGCGGCGCTTACTGGCTCGAAAATCCCGGAGCGGAAACGATGGGCTGGCAGAAGCGCCTCATTGGCGGCTGGAACGAAGAATTGCTTTTCTCGAATTTCTACGACTTGGATCAAGACGGGCTGGAAGATTTCGTCGCGACGGCGAAGAGCGATCGCCTCCTCGTGTGGAAACGTTCCGATACTTCTGCCCGCTCGTGGCAAAGAACGGAAATCCGATACCCTCCCAACACTGGCCATGCGAAAGCGGTCGCAATCGCTGACTTCGATCTCGATGGATTTCCCGACATCGTCGCGAACTGCGAGGGAGCGATCCCTCCCAAGCAAGGCGTATTCTGGTTGCGCCAATTGCCCGGAAAACCAATCGCCGAATGGGAAGCGCGCGGCATCAGCGGCTCAGAGGGCATTAAATTCGATCGGATCGTCCTCCTCGATATCGACGCTGACGGAGACCTCGATATCCTCACCTGCGAAGAGCATCATGAAATTGACGGGAAACCCAACGGGCTCGGCGTTATTTGGTACGAGAATCCGTTTGGAGCCAGATACTAGTTTTCGCTCCACGCGATCCGCAAAAACATGAAACCGATTCCTCCTAGGTGGCGTTGTCCTCCCATACACGGAGACGCCGACTGCGTTTTCCACAAAGACAACCCACAGTGAATATGAAAAAACGTAGCATCACCTTTCTATCGGCGCTCCTAATCGCAGGAACGTCCCCTCTAATCGCCCAGAACAACGAACGCGGACAGGGTGGCGGTCGCGAGCGCCCTGATTTTTTCGCTCTTAGCGATATCGACAAAAGCGGAAGCGTTACGCTCGATGAGCTCGTCAAGGCGCGCATCCAAATGATGAGTCGGCGCGGCGGACAGCAACCGCAAGGCGATCCCGAGCAAATGGCCGCGAGAATCAAGGAACAGCTTGGAGCTGCTTTCAAGAAAGCGGATGCAGACGAGAACGGTGAGCTCTCCAAAGAAGAATTCGCAGCCATGCCACAAGGGCGCGGCGGTCGTGGTGGCCAACGTGGTGGAGGCGGTCAGCGCGGCGGAGGCCAACGAGGCGGCGACGCTTAGTTGATTTCGAAAATAGCCATAGCTTAGCTTTCAATGCTGCGATCTCTAGCGGGATCGCAGCATTATTTTTTAATCTTCGCATCAGCCAACCCAGAACGAGCCACGTAGCTGTGGATCTCCGAGCCGCCAACTAAAGTTCTTCATCTCCAGACACCGAATCGGGGGCGTCCTTCTCAGCAGCGAGCACTTCCGATTCAGCTTCGTATTCAAGGATTGAAGACATTAGCCTATTTGCTTGCTCATGCTCTTCATCCCAAGCGAGAGCGTATATAAACTCGCTCTTAGCGGCGGCGTAATCCCCTTGAAAATAGTGGATGTAGCCCAATACGAAATGAGCTTTGTAATCGCGTGGGTAATCAGCAACCCAATTATTCAAGGACTCGAAGTGTTCTTGGTACCAATCGGGATTCCCATAAAGCTCAGCGATACTGAATTCGACCTCTGTCCATTCCGGGATACGCTCCATTCCCTCGATCAGGTCCTCGTAGGCGGCCCGGTAGTCTTGAATCGCTATCTGAGACTGCGCCCGGGCTAAGTAAAGAATGCCATTCTCCCGATCGAGCTCGATCGCCTCATTGAAAGCGATTACCGATTCGTAGAATCGACCTTCGCCAAAGGCTGCATAGGCGCGGCTAAGAGGATCGTCGGCCTCGAATACATCAACCGGCTCCTCATCGGCATAAACGGTTCTCGTATAAACGCTCGTAGGCAAATTTCGTGTTCGATAGTCTCCCAGGTCCACAAAGAAATAGAAGCAATCCCTGCGATTTCTTGTGTAGTATCGTCTTGGGTACAAATTCCAACGACTGTTGTAGTAGTGGTGACCACAACCGGTTCCATGGATATGCCCTGAAGCGCCGTGCGTATACCATCCTAACCCATCGTACAAGTGACCGCAGGTGGACGAGTGGCGATGGTTCAGAGGAAAGTCGAACCAGGCATCCCCATGGCGATAGTGGCCACAGCCGCTGAAATGCACATGCGTTCTCGGGTAGTTTCGCCACAAGCCATCATAGAAATGATGACCACAACCGCTTCCATAGCGGTGAATTCCCGAATGCGATAGCCAGCGCCCGTGCTCGAAAAAATGACCACACCCTGCACCATGCCGATGGCCTATTTGGAAGGAAACCCAAAGGCCCCCTTGAAAGTAGTGACCGCAACCCGCGCCGTGACGATGATTGCGAGCATAATCATGCCAGCGATTGTTGTAGTAGTGATGACCGCAGCTCGGGCCATGCACATGCTTATGATTCAAGTCGAAATGAGCGATCCGCGCCACCTTATTGCCAGGCCCTCCTTTGGAGTGGGCCCTAGAGACCGGACTGGTTGGACGGCGCGATACGCCTTCAGAGCCGGCCAATCGTTCTACGGCGGCGTCCCGCTGGCGGCCTCGCGAAGCCTGGGTCCTCGACGAGACCGCCCTGCGGGCGCCGCTGTACGTTGACCGCGACGATTGCCTATCTTGGCTATATACAGTAGCTGCCGCGCTAAGGTCATCACTCCGGTGCGGGCCCATGCGAGCGCGAGACGAGGAAAGCGAAACTGAACCATCATTCGATCGGCTCCTCGAATAGGCCACCGGTTCGTTCCTGGAGGCGGATGAGCTACTGGAAATCGTCGGCGTTGAATTCCGCGACGAGCGACTCGCCACATTATTGCTGCTGGATCGGCTCGAGCTACGACCGGGTCCTAGGGTAATTCCGGTTGATCGAGGCGGGGATGCGGAAATCGATGATCGGCTGCTGCTAGAGCGAGATGGGCTTCGGGCAATCGTAGAGGATACGCGTGGCTGACTGGACCGAGTAGAGACGCTGGGTGTCGAAGGCGAGCGCGACACGCTTGGCGAGGAGCTACGGCTCGATCTGGATGAAATGGAGGGCGAGCGCGATGGACTTTGAATCCGGCTCGAGCTATTGGAAGAACGGGATTGCTGGGTTCGCGATACGCTCGGTCGAGAAGCGGTAGAATTGTTTCGCGAGGAGGAAGGGGTAGAAATAGAACGGGTCGGCGCAGAGCTCGACTGTTGGGGAGAGCGTCGGGGCGCGATTGCGCTCGGCGTGGATTGGCTACGCTGCGGAGCTCGTGAAACGGTCGGGTGACGCGAGGTCGAACCGCGCGGGCTCGAAGGAACGACTGAAGAGCGGCTTGCCGAGGAACGGCTGCTCGACGAGGAGTACCGGCTGTTGGACGAGGAGTACCGGCTGTTGGACGAGGCGCTAGATCGATTGCTTGACGAACTGCGAGTCGATACGCGAGGAATTGACGGCGCAGGCGCCGAGCGGCTTACGGTGGGTCGCCGACTTGGAGAAGTGTATCGAGAATTTGATGACGTTGATGATGAACGGCTACTGGAGACGCTTCGCGAAGGGGCTCGAGGGGCGCTCGTCTGAGTCGGGCGCTGTCGTGCCGTTGGAAGCGATGCAGATCTTGAGCTAGAAGCGGAGCTTGCCGATGAATTCGAGGACGTGGACTCCGATCGGCTCCTCGTTTGCGCATTTGACAAGAGCGGACTGCCGCTCGCGATCAAGCCAAAGGACAACATGAATACCGAAACGGATCGCGTCCGCTTAAAGGGGTTTCGAGATTGAGATTTCATGTTATCCACACTCCTTTCAGCCAATTAATGCATAGTCTCACGATAGGGGGCGCGAAAACGACACGGGAATAATATAAGCGCTTTTAGGGACCTAAGACGAAAGAAAAACGCTCCTTATTCACTTGGAACTTAGCAGCGAAATTCGCAATTAGACGCCCTTATGAAGAACCCTCAGCGCCCGGACGCAGTAGAATCATCCTACCAAGATTGGGATTAGCAGCTCTAATGGAAAATTTTGCGCGCGTGAGCAATTTTAATCCATTTCCCCTGCATGGCACTAGATAAGCACACGATTGCCGCCGTTTTTGAGCGAACGATACAGCGCTTCGATCACCTTCATGTCGCGTAAGCCTTCTTCTCCTGGAACGATCGAGGGAACGCCTTCCATGATGCTGCGGGCGAAGCCGTCCATTTGGCGGGTTTGCTGATTGATTGGCTGCGGCTCGAGCAAGCGATCCTGGATGGATCCCTTTATCCCGTTGTACTTGGTTGCAGGTTCGAGCTGCGCGGACCCGTTTCTGTAGCTGATGTAGAGACGATTCGATCGAATATTGTATGAGGTCGTTGAGTTCGAGTACGCACCGCTTGGAAACTCCATTTGCCAGGTCACCGTTTCGTCGACGTCCTTGAATTTTTCCCAATCGGTCTTGTACTCCTGAGCGCGAATGGCGATCGGTTCTTCCCCGGTAGCATAGCGCGCTGCTTGGATGCAATAAATCCCCATATCCATCACTGCGCCGCCTCCAGCCAGTTCTCTATTCAATCGCCAGGCTTTCAAGTTGTTGCCCATGATAAACGAAGCCTCGGATTGAATGTAGTGGACATTTCCATACGGCTTCTCCTTAGCTACTTTCATGATTTCCCTCGTGTTGGGATCGAAATGCAGCCGATAGCCAATGGAAAGCAGCACGTTGTTCGCCTTGCACGCCTCAATCATCGCTTGAGCTTCCTCGACATTGAGCGCCATGGGTTTCTCGCAGATCACGTGCTTCCCCGCATTGGCCGCCCGAATGGTGTATTCCGCATGCATTGAATTCGGCAGCACAATATAGACGATGTCGATGTCCTTGTTAGACGCGATAGAGTCGAAGTTCTCGTAGTTGTATATATTCGTACGCTTAATGCCGTACTTTTGGCTCCACTCCGCTTCCTTGGACTTCGTTCCCGTCACGATACCCGCAAGGTAGCTGTCCTGCGCGTCCACCAATGCAGGAGCAAGCTGCTTGGTCGAATAATTGCCTAGGCCCACCAATGCGATCCCAAGCTTTTTTCGGGATCCGTTCTCGGCTCCGATCGCAAGAGCGGGAAAGTTCGCGGCGACTGAAAACGCGGCAACACCGGAGGAAAGGCGTTTGACAAACGAGCGTCTCGAGGCGGAGGGATGGGAAATATTCATTATGCAACGTCAGTTTGGGATTTCAGTATGCGCAGCTAGCGTTAGAGGTTTTAAAAAACGGAGGGTTCGGTTGAGCAACCCAATTTCAAGCCACTACACCAATAATGCGATGGCGACCGAGAGTCTCCCAATTACGATCTTGCATCATGCTGACCACTCCCTAATACTCTTATTTTACGTCTGAAATTCATCGGACGTCACAACGCAAGGAGCTTGTTTATGAAAAAGTTACTGATCATAGCGGCGAGCATCGCATTCGCTCTACCCCTATTCGCAAAAGAAGATAAAGCGGTCACCTTGGAAGGTACCGGCCTATGCGCTAAATGCTCGCTAGGCGAAACGAAGTCATGCACGAACGCGCTGCAGGTGAAAGGCAAGGACGGGAAAGTGATGACCTATCTCTTCACGGAGAACATGTCTCACGGAAAGTATTTTTGCCAAGGCAAGACCGAGAACCTGCTGGTGACTGGAGTCGTCAAGAAAGAGGACGGCAAACTCATGATCGTCCCAGCCGCCGTGAAGGAAAAAGAAAGCTGAACGCGTTTTCAGCGTATAATTTCAAAACCCGCATCGCATTGACGAGGCGGGTTTTTTGCAGCCATTCGCGTTAGCGAAGCGCCCACGGCAGCAACGAATCATAGAGCCCCTGGCATTCCTCGAGCATCGGTTTCAGCCGCTCAGGAAAAGGTTCTTTCTTGGGAGCATAGGGAGTAAAACCTGTCGAAAGATGGACGTTTCGGTACCAATGAGGCGCCCAAACGCCATCGTCTTCTTTAGGACCCGCTGGCCAAGAAAGCATGGATGAAGTGAAAGGAATACCGACTCGCGAGCATAACGCATTCAACACCGATTCGGGCGACTGCAACAACGTCCTCGAATCCACCACCAACGGCTCCCCTCCTCTAGCGACAATGGAGTCACATATACGTTTTAATTTGAGATAGCCCGTGTCTCTAATCGTGAAATTCGGGATCGTCTTTGAATACGAATGCAGCATGTCGCGTGGCTCGCGGGTGAGAATTACGTTCGTCAACGAATCCAAAAATTCCCAATCGAGATCGACCAAATGGTGCGCCATGTTCTTAAAGAACAAGACAGGTTTGCTCGCGGGTCCCAGCAGCACGTTTCGAACGACGGATTCACCATTGGTGTCTTGCGACGCAACTATTGACGATTCACCCGGATGGGCAGGGCGATCGCTTTCATGAGTCAAATAATGCGCATATAGCGGCTCGTCGAATACGCGCGTGTCCTCTCTCTGAGCAAACGCGTACATTAGAGCCGTGGATACGTTTCGAGGGCCCGACCACAATGACAATCGAGTTACGTATTCTTCGCTCATTGCTGGGCGTTTGCCACGTAGTCGGCGATCGTGCGCTCATAGCGCTCGCTGAGCAATTGCGTCATCTGCCCCGGAAGCGAGCCGGACCCCAAAGACTGCCCGTCAATCTCCGAAACAGGCGTCAATCCACCGAATGTCCCGGTGACAAATGATTCATCCGCGCTATAGACATCAACAAGGGAAAAGTCCTTTTGTCGCACCACAATCCCTTCCTGTTCGCAAATAGAGATCACTTTCCCACGCGTGACTCCATTCATGCAATAGTTGCCCGTCGATGTCCAAACCTCGCCGTTCCGCACAATGAAGAAATTGGTCGCGTTGCATGTAGAGACAAATCCATTTGTATCCAGCATTAACGCCTCATCCGCTCCCGCGCCTATGGCTTGGCTGAGAGCGATAACCTCGTGGAGCTTGCTGTGGCAATTCAGCCGCGGATCCAAGTAATCGGGCGAACCCCTACGGATCGCGGATGTATACAGTTTCACACCCGCACGTTTCACTTCGGGATTCGCAGTCTTGTATTCAGGAATAATTACAATGTTAGGAGGCGTCACTGTAAGCCGCGGATCTTGTGAAGGTGTTTTCTTGTTTCCGCGGGTAACCATCAATCGGAGATGGACGCCATCCTCCATCGAATTAGCATCGACAGCGCGCTGGAGCATTTCCTTTAGGGACTCGTTCGATTCACCCATATCCATGAATATCATACGCGCTCCTTCGAAAAGGCGCCTCAAATGATCCTCAAGGAAAACAAATACTCCATTATGATACCGAAGGCCTTCCCAGACACCATCACCCACTAAGTAACCGCTATCGAATACAGAAATCTTAGCGTCAGCCCTCGGCACCATTTCACCATTGATGAATATCAATACTGAATCGTTGCGCTCATCATCGATGCTATCATGCGTTCCACGGGGCATTGGTTGAGAATCAAACCGTATCAATGCACTCTGTCAAACGCGGGCATCGCTAGGCGGAGATGAATTTCGCTGCAGCCATGAATTGAGAAAGATTACTAGAACGACGATCCCAGCGCCCAAGTAGAACCCTCCGGACATCGTCTCGCTTTCAGGCCATATCAGCAGAGCGAGCACGATCGCATAGATTGGTTCCAGATTTACTGCCATCGCGAAGGTATACGGGGTGATCTTCCGAACGAGCTGCACCCCCAGCATGAAGGAAAAGGCAGTGCATACGATGCCCAGAATAAGCAGCCAACCCAAGTCGCTCAGAGGCATTCCCATATGCTCCAGCGAAAATCCATCCAATATGAGCAGGCAAACGCTCAAAGTCAGGAATGCGCCCAGCAGCTCGTAGAAAGTGATCGTTCGAGTATCCATATCACGCACGAGCAATCCATTGAGAACCGTAAACCAACCCGCCAGAGCAGCGGATACGATGCTCAGCAGCATACCCGTCACGAATGCGAACTCGGATCGGAAAACGAAGTAGAGCCCGAAAACCACGCACAGAGCGAGTATCGGTTCTCTCCAAGCGATGCGCCGCTTGTAATAGAAGGGTTCGATAAGCGAGGTGAAGAGCGCGGCGCTTGAAAAGCAAACGAGGCTGACGGATACATTCGACCGCTTGATCGCCTCGAAAAAAGTGATCCAGTGAATCCCCAGTATTACCCCAACTCCCAAGAGTTTCCGTATCCGGCTACTATCCAAAGCCAGGCTATGCCGCTTCCAGACCAAGTATATTCCGAGAGCGATCAAGGCGATCACCAATCGATGCCAAACCAAGCGGTAGGCATCGAGGGATATCAACTTGCCTAGCACGCCCGTGAATCCGTAAATGATCACGGCGATTTGCAGCCAAATCTGGTACTTGTATTTCGCGTACATTTCGATCGAGCAGGCAGGTAAGCGCGTCCTCCCAGGCAGCGCAAACGACATCTCCAAAAACCATTCCGATTGGACACGCTCGCATTTGACAGCCACGCGTGTTTGCGCGACTAGATGTTAGAGCGCCTCATTCACCATGAACAAGCCTGTCCCCTTGCAAAACGACTATTCCGACAACTACAGCGAATCCGATCTTTGGGACAAGATCTCCAAGTTCGCCAAATCCGCTGGCAAGGACGTAATCGAGAAGGCGCTTATCCTTTTCTACGCGGCATCGGACCCGGATACGCCAAAGAAGGCCAAGGCGATCATATTTTCTGCGCTCGGGTATTTTATCCTACCGCTCGATGCCATCCCTGACATCACGCCTATTCTCGGCTTTTCGGACGATCTGGGAGCAATCGCACTCGCCTTGGCGACAGTTGCCGCCCACATCAAGCCCGAGCACCGCGACGCTGCGAAGCAAAAAATCGCCCAGTGGTTCGGCGACGACTAAGAGGCGATCCGCACGCGTCGCACCGTCAGCTCAGCTCCATGGTGACGGGGCAATGGTCTGACCCATGTACGTCTGGCAATATTTCCGCTGTGGCGAGGCGGCTTCTCAGGGCCTGCGATATAAGGAAGTAGTCGATCCGCCAACCTACGTTCCGGGCACGTGAATTCGCTCGGAAACTCCACCAGGAATAGTGCCCGTTTCCTTGCGTGAACTCGCGAAAGGTATCCACGAATCCCGCATCCACGATCACGTCGAAGTCCGACCGTTCCTCGTCCGAGAATCCCGCGTTCTTTCGGTTTGTCTTAGGGTTTGCCAGATCGTCTTCCGTATGGGCGACATTCAAGTCTCCGCAGAAAATCACCGGCTTCCGCGTTTCCAGCTCAAGCATCTTTTCGAGAAACGCCGCATTCCATTCCTGTCGATAGGGCAATCGCTTGAGCTCGTTTTGAGAGTTTGGCGTGTACACGTTAGTTAAATAGAACGCATCGTATTCCAGAGTCACTACGCGCCCTTCCCTGTCGTGCTCCTCTATTCCAAGCCCGTAAGCGACCGACAGCGGCTCATGCGGAGTCACTATAGCCGTACCCGAGTATCCTTTCTTCTCCGCCTCATTGGCGAATACCCGCAGCCCTGCGTCCCAATCCATCGACTCGACAATCTCGCAAGTCGCTTTTGTCTCCTGCAGGCAGACGAAGTCGGCTTGGCTCGATTGAAAGAAAGACATCGCTCCCTTTTTCATGGCGGCTCGGATGCCATTCACGTTCCACGAAATAAACTTCATTCGCTAGGTGAATAGGCCGAAAACGCCCACCCGCAACCGAATAGTAGCGTTTAGCGGCTCAAAGGCGAATGACAGATTGAGCTCTCGACAAGCTAGAATCCCCTCCTAAAGTCCCTGCCAAACTCATGATTCCCACCGAGCAGATTCCATTGGGTACTCGCATTCCTTCCAGCTTGCACGCCGTATCCGTGAGCCTGCCTACCATGGCGGACGTCATCGGCTACGAAAAGCGCGAGCCTGCGATTCTTGCCCTGATGAACACGGGCTATCCTCGATTTGTGAAGCATGAGTGCATCAGAGAGATCGAACGCTTCTGGCAATCGCTTTTCGACTGCCCCAACGATTCAATATGGCTAACAGCATCGGAGGAAATCGCCCAACAGCTAGCAGTCCATCTAGATTGCAAGGAATCAAAATACCTTAGGCATCAAAATGTATCCGGCTTGAGAATACCTGATGATGAACAGCTGAATCAGCAGTCCAAGCTATTCTTGCAGCATGTGGGAGGCTATCTTTGCTCCCGACAAGCGGAAGACTATCTCGTGTCCAACCAGATTCGCAAGGCGCAATTTCCTGAGGAAACCTTCGAAGGAGACTCGGAAGCCAAGTTTATCGGCGTTCTCCAACCCTTGCTCAACGTAGCGGACCCCAACGACATCGCCCTGTCGAATTCCGGCATGAACGCTATCTACGCAGCGTTTCAAGCAGTGAATGCAGTACAAAGGCCCAAGGGTCGTAACTCCTGGATAAAGCTCGGCTGGCTCTATGCAGATACGATGCACATCCTGGACAAGCTTTCCATCCAAAGAGAATCGAACGTAGATGTCTTCGACGTGTTCGACGTTGAGCAGCTTGAGTCTCTTCTGAGTGAAAGGCCCGAATCGTTTGCAGGTATCATTACGGAAACGCCCACCAATCCGTTGATCCAAACCATGGATCTCGACCGTATACGTAGTTTGGCTACGGAATACGGTCTCTATCTCGTTCTTGATCCTACAATCGCGTCTCCCGCTAACGTGGATGTTTCTCGCCACGCAGACATCTTAGTCAACAGCCTGACTAAGTATGCCGCGAACCAAGGAGACGTCATTATGGGCGCGATCGCGGTAACGCCCCATTGTCCCGATCGAAACCTAATATTGGCCGAAATCAAGGAACATGCCATTCCGCCCTACCAGCGCGTCATCGACCGACTCGCCTCTCAGATCGATGGCTACCTGCCACTCATTGAGCAAATCAACGCCAGTACGATAAGAATTGTCGAGTATCTAGAAGAGCACCCAAAAATTGAGAACGTCCACTGGGCGCTAGAGTCGAAGTCTCGGGAAAATTTCGAGAAAATCGCTCGCAGCCCATTATCTGTTGGGGGAATGATCTCATTCACTCTCAAAGACGACATCGAGCAATTCTACGATCGATTTTCCGTTTCCAAAGGTCCCAGCTTTGGAATGATTCATTCTTTAGCTTGCCCCTTCATGTACCTTGCTCATTTCGATCTTGTATCCACGGATACAGGTCGAGCTTACCTGAATTCGATCGGACTGAATCCAGAGCTAATTCGATTCAGCATCGGAGCGGAACCTGCTGAAGATATTATCGAAGCGCTCAACCGAGCCCTAGAATCGTGAGCTCAAATTCATTGCTATCCCTAGCGACACCTCGTTAAGCTACCAAAATGAATCCGCTTTCACACAACACCTATTTGGTCAAGGAACACGTCGGCATGTTCAAGTCAGCCAACAATTTCGATATCTTCGATCCAAGCGCCGGCACGCTTCTGCTGGAATGTCGTGAAGAGAAATTGGGTGCGTTCACTAAGATGCTCCGATTTACCGACTATAAGCGGTATACTCCATTTCATATCGAGATTCGCGAACCGAACGGGGCCACTTTGATCCACATCAAACGAGGAGTATCCCTATTTCTATCGAGCGTCGACGTCCAGGATTCGGAAGGAAATCTCCTAGGCCGATTCAAGCAGAAGTTCTTTTCTATCGGAGGCAAGTTCGATGTTCTCAGTCCAAACGACGAACCGCTTTGCTCCCTGAAAGGAAAATGGACGGGCTGGAATTTTTCGTTCGGATATCAAGGCGTAGAATTCGCGAATGTATCCAAGAAATGGAGTGGAATCGGGAAAGAGCTTTTCACTAGCGCGGACAACTACATATTGTCTATCGACCCGAGCATCGAAGAAGACAGTCCTCTACGGGCATTAATCATGGCAGCCGTCATGTGCATTGATATGGTTCTGAAGGAGTGAGTTTTGCAAAGGCCACTATAGTGTTGAAATGCAATCAATCTTCTCTACATCCAGGCGCTATGGCTCGCAACGGAAGACCTGACACGGGGGAGATACACTACGACCTCCCGTCTCCCTACATCCCTCATGCATGCGGATTGCTACACCTTCCGCGGTTTATCGCGAAAGCCAAGCGCCACGTAAAGGGTGAACTAGGCAAATCCTACCAGAGGAACTACAAGAAAGGTTTCGATCGCTTTCTTTGCCTGCATCTTGGAATTGATCCCGACGCCGTCGAAGAAATCGTAAGGTCGAGCAAGACCGATGACGAGATCGACGAGCGTATCGCTCAAATATTTCCAGAAGATCTCAGAGTGGAAAAATGGAATCGGGAACTCGTGCAGAAAGGCATGAGCGAAATGGGAAGGGACGCTCTTGAGACAGCGAAGAAAAAGATGGGGATTGAGGAGCGCAGCGATCTAATTAGTTTCGCGGACATGATCGAATTTGACGAAGAGCGAATTCCATGATTAAGGCTAGTTCGCAATAAAAACGTCTTCATGCAGGAATCCGCCGAACGAGATCCAGTAATTAGCCACGGCAGCGTCGCTCAGCGTCGCGGCTGCCATGAGATCGCGTTTCCATCCGCAAGCGTGGACGGACCAGAACTGCCACTGCTGGTCGCCTACACACTGCCAAGTGGGGCCATAAAATCTTCACGAGGCTTTTCTACAGGCGATGGCCAAATGAAGACTCGATGCTACGTGAACGAGGAAGGACTCTGGTCCTGGGAGGCCAAGAACCTCGAGGGACGCTGCATTGAAACGGGATCATTTTCGGTAGTGAATTCTCCGTTGCCCGGAAAGTTGAGGATATCTTCGAGCGATCCACGCCAGCTGCAATACGATATTGGTCGATGGTATCTAAACTTTGGCGACAATGCTTATCGGTTTCTCTCGTTAGAAGAAAGTCGATGGAAGGCCTATATCGATCAAGCGGCTCAAGCAGGTTTCAATCGCATTCGAACCTGGCTTTGCCAATCCCCTGCGAGCCTCTTTCAGACCGACCGCAAGCGCCTCGATTTGAGCGTCTGGGACAAAATAGACGAGCGACTCGCCTATGGACTGCAGCGCCATCCCGAAATACAGTTCGAGATCATTCTATTTGGGCCCGATCCCGAGGAATTGCAGCGGTTTGGGGAGGGAGAACTTGGAACGCATTCGGCATTCCGCTACGCCATCGAGCGATTCGGACCCTTGCCAAACGTTCACTGGCCCATTGCTAGCGGCTATAGCGAGTCCGACCCGGAAACGAACGGCGCCCTCTCAATGATTGGGGAATCCCTCACCGAGAATGATCCTTGGAATTCGCTGGTTACCTTCACGGGCAAGCGCTTCGACCCGCTCGCATTCGGCGACAGGAAATGGGTTTCCTTTCAATCGATTTCATCGCTTGGCCAAGTAACGGGCGAAGCGCTATCAGCTGCTCGAGCCTCCGCTCAAAAGCCCGTCGCTCTTTCCGAGGATCGCGGCGAGCATCAATACGCTCCTCGTTTCGCTCGGTATTACTTTAGGCGCTTGTTCTGGAGCGCATTGCTCTCAGGAGCCTTGCCCAGCTATACGGGCTTGATCTCCTCCGAAGCCTATGATCGCAATAAGAGAAGGATCGAGGGCTACTACGATGCCTGCAATTCGGGAAGACTGAAATTCGGCGCCCACGATCTGCTGCCTATCAAGAAATTCTTTTCCGATACGGAGGCGATTCTAGAGAATTGGTCTCCCAACGACGCCCTTTCAGGCAACAATCCCTTGCTGGTAAAATCGATGCTGTCCGAGGACAGCAGCAAGTGCATCGCCTACGTCGCGAACCCCGAGACTTTTGCCGCCCACAGCCCAGATGGCTACGACGGCATGCATTCCGACCAGATATCGGATGCCAGCGAGACGTTCACGACTGTCACGCTCGAGCTGCCGTTCTCAAGCGGAACGGCGAAATGGTACAACCCTAACACCGGAGAGTGGAAGGGGGAAGCCGAGATCACCAAGAACTCGACAACGCTGCTTACGCCAGAACCAGGCGACTGGGTCGTTTGGGTCGAGCGGGCTTAGGGAGCGCAGCAATACGCAGCTCTGCGTATCAGGCTGGATTCAGAGTCGCCATGGATAAGAAACGTACGATCGAAGAACTGATTAAATCGATCGAGGAGGATCTCGAGAAAGCCACCGGGGCTGCTCTTGAATCGGCCGAATCAGCGACCCACGACGAAGCTCGGGCAGAAGGCAAGTACGACACGCGCGGGCTCGAGACTTCCTACCTGGCAACCGGGCAGGCGCGGCACGCTATCGAACTCAAGGAAAGCTTGGCAGCGCTTCAGAATTTCACCCCTCCCGATTTCCCTTCCGGAAGCCTCATCGCCCTCGGAGCTCTCGTCACTCTCCTTTCATCCCAAGGCCGCGAACGTTACTTTCTCGTTCCTGGGATCGGGGGAACCGTAGTGCAAGACGACGACTCATCCCCAATTACCGTAATCACTTCGAAGTCGCCCATTGGCAGCGAGCTGATCGGCAAGCGGGTTGGAGATCGCATTCAATCTGGCGGAGGCAAAACCGTCATCAGCGTCTCCTAGGTCGCTCATCAGGCTGAGCGCCTAAGGTATTATAAGAGACATGCCTGGCTGAAGATCCGACTCACTGGGCAAGACATTGCGATTCGCCTCTAGGATTTCCCGCCAGCGATTCGGGTTCCCATACATTTCCCGGCTTATCTTATACAAGCTATCGCGCTCCTTGACGACGTAGACCCGACGCTGGGCCGGGGGTGGATTGGACTGGTCGCGCCGCGGCTCAGCTCGAGCTACCGGTTCAAGGATCGTATCGTCGGATGTAGGATTCTCCAAAAACGCTCCCCGCTCTTGCCTACGGTACTCTCTAAGCTGATTCTTCAAGGTTTCGTTTTCAGACCTCAGCTGCTCAATTGTACCCAAAAGCTTGAGACGATATTCTTGAGCATCGGTGGTTGTGATCCACTCCTTCTTCGCGGTCTTCACCAAATCTTCGACCCGCGCGATGCTCGCATCCCTTTCCGCCGACTCCGGATCTCTCCCTTTTATAGCTTGAAAGCGCTTGAAATGATAAATCGCCGAAATGGGATCGTTTCGATGGTTTAGGTAGATCAAGCCTGCCTCCAGATGAGATTCAGGAGCATTGCCATCGCGCATCGTTATGAGCTTCGAAAAATTCGAAAGGGCCTCAGTTTCCAGATTGCGAGCCAGCAAGTCCTTCGCGCGTCGATATACGGGATCTTCGGTCTCGCTCAAGACATCGAGCGCCACCCGCTCCGAGCAACCAATGAGAACTGCAGTGGCAACGAGCGCGAAAATAAGTTTTGATGCGTAGGGTCTTCTCATCATTGTCGAAAAAGCGCGTACACTATGAGACCATCTCTTCCCGAATTTCCAAGTCTGAAATCATTCAAAGGCACTCTCTCTTCCTAATCAATGGATACCGACGATATAATTGCAAAAGGACGGTGCTGCATCGACATCGAAGCGGAGGCCCTCGCCAAAACGAGCAACCAGCTCGACTCCCGCTTCGCCCAGGTCGCCTCTACCGTCATCGATACGCTCAATGAAGGGCAGAAGCTGATTTTCTCAGGAATCGGGAAAAGCGCCCACATCGGACGCAAGCTGGTGGGCACCTTCAATAGCATCGGCGCGCCTTCCACATTTCTGGATCCCGTCAATGCCTTGCACGGCGATATGGGACTTTGCCGCAAAGGGGACGCTCTTTTGGCATTCAGCAACAGCGGTGAAACGGAGGAGATTCTCCGCCTGGTCCCTCTTTTGAAGCGCTTTGACGCGCAAACCATCGCCGTCACTTCTCGCCCTGACTCCACCCTCTCGAAACTATGCGACCACGCTCTGGTCTATTCCGTTGAAAAGGAAGCCTGTCCCCTCGATCTCGCGCCCACGGCAAGCTCGACCGCTTCGATGGCGATAGGAGACGCGCTGGCCATGGTGGTTCTCGAGTGGCGCGCCTTCAGCCGCGAAGACTTCGTCCAATTTCATCCAAGCGGAAGCCTCGGCAAATCCCTTGCCGCGAGCGTCGACGCAATCATGCGTCCAAAAGGGCAGTTTGCAGAGCTGCCAGAGACCGCGAGCTGCCGCGATAGCTTGGAGCGAATGACCCGTCCAAACAGCGGTTGCATCGCCTTGACGGATGCATCTGGAATCCTGAGCGGCATATTTACGGATGGAGACATTCGGCGGCTCGTCCTCACCGATTCGGATTTTCTGGATAAGCCTGTATCCAACTTTATGACACGCGATCCCATTACGATCAAATCCGGATCGCTGGCTATTGAGGCATTGAAAATCTTCGAATCCATGAAGATTGATGATCTCGTGGTCGTGGACTCAGAGAACCGTCCTATCGGAGTGATCGATGGACAGGATTTAACCAAGGTGAAAATGGTCTAGCGGCAAGCGTTCTCCAATTTCTCGCCGCTATCGCTCTAACTCGTTCTTCAGCTGAGCGATAGACAGGATTGAGTAGTCACTTTCCAGTATTTTTGTTTCGGAATTTCAGAAAACGCAGTCATGGTTTCCTCCAGGTCGTCCCTTACGAAATAGAGCCGCTATCCATCGAACCGCAAACTCACTCCGATCCATGAGTCACGCATCACAGACCACCGGTCAAGGCAGCCCCAAGCTGCTATCAGGCCTGTTCCAGCTGCTGAAGCCGCATCTCAGGGAGCTGGGCGCTTTTCTCGTCAGCCAGGTAGATAGCTTCGAGGAAGAGATTCGAGACTACGTCGCCGATTGCATCGATACAGGCGGTAAGCGCATCCGCCCTTCTCTGATATTTTTTAGCGGGTGGCAGGGCAAAGATGCGGTCGATCCGAAGCTTGTAAAGTTGGCCGCCGTGGTTGAGACGATCCATCTCGCCACCCTGGTGCATGACGATATCATGGACGAAGCCGACATTCGCCGCAATCGCCCCACCGTGGCCAAGACTCGTGGCAACGCGACCGCTGTCCTCCTTGGCGACGCCTTGTTTTCTCATGCCGTATACCTCGCAACGCAGTTTCCCACCTCGGAAGTAAGCGAGAAGGTCGCGATCGCGATGCGTAACGTTTGCACCGGAGAGATTCTGCAAACCATGCAGCGTGGAGATCCTAATATCGACCTAGCGACCTACTACCGGGTTATCGATCTCAAGACCGCTGAACTGTTCCAGGTTGCCTGCTATCTCGGCGCTCGACTGGCGAACCGAGATACGCGCTACGTCGCTGCGGCTGGAGAATTTGGACGCCATTTAGGAGTCGCCTATCAAATCTACGACGATCTCACGGATCTTATCGGCTCCGAGGAGAAGATCGGCAAAACGCTCGGGACGGATATCGCTACTGGCAAGGCAACCTTGCCCTTAATTCTGCTCCGCGATCGACTCCCAGCCTCGGAGGCAGGGCTGCTGAGGGCGACGCTCGCAGGAGAACAAACGGCAGAAATTGACCTCTGGCTGTCGAAATTAGCCGCTCTCGGGATCATCGAGGAGGTCCGGGAGGCGATACTCAGCGAAATTCGGAAGGCCCGTCGGGCAATAGAGCCCTTTTTGGACCAATCGGACGCGGAGTTGCTCTATACGATCAGCCAGCTCTTGTGGAACCAGGTCGAAGCGCTCCAGTCTGATCGGTCAGACCCCTGAGTGAACAATAATAGAACTCCCTATTTACGCTAATTTAAGTGGATGGAATCTAGACATTTAGAACATTGCGTATAAGGTTTTCGATATCGCGTTCCCATGAGCATTGCTAAGGCCATTACAAAATCGCTAGTCTCGTCGCCAGAAAGGCGGCTCGAGGCGGACGAGGACCTTGCCATCGTGCAGAAGGTCCAGGCTGGCGATGTCGATGCATTCGACGCTCTCATTCTCAAGTATAGGGAACGCGTATACTCGGTGATTTACAATCTCACCTCGAATCGCGAAGACGCCTCCGACCTCGCTCAAGAGACATTCATCAAAGCCTTTCAATCCATCAAGCGATTCAAAGGAAAATCCAGTTTCTTTACCTGGCTATACCGAATCGCTCTCAATACGTCGCTCACCCATTTGCGTAAGAATAAGCTGAGACGCTTCTTCAGCTTTGAGAAGATGGTGGAGGAAGACCATTCGTCGGGCTTCATCGAGAATATGACGACGGACTCGGATTCGGACAAGGCAGCCCTGATGACAGAGCTCCAGGAGACGCTCAATGACGCCTTCCAAAAGCTGTCCGTAAAGCACCGTACCGTCATTACCCTTTTCGAGATCGATGGACTGAGCCACAAGGAAATCGCCGAGATCATTGGGACGTCGATCGGGACGGTCCGGTCGCGCCTCCACTACGCGAAGCAATTCCTGCAAGGTGAGCTGAAAGAGTACCTCAAGTAAGAAATAGGCCCCAGCAAGATGTTCTCGAAACGAAAAATTTCTCCAGAAAACGACGTGCAGCTCAGTCAGCTCCTGCGTATGAAGCGTCAGGAACGTCCTGACGATGCGTTCTGGGGGAAATTCGACGAGGAGCTTCGGAGCAAGCAACTATCCGCTCTGGTAAGAACGCAATCCTGGTACGAGCGAACAGGCAAGCTGGCGCTGCTCATCGCGCGAAAGTCTGCGGCAGCAACGGCGACCCTAAGCATTTTCGCATTGGGAATCTTCACGATCTCGAAAACAGAGTTCTTCTCGATGAATCCAGCGGATAGCGTCGCTTCTGGCCCCGTTTCCGAAATGGAAGCCACGGAAGAGCCGCATTTTGCGGAAACTCCAATTTTCATAGTTGATCGCCAACCCGTTTCAAATGAGGTGACCGATCTTGAGATCCCAAAATTCGACGCAGCTCCTTACTACGAAGTGAATGCGCTTACCAAAGGCGCCGTTCCCGTTAGCTATCAAATTATAGCGGAACCAAAGCAGTTTACCGCTGGATCGGGCGTCTCCGATACAAGCCTCGGAGCTAAAGTCATCCGTACTGGAATTGATTTTTAGCCGATGGGGAACTGGTTCACCAACCGCGCTAAATCGGCGCGTGCGTGCGTTCTGATTGCAGCAACGCTGCTAGCAACTTTAGCCGTCGTTACGTCGGAAGCTTCCGTAACTTCGCTGCAAAGCGCCATTCAAACGGTATACAAGGAACACTATGAATCGATAGTCCGAGTAAAGGTCGCCACGGAGGAACCCGTAGCAGATGGCGAACCTAAAGTCGTTCTGCGCGTATTCTCGGGATTCTTCATCAGCGAAAATGGTCAGGTTCTCACCAGCCACCTGCCCCCAAACGAGACGACTCGAGTTTGGATTGAGCAAAAAGGCATCTCCTACCTCGCAGATGTCGTCGGTTCGGATGCGCGTACCAATGTAGCTCTCCTGCAAGTCATCAATCTGCCGGATTCATTCGACTATATTCCGTTGGACGCCGCAAAGGAGCGTCAAGAAATTGGCGCCCTCGCATTCGCGATCACGAGTCCGCTCGATTTCAACCCCACACCGAAGTTCGGTCTCGTAACTGGCTTCGAGAGCCATTTTGCCGAAGTGGTATTCCCGCTCACATACACGCGGCTCAGCATTTCAATCGGACCTGCCGAGGGAGGATCCCCGGCATTCGATGCCGACAATGAACTCATGGGCATCGTGATGGCTACGCTCCCCGAGGTAGAATCTTCCTATATCATTCCCGCAAGAGCCTTGGCTCGAATCGTCAACCAATTGGAAACGAATCAGAAAGTGCGCTACAGCGTGCTTCCAATCGAGTTCGAGGAGAAAGCCGATAGCTACAACCTTTCCAAGCGCGTCGTAGTCAAGAGCATCGTTCCAGGAAGTCCAGCGGAGAAAGGGGGTCTGCTTCCATCGGACCAGATCGTCAGCCTGAACGGAAACGCGATCGAGAACCTGAACGACCTCCGAGATAGCATCTTCTTCGAGGACCCAGGCGCCTTTCTCCTGTTCAAGGTGAAACGGGACGACAAGGAGCTGGACTTCGCTATTTTGCTCGAGCCTCAAGAAGACCATGCTCCTGAATCGAGCGGCGCGGGCGCCCGCAATACCAGTCGATAGCTATGAAAATCGCGCAGTCCGAAACGCAGCTGAGGACGCAGGGGCAACGCACCTACGACATAACCGACCAAGTTCGCGACGCCCTCAATCAGTCCGGTCTCGTCAGGGGTCAAGTTACCGTATTTTGCAAGCATACGAGCTGCAGCTTGGTCCTTATGGAAAACGCGGATCCCTCCGCGCGGCGCGATCTCGAGGACTATCTCCGCCGGCTCGTTCCCGAAGACGATCCCAATTTCACCCACACCTACGAGGGACCCGACGACATGCCTAGCCATATAAAAATGGCTCTTACTCGGAGTTCAGAGAACATTCCATTCTCGAATGGCGCGCTCGCCTTGGGAACCTGGCAAGGGCTCTTTCTATGGGAGCACAGAGACCAGCCGCACACGCGTTCAATCGCTATCACCATAATCGGAGAGTAACATCCCCCAATCCGAAAAAAGGCCTCTTCTCAAAGAGAAGAGGCCCGAAAAAACTAATTTGCCGAGAATCGACTATTGGTTGCGAATCGAATCAGAATCGATTCCAACTTCGTCCATTCTCTCTTGAGTGAACACGTCTTCGAAATCGGCATCTTCGCTAGACAAGATCTTGGCTGTGATAAAGATCAATAGGTTCATCTTTTCGCCGTCCTTTTCCTTGTGACGGAATGCGGCTCCTAAACCAGGGATCTTGCTCAATAGCGGTACCCGAGTATTCGTTTCAATCTCGCTAGCTTGCAGAAGACCTCCAAGACCCATTGTGTATCCATCTTTCAATGAAATTTGGGTCGTGGTTCTGCGAGTCGAGATGATTGGAATGCTCGTGCCACTGGCTCCACCAAATTCGCGTTCGCCGGTACGGCTGCTCACCTGTGGATTAACCTTCATCGTAATTAAGCCTTCGTTATTTACGGATGGCTTAACTTTCAAGATAACCCCGATATCCTTGTACTCGAATCCGCTTACTTCGAAAGATCCACGCTCCTCGTTGTGCTGGTAGTTCGGAATTGGGAACTGCTCGCCAATCGCGATCTCCGCTTCTTGGTTGTTCAAGGTCACCACAGTTGGGTGTGATACCAAGCGGCTATTTCCTTGCGTTTTGAGAGCGCTGAAGACGTAGCCGATTTGGGTCGCGCTAAACACAGCACTGGTAGTCTTTTGCAGATCTCCCCCATGAACAAAAGACGTCAAATTGCGGACAGCGTCCTGCTGTACACTCGACGTAGAATTCGTAGTGGCATCCAGCAAGGTTTGACCCGTCAAGTTGTTTATGAACTGACCACTGCGCGTTCCCGGATCGCCGGAAACTGAAGAATCGCCTACCGCGAGATCAACCGTACCGAAGTTGCTTTCGGTGTTGTTCTCTGTACCGCGATTGTTGTTACCAACTCGGGTGTCTAAATCGTTGTACGTACGATTCAAATTAGTCGCAGTAACTTCAAATTCCTCAAGGCTATTCCACTTCATTCCAATCTTGGATACATCGGAATTAGTTACCTCGACAAAGCACGTTTCTATCAACACCTGCAACGTTGGCTTATCCAAGCGCTCGATAACCTAGCGAATGCTAGACATGCGTGACTGGCGCTCCGTAACGATCAATCCATTGGTACGCGCATCGATCTGAACGCGGCCACCCTTCTCGGTATCCACCATGCTCGTAATCGTGCCGACGATATCGTTCGCTTCCGCATAGTTCAACATGAATATGTCGGTAACAGGCGGCTCGAAATTCAGAGTATCGTTCGAGATGATCTGAATGATATTTCCTTCCTCGACGTACGTGTAGCCAATCGGCCCCAGAACGACTTCGAAAATCTGTCTCCAAGAAACGTCCCTCAACTTGATGGAGGTCGTACCTTGCAGATCTTCTGGAATCACGATATTCAGCATATACAGATCCGCTACATTCCGTAGTACGGTACGAATTTCCTCATTCGGAAAATCGACTGATATCATATCCGTTTCACCCAACGAAAGTTCATTACTCAGTGGCGAGGCGCTTAATCCGCTCCCCGCTTCCTCGCTTTGGTTCGACTCGGATTCGCCTCGAAGGACGGAATCGTCGAACTGCCTGCCAACGTCAGACGGACTCGGAGGGTCCGTATTGACATCTGACTGACCGACCTGTCCGAGCGCCGCAAACTGCAGGCACGCAAACAAGATAGTGTTAATCATTAATCTTAGTGCAGTGTTCATATCTCTCTACTTTAGTTTAATCTCCAATTCAGCATCTTCTAAACGCAAGCTATAGGCATTTCGAAGTACGCTAGTGATTTCTAAATTGTATTCTTTGTTCTTATACAGTACCGGTATTATTCCACCGATTTTCACTTTCTCCTCCTTAAACATAAGGAAGTACTCTTCCCCGATGGCGAAGATATCGGTCGGATTCACATTCTTCGCAAGGAGCGGTATCAGCTCGTCCGCAGCTAGCGACTCATCCACAACTCCCTCTTCCACAGCGGCAATCTCGGCCACCGCAACGCCAAAGGGATCTCCAATTTTCGCAATCTGTTCCACCTCTGGCAAAACGACTTTTTTAGCCAGGAGCTTGTCGGCTATTTCAATCTTCTCTTTTCGCTCTTCCGCAGCTTTAACAACCGCTTCCACGCTAGAAACGAAAATCGCCGCCGCAAAAAGGACTACTAAATAGGTTGCTATTCTAAATTTTATAGGGAACTACGAAGCCTCCTTTCCTAGCATCAAGAAGGATACATCCATCGAGAGCGTTTCGTCGCCAGCAGTGGACGGTCTTGATATTTTGAATTTCTCTAGTCGATAAAAAGACGGGCCGCCTTCTAGCTTCCTCATAAAATTAACGAGTTCGCCATACTTGCCCGTAGCTTTCATATGGTACCTAATTTTTACATACGCATTGACAACTGGCTTCGGCATTCGACGCTTTCTGGGATCGACCGTTTCCTCTGCGATCCCAACTTGCTTCAAACCGCTAAGCTCGACATCGCTTGCAGCCTCGATATTGAAGAAGTAGTTGTAATTAGTCGCCAGCTCTTGCGAGTGGAACATTCGCAAGTCGAGCTCTCCGATTTGCTGCTCTACTCTCTCGACATCCTCTTCTAGCCCCGCGCTGTTCTTGATGTTCTTCAGCATCGTGGAGATTCGAATATCCAATTGCTCAATCTCAGAGTCTAAATCCGACTTCTTTCCAAGGTGCATCAGGTACACAGTCATGCATGCAGCTATCACGATCGTGGATATAGCGATCGTGAAGTTTTTCCTGATGACCTCTACTATGGGCTCAATGCTCATCGTTACGATTTCTTCTTCGCCTTCTCCTCAGGGTTCGTAGCTTCCAGGTGGAATTTAATTTGGTCTGTATCGGGCTGGCGCTCTACCGAGATTTGAGTGAAGTCCGTATATCTTTCTTTAAGCGTATCTACGTTCCGCAGCTTCTCCACATACTCTTTCAGGAGAGAATCCGGTCTCCTCGCTCGCGACGACATAGCCATGGAGCACTGTGCGGTGCTCATTGTACTCGACGCTTGAAAGGGACATGCCCGGCAGCAAGCTTCGACCTACGTCTAGGATAAGATCGCTAGCAACCATTTGATCTTTCTCAAACGTATAAATTTCTTCAATACGTCTTTCACTATCAATGAACTTGTTGTTCATGCCAATGGCCTTAACATGCAAACCTTGGCGTGACGCAACCCCTGCTTTGCTCTTCTCTATCTTATTGCCAGAAGCGTAGATCGTGTATTCGTAAAACCCTACATGAATCAGGCTCATGACGGCTATCGTTATGGCTAGCGCAGACAGGAAGAAACTCGTACGAACGGTTTTAATGTCCGGGAGCGAATCGCGGTCCCTGAAATCAGGACGCCAATTCAGCTCTACGACTTCTTCGACTTTCTTTTCTTTTTTCTTCACGCAGCCGCAACCTCCCGATTGAAAGAGCAAAGGGTTGAGAAGAGGCCAATCCATGAAAGATCGATCTTTCCGCTAAGTTCTTCGCTTGCGAAACTGACCCCGCTCGATTCGAGCCACGCCTCCATTTCGAGCTGAAACGATTCCAAGTTCAAGAAGCTCCCAATGCTCTCCTCGAGCCAATCCATCGACACTGATCTCGAAGACGTATGGATCCAGCTGACCGATTGACCTGTTTGGACTTCATAGAAACCAATCGAGGACTGAAGCTCGCGCAAAAGTTTCCTGAGGATCTTTCTCGATATAGAGCTGAGGTCGAAATCCTTGGATGACAGCAGCCTGAACGCCGCATCCATATCCTTGAGGCTGAGCTCTTCTTTGAGGGCTTCCGCGATGTCCAACGTACCCGCTTCCACCTTGCGCGACATCTCTATCCCCTTGGGACCGATTATCACGGCGTTGGCGACTCGATCTTCTAGCTCGAGAAAAAGAGCAGACACCTTCGACTCTTGCCAAACCAGGGCTTCTTGAAGGGCGCCAATGACACCTATGGTACCGAGCTCAACTCGTCTGGGGTATATCGCGTGATCAAGCATACGCGATTGCAGGTCCGCGATATCAGGATTGGGCACGCCGCAGCCCACGACGTCCTTCCGGTTAAACTCTGTGGGATCCACTTCTTTGCCCGATTCCGGAGAGAGGCAATGGGCGGAAAGCTCTGCGGGAGCATTTTCAATTTCGTCGTGCAACAAGTTAAAAATGAATTCGGTCTCCTTGCCTCGGGGGGCATCGATCAACACTTGCCGGATGACCCGACGCTCCGGGTAGACTATGCAAGAGCCATTCAAATACCCATTCGATTTAGCGCCGCTGAATTTTCGAATGCGCTAGCAATCGCATCCGGTTCACCTTCGAGAGCTATTTCTTCGATCGCCTCGACTGTAATCGGGGACGTGAACGAGCTTACCCGAGCCATCCTAATAGAGGAGGGACGATACTCTACGATGTAATCTTTTTTACTGGAGGAAATCATGTCTGGATTCCCCGGGTGAGAAATCACCCCGTTGGGATACCTAGACCTATCGGCTCCACACTGGCATAATTGAGCCCAATAAGGGCAAGTCGTCGTATAAACATACGAGCCGCCAAAATCGTATGGGCGCTTTCCACCCTAAGAGTTTCTTGCGAACCCCATAATAGACCCTAATCCTTCGTGTGAAGAGCGCCTAATCGAGATGAGCGACTAACGCGCGACATGCCCCTGGAATCGTGGCTGAGACGCCTCAATTCCTATTGAGCGAAGACAGCTTTAGAGCGTGAGTATAGAGAATTAGGAGGGCGCAGACTCCCATTAAGGAATCCGTTAGGAGAAGGCCAACATGAGGCTTCAAAAACAAAAAAGCCCGGAACTTCGTGTCCGGGTTTTCGAAAAAGCGTTCGCGCTCTAGGCGGCGAATCTCATGGGCGAGGCCAGCGCTCTGCTGACGACATATCGGAATCTGCCTACCAAGCCTTCTTCTTATGGCGATTTGACTTCAAGCGCTTGCGGCGCTTGTGCTTCGACATCTTAAGACGGCGTTTCTTCTTTAGATTACCCATAGATTGCTCTCTTCAAATTTTTGGAAAAGTCCGAGAAAGTGATGCGAGCCCGGTTCCCTGTAAAGAAGAAACTGTGCTAATCTCGCACGACTTTTAGATCCATTCACGCCCTAAAGTTCGCCTCCCCATCGCCCGTTTTTCACAGTTAGATCGCTTCCTAGCTCGATCTCCGCGGGCCTTTGTGCAGGTCCAGCTTTTTTAGCAGAGTCTCGAATCCCTTCGGTAGCGGCGCAAAGACGCCTGGAAGTTCCTGATTGGGAATCTCGAATTCAACGGAAACCAAATGGAGGCAAAGCGGCTCGTATAGGGGCTTTTCCGGACCGCTTCCTCTTCGATACCCACGCTTAATCATGGAAAGCAAAATTCGCTCGCCCTGAGCGTACTGCGACTCCCCAACGGTGGCGAGTCCACTCTCCGCTGCATGAATCCGGATTTGATGCGTTCGAAAGTCTCGCGTCTCCGCCTCCCAAAGCTGGTACCGCCCATAGCTCCTGAGATATTGAAAGCGCGTTTCGCATTTTTTACCCGTCTTGTGGGAAACCAGCATCCGCTTGCCATTCGAATGGATAGCGATAGGCAAATTGCAGAATAGCTCCCGCTCTTCGCTCTCCGTAGAAACCAGCAAATGGTAACGGAAAACCAGCTGCCTTGAACCAAAAGCATTGCGCAGGATCTCTTCCCATTTCTCCGTTTTCGCGTAAAGCAGCGATCCACTGATCTCCGTGTCGAGCTTGTAAATGCGAAAGAGCCCTTCGAGGCCCAAGGCTCTCAATTGAGGCTTCTCGTTGAGAATCTCGCGCCTTAATGCCATGGAAATGTCAGGTTTCCCCACGTTCCAGTCGTGCTGGAAACATGCGATCCCGGCGGGTTTGCCAATCGCGAAATAGCCGGGATGATCCACCGCCAATGGAAACTTGACGGAGCGTTCGCCTAGATAGCGTTCGGGAAAGGAGATGAAGGGAACGGGATCTGACATTGGAAAAAAAGAGCCCCCATCGCAAAAACGTGGGGGCCCATAGATGGGAGGAGGGAAAATTCTATATCGCTAGGCAACCATGTGCTTGGCCATGGCGGATTTCGTGCGACTCGCCTTGTTGCTGTGGACGAGCTTCGACTTAGCCGCCTTGTCCATCGCGGAGACATACGCGGTCGCCGCGGCTTTGAGCGCTTCCTTATCGCCTTCGTCGGCGAGCGTTTTAACCTTCTTGGCCAATGTCTTCAAGCGCGTCTTCTGCGAGCGGTTGCGCAGCGTACGCCCAATCGTCTTGCGGTGGTTCTTCTGTGCTGACTTGGTATTTGCCATAGGAGGCCCGGATATTCCGTCAAATTCCTCCTGTGTCAAGGCATTTAGCCGAGATAAATCGCACGGTCAACTAGAGGGGCGAAATCGCGGCGGCGAAATCCGTTTTAACGGGACCGCTGAGCTATCCAATGTTGCCCTACAAGCTCGGGTCAGCCACATCAAGGCTGAGGACAGGCCGCAAACGCAATGCCAACCCTCCGCTATCCTAATACCGCCAAAAAGTTCTAGCTCCGGAGCCGATAAGCCGGATTCTGTAGGTCGCCGAAGCGTCCCCACGTTCATTTATCTGTCCCGCAATTGCGAGACCCTTTCGAAAAAGGCGCGACATACCCGGGGCATGAAAAACGGGCCGCTCTGCCCCCTATTTTGTCTTGCGTCGGATTGGGCTTGCCATGCCCGCCCGATTGCTCGGAACGGCGGTGGGCTCTTACCCCACCTTTTCAACCTTACCTCCCTCCACCTCGCAGTTTCCCGTTGCGGGAACTGAGCGCCGAAGCGGCGGCAAAAAGAGGCGGTGCATTTTCTGTGGCGCTATCCATCGACTCGCTTTGAAACGAGCCTTCCCCGCTTTCACGAGGAATCCTGCCCTGCGACGTCCGGACTTTCCTCTCCACTGGCCTGTATTGATTGTGATCGTTAAAGAACGGCGGAGCGAACGTGTGGCTCCGAAGCTAGGCGTCCCAATAAAGAATCCGTCCGCAATTGTCGCAAGTCGTTATTTCATTCCCTTTACGGACCTCGACTTCGACCGACGCGGATACGCGCATATGGCATCCTTGGCACTTCGCGTCCTTCAGGCCCACGATAATGGGAATTTTCAGACCGCGAGATACACGCTTATAGGTCGAAAGCTCGGGCTTCGAGATTTCCGACTCCACTTGAGCGAGCGCTTCCTTCGCCGCATCGATCTCTCCCTTCAAATTCGCCTCCTTCTCGTCGAGTCGACTCAGAAAGCGCGTCTCCACTTCAATCTTCTCGTTCCACTGCGCTTCGTCGGCCGCTTGCGACTTCCGCGCCTCATCCAATTCGTAAAGTAGTTCGATCTCCGCTTCTTCCAGATCGGAAACCTTCTGCTGCGTCAACTCGATCTCATGGGTAAGCGCTTGATACTCTTCGTTCTTCTTAACCAGCAATTGCTGATTCTTGTACTTCAATGCCTGGTTTTCCACTTCGCCCATTTCCGTCTCGATGGACTTCCCCTTGACCTCGAGCTCTTTTACGCTCTGCCGGCCCGCCTCGATCGCGGCCTTCATGTCCGCAATCTTCTTTTCAGTTGCAGCGCGTTCTACCGGCAACTCGGCCAGTTCGCGCTCGATCCGCTGCACGTTCATATCGCGATCCTGGAGAATCAGAAGGCTTGTATTGCAATCGGTAGGCATAGATTAGACTTCGATTGGAGGGCGGAAATCGCGAGGCGTCAAGGCGCATTGCGAACAATTGCCTAAATGTAGTACATCTCTTGCGTTTCGCTGACCGCGAGCTCGGCGAGCGATACGGATCGCGCCTGTTTTGCCAGCTGCGCCTGGAGTTCGTTCCAGGCAGCGGCAACCGCATTTCCCGACTCGCCTGAAGACCTTCCGATTTCCGCGAAAACCTCCCCTTCGACCAAAACGATTACATCGTAGAGAGTAACCGATTTCGGGTCGCGGGCGAGGAGGTATCCGCCCTGCTTGCCACGCCGGCTCTCCACCAGTCCTCCATTTCTCAGCTCGCCTAGGATCTGAGCAAGGTATTTGGGGGGGATCGACTCCGCATTGGCTAGATCTTCAATGCTCGAAACGTCGCCTCGCTCGAAGCGCTTGGCCAGCTGGACCAAAGCCCGGCAGGCATATTCGAGTTTTACAGTCAATTTCATGGGATCGCTCAACGCTGGCGCCCCCCATTCGGGCAATCGAGTAAAATCCGGATTTCTAGCCAAGATTCAGTCACAATTCAGTCAGCCTGAGCTCCTATTTGGAGATATCTGAAAAAGGACCTTGCGCGCCTTGAAGCAGTCGATTCAATGGCGCGTTTTTATCATAGAAAAAGGTTGTGATCGCCCGCGCGATTTGAGACTGTTTCAATCGACAAAAGCTACTATATGGATCCTCAGAGCGACGCTGAAAATATTCCCGTAAATCACGAAGGCGCAGAAGACTACGATGCGTCGAAAATTCAAAAGCTTGAAGGCCTGGAAGGGGTGCGCAAACGCCCGGACATGTACATTGGAGATACCAATGACCGAGGCCTCCATCATTGCGTTTTCGAAGTAGTCGACAACTCCATCGACGAGGCCCTTGCAGGCTTCTGCAGCAGCATCAAGGTGTCCATCCATCTGGATGGTTCGTGCTCGGTCGAAGACGACGGACGCGGCATACCTGTGGACATCCATCCCAAGTACAAGATACCTGCGCTGGAGCTCGTTCTCACCAACTTGCACGCCGGCGGCAAATTCGGCAAAGGAGCGTACCAAGTTTCCGGCGGATTGCATGGCGTCGGCGCGAAGTGCGTCAATGCTGTTTCAGAATGGTTTGAGGCCGAGGTGCGCAAGGACGGCCAGATCCACCAAATGAGCTTTAGTCAAGGGATCACCACTAAGAAGCTCACAACAATTGGGAAGACCCAGAAGACAGGCACCAAAATCAGCTTCAAGCCGGACCCGGAAATTTTCCTGGGGACGCGTACCTTCCAGTACGACATCCTCGCCAAGCGCCTACGCGAGCTCGCCTTCCTCAACCCAGGCGTAAGCATTACCTTGAACGACGAGCGGTCGAACAAGAACGAGCACTTCCAGTTCAACGATGGAATCTCCGAGTACATTCGCTTTCTCAACCGATCGAAGAACGTCCTCCATGAAGACCCCATTTCCTTTGGCGACACCTTCGCCAATCCAGAAGACCCGGACGGCCCTGCGACCGGGGTGGACGTTTCGCTGCAATACAACGACTCCTACAACGAGCAGCTTTTCGCTTATGCGAATTCAATCTTCAATATCGAGGGAGGCACCCACCTTTCCGGATTCCGCACCGCATTGACGCGGGTGATAAACCAATTCGCTCGAGCCAACAATTTGCTGAAAGACAAGGATCCATCAATCACGGGCGACGACGCCCGCGAAGGCTTGGTCGCCGTGGTCTCAGTCAAGGTTCCAGAACCGCGATTCGAAGGGCAAACCAAGACCAAACTCTCGAACTCCGAGGTAGATGGAATCGTTCAGAAAATCGTAGGGGAACGTCTCAAATACGCGTTCGAAACCGACCCGAAACTCGCCAAGCGCTTAATCGACAAGTGCCTGAATGCCGCTCGGGCAAGAGAGGCCGCTCGCAAGGCGCGCGAAACCGTGCGCAAGTCCGCGCTCTCCGGAGGGGGACTGCCTGGAAAACTCGCGGACTGCTCTTCCCGCAGGCCCAAGGAAAGCGAGCTCTACATCGTGGAGGGTGACTCCGCGGGTGGCTCTGCCAAGCAAGGTCGGGACCGACGCACGCAAGCTATTCTCCCGTTGCGTGGAAAGCTGATCAATTCCGAGAAAGCCCGTATCGACAAGGTTCTTTCTAACAACGAAATACGAACCATGATCACCGCCATTGGCTGCGGAATTGGCGACATTGAAGGCGACGGAGGATTCAAGATCGACAAGGCCCGGTACCACAAGATCATCATCATGACCGATGCGGATGTGGACGGCTCCCACATCCGCACCCTGCTGCTGACTTTTCTCTATCGGCAAATGAAGGAGCTCATCGAGACGGGCTACGTATACATCGCTCAGCCCCCTCTTTATAAGATTAAGCGAAAACGCCGTGAGCAGTACGTCGACAATGACGAGGAACTGAATCGCATGCTGCTAGAGCTCGGTTCCGAAGAAGTGAAGATGACCCGATTGGACGACGGCCACTCCTTCAATTCAGAGCAGCTCGACCAGATCGTCGAAATATTCGCCCAGCTCGAGCGAATAGGAGGATCTGTTTCGCGCCACGGGGCCTCTTTAGCCGAATACCTTGAGCAGTATTCAAAAGATGGAGGACAATTGCCGCGATACCTCGCCCGCGTTCGCGAAGGGAACGAGGAATCATTCACGTTCCTGCGTACAGAAGAAGATCGCGCAGCATTCGTACAAGATGTAGGCGTCGGAGCTGAAGACCTCGATAGCGAGTCCGCAACGGTTACCATACAGGATACAGACGCAGGCATATCCAAGCGCATCTCACTATTCGAGATTTTTGAATCGAACGAGATGTCGAAACTGCTTCGCGAGATCGAGAAAATCGGTCTCGACCTATCGCATTTCCAGCCTACGGAGGATCCAATCTACACGATTCTCGAAAACGAGGGGCAGAAAAACGAGAGCACGATCAAGATTCGATCGAATATGGAAATTCTCACCCAGATTCGCCTACTCGGACGCAAAGGGCTCAACATTCAACGATACAAGGGGCTTGGCGAAATGAACCCCAAGCAACTCTTTGAAACGACAATGGATCCCAGCAAGCGCCGACTCCTGAGAGTGAATATAAACGACGCCGCCAAAGCGGACGAGATGTTCACGATACTGATGGGAGAAGAAGTGGCTCCCCGGAGAGAATTCATCGAAGACAACGCCCTAAACGTCTCGTATTTGGACGTATAATTTTTTAATTTCGCAGACTGTAATCCTTTTTTAGATACGCATGGATCAAATTTCCGAACGCATCACGCCTGCCAGCATCACTGACATCATGTCAACTGCGTACATCGATTATTCGATGTCGGTAATCGTTAGCCGGGCGCTGCCAGACGCCCGAGACGGCCTCAAGCCCGTGCAACGACGCATTCTCTACGCGATGCTTAGGGAAGGCCTCTTGCACAATCGCTCTTTCGATAAATGCGCCGGTGTGGTTGGGGAAGTCCTAAAGAATTATCACCCTCACGGCGATTCCTCAGTATACGACACGCTCGTTCGTATGGCTCAAAAATGGGTGATGCGATACCCTCTGATCGATCCGCAAGGCAATTTCGGGTCGGTCGACGGCGATTCGCCCGCAGCCTATCGCTATACCGAGTGTCGGCTCACCAATGTAGCGGAAGATCTGTTGCGCTACCTCGATGAGGACACGGTCGACTTCGTCGCCAACTACAAAGAGAGCACCACCGAACCAGACGTGCTACCCGCGGGATTGCCCAATTTGCTCATGAATGGCTCCACGGGTATCGCCGTGGGCATGGCCACCAATATTCCCCCACACAATCTGGACGAGCTCGTTGACGGAATTTGCGCCCAAATCGACAATCCAAATATCGACATCGATGCTTTGGCGACGTACATTCAAGGCCCGGACTTTCCAACCGATGGACAAATTGTGGGTCGGAAAGGGATCGATGAATACATGCGGACCGGTCGAGGAATCGTGCGGATGCGTGGAATCGTGCGAAAAGAAGAGATGGATGGCGATCGCGATAGGCTCGTTGTATCCGAAATTCCGTACAATGTAAACCGGGCAACCCTTGTGACAAAGATCGCGGAGCTGGTCGGGTCGAAGGAGATTGAGGGCATCAGCGATTTGCGGGACGAGTCCGACGAGAATACTCGAATTGTCATTGAACTCAAGCGCGGAGAATTTCCCGAGGTCATAATGTCCAAACTCTTCAAGAAGACTGCTTTGGAAAGCAGCTTCGGCGTAAATCTGCTCGCGCTCGACAATCGCCGCCCGAAGCAGATGAATATCAAGGAGCTGATCAATTGCTATATTGATCACCGACGCGACGTGGTCTACCGACGAACCGCTTTTCGACTCAAGAAAGCGGAAGACCGAGCTCACATTCTCGAAGGCTACAAGATCGCTCTCGATAACCTCGACGACTTCATCAAGATCATCCGCTCGTCAGCGAATCGCGACGAAGCCAAGGAACGCTTGCAAGGGAAGTACCCGCTCTCCGATCGGCAAGTCGCGGCCATCCTCGATCTACGACTTTACCAGCTCACTGGAATGGAGCGAGAGAAGATCGAGGAAGAGTATGCAGAGCTGATCAAGCTGATCGAAGAACTTCGCAGTATTCTAGAGAGCGAGCAGAAACTGCTCGACCTCATCAAAACGGAATTGCTCGAACTCAGGGAGAAGTACAGCTCGCCGCGTCGCTGTGAAATCGTTCCTTACGAAGGAGACATATCAAAAGCGGATATGACTCCCCGCGAAGGATGCTTTATAACCGTTTCCCACAAAGGATTCATCAAACGCACAAGCGATAGCGAATACCGTACCCAAAAGCGCGGCGGCAAAGGCGTTCAAGGAGGCAACACCTATGAGGAGGACTTCATTGAGCACATTTTTACCGCCAATACGCACGACTACATATTCTTCGTTATGAACAACGGACGCGTGTATGTGGAAAAAGTATACGAAATTCCCGAAGGTTCACGCACTTCTAAAGGCCGATCCATCGCTCGCGTATTTCAGCTGCAGGAAGGCGAAAAAATCGCCGCAATGATTTGCCTCAAGGAAATAGTGGATACAAGCCACCTTGTGATGTGCACGAAGAATGGCGTGGTGAAGAAGACCAACCTGATCGACTACAAGAACTTTCGTAAAGGGGGAATCATTGGAATCAATATCGACGAGGGAGACGACTTAATTTCCGCCAAGTTAACGGGGGGCGAAGACGATCTCGTTATTGTCACCTTGAAGGGTAAAGCGATTCGTTTTCAGGAAACCGACTTGAGAGATCAAGGTCGCGCCACCCGAGGCGTACGCGGCGTGCGACTCGGCGAAGGTGACGAGGTAAAGGCCATGGAGGTCGTCAATCCAGAGGGAACGCTCTTGATTTGCGGACTAAATGGTCAAGGGAAGCGAACTCGTTTCGAAGAATATCCCGCTCAGAAGCGAGGTGGCAGCGGCGTAATAGCAGCGCGAACCTCGGGAGTTTCTGGAGCCCTCAACGTATTCGATTCGGACGAAATGATGATGCTGACCAAGAACGGTCAAGCTGTACGCACGAAAGTCGCGGACATTAGCGTTATTGGTCGGGCGACCAAAGGAGTACGTTGCATCAACTTGAATGAAGGGGATCTCCTTCTAGGAGTCGCTCGAATCGTCGAAGTAGAGGACGAGGAGGACGGAGAAGCGGCGGAGGACGCGGAGGCCTAGCATCGGAAATCAGGGAAAGGATTAGGCCCTGAGGCTCACTCGTTAGGAATCGAAGCGTGAAATTAAGATTATTCCCGATAAAATAACCCCATTTTTACAAAAATCAGTACGGGTTTTTACTCATTCTTTCGATTCGGCAGTTTTCTTCTTGCTCAATTAGCATCTGTTTAGACTATTTCGGGCAGGGTTTACTAATCGGTAAGCCTATCTCCTACATCTATTTGAGCTTTCAGTTCGAACAATCATTCAACATTTCAAGATCCTTAAACCATTCCGGCATCTAATTTCCGGACGAATCCACACATTTCGCTACGTTGGCGACCAGCTAGCGTAACCGAAGCTCATTTGCACAAACGTCACTAACTATAAGTACTACTATGAACAAACTACTCAAAGTATTGCTCGCGGGACTTCTCCTAGCGGCTCCCGCTCTGCAGGCGCAGATCGAAATAAACGAAAACCTTACCATCTCCGGTTTCTTGGACATGTCTCTTGTCAACACCGACTCTGAACGGACCGGTTTGGAAGACACGTCATACAACCTCGATCAGGCGGAAATCGACTTCATCTTCAATTTCGACGAGCTCACAGGGCAAGTTGACCTGAACTATCTAGGCGACAACGGCACGGATGAGTTCGATCTTGAGCAGGCGTTCTTGAACTGGGACTTCGGCGATGGATCCAGCATCGACGCCGGTAAGTATCGCAGCTACCTCGGATTTGAAGCGTTCGAGCCAACTGGCCTCTACCAGTACTCGACCGCCTATGACATCATCGACCTAAGGCCTGGTCACCACAACGGTGTACGGTACAACTATACGGACGACTTCGTGAGCTTCGGCTTGTCATTGGTCGACTCAGTTTTCGCCCCAGATGGTTCCATCGAGGACAGCAACTATGGCGTTGAAGCGAAGATCGCTCTATTCCCTGTTGACGGACTAACCATTCAACTCGGCGCGGCAAGAGACTCCATGGGTAATACTCTCGCAGACAGGGATCTCATCAACTTTTGGGCGTCCTACGAGATCGAGAACATGACCTATGCAGTCGAGCTCAGCCAATACGACTTCGGAGTTGAGAACTTTGGCCGCAATGAAGGCTCCCAATGGCTTTTGATGGCGAACATGGGCATCACTGACAATTTCGGAATTACAGGACGTGTCAGCGAAGATACTCAAGACTTCAAAGGCGGCGACACCGCTACAAAGTTCACCATCAGCCCTAACTGGACAATACACGACAATCTCGGAATGCTCCTCGAAATTAGCGAGACAGACTACGGTTCCGAAGGTACTGATAGAATGATCGCTTTCGAGACGATCTTCACATTCTAAGATCTGAGAACGTAGAACCAACCAACAATTTACAGCCTCTCTCGCCCTGCGGGAGAGGCTTTTTTGTTTCTAGTCCACAAGTCCCCTCTTCGGAAAAATTCGAATCCTCGAACCCATCCCGCTTCAAGTTCCCAGATGCGCTTGCAACCGAGGAAGAGCTCTATCGCGAAAGCCGGCCATAGGCGCGGCTCTTCGCTTTGCGAGCCGCATTCTTCTCCTCCGAATCGAACAGAGCCGAATACATGTAAGGAAATCCCTCGATCTTCTTTCGATCGATCTTCTGGCCAACGAAGTGCTCGATAGCCGCCGCATTCTTAAGCTCGTCTTCCATGAGCAAAGTAAAGGCGTCGCCTTCTCGTTCCGCGCGGCCGGTACGTCCGATGCGGTGCACGTAGTCCTCTGCATTGAGAGGGACATCGTAGTTGATTACGTGAGTGACGCCAGCGATATCGAGGCCTCGAGCGGCTATATCTGTCGCGACCAGCACTTCGAATTTGCCTGACTTGAACCCTTGCAAGGCTGCCGTTCGCTCCCCTTGAGCTCGATCGGAATGCAGCACAGCCACGGAGTGGTTGAGCCGTTCCAATCGCCTGGAGATCAAATCTGCATTTAGCTTGGTCCGAGTGAAGATGAGCACGCTTTCGTAGTGCGTGCGTTCAAGCAGCTCGATCAGAAGCTTGTACTTCTGCTGCTCAACGACTGGATAAAACGCGTGGGTAACTGTCTCTGCGGCAGAACGATTCCTGCTGATTTCGATCACTTCGGGATCCTTGAGAACCCATTTCATCATGGTTTGAATCGCCTTCGGAAGCGTTGCTGAGAAGAAAAGCGTCTGACGATCTTTTGGGCACATCTTGATCAGCCGGCTCACGTCAGGAAGGAATCCCATATCCAACATTCGATCCACCTCGTCCAAAATGAGTACTTGCACGTTCCCCAGAGAAATTGCTCCTTGCCCGATGTGGTCAAGAAGGCGTCCCGGGGTAGCCACCAATATGTCGACCCCCTTTTCCAGCATCTGGCGCTGACGTCCGTACTTCACGCCTCCGTATACCACGCCGACTCGCGTTTTCAGATGCTTGGAATAGCTTTGCAACGCTTCCTCCACCTGCTGCGCCAATTCGCGAGTAGGTTCCAAAATGAGGCATTGAATTCGCTTGCCTGGCTCGAGCCGATCGAGCGTCGGCAATCCAAAAGCAGCCGTCTTTCCCGTACCCGTCTGGGCAGACGCAATGATGTCCTTGCCTTCTAGAATCAAGGGAATGGATTTCTCTTGGACTGGGGTAGGCTTCTCGAAACCGAGCTCCTCAATCGCTTTTATTAATGAATCTGAAAGTCCGAGACCGTTAAAGGGCATTTCGGGTATATGATTACCGATATCCGCTTAAGCAAGCTCAGCCTTCGATAAACTCAAGCCTAAGAATGGCCTCAATCCCAGAAGCCGAGAGGTTCGGAACGGCACCGACATGACGCCAAATTAAATCGACACAGACCATCGCTTTGCTTTCACCTCTATTGCTACCCACGCAATCCGATGAGCGAACCGCATTCACCACCACAAGTTCCCGAAAGCCTAAAAAAAGCTCGCGACGCGTTTCCTATCTTGAAACGGACGGTCAACGGCAAGCCCATCGTATATCTGGACAACGCAGCGTCTACTCAGAAGCCGCAGCCAGTAATCGACGCCATATCGCACTACTATTCTCACGAGAACGCTAATATCCACCGAGGCGTACATCTCCTGAGCACGGAAGCGACAGCGGCCTACGAAGCAGCGCGAGGCAAGCTTGCCCGCTACTTGAACGCAAACGACGAGTCCGAAATCGTTTTCACCCGAGGGGCGACCGAATCGATCAATCTCGTCGCTCACTCCTTTCTCGAGCCGATATTGCAACCTGGAGACGAAATTCTCATTTCCTGCCTCGAACACCACGCCAACATCGTACCTTGGCAACTTCTTTGCGAACGGACCGGAGCGCAGCTGAAAGTCGCGCCGATTTTCGACAATGGCGATCTTGACGTTGACGCCTACCTTTCCCTGATGGGTCCCCGGACCAAGCTGGCGGGTCTTGTGCACGTTTCGAACGCGATCGGTACGGTAAACCCGATCGAGGTCATTATCGAAGCCGCAAAAGCAAAAGATATCCCTATTCTAATTGATGCCGCTCAATCGGTCCAGCACATGACCGTCAATCTCCAGGCGCTGGACTGCGATTTCCTTGTCTTCTCCGGACACAAAATGTTCATGCCAACTGGCATCGGCGCTCTCTACGGAAAACGTTCGCGCCTCGACCAAATGCGACCGTACCAAGGAGGGGGCGATATGATCGCGCATGTTACCTTCGACAAAACGACTTTCAAGAAACCTCCGTCCCGATTCGAAGCAGGCACACCGCACATCGCGGGAGGAATCGGTCTCGCCGCCGCCATTGACTACATCGAGGCGATCGGACGCGACGTCATTCACGAATACGAGTCGCAATTGATCACATACGCCGCTGATAGGCTCAAAGCCGCCCCAGGGGTCCGTTTAATCGGTGAGCCTACAAATCGATCCGGAGCCGTATCTTTCGTAATGGAGTCCGCCCACGCGCACGATATCGGCACGATACTCGATACGGAAGGCATTGCAATTCGCTCGGGCCATCACTGCTGCGAACCTCTGATGGGTCGTTTCGGCATATCTGCTACCGCCCGGGCATCGATCGCTTTGTACAATACGCCCGAGGATATAGACGCGCTGGTAGCAGGACTCGCAAAAGTGAATCAGCTATTCGGTTAGGGACGGATGAACTCGGATCTTAAGGCTCTCTATCGCGACACGTTGCTCAAGCATAGTCGCGATCCGCGCAATCGCGGCGAGATCGAGGATCCTGACCATTCCGCGTGTCTCAAGAATCCGCTTTGCGGCGACCAAATCACACTTTACATTGCAACTCGAGGCGACCGCATAGAATCAGCGCGTTTCGAAGCCCAATGCTGCTCGATCTGTATGGCATCCGCTTCAATGCTGACATTTCGAGTCGAGGGTATGACGTTGGGCGAAAGCGACGCATTTGCCGCAACGTTAGCAGAAGCTTTTAACCAAGCGAACACGCCGTTGCCCTTGCTAGAGAATGACGAGCTCCACGCGCTGGAAGGCGTGAAATCCTTCCCTAGCCGTATTCGCTGCGCAACACTGCCGTGGGAAGCGCTTCGAGAAGCGATCTCCAACAAGCAATGATCCAATTGCGAAATCTCACTCTCCAATATGGCGAGCGATACATTTTCCGTGATGAAACTGCGAGTATCGGAACGAAAGACAGAATCGGCCTTGTCGGTTCGAACGGGGCTGGAAAAACGACTTTGCTCAAGATTCTCGCCGACCAGGAGGAACTGGATGGTGGCTCCATCGACAAAGCCAAGTATGTTACGATCGGATACTTGCCTCAGGATGGAATCGTCGCCGCTGGCAAAACGCTTTATCGCGAAGCCGAAAGCGCATTCGAGGATGTAATTTCTCTAAACGCGAAAATCGAGGCAGCCAGCAATCGAATCCAGTCGATGGATACTGCATCGAACGACTACAATGAAACCCTAGAGCTCATTGGAGCTTGGGAGCGTGAACTCGAAAATTACGACGCTGACAAGCTGCCCTCTCGAATCGAGTCTGTCCTACACGGACTAGGATTCGAGCAAGTCGATATGGATCGCCAAACAAGCGAATTCAGTGGAGGTTGGCAAATGCGCATCGCCCTAGCGAAGCTTTTGCTCGCTTCCCCTTCCCTTCTCCTTCTGGATGAACCAACCAACCATCTGGATATCGTTTCGCAACGCTGGCTCGAAAACTATCTCAAGCGATACCAGGGCGCTATCCTCATGGTCTCGCACGATCGCGCATTCCTGGACGAGCTTTGCTCGCAAACCTTCGAGCTCGCCCAAGGCAACCTTAATGTCTATCAAGGGGGCTACTCCTATTTCAAGACGCAAAGCAAGATTCGAAAAGAACAGCGCCTCCGCTCGTTCAAGAATCAGCAAAAGGAAATTGAACGTACTGAACGGTTCATCGATAAGTTCCGCTACAAGGCCTCCAAGGCGAGTCAGGTTCAAAGCCGCATCAAAGCGCTCGACAAGGTAGAGCGAATCGAAATCGAGAGCGACGAGAACTCTATCGCCTTTTCATTTCCCCCGGCTCCTCGAAGCGGGCAAACAATCATGGAGCTTGAGAATCTGTGCAAGTCCTACGGGGATCTGAAAGTGATCGAAAACGCTACCATTCGCATTGAACGAGGCGATAGGATCGCTGTGGTCGGCGTCAATGGTGCGGGCAAGTCAACCCTAGCCCGCGTCATGGCTGAGGTCGAGCCGTTCCAAAGCGGGAATCGAAAGGTGGGACACAACACTGTGATTTCCTATTTCGCCCAGCATCAAGCAGAGGAACTAGATCCCAGCCACAGCGTTCTAGAGACTTTGGAATTATCTGACACAGGGCAAACTACGACCGAGTTGCGTACCGCGCTTGGAGCCTTTCTCTTTCAAGGAGACGATGTATTCAAAAAGACCAAGGTCCTATCCGGTGGCGAAAGAAATCGACTCGCGCTTGCAAAGATCCTAACCCAACGAGCCAATTTCCTAATATTGGATGAGCCCACAAATCATCTAGATATGCGCTCTCAAGACGCGCTGCAACGAGCGCTCAGCAACTTTGAAGGGGCCTTCCTCATCGTTTCTCACAATCGAGCGTTCGTGGATAGTATTGTAACGAAAACTCTGGAAATACGCAAAGATGGCCTATCGCTTTTCCCCGGGAATGTATCCGGCTATATAAGACATATTGAGCAACAAAATACTCATGGGGAAGAAACCTCTCAGATCAGCGAGAAATCACGCTCAAAATCGAGCAAGAACAGTCTCTCGCCGAAAGAGCGACGTCAGAAACGAGCTGCTCTCGTCTCGGAGCTGAGCCCTTTGAAAAAGAAAGCTGGGGAACTGGAAGCCCGAATCGCCGCTTTAGAGGAAAGCCAGTCGATTCTCGAAGCGAAAATGCTGGATCCCGAGTTTTTCAAAACCAGCGAGGCTAAAGACGCGATCGCAACTCATGAACGCGATCGCATTTCGCTAGAGAACGCATATGAGAAATGGAGCCGCCTTTCCGATCAGATCGGAGAAAAGGAAAAAGAGCTGGAGCAGATCGCTAGCAAATAGCCTCTCTTAGGTTTGATTATTGTACCGATAGCTTGGGACCCCAGATATTTCGAGCCGCTTCCGAAAGAGACCGCCAGATTGGGGATAGCTTTCCCAATCTTGCAGCGACATTTCTACGCTAGCCGTTGTGATGTATAGATCGCGCAAGTCAGAACCTCCGAAAGCGCAGGAAGTGACTCGCTCAACAGGCAATTCAATCCTATCAATTTCTTCGCCAGTATCTGGATTCCAACGTCGTACGCAAAAACCCTGCCAATGGGCGACCCAGAGCATACCATCAGAATCAATCGTCATTCCATCTGGAAATCCGTGCGATGGGACGCATTCTACGACTATGCGGCGTCCGCTGATTGAACCAGACTCGCAATCGAAATCATAGGCTACAATCTGGCGAGTAGGAGAATCGATATAGTAAAACGTTCGATGGTCTAAGCTCCAAACCAGTCCATTTGAGCAGGTGATATCCGTTTCAATCCGGGTCCAGGACCTATCCTCGTCGACGCGATACAAACCCCGCAACCTATCCGGTCCCATGCTTCCAATATAAAATCGCCCATCAGGTCCTGCTTTCCCGTCATTAAAGCGATTCTCCGAGCATCCCTGCATCGGGTCGCACCACTTGTCCGAAGCATTCGAATCGAAGTCATATCCATAGACCCCATCCTCCAATCCAATCACGAAGCTGCCTGAAACAGTCGGCGCGATTGTTCCGATTTTCTTGCGCGAGATCGCGCGAAACGTTTTCGCCGGATATAGTACTGTACCGATGAATGCGACATTCATCTATATCCACCCAATAGATACAATCATCCCGTTCATTCCAAAAAACCCCTTCTCCCAAAATCGACTTCGCATCGATAACACACTCAAGCTCGCTCATCTCGAAGTTTAGGCAACTTGCTAGAACAACTCTCGTTGCTCAACCTTTTGCCGCTTCACCGCGCTACCTTGACTGAGGGCAATTAATTGACCGACCAACATGCGCTCATCGCAAAATTCACGGCAATAGAATGTCAGGAGCAACGCTGAAGCAATCGTATCATACAGGGCGCAATGATAACCTTGCCGCCCTTTCGGGCAACGCGTTCGACCCAGAGCGTCCAGATCTCCCTGCAAGTCATATCGCTGTATTAAGTCTTCCAATTTAAGCGAGCTTTTATTGTCACCTAATTCTCGATACAACACTCCCGTATCAAGCCAAGGCCCCCAATTGACAATCTCTTTTCCGTCGTCTAACCAAGATGGCGAGGAGCGGGGATAAGAAAAAACCGACTTCAGCATAGTGTTTTCGGCCGAAGCGAAATGAGCTGAAAGCGGCCCCGTTTCGCGTAAGCGCGCGAACCGGTCCCATTCCTCCTGAAACGGAAGAGCTGCATCCACCTCAGACGAGGAAATCCCATGCACCGCTTGCTCGTTCTTCGGGATTCGAGCTTTTGGGCGACAGAGTCGCGTCGCCATGGATTCGATGGAGTACCCCTTGATCGTGACCACGCCGAACTCGACGATTCCACACTGTGGCCCGCCTTCGAAATCGATCACATGGATCGGCACCTCTTCCCAATAGAGTTCCATCTTTTCCGGTTAAAAGCTTTAACCTAAGATTCCTTCCGCGCAATCTAAGATTTCCTTAACCATGCAATTTGACGAATTTGACGAGTTCACGCGAAAGTTGTGCGCCGAAACGCAAAAGACGATCTTGTCGCACTACGAGAGCCCTGACTTAGCGATTGAAACCAAAAGCGACGACACGCCCGTAACGGTCGCGGACAAGGAAGCGGAACGGATCATTCGCGAAGCGATTGAGACGCTTTATCCAGATCACGGAATCAAAGGCGAGGAATATGACGACATCAACGCGAGCGCGGCCTTCCAATGGGTGATCGATCCGATCGATGGGACCAAGAGCTTTACAGCCGGTTGCCCTCTCTTTGGAACGATGATCGCTCTCCTTGTAGAAGGAGATCCCGTATTTGGCTGCATCAATTTCCCCGCGCTTGGAAAACGGATCAGCAGCGACAGTCAGGCTACTGCGATCAATGGGTCTCCCGCAGTCGCGTCACGCGGAAAGCCAATCGAAGAATCGATACTCTTAACGACCGATCGCGCCTCATTCACAAAGACCAATCGAGCCGATGCGTTTAACTCCTTAGAGGAACGCACGCGATTCACACGCACTTGGGGCGATTGCTACGGCTACTACTTGGTCGCCTCAGGAAACGCTGAAATCATGGTCGATCCCAAAATGAACCCTTGGGACATCATGGCCCTCGTCCCAATTGTCAGAGGATCAGGAGCCATTATTACCGATTGGCACGGCTCGAATCCCGCGCTTGGAGATTCAATCATCGCCGCCAGCGCGAATATTCACGAAGACGTAGTACGCATTCTCAATTCCTAACGCAAAGCTAACTAACGGATACGCTCCCATGACAAAAGCGCAGGCGATCGCCCTCATCTACTCTCTCCCATTCCTCGTCCTCATTCTAGGTTGCGGCGGGTCATCGATGGACATCCACGATGTCGACCGTGAAACGAAGCCTTATGAAACCATCAGCATCGGCAGCATGGACGTGGCTGCCCTCCTTGATCATTTGGATCTGCTAGCGAACGAGATGTCTCTAGCAACCCAAAGCGAAGCCTATGTAGAAATGCACTATATCGAAATCGCTCTCACTAAGGCGCTGGAATCGCTCGAATCCCAATCGCCAACGGAAGCGAAGCCGATAATCGACACTCTAAAGATAATTGCTGCGAAGATACATGGAGCAGGCCATGATCAGAACAAGACGATGTCCACGAAACTCGACGCCACATTGAGCGAACAAATCGCTCGGCTTAAAACCGCCATAGGAAGCGCCGCCCTCTAGAGAGGCCCTGGAGTCTACGGGTGCTCGCAACCAACGGAGAGAACTAATGAACAGCCTGGAAATTCGACAAGGTCGAATAGAAGACCTCCCGCGGCTAACGGACATCTACAATTACTATATCTTGCACACGCCAATCAGTTTCGACGTGACTCCGCATTCCGTGGAAGAGCGAAAGTCGTCTTGGTTTTCTAAATACCGTGGATCAGGCAAGTATCAACTTCTTGTCGCCGAAAGAGACAGTGTCGTCGTTGGCTACGCGACGAGCAGTCGATTTAGGGAACGGGCCGCCTACGGATCCTCAGTCGAGACGAGTATCTATATCGACAAGGATTTCCATGGGCAAGGGCTGGGAACTGCGCTCTACGAAGCGCTCTTCGAGAGATTGAAATCGGCTGACATCCATCGCGCCTACGGCGGTGTCACCTTACCCAATGCCGGATCGATCGCGCTCCACCGAAAACTTGGATTTCGTGAGATTGGAATTTACAATGAAGTCGGCTTCAAGTTCGGCAAATTCTACGACGTTTGCTGGCTCGAAAAAGCGCTCGACGAATAATGCCGCATCGAATTGAACGATTAATCCCTATGTTGCGGTCTCGGTATAGCGTTGTTCACGAATAATCGTAATTCGAATCGTGCTGGGATACTCGAGTTCCCCTTCGATCTTTTCACGCATACTTTTCGATAGCGCCTGCGCTTCTTGATCATTGATCCTAGAGGGATCCACAACAACTCGAACTTCTCTCCCCGCCTGAATCGCGTAGGCAGATTTCACTCCTGGGAATGACAGGGCAAGCGTTTCAAGGGACTTGAGCCTGTCGATATAAGCGGCGATCGATTCAGCCCGAGCGCCGGGACGAACAGCTGAAATCGTATCAGCCAGAATCACAATTCCCGCATAGAGCGTCTCCGATGGCACTTCTTCGTGATGAGCGGCCACTGCATTGACGACCACGTCGTTCTCTTCGCGCGCCTTGACGAAATCCGCGCCCACCATCGCATGGCTACCTTCGTACTCACCATCGATCGCTTTGCCGATGTCGTGAAGCAAACCCGCTCGCTTGGCGACATTCGGGTCTAGCCCAAGCTCTGAAGCGATTATCGAGCAAAGCTGTCCGACTTCCACAGAATGCTCGAGGACGTTCTGTGAATAGGAGGTTCGAAATTTCAATTTCCCTAAGACAGTGATAATCTCTGGATGCAATCGGGATATCTTCAATTGGCTAATTGCAGCGTCGCCTGCATTTTCCACGATCTGATCCACATCGACCCGAGCCTCGCCAACGAATTCCTCGATCGTCGCAGGATGTATCCTCCCGTCCTTGACCAGACGCTCCAAGGCCGTTCGAGCAACCTCGCGTCTAACCGGGTCGAAGGATGAAATAAGCACCATCTGAGGGGATTCGTCGATCAGCAGCGTCGTACCCGTAGCGGTCTCGAAGCACTTTATATTCCGCCCTTCTCGGCCAATGATACGGCCTTTCATATCATCGTTGGGCAATTGTACGATCACAGCGCTGATCTCGCTATTCGGCTTACTGGAAATTCGCTGCATAGCAGCCAAAAGCGTACGCTTCGCCTCTCGCGCGATATCCGCTTCAGATCGCTCAAGGAGATCTCTCCGCATGCGTACTAGCTCGTCATTGCATTCGATTTCGACCTGGGCCCTCAACTCGGTCTTAATCTCCTCTACGTCCATGGAGGCCAAATTCGCCATTGTCCTGCGGACGTCGCTCGACATTTCCTTGAGGCTTTGCCTGCTTTCCCGCGCCTCTTTCAGCTCGTCCTCAATATTCTTCTCCCTAAGTCGGAGCTCGTGGTCCAGAGCTGCCAGGCTTTCCTCATGGGACTTGATCTCGTTGAGCCTCACTTCGATCTCCATCTCCATGCGTTTCGCTTCCCTGCCGATTTCGCTTCTTCGCTCCTCCAACTCGAGCTCCAGCTTCGATCGCATCTCTTTAGCCGTCACATCCGCCTCTCGCTTGGCAATTTGAAGGAGAGAATCGGCATCATGGCTCGCTCGAACGCGAGCGTGTTTTGTAACGATCCAGCTGGCAACGAATGCAATTCCGAACCCGGCCAGTAGCGCCAAAACCGATGAAGAAGTTACGTCCATTTCAATAACAAAAATAGCGAGCCCCAAAAACGCTGGGGGTCTCGCGTATCGATCTACCCAAAAGCGCTCGTTCAAATAAATCAACGCTCGAATTCGAAATCAGCCTAACTCGCTCGCCTATAGGCGTTTCCACCCAATGCACCCAAATCCGCGTATTTAAAAGTCCACCTAGAGGAATCTAGACCGATTTACTTAGGGTTGTCACCATTCGTTCCCGCCTTCAATGAACAGCGCGCTCGCCAGAAAGACGATTCGAAGCATCGAAACGGCCCTCGAAGAGGAAAAAACTACCGCGATTAGCGAAATCGTACGGATAATCCAGGAGTTGGCCTCTAAAGCCTTTTCGATCTCTACAACTGAACTATCACAGTTGATCGGGCGAGATCCCACGATTACGGAAAAAGTGATCAGCGCGGCAAATACCATGGGATTCAATCCTATGGGCCCGTCCATATGCACGATTCCAGAGGCAATTCATACCATCGGTTTCGAGAAGGCACGCAATCTGGCGATCTCTATATTGCTAATTGAAAACGCAAGCGCAGCCCAAAATAGTTTCGAACAGCGCGAGAGCGCATCGCTGGCCGTATGCAGCGGACTCCTCGCCCAACGGCTCACGGAAAAAAGAGATTCCGGATTGGATCCAGACCTCACCTTCGTTTGCGCCAGCCTCAGAAACTACGGGAGACTCTTGCTCTCAACCTTCCTAGTGGACTCCTATCGCGAAGCTCGAGCCCTTTCCTGCCTGAATCCACAGGAAGAAGCCTTTTCGCAAGTTTTCGGTCTCACGCACTTGAACTTAGGCAGCCGTATCCTGGATCGGTCGAATCTCACCAAGAGCATCATGTTCGCGATGCGACCCCTACCCCCAGAACTCCGCGAAAAGCCTGCCCGGACAACGAATGAGACCTTGCTCGCCCTTTCCGATTTCTCCGTAGGGATTAGCGAATTGGCATTCGACGATTCCATCGATCCCGAGCATTTCGCCGACGCCTTGGAACAGCGCATCGGCCAGTACTCGGAAATCCTCGATTTCGAAATTGATGACGTCCAGGATTCTCTCGAGCTCGTCAGCCGCGATCTCCAGCTCGTCAGCCGCGATCTCGGCTCAAGCTGGGTTAACATTCCCGCAGTCGCAAACATTCAAGCGCGAGTGCTAGGTGAAAAGCTGCCAGATAAACCCGCCGGATCTCGTATTTCGGCCCCAGAAGCACCCTTGGATCAAGATCGACCCGTTTCACGGATGTCCGAGCGCGAGCGCGAGCGGTTTGCCGAGGAATGCTTCCAAAAAGCCTCCGCTTCCCTAGAGACTAATCTCAATGGCGATTCGGCGGATCTTTCCGGTCCCTTTCAAGCCGTAGCAGACTGCATCCAGGATAGCCTTGGGCTTTCCAATTGCCTCGTCTTTGTTCCGGAAGAAAGCGATCCCGATTCCTATTCGCCTCGATTTGGAAACGGAGACCTCCTCAAATGCATCCGGAATCGCCCGATCGCCTCAATCCACAAGCGAGATATTTTCAGCATATGCATCGAGCGCAAAGAGGATATTCTGATACAGGATGTCGGAGCCGGAAAAATCCGATCAGTCATTCCTGATTGGATAGAGCAATACGGCCAATCGCATTCGATCCTTCTCCTTCCCGTAGTCGACGCAGACCGGCCATACGCAATCCTATTCGGAGCCCTTGACGAAGGATCTATTCATCTCGAGGCCAACGATCACAGACGACTGAAAGAATTGCGGTTCAAGCTCAACGAGCTCAGGACGGGACACGAGAGCGATCAGTCCCATTCCTAGGCCGCCCCATCGCCCGCTTCAGCGCAAATGCGTCCCAATGCGCACAGAGAGACTAAGCTGAATCTTGTCCTTGCCTTAGAGGAGTTTAGCCACCCGAGCTGAGCTTTCTACTAGGCCAATTTCCCAACCCATAGATTCGATTACCAATTCTATCCTGCATTGCTAAAACGATCGGGCGAATAACAGGGCATGGAACGAATCAATACCACCGTCGATCGGCTTCAAAATCGGTTTGAGACGTTGACTCCCGCACCTCTAATTTCGAATAGCCTCAAATCCCTTGTCACAGAGGGCAATATCAATCCTGACGAGATCATTGCGCTCATTCGACTCGAGCCGCTGCTTGCGACTCGAATCATGCGTGAAGCCAATCAGCTTTCGAACGCCAGGAAAGGCGGCTACTCGAGCATCGAACAAGCAGCGACTGCCGTGGGATTCGAGCGGATGTACGATCTGCTAGGCATATATGCATACCAGTACTACGACGAATTTGAAGAAGCGGCAAACTACACGCCCGAAGCTTGGAAACGATCCATTACTTGCGCTGTCTGCATGGAAAGCCTCGCCGCGAAGCACAAGCTCGATCCGCACGAGGCCTACTCGATCGGCTTGCTCCATTCCCTCGCCTCCGCCATTAGCGAAGCCCATGGAGACGAGCTCGCCGGACCCTTAACCGATCCATTCGGCAGATTGAATTCAAGACTGAAAAGCTTCGGTAGCTCCGGCCTCAGCTACACGCTCTTCCGCGCATGGGGATTCCCGGACAATTTCACGGATCCAATCCGGTTCCAGTTTTCGCCGCTCGACTGCATTACGACTGGAAAAATGGCCTGCCTGCTGAACCTCTCGAAGTGGATCACTGGCGTCATTAGAGAATCCGACGAGCTCCCTGATCAAGAAAAAGGTCCGGATCTCCTCGTTCTCAATCTGCTCGGAGAAGGCGAACAAACGCTCTGGAACCTGGTAACCGATGTAAGCGACTGCCTTCAACAGGCTGAGGCTACCCTGCAAGGGGATCACAATCTCGTATAAGCGCAGGCTAGGCTAGGACCTACTCGATTTCCAGCGTCTCCACGGTAATCGCAGGAGTCGTCGGGCTAAGCAGCAGGTCAACCTCGACCGGTTTAACCTCCTTTACGATTTCGGCGCGCGTTTCCTCCGGAATTTCAATTTCGGGACGCGCTCTCCAATCGAAGCCTTCCTTGTCGAATCGCCTCTGGTAGATCTCCGCAATCGCAGCATCCGGATTCGGTGGCGGCGGGGGTGGACCAAGGGATTCCTCCTCCTCGCCAAGCTCGATCAGAACGATTACATGCTCCTTATCCAGTTCGAAAAACTTCAAGGTGATACTCTTCAGGTAAGGAGCCGCCATAACCAGGAATACGCACATCAAGAGCGTGGGCACCAAGGTAATGATCATCCCGGGTCCGATAGGCTTATCGAGCTTGCTCCTCCAGACCTCTCGCTTCTCGTTGAAGCGGTTTGGATTTCTAGGCTGAAATTTCATGATAGCATCGTTTGACCCTGCTGGATCGCGTCGCGTTCCCCAACAATGGGCAGTAGTTGAACAAATCCAACTGCGTATCGCAAGCTCGAGATAGCCGCTGCAGGTCGCTCTTCCGTTTTCACGCCCGCGAGCGCAAATTCTAGCGAACGACTGCACGGCTGGAATTACTCTCAAATTGGCTATGAATTTTTAAAAAAGTATCACGATTGTCCATGGAGACAGCGCCACCCAGAAATGGATTGCATTCAATGGCATTGACCGTACGGCTTTGCTACAAAGACTCGGATTGCCAGACACCCGAATTTCCGCCTCATGGCAAAGAAAAGCAAAGACCAGAAAAAGACGTCCCGGAAGTCAGGGAAACGCATTTTCGTCGGACTGGACAAAGACGGAAATCCCCCCGACTTCCCCTATGTAACTACTGCCTCATCGTCCATCCACAACGAAGGGCTTTTCGCGGCAAAGAAAATTCCCAAGGACACCTACTTCATACAGTATCTGGGCGAGCTTGTGCCGAAGAAGGAATCGACGCTGCGAGGGATTGACCAATACGACGTGGCGCGTGAATCGAATGAGGGTTCGGTCTATATTTTCGACCTTGATGGCAAGCGCGACCTCGACGGAAACTTCGACTGGAATATAGCGCGACTCGCCAATCATTCCTGCAGGCCCAACTGCGAGGCTCAAGACGATGATGGCGAGATATGGTTCGTCGCGCTCCGAGATATTAAAAAAGGAGAAGAATTGACATTTAATTACGGATACGCGTTGGAACACTGGGAAGAGCATCCCTGTCGCTGCGGCACGGACAACTGTATCGGTTACATTGTTCGAAAGGAAGACCGGAAAAAGCTCCGTAAGATTCTCAAGGAGTGCACCGCCAAGTTGTGATTGATCGCTTCATGAATCTTCCTTGGACCCTCTTTCTGCTCATAGCGTTGGCTCTCACGTCGAGCCTTCAAGGAGCCGTGCACGTCGTTAAGAAAGGGGAAACGCTCACTACGATCGCGAAGGCCTACAGCGTAGCCAAGGCGGACATAGTGAAAGCGAACAACATCAAGGACGCCGACGTAATTCGAGTGGGTCAAAAACTGGAAATTCCAGGTTCCGCGATGCACTTTATTGAATACAAAATCAAGAAGGGCGAGAGCTTGTCTTCGATCGCTAGCCAGTATGGATTGAATACACGTGAACTCGGAGCATACAATGGTATCCGTAATTTGAATAAAGTGTCCGCTGGACAAACGATACGAATCCCAACCAAGTCCGGCACGTCAGCACCCAAGTATATGCGCTTGTCATCTAGCGTTCGCAATGCCCTAGACAAGATCGCTGTCAAAGGTGGCCAGTGGAAGAGCATCGTCATCCACCATAGCGGGACGACAGCGGATCGAGCGGTGAATATCGCCCGGGTCCACAAGGAAGAGCGCAATATGGAAAACGGTCTCGCCTACCACTTTGTGATCGAAAACGGAACGCGCGGCACAAGAAATGGCGACGTATACATTGGCAATCGCTGGAAAAAGCAATTGCACGGAGGTCACATGAAGCTCTGGGCGCACAATCAAGTCTCCATCGGCATCTGCCTAATCGGCAATTTCGAGAGATCTCGCCCTAAGGCCAAGCAAATGGAACAACTCGATGCCCTGATCGACTACTTGCGCCGCAAGACCGGAGTACCGGCGAAAAACATAACCACGCACAAGCTCATGCACCCGAACCACACTTTGTGTCCAGGGAAACTGTTTCCGACTGAGCAATTGAAGCGAATGGTACGCTGAGCCCAATCGACCGAAATCCTACGAATCCCCGTTCAAGAATCCATCGGAGTATTCCGCCTCGTAGGGAACGCTTCGGTACCCGCCGAATCGCCAAGACGTAATCTCCGGTTCATTGATCGCAACATCATCGATGCGCCGGTACATCCAAGCGTCGGGATCTTCCAATGGATGCGTCAGCACAACCGACCATACCGTCGCCTGCCCTTCATATCCCTTGCCAAGAAGCCAGCCTTGAACCTCGTACCGGTCATCGCCTAGTTCCTTGATCCGGCTATGAAAATCGCCCCATACTCCGGTGGAATTGAATCGGACCGGGTTGAATTGGCCCTCTTCAATTGGGATCACGTTGAACGTCTCTACGATAAAGTCGCGAGCGATCTTGAAAATGGCATCTCGATGATCGGAAATCTGCTCCTCGGTAGGCTCGAATTCCGGCAAGCGAGCAAACGCTAAGGAACCGACCAACGCAAAAACCGCGACTGTAAAGAGACTACGCATCCGCTAATCCTATCGGCGCAGAGGCAAGGCGAGTTAAATTTGACTCGCTCGGTCGTCAGGGGAGGTTCCACTATAGACTGGCCTGAAGCAGCTCGCCCACTAAATTCGCTCTCAATGCTCACCCCTACCGAATCGAATCTCCTCATTTTAATGACCTTTGTCATTATGTTCGGCCTAGGTTGCACGCTCTCAATAAAGGACTTCAAGGAAGCTGCCAAGCATCCCAAACCCGCCTTGGTTGGCTTCCTGTCACAATACCTGATCATGCCCGCCCTCGCATTTGGAATGGCGAAGCTGTTCAATTTCTCGGATCCGGTGGCAATCGGGCTCATAATCGTCGCCTGCTGCCCTTCCGGCACAACCTCTAGCCTCTTCAACTATTTCGCGAAAGGCGATCTCGCCTTGAGCATATCGCTGAGCACTTTGACCACGACCGTCGCTCTCTTAGCAATGCCGATCCTTTTGAGCATCTACGCGGGGCCGTTTACAAGCGACCTGATACAAATCGACCTGGCAAAAGTGATCGGATCCTTGCTGATCTGCCTCCTTCCAGTAGCAGGTGGAATGTACCTTAAATCCAAAAGCGATCGATGGGGAAAGAATATGGAAGAAACCGGGGGCGCCCTTGGCATCGTGGTGATAATCTTTCTGATTATCAGCTGGCTCCCACGCAATATCGACAGGATGCTCAATCCCGAAGAGACGAGCCCTTTCATTCTCGTCGCTAGCATTTTCCTCGGACTCGGAGGCTTTTTGTTCGGATACTACTTCAGCCGCGTACTCGGTATGGACAAGCGCAAGAGCCGAACCGTTTCCCTTGAAACCGGTATCCAAAACGGCCCACTCGCGTTTGCGATCATTACGCTAAGCTTCAGCGCTCAGGTGTCCGGCGACATTCTATGGCCCGCCCTTCTCTACTCGTTCTTCATCGTCAATACCTCCGCAATCGTGACGTATCTAATTCAACGATCCACCAGAAAAGAATGGTTCCGGTTCGAGAATGACGCTGTCAAAGAAGAGCTTTTCACGGCTGGCTGGCTAAAGCCATAGCTATTGGCCAAGCCTTCCTCCGCTTGGCCTCAATCCCCCAACCCAAAAACCCATCGCAATCATGCCAAAGAAACCCAATCAGAAAAGTGGCTCATTTCTCTACTGGTCCGCAGAAACTTGGGCATTTCTCTCCCTCAGACTGTTTCTCGCCTTAAAATTCCTCACAGCTGGACTCGGAAAATTCAACAAGGACGGATATTCTTTTTCAAACTTGTATGAAGGATTCGTAGCGGGACAAACGGACAATTTCGCTACGAACACGAATCTTCCTGCGATACCCTATATGCCCTATTTGCACGGAATCGCCTATTTTGAAATTCTAGTGGGAGCGGCCCTTTTGCTGGGCATCAAGACTAAGTATGCGTTAGCTCTAATGAGTCTGACGTACGTATCTATTGGATACAGCTTAATGCTAATAGACAATTTCGACGGAACCGCGACAATCGGGACGTATCTGCTGCTAAATGCAGCCGCTTTGTATTTCGTTAGGCACAACAAGTGCGAATTGTTGCGCTAGAACGTCCTAGTCGCTTTCGCTGAATAGGCCATTGATCACGTCCCCATAGGCTTCGTTGACGACGTGGCGCTTGATCTTAAACGTATTCGTCATTTCTTCGCCAACCTCGAAGGCATTGGGGAGCAAAGCGACATCGTGAATGCGCTCGAATGCCTTGAATCCATTCTCCTTGCTGATCATGCGTCTCACCTCCACTGACACCCGATCCAGAACGCCTTCAGCAACAGCCAGCTCAGCCACGCTCTCCGCTTCGATCCCTTGGTCTCCAAAGCCTTCTAATGAGGGGACGATCAATGCGGCTAGCTGCTTTTGATCCTGGCCAACCACCATGCACTGATCTACGAGAGGTGACTCGCAAACTTTTGCTTCTATCGGGATAGGCTCGATATTCTCCCCATTAAGCAGAACGATCGTATCCTTGGAGCGACCCACGATTTTCAGGCAATCATCATGGGTGTATATGCCGATGTCGCCCGTATTGAACCAACCTTCCTTGAGAGCGCGTTCGGAATTTTCCGCGTTCTTGTAATATCCCTTCATCACTTGCGGCCCTTTTACGTGAATCTCCCCTTTGAGGCCGCGGCCCTCTTTTCGATTCCTAGAATTTGGGTACAACACCTCGTTCGTATTCAAATCTACAACTCGAACTTCCGTCTCGTTGTACAGGGGCCCTACAGTGCCAATTACAAGCTTGGGAAACGTGCGAACAGCGATAACCGGAGCAGTCTCCGTGAGGCCGTATCCCTCCAATACGGGTATCCCGATATAATTGAAGAACTCGTCTACGTGCGGCTGCAGGGCTCCACCACCCGACACCGTACCCCTGAATCTGCCGCCCACGACAAGCCTCAATTTTTCCAATACAACCGCGTTCAACGCCACATAGGGAGGCAAGAAAAACAACGCCCTCAATAGATGGACAATACCCAAGCCTAAGGATTGAATCGCATTGCGCCCGTTCAAGTCGATTCGCTTGCCTTGAAGGAAAAAGGCTGAGCCTTTCACCATGCGAGAACAAAAGTATGCGGAATGAAAGAGCGCCCGACGAATCCAATGCGACTCCCGTACATTTTTCATGATCCTCAAATAGAGGTTCTCCCAGAGGCGGGGAGCGGACGCCATGATCGTCGGCTTAACTGTTTTCAAGTCATCCGCCAAGCTCCGGAGACTCGTGAAATAGGTACAGCAGCCATTGCTAATCGCAATCATGTGAAAAATCCGCTCATAGCTGTGCCATACCGGTAGGATGGATAATAGGCGATCGTCTCTATTCAACGGAAACGGAAGATTCCGTACCTGCGACGCCATATTCGCATGAGTAAGCATTACTCCCTTCGGAGTCCCTGTCGTACCCGATGTATAAATTACGGTGAAGAGATCGCTAGACTCGATTCCATCCATTCGCTCTTCGATTTGACGATCACCGGCCTCACGCAATGATCGACCACGCTCTGCTAAGCCCGAAAGCGAAAGCGTCCCGTCAGGCGGGGAGGCTTTCATATCCATCAACACGAGGTGCCGAACGGACTCCATTTTCGGCATCAACGAAATAACGCGATCCAGCAGGCGTCGGTTTTCCACGAATACGATTTCGCTGTCTGAATGATTCAGAATGTATTCAATTTCCTGATTCGTCACATCAGTCCCTCTAGGGACATCGGCAGCGCCTGCTAACAGCACGCCATAATCCACAATATTCCATTCAACTCGATTGTCGGAAATCAACGCGACGTGGTCTCGAGCCTTAACTCCGAGCTCGATCAAAGCCGTTCCGAGATAAAGGCCGTAATCGTACAGGTCCCTATAGCTGATAGGTTTGAATACCCCGCTTTTCACTCGAGTTGCGAACGCGGGGAGATCTTCGTACTCTTCCGCGGCCATACGGTACATCTCCGCGAGATTCTTTCCGGAGATACCTGTGTGAAGTGTAGAAGCCATGGAGCGAGGTTTTTGGGAGACCTTTTACCAGTGATCGAGCGTTCATCGCCTTTCAAGCTAAAGATAGATCCTTGATACTAAGAAATTCGCTCCTAGAAGCATTCAAGGAATTGCAATCATAGGCGAAAGCGATCACATGTTCGACTTCTATGCCCGTTGTAAGCCTAACAGACGTTACGATCCGTTTTAGCGGCCCTCCCGTGCTTGAGAGCGTTTCGTTGCACATCGAAAAGGGAGAGCGGGTTTGCGTGCTGGGAAGAAACGGCTCAGGCAAGTCGACACTGCTCAAGGCGATCAACGGCGACCACGGATTGAATTCAGGCTCCGTCTCATTTCCCAACGGCGGATTCGCCGCGACGCTTCAACAAGACATTCCAAGCGATACGGCAGGCGCCGTGTTCGACGTGATCGCCAGCGGGTTCGGAGAAACTGGTTCAATGCTTCGCAGCGTTCGGGAAGGAGAGTCCGTCGATAGCCTCGATACCGAGCTTCAATGGAAAATGGAGCAACGAATCGCGGATGAACTGGAACTGGACTTGCAATCTGAATTCGAATCGCTTTCCGGGGGGATGAAGCGTCGCGTCCTTTTGGGAAAAGCAATCGTTGGAGAACCGGCGATCCTGGCGCTCGACGAGCCGACGAATCACATGGATATCGAATCGATTCAATGGTTGGAGGAATTCCTGAAAAAGGGAGACATGGCTCTCATTTTCGTGACTCATGATCGCTCCTTTATCCGCGCCCTATCGACGCGAATCGTAGAAGTTGATCTGGCCGCGCTTCGCAGTTTCAACTGCGACTACGACACCTATCTGATTCGAAAGGCGGAATTGCTGGAAGCAGAGGCTAGGAATCAATCGGCATTCGACAAAAAGCTATCTAAGGAAGAGGCATGGCTCCGCCAGGGAATCAAGGCCAGGCGGACCAGGAATGAAGGTCGAGTACGAGCCCTCAAGCAATTAAGAGCCGAAAGGGCGGACCGCCGAACGCGTCAGGGCAAGGCGTCGCTCAACCTAAGCAATGCCGAGCAATCGGGCCGAAAAGTCATCTCTGCGGAGGGCGTGAATGTAAGACTTGGGGATTTCGAGGCGCTGAAACCCTTTTCGCTGGAAATCATGAGGGGTGATCGAATCGGTATTGTGGGGCCGAACGGTTCCGGAAAGTCGACTTTGATCAAAGTCTTGCTAGGGCAGATCGCCCCATTCTCGGGAACCATCGAGCATGGAACGAAGCTCGAGATTGCCTACTTCGACCAGCTGCGAGAGCAGCTCGACGATGAAACTACACTATTCGAAAATATAGGCGACGGAAACGAATCCCTTTCCATAAACGGACGCAGTCGCCACGTAATCTCCTATCTGCAGGACTTCCTATTCACGCCTGAGCAAGCGAGAGCATCGATCAAGACCTTGTCTGGAGGGGAACGCAACCGCCTCCTGCTCGCCAAGCTATTCACCAAGCCCGCCAACCTGATCGTTCTCGACGAGCCCACCAACGACCTCGATATGGAGACGCTTGAATTGCTGGAAGAACGAGTCACCGAGTTTCCCGGAACGCTCATTCTCGTGAGCCACGATAGAGCCTTTCTAGAAAATACGGTTACCAACCTCGTTATAATCCAAAAAGGCGGAATCGCTCGCGAGTTCAATGGGGGCTACGACGATTGGCTCAATGAATCCAAGCCGCTCGACTCAGGCCGCTCGCCAAAGAAGAAATCAACTCGATCGAATTGGAAAATCAGACCCCGCAAATTCACTAAGAGCGAGCAAGCGGAGCTGGATTCGATTCCATCGGAGATTGAGCGCATCGATGCTCGCAAGGCCGAGATCGCTGATAAGCTGGCAAGCCCGCAGACCTATAAAGAGAATCCAGGCTACGCAGAGTCCGCGAAGGTAGAACTCGCCAATCTGGAGAACGAATCCGAGAGAATATTCGCTCGATGGGAGGAGTTGGAAACGCTAAAGGAGTCGCTATAGCCGATTCCAATTCTCAGCGGGTGCGGATAGCGCTGCATCCTACAGCAGGACTAGCTCCTAGGGAACCTAGAGGTTGGCGCCTATATCGGTTGAGCGCTCCTGGCGCGAATATCCCTTTTTACCGCAATCCGCCCAATTTACTCTAAGCGTATCCCCGAATTCAACCGTAACTAAGAAACGACGCCACAATTGCGCTGCAACCCAACCAGAAAGCCTGATCGAAAAACCGAAACCAATCGCATGAACAATCCTCAAAAACGAAGATCAAAGCGTGGATTTACCATTATCGAGCTTCTCATTGCCGTTTCGGTCATTGGACTCATGGCAGCCATGGCTGTCCCGACTTTCTTGAAGGTAACGCGAAACTCAAGAGCAGCATCTTTCGCTCGAGACATCCGCACCCTATCCGCCGCCACGGAAACTTACATAATGGAATCAGGACTTTGGCCACCCGACACGTCCTCAGGCGTATCTCCATCTGAAATGGCCGGCTATTTTTCAGAACGGTTCTTCGAAACTAAAACCCCCATGGGTGGCAACTGGGACTTCGAGCAATTCGATAGCGGAATCACTTCCGGCGTTGGCGTCGACTCTCCCACCCTCCTTGAAGAGGACATACTGAAGGCGGATGCGATCATAGACGATGGCAGCTTATCTTCAGGGCAATTTCGCAAAATTGCCGATGGCCGCTACTATTGGGTCATCGCCGACTAGACGCAATCTTTGCAAGCAACACCTGCCTCTTCACTCCTCAGAAGCGGGAATGATGTGCGACTCCTCCCGATGGGATTGCATCTTGATCTCGGTATCGTCATTCGGATTCTTCAAAATCCTCGTGTCCAGGTACCGAAGGCTCACCTCCCTGACCGATTGGCCCTCTTCGTCGAGATATATCGGGCCTTGGTTGAGCTCGATCAATTCGCTGTTCTCCTCGACCAGCCGATACCCGTCCAATTGAGGCGCCGTGGGTCCCGAAACAGCCTGCTCAAGCGACTCGACAGGGAGAGCGGGTGAGGCAGGTTCACTACGGCTCAAGTAAAAAACAACGACGAACGACGCCGCGAGAATAGATGCGCCTGCAATGAATGCTCCAGGGCGGACAGGCCAGCTAATGGACACGGCGCCATCATCCATTTCAACATTTAGGCGATCATGAAACTCCTTCCTGGGCGCTTTCGGACGGAGGCTCGCCAGGAGGCGCTCGAATTCTTTCTCTTCTTGATTAAGCATAGCTTTCATTCCCTAGTTTTCGTTTCAGCGCTCCTAGAGCGTACCGGTACCGCGATGACGCAGTATTGGGAGAAATTCCCAAGGTCTCGCCAATTTGCTCATAGGTGAGTTCCCCCAAAATTTTCAGCGTCACGATCTGCCTTTGAGCATCCGGCAGCTTCTCGAGCGCATTCTGTACGCGAAGCGCTAACTCTTCCTTTTCGATCCCATACTCGAACAGGTGGCAGTCCCGCAAAGCGAAGTCAGAGGCAGCCGCAGTTTCCTCTCGTTTTCGACGGCGCTCATTTCTACGCAGAAAGTCGAGAGCAGCCCAACGAACGCTCCCAAACAAGAGGGAAACGGTATTCTCATCGTTTCGGCAGTCCGATTTCCAAAAGCGTTTAAATGCTTCTTGGACAATATCTTCCGCATCCTCTTGGTTACGTGCAAACTGTTTAGCGAATAGCAGCATCTTAGATCCGTAGTGGTCGAAAAAAGCTTTCCAATCAGTTGTTTCAGACGTCTCCACGCAGGTTTTATTTTCGATTCATCCAGGTACTATTCGCCACCGAAAGCTGCTTTCGTCTAATTACCTCGAGCAGTCGCGAGCAACGCTAAGGTACAGCCAAAGCGCTGATTTTGCCAGCGACGCCATTCAAAATTGACCCGTTTGCAGCATAACGAGAGTACAGGCGGCTTCAAAGGGTATTCGATTCTCTGCAAGCGTTCTTTGCGTTTCGAGTGACTCCGTCCCTGGGTTGAATATTACCCGACCTGGTTCTGCCTCTAGCAAATCGTCCAAGATATCCCTCTGTTGCGGGGGCGAGAGATAAAGGGTTACGGTATCAATCGAACCTCCGAAATCCCTCAATCGGCGATAGCGCGGAACACCGAGAATATCCTCATCTCGAGCGGACACCGGAACAACGGAATGTCCCTTTTCCATCAGCAGCCTTTGGGCTCTATTCGAGTACCGTCCCGCATTGAAACTGGCTCCGACAATCCCCACGGTTTGGCACTTCCGAAATGGAATCAAACGATCCACACCAGGATCCCCCAGCTCTCTTAAAAGTGCGTTCACAGGTTCGCCTTCAAGGCGCAACGTAGGATCAAGCTCGCTCAATGGAGCCAAAACAAACGCTCGCTCTCGAGCGCGAGGATGGGGAATCGTTAGCTCCTCCGAGGTCAGCTTCAGGGAATCGTATGTGAGAATATCGATATCCAACGTTCTCGGACCCCACCGCTCAGAACGTGATCGGCCATTGGCTTGCTCGATCTCTAACGTTGCAGACAGCAACTCGGTGGGAGAGAGGTCCGTTTCGGCACGGACCGCTATATTGAAAAAATCGCCTTGATCGATGGGTCCTACTGGATCCGTTCGATAAATGGAAGAAACTGCGCGAACCTGGGTCGTATCCAAATCGCCAATCTCCCTGACGCCCGCTTTCAAAAATCCTGAGCGATCGCCTAAATTGCTTCCCAATCCTAAAACTACGTCAGCCACCTCGCGTCCTCGTTATTTCGATACCGACAGATTCAAAATTTCCATCGATTGGCGCATCTGGCTTTAAGACCTCTATCACCACCTCAATCGCGATTTCATGCCGTTCTAGAACCGCTCTCGCTAGTCGATCGGCATAGGTTTCAATTAAATCGCAATTCGACTCCCTCATAAGAGATTCACTCATAGCGAATACGTCTGCGTAGTCGATGGTGTCTTCCAACCGATCGCTCTTTCCAGCCACGGACAGATCCACCCTGATTTCAATGGAAACCCAGTACCGTTGCGAGCTGGTTTTTTCAACATCCAGCGCTCCAATCGAGCCGGTCAGTTCTATGCGATTCAGTTTTATCCTATCCATCTGCTCTCCTACATATGAGATCCGCCATCGCCGCGACTCTTGCATTTCCCTTTACATCATGGACGCGAACAAAGTCGACACCGGACTCAACCGCCAATGCCGTAGTCGCTAGCGTCGTCTCAAAACGTTCTGCAATTGGCAACGCCATAAATTCCCCAACAATGCGTTTCCGCGACGTTCCCAACAACAAGGGAAAACCAAATGCGCGAAGCCGCCCAAGCTCACGGAGAATCGACAGATCCTGATCACGCGTATCGGTAAATCCGATACCCGGATCTAGCAATATTCGATCCTCAGGAACGCCCTCGCGCTCGCAAATTGAAATCGATTCGTCCCAATACGCGAGAATCGAATCGATCGTATCATCCTTGAGCCAACCTCCGCGCGCATTGTGCATCAGGACGCACGACACCTTGGATTCCGCAACAATCGAAGCGAGAGCCGGCTCTTTCATGAATCCCCATATGTCGTTCACGATTGTCGCCCCGGCGTGAATCGCCGCCCGAGCCACTTCTGGCTTCGTCGTATCAACGGATATCGGAGGGAACGCCTCGAACGATACTAACGACTCAATCACCGGAACTACACGCGCGATCTCCTCATCTTCCGTCACCGCCTCGTAGCCAGGACGCGTCGATTCACCTCCGACGTCGACGACGTCAGCGCCATCGACGACAAGCTGCTTACCGCATTCTACCGCCCCTTCCAAATCGAAGAACTGTCCCCCATCCGAAAAACTGTCCGGAGTGATATTCAGTACACCGAACACGCCCGTACGAGCGCCAACCGGCCAACTGAGGTCTCCCAATTTCAATAAGGCCGCCATCGTCAGGGAGAGTACTTCAAGCTATCGCTTTCCGCTATTTCAAGCGCTTCCACCAAACGAGCCACCTGCTTTGATCGAATCTGAGGGAATGCGAAAGTCTGGCCATAATCCACGCTCGCCACGCTCGCGATTCCCTTTCCAGAACTTGAAATGAACACCTCGTCGGCTTGAAGCAATTCCTCAGGCGGAAACGCCCCTTCCTCTACCCGCATCCCCATTTCACCTGCGATGCGAATTACACGCCCTCGGATGACGCCTTCTAATAGACCGCAATCCTGCGCTGGCGTTTTCAATACGCCCTCCTTGAAAAAGAAGAGATTGGCAGTAGCGCACTCCGTTAGCTCATTTCTCTCATTGCAAAATACGCACTCGTCGAATCCGCGAGCCTGGGCCGCTTTCAACTCCAGCAGGTTCTCCATGTAATTGAGCGTTTTGTGCCGGGTTGTAAACGCAGTCGATGCTTTGGTAACAGCAGAAATTCTGAGACGTTCGGGCTCCTGCGAGTGGGTCCCACCGACATTCCTAATGAACATCAAAAACGCGCTATTTGACCCATCGCTAGTAACCACGATCTTGAATACGCCATCTACCAGTCCATTCGCTTCAAACAAGGAAATAGACTGTTCCCAAAGCTCGCGATCCGAAAAAGGGATACCCAGGCTTGCCCGAGTCGCGGCTCGTTTCAAACGAGAAAGGTGCTCTCGTAAAAAGCAAGCCTTCCCGTCCTTGAATTTTATAGTTTCAAAAATTCCGAAACCATAGGCGAACGTTTCACTCCGCACACCCAAGGAAACTTGGTCGCCCGAGGCACGTTCTCCATTTATGATCATTTCATTCATCCCGCTTCCTTCCTAGAGCATCAAACATGGCCCGGGCCTTGTGGAGTGTTTCCTCGTATTCAGATTTTGGGTTGCTATCCCAGACCACACCCCCTCCTACGCTGAATGAAAGTTCACTGTCGGCAATTCGCATTGTTCTAATTGCTATATTGAAATCCGCAGTCCCATCAAATCCAATATAGCCGATTGAACCCGTATAGACACCTCGATCGCCCGATTCAAGCTCGTCGATGATTTCCATCGCTCGAATCTTCGGTGCACCCGTAATGGAACCTCCCGGGAACATGGACTCAAAGCAATCCAATGCATCTCTATCCGAACGCAAGACCCCCTTTACGGTAGCGGTTTGATGCATCACGGACGCATAATTCTCCAAGCCATACAAATCGGATACTTCAATGGAACCAGGTTGGCACACGCGGCCCAGGTCATTGCGTTCCAGATCGACGATCATTAGCAATTCCGCTCTATCTTTCTCAGATTGCTCCAACTCTACGCGATAGGCCCTGTTCTCCGCATCGTTCACGCCCCTCGGTCGCGTACCCTTGATCGGTCGCGTATTCACGACGCCATTTTCATGCCAGATGAATCGCTCTGGCGAAGAGGACAAGATTTGCTCATCCCAAAAATTCAAATACGCTGCATAAGGCGCAGGGTTCGACTCTCTCAGTCTTCTATACAATTCGAATGCGCTCCCTTCGAAAGGGGCGCTAAAGCGTTGCGAAATATTCGCCTGATATATCTCCCCATCGCGAATGTAGTCACGGGCTCGCTCTACGCGGTCAAAATAGAATTCACGCGTAAAGTTCGACTCGATCTTCCCCACGGAAAATTCATAGCGACTAGTCGGCTGGATTGCATGAGCCACTATTTCCTTCATTCTCTCAAGAGCTTTCTCCGGTTCAAGCGATCGATCGCTAACGCGCGCGAATAGCTCGCCGGTTTCGTGATCCCAAACGAGAGCCGCATCATAGACTCCAAACCGAGCCTCAGGGACTAAGGATTCGTTTCGCCGCGAAAGCGTCGCCGGCTTCAAGCGACGTCCGAAATCATACGAAACATAGCCTACAGCCCCTCCTGAAAAAGGGGGCCGCTTTACGGTATCACGCGGAGATGAATCTATTTTCGCTTCTCTTCGCAGCGCTTCGATCGGATCCCCCGACTCAACTCGCCTCCCACCCTTTTCCAGAACTTCGATCTCATCCCCTCGAACAACGATCTCTTTAATGGGATCGACGACCACCATCGAATACCTTCCCAAACCGTACTGTTGCAAACCGCTATCGAGCCATATCGCTCCAGGACGCTCCCGCAATGTTCCAAATAGGCAATTCAGCGGAGGAGCGAATTCCAATCGTTCCTCTATCATACCGTCGTTCTATTACGCTTGCGAGAAAGCGTGACCGCATTGGCGAGCAGCTCGCATCCGCAATCCGTCAGCAGGGCCTCCGGATGGAATTGCACGCCCCACAGCGCGAGCGTCTGGTGAGCAAGCGCCATAATTTCACCCGATTCAGAAACCGCATCGATCGTGAAGCAATCAGGCAAGGATTCACGATCTACGACCAAGGAATGGTAGCGCGTAACATTGAGTGGATTCGAGAGCCCATCGAACAAGGCGGAGCCCTTATGACTAATCGGCCTCACTTTCCCATGAACGGGTTGCCTAGCATGAATGATCCGTCCCAAAAAAGCCTGAGCAATCACTTGCATTCCCAAGCAAATACCCAAAATCGGGATACGTCGGCTGAAGCGATCGATAACAGCCAAGCTAATACCTGCATTTTCGGGGCGACCAGGACCTGGCGAGATGACGATCATCTCTGGATCGAGCGCCTCTATTTCCTCAAGATCGATCTCATCGTTTCGAACGACCCGCACCGACGCCTCCAACATCAGAAAACGTTGATATAGATTATAGGTGAACGAGTCGTAGTTATCGATTAGCAGTATCATAGCGGATTGCCGCTTCCTCCGATAGACTCCTCAATGGCATAGGCCGGGGAGCCCCCTCCAGATGCGTCGCCGACATGTATAGAATGAAATTCGGAGGCGCTGGGATTAGCGAAGCATTCCAATAGCAAACGCTTATCCAAAGGAGGCATTTCCAGAGACTCCAACTCCGAGATTGGGAAAAAAGCGAACTCCCCTTCGTCTATTTCGGCAGGGAGCGTATCCAGCAAATCCCGAATCTCATAGACGAACATCAACCAGTGGCCAGTCCCCTCGTAATCCTTTTCCGAGAGCATGCAACGTAGCCTTAAGTCACTGTCTTCAATAGAGACGCCGACCTCTTCGAGGGCCTCGCGCCGCGCGCATTCCGCCGGAGATTCGCCCTCGCTCATCTCAAGCTTGCCTCCTACGGCGCACCAAAGACCCAAATTGGGAGCCTTACGGCGGCGGATGAGAAGAATTCGACCATCCTTAGAGTAAAAATACAAAAGTACACCTACGCGATATCGACTCATTTGTAATTGCGTTCTCCATACAGCGCGGTTCCAACACGCACCATAGTACTGCCTTCGACAATCGCTTCGGCTATATCGCCACTCATACCCATGGACAATTCCGACAATTCCACGCCAAACTGATCCGATAGGCGGTCGCGGCACTCCCTGAGAGCAGCGAAGCATCGTCGGGCAGCCTCCGGGTTCTCATCCAACGGCGCGATCGTCATAAGACCGTCTACCTTCAAGTGTGACTGTCCTAACGCCGCATCAAGCAACGCGGGCGCATCTTCCAACCGCGCTCCTGACTTGGCCGGATCATTGCCCGCATTGATCTGCAATAGGATTCGAAGCGTTCGATCGGCTTCCTCGGCATGCCGTTGCAGCGCATTGACAATCTTAGCGCGGTCCACCGATTGAACGCGATAAAAGCGTTCCGCTACTTTCTTGGCCTTGTTGCTTTGGAGCGGGCCAATCAGTTCCCAATTCAAGGCCTCGTCGGCCCCCTCCATCTTGCCTAGCGCCTCTTGCACTCGGTTCTCTCCGACATTGGGCAATCCCGCGCGGAGCGCATACTGCACCGCCTCCAAAGGATGGTTCTTGGTAACGGGCAACAAGCGAGTCGATCCCGCAGGCTTACCCGCCAAGGCCTCGACGCGCTCAATCGATTCCTGAACGGAGCGCAAGTTCTGCTCGAATTTTTCGTAGTCGATGAACATTAAAAATTCTTCTCTTTTATTTTATCTAAAATAAGATGCAATAATAGCTATTCCATTCTAGTGACCCGCCATGCAAGTCGACAATTTCAAGATATTCGTAGACCTCGTCGAGACGAAGAGCTTTTCAAAAGCCGCTCGACTCAATGGCATTACTCAATCCGCGGTTAGCCAGCAAGCGCGAGCGATGGAAAAGCACTTCAACAACCTCCTCATCGATCGAAGCCAAAAGCAATTCCAATTAACGCGCGAAGGGAATCGGGTCTATCAAACCGCCAAGGAAATCCTGCATGTCTACGAGAAATTGATGAGCGAATTGATGGAAATGAAGAAGGTCATTAGCGGGACCATTCGCATATCCACAATCTACAGCATCGGACTCCATGAGCTCCCCCCATTCATCAAGTCCTTCCTGACCGACTACCCATCGGTGAATGTCCGGGTCGAATACCGCCGATCCAATTTAGTCTACGAAGACATTTTGCACAATTCCGTCGATTTCGGTCTCGTCGCCTTCCCGGTGAAGACGCGACAAATCGAGATGATTCCCTTCCGAGAGGATCGGCTCGTCGCCATTTGCCATCCCGAACACCCTCTTGCCAGCCACGCCACCGTCGACGTGGATATGCTCGGCGACTACAAATTCATCAGCTTCGATCCGGACATCCCTACTCGAAAAGCCGTAGACCAGATCTTTCGCGATAACAAGATCGAGACAGAGCCCGTAATGGAGTTCGACAATATCGAAACCGTAAAAAGAGCGGTAGAGATCGATGCCGGAATCGCCATCGCTCCGCAGGCGACCGTCGCCCAAGAAGTCAAGCAAGGCACATTAGCATCGGTCACCCTAAACGGTACGGGGTTCAATCGACCGCTCGCAATCCTGCATCGGAAAGGCCGCGTTCTCACGCCAGCTATGAAAAAATTCATCAAGACCCTCACCGGCAAGGAGATCGACTCGGACTGAACAGGCGAGGCCGACGAAAACCCCTTAACGCCGACCTCTATTTTCTGCTCCTGCAAAAATCTCCAGTCCATAGCGAACGACTGGGGTATGAAGTATCGCGTTTTAACAGCATTGGATGCGCCAACGCCCACAAACGACCCCTATTGGGCACCGTTAAGGTTGAGGAATCTCAAATTCAATCAGCATCCGGAGATCCGGCGCTCTATCTCGCTCAGCTGACTTGATCAAATTAGATCGACGACGCGGTCAGTCCTAAGGCGAGTAATCCAGGTTCGGCTGCAGCCATTTCTCCGCTACGGCGATCTCGATCCCTTTGCGGGCGGCGTAGGACTCGACTTGATCCTTTCCTATCTTGCCCACATTGAAGTACTTGGACTCCGCATTTCCAAAATACAGTCCGGATACAGAGCTAGGAGGATTCATAGCAAAGCTTTCCGTAAGGGAGATACCCGTTGCCGATTCGGCATCGAGCAAACTCCAAAGCGTTTCCTTCTCTGTATGGTCCGGGCAAGCCGGGTAACCCGCTGCCGGGCGTATCCCCCGATAGTCTTCGGAAATCATCTCTGAAACAGACAGAGCTTCCGAACGTCCAAAACCCCAAAGATCGCGGACCTGCTTGTGCAGGTACTCAGCCAAGGCTTCCGCGAAACGATCGCCCAACGCCTGAGCCATGATCGCTCGGTAATCGTCGTTTTCCCGCTTGTAAGTATCAGCATACTCCTCGACTTCCGGTCCTGCTGTCACGGCAAACCCACCAATGTAGTCTACCAAACCGCTCGATGCCGGTGCGATGAAGTCCGCCAAGCTAAATTGCGTCGTCCCCGATGCTTTTTCCTTCTGTTGCCTGAGGAAATGAAATTTTCCCAAAGCCTTCCGCAGTGTAGCGTCCTCGTAAATTGCAACATCCTCGCCCTCCGCTTGAGCGGCCCAGAGCCGATACACTGCCCGCAATCGAAAGCGTTTGTTGGATACAATGTCCTCAAGCATCGCCTGAGCATCCTTATGCAGTTCGCTCGCTTGCTCACCAAATTTCGCGTGCTCCAATATAGCCGGGAATACGCCTTTCAATCCCCAGGTCCAGAAAAACGGAGACCAATCGAAGTACTCCAATACCGAATCAAGATCGCCATTGTCGAGCGCTACGAGGTCGAGCGATTCCGGCGTGGCGATGCTATCCGCAGTCCATTCCGCTTTGTATCCATTTTCTCGAGCTTCCTCAAGCGTCAGCAGGCGCTTATCATTCGCAGATCCTTTCGCATGGCGTTCACGCAAGCGCTCCTGATCCGCTTTAAGATCAGAAACGAACGGGCCCTTTTGATCCGGCGAAAGCAATGCACTGCATACGCCCACGACCAAGGAAGCATCCGCAACCTGAACAACCGGATCGTCGTAAGCAGGCGCTATCTTGATCGCGGTATGAACCTTGCTCGTTGTCGCTCCTCCAATTAGAAGAGGCAGATCGAAGCCTTCGCGCTTCATCTCTGAAGCCACATAGATCATCTCATCCAGCGAGGGTGTAATCAATCCGCTCAAGCCGATGATATCCGCTTTTTCCTTACGTGCGGCTTCGAGAATCTTGTCACAGGAAACCATGACTCCCAAATCAACAACATCGTAGTTGTTGCAGGCTAGGACGACCCCGACAATATTCTTTCCAATATCGTGAACATCCCCTTTCACAGTAGCGATTACGATCTTGGCCTGCGCCGCTACCGCTTCCTTCGCATCCAACTTTTCCTGCTCCATGAAGGGAGTCAAATAGGCAACCGCCTTCTTCATCACTCGAGCGGATTTGACCACTTGCGGAAGGAACATCTTACCTGCCCCAAAAAGCTCGCCGACGATCTTCATACCGCCCATCAACGGGCCTTCAATCACATCGAGGGGACGATTCAATGATTGTCGGGCCTCCTCTGTATCGGCTTCGATATGGGTAACAATTCCCTTGACGAGCGCATGAGCGATTCGGTCCTTTACCGAGTTTTCTCGCCACGCTTCAGTCTTTTCCTCTTTCGCCTTTCCCGTACCCTTTACAGTCTCTGCGAGCTCAACGAGCTTCTCGGTCGCGTCCGGGCTTCGGTTGAGCAGAACATCCTCAACGTGCTCCTTCAAAGTCGGTTCAATGTTCTCGTAAACCGCTAAAAGCCCGGCATTTACGATGCCCATGTCGAGTCCCGCCTGGATCGCATGATACAGGAACGCAGAGTGCATCGCCTCTCGGACGACGTTGTTTCCTCGAAACGAAAAGGAAATATTGCTCACGCCTCCGCTCACTCGAGCATAGGGACAACGCTTCTTAATTTCTCGCGTCGCTTCAATGAAATCAACCGCGTACGTATTGTGTTCTTCGATACCAGTTGCGACTGTAAGAATGTTCGGATCGAAGATGATATCTTCCGGAGGAAAATTCAGAGATTCCGTTAGCAGCTTGTAAGCTCTCTCGCAGATGCGAATCTTATCGTCCTTCGTGGCCGCCTGGCCCTGTTCATCGAACGCCATTACGATCACTGCGGCGCCATACCGGCGTACGAGCGTTGCCTGCTCCAGGAATTTCTCCTCGCCTTCCTTGAGGCTGATGGAATTGACGATGCACTTCCCTTGAACGCATTTGAGCCCTGCTTCCAGTACGGACCATTTCGAAGAGTCTATCATGATCGGCGCTTTCGAAATCTCCGGCTCCGACGCGATCAAGTTGAGGAAACGAGTCATGCAGGCCTCGCTATCGAGAAGCCCTTCGTCGAAGTTCACGTCGATGACATTCGCTCCATTCTCGACTTGCTGCCGCGCGATGGCCAACGCCTCTTCAAACTTGTCCTCCTTGATGAGGCGCTTGAACTTGGGCGAACCCATGATATTAGCCCGCTCGCCCACCATCACGAAAGGCGCATTGTCTCCTTTGACCTCGAACGGCTCCAGACCGCTAATGCGCAAGGCAGGCTCAATTTCGGGCGGTTTCCTCGGCGGGTAGCGCTTCGCTTTCTCAACGATCGCCGCGATGTGGTCCGGCGTCGTTCCGCAGCAGCCGCCAATTATGTTCACGAATCCATTCGACGCGAAATCCTCAAGGAACCGTGAAGTATCCTCGGGAAGCTCATCATAGCCCGTCTCGCTTAATGGATTGGGAAGGCCCGCATTAGGATAGCAGGAAATGAAGCAATCCGCAGCGCGTGACAGCGCCTCGATATAAGGCCTCATATCGCTCGCCCCCAAGGCGCAGTTGATGCCGACGCTCAGAGGTTTGCTGTGGGCTACCGAATTCCAGAACGCTTCGATCGTTTGACCTGAAAGCGTTCTGCCAGAGGCATCCGTAATCGTGACGCTCAGCATAACTGGCAAGCGCTCACCCCGCTCTTCGAACACCTCTTCCAATGCGAAAATGCACGCTTTAAGATTCAAGGTGTCGAACGTCGTCTCAGGAAGGAGCAGGTCGACGCCTCCGTCGATCAAGGCCCGGATTTGTTCCCCATACGCTTCCCGGAGCTCATCGAAGGTAACGGCGCGATACTCGGGCCGATTCACATCCGGCGACAGAGAAGCCGTTCGATTGGTCGGACCCAACGCTCCCGCGACGAAGCGCTCTTGCCCAGGATTTTCGCTGACGAATTGATCGACGGCCTGACGAGCCAACTGGGCCGCTTTCAGATTCTGTTCCCGGACTATGCCTTCAAGCTGATAGTCCGCCTGAGCAATCCGGGTAGAGCTAAAGGTATTCGTTTCAACAATATCCGCCCCGCCTTCAAGGAACGCCTTATGAATCTCCAGAATTACGTCCGGACACGTATAGACGAGCAGCTCGTTATTCCCTTTCAGGTCGATGGGGTGATCTTCAAAATGGCCCTTTCGGAAGTCCTCCTCCTCGAGCTTATATCTTTGGATCATCGTGCCCATCGCCCCGTCAAGAAACAGGATGCGCTCTGCGAGGAGCTCGCGTATGCGAGCACCCGTTCGCGATTCAGGTAGATTGGCTGCGTTCGAAATTGACATAGACTTAGCTAAAGAGTGTTCCGCACAATCAAGCGGTACCCAAGCTGATTGCCACTTAATTCCCTCCCGCAGATCGTTTTAGCATCAATCTTAAACGGCCCCTATGACGCGCATTTATGGAAAATACCTAGCCTCAAGTTTAAGCGGGAGCACTCGATTAAGACCTAGTCGAGTCCGCTACTGCGCGACCCATCTCATGAAACTAGCCAAATCCAGCCAGAGTAGAGCGACGAGCGCTCAAACGGAATCGCACGGAGCGATCTTGGAAACCGGCTACGATCGAAAGGCTGCTATCTCTGACCGAGACTACGCGTTCATACGCGAGATCGTTTATCGCGAAACCCGGATCAATCTAGGCAACAATAAGCGCGAGCTCGTAGCCGCGCGTCTTGGAAAGCGGCTTCGAATGCTTGGAATCAGTTCCTTCAACGCCTACTGCTCGCTGCTGAAGGACAGAAGCTCAGGCGAGGAGCTCTATCACCTGATCGATGCGATCTCAACCAACCACACCTTTTTCTTTAGGGAGGCGAATCACTTCAATTTTCTGAACAGCTCGATCTTGCCTGCATTCGAGCGGGGCGAGATTGGCGATTCACGCTCGATGAGACTTTGGAGCTGCGCATGCTCCACAGGGGAGGAGCCCTATTCGGTCGCTATCAGTCTGGCAGAGCGCGTTGGAATGAATTCCCCAGCGAGCTGGCACATAGAGTGCACTGACATATCAACCCGAGTCCTGCGGTTCGCGTCGAAAGCCGTCTACACCGAAGCCCACCTGCAACAGGTGAATCCTAAGACAAGAAAGCGATACTTCCAGACCGGAAGAGGCGCCAACGCCGGTAGTTTCAGGATTCGCCCAGAGCTAAGGAATCATCTCAGCTTCAGTCGCTTGAACTTGTTTGAGAGCGCTTTGCCATGGAAAGAGAAATTCCACTGCATCTGGTGTCGCAACGTGATGATATATTTCGATCGGAAAACTCAGGAGGGACTCGTCGGTCGCTTGTCCGAGCACCTGTATCCAGGCGGCTTCCTTCTGATAGGTCACGCCGAGAGCTTGGCGGGAATCAGCCACCCATTTCGGATCAGAGAATGCCCGAAATGACGGGCTTAGAATTTCTCGACAAATGCAAGGAGACCCAATCGAACGCCTCCCGAATATTGATTACGGGTGTTCTAACGTTGAATACGGTAATTGAGGCTGTGAACCGCGGCGAAATTTTTCGATTTCTTGCAAAGCCGTGGATACGCGAAGAGTTGCTTACCACTGTAGACAATGCCGTCCAGCGGTACGCTCTGTCGAGGCCAATGAGAAACTTTCCGCTGACACGCTCGAGCTAAACGAAAAATTGGTTTCGTCGAATGAATCGCTCGAATCGAAAATTCGGGAATTGGAAGAGCAGGCCAGCGTCCTCGAAAGCGCGAACCAGGTCTTAGCAGAGAATTTCGAGCACTCGCTTGAAATCTGCTTCCGCCTCATCGAAGCTTTCCACCCCGTGCTTGGGGAACAAACCAAAGCAGTCGTCGCCATATGCAAGGAGATCGCGAATTCGGATCTGCTCACGAAAAAGGAGCGCGAAGTGCTCACTGTCAGCTCCTGGCTCTACAATCTAGGCCGGATCGGATTGCCAAGGGATCTGCTTACCAAGAGCTTGAACGATCGCGCCAGTTTGGACGAGCAGGAGAAAACGCTGCTTCACCACTATCCGGTCTATGGCCAAACGCTAGCGGGTTTCGTCGGTACCTTGGAAGAAGTGGGCCACGCGATCCGATCCCATCGAGAGCGGTTCGATGGACGCGGATATCCGGATAGATTCAGCCGTGAAACGATCCCAGTCCCAGCTCGCCATCTTGCTGTGGCAGTTGGGTTCGTTGAGTGCGCACTGCCAAGAGATCAAGCGCTGGAGCATATTATCCGCGAATCCGGGAAGGCATTCCACCCTGAAGCCGTGCGGCTCTTCATGAAGAGCTCCAACTTGACGAACCTGCCCAAGAAAGTCCGCGAGCTCACGTTAGCCGAGCTCGAGCCGGGAATGGTTCTGGCCAAGGGCATCTACAGCCCATCAGGACTCCTACTCATCCCCGAGGATCGCCGTCTAACTCATGGGATAATCAAGAAGATCAAGGAACACGACTTCGCGAATCCGCTAACGCAGCGGCTGATGGTTTTCCGCTAGTAAAGAGCTCCTCGCCCCTCGAGCCGACCTTGGTGGGAGTCTCGAAATGCCCGTTCCAAAAAACGCGTCAACCCATGGGCGATATCAGGTTAAAGTACGACTGTGTCTGGTCGATCTAGCAAGCTAAGGCCTATTCCCATATTATAGCGCAAAAAGGCACGGAAACCATGAGCGACCAGAGCAACCCTATCGAAGATACGTCATCGAGTTCCTTTTCATCGGGGAAATTTCTGACCTTTCTGCTAGCTGAAGAGTCTTACGGAATCGATGTTCTGGTGATCCGCGAGATCATTCGAATGCAAACGATCACCTCCGTCCCGCACATGCCCGCCCATGTGAAGGGCGTAATCAATTTGCGCGGCAAGGTGATCCCGGTGGTCGATCTTCGATTGAAATTCGGGCTTCCTGCAGACGAGGAGACTGAACGCACGTGCGTCATCGTCGTGGACGTACGGAACGCGGACGGGATAAGCTCTCTACTCGGCATCGTTGTAGACGCCGTCGAGGAGGTTATCAATATCTCAGATGAGGACGTTGAACCGTCTCCCGATTTCGGTACGCCCTTGAGCAACGAATGCTGTCTCGGAATCGCAAAGGTCAAGGATGGCGTCAAGACGCTCCTCGACATCGAAAAGTGGTCTCCACGGAAATCTCCGGAGAATTCGTCGCCTAGAGTTCGATCCGAGTCGAAGGGGCTCCAGCAAGCCGAACCTCATGATCGATTCTTGAAGCGGGAGACCCTAAAAACAATCACCGAATGAGCGGAGCGCCTTCAGCCCAGGGAATATTCAAGCAAAACGCGATCGTGGGCGTGGGCGAGATCGCCGTATCGAACAATTCGGGGGTTACCATTAGCACCTATGCGCTCGGTTCCTGCATCTCAGTTGTCGCTTACGACAGCGTCGCGAAGGCAGGAGGGCTCATTCACATTATGCTACCGGAATCACACCTTTCGCCCGCTAAGGCAGCGACGCAGCCCGCCATGTTCGCAGATACGGGCGTGCCGCTATTGCTTCAGAGCTTGATCGGGCTTAACGCGGAACGGAGACGCATTCGCTCATTCGTCGCGGGAGGCGCGTCCATCATCAACGGCTCTGACATGTTCAAGATCGGAGAACGCAATATCATCGCCGTCAAGAAGGTCGTCAACGCGCTCGCAATCCCAGTTCCAAAAGCGGATGTAGGAGGGGTAAACAATCGAACGGTTCACTTGGAAATAGAAACGGGAATCGTCACTCTTAAAACAGCCAACAAGCATTCAACGATCAATCTAGCATGAACTTGACAGAAATCATACGTGATACCGTTGCGCTTCCGGCGGCCCCTGAAATTCTCCCTAAGCTGTTGAAGATAACCAAGGACCCTAATGCGGATGCAGGCGACATCGTCTCTCTCATTTCGACGGACCCATCGATCGTATCAGGAGTTCTGAGGCTCGCCAATAGCAGCCTCTACACGCCACCAAGCCCCATTACCGAGCTCGACGAGGCCGTCGCCCTCCTAGGAATTCAGGAAGTGTACCGTATCGTGAATGCCGTCACGAGCGATGCATTGCTCGATGGCGAGCTTTCTAGCATGGAAATCAAGAAGGGGGGGCTTTGGACGCACAGCCTCGCAGTGGCGCTTATGATGGAGATCATTGCCAAGGACCACTCTCCCACTGGCGGTCTCCCCTACACTCTCGGGCTCCTTCACGACATCGGTAAGCTAGCTCTTCATCACGCCTGCGGAGAATCGTACTCGGACATATTCGACCGCGTTGAGACCGAGCGCATTTCCATTAACGCGGCCGAATCGGAGGCATTTGGCTTCGATCACGCGGAAGTGGGTGCCAAAATGCTGGAAGAGTGGGATTTTCCAGAGGAAGTTTTCCTCCCGATTCGTTATCAGTACGCCCCCAATTCCGCGCCGGAATTCAAGGAGCTGGCGGGAGCGCTGCAGGTCGCGAACTGGGCCGCAGGCGCGATGGGATGCAACGACGGGAGAGACACTTGGGCGCTTGAAATGACTCCGAGCGCATTTCGCATCGACAGCGAGTCGCTGGAAGTTGCGATTATCGAAGGAAAAGACCGTTTGGAAAGCGCGAAGCGGGCTCTCATCGCAGGAGCCAATTGATACCGCGCAAGCCAGTCTCATAGCCTCAGGGCAAATACGTGCCACAAGAGACCTCGGGATAGGCACTCTACGCTAAAGAATAGCCCGTTTTGCGCCGATTTCCACTATGAGCGATCCGGCTCACTACTCTGTCCTTCATGCCCAATTACGATAAATTGCTTCAAGCCTCGATGCCCGAAGCGCTGGACAGAGATCATGCCGCCACCCTTTCCTTGTCGTTGCGGATGCGTCCAAGGTAGTTGAGGTAACGTACTTCATCAATGGGTACAACTATTACCCTTCTACCACGACGGTAGTTATCGATCAGGCCCTTGGTCGCGTAATCCCATAAGGTCGAGCGATGCAAGCCCTTGAGGAATGGCAGGTATTCAGGAAGCTCCGACAGTTTCACGCTGACCGCTCCTTTAGGGAATGCCTTCATGCTCCAATCCTCCCTACTGCAAGAACGGGCGACACCCGCTTACCTCTGCTCCCCATGCGCTTGACGAACCCTTCGTCCGACGCCAGAAGAGCGGATGCCGCCCAGATTACTGTTACTGCTAAGAGTGATTTCGCATTGCCGATGTACTCCAAAGCCTTGATGACTGCCGGGTCCTGGGACTTCGCAGCCAGCTCCACTTCAGCGAGCATCAGCTGCTCGTAGGACTTGCTGCGCTGAGCTCTGAGGTCCCTCAGGACGTCTCTCAGCATCTTAATCCAAATTACGAGACCAGCCATTCTGAAATCCTTTTTGAGACGAATCTCGAACTTACCGAACTGCCATTCCAGTTCATCAACAAAGTCTAGTTGAGAGGCCTTCATGCGATGGCTCCCTTCTCCCTCAAGGCTTTCTTGCCGAGCTCAACTATGCTGATTTCTGCCCTTTTTAGTTCAGAAAGAATCAAACGCTCCTCATTAGACTCACCTTCTATAAGATTCTTAGAAGCGAGATCTGGTCCAACCAGGCCCTTTATATACTTAGAACGCCCATCAAAATTTTGATCAATAGCCTCCCACCATGTACCAGGTAATGAAATCGAATTAGGCTCTGCTTTATCAGTCATAATTGTTATGTTTGGTAAAGTTTTTAATCTTGGTAACTTTTAGTCAATGACAAAATTTATAAATTTGGTAACTTATTAAAAAACTAGTATTTGAAATCACACAAAGAAAAGGCCGTATCAGGCTCGATGAGTCTGTATCCCCCTCAATGGGAATACCTTGGAAAATTTCCAGAAGGTAAGTCCAAGTATGTTCAAGGCCTTCTAAATACCGTAATAGAAGGCGGAGACATTACTGATTTACCCAGCTTTCAAAATGGTGACTGCCTAGTTAACCTAGCAAAACAGTTCACCCCATTCGTAGCCGACGACGTAGCCAAACAATGCGAAGGCGCTGACCAAAAGAAGCTCCTTGCGGCTATCCTTATCAATTTCGCGGGCGGGGACTACTCCGACCCAAACGAGAACCAACTAAGCCCGAGCTTCAAGAAAGCGTTGAAAAAGCACGGGTTCACCAAGTAGAATATCCCTACAATGATAATTGAGATAGCACTCGGAATAGTTCTGGCCGTAGTTTTATTATACGTTGGAGCTTACCTACTTTTCCTACTGCTCCTTGCGATAGTAGAGGTTCTCCCTCTTCTCCCAAGGTCTTATGGCATTTGCATTCATTTCATGCTTACTGGCTTTATTTTGGCCTTCGTAAGGGGAGGAAAGCGTCGCCCCGCCATGGGCGCCGCCCGCAGAGCTTGTAAAGATGTCCAAGCAAAAAACGATAGGGGCTGTCGATCTCTCTGATATGCCGATTTCCGGCTTGTTCGGGGGCCGCGACGATATCGCTAAGTCTGCGCTTGGAGAGATATGGAGCAGAAGGGTGAAGCTCCTAAACGCCAGGAGCATCGAGGATATCCGCAGGCTCGGGAAGACCGTGACTGATGAAATTCCAAAGATTGAAAGTAAGATAGAGGAAGCGCAAGCGGCGCAATAGGGATCATCATGTCGGAAGCAATTAGAGAATACCCCCAATTCAATGACGCCAATGGCAAGGAGCTGAATAACGGGTTCATATACATTGGGGAAGAGCACAAGGATCCCAAGAGCAGGCCCATCGACGTCTATTGGGACGAGGGCTTGACGGTGCCTGCCGCGCAGCCCTTGAGAACCCATAGCGGGTACATATCCAGAGCTGGCGCCCCCTCTAAGATCTGGACAGCTTCAGCCTACAGCATCGGCGTATATACGAGGCAGGGGAGGAATGTCTATACGTCCCTTTCGGACAACGGCGCCCTTTTCGGCATCGAGGCGAAAATAGACGCGATCAACGCGGACCTGGTTATACTCGACTACCACCTTCCCAAGCGAGATGGCCTGGAAGTGATCGCTGCGATCAAGGAAGCCCATCCGGAAGTCCCCGTGATCGTTCTAACGGGTTACCTCAATCCGGAATCCGAGAAGCAGTTCAATCGTCTCGGCGCTAGCAAAATCTTCCCTAAGCCTTTCAACTATCGGAACTTGCTGGATGCGGTAAAGGACCTCTCGAGTGAGAGCGCCCTCCAATCAGAACCCGTCACTCAGCCGTTGAAGCAATCGCTCGGATCCGCCCCCACCCTTACGCAGAGCAACCCGTACCCGGCGGCAGATTCGCAAATGCTGCAAGATAGCCTAAACGCTCTCTGAAAAGATCGAATTCCTTCAGACGATCACAGAAAAATACTGGATCGAAGCCAGCGACATTCAAACGGTTCGGGAAACCACGCGATTGATGGAGGCAGAGCTCAGGCAATTCTATGGCAAGATCAACCACACGCTCTTTGAAATGCCTGAACCTATGACCTCGACCGCGCTATCCGCCAACAAGCCTTGCACGCTCGGGAACAGCTAACCTGTAAACCCTTCGCTAAAGGGCACTCCTAGTCCCTATTGATCCTCAAAAGCGCCTGAATTATCCGATTAAAACGAGATAACCCGAGCGCTGATTAACTCCCACAGGCTATGAAAATCCTAATTGTCGACGACGATCCCGCAATCCGGCTCTTGCTATTTACTGTATTTGGCGAAGAGCACGAAGTTTCCGTGCTTTGCGATGGGCACAATGCCGTGTCCGTTCTTTCAGATCCCAACCATCAATTCGATGTCGTATTGCTCGATCTGAAAATGCCTCGTCTGTCCGGCGAAATGGTGCTGGAATTCCTGTCGGGCTGGCAGAACATCAAGACGAAATTCATCATCCTTTCTGGATTCATCGAGGAAGCCGCTCATCTCAAGTACAGCAACCTTATAGCTACCCTCGGAAAGCCCTTCAACATCAAGGAGCTTGTGAAGCTCGTTGAAGGCGCTGCGGAATCTCCGCTGGAAACCGTAGCCTAACCGAGTCTACCCAGACTTGTTGCCATACTTGCTGTAGGTCTTCGCTACCTGCCCCGCAGCCGCCTTGCCGAAAGCCTGCTTCATCTTTGGAGGCAAGGTCGTCTTCAGGAGCAAACGCTCGTTTTCATGATCGAGCATCATGAGCTTCATGACCAGAGCGCGGGCTTCCTCGACCTGATCGATGGAAATATTCAACGTAGAATTGAGCACCATATAGAAGTTGTTTATGGCGACTTCCAGACCACCCATCTTTCGATAGAGGTAACCTAACTCCATAAACACGGACGGCAATTGCCCGCTTTGCCCAAACTCTTGAATGAGCCGCTCAAACGCTGCCGCCGCTTTTGGAAGCATTCCGGAATCTCGATACATTTCCCCCATCTCAAAGAGCACTTGCTCCTTCTCGTCCGCTTCTATCGGCACTCCAAGCGCAGCTGCGAAGTACTTCTCCGCCATGATGTGATCTCCGCCTTCCCAAAGCGAACGGCCCAATTCGAGATATTTGAGAATCTCTACCCCGGCACGCTCCGGATCGATCTTCTTCTTGGGTTCAATTACCAGGATGACATCGCTCTCTTTTTCAATCGCTTCTTCCGCTTCCGGCACATCCTCCTCTGGAGACTCCTCCTCAGCCCCGAACAACGCGCTGCTTGGGAATAAGAAGCAAGCTAGGAAAACATAATTGAGCGTTTTAGTTTTTGTATCCGAAAGTTTCATACTATTAATGTTATCTATTGCCGTTCATAGGTCGCGTCGCTCTGAGCCGGCGGGGCTTGATTGGGAACCGCTGGCGAAAAGGGAACGATCGTCCTCAATCCTCCCTATCATTCTCGAAGAAAATTAGAACTTCCTCGGGACGTACCACTGAACCTTCGGTCTCTTCGATGTTGAATCGATTTCGGTCTTCGTGTTCCCGGGGAATCGTTGTATCGATTTTTCCTGACACAACTGTATAAGGTTCAAGGTCTACAACAATCTGATTGAGCCGTTCGTTCCGGCGCATCTCTTCATTGCTCAATTCATTCTCTACGACGCGAGAGCCATATCCCGGAGCGACCATCGAGAACTCAGGCAATGCCGGAGAAGGCGCATGCTTCGTCAATGCGCTTTCGTCCGAGAATCGCAGTGGAGGTGGCGCCCTAAATACAGGATATCCAGGATATTCCTCTTTCCTTGGAATTGATAAGCTGCCTATTCCGGCAAGCAATTGGCGTGGGGCTCGTCGGAATGTTCCCCAAACGGAGGGGCGCTTGCTTTCGTCCTGAGCTTGATATCGACTCGTAAACACGCCCGGCGCTGATGGCGCTCTCAGCGCTTTCGCCGCGTCTTTCTTGGAACGCTTGCGGGACTTTTCCGCAAGTTCCCGAGCTCGCTTCTCATTTTCGATTCGCTTCTTCTCGGATAATTTCGCGGTTTCATCGCTCAAACGGTTCTCGATCGACGCAAGCTCCTTCTGCTCTTCGTTTTCCAACGCTTCCTGCAGGGCCCTCTTATCGTTTCGCGCTTTCGCTGCAAATTCCTCCTCAAGCGATTCTCGAGCGAGACGGCTCTCTTTCTCGATTTGAGCCTCCATTTCCGCTTTCGCTAGGCGTTCGCGCTCGTCCAGGCGCTTTTCCATTTCCTTCCGAGCCGCTTTCGCATCGTCCGCCATTTGCTTTTCCAGCTTCTTTTGGGCAAGATCCGATTCGTCGGACAGGCGTTTCTCCAGCTTCGATTGCGATTCGAGCTCTATCGTTTTAAGCCGCTCATCAATTTTCTGAAATTTGGTTTCTTCCTCTTTCGCTAGACGCTCTTGCAAGGCTTCGTTGGCGAGACGGCGTTCCTCATCTATCTTCGCTTGCAAGGCAATTTCCTTCGCTCGTTCCTCCGCTTCTAGCTGCTCTCGCAACCGAGCCTCGGCCTCCTTGGCCTCAAGCGCCATTCGAGCCTCGAGCTCTTTCTCAGCGCGGCGTTCCTCCTCCTGGAGCTCCTTCGCCAGAATGCGATCCGCGCGGCGCTTTTCCTCAGCCATCTGCTTTTGCAGCTTTTCCTTGGCAAGCTGTTCCATACGACGTAGCCGTTTCAATTCAGCCTCTCTCTCGAGCTCCTGCTTCGCAGCAAGGCGAGATTCCCGCTTTTCAGCTGCAATGCGTTTCGCTGCTTCGCGCTCCATGGCCTTCTTCGCTTCCAGCTGAGCCGCATCCTCTCGCTTTTGCCTTTCCTCCTCCTTGGCCGCTTTTTCGGCTAAGGCGCTGGCAGGAACTGTGCGACCCGACGTTGGAGTGATATGCTGCCTCGTCTTCTTGTCTGCGCTCTGCATCACGGACGAGCCAAGCGCAGCCGCCAATGCAGTGGCCGCCAACATAGCTTTGGCGGTCTTAGAATAGGATCTAAATTTGAATGGAGTCATATAGAGTATTTTCCTCTGTTTACGCGTAGGTACTCCCGCTTATTGATTATCGACTTTCAGAAGGACTAGCTTGAGCGGTTTCGACCTGAAAGGAGTTCGGCAATCCCTCTGGGGCGTCCCCTTGCTTCAAGCGATAGGTTGCGATGAGGTCCTCGATAGCGTGAATGTCTATTTCTCCTGCCAAGGGAGCATCGAATTCGCTATCATGGGCCGCTATGTTGACGGGGTCCCCATACTCCTCTAAGCACGTCTTCGTCTGGGCCCAAGCGGCATAGGGATTCGAGAGGGCTTCCCCATTCTCGGCCGCTAACTCCACTGCTTGATCGATCACAGATGGGTGGCAAAGCGGGAAGTTGATATTAAAATTCACGTGCACGTCGCACGGATAGCGTTCAACCAGGTGCTGAAAGACCGGTATGGATGGGACATCGTCCTGCGCCAAGGATTCGGGTCGAGCGAGCACGGTGGCTCCGAAATCGAGGGCAACGCGCGCGATGAGCTCGCTCTCCGTCGAAACGACTATTTGGTCCACGCGGGTAGCCTTGCGCAGAATCTCTATGCCCAAACCAACGAGCGGTCGCCCGTCGAAAGGCAACAGATTCTTATACGGAAGCCGCTTGCTTCCAAGCCGCGCGATTATGGATCCAACAACATGCATGATGGATTCAATATGCGCTCAATCGACGCAGACGGCAAATAATGCCGCTATTCCACGCCGAATTCGTCTGGAACTGGGTAAACATAGTCAAATTTCGAAATTCGACTCTGTTGAGCAGTTAGTGGGCCAATTATGCCAAAAGAAACATAAGTAATTGACCTACAATTTCTTAAATTCAATCCGCACTATATTCGCTTCGAGAGGCGAACCAACGCAACGGATGCGTAGTCACGTGAAAGCTACCGACCGCGCTGCGAGAGTTCAGGAGCGCATCTCGATATCCGGGAAAGCGAGCCAACGCTCTCTCGAAATGGACGTTCGCCTCAAATGCATCGCCGCGCCGCCCAAACGCGACTCCAAGATTATTCGCCCCTTCCGGAGTTTGTCGAAGTGACTCCGCTCGGTCCAGCCATCGTTCAGAATCGCTGCCTCCTAGCAATAGGTCTAGTGTTCCCATGAAAAACGCCTGCCTCCAGCCTTCGGTCATCGGCAAGGGGCCGTTTGGGTCAATAATCGCCTCCTCCACTGACTCGGGCGGGTAGGCTTCCCTTGCAAACGTCACCGCACTTCCAAAATCGCTCCGAAATAGCGCCATCGAGCATAGGGCCCAATCAGCAATCCGCGGCTTATGGCCCGCGTTGGCGAAAAGACGGCGAACCTGCTCGTAGCTGTGCTTTTCCAGTACAGTTCTCACCGCGCTTCTCTGAAGCTCTAAATCGCGGGAAAGGCTATCGGGATAATGGAATTGGCGATAGCCCGTTTGAGCGAGTAGACGGAAACGTCCTCCCGCTGCGATCGCTCTTAGATTGAAATCGATATCCTCCCCGGTCGGCAGCTCCGTATCGTATCCGAGATCCCTGGCAAACGCGACGCGTACACCCGGCCAGGCCGGTCCCGGCAAGTAATTGCGCTCGAAGAGCCTTACGATTCCTCCGGGCTCCAACATAAACTCTGGCATCGGCAATTGACGAATTGATTCCTGGGTCGATCCGTCGACGAGCTCAGCCGCATCGAATACCACATCGGCGCCCGAGGCTAAGCTCGCCTCGAGCGAATCCAACCTGCCCGGCAACAGCATATCGTCCGCATCGAGCCAAACCGCGTATTTGGTTTTCACATTGTGAATCCCCACGTTTCGAGCATTGCCCAGTCCTAGCTTCTCGCTAGGCCGAACGACCGAAATAGCCTTTCCTCCCACCTCCAACGCGATACGCGCGGTTGCGTCCTCCGAATAGTCGTCAACCAACAATATCGGAGGGGATCCTTGCGCTAACGCTGAATCAATCGCCCGTGAAATTGTGCGTTCCGCATTTCGTGCGCAAATGATCACCGTTGTATTCGTTACGCTCATACAATATTTTCTAAATCAATTGATCGATCCATCCCAATTGAGATAGCTGCTCCCTCAGCAGGGGAGCTTGTTGGTCGCTAACCCCGGAAATAATGCGTTGTCCCGATTGGTCCTTGGGGAGAGAATCGGGCGCCACGATGGGTATTCCGCTAAGCTCTTTGCCAGATTTGCTCGCATCGCTATCTATAAATCGAGCGACTTCAACCCCATGAATCCGTAGAAATCTTGCGATGAGTTCGCCACGTTTGCACGCCCCCCACACAGAGATCTCCCCACGCATTGAATCGGACTTGAGAGCGCCATTGATCGAAAAACCGGATAAGGATTCCCAGTAGGCTAACAAGTCAAATTCAAGAATTCGACAGCCCATGCCAAACTCACTTGATCGTTCATCTACTTGGTAAGCATACATAGGATCTTGAATACCGACCCATGCTGTAGGAGCTTCCAGATCAGGATCGACGAGTCGGGTCCGGTTATTGATCGATTCACAGCCCTCACCCGCCAACTCGCATGCTGCCTCCCGGTTTTGGCGAGCCCAGTCCTTTATACGCTGATTGATCGCTCCGCTCGTATCGGACTTCAATACCCAATCGTAGCACTGCTTCGCGAATTCAAAGTCCGCATCCGGACGTCCCCCGCCCCATTGCGAAAAGTAAAGCAATGCTCGATTGCCCAAGTGCAACAAGCAGGCCTCAATCGCGCCTTCCTTACCCAGGTCAATTCCTTCCATCCTATAAAGCTCAAGCGCCTTCTCGGAGGTTCGAAACCGCTTCTTCAACGCGTTCACCTCGACGTTCATCGAACCATCCCTAAAGGTGATTGAATCGCTGCGTTTCAATAGCGTCCCGATTGCGTCCCCCACATGTTTACCCCGCGCTACGCTGGCGCAGCGAACCATGAACTCGTAGTCGCCCGCGGCCGTCATGCTCTCATCGAATCTTCCAACGCGGTCATGTAGATCGCGGCGCCACATGGGTTGGTGGCCAATGAACTGATGCAATAGCAAGTCAGGACCGAAATAGTCCTGCGAACGATAAACAGAGCGATCTACAACCTCATCAAATCGCTCATTCTCTCTCGTTGAAAGCAGGGCGTCCCCGTAGGCATACCCAATCGACGCATCGGCATCGAGCGCATCCGCAAGGATTTCCAGGGCATCCTCCCTCAATCGGTCATCCGCATTGGCATTTGTCAGCAAAGGCGACTGCGCCATATCGATGCAGCGATTCCAGGCGGCGTATAGCGTTTCGCGATTCCCCGTGCGAATGTATTCAATATGAGGCGACCGCGCCTTCGCATCTCGCACGAATCGATCCTCCGATTCCGGTGAACCACTGTTGACGATAACAATCTGAAGTTCGCCACGCTTGTACAAGGATTGCTCAAACAAGTCAAATAACCGACCTTCGATAAAGCGCTCGGCTCTATAGAGAGAGATCAATGCAGATACCCTATAAGTCGCCTGGCTCATCATTCCGCGCCTCCACGCTTCTTGCAGGCATCCAGAGCCTGTTCATATCCAATCTTCGGAAACACACTCAGCTTGCCATCCAACGTTCCATCGTAAATCTTCGCAGGGGGCTTACGCATTTCGTACGCGCGCTTAGCCATTCGGTATGAAAACTCAGATCCTTCTAGATCAGGCAATTGCCACGGCTGATTTGCGAAGTATGCAGGATCAAAGTGATTCGGATCCGAAGCTCCCATTGTCTGCGTTTCGTTGGGTGATCCTGTTGACTGAAACGAATGGTCGACGCCGATCAAGTATACAGACTTGAATCCCATAAAGTAAGCGAGCTGCAAAGCCGCGTAGGTCACGGTCGATCCTTCGCAAATCGTATTCATTGCATCTTCGCTAAATCCTTGGGAATGGGTGGTATGGATAAAATGAATATTAGGCGCGGGGGCAATTTTATCTCGGGCCGTCTCAAACGAAATGAAACTCGGGCAATCTAGCTTGTTGAATGCGATCCACGACTGATCTACCACCAAGGGATTAATGGCCACATGGTAGGAGGGTCGAAATGCGTTCTTTGAAAACAGCAAATGAATCTTATTGAGTCCAAATGTATAGTATTTGTTTAATGGTGACAGATCCATTCGATTTAGAGAGGGTCCATTCCCCAATATAAAGCAATCCTCACCTTGGTGCTTGGACCTAAATGCTTCGAGGCGGCTGGAATGTTCTCCATCCCATTGGGAGCGCATTCCAAGATCAGCCGGGGAATGGTCGATCGAGACTTTGCTTTCAGGCCAGTTCAACGCATTCAACTGACTGAATATTTCCGGCGAATAAGAACTTGCGATTACGATTCGATCGATGTTTTGCCTCAAGGCATCCTCAGGTGCATAGACCGGTTTCCCAAGATACATACTCCCTTGCTTGTCGGGGTCGTTATCTATAAATCCAACTATCTCGTACTCTATTTCCCATGCCCTGAACGCCCATGCCCCAGCGAGACTCGCGCCAAAAATCGCAATCCGGTCATTCATACTCGTATGCGCAGTCATTGCGAATGGAGCCGCGTCGTCAGAGAGTGCCACTAGTCGTCCTGTACTTGAGCTTCAAAGAGCTGCTTACTCAGGGCGAGTACTTCGGCGAGACGCCATTCCGTGAGGTCGTCAATGTCGGATGACTCCATACGAGGCGTCTCGAAAAGGATTGGCTTTCGTCCGATTCGATTTCCTGTAGACGCAAAACTGTCCGCGCTAAATAAATACAAGTTCGAATTTTCTTCATACCATGCTTCAAGGTCTTGGGTTGGTATCAGGTTTTTCGGGTTGTGATTCACTGGCGACCCATCTGCCCTATAGAAGCGTGTTTGGTGCTTGTTCACTGTAAAAAGTCTGTCGCCACGACCTTCCTGAATCGCGGATCGATAGCTCTCCAAGGCTGCTGCGATAGTGTCGGAAGATAGGAGTGGATTCGTCGTATGAGTCATCAGATAGCAATCCGCAGAGATCTCAGAGATATCATCCTCAAGTATCAAGTTCATGCTTACATGATCGCCGCAAAGACTAGCTTTGCGATCTCGAATGATCACTCTCTCTGATTCCTTCAATCCGTTTTCTAGCAAGGTCATTCTCGCATCCGTATTGATGACCACACAGGACACCTCCTCGGTTTCTAGCAGCGTATTGAGAATCCATCGAAAAAGCGGTTTCCCAGCGAATAGTCGAAAATTCTTCCCTTTCACGCGTTCGCTATTCGCCTTCATTGGCAACAGCGCGACGCAATTATCTCTTTCGGTCATATCTTGGCTTCCAGTTTACCTCTAAGTGAATTCAACCCAAAATTGGTAGGAATGCGCCGACATCGCAATGTCCGACCCGGAAATCTAACGCTTCCGTCCCCCGATAAGTAGAGATACGCTCTGGCTCGCCTGCCGCAGCTCGCTCAATTGGGGCGCATAGCAGTTCCAATCGTGAAGCACGTTGTCCGGATTCGAAACCATCGTGCATTCGAAATGGGGACTCAACGCTTTAAGTTCTCCGAGCGGCTCGATTCTATTATCTCCGAAGACTAGGCCACGATAACGCTCGAATCTTTGGGTTACGTATTCGCTTGGCTCGTCCTGCAAATACATATCAATCGCATGATAAAACACTCCACCTGGCTTGAGGATCCGCAACAAGTCATTCTGAAAGTTTGTAAGCTGATCATCTTTTATATGCTCAACCACCGATACGGAGAACGCGTCTTCAACCGCTTCGTCGAATTCCCCAATGTATGCATGCAGATTGGAAACCCCATCGATCTCAACCTCCCGATCAGGACCTGCGTTCCTCCCTTCAAACTTTTCGATATTGTAGCATTGGTTTCGCAGAGCCAATTGCCTGAGCATCCTCGAGCTGCCCCCTCCAATTTCTGCAATTTTCAAGTTCCGCTCTTCTCGAAGCAATTCATAGATGGAAAGATCCTGGGCAATCTTGGGTTGATACGAAATTTTCTTGTCCAGCTCTTCCAAAATTCCGGAGTCGAATGCTCTCCACAAAAAGTCTTTTCTCAAAAAGTCGAACATCGCAGCTAATCAAGTTGAAGTCACTGGCGGTTTCAATGCATCCTCAAGATCCATCCGCCTAAACAATTCTAGCTCTCCTCCTTCGGTAGCGTTCACGATTTCCCTCCCATCCGATTCGAAGGCGTCCTTAGCGAGCTTATACATTTCCTCCATCATGTCGACGTCCGCCGCCTGCCATTCCTTTCCCTGGAAGTAGGTTTCGATAAAATGGTTCTCGTCCTTGCCATAGTCGAGGATCATTTCCTCTTCCTTCACCCCTTTCGGTTGAACATATGAATGGTCGAATCCAATTAGGGCGACTCTTCGATACCCTAAACCGTAGGCTAGGTGCATATTGAAGAATGTAACCGTATGTCTCCAGGACATGTTCTCAAACATGTTCGTGGAAAATGCATCAAACCCACCTCATGGTGAAGCCTCTCGCCCAGCGAGTTCGGATCCCGATTCACGTAGGCTTCTCGCAATACGCTTCCATCGCTGCCAAAATAGAGTCCCCTCCCATATACGATGTCGGGAGAGTCCGGTTTCTCGAATCGTTCGATCACCTTTTCGAATACGGATGCATCGGCATAAGCGTCATCTGAATTGAGCCAGGCGATGAGGTCGCCACGAGCGCGAGCGAAACCCTTGTTCAATGCATCGGACTGCCCTTCATCCGTCTCCTCGAAAAGCGTTACTCCACTATAGGATCGCGCGATCTCTTTGCTACCATCCGATGAACCGGGATCGTAGACCAAATGCTCGATGGGCGGATAGGATTGGCTTTGTACTGAATCGATGCAATCTGACAAGTACTTCGCCTGCTCGAAGCTCGGCGTAACAACTGATAGCGTCAGGCTCATTCAACGTGTGTAATTGATGCGGCGCCTCGGGCAGCAAAAAGGGTATTGATACGATCGCGCGTATCCGCGTCCAATGGAAGCGCCTCAAAGAATGAATGGGTACGACTCCATACCTCATCGCTCTCGCAAAGACCCATCTTGCGACTCAAGCCTACCGTGTGAATGAAAAAGTCCACGAGCCGTCCGTTTATCACTGTATTCTCTCGAATTTCAACGATGTCATCAGCAGTGAATGCCCCTAGCTCAATCAAAGTCATCACCATAGATATGTAAGGATGGCTAAAATACAGGGCATTCCTTCGGTCGATATCCGCCATGAAATCTGCCTCGGAGCGCTTGTTTCCCAACGCGGCTTTCTTCTCCTCCGCAGTTTGCGTTCGATGGCAGACCAGCGGTGTTGAGAGCAGCAATACTGGGCGATGATGGAAGGCTTCTAACAGTCCTCCTAATTGTGGATACATAGTGCCCATGTATTTCTCGAAATCTAAGGAAACGAAGGGCTCTCGCCTGAATATGTTTACCGAAACGAATCCAATGACGCTAATGAAACCAAATTTCAGGCAAAATTCAACTAACCCACTGAAAGTCTCGTTCTCCATCGGATCAATACCCATCCAATTTTTGGATAAAATTCGATCCAGGGCGAAGCTGCAGCGCGTACGATTTATTACAATGGAATCATATCGATCGCTCCGTAGAGTATCCATTATCTCCTCAAGCGCGGAGTCTGTTTCTAAGAATCGTCATCGCCAAATATCCAAAGAAATTCACCTCGGCATTCTTCGGCGCACCGAATCAAGTTTCGTTCCAGCCCAATATTTCGCCCATAACGGCGATAGTGAATAAAAGGATACCGATCGCAAAAGCGGGCTACATCGCGCAAGCCATAGCCCGGTGAGCAGTCGTCTGAAACCCGAATCTCAACCAACGATTCAAACCGAGACTCAATCTGCGCTACGAATCGCTTCAACGAATACAGCAATTCCTCAGGCCGATTGTAGGCTGGAATCGCTATGCTGAGCAGAGGAGATGGCACGCGATGATCCCTAGACCGCCAACCCCGCCAATTCAACTAAAAGATCCACCCTTGCGCATTTCATCAAACGCGCTCGACATGAATCCACGAACACCCTCAAATCAGAAGATAACTCTGTCGCCGAAATCGTCTATTTCCTCGAGTCACCGTAGCGCCGCCATCCTTTTCGCGATACGCTTTTCAACATGAACGCCTCCCCACTAGTCGGCCCCTTCAACCGGGATCGTCACGCTCAGTTCGATGTTCAATTCAACCGCGATGCGATCAAACTCGATGTGGAAGGCGCGGGTCAATGGAATCCCGCTTTTCAAGCGAATCGCCATTTCCGCCTTTTCCGGATCTCCGGGAACAAGCACGGGCGTGTCAGGATCGCGTCTCGGTTCCATTCGAATACGATCCGCGATCCCTTGAAGCCTATTCTTGAAGACGTCAGGCGATTCAAATGCCTCGATGCTGTAGGCTCCATAAAATTGGCCCAGCTTACGCTTTTCACTCATAGAATTCCCGTACATTGTCGATACCTCGTCTCCCATCCCCATTCCAGAGAAGAGACTGCAAAACATATCGACGACCATGGACAGGCCAAAACCTTTGTAATCCCCAATTCGAAGGAGCTGAGTAGCAAGACCGGGATCAAGCGTTTCAATCCCCTCGCTGTCAGCTGCGACGCCGCCCGGCAGCTCTTTTCCCTGCTCTCTAAATTCCTTGACCTTATTGTTGGAGAAAGGCGTAGGGGCGCTATCGAAGCAGAACGGTTCTTCGGCAGCCATAGGAGCCGCCACGCAGAGAGGATTCGTTCCAAAAAACGGTCTCACCCCGTTGGGGTTCCGCACTTTAGGCGTCGCCTGAGTAAAGGCCAAACCCACCATATCCTCCTTTGCCGCCTTCAAAGCGAACTGAGCAAGAGCGCCGCAGTGGCTTGAATTGCTCACGGCTACGAATCCAGACCCCGATTCCCGAGCCAAGCGTATCGCCTCGTCTATCGCAGCAAATCCCGCCGCCGCCCCGAAGCTATCACCCGCGTCAAGCAAGCTGCACGACGCCGCGCGCCGTTCGATCTTGAATTGAGGATCCGGATTAATGCGACCGCCCTTTACGCCTTCCAGGTAATGAGGTAGCAGGCGAACTCCGTGCGAATCAGTCCCGCGCAATGAAGCAAGGAGCAAATTTTCAGCCGTCGATTTTGCCACTTCTTTCTCAACGCGGGATGCGACCAGCGCGTCCACGAGAAAACGCCGCATTTCTTCGGCATCGAAGTAGATTAACTCACTCTCCTTACTCATCTAAGATACCTTTCAATCATGAATTTGATATTGCGATCACTATCTATCGGATGCAGAGCTACCGCTCTCAAACACCAACGCGCTTGGGTTGGATACATCGTCCGCAAGGTCGCTGCTCTCAAGATATGAATGCAAGCACTCTGACAATCTTTCATGGCTACGCCCATATCTACCGTGGGTAAATTTTCTGTATTGAAACAGACAGTACTTGAGCTCCCGAGCGGCATATTCTTCATAGGCATTTTTCTGAGCCTCAGTAATACCAGTCCTAACTCCATTCTCCAGTAGCTCCTCCAAATCCGAATTCCCATCCCATTCGTAGCAGCAACCCATACCAAAAAGGGCATAAGGCCCAAGAAGCGCCACTGGTGTCCCGACTGCCAGCGCAGCTTGGGCGACTTTCGTCCCGAGACCAACGACAAGGTCGCATGCTCTAGCCAGCGCAGGAATGTCGCATTCCGCAGCAATCAGCAATCCATCCTCCTCCTGAAGAGCCGATTCGGCTAGAACTGAATTCGGATGAGGCTTGTAAACCAAGGTCCAACCCTTTTTTCGAGCGCTTCTAAAAATTGTCTTAAACAGATCCTGATTCGAACGAAACCAAGGAGATACTTTTTTGATTCAACTCCATTACTTGGATACAATCCGCCACCGATTTCACCATTCGCAGGCAAAAACAACACTTTCCCTTGGCATCGCTCGATCTTAGCAAGAAGCGCCTCATCCACTTCCTGAGGCTTCTGGTCTCGTTTTCCTTGCGCAATTGATTGAAGATAGTTGCGCCCCTTTTCAATATCGCCCTTTTCCAGTGGCGCCGCAAGGAATCGCTCTCGGCACCGCATTGGAAAAAGCCCGAACGTCACGCTTTCGGAATTGAAATGCAAGGTCCCCGACAGGGAGCCGTGCTCCGCAAACACGATCCGAATTTTCGCCTTTCGACAGTAGGCTCTCAGCAATCTCTGCGACGGTTGATTTGAACCGAACAGGACCACGCAGTCTCCGCGACGCAATTCAATGCCGAGACTTCGGCCGTACAGCAACTTGACAGCAACGACGCAGTACCCGCATACCACATCTACGATCGCTCTCAAACGACCGAGCCTGTATTCGCTCTTAACGCGCGCCACGTACAAGTCCAAAGCCATGCTTTCCAAAGACGCTCGAGGGCACAGCGCAAACATCTTTAGCCCGGAACGGAACAGCCACCGCTTGTCTCGAATGTAGTTTTGGTAGAGGTGATAGAATGCCGGTAAGTAATCTTCCCTGATCGGTCCCTTCGGACGGTGAGTATGGTCTAGAAAAACAACGTCCCAACCCTTCCACCGCTCGTCCAAGAACAATCGCTCGAAATAGTCTCTACGCTCGAGCTCTCCCCAATGCCCTACTAAAAATAGACGCTTCAACATCAGAGAACTATGGATTCCGAGCCTCCAACAAAATGTGCGATCCTCGACCCTGTCGCTCAATGTTCTCTCTAAATCCCTGCTCGAAAGCGGCGTCAAAAGGGCCCGCATCCTCAACACCCGTAGGCTTAGCGTCGCGAAGCCAATTCACCACGTTCATGAAGTTATATTTGTGCACGCTCCTCGATTTCACTACTATAAATCCCGCCCTTTCCAAAAGCTCTCGTAATGACGTATCCGTAAAATAATACAGGTGAGATTTGTGATAGAAAAATGGAAGGTACGCGGTGCATAGGTCTTTAAGGAAATCGCGCTGATTGGGAACTCCAATATGCAATACGCCACCAGGCTTGAGGATGCGGCGCGCATCTCTCAAGAACGCTAAGGGGTCTACCGCATGCTCGAGAACATCAAATGAAACGCATACGTCGTGGGACTGGCTGGAGCAATCTTCGGTCGACGAATAAACTGCATGCCCCCTTTTCTCCATATAATTCCGCATCGAACTTGAGACTTCCACGCCCGAAGTGGAGGTGCAGCTAGATTGAATTTGGTCGAGAAAAAGCCCTGAACCAGCACCGATATCAGCCACGCTTTTCCCTGCCAAGCGTTCCGGCCCGATTGCCTCCAACCAAAGAGATTGTTCTCGACCCAGCTTGCGGCTCATCGCGTCAAAGTCGATCTCGCCGTCCGAGCCATACCGATTCGCCCAATAGTCGGAATCTTCATAGAGGAATTCGACCCCGACTGGAATGGGATCCAGAAACACTAGGCCATTCGCTTTCAGCTCCTTTACCGAAAATCCATCTTCGAATCCAGAATCCGCTCCGCCGGACCGTATAGGGCCCTCGTATATGACCTGCGCCGATGCTCGCTCCCGATCGCTTATCATGTCTGCCTGTCAGCTCCTTTCATTTGGCTCTTGATGCGTTCCCAAACATAGCGATGGCCGTCGGCGTTCAAGTGAAATCCATCCGGCATGAAGCAGGTAGATGCCACTCCCCCAATTCCAATAAAGCGGTCATGATAGATCCCTTTCAAAAGGCCGTTGTATTTGTCAGCCAAAGGCGCCGCTCTGGGGAAGTTCATGGGCTCAGGATTGCGGTTTACGAGCAAGCCCAACCACCGCGACTCCGGAAACAAGGTCTTCAATCTCGAAACACGCTCCGTAAAAAGCGCTTCCGGTGTCCGGACGAGGCCACCTCGCAACTCTCTCAGGGACTTGGAGCGCTTAGCGATCCACTTGCGCATGGATTCGGAATACGGAAGCCGCTTGATGATCTCGAGCTCGAAACTGCCCAAGGCCGTGGAAGACAATCGCAAATTCCAAGCTGGAAAATAACGCAACTGGGATCGAACCCGGTCCAGTATTGCGTCTGATACAAAATCTCCTCCGTAGTAGTGGAACCAATCGTCACCTGGCCCACAATCGCTTTCGGATACTCCTCTCGAAGCAATCCAGGCCACGTATCCTCGAATCCCAGTACTTGCTCAGGATCCTTATTTCTCGGAGCCGCTAACGAGTCGGAAAAAATCAATACACGGTCGAATCCGATCACGCCTTTCCCAGTTCCTTTCTCAACTTGAACTGAGCCGTTGAATAGGGATCAATCCTTTCCGCTTGTTCCCAAAGCGCATCCGCATTCACATCGCAAGCGCTCGCCTCCCCGATGAGAGTAATCCAATCGTTGGTTTCAATTGAATACTCCGCGCCCTGGAACGAAGGCTGAGCCTTCGGGGACAATCCCAATAGGCGAGATATCGCTTGAAGGCGTGGCGGCCAGTGGGCGGATTCGGGCGCCTTTTCAATTGCCAGACGTAGGCAATTTTCGGCGACAGCGTTGTCACCCCTATACCAGAGAGCCAAGCCAATCTCACTCGAATACATCGCCAGAGCATTGAACGAAGGATCCTTCGCCATTTCGAAGTAGCTCAATATGTCTGCGGGCTTGTTCAATAGTGCCGCGCACCAACCTAAATGGAGAGCGAACATCGTTCCATACCCACCAGATGCCTTGTATCCATTATTCAGTATATCAGACAATCTCTCTATTCCCGGCTGACAGCGCTTTTTCAATTCATCGTCGCACAACATTCTGAATGGCGCATACTGCCGGAAGAATTCGTTCGAATAGTACAATGACGCGTAGCAACGGCTCGGCGATGAAGCGACTTGCTTTTTTGAGCGATCAGCAAGCGCTTCCCCATGATCGCTCGTAAGAAAATCTCCGACTATCGCAGGCAAAGAACGGTCAGTGGATAAGAGGTCTTCGGGCGACTCGAAACACTGGTTGCCTTGAAAAGGTGAGTCTTCCATTTCCGATCGATCCACTCCATCAAGAAAAGCGCTCATCGATTCATGGACGAGGCGAAGCTTCCCGCAGAATCCACCGATAGCGGTTGGAGGAGTCAGTGGCTATAAGCAAACCTCAATGGCGAGATTTCCATTTCTTCCCAAAGGGCAACGTCCATGTTCAACTTTCTAGCCTTCGCGACAGAATTCACTGCAGCATCTGATTCACCCGTCACGATCAGGGCCTTTGCCGCCGCCCTAGATCGCCGTTGAAAGGAGCGCGGCTCAGCGAATTCGATCGCCCAGCCGATACTGCTCAAGGCCTCCTGCAATAGAGTAATCAGCAAATCGAGCTTCTTTTCACGAACAAACGCTTCATCCCGAATTACGACAAGTCGCCGAGAGTCTTCTTCGCCTATTGGTCGGTTTCCCGCATCGCCTTCGTTATCGTCAATATTCGTATTTGATAACCAGATACCCAATTTCTCTAGCTGCAATATCGCCGAAGGAATTACTGGAGATTCCATTTCATCCACAAGTCGTCTATGCAACAAACGCTCGACTTCATGTTTTTTCGCCAGAGAGCAGGCCAATGTCACACTATCCGTATCGTCGATACAAATCCAACGATCTACGCGACCCTTCAATTCGGGGAAAGCATCCGAGTCTTTTTTCAAGGGATTGAACGACACCAATGTTCCTTCTCTAAGATCAGAAATCGAATCGAGAACCGATACCCTTGGGCGAGAAGCGAACCAGTCGTACCAATCAGACAGTCCTAGCCCTCGGGTGGACTCCGCCGATGGGCCGTATAAATAATACCGTGGACTGCTCATTGAGTTAACCGGATGAGATCCCGATCATTACTTGAGATCCCAGTTCCATTTACAAGGAAAAGAAAGCGAGGGCCAAAACTAAGAATCAACCAAAACGCGAATACATTCAGATTCGATGCTAATTCTACTTGCGTTCAACCCGCAACCGTCAAGATATCGAAACTCGAATGGCATCGCGCGGTCTCTCCGCGCAAAGTCCTGCTTTAGCGCTAGATTCGCCGCTCGAGAATTGCCATTTCTAAAAAGTATCGCCATCCTCCGGTTCAAGCTTCAAACCAACCCAAATGCCCGATTTGTTCATAGAGGATGCCTCAGCCAAGCCCGATTCACAGGCTTTGGACGAATTAGCCAAGCTTAGGACCCTCACCGACACGCTGCTAGAGTGCTCCACCGATGGCATCGTTGTCCTCAACCGATTCGGCCAGGTCGAAACGCTCAATCAAGTCGCCCAATCCCTTCTTGGATGCCCGCTAGCAGAGGCGCTTGGGAAATCGATCAGCGATATCTTCCATGCATTCGATCCGGACAGTGGCGATCCGATAGACCTGTCATCGGAGCGGTTTCGCAATCCGCATCTGTCATCGACGCGGGCCATCATCGAGAAACCCGACGGAAGCCGAGTCACCACGACCTTTCAGCTCAAGCCAAACGCGAATCCAGACAAGCCGGAGCTCTCCTTTTCTTGAGCGATCAGAGCCAAACCGAGTCTAAAGACGCCCAGATCCGCCTGATCGCAACCGCGCTGAAAAGCATCGGAGAAGGCGTAATAATCACCGACAAGAACTGGGGCGAAGGCAACCAACGCCCGCATCCTCTACGTCAACGATGGATTCGCCGAAATTAGCGGCTACACGGAAATGGATGTCGTCGGGAAGGGAATTTCGCTGCTTCACGGGAAGAACACGAACTTTTCCATCATTGAAGAAATGATCCTCGATATCCAAGCCGGACGTACGGCCGCCGGCGAGATGGTCGGCTACAAGAAGGATGGTTCGGAGTTCATAATGGCCTGGAAGGTGTTTCCCGTTTTTGGATCGGAAACCGAGATCACGAACTATGCAGTCATCCAGCGTGACGTCAGCCAGATCCGTCGCCTCGAGCAAGACCTCTTCCAGTCTCAGAAAATGGAGGCGGTAGGACGGCTCGCAGGCGGCATCGCTCATGACTTCAACAATATCCTGGCCGTCCTTCTCTCATTTTCCGACCTCATCCTAGATGCGAAGAAAGAGGACGACACCGATTCGAAGTACTTGGCGAAATTCGCAAAGCGGCAGAGCGGGCGACGGACCTGACCCAGCAGCTGCTTTCCTTCAGCCGAAGGAACAAGAACCTGAAGCCGGAGGTGCTGGATGCGATAAAGGTCACCAAGGATATGCAGAAGATTCTGCGGCGACTCATTCCAGAAGACATCGAATTCGACCTTCGCTTCGCCGAAGATCCCGTTTTCGTGAACCTGAATCGGACCGCGTTCGAGCAGATCCTCATCAATTTCACCACCAACGCCCGCGACGCCATGCCTGACGGGGGAAAGATCGCCCTGGCTGTGAACGCATGCTCCCCCGAGGAAGCCGCCCAGTACTTGCCGGACCACATCGAGGCGCGACCGTATATGATGCTCAGCTTCCAGGACACGGGAATGGGGATCGACGCCAAAACCCAAGAACGCATTTTCGAGCCGTTTTTCACCACCAAGGATACTGGAAAAGGGACTGGCCAGGGACTCTCCACCGTATACGGCATCGTGCGTCAGGCGAACGGGCATATCGAGCTTACAAGCGATATTGGGAAAGGAACCTTGTTTCGGATATTCCTTCCCAAAGTCGCCTCCAAATCGCAAGGCGAAGATGATGATGAGCCTCTCACGCCCACCGAGAATCTATCTTCTAGCGAGCGCGAGACGATGTGCGACTGCATCTCCGGCTTGCTCGTCTACCACAACTACGAGGTGTTCTCCACGAATCTGGCAGAAGACGCGCTCGAGTTCTTCGACGAGTCCAATTCGAAGATCGAGCTCCTGATCACCGACTTGATCCTCCCAAAAATGAGAGGATCCGAATTGGCGGAACGCCTTTTGAAGAAGAATCCCGACATGAAGGTGATCTACATGACGGGCTACTCCGAGGAGGTTTTTTCCCAATTCAATCTCCCCGAAGACGCCACCGTGCTCAAGAAGCCGTTCTCGCTCAAGGGCGCTCTGTCCGCCGTGCAATCGCTTCTCAAAAAAGAGTCGAATTCCTAGTGGCTCCGGGGAGTTGATAAGAGGGAGAGCCGCCTGATGAGCAATGCCCCTTTCCCCGGGCAACGGGCGCTCAATCGCGCCCATCTACTTAAGAATAGGTAAATTCGTTCAGCTATAGACGCCTCTACGGGTTTAACGCTCAAGGAATACACCGAACCGGACGATTGAATTAGCGACTCGCGCTAGGCCGAGAATCCTTCAATCCGACAGTCACGCGCTCACCGCCCACGCAATGGTCCCCAGAAGCAATCAATCAGTTTGAGACGATCGTTACTCAGCTAGCGGGTGAAACCCACCTCGCAAAGCCAAATAGCGACGGGGGCCTGCTGCCTATTCTCAGCCTTGTGGGGGAACTCAGTTCGGAACTCCCCGATGATCCAGAGATCTCAACGATCATCGCAACGATTGAAGCGACCCTAAACCCCTTGATCGAAGAGGCCCAGAGCTCCGATGACCAATCGATCGAATCCCTACAGGATGCCTCCAACCAGCTCTCGAACTACTTGATCGAGCTGAAAGCTCCTACATCGCAAACCAGCGAGCGAAATACGAAGGCTAACACAGAGGATATTGCCTCTTCCCTAGATGATCTGCCGTCATTCGCATCGGACGAATCTCCTTCCAATAGCGAATCGGAGCCTGAAACAGAAGCGTCCGCAGAGGGCGTCGACGAGACAATCACCCCCTTCTCCGAGACCACGCTTCCAAGCCTTCTGACAGATGAGCAGACCGCTCAATTCGAAACGATCGCCCAACAATTTTCAGGGGAGCTCCTCCTAGTTGAAAGCGGTAGCGATGAAGGTCTCTTGCCTTTGTACAACCTCCTACGTGATTTCGACAGCGCGTTCGAGCAGGTCGCCTTTATCAAGCAATCCGTCGAGCCTGTCCTTACGAAGATCGACCAGCTGCTCGACACAGCATCGCCATTTGACAACCCATCGGTCTCGCTTCTGACAGAATTCAATTTTTGGCTGGAAACGACCCGAGCCGACCTGCGCGAACAACGGACTCCTGAAATTTTCGAGATCGCTCCGGTCCCAGAAACCACCGCCGAGCTGGAAACCGCTACATCAGACGAGGTCGACCCTGATTCCGATCTCTTAGTCGAATTCTCTGAATTCGATGTCGTCATGGACTTGAACCTGGAGGAGAATCAGGAACTCCTAGTAGAATTTCACATCGAGGCAGTCGACCACCTGGGACAAATCGAAACTGCGGTTCTGGAGCTCGAGCAAGACGTTTCCAATCAGGATGCGATCAATTCGATGTTCCGCTCATTTCACACGATCAAGGGCGTTGCCGGTTTTCGGAACCTGATTCCCGTCAATCGGCTCGCACACGAAATCGAGTCGCTGATGGACCTGATCCGCAATGACAAGCTACCCGTCTTCACGGGGGTAATCGACCTGGTTCTCGACAGCAAGGACGCCATCGCGCGTCAAATCGAGCAAATCTCGCAAGCGTTATCTAGCGCTTCGCCCCCTACGGAAGCGATCCCCGTCAGCCAACTCATGGCCCGGGCTCGTTGGGCAATGGAAGGCGAAGACTCCTATTTGAATCAGATAGGTATTACCGATTCGAATGCCGCTACAACGAATTTGGGCGATGCCCTCCAAGGCGAACCAAGCGCTTCCGGCGGGGAATCTGGCAAGAACCAAAAAACCAATACGCCCAGGAAGAATTCTACACAAAACGCGTCTATACGCGTCAACACATCGAAACTCGACAATCTAATGGATATGGTTGGCGAGCTCGTGATCGTTCAAAGTCAACTTCAAGAATCCACCAAAGGACCTACCGGCGACACCAATGCGCTTCAGCGTAATATGTCGCAACTATCGCGAATCACCAAAGAGCTGCAACACACCTCCATGTCGCTGCGCATGATTCCGATCAAGTCTACCTTTCAGAAGATGGGCCGTATGGTTCGAGACATCAGCTCGAAATTCGGAAAGAAAGTTCACTTCGAAGTTTCAGGCGAAGATACCGAGCTTGACAGAAACGTGGTCGAGGAAATTGGGGATCCTCTCGTACATATGGTGCGCAACGCGCTCGATCATGGATTGGAATCCCCGGAAGATCGTATCGAATCCGGAACCCTCAATCTAAGCGCCTACCACAAAGGCAGCAACATCGTTATTGAGCTCTCCGATGACGGACGAAGAATCGACGCGGATCGTGTATTCAAAAAGGCGGTATCTAACGGTATCATAAGGGAAGATGAACAGCTCTCCAAGAGCGAAATATACCAGCTAATTTTCGCGCCAGGATTCTCGACCGCTGAAGAAGTCACCGATATTTCTGGCCGAGGCGTCGGAATGGACGTAGTATGAAAGAATATTGAAAAACTGCGTGGCAAGATCGAAATCGAATCCGAGTCAGGTAAAGGCTCTACCTTCAAGATTCTCCTCCCTCTTACCATGGCGATCGTCGATGGACTCGTCGTAAAGGTAGGGAGATGACCGCTTTATCCTCCCGACTACATCAGTAAAGGTGGCCTTAAGGCCCGATGAGGACACGCTTGCAAAGATTCAGGGAGCGCAGGAAATCTTGAACATTCGAGGCAAGGTCTTCCCCTTGTTCCGCTTGCACAATCACTTCAAAATTCCAAATGCGGAGACGGACCCCAAGGCAGGTACCGTCGTCATTGTGGAAAATGGGGGCAAGCAATGCGGCTTGCTCGCAGATGGCATGGTCAGCAAGCAGGAGGTCGTAATCAAAAGCCTCGGCAGCATGATGCAAGGTATTCCAGGCGTTTCCGGCGGGGCCATCCTCGGCGACGGAAACATTGCTCTGATTCTCGATACCGCATCGCTCATCTCGGCTGCCTAGCCAGGATCTACCATTTCTCTACCGGGCCTTTCAGAACCTTGATTCGTTCGGTAGGCGAATCGTCAGTAATTGATGAATACTGCTCAGGAGGTCGGTAACGCTCTTGCAACTGTCCGGAATCATCGCAAAAACGCGTGCGCCACTCTATGTAGTTCGCCAGAATTTCCTCGAATTCCTCCAAGCTAGCGACCCGCACCACTCGGTCCTTGAAAAATTTTGATGGACCAAATCGCTTCGCATACCAAGGAGCCACTTTTCTAAACTGGATGCACCCTCGATCTTCTCCATAGAATTCTATCATCCGTTGAAGATGTATCCGCATCAGCGAGACGCGCTGATCAAAAGTCGCTTCGGGCATCATTTCGCCCGTTTGAATATAGCGCTCCGTCTGGGTAAAAATCCAAGGATTATAAAAAGCGCCCCTGCCAATGCTTACGCCATCGCATTCCGTGCGCTCAAGCATCAATCGGGCGGCCTCAGGCGTCGTCACGTCCCCATTGCCTATAACCGGAATCGTCCTGACCGCTCGCTTAACCTTTCGAATACCCTCTAGGTTTACGACTCCGGAAAAGCCTTGGGCGCGGGTTCTTCCATGCACGAAAATCGCCGCCACGCCCACGTCCTCCAGCGCTCGAGCCAGCTCGGGGGCCGTAATGTTATCATCGTCCCAACCCAGTCGCATTTTCGCGGTAACCGGGATTTTCAAGGCATCAATCATCCCTTTAACGAGCAATTGCGTGGCATCGAGATCCTTCATCATCGAGGACCCGCTACCAGTCTTGGTTACTTTCTTAACCGGGCACCCCATATTGATATCCACAGATTGCGCGCCTCGCTCTTGCACCATTAGCGCAGCGTCACGCATCTCTTCGGGAATGCCCCCAAACAGCTGGACCGACATAGGCTGTTCACGAGGATCGGACGCAATCATCTTGAACGCAACAGGCCGCCGCTCCAAAAGCGATCGAGCATTGACGAGATCAGTCGTCACCAATCCAATGCCTCCCAAAGTCTTGATGGTCAAGCGAAACGGGAGATTCGTATAGCCCGCCAAAGGCGACAGGAACAAATTTGATTCAAGCTCTAGATCCCCAAGTCTCATTCTGAGCGGCTATCCCTAAGCAGATAGCAAACGCAGTCAATTCCACGCTGCGCCAGGAAATCCGCGACTCATCCAATTACGTGGAAACAACGGGAAGTCCCCTATTTCCGAAAACTAGATTTTCACATCCAGCTTCGCAAGGGCCGCCTTGAGGCTCGGGTCCATGGGATGCCCATTATACAGAACCTTGCCTTCGGGGCCTACGAGAATCATGCGCGGGATTGAGTCGATAATAAGCATCCGGCTTAGCGGCCGATCTTCAGGCTCAAGCAGCCACGGCATTATCTCCATATTATGCTGGGAGCGCACTTGCTTCGCTTTGGCGACCGGGTCTTCCGCGTCGGTATTCATCGCTGCTACCACAATGCCCTGGTCCGGAAGCGACTCTGCCTTGGTCTTCAGCTCAGGCATGAGCTGAATGCAGGGACCGCACCAACTTGCCCAAAAATCTATCAAAAGCGCCTGGTTGCCTTCTAGCCATTGGTCCAAGGTCCGTTCCTCTCCATCCGCGCTGGCGATCACCATATCCATTGGGATGCGCAGGTTCGCCATGGCCGCTTCCTGCACTTCTTTCTGACGCACTTCAGTCATCAGCTGAAAGAGCCCGAATGCCTGATTGTATTCAGGAGCGTTTACGTAGGACAGGGCTGCCTGCTTTTCAAACTCAGGAATGTTGCTCGCCTCGTAGGCTTGGATCGCTCGCAGAGAGGCGACCAGACCGGACAGCTGCCTTTTGGAGTGAAACGGCTTATCCATGCCGTACTCAAGGTCCTCGGAAACCGCTTCCAGCGACGCCAAATGCGGGTAGAGGGCTGGCATATTGCCGGTCGATAGATAATTGATCGTCTGCGCCTCAATCAGAAAGGCTTCCGCAACTCCATCCGCTTTCGCGGCCTCGTAAGCCTCCTCGAAGGAAATCTCTGCGTCGCGCGCCGCTTCGTAGAGGTGGTCCTTGGCCGTATGCTCATGACCATGAACATCCGCTCCCCACGCAGTGAACGGAAATCCGAGTGCCGCTGCGAAGAGGCAAGTACGCAATACAGTTGTCATGTATCAAATACGACTCGGACGCTGCCTTGCATGCAAGCTGATTCGAGCGCGCCGCAATTCTGACTTCCTTTATGACGCCCCTTCTCCCAAAGTGAAATACATGCCTTCCCCAACTCAGAATGCCAAGGCCCATGACACCCTGAAACACTATTTCGGGCACGACTCCTTTCGCCCGTTTCAATGGGAAATCATAAGCGAATCCCTAAACGGAAGCGACGTATTCGCTCTCTTGCCGACCGGCGGTGGCAAGTCACTCTGCTACCAGCTTCCTGCCATCCTCAATGATGGGCTGACAGTCGTGATCTCTCCTCTCATCGCTCTGATGAAAGACCAGGTCGACGGCTTGGAAGCGAATGGAATCCACGCTACCTACCTCAATTCGTCGCTCAACAAGACGGAGGCCAAAAAGCGATACGCCAAGCTCTTCGCCGGCGAATACACCATTCTCTATGTCGCTCCCGAACGCCTCATGCTATCAGGCTTCCTAGATGACCTGAAACAATGGAACGTGACGCGATTCGCCGTAGACGAGGCTCATTGCATCAGCGAGTGGGGACATGATTTCCGACCGGAGTATCGACAACTCTCCAATTTGCGGCGGCTTTTCCCCGAAAAGCCCTTCATGGCCCTGACCGCGACGGCCACTGATCGCGTTCGAAAGGACATTCTCAGCCAGCTTCGCCTGAAAGAGCCAAAAACATTCGTCGCCAGCTTCAACCGCCCCAACCTGGACTACCGCATCGAAACCAAGCAGGCGGTCTTCCAGCAGATTCTTCGCTACATTCAGAGCAAGCCCTACGAGAGCGGGATCATCTACTGCTACTCGCGCAAAGCTACCGAAAACCTGGCAGACAAGCTGCGCCAGTCAGGCATAGAAGCGCTTCCTTACCACGCAGGAATGACTCCAATAAAACGGGCGGAAAACCAAGAGGCATTCATTCGCGACGAGATAAAAGTCATTTGCGCCACCATCGCTTTTGGCATGGGGATCGACAAGCCCAATGTCCACTACGTCATCCATCAAGACCTCCCCAAGAATATTGAAGGCTACTATCAAGAAACAGGGCGGGCAGGAAGGGACGGGCTTCCCTCCGACTGCATCCTCTATTTCAGTCCTGGCGACGTAGCCAAGCAACTCCAATTCATCGCAGACAAAAACAATCCTAAAGAACGAGATGTCGCCACGACGCAACTACGGCAAATGGTGCACTACTCCGAATCGTCGGAATGCCGAAGAAAGGTTCTCATGGGATATTTTTCAGAGGATTGGACCGAGGGGAATTGCGGAAATTGCGACAACTGCCGCAATCCTAAGAGCACGTTCGATGGAACGCTACCTGCGCAGAAGTTCATGTCATGCATATTCCGGGTTCAGCAAGCCAGCGGGTTCAGCGTCGGGATCAACCACATCGTCGACGTGCTCCTTGGAAGCAAGAACGAGAAAGTGCTCAAATGGCGGCACGATCGCCTCTCAACCTACGATATCGGTCAGGAATATCGACGGCAAGAGTGGCAAGCTTTTGGACGCGAGTTGATTCGCAACGGCTATATTGATCAGAATACAGAGAATCACAGCGTCCTTGAGCTAACGCGCAAAGGGAAAAGCGCCTTGCGCGAGCGCTCCCCAATCGTCCTCACTCAACCAAGTGTCGCCAATGTGACCAAAATCCACCCGCGTGGTCCAAGCACGGGTGGTATCGAGTGCAATGAAGAACTGTTCACCTCTCTCAGGGCATTGCGAAAAGAATTGGCCAGCGAACAGGGAGTCCCACCCTATATCGTCTTTTCCGATGTCACCCTAAGGGAGATGGCCCGTGACTTTCCCATCGGCGAATCCCAACTATCCGAGATAAGCGGAGTTGGTTTAGCGAAGCTCGAAAAATACGGGGAGGCCTTTATCGAAGCCATTCAAGCCTTTCTGGACGCGAACCCAGAAGCGGGAATCGAGGATCTTAAGCCTTCCTACTAAGTGTAGTGCTAAAACGTATACAAAGTGTATCGGAGAAGTCTTTTCCTATTTCGTCGAGATCTGCGCCTAGTTGACAATACGGGTCTCAATCAGGCATTGAAGCATTCGCGGGAAGTGATTCCTGCATTCGTAATCGACCCCAGGCAAACGCGCGATCACCCTTATCGGAGCCTACCAGGAATACATTTTCTGCGCGACTCGCTTCTCGATCTTGACCAGTCTCTCCGCAAATTAGGTTCTAACCTCCAATCCTTTCAAAGCACCCCAGAGAGCTTGGTTGCCGCATGGAAAAGTGACCTGGAAATTGAATCGTTATGGGTGAATCGCGATTACACGCCATTTAGCAGAAAGCGCGATCGAGCGATCGAGCAGGCCTGCCAGAGCCAGGGGATAGACTTCCACTCCTGCGCCGACTTGCTCCTCAACGAGCCGAAGAATACTCTCAAAACCGATAATACCCCGTACACAGTCTTCACCCCATACTACAACAGGGCTCGATCGCTCAGAGTGCCTGCCCCTAAGTCAAGGCCCAGGGGCAAAGGCAACTTCGCCTCATATTCCAACGACCCGTCCCTCCAATCTCATCTCGATTCCCTCATTGATGGGGTCCCTTCCTTAAAATCTATTCAAGGAGGGAGAAAGGCAGGACTCAAGCAGCTCAGTCAATTATACAAACTTTCTGGATACGCATCTGATCGCGATCTACCCGCTGTTCAAGGAACCAGTTTGCTTTCCGCGCACTTGAAGTTTGGGACATGCTCAATTCGCGAAGCGTTTTGGGAAATCACCCAGACATTGGGCTCGGACCATCCGCTAACAAGGCAATTGTACTGGAGAGATTTTCTGACTCACATCGCCTATCATTTCCCAAGCGTATTTGGAAACGCGTTCAAGGAGAAGTACAACCGCATTCCTTGGAAAAAGGATAAAGCGCTATTTCGCCTATGGACGAATGGGCAGACTGGGTTTCCGATCGTGGACGCAGGCATGCGCCAACTCAACCAAACGGGATTCATGCACAATCGGGTACGCATGGTCGTGGCCTCTTTTCTTTGCAAGGATCTCCACATCGACTGGCGTTGGGGCGAGCGCTATTTCGCCACGCGACTCGTCGACTATGACCCTTGCGTGAACAACGGCAATTGGCAATGGGCAGCGTCAACAGGTTGCGACGCCCAACCCTATTTTCGCATTTTCAATCCCTGGAGGCAACAGGAACGATTTGATCCTGACTGCCTGTATATAAAAAAATGGATACCTGAACTCTCGGAACTTGAACCTAAAGAGATTCACCGATGGCAAGGTTTACTCGGATTCGAGTACCCCGCCCCTATTGTCGAACACAAAGGCGCGGCGATGAAAGCGAAAATGCTATTCGACAATCTGTAATCTATTGCCATCGTAGTTTACCCAATCTATGGCCATTTTTCGCGCGCATTGATTAGATGCCAATTCAAGTCCGTCAATGAAAAGATCTATACATTTCGCGATCGCAATATTCATATTCGCTTTCCCCATTCTCGAATCCCATAGTCGTCCCAACATCGTCTTCCTCTTTGCCGATGATCAGCGGCCCGACACCATCGGCGCTCACGGCAACGAGCACATACAAACCCCCCACTTGGATCGGCTGGCCGCCAACGGCCTCAGCTTCACACGGAACTACTGCGCAGGCAGCTATAGCGGAGCCGTCTGCGTCGCCAGTCGCAGCATGCTAATGACCGGGCGCCATTGGCACCGGATCGAAGATACGCGAAACTGGGAAGGACTCCCCACCCTCCCCGAGCGCCTGGGCGAAGCCGGCTACACGACCCACGCCGTCGGGAAATGGCACAATGGACAAAAAACTCTCGCCCGCTCCTTTCAAGCCGGAACCAATATCTACATGGGGGGCATGTCCGACCATACCAAAGTTCCGCTGCAAGATCTCAAGCCGGGCGGGACCTTGACCGAGAAAACGCTCGGCACTAGATTCTCCAGCACTCACTTTGCCGATGCCGCCATCGATTTCATCCAAGCTCAGAAAGACGATGAACCCTATCTCCTCTATGTAGCTTTCACCGCCCCGCACGATCCGCGTAACCCGCCGCCATCGTACCGGCAGATGTACTACGAAAATCGACCGCCGCTTCCTCCTAATTTCCTACCGGATCACCCCTTTGACAACGGTCATCTCAACGGAAAGAAACGCGATGAAAGCCTGGCTGCGCATCCCCGTACGAGAGCAGTCGTGAGCGATCAGCTCTGTGAATACTATGGACTAATCACGCATCTCGACGCTCAAGTCGGACGCATTCTCGACGCTGTCGAAAACTCTCCGGCTGGAAACAACACGATCGTTGTCTACACCGCCGACCATGGCCTTAGCGTCGGATCGCACGGATTGCTCGGAAAGCAAAACGTCTACGAGCACAGCATGGGAGCTCCGCTCATCATATCTGGCCCTGGGGTTCCCAAGAACGAATCGACCGATGCCATGACCTATATCCACGATCTGAACCGGACCCTATTTCAATTGTGCGAGGTCCCTGCGCCCGACGGAATCGATGGAGCAGACCTGACGCCCTTGTTTGAAAACCCGAGCGCTTCCGTGCGCGATTCTATATTCCTTCCCTTTCAGGATATCATGCGAGCCGTCCGCAACGACCAGTACAAGCTGCATATATATCCAAAAATCAACCACACCCTACTATTCGATTTGCACGCTGACCCGGACGAGATGAACAACCTCGCGGAAAACCCCGCTTACGCAGGATTGCGAGTGGAACTAACGGATCTGATGAAGCAATGGCAATCGCGAGTAGGAGACGCTTCGCCACTATCTGTCGACAACCCCGTCCCCAAAGAAGTTGACTTCAGCAAAATCGAGCGATCGCTCGACGTCTGGCAGCCCGACTGGATACGCGAAAAGTATTTCGGGGGACGCTCCAATGCCGACCATGGGAATTGATGCAGAATTTTTGCGGAAACCTATCTAGCGCAAGGGGGCAGCGCTTAGCATCGTATAAATCGCAGTTGACCAATCTGTGAGTCCAACTATGCTTTTAGCTTGGTTCATGATTTCCAATGCTTGCTCGAACTCTTTGCATTACAACGGTTCTTTTGATAACTGGTTGTGAAACCCTGTCAGAATTCGAGCACTCGCATATCTCAAATATATACGCTCGGGAAATTGAGCTCTTAAAGGATACAAAAGTTCCTCCAGAGCCCTATTTAAGCGTGGCCAATCAAGGCTACTTGAAAAAGAGGTTCCATGGCACCAAAGTCATAGCATTCGGATACGTATTTGAAAAAAAGATACATTGTGAAAATGAAGAAGGTGAAATCGAAGTTCAAAAGATTATCAGCATAGAATGGGCCTACCATCCTGGAATTGCAGAGGAAGAGACATGGGTTCCCTACGATGCAGGAGTGTGGGACAAACCTGGAATGCAAATTCACAATATACAGTTGGGGAACGGTGCCTACTCGAATACGCATTCCGAGGAATATCCCCATTGGATATCATATGTGAGCGCTGGATCCGACGCCTTCGGAGTTAAACAGTATTCTAAAGTTTATGGCATAACAGGTTATGCGTTTCGGCCAAACTTTACCAAAGATGCTCAACTAAGCTGGCCCATAATGATAGTGGACGCAAAGGCATTGGAAGCTGAGCGGAATTGAAAAGACGTCACAAAACAATCCGATCCGGTTGAAGTCCTCAAGTAGCAGAAAAATTCAATTTAGCCGATATCCACCGAACCTATCGAATCCCCTCTTCACTCTGCAGCGGACTCCCTACACAATTTTCCCAGAGGAGTCCGAGCCTGACTGATCTCGATAAGATGCTTGGAGAATAATCAGCTTTTGCCAGATCTGCCGATTGAGATCGTTTGTCAGGTTTTCGATGTCATTTACAGCCGACAAGGTAACCGAGTCGCGGAATCCTTGAATATAGAGCGCCGCGATTTTTCCCGTTAGCGAAAGCAACTCGCTGCAGTAGTCCAGATACCGATTCAATTCGAATGGCGTCATATCGCGCGAGGGCGAAGACGGCGTTATTATCGGCGTACGATTGAGAATTGCATTCGGGTCCTTCGTAAGCTGATGCATGTCTATCACATGAGCGATCAACCGTAGCTCGTGCAAGGCGCGCAGCGCTCGCGCCCGCTTGATACGCGTTTCGATGGTCAGCAGGAAGAATACTGCTACGCCAATGATTATGACATCGCGAATTGTGGCTTCAAATAGAACAATCAGATCTCCCAGGCTGATACGGCTCTCCTCGAGCTCGACCAGAGAAAGGCTGAAGCCCAATGCGACAAATCCGAGAACCATCACGGCTCCGATTCCAATGCGTAAGGGATAATTCGGCCGGTCTATCCACTCAGCCTTCGCTTTCGAATCGCGGGCGATATCCATCAGAGAATCGCAAACCTGCTTTAGCTTGGAATTGGGGAAGCGTTCCTCGATACGCTTCCCAAGCATCTCGATCGTTTCCAAGATTTTGTCAGAACTCAAATTCCGGTACATGGCGACTCTCCAGTCCGAGCAAGACTCGACCCATGAGACGGGGCAAGCGAGAACTTGGTCGCTATTTCGAATGCAGAGCTCGCTCGAAGGCCGCAACCAAGGCTTCCAAGGGCAGCTCGGTGCTGTCTCTTATGCGAACGCAGCCCTTTCCATAATCCAGCTCTGGATGCCTCTCCTTCAGCGTCGAGAGGACGTCTTGCCCGCAGAAATAGACCGCGATGTAGCGTTTTTGACTCGCGCACGAAACCCAATCCGCGTCCCTCTCGAAGGTCGGCATACGATACCGCATCGTCACCCTCGCTCAAGGAACGGCCTTCACGAAGGCGTCGTTAAGAGCTGAAAGCCGAGCCTTTCGCTCGCCTCTCAAATCGTCGAAATACGCTTTTACGTCTGGATTCATCCTTATTCTAGCCACATCTTAAGGAATTGAGGTTGGATCGGGCAAAACTGAATTTGGAACGTTCTCTCCAATCAGCCGTCAAAAGACTGCGCGCCTCCTTTACATAAATAGATATATCCTCGCTGCCATGCTTGCTATCGCTCAAAAAACGCTCGCTATCGCCAGTCTCCACGCCGCCTTGGCGCTTCCCCTTTTGGCCCAAGGTACAGAGGAGGAGAATATCGAGGACGGACCCGACACCGAAAGCATGGCCGCCTACATTCTGAAGCAGCTCAATGAGCGAGAGCAAAACGCGTATGACCGCTACGAGAAAGCGATGGCTACCGAGGACGTTCACTCGATTGAAACGGAACTGCAATCGATCGTAGATGGATACGAAAAGCTCATCAATGCCGCTCCGGGTTATTCAGCGGGCTTCATATCCTACGGGATGATGCTTCACCGCGTTGGCGAGCGCAAGCTCTCCAATGCCATGCTGATGAAGGCCGATCAGCTCGATCCCTATCACGCCATCGTAAAGAACCAATTGGGAAATTATCAAGCAGAGGAAGGCAAGTATCCGGAAGCCCTCGCATTCTACCAAATGGCGATCGACCTTCGACCCGACGAGCCTCTGTACCACTACCAGATTGGGAACCTGCTCTTCAGCTACCGGAAATTCTTTCTCGATGACAAGCTGTTCCTGCCAGACGGCATCGACCTCGAGATCCAGTCACGCTTCCGTCAAGCCGCCACCCTCGCGCCCGCGCACCTCCCCTATCGATTGCGTTACGCTCAAAGCTTTTTCGATGTCGCTAGACCCAATTGGGAGGCTGCCCTGGAGGAGTGGCAACAACTCGTCGACTTCGTCACCGATCCCGGAGAAAAGCAGATGATGCAGCTTTATATGGCCAAGACTCGCTTCCATATGGGGCATCACACCGCCGCTCGCAAAATCATCAAAGGAATCGACAATCCATCCCTGGATCATTCGAAAAATCTCTTGCTCGACCAAATCAACAACGAACATCCCAGATGACCGGAGTTCGCCGAGCGCTCAGCGCTCTGGATATCCACGAGCCAACCCGCTGTCGATAGGCCCTATTTTCCCCAAGCCTCTAGCAAGGCAGCGCCCATATCCGAAGGCGTCTTAGCGACTACGACTCCCGCCGCTTCCATCGCCGCGATCTTCGCTTCCGCAGTACCGCTTCCGCCTGAAACAATCGCTCCGGCATGCCCCATGCGGCGCCCCGGAGGAGCCGTCGTTCCTGCGATGAATCCCACTATCGGCTTCTTCACATGCTCCTTGATATATTCAGAGGCCTTTTCTTCCGCGTCGCCGCCGATTTCGCCGATCATGACGATCGCTTCCGTATCTGGATCCTCGTTGAACAGCTTCAAAGCATCTGTGTGATTCGTTCCGTTAATTGGATCCCCGCCAATCCCAATGCAGGTCGACTGACCGTAGCCTAGGCTGGTTACCTGCCAAACCGCTTCGTAGGTCAAGGTACCCGATCGAGATACGATTCCCACCGTACCCGGTTTATGGATATAGCCAGGCATAATGCCAATCTTGCATTCTCCGGGCGTGATCACGCCCGGACAGTTGGGTCCAATCAATCGCGCGTTGGTTTCAAGGAGCTTTTTCTTTACCTTCGCCATGTCATTGACCGGAATGCCTTCCGTAATAGCGATAATCAACTCGATGCCCGCATCCAGGCATTCCAATATCGAATCCGCCGCGAAGGGAGGCGGCACGAATACGCAGGCTGTGTTTGCGCCTTCCTGAGACACTGAGTCCGTTACCGTGTTATAAACCGGTACGCTTCCTTCAAAGACCTGGCCGCCCTTGCCGGGAGTCACCCCCGCCACTACTTGCGTGCCATAGTCCATGCACTGCTTCGCGTGAAAGCCACCCGACTTGCCGGTGATTCCTGTGAAAACTACTCGTGTATCTTTGTTAACAAGTACGCTCATTGTAATTATTTCCTTACTACGATTGGGTTAGCTGGCGGCTACGATATCCACGATTTTCTGAGCGGCATCCGCCAGACTGTCAGCCGACGTAATCTCTATCCCGCTATCGGCAAGAAGCTTCTTCCCTTGCTCTACGTTAGTACCCTCCAGTCGGACGACCAGCGGCTTGTCTAGGCTCACTGCCTTGGCCGCTTCGATCACGCCTTGAGCAATTACATCGCATTGCATGATACCGCCAAATATATTGACTAGGATCCCCTCCACTTTCGGGTCGCTCAGGATGATCTTGAAAGCGGCAGTCACTTGCTCTGCGGTCGCCCCTCCTCCAACATCGAGAAAGTTGGCGGCTTCGCCACCGCAATGATTGATGATGTCCATTGTGGCCATGGCGAGCCCCGCGCCGTTCACCAGGCAAGCGATATTGCCATCCAACGCGATGTAGTTGAGATCGAACTTCGAAGCCTCGATTTCCTTGGGGTCCTCTTCGTTCAAATCCCGGAAAGCGACGATATCCTTGTGACGGTAAAGCGCGTTCGAATCGAAACTGACTTTCGCGTCCAATGCGCTGACACCGCCGTCCGAAGTGCTGATTAAAGGGTTAACCTCAACCATGTCCGCGTCGGTGTCCCAGAACATCTTATACAGATTGAAAATCAGGTTGGCGCAGGCGCCAGCTTGCTTCCCCTCGAATCCTAGCTTGAACGCTATATTCCGCGCTTGATGGGCCTGGAGGCCGATCGACGGATCAACGAATGCCTTGAATATCTTTTCCGGGGTTTCCTCGGCCAATTTCTCGATTTCGACTCCCCCTTCCGTCGAGGCGACAACCACCGGAGCGGACGTAGCGCGGTCCATCAGGATCGCCAAGTAGTACTCTTTTTCGATATCCGCGCCCTCGGTAAAGTAAATCGTCTGAACCTCTCGGCCCGCAGGTCCAGTCTGAACGGTTACAAGCGTGTTGTTAAGCATTCTATTCGCGAAATCCAGCGCCTCTTCTTTCGTTTTCGCGAGCTTCACTCCACCCTGGAAGCCATCGGTAAAGGTCCCTTTGCCGCGACCGCCTGCATGAATTTGAGATTTTACGACGATCAATCCTTCGCCCAGCGAATCGATGCAGGACTCGAATTCGTCCTTCGAACTGGTCGCCGCGCCTTTCGGACACGGAATGCCGTATTGAGCAAACAGTTGCTTTGCCTGATATTCGTGAATGTTCATTTTATAGCCCTAAGTAAGGAAAGATCTGCATTAAGGGACCCCGCTCGAAAAAATCAAAGAGATATCGCCACGATTGCTATATTGCGGGATTCCCAGCGCTCAACTGCCAATTCCAGACAGCAGCTGCTTCGATAGGAACGCTGTCTGCAGCGCCGAGATTTCGCTGCACCCCTTTTTCGCCAAGACGAGCAACGCGGCTAATTGATCCTCGGAGAATGTCGCTTCTTCACCCGTTCCTTGAACCTCAACGTATTGAGCGCTCCCCGTCATCACAACGTTGAAGTCCACGCTAGCGTCCCGATCCTCAAGGTAGGGGAGATCCAGAACCGGATTCTCCTCGAAGATCCCAACGCTGATTGCGGCGACTGAATCGCTAAAGGGGTTCTCTTCCAGCTTCTTTTCTTCAATAAGCGCCTGAACTCCCAAGCGGGCCGCTAGATAGGCGCCCGTAATTGACGCCGTGCGCGTCCCTCCGTCCGCTTGCAGAACATCGCAATCGACCCACAGCGTGTAGCCGGGGAGTTTCTTAAGGTCCATAACCGCTCGGAGCGACCGGCCGATGAGTCTCTGGATTTCCACGGAACGGCCATCGAGCCGCCCTTTGGAGGAATCGCGTTGCTTGCGATCATGAGTACTGTACGGCAGCATTGAATACTCAGCGGTTAGCCATCCCCCTTCGACATTTTGGGCCCTCATCCATCCGGGAACCTTCTTCTCCAGGGTCGCGCCGCAAATCACCTTCGTATTCCCAAAGGAAACCAGAACCGAGCCCGTCGCATTCGGCGCAAAATTCGCCTCGAATGATACCGGGCGCAGCGCGTCGTTCTCTCTACCGTCTGGTCGTGAAAATGCAGTCATCCGGCGATCAGAACGGCTCCCCCCGGAACGAGCAAGGAGTTTGTTCGACAATCGGACCGGAATCCCCAACATCCGGATTCACAATGCAATCCAATCGTCTATCTAGAACTGCACTAGCTACCGCTACAATCCTATCCTTCGTGTGCGGATCCATTTGGGGCCAAGGAACGCTCTCTTGGGAAGATACCCTAATCGACGTCGACGCGGATTTCGGCCAAAAGGAGGTGAACGCCTACTACGCATTCACCAACAATAGCGACGGCCCCATCACCATTGCAGAAACCAAAACGTCTTGCGGATGCACGGTGCCTTCACTCGAGAAGGACACTTACGCCCCTGGAGAATCCGGGAAGCTCCTGGCGACCTTCGACATAGGAAATCGCATTGGCAAGCAACATAAGGAAATCACCGTCCTGACCCAGGAACCCAGTGGATCGAAATCCTATACGCTCACCTTGAACGTCGATATACCCCAGCTCATTCAACTCAAGCGACGCGCCCTTCTATGGAGAGTAGACGAAGCAGCGGATACCAAGGATTGTGAAATCGTCATCCACGCTAAACGCCCCATGGATATCAACCAAGTCGTTATAAAGAATTCAGATCTCGAAAGTTCCCAGTTCACTTTCGAAATCGAAACGCTGGAGCCTAAACACAAGTTCCTGCTAAAAATCACCCCTAAATCTACGGATACCAAAGTCCGCGAGACCTGCTTCCTCTCCAGCCCCGACGACACAGAAGGCGCCCTCAAGAACTTCCCGATCTACGCCTGGATTCGCTAAGGGCGGCTGAGATTTCTCCTCAAATCCTCAGCTGTTCACCCGCGCGAGCACTACGGGCGTCTGGTCAGTTTCAATTACCGCGCGGTAAAAGTCCTGAATATCTTCGTAGCTTTCTGCAGGGAGAATCTCGTCATCAAAAACCAATGACCACTCAAAAAGGAGCTTGTCGTCCACTTGTTTCAAAGTGGCGGAGTAACGAGCAAAATCCGTCTCGATCTCAATGGACTCCTTCATGTCGTCAACCTTGAAGCCCAAGGGAATGTATATCGTAGACGTCTCCTCTTCTTTTTCAGGGGAGATTCGAAGTGGCAGCTTGCGCGAACGTTTCATGTACGGGCTTTCATCCTGTCGCGACAGGATAGCTGGCTTGAATATCAGCAACTGATTCCGCATGTTCTTCGCGTAGCGTGGAATAGCGAATTCGAAATCCACTTTGAATGAGCGATCAGATTCCGCGTTATCGCTCACTTGGTGCAGCTTGACCACTGCGCTCGCGTTCCCATCCCCTACCCAGCGTTCACAGATCGCCTGATATTCTTTTTCATCGTTGCGTAGTCTTAGCAACCGCTCTTCGTCGGCTTGCTTGCCATAGTACGTATCATTCACTACTCCCAATATCGCTCCATTTGGATACAACTCTGCTTCTACTCTACGAGTTGTGTTCATCTCTGGCGGCGCTTGCGGCAAGCGCACAAGCCTGTCCAGACCCCGCTTCCCAATCACAGTCAATCCTCCTTGCTCGTCGAAGGGCAACTCGCCAACCGGCGTGAGCGACGATGTCGGGTCGAAAAATAGAATGCGGCCCAAATCCTCGTCTTCAACTACCGCTGGCGTCTCCACGGTTTCGTCTACCTCGATCGCCGCAATGCAGTGATTGAAGTAGTACGTCGAAGGCCAATCGGGATAGACGCGGTCGTTGTCAGTACCGTTCACTACAACGGGATACGCCTTGATCCCTACAACCCCCAGCATGGATCGAAGAAGGTTCGTCTTGTCCTTGCAATCCCCATATCCTACGCTGAAGACATCCGCTGCCGAGCGAGGAATATAGCCCCCGCCTGCGCCAAATCCATGCTGATTGACGCATATCGCATCGATTTAACATACTCCCCCAAGGCTTTCACTTTCCCCCATACATCATCTTTCCCTTCCGTTAGCTCACGCGCTTTGTCTACGATCTCAGGTGTTGGGGCTGTTTGAGGATCTTGAATCTCGGCCGTATAGTTTGAGATGTCCTCCCAAGTTTCAAACGCTAGCGCGCTATGACGCGTCAATTTGTTCTCTGGCGAGCGAACATCCAGCGTAATGAATGAGCGCTTGACGCTTCGATAAGGAGCGTCCTTCTCCCTCGCTATCATGGGCATGTCCCTCATCTCCCATAGATAGCTGCTGTCCGCGAATATAGACTTGGGAGCCGCGTTGAATCGAGTTTCCTCAACACGCCATCCCTCAGGAACAACGACCTCCAAACGCGAAAGCGCAACCGGAACGCTAGATTGAAAATACCATCTGTATTGAGAAAATACGGACTTTTCCTCTACTTCGTACTCATAAGCAAAAACAGAACCGACCATGCACTTGCTTCTGCCATCTATGGTCTTAGCTCTATTTTCCGAATACAGTGAATAATCGGTTATTCCAATATCTTCAATCTCGCTATTTTTGAATGCGTAGGCTTCCCCTTCCTTGTCAATTGCCCATGCATTTAGTTGCGTGATCTTTGCGCTCCCTTTTATGTACTGAGCTGACATCCGAGCCCTTGATTTACCGCCAGAATCGACAATTCGAAACGCGTATCTGACATTCCGGTACAAGCTTCCGTCTTCACCAAATTCGTATTTCCCCTCGTCCCATAAAACTACGATTTCCGGAGGATTATTCTCATTGAAGTCTGGATTCTCCACCGCGATTGCCTGGTCAAGCCAATCTGGCAGCTTTACCTTCGCTTCGGAAATCGGAATTCGAGCTCGAAATTATCCGGCAACTTGATTTCAACTGCGAGGTTTTCGCTTCTTGGATACGCGAAAAACAAGTCGGAAATTCGGGATCAGCAGATTCTTCGAACATATTCACCTGCACGAAGAGCCGGTCTCCGATCGATTCCGCATAATCCACAATGCTAACATCGCACGAGAATTTCAAAGGAGCTATGGGACTGGCGGCATTCTCAATTTCAACCGCGCTTATCGATGCCCGGGGCCATATTTCCTCCACCGCTTCCTTCACGAAGGTCACGCGCTCTTTAGGCGTCAATCCATCGATGGCACGCTTGAACGTAACACCGTAATGCCCTGAAAATTCAAAATTCACTTTCCCAAAAAGCGTCCCTTTTTCGCTCAATTCCATCGTCGCGATGCCCTTTTGCATGGAAGTCTCCGGCGGCCCGAACGTGACCGCTTCCAGTATCAGATTTTTCTTGTCCGCAATCAACGCGGCGACGCCTTGCTCATTCCAATCCAGCTCACCGAAGGGAGGATACTTTCCTCCAGGGTCGAAGTACGCCCATTTTTCTCCGAGCTTCACCGCAATGCAACGCCGCTTCATGGTAGTATCGATCGACGTAAGTACCTTGCTGAATCGATATCCATCCCGAGAGCTGAGAGCCGCCAACCTCGCATCGAATCCCGCAGCTCGCGCCATGGCGCAAAAGACCGTATTGATATTCTTCCTGTTCCCATATCCTTGGGATAGGATTTTTTCCGCGGTCATATTTCCATCGATCTCCTTTCTCTGCTTAGGAGTGAGCATGTCCGGCTCGCTATGCGTCGCATTGGGTATTTCCGTTACGCAGTATCGGTACAACGCCTGCAGGCGTTGTTCTTCGTCACCTGAAACGCCGTCCAACGCTGACGCCAACGCAGCTTTTGTTTGGCTGCCTGGCTTGGTCCGAGAGTTCATCAATCGGTACATCTTAATACCTTCGCTTTTCCAATAGTCGTCCCCTTGCTTGCCGTTCGGGGCCAAGTAGAAAAGCAGCCATGCGACGCTGTTCTTTTCCGGCGGCTGATGCGGCTCTTCGATGTGAGCTGGGAAATTTTCGACGGTTAGTTCGTAAAACCCTTTTGCGTTTTGCTTCATGCCGCGAGAATCGCAGCGCGAAGTCATCCACTTTATATAAGTGAAGTGATCCACCCATGTCGCCGGGCGTACTTTGACATCCGCTCTCCGAAGGGGCCACCGCTCTTGGAAGGTCAAGAAAAGCTCTGGTTGATAATAGTATTCCAAAAGATTGATGCGATACTTGATATCCACGATATCTCCGGCTTCCAGTTCTGGGAATGAAAAGGCCCGCGCTCTAACGGATCCGAAACGCTCATTCTGTAGATTCTGCTCGTAAAACTCCGCCTTGCCCACCTCTCGAATCGATCCATCCGCCTTGACGATACGGGCGCTGTGGGAACCAAGCCTAGAGCTTCCAGTATGATAGGTTATTCGATACTTGCCCAAGCTCTCGGCGCCCCGCTCGTCATAAATTTTGATTCGCAAATAGAACTCACGATAGGAATTCTCGGGTTGCTCATCATCAAGGAGCAGCGACTTGTACAATACCTCCGCTCCCGCATTTGGATCGATCTCGGACTGAGTGAGCGCCCTCTCCTCGTCGGTGATAGGAAGCCAGCTAGCGGCCTGGCAGAAAAAGGGAGATGCAAGAAGAGCGGAGGAAATGAGGGCGGCAAAGCGGAGGTTGGGGACGGACATAGGAACGAGGGGATGCTCGCGTAACAGCGCGAATGTTGATCTGCAATTAACACCCTGTGGAATTACCTATGCGAGATCAAGGGAAAATATCCCATCGCCCCCTTACAAACGCGTCCTAAAAAACGCTAGAACGGTGTCCTTCACCTCCGGGGTTTCGAACAGTTTTCCGCCGTGGCCAGCTCCTTCGACCACTATGAATTGCGAGTCGACGCCCGTCTTCTCTAGGCGCTCATGAAACTGGATGCTCTGCTTTATCGGTACGCCGGGATCCTCGTCTCCATGCATGATTAGGAATGCAGCATCATCCGAAGAAACATTGTCGTAGGCGCTTGCTTGCTTAGCGAGTTCCGGACAGTCTTTAACCGTACATCCCAGCAGCTTTGCTCCATTGGAATTCGCGACGTCCTCCTCCGTTCGGCCATCTCCGACATTGTTTGGTGGCATCGTTAGAAGCTCAGTAGGCCCAAACCAGTCGCATACCGCAGATACACGGCTCGAGACGCTCTCGTTTTCTGGATACGGCAAGGTTCCCATCAGAGCGACGAGATGCCCGCCTGCGGAGGAGCCCCAGCTTCCAATCCGATCTGGATCGATCCCGAACACGCTCGCGTTTCGACGAGCCCAGCGAACCGCTTCGCGGCAATCGTCAATCTGAGCGGGCCATTGAGCGACGTCTGTAAGGCGATAGTTGATACTGGCTACCGCGATCCCTTCATTGGCAAGCCACGCCGCCTTCGAATTCTTCTTGCTTCCATTCTTCCAGCCACCCCCGTGCACCCATACAACCAAGGGGACTGCTTCATCGGTCGCCTCCTCAGGGAGGTATAGATCCAACAGAAGCGAATAGCCATTCGGTCGAGCGTACTCAATGTCCCGAATGATCTCCGGCTCTCCGAACGCCTAATCCTCCCGAAGCCAACGCCAGCAGAAAGAGGCGCATCCCGTACGATCGTGTGAAAGAATATAGTCCACGCATCTCTGCAATGTGACGGCATTCCCCATTGCGATCAATCCCCATTCTCCTATAGCGACCCGTCCATTTTCACAGTGACATTTCAATGCCCTGATTGCATAACATGAGACCTTCATCCCTCGTACGCCTATACCATGAAACACGCCCCACTACTCATCGTTCTACTGCTTGCATCCTGTTTCTTCCCCTACTTAGCCCACGGCGCCGCTACGATCACGGGCGAGCAAGCTATCTGGCATAAGATTACGCTTACCTTCGACGGTCCGGATACCGCGGAAACGGCGACGCCCAATCCCTTTATAGACTATCGGCTAAGCGTGACCTTCCAAAACACATCTAGCGCGAAAACCTACACTGTTCCCGGCTACTACGCGGCAGACGGAAACGCCGCGGAAACCAGCGCGAGCTCGGGCAATAAACGGCGCGTCCATTTCGCCCCGGACGAAACAGGGGAATGGACTTACGAAACGTCCTTCCGAAAAGGCGGCGCAATCGCCATAAGCGATTCTCCCGGAGAAAGCGCGGGATTCATGGATGGGGAAACGGGACGCTTTCGGGTTCAGGAATCGAGACAGGCGGCCCCGGATCTCAGGGCGAAAGGAAGGTTGCAATTCGTAGGGGAGCACTACCTGCGCTTCGCTGGCACGGGAGAGTACTTCTTGAAGTGCGGCGCCGATGCCCCAGAAAACCTGCTCGCCTACGATGACATCGACGACACCCCGAACGTGAAGGGCTTCCGCAAGAATTGGAGTCCCCACCTCCGCGACTATTCGAACGATGCGGACGATCTGCTCTGGGGATCAGGCAAGGATAAGGGGAAGGGGCTGCTCGGCGCCATCAACTATCTGTCGTCAAAAGGGATGAACGCGTTCTCTTTCCTTACCTTCAATGTCGATGGCGATGACCACAACGTCTACTCCTATTTGCTAAGAGGAGAGGTCGCGAAATACGAAGCCTACGCAGCCGATAACAAGGGCAAAGATGCCAAGGGATGGGACATGTTCTTTCATCACTATCGATTCGACTGTTCCAAGATGGACCAATGGGAGCGCGTTTTTGAATACGGCGATCGCAAGGGCATGTACCTGCATTTCAAGACGAGCGAAGCCGAGAATTGCTTCAAGATGGACGGCGGCGATCTCGGTACAGTTCGCAAGCTATACTATCGTGAGCTCATCGCCCGATACAGCCATCACCTAGCGCTAAACTGGAACATCGGCGAAGAATGCACACAGTCCTCCCAGCAAATCAAGGACGCCGCTGCCTACCTGGCGAAAACCGATCCTTACGGTCACAATATCGTTCTTCACTCGCATGGGAGAGACTCGGATTACGAGAAAGACTATCGCCCCTTGCTCGGAAACGCCTCCTCCTTGACCGGACTGTCGATGCAAATCAATCAACCCGATTTCACACGCGTTCATGGAGCTGTCGCGGCTTGGGTAAAGGCTTCCGCCGAAAGCGGCAAGAAGTGGGTGGTCGCCTGCGACGAGCCCGGAGATGCTCAGCATGCGCTGGTCACGGACATCGAAGACCCGACGCGCGATCTTCCACGAAAGAACGCCCTCTGGGGCGCTCTCATGGCGGGGGGAGCTGGAGTTGAATGGTATTTTGGATACAGGCATCCCGAAAGCGATCTCACCTGTCAGGATTGGCGAAGTCGCGACAATATGTGGGACCAATGTCGGCACGCGCTAAAACTTTTCAGAGGAATTCCCTTCCACGAAATGGTCAATGACAACGAACTGTCATCCAATGAAGATTCGTATTGCTTCGCCAAAGCGAACGAAGTCTACGCCGTCTATCTCAAGAATGGCGGTTCCACTGAACTCGATTTGACCGGCGTGTCTGGGCGATTCAGCATTTCATGGTTCAACCCTCGAATCGGGAGTACGTGGATTCCCGATACAATCCTGCAAGGGGGAAGCCTCGTTTCGCTAGGATTCCCTCCTACCTGGAAAAATCAAGATTGGGCCGTATTGGTTCAAAAGGTCAAAAACTAGAGCAACGAGCATCGACGATTCGGCCGCGTTAGGCAAAATCTCTGCGCCAGGCATCATTTCGACAGTGACAACGACGCTATTCTGGAAATGATGGACGCTTCACGCGATGTGGCGGGAGGGTCTCGCCGATTCGACAACGAAACTCCGAACACCCAAAGAAAATGAGCGCCGAAGCCAATCAACCCGATCATACCCCTGGAATCATTCCATGGACCGAATTAGTCACTAACGACAAAGCTGCCAGCGTGGCATTCTATACCAGCCTATTTGGCTGGGCCACCGATGAGATGGCTATGCCCAATGGCGATACCTATACGATGTTCAAGCAAGGGGAGCGGATGGTCGCCGGATGCGTCGTGCCTCCCGGTGATTCCGAAGCTATGCCAATGTGGCTAAGCTATGTGAACGTTGAGGACATTGACGCATCGATCGAGAAAGCCCAGGAACTCGGCGCCACCATCCACAAGGAACGCGTCGATCTGCCTATGGGCAGCTTCGCGATTCTTTCCGATCCGCAGGGCGCCACCTTCGCCTTTTGGCAAGGCAACCAAGACGCGGATTGCTAGTTCCGCAGGGCTCGACGCTACAAATCCGATTTCATTTCTTCAATCATCGACTCCACGGGCAAGTTCTCAGGAGGCAGTTCGTTCTCAGCAAGCCATTCCGGATCGAAGAGACGCGACATATACTTTTGGGCCGTGTCGCAAAGGATGGTAACGATTACCTGACCCGGACCGCCGTCGAGCGCTACTTTCACGGCTCCTCCGACGTTGATCCCCGATGAGGGACCGAGGAACAAGCCCTCACGCTCTGTAAGGTGCTTTAGGATAAACATCATATGGCGGTCATGAACCCGAAAGGCGTCGTCGATTTCCGCTTTCGCCACATTGTCCGTCACCCGCCCCTGGCCAATGCCTTCCGCAATCGAGTCGCCATCGTCGAAATCTAGGTGGCCATGCTTGAACCAGGACCACATCGACGCTCCGAACGGATCAACGCACACCGTTTTAATGCCGCTCTTCCGACTCTTCAAGTATCGGCTCACCCCAGCGAGCGTTCCCCCCGTTCCCACTGCGGTGACGAACGCTGAAACCCCGCCGTCAGTCTGATCCCAAATCTCCGGTCCCGTCGTGTTGAAATGAAAGTCGGCATTGGCGGTATTGTCGAATTGGTTCGCCCAAAACGCATTCTCCGTTTCTTCGGCCACCTGCTTGGCGATGTGATTATAGTTGCCTGGCTCGCTATAAGGAGCCGGAGGCACAGGACGCACTTCCGCCCCCATATTTCGAAGCAATTCCATCTTCTCCGGAGCCTGCGAATCGGGAATTATGATGATGCTCCTGTAGCCCTTCGCATTGCCCACGAGCGCCAGCCCAATTCCTGTATTCCCCGCCGTACCTTCGACAATCGCACCTCCCGGATTGAGAAGCCCTTTCCGCTCCGCATTCTCGACGATCCCCAGGGCAGCCCGATCCTTGACAGAGCCACCCGGATTGAGGAACTCCGCTTTGCCCAGAATCTCGCAACCAGTCAGTTCCGATAGCCGATTCAATCGAATCAATGGCGTGTTGCCGATCGCGCCGCAAAAGTCAGGGATAGAGGACATTCCAATTCAATGAGCGCGATGCTCTAGAAAGTCAGGTCAAAATCTCGAGGGATCATGAAAATCCGATTCGTCCTTTTGACAACAATCGAGAAAGAACCTTACCAACAATGGACCCCGTCGGTCAGGGATCCTCATTTTCTGGCAGCGAGATGAGAAATCAGGATCAATGGACTCTCCGAACGTTCGTCTTTACTAACGTATACGCCGAGTATGGTATCGATGTAGCGGAATTTCATTTATTGTTAGCCGATTCCGTGCAGGATTATCCCCTCAAAACTAAAGTCTCGTCAATGTTCTCAAATCGAATTTTCATCTTCCTTACACTGGTCCTGTCTTCCTTCGGATACGCGAACGATCGGCCCAACATCGTCCTCATGATGACCGACGACCAGGGCTATGCAGACCTGTCCGTCATGGGGAATCCTGTCCTCGAGACCCCACACATCGACTCGCTCTACCATGATGGCGCTTCGATGGACGCCTTCTACGTAAGCCCCGTCTGCTCGCCTACCCGAGCCTCCCTCATGACCGGTCGCTACGCCTACCGTACCCGACTCGTCGATACATTCAAAGGGCGCTCTATGATGGACCCCGAGGAATACACCATCGCCGAAGCGCTCAGCGCCGTCGGCTACCGGACCGGCATCTTCGGGAAGTGGCACCTCGGCGACAATTACCCGATGCGAGCCACCGACCAAGGGTTTCAAGAAGCCTTCATCCATCTCGGAGGCGGACTCGGCCAGCCCTCCGAACCACGCGAGAACCAGCGACGCTACACCGACCCCATCCTCTTCCACAACAACCAGCCTGTGCAAACAAAAGGCTACTGCACCGACGTCTACTTCGACGCCGCCATCGACTACATCGACGCTTCAGTCAAAGCGAAGAAACCCTTTTTCACCTATATCGCCACCAACGCCCCGCACAGTCCCTACCACGACGTGCCCGAAGACTTGTATCAGAAATACAAGCGCACTGACCTCTCCCCCATCCTGCTCGGCAATGACAAGGACGCCGACACCGTCGCCCGCGTTTTCGCCATGGTCGAGAACATCGACCAGAATGTCGGAAAGCTGCTCGCCCACTTGAAACGCAAGCGCATCGAGGATAACACCATCGTCATCTTCATGGTCGACAACGGCCCCAACACGCGCCGCTACATCGCCAACTCCCGCGGCAAGAAAAACGAAGTCCACGACGGCGGCATCCGCTCCCCCTTCTTCATCCGCTGGCCAGCCCAGCTCAAAGCCGGAACCCGCAACGACCGGATCGCCGCCCACATTGACGTCATGCCGACTCTCCTCGAAGCCGCTGGCGCCTCGCTTCCATCCGACCATCCCTTCGACGGACGCAGCATCCTCCCCCTCCTTAAAGGCGAATCGCCCCCCTGGCCCAACCGGACCCTCTTCCTGCAAATCCACCGAGGCAACGCGCCCATCCCCCGACATCACATCGCCGTCCGCGAACAGCGCTGGAAGCTCGTCCACCCAACCGGCTTCGCCAATTCAGAGATGCCCCAAGGCGTCCCCATGGAGCTCTACGACATGATCGAAGACCCCGGCGAATCGAACAACCTCATTGAGAAACATCCTGAAATCGCCCAGCGCCTCGCCCAAGCCTACGAAGATTGGTTTGCCGACGTCTCCAGCACGCGGCCCGACAACTACGCGCCGCCCCGGATCGTCCTCGGAACCGACCACGAAACGAGCACCACGCTCTCCACCCAGGACCGCCGAGAGAACGACTCAGACGGCGAATGGCTGCTCGCCTTCCAAGGCAACCGAAACTACGACGTCGAATTCCTCTGGAAAGAACCCGTCGAGAATCTATCCCTCGAACTCACGATCGGGAACGTTCGAAAATCGCTCCAAATCGGCAAGTCAACCGACACCTCCCATATCAAGAATGTAGATATACCCGATGGGGATGCGTCCCTCTCGATCCACGTCACAGCAGGAGACAAGCGAAGCGTTCCCTACCACATCGTCCTACACCGAAAATAATTCAAAGGTGGAAAGCGACGTCCCGGCACGTTTATTCAGCCGAGAATTCGATCCGTGCGATCCAGCAAAATCTCCAAACGCGGCGCTTCGCCACCACCATCCAGTCCCAGGAAGACACCGCCGTGCCACCTATCTCCTGAGCGTATTCAATTTTCAACGTCTCTATCAAGTCGAATCCGCGCTCTTCGACCATCAGCTCCACTTCCTCCTTAAAATAGTGCTTCGTCCGAACGCCGTCGAGCTGGAGGACCCCCATCCGCATGTCGGCCACGGTCGCCTGCTCATCCACGTTTTTTCGTATCGCGGCGGCGCTTTTCTCCCCTCGACTCAACCGCTCGAAAAAACTCCATCTGAGCGGACTCGTAGGAGGGAACCACCAACAGCAGCGTACCGCCCGCCGCCACCTGATTCGAAACCGCGCGCCAAGCTCGCATTCGTTTGTCCAGCGATGGCATGATCAGGACATTCACACAAAGAGCGCACTCGACCGATTCGAAGGGCACGCAGTCCCGAACCAAATCCACTTGGTGGAATCGAACATTCCTACGCGATCGGCAGCGAGACTTCGCCTTCTTCAATCCGACCCTCGTGTAGTCGCAGGCCTCTACTTCATTAAAGGTATCTGCAAGCGAAGGTATAAACCGACCAATGCCGCATCCCAGATCCGCCGCGCGTCCCTCCGGGTACGCCAGCGCAGCCGCCGCGATCTTCTCCTCTACCGTACCGTGTAAGTCATTGTCGTATACGCTCAGAACCTCATGCTGGTAGTCCTTGGAAATGCGATCCCAATAAGAGCGATTCATAGACCTAGCCATCAATTAAGCTCCCGACCTTTGCTCATAGAGATTCACCATGAGACTATTCAACCATTCGCTTTCGAGCCATTGAAGTTGTAATTGAGAATCAGAATTCAGGCTGCGATCCGAGGAATACGCGGAGGGTATTGCAAAATGAGCAAATGGATTATGAACTCGATTAGAACGAAAAGGCGAAGGAATTGAATTGTTGGACAGTCTCACTGATATACTTCAGGATTGAGAATATTCGGTAGTCGCTCGCCGCGGCACCCTGCCAGGAGATTGTCGATCACCATCATCCCCATTCGGGTCCGCGTGCCCACGGTCGCGCTCCCGATATGCGGCGCAAGCGTCACATTCTCGAGGTCGTACAATTCAGGCTCGAGAGTCGGCTCGTTCTCGAAGACGTCCAAACCCGCCCCGGCGATACGCTTCTCTTTCAACACGGCCACGAGCGCATTCTCGTCCACCACGGGGCCGCGCGTCGTATTTATGAAATAGGCCGAGGGCTTCATCAAAGCGAACTCCGCTTCACCGATCAAGTGGACAGTCTCTGCGTTCAGCGCAACATGAGTCGACACGAAATCCGATTCGGAAAACAGCCGCTCCTTTTCAACGTACTCAATCCCCAAATCGCTTTCCTCGCTTTCCGAAAGGCGCGTCCGATTCCAATAAAGGACCGTCATTCCGAAGCCCTTCGCCCGCGGAATCATCGCCTTCCCAATCCGACCCAAGCCAAGCAAACCCAAAGTCGATCCGAAGATATCCATTCCCAGCAACAACTTCTGCGAATTGGTCACCCACTTGCGGGCACGGACATAGCGATCTCCTTCCGCGAGGCGCCGCCCCGCAGACATCAATAGAGCCCAGGCCATATCCGCCGTTGCGTCCGTCACCACATCGGGTGTATTGCTGACGGGGATACCTCGCTCGGTCGCGGCAGCAAGATCCATCTTGTCATACCCAACACCAAAAATGGAGATCACTTTCAGATCAGGATTCGCGTCCATTATGGAAGCCCCAATTCGATCGCCCGCTAGAACAAACAAGCCATCTCGGCCTACCGCGCCCGCCGCGATTTCTTGCTCTGTCAGGTTTCGATCTTCTCGATTGTATTCAAGATCTGATTCTTCGCGCAAACGCTCCATGCATCCCGGGATGATCTCCCGGGTCAAAAAAATCTTTGGTTTCGGCATACTCAATAGCAATCCAAACGCGAACCGAGCCGAACATACAAGCGATTATGGGCAACCGCCGGCGTGGAGTCGAACCAATCGGTGTCCTCCGGCGGATTCAAGCTAGACTTCCGGAGCATCTTGAACTCCGGTCCCGTCGCGACCACCCACATTTCCCCGTCTCGAGAAAGGCAATACAGCTTGTCGTCCACCAGCACCGGCGATGCGTAGAAATTCCCCAACAGCCGACCTTGCCAATTGACGGTTCCCGATTCCGCATCCATCGCCGTCATCGTACCGCCATCGTGTAAGGCGTACACCACGCCTTCCGATGCCACCGGCGTGGGCACGTAGGGCGCGCGGCTTTCCATCGCCCATACCTTGGCCGGCTCGGTCACCGGCTTGCCGTCGGACAATCGGGGCGCTTTCGCCGCGAAATAGACGCCGTTCTTATTGCCCGCCGCGATCAGCAAATCCTCGGAGCCCAAACCTTCATTCACGATGATCGGCGAGGTAATCGTCCGGTGATTGAACGCGGCCGGCAAACTCCAATTCGTCTTCCCCGTCTCGAAATCCAGCCCCATCATGCCAACCAGCTCGCCGACCATCACGACTTCCTTGGCATCCGTACCCTCGAGATCCCTCACCAAAGGCGCCACATACGCCGTTTTCGCTCCATTCGGATTCGGGATGCTCCAAAGCAGTTCACCATCGGCGAGGCTGTAGGCCGCCGTAGCGCCCCCGCCCCGGTGCATGTTCCCGACGAATACGCGATCGCCACTCGCAATCGGCAGCAAACTCACTCCGTGCTGGCTCACAAACAGGCCCAGATCCTGCGTCCAAATCAAGTCGCCATCCAGTGTATACGCGGAGAGCATCGCGTGCTCGGTCGCCGCATCATACCAGCCCAGGACAACTCGGTCATCGGTGACACAGGGCGTGCCGGAGGCCAGGTTGTTGAAATTGTGCAAATGGTACACCCCCGTCTGGACCGGCTGCGACCAGCGCGACTCGCCTGTCATCGCATCCAAGCAAACTAGCTCGACCAAGCCTTTCTCCCGGTTCTCGGTGGTTATAAAAAGCTTGTCGCCCCAGATCACCGGCGAGCTGGAACCCGGACCTGGCAAGTTGATCGACCAGCGCAGGGTTTCTTTGCTCAGATTGACCGGCACCTTCTGCCCGTGAGCAATCGCAGTACCCTGACTCCCTCTAAATTGCGGCCAAATTTCCTGCGCCTCTAATTCTGATCCCTGGACGTTCGCGCAGATCATGCTCCCCGAAAACGTCGCAACCGCTGCAAGTTGTAGTATCTGTCTCATTGTCTGTCCTAATTATGGGTTCTAGTCTTCATGCTCGATATCGAGCGATTTTATCAGTTTTTCAATTTCTGTATCCAAAATTTCTATTCGATTCATAAGCGCTTCTTTTTCCGCTTCGGAAGCGTCTTCGAGCTCCTTCTCCAACTCCGTACGCTCGCTCCCGCGCTTCGCTAGCTCCTGCTCTAAACGATCAATCGCTTCCGTTTGCTCCGCTTTATCGAAAATTCTCGATTCAGGAAGTGGCTTTTCGTGAGAAGAGGCAATGCGGCTAGCGACGACTTTATCCGGCATGATCCGCTCTTCTGATGGAATCGGACGCTGCATCATTACCGACGGTGACATCACTTCGATTCCTGCATCGTGCAATGTATTCAATGACTCGATATGCAACCTTGAGCGAGCCGTTACCAGCCGTTTGATATCCTCCAAAAATCCCGCGATGCGATACTTGACCGTATAGTCCCCCAGCTCAAGCACATGGACGAATGGGTCCTCCAATCCCGCTCTCTTGGCAGCTTGTACCAATAGCAGCTCCACTTTCGATTCGCTCGCATCGTAGCCAAGCGACACATTGGCGGAAATGATAGTACCCGAAGAACGCACCACCTTAACCGCATTCGACACAAGGTAAAGATTGGGCAACGTAGTCAGATCCCGATCCTGGGTTTGGATCTCTGTGTGAAACAGTCCTCTGCCCGATACCCGTCCGAAGTGGCCATCCACCTCGATGAAATCGCCAGATCTGAATGAGCCGACGGACCGCAGCATCAGCCCGGACATGGCGTTCGAAACGAATGTGGTGGATGACAATGCGATTATCCCAGTAAGAACTAGTCCAAACAGCCCCAGAAGCTGGTCTTGGGTGCCGGGCTCTATCGGGATTGCGATGACAATTGCAATCAGCGCCACCGCCGTAGCGCAAAGCATGACCAGCGGCCGTACGAAATTCTGCTGTTTCCCCACCCAGCGAGAGCGTTTCTTCAAGGCCCAATTCACGGTGGTCAATCCAATAGCGACCACCGCTAGCGTAACGAGCAAAGGGATATATTGGGGAAAGGTCTCCCCCAGGTTGAGTACGCCCAGCATTGACGAGTTTCTACAGCGCCTATCCCGCCCAACACAAATCCAAAAATTTCCTCACAGGAACTGGCGTTCACAATCCAATCGCAACGCTCAACGAAACAATGGTCATCAGTGTAACCCGTATTACAATCGCCCGCTTTCCTTCGCTCGCACCCGAACCCAACACTAATTTGCTAGCGCGGCAATTTCACTACTTTTCCAGCTTCTGCAGAGACTTAACAGTACCTCGGCTTAAAAATGCGTACAAGTCACCGAATCCTTCTACACAAGAATGATGTTTTCGATTCTACGCACCTTTCGAGAGCACAGAGCGATTCAAGAGGGTTTGTAACTAAATTTTTTATACAGTGGCACAGCGAGTAAAAGAGTGGATGCAACTAGGAAGATCAAGGAAACGGGTCTCTGGATCAGTGGAAGGAAACTCCCGTTCGACGCCATCAATCCCGCTTGCAGATTTTCTTCCGCGATCGGAGCGAGAATGAAGCCAATTACAAAAGGAGCCAACGGAACTTTCATCCGCTCGAAGGCGAAGCCTAAAAGCCCAAAGACGATCATTGTCCCAACATCGAACATGCGCGTCGACAGAGCGAACGAACCTATAATGCAAAATACCAGGATCATCGGCATCAGCAGGCTCCGAGGCAAGGACGCTAGCCGGGCGATATAGCGGACCGCCAGGAGCATGAATAGAAACATGAATACATTGGAAACGAACATGGATCCCATGATCGTGTAGACCATTTCAGGATTTTGCTGGAACAGCAGCGGTCCTGGCTGCAAACCGTGAATCAGCAGTCCTCCAAGTAGTATGGCGTCCACGACGCTGCCCGGAATGCCCAGCGCCACAAGCGGGATGAGGGCCCCGCCAATCGTCGCGTTATTCGCGGACTCGGCCGCCACGATCGCCGTCTCCGAGCCCTTCCCGAACTTTTCCTGCTCCTCCGGCTTCGAGAACGACTTGGCCGCGCTGTAAGCTGACACTGAACCAATGTTAGCGCCGATACCAGGAAGGATCCCGATCCACGTTCCGATGACCGAGGAGCGGACGAGGTTCACCGCCTGGTCCTTCCAGTCCTTCAAGCTGAATAGCATCTCACGCGCGCGTTTCAGCGGGATTATAGTGATCTTTTCTTCCAAGCGAGCGAGGTCCGAAATCACTTGGCTAATGGCGAACAATCCGATCAGCATCGGCAGCAGTTTCAAACCTCCATTCAGCTCCTCGAAGCCAAAAGTCATGCGTAAGTTTCCAGTCGCCTTGTCAATCCCCGGCAGCGAGGCGAGCACCCCCAGAGAAGCGGATAAAAACGCCAAGCTGATCGACCTGCCTCCAATCGAAGCGATGAGAACCAGAGCCAGCAGTACGAGGGCGAAAAAGTCGAAGGGTCCCAGTTTCGTCGAATACAGCGCGATGGGACCCGAGAGGGTGATCAGGAACAGCCAGGAGATGCATCCGCCCACGAAGGAAGCGGTAATCCCGAGACCCAGGGCTCGGCCCGGCCTCCCCGCCTTGGCCATGGGGTAGCCATCCATGGTCGTCATGATGGACGCTGGGGTGCCTGGCATTCGCAAAAGCGTGGCTGTTATCAACCCGCCACTGACCGCTCCTACATACATGCTGATGAGCAAGATGAACGCGTTGATCGGGTCCATGTTGAACGTGAGCGGCAAGGTGAGCGCGATGAGCATGGCTCCCGTGAGCCCTGGAATGGCGCCCATGGTAATCCCCAGGATCGTGCCCAGGGCGACCAGCATCATTCCCTGAGGACTGAACAAGTAAGCGGACGCTGTCTGAATCGCTTCCATATGCTAGGGCAAATCGATGGTGAACAATTGAGTGAATACAAAGTGAAGCCCGAATGACATCAGGAGCGCGACTTCCAAAATCGGGATCCACTTGCTCCGATCCATCCGCGTCAGGAACAGACCTGCGGCCACTATATAGAGAATCGTCGCCCAAACGAAGGAGACGATCCCAAAGCCCATGAGCAGAACGTAGGCGATTGTCATGAGCAAGGTTCCCAACGCGAAATCGTAGCGCATTCGCAACTCCGGCGCAGCGCCAATTTCAGTCGGCTTGTTTCGTATCCGTTTAAAAACGACAATCCCCAGGAACAACAGAACGAATATTACCGTCCATCGCTCAAAATTCGGAAGCTCGACCCGCTGCTCCGGCTTAACCGCTCCGAACCGTTTCATTCGGTCATCGATGCGCTGGCTCAATTCGTCGCCCACGATGATGCGGGGCAATATCTGTAATTCCTCAGTCCGCTTGAGCGCATAGTCAGTCCGCATGACCTTTCCAAGAACGTCCGCGAAGTAGTTCACGATCGTTGCATCCGTTCCTTTCGGAAACCACCAGTAGTGCAAATTGCCGCTGTAGACAGGAAATTCCAATTCCTCGCCAGTCGGAATTTCCGATATCGACGCTATGCGCTCCTGCCCTAGGTAAGCGATCGCCTTCAGGCCATTCTGCTTAAACCTTAGATACTCTCCCACCGAAAGAATGATCACGTCCAGATGGCCTCCCATCACACCAGCCAATCGGTGGGCGCCACCGCCCGTCGCCACAAATCGAAAGCGCGCTCCTGGCAAGGTATTCTCCAGCATAATGGCGGTAAAGTGAGTAGGTGTATTCAAATTGACCCCGAACGTGACCGTTTCGGGATTGGACTTCGCAGCATTCATCAAGTCGCCGAGCGATTTGTAGGGCGATTCTTCCGAAACGAGCAGCACGACTCCAAATTCCCCCGTCGCAGCGGCCACTTCGTAATCCTCAGGCCCGTTCGGCGACTGACCGTTTGACTTGGCAACCATCAAAGCCTCGTGCAAGCAGAGCACTGTATAGCCATCCGGCCGCGCGTCCTTCACGTAGCTGCTTCCAATCGACGTTCCCCCACCAGGCTTGTTGACCACGACCAATGACTGGGGCATGAGATCGTTGTCGTTAATCGCCTTTTGCACGATCCGGACGAAGGTGTCGGACCCGCCGCCTGGCTGGAAAGGCACCACCACTCGAATGGGCTTTCGTGGATAGCTATCGCCGCTTCCCGATCCCAGCTCCACATACTGAGCGATTGAAAACAAAATCAACACCGCAACAATGGAGTGTATCAAGGCGTTTCGCTGGTTCTCAGTCATTCGGTAGGTCCGGGGTTATCCAATAGTCTGACCCATATGTCGATTTGATTAAATCGTAGCCCCGTCGAATGCGTAATCAACTATATTAACCCGTCGGCAGGCGCCCGCCTCCAGGCTCGCGATATCGCGCCCTCAATTCCCTTGGGGAAACGCCCTTTACCTCCCGAAATCTTCGATTGAAATTCGACAAATTGTTGAAGCCTGACGCATAGCAAATTTCGGAAATGCTCGATTCACTCTGAATAAGTTGCCGACACGCCAAGCTGACACGCAATTCATTTACGTAGGGAATTAGCGCCTTTCCCGTGTTTTTCTTGAAGAACCGCGAAAACGACTTCGGACTCATGTTCGCCTCAGCCGCTAACTCCTCCAATCGAATCGAGCCCTCTAGTCGACTTACGATCCAATTCTTGATCCGATCGATCTTGTCCACATTCGCTTCGTTCAACGAGGGCGCGTATATAGGACTTACCAGTGGTTGCCTATCCGGTTCAGGCGAGGAAGCCAGCGTATCCAAAATCAGGATAAAATGGGTGAATCGCTGGGTATCGTTTTGCGACACCATCTCGTGCATCAACCGATCAACCTCGCTACGGGTCCGCCCGAAGAATTCGAACGATCGATCCGTGGAATCGAGAAACTTGCGAATCCGAGCCATCTCGAGCTTCGAGAGAAAGCCCTCGCCCAGCGATTCCCTGGAAAACTGCAGCACGAGCATAGCCGGATTCTCGGGATCGCCCTCATCGGGCTCGTTCGGATGGAAAGCATGCGGTACATTCGATCCATTCAAGATCAGCGTTCCAGGGCGCAGCTCCCCCATGTAGTCCCCAGTGATATGGTAACCCGTGTTCTTCAACGTCAGCAGGATATCGATCTCCGGATGATAATGCCAAGCCGTCCACATATCCGTGTCCGCCTTGAACGATATTAGCTGCGAGTCGCAGGCCGTAATAATCTCCCTCTGCGCTCCACGCGCATCACTGCTAAATGACGATTTCATCGCAATAGAAGCCTCGTGACCCAAACCGATTCATATAGGTACCCACATTTATTTCATTTGATGTTAAAATTGCGGAAATAGTATCAAAAAAAGTCCATATTCCAGTATACGGCAATCCGATTTTCGGGTATACCTTAGGGCGTTTTCGCAATCTCGGACCGGTAGGCCCTGTCATGGACGGAAAAATTTACAGTACCATCGTCTCGTTTTCACTGCTTTCTGCCTCGCTCTCCGCGGCGGAATCGGAACTCAGCCCAGAGGACATTGCATTCTTCGAGTCGAAGATTCGGCCCCTCTTGATAGACAATTGCTACAAATGCCATTCCGCGGATTCAGAGAAAGTGCGAGGGGGGGTTCTGCTCGACTCTCAACCCGGCATGCTGCGGGGGGGCGACAGTGGCCCGGCCATCGTTCCAGGGGACGCCTCCCAAAGCCGACTCATTCAAATGATCGAGCGCCACCCGGGCTACGAAGCCATGCCACCCAAGTCCAAGCTGGAGCGTTCGGAAATCGACACACTGATCGCATGGATCGATCGCGGCGCCCCCGACACGAGGCTCGAAGAAACGAATCCAGACGCCGCGCTATCGGACTTCAATCTCGAGGAGCGTAAACGCTGGTGGTCCCTTCAACCCATTTCATCGCCGTCCATCCCTGAAGTGAACGACCTTGATTGGCCATCAAACGAGTACGATCGCTTCATTCTTTCGAAACTCGAAGAAAAGGGATGGGAACCTGCGGAGCCCGCGGAGCGGAACACGCTCCTGAGACGACTCAGCTTCGATCTCACGGGTCTCGCCCCGACACCTGAAGAACTGGAAAGCTTTCTCTCCGACGATTCCGACAATGCCTACGAAAAGCAGGTCGATCGCCTTTTGGCATCGCCTCATTTCGGAGAGAAATGGGCGCGCCACTGGATGGATCTGGTGAGATACGCGGAGACCAAGGCATTCGAAATGGATTATACCATGCCCTATGCGTATCGATATCGCGACTACTTGATTAAGGCATTCAATGAGGACGTACCTTACGATCAATTCATCAAGGAAGCGCTCGCGGGGGACCTGGTCCCTGATCCTAGGATCGACTCGATAACCCGGAACAATGAATCGGTCATGGGTCCCGGTTTCATGTACCTGACGGATGGCCAGCATGGCCCTCCTGACCTTCATGAGGACGAGGCCCGGATATTCGATCGCATGATAGACGTTACCAGCAAAGCGTTCCTTGGATCCACGCTCGCCTGCGCCCGCTGCCACGATCACAAGTTCGATGCGATCACCACGGCCGACTACTATTCCTTCTACGGATTGCTTCGCAGCTCCCGTCTCAGCTATGTCAATACGGTTCCTGTCGAAGATCAGATACGGAGCAATACGCGCCTACGCATCAAGAAAACAGCTGTTCGCAAGCGATTGCACAGCGCAGCGCTCCCCGACGTGGAGGGAATGCCCGACTATCTCGCGGCGGTCAGAGAAATCGCCAACGATCCCTCATTCAAGGAAGCGCTGAACGCTCACCTCAGATCGACCGGGAAAAAGAAGGGGGACGCTCAGCCAGACTACCCTGCTCTAATTGCTCCCTACATCGATGAACGCGCGAGTGAACGCCAGCTCGACCCGACCACCCTGCAAAACTGGGGGCTTCTTGCTCTGGTCCCGGATGGAGCGAACGCCTGGCCCGAGCTCGAAGCCCTAGTCGCACGAGATCGAACACGCCAACGGCCTAACCCGCCCCAGTCTGCGCCTACCAGCGAAACCTTCGCATCGGTCGCAAAATCGACCGACGGTTGGAAGGCGCAAGGCATCGGATTCCAACGCAGCGAAGAGCGCGTTTTCTCGTTAATCCTCGATATGGATGGAGAGGGCGCAGTGCAAACGATCGTCGGCCAGGGCATTCTCGCTGGCGAGCAATCCGGACGCATCAGCGGCGCGCTTAGGTCTCCTGACTTCATTGTGGACGGGAAGCCCATCACCCTCCGAGCCAAGGGACGGGCGGGAACGATTCGTCTCGTCATCCGAAACTACGAGCTTGCTGGGCGAGGACCTACTACGGCCAAGCTATACCATGCGATCAACGGCGATCATTGGCAAACCATCACGATGGACACCTATCTCTGGGAAGGTGAGACCGCGTATTTGGAAATTCTTCAAAATGGAGAAGCCACACATTCGATACACCCAAGAAGAGACACCGCAACGGATCCTGTCGACAACGCCTATATCGCCGTTCGCTTCGGCGAGAGCCCGGATTGGGAATCCTATTGGGAACCTACTCTATGCGATCAGTCCCAAGCCGAACAAGACCTCGCCATCGCCGCCAAGGTAAAGTCGATCTGGGGACGGGCGCGATTTCAACGCATCGACGACAATGAAATAGACATTCTTGCCGCTCTATTCGGAGCGGGTCTCCTTAGAGCGGATACGCAACGCAGCAAACCGCTGCGCAACGCGCTCAGCGAATACCGCTCTATTGCCAAAGCGCTCCCAAAGCCGCAGTATGCGCGGAGCCTGGTGGATGGAAACCCACACAACGAGCCCGTCTACATTCGCGGCAGCCACAACAACTTAAGCTCAGAACCCAATCCGCGACGCTTTCTCGACGCCCTTGGAGGGACGACGCTCGAAAGCGAAGGCAGCGGACGCCTGCAATGGGCAGAGCACGTCGCCAGTCCCAACAATCCGCTTACCGCTCGCGTTCACGTCAATCGCATCTGGAAACACCTTTTCGGGGCAGGTATTGTCGAGACCACAAATGACTTCGGCCAAATGGGATCCGCTCCCTCGCACCCCGCACTGCTCGACTATATGGCCAATGACTTCGTCGCCAACCAATGGTCAATGAAGGCAATGATTCGAAAAATGGTTACAACCAGCGCCTACCGAATGTCCTCTACACCAAGCAGCGCCTCGGCGACGAGCGATCCCAAGAACCGACTTTTGCAACGCATGCCCGTCAAGCGCCTCGAAGCGGAACTGATCCGCGAACACATACTCGCTAGTAGCGGAACGTTAGATACAAGTCTCTTCGGCCCCAGCGTTCCCGCTTACGTCGAAGATCTTCCGGACAGTCGAGCGAAGCCTGCATCCGGGCCAATCGATGGGAATGGCAGGCGTTCCGTCTACCTCGAAATGCGACGCAATTTTTTGCCGACATTTTTGCGGGCATTCGACATGCCAAACGCTACGGAGCCAATCGGTCGGCGCAACGTTACCAACGTGCCGGCCCAATCGCTCGCTCTCATGAACGACCCCTTTGTTCACAAGCAAGCGCGGGCTTGGGCAGAATCGCTCGTCAATTCCTATCCTACCCGCGAAGCGCGCGTGGAGGCAATCCATCTCGCGGCCTTTAGCCGATCCGCAACTCCGATGGAACACGATTGGGCAAAACGATTCATCGAGTCCTTAGCGAACGAATACAATGCCGCGAGCGATGACCCAAGCGTTTGGGCCGATCTGTGCCATGTCATATACAATCGCAAGGAGTTTATCTATGTGTACTGAATACGCCCCAATAGCCACAAACCTCGGACTTCTATGATCAGTCGAAGAGAATTCTTAAGAAAGAGCTCTATGGGATTCGGTACGCTCGCTCTGTCGGGCGTGATGGAACAGGACTTGATGGGAGCCAACTCTCCTCTGTACCCAAAAACGCCCCATTTCGCTCCCAAAGCGCGCAGTGTCATTTTTCTCTATATGGATGGCGGCGTTTCACAAGTCGACAGCTTCGATCCGAAACCGCAGCTCGCCAAGGAGAATGGTCAACCCCCGCGATTTCAGGTAGACGCCACTGTATTCAACAACAATGGAAACCTGCTGAAAAGTCCCTGGGAATTCAACCGCTATGGCGAGAGCGGCATTCCAATTAGCGATCTTTTCCCTCATATCGGCTCCTGCGCGGACGAACTTTGCGTCATTCGCTCCATGACGGCGTTCTCTCCCAACCACCCGAATGCCAACTACGCCTTGCATTGCGGGCACGTGCTTTCCGGCCGGCCTAGCATGGGGGCTTGGGCATCGTACGGCCTCGGAACGCTGAGCCAGAACCTGCCCAGCTACGTCGTCATTCACGGCGGACAAGTCCCTTCAGGCGGTATGCAATGCTTCGGCAGCGGCTTTCTTCCTGCCAATCATCAAGGCTCGGTATTCCTCTCTAATCATCCCGTGCTCAACAACACGACCCATCAGGAAGAGAGCGACGCCCTTCAGCGCAAGAAGCTGGAGTTTCTCCACGAGATGGATGGGGACTTCCATGCGCGCTTGTCACACGCGGAAGCAATCGAGTCGGCGATCCAGAACTACGAGCTCGCTTACCGCATGCAGATGGAGGTTCCCGACGTTACGGATATCTCGAACGAAAGCGAAGCGACCAAGAAGCTCTATGGCCTCGACGCTCCCTACGGCAATACGCGGTCCTACGGAACGCAATGCCTGATGGCGCGACGCCTTGTGGAGCGTGGCGTACGCTTCGTAGAGTTGACGATCAATCTAGGGAATGGAGACCGATGGGATCAGCATTCGAAATTGGTGGATGGACACCAAAAGAATGCCATGACGGTGGATCAGCCGATCGCCGCTCTTATCAAGGATCTCAAGTCCCGAGGATTGCTCGACAGCACCCTTCTCGTATTTAGCGGCGAGTTCGGACGCACGCCGTTCGCCCAAGGCACCAACGGACGCGACCACAATCCGCAAGGCTTCAGCATGTGGATGGCAGGTGGCGGCATCAAGGGTGGCACGATCTACGGGGCGACCGATGAATACGGTTATCGCGTCGTGGAAAATCGACTCACCGTGCACGATATGCATGCGAATATGCTGCACCTTCTGGGCATCGACCATACGCGCCTCACCTACCGATTCAGCGGACGCGACATTCGACTCACGGATGTCCACGGCGAAATCATCCCAGAAATCCTTGCATAATCGAAATCGCCCAATGCATCGCTTCACCGCTTTCCTCCCATTACTGATATTCGCTTCGTCGCTCGATCTCTGCGCCGAAGAGATGTACGACTACCAGGCCGATATAGCCCCCATCCTCGATAAGTACTGTGTCCAGTGCCATGGGCCCGACAAGCAGAAGAGCGGGTTTCGCCTCGATTCGTACGCCGCCCTAATGACTCCCGGCGACAGCGATGAAACGCCCATCAAGCCGGGGTACCCGACGGAGAGTCCCCTCGTCGAATACCTCTTGCTTCCTAAGAGCGACGACTACGCGATGCCTCCGGAGGACGAAGCCACTCCAACAGGCGATGAGATTTTGAAGATCGTTCATTGGATCTACGAGGGAGCCAAGAGCGCGTCCGACATCAAGGCCAGCCTTCCTATTGAAACCCTTTTAGGCGAAGAGATCTTTAGCGCCGTAACGAGGCTTCGAGAAGCAGGAGCGATTATTCATAAACAGGGAGAAAATGTGGCAGGTATCGTTGTGGATCTACAGCATAGCGGCGCCTCGCTATCCGGATCCCATTTAGAGGACCTAAAGTCTATCGCCACCTTCGTTAGAGAGCTGCGCGCAACTCGCCTTGAGGGGAGCGCAGCAAAACTCGATTGGCTCGCAGGATTCGATCAGCTTTCCCATCTCGATCTCCGCCATGGTAAAATTGGAGATGACTCCGTTGCTGCCCTAAACAGGATCGAATCGATTGAACATCTCAACTTGTTTGGTACCGAACTTACGGACAAAGGCCTCAACGCTTTGAAGGTCCCGCATACTGGCAAGCTGTTCATCGGGCAAACAAGGGTTCGAGCCCGCTCTATCCCGGGAATCCAGAGCGCCAACCCCAACCGCGCGATCTACGGGTTGCCGAATCTGAACGCCACGCTCGACATCACCGAAGAAGCTCGCAGCAATTCGAGCGGATTCAATCCGATCCCCGACATCGAACCTGGTATTCAGAAAAGCTCTACAGGGATCCGACATTCCTTCCTTGTTTGCGGCAGGTTCACCGCTGTATTCGATGAGAACAGCGAGGTGACTTGGCTAGGGCCAAGAGGAGCGCGTGACGGCATGGTCCTGGAAAACGGCAACATCCTCCTATCCGTCAAGAACGAAGCACGCGAGTACAAGAAAGGCACGTATGAAATCGTCTGGTCGTACGCGCTTGATTCACGTAACAAGGAACTGGGTACCGTATTTAGACTGCCGACGGGAAATACGCTCGTGGTCGAAAGAGGGGTCCATCCACGATTGCTGGAAGTCGACCATCAAGGCGCGATCGTCGTAGAAGTGCCTTTGCTGCCCGAAACCGACAACAATCACATGCAAACCCGCATGGCCCGCAAGCTGCCAAACGGCAACTACCTCGTCCCCCATCTACTTGCGTTCAAGGTCAAGGAATACACCCCAGCCGGTGAGGTCGTGAACGTGATACGCACCGATCTCGAATCGCTGGGAGGCCGCGAGGCGGAAAATTGGCCCTTCACCGCAATCCGACTCCCCAACGGGAATACTGTGGTCAATCTCACTCATGGAAACAAGACCGTGGAATTCGCGCCGGACGGATCCATCGCTTGGCGTTGCGACAACAGCGACGTCAACGATCGCTTTCAGGACCCCTGTGGTGGCCAGCGGCTCCCTTCAGGCAATACCGTGATCGGCAGCTACGCCCAGAGGGATCCGGAGAAAACCAAGATTTTTGAAGTCGATCGAAACAAGAACGTCGTCTGGGAATTTTTCCATCCAGACGTAAAGGCTCACCAAGTTCACATCCTCACAACCAATGGCGTACCCGTCTACCCCATCTATCGGTAACGTCAAACCGCATTTCCCTACCTATGAATCCTCAATCCACGCTCATCGGTAAAGTTACCCTCGTCACCGGTAGCACAACTGGTCTAGGGCTCGAGATCGCCCGAGAACTCGCTCGACGCGGAGCCACAGTCGCCCTCAACTTCGCTCATAACGAAACTCGGGCCCAACAAGCCTATGATGCTTTCCTCGAATCCGGATTCGCAGGCGAGCTATTCCAAGCGGACGTATGCGACGAAAAATCGATCAACGAGCTCATCGGTTCCATCAAAACTAAGCTCGGACCCGTAGATATTCTGGTCCCCAACGCAACTGGTCCCCAGCCCCAACGCCCCATCGAAGCGTACACTTGGGAAATCTACCAGGAAATGATCGATTTCTTCATTAAGAGTCCCTTCCTCCTCGCGCAAGCCGTCCTGCCGCAAATGAAATCCAAGAGTTGGGGGCGCATCGTGAATATCGGAACCGAAGCGGTCGAGACCGCCATGCCCAATTTCAGCCCCTACGTCGCCGCCAAAGGAGGTCAAAAAGGATGGACCCATAGCATGGCCACCGAGCTCGCCCCCTTTGGAATCACGGTAAATATGGTTTCTCCCGGCTGGATTCCCACAGAGCGTCACCAGGACTGCTCCCAGGAGGACTTGGACGAATACGAGCAAACGATACCCATGGGCAGATGGGGGGAGGCCAGCGAGGTCGCCCACACAGTCGCGTACTTGTGCGAATCGGGCGCCTCATTTGTTACCGGCCAAACGATTTGCGTAAACGGAGGGCGAAGCGCTCTATAAATTGACCCTACATTATAATTGAACCCGACACGCAGATAGCAGACAGTAGGTTATGCATACCAAGCGAATTCTTAATTTCCTCATTCCCCTAGCCGCTCTAGCAATTTCCGCGTGTAGTGAACCTAATGATACGCAGAACGCCGGAATCAAAAAAACGAAGCTCTGCTTTATTACAAACGTATCTGCCGACTTTTGGGCCTATGCGGAAGCGGGAGCGAAGCAAGCGGAACGCGAGTACGACGACATCGAAGTCTTTTTTCGAGTCGGCGATGGAACGACAACGAAGCAAAAGCAAATTGTAGACGATCTGCTCGTAGCGGGAGTCAAAGGGGTCGCCATCAGCCCAACCAGCGCCAGAAATCAAATTCGCATGATCAACGAATGGGCGGTGGACTCGACTCTAATTACGGTGGATAGCGATTCGCCCGAGAGCGATCGCATTTGCTATTTGGGTACGGATAATCTAGCAGCCGGACGACAGTGCGGAGAGCTAATCAAGGAAGCGCTTCCCAACGGCGGGAAGATCATGGTTTTCGTCGGAATCAAGGACATGCAAAACTCAATAGAGCGATTTCAGGGAATCAAGGACGTCCTCGCGGGTACCAATATTGAGGTGATCGACTTGCGAACCGATGGTGGCGATGCTTCCAAAGCGCGAGCAAACGCCGAAGACGCCTTGACCGCCCACCCCGACCTTGCCGGGATGGTTGGCCTTTGGAGCTACAATCCGCCAGCATGCTTGGAGGCCGTCCGTTCCGCAGGACTGCTCGGCAAGGTCCAAATTATCGCTTTCGATGAGGCTCCGAAAACGCTGGAAGCCATTGACGAGGGCGAGATATTCGGGACTGTCATTCAAAACCCATATAAATTTGGATACGATTCTATGGTTCTGCTTCGAGACCTGATAAACGAAGGAAAGTCTCCCACCGAAGCCGGTATCCCTGAAAACAAAATCATTCATGTCGATACGCGAGTCCTTCGAAAAGGCGAAGGATTAGCCTACAAGGCCCAATGCGACGCCTGGAAAGCGGAGATTGCCAACTAGGTCGCCTGAGAGGATAGGCGGAGCTATCCGGATCGCAGTCACTTTCGAGGCCTACGCAACTCTCCACCCCGTTCATCCCAAGAATGCCTCCCCTCCTCCAGCTATCCAAAATCTCCAAGGCCTTTGGCGTCGTTCAAGCGCTCTCGGATGTAAACTTCGAAATCGCCGAAGGAGAAGTCGTCGGCTTGATCGGGGAGAATGGCGCCGGGAAATCCACCTTGATGAATATTCTGGGCGGGGTGCATGACCCGAGCTCTGGAAAAATCCTAATAAACGATGAACGTGTCCACATTCAGGATGCCAAGAAAGCGGAGCAGCTAGGCATCAGCTTTGTCCATCAAGAGTTGAATCTCTTGGACAATATCGACATTGCAGGAAACATATTCCTGGGACGCGAGCCGAGACGCTTTGGCTGCATAGACCAAGCCCGGCTTCATGACATGGCTTCGCCGCTGCTGGAAACCCTCGGGCTCCATCTAGATCCGCGAACATCGGTATCCGAACTAACCAACGGACAAAAGCAGCTTGTGGAAATCGCCAAGGCGCTTTCGATGGATGCGCGATTGCTCATCCTAGACGAACCCACTTCCAGCCTGGCCATTCAAGAAACGGAGACGCTGCTCGCCCTTATTGAGAAGCTCCAGTCACAGGGAATTGCGACGATATTCATTTCGCATCGCCTTTCTGAGATCCAAACCGTCGCCGACCGCGTCGTAGCGCTGCGGGACGGCGAGAATGCCGGCATCCTTGAGAAAGCGGAAATCAGCCGCGATCGCATGATCTCCATGATGATCGGTCGCGATTTGAGCGACGTGTATCCGGAAAATAATGCCAATATCGGCCAAGTCGCGCTATCAGTGGATCGACTGAGTACGCTTCGATGGCCCAGTGGGAACGCTACGTTTGAAATCCGGGAGGGAGAAATCCTAGGAATGGCGGGTCTCGTCGGCTCTGGTCGATCCGAACTCGTGCAGGCGATCTTTGGCGTCGACCCATCCCCGTCAGGATCCGTTGCGGTTGCAGGGAAAGCGCTCCGTATGGGACGCGTAAACGATGCCATCGCTCAGGACGTGTTTCTCGCGCCCGAAGACCGCAAGACGAGTGGCCTTATTCTAGAGATGACCATTCGAGAGAATATGACGCTGAACTCGATGAGTCGGTTCAGCCGTCGCTCGCGGATCGATTTCAAAACCGAACGCGTTCGCTCCGCCGAATGGCTCAGCGAATACGGCGTCAAGGCGCCGAATCCAGAGCATGCCGTCGGCGACCTCAGTGGTGGAAATCAGCAGAAAGTGGTGCTCGCCAAATGGATGACGCTCTCGCCCAAGGTAATGATATTTGACGAACCCACACGTGGAATCGACATGGGAGCCCGACATGAGATCTATCAGGCAATCGTACGGCTCGCGGAATCCGGTTGCGCGATTCTAATGATCTCTAGCGACATGGAAGAACTGCTTGGCATGAGCCATCGCATCGCCGTCATGAGCGAAGGCGTACTGACCGGATTTATCGAAAAAGGGCAATTTTCCGAACAAGCTATAATGAATCTCGCCGTCGCTCCCAAGGAACGGGCCAGCGCCTAGCCAAAACGATGAAATCCACCCTTTCCCACTACCTCAATCGATACCGAAAGGAATGCTGCCTCGCAGTGGTCCTCCTCTTTGTCGCATTCTGGACAATCCTGTTTTCCCGCAACACCGAAGCCAGCGGATTTCTGCAAAGCCTTATCGAGTCACGCTTCCTTTCGCTCCGAAATCTAGAGAATTTATCGCGCCAAATCGGAATGTACGGGATCTTCAGCCTCGGCATGGGCCTCGTCATAATCTCCGGAGGCATCGACCTGTCCGTGGGTTCGTTAATGGCGCTATTCGGTACCGTTTTCTTCTTCTTGCTTACGGGATCGCACGCCTGGATCCCTGGTATGCCTTGGGTGCCCGCAATCCTGGTTCTACTCATATTTTCCGTAGTCATCGGAACGCTCCACGGCTGGCTAGTCGCCAAGATTCGAATGCCCGCATTCGTCGTCACATTATGCGGACTCCTTGGCTATAGAGGGCTCGCCCAAACCATGACCCACGATACCGCGATCGGGTACTACGACTCGAAGTTCAATGTTGAAGGCCTAGAGCGCTTTATGACCGGCGAACTCATAGGGCTGCCCGCCGCATTTATCGCCTTCATCGTCATAAGCGGAATCGTCTTCTACCTATTGCACCTATCCGTATTCGGGCGCTACTTGCTCGCGTTGGGTCGCAATGAACAGGCCGCAAAGTACTCGGGTATCAACACCACTGTCGTGATGGCGTTTGCGTACATTATTTGCAGCGTTCTGGCAGCGGTATCCGCCCTCTACTTCGCCCTCTATACGGCTGATGTCGTTCCTTCGATTCACGGCAATTTCTTCGAGCTCTACGCGATTGCAGGCGCAGTCCTAGGGGGATGCAGTCTTCGCGGAGGCGAAGGAACGGTCATAGGTATCATTTTGGGAACTACCGTGCTGCTCGTTCTCCAGAACATGGTTAACCTGCTCGGCTACGACAGCTCATTTAGCAAGGTGATCACTGCGCTGGTGATACTTGGTGGTGTCTTGGTCGACCGATTCGAAATTTGGAAACTGCTTTCCCGTTCTAGAAAGACCTAATTCGACCTAACTAAAATGTGCATTGTCTCATTCGATTTGTAGACGCTACTCAACTACAAACTGGATATACGTGCGTACACGCAAAATCCAATATCCAACCATGAAATACTCCAAAGGCCTGATTCTCGCTGCTGCATTCCTCATTTCGAGCGCAATCGCCGAATATCGTCCTAATAAACGCCGACGATCTCGGCTACGGCGACCTCGGTTGCTACGGCGCCGCAAAGGTATCCACTCCGAACATCGATCAGCTCGCTGCCGAAGGGCGTCGATTCACGGATGCGCATTCCACTTCCGCCGTGTGCTCGCCTTCTCGATACGGGCTTCTAACAGGCCAGTATCCGCTTCGAAAGAACTTCTGGGGTCCAGCCGGGGTACGCGAGCCTCTGACGGTCGACCTGTCGAACCTCACGCTCAGCAAGCTCCTCAAGGAAGCGGGCTACGCGACTGCGTGCATCGGCAAATGGCACCTGGGCTTCGGCGAAGGGGAACCCGATTGGAATGGCGACCTCAAGCCGGGACCGCTAGAAGTAGGATTCGACTACTACTATGGCATCCCGACCGTGAATAGCGGTCCACCGTTCGTTTACGTCGAAAACCACCAGGTCATCGGTCTCGACACGAAAGACCCGTTCGAGTACCGAGTTGAATCCGTCACCCAGAAACATCCTGAAAAAGGAGGGTACACGTCCATCGGAGGCGCGGAAGCCGCCCACAGGCTTTACGATGACGCGCAAATTGGGACAACGTTCGCTAGCAAGGCAGTTGAGTGGATTGGCGAGCAGGACGCAAATCGTCCCTTCTTCCTGTATATGGCGACCACGAATATCCACCATCCTTTCACGCCCGCCCCACAATTCGTCGGCACAAGCGAATGCGGGCTCTACGGAGATTTCATTCACGAGCTCGATTGGATGGTAGGAGAAGTGATCGCTGCCTTGGACGATATCGGCGTCGCCGACAACACCCTCGTGATTTTCACCAGCGACAACGGCGGCATGCTCCACGTCACCGGTCAGAAAGCATGGGAAATGGGACACCGACTCAACGGACCTTTGCTCGGTTTTAAGTTTGGCGCTTGGGAAGGCGGACACCGCGTTCCCTTTATCGCTCGGTGGCCCGGGAAGATTCCTGCTAACTCGGTTTCGGATCAGCTCCTCAGCCAAATCGATCTGCTCGCTACCTTCGCAGCGATCGTCAGGCGCCCTATCGAGGAAGGCAGCGAAATCGATAGCATCAACCAGCTCGAAACGCTCGTTGGGCGCCCAGAACACCCATTGCGCGACACCTTGGTCATCACGCCCAATAGTCCTATGCATCTTTCGATACGGCAGGGGGACTGGGTCTATATCCCCAAGCAGGATTCCGGTGGGTTCCAAGGGAAAAAGTCCGGCGACCACCTGCTGGCGGGGGAAGCGGCATTGCATATCGTAGGCAGAGCTCACAGCGACTTCGTAAATGGTTCGATTCGTCCCGACGCCCCACCTGCTCAACTCTACAACCTAAGCGCGGATCCCTTCCAAACCAACAACATCTACAAGCATTATCCGGAAGTCGTAGAGCGCTTGGAAACGACTCTGGATAGCTATCGAGCGAAAATCCCAGAATCAAGTCGGATCGGATGGATCAATCTTAGGCAATAGGTATTGAATTGCATACTGAGAAGTGGGTGGTTAACTTTCCCTAAGTTTTCGTTTAGCCCTTTCGGTCGTAGACTCAATCCTCTATTCCAAATGAACCTGCCCCAATCAAGAGCCCGTTTTCTTTTACGAGACTATTTCGCCATTTTATGTATTTTAATAATAACTACAAATTGGCTAAACGCCTCTCCCAACGTAATTATCATCAATGCGGACGATCTCGGCTATGGCGACGTGGGCTGCTATGGAGCTACCAAAGTCCAGACGCCTCGCATCGATCAGCTCGCCGCTGAAGGCCGCCGCTTTACCGATGCCCATTCCGCATCGGCCGTCTGCACGCCCTCTCGCTATTGCCTGATAACCGGCGAGTACGCGTTCCGCGGCGACCATTGGTCGCCGGTGTTCCTAAAAGTGGGCCTGATCATCAACCCTGAGCAGACAACCATCGCGGACGTGTTTAAGGATTCTAGCTACGCCACCGCATGCATCGGAAAATGGCACTTGGGATTCGGCGAAGAGACCCCGGATTGGAATGGGGACCTAAAACCCGGTCCCCTCGAGCTCGGATTCGACTACTACTTCGGTGTGTCGGTCGTTAACAGCCACCCACCCTTCGTCTATGTGGAAAATCACCGTGTGGTCGGCCTCGTCCCCGAAGATCCGTTCGTCTACGGGAAGCAAGCCAATACCCAGGTGTTTCCTGAAAAGCGGAAATTGCACGATATCGGAGGCGCTGAGGCGGCCCACGCGCTCTATCGGGATCGCGAGGTCGGAACCATTCTGACAGAGAAGTCCATAAAATGGATACAAGACAACAAGGAAAATCCTTTCTTCCTCTACCTCGCCACCACCAATATTCACCATCCCTTCACCCCAGCTCAACGTTTCGTAGGTACCAGCGAAAGTGGACGCTATGGCGACTATATTCATGAGCTTGATTGGATGGTAGGTGAAATTTTAGATACGTTGGAAAACGAGGGCTTAGCGGATGATACTCTCGTCCTATTCACCAGCGACAATGGCGGTATGTTCAACGTAGGCGGGCAAGATGCCTGGAAAGCGGGCCACCGCTTGAACCATGATTTGCTCGGCTTCAAATTCGGGGCCTGGGAAGGCGGTCACCGAGTGCCGCTGATCGCCCGCTGGCCCGGCAAGATTCCTGCCGGAACGCTTTCTGATCAACTGGTCAGCAATGTAGACTTCCTCGCTACCATGGCCGCGCTGGTCGATCGGCCGCTGAAAGATTCCGAAGGGCCGGACAGCTTCAATGTCCTTCCCGCCCTTACCGGATCTCCAGAGACTCAGATCCGCGACCATCTCGTGCTCAGCCCGCTAAGAAAGCAGAACATGACCCTGCGCAAGGACAACTGGGTCTACATCGATGGCCAAGGAAGCGGAGGCTTTCGCGGCCGCCTCGAGACCGATTTCGAACGCGGCGGTCCCGGCGCCCTTTTGCTTACAAAACATGTCAACAGCGACATCGAGAACGGACGGCTGAAACCCAACGCTCCGCCTGCCCAGCTCTACGACCTACACGCAGACCTCTCCCAGACCCGCAATCTCTACAACGCCCATCCTGAAATCGTAGCCGAAATGAAAGCGCTCCTCGACCAGAAGATCGCGGCTCGTCGGTCAGCCCCGCCTCGCAACTAGCCCACGTCATCCCATGAAGACAAGCCCTGTACTCGCTTTGGTCGCGGCGTTCGCTCTATGCTTCGCGACGCTTAGCGCCACATCCCATTCGAAGCCAAACTTCATCGTCATTTTCTGCGACGATATGGGTTACGCCGATATTGGTCCATTCGGAGCCGAGGGGTATCAAACCCCTAATCTGGATCGGATGACTCGCGAGGGCATGGTCTTCACCGACTTCCATGCGCGATACGCCGTCTGCAGCCCGTCCCGCGCCGCCCTCTTGACTGGCTGCTATCCGAAGCGAATCAGCGTAAACGGAAACTTTGGCCCCACTTCGGAAACCGGGCTCCATCCTGACGAATGGACGATCGCCGATGTCCTCAAGCAAGCAGGCTACGCAACGGCCTGCTTCGGCAAATGGCACCTCGGGCATCTGCCGGAGTTCCTTCCGACGAATCAGGGATTCGACGAGTTCTACGGTGTTCCCTACTCCCACGACATGTGGGAACTGCATCCTGAAAACGGTACGCGCTACAACTTTCCGATCCTACCGCTCTATGAAGGAACGACTGTCACAAAGAAGCAGCTCACTCCAGACGACCAGAAACTGCATACGCAGAAGCTTACGCACCGCACTGTACAGTTCATCAAGGAAAATAGCGGCAATCCCTTTTTTATATACCTTCCCCACCCAATGCCGCATGTGCCGCTATATACATCGGAGCCCTTCACAGGCGTGACAGATCGCGGGGAATATGGCGACGTTGTTGCCGAAATCGACTGGAGCGTGGGCGAGATTCTGGACGCCCTGGATGAAATCGGCATTCGGGACAACACATTGGTCGTATTTACCTCGGACAACGGACCTTGGCTCCGCTACGGCGACCACGCCGGGAGCGTCGGCCCACTGCGCGAAGGAAAAGGTACCTCCTTCGAGGGCGGGTACCGCGTACCCGGCATAATGACCTGGCCAGGTACCATCACGAACGGCACAGTAAACGACCACTTCGCATCTACCATCGATTTGCTCCCGACATTCGCTCGCCTGGTCGGCGCCGCGCTGCCCGAGGGCCGCCCCGTAGATGGCGAAGACATCCAATTCCTCTTTGACGGGACTTCGAGAGAAGAAGGCGAACGCGTCTTCCTCCACTTTTCTGGGCAACGATTGAGCGCCATTCGACAAAGAAAATGGAAACTTGTGTTCCCAGGAAACTATCGGGTCTGGAACCAAGGGAGCGGAGGCCAACCCGGCCACGGCAGCGAGAATCGGAAGATACCGCTCAGCCTATTTGACTTGGATTCCGACGTTGGCGAAACCACCAACGTAGTCGAACAACATCCCGATGTGGTCCGCCGCCTTGAGCGACTCGCCGATCAAGCCCGAGAAGAGTTGGGCGATGGCCCCAATACGCCCGGAACGAACGTCCGTCCGCTCGGTGGTCGCTAGCCGTATCTACTTTTTCAATACTAATCCTGTTCCATTCCCAAACTGCACAAGCCTATGAAATCGTCCATTCGCGCTTTCCAACTATGGGCAATCCTGCTTTTCATACTGTCTCCCAGTGCTTTCAGCGCGCAGCCAAACGTCATCGTCATCTTCGCGGATGATCTAGGATATGGAGACACGAGCTGTTATGGCGCCACCAAGGTCCGCACGCCACACATCGACCAGCTCGCCCGCGAAGGACGGCGCTTCACCGACGCCCATACCGCCTCAGCCGTTTGCACGCCTTCCCGGTATTGCTTGCTAACCGGAGAGTACGCCTTTCGCGGAGATCACTGGTCTCCTGTCTTCCTAAAGGTCGGTTTGATTGTGGACCCGCAACAGACAACCGTCGCCGACGTCATGAAACGCTCCGGCTATGCGACTGCATGCATTGGAAAATGGCACTTGGGATTTGGCTCGGGTGCTCCTGATTGGAACGGTGAGCTGAAGCCTGGACCCCTTGAACTTGGCTTTGACTACTACTTCGGAATGCCCGTCGTGAACAGCCATCCTCCATTTGTCTACGTGGAGAATCACCGAGTGGTGGGTCTCGACCCCAACGATCCCTTTGCATACGATACGGTAGCAGAAACTCCAATACACGAGGAAAAGATGGGAATCGATCAAATTGGCGGCGCCAAAGCAGCCCACGCGCTTTATGACGACACCTATGTCGGCACCACTCTTGCGAACAAGGCCGTTACCTGGATAAAGGAGAACAAGAATGATCCGTTATTTCTCTATTTCGCCACTACCAATATTCACCACCCATTCACGCCCCATCCTCGATTCCAAGGGACCAGCGAAGCCGGACGTTACGGCGACTTCATTCATGAGCTCGACTGGATCGTAGGCGAAGTCACCCGAACGCTCGACGAAGAGGGTATCGCCGACAATACGCTTATTCTATTCACCAGCGACAATGGCGGCATGATCAACCTCGGCGGTCAAGACGCTTGGAGGCTGGGGCATAAGCAAAATGGAGAGTTGCTCGGGTTCAAGTTCGATGCCTGGGAAGGTGGGCACCGAGTCCCGTTCATCGCTCGTTGGCCTGGTAAAATCCCCGCCGGAACCGTATCTGATCAGCTAATTTCCAATGTAGACTTGATCGCTACGCTGGCCGCTCTAACCGAACAAGACCTGCAAGAAGAGGAAGGGTCCGACAGTTTCAACATCCTCCCCGCCCTCACAGGCGATCCCGAAAAACCGATACGAGATCACCTCGCTTTCGCCGCCCAGCGCAGGACGCATCTTTCCCTCCGCGAAGGCGACTGGATGTACATCCCCGCACAAGGAGGAGGGGGATTTAGCAATCCCAACGTGGGTACGCATCCATTCGGCGGATACCCGGCCCTTCATTTCGCCGGGCAAGTCAATAGCGATATGGAAAATGGCAAAATCAAGCCGGATGCCCCCAAAGCGCAGCTCTACAATCTAAGGGAAGATCTGCATCAGACGAAAAACGTCATTCAAGAAAACCCCGAAATCGCCCTAGCGATGAGCGAACGTCTCTCGAAGATTGTATCATCGAAAGGAACCCGACCATGAGAGCTGCCCTTTGGATCGGTCGAATCTTCACGGGATTGTTCGTCAGTTTCTTGATGAATCTGGCTGCGTGGGCCGCGCAACCCAATATAATTCTCATCCTCACCGACGATCTCGGCTACGGAGATCTCAGTTGCTATGGATCCAAGTTCATCGATACCCCGCGCATCGATCAAATGGCAGCGCAAGGAGTCCGAGCGACCGAATACAGAACCGCAGCAAATATCTGCACCCCTTCGCGAGCGGCTCTACTAACGGGATCATACCCGCAACGAGCGGGCATTCCGAATGGCATCAGTCCCAAGCGCCCCGAACATCGCCACCTAGGCTTGCACCCCAGCGAAGTTACGATCGCCGAGATGCTGAAGCAGCAAGGGTACGCGACAGGGATGATCGGCAAATGGCATCTGGGATTCGACGACGTATTCCATCCGTTGAACCAAGGATTCGACAGCTACTCCGGGATGCCCTCGAACTTCAACCATGACAAGCGTTCATTCGAAGGACGCAGCGTAACCGAAGAAGTCACGGACTTGTCGCAACTGACAGCGGACTACACGAAAAGCGCCGTCACATTCATATCGAATAATCACCATCGGCCGTTTTTCCTCTATCTCGCCCACAACTACCCGCACGTTCCCCTAAAGCCCAATCCCTCCTTCGCCGGTTCTTCTCGAGCGGGCGACTACGGAGACATCATCGTTGAGCTCGACTCTAGTGTAGGTACGATTTTGGATACGCTCAATCGATTAGAAATCGAGGAGAACACGCTGGTTATCTTTACGAGCGACAACGGGCCACTCCCAAGATACGCCACTGAGTACCAGTCCTCTGGCCCACTGCACGGAAGTAAATACAATACGTTCGAAGGGGGTCATCGAGTCCCTGCCCTCTTCTACTGGCCCAAGAATCTACCTGCAGGAAATGTCTGCGAAACCCCCATCAGCTCCATGGACATCTTTCCCACGCTCGCGGCGATCACCGGATCGCGACTCCCAGAAAACCGTGACCTCGACGGCCGAGATATCTGGTCTATCCTGCAAGGGCGTTCGCAGACGCCACCACGAGAATTCGAGTATTTCTACAACGACAACAATCTCCAAGCTATACGCAAGGACCAGTGGAAGCTTCATCTACCTAGACCGGCTGAGGAGATTCCCTGGTGGCAAAAGGCTGGCCGAGAAACCTTTTTGGAATTGGATGAGCCCTTCCTTGTGAATCTCACTACCGATGTCGGGGAAAAACAAAACACTGCCGATGCCAACCCGGCAGTAGTTGCCACGCTGTTACAGGAAGCTGTAGAGACACGCCAGTCGCTAGGAAGCGCCCATTCCCGCGGCGTCGATCAACGCGAGATTGGAGACTCGAGAACGTTAGCCCCGGAATCCCGCGCATCCACATCCCCTCCTAACTTCATTCTTATCTTAGCAGACGACCAAGGCTATCAAGACATCGGTGTATTCGGTTCTCCCAATATAAATACTCCAAACCTCGATCGCATGGCCCATGAAGGCATGCGTTTCACACATTACTATGCCCAAACGGTCTGCGGTCCTTCCCGCGCCGCCCTGATGACCGGGAGCTATCCGCTTCGCGTAGCCACAAAGGGAAATCGGGTCGATGTTCATCCCTACCTCCATTCGAAAGAAGTTACCATTGCCGAGGTGCTGAAACCTTTGGGCTACGCCACGGCCGCATTCGGGAAATGGGACCTCGCGGGACATTCCCAGGACCCCAAACGCTATTCCCCCGAACTAATGCCCACACACCAGGGATTTGACTACTTCTTCGGCACACCCAGCAGCAATGATTCGCGCGCTCATCTAGTTCGCAACGAAACCATCATCGAGATGGAGACTGACATGAGTCAGCTCACTCGCCGCTATACCGATGAAGCTATCGAATTTATTAAACGAAGCAAGGACACCCCCTTCTTTATCTACATGCCGCATACGATGCCGCACATTCGCTTGGAAAGATCAAAGCCATTCGAGGGCAAATCCAAAGGAGGAATCTATGGGGATGTAATTGAAGAGATCGATTGGAATGTTGGACGTATTTTTGAAACGCTGAAAAACGAGGAATTGGATGAATCCACCTACATTTTCTATATGAGCGACAATGGTCCTTGGTATCTCGGTCATAGCGAAGGTCATATTAGACGGATTGGTCCGGATGCCGAAGCCCATGGCGGTTCTGCCCTCCCCTTGAGAGGCGCCAAAACCTCCACATGGGAAGGCGGTTTACGCGTACCTTGCCTCATGTGGGCACCCGGCAAAATTCCTGCAGGTACCGTTTGTTCGGAAGTAGCCTCGACTATGGATATGCTCCCTACGATCGCGAAACTAGCGGGCGGCGACGTTCCCACTGATCGAGTCATCGACGGGCATGATATCCGCGACCTTATTCATGGCGTAGAAGGGGCAAAAAGTCCTACGGATGCCTATTACTACTACCAACGCACTCAACTTCAGGCCGTCCGGTCCGGACCCTGGAAACTCCATGTCCCAAGAGCAAAGGATACCTTTTGGGAGCGGTACAGTAAGCCCAAAGACGTCTTCGATATCACGAGCCCTCTACTTTTCAATCTGGAAACAGACATCGCCGAAAGCGCCGACGTAGCCTCTCAATATCCAGATGTAGTTGATAGGCTCTTACATCTAGCAGAACGGGCCCGCGATGACATTGGTGATATCGATCGGATCGGAGCCAACGCCCGATTCTTCGATGACGAACCTAAACGACCGGATATCGCCAGATGAGGACCTATGCCAACCCAATACGCAAACCAGCTAGACGAGAGAGCAAATGAGAAATGTCATCATACCTCAAATTTTTGCTGGGAGTGAGCCTAAGCGTTAGCCTTTTGGCTACTCAGCCAAATTTTCTTGGATCGTGTCCGAAATCGTCATGCGTTCTGCTTCTACTTCCTCAAACCAAGTCTCAAGTTGCCCTAGCATATTGATTACTCGATCTGGAAACTCTGCGGCTAAGTCATTCTCTTCTCCTGGATCGATTGACAAATCGTATAGTTCAGGGGTTTCGGGAGGAGGAAGGTTGACTCTTGGAACCGGAAGCAGTTCCGAAACTGAAAGCGGGTCTTTCTTGTGCCGCTGATCAGCCTCAATAAAGGCCTGTGTTCTGTGTTCATCCTCCTCGCTCACATAAAGCTCTTTGCTAAAGAATCGCGTACCCGCAATCATAGGACGGACGAGTTTCCAGTTTCCATCACGCATCGCAGCATTCGTACCAATGTTCGGCTCGTAGAAATTCCATTGCCAAAATCGTCGGGGCTCAACATTGACCTCCCCTCCCAACAGCTTTGGCGAAAGATCGTGACCATCGAATGCGGGTCCATCGATCCGACTAATTCCTGTCAACGAGATGAGCGTCGGGAGCCAGTCGGTGAAGTGAGTCAGATCATCATTCACCACCCCTGCCGCGATCCTTCCAGGGAAGCGAACGATCATGGGAACACGGATACCGCCCTCATAGATCCAACCTTTGCTGCCTCGCATCCCGCAATTAAAACGTTCGTTGAAAGTGTCCTCCCCAGGTTCCAACATATAGGGTGGATTGAAAAACGCAGGTCCATTGTCGCTGGTAAAGAGCACGATAGTATTTTCCGCCAGGCGCTTGTCTTCGAGAGATTGGAGAATGCGTCCAATTCCTCGGTCCATGATCTCAATCATCGCATAAGTAGTTGCGGTCACTCTATTGAGTCCCAATGAACGGTATTTCTCAACGGTCTCCTCAGGCGCTTGAAAAGGCGAATGCGGTGCGGAGTAAGCAATCTGGAGAAAAAATGGGGAATCCCTGTGTCTCTCAATAAACGAGAGCCCTTCCTCAGAGAGAACGTCGGTTAGGTACCGCCCATCAGACTGGCGGTAGCCTTCGTTAATTCGCAGCGTGTAGTCGTAGTAGTCGGACCAACCCCCGCAAAAACCAACGAATTCCCGAAAACCACGGGCGTTTGGCTCAAACCGATTGTCGAGAGCGCCGTTGTGCCACTTTCCAACCAATCCAGTCGCGTATCCGGAATGTTGGAACATGTCAGCCATCGTAATCTCTCGTAGACCGATTCTATCCAAACCATGCAGTTCATGTTGAGCAATCGCTCCCGTACGATGAGGGACTCGACCGGTCATCAGCGCAGCCCGAGCCGGAGAGCAAATGGGTGACGCTGAATAGTGCTGACGGAAACACGTGCCCTCATTCATCAAAGAATCCAGATTAGGCGTCTGGACGGCTGGATTGAAAGCTCCAAAGTCACCGTAGCCCATATCGTCGGCTAAGATGAGAATCACGTTTGGCTTTGGGGAATTTTTATACAAAGTGATGGTTCAGAAATCCACTATTTCCTAGTGTGCTCTATTCACGAACGAAGGATAGAAATGTGACTGGCTCTAGCAGCATTTGACCGCTCGTGCACTCCAAATTCTCTGCTTCAGGTTTATCAGTCTCTCCCTTTTGGATACGTATAACGACATCCATTCCCTCAACAACGCGACCAAACGCCGCAAATCCTTGGCTATCAGGATTACGCTTTCCGCCAAAATCGAGGCTAGGCTGGTCGTTGATGCAGATAAAGAATTCCGAAGTCCCTGAATCCGGAGCGCTGCGTGCCATGGAAATCGTCCCATGTTGATGTACTATCCCCGTCTCGCTTGTCCGTTCCAGAGGGACGGGATCAAGTGTTTCCGCATCCGTCACATTCGCAAGCCCTCCTTGTATCACTTCGATCTTTACGGAGTTCTGAACTTGATTGTCGAGGCGAACGACTCGGTAGAAGCTGCCTTTTTCAAAATGGCCCGCGTCAACGTACTTCAAGAAATTCGCAACGGTTATTGGAGCCTTGTCCGGATAGAGCTCGAAACGAATTTCGCCCTCTGTGGTAGAAAGAGACAAATTGATGGGCGCCGCATAGGCCCCCATCGAGTGCGCTAGAGCGATCGCAGCAGCAATGGTCGAAAGCCGACCTTTCTAATTGATATTTGGAAGATTCACGCGATGTCGTTCATTTCGTCCGAAAGCTTTCCGAATCGACCAAGTCCAAAAGCAGATCCCTAAAGCCCTCTCCACTTTCGATATTCTCAGCGACCAATTCCGCTATCAACGTTCGATCGCTGTAGTTCATAGATCGACCCGTAGCGTAGGTGAGCAGCTTTTCCGAAAGGCACTCAGCGAACGGGGATATGTCCTCAAGGAGATACGCTTTCAAGTCGCGCACATCATTGAGCACGGTTCCATCCGGAAGTACGCCGCCCGACTCCACCACGAGCCCGTTCTTGGTTCGGTCCTTGGCGCTTCCCGATAGATCTGGGTAGTGCGTACGCCAACGCCCGATCGGATCGAAGGACTCGAAAACAAATCCAATGGGATCAATTCGCTTATGACAAGCAGCGCAGGACTCTTCGGACACATGGGCTGCGAGCATCTCGCGCGGGGACTCTGCCTTGCTGGTATCGGGCGTCAGCGCCGGTACCGAGTCCGGAGGTTCCGGGGGCGGGTTTCCCAAAATATTCTCGAGCATCCAGACACCGCGGACAACCGGTTGCGTATCTACGCCATTCGCTGTAGCCATCATCACCCCTGCCATACTCATTATCCCGCCGAAACGTCCCCCTTTCTCAAACTCTACGCGCTCTACGTTTCCGCCGCCTTTCTTCGGAAGGGGCAACTCATATACATGGGTTCCAATCGAATAATTCGTATAGGTGAATCCGGGATCGATAAAGTCCACTATGGGACGGTTGGCTTCCAACATTTCAGCGAAGAAGAGATTGGGTTCCGCTATAATCGACTGCTTTTCCGCATCTCCATATTTAAATTCCCTCGGCCGTGGAAAAAGCGTCTTGTCGGGTGTGAGATCTTCAAGGGCAGCTAAGTCGAGCCACTGATCCAAGAAGCTACCTACGAATGCGCTGGAACGTTTCGATTCAAGCAATCGTTCCGCCTGCTTTCGCAATACGACCGAATCCAGCAAAGAACCGTCATGGGCTGATTGATACAACTTTTCATCAGGAGGAAGAGCGGTTAAGAAAAAGGACAATCGGGACGCCAAATCATAAGCATCCATGGTTCCGAATTCAAAACCTCGATACAGAAAATAAGGCGATGTCAGCGCGGTTCTAAAAGCCAAGTGCAGCCCTTCTTCCAGCCTTCCAGAAGATTCAAGCGCATCCTCGAACATATCGATATACTCTTCGACAATATCGTCCGGGACGGGCCGCCGAAACGCCAACGGCAGGAATTTCTCTAAAAATTCGGCTCCTACTTCCCTATCAGACCGCCCCGCTCGATCGCCGAGCAAACGCGAAACGCGCCCATTCCAATAACGTTCCTCTTCCCCATCCAACAGCTGCACCGGACCAAAGACGGACGCACCATGGACCTCCAGCGCCGGACCTTCCTCGAAATGCTTGTAGTGAAGCACCTCGGTGGTGAGGCGAGGATTCTTGACCACGCGATCCACCAGCGCGTCGAGCGCGTCGTCTATTGGGGGTTCCGGCAAAAGTTCCGACTTCATCAACCGCTTAAGTCGTTCCCAACCGATTCGACCACGCTCTACCACTGCGTCGGCCTGCATATAAGCGGACGCCAGCACCGGTTCTCTAATGAAAAGATCTTTTACATGGGCTCGCAGCTTTGCGCGATCTTCGGAGATTGTCGCATTGCTATAATGAATCGCCAAGGTCTCGCCCTTTTCAAGCAGCGCCTCGAACGCGCGCGACTGCGGGGACCGCTCATCGATCTCGATTTCCTTCAAGAGACGAGTCGTCGTGGTTCTCTCGCCGGGAGCTTCCACGGCATTGACCGCATGTACGCTCGCTATGATCGACTCGCTTGGTCGCGGATTGAATGCTGCCAGCTGAAGATTGACTTCGTACAGCCCAGTCGCTGCGGCCTCGAATCGGCTAGGCCAGGTCGCGCTATGCGCAAGGGCATCGGTGCTCGCAACGACACGCATCACGTCGCCAACCTGCAATCCCGATGAATAGGAATAGGTGAATTCGGAGCCGAGCAAAACGGAGCGTTCAGGGTCAACCGGTTTTCGCGCTGGAGGAAATAGCTTTTCCGCAAGATCAGCTGCTACGTTCGAATAGGCATGCATGAGAGGACCGGATAGCGTGAGAGCGTCCCCTTGATTATCGAATCCATGCGCTTGGTTGTCTACAGGGAACCCATTCGGCAATGTGTATTCAATATCCAACAACTCGTTAAGGCTATTCACGTATTCACGCTGATTTAGCCGGCGCAGAACGGTCCCGCCTATTGGCGATTTCTCGATCAATATCCCATCTAACCAATCGATCATTTGCGCTCGTTCGGCGCTCGAAGGCTGCCGTTTCTTTTCAGGCGGCATTTCACCCTTTCGCAACGCTTCGATTGCCCGTTCCCATAGAACCAATGATTCAGATTCGCTCCAATCAATCTCGGTCGACTCGAAACTAATGTCCCCTTTCCTTTCGAAATCGTCGTGGCAATCCAAGCAATACGTCTCAAGAAACGCGTATTGTTCCGCAGGCAACGCCTCGATCTTCGCATTCAAATCAGGATTCGTAGTCAACAAAGAGATACAAAAAATCGACCCTAAGCATCCACTCGCCAAAGAGCGAACGATTCCTCTAGATTGCTCGAGAACCTTCATTTCGCTGGAGCGAACAATCGCTTAAACCAAATACTGGTTCATATTGCGATTCGCATTCGAAAATCGATCCTGTTCGATTCCCATCTGCTGAAGCATCGTAACATAAAGATCTCCCAGCAGAGGGGCATCCAGTCGATTCCGATCAATCGCTATATTCGAGCCATGCTTCAGGCCGCCGCCAGCGAGAAAGACCGGCAAATTGGTGTTGGAATGGCGACTCGCATCGCCCATTCCTGCTCCCCAAAGCACTAAGGTGGAGTCAAGCAGCGGTTTACCCTCGGTATCCGTCTTCTGCGTAAGCTGATCGAGGAAGCCAGACAGCAAGCGCATGTGCTCGCTCTCGACCTTAATCAGGTCCGCAATCATACCCGCATTATTCCCATGGTGGGACAAAGCGTGGTACCCAGCCGAAAGGATTTTTCCATTGATCGTGAATACCTCTCCCAGTCCCGGAAGAAACAGGGTAATGACACGCGTAGAGTCTGTTTCGAGCGCCAGGGCCATGAGATCGTACATGAGCGCCTGGTTTTCCAGCATGAGGGTTGGCGCAATGGGATCGAATTCAGGAAGCTGGTAATCAACCTTCGGACGCGGCTCATGCAGTCCCTTCAATTGGCGCTCCATGCGCCCTTCAAGATCGCGCACCGATTCGAAGTACTCGTCTAGCTTTGCGCGATCCGTCAGGCTGACGGTACGCTGAAGATGCCTTGCTTCGCTCGTGACCTTATCCAGCGAGCTCCTGCCGCTTTTTATCAGGTACTCCGTGCGATCCACATCGTCCGGCAACCCAAAGAGCGTTTGGTATACGACGCTGGGACGCTCCATCATTGGCAAGGGAACGCCCTGCCGATTGTAGACCATTTTTTGGCGAAAACTATTGCGCCCGGCGCTCAATTGCAGAGAGCCAATTCGCGTGTCCTTGCCGATTTCCGCGGCGGCCACTTGATCGAGAGAAACGTCCCCAACGGTTTTACCGCAAAGAAAGTTGTCCCAATTCTTATGGCCGTTGGCGGCGCGGTGATCGAGGCCCGAAATCAGGGTGAAGCGCTCCTTATGCCGCATCAGCGGTTTTAGCAGAGGAGTCGCCTCGAATTCAGAGCCCGTTTCCTTCGGGTAAAACGAGGGCGCATGGAGCCCTAGGTTCGCGCCGATGCATACCAGGCGCTTTGCCTTCCCTGACGCTTTGAGAGCGGACTCCGTCGCCGCAGCCAGCGGAATGGATTCCAAAACGGGCAGCGCGAGCGTCATTCCGACAGCTCGCAAAAAATGGCGGCGATTGAGAGGGGCAGTCATGGCGGTGGTATCCGTTATTACCGGAGAACATAGCCTCTTGGACGCGAGCGTCCAGCCTACTCCCCTTTAGAATTTGCCGATTTCGACTTTCTGGCCGCGAATCTCGTACAAATGGCTAAAAAAGCCGTTCTCCCAGGTTTCTTCGATGGAAAGCTTCCCGTAGAGGGTAATGGGTACGTTATCGATCGCCAAGGCGCCGGCGCCCGACATTTTGACGTAAATGAACTCGTTGTAGGACGGCATCACCCCGTAGCAGCACGCCATCGTGTTGGGAACGAGCAGAAACTCCTGCACTACCTGGCCATCCGACTTGATCGGCATCATATAGCCCGTGATGGAGATGCTCTTCTTGTCTAGTTTCAATATCTCCTCAGGCAGAAAACTGAGCAAGTAGTCCTTGTCCGAACGAACTACCCTATCTTCCGACTCCGGTACCTCAGGCTGGTACTCGAATGCGCTCAAATCGCTGAGATTGATGGTCATTTCCTCGGCTATCGCGAATGGGGCCGAAACGACCGTCGCGGCAAGGGCAAGGAGCTTAATAAGTGATTTCATAACAATCCTCTCTGATCGACCTTTGAGCATGGGGGAAGTTTCCGGCAATCTCAATGTCTCCCTTCAGGGTACTCAAATACTATTCCGGAAAACGTCTGTCCATGGACCTCGATTTCATCGATTTGGACGGAAAATGTCCCCTCAGGGTCTAATCCGGCTATTTTCACCGCGAATTGGGCCGTATCCCCCACCGATTCGCCGGTCGCCTCATTGGCCACCGCCTGGAAACTAGCCTCTTTCCCGTCCAGGGTCAGTCGAATCGATTCCTGCTCGATTCGCATAAATCGCTCCGCTCCCCCGTCCAGTACATAGAGAATCCAATCGTCATCGCCGCCCGGCACAAGCTCGAGCTGCGCGGCATGATTGCCCAGCATTACGAGACTGCCTCCATGGGGCGCCTCATGGAAGTGTCCGTGACCGGAATCGCTTCCTGGATCCCCCCCGTTCGAGCAGCCGAGCCCAAAAAAAATCAATCCAAAGGCGACCGCAGCCGCTATTGCCTTAATAGAATGCGTTTGTTGTCTCATGATAAATTCCTCGCTACTTCAGTTCTATACGCCTTGATCGCGGGCAAGACGCCCGAGACAAATCCGATCGCTAGCATCCCTACTGGCGCCCAGATCATTGCCTTGTTCTCGGTAAGTGGATTCAGGACCACTCCCGTTTCGTTCTTAACAACTTCTCCTATTCCATAGCCAAGAGCAAGATAAAGGATGAACCCTCCGATCACCCCCGTAAAAGTCATCCCTAAAGCTTCAAGCAATGAAATAGTGAATACAGTCGAGCGTCGCGCACCCAATGCGCGAAGCACGGCGATATCCCGCTTTCGCTCGTTCATCGCGTTATAAAGAATCGCCATTATCGATCCTCCTGCGATGATCGCGACCAAGGCAGCGACCGCTTGCAGAATCTTATCGAACCAGCTGATCTTGTCGAAAAACTGGACAATCGTGCGATTGGCAGGCCAAGCCAACGTTAGCCGGTTACCTTGCTTGTTGTAGAGCATGTCGAGCTGAAAGCCCGCCATGTTGGCTCCCTTCTTGAATTTCAACAGAACCGCGCTTACGTCCGTTGCCGCATTCGGGTTGTGGCCGCTCATAGTTTGGATTCCATGAATGGGTATCCATATCACTTTATCCGCTGGCGTACCTGTCGGTTTCAACACGCCCGATATCGTATAGATTTCCTCGTGCTTCGCATTTTGATTGTATATTAGGCCATGGTATGGATGGAATGTATCCCCTTTCCCGATACCCAGGCGTTTCGCCGCGAAACTCCCAATGACCGCGGTCATCGACTTTTCCTCGAAGAGGACGCCTCCGGGCTCTAGCTCGAATCCCTTCCCCTCGCGATATTCATGATTCAAAAGGTAGTCCGGCGTAGTTCCAACAAGCCGATAGCCTCGGTAATTATCGCCAACCGCAATCGGGTAGGCTGCCTCGATGGCGGGAAATTTGGCCGCTTGCTCGTAGTCCGACCAACGCATTAGTCCCGGAGATTCATCCAAGTGATACAGGGCGTTCAGCACGATCTGCAGCTTGGATCCCCGCGGCCCCAGTACGCCATCAAAGCCTCCATTGGCTCCCGCAAAGGACTGCTCTGCCTCTTTCTTGAAGGCCCAGACAAGCATGAGCAAACTGCAGGCCAAGGCGACGGCTCCAATGGTGATGATGCTCGAAACGGATCGTTCCCGAATCCCTCGATAGGCAATCGACGCCGACTTCATGTAGACGCCTCCATTCCATTCGCTTGGTTGAGCTCCGACAACCCAAGGACACGGTCGAACTGGGACTCAATCTGTGGATCATGGCTTACCAGCAAAAGCGCCGCATCATTCTCGCGGCAAAGCGACTGGATCAACTCCATTGAGAGCGCTGCATTCTTCGGATCCAAATTCCCGGTCGGCTCATCCGCGAGCACAAGCTTGGGCCGATTCGCTAGAGCCCTGGCCACCGCGACGCGCTGCCGCTGCCCTTGGGAGAGCTGGTCCGGACGGTAATTCTCACGATCCTTCAAGCCCACGCGCTCCAGCAGCGATTGGGCGAAGGCGCGGTCCACTCCAGCGCCGAAACTCATCCCTAGCTCAACGTTCTCGAGACAGGAGTAGCCGTCTAGCAGATTGAAATTCTGAAAGACGTACCCGAGCGACTGGGCCCGGTGCGCATCGCGTGCCGATTCCGACAAGGCGGTCATATTCTCGCCCCCCAATCGAATTTCTCCGGAATCCGCTACGACGATACCCGCGATTAAATTAAGCAAGGTCGACTTCCCAGAGCCGCTCTCTCCTTGAAGCAGCATCTGCTCCCCCGCATCCAGGGAGAAGGAAGCGATGCGGACAACGTCCACGCGCTCGCCCCCTTCCGAGGCATAACCTTTAACGAGATTGGCGATAGCTAACAATGACATATCGGAGAGACAGGTGTTTACGCTGACCGATTCCGCTTCTCTTTCAAGTCTGTAGAAACTTGCCAGCCCGCGCAACAGGTATAGATTCCATTCGCGTGAACAGGATCCAGGAAAATAAGGCTGAAACGAACGACATTTGCGAGCGTTGCGGAACGCCCATAGAAGCAAAGCCAGAATTCCCTGCAATCTGCGATGAATGCTATACAATCTACGGGTCCTGCTGCAACGAATGGGAACCCCCTGTCGACTCGGATGAATAGCGCATACAGGCATTTCGCTGGACCGTTAAACCAAATACCTCCCCCTATGAATCAAAAAACGAAATCTATGCTCCGTACGCCGCCGTTTCGATCGTCGCTTACTTCGCCAACGTTCAGTACCAGACTCATCTCGGCCAAAAGGCCTTGGACTCCACCGGTTTGGAGGTTTTGGCGTTTACCGACGCGCTCACGAAATCAAAAGAGACGGGCAAGCCCGTGCTCGCCGATCTGTCAGCGATTTGGTGCCCTTCGTGCCGTCGTCTCGACAGCGAAGTCCTCGCGAATGAATCGGTGAGAGCAAAAATTGAAAAAGACTATATCTTCGCCCGGATCGAGTACGAGTCCGAGGAAGGCGCCGCATTCATGGAAACCTACAATGTACGCGGCTTCCCTAACCTGCTTTTGATCGATGGGGATGGAAAGAAGCTCAAGAACCTGCCCACCACCTTTTCGCCAGACGCTTTCCTAGCCGCTCTTTGAGCACGTTCCTTTCTCTGCGAAGCGTTCCGAAAGATCGACTTTTCCAATCTGCGATGCTTGCATGGTAATTTATCGATACGCCGAGAGAGTTAAAATGCAGTCCAGATCGCCAAAAAAATGTCTCGCCCTTGTTGCGCTCACGCTCGTGACGAGCAGCTTCGCGGACTTCGAGCCCTTCCCACCAACTCCCGAAGGGCAGCCCTACTCTAACGAAATCGCTTTCCAAGCGCTCTCCAATTATGCCGATCTTGCTTTCGAAATGTACTCGGACGCCGTCCGGGAGACGATTCGGCTCAATATGGCGGTATACGCTTTTCGCAAAGATCCCAGCGCCGCAACCTTCGAGGAAGCGAAACGTCTCTGGATTCGGGCCCGAAAAGTGTACGGCAAGACCGAAGCGTTCCGTTTCTCGGACACGCCCGTGGACGAGCTCGAGCTTGAAATACTGATCAATGCCTGGCCACTTGACGAAGGCTATATCGACTACACGCGGGACAATCCGAATTCCGGAATAATAAATCAGCCCGAAAAATTTCCGAAGATCAACAGCGTCGTCCTTCCCAAGCTAAATGAACTAGAAGGCGAAGCCAATGTTTCAACGGGGTGGCACGTGATCGAGTTCTTGCTCTGGGGGCAGGATTTCAATCCGGACGGACCCGGAGAGCGTCCTTGGACCGATTTTACGACAGCTCCAAACGCAGATCGACGTATGACATATTTGGTGACATCTACAGAAATTCTTAGAAGCCACCTCGTTATGATCTCCGACGAGTGGAGCCCATTTAACTACGATGGGCATCCAGGAGAATTCTTCCTTCGCCGCCCATCACGCATCATTAGAACGGTTATGCGAGGAGTGGCGTCAATGGCTGGGCGTGAAATTGCCAGCGAGCGCCTAGCCGCCGCATTGCGTAGCCGTTCGCAGGAAGACGAGCATTCATGTTTCAGCGACACCACGCACAACGATCTCGTCGTCAATATGGAGGGATTGGAATCCGTTATGTTCGGAGCCTTCACCAGCCTAAATGGCAAGGTCTCGATAAATGAAAAAGGGATCTATCATATCATCGAATCCGCTGATCCCGAGCTAGCCGAGCGATTGAGGGCTCAGTTCTATTCCGCCAAAGCCCAAGTGGAGGCAATTCCCGCGCCCTTCGACCAAGCGATCGTGGCCAACGAGGGCTCCCCTGAAAATGAAGCTATCAAAAGCGCCATCGCTTCGCTTTGGGAATTTGTATACTCCCTATCAGACGCCGAAGAAGTGATGGAATTGGACACGCGTCCTAGATGAGAAGAATCGGGGTTTTCGTACTAGCGATCGCCTCGCTCGACAGCGCATTCGCGCAGGCCGATTTTCGGCTGACAGGAGGAGATACCACCATCTTCGACGCGTCGCGAGAAGCCTTCACCCAGCCTCTCGACAACCTAGATCCCCGCTCGCTTGGAAGGTTCTTTTCAGGCGACACCGTATTCAATGCCAACTGGGTAAACGCATCCTCGACGGTTCAAGGACGAGACGGTCTGGGTCCCCTATTCAACGCGCGATCTTGCTCTGCCTGCCATTTCAAGGATGGGCGGGGAGCCCCACCCACATCCAACAAGGACTCTCTCGGTTTCGTTTTTCGTCTAAGCATACCTCTAGGCGAGAAGAATCAGAGACCGACTCCCCACCCGATCTACGGGGGGCAGCTCAGTCCATACGCCGTCCAAGAAGCGAGGTCTGAAGCAGCATTCACCGTGTCTTATCAAGAGATTGAAGGTACCTACCCTGACGGGTCTATATACCGTATTCAGAAACCGATATATCGATTTTCCGATTGGAACTATGGAGACCCTAGCGAATTTCAATTCTCTCCACGTGCCGCTCCAGGTGTATTCGGGCTCGGACTACTCGAGAGTATCCCTGAAGATTCATTGCTCGCACGCGTAGATGAATCCGATCGAGATAGCGATGGAATATCAGGTCGACCCAATTGGGTTTGGAGCGCGTCCTCCCAATCGAAAGCGCTTGGACGTTTCGGCTGGAAGGCCAACAAGTCAAGTCTACGGGATCAATCCGCAGCGGCTTTCCAGGGCGATATCGGAATCACTTCGCATCTTTTCCCTAGCGAGAACCACACGGATGCCCAACCCAATCTCGACTCGCTTCCTAGCGGGGGCGAACCGGAACTAAATCCGGATGACCTAGACGACGTCGTCTTTTACCTTAGAACGCTAGCTCCACCTGCGAGTCGTTTCGAAGATGAAAATTCCTTCCGTAACGGCCTCGAAACATTCTCGATGATAGGGTGCGCTCAATGCCACACACCGGAGCACCGAACAGGCGATGTCAGCGATATACGGGCTCTCTCGCATCAGACCATATACCCGTTTACTGACTTGCTGCTACACGACATGGGAGAGGGGCTCGGGGGCGATCGCGCTGATTTCGATGCAACTGGGAATGAATGGCGGACGCCTCCCCTCTGGGGGCTCGGATTGATTCCAAAGGTAAACGGTCACAGTCGACTGCTTCATGACGGACGAGCCCGATCGATCGAAGAAGCGATATTGTGGCACTCCGGCGAGGCCGAATCTAGCAGGCAGGCATTTATGAATTTAGCGAAGGCCAAGCGAGATTCCTTAATCGAATTCATTCAAAACCTCTGATCTCTTCCGATATCGAGACCGCTTGAACCCAATGAGGGTGCCTACGAATCCAGGTTCAGGCGTTCTATGCTTAGGGTGTCGACCCATCCATACCCTGTTCCGCGGTAGGTTAAGCCATACTTCAGCTTAGCCGCTCCCTCTGGCACGCGTATGGTTATGCTCGACTCTCCAGCCCCAATACTCTCCATGCGAATTTTTTCGAACTTTACCGAGCGTTCGTCGATATCGTCGAGGCTTACCCATAGGTCGATAGTCGAGTCCTCCGAACCAAATTGCACGCTCGTTGAGATTCTAATGGTCTCCCCAGAATACTTGGACGCTTCCACTATCTGGACCCACTCGCGACTGTCTTCGGAAATCGATACATTCCCACTACTCTCGGAAGCGACCCCGGCCTGGCTGATGGGCCCCATTTCCTCTTCAACGAAGGGACCTGCTAAGCGCGTGAGCCGAACTAGGCGTTCAGACTCGTCCTGAGGATCCATCTCCCCAGTCATGGCGAACAAGAAAGAAGAACCGAAAAACAACAGCCCAATCCCCGTAATCACAGGCCTTGGCTGCCGACGCTTCGCGATCAAAGTGATCCGTTCCTTTAACGTACCCGAGTTTCGGTTTCCCAGCAATGAAAGCGCTCCACCTGGAGAAAACTGCTCCCCTTTGGAAAACTGGATTACCTGAAGTAAAGTGTATCCATATTCTTGGGCTGACCCCGAACAGAAGCTGTCCACAACCTCCAAATCGCAGGCTTTTTCCATCTCATCCTTGAATTGCTTGAGGGCGAGCCAAACGAGCGGATTGTACCAGTGTATATAGCAGAGGAGAAGCAAGGCGTGATGAAGAAAAAGATCTCCTCTTCGGTAATGCGTCAATTCGTGCATGAATACGCATCTCATCTCCTTTTCCGTGAGCTTTTCTGAACAAGTTCGCGGTACAATGATCCGTGGATTGAATACGCCTGCGATCCCAGGCGTTTTCACCTGGTCAGATATCATCAACGGAACATTAGCATAGATCCCTATCCAGTATTTCGTATCTTTAAATAACTCAAACAAGGGTCCTTCGTCGCAACGCTCGGATTTTGCGAAAAAACGGCTAAGCTGTAGAATGTTCTTCAAGAGCCTGCCTGCCATGACCAGCACTCCAAGCATCCAAAATGCCATCAGCGCTGTTTCCCACGAGACCGGTATTCGCATTGCAATTACTTTGTAATCTTCATCTCGAAGTACGGGAATAATCGTCTCTCCCAATCCTGCATTGACCACGCCTCGCCGAATAGCTTCCGTCCAAGTTGAAGGCTGAAGATTCTCGTGGGCGTTAAATATGCTCCCGCTAAAGGGGAGCGAGAAGGGTAATGCCAACCGAAAAATCAAAAGCGCCCATGCCCAACAGAGCAATCGCGGCGAGATCATCCGCTTTAGCAAGGGTGTCGCTGCCAACAACAAGGTTGCCAGCAAAGCGAATCGAATCGTCGCGTCCCAGTATGCCCAGAACAGATCAGCCATTCTTCTTGCCCCGATCGTCAAGCAAGCGCTTGAGCTCGTCTATTTCCTCTCCCGACAATTCTTCATTCTCAATGAAATGAAGCATCATCGGAGCCACTTCTCCCCGAAAGACTTTGGAAAGGAACTGGCTGCCTTCAAAACGGCGGCACTCGCTCTCGCTCAATAGAGAGCTATAGACATTGGCCCGGCCTACCCTTTTTGACGCAATCACGCCTTTCGCTTCCAGGCGCACGAGGAAGGTATTCACCGTCTTCTGCTTCCACTGGTCGTGGGGCAATCGCTCGAGAACCTCAACGGCGGTCATAGGCTCATGATCCCACAAGGCCTTCATTACCTCCCATTCAGAGTCCGATATTCTAGGGGCTTTCGACATATCCTACAAAGGCAGGATTATAAGACTACGATTGTAATCTCATGTCAAGCCCTCAGGCACAGAAACCGTAGGACAAGCGTCTAGACCCTTCGAACCTTAGAGGGCTAGCCTTTCAACTCATTGACCATTTCTGAGATAGTCGCTTTCGCGTCGCCGTAGATCATGCGTGAATTGTCCATGACGAACAATTTGTTCACGAGCCCCGAGAATCCCTTGCCCTGCCCACGCTTGAGAATGAACACCGTCTTAGCCATATGGGCTTCGATAATGGGCATACCATAGATTGGGCTGCTCTCATCCTGAGCCGCTGCGGGGTTAACGACATCGTTCGCGCCGATGACGACAGCCACATCGACGGTGGGCATGATCGGGTTGATGCTATCCATTTCAACCAGTTGGTCGTAGGATACATCTGCTTCGGCGAGCAAAACGTTCATGTGGCCAGGCATGCGCCCCGCTACTGGGTGTATCGCGAAGTTCACTTCTGCCCCGTTTTCTTCTAAAAGCTCTCCCAATTCCTTAACTACATGCTGCGCTTGGGCGACCGCCATACCGTATCCAGGTATAAATACAACTGAACTAGCGGCTTCTAAAACATAGTAGGCATCTTGAACCGAAATTGCCTTAGGCTCCCTATCATCGTCGTCGCCTCCAGATTGGCTCGTGGCGCCAAAGCCACTGAATAGCACATTGCCAAGCGTACGGTTCATGGCCTTGCACATAATTGCTGTCAGTATGAGTCCGCTCGCCCCAACAAGGCAACCCGCGACAATGAGGACATTATTGCCAATGACGAATCCTGCAGCGGATGCAGCCAAGCCTGAAAAGCTGTTCAGGAGCGAAATAACGACCGGCATATCGCCGCCGCCAATCGGCATCACACCCATCACCCCGAACAGCAAGGCTAGCGTGATTCCCGCAATGAATAGCTTATCGGCAGTACCCAAATCTCCACTCCATGTGAAAAGAACGCCTAGCGCCAAAATAGCGATAAGCATGAGGGCATTGATCCCTTTCTGTCCGGTAAACACCTGGGCTCGACTCGAAACTCTTCCCGACAACTTCCCGTAAGCGTAGAGACTGCCCGTAAACGTTATTCCGCCTATGAGCATTGCAATGTATATAACGAATGAACTGAAGTAAGAGGGGGTGCCCATTTCGAGGCTGTAAAGTTGCCACCCTTGAGATTTGATCTTTTCAAACTCCGCCCACGCTACGAGCAGGCTCGCAAGTCCTCCAAAACCATTGAAAAGCGCCACCAGCTCAGGCATCGAGGTCATCTTGACCATCCGCGCCGCTACGCCACCGATCAAGGCTCCCGTGATTAGTCCCACCGCTATCCAAGTGTAATCCAATATTCCACGGTCGAGCAGCGTCACCACGATGGCGATGAGCATCCCCACGCCAGAAATCAGGTTTCCACGCCGCGCCGTCTCGGCGGATCCCAGCATCTTAATGCCGAAAACGAAAAGCGTCGCCGCAATGACGTAAGCCAGGTTGATTATGCTTTCAAATTCCATGGCCTATTTGTCCTTTTTCTTGAACATTTGCAGCATCCGGTCCGTTACCAGATAGCCCCCTACTACGTTGATTGTCGCGAACATCAACGCGAGGAATCCCAATATCATGCCCATGGCGCCTGTTTCGTTGGCTCCGGTCGCAACTAAGGCGCCGACGATCGTGATACCCGAAATCGCATTGGAACCCGACATGAGCGGCGTATGCAATTGGGAGGGCACTTTTGAGATCAGCTCTAGACCTAAAAAGGCGGCGAGCACGAAAATGAAAAAAAGCAGTACTAGGTCCATAGGGAATTTGCAGAAATTCTAAACTGGGTAAAACGCATGGTCAGGTTCATTTGAAGCGCTCGTGAACGATGGCGCCTCCATCGGTAATGGCGCAGCCGCCGAATATTTCGTCGCTCAGGTCGCGAGCGATCTCCTTGGATTCCTCGTTCCAAAAATGCTCAATGAAATTATAAACATTCGCCGAGAACATTTGGCTGGAATGAACCGCAACTCGATCCTCCAAGGCGCCGATGCCGATAATTCGCGGCCCGTCCTCTATCTGGACTTCCTCGTCCAGCTTCGAACCGACGACGTTGCCGCCCGATTCCACCGCTAGGTCTACGATGACTGAACCAAACTTCATTCCGGCAACCATTTCCTCGGTAACGATTTTCGGCGCGGGTCGGCCAAAGAGCTTCGCTGTCGTGATAACGATATCTGATTGGGCGCATATCTTCGCCATCCCCTCTTGCTGCATCTTGATCTGCTCCGGGGTCAGTTCCTTAGCATAGCCTTGATCCGTTTGCCCTGTGTCTCCGAGGTCGATCTTGACGAACTTGGCTCCTAGCGACCTCACCTGCTCCTCTACGACCGGACGGGTATCGAAGGCCTCAACCCGCGCTCCGAGCCGCTTCGCAGTCGCTATGGCTTGCAGTCCTGCCACGCCAACGCCGATTACGAAAACCCTCGAGGGCGCGATCGTTCCCGCGGGCGTCATCATCATCGGCAAAATTCGGTTGAGACGTTCGGCCGCCTTCAACACTGCGAAATAACCCGCCAGATTAGCCTGCGAGCTAAGCGCATCCATTTTCTGGGCAAGCGTCGTGCGCGGAATCATTTCCATGCTGATCGCGGTAACGCCCGCAGCGCTGAACGCCTGGATCAGCTCGCTCTCATTGAAAGGGTCTAAAAAGCTGATATGAATCGATCCGGATTTCAATCGACCCACTTCTTCCATTGGCGGTTTTCTTACACGCGCGACCAGATCCGCCTGCCCCAGCTCAGTGGCGCGATCCGAGACGATTTGAGCGCCCGCCTTTTCATAGTCGGTATCCAAATAGTAGCTATCTAGACCTACACCACGTTCTACCGCGATGTCTATGCCGAGAGCCGAGAGTTTCTGAACTGACTCTGGCACAAGAGCGACACGGGTTTCTGAGGATATCGATTCACGAGGAATGAATACGCGCATAAGTCAGTACCGTAATGCGCCGACCACCAAAATCAATAAACATTAATGACTTAACGCGCTTTGTCGCAAAGGCTATACGGCATTCCCCAGAGCGAGGATAAACTACGTAGATCGGAGGCCGCGACGTTACGCGGCTATTCCTCTGAGCTCGGGGGCGAGTTCTTGAATTCTACCGTGATCAAGTCCGCGTCATCCGGCAAGGAATCGACGAAAACACGTACGAAATTGGCCTTTCGGCTCCCATAGCTCTTATCGAACTTATTCCGGCGCACGATCGCCTTCTTCTCCCAGACGATTTCCTGCGCTCCATCGTTTTCCTTAGACTGATAGAGGTGAAGGTGCGCGACCGGCTTCGCAAGCCGTTCCGCTGACGCCTCGACCCGGCAAGTGAACAACCACTTGCCATCCTCTTTCGCGTGCCACCTAGGCGTCTTAATGTAGACGTTTTTCGCATCGACGTATTCTACATCGAACGGAGCCTCTCCTCTAGCGGCATAGGGAAGCAGGGCAGAGATGAAGAGCGCGAGTATAGGCAATAGGCGTTTCATGGCTATACATTAGTCCAGACCATTCTATAATACGACGCATTTTCGCTTTTTATTACGCACAAAGATTACCTAAGGAGCGTTAAGCGCCAATCGCTCCTACCTCACGCGCAGGCTCGCGCCTCGACCATTGCCTTCAGATTGTGGAAAAAGCGGTCCCGGCGCTCTCGAGCGACATCGAGCGAACGGGTTCGCAAGCTCCGACGAATCCTCTCTGATGTATAGGCAGTCGGATAAATCGTATAGTGCAGCCACCAGATGCCATTGTTGTTCCACAAATGGTGGTTTGGGTTGTCTTCGGTAATCCGAAGCGGGAGGCCATATATCTTGTTCATTGGTACGTATTGTATTGGTTTCGCTACGCGCCAGGAATCGCCTCGATAAACCCCTACTGCAGGGATTTTCATCAAATAGGTTTTTTCATCGCAAAGAGCTTAACTCTTGATCGATGCCCATCCGACGCGTCGCGTCGAATCCACCGTAGATCCTATAGAACTCGGTTGGCAGGTTGCGGATTACCGCGACCACTCCTGATGCTTTTAAGAACGTAGCTCAAAGAAGTACGAAATTCTTAGCCAAAGGAAAGCGTATTCCGTGTCATAATTGGCTCCGAAGGATCGGCATCCCGGGTTTCTAGCTTTATTAGCTCAAGGATTCGAAAGAAAAATCGACCTGCAAGTCCGTCGCGATTGCTTCCAATTCCTCCCGAAGCGTATCCGTCTCGCACGATTCAGGTATACAGACCTTCGCCTTGGCCTCGAACAGGCGCTCGCCCGACATCGGGGCGCTGAAGCATTGAGTCGACAACTCCTCGACATTGACATCGCGATTCGAAAACGCATTTGCGATACTGCGGACGATGCCAGGCCGATCTTGCCCGACAATCTCGACCTGCACGACTTCAACGCAATCGGGAGCGCTGGCGAGAGCGCTCTTTTGCGCGACGATTTCCAAGTCATCTCCCCCAAGTTCCCGCAAGGCGGCTTTTAGGGATTCAGCTGACTCCTCGTCGATCTCGATTTGAAGCAATCCAGCGAACTGACCCCCGAGGTGGCACATCCGGCTCTCCAGCCAGTTTCCCCCATATTCAGCAATCAATGTCGAAACGGAATCCACGAGTCCCGGCCTGTCCGGGCCAATTACCGTCATCACAAATGGTACTTTCATCGCAAGATAGACAGCCGAATCCACGAAGCTATGCAAACGCAAACGGCCCGTAGCCAATGACTACGAGCCGCACTGTTGCTTGGAAAATAATGTAACTGCGATTAATAATGAAATTTTAATTAGACGACCGGGTTCGCCCAAACCGACGGCTCGCGCCGATCACTCCGAAAATCGAAGCGATACCCAAAAATCCGAGCGAAGAATCGGGTACTGGCTCTGGATCCCGGACGGGTGGATCTGGAACTATAGAATCCAGGCTCAGCGTAAGCACATAATCATCAGGATCGCTCGAGGGAACCGTTGCGCCCACAATCAATTGAAACTCCTGTCCGCCAGGAATGAAGCGGGAAACCGATCCGCTGCTCGGGGAGCCTCCACCTGTAGTTCGGGTCGATAGAATCAGGATTTTCAAACACGCTCCAATCAAAGAATAGATTAGTATCCTCAGCAGGGACTACGGGATCGAAACTAATCTGGGACCCTTGGGTAGCCTCAGTGCGACGCAGGCCGCCTTGGCTCAAATCGGATACATAACTAAAGGAACCGAAATCTACGGTAAACTCAAGACCGCCCAACGTATTCTCGCCCGCAATAAAAGGAGTTCCAGACGCAGAGGCTGACAAGGCAAGGCCAGCGAAAAGAGCGGTTAATGATTTTGGGAGTGAATATTCCATGAGTCTTTGTAGATGGTTCGCCGCACATCATAACGCAATCGAGGCCCGCCGTAAATCAGGCCGCAACACGTTCGGCCTATAATGGTATCTACTAGGCAATTCAGTTCATAATTAATTTACGTTATTGGCACCCTCAGTGTCTGCAGTCCTCTTCAATCTCTAATAATCAGCTCCAATGGTGGCGCCTCCCTAAACTGCCCTCGGCAAGCGCCGTTTCTTCAAGGGAACGACTTCACCCGTGGACACGAAAATCGCCCAGTCAAAATCGCCCTCCTGGGGAGGGATCCGAAAACTCTTTTCCTTCGGAGCGCTCAGCACGCCATCGCACAAGGCTCAGATCCTGCCCTTTTTCGACCGCCCAAATGGGAAGTTCGTGGAAATTGGGGCGAGAGATGGGGGCAGGGATAGCTTTACGCTCTATCTCGAAAAGGCGTTGGGTTGGAAAGGAATACTCATTGAGCCTTGGCCGCACCTCTTTCACAAGTGCCGCAAGTCTCGCAAGCGGAGCCAGGTATTGAATGTCGCCGTCGTCGACCATTGGCTAAAGGAGTCCTTTATTGAAGTCCGTGGCACGCCTCCCAAGGCGTCCATAAAGAAAACGATCCGCAAAGAGTCTTCCGAGCGCCTATCGGGAAAGCCCATCGAGGCGCCTTTCAAGAGACCTAAGCAAGAACGCGTTTCATACGTCACCACCGACTTGGCTCACGATATTCTGAAACGCGCTGAGTTCGATCCCGATTTCGATCTCTTAGTGCTGAATCTTCAAGGCTACGAAAACAACGCTCTCGAGGGTCTCGATTTCAACGTTCACCGCCCCCTATTCATACTAGCAAAAGTAGGAACCAACACGCGAAGGCTGTCGAACATGCCGCTAGAGTACGAACTGATCGCCTCTTCTAAACACGACGAGCGATCTATGTTGCGGCTGTTCCGCCACAACACCTCCGGAAACAACTAGGGGAGACGCAGGCGTTCAATCGCCAACTTTACCACCACTTTCTTAATGCGCTCGGTCTCAGAGCCTGTTTTCAACTGCGGCATGTGGGCGTCATTCGGCAATAAGCATACAAACGTCCCAGGAAATACGCTGGCTTGAGTATCTGCGGGATGTTCAAAGTTGAAAAACTGCACATCCCGCTCGTCGTCATACGCCCCTTTGGGTTCAAGGCTCTTGGCAGGATACCGCGCGATGCGCTCACTACCTACCAAAGCCATCTGGATATCCACGAATTTCCTATGGGCTTCGAGAATCGCGTCCTCATCGGTTTCTCGCTTCGTTTCGTAGGACATGATGCGAGCGAATACCGCGTCTCCATCGATAGGATACTCCCCTTCTTCCGACCCAGCATTCAAATCCGCTAAATAGGCGAATGCCTGGGTCCACGCAGATCCGAACGGATACGCTTCCCAATTCTCAATTTGATCTACAATCATACTATACTATTTGCTTTCTTCCTTAATCGATTCTTTGAGCTGTTTCCATCGCTCTATTCGACTTTGAATTTCGGCCTCTGCTCCTATTCTTTTAGGCACGAAAAATTGAGCAGGATCAATCATATACTCTTGACCCGTAATATTCTCCATCGAGCTGTGACTGTATTCATAATCTTGGGAATTTCCTAACTGCTTTGAAGCGGCCCCTCCGCTATCCTTGAGCCACTTAGGGACCTCCTGCACAGGACCTTTCGCTATCGATTCCTTAGCTCTGCCAAGCGCCAGATAGGATGAATTGCTCTTAGGAGCAGTCGCCATATAGGTCACGCAATGAGCCAACGTGATCTCGCACTCGGGCAAACCGACAAATTCGCACGCTTGCTGGGCAGCGGTCGCCAAGGGCAAGGCATGCGGATCGGCCAATCCAACGTCTTCGGAAGCGAATATTATGAGCCGTCTCCCGATGAAACGAGGGTCTTCTCCACCCGCAAGCATTTTAGCCAGCCAGTAAAGCGCCGCGTCCGGATCCCCTCCCCGCATGCTCTTTATAAACGCAGAAATGGTATCGTAGTGTTCGTCCTCATTGGAATCGTACCTTATCTGGCGTTCACTCGCAAATACGGCAATCGATTCAGAATTTATCTCAGCCCCATCCGGAAGGCTCAGCGCAATCACTTCTAGGGCATTCAATGCGCGGCGCAAATCTCCATCGCAGAGTTTCGACAGTTCTTGCAAGGTATCGTCCGATGCCCGCTGTCCTCTACTTCCGAGTCCTCGCTCCCCATCGCGCAAAGCGCGCGACAGCAGTGCGGCCGTGTTCTCAACGGTGTGAGGTTCCAGCCGGAACAAATGGCTGCGGCTTAGCAAGGGCGCATTCACGTAAAATCCCGGATTGTGCGTAGTGGCTCCAATCAATCGGATATTACCCGCTTCAACATCGGGAAGAAGCAGATCTTGCTGCGACTTATTGAATCGGTGGATCTCGTCAATAAAGAGAACCGTATCCTTCTTTTCTGTACGTCTTGCGGCGCTCAAAATTTGCCTCAGTTCCGCAACGTTGGACATGACCGCATTTATGCGGACAAATCGACTTTCGGTTTCGCAGGCGATCGCCTCGGCAAGGCTCGTTTTACCGCATCCGGGAGGTCCATAGAAAAGCAGACTCCCAAATGAATTGGACTCAATCAGCTTGGGCAACAGCATCCCCTCGCCTAAAAGGTGGTCCTGTCCAATCACTTCGCCAAGCGATTGCGGACGCATTCGAGCCGCCAAAGGAACCTTCGAATGCGACGCGTCCTTGAGCCCAGACTGGGCAGCGATCATTTCTAGATCGTCTTCGCCTGAAAACAGTTCATCTTGCGGTACCATTTTCACCAAAGTTAAAACGAAGCGTTGATCCCCTGCAAGCATCGCTATACCTAGGCAATAAATGGAATCCAAAGCCGCATCCCAGTCAATCCCCGTAGCCATGACGATTGCAGGGTCGGATTCCGGCGGCCAGGCAGGCATTCAGGCAGACCTGAAGACGTTCGCCGCAAATCAAGTCCACGGAATATCCGCCCTCACATGCTTAACCGCTCAATCCCCCAGCACCGTTGCGGACGCGCGCAGTGTATCCACCGAGTCTCTGAAAGCTCAGATAAAGATCGGACTGGACTCCTACAGGCCGTCCGCAATTAAGACCGGAATGCTTTTTGATGGCGATCGAGCTAAAGTTGTAGTCGATTGCCTTAATGAGCTGGAATCACGTCCGCCGATCGTTGTAGACCCGGTTATGATCGCCTCTAGCGGAAGCGTTCTACTTGAACCCGAAGCTCTCGAGATAGTTCAATCCCAGCTCCTCCCATTGGCCACGCTAATCACCCCCAATCTAGACGAGGCGGAAACGCTCGGTCAAAGGGCAGCGCGTACCCGTAGTGAAATCGAATGCTTGGCCAAGGATATGGCGCAAGCGTACGACGCTGCGATATTGATCAAAGGAGGGCATCTCGACTCAGACGAACTCATAGACACGCTTGCCCTCCCCAATATGGAAATCGCTGTACACACGCAGACTCGTATCCGCAACATAGATACTCATGGAAGCGGATGCACTCTAAGCGCCGCTATTGCAGCCTGGCTTGCGAAGGGATTCACGATTGAATCTTCCGTCAAGAAAGCGCTCGACTATCTTCGGGCGGCGATGGAATCGCCAATCTCAATCGAAGGCAATTTCTTCATCAACCACTTCCCGTAATCGCAACCCTTTGAATCCCGCTCGAGTACCACTTCTATGGATCCTAGTTCCCCTGGTTCTAGGATTCGTCTTCGGTCGCGTCTTTCCGTCGCCACTCCCTCTGGCAGTCGCTCTATCGAGCGTTGCGATAGCGGTCTGCTCATTCTTTCTCGATCGCCGATATTGTACCTCCTTCATCGCCTTGAGCGTATTCCTGGGAGGGTATGCCTATACGGTAGCTTTAGATCGTGAAGGACGGGTCCCACCTGAGTACCCCATTCGTGAAGCCTACCTAGAAATCGATTTGGAACGCGCATTCAAGTCTTCCTATTCGACACTAAACGGATTCGGTACGATTCGTTCCACCGAAGCGCACCTTTCCGGCTTGGTCGGTTTAAGAGTGTATTTTTCACTTAAGCCAGACGACGCGAATGCGATCGAGCATTCATTCCAAATAGGAGCGAGAATTCACTCTACTGGCTTGCTATCTCCTCTTGATTCAAAGGACTCCTCGGCAGGATTCGATGCCTACCTCAGCAACTCCGGCGTCGTAGCGCGATTCGAGCGCGGAAGCATACACGAGATATCGCCCGGTTCGCTATGGGCCCGCTCTATCAGCGAAATGCAGCAATTCGCAGTTCGCACTCTCGAGCAAGGGCTTCCAATAGACGAACCCGAAACCCATTCCTACAAGGCGATGATGCTAGGGTTGAAGAGCGAGCTCGAAACTGAACAAAAAGCGCTGTTCCTCCAAAACGGGGCGCTCCATTTGTTTGCTATAAGCGGTCTACATATTGGCGTTATCGCGATATGCGGTCACTCGCTTTTTCAGCTACTTAGAATACCCACGAAATGGATACCGATTCCCAATTTGGCGTTGATCGGGCTCTTCGTAGTTACTACAGGAGGCGCTCCTTCATCCTTGAGAGCGTTACTCATGATCGCTTGCTACTATCTTTGCGTCGCGAGCAGACGGCAAGCCGCTCCGCTGAACGCTTTAATACTTTCCGCACTCGTCTGCCTTCTAATCGATCCTAGACAGCTTTTCCTCGCAGGGTTTCAGCTATCCTACGCCACAGTCGCCGCGATTCTATTATACGGCGCTCCGCTAGCAACGCACCTTCAGGATAGATGGAGCCCCTTTAAGCAAATCCCACATCAAGCATGGACGCTCGCGCAAAGAACCGGGAACGCCCTTATTCGTTTTCTCCTCGGAAGTTTCGCAGTCAGCCTCGCAGCCTTTCTTGCGTCTTCGGCTTTGAGCATCATTTATTTCAACTCCATTTCATTCATTGGAGTCCTAGCGAATATCGCTCTGATACCACTCGCTTCGCTCGCGATCATTTCCGGATTCATTACGCTAATTGTCGGAGCCATGGGGATTGCCCCACTATCCGTCCTATTCAATAGCGCCGCCCATTTAGTTCTCAGCTCAATGCACGCATTTCTTGCTTTCCTAGGCAAGCTAGGCCCTGGTCACGCAACCGTGAGTGAACCTCCTGCTCACCTGCTGCTCTTCGGACTCAGCCTTTTTCTAGCAATGCTATTCTATGGTTACGACAAGCGCTGGAAAATTGGAAATACCCGGCTCTTCCTCCTTCCAGTTGCCTTTACCGCTATATGCTTAGCAACCGCTCTTCTCGCATAGTCGGGACAAGTTTCATTGCATTGCTCCCTGGCTGAGGCATAAAAGAGCATAATGAAATCTGCATATGAACTGGCAATGGAGCGACTCCAACAGGAGCATCCTGATACAAAGCCGTTAACAGCTGAGATGAAGCAGCGCCTCGCCGAGATCGACGAGAAATTCAAGGCAAAGATCGCCGAGCGCGAAGTCTTTCTTTCTCAACAACTGTCAGACGCGCTATCCAAAGGCGAAATGCAAGAGGCAGACGCAATTCGAAAGCAGATCTCTAGTGAGAAAACGCGCCTAGAAGAAGAGCGCGAACATCAAAAAGACAAAGTCCGCAACAGTTAGTGGGCTTCGGAGCCCGCCTGTTGCACCTCAAATCCGTCTCGATCGCTCCGGCGGACCTTAGCGTCCTTGTTTATATCCCGTTGGCTCACCTTCTTCTTTTTCTTGATCTCGACCTGAGCAGCCGCGCGTTTCGAGAGCTCGACCGTCAATGCGTCTCGATAGGCTTTTTCAAATTCCTGGGACGCCGTAACAGTCTTGTCCAAAATTCCGATCGCTCGCTTCGATCGCTCGCTAACTAGCGTCGCAGACTGGTCATTGTACCGATTCATCGATTCTCCCGCCCCCTCTACATCTGTTGAGTAGCGCTTGTCGCCCAAAGGCGCCGTTTTCGTCTTCAAGGCCGCGGTCTTGAAGCGCTTACCTTGAATTCCGGTAGCAATCTTCGCCTTCTGCTTGAACGGCTGAATGATTCGAGCCTCCTTTTTCTTGGTGGCATCCACATTCAAATTCGCCCCGGAACTAGCCAGGGAAAAGAGAAAAGCAGACGCTACTATCGCAATGAGCTTCATAAGGATCGGTCTTTGAAAACTGCCTATGGGGCATCCATCCTTCAATGATATTCCGTCCGATAGGCCTTTCTGCAGAAAAAAGGCGTTTCCGTACCCTATTTTATCCACCTGACAACCAGGAACTTAATGGACTTTGATAAAAACCCAATATCAAGGTTCCTGCGACGGCGGCCAAGATAGCCACTTTCCCGAAAAACTGCAGGGAGGCTCCTGGCTCCGCTTCTTCTGGCGCATCCTCATCGTCATCCTGGAAATGCCATACTTCAAAGAATGCGCTCTTCAATATGCCAAAGTAATAATAGATGGAAACGACAGCTCCTACTACCGCGACCGCCATCAACCCATAAAGCTCAGCTTCGAGCGCGGCCACGAATATCAGCATCTTCCCAATGAATCCCGCCAATGGAGGAATGCCCGCGAGCGACCCGATCCCGATTGCCAGCGCCATACCAAGGAATCCATTTTTCTTAGCCAAGTCGCCCAAGTCATCGAGGGATATTTCCGAGTCGTCCTCTTTCTCCAGGTGCGCGAATACTGCAAATACGGCAATCGAAGCCAGCAAGTAAGCGAAGAGATAGAACATGACTGCGGTCGTCGCCCATTCAACCTTCGTCGCAGCTACAACGCCGATCAACAGGAAGCCGGCGTGAGAGACTCCTGAAAGTCCAATCACACGCTTCAAATTCCGCTGAGTCAATGCAGCGAAATTTCCGAAAAGAATCGTTAGTACCGCAAGCGCGGAAAGCAAGGGAACCAGCCAATCACTCAAGGGAGAAAAGACCTGGACCAAGCTCAGAAGCATGGCGAATCCCGCTCCTTTTGAGGCGATTGCGAGCAGGGCCGTAGTTGGAATCGGAGCACCTTGATATACATCGGGAATCCAAATCTGAAAGGGAAACGCGCCGACTTTGAATGCCACGCCCGAAATAACGAGCAACATCCCCAACAAGCCGAGCATATCACCAGAGTTAGCTGCGAGAAAGATCTCCAGGTTTCCGAAATTCAAAGGATCCCGGCTGCTCGCCTCCAAGGCCGGATTGCTTCCCGCCCCATAAAGGAGCACGATTCCGAACAGAAGAATAGCCGAGCTCAGAGCGCCCATGATAAGGTATTTCAAACCCGCTTCTAGCGACACGACGCTGTGGCGGAAATAGCTTACGAGGATATAGAATCCCACCGTCGCTGCTTCTAGCGCGACGAATAGCATCACAAAATGATTTGCCTGAGCTAGCAGCATCAAGGCTGCCGTTACAACGAGCAGAATATGGTAGTACTCAACTTGCGGAAGCGTCTTCTTCTCCAGGCTCACCATGCCGAGATAGCTCACAAATACCGAAGAGCCTAAGAAGAAAACTCGAAACAGCTCCCCCGTCGCATCGAAGAAAAGCATGCCCCCAAACGCCTCGCCCGTGACGCAAGCGCCGGAGCAGCTATTAGCGATCGCGTAAACGAGTATAGCCAACTGTCCCAGGATTGCGATCCTCGGAATCGCGCCATGAGCAACTTTCGGCAGAATGATTTCTAGAAGCAGCAGGCTCAGCGCAAGAATCCCAAGAGCAAGTTCCGGAGCGATCGCTCCCCATTGGTTGGTTTCCGCTATTTTCTGATAGAATTCCGGGGACATATGTATCCAAAAATTAGTTTCTAATATTAATTTTCCGTTTGAGCGTAAACCGGCTCGCTATTGAGTGAATCGTTTAGGGAGTTCGTTACGGTCTTCGGGAAAAATCCGATAAAGAAAAGGGCGATTATCAAAATCAAAGCCGGTACACGCTCGGCCCAAGTCATGTCGGTAACAGGAACCTCTTTCTGAGATTCCTTGAACTCGTCCGTTTCCTCCCCGAAGAAGACCTTAGCGATCGCTCGGAGACCATAGATCGCAGAAATAACGATACCCAGTACGATGGCATATATCAATCCGCTCCGGAAGTCGTAAACCGCTAGAAAAATCGAAAGCTCGCCCCAGAAATTCGCCAACCCAGGTCCCGGCAGACCAATACTCGCCATCATTGCGCAAACGAAAAACGCGGACAGCACAGGGGCTTTTTTAGCCAGGCCTCCCATTTCATCCATTTCGAACGTCTGCGTGCGATGATGGATCATCGTCGAAAGCAAGAACAGGAGCGCTACCGTCAAGCCATGCGCGACCATCATTATGACCACTCCTCCGACTCCCAGTACGCTCATTGCAGCGATTCCGAGAAAGGCGTAGCCCATGTGCATCACAGAGCTGTATCCAATCATTTGTTTCAAATCTCTCTGAGCCATCGCCACGAAACCGATGACAAGCACATTCCCAAGCGCGAGCCAAACGATCCAATTCTCCCACTGCCCAATCCCATCGGGAAGGAGCGGGATAGCGACCTGAATCAATCCGTACAACCCGAACTTTTTCAGCACACCCGCATGAAGCATCGCTGCTGAGCTGGGGGCGGCTCCGTACCCAAGCGGAGCCCAGGTGTGGAGGGGCCAAAGAGACACCAAAATGCCGAAGCCAAAAAGCAGCAAGCCGAAGGCGTAATTCTGTATTGAATCGGCTAGCGGGGCAGCCGCTAAATGCGCTTTCAACTCAATCAAGTCGAACGATTCCGCTCCGCTCTTCACGTATATCAAGATTAAGCCGACCAACGAGAGCATCGCTCCAAGCGTGAGATAGATCGTCATCTTCATCGCTGCATAGCTTCGATCGCGCCCTCCCCAAACACCGACCATTACAAAGGTCGGGATCAACGCTAGCTCATGGAAAAAATAGAAGAAGAAAATGTCTATCGAGGCGAACACTCCCATCAGACCCGACTGCATGACGAGCAGGCAGAACAGGTATCGGTGAACGTTCTCTGCTTTCGATTGGGCTGCGTACAAACCTGCTGCGAGTCCCACCACGGAAGCCATGACGAACAATGGCAAGCTCACTCCATTCAATCCCAGATGCAAGCTTACCCCTATCATGCTCAGGCCTGTATCCATCTTGCTGACGAATGCATAACCGCCAGGTGTCGAAGGATCGTAGAGCCCCCAAAGGAATAAGGCAAAAATTAGCGGTAGCGCAAATCCTGTTACGCTTACGATCTGAATCGCTGGGCGTCCCCAATTCCGAACGAACAAGGTTAGAAAGGCTATCACCAAAGGAGCCGCTATCGAATACTGAACTAGAGAAGCAAAGTCGTTCATACTATCTTAAAAAAGCCCTACCGCGAGCGCCCAAAATAAAGCCAGTCCACCAATGAACCAGTAAACGTACGAGTGAATACTGCCCACATGGAGCGATCGCAGTCCGATCCCGATCAACCCGGCGAACCCTGCCATGCCCCGTATGATAAGTACGGATAGCGCGATCTGTTCGGTGAAGTGAATCGCCACCGCGACTCGCTGCTGGACCTTGGCTACGTACCAGTCGTATATCCGGTCAAAATAAAATTTTTCGGCCAAAACCGCGTGCAGCGGCTTTGCCACGCTTTCCAGCTTATCATCCGCGGCGCCCGCTCCATAGAACACCCATGCCGCTCCGAGGCCAACCACCCACGCGACGATGCTGTAAATCATCACCGTCGTGTGGCTATCCCCATGATTGAGCTCCTCGCCCAAGGCGATTATTGGCCTCAACGCTTCCGGGTAGAACCACACGAATCCTCCAAGGATTGATCCCACCGCAAGCAAAATTAGCGGTACCGTCATTACGAGACCGTTTTCACTAGCATGCTCCGCATTTTCCGATTTCGGGCTGCCAAGAAAGGCGATCTTCCAAAGCCGCACCATATAGAACGCGGTCAGGATCGCCCCAAGGACCAAGCAGTAAAATGCGAGCGTATTCTGCTCGTAGGCCAGCGCTAGTATGGCATCCTTCGAGTGGAATCCAGCCGTAATGAACGGCGTGCCGATCAAGGCGAGCAGCCCGGCCGTAAACGTCCAAAACGTAATCGGCATTTTCTTTGCCAATCCACCCATCCTGAAAATGTCCTGCTCATGGTGGCAGGCATGAATAATAGATCCCGACCCCAGGAAGAGCAATGCCTTGAAGAAAGCATGCGTCGTCAAATGGAACATCGCCGCCGCCACTCCGCCGGTAACGATAGCGTCTCCATGGGAGTCTCCATTTCCTAGGGCTACCAAGCTTCCTAAGCCAAACGCCGCAACCATGTATCCGAGCTGCGACACAGTCGAGTAGGCGAGAATCTTCTTGATGTCCCTTTGCGCGATCGCGGTGAATCCCGCAACCAGCGCCGTGGCCACGCCCACCCACAATATTACGTTCAATGCATCCGCCGTCATCAAGAATCCCGTGCGGCACAGCAAGAACACGCCGGCGGCGACCATAGTGGCTGCGTGGATAAGGGCAGATACGGGAGTGGGGCCTTCCATCGCGTCGGGCAACCATACATGAAGCGGAAGCTGGCCAGACTTGCCAACCGTTCCGCAAAACAGAAGCAATCCAATCAAGGTCGTTGTCGCCGCCTCGCTATGCGAAAGCTCGGACAAGTTTAAGGTGCCAAACGCCGAGAATACCATGACGATTCCAATGAGGAATCCGAAATCGCCAACGCGGTTTACAATAAACGCCTTTTTAGAGGCTGCAGCAGCGCTCGGCTTATCCAGGTAATACCCGATCAACATATAGGAACTGAATCCGACTAGTTCCCAAAAGATAAAAAGCGTGACTAGGCTGCTGGCCAGTACAAGCCCCAGCATAGAGAACATGAAAATTGATAGACCGCCAAAGAACCGTGCCTTGTTCGGATCGTCCTTCATGTACCCAAGACTGAATACGTGAACCAGGAAGCCTACGAAAGCGACTACGAAAAGCATCAGCTTCGTTAGGTCATTAATCAGGAATCCAAACTCTACGTTGAAATTCGCAATTTCGATCCAGCTTACGTTGTATTCAAAATTTTCTAGCCTGAAAATTATGTGAAGCGCAGTCGCCAATATCAAAGCCGCTGCTCCCACGGAAATTCCAGACGCAACCGCTCCGCTGCGCCGAAAAAAGAACGCGATGAACGTCGCGGAGAGCAAGGGAAAGGCAAGTAGGCCGTATGCGTATAGTTCTGAGCCCATTAAGGTATTCTATTATAAATTGCGTTGTCCGTATCGATTCATCCTTAAGCGATTCACTAGTTCCTTAAGGCGTTCAATTCTTCTACCTCCACGGTTTGCCGCTTGCGAAACAAGGCGACAATGATTGCGAGCCCTACAGCCACTTCCGCTGCCGCCACCGTAATAATGAAGAAAACAAAGAGGTTCCCGCCCATGCCTCCGTGGTAGCGCGAAAATGCGATCAACCCCAAGTTCGCCGCATTAAGCATAAGTTCGAGGCACATATAGATGACGAGCGTATTCTTCCTCAGCAATACGCCAAAGAATCCTATGGCGAAAAGGAGACTGCTAACCGTTATGTAATGTTCTAAGCCAATCATCGATTTTACTAGTCCGCTTTTGCTTTCTTGCTCAATGCGATCACTCCGATCATCGCGATCAGGAGGAGAAATCCCGTTACCTGCATTGGTAACAAGTACGTCGTGAAAAGCTCGTAGCCGAACGACTTCAAGCTTACCCCTGTGGCCTCGGGCAGCGAGGCGGCTTTCTCCCTAATAGAGTCCGCTGAATTGATCGCGACCACCCCAACTATCAGTATCCCAAATCCAATCACGCTAGCGGCCCAAGTATAGAGGCTCGTTTTCCGTGCAGCCGATTCCTTAACGTCGAGGAGCATGATTATGAAGAGGAAAAGCACCATAACCGCGCCCGCGTACACAAGCACTTGGATCACCGCTAGGAAATAGGCCTCCAAAAGCACGAACAGCGACGCCATGCTCAGGAATGTGCCGATCAGGAACATAGCTCCGTTGACCGTATTACGACTGAATACGACCCCGAACGCTCCTGCCAACGCTGCGATAGAAAATATGTAGAAGAAAATATCCGTCATCTCAAAACTGCCGCTGAATCACAACTTCGCTAATGGCCTCCGCCGCTCTCGGCTGCCTCTTTTTTCTTCTTCCACTTGAAATGCTCGTCCGGAAGCGTTCCCCCGAGCTCGTAAAGCTTCTCCTTGTTGTTGACGAGCTCCTCTCTGGAGTAGCCCGAAAGTGAAAACTGATTCTGCAGCCAGATCGCCTCTTCGGGGCATACTTCCTGGCACATTCCGCAATAGATGCAGCGAAGCATATCGATATCGAATTCCTGCGGGCCTTTTTCCACATGGGCATAATCGCTGTCCTCTGGGATTTCACCAGGCGTGATGCGAATCGCCTTCGGCGGGCAAACGAACTCGCAAAGTTGACAAGAAACGCACTTCTCCCGGCCTTCAGGATCCTTCACCAATGTCGGTACGCCTCTGTAGCCCTCAGGGATCGTCGGCCGTTGCTCAGGATACTCCAGCGTCACCGGCTTTTCCCAAAGCTTCTTGAATGTCGTCGAGAGCCCGCGGGCAATCTCTGGAAGATAAAGTTTCTCCAGAAAATTGAGTGGCTTTCTCTTTAGTACGATGGACATCTTGTTAGTGGGATGAATTTTTTAGAAATGGTACGCGCTTTCGCTAGAGGCTCGTATCCAAGTAGTAGATAATAAACGTGTATAAAATGAGATTGGCAATCGAGAGGGGCAGCAGAACGGTCCATCCCAATTTCATAACTTGGTCATAGCGGAATCGCGGAAGAGTCCAACGGATCCACATAAAGAAGAACATCATCGCGCACATCTTCCCGAGGAAAATCCCGACGGAAAGAACCGCGCCCGGTATACCTTGCCCCATGCCGAGCGCCTCCAAGGTGACGAATGGCATTGGATTCCATCCTCCCAGAAACAGGAGGGCAAACACGCAGGATCCGATGACCATGTGGGCGTATTCGCCCACGAAAAAGAGGCCGAACTTAAACGAGCTATATTCAGTATGGAATCCACTGACCAATTCCGTCTCGGACTCCGCCATGTCAAAGGGGAGTCGATTGGTCTCAGCGAATAAGCAGACTAGGAAGATGATCGCCGACAAGGGCATCCACATCGCAAACCAGAAACCGTTCTGCGCTAGCGCGATATCGAAAAGATTCAGCGTACCTTCCTTCCCTGGCGCATTTACCCACATAAGTATCGGAAGGACTGATACGCCCATGGCCAATTCGTAGGATATCATTTGGGCAGACGCTCGTATCCCTCCGAGGAAAGGATATTTAGAGTTCGATGACCAACCCGCGAGCACCACGCCATAAACTCCTAGCGAGGAGATCGCGAAAAGAAAAAGCAGCCCCACATTGACGTTAGCTAGAACGAGAGGCATCACCTCGCCAGCTTCATTCACGAATCGCCCGAAAGGCACCACCACCACGGTAGTGAGCGCCGGCACGAGCGAAATTACGGGCGCCATCATGAAATAGAATTTGTTTACATGCCCCGGCAGCACATCCTCCTTAAAGAGGAATTTCAGGCCATCGGGGATCGGCTGGAATATTCCAAGTCGCGTCAGGAAAGGACCGATCACAGGAATTCCGCCCACAAGCGGAAGCGACGTGCGATTTGGGCCAACCCGCCCTTGGATCCAGCTGGAAATCTTGCGTTCAGCCAGTACTGCGTAGGAGCACAGCCCCATGATTACGCTTACAACAATGGCCGCGTAGACGAACTTGAGAATGATTGGATTTACTTCCATGGCTCAGTCTATTCCGCGACAACGGCCTCCTGCTTTGGTTCAAAGTGCAGGCTCTTGCCTTCCTTGAATGGCAAGGCATCAAACGCGCTCCCATCAAGAAGCTGGCCTTGGTCCGACAGGTTCTGGAAGCTCAACCCCGCAAACGGCGTTCCTTCAGAACCGATCTCCTTCCAGATCGAGCCAACCGTGGATGGAAAGGACTCGCCAGATAGATTCGCTTGGATCGTCGCCAAAGCATAGAGATCTTCAATCGCTCCACCAGGTCCGGGAATAGCCCGGCTGAACTTCTGGATACGGAACTGCTGATTGATCACAGTTCCCGACTTCTCGAATTGAGTGAGTCCCGCAAGCGCGACCTCAGCGCGCTTAGAGGTTCCGTTCTCGTGGGCGCCGAGATACACGATCGATACCTTATCGAGTTGCGCTTCCGTCAATCCCGCAGCGAGCAAGTCCTCCTTAACCGCTAAGACGGTCGTCACTTCGCCGCTATCGATCTTAGCGCCTAGATCGTCGAGGCGCTCTTCCGGCAAGGAATCAATCAATCCGGTCATCAAGGCGCCGCGAACGTTTGGATTTCGATCCACGGACATGAGAATCCCATCGTCCTCTCCGTACCGCGCCACCAAGTAAACCCCTTTCGCTTGGACTGTTTTCGCGATCGCGTTGAGAGCGAACTGCTCCTCAACGCTATTCAATCCGGATCCAACGATTGCGATTCCTTCGCCTCGCAAGCATTCGCTCGCTTTAGCGATCGCATCCGTCGCAGCGGCTGCAGCCCCGCCAATCGAGCATTGAGTCAGGCGATCCTCGGATTCGATAAGCTTGTACAGCTCGCGGCCCGGATCCGGCATCCATGTATCATTCACCTCGTCGTTGCGACGCGGCTTGATGCGATACACTTTTCCTTCGCGAGCGGAAACCACGGTATTGGCCCCAACGCTGGTTTCAAAATCGATGCTATTGGTTTCCTTCAGAAACCAAACCCTCATCTTGAACCTGAAATCCGTACTTGTCAGAGCGCCCACAGGACAGATATCGACGGTATTCAAGGAATAATTATTCGCTAGTTCCTTGCCTGGAAAACAAGTCAAAGTTGAATAGCTGCCGCGATCCGTAAATCCCAATACGCTATCGCCCGCGACTTCATCGCAGAATCGGACGCATCTAGAGCATAGCACGCACCGCTCATCATCGAGAGTCACCCGCGGCCCTAATCGAGTTCGCTTTGGCTTAACATTCTTCTCTTCGATAAAACGGCTGTATCCACGCCCGTGCGACGATGAAAATTCTTGCAAGGTGCACTCGCCTGCTTGATCGCAAATCGGGCAGTCCAGTGGATGATTGACTAAAAGGAACTCCGTCACCGCTTCGCGTGATTCCAACGCTTTGGGGGAGTCTGTCTTGATGTGCATTCCCGGAGCGGCTTTCGTACCGCATCCAATTGCCGGACCAGGCATCCACATTATCTTCGGAGAGCCATCCTCATTGAGCATTGGTTCGCCAGTCGCTCGATCACGCCCAGGCATACCCAGTTCCACCAGACACATGCGGCAATTCCCCGCAATCGAAAGCTTTGGGTGGTAGCAGTAGTGCGGAATCTCTTTCCCTAGCATCGCCGCCGCCTCGACCATATTCGTGCCCGGCGGCACCTGCAGATCTTGCCCGTCGATGTTAACGGTTATCAAATTGTCTTTCTCTTCCATTAAAGGCACCTGTTTCGTTGCTGGGAAATCGTTTTCTGGACTAGTGGTTGCATGCCAATTCTTTCGCTGCGGTCCGGTCCCCTCCCGTCCGGCTATGGCGCTGAGCGAATTCCCTGAACTCGTCTTCAAACTTCTCCAAATAGCTTTGCACCGGCCACGCGACCGCAAATCCGAACGCGCAGATCGTCCTGCCTTCAATCTGATCCGCCACCGATTTCATAAGGTCGACATCCTCGGGACGGGCTTCGCCGTGCACCATCCGGGTCGTAATTTTCTTCAGCCACAGCGACCCTTCGCGGCATGGGGTGCACTGGCCGCAGCTTTCGTGAGAGTAGAACGCCATCAAATTCGCGAGCGCGACTGGAATTTCAACCGAATCATCCAGCACCATCATCCCGCCTGAACCCGACATGGACCCTGCAGCGGCAATTCCATCGTAGTCCAAAGGAATATCTTCGATACCCCAATCGTACTCGTTCCCGTCTCGGTCCTTCCCCGTATAGCGTTCGCCATTCTTAAGAATCTTCATCGAAGAGCCTCCAGGAATAATGGCCTTGATAGAGCGTCCGTCCTTGGGTCCCCCGCAGATATCGTAAATCAATTCCCCAACAGTGATTCCTGCGACTTCGTAGTAGCCAGGACGCTTAACGCCGCCAGAGACGCACCAGATACGAGTACCTGTATTATTAGGACGACCGATTTTAGCGAATGCATCCGCTCCCATCTCCAGGATGTGCTTCACATTGCAGAGCGTTTCTACGTTGTTGACAATCGTAGGGCACATGTAGAGCCCCAAGGCGGCCGGGAAGTAGGGAGGCTTGATGCGCGGGTTCGCCCGCTTTCCTTCAAGCGATTCGATCAATCCCGTCTCCTCACCGCAAATATATGCCGCCGCGCCACGGTGGACAACGATATCGCAGCTGTATCCAGATCCCAGTATATCGTCTCCAACAAAGTTCTTCTCTTTGGCCTCGTTAATCGCCTGATTGAGAATTTCCGCCCCTTTCGGCATTTCTTCGCGAATGTAGATAAACGCCTTGGCGCAATCCGTCGCAAAGCAGGATATCATGATACCTTCAATCAGTTGGTGCGGATCCTTGTGCACGATTTGGCGATCCTTGAAGGTCCCAGGCTCCGACTCGTCGCAATTGCAAACCATGTATACTGGTTTGCCCGACTTTCGATCCACGAAGCTCCACTTGACGCCTGCAGGGAATCCAGCTCCCCCTCGTCCGCGTAACTGTGAATTCTTTACCTCATCGCAAATCGCCTGCTTATCCATTCCCACGGCTTTCTTGAGCATTTCGTAGCCGCCATGCTTCATATAGCAGTCGATGTCAGTCGTATAGCCAGGCTCGTCCGCGTGCTTGAGAATGATTCGCTGTTCCTTTGGGTGTACTACCATAACAACTACGCCTGAATCGCCTCCGTCTTTATCCGTTGGCAAATTTCCTCGGCCTTGGACTCGTCCAAGTTTTCATAAAGCTCGTCATCGACAAGCATTACGGGAGCCGTACCGCAACTCGCTAGACATTCTGCGAACTCAACCGTGACCGCTCCATCAGGAGAGACTTCATTGAGTTTCGTGTCGAATTCTGTAAGCATCTTGTCGCACACTTTCGATCCATCGGCCATCGCGCAGGACAAAGTCCGGCACACGCGAATATGCCGCTTACCGATCTTATGCTGACGGAAAAATGGGTAGAACGTGATAACGGAAAGCACATGTATCGGCTCGATTTCCAGCTTCTCCGCCACCCATTCCGCAGCCTCGTTCGAAAGCAAGCCCTGGTCTTTCTGGATAGCGTGCAGCAGGGGCATTACAGCGCTCCGCTTTTCCGGATACTTCGGAATTGCCTCTTCAATTTCAGCTAGCGTTTCTGGCTTAAGATTCATCTAAATAAAGTAAGAAGTGAAGCAACCCCTATCGCAAAGTCCGTATCCAAAAAATTCTTCATTCTGCATTCTTCGATTACCGATCGCACTCTCCCATTACGAAATCTAAGCTACCGAGAATAGCGGATATATCGGAAATCATTCCTCCCAAGCATACTTTCTCCAAAACGGACAGGTTATTGAAGGATGGCCCTCGTATCTTCATCCGATAAGGCACGCCCCCACCCTTTGAAACAATATAAAATCCTAGCGCGCCTTTGGGGTTTTCTGCTTCGAAATAGACCTCGCCCGCCGGCATGTCAGGCCCTTCTGTAGTAATCATGAAATTCTGGATCAACTCCTCCATGGAGGTAAGAATCTTGTCTTTGCGAGGAGCGTATATCTTCTTCGCTTCTTCAGCATAGAAAGGTCCTCCGGGCATTTTAGCGATTGCCTGCCGGACAATGCGGACGCTTTGCCGCATCTCCTCCATCCGAACGGCATAGCGGTCGTAGCAATCGCCATTTTCGCCAAGCGGCACTTCGAAATCGTATTGCTCGTATCCACTATATGGAGCATCGCGACGCAGGTCTAGATCGACTCCCGATCCTCTTAGATTCGGTCCAGTCAATCCGTACGAGATCGCATCCTCCTTTGAAATGATTCCAATGTCTGCAGTACGATCAAACCAGATGCGATTGCGCGTGAGCAATGCCTCCACGTCGTCGAGTAGAGGCAGAAACTCTTCGCAAAAAACCATTACGCGATCCGTCCAACCATCGGGCATGTCTCGAGTAACTCCCCCGATGCGAGAGTAGCTCGTGGTGAATCGAGCGCCCGTGAGCTCCTCGAAAAGCGTGTACAGCTTTTCTCGCTCCGTGAACGTGATCATGAAAACGGTCAATGCTCCCACATCCATCGTATAGGCCCCGAGGCCCAGCAGGTGAGCTGAAATTCGGGCCAATTCGCTGGTGACCACTCGAATCGCTTGGCAACGCTCGGGTACTTCGAGATTGGCCAGCTTCTCTACCGCCATGGCGTAAGCGGCATTGTTCGCTAATGGGGCCAAGTAATCCAGACGGTCCGTATAGGGAACGAACTGGTTGTAAGTCATATTCTCGGCGATCTTCTCGTCACCTCTATGAAGGTATCCAAGAACTGGATCGCACTTCTGAACTACCTCTCCATCCAGCTCGAGGTTTAATCGAAGCACTCCGTGCGTAGAGGGATGCGATGGCCCCATACTGACTTCAAGATGCTCAGTCTCGAATTCCTGAGCTGCAGCCGCCGCTTTGCCCCCGGAGTCAGGAGCATTGTATTCAGTTGTTTCAGTAGGCATGGAGGGTAAGGAGGGATATTTTCAGGAACGCTAACTATCTGGCTTCTCGTTCTGCTCGTTCCAGCTTTCATCTTTCGCAACCGGTTCCCGCTTGCTTTCGAAACAAGACTGCTGGGCCACAAACGGTCCGCCCGCCATCGGAGCTGGCTTTACTTTGACCCCGGTGTTCGCAGCGATCTCCGGATCAGAAATCTCATTCTCGAAACCCGCCAAAGGAAAGTCCTTGCGCAAAGGATGATGCGGATAGTCGTCCCACATCAGGATGCGGCGCAGGTCCGGATGGCCCTCGTAGCGAATGCCAAACAGGTCGAACGTTTCACGCTCCATCCAGTTCGCTCCTTTAAATAAGTCGGTCAGCGTGGGGGCGGTCGGCTCGGAATCATCGTCGCAGTTCGCAGCAATGCGCGTGTAGGTGTGGCTCTGTGACGAGAATAGGTGGTAAACTACCGTGAAGCGCGGCGAGGCAGCGACACCGTTGTCGATGGCAGTCGCATCCGTCAACACGTCGTACCCATGATCCTCTTTTAGGACGCGAACAACGTCGACGAGGGCGCTGATCGGGCAATTGAAGGCGGGCCAATCCAAGGAGTCTCTGTCTTCCAAGTCCGGACACGATTCCTGGAGGGCGGCTTTAAGATCTTGAGCTATCATCGACGAGAGAGTCAGCCTTTGAGCAGGTTTTTAGCGGAGTTTTCTGTGCTTACCTTGTCTTGGAGCTTGATGAGCGCATCGAGCAACGCTTCTGGGCGCGGCGGGCAACCACTTACATAAACATCGACTGGCACGATTCGGTCGACTCCCTGCAAGGTCGCGTAGGACCGGTACATGCCACCGGTAGAGGCGCATGCGCCCATCGCGATTACCCATTTTGGATCGGCCATTTGGTCGTAAATGCGACGCAAGGCCGGAGCCATCTTGTAGGTAACGGTTCCGGCGACGATCATCACATCGGATTGCCGTGGCGAAAATCGCATGACTTCCGCGCCGAATCGCGATATGTCGAACCGTGAAGCCCCAGAGGCCATCAGCTCAATCGCGCAACAGGCGAGCCCCATGGGCATCGGCCAAAGCGAGTGCGTGCGAATCCAATTGATAACAGCGTCCGCCTTGGAAACGATTACGCCTCCTTCGACTTTGCTGTTATACCCAATATCCTGATTTGAAGAGACCATTTGCGGGAACGCTACGAACGAGGAACGTAAGCCGGGCGAAACAACATGCAAGCGGGTTTTTACACAAATCGCGAGTCGAATCCGACCTTGTGAAAAATGTATGATGCTCGTAGGAAAAATTTGAGATTTCAGTTGCGCGAGCTCGGATTTTTCCCCATTCGTCTCACCCTTCGATTTTTGACCACGGAGAGATGTCTGAGTGGTTTAAAGAGCACGCTTGGAAAGCGTGTGTGCAGGAAACTGTACCGCGGGTTCGAATCCCGCTCTCTCCGCCATAGGTTAAGTAACTTATACTAAATAACTTATGTTATTAATGAACATCTTCGAATGAAAAGCAATGCACCTTACGTCGAAGTTCACCGAGATTCGCAGTTCTCAGTGCTAAGCAGAGGACATTCCCCAATTTCCCTACGATAAGCGTTCAAAATCATCACATACTAACACTGTCAACCAATGGATCATCGCAATGCTGGACACTGAAGCAGCCGACCTAGCGAGGCAGCATATCCAGCGCGACTACGGCTCTCTCGCTGATCTTCCCGAAGAATTCGCAGATACCATAGCTAATATTTACTATCGTTTCTACTTGGAATACATGTCATCCAATGAGAAGCCCAACGCTCTACCGCAGTCGATTCGCGAAGGGAGCGATCTCTTCAAAGACATGACTTCGTATTTGAAAAAGTCATCGCGTGATTTGACCTTCATAGAAGGTGGTCCCGAATTGATCGAGTCGATCCGCCGGCTTCGTGATGAAAAGCAAATTGACGAGTTCGAGATTTTAGTGGAAGTGATGCTCGATCATTTAAAGTTTGGGATTGACGAAGCTATGAATAAGAGGGGTATTCGTCGAATGATCGAACGTCTATTCAAGCGCAGGAAAGTGAGAGAGATCGCAGGACTTGCGACAACACTCGGGTTGGGAAATGAATGCAGGGTTAACCTCCTTCTCGTATTGTCCCCTATCGCGAACGTTAACTTTGGGCATTCATCCAATCCTTGCATGGATCAATCGACCCTGAAAGCACTATGTTCATGAAAGCATTGGTTAACCAACCCTCCTAACCTCTGTCACTTAAAGCAAACAAGCTAATCTCGTAGCACGTTGATCATTGAAAATCTTCGACACTCGCATTTGATCAAGAATACACGCCGGGCACCCAGTACAGGTCCAGCCACAAGTAATGAAAAATAAAGGACAGCTAGATATAAACAAGGCCGAATCTGTATACGATCAGCTTACCATTAATGAACTCGGCAAATGGCCGGATGAATCGGAACTGCCAAATCAAATGATTCGGTTGGCGAAAGGTGTAGTGGAAAGAATTAGACGGGATGCGATCGATAAAGGTGTTGACGATGAAGTTTACTCCGAACGTTTGGCGGAAGCTCGCGGTGTAATAAACGATCTTTGTTATTGGTCGGAATCAACGGAGTATGTTGATAAAGAGGAGGGAGCGCCGAAAATCTTTTGGCGGAATAGATTCCAAGAATGTACCGGACTTAGATCTTACCGGTCCCTGTCCTATGAGGCCATCAAGGACATTAATAGCTCGATGTTGGAAGATGCTGCATGGGAATATTATAGCAGACCCTACATGTGGACGGAGAGACTTAGTTGTTTAATCGTTGATGCGTTGGTGCTATCTGAGATTGATGCCTACAGTATGCGTCTCCTAAGTGAAAAGCGTATAGAGCGACTTTCAACGGATCACTGGATTACATTATTCGGATACACATTAGAATCTATGAAATGGGCATTTGCTGGAGGCATCTTATTTGGAGCCTACCTCCTTAGTAAGGAGTTATTTTTGGCTCTCGCGATTGCCTTAACGGCACTCGTGACTGTTCTATGCATTAAGAAGAAGGAAAGTAAAAGTCATCATGAGCGGTATCTATGGGCTCGAATGGTGATTGCGTATCAGTTTTGCGATTCATCCTTCGCAACCCCGAGAATTACTCTGGAAGCTCTGGAATCCCCAAGGAAATTGGGCGCTATGTTCCCTAAACTGGCTTACCAGTTGCTCGAGTTTCATGCGCGTTCACCAGAGGAAGAAAATTAGGTGACTCAGTCGTTGTTATTTTCTCACTCCACCCTGGAATTATTGAGTGAGATTCTCGAAAACCGGCCATCAGACGCCGTTTTCAATTCCTCAGCATCTGCCCGACGCGGAGGGTCCGACAGAGCTTGGAGCATTGTATCCCGCTTCAGCTACCCTCTTATTCGCCTTTTCGATTGCCGCTAGCAAAGTGTTCCCTTTGACCTCGTGCTCTAGTCGCTGGCTGTCGGCCAGTCCAAGCTCCCTTGCGATAATGCTCGGGCTAAATATTCCAGCGGCGGCCCCCTCGAACTTTTGGGCGTACATCCTGTCCTGAACCCTCCCGCAGACATAGGATAAGCCTTCTGACTTGCTCCACTCGCGCCAAAGTCGACTTATCAGACGCAAAGCCCCTGGAGCGTCATAGCCCTAGCCTTTTCAAGGTTCGCTACAACGGTCTCGCCATTGCTCACGAACACCTTTTGCTCCTTGAGCGGATTTGACTCCGCCCACTCGAAATAATCGCAGCAGGCTTCCCATAGCGCGTCGGGACTCGCAAGCTTCGGCTTGCGGCCGTGTCTGAGCTTCCAGAACTGGTTTCCTTTCGGGGCTGGCATAATCGTAGGTGACTTTGATTAGTCAAAGTCGGCTGCCCGCATTGGTCAACAAAGTTCGGTTTTCAAGGAGTAAGGCCGGTCCGGATTCCACATCTGAGCTTAAAAAAATGGCTCACATTTTTCTCGGGGTGTGTACTGCATGAATCGCCTTCCAATGGAGGTAGCCTACCCCCCTCCAGAATCATGTCTGAGGTAAGAAAAAGGGGTCTAAAGGCCACGTTCTGGAATTAACAGGTGCCGACCCTATATTTTACCCTACAATGGAGAGACCGATCTCGAAAACTGTCCTTAATGGGCTCTCTCTTCGGACGGTGCGAAGCGAGCACGACAACATCGAGCTCAGACGAGCGGCTTGTCCGCGTCGAGTGCAGCTTCTTGTTCTGCTTTTCAGGTTCTTTTTCTTAAATCTCTTACATCCTGAGGTATATCTGGTTGGGACCCCGCGAACTAGCCCACTTTTGATGAGGTGATTTTCGTCGATCAACGAAAGGACATCATCGATGAAAAAGACAAGACGCGCGACCGAGCAGATAATCCGCATACTGAGGGAGGCCGACACGGGGCTTCGGACCGAGGGGATCTGCCGCAGGCGCAGCATCAGCTCGCAGAGCTTCTACCGCTGGAAGAGCAAGTACGGAGGCATGGATCTTAAGGAGGCTCAGCGCCTCCGCGACCTGGAGAAGGAGAACACCGAGCTCAAGAAGCTGCTTGCCGACCAGCTGCTCAAGACCAAGGCCCTGGAGATCGCGCTGGGGAAAACCTCTGAGCCCGGAGCGCCGGCGCGGGATTGCGGCGAAGGTCCAGTCCGCGCTGTCGCGTTCCGGGAGAGCCGTTTGCCGATGGCTGGGGATCAGCCGCTCGACGCTCCGCTACCTTCCGAAGCCCAAGCCCGAGGGGAAGCGCTTGCTGGAGCCGGAGATCGTCCGCCTTCCGGGGGAGCATCCGACGCTTGGCTACCGCGCGAACAAGAAGCTGGTCCAGCGCGTCCGCAGGGAGGAGGGGCTGCAGGTTCCGCCTCGCCGCCCTCGCAGGCGGCGGCAGGGGCTCTGCGCGGGGCTTCCGCGGAAGGCGCTTCGCCGCAACCGCGTCCGGGCCTGGGGCCTCGTCTCGGACTACGCCCAGCGGGGAGGCAGGCTGCGGGCCTTCGACCTGATAGGCGAATGCGCTCGCCAGCGCCATTGCATCCATGCCGACCGGGCGATCAAGGCCTCCGACGCGCTGGCCCTGCTGCAGGAGGCCATCCGCGAGCATGGGGCTCCCGAATGCATCCGCTCGGGCAACGGGCCCGAGCTCATCGCCAAGGCCATCCAGGGCTGGCTTGCCGAGAACGGGATCGAGGCTCTATGCATCGATCCGGGCCGCCCCTGGCGGAACGGATACGCCGAAAGCTTCAGCAGCCGCTTCCGCGAGGAACGCCTCGACCGCGAGCTGATCCGCACGCTCAGCGAATCGCGCGTGATCTTCGCGGACTGGAAGGACTGCTGCAGCAATCATAGGCCCCATGGATCGAGGCTTGCTAACGCCCAGCGAGTTTGCCACAAGGCAAATCCAGCCTGCCTGCGGCTCCGACCGCCCTTCGGGCGATCTCCGTCCCAGGCAGCTTAAACCCAAGCCCAACAACAAGAAACCCGTCGAGAATCTCTCATTCAAACCGGGCTAAACTGCGGGGTCCAACTAGGAACGTTAAGCATGATCAAGACAGTTAAACAGGCGTGTCGCTTTAATCCTGTCATTCAGGATTACAGAATGAGCCAGGGAATTGAGAATCTGGCTGATCTCATTAACGACGCGGGCGACGGTAAAGAGTTCTTCTCACGAAACTACGTCACCCACGGCATGGAGCAGCTCCTTCGCGAAGGCATGCTTCGCCTTTCAGGCAAGTCTGATCAAGCTGTTTTCGAACTTACCCAAGCCATGGGTGGTGGTAAAACCCATATGATGATTGCACTGGGACTGCTGGCGAAACAAGCGTATCTACGTCCCGAAGTTCTGCCTGCCGACTTAAATGAACGCCTGGACTTCGGCAATGCACGAATCGCAGCGTTTAACGGCCGCAATAATCCTGACAACTATATCTGGGGTGAAATTGCCACTCAGCTGGGTGAGTCCGAAAAAATCAAAGAACACTGGGTAAATGGCCCAAAGTCTGTTGACCAGCAAAAGTGGAAAGAGATCATCGGTGACACCCCCACGCTGATTATGATCGACGAGCTTCCACCTTACCTGGATAACGCAAGCACTCAGGTCTACGGCTCCGGCACGCTCGCCAACATGGTGGTGTACAGCCTGAGCACCTTGATGAGTGCAGCGCTGGAACTTCCGAACTGCTGTATCGTCATTGCCAACTTGACAAGCAGTTATGGCGCCCAAACCAAGGCGCTAAAAGAAGCCATTTCGAACCTGCAGCAAGAAACCCGCCGACAGTCGATGACCATTACGCCGGTGCAGCTATCGGGTAATGAAATCTATGAAATCCTAAAAAAGCGACTGATTGATGAGTTGCCAGATGAACAAACAATCAGCGATGTCGCTGAGGAGTACGCACAACAAGTCAAAAAGGCCGAAGATGGCGGATACATCATTGCTTCAAGTATCGAGCAAATTGCTGAGCAGGTAAGAGAGACCTATCCATTCCATCCATCATTCAAGCATCTGGTAGCCCTGTTTAAAGAGAACGAAGGTTTCAGACAAACGCGTGGCCTAATGCAGTTTACCGCTCGTTTGCTCAAAAGCGTGAAGCAACGCCAGACAGACGATGTATTCCTTGTCGGCACGCAGCACCTGGACCTCAATGACGAGCAAGTTAAGGATGAGATAGAACGAATCTCGCCCAAACTGATTCCAGCGGTCACCCGAGACATTGCAGACAAAGGTGACGCCATTGCCGAAAACATCGGTAGCGAGCTCAGTAACGATGCAGCCAGCCAATTAATGACTCTACTGCTTGCCTCTTCATTGTCACGTGCAGTGGGTGGGCGCATTGGCCTGTCGGAAAGTGAAGTCATTGAGTTCCTTGCAGCACCCAATCGTAAAGCGGATGAGTTCCTTGATGCGCTCCAGAAACTACGTGAGCAAGCCTGGTATTTACACCGCGAAGACCAGCGCTTCTTCATCAAAGAAACTGAAAACCTATCGCGGCAGATTGAGCGTAACGCGAAAGAAATACCGCAGCCTAAAATTGATCAGGCCTTAATCAATCGGCTCAATGGAATCCTGCAACCCAATCGCCGCAATGCCTACCAGGAAGTACAGATTCTACCGCGCATGGACGAGCTTAAATTGAGTGGTCCTCGCGTCCTGATCGTGATCAAGCCTGATGGCAAGGTACCGCCCCGCGAACTCACCAATTTCTTTGAGTTTCAGCAAGAAAAGAACAACCTGCTGGTACTCACTGGACAGGACAGTCTCATGGCGGATGCAGTCGAAGATCGCCTACGTGAGTTGTATGCCATCGAACAAATAGAAAAGCGCCTAAAGGCCGGTGACACCTTGCATGAAGAAGCCCGCGACAGGCTGGAAGAGGCTGAGGGCCGCTTTACCAAAGCCTTGTCAGCGGCATACAACACCATACTCTTCCCAGGTATTGATGAGCTCGATAGTTCAGAGCGGCTGCTCAAAGTCACCATCGACAATGGTTTGAAAGTCGGCGAAGGCGACCAATCTGCCGAGGCTCAAATTGAAGGTCTGATGGCAGATCCCCGAGCCAACTATAAGATGGCCGCAGATCTGAAAGATGACTTCGGCCAGTATTTTGCTATGGCCGAATCTGAACTATGGCCTTCCGGCGCAAGTAACCGTCGTACGCCGTGGAAAGACGTGGTCAACCGAGCCAAGTGCAATCCAGGCTGGCCTTGGATGCCCGGCAGCGGCGGTATGGACACACTGAAAACCGAAGCCCTCAAGCAGGGGCGCTGGCGTTTAGGGGAAGACGGCTACATTGAAAAAGGCCCCTTCCCTAAAGAAAAAACCAGCGTCAACGTTTCGCTGGTAGGGACCAGCCCGGAGACTGGCGAAACCTTGATTAGTCTGACACCGAGAAACGCAGGCGAAAGCCCGATTATTTATTACTCAACCAAACCAGAAGTACTGGAGACAGATCCAAAAATTGATGATCCGGAGAACTTCAGTACGACAGAAGGCACTCTCTACTTCAAAGTCGCCGACCCGACCGGAAAGTATGAGAGCGGCTCTGCCACTCGATGGCTGGCTGATCTGAAAATCAGGCATCAAATCGACCCATCCGCAGACAAGCGCAAGGTTACCTTGCAGTGTACGCCGAAAGCCGACATGTACTACACGTTGGACGGCTCGAATCCGAAAGACGGAAATCCCTACAGCGATTCGTTTGAGGTGGGCTCGGAAGCTGCCCGCTTGCTGGTTTATGCAAAATCGGGTGAAGCAACCAAAACGGCCGACTTCCAGATTCCGCATAGCGGTGACAAAACGGTGCAAATTGATGACACCAAGCCCGCGCGTTTGAACAGTGGCAAGCGTGTTCCGCTCGATACCACAGAAAAAGTATTCACGGTTATCAACCGCTTCAAAGACCAGGCGAACACGCGCTTTAAAGGTGTGCGTATTGAAATTGGTGAAGGTGAAAATACGGTTGGCATTCGCTTTGGCGAGCGACATATCACCGCCACGATGATTGAGGAAACGGTGAATAGTCTGCGGGACGTATTGAACGAAGCGGATGCCAATGTCTCGATTGCGGTTAGAGACGGTATCGACTTTGAAAATGGCTTTGAAGCCAAAGAGTTCGCCAGGTTAGTTGGCATTGAGTTGAAACCTGGCGACATTGCTCAAGACGAGTAATCGCCAAAACAGGGGTTATGAATATGGCAAAGGCAACATCAAGGACAACCAAGACGGCGGTGAAACATGCAACGCTTGGCTTTGGTGTGCCTGCCACCAGCGACCCTCACCACTTTAAAGTGATTATTCCGAAGGCAAACACTGGCAAGGTGCAAATCAGTGAGTACCTTGGCTTGCAGGCGCAAAGCGATGAGTTTGCCGTCATTGATCGCGTGTTATTAGACCGCCCTCGATGGACAGCCATTCGCGCTGAGGTACAACGCACCTTCAATGCCAGACTGAAGAACCACGATGTCAAAACCGCCTCCTGGAAAGTAGGCGAAAACGTTGTGGATCGTTTGCTGGGCAAAGAGCTATGTGTGTTGGCCTGGGCTGTAGAAGGCAGGGAAATGGAAAAAATATCGGTGGCCGTGCGCAACTGGCTGGCACTGAGGCCAGAAGAACGATGGTGGTTGTTTGGCATGACCGCCATGAGCACCGGCGGCATTAATGATGGTGAGAAAGGCTGGCGCATGGCATTGCGTCATGCGCTGGGCGACGTCGCACAAAGCGAGCAGTTAAAACCACGCGAACGCAAGATTGTACGCAATCAAATACAGGAGTCAGGTGTGCCTTATCTGGACCTGTTTGGAGACGAATATTAAATGGCAGAGTTAACTCCATTCGCGCTGAAGGATGCACCCGCTCTCATTGAAGCCGCATACCCCGCGCAAAAAATATCATACGAGGCTCAGGCTGAACGTAAAGCGGTCGCGGCTCAGACATTGACTGGTTTGGGCTCTTATTGGAAGGGGCGAAAGCCATTAATTTTGGTGAGGTCTGTAATACTAGGCTGTCTTTTACCTCAAACCGAAGACACCGAAAAAGATTTAGAAATATTCGAAATGCTGATGGGCTTTGATATCGAAAGCCTCGCCAAACGCGCCCTCATTCAAAATAACATTAAGCCCGCAGAAATCGCTGCGCGCATTCAGCTCCATAATCCCTGGGATTATCTTAGTCACAATGTCAAAGTCACCGACGATAAATTCAATGATGTCGACACCCTGCAGTTTCCAATCAATAGCGACGCTCTCGGTTTAAAGCTGCGTTGGCGTCGCGATATTGAGGAAACTGAAAAGCTGGCAATTTATCGCGAATATCTGGAAACCATTGATGGCTATGAGGCAAAGGCCAGTCTCTGCAAAAGGCCGGAGGAAGTGGATCAGGATTGGCTCTACGAACACATTTGGTCAAGGGTCAATACCCACTTAAAAAGCTATGGTGTCAACACATCGTCAACCCAAGAATTTGTTGAGCAGCTGGGTGTGCTTCGCTATGGCCATCGCCCAATAGTTAGCGATACTTTCAGCGGAGGCGGATCAATTCCATTTGAAGCTGCGAGAATGGGATGTGATGCATATGCCTCGGACCTAAATCCGGTTGCATGTATGCTTACTTGGGGAGCCTTGAATGTTGTTGGGTCGAATCAAAATAATGCCGACACTATTAACCAGCTATTAAATGAGTGGGCCAAGAAAGTTGAAGACGAAATTCTGGCCTTAAAGATTGATGAAGATGACAAAGGAAACAGAGCGAAAGCATTTCTATATTGCCTAGAGACAAGATGTCCAGAAACTGGCTGGATGGTTCCGATTTGTCCTAGCTGGGTAATCTCAACCAAACGAAATGTAGTAGCCCAACTCATTCCAGACCACACAAACAGGCGCTTTGATATTGAGGTTAAAACAGGTGTCTCCCATTCAGAACTCAACGAAGCGGCAGAAGGTACGATACAAGGCGGTGATCTAGTTTATGAACTAGATGGAAAAAAGTATCGAACACCTATCAAAACAATCCGAGGGGAATATAGGGACGAAAATGGCGTAACTCAGAACAGCCTTAGATTATGGAATGCAGATGATTTCATGCCTTCAGAAGAGGATATACTTCAAGAGCGCCTATATGCAATCCAATGGTATGAAAAGAGAACCCTGAACTCAAGCAGACCGGATACTTTCTTCTCATCTGTCACCAAGGCCGACTTGGATCGAGAAGAAAGAATTACTGAGCTAGTGAGGTTAAATTTTAAAGGCATGCAGAATGCTGGCCTTATTTCGGATATGCACATAGAAACAGGGAAAGAAAATGAAGGGCCAATACGTACCAATGGTTGGACATATTGGCATCACATGTTTACCCCAAGAGTTCTTTTGTATCTCACCATTATTCTGAAGAATCCAACTCCAGAATTCCCCCAATTACATCCGTTAATTGTAAGTAAGTTCGTAGACAACAATTCAAAGTCTTGTAGGTGGGCAACTTCGCAATCAGGAGGAGATGGCGGAGCGAAATCGACTTTTGACAACCAAGCATTGAAAACTATTTTTAACTGGGCAAACAGGTCCTTTAGTGCAACACCGTGGAAAATTAGCGCCCCACGATTTGAATCTATTAGCTCATATCGTGGCGTTAAAAACATTGATGCAAGGAATATTGATACGGTTAGTGATATCTATGTTACTGATCCACCATATGCTGATGCGGTTCATTACCATGAGATCACCGAATTTTTTATTGCCTGGCTACGCAGTAACCCACCCAAGCCATTCGATGAATGGACCTGGGATTCCCGTCGCGCCTTAGCCATCAAGGGCTCGGGGGATGATTTCCGCAAAGGCATGGTTAGCGCCTATAAGGCCATGGCAGACCATATGCCCGATAACGGCATGCAGTGCGTGATGTTTACCCACCAGGATACCGGCGTTTGGTCAGACATGATTGGCATATTCTGGGCGGCAGGCCTTCAGGTTGTCGGTGCCTGGTACATAGCCACGGAAACAACCTCAGAGCTTAAAAAAGGCGGTTACGTGCAAGGCACCGTCATTTTGATGCTACGCAAGCGGCCTGCCGGTGAAAACGCGGGCTTTAAGCAGCGACTGCTACCTGCTGTTCGCGCCGAAGTAAAGCGCCAGATCGAAACCATGATGCACCTTAACGATGAGGTTAAAGATAAGTTGGGTGAGCCCGTCTTTAACGATTCAGACCTGCAAATGGCCGGTTACGCAGCAGCACTGAAGGTGCTGACGTCTTATACCCATATTGGCGGCGAGGATGTAACCAGCTTTGCCCTACGGCCGCGGACCAAGGGTGAAGTGACCGTTGTTGATGAAATCGTGCAACAAGCTGCCGAAGCCGCTAATAGCTTGCTAGTACCTGAAGGCTTGTCAGCCGACACCTGGCAAAAAATTAACGGCATTCAACGCTTCTATTTGCGCATGATGGATATTGAAACCACCGGTGCCTCGAAGCTCGACAACTACCAGAACTTTGCCAAGGCATTCAGGGTAGAAGACTACGGCCGGGTGATGGGCAACATGACCGCCAACAAGGCGCAGCTGAAGCGGATACCCGAGTTTGCCTCACGCGACCTGACGGACAGCACCGAGATCGGGGCAACCTGGCTTGGGCACTTGGTCATTGGCTTGCAGCAGATACTCAGTGAAAAAGAGCCTCAAACCGTGATCAGTCAGTTGCAGGCGGAACTACCAGACTTCATGGAGGTGAGGCCGATATTGATCGATATGTTGACCTTCATCGAAAAGAAAGCGTCGGAGAAAGCTACCCGCGATGTGGCTGAAGTATTGGGTGCACGCCTTGAGAATATGCGAGCGCTAGGTCAATGAAGCGAGAGCGCCAATGAATTTAATCACTCAATAGCGACCACGGATGGAGATTCATCATAAATGAGCATTCGTCGATTTTCCTCGCGCACCCATAGGCTCGACCGTAGCTTCCTGCTGGAGCATCTCAAAGGTGCTCGCAGTTATAAGCGCATTGCAGGTTATTTTACGAGCTCGCTGTTTGAGGTGGCCAATGAGCTGATTGAGTCTATTCCGGATGTAAAAATCGTCTGTAATGTTGATATCCATCCTGACGACCTGAAAGTGGCTCAACTACGCGAGTCCAAGATGATTGGCCGATGGAATGAGCAGGATATAGAAACCGAAAGCCTGCTGAACCGTGATCGCTATCGTCGCCTCGACAGCTTTCTCGCCAAACACGGTCAGGTAATTAGAGTAGCTCCAGATAGTATTTGCAGCTTTTTGCATGGCAAAGCCGGCGTTATTGAATTAGCCGATGGAAGAAAAATTGGCTTCATTGGCTCCATGAACGAAACCAGCAGTGGCTGGCAGCGTCATTATGAAATCCTGTGGGAAGACGAATCGCCAGAAGGCGTGCAATGGATTGAGCAGGAGTTCGAGTATTTATGGAACGCTGCCCGCCCACTGCCTGAAGCGGTTATCCGTGAAGTTAAACGCCGTGGCTCTCGTAGAGAGGTGCTGTTTGAAGATATTGTCGAAGACGATGATATTGCACCTGCGGCGCTGATTGAGTCGCCGCTTTATCGCCAAGGCTTTTCTTTGCAGCCCTGGCAACAAGGGTTTGTCAGCGAGTGCGTCCGCCATTACCACAACCACGGCATTGTACGCTTACTGATTGCGGATGAAGTCGGGCTTGGCAAAACCCTGTCGATGGCCACTGCAGCGCTTTCCCTGTGTTTGCTCAGTGATAGAGAGAACAAAAAGCGTAAGCCAGTTATTATTTTTGCCCCAGCCACTCTCTGTGAGCAGTGGCAAGTTGAAATGATCGACAAGCTAGGCATCCCTTGTGCCAGGTGGCAAACCCAAAAGAAAGCCTGGCTGGACCCTGAAGGACGGATCATCTCACCTGCTGGACAGGAGCATATTGCAAAGTGCCCACTTCGTGTGGGGATCGTATCAACAGGCTTGATGATGAGCGATTCTCTTGAAAAACAGCACCTCCTTGGATTACGCTTTGGCGTGGCCATTTTAGATGAGGCGCATAAGGCACGAAGCAGGCAGGGCTTCGGTAAAGATGCAGGCTCTCACAACGAATTGCTCGCCTTTATGCGTGAAATCGCCGCGCGATCTGACCATGTCATTTTGGGAACAGCAACGCCCATTCAAACCCGCCCTGATGACTTGTGGGACTTGATTGGCATCCTGCATCAGGGAGGCGGCAATTTCGTCCTTGGTAATGATTTTGCCAAATGGCATCGCCCACCGGAGGTGCTGCCAATATTGGCCGGTGAGCAACGAGTCATTGAACCCAGTTTTGCCTGGGAGCTGCTTCGCTCACCTTTGCCCGTTGTTGATTCGACCAACGAACAATATGCACGTCGTCTATTCAGCTCTCTTCGTCAGGATATTGGATTAATTAATCAGAATGACAAGTGGGATATAAAAAGCACGTTATCCGATCTGTCTGATGACTCCTTGGAATACCTTGAAGATGAATTGGACAGAGATATTGCAGGCGCCAGCTTTTTTCAACGGGAAAACCCTTTTATCCGTCACATCGTTTTGCGCAAACGGGTAACTCTTGAAGATGCCGGGCTGCTACCTCGCATCGGCGTGGATGTTCACCCTGACCGAGAGTTGGCGAAGGAAGTTCACCAATTTAACAGCTTATTCGAGGGTAAAGCACTGAGAACAAGCGAGGACTTCCGGCAGGCATATGCTGAAGCGCGGCACTTTGGCAAAGCCCTTGCTCAAAGTGGAAAAGGCAGCGGTTTCATGAAAAACCTGATGGAGCAACGCATTTGCTCGAGTATTGTTGCCGGATTGAATACGGCCCGCATGCTACTGGAAGGACGTACAGTGCGGGAAGAAAGTGACGAACAGCTAATAGAAGTCAAGGCCGAAAGCCCGGATGAAGTCGCCGTTCTGGAACGCATGATAGCCAGACTTGAGCGCATCGAAGAAGATCCCAAACTCAACGCCGTCATTCATTATCTTGAGAAGGAAAAATGGCTGAAGTTTGGTGTAATTATTTTCAGTCAGTATTACGACACCGCGAAATGGGTCGCCGATTCGTTAGCCGTTCGATACTTAGATCAGCCTGTAGGTTTATACGCAGGTGCAGGCAGAAGCCGACTTTATCAGAAAGGTGATAGCGTCAATATTGAAAGGGAAACGCTTAAACGCATGGTCGCAGAGCATCAACTTGAAATCATGGTTGCCACTGATGCTGCCTGTGAGGGTTTAAATCTACAGACTCTGGGTGCGCTTATCAATGTTGATTTGCCATGGAATCCGACCAAACTGGAGCAGCGCATTGGCCGAATTAAGCGTTTTGGGCAGGTGCGAGAAAAAGTCGGCATGCTCAATCTCGTCAACGAACAAACCGTCGATGAGAAGGTTTATGAAAAACTGTCCGAGCGAATGCAGGACCGTTACAACTTATTTGGCTCCTTACCCGATACCATTCGAGATGAGTGGATTGAGGACATTGAAACCATGGGCGAAAAAATGGATGAATATATTTACGCCCAGAAACAGGCTAATGGCTTCGATCTTCGTTATACCGAAAGCATGTCTCCATCGGAGAACGATTGGCGTGACTGCTCAAACGTACTTTCACGCCGTGATTTTACTGAATTGATGATGTCTGGGTGGAGTGAAGTAAAGTAGCGGAATATCAAGGGTTCTAAATCAGACAAGCATGGTTTCGCTCTTTAAAACTACAGGGTATGAAAATGGCGACTGAGCGAATAAGTAAAATTAAAAACTACAGGATCTTCCGTGAATTCGACTGGCCTGATGAGCTGTGCGATTTTAAGGATAAGAACTTGTTCTATGGCTGGAATGGCTCCGGCAAATCGACACTTTCTAATTTATTCCGGTTAATCGAAAAGAGAGAGAGCGTTACAGAAGGTGAGGTCGAATTCGTCATATCCGGAAGTAAGGTGGATGGGGCGGCTCTCTCAACGGCTCAAGGGCTTCCTCAAGCCCGCGTCTTCAATAAAGACTTTATTGCCGATAACGTATTCACCAGTCATGGCTTGGTAGCCCCCATCTTCTTCCTGGGTGAAGAAAATATCAAGAAGCAAAAAGAAGTTGAAAAGCTCAAGAAGGATCGCGCCCAGGTCGAGAAGGAAGGTAGCAAAAAAGAGGCTGAGAAACACCAATCAGAAAAGGCTCTCGATGATTTAAAAAAGGAGCGGGCTAAATCCATCAAAGAATTACTGAGATCATCAGGTGGAAATAATCCTTACAACAATTATGACAAGGGCACTTACCAGTTGAAATGTGATGAGCTGCTTGAGCTTCCTGATACTAAGCAAAAAATAAGGATCCTGGACGAATCTGACCTCGACGCGCAGAAAAAGAAGAAAGAGTCGGTCCGACTCGATAAATTACAAATTCTGAATTTTAGCTACCCTGATACCCAACAATTGACCGATCAAGTCGTTACTTTGCTCAAGAAAACAGTAGTTTCTTCAGTCATAGAAGCTCTCAAAAACGACCAAGAGCTTTCTGGCTGGGTGAAAACTGGTCTGGCAAAGCATAAAAATGATAATTCCAATGATTGCCTCTTTTGTGGCCAACCTCTGCCTGATGGCCGTATTCAGGAGTTGGAAGCTCACTTCAACGACAAATACAACGCATTAATTCGCGAGATCGAAAGTGAGTCTGAGGTCGTGAAGCTAGCGATTGAATCTTTAAAATCATGTGCCACACCAAACCGACTGGGTCTGTATAATCATTTCAAAAGTGAGTTCGACACTAAACACCGAGACTTTTCTGACGAAATAGGCAGACTCAAGGAATATCTGGAAAGCCTTCTTGCTGCCCTTAAAGAAAAGGCGCAAACACCATTCCAGTCAATTGAGCGGAGTTTCGATGTCGTCGTCGGCAACATAAAAGTGATTTCTGATTTAAACGCGGTGATAAGCAAACACAACCAAGAGACAGACAATTTTGAAACAGTAATCAAGGGTGCGAGGAAAACAATCGAAGAATCCCTGGTTGCACAAAGTCTGGCGGAGTATGAGCAGATAAGGAATAAAGTTGATCTGGCCTCTACCGCTCGTAAGGAGGCTTTAAATAAAGCTGCCGCATTAGAAACTGAAATTCACGAGATTGAAAAGTCTATCGAAGAACACCTCAGACCTGCTGATGAACTGAATGCTGATATCCGTTCCTACCTTGGCAGAAATGAGCTTACCTTCGAAATTCAAGACAATGGCTACCAGATCAGCCGCAATGGAACTCCAGCTAAAAATCTGAGCGAAGGAGAGAGGACGGCGATAACTTTCTTATACTTTCTGAAATCGCTCAGCGATAAGTCCTTTTCCTTGGAGGATGGTATCGTCGTCATCGATGACCCGGTCTCAAGTTTGGATAGCAACGCACTCTTCCACGCCTTTGGATTCATGAAGGAAAGGACAAAAGATTCAGGGCAGCTTTTTATTCTGACACATAGCCATTCATTTTTCAGGCAAGTAAAAAACTGGTTTAATCACCTCCCAAATCAAAAAAAGAAGGATGTGAACTTAAGGCCCGCAAGGTTTTATATGCTAACCAGTAATGTAGTCGAAGGGAAACGATCTTCCTCTATATCAAAGCTCGATAGTCTTCTGCACGAGTATGAATCAGAGTATCACTATCTATTCAGTCTCGTTTACGAAGCAGCTAATTCTGAAGAGGAGGAGGCCTTAAAGCAGAATTACCCTTTGCCCAACATAGCACGAAGACTACTGGAATCCTTTCTTGCGTTTCGCCAGCCGTCAAAGACTGGCGAATTACGACAGCAGCTCGACCTTATTGATGATTTCGATGTTGCGAAAAAGAACAGAATTCTCAGGTTTCTTCACACATACTCCCACGCAGGCCAGATCTCCGACCCAGAGCACGATCCATCAATTTTAATTGAAACAAAACAGGTATTAGAGGATTTGCTTTGCTTGATACAAAAAGATGATGATCGTCACTTTAACCAGATGAAAACCTTGGTTACCAAATGAGAGTGCTTCATACATCATACGGAGATAAATGTTTCCAAATATTGGGGCATGAGGGAAAGATTTTGTGAAATTCATCCACGCAGCAGACATTCATCTCGACAGTGCTCTGCACGGATTAGAGCGATACGAGGGTGCCCCCGTAGAGGAAATCCGCAGTGCCACGTGCCGTGCCTTTGATAATCTCATCGAGCTGTCGATCGATGAGGAGGTGGCATTCGTGTTACTGGTTGGGGATCTGTATGACGGGGACTGGAAGGACTACAACACAGGGCTGTACTTTGTTGAACGCATGGGAAGATTGCACGATGCCGGTATCCGTGTCTTCATCGTGGCTGGCAACCATGATGCAGCCAGCCAGATTACAAAACACCTTCGCTTACCTGACAACGTTACTCTATTTTCAACGAGGAAACCTGAAAGGATTGTCCTCGATGACCTGGGCGTGAGTATTTGCGGACAGGGTTTCGCAACACGGGCAGTCACGGACGATATTTCCCGAGACTATCCGCAAGGCGATCCACAACTCCTGAATATCGGATTGCTGCATACCTGTCTGGACGGTAAGCTAGGCCATGAGCCCTACGCACCCTGTACTGGTTGGACCCCTCAGTTTAGCCCGGTTTGAATGAGAGATTCTCGACGGGTTTCTTGTTGTTGGGCTTGGGTTTAAGCTGCCTGGGACGGAGATCGCCCGAAGGGCGGTCGGAGCCGCAGGCAGGCTGGATTTGCCTTGTGGCAAACTCGCTGGGCGTTAGCGCGCCTGGCGATCCATGGGGCCTATGATTGCTGCAGCAGTCCTTCCAGTCCGCGAAGATCACGCGCGATTCGCTGAGCGCGCAGACCATCTCGCGGTCGAGGCGTTCCTCGCGAAAGCGGCCGTTGAAGCTTTCGGCGTATCCGTTCCGCCAAGCCAGCCCTGGATGGCCTTGGCGATGAGCTCGGGCCCGTTGCCCGAGCGGATGCATTCGGGAGCCCCATGCTCGCGGATCGCCTCCTGCAGCAGGGCCAGCGCGTCGGAGGCCTTGATCGCCCGGTCGGCATGGATGCAATGGCGCTGGCGAGCGCATTCGCCTATCAGGTCGAAGGCCCGCGCAGAGCCCCTGCCGCCGCCTGCGAGGGCGGCGAGGCGGCACCTGCAGCCCCTCCTCCCTGCGGACGCGCTGGACCAGCTTCTTGTTCGCGCGGTAGCCAAGCGTCGGATGCTCCCCCGGAAGGCGGACGATCTCCGGCTCCAGCAAGCGCTTCCCCTCGGGCTTGGGCTTCGGGCGATAGCGGAGCGTCGAGCGGCTGATCCCCAGCCACCGGCAAACGGCTCTCCCGGAACGCGACAGCGCGGACTGGACCTTCGCCGCAACCCCGCGCCGGCGCTCCGGGCCCAGAGGTTTTCTTCCAGCGCGATCTCCAAAGCCTTCGTCTTGAGCAGCTGGTCGGCAAGCAGCTTCTTGAGCTCGGTGTTCTCCTTCTCCAGGTCGCGGAGGCGCTGAACCTCCTTGAGATCCATGCCTCCGTACTTGCTCTTCCAGCGATAGAAGCTCTGCGAGCTGATGTTGCGCCTGCGGCAGATCCCCTCGGTCCGAAGCCCCGTGTCGGCCTCCCTCAGTATGCGGATTATCTGCTCGGTCGCGCGTCTTGTCTTTTTCATCGATGATTTCCCTTTCGTTGATCGACGAAAATCACCTCATCAAAAGTGGGCTAGTTCGCGGGGTCCCAACCACCTCTTCGACAAAAATGGAGTACAGCCGATTGTATAATCAACGATCGTTGGCAACCTGGGCCCTAAGTTCCTGAACATGGCTTTGGTCAACCGTTTCAATTTTAGCAAGATCCGGGAGAGGCATAAAGGGTAATTTATTGGAATGTTTGACGCGCATCCAACGCGCTCTTAAGAGTAACGGCGTCAGCATACAGCACCGAACCCCCGGAGGGGAGTCCAAAACCAATACGCGATACATTCACTCCATAGGGTTCGAGTAAATCAGTCAAATAGTGGCAGGTCGCCTCCCCTTCGATGTCGTTTGGGAGAGCCAATATCAACTCGGAAATCGCGCCCACTTCCACCCGCTTCATAAGGGAATCGAAATTCAGGTCGCTCGGCCCGACCCCGTTGATAGGCGAAAGCTTCCCATGCAAAACATGATAGGACCCGCGATAGGCGCCCGATTTTTCGAGCGAAAGCAAATCGCTCACTTGCTCGACGACACAGACGGATCCGGATTCAGAGCGTCGCTCATCGATGCAAATCGAACACTCCGCATCTTCACAAATATTTCCGCAAATTGGGCAGCTAGATACATTGCCATTCGCTTGCTTGAGGACATCGATCAAGGAATGGGCGCTTTCCGGCTTCTCCAGCAGCAGATGGATCGCCATACGCTCTGCAGATCGATACCCGACGCCCGGCAACTTCTTAAGCTGCTTTTGAAGAGCGTCAAACGAAGGGGTCATGTCTATTCAGGCGCGAAAACAGCGAAATTCTACATCAATCCAGGAATCGCCATTCCCTCGGTCGCTTTGCCCATCTCCGCCTCGTGGAGCTCCTTCGCTTGCGCGCTGGCTTCCTTGACCGCCTGGAGAACCGCTTCTTCAATCAAAGAGGCGTCTTCCTTCAACAACTCTGGATCGATCGCAATCTTGCGAAACTCGCCTGCGGCCGTTATTTTAATGACGACTGCCCCACCTCCACTTGAAATTTCGAGTTCCTTTTCTGCGAGCTCCGCCTGCATCGACTCGATCTTCTTCTGCATCTTCTGCGCTTGCTTGAGCAATTTTCCAACGCCGACCATAATTCTCTAACGATTCTAGTTCACATTTAAATCATTGCCCCAAATGGGGACCCGATCAAGAGACCCTGCCAGCTTTCCCACACAATCGAAGGCGTCAACTCGAAAGCAAGGATTCCATCCCTACACGCGCATCCAAGAAAGAAGGTTCCCAATCCAATTCCTCCCTCAATTTTTTGTTTGAGATTCGTCGATTCGCCGGTCGATCTCCTCTTGTTCTCCGGGAACTTCGCTCGGGAATCCGTGATGGATCGAATTGGGGTGGAGACATGCGAAGATGCCGAGCGATATCGGCAACTAAGTCGGTTCTCAATACCGGCTGCGAATCGACAACATTGTAAATGGCGGCGTCGGTACTGTCTCGATACAACGTGGCCTCTAGGGCTGACACAATATCTTCCAGACGAATGAGATTGAGGTAATAGTCGCCAAAGCCCGGCAAAATGCCACCCGAAGCGCGCACGCGATCTACTAAAAATGATCTATCCGGCCCATAGATGCCTCCCAATCGCAATACCGTGCGGGCGACTGATTCGGGTCCTTTGAGAAAAACGTCCTCCGCATCAAGCAAGATCCGCGCTCGATCCGAATGCGGCTTCGCGTCGCCTTCCACGACCCATTCACCTTCACAATCTGGATACACTGAAACACTGCTGGTAAATATTGCTTTCCCAGCAAAATCAAAATGCCTCATCCACTGAACGAACGAGCGATTCCCTTCGACATAAGAGGTTTGGTAGCCTTCCAAATCAGGACTCGCTGCGCTTACGCAATTTATTGCCCAATCGATGTCCGAAGCAAATGAGTGCCATTCCGATTCATGTACGTTCCCTACGAATACATCGATACCGGCATCCTGAAGTCGTTTCGCAGCGTTCCTATTTCGGGTCACCGCCAAAACATAGTGCCCTTGCTCGAGCTTACGCAAAGCAAGCGCCCTCCCCACATAGCCGCAACCGAGAATCAATATCCGACGCATATCTCCTTCAGTCCAATAAATGTTTGCTTGTCTACCACAATTCTCAGAATGAATTTCACGCGATCCGCTTAGCTGGAAACCGCAATTGTCATCACATATGAAAACCACCAGAGACGATTCTTCGCAACCAAAACGAGTCCTCGTGCTCGTATTTGACGGAATCGAGGAGGTTGAAGCCCTAGGCCCTATCGACATCCTTCGTCGGTCGAACGTCGAGGTGGTCGCCGCCAGCCTAGAGAATCGGCTCGAGATCACGGGAAGGAACGAGATCCGATTCATCGCAGATTGCTTCCTCAGGGAATGCGAACTCGATACGTTCGACATGCTCTACCTACTAGGAGGTCCCGGCGTCATTCCACTCGCGGAGAATGAAACCGTATTGAATACTATCCACGCATTTGATCGAGAAAAACGGTTTATCGCAGCGATCTGTGCAGCCCCAGTGGTGCTCAGGGCTGCAGGCGTTCTCAACGACCGAATTGCAACTGGCCACCTGTCGATACGCTCAGACCTGCCACAGCCAAGCGACGAACGGATTGTGCAAACAGAACATATCCTCACCTCCCAAGGTGCCGGCACTGCGATCGCATGCGGCATCCAAATGGCCTGTCTGCTCGTTGGTAACGAGGTGGCGGACAATGTATCGGCATCCATCCATGCATAAAGAATCAGATATTTTTCAATGAGTACTAAGGAACATGATTTTATCGCCATTGGCGGAGGAAGCGGCGGTTTTAACGCAGCTCGCGTCGCCCGGCAATACTCCGACAATGTAGCGATTGTGGATGGAGCCAAAGAACTGGGTGGCCTCTGCATCCTACGTGGCTGTATGCCCTCCAAGACGCTTATATACTCCGCCGAGGTTCTTCACCTAGCGCAGCAAGCCGAGAAGTTTGGTCTCCACATCCCAGAGGCAAGAGTCGACATGAAAGCTCTGCATGATCGCAAGGTCGCTACTATCAAGGAATTTTCAGACTACAGAGTCGAGTCCATGGAAAGCGGCAAATATCACCTCTATCGGAATTTCTGCAAGTTTGTCGGGGAGGACACAATTGAGCTCGACGATGGTACACGCCTGAAAGGAAAGCGATTTATTGTCGCTACGGGTTCGCGCGTATCGGCTCCTCCAATACCCGGTATTGATAATCCCGGCATCTGGACAAGCGATGACGTCTTGGAATTAAGTGAACTACCAGAATCCGTTGTCGTATTGGGCGGAGGAGTTGTGGCCTGCGAACTCGCCCAGTTCCTGAACAGGATCGGCTCCAAGACGACCCAGATTCAGCGAAGCCCCCACATTCTAAAGGACCAAGCGCCGGATGTTTCAGAAGTCGTCGAAGACGTATTCCGCAAAGAGGGCATCGATCTGTATACGAATACCTCGCTGACTCGGATAGATAAAACGAGTACGGGCTTCACGGTGGTATTTGAAAGCGATGGCCAAGAGATCTCCTGCGCCGCCAATCATGTCGTAAACGCGCTGGGTCGCATACCCGCCACCGATTCGCTTGGACTCGAATCGGCTGGGATCAAGCTTAAGTCCAACGGGCAAATCGTAACCGACGAGTACCAACGCACGACCAACCACAAGGTCTACGCCGCCGGGGACTGCGCAGGTCCGTTCGAAATCGTTCACACCGCCGTCCTTCAAGGCGAATTTTCCGCCTACCATGCGTTTGGAAAACAGAAACCACCTTTGAACTATGGCCATATGCTCGACGTCGTGTTCACAGATCCTCAGGTCGCTCGCGTCGGTCTCACCCGAGCTGAACTCGAACGACGGAGTATCGACTTCATTGTCGCGGATTACCCTTTCGATGATCACGGCAAGTCGATCCTAATGGAAGCCAAGCAGGGATTCGTACGTCTTTTCGGCGAACACCCTAGCGGAAAAATTCTAGGGGCCGAGATCGTATCCAAAGATGCGGGCGAACTCATACACACGCTTTCAGTCGCTGTATCTCACGGACTTACAGCCGCATCGCTACTGCAAACTCATTGGTACCATCCGACCCTTTCTGAAATCATCAGCTATCCGCTGGAGGACATTGTAGACGCCCTCGACGAATAAGCTCCTTTCAAAAAAAAATCCTATGACCTATTCTCCTTCTGAATTTCTCGTCGAACTTCTAAATGCCAAGAGCCCGTCTGGGGCCGAAGGCCAAGCCCAAGCGGTATACGACAAGTATGTGGAACCGATATCGGACGCGTACGAACGCGACACACTTGGCAATCGTATCGCGACCCTGAACGGCAACGGCGGGCCTTCAGTCATGTATTCAGGCCATTTGGACGAGCTGGGGTTCATTGTTACCTATATCGACGATAATGGATTCCTGTATTTTGCCACTATCGGTAGTCATGATCGCATCATAATCCTAGGCCGACGCGTTCGCATTCAAACTGCGAATGGCGTTGTCAAAGGAGTGACAGGAAAACGCGCGGTGCACTTGATGGACGCAAAGGACCACGAGAAAGTACCAAAGGTGAACGAGATGTGGATCGATATTGCGGCGAGTGGCCAGGACGATGCCGCCTCCCGAGTTCAAGTGGGAGACGTTGCCACGTACGACCACGAGTTCGAGTTGATCCACGGATCGATTGGAGCGGCCCGGGCTTTCGACAACAAATGCGGGGCGTACATTGTTGGAGAAACGCTGCGACGCCTATCTGAAAAGCGGCGCTCGTTCGAAGCTAAAATTGTATCGGTAGGCACTTCGCAAGAGGAGATCGGCGTTCGAGGAGCGACGACCTCAAGCTATGGAGTCAATCCGGATTTCGCGGTTGCGGTCGACGTCAATCACAGCACCGACCATCCCGATTGCGACAAGCGCAAATTCGGATCTACCAAGCTCGGAGCAGGCCCCATCATTACACGTGGACCCAACATCAATCCGATTGTATTTGAAAAACTGATAAACGCGGCCAACAATCGCGATATTCCATACCAGCTCGAAGGCGACCCTCGCCCCACGGGCACGGATGCCCGAGCTATCCAAATGGCGCGAAATGGCGTCGCAACCGGCCTCATATCAGTTCCGCTACGCTACATGCATACACCGAGCGAAGTGGTCGACCTGGAGGATGTCGAAAAATGCGTGCAACTTCTCGTAGGATTTTCAGAAGACCTAAAAGCGGTAGAGACGGGAAACTGGTAGGGCCGCATTCAGCTAGCGCTCCCTAATTGCGATAGGCGAGCATCACACCGCTTCTTCCGCACCTAGTAGTAGTGGAAAGCGAACGTAATTTCTTCGTCGTCGCCAAAGACATCCACCATTTCCGGCGTCCAAGGACCATAAGGGGCTCCATTCTCAACTGCTGTACGCGACATATATATACCAATTACTTTCGCGGTAGTACCCTCAATCGTATCCAAATCTGAAACATACCCATCCTTGGTTAAGGTAAACCTTAACACCACCTTGCTGCGGCTCTCCTTAGCGGCCCCATCTTCAGCAAGCGCGTTCCATCGCACGCTGACGGTCTCTATAAGGCGCTCCATGTACTCCCCAAATTCACTGAACTTGGCGTCAACGGATATGCGGCCCGTGCGCGAGACACCTGGTTCGCGATTGTAAGTCGGTCCAGGAGCCACTTTGGGTAGCCTAGGACGCGGGCGCGGCGAAGGATCCGATCGCTCCGAGGTGACCTGAGCATTTTGCGGGACCACGAAGGGCTGTGGCGATGAAGCCACTTCAGCGTCCTCCTCGCCTTCTTCCGCCTCCCCCTTCAAGTATTCATTTACATTGGTCGGAGCTTCCGTTTCGTCGTGGTCAATTTCTGCCAACCCCGTTTCGTCAGGATCTTTTTCCTCCTGCTCACCCGGGATGGGAATCTGCTTTACGAGGGGCTGGGATTGAAATTGAGGCGCAATTAGCGGTTGCTCCTGGCTTTGCTCGCTCTCCTCCTGCTCGGGACTTTGCTGCGCGGGAGGAGGCGAAAGCTCCGGAGGGCTCAAATCGCCGGTCAGGAACTGATTCGTATCCACTTCGTCATCGCTCTCGACCGAAGGCCGATTCTGATCGTCGAGCTCTTCCTCAGCTTCTTCTTGGGCTGCTTGCTGGCTTCTAGCAGCGAAATTATTGGTTTGGTCGGGTTCGTTCTCGGGGGCATCCGGATTGGTTTGAGTATATACCTGTTCAGGTTCTTCCTCCAAGGGCATCAATTCCACGTCGAACTCCCGATATTGGTTAACAATCTCCGAGGGCTCGGTCGTGAAAATATCATCGGGCAATCCAAAGAATCCGATCAAATGGAATAAAATTGTCCCAATAACGCCCGCAATCAGGGACTTCCGAGAGGCGCGCCTACGTTCGAGCAAGGACTTCGCCAGGAGATGCCTGCTTTCGGATCTCCTCTTTCTTCGCTCCTTTCTCTCGCTTGCGGGGTTCATTTAAAGGCTAAATCAATCTATGACGCTCTAGCATCGCCTTTGTTTCATCCAATGGCAACCCCATGATGTTTGAGTGCGATCCTACATAACGGTCGATAATGATATCGGAGCCTTGTTGAATCCCATAAGCGCCGGCTTTATCGAGCGGATTGACGATGCTGAAATAGTGATCGATGGTCGCATCGTCGAGTCGGTTGAAGATAACCTCGCTACACACGCTTGCTGTCTCTAAAACACTCCGTGTTCGACAGACGAGAGAAATTCCTGTATGCACAAAATGAGTACGTCCTGACAATCGTTGAAGCATCGATTTCGCCTCTGCCATATCGACCGGCTTACTCAACACCTTACCATCCAAGTGTACGGTTGTATCCGATCCCAATACGAACCGATCTGGATGACGGTCCGCAACCCAGTTCGCCTTCAATGCTGCATTGTCAACCACCATCGCTACCGGATCCGAGTCTCCATCATTGTCCTCCTCGACTGCCGCAGGCACGATCTCGAAGTCCGCGTTGATTCGCTCAAGGAGCTCCTTGCGACGAGGAGATGCCGATGCGAGGATGAATTTCATAGGGGAATTGAGATAAGCAGGGCTTTCGAAATCACCACGAAAAACGGTCTTCCCCTCGCTCGTCCCGCATGGCTTGGACGCATTTTCCATCCCGCTAGCGTTCCTCTAGGCTCGACGATTCAAAATCTTGCGCTTTAGGAAGCATGTTGTTCTCTTCGTGGGCTTCCGCATGAAAATCGGGCTTGCTCAAATAAATACCACTGTTGGTGACTTGCAGAACAATGCAGCGCTCATTGCTGACGCCTACCGTCAACTCGTAAGCGATGGAGCGGAATGCGTTGTCTTCCCAGAGCTTGTTGTCACCGGTTACCCACCTCGCGATCTCCTATTCAAGCAAAACTTCGTACCAGACAACGTGCGAACGCTCGAACAGATCGCCGCTCAGACATCCGATGTCCCAGCCATCCTCGGTTTTGTGGCGATCAATGAGAACGAAGCCGGGAAACCCTTTTTCAATGCGGCCGCTGTTTGCTTCGATGGCGCCGTTCAGGAAACAGCCCGCAAATGTCTCCTACCTACGTATGACGTCTTCGATGAAGATCGATACTTTCAAGCTGCTACCCAACCTTTGGTCCTCACGCTTGCCGGCAGGACCGTTGCCGTGACCATTTGCGAGGATATTTGGACCGCTCCTTCTGTTTCGGATCGGCCGCGCTACACGACCGCTCCCATTGAGCAATTGAAGGCCCATCCCAAAATCGATCTTCATGTCAATCTCTCCGCCAGTCCCTGGCACATCGATAAAACCGAATTGCGGCAAGCCCTCATATCTGAAGCCGCACGCGACCTCAAATGCCCCACCGTCTACGTCAATGCGGTAGGAGGAAACGACGAGCTCATATTCGATGGACGCAGCCTTGTGGCGAACGCGTCAGGCGAAATCATCGCTAAGCTGGCTGGTTTCGAGGAATCGATTGCCGTAGTCGATACCGACGCCAAGCCTGAAGCATTGCCCCCTCTCGAGAGCAATTCGCTACAGGACATCGAAGACGCGCTCGTTCTGGGACTGCGTGACTACTTGAGCAAATGCGGATTCAGCAAAGCTATCGTTGGCCTAAGCGGAGGAATCGATTCCGCTGTCACCGCCGCCTTAGCGGTTAAAGCCCTCGGGAAGGAAAACGTGACCGGGATCGCCCTCCCCTCCGCGATCTCATCCGATCATAGCAAGAACGATGCGAAGGAGCTCGCCGAGAACCTTGGCATCGAGTTCCACATGGTCCCAATCGCAGATATTGTGGACGCCTCCGAATCCGCCCTTGCCCCACTGTTGAGCGGCTTCGACAAAGACGTTACCGAAGAAAACATTCAAGCAAGGGCCCGGGGACTGCTCCTAATGGCGCTATCCAATAAATTCGGGGCTCTCCTGCTTACCACCGGCAACAAGAGCGAGCTTTCCGTGGGCTACTGCACGCTCTATGGCGATATGTGCGGAGGACTCGCCGTCATTTCGGACCTTCCAAAGGTCAAGGTATTCGAACTGGCCAGGCACATGAATCGAGACGGTGTCGTCATTCCCGTCAATACCATCGAAAAGCCGCCCTCTGCGGAACTAAGGCCCGACCAAAAGGACGAGGATAGCCTCCCGCCCTACGACATTCTCGACGGCATACTAAAGGCCTACGTTGAAGATGGGTTGTCCACTCAAGACATCATCGCTCAAGGATATGAAACGGATGTAGTGAAAGACATCATACGCAAAGTCGATCTCAATGAATACAAACGGAAACAAGCCGCTCCAGGCCTAAAGCTTACCCCGCTCGCATTCGGAGTGGGTCGCCGGATCCCAATCGTCCAACGTTACGTATCTTGACGCAACTGGCATTCATCAGGGAAATTTCTCATGCAAAACTCAACAGATCTTTTCGAACGCGCCCAACGCCTCATTCCAGGAGGCGTCAATTCACCCGTCCGCGCCTTCCGCTCGGTTGGCGGCACACCCTTTTTCACTAAAAGCGCCCAAGGAGCCATTCTCACTACAGCAGACGATCAGGAACTGGTCGATTTCGTCTGCACATGGGGACCCGCCATTCATGGTCACAATCATCCTGTGATTCGCGAAGCGATTGGCAAAGCCCTCGAAAAGGGGACCAGCTTCGGGACGCCGAACCCATACGAAGTCGAAATGGCGGAGCTAATCATCGATCTCGTCCCATCCATTGAGAAAACGCGCATGGTCAATAGCGGTACGGAAGCGACAATGACCGCAATCCGCCTCGCCAGAGGCTATACGGGACGCAACAAGATTATAAAATTTGAAGGATGCTACCACGGGCACGCCGATTCTCTTCTGATTAAGGCGGGCTCTGGAGCCCTTACTTTGGGCAATCCAGATAGCGCTGGCGTGCCAGAGAGCTTTGCCGCTGAAACGATCGTACTCCCATTCAATGATCTAAGCGCTGTCTCAAACGCATTCGAAACCTATGGCGACGATATCGCAGGGATCATCCTCGAGCCCTACCCCGCCAACGTCGGCCTCATTTTCCCCAGGGACGGATATTTGCAGGGATTGCGTGACCTCTGCTCGAAATACGAATCCGTCATGATTTTCGACGAAGTGATGACTGGCTTTCGCGTATCCGCTGGAGGAGTACAAGAAAAAGAAAACATCACCCCCGACCTTACCACCCTAGGGAAAATTATCGGTGGAGGCCTACCGGTCGGCGCCCTCGGGGGAAAATCGGAAATCATGGATCACCTGGCGCCTATGGGCCCCGTTTACCAAGCGGGCACCTTGAGCGGGAATCCGCTCGCAATGGCTGCAGGTATCGCAGCTCTCAGGCTCCTAAAGGAAGGCGATTGCTACGATCGGCTTGAACAGATGGGCGCCCAAGTAAGAAACGCAATTTCAACCACGCTTCAAGAGACAGGCATCCCCGCTCAAATCCCTCAAACTGGATCCATGTTCTGCCTCTATTTCACGGACAAGACAGTAGAGAATCTAGACGATGCCACCCAAACTGACACCGAGCGATTCAACAAGTACTTTCATACTTGCTTAGAAAACGGAGTCTACATCCCCCCTTCCAAATACGAGGGCAATTTCATTTCCACGGCCCACCAGCAGGGGGGCATCGACCAAGCTTGCGACGTATTCACGCAAGCATTGCGCTCGCTCTAGATCGAGTTCTTTCCACGCGTAGTACCCATGACCCAGCCCTGCCAGGTCCCACCCAAGGCGCAGGTCGCACTATAGAAAGTGACTTGTTAGCCTTAATCGTCGTCAAGTCGCTCGATATTCTCGTCCCTGTCGTCTTGTCGCTTCTTTAGAAAAACCGAAACGACAATCGATACCTCGTACAGAATCCAGAGCGGCCCTGCGAGCGCGAGCTGAGTCACTGGCTCAGGAGGAGTCAAGATCGCGGCCAGAACGACGATCGAAAGAACGATATATCGGCGATATTCCCGCAACTGCGCAGGCGTAACAACGCCGATCGACACGAGTACTATTATCGCTAGAGGCATCTGGAATGCGAGCCCCAAGCCAAGGATCGTAAACGTAAGGAATCCGAAGTAGTTGCTCGTGGTCCACAAAAGCTGAAATCCAAGCAGATTATTGAACCAGATAACGGCAGCGATCGTGCGCGGAAGCAGGATAAAGTAGCCAAAGCAACAACCGAGAATAAACAGGCACAGGACCGCAAACGAACCGGGCACTAGAATTTTTTTCTCACGAATCGTCAGAGCCGGAGCGAGAAATCGGCCTACGTAGTATACAATAAATGGGGATGCCACCATAAGGCCTATGATCACACCGATCAACAGCATAGCCATGAAAACGCCCGTGATATTGTAGGTCGTCAAACCAGGGAAAACAGCCATGAGCTCCGCCTCGGTTAAATGCGAATAATTCGCATACAATGGAGCTAGGAGGATATCTTTCACATCGACGATGAATATCATCGCAGATACGAACGCTACCACGAACGCAGCTAGGGGCTTGATGATGGACCAGCGCAACTCTTCCAGGTGATCCAGAAAGCCCATGTGCTTGGGATCGCCGGCCCATTCGGGTCCGTCGTCTTCCTCTTCATCTTCGTATGGCTCGATATCGCTCATTCAAGTCTTCAAAATCAGTTACATGAACAACGGATTCGTATCGGGCAATATCAATTTGCAGGTCGCGGCGCGGCGAGATCAGTGGAATTAGGAGAACGCAACCAGTGGACCCTCTCCATTTAACTTAGAGAGATCGACCGTGTCCAATTGGTTCCTAAATTGAGAAGCGAACGTTAATGTTCCCATAAACCCGCCTGTGGCATCAATCCCATTGACAGACGGTCATCCGTCCTTATGAGGAAGCCTTTTCCTAGGGGAACCCGATTACTTCCGGTTCCCCTCTACATCGCAAATCCATATAAGTTCATTCAGGATGCCATCCAAAAAAACTGCGAAAAAAGCAAGGAAGGTCGCTCGCAAGCGCGCCCCTAAGACCATAAAGTACGTTTACTCGTTCGGAAAGAAGACCGACGGTAACTCTAAAATGAAGGAATTGCTTGGCGGCAAAGGCGCCAACCTTGCGGAGATGGCTGCCATAGGCCTCCCGGTTCCTGGCGGATTCACAATCACCACAGAGGTTTGTACTGCCTACTACGACAATGGACGGCGGTATCCATCTGAATTGAAGGGTCAGGTCCAAGCAGCCATCAAGCGGGTAGAAAAGGAATGCGGAAAAAAATTCGGCGATGCTAAGAACCCGCTTCTCTTCTCCGTTCGCTCCGGCGCTCGCGAATCGATGCCGGGCATGATGGACACCATCCTTAACCTCGGCCTCAACGACAAGACCGTCGAAGGACTCGCAAAGCTTTCCGGAAACGGACGTTTCGCATACGATTGCTACCGCCGCTTCATCCAAATGTACGGCGATGTCGTCATGGGCGTGCAATCACGCAACGACCTGGATCCGGAACCATTCGAACACGTCCTTGAAGGCGTGAAGAAAGAAGTCGGCGTAGAAATCGACTCGGACCTCACAGAAGAGAACAACAAGGAAGTCATCCGACGTTTCCAGAAGCTTATCAAAGACCGTACCGGTGGCGAATTCCCCCAAGACGTAAACGCTCAGCTCGACGGAGCGGTCGGAGCGGTATTCAACTCTTGGCAAAACGAACGCGCGACTCTCTACCGTCAGAAGTACGGCATCCCCGCAGAATGGGGAACCGCGGTTAACGTTCAGCTAATGGTGTTCGGAAACCTTGGCGACACGTCCGGTACCGGAGTTGCCTTCACCCGCGACCCCGCCAACGGCGAGAACGTTTTTTACGGCGAGTATCTCATCAACGCTCAAGGCGAAGATGTTGTCGCTGGCGTTCGCACGCCCTTCCCGATCGCTCAGCTTGAGCAAGACATGCCCAAGTCCTTCAAGGAGCTTTGCGTCGTTCGCAAGACGCTCGAGAAGCATTTCGGTGACGTACAGGATTTCGAGTTTACCATCGAAGATGGAACGCTTTACATGCTGCAAACACGTAACGGCAAGCGCACGGGTCTCGCAGCGGTACGTATCGCTGTAGAAATGACCAAGCAGCGCTTGATGACTCAGCAAACCGCGGTCACCAAAATTCCGGCCGATCAAATTTCCAGCTTGCTGGTACCTATTTTCGATGAAGCCGCTATCAAGAAAGCCAAGCTCATGGCAACCGGCCTACCTGCTGGTCCTGGAGCCGCTTCCGGAAAAGTCGTCTTCAACGCAGCAGACGCTGAAAAGGAAGTCGCCAAAGGCAACTCAGTCGTCCTTTGCCGTGAGGAAACGTCTCCTGAAGACCTTCGCGGAATGATCGCTTCCGATGGTATCCTCACCTCACGTGGAGGCGTATCGTCACACGCCGCTCTCGTTGCTCGCCAAATGGGCAAGGTATGCATCTGCGGCGCTTCCGATATCCATATCGACTATGGATCGCGTACCATCTCAGCGGGCAAAATTCGCCTGAAGGAAGGGGAGTTCATTTCCATCGATGGCACCACCGGGCAAATCTTCGCTGGTCACGTCGACACCGCTCCTTCAGAAGTTTCGCAGGTGCTCGCCGGCAAGATGAAGGCGGAAAAGAGCTATACCTACCAGCTATTCGCTCAAGTGATGAAGTGGGCGGACAAGTACCGTAAGCTCGGTGTACGCACCAATGCCGACTCGCCTTCGCAATCAAAGGCGGCCGTATCGCTCGGCGCTGAAGGTATTGGTCTTTGCCGTACGGAGCATATGTTCTTCGAAGGCGATCGCATCACCTATATGCGTGAGATGATCTTGGCTCCAGACGAAGCCGCACGTAAGAAAGCGCTTAAGAAGCTGCTTCCGTTCCAACGCAAGGACTTCAACGGCCTCTTTAAGGCCATGGAAGGCCGTCCTGTCACCGTTCGCCTCCTCGATCCGCCATTGCATGAGTTCTTGCCGCACGACGACGACGCTCGACGCTCGCTAGCCCAGCACCTAGGCGTGAAGCCATCGGTCATCAGCGAACGCGTTCATGCCCTTCACGAAGAGAACCCGATGCTGGGTCATCGTGGCTGCCGTCTCGGAATTTCGTATCCCGAGATCACCGAAATGCAGGCCCGCGCGATCTTCGAAGCTGCCGCTCAAGTGCTGAAGCTCAAGAAGAAGATCAAGGTGAATCCAGAGATCATGATTCCTCTCGTAGGCTTCCAGGACGAGCTTGAAAATCAAGTCGCCATCGTCCACCGCGTCGCGAAGGAAGTACAGAAGGCTAAGGGCGTTAAGATCAACTACCTCGTCGGTACTATGATCGAAGTGCCTCGCGCAGCCGTTACTTCAAGCGAGATCGCAAAGTCGGCTCAATTCTTCAGCTTCGGCACCAACGACCTTACCCAAACGACTTTGGGCATGAGCCGTGACGATGCCGGCAGCTTCCTCGGCAAGTACAAGGATCTCGACATCCTCCCGCAAAATCCATTCGCAACCATCGACCAGTCCGGCGTTGGAGAATTGGTTAAGCAGGGCGTCGATGGCGGCAAGGCCACGAACCCGAATATCAAGCTCGGCATTTGCGGAGAACACGGCGGGGATCCAGAGTCGGTCAAGTTCTGCCACCGCGTTGGCCTGACCTACGTCAGCTGCTCGCCAAACCGAGTTCCGGTTGCCCGCCTCGCGGCCGCGCAAGCGGCGATCACGGACGGCGCCTAGTCGATGCCTCGCCACAGAAGCGTTTAATCTTCAGCCCTGCCCTCTCCATGGGGGCAGGGCTTTTCTATCTCAATCAAATATTTCAATTGTTCGACCTCGAGGAAAATAGGAAGAAAGTGCAGCGAGCGCTGCTAATCGGTATCCAGACGCAGAGAATGACGCGTCAGGAATCTGAATACATGCTCGAGGAACTTTCAGAACTAACCGTCAATTTGGATATTCCCATCGTGGACCGAATGATCGTCAAGCTGCGCCAGCCAAACCCTGCCTTCCTCGTTGGCACCGGCAAGCTCGCCGAAATTATCGCCATCATACAAGAGCAGAAAATCGACGTCGTCATCTTCGACGAAGAGCTCACCCCGGCACAGCAACGCAATTGGGAACGAGAGTCCAAAATCTGTGTTATCGACCGTCAGGAGGTCATCATCGATATCTTCTCCGAACGCGCCCAAACCAAGGAAGCCGTCCTACAGGTCGCCCTCGCTCGGATGGAGTACTCCTTGCCTCGACTCACACGGGCCTGGACTCACTTAAGCCGGCAGCGCGGCGGCGGCACCGGCGCTCGAGGGCAAGGGGAAACCCAGCTCGAAGCCGATAGGCGCATGGTCAATGATCGCATTGCGAACGTTAAGAAAGAGCTCAAGGAGGTCATAAGGCACCGTCATGTCCAGCGAGCCAAGCGACTGCGCAAGCCCGTCCCCACGGTCTCAATCGTTGGCTATACGAACGCAGGAAAGTCATCGCTGCTGAACACGCTCACAGATGCGGACGCGCTCGCGGAAGACAAGCTATTCGCCACCCTCGATCCCACCACACGTCGACTCGATCTCGACAATAGCCAGCACGTGCTTCTCACAGATACCGTTGGATTCGTGCGAAGGCTCCCACACCGACTCGTCGATGCCTTCAAGGCGACGCTTGAGGAAGCGGTCGTGGCCGATCTACTTATCCACCTTATCGATATCTCCAACCCAGAGCTCGAAAGCCACTACGAAACAACCGAAGCCGTCCTTGCGGAAATTGGAGCAGACAAGAATCCAAAGATCATCGTATTCAACAAAGTGGATTGCTTGGAAAATGGAGAGTCGATGGAACGCCTCACCTTGCTCTACCCTGATGCGATCTTCATCAGCGCAGCTACCGGTGAAGGCTTGGACGTCCTGAAAACTCGCATCGCGGAAAAGCTCAATGCGATGCTCAGGCTCACCACTCTAGTTATCCCACATGATCGATACGACATCGTATCTAAGTTGCACGCTACGGGAGGCATCCAGAATCAATCGACCGAAGACGACGGCGTTCACATCGAAGGTCGTTTTCCAGCCAGCATCGATGGATTAATAGAGCCCTTTCGAAACTAGACGGAATCGCGTCCGAAATTCGCCGCATCCTTGCAACGGTTACGTTAATAAGTGGGGGACCCCTTATATTTAGCTATCTGAAATGCGATTTGCGCTATAGACATTGCACGGCTCGTAACGTCTAATTTGAGCAACTTTTTCGGAAATCTAGTATGAAACATCCCAATCGACGCGACTTCGTTAAGAATTCCCTCTTCACCGCTGGCTTCCTAGGCCTTAGCGCCTGCTCGGACAACTACTCGAATTCGACCGAATCGGGAGTCCTCGGGTCTGCAGGCACAGCAGCCGAAGGCTATGGCCCCCTTTTCAGCGATCCAGAAGGACGGTTGAGACTTCCCAAAGGATTTAGCTACAAAATGATTTCGAAGGCCGGCGACTTGATGGACGACGGATTTCGCGTTCCAGGGGCTCACGACGGCATGGCCGCGTTTCCCGGCCCAAATGGTCTCACGCTTCTCGTGCGCAACCACGAAATGAGCCCTACACCGGAGAGCGAAAGCATGTTTGCCAATTCGGCTTCGTGGAAAGGATTCGACCAATCCCTCATGTACGATGCAGGCAACGAGACCGCTCGTTGCCAGGGAGGTACTTCAACGCTCGTATTCGATACGCGAACACAAGAGTTGAAGCGTCACTACCTTTCGCTTACCGGAACCATTCGCAACTGTTCCGGTGGCATAACTCCCTGGGGTTCCTGGATTACCTGCGAGGAAAACACGAGCAAGGCGGAAGGCGCTCTACAGCAAGATCATGGCTACAATTTCGAAGTTCCCGCGAACTATGAAATCGGTCTCATTAAACCCGTCGCCCTAAAGGAGATGGGGCGGTTCAACCACGAAGCGGTTGCCGTGGATCCTGCCAGCGGTATCGTCTACCAAACCGAAGACCGACCCGATGGACTCATCTACCGCTTCATCCCCAATGCGCGTGGACAACTCGATAAAGGTGGTCGGCTTCAAGCATTGGCGATTGTGGACGCGCCTTCCAGCGACACGCGCAATTGGGCGGATACCAACCAGGCTGCTTTTCCCAGGAATCAGCGTTTCAAGACCACGTGGATCGATGTAGAGGATCCCACCGCCCCCAAAGACGATCTTCGCTATACCTATTTCAAAAAGGGAGCTGCCCGGTTCGCTCGGGGCGAAGGCATGGTCTACGGCAATGGGGAAATCTACTTCGCCTGCACCAATGGAGGCGCCAAGAAGCTCGGTCAAATTTTCCGCTACAACCCGAGCCCGATCGAAGGGCAGGCAAACGAGTCTTCGAACCCGGGCACGCTCGAGCTCTTTATCGAGAGCGACAAGATGGAGCTAATGAAAGCATGCGACAATCTTACTGTGTCCCCTTGGGGCGATATCATCATATGCGAGGACGACAATGAAAGCAGCGCCATCGTGGGAATTACTCCAGAAGGAAAACTCTACACGATCGGGCACGTCGACATGAGGAGCGAAGTGGCAGGCGGTTGCTTCTCTCCGGACGGGACCACCTTTTTCGTGAACATTCAAAAAAATCCGGGCCAGACTCTCGCCATCACAGGACCTTGGTTAAGCCGCGTCGGATAATGCTGAATCGAAACCGATTCAGCAGATCCGCTACGTCTCAGGGTTTAAGTTGACGCCGCTTCCCTTCCCAGGATCATTGCATCAACCCGTTGCCATTCCGCAATCGGGCCTCGCCACTAGGAAATGTCCCGATCTATAGAAAATCACGTCGCGATCGTCACCGGAGGCGCTTCTGGAATTGGATTCGCCACCGCTCAAAAGCTCAAGGCCGACGGCGCTCGAATCGCCCTGCTCGATCTCAATCCTCAAGGGCTATCGGAAGCGAGCAAACGATTGGGCGAGGATGTCCTCGCGATCGAAACAGACATCCGTTCGGAAGCTTCTGTCAATGCCGCGATTGCCAAAACCATCGACGCATTCGACCAGATCGATATCGTGATCAATGCCGCTGGCATCGCAGGCATTACAGGCAAGAATGCAACAGACATTCCGTTTCAGAATTTTCAAGATGTAGTTGCCGTAAACTTACACGGATCCTTCTTGATTTCAAAGGCCGTTCTCCCTCACATGCAAAAGCGAAACTACGGCCGCATTCTCCTGATCGCGTCCATAGCGGGCAAAGAAGGAAACGCAGGCATGGTATCCTATTCAGCATCCAAGGCAGGTATAATCGGACTTGCCAAGTCAATTGGCAAGGAATACGCGGAGACCGGAATTACGATAAACTCTCTAGCTCCCGCTGTCATCATGACGCCGATACATGATACAATGCCTCAGGAGCAGATTGACTATATGACGGAACGGATTCCGATGAAGCGCTGCGGTACGCTGGAAGAAACCGCGTCCGCTATTAGATTCATCGTATCGCCCGAAAATAGCTTTACTACTGGGTTCTGCTACGATCTGTCCGGAGGACGGGCGACCTACTAGCGTATCCCCCAACCCTACGCGCCCTCGAAACCCGCTTGACGCTCCGAGCCCGCTTCCTAAGGTGCTCCACTTCCTATGATCAATCTAGTCGACGTCTCCCTACGCTATGGCGAAAAGGTAATCTACAACAAGATTTCCACAACAATCGGCGTTCGTGACCGGATCGGTTTAGTCGGCTCGAATGGCTCCGGCAAATCCACATTGATCAAGCTCCTCTTAAACGAGGTGGAAATTGATGCCGGAGAGGTCGAGCGCCCGAGCTACGTTACCTTGGGATACCTCCCTCAAGATGGGATAGAAGCGAGCGGGAAGAGCCTCTACGACGAAGTGTCGACCGCATTCGAAGACGCTCTCGAGCTTCAGAAGAACATCGACGAGGCCGACGAGAAAATGGCGGAGATAGACACTTCTTCGGAAGAGTACTACGACTTGCTCGACCAGATTGGAGCCTGGGAACAGAAGCTAGAAGCGCACGAGCCCGCCAAGATGAAGTCAAGAATCGAACGCACCCTGATGGGTCTCGGGTTTTCCACTTCCGATTTCGAGCGGGATACCGGCGAGTTCTCGGGTGGCTGGCAAATGCGCATCGCATTGTCGAAGCTTCTGTTGAAAGAGCCTTCGTTGCTGCTCCTGGACGAGCCGACCAATCACCTCGACATCATTTCCCAGCAATGGCTCGAGGACTACCTCACGCGATACGAGGGCTCGCTCATGATCATCTCCCACGATCGAGCATTCCTTGACGCAGTCACCAATCGCACCATTCATCTGTCCATGGGATACCTCAATTCCTATAACGGGAATTACTCCTTCTACGTGAAGCAATCCAAAGCGAATCTGGAAGTATTGCGGAAGAAGGCCAAGAACCAGCAGGCGGAAATTCAGCGCCAGAAGGACTTCATCAATCGATTTCGAGGCAACGTGAAAAAGGCGTCGTTAGTGCAAAGCCGAATCAAGGAGCTCGATAAGATGGAGATCATCAAGCTCCCTCCCCAAGAGAAGAAGATCTACTTTCGGTTTCCCCCGCCGCCTCCTGCGAGCGCGAAAGTCATTGAGTTGAAGAACATGTCGAAGGCCTATGGAGACTTGCAAGTATTCAAAGGTCTCGATTTCCACATTGAAAAAGGCGACCGCCTTGCCGTAGTCGGCGTCAACGGCGCCGGTAAGTCAACGCTCGCTCGCGTCCTCGCCGGAATCGAACCGTTCCAGGAAGGCGAGCGTACCTTAGGGATCAATACCGTACTCGCCTATTTCGCTCAGCAACAAGCCGAAGAGCTCGATCCCAACAAGACCGTTCTCGAGGAAGTCGAGCAAGCTTGCGCCGATGCAGGACGCGAAGAGTCGAACCCGCGCGCAGTGCTAGGCGCCCTCCTCTTTCGCAAGGACGATGTATTCAAGAAGACAGACGTCCTTTCGGGCGGTGAACGAAATCGGCTGGCCCTCGCCAAAATGCTCATGAAAGAGGCGAACACCATTATACTGGACGAGCCCACCAATCACCTTGACATAAAGAGCAAAGAGATCCTTCAGGATGCCGTTAAGGAATTCAACGGCACGGTAATACTCGTCAGTCACGATCGCGACTTTCTAGACCCCATCGTGAACAAAGTACTTGAAGTCAGCAAAACAGGGACTCGGATGCTCACCTGCAATGTTTCCGAATACCTTGCGCGAATAAAAGAAGAAGAAGCCACAAAGGCCTAAACTCCGTCACGCCTATCCGTTGAAGAAGCAATTCATTCGCTTCTCCTCGCCCACCGTAGTGAGCGGTCCATGACCGGAAGCGATCACCGTATCATCCGGTAGCGAGAGAATTTTCCGAACGCCTGCCAGCCCGTCTTTATAGGAAATATTAGCTCCACCCATCGATCCCGCGAATATTGCATCGCCGGCGATGGCGAATTGTCGAGATAGTCCCCTTACTACGAATGTCGCTCCGCCCGGTGTATGGCCAGGCGTATCAAACATTTCAACACGTAAGCATCCCACGGACTCCGTATACCCTTCGTCGATCAATTCCGTCTCAAAATCCACTCCTGGCTCCCGTCGGCTCATCACCGCGCGAGCGTTCGTTTCAGACAAAAAGCCTGCCGCTCCCGTAATGTGGTCATCGTGTGAGTGCGTTATAAAGAGCGTTCTCAGAGACAATCCCAAAGCCTGGATTCGCTCTAGCATAGGCGCCGGATCGGTCCCCGTATCAAATGCGATGGCATCACGCGTTTCAGGATCCCACATAAGATAGGCATTCACATGCATGTCATAGAAGGGCGTGGCAATCAGCTCAAATCCCTCGGTCGCGGGCGGTTGCGCAGGATACCATTGATTCCTGCCGATCGCGAGCAACGCGGACGCACTCAATCCCAGGCCCCTAGCCAAGGCCGACACATCGCTTTCAACGAACTCGCCACGTCTAGCGCTGCGAATCGATTCTTCGGGTAGCGAAAGCTGGTCCGCCAATGCTTCGGTGGCGATCCCTTGGCCTTTCTGAGCCTTGCCAATGATATCGTTGAAATCATCCTCTACAGGTAGTCGCATGCCCATATGGATTGATGAAAACGCGAGGGGGAAGCGATATTATTTTTCTAAATTACACCACTGCTGGTATTTAAAATTTCCTGAGCGATATAGCAATCGCTTGTTAAAAGGCCTCAAATTCGCCCAGCCGCTTACTCAGCAAGACTAATACCTTGCCAGCCCTTCGCCGACGCTGTTCATAGTGCCCAACCTACCTTACATGAATCTGATAGAAATACGTCTTCTACATACTGAGGAGCTAGATAAGATCAACCGATCCGAGCACGTTGAGCATCGGTACCAGCTCATTGAGGGTGAGTTAAAGTCCTTCGATGAACCCTTTACCGTCCCTAGCGGCGCGTCCTTCTGGGACGGGTTCATTGATGACTGGAAACGGGCTGTAGCCCGAGGAGCGGCTGCTTTCGGCGCCTTTGACGACGAAGTCCTAGCGGGCATCGCCATTCTAGATCCCAATCTTGACGCAGGTACCGAACAACTCCTAGCGCTTTACGTGGATTGCAACCACCGCATGAGCGGGATCGCCAAGTCGCTTTACATAGAAGCTCAAGACGCGGCCAAAAAGCGGAATGCAAAAACGCTCTACGTATCCGCAACACCCACCGATTCATCTGTGAAATTCTATCTGGGACAAGGCTTTGAACCAACGACCGAGCCCCACCCCGACCTGCTCGCGCAAAAGGCTGACGATATCCACATGACCAAGTCCCTTTGAGGGAATCGTCTGATCGAAATGAAAACGCCGTTCCTAAGAACGGCGTCATCGCTTAAAATCTATCGCAAGAAACTAGTTTCCAGAATCCGCAGCGGCCAAGACCTCTTCAGAGCTCTCGGGTCCATAGCGATCAATTGGCTTGTCATACAACTTGCAAAAGGCCACCCGAATATCTTCGAAAATAAGCGTGATCGTTGGAACGAGCAGAAGCGTAATCGAAGTGGCAAACACAATTCCCCAGCCTAGCGAAACCGCCATTGGGATGAGGAATGCAGACTGCGTGCTCGGATCGAACATCAACGGCAAGAGTCCGAAAAACGTCGTCAAAGAAGTGAGTAGAATAGGTCGAAATCTTCGGATACCCGCCAATCTGACGGCATCAAGTACACTCATTCCCTTCTTTAGTTGCCGGTTTATAAAATCCACCATTACCAGACTATCATTTACGACAACCCCAGACAGAGCCATCATTCCTAGTAGTGAAAGCATGGATATAGATGACGTTGGAGAGGTTGTCCTGCCAAAGACATTCAGGAGCAAGAAATTCATAATCAAATGACCGAGCATGGCTCCTATTATGCCAAAAGGAATAGCCGACATAACGATAAACGGCTGCGTGTAACTTTTAAACGGGATAGCCAATAGAACGTATATCGCAGCGATAACGAAATATACCCCTTTAATAAGTTCCGCATTGTTGTTTGCGGTTTCTCGGGCTCTACCCTCTAGGCTAACACTCATTCCAGGATAGCCAGCGATCATTTCCGGAATAATGTTGTTGTAGAGATCAAGTTCAATCGCATCTACGTCAACAGCCTCCGTATCCGCATCTGCGCTTACACGAATTATGCGATTTCTATTAACTCGCCTAATGGAAGGTAACGCTTTACCCGGAACGACTTCAGCGACTTCCTCGAAGGGCACTTCCGTCCCGTTCTGAGTACGGATCATCATCGTTCGCAAAGAAGCCAGAGAACGTCTTTCCTCCCGTGGATAGCGGACCATTACATTCACGTCGTCACGGCCCCTTTGAATTTTCTGGGCCTCCGCTCCGAAAAATGCCTGCCGGACTTGAGATGCCAGCTGCTGGGCCGTTACCCCCAGATTGGAAGCGGCTGGCTTTAGTTCAAGCTCCAGCTCTTCCGTGGCTCGCTGGAATGAGTCCTCAATATCATAAAGACCTTCGTAGCCGGCCATCACCTTCTGCAACTCGAGTGAGACCTCTTTTAAATCGTCAATGCTCGGTCCTTCAAGCTGGACGGACATTGCGCCCCCCCCGCCTCGAGCAAAGGAAAATGAAAATCGTTCCGCTTCCGGAATCGGGGGCGTTCGGTCCCGTAACGCGAGCGTAATTTCTCGACTGGCTATTTGTACCCCGGTTTCCTCTGGCGGTCGCATTTCAACCACGATCTCTCCCTCTTCTGGAACTCCAGCAGCCGGACCGCGACTACCGCGAGGACCGCCGCCGCCGAATGGAGTGCCTCCTGCGGTAGCAAAAACATCGGTAATAATATCTTGTCCGTGCTCCTCTTTAAGCTCCTTCTTGTAAGCCAGCACATCTTTTTCGACTCTCTCGATGTGATTCTGAGTCACCTCGAAGGTAGTTCCAGGCGGCATTTCTAGGGAGATGGAAACCCGATCGCGTGGTAGACGAGGAAACGAACTGTAGGCTAATCGATCCCCCATCACGACTCCTATAAACACCAGGAGCAGAGCAACGAAGAAGGCCGCCGTCCCGTAACGAAATTTAAGGCAGAAATGAAGAGCAGGTTTGTAGTACTTTAGAATGATTTTTTCTAAGCCATTAGCGAAAAATCGCTGAAATCGTATAAATATATTTCTCTCGTTCTCACGGTCCGCCAAATGGGTACAGTGCTTCAAGTGAGCCGGCAATACAAGCTTCGACTCGACGAGCGAGAAGAACAGCACCGGTATTACTACAATGGGTATCTGCTTGAATATCTCCCCTCGGAATCCCGTCATCACCGTGATCGGATAAAACGCGACCATAGTAGTTATAACGCCAAATATGACCGGGATCGCCACCTCCTGCGTACCTTTAATTGAAGCGCCAATCGGGGTATCGCCTCGCTGCATATGCTGGTATACATTCTCCCCCGTCACGATCGCGTCATCGACCACAATACCCAGCACTAGTATGAAGGCAAAGAGCGTAATCAAATTGAGTGACACTCCCAAGATGGGAAGCAAGAAAAAGGATCCGGCAAACGCGATTGGAATACCTAAGGATACCCAAAATGCCAATACAGGACGTAAGAACAGAGAAAGAATAATAATTACCAGGCAAAAGCCCATAATCGCGCTCGATTGCAAGGTCATCAGTCGGGACTTGATGCGGGCTGAATCATCCTGCCAATAACCGAGATGAATCCCATCCGGAAGGCGCTCCTGCTTTTCGATGATGTAATCTTTAACCGTATTTCCGAGTTCTAGCGCGCTTTGATCACCGGTACGGAAGACATCGACCGCGATCGCACGCTCCCCATTGAAACGGGCTTCGATTGGCATCTCGTCAAATCCGTCTTGAACAAACGCGATATCGCCCAGCGTAATCCGGGTTCCGTCTGAGGTCGTCACCACCGGAATCGCAGCGAACTCGGTTCTATTGTAGGCTTGTTGCGACGTCCGAAGGAGAATGTTCCCCCCATCCGTTTTGATACTCCCCGCTGACAGGTCTATTGAATGGTTGCGAACTGCCCGAGTAACTTGGTCAAAGGATAGGCCGTACTCTTTCAACGTAGCTTCGGATACTTCAATAGCGATTTCGTAAGGCCTTACTGCCTTAAGCGCGGTAAGCGTGATGTTCTCCAAGCCGCCTAGTTCATCGCGAATCTGTTCCCCCAAACGTTTCATCTCGAACTCGCTTAGATCACCGGAAACGACCACTGTAATCACCCGCTCCTGCAACCCAAACAAGGAGATCTGCGGGCGCTCCGCCTCAATGGGAAACGTGCGAATCGTATCTACACGGTTTTTAACTTCGTCCAGGGCTCGGTTGATGTCGTAATTGTCAGAAATCAATAACGAAACACTACCGCTACTGGAACTGGCGCGAGCGTCCATCTCCTCAACTCCCTCAACGTCGAAAAGATTCTCCTCAAGCCTTAATACAATAGATTCCTCAATTTCTGTCGGAGTCGATCCGCGGTACTGTACTTGTACCGTAATTACGCGTGAGGGATAGTCAGGATACTCCTGAAGAATAATTTTGTTGAGACCGGAGTAAATGCCCGCGGCAACAATCGATACCATCAAGATATTCGCGGCAACTCCGTTGCGAGTGAACCATTCAATTAATCGATGCATATTGGGTACTGGGTTTGAATTTTCGGGCTACTCGGCATGAACGGAACGAGGAATGCACCCCTCTATGCCGAGTTATAAATGGTTAACGTGATTTTCTAGACAAAAGCTACAGATAGATTGCGTTTAAATTGAAGAACCGGTTCATGGAATATAATCCTTGGGCTCCGCCTCACCCTCCTCGGCCGCCACGCCCTCCGGCTGGAAGTTCGATTCCATTGTCTTCCGCCCATTCGCGGAGTTCACCCATCACGGGTCGCATCTGCGTAAAGTCGCCCGACTCCTTGATAGCAACAAGCTTCGCTCTCAAGTCCGCTGGCAATTTGTCGCCCGCTGCTTCCAGGATAGGATCGATCCGGCTCGCTATCCCTCCTCCTGACGGCTGTCTAGGTGGTCGCGCAGCTCTCGCTGGAGCGTCATCACTTGCCGGCTCCGCAGCAATGGCTACTCCCGTTTCATCCTTAACATTGACCGGCCACCCTTCCAAGGCGAACGGCACTTCGGTTAGACAAAGCTTGTCACCAATATCAAGTCCGTCCTCGACCACGATCACATCATCGGTTTCCCAGGCCAGCTGTACTGACTTACGGGCGAGATAGTTTTCGCCGTCTACAAGCAGCACATATTCATTTTCCCGCAACAAGACGCGAGGTATTATAAACACGTCTTCCAAGGTCTTTCCTTCTATCTCAGCTTGAACGAAGGAGCCGACCTTTAGCGGCGGGCGGCCTTCAACATTCCCTCCGTAGGGATCCCGGACTTGCGCTACAACAAAGATTTGACGACTGCTCACATCGATCGAGCCATCAGTTCTTACTATTCTTCCTCTCCACTCGTGAGTATCGCCACCCACCGTGGACTTTAACGTCACGAGGGGTCCCTCCCTAAGCGAAGGATTCTCTCCACGATATACCCATGGCAGGTCTAGATATGAAAATTGGGTAGCAGTCAAAGGAAGCCGCACTTCCGCAAAATCGACGGCGTATACGCGGGCCAGCTGATTGCCCGGCGATATGTATTGTCCAACGTCCACATTTTTAGAGAGGATGCGGCCCGCAAAGGGAGCCTTGATCTGAGTCCGTTCAAGGTTTCGCTTAGCGGTGGTTACACGAGCCTTCGCCGAAGCCGTGGAGGCGCGGGCCTGTCTCAACTGAGGCTCGCGCAACGTTAAGGGATTCGCTTCCTGGCCGGGATTCAAACGCTCCCAGTCGAGCTTTGCCTGTTCGTAACGAGCGAGCTCTTCAAACTCGCGTAGCTCTGCCTGAGCCATAGCCGCTTCCGCGACGATGAGCTCTGTCTGGTAGTCACTGTCGTCGATCTCAAGAAGAACGTCGCCCTCTTCGAAGAAAGCCCCTTCTCGAAAACTGGGGGAAATACTCGTAATCCTTCCACGCACTTCGGGAATGAGAGTACTTGTTGTCCGAGCCTGAACGGTCCCTTGCGACTCGAGTGTCACTGTGTAGGACTCGGGCTTCAGGCCCCTTGCCACAACTTCAGGTGTCGAGACAAAGTTCGGACGTTGCCTAGGCTCCGGAGCGGTACGGATGAGCCAAATATATACCAATCCTCCTATCGCTAAAAAAGCGACCGGGACGAGAATTTGAAGAATACGTTTCATAATATGAGAATTCTGGATAAATAAAATTGATTAGGACTCCGACTCGACATCAAAGCCCCCACCCAATGCTAGATAGAGGTCGATCCGAGATTGAACCCGTTGATTGGAGACTTGGATAAAAGAACGCTGAGCAGTTATGTTTCTTCGGACTGCATCGAGAGCGGTGGTGATTGTGGACAGGCCGCGACCATACTCTTCCCAGGCGAGGGCCTCAGCAGCGGCAGATTCCTCCGCAGCGAGTTTCTGGGCCTCATAATCGCGCTCGTATGAGCTTTGATTGTTTAGCGCGTTCTCCACTTCGCGAAATGCGTTTAGAACGACATTGCCATAGTCGGCGATGGAGCGCTCGAAGTTAGCCTTCGCGCGTCGGAAGTTTGCCCGAAGTCGACCGCCTTGGAAAAGCGTCTGCGATCCCACGAAATTCTGAGTCCATACGCGTCGGTCGATTACATCCCATATATCTTCGACGTCCCGGACGTTCGTTCCACGCGACAAGGTGATGTTGATGCTCGGCAGTCGGGCTTTGCTTGTTTCAAACTTTCGTTGCTCGCTCGCTGCCAGAGTCCGCTCGGCGGCAACGACGTCAGGCCGTCTCAATAGCAGCTCTGAAGGAAGCCCAGCAGGTACGGTTCCAGAAATTTCAGGTAGCTTAGTGACCACTTCCCCGTTGGGTACGGCCCGCTTGCTCGCGTTCTTGCGAGCGATTTGCTGCAAGACCTCCGCTCGGTAGGCCCGGAACTTCTTGTCGGACTTTTCCGCTAGCTCGAGATCGCTCTCCGCGATCGCGTCGAATCGATTCAACAAGTATTCCTGGATCTCCGTCCGCTGTCCTTCCGGTGTATTCAATGCTGATCGAAAATCCTCTCGCATCTCCTCTGGTACCTTCGAAAGCTCGGCTTTGCGTAGCTTGGAAACGATTTCCATCTGGCGCGTAGCTAGCTCACCTTCGAGCTTCGCAATATCTTCGTCGATGCGCGTGTTGTACGCTTCAACTTCTTCCTTAGTTTGCGCGCGTCCAATGGCCATTAGCTCGTTGCTCGGATAGCGTCCCAGGAGTACTTCGAGATTGCGTACAGCCGCATTCCGGTTTCGCAGGCGCGTTTCTACGGTACTTTTGTTGGAAGCCACGTTGGCGCGAACCAATCGCACATCCAGAGCGCGAGCGATTCCCCGCTTAAAATTTTCCTCGACGATCACAGCGCTCGATTCGAGCGCCTCTTGCGTGCGTACCGCTAGATCATACTGTAGGCTTGCCTCTACCGTGTTGTACCACGACTGGGCCACCCGGCCCGCTATGGACAGACGAGTCGCTTCATAGGTCGCGCGAGCCGCTTGAATGTCCGCCATGTCCCCACGGTAGCCATTCCGCACTTCTCCCCAGACATCCAATTCCCACTGGAAGCGGACATTCGTACCGAAGGTTTCCGATGTAGGCGTCTGGGAGATACCGCTCGCAGAACTACGCTTGTTGCGATTCTTGTTAATCGTACCGTTTATCGTAGGAAACAGATTCGAGCTCGCGAACCGAGAACCCGCGATCGAGGACGCAAGTCGCGCTTCCGCCGCTTGTAAATTGTAGTTGTGCACGAGCGCTTCCTCGATAATTGCCAATAGCATCGGGTCGTTGAAATCGTTTGCCCAATTCTGAGGCATGAATTCGCCCTGAATTTCCGCCGATTTCCAAATGATCGGAGGTTCCAATTCCAGCTTATGAGACTTGTTTTTAGGTGCGGAAATGCACCCGGATAACAATAACGCTATCGAAGCCGCAGAAATGAGGAAAAGGCGAGCGCCGCCTCTCTTTTCATTGCCGCCTTCGACTAGGGTCGAGATGTCTTTTTGCACTTGTTTCTTGATCAGCCCAATTGCCATAAAAGAAGAGTTTTTTTGAGAAATTGATTGGTGGCGCGTCAGCGAACACAATGGAGCAACGCGCTGGTTGTATTTTCGGTTACACTAAGATTCTTGGACGCCCCCAAGTCGCTAATCGCCAATTTGATAAACATTTACGCTTAAAGAGCGCAGATCACTGCAAGATAGATCCCTTGTGGATCGTCCGACAGCTCAATCCTTGGCGATTTCCCTATAGGCCTCTGCGTCTAGCAAAGAATCGACCTGCGTTGGATTAAGAAGCTTAATTTTCACAATCCAACCCTCCTCGAACGCAGACGTATTCACCTGTTCTGGATTCTCTTCCAAGGCCGCGTTTCCCTCTATAACTTCCGCATCCACAGGCATATACAGATCAGAAGCGGCTTTGACAGATTCCACCACCCCAAAGGTCGCGCCAGCATCAAATGTATCCCTTGACTCGGGAGTCTCGACGAATGTGATGTCGCCTAGGCTGTTCTGAGCATAGTCGGTAATGCCGACAAGGGCTTCATCGTTATCCAATCGCTTCAGCCATTCGTGGTCGCTCGTATACTTTAGATTTTCTGGAAGGTTCATTGGGAAGAACGGGCCTGGGCCCTTCGACGATCGTCTCAATTAGAAGGTTAAGGATTCAATTCGATAAATGGGGGATTCGATGAAAACAATTGCAGGCGCTTTCCACGCATGTCCACAGATAATTCAGTGGTGGCGTAATTGGAGTCGATCAGGGCAGATCCGATGGCCTCATTCAAGCCAGGCGAGAACGTTACGGATACCACGATTCCGACTTCCACATCTCCAGCCAATACCGGCGTATCGGTCCTCACAATGCGGCGATTCCCGGTACGGAAGAAGACGATGCGGCAGGCAGGACCTTCGCGCTTTTCTGCGGCCAGAGCTGCTTTTCCAACAAAGTCTGATTCCTTGCCCAGCTTGACGGTCCACATCAGCTTTGCCTGAATCGGCGTGATCGTCTCGGAAATTTCATGCCCATATAGGGAGTAACCCGCCTCAAGGCGTAAGCTATCTCTCGACCCTAATCCGGCCAGGACGAGTCCTTCCGGTTCTCCTGCATCGAGGATGGCCTGGGCCAATAATTCGGCGGCTTTCGGTTCTACGAACAGCTCGACTCCACGCTCACCCGTGTACCCGGTCCGACTCACAATGCAAGGCGCTCCTGCTACCTCTCCTTCGATGAAGCGATAGTACGGCAAGGCGTCGATATCTAGCTCGCAAATCGATTTCAAAATATCCAGGGCTTTTGGACCCTGCAAAGCGAGCAACGCATAGTCCCCGGAAACATCTGACACTGTGGCGTCGAATTCCTGTCGCTTGGTCTCCATCCAAACCAGGTCTTTTTCCGTATTCGATGCGTTGAGACAAAGTAGATATTCCTGATCCGATTTCTTGTATACCAGCAAATCGTCCACCACCCCGCCATGCTCGTAGCACATCAAGCTATAAAGCGCCTGGCCCGGTTCCATCTTCGACACGTCATTGGTCAAAAGAAAGTCCAGGTACTGGGTCGCTTCGGGCCCCATAACCAGCGCTTCTCCCATATGGCTGACATCGAATAAGCCTGCTGCGTTGCGTGTGGCTTTGTGCTCTTCCACAATGCTCTTGAATTGGACCGGCATACTCCAACCAGCGAAATCGACCATGCGACCCCCGTTCGCGATATTGAAGTCTGCTAGCGGCGTCTTCCTCAGCTCTGACATAGGGCGCTATCAAGCCGTTGCGTAGCGCGAAGGGCAAGGGGGAAACGAAGCAATGACAGAATACGATGTAGAGCGACCTGTTCTATCGTTTCCGCGCCACGTAGACGCCATCCCCAATCGTCAACAAGCTCGCATCGACGCGCGAGTCGTCTCGAATTTTTTGGTTCAAGGCCCGTATCGCCACGGTATCCGCATCCTGGAAGGATGCATCGATCACCTGTCCGCCCCAAAGCGCATTGTCTACCACGATCAATCCACCCGAGCGGACCAAGCGTAGGCATGCCTCGTAATAAAGATCGTAGTTCTCCTTGTCCGCATCGATGAAGGCGAAATCGATCGCTCCCGCGAATCCATCTCGTTCCAGCGTATCCAAAGTTTCAAGCGCTGGAGCGATGCGCAAATCGATCTTGCCTGCAATGCCGGCCGTCTCCCAATACAGCTTTCCAATCGATGTCCATTGATCGCTTACGTCGCAAGCGATCAATCGTCCGCCATCGGGGAGAGCTTCCGCCACGCACAAGGCGCTGTACCCTGTGAAGGTTCCAATCTCGATAGCGGTTCGAGCGCCAATCATTCGCGCAAGCATGGCCATGAACTGGCCCTGATCCGGCGTAATCTGCATGCTCGACTCCGGCAAGGCCGCCGTTTTTTCCCGAAGCGCCTTCTTCAGGTCATCCTCACGCGAGGATACCTGAAGCGTATAGTCATAAATCTCCTCGCTCGTATCTAGGCAACGCTTTGGCATCATCCGAGCAAAGCGAATGCAGACGGCAATATCAAGACTGAGCTGACGCGTCAGCCAGCAGTTCCATGATGGCCTTTTCGATCAAATCGGGACGCCGCCAAGGAACGAAATGATTGAGACCCTCTACTTTCCAAACGTCCAGACGGGCCGCGCCTTTCATCATGCGCTCGACATAGTCCGCGTTTCCAGGCGGGACTAAATCATCTTCCATTCCCTGAATCACAATGGTCGGAGTGTCGATTGACGGTAAGAGCGAGGCGAGTTCCTGCAATTCCTTCTTATGAGGAAATATCTCGTCGTTGCTATTGGCCCAGTCTTTCGAAAGGCCCCATTTCACTAGAGGGAATTTGGCGATGTAGTTGTACCATTTCTTCTTTTCCAGCTCAGGATCCATTGATGGAGCCACCAATACGAGGCCACCGACGAGTTCGGGATAGTCCGCTGCCATTCGAGCGATCACAGGTCCACCTAGCGAATGCCCCACCAGTATCGCGTTTCCCGCAATGCCTGATTTCTGCAGCGCGTCGTGAATACGCCTCGACTGCTCCTCGATGGATGGCTCTGCTTTCAAGGGGCGGCTTAACCCAGAGCCAGGACGGTCTACTGAAACGATGCGACCCTGCTCTTTCAAGGTATCGTTCATTAGAAATCGACTGAAAGCGCTCCAGCTCCCAGGTGAACCATGTACAAAAACGATGGCGTGTTCGCCCTCCCCTACGGATGCAAGATGAATGGTTCCGGGATTCGTTTCCTGAGTGACAAATTCCGGCGGCTCATTTCCTCGGCTCCGAAATCGCTCGGTTGCCTCCGCAGGCGTGATACTGAACGTGGCGCAACCCGAAAATCCGGATCCGAAAACAAGAACGCCCAGGCCGATCGCCCCGATGCTGACGATCCCTAGGCCCATCCGTCTTCCCTTTTTCGTTTTAAAGAGTCGCATCTTTGGATTCCCTAACGTCGCAAGGCTGGGGTTCGATTGCGATCAATCGCTTGAGCGCTGAGGTAAACCGATTCCGCTATCGCTTGCTAGGCCCTCTTCCCGGCTCGCTCTCATTTTGCTTTACGCGGGCCTCGTACGCAGGATTGCTAATCCCAAGCGCCTTCATCTGCTTCAAAGTGCGCTCGACGTACTCCGGGTTATATTTGCCGCTGGTTTGAAATCCGGGATAGTCGCGGGTACTGCTGTAGCGCGGGTAGCTATCGAACACGTCCCCGTAACCCAGGATTCGCGGATCCCCTCCCTTGCGCAATGCTTCTTCAAGACGCGTTCCCAATTGCTCCAAAATTGGCTTGTATTCAGGATTCAATGCTAAGTTTTCGAGGCAGTAAGGATCTTCTACCTGATCATAGAGTTCTTCAGCTGGGCGTGGCCCATAGGCTAATTGGGATAATTCCGAGTCCATGTCGCCGAGCATTAGCGAATGGGAAGGGCTTCCATCCACGTCTTTGTATTCAATCCCCGTAGGCAATCTCTCAGGATGCCAATTGCGAATGTAATTGTACTTCGCCGTATGAAGCGCACGGATGGGATACCCTAGATTGCCCTCCCTCGCATGCGTGTGACGCTCCCGCCCTGATAGGACATAATTCCGAGTGGGATCGATCATTCCCTCGGATTTTGACTGAAGCAGAGGCATCAAACTCCGACCGCTCATCTCGCTCGGAATGTCTACCCCTGCGGCTTCGAGAAAAGTGGGAGCCAAGTCGATGAGACTTACGAAATCGTCGATAGAGCGGCCCTTTGCCGAGATACCCTCGCCCCAAGAAATGATCAAAGGCATGTGCACACCGTATTCGTAGTTGTTGGCTTTGGCGCGAGGGAAGGCCATGCCATTGTCCGCTGTCACTACGACAATCGTATTCTCCAATTCGCCTATCGCTTTCAGCTGCTCGAGCATCCTGCCCAAATGGCTGTCGAACCATTCAATCTCCAAGCCATAGTCAGCTACATCCTCGCGGGCTAGCTCATTGGAGGGCAAGAAGCCTGGTACCACTACTTCATCGGCCTCGATCCCATTCTTGTATCCCGATCCCTGCTCGAACACGCGATGCGCCTCGTGAGCGCCGAACCAGAAAACGAAAGGCTTGCCCTCAGGGCGCTGCGCCAAGAAATCCGCAAAATTCGCTGCGTAGTCCTTGTCGGAAATCCCACTCGCTGGGACAGATTTCATCGTCCGATTGTTGAATGCAGGTCCCGCTGGATTTCGATCCCGCTCAGTCAAGCGTCCCGGACCCCAAGGTTTGCCAGTATATCCTGGAACATAGCCTTCCGCTTCCAGTAATTCTGGATACACCTGCAAATGCTTCGGAAAATTCGCCGCGTGCGTGCCTGCCTCCTCTATTTCCCAAATATGCTTCCCGGTTAACAGCGCCGCTCTCGATGGGCTGCACCCTGGAGCGCTACAATAGGCATTGTTGAATAGCGCCCCAGTAGCTGCCAGGTTGTCGAATGTCGGCGTATCTACGAATTCCGATCCATAAGCTCCCATGTGCTCCCAGGAAATGTCGTCCCCGATGGCAAGGAGGATATTCGGTCGTTCATCCGCCCAAGCGGGCAGCATCATTCCAAGAATAGCGAGCAAGATAGCAGAAGGGTATTTTCGTTTCATGGCACTCGACAAGGAAGGGAACCAACGATGCGCTGGCAATCCCTTAAAATTCGCTAATCGGCGCTCCACTCCCACATTTCATGCAAGCGTTTCAAATCGCGGCGCATAGCCGAAAAGACAGCTTTCTGGCTAATCTTGATTTCGCGATCCCCGTGTTCCGCACCGCCCAAATCGTATTCCAAGTGAAGGGACACATAGGGCTTCAACCGATATCCGCGCAGCGCCTTAAAAAAACGATCGAAGTCCACCATACCTTCCCCTAGCAGGACGTTGCGCACCACCCATTTTCCATTTTCCTTGAACCAGCTAAAGTCCTTGATCGGCATCGTACGAATGTGCTTCGCCAAATAGCGAAGCCCTAATGGCCAGGATGATCCTCCGTCAACCGTCGCATGCCGAATATCGTACTGGCAGCCCAGCCAACGAGGATCGTGCCCCTTAAGCAACAAAGCCAGATCGGTCACGTAGGAACCGATTACCCGTCCCGCATGATTCTGATAAGCTCCATGCAATCCGACTTCCTGATTGAACGCTGCCAGTTCCTTCAGCTCCCCCGCGCAATGATTCAGGTTCTGCTCCAGGTCCTTGCTTTCGTCTGGTCGGTAATAGCCCATGCGGTATCGCTTGAAGCCTAACTCGGAGGCAGTCCTTAAGGATTGGATACCGACCTTGTCAGAAACACTCGTGATACGTGATACGAGCATATTTGGCTCGAAGCCTACGGATCGGATCGCCTCAGCTGCAGATGGAAGATCCTCCTCTGCTCGTTCCGGCAGTACATGTCCCCCGGGTCGCACCGTCAGGTCTATTCCGTCGAATCCAATTTCTGCGGCGGCTTCCGCCATATCGCGATAGTCCAGAAATTGAAGATGCTTCGAGAAGATATGGACCGAAAGTCGGTCCTCAGCCGAATCAGCGTCCACGTTTCCCGCCAATCTCACGCTGCTTGCAAGGGCCCCAATCGCGCCCCCTATTGCCAATTTTCCGAAAGAGCGTCGATCCATATTCATGGCCACAAACTACTCAAGCGTCTACTGAACGCCAGGTAATTCCGTTCTTCGATTAGACCCAAATCCTTGACCACGTCCGCACGCTTGCCTACCAAGCAGCATGGACACGCTTACCCGCAACGCCCGAGTCATCGATACCCGCCTTTATTTTCTACCTGTAGAAATGCGAGTGCCCTTGAAATTCGGAGCCCAAGTATTGACCAAAGTGGTATGCGCTCGCGCCTGCGTAACCATTGAAGGCGCTGACGGAAGGTCCGCTATTGGATGGGGAGAAACACCGCTCAGCGTCGGCTGGGTCTGGCCCGCCGACATTGACTACGATGAACGGGAATCCGCCCTACAGTCCTTTACCACGACTTTAGCGCGGTCACTAAAGAACTTCGAGACGTCGGGACACGCTCTAGAGATCGGTCACGCATTCATAGAGACGCGGCTCAATGCGCTCCAATCCGAATTCAATGCGACCCGATCACTGGAAAACGCTCTGCCGCATCTCGCCGCCTTGGTTTGCTTTTCGCCTCTCGATATCGCAGTACATGACGCGTATGGAAACCTCCATGACAAGCCAATTTACGAAACTTACAATTCGGAATACCTAAGCAAGGACTTGTCCCATTTTCTCGAGCCTAAAGACGTCTTTGAAGGCAAGTATCCCTCGGATTTCCTAACTCCTCGCCAAAGCCCTCTCCCTGTTTGGCACTTGGTCGGCGGCCTAGATCCCATAGATAAAAGTGAACTCGATGGAAGCGAACCCGACGACGGATATCCGGTCCTCTTGCGCGACTGGATCGACCGAGACGGCTTGAACTGCCTGAAGATCAAGCTCCGTGGCAACGATTCAGACTGGGACTACGACCGACTCGTAGCGATCGGAAAGATCGCCTTAGAAAAGGACGTCGAATGGCTCACGACAGACTTCAATTGCGCCGTCACCGAGCCCGAATACGTCAACGCCATTCTCGATAAGCTTAAGGATGAACATCCACGGGTGTATCAATCTATTCTATACGTTGAACAGCCCTTTCCCTACGATATTGAAGCCAACCAGATCGATGTCCATAGCCTGAGCGCGCGCAAGCCATTGTTCATGGACGAGAGCGCCCACGACTGGCGACTCGTACGACTCGGACGCTCGCTCGGCTGGACAGGCGTCGCGCTCAAAACCTGCAAAACCCAAACTGGGGCCCTCCTTAGCCTTTGCTGGGCGAAGGCTCACGGAATGACATTAATGGTGCAGGACCTCACCAATCCCATGCTGGCGCAGCTACCGCATGTCCAGCTCGCCAGCCACGCAGGCACCATCATGGGCGTTGAAAGCAATGGGATGCAATTCTACCCAGACGCCTCTCTCCCCGAACAAGCAGTCCATCCGAATTTGTTCCAGCGACGCAACGGCATCCTGGATCTGGATACCATTCAAGGAAGCGGCTTCGGCTACAAAATCGACACCATCAAGCGCGATCTCCCCGACCCAGTAGACCTCTAGCCAAGGTAGCGGCGGATCTCCGAGCTGCCAAAAGAAGAATTAACAGGATACGGCCTGTAGAACAGGCCTACATGATCCCGCGTTGCGGGAACTTGATGAAATTTAGAATAGAGATGGTGATGGATCTCCGAGCTGCCAAACTACTGTTTTTTCTCATCATAAAGCCCTGGAAGGGCATCACGAGCGAGGCACGAGCGCATCCTGTTATTTGCATTTGAAGTTTTGGCAGCTCGGAAATTAGCCTCTCCGAAAGCGTCATTAAACTAATTCACTGCTTCGCGTATCGCTCGTACGCCTGCGAGATTTTCGCCTGCTGAGTATCGCCTTTGTGGAAAATGACGCGATGCCGCATTAGGAATCGCGTACCATCCACGAGCGTAAAGCCCGAGTCCTCTCGTGAGTCATCCAAGCTTTTAAATCCAAAGGGATTGGCTGTGAACAAACCATAATCGCGTACATGCCAAGGAGTCGGGTGACGAAAACTGGACGGGTGGTTCAATATCGCGATCCCTACATGCTCGCCATCGAGAGGTCCATGATAGTCCACCCAGGCCGCTCGTTTACTCCATGTATCGCCATCCTCAACGCCTTCGCTGTTGACGATGCGTCCACCCTTTCCTACGCGTAGAGCCATATCCGACGGTATCCGCACGCTGAATCCAGCATCCTTGATATCCCCGATCTCGATGTCGCCATACTTCGCGATAAACATGATGTCGAAATCGATGATAACCTGACTCTTCGTCTTGCGAATCGCAATCGTCCGTTCGTCCGCCATGAGCTTCTTGCCCGTTCCGCCAACGTAATCGTTCTCCGTCTTGATAATTGCCCGCTTTTCATTAGCCGATAAGGTCGTGAACCTTCGATGGTAAGTCGTTCCCAAACGTTCCTTGTATGCTTTCAGCTTGGCCGCATCGTATTTCTTCTCTGCCCCCGTACGCGGCTCATGCCAGGTGTCGAATCCGCCAACATCTTGGTGGCCAAACCAAATGGATCGGTGATGGGGATGATCGTGCTGTTCCCCCTCAACCGTCTTCATGGGATACGCGCGGGTCATAGGAGACCCCGTCGGTCCAATCAAAGGCCAGAGATACGGCTTGTTCGCCTCATCGATAATGTAGTTCGTAGCGAGTTCGCCATTGTACTTAACGGTAACGCCCGAATCGGTCTCTTCCAACGAGAAACCGTCTTCCCCAAAGCTGGCCTGAGCGACGGAGAACATCGCAAGCAGCGCGATGCTATGACTTAAGAGTTTTATATTGTAGATGCGCATGACGAGATAGTCTGGAGTTAAGGAATGGAATAATTGCGCCAACCCCATCCTAAATGCGAGCCCCAATAATCGTCGTGTTCGACGCTCTTTCCTTTACGTTTCACCGATTCGAGCAAAGCATGGCCTCCCTGACCGTTTATCGCTTATACATTCTAAATATGTCTCGAATCCTTGCCCCAATCGCCTTCGCTTTCTGCGCTTGCCTACCGATCTTCGCCGACGATCGTCCCAATGTCATTTTCATCCTAGTCGACGACATGGGCTGGTCCGACCTCGGTTGCTACGGAGGCGAGATCGAAACGCCTCACATCGACCAGTTGGCCCAAAATGGCATTCGTTTCACCCAAATGTACAATACCGCCAAGTGCTTCCCCTCACGGGCCTGCTTGCTAACTGGTGTCTATGCGCAGCAGAGCGGCATGGACAAGACGCACTCGGAAATGAAAAACGCTGTCACCTTGGGCGAGGTCATGCGCGATGCCGGATACCGGACCTTGGCCTCAGGGAAGCATCACGGGACTGAAAACCTTTACGATCGCGGTTTCGACCACTACTACGGACTCCGCGATGGATGCTGCAATTTCTGGAATCCAGGCTTCCAGCGCGAAGGTGAAGCTATGCCGGGACACAAGCGTGTCCGCTACTGGTGCATCGACGAGAAAACCTACTATCCCTACACCCCCGAAGATCCAAACTTCTACGCTACTGACGCCTTTACCGGCGAGCCTCTCAAATGGCTCGACGAATCCGAAACCAAATCCAAACCCTTCCTTCTCTACCAATCTTACAACGCCCCGCACTATCCGCTGCACGCTTGGCCTGAAGACATCGCCAAGTACAAAGGAGTCTACGACGGCGGGTATCAAGAGATCCAACGCGCCCGATACCAGCGACAGGTCGAGATGGGCCTGATCAACCCTAAGAAAACACCCCTTTCCCAGAATCCCCAGCCCGATGCTTGGGCCGCTCTTCCGGATTCCGAGAAGGCAGCAGAAGCCACCCGCATGGAAATATACGCAGCCATGCTCGATCGCGTGGACCAGAACATTGGCCGGCTCCTCGATAAGTTGCGTGAGCAAGGGCGGCTAGACAATACGCTCATTTTCTTCGCTTCCGACAATGGCGCCTGCGCTGAGACCACCGGCGCGAAGATTCTCTCCGAAGCTCCCGAAGACTTAGGCAAGGTCGCAAGTTTCGATACCGTGGGCGAGAATTGGGCCATCGTGCAAAACACCCCTTTCCGCTACTACAAGAACTACAGCCACGAGGGCGGTATCTGCACGCCCTTCATAGCCTCCTGGCCAAAGGGCATCAAGAAAACCGGCGGTTTTAACCACAGCCCCGCTCACTTCATAGATATCATGGCAACGCTCGTCGATGTCGGCGACGCATCGTATCCAAGCTATCACCACGGAACAAATATCACGCCTTTGCTAGGGACCAGCCTCCTACCCGCCTTGAAGGGAAAGTCCCTAAAACGCGATCATCCCATTTTTTGGGAATGGAGCCGCGGTGCCGCTATACGCGATGGAAATTACAAAGCGGTCCGCTGGGGGGAAGATTGGGAGCTGTTCGATATCTCAAAGGACCGCAATGAAACACGTGATCTTGCTCAGTCCCGGCCCGAGCTTCTCGCCAAGCTAACTCAGCAATGGGAACGCTGGCTCTCATCTGTCCAGCGACCGTAGTAGAACGAGAGTAGATTCACGTCACCGCTCTCTGCGAGAGCTAGGATCCATCCTGCGGATGGAAATAGGATTCAGACGAGCTGAAACTAAGGTTGGAATCAGATTTGGATGGATTTTCTATTCCCTCGTAAAGTTAGAACGTAACAATCAGAGGGCCCTTTTGCGCCAAATGCATACATTATATTCAGCTCTGCTGAATCCTATTTCCCGACCCTACGTAGCGGGTGAGGGATCCTAGCTCTCGCAGAGAGCGGTGACAAATCAAGCTCCGTTCCCTACCCTAGGTCTATTCCGAAGTATTCGACCGCATTCTGGAAGCAGATATTCTTCACCATGCCACCCACGAGCTCCATGTCATTCGGGAGCTCGCCCCTCTCCATGTCTTCACCCACAAGGTCGCAAAGTACGCGCCTAAAGTATTCGTGTCGCGGGTACGACAGAAAAGATCGTGAATCAGTCAGCATTCCTACAAAGCGTGAAAACAATCCCAAATTCGATAGCGCATTCATCTGGGCGCGCATGGCTTCCTTCTGATCCAGGTGCCACCAGCCCGATCCGAGTTGCATCTCTCCTAGAGTCCCTCCACCCTGGAAATTTCCTAGCATCGTTGCCACGGAATAATTATCCGACCAGTTCAAATTGTATACGACCGTTTTGGGCAATTGACCTGTCCGGTCCAAGGCATCGAAAAAACGCCCCATTACCCCTACTTGCGATACATCCGTGATCGAGTCGAAGCCGGTGTCAGGTCCGATCGCTTCAAACATGCGGCTATTGTTGTTTCGCAACGCCCCTACATGAAGCTGCAGGGTCCAGCCTTTTTCGGCGTTCCAACGACCCACTTCGCGCATCAAATAAAATCCAAATTGCTCCTTTTCATCTGATGTAGCGGCGTTTCCACTACGGGTTTGGTCGAATATCGATGCAACAGCAGATTCATTCGTCTCTGCGTAAAAGCAGCGTTCCAATCCATGATCCGACAAGCGCCCTCCCATTTCATGAAAGAATTCATGGCGCGATTTCAGGGCATCAAGAAAGGAAGTGAATGAGTCTATGGCTACCTCGGAAACTTCAGACAGGGCATCGACCCATGCATTGAAGGCGTCAGGACGGTCTACCAGCAACCCTTTGTCGGGTCGAAATGTCGGCACCACTTTCGTTCCGATCCCCAATTCCTTAATGGCCTGGTGATGATCCAATGAGTCGGTCGGGTCGTCGGTCGTTCCCACAACTTTAACTTGGAAGCTCTCAAGAATCCCGTGAGCGCTGAGAGCGTCGCTCTTGAGCCGTTCATTTCCCGCTTCCCAGATCTCGGGAGCGGTTTCTTCGCTAATAAGCGCATCGATGTCGAAGTATCGTTTCAGCTCCAGGTGACTCCAATGATAAAGCGGATTCCGCAGCGTATGCGGCACGGTACGACACCAGGCCAGAAACTTGTCGTAGGGATCAGCATCTCCAGTGATCAGCGCCTCGTCCACGCCATTGGCCCGCATCGCCCGCCATTTGTAATGATCCCCCTCAAGCCAAATCTCGAAGAGATTGGAAAAGCGACGATTCCCAGCCACATCTTCTGGAGGCAAGTGGCAATGATAGTCGAAGATCGGTTCATCCTTGGCGTACCCATGATACAAGGAGCGAGCGCTCGGGCTATGCAGGAGGAAATCGTCGTTAATATAGCTCATTAATTATGCGGTGGACTAGCGATTGAGAGACAATTCAGATTCGAGTCGGGATTGCTGCGAGAGCCAGTCGAGAGGAACGCTTCCACGATTTTGAATTTCGCCCCACTGTCAACGACTCAACCATTGCTCCCAATCCCCTCCAGAAAAGCGTCGTAACTTCGGCACTGCGCCAGTCGCCCCATCGCCGCGTCGCAGACCGAAGCCTGAACCAATCCAGTGTTTCGGGCGAGGAAGATGATGTACTCCGCAACGCGTCGGCAATAATTCAGCTGCCCTTCGGGACTGATCGAATAGAATCGGGCTCGCTGACGGTAACCGGCCTCGGAGTGGTCCCCCAAGGTCGCTTTATCGGCCTTTCCATCCGCGGCCAGCACGTACAAGAAGTTGTACTCGAACCAGAACATATGGTCCGGATTGGGATCAAGCGCTTCCAGCGCACTGCGACACGTCTCAACCGATGCAAATACTTCCACCGAAGCCTTTTCCAGCTCAAGGGCGTCTACGACAAATTCGCGGGCCATTTTCTGCTCCGTATCCGAATCGCTGAATGCTCCCGCGACCGCTAAGTCCAACGTGAACCGATACCAATCTCTCCAGAGGCGTTGATCTCCCGGATCAGAAGAATGCGACAATGCCACACCCATCTCGTACGTGTAGCGTCCGCTGGTCTTGATCTCCAGGTTTCCTTCGGTAACGGCGCCCATCACTTGATAGTTCTCGGCCGACTTTCCCGAACCAGAATGAAAACCGATGCTCACGCCAAAAGCTTTGCAAACATTCCACTGACGCGTCGCTAGCTCTCTAAGTTCTCCATTATCCGGATACGGCATGTTCTTTTGAAAACCGAATGCGGGCGCCACGAAATTGACAGGCATCTCCATTCCCTCGCAAAGGGCAAGCATGATGGCGGTCGTTTCAGGCGTAGTCAGCCCCGGGAGCTCATCGATCGACAACTCACGCAAATAGGAACGCCCCGACCCTACAGTAAACGCGGCTTCTCGAGCCGCCCGATACTTGTCGTCGCGCGCCTTCATCTTTTTCATGGCTGGCCACACGTAACACAGAAGCGCATCACGCTCTTCCTCGTTCAGAGACAATCCTGACTCTTCAACGCGGCGCGAAACGCGTTCCACCAATTCAGATTCAATTTCGGCTTCAACGAACTCCCGTTTAGCTTCGATCGTCTTGGGAGTTTCTGTCTCGGCTAACTCAGGCGACAAGTCGAAAGTGATGTACGAGGCGAATAGGCAGCCGGCAACGAGGGCATCCTCCCGAGCATCGTACTTGCCTCCGATAGGCTGGTGATCCGCATTGAAGCTCCAAGGAATTCCGCGCTTATCGAATCCTGTCTTCAACTTAGCTAGGACGCACCCGTGGCTCATTCCTTCCACGGATTGCCCTTGGTGGCCCTCTGGGACATTGGTTCCGATAAACGGAAAAGGGACGGTATCAAGGTCGTTCGCTAGCATCACGTCCACATCGAACACAAGCTCACGGGGAATACTATTCTGATTCGCTGTGAGACCAATCCCCAGATTCGCCATCGCCCAGTCCACGCCTGGCCAATGCAAGGTCGTGAACCGCGCTCCAATACCCAAGGTGCTTTGCCCGAGCGATTGAGCCGTTCCCGGAAAAATCGAACTATCTGGATCGAATTCCTGTATCCGATTCTTTAGAGCAATCAAATTTTCGAAGCTAGCAGGAAAGTAGGCCGCATCGCCAACCGTCACACCCTCGGACAATCCGGAATCATCACCGTCCGCTTTCGGATCCATTCGCCACGCATGGTCACCGGCAACGTTCTCAAGCAACTCCCAATAGCCTGACGCGGTCTCGAATCGGCTTTGCGGGTATTGCGTGATCCCCTGACCCTCTCGAATGTTCGCCTGAAGACCCTCCCAGTCTAAGCAGAAATCAGGACTGATACAGGGATTCTGAGCAATACGAATATCATGGCTCAGCAAGAATTGGTTGATTGGCTTCATATTAGTAATAGGTCGTGCGAGATTCCGCTTGACCTAACACGTGTTAGCGAGAAAGGGCCCCACTATCCTCGAAAGCGGGGAAAATGAAAGCGCAAAATAACTGAATAACGAGACCTTCAGAACATTGAGCATCCCAATGTAGCAGAGCCACAACGAGTCACCATACGCGTGAGAATCAATTGGCAGGATGCACGTTCAAGGCTGCAAGATAAGCAGGAGTTGAATCGCCTGATTCCTAAACCTGCATCGCAGAATCCTTGTTCCTTTAAACATCCCCCTCAACTATGAGCTTGCTCGCTCTGGAGCCCCTTCACACAATTTCCGCCCTCAATTAAACTAAATACCAACACTCGATTTCTTTTTGCTATGCCAATTGTCGAAACCAACGGAATTCAAATGAGCTACGAGGAGCGCGGATCGGGCGATCCTCTTATCTTAATCATGGGAATCACCGCGCCCGGCGCCGTCTGGGAAGTCCACGCTGAGCACTGGAGCGCAAACTATCGCTGCATTATGGTCGACAACCGGGGCATTGGTCTGACCGATAAGCCTGAAGGCGACTACTCCAGCGCCATGATGGCAGATGACTATGCAGGTCTCATGGACGCGCTCGGAATCGAGTCCGCTCGCGTAGTCGGGGTATCCATGGGATCCATAATCGCGCAACAGCTTTGCCTACGTCATCCAGAAAAAGTCAAAAGCGCTGTACTCATGTGTCCCTGGGCCCGCTGCGACCGCTACGCTACCTCCATCTTCGAGCACATGAAGGCCTGCTTCGCGCACTTGTCGCCTGCCCAATTCATGGAATGGATACAGCTGCTCATATTTACCAAGCCCTTTTGGGACACCGACGAAGCCCATGCTAGCTTGATAGAAGGTCGCCACGGATTCGCCCATGGCCCCTCTCCTCAGCCGCTGCACGGACTCGAAGGACAAGCTGCTGCTTGCATCAACCATGATGTCTACGATCAGCTCGGCAACATAAGTCAACCATGCTTGGTCATTGGCGGCAAAGACGACATTTTCACTCCGCTTTGGATGGGAGAAGAAGTGGCCAACGCCATTCCGAATTGCGATACCCATTTCTACAATGACGCGGGCCATGCCTTCCACTTCGAGAAGCTGGATGATTTCAATCCACGCATTCTTGAGTGGCTCAACGCTCACTGAACCAAGGCGTTCACACTGATTAGGGCGCAGAAATTCCATCATGACGCCCGAGCAACTGGATCTTATCCGCAGTAAGATCGAAGCGCGGTTAGCGGAGATCGAACTAGCCCTGTCTCAAGACGATCCCGAGTCCAAGCCCGTCGCCCCCGACGTCGCCATTGGACGCCTATCACGCATGGAGTCCATGCAGTCACAGCAGATGAACCTGGCTCAGCAACGCCGTCAGCGAGAAGAGAAAGAGCGATTGGAAAATGCCCTCGAGCGAATCGAGAAAGGCAGCTACGGTTCTTGCGCCTATTGCCTTCAGCCAATTGAATACGAACGTCTCGAAGCCATGCCCGACGCCGTTGTCTGCATAAGCTGCGCCCGTTAAACTGATACTATGGTTGTAATAGTTTTGCAGACCTATTAGGGTATCACGCGCACGCAGCATCCTGTCGACGACGTGACAAGCAGCGGGTTGTGAAACCTAATTTGGTCACCGTTCTCTTCGAGACCTAGATCCTTCCCTGTCGGCAAGTCTAAATTTAGGCGTTTAGAGTTATAGATATTGGTTTTGATAGGAATTGGATGAGCAAAGGGTGATTTTCTAGGGAACCTAGACTGACTTGAGCTCTCTACGTATAGTCTAAGGCATCAAACTATGAAATCCCCATCTGCTACCCGCATCTTATCGGCGATCAGCTTCTTCATCGCCGGCTTTATCGCTCACTCGTTCTACTTGAGTCTTTCAAAACCAGATGCGGATAAACCGCTCTTACCTGGAAACGCTCTCGAAGAGGAAATACGCTCCTTGACCGAACAATTAGCCGAGGCTCAGACTGAAAACGCAACGCTCCAATCCAAGATAGACGAGGCGCCTGCTTTTGAGTCGTTCGTTTTATCGGAAGAGCTCGAGGAAGGCGAAGGAGTCATGTCGACTCAGGCCATCTCCTTCACTGAAGGACGATTCGAAGATATGATGGAGCGCCAGGTCGATCAGCAGCTGGATATCTACGCTGCCCGATTGAACTTGAATGCGGATCAACGAGAGCAGCTCAAAGAAATCATGCTATTGCGGATGTCACAGATGCGTATGCGATTCTCTCCTGACGGTGCAGAACGCCTAGAAGACGAAAATGGCGCCCCCATTATAACTCAGAACGATATAGACAATCTGGCAGCGGACATTCTATCACCCGACCAACTAGATGAGTACGACGAAATGCGGGCTCAAGAAGATGAAGCTCGTAGTGAAATGATGGCGACTGCTCAACTCAGTCAAATCGCTCCTCAGCTTGGGCTTTCGGAAACGCAGAAGGATCAAGTATTTTCTATCTACTACGAGCAATCGCTCACTATGAACGAAGGATTTATGCAGCCCGAGCAAATGAGAGCTTCCCAGGAAGAGGCGGACGAGTTGATCGGAGAAATACTGACTGAAGAACAGCGCGAGGTATTCAAAACCATTCGCGAAAATCAGAACGCCTTCGGCAATTTCACGATTATCGCTCGCTGATTAATCGCCTTCTTCCTCAATCGACTCCGCTTCCCGCTTGAGAGATGGATCGAAAACCATCGTCCCAAAGGGAATGAGAGCGGCGACCACCGCAATCATCGCCCTACTAAAGGGCCAATTCCGATCCGTCCATACTCGTATCAGTATCCAGATATATAGGATAAATAGAATCCCGTGAATCATGCCTACAATGCGTACCGCCTCGGGCGTGTCCCAGATGTACTTAAGAGGCATCGCTAAAAAAAGCAGGATGAGGTAAGAAAGACCTTCGATGAAGGCCACTTTTCTAAAGAATTGCAGTTGTTTCATTGGTGTGAGGCGCTCGCATGGGAGCTCAAAACGGGAGAAAAACAGATTCTATTGCTACTCGACGGTTTGAACCAGCGTGCCAAGGTTTTCGATGGTGATGGATATCCGGTCTTCCGACTGCAGGGTAAAGTCGACGCTAGGAACAATGCCAGTGCCGGTCATGAGATAGCAGCCATTGGCAAAATCGAGTTCCCTGTACAGGAATCCTACCAATTCTTCGAGAGATCGTTTCATCTCGCTTACCTGCGTTTCACCTTCAAACGCGACCGTCCCCGCTCGTTCGATGGATAGCTGAATCTTCGATTCTCTTGGGATCGGTGTATCGAGAACGTAGAGACAGGGACCCAATCCCGTAGCGCCCTCGTAGGATTTAGCTTGAGGCAGATAAAGTGGGTTTTCGCCTTCGATGCTACGCGAGCTCATGTCGTTGCCAACGGTGTATCCAATAATCGCACCCTCGTCCGAAATCGCTAAGGTAAGCTCCGGCTCCGGAACGTCCCAGGCAGAGTCTTTACGTATGCGGACCCTCTCGCCGTGACCGCGAACGCGGGATGCTAGCGACTTGAAGAAGAGCTCCGGCCGGTCGGCTACGTATACGCTTGAATAAAAATCGCTGCCACCTGCGCTTTTAGACTCTTCCATTCGAGCGAGACGGCTCGAGTAATAGGTCACGCCAGAGGCCCATACCTCTTGGGATCCGATAGGCGGGAGCAATGCGTCAGACACAGCGGTCTCTGCACTTGGATCATGAACGATCGAAAGGGAGCCAGTGAATGTCTTCAAAGAATCCCCTCGAAAGAGAGCGTCCCAGCTCGCATCGACGAAAGCGTATTGTTCGTTTTGCGAAGCGACAATTCCTGAACGGGTTTGGTAGAGTTGCGTGCTCATAGAAAGAGATCTAAGCTGGAGAATTGATGCCCGGGCGCAAGCAAGGATATTTTCGAGGCAGGCAGTATCGATTTCAGCCATCGCCCTCAGCAAGCGCTAGGCTCCCTATCGCAATAAGAATTAAGATGCAGTGAAGCTGAAAATTAAGGGCCGATACTCGACGCACTCACGGACGCCATTGCAAAAATGCATCCCAACGCGACGTATTCTATTATCGCAGGAACCGCAGACTACGCGGCGTCTTTTTTCTGAGGCTTGGCGATCTTGGCTTTCTTGATCTGGGCCTTCTTGCGGCCTTCTACAACGCCACGGTCGATGACTACTTCCTTAACGTCGTCACGCGTGGGAACGTCATACATCACCTCTAACGTGATTCCCTCCATGATTGAACGGAGAGCACGAGCTCCAGTCTTTAGCTCGATCGCTTTTTCCGCGATCGCCCGAATGCCGTCTTTGGTAATCTTGAGCTTCACACCGTCCATGGCGAATAGCTTCGAATACTGCTTCACCAATGAATTCTTGGTGCTAAGTAAAATATTCTCGAGGTCGTCAACGCTCAGCTGGTCAAGAACGGAAACCACAGGCAAACGACCAATGAACTCGGGTATCATTCCGAATTTTACCAAGTCTTCGGGCTCGACCTTTTTCATCACTTCCTCGCCTTTCATCTCAGCGGTGACCTCAGCGCCAAAACCGAGGGTCACTCCGTCTGAGCGATTCTTGATAATTCCATCGAGTCCGACAAAAGCTCCACCGCAGATAAAAAGGATCTTGGACGTATCGATCTGAACGTACTCCTGATTGGGGTGTTTGCGACCTCCCTGAGGAGGGACATTGCAAACGGTTCCTTCAAGGATCTTCAAGAGAGCTTGCTGCACACCCTCGCCTGAAACATCTCGCGTAATGGATACGTTACCCGTTTTACGACCAATCTTGTCGATCTCGTCGACGTAGATGATACCGCACTCCGCCTTAGCCACGTCGTAGTTCGCTGATTGAAGCAATCGCAGAACGATATTCTCGACATCGTCGCCAACATATCCTGCTTCCGTCAGGGTCGTGGCATCGGCAATAGCGAACGGAACATCCAATATACGAGCGAGCGAGCGAGCCAGGAAGGTCTTTCCCGAACCAGTGGGTCCCACGAGCAGGATATTGCTTTTTTCAACCTCGACGTCGTCGTATTCAGAACCTGGATTCAGCAAACTGGCCTCTGTAACCTGCTCCACATCGAAGCTCAGACGCTTGTAGTGGTTATACACGGCGACTGAAAGCACTTTCTTGGCATGCTCTTGACCGATTACGTAGTCGTCGAGCACCGCCTTGATTTCCGTGGGCCTTACTAAATTAAACGCGGGAACGCCTTCTGCTTCTGCCGCATCGCCCTCCTCGCCTCCAAGTTCTCGATCAATGATCGTTTTGCAAACCGACACGCAACCATCGCAAATATAGACCCCAGGACCCGCAATCATCTTACGGACTTCAGACTGCGATTTCCCGCAGAACGAGCAGAGAGTCATACGCGACGATTTTGCCATAATTATTCCAATAGAAGCGTTTCGTGGATACGCTCGCCTACTTCGCCTCCTTAGCTGATGGCTCCATAACCTCGTCTACTAGGCCATAGTCCTTAGCTTCTTCGGCGCTCATGTAGAAGTCGCGATCGGAGTCTTTCTTGATTTCTTCTGAAGTCTTCCCTGTGCAATCCGCCAACACATCATTTAATTTTTCGCGCCAGCGAATAATCTCCTTCGCAGCAATTGAGATATCGGAAGCCTGTCCCGTAGCGCCTCCGGAGGGCTGGTGAATCATGATACGGCTATTAGGGAGAGCGAAGCGTTTGCCCTTCGTTCCCGCAGCTAGAAGCACGGTTCCCATGCTCGCCGCCATACCGATGCAGTAAGTGGATACATCGCAGCTGAGATAATTCATCGTATCGTAGATCGCCATACCACCGGTCACGACGCCACCGGGCGAATTGATGTACATGTGAATGTCCTTCTTGGGATCATCCATCTGCAAGAAAAGCAGCTGGGCGACGATGGCGCTCGCGATTTCATCATTAATCGGCGTGCCGATGAATATAATCCGATCCTTGAGCAGTCGGGTATAAATGTCCATGGACTGCTCGCCGCGTCCGGTGTTCTCAATGATATGTGGCAGATAGTAAGACACGATATTCGTAAAAAAATGGGTTTCGTTAAAAAGTCGCCTCCCCGGATCAGCTTTCCTCGCTTCCGGCATCAGAAACGCTAGATTCGTCGATTAGGAATTCAAGCGTCTTATCGAAAAGCACGGACTGCTGGGCCATTCTGAGGCGATTTTGATCTTTCTTTAGCTCTTTAACGAACTGATCGGGCTTTTGACCGCTCTGATACGCCTGGTTGAAGATAAATTGCGTCATATCTTGATCGGACACCTCAATTTCCTCCTTTTCGGCGATCTGATCGAGGATAAGCTGAAGTTTCACGCGACTTTCTGCATTCTTGCGGGATTGAGCATGGATATCCTCCTTGCTTGCTTCGAGCTGCTCTTGGGCGATCCCGCGTTGCATATTTTCCATCACCACCTGACGCATAGCGCTTTCAGTCTCCTGGTCGACGAGGCTTTCGGGGAGGGGAAACTCCACTGATCCGATCAGCGTATCCGAGAGCTGACGGCGCAAGTCGGCGCGTCGCTCCTGCTGCTTGCGGCTTTTGGTCCAGCCACTTACACGCTCCTTGAGCTCGTCCAAGTCCTTGACCTGCTGCGACTCGAAGAAGGCGGCGTCCATCTCAGGAAGCGTTCGTTCGCGCACTTCCAGTATTTCCACGGCGTATACCGCTTTTTTCCCTTGAAGGGCTGCGACCGTAAAATCTTCGGGGAAAGTCACTTCCAAATCGGACTTGTCCCCTGTCTTCAAACCTTGCAGCTGGTCGCCTAGGCCTGGAATCAATCCTTGTTCGCCTCCAATCTCCTTCCAGGTTTGAGGCATCTTCGCATAAACGGGCTTATCTTCTACGATTTCGCTAATAGGCGTCCCATCTATCGATCCTTCATGCGAGAATTTTACGTAATCCCCTTCTTGGGCCTCACGCTCGACTGGATTGAAGTCCGCTTTCTCTTTGCGGATGCCTTCGATCGCTTCCTCGATTTCAGCATCTGAAACCTCTTCCGAAAGCCCTTTGAGCTCGATTCCCTTGTAGGTTTCGACGGTAAAGTCAGGACGCACGTCCAATGTAAAGGTGATCTTGGCCTCCTGGCCCGAAGCAATTTCGCCTTCCTCTATATTAATAGGGCTGATGAGGTTTACGTTAGCCTCCTTCAAACCGTCCTTGTATGCCTTGGCGGTTACGCGTTGCTTAAGCTCACCTGCAATTTCCTTGGCGTACTTCTTGCGAATGATGCTTTGAGGCGCCTTGCCGGGACGAAATCCAGGGATCTTCGCCATACCGGAAAACTGGGACAACAGGCTCTTCTCCTCTGCCTCCACCTCGGTTGCATCCAGCGTTACGGCGAGAGTCTTGCGAGTTTCAGTGACGTCTTGTAGGTCGATTTTCACGTGTTGCGTACGTACGGGTTTTCGGCTTCTTTTTAGAAAAGCGCGGACAGTAGAAGACAAAATTCACCCGGGTCAATGTATTTGGGCGCCAACCGAGGATTAACAAAGGCGATGATTGGCTCATCTTTCGGCGCATCGCCCAGCCAGCGCTCCGCTGCGAATTCGGGCAAAACGCAATCCAGGCCCCTGAAATCCCTTTTTCCGCTTGTACGGGGGGCGGGAAGCCACTGATTCTGAATTGTGACCAAATCTCCCAAACGTTCCAATATGCTCATAGTCGATACGGCCTCTCGCCGCGTATCCGTGGGCCTATTCGACGAAGCGGAGCAGTTCGCGTTTCACACGAGCGAAGAAGAAGCGTCCTTGTCCCTTTTCCCTCTTATCAAGCAAGCGCTTCAGCAATGCGACAAATCGCTAGCCGATCTCGAATCAATCGCATTCTGCGCGGGACCAGGCTCAATGCTTGGCATACGAACTGCCGCTATGGGAATCCGAACCTGGCTAGGCGCAGGTCTTTTGACGAATACACGCGTTTACTCATACGATAGCTTGAGCCTTGGACAATTGCTGGCGCAGTCGCAAGCGGATGCACCCGATTCATTCCTAATCGTTACCGACGCCCGCCGCAACAGCTGGAACGCGCTTCGAGTGGAATCCGGAGTCGCCAAGAAAGTCAGCATCATCGAAAACGCCGCTTTGGAAATGGAAACGGTCCCGATCTATTCCTTCCCAGAATTTCCGACCTGGACAAAAACTCAAGCGACGATCACGTCGCTGCCCTATCGTCCGGAAGACGCTATGGAGCTTGAGGGATTCAAGGAATTGCTCGTCGAAAACGCCGCCGTAGAGCCATTGAACCTAAGAACCATGGAGTTCGCCAAATGGAACGCTAAGCCCAGGACCGCCGACCAAGTCGACGCAGGCGCATGACTAATTCTTCGACAGCTACGCTTCGCTGCTGGGCCGAGATCGATCTGACTGCGCTGGAACGGAACCTTAAATCAATCCGAGCCGCATTGCCTGAAGGAATTCGCTATATGGCAGTCGTGAAGGCAGACGCCTATGGTCATGGCATGCAGCAATCCGTCGCCCGACTAATGCATGCAGGGGTAGACATGTTCGCAGTCGCCAACGTTTTGGAAGCGGTAAACATCCGGGAGATCGGAACCGGTTGGCCGATAATCGTCCTAGGCGCTACGCTTGAAAACGAAGAGTCCTACCTTTTTGAATACGATTTGATTCCAATAATATCTACAATTGAAGAAATTTCGCGATTCAACGCTAAAGCAGAAAAAAGAGGCAAGATCTTAAAAGCGCATGTTAAGATCGATACCGGGATGGGACGCCTCGGTATTTGGCATGAATATGCGGATACGCTTTTCGATGCCTTGAGAGAGGCGAAGAACTTGCAACTTGATGGAATTTATACGCATTTCGCCGCCGCGGACCGTGATCCCGAATTTACACGGCAGCAAAGGCAACTGTTCACAGACGCGATCGATCGGATCGACTGGATACAGGCCGAGGAGTTGCTCATACATGCAGACAATAGCGCAGGCATCACTACCTTCGCTCCGGACAGCATATACAACGCTGTTCGCATCGGCTTGCTTCAATTTGGGATTAGGCCCTACCCTCGGTCGTTGCTCGGAAATGTGGAGACGACCCCCATTTTCCGTTTCAAGTCTCGTGTGGGGATTGTCAAAACGCTCCCCGCAGGGGCCTCCATCAGCTACGGACGTTCTCGGGTCCTGGAGCGTCAAAGCCGCATCGCAATCGTCTGCGCAGGCTATGGGGATGGGGTACCGTTGCCACTGAGCAATCGAGGCGATGTCCTCATTCACGGCCAGCGTTGCCCCATCTTAGGAAAAATCACCATGGATCAAACGATCGTGGACGTTACCGATTTGCAAACGCCCGTCCGAAGCGGGGATGTAGTCACGTTGATTGGACCCCAGGATAGTGGTGAGATTCCTTTGGAGGAATTCAGCAATTGGGCTCAGACCATATCCTGGGAAGTGTTGTGCTCGGTGACCAAGCGCGTCCCCCGCATCTACACTACGGGCTGACTAGCCGCATTTTTTTGAATTCTTCAGGAATCTTGAATCCAAAAGGAACAAGTTGCGGGTAATTGTTACAGCCACGTAACGGCATTCGCCGATCGAATCCAACCTGTTAGCCATGGAATTCATCAGATACCCGATCACCAGATGGGGCGCAGCTTCCCTGTTGCTCCTATTCGCATTCAACGTTCACGCCGCTGCTAAGAAACTCAAAAGCGATAGCGAGAACGCATGCACCGCAGAAACCTGCGCTGCGGCGATTGCAGACGCCCCAAAATTTACTAAGCTCGGGTTTTCCGCTCAGACGCTAAGCAACGTAGAATCGTCCCAATCCGATTGGGCTCAGGGCGAGTTGGATCCAAAAGACCGTCTGACCGTAGTCGCGATCGAGGACGATTCGCTCGCCAGCAAGGCAGGTCTCAAGTCCGGCGACATACTGATATCGCTAAACGACCAATACCTTTCGAAAGTGAAAACTGCCATTGGCCGCATTAAGTCTGAGATACTTCCAGGCCGCGATTTCCTCCGATCTACAATCCGTTATTTACACGGTGCGGTGAACGCCCCAGTTTTGGGGCGCAATATGGCGAATATTCGGAACGAGATCGTTTTTGTCTGCACAGCGAATACCTGCCGCAGTCCAATGGCAGAAGGCTTGTTTCGACATGCGCTGGCCGCTCAGGAAGATCCATTGAATCAGCTCAAGGTTTCTTCGGCAGGGGTTTCGGTATTTGATCGCCAGAAAGCAAATCCCAATTCCAAAACTGCCATGTCCAAGGTAGGAATCGACCTGTCGAACCATCAAAGCCGACCTCTTTCTCAAGAGCTCATTGACTCCGCCCTCGCGTATTTCGCCATGACTGAAACTCACCTAGCGATGCTGACTTTCCAGTTATCTCCCCCTCCTGAGAACGCATTCTTGATGCGATCCTTTATCGGCGATGGATCGGACACGGAAATTCCAGACCCATTCGGTATGAGCTTGGTCCACTACGAGTCCTGCCGGGACAGCATGGTCGAAGCGATTCCTTCCTTAATAAAGGCTGTCGAGCGCCTCTACAAAGCTCAGTTCTCTCAGAATTCGGACGATAAGTAGGACTCATCGCAGCGAATGCCTGCTGATACGCTGACTTCATGAAACGTTCCCTCTCCGAAAACCTTTCCCGATCACTTGGTGAAGACGAGGAATCGTATATCGAGCTCAAATCGATACTAGACAATGTCGAGGAGCAAGGATTCGGATTGCTCTTGATGGTGCTTTCGCTTCCCAGCGCACTGCCCGTTCCTGCCGCAGGGTACTCGACTCCGTTTGGAATCCTCTTTATTTTGCTGGGTATGCAAATGCTGTTGGGGAGGCGGCGTCCTTGGCTTCCCGAATGGGCGGCTCGACGCAAGATGAGTCGAGGATTCGCGAAGAAGGCAATCGGAGGGACAACTCGATGGCTCACCTTCATCGAAAAGCTCGTACATCCACGGCTAAAATGGATTAGCAGTCCGTTTGGTTCACGCTTCCTTAGCTTCGTCGTCGTCGTGATGGCAATTCTAATGACGCTTCCCATACCCACCACCAATACCTTCCCTGCTGCAGTTATATTTCTCATAGGCGTGGGATTATCGGAAAAGGACGGTCTCTTTTGCCTTGGCGCCTGCGCCCTTGGGGTGATCGCGATCGCGATATATACGGGCGTCATCTATATCCTCATCACGCAAGGCATGGATGGCGTCATCGCGCTCAAGGAATGGATTAAAGAATTGCTTGGAATGGGAAGCGACGCCTAGTCCGCCTGCTTGGCAACCAGCGCTTCCAAAAACTCATCCACTGTCCAGGCGCTTTTTTCAGACCGCTTTACGATCGACCCATCCGCATCGACCAGCGCTGTCGCCAGGCTGTGCATGATAGTATCCACTTTTTCGATAGAGGTAACGCCATAGGAGGCAACAAGATTGCGAACCGCGTTTTCCGACCCCGTCGCGAAGAAGAAATTCTCCCCATCGATCCCATACGCCTCTGCGTATTGTCGCAGTACGCCGGGCGTATCGAATTCTGGATCGAGCGTTATCGATACGAAGTTCACCTGGTACCCTTTCTCCGCGGCGCGCGTTTGCAACTGGGCCATTTTAGAAGTAGAGAGCGGACACATATTGGGATCCGGACAACGAGTGAAAATAAAATTAAGGATGAAAGGCTTCCCCTTTAGGCGTTCACTCGTGAGCGCATTGCCAAATTGGTCCAGCAGACCAAAATCCGGGGCATCATCCCCTTCCCCATAGTACCGTCCAGAGGGAAGCGCTTTCGTCTGGTTCTGAAGTCGAAGATTGTAAGCCTTTAGGTCCTTGGCCGCATCTTCATCGACAGGCCAGATCTTGATCAGCTCGAACGCGCCCTCCTCGTCACGAATGAGACGCGCCCGGATTTTTTGCCCAGCTACCGCATTCTGTACATCCCCATGCGAAACGAGAAACTTCATGGTCATCGCGGGCATGAATCCCGGAATATCTTCATGTGCCACTTCTAGGGTTCGAGAAGCGACGTCTACCGCGGTCACCTCCCCCACCAATGGGTAACCTTCATCGGTATCTTCCTCTTCAGGAGCGGTACGGCTACAACTCGTCAACCCAAGGGCGAGCGCGCAAGCGACCACCCCAATCTTAAATTGGCTATTCAACCGGCTTATAAATTTCGATTTCCACCTCATTTTCTGGAAATCGTATAAACAATCGCTACTGACCTAATGCAACCACGATTCACATGCCGCCACAACCTGACGCCATCGGAAAACCCGTATACCGCCCATTCCTTTTTTGGTTCGGGTTCGGAGCCCTAATATGGATCACGTTTCTCCTGTATGCGGGTGGCTTCACAACCAGTATTCGCGCGGGCATGGCCTTCCTTGACTGGCCTCTTTCCAACGGATCGATCAATCCAGAGGGCTGGCTGCAGAACGAGGACATGTTGGCCGAGCATAGCCATCGGCTCCTTGGAGCAGTCATGGGCTTACTCTCTATCGCTCTTTGCGGGGCCGCATTCGCGCTCTCAAGCAGCAAGTCTGTGCGCAAGCTGGGCATTGCACTAGTCATTCTAGTGGTCACGCAAGGAATCCTCGGCGGATTGAGAGTGAAGCTAGATACCTTGAACCTCAACATAGACCATAATCTCTACGCTCAGTCATTCGCAGTGGCTCATGCAACGCTGGCTCAAATCTTCCTATGCTCGCTGGTGGCGTTCGCTGTAGTTACTAGTCGTTCGTGGATCGAACGGAACGCGGGATTTGAAAAGACTCCGCGAGCGAATGTAGCCACTTGGGGCAAAATCGCTTGCATCACCATAATTCTGCAATTGATCGTGGGAGCTGTCATGCGGCATAGCTATGCGGGATTCGCGATTACATCATTTCCCTATAGCCATCCCGACGGCTATTGGATTCCCCCTGCATTCGACTTTCGGGTCGCGATCCACTTCGCGCATCGCGTGGGAGGGCTCGTGGTCACGGGCGCGTTGCTCGGTTTCGTCACTCTGATATTCAAGGATTCCGCATCGCGAAGAGCGATCGGGAAGTCCGCGATCGCCTTGGTCGCGTTGCTTGGTATGCAAATTTATCTCGGAGCATTGACGATTTGGACCGTGCGCAACCCGCACGTCGCGACCTTCCATATGCTAAATGGAGCCTTTCTATTGTCTATTTGCTGGATGATGACTCTCCGAAGCTTGAAATTTCGAGGGGAAGCCTCAGTCCTGTCAGGCGAAGCGTTACAAACCGACGCGAAGCTCGGCGAATTGGCGAACCCAACACACGCATGAGCGCGAAACCTAGCAACAGTCTCTCAACCGCCAGCGAATTGATCGATTCCTCCAGCAGCAAAGCCATTCCATGGGCCGGCTACTACGAACTCACGAAACCACGCCTGAGCCTGCTTTCGGTCATCACAGCGCTGGTCGGCTATTTGGCTGCGCTCCCATCGCGGGATCTCGCATCGCTCAGCCACTTCCTGCTAGGGACGGCGCTTTGCGCAGCTGGGGCAGCCGCCTTGAACCAATGGCTCGAACGGGAACAGGACTCGATCATGGAGCGGACGCAAGATCGCCCGATTCCTTCGGGTCAGATAACGCCGCAGGCTGCCCTGATTTTCGGTCTCTCCCTATCGGCATTAGGCACTGCGCAACTCTATTGGGGAGCCAATCCGCTGGCTGGTTTCCTGGGCGCGGCCACGATAATCACCTACGTGCTCATCTATACTCCCTTGAAGCGAGTCACCCGCTGGGCTACGGAATTTGGCGCCCTCCCGGGCGCTATTCCTCCGCTAATCGGCTGGGCAGCTGCAGAAGGATCGATTTCATCGCTCGGCTGGATTCTGTTCGCCATTCTCACGCTCTGGCAGATTCCGCATTTCATGGCGATCGCATGGCTCTATCGCGACGACTATGAAAAAGGCGGATTTCCTATGCTTTCAGTTGTCGACAAATCCGGCGACCGCGTCGCTCGCTGGGCCTTGATCAACACGCTAGCCTTAATCCCGATCAGCTTGCTGCCTGTGGCCCTAGGCCATTGCCACTGGATCTATGGCAGTGTCGCTTTAGTATTCGGACTTTGGTTCCTGCAGCGATCGGTTGCATTTACTAGGAAAGAGAATCGAGAGACTACGGCAAAGAGCCTATTCGTGAATTCAATAATCTACCTGCCAGCTGTCCTGTTCAGCCTAGTCATTGATCGCTGGATACTAGGTTAGGGAATTGAATAGAACATCCATGGAAATCAGCGACATTCCCACCTTGAACGCTACCTTGAATGCGATCGCGACGATCCTAATCGTTTCGGGCCTCGTATGCATTAAGCGAGGCAACGAAAAAGCGCATCGTTCATTCATGACCGCCGCTCTATCGGTTTCGACGCTATTCTTGGCGGGCTACATTTATCACAAGTATTCAGTGAATTGGGAAAATCGATCCATTGGAGCCGAAGGGACAATTCGCAGCCTCTATCTCTTGATGCTCCTTACGCATGTCGTTCTTGCTATGGTGATCGTACCGCTCGTGCTCCGTGTTTTCTATCTGGCGATCAAAGGAAGATACGAAAGCCACAAGAAGTGGGCTCGATGGACGTATCCCATCTGGCTCTATGTTTCCGTTACTGGAGTCTTGGTTTACTTTTCGATTTATGTTTGGTTTCCCCCAGTCGGTTCCTGAAACGGGACGTAGACTCGCCAATTTACCATGTCCTGGGAAATCATTTTCGTATTCGTCCTGCTAGTCCTTGCTCTAGCGAGCTTTGTTTGGGAAAAGCTGCCGCCCGATGTCACTGCTCTTTCCTTGTTCGCCATATTGCTTGTGGTCGGCATTCTCCCAGCGGAAAAAGCGTTTTCAGTCTTTTCCAATCCGGCTCCCATAACCGTGGGGGCCATGTTCGTAATTAGCGCCGCTCTAGACAAGTGCGGGGTGATCGATGCCTTAGCGCGAGGTCTGCAAGGGCTTTCCCGCTTCAGCTACCGCCCTTTCCTGCTATGCATACTTCTTATCGCTGGAACGGTTTCCGCATTCATCAATAACACACCCGTTGTCGTGGTTATGCTTCCGGTCGTTCTCGCGCTCGCCAAGAAGATCGGCGTGGCAGGTTCGAAGGTGCTTATCCCGCTTTCATACGCATCTATTCTGGGAGGCACGTGCACACTGCTCGGGACCAGCACCAATATAATCGTCAGCGGCGTGGCGCAAACGGCGGGCGAAGCTCCGATGCGCATGTTTGAATTCTCCCTGGTCGGACTACCCCTTTTCATTTCCGGGTTGTTCTACTTGATCATCTTCGGAAACAAGATGCTGCCCGTCCGAGAAACGCTCACGTCGATCCTATCCGACGAAGAGCGGCGTGAGTACATCACCGAAGCCTTTGTGGGACCGGGTTCCACCGTGATTGACAAAAGCCTCAAGGAATCGGGCATTCAAAAGATGAAAGGCATTCGAGTCATCGACATCGTAAGGTCAGGCGCCTCGCTCCAGACGCGCCTCAACGAGGTAATCCTTAAATCAGGCGATCGTCTTGTACTTGCCTGCCGGCCCTCAGGAATCGCCGAAGCTCGAAGCATAGAAGGCTTGGATCTCGTGGGCGAATCCAATTTAGGGCTCGAGCAGATTGCCGCCCATGAGGGCATGATGGTTGAGGGCATTCTGGGACCGAACTCGGCCATTCTAGGCAAGACAATCGAGGAAGTGAACTTTCGCCAACGCTTTCGAATGGTCGTGCTCGCGGTCCATAGAAAGGGAAAGAATCTCCGGGAGAAAATCGGTTCGCTACGGCTCGAATTCGGCGACACCTTGCTTCTTCTAGGCACGGATATCGCTATCCAAAACCTGAGATCAAACGAGGACATTATTATGATGTCTGACAATCCCATCCGACCGAAGGTGTCCACTTGGAAAGTGGCTACGGTTCTTGGGGTGATCGCAGGCATAATCATCTGCGCTGCCACCGGAATCGCTTCCATCGCAGTGAGCGCCATCGTGGGGTGCGTAATTCTGTTCGCGACCAATTGCATTCGCCCAAAAGATGGATACGGAGCCATTCAATGGAATCTGCTTTTTATCATCTATGGGATGCTCGGAATGGGACTCGCCATGGAAGAGACCGGAGCGTCTCTATGGCTCGCTAACAATCTCACCGGAGCCGTCACTGGGATGGTCGCTCCCGAGTGGCAGCCATATATCATGCTCGCATGCGTCTATCTTCTGACGAATATTCTGACAGAAGCGCTCTCGAACAATGCCGCAGCCGTACTTATGGCAACCTTGGCCATTGGAATCGCGGAATCTCTGGGTGTCAGTATGCGACCGTTCCTTTTCGCGGTGGCGATCGCCGCCTCTTCCAGCTTCGCCACTCCAATCGGGTACCAAACCAATACCTACGTTTACGGCGCAGGCGGTTACCGATTTTCGGATTTCACCAAAGCCGGTCTTCCCTTGAATGCGCTTTGCTTTATCACATCCGTTTTCCTAATTCCCCTCATTTGGGAATTCTAGAATTTCGGCCAACGGCGGATCACGAACCCCGCCCCGTCGCCGTCAGCATTTCCCCCAGTATTTCAGGGGATCCTGCCATGTAGCTGAAAGGGGGATTCGAAACATTGAACTCCTTTAACGGAAAAGGATTCGTATCAAAATACGAGATACGTCCGCCCGCTTCCGCTAGCAGCGCAACACCAGCAGCAATATCCCAGGAATTCACCCTATGGGCGAGTACTCCGTCCATCCATCCAATCGCAACGTAGCCCAGCTGAATCGCGCTGCTTCCAAAATTGCGAATTTTAAACCGCGCTTGGAGGGTGCGGTCATCTTCCTCTCCCCGGCCGGTTTCGCAATGCCGCGCCCCGATGATGCTTTGGGACGATGGCTTCTCTGTTGAAAGCTTCGCTTTCGTGTCGCCCACCCAAACATCTCGATTTCGTCCTCCATGAATTAAGTTGCGCGACATGTGATCGTAAATGATCCCGTAGACCGGAACGCCGTCTTGCAGCAACGCCACGGAAATTGCGCAAGCTGGAATGCCGCGGGCAAAGTTGTTGGTGCCATCGATAGGATCGACCAGCCACGCATACTCCGACTCTATTGGGATTGAAGGCGCGCTCGGATCTGTCTCTTCGGACAGGAATTGGTCGTCGGGAAAATGATCTTGAAACGAAGACTCGAGAGACTTGGAAAGCTCAAGGTCCGCTTGAGTCACCCGAGAACCATCATATTTCCAATCGCTTTCAACGCGTCCGAACTCAGCGGCGAATCGCTCAATTCGCTCCTCAACCAATGTTCTTCCCGCAGATGCGCGTGCGTCTATTTCGTTCTCTGAGCCCATATAACCTCCCGTTGATTGGTGAAGCCCACAGTCCGACAACGGCCGCTCATGCCCGCAAATCCCAAACCGCCTGGCATTTCTTGACTATGCTCTGAAAGACCTCGGGGGTGACCGCCTGCTTAGGATCGTCCCCAAGGCCGCTTGAGGGATCAACGTTCGCTTCAATGCACAGTCCATCAGCGCCGTAGGCGACCGCCGCCAGTGAACAGGCTTCCACGTAAAGCGATTTGCCCACGGAATGGGAGGGATCGACCACAACGGGAGCCCAAGTCTTTTCCTTGAGCAACGGAGTGATCGATTCGTCAGGGTGATTGCGGTACCCTTCCAAGGTCGGCAGCGTTCCCCGAGGACAGAGCATGACATTCGGGTTGCCGAAGTTGACAATATATTCCGCAGCGGAAATAAACTCATTTAACGGCCCAACATGTCGACCGCGTTTTAGTAGGACAACGGTGTCCCTTCCGGCGATCGATTGCCCAACTTGTCGCAGCAAAGAATAGTTCAGCGCGTTTCGCGTACCAATCTGCAGCATGTGGACCCCTGCTTCCAACGCTAACCGTAAATGCCCTTCATCCATTACCTCCGCGTTCACCGGAAGGCCAGTACGCTGGGAACCCTCCATCAAAATCTCCAACGCAGCGTCATCGCCCTGATAGGAGTACGGGTTGGTTCTCGGTTTCCAAACCCCGCCCCTTAGGGCATGGGCGCCGGCTTCTTTCAAAGCCGCGGCAGTCTCATAAAATCGACTGGGATTCTTGGGATCGATCGTACAAGGGCCTCCGATGGCGAGAAGTTCCTTTCCAAACTCGATCCCTCCAAAAACAGTTTTGTGATTCTTAAGCTCAGATCGCGCGTCGAGCAACTTATGCGGCGACTGGATTGTATCCACTCTATCGATATAATCCAAACCCTCAATCCGATTGATAAGCAATTCGTGGCGCTCGTCTCCCACGATCGCATAAATGCTCTGCACAGCTCCCTCGATTACCTGAATCTGACAGCTGAAATCGGCGACGATTCGAGTCACTTCCTCAAGCTGCGCCTTAGTAAGCTTTGGACCTTTTGGAATAATCATCTTTCAAACGCTAGCTATTGCATTCAGGAGAACAAGCTAGTTGTGAGCTCGCGCCAATAAGAATTCAAAACTAGAAGGACAGGTCCGTCTCGTTCGCCAAGACTTGGTCGAGCGATTGACGCTTTCGCATTAGGCTCAGGGAACCATCAAGGCGCAGCATGACCTCAGGACATTCAGGAAACGAATTATAGTTCTTTGCCGACATCGAGGAGCAATAGGCGCCTGTACCGCCAATCGCCAAAAGATCCCCGACTTTGGCGTCAACCAAACTACGCGGCGACAATGCTTCCGGGTCTCCGGGGGCAGGCGTCAAAATGTCGCCCGACTCGCAACAATGGCCTGTCACGATATAGTCCCGGCTCTTTCTCTCAGTCGCGTCGCTCGCAAAAAGCTCCATCGGATGCTGCGATCCATACATTGACGGACGCGTATTCTCCGTCATCCCCGAATCGAGCTTGATAAAGTCGTATCCGGATTCACCGGTCGATGTCTGGTCTTGAATCGTGGAAAGCAGGACACCGCTGTTGGCGACGAGATAAGTGCCAGGCTCGACTTCCAGGTGAATCTCTCGACCCGTCTCCTGCGCGAATCCTTCGAATTCAGCTTTCATCTTCAAGCCAATCGCTTGCAAATCTGTGGTCGTTTCGGACGGCATGCGGCCTACCTTGTATCCGCCACCCAGATTGAGATGGGTTACCGTGTCGAAGGTCCGCACAAGATTCAGACTGAGCGAAACGGCTTTCACCCAAACATCAGGATCGCTGCCGCTCCCAATATGAGTATGGATCCGGAATACTTTCAAGCCATGGGCCTCAACCAGTTCCGTGACTCGATCGACATCCTCGAACCAGATACCAAAGCTCGAAGCAGGCCCCCCAACATTGGTTCGTTGCGTTCCTCCAGATCCCAAACCTGGGTTGAAGCGAACGCCTACCTTCTCCCCAGGGAACAGCGCTCCAAAGCGGCTGAGTTGATTGAGCGAGCACGCGTTGACGCTCATTCCTTGCTCTACTAAATCCTTCAACGCATCGTCATCAGGAAATTCCTGGCTGCTCAGCGAAATCTCCGAAGCTTCATATCCTGCAGTGATCGCTCGTCGGGCTTCGTAAATCGAACTCCCATCTATCTGAAGTCCGAGCGAGCGGAACAAGCGCAAAATCGCGCCGTTGGGACACGCCTTCATGGCAAAGCGCGCGGTCAATCCATACGCGTTTGGGAACGCTAGCGTCTGCGCGGCCGTCGCACGCAGAGAAGCCTCGTCATAGAGGTAGCAAGGCGTTCCAACCTCATCGCGAATGCGAAAGGCAGTCTCCGAATCTAGAAATGAAATAGCTTCCATGATAGGTATTCGATATAGCGCTTCTACAAGCGCCATCTGACAAGGCCAGCCAATTGTTGGCTGATTAAGGCATCCAAGGATATTTTGAAAAATCAGGCTTCCGTTTTTCAAGGAAGGCCTGCTTCCCTTCGGCCCCTTCCTCCGTCATGTAGTACAGGTAGGTCGCATTTCCAGCCAACTCCTGAATACCTGCCTGCCCATCGAGATCCGCATTGAATGCTGATTTTAGGCAACGTATGGCGATGGGGCTCTTTTCTGCGACCTCCATAGCCCATTTAACGCCCTCGGATTCAAGCTCCTCAACAGGAACGATCTTGTTGACCAATCCCATTTCGAGCGCTTCCTGCGAATTGTATTGACGACATAGGTACCAAATCTCTCGGGCCTTCTTCTGACCCACGATACTGGCGAGAAAGCTCGCTCCGAACCCTCCATCGAAACTGCCCACTCTTGGACCCGTCTGACCAAATATTGCGTTGTCCGCCGCGATTGTCATATCGCAGATAACGTGAAGTACATGTCCGCCGCCAATCGCGTATCCTGAAACGAGAGCGATCACTACTTTCGGGATCGAACGAATCAATTTTTGCAGATCAAGTACGTTAAGCCTCGGTACGCCATCGTCGCCCACGTATCCTGCATGTCCTCTGACGCTTTGGTCGCCTCCGGAACAAAATGCATACTTTCCATCGGAATGCGGACCCGCGCCTGTAAGAAGAATTGCTGCAATGGATTGATCCTCTCGCGCATCGCAAAACGCCTCGAACATTTCGAAAACGGTCTGCGGCCGGAATGCATTTCTTTTTTCCGGTCGATTGATCGTGATCTTAGCGATCCCTTGCCATTTCTCGTAGAGGATGTCCTCGTAATCCTTAACTGATTGCCATTCTGCTTGTGACATGGCCGGCATGTTTGCGAGTCCCCTCGGTTCGCGCAAGCTTGAGTTTCAAGGAATCTTTGGCTATCCGAAATATCGGAAATCAGTCCAGACGACGCTTCGCATCGACGAAGGGCAAAAATTCTTCTGGAAGCGGCGCCTCTAATTCCATAGGCTCGCCCGCAACCGGATGCTCAACTGCGAGATGGGCGCTGTGGAGCATGACTCGATCTGGTGTCGCAGGCAATTGCGGGAGGGAGCGGTAGCCGTAAGTGACATCTCCCAGAATAGAATGCCCCAGGCTTCTCAAATGCACTCTAATTTGGTGTGTCCTCCCAGTGTGAATACGGCAACGGATCAACGAGTATGACCCTTCAAACAATCCCTCCAGTTTCCAGTCAGTGTGGGCTTCCCTTCCGTACCCCTCTTGGCACACTCGCATCTTGTGCCTTTGAGTGGGATTGCGTTCGATTGGCTTGCGAATTGTGCCACTCTTCAGCTCCGGATGCCCTGTTGCGAGAGCGAGGTATTCCTTGACGAGCGATCTCGCCTGGAAGGACTCGCTGAGCTTTCGGTGAGCGACATCGGTCTTGGCGGCGATAATCAAGCCGCTCGTATCCCGGTCCAAGCGATGCACGATTCCGGGTCGCTCAATACCTCCGATCCCGCTTAACTGCCCTTGGCAGTGGAAGAGCAGTCCATGAGCCAGGGTCGCTTCCGGAGCGCCTGCTCCGGGATGAGTCACTACCCCTGAACGCTTATTCACAACGACCATGTATTCATCTTCGAATACGATCGCGAGATCCATGTCGATAGGTCCCATTGGGCAGGACTCTATTTCTGGCATTCGAAACTCGATCTTATCGCCTCCCGAAATCTTCCGGTTTTTCGCGATGGGTCCACCGTCCATGCACACGAGATTCGCATCGAATGCACGATGAAAATCGGAGCGGCTAAATTCCGAGAAATGGTCCGCTAGCAGTTTGTCTGCTCTCGTTTTGCGAGTTCCTTCCGGAACTTCAAACAACGTCGGTTCTATCGTCTCATCATTCACCCAGAATCTGATCAATTTCTTGGATATAGCGCGACTTCGCGGAATCGTCCATCCGAGCGAGGCGAAATCCGTTCTTGGCAATTTCGGCTAGGTTCCCCTCCGAAAATCCGGTTCGTTCGGCAAGGGCAACATATTCGTCCACGATGGTGTTCGCGAAACACAGTGGATCGTCAGTATTAGCAGTGCAAGCGATGCCAGAGTTATGGTATTCGCGTATAGGATGAGACTCCAACGAATCGACGACCCCGAGCTTTTCGTTGCTGATGGGACACATGTCCAAGACGATTCCCTCATCCGCCAAGCGGGATACCAGATCGGGATCTTCTATCGCCCTTGTCCCATGCTGAATACGCTCCGCCCCCAAGGTATCGATAGCTTCGTAGATTTTCTCCGGACCGCCGAATTCACCAGCGTGTACCTTCAATATCTTTCCTGCCTCCTTGCAGCGTCGCCAAACAGGAGCAGTCCAAGGCTCCAGATCGAGCCATTCCTGCCCATGCAAGTCGATTCCGTCCAGCTCCTCCCATTCATGCAGCTCATCAATAATTGGTCCCATCGTCTCCGTATAGCCATCCCGAGTCAGTCCACCGATCACTTTAACCTCCAAACCATCAGGTGCAGCCGACTTGATTGCCCGTATTAGCTCATGCCCATCAGAGCCGGTAAATTCGATAATCGCTAAGTGGATACTGGTTTCCAGGTACTTTACGTTTTGCTCCACTAGGCCACTGAAAATGCGTCTGCAGGCTTCGTGATACCGATCCGGACCCGTGTACCAGGCTACCGCGTGCTCCACGAGCAAAGTCTCGAATTCAACAAAATTGGGATAGCGATAGTTTTGCTCGCGAAACATGGGCTGCTCAGGAAAACGATCAGGGTCCATCTCATGAAGCAGCTCATAGGGCAAGGCCCCTTCTATATGCAGATGCGTTTCCGTTTTTGGGATCGCCCTTAAGCGATCTCGAAGCGAACGATGCGCGTTCGAGCTAGAACTAGTATCCATTAGTCTACTTCAAAAGGTTTTCAGGATTGAGCGATTCGAGATCGGCTCGAACGAACAACCCTTCTTTCCGAATCAGTTCACCATCGAACCAAATCTCGCCTCCACCGTATTCGGGACGTTGAATACAAACCATGTCCCAATGCACTTGGGACTTGTTGCCATTGTCCGCTTCTTCGTATGCTTGCCCCGGAGTGAAGTGAAAGGATCCCGCAATTTTTTCATCGAAGAGGATATCGCGCATAGGTTCGCGGATGTGCGGATTGAACCCGATTGCGAATTCCCCAATAAAACGGGCTCCGATATCTGAATCCAAGATTTCGTTAAGTCGCTGCGTATTGTTCGATTCCGCAGAGACAATTTTTCCTTCCTTGAACTCCAATCGAATATCATCGAATGACACTCCTTGGTATACCGTTGGAGCATTGTACTGGATAACGCCTTCAACGCTTTCCCGAATCGGGCAGGAAAAAACTTCGCCGTCGGGAATGTTATGTTCACCAACGCAAGAGACGGCATCGATTCCTTTGATCGAAAACGTTAGATCCGTCCCATTTCCTTTAATCTCCACACGATCTGTTTCCCTCATAAGCTGCGCGAGGCGATCGCTGCCTTCTTCCATTTTCCCATAGTCCAGATTGCAGACTTTGAAAAAGAAATCCTCGAAGGACTCGGTACTCATCATGGCCTGCTGCGCCATTGAAGGAGTGGGCCAGCGAAGCACGACCCACTTGGTATGGTTAACTCGCCAATCCAGCATCGGCTTCATCACTTCGGAAACCATTTGAATCTGATCCGACGATACGTCGGAAGCCTCGAAGATATTAAGAGACCCTCTTAAAGCGATGTAGGCGTCCATCGATTTCATCCGCTGCAACTCAATAGCTCCATGAATACGCATCTGGTCTTCCGTGGCCTCCAGCGCCATTTCTCGAGAAATGCGGGCGTGATTCAAGTTCACATAGGGAATCGCTCCACGTTCCCGAACCGCACGCAGCAGCTCGATGATCATTTCGTCAGGAACATCGAACGCGTCGATCAGCACTTTTCACCCGGTTCCAACCGAGTCGAGTAAGTAGTCAAATTCTGAGCAAGTTGGGATAGCCTTGGATCTAGCATCGTATTGTCACAAATTAATTTCGCTCGGTACGCAATACTGCTTCCCGATCCGGGATCGGAAATCAGCGGGCGATAGCCCGTCGTCCTTCCTCAGGAAAACAAATCTTGGATACTGCAGCATCGAAATCCTCCACGCCTCTAAGGATCTCGATCTCCAGCCTCAAGTAGTATAGAGGCAGCGGAAACTTCATATCCTCTGGTATGCGAACCGCATCCTTCTCCGTCGTCACGATAAAGTCCAGTTCCGCTGCCGACGCTTCCTTGAAGATTTGCAAGAGCTCGTCTGTATCGAATCTATGGTGATCGAGGAATCGCTTCGTATACAGAAGATTGGCTCCAAAGTCGCGGAGAAACCCTTCGAAGCTCTCCGGTACTGCAATGCCGCTGAACGCGCCTATTCTCTTTTGAAGCAGTTCATCTAAAGGCAAGCGACCCTCGCCGTTCACCTCCTGTAGAAATTGAGGCTTATGGGCGCATTCGATGATATCTACTCCTGGATTGTGCTTCTCAATCAGCGCCTCGAGCTCCCTATCCCGTACGCCATCCGACTTGGTCAGGAATACGTAGGATGCTCGTTTAATATAACGGACCGGCTCCCTGAGAATGCCACGGGGCATCAGGTGTCGGTTCCCGAAGGGATTGCTCTTGTCTACGAGCAACAGGTTGAGTCTTCCCTTCAATGGCAGGTATTGGAAACCGTCGTCGAGCACGAGCGTGTCGCAGCCAAACTCCTTGATCGCATAGGTACCGCTTTTTACGCGATCCTTGTCGACCAGAACAACTACCCCAGGCAAATTTCGGGCGAGCATGAAGGGTTCATCGCCCGCGTACTCGGAGTCCAGCAAAACGCTTTCTCCATCGCTTACAATTTTTGGGGGCGGCGGATCCGTCCCGGAAACGTAGGTTCTCCATAACTTCTGAAAAAGCGTCTCCTTGGAAATGTCTTTGCTCTTGTATCCTCTGCTTAGAATGGCCACGCGGCGTCCTCGCTGCTGCAGCGAGCGGGCGAATTTTTCAACCACAGGAGTTTTGCCCGTTCCTCCGACAGTCAAATTTCCCACGACGACCACCAAGCATCCCAATGGCTGGTCCTTGAGAATACGCTTCCTGTAGAGAAAGAAGCGCAAGCGAGCAACTGCTCCGAACAGCAGCGACAAGGCGTACAGGAACACGCCGAGAGCGAAGGCCCGTTTGCCGCGGCGACGATTGTAGAAAACGTCGACAGCGAATTCCTCGATTTGGGAGAGCGTTCTTTTGAAACGTGAAATTGCCATGCAATCCAACTGGGCATCGCCAGCTTGCGAAAATATGGAGCCAATCGATTCTCATTTACGAGAGGAAAACGCATTGCGCTAAAAAATGGCTACGGACGGGTTAAGCGCCACCAATCGTAAAATTGTACTTGCCAGATCTAATTCTGCGCTTCATCGACCCGAAAATAACGAGATGAAGCGAATCACGCCGGCCAAAAGAGATATCCTAACCGGGTCGTGACTGGGATTTTCGATCTTTCGCTACGTTCAAAAACCAACCTTTCAGCAGTCAAAATCGTAAATGAAGTCACTTGTTATCGCCGAGAAACCTAGTGTTGCTAGAGACCTTTGCAAAGCAATTGGAGGCAAATTCGAAAAGAAAGACGAGTACTTCAAGAATGACGATTACGTGGTCACCTCAGCCGTCGGCCATATAGTGGAGCTTTGCATGCCTGAGGACTATGACAAGCGCGACGCGTTTTGGCGCCTCGCCAATCTTCCGATCGTCCCTTCTACCTTCAAGCTGAAGCCGATCGAGAGGACCGAATCGAAGTACAAGTCGGTAAAGAAGCTAATCAATCGCAAGGATGTAGACATGCTGATAAACGCATGCGACGCCGGGCGAGAGGGTGAGCTCATATTCAGCTACCTATACAAGCTCGCCAAGAGCAAGAAGCCAGTGAAGCGCCTATGGATGCTGTCGATGACGCCTTCAAGCATTCGGGAGGCGTTCGAGAACATGCGCTCGGGCGAGGAGATGTCCAACCTAGCGGACGCCGCCCAATCTCGATCCGAAGCGGATTGGCTCATCGGCATCAATTGCACCCGTGGTGTGACGAAGCGTCTCTACGGATCTCGAGCGGGCAATGTTGCCGGTGTAGGACGCGTTCAAACTCCCACCCTCGGAATCGTCGTTCAGCGCGAGCGTGAGATCGAGAAGTTCAAGCCACGGTACTATTGGCGGGTCGAAGCGGATTTCAAAATCGCGAACGGCGACTACCACGCCATTTATCAGAAGCCAGACTTCAAGAAAGGCAGCGACGAGCATGACCGCATCGACCGGATTTGGTCTGAGGAGCAGGCCAACGCAATTCTCGAAGCCACCCGCGCGACCGGAAATGCCAACGTCACTGAAGAAACAAAGAAATCCCGTCAGGCCGCGCCCAGGCTTTACGATCTGACCACTCTACAACGCGAGGCGAACAATCGCTTTGGATTCTCCGCGCGACGTACCTTGCAGCTCGCGCAAGCGTTGTACGAGAAGCACAAGATGATCACCTATCCGCGTACCGATTCCAAGGCGCTCCCCGAAGACTACCCGGATACCTGCGCCAAGACGCTCAAGAGCATAGATGGTGATCCAGCGGACGCCGCTCGAAAAGTGGTTGCTCGAAATTGGATCAATCCGAGCTCCAAGCGCATTTTCAACAATAAGCAAGTATCCGATCACTTCGCGATCATCCCGACGCCCGAGTCGTCCAAGAAACTCAATGACGACGAAGCTAAGGTATACGATATGATCGCGCGTCGATTCATCGCGATCTTCTTCCCTTCGGCAGAGTTCAACATAACCACGCGCATAAGTGAAGTGGCCTCCCACACCTTCAAGACTGAGGGCAAGGTTCTCATCGAGCCCGGCTGGCTGGAAGTTTATGGCAAGTCTCAAGGCAATGGAGACAGCGAAACGCTACCCGCATTGAGCGATCAAGACGGAGATCCCGCCAAGGCGCTGCTAGAGAATACCGAAGCGATATTCGAACAGACGAAACCCCCTCCTAGATACACGGAAGCAACGTTGCTCTCTGCCATGGAAGGAGCGGGCAAACTAGTCGAAGAGGACGAATTGGCCGAAGCCATGAAAGAGAGCGGACTTGGAACCCCTGCGACGCGCGCCACTATTATCGAGCGCCTCATTGCCGAATGCTATATGGAGCGCGAACATCGCTATCTTGCTCCCACGCCGAAAGCGGAAACGCTGCTCGACTTTCTCGCTGCCATCAAGGCAGACGCCTTGACGAAACCAGCGCTTACAGGCGAATGGGAATACAAGCTCCACAAGATTGAGAACGGCGAGCTCGAATCGAAGGCCTTCATGAAAGAGATCGTCTCCATGACGAGGGACATCGTGGAAAGTATCAAGTCGTATGAAGAAAATGAAGACGATCTTGAACCTACGGATTTAGTTTCTCCCTATGATTCAGAGCCCTTGTTCGAGTCCTTGAGAGCCTATAGAACAAAGGACAATTCCTTCGCGATTTACAAAGTCATCGGAAATCGTAAAATGGACAAGGAGGAGATACGCGAACTCTTGGAAAAGAAACGCGTCGGGCCCTTGGACGACTTCAGGTCAAAGCGCGGCAAGCACTACAGCGCCTACTTGAATCTGGATGACGAAACCAAGCGGGTGAAGTTTGATTTCGGCAATGGAGATGGGCAATCAGGAGAAATCGATTTCTCATCCCTGACTCCTATCGCGAAATGCCCCCGCACCGGAGGCGATTTGTTTGAAACCGCTAGCGCATACGTTGTTCGCGTATCGGAAAAAGGCGAAGACAAGATGCCGATTAGAGTGAGTAGGAAAATTCTTGATCGAGAAATACCAGTCGAACAAATAATGAAATTGCTCGAAACTGGCAAAACGGATCTCCTGGACAAGTTCTGGTCCAAAAGAACAAAACGACCTTTTGATGCGTATTTGGTTCTCAACGACAATGGCCAAACAAAATTCGAATTTCCACCTCGAGCTCCTAAGAAAGCGGCAAAGAAGGCAGTTAAGAAAGTAGCCAAGTCCAAGTAGACAACAATCTACTAAAGCGATTCGATATTTCAGGAAACCGCCGAAAAGCGTAATAAAAAAGCGAATATTCGGCCCTCGAGCCATTCCCCCTTGCTTGAGAATACGCAAGAAGCTATCCTGCGGGAAGACAATCCAAGTGTTTCATGGACGCGCTGCTAATTGACCTTCTCTTCCTTATCGTCTTGGCCTCAATGGCCAACCAAAGCAAACGCCCGATCCTTTCGGGCATAATCTTCGGATTCCTAAAGGCGATCAGTATATACTTCCTTCATATTAGCGAGTTGAACGCGACGAGCGAGTACGCGATTACCGTAGGGATCACTCACTTCATTTTGAATACGTTCTTAGGAATCGCGATCGCATTCATAGTAGTGAAACACTCCAAAAATACGAAGATGGTCGCAGTTATGACCGTGCTCTCGATATTGAGCTTTCTTACTCACATCGCGAGCTTGAACGTGCTCAGCCTATTCAGCTAGCGCCCATTAACGGTATCCAGTTGGCAGACTACCTGCCGATAGCATAGACCTCGAATCCGATGTCCTTCAACGCGGATCGATCGGCAATATTGCGTCCATCGAATATAAACGCCGGCTTAACCATGTTGTCATAAATCCTCTGATAGTCGAGAGTCTTGAACGCGTCCCATTCAGTCAAAATAGCGACCGCATGAGCTCCTTTTACCGCCTCGTAAGGATCATCGCATATATCTAGACTTTCATGACCATCTTCGCTTGAGACACCCAAATCCCTCTGTATCTGATCTGGCGATACTTTAGGATCGTATATTGATAGGCAGGCTTCTTCTTCCAAGAGATCTCGCCCTACATAAATCGCAGGAGACTCCCGAGTATCGTTTGTGTCTTTCTTGAAGGCGAATCCAAGAAGCGCGATTCGCTTTCCATTAACGGTATTGAACAACGAGTTGATAATCTTTTTGGAAAAGCGGCGCTTTTGCCAGTCATTCATTTCAATCACTGAACGCCAATAAGTGGAAACTTCTGGAAGCCCGAAGTGCTCGCAAAGGTAGACCAAGTTGAGAAGGTCTTTCTGGAAACAAGATCCACCAAAACCCACAGAGGCTTTGAGGAATTTGGGCCCAATTCTAGAATCGCGACCGATCGCGGATGCCACCTCGTCCACATTAGCTCCGGTTTCTTCGCAAAGCGCTGAAATAGAGTTTATACTCGAGATACGCTGCGCTAGAAAGGCGTTGGCTGCGAGCTTGGATAATTCAGAGGACCACAAATTCGTTTGGATAATTCGATCACGGTCGATCCAGCGGGCATAAACGCTCGTAAGCGTCTCAATCGCCTCTTTCCCTTCCGGAGTCTCTTCACCCCCAATTAGCACACGGTCTGGGCTATCCAAATCTTCCATCGCCGTTCCCTCGGCCAAGAATTCGGGATTCGAGAGCACCTGAAAATTGACGCTCTCATTCGAATTGGCGCTCAGCACTGTCTTAAGCGATTCTGCGGTCCTTACTGGAATGGTCGATTTTTCAACGACAATTTTGGAGTTATCCGAATGTTCCGCAATATCTCGAGCGCAAAGCTCTACGTACTTAAGGTCAGCGGCTCTTCCCGCATCCAAGCCGTAGGTTTTGGTGGGCGTTCCTACGCTAACGAAAATAATGTCAGCTTCCTTGATCGCCCCGATCTTGTCGGTGGTAAAAAATAAGTTACGCCCGCGGGCTGTCTTTACGATATCATCGAGCCCTGGCTCGAATACCGGTAGCGTATCCGAATTCCAGGCAGCGATCCTCTGCTCATTGATATCCGCAACGGTTACCTTTATATCTTCGCACTTGTACGCGATCATCGACATCGTCGGGCCTCCGACGTAACCGGCTCCTAAACAACAAATTTTCATACTGCTCGACTGGGAAACGTTCAGAAATCAAGTTGGGCGCATGCGACCCCGTGACAAGCACAATGCCTTACTTTCGATTCATTAGCTATCTTCCCATCGGCATCGATCAGATCTTCCCAATAAATTTGTTTTACTATTCTTACAATTGCTAGAGCGTATCTGAATCGATTCATCCTTTCGCTAGATGGCTTTAGAATTAACGTCCCAATTCCTCAAAATCGCGACGGAAAGAAACTTCAAAGCCACACCTATCGCCGAGGCCTTCGGCCATCCGCTCCTAATGTTTGAAAAAATGAATGGAGATGGCCTTCCCGCCATCAGTATCTCCGCTGGAATACACGGAGATGAACCCGCCCCGGTTTGGACGCTACTCAACCTCCTCGAATCGAATTTTTTCACGACCGCGGCAAATTGGCAGATATTTCCGATTCTCAATCCCTCGGGCCTTGAGCGCAACACCCGAGAAAACGCTGATGGCGTCGACTTGAATCGCAATTCCCTCACTTATCTCTGAGCTTGCACGAAGACTGGGAATCAAGCGGATTCTATCTATACGCGCTTCACGAGCAACACGCCCAGGTTGCAGGCAGGCATGTTCTCAATCGTGTTTCCAAAGTTGGACCCATAGAATCGGAGCTGTCCATAGATGGCCACCCCGCGAAAGAGGGGCTTATCCTACCCTTGCCATTTATCGATGAATCGGCTCTTTCCGATGGATGGCCTGCCTGAGGCTATTTTTCTCTATCGACGGTCTCACCATTTGCACATGACTTTAGAGAGCCCTTCTAGCCTACCCCTCGAAACTCGGATTCAAATGCATGAACCCGCGATCGCCGCAGCCATCGAATTCTTCTTCGAGCAATGCGCTACTGAATAAAATCGCTCGCCTATGCGTCCTATACACCGCAGACCAAATAAAGCCAAAGCGGAGCCTTACATCGCTTTCACTGGCCTATGAAAGCAGCGGAATCTGATTTATCGCACGAGTATGTCGCTCTCGCTCAAAACGGCGACCAAGCCGCTTTTGGCAAGCTCGTTAAATTGCACAATAGCCAAGTCTACGGACAAATATTAAGAATGGTACGCAATCCAGAAGACGCTAAAGAAATTGCTCAGCTCGCCTGGATAAAGGCGTGGAACAAGATCGGATCGTTCCGATTCGAATCCGCGTTCTCGAGCTGGCTCTATCGAGTCGCCACATTTACCGCGTTGGACGCCATTCGGAAACGCGACTCAAGGCGCGAGCTTAGCTACGATGACGCCGAGGAAGCTGCCCTGTCGAATAAGGGAGCATCGGAGGTTGCGCCTCCGGAACAAATCCGCAATCTTGAGCGCAAAGAAATAAGAACCCGATTTATGGAGGCGCTCGAAGAACTTCCGGAGCACCATAAAATTGCCCTTATGCTAAGAGAAAACGAAGGCCTTTCCTACAAGGAGATCGCGGAAAAAACAAATTGCAAAACCGGGACCGTCATGTCTCGCATCTTTAACGCCCGCAAGGCAATTCAATCCCATATGAAGGAGTTCTTATAATGAAATCACGACACGCTCTTTTATTCGCAGCGCTAATAGCAGCAGCCATCGCCAGCTTCGCCAGCAACCAAAGCTACGCTCAACAAGCGAATATCGAAGCCACTCTTATATTCGCTTCTTCCGATGGAAGTAGTTTCGATCCAGCCCTAAAGAGGTACGAAAGCAATCTGAAACGAATATTCAAATACACGTCCTACAAGCTTCAAGGCAAGTCCGGGACGCGCGTCAGCGTTCCTGGAAAATCAACCATTGATCTAGGTTCAGGGCATAGCGTTGAAATCAGCGCTCAACAAAGCGACGGCCGAAAGCTGCGGCTCAATGTCCGATGGTCCAATGGGCGCCAGCTTCTGCTCAATACAACTTTCAATAAGGAAAAAGGACAGCCAATCGTACTAGGAGGACCTTCTGCTCCTTCACGAAACGGAAATCTGATCCTCATACTGGTACCCAGATAGTTTTGCGTTATGGCGTATCCGGTATATGGGTGAACGCATGACAAATCGCAACGGCCGCGGCATCTGACTGATCGTACTCCAGAGCCGTAGAAATGCCCAGCAAGTTACTAATGGTACGCGCCACTTGCTCCTTGCTGGCTCGCCCTACACCAACCACAGCTTGCTTGATCCTTAGGGGCGCATATTCAAACACAGGTTTCTTCGCCAACGCAACCGCGGCAATCGCTGCGCCACGGACAGCCCCAAGCGTCTGAGCTGTCTGAACATTCTGGACGTAGATCGTTTCTTCGACCGCGACGGCGTCAATACGGTACGTATCTAGCAATTCTGATACGTTCCTATTGATCTCTCCCAAGCAATCGTACACGGAAACAGATTGTTTCATTTTCACGGTACGGCTGTGAAGCAACAAACGGCGTTCCCGTGCGCCAAACTCAATTACTGCCAAACCGGTTCCTCGCAGACTCGGGTCGATCCCCAGCATTATGCCTTTGTAAGGAGGACGCAGGAATCCTGATTCGGGACGCTTAGCCCCACTTGTCGATTTGCCCTGGATCTTGTCGGCCCAAAGCTGCCGCGCGCTTTTCCTAGCCATAGATCGCAGCGACCTCCACAACCGCATTCCAAATCATATAGCCCACCGCCAAGATCGTTAGCCAGAAAGCGGTCAGCTCGAACCAGGCCTGATTCACTTTCTTCGCGAAACAATAGCCAACGAACCCACCAACTACCACGAATGGGACTAAACGGATATTCGCGCTAGCGCTTTCAATTGTAATGATATTCAAATACACCAGAAATGGTATTTTGAATAAATTCAATAGCATGAAAAAGTAAACGCTCGTTCCCAAAAAAGCCATTTTAGGCATCCGCATCGACAGCAAGTACAAGGTCATCAAGGGACCCGCGGCGTTAGCGATCATAGAAACGAATCCCGCCATGCCGCCAATTACCGGAGCGACACCCGGCGCGGTCAAGCCAGATGCCTTGGAATCGCTTGAATTCCGATTAGCAATATGCAACCCAATCATCACAACCAACGACGCTCCAATGAGAAGCCGCGCTTGGGAATTGTCGATCGATCCTAGCACAAGAAATCCAGCCACAACACCCAGGCCAGCCCAGGGTATCAGCTTAGCGATTTGACGCCACTCTGCATGCCTCCTAAAGGCGAAAACAGCGCAAAGGTCACCCACTATCAGAAGCGGCAATCCAAAACCCGTCGCGTCTTTAGCGAGCAGCAGATTTTGAAATATGGCTACGTTGAGAACGCTCAAGCCGGGAATGCCGCACTTGCTCATCCCGACTATCATCGCCGCTATTCCGAAGAATAGCCATTGCCATATCTCGTAAGACATTCGCCAACCACGACGAATCCCCTTAGCAAGGGCAATGATTAAAGCGCTTTGAGACGGGCCATGGGTGGACTCTATCCACCACAGCGAATTTTCAGGTTCAGCCAGGCCGCTTGAAGATATCGCGCTTGCGATTCTTCTTGCTAGGCTCCGCTTCGACGCGCAGCTCGGCAGACGTCCAGCTTCCCGCGCACCTGAGTTCGCCTCGACCAATGTCGTAGGCCTCGATATCGGTAAGCCGGAAACCTTCCACCATCATTAAGGCGTTCTTCTGATAGAACTCATCGGCCATCATATGATAGGCGAATTGCGCTTCCTGAGATTCTTCCAGTGAAACCCACTCGCAGGCAAAGTTTAGCTTTCCATCGACGGTATATCCCTCGATATCGACCAATCGGAAGCCATCCTCTGCCATAACCGCAGAGACTCGCCCAAAGTCATCCTTGGAAAGGCCGCGATAGAATCGAGCGTTCTCGCCCGTCTTTGGTTTCCAGATGCCAGCATAGGCGATTTTCCCATTGGTCTCGTACGCCTCGAAATCGATCAAGCGATAGCCGCGATCCGCCATTTCGCCGTAGAAATTAGAAAACATCAGGTCATCCATCCCAAACTTCATTTCAGTTGAGAATCCCTCATTGCTCTTCAGCCAAACGCCCAAAAAATTCAAGGACGCACCAACGCGATCCACTTCGATATCGACGGGCACGAATCCACGCTTCAAATTCTTCTCGTTCTCTTCCTTGTATTCTACGACGGTCAACCCGCGTTTCGAATCCCACTCATCGCTCGGCATCGCTTTTACCCAAAGAGCGGCTTGCTTGGTTGACCGGCCAGACCGGTATTGCTCGAAGTCGACCACACCCATGCCTTCCTTCCGCCGATTCTCAATCGTTTCTTCGAAGCGGGCCGTTTCTAAGCCGGCGTCGAGCTTCCATTCCGTAGAGGTCGCGTCGTAATCAGCGCCGTCTAAAGCCGATCCAGCCAGCGCAATGGAGGCTATCGCTCCGATACGAAGAATATACGGTCCAGCGGTTCCAGTAGATTTAAAGTATTTCATAGCTATTTCGTGGTAAACGACTGCAAGTCACTCAATCGACAAAGCCCTCTGGATTTTAAGAAATAATGATACCTAGCCTTGGTCTAAACGCACCTTAGAACCCCTAGGGACTAGGCTCTATTAACCGTTTCCCCATTGACGCTGTCCAATACCGCACTATCCCTCTGAACTCCTACCGGATTCTATCAAACGACCATGCGGCAACGACAATCTCTCTTTTTACTCGCAACTACTAGTTTATGCATCGCAAGCGGCCTACCTGCGCAGGAGACAGAATCTCCTCAAGCGCTTTCGCCCTTCCTCGTTGAAGGCGATCGGCTCATTCAGCCCGACGTGTTCGACGATTCAAATTCGGGAGCGTCGTTCTCCAACTCCATGGTCGGGGGCGTTCGAATCGGTATTGACGATTTGTCGGAAACGATAGCCCAATATCCAGCCTACGCAGCGTTTAGAAAAACGCCTTCCCGTGCCGCCCATCCCACGACACAAGGCGTGAGACTACGCAACCTAGGGATCAACTCGACCTCCCGGACCCTAGTCACTTTTGATGGCGTTCCTCAAAACGACCCATTCGGCGGCTGGATCTATTGGCACCGCTACATGCCCTCTTCGCTCTCAAGCATCGAAATTCGCCCTTCCAGTGGAAGCGAAGCTTGGGGCAATTATGGAACCGGTGGTCGTATCGCCCTCCTTTCATCGATACCGAGAGATCCTCGTATTCACACTAAGGCGACAATCGGGTCCGATGGAGCGAAGCGCGTCTCCTTTACCGCCGACGCTGCCCTATCGCAATCCGCTTCGTTCAATCTCTCCGCGCTAAAGGGAGATACCGATGGATTCTATACGCTCCGGGCTGACCAGAGAGGTTCTATTGATAAAAAGGCGAATTCAGATGTATTCGCTTTGCAAGGAACGCTGAACCTGGAACCCAATGAGGATTGGCGCATCACTCTTAAGGCGGATACCTATGAAGAGGATCGATCCAATGGTACGCCATTAGCGATCAACGGTACCGACGCATCCGACATATCCTTCTCCGCCCTGCGCATTTTCGACGAAGGGACATCAGGTTTCCGCTTGGTGGCCTATTCTCAAGACCGTGATTTCCACAATCAATTCACCGCTGTGGCCGATGATCGGGCCTCCGAAAGACCCGCTCTTGATCAGTACAACGTCCCCGCAAGCGCGGAAGGAGCGAGCATCAGCTATTTCACTCAATTTGGTGAATCGAACACCTTCTCGATTGGCGCTGACCATCGCAAGGTCGATGGTGAGGTAAATGAGCGTTATCGCAATCTAGGCGCCGGGTTTACGCGATTGCGTCGAGCCGGAGGCGAGCAACGGTTCAACGGTCTTTTCGCCACCGCTCAATTCGAAGCCTCTCCCGCTACGCGTATCGTCGCCAACGCCCGCATCGATGAGGTCGACGACCGCATGGGTTTGCGGCGCGAATGGAATACGGAAACGGATACGTTGATCCGCGACGATTCTTTTCCTGACACGAGCCGCTCGTTCTTTTCGAACAACATAACGCTCTATCATGACGTTTCCGACACCGTTCGCCTCATGGCTCGCCAAACGAGCGGCTTTCGAGCGCCTACGCTCAATGAACGCTATCGCCCCTTTCGCGTTAAGAACGACATAATTGAGTCCAACGCATTGCTGAAAGCGGAAGAGCACTTCGGCTTCGAAGCCGGTATACGCTTCCTTTCAGATGAGCTCTGGTCTGTCAGCGCCAATCTATTCCAGTACGAACTAGACAATATGATCGCAAATGTGGTTCTCTCTCGCGAGTCCGGATTCAATCCACTTTGCGGATTTGTGCCCGGTGGAGGATCCTGCGGGCAGCGACTCAATATTCTTGAGAGCTCGGTTCAGGGGATTGAAGTCAACTGGGAATCCCCCCTTTCAGACTCGGTCCATGCGCAGCTTCAATTCGTGTACGCAGCGAGCGATATTGATTTCGCAGGAACCTTGAACGGTATCGAAGGCAACGAATTTCCTCACTCCTCTCCTTTTAAAGCAACTCTTTCGCTCGACTGGAATCCAAAGGATACACTGTCTATGTGGACGAATATTCGGTATCAAGATAGTGAATATGAAGATCTTGAAAATAACCGCCCCTTGGGAAGCGCCATCCAGATAGCGGGAGGTATTCGATACGCGGTATCAAGCGAGCACGCGATATCGCTTCGCGTCGAAAATCTACTTGATGAAGAGATTGAAACCGGAATTTCGTCAGCCGGACTGGTATCGATCTCTGCTCCAAGAACGTTTTGGCTATCGTGGGATTTCTCTCGGTAGCGCCGATTAATTTTGTAAAGGGAAACGCGGAACCATCGATGCGATCTAGCTAGAGGCTCAAATAGAGATAAGCTAGATAGCCTCCGAGCAAGAACACACCAGTCGTTTTAGTTAATCGTTTGGTGTTGATAAAAGTGGATACTTGAAAAATCAGCATCAATCCAATCATCGCAGGGAATATCAGCGTAAAGAAATTCTCGCTCGCTACGAGTCCCCCTCTCGTCACTGAGGCGGAAGCGCCAGCAACCAGCAGAATGTTCAAGATATCAGCGCCGATCACATTTCCAATCGCCAACTCTCCATGCCCTTTTCTCACTGCCGTGACCGCGGTTACTAGCTCGGGCAGCGATGTCCCAAACGCAACTAGTGTCGCCGCGATGATCGACTGAGGCACTTGAGCGCGAATTGCGGTTTCCTCGACCGCGTGAATCAAAATGTGAGACGACGTAATCACTAAGCCGAGCCCCAGAAGGATCTTGAGCAAAATAACTCCGGTCGACCCATCCTCATGCGATTCTACCCCAAAATCGCTCTCTACATTTTTCGCCCAACGCGAAGAGAGCCAAAGATAGAGAGCCAATACCGCAAGAAAGACGAAGCCTACGATTTGAGGGAATCGCCCACCCGTTTCAAATACGGAGCCAATATTGCCGAACGGCAGGCACACGATGATAATCACAAATCCTAGTCCAAGGCAAAGCAGGCCTTGTCGCCGCATCAGGTAAAGATCGATAGGCACTACTCCCACCAAGGTAGCTATGCCGAGGATGAGTCCCGTATCGCAAATGACCGAGCCGATTGCGTTGCCCAGCGCTAAGTCTGGCTTACCATTGACCGCCGACATGACCGAAACGGTGACCTCTGGGAGCGTCGTTCCCAAACTGACGATCGTCGCTCCAATGATCACCTTGCTAATGCCGTGACGCAACGACAGGGTCACTGCTTCATCCACGAGAAGGTCCGCTCCTTTACCCAGGACGAACAGGCAAGCGGCGATAATCGCGAGCAGGGCAAGCAGCGGCAATCCTTGAACGAATTCGGTGAGCAGTTCTTCCATATCGATGCAATGTCTTCTTGAAAAAGCGGCCCGATTATCTGGCCTCGCCCAGATGCCCAGTCAAGGAATCCCGCGAAAATCCCCTTGCAACCGATACCTGGGCGATTAAAGCCGCATGATCAATGTTTGACACAGCCATCAACTACGATTATCGCTTCGGCGGAATTGAACGACTCTACGGCAAGGGCAGCCTCGATCGAATCAAGTCTGCTCACGCCTTGATCGTGGGCATAGGCGGCGTAGGCTCTTGGGTAGCGGAAGCGCTCGCTCGATCGGGCATCGGCAGCATGACGTTGGTGGATCTGGACGATATTTGCGAAAGCAATATCAACCGACAGATCCATGCCTTGGATGGACAAATCGGAAAGCCCAAAATCGAGGCGATGGCAGATCGCTGCCGTCTTATAAATCCGGATTGCGCGATTCGGACGAAACCCGCTTTCTTCACCGCTGATACCGCTCCATCCATATTCGACGCCGACTATCAATACGCGATGGACGCTATCGATAGCGTCACCCACAAGTGCGCTTTGATCGATGGGTGCCGACGCAAGGGCATTCCAGCAATCGTGTCCGGAGGAGCCGGCGGACGCATCGATCCCTCCCAAATACGAATTGTAGACCTCACAAAATCGTACAACGATAAGCTGCTTCAACGGGTCCGCAAGAAACTCCGCCAAGACTACGGCTACCCGAGGGAACGGCGGCGGCGATTCAAGATCGATTGCGTGTTTTCACCGGAGGAGGCCCGCTATCCCGAAATTTGCGAGACAACGGAAACCGATGGACCGACGAGCAGAAGGCTCGATTGCTCGAGCGGCTACGGAGCTGCCGCTCATATCACGGGCGCTTTCGGCCTCGCAGCCGCCTCTCGAATCATTCATAAAATCGCGGAACCAGCGCCCTGATGCGGATTACCGATTTAAATAGGGATGGAGGCATCGGTTCGAATTCAATGTTCGCGGAAATCGGTCCCTTCAACATCGTCGTTGATTCAGGATTGAACCCAAAGATTGCCGGCTGGTCCGCGACTCCCGATTTCTCATTGATTGAGAATGCGGAAATCCATGCGATTCTAATCACGCACTGCCATCTTGACCACATCGGCTCCCTCCCCGTGCTCATGCAAGCGCACCCAGAAGCCCGCGTTTTCATGAGTCACTCGAGCCAGATGCTGATTGAGCGCATGCTCCATAATTCATGCAACGTCATGAAACGGCAACGCTCAGAGCAAAACATAAATGAGTATCCGTTATTCACGCACGAGGACATCGATCGCATTGCTGAGCGATTTGAAGTCATGGCCTTCAACAAGCCCGCCATACTCTATCATCACGATCAAGAGATCGCCCTTACGCTTTACCCAGCAGGACATATCGCTGGGGCCGGAGGCGTCGAAATTGAATACGAAGAAAAACGGTACTTCTTTTCTGGCGACGTCTTGTTTGAGAATCAGACCACCCTTGACGGCGCTAAATTTCCAATCGAAGGCAGATTCGACGCGATCATCCTCGAAACGACTCGTGGAGAAACCGAAAGCGCGGACGACACGACTCGAGAAAGCGAGATCAAACGACTCCTAGAGACTATCCGGAACACGCTCCGACGAGGTGGATCGGTTTTGATACCCGTGTTCGCTCTCGGACGAATGCAGGAGATTCTCACCATAATTAACAATGCGCGCAAAGAAGGAACCATCCCGACCTGCCCCATATTCGGAGCTGGCCTCGGACTCGCGGTCGCGGACCATTTCGATCAAATTTCGAAACGAACCGGGCAAGTTCATTTCACGCGCAAGACGATCAAGGAACTCCGTTTGCGGCGTCCTCCTCGCCGACTGAACCCGGGCAAAGAGCCTCCAGAACAAGGCGTCTACATCCTAAGCAGCGGCATGATGGTCGAGAACACGCCGAGCTACGCTCTAGCGGCTACCCTCTTATCCCAGGGTAGAAATGCCCTGTGCTTCGTTGGCTACTGCGATCCAGACACACCCGGAGGCAAGCTGCTGCAAACGAAGCCAGGCGATATATTCGTCTTCGAGTCTTTAGACTACCAAGCAACGGTACGAGCTCAGATCGAGCGATTTGAAATGAGCGGACACGCCAATCGAGAGGAGCTGCTGAACTTCGCCTTGAAAGCCAATCCGAACACCATCGTCCTTACGCACGGCGACCCCGGAGCGCGGGCCTGGTTTGCCACTGCCTTGAAAGAGAACAACTCAAAGCTCTCAGTCATCGATCCCGTTCCGCTGGAGCCCCACCAGGTATAGGCACGAGTGAACTATCGAGAATTGGGTCGAAGCGGGATCAACGTATCCGAGATTGGACTGGGGTGCTGGACAATTGGAGGATTAACCATTCGAATGGACATTCGTCGGGATGGTCCAGCGTAGATCCGCAAGATGTTAAGCAAGCGGTAAAGGTCGGAATCGATGCCGGCATCAACCACTTTGACAACGCAGATGTGTATGGCAACGGAGAGGCTGAAAGGCTCTTGGCGGCATGCATCGACCAACTCGGGGTAGATGGGAGACAATTTAGTGATCGCCTCCAAAGTGGGTCACTACAAAGGCGAATTCCCCCACGCATACGATCCTCGCAATATTAGAGCTCAATGCGAACGATCCCTTTCGAATCTAAAGCGTGACTACTTGGATATCTACTATCTGCACCATGGCGACTTCGGACCAAACTACGAATACCTGGACGATGCCGCTTCCACAATGGAGGCACTGAGAACGGAAGGTAGAATACGTACAATCGGCCAGTCAGCCTACAAATCATCTCAATTCGAAAAGATAGTCCCAATTCTTCAGCCTTCAGTCATACAAACTTGGGCCCACATGATGGATACAAATTTATCGAACCCAATGGAATCGTAGGACAGCTTCTTCAGAAAGCTGATATGTCGCTAGTCGCATTCAGTCCTTTGAACCAAGGTCTCTCGCTCGACAAATACGACCCCGACAATCCACCCTCCTTTCCATCCGGGGACCATCGTGAACACGCACCGAAATTTTCGAAGGAATCCCTTGCGCGGTTAAAACCAAAGCTAGCTGCGATCAAGGATCGATTCGGCTCTACGAAAGCGCAACTCGCAAGCGTCGCTCTACGCTACACGCTGAATTTCCCCCACGTTGCCAGCGTGATCCCTAGTTTCAGGAACCCCGCCCAAGTTTCTTGTAACCTGAAAGCCGTCGATAGATCACTTTCCGATGAAGACATGCATGCGATTACGGCAATTTTCAGTCGTTAACGCTCACTTATTGAAGTCCGTTCAATACTTGACGGTACTCGGCCTGAGCAGGGTTCAATTCGAGCGCTTTCGACAAAGCGCTCTTGGCATTTTCCGTTTGTCCGACCTGCATATAGGCTACGCCTAAATTATACCACCATCGATCTTGATTGGGATCCTTCTGCACAGCGGTTTTCATTGAATCAATGGACTTCAAAGTGTCCCCTTTTTCTGCATACAACAGCCCTTCTCCGAACCAGAGCAACCCCAGATTGAGATCGAGCTGCTTTGCGGACTCGATTTTTCTCAAAGCACCATCTACATCGCCGATTCGAGCGAACATAATTGCGATATCGTAAAGGAGATGGGCATTGTTGCGGTCGAAACCCGCCGCCTGCTCCGCGAGTTGCTTAGCGAGCGCGTATTCACCCTGAGCGATCGCCAGTTCAGCACGACGCAATGCCCCTGCAGGACGGTCTGCGTTGGCTTCCGCATAGACTTGCCATTCTTGAAACGCAGTTTGCGAGGGATTGAACATCGACGAGAGCGTATCGGCTGCTTGATTCCTAACGAGTCGTGATGGATCGTACAAAGCTCTTTGAAGGTCTCCCAATCGGTCATTGCGATTCGCCAAAATTCGATACGCCGACTCACGCTCCACGGGCGACTCAGACTTTATCGATGAGAGCGCCGCCTCAAGGCTCTCAGGGGTTCCGGGAGCCATCGCGCTGAGAATTCGCAAATAAGCGGATCGCCAATATACGTTTTCCTCGCCTTTAAGTAGCCGGTGCACGTCATCCGCCGACTCGGACTCCCCAGTATAATACTCGTGCAGCGTTTTTGCCCGATCGCGCAGCTGTGTTCGGCGCTCAGAATTTGGATACCATTTCTCAACCGCATCACGCGCCCATTCCACCGACTGGTCTGCATGACAGTCCGTGCAGGCGTTCGGCACGTCATAGTCGATCGTCATTTGCGGGTCTGGAATCGTGAATCCATGATCCCTACGAGCGTCCCTCTGCATGTAGAGGCGATGCGGCATGTGGCAGGATACGCATTGGTTTCCAACGCTGTCGAGTGGATGATGGCTATGGGCTACGGGGTCTATTATCTTCGCTTCGTTAACTCCCGTCGAGTGGCAGCGCATGCAGAGTGAATTATCTTCGATCGGCAAAATAGTCTCGTGAGAGTGCGGGTTGTGACAGTCTAGGCAACTGACGCCTTTGTGGCCCATGCGGCTCATCTTGAGCGACGCGAAAACATAGTCCTCCTCGTTAGCCTTGCCATCGACAAAGTAAGCATTCGGCAAATCGGGAAGCACCAATCGAAAATGCTCATCGAATGATTCCCCTGCATGGAATCCGTTCGCAGTTAGCTCCTCACGCCGCGCGTGGCAGCTCGCGCAATTGTCCATGGCAAGCTTGATATCGGGCGGCGACGCAGGCTTCGCATAGCTTCCTGATCTTGCGGCCGCAACATGCTTGTCCATGTCGGCGTGACACTGAATACACGAGATGCCTTCGATCTTCCAGGAACTAGAATACTCATGCGTTCGCATATCGTAATTCTTCTTGTAATCGGTCATGTGGCACCAAGCGCAATTGGAATTCCAGTTCATGCCTTGCTGGCTCCAATGCCCCCAATCTCCCGTATCGCGCTCCTCATCTCCAAAAACATTAAACCACTGCTTTTTATGAGGATCCCAGGTCATCCCCTGAATCTGGAATCGTCCCCCAGGGAAGGGTATCAGGTATTGACGGATCGGCGTTTCGCCAATAACCGCCGCTATCTCACCCGGCAATTCCGAGCCCGTCTCGTTGATCGCAAAGTTTCCCTCATCCGCGTTCAAGGTATAATCCCTGCCCGCTTGATCGACGGCTTCACCCTGCAAGAATGCTTCCGCGTCCCTTTCTGGATCCACGCGCCGATGGGCGAGTTGATGATGGCTTCCTAACCAGTCGTTGTACTGGCTCTCATGGCACTCCCGGCAGCTTTCCGCATGATACCAATCCGCAGACAGCGCTAGCTCTTGCACTTCTTGAGCCTCGGGAGAGGCCTTCGACTGAGAGCCCGGACCGGATTCAGTGGCATCCTTCGAGCTGCAGCCAACCATAGCCACGAATAGGGTATTCGCGCTGCAAAGGCCTACGAAAATCAAGAGGGGACGAGCGCGTATAAATTTAAGAATGGAGGCAAACATCTGCTTTCAACGGCGAATCACAGCGAAGGCGCGTTCGATTGGGAAGCAAATTATCCATCTACCCTGCTGGCAGCCTTGCCTTGCTCACATTTTTTAGAGATTCGTAAGCACCTTAAATCGATGACGACAGATTGAATCCTCGTGAAATTTGCCTGCTACAAGGCGATCGCTTCGATCGTTACACCACTAATAACTCTCGCAATCGGGATAGCGCCGGCGAATTTCATCTCTGAAAACGACGTTGCCATTGCGTCCGAATCGCCTGGGCTACGATTTCATTCCCGCGCCGGTCAAAAAGGCTATGCACAACAAGGTATCGCGTTCACTAACCGGACAATCAATTTTTCAAAGGGAGAGCCCCTTAGCGTATTGATCGAAGGGAGGCCAGAAGGCACCCCAGACGGCTTAGGTGTCCTGCTCGAGATCACTGGAAATTCCAGTCATCCCCCCTGCTTGTTACTCAATGGCAAACCCATCTAGTTATTCGGAGCGGGCGGGCTTCTAGCTTAGAAGGTAACGACTACAGGGAATTCGGCATCCGAGACTGCCTGCCAATCGACAAGAGCATGTCTTTGTTGATCCAATACAACGGCAGAGATACTGCTATATACGCGAACTCTAAGCTGCATGAAAAGAGGAGAGAATTTGACCTGCTGGATGCAACGAGCGACATCAATGGGTCAATCGTTTTTGGAAACAACTCCACGGCAACTCAACCCTGGATCGGCACGCTTGCCCGCATTGCCATCTTTGATGGCGCTGTCACGCCTGAGCAAATCACGGATGGAGATAAAGTACCGAGAATAGACTATGTCTTCGACCGTGTCGTGGATGGGAGATTGCAGAATCAATATGGAACCGGCCCCCCACTCGCCATTCCCCAGCCATTCCAACCCTTTCAACGAAAACGATTCACTCCTCTCAGCTCGTTGCAATCTCGACAAAATTTCAGCGACTTAACGATAAATTTTCTGGGCTTTATTCCTGCTGGGATCGCATTTTTCGCAATCGCCACTATAAGAACTAAAAATCGATTCCTGCAAGCCGCCCTCGTCGCATTCGGTGCATTCTCGCTTAGTCTCATAATTGAATGCGCTCAGATGTACCTTCCTTCAAGGGATCCGAGCGCCATCGACCTTGCGGTCAATACTTCGTCCGGGACAATGATCGCCCTATGCGTTGCTCTCCTCCCTGGACTAGGCCGGCGGCGGCGGTATCAACTCAGTGATGCGATCTGACGCAATTGATACCCTCCGATAAATCTCAGCGCGGAGAAATGAATTGAATTTTTCAACGGAAAACGTATACTCCTTCGTACCGTTAAGTAATTGAATCCGTACTCGGACCCGAAGCGGTTCGTTCGTACGGAGCAAGGAACTCAAACCCGCAACCGCTATGAAAAAATGGCCCTTAGCTTTATTGCTTCTCGCATTTTGGCTCCCATTTGGGTTGGGCAACGAGACGATCAAAAAAGAAATATACGAGCATAACGTAACAAGCGACGACGTCGATTTACACATCAAAGTGGCTCGTCAACCGGTGTTCCCTACGGCCTTAAGATCTGCCGGGTACGACCTGGGGCACGTTTCCATGCTACTCGAGCTGCACTTTGACGGTGAGCTTAGGGACTGGATTGTCACCTCCTCAAATCACTTAAGTTTCGCTGACGCCGTTGAACGAGTCATCGAGGATTGGGAATTCGGTCCTCCCTTGCGCAATGGCAAACCGGTATCGCTCATCGTTCCTATTCAAGTCAATTTCAAGGCCTCGGGCGACGTAGTCTCATTCAACTCGGTCGCAGGGCTTACGCACGCGATGACTGCCGCTTTCGGCTATGATTCCTACAACGCCATTGAGATCACTCCTATTGACGAACTCGACAGTTTCCCCGAAGCGATTTCAACGGTCACCCCCGAAGCGCCCGCGTCTCTCTTTAGTCAAGAAGAGGACACGCTAGGCGTATTTCGCTTCTTCATCGATACCCAAGGCATCGTACGCCTCGCACACGTAGATCGCGTAGAAGGCGAGGTCGACATTCGACTATTGGAAGCCGCCCAAAACGCTCTCGAGCAATGGCGATTTAAGCCCCCCACCGTAAAAGGGAGAAAGGTCGTCGTACAAGCGTTGCAACCCTTCTATTTTTACGCGCAAAACGGAACAAGATAATATTGGAATTAATCCGTTCTGTATTCATTAATTGGTAAAAATATTCATATTTTTTAGGGCGGTTACCGCATCTATCCAAAAAATTGACCTCTCCGGTCATTCGGCGGGCCTGTTGGCTTAGCGTACGGCCACAACATCGACCAAACTCGCAGTACGCGGTAACCAACTAGTCGGTAGTGTCCTAATTTGAATTTGATTGACCAAACGCCGGATTCTCCTAAGATAGAACTTATGGAGGGATGGCTGAGTGGCTTAAGGCATCCGATTGATAATCGGGCGTACGTACCATACGTCCGGGGGTTCGAATCCCCCTCCCGATGTCGATCACGAGAAATTTCCGCTGGCAATAGCTGCTTGTACGGCTTCACGGGCTGAATGGATCGGCGGCACATTTAGCGCAGCCATGTACTGAATCTCGTCCTTGTAGCCCCACGCATAGGCATTTGTGGCTGGGGGTGTCCTGAGAGCGCGAACACCCCAGCCTCGCCGTTCCAAGCCTCCTTACCGTCCATCGCCTCAATGACGCGAGCGGCCTCCACATGCGAACAGGGAACGCCGTGCATTGCTGTCGCGGCGTCAGGGAGGTTGGCTAAGCATTCGCCCATTCTGATCCTGCAGGTGGCGAACCTGCTTTTCGGCGCGCCCGTCGCATCGCTCCCTCGATCCAGTATTCAATATCCTCCACGCTATCTTCGGAAAGCTCCATGGGCCATCGCAAAAGCGCTGGACCCTCCTCAGTCGTGAATCGTTCCTTGGCGTAGCCTTCTGCCGGAGGGGCTTCTTGCGCGCCGCTTGCTTGCTCTTTTTTGAGAGCAGACGGATTGGGCGGCGGGCTTCGAGCCTTTGATTGCTCCCCTTTGGCAAGGGGTGGTTCCGCCAGTGATGCTTCTGCCATACGCAGCCCAGTTGGGCTACCATCAACGAAGGCCCATTCGCCATCGTCAGACATGCCTTTAATTTTCTTAGGCTCTGCAAACCGATCAACGCCGCCAGAAGCCCATTGAGCAAGCGAACCTACGGGCGGCGGCTCTTTCTCTTCATCTGAATTCGCCTCGGCCCTATCGCCTTCACCTATCTTTGCAAATGAAATCGTATCTCGAGATTGCGAGATTAGGGCCTTTGCGGCAGCTTCAGTAAATCGCCGTTCGAAAACTAGGTAGTCTTAGCCATCGGATCCCCCGCCGCCGAACCGCTCCCATAGCTCGGTATGGGTTGCGGGTTTCAAAGCCGCTTCCCCCAAAAGCCGGGGCCTTCCTGGATTTGATGGCTTCAATAATGCGATGCCCTGCTCAGATATCCGCATCTTGCGAGAGGCGCGGCTGCCCTCATCCTCTATAAGGCCATATTTCTTCATCGCTGAGACTGAAACCTTTGCGGATCCGCTATTTACGCTAAACCCCAAATGTCCGGCAGCGCGCGTAACCAACGCTAGCTGCCTCTTCCCAGCTCGCCAAAGCGCTGCAGCAAGCTTCAGGGCGCGTGGTAGTGAAATAGCAGGATAGGCAGGGCTTCGGCCCCGCGATGGACAACGAGCCGCCCGCACCCGCGCGAACAAAACGACGGCGCCCCGCAGGAGTGTGAACCTTGGCGGATTCTCCCGTGAGGCGCGAGGGCTCGACCAATTCGCAGCCTTGGGCCAATCGGCGAACCGCGCCTCTTCCCAGCTCGGAGGCATGGGTTCGAGCCCCGCAGGCTGCAAGCTTGAATTGAATAAAGCGCTGCTTCTTTACATGCTCCTTAAGAAGGGCGCCCAGTAGCTGAGAGGTCTTATCCCCGCCCCATTTCCTTAAAGCTTTCCCTAGGGTCTCCTTGTCCAGCGACACGGAGACCTTTTTCTTCGTCTGGCCCTTTGGTCCTCCAGCCCCTTCCCTAGCGCAGCCAAGATTCGACTCCTTTCCTACTTTTTTAATTGGCTAGCATACTGATTAAAGCAGAATATCAATCAAGTTGAGAAAACGACATGGCAAACAATCGAAAGCAAAACAATGGCGGTATCAATGCTCTGCGAAGGCAATCGTGTCCGCTCCATTGAACGCATGACCTCAATTCACCGTGACGCGATCATGCGTCTTGGTGTCAGGGTCGGAGAGGGATGCCGCAAGCTTCTCGATGAGTCGATGCGTGGTCTCGCATGTAGCAGCATCCAAGCTGACGAAATGCGGGGATTCATCGGCGCCAAGAAGAAGACGGTAGCCAAGAACAAGCTTGATCCAGGATTTGGTGACGTTTGGGTTTGGTCTGCGATCGATGCCGACACTAAGCTTGCGCCTTCTGTCGTTGTGGGAGATCGCGACTTGCCTCGCGCAATGCGACTCATGGACGATCTTGCGGAAAGCCGCCGTTATTCGCCGCCCGAATGCATGCATATCGAAAGAAGGGTCGAAGCGGGAAACCCAGACATGAAGAAGGTTTCGACCTCATATATCGAGAAGCAGAATCACACAGCCCGCATGCATTGCCGCCGTCTAAGCCGCTTGACCAACGCATTCAGTAAGAAGCGCCGCAATTTCGAAGCGGCAATCTCATTGCACTACGCATACTGCAACCTCTGCGAACGTCACCAAACGATTCGTTGCGCTCCTGCAATGGAGGCCGGTGTGATGGATTCTCAAATGTCGGTCGCGGAGCTTGTCGAAAGGACCGATTCAAATTAGGACACTACCCTTTCCTCATGAAATTTGCTATTTGCAACGAGACCTACCAAGGCTGGAGCCTAAGCGACACCTGCGCCAGCGTGGCCGAAGCAGGCTATCAAGGACTCGAAATCGCACCCTTTACCCTGAAAGAGGATCCACGGGATCTTACCGTCGCGGAAGCGGAGTCCATGGGAGCCATTGTCCGCGACCACGGACTCGAGGTGGTTGGCTTGCATTGGCTGCTCGTAAAGCCGGAAGGGATGCATCTGACCACTTCCGATGAGAGCATTCGTCAAAAGACCTTGGATTTCGGCAAGCGCCTCGCGGATATCTGCCACGCGATGGAAGGCCAGATCATGGTCTGGGGCAGCCCGAAGCAGCGCAACCTAGAGGACGGCGAATCCTACGAGGACGGGGCCCAACGCGCCGGGGCGCTCCTGCGTTCCCTGGGCGAACACTGCGAACCGCTCGGTGTATCGGTTGCTATGGAGCCGCTCGGAACCAACGAAACCAACTTCCTGACTTCCGCTGCGGAGACAATCCGCCTGATCGACCAGATCGGCCATCCCAATATACGCCTGCACCTCGACGTGAAAGCCATGTTCGCCGAAGGGGGATCCATCCCGGACATCATAAGGGCCAGCCAAGACTACACCATACACTTCCACGCCAACGACCCGAATTTGAAGGGACCCGGAATGGGAGAGCTGAATTTTCAACCGATCGCCGACGCGCTTTTAGATACGGGATACGACCGTTGGGTCTCCGTCGAAGTATTCGACTATTCACCCGGCGCGGAAACGATCGCCTCAACTAGCCTTAAAAACCTCAAAAGCGCATTCGAGCGCGAACCAACCTCCCTATGAGCAATCCTGAAAACAATCGAGACGACGCTCTGCTCGCTGAAGCGGAAGCGTCCCCTGCCCTTAAGAAATTTGGTATCTATACGCGCCTTTCCGGTCCCGGCTGGCTCCAAGGCGCCATCACGCTTGGCGGCGGATCGCTCGCTGGAGCGCTTTACCTGGGGGTGGTCGCTGGATTTGGCCTTCTCTGGCTACAGCCGCTAGCGATGATTTGCGGCATCATCATGCTGTCCGCCATTGCCTACGTAACGTTAACCACCGAGAAGGCGCCGTTCGGCCTGGTCAATACCCACCTCTCACCCGCCCTAGGCTGGTCTTGGATGATCGCCACTATTATGGCGAACATCGTTTGGTGTATGCCTCAGTTCAACCTAGGCCGGGCCGCTATTCAGCAAAATCTCCTGCCAGCAGTCGGCGACAGTATCGCCTCCACCAAAATCATTTGCCTGATCCTCCTAGCGATCGGATTCATTATCAACGTACTCTACGAGTCGGAAGGCAAGGGCGCGAAGACCTTCGATTTAATCATCAAGGTCTTGGTAGGGCTCATCGTGCTCTCCTTCATCGCCGTCGTGATCACCCTATCCGTAAGCGGTGAAATTGGCTGGGGATCGATCATAGGTGGCTTGATCCCCAATCCATCCCTGCTCCTATCGCCTGCAGCAGGCTATAGCGATCTCATCGCCCAGTCCACTCAACCGGAATGGTGGACCGCCAAGATCGCAAACGATCAACGCGACATCATTATCGCGGCCTTCGGAACTGCTGTTGGCATCAACATGACCTGGCTGCTGCCCTACTCGCTCCTTAAGAAGTGCTGGGGTAGAAAGCACCGCAGCTTTTCCATATTTGACCTTTCAATCGGCCTTTTCATTCCCTTCTTCCTCGCCACCAGCTGCGTCGTTATCGCCGCAGCGTCCCAGTTCCACACTGAGACCGGAGACGTCGATCCTGCGGCGGGAGCAGCTACGCTCGCCCAGCTAACCGCGGAACATCCTGGACTCACGAACGCCGCCGACTTGGAGCTCGCCCTCACGCTCGTGAAACGCGATAATTTCCAGCTCGCGAACGCGCTCGAGCCGCTTGCCGGAAAAGTCGTTTCCCAAACCATTTTTGGATTTGGCGTCCTCGGAATGGCCTTGTCTACCATCATCATACTCATGCTGATCAATGGTCTCGCCTTCCAGGAGCTATTAGGAAAGCGAGGCGACAAGGGAGCCCACTACATTGGCTGCGCCGTATCCGGAATCGCAGGATTCGCAGGGCCATTCGTATGGACCGGGGCAGCAGAAGCTGCGCTCGCGATTCCCACGTCGGTGATTGGAGGATCGTTGATCCCCATCGCCTACGTTACATTCTTGCTCATGATGAACTCCAAAAAGGTTCTTGGAGATAGCCGACCAGAAGGGACCTCCCGACTGATTTGGAATATCCTAATGGGATTCGCAACTGGCGTGGCCACGCTCGGATCGATCTGGGTACTCTACGGCAAGGCCCACTTCAATAGCTGGCACGGCATGATCCCCGCCACAGGCCTCACTCTGCTCGTTGCGCTAATTATCGTAGGCGTCTTCTCGTTCATTAAGAACGAAAAAGAATCATGAATTTCGGGATCATCGGGTCGGGCATGATTGCCCAATTTCACGCAAAGGCCATCGAAGCGATGGACGGATCGCAACTGCGCTCCGTCTATAGCCGCAATCCCAAGAGTTCCCAGGCGCTTTCCGATGAGTACCAATGCTCTGGATACACGGATTTGAACGCATTCCTAGCCGATCCAGAACTCGATATCGTCACCATAGCCACTCCCTCCGGCGCCCATCTCGAGCCCGCAGTCGCTGCGGCCAAAGCAGGCAAGCACGTGATTTGCGAGAAGCCGCTCGAAATCACCACCGACCGCGTCGATCAAATGGCGGAGGTCGGCAAGAAAAACGGGGTAACCATATCCGGCATATTCAATCGCCGCTTCAATCCAGGTCTTGTCGCCCTCAAGAAAGCGGTCGAGCAAGGGCGATTTGGTCGGGTATCCTTAGCGGACGCCTACATCAAATGGTATCGAGATCAGGACTACTACGATTCTGGACAATGGCGCGGCACTTGGGAATTGGATGGCGGAGGCGCTCTCATGAACCAATCCATCCACGCCATCGACCAATTGCTCTACGTCGCCGGTCCCGTCAAATCCGTTAGCGCCTCCACCGCAACGCTGGCTCATGAACGTATCGAAGTTGAAGATACTGCGGTAGCGATGCTCGAATTCGAAAGCGGCGCACGTGGCGTCATCCAAGGATCCACGGCATGCTGGTCTAAGGATGGACATTCGGCCGAAGTGCAAATCTGTGGCGAGAACGGTTCTGCATTCCTAGCGGACGACAAGTTCCGCGTTTGGGAATTCAAGGAAGAGGGACCCGAGGACGAAGAGATTCGAGCTCACCACATGGTCGTTTCAGGATCGATCGGCATCGGGGCGAATGATCCCAGCGCCATCGACTTCTCTGGCCATCAGCGCAATTTCGAAGACGTCGTATCGGCGATCCAAGAGGGACGCTCTCCACTCGTTGACGCGGCCGAAGCGCGAAAGGCCGTCGCGTTAATCAATGCGATTTACGAAAGCGCCCGCAACGGATCCAAACCCGTCACGTTATAGGCGCTCCCTAAAGGAGCCATCATGAGCAACGGAAACCCAACGCTAATTATTCGACTTGGACAATTGCCTGGCCCCGGCAACCGCGGTCGGGGAGGCCCTCTATGCACCCGCGTTCGACGCCATCTGTCTCGCCAACGACGGCAGCGTGTCGGAATCCACGCTTGAAGCGGCTTTCGAGGACTGCTGGGCGCACGCCTTGGATTGGGTCGCGGAACGACACGGCTTTACGCAAGCCATGCTTTCTGAAGGTTGGAAGGTCTTTGAAAAGATGGAGGTCGAACCGCCCATGGAGGGATACGACGACCTCTGCGAGCTCGAGCGAATTCCGGGCGACCTGTACCTGGTCACCTCTGGATTCCGAAAGCTTCAAGCCAGCAAGATCCGAGCGCTCGGAATCGTGGCTCACTTCAAGGAGACATTCATCGACGCAATCGACGACAAGGATCGAGTTCGCAAGCGGCCCAGATTCGAATGGATCATCCAATCCAACTCCCTCGATCCGAGCGCCGTCGTCATCGTGGGAGACAACGAGCAATCTGAAATTAAGGCTGGCAATCAACTCGGTCTGCGAACGGTGCAAACTATGCGCCCCGGCGCGACCAGCGCGTCATCCGCCACGCATCGCGTAAACGGTCTGGTTGAACTTCGAGCTCTGGTCGATTCGCTATTCGAAACCGGCTAAGCGATCAGCGTCCGAATCACAGGAAGCGTCTTTTCCCGGCGGCCATTGACGAGCTTCGCAAGATAAGGATCCTTTTCGGGATTGCCCGCCGCGAATTCATCCTCGTCCTCGAGCTCGAGCTCCTCGTCTTCATCGTCATCTTCGAATACGTATTCTTCCGCTTCATCGAACAGCTTCGATATCCGACGCGCTTCGGGTTCGAGAACCAGCGAAGGATTGGCTAGCCAACCCTTCTTCACGAATTCGAATAGGCAAGGATAGTATTCCTTAAGGTAACGATCCTTGAATTCATCGATCCATTTGTTGGGAACATCGCGACGATTGCTCAGCAGAACAACGTCTGAAAAGTGGACGCAGCAATCATACCAGAGCATCATCTTTGGCTCCTCATGGATTCGCCCGCAGTCCGCAACCGTAAGGATACGGCCCAGCTCTTTTCCGACATCCTTAAGCCAAAGGAAAAAGCTCTCTACGAAATCGGCAGGATCGGAATGCCCATCCGCTACTACGAAGATAGTGTCGCCTTGCAGGTCGATTTCTAGACCGCGTTCAGTTCCCTCCCATTCGTAGGTCTTTTGAAGGCAAGCTGGGTGCTTCAAGTCCAATGGCGAATCCCATGATTCTCTATCGCCAGTCGAGTAGCAGACTTCCACCGAAGTGGAAGGCTCTATGCCGAAATCGATCAAGTCGGAGACAACGGCTCCGCGGCCTCCCCCTCGAGATCCCAGAATCAAATAGACGTATTGCGCCGACATCGCTCGATCTCTTTCGCCAAAATCGGGCTCGCTAGAACGCAAAGAGTCGGTTCTGGGCATGCTGGCGCATCCAGTGATCGACTGTTACTAAATTCGCCATCGCCTCGACAATAGGCACGGCTCGAGGCAAGACGCAGGGATCGTGTCGGCCACGCGCCTTCAACTCAGTCTCGTTCCCATCGACATCCACCGTCGCCTGAGCTTGCAACAAAGTCGCGGTAGGCTTGAAGGCCACTCTAAATCGAACGTCTTCCCCATTGGTGATCCCTCCTTGAACGCCTCCAGATCGATTTGTCTGCGTACGTACCTCCCCATCTCGATTCTCGAATGGGTCATTGTGCTCTGAACCTTTCATTGTCGTTCCCGCAAATCCGCTACCGACTTCGAAGCCTTTAGTCGCGGGCAAGGACAGCATCGCCTTGGCCAAGTCCGCCTCGAAACGATCGAACACAGGTTCCCCCAGGCCAACCGGTAAATTACGTATCACGCATTCAATGACACCACCGACTGAATCACCCTGACCACGAACGTCCTTAATCCGCTCAATCATCGCCTCAGCGGTTTCCGCGTGCGGGCAACGCACTGCATTGGACTCAATAAGAGCGTTGGTGACTTCCGCATCGTCCGGCATCTCGATATCTTGGATACGTTTGACATAGGCGATCGTTTCCACTTGGCCCGCTTCCGCTAGAATTTTCTTGGCAACAGCGCCTGCCGCAACACGTCCTATGGTCTCGCGAGCTGACGAACGCCCTCCTCCCTCAGGGTTTCGATGTCCGAATTTCGTCTGATACGTGTAGTCCGCATGCGAGGGGCGAAAGACTGTCTTCATCTCGGAGTACGCTTCTGGGTGCTGATCCTTGTTGTGAACGAGCATCGAGATGGGAGTTCCCGTCGTACGACCTTCATACAGTCCCGACAAGATATGCACCGTATCCGATTCCTTGCGCGGCGTTACGATGTCGCTTTGACCCGGCCGACGCCGATCCAGCTCCACTTGGATCTCCTCCTCCGTGAGCGGCAATCCAGGAGGGCAGCCGTCTAGCACTACGCCTACCCCACCCCCGTGGCTTTCGCCCCAGGTGCTGATTGTAAATAGCTTGCCGAATGAATTAGGCATGGCGACGACCCTACGAGCGATAGGCAGCGGATAAAGTTAAAAAAACAAGAATTATGCAGGAGACCCTGCCCTGAGGCTCTCTTGAAAACCGCGCCAACCCGGAACTGAATGGATCAAATGCTAGGATCGAAACCCGCGATGTCCTTGCTTCCTATGCCCTGATTCATCCCGAGGGCAGGTGTCGCTTCCTTGCACGCGCCGATGTTTTTCGCCGGTACGCCTACCACTGTGCAATGCGCTTTTACATTGCGGACCACAACGCTGCCGGCGCCGATCTTCGCTCCTTCGCCAATCTTGATATTGCCAAGCACCTTCGCTCCAGCAGCGATCAGGACGCCATCGCCCACCTTCGGATGCCGATCGCCACGTTCTTTGCCCGTGCCTCCAAGAGTCACGCCATGCAAGAGCGATACGTTGTTTCCCACGACTGCCGTCTCCCCGATAACCACCCCTGTAGCGTGGTCGATGAGGATCCCGTGACCAATCGTCGCAGCCGGATGTATGTCCACACCAAATACTTTGGAAATCAGGCTCTGCAGGTACAGCGCTAGCGTCTTTCGATCCTCGTACCACAGGTAATGAGCGAACCGATACGCTGACAAGGCTTGGAAACCCTTGAAAAATAGAAACGGAGAAAGATAGCCACCCGCGGCCGGATCCCGGTCCTTGACCGCCTGCAAATCGATCCGAACGCTATCCCTGAGGCCTTTTTCAGACTCGAGAATCTCTAAGAAGAGGTCCCTCAGAGTAATGCTCGGTAGGATCTCGTCCCTGAGCTTAGGCGCGAGCGTGTAGCTGAGCGCCGCATCGAATGATCTCTGCCCGAGAACCGTTTCCTCGAGGTACGCTCCTAGAAGCCGCTCGCTTGAGCCCGCCTTGCGCGCCTCCTGCTGGAGTGAATTCCAAATGCTGTCTTCTTGCGTTTCCATGATAATGGGAAGGGCTCGATTTTGTCCTGGGACGCTAGCTCCCTCCACCAACTGCGCCAAACCAATTTCCTATTTATGACCGAATTGTCCAAAAACTTGCCACATCAATATTTGATTGCAATACCCTAATTCACCCACACTTTCTAGTGCCCAACTGGCCAATATTCACGCCAAAACGAGGGAACTTGTTGATAATTAAGGGTTCAAACCACTCCTCGGAGGACATACCCCAATCAAATCAATTTCCCACGACACATATCATTAATAAGCTTATAGCGACCATTACCGCCGCGTTCCTATTCGCCGCCGCCTCCTTTGGGGACGTAATCGTCACCAAGAGCGGGTCGACCATTGTGGGAAAAATCCTAGGTATCGACGGAGGGAAGATCAAAGTATCGACCGATTTCGCTGGAGAAATCGAGGTCGATCAGTCCCAAGTGGACCAACTCACCACAGACAATCCAGTCTTTATTTCTTTCGAGGACGGAGCCGCCTACTCAGGCACATTGACCGGCGGCCCTGACGGCTCCCTTTCCGTGAATACTGCCAATGGGGAGCTTTCCAGCTCGGTCGGCAAAGTAAAAGAAAGCTGGCAGCCGGGAGAAAAAAGCCCCACGCAGATCCGTCAAGACGCGGAAATGGCGAAATTGCGCCGCAAATGGGCCTACGAAGCCGCCATGGACCTCACAGGCAAGAGCGGAAACTCGGACAGCACCGGATTCGGCATGAGTTTCCGAGCCACTCTTAATGGGCCTGACGACAAGCTCTCGTTCTTCTCGCGAGCGAATTTCGAGGAAACCGATGGCGCCAAGAGCGCAGATGACGCTCGCGCTGGAGTAGACTATACCAATCAGCTCAACGACGATTGGAACTGGTTCGTTAGCAGCGAATTCGGACGCGACGTCATCAAGGGCACGGAACTATTCGTGACGACAGCGGCCGGTTTCGGTTACACGTTCGCCAACACGGAAACGCGCTTTCTCAACCTCCGCGGTGGTTTGGGATATCGGTTCGAAGACTACAGCGCCTTTAGCGGACGTGCAGAGCTGAGCGCCGCCAGTCTCGATTTCGGCCTGGAGCACAAGGAAACCTTGAAATGGGGCAAGCTTGTGAACCGCATCAAGTTCACCCCGACTATCGAGGATTTCGGAAGCTTCCGTCTCTATCAGGATACGGCCATCGACCTTCCTCTAAAAGCCGAGCAGTACAGCGTTCGCATCGGATTCGCCAACGACTATGACAGCGACGCGGACCTCAGCGGAGTCAAAGAGCTCGATACGACTTACTACATCCGCCTCGTTCTCAATTGGGAATAGGTTGGGAAGCCAGACAAATTCTAACGACGCCTCCGTATTGCGAATCGGGGGCGTTTTTTATGCCAACCTTGCCTACTGAAGCAGCTATGCTTCTTCGTCTACTCCAAAGACGGCTTCGACGTAATTGTCGATTTGATACGCTTGCAAGTCTTCTGCTTTCTCGCCAAAGCCGAGAAAGAAAATGGGCAGCTTCAATTCTCTGTAGATACCCACCAACGAACCCCCGCGGCTGGTCCCGTCGAGTTTCGTAACGACGAGCCCGTCCAATCCGAATTTCTCGTTGAAGACGCGGGCTTGCTCAATCGAGTTAGAGCCGAGACTCCCATCAACCACGAGCAAGCTATAGTGGGGAGCCGTCTTGTCATGCTTTTCCAATACGCGGCGAATCTTCGCCAGCTCATCCATCAGATTGCTCTTGGTATGAAGCCGTCCCGCCGTGTCGACAATCAAGGTGTCCTTTCCTCGACTCTTAGCCGCCTGCCAGGCGTCGAAGGCGACTGCGGCTGCATCGGCGCCGCGTTCCCCCGATACCATATCCAATTCTAGCCGTACCGACCACTCCTTCAGCTGATCGATTGCCGCCGCGCGAAAGGTGTCGCAAGCGGCAACTAGGACTTCCCGCCCGTCTGCTTTGCACTGGCTGCCGAGCTTGGCAGTGGTCGTCGTCTTTCCCGATCCGTTCACGCCGATCAGGCAAATCACGGTGGGACGATCCTCGTTGAACTCGATCACCCCTTCGGATCCTTCCAATACGCGCCTTAGGACCGCAGAGCCGATGGCTGCCACCTCCTGTCCACGGAGATTCTTGTCCTTTTTATACGCTTCCTTTGTCTCCTCGATAATCTCTTCAGTCGTTTCGTACCCAAAATCGGCGGCATACAAAGCTTCCTCCAGCTCCTCGATCGTCGAAGCATCGAGCTTGGCTCGTCTAAAAATGCCCCCCGTCTTGTCGGCGATGCTCTTGGCCGACTGCGATAGCCCTTCCTTGAATTTCTTAAACAGCGACAGCATAGCGTTCCCTATTTACAGATAGCCCTATATTTTGATCAATCCCAGCTCGCCTGTCGCGACGGCCGATCCAATTGGCCGCGGAGCCGATCTAATATGCCGTTGACGAAGCGGCGCGATTCCTCGGCCGAATACAATTTGCTTAGGTCGATCGCTTCATTGATCGTCACGACCGGAGGAATATCCTTGCGGTAAAGCAACTCGAATATCGCCATGCGAAGTATGGACAAGTCGATCTTGGCGATCCGGTCGAAGTCCCAGTTGCTTGCGATCTCCTGAATTTTGTCATCGATCGGCGCTAGATGCTCGATCACCCCGAAAATGAGCTCTTCCGCAAACGCGTAGTAGTCGCGCTCCTCTTCCTGATCTTCGAAGAAAATGTTCAGGTCCTCATTGATGTCCGTAGGCCGATTGATGGACCAGGAGTAGAGGTATTGCATGCACGCAATGCGGCACAGGCGACGCTGAGGCTTTCTACCTTCCGACATACAGGCTATCGATAGTCGCGGCGCAATTGAGCCATTTCCAGGGCGCATTGACCGAATTCCGTTCCTTTTGGAATAGACCCCACGCACCGCTCTTTTACCTGATCCTCGTCGTCACCTACAATCACTCCGTTGACGACCGGAACTCCCGACTCGAGCGAAACTTGTTGCAGCCCAATATTGGACGCGTCGGCCACCAGCTCGAAATGCTTGGTTCCTCCGGCGATGATAACGCCCAAGGCGACAATCGCATCGAAGCGCCATTTGCTCGCAACCAATTGGGCTGCGATGGGCAATTCATTAGAACCCGGAACGCGCTCCACCACGATTTGCTCGTCCGACACTCCGGCAGTCGCCAGGGCGGCTCGAACACCGTCCAGAAGTCCATCCACGTAAATTTGATTGTAGCGCGCTGCGACAATCCCGATTCGAAAATCGGATCCGTCAATTTCGGATGGCTCTGGCGAAAGTTGGCTCATTTTAAGAACAGGTGGGAAGAGACACGGGAATGAGCGGGTTATCAGGTCATGTAAAGTCGGAAGTGGCGATTCCTGCAATATCCTCGGTCCGCCACAGAATTCACCCTCGTTAAAATCCGGTCCGCTTTACAGGTTTAATTGCTCGACGATTTCTAGGCCATACCCATCCAGGCCCACCACGTTTCGATTGGTATTGGAAAGGAGCCGAATCTTCTCGAGCCCCAGGGCTACCAGAATCTGGGCGCCCATCCCGTAGTCGCGCAAACCCATGTCTCCCGGTTTCTCGCAGGAGTCATCGATCTGTGAAAGTCCCTTGTCCTGACGGCTAATGAGCACCACGGCGCCATTGCCCTCCTCGCCAATTCGCTTCAGGGCCGCGTGCAGGGCATCGCCACTCGATTCGCCGGACTTGCGAAACAGGTCAACGAAAAGATTCTCTGCGTGCACGCGAACCATCGTGGGCTCGGGACCGATCTCACCCGCAACCAGCGCATAGTGCTCGCGCTGATCAATCGCGCTCCGAAATACCTTGAGCCGAAAGTCTCCGAACGCGCTTTCGAACGGCAGCTCTCTAATCTCCTCCACCAACGTATCGCGCTTGCTCCGGTACTCGATCAAGGCAGCGATCGAGATCATCTTAACCCCGAATTTGCGCTTGAATGCCAGCAGCTCCGGAATGCGGGCCATGGATCCGTCATCGTTTAGAATCTCGCAAATCGCGGCGCAGGGAAACAGTCCCGCCAAGGCCGCTAAATCGATAGCCGCCTCAGTATGTCCCGCCCGTTGCAGCACTCCCCCATCCTTCGCTTTCAAGGGGAAGATATGACCCGGCTGCACGAACGCATCCGGGGGCGTCTCAGGATCTCCTAGCAATTGGAGCGTGCGGAAACGGTCGTAGGCGCTGATTCCCGTGGTGATACCTTCAGCCGCATCGATCGAAATCGTGAAATCTGTTTTGTGCGCCTCCCGATTCTCGTCCACCATTCGGTTGATACCGAGCCGTTGCAGGTGATGAGCCGTGCACGGCGCGCAAATCAGTCCCCGGGCGTGCTGGATCATCATGTTGATCACCTCCGGAGTCACTTTCGCCGCAGCGACAATCAAATCGCCCTCGTTCTCGCGGGACTCGTCGTCCGTAACGATAACAGGTCGGCCAGCCGCGATCTCCTCGATCGCTTCCTCCACGCTGTCAAATGCGATTGCTTCTTCGATTTGGCTCATTTCGGCCCCCAGTCAAACGCAAGCCCGACCAATGACAACCCGATACCACGCATCGATCCGTCCCATTTGGGCAAAAAAAAGCAGGGCTTCGTTCAAAAGCCCCGCCTCTTAACAATCCATCTAATTATAGGAACAATATCAAAATACGAAAACGTCTAATAAAATTGGTCGTAGCTGGTATATCGGTGCGTGACGTGGCTTCCTTAAGTAAACTCGCTCACTTTTTTGCAAAAAAGCGCGGAAAGCGCTCATTTCGGCTATTGAGAGTACCCCATAGTCACAGCTCTCATTGTAGGTGGCTCTCACCATTACCTTATTGATCAGTAACTTACAAAGGACTGAGCGGTTTCGTCAAATCTTGCGGCTTCCATAGGAAAAAGCGCCGCTTTTTTCTCGAAATTTTTGCCTAAAACCAGCTTTCTCACAGCCAGCGCACGCTTTCCATTGTGATTACTGCCGAAAACCTGACCAAGACCTTTCGCGATCGAAAACGCGGTCTCGTGCGGGCGGTCACCCGAGTGAACCTAAAATGCGAGCCCGGCAAAATATTCGGCCTCCTCGGCGCGAATGGGGCGGGCAAGACGACCACCTTGCGAATGCTGGCTACCTTGCTGGAGCCTACCCAGGGAACTGCTACGATTGCCGGATACGATATCAAGGAGAGCCCCGAGGAGGTACGACGCAATATCGGATTCCTTTCCGGTAGTACCGCCCTCTATGGCCGCCTGACCGCCCGCGAAATGATCGAGTACTTCGGGATGCTCAATGGGCTCAATGGCCCCGCGCTCAAGAATCGAGTGGACGCACTCATCGAGCAGCTCGAGATCGGCGAGTTCCAGAAGGGGCGTTGCGACAACTTGTCGACCGGCCAGAAGCAACGCGTCTCGATCGCTCGATCCATCGTACACGCGCCTCCCGTTATGATATTCGACGAGCCTACAAGCGGGCTCGATGTCATGACTTCGCAAACGATCATGGCCTTCATCGAGCAATGTCGCACCGATGCCCTCACCGTCGTCTTCTCTACGCATATCATGAGCGAAGCCGACGACTGTGCGACCACGTCGCGATCGTTCACCGGGGAATCGTCGCTGCAGAAGGCGATGTACCGAGCCTCAAAGCGCAAACCGGAGAATCGACGATCGAAAGCGCTTTTCTTAAGATCGTGGATGGAATGGAGGCGGACGATGAGCAGGCGTAGACTGGGTTATATCGTATTTCTGAAGGAACTACGTGAAACGTTGCGCGACAAGCGCGTCATTCTAGGCCTAATTGTCTCTCCCTTGCTGGTGACTCCGTTGATCATGGGAACCCTACTCTTTTTCGTCGGCAAGAAAACGATCGAGATCGGAATCGTCGAGCTAGGGACTCTGCCGAACCTCGTTAACCGGCTCAATGAAAACGAATCAATCGACGCGAAGCGATTCGACAATCGAGACACCGCCCGAAAGGCGGTAGAGGAGCGCGCCATTCGCGCCGCCCTTGTCATCGGACCCAATGCCCTAGGCGACTTCGAATCAAACGAATCCGCCTCGCTAGAGATTATATACAACGCGGCGAACGAGAATTCGCTCAACACTCTCAATCGACTGCAAGGGGCCATCCGGCAATTCGACCGTGACGCGCTCGCTGAACGCATCAGCGCCGCTCAGCTTCCAGAGAATTTTTCCAAGCCTACGAAAATCGAGCGGACGGATATCGCCACCAGCACATCTGCAGGGTCCTTCGCTCTAGGCCTGATACTTCCCTACATCATCGTTATGAGCACTGCCTTTGGCGGCATTCGACCTCTGTGCTGGCGAAAAGGAACGAGGCACTATGGAAACGCTTCTCGTGTCTCCAGCTTCTCGGTACGAGATCGTTATCGGTAAGCTGATGACCATCCTTGTTATCAGCCTGATCGCCTCCTGTTGCGCCATCACGGGTATACTTGCGCCGCTCGCTTTTGGCGTGGAGCTATTCAAGGACCTCATGGGCGATGTCATATCATTCAACTTCGTTTCGATCATCTGGATGCTCCTTATCGTAATCCCCTTGGCGCTTTTTACGTCATCCGTGCTGCTTGTGATATCCAGTTTCTCTCACAACCAGAAGGAGGCCCAAACGTACATACTTCCCTTTTTCTCCATCGTTATACTACCCGCCATGCTGTCCTCTGTGCTCGGGGCGGAGTCGCAGCTCTACACGGCGTTCATTCCCATCCTGAACATCTCGCTTACCATGAAGCAGATCTTCGGCGACTTGTTCGACCCCGTCTACTTCGGCATCGCGCTTTCGACCTCCCTCGTATACGCGCTGCTAGCGGTCCGTCTCGCCGCAAGCTTCTTTCAACGCGAGACAATCCTCTTCCGAGCCTGATTTATCACATTCCTTCAACCAGTGACGGATCTAGTCTGATCAGAGTCCACCCAATTTGGGATTTGGAGCCTCAGGGGGCTCCGCCAACGGATTTACGGTGGGCCGCGGATGCGCCTTTGGCTCATCATAGTTTCGGACGGTCGCCGGATGGACCTCTACCCAGTGGCCCTCGCTGGCTTGAATATATTCGCTCGGCTGCGAGGCAACTTCTTCGCTCACTTCGATCGGGCTTCGGCGAGCGAAGGCGCAGCCTGGTGGGGGATCAATCGGAGAAGGCACATCACCTCTGAGCAACACGCGTTCTCCTTGAAACGTTGGGTCCGGTATTGGAATGGCGGATATCAGGGCTTTAGTGTATTCATGCAACGGATTTGTAAACAATTCCGTCGCCGAAGCTTCCTCCACGATATTCCCAAGGTACATGACACCGATGCGATCGGATATTACGCGGACGACTGCGAGATCGTGAGCAATGAACATATACGAGAGCCCCATTTCACTTTGAATATCCATTAGCAGATTCAAGATCTGGCTTTGAACGGATACGTCCAAAGCGGAAACCGGCTCATCGCAAACGATCAGTTTCGGTTCCAACGCGATCGCTCGAGCGATGCCAATCCTCTGTCGTTGCCCACCTGAAAATTCAAAGGGAAAGCGATCGGCGGATGATCGAGGCAATCCTACCTTGTCGAGCAGCGCATTCACTTTTCGACTACGTTCCGCTGAATCACCCATTTTGTGGATCACGAAAGGTTCCTCAAAAATCTCGCGGACTGAAAAGCGGGAGTTCAACGATTCAGCCGGGTCTTGAAAAATAAACTGAATATCCCTTCGGTAAGGCTGCATCTCCTTCCGGCTTGCAGAGGTCAGATCAAACCCATCGAAACGAATTTTTCCTGAGGTCGGCTTGAGCAATTTGCAAATAGCTTTCCCTAGGGTCGACTTGCCACATCCAGACTCGCCCACGAGGCCGTAAGTTTCACCGGATCTAATCCTAATGCTGATGCCGTCCACGGCTTTGCACCAATTCCTAGCCCGCGCAAATACGCCCGAACGTACGGGGAAGTGCACCTTGAGGTCCTCCACTTCTAGGAGGTAGTCAGATTCACCTGTCGCTTCTCGATTCATGCTCTACACGCGAACGACTTCGCAATCCTCTACCCAATGACCCGGCTCTATCTCAATGAGATTTGGCCTCACGGTTTGGTATTCCTTTGAATTGAGATAGCTACTGACATCACAGTGCGTCGATCGAGCCGCGAAGCGCGCGCCCACTGGCATTTCACTTAATCCCGGCACCGTCCCATCAATCGTATTGAGTTTTTGCTTATGCGGAGAATCCAGCACGGGAATCGAATCGAGCAGACCTCGCGTGTAGCGGTGTTTCGGATTCGCGAACAAAGTCTTGATCGGACCGCGTTCGGCGACCCGACATGCGTACATGACAACCATCGAGTCGCAGATTTCCGCGATTACGCCCATATCATGCGTTATCATAATCACCGACATGCCCAACTCGGCTTGCAATGATTTTATTAAGTCCAGAATCTGCGCTTGAACCGTCACATCCAGCGCCGTCGTCGGCTCGTCGCAAATTAACAAATCCGGATCGCAAGCGAGAGCGATTGCGATCACGACCCTTTGCCTCATGCCACCCGAAAGCTGATGAGGGTATTCGGACACGCGGATTTCAGGGGAAGGGATTCCGACGCGCTTCAAGGCCTCGATCGATCGATTCCATGCCTCTTTCTTCGTTATCCCAAGGTAGTGCAGCAAAAAACACTCGCTCAGCTGATTGCCGATTCGCTGAACTGGGTTCAGGGCAGTCATCGGCTCCTGAAAGACCATTCCAATCTCATTTCCTCGGATTGAATGCATTTCCTCTGCGGACGCCTCCAACAGATCTCGACCCTTGAATAGGATACGACCTCCCAGGACTTTCCCCATCGGTTGAGGGAGCAACCTCATGATCGAAAGCGCTGTGACGCTTTTGCCGCATCCCGATTCTCCGACGATCCCGACGGTTTCGCCACGGGCCACTGAAAATCCTACTCTGTCTACCGCTTCGACTCGCCCATCGTCGGTATCGAATCCAACTGACAGGCCATCGACTTCAAGAAGCGTATCCACTTTATCAGTCAAAATCAGTCCTCTTTGTATTGGTCGTACACAACGATCGAAGGCTCGAACGAAACTCCGTTTCGTTTCGCTTTGAGCGTTTCTTCCTTTGCAGCCTCATCCATCCAAGACAACCAGAATTCACCCGCATAGCTACTTAGCTTAACGTTGAAGTCGTCAGGGTAATGTCGCCATCGCCAGTAACCAATGCGATAGGTCGGCAATACGAATCCTGGTATGAAGGATGCTTGGTCAAATATTCGTTCTTCTAGCATCCGAGCGAGCCCTATCATTTCGTCCACATCCTCCGAATTGTCATACTGTTCGATCATAGCGTCCAAATCATGGCTCGCTACCACCTGCAAGTTATTGGTTTGAGCCTTGGGCTGCCGATCCGGATTAACGGATCCGTCAGCATTAAACGCTTTGTCGTAGGCGCGGGAAGAATGGTAAAAGTCCTTGTATCGAGGAAACATCTCCGCACTAACGCCAAAAGCGGAAAAGTGGATTTCATGCTTTTTCTCCTGGACGAGCTTCCATCCAGCAGTTCCATCCAGCACCTGCAGATTGTATTCAACGCCGCACTTCGCCGCCTCTTCCTTGATTATCGTCAGAAGATCCTGAAAGTGCTTATATCCTGTAGAAACGGTAATTGACAACCGCTGACCATCCGAATTCATCAGAATCCCATCGTCACCTCGCTTATCGAATCCCGCTCGAGCGAACGCTTCCAGAGCCTTTTCCGTATCGAAGGGACGGGGCTGCAGGGTCGGATGAGTGAAATCACCAAATCCATCAGCGGTCGTACGCATTCTCGTTGCGTCTCCACGAAAATACTCGTCGCATATTTTTTGCCAATTCGTGGCGAAATTCAAGCCGACGCGGATATCATTGTTGTCGAGCAATGGCTTGGATTCATTCATCCAAAATCCGTATGTAGGTCTTGGGTACTGATTGAAAAAAGTAGCTTTTTTGATATATCCGTTTTGGACATTCGGATTGTCGTCGCTAACCTTGTCGTACCAATACTCCGCGAGACTCAATGGGAAAGCGTCGAGTTCCCCTTTGAGAAACATTTCCAAGGCCTTCGGCGTATCTCGCACCACAGTCATCACCACCTTGTCAAAATTGTAGCGGTTTCTCCAAAATTTCCTATCTTTAGCCCACCAATCTACCTTCCGAGTGAGAGCTATCGACCGACCCTTTTTTATGTCGTCCGCCTCAACGTAGTAGGCCCCAGAAGTGGGCACATTGCGCCACTGATAGCGATCAATATAGTCCTCGCCATATTCTCGAAAGAACTCGCGTGGCATTGGATTGAGCTCGAGGACTCGACTTAGCAGGTCCGGCCGCCGTTCGACAAGCTTGATGGAGAAGGTCTTCTCATCGTAAATCGTCAGATTCTCGTAGTTGATGCCGAAGCCATACCAGTCGTGATACCAGATCTGCTTATGGTGCGGCGACTGGTAGAAATAGAACATGAAGGCGACATCATCGGCCGTAATGGGGTCCCCATTCGACCATTCGGCCTCGTCGTCGATATGGACGTAAACCGTTTTCGCTTCCATATTTACTGCCCATCGATCCGCAACTCCCGGAAAATAGTGAAACCCGATGGATCGCGTTTTTGTCACGTTGGGGTGTCTCTTAGCGAAATTCATGACGTTGTCGTCCAGAATATAGCGTCGAAAACTACCGTTTGAATCCGGTCCAATAGTTCGCAGCGTACGAGGAAAATCCAGAATGCGCCCGTAGGAGACTCCGCCCTTTTTCGCTTTCGGGGACCCAATATCGGGCAGCTCGTTCCCATCTTCCCAATCGAGATTGCCCGGCAAGTCGCTCGCTTCCTTGAATCGGAAGAAATCGCTATGCTCGGCATAGTAGGCCTGCACTACCTCTTCATTGTCGAAAGCCGGAAACTCAGCTTCAGCGTCTTCTTTTTTCCCACAACCCACTATTAAGGTTCCTATCATCGCAATTCCGATCAAAAGAACTGCGGAGTATCTTATATTTTGTATTTTCATTATTGATACAGTGTGAATTTTTTAGGGTCGAATGCTTCTCGAATCGCTTCTCCAACGAAGGTGACCAAGGTTAGAATCAAAACCAAAGAAATGAATGCAGCTGTCACAATCCATGGCGCCGTACTTAGGTTATCGGTCCCTTGCTTTAGCAACTCGCCCATACTTGGTGTCGGTGGCGGAAAGCCGAATCCCAGAAAGTCCAATGCGGTTACCGAGGTTATCGCGCTCGCTACCATAAACGGTAAAAAGGTTACTATCGTTGCCAGCGAATTCGGAAGTATATGCCGAAACACCACTCTAAGCGGACTAGCTCCGAGCGCTATGGCTGCCTGCGTATAGTCACGCGCCTTTTCTTTGTAGGCCGCGGTTCTCATGTAATAGGTCAACCCCACCCAAGAGAACGCAACAAGAGCGAGGAGAAGTACGGTGACCCTAGAAAACAGCCCCAGGGACAACGGCAGTATCGAGAAAACGATGATAACGGTATACAGGAAAGGAATATTGGACCAAATCTCGATAAAGCGCTGGGCGATTAGATCGAACCAGCCTCCGAAATAGCCCATCAGGCAACCAATCAGTATGCCAATAGCGTAGACGAGAATCGAAAATGCCAAAGCAAAGAAGATCGCAATTCGAAATCCGTAGAGCAATCGCGCCAAAACATCGCGACCCGTCGTATCCGTACCCAAATAATGCCCACGATCCCATGACGGAGCCGTCGCGCGTAAGATTCCCTCATAGGAGTTGTTCTCGTTTGGATTGTACTCGACCAAAGGCATCAAGACCCAATTCCCCTTCCCTTCGTTTCTAAAACGCTCTCTTAGTTCCCGATAATTGACTGGAGTATTGGCCGCATCGCCCTCCAAGCCGTAAGCGCTTCCGAGTTTTACCCCTCCATAAGTGGGAAACGAAAGCGACCCATCATAGGACACGATCAACGCTCTACTGTTAGCGACTAGCTCTAATCCGAGCGATCCAATGCTGGCGACACAGAGGGCTAGAAAAGCATAAAACCCGCGCTTGATAGCGCGAAAACGCTTCAAGCGGCGAATGGTGATTGGGTTTAGCCTCAATTTAAACGCCATCTTATATTGCCTATTCGAAACGAATGCGGGGGTCGACCAAAGCAACGAGGATATCCGAGAGAATGTTGCCGATCATAAGGAGAAGGGAAGCCAGGAAGACAACCCCCATTACAACAGGATAGTCGCGATCCAGCAACGAGTTCAACCCGAGTAGCCCAAAGCCATCGATATCGAATATGAATTCAATTAGGAACGATCCTGAGATAAGAAAAGTGATATTCTGCCCGAAGGTGGTTGCAATGGGGATGAGAGAATTGCGCAGCGCATGGCCCTTTACCGCATTCTTCAGGCTAACGCCCTTGGCAATCGCCGTTCTCATGTAGTCTGCCGCCAGATTCTCCATCAGATGGTTTTTCATGAGCATAGTCGTCACAGCAAATGCGCCCACCATGTAGCACGTCAGGGGCAATGCGGCGTGGCTGGCAATATCCAACGCGCGTTCGAAGGTCCCCAGTTGATCGTAGTTGTAGCTCGTAAATCCACCCATTGGGAACCATTCGAGGCGGGCCGCGAAAAAAAGGAGCAAAATCGCTCCGAGCGCATACCCGGGAATCGCGTATCCTATGAAGATCAACACCGACGTCGCATTGTCGGTGAAGGTTCGATGCTTGAGGGCTTTTAGCAAACCGAGAGGAATGCAAACCACGTAGGTAAGTATCAAGGTCGTCAGGCCATAGAACCCCGAAATCGGCAAGCGCTCTTTCATGACGGACCAAACCGGTTCGCTATAGCGAAACGAATCGCCCAGATCCCCTTGAGCGAGGTTTCCCAACCAAATCACGTAGGCCACATACCAAGGCTTATCGAAACCATAATATTCCTTCAACGTCTGGATCTGCTCATCGGAAAGGGCCGTTCCTTGTTGTCCACTGGCGAACGAGCCGCCAGATTCGCCTACCATCTGGGCCTCTTGAAGAGCTCTTTCGAGGGGCCCTCCAGGGGCGGCACGCGTAAGAGCGAAGACGACTAGAGTAACGCCGAACAGTGTTGGGGGGATCAGCAGGAGTCGCCTAAGAAAGTAATCGCGCATAATCTCGTTGAAAGGGGTTATTAGAGCCAGTTTATGGGAAAGCAAAAGGGAAAAGCCATTCTACCTGGTTTATACGGTCAAGAATAGGTTTTGGCTTGAGAAAAATCGGGTAAGTTTACCTTGCAAGAGCATCCGCGTCTTTTCCATTGCCCAGGCGGTGCCCCCATGGATGCTTAGCCAGCAGATGTTCACGCCATTCGCCAATTGGTACGATCTCCACTATCGGTCCATCAAGGACTACAAGACGGAGACCGAACGCATCGCCTACATTCTCGAGAAACTAGAAACCCAGCCGCGCAGTATTCTCGACGTCGCCTGCGGGACCGGCGAACACGCTCGGATCCTATCCGAGACTTACGGCTACCAAGTGGACGGTATCGACCTGGAACCTGGCCTTATCGAGATCGCCCAGAAAAAGAACCCTCAGGGCGAGTTCACCGCCGCGGACATGCGGTCCTTTTCTCTGCCAAAGCAATACGATGCCCTCACCTGCCTATTCAGCTCAATCGGCTACGCCGAGACGGCGGACGGCCTCCAAGCCTCCATCGATTGCATGGCCCGGCACCTGAAGCCCGGCGGCTGGCTCATCCTGGAGCCCTGGGTCGAGCCGGACGAATGGAAGCCCGAGCTCGTGGACGCTTCCGAAAGCTTCGATCCGGAATCCCAAACCCGCATCCTCCAAGCCCGGCAAGCGAGCACCGAGGGAACCGTATCGGTCATCACCATCGACTACCATATAGAAGCTCCGAATAGGAACCTATCCTTCACGGAAACCCATCGATTGGGCCTCTTTACGAGAAAAGAAATCGAAGCCGCTCTTTCCAACGCGCATTTCGAAACGCGATTTCTGCCCAAGGGCGTGCTGACCAATCCCGTCTACATCGCGTGCTACACGCCTTGATCGTAAGGAAGACTGCGATCAATCCCTCTCCGGGCCCAAGCCATTCGCGATCCGTTCTGCGATATCGCCCTCGAATTGCAGCGAGCGGGTCGGGAACGCCATTGAAGCGCCGCGGGCCTCCACTGCTTTCATGATCTTGATGTTGATCCGTTGGCGAATGTCCATGTGGTCCAGCCACGCCGTAGTCTTAGTGAAGTAGTAGATGAGAATCTGCAGCGAGCTGTCGCCGAAGTCAGTGAAGTTCACTAGTATGAAGTCCTGCTGCACGTCCTCGTCGTCCTTAAGCAGCTGCTTTATGTCTTTCACCAAGTCATGCATCGTATCCGCGGGCGTGCTGTAAGTGGCCCCGATGTACTGCTTAACCCGCCGCTTAGGCATCCGGCTCCAATTCTCGATGATCTCGTTGGCCAGCACTTTGTTGGGGATGGACATGAGGGATTTCGACCAGGTACGCACCTTGGTCGATCGCAGTCCAATCTCCTCCACGTCGCCATCCACTTTGCTTCCCACCTGTATCCAATCCCCCACCTTGAAAGGACGGTCCGCTACAAGCGAAACCGAGCCGAAGAAATTGCCCAATGTTTCTTGCGCAGCCAAGGCGACGGCAAGGCCGCCAATCCCCAGTCCCGCCAACAGCGAGCTAACCGAATAGCCCATGTTCTGAACCACGAGAATCACAGCCACTATGAACAAGAATGTCCGGGCCGCCTTCTGGATAAGCGGTATGAATCCATAGACTGCCATGTCGCGGCGCTTGGCGAGTCCCATCATTGTCTCCGCGAAGACGTCAACCGCTCGAAGGATCGCCCAAAAAACGATGGTCATGGTCGCCGCCTTTACGCCGAGGACGATCGCCGTATCCCATTCCTCCGAAAGATTGAGCACGGTGAGAGCGATGAATAGCCCGATCACGAACACCATCCACCCCACGGGCCCTCGCAGGGCCGGTACCATCTTGTCGTCGAATTCCCATGACGTTTTGGCCGCTATCCGATGCAGCCAATTCTCGAAAAGGTATCCCACGATCTTCCTGGCGACATAGGTCAGCAGGATAATGCCAAAGCTGACTAGAAGCCTGCCCCAGGAATTTTCGCCTATATCCTCCTGGAAGATTTCGGCCAGCTTCGAGCGCGCCTCCTGCCGAATGTCGGCGAATTCGCTTCCTGAGGCGCTAGCCGCCTCTTCGATGGACTCACTCGGCTCGGACGGCGCAGACGGAGCCTCCTGCCCACAAACCAATGCCTGTCCCAGGCAAAACGATACCACTGTAAACCACCTAAAAAAATGCCTTTTCATGAATTTATGAAGGACCGGATTTGAAACACTCCCGCACAGAGAAGGCAACAACGGATCAGGAGAACACGCATTGCCTTGCCAAAAAAAAGCGCCGGCTCCCCTCCCCGGGAACCGGCGCAACCCCACCACGCAATGAGATCAGTTGATCTCTATCTTGCGCGGCTTTTTCTCTTCCTCCTTAGGTAAAGCGAGCCTCAGGACGCCATTGCTTGTCTGAGCGGAGATGTCCGATTCGTTCACCCGATCGCCCACCATGAGGCGCAGGCGATAGGCGAAGCGTTCGTCGCTGCCCCCTAAGGCCTTCCAACCCTTGGGCGCGTCCCATTTCCGTTCGCCCACAAGCTCCAGCACGCCGTCATGCAAGGTCACCGAAACATCCTTCTTCCCCACACCGGGGAGGTCGACGTCGACGAAATGCGAATCATCGTTCTCGGCTATTTGATAACGGGGCCGCGCATAAGCGAGCCGCTCCGTGTCTGCAGCGCTGCAAGCGGTTCCTTTTGGCTTAAATACGTTCATTAGACTCATAATTATAGTTCCTCCTCTTTAGTTTAGATTACTTGATTTCGATCCGACGTGGCTTGATAGCCTCGGACTTCGGAAACGTCACCGTGAGAATTCCGTCCTCGAATCGAGCAGACACCTTGTTCGCGTCCACTCCATCGGGAATCGAGAACGACTGGCGATACGAGAAGCCTCTCTTCGCCTCATCCTCTTTAGAGCTCGCTTTGCGCTCGGCGCTTAGCGTGAGCTGATTGTCCACGACCTCCAAAGAAACTTCCTTCGATTCCACCCCGGGAAGATCGATGCGGACGCTGTACGAATCATCGCTCTCATACCAGCGTGGGCGCAGCGACTGGCTTCCTCCTTCAGCGAACCAGGCATCGCCCAGATCGAATAGGTTCGGCAGCGAGCCGAAGAGCTTCTCGAACTCGGATTCAAGGGTGCTGAACGAACGGCTCGAATACGGCGTCAAGCCGTAGCGTGAATTATATGGGCTTAAGTATTTCATTTTTTCCTCCTGTATTGAATTTATCGATTAGGTCGATGTGCCATATTGTGCAGATTTGATACCAACTTCTATTTTTACTTATGTTATTTATTATTAAAAGGTTAAGATATTTTCACTCAAATTTTAGAGTCACTTTGTCTCAACTAATTTAGAAAATCCTGCGCCACTCATATCTCAGGTCTCACCTACCTAGGCTTTCCATGCCTCATGACACGTTCTCCTCTTAAAGGGATTGCTCTCAGAACCGCAGCGCTCTTTCTTGCCGCACATTGCAAACGATGGATTCGATATTCGATCAGATACACGAGCGCCGTGACACCGACAGCCAAAAGTGGCAGAAGTACGAAGGTAAGGACATCCTGCCAATGTGGGTGGCGGACATGGATTTCAAGGCGCCGCAACCGGTATTGGACGCCCTGCATGAGCGCGTGGACCAGGGCATATTCGGATACGCTCGCCCGGAGCGGAGCGCCGTCGACTCTATTCTCGAGATGCTCGAGCGCAACTACAGCTGGAAAGTGGACGAGGAGTGGCTCGTGTGGCTGCCGGGATTGGTCGTGGGGCTCAATATTACGAGCCGCGCGTTTGCAGATCCGGGCGATAATATCCTCACTACCACCCCGATCTACCCGCCCTTCCTGCTCGGGCCTCGCTTCCAGAATCGATCTGTCACCAAGGCGAAAATGGCGCTTGATGGCGATCGCTGGGTCTTCGACTGGGAGGCCATGGAGGCTACGGTGAATGAGAAGACGAAGCTCTTCCTTTTCTGCAATCCGCACAATCCCTGCGCACGCGTATTCGAGCCTGAGGAACTCGAGCAGGTAGCTTCCTTCTGCGAGCGACACAGCCTTATCCTCTGCGCCGACGAAATTCACTGCGAATTGCTCCTGGATGGAAGGCGGCACATTCCAATCGCGACTCTTTCAGAACAGGTTTCCCAAAATTCGTTCACGCTTATTTCGCCGAGCAAGACCTACAATCTGGCCGGACTTGGCTGCTCGCTGGCGATCATCCCTAACCGAACGCTGCGCAATCGATTCGCCGCCGCCTCCCGGGGGATCATGGCTGAAGTGAACAATCTAGGCTACACCGCCTGTGAAGCCGCCTATCGCCACGGCGGCGAATGGCGAGATGAGTTGCTCAGTTATCTCGGAAGCAATCGCGACCTCGTGCGCGAATTCGCCCGAGAGCATCTACCGGGTATCAAGATCTACGAGCACGAAGCGACCTATCTCTCTTGGATGGACGCCACTGCTTTAGGGCAAGATGATCCGGTTGCCTTTTTCGAATCGCATGGCATCGGCCTGACAGACGGAGCCTTTTTCGATAGCCCAGGATTCGTGAGGCTGAATTTCGGATGCCCTCGATCCACCCTGCAGGAAGGACTCAATCGCATGCGGAACGCGATACAGTCGCTAGGCTAGTCGGGCAACTCGGTATCCGTTCTTTTCTCGAGCCGCTCCGATAAGCGATCGCCAATCGCGGCAAGAATCATCAAGGCGTCTTGATAGCGTATTCGCTTCGCTTCATCCAGCATGCGTCCCGTTTCCCGGTATTCGAAAAACCCCTTCGACAAGCGAAAGGCACCCCTGCCTTCGAAGCGCTCGATTCGCGACGAAACGGATTCGTCCTGGAAGACGCCCTCTATCGATGGATCATCGGATCGAATAGCGTAGGCGCCCAGCGACGGAACAAGAAGCGCCAGCGAATCGTCGCCGGGAAACTTGGCCGCCGCCTCGCCGTTTTCGGACTCGATAGCGATCTGCCGCTCTCCAGCGAAGAGCATCTCGAACGTGAGGGAGGTCCACACGACCTTGTCACCCCTTTCCCCTTTGAAGGTGTCGTACAAGGCAACGGGATAGCCGTGGAATTCGCCCGAGATCTATACGCGGTCCCGGATCCCTTTTCCCCACTTGCTCGGGACAATTCTCCGCTTAAACCGGAACCGTTTTTCCAATATCTCGTACTGGGCGAGCATCGCCTCCTGCGAGCGTCCGATAAACCGCGGCGCGAAGAGCAGGAGCACCGCAAATATTCCACCGATTATGAGAATACCCATAGTTTCAATTAATTGGTAAACATCGTTCGCTCCCGTACACTCGCCTTGTCAAAACCAGTGACTTCGCGCAGCGTGGACGCAAGATGTGCGGGCGTTATACATTGGTCAAGAAACCGATTTCCATTGGGGAGGATGCCGCGGACGAAATTCACCCATCCGCAACGTTAGATGCAGGAGACGACGCCTTTGCGCCCCGCTACAACATCGCTCCTACACAGGAAAATTGGATCGTGCGCAAGCGCTCGGAGGACGCTCAGCTGCAAGCGAGCGCGATGCGATGGGGCCTCGTGCCGAGCTGGTCCAAGAGCGGCACCACGCAATCTTTGCTTATAAACGCCCGGTCGGAAACGATCGCGGACAAGCCCTCGTTCAAAGCGGCCTACCAACGCAGGCGCTGCTTGGTCCCCGCCGATGGGTACTACGAATGGAAGCGCCAGCGTAGCGTCAATCAACCGTACTATCTGCAGCTCGCGGACGCATCGGTCTTCTACATGGCAGGTATTTGGGAATCCTGGCACGACGACGCAGGCAACGCCACCGAAAGCTACGCGATCCTGACGACGCAAGCGAACGCCCTGGCGGCGAAAGTGCACGACCGCATGCCGGTCATTCTTCAAAACGGCGACGCTCATGCCTGGCTGGATGGCGATCCCAAGCTGATTGAAACAGATAGTCGATTTCAGCTATTCGCCCCGATCGACGATGCGCTCATGACCTGTCGGCCCGTGAATCCAATCGTCAACAACAACCAGAACGACACGCCCGAATGCCTCTCCGATCCCCCGGTCGAAGCGAGTACGCAGCTCGATATGGGATTTTAGCCAACGGTCCTCTCTTTTCCTACTTGTAGACTCCACAGCTCTTCAGGAAATCCAGGGCGCGACGCGCATGCCAATAGGCGCCCTCTCGCTTCCTTCCAGGAAATCCGCAATGCCCTCCTGTATCCGGAATCTCAAGATGAAAATATGAGTGATCCCGAGCGATTCGCTCTGGAAAGCAGGCATCCGAGAGAAACGGATCATTTCGAGCATTGATTAGCAACGTGGGGCGGTCAATCGCTTCAAGATACCGAACGCAACTGCATTGGCTCCAATAATCTTCTGCGCTGGGAAATCCATTCAATGGCGCTGTATAGACCTCATCGAATTCGTGGAACGAGCGCATTGGACGACACCCAGCTTCGTATCTATATTCTGGATAACATTTTTCTTTCTCCGCAAGCTTGGCGCATAGAAGCTTTATGAATCGCTTCATGTAAAACGCATTGCTTTTCTCCACCAAGCGATCCGCCACCGATCCCAGATCGCAGGGTACGCTCAGCGCAACGGCTCCTCGAACCGCGTCCGGAACTCGAGAAACGTCTTCGCCTAGATACTTCAAAGCCGTATTCCCTCCGAGGCTGAATCCAACGAGATAAATGTCTTCATACCGATCGCTTAGCGATTCGAGGATGTGAGCTAGACCCTCCGTATCGCCACTGTGGTAGAAGCGTTTGAGCCGATTAGGCTCTCCGCTGCAACCTCTCAAATTGAGAGCGCCTACCGCATAGCTTGCCTTCATGAAGGCAAGCGCCATCGCCTTCACATAGGGCGCGCGGCTGTGGCCTTCCAAACCATGAAGGATCAGGCAGCACCGTTTCTGAGCCTTGTCGCCGTTTTCAGTCGTCCAGTCCACGTCCATGAAGTCTGAATCGGGCAACTCAAATCGCTCCCTGCGATAATCGACTTGTAGTCGTCGCCTGGTGACATTCGGGAATATCGTCTGCCAATGGGCATTGGGCAGATACCAAGGATGTCGATAAGTAGATCCGTCGATTAGCGGCACTCCAAGACAAGAAGCCGCCAGGCAAAGGGCCGCAAGCGAACTTTTCAGCCGAGGCGCTCGCTCCCCAAGGAGGCGAGATGCGCATCTTTTTCCAAATTGGCAAATAGGCGGCTTGAAGCGGAGCCGCTATAGCCTACAACTACCCCCATGCACGAACGGGATATCGAGAAGGCAATCGAGTCCGAGGCATTTTCAGAGCGGATCGTTCGCTTAAAGGAAATGCACCCGAGCGATATTGCCGCTGAAATCGAATCCCTAGAGCTCGATGAAATTCGCGAAGTCTTTCGCAATCTAAGCGACGATACCACTGCGGACGTCATTACCGAGCTTCCCCAAGAGCTCCAAACGGAGCTGATGGAGAACATGCGCATAGAGCGCGTGACCGAGATTATCCCCGAAATGTACTCGGACGATGCCGCAGACGCGTTAAGCGACGTATCGCCCGAGCGGCTCCACGATATCATGGAGCAGCTTCCCGAAGAGGAGGTTGAGGAAATTTCCGACCTGATGGACTACCCCGAAGATTCCGCTGGCGGAATCATGCAGAAGGAAGTCCATGCGATCCAAGAGGACCTTACGTTGGCAGAGGCTCGAGAAGCGATCCGCCGCGACGAGGACCAGGAGGATGTCAGCGCGATCTATGTATACGTCACCGATGAGACGGGTCGCCTCAAAGGCGTGCTGCGATTGAGGGACCTGCTTTTTCGCGACCTGCGCCTCAGAGCGAGGCAGGTCATGATCACTGAGGTAAGATCGATTAGCGTGACAGCGGACCAAGAGGAGATCGCTAACCTATTCCAGAAGTACAACTACAGCTCCTTGCCGGTAGTAGACGACTCTGGACTGCTCGTTGGCCGCGTCACCTCGGACGACGTTCTCGACGTAATCCAGGAAGAGGCCACTGAGGACATGCAACGTATGGTGGGCATCATTTCAGGCGAAGAGTCCGTACTTACCTCTTGGCCTCAATCCGTGCGCAACCGTCTCCCTTGGCTCTGCGTCAATTTGTGCACGGGCTTCTGCATCGCGGGTGTCGTGTCGCTATTCGAGCCGGCAATCGAGCAATACGCCCTGCTCGCGTTTTTCCTTCCCATCATTGGCTTGCTTGGCGGGAACGCTGGCAACCAAACCCTCACCATCATGGTCCGTTCTCTCGCTCTGGGCGAAATTGAGAACAAGGAATGGAAGCAATTGCTAGTGAAGGAGCTCTTAATCGGCTGCATCAACGGCCTGGCGATCGGTATCGCGGCAGGGGCGATATCCTGGCTCTGGATCGGCAAGCCGATTCTTGGAACCGTGGTATTCCTAGCCATGGTGCTCAATATGCTGGCGGCAGCGGTAGCGGGCGTGATGGTACCGATCAGCTTGCGGGCCCTGAAAATAGACCCAGCTCTGGCGTCTTCCATCATGGTGACCACCGTAACGGACATTATCGGATTTTTCCTTTTTCTCAGCCTTGCTACGGCGGCGATCAGCATGTTCAGCCTATAGCCACAACCCCGTAAATATTAGTTAAAAGCCGACAGGCGGATCCCTAAGTTCGACTTCCAGGTTCCGATACTATCACATCAGACCCCCAAGGTCTTGACACGATTGATCTGCATTAATTCGAATTTCGACTCGCAGCGCCGCCAATTTTGACGGACGCTTTTATGCGCATACAACATGTCGGTATCGATTCCCTCAAAGCACATTCACGACTATCTAAGCAAGTCGCTCGTAAAGGTGCTGTCCACCATGGCCAATGCGAAGTGCGCGCTCGTTAGCCAGGAATCGTATGCGGGGAAGCAGGCGCTCAGCCCGAAAATCGACCCGAGCAAAGACACGAGCACGAAAATATTCGCCGCTTCCGTAGGCTTCGCCGGCGACTTGAACGGCGTGTGCTACCTTTTTCTAGGCGACCGGTTCGCCTACCACATCTCAGAAAAGATTACGGGGATCGATCCCGAAGAGCTGAGCGACGATACCGTCAGGGACGTCTGCGGCGAATTGACCAACATGTTCGCCGGCACCTTCAAGAATGCGCTGGCTGATCTCGGGCTACCTTCAACCTTGACGATTCCCACCGTGATTCAAGGAAAGCGAATGGCCATCAGCACCGCCGGGACAACCACTCAAAATCGGTTCACGTTCGAATCGGACGGATTCCCTATTTTCGCCGATCTTCTGCTTTCTGAATCCTAGAGGCCCGAGCGGAGCGCTACTTCCTCGCAGCGACTCGATAGGCGCAGCGTCGAGCTCCGTCCATAAGGTGCTCTGTCCGGTCGACGTCGACCCCATCCCCCAACGTTTGCCTAAATACGGATAGCTCCGTTGCGCAAAGCCCGGTACACGTTCGAGCTGCATCGCAAACCGGACAATGATTCTCCACGAGATAGAAGGCCCCTTCTTCACCGGCTTCGACCTCAGCCATATACCCTTCCTCCGAACGGATTGCCGCCAAGGCCTGAACACGCTCCTTGAGCTCGGAGGCCTCGCCTACGCGTTCCCGGTAGGCCGCAACCTGCTGTTTCTCGCGCGTATCCAAAAGCCGCTCCATCCCTTCCGGGCCCAATGCCTCGCTAATCGAGGCGATCAAGTCTAAAGCGAGATCGCGGTGACGATCGGGGAAGTGTCGGTTGGAAGCTTGAGTCAACTCCCAAAACTTCGTGGGGCGGCCCTTGCCCTGGGGAACATTGCGCGAGCATACATCGCCGCTTTCTTCCAGCTCCTGCAAGTGCTGCCGCACTGCCATGGACGATACCCCAAGCTCCTGCGCCATCACCGAGCTCGCCAGGGCCCCACGGCGCTTGAGCTTTCCGAGAATCGCCCGGCGCGTTTCCCAATGAGCGCCCTTGTACTTACCGTCCTTCACTGTTTCTAAAGAATTTTCTTACGAAACAAAGTCGAGCCTATTCCCTCAACCCATCATTCCAACAATTCCCCGGAGAAAATCTCTATCGATAGCGGTAGCCCACCCCGTGAACCGTTTTCAGGAAACTCTCTACACCGATGGACGCCAATTTTTTCCGGAGCTGGGCAATATGCTGATCGAGCGTTCGGGTGGTCCCATAGTACTCGATGCCCCAAGCGATATTCAGAAGAGAGTCTCTTGAAAGCGCCTCTCCCGGACGCTGGTAAAAGGTTTCCAGAAGCTTCATTTCCCGCGTGGAGAGAGCCACCGTTCCCGCAGACGCGCTCGCCTCATAGGCCTTGCGCGCCACTGAGAACCCCTCGAATTCTAGCGTGTCCGGAAGCGTTTGTTCATTTTCGGGCTCGGTTACCGTCTGGGATCGCCTCAAAGCCGCTTCAACCCGGGCGAGCAATTCCTGGATGCCGAAAGGCTTCGTTATGTAGCCATCGGCGCCCAGCTTCAGTCCAAGCACCTTGTCGATCTCCTGTCCTTTCGCCGTCAAGATGAGTATGGCGATTCGCTGGCTCTGACGCCGAATTTCCTGGCACACCGCATAGCCATCCCGCTTAGGCATCATCACATCGAGCAGGGCCAAGTCGTAAGTATCCTGAGCGAATAGCTGAAGCGCTTGAGCGCCATCGGAAGCGGCCGCAACCGTATAGCCTTCGCTCTCTGCGTATCTACAAGACCCATTCGGATATTGGGATCGTCCTCTGCTATCAGTATCCTCGCCATCGCTATCGTCGCGCGTTCAGACCGATTTCGAAACAAGCGCCGCCCGCTTCATTCCGGTAGTTCAAGAATCCCCCCATTTCCGTAGCCAGCCCTCGGGCGATGCTCAGCCCTAGACCGAAGCCGCTCTTTTCGCTCACGAGTGACTTGTCACCACGCTCAAAGGGCTTGAACAAGGCGTCCACTCGATCGAGCGGCAAGCCGGGACCCTTGTCGCAAATCTTCACAATCACGAATTCGCCTTGGTCCCGGGCGCTGTAATCAAGCTCCAAGAGACCGAATTTCTCTTGCCCCAGGAAGAGCTGCGGGACTCCGAATATCGCCTTGTTGCCAATGATCTTTCCTTCGCGCCCTAGGAAACGTTTGGGCTTGAACCCTTCAAAGCATTCGATTTCGACGGTAGCATTTTGAGCGATGACGGAAGTCGTATCTCCCATTTCCGAATCGAAGATCTTGGGCAAGTCCCGGTAGTTTTCCGCAAAATACGTGTTTCCTTCGCCTGCTCGGGAGAGCCCGGCCATCAAGTCCTCATTGTAATCCGTTCCCAAACCAATGGTGGATACGCTGATGCCTTCCCCCCATCAAAGCGCGTCCCAATCGGGAAAAATCGCTCGGATCGCTTGGACCTACATTGGCAAGACCATCCGATAGGAGCAGCACGCGTCGAAATACATTGCGGTTCTCTTCTCTCCTCAATTGGGAAGCAGCCAGATTTACAGCTTCGTATATCGCGGTATTACCGCTAGGTTGAATCCTTGAAATTCGGGCGATCGCGTCTTCGAGAGACCCTACCTTCCGCAACGGTATCTCAATTCGCGCCGAGCTATCATAGGTGATGAGAGCGATCCGGTCCCGGTCCCTCAATCGACCAATGGCCTGAATGACCGCTTGCTTCGCCGTCTCCAATTTTTCGCCCGACATAGATCCCGAGCGATCCAAGACAATCGCTAAACTGACCGGGACACGCGACTCGCTCGATCGTGGGGCTTCAGGCTCACCTTCAAGTAAACCGACCCCGTGTCATTCGCTTTGAGGACCTTATGGTCCAGATCCGCGGCGACCCCAACGGCATCGCCCCTCGAAGCATTGGCTGAGAACACGCTCAGCAATGCGATTCCAACTGCTAGTGCTATTTTTGCTTTCATAATTTTCCCTTCTTCAATTTGAGCCCAACCATTGGGCGATGACCGGCATTAAAGCGCGTTCCCACGCCCCAGTTGTCATCGCGACGCAAAAAGAATGTCAGAGAAATGTCATGGCCCGTAACCCTACCTGCGAAAAAACCTGACTCGCGAGAAGGGCCATTCCCCGATGGACATTTCAACGCAGCGCGCTATTGTAAATATATTGTTAGATGGATGATCTGCTTATAGTTCGCATGTCGGATCGCTCGAAGGAGCGGTTCTCCCGGAAACGGCGCAAGATGGATGCGCCGATCAGTATGAACTTCGGCCTGATCATCGGCATTGGAATCGGCGTGGTGGCCGCTTCCAAGAGCGGAGCCGATCCCGTAGCGAGTCTCGGGATCGGCTCCGCTTTTGGCATTGTATTTGGTGGATTGGCCGGCCGCTTCTTCAAGCCGGCCCGACGCTATCAACGCAGCATTTCCGACTATCGATACGAGGGCATGCCCTTTGAATCGGAAGAAGAGGCGGAGGGCGCCGACTCCAACGACGACGCGCCCGAACCCAGCCGCTCATAGGCCCGTATTGACTAGACGGCGCCAACCGTCTTTCTCGGCCTACATGTTCTCGAAAATGAGACGGTAGAAATCGGGATGCGACAGCCAAGTCTGGGCGCTGATGATCTTGCCATCGATTGTCGCCTCATCCTTCATCCAAGTCCCGCCGGCGGCTTCGGCCTCGGGGCGGCAATGCTCATAACAAGTAATCTTGGAATCACCGAGAAGCCCCGCTGTCGCCAAAATTTGTATACCGTGGCAGACGCTATAGATCCACTTCCCTTTCGCGTGAAACTCACGAACGATTTCAAGCACCTTGGGGTCGTTCCTCAGGTACTCAGGCGCGCGTCCGCCGATTAGCATGACCGCGAAGTAGTCGTCCACGACGACCTCGGGAAAGGTGAGGTTCGACTCGGCGACATAGCCCGGCTTCTCAACATAGGTGTCCCAGCCTGGGGCGAAATCATGCAGCACGAGATTCAACGGACGCTTGCTCGGAGCCGCTATCTCCGTGACGAAATTCGCCTCTTGAAAGCGGTGCAAGGCGTAAAGCACTTCATAGCTTTCACCGCCGTCGCCCGTGACTATTAGAATTTTTTGGCTCATATCGCTTTCTCAGAAATCGGATTATTCGAAGGAGCTCGGATTGTCCATCCCGCCCGCCCCGTCGCAAGTCTATAATCCGCGGGCGGAGAACACTGCCAGTAACCAAGCAAACCCAGTCTTCGTTCATGGGAGAAAATAATTGCGTCTCCGCCACGCCCTCTTCTTCCTCACCCCTCCAGACATCCTTTCCTCCATTCCCATGCTCGATGGCCGCAAACTTGTCCCTGAAATTCTACGATTCATCGTAGTGAGCGGCATTGCTTTCGCAATCGATGCGGGTGTCTATTTGCTGCTATCCGAGACCTTCGAGATGGACGGCTCCTGGGCCAAGAGAATCAGTTTCGGTTGCATTTCAGTCTGGGGGTTTTTCGCTCACAAGCACTTTACGTTCCGGCACCGCGTTTTCCGGACGAGCGAGCCGATTCGATTCGCCATCGTCTACCTCGCCGGCTGGATCTTGAACAGCTACGTGTATGACGCGACGATCGATCTGGACCACTCGTCCAAGCCAGCATTTCTCGTAGCGACGTTCGCTTGGGCCTGCTGGAATTTTATCGGCCAGAAATGGTTCGTTTTCAGATAGCCTAAAGACGAGGAATCTTCCTAGAGGATCGATCTCTCGAATTTGGTCGGATTCCTCGGTTACTCGATAGAGGGCGTCCTCTAGGCTTCTTGAGGGATTGCCGCAACCTTGAGCCGTTCTCCGTTTCTTCCTCGGTCGTTCGCGAACAGCGATACAGTTCGATTCGTTCGTGACGATTGAATCCAGACGGAATTCATCCAAATAACCGCGGTATTCGACGTGAAAGAAATTCAAAACCAAATTAAGCATTCCCTGGCAACTTGCGGAAGGCGGCAAAACGGCGGTGGCCAACGCGATCGGCTCGCCCCGGACCTGCTTTGGCTACCCATTTCCGGCATTCTCGCCCTCTCGCTCTACCTCGCCTACGTTTGGTTGAACGCAACGATCGCGAAGCCGCTCAACGCCCTCGCCGAACACATACGCGAAGGCGAGTCCAACGCCTACAATCTCTGCGCCAGAAGCCGCAGCAAGGAGGAGATCGCTATCAAAGGATACATCGACTCGCACGACCAGAAAGTAGCGGACGTTCGTGACGAACGAGACCGCTTTGAAAAAGAGCTCAAGAAAACTCGGAACGACTGCGAGGCCGCCCAGTCCAAGAACGATCGCCAGGCAGGCGAGATCGGTGAGCTGGACCGCATCCAGAAAAAGCTCCGCGTCGAGTCCCAGTCCCTATCCGCAGCCAACGAAGTCCTTGAGACCGCCTTGGAAACCGAGCGGAAGACCAAGGTGGGTCGCGAAGTGAAGCGACGTACGGAAGAAATCTACTCTCAGGTGGAGCGCGCTGTCTCAGAAGCTTCTGCCCGAGCCATTTGGATCCCGAATCTACTGAACAAGATCGAGACGCCTACCACTCTGATCAACGAGCTTACGAAACGCCTACAGGACAATTGGAGCGATCTGTAATGCGTCCTTCTCGAAACGGTTGAGCCCGAAGGTATCCTCCCCATCGAAGTACCTCTGGAAAGCGAGCTGGATGAAGCTGAAGAATTCGAGGAAGCGTCCGAAGCCTCAGAATACAGCGAAACGCTTATCGGCGAAAACGTAGAGGGGCAAGAGGCGTCCGAGGAAGACTCCGGCGCCGTTTCCGAGACTGAACCGGAAAGCGAAGCCACTCCAAACGACGAAGAAGTCCCAGAGAGCGACACCGAGGTGTTTGCGCTAGCCCCCACTTCAGAAGAAGAAGCGATCGAATCTGAAAGCGACGACGCTCCGGAAGAGCCCGTCGTCATCGATACAGAATCGATCGACGAGCTACCGTTCGACTCGGAAAGCGAGAGCGCTCCAAAGCCTGAAGCGATAGAAGCGGAGACTCAAGAGATCGATCCCGATTCTCTATCCGCTCTTCAGGCGCTGGTATTCGAGTTGGTGGGAGACTACGCCAACGAAGTGGAAAAGATTAAGGTGGATGCCGAGTTCGACGAGGATATCGATATCGAAGTTGACGAAGAGCTCCTCGAAAGTGTTTTGAGCAACTTGCTGGAGATCGCGATCTACCAGTGGCAGGAAGGAAACGTGAAACTTCGCGTCTACCGGAAAGACGAGCACATCACCTTCGCCGTGGATTCCAGCGGAAAGCCACTTGCTTACGGAGAGCTAGACGAGAGCCAGAACAACCGGATCGCGTCGGCATTGGATCGCAAGATCGACGTCGACATGCCGTCCGATACGGAACTTCGCATGCGCTACCGATACATCCCGGAGGAAGTATAGCCAGGAGCGCTCAAGCCGCTTCGATCGGCAAATAAGGATCGGTCTCTTTCTTCTCTCGATGAATCGGACTGCTAGGCTCCCGCTTGGGATTCTTGTAGTCAACGCCGTACTTCTTCAGCAGGGCTCGAGCCTCGCCTGAGCCCGCATCCACCAAGTCCTTCAACCAGGCGATAATCGTATCCTGGTCCAGAGACCTAATCGGTCGTTCCAAGTTTAGTTTAGCCAGTTCAACGTGCGACGCATCATGTCCTTGGTTTGCGGCTAGGATAAGCCAACTAACGCCCTGTTCCAGATCTGCATCGTTCGAAGGACTGGAAACCAATCGTTTTCCCAATTCGTATTGGGATTCGAAATACCCAAGCAAAGCCGATTCCTCCAGCATCCGGTCCGCTTTCGCCTCATTTGAGCGGATACCCACTCCCTTCGACAGGCATAGATTCATTTGGTATGCCGCCTGACCCGCAAGTGAGCGTTTCACTTCCAGATCCGAATTTCGATTCTCTTCGTAAAGCGAACGGTACAAACTGTACGCCTTTTTAGGGTTCGCTTTAGGGAATCCCCCCGCTTCATGCAGTGCAGCCAAACGAAAGCGCGCCCCGTAAAATCCTTTGCCTGCTAGCCTATCCAAGATCCGATAGGCTTCTTCCGAATCGTAGCCGGACCACTCGCTGTCCGCCACCAGATCGGCGTATACCACCAGAGCGGAATAGTCTTGAGGAAGCAGATTTTGGATTTCCGAGAAGTCCTCAAACTCTCCCTCCAAGGTCAGGTTCGATGTATCCATCGGTCCATTGCTATTCAGAAATTCAGATATCCAAAATAGCGCCTTCCCTCGATTTCTTGGAATTCCTTTTCCATAGAAATAGTTCAACGCCGTTCGCTTCATGGAATACCGATTCCCCAATTCCGCTGCTTTCTCTCTCCAGTAAGCCACCTCGACGGCATCGAAGTCGGCGAGCAATCCTTCTTCGTAGATTCGAGATAGCTGGCTGCACGCGGCTAAATTTCCTTTTTCCGCCGACCGGGCGATCCATTCAATCCCCATGCCCACATCGCGCTTCACGCCCTTTCCATCCAGGTAGCAATTCCCGATATTGAAGGCTGCAGTCGGATCGCCTTCGTCTGCCGCTTCCAAATAGAGTTCGCTCGCCTTCCATTCATTCTGGATTACGTGGATTCCATTATTGTAGAAGACCGCTAAGCTATTCTTGGCGGCGTCCAGCCCCAAGTCAGCGCTCTTAGAAAAGAAGTGGAAGGCTTGCTCGATATCCGGTTCGACCCCGATTCCTTGGGCATAGCAAATCCCGATATGATGAAGGGCAATGGGATGGTCCTGCGCGGCAGCGCTCTTGAGCCACCAATATGCGGTTTGTATATTCTGATCCACCTCCTCGCCGGTCATATAGAGCATCCCCATCGTGTATTGCGCTCTCGAATACCCCGCGTCCGCCGATTGCTTAAACAGCTGCACGAGCTTCATGTGATCTGGCTCTGGCTCCACCATCCATCCATTCATCTTTCGACGGGCCAAGCTGTACAAGGCGCGCGGATCGCCCCTTTCCACCCAATCCAAGCAAAGATCTTTCGCTTCTTCGGAATTTAGAACACCTTCGTTCCCCGTCCCATCCAGCAAAATTTGGGCCGCCAACAAGCCTTCATCCGCGGCGCTCTCCAGCAATTCCACGAGCGTGGAGGAATCGCTTTCCTCCCAAATGCCTTCCCTGATCATCACCGCCAAATTGTACTGCGCCATCAACCAGCCTTCTTCCGCGGCTTCGGCGATCAAGGCAGCCGCCTTCTTCTTATCCTCCTCTACGCCCAGGCCTCGGTAGTACAGAACGCCCAATTCCGATTTCGCTTCAGCGTATCCACCGTTCGCAGCGAGTTCAAGCAGCCCGAATGCGAAGTTCGCATCGAAGTCCTCACCTTCTGAATACAATACTTGCTTTGCAAAGTCCGTTTGCATTTCGAGAATCGTCTGGGAAATGGCATTGCGCATCACTTCTCCATACTCTCGCAAATTTTCAACCTCCGACTGATCATCCCCCGGCAAGACGGCAGAATCGAGCGAACGCCTCAATGCGTCGGAGGACTGAAGGTTCAGCAGCTCGAAATACTCTTTCGCTTTCTCCACGCTCTTTTCGACTTCCTTCCCTTCAGCGTACGTGATCGCTAGATACATGGTTGCATCCTGATTTCCTGTATGGGCCGCTTTTTCAAAGAGCTCGATGGCTCGAGGGATATCGACATCCACCTCGAATCCATTGGAGTAGATCACGCCCAATAAATAGCTAGCTCGCGACTTCGTTTTACGCATCGAAGCGAATTCTTCAACGCGCACCTCAAAATTAGATTTCGGATCCACTATGCGTTCGAGCAAGGCCCGCGCTTGGCTATAGTCTTTATCCGTTCCCAATCCCTCCATGTAGGATTCGGCCAGGCTCAGCATCGCGGAAGGATACGACTGGTTCGCCGCTTCCGTAAACCATCGAACCGCTTGCTTGTCGTTTTCAATGACGCCGATACCATAACGATACAGCGTGCCCAGAGTATTTTGGGAGCGCGCATGGCCCGCGACCGCCAGTTTCTTGAGTAGCTTCGGGGCTTTCTTCAGGCTATCGGAACCCCTCTGGCTTAGGAGCGTCAGCGCCTCCCTATAGCCCTCCTCCCAGTCGGATTCGGAATCCAAGTAATCTTCCGACAGGCCAAGCGGAGCGCTCAATAATAGCAAGCAACACGCCAACAGCCCCCTCGACACAAGCAATGCGAAGTCGAGAAAACGAGTTTTATAGAGATGGAAGCGCATGGCAAATAGCTCGGAGGTAGCGACACTAGACCAGCGCGATTCGGCGATTGTGCCAAGAAAAGAACGAGTTTCTGGGGCTGACCTAATCGACCCGCGGAACGATTTCCGACGCCTTTGCGAATCCAGGGGGCAATTCCATTATTCGAATATTGCGGAAGTGAATTTCCGCCCCCTCCGATTCGAGGCAAAGATAGCCCTTTTTCACGGATGACGCCCGGACTCCGTTCACGAATTTACCATTGATGGCCAGCTTGACCACCCCATCCACGCAGACCACGAGATAATGGTTCCACTCGCCTTTCCCTTTGCACCGGTATTCCACCGAGGAACTGCGTTTCCCGCGCGGATGATCCGGGATCGTCGTAACCGTTCCCGCTCCGAAAAGCTCTCCGCTCACATACTCCTTAACCCGATTATGGATCTTCGGGTAATCGTTCTCAAGCATTTGCACTTCAACACCGCTGGGCAGCCGGTTAGCGGCAGTCACTTCTCCTTCGCTCCAAACGAACACGCCCGAATTGCCCCCCGCTTCGAGATGCATCCATTCGATCTCGAGAATGAAATTCTCGTATTGGCGATCCGAACGCATCACGCCGATCGGCGATCCGCTGCAAATCAAGACGCCATCCTTGACCGACCACGTTTCCGGGCTGGTGTTGACATCCACCCATCCATTCAGCGTTTCGCCGTCGAATAGGGATCGAAATTGCAAGGGAGCCTCGGCGAGCGCCGAGAATGATTGGGCGAAGACGGCCAACGCAACACACCGGGCAATCAACCCTCTAGTCCAGTCTCCAGCCCACCGGCTGAGTCCATGCTTTCTTTTCATAGTCGCTAAAGTCATCGTATTTAAAATACGGTGGCGCGTCGCTGTGCACCACCGCTCGAACAAATAATTCCTCACCCGTCATTCGATACACCGCTGCGGCTCCATCCGTTTTTTGGAAAGTCATGCCAATTCCCTCATCCAAATAGCGGGGCGTCACTGGATGGGCAATCCCCTTCTCGTCGATGACAGGCGGTATGCGCTCGTGCTCTAGCGACACATTCCTCTCGGATCCCTCGAATTCGATCGAGTAGTTCACGCCCGCTTCTGCATCCACCTCCACCGTAAGGGTTCGCTCCATCGGATCGAACGCCAGCGTCTTCAGAATCACTCCTGTGGTCGAGTAGAACTCGCCAATTCGCATTGCCTCGGCGATCGCTCCGGACCATGACCCAGGCCGTACCTGGGCCATTCAGAACCGGGTTTTCCTTGTGATAGTCGTGAGTGTCATCGGTGGCCGTTCCGTAAATGGGAGGAATCCGTTCCCGCTTCAGCCGCAGCGTATTGGCGATATCCCAGATCCGCTCCACTGACGGCCGAGAGCCATCGCCGAGATTGAAGCAATTAGTGCTGGAATTCATAATCTCGACCCCGTCAATCCGGTGTTCGCTAACCAGATGCTCGCTCGTGATCGAAAACTTGAAGTTCGGATGATTCACCTGCCAAAAGACGGAGTTCCCCGTTTCCATAGAGTGATTGTCCACCAGCCTCGCTTGCACGGCGAGTTCCTCTGAAACAGACCGATCGCTATTCCTATCCACCTTGAGGAGCGAACTCACATTCATAGGATTCGTGTGCACCGACAGGCCCCCTGGATTCGTCGTCATTTCCAAACCTTCGATCAATAGGAAGGAGCCCTCTTCCTCAACCAGGGACCGGACTTCTGGAAGCGGCATCAGGCGACGCTCCTTCTGTCCTTCCCTAAACCGCGTACGCACGTGGTTGGCTCCCCATAATTTTTCCGCTTTGCGCAGGACGGGGATCGCTTCGTCCGCTCTCAGCTCAATCCAACGCTCGCCTCTCGAAAGGATGTTGTGGTCCGACAGCACGAGGAAGTGGTATCCATTTCGCTTGTACCATTCCGCAACCGACTCCGGCAGATCATCGCCATCGGACCAAAGCGTATGCGTATTGCCTTTGAACCAAGTACGCGACGGCGTATCCGCAAGCGCGCCTTGCAGCAGGATGGAACACGCTAGAAAGGCCAGGTAGAGAAAGCGCTTCATTTTTACGAGGGGCGCATTATAGACCGCGCCAATCGAATTCACTTAGCGCTTCGCTCTATTTACTTAGCGATTTCGCTCGGAAACGTCCCCTAGGCACTTACCGAACTTTTCGATTGGTACCTTCGAGCTGGTTAAGGGCGCGGTTGATGACGCGAACGACGTACTTGCCTTCCGCATACAAATCTGGCCGATACTCTAGCGCAGCGTGCATTTCCTTCAGAACCGGGCGAGCCATGTCGTCTATCTCATCCAGAACAATGGCCGCATGCAAACGTTCCCATTGCTCGCCATCTCGAATTTCCTTCACCAGTATCGGCAGCGCCTCTTCGGGCTGACCAAGTCGGCACAACGCTCTAGCTGCCGCCACTCTGACGACCGAGGATTCATCATTGAGCGCCTTCTTGACCGTTGAAGCCGCATTCAGGGCCGGCTCGCCTATATTGCCAATCCCTACGGCGCCCCAATAGCGGATCGCGGCTTCCCGGTCGCTTAGGCCCTCTAGCAGCTGGGGAAGCGCCTTGGGTCCTTCGGATGCATTCACGGCAATTTCGGCAAGCCGCTTGTTAAAGGTTGGATCGTCGCTCTGGCGCAGGACTCCGTATCGATGGCCAATCTCCTTTTCCCGTTCGACCAGAATGGGTTCAGCAATGAGTCCAGTATCGCGCGTGCGCTTTACCCAATCCAAATGGGCGCTGCGTAGGGTTTCCAAGTTCTTTGAATACGCTGGATCGCTTGCCAAGTTTGAAATCTCATGCGGATCTGTCCAGGTATCGTACAATTCCTCTACTGGCTTCGTGGGATTGAAATAGCGCTCCGCTGCAGGAGGTAGCTCGCCCGCTTCATGCAATCGGCGCAAATCCGCCATCGTCTGCCCTTTCTCTGGCGTATTCATGTACTGGTAGTAGGTCTTCAGCGGCTCGTAGTTGCGGATATACTTGTAGCGCTTGTCGCGAGCCATGCGAATAATGTCGTAGCGCTCGTCCATTCGGTCGCGCGCCCCGAATACGAAGTCGCGTAGAGCGGCGGCTCCAGATCCCAGGAAGGCCTGGCCTTGCATGTGCTCGGGCACTTCCAGTCCCGCCAAATTCAATACGGTCGGGCCGTAATCGATCGAGCTGACGAGCTGGTCGGTAACGGTTCCCGGAATGCCCTGACCGTCAACGCGGAGCGATTCCGGAATGCGCGCGATCAATGGCACACGCGTGCCCGAGTCGTAGAGCCAGCGCTTAGCCCTAGGCAGACCCACGCCATGATCGGACCAATACATGATAATCGTGTTTTCGTAGAGCCCATCTTCCTTGAGCTGAGCGATCAAGTCTCCCGCCCAGGCATCCATAGCAGTGATGAGCTCGTAGTTGCGTTTCCAATCTTCGCGAGCAGCGGGCGTCTCGGGATAGTAGGGAGGAAACGTCGTCAAAGCCGCGGCGTCTTGGCGCTGGCTGGGCAACAGGTCCTTGGTGACTTCCTGATACTTGCTGGTTCCTGCGATGCCGCTTTCATGGCAGCCAGTGAAATTGAAGACCGCGAAAAACGGCTGGTTCGCGTCAGGTCGATTTCGCCAATGCGCTCTACCACTCGATTCGTCCCAGACATTGTCGGGTGTCACGAATTGGTAGTCCTGCTTGCTATTATTGGTGCAATAATATCCCGCCTCGCGTAAATAGACTGGGAAAGGCTTCACCTCAGACGGAAGCTGGGCTTCGCCGCGCATGTGCTGCGTTCCCAGCGTTGTCTGATACATTCCTGTAATGATTCCACTGCGACACGGAGCGCACACGCCTGCGGTCGTGAAGGCATGCGTGTAGCGCGTTCCTTCGGACGCGAGCTTGTCCAGATTGGGCGTGATGGCATGCGGATCGCCATAGCAACCCAAATGGGCGCTGATGTCTTCGCAGCTTAGCCAAAGGACGTTGGGTCGTTCCCCCGACGCAATGTTCAAGGAGAATAGCGAAACAAGCAAAGTCAGAAATCGTAGCATAGCAGCATTGGGTTAACGGATAGCTAAAGGAGCGGAAAAGGATTTTACATCTCTATTCTCCTATTTCCTCGATTCAAGTCAGCATTCGACAGAAATCGCTCAAAGGCTTCAATCAAGCGGCACAATTCTCTCGTTCGCCTGACTAATTCGCTGTAAAGAGAGGCCCCAGTATCCGCCATGAAACGCTACGCACCCCAATTAGTCACGCTGCTCCTCGCAATCATTGCCGCCTATGCCGTCGGTTTCAATACAGGCAAAAAAGCGACGCTGCCTATCGCCTTGGAGGAATCCGCAATTACTCGAGAGGCAGGTCCACTCGTCGAAGCCTTCCATGAACCACGAGCCGAAAACGCGCCTGCTGAAGCGATTCGGACCGAGACAAATCGACCGGTCGCGCGCCCACTGATCGATTTTCAGGCGATAGGACGCGAAGACGCTGCCACCGACATTGAGGCGGCATTGGCTCACGCCCGGTCTCTCCAAGGACGGGAACAGATCCACTACATCTACGGGGTTTTCGCATACATTGCCACTCACAGCTCGCCTACCGACCCACTGACGATTGCAAATGGACAAGACGGAGCGATTCGATCCATCGCGTTGAAGTCTCTCGTCGCCGAGTGGACAAACGATCCGCAAGCGAGTGAAACGGATCAAGCCAATCGTCAGCAACGCATCCTAGGATTCCGATCCGGACGATTTGGTCTGGAAGTAGAGCTCGCGGGAATCCTCGCCAACGCACGCGCCCAACCAGAAACCGCCTATGCCTGGATCGATTCGTTCTCCGACCACCCCGGCCGCTCTGAGATTCTAGCGTGCCTCGCGCCCGGCGCGCTCGAATCCACGGATCTTCAGCCGGGGGACCTGATCGTTTCGTCTAGCGACTCCATAAATGGCTCGCGCGATCACTACGGCGTCGATCTTCGCACCACGGTGGACACGTTGCGCAGCCCGCCTGGAACCGACATCGAGATCCGCGTACTCCGTCAAAATAAGGAAACCGGGGCGCTCGAAGAGCATAGCGCCACCCTGGTACGGGATCTCCTCATCCTCGATTCTGGCGGAAAGGGCTAGCGTCTAGCGCCTTTCCTATCGACAGCCCTGCAGATGGACGCTGTTCTCTGCCGCACTATGACAGCGGACAAGTCCCATACTATTGAAATTCGATCCGAGGTGATCGAGCTCTGCCAATTGCTAAAGTTTGAAGGACTCGTCTCTAGCGGCGGTGAGGCAAAGCAAGTCATCGCCAACGGACTCGTAACGGTGAACGGCGAAACGGAAACCCGCAAGCGCCGCAAGATCGTCGCTAACGACACCATCGCTTTTCAAGGCGAAACCTACACCGTCACCCGACCGAGCTCTTAGGCCAAAACCTATCGCCGCGAAGCGGCGCCCATTGGCCTCGCGCAGCAAGGACACTAGGCCGAAGGCCGATGTTAACAACGCTTACGCTTGTTGCTCCTACGGAGCGAATAGGCGCCCGTGCCGGGCGATGGGCTTTAACTCAAGTGCCGATTGTAAAGCCGGTTTATTTCAAGCTTTAGTGAACCGAAATTCACCAACACTCCCGTTTCCAATTCCGACGCTTTGAGATAGTTCATCATTTGAGCCTTGTGTATCGATTCAATCGCGGAGACCGCTTTCAGCTCTACCACTATCCTACCCTCCACAAGTAGATCCGCATAGAATTCGCCAATTACGTTTCCTCTAAAAGAAACCGCAATCGGATACTGAACTTCAAAAGCGAATCCCGCCTCAGAGAGAGCGATTGCAAGCGCCCGCTCATAGACCTTTTCCACAAAACCGCATCCAAGCTCGCTTTGAACATCATAGCACACGCGGACAATCTTCTTAACTAACAGGTTGGTATCCATCAATCGAACCTGGATCCCAATCTCCATTGCATCAATCAAAACTCATCGCCGCAAAGCGGCGCCCATTGGCCTCGCGCAGCGAGGACACTAGGCCGAAGGTCGATGTTAACAACGCTTACGCTTGTCGCTCCTTCAGAGCGAATGGGCGCCCGGGCCGGGCGATAGGCTCGACCAAGTAATTGAGATCAAAGTCTCGATCTAGAAAAAGATTCAGCAATTCGATTCACCGAGCATCCAATACAATCAGCAACAAAAACCCATCGCCGCGAAGCGGTGCCCATTGTCCTCGCGCAGCGAGGACACTAGGCCGAAGGCCGATGTTAACAACGCTTACGCTTGTCGCTCCTGCGGAGCGAATGGGCGCCCGTGCCGGGCGATAGGTAATTGGGCATTGTTTTATCATCGACGACGGAGCAATGAGCGGAAAAACTCCAGTCACAATCTATGAAGCAATACCTCGACCTGCTCCAGCACGTCCTCGACAACGGCCACTATCGCGACGATCGCACCGGCACCGGCACCTACTCTGTATTCGGCGCGCAGTCTCGATTCGATCTCCGCAATGGCTTCCCCTGCCTGACCACGAAGAAGCTCCATCTTCGATCTATCATCTACGAGCTGCTTTGGTTTCTCAAAGGCGATACCAACATCAAGTACCTCAACGACAACCGTGTCACCATCTGGGACGAATGGGCGGACGAGAAGGGCGATCTGGGTCGCGTCTACGGCGCTCAATGGACAGACTGGAAAACACCCGAGGGCGGAAGCCTCAACCAAATCGAACAAGTAATCGAGCAGATCAAGAACAACCCCACCAGCCGACGCCTGATGGTCAGCGCCTGGAATCCCGGCGAGCTCCATCTCATGGCGCTCCCTCCTTGCCACAGCCTGTTTCAATTCTATGTCGATACCGACCGCGGCGAGCTATCCTGTCAGCTGTATCAACGCAGCGCGGACCTGTTCCTGGGCGTCCCGTTCAACATCGCTAGCTACGCCCTGCTCACGCTCATGGTCGCGCAAGCCTGCGGCTTGAAAGGGGGCGAGTTCGTTCACACGTTTGGGGATCTCCACCTTTACAAGAACCATATCGATCAGGCCAAGCAGCAGCTCGCCCGCGAGCCCCGCGAGCTGCCAACCATGCGTATCAATCCTGACAAGACAAATATCGCGGATTTCACCTTCGAGGATTTCGAGCTGCTCGACTACGACCCGCACCCCACCATCAAAGCGCCTATCTCCGTTTAACAAGGCACGGAATCGTCACGCCCATGACTCACGAGCCTAGACCTTGGAAAGCGATTGCCGCCATGAGCGAAAATCGCGTCATCGGCAATGGAAACGAGATTCCTTGGCGCCTGTCGGAAGACTTCAAATGGTTCAAAGCAACCACCATGGGCGGCGTCCTGGTGATGGGCCGCAAAACCTGGGATAGCATCGGCCGTCCCCTGCCCGGACGGAAAACGGCCGTCGTCAGCCGCTCGCGACCCAGTTTGCCTGAAGGCGTCGATCTTCTAGATAGCCTGGAAGCGATCCACGCCCAAAACTATACTGACCCCGTTTGGATCTGCGGCGGCGGTGAAATCTACCGCCAAGCCCTTCCCTATTGCAGTGAACTCCTTCTCACTCGATTAAAGCGCGAGGTAGAAGGCGATGCCTTTTTCCCCGAATTCGAAGACCAATTCCAACTAAACGAAATCGTCCGGAACGAGGCCGAGTTCCAGATAGAACACTACCTAAAAAGGTAGAAACAAAACCCATCGCCGCGCAGCGGCGCCCATTGGCCTCGCCCAGCGAGGGCACTAGGCCGAAGGCCGATGTTAACAACGCTCACGCTTGTCGCTCCTACGGAGCGAATGGGCGCCCGGGCCGGGCGATAGGCTTGAGCCAGGTCAGTCCTTCATTTCCCTGGCGATGACTTCCCAGAGCGGATTTTCCCCTTCCAAGATAAAATCGTTGTACCCCTGCGTTCCCTTCTCGATCGCTTGCCACTGCTTCCAGTTCAGCTTCTTCGGACCCAGCTCGTAATTCATACCATCCCATCCGCTCGACCGATAGGAGTAGAACGCCCAATGCCAACCCTGCTCATTCGCGATGCTAATCAGGTCCGTCAAATACTGCTGGGCGCCCTCCACTTTCCGGTCGCAGCCAATCTCGGCTAAATGTATCCGGTTCACGGGGACTCCATGAGTCTTCGTCCATTCAATCATCGGCGCGAAACGCGGCGCCAGATCGGCCCGAGTCCATGCCTCCGTCTCATCCCCGTTTCCTGTTGGCATTCGATCCGGATACGCGAAGCGTTCCTTGTTTACTCTGAACGTTGTGTAATTCCACGGTTCATAGCAATGGAAGGAATAAAACACCGCATCATCGTCGATCGGCTTAAGCGTCGGGAATCCAGCGGGACTTGCATGAAATCGACTATCCAAGAAAATTGGCGTATTCGAATCTACGCTACGAACAGTATTGACCATCATAACATAGAAACGATTGAGGTCCGCGATTCCTCCTTCGTTCTCCGCTAGCCATTCATCGAAGCCTTCCGTCTGGCCGGCCTGAAATCCCGCTTCCCTTTCTGGATGCGGCTCGTTCACGATATTGTATCCCACGACGGCAGGATGATCCTTCAATTCGAACGCGAGCTCCTGCCAAAATGCGATCACTTGGTCTTGGAACGCGTGATCGTTCCAAAGCCGAAAATCGAACTCCATCTCATTGTGCTGCCGCCAACGCCGGCCCGGAAGCGTAAAGGTCGTCAACACGATCTTGACGCCTGCATCGTCCGCATGGTCCAAGGCAGTCACCAGCTTCGCTAGATCGCTCTCGGGGATTCCAAAGAACTTATCCGCGTCACCCATCAAGAAATCGCGGCTATCCGATTTCATGTTCGTTGGGCTCAATCGAATATAGTCGATGCCCGCTGCAGCAGCAGCCTCGAAATAAGCCGCATCCGCATCCTCGCCGCCCCCATTGGCGCCTTTTCGCTGCTCATCCCAGAACGCGAGCCTGGAGTTCGCGTGAAGTGGGCTAGACAAAAATCCGAGAATAAGAAGGGAAACGATAGAATATAACCGCATTAATTGATCTTACCTGATTATCTGACTTGATTGGACCTGATTGCCACCTAAAGAGAGCAATCTCTCATTTTGAGTTCTATCTCTCACCGTTCTGAAAGGCTGAGGAAATGCTCTGAGCGATTTGGCGGCGCTTTTCCGGTGACTCGATTCGGTTGACCCAGCTAATCGCCTCGTCGGCTCCGCCTCCATTGAGCAATATTCTCTGAGCATACCGATTGACCATCCGATCATAATGAGGGTGGCCTGTGTTGGTTTCCATCCACTCTCCTACTTCCTCATATCCAGACTTTTCGATCCAAGTATCAACTATCGAAAAGTATCCCAAACCTTGGGGAGCGCCATCAGGATCGGACTCGTACAATCCACCAAGCCAGTCGATCGCCTTCTCAGGCTCTTCCCGCGCATACCCAGAAGCAAGGCTGGCAACGTATCTTGTTTCTAAATATGGGTGGCCAACGTGCTTTTCTATCCGCTCTATGGCATAGTCCCAGCCTCCCTGCGTATACGCATTTGCCAACGTCCGCTGCGCCAGTTGACCTATCAGCGCTTTCATATGAGGAGCGTCCTGTTCTCCGTTCTCAACCGCCCTCACCGCCATATCATCAAACAAGGCGCTCGCCTCATCCATCCCTACCGATTGAACGAAGATGGGAAATAGCTGCCCCGTGTACTTCGCCCTGTCCGCGACATCCAGGGATTCCAGCAGAGAGATAGCTAGATCCGGCTTAGTTTGGCCAACACCACGGATGGCAGCCCCGAGGATATTCTCCCGAAGATCGGGATCCGCTTCCTGCTCCAACCATTCAAATGCTCCCTCGGGATCTACGGAAGCCCATCCCTCCAAGCTTATTCGAGCAGCGTTCGGGATTCCGCTTTCAGCAAAGTAGAGCATCGCTTCCTTTCCCACCACTTCCCCTGCACGCTGAACGAAAAGGCTCCATTCCATCGGATGACGACGCCCATGAACTTGAGTTTGCTCCACGAAAGCGTCCAATGTGACCAGCCAGTTGCTTCGATCAAGATTACGAAGCAGGTCGCTTAAGTCCAACATCCGATCGCTCCCGCTACTACGCCTCAGTACATCCGATATGCTCTGCCTAAAGCTCAATGGCGATTGAACGGCTTCGACTGCATTGGCACCTCTCGATTCAACCTGTGGGATTTCAACAAAACTGTTTTCAGACACTGATCTATTCTCAGTCGCATTGCCTTTGGAATCCATTTTGAGACCACCACCTTGCCAGCCATATCCCAATAGAAACGCGCCCACACCAAGCACGATCCACACAATAAACGCTCTCGTCCCAACTTTGACATTCAACGACAATTCCTAGCGTCGAAGTTGCTCCTTTGTCAACGCAGCTAAGGTAAGGTCCGCGATTGCCCTTCGATGTAGAATATTCGACTTGCCAACGCTTTCCGGCACCCGTTTATTCCCCATCTCTTTTCTGGGCGGGCCTGTAGCTCAGCGGTTAGAGCAGGGGACTCATAATCCCTTGGTCGTGGGTTCAAATCCCTCCGGGCCCACCAACTCTGCAGATGGGATACGTGTACATTCTAAAAGGTACATCTGGCCGTTTCTATATTGGGTCGTGCCAGGATGTTGAGAAGCGATTGGAAAGGCACAACTCTGGATGGGTCTACTCCACAAAACGCTTGGGTTTGCCGCTGGAGCTAGTCACGTCTTGCGAATTTGATTCGATAGCTGAGGCGCGATCGATCGAAGCTAAACTCAAGCGCTGGAAGAACCCTTCAAAGGCGATAGAGTTTTTGGCGAACGAAACTTAGAGCAGCCCTGACTAGTCGGGGTTGGTCGTGGGTTCAAATCCCTCCGGACCCACCATTTTAAAATACTTATTATTACGTATTTATATAGATAAAGTAGATCTGTTGCCTTTGTTTATTTAATTTTGTTGCTTATTTTGGGTGTTTCAAACTCTGCCTAGGAACAGGTTGATGAGAGTGTCAACAGACGCCAAGTTCTGCTAGAGTCGATCGGGCTTTTAAGTGTTTTATAACAGAACCCGAGGAGGCCTAATAGGGAATGTCGTTGATTCGTGATATCCTCATTTGAGGAATTAATTGATCGAGGTTCTTGCCCTTCGCTGGCGGTGTGCCGCTATGCTCGCTAACATTCCTGTAAGGAATCGGCTAGAGTATCGTCTTCAGTCCGGATCTTCCGAGCTTCGGGTGTCAATTTTTATTCAGTTAGGTTGCAGTTTCGAATTTGCGAAACCTGCCCTTCGGCGAGAACAAGGAGGCAAAGGGCAAGGGAGGGGAATCGCCCGGCCTGCACAAGCGTAGCGCGGAAGGTTGGGGAGGCCCTTACCCTGCGCTAGGTGGCAGCGCCCCTTAGCAAAAGAAAGGCCATCTACCGGAGCGTGTTCCGGTTGTTGGCCTGCATAAGTTCTAAGATCGAGTACCAAGCGAATGTCTGTTCTCATAGAGGGACAGTCTTTCGCTGACTCGATTGCATGATCCTTCCCCCAAGTATCGCAACGCGGCGAATTGCGGGAAAGGGGTTGTAAGTGGTAGGTAGCCTTACTAAGTAAAGCGGGAAAGGATCTTCTCTTGCCGACCTAAGGTCGTTTTTCAGTCTGCTTTGGCTGCCGTCCAGTCTTCTTTTCCAATGTGGTCTTAATAACTTTGGCGATAAACCTATCGTTCACCATTTTCTGAATGGCTCGCTCTTCAGCTTCCCTGGCTTCCTGCTCGATCAAAGGTATCGCCGTTTCGACTACGGCTTCGAGTAAGGTAGTTGGCAACTTGTCCAGATCATATCCGGGTCGCACGTGTTTCAGCCTTGCAATGATCTTGTTTCGCATGGCTGGAATTTATTCCTGCCAACCTATCGGAAATAGGGAAATGTCAATCGAGGCATGTCCTCTATTTTTCACTACGAAATTTTCGTACATTCGTGAAGATTGAGGGTTGGCGGACTTTGGTTATCCCGCTGACACTTTGAAAAACATGAAGGGAGATTAGCTAAATGAGTGGAACACCGGAGCAAACGGAATTCGAGATGGAATATCAGTCATTAGGTAAAAGGCCGAAGGGACCAGTTTTCTGACCAAGGGTATCCTCTCGGATTGCTTCTTCTGCTTCAGAACAGCCTCTTCAAGGGCCTGTTTGGAAGCTGGGGGTGTCGGAGGTAGGCCAAGGTATAGGCTCCTCCCGTTAATCTCAGAATCGCTACTAAAACGCTTGTTTCTGGGGCTCAAATCGCCTATCTAATATTAAGGCCAAGCTATTCCAACAATTGAATTTCCTATCAACCCCTCCGAATCAAATCGGAACAATTGAATTTCCTTTCAACGACCTTCGGGTCACCGACGCCATTCGCCATCAAATACTGATGATGACACGCCACCCGACGGCCGAGGCAGCTGAGGATGTTGCAAAAATTGCCCGGAGCCTGAGGCGGGCTTTCGACTAGATCGAGCAACGCCATGAGCCAGTCAGTAACAGCAACCTCCGCAACGCCGACGACCATCGGTCAATATAGCCGTCCATCAGCGACCACGGGAGGCGCAGGAACCGGCCAGCCCGGGGTCAGGCCGCAACTCTCTACGCCTAGGTTTAGGGGGTGCTCGCGGGCCTTGCCGCGAGGAGGGGTTAAAGTGCGTGAATACTGTCAGGTCGCCAAAATTATTGGCTATAAATAGTCTGTCTCCAGCAGGTTTCGCTCTTACCCAGGGCCTGACAATTGCCTTCGCTGCTGTTTTGCCTGCACCCGCGGCCCTGGCGCAGGTGGAAGAAACCAAGCCTATTGAGTTTTAACCCATTGAATTTCAACCCGTCGAGATGCCAGACTTCGAATTTCCCGATATACCAACCGTCGAACCACCGCCAGCATGGGAACCACCAGAAGATAGCCCTCAACCTCCCCCGGTTTCACCTGTACCTGCAACCCCGGTCGTGCGACCACGATCCGCACGCGACGAGGCGGTAGACCGCATTCTGCCCAATGCAGAAGATTCCTATGTGGTCACCCTGAAATATCACGCGCGAAGGGCTGGATCACAATCGCAGCACACATCTGGCATCGGGCCGGACATTCGACACGCTCAATACATGGCGACACGGTCCAACAACAATATCGGCAAGGTTAGTAACACAGGATAGTGCCAACAATCTGGGCGAGGACGGCATTAAAATTGATCTCGCCATGTGGCAAGCCTCGCTCGACCAATGGCTTGAGCGACTGCACAAATTCCCCAGCTACAAGCCGGTCGAGAACGAATTTCGGGCCGCGTTGAACGAGGTAAAAAAATTATCTGATGACGCTGAAACCATTGTCCGCATTCTTGAGGGCATACAATACTACACCCATATTGAAGAACGGTATTGGGACCCAGACTCGGCTAAACCCGACTCTGGCCCCACCAACATCTACTTTGAAGGGGCCCAAGCTAGGCAGGTGCACCAAAGCCCCGACGATCCCACCAAAATAAATACAGACGAAATGAGTCCCTAGTCACGCGCCAACGATCCTGAAGGGCACGTTCGCGGCGGTGAAAACCTGACACTGATTGTCTGGCGCTACACGCCTGAAGATATGCAGCGAGTCGGCGAGTTGATCGACAGGATTGAAGAGATACGCACTTCACTCACCCTGGATCTGTCTTCCGTGGAGATGACCGACATGGAACGACAGCTCCATGAAACGACACCCCCTTATTTTTACAACGTGTTTCGTGATCCCCTGATCGCCGGCCTGCTCGAGGTGTCTCGTATGGCTTGGTGGATCGGTCCCAACAAGGCCCCCGACAGCTTTTGGGCGAAAACCGAGGAACGCATGGATCCCGCCTGGGTCGGGCATGCCGAAGTCGTGAGGCCCAATGGTGGATTGTTGGTCAATCGGATGAACACCCGCTATCCGGATCGCGATTCCAATATGCGCCTACCACCATTGCCAACAGACACTTTGGCCTTACTGTCCATGCCCCAATTAGGTTATTTGTCCAACCGACCACCCTGGCAGGTCCGTCGCGGCCTACGGCGAATTTCAAGGACAATTCAACCTTAGTAATAATCGCCGGGAGGAATATGACTATATGGTCAGCAATCCCGCGCGGCAGCGACACGAATTGTTAGACGCTGGCGGTATTGTCCACTCTGACTCGCTGGTGCACGCGGCTGTTGAAGGCGAACGTTTCGAAGGTCGGCTGACCGCACACTATGAGTTCAACGAAACGGTCGTGAGCGAAAGTGGTGCCCACCAATATGCCGAAGAAGAAAGGGACACCCATAACATCTTGTGGCAGATCGAACACAATGGCGAGGTCTGGCAGGCCAATCCTGTTGAAATCACCGCACGCCTCGTGCGCTTGCAAAATAATATTTATGTGCCCCTGGAAGGTCCTATTCAATTTGGCGAGGCCTTCGCTGTCGAAGGGACGCTGGAAAAACCTGCCGCCCGCCAAGTCTATCGGCTTGAGCTGAATTATGGCGAAGAGCAACCGTATGATGTATTCCTGTACCCCACAGAGGAAGACACCAAATTGCTGCGCACGAGCTGCACTATTTCATGTGGGACGTCTCCCACGGTGACCCAGAAACTCCGGAGGCCGACCAATGAGCCAGATTTTGCAACCCACAATCGCTGTTTTCTGCCTGGTATGTTTAGCGCCGCTTGCAGGCGCACAGACACCAGATCCCGCACCGCTGACCTGGGAGGCCCTGGAAGGCACCTGGAAAACCGCCTATTGGGATGCTGAATTGGGCGGTGTTCCTAGTGAAGCGCGTATTCAAGACGGCTCGGTACGGCTTATTCTGTTCCACCCGAAAACCGGCGAAGAAATACCGCTGGAGGCGCAATCCAGCGCCCTTGAAGGCGACGAGCTCGTGGTGGAGTTTGGCCCTGGCTCCCCCAATGGCACCCGAAAGACGGGGAAATACTTCCCGGATGAACTTATCCTAGTCGATACGCCAGAATTGGGACCCATCACTATTACGGGCGGCACCGAGGATCTGGAACTACCCTTCACGCCGCTTCAGCAAACGGACATCGACAAGGTCGAAGTGCGGCTGAAACGTATATCGAAAGCAGCGTTGGTGGGAAGCTGGCGCTATCGAGTTAACTCTTTCATCCATCGTGCGGCTGACGGTTATGGCCGCGCTGGACGCCTCGAGCAAGATGATGAAGGCCTTTGGTGGGCAATCGGCGGCGAGGGCTGGCGGCGACCGAAACCACAAGTCTATGGCATCGTGCCCATTCAGGACCAACTCGCCAAAGAGATGTTTTCTGACGGCACCTTTATGCCCTACTACGAATATCCGTTCGCATCTGGTGCAAGCGGCAATGGGGAATCACGGACATTGTTTATATTCGGGTGCGACCTTCCTCGCGACTGGAGCCAATCGATCGAAATAAAGGCGGGCTCAACGGGGGTTCGCTATGTCGAAATCGGCCGACTGTCTGACTATCGCCAGCGCGAGGAACGACGAGAAGCCTACCGCCCCAGTGTTGCTGATGAAGACCGCAGCTTTGACGACTTCACCCGCGGTCGCGACATCGTCAAAAGGCGCCTAGACGCATCGGCCCGCGCTAAAGTAGACAAATTGGATGCTGTCATCGTGCGCGCAACCCTGTCACGCGAAGTCGTACCAGGCTGGCAGACCCTGACCTATGGTGGTTCGGAAAATGCCTGGCTCCTCCAATTCGGGGATAATACAGCCCGATTGCGCATTGTCCGGAAGATCGGTCGCCAGAACAACGAGCATGAATCGTCATCCTATCTGTTTTCTGGTGAGATGATCCGCATCGAAATCGAGACGAAGCATCCCCTGCCCGTCAAATCCATCCCGATCATTGTCGGGTCCTCGCCGCCAGGCACGGGCATGGATGCTTGGCATGAAGGCGGCCTGCTTGTCGCTGACGGCGAAGGCATTCCTGCAATTCAGGACCTGGAAAATCCCCGGATCTATCGCACTGAGTTCATTCGGGTGGACCCACGCCTGCCTGCGGGGAAAGTCATCGAATCGACGTCAGGACGCCCCTACCACAGCGTCTCGGGCGGCCATGGTTCACGGGTTTTTGCCCGCATTGGCAAGCCCGGCATCATTTCACTGCCACCGCCCATGGTGCAGGCAACGACATTCGCTACAGCGGGCGATACGGCAGTTGGCGGCGACTGGACACGCTGGCTCAGTATTGCAGCACAATGTGCGGGGATCCCCAATGCAGACCGGGTGCGAACAGAACGAGCCCATGCGGAGTCGATTTCCAAATTCCTCATTAATTCGGGAAGATCGCGCTTCCCCATCCCCGGCTGGGTTGAAAGCAAGGTCTCTGTAGGTCAGCACGCAGCCATGCTGATGATGCGTGACACCTTTGTGCGCCAGCTGGATCGCAACCGTGCCGGCTTTGCGAACTTGCAAAGTGATGAAGAAATTCTCGCGTTCCGCCGTGCTATGGAACCTGTGGTATTACAGGGCAAAACACCCCTCAGTCGTATTGAAGTAATCGGCATCGATGGGTCCCAGACCACGTTTGACTGGACGTTTCACAAGGCCGTCATTGGTGATGTCCATGACAAGGAAATCACCGAGGTTGAACGCTGGGCCATCAATGCCACACGCGAAGCTTTGCGCAAATACCAAGATCTGATGGCCGCTCAGTCATCGCGCGTGCGCGAAATTGATAACTGCGATGTCGAAGAATTGCTCAAGCTGACGGCCTATGAGTTTGACGCTGTCGCCGCGCTAGCCAAAGCCAAGCTGATGGTACCCGCACCTGCGCCGCTCTATTGGGCTCCAGACTATCGAGCCCGGGGCCATGTCGACACCGTCAAATTTGCAGGTGAGCAAGTACAGATCAACGAAAAGCTGGCCGAGGCCGACAGACGCGAAGCGGTCATGGCCGTTGGACTGGCGACCATCCCGGTGGCCATCGTTGGTGGTGCCATGGGCTCTGGTGCGGCCATTGTCTCCACTTTCGCCATCGATGCTATCGACGTGGGATATGCCACCTATAAGGAAGTGGACGAAAAGTGGGCCCGCGATGCTGAACTTCAATTCGCCATGGCAGCCGCAGACATTACCGGCATGCGGCGGCTGGAAAGAGCCGAGTCTCGCACACGAGATTGGTCGGCGGTGATGGGAACCCTGTTCCCTCAGGTGACCTTCGCGGCCATGGGCATGATGATTGACGCCCCGGACCTGTTTAAAGCCTTCGGCGAGGGGATGACTCTGACCCGCGTTGCGCGCAGCCGCAAGGCGTTGATGGAAGCCAATAACATTACCGAAGCCGCAGAAGTCGTGCCTTCACGGGCCGCCCAAGTATCGCAAGAACTCGAAGAATCGCTCGACCGTACCCGCGCAGCCCAGGCTGCCGGGGAAAGTGTTGATGCCCCCACCCTGCGCGAGCCTTCAACCTCGGGCCTCGACCCGGAAATAGAAGCAGCCCTATCGCCACCTGCGCGCGGCGTCCGTTTCGATGATTTGCCTGATGCTCTCGATAGTAGTGTCGACGACGTATTTTCCTATCTTGATGACCTTGATGGCTCGGGCCTAATGTCCCAACTCGACGATGCCTTTATGGCTGAGATGGACCGACTGGCTGGAGTCGTTGGCGAAGGTGCAAACCAACCAGGCTGGGCTTCAGCCTTCAGACCAGATACCTTCGGCACTGTCAAAAACCTGATCAACGCCCGCCGCACCGGCATCTTCGAGCTGATGGAAGCCGGGGCAGAACGCATCGCCCGCCAACTGGATTCTACCGACCCAACCCGCGCCCGCCTCGCCCGCGAAGTTCTGGAAAGTGAACCGGGCATCACCCCTGCACGGTTTGAGGAATTGGTGAATGATTTGGTGAAACGAAAGCCTGAACCAAAGGGGCCTGATTATTTTGGCCAGGCTGACCCAATCGGGCCGACATTACGGAAGCGCTTGAAAACGCTGGTTAGCGTATGGAAGTAGAGCAAAGCGGCACATCTGCGGGCATCAACATCCGTGATCCAAACGGGCGGGCAGGCGATGTTGCCAGATCGTTCGATCCGGGCACCGGCACCTTCAAAATGGATGCGGCCTTCCGAGAGGCAAAACCAACGCCGCCGGGCGCCGTCTCTGGGCCCATCCAAGGCATGATTGAAAATATTTTGCCCGTCCCCCCTAACGCCGCGTGGGGTGCCCGCCATTCAATACGCGACCATGCGGGTCATGAACAAATTGGGTGTTGCCTATGGCACGACAGGCCTAGGAGCGATTAAACAGGCAACGATGGAACACATCGCCAACTTTGCCACCATCGCCAAACTGGAATTCCTGCGCAAAGCCTACCACCCACCAAAGACTTGCTGGACCTCCCCGCCGATGAATTATCACGATTGCTGATGATGACCCATTCGGTCCGATACGGGAAATCTGTGCTGGCGGCTGCAGGCTATAGAGTAACAAAGGCCCGGATCGTTCTCGACGACATGGGCAGACTGCTCGGTCGCACCAATATCAGCGGCTGGGCCGGCAATTCCCATTCCGCGACAGAAACAGCAACAGAGTTCATGACGCGCCATGGCCTTAAACCAGACGATAAAGCCCAAAGCTTTTTCACCATCGTCATGGATGTTGAGCCTTTTTGACGTCATGCGCGCACAACTTTCATACCAACAGGAAATTGCCGCTGACACTAACGGCATCACCGATATTGCAGCGCACTATCACTACCCACGATTTGCCCAGGCCCTGACCAAAGCCGGGATGGCGACATCACTGATCAATGGTTGGCCCATCGTCGACGAGGGGCCGTTTCTACTATTTCACACCCTCAGTATCGACCACAAACCCATGCACCAGGTTCAGCAACATTATTGCGAAGACTTGGTTATACATGCCGTGCCATTACAAACTGCTCTGCCCGGTGCATTGCACAGCGTCCTGTTTGGCGGTGCCACAGCCGCCATCGAACGTGAGGGCTATGGCGCTTGGGCTGATGGCACCAGTACAACAGGCGAAGCTTCGGGACTTGTCACGACCATCGACCTGGCGGAACGTGCCGGTCTGACCACGGGGCAATGTTTCGGCGAGGCCGCGCGGATCAACAGCACGGCCTCCCTGCCAGAATTGCTGGTCCGGGCGCTTTCCGCCTAGTTTCGTTTAACATCCTTGAAGGGGCACGTGTCAATGCGCGGTTCTTTGGGTATATCTCCCCGAATCAAATCGGAACAATTGAATTTCCTGATAACTGAAATACTAGACTTAACCAGGTCTCAATTCAAAGAGGTCGTCCCACAATTTCTTCGAAGAGAGCGGAAGACAGTGCAGGTGCCAAAGGTCGGTAGACAGCCCCTCGATACTCTAGATAAAGTCCCATCGCAGCACGAGTATCGGAGTCGACTATCCCGTCAACCGGCCCAGGATCGAACTTCATATCTAGGAGCTTTGCCTCGAATTCCATGGCGTCTTCTTTCAGAATATGTCTTTCGTAAATGAATACAGGAGAACCCCCAGAGGCTTCGCTTAATCGCAGCCTGGCTGTCTACTTGGTGTACGACTCCAATCGTCGTTCCCTCCGACTCATAGCGATGCGTTTCCATTCTGGAGTCTTCTTCTATCTGAAAATAAACGTCCTCAAAAATAGGGTCGTGCCGTCCCAAAGATGATGACATAAGCGTTTCCACTGTCCAATTCTGGTATGTTTTCCCATCGATCCATTTTAGCGTCTTCCCAATGACCAGAGCCTCTATGCGCGATTCCGCCAATCCCACTAGTGGACCTGCCACTGCAGCCACGCCGCTCGGACTGCGAGAGGCGAGCCAAAGAAATTTTTATTCCTTCAAGGGCGAGCCTGGCCGTGAACACCCTACAAAGGCAGATAATACCAAAATTACGCTAATGGCGAGGGTACAGTTAATCATATTTTGCATAGTGGAGAAATTGAGTATTTTCTATATCAGGGCTCCACGAGCAACTGAGTCGATCTCCAGTTGCTCGTCAATTGATCCATCAAATAACGGTGCTCGGGAGATAGCTCACGCCCGTTCTCAGATAGCGCCCGAATTCACTGCTCAGTCGCATTGGGTGATTCTGCCTTCGCTATCCATGCGATCCACATTCGGCGTCCGATAGAAATCCAATCCCTGACAGGTCAGATCCATCCATCCAAGGTCGTCTACAAGGATGAGAACAACATTCGGCGGGCGTTCGTCGGCGGCCGAAATAAAGCTGACCGCAGTCGCGAAGAGCAGAGATAAAAAGGTCTTCGAGTTCATGGTGATAAAATTGCTTTGATTATAAAGCGCAGGATCAATGCGTGTAATTTCGAATTTCTACATCTCCGAGTTGCTCCCTACCCTCTATACTCATCATTACCATAGAACTATGCGTCGTGAACCGAACGAACATTGATGATCCGAGAGGTAACAGATTTCAATCATGACCAACCTCATTCGAATCCCTCCCGAATGGTAGCACAAGTCAAATCCTGTCAGTTTGTCTCGATTTAGGCAGGTATCCAAAACCCCAAGTGAACGAAGGGAACTCCAGCCTCGAATTCAAACTCAGCTCCTAGATAAGTCGAATCGCAATTAATGAGTTTGATCCGCAGAGGCACTCAATGATACTCAATCCTTGCTCACGCTGGAAAAATGATACGAACGCGGATTCCTTAGCAAGGGATTAGAACGAATACGAAAAAACAATGAGTATAAAAGTGCAGAAGCTGGATCATGTGGCTTTGGATGTCATGGACGTCGATAAGGCCGAGTCGTTTTACGGGACCCTCCTCGGGCTGAAGGAAATCCCTCGTCCCGAGAGCTTTGATTTTCCGGGTTTGTGGTACGATCTCGGCAATATCGTGCTGCATATCGTGGGTCCTCGGAAGCCCGCAATGGGGAAGCATCATATCGCTTTCTGGGTGGAAGATATTCATCAGTGCGCGGAGGACGTCTTGGAAGCGGGATTTGAAGTCAAATGGGATCCCTACAAGATCCTGGGAGTCGATCGATTCTTCACATCCGATCCGGAAGGAAATCGCATCGAGATACAAGGGGCGGAACGTATCCAGTAATTTGATTTATAAGACGACAAGACAACTCGAGTCGAACGCAGCGCAACTCTGGCTGTGGACGACTGACGCCTCTTTCCCGTTCCTCCAAGATACAACTTGTTGAATACATTAATCCGAACCATGGATCCCCAAGGCCTAACATTCGTTGAATCGCCTGAGCAGCTTCGAGAAATCCTCGGTCCGGTATCCGAGAGGGTTCGGACGAAGGTGCGCGACCGCCTTACGGAATTGGATCGCGCCTGGATCGCCGCATCGCCGTTCTGCCTCATGGGTACTAGCGACGAGAGCGGCCAATGCGACGTCTCCCCAAAGGGGGATCCGGCGGGCTTCGTTCATATAATCGACGAGCGAACCATCGCTATTCCCGAGAGAATCGGCAACCGTCGCGCGGATAGCTTTCACAACATCCTTGAGAACGGACAGGTCGGCCTTCTTTTTTTGATTCCGGGTCGCGGCGATACCTTGAGAATAAACGGAAGCGCCAAGCTAGCCAGCGATGGACCGTTCTTCGACTCACTCATCGTTAAAGGCCACCGTCCCGCGTTCGCTTTGATTGTCTCTATCGACGAAGTCTTTTTCCATTGCTCCAAAGCGTTTCTGCGTTCGGAGCTCTGGGAACCGGCAAGCTGGGAGCCAGACCGCGTTCCCTCGCGGGCATGATCGCGAAAGAACTGGAAAACCCAGACGTGTCTCTTGAAGAGCTGAAAAAGTATTACGGAGAGCAATACCGCAGCGGGATGTATTGAAAGCGCGATCCTGCCTCCAGTGGAGGAGCGATCCGGATCGTACTAGCCAGCTCCTATTGATCTCTAGACCAAGCCGGGCTTGAAATCGGAATTGCCCTCGGATTCCGGCCGCGCGCTGGCAACCGGCTCGCTTTCGGGCTCAGGCGTTTCGGAGGATTCCTTGGCTTTTGGCTCGCTCGCCCCGGACGATTCCAGGTCCTCATCTTCGGAATTTGCGTCCTCCTCTTCCAGATGATCCTCTCGATGGTCGTCAGCCATAAGCGTCTGAACCGCCGGATTCCAAACGCCTTGCAGATGGATTTGAGCGGTTTCCTGAGCATCGGACATACGCTTGTCATTCGCTGCCTCGGATGGATTCCAACGGCCGAATCCTTGACGAATCAAAATCGCGTTCAAGTACTCGTCGGCCATCGAGTAGACCTCGGAAACGAGGATGTCGCCGGTATCCACGCGAACGGGGTTCACGCGTACCCGCTTGCCACGGATCTCAGAATGGAGGAATTCGAAGATCTGCTCGTCCAGCATCTCCTTTTCAGTCGCCATGCTCACGCCATGGAGCTTCACGACATTGGACCGATTGTCGTCGAAATCGACGAATAGGGCGTCCTTGTTCAGGATCTCCTTCACAACGCCCTCACGCTCCTGCTTCTCGCTTTTCTGATTCAGGACAAAAATGCGGCAAGCAGGGCCAATCCAGCTACCAATATAATGGGCAGTAACATGCTAATTATACAGACGTTACCTAAGGCCGCCTCTTTACCGGCGACGCGATAGCAGGAAAGCTTATGCCAGATTTTTTACAGATTTCTCTTTATTGCGTCCCCGACCGACCTGCTTACGTCTTTGTTACAAATCCATCGACCGGACGATCGTGTCGGGAATCTTGACGAATCCCCATTCCTTACGTAAGCGCAACCCATGCTCGGCGCTGAACCCATCTCCAGTTTGCAAAATGCGCGCATCAAGAACCTCGTAAAGCTGCGCAATCGTCGACCCCGCGATCAGCAGGGCGTATTCATCGCCGAAGGCTACCGCGCCATTAGCCGCGCCCTGGAGAAAAGCGTCGTCCCCAAGGAAGTCTACTTCTCCCCTGAGTGGTTTCTCGGCGACAACGAAATTACCCTTCTCGAGGAAGCGCAAGGCCGAGGAGCTGCCCTCTTTGAACTGAGCAAGATCGCATTCGAGAAAATAGCCTATCGGGACCGCCCTGAAGGCGTGCTGGGTGTATTCGATCAATGGAGCCACTCGCTGGAGTCGCTCACATTGAAAAATCCACCGTTCCTGCTCATCGCGGAGTCCATTGAAAAGCCTGGAAATCTCGGCACCATACTCCGATCCGCCGACGCGGCCGGTGTGGACGCCGTCATCTGCTGCGATCCTGTAACCGACCTCTTCAATCCCAATGTCGTACGCTCTTCGACCGGAGTGCTCTTTTCAATGCCCACGGTTATGACGACCAGCGAAGAAACCATCGCTTGGCTTAAGAGCGAAGGCATACGCTCGATCGCCACTACGCCGCACGCCGACCCTACCACACCGACACGGACCTATCTGGCCTGATCGCCGTGGTGATGGGAAGCGAGCAATTCGGGCTCTCCGACCTTTGGCTGGACGCGTGCGACGCCAAAGGTCGCATCCCCATGGCCTGGCCAAGCCGATTCGCTAAACGTCGCCATGGCCACCCTCGTCACCCTATTCGAGGCAGTCCGACAACGCAGGCTGGCGAAATAGAACCCCACCAAGTTGGAACGCGACGTCCCCGTCGCGTTTGTTTCCATTCCATGCGTGCATCGTGAACCCTCCACGCTTACTTTGACTAATCAAAATTAATCCTTTGCTAATTAAAATTAAGAATTGACAGCGTTCAAACTCCGCGCAAAACGGCATTCAATGAAAAAGCGCACATTCCTAGTCCGTATACTGCCCATGCTATCTCTCGGCCTCTCCCCTTGGATCGCAGGAGCGAATGAACTGCGCATCGCAGCCACGACCACCATGGTGGCCGACCTAGCCGAGTCCATAGCCGGCGATCGGGCTCAGTTCACCGGCCTGATGGGGCCGGGCGTGGATCCCCACCTCTACAAGGCAACGGCGTCCGATATCAACACGCTCCAATCCGCCGACCTCATCCTCTACAACGGCCTCCATCTCGAGGGGCGATTGGCCGACATCCTCGTCAAGCTCGGACGCCGCGGGAAGCAGGTCTACGCGGTCACTGAGAATATTCCGGAGGACCAGCTCCTAGAACCCGAAGAATTCGAGGGGCACTACGATCCCCACGTTTGGTTCGATCCGCGTCTATGGGCGCTTTGCGTCGATACCGTAGTTGACGCCCTGCAAGCGATCGACCCCGATCATGCTGATGAATACGCCCAGCGCGGCGCGGCGGTGAAAGCCGACTATCTCGCCTACTACCAATGGGGCGAACAGTATCTTTCCCAAGTTGGCGACGGTCAGCGCTATCTGATTACGAGCCACGACGCCTACAACTATTTCGGACGCGCCTTCAATTTCAAGGTCATCGGAGTCCAGGGAATCTCTACCCAAAGCGAAGCTGGGCTAGCGGACATCGTGGAGATCGTAGAATTTATTAAGAAGAACCGCATCAAGGCAATTTTTATCGAGTCTAGCGTATCCCCAGCAGCGATACAACGAATCAGCGAAGGTTCCGGCGCTGTCATTGGAGGAGAGCTCTATTCCGATGCTATGGGAGCCAAAGGCCACATCGAAAAAGCGGCGGACGGATCGTCCTTCGATGTCGGCACCTACGAAGGTATGGTAAAAAGCAACATTGCCACAATCGCCGAAGCTCTTAAATAAAGCGGTCTTCTATTCTATGAGATCGTTGCGTCCACATTTCGCCGTTTTCGCGATTCTTTTTGCGAGTAGCGCTTTTTCCGAGAACGTTGAGTCCAGTTTCTCCATACAACCCTATGGCAGCATCACTACGGAAGGTTGGTCCCTGATCGATGGCGGGGCGGGATCAGGCGAACGAGCCTTTGCTTTAATCGATTTTGGCGCCGACTTCACGGTTTCCGACCATACGGTTGGCCACGTGGGCGCCTTCGTTTTCGGGGGAGATCGCGACGTGGACACCTTCACCGGCGACTTCGGGATCTACAGTAGCATTATCACGGACTCGCGCTACATTCTTTTCACTGCTTGGCTAGAGCATGAATTCGGCGCGTCCACAATTCGCTATGGCCAGCTCGCGTCAGATGAAACGTTCTATGCAGCAGAGGGAGCCGGCCTATTCATCAATGCCAATTTCGGCCCCCTTCCTACAGTCGCTGGCAACGCTCCCGTACCCGCATTCTCGGTGGCTTCTGCGGGGGTGGAATTCGTCACTCAAACCGAAAACGGCTTTCATCAAATCGGCGTCTACGCGGGTGATCCCGGACCGGGCGATCGGGACGATCACGGTCTCAATTGGAAAATGGGCGGGGATGCCGGCTATTTTATGATCGCGGAAAAGGCATGGCGCCTCTATCCAGGTGAGGACTCGTCCGGGAGCTTCAAGCTCGGGACGCACTATCACAGCGGCCAATTCGAATCGCTTTCTGGAGCGTCCCGCAAGCGAGGGAATTTTGGATACTATGCAATAACAGAGTTCGCGCTTTCTGAAACACGCACATTCTTCGCCCGAATCGGAACGAACGAAGAAACTGAATACAGCATCGCTCGTCGCTATTTCGATTGCGGGTTCAACTGGACCGGCGTAATTGAAAACCGGCCCGAAGACCAGCTAGGAATCGCTTATACCCATACAAGCTTTTCCGATGCGATCGGTCCCATCAATAGCGAACGCGTCGTCGAGCTAACCTACGCGGCAAACCTAGATGAACGCATGAGCATTCAGCCAAGCATCCAGTACATCGCCAATCCAATCAACACGACTGAAGACGCCTGGGTAGCAGGTATCCGCTTTTCTATAGAGCGATAAACGCACATGAGCGCCAATCTAACTCTATACAAGCGTTCCCTTCTTTCGCTCGCTCGATGGCGGCGCCCGCGATTTGCCGCAAGCATACAAAGCGCAAGTTCATTTGCGAGCGATGCAAAACACTCGAACGAGACATCCGTTCCCATGACAAACGATACGAATCCAAAAACGCCTTCGCCCCTTGAAGTGCACGATCTAACGGTGGCCTACACCAAGCGACCCGTTCTCTACGGAATCGATCTCGAGGTGCCGAAGGGGTCGATCGTAGGAGTGGTCGGGCCCAACGGAGCCGGTAAATCGACCCTGATCAAATCAATCATGGGACTGCTTCCCGTAGCCAGCGGTTGGATAAAGGTATTCGGCAAGTCTTTCAATCAATCCGTCACGCGGGTCGGCTATGTCCCGCAGCGGGAATCTGTCGATTGGGACTTTCCGGTCAATGCGATGGATGTTGTCCTAATGGGGCGCTACGGACGGCTCGGTCCCTTCAAGCGTCCCAGCAAGGCGGACAAGGAGATCGCCATGGCCTGCTTGGAAAAAGTGAAAATGCTGCCCTACGCGAACCGACAGATTTCCAACTTGTCCGGCGGTCAGCAGCAACGAGTCTTTCTCGCCCGCGCGCTGGCCCAGGAAAGCGACCTCTATCTCATGGACGAGCCGTTCGTGGGAGTGGATGCGACCACTGAAGCCGCGATCATCGAGATCCTGCGAGAGCTTCAAGCGCAAGGGAAGACTTTGATCGTCGTACACCACGACCTCACCACAGCGCCCGACTACTTCGACCGTATCCTGCTTTTGAATATGCGCGTAGTCGCCTTCGGCAAGACCGAGGACGTATTCAATTTCGACAATCTGCAAATGGCCTACGGCGGACGGCTCAGCATTCTATCGGAAGTCGCTCTTAGCCGCGCTCGCAAGAAGGCGGAAGGTGACACGCCGGACAATTTAGCGGAATGAAGCGCGTAGCATCCATAGCAGCCGCGCTCTGCGCGGCATCCGTGGCTCACGCTGCCAAGATAGGCGACCTGACGGATACCACATGGACCAGCCAGGCAATCGAATTCCTGTCCCTCGATACACCGATCGTACGCTCTGCCGTCCTCGGCACCCTGCTGATCGGATTCTGCTGCAGCGTGCTGGGCAGCTTCCTCGTCGTTCGGAAATTGGCCCTACTGGGCGACACCCTATCGCATGCTGTCCTTCCGGGAGTCGCTCTGGGCTTTCTCTGGAATGCTTCCAAGGACCCCTGGGCCATTTTCATCGGGGCCACTGCCGCCGGAATTCTGGGAGTCGCCCTCGTCGGATGGATCAAGCAAACCACGCACTTGAAAGAGGATAGCGCCATGGGCATGGTGCTCGCCGGTTTCTACGGCTTGGGCATTTGCATGACGACCGTCATTCAGAACATGGCTATGGGGAACAAGTCAGGCCTCGACAAATTCTTTTTTGGGCAGGCTGCAGCGCTCTCATCAGGAGATATCCAATTGCTGGGTATCATTTCCGTCATTACGATCATCCTCGTACTGCTCTTCTACAAGGAATTCTTGGCGATCAGCTTCGATGTAGGATTCGCCCAAGCCATCGGCATGCCAGTGCAGCTGCTCCACTACGCTCTGATGGCGCTGCTAACCTTCGCGGTGGTGGTTTCACTTCAAGCGGTCGGCGTCGTGCTCGTATCCGCGCTTCTCATTACTCCCGCCGCAGCGGCATTCCTGCTGACCGATCGGATGCATTGGATGCTGGTCCTTTCCGCCGCATTCGGCATGTTGTCAGGCGTCCTCGGCGCATTCATCTCCTATCTCTCCCACAACCTGCCTACGGGCCCGTTGATCGTGCTCGGGGCGACGCTCATCTTCATCCTAGCGCTCCTCTTCGGACCGCGGCATGGATTGCTGACAAAGATCATACATCGCAGGAGACAACGTCAACGCATCGCCCTCGAAAACACGCTCAAGGCGGTGTTCCACCTGTGCGAGAAGGCTCACTTCAAGCGAAAGGCATTTGCTACGAGCGAGCTTTCAGTCGAACGCAATTCCAATCTCCGCGCCATCGAGAGCGAAATTCGAAATCTTGAAAAGGCCGGCATGGCGGAGCCTATGGATGATCCCTCCCAAGCTCAATTGAGCGGCAAGGCCCGATTCAAGCTCACCACAGAAGGATGGTACCGCGCCTGCGAAATCGTCCGCAATCACCGGCTCTGGGAGCTATACCTCACCAATGCCGCCGACTACCAATCGGACCACGTTCACGATGATGCGGAGGAGATCGAGCACTTGCTGGGGAAGGATCTCGTGCAACGCCTAGAAAAGAGGCTTCAAAATCCCATTCACGATCCACACGGTCGACTCATCCCAAGCAAGGATCAATTAACCGTATAGAAGTATTCACTACACTGATGCGCGAGAGCTTCTTTCCAGATTTCGATTGGCACACCGTATTCGTCCAGCCATGGACGGAATACGCGAGCAATTCCTTTTGGATCGCGTTGATGGGATTTCTTGTATCCGGAACCTGCGGACTCGTCGGATGCTTCGTGATCTTGCGACGCATGGCGCTGGTGGGTGACGCGATCAGCCATAGCCTGCTTCCCGGCATCACCCTCGCTTTCCTTCTTACGAATTCCCGGGCCACCTTGCCCATGATGATCGGCGCCATCGTAGCCGGCGTGGCCACCGTCGCCTTGATTGAAGCTATTCGCTACTCGTCGCGAATCAAGCCGGACGCCGCCATTGGAATCGTTTTCTCAAGCTTGTTCGCCGTCGGCGTTCTCCTCATTTCCGCATTCGCCGACAAGGTGGACCTGGATGCGGAGTGCGTGCTCTATGGAGAACTCGGCTTCATCCCGCTTCAGGATATCGCTCAATTCGGTGGCATCGAGATCGGACCGGGGCCAGTGGTTCGTATGGCCGTCATCGCTTTGATCGCGATCGTCCTATTGCTTATCTTCTACAAGGAGATGCTCGTCACCTCATTCGATTCCGCACTCGCAGCCTCATTGGGCATCAATCCCACCCGCTACCAATACGGGCTTACGCTGCTTCTCTCCATAGTGATCGTTAGCTCCTTCGAATCGGTTGGGGTCGTGCTCGTGATAGCGATGATAATCTTTCCCGGAGCTACCGCTCTGTTGCTAACGGACCGCCTTCCGATCGCCCTTTGGCTTTCCACGCTCTTCTCAGCCCTATACGCACTGCTCGGATTTCATTTGGCGACTTGGCTCAACGCGTCGATCGCAGGCGGCATGACGGTGATCGCTGGATTCTTGTTCGCCCTGGTTTGGCTCGTCGCTCCGAGACGCGGCCTGATAGCCCGTTACGTCCGACCGAATCAAGCGCTTGAATCCCCTATCGAGCCGCTAGAATCGTCGGTTTGAGACAGGGACCATCCCCCTCCCCGTCAATCAATCGGGCACGGCATTCGTCTACCTAACCGTAGATTCAAAAAAACCCCTCAACCGAAAAATATTATGGGAAAAGCCTCGCTCTATTCACGCTATCTCTTCGCCCTCGTTCTCCTCGTATTCGGACTGAACAAATTTCTTGGCTTCATGCCTGCGCCCGAGTACTCGCTGGGATCTCCTCAAATGACCTACATGGCGGGCCTTTCAGGCGTACACCTCTTTCCCATTCTCGGGATTATCTATTTAGCATCCGCCGTCATGCTGGGCACCAACAAGATGGTCGGATTGGCCACGGTCGTAATGGCCGCAGTCGCGTTCAACTTTCTCTTGTTCCATATCGTACTCGATCCTGCGGGCCTACCGCCTGCAATCGTAGTCACGGTTCTGCTCGTTCTCACTATGATGGGCAACAAGGACAAGTACCAGGGTCTCCTGAGCTAAGTCCGAACGAATTTGGTCATATACATCACCCTCAAGACTAGAACGCTTCTCCTGGAAACGGGAGAAGCGTTTGACGTTTTGGGAATTGGCTTCCGGCAACGCGGATTCAGCCTCCCGAACGCATCTTTACGATAAACGCATTCGCCTCCTCGATTGACTCCGACATTTGTTGTATCAGCAAATCAACTTCATCGCGCAATCCGAGAGACATCTTGTTCAAGGCGGCAACCGCCTGAGCATTCAAGTTGTGCTTCAAGAACAAGGTCTGATCGCGAAACGCGTTCAGAACCGGGTCCATGCTTTCAGCTGCCTCCTCCATGGCGCCGATCAGTTTCAAGTAAAGGATACGCGTTTGATTCATTTGATCCTCGCTCGCTTGGCGAAGCTCCTGATTGGTATACTGGCCAAGCTCAGCCTCCCATTCCTTGAATAGCGCTTTGGACACGCTCTTAATCGAATCGATGCGATCCCGTACGGCTTTAGCCCGCTTCTCGCTCCGGTCGAAGGAATCCTGTATCCGCTCGTAGGCGCTCTTCAGATCGCCCAGGTCAACCTCGGAAACCGCCAGGAATTCGTCGAACGCGCTCGAGAATTGGGCGCGGGCTTCTTCCTGCGCCTCCTTTCCTTCCTCCACACGGTCCACAAGGATGTCGCGCTTGTGCGTGCCCATCTTTTCCATCGCCTCGTAGTAGACGCTTTGGCAACCGGAGAACGCAAGCGCTCCGACGGCCAGGGGAACGGCAATCGCTCTGATGAAATTGAAGTGGGCCGCAGCGGCGGGTGAACGCATTTCCATGGTACAAACGCTACACTAGTTCAGAGGATGTTGAAAACGGAATTTTTCAATCGGCGACGGGACTTCCGACGCAGCAGCGAGGGCAGCCAGCTCTCTGACCACCTCGGGGCGCTCGGAGGCCAGGTTATGCGATTCTCCAACATCCTTGGAAAGGTCGTAAAGCTCCCACTGGGCCTCGGGGTTCTCGTCCACATCGTATTTTATCAGTTTCCATTTTCCCTTCCTGATCGCGGCGCGACCGCCTCGTTCGTGGAATGCCCAATACAGGTAGGGGTGGACCTCTTGCGAACCGCGCTTCAAGAGCGAGGGGGCAAAGGAAAGTCCATCGATATCCGCCGGCGCCGCGATTCCCGCGATTTCGCAAAACGTCGGCAATACATCCCAGAACGCGGACACATGGTCGGAGCTCGATCCCGGCGCAATCGTTCCCGGCCACCGGGCCAGCATGGGCACATGGATTCCCCCTTCGTACAGATCGCGCTTGTAACCGCGAAACGGACCATTGCTATCGAAGTAGTCTGGATCGGCTCCGCCTTCCTTGTGAGTGCCGTTGTCGGAAGTGAAGATCACCAACGTGTTTTTCTCGATACCGAGCGCGCTCAGCTTATCGAGTATCTGCCCTACGTGATCGTCCAGCATGGTAACCATGCCCGCGAACGCAGCGTGGCTCTCTGGCTGCGATCCATAGGGACCATTCCGATATTTGGGCCCATCGTCGGTTCCTTCGTAGCTCAACTCAGGGAGCAGCTTGCCCCGAAAGCGAGCCATGTAGCGCTCTGGAACAAGGAGCTCTGCGTGAGGAATCACATGAGGAACGAAACAGAAGAACGGTCGATCCTTGTTCGCTTCAATGAAATCCAATGTCTTCTCCTGTATCAGATCCGGGGCATACACGCCTTCGCGCTTCCCTTCGTTAGCGTCCAAAATGACCTTAGCCGTGTTCGACCAAAGATGGTAGGGATAGTAGTTGTGAGCGATTCGCTGGCAATTGTATCCAAAAAATACATCGAATCCTTGATTAACCGGGTCCCCTTCGGATCCTGGGAATCCCAGTCCCCATTTTCCAAACGCGCCCGTCGTATAGCCCTCCGCTTTCAAGATCTCCGCTATAGTCAACGAATCGGCTGGGAGCGGTCTTTGCCCTTCCGGCTGCACTTCGAAATTGCCTCGAATGGGCGTATGGCCCGTGTGGTGGCCCGTCATCAGACAGGACCGGGACGGAGCGCACACCGTGCTTCCCGAGTAGTGCTGCGTAAATTGCATGCCTTCCTTCGCGATGCGATCGATATTCGGGGTATCGAAATGCCTTTGCCCATAGAGGCTCAGGTCTCCCCAGCCAAGGTCGTCTGCGAGGATATAGACGATGTTGGGAGGATTCTCATCCGCAGCGCAAAAAGGGGCCGCCGCGATTGCGGCGATGCAAAATAGGGTCGTAATAAGTCGTTTCATATCAGGGTAGATTCGTTCGTAACGCCCAATGAAGAAGGATCGTTCGAAAGATGCAAGTGGCTAGTCGGTCCGAAAGCGCCAATGCGCTCGAAAACATTACCGCAGAGCGTGGAAATTCCATTGAAACGTCCCCCACTTTAGAGGATACCTATTTCTAGCCAAGGACGCCGGACCCGCCGGTCCCGCATCCACAAACGAACCTTAGTCATGAAACTGACTTTCCGCATCATTCCGATCATCGCTCTAGCCGCTGTCGCTCTGCTTCCCCGTCTATCGGCGGAAAAGCCGAACTTCCTCTTTATCCTGATCGACGATCTTGGATGGACGGACCTCGGCTGCTACGGGAGCGAGTTCTACGAGACTCCGAGGATCGACGCCTTAGCGGCCTCTGGCGTTCGCTTTACGGACGCCTACGCCGCATCACCGGTTTGCTCTCCCACGCGGGCCGCCATCATGACCGGTCGCTACCCTTCTCGCGTCGATATCACAGACTGGATTCCCGGAGCCGTCGCCAAGGAACCAAAACTCCTCGCCCCCGAAGATCGCGACAATCTCGCTCACAGCGAAGTCACCCTGGCGGAAGCGTTCAAGGAAAAGGGCTATCAAACCTTCTACGCAGGAAAATGGCACTTGGGAGACGAAGGCCATTTCCCGCAGGATCAGGGCTTCGACATCAACAAAGGGGGCCACCACAAAGGCAGTCCTCCGGGCGGCTACTACGCCCCCTTCAACAATCCCCAACTAGAGGACAAGCCCGACGACCACTACTTGACCGATCGGTTGACCGATGAATCCATCGAGTTTCTGGACTACCGAGATACGTCCAAGCCGTTCCTTCTCTACCTTGCATTCTACACAGTCCACACCCCCATCCAAGGAGCCGACAAATACGACGCCTATTTCACCGATAAGGCGAAAACGATCAAGGGATTCGCCGATCCGATAACGGAGCACGAAGGCAAAACCAAGTCGCGCCAGGACGGTCCGAAATACGCGGCCATGGCGAAATCGATGGATGACAACATCGGCCGCGTCCTGGACGCGTTGCACGCCAAGGGATTAGATGACAATACAATCGTCATTTTCACTTCCGACAATGGAGGCCTAACGACCAAAGCCACCCAGGGCCCCACGTCAGTGCTCCCTCTACGAGCCGGCAAAGGCTGGTGCTACGAGGGAGGAATTCGCGTCCCATTGATCATTAAAGCGCCCGGAGTCAGTCAGGCAGGGCTCGTTTCCGAGGTGCCCGCTATCAGTATGGACTATTTCCCTACAATGCTCGAATTGGCCGGATTTGACCTGCAGCCCGACCGACACGTCGACGGCATTAGCCTTGTCAATGCCATCAAAGGGAAGTCCGTCGAAAGGGACACGCTGTATTGGCACTACCCGCACTACCACGGATCTACCTGGAAGCCTGGCGCTGCGATTCGCGTGGGCGATTGGAAAGCCATCAATTTCTATCACTACGAGAAGGCGGAGCTCTACCACATTGGCAGCGACATCGGCGAAACCAACGACCTCGCTCGATCGCACCCCGAAAAGCTCCGCGACCTCCTAGACCGGCTCGCCCAGATCCAAGAAGAAACCTTGGCCAAGCTACCGATTCCCAGCTCGAACTAAAGCCGCCCAACGATCCTTATGGTTTCATTCTCCCCCGCGCCTCTTAGAAGTAAACGCGCCGTCCTCTTCCTAGCGATTTGCGCCCTAGGCTGCGCAGGGCTGAACGCCTTCCCCGACAAGCCCATCCGGGTAATTGTGCCTACGGCCGCAGGTGGTGGGCATGATAACCTAGCCCGCATCATTCAGCGAACCGTTCAGGAACAGAAGCTTCTGCCGGAGAAGCTTGTGATTGTGAATATTCCCGGAGCTGGTGGCGCAGTCGGTACTCGCAAGATGAAAGATTCCCCAAATGATGGATACACGATTGGCATCTGGAATCCGAACGCATTGATATCAGCCCGCCTCATGGGAATCACCAACTACGATCACAATGACTACGAGATCATCGGCATGACCGGCTACACCGATCTCGGAATGGGAGTGAAGGAAGACTCCTCAATCGCTTCCGTCGCCAAATTGATCGAGCAAGCAAAAGCAACTGCTGGGAACTTGAAACTCGCTACTGAAATCGGCACGGCTACGCATATCGTTCCTTCCATATTCGCTGACCAAGCGGGCTTCGAGTTTCGAGTCGTCAACTCAGGTGGAGGATCCAAACGACTTGCATCCGTACTGGGAGAACATACCGATATCAGCTTATTTTCCGCTCAAGCCCTTATCAATTTCCAAGAGGCCGGGCTGCGGCCCCTTTTGCTCTTTTCCGACGAACGCCATCCGCTCCTCCCCAACACGCCCACGGCCAAGGAAAGCGGTATCGATGTTTCCATTACTGAGTCACGTATTTGGCTAGCTCCCAAGGGCGTGCCCCAGGATAGACTTGAAGTCTTGCGAATCGCCCTACGCGCTGCAATCGAAGATTCGGAGACGCAGGACCGACTAAATTCTCTCGCGATCCGGCCCGTATTCGGCGATTCGGAATCCGTGCTAGCCGACATCGAGCATATGCGATCGCTGACGGAGCCTATCGTTTCCAAAATCCGGCGATAGGCAATGAAGTCCTCGATGGCAATGGACTCATAGACCCATCGCCTCGCAGAGGCGCCCATTCCCGTCACGCGAAGCGTGAAGGGGCAAGCGCAAGCGCTGTTCAATATTGTTTCTAACATCGCTCTCTGCGTTCGCTCGTTCCCGACTGCGTCGGGAAATGGGTTTCAGCGGAGCTGAAAATAGGTTCGAGGATGGCTGGGATTGCCAATCAGTTCGAAGGGCCGACTCATCTACTCGCTCGGAATTACCTAGAATCAAGCGATTAGCAGAGAGTATTGTCCCAACAATATTCATACTGACCTCAAATCACTCACCCTCCGAAGCCGCGTTCAGCAATCCCAGATAACTAAGCCCATCGCCTCGCAGAGGCGCCCATTCCCGTCACGCGTAGCGGGAAGGGACAAGCGCAAGCGCTGTTCAATATTGTTTCTAACATCGCTCTCTGCGTTCGCTCGTTCCCGACTGCGTCGGGAAATGGGTTTCAGCAAAGCTGAAAATAGGCTCGAGGATGACTGGAAATATTCACCATCCTAATTGCTGATTCCTCTTATCATGCGCAGCGAGGATCATCGCCCTGATTCACCAGGGATCTCGAACGATAGAGAGCCTTGCCCAAAAAACTAGACGCTACCCACGTTGTGCAAGAACATGTAGATCAGGAATACCAAAATAATGACGGTAATCCCGATCCCCTTGGCCATGCCCCAAGCGCCTTCCGTTTCGGGTTTCAAGGCGATTGATTCTGCGTCTTTCGATGTCGGATACACTTTGCTCAATACGAGCATGAGCACGCACATGATAACGAAATTGATGGCCGTAAAGTGCAACCAGTGCAGCTCGATGCCGAAAATCGTATTATTCAATATCAGCGTCGACAAAACAAACAGTCCCATTCCCGTAAACAAGGAAATCTTGGCAGCTTTCGTCGAAACGCTGGTAGATACGATGCCCATGAAAATAATCGCTAGTATCGGAACATTGGTGACAGCTGCTAGCTTCTTCATCAAATCGAACAATCCCTCGGCGCCTCCGATCAAGGGAGCCAAGGCCATAGCGATTACAGCCAGAATCAATCCGAAGCGCTTACCCGCACGAACCGTTTCTTCATCCGTTGCATTGGGATGCATCATGCCTCTGTAGATATCCAGTCCATACAGCGTCGAGCAACTATGGAGCCCACTATTGAAGGAACTTAGGATCGCCCCGAAAATTACGGCTCCAAAGAATCCCACCAGCGCGGGAGGCAGCACTTCCGACACGAGCATGGGATAGGCCATGTCCTGCTTGGGCAAGTCAGGCCCGAACATTTGAAACGCGATGATCCCGGGCAGCACCAAGTAGAAGGGCCCCGCCAGCTTGAGCATAGAGGCAATCAAGATTCCTTTCTGCCCTTCCTTGAGCGATTTCGCCCCGAAGGTTCGCTGCACGATGGACTGGTTGGTACACCAGTAGTAGACATTGATCAGGATCATACCCGTAAAGAGCGTGCTTAGCGGGATGTTCTCCCCTTCCTTGCCGACAGGATCGAGCTTTTCGGGGATGTTCTCTACGATAACCCCTACCCCTGAAAAGACATTGCCGTCGCCTAGCGCCGCCAGGCCGAGAATCGGAATCAGCAAGCCGCCAATCAGAAGTCCAATCCCATTGATTGAATCCGAGATCGCAACTGCCCTCAATCCTCCAAAAATCGCGTATACGCCCCCGGCGATGCCGATCGCCCAGACCATTATCCAAATCGCCGCGCCGTCGCTTACACCGAGCAGGTCAGGGACGCCAAAAAGCGTGTTCATTCCAATGGCTCCGGAATAGAGGACGAAGGGAAGGAAATTGGTGAAGATCGAAATGAGAAACACCGCGCCCAGGATGCGGCGGGTCTGCTTGTCGAAGCGGCGCTCAAGAAACTCGGGAACGGTCGCAATCTGGCCCTTCCAGTAGCGCGGGAAGAAATACAGCGCCATCACCACCATAGCGAATGCCGCGATGATCTCCCAAGCCATCACCTGAGCCCCATGCGTATACGCATTCCCGTTCAATCCGATCAGTTGCTCGGTCGACAGATTCGTCAACATGAGCGATCCCGCGATTACCCATCCTGTCAGCATGTTGCCCGCAAGGAAGTAGCTCTTGCCATGGGCATGGTCGTCGTTGCGCGTTTTTAGGTACGAGATGGTGGCAACCAGGCCCGTGAACGCTATGAAGGAGATGAGGGAAAACATAGTGGGTGAGAAATAGGGGTTAGGAAGCGTATCCGCGTCGCCTACAAAAACGCGCGAGCTCCGCGGCATCCGCAAGCGCTAAATTTTTAGAGCCCGCTCGAGGGGCTAGCGCACGCTGAATCGGTAAACCGTCTTAGTCTTGTAGATCTCGCCCGGATCGAGCCGGGTCGACGGAAAATTCGGATGGTTGGGGGAATCGGGATAGTGCTGCGTCTCGAGGCAAAATCCGGAGCGGAATTCGTAGGGCTGGCCCTCTTTTCCGATAATCGAGCCATCGAGGAAATTCCCGGCGTAGTACTGAATACCAGGCTCCTCGGTCAGCACTTCCATGAAGCGCCCGCTCTGGGGCTCGTAAACGGTCGCGGCGAGCTGAAGCCCTTCCTCGGATCGGTTCAACACCCAATTGTGGTCAAAACCGCCCCCGAGCTCTAGCTGGGGATGGTCGCCGCCAATCTGATCGCCCGGCTTGGCCGGAGATGTAAAGTCGAAGGGAGTCCCCTTCACCGGCATCAACTCTCCAGTGGGCACCATCTGGGCCGTGACCGGCGTAATATGGTCGGCATTGATCATCAGCTCGTGCTCGAGCGGCGTTCCCCTGCCATTTCCATTTAGATTGTAGTAGGAATGCTGGGTGAGATTTATGACCGTAGATTTGTCGGTGGTCGCTCGATAGGAGACCTCCAAGGCATTCTGGTTGGTAAGCTTATACACCACGCGCATGCGGATATTCCCGGGAAACCCTTCGGCGCCATCGGGGTGGACATAGTTGAGGACCAAGCTCGCCCCGTTCTTTTGCACACTCGGTCTCGCCGCCCATAGCACTTTGTCCAGGCCTTTGGTTCCGCCATGAAGGTGCACAGGGACTCCGCCCGCTTCGCTATTGGTAGTCAATTGGTACGCCTTGCCATCCAATTCGAATCTGCCTCCCGCGATCCGATTTCCATAGACGCCTACGATCGCTCCGAAATAGGGAGTCGCCTCCAAGTAGCCATCGAGCGAATTGTAGCCGAGCACGACATCCTCCAGCTTCCCGTAGCGATCAGGGACGAGCATTCGGGTCACAATCCCGCCATAGTTGGTAATCTCGACCACCATTCCATTGGCATTCTTCAAGGTATAGAGATGAACTGCCTCGCCACCGGGCAATTCACCGTACCGCACGAGGCTGACTAAGCAGTTTTCCGCAACCGCCGTGAGGGCGGCAAAAAAGGCAAGCAGGGAGGAGACGAACTTTATCATAGGAGAACGGATTGCGTTATGAGGCCGATCATCGCGAACTTTCGCTCCCCGGCAAATTCAAAAAGCGCGGAGTTCCCTACGAAATGGCGCGTAGATCTTCTAGCTTGATCGGCGCCTTGGAGTGAGCAAATCTAGTCAGTAACCTAGCGACACCCGTCCGCGTTCTTATCTCTACACTTCTAATCAACCCCTGATCAGTCCTATGCACCCTCGAAATCGCCTAACCCTAATTGTATTAATCGCTCTATCTCTTTTCACTTTCCTAAGTTCGACTGCCTTCTCCCAAAACCGAGGAGGCGGCGGAGGTCGTCCTCAGCAGATGGATCCCACACAGCCCTACGTCCGGCAAATGGAGCTAACAGGGAAAACCAAGGCAGCTTTCGTCAAGGCGTACCGAGCCATGGATCGCAAGCGCAACAAGCTCGCTAGCAAGTTCAGGACCTTCCAGAACAAGAGCAGGAAGTACGTCGGCCAATCCGATATCCCTCCTGAAGTCATCGAGAAGATCAAGGCCGACAAGGCCGCCCTTGAAGCGGAAGGAAACGCGATCAACGAAGAGTTCGAAGTCGCCATGGCAGAATTCTTTACGCCAGAGCAAATTGCTCAGGTCGGCGAAATCACCACGCGCGTGGCCGAGCAGAGAGCCCGAATGCAAGCCCGACGGGCCGACGGAGGTGGCCAACGGGGCGGAGGCGGTGCCCAAAGGGGTGGCGGAGGCGGCGGACGCTAGCCACACCTTCGATTCATCGCAATGCTTTCAAGCCGATCCGAATGGGTCGGCTTTCTTTTTCTCCAAATATTTCAGCATTTTTTCGAGGGAATTACATTTCTCTTAAATTGCTGTTATTCAATGTTTTAAGTGAATTAAAACTCCGCCTTATCTCCCCTCGATACCTAAAATTACAAACACGTAATTTGGCCGAGCGCATTCTGTAATCTTCCCGTGGTTTACTAGGGACAAGCACAACGAAGAGCCTCTCTTCAAAACCCTTAAAGACTAAAAAATTAACAACAGGAAATTACATAAAATGAACACCAAGAAAATCATCACCGCAGCAATCGCAATCATCGCAACCGCAACCGCAACCGCATCAATCGCGAAGGAAGGCCCACGGCACAACCACAAGCAAATCGACAATCCCGAAACGATCGTTTCAATCATGATCGCCGAACACGATCAGAATGAAGACGGAGGCCTCAACGTTGTAGAATTGGCCGAGTCGATCGAAAGTCTCTACGACTTCCGCAATAGCTCGATCCGCAACCACCGCGAACACTTGGCAGAATACGGACGCATCCCTGCAACCGACAATGGCGTTGTTACGCTGTCGCTGATGCCTGAGGACGGCGCCGCCATCTTGATGCTTCGCGCAGATGCAAACAACGACGCTGTTCTGGGAGCGGATGAGCTGATCGCGTCAACTCGCGAGTGGCGCTCACTCAGCCTCGGAGCGCGCTCTTTCTTCGGAAGCTGAAATCAGACTTTAGCTAGCGAGCGCTTGGGGAAGCGCTGCTAGTGTAGGAATAGAGGGACCAAGGCCGGAAGCGACTATCGCTTCCGGCCTTTTTCGTGAGGCGAGCATCGAGATCCCTTTGTCCCCAAAATCTAGAGCGCCTTCCCGTACATTACAAAAGCGTAATGTAGGCGCCAGAGTTCTGTAATCTTCCTATGGTTTACTAGGTGCAGACAAAACGAAGAGACCTCTCTTCAAACCCTTTAAAGCAAACAAAATTATACACAGGAGAATCAATCACATGAACGCAAAGAACACACTCATCGCTATCGTAGCCACCCTCTCAATCTCAGCGACTTCCTTCGCAGATGTCGGGTCGAGAATCGTCGAGCACAAGAAGCCGAGCCCCGTTAGCATCGTCGCCAACATGATCGAGAACTACGATCTCAACAACGACGGCGCCTTGAATGACCTGGAGCTCGCCATTTCAATCGAGGATATGTTCGAACACCGTAATCTAGCGATGCGCGATCGTCGCGAGGCAATGATCGAAAAAGGATTCATCGCCGCCGAAAAAGCGGACAACGGATTCGTTACCTTGACGCCTATGCCCGACGAAGCGGCCGCGTTCTTGATGAACGGTCACGATCAAAACGAAGACAACGTCCTTCAAGCGAACGAGCTACTCGCATCGACTCGCGACTTCCTTCAGTTGAATCTCGGATACCGTCCCGGATTCGCCTGCGAGTCCTAATAAGTAAACACTTTTGTCAGTAGGGGAACAGGGCCGGAGGCGATTATCGCCTCCGGCCTTACTATTTCCTGAACGCCGCTGCTAGATATATAAATTTCTATTGAGCAGCCCCCCCTATTCAACTGCTCCTCGAGCAGGTTCGCCTTAGCGAAGGAGCGCTCATGCTTCCGTTACGACCAAGCGCAGAGAGCGGTCGCTACCCAGCTTTTCCCGGAGTCGGATAACGTGCCTAGTATCGAAAGGGCTTTCGTGTCGAAATCGTCGGGCGATTAACAGAAAGCCTACTTCGACTGCTCGCCCTTGAATAAACGCCACCGGATTTCATCCGCGCCGCTCGCATGCTGCTCCTGTCGGGAGAGCTTGAATAGCAGATCCGAGAGACGATTGGTGAACTTCAAGATGCAGGGATCGACGGGATCGATCCGATCCAGGGTCACCAGCCGACGCTCCGCTCGACGGGCTTGGGTACGACATACGTGGCAGAGGGCGGAAATCTCGGAACCGCCTGGGAGCAGGAAGTACTCCGTCGTCGAAGGTAAATCGCCCTCGATCGCCTCCATCCAGGATTCCATCCATTCCGCAGAATCTTCAGGAAGGGGGACTTGAGGCTTTCTCTCAACAGCGCTGGGTGTCGCAACATGGGACATGAGATTCATCATCTCCGTCTGGATACGCCGCAATCCGGATTCCCAGTCGTGGTCTGGGCTTAACTTGGCCCGTAACAAACCCAAAGAGCTATTCGCCTCATCCAATGCGCCTAAGCATTCGATTCGGGCATCATCCTTGAATACGCGATCGCCCCCGACGATACCCGTTTTCCCCTTATCACCCGCTTTCGTGGAAATATTGCCTTTCATCGCCTAGGACTATTTCACGTCTCGAACCCCACGCAAACTCAATCCTCGAAACGGTCCGCCCACTTGCGCTCGAAGCCAATCACGAACGCTAGATAGAGGACCTCTAGCGGATCCGTAGCCGCGAGGCCGGCGACATTCGTGGCGATGCGCTCCGCTTCGACGGGCTTTCCCGCCACCGCTGTCGCAACCGCGCTGGCAGCGCCCGTCAAAACCTCTACACGGCATCCATCCGGCAACACGCCCCATTCGATCAGATCCTTCAAGTGGGTCCATGCCAGAATCGCCGCCACCGTAATCGGGTCGTGATTAATCGATAGGAAATTCTTCTCGAACAAGGCGAAAGCCTCATCGCTCAGTCGTTCCTTAACCGATTTTAGCAGCGCCGTTTTGGATCCGCCAAACCGTTCCAGCGCAAAAATGCATGATCGCACTCTGTCCGGGTTGACGCCTCCCTGTAAACTCAGGCTCTCCAGGATGGAGGAACGGGTCGCTCTAGCGATGAGCTCTCCCAACTTGGAGTGCTTATTTGAATCTGTATGCGTGACCGCGCTTCCCAGTTGGCACGCAATTCCAATCTGATCGGTGCCCGTCCCTGTCGCGATCCGTTCGGAGTATCGTGACGGGACAGATAGCTCCTGCAGCGCCGCCGCCTTCGCTTCCGCCATCACCGTAGCGGCGGCGACCATTGATCCGGGAGTCAATTCTTCGCTAATGAAGAGCAACGTATTGATGGTTCCATGACGAATAACCGGCTCTTGCAAAGCTACGCTTCCCGTTTGCGATTGCCAATACGATGCGGGGTCGCCCGCTCGAGACGCGTTCGACGCTACCCCCGCCGTACTCACAGCGACAACCTCGAGACCCTCAAACGTTTCGGTCGCAATCGCAGCATTGTTCATGTTCGCCGTTGTACCGATGCCTGCAGACGCATTCGCGGGTATCCCTGCATGCCTGGCGATCCGGCGGTGATACCGTTGCGGATCGTTCACAGCCACCTCGCAAAGATCGATTTCCGTATGCCCCTTCGGCTCGCAAGACTGATGGTTATATAGATACTCGATATCCTCCCTCAACCCACCGTTCGTTCGACAAGTCGACAGCGTTCGGTGCGGTTGGCGCATTTTCCCATAGATAACCTTCTCCTTCCGATGGAGCTCCAAACCATTGTAATAGTTTCCAATTATCATGGTGAACGCCCGGCTTTTTCTTGAGCCTCTACCCACTGAAACAAGGTTTCTAAGGAATCGAATGTTTTCCAAGGACCTCGCGCGCTCGCCCGCCAAATCGGGTGTCCGTTGATGTTTGAGATGATTACTTCAAGGGCCCATTCCGCGTCGGCATCGAGACCATAGCCCTTTCGCAGCAATGCCTTCCTTGTCCAAACCGCTACGTCACCTTCTCCTTCGATACGGGCGAACCGATCCGGATCTCGCTTCAGTTGAAATCCGCCTTGTTCGAAGTCCCACCCGATTCCGTCGCTTTCGAAGACCTCGGCGAAGGCGCCTCTAATCGCCAGGTCCTCCGGCAAACCCGCAGCAATTGCGCCGCGATCATTCATCAACCAGAGTCGGTCTGCGCTGCGCAACGAGATTTCCAAGTCGTGCGATGAAAGCAGTATTGCCATATTCTCCTTGTGGGCGAGCTCTTGCAAGATTCGCATGAGCTCAACGCGACGCGGCAAATCAACGAAAGCCGTCGGCTCATCCAATACAAGGATCGAAGCTTCCTGGGCCAAGGCCCGCGCTATCATTACTTTTTGGCGCTCCCCATCGCTCAACTCATCGAACTGGCGCCGCGCCAACGAGTCTACACCTACTGACTCCATCGCCCAGTTGATACGCGCCCGGTCCTCTTCGCCCAGCTCGCCCGTCCAACGCGTATGCGGATGACGACCGAGCGAGACGATTCCGTACACGGTAAACAGGCCTGCGGGAACTGCGTCCGTAAGGACAACGCTCAGTTTCCGCGCTCTCTCGTTTGGCGAGAGCGTTTCCAGATCGGACCCATCAATCTTTATTTTCCCCGACAATGCGGGATCCAATCCCGCCAAGGTTCGGATCAAGGTGGATTTCCCTGCCCCATTCGGTCCGAGCAAACATACCAGTTCTCCAAACTTCAATGACAGCGACAAGTCAGAACCAACGACCGTGTTCGCCTCGTTGCGCGACTCATAGCCAATGCTAACTCCCTCAAGAGATACGGCTGTATCCAATTCTTCGCTCATCCTCCGAACACCTTTCTCAGATTTCGCTGCTTGAGAAGCGCTGCCACGATAACCGGGGCCCCAAAAAGAGCGGTTACAGCATTGAGCGGCAAGGTCGCTTCAACTCCCGGGGCCTTAGCGATCAAGTCCGCCATCAAAGCGACAAATCCCCCAATCAAAAGAGAACCGGGAACAAGAATCCGATGTTGCGAGGTCTTGAAGAGGAAGCGACAGAAGTGAGGGGCAGCGATTCCCAAGAACCCAATGGGCCCGCAAAATCCTGTCACCACCCCCGCCAGCAGAGAGGCGCAACCCAAGATAGCAACTCGCCCTTGCTTGACTCGTACACCCATGCTCTGCGCGTACCGCTCGCCTAGGAGGAACGCGTCCAATGTCTTAATCAGCGGCGCCATCGCAGCAAGGCCAATGAGGATTGCCGGAGCGAAGACGCTCAATTGCGACCAGGTCACCCCGCTGAAATTGCCGAAGGACCAGCTAAAGAACGACTGCAAGCGTTCGGCCATGCTGTAAAACATCAGGATGCTCACAATTGCTCCAATGCCATAGCTCAACATCAATCCCAGTATCAATAAAGACATGACATCAACTCGCTGAGCGAGAACAAGGAGCAGAACCAAGACGATGGCCGCTCCTCCGGTCGATCCTAAAACCACCAGAAGGTGCCCAGACAGGTGAAGCCCTTGAGTAAGAGCTACGCCTGTCGGGGCCAGAACTAGCAATACGATGGCAACTCCTAAACTCGCGCCGCTATTAACGCCCAGCACAAAAGGATCTGCGAGTGGATTCCTGAATACCGTTTGCATGGCCAATCCAGCAACCGCCAGGGCCGCTCCCGATAGGAAGGCCGTCAGTGCTCTCGGAATCCGAAATTCACGCACGATTTCGGACATGATATCACCGGAATCCTTCGCTCCTAGAATGGAGTCGATGACCGTTCCAAATGGAATGGGAGCCGATCCAAGACAGATATTTGCTAGCATCGCGCAGATCGCGCACAAGGTGATGACAACAAAAACTAGAGTTGAGCGACTAGGTCCCACAGATTGCGCTCCTTTCCATAGATCGCGCGGCGATGTTTATTGACGTTCCTCTCATCCAAAATCCTATCGCAAACGTTCGTAATAGGTGAATTCGTGATCCGGCAGCAGCTCTGGATGGAATATCGCGACAAGGTCCGCGAGCACCTCATCCGGGTGGGTAACGCCTCGCTCCCAGATATCGTTGCCGCCTGCTTGATTCAATCGACGTGTATTGTTAAATACATGACCCGCTTTGAAAGGGAGAAACTTTGCGAATCGAGAATCTTGATCCAAGAGCGAATCCAATGAGCGCGATTGGCCAGGATGTATCCAAAAATCAGCATTCGCTCCCTCAAGGTATACGCTCTCGAATTCTATAGAGACGCCTCCGCGAGCATCATTGTCTTTAAACAAGTAGTCTCCCCCCGCGTCCTCGATAGCCCGGGCGGAATAGCTGGCTCCTCCGGGAACATGCCATGCTCCTCCATAGGGAGCGTTGGCTAGTACGGTAGGACGCTTTTCTGCAGAACGAGCTAAGGTGACAATCGATTCGTAGGATGCGGCAATATCATCGAATATCGCCTTTGCTTCCACGTCTTTGTTGAAGAACGCAGCCATGAACTTGATCCATTCCGAACGCCCAAGCGGATGGGCTTCCATATAGTCGGAAGTAACGACAACCGGTTGCTTCGCCCGTTGTAGCTGCGGGTGGGCATCATACTGGGGATCGCCCAAGGAACTGGTGAAAATGGCATCGGATTCAAGCAAGAGCAGCGATTCAATATTCAAAGCGCTGCCCGCTGCGATCTCCTTCGTGTACCCCGTTCTCACCTGCTCTATGGCCCGCTCATCATTCGAATACTTCAAATGGGCCATGCCTACGAGCGACTCATAAAGATCTAGCTCCTGTATCGCTCCCAGGTATACAGTCGCCAATATTGTGAGCCGCTTCACGGGCGTCCGTATCACTTGGGCTTCAGGATCCAATTCAGGCAAGGACGCCCCTCTAGGCACGAGCGCGTACGTGAAGGTCAAGTCTCCGGAGCCATTCCAGAGATTGCGAACCGTAAGCTCCGTATGGGAATCCAGGCGCGTGATCGAAAAATTCTTAGCGTAATCCAAAGGGACGTCTTCGCCCCTTGCGAATACGATGCAAGCGAACGCTATCCCCAACAAGGAATGGCACAGCAAGCGACTTAACGAGCTATTGACTAGAATCGCCATTCAAGTCCTCCAAAGGCGGCCATTCCGCGCGCTTTCACCCTTCCTGAGAAGCTCGAAAAGCTCGCATTATAGTCGTCATCAATCGCGTTCTCAATGCGGCCCGTTACGGCGAGCCCCTCATTGACTCGATAGCGCCCATAGGCTCGGGCCAATACGTAGTTGTCGATATCAATGCTTCCGAAACTCTCGCGGCCTAAAACATAGCTCAGTCCAAGGCCAAACGACCAGGCGTCATCGATCAGAAAGTCGTTCGACAGGCTGAGTTGATGCCGCGGCGCTCCCGGGAGTCGACTCGTGGAGCCAAAGGCCTGATTCGTCGAGTTCGACTCAGTCCAAGTATAAGCGAAATGCGCTCGCCACGCATCGGAAATTCTAACTTCTGCAAAGGCTTCTACCCCATAGTCTTCGGCAACATCTCGGTTCTCGTAGGTACCATCGAATCCAGTCGTTGGGATCCACACCACCAGATTTTCGATGTCGTTATCGAAGTAGGTTAGCCCCAATCGAAGGTCTCCACCTTTTAGATACTGATCCAATCCCACTTCCCAGCTCTCGCTCTCTTCAGGCCTCAGATTCGGATTTCCCAAGGCAAAGCTAGAGGTGGAAAAGAGGCGGAAAAAATTGGGGGCCCGAAAGGCAGTGCCAATCGCCGCTCGCAAACGGGTATTCGAAGGCAAGAACCAGGACCCGTTGGCTCTCCAAGTGGATTTTCCTCCAGCAAACTCGTAGTCGTCATGCCGCGCCCCGAGAACGAAATTCACATGTTCGTTCGCCTCCCATTCCGCCTGCGCGAAGACAGCTCCATTTTCGCCTTCGCTTTCAGGAAAAGAGTTGTCGTTGCCTTCTTGCGATTCCCAAGTTCCACCCGCTACGAGCCTCACGCTATCCGAAACATTCAAGACATTCTCCCAGTCGAGAGCTAGGGTCGCTGCATCGCCTATATATAAGAAGCCTGTTTGTCGGTAGTATTCGTCTAGCAATGACAAAGTTAGCGTTTGCGTCCAGTCATTCTGGGTCGATTCCACGTAGGCGCTAAACGCTATCGTATCGCTTTGAATACGCGCGGATGGCGGGGGCGTCAGATCGCCGCTTGGATTGCTGTAGTCGGTGAACTCCCCTCGCGAGGCAAATCCTATTGTCAGGCGTTCGCTGAGATCGTAGTCCAAACGAATCGAGTAGCTTTTCATCTTTCCCTCGTGATCCGCCCCTTGATTGTCGCTCTCCTGACTCGCCACGTGAAAGGAATAGTCTAGATTCCCCGTTTCTCCTTGGCCCTCGAACGCGGCTAAGGCGCTGTTGAATGAGCCCACTTCGCTTGTAATCTGGTAGCTGGCATCGCCTCGACCTCGACGAGTCTCAAGCAAAATGACGCCACCGATCGCGCTTGACCCATAAAGCGTGCTTTGGGCTCCGCGAATCACCTCCACCCTTTCCAAGTTGAAGCCGCTGGCTCCCGCCATGAATCGACCTTGCGAAAAGATGGAGGAATTCGTTTTCACGCCATCGACCAGGCTAAGGACGCGCGTCCCTGAGTTCCCTCGAATCATTATTTCCGCCGAGGAGCCCAATGATTCGTCGCTCTGGGCGTAGACGCCATTGAGATCGAAAAGGGCTTGGCGCATGTCGCGGAACATACGCTGGTCGATGTCGCCGCCAATAAGCGCATCCGCGCTCACACCTAAGGAATCGCTCGCCCGTTCAGTGCGCGTGGCCCCCACAACGAATGGGTCAAATTCATGGCGCTCTTCGCCACTGAGTGGCCCAAAGGATAAAAGGCCCAGCAGGACTAGGGTTCTGAATGCTCGAATAGGGCTCGCATAGGTTTGAGTTGTGATCATAAAATCCGTATTGAAATCATCGCGACAACATCAATACAGACAACCTATCAACCCGCATAATTGCAGTCCCCACCAATGAATATCTCCATTGGCAGCGACACGCTACAGGCTAGAGAGATTCGCTCTCTAGGCGTTTCTATACCACTCGTTTTCGCGACAAGCGTTAAATGAACCTATGCCTAGGTTCGTTTGGCATTTTGCCCGCAGTCAGCAATAGGACTTAGAGCGATGCTCCATACCTTAGCGCGACTGTCGCCGATTCTCACGGCGTTCCCTGAATTCTGCGGACTAGAAAATAAAAGAACGAAACGGCCGATGCAGATCGACTTCATTCGATACACAGTAGCGCTACAGAACGGATGCAAGGAAAATAGGTCCGCTATGACATAAAAGCGCGGCCTCTCTTTCACCTATACTGCTAACCCTAGAAGCAAAGAAATGATCAGGGTCAAAACTACAAAGCCCCCGAACGCCCTTTTCATAAGAGAGATGGAGCGGCGGATATCCTCGCGATTGGGATCGCGCGCATTCGCGTTCATCTGCGCCGTTTCAACGAGGCGCTCCATCCGCATACATGGGTCCTCCAATGGCCACACCCAGCCGTCGCGCCATCGCCCCCTCAGGCCAACCCGCATTCGGACTCGGATGCTTTGTGGCATCTTTATCCAGTGAACGCCATTCACCGATTCTCCTTAGCCCAAGAATAAAGACCGCGCAGACACGCGCAGGTATAAGATTCAAGACATCGTCAACGCGGGCAGAAAACGTTCCGAAGCGTTCGTAGCGCTCAGATCGATGCCCCACAATCGCATCCAAGGTATTCGAAATTCGATAGACGAGAATTCCGAACGGTCCAGCAATCAGAAACCATATAAGCGGAGCAAACACTGCGTCGTTCAAGTTCTCGGAACCGCTCTCAATGGCCGCCTTGCATACTTCCGCCTCACCCATACGATCAGTGTCGCGTCCTACAATATAGGATACGCGTAGGCGAGCATCATCCAACCCATTTTCGAACGCTCTCTCTACCGCCCTTACATGACCCACAAGATCCTTAAACGCAATGCATTGAAACACCACTGCGATATCGAGAGCGACTCCAGCATACAAATTCCAACCATAGAGCCAACGACTGATTCCGACATAGATCAGCAAAAAGAAACCCACCATAAGAATCCAGAAGAGCGTCCCCGCAATCACGGAGCGCCCCAAAACGCGAACGACAGCGGACTCCAGCTTAGCCGCGAGCCAACCGATAGATCGGGCAATATGCGGCATGCGGCGCGGATCGCCTACGACCGCATCAATCGCGATCCCGATGAAGAAAGCGAAAAGCTCCGGATCGCCAATCATTCGCTAGTGACGAAATGGATGCCTACTTGTAGCGATCCACCAAGTCAGGCAGGTAGGCTCGTCCCCAATCGGGAACGGTTTCGTGCGTCGATGTTAGGCTCGCCGCCCCAGCAGGAGTTTTGTGACCCAGATCCTTTAGGTGCTCCATGGCATTGAATGCATGGATGGCCAATATGAATTCATTATTTGGATACTTGGCATATCCATACAGCAAATCGATGCTCTTCTGACGCAAGCTTGCGTCGCGCGTATGCGTTCCGATACACTCCGCAGCGGCAACCGCTAGAACACCCTGCTCCTCAGATAGCATCTTCTCGAGATCGGACTCGACCGAGCGATAGTGCCTACCCCCTTTGGTTATCAGCTGAACGACCGTCCAATAGCGTCTCACCGGGTGGCCATAGTTCAATTCACTTTTCCACGCGTCGCTATTCCATCTAACCGGAGCTACGAGCTTCAACTCAGGGCTGTTCTTGAGTGGCTTGTCCTGAAAAAGCCCTGACAGCTCGTCGCGAGGCGACTTTCCATCCAGAACAATCTCTCGAAGCATGGGCTCGGGCCACACGCCAAGATCATCGATCTCCGCCATTTTGGCATCCAGCAATTTTCTAAGGCGAATCAGCTCCTCTCGATGCTCTGCGCTCCCTGCGAGGTTATTGATCTCGTGCGGATCATTCCGCAAATCGAACAATTCCTCATGAGGGTGCGGTTTCCAGAACAGCGACTGAGCCTCGTTCAAGTCTCCATCCTTGTATTTCTGAAACCATACATTCGTGGTTTGAGTCTTTTGCTGATAGGCCACGAATTGCCCGTGGGGCAGATGGCGATAGTAATTCCGGATATAGACATAGCGTCCATCCAAGATCGTGCGGCAGAAATCCGGCCGCTCATCCATGCGACCGCGAAATCCGAACGAAAATTCAGGATCAGGCGTCTGGTGAGGCCCCATGAAGGCTTCCCCTTGATAGTATTCAGGTGGCTCGACCCCAGCGATGGAAAGCGTAGACGGCGCAAAATCGATAAACCCGATCAGCCGATCCGACGCCCCACCTGGAACGTAGTCCGCCGAGGCGAGGTGCTTGAATTTCTCCGGAACATGCACGATGACCGGTACGTTGAGTCCCGACCAGCCAGGATACCGCTTGCTACGCGGCATGCCTGAACCGTGGTCAGCGAAGAACATCACAATCGTATCGTCCATCAAACCCGCTTCTTCCACCTCATCGAGCGTCTTCTGGAAGAGCTCGTCTATTGTAGTAAGTCGATCGTAGTACTGGGCCCAGTTGCTCCGCGATTCTGGCGTATCCGGATGGTAGGGAGGGATCGGGGCCTTGGCGGGATCATGGTGCGGATTCGGGTTCTTGTTTCGCACCTGGCTTTCGTGGCTGATCGTGTAGTTGAAAATCGCGAAAAACGGCTTCCCTTCGGGTCGGTTCTTCCAATGCGCCTTGCTGGAGGACTCGTCCCATCCCATTCGGGCATCGATCAGGTTGTAGTCCTGCTTGGAATTATTGGTCGTGTAGTAGCCTGCGTCCTGCAGATAAGCCGGATAAAACTGCAAGCCTTCAGGCGAAGGAACGCGCGAGCGCATGTGCTGGCCGCCTGTCGACGGCGCGTACATTCCCGATATCAAGGTTGTCCGAGCCACCGCGCATACAGGAGCATTCGATATGGCATGCGTATAGCGGAGGCTCTTCTTGGCGAACGCATCAATGTTAGGCGTCGTCGCATACTCGTCGCCGTAGCAGCCGAGGTGCGGACCGTGATCTTCGGATGAAATCCACAGGATGTTGGGCAAGTCCGCGCAATAAGCGACCGAAGCGGATACCAGATAGGCAATAGGCAAAAGAGAGCGTAAGCGGTTTTTCATGTGACAGCTGGAGATAAAAGAGCCGCCCAACAATTGCTGTGGGCGGCTAAAGGGATTAAAAATCAGAATTAAAGTTCCTTTACCCAAGTATTTCTAAATTGGATACGATTAGAGTGATCCTGTAATGAAATGGGCTGGGGACTATCTGGAGCCGGCTTGGTCCTGTCTTTAAGCGCATGAGCCGTTTGGTGACGGAGCTCCTCGTTTTTCTGAACGATGATACCGTTAAGCCGAACTGTAATGCGGGCGTTCTCCTTGAGCTTGCCGTTTTCGTACACTGCCGGGGTGAAATTCACGTCGTAGGTCTGCCATTCCATAGGCGGGCGAGCCGCATTCACTTTCGGCGGCGACATCTTGTAGAGGGCCCCGAGCTCGTTCCAATGGCCATTCAGTCCATAGCTATTCAAAATCTGGGCTTCGTACCCGTGGAAGAACAGGCCGCTATTTCCACGACCCTGGCCGCTCTTCCCCGGCTCGACCGGATAGCGGAACTCCATGTGGTAGCGCACCTTCCCGAACTTACGCTTGGTCTCAATCCCTCCACCGATGGGAGGATCGGCGTCCTTATTTGCTTTTCTCGGATTAATCTCAACCACGCCATTGTCGAGGATGGTCCAGGTCGACTCGCGCCCATCAGGGTGCCGCCACTCGTCCATGTTTCCTTCGCCAATCAACACGATCGCCCCCTTTGGCGGCTTCTGCCCCATTGTCGGCGAGCCAAGCTTGACGCGCTTCAAGGAGAAGCTCTCAACGTTGTCACCCAACTTTCCTTTCCCGGTCATTCCCGACTTGGTAATGCGGATGTCCCAGCCATCTTTCTTCGCAACGATGGCGTCGCCCTTGAGACGAGCCTCTCCCGAGAAGTAAACATCCGCTCTAAGATTGTGGTCTTGGGTGAACTTCAAGTGGTAGATCCCTTTGTCTACGTTGATCACTTGCGCGCAAAGGCTCGGGTTGATTTTCTGGTAGCCGCTTTCAGGGTTCACCCACTCCCCTACATAGTCGCCCATCAGCGTTTTGTCCGCTTCAGCGACGTCGGTCCACTCAGGGCCGGAGCCCGCTCCCTGAGCCACAGTCAGCGCAAGTCCCGCCAGCGCCATGAAGGAAAAGAATCGAGGTATCATAAGTATTGAATAGGGTTAATTATCTTGTAACTAAATTTTTTTCGGAGCTCGAAGTCGACATATAAATGGGCGTTGGCGAATCTATCCGTCGATACCAGCTACCGCTCTAGGCATCCTCCCAGCGCAGGTAGGGCCCATCGTCGATCATATCGCGGTGGAGGGCGGCCATCTCTTCGGACAGCTGCTTGAGCAAGGCTCGGTTTTCATTGCCCACATCCTTTTTCTGGGCCGGGTCGGAAGCCAAGTTATACAGCTCGAAACGTTCCCAGGTGGATTCGCGAATGAAGTCCATATCGGACGGCACCATCGCATGAGTGCTCGGCATGTTCTCGTGCTCCAGGTCCCCGATCACGAGCCAATCATCCTTGCGGAACGCCCCCGCCGGCATCTTCTGGGCATCCCTTCGGCCCGCTGCCCAGCGCCCGCGATCGAACGATAGAAGAACCAGAGCAAGGGTTGATCGCGCTCCCAATCGTCGCTCGTAAGGAGCGGACTGAAATCCACGCCGTCCAAGGTCCGGTCCTGCGGTGGCTGAATGCCCGCGAGGGCGCAGAAGGTCGCCAGCAGATCGACATGGTCCAAGGTCGCGTCGCTCGTTCGTCCTGCTTTCACCTTTGCTGGCCAGCGAATGACTGCGGGTTCTCGGATACCGCCTTCGAACACCATTGATTTCTGGCCTCGGTATCCCCCGTTGCTCGCATCGTGCAAGGATCCATTGTCCGAGGTGAAAAGCGCTAGCGTGTTTTCCCTTTGACCGAGCGTATCCAAGTGAGCCAGTAGACGGCCGGTCGCATCATCCAAATTCTGGACATTCGCGAGGTATTCGTTGCGATTCTTGTCGTAGCTGTACTGGGCAACCATTTCCGGTGGTGACGCAATTCGCGTGTGCGGTTCGTGATAGGCAACATACAGGAAAAAAGGATCATCGCCCTCTTTCGCATCTAGCCATTGTATCGCCTCGTCCACTACGAGCTGACAAGCATAGCCTTTCAACTCGCCTAGAGCTTCGCCATTCCTTATGAAATTGACCGGATTCAAATGAGAAGGGATCGCGTTGCTCGTCGTCCCAAAAGAATAGTCAAAACCGTGTTCATCAGGTTGCGGCTGGGTCGAATTCAATGTACCCAGATGCCATTTACCGAAGTGGGCTGTTTTGTATCCATTTTTCTTTAGCAACTCCGGAAGCGTAATTTCAGATGCGGGAAGATGCATTGGATGAAGCCCATCCGGCGGTTGGGGGATATAGCTGTATACGCCAACCCGCGACGGATAGCGACCCGTGAGGATTCCCGTTCGGCTCGGCGAGCAATTGGGGGCCGCCGCATGAAAGTCTGTCAACTTGAGCCCTTCACGGGCCAACTGATCGACATGGGGCGTCTTGGCCTGGCCACCAAAGCAACCAAAGTCGGAATAGCCCGCATCATCCGCCAGGAATATTACGATGTTTGGACGCTCGGCTCCGACGAGCGACGTCGCAAGGATTAGAAATGCAAAGGGGTAGAGAATCGATTTCATTTAGATTGGGATGCAGCAAAGCTTAGTCGCTACAACAAATTACACACCAGAACAATCGTTCGGACACCGTAGCAGATTTACTAGGGCTTGGCTTGGCATCCAAGCCGGAATTCCTAGCTTAGTGAACTCCATACGGACGGGCCCCCGTGTTCACGCGCGATTCACCCCGTCCCAGTCGGCCTCGCAACTGAATCTTTAAGATACCCTATACTCTGTCATGAATCGAATCGTCTCACTATCCTCATCCGCGCTTTACGTCGCGCTTTCATTAACCGCGCTCCTCTTTTCCGCCGCCGCCCATGAAGGCGATCACGGAGGCAGTGGCCGCGATTCTCTCGATCATTCGGTCCAAACCGGCAACGGCCTTTTTACCTACCAAACTCATCCGAATTGGGCCCAATTCCCAGATGGCATGCCAATCGGCTCTACTCACGGCGGTGTCGCCGTCGACAAGGCGGGCCGCATCTACGTCTCTACGCAAGCGGATCGCAGCATATGCGTCTTCCAGCCCAACGGAACGTTCATCAAAAGCATCGCTCCCGATTGCATTGGGACTCATTCGCTCGCCATTCGCGAAGAGAACGGGAAAGAGTACCTCTACGGAGCCCACGTCAAAGGGGAGCGAATCGTCAAGCTCGACCTCAAGGGCAACATCGTTCTTGCCATTGAAAACACAGACTCGCAGCCCATACTAGGGACGCTAAAAGGAGTCACGGCCGTCACCGTCGGTCCCGATGGCCGCATTTACGCTGCCGTAGGATATGGATCCAACTTGATCCATATCTTCAGCCCGGAAGGGAATTTGCTGAAATCATTTGGAAGCAAAGGGACAGAGATCGAGCAGACAAAGACCTGCCATGGCATCTCGATCGACACTCGCTACGGAGAGCCCCGACTGCTCATATGCGACCGTGAAAATCGCCGCTTGAAGCACTACGATCTGGAAGGAAATCAAATCGGCGTGCACGCCACTAACTTGCGTCGCCCTTGCGCCGTGAGCATCCACGGGGACTATTGCGCGGTGGCTGAACTCGCTGGACGGGTCACCATCCTGGACAAAACCGGCACCCCGGTAGCTTTTCTCGGCGACAATCCCATCATGGAGCAACGCGCCGGATTCAAGACCGCCATAGGCGACATTCCTCCAGGCGTTTTCACGGCGCCGCACGGCTTGAGCTATGACAAGGACGGCAATCTCTACGTCCAAGACTGGAACTCCACCGGCCGTATCAATAAGCTGACGCTCGTCCATAAGTAGTCGCGAAGTCATCACTCCCCCTCCGTGGCTGTGTTCAGGATTCCCCGATAACTATGCCGATCGCCTCGCATAGGCGCCCATTCCCGTCACGCGAAGCGGGAGGGGACAAGCGTAGGCGTTGTTCGATATAGTTTATAACATCGCTCTCTGCGATCGCTCGTTCCCGACCGTGTCTGGAAATGGGTTTCAGCAAAGCTGAAAATAGGTTCGAGGGCGCTTGGGATTGTCCACCCGTTCTAAAACAATATCCTCACCTCTTCCCGCCACCGACTTATCGGGGAGGTCTGCGACGAGGATCATCGCTGTGATTCACTAGGGATCCAGGGAACGGTAGTGAACGTTGCCCCGACAGCGCCCGCACTCTTACGCAATCTACGGGTGGACCCGAGTCATTGAGCCTATTTGTCCAAATTTACAGGCGGAGTCCGAAAACCCCCGTCATAGTTCAAGAATATTTCGATATCGCAATGCGCTCGAAATGATTCAATACCGCTTGGACACAATCACGCTCATGCGAAAAACCTCCTATACATCAATTGCGCTCCTATCGATCCTCGCACCCTTCACTTTGGCGGAGGAACCTTGCGATACGATACAGACGCTGGGGATCATCTACGATTCCGAGGACCCTTCCCTCAGCCGGATCAAGCTCTTCGGAATGGCCCAATACCAGGTCGGGCACATTGATGGAACCGACTCCGCAGGAAACGGGTTCTCCGATACGCAAAACGAATTCCGTCGGATCTGGGTCGGCGCTGACGTCAATTTCCTCAATGGTTTCCTGTTCAAGAGCGTCCTTAGCCTGACCCAAGGGGAGAACGCCGCAACCGGAGACCAAGACATCGAGTTTCAACACTTCCGCAATCTCTACCTTTCCTACGACCTCACCAAGACGAACAACGGCAATTTCTCCGGGTATGACAAGTTCGAGGTCGGCTATGGGCGTCGCAGCCTCAAGCTCGTCGACGAGTGGCAACGCTCCGCAACCCTATTCAATCCCGTAGAGCGTTCCCCCTTTTCCAACAAGCTCTGGCCTACCGATTCTGGAGGATCCCACCCCGCTGGCCTGTGGGTCCGCACCGTAGTGGATCGCAACGATTTCCAGATCGGGATTTTCTCGACGACCCAAGATGACGAATTCCCGGGTTGGGAAGACGGGACACTACTGTATTCACAATGGGAACACGATCTCACTGAAGGATCGAGCTTTGACCTGAAACAAGCAGTGGTCAGCGCGTATACCCAAGACGCGGATATCGCGGAAGATCAGCTCGCTCGTGGCAATGAATGGGGAGGCGCTATCATTCTCCGCCTTCACAAGGGCCCCTGGGAATTCCATTCCACGATCGGGGCGGGCGAGAATGGCGGCACTACCAATCCAAATCGAGATGGCGGATTTTGGGGACTGACGACCATGCCCATGCTTTGGCTGGTCGAGGACAAGGTAAAGCTCGTGACACGCTACCAATACCAGAACGCGGATTCACCGGAGGGTATTCGGCTCAACAGCCGCTATGCGCGATCTGCTGGCGCTCGTGGCGAAGCGGACATGTCGCTTACAGGGGGACGGGGTGACACCCATCACAATTTGTATCTCGGTATCAACTACTATTTCTGCGGCGACAATATGAAGATCGTTTCCGGAATCGAGTACGACGACATCGAAACAGCAAACGGTATCAACGTGTTCAAAGGCTGGACAGTGAGTTCCGCCTTTCGCATCTATTTTTAATCATTCGAACCAACTCCTCAATCCCAACGCAACCCATGTCAGACTCCTTCCTGAAACCGAACTCCGTCGATCAATTGCAAACCCGACTCCACTGGGTATTGCGCATCACTGCTGCCTGCTGCTTCATCGGCCATGGCGCCTGGGGCGTCATCACCAAGGAAGGATGGCTTCCCTTCTTCCGCTCCCAAGGAATTCCGGATGATGTCGCCTGGATCCTAATGCCGATCATCGGAGCGTTCGACATCATTATGGCTGTCCTCCTGCTCATCAAGCCGCGACGCATCATTATCATGTGGATGCTGATCTGGGCCCTATGGACCGCCATACTCAGGCCGATTTCTGGTACGCCGGGAACCTGGGAATTCTGGGAGCGAGCCGGCAACTATCTGCCCCCGCTTATGCTGCTTATCATGGGCGGAGCCATAGCCATGAGATGGAAAGAATGGTTTTCTGGATACACCGAACCCAAACTCGACAATGACAAAATTGGCGTACTGCACTTCATTTGCCGCACAACGATCGCCTTGCTCCTGATGGGACACGGCGGCTTCGGAGCCTTCGTCGAAAAGGATATGATCATCAATCACTTCTCATCGATTGGCCTGCCTGCGGATGTCGCCTTTATCAACGTTGTCGGCTGGTTCGAAATCATTCTCGGTATAGTAGTATTCGCTCTTCCGATACTCCCTGTTATCTGGATTGCTCTTATCTGGAAAGTCTTCACCGAGTTTCTATACTTAACGGATGGCGGATTGCTTAATATATTCGAATTCATCGAACGCTGGGGAGACTACGGCGTTCCAGTCGCCTTGATCTTGATTATCAACTATCAGGCTCGGCAAGGGAGCGAAACGGAATCAGCCGGATCAGAGGCTCAAGCTGCCTGATCGCCCAAAGCGCATTCAACCCCCAAGAGCTTGCTCGAACGTCCGCCATCAGCAGCGCCCCCCGTTCCAGCAAGCTCTCTTTGCATCGTGACCGACGCGCAAGCGATCATTGAGGCCCTGGATCTCAAGCCCCACCCTGAGGGAGGCTTCTTTAGGCGAACCTACTCTTCGGAAACAATCGCTCCCTTAGGCGTCGGAAATTCGGATCGCCGTTTGCTTTCCTGCATATGCTACCTGCTTACGTCAGAGTGTCCAATGGGGCGGCTACACGTGAATCGCTCGGACATCGTTCATTTCTATCAGCTAGGCGAACCCATCGAATGCACCATCGTCTCGCCTGCAGGAAAGATAGAACGGATAATCTTAGGACCCGAAGTGGGAGGCAGCCATAGCCTGCAACTCACCGTTCCAGGAGGCTGGTGGAAAGCGAGCCGCTTACTTTCAGGCTCATATGGCCTTATCAGCGAAGCAGTGTCTCCGGGTTTCGAATACGATGATATGCGATTCGTGACATTGGACGAGATTGAATCGACTCATCCAGCGCTTGCAGATCAGCTAGGTCCGCTTTGCGGCAATAGCTCTACTTGAGCGCAAGTTCAGAATGAGCTGCGTCGCCGGGCTCTAGCAGATAGAGGTATAGGATCGCCATGACATCCACCGGCTTATCCGTTGGGTTCATGTATTGCGTCACCAACTCGTAACGATGATCCTCGTGGATAAGTATCCCCTCTTCCGATACGTACTCCGTCATTCTCTTTACGCCCCAGCGATCATCGAAATCTTTCGACTCGATGGTAACAACCGTTTCGCCCGTTGTCAGATTGACCAGCTTCACCCATTCACCCGTTGGGTGCACGTGGCCGGTGATATAGTGAGCCGTGGTCGTCGCCGGCAGCTTCAATTGCTTGGTAATTTCAGAGCGATATACATGGCGCCCTAGAGGCACCATCCAGTGAATCGTATGGTCCTGTCCGAATTGCTGCAGCACACCCCCTTCGGATGCATCTACCACGCAGCACGTCTCCCCTGGATGCGGCGCCAAGTCACCCTGTCCCGCAAGCCCTAGGCGAGCGAACAGGCTGGGTGTATCGCCAAGTTGATCGTCAGGCTGCGATATGGCGCAGGCTTCCCCTTCGTGCGTTTGCGTGGGGACCTCGCAGATTTCAGGCTCCTCGGTCTCTTGATGTTGCTGATAGACCGTGACTCCGCGCTGGAAGAGGGACTCCATGGGGCGGTGCGTGCCGCGCTCGTAGTGGAGCGTCGACTTCATCCGAATTTCACGAGGTACGCTCTTCGGATTCTGATTCAAGGCCATCGTAAAATTGTCCACCGCCATGTCGCTGCGAATGGGTACTCCGAAGCCGTCAGGCAATCGGATTTCCCATTTGCCGGGCACGAGCGTGAAGAGCCGCCAATCGGAATGAGTCGGATTCGAGAAAGATTCGTTATCCGACCCCAGACCTCCCATGTCTCCATTCAAAGTGAGATTGCTGTGACAAAAGAACTCCTTCCATACGGGGTTCGACAGTGTTTCATCAAAGAGATCGACCGAAAGACCGATCAGCCAAACCACGTCCTTTTCCCCCGTTTCGGCGATAGTCAACGCCCGATGAAAGCTGGATGGCCCTTCCATAGGCTGATAGCGTTTCTTCAGTTGGTAGGGCAGAGAGATCAGCTCGATGGAGCCCTGGCCCAATGGGGTCTCCCTACGGGCCGCGATATAGCCTCCTTCAGGGATGATTTTATCGAGGAAGTCAGGCGGACCGTAGAGGATCCATGCCTCAAGAGCGACCCAAGAACGGCAACGCCGAGCAACACTTGCAATAGACGGCTATTTTCTAATCGACTCACACCCGCAATATCGGATTTCCCAGAGGAAAACTTAGCGTTTGCGGGGATAGCCTAGCGAGCGCCCAGTCTAGCCTCTACCGATGAAGGGCATCTGAGTCGTCATGACCGTCATGGAAAGGACGTTGGCGTCCAGCGGCAGGCCTGCCATATAGAGCACCGCGTTGGCCACGTTATCCACGCTCATTGTGGGCTCTGGCTTGCGCGTCAAATCCGCCTGAAGGACACCTTCCTGCATCTTAGAAGTCATGTCCGTCGACGCATTCCCGATGTCGATCTGGCCGCATGCGATGTTGTATTTTCGCCCGTCCAAGGCCGTGGATTTCGTGAGGCCTGAGATCGCGTGCTTGGTCGACGTGTAGGGCGCTGAGTTCGGCCGGGGCGTGTAAGCGGAAATCGAGCCGTTGTTAATTATCCGCCCACCCATAGGGTCCTGCCCTTTCATTACGCGAAACGCCGCCTGCGTACAGAGGAAGGGACCGGTCAAGTTCACGTCGACCAACGCCTTCCAATCCTCGTAGGAAATGTCTTCAAGCAAATCCGTCGGCCCGAAACCGCCGGCGTTGTTGAAAAGGGCATCGAGCCGGCCAAAGGCTTCCACGGTCCTGGAAAAGAGGGTTTCAACCGACTCGGGATCGGTCACGTCCGTGGGCGCGGCGATCGCCTGGCCACCATCGTCCAAAATTTCTTGGGCCACGGCATTCAGCGGCTCCTGACGCCTGCCCGCAATGGCGACGGCGTACCCTGAGCGCGCCAACGCGATCGCCACGCTCTTTCCAATCCCCGAACCGCCTCCAGTGATAATTGCAACACTCATAGTTTTCAGTTGTCTCTCCTTATTCAGGATACAGCCTTGATTGACAACCCTTTGTCGACCGCGCAACGCCAATAACGGAACCAGACATAAAATGCCCTACTCGTTTATTCGATACTTTGTGACCGCGGCGCTCACCGCCGCCTCGTCCTGGCTCCATGCCGAAACGCAGATAGAAAATGTGTCCGCCCTGGAATTCCAAGCGCTCATCGCCAAGCAAGACGGAATCGTACTGGATGTCCGCACGCCTGACGAGGTCGCCGAAGGCAAGATTCCCGGAGCCAGCGCGCTGAACATCTATGATGAGGACTTCGAAAGAAAGCTGAACTTGATGCAGAAGGACAAGCCCATCTACGTGTATTGCCGCTCGGGCGGTCGCAGTTCGCAGGCTGCCAAGAAAATGGGCGCCAACGGTTTCAAAACTGTATTCAATCTAGACGGAGGAATTGGCGCCTGGAACCGGGCCAAGCTGCCCACCGAGAAACCCGACGCGTCGCCGACCAAGAAATCGCCTAGCCTTTCTCCCGAAGCATTCGCCGCCCAGCTCAATTCAAAGCGAATCGCGCTCGTTGACTTCCACACGCAATGGTGCGCTCCGTGCAAGCAAATGGAGCCTATCATCAAGGCGCTTCAATCGGACTATCAGGATCGAGTGAACATCCTTCAAATCGACGTGGACGCGAATCCTGAGCTCGCTGAGACCTACGCGATTCAGGGCGTGCCCGTGTTCGCCCTCTTCGTAAATGGCCAGGAAACCTGGCGCCATTCCGGTCTCATTTCCCGTCAAGAACTGCAAAGCCTCCTTGCGAAGAACCTCGCTCGATAGGGCCATTACTTGTTCTTGGGAGGGGTAATCATGATATGGGCTCTGTGAGTGCCCGGATTCATGATCCAAGGTCCCCCCTGACCCGGAGGAGCGAGCGGAAGACCCGTGCTCTCCGCAGTGGCGAACGGAATATAGAATACATACCTCAAATGGGTGTTCTCAACCTCCTGAGTCGTCTCGTTGACCTGCCCCGTCAAAACATACAGCAACGCCCTTTCCGGCATCTCCAAATCGCCTGACTTCGCTTCTTCCTCACGAATCTCGAAAATCTCATCGGCAGACTTTCCTGCTTCCTTCAATTCACGACCGCGTGCCATGAAGGGCTCTAGGCTTTTGTGATAGCAAGCGACGCTGAAACCCCTCCGCGCCGGATCATCCGCCAAGCAGATCAAGTCATTCGTTCCCTCGCGGAGAGTCGTTAGCTCACCCTCCGAAGAATAGCCATATACGGTCGCCCCGTCTCTTTCATGCTCAGGGGCAGAGAGTGTAGCCGTAGCGATCTGCCATTCCGAAGAGGGGTAAGTTTGAGCTCCTAGCGATGCGCTGAAAGCTATGATAGCAATGCCTATTAGGGTCCTCATAGGAACCACTATTTGGATATTACCGCTGCAGGCAATCCTCCGCTTCTAAAACCTATCGTTTCAATTCGCGACGATAGGTTTCCAAATAGGCATCCACGATGGCATCCGCGGAGAACTGTTCCTCCGCCCGGGCTTTGGCTTTGCCTCCCATGCTATTGCGCAGAGCGGCATCCTCAACTAGGACCTGGATCCCACTGCTCATCCCATCCACATCCTCGAATGGATACAAAAAGCCTGTCTCCTTATCAACGACGACTTCGCCAATGCCTCCCACGTCGAAAGAAACGCTGGGAAGCCCATGACGCATCCCCTCAAGAATACCCAGGCAAAAGCTCTCGTATTCCGAGGAGTAAAGTGTGAAATCCGATGCAGCGTAGTAGTTGTCCACCTCATACACGTCATCAACCACGATGACATCGGAGTTCAACCCTCTACTTTCAATTTCCGGCTGTATGCGGGAAGCGTCCGCTCCCGCCAAAATCAATAGCTTCAACGATCGTTTAGAACGCGCGCGACCAAAGCTCTCCAGCAGCAAATCGATACGCTTAATTGATCGCAGATTGGACGCATGAATCGCCACAATCTCCTCGTTGAGCCCCAAGGACTCCCTCACATCGGAGCGGTTCCGGGTAAGCGGCTTTGGCTCGAAGAAATTAGGAACGACATCGATTTCAGTCTTCAAATCGAACAATGCCTCCGTCCTCTGCTTCAAATTATTGGATACGCAAGTCACCCTGTTCGAGGCTTCAAGCACATGCTGAAGGAGCGGTCGATATTCGGGCATCGCTCCTAGGTAAATTATATCTGTCCCATGCAGCGTCGTCACGATCGGAGGAGCGCTCTCTCCGATCAACTCCTTGGCAATCCAAGCAGCAGCGGTGTGCGGAATTGCGTAGTGAGCATGTATAAGATCTATGCGTTGCTGAGCGCACACCTCTGCGATTCGAGTCGCCAGGGGAAGCGTATGGTCTGGCGTCTTGAACAACGGAAATTCAACCGGAGTCGATTCGCAGAATCGCACATTGGGATGGTCGTCTTTCAAACGAAAGGGGGGGCGTTCCGAAATGACGAACACCTCATGGCCACGATCCGCTAGCCTATGGCCAAGCTCCGTAGCAAGAATTCCACTGCCCCCAACCGTCGGGTGGCAAAGCAGCGCGATTTTCAGCGATTCCTCCATCCCCCAAGCTCATTTCCTAGAATCGAGGGCCCGCCACATCCCGCAAGGACTCCGATGTTCCCAGCAGAAGCGGCCCTTCCGAATAGAGTCGCGCCGCCGCTTTCACTCCTGACTGTATACCCAACGCGCGGGCTCGTGAAAGCTGCAGGTCGATGTAGTCGACGTTTCCTGTTTGGCTCTGGTGGCATTTCATCAAGGCAGTCCATCGCTCCACTTGAGTGGACACATCCAGCAAGATCGGGGTCAATCCTTCGCTCCCGCAGGACTCGTTCGAAATATCGTAGAACAATAGCGCTTGCGACGCATGAGGATCCAAATCCTCGAGTCCGGGCGTCTTCCCATAGCGGGCAAGCCGATTCGCATCGCGCACGATACGGCAGGTCTCGCGATGATCCGGGTGCTGGTTCAAGTGACCCGAAGGAGCCAGAACGAAGTCCGGCTTGAATCGCCGGATGGCCTTGGCAGCCATCAACGTGATTTCCAGGCCCGCCCGCACCCGCGTATCGCCCGGTGTCGAGGGGAATTGGATCGAAGCGCCCATCATCTTGGCCGCTTCGGTAGCTTCAGTCTCGCGCTCGGATCGACTTCCATGCGTTCCCGCCTCCCCTTTCGAGAAAACGACGAGTTCGATCGAGGCGCCGCGCTCCGCGGCATCGAGCAACACTGCTCCACAGCCGAATTCTATATCGTCCGGATGCGCTCCAAATACGAGAAACCGTTTACCAGTCATGGCTACACTCTGCATACGCATCTCCCGATCTTTCAATAAAATCGCGCTTTACGAAGGAAATTTCCGGAGCTTCCTCAGTGTTTAAGTACTGGATCTCACCCTCGCCAGCAATGTAATGGGTGCACGGGATGGCTGACTGCATCCAACGCAAGCGCGTGTCGCGCGTGGGGCTGATCATCGATTTTCTAACGGTTTCCACTTCAATGTCCAAATAGCGCCCGCCCCCCTTGAACAAGCTATAGGCCTCGCCTCGGAATCGGGCCCTTACAATTTCACCCTCGTAGGGCGTATCCAAAAAATAGTCCTCTACTTCAATCGCTCGCTCGCGTAGATCCGGATCGCCTGAGCGAACCACATCAACGTTCTCCAGCAATCCAGACTTTCGATACATCTCCACGCAGAAATCTGCTACATTGTCCGTTTCCACCGATTCGAAAATCTCCACTAGCTGACGATCGACTAAATTGGGCAAGCGCCGGCGCGTCTTTTCCTTCCAGCCTAGCTTGATCGTCTTGCAATAAAGCGGTGAATACAGCTTCTGAATCTTGTTGGCGACTTCGAAGTTAATTCGCTCGACCTCTCCTGTGTGTCTATTCGTTAAGCACGCATTCGTCTCACGGTGATCGTGGTCGCTATCATGCAAGAAGAAGACGACACGCCCTCCAATTTCAGATTGCAATCGCCGCGCGGTACGGATCTTGGAGAACAAAAACCGATTCGGAAATATGCCGCATGGCTGCTGGCCAAAACATATGACCGGTTCCGACACTAAGCCTTTTTACCTCCTAATATAGTTTGTAACACGAGACTCAATACAATCACCGTAAAGCAGGCAATTAGATTGTACCAGAGATAGCCAATCTCGATAATCGATGTCTTGTAAAGAACGAGTACCGTCACCTGAGCGATCACTCCCGCGAAGAAGGCTGCATTGGCGCGAACCCATTTGATGAAGAAAGCGGTCAAGAACAGCCCTAGCACGGTTCCATAGAACAGCGAGCCCACTATATTTACCGCTTCGATCAAGCTTTCGACCATGCTGGCGAACAGGGCGAAAAGAATAGCCAAGAGGCCCCAAGCACCAGTGAAAATTCGAGACGCTCTCATGTAATGGCGATCGCTCTCATTCTTCGCGAAATGATTCTGGTAGAAGTCGACCGTTGAAATGGTCGCCAAGGCGCTCAGCTCGGACGCCGTCGACGACATAGCTGCGCTTAGGATCACCGCTATAAGCAAGCCTACCAAGCCGATCGGCAATTCATTGAGGATGAAGTGAATGAAAACATAGTCCGTCTCCTTCATGCTCTCTTCCCCATGGGCGGTAGCGATGTATTCCTTCAACTCCGATCGGGCATCCTTTATAGCTAGTCCCGCTTCCTGCACTTCCTCCTTGGCCGCGCTGGACAATGACTCATCTCCATTGCGCAACGCATTCACGTATACGCGCATGGCGGCGCGTTGCTCATCGAAATTTTCTGAAAATGCGTCCTCGTACGTTTGATACATTTCGGCGTCGGCAGCCTCAGCCACCTCGGTCATGGATTGAGGGAGAAACGTAGCGGGAGGCTTTTCCCATTGATAAAATACGAATACGAGCACGCCCAGAAGCAGAATTAGAAACTGCATCGGCACCTTGAGCAATGCGTTGAACATCAAGCCAAGGCGACTGTCTCGCACGGATTGCCCTGACATGTAGCGCTGGGCCTGGGATTGGTCCGTACCGAAATAGGAAAGCGACAAGAAGAATCCCCCGAGCAAGCCTGACCAGAGCGTGTACCGCTTATCGATATCGAAGGATGGATCCACTACGTTCAGGTGCCCCAAAGCCCCGGCGACGCTGAGATTTTCCCTAATGCCCGCGTATCCAGAAATCTTATAGACAACGATTCCGAACGCAATTGCCATACCGGTAAGGATAACCGCCATCTGGTACTTGTGCGTGACGCTGACCGCGTGCGAGCCCCCGGCTACGGTATATATAATTACCGCCAGTCCTACGCAAATCACCGTGGTGTTCATATCCCAGCCCAGCACGCTCGTTAAAATGATCGAGGGGGCATAGATCGTGATGCCGGCCGAAAAGCCACGCTGAATCAGGAAAATCACGCTTCCTAAGGTTCGGGTCTTCAAGTCGAAGCGATGCTCGAGGAATTCGTATACCGAACATAGGTTCAGCTTGTAGTACATAGGAACGAACACGACCGCGATCAATATCAACGCGAGCGGCATCCCAAAGTAATTCTGTACGAACGCCATCCCGCTGTCGTAGGCCAGCCCCGGAGTGGACAGGAACGTGATAGCGCTCGCTTGGGTAGCCATCACGGAAAGCCCTATGGTTCCCCAGCTATTGGAGCTTCCTTTGAGAAATTCGTCGAGTTTCCTGTCGTTGCGCGTTTTCCATACTCCGAAGAATACAATCGCGATCAAGGTCGCTCCTAGAGTGGCAATATCCAATGGATTCATACTATGCGGCGTGGGGCTATTGGAAGGTCTTCGTCAACCAAGCGAAGAAGGCGATCTGGCCCGCGAGCGCGGCAACCACGATGATGTATAGGCGATTCCAGCCTTTGGAGCTTTCATCCTTTATGGATGCTGCTATTTCGTTTTCTGAATCACTTTCCATGGCCTAATGAGATTAAATTTACGAAGAGTCGTATCGCGCCTGGATTCCCTTCAGGCAATTGCCTGAAGAAGGACAATCCGGTATACGCATACCATCCCTTTCCATAAGGAGCTACCAGCAAACCGCCATCTCTGGGCGGTTCCCCACGATCGTTAGCGGAAACAAGAGCCTCGTAAGCATCGTCCCATGACGTTGCATAGTAGAGACCGCGTTCCTGTATCCAATTATCAAAGTCGTACGAAGCAATGCGATTCGGCGTATTGAACACGGGATGGTCTGGCTTGAGCACGCGCATCTCAACACTTTCCTCGGAAACGCGTTCCCTAGACAATCGAATCGGATAAGGAGCCGTAAATTGCGATTTCGTTCTAAAGCTCGTCGTATTGTACTGCGATATCAACGTTCCACCATTTTCTACATAGGCAAGCAGTTCATCGAACTTCTTATCCAGGCCAGCAACCGAATCGAATGCGCGATGTCCCAGGAGAACCGTATCGAAATCTGCGAGCGCGTCGGTGCTTATCTCTTCAACGGAAACGTATTCTACCTCGTACCCAATACGAGTCAGGATCTCAGGCACCGTATCCCCGACGCCCTTGATGCAAGCGATCCGGCTCCCACCTCGCTCAAGCTCTAGTCGCGTTAGCTTCGTCCTAGAGGGGAAGAGCAACGGATGCGTTCCAATGTGATCGTACTCGATGTCCTTGGAATCCGTGGAGTACCGCTTCCCTTCTTCGCTCACAACAGCGAACTCAACGAATCCTTCGGAAGCGTGGCTCGGCGGAGTAACGCGGATTCGGGCCGTTGTCTCAGAGATTCGGCTATCCAGCGCGACTTCCGGATTTTCGATTTCGATTCCCCAGCCGTCTGGGCCGTTCGCTTCCAGCATTCCCTTGAAGTCTCCCGCGTTGCTTCCTATCGACACTTCCAACGTTTTGTTATCCGAGTCGGGAAAAAGAGAAAGCGAAGCGATCGGAGATATCGTAATCTCGGGCCTAATCGCCACGGGCCTACGCACTTCTCCCTCTACAGGGTCGCTAATCACCTGAATCAGACCCGTATCGAGATTAATACGACGCCCTTCAACTTCAATTATCGCAGCAACATTGATTGGAGAGGGAACGGATTCCAACTCGAGCAAGCGGTCATTTGCAAAATGATAAATCCCGCTGCTTGGTCGTTCTTCCAGCCAATAGGGTTGAGACAGTGGAGCGTTTTCTGGCAGATTGAATTCCAGCGAAACCGTTTTGACTTGATTCAACGCAAGCGACCCATCCAGATTTTCGATACGACCGATCAAACGTGACCGCGGCCAAGTATCGGCCTGGAAAAGAGATGCATCCAAAGCAACGAGCCTGACATCCACAGGAGAACGATTAACCAGCTCGACATTGAATGCCCCGTTCTCACCCGGAAACAAAACCAGGCTTTCGGAACGCGCTTCCAAGTGCAGCCCGAGGCAATCAGCGATTAGCTGCCGCAACGCCGCTCGCTTGGAACGGATTCTCCTAGAATCAGGCAGTTTCTCAATTAAAGCATCCGCCTCGACGAGCATAGGAACCGTCTTCCAGGGAGCCGATTGTTCGAATGCATCCGATGCCCTAGCCAGCGCCGCATCGATCGCATCGCCTCCTGGATAGCGACTCCAGCTCGTATCCACGCCCTTTAGATAGTCTCCTTCCGCAGGAGCGCCATCGAGCAAGACCAGCCGCTCCGTTTGCGGCCCACGACGCGCCGCCCTTCCAAAGCCTTGGCTTTTATGCATGCTTCGGCTTCGAGCGGATATCTCGGTATAGGATGCTCCCAAAATCGGATTGAAGATGCCGATATCCAGGGAAACGATTTCACGGCGTTCATTTTGCAGCCCGCTGTCTCCCCGGCGACCGCCTGGGCCTCGCTGACCATAGCCATTCCAGAAAATCCGTTCCGCTTGATGAGGCGAAACGCGATCGAGTTGCTCCGGAAATGCACTGGGATCGGCAGCGAGCGAAAAGGCGCGCACCGCGAGCTGAGCAGACACCGTGTGATGTCCATGAGTGGGACCCGCCTCCGGATTGAATCGGGTGATAATGATGTCCGGACGAAAATAGCGTACGGCGTAGACCACGTCTCCAAGCACTTTTTCCTCCTGCCAGTTCTCCAAGGTGTCCTCCGGATTCTTCGAATAGCCGAAGTCGCGGGCCCGGGTAAAAAGCTGCGTAGCTCCATCGATTTTTCGGGCCTGCAGCAATTCATTCGCGCGAATCACGCCAAGCTCTTCCTTCAGTTCGGGACCGATCAAATTCTGTCCCCCACCGCCTCGAGTCAGCGATAGATAGGCGGTGTCCAGCTTCTCCTCAAGAGCAAGGTAGGATAGCAAAGTCGTGTTCTCGTCATCCGGATGCGCCGCTACGTAGAGCGCCGAACCAACGGTCCGAAGCGTCTGAAGCCGCTGATACGTTTCGGACGCGCTTATAGGAGAACTGAAGGCCATCGTTGGGGACAATAGGACTGATAAGAGGAAAACCGATCGATTCGAGGGCATTTTTCAGCGTAGAGGTTGAGACGCGCGAAGTCTTAAGTCTTAAACTGTTCTCTACGAGCCAAGATATCGAAATACTGCCAATTTTTCGTCCCTTTTGCGCATTCGTCGTTTTTGTTCGTTCAGAATGAAATTAAACCTCTGTCGAAAACGTCCTTGAAGATACCGTCCCACATCCGCGAAATTACCCTTCCCTATCCCTCGTTCCAATGACCCAGCTCCTTCGATGCTCCGCCCGAAAAATGGGATTGCTCCTCCTGATTGGGGTTCATTTCTCGAATTTCGCCCAAGCTTCTTTCACGATCTCAGGAAGCGTCCCGGACGCGATCGCTGGAAAGACACTCTACTTGGAGCGAGAGGATATCGAAGCGAAATCGCTATCGATCGTGGCCGAGGTCGCGAGCGCGAGCAACGGCGACGTCCTAATCTCGGTCGATGCGGAGCCAGGCATCTACTCCCTGGTCCTTCCCGATGGCGCCCGAATCGCTCTCGCCATTGCCCAAGGCCAATCCCTGACCTTGACCCCGGACCCAAGCGCTCCGGACCACATTCGCATCAGCGGATCGCCCGACACAGAACGCTTTCGCGCCTACGAGAGCTTTAGAAAGGACTCGCTCGCGCGGCTTGTTTATCCCCCGCGAGCCGCCTTGAACGAAGCGACCGCTCGCGGCGCAGACCCAGAAACGCTGGCAATCCTATCCAAGCAAGAAGTGGACGGCTATGCGGCCCACCGAAGGGAATTGAACGACTTCTCTCTCGACCACGTGGGAGAATCCATCGCCCTATACATGACTTCATTGCGATGGGATCCCGACTATCGCCTCGAAGAGCTAGCCGCGCTCGTGAACCGATTTCAGTCAATCCACCCCGGAATTCAAATCGCGGAGAGCATGACGCAGCGAATCGATTCGTTTCAGCGCACGGCAATTGGCGCGGCGGGAGCGCCCCTAGCAGGAAAAAATCTCGATGGCTCCGAGCTCACTCTGGAGTCGTTTCGCGGGAAGATCACGTTGGTCGATTTCTGGGCCTCATGGTGCGTTCCTTGCCGCGTCGAGAATCGCCTCTATGGCACGCTTCTGGAGGCTTATGCGGATGAGGAATTCGCCATCTTCGCCGTCAATCTCGACGATAGCCGCGTTGCCTGGGCCACGGCTTCCAAGCGGGACAAGGTGGCCTGGCCCCAAATCTCAGACTCCCTCGGTTGGAAATCCTCCATGGCTGCCGCCTACAACGTATCCGCGCTCCCCATGAGTTTCCTTCTGGATGCGGAAGGTCGCATCATCGCTCGCAACCTCCGGGGCGAGGCTCTGGAAGCCAAGCTCGAAGCGCTTTTCAAGTAAGGCTCTTAGCGCAAACGCGCAAAAGACCGACGTTGGCAGACACAACCTGCATCATGACCGCAAATTGCTGTTGCGGCGGAATCCAGTGACGCTCTTACTTCGCCCTTTATGCAACCTCGTTTCTCAACGCTCATCGCTATCGCCACTACTGCGATCGCCCTTCTTATAGCAGGCTGCTCCAAGAAGCCTACCACTTTGATCGCCCGTATGGAGACGACGAAAGGGTCGATCGTCATCGAGCTCTTCGAGGACAAGACCCCTATCACTGTCGAAAATTTCGTGGGCCTGGCAGATGGCTCCAAAACCTGGACAGGCCCAGATGAAGAAGAGAAAAACGAGCCCTTCTATGACGGCCTCATTTTTCACCGAGTAATCAAGGATTTCATGATCCAAGGCGGCTGCCCGCTCGGTACCGGCACTGGAGGTCCGGGCTACCAGTTTCAGGACGAGTACTATGCCGGTAAGCTCGTGCCTCTCGAAGGAGCGATCGACAGTCCAGAGATTGCAAACGAGGTGTTTGGCACACTCATCCGCCCCCACTTGATGGAAAATCAAGGCCAAAGCCCCATCCCTGAGATTGCAGCCATATTCCAGGAGATGCAGACTGCCCAGAGTGTCGAACCGCTTGTAGGCAAAACAGTTGAGGAGCTCCAGGAGCTTCTAGGGTCCACTGACGATCTAACGCGGTTCGATCCAGAGCTTGTACAAATTTCCGGAGAAATCGCGGACGAGGATGCCGCCAACACTGTCTTCCAAACCTTATTCGCGCCGCATCTTCAAGAGCATCAAGGCGAAAGTCCGATTCCAGAAGTGGCCGCCCTATTCAGCGAAATACGCGCTTCTAATTCGGTCGCTCCCCTCGTTGGTAAAACCGTAGAAGAACTTCAAACGCTGCTCGGCGACGACACCCCTATCGAGCAACCAACTTTGCTGGGCAAGGTAGACTACGGCACCGTTTGCATGGCGAATTCAGGTCCGAATACCAATGGATCGCAATTTTTCATTGTTACCAATGCTGACGGCGCAAGCTGGTTGAATGGAAAGCACACTGTGTTTGGCAAAGTGATTGAGGGCATGGACATCGCTCTCGCTATCCAAGAAGTGGAGACAGCGCCCGGTGACAAGCCTGTTGAGGACGTTTCGATCGTCAGCGTTACAATCGAACGAATCTAGCCGCATCGAGTTTCCAACTTATCAATACGTTTTAGTTCGGAAAATCTAATCCTGACGGTGGTGAACCCCACATGGCTTCCGCTTTCGAAGTGGGAACGTTATTGTCCAGGCGGAGATCCTCGCCACGCTAGGGACCGCCTAGTCCCTATTCGGGCTAGTTTACTTCCGTATCCAGATACTTAGAGTCGATCCAACTACCTGTCACGAGCGTAGGGCGGGAGCCCTCTGCCTTCGCCACCCACGCCGCTAACGCCAACCGATCCACTCCGTCAGCATCTACATCGGGAAGATCCATCTGCAAGGACTCTCCATTCAAAGGCCACTCCACATGTTCAAGGGCAACGAAATCGTGGCTCAATCGGCGTCCCTTGTTCTCACCTCGGGAAACATCCATTTCCAGGCCCACGCCAAGGATCGCGATGCTCAGGATCGCCCCTTCGGCAAGATCCGCGTACTCCGCCATCAACGAACCGGACTCTATCTCAATCGACAGAGAGCCCTGTGCCTGAGCGCGCTTAATCGGTCGCAGCGCCTCACCTTGAAACCAGCCGCGCCACTCCTTTCCATCGACGACGAATCCTGGCGTGTAGATCGAAGCGACCGCTCCTTCGTCGCGCAGACGGTACTGACGCAGCGTGTTCTCCCTAGAGGCGAAACGATCCTTCCAGCCCAAGCGATCCCAGTAATCCACATGGAATGCAATGGGTACGACATTCCTCCAAAGTCCCGGATCGTCAACCCAGCGACCGAGCCAATTCTCCGCAGGTGGGCAGCTGCTGCATCCTTGCGACGTGTAAAGCTCCACCAACTGCGGCGACTGCTGTCCGCTTTCAATTCTAAACGGTTCGGCTCCCGTTCCCAACACACCCATCGCTGCCACCACGCCTGCCCATAAGCCTCTCATGCAAGAGACAACGCTTCAGGGTGAATTTGATGGCGCAAAAATTCGCGCCTTCTGAGTCAGTGCTTGTCGTATTCTAGCTGATCGATCGGTTCCGCGGTGTCGTAGAGCAAGGTATGCGGGTTGACACCGTCCGCCGGTCGCGGCCGGGTGGCACCGCCCCAGCACTTGGCATCGGCTCCAGACCAAGCGCGATTGATCCATTGCGGGCCACGGAATGGATCGCGCGTTCGATTCATCCAATCGATGATATCCTTGTGCAGCCGATCGCGATCCTCTGCAAACTCTGCATCATCGATCAGGTTTCGCAATTCGTCGGGATCCGACTCCAGGTCATAGAGCTCATCCTTGTCGGTCAAGTTGATCGCCAGCTTGAATCGTCGGTCCGTGACGCATCGAGTGGGCGAAAAGGCGCCGAACCCATCGTGGTCCAATTCGAATCGATTGAACTCGAGAAACGCCTTCTCCCGATCGCATTGTTCCGGATTCTTGAAATGAGCCAGCAAGCTCTCGCCTTGAAGGATCTCGGGCTTCTCTTGGCCAAAGTAATCCAAGAAGGTTGGATACAGATCGATGTGGGAAATGGGACGGTCCACTTCAGCTCCCGCAGGAGCCTGCCCTTTCCAACGAACCACGAAAGGAATCTTCGCGATCTCATCGTACATCACCGGACCCTTCCCTAGCAACCCATGGGCGCCTAGCATATCTCCATGGTCGGAAGTATACACGGTCAATGCCTCAGGTATCCACTTGTCAATGGCAGTAAGCACCCTTCCGATTTCATAGTCGCAATAGCTATTGCAGGCGAAGAATGGATCGAGCCGGAAGATACCTTTTGTTCCCATATGGTCAGCTACATGGTCCGCCCAATCCCTCTGCGACTTAGGCTTTTGAGCGAGATCGTCGTGCGCGTTCGGCCCCAGCTCGAATTCGAAGCCTTCGAACGCTTCCAGATACTCGGCTGGACAAATAAACGGGTGATGCGGCTCATCGATGGAAACCACCAAAAAGAAGTCTTCATTACGGTGGGCTTCAATGAACTCCAGAGCTTTGTCGACGCCTCGATGAGCCATGGTGAAGGACTCATCATATCCGTTTTCACGCATATCGCTCGCGGTCGGCACCTTTCGGGAAAAGTCGCGCTCCTCCTTGCCATCTAGGCTATCGAGATAGTTGCGCCCATCGAACCAGTATCCCGGGTCCCACCCATCTGGACAAATTCCATTTCCAAAGTAATCCGTTCCATCCAAATGCCACTTCCCGATATAGCCGGTCTTCAAACCCGATGCGGACAGGCGCTGCCCCAGCGTCAAAGCGTCCAGCGCAGGAGACATATCATTGCCTAGAACGCCATTGGAATGTGGATACAATCCTGTAAAGAGCGCGGATCGCGCGGGACCGCATACCGGTTGCGTGGAATAGGCTCGATCAAATCGGATCCCTTCCACAGCCATTCGGTCGATATGAGGCGTTCTCATCTCGGGCCGGCCATAGCACCCGATTACATCAGTGCCTTGAGTATCCGTTAGAATGAATATCGCTTGCCTCGGCATTTTCGCCAAGCTGTGGATTGGCCATCCAAAACTCAACACGCAAATTGAGTCCAAATCCACAATTCGCTCGATAAAACTATGAGTCGATACACCCTAGGTTACGTGAAGATAGACGCTCACCAGCACTTCTGGAGGTTCGATCCTAAAGAGTATTCATGGATCACTGATTCGCTTTCCGCTATCAAACGCGATTTTCTGCCAGAGCATTTGGAGCCTCTGCTTGAAACGAACGGCATCAGCGGGAGCGTCGCCGTCCAGGCTCGCCAAACCTTGGAAGAAACGCGGTGGCTTCTCGAGCTCACTGAGGCGAATCCATTCATCAAAGGCGTTGTCGGGTGGCTTCCCCTTCAAGATCCAGGTCTCGAGGAAGTCCTGGATCAATGGGCGCCCAATCCTCGGTTCGTAGGGGCGCGACACGTCGTACAAGACGAGACGGATCCGGATTTCATCCTTGGCAAGCGCTTCAACGAGGGAGTCAGGCAGCTTGGGAAACGAGGGCTCGTCTACGACATCCTGATTTTCGAGCGACAGCTTCCCCAGACAATCGCCTTCGTCGATCGCCATCCGGATATGCAGTTCGTGCTCGATCACATAGCGAAACCCAGAATTCGGCGCGATGCTTTCGACGAGGAGTGGGCCCGAAATCTCGCGACGCTTTCGCAAAGACCGAATGTCGCCTGCAAGCTATCCGGAATGGTAACCGAAGTGATCGACGCGGAATGGGACGACTCGCTGCTCGAGCCTTATTTCCAAACGGCGATAGACGCCTTCGGTCCCGATCGCTTGCTCCTCGGGTCTGACTGGCCGGTTTGTCTCCTACGGACCGACTACCATCGGTGGCAGGCCACGCTGGAGAAGGCCCTATCCAGGCTGTCCGTAGCCGAGCAAGCAAAGGTGCGGGGCGAGAACGCGAAACGCCTCTATAAACTCGTGTAAACCCTAAGTCCGCGGGCACGGAGCCATAGGCCGTCCCGATTTGCGCGCCAAGACGAAGGATTTCGCATACAGTCACCACCCAACAATCCGTATAGGCAATGACTAGAACCCTCAGCGTCGAACTCATTGAATTCCCACCGAGAGATCCCTCAGGCGAAGGTCGCCCTGCTTTGGTGCTTCGCGCTATTCACCTATCCGGTGGTTGCCGCCAACATCGAAGTCGCGGCGACAGGCGACGCGGGAGCAGGAACTCTCAGATCCGCCTTAGAGAACGCGGCCAGCGGCGACACCATTACCTTTCATCCAGATCTAGACGGGGAATCAATCACCTTGGTCACTCCACTCGTCATCGAGCATTCCCTCTCGATCGACGCGTCTGAGTTTAGCGGCGGACTCGTCATTGACGGCGATTCACAAGAGTTACTCTTAATCGTCAACGACAGGGACGGAGATTCCCAAGCCTCGGTTTCCCTGATCAACCTCCGCTTCCAAAACGGAGCTGCTGGATTCGACGATGGAGGCGCGATCCAGAACCATGAATCCATCACGATAGTCGATTGCCACTTCGAAGGGAATTCCGCCTCGAATGGTGGCGCTCTCTACAACGCGCCAGGCAGCCAAGCCATACTCCAGGACTGCCACTTTGCTCAGAATAGCGTATCCCTCGCAGGAGGCGCGATTCACGCCAAGGAATCGGAGCTCGAAATCTACGGATCGACTTTCTACAAGAACAGCGCAAATACGGGCGGAGCCGTTTATCATGTAGATGCGCAATCGCGGATTGAGTCCTGCTCTTTCGAGCAGAACAATGCAGCCGGGGGGGCCACCTTCTACAACGTCTCATCGAATCCCACCATCATCAACTGCTCTATCAGCGGTGGATCAAGCGCCTTTGGCGGCGGGTTCTACAATATCAATTCCAGTGGAGTTCTCATCAACTGCGCTTTGTCGGGCAATCAAGCATCCGTCTTCGGGGGCGGTATGTACAACAGCTCCGAATCGAGCCCTAGGCTCATAAATTGCACCCTTGCATCCAATCGCGCCAGCAGCGAGGGCGATCCCGTCGCAGCAGAAAGCGATACCAATCTGATCGAAGGAATCGATGGAGCCACCGATCCCCTATTCGTCCGTTCACCCGATCCTCTCCTAAAAGACTACGGCGACTTGAACCTCCTTCCCAACTCGCCTGCGATCGACCGCGCCAACTACGCAGCATACGCAACCGAGAATGGTCCCGACGCGGACCTGAGCGGAATCACGCGGCTATGGGATAACGAAGGCACCGTCAATTCTGGATCAGGCAGTATCGAATACTTGGATATCGGGGCCTTTGAATTCACGCCTCCCTCAGGACCGCCCGTTATCACCCTCTTAGGCGAGGATGCAGTACGCGTACAATGGGGCACGACGTGGAATGACCCAGGCACGATCGCCGTCGACGGATTCAACGGGAATCCAGAAGTTCAAATCGGAGGAGACACGATCGATACTTCGACCCCTGGGGTCTATCAAATTACCTACGATGCCATCGACCCAATCGGGTTCCCCGCTATTCAGAGAATACGCCAAGTCACTGTATTGGAGAAAACCCTACTTCAAGAGTGGGCCGAAAACAACGGCTTAAGCCTCGACCAGCTTGCCGAAGATTCAAGCTCGCAATTGAATCGGCTCAGGCTATCTGGAGCGGTACGCATTCGGACTCGGGCCCTTCGAACCCGCTCGTACGGTTCAATGGACCGGCAATGAGCTCGACGCTCCCGGTCTCCCTCGGCTCGATGCTGATGCAGGCGCAAGTCCGCTATCCCTTGCCTACTACTTTGTCAGACGCATCGATTCTGCCGCTTTTGGATTGAACTATTCACTTCGTTCGAGCGATACGATGGACACTTGGACGGAGTACGCTTCGAGTATTGAAATTGTGGCGACTTCTACGGATTACGAACTCGCTTGCGCACGCATCCCGATAACATCCGATCTACAATTCTGGACATTGAGCATCGAAGTTGCCTCAAACGAATAACCCATCAGGCAGCCGATCACTCTCCTGGCTTTGATGCCAACCTCACGAAAGCCGTTTGAAAAAGAGCTTACCCTAGGCTCCTAAAAAAGCGAGTAGATAAATGGAGCGGCGCCAGATCCGCTTAGCATGACCAAGGCGCTCACAAGCAGCAGCGAAATGATAATGGGCGTAAGCCACCATTTTTTATTGTGCCGCAAAAAGTCCCAAAACGAAGCGATGGTTCCTTCTTGCTCTTGTTGCGAAACTTCTGCAAATGTGGGTTCTTGCTTGCTCATTTAGCTCTGGGGGTAGTTGGTCGGCAGTAAAGTAAGGAGTGAAGCGCGTTGGCAGCCATTGGACAAGTCCATCCTAGCCCGATCAAAGGAACGCATTTCCTTCAATATTGCTTAAGATAGCTGGCCGGGGAACGCTCCTGCGAACGCGCTTCCCAGTAGCTGAACTTCTGCGGATCGAAACGGCGATGAAGCGGGTCCCGACCCATCAGGCGCATGACTAGGCCAATTGGCGTGAGGAGAAGGAAATAGATGACCGCGAGGATGAGGTGAGAAAGCGCGAATCCAATGGGAAAGGTCGCGTACATTGCCCCAATGTACACCGGTCTTGCGGATCGGGGAAACACGAGTCCGAGGCCACCAATCCCAATTGAAAGAGCGCAGGCAGCAATTGCCGCCTTTTCATAGCCTTTGCTGAACGCGATCGCGCCCAATGCCAGCAGAAAGATCAGCCACAATGCCGAGAAGACCCGCAAGTCTTTCGGAGAGGGTTTTCGGTTTATGCGAATTAGGGACATATTGCTGCTTGATACATTCTGGAAATCGATCGCTCAATCATCGCCAAACCGCGCCAGGTACGCCGTACGTTCGCCCTGGTTCAAAGCGGGTTGGTCTTCTTTTAGAAGGATTGCAAGCGCATCCATATCAGTAGCCATGAAGCAGCGATAGGCGCCTTCTGCGGAGAGTACGATCGGTTCGCCACGTATGTTGAAGCTCGTGTTTATGAGAACAGGGCAACCCGTTCGTTCTTCAAATGCGCTGAGCAAAGCATGCAATCGAGGAGAACGCTCTGCATCTACCGTTTGGATGCGAGCGGAATCGTCCACGTGCGTGACAGCCGCAATAGTAGAGCGAACATCTTTAGCGCGATCAATACCAACCCGGTCTGAGCGTGTCTCCAATCGCATGTCCTCATTTACAGGGGCGACGATAAGCATGTATGGGCTTTCCTCTTCCGGCATCAGTCCGAAATACTCGCTCGCCTTTTCCCTTAGGGCAATCGGCGCGAAGGGCCGAAAGGACTCGCGAAACTTAATCTTAAGATTCATTGAGCTCTGCATTTCCGGGCGAACGCGGATCTCCTAGAATACTGCGCGAGCCGAGCGCTCGTGGCCCAAATTCCATACGCCCTTGCACCCATCCGATGACCTTCCTCGAGGAGTTGTACAACTCGGCCGCAAAGATCCGATTCGTTAGCAGCGCGCTCGAAGGGAGCGTCCCGGGATGCCAGCATCGACTCGGTTTCGGCCGGCACTGGGGCGGGTCCAAGGAGTGATCCGCTTTGACTATCAAGCTCATCAGGAGCGCGGTCATTTTCTAGCAACTGGTACTAGGTGAAAAGCGCAGCGCCAAGGGCGCCGCCTGCATCGCCTGCCGCAGGTTGTATCCAGATTCGGTCGAATGGCGATTCGCGAAGCAATCGCCCATTGGCAACGCAATTGAGGGCGACACCTCCTGCTAGGCAGAGGCTGCGGGAGCCCGTTTGTGTGTGGAGATGCCGCGCCATCCGCAAGATGATCTCCTCAGTGACAACTTGCACGGAGGCCGCTAAGTCGAAATCGCCTCGTCTGAAGCAGGCTAGCTTACCGGTTCCAAGCCATAGAGATTCGCAAAATCAAACTCACGAAGAGCAGCGGTCTAGACGACTTTGGCTCATTTCGTTCATTGGTGCCCAGGGCGGGAATTGAACCCGCACGTCCTTACGGACAACGGATTTTAAGTCCGCTGCGTCTACCGATTCCGCCACCTGGGCAGGCTGCTTACCAATAACGATTTATGGCTTCTAAATTGCATCCATCTTGGGGCATTTGTAACCTGCTTTTGTCACCTTCAATAAATCCTAACTCCAAAGAGCCCTGAATCCAGTATGAAGAAAGTCGCAGAATGCCTGTATTTGAATGAATCATCGAAGACGTATTTCGCTCTCGTGAAAAGGAGCGGGAAGCAAATAAGGCGGTCCCTTAAAACTCAAGATAGAAAGCTAGCGGAAAGACGTTTGCGGGACTTCCGCGACCAGATCAGCGAACTCAGCTCGGAACCGGGCGACCGGCGCATCAAATTCAAGTCCCTTTCGCAGCGGTGGCTCACCATTTCCAACGTCGGGCTAAAGCCCCCCTCGGCGAAACGAAACCTCGTGATCGGCTCAGTCGCGCGTTCTGCATTTGTCATTCAATCAACCTCGAACGACCCTGAAGATGATCGAGTCGTAGTCACATGCTGCAAAAACAATGACGGAGACCTCGGGGAACGAACCGCTTGGCACCGTCGCAACGGCCTCTTTGAGGCTGTCCAAGACTTTGACTGGAGCGGATTCGACAAAGAACCCGAAACCACTATCGCGACCACCCAGGACAAAGTCCTCTCGGTCCTACGCGAAGGCCAATCAACCCGCAAAGATCTCGTAGAGGAACTCAAGCACCGCTTCGGAATGGGCAAGTCATCCGTCTACAACGCAATTAATTCGATCCTAGGAAACGGTTTGGCGACCGAGGAACTAGACGGCTCGATCGTGCTCAAGTAGCCCCGTTTCCATTCCATCCACATCCCTAAGATGATTGGACGGAATGGAATTGAGAATGCAGTATAATCATTCTCCAAAAATAGCCTAATCCTTTAATTATATACCATTTTTTAGTTTAGGTATTGACTGCTCATATCTACAGTATCGAAACTATTCTAGAGTTCAATCCTCTGAATTCCAGCCGAATCTGCAGACTAGCAATAATATGAACAAAATCATCTCAGTAATCGCATTACTACTTACCTCGATCTCGATCTCCAAAATTTGCAATGGTCAAGCTTTGGGATACGAGGCCTAGGTATCTGATTTGGGAGCCCAGCATCAATCAGGCTTCTATCAGGCCCAGGGGTCAATAACTGGTGATGTGCCGGATACCGCGCATTCCTGGACACACCTGATCAATGCTCGCCACTCTAACGGCAGCAATAATCACCAAATGCAACTAGCCGCATCATATGCCATCAACGACCGCCTTTTTTTTCCGCAAGATCGCCGCTGGCAACGCTCCGTACAACCCCAGCTGGAACGAGGTCGCTACGCGAGGAGCCAATTCATTCACAGGCAACCAGACGATTAGTGGCCAGCTCAACGTAACCAATTCTTTTTACACAAGCACTGGAGTGATATATGTTAGACCTCAAAATAGCACAGCAGAAGGGGGAGAAATTCGACTTCTAGGCGCAGGTTCAAATAACACTTGGTATGTCGACAACGCAGGTGGGCGATTACGCATGCACCACGGTGGAATCTCCTATTTCGACTTAGCCGCCAACGGCAATCTCGGCCTCGGCACCCACACACCAGACTACAAGCTCGACGTCAACGGGGCTGTCAGGGCAAAGGAATTTTTCGTGGAAACAGGCTGGTCGGACTTTGTATTCGAAAAAGACTACGAACTGCCAACACTGGAAGAGGTAGAGGAGCATATTGAAGAGCATGGGCATTTGCCGGGAGTGCCATCTGCAGCTGAAATCCAAGAAAACGGATTGGAGATGGGACAAGCTCAAACATTCCTGATGCAGAAGATCGAAGAGCTGACTCTCTACGTGCTCGAAATCAGCGAGGAAAACGCAGCGTTAAGAGAAGACTCTTCCGAACTCCGAGAGCGGATTCACAGCTTGGAATCAAAACTGCAGAATAAGTAGTTCTTTTCCTGTGCCAAAGCGTCAACCAACCCGCTCTATGAGATTAGATTTTTTGCGCCCGCGGTCCACAATATAGTGGCCCTCCTAATGGGCTTCATCTTAAGCCACCCATCGCATGGGCAGCGTTCCGTCGATTCTAGTTTAGAAAAGGCGATCCCAAATATTGACACTATCAGGAGTGAGATCGATAGCTTACCTGAAACGGACGTTCGAGAAAATATCTCTCCTGAAAAATTGGATACACCAAAAGACCGAGTAGCGAATTCCGGAGGTAGGATCTACACGTCCAGAAACGTGGAAGTTATGGACGTGAAACACTGGAAAGACGATTCGAGTCCATTCGCGATTGATTTTAAGGGCAAGGGCACCATTGCTTTAAATCTTCAAGAAAGAAGGTTCTCTTCAGATGAAAGTGAAAAATCCAAACTCCGGAAAAACAAAGACGTACACTATGTTTCGGCTGTAGTCCAACCAGCGCTTTCAAAAGACCCCAATGAACTCTCATATCTGTTCGTAGAGGGAGCAGCAATAGGATTTGGTCTGAAACCTGAGGGTTCCGGACTTCGCATGGGAACCGCGTTCGTGCTAAACGGAGACTCAAAAGAAGCCAACCTTGAGGACTGGTTCGGCATGGGTGTCAATTTTATGGTGAACGAGAAATACGAGGCTGCGCTGCCTCTTCATCTCGCTCTGCGAATCGATCCGCAAGCGAGCGAATGGGACCTGTATGTTAGCGGGCGCCTTCAATTCGCAGGAATATCCTATGGCAAGCCCAATAAAGATCTCTCCTATCACTCTTCCGGTAATGGTCTCACGCGACTCGGTGAATTGGCGGTCTACTCTCAAAACCCTTTCTTCGAAGACTCTGACTCAGATGGCATCGAAGACGCCATTGAAGAATCCCTGGGATTTTCGTCTCAGCGCAACGATCGATACGAGCACGATGAGCTGGGCGAGTTCACCAATATTCAGCATTTCATAAATTTAAGGAAAATCCATGTCTCCCGGGCTGAGAGGGAACTGGAAGCAACTCTCTTGGAGGCAGTTGCTACTTCCGAACTTGGACGGGAACCCAGTGCCGAATTGAAGGCTCGAGAAGTTCCAAAGGAAATAAGGGATCAGGCCCCCACAGAGGAAGAATATGAGACTCAACTCGCGGATAACGCGAAACGATTCGGAAGCATAGGTCGAAAGCCGGACATCCGATCGGAGAACGAGACTATAGTTGAAGAAGTGAAGGAGGCGCAGCCATGAGTTCGAATCTCAAATCGATCATTGGCGGAGCAGCATTTATATCAGCATCCTTGCTTCTTCCCTCCACGGCAATGTCAGGTACCTACAAGTACACGGGCAATAACTACAACATTCCCTCAAATGTGATAGCGTATTCAGGCGACTCCTACACGTACGAAGGGCTTAACACGGTACAGAACAATGGTAGGATCGAATTCAAGTCAGGCTCGACTGGTACGATCGCTGCGGGATCCAAAATCTCGCTTTACCCATCCACCTCGAACTACAGTGGAACTAATTCTTCGTTTTACGGACGCAAAATGGGCTTCATGGCGCACTCAGGCTCCACGGTGCACGGGTTCATAGACTCCAACTTCAACGGCATTTCCGACTACATCGAAGGACTCGACGCAGATGGAGACGGGCTATTCGATGACCTGGAGGATGTTCTCGGCACCTCCAACTCCCAGGGGACGCCCGGATTCGAAGCGGACATGAATGGGGACGGGATACTGGACAAAGTCGTGAACGTCGTGCCCGGCGGCACCACGTCCCAATTCTTGCCTGGTGGCGCATTCCCCGGTTATCTCAACGGGGTCTCTGGAAGCGTTAGCGTCAATACATTCTACCAAGCCCATGGTACCTACTATAGTCAAACAGTCGGGTACTTCAATCCAAGTTCCGTAGGCCTCTATTTCGGGTCGCTGAGCGAATGGCTCAATCTGTATTTCTCAGTCACCTATACCTATTTCGTATTCGAAACCTGGACGCAGCATGTTGAATTTCAAGCAGCGAATGGAGTCGAGTATGTTGTCCAAGGCTACCACAACGGGTCCGGTTGGTTCGATATCGATACGATCCTAGGGACGGGCGGTTTTGAGAGCGTCATTCTCGGAGGCCCAAACGCCAATGACATTTACGCGGATCTTTACGCGGATCTTCCCATTTTCATCGCGATTGTTCAGCTAGGAAAGGCGACTATCAACGATGGAGGCGGGTCAGTCGATTCCGACGAGATCGAGATGGATGCGGTAGGCTCAATTGTGGGCGACATCCTTACTGTGAACATCCCTGACGTGACGTCGCTACCCAGTTCCACCAATATAGACTGGATTGACAAGCGCGTCTTTGGTAACACCACTCCTTGGGAGATCGACATGAATGGAGATGGAGCGACGGACGTTACCCTCGATCCCATTAATGAGTCGGGAAAAATCAGCGTGCCGATCCTCGGCAAAACAGTGGAGATCGAAGTCAAAAATGGTCAAGGCGTGTTCGTTAGCATCGGCAGATACAAAGTCGGTCAATCCCCGGACGGCACTTTGTTGGTCGAGCTGCCCGATACGATCACTGGTAGTGACGGAACATTAAGACTTAGCTACAAAATCCCAAAACCAAATGCAGCTGTAGATCTAAACCGCAATGGGACTATTGATTTCAACAGATACGACGCAACCGCCGTAAATGATCCATATGTATTCTGGGTAAACAACGACTACGACAGACTACATACAGTTGATATAACTGATAGTGAAGAAGATGATCTTGAAGTCCCTATTCATTTATCTGGAGGCGATGCTATACTTCCAGATCTTCAGTATAAGCGTGACCTAGAAGACCTGACGAGAATATGGCTAGATCTCAACGAATTTACATCAACCTACAGCGTCTCGGATCAGTCGATCTCACTTCGAGTACGAATAAAAGAATCTGACGGATTCCCTTCCCTAAACTTATTTCATTCAGTAGAATCAGGAGGGCTTAGAAAATACCTTACAGACGAAGCAATCGCTGATAGTCAATTACAAGGAGTTTTTGGCCAAGAGCTATGTTCCGCAAGCTACGGCAATTTTGTTCAGACACTGCCTCGAAGAGCCTGGGAAAACTTGCCGAGTAGCAAACTTGTCCACCTTCTGTTTGAAGGCCAAGTTGAAGGAGAAGGTGAACTTTTATTCTATTTCGAGAAAAACGGCCAAACGATATATTCATTTGATCCAATTTACTTAAAATTGGTTGATGTCACAGAAATGTACGAAACTTGGACTGTAGGCGAAGCTCAGCAAGGAGGGGTTGACCATTCTCTTTGGCCCCTTTCCGCAGCAGCTAAAGTTGGCGGACATGCTTTGCCACAACAACATCCAACTAGCAATCAGAGCAAGGATTATGTTTTATTCGTTCACGGTTGGAATATGTCTCCATTTGACAAAGACTGGTTTTCAAACACAGCCTTTAAGAGGCTCTGGCACCAAGGCTACAAGGGACAGTTTGGATCATTTAGATGGCCGACGTTTTATGGCTTTCCTTTAACAAACCTCGATCACTTCAATCTCTCAGAAGAAAGAGCTTGGCGATCAGGATTGCCACTATCTAATCTGATCAAATTTTTGAGTCTCCAGTACAATGTTACAGGAAATAGTGAAGTTCGTATCTACGCTCATAGCATGGGCAATATCGTCGCAAGCGAGGCCCTAAGAGAACTTAACGGTGGAAATGAAGTTCACACATACGTTTCGGCCCAAGCAGCTTTATCAGCACACGTATGGGACAACTCAAGGCCCCCAAAGTCACAAGTTTCCAATACACCCAATGTGTATGGATACTATTGGAAGACAGGCGAGACTCTGGCGCCTCATCAATGGAATAGCTCCAACGGGAACAAGGAATACATGGATGTGACTCACATGCCTTCAGACACGAGGTATGTAAATCACTACAATGAAAATGATTGGGCCCTAACAAATGTACTTGGATGGGAAACAAATCAATGGTTAAAACCAGACGGTGGGTATGGGTATTTTTCACCCTCATTTCAGAAATTGGATCTAGGCCTACAGTGGGTTGATTTGAACTTTCCTAACGATAGATTTGAAGTATTCTCATACGCTGCTGATTCAATCTCAAAAGCTACTGGATCGGAGAGCAACGTTGGAGGTCTCTTCTCAATCCATCCCGGTGCTGATCTAGACTTAGAATTTGGCTTCGGAAGCCCACACAAAGGACATAGCGGCCAGTTTCGATCAACAATCCAAAAGAGATCGACGTACTGGGAACGATTATTAAACGATATGGCTGTCACATTCCCATGAAAACCCGAATTAAAGTTTCCATTCTTCTAATACTTGGAATTATCGCTTTCTATATTTTGTATTTTGACGAAAAGTCAAAATTGACGGAGAACGAGCAAAAAGAGGAGAATAATAGAAATATTGCTCCATCGACTGAACAGCAAAAACCGAGGGCTCAACGGCTCAAAGATATCGTTGAACAATCTAATGTTCAAGTAAATTTCTGGGGAGAAGTATTCAATCAGTACGAGGAGCCTGTCGAAGGAGCACTGGTTCGGGTGAACATTCGAAGGGGAAATATCAACCTAAGCGGAAATCCAATCGAGCAGATTGCGAAAATTGATATCAGCACAAACCACAATGGTCGTTTCTCTATTTTGAATAACAAAGGCTCAATGCTTTCTATTATTTCAATTGAAAAACAAGGACACGAAATGGCCTCAAGACAGAATACAAATTTTGACTATTTCCGATCTAGCAATAGCATTCCCACTTCATCCAACCCACAACGTTTTACATTGATTCAAGATGTCGACAGTGTTCACTTGTCTTTCACAAATATCAAAATACCTCATCCTTGGGACGGGACCCCCGTTCAGGTCGATTTACGCAATGGTGACTCATCGGATTCCGCAGATATAGTGATTATAGCAAACAAAGGAGAAATTCAGGGTAGAAAATACGATTGGACTTTAACAATCAATGTACCCAATGGGGGAATTTACCCCGCTTCTGACTCTAATTCGGTTACCATAGCACCAAGTGGAGACGTTTATGTGAGACAATGGTCTATCGCTTTCGACAAAGAAGATCCTGAATACAAAGGTGGGTTAAATAAAGATTTCTTTATCAGGCAAAACGACGGAATATACTCAAGAATTAAAATGATAGTCGCACCCGATATTGTTGAAGACAATACTAGTAACATCATCATGAGGGTATTTATCAATGAATCTGGTGATCGAGTGCTTGAAGACAAAACCACAAATAGCAAATATTGAATTAGTATATTTGGAAAATATTTCAAAACTCGATAATAAATTACTTATGATGTCAATTTAACATATAAAGTAATCGCCAGTATACTAATACGAGCTATAAGACTAATAAAAAATTGCTCTCATCCCCCAATTGGGAAAAGAAGTTGAAGCTAAAAACACAAACATGCTCGTCGCCTCGCCCTATCATTGCCCGATTTAAAATAATTAGAATTTGAAGAAACACTTCCTCCCAATTTCCACAGCTACGGTACCAGCTCTTTTTGCCTTGATACTTGTACTGCGTACAGGAGATGATTCAGCAACAAGCAATCGACGAGAAGCAGACAACAACCAACTTTTCCTTCTCGAAAGTGAGACAGTCGATTCAAGGACGCCTAAACTAGAGAATCTAATTTCAACTGGAAACGTCCCAATCAACTTTTGGGGAAGGCTTATAGACCAGAACGGAGATGGAATACCGGGTGGAAAATTAGAATTTTTGATTCGAAAATACTCAAATCCAATAGAAGTAAATTCCGATGAGACTGTCATTGCATACTCGCAAGACGATGGTCGCTTTTTGATTTCTAATAAATCGGGCAAGTTACTTTATTTGAATAAAACCGAAAAGGACGGATACAAATTTGCTTCTATGCAAAAAAGGAATTTCGACTTCTCAAGAAGTGAATTTCATAGCTCAATTAACTCCAACAACCCCAAGGTCTTTTTAATGATTAGTGTGGATTCAATTACAGATCTGGAAAAAAGGACTATAAATTCAAATCCAAATGGGATGGCGCACCAATATATATTGACCTAGGCAAGGATTCTGCTTCAGGCGACGGCGCAATTCGAATGGTTCCGCTTAAAACACAAATAGATCAGGACAACTACGATTGGGAATTCAAGATACAGATGCTAGAAGGCGGAATCATCAGAACTACTGAAGACAGCGGAACGATAGCTCCAGATTCAGGTTACTCCAGCACCGCTAACATTGGCTACAAACATGATGAGGACTCTTTTTTATCAGGTGAGACGATGCATGGCTTTTATTCAAACTGGTGATGATAAGTACGCAAAAGCTCAGTTTACGGTATATCCAAACAGAAGAAGAGATTCAGTAGAGAGCATTTACATTAAAATTTATACCAATGAAGAAGGTAGTCGGATTTTAGAAAAATAGGACAGATACCAACCCAACCCATTTGCTCAACTTAGTCACTTCAGTTAATCTACTGCGCTCGCTCCAAACTTAGTTTAGATTTTGTAACCCTCGTTTGTAACCCAATCCCAATATTTGGGATATTCTGAGACAATTCAGGAGAATTCTCCAGACTCTGCAAAATTCTAATTCCCCTCTGTAGAGGCCTCGTGATAGCTCAAGTTAGCCTAAGCTAAAAACGTCCTCTAGCCCTTTTAAGTCCGCTGCGTCTACCGATTCCGCCACCTGGGCAGGCTGCTGGAATGAGACGGCAGCAAATAAGGCAGCTCCTCAAAACTCAAGAGAGAAAAAGAGCAAGGGAGCATTCACTTCCTACCCGCAGGCTTGCAAACAACCTCAAACAGCAGATTCCAGGATTTCCAAGCCACCCAAAGCCCGTAACTATGCGCCTCAGGCAAGCATTCAAGTAGCATGCAAACGAGGCGTCACTTTCGAGGCAGCAGCTAGCCACTCAATCCGACTAGACACTCTCAAGCCACCTCAGGTCTAAATCGCTGGCCCAGTCCTACCTTCAGGATAGAGCAACTGACTTTTTCCTTTCGATTGTTTGCCATGTCGTTTTCCCAACTTGATTGATATTCTGCTTTAATCAGTATGCTAGCCAATTAAAAGGGAATTATATACGAAAGTCACAACAGGGGGTGAGAAATGGCGCGCAACGCACCAGGCAAGTCAGATCGTGAAGGCATAAGCCTGATCCAGCTTCTTCGCATGTTCCCAGATGACGCAGCTGCCGAAAAGTGGTCTGCAGGCAAAGTATGGCCGGACGGCCCCTATTGCCCCCATTGCGGGTCTTTTGAAGCGCAATCAAACATCGCGCGCAAGACGATGGCCCACCGTTGCCGGGATTGCCCTGACCGCCCGATGTTCAGCCTGGAGACGGGCAATGCAATGCAAGGGACGAAACTTGGCTATCAGGCGTGGGCAATCGCCATCTGCCTTGTGGCAGCCAATCTCAAAGGAGTGTCCAGCGCGAAGCTGCATCGCGACCTTGAGATCACCCAGAAAAGCGCTTGGCGCTTAGCCCATCGTCTTGGAGAAGCGCGCAAGGCCGGAAAACCTTTGCTCAACGGCCCTGTCGAGGCCGATGAAACCTACGTTGGCGGCAAGGAGGCAAGCAAGCGCTCTCGCAAGAAGCTGAAAGCCGGACGCGGCGCGGCAGGTAAAGCCGCCGTTGCTGGAATCCAGGATCGGGCTACGGGCCGGGTTGTGGCTAAATGGCTATCGTTGAGATAAGGGCGCTGCCGCATATGTCTTATCTCGACATCAAGCCCGAACCTGGCTTTTTACATAAAAAAAAGACGCTGCAGGGCACGGAAATAAAAAATAGCCCTAATTTTCATTTTCTGCTTGACAACCGCGCGGAGACATTGCCATAACCGAAAGCGAAGGCGAGACGAGCTTTGGGCAGACAATCTAGAGCCGACCCACCCATAGCGTTTTTGTCCTCCAGACAAAAAAAAGCGCATATGATCAAGAGTCAAGACATGCAAAAAGAGGGGGCGCTCCCCCATGTAACGAGCTTGGACTCCCTTATATATGGGGGAGTGCCCCCCCTCTTGCTTCTTGCAGGGTTGTGGTCGAGTCTGCTTTTAATCATATAAAATTTGTTTTTAATCGGATACGCTTTCTTTTTTCTGGGTGGATAGGCTCTTAGACCATACAAAATTTGCTTTTAATCCGATTAGAATTGGCTAAGATTTGCCTTTGATCCGATTAGGGCTTGCAGACGCGCATACGATCGCAAGATGCTGCAAATATGGAAGGAAATCAAGTCGAGGAAGCTCAAGAGCTGATCGAGCGCGCCTTCATCTCCGCCTGCTTCATAGACGAGGGCGCCTTCAACCTCTACCGAGCGTCAGGCATAGGGCCGCAGGCTTTCCAGCGCGCGACCTATCAGCTAATCAAGCGTCTTCGGTATGGCGGCTTGATTGCGCAGGCAGGATTAGCCAGCGGCGCGAAGCCAGCGACATGACCGCGAACTTCGCCAGCGGCTCAATCTGGACCGGCGACAATCTGGCCGTCCTGCGCGGCATGAACGATGCCTGCGTGGACCTGATCTACCTCGATCCGCCGTTCAACTCCAACCGTACCTACGAGGCCCCGATAGGCTCAAAAGCGGCGGGCGCCGCGTTCAAGGATACCTGGGCGCTGGATGACGTCGATGTATACGAGCACGGCGAAATGGCTGAACGCAACCCGGCAGCCTACGCCGTCATTGAGGCGGCGCGCCAGGCGCATGGCAAATCGATGCAATCATACCTGGTCTTCATGGCCGTGAGGCTTCTGGAAATGCGGCGGGTATTGAAGCCGGCAGGCTCCATCTACCTGCATTGCGACGATGCCGCTTCGCATTGGCTGCGCGCGATCATGAATGCCGTTTTCGGGACGTCGAGCTATCGCAACGAAATCACATGGAAGCGCACGAGCGCGCATAACGACGCCACTTCTTTCGGTCGGGTGTCCGATCGCATCCTGTTCTATGGCGCTCCTATCAACAGGGATGCCGTCCGGGTCAGCCTTGATCCGGCTTATGTCGAGAAGCATTATCGGCATTCCGATGCCCGCGCTGGCGTTTTCGGCCCGGTGAGGTCGTCCGATCTCACCGGGCCCGGAACAAGTGACGGGGAATCCGGAAAGCCGTGGCGAAACTTCGATCCGGGAAAATCCGGGCGTTGCTGGTCTGTGCCTCGCACCGGGGACTATGCAGAATGGATCGAGGAGAACGTCATTCCCGGCTATCGGTCGATTTCAGGCGTCCATGGCCGCCTTGACGCGCTCGACGCTCATGGCCTTGTCATGTGGTCCCGCAACGGCTATCCGAGCCTCAAGCGCTATCTGGCTTCGAGCAAAGGCCAGATTCCATCCGATGTGTGGGCCGATATTCCGGGCGCCTACGGCAAGGAGCGCACCGGCTATCCCACGCAAAAACCACTCGCGCTGCTTGAACGCATCATCAAGGCCAGTTCCAAGCGCGGTGATCTGGTTCTTGATCCGTTTTGCGGTTGCGCGACAACGTTGGTCGCCGCTGATCGGCTGGAACGCAAGTGGGCCGGGATTGACCTCTCCCCGCTTGCCATCAAGCTGGTGGATGAGCGCATTGCCGAGGAACGTGGCCTGTGGGGTGGGGCGAATGCGCTGGACGCCCCGCCCGCGCGTACCGATCTCGGCGAGCTCCCCAACTACCGCACGCACCGGCATAGGCTCTACGGGGAACAGGAAGGCGTATGCGTCGGATGCGAAACGCACTTCCCGTTTCGCGTCATGGAAGTTGACCACATTCTTCCGCGTGTAAAAGGCGGCACGGACCATCCCGATAACCTGCAACTGCTCTGCTCCGGCTGCAACCGAAGCAAGGGCGGGCGCGCCATGGCCGAATGGAAGGCAGCGCAATGCCGGAATGGCGACTGAAGCCGGCCACCTGTCGACCAGGCAAGGCAGGAAATGCAAGATGATGCCCGGATCGATGCAACGCCTGGCGAACTCGCAGATTCTGCGCTCAAGCCCGTCAAGCTGGTTCGACAGCTGGTTCGGGATGACGCAAGGAAACCGAATTGACGCGCGTTGAGGGGGCTGCAAGGCCGGCATGCTTGGTGGAAACGATGGTCAGCCCGTGGAAGGACTTCGGCTTACAGGGCCGCTGCGTCTGCCAATTCCGCCATGCGGGCGCGATCAAGGGATGCCGCATCTGAAGCGCCCTGTCAGCCGATCTGTGATTTTGGTATGTAATTCCCAAAAATTCGCCCCGGCGATGCGCTGCCTTCGATTCGTCAATTGGCGAATGATCTGGAGCTGAACAACAAAACCGTAGCCAAGGCGTATCGTCTGCTGGAACGTGATTCGGTGATTCAGACTAGGGGATATCGCGGCGCCTTCGTGCATCCGAATGCCAAGGCAAATTGCGACTTCGACCTGAACGCAATGGTAAGCGAACGGCTGATTGAAACCATTAAGCAACTGCGCGAATCCGGAACCACGGATTCCGAGATCCGAATCGCCTTTGGAGAAATCATGAAAACTCGAAACCTATAACTATGGAGACTCTAGTATATACAAACCTCGTATTCTGCGCCCTCTTCCTGAGTCAGGCAGCTTTGATCTCATTCTACTATTCCAGACGAATTATCACTCGAATGGAACGTATATTGGAAGACTATCCACCTTCTGAATACCCGAAGCTCTATCCTCGACCAGCGCAGCGCTACAAAAACGGCCATCGGAACTTCCGTTTGCTGAACAATGTAATTTTCGCCCTAGGTCTAGTATTGACCGTTGTGTTCCTTTTGGTTCCACGAGGCGGGGACTGGGATCACGCCTACTCAACGTGGTATTTTATGCTCCAGCTTACTCCTGTAGCGTTTTTGGACTTCCGGGCATTGAAGGAATTTCGGCTCATGCGGGAGACCAACGCTGACAAGATGCGCAAGGCAGACTTGCGGCCTCGCAGCTTGTTAAACTTCACTACGCCGCTTGCTATTGGGGTCCTAATAGCGACTTATTTGGGCTTCGTCGCATTGGTCATCTACATCCGCCAGTTCGAATTCCCCTGGTTCGGAGGCTATCTGAACATCGCGGGCATAACCGCGCTAAACTTGTTTTTGGCGGTCTTCGTATACCGACGTGTTTACGGGAAGAAAATCGACCCCTATCAAGTGCTCGAAGACCAAATGGCCCAGACGACTACGATAGTGAACGCGCTCATTTCCGTGAGCATTGCCGCCACTTTGCTCATAGCTATTGAGATTATTCTAGGAGCTTTCGAGATGCGTCACTTAAAATCTATTACGCAGTGCTTTTACCATCTGGTTATCGCCACGCTCTGCCTCCGTGTCTACCTGCCAAACAAACCGGATTTCGAGGTCTACAGACGAGACTTGGTCACGAACTAGAATTCGAAGGGCGGCACTACCCAGCAGCAACGTTTGGGCGTTCGATTGATTCCAGTAAGGACCAGAGCCACAGCGCCACCTAAAATATGCTCAGGTAGCGCATAACGCTTTGAAAGCGAATTTCGACTGCCAACCTTCAGTCATTTTTTCTACCACGCAGAAGAAGAAAGCAATTTTTGATCAGACTTCGTTACCATTAACCTAGGGATCAATGTGGCAACAATCGCGAGATCATCGTCGCTAAACTTGGAAATAGGAGAATCAATCGTACCCATAATGGGAAAGCATTCCAGAGGCATATATCTACGCGAAATAGCAATATATTAGATAAATCTATCTCAAGCTAACTCGATACCTCCTCCACAATCAACAGCTGATAGCGCTAGCATGTCAGATCGTACGTCGAAAACCAGACTTGCGATCTGCAAACCTAGAGTTACCTTTCTAATCTACAAACGTATCCCCTATGGGAAAAAAGAGTCAGATCCTTCAAAGCGCGCAAGCCGCCCCCCGAATTTCGGAAGCGGAAAAACGGGCGGCATGCCTAATCGTCGCCCGTTTCAGGAAGGCGCTCGATACGACGTTGAGCCTGCCAGAATGGCAAGATGCTATCCAGTCTTGCATGGTCGAGCTCAAGCTCCCGAGTCAACGCCAGGGGATTAGCTTGGTGCAAGCGATACATGCATTGCCCCTCGAATCAAAGCGTGATATCGCTGACGAGCTATTTAGCAACGTAGCGATAAGATTGAAAGGACGCTCCGCAGAATCGTTGCGCCGCGCATGGGGGATCGTTTCGCGGACTCAAACTATACCCGAATTTTCGTCTTCGCAATGGAAGGACTTGAAGCGTTCGCTAACTATTCGGCTTGCTTCACGGTATCGCGCCTACAAGAGCGCTCAATCGTTTCTGTATCATAATTACGAGTACATTGTAAATCAAAGCGTCAAAGAAATTTGCCGCCAGCCTAGCCGTCGGCAAGATTGCGAACAGGAAGGCTCCCTCGGCCTTCTGCAAGCGACCGACCGAATCGAGCCGGACCGTCCCTTCGCGAGCTATGCATTCCAATGGACACGACGACGCGTGCGCAATTTCCTGATGCGCAATAGCATCCCGATATCTGCCCCGATCAACCTCATCTCAAAGGCCTCCCGTTCACGCAACCACAACGACTCCGACGTCGATACGAAGTCCCTGGCAGTGGCATTGAATTGCCTGCAAGGAGCCCATCTCGAGTTTACAGACGAAGCGATGGAACAGGCTCTCCCTCACGCAAAAGAAGGTGCGCTTTGCCCGATTGCGGAAGCGATTAAAGCCGACCTATCCGAATTACTTGAAGCCGCCTTGGCTCAGCTCACCGCAAAACAGCGAGAAATGCTTGCGCTTCGTTTCGGCGTACTTGATCGAGATATAATCGATTCTCTTCAAGGGATCGCGAAAGCGACCGATATTTCTCGGCAGCAAGTTTCTCGACGGGAATCCCGCGCCCTTTCTAAGCTGGAGAGCTTGTTTTCCCCCCTGATGAATGAAATGGCGTAGCCAGGCAGGCGCAATCGCAGCCGACGAAGGAGTGGCAATGGTTTTACCTCGCTCTTAATTGATGACATCGAAACCCACTCAGCGGATCGGTCTATTCGGTGGCTCATTCGACCCTGTCCACTGCGGCCATCTCAAGATCGCCGAAGCCGCATTGGAATCCATGCGTTTGGATCGCATTCTGTTCATCCCTGCCGCCCACTCCCCCTTGAAGTCCGACCTTCCCACGATCTCGAGTGAGGAACGAGCGTACCTCCTTCGACTAGCGATCGATCCCTATCCTAAGTTTGAGCTGTCGCTAGTGGATATAGACCGCGGAGGAATCAGCTATTCCTACGAAACCGTCCAACTCATTTTCCAATCCTACCCGGACGCCCATCTCTACTGGATTCTGGGAGGCGATCAGGCGCGGCAACTGGCCCAATGGCAACGCATCGAAGAGCTAGCGAACCAAGTAGAATTCATCGCTCTTGAGCGTGGTGAGGAAACTAGGGATCCCGCTCCGCTCCCGCCGCAAATCAAGATCCATCCGCTCACCATCCCAAAGATTGACCTTAGCGCCACGGAAATTCGCCAGCAGCTAAAATCGGGAACGCTCCCAAAGTACTGCTTGCCAGAGCCCGTCTTTCAATACATCAAGTCGCGCAATCTCTATAGAGACGATATAACGGCATCATCATGAACGAAGAAAAACAACTTTCACCCGAAAGCCGCGAGGTGCTGGGAATCTGCTGCCAAGCTCTGGATGATACGAAGGGTGAAGATATCGCTATTCTCGATGTCAGTAAGCAATCGTCCATCACAAATTTCCTCATACTCGCTACCGCCAATTCGAATCCACACTTGAAGGCTCTCAAGCGCGATCTAGACAAGGCCCTCAAAGATCACAAGGTCCACATACTAGGCGTCGACGAAGGGGATGGCAGCGGTTGGTCGGTCGTCGATGCCTTCGACGTGATGATTCATCTATTCAAGCCCGAGATGCGCGAGAACTACGCCCTGGAAACTCTCTGGAAAGACGCTGATACGATCAAAGTCGACGCCCTCGTTTCGAATGTCGACCAGTCCGCCTAATCGCTCCGCTAGAAGTCCAAGCCTAAAGCGCTAACGAATCGCTGGTCCTCACGCCGATCTTCCGGTAGGGATTTGTCATATTCTAGCTGATACCGAAATGACATGCGGAGCGCATCCGTAACCTTGCTAATGATGCCGGTCTCGAACTCGTACTCGTATTCGTTTCGAGCATCTGGCGGAATCGCGATTCGAAATTCTTGCGTGATTCGGAAGCGGCTATTGATCCGGTAGCCCGCGTCCTGGAAGAAATCTACTAAATAGTTGGTGATTCCCGTTTCGTCCTTTTCATCGCGATAGCGACCGCTCATGCCGACGCCCGTCGAGATCTTGAGATACTTCTGATTGAGAAACCGATAACCCAAGCCTAGCTTCTGCTCAATGTTGAGATCGATCTCCTTGATCGCGTCGAAGCTGTAGGAAGAATCGCTTTGCCAAAATACCCCTGGCGATATGTCCCGTCTCCAACGGAAATTTGAGAAGACCCGATCCGTCGTCTTCTCTTGGCTGCTTTCGCCGTAGTACCGGCGCGCTTCGATTCGATAGTCGTTCTTCTCGATGCGGCGACGCAAATTGATCCGGGCGTTGAAATCGACTTTGTCGCGTCGACCATTCTGAGAGTTCATTCCTAGCTCCAGCTCACGGCTCCAGTCTTCGAAGCTAATCGCTTTCACGAAGCCGTCGACCCAAGCGCTCCGAGACCCGGACGGCGAAGCGTCTTCCTCATTCGACTCCTCCTTCGGTTCCTCAGTCTTCCCAGGACGGTCGATCTTTCGAACGCTGCTGGCGGGGATTTCTACGTCCCCCAAAAGGGCATGCTCGATCAGCACAATACGGTCCTCGCTAATGAGCCGTCCCCGCAGCTGGTCTCCATTCTTAAGGTACACCCTCACTTCCTCAGCGAAGGCTGCCATACCGCTACCAACCGCGAATAACGTCACTGCTAATGAAACAAGATTTCGAATCCACTTTTTCATGTCGTTTACTACTTAGCCCACTCCTACGGAAATCCTCTAGCCGAGTGTGTATAGAACGCAATAGGGCAACAAAAATTCACAAATTGTTTCCGTCCACGGCGTATTGGTTCCGCATTTACAATTCGTTGACACCATTTCCCGCATCAGCCGCTAAAGGGCTCTTAGGGGCGTCCGCTTTTAAGAGGCAATAGTATCCTGTTCTCATTCAAAATTCATAAAATAGGAATCAATATTATGCATAAAAATACATCTAAATTGCATCGGGTGATTCGTTTTCCGCTCTCGCAGCTGTATTCGCCACCAACACGCTTCTAGGCGATAGCGACACCAAGGATTTTTCAGATCCAGAATCTCCCTACAACCATACGTTTATCCAAGAAATTGGAAAGAGCGATCAATGGGATATCTGGGAGAAGATACTATCGGATAGCGACGACCCAACGACTGCGAACAATGAACCCTCCACTACCAGATCAGCCCCTCAAGGGTCGAAGTTCGATCAGGAAGTAGACCACTCAAGTCTCACCGTAGGTGAGCGTCCCGAAACGCCGCCTACAACGCAGATGTCAGTCAAGAATCGGATAATCTCCGTCACCTGCGCCGCTGCCTGCATCGCATTTGCCGGATACCTCGCAATCGGGAAGTCCTCGAATTCCCCATCCGCGAGCATCTCCGATTGGGAAGACGGCTCAATCGTCGGCCAACGCCAGCGATTTCGACTACGATCAAGAAAAGTCCGAATTCGAGCCTATCTCGGTAGAGGCGCTCATCGCTGAAAGCCATGCCGAGTCACGCAACGCAGTTCTTTTCCCAAAGCTACGCCTAACGCGTATCTATCACGATCTCCCTATCCCGGTCGCCAACGTAAATAGCGCCCTTGTGAGGATTGGCGACCGCGTGTCGGGCGCGCAGGTGATCGACATCAATCAGAAGAATATCGTGGTCCAGGTCGAGGGAGAGCGAAAGACCTACTCTCTAAAGTAAGCGCTCTCCTACACTACAGGCCGCTCGAGTCCACGCTCTCTATCCAATCGACGTAGGATTGAGCATCGCCGCCATCGATGAACTCGGTTGTCCCTTCCAGACGACCATCGTCCGCGTAGAACACGATAAAGGGAATCCCCGTAATCCCGAAACGCTCCCGAATCCCCTCCGCATCGTCGGGCTTTCTTGGGATACCAATCTTGCCAGCCAGTATGCCTTCCGTTTCAAGGTACTCTTCGAGCGCGGGACTTTCATCGAGCAATGCATCCAGCTTGTTGCACCAAGGACACCAGTCGCCGTTCCCCTTGAATATCATGAGCAGTCGTTTCTGCTGCGATTCCCTAGCTTCGAGGGCCTCCTCAATTCCGTTAATCCAATTCATTCAATGCGTGGGTTAGGTAAATGGTAGGCGAAATCCGGAAACCTAGGAGGCTTCAATCCGGAGGCAAGGTCGATCAGATCAAAATACGAATTTGACAGGTTTTAAACCCAGCAAAACTCTCGTATTCTATTCGCTCATACGCCAATGGCTCAGCAGGATCGAAGCGGCCATAGCCGCATTGAGCGACTCCCCTTTCCCATATTTTGGGATTTCCAAGCGAGCCTGCGCCCTAGTCAGAATTGCCTTCGATATCCCTCGAGCTTCATTGCCAATGACCAAGGCCGTCTTGGCTGGCCAACGAAATCCAACGAGCGTATCGGAACCGCCTAGAGAGCTTGCGACGACCTGAAAACCGCTTTCCTCCAAAACATCGAGGCAACGGTTCAGCGACTGGATCGGAACAACCGGCAAATGGAAGAGTCTCCCCATCGTCGCTCTCACGAGCTTTCCATTCTCCCTCTCAGGGCAACCCATGCCCAGTATCACCGCATCCCCGCCAAACCAGTCGCACCCACGGACGATCGAGCCGCAATTCCCTGGATCCGATACGCCGTCCAACACAACGACAAAGGCCCGGTCCAATTCCGACAAACGGTCCCGGGTGGAATCCCAATCGTCCGACACCCGATCCACGATCGCGATCGCCCCGCAGTGAGAACGGGTTTCGCTCAGCGCTTTAAGCTGCGATTCGGACGCCGCAAAGACGGAGTCGGCGCGCTCCCGAGCTCGAGCCAGAATCGCTTCATCCGAAGGCGCTAAGGATTTCGACTCATCGAATATCAAGGCGCGCAGACGAACCTCCGCCGCGATCGCCTCCTCCAGCAAATGCCACCCTTCGATCATGAACCGCCCTTCCTGTTCGCGAACCTTCTTTTGCTGAAGTTTTCGAAAGAGCGAAAGCTTGGCTTTGGAAAGCGATTCTGCCATCGTATCCCCATCAAGCAAGGTCGCTCTGGCATGTCCACAGTAAAGATGCGGCCACCGTAGGGACAGGGCGAATGACGAGCGAGGGAATAGAACGCAAGATACTCCATATCGACATGGACTGCTTCTACGCGGCGATCGAGGTGCGGGATCGGCCGAGCCTGCGTTCCGAGCCCGTAGCGGTGGGAGGACGTAGCGCTCGAGGAGTCCTTACTACATGCAATTACGAAGCGCGCAAATTCGGTATCCACTCCGCCATGCCAAATTTCATGGCGATGCGAAAGTGCCCCCACCTCGTCGTTCTGCCCGTCAGGTTCGAAGCCTACCGGACAGAATCGAAGCGCATACGCGCGATCATGGCTGACTATTCAGATAAAATCGAGCCCCTTTCACTGGACGAAGCCTATATCGACGTCTCCCATAGCGATCGATCGCCAATCGACATCGCCCACGATATCAAGCGCCGCATCCGGCGCGAAATCGGCCTCGCCGCATCCGCTGGAGTCGCTCCCAATAAGATGCTGGCCAAGATCGCCAGTGATTGGCAGAAACCCGACGGCCTATTCGCATTGACGCAATCGGACATTCCAGATTTTATGCGACAATTGTCTGTATCCAAAATATGGGGTATTGGAAAAAAGACAGAAGAAAAGCTACGAGCTAAAAACATAATGACCTGTGGCGACTTGCAGTCGTTCAGTTCCCTTGAGCTTTCCCATCTATTTGGAAAATTCGGAGCGGACCTCTACGATCTCTGCAGAGGAATTGACAATCGCCCCGTCGTCTCCAATCGGATACGCAAATCCGTCAGCGTAGAACGCACCTTCCAGACGAATCTCGAAACCTTGGAGGCCTGCTCTGAAAAAGTGGAATCCTTGTTTCAAGAACTCGAAGAAGACCTGTTTCGGCTCAAATCGGACAGCAAGATCTCCAAGCTCTTCATAAAGATGAAATTTTCCGACTTCTCGCGCACCACCGTAGAACGCGCAGGCCTGCCTATTTCCCTCGCGTCCGCCCAGGAGTTGCTACGAGAGGCTTTCGGGCGCAAAGCCTTGCCTGTAAGGTTGATAGGCCTAGGGGTGAGATTCGCGATCCGCTCGAATAGAGGATCGCAACAGCTAGAATTCAACTTTCACTAACGGTGATTCCAGCGTGTCGTAAGCGCTTGCCCTGAGGCCCTTTTCAACAAACATACACCTCTTTTTCACACATGCTCTCTGGCAAACGCATTCTATTGATCATCACGGGCAGCATTGCCGCATACAAATCGCTCGAGCTGATTCGTCTCCTTACCAAGGCTGGCGCATCGGTCGAAGCGGCGTTGACCCCAGGCGGCAAGCAATTCGTCACTCCCCTATCGGTTGAGACGCTCACCGGGAAGAAGGCGCATATCGAAATGTGGGACGACGACGCCTACGAAATGAACCACATAGAGCTGTCTCGCAGCGCGGATTTGGTGATCGTCGCTCCCGCAACTGCGGACTTTATCGCGAAAGTTTCCCGGGGAGAAGGCGACGATCTCGCCTCTACGCTTATGCTCGCCAAGAACAAGCCCGCTATCTTCGCGCCGAGCATGAATGTCGAGATGTGGGAAAATCCCGCCTTTCAACGGAACTTGAAAACGATTGAGTCCGACGGGGCGACTGTTGTGTCTCCTAAAGTCGACGCCCTTGCCTGCGGCGAATTCGGAATTGGCAAGATGGCGGAGCCCGAAACCCTATTCGAAGCCACCCAGCAGCATTTCGCCTTGGCAACCTCCCTCGAGGGCAAACGAGCGATCGTTACCTCAGGCGGCACCATCGAGCGCATCGACGCCGTCCGGTACATCAGCAATTTCTCGTCTGGGAAGCAAGGCAACGCGATCGCGATCGCGCTGGCGAAATCCGGGGCTCACGTCACTCTCGTCTCGGGATTGAACAGCGAGGTAAGCGCTTCCCACCCCAACCTGAACCGCCTGAGCGTGGAATCCGCCGAAGACATGCACCAAGCCGTCCATGAGTCCCTACCCGCGGACATTTTCGTAGGATGCGCCGCGGTTTGCGATTTCAAGGTTTCCAACGCCTCGGATCGCAAAACCAAGAAGGCCGAGGGCCTCAACCTAACATTCGAGGAGAATCCGGATATCGTCGCCTCCGTAGGGCAATTGCCCAAGGAGCAGCGTCCAAGCGCCGTTGTCGGCTTTGCCGCAGAAACCGAGAATCTGATAGAGAATGCCCAGGACAAGCGGCGCCGAAAAGGCTGCGATCTCGTGGTGGCCAACAACGTTCAAAGCGGGGCTGTATTCGGTCAGCAAAGCAACACCGCTAGCTTCGTGTCCGAATCAGGAGTCCAAGATCTCGAAACGATGAGCAAGGAGCGGCTTGGCCAAGAGATCGCTTCCTGGATCGCTTCCCATCTTCAAGATTAGCAGCAATTAGCGGCAGCGCCTCCTGCGAGTCTAGGTCCTTTTACAGGGGCAGAGGCGCAGGGATGTTTGTGAAAATCCGATGAAAAGCTATTCCTTGGGCTTCTGATCCCGATACCTAGACTTTTCTGCTCTTATTCCCCGAGAAACGTGCGATATACTATATTAGGATGATCCTCCCACTGGAGCATCTCGTATCCCCACAGATACCAAGCAATGACTTCAAAGGCTAAAAAAGCGGTTAGTATTCTGGTCGTCGACAAGGACAGCCGTTTCCTCGAATCGATAAGCAACGCCTCTTCGATAAGGGAGGTGGGCTGGGAGGTTCGCGTGGCCAGAGATGCCGATGAAGCCATGGTATAAGTTAGGGGAAGCCCCCGCTGATATGCTGGTGGCCAATCTGGACCTTCCCAAGGAGTCGGGGGACGTATTGCTCTCCAAAGCGAAACGGGACTATCCCAACTCGCTGCGTTTCCTTATCCACAATCCATCCGACGTGGGTTCCCTTCAAAAAGGAACTGGACTCCCCCACCTCTACCTTGAAACCCCGATCACTGCGGATGAGCTCGCTCGTTCGATTAACTACGTCTACAAAACGCAGCTTCGGATCCGACGCAAAGAAGTCGTGGAGATCGTTTGCGATACCAAGCAGCTTCACGTGAACACGCAGCCGATGCAGGAGCTGCTGAAGACCGCTGAAGACCCCAATTGCCATATCGAGGACCTCGCTCCTGTGATTATGCAACACCCTACCGCCGTAGCCACCATCTTGCAGGTCGCCAATACCCGCCTTTCTCGGAGCGGGCGGACGCATAGAAACCATAGAGGAAGCCCTACAGATGCTAGGGATGGACTTCGTCCGCAATCTAGCCATCACAGAGCTCGCTAAGAAACAGCTTTCCCTATCTCCCGGGCTTCAAGAAATCGCCAATGCCGTCCTGAAGCACTGCATCGAAACCAGCCAATGCGGACTCAAGCTCAAGCAATTCGGCGTTAAGGTAAAACAGATTCAAACCCTTTGCAGCATCACTCTGCTTCACGATCTTGGAAAGCTAGTGCTCCTAGCGAATAAGGAGGACGAGTACGCTGATCTTATGGGTAGATCCATCGAGAACAGTCGCCCTCTTTGGAGATTGGAGCAAGCCGTGTTCGGCTGCGACCACGCCGCGATCGGAGCCTTCCTCTTCGCCATGTGGGGTCTCCCCGAGAATATCGTGCGGGCCACCGCCTGGCATCACGAGCCATCGAGTTTCGCCTCGAATGAATTTTGCTACGTCACTCTGCTTCATTTCGCCAATTGCGCGGCTCACGTTAAGAACGAAATGCAGTTCTACTACGGGGATGAGCTGATCCCAGAGGTCGCGGAAAAAGTAGGGCTGCCAGTCGACTACGTTCAGGAGTTCGACTGAGGTATCCAGATCTTGGATCTAATCAAGCGCTCGCTCAAGCGCATCAACGATGGCGTCGCGGCCGTAATCGTCACGGATTCGTTCCAGAGCGCCAGACCGCAATCGCTCCCAAAGCGTTTTATCCCTATAAGCTTGAACGCACGCCGAAGCGAATGCCGCATCGCTATCGCCCGAAAGCATTTCATCCAACGACCAGCCCAGCTGCTCGCGAGCGAGCTCGGATCCGACGACGGGGATTCCTTTTGAAGACGCTTCAATGATCTTCAAAGGAATACCAGCGGCATACTTTGCCGGAGCGATGAAAAGCCGGCACCGATCATACCATTTATCCAAGTCCTCAACGAAACCGAGAAAGATCTCAGAGTCCGACGCATAACGCAGGAGCGATTCCGAATGATACCGTCCCGCGCAATACAACTTGATATCGGTGCCGAGCTTTGAACGGATTTCCGGGAGCGCGTTTTCGATAAAGTCGATGAGACCCAGGGCACTCGGAGCCGTACCAGAATGCACCGCGCCTACAAAGAGAATATCTTTGCGCTCCTCAAAGCTTCTTGAAGTGGGAACGATTGGTGAATGGTGCCTCAGAAGGGTGACATCCGTGACCCCGATGGATTCGAACTGGGCCTTTTCTCCCTCCGAAATGGCAAACACCGCATCGGCTCGTTTCGCAAGGAACAACTCCGCTTCCAACAGCCCGATCTCCTCCTGCTTTGACGGGGCATTCCCTTGGCTTCGCCGCTCGCTGATTTCGCGATTCACGAAAATCGCTTCTGCATCGTATATGAACGCCAAATCAGGCCGAGAATTTTTTGTATCTAGTATTCTTTGACCAAAATCCTTGAGGTTGTTAGGTCGGGATATTATAACGGTATCGAAACTAGCCGCGCGTTCCTTCCAAAAATCATCGAATCCCAATTCCCCAATTCCCAGGGCTACTTCTACCTCTCGAGGCGCATCTCGATAGACGTCAACGAAATCGCTGGTCGTCATGAACGTGGGCAATAGCGTAACGCGATGCCCTAGCTCCAATAGGGCAGTGAGCATTTCCAGGGTTCTCGGAAATCCCGCTCCCATGTGGGCGAAGGGAGGCGAATCCTCTATCCACAATAAGCGGCGGCCTGAAACGCGCTCGAAATACTGCTCGATATCGCTGTCTTCCAGCGCTGGCAAGCGATTCAATCTAAAATGAGCCGACTTCGCGAATTTGTCTCGATTAGCATCCATGATAGCGGATGCCGACTCCCATCCATCGCGAAACTCGAGCGTTCTAACGACACGGCTGCCCGGATCATATACCACGCGTTTTCCTTGATTCTGGATCTTCAGGCACAAGTCCACGTCTTCGTAGTATTCATCATGATACGATTCATCGAATCCGCCCACCGACTCGAACAATTCTCTATCGACTCCGAGATAGGAAGCCGAACAAAAGGCTACATTTCTTCGAAATTGAACCCGAAAGTCGTCGGGATTCCACCCGCGGCCAATCCCCCGACATCTCCCGTCTTTGCCCACGCAGGAACCCGCCTCGATCAATACGCCTTCGGAATTCAATAGCATCGCGCCCACCGCTCCGACCTCGTCGTGATCCAGGCAATTGATTGAGGAACCTAGTGCTTCCCGTTCTACTACAGTGTCATCCTTAAGAAAAAGCAGCGCTCGTCCCCGGGAAACTCCTGCTCCGCGATTCCATCCATAGGCATATCCCAGAATAGAATCCAGCCACTCAACTTGAACCCCATCCGAGCGTTTCAAGTATTCCGTCAATTCCGGATCCGCATTGGCGTCAACAACCACGATGACCTCAAAGGATCGAAAAGCGCTCTCTTCGAGAGCGCCGAGGCAGGCATTCAATTCAGCTAGGGAATTCCGCGCTACGATGACGACAGATACGTCGGGCGGGCTCCCTTCCTCTAGATTCGATTCAAGCATGCAAGTCTCTCTACTTGCATGCGATCACACGGAAAGGCTACTCGGGCGCAAGTCAAATGGCCCTGGCTTCATGAGCCTTCTATCGCCGGCTCAATTGAAATAACCGAATCAGTTGTCCTCGAATGGACTCGTCCCTACAGTACCGCCATCCGAATGCAGCTTATTGTAGGTCTGAGAGATGGCATCTTCTAGTTCGGAAGGCTTAAACGGCTTAGTGAGATAATCATCCATACCCGCTTCATAGCACTTTTCGCGGTCCTCGCGCATCGCATTCGCAGTGAGGGCGATCATGCGAGGACGGTCGTCTGGCCATTTCGCAATTATCTGGCGGGTCGCTTCAAGGCCGTCCATCTCAGGCATCTGGATATCCATGAACACCAAGTCGTACGAGCTTTCCTTGATCGCCTCGACTCCATTGTTCGCCACTTCTATTTTGTATCCAAATTTCTTAAACAATCGCGTGGCTACTTTTTGGTTCACCACATTATCTTCTGCGAGCAAAATGGACATCGGCATACGTTCACCGAGCTTGTCGGACGTCTTTTCTTCCTTCTTAACGGTTTGCTCAATCTTTCCGATCGATTCAAGCAAGTGTCGCTTGGTATTGGCGAGCTTGCTCGGCTTTACTTGAGAGAAAATCTTTCCAGACAATCCACTGCTCGAAGGCACCGATCCAAGCCGTCCGCAAAATACGATTGGCAACTCTGGCAGCTTGGTCTGTTTGCGAACCTCTTCAACGGCTTCTTCTGTACTGAAACCATCAATACCGTACTCCACATAAGCGATCAGCAAGCAATCGGAATCGACATTGGAATCCTCAATACTGGAAATCGAATTCAGTGCAATAGGCTCAACGCCTAGAGTCTCCACCTAGCTGCTCAACGAGTCACGGCTAAATTCGTTGTGGTCGATGATCAAAGCGCGCTTGTTCTCAAATCCGCTCATCGGATCGATTTCCGAAGCGAGGGATCCGATAGCGGACTTGTGGAATTCTACGGTGAAGTGGAAGGTCGAGCCTTCTTCAATCACGCTTTCCACCCACATGGATCCACACATGAGCTCGGAGAGATTCTTGCTGATCGAAAGCCCTAGTCCAGTGCCCCCGTACTTGCGAGTCGTCGACGAGTCCACTTGGCTGAACGATTCGAAGCGTATCGACGCGGTCTTCAGGGATGCCGATGCCAGTGTCCTGAATGGAGAATTGCGCCACTACGCGATCGTTCTCTTCCTCCACTTGGGCAACGCGTATGCAAACACCCCCCTTGGAGGTGAATTTGACGGCGTTGCCAACCAGGTTGACGATGATCTGGCGGGTCGCCCAAGAGCGAGGTCTCTAGGGCCTTGTCTATAACGTACGCGATATCGAGCCCCTTCTCTGTTGCTTGCAACGCCAACGTGTCAACCGCTTCTTCGACGCAGTCTCGCAAGTCGAAGAGAATGCTCTCAAGCTCTAGCTTTCCAGACTCGATCTTCGAGAAATCCAGAATGTCATTGATGACGACCAGAAGCGCCTCGCTACTGGCTCGAATCGTGTCCACGCACTCGCGTTGCTCGCGATCCAAGTCCGTATCGCTTACCAAGCCAGTCATTCCGATGATGCCGTTCATCGGCGTACGGATTTCGTGGCTCATATTGGCGAGGAAATAGCTCTTCGCCTCATTCGCTTCTTCCACCTCGCGCATGGCCGCGCGAAGTCGTTCCTCGGAGCGCTTTTGCTCGGTTATTTCGTGGAAGAACCAAACTCTTCCGTAGGATTCTCCTAGAGGTGAGCAGATTGTGAAAGAAGCCTGCTCGAAGATGCGGCCATCCTGCAATTCGAGAACGTCCTTGATCATTTCAGTTTCGCTTTCGGAAATTGAGAGGGCTTTCTTCAGGAAAGCGTCCGAGTCAGGCATCAGCTGAGCGGCCATTTCCCAAATCTTGCTGGGATCCCCCGCGTCCATCACGCTAGGCGACAAGGCCCAGATCTCGTGGAAGCGTTTGTTGTAGTTGGAAACGATACCGCGCTCATTCACCACAAGAATGCCGTCCGTGGACGCTTCTGACTGAGCTTTGAGAACGGAGTTGTACCGCTTGAGCAGGTTTTGGCGGCGCTTATTGTGCGTCACGTCCGTGCCGGTAGCTACGATTGTGGTGATTCGCCCCTTCTCGTCGCGTACCGCAACCGTTCTAAAGTAGACGTCAAGTACGCGACTCGACTCCGTAGCCATTTGCACATCCCCTTGCCAATGCCCGTACTCCTGCACGATTTTTTCGAAAAGCCCCTGATCCTCAAAGAGGATCGATGCGCCACCCGATTTGTTGAGCTGGTCGACCGAGTCGTATCCAAGCACGCTGACGAATGAGTTGTTATGATAGATGCCATTCCCTTCGATCGACATCATGAGAATGAAATCGCTCGAAACTTCTACCGCGGCGGAAACCATCCTTAGACGCTCCTCCGATTCCTTGCGCAAAGTAACGTCCTCGAAAATTCCATACCAAATAATGGTACCGTCCTGACGCTTCTCTGGAATCGCTTTCGTCGACACCCACTTTTGCTTACCGTTGGAGCCATTGACGCGATACTCGAGGTAAAGCGGGTTCAAGTGCTTTGAAGATACCGCGAGGCTTTCATAGACGCGCTCTAGATCTTCGATGAATACCGCCCCCATCGCAATGGATGCATCGTTCATCACATCCTGAGCTTCAACGCCGAGAAGCTCCTTTATCTTCTCGCTAATAAAAGGGAATGAGGGATCGCCATCATGATTGATCTTCAAGTGGAAGTAAACCCTAGGAACCTGGGCGCTCAAGCGCTCCAGCTCGTTGGAGCTGCTCTCCAACTCACGCTCAACCTGGCGAGCCTGCGTCACGTCCTCTATCGTGAGATTGAAATCGGAAACTCCTGCTTTTTGAGCGGACAGCACAACCGTCTTTGGCTGGCCATCTAGCTCGAATACAACTTCCTTGCTCACCGGCTTGCGCGAGGGGCCCACGCTTTCAACGATCTCATCTATTTCGAGAGCGTCATATACGGAGCATACATCCTTCAATGCGCGTCCAGCGATATTGGCCCGATCAATGCCCAGCAAATCGCGCGATGCCTGATTGGCCAGGCGAACGAGAAGATCGGAAGAGCCGTCCTCGTCATTCTGATCCTGAGTAAGGCAAATGATTCCATCGGTCGAGCGATCAAGGGCGCTCGACATGAACGTCTCCATTTCAGTGCCTCCCGCTTCGTCTCCTGATCCAATTGGCTTCAAGAGCCATAGCAGATCCGTCTCCCCCAACTTCGTCACCCGCGCCTCGCAAGCAAAGGGCCCCTTTTCCGATGGCGAAACCAGCGAAAGCGAGGTAGGGGCATTGATTTTTCCGAGCGTCTTCTCCCAGTTCTTGAAATAGGCCTCCAGTGGCGTGTCGACCACTGAATCGATGTCAGGCGAGTGCACGAGAAGCTCGCTCGCAGCTCGATTGGCAATTTGGATGCGGCCCCCGCTTGTTATGATCTGAGCGATGGGCGATTTCTGGAAGATGTCTTGAAACGGACCGGTGGGATGCATGGCGCGCGGCAGTTTGAGATTAACGTTTTAGTCTGTATCGGCACGTCCCGGCTAAAGAGGAGTTCAACAAGTCATTTTCCTCACAAGAAAACGCATTTTTCCCCTTCGCGCCCTTCGGTAGGGAGCTATCAGCGACCCACCTTGTAAAAAGCGGTAAATACACCGCCGTTCCAATGGATGGGATGGGAGCAAGCCAACCGGCTCCTAATTCTCTATCTCGAAAATCTTATGCAGGCGCAGGAGCTCAATCACTGATTGGACCGGCGCCTGAACCCCTTTGAGCCGAACCAGACCGTCATCGCTGGGAAGGCGCTTGTAGACGCCGATCAAGGCGCCCACTCCGGAGCTATCGATAAAATCGACGCTTCCGAAATTCATTTCAACCTGGGTTACTTCAGGGGACCAAATCGCGTCCACCTGCTTCTTAAAGTCACGGGATGCGGACGCATCCAGACGGTTTATGCCAAGGGCGACGCGCAATACGCCGTCGTCAACTTGTCCTTCGATTACAGTGCTCATTGTGTGTAGGAATTTAGGATTCTGGATCGCGCTCTCCGCGTTGCGTAGAACGTCTCTAGACAACTACGGCAATAACGACTCCAGCCTTGAACCATCTATGGACATTCGCGTAGAAACCGCGCGTGGAACGCTCATCGATCATTGTCGGGATATCCGGCGGCAGCGGTTCGGGAAAGTCTTGGCTCGCCCAACGCATCCAGGCCCAATTGCCCGAGGAAGCGGTAATTTTCGAGCAGGACTGGTACTACCGCGACTTGTCAAACCTCCCTATTGAAGTCGCCGAAAAGAACAATTTCGACCACCCGGACGCAATCGAGATCGAACTTCTCTTCGAGCAGCTTTCGACGCTGGCGTCAGGTCAAGCGATCGAAGCCCCGGAATACCGGTACGCCACCTATGAACGGCTAGCAGCGACGCGTCGCCTAGAGCCTAGGCCGCTCATACTGGTGGAAGGCATATTCGCGCTCCACTGGAAACGCATCCGCTCTCTCATGGACACGTCCCTATTCATCGATGTGGACTCGAATACGCGACGCGAGCGCAGACTGAAGCGCGATCGCAATAACCGCGGGTACAGCGACGCCCAGATACTCAAGAGCTGGGAACGGGATACCCTTCCTATGCACTTGCAATTCGTTCAGCCCACTGCCCGGTTCGCTGATACCATTTGGAATCCCTCAGAAGATACTGCTTTTGAAACGACGTTTTTGGCCGATCTACAAACTAGACTCGCCAAAAATGGAAACGAACCCTTATGACTCAAACTCGGAGATCGCCGAATACTGGGCGAAAGCCGCTACCCGTTCGGGCAGGACAGGATTAAATATCCGCGCTCGGATCAAGCGCCTCACCTGGTCCCTCGTAATCGGCTCGACTCTCGCTATAAAGAGACTTTTCGACATCGTCGTCTCCGGGTTCGCTCTCATCGCCCTTTCCCCAATTCTCCTGGGAACCGCAGCCTTGATCAAGCTTGAGGACAAGGGGCCGGTCTTCTTCAAGCAGAACCGCATCGGCCTGAAAGGGAAATCGTTTCTCATCTGGAAATTTCGTTCCATGTGCATCGACGCATAGAAAGTCGCCCAACGCATGATCGAGCAGAATGAAGCTAAAGACACCATCGAGATAAAGCTCAAGGGATATCCTCGGATTACGCGCATCGGGCAATTCATCCGAAAGTACTCGGTAGACGAGCTTCCCCAGTTCTGGAATGTATTTATAGGAGACATGTCCATCGTAGGACCTCGTCCCGTCGTACCCGCAAAATACGGTCGACGAACGGAAACGCCTTCTCGCGAAGCCCGGACTGACCTGCTTCTGGCAAGTAGGAGGCCGGACGGATCTAGACTTCGAAAATCAGGTTCGCCTGGATATCGAGTACATTCAATCCAGCAGTATCTGGCTCGATATCAAACTGCTCTTCCTAACGGTTCCAGCCGTGCTGCTCGGGAAAGGCGCCTACTAGAATTTTTTATTCCCATAAAGCAGAAGTGGAAACTCCTTGTCCCCGATTGGGGTGAAATCGATCAGCTTTGGCAAAATCCATTTCCTTTTTGCCTTTGGCCCATAGGCAACCAGCCTTTCATCGCCTACTGGATGGATCGGGCAGTGGTCGAATCGATCACCGATATCGAAGTTTACGTATCTGATCGACCCTAGGAGGTTCGGGACTACTTGAACGGCGGAGCCTACTGGTCACGCAATGTATCCGTAATCCCAATCGCCGCAGGTGAGAAAGCGCCCGAAGACGCGATTCCAATCGTCGGACTTCCGCGTTCCAATCGAATCGAGTCATCGCTTGAGAACGCAGCCGATTTGCATCGCCATTGGCTAAATCTCAACGCGCAGTGGCTCGAAAATATCGACGACTATGACTTGCGTATCGAGTCGCAACGCTGCTCCGGTGGCTGGATCGGTCCAAGTACACGCATCAATCCTCGCGCTCGCCTTGTCCCTCCCTATTGGATACAGGGTAGGTGCGATATCGGAGCGAATGCGGTAATCGGACCAAATGCCTGTATCGCCGAGAATACCATAATCGACGACAACGCGAGTGTTCGAGATTCGATCGTCCTGCCGGGAACCATGGTCGGGCGCAATACCTCGCTAGACCGTGTCGCCGTCGATGGCGGATTGCTTATAGACGCCAAGCGCGGGTCGCGGGTCAATATTTCTGACGCCTTCATTCTAAGCGACTTGGGAAAGCGGATTCGCCGCACTTCTCTCAGCGAACGCCTTATAGCCATGATTCTTTTCGCTCTCGCTGCCCTGATCGTTGCCTTATCTCGCATGGATTGGACTACAGTCGAAGCCCACGATGGCAAGGGTGGCGAGCTGTCCCTCAAAACGGGCGAGAAGGGTTGCTTGCTTACGCGCCGATGGCATTGGCTCAAAGAGGTGATCAAAGGAAGAATGCGTCTTATTGGCATTCTTCCCCGCCCATTGGAATGGAGCATCGAAGAGGATCAGGAACTTGAGCAGCGGCTCAGAGAAGCCGATCCTGGCTTTCTGTCGCTTGCAGATTTGCACGATTGCCACAGCGCCAACGATCCCAACGAATGGGTACACGCATCCTACCAGGCGTTTGAGGCGGACAAGAACATCATTCGCCTGATTCGAGCCAATTTCTGGAAGCTAGCCTTCAAACGGTCCGCATAGCCAATGGCTGAGCTGCAGTATAGGAATATCTGCTACTGCGACGTTCCCGGAAGCCTGGATAACGTCTCCATCGTCGCGCAGCGATTGAAGGAATTCTGCGAGACGCGCCTGATTGACCCCACGCTTTGGCAGACGCTGGAAGTCGGATTTTGCGAGGGACTCAACAACGCGATCGAGCACGGTTGCCACGAGGATCCAGATAAAATCGTCAAGGTATCCTGGAGCTGGGATGACGAATCCCTGAAAATAGAAATTGAAGATCCCGGGTCTTTTCAAGAAGTAGATTCGGACGCTTCTCTTCCTGAAAATCTACTCGACGAGTCAGGCCGCGGCTGCTTTTTGATCGACTCGATCTTCGATAAGGTTACTCACGAATCTACTGACTACGGTCACAAGCTTGTCGTTGAAAAATTCATACAGTCTTCACAGAACGCTATTGAGAAACTGGAAGAGGTATTCGAAACCCTCCAAAGCGTCACAGGCGAGCTCAATCAAAGTTACGTCGAAACAGCGACCTTGCACGGATTCGCTGAAGACCTCAGCGGCGAGCCGTCGCTGACCCAAGCAATCGAGCAAAGCCTGAAACGACTCAAGTCCGCCTTCACATTGACACAGGCCAGCGTTTGGGTCCACCAGGACGGACGACTTGTCGATTCGCTCGATCTGGACCGTGCCTCTCTATCTGAGGTGTGTAATTCGACTCTTTTGATCGTGCAGTCATTTCGCGATCAAAGCGAACGTATTATCGCGGACTGCGGGGAACTCGACAAGGATGACCCTCTTTATTCCGATTCACTCGGAGCGCTGCTGACTCCGATCACTTATCACAACGATTGCGTAGGTGTAATCGCAATACAGCTTCCCAAGGAAGATATTGGTCAGTTTGAAACGAGCATCTCTCGAATCGTTCGAATATATTCGAGCATGCTTGCCCTATCTATCGTCAACGCATCGACGATTGACGAAAAGAAAGAGAATGAGCGCTCGCGTACTCAACTCAAAATCGCATCTGAGATTCAGCGCTCGCTCTTGCCTTCGACGTTTCCTAGCAACACCCACTGCCATATCACAGGCAAATGCGTGACCGCTCAAGCGGTCGGGGGCGACTATATCGATGCCATCGAAATCAAGGGCCATGGGATCCTGCTTATCATCGCGGACGTTATGGGCAAGGGTGTACCCGCCGCCCTGCTGGCGACGATTTTCCGGACCGCCATTCGCTCGCGGCTCAATCTCGCTGAAACACCAGGCTGGCTGCTATCGCAAATAAACAAGCAGACCCATGCAGAACTGGGCCACCTGAATATGTTCATTACCGCCCAGGCGGCCTACTTCGACTACGAGACGCTCCGCTTGAAGCTCGCCAGCGCAGGCCACTGCCCCGCTTTCTACACTAAAAATGGAGAACGCGAGGCGGAAGAGATCTTCGCCGAAGGCATTCCACTTGGGATCGATCCCGACGACATCTACGAAGAGAGCCTCATCAAGCTCGCATCAGGGGACCGAGTCCTCTTTATCACCGACGGCATCTACGAATCAGAGAACCAATCGGGCGAAATGCTTGGGATCGACGGCTTTTCAAAACGCCTGCCCGAAATCTGGCAGGAAGGCATCGAGGCCGTCCCAGACAACGCTCTTTCCGTGGTCGCCGCGTTTTCGCAAGGCGGCGCGTCCCAGGACGACAAGACTCTGATGGCTCTCGAAGTGCTTTAAGCGTCCGGCGCAGCAGCCGGCTTGTAGAACGACCGCCGCTTCCCCACGCCTCCCACGCATTCCGCAGCCGCTTTCGATTCCGTCTCAGCAACTAAGGCATCTATCTCGTCACGCGTCGCCTTGTAGGCCACCTTGACCAGCTGCTCGGCGGCGAGAGCCTTTTCCAGCTCGGCGACCAAGGCAGGCGTGAGGCCGTTCTTGCCTACGTGTATTGCCGGCTTCAGTCGTTGGGCCGCATTTCGCAGGGCCGCTTTCCCTTTGCTCGAGAGGGTCGTCATGGTCGGCTTCATTGAACAATCGCCCGCTCTCGGTCAATCCTTACTTGAGCTGCGTTCACACTGGAACAAAGGTCCTTTTTCATTTACTTCTGAAGGGAATTGACCATCTGGGATTTTCGAGATCCTGCTATTTCATGAGCTCAGACGCCTATACGATCGTCGCTTTCTACAAGTTCGTTTCGCTCCCCGATTTCGAGGAACGACGCCAGCCCCTGCTCGAAGTCTGCGAAGAAAATGGCGTCAAAGGAACCATCCTGCTCGCTCACGAGGGCATCAATTCTACCATCGCTGGAACAAGTGAAGGCATCAAAGCCGTGCTCGAGTACCTCCAGACCGATCCCGCCATAGGACCGCTTCAAGTAAAGTTTTCCGGCGCCAGCGAGCTGCCGTTCTATCGAATGAAGGTGCGCCTTAAGAAGGAGATCGTCCGCCTCGGTCGCCCAGATATCAACCCAAGCGATCAAGTGGGCGAGTACGTAGAGCCGGAGGAATGGAACGAGCTGATTTCCGATCCGAACGTCACGCTCATCGATACGCGCAATGACTACGAAGTGGAAATTGGCATGTTCAAAGGCGCCCAAAATCCAAATACAAAAAGTTTTCGCGAATTTCCCGAGTATGCAGAAAAGGAGCTTGCCGACAAGAAGGACCAACCGATCGCCATGTTCTGCACAGGAGGCATCCGTTGCGAGAAGTCAACGTCTCTTCTGCTAAAGAACGGCTTCAAGAAAGTGTATCACCTAAATGGAGGCATTCTTAATTACTTGGAAAAAGTGGACGCCTCCGAAAGCCTCTGGGACGGCGATTGCTTCGTATTCGACAACCGCGTCACTGTGGATCACCAGCTCGAGCCGGGCGAGTACGACATGTGCCACGCCTGTCGGCACGCGATCACCGAAGAGGACAAACGCTCTGAACACTACAGAGAAGGGGTCAGCTGCCCCCACTGCTACGATAGCCTAACAGACGCCCAACGCGAACGTGCTGAGCAACGTCAGAAGCAGGTCGAAATAAGCAAATCCCTCGATCGGAAGCACATCGGCATGACCGAAGCAGAACGCGCTGCTTGGCGCGACGCCAAGCTCGCGGAGAAGCGAAATAACAAGGGATCCCAAACCCTATAATCTTTGGTCCTCTATCTCTTTACCCGTTTCTTCGGCGGGGGCGCCCACATACGGAGGAGATATTCGGATAGGTTAAGCATGCTGATCTTCCGGTCACCTTCGTGAATTATAATTTCGCGAAACGGAGATTCGAACCGGGAGCGCTCCTCGAAATATTCCCAGAGCGAGCGATTGAGATCGAGCACCTGCGATTCGCGGCGGCCATCGCGGCGCGCGATCTCGAGAACCCGAGCCTCCCAATACCGCTTCTCCTCGCTGTGACTTTCGAGGTAGTTGAAAAGCATCTGCTCGTAGCGGTTGAGGCTCATGTCCGCGCACTCCAATTCCTCGACCCAATAAAATCAATCCCTAAGAGAGCTTCCCCAGTTCGTCACAGCAGGATCGACGCATGCGACTTGTGACGAATAGAATTTTTAAACACAGCGATACGACGTATTGCCGCCGTCAGAGTTCGAAAGAAGCAATCGAGGCAACTGAGTTGCTCTTCATAATCGAACGCGTCGGGACAGCGACGCCCCAAGTTCGCTCTATTTCGATTCACCCGGAAGGTTCACTGCGATCATGTCCCTCCGGATCTTATCGGTGAATTCGAGCAATATCGAAATCTCATCTTGACCATCGTACTCCTTGACCACGTCCATCCGCAGCAGCTTGTTGCGGACGATCATGTAGGTCGCGGTCGCTATGAGCGGGCGCGTGAACGCCTCGTTTTTCTTCCCCTTTATGCCGCTGAACTCAGACGTATAGAAATAGGTCAAGTGCCCGCTCCCTTCATTCGCTTCGATCCAATAACGATCGACGAAGTTCTCCATCTCATCATCCCTGCCGAACTTGAAGGCGATATAGTCTTGGAAGGTTTCGAAGCGATCTCGATCCGCATACTGCTTGCGAGCATCGATGATTCGCTGGCGCAGCGTGTCCTTGAACGTCTCGAAGCTTCGATTGGTGAATACGGAGAACGCGTACGCTTCCGGAACCCAGACGAGCGAGAAGAAATTCACGAATTCGGCACCCGTTTGCTGATAGAAGCGATCGTTGTACGTGATACTCGAAAGCGTATAGCCCGGCTCACCTTCGTCGGCGTAATCCTCGTACAATCCCTTGACGTCTTTTCCGTTTTTCCATCCGTCATACAAGGGCGGATACAATTGCGTTACCCCTGTGCGGAATGCCCAGGATTTTCGATACACAACCCCCCCTTTCATAAAAATATCCGTATCGCCCTGCTGGATATACATTTGCAATTGTTGCTCTGGCGTCAGATCTACGGGGTCAATGCGTTCACGACGTCCTCGATTCCTTCGATCCCTCCTCTCGGGTTGGCTCGCTTTCGATTCGGCCTCCAAAGCGGCCTCGAGTTCCTTGACAGAGGTCTCCAACAAAGCGCTTTCTTCATCCTCCGCGACCAAGAATACTCCCAATAGAAGGGCCGCGGCCAAAACTAAGGCCGATCGGACTAAATAGGGTCTGCAATCCAAATCCTTCATCTCTCCAAGAACCGCCGCGTTAGAGAAACGGTTCCGACACAACGATCCACAGTGGGGAGCGTCGGCGAAAGAGGCAAGCAATCCCACTCGCACACGGAATCGCGAACCCGTTTCATTCACACTCGTACGTGTTTTAGGGGACGTCGCGTGCCACCCCTGACTCAAGCAATTGAAGGTGAGACGCGCATTCGCTCAACGAGAAACATCCTCGGTTTGACTCGATCAACTCCTTTGCTGTATCACTAGCGCCATGAAGAAAGTGGCGGTAATCCTATCTGGCTGCGGCGTTTTCGATGGCGCTGAGATTCACGAATCTGTCCTGACCTTGCTGGCGATCGACAAAGCAGGCGCGAGCTACCAGTGCGCGGCCCCAAACATCAGCCAAGCCCACGTGATCAACCATATCGACGGCAGCGAAGTGGAGTCCGAAACGCGGAATGTCCTACAGGAGTCCGCTCGCATCGCCCGAGGCGAAATCGCCGACCTGGCCAATATCAATCCAGCCGACTTCGATGCGATCGCCTTGCCGGGGGGATTCGGAGCTGCGAAAAACCTCTGCAATTTCGCCTTCGACGCGGACTCGCTGGCAATCGATCCGACATTAGAGTCCTTTCTCAAGAAGGCTCACGCGCTAGGAAAACCGATCGCCTTTGCCTGTATCGCGCCCGCTGTGGCAGCGAAGGTATTCGGCTCAGAAGGGTTGAGGTTCACGATCGGCACAGACGAAGACACCGCCAGCGCCTTGACCCAGTGGGGCGGCGAGCATGTTAACTGCGCGGTCGATGAAATCGTGGTGGACGATGCACGAAAGATCGTCACCACTCCCGCCTACATGCTGGCTCAGCGAATTAGCGAAGCCCAGTCCGGCCTTAGCAAGATGGTCGACGCCTTGCTGGCGATGGCCTAGAAATTCACGCTTCCCAACTCTGCTACCCGGGATAGATTCCTCCATTTTGGCAGGGACTTGTATCCGATGAGTAAATGCGCTCAGAAAGGAGAAGGGAGATTACTCTAGGGTCAGCAACATTACACCAAATTGGGTGTAAAGAGCCTCCGTTTCGCGACCGATTAACCTCTACAAGAGCTACAGCGCCCAAGGGATCCTAAAGACGCTCCATCCTACTTACAAGCCTCCATCAACTTTCAACTCTTAGTTGGTTGGTTAACTACGAAAGCCCGGACCTTGCGCCGGGCTTTCTCCTTGAAAATCGCTAAGCGGAATTCGCCGCCTGTCGACTACTTCATCGCCGCGAAGGTCGCTTTGATCATGTCGAGATCGCTTGCGCCCTTTGACTTCTCCTTCGCTATGATGTTCTGCTCGAGTTCGTTCTTGGTCGGCACTGAATTTTGGTAGTAAACGCCAAATTTTCCCGGCCACTCCTCTTCTGCCAAGGCCAAGGCCGCAGACATGTCTGTTACATCGTGCGCTTCCTCGTCGATGATATCGAACGTGCCGCCCTTTCTCGGGATCCCCGCATCGAAAGCGCCTTTGTAGAATTCCACGCACTCGCTCAGGCACTCAACTACCGAGAAGCCGTCGTGATTGATGGCTCGCTCGTACATTTGCATCATGTGCTTGATTTGCGTCGCGTGCGTGCGCCCTACAAACGTCGCTCCGCTCGAAAGCAGCTTGCGCATGGGATTGGTGGGACGGTCGATAGCGCCGGTAGGGTCCGTCTTGGATCGGAAGCCTTGAGGCGAGGTGGGAGACGTCTGCTTCTTGGTGAGCCCATAGACGAAATTGTCCATGATCACGTAGGTCAGTCGGATATTCTTGCGGCCCGCATGATCGAGATGGTTCCCCCCGATCGAAAATCCATCGCCATCGCCACCGAACACGAAAACGTGCAAGTCGTCGCGGCCCAAGCTCACTCCTGTGGCGAAGGGCAAAGCCCGTCCATGGATGAAATGGCCTCCGTGCGTGTTCACGAAATAGGGAAAGCGCGATGAGCATCCAATTCCCGCCAAAGTAACGATCTTTTCCTGTGGGAATTGCAGCTTTTCAAGCGTCTTGAAAAACGCGGCTAGAACGGCGAAATCGCCGCACCCGGGGCACCAGGTAGGATGGTCGGCTGCGATGCCCTTTTTCGTGATGGTCCCGCGTTCTGCTTTCGGTGGGGCTGGAGATGCGCTCATTGGTAGGGTGATGTCAGTAAATTAACGTATCGGAAACTGCGTTGGCGGCAACTATTATTGGGTGCGCTCTTGAATACCCTTTTTGATTTCTCGAATCTTGAAGGTGAGTCCATCCGTCTTCGCCAGGCTCGAGATGGCGGGATTGCAGGTTTTCGCGCGAAGCAAGGTCGCCAGCTGACCATACCCGTAGAGGCCTTCGTCATTCATCTCCACGACCACGATGTGCTTATAGCGATTGAATATTTCCTCGAGATCATTGGGCAATGGATTCACGTGGCGGATCTGTAGATGGCCTATCGACTTTCCGGCGCTGCGTTCGCGCAACACCGTCTCGCGAATCGGCCCCCAGGTACTTCCCCATCCCACGACGAGAATGTACCCTTCCTGATCACCGTAAATTTCGGATGGCGGCAGCGAATCGGCGAGGGCCTTTATCTTGTCGCGTCGCTTGGCCATCATCTTGACATGCATTTCCGGATTGGCGGAAGGATGGCCTGTCTCGTCGTGCTCAAGTCCTGTGACTTGCGGAAATTTACCGCCCTCTATCCATGTCCCCGGGGGAGCGTGTCGCGTGATGCGATTGAGATCATACGGCTTGAATCCTTCAGGGCGATCTTCCTGGTCCAGAACCGGGTCGACGATGAGCTCGTCCAACTCAGGCTCATCGAAGGCTTCAATGCGAGACGCCATCGACATGTCCGAAAGGACGAAGACCGGCACGCTGTATTCACGGGCGATGCGGCATGCTTCAAGGGCCGTGTAGAAGCAGTCTTCAACGTTCTGCGCCGCCAGCACCACACGAGGGCAATCGCCATGGCTTCCGTAAATTGCCTGAAGCAAGTCGCTTTGCTCCACATTGGTCGGCAATCCCGTACTCGGGCCGCCTCTTTGAATATTGATAACCACGAGCGGAATCTCCGCCATCGAGGCCCATCCCAAAGCTTCGAGCTTCAACGAAATACCCGGGCCTGAACTTCCGGTCACCGCCAAGCGACCTCCATAGGAAAAACCAACCGCCATTGAGACTGCAGCCAGCTCATCCTCCGCCTGCACGAATATTCCCCCGTACTTCGGAAGCTGAGAACGAAGCATCTCCATGATCGTCGACCAAGGCGTGATCGGATAGCCAGCGCCAAAGCGAACGCCCCCGGTCAATAGGCCCAGCACGATGGCTGTGTTCCCATCCATGGTCACCTGAGGCTCACCGGTCTCATCCGGTGTCATAAACGCATAGTAGCGATCGAGCACATTGTCGATCGGATAGGAGTATCCCGCGTCGAACGCCAGATTCGCATTGCGGAGTATGTCCTCCGACTTGCTGCCGAATCGCTCCTTGAAAATCCCCCTCAGCTTATCGACATCCAATT